>NZ_JASZYV010000001.1 GCF_030316895.1 Variovorax dokdonensis
CGCCTCAGCGCCGATGATAGTGCGGGTTCCCGTGTGAAAGTAGGTCATCGTCAGGCTCTTACAGCCCAAAAAGGCCCAACCATGACGGTTGGGCCTTTTTGCTTTTAGTGTAAGCACTGCGTTTTTGGAACTGCCGGGTCGCTCACTCAAGTGAATGGCTGGGAGCATCTGCTGAAGATATGCTTCGTCAGTGTTGACGAAGGATTCGTTGGTGTGCCATAATGCAAGGCTTCGCCCAAGACGGGAAGGCTGATGCCGGATCGAATCCTTGGTGCGGGGGATAACCCCGAAGTTTGACAGGTCTTTAAAATCTGTGCGATAATCTAAGGCTTCGCTGATCGCAGCGAGTCTGGCTCGAAATGAAGAATTTTGAGTGGGATCATTAAAAATATACAGCCGATAAGCGTGGGCGTTTGAGGCGAATTGCCAAGTTCTTCGGAACTGAGGCCGCAAGGCCTCTCAAATGCTCATGGAAATTGAAGTTCACTTCAATTCCGTTTATGAGCGAAAACTTCAAGATCGAACTATAGAGTTTGATCCTGGCTCAGATTGAACGCTGGCGGCATGCCTTACACATGCAAGTCGAACGGCAGCGCGGGAGCAATCCTGGCGGCGAGTGGCGAACGGGTGAGTAATACATCGGAACGTGCCCAATCGTGGGGGATAACGCAGCGAAAGCTGTGCTAATACCGCATACGATCTACGGATGAAAGCAGGGGACCTTCGGGCCTTGCGCGAATGGAGCGGCCGATGGCAGATTAGGTAGTTGGTGGGGTAAAGGCTCACCAAGCCGACGATCTGTAGCTGGTCTGAGAGGACGACCAGCCACACTGGGACTGAGACACGGCCCAGACTCCTACGGGAGGCAGCAGTGGGGAATTTTGGACAATGGGCGCAAGCCTGATCCAGCCATGCCGCGTGCAGGATGAAGGCCTTCGGGTTGTAAACTGCTTTTGTACGGAACGAAAAGGTCTCTTCTAATAAAGGGGGCTCATGACGGTACCGTAAGAATAAGCACCGGCTAACTACGTGCCAGCAGCCGCGGTAATACGTAGGGTGCAAGCGTTAATCGGAATTACTGGGCGTAAAGCGTGCGCAGGCGGTGATGTAAGACAGGTGTGAAATCCCCGGGCTTAACCTGGGAACTGCATCTGTGACTGCATTGCTGGAGTGCGGCAGAGGGGGATGGAATTCCGCGTGTAGCAGTGAAATGCGTAGATATGCGGAGGAACACCGATGGCGAAGGCAATCCCCTGGGCCTGCACTGACGCTCATGCACGAAAGCGTGGGGAGCAAACAGGATTAGATACCCTGGTAGTCCACGCCCTAAACGATGTCAACTGGTTGTTGGGGATTCATTTCTTCAGTAACGAAGCTAACGCGTGAAGTTGACCGCCTGGGGAGTACGGCCGCAAGGTTGAAACTCAAAGGAATTGACGGGGACCCGCACAAGCGGTGGATGATGTGGTTTAATTCGATGCAACGCGAAAAACCTTACCCACCTTTGACATGTACGGAACTTGCCAGAGATGGCTTGGTGCTCGAAAGAGAGCCGTAACACAGGTGCTGCATGGCTGTCGTCAGCTCGTGTCGTGAGATGTTGGGTTAAGTCCCGCAACGAGCGCAACCCTTGCCATTAGTTGCTACGAAAGGGCACTCTAATGGGACTGCCGGTGACAAACCGGAGGAAGGTGGGGATGACGTCAAGTCCTCATGGCCCTTATAGGTGGGGCTACACACGTCATACAATGGCTGGTACAAAGGGTTGCCAACCCGCGAGGGGGAGCCAATCCCATAAAACCAGTCGTAGTCCGGATCGCAGTCTGCAACTCGACTGCGTGAAGTCGGAATCGCTAGTAATCGTGGATCAGAATGTCACGGTGAATACGTTCCCGGGTCTTGTACACACCGCCCGTCACACCATGGGAGCGGGTTCTGCCAGAAGTAGTTAGCCTAACCGCAAGGAGGGCGATTACCACGGCAGGGTTCGTGACTGGGGTGAAGTCGTAACAAGGTAGCCGTATCGGAAGGTGCGGCTGGATCACCTCCTTTCTGGAAACTGCAGTTCAATTCAAACGTCCACACTTATCGGTTGTTGGAGGGTTGTCGCCCGGCGACTGAGGCATTTGGCCTGGCCCAAAGCGCCTTGGTGTGCTTCGGGTCTGTAGCTCAGTTGGTTAGAGCACCGTCTTGATAAGGCGGGGGTCGTTGGTTCGAATCCAACCAGACCCACCATCCATCCAGGTTTGGGGGATTAGCTCAGCTGGGAGAGCACCTGCTTTGCAAGCAGGGGGTCGTCGGTTCGATCCCGTCATCCTCCACCAAATACAAGCGAAGGCGTGCGTGTGGTACGCCTCAACAACAAAGCGGCTTGACGCGATAGGGCGTGAGGCTTTTTTGTTGTTGATCGAGATTGTTCGATCAATCGGCTGTTCTTTAAAAATTCATAGAGTCGAATCAGCGTTGTCGACGGAAAGAGCGAATTCGTAAAGGTTTTAGCTCACCGTGCCGTCGATGACATACTTGATTGCGTCAAACGAACTTCATCTTCGTCTGCAATGACGAAAATTGAAGACGGCATAACGCGCCAGGTGAAAGACCTGGCAATTCCTTGATGGGCTTTGGATCTCGTGAGAGACGTCAAAGTTATAGGGTCAAGTGAATAAGAGCACGTGGTGGATGCCTTGGCGATGATAGGCGACGAAGGACGTGATAGCCTGCGATAAGCTTCGGGGAGCTGGCAAATGAGCTTTGATCCGGAGATTTCCGAATGGGGAAACCCACCGAAAGGTATCGCACACTGAATACATAGGTGTGCGAGGCGAACCGGGTGAACTGAAACATCTCAGTAGCTCGAGGAAAAGACATCAACCGAGATTCCGAAAGTAGTGGCGAGCGAAATCGGAAGAGCCTGCTAGTGATAGCGCAGAACTTAGCAAAGCGGTCTGGAAAGGCCGGCCATAGTGGGTGATAGCCCCGTATGCGAAAAGATCTGTGTGGTACTGAGCTAGCGAAAAGTAGGGCGGGACACGTGTAATCCTGTCTGAATATGGGGGGACCATCCTCCAAGGCTAAATACTCATCATCGACCGATAGTGAACTAGTACCGTGAGGGAAAGGCGAAAAGAACCCCGGGAGGGGAGTGAAATAGATCCTGAAACCGCGTGCTTACAAAAAGTCGGAGCCCTTCGGGGTGACGGCGTACCTTTTGTATAATGGGTCAGCGACTTACATTCAGTGGCAAGGTTAACCGAATAGGGAAGCCGTAGAGAAATCGAGTCCGAATAGGGCGTTCGAGTCGCTGGGTGTAGACCCGAAACCAGGTGATCTATCCATGGCCAGGATGAAGGTGCCGTAACAGGTACTGGAGGTCCGAACCGACTAGTGTTGCAAAACTAGCGGATGAGCTGTGGATAGGGGTGAAAGGCTAAACAAACCTGGAAATAGCTGGTTCTCTCCGAAAACTATTTAGGTAGTGCCTCAAGTATTACCTTCGGGGGTAGAGCACTGTTTAGGCTAGGGGGTCATGGCGACTTACCAAACCTTGGCAAACTCCGAATACCGAAGAGTACAGCTTGGGAGACAGAGCACCGGGTGCTAACGTCCGGACTCAAGAGGGAAACAACCCAGACCGCCAGCTAAGGTCCCTAAAATTGGCTAAGTGGGAAACGAAGTGGGAAGGCTAAAACAGTCAGGATGTTGGCTTAGAAGCAGCCATCATTTAAAGAAAGCGTAATAGCTCACTGATCGAGTCGTCCTGCGCGGAAGATGTAACGGGGCTAAGCCAGTTACCGAAGCTGCGGATGCACAGTTTACTGTGCGTGGTAGGAGAGCGTTCTGTAGGCCTGTGAAGGTGGCTTGTAAAGGCTGCTGGAGGTATCAGAAGTGCGAATGCTGACATGAGTAGCGTTAAAGCGGGTGAAAAGCCCGCTCGCCGTAAGCGCAAGGTTTTCTACGCAACGTTCATCGGCGTAGAGTGAGTCGGCCCCTAAGGCGAGGCAGAGATGCGTAGCTGATGGGAAACAGGTCAATATTCCTGTACCGATGTGTAGTGCGATGTGGGGACGGATCCTAATAGGTCATCCAGGTGTTGGATGTCCTGGTTTAGCTGGATGTAGGCGACGGGTAGGCAAATCCGCCCGTCATATACCGAGGCCAGCGATCGAGCGAGCTTGCTCGCGAAGTGACTGAACGGGGTTCCAGGAAAAGCCACTAAGCTTCAGCTGCACACGACCGTACCGCAAACCGACACTGGTGCGCGAGATGAGTATTCTAAGGCGCTTGAGAGAACTCAGGAGAAGGAACTCGGCAAATTGACACCGTAACTTCGGGAGAAGGTGTGCCCTAGTAGTGTGAAGTGAACAACGGAGCATGAAAGGGTTGCAAGAAATCGGTGGCTGCGACTGTTTATTAAAAACACAGCACTCTGCAAACACGAAAGTGGACGTATAGGGTGTGACGCCTGCCCGGTGCTGGAAGATTAAATGATGGGGTGCAAGCTCTTGATTGAAGTCCCAGTAAACGGCGGCCGTAACTATAACGGTCCTAAGGTAGCGAAATTCCTTGTCGGGTAAGTTCCGACCTGCACGAATGGCGTAACGATGGCCACACTGTCTCCTCCTGAGACTCAGCGAAGTTGAAATGTTTGTGATGATGCAATCTCCCCGCGGAAAGACGGAAAGACCCCATGAACCTTTACTGTAGCTTTGTATTGGACTTTGAACAGATCTGTGTAGGATAGGTGGGAGGCTTTGAAGCGAGGACGCTAGTTCTCGTGGAGCCGACGTTGAAATACCACCCTGGTGTGTTTGAGGTTCTAACCTAGGCCCGTTATCCGGGCTGGGGACAGTGCATGGTAGGCAGTTTGACTGGGGCGGTCTCCTCCCAAAGCGTAACGGAGGAGTTCGAAGGTACGCTAGTTACGGTCGGACATCGTGACGATAGTGCAATGGCATAAGCGTGCTTAACTGCGAGACTGACAAGTCGAGCAGATGCGAAAGCAGGACATAGTGATCCGGTGGTTCTGTATGGAAGGGCCATCGCTCAACGGATAAAAGGTACTCTGGGGATAACAGGCTGATACCGCCCAAGAGTTCATATCGACGGCGGTGTTTGGCACCTCGATGTCGGCTCATCTCATCCTGGGGCTGTAGCCGGTCCCAAGGGTATGGCTGTTCGCCATTTAAAGAGGTACGTGAGCTGGGTTTAAAACGTCGTGAGACAGTTTGGTCCCTATCTTCCGTGGGCGCTGCAGATTTGAGGAAGCCTGCTCCTAGTACGAGAGGACCGGAGTGGACACACCTCTGGTGTATCGGTTGTCACGCCAGTGGCATTGCCGAGTAGCTAAGTGTGGAAGAGATAACCGCTGAAAGCATCTAAGCGGGAAACTCGTTTCAAGATGAGATCTGCCGGGGCCTCGAGCCCCCTAAAGAGTCGTTCTAGACCAGGACGTTGATAGGCAGGGTGTGGAAGCGCAGTAATGCGTTAAGCTAACCTGTACTAATTGCTCGTGCGGCTTGACCCTATAACTTTGATTTAAAATCAAGGCTTATGCCCAAACGTTGGGCGCAATCAAGTCACCCAACTGATTCAAGACTCTATGAATTCGCTGACCTGAACTCAAAAGCAGGTCGGCAACCCTTTATGCCTGATGACCATAGCGAGGTGGTCCCACTCCTTCCCATCCCGAACAGGACCGTGAAACGCCTCAGCGCCGATGATAGTGCGGGTTCCCGTGTGAAAGTAGGTCATCGTCAGGCTCTTACAGCCCAAAAAGGCCCAACCATGACGGTTGGGCCTTTTTGCTTTTAGTGTCCTATTAGGACTCAGCGGTGGAGTCCGAACTTCCCTCGTGTGCGGACCAATAGCCACGCCTCGTGTGCGTGCGTCTAGGCACTCATTGATTGGCCTCGTTATCGCCGGTCTCCAACGGTGCCATCTTGGCGGTTTGCGCTGTCAGCTGAATTGAGCCACGCCCGCTTGCAATAAATCTCTCCAGTCACGACTCCATGCGGCGGCGGCACTAATAGTCTGCGGTAGGCCTGTTCCCGACGCTGAATGTCATTGAGGCGGCACACACCCTTCTCCCTACAGACATCGCCCTGTCGACTTCCAGCCGTCGTCGCGCGGTCTGATCGGACGCCGTGAGCATGCGCAGCCTATGGCCGCTGAACGCGTGGCCTCCATATCGGACCTTAACCTTGGCAATTCACTGAAAAGTGCCTACTGCTCGCCGGTGAATGGACGCTCGACTACGCGAACGAGCAGGGAAAACCCTTATATTTGTGCGATGCAACATGTCATCGACATCCTTCGTAGTTCCTTCGGTGCCTATGGCTTCTTGCGGGTGCCGGGGGTGCACTCGCGCGCAGCTGAGGCCAGTTCGTCAAGGACGTCACCGGTCCTGGTGCCTATTCGCACGATCGGGCCTGGCGAGCGAGACAGCATCGCCGCTCATCTACTGGCGCTGGAGCCTCACGATCGATATCTACGCTTTGGCTATGCGGCATCAGACGAGCAGATCGTCAGGTACGTCGAGGGACTGAAGTTCGGGCATGACGAACTTCTGGGCATCTACAACCGGCGCCTGGAGCTCATTGCCATGGCACATCTGGCTTTTGCGCCCGCGGGCCAACCGAGCGAATGCGCCGAGTTTGGCGTCTCGGTCGCCAAGCACGCGCGTGGGCGCGGCTATGGGGCCAAACTGTTCGAGCGCGCGGGGGTCAGCGCACGAAACGCCGGCGTGCGGATGCTCTTCATCCACGCATTGTCGGAAAACGGCGCCATGCTCAGAATTGCCCGCAAGGCTGGCGCCAGCGTGGTGCGAAGCGGTTCGGAGGCGGAAGCCCACCTCGAGTTGCCAGAGCGGACGCTCGACAGCCGGATGAGCGAAATCGCGCTGGAGCATTTTGCGGAAGTCGACTTCCAACTCAAGTCGCGTGCGAAGCAATTCTGGAGCTTCCTTCAGGCGGTCCAGGAGGTGCGGAGCGGCGTTCAACAGGCGCGTTCAAAGTCGTCTGCCTGAGTTAAGGCAAACGCCTTGCTCCAGGGTGCTGTCGGATCGACCACTGCAATCCGCTATCCTTGCACCCTTCTTCACAACATTCGCCCTCAAGCAGTGGCAGACCCACACCCTGAACGCCCCGGCAACGAGCGGGAAGACAAGCGCAGCTTTTTTCAGCGGCTCGTAGAGTTCATCAATCCCGGCCCCGATTCGCGCGACGAGCTTATCGAGACGTTGGCCGAGGCCGAAGACAACGACATCATTGGCGCGGATTCGCGCGTGATGCTCGAAGGCGTGCTGCGCATGGCCGACATGACCGCGGGCGACGTGATGGTCGCGGCGCCGCGCATGGATCTGGTCAACATCGACGAGGCGTACGAGGACCTGTTGCACTTGGTCATCGACACAGCGCACTCGCGGTTTCCCGTCTATGAGGGCGACAAGGAAAACATCATCGGGATCCTGCTGGCCAAGGACCTCTTGAAGCTCCAGCGTGCCCCCAACCTGAGTATTCGCGCTCTGCTGCGGCCTCCCACCTTCGTGCCCGAGAGCAAGGGCCTGAACGATCTGCTGCGCGAATTTCGGGGAAACCGCAACCACTTGGCCATCGTGATCGACGAGTTCGGTCGAGTGGCCGGCCTCATCACGATCGAAGATGTGCTCGAGCAGATCGTGGGCGAGATCGAGGACGAGTTCGACATCATCGAGGACGAGGGCGACATCTTCGGCCTTGCCGATCACACGTATCGTGTGTCGGGCGACACGCCCGTCGAAAGAGTGGCCGAGGCCTTTGCCATTGCGTTCAATGAAGAGCAGTTGAGCGAAGACTTCGAAACCATTGGCGGCCTGATCGCCCATGAGATGGGTCACGTGCCCAAGCGCGGCGAACGCCACAGCATCGGCGGCTTCGATTTTGTCGTGCTGCACACCAAGGGTGGCGCAGTCCGCTGGTTCAAGGTGTCTCCGTCTCAGGGCGGCGACGCAGCCGATTGATTTCTTCGCGCTGGTTCCAGTTGATGCTGATGGTCGTGGCCGGCCTGGGCCAGGCCATGAGCATTGCGTCGCCTTGGGACGGGCAGCCCCAATGGTGGCTGCAGATGGCCACACTGGGCGTTCTGGCATGGCGGCTCGAACGCATCAACGCGCAGCGAGATGGTTCGCGTGACTGGCGCAGTGGCGCGCTCGCTGCATGGCTCTTTGCCGCTGCTTGGTTGACCGGCACGACGTGGTGGCTCTTCATCTCGATGCACACCTACGGCGGATTGCCGGCCGCCATGGCGGCTGTCGCAGTGCTCGCGTTGTCGGCTGCGCTGTCGCTTTACTACGGCGTGGCGGGAGCGCTTCAGGTCCTTTGGGCGCCCCGGCGTCCTGCGGCAAGGGCCGCGCTCTTCGCTGCAGCGTGGCTACTGGCGGAACTGCTGCGAAACACATGGTTTACCGGCTTCCCGTGGGGTGCAGGTGGCTACGCGCATCTGGATGGCCCACTCATGGCTTTCGCGCGCGACGTCGGCGTCTATGGCGTTGGAGCGTTGTCTGCCTTCATCGTTGCCATCGTTGCCGCGTGGCTTTCGAACCCTGAAAGGGCGCGGTCGGTGCGGCGCCCAGCAGCATGGGCCGCACCATTGGCCCTGGTGGTCTTCCTCGGGTGGGGCGGGTACGAGTCTCATTGCATCAGCACGCAATGCAAGCCAGCCGACGCGCCCGATCCGCTCAGCGCCGGACGCATCCGCGCGCAGCTCCTTCAGGGCAACATTCCGCAGGACGAGAAATTTGTTCCGAGCGGTGGCATCGCCACCGCACTGCAGTGGTACGGCGAAAAGCTCCAGGCGACAGAGGCACCGCTGGTCATAACACCCGAGACTGCGATCCCTCTGTTCCCTTCGCAATTGCCAGCCGGCTATCTCGATGCCATCACCGCCAGATTCTCCAATGGTGCGCAAGCGGCGATCGTCGGCATTCCGCTGGGCGGCGGAAGCGACTACACCAATTCAGTGTTGGGGCTGCTGCCGGGTCATGTGCCCCGCTATCGCTATGACAAGCACCATCTCGTGCCCTTTGGCGAGTTCGTGCCATCCATGTTCCGCTGGTTCACCGACCTGATGAACATCCCCCTGGGGGACTTCCGGCGCGGTGGCCTGGCGCAGCCGTCCCTCCATTGGCAGGGCCAGCGCATCGCTCCAAACATTTGCTACGAAGACTTGTTCGGCGACGAAATCGGCGCCAACTTCCGCGACGAGGCCACTGCGCCGACCGTACTGCTCAATGTGAGCAACATCGCCTGGTTCGGCAACAGCATCGCCATCGACCAGCACGAAGCCATCTCCCGGATGCGCGCGATCGAGTTCGACCGGCCAATGCTGCGCGCGACCAACACCGGGGCCACTGTGGCCATTGACCATCGTGGGCGCGTCACGCACGCCATACCGCGCATGACGCGCGGTGTGCTCGATGTGGAAGTGGAAGGCCGCAACGGCCTGACGCCCTATGCGCGCTGGGTCTCGCGCTTCGGCCTGTGGCCGCTCTGGATCGTCGCTTTGGCTGTTTGTGCCGCCGCGGCGCTGGCCGCGCGTATCAGGCGCTGACGGGCCAATCCCGCAGCTTGCCGGGATTGAGCAGCGACAGCGGGTCGAAGCGCTTTTTCATCGCAACCACTTCCGGCGGAAGCGGCCCGCCAGCCTTGCCGTCTTCCACCACGAACACGTGCGGATTGTTGATGCGCACGCCCGCCTCGCGGTGCAGCCGCATGATCTCGTCAAGACGCTCCTCCGTCGTGAAGCGAACCAACTGCAGTGCGCTGCAACTGATCCGGCCGTCGAGGCCGCGAAGGAACTCGGCGTGCATCAGCACTTCGCCGGCAAAGCGCGCCTCCATCTCGCGGATCTGCTGCACATGCTGTCCTGGGACGAACGAGCTCTGCAGGTAGGTCAAAGACTTGTCGATCTTCAGGGCGTGCAGCGTCGTGTGGTTCCAGGTGAACTCCATCAGCGTGCGATTGCTCTTGCGCACTTCCTCGGCCGTCTTGCGATAGCTCACGCGCCCGGCGTGCACAGCCACCATCTCCTGCAGCGGTTCTTCACAGGACTCGGCGACCAGCGAGAGCACGGCGTGGCAGCCCTTGGGCAGAAATTCGGCCAGCTGGCCGAGGTGGTCGGGCACCGGACTGCCGAAGAACGCCACTTCGCGCTTGATGATGCCGGGCGCATTGGCCAGGGCATCGCCAAATGACAAGGCCGAATCAAAGTCCTCGAACACCACCAGCGTTTCCAGCCAGGGATGGGCTGGCGAAAGGCCGACTTCCAGCTCGAGCACCAGGCCGTTGGTGCCCCACAGGTGATGCATGCGCATTGCTTCGGCGCCACGCAGTTCCACGACCTGTGGCTCCGGCTCGATCGTCATCGCGCGGATGCCTAGTACGTTCCCGCTGGCCCCCAGGGGGCCGTAGTTGATCGAGCCCACGCCGCCGAAGCCGCCGCCGAACAGGCCGCCCAGCGTCGCGCTGCGATAGGTCGAAGGCATGCAGCGCAATTCCTGTCCGGTTTCCTGCACCTGCTTCTCGAGCGCGCCCAGGCGAATGCCGGCTTGCGCCCGCGCCACGCCGGGGCGAACCCAGATGCTGGCGTTGTAGGCGCTCATGTCGAGCACCACGCCGCCGGCCAGCGGCGTGGTCTGCCCGTAGTTGCCGGTGCCGCTGCCCCGCAGCGTGATCGGCACGCGTCGACGCGCGCAGGCGGAGACGAACTGGCGGATCTCTTCTTCGGTGCGCGGACGGACGACGGCATCCGCAACCTTGTCCTTCAACTGCCGATGGAGTACCGGACTGAACCAGGCGAAATCCTGCGACAAGCGGGCAATGCGGCTCGCGTCGGTGATCCAGTCGAGATCCGGCAGCTCCAACTGCAATTGCTCGATCGGCGAAAGAGGTGCGTTCATGGGCGTATCAATCCTGTGAGAGTTCGCTCGCATGCCAGGAGCCCAATGCCACGCGCGTGAGCCAGGCCATCAGTACGAACAGTGCAACGCCTGCCAACGAAATCAGCAGCAGCGCCGCGAACATGCGGGGAATGTTGAGTTGGAAGCCTGCCTGCAGGATCTGGTAGGCCAGTCCAGCGCCTTGGCCGCCCGTGCCAGCGACGAACTCAGCCACCACAGCCCCGATCAGCGCGAGCCCGCTGGAGATGCGCAGACCGCCGAAGAAATACGGCAGCGCGCTCGGAATGCGCAGTCGCACCAGCTGTTGCCAGCGCGTTGCATGGTTGAGCTTGAAGTAGGCCTGCAGATCGGGGTCGACGCTGCGCAGGCCGAGCGTGGTGTTGCTGATGATCGGAAAGAGCGCCACCAGCGCGGCGCACACCACCATCGCGGCAGTGGGATTGCGCACCCAGATGATGATGAGCGGCGCGACCGCGACGATGGGCGTCACCTGCAGCAGCACGGCATAGGGAAACAGCGCGGTTTCGATGCGCTTGCTCTGCACGAACAGGAAGGACACCAGCACGCCGACGACCGTGGCCAGTACGAACGACAGCACCGTCACCTTCAAGGTCGTCAGAAGCGCCATGCCCAGCGGTGCCCAGTCGGTCACCAGCGTCTGCATCATCAGATAGGGAGATGGCACGAGGTAGGGCGGCAACTCCATGATGGTGACCATCGCCTGCCACAGGCCGAGCAGCACCAGGCCCACGGCCAGCGGGTAGAGCACGCGCTGCACGTTCGGCCGGGCGAACAGCGGCGTTTGCGGTTTTGCCGGCTTCGACTTGCCCGGGGGCGTCGTGAGCGTGGCCGACGGCGTTGCAGCGAGCACTTGTGCCGCGCGGCCTTGCGTTGCTGAAGTTGGATGGGCGGCAGGTTTCACGGTGGCTCCGGCGGGGCTGTGTGCGGCAACGCTGCTCATGCTGTTTCCTCCGCTTCGTTGAGGCTGCTGGCACGCATCAGGCTGTCCTGCAGGCGCTTCGCGTGACGCGCGAATTGCGGCGACACCATGAAGTCGGCGTTGCGCGGATAGGGCTCGTCGATGATGAATTCCTCCACCACCCGACCGGGCCGCGCGGCCATCATCACGACGCGGCTGGACAGGAAGACCGCCTCGTGGATCGAGTGCGTGACGAAGATGACGGTGAGCTTCTTCTTGCGCCACAGCTCGAGCAGATCGGCGTCCAGCTTGTGGCGCGTGATCTCGTCCAGGGCTCCGAAGGGCTCGTCCATCAGCAGCAGGTCGGGTTCGGTGACCAGGCCGCGAGCGATCGACACGCGCATCTGCATGCCGCCGGACAGCGCGCGAGGCAGGGCGCTCGCGAACTTCGACAGTCCCACCAACGCCAGCGCATCGGCGACGCGTGCGTCGGCTTCCTTGCGTGGGACGCCGGCCAGGTCCAACGGCAGCCGGACGTTGGTCTGAACGCTGGCCCACGGCATGAGCGTCGGCGCCTGGAAGACGAACGCCATCTTGCGACCGGTCTGCTCGATCTGCTGGACCGGACGGCGCCACAGCAGCAGGCGTCCGTCGGTGGGTTCGAGCATGCCAGCCACCATCTTGAGCAGCGTGCTCTTGCCGCAGCCCGAAGGTCCAAGCAGGGTGATGAATTCGCCTTCGGCGATTCGAAGGTCGACCGGCAGCAACGCCTGCGTGCCGTCGGGGTAGGTCTTTTCAGCCGACAGGACTTCGACGGCGGCAGGCGCACTGCTGGCGTCCAGATGGGGCGCGAAGACTTCGGATTCGGTGGCGGTCATGGGAGCCTTTCGATGGTGGCGAGGCAAGTGGTCTGCGAGTCGCCGGAGCCTGTGTCAGGGCGTGAGGACGCTTGCGCGCGAGGGGGAAAAGCGGGCAAGGCCACGAGGACCCGGCCCGCGCGACGGTCAGGGCAGGACCTTGGCGTTTTTCACGAACGCGGTCGTGTAGGTGTCGGCCAGCTTGACCTTGGCCGGGTCCAGCAGCTTGGCTTCGACCAGGAAGTCGTAGTTCGCCTTCGAGCGCTCGTCGGTGATGATGCCGATGCCGCTCTTGACCGCGTCGCCGCTCGTGATCAGGCCCACTTCCTTGAGCTTGGCCACGCTGTAGGCGAGTTGGTCGTCGCTCATGTTCGGGTTGTCCTTCTTGATCAGCGCATTCCCGGGCGCGGGGTCGGCCAAGTAGCTCTTCCAGCCTTCTGCAGTCGCCTTGACGAACGATTCGACGGCCTTGGCGCGATCCTTGAGCGTCTTGTCCATGCACGAGACGGTGGTGGCGTACGACGAATAACCGAAGTCGCTGAACATCAGCGTATTGGCCTTCACGCCCGCCTTCTGGATGGCGTAGGGCTCGGACGTCAGGTAACCCTGCTGCGCCGAGTTCTTGTCGGCCACGAAGGGCTGGATGTTGAAGGTGTAGGGGCGCGTCTGCGAATCCGACAGGCCGAACTTCATCTTCAGCCACGGCCAGTAGCCTCGATTGGCGCTGTTGGCGATCAGGATGGTCTTGCCCTTGAGCTCGGCCAGCGACTTGACGTCCTCGTGGGCGATCATGACCTGCGGGTCTTTCTGGAAGTAGGCCGCCACCGTGGTCACCGGCAGGCCGCCCTCGCGCATCTGCATGACCTGGATGTCGCTGGAGCCCATGATGCAGTCGGCCTGGCCGGCGGCCATCATCTGGGCGATGTTGACCTGCGGGCCGCCCATCTTGATCGTGACGTCCAGCCCGTACTTCTTGTAGATGCCGGTGGCGACCGCCTGGTAGAAGCCGCCGTGCTCGGCCTGGGCATACCAGTTGGTCATGTACGTGAATTTCTCTTCGGCGTGAGCCGTTGCGCCGATGCCGAGCGCAAGCGCGGTGGCGGCAGCCAGGGGAGCGATTCGATGGGCGATGGTCTTGCGCATGGTTTCTCCTCGAAGTGGGCGCGTTGGTTGAAAAAGGTCGGGTCGAAGCAGTCAGCTGCCCAGGGCCGTGCCCTGGACCGATTGAATGAAGCCGTTGTGGTGGCCGCGCTCCCATGTGGGCTCGTCGCGCACCACCCAGCGCAGGGCGAACAGCTCGGTCAGCGCCTGGGCCCAGCTGTCGGCCAGCGTGTCCAGGATCTCCTGGCCCTGCTCGCGCGTGGCGCTGGTCGGATCGCCGATCACGCCGCTCGGCCCGAAGTCGCGGGCCGTCCAGGCGCATGCGGGGCGGCCATCGCCCGAGAGCAGCTTGATCGGGAATGCGGGCGGATAGTTGGCGACGGCGCGCTCCATGTGAACGGTCTCCGGCGCCAGCGCCAGCATCAGCGCCGTCTCGGAATGGCCGGCGTGCATGGCCAGCTTCTTCTCCTGCTCGCTGACCTGCTTGCTGGCCGCGCTGGGCAGGCGTGAGACGCCATGCGGCACCACGACGAAATCGCCATGGCGCAGCCGCAGCTCGCGCGCCGCCATCTCCAGCACCTGCGGCTGCCCGCCGTGGCCGTTGGCGAACACCAGCTTTCTGAAGCCGCTCCGATAGACCGACTCACCGATTTCCGTCACCGTCGAAAGCAGCGTCGTGCCGGTCAGCGTCATGGTTCCCGGAAAGTGCAGATGCTCTTCCGACTTGCCGTAGGTGATCGGTGGCAGCGCGAAGGCACGCACCTCCGCCGGCAGGCGATTCAGCGCGGCGCCCATCACGCCGGAAGAGATCACGCTGTCCACCGAGCAGGGCAGGTGCGGGCCGTGCTGCTCGATCGCGCCGCAGGGCAGCACGATCACGGTGTTTTCCTTGTCGGGCAGTTGGTCGATCTCGCTCCAGCTCAGGTAGGGCAGGAAACGGTGCGGGGGGATGTAGCCGTGAAGCATGGGGTTCCTTGTGCTGGGGACGGATCAGGCGAAGCGCGCCATCGCATGGCCCACGCGATGCATGAAGCGCTTGAGTTGCGACTCGGTCGCCACGTTCATGTGGTAGTGGGCGTGGTAGTCCACGCGGGCCTGCGCCGCAGTCAGGCGCTTCATGTAGCGCGTGACGATCTTTCGAGGGGGATCGCCCATGTACCAGGCCATCCAGCGCGGACGGCCATAGGTCACCACCGCGCTGATGCGCTTGATGTTGGTGAGCATGGGCTTGACGTTGGCCGGATCGCTGATGTCGAAGGCCACGCCGGGCATCAGCAGCCGGTCGAACCAGCCCTTGAGCATGGCGGGCAGGCCGAAGCACCAGGTCGGGAAGCAGAAGACGATGGCCTCGGCACGCTGCAGCCGGTCGATGTGGCCCTGCACCTTCTCGCGGTTGCTGGGCACTTCGTGATAGCCCAGGCGCTCCTCCCGCGACATGACGGGGTTGAACTGCTCGGCATACAGATCCCAGTCGTCCACGTCGTGGCCGGCTGCACGCAGGTTGCGCAGCACTTCCTGGTGCAGGGCGGCATGAAAACTGGTTTCTACCGGGTGGCAATAGACGACGAGCACTCGCATGGTGTGTTCTTGACCGCTTAATCAGAGCAAGTGGTCAGGTTATGCAAGCGTCGTGCCAGCCGCAGGCTGGGCGATGGGCACCGAATTGGGGATTGCGTCTGTGTTCCGCCCAGGCCAAAGGCCTCGGTGGAGCGGGAGCGCGCGTCGAGCGGCGCGTGCGGCTGGTTCAGCCCGGCGGCTTGATCCCGCACCCCAGCAGGGTGAACGCGATCAACTCACGCGCGACCGGTTCGCGGTCGACCGTGGCTTCTTCGGGCAGGCCGCCCATTGCACGCACTTGCAGCGCATAGTCGGCGTGGTACTGGGTCATGGCCCAGATGTGCTGCAGCAGAAGGCGGGCATCCAGCGGGCGCATCAGGCCGCGGGCAATCCAGCCATTGATCACGTCGATCTTCTTTTGCGTCCACTGGCGCGACATCGGCCAGTAGCGCTCCAGGTTGCGCCCGCCGTCGAGCACCTCGCGGGTGAAGATGCGCGACATCTCCGGCTTGTCGAACGCATGGTCGAGCTTCTGCCGGATGTAGCCAGCCAGCACGCGGCCGGGATCGCTGGAGCCTTCGTCGAAGGAGAACACCACTTTCCAGTCGTGCAGCACCTGCATCAGCAACTCGGCATACAGCTCTTCCTTGCCGGCGATGTAGTAGTGCAATTGCGGCTTGGTCAGCCCGGCGCGGTCGGCGATGCCCTGGGTCGACGTGCCCTTGAGGCCGTGCAGGCTGAACTCGGTGATTGCCGCCGCACGGATGGCCGCCATGATGCGTTCGCGACCCGGTCGGCTGCGCGACAGAGGCCCTTCGGGAGCGGGCAGGTCAGGCAGCGCGGAATCGACGGCAGGTGCTTTCATGGCTTGGGCGGAGGCTGGCCGCGACATCGAAGATGCGCCCCGCCAGTGTGCCGATGGTAGCGCTCGCGCCCCGCCTCTTAAAATGGCCGGTTCGTCGCGCCGCCGGCCCCTTCCGCCGCGGACGTCCACCTGGCACAGGCCGACCATGCTGACCTTCCAACAAATCATTCTTACCCTGCAGTCGTACTGGGACGCCCAGGGCTGCGCACTCCTGCAACCGTACGACATGGAAGTGGGAGCGGGCACTTCGCACACCGCGACGTTCCTGCGAGCGCTCGGCCCGGAGCCGTGGAAGGCCGCCTACGTGCAGCCCAGCCGCCGCCCCAAGGACGGCCGCTACGGCGAAAACCCCAATCGCCTGCAGCACTACTACCAGTACCAGGTGGTGCTCAAGCCGGCGCCGGCCAACATCCTCGAGCTGTATCTGGGCTCGCTCGAAGCGCTGGGCTTCGACCTCAAGAAGAACGACATCCGCTTCGTCGAAGACGATTGGGAGAACCCCACCCTCGGCGCCTGGGGCCTGGGCTGGGAGGTCTGGCTCAACGGCATGGAAGTGACGCAGTTCACCTATTTCCAACAGGTGGGCGGCATCGACTGCAAGCCCATCACCGGCGAGATCACCTACGGCCTGGAACGCCTGGCCATGTACCTGCAAGGCGTGGACAACGTCTACAACCTCAAATGGACCGAGGGCTTGAGCTACGGCGATGTCTACAAGCAAAACGAGGTGGAGCAGTCCACCTACAACTTCGAGCATTCCGACGCCGAGTTCCTGTTCACCGCCTTCGCCGCGCATGAAAAGCAGGCCAAGCACCTGATGCAGGCGCAACTGGCGCTGCCGGCTTACGAGCAGGTGCTCAAGGCCGCCCACAGTTTCAATCTGCTGGACGCGCGCGGCGCCATCAGCGTGACCGAACGCGCCGCCTACATCGGCCGCATCCGCAATCTGGCGCGCAGCGTGGCGCAGAGCTATTACGACAGCCGGGAACGCCTGGGCTTTCCGATGGCGCCGCGCGAATGGGTCGCGCAGATTCCGCAGAAGAAGGCGGCCTGAGCCATGAGCAATTCCATGACGACGAAATCCCTGCTGGTCGAACTCTTTGTCGAAGAACTGCCGCCCAAGGCGCTGCGCAAGCTGGGCGAAGCATTCGCTGGCGTGCTGCGCGAGCAACTCGTTGCGCAGGGACTGGCCGACGGCACTTCGGTGCTGACCGCGTTCGCCTCTCCACGCCGGCTGGCCGCGCACCTGACGCATGTGGCCGCCGTTGGCGCCGACAAGGCCGTGTCGCAAAAGCTCATGCCCGTCTCGGTCGGCATCGGCGCGGACGGGCAGCCCACACCTGCACTGCTCAAGCGACTGGCCGGCCTGGGTGCGGACGCATCGGCCGTCGCCGGCCTCAAGCGCGCGATGGACGGCAAGGCCGAAGCCCTGTTCTTCGAAAGCACTGCCAAGGGCGCCACGCTGGCCGAGGGCCTGCAGAAGGCGTTGGCCGAAGCCATCGCCAAGCTGCCCATTCCGAAGGTCATGAGCTACCAGCTCGAAAGCGGCTGCGAGCTGCCCGGCTGGACCAGCGTCAGTTTCGTGCGCCCCGCGCATGGACTGGTCGCGCTGCATGGCAGCGAGGTGGTATCGGTGGGCGCGCTGGGGCTGAATGCCGGACGTGAGACGCACGGCCATCGCTTCGAAGCCGCCGTCGATCCGGTCGTGCTGCGCGACGCCGACAGTTATGCGCTGCAACTGCTCGACGACGGCGCCGTCATCGCCGGCTTCGAGGCGCGCCGCGCCGAGATCGCACGCCAGCTTGCCGCAGCCGCGGTGCAGGTGGGCGGCGGCTGCCAGCCCATCGACGACGACGCGCTGCTCGACGAAGTGACGGCGCTGGTCGAACGTCCCAACGTGCTGGTGTGCGAGTTCGAAAAGGAATTTCTCGACGTGCCGCAGGAGTGCCTCATCCTCACGATGAAGGCCAACCAGAAGTACTTCCCGCTGCTCGATGCCACCGGCAAGCTGACCAACAAGTTCCTGGTCGTCAGCAACATCAGCCCGCAGGACGCGAGCGCCGTCATCGGCGGCAACGAGCGCGTGGTGCGCCCGCGCCTGGCCGATGCCAAATTCTTCTTCGACCAGGACCGCAAGAAGACGCTGGCCTCGCGCGTCGAGTCGCTCGACAAGGTGGTCTATCACAACAAGCTGGGCACCCAGGGCGAGCGCGTCGGACGCGTCATGCGCATCGCGCGCGGCATTGCCGAATCGATGGGCGACGCGGATCTGGCTCGCCACGCCACGCAGGCGGCGCAGCTGGCCAAGGCCGATCTGGTCACCGATATGGTGGGCGAGTTCCCAGAACTGCAAGGCACCATGGGGCGCTACTACGCGCTGCATGATGGCCTGGACAAGTCGGTGGCAGACGCCATCGAAGATCACTACAAGCCGCGTTTTGCCGGCGACACGCTGCCGCGCGGCGACGCCGGTGTCGTCGTCGCGTTGGCCGACAAACTCGAAACGCTGTCGGGCATGTTCGGCATCGGCAACCTGCCTTCGGGGGACCGCGATCCCTTTGCGCTGCGTCGCCACGCGCTCGGCGTGATCCGCATGCTGATCGAGAAAAAGTTGCCGCTCGACCTGCGCGAGCTTCTGTCGCTGACGGCCGGGCAATTCAACGGCATTGCCGACTTCGACGCAGCCCGCGCGGTGGATGCGCTGCAGGACTTCATCTTCGACCGCCTGTCCGGCCTTCTGCGCGAGCAGGGCGCCAGCGCCCAGGAGGCCGAGGCGGTGCTGGCTTCGCGTCCGCAGCGACTGGCGCAGGTGCCCGCGCTGCTGGCGGCGGTCCGCGCGTTCGCTCAACTCGGCGAGGCGCCCGCACTGGCCGCGGCCAACAAGCGCATCGGCAACATCCTGAAGAAGTCGCCCGAGGCCGACGCCCACGTCAATACCGCCCTGTTGCGCGAGCCGGCCGAGGCAGCGCTGTTCGAGGCGATGCAGGCTGTCGTGCCCAAGGCCGACGCGCAGTTCGACGCTGGCGACTACACCGGTTCGCTGCAGACCCTGGCCGCTTTGCGCGCGCCGGTCGATGCCTTCTTCGACGGCGTGATGGTCAATGCCGAAGAGGCAGACCTTCGCCTCAATCGACTCGGCCTCTTGTCCAAGCTGCATGCCGCCATGAACCGCGTGGCTCAGCTCGACAGGTTGGCCACTTGAGGCGGGCTGCCCCATGAGCGCTGCCATGAAGATCGTCATCCTCGATCGCAACGGCACGATCAACGTGCACCGCGAAGACTTCGTCAAGAGCGATGTCGAATGGACGCCGCTGCCCGGCGCCTTGGAGGCCATCGCGCGGCTCAATCATGCTGGCTGGCGCGTGGTCATCGCGTCCAACCAGTCGGGTTTGGGCCGGGGGCTGTTCGACATGGCGTCGCTCAATGCCATGCACGCCAAGATGCACAAGATGCTGTCCGCCGTGGGTGGCCGCATCGACGCGGTCTTCTTCTGCCCGCATGCGCCGGACGAAGGCTGCCAGTGCCGCAAACCCGCGCCCGGCCTGTTCCTGCAGATTGCCGAGCGCTATGGCGTCGATTTGGTCGGCATGCCCACCGCCGGCGACAGCCTGCGCGACCTGCAGGCCGGGCACGCGGTGGGCTGCGAGCCGCATCTGCTGCTCACCGGCATGGGCGAGGCGTGCCGCGGCGTGGATCCGCTGCCGCCCGAATACCCTCCGGGCACCCGCGTTCATGCCGATCTCGGCGCCTTCGTCGACTTCCTGCTCGCCCGCGAACTGCAGGCGCAGGCCGATGCGGCGGCCAAGGGCTGATCGGCCCAGAACCTCTTACTTCCTTCATCTCCGATGTCCCTGATCCGCTCCATCATCCATGCGCTTTGGATGCTCGTCACTGTCGTGCCCTGGGCCATCATCATGCTGGTCGCCTCGATCTGGCGGCGCGGCATTCCGCTGTACTGGATGGCGGTGCGCTGGCTGCGTTGGGCCATCGACGGTGCCCGCGTCATCATGGGCATCCGCACGCGGGTCACGGGCATGGAAAACCTGCCCACCGACAAGCTCGCGGGGGCGGTGCTGCTGGTCAAGCACCAGTCCACTTACGAAACCTTCCTGATGCCTACGCTCATGCCGCATCCGCTGGCGTTCGTCTTCAAGAGGGAATTGATCTACGTGCCCTTCTTCGGCTGGGCCATGGCGCGGCTCGACATGATCCACATCGATCGCAGCCAGCGGTCGCAGGCATTCAACAAGGTGGTCGCGCAGGGCAAGCGCCTGCTCGAGCAGGGCATCTGGATCATCATGTTTCCCGAAGGCACGCGCATTCCGCGCGGGCAGGCCGGGCAGTACAAATCGGGCGGCACGCGGCTGGCGGTGGAAACCGGCGCGCCGGTGATCCCGGTCGCGGTCACCTCGGCCAAGGTCTGGCCGCGCAAGGCGTTCATCAAGCGGCCGGGCGTGGTGGATGTGTCCATCGGCAAGCCCATTCCCAGCGTGGGACGCAAGCCCGACGAACTCATGCGCGAAGTCGAGGCCTGGATCGAGGCCGAAATGCGCCGCCTCGACCCCGAGGCGTATCGCTGACGGGCGATCCCGCCTGATGAATGATGGGCACAATCGCCCCATGCTCCGCGCGCTGCAGCAACTGACCCTGGACTTGTTCGGCGAAGCGCCGCCCACACAGCCTGCGCCCGATGCAGCGCGGACCAACGGCGCACCGACATCGCCCACCAAAGAGCAAGCGCCGCCATCGCCGTCCGCAGTGGCCGATCTGCAAGCCGCCCCGGCGATGCCTTTGGCCGATGCAATGGCGCCGGCCCGCTTCACCCATCCACGTGCGAGCCGGCAGGCGCGCCTGGGCCACGCCTTTGTCGACTACGAGTTCACCCGCGTGCAGCGCAAGAGCATCGGCTTCGTCGTTGCGCCGGAGGGTTTGAGCGTGCGCGCACCACGCTGGATCCCGCTGCGCGACGTGGACACCGCTTTGCAGGAGAAGGCCGACTGGATCGTGCGCAAGCTCGGCGAGATGCGCGAGCGCCAGCAGCGTCAGGAGTCGCAGCGCATCGAATGGCGCGACGGCGCGGTCTTTCATTTCCTGGGCGAGCCGATTACCGTGGTGCTGGATTCTGCGCACGGTGCCGGCGGCGCCATGCTCGATGCCGGTGCCGACGGCAGCGGACGTGTGCTGCGACTGCCGCTCGCGCGGCATGCCGGCAGCGCCCAGGTGCGCGACGCCGCGCAAGCCTGGCTGATGCGGCAGGCGCGGCGCATCTTCATCGAACGGCTGGATCATTTCGCGCCGCTGCTGGGCGTCGCCTGGAAGAAGGTGTCGCTGACCAACGCCAGCACGCGCTGGGGCAGTGCCAGCGCCGACGGCACCATCCGCCTGCACTGGCGCCTCGTGCATCTGCGCATGCCGGTCATCGACTATGTGGTGGCCCACGAACTGAGCCATCTGCGCGTGATGGATCACAGCCCCCGTTTTTGGGAGACGGTCGAAAGCGTCATGCCGGACTACGCGCTGCTGCGCCGCCAGCTCAAGGAAACCACGATGCCGCGCTGGGCCTGAACCCGGAGGCTCGAAGCAGGCGCCACCGCGAGGAGGCGGTGATGCTGGCAGGCCGCTGCGCCTAAGCCAGTGCCGAAGGGTCCGGGGCCGCCGATCGGCGCTGCCGAGTTGGTTTCTGGCGCCCTAGATGCGCGGCAATCTGGCCCAGCTTGCGCAAGCCTTCTTCCACGTCCGGGCCGAAGGGCCAGCCGCAGTTGATGCGCACGAAGTGGTCGAAGCGCTCGGAGTTGCTGAAGAGCGCGCCGGGCGCCACCAGGATCTGTTCGGCCAACGCAGCGTCGCACAGGTCCTGGCCTGAAATGCCGTCGGGCAGCTCCACCCAAAGCTGAAGGCCTCCGGGCGGCAGGTTCATCCGCGTGCCGGTGGGAAAGTGGCGGGCGATGGCCTCTGCCGTGCGCTCGCGCTGTTCGGCAAGGGCGCTGCGCAAGCGGCGCAGGTGCCGGTCGTAGGCGCCCGTGCCCATGAACTGCGCCACGCCCACCTGCGCCAGGCCTTCGTTGTTGCGCGTCTGGGCGTACTTGAGCATTTCTACCCGTGCCTGCCAGCGGCCGGCCGCCATCCAGCCCAGCCTCAGGCCAGGCGCCAGGATCTTGTGCAGCGAGGCGCAGTGGATCACCCGACCGCTGCGGTCCCAATGCTTGATGGCCCGCGGCGGCGTGGCCGCGTCGACCAGGGCGGTGTAGGTGTCGTCCTCGATCAAGGCGATGTCGCGCGCCTCGCACATCTGCACGAGCCGCTCCTTGTGCGCATCGGGCATCAGGCTGCCCAGCGGATTCTGGAGGTGAGGCACGACCACCACCGCGCGGATGTCGGGGTAGGCCTGCAGCGCCAGGTCGAGCGCTTCGAGCGACAGGCCGGTGCGCGGACTGGTCGGGATCTCCAGCGCGCGCAGCCCCAGGCTTTCGAGCACCTGCAGCAGGCCGTAGAAGGTGGGCGACTCCACCGCCACCGTATCGCCCGCCTGGGCCACGGCGCGCAGCGCCAGGTTGAGCGCCTCGATGCAGCCGTTGGTGACGAGCACGTCGTCCGGCGCCAGCGTCATGCCGCTGGCCAGCGCTCGGCGGGCGAGCACCGATCGGAACACGGCATCACCGCGCTGTTGGGGTGCCGAGGTGAGCAGTTGCGGGCGCTCGCGCAATGCCTTTGAAAGTGCGACGCGCAGTGGCTCGCCCGGATAGAGCTGCGGAGCGGCCCGGGCGATCGAGAAATTGAGCTTGACCGATTGCGCGCGCCGGTTCGCCACGAAGGCCGATACGCGGGCATGGATGCCGACGTACTGTGCCGGATCGGGCGCGCGGTGCACCGCTGGCTCGGCCATGGGCGCCAAAGCCAGGCGCGCCGGCTGGCGTACGAAATAGCCTGAGCGCTCGCGCGCCTCCAGCCAGCCAGCGCTTTCCAGCTCGCGGCACAACTGCAGCGCCGTGGAAAGGCTGATCGAATGCGTGCGCATCAGGCTGCGCAGCGACGGCATGCGCTGCCCGCGCGCCAATGTGCCGGCGCGAATGGCGTCGAGGTAGTGCGCCGCCAGGCGCTTGTAAAGGGCAGGGGTTTCCATCTTCGGGGCGGACCTGGACGCCGCATGGTGGCGCGGATGCATCGGCCCGAACAGATGCAGATCCGCCGCGAAAGGACCATAACAGACGCGTGCGCGCCGCGTCTGCTTCGCTGCAACGACTTCGTTCTGTGCCTTATCGGCCAGCCTGCGCATTCCTACGATTGAAGCCATGTTCTTCCCTTGCAGGAGCAGTGCCATGACCTCGACCGAATCGCCCTTGTTCACCACCCGCGCGCTGACCGCCGAAGCGGGCCAAACCTTGCTGGTGCCGGTGGCGGCCGGTACGTTCATCCAGCTGACGCAGGGCAGCGTGCAGCTGACGCAGTCACCGCGATGGTTGGCCGAGACCATGTTTTGGGCCGACGTCCGGCTTGGCGAGGGCGAGGCCCACCAAGTGGCGCAATCCGGATGGTTGTCGCTGCGGGTCCTGGGCGACGGTGCAGCGCAGTGGCTGCAGCATGAGCCCGCGCCGATCCGGGTTCGCGCGGCGCGGCAACTGCGCGCGCTGGTGCAGGCGCTGCGCAGGGCAGGGCGCTACGCGCTGGGCGGCGCCAACTTCGCCAGCAAGGCGGCGCGGCGTTCCAGGCTTTCCGCTGGCCAGATCTCCGAAGCCTTGTAGTACTGGGGCATGACCGGCGTACCGGCGGGCAACTGCACCCAAGGCTGCTTGGACTCGGTGAAGATGTGCACCTGCGGAGGCAGCGCATCGGGGTTGTCCAGCGTGCCCACCCGCACAAAACTCACCGCGGTGCCAAAGCCGGCGTAGTGGCTCCAGAGCGCGCCGCGGCAGCGCTGGCAGCGTGCGATCTTCTGGCCCTTGCCGCTGAGCGAGGGTGTATCGACCATGTCGATGTCGCCCTGCAGCAGCGACACGCGGTCACTTTCGATCATCGCGTTGATGACGAAGGCGCTACCGGTTTCTCGCTGGCACCAGCGGCAATGGCAGCAGTTCACGAACAGCGGTGAACTGGCCAGGCGGTAGCGCACTTGTCGGCAGGTGCATCCGCCCTCGTAGGGGGCGGTCGGTGGCGCAACGCTGTCTTCTTGTGACATGGGGCGTCCTTGCATGGATGGCCCCCGATTCTGAGTGAAGCGGTCTGCGCCGTGTTGCTATTCGCCGCGCGTGTGGATCACGCCGCCATCCACCACCAGCGTCGAGCCCATCACGTAGTCGCCCGCACGGGAGGCCAGGAAGATGGCGGCGCCGGCCATGTCCTCGGGCTCGCCGATGCGCCCGGCAGGAATGCGCTTGGCCACCTCGTCGCCATGGTCGCGCGCAGTGCGGTTCATGTCGGAAGCGAAGGCGCCCGGTGCGATGGCGCTCATCACGATGCGGTCCTGGGCCAGTCGCGTGGCCATGCGGCGGGTGAGGTGGATCAGCCCCGCCTTGCTGGCGGCATACGAATAGGTCTCCAGCGGGTTGACCGCAATGCCGTCGATCGAGGCGATGTTGATGACCTTGGCAAGATGGTCGGTCGCTGCCGCCTTGAGCATGGGCGTGAGCGCCTGCGTGAGGAAGAAGGGCGTCTTGAGGTTCAGGTCGACGACCTTGTCCCATCCGCTTTCGGGGAAGGTCTCGTACGCGGCGCCCCATGCGGCGCCGGCGTTGTTCACGAGGATGTCCAGCGTCTTCTCGTGCTTTTGCAGTTGGGCTACGAGGGCCTGGACACCTTCGAGCGTCGAAACGTCGCCAGGCAGCGAGACGCACTGGCCCAGCGCCGACATTTCGCGGGCCGCCGCGTCGCAGGCTTCGGCCTTGCGCGCCGTGATGTAGACGCGCGCGCCCTGGGCCAGGAAGCCTTCGGCGATCATGCGGCCGATGCCGCGCGAGCCGCCTGTGATGAGGGCGCTGCGGCCCTTGAGCGAAAAGAGTTGGCTGGTGTCCATGCCTGTTGTCTCCTGAAGGATCGAAGGCCGGAGCTTAAGTGCGCAAGGTGGCCGGATGGCGTCACATTGGCGCCAGTCGGGCATGGCCGGGTCGCGCGGCCGCGGGGTTCGCTTTTCAGGCGCCGTGCGTGCCGCGAAGGGAGCGGCCGATCGCTTCGAGCGAATCTTCGATCTCGGCGAAGCTGGGGCGCTCGGCTGGCACTGGGGAATTGCAGCGGGCCTGCAGCCGCCGAAGCGCTTGCACGGCCGAGTGGTTTTCGCCTTCTGTTGGATCGGCGTCGGTGGGGGGTGAATTGACACGGTCGATCAACTCTTCGAGCAGGCAGCCGAAGGCGCGTGCCTCGATGCGCTGCAGGCCGGCGGCATGCGCGCCTGATGGCTCGAAGAACGACGCGGCACCGAAGTCGCCGAGCAGCGCCCTCGCGCCGCCATCCCACAGGATGTTGTGGGCGTAGAGGTCGCCGTGGGTGATGCCATGCGCATGCAACTGCCGCACGGCGGACGCTACGCCGCCGGCCATGCCAAGCGCGGCGGGCAGGTCGAAGCGCGTGTCCGGCGCGTACACGTCGCGCGTGCAGCTTTGCAGGCTCGGCGGGCCGGCCAGGTTGCGCCAATCAGGATCGACCAGGCCGAGCACCAGCGCGGGCGTGCCGTCCGGATGGCCGGTGACGCGGCCACGCACGCCGATCAGTGTTGGATGCGCGCCTGCGGCGATGCAGGCGTCCATTTCGCTCAGGGGCGAGCCGTCGCTGGTCACCGCGCCCTTGAACAGCTTGACCGCCACGTCCTGGGGGGCGCCCGCGCCGTCCATCCAGGTTGCGCGGTGAATGCGACCGGATGCGCCTTCACCCAGCAGTTCGCCCAGCGCCAGCCGCGACCAGTCGATGTCGGGCACGGGGTGCGCCGCCAGGGCGCGAGCCTCGGCAGCCTGGGAGGCGGGGTTGTCGGCAAAGGCCAGCCAGGCCAGACGCGGCAGGGCAAGGAGCCAGTCGGGCAGCGCATCGAGCCGGTTGCCGGCGATGCGCAGCAGTTCCAGGCGATCGCAACCCGCCAGTTGCGGCGGCAAGGTCGTGAGCGCATTGCCGGCCAGCATGAGCTTTTGCAGGCGAGGGCGGTGGCCGAGTTCGGCCGGCAGTTCGGCGATGCGGTTGTCCGTCAGGATCAGCCAGCGCAGCAGCGGCGGCAGCGCAGCGGCGGACACATGCTCGATGCGGTTGGCCTTGAAGCCCACCATCTCCAGCAGCGGGCAGTCGCCCAGCACGTCTGGCAGACGGGTAAAGCGATTGTCCGATCCGAACACGATGCGCAGACGGCGAAGGCGCGCGAAGTCGCCTGGCAGTGCATCGAGCGAGTTGCCGGACAGGTCGAGCACTTCGAGCGTGTCCGCCACGTTGAAGACTTCGCGCGGAAACTCGGTCAGGCCGCCGCGCAGCTTGAGCTCGCGCGTGCCCTGGAGCCGGCCGGCGCGCAGGTCGTCGAGAACGCGCGCGGTCGCCGCGTCCGTCATCCCGCGCTGCCGGGCAGGCCGAAGCGGTAGATGCCGTCTTCGCCCAGCGTGCGCTGCAACTGGCCGGCAAAGCGCAGGTAGTGCAGGTGCGCAACAGCCTCGCCCATCGCGAAGGTGGTCTGATGCACATCCAGCTTGCGGGTGAACAGGATGGGGAGCGACTCGGCCGCCGTGCGCGCCTGGGTGCTGCAAAACTCCAGCAATGCAGCCAGATGCTTGCGGTGATGGTTCTCAAGTTGCTCCACGCGCTTGTGCACGCCGACGAAGGGCCTGCCGTGCGCGGGCAGCCCCAGCACGTCGGCGGGCAGTTCGAGAAAGCGCCGGATGCTCGACAGGAACAGCTTGAGCGAGTTCGCTTCCGGCTCGCCAGCGTAGACGCTCACGTTGGTGGAGATGCGCGGCAGCATCATGTCGCCGCCCAGCAGCACGTTCAGCGTGGGGCAGTACAGCGAGATGTGCTCCGGCGCATGGCCGTAGCCGCTGATGCAGCGCCACACGTTGCCGCCGATGACCAGTTCGTCGCCGTCGAGCATGCGCACGAACTCTGCGGGCACCGAGGGCACCATGTCGGCGTAGTAGTTCTTGCGCCCGAGGATGGCGGCTTGCGCGTCGGGGTCGGTCAGTCCGTGCGAGCGGAAGTACTTGGCGGCCGCCTCGCCGCCGGCGGCCGAATCGCCGGCGGAGCACAGCACGCGAGCGGTGTGATAGTCGGTGGAGCTGATCCACAGCGGCGCGTTCCAGCGTCGGCAAAGCCAGTCGGCCAGGCCGATGTGGTCGGGATGCATGTGGGTGACGACCACGCGCAGGATCGGCAGGCCCTGCAGTTGCGTCTCGAAGATCTGGTCCCACTGCGCGCGGGCTTCGTCACGGGCGATGCAGCAGTCCACCACCGTCCAGCCCTGGCGCCCGTCGATCTCGTCGCGCAGCAGCCAGAGGTTGATGTGATCGAGCGCAAATGGAAGCACCATGCGGACCCAGCGCACGCCGGGCGCGACCTCCACCGTGGTGCCGGGCAAGGGCAGTTGATCGCCGAGGGGATATTGGAGTTCGCGTTCGAGCAGATTCATGTACGATTGACGTTTACGTAAACGTCATTGGTGAGCAGTACATTTTAGGGACTGCAGCCAATTGCTGCTGTCGCCCCTGCAACCGCCACGCTTGACACGCATCGATACATGTCTGCCCAGACCTATTCCATCAGCGAGCTGGCCGAGGAGTTCGATCTCACCACGCGTGCGATCCGCTTCTACGAAGACATGGGGCTGCTGGCGCCCGAGCGCGCCGGCCCGGGCGGGCGCCAGCGGGTCTACAGCGGGCGCGATCGCACGCGGCTGGCGCTCACGCTGCGCGCCAAACGCCTGGGCCTGAGCCTGAACGAGGCCAAGGAAATCCTCGACATGTACGACAGCCCGCGTGACACCGTGCCGCAGCTGGAGCGCTTCCTGGAGGTGCTCGGCACGCACCGCCGGCAGCTGGAGGCGCAGCTCGAAGACCTGCAGGCCAATCTCGAGGAAGTGCGCGCCCAGGAGCGCCAGGGGCGCAGCAACCTGGCCCGGGCGCGTCGAGCAGCGGCCTGACCACCTCTGTCCCCGTCGACCACCACCACCCCATTCACCCACCAAGAGCACAACACCATGCCTGACAGCCTCAGCGACCTTTTCGCCCTCAATCGTTCCTGGGCCGCGCAGACCGAACGCGACCGGCCCGGCTTCTTCACCAGCCTGGTGGCGCAGCAGACGCCCAAGTACATGTGGATCGGCTGCTCGGACAGCCGCGTGCCGGCCAACCAGATCACCGGCCTGGAGCCTGGCGAGGTGTTCGTGCATCGCAACGTGGCGAACATCGTGGTGCACTCGGACCTCAACGCGCTGTCGACCATCCAGTTCGCGGTGGACCTGCTGAAGGTGGAGCACATCATGGTGGTGGGTCACTACGGTTGCGCCGGCGTCAAGGCGGGCCTGGACGGCATCCGCGTGGGCCTGGCCGACAACTGGATCCGCCACATCCAGGACGTGCGCGACC
Source organism: Variovorax dokdonensis (assembly GCF_030316895.1). Lineage (GTDB taxonomy): Bacteria > Pseudomonadota > Gammaproteobacteria > Burkholderiales > Burkholderiaceae_C > Variovorax > Variovorax dokdonensis. The sequence goes on from NZ_JASZYV010000001.1 coordinate 28,769, forward strand.
GCCATCGCGCGTTGCTCGATGCCGTGCCCACCGACAAGCGGGCCGACGCGCTGTGCGAGCTCAACGTGGTGGAGCAAGTGGCCAATGTGTGTGGCAGCACCGTCATGCTCGACGCATGGGGCCGCGGCCAGAACGTTCGCGTGCATGGCTGGACCTTCGGCGTGCACGACGGCCTGCTCAACGACCTCAAGCTGACGGTCAACAGCTCCGAGAAATTCCATACCGTGTATCCCGAAGCGATCGAACGCATCCGCGCCAAGTGGACGCAGGCGGCCTGAGGCCGACGCACCCGCGCCATCGCCCTCGCTCGTAGCGCATGTTTCCGCAGCGCCTCGATTCGCCACTGGCCTACTCGGTGGCCAAGGCCATGGCCGACGGATTCAACCGGCACTACCGGTTGTTCCGTGCCGAATCGGCGCGCGCCAAGCATCGCTTCGAGACGGCCGACTGGCGCGGCCAGCAGCGTGCGCAGCGCGAGCGCATCGAGTTCTACGACCTGCGCGTGGCCGAGGCGGTGGCCCGCCTCGAAAAGGAATTCAAGGCGGGCGAGCAGCCGATGGAGGTGTGGCAGCAGGTCAAGCTGCACTTCATCGGGCTGCTGGTGGACCACCACCAGCCCGAGCTGGCCGAGAGCTTCTTCAACTCCGTCACCACCAAGATCCTGCACCGCTCGTACTTCCAGAGCGACTTCATCTTCGTTCGCCCCGCCATCAGCACCGAGTACCTGGAGACGCGCGACGCGCCCACCTACCGGCCCTACTACCCGCCCCATGAATCGCTGGACGACACCATCGCGCGGATGCTGGACGACTACGGCCTGCTCGGCCGTTGGGCGGACAAGCCGCGCGACGCACGCCGGGTCGCGCAGGCCATCCTGGCGCGCTTTCGCAAGGTGCGGCTGCGGGCCAACTTCCAGATCCAGGTCATCTCCAGCCTGTTCTATCGGAACAAGGGCGCGTACGTGGTGGGCAGGATCATCAACGGCTTTACCGAACTGCCTTTCGCGCTGCCCATCCTGCACGACGCAAGCGGCCGCTTCTACGTGGACGCGGCGCTGTTTGGCGAGGACGACCTGCAGATGCTGTTCTCGTTCGCGCGCGCCTACTTCATGGTCGACATGGAAGTGCCTTCGGCCTATGTGCAGTTCCTGCGATCGCTCATGCCGCGCAAGCCGCGCGCCGAGATCTACAACGCGCTGGGCCTGGCCAAGCAGGGCAAGACGCTGTTCTATCGGGACTTTCTCTCGCACCTGAACTATTCGAGCGACAAGTTCCGCATCGCCCCGGGCATCAAGGGCATGGTGATGCTGGTGTTCGACCTGCCGTCCTTCCCCTTCGTCTTCAAGGTCATCAAGGATTTCTTTCCGCCGCCCAAGGAAACCACGCGCGAACAGGTCAAGAGCAAGTACCTGCTGGTCAAGCGGCACGACCGCGTGGGCCGCATGGCCGACACGCTCGAATACAGCAACGTCGGCTTTCCGCTGGAGCGCTTCGAGAGCGCTCTGGTCGACGAGATCCGCCGCTTCGCGCCCAGCCAGGTCGAGATCGGAGACCGCGACGGCAATGGTGAGATGGAACTGGTGCTGCGCCACGTCTACATCGAGCGGCGCATGATTCCGCTGAACATCTACCTGCAGGAAGCCTTCGACCAGATCGACCATGCCGACGGCGAAACCGAAGCGCGCCGCGCGCAACAGCACCTGGTAGATGTGGTCGTGGAGTACGGCAATGCAATCAAGGACATGGTGGCCGCCAACATCTTCCCGGGCGACATGCTGTGGAAGAACTTCGGCGTCACCCGTGGCGGCAAGGTGGTGTTCTACGACTACGACGAGATCGAATACCTCACCGACTGCAACTTCCGCAAGGTGCCGCCGCCACGCAACGAGGAAGAAGAGATGAGCGGCGAGATCTACTACCGCGTCGGTCCGAAGGACGTCTTCCCCGAGACCTTCGCCCCCTTCCTTCTGGGCAACGACCGCGTGCGCGCGGCCTTCATGGCCCACCACGCCGACCTGCTCGACCCCGCGTTCTGGCAAAGCCACAAGGAGCGCATCGGCGCGGGCCAGATGCTCGACGTTTTTCCCTACGACGAGGCCAGGCGCTTCGTCCAGGACGGCGCCTCGCCGTCCGCACGCAACGACACCCATTCTTCATTCATAGCCACAGGAGCAACATCATGAGCGAATCCATTGTCATCGTCGGTGCCGCGCGCACCCCCATGGGCAGCTTCCAGGGCGACTTCTCGTCGCTGGCCGCGCACGATCTCGGCGGCGCCGCCATCAAGGCCGCGCTGGAGCGCTCGGGTGTCGCGCCCGACCAGGTGGGCGAAGTGCTGTTCGGCAACTGCCTGATGGCGGGCCAGGGCCAGGCGCCGGCGCGCCAGGCGGCCTACAAGGGCGGCCTGCCCGATGCGGCGGGCGCCGTCACGCTCAGCAAGATGTGCGGCTCGGCCATGAAGGCCGCGATGATGGCGCACGACATGCTCCTGGCCGGCACTCACGATGTCATGGTGGCCGGCGGCATGGAAAGCATGACCAACGCGCCCTACCTGATGCTCAAGGGCCGCAGCGGCTACCGCATGGGCCATGACCGCATCTTCGACCACATGATGCTCGACGGCCTGGAAGACGCCTACCAGCCCGGCCGCAGCATGGGCACCTTCGGCGAGGACTGCGCCGCCAAGTACAGCTTCACCCGCGAAGAGCAGGACGCCTTCGCCATGGCGAGCGTGCAGCGCGCCCAGCACGCCACCAAGGACGGCCTGTTCAAGGCCGAGATCACGCCCGTGACGGTCAAGACCCGTGCCGGCGAGACGGTGGTGGCGATCGACGAAGGCCCGGGCAAGATCAAGGTCGACAAGATCCCGTCGCTCAAGCCCGCGTTCAAGAAGGATGGCGGCACCATCACGGCGGCATCGAGCTCGTCCATCAACGACGGGGCCGCGGCGCTGGTGATGATGACCGAATCGCACGCGAAGAAGATCGGCGCCAAGCCCATCGCGCGCCTGGTGGCCCACGCCACGCACGCGCAGCAGCCCGAGTGGTTTTCCACCGCGCCGGTCGGCGCCGTCCACAAGCTTTTCGCGAAGACCGGCTGGGGCGTCAATGACGTCGACCTCTGGGAAGTGAACGAAGCCTTCGCCGTCGTGCCGATGGCGCTCATGAAGGAACTGGGCGTGTCGCACGACATCGTCAACGTGCACGGTGGCGCCTGCGCCCTGGGCCACCCCATCGGCGCGAGCGGCGCCCGCATCATGGTGACCTTGATCCACGCGCTGCAGCAGCGCGGCAAGAAGCGCGGCGTGGCCACGCTGTGCATTGGCGGTGGCGAGGGCACGGCCGTGGCGATCGAACTGGTCTGAAGACGATGCTGCTGACTCCCGATCAGGAATCCATCCGCGACGCCGTACGTGCCTTCTCGCAGGAGCAGTTGTGGCCCCATGCCGCGCGCTGGGACCGCGAGCACGCCTTCCCCAAGGAGGCGCACGCCGGCCTTGCCGAGTTGGGCGCCTACGGCATCTGCGTGCCCGAGGAATACGGCGGTGCGGGCCTGGACTACCTCACGCTGGCGCTGGTGCTGGAAGAGATTGCCGCCGGCGACGGTGGCACCAGCACCGCTATCAGCGTGACCAACTGCCCCGTCAACGCCATCCTCATGCGCTACGGCAACGAGGCGCAGAAGAAGCAGTGGCTCGTGCCACTGGCGCAGGGCCGGATGCTGGGCGCTTTCTGCCTGACCGAGCCGCAGGCCGGCAGCGATGCCAGCAGCCTGCGCACCACCGCCCGGAAAGAGGGCGACGGCTACGTGATCAACGGCGTCAAGCAGTTCATCACCAGCGGCAAGAACGGCCAGGTGGCCATCGTCATCGCCGTGACCGACAAGGCCGCCGGCAAGCGGGGCATGAGCGCCTTCCTGGTGCCCACCGACAACCCCGGCTACCAGGTGGCCAGGCTGGAAGACAAGCTGGGCCAACACAGCAGCGACACCGCGCAGATCAATTTCGAGAACTGCCGCATTCCTGCCGAGAACCTGATCGGCGCGGAGGGCGAGGGCTACAAGATCGCGCTGGGCGCATTGGAAGGCGGGCGAATCGGCATTGCCGCGCAAAGCGTGGGCATGGCACGCAGCGCGTTCGACGTGGCGGTCCAGTACGCGAAGGAGCGTCAAGCCTTCGGCGGAACGATCTTCGAGCAGCAGGCCGTCGGCTTTCGGCTGGCCGACTGCGCCACGCAGATCGAGGCGGCTCGCCAGCTCATCTGGCATGCCGCAGCCTTGCGCGATGCGGGCCGGCCCTGCCTCAAGGAGGCGGCGATGGCCAAGCTTTTCGCCAGCGAAATGGCCGAGCGCGTGTGCAGCGCGGCGATCCAGACGCTGGGCGGCTATGGCTACGTGAACGACTTCCCGCTGGAGCGCATCTACCGCGATGTGCGCGTGTGCCAGATCTACGAAGGCACCTCGGACATCCAGAAGCTGCTGATCCAGCGCGCGCTCTGACGCAAGGCGCGGTCGCGCTGCATGGCGCGACGAGCGTCTTGCGGATCAGGCCTCCACATCGATCAGGGCCAGCCCGGTCTCGGCGTTGCAGGTTTTCCGCAGGTAGCCCGGCGACTCGATGAGCAGCACCTCGAGCGTCGGCCGCACGATGGCTTGCAGCAAATGGCCGCCGACCGTGCTGCCGTTGCGCCGGCCGAGCACGGTGTGCGCGTGCACCTTGGGCTCGTCGCCATCCAGGGCGATGTCGCCATTGAGCGAAAGCACCTCCACCTGCTCGTCCACGGGAATGCGCTCGTACTCCTTCTTCTCCCACTCGAAGTAGCCCAGTTGCGCGCATTGCAGCGCGCCGATGGCGCTGAATCGGCTGGCATCCAGCCCTTGCTCCTTCGCGAAGGACTCCAGCAGCGGGACCACCTCGTCGCCCTTCTCGAAGATGAGCGCGAAGGTGCGTTCCGGCGATTGATTGAGCAGCTTGAATTTCATGGCGATGGTCTCCTGGAGCGGCCATCGTCACGCGCGACGCCTGATCGCGCTGTCCGACAAGTTCCGCCCTGGGCGTGCGCGCACGCCGGTGTCGAGTTGTTCGGCGCGCCGACCCATCGGCAAAGTCCTACGCCACATCGGCCGTCAGGCCGAGGCGGTCGCCGCTCGCGGCTGTTCACCATGGCCCCATGACGACGCACCGAAGCACCAACCGCGAGCTGACCGGCGAAGACGCTGACGGCAACACCTATGTCGTGAAATGCGAGTTCGTTGAAAAGAAAGTCAACGATCCCGCCGACCCCAAACATGACCATTGGGAGATCAGCGCCGTCAACGCCCGGCTCGAAGACGGCCGGGAATTGAGGCAGGACGGTGATGTCTGGAAAACCGTGAATGGCCCGGAGCTGGTCTTGCATGTGAGCGGGTCGGGTTCCGCCGAAGACACGCCATAAGCGAAGACGCGGGACACAAATACTGACGTTTTCGGGGCTGACGCCCTATGATCGAGGGTTCTCCCGAGCCTTCGATGCTTTTCGCCAGCGCGCCCACGATCTCCAGATCCCGCCCAGCCAGCCGCAACCGCGCGCCCTGGCGGTCGGGTGGGCATGCGCGTTCGGCGGGCGCGCGTAGCCTGTTGGCGGCGCTGGCGTTCGCCGTATGGTTCGCCGCCATGCTCGGCATGGTGCACCGCACGCTGCACGTGCCCGAAGCGCATTACGTGGCCGAGCCGGCCTATGTGACTGCCAAGGCGCAGGGCCCGTCCAAGCAGTCTTCCCGGCACGCCTTCGGGCTCTTTGCGCTGTTCGGCCACCACACGGTTTCGGACTGCAATCTCTACGACCAGTTCACCGGCTGGCACGCGCCCATGAGCGTGCCGCAGGTGCTGCTGCCCATCGTCCTTCCGGCGGCGACCTTCGTCTGGCTGGAAGGGGAGGCGGTGGCTCGCTGGGTCGCGCTCTTCGACGCGCGCGGGCCGCCCTCGGCCCGCTGAATCCCTCCTCCGTTCGATCGCACCGCTGTTGCCGACGTTGCTCGGCAACCGGCGGCGCGCTTCGTCGTCGTCGATTCAACGCGTCTTCTCATCATGTTTCATTCATATCGCCGCAGCGCCGTCAGCGCCGCAGTTCTTTCCTTGTCGTGCTGCGCGACGGCCTGGGCGCAATCGCAGCCCGCGACGCCTGACAGCCGTCCCGCCATGCGCGAGATCACCGTCACCGGCAATCCGCTGGGCGCTCCCGATCCGATCGCGCCCGTGACCTCGCTGTCCAACGATGCCCTGCTGCTGCGCGACGCGCCGTCGCTGGGCGAGACGCTCAACGGCCTGCCGGGCGTGAGCAGCACCTACTTCGGTCCCAACGCCAGCCGGCCGACCATCCGCGGCCAGGACGGCGACCGCATCCGCATCCTGCAAAACGGCGGGGTAACGGCCGATGCCTCGGCGCTGAGCTACGACCACGCCGTGCCGGTCGACTCGCTCGTCATCGAGCGCGCCGAAGTGCTGCGCGGCACCTCGGCTCTTCAGTACGGCGGCAGCGCCGTCGGCGGCGTGGTCAACCTGCTGGACAACCGCATTCCCACCGAGCCGATCGAAGGCGTCGGCGGCCGGGCCGACGTGGGCTACGCCACAGGCAATCGCGAGAAGTCCGGCGGCGTGCTGGTCGAGGCCGGCAACGGCCGCATTGCGGTGCATGCGGATGCGTTTCGCCGTGATTCGGACGACGTCTCGGTGCCGATCGACCTGCCCTGCGACAACCCGCAGCGACCGGGCGAGGCGCGCAAGATCTGCAATTCGGCCAGCCAGGCCGACGGTGGCGCCTTCGGCGGCACACTGTTCTTCGACCAGGGCTGGATCGGCGCGTCCGCCAGCACCTATCGCAGCGACTATGGCAGCGTGGCCGAGGACGACGTGTCGATCCGCATGAGGTCCGACCGCTACGCCCTGGAGGGCGAATGGCGCCCCGGCGGCTTTTTCAGCAGCTTGCACATGAAGGCCAGCCGCACCAACTACGGCCACACCGAATTCGAAGGCAGCGAGACGGGCACGGTCTTCTCGCGCGACACCAACGACTTTCGCCTCGAGGCCCGGCACCAGAAGCTGGGCAACCTCGAAGGGCTGATCGGCTTTTCCAGCGAGTCGGGCGACTTCTCGGCCGAAGGCGAAGAGGCTTTCGTGCCCACCACCCGCACCCGCGCCAACGCCGTGTTCCTGCAGGAAGACCTGGCCACATCCTGGGGACGCCTGAGCCTCGGCGCACGCACCGAGGATGTGAAAGTCCGGTCCGGCGGATCGACCGATCCGGACATCGACCGCTTCTTCGTCGGCGAGCGCAGCTTCCGCCCGAGCAGCGCGGCCCTGGGTGCGCTGGTCAACCTCAGCCCGCAGTGGCGGTTGACCTCCAACCTCGCCTACACCGAGCGTGCACCGAAGGACTACGAACTGTTCGCCAACGGCCCGCACGTGGCCACCGGCGCCTGGGAGACGGGCGACGCCGACCTGCAGAAGGAAAAGTCGGCCGGCGTGGACCTGGGGACGCAGTGGACTTCCGGCCCGAACAACGCGCGCATCAATGCCTACTACACGCGCTTTTCCAACTACATCGGCCTGTTGTCGACCGGCAATACGCGCGGCGAAGAGGGTGAGCTCAATCCCGAGGGTGAAGAGGGCCTGCCCGAATACGCCTACTCCGGCGTGCGGGCACGCTTCGTGGGCATCGAGGCCAACGGCACGCTGCGCCTGCTGGGCAACGAAGGCCTGGCGCGGCCCGAAGAGCCTTCTACGCTCGATCTGGAATGGCGCGGCGACGTGGTGCGGGCCACCAACACCGACCTGTACCTGCCGCTGCCGCGCATCTCGCCCGTTCGGGTCGGTGCCACGCTGGCCTACGGCACGGGTCCCTGGGCGGCACGGTTCGGATTTGACTACTACGCCGCGCAGGACCGCGTCCCCGAGGGCGACCGCGCGACCGATTCCTACACGCTGTGGAATGCCTCGCTCACCTACAAGATGAAGGTGCAGCGCGCCAACCTCACCTGGTATGCGCGCATCGACAACATCACGAACGAGCTCGCCTACAGCGCCACGTCGATCCTCACGACCACCGCCTATCCGAGCGTGCCGCTGCCTGGACGTTCGCTGAAGGTGGGTCTGCGCGCGACCTTCTGATCCGCGCCACCGATCGCCTCCGCGCCCATGGGTGGCGCGGAGGCGATTGCCTACAATGCGCCCCCTTTGGAACCCACCTGGTGCGCGCGCAAGCAAATGAATACGGACATCGTCGTCAACGAAGAACTCAAGGCCTACATCGACCCGTTGACCGCGGATGAGTACGAGTCACTGGAACGCAGCCTGCTCGCCGAAGGCTGCCGCGACGCGCTGGTGCTGTGGGGCGATGTGCTGGTCGACGGCCACAACCGCTACGCCATCTGCCAGAAGCACGGCCTGCCTTTCAACACCGTGCAGAACACGCGCTTCAAGTCGATGGAAGACGTCCACCTTTGGATGATCGACCAGCACCTGGGCCGCCGCAGCGTGTCCGACTTCCAGCGCGGCGTGCTGGCGCTGCGCAAGCGGGAGATCGTGGCCGAACGCCGCGCCCGGGCAGCCGCGAATGTCCAGGCCGAGGCGCAGGCTGAAGCCTCCGAAGCCGCCACATCCGCCGAGACCGAGGCGCAGGCACAAGCGCTTGCCACGCGCGAGGCGCTGGCCCGCGTCGCGCGACTGAGCAACACGCAGGTTGCGATGATCGAGAAGATCCAGAAGCAGGCCACGCCGGAACTGGTGGCCGCCGTGAAGGCGGGCGACATCTCCATCAACGGCGCGGCGGCCGTCGCCAGCCTGCCGGCCGAAGAGCAGGTGGCTGCCGCCACCGCCGGCAAGGATGAACTGAAGCAGGCCGCCAAGCGGGTGCGCGAAGCCAAGCGCAAGCCGCGCGAGACGTCCGCCGCCGAAGCAGGCGCGGCATCGCCCAAGAGCGATGCCGACGACGCCAGCGCCGCAGACGCATCCGGCGACACGGTGGAATCGCTGCGCAAGCGCGTGGCCGAACTCACGGCGGAAAACACCGGCCTTCGAAAGCAGGTGATGAACCTGCTCGACCAGTTGAACCGCCGACCGTCGGGCACTGAAGCCGCGCCGCAGGACGAAGAAGACGCCGGCGCGCCGTTCTGAGGGGCAGGCGCACTACCCCAGGGTGCCTTCGCGTACTTTGGCCAGGAGGCGATAGATCGGGTCGTAAGGCGCCGACGCCGCAGTTGGCTGGCGCGGGCCGTAGAGTTGCACATCGTCCTGTGCGAGTTCGGACCGTTCGCGCTCCTCGATCCAGTCGTAGACCACTGTTCGCGCGGCGATGCGCCATTCGCCGCGGCGGCGTTCGAACCGGTCCACGTAGCGTCCGCACAGGAAAGTTTCGCGCTGCGGTGCGGCCGCCGGCGCCTGCAACGCAATGAATGCGCTTTCCACTGCCGCCACATCCCCGTGCAGCTCGATGAGGATGCTGCTCACCTGGTGAACGCGCCTCCCGCCCTCGCGCAGCTTGCGCAGCGCCTGGTCGATGAAGCCGGACGCGCTGCCGTTCCAGGCGCCATGGCAGTCCGTGGCGTCTTCCCAGTAGGCCGATCGCAGCGCCGCTTCATCAGCCCGGTCGATGCCTCGGCAATAGCGGTACATGCAGTCGCGGATCGCCTCGCGATCGACAAGGCGCTGCAGGTCTGCAGCGCTCATGCGGCGCGCTTGAAAAGCTGGACGACGTTGCCTTCGGGATCGCGAAGCGAAAGCACGGCGCCATGCGAGCCCATGTCGCGCACGCCCAGGACCTGGCCGCCGCCGGCCTCGATGCGCTCCTGCGCGCCGGCAAAGTCTTCCACTTCGAACACCATCACCACGCCTGCGGTTGCTGGCGCCGCTTCCTGGGGTGAAGCGAGGGCCATGCTGGTATTGCCCAAGCCATACTGGATCCAGCGGTCCTCGTCGCGGAACTTGAGCTGCAGTCCCAGCGCGCCTTCGTAGAAGCCATGCAGCGCGTCGGGCTTGTTCGCCACCACATAGACGTTCTGCAGCCGCTTGGGCGCCAAGGGCTGCCCGCTCACAGCGAGGTCTCCGAAGCGCCGCCGTCAAGACGAAGCACTTCCGCGTTCAGAAAGCGCGCGCCGTCGCCCGCCAGAAAGCAGATCGCATCGGCGATGTCTTCGACGGTGCCCAGCCGGCCCAGGGGCGTCCGTGCGATGCGGCGCGCATCCAACTCGGCGTTGCGGTGCTTGGCCGTGCCCTCCGTCGGTATCGCGCCGGGCGCCACCGCGTTCACACGGATGTTGCGCGCTCCCAGGTCCGCCGCGGCGGCGCGGGTGATGCCCAGCACGCCCGCCTTGATGCCGCTGTAGACCACCGATCGCATCGGCGACTTGAAGCCGGCGATCGAGGCGACGTTGATGATCGATCCACCGCGCTGCGGGTCCATCAGTTCGGATGCCGCCTGGATGCCCCATATCACCGACTTGAAGCCGATCTCCACCATTCGGTCCATGACCTCCGGCGTGATCTCGGCCAGCGGCTGGTAGCGCACCCAGGCGGCGTTGTTCACGAGGATGTCGAGCCGGCGCGCATCGCTGGCAAAGCGCTGAACCGCCTCGCTCATGCCGTCGCGGGTGGACACATCCATCGGCAGCGGAATGGCCTGCCCGCCCGCAGCCCGGATCTCGGCCACCGTTTCGTCGACGAACTCCTGCTTCAGGTCGTTGATGCCGACAGTCGCACCCAGCGCCGCCATGGCGCGGGCCGTGGCTCGGCCGATACCGTGGCCGGCACCGCTGATGAAGGCCGCGCGGCCTGCGAGGGAAGTGGGGTGAATGGCATTCATGGCGTCTCCTCCATGTGATCGGGAACGAGCAGTGCATCGAGCGCATAGGCGCCTTGTCCGGCGTCGAGTACCACCAGCGGATTGACGTCGATCTCTGCGACGTGTCTTTCCTGTGCCGAAGCAAACCGGGAAAGCGCGGCCACGGCGCGGGCCGCAGCCTGGACATCGGCCTTGGGCCGACCCCGGGCGCCGTCCAGGAGCGCGAAGGCCTTGAGCGATCGCAGCATGGCCAGCGCCTGGGCTTCGTCCACGGGGGCTGGCTGAAGCGCGACGTCCTTCATGATCTCGGCATGGATGCCGCCCAGGCCCACCATGACCATGGGCCCGAAGACCGGGTCGCGCTTGCTGCCCAGGATGAGTTCGGTGCCGCCTTGCACCATCTGCGCCACCAGCACGCCGTCGATGCGCGCCTGCGGCGCCTTCTGTGCCACGCGGGCGAGCAGGCTCTCGTATTCATCGATCAACTGGCCTTCCGAGCGCACGCCGACCACCACGCCGCCGACCTCCGTCTTGTGCGCGATGTCGGGTGAGACGATCTTGAGCACCAGCGGAAAGCCGATGTCGCGCGCCGCCGCCAGGGCCTGCTCGCGGCTCCTGGCCACCACCTCCTGCAGCACCGGGACGCCCGCGCGGGCCAGCACCTGCTTGGCGCCGGCTTCGGTGGCAAAGGCGTCCGGTGACAGCGCTTGGGCCGCTTCAGTCGGCAAAGCCGCGGGCCGGGCTTCGCGCGCGCCGAAGCGCACCAGCGCGGCAAGCGTCGCACAAGCGGCGTCGATGCCTTCGACGACCGGGAAGCCCATGGCGTTGAGTTGGGCTCGTACATCCTGTGGCGCGCGTGCGCACAGGAGGATCAATCGGGCGGGATGCTCGCGGGCGACCTGCGTCAGCGCGGAAAGGAAAACCTCGCGCAGACGCGGCACGAAGAACGCGTTGGCCGACTGCAGGATCAGCGCGTCGCAGGTCTCGTCCTCTGCCACGGCCGCCAGCACCTGTGCCAGCACCTCGGGCTTGCTCGACACCTGCGCCGTCATGTCCACCGGATTGGCCGGCGATGCGAAGGGCACGATCGACAGAACGCGTTCTTGGGTGCGCTGCGCCAGCCTGGGCAACGCAAGACCCTGGGCACTGGCGGCGTCGGCCAGAAGAACGCCGAAGCCGCCCGACGCCGTGAGGATCGCCACCTTGTTGCCGCGCGGAACGCGGCCGGATTCGACCACCGACAGGGCATGCCCCACTTCCAGCAACTGCTCGATGCTCGGCACCCGGATGGCACCGCCTTGTCGCAGCACGGCGTCGAACACCGCGTCGGAGCAGGCCAACGCGCCGGTGTGGGATGCGGCTGCTGCACTGCCGGCTTCCGACACACCCACTTTCAGAACGACCAGCGGCTTGCCCGCATCGCGCGCGAGCGCCATGGCTTGCCGCAGCTTGTCTCCGTTGCGGCACGTTTCCATGCAGCACAGGATGACGGAGGTGCCCGGGTCCTGCGCCAGCGATGCGATCGCATCGGCGATGTCGACGTCGCATTCGTTGCCGGTGGTCAGCATCCGGCTGATGCCCAGCCCCCGTTCCGAAGCAAGTCTCAAGGTGAAGCTGCCCAGGTTGCCGCTTTGGGAGACGATGCCGACGGACCCCGCATCCGGAAAGCTCGACTCCAGGGCGACCGAAAAGGTGGCGATGCTCTTTTGCGGAACACCGATCGCGCCCAGGCAGTTGGGTCCCACGATGCGCATGCCGCTGCCCTTCGCGACCTGGCCGATGAGCGTCTGCAGGCGGCTGCCTTCTTCGCCCATCTCGGAAAAGCCCGCCGACAGGATGACCGCCGCGCGCACGCCGCGGGCTGCGCATTCCTTCACTGCATCGAGCGCGGCCGCGGGCGGCACCGCAATCACCGCGAGTTCGGGCGCTTCGGGTGTCTGTGCCACGCTGGCATAGGCCGCGATCGACTGCACCTGGCCGGCCTTGCGGTTGATGGGGTAGATGGCGCCCGTGTAGCCGTACTTGAGCAGGAACTGAAGCGGCCGGCCGCCGATCTTGGTCACGTCGTCCGACGCGCCGACGATGGCGATCGAGCGGGGCGCGAAAAGGGCTTCGAGCCCGTGCCCTACTGGCATGCCGTCCATCTCAGCGGCCCTTGTAGACCGGCGTACGCTTTTCCAGGAAGGCCTTGCGGGCTTCCTGCGCGTCCTCGGTGCGCGACAGCGCCATGGTGAAGTTCTGCTCGAAGCGGTAGCCATCGCGCTGCGGCATCAGGTCCATCATGTTGGCCGCCTGTTTGGCGTAGGCCACTGCGAGGGGCGCCTTGGACGCGATCTCCTGCGCGATCTGCATGGCCAGTGGCATCAGCTCGCTGGCAGGTACCACCTCGTCGATCACGCCGCGCCGGTACAGCTCGGCCGCCGGCACCTTCATGCCGGTGAAGAACATGCGCCGTGTGAACGAGCGTCCGACCATCGTGCGCAGCATCGAAACGCCGCCGGCCAGACCGACGTTGATCTCGGGCATCGCGAACGTTGCGTCTTCCGATGCCAGGAAGATGTCGCAGGCGGACATGAGGCCGAAGCCCGCTCCCAGCGCCGGGCCGTTCACGGCGGCGATCACCGGCTTGGCGCACTCGCGGATGGCGTTGCCGGTTTCGCGGGTGAGCCGGTTGTGGCCGAGAAAGTCGCCGGCCTTTTCCGGATCGGGGCGATCCTTCAGGTCGGCGCCGGAACAGAAGTACTTGCCGGTGCCGGTGAGGATGGCGACGCGGATATCGCTGCGCTCCGATACTTCGTCGAAGGCATCGATGAGACGCTGTCGGGTGGCGCGGTCCAGCGCGTTGACGGGCGGCTTGTCCAGTCGAACGACGGCAATGTATTCGGAGACTTCAAGGCTGACGCTCATCGCGCACTCCCGGTGAGGTTGGAAAAAGAACGGCCTGTGTCGGCCGCATGCGGCGCAAGCAGATGTGCCGCATGGGCAAGACGGTCGCCGTAGCGGAACTCGGAGGCAATCAGGCGCTGTGCCAGGCGGGTGGCCAGCACCTCCTCGCTCACGCCCATCCCGCCGTGCATCTGGATGGCGGCCTCGGCGCACGCACGCGCCGACTCGGCCAGCGAGACCTTGGCCAGGCGCAGGGTGCGACGCAAGTCGGCGGCCTGCTGTTCGTGCGCATCGAAGCAATGCGTGACCAGTCCCTTGGCACCCAGGTACCTGACGTACATGTCGGCGGTGCGATGTCGAAGCACCTGGAAGGTGGACAACGACACGCCGAACTGCCGGCGTTCCTTGAGGTGGTTGACGGTCTGCTGGATCATCGCCGCCAGCGCGGACACGGTGTCGACCGCCGTGAGCAGCATCGCCGCATCGGTCGCCGCAGCCAATGCGGCCAGGGCGGCCGGGCCGCGGGCGATGCAGGCGGCTTCTGGCACCGCGACGCTGTCGAGGACGAAGTCGGCCCCGCGGCGACCCTCCATGGTGCGATAGGCCGCGGCCGGCGCGCCCACGCGTTCGGCGTCGACCAGGAAGATCGCGCTCTCGCCATCCTGCAGCGCCGGCAGCAGGTAGTGCGTGGCGGGCAGTGAGACATCGACGCCCTGCAGCGTGCCGCTCAGAGCATGGCCGATGTCCAGGTGGCGGGCCATCGCGATCGGCTCGTCGGGCAGTGCGGAAAGGGGGCACAGCGGTGCGATCTGCGCGCTGCCATCGGCCACGGCTTCGAGCCAACGGGCAGCGACTTCGGATGACCCGGCCTGCAGCAGCAGCGGCACCACGGCGCAGGTCTCGACGACGGGCAACTGCAGCCCATGCGTGGCCAGGCCTTCGACGACGCTGGCCAGGTCGGCCAGGGTGCCGCCGACGCCGCCGCAGTCCTCGGGCACGATGGTGGCTGTCCAGCCGAGTTCACGAACCGGATCGCCGGCCACAGGCTGCGCGCCGGCATGGTCCTGCGCAAAGCGTTCGGCCGCGTCGAGCAGCATGCCCGGGAAGAGGGGGGAAAAGGACAGGGAGGACATGGGCTCAGGCTCCCAGCAGTTGATTGGCCACCACGTTGCGCTGCACTTCCGAAGTGCCGCCGGCGATGGTTCGGGCGCGGGTGAACATGTAGTTCTGGATCCAGGTGGCATCGGGCACGTCCCGGTCTTCCGCGTCCGCGAGGAAGCGGTGCGCGGCGTCGGGGCCGACGGCGTCGAGCGCAATGGTGGTCAGCCGCTGCGCGCAGTCGGCCACGGTCATCTTGATGGCCGAGGGCTGCACGCCCAGCGGCCGCTGATGGATCAGGTCATCGGTGGCCTGCGCCATCATCACGCGGGCGCCCTTCACGTCGGCTTCGCACAGCAGCAGCTTGTGATGCAGGCCGCTGAAGTCGCGCCGGCCGGCAGTGGTCCTGGACGCGTCTTCGACCAGTCGCGTGACCTGTCGACGCAGCAGTTCCAGCCTCGCCACGTTGGCAGGGGGCAGGCGCTCGCGCTCCAGCAGGTATTTGGCGCAGGTCCAGCCCTTGCCGACTTCGCCAATGAGGTTGTCGGCGCGCACGCGCACGTCGTCGAAGAACACCTCGTTCAGATGGTGCCAGCCGTCGATGGTGTGGATCGGCCGCACGGTGATGCCCGGCGCATCCATCGGCACGAGGATGAGCGAGATGCCGTCCTGCCGCTTGGCTTCCTTCGAGGTTCGCACCAGCATGTAGATCATGCTGGCTTCGTGCGCATGCGAGGTCCAGATCTTCTGGCCGTTGATCACCCACTCGTCGCCATCCAGGCGTGCGGTGGTGGACAGCGAAGCGAGGTCCGAGCCGGATCCGGGCTCAGAATATCCCTGGCACCACCAGTCGGAGCCGTCCAGGATGCGCGGCAGGAAGCGGGCCTTCTGCTCGGGCGTTCCGAATCGGATGATCACCGGTCCGATGTGGCCCAGGCCGTGGTGATAGAGCGGCGGGCAATCGTTCTCGGCCATCACCTCTTCGAAGATGAGCCGCTGGCGGATGTCCCAGCCGGTGCCACCGGCCTCCGTGGGCCAGCTCGGCGCACCCCAGCCCCGCGCGCTCAGGATCTTCTGCCAGGCCTGGTATTCGCGCTTGGTGATCTTCTGGCCGGCGGCCACGACGGCGCGGATCTCGGGCGGACAGGACTTGCGGGCGAACTCCTCCAGTTCGCGCCGGAAGCCGGCGTAGTCGATGGACATCTTTTGTTGTCTCCTCGGATGGGCAGTCAGCCGCGGCGCAGCTGCGTGATGAGTTCGTTCAGCGCCGCCGTGGCGCCGTCGGCATCGCGTTGCCGCAAGCTGTTGGCGATGTTGCGGCGCAGGGGGTAGAGGTCGGGGCGTGGCCGCACGGGCATGACATGGGTCATGCGCTCGCGCAGCACGGTGGTCATGGTCTGGGCCATCAGCGTGAGGGCACCGTTGTGCCCTGCTGCAGCGATGGCCGAGAAGAAGGTGCTGGCCGAAGCGATGCGATCCTTCAGCGGCGCATCGTCGGGGTGCGCCTCGATGGCGTCCACCGCCGCTTGCACCGCATCGAGCTCGGCATCGTCGGCGCGCTCGCAGGCCAGACGCAGCAAGGTGCCGTAGAGCGTCCGGTAGGCTTCGTCGATGTCGGCCGTGTCCAGTTCGCCCTGCACCACCAGCTTGCGCAGCGACTCGGCCAGCATCATGTAGGCGCCCTTGTAGAACACCAGCGCCTGGTCGCTGGCGCCGCCGCTCATGTGTCGCACCTGGCCGATGAAGATGGTGTGGTCGCCGGCTTCGTGCGCTGCGAACACGCTGCATTCGAAGCTGGCCAGGCAGTCGTCGATGAGCGGCATGCCCAGCGGACCTTCGCGCCAGGCCACGCCTTCGAACTTGTTGTCGATCTTGCTGGAAGCGAAGCGTCCCGAGAGGGCGTCCTGCTGCTCCGACAGGATGTTGATGGCGAAGCCGTCTGCGCCTTCGAAGGTCGCCAGCAGCCGGCTCGCCTTGCGCAAGCTGAACAGCACCAGCGGAGGCTCCAGCGAGACCGAACTGAACGAATTGCAGGTCAGTCCGGCTGGCGTACCGTCGGCGCTGCGCGTGGTGATGACCGCCACGCCGGTTGGAAAGCATCCGAGCAGCTGGCGCAGCAGCACGGGTTCGATGGCAGGCAGAACGTGTTCGGCAAGCTCGGACATGGCGGTTCCTTGGACGTCGGCTGGCGTCGTTCAGGCGGCGGCGAGTTCGCGCGCAGGTTCGGCGGCGCGGTGCGGAGGATCGTTGGCGATTTCCTGGCGCACGGCGGGGATGATCACCTTGGCCCACGTCTCCAGCTGGCGCAGCATGGTCTTGTGGTCGAAGTCGCCCATCTGGGTCTGGAAGCAGTAGTGCACCGGCTTCAAGGTGCGGATCTCCTTGACCACGCGCTCGATCACGGTGTCGATGCTGCCCACCGGCAACAGGGCGCGCATTTCGTCGAGGCTGGGCTCGCCCTCGACGATGCCTTCTTCCACCTGGTAGTCGTCGGCGATCTGTGCGGTGCGGCGCTTCAGGCTCACGGCGATGCGACGCTGGTAGCGCGCGCAGTCCAGGTATGCCTCGACCTCGGCCTTGTCGTTGCTCGCATAGGCGGCACGCAGCAGGCCCACGGGCACGGCGGCCGGGTCCTTGCCTTCCGCCTGGGCCACCTTGTCGATCAGCGCGCGGGTGCCGGCCAGCTTTTCCAGGCCGCCGTCGCCGCCAGAGACAAAGACGTGGTGGCCCGACTTGACCGCGCGTGAGATGAAGGCCGGGTCCACGCTGGTGATCCACATCGGCGGCATGGGCTGCTGCACCGCGCGCTGACTGATGGCGCTCATCGGCTGCTGGTAGAACTCGCCGTCGTAGCTGAACTTGGGCTGCTTGAGGCCCATCTCGAGCATGTCCAGGATCTCGAAGGTGCGGCCCTTGGCCGTATCGAGCGAGACACCGAAGCGCTCGAACTCGAAGTGCTGGTAGCCCGAGCCGATGCCCAGGTTCAGGCGGCCGTTGGAAAGCTGGTCCACCATCGCCACGTCGGCGATGAGGCGGGCGGGGGTGTACAGCGGCGCGACGACAATGCCCGTCCCCAAGCGGATGTTGCGGGTGACCGCGGCGCAATGGGCGATCATGGTCAGCGGCGACGAGCACATGCCGTAGTTGCTGAAGTGGTGCTCCGCGTACCATGCCGCCCCGAAGCCCAGCTCATCGGCCAGACGCGTCTGCTCGACCGCATCGCGCAGGATCTGGTGGGAGGTCTTATGCTTGTTTCGCTGCTGCATCAGAATGAAGATTCCGAAATCCATGGCGCTTGCTCCTGATTGGCTGGTGTTGATG
Organism: Variovorax dokdonensis; assembly: GCF_030316895.1. Taxonomy (GTDB): domain Bacteria; phylum Pseudomonadota; class Gammaproteobacteria; order Burkholderiales; family Burkholderiaceae_C; genus Variovorax; species Variovorax dokdonensis. The sequence continues at coordinate 46,884 of NZ_JASZYV010000001.1, forward strand.
ACGTTGGCCAATCGTAGGAACGACAGCCCCTCGCAGATCACCAACGTGCGCACACCTTCTTTGCGTCTTTCGAAATGAAGGCCTTCGATTCGCTGCGGATCTTCGTCACCACCCAGCGCAAGGGCAGCCTGTCCGCGGCGGCGCGCAGCCTGAGCCTGTCGCCGGCTACCATTTCGCGACGCATCAGCGCGCTGGAAGAGGAACTGGGTGTCCAGCTGGTCGACCGCACCAGCCGCAATCTCAAGATGACCGAGGCCGGCCAGGCCTTCCTGGAGCGGGCCGAGGTGGTGCTGGAGGCCATGGCCGACGCCGAACAGGCGGCGCGTTCGTCGCGTCAGCGTCCGGAGGGGCGACTGCGCGTGCATTCGCGCACGCACATCGGGCTGCGGGTGCTGGCGCCGCTCCTGCCCCGCTTTGCGAAGCAGTACCCCGACATCCGCATCGAGCTCGACCTGTCGGAGCATCCGGTCAACCTGGTGGAACACGATTTCGACGTGGACATCCGAACCGGGGAATCGAACGATTCAGGCTTCGTGATCAAGCGCCTGCTGTCCAGCGACGAAGTGCTGGTGGCGAGCCCCGCCTTCCTCAAGGTCTATTCGCGCATCAAGCATCCGAGCGACCTGCCGCACGTCCCGTGCCTGACCTACCGGCGCGAGCACGAGACCACCACTTGGAGATACGTCGATGAGCAGGGCGAGCAGCAAAATCTGGTCATCCAGGGCGTGCTGAGCGCGAACAACGGTGAGCTGCTTCGCCTGGCCGCCATCGGCGGCATGGGCGTCGCCTTGCTGTCGGAGCCCACGGTGCGCGCCAACCTGCAGGACGGAACGCTGGTGCGTCTGCTGCCGCAGTACCGGTTCGCGGTGCGCGCCTTCTCCAACGGCATCTTCGCCGTGTTCCGCCAGAACCGGTCCTTGCCCTTGAAGGTGCGCGCCTTTGTGGACTTCCTGGCCGAAGCGCTGCGGGAGCCTGGCGGATAGGCCAGCCACCCGCGCGTGTCGGCGACGCCCGCTACCGATCGGCGAACCGGTCCACCGTGCGGCCTGCCGCGGGCAGGCCATCGATCAGGAAGATGCCGCCGTCGTCCGGCCGCGTGCCTTCCAGCCGCGTGCTCCTGGAGATCGATGTCACAAAGGCCTGGGCGAAGCCGGGGCCGCCGAAGCACAGGCTGGTCGGATAGGTGGCGGGCAGAGGCAGCAGCCGTTCGAGCTCTCCGCGAGGCGAGAAGCGTGCCAGCGCTGCGGCCCGCGTGAGCACGGTCCAGTAGAAGCCTTCGACATCGACCGTGGCGCCGTCGGGGCCGCTGTCGAAGCGTTGCGTGTCCACGAACAAGCGCTTGTTGCCAAGCGGCTTGTCGGGGTGATAGTCGTAGGCCCAGACCTTGCGCTCCAGGCTGTCGGCCAAGTAGAGCGTGCTCGCGTCGGGGCTGAAGCAGGGTCCGTTGGCAAAGCCGATGTCGCCGGCCAATTGCTCGACGGTGCAGTTCGGCCGCAGGCGGTACAACCCGCCCCGCACACGCTCGCCGGGCCGACGGTTCAGGTGCATGGTGCCAGCCAGGAAGTTGCCGAACGGGTCGCACTTCCCGTCGTTGAAGCGAACGTCCGGATGGTCCACCGGGATGTACGCGAGCACTTCGAGCGCGCGGGTTTCGAAGTCGTAGCGCGCAAAGCTGTTGCGCAGCGCGGCCACCACCGCATCGCTCTGGCACGGCGCGATCGCGCCCACAGGGGCCGGCAGCAGGTGACGCTCGAGCCTCGCCTGCGCTGGATACAGGCGCCACAGCGTTCCGGCCAGGGCGTCGATCCAGCAAACGGCCTTGGCTTGCTCGTCCCAACAGGGACTTTCACCCAACAGGTCCCTGGTCTCTCCGATTCGGTTGATTCGCACGTCCATGCGCGCAGTGTGATGGCCGGCCGCGCGTCGCTGCATCGGGGCCTGCAAAGATGCTTTTCAGGCTTTGCATGCATGGCGGCGAGCGTGATGCTTAGACTGAATCGAAAGGGGCGAACCCCCGCCCCGACGGAGACAAGCACATGCCATTTCGAAAGTACGTTGGCGGTTTGCTGCTGGGCCTGATGGCCATGGCCGGAACTGCCTCTGCCCAGCAACCCATGCGGATCGTCGTACCCTTTGCCGCTGGCGGCGGTACCGACCAATATGCGCGCCTGCTCGCGGCCGAGTTGGGTCACCGGGGCTTGCAGACCATCGTGGAGAACAAGCCGGGCGCCAGCGGCATCCTGGCGGCTGACTATGTGGCGCGCTCCAAGCCCGATGGCCAGACCGTGCTGATGTCGTCGCTGAGCACGCTGGCCACCAACACGGTGATGTACGAGAAGCTGCCGTACGACCCGCAAAAGAGCTTCGCGCCCGTCTCGCAGATCGCCTACCAGCCAACCATCGTGGTCGGCCGCATGGATCTTCCGTACAAGAACATCAAGGAGATGGTGGCCTATGCGAAGGCCAACCCGGGCAAGATCAATCGCGGATCGCCCGGAGCCTCGATCCTGACCAATCTCGCGCCGATGGCGTTCGAACAGATGGCGGACATCAGCACCACCCACATTCCGTTCAGCGGCGACGCGCCGGGCTTACAGGCGCTGCTCGGCGGCCAGATCGACATCCAGGGCACTTCCATCACGGGGCCGTTGCAGCACATCCGTGCCGGCAAGATGCGCGTGCTGGGCGTGATGGACGGCAAGCGACTGCCGCAGGTGCCCGAGGCGCCCACGTTCAAGGAGCAGGGTTACGACATCGAGGCGCTGCTGTGGTACGGCCTGTCGGCTCCGGCCGCGACGCCCAAGGACACGATCGACCGGCTCAACCGCACCATCAACGAGGTGCTGGCCGACCCGGACTTCGCCGCCCGCGCGCGGGCCATCGGGATGGAGCCGCGCGGCGGCACGCCCGAGGCGTACGGCCAGTATGTGCAGGTCGAAAGCGCCCGCTGGATCCCGCTGCTGCAGCGGCTGGAACTGCCACGCCAGGCACAGTGATGGTTGCGCCGACCATGCTTTCAGGCGCAGTCGCGCTGGTCAGCGGGGCCAGCCAGGGCATCGGGCAGGCCATCGCGGTCGCCCTGGCGCGCGCTGGCTGCCGCGTTGCGTTGACCGATGTCGACATCGATGCCGCGCGCCGCGCCGCCTCGGACATCGACGCCGAACCGGGTGCCGTCCGCCCCTATGCGCTGGACGTGCGTGATGCCGACCGCTGCGCGGCGGTGGTGGCCGATCTGCAGCACGCCTGGGGCCCGGTGGGTGTTCTTGTGAACAACGCTGGCGTCGGCGGCAGCGCCGCGGCGCAAGACGCGCATTCGCTCGGCGACGACATCGACCGCGTGATGGCGGTGAACGTCAAGGGCGTGCTCAATCTCACCATGGCTTGCGCCGAAGGCCTCAAGCGCACGCGCGGCGCCGTGGTCAACGTGGCCTCCATCACCACGATGGTGGCAACGGGAGCGCACCTGGCCTATGGCGCGTCCAAGGGCGCGGTCGGCCAGATCACGAAGTTCCTGGCGCGCGATTTCGGCCCGCACGGCGTTCGAGTCAACGCGGTGGCTCCTGGCCTGGTCGTCACGCCGATGACGGCCAAGGTTCTGCAGGACGCGGCGCGCCACGAGCGGATGGTGTCGCGCACCCTGTTGGGACGGGCCGCCTTGCCGGAAGACATCGCGGGACCGGTGGTCTTCCTGGCATCGGAGCAGGCGCGCTACGTCACGGGCGTCATCCTTCCGGTCGATGGCGGCTATCTGGCCAACTGAAGAGGCACGACACCATGAGCACGCTGCAGCCTCTGTCCGGCATCCGCGTCCTGGACCTTTCCCGCGTCATGGCCGGGCCGTTGTGCGCCATGGCGCTGGCCGACCTGGGCGCGGACGTGATCAAGGTCGAGCACCCCGAACGCGGCGACGATACGCGCGACTGGGGCTTGCGAATCGGCCGCAACAACACCTCCTACTTCAACAGCTGCAACCGCAACAAGCGATCGGTCTGTGTCGACCTGCAGACGCCGGAGGGCGTTGCGCTGGCGCGGGAACTGGCTTCGCGCTCTGACATCGTGATCCAGAACTTCAAGTACGGCGGCGCGCAGAAGATGGGGCTGGGCTACGAAGACCTGAGCCGCGACAACCCGGGGCTGATCTATTGCTCCATCTCCGGCTATTCGGTGCTGGGCGACGAACGCGCCCGCCCGGGGTATGACCTGGTCGTGCAGGGTGAATCGGGCCTGATGGCCGCCAACGGCGAGGAAGGCCAGGGGCCACTGAAGTTCGGCGTGGCGGCCGTGGACATGTTCACCGGCATGTACTCGGCCCAGGCCATCCTGGCGGTGCTGCATGAACGGCACCGCACCGGCCGTGGCCGCCACATCCAGATGTCGCTCTACGACAGCGGGATGATGATCGGCTCCTATTACGGCCTGACTGCCTGGGTGAACAAGCAGGATCCGGCCAAGTTCGGCAACTCGCATCCGTCCATCGTGCCCTACGGTGTGTTCGATGCGGCGGATGGACCGCTGGTGATTGCGGTGGGCAACAACGGGCAGTACCGCAAGTTCTGCACCGATGTCATCGAGCGGCCCGATCTGGCCAACGACCCGCGCTTCGCGACCAACACCGAGCGATCGAAGCACCGGCAAGAGCTCCTGCCGATTCTGGAGTCGTGCATCCGCGAGCGCACGCGCCAGCACCTGCTCGACCGACTGCGCGAGGCCGGCATCCCCTGCGGCGAAGTGCTGGGGCTTTATGAAGCCATGCAGTCGCCCCGCACGGCGCAGACACGCCTGCTGCACCACTTCGACGATCCGGACGCCGGCGCGCAGGCGATTCATGCGCCGCCCTACGTGATGGACGGTTCGCGCTGCGAGGTGCGCCACACGCCGCCGGGTCTGGGCCAACACACCGATGAAGTATTGCTGGAACTGGCCGGCGTCGACGCGCTGCGGCTGCATGAACTGAAGACGCAGAAGGTCGTGCGCTGAAGCCGCGCCATGCGCTCGCCCCGGGGTACCGACACGAACTTTGAACCACCAAGGAGACAACCTGTGAAATACCTCAAGCCCCTCGCGGTACTGGCCACCGGCGTCTGCATTTTCGGCTCGGCGCTGGCTCAGCAGGTCACGCGCATCGTCGTGCCGTTCGCTGCCGGCGGCGGTACCGATCAGTACTGCCGCATCCTGGCGCAGGAACTGAGCGCCAAGCACGGCATGAACGTCATCGTCGAGAACAAGCCGGGCGCCAGCGGCATCGTGGCGGCCGACTATGTGGCTCGCTCCAAGCCGGATGGCCAGACGGTGCTGGTCTCGTCGCTGGGCACGCTGGCCAACAACAGCGTGCTCTACGACAAGCTGCCCTACGACCCGGCCAAGGATTTCGCGCCGGTCTCCCAGATCGCCTACCAGCCGGCCATCATCGTGGGTCGAACCGACCTGCCTTACAAGAACATCAAGGAGATGGTCGAATACGCGAAGAAGAACCCCGGCAAGATCAATCGGGGCTCGCCCGGTGCCGCCATCCTGACCAATCTCGCGCCGATGGCCTTCGAGCAAAAGCAAGGCTTCAGTACGACACACATCCCTTTCAACGGTGATTCGCCTGCGGTGCAGGCGCTGCTGGGCGGCCAGATCGACATTCATGGCACGTCGATCACGGGTTCGCTGCCCTACATCAAGGCGGGCAAGCTGCGCGTGCTGGGCGTGATGGACACCAAGCGCCTGCCGCAGGTGCCGGATGCACCGACCTTCGCCGAGCAGGGCTACGACATGGAGGCCACCCTGTGGTATTCGCTGTCGATGCCCGCAGGCACGCCCAGGGACGCCATCGACCGATTGAACAAGGCGGTCAACCAGGTGGTGGCCGACCCGGAGTTCATCACCAGGGCGCGCGCGATCGGAATGGAGCCACGTGGCGGCACGCCCGAGGAACTCACCGCATTCGTCAAGCGCGAGGCGGATCGCTGGCTGCCGGTATTGCAGAGCCTGAACCTGCCCAAGCAGTCGCACTGAACCGGGGGGCGCCCGCCGGGCGCCCTGCCGCCTGGGCGGCGAAGTCAGCCGCGCGCGGAGCGGCAAAAAAGTTTGGCGCCAATTCGCAACGTTTGGGCAACAATTGGTGTCGCCCATGCCCGATACCGCCGCTTCAGCCCAGCGCGGTCCGGTGGCCGCCCTGATCCGGGGCCTACGCCACCTCTGGACCGACACCCCGCACCCCAACCCGCTCGTCGACCAGCGGCTGGCGCGCGCCTACATCCTGGACACGCGCGACACGCCTTTCTCGGCTGCCTTTGTGGCCGCCATGTTCTGGATCACCTTCCTGGTTCTCACCGGCGACAAGGGCACGCTGGTCTGGGCGGTGCTGGTGCATGGCATGCAGGTCAGCATGTACTTCCACCTGCACGGCGAACGGCCCGAGGACTATCCGGCCGAAGAGGCATTCCGCATCCGGCGCCGGCTCGAGACGCGGATGCTGTTTCCGGGCCTGGTATGGGCGCTGGCGCCGTGGCTGTTCTTCCCGAGCGGGCAACTGCCCTACATCCTGCTGATGTACTTCTTCATCAGCGGCATGACGAGCGGCTCGACCATGGCCACCGCCCACTGGTGGCGCGCTGCCGCGCTGTTTGCCATTCCCGGCTACCTCAGCCTGTCGGCCCGGCTCATCTGGGAGGGCGACAACCTCACGATCCTGATGGGGGTGCTGGCGCTGGTGCAGCTGTGGTCCGCCTTGTTCTACAGCTACAAGCAACACCGCATCATCGTCGAGTCGATCGAGAAGGGCTTCGAGAACACGCGGCTGGCCCAGGCGCTGGCGCATGAACTCGACCAGGTGGCTGCGCTGGCCGCCCAGCGCACCCGCATCTTCGCGGCTGCCAACCACGACCTGCGCCAGCCCATGCACGCGCTGTCGATCTTCGTCGACGCGCTCAGCCCTAAAACCCCGCCCGCGGCCGACACGCTGCACGCCATGCGCGACAGTGTCGATGCCCTGCGCACCTCGGTCGACGCGCTGCTCGACATTGCCCAGTTCGACGGCGACAGCGACAAGGCCGCCACCGATGCGGTCGCCCTCGTGCCGCTGATGCGTTCGCTGCGCAGCCGGTTCGAGCCCATGGCCGCTTCCAAGGGTTTGGCGCTGCGCTTCGCCGTGCCGGACGTGGCGGTGCGCTCGGATGGTCGCGTGCTGTCGCGCCTGATGGGCAACCTGATCGACAACGCCATCAAGTACACGCCGCGCGGCACGGTGATGGTGGCCGTGCGGCGCGCCACGGCACAAGGACGGCCCGCCTGGCGACTGGAGGTGCGTGACTCGGGCATCGGCATCGACGAGCAGCACGCCGAGCAGGTGTTCGAGGCCTTCTTCCAGTTGGACAACCCCGGCCGCGATCGTTCGCGCGGCCTGGGGCTTGGCTTGTCGCTCGTGGCCAGCATGGCGCGCATGCTCGGCTCGCGCATCCATCTGCGATCGCGCCCTGGACGGGGCAGCGTGTTCAGCGTCACGCTGCCGGCCGCGCCGGTGGCGGATTTCGCGCCTGAGAGCGCGCCGGCGCCATTGGCATCCGCCGCGCCGCGGCGCGTGCTGGTGCTCGATGACGAAGAACCCGTGCGCCGTGCCATGGCGACGCTGCTGCGGGCCTGGGGCCACGACGTCGCGGTGGCCGCCAACCCGGACGAGGCCTGGGCCCACCCGGGCCAATTCGACCTGCTGCTGGGCGACTTGCGCCTCGGCAGCGGGCTGTCGGGCCTGTCGACGGCGCAGGCCCTGCACGGACAGGGCAAGGTCAGGCGCGTGGCCATCCTCACCGGCGAGACTGCGTCCTCGCACCGCAGCGAGGTCGAGCTCGCCGGCTTCGCCCTGTTGTACAAGCCCGCCGACGCGAAGCGTCTGCGCGCATTGCTGGCCGCATGACGCGCATGGCGGCCGACCTGCAAGCCTGTCCCTGCGGCCGCATCGGCGCGCAAAAAAAGCCGCTCGCCTACGCGGCCTGCTGCGGGCGCTATCTCGACCATTTCGACACCACCCCGGCGCCCGATGCCGAATCGCTCATGCGTTCGCGCTACACCGCCTTCGTGCGGGAGCGGGCCGACTACCTGCTGGCCACATGGCACCCGAGCCAACGCCCGGCCACGCTGGATTTCGAAGCCGGCGCGAAATGGCTGGGCCTGGAAGTGAAGGCGCATCGCGCGATCGACGAGACCCATGCCATGGTCGAGTTCGCCGCTCGCTGCCGTGGTGCCGATGGCCGGGCCACGCGAATGCAGGAGCGCAGCCGCTTCGTGCGCGAACAAGGCCGCTGGTACTACGTGGACGCCGATCCCGGATAAGGCGGCGCCGGGGCGAACACCCCCACGCCGGCGCCGTGCGGGCATCGATGCCATCATGCCCGCGCGGTTGGGCGCGCCCGACCCGCGAATTCCATCTTCTCTTGCACAAGCACTGACGACATGATCAAGCTCTACTACCACCCGTCGCCCAATCCCGCCAAGGTCGCGCTGTTTCTCGAAGAGGCCGGCCAGCCGTACGAAGTGGTGACGGTGGATACCAAGAAGGGCGAACAGCATCTGCCGGAATTCCTGGCCATCAACCCCAACGCCAAGACGCCGGCACTCGTCGACGGCGACGCCACCATCTTCGACAGCAACGCAATCCTGCTGTACCTGGCCGAGAAGACCGGCAAGTTCCTGCCCGAGAACACCCCGGCCGCGCGCGGCCAGATGCTGTCGTGGCTCATGTTCGTGGCTACCGGCATCGGCCCTTATTCCGGCCAGAGCGTGCACTTCCGCCACGTTGCGCCGGAGCCCAAGACGTACGCGCTCAACCGCTATGACTTCGAGGCCTGGCGCCACTGGAAGCTGATCGACGCCCAACTGGCCAAGCACCGCTTCATGCTGGGCGACACCTACACCCTGGTCGACATGGCCGTGTGGGGCTGGGCCCGCGTCGTGCCCTATGTGACCGGCAACCCGCAGTGCTGGGAACAACTGCCCAACGTCAAGCGCCTGCTCGACGAGATCAACACGCACCCGGCCGCACAGCGCGTGGAGGCCCTGAAGACTGCGCATGCGTACAAGGCCGACATGGACGACGACGCGCGCAAGGCGCTGTTCCCGCAGAACGCGCGGCTGGCCCAGGCCTGATGGCGGCACCGATGGCCATGCTGCCTTTCGATGCCGTGCTGTTCGACTGCGACGGCGTGCTGGTCGACTCCGAGCCGATCACCAACCGCGTGCTGCGCGACATGCTGGAGGAGCTGGGCTGGTCGCTCACGCTGGACGAATGCATGCGCACTTTCGTCGGCAAGGCGGTGAAGGACGAGATCGAACTGATCGAGGCCAAGACCGGCTTTCGCGTGGACCACGGATGGCTGGAAGGCTTTCGTGCGCGCCGCAACGAAGCGCTCGATCGCGACCTGCTCGTCGTGCCCGGGGCGCCGTCGGCTGTCCGTGCGTTGCATGCCGCGCTGGGCGGACGCATTGCCTGTGCCTCGGGCGCCGACCGGATCAAGGTGGAACTGCAGTTGGACAAGGTCGGCCTGCTCGATGCTTTCCAGGGCCGCATCTTCAGCGGCCACGAAACGCCGCGTTCCAAGCCGGCGCCCGATGTCTATCTGGCCGCCGCCCGCGCGCTGGACGTCGATCCGCGCCGCTGCGCCGTCGTGGAGGACACGGTGACCGGCGCCACCGCCGGACTCGCGGCTGGCGCCACCGTGTTCGGCTACAGCCCGGGTGGCCTCGGCCACAGCAGCGCGGATGCGCTGCGCGCACTGGGCGTGGCGAACATCTTCGTGGACATGGCGCAGTTGCCGCAGATGCTGGCGGCGCATCGCACTCAAGGCGCCTGACGCCGGGCCATGGCAGGCCGAGCGCCTGCCATGGCGGCGTCTGCGCTGACAAGCGACTGCAAGCTGCGCTTGCAGCGTGGTCTTGCGGGACGCAGTAGGCTGGTTGCATGGCGAATCGGAACACTTTGCGCCCCCTTGCGTCCGCGTTGTGCGCGGTGGGTCTTCTGCTGGCCTCGACGGCAGGGCAGGGCGCGACCGCGCAACAGCAGCAGGAAGTGCTCAGGCAGCAACGCCAGCTCGAAGCCCAGCAGCTTCAGCGGGCGCAGCAGCAGGAGTTGGAGCAACGCCGCCGCCAGCAGGACATCCAGGACCGTTCGCGGCGTCAGGCGCAGGAGCGCGAACAGCAGAACCAGCAGCTGTGGCAGCAGGAATATCGCCGCGAGCAATACCGCCGGCAAGGCGCGATGAACGACGCTGCCGGCCGCGCGCGGACCGCGCACGAAGAGCAGGTCTATCGCCAGTTGCAACTGCAGCAGCAGCAACGAGAGCGGCAGGACGCGGAACGGCGCCAGCAGTTGCTGCGCAAGCAGCAGGACGAGGCGCTGCGTCAGCGCTGACCGGGAGCGCCCCAGGCGCGCGCGGGGCTCGATGCTTGCAGCGCGGTCACTTGATCGCGGCAGCCTGCATGCGACTTGGTGATAATCGCGCCTCATGTCCAAGCTTCGCTCCTTTCAGTTGATGGCCCGCCTCGTCCTGGCGTGGTTCTTCCTGACATTGGGCGTGGCGGTGGCATCGCCCCTGATTCACCCGCAGAAGTTGCAGTGGGTTTGTGCGGGAGCGAAGGTCGTGCTCATGGGCGAAGACGGCCAGGAAAAGACCAGCCCGTTCCATACCGCGCTGGATTGCCCGGCCTGTCTGGCGGCCATAGGTCCAGCGCCTTCGCCTGAACCGTTCTCGCTACCCCAGGCCCAACCGCTGGGCTACGCACTTCACCCCATCGAGTCCGCCAGACTGGCCAGCTTGGTGGGTGCGCCGCTGCCGGCGCGCGGTCCTCCCGTTTCGATCTGAACTTGTCGCCAGCCTCGGCTGGTCCAGGGCGCGTCCGCCGGACTTCGGGCCGGTACGACGCGCTGCGCGGCAACACCCGCGCATCCTCTTTCCAAGATCAGAAGTTCTGTACGCCCGGGCGCTTGCGTCGGGCGTGCCGAGTCGAAACCGCTACCGCGTGCTCCCATGAAAAGAACCCATTCCGCATCTCCAACGCCCGCTGCAGCCGGCGCCCGGCGAGCCTTCGCCGCCTTGCCCTGCGCGGCGATCCTGGCTGTCGCTCATCCTGCCCTGGCGCAGTCCGGCACAGGCACCCTGCCCACGGTCACCGTCACGGAGCAGGATGTGCCCGCGCAACTGCGCGTGCCCGCCACCACCGGCTCGAACCTCGGCCTCACGCCGATGCAGACCCCCGCGAGCGTGGAGGCGATCTCACGCGAGCAGCTCGACGAGCGCGGCGACACCTCGATCAACGACGCCATCACACGTGCCACCGGCATCACCAGCCTGGCGCATCCGGGCAACAGTTTCAGCGCGCTGTCGGCCCGGGGCTTCACGGACTCGACTTCGGTCATGCGCCTGTACGACGGCATGCGCCAGTACGGCGGCGTGGCGGTGAGCTTCCCGTTCGACACCTGGTCGGTCGAGCGCATCGAAGTGCTGCGCGGGCCCTCGTCCGTCATCCATGGCGACGGCGCGATCGGCGGCGTGGTCAACGTCGTTCCGCGCAAGCCGGTGCGCGGTCCCATCGCGTCGGAGATTCAGCTGGGCGCCGGCACCGACGGCCTTCTGAACTTCGGGTTCGACAGCGCGGGCGCCATCAACGACATGCTGTCGTATCGGCTGGATGTGAGCGGCAATCGCTCCGACGGCTGGGTGGCGCGCGGTGATTCCAGCGACTTCACGTTCTCCGGCGCGCTGCAGCTCGACCCCACGCCCGACCTGAGCCTGCGCCTGAGCTACGCGCAGGGCGTGCAAAAGCCCATGCAGTACTTCGGCACGCCGCTGGTGAACAACCAGCCTCTGCGCGCCATCAGCGGCAACAACTACAACGTCGACGACGCGCAGATCAAGTTCGACGATCGCTGGACCGAGCTGTATGCCCAATGGACGCCCAACGACAGCGTGCGGGTGCGCAGCCGCCTCTACCATGTGGACAGCCAGCGCGACTGGCGCAATGCGGAAGCGTATGTCTACAACCCGGCCACCGGCCTGGTGGACCGCGGCGACGACACGCAGATCCGCCATGACCAGTCGCAAACGGGGAACACCACGGACGCGACCTTCAAGGGGCGCCTGTTCGGGCTGGGCAACCAGATCTCGGTGGGCTTCGACGTGAATTCGGCGTCGTTCCAGCACACCAACAACACCTACACCGGCGTGCCCGACCCCGCATCGGTCGACCTGTACAACCCGGTCGCGGGCACGTATCAGAGTTCGGTGCCCTTCATTGCGCGCTACCGCAACAAGGCCGACCAGTACGCCCTGTTTGCGGAAGACCGGCTGGAGCTCACCTCGCAGTGGTCGGTGATCGGCGGCCTGCGCTATGACCACGCCAAGGTCAATCGCACCAACCTGTTGAACAACGTGCGCCAGTTCGACACCACCTACGCCGAGACGGGCTGGCGCCTGGGCACCGTGTACCAGGTGCGGCCGGACTGGTCGCTCTATGCGCAGTACTCGAAGGCGGCCGATCCGGTCTCGGCGCTGCTGATGCTCTCGCCGGCCAACAGCACCTTCAGCATGGCCACGGGCCGACAGGTGGAGATCGGCACCAAGAACACCTTCTGGAATCAGCGCGGCGAGTGGACGCTGGCGCTCTACAGCATCGAGAAGGACAACCTGCTCACCCGCGACCCCACCAACCCGTCGCAACAGATCCAGGTGGGCCAGCGCTCTTCCAAGGGCATCGAGAGCACGTTGTCGATGCAACTGGCCCAGACCGTGCAGCTGGACGCCAACGTGGCGCTGCTGCAGGCGCGCTATGACGACTTCAGCGAACCCACGAGCGCCGGCCTGGTCTCGCGAAACGGCAACGTGCCCACCAACGTGCCCGAGCAGACGGCCAACCTGTGGATGAGCTGGCGCTTCCAGCCGCAGTGGACGCTATCGGGCGGCCTTCGCTACGTCGGCAAGCGGTACGCGGACGCCGCCAACACGCTGGAGCTGCCGGCCTACACCACCGCCGACCTGGCGCTGCAATGGCGCGCAACGGCGGCCACCAGCATCGCCGTGCGCGGCTACAACATCTTCGACAAGCTCTACTACACCACGGCCTACTACACGCCCACCCAGTGGTTCGTCGGTCAGGGACGCAAGGTCGAAGTGGTGTTGAACCACCGCTTCTGACCGCATGCGGATGCGCCTCAAGCGCTGGCTCTATCTCGTCCATCGCTGGATGGGCGTGGGGCTGTGTGCCTTTCTCGCCATGTGGTTCCTATCGGGCATGGTGATGATGTACGTGGGCTATCCCAAGCTCACCGAATCGGAGCGGCTCGCCCATCTGCCGGGCCTGGGCGATGGGGCGGGCCTGCTGGGGGCCCGGCAGGCGCTGGATCTGGCCGGCGTGCGCGGGGCGCTCAAGTCGCTTCGGCTGTCGTCGGCGCGTGCGGGCCAGCCTGTCTACCTGGCGATGTTGGCCGGCACCGGCGGTGTGCCTGACCGCGCTTTCGTGATTGACGCGCGCAGCGGCAGCCCGCTGGGCCGCGCGGACGCTAAGGTCGCCATCGCCAGTGCCGCGGCCTTCGAGGGCGCGTTGGCCGATCCCGCCAGGGTGCAGCACCTCGGCGCGGTGCAGGAAGATGCCTTCACCCATTCGCGTGCGCTGCGAGCACATCGGCCGCTGCACGAACTCAGGCTGGCCGATCGCGACGACACCATCGTCTACGTGTCCAGCCTGACGGGCGAGGTGGTGCTCGACGCATCCGCCACCGAGCGGCACTGGAACTACGTGGGCGCATGGATCCACTGGCTCTACCCCTTCCGGGGCAACGTGTTCGACCGGCATTGGTCGGACATCGTGATCTGGCTCTCGCTGGCTGGCGTGGTGCTGTGCGCCACCGGCACGGTGGTGGGCATCCTGCGCTGGCGCTTTGCGCGGCCCTATCGCAGCGGCTCGCGCTCGCCGTATCCGGGCCGCATGATGCGCTGGCATCACATCAGCGGCTTGCTGTTCGCCGGCGTGACGCTGACCTGGATTTTCAGTGGATTGATGTCCATGAATCCGTGGGGCGTGTTCGACGCGGGCGGCCCCAAGCCGAGCCGGTCCGCGCTGCAGCAGGCGCAACCCTTGCTGCCGACCGCCGACGACGCCGCGCCGCGCGAACTCCTGGGGTCCGGCGGCGACGTGCGCGAGCTGCGTTGGGTGCCGGTGCTGGGTCGCCTGACGGTGCAGGCCTGGGGCGCCGCGGGTCGGCCGCGCATCCTGGACAGCCGCACCGGCGGGCCGCTGACGGTGGACGAGCAGGCCCTCAGGCGGGCGGCGGCTTCGATGATGGCGGCGGACGTGCTGCACATCGAGCGCCAGACGGCCTACGACTTCTACTACTACGCGCGTGAGCCGCACACCATGACCGGCGGCAACGACCGGCCCCTGCCCGTGCTGCGGGTGGACTTCGCGGACTCGAATGCGAACCGGGTCTACATCGACCCCCACACCGGGACGGTCGTGACCCAGAGCGACCGCCACGAGCGTGCGGGGCGCTGGCTTTTTGCGCTGATGCACAGCTGGGACTGGCTGCCGCTGCTCAGCCGCCGCCCGGCATGGGATCTCGTGCTCCTCGTGGCGAGCATCGGCGGGGTTGCCTTGAGCCTGACCGGCATCGTCATTGCCTGGCGGCGCGTCGGCGTCAAGCTCGGGCACAAGCGCAAGACGGCTCGGCTGCGCCCGCAGCGCCATTGAGCGAGCGGGGGAGAGTCATTGGAAACGCAACGACTGAATTGCGCTGACTTGTAAAAAACCGTTAAATCGGACCCGACAGGCAGGATCGCCTGACTGGAGGGAATCGATGTCGTTCTTCAATGCAGCGCCGCGCCGCCGCCCCCACGCCGCGCTTGCGACGGCGCTCTGCCTTGCCGCTCTGGCGGCTGCCATGCCAGCCCAGGCTCAGTCCGTGCTCGACAAGATCAAGTCGAGCGGCCAGATCAACGTGGGCTACCGCAGCGACGCGGCGCCGTTCAGCTACCTGGACGACCGCAAGCAGCCGATGGGCTACAGCATCGACATCTGCGGCGCCGTGGTCGAGCAGATCAAGCAGCAGCTTGGCCTGAGCGAACTGAGGGTCAAGATGACGCCGATCGCCGTCGACCGCGTCATGCGATTCGTCAAGGACGGCGTGGTGGACATCCTGTGCTCGAGCACCTCGGACACGCCTGAGCGCCGCGAAGAGGTGTCTTTCTCCAAGCCGATCTACATCGACGGCGTGGCCGTCATGGTGCGCAAGAAGGACGGCATTTCGAGCATCGACGATTTCAAGGGCAAGGCGGTGGTGGTGATCAAGACGACCACCGCAGCCGAGGCCGTCGAGGCCTATCAGAAGAAGCACGCCACGGGGGTGCTGGTGGAATCCGCACTCAATGCCGATGCGGCGCTCAGCCAGTTGCAACTGGGCTGGGTGCAAGGCTATGCCCGCGACCGCGTGCTGCTGGCGATGCAACTGGCAAGCCTGAAGGATGGCGACCAGTACGCCATCCTGCCCGGCGAGCTTTCGAAGGAAGCGGTGGCCATCGCATTCCGCAAGGGCGACGCGGGGATGGAGGCCGTCGTGAACAAGGCGATCGCGGCCTCGGTGAGTTCCGGCAAGGCCAACGCCTGGTACGACAAATGGTTTGTCATGCCGATCCCGCTCTACAGCAACAAGAAAGCGCTGGGCATCCCGATGTCGTCCGAACTCAAGGCCTCGTTCGAGTCGACGCGCTGAGGCAGCGCACCAACAGCGGCGTCTTCAGCCGCCCGGTCCGCGGCGGAATTCGCCGGGCGTGCTGCCGGTCCATTGCCGGAACGCGCGGGCAAAGCTCTTCTCGTTGCGAAAGCCCACCATCAGGGCGACCTGCTTGATGGGCTTCTTGTCGCGACGCAGTTCTTCCATGGCGCGCTCGCGCCGCACTTCGTCCTTCAGCGCCTGCAGCGTGACGCCTTCGTCGCGCAATTGCCGATGCAGGGTGCGGGTGGAGATGTTGAGCAGGCCGGCCAGGGCGTTCGCGTTGCCGACCTCGCCGGCGCGGGTACGCAGCAGCTCGCGGATGCGCTGGCCCAGCAGCCGGTCGCGTCGGTACTGCAGCACGGTGAGCGGCAGCGCGCGCCGCAGCATCGTGCGCAGGGCGCGTTCGTCGCGCTGCAGCGGCAGTTGCAGGTAACGCTCGTCGAAGCTGTAGCCGGCATGCGCGGCCCCGAAGGTCACGGTGTCGCAGAACATCAGCGGATAGGCGTCCGCATGCGAGGGCTGTGCAAACGGAAAATGCGCCTCGCGCAGCGACACGCGCGAGTCGATGGCCCAGCTTGCGTACCCATGCAGGAAGCGCAGCAGCGAGACGAGCGCGAATTCGCGGAACTGCGGCTGCAGCGGCCGCCGCTCCTGCACCGTGACGGTGGCGATGCCTCCGTGCGCGCGCAGCGACAGCACCACGTTGTCCGTCAGCAGCAGGTGGTGCCGGCACCAGCGCTTGATGGCCACGCCCAGGTTGGGCGATGAAAGCGAGGCGCGGCACAGCATGCCGTAGCTGCCCCATGGCAAGCGGCGATCGAACCAGCCCAGCGCCTCATCGTCCAGCTCCTGCATCGCCGCTTCGTTGAGTGATTCGAACTGCGCGGCGGTGACGCGGGCGGCTGCTTTTTTCAGGTCCTGCGGCGCAATCTGTGCCGCCGCCAGCGCCTTGGACGGATCGCGGCCGTGCCGCTCGTAACCCCGCACGATCGCCTGCACGAACGCCATCGGCGTGGCGGCGCGCTGGGGCGGGCGGGGGGTGGCGGCAGGCATTGAATACGAGAAGACAGTGGCGCAATTTGCAACCATTGTGGCGCCATTTGCGCCAGCATGCGGCGTAAGCTGCGCTTTTGCGCGCACGACGCGCCCCCGAAGGAGACGAAACCCATGCACGATCCCGGCCTGAACTTCGACCTGGGCGAGACCATCGACGCCCTGCGCGACGCGGTCCGCGACTTCGCCGCCAGCGAGATCGCCCCGCGCGCAGCCGCTATCGATTCGGAAAACCTCTTCCCGCACGACCTGTGGCGCAAGCTCGGCGAGCTGGGCCTGCACGGCATGACGGTCAAGGAGGAATTCGGCGGCACCGAGCTGGGCTACCTGGCCCACATCGTCGCGATGGAAGAGGTGTCTCGCGCCTCCGCCTCGGTGGGCCTTTCGTACGGCGCCCACTCCAACCTGTGCGTCAACCAGATCCACCGCAACGGCACCGAGGCGCAGAAGAAGAAATACCTGCCCAAGCTGGTTTCGGGCGAGCACGTGGGTGCATTGGCCATGAGCGAGCCCAATGCCGGCTCCGACGTCGTGAGCATGAAGCTCAAGGCCGAGAAGAAGGACGGCTACTACGTGCTCAACGGCTCCAAGATGTGGATCACCAACGGCGGCGACGCCGACACGCTGGTCATCTACGCCAAGACCGAGCCCGAGATGGGCGCGCGCGGCATGACGGCCTTCATCGTGCAGAAGGACTTCAAGGGCTTCTCGGCGGGCAGCAAGCTCGACAAGCTGGGCATGCGCGGATCGAACACCTTCCCGCTGTTCTTCGACAACTGCGAGGTGCCCGAGGAGAACGTGCTGGGCGGCGAAGGCATGGGCGCCAAGGTGCTGATGAGCGGCCTGGACTACGAACGCGCAGTGCTGTCCGGCGGGCCGCTGGGCATCATGGCCGCCTGCATGGATTCGGTGCTGCCCTATGTGCACGAGCGCAAGCAGTTCGGCCAGAGCATCGGCGAATTCCAGCTCATGCAGGGCAAGATCGCCGACATGTACAGCACCTGGCAGGCCACCCGCGCCTATGTGTACGCTGTGGGCAAAGCCTGCGACCGCCAGGACCATGCGCGCACCTTCCGCAAGGACGCGGCCGGCGCCATCCTCTATTCGGCCGAAAAGGCCACCTGGATGGCCGGCGAGGCGATCCAGGCGCTGGGCGGCGTGGGCTACACGAAGGAATTTCCGGTGGAGCGCCTGTGGCGCGACGCCAAGCTCTACGAGATCGGAGCGGGCACCAGCGAAGTGCGGCGCATGCTGATTGGGCGCGAGCTCTTCGCGGAGACGAGCTGACCCCCAGGCTGCGCGCACTTCGTGTCGCTTCGCCTACCCCCTTTGAGGGGCGGCACTGGCGGCCCGGCAAAGCCGGTTCCGCTGTGCCCCCGAACATAGGCCACGCTTCGCGGGCCTTCTGGTTGAAGAGCTAGCGTTTGCGTTTGCGTGCTAGCGTATTTACGGAGACAAGTCGATGGCCGAATCCAATGCCAGCTATGCCAAGGGTGCGACGGATCTGCCGCTGATCGAGCAGACGATTGGCGACTTCTTCGACGACATGGTTGCCAGGCAGCCGGACCGGGAGGCGCTGGTCAGCCGGCACGAGGGGCGGCGCTTCACGTATCGCGAGCTGCAGGCGGCTTCCAACCAGTTGGCCAGCGCGCTGCTTCGCTCGGGGCTGGAGCCCGGCGATCGGGTGGGGATCTGGTCGCACAACAACGTGGCCTGGGTGCTGATGCAGATCGCCACCGCCAAGGCGGGCCTGATCCTGGTCAACGTCAACCCCGCCTATCGCACGGCGGAAGTCGAATACGCGCTCAACAAGGTGGGCTGCAAGGCGCTGGTCACCATGCGCAGCTTCAAGACCAGCGACTACCTGGGCATGCTGCGCGAACTGGCGCCGGAGCTGGCCGATTCGAAGCCGGGCGAACTGCGCGCCGCACGCCTGCCGCACCTGCGGCGCATTGCATGGATCGACGTGGCGGGGCAGGGCGGCGAAGAGCCCGGCGTGCAGCGCTTTTCCGACCTGCTGGCCAGCGGCGACGCCAACGATGCGCGCGTGGCGCAAGTGCAGAAGACGCTCGCTGCCGGCGATCCCATCAACATCCAGTTCACCAGCGGCACCACCGGCTTCCCGAAAGGCGCCACGCTCACGCATCGCAACATCCTCAACAACGGGCTGTTCATCGGCGAGTGCATGAAGCTCACGAGCGACGACCGCCTGTGCATTCCCGTGCCGCTGTACCACTGCTTCGGCATGGTGCTGGGCAACCTGGCCTGCCTGACGCACGGCTCGACCATCGTCTATCCCAACGACGGCTTCGACCCGCTCACGGTGCTCGAGACCGTGCAGGCCGAGAAGTGCACCGGACTGCATGGCGTGCCCACCATGTTCATCGCGCAGCTCGACCATCCCCGCTTTGCCGAGTTCGATCTGTCGACGCTGCGCACCGGCATCATGGCCGGCTCGCCTTGCCCGATCGAGGTGATGAAGCGCGTGGTCGACAAGATGCACCTGTCGCAGATCACCATCGCTTACGGCATGACCGAAACCAGTCCGGTGAGCTGCCAGAGCAGCACCGACACGCCGCTGGACAAGCGCGTGGCCACGGTCGGCACCGTGCAGCCGCATCTGGAGATCAAGATCGTCGACCCGGAGACGGGCGCCGTGGTTGCGCGCGGGCAGCGCGGCGAGTTCTGCACGCGCGGCTATTCGGTGATGCACGGCTACTGGGACGACCCTGAAAAGACCGCCGAGGCCATCGACGCCGACCGCTGGATGCACACCGGCGACCTCGCCACGATGGACGACGAGGGCTACGTGAACATCGTCGGGCGCATCAAGGACATGGTGATCCGCGGCGGCGAGAACATCTATCCGCGCGAGATCGAGGAGTTCTTGTATCGCCACCCCAAGGTGCAGGACGTGCAAGTGGTTGGCCTGCCCGACAGCAAGTACGGCGAAGAGCTGTGCGCCTGGGTCATCGTCAAGCCAGGCCAGTCGCTCACCGAAGACGAAGTGCGCGCGTTCTGCAAAGGCCAGATCGCGCACTACAAGGTGCCGCGCTACATCCGCTTCGTCGACGCCTTCCCCATGACCGTGACCGGCAAGATCCAGAAGTTCCGCATCCGCGAGCAGATGGTGGCCGACCTCGGCCTGACCGCGGACAAGACCGCCTGACCCCACACCACGCAAAGCGAGCAGGGCGCGCAGTCCGAATGCGGCGCCTTACCCAGAACAGAGAGCATTCATGAGCAAACTCGTCTCCCAACTCAATTCCCGTTCCGAGGCTTTCCAGGCCAATGCCGCGGCCATGCGCGCGCTGGTCGACGACCTGCGCACGCAGTTCGCCGCCGTGGAAGCCGGCGGGGGAGAAGCCGCTCGTGCCAAGCACACGGCGCGCGGCAAGTTGCTGCCGCGCGATCGCGTGGCGCAACTGCTCGATGCGGGCACGCCCTTCCTGGAGCTTTCGCCGCTGGCGGCGCACGGCATGTACAACGGCGACGCGCCGGGCGCGGGCATCATCGCCGGCATCGGTCGCATCAAGGGCGTCGACTGCATGATCGTGTGCAACGACGCGACCGTGAAGGGTGGCACCTACTACCCGATGACGGTCAAGAAGCACCTGCGGGCGCAGGAAATCGCGCAGCAGAACCGGCTGCCCTGCGTCTACCTGGTCGATTCCGGCGGGGCCAACCTGCCCAACCAGGACGACGTGTTCCCCGACCGCGATCATTTCGGCCGAATCTTCTTCAACCAGGCCAACATGAGCGCGCAGGGCATCGCGCAGATCGCCGTGGTCATGGGCTCGTGCACGGCGGGCGGCGCCTACGTGCCGGCGATGAGCGACGAATCCATCATCGTGAAGAACCAGGGCACCATCTTCCTGGGCGGTCCGCCCCTGGTGAAGGCGGCCACCGGCGAGGTGGTCTCGGCCGAAGACCTGGGCGGTGGCGACGTGCACACGCGGCTGTCCGGCGTGGCCGATCATCTGGCGCACAACGACCTGCATGCCCTGGCGCTGGCGCGCGAGGCCGTGGCCAACCTCAACGTGACGCGTGCCCAGGCCGAAGCCGGCGACACGCCGCCTCGTGCCCCGGCCTATGACGCGTCCGAGCTCTACGGCGTGATCCCCACCGACACGCGCAAGCCCTTCGACGTGCGCGAGATCATCGCCCGCGTGGTGGATGGCAGCGAGTTCCACGAATTCAAGGCGCGCTTCGGCACCACGCTGGTGTGCGGCTTCGCCGCCATCGAAGGCATGCCGGTCGGCATCGTGGCCAACAACGGCATCCTGTTCAGCGAATCGGCACAGAAGGGCGCGCACTTCATCGAGCTGTGCTGCCAGCGCAAGATCCCGCTGGTGTTCCTGCAGAACATCACCGGCTTCATGGTGGGGCGCAAGTACGAGAACGAAGGCATCGCGCGCCACGGCGCCAAGATGGTGACGGCGGTGGCCACGGCCAACGTGCCCAAGTTCACCATCATCATTGGCGGCAGCTTCGGCGCCGGCAACTACGGCATGTGCGGCCGTGCCTATTCGCCACGCTTCCTGTGGATGTGGCCCAACGCGCGCATCAGCGTGATGGGTGGAGAGCAGGCCGCCAGCGTCCTGGCGACCGTCAAGCGCGACGGCATCGAGGCCAAGGGCGGCCAATGGAGCGCCGACGAGGAAGAAGCCTTCAAGAAGCCCATTCGCGACCAATACGAGGTGCAGGGTCATCCTTACTACGCCAGCGCGCGCTTGTGGGACGACGGCATCATCGATCCGGCAGACACGCGCCGCGTGCTGGCATTGGGCCTGGCGGCCACGCGTCATGCGCCGGTGCCGGACGCCAGGTTCGGCGTGTTCCGCATGTAGCCATGGTTCACCCCCAGTCTTCGCGCACTTCGTGTCGCTACGCCAACCCCCTTCGAGGGGGCAACACCTGCGGCCCGGCCGAGCCGGTTCCGCGGTGTTCTCGGAAAATCGCAAGCAGGCCATCGACATGACGCTCACCGCCTACTTTCTCCGTCTTGCCCGCTACCACGTGTGGGCGACGCAGGTGCTGCTCGACAAGAGCCTGCAGCACCTGGGCGATGAGCAATGGCATCGCGACTGCGGGCTGTTCTTCGGATCGGTACATCGCACGGTCAACCACCTGCTGGTGACCGACAACATCTGGCATGCGCGCTTCGCGCAGGGCGTTTCGCCGCGCATGGCGCTCGACACCGAGCTCTTTCACGAGCGCGATCCGCTGGTGGCGGCGCTGCGCAAGGCGGTGCAGCGCTGGCCGGCATGGCTGGAGGGTCTGTCCGAATCCGACGCCGGCCGGCTCGACGGCGACCTGAGCTACACCCGCAACAACGGCGAGACGGTGCGCATTCCATTCGCGCCGGCGCTCGGCCATGTGTTCAACCACGCGACCCACCATCGCGGCCAGATCTCGGCCGCGCTCACGTCCATGGGCCTTCCGGGGCCCGAGCTGGACTGGGTCTACCAGCTACAGCAGGAGGCACGCAGCAACTCATGAGCACGAACTTCAACGCCCTTCAGGTCGAGGCCGACGGCCCGGTCGCCCGCATCTGGCTCAACCGGCCCGATCTTCGCAATGCCTTCGACGACGAGGTGATCGGCGAGCTGGGCCAGGCCTTTGCCCAGGTCGGCGCCCGCGACGATGTTCGTGCGGTGGTGCTGGGCGCACGTGGCCCGGCCTTCTGCGCCGGCGCCAATCTCAACTGGATGCGCCGTGCCGCCGACTTCACGCACGAGCAGAACACGCAGGACGCGGCGCGCCTCGCAGCCATGCTGCAGACCATCCACGAACTGCCCATGCCGGTGGTCGCCCGCATCCAGGGCGACGTGTATGCCGGCGGCATGGGCCTGGTGGCCGCCTGCGACATCGCCATCGCGTCGGACAACGCCAACTTCTGCCTGAGCGAGGTGCGCATCGGCCTCATTCCCGCCACCATCAGCCCGTACGTGATCCGTGCCATGGGCGCGCGGGCGGCGCAGCGCTACTTCCTCACCGCCGAGCGTTTTTCGGCGGCCGAGGCGATGCGCATCGGCCTCGTGCATGAGGTCGTCGCAGCCGACGCGCTGGACGCCAAGCTCGAAGAGATCGTCAAGTCGCTGTGCAATGCCGGTCCCGCCGCCGTGCGTGCCTGCAAGCAATTGATCGAAGACGTGGCCGGTCGCGACATCGACGATGCGCTGGTGGCCCGCACCGTCAAGGGCATTGCCGACATCCGCGCCAGCGAAGAAGGCCGCGAAGGCGTGCGCTCCTTCCTCGAAAAGCGCAAGCCGAGCTGGCTGCTCTGAGCAAGCCCGACTGATCGGCATGGACACGCTCGCCGCACTCGACACGCCCCAGCTTCTGGCCCTGGCCGCCGCGCTGGGCTGGGCCAGCGGCGTGCGCCTGTACCTGGTGGTGTTCCTCACCGGGCTGGCCGGCTACCTGGGCTGGATTGCGCTGCCGCAGGGCCTGCACCTGCTGGCCAACCCGGTGGTGCTGGCGGCCAGCGGCTTCATGCTGTTCGTCGAGTTCTTCGCCGACAAGATCCCCGGCCTGGATTCGCTGTGGGACGTGGTGCACACGGTCATTCGCGTGCCTGCCGGTGCGGCACTGGCGGCCGGCGTGTTCGGCGCCGACCATGCGGCCACTGCGGTCGCGGCGGCCATCATCGGCGGCGGGCTGGCGGCCACATCGCACGCGGCCAAGGCCACCACGCGTGCGGCCATCAACACATCGCCCGAGCCCTTCAGCAACATCGGTGCCTCGCTGGTCGAGGACACGGCCGTGCCCGCCGGGCTCTGGCTGGCGGTGGCGCACCCGCTGCTCTTCGGCGTGGTGCTGCTGGCGCTGCTGGTGCTCAGCATTTGGCTCATCCGCAAGAGCTGGCGCTTTCTGCGTGCGCTGTTCACACGCATGGCGCGCATCTTCAGCGGCCGCCCCGACCCGGGCGTGACGCCCGCTTTCACCTCTCGAAGAACGACTCCCGACGGAGATTGACTCATATGTTCAAGAAGATCCTCATTGCGAACCGGGGCGAGATCGCCTGCCGCGTGGCCGCCACGGCGCGCCGCATGGCCATCCAGACGGTGGCCGTGTATTCGGACGCCGACGCGCATGCCAACCACGTGCGCGCCTGCGACGAGGCCGTCTACCTCGGCGGCAGCGCCCCCAAGGACAGCTACCTGCGCTGGGAGAAGATCATCGAGGCCGCGAAGGCCACCGGGGCCCAGGCCATTCACCCCGGCTACGGCTTCCTTTCCGAGAACGAGGATTTCGCCAAGGCCTGCGCGGCTGCCGGCCTGGTCTTCATCGGCCCGCCGGCCGAGGCCATCCTGGCGATGGGCCTCAAGGCGGAATCGAAGCGCCTGATGGAAAAGGCCGGCGTGCCGCTGGTGCCCGGCTACCACGGCGCCGAGCAGGGCGGCGAACTGCTGCAGCGCGAGGCCGACCGCATCGGCTATCCGGTGCTCATCAAGGCCAGCGCGGGCGGCGGCGGCAAGGGCATGCGCATCGTCGAGAAAGCCGAGGACTTTGCCGCGGCGCTCGCCTCGTGCCAGCGCGAGGCCATCAACAGCTTCGGCAGCGATGCGGTGCTGATCGAGAAGTACGTGCAGCGTCCGCGTCACATCGAGATCCAGGTGTTCGGAGACATGCACGGTCAATGCGTCTACCTGTTCGAGCGCGACTGCTCGGTGCAGCGACGCCACCAGAAGGTTCTGGAAGAAGCGCCCGCGCCCGGCATGACCGAGGCCATGCGCAAGCAGATGGGCGAAGCGGCCGTGAACGCCGCACGCGCCGTGAACTACGTCGGCGCAGGCACTGTGGAGTTCATCGTCGAGCAGACCGGCGGCTACGACGAGCCCGAGGCCATGAAGTTCTATTTCATGGAGATGAACACCCGTCTGCAGGTGGAGCATCCCGTCACCGAAGCCATCACCGGGCTCGACCTGGTGGAGTGGCAATTGCGCGTGGCCGCTGGCGAGCCGCTGCCCGCGCGCCAGGAAGACCTGCAGATCCACGGCCATGCGATCGAGGCGCGCATCTGCGCCGAGAACCCGGACAACGGCTTCCTGCCCGCCACCGGCACGCTGCATGTCTATCGCAAGCCTGCGCAGCACACGAGCTTTCAACGCAGCCGGGTCCGCATCGACGACGGCGTGCGTGAGGGCGGCGAGATCTCGCCCTTCTACGACTCGATGATCGCCAAGCTGATCGTGCACGGCGCCAATCGTGCCGAAGCGCTGGCGCGACTCGACGCGGCGCTGGCGCAGACGCACATCGTGGGCCTTTCGACCAACGTGCAGTTCCTGCGCCGAGTGCTGGCGAGCGAATCGTTCGCCAAGGCGCGGCTCGACACGGCGCTCATCGAGCGCGAGCGCGCCGTGCTGTTCGACCAGGAGCCGCTGGGCTTGCCCTTGGCGGCCGCTGCATCCGTGGCCGACACGCTGCTCGACGAGGCCCAGGCCGCAAGCGCCGATCCGTTCGACCGGCGCGATGGCTGGCGTGCGCTGGGCACCTCGGTGCGCCCCTTCAGCTTTGAATTCCGCGGCGAGACGCACGGTGCCGAACTGCGCTATCTGAACGGGAGCGCGCTGGAACTCAAGGTGGGCGACGTGGCCGGCCCGCTGGTCATCGGCCGGTTGCCCGACGGCGAGGCCGAGGTCGCGTTCAACGGCCGCCGGCACACGCTGCGTGTCTACCGCCACGGCGATGTCGCGCACGTGTTCGGTCCGCAGGGCGCGACGCGCATCGCCACCGTCGACCAACTGGCCCACGCCGGCGATACCCAGGCCGAAGGCGGACGCCTGACAGCGCCGATGCCGGGCAAGGTGGTGTCCTTCGCGGTGAAGGCGGGCGACAGCGTCAAGCGCGGCCAGCCGCTGGCCGTCATGGAAGCGATGAAGATGGAGCACACCATTGCCGCGCCGGCGGACGGCAAGGTGGAAGAGCTGTTGTTCGTCCCTGGAGACCAGGTGACGGAAGGGGCGGAGTTGCTGCGGCTGGCGGTGGCTGCCTGACGCTCTGGCCCCGGTCGTCTAGGCGGCGGGCCGGGGCATGATCTTCTGCACGCTGGTGCCGCGCAGGACTTCGACCTCGCCGGTCGCGATCGCACCCTCGGCAAAGACCAGCGTCGACGCGAGGCGTGTCACGCGCCCACGGGCTTCCAGAAACTGGCCTTCGCGCGCAGCGGCAAGAAACTGCGTGCCGAGTTGTACCGTCACGCACGGTTGACGGCCTGCGGCCTCCCAGGCCACGGCGCTGATCATGTGATCGAACAGGGCGCACAGCACGCCGCCGTGAACGAAGCCCGCCGGATTGAGATGTTCGGCGCCCGCCAGGATGCCGTAGGCCCAACCGTCCTCTTCCTTTCGCGTCCAAAGCGGACCCATGCGGTCGGCAAAGCCTGAAAGCGTTCGTTCGCGCCATCCCGCTTCGCTCAGCGATTCGCGCGTTTGATGTCCTGGTTGCATCTTGGGTTGCAGTGCTTGGTTGCGAGGTGTTCAGCTCAGGGCCTGGGCTTCGCGGATCAGGTCGGCTGCCACAGCTTGCGCGCGCGAGCCGCTGAGCTGGTCCGTTACCGCGAGCGCGACCAGCGCGTGCGTCAGGCGCCGCTGTGCATCGACGATCGGCGCCGCGATGACCGTGACGCCGCTGATGTAGTTGCCGCGATCGATCGCGTAGCCCTTGCGCTCGACCGC
The DNA here is from genome assembly GCF_030316895.1 of Variovorax dokdonensis. Taxonomy (GTDB): domain Bacteria; phylum Pseudomonadota; class Gammaproteobacteria; order Burkholderiales; family Burkholderiaceae_C; genus Variovorax; species Variovorax dokdonensis. Next base: position 73,359 of record NZ_JASZYV010000001.1, read on the forward strand.
ACGCACCTCCTTCTTCCATGCTTCGAAGTCGGGTGCGTTTTCCCAGACCAGGCCCTTGAAGCGCCGGGCCAGTTCGGCGTCGGAAAGCGCCGCATAGGCCGCGACCAATCGTCCGGTGGCGCTGGTCAGCGGAGGCACGCGGCTGCCCACTTCCACATACAGCTGGAACGGCCCGCGTGAGCGCGCCAGAGCCAGCACCACCAGGTCGTCGAGGCCGGAGGCCTTGACCCCGATGGTCGTCACGTTCCATGCCTCGGACAGCCTGTCGAGCGCGGCTTGCACGCGAGCCGGGAAGGGGTTGGCCTCGACCACGCTGCGCGCCAGTGCCAACACGCCCACATCGAGGCTGTAGCGCTTGGTGGAGGGCTCCACCTTGACCATGCCTTCGTCGACCAGCACACGCAGGATGTGCAGGCAGGTGCTGGTCACCAGTTCGAGTTCGTCGGCGATGGCCTTGAGCGTCAGCGGTTCGCCGCGTGCGGCGAGCAGTCGCAGGATGGCCAGCGCGCGCGAAACGGCGGGCACCTCTCGAATACGGCGCGCGGGCGGCTGGGCAGCAGTCTTGGTCGAGGAAGAAGCAGGCAACGCGGACTCCATGTAACGCGCCAAGCATACGAGCTTTGAGCCATTCCACGAACCGATGCCCAGAGCCATCTGCCTTCACTTCATCCCTTGTCATAATTGTCTATATACAATTCATAGACGCTATTGACAATTGTGGCCGCGGCGCGCAAAGTACGTTTCATCGAGCAACGACATGAGAGACAAGGCGATGACCCGGTTGACCGAATACACCCGCTACGCCGATGCGCAGGCGTACTGCAGTTCCGAGAAGCTCTGGGAGCTCTTCGACGGCGATGCACGCAAGATGAACATCGCGCATGAATGCATCGACCGGCATGTGGATGGCGAGCGCGAAGCCGTCGTCCTGGTGCGCGCCAACGGGCAGGACGAATCGCTGACCTTCCGCCAGATCTCCGAAGGCTCGGCCAGGTTTGCCAACTTTCTCAAGGACGAAGGCATCCGCCCGGGCGATCGCGTGGCCGTGATGCTCGAGCCGTCGCTGGCCTTCTACGTCGCGATCTTCGGCGCGATCAAGATGGGCGCGATCGCGGTGCCTTTGTTCACACTGTTCGGGCCAGACGGAATTCGCCTTCGCGTTCAGGACTGCAAGCCCCGCATGATGGTGACCAACGAGGAAAAGGCGGGCGTGGTGCCGGCTTCGGAAGACCTGAAGCTCGTCGTCGCCAACGAAGCCTTCCTGGCCGGGCTCCAAAAGTACCCGTCGACCTTCGAAGTGGACACCAAGGCCGACGACCTGGCCATCTTCCAATACACCTCGGGCACCACCCGGGAGCTGCCCGACGCCGTCAAGCACACGCACCGCGCCATCGTCACGTTGATGCTGGCGGCGCTGTACGGCACCGGTGTGCGGCCGGGCGATCGGTTCATGTGCCCGTCGTCGCCCGCATGGGGACACGGCCTCTGGCACGGCACGCTGGCGCCTTTGGCCATGGGCGTCACGGTCGGCGCCTATGCCGGCAAGTTCAGCGGCGAACGCCTGCTGCAGGCGCTGGAGGCGCATCGCTTCAACAACCTGTCGGCGGCCGCCACCCACTACCGGATGATGCGCAACTCCGGTGCGGCGCAGAAGCACCGCTATGGCCTCGACAAGCTGTCCTTCACCGGCGAGCCGATCGACAGCGAGACGGCTGGCTTCATCGAAGCGACCTTCGGGCACAAGGCCTGCAGCATGTACGGCACGACCGAGATCGGCGTGTGCCTGGTTTCCTATCCCGGCGCACCGGACTTCCCGGTCAAGTCAGGTTCGCTGGGCAAGCCGGTTCCCGGCCTGCGCGTCGAGGTCCAGGACGCGAATGGCGCGCCTTGCGCACCGGGCGTCACCGGCGAGCTGAAGCTGTGGCGGCGCGGCGAATGGGTCGCCACCAAGGACCTGGGCCGCATCGATGCCGACGGCTATTTCTGGCACGGCGGGCGAGCCGACGACGTGATCATCTCGGCCGGCTGGACCATCGGCGCGGTCGAGGTGGAAGACGCCATCCTCAAGCATCCGGACGTCAAGGAAGCCGCCGCCATCGGCGTGCCCGACGCGCTGCGCGGGCTCGTCGTCAAGGCCTTCGTCGTCTCCGACCGCCCGGGCGGCGATCAGTTCGCGCAGGAAATCCAGGACGCCGTTCGTTCGCGCCTCAGCCAGCACGAATACCCGCGCCAGGTGGCCTTCGTTGCCGAACTGCCCAAGACGCCTGCCGGAAAGATCCATCGCAAGAAGCTGCGCGAGCAGGAAGCCGCCGCGCTGGCCGTCGCCGCCTGATCCACCCCCCTCCATCTGCATCGACCACCACCAGGAGACAGCATGTCCACCAAAATCGAAAGAAGCTTTCCCAAGATCACCGACGAAGGGCTGGATGAGCTTCGCCAACGCATCGGCCTGAAGATCGGCGCCACCGCCGAACCCTGGTGCTACGAGGCGACGCGCGACAACATCCGCCACTACGCGCACGGCATCGGCGACGACAACCCTCTGTGGTGCGACCCCGACTACGCCGCCAAGACCAAGTACGGCGGCATCATTGCGCTGCCGAGCTTTCTCTTCTCGACCAGCCGCATCGTGTCGGGCTACGTCGGCGGCCTGCCGGGCGTGCATGCCATGTGGTCGGGCGCGGACTGGACCTGGCACAAGCCGGTGCAGCGCAACGACACCATCCGCACCGAAGCCCACCTCAAGGACCTGATCGAGCACCAGACCCGGTTCGCGGGCCGCGCAGTCCAGCAGATCTACCACGTCGACTTCTTCAACCAGAGCGGCGACAAGGTGGCCGAGTGCGACAGCTGGTGCTTCCGCACCGAGCGGGACCATGCGCGCGAACAGGGCAGCAAGTACAAGGAAGTGCGCGAGCGCGAGCCGCGCAAGTATTCGACCGAGGAAATCCAGGCCGCCTACAAGCTGTATGCCCAGGAAGAGATCCGCGGCAGCAACACCCGCTACTGGGAAGACGTGAAGGAAGGCGAATCGCTGCCCGTCATGTTCAAGGGGCCGATGACGGTCACCGGCTTCATCGCCTACGCACAGGGCTGGGGCGGCCTGTACATCCGCGCCAACAAGCTGGCCTGGAAGCTGATCGACGCGCATCCCGGCGTGGGCATCACCAACCGCTTCGGCATTCCGGACGTGCCCGAGCGCGTGCACTGGGAGGAAGACTTCGCGCTCGAAGTGGGCGCGCCCGGCGCGTACGACTACGGTCCGGAGCGCACCTCGTGGCTCACGCACCACCTGACCAACTGGATGGGCGACGATGGCTTCCTGCGCAAGGCGCATTGCAAGATCCGCCGCCACAACCCCGAGGGGGACATGCTCTTCATCAAGGGCCACGTCACGCGCAAGTTCGTCGAGGACGGCAGGCATCTGGTGGAGATCTCGCAGGAAGCCCACAACCAGGACGACGAGCTGTCGGTGATCGGCTCGGGCGTGGTCGAGCTGCCTTCGCGCGGCTGAGCGGCCTGGCCCTTCGGGGCCCGGCTCCGGATGTCAGTACGCACGGTCGGGCCTGCAAGCGAAGCTCGCCGTGTGCTCTCTCGAGAAGGCTATGGCAGACACCTCGAAGCGAAGTGCCTCGGGCCACGGGGCATTGGCCGGACTGCGCGTGCTCGACCTCTCGCGCGTCCTGGCCGGCCCTCTGTGCACGCAGATGCTGTCGGACCACGGCGCGCAGGTGGTGAAGATCGAGCCGCCGCGCGGCGACGAAACGCGAACCCTCGGGCCGCCGTTCAACGATGACGGAGATGCGGCCTACTTCACCGCGGTCAACCGCGGCAAGCAGGCCATGAGCCTGGACCTGTCGCAGCCGGAAGGCCGAGAGACCTTGCTGGCGCTGCTCGGCGATGCCGACATCCTGATCGAGAACTTCATTCCCGGAACGATGCAGCGCTGGGGCCTGGACTACGAGGACGAACTGCGTCCCCGCTTTCCGCGGCTGATCTACTGCGCCGTGTCGGGCTTCGGGGGCGACGGACCGCTGGGTGGCCTGCCTGGCTACGACGCCGTTCTGCAGGCCATGTGCGGCCTGATGAGCGTCAACGGTGACGATGATTCGGGCCCGACGCGCATCGGCGTGCCGATCGTCGATCACGTGACTGGCTATACCGCACTGACCGGCATCCTGCTTGCGCTGCACGAGCGGCAACGATCGGGGCTGGGGCAGCGCGTGGAGGCCACGCTGTTCGACACCGCGTTGAGCCTGCTGGTGCCTCATGCGGCCAACTGGATGTATTCGGGGCAGGCGCCTCAGTTGCTCGGCAGTGCGCATCCGAACATCGCGCCCTACGACAAATTCCAGTGCCGCGACGGCCTGGTCTTCCTGGGCATCGTCAACGACCGGCAGTTCGAGAAGTTCTGCGGCTTGATGAGCCTGCCCGCGCTCGCGACCGACGCACGCTTCGCCAACAACGCGCAGCGCCTGCGCCATCGCGATGCGCTGCGCCAGGAGATCGAGGCGGCCCTGTCCGACTGGAGCCGCGCCGATGTCTGTGCGCGGCTGATGCAGGGCGGCGTGCCGGCGGGGCCGGTGCATTCGGTGCCCGAGGCGTTCTCGCAGCCGCACGCCACGCACCGCGGCATGACGGTGGAAAGCGGCGCCTATCGCGGCATCGGTATTCCGGTGCGGCTTTCGAGAACGCCTGGCCGGCCCGGGGCACACCCGCCACGGTTCGGACAGCACGCGCAGCGCATCCTGCAAGAGGCGGGACTTGATCCTCCCACGGGGCCGGCATGCGCGACGGAAAAGGCAGCGCCATTGGGCTGTGCGACAGATTGAATCAGTGCAGGTCATCTGCATCTACAACTAGGAGACAAGTCATGAAATCGGTACTCGGGTTCTTCCTTTCTCTTGCACTCTTCGCCGGCCTGCCCGCCCAGGCGCAGCAGGACTATCCCCACAAGCCCATACGCATCGTGGTGCCCTATCAGGCGGGGCAGGGCACCGACGTGGCGACGCGCTTCCTGGCCGAGCAGCTCGGCAGGGCGCTCGGGCAGGCGATCGTGGTGGACAACAAGGCAGGCGCCGGCGGCAGCATCGGCGCGGCCGATGTGGCGCGCGCAGCGCCCGACGGCTACACGCTGCTCATGGGCACCAACGGCACCCATGTGCTCAACCAATTCCTCTACCCATCGATCCCGTTCGACCCGGTCAAGGACTTCGAGCCGGTGGCGCTGGTCAGCACCTTCCCGATGGTGGTGGTGGCCAACACCAGCACCAGCTACAAGTCGCTCGCCGACCTGCTGGCCGAGGCCAAGGCCAAGCCGGGTGCCGTGAGCGTCGGCTTGCCGAGCACGACCGCCCGGCTGGTCGTGGAACTGTTGCAGAAGCAGTCCGGCACCAAGTTCCAGGAGGTTCCGTACAAGGGCTCCGGCACCTTCACGACCGACCTCATGGGCGGACAGGTCACGGTCGGGGTGGACACCGCGAGCGCGGCGCGGCCCTTCATCGCCAGCGGCAAGATGAAGGCGCTGGCCGTCACTTCGGAAGGCGCCTCGGCATTGCTGCCCGGCGTCGATCCGGTCTCCGCGACCGGCATGAAGGGCTTCCAGGTGGTTGCCTACAACGGCCTCTACGCACCGCATGGCACGCCGCAGGCCATCGTCCGCAAGCTCAATGCGGAGGTCGCGAAGATCCTGGCGCGTCCGGAAGCCCAGAAGCGGCTGCTCGAACTGGGCCACGAAGTGGCCGGCGGTACGCCGGAAGACCTGGCCGCCTTTGCTCGCGACGAACGCAAGAAGTGGGAGCCGATCATCGAGGCTGCGGGCATGCGCGCCCAGTGAGGCCAGCGGCACCATGCGACGGTGCCGCCCAGCTTGCGCCTCGCCCGGGCCGGCGTCGTTCTAAGATCGCCCGATGCGCATCATCGTCTCCCTGACCGACAACCGTCCCGACGCCTGGATCGCGGGCCTCCAGGCCGAACTGCCCGACGCCGAGATCGAAGTCTGGCAAAGCGGCGCCGCACCGGCCGACCATGCCGTGGTGTGGGTGCCGCCGCAGCAACTGCTGGACGAGCAGCCGCAGCTCAAGGGCTTGTTCAACATCGGCGCCGGTGTCGATGCGCTGCTCAAGCTGCGGGTGCCGCCCACGACCAAGATCGTGCGGCTGGACGACGCGGGCATGTCGGTCCAGATGGCCGAGTACGTCTGCCACACGCTGATCCGCCACTTCCGTGAATTCGACGTCTACGAGGCCGAGGCGCGCGAAGGCCGCTGGAGCTTTCGCAAGCCGCGGCAGCGGCGCGACTTTCCGGTGGGCGTGATGGGGCTGGGCGTGCTCGGTGAACGCGTGGCCCGGGCCGTGGCCCACTTCGAGTTCCCCGTGCTGGGCTGGAGCCGCTCGCCCAGGCAACTCGACGGCGTGCGCACCTTCGCGGGCGAGTCGCAGTTCGACGAGTTCCTGGCTTCCACACGAGTGCTCGTCAACCTGCTTCCGCTGACGCACGAGACGCGCGGCATCCTCAACCGCGACACGCTCGGCCGGCTGCTGCCCGGCGGCTACCTCATCAGCATCGCGCGCGGCGGGCATCTGGTCGAGGAACACCTCGTCCCGCTGCTGGACGCCGGCAAACTGGCCGGCGCGACACTGGACGTGTTCCAGACCGAGCCGCTGCCCGCCGACCATCCCTTCTGGCGCCATCCGAAAATCACCGTCACGCCGCACGCCTCGGCCCGCACCCTGCGCGATGAATCGGTGGCGCAGATCGCCGGCAAGATCCGCGCGCTGGCCCAGGGCCAGCCGATCAGCGGCGTCGTCGACAGGGACAAGGGCTACTGAGTGCCCGCCGGCAGCGCCATCGCAGGACAATCCGACATCCATCCAGAGACACCACCATGAAACTCCCCGCCAAGGTCAAGCTCGTCGACGTCGGTCCGCGCGACGGCCTCCAGAACGAAAAGCTGCCCGTCTCGGCCGAAACCAAGATCGGCCTGGTGCACCGCCTGCAGGATGCCGGCCTGACCGAGATCGAGGTCACCAGCTTCGTCAGCCCCAAGTGGGTGCCGCAGATGGGCGACAACGCGCAGGTGATGCACGGCATCCAGCGCAAGCCGGGCGTGCGCTACTCGGTGCTCATCCCGAACATGAAGGGTTTCGAGGCGGCCATCTCGGCGCCGCGCGAAGAGTGGCCCGACGAGATCGTGGTCTTCGGCGCCGCCAGCGAGGCTTTCAGCCAGAAGAACATCAACTGCTCCATCGCCGAGAGCATCGAGCGCTTCGCGCCGGTGGTGGCGGCGGCGCGTGACAAGGGCATCCATGTGCGCGGCGCCATGTCCTGCACCGTGGGCTGTCCGTACGAAGGCGAGATCGCGCCCGAGGCGGTGGGCCGCCTGGCCCGGCTGATGAAGGACATCGGCGTGCAGCACATCGGCGTGGCCGACACCATCGGCGTGGGCACGCCGGTCAAGGTGCAGCGCGCCATGGAAGCCACGCTGGCGCACTACGCCATCGACGATGTTTCCGGCCACTTCCACGACACCTACGGCCAGGCGCTGGGCAACACGCTGGCCAGCCTGGAGATGGGCGTGTGGCAGTTCGACACCTCCGCCGCCGGCTTGGGTGGCTGCCCCTATGCCAAGGGCGCGACCGGCAATGTCGCCACCGAAGACGTCGTCTACATGCTCCACGGCATGGGCATCGAGACCGGCATCGACCTCGACAAGCTGATCGACGCCGGCGTCTACATCAGCGACGCACTGGGCCGCGAGCCGAACTCGCGCGCGTCGAAGGCGATCCGCACCAAGCGGGCGGGCTGACGCGCCGGGCGAGCATGGCGCACAGCGGCAAGCTGCGGACCTGGCACGACGACCGCGGATTCGGCTTCATTGCCCCGCGCGACGGCGGGCGCGAACTGTTCGTTCACATCAGCGCGTTTCCGCGCGACGGTTCCAGACCGACGGAAGGCGAAACGCTCATTTACGAGTTGGGCGTGGGCCGCGACGGAAAGCCTCAGGCGGTCCGCGTCTATCGACAAGCCATCGGGGCGCCCGCTTCACGCTCGTCAGCGGGCCGACCCGTTCATGAGGCGCCGGGCAGCAGCCGGGCTCCTCTCCTGGCGCTGATCGTCCTGGCGCTGGTCTGCGTCGCGGGGTTCGTGGGATGGCGGATGTGGGAAGTCAACCATCCCCGCGCAGTGGCGGAGGCGCTGGCTGGCGACTCGATCCAAGCATCAGCACTTCCAACCACGTCGTCGTTCCGATGCGATGGCCGAACGTATTGCTCGCAGATGACTTCGTGCGCCGAAGCCAAATACTTTCTGAAGAACTGCCCGGATACCAAGATGGACGGGAATCACGACGGCGTGCCTTGCGAGCAGCAGTGGTGCACGAGCTTCTTCGCGCAGTGAATCACTCCCGAGCCATCCATGAGCCCACCTGGATTGCACGCACTGGCTCATGAAGAAGTGGCACGCTTCTTCGACGACTTCTGCCGCGCATTCGCCACCTTCGATGGCGCTGTCGTGGCCAAGCGCTACCTGAGGCAGCACGAAGGCATCGCGGTCTGCGCTTCGACCGACCACGCCGCCTGACCGAGCGGCTGCTTCAGCTGGCCGGCAGGCAGCGCCAGTGGCGTTCGCGCGGCGAGCCGGTTTCGACCTGCTCGATCAGGCCGCGGCGGGCGTGGCGCGTCAGGGCCATCGTGACGCTGGAGGCGAAGTTGTGCTGGTCGTGCTTGGAGGCAAAGGTCAGGTCGCGGCGATTCATGATGTAGTCGGTGACCTGGCGCGAGGTCAGCACCTGCCCGGCGGCCTCGTACAGCGCGTCCAGCGCCAGTTGGCTCACGTCGCCGCGCACCAGGGTCGAGGCGATCTTGGACTTGGCCGCGACCGCCAGGCCGCCGCGCACGGGCGGCAGCTTGATTTCCGGATCCTCGAAGCGGATCAACTGGTCCAGGTTGCGCAGCATTTCGTAGTGGCGGCGCAGCTGGGCCTCGGCCCGGTTCACTTCGTCGGCCAGTTCGGTTCGGCGCGCGATCAGGCCGTCCAGCAGTCCGGGCTTGTCGGCCGCCGCGGTGGCGGCAGCGCCACTGGCGCCAGGGGGGGCGCCGCGCGCGGCGAGGTGTGCAGTGAGTTCCATTGAAGAAGAACGTGCGGCGGTTCGGGCCCGGCTAGCCCGCGGCCAGCCTCGTGCCCATGCCGGTGGCCGTGGAGCGCCTTGCGCCGTCGGGTCCGTAGAAGAGTTGGGCGCTGGCCTGCAGGAAGTTCAGCGCGCGCTGGGTGAAATCGAGGTGCGCCCACACGGCGCTGCCGGCCTGCAGGTTTTCCGAGCGGGCCAGCGCGGCGGCGGCCAGCAGTTCGCACCACGCCTGGTGGGTCGCCTGGCCGAAGAAGATGGCAACGGCGTCCGCGCCCGCACGTCCCGGGGAAAATCCGGCGGCTCTCTGGGTGGTCTCGCGCTCGCGCTCCAGGCCGCCAAGCTGCTCCAGCAGGGCTTCCTTGCGCAGGCCGATGGCCTGCAGCTCCGTGAAGCGCCGGCCGGCCATCGCGTCCTGCTCCTGCGCCAGCAGGTCGCGCAGCGCGGCGACACAGGCTTGCTGGGCCTGCAGGCAGGCCAGGAAAGCGTTCGCGTTCATTCCTTCTTCTCCTGATCGGGGCCGAGCAGGCTGCGAACGCTGTCGAGCAGGCCGCTGGCGATGCGTTCGGGGTTGACCTGATAGCGACCGGCGCGGATGTCCTCGCGGATCGCGGCGACGCGGGCGGCGTCGAATTCACCGCCCGTGGCGCCGGCGGGCATGGCATGGACCTGGGCCGAGATCTGCACGGTGCTGTCCTTGGTGCGGCCCGCGGCATCGGCGGCTGCCGCGGCAGCGGCAGAGCCCTGCTTGGCAGGGCGGGTGGCCGACGAGGCCGAGGGCGCGGTTGGGTCGATCTTCACGATGGTTCCTCAAATGGGCTGCCCTCTTTATCGGCACACCAGGTCAAAACTTTAGGCCACATCTGCACAAGGGGCCAGCCGGAGCCGGCATGGCGGGTTTTGGCCCCTGCGCGATGCATTCACTGTGCCAGATGGATCCGGCCATCGGCGTCGGCCACGCCGGTCACCAGGCGGCCGTCGCGGGTACGGGCGCGCACGGCTTCGCCCGCCTCGGCCTGGGTCATGGCCTTGCCTTCGGTGCTGATGGCAAAGCCGGCGCCCTGGGCCACCACCTGGACCGTCTGGCCCTGCTGGATCACGACCACGCCGCGCATCAGATCCTTGCGCAGCGGTGCGCCGGCGGCAATGCGCTGGGAAACCGTCACGCCCTCCAGGTCGGCCGTATCGGTGACGATCGAGCGGGGCAGGGCGCTCAGGTCGCCGGTGCGCTTGACATAGTCACCCGGCAGCAGGGCCTCGCCGGCCGACATGGCGCGGGCGGCGACGTAATAGGTGCCCTGGATGACCACGTTGGCGGCCACGTAGCGCGTCCATGGCTGGGCGTCGCGGCAGCGCAGGCCGATCGACACCCGCCCCCACGGCGTCTGGCCGGTGGGCATGAAGGCTTCGAAGTCGCTCGCGCAGTCGGGCAGGTTGGCGCCGGTGCGGTAGCTGACGCTCGCCTTGCCCGGCAGGCCGGCGGTCTGCGCCTGCACCAGCCGCTCGACGGCGGCGCGGGCCGCCTCGGGCAAGGCCGTGGCGCGGCCCGGCAGGGCCCAGGCCAGCACGCCCAGGCTGACGATCCACACCGGCAGCGAATCGCGCAGGGCGCGCATCCAGCACCAGTCGCGGCGAACCCAGTCGCCGTCGAAGTCATCTCGTTGCATCTTGTTCATCCGGTTTGCGTCTGCCGGAAATTCTAGGAAGCCAACCCTCGCGCCGAAGCCTGGAACTGCAGCCGAAAACCGCTGTTGTTCGGCCCATTGCCCGCGGCACTCGTGCATAGACTTGCTTTCCATCTTGACCGGCCTGCGCCTCCTGCAACTGCATGGCGCCGGCACTGCATGAAGGATGGAACCGATGATCGACAAGCTGGATGCGGCGCTGCGCTTCAACAGCGAGGCCCTGAACCTGCGGGCCCGGCGACAGGAGGTGCTGGCAGCCAACATTGCCAACGCCGATACCCCCAACTACAAGGCGCGCGACTTCGATTTCGCCAGCACGCTCGGCCGCGTGGTGGAAGAAGGGCGCAGTGCCCAGTCGCTGGACATGGCGACCACCTCGTCGCGCCATCTCGGCGGCGCGGCATCGGCGATGTCCGACGAGGAACTGCTCTACCGCGTGCCGACCCAGTCGAGCATCGACGGCAACACCGTCGACATGAACGTGGAGCGCGTGAACTTCGCGGACAACGCGCTGCGCTACGAATCCAACCTCACCGTCATCGGCGCCAAGATCAAGACGCTCCTGTCGGCGGTTCAGCAGTAAGGCGAGGAACACAACGCCATGCCCATCTCCAGCCCCGCCATGAACATCTTCAACGTGGCCGGCTCGGCCATGACCGCGCAGTCGCAGCGCATGAACGTCACGGCCAGCAACCTGGCCAACGCCGACAGCGTGGCCGGCCCGGACGGCCAGCCCTATCGCGCCAAGCAGGTGGTCTTCGAGCTCGCGCCCGGCGCGCAGCAGGACATCGGCGGCGTGCAGGTCTCGCGCGTGGTGGACGACCCGTCGCCACCCAAGATGCTCTACGACCCGAAGAACCCGCTGGCCAATGCCGAAGGCTACGTGGCCATGCCCAACGTGAACGTGGTCGAGGAGATGACCAACATGATCTCCGCCTCGCGCAGCTACCAGGCCAACGTCGAGGTGCTCAACACCGCCAAGACGCTGATGCTCAAGACGCTCACCGTCGGCCAGTAACCCCCCCGAATCAAAAAGAACACGTCATGGCCATCGCCGACACCTCTTCCATCAGCGGCGCCAATGCCGCGTCCGCCGCTGCCAGCGCGACCAGCGTGTCGAGCAGCGACAACGAGCAGCGCTTTCTCAAGCTGCTGGTCACGCAGCTGAACAACCAGGACCCGCTCAATCCGATGGAAAACGCGGAACTCACCTCGCAGCTGGCGCAGATGAGCACCGTGAGCGGCATCGAGAAGCTCAACGAGACGCTGTCCGGGCTGGTCAACCAGACGGGCTCCAACCAGGTGCTGCAGGCGGCCTCGCTCATCGGCTACCACGTGCTATCGCCCGGCAGCACGCTGACCACGCAGGCCACCGCCGATGGCGAAGAGCCGGCGGCCCAGGCCTTTGCCGTGCAGTTGCCCGGGACCGCGTCGGACGTGCAGATCAAGATCGTCGATGCCAGCGGCAAGACCGTCCGCACCATCGACGCCGGCACGCTCAACGAAGGCGTCAACGCCATCACCTGGGACGGCAAGGACGACCTGGGCCAGGCGGTGCCGGCCGGCCAGTACAGCTTCAACGTCGCGGCCACCAACGGCAGCAGCGCCGTCAGCGCCACCGCGCTCACCTTCGCCCAGGTGGCGGCGGTCAAGCAGGGAACCGACGGCGGCGTGACGCTGGAGCTGGTCTCGGGCAAGAGCATCGGCCTGTCGGACGTCCGCATGTACCTGTAGCCGATTCGACGGCGCATTCCATCCAACCCCTCGCAAACAAGCCAAGGAAAAACACATGGCCTTCTCCCAAGGCATCAGCGGGCTCAGCGTCGCTGCCGCCAACCTCGACGTCATCGGCAACAACATCGCCAACTCGGGCACCGTGGGCTTTAAGTCCGCGGCGGCCACCTTCCAGGACGTTTACGCCGGCTCGCGCATCGGCCTTGGCGCCTCGGTCTCGGGCGTGGTGCAGAACTTCACCCAGGGCGTGACGCAGACCAGCAGCCGTCCGCTGGACGTGGCCATCCTCAACGGCGAAGGCTTCTTCCGCCTGGCCAGCAGCACGGGCGAGGTCATGTACTCGCGCAACGGCCAGTTCACCAAGGACAAGGACGGCTACCTCGTCAATTCCTCGGGCCTGCGCCTGACCGGCTACGGCGTGAACGCCAACGGCGGCATCAGCGGCGGCACGCCCAGCGCCATCCAGATCCCGACCGCGGGCATGGCGCCCAACGCCACCACGTCGATCGACGCTGAATTCAACCTCGACTCGCGCAGCACGACGCCCACCAAGACGCCGTTCGACGCGACCGACTCCGACACCTTCAACTACGCCAACGCCATCGGCCCGGTGTACGACTCGCTGGGCAACCCGCACGACGTGGCGGTGTATTTCGTCAAGACCGGCGCCGGCACCTGGGACGCCTATGGCACGGCCGACGGCACTGCGCTCAATGGCGGCGCCGCCCTGTCGGGCCTGACCTTCGACGCCAACGGCAACCTCACCGCACCGGCCGGCGGCGCCATCACGCTGCCGACCATGACCTTCCCGAACGGATCGGCCGCCATGAACGTGACGGTGGACCTGAGCGGCACCACGCAGTTCGGCAGCGCCAACACCATGAGCGCGCTCAGCCAGGACGGCTTCACCTCGGGCGAGCTGACCTCCTTCTCGATCAACCCCGACGGCACCATCACCGGCAAGTTCTCGAACGAACAGACGCGCCTGCTGGGCCAGGTGGTGCTGTCATCCTTTGCCAACCCCAACGGTCTGGAACCCAAGGGCGAAAACATGTGGGCCGAGACCCAGGCCTCGGGCCAGGCCCTGACCGGCACGCCCGGAGAAGGCACGCGACTGGGTTCGCTCGCCTCCGGCGCGCTGGAAGCCTCCAACGTCGACCTGACCTCCGAGCTGGTCAACCTCATCGTCGCGCAGCGCAACTACCAGGCCAATGCGCAGACGGTGAAGACGCAGGACCAGGTCATGCAGACCCTGATGAACATCCGCTGACGCGGCCTGCCGAGCGCATTTCCAACTTCGCACGAAGGAGCAAGCAATGGACCGCATGCTGTATGTCGCCATGAGCGGCGCCAAGCAGGCCATGGAGCAGCAGGCCACCGTGGCCAACAACATGGCGAACGCGTCGACACCGGGCTTTCGCGCGCAGATCGATGCGTTCCGCGCCGTGCCCGTGGTGGGCGAGGAGCCGACCACGCGCGCCTTCGTGGTCGCCACCACGCCCGGCGCCGATTTCAGCCACGGGCCGCTGACCGACACCGGCCGTGCGCTCGACGTCGCGGTCGACGGTGACGGCTGGCTCGTCGTGCAGACGCCCGACGGCGGCGAAGCCTATACCCGCGTGGGCAACCTGCAGGTCGGACCCGACGGCCAGGTCACCACCATGGGCGGACGCCCGGTGGTGGGCGATGGCGGCGCGCTGGTCATTCCGCCGGGCTCCACCGTCACCGTGGCGGCCGATGGCGGCATCGCCGCGCGCGGCCCCGGCGATCCGACGACCGGCGTCGCCCAGGTCGGCAGGCTCAAGCTGGTCAACCCCGACAACGCCGACCTGGTGCGCGGCGACGACGGCCTGTTCCGCATGCGTGCGGGCGTGCCGCCAGCCGAAGCCGATCCGACCGTGACCGTGAAGTCGGGCGTGGTCGAGGGCAGCAACGTCAATTCCGTCGAAGCCATGGTCGCCATGATCGCCAGCGGCCGCAGCTTCGAGATGCAGATGAAGTCGATCCAGACCGCCGACGAAGGCGCGCAATCGGCCAACCGCCTGCTCGCCTACGGCTGATGCCGGGCGACTTTCATTTCCGAACAGGAGCCTAAGCAATGATCCGTTCCCTCTACGTGGCCAAGACCGGCCTCGAAGCGCAGCAGACGCAACTGGACGTGGTGTCCAACAACCTCGCCAACGTCGGCACCACCGGCTTCAAGAAAAGCCGCGCGGTGTTCGAAGACCTCATGTACCAGAACCTGCGCCAGGTCGGCGGGCAGACCTCCGACCAGACGCGTCTGCCCTCGGGCCTGCAGGTGGGCACCGGCGTTCGCGTCGTTGCCACCGAGCGCATGCATGCGCAGGGCAACATGACCAAGACCGACAACCCGAAGGACGTGGCCATCAACGGCGCCGGGTTCTTCCAGGTGCAGATGCCCGACGGCACCACTTCGTACACGCGCGACGGCTCGTTCCAGACCGACAGCGAAGGCCAATTGGTCACGGCCAGCGGCTTTCTGATCCAGCCGGCCATCACCATTCCGCAGAACAGCACGAGCCTGACCATCGGCCGCGACGGCATCGTCTCGGTCACGCAGGCGGGCAGCACGGCGACGGTGCAGGTCGGTCAGTTGCAGCTGGCCACCTTCCTCAACCCGGCCGGCCTGCAGAGCCAGGGCGAGAACCTCTACACCGAGACCGACTCCTCCGGCCCGCCCAACCTGGTCAACCCCGGGCTGGACGGCGCCGGCATCCTGAGCCAGGGCTATACCGAGGCGTCGAACGTGAACGTGGTCGAGGAGCTGGTGAACATGATCACCACGCAGCGCGCCTACGAGATCAACAGCAAGGCCGTGCAGACGTCCGACCAGATGCTGCAGCGCCTGGCACAGCTATGACCTGGCTGCTGCCCACCCCACGCGCCATGGCTGGCATGGCGCTCGCGCTGGTGCTTTCCGGGTGCGCGCTCGTGCCGAAGGAGCCGCTGGTGCATCAGCCGATGACGGCGCGCGCGGAGCCTTTCAACGAAGGGCGGGTGCGCAATCCGGGCGGCTCGCTGTATGTGGGCGGCGGGCACGGCATCGCGCTGTTCGAGGACCGTCGTCCGCGCAACGTGGGCGACATCCTGACGATCGTGGTCAGCGAGAAGATCAACGCCACCAAGAACTCGGGCGCCAACGCCAGTCGCGATTCCAGCACCGCGGCCGCCTTCTCGGTGGTCCCCAAGCTGCTCGGCGGGCTGCTCAAGGATCAGGACGCGCAGCTGTCGGGCAAGACCGGCATCAACGCCAAGGGCGGTGCGAGCGCCGCGAACACCTTCAATGGCGTGATCACCGTCACCGTGACCGACGTGCTGCCCAACGGCAACCTGCTGGTCAGCGGCGAGAAGCAGATGGGGATCAACCAGGGCACGGAGTTCATCCGCTTCTCGGGCGTGGTCAATCCACGCACCGTGACGGGCAACAACACCGTGCTGTCGACCCAGGTGGCCGACGCGCGCATCGAATACACGGCCAAGGGCTACATCGACGAAGCGCAGCAGATGGGTTGGTTGCAGCGGATCTTCCTCAGTGTCATGCCGTATTGATGGCTCCCCCCCAGTCTTCGCGCACTTCGTGTCGCTTCGCCAACCCCCTCGAGGGGGCGTGGTCTGCGGCCCGGCAAAGCCGGTTCCGCGACCACCTCGAACTGGCTTCGCTTCGCTCGCCGGGAGCGGTGCGGGAGGGACAGGGGATTGCGCGGTTCAACAAGGGAATTTGAGATGAAGCAGTTTTCTTCTTTTCGGGTGTCGGCGCAGTTGGCGGCATCGCTGGAGCAACGGCGGGAGGCGAATGCCGACAAGCCTTGGGGCTGGCAGGTGAATGGGCCGGTGGGCGGAACGCCCGCACGCACGCGGCAGCGCAAGCGGCTGGGTCGCACGCAGCGTGAGCTGTGGCTCTGGGCGGTGCAGCTTTTCCTGCTGGTGGTCTGCCTGTTCGTGCTGGGCATCGGTCCGGCACGGGCCGAGCCGCTGAAGGCGCTGGCCAACATCCAGGGCGTGCGCGAGAACGCGCTGATCGGCTACGGCCTGATGGTGGGCCTGGACGGCACCGGCGACCAGACCATGCAGACGCCTTTCACCACGCAGAGCTTGAGCAACATGCTGCAGCAACTGGGCGTGACGATTCCCCAGGGCGTGAACATGCAGCTCAAGAACGTGGCGGCGGTGATGGTGACGGGCACGCTGCCCGCCTTCGCGCGCCCGGGCCAGACCATCGACGTGACCGTCTCGTCGATGGGCAATGCCAAGAGCCTGCGCGGCGGCACGCTGCTGATGACGCCGCTCAAGGGCGCGGACGGCATGGTCTATGCCATCGCGCAGGGCAACATGGTGGTCGGCGGCGCCGGCGCATCGGCCAACGGCAGCAAGGTGCAGATCAACCAGCTCAGCTCGGGCCGCATCCCCGCCGGTGCACGCGTGGAGCGCGCGGTGGAGTCCGACTTCGGCGCCGACGGCGCGGTGATGGTCGAGATGCAGCGTTCCGACTTCGGCACCGTGCAGCGCGCGGTGGACGCCATCAACCGCCAGTTCGGCCCCGGCGCCGCGGTGGCGGTCGATGCCCGCGCGCTGCGCGTGTTCGCGCCCGCCGCGCCGCAGGAGCGCGTCGGCTTCCTGGCGCGCCTGGAGGCCTTGGACATCACGCCCACGCAGGAGGTGGCCAAGGTCGTCATCAACGCGCGCACCGGCTCGGTGGTGATGAACCAGGCGGTGCGGGTGGACAACTGCGCCGTGGCCCACGGCAACCTGTCGGTGGTGATCGACACCCAGCCGGTGGTGAGCCAGCCCGAGGCGTTCTCGCGCGGCCGCACGGTCGAGTCGCAGGTCTCGCAGATCTCCGTCAACCAGGGCGGCGGCGCCCTGCAGATGGTGCGCGGCGGTGCCTCGCTGGCCGACGTGGTCAAGGGGCTGAACACGCTGGGCGCCAACCCGCAGGACCTGGTGTCCATCCTGCAGGCCATGAAGACCGCCGGCGCCTTGCGCGCCGAGCTCGAGATCATCTGAGGCCGGCATGACAGCCCTGCAGTCTTCCAGAGCCGGCGCCCTCGATCAGCGCTTTGCGCTCGACATGCAGGGTGTGGACGCCCTGCGTCGCACCGTCCACGCATCGCCCGAAGAAGGGCTGCGCCAGGCATCGCGCCAGTTCGAGGCGATGTTCATGAACATGGTCATCAAGAGCATGCGCGAATCG
Organism: Variovorax dokdonensis; assembly: GCF_030316895.1. Classification (GTDB taxonomy): domain Bacteria; phylum Pseudomonadota; class Gammaproteobacteria; order Burkholderiales; family Burkholderiaceae_C; genus Variovorax; species Variovorax dokdonensis. Next base: position 91,114 of record NZ_JASZYV010000001.1, read on the forward strand.
GTGCCGCAAAGCGGCCTGTTCGACAGCCAGAGCCAGCGCCTGTACACCTCCATGCTCGACCAGCAGCTGGCGCAGAACCTGTCCGGCCGAGGCGTGGGCCTGGCCGAGGCAATGATGGCGCAGCTGCAGCGCCAGGTGGCGTCGGGCTCCACCGACATGGACCTGGACGCCCCCACGCCGACCGCCTACGCGCCCCTGGGGCGCGACGGCGCGGCGCCGTCTTCCGCCGCTTCTTCGTTGCAGTCTTCGACGTCGAATGGCGTGCCGCGCACGGCGTCGGCATCGCGCATGGCACGCGCTGACCTGAGCGTCTATGCGGCCAATGCCGACGGCGAGGCCCAATCTTCCGCCCGCGCATCGCTGCAAAGCCACGTCGACAGCTTCGTGCAGCGCATGGGCGCGTCGGCCGAGTCCGCCGCCGACGCCACGGGCGTGCCGGCACCGCTGATCCTGGCGCAGGCTGCGCTCGAATCGGGCTGGGGCAAGCGCGAGATCCGTGGCGACGACGGCACGCAGAGCTTCAACCTCTTCGGCATCAAGGCCGACAAGAGCTGGCGCGGCCCGTCGGTGGAGGTGTGGACGACCGAGTACGTCGACGGCGAGCCGCAGCGCGTGCGCGCCAAGTTCCGTGCTTACGGCTCCTACGAGGAAGCCTTTACCGACTACGCGCGCTTTCTCACGCGCAATCCGCGCTATGCCAACGTGCTCAACACCGACGACGCGGCAGAAGCTGCGCACGGCCTGCAGCGCGCTGGCTATGCCACCGACCCGAACTACGGCCACAAGCTCGTGCGAATCATGCAGCAGCTCGGCTGATCGCCAACACCCACCCCATACGCAAGGAACACCATGTCAGACATCGCCACCCTCCGCCCACGCATCGGCGCCGCGGCGCCCGCCAACGTGGCGAGCACGAGCCGCCTGGAAGTGGTCAGCTTCACCCTCGGCACCGAGGAATACGGCATCGATATCCAGAAGGTGCAGGAGCTGCGCGGCTACGACACCGTGACCCGCATCGCCAACACGCCCGACTACATCAAGGGCGTGGTGAACCTGCGCGGCACCATCGTGCCGATCATCGACATGCGCATCAAGCTGGGCCTGGGCGATCCCACCTACGACCAGTTCACGGTGGTGCTGGTGCTCAACATCGCCGATCGCATCCTGGGCATGGTGGTCGACAGCGTGTCGGACGTCATCACGCTTTCGGACGAGCAGATCAAGCCGCCTCCCGCCATGGGCTCGGCCATCGACACCGACTACCTCATCGGCCTGGGCACTCTGGACGACCGGATGCTGATCCTGGTCGACATCGAACGACTGATGACCAGCGAGGAGCTGGTCCAGATCGAAAAGCTGGCGGCCTGACACGCCGGCATGGCGACGACTACACCAACACAAGCTGGAGAGAAGACATGAAAGACTGGAAGATCGGCACCCGCCTGGGCGTCGGGTTCGCGCTGGTGCTGGCCCTGGTGGCCGCGATCGCGGCCATCGGCGTGCTGCGCCTGCAGCATGTGGGCGAGGCCACGAAGGAAATGACGCAGCATGCGCTGCAGAAAGAGCGGCTGGCCGCCAACTGGCTGCTGCTGACCAGCACCAACAGCATCCGCACCTTCTCCCTCGTCAAGAGCGATGACGAGCAGGTGCAGAACTTCCTGCAGTCCGCAATGACCAAGACCAGCGCGGCGATCAACGAAACGCAGAAGCAGCTCGAAGCCAAGCTGGCGTCGCCCGAGGAACTGGCGCTGGCCGAGGACATCAAGAACCGCCGCGGCCAGTACATCTCGACGCGCAACGAGATCCTCAAGCTCAAGAAAGAGGGCAAGGCGGAAGAGGCTGCCCGCATGACCAACGACAAGCTGATCGGCATGCTCGACAGCTACGACGGCAGCATCCGGGCCATGGCCACGCACCAGCGCGAGCAGATCGACGCCAGCGCCGCCGCCATCGATGCGCAATACCATTCCGGCCGCGTGCAGGTGCTGGTGCTGGCGGCACTGGCGCTGGCGATCGGCGCCGTGCTGGCCTTCATGTTGACGCGCAGCATCGTGCAGCCGATCAACGAGGCCCTGGTGATCGCCGAGACCGTGGCGGCCGGCGACCTGAGCCAGGAGTTCTCGACCAACCGCGGCGGTGACTTCGGTCGTCTGCTGCGCGGCATGGGCGAGATGGAAACCACGCTCACCGATCTGGTGGGCCGCATCCGCAATGCCACCGATTCGATCGTCGTCGCCTCCCGCGAGATCGCCACCGGCAACCAGGACCTGTCGTCGCGCACCGAGGAGCAAGCCAGCTCGCTGCAGCAGACGGCCGCTTCGATGGAAGAGCTCACCAGCACCGTCAAGCAGAACGCGGACAACGCCCGCCAGGCCAATCAACTGGCCGTGTCGGCTTCGGAAGTGGCGACGCGGGGCGGCGATGTGGTCAGCGAAGTGGTGGACACCATGGCCTCGATCAACGCTTCGTCCAGAAAGATCGTGGACATCATCGGCGTGATCGACGGCATCGCCTTCCAGACCAACATCCTGGCGCTCAACGCTGCCGTGGAAGCGGCCCGTGCCGGAGAGCAGGGCCGAGGCTTTGCGGTCGTGGCCAGCGAGGTTCGCAGCCTTGCGCAGCGCTCGGCCTCAGCAGCCAAGGAGATCAAGCAGCTCATCGACGACTCGGTGGGCAAGGTGGACGCCGGCAGCGCGCTGGTGAATGTCGCCGGGCAGACCATGAACGAGATCGTGAGCAGCGTGCGACGGGTGACCGACATCATCGGCGAGATCACCGCGGCGAGCCAGGAGCAGACCTCGGGCATCGAGCAGATCAACCAGGCGATCACGCAGATGGACCAGGTGACGCAGCAGAACGCGGCGCTGGTGGAAGAAGCGGCGGCAGCAGCGGCTTCGCTGCAGGAGCAGGCGGGCGGACTCTCGCAGGTGGTGGGCTCCTTCCGGCTCGAATCCGAGAGCGACGGCCCGGCCATGCTGCCCGCACCCGTTCAGGCCTCAACTTTTGCCTAGCAACGCCGATATCCGTTCTGAAGGGCCGGTGAAGGTTTCCGGCCCGCGTGATCAGACATTCGGCCAAGGAAGTATTGCAATGAGTTTGAAGGACTGGAAGATCGGCACGCGCCTGGGCGTCGCCTTTGCGGCCATGCTGCTGCTGATGGCGCTGATGGCCACCACCGGCATCTATCGGCTGGGCAAGGTGGGCGATGCCACGCAGGAGATGCTCGAAGGCCCGCTCGCCAAGGAGCGCATGGTGGCCCAATGGGCGCGGCTGTTGTCCGCCAACATCGTGCGTACTTTCGCGATGGTCAAGGCGCTCGACGTGGACACCGAGGCGCATTTCAAGCGCGAACTGGAGGGCGGCCAGGCCCTCATCGGCCCGCTCCAGAAGCGCCTCGAGACGCTGATGAGCACCGACGAGGAGAAGCGCCTCTACGGCAACATCGCCGAGGCTCGCCGCGTGGTGCTGAGCCTGCTGCCCCAGCTCAGCGAGCGCAAGGAGGCGATGGACTACGACGGCATGAACAAGCTGGCCGACAACGAGTTCACCGCCGCCCTCAAGAACTACGAGAAGGCGATCGATGCGCTGTCCGACTACGAGCGCTCCCAGATCGACGTGGCGGCCGCGGGTGTTGCGCAGGACAACGTCACCGGCACGCGCATGCTCATGCTGTGGGGCGCGATCGCACTGCTGATCGGTGCCTTGTCGGCCTGGCGCCTGGCGCTGGGCATCGTGCGGCCGTTGGGCAACGCCGTCTCCGTGGCCCAGAAGGTGGCTGCCGGTGACCTGAGCTCGCGCATCGAAGCGCACTCGCGGGACGAGACGGGCCAGTTGATGAGCGCGCTGCGCGAGATGAACGACAGCCTGGCCAAGGTGGTGGGCGAAGTTCGCTCGGGCACCGACACCATCGCCACCGCATCGAGCCAGATCGCCTCGGGCAACCAGGACCTGTCCTCGCGCACCGAGGAGCAAGCCAGCTCGCTGCAGCAGACGGCCGCTTCGATGGAAGAGCTCACCAGCACCGTCAAGCAGAACGCGGACAACGCCCGCCAGGCCAATCAGCTGGCCGTGTCGGCATCGGAAGTGGCCGTTCGCGGCGGCGGCGTGGTCGGCCAGGTGGTGGACACCATGGGCTCGATCAATGCCAGCAGCCGAAAGATCGTGGACATCATCGGCGTGATCGACGGCATCGCCTTCCAGACCAACATCCTGGCGCTCAATGCGGCCGTGGAAGCGGCACGGGCCGGCGAACAAGGCCGAGGCTTTGCGGTCGTCGCCAGCGAAGTGCGCAACCTCGCGCAACGCTCGGCCTCGGCAGCCAAGGAAATCAAGCAACTCATCGACGACTCGGTGGGCAAGGTCGAAGAGGGCAGCCGGCAGGTGGCCGAAGCGGGACGCACGATGGAAGAGATCGTCGAGAGCGTCAAGCGGGTGACGGACATCATGGGTGAGATCACCGCGGCGAGCCAGGAGCAGACCTCTGGGATCGAGCAGATCAACCAGGCGATCACGCAGATGGACCAGGTGACGCAGCAGAACGCGGCGCTGGTGGAAGAAGCGGCAGCGGCAGCGGCCTCGCTGCAGGAGCAGGCCGGATCGCTGGTGCAGTCGGTGGGCGTGTTCACGCTCGGCGGCGCGCATGCAGGTTCCAGCGTCATCGCCAAGGCACGCTTGCATGGGGCCGCATCGCCCGCACGCGTCGAACCCAAGTCAGGTATCGCCGGCATCGCAGGCACCAAGGGTGACAAGGCAGGTGCGGACGCCGTCAAGCCCGCGCCGCGCCAGAGCGCCGCGATGGCCGACACGAGCGGCGACTGGACCGAATTCTGAACGCCTGATCTTCGAGTCGAAATCATGTCAACCACTGCAGAACGCCAGCGTCGCGAGCGCACCTTCGTGTCCCTGGCCCGCACCACCGCGATCGGTGCCGGGCTGGCCATGGCCGCCGCGACGGCCCTGGTGCTCGTGACCTTCTATGCATTGGCATCGTCCCTGCAGGAAAGCAGCGCCGCCCGCTATGCGCATGCCAAGGCGCAGGGCGTGGCTGATTCGCTCGACGTTTTCGACGACACCATGCGCCTGAATGCCGAGAACGCCTTCGGCGTGTTCCAGCGGCAGTTCGATTCGGGCTTTGCGCTCGACGGCGAAGTCTTGCGCAGCGGCGGCAATGCCGTCGACAGCAGCCGCACGACCGAGGTCGACAACTTTGCACGCAACTTCCAGGGCGCCACGGCCACGGTGTTCATGGCGCAGGGCGAAGACTTCCGGCGCGTGACCACCTCGGTCAAGAAGGAAAACGGCGAACGTGCCGTGGGGACGCTGCTGGACCGCAAGAGTGCCGCCTGGCCGGCGCTGCGCGCGGGCCAGCGCTTCGTCGGCCGCGTGACCTTGTTCGGCCGCCCCTTCATGACGGTGTACGACCCGGTGCGCGACGGCGCCGGCAAGGTGGTCGGCGCGCTCTACATCGGCCTGGACATCTCGCAGCAGCAGGCCGCCTTCGGCGAAGCGGTGGGCAAGACGCGGCTGTTCGAGACGGGTGGCCTGTACGTCGTGAACCCGGCCGGTGGTGCTGAAGCCGCCACGCTGGTGTTCCATCCCGCCGCGGCCGGCAAGAAGCTGGCGCAGGTGTTGTCGCCCGAGGCGGCAGGCGCCTGGCTCGCTCGCGCATCGGCCGACGATGCCTTGTGGATCGACCACGCAACCACCGTGCTGTCGCCCGGCCAGGCCGGGGAGCGCCATGCGTCGGTGGCGCGCAGCGCAGGCACCGGCTGGCTGGTGGTGGCCGAAGTGCCGACGCGCGAGGTGCTCGCCGGGCTCATTCGTCAACTCGGCTGGCTGGCCGTCGGCGTGATCGTCGTGGCCTTGCTGATGAGCGCTGCATTGATGCTGTACATCCGCCGCACGGTCCGTCCACTGGGCCAGCTCGGCCAACATGTGGCCTTGCTGGGGCAGGGTGACCTTTCGCGTTCGCTGTCGTCCAGCCGGCGCGATGAAGTGGGCGTGATCACTCGCGCCGTGGAGGCCATGCGCCAGAACCTGGCCAAGGTGGTGGGCGAAGTTCGCTCGGGCACCGACACCATCGCCACCGCATCGAGCCAGATCGCCTCGGGCAACCAGGATCTTTCGTCTCGTACCGAGGAACAAGCCAGCTCGCTGCAGCAGACGGCCGCCTCGATGGAAGAGCTCACCAGCACCGTCAAGCAGAACGCGGACAACGCACGCCAGGCCAATCAGCTGGCCGTGTCGGCCTCTGAAGTGGCCGTTCGCGGCGGCGGCGTGGTCGGCCAGGTGGTGGACACCATGGGCTCGATCAACGCCAGCAGCCGAAAGATCGTGGACATCATCGGCGTGATCGACGGCATCGCCTTCCAGACCAACATCCTGGCGCTCAATGCGGCCGTGGAAGCGGCACGGGCCGGCGAACAAGGCCGAGGCTTTGCGGTCGTCGCCAGCGAAGTGCGCAACCTCGCGCAACGCTCGGCCTCGGCAGCCAAGGAAATCAAGCAACTCATCGACGACTCGGTGGGCAAGGTCGAAGAGGGCAGCCGGCAGGTGGCCGAAGCGGGACGCACGATGGAAGAGATCGTCGAGAGCGTCAAGCGGGTGACGGACATCATGGGCGAGATCACGGCGGCGAGCCAGGAGCAGACCTCTGGGATCGAGCAGATCAACCAGGCGATCACGCAGATGGACCAGGTGACGCAGCAGAACGCGGCGCTGGTGGAAGAAGCGGCAGCGGCAGCGGCCTCGCTGCAGGAGCAGGCCGGATCGCTGGTGCAGTCGGTGGGCGTGTTTCGGATCGGCGCGGCCGAGCCGGCCCTCGAAGCCCGGCCGTCCTGAAGGGAAGCAGAACAACAAGAAGTCGGATTCATCATGCGCGTCAACCATCCCGTCACTCATATCGAATACACGCTGGCGCCAGACACGGCGCTGGTCTCCCGCACCGACCTCAAGGGTCGGATCACCTATGTCAATCCCGCATTCGTCGAGGCCAGCGGCTTCGAGCGCGAAGAGCTCGTGGGCAAGGCCCACAACATCGTGCGCCATCCCGACATGCCGCCACAGGCCTTCGAGGACATGTGGCAAACGCTGGGCCAGGGCCTGCCCTGGACCGGCCTGGTGAAGAACCGGCGCAAGAACGGCGATTTCTATTGGGTGCAGGCCAACGTCACGCCCATCCGTCGCGCCGGCGCCAGCATCGGCTACATGTCGGTGCGCACGCGGCCCGAACGCGCCGAGACGGCCTACGCCGAAGACCTGTATCGCCGGATGCGCGAGGGCCAGGCGCCCGGCATCCGTCTTCGCCAGGGCCTCGTGGTCCGGCCGGCCTGGATCGACCCGCTGGCCGCGCTGCGACGGATTCCGGTGCGCCGACGCGTCATGGCGGCCACATCTGGCGCGGCGCTGCTGACGCTGGGCATGGCGGCGCTGTCCTGGTGGCCCGGTGCCGCTTCGTCCGGCGCCCCGGCCCTGCCGTTCTGGCTGATCGCCGGCACGCTGTCGAGCGCCGTGGGTTGGCTGGGCATGGGCCTGTTCCTGGACCGCACCGTCTTCCGTCCGCTCGACGGCGCACTGGGCGTGGCGCGCGACATCGCCAGCGGCCGGCTCGCCCGTTTCGAAGTGCGTGCCAGCGACGAGACGCGCGACCTGCTGCGCGCCCTCAACCAGATGAGCGCCAATCTCTGCGGCGTGGTGGCCGACGTGGGCGCGAACGTCAGCGGCGTGAACAGTGCCTCCGGCCAGATCGCCAGCGGCAACCGCGACCTCGCGGCACGGACCGAATCGCAGGCCAGCTCGCTGCAGCAGACGGCCGCGTCGATGGAAGAGCTCACCAGCACCGTCAAGCAGAACGCCGAGAGCGCGCGCCAGGCCGACGGCCTGGCCGGCACCGCGTCCGACGTGGCGCTGCGCGGCGGCAGCGTGGTCGGCCAGGTGGTCGACACGATGGCGGCCATCGAGGCGTCGTCGCGCCGCATCGCCGACATCATCGGCGTGATCGACGGCATCGCCTTCCAGACCAACATCCTGGCGCTCAACGCGGCGGTGGAAGCCGCAAGGGCGGGCGAGCAGGGCAAAGGGTTCGCCGTGGTCGCGGCCGAAGTGCGCGCACTGGCGCAGCGATCGGCCGCCGCCGCCAAGGAGATCAAGGGGCTGATCGACGACTCGGTCGGCAAGGTCGGCGCCGGCACCGCGCTGGTGGGGCAGGCGGGACGCACCATGGACGAGATCGTGGGCAGCGTGCGCCGTGTGGCCGACATCATGGGCGAGATCACCACCGCCAGCCTGGAACAGAGCACGGGCATCGAGCAGATCAACCAGGCGGTCTCGCAGATGGACCAGATCACGCAACAGAACGCCGCGCTGGTGGAACAGGCCACGGCCTCCGCCATGGCGCTGCAGGAGCAGGCGGCCAGCCTGGCCGACGCGGTCAGCGTCTTCCGGCCGTCGCCTGCCTGACAGAACAAAGACACACAACCAAGGACCAGCACATGCAAGACCTCATGACCCAGGATGCGGCGCATGCCGCAGGCATGCCGCCCGGCATGACCGCCGGCGCCGACGGCCGCCAGGAATTCCTTTCCTTCACGCTCGGCGAGGAGGAATACGGCATCGACATCCAGAAGGTGCAGGAGCTGCGCGGCTACGAGGCCGTCACCCGCATCGCCAACGCGCCGGACTTCATCAAGGGCGTGGTGAACCTGCGCGGGATCATCGTGCCGATCATCGACATGCGGTTGAAGTTCTCGCTGGGCACGCCGAGCTACGACCAGTTCACCGTGGTGATCGTGCTCAACATCGGCGGCCGCGTGGTGGGCATGGTGGTCGACAGCGTCTCGGACGTGATCACGCTGGCGCCCGAGCAGATCCGCCCGGCACCAGAGATGGGCGCCGCCCTCGACACCGACTACCTCGTCGGCCTGGGCACGGTGAACGACCGCATGCTCATCCTGGTGGACATCGAGAAGCTGATGTCCAGCGACGAGATGGGCCTGGTCGAGGCCACGGCCTGACGCGCGGCCAACCCTTCCTCACCCTTGCTGGAACTCTCATGAAACTCCTGTCCAACGTCCGCATCGGCACGCGCCTGGCGATCGGCTTCGGCCTCGTGCTCGCACTGTCGCTCGTGTCTGCCGGCTACGCCATCGTCGTGGCCAAGCGCAATGCCGAAGCCACACGGCACATGATGCAAAGCCCGCTCGCCAAGGAGCGGCTCATCTCAGACTGGTACGTGCTGACCTACTCGGCCATCGCCCGCACCCAGATGATCGCCAAGACCACCGACACCACGCTGCCCGTGACCTTCGCCGACATCATTGCCGACAGCGTCAAGCGCGGCAGCGAGACCATGGCCAAGGTGGAGGCGCTGCTGGTGGTCGACGAGGAAAAGGAGATGTTCAAGCAGATCGGCGAACTTCGGGCCAAGTACCAGGCGGCCAAGACGGCGGTCAGCAAGGCCAAGGAGTCCGGAGAGGGCCAGGCCGAGAAGACCTTCAACGAGGTCTTCCTGCCGGCGGCCAAGGCCTACGAGAGCCGCGTTCTGGACCTGTTGCAGATGGAGCGCAAGGCCATCGACGACATGAGCCGGGCGATCGACGCGGCCAACGAGCACGCGACTTTCCTGCGCATGTTGCTGACCGCACTGACCGTCGCGCTGGGTGCCGTGCTGGCTTTCCTGATCTCGCGCAGCATCGTTCGACCGCTCGCGGGGGCCGTCTCGGTGGCCCAGAAGGTGGCTGCCGGTGACCTGAGCTCGCGCATCGAAGCGCACTCGCGGGACGAGACGGGCCAGTTGATGAGCGCGCTGCGCGAGATGAACGACAGCCTGGCCAAGGTGGTGGGCGAAGTTCGCTCGGGCACCGACACCATCGCCACCGCATCGAGCCAGATCGCCTCGGGCAACCAGGACCTGTCCTCGCGCACCGAGGAGCAAGCCAGCTCGCTGCAGCAGACGGCCGCTTCGATGGAAGAGCTCACCAGCACCGTCAAGCAGAACGCGGACAACGCCCGCCAGGCCAATCAGCTGGCCGTGTCGGCATCGGAAGTGGCCGTTCGCGGCGGCGGCGTGGTCGGCCAGGTGGTGGACACCATGGGCTCGATCAACGCCAGCAGCCGAAAGATCGTGGACATCATCGGCGTGATCGACGGCATCGCCTTCCAGACCAACATCCTGGCGCTCAATGCGGCCGTGGAAGCGGCACGGGCCGGCGAACAAGGCCGAGGCTTTGCGGTCGTCGCCAGCGAAGTGCGCAACCTCGCGCAACGCTCGGCCTCGGCAGCCAAGGAGATCAAGCAACTCATCGACGACTCGGTGGGCAAGGTCGAAGAAGGCAGCCGGCAGGTGGCCGAAGCGGGACGCACGATGGAAGAGATCGTCGAGAGCGTCAAGCGGGTGACGGACATCATGGGTGAGATCACCGCGGCGAGCCAGGAGCAGACCTCTGGGATCGAGCAGATCAACCAGGCGATCACGCAGATGGACCAGGTGACGCAGCAGAACGCGGCGCTGGTGGAAGAAGCGGCAGCGGCAGCGGCCTCGCTGCAGGAGCAGGCCGGATCGCTGGTGCAGTCGGTGGGCGTGTTCAAGGTACGCGGCGACGACGTGGCTTTTGCCTGACCCATCCGCCAACCTTCAGTCCAACTTATTGAATGCACAGCCCCATCAACGGTTCACTCGTCCGAGATTCCAGATGAAATCCTTTTCCAACTTCCGTATCGGCACCCGCCTGTCCGTGGCTTTCGGCCTGGTGCTCCTGCTGTTGATGCTGATTGCCGGCGTCTCGTTGCATGCGATGCGCCAGACGCAGGCCAGCCTCGAGACCGTCGTCAGCAAGACCAACGCCAAGCTGGCCAACGCCAACATCATGTCGGCGGCCATTCGCGACATTGCGCTGCTGGACAGCAACCTGATCCTGCTGACCGAACCGACCGACATGCAAGGGCAAGTCCGGCTGGTCGAGAACCACAGCGTGCGCTTTCGCGAGGCCCGCGAACGCCTGAACGGGCTGGTGGTCAGCGGCGAAGGCAAGAATCTGCTTGCCGCCGTCGACAAAGCGTTGGCGGTGGGCACGCCGATGAACCAGGAGCTGATCAAGCTCGCGCTGGCCAATCGCAACGACGAGGCACGCGACTATTCGCTCGACCGCTTCCAGCCGGCGGTGCGGACCACCATCAACGCGGTGCAGGAATTCATCGATCATGAAAGCCGACTCGCCGAGAAGGTGCGCGTCGAATCCGATCAGACCTATCAGCGCTCGCGCCTGTTGGTGAATGTGCTGGCGGGCGTGTCGGTGCTGCTCGCGGCGCTGGTGGCCTTCCTCATCACGCGTTCGGTGACGCGGCCGATCCGCAACGCCGTCTCCGTGGCCCAGAAGGTGGCTGCCGGTGACCTGAGCTCGCGCATCGAAGCGCACTCGCGGGACGAGACGGGCCAGTTGATGAGCGCGCTGCGCGAGATGAACGACAGCCTGGCCAAGGTGGTGGGCGAAGTTCGCTCGGGCACCGACACCATCGCCACCGCATCGAGCCAGATCGCCTCGGGCAACCAGGACCTGTCGTCACGCACCGAGGAGCAAGCCAGCTCGCTGCAGCAGACGGCCGCCTCCATGGAAGAGCTCACCAGCACCGTCAAGCAGAACGCGGACAACGCACGCCAAGCCAATCAGCTGGCCGTGTCTGCCTCGGAAGTGGCCGTTCGTGGCGGCGGCGTGGTCGGCCAGGTGGTGGACACCATGGGCTCGATCAACGCCAGCAGCCGAAAGATCGTGGACATCATCGGCGTGATCGACGGCATCGCCTTCCAGACCAACATCCTGGCGCTCAATGCGGCCGTGGAAGCGGCACGGGCCGGCGAACAAGGCCGAGGCTTTGCGGTCGTCGCCAGCGAAGTGCGCAACCTCGCGCAACGCTCGGCCTCGGCAGCCAAGGAGATCAAGCAGCTCATCGACGACTCGGTGGGCAAGGTCGAAGAAGGCAGCCGGCAGGTGGCCGAAGCGGGACGCACGATGGAAGAGATCGTCGAGAGCGTCAAGCGGGTGACGGACATCATGGGCGAGATCACGGCGGCGAGCCAGGAGCAGACCTCGGGCATCGAGCAGATCAACCAGGCGATCACGCAGATGGACCAGGTGACGCAGCAGAACGCGGCGCTGGTGGAAGAAGCGGCAGCGGCAGCAGCTTCGCTGCAGGAGCAGGCCGGTTCGCTGGTGCAGTCGGTGGGCGTGTTCAAGATCGGCAGCGACGACGCCGCGGCGCAGGCCATCGCCCATGCGCGCAGCGCGAGCAAGGCAGCGGCGCCGGGCGGCGGGAAGGCGAAGGCGGCGGCCAAGTCCGGTGCCTCGACGCCCGGCCGCGATGCGCAGGCCGCACCCGCCGCGAAGCGCACCGCCACCGCACCCAGGCCGCGCGCGGTCGCAGCGGCCCCGGCCGAGGCCTTGGGCGACTGGACGGAGTTCTGAGTGTCTCCCCAACGACCGGCGCGAGACCGGTGACGCATTGAACTGAGAAAAACAACATCGGCGCGCTCAACTTTCCGGTTGCCGCGCCGATAACTCATTCAACACACATTAAGAAACCACAGGTCCACACCCGATGTCTGGAAACTTGTTCTTCACCGGTCTCAGCGGCCTCTCGGTAGCGCGCACGGCGCTCGTGACGACGGCCCACAACACGGCCAACGTTTACACCGCAGGCTATACCCGCCAGGTGGCCGAGGTCGCCACCAACGGTGCCATCGCTACCGGCGCGGGCTACATCGGCACTGGCGCCGGCGTGACCACCATCTCGCGCAGCTACGACCGCTACCTCACGGCCCAGCTCGCCACGGCGCAATCGAACTCGGCTGCGCTGACGGCCAACGGCGCGCAGGTCGATCGCATCGATTCGCTGCTGGCCGACCGCACTTCGGGCATCAGCGTGTTGATGCAGAACTTCTTCACCGCCGTGCAGGGCGTGGCCAACACGCCGGCCGACTCGGCCGCGCGGCAGCAGCTCATCAGCTCGGCCCAGTCGCTGGCCACCAAGTTCCGCGCCACCGACCAGTACCTGTCGGACCTCAACGACTCGGTGAACGACCAGATCAGCGGCAGCGTCGAGCAGATCAACACCTACTCGAGCCAGATCGCCGGCCTCAACCAGAAGATCAGCATGTTGACGGCGATGGCCGGCGGCCAGCCGCCCAACGACCTGATGGACCAGCGCGACCAGCTCGTGAGCGAGCTGTCGCAGATCGTCGACGTCAAGGTGCTCCAGCAGGACAACGGCAAGTACAACGTCTTCATCGGCACCGGCCAGTCGCTGGTGGTGGGCGACCAAGCCGCCAAGATGCAGGCCGTGCCGTCGGCCGCCGACCCGACCCGAATGTCGGTGGCGTTGACGGGCGTTGCCGGCAACGTTTCCGAACTGAAGGATTCGGCCATCACCGGCGGCTCGCTGGGCGGGCTGATGAACTTCCGGCGCGACACGCTGATCCCCACGCAGAACGCCATCGGCCGCCTGTCGCTGGCCGTGGCCGACGCCTTCAACAACCAGCACAACCTGGGCGTGGACCTCAATGGCGCACTGGGCGGCGACTTCTTCGGCAACGCGGCGCCCGCCATCTTTTCCAACGCGAAGAACTCGGGCGACCTGGTGCTTTCGGGCAGCATCGACGACGCCAGCCAGCTCACCACCAGCGACTACGCGGTGCAGGTGAAGGACGTGGCCGGCGTGCTGAGCTACTCGGTCACCCGCCTGTCGGACAACACGAGCCTGGGCACCTACAGCGGCATGCCGATCAGCTTCGACGGCGTGACGATCGATGCGGCGAGCGGCACCGCGCAGGATGGCGACACCTTCCTGGTGCAACCCACGCGCAACGGCGCCCGCGACATGGAGGTGCTGGTCACCGACCCCGCCAAGGTGGCGGCGGCATCGCCCATCATCACCGGCAACACCGCGGGCAACCAGGGCTCCGGCGCCATCGGCGCGGCCAGCGTCGACGCCGCCTACCTGGGCACGCCGCTGGCGGCCAACGTGACGCTGAGCTTCGATGCGGCCACCGGCACGCTGTCGGGCTTTCCGGCCACCTCCGACGTGACGGTGACGCTGGCCGATGGCAGCACGAGCACCTACGCCGCCGGTACGCCGGTGCCGTTCACGGCCGGCGCCAAGGTCAGCTTCGACGGCATCAGCTTCGGCATGAGCGGCGCACCGGCGCAAGGCGACACCTTCACGGTCGGCCGCAACGTGGCCGGTGTTTCCGACGGCAGCAATGCGCTGCTGCTCGGCGCCCTGCAGCGGCAGTCGCTGGTCGGTGGCGGCGCCACCACCTTCAACGGTGCCTATACCCAGTTGGTCAGCGAAGTGGGCAACCGCGCAATGGAAATCCAGGTGGCCAGCGTCGCGCAGGACAGCGTCACGGGCCAGATCAAGGCCAGCCAGCAATCGATCTCGGGCGTGAACCAGGACGAGGAAACGGCGAACCTGCTGATGTTCCAGCAGATGTACCAGGCCAACGCGAAGGTGATCCAGACGGCATCGACGATCTTCGACACGATCCTCGGGTTGCGGTAGCCCATCCCCCAACAAAGCATGAAGCGTCATTGGAGAGTTTGAGATGCGGATCAGCACCAGTTCCTTTTACGAGCAGAACGTCAGCGCCATGGGCCTGCAGCAGCAGAAGCTGTTTCGCGTGCAGCAGCAACTGGCCGCGGGCACCAAGTTCCTGACGGCGGGCGACGATCCGGTGGCGGCGGCGCGCGCACTGGGCACCAGCGAGACGCTGGCCCTGTCGGCGCAATACGCCACCAGCCGCGACCGCGCCAAGCTGGCCCTGTCGCGGGAGGAAACCGCGTTGGACAGCGCGACCTCCATCCTCCAGAACATCAAGACGCTGACGGTGCAGGCCGGCAACGGCGCCTTGTCGGATGCCGATCGCGCTTCGCTGGCCACCACCATCCAGAGCAACCTGGAGCAGCTGGTGGGCCTGGCCAACTCGGACGACGGCAACGGCCAGTTCCTCTTTGCCGGCTACAAGAGCGCCAACGCGCCCTTCGCCATGCAGGCCGACGGCAGCGTGCAGTACCTGGGCGACCAGGGCCAACGCATGATGCAGATCGACGTGGCGCGCCAGATGTCCACCTCCGACGATGGACGCAGCGTGTTCATGTCGGTGCAAGGTGGTGCCGGCTACGTCACCAGCGGCCCGGCGGCCAACACCGGCAGCGGCGTGTTCGGCTCGGTGGGCGTGACCGACGCCACCGACCCCAACTACGGCAAGGACTTCCAGATCAGCTTCGCGGCCGGCAACTACACGGTCACGACCAACGACACGCCGCCCGTGGTGGCGGCCACCGGCGCCTACACGGCCGGCTCGCCGATCAGCTTTGGCGGCCTGCAGATCAGCATCACCGGCACGCCGGCGGATGGCGACACCTTCGCCGTCACCACCGCCAAGAACGCCGGCACCGACGTCTTCGCGGCGGTCAGCGAACTGGTGAGCGCGCTGCGCACGCCGCTCACGGGCGGCGGCGCGGCGGCACAGGCCAAGCTGCAGAACGCGCTCAGCACCGCCAACGTCAAGGTCACCAATGCGCACGACAACGTGCTGACGGTGCTGTCGTCGGTGGGTTCGCGCATGAACGAGCTCGACTCGCTCGACAGTGCCGGCGAGGCCCGCGACCTGATGGACCAGGGCTATCTGTCGGATGTGGTCGACCTGGACCCGGTCGCGGCGATCGCGGAGTTCTACCAGCGGCAGACGTCGCTGCAGGCCACGCAGATGACCTTCGCCAAGCTCAACTCGATCGCGCTGTTCAACTACCTTTGATCCATGCGGCACGGACGCTGCGCGCCCCGGCCGCATCGGACGCCATCAGTTGGGGCGTTCGAATTGCGTCTTGGGAAAGTCGTCTTCGCGGGCGCGTCGCTCGTCGATGCCGGACAGCTCCGTCTTCGGGAAGGCCGCGGCTTCGTCGGAGCCCGGTGCGTGCTCGTCGAAGCTCACTTCCAGGCCCGCCACTTCGGTGCGCGCGAAAAGGTCCGCCACAGCAGCCGGCGGTCGCGTGCCTGTTGCACTGGACGGCTGATGGCCTGCGGCCTCCGGGACGGCTGGCGATGCGGATGGCGTCGTGGCCGGGCGGGATGCCAGCATGGCCTGACGCAGCAGCGCCATGTCGGCCTTCACTTCTTCGAGGCTGAGGATGCGGGCGGGCGATTGTTCTTCGGCGTGCTCGGCCGGCAAGGCTTGCGCGTCAGGCGCTGCCGCCGGCTCGGCCTGTGCGACGAGTTGGGCTTGGACCTCGGCGGGTCGCGATGCGACCACCTTGGCCGGACGCGCCTGTTCCTCGTCGTCATCCAGCGCGTGGTGGTCTTCCTCGCGCTCCTGCACCACTTCGCCATTGGCGGCCAGGGTCGAGAAGTTGAAGGGGGAAGGACCGCGTGCCGCGGCCGCCGCGGCCTTGGCGGCCGCCTTTTCCGCTGCCTTGGCGGCGCGTGCCGGCGCGTCGACCACCCGGTGCGCGAACCAGACCAGCATCAGCCCGACCACCGCGGCGCCGGCGGCCCACGTGCCTTCGAGCACCAGACCCATGCCGAAGCACACCATCGCGGCCACAAGGGCGGCGTACCCAGCAACGAGAAGCGGCGTGATGCGTCTGACGGCCATGGTCCTGTGGTGGTTTCGAATGATTAACACATTGTTACTAGACTCGGCCGGGCTGGGTGCGAAATCGGCCAGGGCGGCCATCGAGAAAACAAAAAACGTCACGAAAGCGACCACCATGGTCGACGAATCCCAGGCCGGCCGACGCGGTGTCCACCCTGAAGCCGGCGAGGACTGTCACGCGCGGGCGACAAGTGTCGAGTCTAGTGCCCGTGCGGTCGATGTCCAGTGCGCCGGCCGCAAGCACGCGAAAGCCCGAATGGTCGGCAGCGGGCAATCGCACCACAATGCCCGCATGCCCCTGCGCAAGCCAGTCATCGGAACGCCATGATCCGCGCCTTGCTGTTCCTCCTCAGCGCGCTGGTGGCCATCGCGCTGGGTTACTTCTTCGGGGTCTGGGTGCTCTTCGGCTTGCTGGCTGCCGTCCTGGCGACGCTGCTGCTGTCGACGCGGCGCGAACCGCACGCGCGCGAGCCAGAACCCGAGCAAGACCTGCCCAGCACCAGCCGCGCCGATCCGTGAGCGCTGGTGCAGCGGCCGGCTGCTCGCGATGCAGGCGCGGCTAACCGCCCAGTGCCCGCACCACGCTCATCATCGCCTCCAGCGCCGCATCGAAGCGTGGCTGCAGCATCTGCAGAAAGTGCGGCACCATCACCGACAGCAGCGCGATGCCGGCCAGCAAGGTGAGCGGAAAGCCGACGGCAAAGATGCTGAACTGCGGCGACGCGCGATTGAGAATGCCCATGGCCAGGTTCAGCGTGAGCAGCGCGGTGACGAGCGGCAGCGCCAGCATCAGCCCGCTTTCGAAGACGTGGCCGCCTTGCGTGGCCAGCAGCATCCAGCCGCCCGCGGCAAAGGGCGCATCGGAGATCGGCAGCGTGTGAAAGCTCTCGCCCAGCGCCGCCAGCACGAGCAGGTGGCCATCCACCGCCAGAAAAAGCAGCATCGCCAGCATGTTCAGGAAGCGGCCCACCACCATGGTCTGGCCGCCGCTCGTCGCATCGAAGAAGGCCGCGAACGACAAGCCCATCTGCAGCGAGATGTATTCGCCCGCTGCCAGCACCGCAGCAAACACCAGGCGCATGGCGAAGCCCATCGCGATGCCGATCAGCACCTGCTTGATGACCAGCCACGCACCGGCGGCGGACACCACCGGCACCTGCGGCATGGCGCCCAGCGTTGGAGCGATCACCAGCGTCAGCACAGCGGCCAGCGCCACGCGTACCTGGCGCGGCACGGTCGCTTCGCTGGTGATGGGCGCGGTGCTCAGCAGCGCCAGGATGCGCACGAAGGGCCAGAGGAAGGTAACCAGCCAGGCCGTGAGCTGCTCCGACGTGACGGAGAAGACCGGCGTCATCAACCCACCAGTTGCGGGATGCTCGAGAACAGCGTGCGGATGTAGTCGACCGTGGTGCTCAGCATCCAGGGCCCGGCCACCACCAGCGTGATGAACACGGCCAGCAGCTTGGGAATGAAGGACAGCGTGGCTTCGTTGATCTGCGTGGCAGCCTGGAAGATGCTGACGATGAGGCCGACGACCAGGGCCACGAGCAGCAGCGGCGCGCCCAGCACGAGGGACACTTCCATCGCGCGGCTGCCCATCGTCATGATGGTTTCGGGAGTCATGGCGTTTCGCCTTTGCGGCGTGTTGCTAGTTGTAGAAGCTCTGCGCCAGCGCGCCGATCAGCAGTTGCCAGCCATCGGCCAGCACGAACAGCATCAGCTTGAAGGGCAGGGCGATGCCGGCGGGCGGCACCATCATCATCCCCATCGACATCAGCACGCTCGCCACCACCAGGTCGATGAGCAGGAACGGAATGAAGATGGTGAAGCCGATCTGGAAGGCCGTCTTCAGCTCGCTGATGACGAAAGCCGGCAACAGGATGCGCAGCGAGACGTCTTCGGGTCCCTGCATCTGCGGTTCGTTGGCAAGCTTGGCGAACAGGGCCAGGTCGCTCTCGCGCGTCTGGCGCAGCATGAAGGTCTTGAACGGCGCGATGCCGCGCGCCATCGCCTGGTCGGCGCTGATCTTGTTTTCTGAGAAGGGCTTGTAGGCCTCGTCGTAGGCCTTGTCGAACACCGGCGACATGACGAAGAAGGTGAGAAACAGCGACAGCCCCACCAGGATCTGGTTGGGTGGCGCCGACATCGTGCCCAGCGCCGTGCGCAGAAGCCCGAGCACGATCAGGATCCGGGTGAAGCTCGTCATGCACAGCAGCAGCGCCGGCAGGAACGACAGCGAGGTCAGCAGCACCAGCGTCTGCACGCTGAGCGACCAGGTCTGGCTGCCGCCCGGCCCTGGCGTGGCGACGATGCCGGGCAGTCCCGTCGCCGCCGCGGCGGTGGCTGCGGCCGCAGGCAGCGACGCCGTCAGCAGGAGCAACGCGCCGCACAGGCCGCGGCGCAGGCCCGTGCGGATCATGGGGTGCTGAGGTGCGTGTTGCGAACCAGCGATTCGTGCAGCTTGCGGGCGAAGACCATCACCGGGTCCATGCCATCGGAGGCCGGGCTGGCGGCATGCGCCATCACCGGCGGGTAGGTCAGCGGAGGCAGCGGTGGGGCCTTGTCCGAGCCGGACGGTGCGGGCTCCACAGAGGCCTTGGCTTCTTGCGAAGCGACGTTCGGTGCCAGGGCCGCGGCGGTCGCGGCGACGGTCACGGCGCTGCCGCCTTCGCCGCCGAGTTGGCCGCTGCCTTGTGCAGGCAGCGTGTAGAGCGCCTGGACCTGCGTGGGCGTGACGCCCAGCACCACCCAGGTGTCGGCAACTTCGACGACCACCACGCGCTCGCGCTGGCCGACGGCGGTGCTCGACACCACCTTGACGAGGTGCCCGCTGCCGGTGAGGCGTTGCAGGCCGAAGCGCTTGGCCAGCCATGACAGCGCGAAGATCGATGCCAGTACCGCCGCCATGCCCAGGAAGGCCTGGCCGATGCCGCTGGAGGCGACTTCGGTCGAACCGGGCGCCACGGTCTGCAAGGTGGCATGCACGGGCACTGCGCCCAGGGCGCCGATGAGGACAGGAACACGCGCCGAACGCAGGCGCTCGAGGAGGGTCTTCTTCATGATCTTGCGAGCTTTTGCATGCGCTCGGAGGGAGTGATGATGTCGGTCAGGCGGATGCCGTACTTGTCGTTGACAACCACGACTTCACCCTGTGCGATGAGGTAGCCGTTGATCAGCACGTCCAGCGGCTGGCCGGCCAGGCCGTCGAGCTCGACCACCGAGCCTTGCGACAGCTGAAGCAGGCTCTTGATGGTGATGCGCGTGCGGCCGATCTCGGCCGTCAGCTGCACCGGCACGTCCATCACGCGGGCCAGGTCGGACGGCGTGACGCCGGCCGCGGCCGAAGCCGTTTCCTGGATCTGCTGGAACACCTGCGAAGTCGCCGGTGCGGCCACGGGCGCCGGTGCGGCAGCGGTTGCTGGCGCGCTGGAGGCGGTCTGTTCGGCCAGCGCCGCGGCCCAGTCGTCCGCGGCGTCGCCGGATGGGTTGCTTTCGTCAGTCATGCTCGTACTTCGAATCGCTGTTGTCTTGGTTGATCATCTTGTTCACGCGCAGGGCGTAGCGGCCGTTGGAGGTTCCGAAGCCGCACTCCATCACCGGCACGCCATCGACCTTGGCCAGGGCCGTGGTCGGCAGCTCGATCGGCAGCACGTCGCCCTCGCGCAGGCGCAACACCTCGCCGATGGTGGAAGGAATGGTCACGAAGTCGGCCACCAGCTCGACGTCGGCCTCCTGCATCTGGCTGGACATCTGGCGCACCCAGCGCTTGTCCACCTCGACTTCGTCCTGGATCGGGTTGGACAGCAGGTCGCGGATCGGCTCGATCATCGAATAGGGCAGGCACACGTGCAGGAAGCCGCCAATGGGGCCGAACTCGATCTGCAGCGTGGTGTTCACCACCACCTCGTTGGGCGCGACGATGTTGGCCAGCTTGCCGTGCATCTCGGCGCGCACATAGTCGAACTCCAGCGGATAGACCGGCTTCCATGCATCGCCGTAGCACTGCAGGGCCAGGTCCAGCAGACGGCGGATGATGCGCTGCTCGGTGCGCGTGAAGTCGCGTCCTTCCACCCGCACGTGGTAGCGGCCGTCGCTGCCGAAGAGGTTGTCCACCACGAGGAAGACCAGCTTCGGATCGAACACGAAGATGGCCGTGCCGCGCAGCGGCTTCATGTGCAGCATGTTGATGTTGGCGGGCACCGGCAGATGGCGCACGAACTCGCCGTACTTCTGGATCTGCATCGGGCCCACGGAGATGTCGGGACTGCGCCGCATGAAGTTCAGCAGCGAGCCGCGCAGCGCACGGGCGAAGCGGTCGTTGATGACCTCCAGCGTGTGCATCCGGCTGCGCACCACGCGGTCGGGCGCGCCGAGGTCATAGGCCGGCAGGCCATCGGCGGGCGATGCCGCCGAAGTGGACTGGTCGACGCTGCCGCCGGTGACGCCGCTGAGCAGCGCATCGACTTCGTCTTGCGATAGGACCTGTTCGTAGGCCATGTGTGCGTTCTGCCCTTGGCCTACTGCACCACGAAGGTGTTGAAAGAAACGCCGGCAATGCCTTGCGAAGGCATGTCCTCGGCCAGCGGGCGATTCATCTCGGTGCGGATCTCCTCGGCCACGCGGCTCTTGTCCTCGGTCGACACCAGCGTGTCGGGCTTGCGGTTGGACAGGATCAGCATCGCGCGGCTGCGCAGCTCGGGCATGAACTCGGCCACCTGGGCGCGCGACTTCTCGTCACGCACGCGCAGCGTCATGCCCAGGTGCAGGAACTTGGGGCGGCCCTCATCCTGAAGATTGACGGTGAAGGGCTCCACCGTCACGAAGATGGGCTTTTCGAGCACCGGCGCGGCAGCCTGTGCCGGCGCGCTCTGGCGGCCCAGCATGAACCAGGCGCCGGCGCCACCGGCGCCCACCAGCACGACGCCGAGGAGCACGCCAATGAGCATTTTGGAAGCGGACGAGCCGCCCGCGGGAGCGGCATCGGCGGCGGCAGCAGTTTTGGAAGTGGCCATAGGTCGTTGGTTAACGTTGCAATGGATTCTTGGCGAAGGGGGGCTTTGCCGATGGACCGATCAGGAACGGAAAAGCGGCTCAACTCCGCGAATGGGTGGAAGGAGTTCACGCAAAGGTGTCGAGCCCGGTCTGGGCGCGGCTTCGCTGCGCCGGTGCGGTGGTCTGCACCGCCTGCGCTTCGGCGCGCGGTGCGGCACCGGGGTAGTCGGCTTGCGCGCGGGGGCGCGGCGAATCCTGGCCGGCAAAGTAGCCGCCCTGGCCTCCCTGGCCGCCGAACTGCTGCGACGACCCCGACTGGACCGACGCCTGACCCAGCTCGATGCCCTGCGCGGCCAGCGTGCTGCGCAACTGCGGCAAGGCGGCTTCGAGCGCCTTGCGAACGCCCTCGTGCGACGACATGAACATGGCTTGCGTCTGCTGATCGTTCATCGACAGCGTGACCTGCAGCGGACCGAGTTCGGCGGGATTGAGATTGAGCCGGGCGACATGCTGGCCGCTGGTGCTCATGCGCAGCATCTGCTGGGCGAGCGCGGCGGCCCAGGCTTCGTGGCCGACTTCGGGGGCGACGGTGTGCGTGCTCGTCGCGGCCGCAATGGCTGCGGCGCGATCGGCGGCGCCGCTCGTGGACGCAACGCCTGCCTGGAACGGCAGCGGCTGCGCGGCCCGCGGATCTTCGCCCTCGCGGGCACTGGCATCGCCGTCTCCGGCGCTGGATGCACCGGCATTGACAGCGGCCAGAGCGGCTTCGAATTCGATGGCCGCCCCGTTGCCCGCGCCGGATGCGGCGGACGTGCCGTCGGCGTCGTCGGAGCGTGCTGCCGAAGCCGTGGCCGAGGTGGCATCGCCGACGCGCGCCTTGGCCGTCGGGCGCGCCGAGCCGGGCGCCGCGTCGGCCACGACGCCGGGCACCGCCTTCGCAGCCGCCAGCGCGACGGCAGCGTCGGCGAGCGTGGTCGCATCGTCGGCGGGCGTGGCGTTCGCTTTGGTCGAGGCGGCGTCAGCGGCTGCGGCCAGCGCAGCCTTGTCGGCGCCTGCGGCCTTGTCGGCCGTTTGCCCGGAGGAATCGGTCGCGGTGGCTGCGTTGTCCGCGTCGGCGGCGATGTCGGTGCCTGCGGTTGGTGTGGCCTGCGCGGCCAGATCCGGCGCCGCAGCGCCTGCGACCGCTGCGCCTGCGGCGCCACGCGCTTCGGCGGCATGGCCGTTCGCCAGCGCGGCGCTGTCGGAGCGCGCCTGGGCCAGCGGCTGGAAGGGCGCCAGCATGGCCATCACTTCGGCCGGGGTCAGCGTGCTGCCCTTGCGGTCGTCGCCGCGCGAACCCTTGCGGGAAGACACGCCGCCGGTTTCGTTGGTGGCGCTTGCGTCTGCCGCACCGGTCGATTCGGTCGCGGCCGCCTTGCGCGAACCGCGTGATGCCTCGAGCGCCTGCTCGAAGCCGCGCGCATCGGATGACTCGGTTTGGCGAGCGCCGGGCGAAGCCTGCGTGCGCGGCGCACCGGAAGCAACCACGGAGGGCAGCGCGAGGTTGGGCATGGACATGGCGTGTACCTTCTTGTCGGTTTCTTCAGAACGTGGGGTTGACGGCGCGGTCGAGAAAGCCGCGCGCCGCGCGTTCGTCACTGTCGCGCTGTTCGCGCTTGGCCTGCACGGCTTGTTCCTGGCGCCGGGCGCGCTCGATCAACGTGTCGAACGAGTTGAGCCGGCGCTTGTTCTGGCGCCAGTCGTCGCGGCCCCGGTCGAGCCGGGTCTCGGCCTGCGCGACGATGGCGCGCTGCTGGTCGATCGCGCCGTCGAGCGTCGCCAGGAAGGCCTGGTAGTTGTGGTACTTGGCGCTCGAAAGCCCGTGGGCCATCTGCGCCTGCAACTGGCCGAAGTAGTCCTGCCGGTAGTCGATCAGCATCTCGAGCTTCTGCGCGGCACTCAGTTGCGCGTTCTGCAAGGCGCCGAGGCGGCGCGCCGCGTCGTCGGTCTTGGTTCGGGCCAGTTCGCTCAGGGTGTCGAGGGGCAGCTGCTTGGCCATGGGTGGCTTTTCCTTCGGAGTTGGATGGGGCGGTGCGTCGGTCAGGCCGGTTCGAACAGGGCACGCATGCGGGCGATGGATTCGCCGTAGCCGGTGCGCTCTTCCATCGCCTGCTGCAGGAAGGCCTCCAGGCGCGGATGCATGGCGATCGCCTGGTCGAGTTGCGCGTCGTGGCCGGGCGCATAGGCGCCCACGCTGATCAGGTCGCGGTTGCGCTGGTAGCGCGACAGCATCTGCTTGAAGCGGCGCACATGCTCGAACTGGGCGGGCGGAATCAGCGCGGTCATTGCGCGGCTGATGGACGCCTCGATGTCGATCGCCGGGTAATGCCCCGACTCGGCCAGCGTGCGCGACAGCACCACGTGCCCGTCGAGGATGGCGCGGGCCGAATCGGCGATCGGGTCCTGCTGGTCGTCGCCTTCCGAGAGCACGGTGTAGAAGGCGGTGATCGATCCGCCGCGCCCGTTGGCATCGCGCGCGCCGTTGCCGGCACGCTCCACCAGGGCGGGCAGCTTGGCGAACACCGAAGGCGGATAGCCCTTGGTGGCCGGCGGCTCGCCCACGGCCAGCGCGATCTCGCGCTGCGCCATGGCGTAGCGGGTGAGCGAATCCATGATGAGCAGCACGTCCTTGCCCTGGTCGCGGAAGTACTCGGCCAGGCAGGTCGCATAGGCCGCGCCCTGCAGTCGCAGGAGGGGCGAGTTGTCGGCCGGCGCCGCCACCACCACCGAGCGCGCCAGGCCTTCTTCGCCCAGCGTGTTCTCGATGAAGTCCTTCACCTCGCGGCCGCGTTCGCCGATCAGGCCGACCACGATCACTTCAGCACTGGTGTAGCGGGCCATCATGCCCAGCAGCACGCTCTTGCCCACGCCCGAGCCGGCGAACAGGCCCAGGCGCTGGCCTCGCCCGACCGTGAGCATGGCGTTGATGGCGCGCACGCCCACGTCGAGCACCGAGTCGATGGGCGCGCGGTTGAGCGGATTGATCGGCGGCGACGACAACGGCACCTTGCGTGAAAAGTCGAGCGGGCCGAGTCCGTCGAGCGGGCGGCCGACCGCATCGACCACGCGGCCGAGCATGCCTTCGCCGACCGGCAGGCGCTTGGCCTGCGAGCCGTCGCCGCTGGATGCGGCTTCGCGCGGTATCACGCGTGCGCCGGGCAGCAGCCCCGCCACTTCGCTTTGCGGCATGAGGAAGAGCCGGTCGCCGGCAAAGCCGACCACTTCGGCTTCGGCATGGCGTTGCGACTGACCGGGCGGCAACTCCACCAGGCAATCGCTGCCGACCGGCAACTGGAGGCCGACGGCTTCGAGCACCAGGCCGACGGCACGGGTCAGCCGGCCCGATTGCGCGAACGGTGCACAGCGCTGCACATCGGCACGCGCATTGGCGAGCGCGGCCAGCCAGGCGGCGCTGTGCGGGTTGGGTGTGGCGGCTTGCATGTTCGTCATGCCTGCGCGGTGTCGCCGGCTTCGGCGTCGGTGCGTTGGCGCAGGGCGGCGCCCACGCGCTGCCAGCGCGAGTCGATCGTGGCATCCACCTCGCCAGTAGCGGTCAGCACGCGGCATCCGCCACGGCTCTGGCTTTCGTCGGCGCGCACCTGCCAGCCGGCGGCTTCGAGTTCGCGGCCCAGGCTGCCGCGCACCAGCGCGGCATCGTCCGGATGCAGCAGCAGCCGTGGTTCGCCCTGCAAGGCGGGCTCGGACTGCATCAGCTCCTGGACCAGCGTCAGCACCCATTGCGGCTCGGCCTGCAAGGTGCGATGCACCACTTGGCGGGCGATGTCCATGGCCAGGGCCAGCATGGCGTCGGCCAGGTCGGCGTCGGCACGCCGCAGCGCCGCCGGCAGGCTGGCGCACAGCGCGCGCAGTTGTTCGGCATGCGCGCTGGCGGCCATCAGGCCGACGGCCAGGCCTTCCGCATGGCCTTCCTTGCGGCCTTGCTCCATGCCCTTGGCATGCCCTTCGCGGCGGCCTTCGGCTTCACCGGCGGCCTTGGCCTCGCGGCGCAGCTTCGACAGCTCCGCCGCATGCAGCAGCGCGGGCGAAGGTGCGGGCTCCGGCGTCCGCTGCGACGCGGCTTGCGTCTTGCTCCTGGCCGGCGCGTTGAGCGAATCCATCTCCCAGCGCTCCCAAGCCGACAGGCCAGGGCGCGCCGCATCGTCTTGCGCCGTTGCGGCCGCGACCGGCGACGGAGGCCGCGCGTAAGCGGCAGCGAGGCGCGAGCGGGCGTCGGGTGCGAACAGGGCGTCAGACATAGTCGTCGGTGCCCGGCGCGGTGATGACGATCTCGCCGGTCTCGGACAGGCGACGCGCGATCTGCAGGATCGCCTTCTGCTCGGCCTCCACCTGCGACACCCGAACCGGCGGGCGCAGGTCCATGTCCTCGCGCAGCGCCTCGGCGGCACGCTGCGACATGTTGGTGAGGAACTTGTCGCGCAGCTCCTGCGGCGAGCCCTTGAGCGCGATGATGAGCGACTCGGCCTCGATGTCCTTGAGCAGGCGCTGGATGCTGCGGTCTTCCAGACCCAGCAGGTTCTCGAAGACGAACATCTCGTCGACGATGCGCTGGGCCAGTGCGTCGTCCACCGTGCGCACGTGCGCAATGGCTTCTTCCTCCTGCGCGCTGGCCATGAGGTTGACGATCTCGGCCGCGGTGCGCACGCCGCCCAGGCGGCTGCGCTTGAGGCCCTGGCCCGACAGCATCTCGGTGAGCACTTCGGTCAGCTCGTTGAGCGCCGACGGCTGGATGCCACCGAAAGTGGCAATGCGCATGATCACGTCGTGGCGCAGGCGTGCGGGCAGCTTCTCCAGCACCTCGGAAGCCTTGAGGCGATCGAGGTGGATGAGCACGGTGGCAAGGATCTGCGGATGCTCGTCGCGGATGAGCTCGGCCACCTCGACGGCGTCGAGCTGGTTGAGCCGCTCGATGCCGCTGTGCGGTTCCTCGGCCTGCAGGATGTCTTCGAGCAGGTTGCTGGCGCGATCCTCGCCCAGCGCCTTTCGCATCACGGCGCGGATGTAGCTGCTCGAACCCAGGTTCAAGGCCGAGAGCTGTTCGGTCTCCTGGCGGAACTCCGACAGCACCGCCGCCAGTTCGTCGCGCGACACGGAGTTGACCTTGGCCATGGCCGATCCCAGGGCTTGCACGTCGTTGGTCGACAGATGCTTGAGGGCGGCGGCGGCATGGTCTTCGCCCAAAGCCATCAGCAGGATGGCGCTCTTGCGGGTTCCGGCTTCACTCGTCATTGGCGTTCATCCAGTGTTGGATCAGGGTGGCGACCAGCTTGGGGTCCTTGTTGGCCAGCTCGCGGGCGTAGTCCATGTCGGCGCGCTGGCGCTCGGCTTCGCGGGCCCGCAGCGCCTCGGAGGGCGAGATCTGCGGCTCTTCGTCCACCGGCGCGGGTGCGGCGTCGGCCTCGCTTTCCAGGGGCTCGGCCACGGCGGGTGCCGGGGGCGGGCCCAGGTGCTTGCGCAGCAGCGGACGCAGCACCGCGAACCACAGGAACATCAGGCCCAGACCGATGAGCAGGTAGCGTCCGAGCTGCATCGCCAGCGGCAGGTTGGCCGGGTCCTTCCAGAACGGCAGGTCGGGCTCGGCGGCATCGCGGCCATCTCCGGCGAAGGGGCTGTTGACCACGTTGAGCGAATCGCCGCGGTCCTGGCTGAAGCCCATCGCTTCCTTCACCAGGTTGCGCACCTGATCCAGCTCGGCCGGCGTCAGCGCGCGGGCGGCGGACTTGCCGCCTTGCGCGTCGTCGCGGTAGTTGACGACCACCGCCACCGACAGGCGGCGCACCGCGCCGGCGCTTTGCTGCACGTGGCGGATCGAGCGGTCGAGCTCGTAGTTGGTGGTGACGTCCTTGCGTGCACTGCCGGGACCGGCGGGCGCGCTGGTGGTGGTGGTCGATGCGGCATTGGCCGCCGCCGCGGGTTGCTGGCCGCGTGCGTTGTTGTTGGCCCCGCCCGGCGCTCCCGCCGGCGTGTTGGCCTGCGCACCGGCCGGCGCATTGACGATCGGTGCATTGGGGTTGACCGGCGGCTGGTTCGACAGCGCGCCGGGCACGCCGCCTGGCGGCACCGCGCCATGCTGGCTCGATTCGCTGCTTTGCTGGCTGCGCACGGCGGCGGTGCCGGGCTGCTGGTTGGGCTTGTAGCTTTCGTCGGTGTGCTCGCTGACCGAGAAGTCGATGTCGGCCGCCACCTGCGCACGCACGTTGCTCGCGCCCAGGATCGGCTGCAGGATCGCCTCGATGCGGCGGATGTAGCCCTGCTCGATCTCCTGTGTGTAGCGCAATTGACTGACATCCAGACCGCGACCGTTGCTGTTGGCCGCGGAAAGCAGGTTGCCGCGCTGGTCCACCACCGTGACGCTCTTGGCGTCCAGCTCGGGCACGCTGCTGGAGATCATGTGGACGATGGCGCTCACCTGGCCTTCGTCGATGCTGCGGCCGCGATGCAGTGTCAGCACCACCGAGGCCGAAGGCTTCTTCTGCTCGCGCACGAACAGCGACGGCTTGGGCAGCGCCAGATGCACGCGTGCCGATTCCACCGTGCCCACCGATTCGATCGAGCGGGCCAACTCGCCTTCCAAGGCGCGCTGGTAGTTCACCTGCTCGGCGAACTGGCTGGTGCCGAACTTCTGGTTGTCCATCAGTTCGAAGCCCACGCCGCCGGCCTTGGGCAGACCTTGCGCGGCGAGCTGCATGCGCACCTCGGGCACCTTGTCGGATGCGACCAGGATCGCGCCGCCGCCCTCGGCGAACTTGTAGGGCACGTTCATCTGCTGGAGCGACGCGATGATCGCGCCGCCGTCGCGGTCCGACACATTGGTGTAGAGCACCTTGTAGTCGGGGCCGTGGCCCCACAGCGCGAAAGCCGCCAGCGCGGCGACCAGCGCGGCCGAGCCGACGATCAGCGGCAGGCGTGGCTGGGCACGCAGACGCTCGAGCAGGGGAGGAAGCGCGGGTGTCGCGTTGGGTGCGACGCCCGCTGATGCTGCAGCGCTCATGAGCCGTGTGGATGTTGAAGAGTGTTCATGCCAAAGGTCCGCCGACAAACAGAGGTCGACGGGCTTGTCGTGTCGCGATCGATTGTTCGGCAGCGTGGCGCGCATCGATGCGTTGAACAGCGGGGGCTTTTGCCGTCTGTTGGCATCTTGAATGGGGGTCTTCCCTTGATACGCTGAAAAGACGACGGAATGCATTCGCGCATTTCGCAGCAACACCAAAGTCCACATCCGAAGGAGCTTTCGCCCATGTCCATTGCCGCCATCGAATCCGTCCTGCAGCAGATGCGAACGACCGCCGTGCGCGCGGGATTCCAGGCCGACGTTGCCCAGCCGGCCGCAGGATCGGGCGGCTTTGCCGCCGAGCTGCGCCGCTCGCTCGACGGCATCAGCGATTCGCAGACGCGCGCCTATGGGCAGGCAGAGGCGTTTGAAATGGGCAAGCCCGGCGTCGCGCTCAACGACGTGATGGTCGACCTGCAGAAGGCCAACGTCGCCTTCCAGACCGGCCTGCAGGTGCGCAATCGCCTGGTGGCCGCCTACCAGGAAGTGATGGCGCTGCCCGCCTGAGTTTCGGCTTCCTGAACATTTTTGTACTCGCGCCCTAAAGGTTTGACGGCACCGGTCGATAACCCAAGCAACGGTGGATTCGAAACCCATTTTTGACCGGGTCCAGCGTTACGGTCCAAGTGCTTCAACCCTTCCTTAACTAGGAGTCGAGAATGGCGCAAGTCATCAACACCAACTACCTCTCGCTGGTTGCTCAAAACAACCTGAACAAGTCGCAGAGCTCGCTGAACTCGGCGATCGAGCGCCTGTCGTCCGGCATGCGCATCAACAGCGCCAAGGACGATGCCGCCGGCCAGGCCATCGCCAACCGCTTCACGGCCAACGTGAAGGGTCTGACGCAAGCGGCCCGCAACGCCAACGACGGCATCTCCATCGCTCAGACGACCGAAGGCTCGCTGAACGAAATCAACAACAACCTGCAGCGCGTTCGCGAACTGTCGGTGCAGGCTGCCAACGGCACCAACAGCGCCAGCGACCTGGAATCGATCCAGGCTGAAATCAAGCAGCGCCTGGACGAAATCGACCGCGTGTCGGCCCAGACGCAATTCAACGGCGTGAAGGTGCTGGCCGGCGACAGCAAGCTGACCATCCAGGTCGGTGCCAACGACGGCGAGACCATCGACATCGATCTGAAGAAGATCACCTCCGGCACGCTCGGCCTGGGCAACCTGGACGTCACCAAGAAGTCGATCGACCTGTCGACCGTTTCCACCAGCGCCACGACGACTGTCACCCCGGCCTCCACCGGTGCGACCGTCAGCGTGAACCTGACGGCCGTGGACAGCAACGTTGCCGGTGCCTACGACGTCTATGTCGACCAGGACGACGCCGACGTTCTGTACGTGTCGAACGACTCTGGCACGACTTTCTATGCCGCGTCGTACGACAGCGCCACCGGCGTGCTGAGCTTCGACAGCTCGAGCGCCGCAACGCCGCCCACCGGCGCTACCGCCACCACTGCCGGCCAGGAAATCTCCACCGGCGCCGGCGGAACGGTGAACGTCGACAACGTCAAGGCCGTCGACACCAGCGCCTCTGCCAGCATCGAAATGTTCGTCGACGAGAACGGCGACTGGTTCGTGTCCGACGACAGCGGCGCGACCGTGATCTCGGCCTCCTTCGACTCTGCCACCGGCCAAGTCACCTACGACAGCGACGACTTCGCATCGGCCGCCGCACCGACGACCGCCATCTCCAGCGCCATCACGACCTACGAAGTGCCGCCGGTTGCTTCGCCCGCCGTCACCGCCGACCTGTCGGGTCTGGCTGCCGACTCCGTGGGCGCATCGCCCACCCTGCACAAGGTCACCAATGCCGACGGCAGCGACGGCGGCTACGTGGTCAAGGGCAGCAAGGACGGCAGCGACGTGTACTACAAGGCCGAAGTGGCCACGGACGGCACGGTGTCGCTGGGCGAACAGCTCAACCCCGATCCGCTGGCTTCGATCGACGCAGCCCTGGCCGGTGTCGACGAAATGCGCAGCCAACTGGGTGCCGTGCAGAACCGCTTCGAATCCACGATCACGAACCTGAACAACACCGTCAACAACCTGTCGGCTGCACGTTCGCGCATCGAGGACGCCGACTACGCGGTGGAAGTGTCGAACATGACCCGCGCCCAGATCCTGCAACAAGCCGGTACCTCCGTGCTGGCGCAGGCCAACCAGACGACCCAAGGCGTGCTCTCGCTGCTGCGCTGATCGGTCGAGTAAGAGAAAGCGCCCCATGCATCCGCCGCGAGGCGGGTGCGGCGCGGTGCAGGCATGGGCCAACGGCGCGTGCCTGCGCTTTTCCCTGCGGCTTGAGCGCAAGCCGCGCAGGACGCAGGGAAAAGCGAAGACAACGACAAGGAGTGCATCGCATGTCGATTCCAGCAGCCACGAATGCAGGTGGCGACGCCCGGGTGGTTCACCTTCCGTCGGCGCGTGCCGACGAAGTGAATGCCCAGGCAGCCCATGCCCCGGGCCAGGCCGAAGCGCGGCGCGCGTCGGACGCGGCCAAGGCGGCGGCGCCCAGCGCGCTGGAAGAAGCGGTGCGCAACCTCAATGCATCGCTGGCCGAGCGTTCGGTGGGCGTGCGATTCGAGCTCGACGCCGATGCCGACCGGATGGTGGTCAAGGTGGTCGACCGCAACAGCGGCGAGCTGATCCGCCAGATCCCCACCGAAGAGGTGCTGCGCCTGGCCAAGGTGCTGGGTCAATCGGCCGGCGTGCTGGTGAGCGAAAGCGCCTGAGCCGAAGGCAAGGCGCACACCCAACACATAGGAATATTTCGATGAGCACTTCCATCAGCAGCCTCGGCGTCGGTTCGGGCCTGGATCTTTCCACGCTCCTGACGCAGCTGGAGACCGCCGAAAGCGCACCGCTGACGCGCATCCAGACGCAGGCGACCAGCTACACCAGCAAGCTGTCCGCCTACTCGCAGATCCAGAGCGCGCTCAACACGCTCAAGACCACCAGCGAGAAGCTTTCCGACCCCGGGCTGTTCAACACCGTCAAGGCGGGCGTGGGCGACACGAGCATTCTTTCGACCACCACGTCGTCGACTGCGGTGGCCGGCAACTATGCGCTCGACGTGAGTCAGCTGGCCCAGTCGCAGTCGCTGGTGTCGGTGGGGCAGGCCAGCGCCAAGTCGGCCATCGGCAACGGCACGGTCACGATCCGCTTCGGCACGATCTCGGGCGGCACGCTCGATGCCGCCACCGGCCAGTACAGCGGCGCCAGCTTCGCGCCCGACACCGAGCGCAGCGAACTGTCGATCACCATCGGCGAAGGCACCAACACGCTCGAAGGCATCCGCGACTCGATCAACAAGGCCAACGCCGGCGTGACGGCCAGCGTGATCAACGACGGCAGCGGCACGCCCTACCGCCTGGTGCTCACGTCGACCAAGACCGGCGAAGCGTCGAGCATGCAGATCGACGTGAGCGGCGACAGCGCGCTGCAGAACCTGCTGGCCAACAATCCCGCCGGCACGCAGTCGATGCGCCAGACCTCCGTCGCGCAGGATGCCAAGCTCAAGGTCAACGGCATCGACGTGGTGAGCGCGAGCAACACCGTGTCCGAGGCGATCCAGGGCACGACGCTGAACCTGCTTTCCACCGGTGCCACGAGCCTGAAGCTGACGACCGACGCATCGGTGGTCAGCACCGCGGTCACCGCTTTCGTGAACGCCTACAACACGCTGCAGAGCACCGCCACGACGCTGAGCGCCTACGACACGGACACCAACACCGGTGCCGCGCTGACCGGTGACCAGACGCTGCGCAGCGTGCTCTCGCGCGTGCGCCAGGTGCTGGCAACGCCGCAGGGCGGCGATGCCAACTCGATGAAGGTGCTCTCCGAGATCGGCGTCAGCCTGCAGAAGGACGGCACGCTGTCGCTCGATTCGGACAAGCTCAAGTCGGTGGTGGACAAGGACATGACGGGCGTGGCCGCGCTGTTCTCCAGCGCCACGGGCAGCAGCGCCGGCTATGGCAAGCAGATGAGCGCGCTGGTCACAGAGCTGTCGGGCAGCGGCGGCGCACTGGCCGTGGCCACCGACGGCGTCAACGCCACGCTGGACGACCTGACCGACCAGTACAACGCGATGCAGGACCGCATCGACGCGACGATGGAGCGCTACCGCACGCAGTTCACGCAACTCGACGTGCTGGTCAACAGCATGAACAACACCATGACCTACCTGAAGCAGCAGTTCGAGGCCATGAGCGGCGCCAGCAGCAGCTGACGCACCAACCAACAAGCAAGCCTGGAGCAGACATGTACACCTCCCACCATCTGAGGACCGGCGCCGGCGCCTATGCGCGTGTCGGCGTCGAGTCCGGCGCGATGAGCGCGTCGCCGCACCAGCTCATCTGCATGCTGTTCGATGGCGCCAAGACCGCCATCGGCATGGCGCGTCATCACATCGCGAGCGGCGACGTGGTGGCCAAGGGGCTGTCGATCTCCAAGGCCGTGAACATCGTGGACAACGGCCTGAAGGCCAGCCTGGATGCGGACGCGGCGGGGCCGGCGGGCGCGCAACTGGTCGCCAACCTCGCCGGCCTGTACGACTACATCGTGCAACGGCTGTTGCTGGCCAACCTGCGCAACGACGCTGCGGCGCTGGACGAGGCCGACAGCCTGCTCGAGAACATCGCTTCGGCCTGGCGCGAGATCGATCCCGCAGCGGCGCAAGGCTGAGCCTGGCGAGACCCGATGCAAGACAACGAGAACAACATGGCACACGCGAACGAAGTGCTGCATTGCTACAGCCGCCTGGCCGAGCATGCCCAGCACATGGCCCAACTGGCTGCGGCCAGAGAGTGGGCGCAATTGCCGGCGCTGGAGACAGAGTGCGCCGCCCTCATCGCACGGTTGAAGGACCTGCCTTCGGCCGAGTCGCTCGAGCCCTCGCTGCGCGAACAGGCATGCCAGTTGATCGAGCGCATCCGCGCCGATCAGGAGACGGTGGCCCGGCTGGTGCAGCCGCAGTTGAACGACCTGCTCACGCGGATGGGCAGCCTCAGCGCGCAGCGCAGCCTGGACAAAGCCTACGGGCCTCGGCACTAGGACGTCCACCAGCGTGATGACCATGATCGGCCTCTCCACCTTGATCGACTCTCTGCTCGCGGCCAATGCTGGCCGGCGCGTGGATGTGGCCGCCATCAAGCCCGAGGCCGAGATCGGCGCGACCGGCGAGGTGCCGCTGGTGCAGCGTGCCGAGAACGAAGTGCGCCTGCCTTCTCGCGCGGCCATGGAACGCCTGCTGCCGTCCACGGTGGCGGATGCGCCGCACCCATCCGGCAAGGACGGCGCAGGCGCGCCGGAGTCCTCGGTCGAATTCGAATGGTCGGCCGCCGCGCGCATCATTCGTTCCGTGCTTGCGCAGGAGCGTGGCGACGCGGGGCCGGTGCGTGGCACGACGGCCTTGTGGACCGCCTCCGCAGCTGCTTCTTCTCTGGCCGGATCGCTGGCTGGCGCCGTCGAGCACAGCGGCCTGTTCTATGAAGCGCACCTGGCGCAATTCGCCGTAGGTGCCCGCACGCTTGCCCAGATGCAAGCCGAGCCGCAGGCGCGCTGGCTGGGCGCGAAGATGGCGGATGCATCTGCCGCGCAGGCTGCGCCGCAGCCCGCCGATATCCCTTCGGCCGGATCACTGCAAGCGGGCGTGATGGCCGCCGTGCCGTTGCCTGCCGCTGCTGAACATCCGGCGCCTCATTCACCAGGTTCAGCGGGCCAGTCCGAGCAGGACCACGCATCGTCTTCGCCAGACGCTGACCCCGCAGCCGGTGCGCCGGCCACGTCGCCCGCTGCGCTTACGCAGGAGGCCAGCCGCATGCAGGCCGCCTATCGCTGGACGGCGGCGCACGCGGCAGCGGAAGGTGGCGCGCCGTCGACGTTGGAACTGGACGATTCAGGCGCTGCTGCGATCGACAGATCGACACGCGTGTCCGGCGATGGCCTTCAGCCGCCGCAGGCGGTCACGCTGGTCCATCAGCAACTGGACCTGCTCGCCACCTCGGTGTTTCGCTGGAACGGTTTCGCGTGGCCGGGCGTGCCGATGGCCTGGTCGATCCAGGCGCCGTCGCAGGAGCGCGAGCATGAAGACGCCGCCAGCGCCCATGAACAAGCGCCCGTCGCCGAACGCGTGTGGTTGACCACCTTGTCGATGCAACTGCCTCACATGGGCACGGTCGACGTGCGGCTCGGCGTTGCGGGCGATGCCGTGCAGGCCAACCTGACCGCGGAGCAGGACGCATCGGTGCGGCTTGCCGCGAGCAGTGGCGAGTCGCTGGCCGGCCGCATGGAAGCGGCGGGCTTGCGCCTGCGTGAATTCCAGGTGCGCGCCGCCGAGGCGCAAACCCCGGAGCAGGCGGCATGACCCCGATCGCAAGCCCCCGCAACGACGAGCCGCGCGGCGGTGCCGTGGCGCTGTCGCATGCCGACGCCGGCAAGGCACCCGTGGTGGTGGCCAAGGGTTACGGCGTGGTGGCCGAGTCGATCGTGCGCGAAGCCAAGGCCAATGGCCTGTTCGTGCACAGCTCGCCCGAACTGGTGTCGCTGCTGATGCAGGTCGACCTCGACCGGGAGATCCCGCCCCAACTCTATCGGGCCGTGGCCGAGGTCATGGCCTGGCTTCACGAACTGGAGGCAAAGGCGCCGTGAATTGCATGAATTCAATTCGTGAAATAAATCACGGCGTATTCCAAAGTGGAACGTTAAGTATCCATTTCTATGAAAACGCATTGGATGGCAAGGGGATTGGAGTAGTACTTTCTTCCAAAACGTGTTTTTTTACACAACATGCGAAGTGCCAACTAGTTCCGCTTGAAATCGTTTCTTGCCGAACATGTTGCACTTGGTAACGTTCGTTACCGTACACTAAATTCCGAGACTACAAGTCGTGGAGATCAGAAGTGGAATTGGATAGAGAAGTCGCCGAAATTGACACCCAAATTACTCGGGAAATTGGGGACATCAATCTTGCATATATGTTGCTCGCGCAGAAACTCGTAAAGCAGGACCGCGCCGAAGCCATGTTCCGTCTTGGCATCAGCCGCGAACTGGCCGACCTCCTGGCCAACATGTCCCTGTCGCAGATCATGAAATTGGCCGCGTCGACATTCCTGCTTTGCAGCTTCCGCCTGCACGACCATCCGGTCTTTTCAGCCATGGGCGACGAAAAGGAATCGCTGATGCAACAGGCGCACATGTCGATATTGATGGCGGCACGCCGCATCAATTCCGAAAAAGTCGGTGAAGCGGCATGACCAAGAAAAGCGTCCTCGGCGAGGTCAAAAGCATTCAATTGGCCATTGAGCTGATTGACTTGGGCGCTCGCCTCCAATTTCTCGAATCCGAAGTCGGATTGAGCCGGGAACGGCTTATTTCGCTTTACAAGGAATTGAAGGGCGTTTCGCCACCAAAAGGCCTTTTGCCTTTTTCCACCGATTGGTACATCACCTGGCGGGCGAATATCCATTCGTCCATGTTCTACAACATCTATCAATTCATGCGCGAGCAGGCGGACGAGCATCCGTTGCAGGCGCTGATCAAGAGCTATCGGCTCTACCGCGAGCAGGTGCTGGCGACGGACAGCGAGGTGGTGCTCGACTTCACCCGCGCCCACACGATGGTCCGCTTCTTCGACAGCGACATGCTCCAGCTGAGCCCTTGCTGCCGCTGCGGCGGGCACTTCGTGGCGCATGCGCACGACAACAAGCGCGGCTACGTCTGCGTGCTGTGCAAGCCGCCTTCACGGGCCGGAAAAGTACGAACCGCCCGCGCGAGCGAGCCGGAACCGGAGCCGGTCGCGGCCTAGGCGACTTTGACATTCAACGCCTGCGGGCGAAAAGGGGAACAAGCGTGCTCGTAATGGTGGGTTATCTGGTCGTCCTGGGCGCCGTCTTCGGCGGCTACGGACTCATGGGCGGGCACTTCGGCGTTCTGTTCCAGCCGATCGAGTTGCTGATGATCGGCGGCTCGGCGCTCGGCGCTTTCATTGCCGGCAACAAGGGCAAGGCCATCAAGGCCACGTTCAAGGAACTGCCGCACCTGCTGCGCTCTTCCAAGCACAACCGGCAGCTCTACATGGACCTGCTGGCGCTGCTGTACGAACTGCTGGCCAAGGCGCGTCGCGACGGGATGATGAAGCTCGAAAGCGACGTCGAGAACCCGCAGCAAAGCGAGATCTTCAACCGCTACCCCAGCATCCTGGGCGACGCAGGGATCATGGAATTCCTGTGCGACTACCTGCGCCTGGTGATCAGCGGCAATACCGATGCCTTCGAGATCGAGGCGCTCATGGATCACGAGATCGAGACCATCCGCCATGAGGCCGAAGTGCCCTCGCATTGCCTGGCCCGCGTGGCCGATGCGCTGCCGGCGCTGGGCATCGTGGCTGCGGTGCTGGGCGTGGTGCATGCGCTGGCATCGGCCGACCTGCCGCCTTCCGAGATGGGCGCCCTCATCGCGCACGCGATGGTCGGCACCTTCCTGGGCGTGCTGCTGGCCTACGGCTTCGTCACCCCCTTGGCCACGCTGATCGACCAGAAGGTGGAAGAGGGCATGAAGGTCTACCAGTGCGCCAAGGTCACGCTGCTTGCCAGCCTGAACGGCTACGCGCCGCAACTGGCGGTGGAGTTCGGCCGCAAGGTGCTGTTCTCGACCGAACGGCCCACGTTCACCGAGCTCGACAGCCACGTGCGCGAAGTCAAGGCGCGCTGACGGCCGAAACCCAGGGGACATGGCATGAGCGAAGAAAAACGCATCGTCGTCAAGCGGATCACCGCGGGCCGCGATGGTCACCACGGCGGCGGCTGGAAGATCGCCTACGCCGACTTCATGACCGCCATGATGGCGTTCTTCCTGGTCATGTGGCTGCTGTCGATCTCCACCGACAAACAGCGCGAGGGCATTGCCGAGCGCTTTCGGATGCCGCTGAAGGTGGCGCTGTCCGGAGGCGACAAGGCCAGCCTGAGCTCCAGCGTGATTCCCGGCGGTGGCCCCGACTCGATGAAGTCCGAGGGCGAGCGGCAGGTCACCGAGGAAGACCGCCAGGCCGACGAGGAAGCCGCGCGCTTGGCCGAGGTGAAGCGCCAGATCGAGGAGCTGATCGAGAAGCACCCGGTGTTCCGCCAGTTCCAGTCGCAGATCCTGATCGACCTGACCACCGAAGGCCTGCGCCTGCAGATCGTGGACAGCGAGAAGCGCCCGATGTTCGAGCTGGCCAGCGCGCGCCTTGCGCCCTACACACGGGCCATCCTGCGGGCCCTGGCGCCGGCGCTCAACGAGCTGCCCAACAAGATCACGCTGTCGGGCCACACCGACGCCATCGTCTACACCAACGGCGACCGTTCCTACGGCAACTGGGAGCTGTCGGCCGACCGTGCCAACGCCTCGCGCCGCGAACTGGTGATCGGCGGCATGGACGAGAAGAAGGTGATGCGCGTGGTGGGCCTGGCCGACAGCATGCACCTGGACAAGGCCGACCCGCGCAACCCCATCAACCGCCGCATCAGCATCATCTTGCTCAACCGCAAGACGCAGCAGCAGATCGAACACGAGAACAGCGCCGAGGTGGCCTTCCAGCCGGGGCCAGCCGTCGTCGCGGCGAAGGCATCCACGCAGGTGCTGTCGCCCGCTTCATTCCAACCGCCCGCCCCTCATCCCTAGCTTCGAGACTCCCGATGGACCTCAGTCAGTTTTCCCAGGCATTCTTCGTCGAAGCCGTTGAGTTGCTGGAGCAGATGGAGCAGTTGCTCCTCACGCTCGACGTCGACGCGCCCGACTCCGAACAGCTCAACGCGATCTTTCGCGCAGCCCATTCCATCAAGGGCGGCGCGGCCACTTTCGGCTTTGGCGCGTTGACCGAAACCACCCACCTGCTCGAAACGCTTCTGGATCGGGCACGGCACGCACAACTTCACTTGTCCGCGTCGATGATCGATGCATTCCTGGAAACGAAGGACGCCTTGCAAGAACAAGTCTCCGCATACCAGGCGGGCCAGGAGCCCGAGCCTGAACGGGTGGCGCACATCTGCGCCGTGTTGCAACAACTCGCGCTCGAGACCGCGCCCGGCGCAGCCGGTGCGGCAGCGGCACCGGTCGCGGCTGCGGCACCGGCGCCCGCCAAGGCACCGGTGCCTGCTGCGACGCCCGCCGCGCCTGCGGGCGCCGCAGGGGCGCTGCAGGTGCGGCTCAGCGGCCTGGGCGCCGGCGAGTGCGACCTGCTGGCCGATGAGCTGGCCAACCTCGGCCGCATCGTCGAGCGCACGGGCAGCGGCGAAACCTTGTCGGTCACGCTGGAGACCACCTGCACCAGCGACGACATCATTGCCGTGTGCTGCTTCGTGATCGACGAATCGCAGATCACGATCACGCCGGCCGGTGCGGCTGCACCGGTGGCAGCCGCCGCTCCTGCCGCCGCGCCCGTGACGCCAAGCGCACCGGCCGTGCCTTCGGCGGCGCCTGCCTCGGCACGCGCCCAGGCTGCAGCGCCGGCAGCCGCCGCGCAGGGCGGCAAGGAGTCCAGCTCGATCCGCGTGGACGTGGAGAAGGTCGACCAGCTCATCAACCTGGTGGGAGAACTGGTCATCACGCAATCGATGCTGACGCAGGCGGCGACCCGACTCGACCCCGTGGCCTACGAGCGCTTCCTGAGCGGACTCGGCCACCTGGAGCGCAATGCGCGCGACCTGCAGGAATCGGTCATGTCCATCCGCATGATGCCGATGGACTATGTCTTCAGCCGCTTCCCGCGCGTCATTCGCGATGTGAGCGCCAAGCTGGGCAAGCAGGTGCGCCTGGACACCTTCGGCAAGGAGACCGAACTCGACAAGGGCCTGATCGAACGCATCATCGACCCGCTCACGCACCTGGTGCGCAACAGCCTGGACCACGGCCTTGAAACGCCGGACGTGCGCCGCGCCAAGGGCAAGGACGCGACTGGCCAGTTGCTGCTGTCGGCGCAGCACCACGGCGGCAACATCGTCATCGAGGTGAGCGACGACGGCGCCGGGCTGAACCGCGACAAGATCCTCGCCAAGGCCATGCAGCAGGGCCTGGCGGTGAGCGACACGATGCCGGACGAAGAGGTCTGGCAACTGATCTTCGCGCCCGGCTTCTCGACCGCCGAGCAGGTCACCGACATCTCCGGACGCGGTGTCGGCATGGACGTGGTCAAGCGCAACATCCAGGAGATGGGTGGCCATGTGGAGATCCACTCGCGCCAGGGACATGGCACGACCACCCGCATCGTGCTGCCCTTGACGCTGGCGATCCTCAACGGCATGTCGGTCAAGGTGGGGCAGGAGGCCTACATCCTGCCGCTGTCGTACGTGATCGAGTCGCAGCAGCCGCTGGCCGAGCACCTGCATTCCGTCACCGGCGACGGGCAGGTGATCAAGGTGCGCGGCGAATACCTGCCGCTGATCGAGCTGCATCGCGTGTTCGACGTGGCCGGTGCGCAGACCGATCCGGCGCAAGGCATCCTGGTGATCGTGCAGGCCGACGACGCGCGCTTCGCGTTGCTGGTCGACGAGCTTCTGGGGCAGCACCAGGTGGTGGTCAAGAACCTGGAGACCAACTACCGCAAGGTGCCCGGCATCTCCGCGGCCACCATCCTGGGCGACGGCAGCGTGGCCTTCATCATCGACGTGGGCGCCATGCCCAAGATCCAGCGTGCGCAGGCGGTCAGTGCGGCGGCGCTTGCCGACGCGGCCCGCAAGACACCCCTGAACGCCTGAGGAACGGCATGTTCGATTTCGAATTCCTCAAGCGGTCGGCTGCCGGCAATGCGGCGTCCGGAAGCGCCGCAGCACCCGGTTCGGCGCCAGATGGTCTGCTTCAAGGCACGCAGGGCGATGCGGCCAATGGCTACCTCGGCTGCGCGCTGCTGCTGGACGCGCAGATGCGCGTGCAGGGCTATCGGATGAGCTGGCGCGTGCCGGGCGGCCAGGTCGACCCGGTCGAAAGCACGCGCGCGATGCTGTCCTGCCTGGCGCGCCACCTCAATCCCGAAGAAGAAGGCTGGCGCCTGGGCAACCGGCCGGTTCATGTCGACATCGACGCCGATGCGCTGTTCCTGCCCGAGCTGCAAGAGCTCCCGCCGGAAAACGTGGTGCTGCGCATGTCGCTGGACGAAGTGCTCGACCCCGACATCCGCACGATGGTCGCCTTCATGCGCGAGCAGGGCTTCGGCCTTCTGCTCTCGGGCGGCGACAAACTGCCGTCGGCGATCGCGGCCGATCCGGAACTGCTCATGCTGGCAACGCACCTGGACGTGGACGATGGCGACGAGGCGTTGATCGATGCCTTGCGTGCCAGCGCCCCGGCCGGGCAACTGTTGCGCCCGCTGGTGGCCACCCGAATGCTCGGCTGGGAGCATTTCGACCGCTGCACCGCGATGCAGGTCGAGGTCTTCGTCGACGAACACCATCCGGGTCCGCAGGTGAAGGTGGAGAGCGACGAGCTCCACCCCGACGCGATGCAACTGGTGCAGCTCATGCAGATGCTCCAGCGCAACGAGAAAATCGCCGTCATCGAGACCGCGCTCAAGCGCGACGCCGCGCTCACCTACCGGCTGCTGCGCCACATCAATTCGCCGGCCATCGGTGCCGGCGTCGAGATCACGTCCATGCGGCACGCGGTGGCCATGCTGGGCTACTCGCCGTTGTTCCGGTGGCTGTCGGTGCTGCTGGCCACCACCAGCGGCGTGAGCTCGCCCTTCATGATGAAGCGGGCCATCATGCGCGGACGCTTCGTCGAGCTGATGGGTCGCGGCATGCTGGCGGCGGGCGAGGCCGACAACCTGTTCGTGGTGGGCATGTTCTCGCTCATGGACCAGCTTCTGGGCATGCCCATGCGCGAGGTGCTGGCGCACGTGCAGCTGACCGACGCGGTGCAGCAGGCGATCCTGTCGCGCCAGGGTGTCTACGCACCGTTTCTCGAACTGGTCGAAGCGAGCGTCGCCGACGAGGGCCAATTGGCCAAGCGGGCCGAGGCGCTGTTCGCCAGCGCGGACCAGGTCAATGCCGCGCATCTCCAGGCACTTGCCTGGGCGCGCGAGATCAGCCAGGCGGGCAATGCCTAGGGTCTGATCAGCGCGGCCAATCGCCCCTTGATCGAGGCATTGGCCCGCGCGCTTCGCCCCTACATTGACCGGCAAGCCAACATCCGCACGCCGTGAACACCGAATACCTCCTGACCGACAGCGACTTCGCCCGCGTGCGCTCGCTCATCCATCGCCGCGCCGGCATCGCCCTGGGCGAGCAGAAGCGCCAGATGGTCTACAGCCGCCTCTCGCGCCGACTGCGCGAACTGCGGCTGTCCCAGTTCTGCGACTACCTGGACATGCTCGAAGCGCGCCCCGACGGCGACGAGTGGCAGGACTTCATCAACTCGCTGACGACCAACCTGACCTCGTTCTTCCGCGAGGCGCACCACTTCCCGGTGCTGGCCGAACATGTGCGCAAGGCGCGGCACCCCGTCACCGTGTGGTGCGCGGCGGCGTCGACGGGCGAGGAGCCGTACTCCATCGCCATCACGCTGATCGAGGCGCTGGGCGAGCGCGCGGGCAATGCAAAGGTCATCGCCACCGACATCGACACGGCGGTCTTGTCGAAGGCCTCCGCCGGCGTCTTCACCAGCGAGCAGGTGGCACGCCTGTCCGCCGATCGCCTGCGCCGCTTCTTCAGCAAGGGCACGGGCGCCAACGCCGGCAAGGTGCGCATACGGCCCGAGGTGGCGGCCATGGTCAAGTTCTCGCGGCTCAACCTGCTCGACGCGGGCTGGCCGATCAAGGAGCCGGTGGACGCCATCTTCTGCCGCAACGTGATGATCTATTTCGACAAGCCCACGCAAAAGCGTGTGCTCGATCGCTTCGTGCCGGTGCTGCAGCCCGATGGCCTGCTGTTCGCCGGCCATTCGGAAAATGCGTCGCTGGTCAATCCGGTCTTCAAGCCGCTGGGCCACACCGTCTACGAACTGGCGCGCAGCCCGGGAGCCGCGCGGTGAGCGTCAGGCCGCCCGTCTCGCTGGCCGAGCCCGGCGCATTGGCCACGCTGCACTACATGGACCGCGAGCTGGGCCGCATGGCGGTCAAGCTGCTGCCCTCGCAGTACTACGTGACGACCGCCGACACGGTGCTGACCACCGTGTTGGGCTCCTGCGTGGCCGCCTGCCTGATCGACGTGGACAACGGCATCGCCGGCATGAACCACTTCATGCTCGCCGAGGAAGGCGAAGGCCAGGTGCGTGAATCGGCCGAGTCGATGCGCTACGGCGCCTATGCGATGGAGGTGCTGCTGCGCGAGATGCTGCGCGCCGGTGCGCGTCGCGAGCGCCTTCGCGCCAAGGTCTTCGGCGGCGGCGCGGTGCTGCCCAACATGACGACCTTGAACATCGGCGATCGCAATGCCGACTTCGTGCTGCGCTACCTGGCTGCGCAGCGCATTCCGGTGGCCGCCCAGGACCTGCGCGGCCCGCATGCGCGGCGCGTGTGCTTCATGCCCGACAGCGGCAAGGCCATCGTGCGCCGGTTGCGTGGGCAGGCCGAGGTGCAGCGCGTGCAGCGCGACGAGGGCGAATTGCTGAGCCGGCTGTCCACCCCAACGCTGGTCGCCAGCAGAGGAATCCCGTGAGCGTGAATCCCAAGATCAAGGTGCTCTGCGTCGACGATTCGGCGCTCATCCGCAGTGTGATGAGCGAGATCATCAACAGCCAGCCCGACATGACCGTCGTCGGCACCGCGGCCGACCCGCTGGTGGCGCGCGACCTCATCAAGGCCACCAACCCGGACGTGCTGACGCTCGATGTCGAGATGCCGCGCATGGACGGGCTGGAGTTCCTGGAGCGACTGATGCGCCTGCGGCCCATGCCCGTGGTGATGGTGTCGTCCCTCACCGAGCGTGGGTCGGAGATCGCGCTGCGTGCGCTGGAGCTGGGGGCCGTCGACTTCGTCACCAAGCCCAAGCTGGGCGTTCGCGACGGACTGCTCAACTACACCGAGCTGATCGCCGGCAAGATCCGCGCCGCATTCGGTGCGCGCATCTCGGCGTTGCGCCAGGCCGCCAACCGGACGGCGGCCGACCCCGCGGGCGAGCCGCTCTTGCGCAGTCCGCTGCTTTCCACCGAGAAGCTGATCATCATCGGCGCCTCCACCGGCGGCACCGAGGCCATCCGCGAGGTGCTCCAGCCGCTGCCCCCGGACTGCCCGGCGGTGCTGATCGCGCAGCACATGCCGGCCGGCTTTACCAAGTCCTTCGCGCAGAGGCTGGACGGCCTTTGCCGCATCACCGTCAAGGAAGCGCAGCACGGCGAGCGCGTCTTGCCCGGGCATGCCTACATCGCGCCGGGCGCGTTCCACATGTCCGTGGCGCGCAATGGCGCCAACTACGTGGCGCACCTGGACCAGGAGGCGCCGGTCAACCGGCACCGCCCGTCGATCGACGTGCTGTTCGACTCGGCCGCGCGGCATGCGGGGCGCAATGCCATCGGCGTGATCCTGACCGGCATGGGCCGCGACGGCGCCGAGGGCCTGCTGCGCATGAAGCGCGCCGGCGCCTACACGCTGGCGCAGGACGAGGCCAGCTGCGTCGTCTTCGGCATGCCCAAGGAAGCCATCGCGCTGGGCGCGGCCGAGGAGGTCGCCCCTCTGTCGGAAATGAGCCGCCGCGTGCTGGCCCACCTGCGCACCTTCGGCGCACGGACCAACCGCGTCTAACCATCCACCCACCCAGAAACGAGAGAGAGTGAAGAAGTGATCGACAAGAGCATCAAGATCCTGGTCGTGGACGATTTCCCGACCATGCGCCGCATCGTGCGCAACCTGCTGAAGGAACTGGACTTCCTGAACGTCGACGAGGCCGAGGACGGCGCGGCGGCGCTCGAGAAGCTGCGCGGCGGCAGCTTCGGCTTCGTGGTCTCCGACTGGAACATGCCCAACATGGACGGCCTGACGATGTTGCAGAACATCCGTGCCGATCCGGCGCTGGCCAAGCTGCCGGTGCTGATGGTCACGGCCGAGGCGAAGAAGGAG
Organism: Variovorax dokdonensis; assembly: GCF_030316895.1. GTDB lineage: Bacteria > Pseudomonadota > Gammaproteobacteria > Burkholderiales > Burkholderiaceae_C > Variovorax > Variovorax dokdonensis. The sequence goes on from NZ_JASZYV010000001.1 coordinate 135,885, forward strand.
AACATCGTCGCCGCTGCACAGGCCGGCGCCAATGGCTATGTGGTCAAGCCCTTCACGGCGGCCACGCTCGAGGAAAAGCTCGGCAAGATCTTCGAGCGACTGGCCAAAGAGGTGGCATGACATGAGCGCCCAACCCCACGCGCAAAGCCCCGAAGCGGGCGACAGCGCCGAAGCCCTCCTGGGCCGCATCGCGCAGGTCATGCGCCAGTTGCGCGATGGCATGCGCGAACTGGGGCTGGACAAGCAGGTCGAGCGCGCCGCGCAGGCGATTCCGTCGACGCGCGAGCGACTCAACTACGTGGCCGAGACGACCGAGCGCGCGGCCCACCGCACGCTCAACGCCATCGACGTGGCGCAGCCGCTGCAGGAGGCGCTGGCCACCGACGCCAAGGCGCTGAACAAGCGCTGGGACGAATGGTTCGCCAACCCGATCGAGCTGAACAACGCGCGCGAGCTGGTGCTGGACACCCGGGGCTATCTGAAGGACGTGCCGGAGCGCGCCGGCGCCATCAATGCGCAGTTGATGGAGATCCTGATGGCGCAGGACTTCCAGGACCTCACGGGCCAGGTCATCAAGAAGATGATGGAAGTCGTCAACGAGGTCGAGACGCAGCTGCTGCAGGTGCTGATCGACAACTCGCCGGCCGAACGCCGGCCCGAGGCGGCCAATGCCGGCCTGCTCAACGGCCCGCAGATCTCGGCGAACAACCCCGATGCGGTGACCGATCAGTCGCAGGTCGACGACCTGCTCGAAAGCCTGGGCTTCTGAGCGTGGAAATGAGGGGCGAAGTGCTGCTTGATCGGCCGATTGCCCGGGCCCCTCGGATCGAATAATCAGTCACGAGCAGGCGTTTCCCCACCGTGCTCGATGGAGCACGAATGGCTGAGGAAAGCGATCTCGAAAAAACCGAACCAGCATCCGAAAGGCGCCTGGAGAAGGCGCGTGAGGAAGGCAACGTTGCCCGCTCGCGGGAGCTGAGCACGCTGGTGATGCTGGGCACGGCCATCGGCGGCCTGTGGTTCATGGCCGGCTCCGTTGGCGGCACGCTGGAGCGGGCCATGCGCAAGGGCCTGGCCTTCGAGCGCAACAGCGCGCTCGATCCGATGCAGATGATCGCGCAGGTTGGCGCCAGCATCATGCAGGTGCTGATCGCGGTGGCGCCGCTCTTCTTCGCCATGGCCGCCGCGGCCTTGGTGGCTCCGATGCTGCTGGGTGGCTGGCTGTTCTCGGGCCAGGCCATCGCGCCCAAGTTCAACAAGCTCAATCCGCTGTCGGGCATTGCCCGCATGTTTTCCTCGCAGTCACTGGCGGAATTGCTCAAGGCCCTGGCCAAGTCGCTGCTGATCGGCGGCGTGGCGTGGTGGGTCATCTCGCGAAACATCGAGGAGATGATGCAGCTCATGGCGCTCGCGCCCAGTGCGGCGCTGCCGCAGGCGGTGATGCTGGTGGCGCGCGACTGCGCACTCATCGCCGCCGCGCTGGTGCTCGTGGCCGCCATCGACGCACCGTGGCAACTCTGGAGCTACCACCGCAAGCTGCGCATGTCGCGCGAAGACCTGCGCCAGGAGCACAAGGAAAGCGAAGGCGATCCGCAGATCAAGGCGCAGATCCGCCGCCAGCAGCAGGCCATCGCGCGGCGCCGGATGATGTCCGAGGTGCCCAAGGCGGACATCGTCGTCACCAACCCGACCCACTTCGCCGTGGCGCTGAAGTACGAGGATGGCGCCATGCGCGCGCCGCGCGTCGTGGCCAAGGGCACCGACCTGATCGCCCAGCGCATCCGCGAGATCGCCGCCGAGAACAAGGTGCCGACGCTCGAGGCGCCACCGCTCACGCGGGCGCTGTACAAGCACACGCGCCTCGGCGACGAGATTCCTGCCGGCCTGTACACGGCCGTGGCCGAAGTGCTGGCCTGGGTCTATCAGCTCAAGCGCTGGCATGAGGAAGGCGGCCAGTCGCCGCGCACGCCGACGGCGCTGCCCGTGCCCGACGAGCTGGCCTACAACCCGGCGGAGGCTGCATGAGCGCGATGGCCAACCTGATTCGCCTGCCGCAGCAGTTCATGGGCGGCAAGCAGTTCAAGGGCCTGGCCGGCCCGGTGCTCATCATCCTGATTCTGAGCATGATGGTGCTGCCGTTGCCGGCCTTCCTGCTGGATCTGCTGTTCACCTTCAACATCGCGATGTCGGTCATGGTGCTGCTGGTGGCCATGTACACGATGAAGGCGCTGGACTTTGCGGCCTTTCCGGCGGTGTTGCTCTTTTCAACGCTGCTGCGCCTGTCGCTCAACGTGGCATCGACCCGCGTGGTGCTGATGCACGGCCACACCGGTCCGGACGCGGCCGGCAAGGTGATCGAGGCCTTCGGCCACTTCCTCGTGGGCGGCAACTTTGCCGTCGGCGTGATGGTGTTCATCATCCTCGTGATCATCAACTTCATGGTGATCACCAAGGGTGCGGGCCGCATCGCCGAGGTGGGGGCGCGCTTCATGCTCGACGCCATGCCCGGCAAGCAGATGGCCATCGACGCGGACCTCAACGCCGGCCTGATCGGCGAGGATGTGGCCCGCAAGCGCCGCACCGAGGTGGCTCAAGAGGCTGACTTCTACGGCTCGATGGATGGCGCCAGCAAGTTCGTGCGCGGCGACGCGATCGCCGGCATCCTGATCCTGTTCATCAACATCATCGGCGGCCTGGTGGTGGGCATGCTGCAGCACGGGCTGGACTTTTCCGCTGCCGGCAAGACCTACACGCTGCTGGCCATCGGCGACGGCCTGGTGGCGCAGATCCCGGCGCTGGTGATCTCCACCGCGGCCGGCGTGATCGTCTCGCGCGTGACAACCGACGAGGATGTGGGCCGGCAGCTCACCGGGCAGCTTTTCTCCAATCCGCAGGTGCTGTTCCTTACGGCCGGCATCATCGGCCTGATGGGCCTGATCCCGGGCATGCCGAACCTGGCGTTCCTGCTCATTGCCGGCGGCCTGGGCTACTACGGCTATCGGCTGGCGCAGCGCAAGCCGCAGCAGCAGCGCGCGGCCGAAGCGGCGGCCGCGGCGCAGGCCACGGCGGCGCCGTCGGTGGATGCCGCCGAGGCCACCTGGGACGACGTCGCGCTCATCGATCCGCTGGCCATGGAAGTGGGCTATCGCCTGATCCCGCTGGTCGATCAGTCGCAGCAGGGCGAGCTGCTGGGCCGCATCAAGAGCATCCGCAAGCGCATCGCGCAGGAGATCGGCTTTCTGGTGCCGGTCGTGCACATCCGCGACAACCTGGAGCGCGGGCCCAACACCTACGTGATCAGCCTCAAGGGCGTGGAGATCGGCCGGGGCGAAGCCTTCCCGAACATGTGGATGGCCATCAACCCCGGACAGGTCACCGGCACAGTGCCCGGCACGCCCACGCAGGACCCGGCCTTCGGCCTGCCTGCCGTGTGGATCGAGTCGAACCTGCGCCAGCAGGCGCAGATCCAGGGCTACACCGTGGTCGATGCCTGCACCGTGATGGCCACGCACCTGAATCACCTGATCCAGACGCATGCCGCCGAACTGCTCGGCCGCCAGGAAGTGCAGCAACTGCTCGACCAGATCGCCAAGACGGCGCCCAAGCTCACCGAGGAGCTGGTGCCCAAGGTGCTGTCGCTCAGCACGCTGCACAAGGTGCTGCAGAACCTGCTCGAAGAAGAAGTCTCGATCCGCGACATGCGCACCATCCTCGACGTGATGGCCGAGCACGCGCCGACGGTGAAGGACGCGACCGAGCTTACTTCGCTCACCCGCCTGGCGCTCAGCCGAGCCATCGTGCAGCAGCTGTTCCCTGGCGATTCCGAGCTGCAGGTGATGGGCCTGGATGCCTCACTCGACCGCGTGCTGCAGCAGGCGCTGACCAGCAACAGCGGCATCGAGCCGGGGCTGGCCGACAACCTTCTTCGCGAAGCGCAGGCTGCCGTCGAGCGGCAGGAGCAACTGGGCATCGCACCGGTGCTGGTCGTTCAGCACGGGCTGCGCGTGCTGCTTGCCCGATTCCTGCGCCGGAGCATTCCGCGGCTCAAGGTGCTCTCGCACGCCGAGATCCCTGATTCGCGCCACATCAAGATCACCGCCACCCTTGGAGGACGAGTTTGAACATGACGAACACTGACGTGCGGGCATCGGCCCGTCGATTCTTCGCGGCGACCAGCCGCGAAGCCCTTCGCCTGGTGCGCGAGGCGCTGGGCGACGAGGCCATCGTGTTGAGCAACCGTGCGAGCGCGCAAGGCGTGGAGATCGTCGCGATGGTCGAGGGCGAGGTTGCGCAGGCCGTGGCGGTTGCCGAGCGCGCCGCGGAGCCGGCCGCGTCTGTCGCCCCGATCGCACCAGCGGCGAGTGCGCCGGTTGCGCCGGCCATGCAAGCCGCGCCGCAAGCCGCACCGGCTGCGCCCATCGCGCTTCAGCCCGCCGCGCGGCCTGCGGCGCCCGTCGCCGAGTCGCCAAGCGCTGCCGTGCCGGCCGTCGCCCCGACTGCGTCGTCCGACGCCGTGCTGAACGAGCTTCACTCCATGCGCGGCATGCTCGAAGAGCAACTGGCCGGCGCGCTGTGGAACGACCAGCAGCGGCAGGACCCTGCCCGTGGCCGCCTGCTGCGCACCTTGCTCGGCGCAGGCTTCAGCGCGCGGCTGTCGCGCGCCATGCTCGAAAAGCTGCCCACCGGACAGACTTATGCGCAAGGCCTGGCCTTTGCGCGCTCCGAACTGATCCGCGCCATGCCGGTCATGCAGGACGAAGAAGCCCTGATGCGCCAGGGCGGCGTCTATGCGCTGATGGGGCCGACCGGCGTCGGCAAGACCACCACCACCGCCAAGCTTGCGGCTCGCTGCGTGATGCGTTTCGGCGCCGACAAGCTCGCGCTGGTGACGACCGACAGCTTCCGGATCGGCGCCTACGAGCAGCTGCGCATCTATGGCCAGATCCTGGGCGTGCCCGTCTACGCCGTGAAAGATGCGGCCGACCTGCATCTGGTTTTGCAGGACCTGCAGGGCAAGCACATGGTGCTCATCGATACCGTGGGCATGAGCCAGCGCGACCGTGCCCTGTCGGAGCAGATCGCCATGCTGTGCAACGCCCGTCGGCCGGTCAAGCGCATGTTGCTGCTCAATGCCACCAGCCACGGCGACACCCTCAACGAGGTGGTGCACGCGTACCGCCAGGGCAGCGATCTCGCGGGCTGCATCTTCACCAAGGTGGACGAATCGACGCACCCCGGTGCCCTGATCGACACGGCCATCCGCCACCGCCTGCCGGTGCACTACGTGTCCAGCGGCCAGAAGGTGCCCGAGAACCTCATGGTGGCCGACCCCGCGCAACTGGTGGATAGCGTGTTCCAGCCGCGCCGCCACCAACCGCTGTTCGTGCCGCCCGAGACCGAGATGCGCGAGGCGCCCGAAGGCACCGGCCCGAGCGCCGGCGAACTGCAGGCGCAGGCCGAGGCGGACCGGCTTCGCCATCAGTACCAGAACCTGATCCGCGCGATGGCGCACGACGCGCAGGAGCTGGCCGGCACGGCGGCATCGCTGAGCGGCGCGGGCATCGGATTCGACACCGCGCGTCGTTTGTGGCGCCGCGCCGGCGACGAGCACATCACGCAGCAGGCACTGCTGCAGGTGCTGGCCGCGCAGGCTCAGAGCGAGATCGCGTCGGGTTGCAGCCGGCATGTGCTGGCGGTGTACGGCCGCGTCAGCCTTCGCACCAGCGAGGGCGGCGATGCGTATGCCTGCCACAGCAGCCTGCTGCTGTCCGACCGCAGTGGCCTGGCGATCGCCGCGCCGAATCAATGGCTGTCCACCGCCGGCACGCGCGGCAGCATGGACAAGCGCCGCCGCGCCGAGGCGCGCCAGGTGCAGTGGCTGGATGCGCAGGCCAACGGCAAGCCGGTGGTTCATCTGCTGGGCCGCCTGCCCTCGCTGGAGGCGCTGCAGGAGTGGCAGGCCCAGGGGCTGCGCTGGCTGGCGCGCGCTTCGGCCGTCACCGGCGTGATCGACGCGCAAGGCGGCCAGTCGTACGCGCTGGCGCGCCTGCCGTTCGACTACGGCGACGCGGTCGCCATCACCCATCGCGGCAAGCCGGCCGTGCGCCGCGAGGCCCACCTGCAGGTGCTGCTGCGCGCAGGTCCAGAGGCCGCCGAACTCAAGCCGCTGCGCTGCGTGGCCGTGCGCGTCATGGACGCGCGCACTCACAAGATCCTCGCGCAGCACTACCTGCTTTCGAACTTGGAGCACGAGGTCGATGCGGCGCAACTGGCGCAATGGCACGGATGGGCCACCGACGCCGAAGCCTGCCTGCGCCTGATGCGCCAGGGCGTGCAACTCGCCGGCGGCCTGGGCGAGCCCGGCGATCCCGCCATGGTCAAACGCCTGCTGGTCGCGGGCCAGGTGGGCACGACCGTCTGGCGCCTGATGCATGCGCAGGGCGAGTGGGCGGCGCGCGCGCGCACTCTGCTCGGCCAACTCACCGGACGCACCTTGCGCGGCGGCCAGGCGCCCAGCGGCAATCAGCTGTACCTGGGCGTGACCAAGCTGTTCCTGCTGCTTGATGCCCTGGGCACCGAATCGACCGCGCCGACCCGGCAGTTGGTGGCCGTCGCGAACGAGGCGTGAGGAAAGGTGTTCGCGCATGAGCAAACGGGTTGTCGATCAAGCCGAAGGTCTGCGCCGTCTTCTGGCGCCGCCATCGACGCACGTGGTGGCCGTGGCCGGCATGAGCCGTGGCGAGGGCACCACGACGGTGGCGATGGGCCTGGCCGCTGCGCTGGCCGTGCAGGGTAGGGAGGTGCTGGTGCTCGATGAACATGCGCCACGCGCCGGCTCCGCCGCTGTTCTTGCGCGCGGCGATGGCGCCGTCGACGTGAAGCCAGCCAAAGGCGAATTGCTCTCGCACGACTTCGATCCGCGCAGCTGGAGTCCCGGCGGCGTGGTGGTGATCGACGCCGCACTCGATGACGAGGGCCGCCTGTCGGCCACCGCCGAAGCGGCCGACGATCTTTTGCTGGTGCTGCAGCCGCGCGCTGCATCCATCACCGCCGCCTATGCCGGCGTCAAGCGGCTGCATTACGCGCACGGGCTGCAACAGGCGCGCTTCCTGGTCAACGCCGCGCCCGATGAGCGGGGCGCGTTGCAGATCATGGCCAACCTGTCGGCCGCCGGCAGCCGCTATCTGGCGGTTTCGCTTTCGCCGGCCGGCTGGCTGCATGCGGACCCGCGCCTCGAGGATGCGCGCCGCCTGGGCCGAACCGTGGTCGAGGCCTTCCCGGCCAGCCCGGCCGCGCTGGACCTGCGGCGCGTGGCATCCGCACTGCTGCACTGGCCCCGTCAGTCGCCGGCCCCTCGGGCCGTGGCTGCCGCCTGAGGGTCGTCTGGAAACCATCGTTCCTCAACCGAGAACCGCACACGTGTACACCGCACAGGGAACCATCGAGAAATCGCATCTGCTGGAGCAGCACTATCCATTGGTGCGCCGAATTGCATTGCAGATGCTCGCCAAGCTGCCGGCCAGCGTGGAGCTGGACGATCTGATCCAGGTCGGCATGATCGGCCTGCTGGATGCATCCACCCGCTACCAGGACAACAAGGGCGCCCAGTTCGAGACCTTCGCCAGCCAGCGCATCCGCGGCGCGATGCTCGACGAGCTGCGGGCCAGCGACTGGGGCTCGCGCGGCTTGCGGCAATCGGGCCGTGGCGTGGAGAAAGCCATCCAGGCGCTGGAGCATCGACTGGGCCGCGCGCCCAGCGAAGGCGAGATCGCCCGCGAACTGAAGATGGATCTGGACGACTACCAGTCGCTGCTGCAAGAGATCCAGGGCTGCCAGTTGCTGTACGTCGAGGACTTCGCGCAGGGCGATTCCGAGAATCCCTTCATCGACCAGCATGCCCGGGCCGCGCGCGGCGATCGTCTGGTCGACGATCCGCTCGCACAGCTGATGGAAAGCGGCTTTCGGGAGCAGCTGGTTCAGGCCATCTCCGAGCTTCCGGAGCGCGACCAGCTCCTGCTGAACCTCTACTACGACGAGGAACTGAACCTGCGCGAGATCGGCGCCATTCTGGAAGTGAGCCAGAGCCGCGTTTGCCAGCTGCACAGCCAGGCCATCAGCCGCTTGCGGGCGAAGCTGGCCGATCTGCTCTGAGGGCTCAGAGCGCGGCGGCGTAGGCCTCGAGCTGGCTCATGCAAGTGCCCCAGCCTTCGTAGAAGCCCATCTCCTCGTGCCGCTTGCGCGAGGCTTCGTCCCGGTGCAGCACGCGTGCCGTGTAGCGGGTGCTGCCGCCTTCGTCTTCCATCGTGATGAAGGCCGTCATGGGCAGCCAGGATTCCTGCGGACGCCAGCCCGCGCCCAGCGAACTGGTGGTCACGATGCGCGACATGGGCGTCACTTCGAGAAACACGCCGGGGTTGTCGCTCTCGCCCCCGTCCGGCCCCCGCATGAAGGTGTGAAAAGCGCCGCCGGTGCGGAAGTCGAAGGCGCGCACCTCGGTGGTCCAGGGCTTGGGGCACCACCATTGCTTCAGGTGGTCGGGGTCGCTCCAGGCCTTCCAGACCAGGGCGCGCGGCGCGCGCAGCACACGGACGATCTCGAGGTCGAGCGCGGGATTGAGTGTCGACGACATGGCAAGCAGTTCCTTTGCGTAGAGGGTTTCGACGAACTGGGTCAAACGATCGGTGCGCGCTTCCCAGGTCTGGCGCTGCTGTTCCAGCCAGTCCTGCGCCCGCTCCATCGCGGCGGGCTGAAGCTCGCACATGCGCACCCGGCCTTCCTTGCGCGAGCGCACCAGGCCACACCGCTCCAGCACGCCCAGGTGCTTCATGAAGGAGGGCAGGGCCATGCGAAATGGCGCCGCCAACGCCTTCACCGAAGCGGCGCCACTCGCCAACTGATCGACGATCGCAAGCCGTGTCGGGTCGCCCAGGGCCAGGAACATCTGGTTGAGCTGGGGTTGATGGTTAGCCATTTGGCTAACTTTAGGGGATGTGCTGGGCTGGCGCAAGCCCCTGTGGCCAATACCGCCACGCTGTGGCGCTTTCCTGCGCGGCCTTGCCTTTGGCCTCGGGAGGACCCTCCAGCGCGGCAAGGAGCGAAGTTGCCGGTACGAGTTCCGGGGCTGAAGGTGTCCATTGCCGCAATCGCCGAGGCCTAGTTGATGCCTGGTTAATTGGTTGAGGTCTCCGGCCAGCGGTCCTGGCGTCCATTGCACCAATCTCATGTCCATCGCAGCGGGGCGCTTGGCCGACGCCAACGGTGCCGGGAAGTGTTTGTTCCGCGCCTAAACTGCGCACCTTCCATCCCCTTCCTCCTGAAAGGTCTGCAGCCATGTGCGGCGCCGAACTCACCGCCCTTCCCGAAACCGTGCAGCGCGTCGCGAGGCTGCTGCAGGACGCCGGCCATCCGAATGCGCCCGTCATGCTCGACGACGCCGCGCGAACCGCCCAGCAGGCGGCCGACGCCCTGGGCATCGAGGTGGGGCAGATTGCCAAGAGCATCATCTTCAGGCGCAAGTCGGATGAGGTGGCCGTGCTGGTCGTCACCTCGGGCGACCGGCGCGTGGACGAGAAGAAGGTCGATGCGCTGGTGGGCAAGACCGGTCGCGCCGATGCCGAATTCGTCAAGAGCCGGACGGGCTTCTCGATCGGTGGCGTGTCGCCCTTCGCGCATGCGACGAAACCAGTCGTCCTGATCGATCGCGAACTGTTTCGCTTCGACACCGTGTGGGCCGCGGCCGGCCACCCGCATGCGGTGGTGCAACTGCGCCCGCAAGACCTGGAGCGCCTGACCGGCGCGCCGGTGGCCGACGTGGTGCAGACCGTCGCATGAATGCCAAGCTGGCCGCGCGTGCCGATGCGGTGCTGGCCCAGCCCGATGGCCAGCCGGTGATCTCGCCCTGCGTTTCGGTCTGCCGCATGGATCCCGGCAGCGGCCTGTGCATCGGCTGTCTGCGCAGCCTGGACGAGATCGCCGCATGGAGCGCGATGGACGACCGGGAGCGCCGGGCGGTGTGGACGTGCATCGCCGAGCGCGCCGCATCGAACGCGACGGCCCCGGCCACCGAAGAAGCCACCGGCCCATCGGAGTTGCCATGAAGACCATCACCTTCCACTACGACTTCCTCTCGCCCTTTGCGTACCTGGCCTTCGAGCATCTGCCGCAGGCGCTGGCGGGCCTGAGCGTTCATGTGCGTTACCGGCCGGTCTTGCTGGGCGCGCTGCTGCGCGCGCACGGATTGCTCGGTCCGGCGGAAGTGGCGCACAAGCGCGACTGGACCTACCGCCAGGTGCTGTGGCAAGGGCGCATGCACGACGTTCCGATCGACATGCCCGCGCAGCATCCCTTCAATCCGCTGCCGTACTTGCGGCTCGCGCTGGCATCGGCAGACGGCGCCGACACCAACCGGTATGTCACCGAGACCATCTTTCGCGACATCTGGCGCGGCGGCGGCGACCCATCCGATCCGGCACGCGTTGCCGCACTGGCGGCCCGCTTGCCGCGGGTGCGTGAGCCCGACGGCGATGCCGTCAAGGCCCAGTTGCGCGCCAACACCGACGCGGCGGTCCGCGCCGGGATCTTCGGCACGCCGACGATGGAAGTGGACGGCCAGCACTTTTGGGGGCTCGACAGCCTGCCCGTTCTGCGCGCGTGGCTGGAAGGCGATCCATGGTTCGAGCAGGACGCCTGGAAGTCGGCCGGAAACAGGCCGGCATGGACGCCCCCGGGAAAGTCCCAGTAAGGCTGTCCCGTCGCTTTCGGCCTTGTTTTTACATTCCGAAACGACAGTGTTGGGTTTGACCTGATTTCGTCAGATTCCGTTCAGTTTCGCGCAAGGTCGCGGTCAGTTGCCAGTGAAGAATGGCTTTCACCCCCATTGGGGCCAAGCATTTCAACTGGAGACGACGCATGACAGCCGCACTGGATCACCGAGGGATTCCGTCCACGCCCCGACCGATGACGAACGAAGAGAAGAAGGTCATCTTCGCCTCGTCGCTCGGCACGGTCTTCGAGTGGTACGACTTTTATCTGTATGGCTCGTTGGCAGCCATCATCGCCAAGCAGTTCTTCAGCGGGCTGGACGCAGGCGCCGCATTCATCTTCGCGCTGCTGGCCTTTGCGGCGGGCTTCCTGGTTCGTCCGTTCGGCGCCATCGTGTTCGGCCGCCTGGGCGACATGATCGGGCGCAAATACACCTTCCTGGTCACCATCCTGATCATGGGCCTGTCGACCTTCATCGTCGGCCTGCTGCCCACCTACGCCACCATCGGCGTGGCCGCTCCGGTCATCCTGATCGCGCTTCGCATGCTGCAGGGCCTCGCCCTGGGCGGCGAGTACGGCGGTGCCGCCACCTACGTGGCCGAGCATGCGCCGCACGGCAAGCGCGGCGCCTACACCTCGTGGATCCAGACGACCGCCACGCTGGGCCTGTTCCTGAGCCTGCTGGTCATCCTGGGCGTGCGCACGATCACCGGTGAAGAAGCCTTCGCCGACTGGGCCTGGCGTATTCCCTTCCTGGTGTCCATCGCCCTGCTGGGCATCTCCGTGTGGATCCGCCTGAGCCTGAACGAATCGCCCGCTTTCCAGAAGATGAAGGCCGAGGGCAAGACCTCGAAGGCGCCGCTGTCCGAGTCGTTCGGCCAGTGGAAGAACCTGAAGATCGTGATCCTGGCGCTGGTCGGCCTGACCGCCGGCCAGGCCGTGGTCTGGTACACGGGCCAGTTCTATGCGCTGTTCTTCCTGACGGCCCAGCTCAAGGTCGATCCGATCACCGCCAACCTGCTGATCGCGGCGGCACTGGCCATCGGCACGCCGTTCTTCGTCATCTTCGGCACCCTGTCGGACAAGATCGGCCGCAAGCCCATCATCATGGTCGGTTGCCTGCTGGCCGTGCTGACCTACTTCCCGGTCTTCAAGATGCTGACCGCCGCGGCCAACCCCGACCTGGCCCATGCCCAGGCGACCGCCGCCGTCACCGTGACCGCCGATCCGGCCACCTGCTCGTTCCAGGGCAACCCGGTCGCTCGCGAAATCGACTTCAAGAGCTCGTGCGACATCGCCAAGCGCTACCTGGTCCAGAACTCGGTGAGCTACGACAACGTCGTCGGCGCACCGGGCAGCAAGGCCATCGTGAAGATCGGCGACAAGCAGGTCACGGCGCCCGAAGGCGTGGTGGCACGCAGCAAGTTCGACGAGGCTTCGGTCAAGTCGATCGCGGCGTTCAAGAAGGAAGTGGGCGATGACCTGAAGGCTGCAGGCTACCCCGCCAAGGCCGACCCGGCCAAGATGAACAAGGTGCTGATGGTCATCATCCTGAGCTACCTGGTTCTGCTGGTGACAATGGTCTACGGCCCGATCGCCGCCATGCTGGTCGAACTGTTCCCGACCCGCATCCGCTACACCTCGATGAGCCTGCCGTATCACATCGGCAACGGCTGGTTCGGCGGCCTGCTGCCCACCACCGCCTTCGCCATCGTGGCCAGCACCGGCAACATGTACAACGGCCTGTGGTATCCGATCATCATCGCCGGCATCACGCTGGTGGTGGGCACGCTGTTCATCCGCGAGACGAAGGACGTCAACATCTACGCCAACGACTGAGCCCACCCCAGGCTGCCCTGCTTCGCAGGTCGGCCTACCCCTTGAGGGGCGCCATCTGCGGCCTGGCATAGCCAGTTCCGCGATGGCCTCGAAGGGGCTTCGCTTCGCTTGCCGGATGACGGTGGCGTAGCGGATGGGTTTGAAGGCTGGCGCCCTGTTCTAGGCAGCGGCGTCCATCAACAAGGCCCCGTGCGGGTGCGCGGGGCCTTTTCTTTTTTCAAGTGACCTCAGAGAGGAATCCAGCGATGTGGAAGATTGGTATTGGCTTCGTGGCGTTCGTCGCGCTGTGCCTGTTCGTGATCATGAAGGCGGGCGACAAGATCGACATGGGCGGGGAGAAGCACAGCGGGGACATGCACGCCACTGAGCCTGCGCCGGCCAAGTAGGGCAGGTGGGGCAGGTGGGGCAGGGCGCCGCCAGCGTGCGTGCGCCGCTGCAGTGGCGTACGGAAGGCCCCGCCGGTTCAGGCCGGGCCGGGCGTCCTTAGCGCCTGAACTTGCCGTCGCTGATGATGGACAGATCCGCGAAGTCCAGTCCCGAGTGGTCCTGGGGCGAATAGCTGACGTCCATGCCGCCGCCCAGGTCGAAGTTGCTGATGCTTTCCAGCGCCGCGACGACGCGCGCCCGCGTGGGCTTGGGCCCCGCGCGCTTGAGCGCCTCGACGAGCACCTTGGCAGACGCAAAGCCTTCCAGCGCCGCCGGCGACAGCTCGGTCATGCCCTTGGCCTTGGCCAGGCCGATGGCCTCGGCCACCATCGGCTGCGCGATCGAACGCGCGCTGGGGAACACCTGGGTCACGATCACGCCGCGCCCGTCCTTGCCGAGGTCCTTGATGAAGCCGCCCGACGCATTGTTCGACAGGGTCACCACCTGCGCGGCCGAGCCGGCCTTTCGCAGCGCGCGCACGCCTTCGATCACCGCCGTGCCGGAGCCGATCCAGACGACGGCCTGCGCATCGGCCGCGGTGATCTTCGGAATGATCTGCGCATAGTCGGGCTTGGCGCGGTCGGCGGGCACCACCACGGCGGGCTTGGACTTGGCCTTCTCGAATCCGGTCATGGCGCCTTCGAGCGCGTCGGCGCCGAAGGAATCCGTCACATGGACCACGGCGATGCGGGTCATGCCCACGGTGGTCAGATGCTGCACGGCCTTTTCGGCCTCGCGCTGGTAGGTCGGGCGCACATTGAAGACGTACTTCTGCAGGGGCTTGTGCAGCACCATCGCGCCGGTCGAGGGGCCGACCAGTGCCACGCCGTACTTGTCCAGCAGCGGAATGATCGCCTGCGTGTGCGGCGTGCCGCGGCTCATGAAGAAGGCCAGCACCTTGCGGTCCTCGATCAGCACACGGGCGTTCTCGCCGGCGCGCTTCACGTCGAAGCCGTCGTCCATGCGGATCACCTCGATCTGCTCGCCGTTGATGCCCCCCTGCGCGTTGACGGCGTCGATCACCAGCTTGGCCCCGCCGATGGTCTCGTTGACGCTGGCAGCCACGGGGCCGCTGATGCCGGCGGTCTGTCCGATCAGCAATTGCGCGCTCGCGCCAAAGGAGGACACGGCCAGGGCGGCCGCGAGGCAAATGGGGCGCAAAGCGATCATGGCTGTCTCGGAAAAAGTGTTGTTGAGCCGATCAGCATTTGTTACTAATCGCAACGCGTTGCCCATCGGGGAAAGCCCTGCGAACTTCTGTGCCAAGCCGACAGCACCGTCGGCGCATCGTGCGGGCCGTCCCTAGAATGCTTGCCCTACCCACAAGGCACGCATGACACAGGGCTTCATCCGGATTCGCGGCGCACGCCAACACAACCTTCGCAATCTCGACCTGGACATTCGCACCGGCGAACTGACGGTCGTCACGGGGCCCAGCGGTTCCGGCAAATCCAGCCTGGTGTTCGACACCCTGTTCGCCGAAGGGCAGCGGCGCTACGTCGAAACCTTCTCGGCCTATGCCCGCCAGTTTCTCGACCGGATGGACAAGCCGGCGGTGGACAAGGTGGAAGGCGTGCCGCCGGCCATCGCCATCGACCAGACCAACCCGGTCCGCTCGTCCCGGTCGACCGTGGGCACGATGACGGAGCTCAACGACCACCTCAAGCTGCTGTTTGCGCGGGCTGGCCAGTTGTTCGACCGCGAGACGGCGCTGCCGGTGCGCCACGATTCGCCAGACAGCATCCATGCCCAGTTGGAGGCCCGCGCGGCGGCCGCCGGCGACCCGCGGCTGGCGTTGACCTTTCCGGTCGAGTTGCCGGCGACGACCAGTGCGGAAGAGGTGGCGCAGTGGCTTTCCGCCAGCGGCTTCACCCGGGTTCAGGCCGAGCGCGAGGTGGCCACGCCCACCGGCCCCCGCAAGGTGCTGGACGTGGTGGCGGACCGCTTTCGCATGGGCGGCGTCGAGCGTGCGCGTGCGGTGGAGGCGATCGAGGTCGCGCTCAAGCGCGGCAGCGGCCGCATGACCGTCTACGTGCTGCCGGCGCAGGAGGAGGAAACCCCGGCCTTGTGGAAGTTCTCCACCGGCCTGCATTGCCCCGAGAGCGACATCCGGTACGCCGAGCCGCTGCCTTCCATGTTCTCGTTCAATTCGGCGGTCGGCGCCTGCGAGACGTGCCGCGGCTTCGGGCGGGTGATCGGCGTGGACATGGGCCTGGTCATTCCCAACGACAAGCTCACGCTGCGTGCGGGCGCCATCCGCCCGATCCAGACGCCGGCGTGGAAGGAATGCCAGGACGATCTCATGCGCCATGCCGAATCGGCGGGCATTCCGCGCGACACGCCCTGGTTCAAGCTCACCCCCGAGCAGAAGGACTGGGTGATCGAAGGATCTCCGAACTGGAAGGGCAAGTGGAACCAGCAGTGGTATGGCGTGCGCCGCTTCTTCGGCTATCTGGAGAGCAAGGCCTACAAGATGCACATCCGCGTGCTCTTGTCCAAATACCGCAGCTACACGCCATGCCCGACGTGCGCCGGCGCGCGCCTGAAGCTCGACAGCCTGTTGTGGCGCATCGGCACCAAGGACGACGCCGATGCCGTGATGGCGCCGGCCGAGCGCTTCATGCCGGTGGGCGCCAAGTGGTCGCGCGAACAACTGGAGGCGCTGCCCGGCCTGAACCTGCACGACCTGATGTTGCTGCCCATCGAGCGGTTGCGCCGCTTCTTCGACCGGCTGGCTTCGCCGGCAGCCGCCGCTGGCGGAGAGGCCCAGGCGCTCAAGCTGCTGCATGAAGAGATCACCACGCGCCTGCGCTACCTGCACGACGTGGGCATCGGCTACCTGACGCTCGACCGCCAGAGCCGCACGCTCAGCGGGGGCGAGGTTCAGCGCATCAACCTCACCACCGCGCTCGGCACGTCGCTGGTGAACACGCTGTTCGTGCTGGACGAGCCGAGCATCGGCCTGCATCCGCGCGACATGAACCGCATCACGCAGGCCATGCTGCGCCTGCGCGATGCCGGCAACACGCTGGTCGTGGTGGAGCACGACCCGGCCGTCATGCTGGCGGCGGACCGCATCATCGACATGGGGCCTGGTCCGGGAGCGCGTGGCGGCGAGATCGTGTTCGACGGCGACACCCACTCGCTGCGCTCGGCCGACACGCTTACCGGCGCGTACCTGGGCGGCCGCAAGACCATCGGCATGGGCTTCAAGCGGCCGGTGGGCGATGCCACGCCGCGTCTGGTGCTCGAAGGCGCGCGGGAACACAACCTGAAGAACATCTCGGTCGAGATTCCGCTGCAGCGGATGGTGTGCGTCACCGGCGTCAGCGGCTCGGGCAAGTCCACGCTCATCCAGGACGTGCTGGCGCCGGCGCTGATGCGCCACTTTGGCAAGGCCACCGAGACGCCCGGCGCGCACGACCGCCTGCTGGGCGCCGATCATTTGAGCGACGTGGTGTTCGTGGACCAGTCGCCCATCGGCAAGACAGCGCGTTCCAATCCGGCCAGCTATGTGGGCGCGTGGGATGCGATCCGCGAGATCTTCGCCACGGCACCGCTGGCCAAGCAACGCGGCTACACCGCCGCCAAGTTCAGCTTCAACAGCGGCGATGGGCGCTGCCCCACTTGTGGCGGCTCCGGCTTCGAGCATGTGGAGATGCAGTTCCTGTCGGACGTGTACCTGCGCTGCCCGGACTGCGACGGCAAGCGCTACCGCGCCGAGATCCTCGAAGTGACGGTGGAGCGCGGCGGCCGCGTGCTCAATGTGTCGAACGTGCTGGAGCTCACCGTGGCCGAGGCGCTGGCCGCGTTCTCGACGGACCGCGAGGTGCAGCGCGTGCTGCAGCCCATCGTCGATGTCGGCCTGGACTACGTCAAGCTGGGCCAGCCCGTGCCCACGCTCAGCGGCGGCGAGGCGCAACGCCTGAAGCTCGCGGGCTTCCTGGCGGAATCGGCCAAGTCCAGCAGTGCCTCACGCCAGCCGCTGGCGCGCAAGGGCACGTTGTTCCTGTTCGACGAGCCCACCACCGGGCTGCATTTCGACGACATCGCGCGGCTGATGCGCGCGCTGCGCAAGCTGCTCGATGCGGGGCATTCGCTGGTGGTGATCGAACACAACCTCGACGTCATCCGGGCCAGCGACTGGCTGATCGACCTCGGCCCCGAAGGCGGAGACGCCGGGGGGCGCATTGTGGCCGAGGGCACGCCCGAGCATGTGCGCGAGCACGCCGGGTCGCTCACCGGGGCCGCGCTGGCCGACTACGAATCGGCCATCGGACCGGGTGCCTACAAGGCGGCCGAAAAGACGCTTCGCCAATATGCCGCGCATGCCGTCGCGGCACCGGGCACCGATGCGATCGAGATCGTGCATGCGCGCGAGCACAACCTGAAGAACCTGTCGGTGAGCATTCCGCGTGGCAAGTTCAGCGTGGTGACCGGCGTCAGCGGCTCGGGCAAGTCGACGCTGGCCTTCGACATCCTGTTCAACGAAGGGCAGCGGCGCTACCTCGAATCGCTCAATGCCTACGCGCGCTCCATCGTCCAGCCGGCCGGTCGGCCCGAAGTCGATGCGGTGTATGGCATCCCACCCACGGTGGCGATCGAGCAGCGCCTTTCGCGCGGCGGACGCAAGAGCACGGTGGGCACCACCACAGAGGTCTGGCACTTCCTGCGCCTGCTGTACGTCAAGCTGGGCACGCAGCATTGCGTGTTCGACGGCACACCCGTGCAGCCGCAGACGCCCGACAGCATCGCCGCGCAGTTGATGCGCAACTTCAGGGGGCAGCACGTGGGCCTGCTGGCGCCGTTGGTCAGCAACCGCAAGGGTGTCTACACCGAACTGGCGGACTGGGCGCGCCCGCGCGGCTATACGCATCTGCGTGTGGACGGAGCCTTTCTGCCGACCACCGGCTTTCCGCGCCTGGACCGCTTCAAGGAACACAGCATCGAGCTGCCGGTGGCGAGCGTCGATGTGCTGCCTGCCAACGAGACGAAGCTGCGCGAGGCGCTGACCACGGCGCTCGAACACGGCAAGGGCGTCGTGCATGTGCTGAGCGAGCTCGACGGCTTGCGCGGTGCCATGCTCGCCGGCGCACCCACGTCGGGCATCGGCAAGGTGCAGGTGTATTCCACGCTGCGCGCCTGCCCGGTGTGCGCCACCAGCTATGCGGAGCTCGATCCGCGCCTGTTCAGCTACAACAGCAAGCACGGCTGGTGTCCCGATTGCGTGGGCACCGGCGTCAAGCTCACGCGCGAGCAACGCAAGGTGTACGACGATTCGCAGCGCGGCGACGACAACCGCGGCCGCGAGCAGACCTTCGCCGAACCGGAACTGGAAGACGTGGTCGATGCGGTCTGCCCCACCTGCGAGGGCACGCGCCTGAATGCCACGGCGCGTGCCGTGCGGCTGGGCTCGCTGCCGGACGGCTCCGGTGGCATTGCCATCACCGAGATTGCGCGCATGAGCGTGGCCGAGGTGCGTGCCTGGTTCGAAGGGCTCAACCTGGTGGGCCGCGAAGCCGAGATCGCGCGCGACTTGGTGCCCGAGATCAAGAGCCGGCTGGAGTTCCTGCAAGAGGTGGGGCTGGGCTATCTCACGCTGGATCGCGGCGCGCCGACGCTGTCGGGCGGCGAGGCGCAGCGCATCCGCCTCGCGGCGCAGCTCGGCAGCAACCTGCAGGGCGTGTGCTATGTGCTCGACGAGCCGACCATCGGCCTGCACGCGCGCGACAACCGCATCCTGCTGGGCGCGCTCCACAAGCTGGGCGACAAGGGCAATACGCTGGTCGTGGTGGAGCACGACGAGGACACCATTCGCCGCGCCGATCACGTGATCGACATCGGCCCCAGCGCGGGCAAGCGTGGCGGTCGCGTTGTGGCCGAGGGCACGGTGGCCGACATCCAGGCGTCCAGCGACTCGCTCACCGGGCGCTACCTGCGCGATGCGATCCGGCATCCGCTGCATCCCAGGCGCGCAGTCGCGGCACCCGAGGGCGATGCCGGCGAAGACGCGGCCTTGCCCGCCGCATGGCTCACCGTGCGCGGTGCCAAGCTGCACAACCTCAAGTCCGTGGACGCGAGCGTGCCGCTGCGCAGGCTGGTGGCCGTCACCGGCGTCAGCGGTTCCGGCAAGTCGACGCTGGCGCGCGACGTGCTGCTGGCCAACGTGGCGGCCATCGTGCAGCAGCGCAGCACCAAGGCGGGCCGCGATGCCGACGCCGCCGGCAAGCGACCGGCCTGGGCCGGCTGCGACGAGGTGCAAGGCTACGAAGGCATCGACCGCGTGCTCGAAGTGGACCAGACGCCCATCGGCAAGACACCGCGCAGCTGCCCGGCCACCTACATCGGCTTCTGGGACACCATTCGCAAGCTCTTTGCCGACACGCTCGAAGCCAAGGCGCGCGGCTATGGCCCGGGGCGCTTCTCGTTCAACACCGGCGAGGGCCGTTGCCCGGCGTGCGAAGGTGCCGGCGTGCGCACCATCGAGATGAACTTCCTTCCGGATGTGAAGGTGCCCTGCGAAAGCTGCCACGGCGCGCGCTTCAACCCCGAGACGCTGGCGGTGAGCTGGCGCGGCAAGAGCATCGGCGACGTGCTGCAGATGGAGGTGGACGAGGCCGTCGCCTTCTTCGCCAGCATGCCCAACATCAGCCACCCGCTGAAGCTGCTGCAGGACGTGGGCCTGGGATATCTGACCCTGGGGCAGCCATCGCCCACCCTGTCGGGCGGCGAGGCGCAGCGCATCAAGCTGGTGACCGAGCTGTCGAAGGTGCGCGACGACGTCACGCGGCGAGGCAACAAGGCACCGCACACGTTGTACGTGCTGGACGAGCCGACGGTCGGCCTGCACATGGCCGATGTCGAAAAACTCATCCACGTGCTGCATCGGCTTGTGGCGGGCGGCCACAGCGTGCTGGTGATCGAGCACGACCTCGATCTCATCGCCGAAGCCGACTGGATCGTCGACCTCGGGCCCGAAGGCGGCGATGGCGGCGGGCAGGTGGTGGCGAGCGCGCCGCCGGAAGAAGTGGTCCGCCTGGGCACGCACACTGGCGTCGCCCTGGCGCCCGTGCTCGCGCGCAGCGTGGGGGTGGAAGCCGTCGCGCCATGACCGGAGCCGAGCCATGCAGGTGATTCACAACCATCGACACGCGCTGCACCAGGGCCGCATGGAGATGTTCCGCGGTGAACTGGTGCCATGCTTCGAACGACCCGATCGGGTGGACATCGTTTTGGCGGAGTTGCAGCGGCGCGGCGGCCACGCCATCGGCGAGGCCGATGGATCGTTCGACGAGGCCATGCTGCATGCCGTGCATGCGCCGCGCTACCTCGAGTTCCTGGCCGGCGCCTGGGACGAGTGGGTGGCGCTCGATCCGGGCAACGCGCAGCGCGACGTTCTGCCTTCGTACTGGCCGGCGCCGGGCATGCGCCGGGACGTGGTGCCGCACAGCTTTCCCGCGCGCGTTGGCTACTACGCCTTCGATGCCGGAACGCCGCTCATGGGCGGCACGTGGCAGGCGGCCCGCCAGGGCGCGGCGTGCGCATGGACGGCGGCCCTTCGCGTGGCCGGTGGCGAGTGCGCGGCCTTCGCGCTCACGCGCCCGCCCGGCCATCATGCCGGCGCCGATTTCTACGGCGGCTACTGCTTCCTGAACAACGCCGCCGTGGCGGCCCAGGCGCTGCGCGATGCCGGCGCGGCGCGTGTGGCGGTGCTCGATGTGGACTATCACCACGGCAACGGTACGCAGGCCATCTTCTACGAGCGAGCCGACGTGCATGTGGCCAGCCTGCATGGCGACCCGCTGACCGACTACCCCTACTACCTCGGCCACGCCGACGAGCGCGGGAGCGGCGCAGGCCTGGGCTTCAACCACAACCTGCCGCTGGCGCGGGGCACGGACTTCGACACCTGGCGCGAGGCGCTGGCGCAGGCCCTCGGCGGCATCGCGGCATCCAATGCCGAAGCGCTGGTCGTCTCGCTGGGCGCCGACACCTTCGAGGGCGACCCGGTGGCTGGCCTCACGCTGGTGAGCGACGATTACCTTCGCATCGGCGAAGACATTGCACGCGCCGGACTGCCCACCGTCTTCGTCTTCGAAGGCGGCTATGCGGTCGACGCGCTGGGGATCAATGTGGCGAACGTGCTGGACGGGTTCGCCGGCGCGGCGGCCTGAGCGCTGTCTGGGCGGGCTGCCACCAAGGCGACACGCTCGGGGCACACCCCGATTGCCCCGAGCCGAAGATGCCTGCCCAATGGGCGACTTTGTTCGAAAGCCAACTGAAAGGCTTTCAATCGCCATTGCCAGGAGATCCATCCAGATGTTTCGTCGCACCCTCATCGGCGCTGCCGCCCTTGCCGCCGTCTTCGCGCTTCCCGCCGTCGCATCGGCGCAGAGTTTTCCCGACAAGCCGATCAAGCTGATCATTGCCTTTCCCGCTGGCGGCCCGACCGACGTGACCATGCGCCAGCTGGCCGACAACGCCGGCAAGATCCTGGGTCAGCCCGTCATCGTCGAGAACAAGCCCGGTGCCGGCGGCACCTTGCCCGCGCAGGCACTGCAGACCTCGCAGTCCGACGGCTACACCATCGCGCAGATTCCGCTGGGCGTCTTTCGGATCGGCTACACCACCAAGATCAACTGGGATCCGATCAAAGACATCAGCTACGTCATCAACGTCACTGGCTATGCGTTCGGCATGGTGGTGCCGGCCGACAGCCCGTTCAAGACCTGGAAGGACTTCGTCAGCTACGCCAAGGCCAATCCGGGCAAGCTGAACTACGGTTCGACCGGCAACCTCACCAGCCCCCACCTGACCACCGAAGTGCTGGCGCAGAAGGCCGACATCCAGCTGCAGCACGTTCCCTTCAAGGGCAGTGCCGACCTGATGCAGGCACTGCTCGGCGGACACATCATGGCCGCCTCCGACAGCACGGGGTGGGCGCCGTACGTCGATTCAGGCAAGTTGCGCGTGCTCAACACGTGGGGCGACAAGCGCCTTGAGAAATTCCCCGACGCGCCCACGCTCAAGGAACTGGGCTACGACATCGTGCAGAACTCGCCCTTCGGCATCGGCGCGCCCAAGGGCACGTCGCCCGAGGTGGTGAAGAAACTGCACGACGCCTTCAAGAAGGCGATGGAAGAGCCCAGCTACGTGGCCGCGCTGGGCCGCTACGACATGGTGCCGATCTACATGAGCAGCGCCGACTACACCGCTTTCGCACAGAAGACGATGTCGAGCGAAAAGGCGGTGATCGAGAAGCTCGGCCTGGCCAAGGGCAACTGAGGCGGCACATGGGTACCACCCGGTGGGTGCCCATGTAATCTTTTGTGACAATAGCCGGCATCCGTAGTGTCCAACGAGGTCATCGATGCTTGCTTTTTCGTATGCGCCCCAGCCGGGGACGGTTGCAGCCGCCGTGTTGTCGCTGGCCCTGGCGCTGGGCGGCTCTGCCGTCCATGCCCAGGCGCCTGACGCAGCGCATGCGGGCCATGCGCCCAAGGTCGCTGCAGATGCCTCCGCGCACCTGCATCAGGATGGCCGTGAAAGCGGTCTCGAACTGCCGGATCATGCTTGGGTGACGGCGCCGCCGCGCTGGTCGCCCGAAGCCTATTTCACCAACCTCGAAGACGGCGCCGCCCGCCAGTCGCCGTTCGTGGCGCGTTTCGGCCTGTCGATGCGCGGCATCGTGCCGGCAGGACAGACGGCCGGCCATGCGGGCCACCATCACCTGTTGATCGACCAGCCCCTGCCGCTGGATTTCAAGAAGCCGCTGCCATTCACTCCTCAGTACGTCCACTTCGGCAAGGGCCAGATGGAGGCGCTGATCGATCTTCCGCCCGGCACGTACACACTGCGTCTGGTGCTCGCGGACCAGGGCCACATTCCCTACTTCGTCTATAGCAAGCCCTTGCGCGTGACCGTGACCGGGCAGAACAAGGACGCCAGTGCCGCCACCGTCCTCGGACCGCCACGCCTGGAGATACTCGGCCCGGCGGACCGCAGCACGGTGCAGTTGCCGATGCGCATGCAATTGCACGCGAGCGGCTACAACATCTCCCATGCCGCGCCCAAGCTGGCCGGCACCGGGCACTTCCGCGTGACGCTGGAGCGGCCCAACCAGAAGCCCGAAGTCGTCGACCTGACCGGAGGCCAGACCGAGTTCTGGCTGAACCCGCCGCGCGGCGACTACAGCGCCCGTGTGGAACTGGTGGACAACGTCAGCGGCAAGCCGACGGCCCGCGGACTCAAGCCGGTGCAGTTCACCGTGCCCTGAAGCGGCGCGCACGGTGAGGGCATCGCGCCTTCACCGAGAACAATCGCTTACTTCGTTTCCTTCGATCGCTGATCGACAATGCCTCAGGCGCGCAACGCGCCCAACATTGAACAAACAAAAGGAAGGGGTAAGCATGGAGGCCTTGATTCGCGTGGTGGTCGATCCACTCAACAATTTGTTGTGGAGCCACGTCCTCATTTATGTGCTGATCGGCGTCGGCATCATCCTGACGCTGGCCACAGGCCTCGTGCAGTTGCGCGGGCTGCCATACAGTCTGCGGTCATTCAAACGGATCGACGATTCCGGCATCTCTCCGACGCAGGCTTTCGCCACGGGCCTGGCCAGTCGCGTGGGCACTGGCAACATTGCTGGCGTGGCCACAGCCATCGCGCTGGGCGGGCCGGGCGCCATCTTCTGGATGTGGGTCACTGCGCTGGTGGGCATGGCCTCGGCGTTCACCGAATCGACGCTCGCGCAGATCTACAAGGAACGCCACCCGGACGGATCCTTTCGCGGCGGGCCGGCCTACTACATCCAGCGCGGCCTGGGATCGCGCGGATGGGGCATCGCCTTTTCGCTGTCGCTCATCCTGGCCTTTGGCCTAGTCTTCAACGCAGTGCAGGCCAACTCGATCAGCGACACGCTGAACGTGGCCTACGGCTGGAACAGGATGGCCATCGGCGCCGTGTTGGTGGTGCTGGCCGGCGGCGTGATTTTCGGCGGGCTGAGGCGCATCGGCACAGTGGCTGAATGGATGGTGCCGCTGATGGCGCTGGGCTATCTGTGCGTGGCCGTCTACGCCATCGTGTCGCACATCGGCGAAGTGCCGCGCGTGATCTCGCTGATCTTCCGCAGTGCCTTCGGCCTGGAGCCGGCCGTGGGTGGCGTGGTGGGCTACGGCGTGATGCAGGCGCTGCAATACGGCGTCAAGCGTGGCCTCTTCTCCAACGAAGCCGGCATGGGCAGCGCGCCCAACGCGGCGGCCACCGCGACCACGCCGCACCCGGTATCGCAAGGCCTGCTGCAGATGCTGGGCGTGTTCGTCGACACCATCATCATCTGTTCTTGCACCGCGTTCATCATCCTGCTGTCGGGCGTGTTCACGCCCGGCGGTGAGTTGAAGGGCGCAGCGCTGACGCAAGCGGCCGTCACTGCGCACATCGGGCGGGCGGGCACCACCTTCATGTCGTTCGCGGTGTTCTTCTTTGCCTTCACGTCGATCATCGGCAACTACGCTTACGCCGAAGGCAACGTCGAATTCATCAAGCGGAACAAGACGCTGGTCAACGCGTTTCGCGTGCTGGTGCTGTGCATGGTGATGTTCGGCAGCGTCGCCAGCGTGCCCTTGGTGTGGGACATGGCGGACGTCAGCATGGGCTTCATGGCGTTGATCAACCTGGGCGCGATCTTCCTGCTGCGCAGGCATGCGGTGGCCGCCTGGCACGATTTCCACGGCCAGATGAAGCGTGGGGTGGAGACGCCCACGTTCGACTGCAACGTGCTGCCTGACGGCGGTGCGAAGCTGCCGCTGGATGTGTGGCCGGGCGCTGGCGGCGTGAAGCGCAGCGGTAGCCAGGTTCCACCGCCGCGGCGTTCGCCAGCGGGCAGAACGGCCTGATCGCCCGCTGTGCCGCGGATTCTCAGCGCGCGTCGAGGATCGCTTGGGCGACCTCGACGAAGCCGGCGCCGCGTTCGCCGCGCGTGACGTAGCGCGGTAGCTGGCTCAGCAGCGGCACGAAGCGCTCGATGTTGGCCACGCCGATGCTGTGCGCAAACGCCTGGAACATCAGCGCGTCGTTGGTCGAGTCGCCCACGTAGGCCCAGCGGTCCATCTCGAGGGCGAGGTCGCGCTGCCAAAGCTGGTGCACGATCCAGCGGGCGCCTTCGAGCTTGTTGTGATCGCCGAACCAGCCGTTGACGTGGATGCTGCTCACCGTCGCATGCATACCGGCCTGACGCATGGCGAGCACCACCTGATCGATCTGCGCATCCGGCAGGCGGGTGAATTCGCTGTGATCTACCGCGATGTCGCATTCGCGGCCCGCCGAATCCTCGGCGCGGCGCGCGCCGGCAATGTCGCGCTCGATGGCCTGCAGGACCTGCTGCATGCGCGCATGGTTGGCGGCGCGCGTCGTGGCGTCCTGCTGGTAGAGCCGGCGCAACGGGCGCAGGCCCTGCGCATCGGGCGGGCCGTCGGGCACCAGGGCCATGGCACCGTTCTCGGGCACGATGGCATCGATCGGCCAACGCGCGGCAAAGGGCTCGCTCCAGCCCACCGGTCGCCCGGTGATGGCCACCACATGCAAGCCGGCAGCCTTCAGGGCGCCCAGCGCCTCGACCACCGGCGCCGGCACTTCGCCATCGGTGCTGAGCGTGTCATCGATGTCGGTGAAGACGCCGAGCAGACCCCGTCGATCGTCGACCGGCCATTCGGCCAAAGGGGCCATGGGCCGTGCGTCGTCGCCCGGCCTCATGCAGAAGCCTGCAGGCTCAATCCCGCATGCTCGCGCAGGGGGTGGAAGTGGATCTTCGGAAAGCGTTCCTGCGCGAGGCGCACGTCGTACGGCGAGGTGCACAGGTAGGCCAGGGTGTCGGCGGCATCGAGCGACATGCGCTGCGGATAGGCGTTGACGAACTCGCGCAGTTCGGCCGGCGTGTCGGCGGTGATCCAGCGCGCGCCGGTGTACTGGCAGCTTTCGAGGCGGACGTCGCAGTCGTATTCGGCCTTCAGGCGATGCTGAACCACTTCGAACTGCAGCTGGCCCACGGCACCCAGCAACATGGGGCCGCCGACCTCGGGGCGGAAGACCTGGATGGCCCCTTCCTCGCCCAACTGGGCCAGTCCCTGCTGAAGCTGCTTGGTGCGCAGCGGGTTCTTGAGCACCACCGTCATGAACAGTTCGGGCGCGAAGAAGGGCAGGCCGGTGAACTGCAGATTGGCCCCGTCGGTGATGGTGTCGCCCAGCTGAACGCCGCCGTGGGTGGTAAAGCCCACGATGTCGCCGGCATAGGCTTCTTCCACGGCCTCGCGGCGCTGGCTCATGAAGGTGACGACACTGGTCGGGCGAAGCTCCTTGCCCGTGCGCTGCACCTTGAGCTTCATGCCCGGCGAATACTTGCCCGAGGCCATGCGCACGAACGCGATGCGGTCGCGGTGGTTCTGGTCCATGTTGGCCTGCACCTTGAAGACGACGCCGGCAAAGGCCTTGTCCTCGGGCAGGATCTCCTGCGTGACCGGCTGGCGGTTGACCGTCGTCGTGCTCGTGCGCGGTTGCGGCGAGGGCGCCAGGTCGACCAGCGCGTCGAGCACTTCCATCACCCCGAAGTTGTTGACGCCGGAACCAAAGAACACCGGCGTCTGCTTGCCGGCGAGGAAGGCTGCATGGTCCCAGGCGGGCGAGGCGCCCTCGGCCAGTTCCATGCTTTCGAGCGCGGTGTCGAACTCGGCGCCGAAGCGCTGTCGAAGGGCGGCCTCGTCCGAAAGCGGCATGGCCTCGAAGTCCTGCGGGCGGCGCTCGCTGCCGGACTCGAAAACGGTCATGGCTTGGGTGCGCAGGTTGATGATGCCGCCGAAACGCTTGCCCTGACCCACCGGCCACGTCATGGGCACGCAGGGCATGCCCAGCTCGCGCTCGATCTCGTCGAGCAGTTCCAGCGGCTCACGCACCTCGCGGTCCATCTTGTTCACGAAGGTGATGATGGGCGTGTCGCGCTGGCGGCAAACCTCGATCAGGCGGCGCGTCTGCGCTTCCACGCCGTTGGCGGCATCGATCACCATCAGCGCCGAGTCGACGGCGGTCAGAACACGGTAGGTGTCTTCCGAGAAGTCCTTGTGGCCGGGGGTGTCGAGCAGGTTGATGACGTGATCGCGGTACGCCATCTGCATCACCGAGGAAGCCACCGAGATGCCGCGCTGCTTCTCGATCTCCATCCAGTCCGACGTGGCGTGGCGCGAGGCCTTTCGCGCCTTGACCGAGCCGGCGATCTGGATCGCGCCCGAGAACAGCAGCAGCTTCTCGGTCAGCGTGGTCTTGCCCGCGTCAGGGTGGGAGATGATCGCGAAGGTGCGACGGCGGCGGGTTTCGGAGGCGTAGGACATGTCGGGGACGCGGAGGCTGACTCGGTGGATTGCGCGGGAATGCTGCTTGGCGCTCGAACGGAGCGGCATCTCGCGCTGAATCTGGTGTGCGCTCGCGGGCGCGCTCGGTCGCGAGAGCAAAGCCCGCAATTTTACTGGCGGGCCGGGAAAAAGGGCCATGCTCCGCCAGCCGGCCCGGCTGCCGGTAAAATGCCCGGCTTCCGAGGAGCGTTGCAGCGCCATCAGGCGTGAGGCTCGGACCCCAATTGCAACCACGCTCACCCGCTGTTCTCCTGTGGTCGCGGTGAGTCTTCATCCCTCCATGGCGCAGCGGACCGTTCAACCTGTTCCGGAGCCGACATGAGCGCTGTACTCAAGACCAATTCTTCCGCCGATCAGGCGATCGCCGACATCTCGCTGGCCGCGTGGGGCCGCAAGGAGATCAAGATCGCCGAGACCGAGATGCCCGGCCTCATGGCCATCCGCGAGGAGTTCGCCAAGACGCAGCCGCTGAAGGGTGCGCGCATCACCGGCTCGCTGCACATGACGATCCAGACGGCCGTGCTGATCGAAACGCTGCAGGCCCTTGGCGCCCAGGTGCGCTGGGCCTCGTGCAACATCTTCTCGACGCAGGACCACGCGGCCGCCGCCATTGCCGCCGCCGGCACGCCGGTGTTCGCCATCAAGGGCGAATCGCTGGCCGACTACTGGGACTACACCCATCGCATCTTCGACTTCGGACCCAAGGGCAGCGAAGGCGAAGGCCCGAACATGATCCTGGACGACGGCGGCGACGCCACGCTGCTGATGCATCTGGGCCAGCGCGCCGAGAAGGATGCATCCGTCCTGGCCAATCCCGGCAGTGAAGAAGAGCGCGTGCTGTTCGCCGCCATCAAGGCCAAGATCGCCGAAGACGGCACCTGGTACACCCGCAAGAGCGCGCACATCATCGGCGTGACAGAAGAAACGACCACCGGCGTGCACCGCCTGAACGAGATGTCGGCCAAGGGCACGCTGCAGTTCCGTGCCATCAACGTGAATGACTCGGTGACCAAGAGCAAGTTCGACAACCTGTATGGTTGCCGCGAATCGCTGGTCGACGGCATCAAGCGCGCGACCGATGTGATGATCGCCGGCAAGGTGGCTTGCGTGGCCGGCTATGGCGACGTGGGCAAGGGTTCGGCGCAGGCGCTGCGAGCCCTGTCGGCCCAGGTGTGGGTGACCGAGATCGATCCGATCAACGCCCTGCAGGCGTGCATGGAAGGCTACCGCGTGGTGACCATGGAATATGCCGCCGACAAGGCCGACATCTTCGTGACGACCACCGGCAACAAGGACGTGATCCGCCACGAGCACATGGCCGCCATGAAGGGCCAGGCCATCGTCTGCAACATCGGCCACTTCGACAACGAGATCGATGTCGCGTCGCTCGAGAAGTACGAGTGGGAAGAGATCAAGCCGCAGGTCGACCACGTCATCTTCCCGGACGGCAAGCGCATCATCCTGCTGGCCAAGGGCCGCCTGGTGAACCTGGGCTGCGGCACGGGCCACCCCAGCTACGTGATGAGCTCGTCCTTCGCCAACCAGACCATCGCGCAGATCGAACTGTTCACCAAGCCCGACGCCTACCAGGCCGGCAAGGTGTACGTGCTGCCCAAGCACCTCGACGAGAAGGTGGCCCGCCTGCAACTGTCGAAGCTGGGCGCCCAGCTCACCGTGCTGACGGACGAACAGGCTGCCTACATCGGTGTGGACAAGAGCGGCCCGTACAAGCCGGATACCTACCGCTACTGATCGGGCCCGGCCCTGGGCAGCGCGGGTGCATCGCGACTTCGCGCGCAATTGCCAGCCTGCTCGGGGTCGTCGACTGTCCGATTGCCCATGCGCGCTGATCAACTGCTCGTCGAACGCGGCCTGGCCGTCTCGCGCTCGCAGGCGACGAGGCTCGTCGCGGCCGGTGTGCGCTGGCGGGTCGCTGGCGCCGATTGGCGGCGCGTCGGCAAGAGCGGCGAAGCCATTCCCGCGCACGCCGACTTGGAAGTGCTCGATGCGGCCGAGGCGCGATTCGTTTCGCGCGGTGGCCTCAAGCTGGAAGGTGCGCTCGGCGCCAGCGGCATCGAGGCTTCCGGCCGCCGTTGCCTGGACGTCGGTCAATCCACCGGTGGGTTTACAGACTGTCTGTTGCAGCACGGCGCGGCTGAGGTGGTCGGGATCGACGTCGGCCACGGCCAGCTGCATGCCAGGTTGCGCGCCGATGCGCGGGTGAGGGCGGTCGAGAAGGTCAATGCGCGGGCGCTGTGCGCGCCCGATTTGCGGGCCGCTGGCGACAGCGGGGAGCCCTTCGAGCTGATCGTGGGCGACCTGTCGTTCATCTCGCTCACCCTGGTACTTCCTGCGCTCGCATTGCTGCTGGCGCCGCAAGGCGAATTGCTCATGCTGGTCAAGCCGCAGTTCGAATTGCAACCCGGTCAGATCGGCAAAGGCGGTATCGTGCGCGACCCGGCGCTGTATGCCGATGTCGAGTCAAGGCTGCGCGCCGCCTGCGAAGCACTTAGCCTGCGCGTGGCCGGCTGGCATGACAGCCCGATCGCGGGTGGCGATGGCAATCGCGAGTTCTTCATCCATGCCGCCCGCCAAGACGGGCGCTGAGACGAAAGGTTTTTTGTGCAAGTTCCATTGAGCTTCGAATTCTTTCCGCCCAAGACAGCCGAGGGCACAGTCAAGCTGCGGGGAGTTCGGCAGCAGTTGTATGTGATGTCGCCGGAGTTCTGTTCCGTCACCTATGGCGCCGGTGGCTCGACGCATGACGGCACCTTCGGCGCGGTGCGCGAGATTCTGGAAGAAGGCGTCAATGCGGCCTGCCACTTCTCGTGCATCGGCGCCACGCGCGAAACCGTGCGCAAGCAGTTGGCAGAACTCATGGTGATGGGCGTCAAGCGCCTGGTTGCTTTACGCGGCGATCTTCCCAGCGGCTATGGGGCTGGCGGGGAGTTCGTCTACGCCAGCGACCTGGTGCGCTTCATCCGCGAAGAGACCGGGCGGCACTTTCACGTCGAGGTGGCTTGCTATCCCGAGGTCCATCCGCAGGCGCGATCGCCCCAGGCCGACCTGCAGGCGCTTGCCGCCAAGGCGCAGGCCGGCGCCGATTCGGCCATCACGCAGTACTTCTTCAGTCCCGATGCGTACTTCCGCTTCGTCGACGAGTCGCGTGCGGCCGGCATCGCGTTGCCGATCGTTCCGGGCATCATGCCGATCACCAATTCGACGCAGTTGATGCGCTTTTCCGATGCTTGTGGCGCGGAGATCCCGCGGTGGATCCGCTTGCGCCTGGCCAGCTTCGGCGACGACGCGGCCTCGATCCGGGCCTTTGGGCTGGATGTGGTGGCGGCGATGTGCGAGCGCCTCGTCAGCGGCGGTGCGCCGGCACTTCATTTCTATACGATGAACCAGGCGACCGCGACCCTGAGCATCCTGCAGCGCCTGGGCTGGAAAGGCGCATGAAGGCTGGTTGCTGCCGCGCCTTTCGCGCCGCAGCGACGTTGATCGTCGCCGGTGTCCTAGCGGCGTGCGGCCTGCCTGGGGTGCAGGAGGGCTCAGAAGGCCTGCGGCCGCTTTCGCCGCAGCCGCCGACCCCTGCCGGGGCGCCTCGTTCGCGCGTGCCGCCTGTGGACTACGGGCTGACATCGCCGGGCGGCGACGAAGGGCCCCAGGACGGCGTGCCCGGCGAGGTGTTCCAGCGCGGAGGCGCATCCTGGTACGGCATCGACTTCCACCAGCGCAAGACGGCCAATGGCGAGCGCTTCAACATGTACGGCATGACGGCCGCCCATCGCACACTGCCATTCAACACGCGCGTGTGTGTCCGCAGCCTGGTCAATGGGCGCGAGGTGCTGGTGCGGGTGAACGACCGTGGGCCTTTCGCGCCGGGCCGCATCATCGACTTGAGCCGCGCCGCCGCGGAGGAGTTGAACATGATCGGCCTGGGCATCAAGCATGTGGCGCTCATGGTCATCGACCAGGATGGCATGCGTTGCGACGGCAAGACCGTCGGCCCCAAGACCGCGACCGATTCGGACCTGAGTTCCGACGACGATGCCGGTGCAACGCCGAACGCTAAGGCAGCGCCCAAGCGCAACAGCAGTTCCGGGAAGGCAACTGTCAAGCGGCGCCCGAAGCGTTAGTGGGCTCTTTCTTCGCGCAGGCTGAAGCACTGCCGCAGCCGCCCTCTTTTGGTGCGCGCACCCGATTGCATACAGTCTTGTGCGCAACGAAGGAGCGGATTGCGCATGAATCCGGGCTTGTCGGCTTGTAACGACCGATTAACACTTGGCACGTCCATTGCGAGAAGCAGTTGCCCGCGCGAAGCACAACAATCAGAGCGCGACCGCGGGTGATCGAAACCTTTTGACCGAACTCACTCGCACATGACTTTCAGATTCAAGGCCTTGGCGGCCAGCGTTGCCCTAGCGGGCCTTTCCTTTGGCGCCTTCGCGCAGTCTTCTGTGACGGTCTCCGGCACCATCGATGCCTATGTCGGCTCGATGAAGAACGCTGGCGACCCCGGCCGCACCTCCGTGCTGGGCAGCGGCGGCTTGACCACTTCGTGGATCGGCTTCAAGGGCACCGAGGACCTGGGCGGTGGCTTGCAGGCTGGCTTCGCGCTCACGTCCTTTCTGCGCGTCGACAGCGGCGCGTACGGCCGGTTCGACGGCGATCCGATCTATTCGCGCGACGCCAACGTCTATCTGAAAGGCGGGCTTGGCAAGGTGACGCTCGGCCGCGCGGCTGCGCCGAACTTCCTGCCCACCATCCTGGCCAACCCCCTGGGCGACTCGTTCACCTTCTCGCCATTGGTGCTGCATGCCAACGTCAACACCGCTGGTTGGCCGCGTCGCACCACGCCTGCGGACACGGGCTGGTCCAACCAGGTCATCTATTCGACGCCCAGTTTCGGCGGCTTGAGCGCGAACGTGCAATACCAGTTCGGCGAGCAGAACAGCGCCACGGGCAATTCGGGCGCCGGCAACATCGGCGTGAACGTGCTGTATTTCGGCGGCCCGTTGACGCTGGTCGGCTTCTACGAGCGCGATGAGGTCGGCAACCCGTTTGCCGGCCTTCTGACCGCCACTGCCGGTGGTGTTTCGGTGCCTGAGACACGGTCCGACTGGATGGTCGGCGGCAGCTGGGATTTCAAGTGGATGAAGCTCTACGGCACCTACGGCGGATCTAAGGCCGACGTGGCCGATTACGACGCGACAACCGGCTCGCTCGGCGTGGGCGTCCCGATCGGCGCCGGCACGCTCAGCGGCGCAGTGGCGCAGACCAAGGTCGAGGGCAGCTACAACGGCAAGCGCACGACCGCAACGGTGGGCTACGACTACAACCTGTCAAAGCGTACCGACGTCTACGCGATGTTCATGTTCGACAAGGTCACCGCCACGACCGACGGTAGCAGCTACGGCGTCGGCATCCGCCACCGCTTCTGAGCCGAAGCTAGTCGCCGGCTTCCAGCGTGAAGCCGGCGTTCTTGTCCTGGCCCAGCACCGCCGTCAATTGCGGCAGTGCGGCGGCCAGTTGCTCCTTGAGCTTCCAGGGCGGGTTGACCAGGAACATGCCACTGGCCGGCAGGCCGCCGCGCCTGGTTTCGGCCAGCGCCGCCGCCCCCGCTGCAACCCGGTTCGACTTCACCGTCAACGTGGCATTCAGCCAGGGCTTGCCGGCTTTGCCCGCCAATGTCTTGAGCCGGCGCGGCAAGGCGTGGGCCTCGGGCCTCGCGATGATGGGATACCAGATGGCGTAGGTGCCGGTCGCGAATCTTTTGAGCGCCTGCTCGAGCAGCGCGGCCACACGCGCGTAATCGGTCTTGATCTCGTAGCTTGGGTCGCACAGCAGCAAGGCTCGGCGCGACGGGGGCGGCAGAACGCTCGCAACGCTGTTGAACCCGTCTTCGTGAGCGACGGCGATGCGCCGTCCGGCTTCGAGCTGGGCAATGTTGCCGGCCAACGCCCGCGCGTCGGTCGGGTGCAGTTCGAACAGCTTGAGCTTGTCATGCTCGCGCAGCAGGTGCTGAGCGATGAACGGGGACCCGGGATAGACGCGCATGGCGGCCGTCTTGGCCTTTGGGTTGAAGTCGCGCAGCAGCTCGATGTAGCGCTCGACGGCTGGCGAATAGGCGCCACCCTCGGGCTTGGTGGCGAGCAGGCGATGGACGCCCTCAGCCGCCTCGCCGCTGGTGCCTGCGTAGTCGCCGTCGAGCCTGTACAGGCCGGCGCCGGCGTGGGTGTCGACCACCGTCAGCGCCGCGTCCTTTTCGAGCAGATGGTCGAGCGCGGCGATGAGCACGACGTGCTTGAGCACGTCGGCATGATTGCCGGCATGGAAGGCGTGGCGATAACTGAACATAGCCGCGCATTGTCCGCCATTGGCGCTCCAGGCGGCTCTTGATTGGCAGAAATCGGTCGGCGGGCTATAATGGCGGGCTTCGCAGCGAGATCTTGAGCCCCGCGGCGGAGTATGGGCGCTTTTCGTCAAGGGCCTGTAGTGACCACCTAAGAGGTTCCCTTCAGAGGAACACCGACCGTGGAAAAGGGCTCGCCAAACCAGTTCCCTCAAAGGAAAACTCATGTCTACGTTCAGCGCCAAGCCCGCTGACGTGAAGCACGAGTGGTTTGTGATTGACGCGACCGACAAGGTCCTCGGACGGGTAGCCAGCGAAGTTGCCCTCCGTCTGCGCGGCAAGCACAAGGCCATTTACACGCCTCACGTCGATACCGGTGATTTCATTGTCGTCATCAATGCAGCTCAACTGCGTGTGACCGGCACCAAGAACACCGACAAGATCTACTACCGTCACTCGGGTTTCCCGGGCGGCATCACCGCCACCAGCTTCCGCGACATGCAAAGCAAGCACCCCGGCCGCGCCCTCGAAAAGGCGGTCAAGGGCATGCTGCCCAAGGGTCCCCTTGGCTACGCCATGATCAAGAAGCTCAAGGTCTACGGTGGCGCGGAGCACCCGCACACCGCCCAACAGCCCAAGGTGCTGGAAATCTAAGGAGCCTTGAGAATGATTGGTGAATGGAACAATGGCACCGGCCGTCGCAAGTCCAGCGTCGCCCGCGTGTTTCTGAAGAAGGGCAGTGGCAAGATCACGGTCAACGGCAAGCCGATCGAAGAATACTTCGGCCGCCAGACCTCGATCATGATTGCCAAGCAACCCCTGATGCTGACCGGCAATGCCGAAGCTTTCGACATCCAGGTCAACGTCCACGGCGGCGGTGAGTCCGGTCAAGCCGGTGCCACCCGTCACGGCATCACCCGCGCCCTGATCGACTATGACGCAGCCCTCAAGCCGGCTCTGAGCCAGGCTGGCTTCGTGACTCGCGACGCGCGCGAAGTGGAACGCAAGAAGGTCGGTTTGCACTCTGCACGCCGCCGCAAGCAGTTCTCCAAGCGCTGATGTATTGCCTGGCCCGGTTCTCGGGCCGCGATCTGCGAAAAGACCGCCTTCGGGCGGTTTTTTTTTGATTGCGCTAGGATTGGCCCATTGTCCGCCTGCCACTTTGTGCAGCGGCCGTTTTTCAGGAGTCTCTTTCATGAGCGCTGTTGCCGAAAATGTCCAGACCCAGATGCCCGAGCCCATCGTCTTTACCGACAGCGCCGCGGCCAAGGTTGCGGACCTGATCGCCGAAGAGGGCAACCCCGATCTCAAGCTGCGCGTGTTTGTCCAGGGTGGCGGATGCTCCGGCTTCCAGTACGGATTCACCTTCGACGAAGTGGTGAACGATGACGACACCACCATGACCAAGAATGGCGTGTCGCTCTTGATCGACGCCATGAGCTATCAGTACCTGGTGGGCGCAGAGATCGACTACAAGGAAGATCTGCAGGGCGCGCAGTTCGTCATCAAGAACCCGAATGCCACCAGCACCTGCGGGTGTGGTTCGAGCTTCTCGGCTTGATCGACCCGTTCGGGAACATCAAGGGCCGCCCAAGGGCGGCCTTTTTGTTTGGGGGCGAACCAGCCCCTTCGTGAGCGACCCACGCCTCAGCGCTTGCCGGGGCTTGCGCAATAGATGACGTCGCGCCACAGGGATCGCCAGCGCATGCGGCCGCTCCGTACGTCGGCATAGCTGCCGTCGATGAAATTCCGAGCGGCCTGGACCACGCCACCACCACGGCTTTTCTCGTACACGGCAGATCGTGCCTTCAACTGGGCCAGCGCGGCACTAAAGAAGGCGTAGGCACGCGCACGGTCGAACGCCGGGAATTCGTGTTCGGCCCAGGCGGGCATGGATTCGACGATGTCCAGCATCCGTTCGGTCGCAGCCACATAGTGCCGATGGCGCTCGACGGTTTCCTTGCGAATGTTGCGAGCCCGTTTGTCGCCGGCGCCGAAGGCATTGGCGCCGTGCTGACGGTAGCCGGCAAGAGGCTGTGCCAGTTCGACCGTGTTGCCAACGCACTGCGCGAGAAAGCACACCCAACGGTCGTGCGCGATCTTGTGGCGGGGGGCGATATAGTCCACGAAACGGCCGTCGCTGCTGCACAGATCAAGAAGGCGGCGCTTGAAGACCAGGGAGAAGCCCCAGAACGTGCTCCACGGGTCGTAGGCAAGCGGTGGTTTCGTCGCATCGCTGTCAATGCCTTGCCGGAAGCGACCGATGGTTTTGCCCTGGGCATCAATCAGATGGGCAGCATGGGTGACCATGACCACCCCTTCGCGTCCGAAATGCTGGGCACAGGTGGCCAGCTTTTGCGGGTGCCAGACGTCGTCCTGGTCGCAAAAAGCGATCCACTCGCCCTTGGCGTGCGAGCAGCAGTCCAGAAAGTTCTCTCTGAATCCGAGGCCGGGCAGGTTGCGATGAACCCTGATGGGCACCTTCGATCGCGACGCGAAGGAATTCAGTATTGCCAGCGTATCGTCCGTCGATGCATCGTCGCCCACCACGATTTCCAGCGGCGGCAGTGATTGGGACAGCAGGCTTTCCAGTTGCTCGCCGAGGAATGCGGCGCCGTTGTGTGTCGCGAGAACGATGGAAATGCTGGATGCCGTCATCACGGGATTGTTTTGGGCGCCTTTGGGTTCTTCGTGTCGGAAGAATGCGCAAAGGGTTCGCGTCAGCCAATCAGGCTGGATAGATGGCGCCGAGCACCCGCGGTCCGCGGGCACCGGTCACGCTGGGCAAGTTGCCCGATTCGCGCCGAATGGTGGCTCGGGCCAACCACGCAAAGGCCGCTGCCTCGACCTGGGTGGGAGGTAGGCCTCGTTCCGAAGAAGTGAGCACCTGCACACCTGAGCGGTGAGCCGCGATGCGTGAGAGCAGATGCTTGTTGAAAGCACCGCCGCCACAAACGATCAACTCGACCGCGTTTCCGCCGTGCCGGTGCAAGTCCCGCAAGACGGAGACAGCCGTCAATTCGGCCAGCGTGGCTTGGACGTCTTGAGCCCGCACGGGCGCGGAACACGCTTGCAGATGACCCGTCAGCCATTCCGGGTTGAACAGGTCGCGCCCTGTGCTCTTGGGTGGCATCCGTTCGAAGTAGGCGTCAGCCAGCATGCGGTCGAGCAATCCGTGCAGCACCTGCCCGCTGGAGGCCCAGCGTCCTCCTTCATCGAAGGCCTGGCCGAGATGTTGCTGGCACCAATGGTCGAGCAGCGCATTGGCAGGCCCACAATCGAATCCAAGAATGACGTCGCCATCGGCGTCGTCTGGTGCCGGAAGAATGCTGAGATTGGCGATTCCACCCAGGTTCAGCACCGCCAGTCTTTTCCCGGACTGGCCGAACACCGCGCGATGGAACGCAGGTACCAAAGGCGCACCCTGCCCACCGGCGGCGAGATCCCGCGAACGAAAGTCCGCGACGACGTCGATGCCGCTGAGTTCGGCCAACAGCGCAGGGCTGTTGAGTTGAAGCGTGTAGCCGACATCGTCGAATTCCGACGGCCTATGACGCACCGTCTGGCCATGCGCCCCGATGGCGCGAACTGCCGATGCGGGGACGCAGGCGTCGGTCAGCACGGCTTCGACGAGTGACGCGTATTGCCGGGCCAGCGCATTGGCCGCGAGCGCGGAGCGATGAAGCTCATCGACGCCGCAAGGGGCATTGAGGGCCAGCAGTTCAGCGCGAAGCGATGCCGGCAAGGGGGAACTGGCGTGGGCGCGCGCAGCAATGCGCTCGCCGGCGAATTCGACCAGGACGGCGTCGATGCCGTCCAGTGATGTGCCCGACATCAGGCCGAGGTAGAACTCAGGCGTGCTGGGCAATCTACGTCCCTAGAGAAGGAAGGGCCAATCGACGAGTCCGCCGTGCGCGCACTGCGGGCCCGTCGTGCAGTTCATCAGTTTGCGCTGGCCTGGAGCACGCTGAAAGCAGCGGAAAGGTCCTTGCTGGACGCTGCCGCCACGCGGGCGAAGTCACCGCGCGACGCGGCTGCGATGGGCACTCCGCCGTCCTGCTGCGCGATGGTGGACGGGTCGCGATACTCGCCATTCACACGGAATTCGAAGTGCAGGTGAGGGCCGGTCGCCCAGCCCGTCGCGCCCACCGCTCCGATGAACTGGCCCTGGCTGACCGACTGACCCTGCTTGACGTCGATCCGGCTCAGGTGCGCGTATGCCGTGCTCTGGCCATTGCGGTGTTCGATGATGACGATGTTGCCGTATCCGGATTGACGTCCGGCAAACTCGACCGTGCCATCACCCACGGTTCGCACGGGGGTGCCGCGAGCAGCGGCGAAGTCGATGCCCTTGTGCTGGCGCCACGAGTGAGCAATGGGGTGCATCCGCATCGCGAAGCCGCTGGAGATGCGCGAGTACTCCACCGGCGATTGCAGGTAGGCCCGCTGCAGGCTGTCGCCGTTGGGGCGGTAGTAGCCGCCCTTCTTGCCGGGCTCCTGGAACCAGATGGCCTGATGCACTTTGCCGTTGGACTCGAACTCGGCGGCGAGAACGCGACCAGTGCGCAGCGATTGCCCGTCCGCGTCGAAGGTTTCGTACGAGACCGCGAACCGATCTCCCTTGCGCAGCGCCCGGAAGTCAACGTCGCCCGAAAAGATGTCTGCCATCTGACTGGCTACGGCGTCTGGAATGTCGGCGGCGTCGGTCGCGGCGAAAAACGAAGAGCGGATCACGCCGCTGCCGATCCGGCTGGACGTCGTCAGTTCCTCGGCTTTGGTGTCGACGCGAAAGCCGGCGCCATCGCGTTCGATGGTCACACGTTTGAAGCTTTCCTTGCCGTCCGGAATCCAGCGCGCGCTCAGGCGCACGAATTCGTTGTCCTGGGTGGCTTCCGCGGTAATGACCCGGCCGGGTTGGCTGAGCAAGGCAGAGCGCGCCGTCGCATCGGCTCGCACGAACTTGGCGGCGGCCATGTCGTCGATGCCCAGTCGACGCAAAAGCGACTCGGCGGTGTCGCTCGAGCGGGTCAGGTCGCTGCGAAACAGCGTGAAATCATGCGTTTCCAGCGCCTCGGTTTGTTCACCGATGGGGCTGGGCGTCACGGCCTCGAGAACTTGACGAACCGTGACCTGATTGTCGTTGGGCAGGGTGGCGACGGCGAAGGCGCCGCCGCCGGCGCATAGCAGCACAGTGGCAATGGCTGCGGTGATCTGCCGCGGGTACGCACGAACAAAGCCCGAAACACGCGCGGCGAGCATTTCTTCGGCGGCAAGGATACCGTTGATCAACTTGAAAAAATCCTGAATGAACCAACCGGCCGGGAAGCAGTCCCGGTGCGAAGCGAGTCGGCCGGTGCCGACGGGCCCTTCACGAGGGCCAGGGAAGAGGCACCGCGTAGAATTCGGCGGCCCCGAAAGTAACCGACGAGTATAGCTTTGGCCATAGTAAAAACAGCTAAGGCATTTGGTAACAAGCACATGGCAGTTCCTGATTCGACCCCCAACATTTCCGATGCCGTCGCCCACGCCTTGAAGGTCACGCTGCGCGGCGTGGATGAACTGCTCCCGCAGGAGGAATGGGTTCGCAAGCTGGCCCGTTCGGAGGCGACAGGTACGCCCCTGCGAATCAAGCTCGGCCTGGACCCGACAGCCCCGGACATCCACGTCGGGCACACGGTGGTGCTCAACAAAATGCGGCAGTTGCAAGACCTGGGCCACACCGTCATTTTTCTGATTGGGGATTTCACCAGCACGATCGGCGATCCATCCGGGCGAAATTCCACGCGTCCGCCTCTGACCAAGGAGCAGATCGAAGCCAACGCTCAGACCTACTACCGGCAGGCCAGCTTGGTTCTGGATCCTGCACGCACAGAAATTCGTTACAACTCTGAATGGAGCGACCCCCTGGGTGCTCGCGGAATGATCCAGCTGGCGGCCAAGTACACCGTCGCTCGCATGATGGAGCGCGATGACTTCAACAAGCGCTTCAAGGCCGGCCAGTCGATTTCGGTGCATGAATTCCTGTATCCGCTGATGCAGGGCTACGACTCGGTGGCACTCAAGTCCGATCTGGAACTCGGCGGCACCGACCAGAAGTTCAACTTGCTGATGGGGCGCCACCTGCAGCAGGAGTACGGCCAGGAACCGCAATGCATCCTGACCATGCCGTTGCTCGAAGGGCTTGATGGCGTCGACAAGATGTCCAAGAGCAAGAACAACTACATCGGCATCAGCGAAGAGCCGAACACCATGTTCGCCAAGGTGCTGTCCATCTCCGACACGCTGATGTGGCGCTGGTACACCCTGCTCAGCTTCCAAACCGAGGCGCAGATCGAAGCGCTGCGCGCCGAGGTCGAGGCCGGCCGAAACCCCAAGGACGCCAAGGTGGCGCTTGCCAAGGAGATCACCGCACGCTTTCACGGCGCGGCCGCGGCGGCTGCGGCTGAACAGGACTTCATCAACCGCAGCCGTGGCGGGGTCCCTGACCAGATTCCGGAGCTGGAGCTTTCGGGAGCGCCCCTGGGCATCGCGCTGGTGCTCAAGCAAGCTGGCCTGGCCGCGTCGACGTCGGAAGGCAATCGACTGATCGATGGCGGCGGCGTGCGGGTGGATCAGTCGGTGGTCAGCGACAAGGGATTGAAGCTGGCCCCAGGCACCTACGTGCTGCAGGTGGGCAAGCGCAAGTTCGCTCGGGTGACGCTGTCGGTCTAGCGCACGAGGACGACCACGCGGCGATTGCGTGGCTCGTCGACTTGATCAGCGGTGGGGACGAGCAACTCGCGTTGGCCACGGCCGACCGATTCGATCCGATTGTCAGGGAAACCGCGCTGGACGAGCAGCCCCTTGATCTCGGTTGCGCGCTGCAGCCCCAGTTGGTCATTCCGGGTCATCGACCCGCGGGTGTCAGTGTGGCCGGTGACCGTGATGTCCGCGCCAGGGTGAGCCATCGCAGCCTGTATGACGCTGTCGAGCTCGAGCTTGGACTGGGAAGTCAGCACGGTACCGCCGGCGTCGAAATACAGCACGAAGCGTTGCGGCTTGGGTGGCGCCAGATCGAAAAGTTGCTTGTTGGATTCGCGCACCGCGTTCTCGTCAGCCTTGTCGAGCGTGGGCGCTTTGTCGGACCCGACGAGCGCCGTGGCGCGTTGATAGGGCTGCGACACAAGTTGCTCGCCGCCCTTGGTGCGCACCACCACCGCAGAGGGTGTTCCGTCTTCTTGCGGGAGAAGAACGACCCGCGTGCCTCGCGACGCGCATCCGGCCAGCAACAGGCTCGCCAGGGCGAAAGTGGCAAATCTTGCCCAGGCGGCCCGGCTCACGACGAACCGTCCGCCGTCACGATGAAGTCGGTGCCGCGAATGCCGATCGTTGCCGTTTGCGTGTCCACGCGAATGGCGTCGTGGTTCTTCTTGCCGATCAGGCCAGTCACCATTCGCATGGAGCCGCGCAGCAACTTGACGAAGACGTTGCCGTCATGGGTGGTCGAATCGAAGCCGAACTGGAGCAGGTCGAGTTGCGACAAAGGGCCGACGACCATCATCGTTCCATCGCGCAGGACGACGCTGGCGCCACTTTCGGCATCGGTTTCGACCCGGTCGGAAGCGGCCAGCGAGTCGCCCGGCTTGGCGACCTTGGAAGTGCCGGTGTTGCCGATGATGCGAACAGTGCCATCGACCGATTTCACGAACCCGGCGTGGACACGATCGGCTGTTCTGCCACTCGCGGCAGCTTCGGCAGAAGGTGCAGACGTGGCCGGTACGGCCACGGGCGGCGAGGTCGTGGCATCCACAGCCGCGATGGTTTGAGCTGATACGCTGGCAGCGAAGGCAAGGCCTGCGACTCCCGCGGTCAACATTCTGGTCAACATGTTGTTGCCCTCCAAATTTTTATTACTCCCGAGACAAGCTGGCAATCATCGGTGGATAGGTCAACTTGCGGAGCAAAGCTTACTGCGAATATTGCCCCGGATAATGCGGTTTTTGGCATCCAGAACCGTTGTTTCACCTTTGTGTTCGTTAAACAAAGTCAACTGATGGCGCTGTCAGAGCCGAAGGTGCTCCTTCGGCTCTCCGTCGTCGTCGCGCTTCTGACGATCGTCTTGAAGAGTGTTGCCGGCTACTTGACGAACTCGATGGGTCTCATCTCGGACGCGATGGAATCCTTCGTCAATCTGGCCGGAGCCAGCTTTGCGCTGGCCATGGTCAGCATCGCGGCACGGCCCGCGGACGAGGGACATCCCTACGGCCACCACAAGGCGGAGTATTTTTCTTCGGGCTTCGAGGGTGCTCTCATCCTGGGCGCCGGCTGCGCCATCGTCGCCTTCGCGCTGATGCGGCTATGGCGACCGGAACCCCTGGAGCAGCTGGGTTGGGGCACCGCCTTGTCGGTCCTCAGCGCCGCCTTCAATGCGGGCATGGCCTGGTTGCTTCTTCGTGGCTCGCGCAGCCACAAGTCGATCGCGCTGGAGGCCGATGCACGTCATCTCATCGCCGATGTCTGGACCACCGTAGGCGTTCTGGTCGGCGTCGGCGTCGTCGCCCTGACGGGCTGGCTCTGGCTGGACGCGCTGGTGGCTGTGGCGGTTGGGCTGAACATCCTGTTCGAAGGTGCGCGACTGGTCTGGCGTTCGTCCCAGGGTCTGATGGACGCCGCCATCGATCCGGCGGCCCAGGCGGCATTGCAAGAAGCACTGGAGCGCTTCAAGGCCGCCGTGCCTGATGGTCAGCATCTGCGTTTCGACGACATCGTCACACGGAGCGCAGGCCGTCGCGCCTTTGCAGATCTGCACATGCACGTGCCGGGAGACTGGTCGCTCGAGCGCGCCGCAACATTGCGCGACGGCCTGGAGCGCGCACTGATCGAGGCCGTGCCCGGCTTGCGCGTCACGATCCAGCTGCTTCCGTTGAACATGGAGCCTCGCGTCGGG
Organism: Variovorax dokdonensis; assembly: GCF_030316895.1. Classification (GTDB taxonomy): domain Bacteria; phylum Pseudomonadota; class Gammaproteobacteria; order Burkholderiales; family Burkholderiaceae_C; genus Variovorax; species Variovorax dokdonensis. Next base: position 178,588 of record NZ_JASZYV010000001.1, read on the forward strand.
CTGATGGAGCAGGAAGCTTGAAAGCCGTGGTGCAGCGCGTGCGGGAGGCGCGCGTCGAGATCGAAGGCGAAGTGGTCGGCGCCATTGGCGCGGGATTGCTGGTCCTGGTCTGCGCAGAGCGCGGCGATACCGAAGCGCAGGCCGATCGGCTGCTGGCCAAGCTGCTCAAGCTGCGCATTTTTTCGGACGAGGCGGGCAAGATGAACCGCAGCGTTCAGGATGTCAGTGGCGGGCTCTTGCTGGTGAGTCAGTTCACGCTGGCGGCGGACGTGAGCGGCGGCAACCGCCCGAGCTTCACCCGCGCTGCGCCGCCGGACGAAGGGCGGCGGCTCTACGACTACTTCGTGGCGAGCGCCCGCCAAGTCCATGCCGAGGTGGCTGCCGGCATATTTGCCGCCGACATGCAGGTCCACCTGGTCAACGACGGACCGGTGACCATCCCGATCGACATGGCTTGAAGGCCAGCGCGATCACGCGTAGGGATTTCGCACGCCGAGGCCGGCGAGGATGTCGATCTCCCGAGCCTCCATGGCCTGCGCGTCTTCATCGCCCGTTTCGTGGTCCCAGCCTTGGGCATGCAGCGTGCCATGCACCAGCAGATGCGTGTAGTGGGCTGCCAGGGTCTTGCCCAGTTCGCGCGCTTCGCGGGCCACGACGGGCGCGCAAAGCACCAGATCTGCCATGACCAGCGGCGCCTGCGCATAGTCGAAGGTCAGCACGTTGGTCGCGTAGTCCTTGCCGCGGAACTCGCGGTTCAGGCGCTGGCCTTCTTCCGCATCGACGATGCGCACGGTGATCTCCGCATCGGTCTCGAGGGCGTGGCGGATGCTGCGCGCCACGCGATGACGGGGCAGGGCGGCGCGGTGGCGCGCCGATTGCTCGACGGCGCCGAACTGCAGCGACAGCGAGAGGTGGGGCATGGGCATCGTGCGTCCCTATTCGCCGGCAGCCGCGCCGCGCTTTCGGGCGCCGTCGTAGGCATCGACGATGCGCGCCACCAGCGGATGGCGCACCACGTCCGAACTGTCGAAGCGGGTGATGGCGATGCCCTTGACCCGGCGCAGCACACGCTCGGCGTCGATCAGCCCGCTCAACTGCCCCTTGGGCAGGTCGATCTGGCTGACGTCTCCGGTGACGACCGCCTTGGCGCCAAAGCCGATGCGGGTCAGGAACATCTTCATCTGCTCGGGCGTGGTGTTCTGCGCTTCGTCGAGGATGACGAAGGCATTGTTCAGTGTGCGTCCGCGCATGAATGCAAGGGGCGCGATTTCCAGCGTGTTGCGCTCGAAGGCCTTGGTGACGCGGTCGAAGCCCATCAGGTCGTACAAGGCGTCGTAGAGCGGGCGCAGATAGGGGTCGACCTTCTGCGTCAGGTCGCCGGGCAGGAAACCCAGGCGCTCTCCCGCCTCGACCGCCGGGCGGGTGAGCACGATGCGCTGCACGCTGCTGCGCTCCAGTGCATCCACGGCGCTAGCCACCGCCAGGTAGGTCTTGCCGGTGCCGGCAGGGCCGATGCCGAATGTGATGTCGTGGTTCGCGATGTTGTCGAGGTACACGCTCTGATTGGGCGTGCGGGCGCGCAGGTCGGCCCGGCGGGTGGCGAGGGTCATCGCGCCGTCATCGGCCTCACCCAGCACGTCTTCGCTGGCCAGGGTGAGCTGCACGGCGCCGGCATCGATCGGCCGCTTGGCCATTTCGTAGAGCGCCTGCAGCACCTCGAGCGCACGCTCCGCCTTGGGCTTGGGGCCGTCGATCTTGAACTGCTCGTGGCGGTGGGCGATCTTGACGCCGAGCGCTTCCTCGATGCGGCGCAAGTGCGCATCGAGCGGCCCGCACAGGTGAGAAAGGCGGGTGTTGTTGGGTGGGGCGAAGCTGTGACGGAGAATCACGCGGTTTCCATTAATCTGACTTGAGCCAATGATAGGCAAACTCACCGGAACGCTGGCCGAACGCAATCCCCCGCAGGTGGTGGTGGACTGCAACGGGGTCGGATACGAGGTCGACGTGCCGATGAGCACCTTCTACAACCTGCCGCCAGCCGGGGAGCGAGTATCCCTGCTGACGCATTTTGTCGTGAGAGAGGACGCGCAGGTCCTGTTCGGCTTCGGCACCGCGCAGGAGCGGGCGACGTTCCGCCAGCTGATCAAGATTGCCGGCGTCGGACCGCGCACCGCGCTGGGCGTGCTTTCCGGCATGAGCGTGGCCGAGCTGGCGCAGGCCATCACGATGCAGGAAGCAGGCCGCCTGGTGAAGATCCCCGGCATTGGCAAGAAAACGGCCGAACGCCTGCTGCTGGAGCTCAAGGGCAAGATCGGGGCCGACATCGGCGTGCCGGCGCAGGTGGAAAGCGACGCGCAGGCAGACATCCTGCAGGCGCTGGTGGCTCTCGGCTACAGCGACAAGGAGGCGGCCGCGGCGCTCAAGGCCCTTCCGCGCGACGTGGCGGTGAGCGATGGCATCAAGCTGGCGCTGAAGGCTCTGGCAAAGTAGCGAAGTCATGAGCATCCAGACCGACGATTTCGCACCCGCCCCGCGCATGGTGTCCGCCGCGCCGGCCTCGCCCAACGAGGAGGTGATCGAGCGCGCCCTGCGACCGCGCCTGCTCGACGAGTACGTCGGACAGGCCAAGGTGCGCGAGCAGCTTGAAATCTTCATCGGCGCCGCTCGCAAGCGCGGCGAGGCGCTCGATCACGTCCTGCTTTTCGGGCCGCCCGGCCTCGGCAAGACGACGCTGTCGCACATCGTGGCCGCCGAGCTGGGCGTCAACCTGCGCCAGACCAGCGGCCCGGTCCTCGAAAAGCCCAAGGACCTGGCGGCGCTGCTGACCAATCTCGAGAAGAACGACGTCCTGTTCATCGACGAGATCCACCGCCTGTCCCCGGTGGTCGAGGAAATCCTCTACCCGGCGCTCGAGGATTACCAGATCGACATCATGATCGGCGAAGGACCGGCGGCGCGCAGCATCAAGCTGGACTTGCAGCCCTTTACCCTGGTGGGCGCCACCACCCGCGCCGGCATGTTGACCAACCCGCTGCGCGACCGCTTCGGCATCGTTGCGCGGCTCGAGTTCTACACCGCTGATGAACTGGCGCGCATCGTGCGGCGCAGCGCCGGGCTGCTCAATGTGCCTGCCGATGCCGAAGGCGCCTTCGAGATCGCCCGCCGCTCGCGCGGTACGCCGCGCATCGCCAACCGCCTGCTGCGCCGCGTTCGCGACTATGCGGAGGTCAAGGGTGCAGGGCGCATCACCGAGCAGATCGCGCACAAGGCGCTGGCCATGCTCGACGTCGATCCGCAGGGCTTCGACCTGATGGACCGCAAGCTGCTCGAGGCGGTGATCCATCGCTTCGACGGCGGCCCGGTGGGCCTGGACAATATCGGCGCCAGCATCGGCGAGGAGGCGGGCACCATCGAGGACGTGATCGAGCCCTACCTGATTCAGCAAGGCTACCTGCAGCGCACGCCACGCGGGCGCATCGCCACGCTGGCGGCTTACCGTCACCTGGGTGTGACACCGCCGCAGCGCGACAACAGCGATCTGTTCGGCGCCTGACTCGCCATGAGCAGCCCCGGCCTTCGAATCTCAGGCCCCAAGCCCGATGCCTATGTGCTGGGGGAGCCGCTGGACGTGTTCGATGGCGATCTGCACCTGGGCCGACTCAACTCCATCCAGGTCGGCGCAGGAGGAGGCACGCTGCACCTGGACGACTTCCGCACCACGGACCTCAAGCGCCTGCAGACGTGGCGCACTGCGCGCCTGATCGTGGTGGAGATCCTGAGCTATCTGGTCGATCGCCATCCGTCGGTCAGCGCCTTCGACATTTCGCTTTCCGCCGATGTCGAAGCCCTGGACGGGACCGAAGGTGGCGCCCGCCGGCTCGCTCAGGCCCGCATGCAGATGCTGCACAGCGTGGGCACGACGGAGATCCGGATGGTGCCCAAGCCGCACCCGCGCCATTCGGCGCACTTCGTCGTGAGAGGCGTCTGGTACTACAACGCCGACAACGCGCAAGCCTTGGCGCACGCGCTGAACGAGGAGCGTCAGGGGTTCGCGCAGCGCAAGATCGATGCGGCCCAGGCCGAGCCGGTCACCGCGCCGCCGCCCTCGATGATCGCGCGCCTTTTGGCCAAGGAGCGGCACAAGCCCTAGTTTGACCCCCCCGACGGCAGGCGGGCACCGAATGCCCCGTGCCGACGGACGTCCTGCCACGATGAACCTCTTCGTCTCACTCAAATACCTGGTCGCGCTCGACGATCACCGCCACTTCGGCCGGGCGGCGCTGGCCTGCAGCGTCACGCAGCCGGCGCTGTCCAACGCGATCCGGGCGCTGGAGGTGAGCTTTGACACCTCCATCGTCAAGCGCGGCCGCAACTTCGCCGGCTTCACGGTCGAAGGCGAACGCATCCTGGCCAGCGGCCGACGCATCCTGCGCGAGTACGAACTGCTCCAGCAAGACTTGCACAGCAGCCGCGATGCACCGCGCGGCCACCTGGTGGTCGGCGCCGTGCCCACGGCGATGCCGATCGCTGCGCGCTTCGTCGCCATGCTGCAGGAGCGGCATCCTGGCATCGTCCCCACGCTGCGCTCGATGAGCTCGGTGGAGGTCGAGACCGGCCTGGAAAGCCTGTCGCTCGACATGGGGCTGGGCTACACCGAACGGATGGACAAGAGCGCGTCGATGGTGCGCGTGATCCCCCAGTACACGGAGCATTACTTCCTGCTGCGCAAGGCCAAAGCCGCGAAGCGCAATGGGCCGCGCATCGGCCCACCCATGCGATGGAGCGAGGTGGGCAAGCTGCCGCTTTGCCTGCTCAGCGCCGAGATGCACAACCGCACCATCATCGACCGCGCGTTTGCCGAAGCAGGGGTCGACCCGCAACCGGCGATCGAGACCAACTCCATCTCCACGCTGGCGTTGAGCGTTCGAGCCGGCAAGGTATGCAGCATCATGCCCGGCGCCCTGGTCGACGACGTGCAGGGCTACGACGACATCGAGGCGCTGCCCCTGGTCGAGCCCAAGGTGGAGATCCGCATCGCCTTCATGGTGCACGACACCAATCGCCCCTCGCGCACCCTGGAGGCCGCACTGGCCTTTGCCGACGATCCCGCCTGGAAGCGCGAGGTTGCCGGCCATGCTGGGGCGCTCGAATAAAGCCGTTCATTCGCCGAACGCATCGACCCATTCCCCGAATAAATTGGACCGGCCGCCGCGCCTTGCGCAGACTCCGCCGCATGCACCCCGCCCCACGGGGTGTGCATCAGGCACAAGAAGGAGACTCGCATGGCCCTGGTCCAGGAACAACGCGCCCCCGCGCATCTCGCCCCTTCTGGCGGGGCGGATGGCGTGGTTCAGGAGGTGCTGGCGCGGCGCGCGCACGATGACGGCGCCTTGCTGCCCATCCTGCACGACATCCAGGATCGGCTTGGCTTCGTGCCGTCCGCAGCCGTGCCGGAGATTGCCGAGGCGCTGAACCTTTCACGCGCCGAAGTGCACGGCGTCGTCACCTACTACCACCACTTTCGCGATCAGCCGGCGGGGCGCCACGTGGTGCAGATCTGCCGCGCCGAGGCTTGCCAGTCGATGGGGGCCGACGCGCTGATGGCGCATGCCGAACTGCGCCTGGGCTGCCACAGCCATGCCACGACGGCGGATGGCGAGTTCACGCTGGAGCCGGTCTATTGCCTGGGGCTTTGCGCATCCGCCCCAGCATTGACGCTCGACGGCGAGGTGCACGCCCGCGTCACGCCCAAGACCTTCGATGCACTGATCGAGGAAGCGAGGAGCGAAGCATGAGCGTCACCGTCTACGTGCCGCGCGACTCCGCCGCGCTGGCGGCTGGGGCCGATCGCGTTGCGCGCCGCATCGCCGACGAGGCCAATGCGCGCGGCATCAAGCTGCGCATGGTGCGCAACGGCTCGCGCGGCCTGTTCTGGCTCGAGCCGATGGTCGAGGTGCAGACCGCGGCCGGCCGCGTCGCCTATGGCCCGGTCACGCCTGCCGACGTCGCCGGGCTGTTCGATGCAGGCTTCCACCTCGGTGGCACCCATGCGCTGGCGCTGGGCCTGACCGAGGAGATTCCCTATCTGAAGAAGCAGGAGCGCCTCGTCTTCGCCCGCATGGGCGTGACCGACCCGCTTTCGATCGAGGACTACGAGGCGCACGAAGGCTATGCCGGCTTGCGCCGCGCGCTGACCATGGCGTCGACGCAGGTGGTGCAGGAGGTGCTCGATTCCGGCCTGCGCGGTCGCGGCGGCGCCGCCTTCCCGGCGGGCATCAAGTGGAAGACGGTGGCCGGCACCAGCGCCGCGCAGAAGTACGTGGTGTGCAACGCCGACGAAGGCGACTCGGGCACCTTCTCCGACCGCATGACCATGGAGGGCGACCCCTTCGTGCTGATCGAGGGCATGACCATCGCGGGCATCGCCACCGGCGCCACGCACGGCTACATCTACGTGCGCTCGGAGTACCCGCACGCCATTGCAACGCTGGAAGCAGCGATCGCTCGCGCGGAGGCCGCCGGCTACCTGGGCAGCAACGTGATGGACTCCGGCCATGCCTTCCGGCTCGAAGTGCGCAAGGGCGCCGGCTCCTATGTGTGCGGCGAGGAGACCGCCCTGCTGGAAAGCATCGAGGGCAAGCGCGGCATCGTGCGTGCCAAGCCGCCGCTGCCCGCCCTGCAGGGCCTGTTCGGCAAGCCCACGCTGATCAACAACGTGATCACGCTGGCCAGCGTGCCGATCATCCTGACGCGCGGCGCCGGCTTTTATCGCGACTTCGGCGTCGGCCGCTCGCTGGGCACGCTGCCCATGCAGCTTGCCGGCAACATCCGCTACGGCGGCCTGGTGGAAAAGGCCTTCGGCGTGACGCTGCGCGAGTTGCTCTACGACTTCGGCGGCGGCACGGCCAGCGGCCGGCCGGTGAAGGCCGTGCAGTTCGGCGGACCCTTGGGCGCCTACATGCCCGAAAGCCAGTTCGACCTGCCGGTGGACTACGAGGCCTTCGCCGCCGTGGGCGCCACCGTCGGCCACGGCGGTCTGGTGGTGCATGACGACACGGCCGACCTGTCGAAGATGGCGCGCTACGCGATGGAGTTCTGCGCCATCGAATCGTGCGGCAAGTGCACGCCCTGCCGCATCGGCTCTACACGCGGCGTGGAGGTGATCGACCGCATCCGCGCCGACCACAACCGCGTGCAGCAGGTGGCGCTGCTGCGCGACCTGTGCAACACCATGGTCAATGGTTCTTTGTGCGCCATGGGCGGGATGACGCCATTCCCGGTTCTGTCGGCGCTCAACCACTTTCCGCAGGATTTCGGCGTGTCGGTGCCGGACAAGAAGGCTGCCTAGCAGCATCACCCCGAATCTCGCTCAGGACGAACAGACATGCTCAATCACCTCAAGGAACTCGACTACGGCACCCCGGCGCGTGAATCGGCGCAGGAGGTCACGCTGGAGATCGACGGCCAGCAGGTCACCGTGCCGGCCGGCACTTCGCTGATGCGCGCGGCGGTCGATGCGGGCATCCAGGTGCCCAAGCTTTGCGCCACCGACAGCCTGGAGCCTTTCGGTTCCTGCCGCCTGTGCCTGGTGGAGATCGAAGGGCGCCGCGGCTATCCCGCCTCATGCACCACGCCGGCCGAGCCCGGCATGAAGGTGCGGACCCAGTCGCCGGCTTTGCAGGACTTGCGCAAGGGCGTGATGGAGCTGTACATCTCCGATCACCCGCTCGATTGCCTGACCTGCTCGGCCAACGGCAATTGCGAACTGCAGGACATGGCGGGCGTCACTGGCTTGCGCAACGTGCGCTACGGCTTCGACGGCGCCAACCACTGCAAGAGCGAGAAGGACGAATCCAATCCGTACTTCACTTACGACCCGTCGAAGTGCATCGTGTGCAACCGATGCGTGCGCGCCTGCGAGGAGACCCAGGGCACCTTCGCGCTGACTATCAGTGGCCGCGGATTCGATTCGCGCGTGTCGCCCGGCCAGGACGAACCGTTCATGGAATCGGAATGCGTGAGCTGCGGCGCATGCGTCGAGGCTTGCCCGACCGCGACCCTGCAGGAAAAGTCGGTCATCTGGCTCGGCCAGCCCGAGCACAGCGTCATCACCACCTGCGCCTACTGCGGCGTGGGCTGCGCCTTCAAGGCCGAGATGAAGGGCAACGAAGTCGTGCGCATGACGCCCTGGAAGGACGGCAAGGCCAACGACGGCCATTCCTGCGTGAAGGGCAGGTTCGCCTGGGGCTATGCGACGCACCAGGACCGCATCCTCAAGCCGATGATCCGCGCGAAGATCACCGACCCCTGGCAGGAAGTGAGCTGGGAGACGGCCATCAACCACGCCGCCAGCGAGTTCAAGCGGCTGCAGGCCAAGTACGGGCGCGATTCGGTGGGCGGCATCACCTCGTCGCGGTGCACCAACGAAGAGGCGTATCTGGTGCAGAAGCTGGTGCGCGCGGCCTTCGGCAACAACAACGTCGACACCTGCGCCCGCGTGTGCCATTCCCCCACCGGCTATGGCCTGAAGCAGACCCTGGGCGAATCGGCCGGCACGCAGACCTTCAAGTCGGTCGAGAAGGCCGACGTGATCATGGTCATCGGCGCGAATCCGACCGACGGCCACCCCGTCTTCGCCTCGCGGATGAAGAAGCGCCTGCGCGAAGGCGCCAAGCTGATCGTGGTCGATCCGCGCCGGATCGATCTGGTGAAGTCGCCGCACATCCGCGCGCAGCACCACTTGCAACTGCGCCCGGGCACCAACGTGGCGATCATCAATGCGCTGGCGCACGTGGTCGTGACCGAGGGACTGGTGGACGAGCCGTTCGTGGCCGAGCGCTGCGAACCGGTGTCCTTTGAGCAGTGGCGGGAATTCGTCGCCAGGCCGGAGAACGCGCCGGAGGCGACCGAGGTGATGACTGGCGTGCCGGCCGCCGAACTGCGCGCCGCTGCCCGACTGTTCGCCACCGGCGGCAATGCGGCCATCTACTACGGACTCGGCGTGACCGAACACAGCCAGGGCTCGACCATGGTCATGGGCATTGCCAACCTGGCGATGGCCACCGGCAACGTCGGCCGCGAGGGCGTGGGCGTGAACCCGCTGCGTGGCCAGAACAACGTCCAGGGTTCCTGCGACATGGGTTCGTTCCCGCACGAACTGCCCGGCTATCGCCACGTTTCGGACAGCACCGCCCGCAGCCAGTTCGAAGCCGTCTGGAACGTCGAGATCAGCCCGGAGCCGGGCCTGCGCATTCCCAACATGTTCGATGCCGCGATCGGCGGCAGCTTCATGGGCATCTATTGCGAAGGCGAGGACATCGTCCAGTCCGACCCGAACACGCAGCACGTGGCGGCGGCGCTTTCTGCCATGGAATGCGTTGTGGTGCAGGACCTCTTCCTCAACGAGACGGCCAAGTACGCCCACGTCTTCCTGCCTGGCGCATCGTTCCTTGAAAAAGACGGCACCTTCACCAATGCCGAGCGCCGCATTTCCCGCGTGCGCAAGGTCATGCCGCCGAAGGCCGGCTACGCCGACTGGGAAGTCACCGTGATGCTGGCCAACGCCCTGGGCTACCCCATGGACTACGCCAACCCGGAACAGATCATGGACGAGATCGCCATGCTCACGCCCACCTTCACGGGGGTGAACTATCGCAAGCTCGACGAACTGGGCAGCATCCAGTGGCCCTGCAACGACAGCGCGCCGCAAGGCACCCCCACCATGCACATCGACGCCTTCGTGCGCGGCAAGGGGCGCTTCATCATCACGCAGTTCGTGGCGACCGACGAGAAGGTCACCAAGCGCTTTCCGCTCTTGCTCACCACCGGGCGCATCCTGTCGCAATACAACGTGGGCGCGCAGACGCGCCGCACCGAGAACAACCAGTGGCACAGCGAGGATCGGCTGGAGATCCATCCGCACGATGCCGAAGAACGCGGGGTGAAGGACGGCGACTGGGTGGGCATCCAGAGCCGCGCTGGCGAGACGGTGTTGCGCGCCCTGGTCTCCGAACGCATGCAGCCGGGCGTGGTCTACACGACCTTCCACTTTCCCGAGTCGGGCGCGAACGTGATCACCACCGACAACTCCGACTGGGCCACCAACTGCCCCGAGTACAAGGTGACGGCCGTTCAGGTGACACCGGTCATGCAGCCTTCGACCTGGCAGCGCGAGTACAGCCGGTTCAGCCAGGTGCAGCAGCAGTTGCTGGACGAGCGCCGCACCGCGGACGAAGCGGTTCCCGCCAAATGAGCGAGGCCATCATGCTCGATACATCACTGGATGCCGTGGCCTTCTGCGAAGGCGCCCGATCGTTGGCGGTGCGCGGCGTGCGCGCAGGCCGCGCCTTTGCCGTGCACGACTGGGTTGCCGACGAGGTGCCCGTCGCGCTCGAGTACAACGGCATCTCGCATGCCGTGATGCTCGCCACGCCGCTGGATCTGGAGGACTTCGCGCTGGGCTTTTCGCTCAGCGAAGGCATTCTGGGAGCCGCCCACGAGCTCTACGCGGTGGAAGAGGTTGTGTCCGAACTTGGGATCACCCTACGGCTTCAAGTGGCGTCCAGCGCGTTCGCTCGCTTGAAGGAGCGGCGCCGCTCGATGGCGGGCCGCACCGGCTGCGGCCTGTGCGGCACAGAGAGCCTGGCCCAGGTCGCGCGCGACCTGCCGGTGCTCACCGACCAGACGCCGCTCGAGCGCGAAGCCATCAGCCGCGCCATGTCGCAGTTCTTTTCGTTCCAGACGCTGCAGCAGGCCACGGGCGCGGTGCATGCGGCCGCCTGGTGCTCGGCACAGGGCGAGGTAATGTGGCTGCGCGAAGACGTGGGTCGCCACAACGCCTTGGACAAGCTCATCGGTGCGCTGGCGGCGCAGGACGTGGATGCCGCGAGCGGGTTCATTGCCGTCACCAGTCGCGCGAGTTTCGAGATGGTGCAAAAGACCGCCATGGCGGGCGTGCCGCTGTTGGCGGCCGTGTCTGCGCCAACGTCCTATGCCGTGGCCACCGCCCAGCGCGCACGCATGACGCTGGTGGGCTTTGCGCGCCAGCAGGACCTGGTCGTCTACTGCGACAGCGGGCGACTCACGCTCGAGCCTTCCCTGGACAACGCCCATGCACACTGAAAACCTAGTCCGGATGGCCAACCAGATCGGCACCTTCTTCGAAGCCATGCCCGACCGCGCCGTCGCACTCGAAGAGATGGCCCAGCACATCCGCAAGTTCTGGGAGCCGCGCATGCGCAAGCAATTGCTCGAGCATGTGGACCGCAGCGGCGACGGCTTGAACCAGATGGCGTCCGAGGCACTGGCGCGGCATCGGGGGCAACTGCTCTAGACCAAGCCGGCGCATTGGTGCGGCCAAGCCGCAATCGGTATGCTTGACCCATGCAAGCCACATCCGGTTTTCGCCGCGCCGGCATCGTCCTGCTGGCAGCCCTGCTGCTTGTCGCCGCCTGGACGCCCTGGCTCGACACCGAGGCACGCGCCGAAACACAGGCCGGCCTCACCCGCGCCCTGACCACCTTTGCCGGTGCGCGTGCTCTGGGCGCCGCGCTTTCCGTCGCCGAGGGAACCGAACTCAGCCTGGAGCCGCTGGGCATCGGCGTGACGCTGGCACCCGGCCAGGCACTGCGGCCCATCAACGAACTGGTCGACAAGTTCGCCGATGTGATGCTGGTGGCCAGCGTAGCGTTCGGCGTGCAGCTGCTGGCGCTCAAGATCGGCGGGCATGTGGCGGTGTCGGTGTTTCTGACGGTCGCTTTGCTGGCGTGGCTGGTGCTGGCCTGGCGCGGACCGGGCACGCGCGCGGGGCGCTGGATGCAGCCCTTGCTCCTGCTGGTGCTGCTGGTGCGCTTTGCCGTGCCGGTGGCCGCAGTGGCCAACGAGGCGATCTACCGCGTGTTCCTGCACCAGGAATACGACGCCGCCTATGCCACGCTGCAGTCCTCGGTGTCGCAGGTGCCGGGCAACCTGTCGCAGCCGCCGGCCGGAGAAGGCGGGGTGATGGACCGTTTGCGCGCGTTGCAAGGCAAGTTCGACGAGATCCAGGCGGGCTACAAGAAGCTGCTCGAACAGGCCGGGCAATGGAGCGACCGGATCGTCCGGCTCATCGCCATCTTCGTGCTGCAGACCGTGCTGCTGCCATTGCTGTTCCTTTGGATGTCGTGGCGGCTGGCCAGGGCGCTGGTGATGGCGCCTTGGCGCGTGGCGCGCGAGGGTTGAGCGCCGCGGCAGCACACACCCGCCAGCACTAGCGAAGCGTCTGCAGGTAGGCCGCGATGTCGAGCGCGTCTTGCGGGGTGACGCCCATCTCGGGCATGGCGGTTCCGGGCTTCACCTGCTGCGTGTGCATGAGCCATTGCGCCATGTTCTCGGGCGTGTTGTCGAGCACGCCGGCAATGCGCGTGCGCCGGCCCATTTGACCAAGCGGGGGGCCGACCTGCGGTGATGAACTCGCAGCGCCCGGCACGGTGTGGCAGGCGATGCACGCATATTGCGACAAGGCGGCGCGGCCGAGCTCCACGTCTGCTGGCCGACTGGCGGGCGCCATCGACGGCCCGCATGCCGCCGGGCGGGCGTTCGAGGAGGCCGCTGCGGAAGACGACGCCACCGTCCAGCTGTTGCCTGCCATCTGCGCATAGGCAGCCGGCGACAGGCGCGGCAGGTGATCGAGAAAGGCCACCAGCGACCACAGGTCGTCGTCGGTCAGACGATGCTGCCAGGCGGGCATTCCGCTCATCCGGATCCCATGGCGGGTGATCCAGTAGAGCTCGCGCGGCTCCCACTTCCGTGCTGCATCGACCAGCGGACCGGGCAGCGGCTGCATGCTCATGCCGATGTCGCCCTGGGCCACGCCGGGCCCGCCGTGGCATTGAACGCATTTGGCCTGGTAGCAGCGCGCACCGCGTGCGACGAAATCGGGATCATCCAGCGCCGGTGCCTCGATGTCCTTCGCACGCCAGCGCACCGATCGATGCATGGCCGTTTCGAGCACGCCGTAGACGGTCTGCCAGTGAGACTGAGTCGCTGCCACGTTGTAGAAGCCGCCCCAAATGACCGCGCCCGCGGCCAGGGCGGCAGCGAGTGCTGTGCCGGCCAGGGTTAGGCCCACCGTGCGGAGCGTGCTCATTTGCGCGAAATTGTCCTACGCGCATTGCAGCCCATCGTGTCGGCCAAAGCCGATGCAACGCTTCCGACAATGGCCGGCATGAGCAGGCGACTTATTCCATCCTCGCCAGCGACGAACTGGCGCGCCTGCATGCTGACGCTGGCCGGTGCCTGGCTGATCGATGCGGCAGGCCCCGTCGCGGCCGAATCAACGGGGCATGCGGAGCATCCGCGTTCCACCGAGGCCGGCCGGACGCTGCTCGCGCAGTACCAGTGCGGCAGCTGCCACACGATCCCGGGCGTTGCCGGCGCGCAAGGCATTGCCGCCGGAACGCTGGAGGGATTCGGGCGGCGCAGCTACATCGCAGGCCGCCTGGCCAATATCCCGGATGCGCTGGCGGCCTGGATCGTCGCACCGCAGTCCTTGGTCCCGGGCACGGCGATGCCGGCCATGGGCGTGTCGCAAGCCGATGCGCAACTCATGGCGGCCTACCTGATGACGCTGCGATGAGCGAGGCCGGCGACGCCAATCCGCTGCGTCCGTTGCAGTCGGCACTGCATCCCGCAGGCCCCTCGGCGCAGGGTGCTTTCGAGGTGACGCTCGTCCTGGCCATCGGTGCAGGCGTGCTGCTCTTGTTCCTGATGCTCCTCCTGGCCTGGTCGCTGCGCGGCCCGCGCGTTGTGAGGGCGCGCTGGTGGCTTTGGGGCGGAGGACTGGCGCTGCCCATCGGCGTGCTGGGTGCGCTCTTCATCTACAGCGAGCGCCATCGCCCCGTTTGGCGCCCGGTGCCGCCGCCCGATGCGCTGGTCGTCTCCGTCACCGGCCACATGTGGTGGTGGGATGTGCGCTACGAAGACCGGCGCGCGGGCCTGAGCTTTCGCACCGCGAACGAACTGCGGCTGCCCGCCGGACGCCCGGTCTACCTGGCACTGTCGAGCCGCGACGTGATCCACAGCTTCTGGGTGCCGGCCCTGGCCGGCAAGATGGACATGGTGCCCGGACGCATGCAGCACCTGCTGGTGCAAGCCGACTCGCCCGGCCGATGGCGCGGCCAATGCGCCGAGTTCTGCGGTGCGCAGCATGCGCGCATGTCGATCGACGCCGTCGCGCTGTCTGCGCAGGATTTCGAGGCTTGGGCGCGCCGCCAGATGCAGCCCGCAGCGCCGTCTCCGCCTGCATCTGGCAACGCGCGAGTGAGCGCCGGGCGCGAAGCCTTCCTGTCGCACCGATGCGATGCCTGCCATGCCGTGCGCGGCCTGACCGCCGAGGGCGCGGACGGCGGGCGCGGCCCTGACCTGACCCATGTCGGTGGTAGGTTGTCCCTCGGCGCGGCAACGCTGGCCAACTCCGAACAAGGCCTGCGTGACTGGGTGGCCCACACGCAGGCCCTGAAGCCCGGCGTGCAGATGCCGGCCGGCGATGCCCGATTGCCGGCGCAAGCCATCGACGACATCGCGGCCTGGCTGGCGGTACTGCAGTAGATGCCACACGACGACGCAAGCCAGTTGCCCAGTTCGCTGCCGCGTCCCGAGGGCGAGCGCGAGGCGCTCGAACGCGCATGGGCCGCGCCGCGCGGCTGGCGAATGCTGAGCGCGGTCAACAACACGCACATCGGCGCCTTCTACATCGTCACGGCGATGGTCTTCTTCGTGCTCGGCGGGGTGCTGGCGCTGCTGATGCGAACCCAGCTGGCCGTGCCCGAAGCGGGTCTGGTCGATGCCGGCACCTACAACCAGCTCTTCACCATGCACGGCACGGTGATGATGTTCCTGTTCGCGGTGCCGATCGTCGAGGCGATCGCGGTCTACCTGCTGCCCTCGATGCTGGGCGCTCGCGACTTGCCGTTTCCGCGCCTGTCGGCCTACGCCTTCTGGGCCTATGCCATCGGCGGACTGGCCTTCTTCTGCACGGTGTTCTTCGGCGCCGCGCCCGACGGCGGCTGGTTCATGTATCCGCCGCTCACCGGCAAGCAGTATTCGCCGGGCGTCGGGGCGGACTTCTGGCTGCTGGGCATTGGCTTCATCGAGATATCGGCCATTGCCGGCGCCATCGAGTTGATCATCGGCATCCTCTTCACCCGCGCGCCGGGCATGACGCTTGCGCGCATGCCGATCTTCGCCTGGGCCGTGCTAGTGGCGGCGCTGATGATCGTGTTCGCGTTTCCGGCAGTCATCGCGGCCACCACGCTGCTGGAGTTGGAGCGTGCGTTCGACTGGCCCTTCTTCTTGCCCGCCCGCGGCGGTGATCCGCTGCTGTGGCAGCACCTGTTCTGGTTCTTCGGCCATCCGGAGGTCTACATCATCTTCCTGCCGGCGGCGGGCATGGTCTCGATGCTGGTCATCGCGATGGCGGGCGTGCCGCTGGTGGGCCATCGTGCGGTGGTGGCGGCGCTTGCGGGCGTCGGCGTGATCAGTTTCCTGCTGTGGATTCACCACATGTTCGCCTCGGGCGTCGGGATCACGGCCCTGGTGCTTACCTCGCTGGCCAGCTTCGCGGTCGCGGTGCCCAGTGTCCTGCAGGTGTTCGCCTGGCTGGCCACCTTCTGGCGCGGCCGGGTGCGCATCGCCGCACCGACGCTGTTCCTGCTGGGCTTCTTCTTCATCTTCGTGCTGGGCGGGCTGACTGGCGTGATGGTCGCGGTGCTGCCCTTCGACTGGCAGGCCCACGACAGCTACTTCATCGTGGCCCACCTGCACTACGTGCTGATCGGCGGCATGGTCTTCCCGGTGTTCGCGGCCCTCTATTACTGGCTGCCGCTCTTCAATGGCTGGCAGTTCTCGGAACGCCTGGCGCGCTGGGTCTTCGGGCTGATGTTCGGCGGCTTCAACCTTGCGTTCTTCCCGATGCACGTGACCGGCCTGCTTGGCATGCCGCGCCGCGTCTACACCTATGGCGAAGACATGGGATGGAACGCACTGAACCTGCTGTCCACCATCGGCGCCTACGTCTTCGCGCTGGGGGTTCTGCTGTGGCTCGTGGATGCGGTGCGCGTGCTGCGTCGCCCCGAGCGAGAGCACGACGATCCATGGCGCGCCGGCACCCTCGAATGGCTGCCGCTGCGCGACTACGGCGTGCGCAGCATTCCGCAGGTCGATTCGACCGAGCCGTTGTGGTCGCGGCCCTCGCTGTCCGAGGAGGTGGAAGCCGGGCGCCACTGGCTGCCGGGCACGGTGTTCGGCGGCCGCGAGACGCTGGTCACCCGAATCGTCGACGCGCGGCCGGTGCAACTGCTTCGCCTCCCGGGCGACGGCTGGTCGCCTTTCCTGGCGGCGGTCGGAACGGCGGGCTTCTTCCTGTTGCTCACCGTGGGCTGGGTATTCACGGCATTTGCGTTCGGACTGGGTGCCGTTGCGGCCCTCGTCTACTGGCTCTGGGGGTCCGACCGTGCCGCACCGGCCGATGCGGCCACGGTGGCCGACGGCGTGACGTTGCCGGTGCTGCCCCTGGGGCGACGCTCTCATTCTTGGTGGGCGACGGCGCTGCTCGGCGTGGTGGACTTCGCCGTGCTTGCCTCCATGGCCTATGCCCACGTGCACCTGGCGATGCTGCTCGATGTCTGTCCGCCGCCCGGCGCTGCGCTTTCGCCGGTCGGTCAGGGCGCGGCCAACGTCTTGCTTCTGCTGGCCGGTTCGGTGTTGATGGAGTGGTCGGCACGGGCGCCGTTGCCGCAGCAGTCATCGGTCCAGCGGCCCCTGCGGCTGCGGGTGATGCTGGCGCTCGCGTGCGCCGCGGGCGCTTTCGCCGTCGCCTGGCAGGGCAACGCGCTCGCGGGGCTGAATCCGACGGCCGACGGCTGGAGCGCAAGCGTGGCGGCGCTGCTGGCTTACCAGGGCATGCACCTCGTCATCCTGCTGGTGCTGGGCGTCTACCTCATGGCCCGTTCCTGGGCTGGGCTGCTCGGTCCGCGTGCCCGGGCCACCTTGGACAACGTGGCGCTGTTCTGGCATGTGGCGACCGTGCAGGGCCTGGTGGGTGAGGCGGTGACGCGCATTCCGCCCTGGCTGGGTTGAAACGGGCTGCGCCACGCGACGTGCGAGGGCAGCGAATGTTCCACGCCGCCATGCCTTTGTCAAAGTGTCATTGGTGATGTCCCTTGGTCACTCCGAACATTGAGGTTGATGGGCCTCGGTACCAGGACTAGGATTCGCCGCTCTTGTTGTCGATCGGCTTCAACCAACCATCAAGGAGCGAGCAAGCATGGCCAAGGGCAAGCAATCCAAGAAACCCAACATCCTCGTCATGTGGGGGGACGACATCGGGCAGTCCAATCTGAGTTGTTACACCAAGGGGATGATGGGCTACCGCACGCCCAACATCGATCGCATCGCCAAGGAGGGGATGATCTTCACCGACTGCTATGCGGAGCAAAGCTGCACCGCGGGCCGCTCGTCGTTCATCACCGGGCAGTGCGGACTGCGCACGGGCCTGACCAAGGTGGGACTGCCTGGGGCCGAGCTCGGCCTGAAGGCCGAGGACATCACCATCGCGGAAGCGCTCAAGCCGCTGGGCTACCGCACGGGCCAGTTCGGCAAGAACCACCTGGGCGACCGCGACGAGCACCTGCCGACCATGCACGGCTTCGATGAGTTCTTCGGCAATCTCTATCACCTCAACGCCGAAGAAGAGCCCGAGGAAGTCGACTACCCGAACGAGAAGGACTTTCCCAACTTCAAGAAGAACTACGGTCCGCGCGGCGTGCTGCATTGCTGGGCCGACGGCAAGGGCGGCCAGAAGATCGAGAACACCGGCCCGCTCACCAAGAAGCGCATGGAAACCTGCGACGACGAATTCCTGGCGGCCGCCAAGAAGTTCATCAAGTCGGCGCACGAGTCGGGCGAACCCTTCTTCGTGTGGTTCAACACCTCGCACATGCACGCATGGACGCACGTCAAGCCGGAAAGCCGCGGCCAGTCGGGTCGCTGGCAGTCCGAATACCACGACGTGATGATCGACCACGACAAGTGCATCGGCGAACTGCTCGACCTGCTGGACGAACTGGGCATCGCCGATAACACCTTCGTCAAGTACAGCACCGACAACGGCCCGCACATGAACACCTGGCCGGATGCGGGTACCACGCCTTTCCGCAACGAGAAGAACTCGAGCTGGGAAGGTGCGTATCGCGTGCCGTGCATGGTGCGCTACCCCGGTCAGATCGAAGCGGGCTCTGAATCCAATGCCATCGTGAGCCACCTGGACTGGTTCCCCACCATCCTCGCGGCGGCAGGCGATACGGACATCAAGGAAAGGCTGAAGAAAGGCTGCAAGGTCGGCAGCAAGACCTTCAAGGTCCACCTGGACGGCCACAACCTGGTGCCTTACCTGACGGGCAAGGAAAAGGAGTGCCCGCGCAAGGGCTTCATCTACTTCACCGACGACGGCGACGTTGCTGCGCTGCGCTACGACAACTGGAAGATGCTGTTCATGGAACAGCGCGTGACCGGCACGCTCAAGATCTGGCAGGAGCCCTTCGTGGTGCTGCGAACGCCCTACATCTTCAACCTGCGGATGGACCCGTACGAGCGTGCGCAGATCACGTCCAACACCTTCTACGACTGGATGTTCCGGCACATCTACCTGCTCGTGCCCGCGCAGGCCGGCGTGGCTGAATTCCTGGCCACCTTCAAGGATTTCCCGCCACGCCAGAAGGCCGCGAGCTTCAGCCTGGATCAGGTGCTGGCCAAGATGACCGAGGCCTCCTCGGGCGGTGGCCACTGACGCTCATCCGGTCCCGGACCTCGGGACCGAACTGGCGCAGCAGCGCACTGCGCTGGCGGTCGAACGCAGCTTCCTGGCCTTCGAGCGCACGCTCATGGCCTGGCTGCGGACTTCGCTGTCGATGATCGGCTTCGGCTTCACGCTGGCGAAGTTCTTCGCCTACCTCGAGACCCAGCACGGAACCCCTGTCGTGGGTGCGGCCGGACGCACCTGGGCCTCGGACACGGTGGGCCTTTCGATGATCGCCATCGGCACGGTGGCGATGGTGTTGGCGGTGATCCAGCACCACCGCCGGGTTCGCGCCCTGCGCGAATTCGGCCTGGTCAAGCAGTGGAACCTGGCGCTGTGGATCTCGACCCTGGTGGCCGCCTTGGGCGTGCTGGCGTTCTGGAGCCTGGTGGTGCGGTAGCGCCGGCGCGCCCCGCTTTTCGTCGCTTCGGACGATGTTCGCCGCGCGGTGCGATTCCTAGACTGGGGCCCGCCATCCATGGCACCCATCTGGAGACGAACGCCGTGAAACTCGATTCAAGCATCTCCGCCGTCGTCACCGGCGGTGCTTCCGGCCTGGGCGCCGCCACGGCGCGCCGGCTGGCCGCGCAGGGCGTCAAGGTGGCGCTGTTCGACCTCAATGCCGAGCAGGGCGAAGCACTGGCCAAGGAGCTGGGCGGCGTCTTCTGCCAGGTCGATGTGACCAGCGAGGCGCAGGTGGATGCCGGCTTCTCGAAGGCGCGTGCGGCGCACGGTCAGGAGCGCATCCTGGTCAACTGCGCCGGCACCGGCACGGCCCTCAAGACCGCCAGCCGCGACAAGGCCACTGGCGAGATCCGCCACCATCCGCTGGTCAACTTCGACCGCATCATCCAGATCAACCTGGTCGGCACCTTCCGCTGCATCGCCAAATCCGCCGCCGGCATGCTGGCGCTGGAACCGCTGGCCGACGGCGAGCGCGGCGCGATCGTCAACACCGCGTCGGTGGCCGCGCAGGACGGGCAGATGGGCCAGGCCAGCTACTCGGCCAGCAAGGCAGGGATCGTCGGCATGACGCTGCCCATTGCCCGCGACCTGATGAGCGAGGGCATCCGCGTCAACACCATCCTGCCGGGCATCTTCGATACGCCCCTGCTGCAAGGCGCGCCCGACAAGGTCAAGGAAGCGCTTGCCGCTTCGGTGCCTTTTCCCAAGCGCCTGGGCAACCCCGGCGAGTTCGCCCACTTGGCCGAGACGATGCTGACCAACGGCTACTTCAACGGCGAATGCGTGCGCCTGGACGGCGCCATTCGCATGGCGCCGCGCTGAGCCTCGCGCGGCCCGCCGCCGAGGCGAACGTCGCGACACAAAAATCGTCAGTTCGGACGACTCGGCGCGCGGGCGCGAGGCACAGAATGAAGGCATCTCCAACCTCCTGCCGGATGCCTCGCCATGCCTGAAGCCTATATCGTCTCCGCTGTTCGAACCGCTGGAGGGCGCCGTGGCGGCCGCCTGTCCGGATGGCATCCGGTCGAGATGGCCGCCCGCGTGCTCGATGAACTGGTCAGCCGTGTCGATGCCGATCCGGCCCTGGTCGAAGACGTGATCCTGGGCTGCGTCGGTCAGGCGGGCGAGCAATCGAACAACGTGGCGCGCAATGCGGTCCTGGCCTCCGGCCTGCCCGAGTCGGTGCCCGGCACGTCCATCGACCGCCAGTGCGGCTCGTCGCAGCAGGCGGTGCATTTCGCGGCGCAGGCCGTGATGTCGGGCACGATGGACGTGGTGATTGCCGGCGGCGTCGAGTCGATGACGCGCGTGCCCATGGGCAGCCCGTCCATCCTGGCCAGCAAGGCCGGCATGGGCTACTACCAGAGCGAATCCATCAACCGGCGCTACGACAACGTGGTGTTCAGCCAGTTCATGGGGGCGGAGATGATCGCGAAGAAGTACGGCTTCTCGCGCGAAGACCTGGACCGCTACGCGCTTCAGAGCCACCAGCGTGCCATTGCGGCCACGCGAGCCGGCGCCTTCGATGCCGAGATCCTGCCGCTCAAGGTTCGCAACGCCGAAGGCGTGGAGACGGACGACCTGCACAAGGTGGACGAAGGCATCCGCTTCGAAGCCACGCTCGAATCCATCGGCAGCGTGAAGCTGCTGGAGGAGAGCGGCGTCATCAGCGCCGCCAACGCCAGCCAGATCTGCGACGGCGCCACCGGCGTGATGATCGTCAACGAGCGCGGCCTGAAGGCCCTGGGCGCCAAGCCGCTGGCACGCATCCATCACATGACGGTGATCGGCCACGACCCGGTCATCATGCTCGAAGCCCCGCTGCCCGCCACCGAGCGTGCGCTGAAAAAGGCGGGCATGAAGCTGGACGACATCGACCTGTACGAAGTGAACGAGGCCTTCGCGCCGGTGCCGCTGGCCTGGCTCAAGGCCCTGGGTGGCGACAACGAGCGGCTCAACGTCAACGGCGGCGCCATCGCGCTGGGCCATCCGCTGGGCGGATCCGGCACCAAGCTCATGACGACGCTGGTCCATGCGCTAGGCGCGCGCGGCAAGCGCTATGGGCTGCAGACCATGTGCGAAGGCGGCGGCATGGCCAACGTCACCATCATCGAGCGCCTGTGATGCAAGCCGAAGACCCCGTCCTGCTCGAGCGCCACGGTGAAGTCGCGCTGCTCAGCCTGAACGTGCCGCAGCGGCTGAACCCGATTCAGCTGGGGCTGCAGAAGCGCCTGCGCGAACACCTGGCCAACCTGCGCGAAGACCGCTCGGTGCGCGCGCTGGTGATCACCGGCGAAGGCAAGGCTTTCTGCGTGGGCGCCGACCTGAGCGACGTGGGGCCACCCGAAGGCCAGAGCATCGGCCAGGCCATGGCCGATACGATGGAAGCGGTCACCAATCGCATGGTCGAGGACCTGCAGACGCTGCCTTTTCCGGTGGTGAGCGCGGTCAACGGACCGTGCGCCGGCGCCGGTGTGGGATTGGCGCTGGCGGCGGATGTGGTGGTGGCCGCACGCTCGGCCTACTTCTACCTGCCCTTCATGCCACGCCTTGGCATCGTGCCGGACGTGGGCTGCACCTGGTTTCTGGAACGCGCCGTCGGACGCGCGCGGGCCGTGGCCATGTCGCTGCTCGATGAACGGTTGGAGGCCGAGCGGGCTCAGCAATGGGGCCTGGTCTGGAAGGTTTCGGAAGACGCCGAACTGCGCGCCGACGCGCTCGCCCTGGCGCAGCGCCTGGCACGCCTGCCCGCGCACGCGGCGCAGGAGATCCGCAGCATCTACAAGCTGGCGGGCGAGCAGGACCTGCTGGCGCAGTTGCACACCGAAGCCGAACGACAGCGCGTGCTGCTGGACCGGCCGAGCTTCAAGGAAGGGGTCGATGCGTTCATGAACAAGCGGGCGCCGACGTTTCCGTCGCGATAGATCGCGCGGGCCGCGGTGACGGGCTCATCAAGCGCCCTGTTGCCGCGCCCGATGCACATCCGCCACCGGATGCACCCGCTGAATGGGCGCGCGCTGCACGTCGCGACGGGCAACGGCGGCCACTTCGCGCATCAGGGCGCGCGCGTCCCAATCGGTCGGCCAGCCCTTCCACAGGCGCATGCTGCCGTTGACGAAGACGGCGGAGATCTGGTCGCGATTGCCAAAGCGCACCAGTTCCCAGCTCAGATCCCAGCTGGGCATGAACTCCGGCACGTCGAGGTCCACCAGCAGGAAGTCGGCCGCCAACCCGGTGGTGATCGCTCCGGTGACGGTGCCCAGGCCGGCCGCGGATGCGCCCAGGTGCGTGGCATGGTCCAGCCACAGCCAGCCGCCGCCGCAGGACGAATCGCCGTTGGCCAGGCCATGCGTCAGTCGCTGCGTGGCTTCGGCGGCGTCCATCAGCCGGAAGCCATCGGCCCGCGTGCCGTCCGTGCCGAGCCCGAAAGGAACGCCCAGCATGCCGAGAAGACCGGCATCGAGCACGGCGTTGCCTTTCCATGCGCTGGCGACTGGGTTGTAGGCCACGGCGGCGCCGCTGTCGCGCAGGAGGCCGATCTCGCGCGGCGTGAGCAGCGTGGCGTGGGCGAGCAATGCGGATTCGTTGAGCGCGCCGCAAGCATGAAGCAGCTCGAGCGGCCGCAGGCCGCGTGCCACCAGCGAGCGCTCGACGGCGGCCAGATGCTCGTTCACATGGGTCTGGAAGCGCCTGCCGCTTTCGCGGGTGAGGGCAGCGACGTCGCGCAGCATGCGGTCGGTCGCGGCCTCGGGGATCGAGATGGCGAGCGAGGGGTGCACGAGCGGATCGTGCTCGAGTCGCGAGATGAATCCGGCGGCGCCGTCCAGAATGCGCCGGGCCGCGGCCTCGTCGCCCTCGATCGCCGCATCGTTGCAGATCATGCCGAGCACGCAGCGGATGCCTGCGTCGCGCGCGGCCGAAGCCACGCCCTCCAGCCCGGCTTCGGAGCGGGTACCTGCATCGACCACGGTGGTGAAGCCGCCGCGCAGGGACTCGAACGCCGAGAGCTTGGCCGACAGGTAGGCGGCATCGGCATCGAGCACCTGTTCCATCGGCACCCAGATGCGACGGAAGATTTCCGAAGGCTCACCGAAGGCCAGCGCCTTGCCGAAGGATTGCGTCAGGTGCGTGTGCGTGTCGATCAGCCCGGGCATCAGCAGGTGCTTCGCCAACACCACCGGCTGGAGTCCGGGATGCGCTGCCTGGACCTCCTGCAACGGACCCACGGCGGCAAAGCGTCCGTCTTGGACCAGCACGGCCATGTCTGGGTGAGGGCCGTCGGGCAGCATCAGCCATTCGGGGGCCAGCAGCATCGGGCCGGTCGTATGGAAAGAGTCGCGGGAAATCATTGTTGAAGCTCCGAGGGCAGTTCAGGTCAGCAGCAGCCAGGTGAACCAGAGGCCTACGCCGAGCAGCAGCGCGGACACCAGGCGTTGGAGTTGACGCGTGTCGAGCCGCATCGCCGCGCGTTGGCCGAGCAGCGAGCCAGCCAGCATCAACGCGCCGCACATCAGGGCCAGCCGCGGTTCGAGTCGGCCTTCGAAGGCATGGACGGCACTGGCCGCGATGGCGACCGGCAACTGGATGGCCTGCGCCGCGACCACCGCGAAGAGCACAGGTTGTCGAAGCAGCATCAGCAGCGGCAGCACCAGCACAGGGCCGCCGGTGCCGGTGAGGGCGGAGCCCACGCCGACCAGCGCGCCCACCACGAGCAATGCAAGCGGCGGCAATGGTTCGGCAGCGATGTGTGGCGCATTCGCGCGACTGGTCCGCAGGCCGCGCCACCCAGAGAACAGCACCAGCGCCGTCACGCCCGCCATCAGTGCCGCACCCGGCAGCCAGCGAACCAGGAACGCACCGCACGCACTGCCCGCGAGCGCGCCCGCCAGCAGCGGCAGGCAACGCGCGGCCAACTCGGGTTGTCGCAGCAATGGGCGAAGCACCACCAAGGCCGGCAACGCAAAGCCCAGCGAAGCGGCTGCAATCGCCTGCGGCAGCGGCACGCCGCCAAGACTCGTGAGCAGCGGCACCAGCAGCACACCGCCGATGCCGGTGGCGCCGATGAGCGCGCCGGCCAGCACGACGCCGGGCAGCACGATCCAGGCACCGGTGAGCATCCAGGGCATGCGGTTTCCTGCCTGTGCCTATTCGACCTTGATGCCGGCGGCCTGAACCACGCCGGCGACGGCTTTGCGCTCCTTGGCCAGGTATTCGGCGAAGGCGGGGCCGGCAATGACGTTCGGCTTGACGGCCACTTCGCCCAGCTTGCGGGCGATGTCCGGATCCTTGGCCACGGCTTCCAGTGCGGCCACCCAGGCGGCGATCACCGGCTGCGGTGTGCCCGCGGGTGCCAGCACGCCCAGCCACGAATCCATCTCGAAGCCCTTGAGCTCGGGCGTTTCGCCCAGCGTCGGAATGTTGGGCGCCGAAGGCGAGCGCACGGTCGAGGTCACGCCATAGGCCTTGACCTTGCCATCCCTGATGAAGGGCTGTGCGAGCGTGAGCGGCAGCACCGCCAGATCGACCTGGCCACCGGCCACGTCGGTCAGCACCTGCGGCCCCGACTTGTAAGGCACGTGCACGATGTCGATGCCGGCACGCTGCTTGAACATCTCCGCCGTGACGTGCAGCGACGTGCCCACCCCATCGGTGCCGAAGTTGAGCTTGCCCGGCTGCTGCTTGGCCAGCTTGATCAGCTCGGCCGTGGTGTTGGCCGTCAACTGCGAGTTGCCGATCAGAACGAACGGTGCAGTGCCGATGGTGGCGACGGGGATGAAGTCCTTGAAGGTATCGTAGCGCACCGCATTGGGCGCCACCAGCGGCGCGACGTTCAGCGGGCTGGCCACGGCGAAGAGCATCGTGTAGCCATCGGCCGGCGCGCGCGCCACCTTCTGGGTGCCGATGGTGCCGGCAGCGCCAGCGACGTTCTCGATCACCACCGGCTGCTTGAGCACTTCGCCCAGCTTGGTGTTGATCTGGCGCGCGGTGGCATCGACGCCGCCACCAGCGGCAAACGGCACAATCAGGCTGATCGGCTTGGCGGGATAGCCTTGGGCGTGAGCGGCGCCAAGCGCGGCCCCCAGACAGACCGTGGCAACAAGAGAACGCAGGAGGGATCGGGCAGCAGGCATGGTCGTTTCCTTCAGAGCGATTGGAAGAACGAAAAAGCACCCAGACGGTGCGAGAATGTACTCGTTATGACAAGTTATAACAAGGCATGCAAGTGGCATGCCAGATGCCGTTGCGTGGCCGGCCATGTCTGAACTGCCGCAGTCGCTCCACGCGCAGTTGCGCGACGCCATCCGGGCGCGCATCCTCGACGGACGCTTGCCGCCAGGTGCCAAGCTGCCCTCCGAATCCGAGATGACGGCCGAGCATGGCGTGAGCCGCATCACCGTTCGGCAGGCGCTGGGCGCATTGCAGGCCGAAGGCTTGATCGTCAAGTTGCACGGTAAAGGTGCATTCGTGTCCCATCCCAGGGCGGCGCAGAGCCTGAACCGTCTGCAGGGGCTCAACGAGGCGCTGGCCCTGGACAAGCATGCCGTCAGCAGCAAGCGCCTGGCATGGCGCGAGATCAAGGCGCCGCCGGCCGTTGCCCGCCAACTGGACCTGGCAGCGGGCGAAACGGTCTATCACCTGCAGACCCTGCGCTACATGGACCGCGAGCCGCTGTCGGTCAACAACTCCTACCTGCCGCGCTTTCTGGGCGAGCGGGTGGCACGCGTCGATTTCTCGCAGCGCGACCTGATCGACGTGTTCGAGCACGAAGGCGGTATCGCGATCGGCGAGGCGCAGGTCGAGATCGGCGCCGGTGCGGCCCGCGCGCAGGATGCCAAGCTCTTGCAGATCGAACCAGGCACCGCCGTGCTGGAAGTCGAGCGGGTGCTGCACATGGCCCAGGGCGGGCCTGTGCATGTGGAACTGGCGGTCTACCGGGCCGACAACTTCAGGTACAGGCTCAACCTGCGACGTTGATGCGAGCCGCGAAAACGCTCAGGCGTCTTCGAGATAGTTGCCTGCGTCGAACACCACCGCAGGCGCATCGGGATCGAAGCTCACGCCGGCCGGATCGCCGCCCGCCTTCATGCATTCCAGCTGCTCTTTCAGGAAGCGGCGCAGCATGACGATGCCGCGGTCGGACGTGGCCAGGTGCTCTTCCGAGTGCAAGGCGATCGGACCCTGGCTCACCATGGCTTCGTAATCGCCCGGCATGCGCTGGTGTTCTTCCTCGGTGAGTTCTTCCCACAGCTTGCCGTTCATGCGCGAGCGCATGCGGGTGAGGTCTCCCTTCTCGCTGACGCGGCCGACAACGAAGATGCGAAAGCTGTGATCGTCGATCGGCAGGATCCAGCCGAGCGACTCGAGGCGGCCGTAGCGGCCGACCCGCGGGCTGGGAATCACCCTCAGCGTGGGAACGCCAGCCTGGCTGATGCGGCGGAACACCTTGCCATCAGGCATGCGGCGGATGGACGTGGTGCGTACGCCCAGCGGCACCCTGTCCCAGGTCACCTCGGGCATCTGTGCCATTGCATCGACGAACTGCGTGCCGCTGAAGCTCGAATGCAGGACCACCACGTGGAACGGGTCGACCAGATTCTCGTAGTGCTGCAGCCAGTTGCAGGGAATGACCTGCGGGCCGCCGCCGCCGATGCTGGCGTCGTTGGTCTCGATGATCTCTCCCTCGTCGAGGCGCTCCAGCGCGTCGTAGCGCGGCAGGATCGGCTTCTTCTCCGGCGGGCCCAGGTAGGCCCACACCAGGCCATAGAGCTCCTGGACCGGGTACCAAGGCTGGCGGATGCGTCCGCGGGCGCGGCCCATCTCGGGTTCGCAGGGCTGCTCCACGCAATGGCCTTCAACGTCGAACAGCCAGCCGTGGTAGCAGCAACGGATGCCCCGTTCCTCCACCTTGCCGTAGTAGAGCGACGCGCCCCGATGCGCGCAGTTGGGGTGGACAAGCCCGGGCCGGCCGCCCTTGTCACGAAACAGGATCAGGTCCTCGCCCAGCACGCGCACCTTGCGCGGCGTGTCGGTGGCGTCGCCGGCAAGACCGATCGGGTGCCAGTAGCGCCGCAGCAGTTCGCCCATGGGCGTGCCGGCGCCCACTTCGGTGAGCGCGGCGTTGTAGGTGCCGGGTTGGCGGCCATAGGCGGTACCGGTGTCGACGGCGATGGGGATCACCTTCTGCGCGGTGGCGGGGTTCATCGAAAGCTCCTCGGGGGTCGTGGGGTTCGTGGCGCTCACTGGGCAGTGACTCCTGCGGCCTTGATCAGCTCGGCCACGCGCGGGTAGTCGGCCTCATAGCTGGCCTTGAATTCGGCAGGCGTGCTGCCAAGCGGCTCGAAGCCGTAGTTGATGAGCTTCTCGCGCACCTCGGGCATGCGGGTGATGTCACGCAGGGCCTGCGTCCATTGCTCGATGATGGGCTGGGGCGTCTTGGCGGGGGCGTACACGCCGATCCAGCTGTCCAGGTCGAAGCCCGCAAAGCCTTGCTCGGCAAACGTGGGCACGTCGGGCATGGTGGACACGCGCCGGCTGCCGGCAATGCCCAGTGCCTTCATCCGACCGCCTTGCGACTGCGCGCGCGCCGTCGACGGGTTGGCCCAGGCAAAGTCGAGCACGCCGCCGATCATGTCGTTGTGCGCCGCGGACTCCGACTTGTAGGCCACGTGCGTGAGTTCGAGGTGGGCCTGGTGCTTGAGCAGTTCGCCCATCAAGTGCGCCTGCGAGCCGTTGCCCCAGGTGCCGTAGGTCATGCCCGGGTGCTTCTTCGCGTAGGCGACGAATTCCTTGACGTTGGAATAGGGCGCATCGGCGCGCGCCACCAGCATGGGGCCGCCGGTGGCGAGTTGGGAGATGGGCTCGAAGTCCTTGACCGGGTCGTAGGGCAGCTTGGACTGCAGGATCGCGTTGTTGATGTGCGTGAGCGGCAGGGTGAAGAGCACCGTGTGGCCGTCGGGCGCGGCCTTGGCGACCATGTCCGATGCCAGGATGCCGCTGGCGCCGGGCTTGGGCTCCACGATCACCGCCTGGCCCCAGCGCTGCTGCAGCTTCTCGCCATAGACGCGCGCGATGACGTCGATCGGCCCGCCTGCGGTACCGAACGGCACGATGCGGATCACCTTGCTCGGGAAACTGCCGGATGCCTGTTGCGCCAGGGCGCGCGGGGCCATCGGAAGTGCGGCCAGGGCCGCGATCGCGGCGCCGCCGCGCAGGACGTTGCGGCGCTGCGCGCGGAATGAGTCACCGTGCTTCGGGCGAGCGGGCATGTTTGTCTCCTTGGTCTTGTGGGTGCGCATACGATAGGAGTACCCCACCCCCAAGATCAATTCGAACGTTTGGATAACTGATATGGGTCGATCTGATATCCGAAGCGTGGACCTGGCCATGTTGCGGACCTTCGATGCCCTCCTGCGCGAGCGCAGCGTGTCGCGGGCGGCATCCCGCCTCTTCCTGAGCCAGCCTGCGGTGAGCGCCTCGCTCAAGCGTTTACGCGAGACCTTTGGCGACCCGCTCTTCACGCGCACCGCGCACGGGGTCGTGCCCACGCCCCGCGCGCTCGAACTCGCGCCCCGCGTCGAAGCCGTGCTGCAGGACATGCAAGACCTGCTCGACACCGACCGGGAATTCGATCCCGCCACATCGGCGCGCATCCTGCGCATCGCGGGCAGCGACTACAGCAGCCGCATGCTGTTGCCCATGCTGTGCACGGCCCTCACGGCCCAGGGCTCGCGAATCCGCCTGGCCTGGGAGCTTGCCGACTATGGCCAGTTGCCAGAGCGTCTGCGGCGCGGGGATGTCGACCTGGGCCTGTTGCCGCGCATCGTGCCGGCCTCGGGCGTCGAGTCCGAGCTTTTGTACGAGGACAGCTATGTCGCCGTCGCTCGCAAGGGCCATTCGAAGTTCGGGGTGGGCCACGACCTGGAGGCTTTCTGCGCCATGCCGCACGTGGTGCTGGGGCAGAGCCGCTCAAACCTCGACGATGCGATCGATCAGGCACTGGCACGGCAAGGCCTCTCGCGGCATGTGCAGGCGGCCGTCACCACCTTCAGCCAGATGGCGGACCTGCTGGCCAGCACCGATGCCGTGGCCGTGTTCCCGCAGCGCGTCGCGGCCCGGTGGGGCCACCTGCTCGATGCCGTCTCGCTTCCCTTCGAGCTGCCCGCCTACCGGCTGTACGTCTGCTGGGACACGCGCTCTAATGCCGATGCTGCGGTGCGCTGGTTGCGCGAGATGGTGGTGGGGTTCGGGCGGGCGACAACGCCTCGTTCGGCGACCTCCGCATGATGGCCAACCACCTCGCCCTACTGGTTTGAGCGGTACTGCCACCAACCTGCCTATCGAATCCATGCGCCTGGACAGATCCAGGCATAGGAGTTGACGATGTCTTGCCACTACAGGGTCATCGCATTCGCCGTCGCTTGCTTGAGTCTGACGGCGGCTGGCGCCCAGCCGACGGCCGACCGGATCTGGTCGGGCGGTCCGATCCTGACGATGAACGACCAGGCGATGCGGGTCGAAGCGGTGGCCGAGGCAGGCGGCAAGATCATCGCTGTCGGGCAGAAGGCCCAGGTCATGCAGCTCAAGGGGGCGAACACGCAACTGTTCGACCTCAAGGGCCGAGCGATGCTGCCTGGCTTCGTCGATCCGCACGGCCACATGGTCATGGGCGGCCTGCAGGCGCTTTCGGCCAACATGCTGGCCCCGCCCGACGGCAAGATCAAGGACATCGCCGGCATGGTGGCGACGCTGAAGTCCTGGGCGAAGGCCAACGGCGCCGCCGTCAAGGCGGGCAACGTGATCGTCGGCTTCGGCTACGACAACGCCCAGCTCAAGGAGCTGCGCCACCCGACCAAAGAAGAACTGGACGAGGTTTCGAAGGACGTTCCCGTGGTGGTCATCCACCAGTCGGGGCACCTGGCCAGCGCCAATTCGGCGGCGCTCGAACTGGTCGGCTACGACGCGTCGACGAAAGATCCGGAGGGTGGCGTGATCCAGCGCAAGGCCGGTTCGCAGGAGCCGAACGGGACGCTGGAGGAAACCGCCTTCTTCCCGCTGATGGGCAAGGTGCTGCACAACATCGGCCCGCTGGGCATCGAGGCATTCGCCAAGGCCGGCGCGAAGCAGTGGGCCCGCTTCGGGTACACCACGGCGCAGGAAGGACGCTCGGTGCCCGGCATCGCCGACGTGCTGCGCAAGGTCGCGGACGAAGGGGCGTTCAAGATCGACGTGCTGACCTATCCGGACGTGCTGGTGGACCGCCAGTACATCCTCAGCCATGCAAGCCCCGCGTACAAGAACCGTTTGCGCGTGGCCGGTGCGAAGCTCACGATCGACGGCAGCCCGCAGGGCTTCACGGCATGGCGTGACCGGGCCTACTACGACCCGGTCGGCAGTTATCCCAAGGGCTATGCCGGCTACGCCGCGGCCAAGCCCGAAGAGGTGATGGATGCCGTCGAATGGGCCTTCGCCAACGGCGTGCAGATCATCACGCACGCGAATGGCGAAGCGGCTTCGGACCTGCTCATCAAGGCGATCGACGCCGCCGAGGCCAGGCATCCCTACAAGGACCAGCGTCCCACGCTGATCCACGGCCAGTTTCTCCGGGAGGACCAGGTCGACGCCTATCAGCGCCTGCACGTCATCCCGTCGCTCTTTCCCATGCACACGTTCTACTGGGGCGATTGGCACTGCGAGCACACCGTGGGTCCGCAGCTGTGCCCGAACATCTCGCCGACGGGCTGGGTCCGAGGCCGAGGCATGATCTTCACGACCCACCACGATGCGCCGGTGGCGCTGCCGGATTCGATGCGGGTCCTGGACGCCACGGTCACGCGCCGAAGTCGCTCCGGCAAGGTCATCGGCGAGAAGCAGAAGGTCGACGTCCTGACTGCCCTGCATGCCATGACGATCTGGCCGGCCTACCAGATCTTCGAGGAGAACTCCAAAGGATCCATCGAGGTGGGAAAGCTGGCCGACTTCGTGGTCTTGTCACGCGACCCGACTGCCGGCAACCCGAACAACCTCTCCAAGATCAAGGTGGTCGAGACCATCAAGGAAGGCGGCAGCGTGTTCCGCCTTTCGCCCTGAAGAGTGGCGACCGGCCCTCGCGCGTTCGGCGCGTCGACTATTCGACAGTGATGTTGCTGTCCTTCACCAGCTTGGCGAACTTCTCGGTCTCGTCCGCAATCTGCTTGCCCATTTCCACCTGGGAGTTTCCGACTGGCTCGGCGCCAATCTTGGCCATCTGAGCCTTGAAATCCGGAGAGTGGATGATCTTCACCATCTCGGCCGACAAGCGGGCCTGGACCTCCTTGGGTGTGCCCACCGGCGCCAGAACGCCGAACCAGGTGCCGATGTTGAAGCCCTTGAGCCCGGCCTCGTCCAGCGTGGGCACGTCGGGAAGCGCACTCGAACGCTTGGCTGTCGTGACCGCAAGCGGTCTGAGCTTGCCGGCTTGAATATGCGGAAGCACGGGCGTCACCGTGTCGAACGACATGGCAACCTGGCCGCCTAGCAGATCAACCGTCAGCGGACCGCTTCCCTTGTAGGGAACATGCAGGAGCTTGACGCCGGTGAGATTCTGGAACTGCGTGCCGATGAGGTGTTGCGCAGTGCCGTTCCCGTTGGAGCCATACGCCATCGGTTCCGTGGCCGCCTTGGCCATCGAGATCAACCCGGCGACATCCTTGGCAGGCGACGCGCTGCTCACGACCAGCACATTGGGAACCAACGCGATGGTGGTGAGAGGGGCAAAGTCCTTCTGGAAGTCATAGGGCAGCTTCTTGTAGACGCTGGTGGCAATCGTGTGATGCACGGCACCCACCAGCAGGGTGTATCCGTTCGGCTGTGACTTGGCGACGTAGTCCGCGCCCAGCGTCGCGCCCGCTCCTGGCTTGCTTTCGACGATGACGGCCTGCCCCAGCGCCTTGCCAAGAGGCTCCGCCAGCGCGCGAGCCAACACGTCGGTCGTTCCCCCAGCCGGAAACGGAACGACCAGGCTGATCGTCTTCGACGGCCAGGTCTGGGCGTAGGCCAGATTGGCGCTCAGGCAAGTTGCAGCAACAGCCAATGTCAACAGCGTACGTCGGCGGGTCTTGATGGCATCCTTCGAAACGGCATTGAACATTGATGTCTCCTGTATTGATGGTTTCCGTCACTTCGCCAGCCTGACTGGGCATGAAGGCCGACTCTAGACAGGGAAGGCCATGCGGCGGCACCATCAAAGGAAAACTGTCTTTAACCTGGAGTTAAGCTAGCCGACGCCCGAACAGACTGAACCATGAGCAAGCGCATTCAGCCATCCGACCTTTCGTTCTTCGCAACCTTGGCTGCAGCGGGCAGTCTCAGCGCCGCGGGGCGGGAGCTTGGCATCTCGACGGCTGCCGTCAGCAAGCACCTTGCATCGATGGAGACCCGGCTCGGCTTCTCTCTGGTCAACCGTTCGACCCGGCGCATGGGCTTGACGCCCGAGGGGGAGATCTACTTCGAGCACTCCAAGCGAATCCTGGCTGGCGTGGATGAACTGGAGCAAGTCCTGGGTTCGGCCAAGGCAAAGCCCAGCGGGCTTCTGCGTGTCAATGCCACCCTGGGATTCGGACGCAGTCATGTCGCTCCCCTCATATCGCGGTTTGCCAAGCGCCATCCGGATGTGGATGTGCAACTTCAACTCTCCGTGGGCCCGCCTGCATTGACAGAAGATGCCTACGATGTCTGCATCCGCTTTGGAGCGCCACCAGACACTCGCGTGCTTGCCCGAAAGCTCGCGGAGAATCGCCGGCTGCTGTGCGCCTCGCCGGCCTACCTCGCACGCCGAGGTGTCCCGAAGACACCGAGCGACCTCTTGCGCCACAGCTGCATCACCATTCGCCAAGGCGACGAAGGCTACGGCGTCTGGCGGCTGACACCCATCAAGGGCCGCAGTCCGGAAGATCAGGTTGTCAAGATTCGAGGCAACCTGACCACCAACGATGGCGAGATCGCGGTCAACTGGGCGCTCGATGGTCACGGGATCGTGATGCGCGCCGAGTGGGACATCAGCCGCTACCTTCAGAGCGGAAGGCTCGTCCAGGTATTGCCGCAGTACGACACCCCCGACGCCGACATCTACGCGGTCTACCCACGCAATCAGCACACCTTCGCCAGGGTACGCGCGTTTGTCGATTTCTTCGCGGAGTCCTTTGCCCAGTGGGAAGCCAGCGGTCGCGTGCCACGCTGACAACAGCGTAGCGCTTGAGGCGACATACTTGAATTGAAGTTAAGTATGGATTGAGATCGAAGCCGTTCCCCTGATTCTTGAATGCCTACAGTCGCACGTACACATCACCAAGGCGCAAGGAACATGAAGGTCTACAAGATTGCAACCATTCCCGGCGACGGGATTGGCAAGGAAGTCATTCCCGCGGGGCAGAAAGTGCTGGAGACGCTGGC
The DNA here is from genome assembly GCF_030316895.1 of Variovorax dokdonensis. Lineage (GTDB taxonomy): Bacteria > Pseudomonadota > Gammaproteobacteria > Burkholderiales > Burkholderiaceae_C > Variovorax > Variovorax dokdonensis. Next base: position 212,312 of record NZ_JASZYV010000001.1, read on the forward strand.
CGCCAGCTTCGACAGCTTCCGATTCGAGTTCGAGAGCTTCGGCTGGGGCGGGGACTACTACCGCGAGCACGGGGTCATGATGCCGGACGACGGCCTGGACTCGCTTCGCGACAAAGATGCCATTTTGTTCGGTTCGGCCGGTGATCCGCACATTCCGGATCACATCACGTTGTGGGGGCTGCGGCTCAAGATCTGTCAGGGGTTCGACCAGTACGCCAACGTCCGGCCGACGCGAATCCTGCCCGGCATTGACGCGCCTCTCAAGCGATGCAGGCGAGAAGACCTCGACTGGGTCATCGTGCGGGAGAACTCCGAGGGTGAGTATTCGGGCGTCGGCGGCCGCGCACATCAAGGCCACCCCATCGAGGTGGCCACGGATGTCTCCATGATGACCCGTGCCGGCGTCGAGCGCGTCTTGCGGTTCGCATTCCGTTTGGCCCAGTCGCGACCGCGCAAGCAACTGACGGTGGTCACCAAGAGCAACGCCCAGCGTCATGCCATGGTGATGTGGGACCAGATCGCCGGCGAAGTGGCCGCGGAGTTCCCGGACGTGCAGTGGGACAAGGAACTCGTCGATGCGATGACGGCTCGCATGGTGAACAAGCCGGCGTCGCTTGACACCATCGTTGCCACCAATCTGCATGCGGACATCCTCAGCGACCTGGCTGCGGCGTTGGCAGGAAGTCTCGGCATTGCACCGACCGGCAACATCGACCCGGAGCGGCGCTATCCCTCCATGTTCGAGCCCATCCATGGGTCGGCCTTCGACATCATGGGAAAGGGCTTGGCCAATCCCGTCGGAACGTTCTGGTCGGTCGTGATGCTCCTGGAGCATCTTGGCGAGGATGCGGCGGCAAGCCGCCTGATGGCCGTCATCGAGCAGGTCACTGCCACGCCTGCCTTGCATACCGGCGACCTTGGTGGTTCGGCAACCACCGTACAGGTCACCGATGCTGTCTGCGATCTGCTCCAAGAGGCTACGGCCCGCAAGGCTGCCTAGTCCCGGATTGATGGGCTGATGGGCTTGTCGTGGCCGACCGCATCGGGCACGGCACGGTCAGTTTCGGCGCAGCGGTGGCAACGGATGTCGCCATGCCACCCTGTACCATGACCGTTCCAACAACGCCTTTCAACCAAGACAGGAGACAAGCAAAGTGTTCAGCCATGTGATGGTCGGATCGAACGACATCGAGCGTTCCCAGCGGTTTTACGACGCCGTGCTCGGCGTGCTAGGGGCGAAGGAGCCCGTTCGCAACAAGAATGCCACCGGCCAGGTCCGGCTTTTCTATCGGCACGAAGGAAGCTCGTTCTGCATCAGCGAACCCATCGATGGTGAAGCCGCCACGTTCGCCAACGGCGGCACCATCGGATTCAAGTGCGTCTCGCCCGAGCAGGTGAAGGAGTTTCACGACGTGGCGGTTGCGCACGGCGGCACGTCGATCGAACAACCGCCCGGGCTGCGCGAAGGCTCGCTGGGGGCCATGCATTTGGCCTATGTGCGCGACCCCGACGGCAACAAGCTCTGCGCCTTGCATCGTCCCAAGTAATTCTTGCCGGCCATGCGGCCGGCTCCCGCAGCGCCTTTGCGCGGCCCCTGGCCATCAGACAGATTGCGCCGCGCGCCAAGCGCTCTCAGAATCCGCCGCTTCCCAAGAACACCGAGAGGGGAAGGCCATGATCGTCTTCGCGCTTTTCTGGATGTCTTCTTGAACGGCGGATGCCGTGGCAACGCGCCTCGTCATCTCGCCCAAGCGGCGTTTCGAGATTCCCGCACGTCTCGATGAAGCGACCTTGGCCGCGGCCGTCGCGCGTCGTCTCGCTTCGCCCGAAGCCCTGCCGGCCGGCTTCGCCGCGCCGCCGCCCGTGGTGTGGGTGGACGGTGCGGACGAGGTGCTGGTGCACCTGCCCGATGTGCGCGTGGCACTGCGCGATCGGCTCATCGCCGTCAGCGTGGACCTCGAATGCGACCAGACCGGCCGCGAAACGCTGGTCATGCCCTTCGCCGTGGGTGGGGCGCGCGACCCGGCCGGCCTGATCGCCGCCACCGAATCCTTGCCGCGCGGCGACGGCCTTCTGGTGGGCCGCTGGGGCCGCATCGTGCAGGACGCGGTGTGGGCCGCGCTGCTCGGCGTGATCGGTGACTACGCCACGCGGCTGAACAAGCTGCCCTTCGGCTTTACGGCTGGCGATGGTGTGCTGTCGCTGCGTGCGGCCAAGCCCGCCGAACTGATGCAACTGAAGACGGCGGTGCGCGCCCTGGTGCCGACGCCGCCACGCGGGCCAAGCCGGTAGCGGCCTCCAAGGGAAGGGCAAGTCCATGGCACTCAAGCTCGACCCCGAACTGCTGGATGCGGCCAAGGCCATCGGCCTGGTCAAGGACAACGGCGATTTCGACGCCTCGTGGTTCGAGCATGTGTTCGAGCGCGCCACCTCCATCCTTTCCAACCCCGCGCAGCGCAAGGCGCTGTTGTCGATGCTCGACCGGCTTGCGCCGCCGCGCAATCCGCCCGGCACGCCGGCCGGCGAGAAATGGCATCCGCTCCTGGGCGAACAGCCGCAGGGCAATGCCTATTTCACGGTGCGCGCCGTGGGCGCCGATGTCGTCGTCGGCCTCGCTGGCGAGGTCTTCGGTGGTCCGCCCGGTGGTCCGCAAGGCCAGTTGCGCGTGCATGTGCCGCTGCTGCGCTTCGGCAGCGGGGCGCCGCAGTTGGTGGCTGGGCAATCGCAGGCGCCGCTGGCGCTGGACCTGCGCGTCGAGCTCGGCCTGAGCCGCGCCGGCGGCGACGCGATCACGCTGGCCGCAGCGCGCGTGTCACTGCGCTGGGCTTGCGCCACCGGCAACGCGCCGATGCTGCTGATCGTGCTCGAAGGCCTGGGCCTGGACGATGGCGGCACGCGCGACCTGGCACTGGACCCTGCCGCGCTGGGCGGCGCCACGGTCGAGGTGATCGGCGCGCTGGTCAAGCAACTGCTTCCCAACAGCGGCCCGGCCGCGGCACTGCGCCATCTGCTGGGCGTGCTCGGCCTCGATGAAGACCCGGTGCCGCCCCTGCCGATGGCGCAGCTCACGCAAGGGCCCGCGGCGCTGCAGGCCTGGCTGGGCCAGATCATCGACGGCGGCCAGCTCGGGACGTGGCTGGGGCACTTCGGCGGGCTGGTCGGCCTGCCGGTCGCGACCCAGGGCAGCGGTCTCCTGGATGACCCGCGTCGCATCCGACTGCTGGCGCTTGGAGGCAACGGCGAGTTCAACCTGGGCGTGGCCCGCGCCGACAACCGGCTGCACCTGTCGCTCGGCCTGCGCATCGCACCCGATGGCGCCAACCCGCCCGCGCGTCTGGAGGCCAGCGCCACGCTGGTGGCCATACCGCTGGCCGGCACCGGCTCGGCCCTGGCCTTGCCGAGTGCGCATCTGCTCGTGACGGCGCCCGGCGGTGCCGGGCCGCTGGTCAACCAGCCCGGCACCATCGTCGTGCAGCGCATCAACGCGGGCCTGCGCTGGAACGGCGAGCAGGGCGCGCTGCTGCCCACGCTGGAGTTGCTGGACGTCACCTTCGGCGCCATGCCGACGCAGCCGCGCATCGACCTGACCCATGCCGACTCGGTCGTCGATGCCGCCGCTGCGGGGCTGGAGGCTGCCCTCACTGCACTGCTGGGTGGTGCGGGCGCGCCGCTGCTGGCGCTGATCGGCCTGGCCGATCCGCAAGGCGCGCCCGGCGCTTGGCCGCACCGGCTCGACGCCGCGCGCCTGCAGGCGCTGGCCACGCAGCCCACGCGCACGCTGGGCGCATTGCACCGCGCAATGCTGGCCGATGCGACGAACCACTGGGGCTTCATGCTCGACGAGCTGCGCCGCCTGTTCGGCCTGCCCACGGCCGTCAGCGGCAGCGGCACGCCCGATGCGCCCTGGTTCGTGCCGTTGGGCAGCACCGGCGCGCTGGCGGTGGGGCTGGCGGCCTACAACGAGACGCCGGGCGATGCCATCGCGCGGCTGCGCATCGGGCTGCGCGCGCAGTTGCAGAGTCCGCCGTGGCAGCTTGCATGGCGCGCCGACGTGCTGGGCTTCGACATCGCGGCCGATGGCAGCGCCGACGTGCGCCTGTTCGGCGGCCAGACACTGCGCCTCGCGGTCGGGCCTTTCCCGGCTCTGTCGGCGCAGGTGCCCATCACCGCGGACAACCTGGTGGCGCAGCTGCAGTGGCAGCCCGGCAGCGGCCTGCAGGGGCATGCGCAACTGAGCAACCTGCGCATGCGGTTGGATGGCACCGACATGGCGCTGGGCACGCTGGCCCTGCCGCCTGCGGTGCCCATCGACCTGGGCAACCCCGCCAGCCTCCCGCTGCCCGCCGACCAGTTGGCGCGGGTGGCCAGTGCGTTGATCGCTCGCGGCCTGAAAGAGTCGCTGGGCACTGCGGGGGTCTGGGCCGGCGCGATGGTCGGCCTGCATGCCGACCTGCCGCGCCTGCCTGCGGGCTGGCCCACCTTGTTCGATCCGGCAGATCCGCTGCGCATCGCCACCGATCCCGAAGCCGCGTTGCGCGCCTGGCTGGACCGCCTGGTGAGCGGCGCTGCGGCCGGCGTCGACGAAGGCGCCGCCAAGACGCTGCCGCACATCGCGCGCCTCGTGGCCTGGCTGCAGCAGGGGCTGGCGACCGGCGCCGGCACGCCGCCCAACCTGCAGTCGATCGCAGACGCGCTGCCCACTCTGCGCGGCAGCGGCGTGTACGCCGACCCCTGGTGCGTTCCGATCGCCGGCAGCGGCCCGGCCGCCCGCACTGAGCTGCTGCTGTGGCTCGACCCGGATGGTGCGCCCGCCGAATGGGGCGCGGCGCTGGCCGGTGCCGTGGGCGCCAGCGGCGACGCGCTCGCCATGCTGCGCGCGGCGGCGCCCCTGGCTGCTCTGCTGCCGCCCCTGCGCGAGGCCTTGCAGGGTGGCTCCGTGCCTGCCTTCGCCGCCGGGCTGGACGCCTTGGCGCGTTCGCTCGAAGAAAGCGATGGCCTCGTGCCGGTGGCTTCGCAATGCGTGGACGATCCCGCGTGGGAACTGGGCGCGGTGGTGCCACAGGCGGCGCACCATCTGCAGCCGAAGAACGTGCTGCTGATCTCGCTCGCGCTCGATCGCATCGAGGCCTGGGAGCCCAACGCCGCCAACCGCGTCGTGCTGCTGCTGCATCCCGCCTTCGCCGGCCGCGATTGCTGGGACGACTTCATTGCCGCCACCGTCGCGCGCGATCCGGCCGCTGCGCCCACCAGTGCCGATGCGCGGCACTTCGACCTGCGCATCGAAGGCGCCAATCCGCTGACGGTGGACCTGGACGTCACTGCCGGCGTGTCGCGCATCTATACCGCCGATCTGCAGGACGATGGCAGCGGCAACCATGTGACCTTGTCGCAGCAGATCGCCCGCGTGGCCGCACGCATCGCGCAACTGCGTCCGGGAGCCAGGCTGTTCATCGTGGCGCACAGCACCGCTGGCGTGGCCGCGCGGCAGTTCTGCCTGGACCAGCCAACGCAGGCCGCTGGCCTCGTCACGCTCGGCACACCGCATCGTGGCGCGCCGCTCACGGCCCTGCGCGATGCCACCGAGGCCCAGGCGCTGCGCCTGGCCGGTCGCTGGATCGGCGCGATGCCGGCATCTCCGATCAAGGACGCGCTCACGCTGCTTCACGACGCGCTCGACGGCTGGCACGAAGGGCCGAGCGGCGAACTGCCGGTGCCCAGCGTCTTCCCGGTCGGCAGCTTCGCGCCTGCCGCCAGCGTGGCCACGGGGGGCGTGCCGGCGCTCGCGCTGGGCAGCAGCCTGGGCGGCGATGCGTTCCAGGCGCTGCGCAGCGGCCTGTCGGCTTTGGCGTCCGCCGCCAGTGCCGATGCGCCGACGCACCTGGGCGTGGGCGTGCGCGCAGCCCTGGGCGAGCGTGTCGATTCGCTGGCCGCGGTGCGGCTGCATGTGCGCGCGGACCTGGTCCGCATTGCCCTGCGCGCCGGTGTGCCGGAGCCCGCGCGTCCGGCGCAGGCGCTGTCGGCCACGTTGAGCCTGGAAGACCCGCTGGGCGGCTATCTGGTAGGCCCGGCGCAGGCGCACCTGGCCATCGGCATGCCCATCGCCGACGTTCGCGTGCGTGCGTTGCGGCTGGCACTGCGCCTCACCCGCAGCAGCGGTGGCGCGCTGGCCTTCAGCGTCGAAGGCGAGGCGCTCGACGCCGCCTTCCACGGGCCGACGTTGCCGCGCGTATTGCTGGACGATCCGCTGGCCCCGGCGCTCGTCGGGGCGGCCTTCGACCGCGTGTTCAATCCGCCACCCACGCCCGGCAGCCTGGTGGCCGAACTGTCGGACGGGCTGCAGCGCATCGGCCTGCTGGCGCTCAATGCGCAGGGCCGCGTCGGCTTCTCGATGGATGCGCTGGCGGCGCTGCGGGCCGACGCCATGGGCTTCCTGCTGCCGCGCTTGAACGTCGCTCTGGCACAGGGCTGGCTGGGCATTCTGGCCACGGCCGAGGGCTACCGGCTCGCGCTGGGCGACATCGCGCTCAATGCCCGCCGCGTGGGTGGCAACACGCGCTGGCAGTTGGGCGTGGCCATCGATCGTGCGTTGAGCTCGGGCAACGCCTCGCAGGCGCCGATCGCGCTGGCCTTGGACGCCGGGCTCGACCTCGGCTCGGCCTCGCAGCCCATGCGCCCGAGCGGGCACCTGCAGCTGTCGCTCGGCGGCATCGAGTTGCAGGCCAGCTTCGAAGGCGGCGCGCCCAGTCTGGCCGTGCTGGCGCCGCCGTGGCTGGATGCGCCTTTCACGGTGCTTCCCCTGCCGGCCGGCAATGCGCTGCAGGCCAAGGCGAGCGAATTGCTGCCGCGCTTTCTCGTGTCGAGTGCGGTGTCGCGGTTGGTGGAGGCGCTGCTGGCCGCCAGCGGTGCACCGGCGGCGCGCATCGCTGCGCTCGATGCGCTGATCCTCGATCCGGTGCGCTTCCTCACCGGTCCGAAGGCCTTGGGCAGCGGTGGCGGCGGTGCCGCAGCGGGGCTGCTGGATGGCGCCAAGGTGGCCGCCTTGTTCAACGCCATCGCCCATGCGCTTGGCCAGGCCGGCCCCGGCATTGCACTGCCGGGCGGCCTGCAACTGGGCGCCAGCGGCACGTCCGCGGTCACCTTCAGCCTGGGCACGAGCACGCCCATCGGCGGCGTGCTCGGGTTGGCGGCGCAACTGACCATCGACGAGTTGCTGCACGCGAGCCCCGGCGGCAGTGTCGCCATCGACGTGCCGGCGGCCGGCGCGTTTCCCGGATTGGCCGTGGCCTTCGGCGTGACCGGAACGGGGCAGGTGAGCCTGTCGGTCACGCCGGGCGGCGCGGGTGCGCCGATCCAGTTGCTGCCGGAATTCAGCGGCTTCGGCGGGCTGCTTAGCGCGGCGGCGCAGTCGCTGCTGCCGGCCGTGCTCGACGCGGTCGACGATGCGCTGCCCGCTTCCGCGCTCAAGACCAACACGCTGGCGGTTGCCGGCGCGCTCGACCTCTACGACGCACCGGGCGGCTTTGCCGCGCACAGCAGCCAATGGCGCGCGCTGCTCGTCGGCGGCTCGATCGCCAGCATCGGTGGCGGGTTGCGCGGCGCTTTCATCACCGCCGCGCGCACGCTGCTCAACACGCTGACCGGCAGCACGCAGTTCGACGTCGATGGCGTGCGTCTGCGTTGGACTTCTCCGGCGCTGCCCGGCGTGTCGGGCACCCTGCGGGTGGCGGCGGGTTGGGATGCGGGCGGACCGTCGTTCAGGCTCGAGGCGATCGATTGGCGCGTGGATGCCGCGCCGCTGCGCCTGAGCCTGGCGGGCGGCTTCGAATCGAGTGCGCTGAGCGTGAGCGCCGCGCTGGGCGTCGATCTGTCGGTCATCAGCGTGCCTGCCGTGCCGGCCCTGCTGTTCGAGGCCGGCGGCGGCCCGGTGGTGCTCAAGCTGCGGCCCTTCGGCGCCGCCGATGCCGGGCCGCTGGAAGTGCGGCTGCTGCCCAATGCACAGGTGGTGGCCAGCGATGCGCTGCCGGCCCAATTGGCCGAGCAGTGGCTGCTGCCCATCGCGGTGAAGGTCATCTTCGAGGCGACGCGCAGCGTCCATGCGTCGGTGTTGTGGAGCGGCGGGCCGACACTCGGCGCGGTGCTCGATGCGGCCCACCTGCGCAACGGCACCAACCTGCCGGCCACCTTGCCTGATCTGCCGGCGCTGGTCACCGGCGCGCTGCAGGGCCTGCTGGCTGGCTTGTCGCTGCCGCTGGGCGATCTGTCGATCGGGCTGTCTCCCGATGCCGGCCGGCTTGGTGCACGGCTCAAGGGCAAGCTGCCCATCGCGGTGGGCGACTTCGACCTGACGCTGTATTTCGGCCAGCGTCCTTCGGGCCCGCTGGGCGATGCGGATGCGGGCTTCACGCTCAACCTGTTCACGCTGCCGGCCTTCGCCTTCCAGCCGCAGATCAAGGCGCGCGGCGTGGGCCTGGGCTTTTCGAACCGCAACGAGAAGCCGCTGGTGGACACCAGCATCGTGCGCATCGGCGAAGTGGCGGCGCTGGCCTTCTTCAACGTCAACCTGTTCGGCGCCTTCTCCACCAGCGGCTGGGGCTTCGAGGCCGAGCTGACGCGCTTTGGCCTGCCGCTGGGCGCGGCCGCCGGTGGTGGCGGCGACGGTGGCAACCCCGTAGCGGCGAGCCTGCTGTCGAGCGACGGCGGCAGCGCCGGCGGCGACACCACCGCCGTCAGCCCCGAATGCGACATCGGCATCCGCTTCATGGCCCCCAACGACTTCTCGCTGACCATCGGCGGGCAGAGCGACCAGGCGTTGTGGATCACCGTCCAGAAGCAACTCGGGCCGATCTACATCGAGCAGATCGGCGTGCAGACTCTCGAGGGCGGCAACAAGGTGGGCCTGCTGCTCGACGGCGGCGTGAAGATCTCGGGCCTGGCGGTGCAGGTAGACGACCTGACCATCGTCATTCCCATCAAGAAGCTGGGCGATGCCTCGCAGTGGGGGCTGGATCTGAAGGGCATGGCCGTGTCGCTGGAGGCCGGCACCGTCAAGATCGCCGGTGGCCTGCTCAAGAACGCGGGGCCACCCACCAGCTACGACGGCGCGCTCATGGTCGACGTGGCCGGGCGCGGCTTCACCGCCATCGGCTCGTACGCGCGGCCGAAGGACGAGCTGGGCGAGTACGTTTCGTTCTTCGTCTTCGTCTCGCTGCCGATCCCGCTGGGCGGGCCGCCCTACTTCTTCGTGCTGGGGCTGGGCGGCGGATTGGGCATCAATCGATCGCTGATCGTGCCCACCGATCTGAACCAGATCCCCGGTTTTCCGCTGGTGGCGGCGATCGACAACAGCGGCTTCGCCAACGACCCGATGGGCGCGCTGCGCACCATGGGCACCAACATGCCGCCCAGCCGCGGCGGCTTCTGGCTGGCGGCGGGGCTGAAGTTCTCGACCTTCGTGGTGGTCAATTCCACGGCGGTGATCTACGTCGCGCTGGATCACGGCTTCGAGGTCGGGCTGCTGGGGCTGTCGCGCATGTCGCTGCCGGCCGAGGACTTCGCCATCGCGCAGATCGAGCTGGCGCTCAAGGCGCGCTTTTCCACCGAAGAAGGGCTGTTGTCGGTGCAGGCGCAGCTCACCGATCGCTCGTACCTGTTCCATCCGTCCTGCCAGCTGACGGGCGGCTTTGCGTTCTTCCTGTGGTTCAACACCGGCAAGTTCGTGCTCACGCTGGGCGGCTATCACAAGGCCTTTTCGAAGCCGCCGGAATTCCCGGTGGTGCCGCGCCTGGGCTTCCGCTGGAGCGTGAGCGACTGCGTGGTGATCAAGGGCGAAAGCTACTTCGCCCTGACCACCACCTGCGTCATGGCCGGCGGGCGCCTGGAGGCGAGCTACCGCGGCGGACCGGTGAAGGCTTGGTTCAAGTGCTACCTCGACGTGCTGGTGTCGTGGGACCCGTTCTATTACGTGTTCGAGACCGGCATCGAGATCGGTGCATCGGTCGACACCTGGCTGGGCGAGATCGGCGTCAGCCTGGGCGCCACGGTCCATGTGGAAGGCCCGCCCATGTTCGGCTGGGTCGAAGTCGAGATCGTCGTGGTCACCATCCGCGTGGAGTTCGGCGATCCTGCGCGCGAGATCGACTACATCGACGACTTCTCGGTGTTTCGCGACAAGTACCTCACCACCGGCGACGGGCGCGACCATCCGGTGGACGTGCATCTGCGCGCGGGCCTGCTGCCCACCAACCCGCCCGGTGCCGACCCGGCTCCGGGCACGAAGGAGGCACCTTGGGTCGTGGGCGCCGAGTGGGTCTTCGAATCGGAAACGCGCGCGCCCTCGAACGCGTTGCGCTGGCAGGACGCGGACCGTGCCATGGACGCAGACCTGGGCGGCAAGGTCGACCTGGCGCCCATGAACCGCCGCAGCGTCACGGCGCGCCACCAGTTGCGCATCCGCCTGGCCAACGGCGGCGCGCTGGCGCAGGCGCTCGATCCGGACCGCTTCATCCTCAGCCAGCGCGGCGGCAACTTCCCCGAAGCCACCTGGCGCTGGCAGGACCCGCGCAAGGTGCAGGCGGGCGCGGCCAACATCCGGCGCCTGTCCGGTCTGCGCGTGGAAGGCGTGGCCGAGATCGTCCATCGCAGCGCGCTGGTGCAGATCACCGATGCCGTGGACGACCTGCCCGAATACGCGCTGCCATTGCCGTTCGAGCAGCCGGGCTCGGCCTTCTTCGGGGAGCTGATCGCGATCGGGCAGGTGGCGGTCGATCTGGGCAACCTCGTGCTCACATGGACGCCGCAGGAGCGGCGCCATGCCAGCGCGACACTGCTGGCTTCGCCGGAGTTCGCGAGCGGCCGGGCAGCGGTGCGCGGACAGGCGCTGTCGGCACTGGCTCAGCGCGACCTGGTGACCCGTTCGGCGCCCGCTCGCATCGTGCCGCTGACCACCGGCCTGACGATGCAGGCGCCGGCCCAGGGCACGCCGCCGGTCTTCGTCGACGGCAACGACACATCCCCGCGCCTGGACGCGCCACGCCTCATGGCCGTGATGCGCCAGCGCGGCACGCCCACGCGCAGCGAACCGCTCGCGCTGCGCACCACCGTGCTGAAGGTGCGGCAGGCCAAGGGCGCGGTACGCATGGATGCACCGCGCGGCAAGGCACTGGCCGGTGCGCGACTGCACCGCGCCGCGCCGGCGCAGGCGGCAGCGCCCACACGCGCCGTGCAGGGCGAACGCAGTCTGCTGCATCCCGCATTCGCACCCGGCGGCGTGGCCCACGCCACGGCCTTCGACGAGGCCGCCAAGCAGGTGATGGGCAATGGCTTCGACGTGCCGGCCGGCACCACGCACCTGTGGCAGTTGCCCGAGACCGATGCCGCCGGCCGCGCCCGCATTCGCCTTCGTCTCAGTGGTGACGGCGTGGCCCGCATCGCCTGGCTCGACGCGCAGGGCGATGTGCTGCTCGACGAGGAGCGCGCATTGGCCAGCGAGCAGGTGCTGCAGATGCCCGAAGACGCCGCGATGCTTGCCGTTGCCTGCCTGGGGCGCGTGCCGGGGCTGAAAGATGCGAACGCGTCGCGCCTGGGCGCCGGCATGGGCGACATCAGCCGTAACTGGTCGCTGCCCGGCGGCGTGCCGGCCGTGGGCTGGCAGGCCGGCAGCCAATTGGCCATGGTCGGTGCGCATACCTTGCTGGCTCGCGGTGCCAGCGTGCAGACATCTCGGCCGATCGAGGCGGGGCGTCGAGGGTTGCTCAGTGCCGGCCTGGTGCGCGCCGGCGAAGTGATGGTGCGGCAGACGGCCGTCGAGACCCGCCTGCCCGACGACGTGACGGTGGTGGTCGTGCAGCTCGACGCGCTGGACGCCAGTGCGGTCAACGATGGCGACTTGGCCATCGCCTGCGATGGCGGCCAGCTTTCGCAAGCGCCGGTGGTGGTGTCCGCCGGCACGCGACGCACGCTCGTCTACGACGCGCTGGCCGACGACGTGGGCATCCAGCGCGGCTACCTCTCCATCAGCGTGGGCAGCCGCGAGGCATGGCGTCTGGCTGGCGTGATCGGCCTGCCCGGCGATGCCGACGGCTGGGGCGAACGCCTGGCCGAGAACGTGCCGCCCCAGTTGGTGGCACCGCTGGCGTTGAGCGCCGACGGCGCGGTGCGCGTGCGCTTCGAGGTCTTGCCGGCCACGACGCGGCCCACGCGGCCCACGCCGCCGACGCGGCCCACGCGGCCCACGCCGCCGACACGGCCCACGCGAACCGCCCGCAAGCCCGTTCGCGCCACGCGCGCCGGAAAGGAGAAGGTGTGAGCCATGGCTGAGCCCGTTCCGCCATCGGGATCGATGTACCTCTACGACTACGCTGCGCCGCCGCTGCTGCCGGGCGACTATCGCTACGAGGTTTCCACCAGCATCGAGAAGTCGGGCACGTCCACCGAGACCCTGTCGCACGAGCGCTATTTCTCGGTGGTGGGGCCGCGTTTCGTTCTCAACCCGGGCGACATCGCCGGCGTGGTGCCGCCGCGCAATTCGCAGGGCCCGTTCTCGGCGGTGCTGCCGCAGATCGTCATGCGGCGACGCACGCTGCCTTGGGAACGCGTGATTGCCAACGCGCTGCCGGCGCCGAGTGCGCCCACGGCCTTGCCCAACCAGAAGCCGGACTACCCGACACCTTGGATGGCGCTGTTGCTGCTGGCCGAGGGCGAGGACTGGGAGCTGCAGCCCAACCTGCCGCTCGAAAGCGTGCTGCCGTCGGCGGTGTTCAAGACCATCGGCTCGCCCGCCAACGTGCTGGTGGAGGCGCTGGACATCGACCGCGCGCTGCTCGATGCCGTGCTGCCGGCGCGAGAGGAACTGCAGCTGCTTTCGCATGTGCGGCGCGTCAACGCCAACGACCGCGAGCTGTCGGTGGAAGGCAGCGACGGATGGTTCGCGGTGGTCGTGTGCAACCGGCTGCCCGCGCCGGGCAAGAAGTGCCGCGCGGTGCTGGTGTCGCTGGAAGGGCGGACCGACCTGGTGGCGACCAACCCGCCGGCCTTCGTCGGAAGCCACGGCGGCGGCCTCGTGGGACTGCTGGACCACACGGTCTTCGAGCTGGCCGACGACGACACCGTGCTGCAGATGAAGGAGGCCAGCCTGCCCGCGTTCCTGGATGCGCCGCAGGCCTTCAGGAGCGCGAGCGCCTTCGAGGGCGCGCGGGTGCGCGAAGAAGCCAACGTGCTGGCCAAGGCGCGCGTCCTGCCCAGGCTGAAGAAGCCGCGCGCCAAGCTGGTGGCGATGACTTCGTGGAGCTTCACCTGCGAAGGCGATGGCGATTTCATGCAGCTGATGCAGCACCTGGACGTGGGCCTGATCGGCAAGACGAAGGACGGCAAACCGCCGGTGACCGACACGGGTCACATCCGCGTCGAGCTGGGCACCCGCGCCGGCACGAAGGAGACGGCGTTGTTCCGCGGCCCGCTGGTGCCCATGCCGCTGCAGCGCGATCCCGACGGGCCGTATCACAGCGCCGACCAGGCGCGTCGCATCGCGCCCGAACTGGGGCTGCAGGACATCTCGTATGCCTGCGCCTTCGAGGTCGGGCGCCTGCTGGCCGCGGCCGATGCCAGGCTGGCCCAGGAACTGATGCGCTGGCGCCGCAAGGGATTCGGCGCGGCGGCCCGGCTGGACGTGATGGCCGATCTGGAGGCGCGGCTCGACCTGGTGCTGGCCGAGGCCATCCCGCAAAAGCTCCAGCAATACGTGCTGCCGGTGGTGGCCGGCGAGCTGATCAAGACGTTTGCCACCGTGGGCCCGCCCGCCGGCGATGCGTTCGGGCTCGGCCTGATGAGCGCCACACGCGGCATGCAGCCGGAACTCGTCGCCAAGGCCTTCGGACTCGATGGCATCGAGGCGGCGCGCGAGGCGATGCTGGGCATTTCGCAGCCCCTGGCCACGCGGGTGCCGACGCAGGCCGAGCCGGTGCTCAAGGGCGGCACCTTGGCCGAGGTGCTCAAGGACGTGCAGGGCCTGTCGATGCTGCAGGAAACGCGCGGGCAGGTGATCGACAACGTGCGCCTTCGCGTCGACACCATCGGCAAGGCAGGCAGCACGGTGTTCGGGCCGGTGGGCGCACGCAAGGGCAAGGGCAAGGGCAAGGGAGGCGGACGATGAAGCAACCCTGGATCCAGTCGAAGGCGGCGCTGCACGAGCGGCTGGTGGCCCATCGGCAGGTGGATGCACCTTCGCGCGAGGCGCAGATGCCGCCGTACATGGAGAGCTTCCTGTCGCACCTGCGGCTGCTCATCGGCGTGCCTTTCGACTACCTGGTGCCCGATGCGCGGCTGCTGCCCATCGAGTCGATCCGCTTCTTCTACGTCGACCGGTCCTGGACCGATCGCTTGGTGGATGGCGCCATCGCGGTGGGCAAGGTGGGTTCGCGCGAACAGGCGCATCACCAGGCGCGCGCCAGCTATGTCGTGCGTCAGTTGGACATCACCGAGCGCCACGTGCGCGACCTGCAGCGCCGACGCCTGGTTTTCGACGACCTGGCCAAGCTCGAGTTGCCGGGCCCGGCGGATGTGGTGACAGGCTTCCTGATGCGATCGCGCGCCGTGTCGGGCTGGCCGCAGATGGATGTGCGTGCGTATCGTTTTGCCGGCACGGTGAGCGAGACGAACCCGCCGCGCAATTTCGATCCGGACGATCCGGCCATCAAGAACAAGCAGCTGGAGACGCTGCGCCTGGAGCGTCTGGCGCCGGGCGTGCTGCTGGCGCTGTTCCAGGGCGTGCCCAACTTCGTGATGTGCGAGGAGCCGCATCACGGCATCCAGTTCGGCGTGAACAACAACGACGGGCAGCTCACCGCGTTGCGGCGCGATGCGGCGGGCGTCGCGCTCGAACACACGGCGCCCATCCCGATCCCGCTGCGCCAGGGCGGGCTGCGGGTGCTGGCGGTGTCGGAGATCCGGCGGCGCATGGAAGCGGCGCGCACGACCGTGGTCAACGGCGTGCCGGCATCGCCGCAAATGCCGGTGCAGGACGGCGCGGGCAACTTCGCCATCGCCATGCTCGACCGGCCTTGGCGCCAGCGCTTCCAGGGGCAGGGCGGGCAGCCCGGCTATCACGGCACCGGACGCTACGTGGCCAACTTCAAGCTGGCCGCGCGCACGCTCGATCCGGCCGTGCCGGTGCTGCTCAAGGAATTCGGCACGTGATGGAGGCAACGCCATGAGTACCTTCACGCGATTCGATTTCGGCCTCAATGCCGCCATCGGGCTGTCGGCGCAGATGGCCGCCACCTGGTCGCCCTGGTTGCCCCGAGAGCCGCGGCTGCTGGTGCCGGTGCACCTGGACGTGCTGGTGGTGCGCAGCGAAGGCAAGACCGACTGGGCCGAAACGGCGCTGACGCCCGGCGACCTGCAGGCGCCGCCACCCTTCACGGCGCGCAGTTCGCCGCGCGGCAAGGGGGCCTATCTGCTGTGGGCTCCGCCCGACGCGCTGGCGCGCGGGCGCAAGCCGCACGACGACGAAGAAGGGCCGATCGAATTCCCGCCCTTGCCCGAGCGCTGGCTGGTGCTGCGCATCTCGCCCTCGCGCCTGGCCAGCGGCCGTCGCACCGTGCGCGGCTGGGTGCTCAAGGCGGACGAAGAGGGCGCCGCGCCCGTGTCGCTGGAGCAATACGTGGACGCCATCGAACCCGAGGATGGCGCCGCCAGCGGCCCGGCAGTGACGGCCGTGGGCCCCGGCCAGCTCGACTGGATCGGCTACTTCGACAACGTGCAGAACCGCTTCGGCTTCCACGATCCGCTGACCGACGTGGCCAGCGGCCCGGTGGCCTACCTGGTGTGCGGCTGGTACCGCGACCCCGACCGCGATCCGCTGTGTGACCCCGACATCCGCACGCAGGCGCAGTTCGAGAAGCTGCTGCAGGACTTTCGCTGGCACCTGCCCGATCACCTGTTCAAGGAGGCGCAGGCGCGCGCGCAGAAGCAAAGCCAGGCGCTCGACGCCATCGGCCTTCCCATCTCGCAGAGCGTGAAGAACGCCTACCGCAAGGCCACGCTGGGCGCGCAGCCGACCGAGACGGTGACGCGTGTGCAGTCCAAGGCGCTGCGCAAGGTGAAGATCGCGCCCGATGCCTGGTGGCCGCGCCACTCGCTCTATCACGGCGCGGTGGTCGGCATCGGCTGGCCGGGCCGCGCGCTGGACGAGCGCGGCGCGCCGCTGCTGGGCGGCAGCGCCACCGGCGAGGAGGTGGGCGGTCCGCCGAGCGCGAAGGATGTGAAGGTCGGCTTCGGCACCACGCTGACGGATGCGATGTCGGCCATGATCGCCCGGCGCGACGGCAACATGCAGCGTGCGCGCGTGCTGCAGGCTTTTCAGCTCGGCGCGATGAACGAGCTGGACGAGCCCGACGGCAGGGCGAGGCTCGATGCCTTGATGCATGCCACGACCTTCACGTCGCTGCTCGGCGGCAGCGTGACCGAGCGGGTCTGGCAGCCGCCGCTGGGCGAACCCCCGGCCGAGCCCGTGCCGAAGACGGCCGGGCCCGGCGTGTTCGAGCGCTACTACCGGCGCGACGAGAAGGGCACGCGTGGCGCCGGCGGCAAGGCCTTGCTGGGCAAGGACGGCCAGCGCAGCATGTCGGCCGCCGTCAAGGCGCGCGGCGGCTCGCAGCCTACCGACGAGCGCAAGTTCTTCTCGGTCAAAGGCGCCGCCGGCACGACCACCAGCGCGAAGAAGTCGCTGGGTGCAGGCGCCGCCGCGGCGTCGCCGCCCTCGCAATTCAAGGCTACCGCCTATGCCGGCAAGGAGCTGATGGCGCAGGTGGCGGTGGAGCAGGGCCGACTGGTGCAGGTGGCCAACCGGCTGGGCGTCGGGCCGCAGGCTACGCCGTATCGGCCTGGACGCTGGGTGGATCGCGAACGCCCGCTGCCGCGCTTCTATCGGCCCATGGACCCGCAACTGGTCATCGAGGGCATCAAGCGTTCGTACCAGCATGGCGGCGATGGCCGCTTCTCGCGCGACGGCTGGCTCGGCTGCCGGCTGTCGGGCGCGCCGGTGAAGGACTTCCGCTTCAAGCCCACGGGCCGCACGGTGCAGGCCGAAGACCTGCTCGACCGCTCGATCGCCAATGGCAGTGTGCCGCCCGAGTGCGAAGACCTGCTGGGCGAACTGGCCTTGCTCGATCCGGGCTCTTCGTTGCCCATCGCCGGCGTGGCGAACCCGGTCAAGACGCGCGCCAGCGCGGCCGTGCAGCGCGGCCTGGCCGACACGGTGCAGGTGCAGCAGACGGCCTGGTGGGCCATGCGCGATCCGCGCACCGACAGCGCCGCGATGCTGAGCCTGGCGCCGTTCAGTGGCACGCTGCCTTCGCCGGTGGCCATCAACCTGCCGTCGCGGCCCTGGAACCCGCTGCATCTGGAATGGCGGGTGGACTACATCGCATCGCCCCGTCCGATCGACGATTGGTCGCTGGGTGAGATCGACTACGACGAAGACGTGCCCGACCTGCCCGATCCGGCGGCTGTGACGCCGCTGGTGCTGGAAGGACGCACGCCGCTGTCGGCCGGTGTGGGGCGCACCATGGCTGGCGCCATCCGTCGTGCGCTGGCCGATGCCGGTGCCGGCCGCGCAGACGCCGGCGCGGCGATAAACGTGCAGGCGGTGCAGGCCGGGGGCACGATGGGCTTCCTGAAGTTCAGCCAGAAGATCAGCCAGTTGGTGATGACGGCGAGCGCAGGCGGCGCCAGCAGCATCGACGCGCAGGACCGTGCCACGCTGGACGACATTGCCAGCGCGCTGGAGCAGTCGGACCTGCTGTCCGCATCGCTCGACGGCCTACACACCAAACTGCGCGGCGGCTTTGTCGGCGATGGCGCCGCCGCGCCGGGCGATGGCAGCGTGCCGCCGGACTTCGTGGCCCTGCGCTCCGGCTTCCTGCGGATCCGGCGCCTGCGGGTGGTGGACGCTTTCGGCCAGGTGCTGGATCTGGCCGGTTCCGGTCCGGCCAGCGACCCGGACGCGGTGACCAAGTCCCTGGGCCGCAGTGAATCGCTGGAAGTGACCACGCGTGCGCAGTGGCTGGCGCTGGCGCCGCGGCTGACTTCGCCGGCGCGGCTGTGGCTGCGCTTCATGGATGCGCGCGGCGGTCCGGACGAGGCGCACGACAAGACCGATGTCGACGAGGAGATCACGCCCGTGTGTGGCTACCTCATGCCCAACCACCTGGACGATGCGCTGCTCTTCTACGGCACCGACGGGCGCGACCTGGGCGTGGTTCGCCGCAGCGAGGACAACCGCATCGTCTGGGAGGACGCGCCAGGCGCGCCTTCCACCGTGGGGGCCTCGCCATCGCAGGCGATCGCCAACCCCTTTGCGGCCGGCATGGCGCAGGGCCTGCTCGACTGGGGCGTGAGCGACGCCGGCCTGCTGGATGGCGAGCAGGACACCGACACCGCGCTGCGCGCGCTGATGCGCGTGATCGACACCACGCGCTGGACCGTCGATCCCTTCGGCCATCAGGGGGAAGAGCACCTCGCGCTGCTGGTGGGCCAGCCGGTGGTGGTAGTGCGCGCGGTGTTGCGCCTGGAAGTGGACGAGCCGGTGGACCCGACCAAGGTCGAAGGCATGGCCTTCCAGATGCGCCTGGGTGCGCTCACGCAATGGCAGGACGGGCTGCTGGGCTACTTTGTCGACGACGACTACCGCACCCTGCATTGCTCGCAGGCCTCTGTGGCCGAACTGGCGCGCGCCTTCGGCCAGAACCGCGGCTTCCTGCAGGCCGTGGAGGCCGTGCCGCAATATGCCGATGGCTTTGGAGATGACGCGGCCATCGACCCGATCACGCATCCGTACGTGGATCGCAGCGGCGTCATCACCGTGCGGCCCAACCGCGACATCCGCCTGACGCTGCTGCTGGAGCCGCACACGCTGGTGCATGCGACCTGCGGCGTGCTGCCCCGCAAGGAAGTGGGGCTGCGACGCGAGTGGACGCAGGACGCGTTGGCCAGGCTGTCGCCCACCTTCCGCTTCGGCCCCGTTCTGGTCGATCCGAAGAAGGTGCGCATGCCGGTGGCGGTGGACCTGCACGGCACCTGGAGCTGGGACCATCGCACCGACGTCACCACCTGGGAAAACCTGCCGGTGCAGCACGCCACGCACGACGCGCTGTTCCCGCAGGACCCGCCGGTGGGCAGCGAAGGCTGGCTGCGGCTGACCCCGCTGGACCCCGATGCGCCGCCGCCCGATGGCGGCGCCGAAGGCGGGTGAGGAGGGCGCGATGAGCTCAACCCGATGGACGCTGCTGGGCCCCACCGGGGTGCTCGACGGGCAGATGCACCTGCCTTCCACACCCAACGGGCCCACCATCGCCGGCCGCGTGACATGCCTCGTTCGCGGCAATGCGGGCGCCATGTTCATCGGCACGGCAGGCGGCGGCGTATGGCACTCGGGCGACGAAGGCGTGAGCTGGCGGCCGCTGACCGATCGGCTGCCGTGCGCCTCCATCGGCGCACTGGCGTTCGACGCGGCCAACCACCGCTTGTGGATCGGCTCGGGCGAGGGCAACCGCGCCGGTCGCGCCATGTTCGGGCAGGGCCTGTTCATGCTGGACACGACCACGCTGGGCAATGCCACGCCGACCATCACGCGCTTTACCAACCTGCCGGCGCCGCGCGGGGCCGACGACTTCCGCGCCTTGCGCAGCGCGCAGATCCTGCTGGAGCCCGACGGGGCCAATCCGCCCATCGTCTGGTGGGCGACCAACGATGGACTGTTCCGATCGACCGACAGCGGCGGGGCCTGGACGCAGGTCACCTTCAATGGCCGCCTGAGCGACGACGTGGCCTCGATGGTGCTGTGCACGAGCCAAGGCACCGCGCGCATGCTGGTGGCGCTTTGGGACCAGCGCCTGTACGTGCGCCGCGCGGCGGACCCGACGCAGTTCGATGCGCTCACCACCGACCTGGGCGCCTTGCCCGCCGTGGCGGCCATGGGGCAGCGCATCATCCTGGCGGTGGCGCCCAGCAACGCCGAGCGCGTGTACCTGGCGCTGGGCCGCAGCGACAACAGCTGGGACGGCATCTTCAAGAGCGATGCCGGCGGCAAGGGCTGGACGCGCATGACGCTGCCCGCCGCCACCTCGCCGCAGCGTCCGCTGGGCCAGTCGCACTACAACATCATCCTGTCGGTGCATCCCACCACGCCGGACACCCTGTACTTCGGCGAGACGGGCATCTGGCGCAGCACCGACGGCGGCAGCACCTGGACCGACCTGGCATCGGCCACACCGGGCACGCATTCCGACCAGCACGCGCTGGCCTTCGATGCGGCCGACCCCACTCGCGTGTGGCTCGGCAACGATGGCGGCGTGTGGCTGTCGACCGATGGCGGCAGCACCTGGTCTTCGCGCAACCGGGGACTGGCGACGCTGCAGTACTACGCGCTGGTGCATCACCCCACGGTCGACAGCGTGCTGCTGGCGGGCGCGCAGGACAACGGCACGCAGCGCTACGCCGGCCACCCGGGCTGGAGCCTGATCGGCGGTGGCGACGGCTTCTTCTGCGCCATCGACCCGATCGACCCGCGCTACTGGTACGCCAGCTACGTCTACCGAGACGGCAGCGGCAACATCGCGGCGATCCAGCGCTCCGATGCCGCAGGCGCCAACTGGGTCACCAAGACCAGCGGCATCGACCCGACCGAATACGGCGCCAACAACGAGCCGTTCTACGTGCCCTTCGTCTGCGATCCGGTGGCGCCCCAGGTGCTGTGGCTGGGCACCACGCGCCTGTGGCGCAGCCAGGACCGCGGCGAAAGCTGGCAGGCGGTGCGCAAGGCCGACGGCACTTTCTTCTCGACCACCGCGGGTACGCCCTTCGGCGCCAACAGCATCAAGTGCATCGCCGTCGACCCCAACGACAACACCAACGTCTACGTGGGGACGGGCCACGGCCGCCTGTTCCGGGTGCACATCGACAGCGTGGCGGCCAATGGCCAGGCGACCGTCACCGTCACCCAGGCGCGCACCAGTGGCGCCGCGCCCCTGCCAGATCTGCGCGAGTTCACCGACGTGGCGGTGCCCAAGCTGGCGGCGCCCGGTGCGCTGGCGCCGGTGTATGCGGTGCAGGGCAGCAGCTACCTGACCTTCAGCGGCTTCGCGCCCACGCCGGTGAACGCCGGGCGCATCTGGAAATACGACTTCACCAGCGGCGCCGCGCCCGACTGGACCGCACTGGGCACGACGCTGCCGGCAGTGACTTTCCCTTCAGGGCCGGCACTTGGCTTCGAATGGAATTTCGTCAACGCCATCGCCATCGATCCGGCCAACGTGCAGCGCCTGTTCGTGGGCTGCCACATGGGCGTCTTCGAAAGCGTGGACGGCGGCGCGAGCTGGACGCCCGCCTTCGGCACCGATCTGCCGTTGGCACCCGTGGTGGACCTGCAGTTCCATCCCGCGCATCGCTTGCTGCGCGCGGCCACGATGGGCCGCAGCGTGTGGGAACGGCCGGTCGATCCGCTCGGCGCGCCCGAGACGCAGGCGGACCTCTACATCCGCGACAACGTGATCGACATCGGCCGCTTCGACACGCCCGACAGCGGCACCGACCCGCTGGCCGCGAGCGGCACGCTGGCCTGGTTCGATGCGGTGGACATCAAGGTGGACAGCTCGGCCCTGTTCGAGGGCGGCTTCCAGACGGCGCCCGGCACCATCGACTACACACCCGCCGGCGCGCTCGACTACGTGGGCTTCCAGAAGCTGGGCAGCGAAGGCCTGCTGCGCGACTGCGACGCGCGCGTGCACCTGCAGGTGCTCAATCGCGGGCCGGCGTCGGCCAGCAACGTCAAGGCCCGCGTGTACTGGTGCGAACGACAGGCGGATGGCAACTTTCCCGCGCTGCCGGCGAGCTTCTGGGCCAGCTTCCCGGATGGCGCGCTGGCCGATGGCGGCAGCTGGCACGCTGTGGCCGCGGCGCAGACGCGCGCCAGCGTCGCGCCGGGTGATCCGCAGGTGTTCACCTTCAACTTCATCGCGCCGGAAGGGCTGCACGACGTGGGCCTGTTCGCGGTGGTGAGCTGCGACGAAGACCCGATTGCCGAGTCGCGCACCGACGTGCGGCTGGTGGCCACGACCAACAAGCGAACGGCGCTGCGCCGTGCCGACCTGAGCGCATCCACCGGCACCATCGTGCTCGGCGTGCTGGTGGCCGTGGGCATGGCTGCGCTGGTGGTGGGCGCCGTGGTGGCCACGCAGTGATCAACGACCAGGAGCCATGCAGATGAACCTCGATCGACCTGAATTGACCACCGACTCGCGCATGCCTGTGCGGATCAAGGCCGAAGGCTTGCTGTCGGCCATCTGCGCCGCGCTGGCCGTGCTCACCTGGTTCGTGCCCGACTGGATCGAGCGGTGGTTCGAGGTGAGCCCGGATCAGGGCAGCGGCGAGGCTGAATGGGGCATCGTGCTGGCCTTTGCCATCGCTGCGCTGGTCACGGGTTGGATGGCGCGCAGGGACTGGCGGCGCTGGGTGCAGCGGCGTGGCCTGGAGGCTCGGCCGACGGGCTCGGGGTAGCCATCGCATCCGGCGGCCGCGTCGGACTGCGCAACATCAGCGCCGCCAATATCGCCGCGCCCAATGCAACCCCTGCGCTGACGTTTGCACAGACCTGGAAGGCGGTCTCGAATGCCTGGCGCGACGCCTCTCGCAAGGCTTGTCCCTGTCCAGCGGGCAGTCCAACCGCAGCAAGCACTGCCGAGTTCAGATCTGCGCGCGCCGCCTCCAGGATATGCGCCGGCAGGCCATCGGGCGCGGCCTGGCCCAGTGTCATCCGGTAGACAGCAACCGTCATGCTGCCGAGCATCGCGATGCCCAGGGCGCCTCCCAGTTCCGAGCTCGTTTCTTGAATGGCCGCAGCAGCGCCCGCGCGTTCGGGTGGCGCCGCACCCACCATCAGGTCGACCGACAGCGTGAACACGAACGAAAGACCCAGCGACAGCAAGGTATAGGCACTCACAAGCAGCAACGGTCCGTCGCCGCGACCGGCCCGTGCCATGACGGCGAATCCGACACTTGCGGTGAGCAGGCCGCATGCCACGATGCGGCCCGCTGGCATCACTCGCACCCATCGAGGTGCGATGGTCGAGCCGATCGCAAAGGCGAGGCCGGACGGCACGGTCCATAGTCCTGCTTGCAGCGGGCTGAGTCCCAGCACGAGCTGCAGGTACTGCGACACCAGGAGGAAGCACGCGAAGGCGACGAAGAAACCCAGCGTGTTGATGGTCAATGCTGCGCGGAAGGTGGGGCGGCCAAACAGTTGCAGGTCGATCAACGGGTCGGAGAGCCGGCGCTGGCGCCGCACGAAGGCGATTCCGAGCAGAACCCCAGCCACCACGGCGCCCGATGCCAATGGTCCAGCGCCACCTTCTGCCCATCGCTTGAGGCCGTAGATCACGCCCAACACCGCCAGCAACGACTGCAGCGCGCTGAGTAGATCCAGTCGCCCGGCTGCTTCGTCGCGATACTCGGGCAGCAGCCAGGGCCCGAGCAGTAGCAGCATTGCCATCACCGGCACGCTCACCAGAAACACCGAACCCCACCAGAAGTGCTCGAGCAGGGCGCCGCCGACCAGTGGGCCGATGGTGCCTCCGATCGAGAAGCTGGCAATCCACACGCCGATGGCCACGCTGCGCTCTTGCTCGTCGAGAAACATGTTGCGAATCAGCGAGAGGGTCGACGGTGCCAGCGTCGCACCGGCCAGGCCCAGCAGCGCGCGGGTCGCGATCAGCATGGGCGCACTCGTCGAGAAGGCCGCCAGTACCGACGCCATACCAAAGCACAGGGCACCAATCAACAGCAACTTGCGCCGCCCGATGCGGTCGCCGAGCGTGCCCATGGTGATGAGCGAGCCGGCCAGTACAAAGCCGTAGATGTCGACGATCCACAGCATCTGCGCGCTGGTCGGCGCCAGCGCCGCGCTCAAGTGCGGCACCGCCAGGTTCAGGACCGTGAGGTCCATCGCATAGATCATGCAGGGCAGCGCGATGACGGCCAGGCCGATCCATTCTCGTGGACCCGCCTTGTTCGCGACTTTGAGATTCATGGCACAGCCTTCTGGTGTGCCACCGGTCTCAGCTCGATGCTGCCGACACGCGCCGACGGAATGCCTGCTGCGATCCTCACCGCATCCTCCTCGCTCGCGGCATCGATCAGGTAGAAGCCGCCGAGCTGTTCGCTGGTTTCGGCGAAAGGGCCGTCGGTCACCCACAACTTGCCCTGGCGCACGCGAACGATGGAGGCGGAGTGCGCCGACTCCAACGCTTCTGTAGCGACAAGCTGGCCGCTTGCGCGCAGCGCGTCGTCATAGTCGAGGTGTGCGTTGACGAAGCTGGCGAATTCCTCGGGCGGAACGCCGTCGGCCATTTGTGCATCGCTGCAGTGGATCAGACACAGGTATCTCATGGCGCCATCCTTTCCACGACGGCAGCCCGGCGCACTTCGATGCTCGCGTAGCGCGCCATTGGCACGCGCGCTGCGACCTGAATTGCCGCATTGAGGTCCGGCACATCGATCAGCAAGAAGCCGCCAAGCTGTTCCTTGGTTTCGATGAAAGGCCCGTCGGTCCGATGAATTCGACCCTGGCGAAGCTGGACAACCTTTGCCGTGTCGAGCCGTTGCAGGGCATGAGCGACCAAGAGCTGGCCGCGGCTTTGCAGTTCCAGGTCGTAGGCGAGCGACTCTCGCTCCAACGCAGCAAGCGCAGCGGGCGAGAGCGCGTCGAGCAACCCTTCGTCGAAGTGGACAAGGCACAGGTAGCGCATGACGGATTCCTCTGAGTGACGACGTCGATGTGACGACCACACTGGTCGAACGGGACGCGTGGTTTTCGACAGCCCGGCCGCAAAGAATTTGTATCAGGTCGTAGGGTCGGCGCGGTTGAGGGCGGCAAGCCGCATCGTCATGAAGGCGCGCTCGGGTGCCTGCTGCGCCAATTCCAGGGCGCGCTGGTACGACGTGCGCGCCTGTTCGACGAGGCCCATGCGGCGACACAGGTCGGCCCGCGCGGCGTGTGCCAGGTGATAGTCGTTCAGCGCGCCGCGCGCGAGCAGAGCGTCGATGAGCGCCAGGCCAGACGCCGGCCCGTCGCGCATGGCAATCGCCACGGCGCGGTTAAGTTCCACCACCGGCGATGGCGCCGCCCGCAGCAGCACGTCGTAAAGGCCGGCGATCTGCGGCCAGTCGGTGGCCGCCGCGTCGGGAGCGTCGGCGTGCAGGGCCGCAATGGCCGCCTGCACGGTGTACGTGCCGAAGCGGCGCGAGGCAAGCGCCTGCTCCACCAGGGTCTTGCCTTCGGCCATCAGTGCCTTGCTCCAGAGCTTGCGGTCCTGGTCTTCGAGCAGGATCAGGTCGCCGGCGTGCGTGCTGCGCGCGTCTCGGCGTGATTCGTGCAGCAGCATCAGGGCCAGCAGGCCCATCGCTTCCGGCTCGGGCAGCAGTTGCAGCAGCAAGCGGCCCAGCCGGATCGCTTCGGCTGACAGGTCGGGCCGCGTGAGGCGGTCGCCGGCAGAGGCCGAATAGCCTTCATTGAAGACCAGGTAGACCACCCGCAGCACGTTGTCCAAACGTGCGGCCAGTTCGGCGCGCTCGGGCACCTCGTAAGGTATGCGCGCTTCGCGGATGCGGGCCTTGGCACGCACGATGCGCTGAGCCAGCGTAGGCGCGGGCACCAGGAATGCACTGGCGATGGCTTCGGTACTCAGGCCACACACCTCGCGCAGGGTCAGCGCCACCTGAGCCTCAGGCGCCAGGGCGGGGTGACAGCAGGTGAACATGAGACGCAGGCGATCGTCTTCGAGCAGATCGTGCTGCACATCGCGTTCATCCCAGTTGGACGTCGGGTCGCATGCGTCCCGGGCGGCTTCGCCCGCCTCGTCCCACCCGACAAGCCGGGCGTTGCGCCGCAGTCCGTCGATCGCCTTGAATCGGCCGGCCGACACGATCCATGCGCGCGGGTTATCGGGAACGCCCTCGGTCGCCCACCGCTCCAGTGCAATGCGAAAACCGTCGTGCAGCGCCTCCTCCGCCATGTCGAAGTCCCCCAGCAGGCGCACGAGCGTCGCGAAGATGCGCCGGCCTTCGGCTCGGTAGAGCGCGTCGATCGCCTTGTGGACGCCGTTGGATGGAAGAACAGGGCGGTTGGGCATGCGAGTCGTTGGTGCAGCCGGGCAAATCTACTCGACATTCAAGCGGGAATCGACCCAAG
Source organism: Variovorax dokdonensis (assembly GCF_030316895.1). Taxonomy (GTDB): domain Bacteria; phylum Pseudomonadota; class Gammaproteobacteria; order Burkholderiales; family Burkholderiaceae_C; genus Variovorax; species Variovorax dokdonensis. The sequence goes on from NZ_JASZYV010000001.1 coordinate 238,548, forward strand.
GTCGGGCTCGCGGCCAGCACCGCCCACTCTCGCCATCCATCCCTCACGTAACCTTTGAATTCAACCTGCATTCAATGGTTGAATGGCGGTCTAACAAATGACCATCCACGTGGCGGTGAGGAAGGCGATTCATGCAGATCAGCTATTCCGGGGGACTTTGTCTGGCCCTGTGTGCCGCTGGGCTGATTGCGGCCTGCTCGAAGCAAGAGGCCGCCGCGCCAGCCGCACAGGCGGCTGCGGTGTCGGCTTTGGCGGTTCAGGCCAGGACGATCCCGGTGACCTTCCAGTTCGTGGGGCAGACCGAAAGCCCTCAGCAGGTCGAGATCCGGGCCCGCGTGGCGGGCTTCCTGGAAAAGCGGGTCTACCGCGAGGGTAGCCGCGTCGAGAAGGGCCAGGTGCTGTTCCAGATGGACGCCAAGCCCTTCGCGGCCGACCTGCAGGCCGCCAACGGCGAGTTGGCCCAGCAGCAGGCGCGGCTGTCCACGGCCCGCGCCAACCTCGCCCGCGTGAAGCCCCTGGTGGCCGACAACGCGCTGGCAGCCAAGGACCTGGACGATGCCACCGGTCAGGAGCAGGCCGCCGCAGCGGCTGTGGAGTCGGCCAAGGCGCGGGTGATCGACGCCCAGCTCAAGCTCGGATACGCCACCATCACCTCGCCGCTGGAAGGCCTGTCTTCCTTCGCCAAGGTGCAGGACGGCGCCTATGTGGGTCCCGCCAACAGCCTGTTGACCTACGTGGCTCGGCTGGATCCGATCCGCGTGAACTTCAGCCTGTCCGAGAACGAGACGCTGCGGCTCAAGGACGAACTGGCCAAGGGCCAGTTGCGCGGCATGGCCAATGACGACTATCCGGTCGAGCTCGTGCTGGCCGATGGCTCGGTGTACCCGGAGCATGGGCGCATCACCTTTGCCGATGCCGCGTTCAGCGAAGAGACCGGCACTTTCCTGCTGCGGGCCGAGTTGCCGAATCCGAAGGGGGACCTTCGACCCGGGCAGTTCGTGCGCGTGAACGTGCTGGGCTTTACCCGGCCAAACGCGATCGTCGTGCCGCAGCGCGCGGTGCAGGAGGGGCCGCGCGGGCAGTTCGTCTGGGTGGTGGATGCCCAAGGCAAGGCGCTCCAGAGACCGGTCACGGCCGGAGACTGGGTGGGCGACCAATGGCTGGTCAGCCAGGGCCTGAAGGACGGGGAGCGCGTGATCGTCGATGGCTTCATGCGCCTGGCGCCGGGCATGCCGGTGCAGGCCAAGGAGGTGGCGGCCGAGCCCCTGCCAGCGGCGGCGGGAGGCGCGGCCGCTTCGGGTGGCTCGGCGACCTCGCAGGCGCCGCCGGGTGCAGCCGCGCCACCCACGACACAGGCGGCGCGAGCGTCGCCGCGCGCCGGCACCGAATCGGTCTATTTCGACGTCGACCGTGCGCGGGTGGATGCCACCGGCCAGGCCGTGCTGGGGCAGGTGGCCGCTGCCCTGCGCGCGCAGCCAGAGCTTCGCGTGACGCTGCACGGCTATGTCGATGCCAGCGGCAGCAGCAAGCGCAATCGGGAACTGGCGCGTCAGCGCGCCAACGCGGTGCGCGACGCGCTGGCCGCCGCCGGCGTTCCGGCCGACCGCATCGTGCTCGAGAAACCCGCCGACATCACCGGCGGCCAGTCCCCCGCGCAGGCGCGGCGGGTGGACCTCGTGCTGGCGGAGGCACGATGAAGCTGGCGCACTTCTTCATCGACCGCCCGATCTTTGCAAGCGTACTTTCGATCATCCTGGTGCTGGCCGGCACCGTGGCCATGCTCAACCTGCCGATCGCGCAGTTCCCGGACATCACGCCGCCGCAGATCTCGGTGACGGCCACCTACCCAGGCGCCAGCGCCGAGGTGGTCGCGCAGAACGTGGCGGCGCCGATCGAGCAGCAGGTCAACGGCGCGGACGCCATGATGTACATGAACTCGACATCGAGTTCGACCGGCAACATGACGCTGTCGGTCTACTTCGACATCGGCACCGACCCGTCGCTCGCGCAGGTCGACGTGCAGAACCGCGTGAACCTCGCGCTGCCCACGCTGCCATCGGCGGTGAGCCAGCAGGGCGTCTCGGTGGCCAAGAAGTCGCAGGCGTTCATGATGATCGTGGCGATCTACTCGCCCGATGCCAGCCTGGACCAGACCTATGTGGCGAACTACGCCAACATCAATGTGCTGGACAACATCAAGCGCATTCCCGGTGCGAACCAGAGCTCCATCTTCGGTGCTCCCGACTACGCCATGCGCCTGTGGCTCAAGCCCGACCGCATGGCCAGCCTGGGCCTGACCGCGACCGACGTGCAGAACGCCGTGGCGCAGCAGAACCAGCAGTTCGCCGCCGGGCGCCTGGGCGCTTCGCCCACGGCAGCGCCGGTGCAGCAGACCTTTCCGGTGGCCACGTCCGGCCGGATGACCGAGCCTTCGCAGTTCGAGAACATCATCCTGCGGGCGCAGCAGGGAACCGGCGCCATCGTCCGGGTCAAGGACATCGGCCGCGCCGAGTTGGGCGCCAAGGATTATTCGATCCGCTCGAAGTACAACGGCAAGACGGCCACGCTCATTGCCATCTACCAGCAGCCCGGCGCCAACGCGCTGCAGGTGGCCGACGATGTGCGAAAGGCGCTGGCCGAGATGAAGAAGACCTTCCCGCCCGGGCTGGACTACGACGTCGCGCTGGACACCACCGAGTTCGTCAAGGAATCCATCGACGAAGTGGTGCACACCTTTTTCGAGGCGGTGGTGCTGGTGGTGCTGGTGGTGTTTCTGTTCCTGCAGAGTTTCAGGGCCACCATCGTGCCGATCCTGGCGGTGCCGGTGTCGATCATCGGCGCCTTCATCGGCATGACGGCGATGGGCTTCTCGATCAACATGCTGACGCTGTTCGGCATGATCCTGGCCATCGGCATCGTGGTCGACGACGCCATCGTGGTGGTGGAGAACGTCGAGCGCAACATGACCGAGTTCGGCCTGGACCCGAAGGCCGCCGCCAAGCGCGCGATGGACGAGGTCAGCGGGCCGGTGGTGGCCATCGTCCTGGTGCTGTGCGCGGTGTTCATCCCGGTGGCTTTTCTGTCGGGCATCACCGGCCAGCTCTACAAGCAGTTCGCGGTGACGATCGCGGTGTCGGTGGTGTTGTCGGGCGTGGTGGCGCTCACGCTGTCGCCGGCACTCGCCGCCATCCTGCTCAAACCGCATCCGCCGGGCAGCGAGCATGGCAAGAAGGGTTTCTTCGGCTGGTTCAACCGGAGCTTCGCAAAGCTGACCGATGGCTACGGACGCACGGTGCAGCTCGCGATCCGACGCGTGCTCATGGCCCTGTTGCTCATCGTCGGCATGGTGGTGATCATGCTGGGCCTGTTCAAGCGGGTGCCTTCGTCGTTCCTTCCGGTGGAAGACCAGGGCTACCTGTACACGGCCGCCATCCTGCCCGACGCGGCGAGCCTGGACCGCACCGAGGCCGCGACCGACCGGGCGCAGAGCTGGTTCGCCAAGCAACCGGGCGTGAAGTCGGTGGCCACGGTGCCGGGCTTCTCGCTCATCGACTCGCAACTCAAGGCCAATGCCGGCGTGCTGTTCGTCTCGCTCAAGGGGTTCGGCGAGCGGCAGGCTGCCTCCGACAAGGCCGACGCCCTGATTCGCGACGCCTCGCACGAATTCGCCAAGGACCAGGAGGCCGTGCTGGTGCCGGTCAATCCACCGTCGATTCCCGGCCTGGGCACGACCGGCGGCTTCGAGTTCTGGGTGCAAAGCGAGGGCGATGCGACGCTGCAGCGGCTGGAAGAACTCACGCGGGCCATCATCGCCAAGACACGGCAACGGCCAGAGCTGCAGGGCGTGAACTCCACCATCAACACGCGATCGCGGCAACTGATGGTGGACGTGGACCGCGACAAGGCCGAAAGCCTCGGCGTGCCCGTGCAGGATGTGTACAGCACCTTGCAGACGCTGTTCGGGTCGCTCTACGTGAGCCAGTTTCCGAAGAACAGCCGGCTGTTCCAGGTCATCCTGCAGGCCGAGCCTGACTACCGCACCAGGCCCGAAGACCTTCAGAACATGTACGTGCGCAACCGAAGCGGCGAAATGGTGCCGCTCAAGGCGCTGGCCAACACGCGCTACGTGGTGGGCTCGGACCTCGTCACGCGCTTCAACAACTATCCGGCGGCCAAGATCTCGGGCGGGCCGGCGCCGGGCTACAGCTCGGGTCAGGCGCTGAATGCGATGGAGGCCGCGGCGCGCGAGGTGCTGCCCGAGGGCTTCTCGTTCGCGTGGTCCGGACAGGCCTACGAGGAGAAGAAGTCCGGCTCCACCGCCGGCGCGGTGTTCGCGTTTGCGCTGGTGATGGTGTTCCTGATCCTTGCCGCCCAATACGAAAAGTGGTCCCTGCCGATCGGCGTGCTGCTGGCGGTGCCGTTCGCGCTGTTCGGTGCCATCACCGCCATCTGGCTGCGCGGCACCGAGAACGATGTGTACTTCCAGATCGGCTTGACGGTGCTGATCGCACTGGCGGCCAAGAATGCCATCCTGATCTTCGAGTTCGCCATCGAGCTTCGGCAAAAGGAGGGCCTGTCGCCCTACGACGCGGCGCTTGGGGCGGCCAAGCTGCGGCTGCGGCCGATCATCATGACGTCGCTGGCCTTCATCCTCGGCTGCGTGCCGCTGGCCATTGCGAGTGGCGCGTCGTCGGCCAGCCGGCATTCGCTGGGCACGGGCGTGATCGGCGGCATGCTGGGCGCAACGGCGATTGCGATCTTCTTCATTCCCATGTTCTTCTGGGGGCTGGAGACCTGGAGCGACCGCAGCAGCAACAAGAAGAAGGCGCCGCATGCGCCTGCGCCGGGCGATGAGGGCGCGGAGGAGGGGCATGCCACGCACTGACCTTCATGGACCAGCGACGCGAGCGCCGCTGCCGGTGCTTGCGGCGACATGCGCCGCACTGTTGCTCGTGTCGGCTTGCACGCTCGGGCCCGACTACCGGCGCCCGGAACTGGTTGTCCCGGAGCAGTTCCGCGCTGCCCCGGCCGAAAGCACGTCGACGAGCGCCACCGCCACGGACACCGCCTGGTGGCAGCAATTCGGCGATCCGCAACTCGATGCGCTGGTCGACGAGGCGCTGGCCAACAATCTGGATGTGGTGGCCGCTGCGGCACGCGTCGACCAGTTCTACGGAGTGCTTGGCACGACCCGTGCCGCACTGTTTCCGCAAGTCGGCGCAGACCTGACCGGCAGCCGCCAGCGCGCCAGCCGCGAGACCGTGACGGGGGCGCCCCTCACCAACCCCTACGACTCGGTGCAGGCCGCCTTGCTGGCCAGCTGGGAGCTCGACCTGTTCGGGCGAACGCGCCGCCTGACCGAGGCCGCCACTGCCGAAGCCAGGGCGAGCGAAGCGTTTCGGCGCGGCACGGTCCTGTCGTTGGTCGCCGCGGTCACCACCGGCTACGTGCTGCTGCGTGACCTGGACAAGCAGGTGGAGGTGGCGCGCGATACGGTCAAGCTGCGCGAGGATTCGCTCAAGCTCTTCGAGCGGCGCTTCAAAGGCGGCGTGGTGTCGGACCTGGAGGTCAGCCAGGCGCGGTCCGAATACGCCACTGCGTTGCGCACGCTGCCGCAACTGGAGTATTCCGCCGCGCAGCAGGAGAACGCGTTGTCGGTGTTGGTCGGCCGCAATCCGGGGCCCGTTTCGCGTGGTCGGGCCATCGACCAATTGGCGCTGCCCGTGGTGCCTGCGGGACTTCCATCCGAACTGATCGAGCGGCGGCCCGATCTCGTGGCGGCGGAGCAGGCGCTCGTGGCCGCCAATGCGCGCATCGGCGCGGCCAAGGCCGCTTACTTTCCGAGCATTTCGCTCACCGGCGCATTTGGCGGTGCGAGCCGCAGCTTGTCGGATCTCTCGAAGGGGTCGGCGCGCATCTGGTCGTATGGGTTGGACATCAGCGTTCCGATCTTCACCGCGGGCGCCATTGCCGGCCAGGTGCAAAGCGCGGAGGCCGCACAGCGCGAATCGCTGGCGCGCTATCGCAAGGCGGTGCAGTCAGGCTTTCAGGAAACCGAGAACGCGCTGGTGGGCGTGAGCAAGTCAAGACAGGCGCGCGATGCGGCCGAACAGCAGACCGTCGCGCTGATCAACTATGCCCGGCTGGCGCGCAGGCGCTACGACGGCGGCTACACCAGCTACCTGGAAGTGCTGGACGCAGAGCGCAGCCTGTTCAATGCACAACTGCAACTGTCGCAAAGCCAGGCCGAAGTGCTGCTGCAGTCCGCCGCGCTGTACAAGGCAATGGGCGGTGGCTGGCTGGATCTTGCGGATCAAAAGACGCTGCAGCCATCGGTGGCGACGCGTGAAGTTTGCGGGCCGGCCTACGGGAACGTCTGCAGATAGGCGAACAGGTCGGCCAGCTTCTGCTCGCTGTATGCCCAGCCGCTGAAGCGCATGGACGTACCGGGCACGACTTCGTCGGGGTGGCGGATGTACGCGGCCAGGGTGCTTGGCGACCAGACGATCTCCGACTTGCGCATCGCGGGCGAATAGTTGAAGCCCGCTTGGGTGCCGGCGCGGCGGCCGATGACGCCATCGAGGCGAGGACCGAAGGCATGCCGCGCGCCGGTGCCGACCTGGTGGCACGAGGCGCAAGCGGCGAATGCCGCCTTGCCTGCCGTGACGTCTCCCGCCTGCGGCGCGGCGTGCGCCGCCAGGCTGATGGCGAGTGTGGCGAGTGAGGCGAGGAACGCGATGCCGGCTTTCATGTTCTGCATTTTGCCCAGCGGGAGATGACTTGATGCACGTCAAAGTCGCTGGGTAGTTCGCAAGCATCATCGGCGGACGACGCATCTGCTTCATTCTTTCGACGCGTCACGGCCATTGAAGGAGACATGAATGCCAGCGAAGAACGCAACGCTCTCGCGCCGCAAATTCCTCGCGGGCGCGGCCGCCGCGGGCGGCACGACTGTCCTGACCGGAGCGCTGCCTGCAATGGCACAGGAGAAGAGCTTGAAAAGCACCTTCACCATACTGCACACGAACGACATGCATTCGAACTTCGTCGGCATGGGCCCAGCGTCAGACTACACGCCGTACACGCTCAACGACGACAAGACGCGCGGCGGCTACGCGCGCCTGGCCACGATGATCGCGACGCGAAAGAAGGCACGCGAAAACCAGGGCCCCGTGCTGATCGTCGATGGCGGCGACTTCAGCATGGGCACCGCCTTTGCCGCTGCAAGCCGTGAGATCGGCGGCGAGTTGCAGGTCATGGCCCGCATGGGCTACGACGCCACCACCTTCGGAAACCATGAGTTCGACCTCGGGCCGGACGGCCTGGGTCAGGCGATCGCTGTCGCGAGCAAGGCCGGGCGAATTCCGGCCGTGCTGTCGTCGAACACCGACTTCTCGGGCAGCGATCCCACGCTGGCCAATCTCCAGCGGTTGTCGAAAGCAGGCCTGGTGCGGCGTTACCTCGTGATCGAGCGCGGCGGCGTGCGTTTCGGCCTCCTCGGCGTGCTGGGCAAGGAAGCGCAGATCTACACAAGCGGCGGAGCGGTCAAATTCCCCGACCCCGTTGAATCCGCGCGCGAGGTGGTGAAGACGCTGCGCGAGATCGAGAAGGTCGACGTGGTCATCGCCCTCAGCCACGGCGGCGTCGAGAAGGGCAAGGACGGGCGCTTCACAACAGGTGAAGACGTGCGTCTGCCCGAGGCGGTGCCGGGCATCGACGTCGTCATCGGCGCGCACAGCCACACCGCCTTGCTCGAGCCGATCATGGTCAACGGCCGCACGCCGGTCGTACAGACCGGACTGGAAGGCAAGAACCTCGGCGAGTTGGTCATCACCATCGATGGCCCGAAGCTCACGGTCGATGCCTATCAGCTCCACCCGATCGACGACACCATTGCCGGCGACCCCGTCATCGGCGAGCAGATCGACAAGCTGAAGCAGGGCGTCAGCGCGGCCGTGTTTGCATCGCGAGGCTATGGCGTCGACCAGCCCCTGGCGATGACGACCCAGGACCTGCCCAACACCTTCACCGACATCGCCGCCGGCACGATCCTGGCCAATCTTGTGACCGACTCATTCAGGAAGGCGACGCAGGCGGACATCGGCTTCACCGTCAACGGGATGATGCGTGCCCCGCTCATGCGCGGGAAGACGGGCGTGCTGACGGTCTATGACGTGTTCGCCGTGGCGCCGCTCGGCGCGGGCGTGGTCGACACCACCGCCGGCAGCGCCATGGTCACAGGCTACTTCACGGGGATGGACTTGAAGAACATTCTGGAGTTCTTCCTCACGGACAACCCGGCTCACCCTGGCGAATACTTTCCTCGCGCATCGGGCATGCGCTTTCGCTACGACAAGTCGCGCCCTGCCTTGGACGTCGTGACGGCCATCGAGTTGGGCGACATCGACAGGGGCTACAAGGCGATCGACACTACTGACAAGGCGACTCGCCTGTACAGCCTGACCTGCCCCCTGATGGTCGGCGTGATCCTGGTCGCCATTCCCAAGTACAGCAAGGGCAAGCTTGCGCTGGTCGCCAAGCGCAAGGACGGCCAACCTCTGACGTCACGCCTCGATGCGCTGGATGCGCCGCGTGAGAACTCGGGCTTCCTGCTTGCGCCCCGCGGCACGGTGGACAGGAATAGTGTTGCCACCGGAGGCGAAGACGGTGGCATTCGCGAGGTCAAGGAATGGCAGGCAATCATGGATCACCTGCGCAGCCTGCCGCCGAAGGCCAAGGGCGAGTTGCCGGTGATCCCGGTCGACGCGCGCGCGGCGGAGGTTCGCGCGATCAGGGCGGGCTGAAGGTTGTCGCCGCTTCAGCCTCGATCGAACCGCTTCGGAGATCGGATACCGACCAAGCCCAACAGGAGAACTGCAATGGCATACGTCGATGGATTCGTCGCCTCCGTAGCGACAGCCAGACGCGCCGAGTTCGTGGAACACGCGCAGTCCATGGCCAAGCTATTCAAGGAGTTCGGTGCGATCAGCGTTGTCGACTGCTGGGGCGACGATGTGCCGCCAGGCAAGCTGACGTCGTTTCCGCTGGCCGTTCAGTGCAAGCCGGACGAGACGGTCGTCTTCGGCTGGGTCACCTGGCCATCACGCGAGGTGCGCGACGAAGCCTGGAAGAAGGTCATGGCCGATCAGCGCATGCAATCTGCAGGGGTGCCGCCGTTCGACGGCAAGCGGATGATCTTTGGCGGGTTCGAGATGGTCTCAGCCCTTTGACTGAAGCGGACGTTTCGGGCCCGGTTCTGCCGATCGGTCTCGACCAGTGGACGGCGGCTGAGCAGCGATAGTGGCCTCCCAAACTTCAATGCACAAACGTCTGAACGACGGTCAGAAGCAGACCTTCAGTGGCCGAGTGAGGCCCTTCTACTTGACAACGTCGAAGAGCGCTTCCAGTTCGGGAGGTAGGTGCTGGGAAGATATGAGAACAAGGCGTTGCCCAGCTCGCGTCATCGCCATGTATAGCTTGCGCGCATTGACTTCTCGGAGCTCCGACTGCGCCTCTTCGCTGAGGCCAACCTTCTCGCTGCCAGAAAAGAGCTGTTCGACGCCCACCAGGAAGACGACACTTGCTTCGAGCCCTGTTGCGGTTTCCACGTATGCCATGCGCAGGTAGTCTTTTCCATACCCACTGGGAGGTGCCTTCTTCTGGCCCTTTTCATTGAACCACCATACCTTCCCGACGCCTAGTTGCCTAGTCAGCTGTTCATGGAACGCGGACCGCTGAACGGCGTCACCATAGATCAGTAGCACAGCACTTAGCGGAAGTACATCCTCTGCCGCAATGGCCGATACCTCAGCCAGAACCCGATCTACACCATCCTGCGGTGAATCTGTGTAGATCACCATTGGGCGTACGCCCGGTTCCATCCCACGAAAGTCAGGACGCAAGTAGTCCTCGTCGTTGCCACTTCCCAGTTTCGCCAGCACGCCGCTTGCAGCTTCTAGGATTGCTCTTGTGGTGCGATAGGATTTTTGCAGCTTCCTGGTTCGCCCAGCTACCTCAAGGCCCGCACTCTTCCAACTCAAACGGTTCTTCATGAAACCTTGATTCGGATCCGCGCACAAAAATAGTTGTCCGTCAGGAGCCGTAGACAGCTTGACGACCTGAAACCAAGAAGGCGCGAAGAACTGTGCCTCATCGATCAGAATATGGTCGTACTTAAGAATCCGATCCGTGCTAGCGCCGGCCAGACATATGTCCCGCGGCAGCGCGCTCCACATTCGCAGTCCTGACGCCTGAAGGGATGCAGCGACTGCTTGATATAGCGACCAGATTTGCTCGCGCTCCCTAGGCCTGAGCGAGAATCCACGGCCGGCGCGATTGACCTCAAGATATGCCGCCTCGTCCAGTACTAGGGCCTCGTTGATGAAATCCATTTCCGCGATGAGCTGGCCGTCCGACAACTTGATGTCAGGCCACCTCGAGCGTGCCTGTTTAACTAGGTATGACACAACATACGGATCACCCGGCATCTTTGGCGCACCGCCAAACGCGTAGCGCCACTGCTGACAAGTCCAGCTGAAGAACGTGCTGATCTCCAGGCTCTCCGGTATCCCACCCCGGACACGATGCAACCGTTCCTTGATATCTGCCACGACCGGAGTGTTGTGGATGAGGATAAGCAGCCTTTGCTTCGGGAAGAGCTCCGCAAGGAGAAGCGCGCGATTCAGAGCGATCAATGTCTTTCCACTGCCTGCCACGCCGTTAATCAAGCGTACGGAAAAGTCGCGCGCTGTCGAAGCCTGGTCCCCTGGGAGCTCTAGGTCCAGCTTGGACGCCAACTCCTGTTCTTGATCGAGAAAGTGGCGCTTAAGGCTTGCACGATTGTCTCTGTTGAAGAAGCGTCGAGTGGTGCAGGCAGCCGGGATTTCTACCTCCGGGAAGTGTGTACCTCGGAATGAATCGCTGACTTCTTCAGATAGAAGAGTCAAGGACGCTTCCAGGATCTTGCCAGTCCAGCTGCTGAACTGCTCTCGCGAAACAATGCGGGTGCCGTACTTAGGTAGGTACTGCATCATCAGTGCCCGCGCTTCTTCGATGGAGCACGACCACATGATTACGAGCACCTTGACCAAAGCGGCAGGCTGTCCCTCGAGGCAGGCCATCTTCTGCAACGACGCTAGGCGTCGTTCGAATAAGGTTCTCGCATCCGTGTCAAACAACTGCGCTGGATCGATCTCTCCAAACGGCGCTTGTTCGACTGCAACGATGAGCCATCCCTTGGAACGATGTTCAACGAAGAAATCTACGATTCGGTGATCCGCCGTTAGAGGGCGTCGGATGACGTAATCGCCGTCTAGCACACTGAGCATGCGCTTGACGTGAACAAGCCTGGCAGGAACTTTGACCCACTCAGGTATGAATGTGGTCATGCTGACAAGTCAACCTTGAAGCACCGCGAAATCAGGTCGCAATACTGTGCGATCCAAGGCAAGACATTCTTGTCCACCAAGCCCAGCTCACGCGAGACCTGAGGGCCAATGACAATCAGCTTCGACTTGGGCCTCGTAATGGAGACGTTCAGGCGCTCGGGCTGAAAGAAGAATGGTGCCACTGCCCCCAGAAAAGCCTCGTCGCCTGTGGCTAGCGAAAGAATGACGAACTCGCGTTCCTGCCCCTGCATCCGTTCAACCGTGTCGGCCACTATTTGTCTCCCCAAGTCACCTCCAAAGTGACTGCGCAGCAAATTCCGAACTGCCCGCCCCTGGGAGCGGTACGGTGTCACAACCCCAATCTCATGAATAGGTACACCGCCTCCGACGGCCGCAGCGCACAGTTCGACAACAAGCTCTGCATCACGAAAGTTGCGCGTCTTGGCCGTGATGTCTAAGGTGGGAATGAAGATCGAGCTTTCCGAAGGTTCAAAGACATTGGCCAATCGCGCTGGTACGTAGTTGACGACCAACCTTCGGTCTCTGTTTGTGCCAGCCGACACCAGTTTTCCCCCGTAGTAGGCCCGGCTTGGCCAATCCGTGAGCCAGTGGTTCATCCGATAGGTCTCGGCGAGCATGGTTGTGTGGTCGGCATCCTTTGACGTCAACACCCCAAAGACCGATGGTGCGTTTTCCGCCAAGACGGACCGTGAGAGCACGACGGGTGGAAGCTGTTTCTGATCGCCGATGAAGATGAAGCGCTTGCCCTTGCGCATTGCCATGAGTGCGAGCGCAACTGTAATCTGACTGGCTTCGTCGAAGATCACGGTATCGAACTCATAGTTCTCCAGTCGCGCAGTGCACGTTGCAAAGGGGGTGGCACCAACAACATAGCCGTTTGTCGGTCGGCCTTCCCAGGCATCCATGCTCGGATAGCAAGCGACAGCTTCATCCAATCCCTTCCGCTGACTGTCCCGGCCGACCTTCACCGTAGGTACGCCCTGCTCGTGAATCTTGTTGAGGGCATTGTTGATTGCCATGTGCGTGTGTGAGGTCATTAGCACTCGTTCACCCCGTAGAACCAAAAGTCGGGCGATGAGTGATAGAACTCGAGTCTTGCCGGTACCCGGAGGCCCTTGGATGCATGCGATCTGCTCGGCCCCTAATGCCAAACCCACCGCTTCAGCTTGCTTTTGGTTGAATCCCTCGGTCAGTGCGATCAGCTCTCCTTCGCCAACGTCACGATCATCGAAACTGATGTCAAGGTCGCCGCCAAGGAGCGGCAGAACAATGTCGCGTCCGATCCTCGAGGTGCTAATGTCCTCAAGGGCGCGTTCGTAGTACGGCGTTAAGTCCATCCCATCGGGATCCCCATAGCAGCATCCACCGCCATACTCTGCCAACACCGCGGCTGCACGATTGCCCCGCAGTAGCCATCGATCGTCTTCCTCGGCATCAAGTGACAAACCACGGCCGAGAGACGTTGTCAGTGGATCACCGGCGTGCAGAAGCAAGAGATCCCCCTCCCGAAAACGTGATTCGCCATCGCCCAAGTACGCCCACAAGGTGTTCGGTTCATCGGCTCGCTCCAGCCGCGTGAAACTCTGCGACATACCTTTGCCAAGCTTCTCTGGCAGTGATTGATTCCAGATCGCCAGTAGCTTCTCGTTCGCGGCTTGTTGCTCATCGCGCACGAATGACAGGAGGTCGAATAGAAGTTGTGCGTGAGACTGTGCCATGGACTCAATGTTGGTTCGTGGTGCATTCGCGCAGGTCGATACTGGTCAGCCTTGCAATCATTGAGGCAGTTTCGCCATGCCGATCTGAGAAGAGACTACCTCGCACAGCCTAGCTGTCCAAGGTGTCGGCATCTGGTGCACCGCCCTAGTTCGCGCAGCTACGCTCTGCGCTTAGATCTGAAGACCGTGTGGAGCCCCGCACGCTCCGGAAGCGCAATGCGCTGCATCTCCAAGATGCCGCAGCCGCTCAAGATTTGCCGCCAGCTCTTGCGTCGATAGCGCGACGGGCTCTCCTCTGCATCGACTCGCGCGACGAAAGCCATTGCCTCTTCAGAGCCTTCTACAGCCAGGAAGGCTTCAGCCTCTTTCAGCCGCTCGGCCACCGACCAGTACTCGCTGAGTTCGGAAAGAGCATGATCCGTGGCCCCGTCTGTCTCGGGTTCCTTTGCAAACAATGCCTCCCGATACTCGGATGTGGCCATGAAGCTGGTGGTTGCATGGGCGGCTTCGTTCATACCGCGAGCCCATGCTAGGAGCTGGTCCATATGGCGGTCGACGAGTCCATAGCTCTGCTCTAAATGGGCGTCTGCAGCTGAGCACCCTTCAAGCAACCAAAGGTCGAAGCGCTCGAGCAGGTTATGGACGATGTCGTTGCGAAGTGCCACGAGCTCCCTCATTGCTGCGACGGTATCTGAGTAGCCCTGAGGATCAAGCTGCAGCCCACCTCGGAAGGTGAACAAGACTTCGGCCAGGCCCTCGGGGGCCTTGGAGTACGCACTTTCCTCTCGCTCGGAGTCCGTCGATAGGTATGACTCCGCCATCACTTCGACCAGTTGCCCAAGCGATTTCTTAGCAAACACCCGAGGCGCGCCTGGCGACGCTCTTGCCAGTTCGACATCGTCCCACTCGCCTCATGCGAAACGAGGATGTCCTTGGTGAGTAGCTCATACTGCTGAAGACGCGGCAGCACACGGCCAAGCTTTCTAAGCACCTCTGACCGTTGCTCTTGTGTCGTCTGTGGGCGCACCTGAACTTCCAAAATGCTGGCTCGCGCACCATCGGCGCCGAATTCGTGAGTCTCCGCTTCCATGCCCGGCATCATAGGCATCGCGCTTTAGTGCTCGTTTGGCCCATGGTCGCCAATATTGGCAACGCTGCAACTGGAATCGGTCCTTGAGTCGATTGCGCGGACGGGCCGCAAGCGGGCACAAAAGGTACTCCAAATCGCCCGAAATCCGTTGTGAGCGCTGAACGACGCGATGCCTTAGCCAAGGGAATTCGAGGTGCTAGACCGCGAATTCCACAACCATGTTGAAGGAATTTCCCGTTACTGAGCGATACGGCATGCATCCGCCCCGCTGGCAGGCACGTTTGGTTCGCTTATCACCAGGACCTACTTGGACTGGCGCGGCGCCACGCATTCTTGGACCTGGTCATCGACGGCGTCGGCGAGGCATCGGTTCAATGTCGGGCAGGCCAGAGCCGGCCGAGTCCGCCGGATGCCCCTGCCTTGCTCAACTCTTGTTCGCCAACTGCTCCAGGATCGCCGGATTCTCCAGCGTCGAAGTGTCCTGCGTGATCTTTTCGCCCTTGGCCACCGAGCGCAGCAGGCGGCGCATGATCTTGCCGCTTCGCGTCTTGGGCAGGTTGTCGCCAAAGCGGATGTCCTTGGGCTTGGCGATGGGGCCGATCTCCTTGGCCACCCAGTCGCGCAGTTGCGCCGCGATCTTCTGCGCTTCCTCGCCGGTGGGGCGCGGGCGCTTGAGCACCACGAAGGCGCAGATCGCTTCGCCGGTGGTCTCGTCGGGCCGGCCAACCACGGCGGCCTCGGCCACGAGTTCTGTGCAGGCCACGAGGGCGGATTCGATTTCCATCGTGCCCATGCGGTGGCCGCTCACGTTGAGCACATCGTCGATGCGGCCGGTGATGGTGAAGTAGCCGGTCTGCGCATCGCGCACGGCGCCGTCGCCGGCCAGGTAGTAGCGCCCCTGAAACTCCTCGGGGTAGTAGCTGTTCTTGAAGCGCTGCGGATCGCCCCAGATGGTGCGAATCATCGAAGGCCAGGGTTTCTTCACCACCAGGATGCCGCCCTGGCCCCAAGGCAGGTCGTTGCCGGTCTCGTCGACCACCGCCGCGGCAATGCCGGGAAATGGCAGCGTGCAAGAGCCCGGCACCAGGGTGGTCACGCCCGGCAGCGGCGTGATCATGTGGCCGCCGGTCTCGGTCTGCCAGAAGGTGTCGACGATGGGGCAGCGGCCGCCGCCTACGTGCTCGTGGTACCACTCCCAGGCGGCGGGATTGATCGGTTCACCCACCGAGCCCAGGATGCGCAGTGTCGACAAGTCGTAGTTGCGCGGGTGCACCGAAGGCGTGGCCTCGGCCGCCTTGATGAGCGACCGGATGGCGGTGGGCGCGGTGTAGAACACGGTGACCAGGTGGTCCTGGATCATCTTCCAGAAGCGGCCGGCGTCGGGGTAGGTGGGCACGCCCTCGAACATCACTTCGGTGGCGCCCAGTGCCAGCGGGCCGTAGGCGATGTAGGTGTGGCCGGTCACCCAGCCGATGTCGGCGGTGCACCAGAACACGTCTTCGGGCTTGAGGTCGAAGGTCCAGTAGCAGGTGAGGGCGGCATGCAGGAGATAGCCGCCGGTGGCGTGCTGCACGCCCTTGGGCTTGCCGGTGGAGCCGGAGGTGTAGAGCAGGAACAGGGGGTGCTCCGCCTCCACCCATTCGGGTTCGCAGGTGGTGGGCTGTGCGTCCACCAGCTCGGCCATCCAGAGATCGCGTGGCGCCGCAAAAGGCACCGGCGCGCCGGTGCGTCGCGCGACGAGCACATGGCGCACGCTGTCGCAGCCGCCCAGGGTCAGCGCTTCGTCGACGATGGTCTTGAGCGGCAGCGCCTTGCCGCCGCGCATCTGTTCGTCGGCCGTCATCACCAGGACCGCGCCGGTGTCGGCGATGCGGTCGCGCAGCGCATGCGCCGAAAAGCCGCCGAACACGACCGAGTGGATGGCGCCGATGCGGGCGCAGGCCTGCATCGCCACCACGCCCTCGATCGACATCGGCAGGTAGATCACGACCCGGTCGCCCTTCTTCAAGCCCAGGCTCTTGAGTGCGTTGGCGGTGCGGCACACGCGCTCGAGCAGTTCGGCGTAGGTGATGTGCGTGACGGTGCCGTCGTCCGCCTCGAAGATGATGGCCGTCTTGTGCCCGAGCCCGCGCTCGATGTTGCGGTCCAGGCAGTTGTAGGAGGCGTTGAGCGTCCCGTCGGCAAACCACTTGAAGAAGGGCGCTTCGCTGTCGTCCAGCACGCGGGTGAAAGGCTTCTTCCAACTGACGAACTCGCGTGCAAGGCGACCCCAGTAGGCCTGGTGGTCGGCCTCGGCTTCGGCCACCAGGGCTTCGTAGGCGGGCCGGCCCGACACGTGGGCGTTGCGCACGGTGGTTTCGCTGGGCGGGTAGAGGCGGGTCTCGGTCGGGTTCATGGCGGGCTCCTTGGGGACGTTCGAAGGTGGGCGACTCATTCGATGGCGCTGCTCGAGCGAACGCGCTCGCGCAGGACGTATTTCTGGATCTTTCCGGTGGAGGTCTTGGGCAGTTCGCCGAACACGATCTGTTTGGGCAACTTGAAGCGGGCCAGCAGCGGACGGCAGAAGTCGATCAGCTCGGGCTCGCTCACTATGCTGCCGCCCTTCAACTCCACAAAGGCGCAGGGCACTTCGCCCCACTTGGCATCGGGCAGGGCGACCACGGCGGCACTGAGCACCGCCGGATGGTGGTGCAGCGCATCCTCCACTTCGATCGACGAGATGTTCTCGCCGCCGGAGATGATCACGTCCTTGCTGCGATCGGTGATCTTCACGTAGCCGTCCGGATGCAGCACGCCCAGGTCACCGGTGTGGAACCACCCGCCGGCAAACGCTTCTTGCGTGGCGCTCGGGTTCTTGAGGTAGCCCTTCATCACGGCATTGCCGCGGAACATGATCTCGCCGATGGTCTCGCCGTCGGCCGGCACGGGCTGCATGGTCAGCGGGTCGAGCACGGTCACCGCTTGCTGCAGCGGGTAGGGCACGCCCTGGCGGCTGTTGAGCCGCGCGCGCTCCACCACGGGCAGCGCTGACCACTCCGGCTGCTTGGCGCAGATGGCCGATGGGCCGTAGACCTCGGTCAGGCCGTAGACGTGGGTCGTTTCGATGCCCGCCGCTTCGCAGCCTTCGATGACTGCTGCCGGCGGCGCGGCGCCCGCGACCAGCCCTTTGATCGGTTGGTCGATGCCCGCGCGCAATTCAGGCGGCGCACTGATCATCAGGCTGTAGACGATCGGCGCGCCGCACATGTGGGTCACGCGGTGTTCGCGGATGAGCTCGTAGATGCGCACCGGGTCCACACGACGCAGGCACACGCTCGTGCCCGCCGTGAGCGCCATCACCCACGGAAAGCACCATCCGTTGCAATGGAACATGGGCAGCGTCCAGAGGTAGACCGAGCCTTCGGGAAGGGTCCAGGCGATGGCATTGCTCGCCGAGTTCAGGTAGGCGCCGCGGTGATGGGTGACGACCCCCTTGGGGTTGCCCGTGGTGCCCGAGGTGTAGTTCAGGGCGATGGCGTCCCACTCGTCAGCCGGCAGGCGCCACGCATGGTCCGGGTCGCCTTCGGCCAGGAAGCGCTCGTAGTCGATCTCCCCGAGCTGCTGGCCGGCGGGCGCGGATGGGTCCACGACCTCGATCACCAGCGGGCGGCGCTCGCCCAAGGTCGCCAGCGCAGGACCGATCACGCCGGCGAACTCGCGGTCGGTCAGCAGCACCTTCGCCTCGCCGTGGGCCAGCATGAAGGCGATGACGGAGGCGTCCAGCCGTGTGTTGAGCGTGTTGAGCACCGCGCCGCACATGGGCACGCCGAAATGCGCCTCGAACATGGCGGGCGTGTTGGGCAGCATCACGGCGACCGTGTCGCCTGCGCCGATGCCGCGGCCCGCCAGCGCGCCGGCCAGGCGCCTGCAGCGCGCATAGGTCTCGGCCCAGCTCTGGCGCAGGCGGCCATAGACCAGCGCGGTGCGCTGCGGATGAACGTGCGCCGTCCGCTCGAGGAAGGAGAGGGGCGACAGCGCCACGAAGTTGGCCGAATTCTTGTCCAGGCCCCATGCATAGGGATTGATGTGCGTCATGGTCTCTCCGGTTGGCGCACCTAGCATGGCGGACAAAGTTTTCACCATCCCCCTTCAAAAATGACGAATGTTTGCAGCGGGGGTGCAACCAAGTGCCGGAACGCCGCACGGACGGATGCCGAGCCAAGGAGACGTCTTGAGCCACCATCTTTCGCCGCCTGCCGAAGCCCCGTTGGCCCGCTACCAGACACTGCAGGCCGGGCTGGACCTGCTCGACCAGGGGCTGTCGATCTTCGACGGCGCGCTGCGGCTGGTCGCCTGGAACGCCGCCTATTGCCGCCTGCTCGAATTTCCCCAGGACATGGCCTACCTGGGCGCGCCCTTCGAGAGCTTCATCCGCTACAACGCCAACCGGGGCGAGTACGGACCCGGCGACCCCGACGACCTGGTGGCCCGGCGGCTGCAGGCGGCGCGCGCCTTCGAGCCCCACGAGATCGAGCGGACACGCCCGGACGGGCGTGTGCTCCACATCCGTGGCGTGCCGGTGCCCGGGCATGGATTCGTCACCCTCTATTCCGACGTGACGGCCCAGCAGGCGGCCGAGGGCATCATCCGCAGGCAGAACGCCGAGCTCGAAAGCCGCGTGGCGGCGCGCACCCAGGATCTGCAGCGCAGCGAACAGCGCGTGCGCCTCATCATGGATTCGATTCCGGCGCTGGTGGCCTATTCCGACCGCGAGCGCGGCTACCAGTACCTCAACCGTGGCTATGCCGACTGGTTCGGCGTGGACACATCACGGCCCGACCAGGTCAGCGCGCGCGCGTTCCTGGGCGAGGCGGTGTATGCCATCGTCCGGCCCTACGTGCTGCGCGCACGCGCGGGCGAAGCGGTGAGCTTCGAGTACGAACTGAGCACTCGGGCCGGCCAGACGCTGGCGGTGCGAACCTCGATCATTCCCGAGCTGGCCGCCGACGGCAGCGTGGCCGGCTTCTTCGAGCTGACCTTCGACATCACCGAGCAGAAGCGCTCGCAGGAACTGATCGCCCGCGCACAGAAGCTCGAGGCGCTGGGGCAACTGACCGGCGGGCTGGCGCATGACTTCAACAACATCCTGACCGTGGTGATCGGCAACCTGGCGGCGCTGGCACAGGCGCGGCCGGATGATCCTGCCGTTCCGGAGTACGTACAGCCTGCGCTGGACGCGTCGCGTCGGGGCGCGGAGCTGGTCAAGGGGCTGCTCAGCTTCGCGCGGCGCCAGCCGCTCAAGGCGGCCAGCGTGGAGGTGTCGGCGCTCATCGACAGCGTCGCCAGGCTGGTGCGCCGCTCGTTGCCGGAGAACCTGCGCCTGGCCATCGTGGGTGCGCGTGCGCCAGCCCATGCCTGGATCGACGCGGGCCTGCTCGAGCAGGCGGTGCTCAATCTCGTGCTCAATGCGCGCGACGCCGTCCGCCCGGGCGGACGCATCGAGATCAGCGCCACGCAGCAGGTGCTGGAAGAGCCGGCAGCGCAGGCGCTGCAGATGGCGCCGGGGCCTTGCGTGCGCATCGAGGTCCAGGACGACGGCATCGGCATGGACGCGCAGACGCTGGCCCACATCTACGAACCCTTCTTCACCACCAAGCAGCCGGGCAGCGGAACCGGGCTGGGCATGGCGATGGTCTACGGCTTCATCAAGCAATCGGGCGGGGCCATCGACGTGCGCAGCCGGCCGGGGCAGGGCACCACCGTGTCGCTGTGGCTGCCTGCCGGCATGGCGGACGAAGCCGAGGCCGCGCTCGCCGGCCCCGACGCGGGCGCGCCCGGCGAGCGCGGCCTGGCGCTGCTGGTGGACGACGACACGCAGGTGCGGCGCGTCGTGCGGCGCGACCTGCTGACGCTCGGCTATTCGGTGCTGGAGGCGGACAACGGCGCCGAGGCGCTGCGTCTGCTGGAGCGCACCGATGGCATCGCCTTGCTGCTGTCGGACATCATGATGCCCGGCGGGGTGGATGGCCGCGAGGTTGCACGTGCGGCGCGCGAGGCCGGCCGCGCTCGCGCGGTGGTGCTGATGAGCGGCTTCGCTCCCGGCGAGCTGCGCGTGCCCGGCGTGCCGGTGCTGGTCAAGCCCTTCACCCCGACGCAACTGTTGCAAGCCATCGAGGCCACACAGCGATGAGTACGCCTTTCCCCCATCCTGCCGGCGAAGACGGCGCTCCGCCGTCATTGATCTTCGTCATCGAGGACGACCCCGATGTCGCCCGCCTGGTGCTCGCCACGCTCAAGGAGTTCGGCTTCAACGGCGAGGGCTTCCAGACCGGGGCCGCCGCACTGCGCCGAATGCAGACCGAAACACCCGACCTGTGCATCGTCGATCTGGGTCTGCCGGACATGGACGGCCTGGACCTGTTGCGCAGAATCACCACGCTGTCGAGCGCGGGCGTGCTCATCCTCACCGGGCGCGGACATGCGGCCGACCGCGTCATGGGCCTGGAGTTGGGCGGAGACGACTATGTCGTCAAGCCCTTCGAGCCGCGCGAGCTGGTGGCCCGTGTGCGCAGCATCCTGCGCCGGCGCGCCGCGGTGCCCGGTTCGGCGAGCGGCCGACAGCGGCGCTATGCGAGCTTCCTGGGCTGGCGCATCGACTGCGCCGCCAACATCCTGCGCGCCGCCGATGGCAGCGAGCACCTGCTGGGCACGGCAGAGACGCAGGTGCTGCGCTGCTTCGTCGAGCGGCCCCATCAGATCCTCACGCGCGAGCAACTGGTCGGCTCGCGCGATTTGCTGCCCAGCGACCGCAGCATCGACGTGCGCATCTCGCGCCTGCGCCGCAAGATCGAGCGCGACCCGCACGACCCGACCATCATCAAGACCGTGTACGGCGCGGGCTACCTGTTCGCCGCGGACGTGAGCTGGAGCTGAAGGGCGGCTGTCGCGCTGCGCATTTGCGCAGTGAATGCACCGCAATGTGACGAATATTTGCATCGCCGCCCACGCGCTGCGACCGCATCCCAGAATCGCCTCGACCCATCCAGGAGGCATTCATGCGTGATCCGCTCGTCGTCAAGATCCAGTCTCATCCCAAGTACCAGGAGCTGCGCCGAAAACGAAACCGCTTCGGCTGGTTTCTCACGGCACTGATGATGGTCGTGTACTACGGCTACGTCGCGCTCATTGCCTTCGACAAGCCCTTCCTGGCCAAGCCCATCGGTGCGGGCGTGACCACCATCGGTATTCCGATCGGACTGGGCGTGATCGTGTTCACCATCGTCATCACCGCCATCTACATCCGGCGTGCCAACGGCGAGTTCGATCGGCTGACCGCCGAGATCCTGAAGGAGTGCGTGCGATGAACCGCCACTTGTCCCGCGCGGTCGCCGTTGCGCCGCTCTGTCTTCTTGCCGGCGCCGCGTTGGCCGCGGGCGGCGACCTCGGCCAGGCCGAGAAGCAGCCCACCAACTGGATCGCCATCGGCATGTTCACGGCCTTCGTGGTGGCGACGCTGTTCATCACCAAATGGGCCGCAGCCAGGACCCGATCGGCCGCGGACTTCTACACCGCCGGTGGCGGCATCACCGGCTTCCAGAATGGCCTGGCGATCGCGGGCGACTACATGTCGGCC
This sequence comes from Variovorax dokdonensis, assembly GCF_030316895.1. Classification (GTDB taxonomy): domain Bacteria; phylum Pseudomonadota; class Gammaproteobacteria; order Burkholderiales; family Burkholderiaceae_C; genus Variovorax; species Variovorax dokdonensis. The sequence continues at coordinate 260,376 of NZ_JASZYV010000001.1, forward strand.
GCTTCGTTCCTCGGCATCTCCGCTGCGGTGATGGCCACCGGCTACGACGGGCTGATCTATTCGATCGGCTTTCTCGTGGGCTGGCCCGTCATCACGTTCCTCATGGCCGAGCGGCTTCGCAACCTGGGCAAGTTCACCTTCGCGGACGTGGCCGGCTATCGCTTCCAGCCCGGCCCGATCCGCGCCTTCGCGGCATCCGGCACGCTTGTCGTCGTGGCCTTCTACCTCATCGCGCAGATGGTGGGTGCGGGGCAGCTGATCAAGCTGCTCTTCGGGCTCGACTACATCCTGGCCGTGATCATCGTGGGCGTGCTGATGATGGTGTACGTGCTCTTCGGCGGCATGACGGCAACCACCTGGGTGCAGATCATCAAGGCGGTCCTGCTGCTGGCCGGCGTGACGTTCATGGCCATCATGGTGCTGGCGCAGTTCGGCTTCAGTCCCGAGGCGCTGTTTGCCAAGTCGGTGGAAGTGCGCACGCAGATCGCGGCCAGCAGCGGCAAGAGCGCGTCGGAGGCGGCCGCGGCGGGCCTGGGCATCATGGGGCCGGGCGGCTTCGTCAAGGATCCGATCTCGGCCATCTCGTTCGGCATGGCGTTGATGTTCGGCACCGCCGGGCTGCCGCACATCCTCATGCGCTTCTTCACCGTGCCCGATGCCAAGCAGGCGCGCAAGTCGGTGTTCTGGGCCACGACCTGGATCGGCTACTTCTATCTGCTCATCTTCATCATCGGCTTCGGTGCCATCACGCTGGTGCTGACCAACCCCGAGTTCGCCAACACCGCCACGGGTGTCATCAAGGGCGGCGGCGGCGCAGCCAACATGGCGGCGGTGCTGGTGGCCAAGGCGGTGGGGGGCAACGTGTTCTTCGGCTTCATCTCGGCAGTGGCCTTTGCGACGATCCTTGCGGTTGTGGCCGGGCTGACGCTGTCGGGCGCTTCGGCGGTGTCGCACGACATCTACGCCACGCTGGTCAAGAAGGGCAAGGCCGACAGTGCGGCGGAGCTGCGCGTGTCGCGCATCACCACGGTCGGGCTGGGGATGGTGGCGGTGCTGCTGGGCATCGCGTTCGAGCGGCAGAACATCGCCTTCATGGTGTCGCTGGCCTTTGCGGTCGCGGCTTCGGCCAACTTCCCGGTGCTGTTCATGTCGGTGCTGTGGAAGGACTGCACCACCCGCGGGGCCGTGATCGGTGGCTTCCTGGGTCTGGCTTCGTCGGTGGCGCTGACGGTGCTGTCGCCCTCGGTGTGGGAGGCCACGCTCGGCCATCCCAAGGGCTCGGCATGGTTCCCGTACACGTCGCCGGCGCTGTTCTCGATGACCATCGGCTTCGTGGGCATCTGGCTGTTCTCGGTGCTCGACCGCAGCGCCCGCGCCGCGCAGGAACGCGACGCCTTCGCAGCGCAGCAGGTGCGCTCGGAGACCGGCCTGGGCGCGGCCGGCGCTTCGGGCCACTGAGCATTCAGCGCAGGTTGCGCAGCTTGACGAAAGCCAGGGCCGCCATGATCGCGTCGTTGACCGCGTCGTGCGCATCGCGCAAGGGCAGGCCCAACTCGCGCATCATGGTGGCAAAGCGCAGGTCGACATCTCGGCCGCGCTCGAGCGGCGGGCGCTGCCGGTCCTTGAACTCGTAGTAGAGCGCCGACACCTCGATGCGCGGCTGAGGCAGGCCCATGCCCAGCATCGGGAAAAGCGCCCGGTCGATCATCGCCACATCGAACTCCAGGAAGTAGCCCACCAGCGGGCGGCTGCCGATGAAGTGCAGCAGCCTCGGCAGGGCCTCGTCGATCGACATGGCCGCGGCCAGGTCCTGCTCGCGCAACTGGTGCACGCGCACGCTGTCCGCCGACACCCGGCGCTTGTCGGGTCGCACGAGCAACTCCAGCCGTTCGCTGGTGAGGATGCGGTTGCCGTGGATGCGCACCGCGCCGATAGCAATGATCTCGTCGCGCCGCCGATCCAGTCCGGTGGTCTCGCAATCGATCGACACCCATTCCTGCGGCGGCGCCGGGTCCCACATGAAGCGGTAGCGCGGATCGCCCAGGTGGTAGAGCAGCCACTGCCGCTTGAGCGCCCCGAGCCAGCCGCCTTTCGGCGCGCCCAGGTGATCGAGCGTTGTGTCCGGCATGGGAGGCCGTCAGAGCGCGTCGAGCCGGAAGCGCATTCTCAGCAGTCGCCTGAAGCGCTTGACCACGTCCAGCGTGTCCTTGAGCAGATCGCGGTCGAGGCTGCTCATGCGGGCGAGGTCCACGCTGCCGCTGACAGCCTGGCCACGGTCGATCTCTTCCAACCCGGCCTGCAGTTTCAGGCGCATGAAGAAGTGCAGGCTTTCGAGCACGTCGGTGGCCAGGCCACGGTCGATCTGGCCGGCGGCGACCAGCGCGTCGAGCCGCGCGGCGGTGGAGGTCTCGCGCACGTGGGCCTGCAACGCCAGGCTGCGCACGCCGTGGACGATCGGGAAGGTGCCTTGCTTCTTGGGATCGAGGCGACCGGCGAGCGAAGGCCCGGGTGCCCAGAGGCGGCTCCACCAGTTCTCGTCTTCGGCGAAGGCGTCGATGGCGGCGGCGAAACGGGCGAGGCGGACGTCGTTGTCGTTGGCTGCGGCGAAGATTCGCCCACGCACGGTTTCCAGCAGGCCGGTGTCGCCGCACACTGCGTGCGCATCCAGAAAGATCGCCAGCGACATCAGCGAGTCGCCATCGGCGCGCAACAGCCAGTCGCGGGCGCGGTCGGAGAAGTCGCGTTCGCTGCCTCGCCATGCCGGGTTCGAGAGCATGACGCCGCCGCGGCATGGCGGATAGCCAAAGTCCGACAGCGCCTGCGAGAACGAGTCGCAGACGGCCTGCAGTTGCTCTGGCGGCTCGTACCCGTCGCGCAGCAGCAGGCCGTTGTCCTGGTCGGTGCGCAGCAGTTGCTCGCCCCGGCCTTCGCTGCCCATGACGATGAGACAGCTGTTGGCCACCAGATCCGGCGGGGCGATGAAAGCCCAGGCGCGCTCGAACAACTTGGCATTGAGCGCCTGCACCAGCGCCGCGATCTGGCCGACGCGCGTACCACCTCGATGCAGCAGCGCGATCAGCGGTTCGATGCGGGCGGCCGCCGTGCGCAGGCCCGAGAGGTCGTCCGCTTCGGCGATCTCGCGGTTGATGAGGTAGGAGTGGTTGGACAAGAAGCTGAAGAGGTCCAGCGCCTCGAGCACGCCGACGATCTGCGTCGCATCGTCGTCGCTCGTGACCACCACGCGGTGCACCGCATGGCGCACCATGACGGTCAGCGCGTCGCCGACCGGGTCGCTGGCGCGTACGCACACCAGATTGAAGTTGGCGACGGCGCCGACCGGCAGGCGGTCCAATGGCGTGCCTTCGAGCACCGCGCGTTGCAATGCCGTCGCGGTGAAGATGCCCAGGCGAGGCGGCGTCGCGGTCATGTCGCGCACGATGACGTTGGTGGTGCGCTGCGCCTGGAACAGCCGCACGACCGACAGCACATCGGTATCCGCATCGACGAAGTGCGGCGGGCGCAGCCCCGCCTGGTCGGCGCGAGTCAGGTTGAGCGACTGCAACTCGTGCCGGCCCTGGCGTCCGGCGATCGCGTCAAGCTTGTTGGAAAGGTCGGCGAAGAGCAGGGCGCCAAACGCTGCGTTGCGCGCGATCAATGCGTTGACCGCTTCGTGCGAAAGCTCGTAGGCCAGCACTTCTTCGGTCGCGACGAAGCGGCTGCTCGTCCTGCCCGCCATGAGGCCGCGGCCGTCGAAGGTGTCGTCCGGCCCGTAGCTGGCGATGGTCTCGCCGCCGCTTTCCTGGCGCACGAAGCCCTTGATAAGCACATAGAGGTGCGTCGCCGCGGCACCGGCATCGAGGATCACCTGGTCCTTGGGGAAGTAAGCGATGACGACGCCGTCTTGCACGATCTGCCGTTCGTAGGCATCGAGGCAGTCGAAGGGAGAAGCTTCGAAATTGAAGGCGCTGGGCATGGTGGCAGCCGGCTCGAGCCGTTGCGTCGATTGGACCGCGCCGCTGCCGATGGGGTTTGATGTGGATCAAGCGATCGCACGCCCCGTTCGCGTCTTGGCCGTGTCAGAACGAACGTGGCAGCCCGAGTACGTGTTCGGCCACGTAGCTGAAGATCAGGTTGGTGGAGATCGGCGCGACCTGGTAGAGCCGTGTCTCGCGGAACTTGCGTTCCACGTCGTATTCGCAGGCGAACCCGAAGCCGCCGTGGAACTGCAGGCAGGCGTTGGCGGCTTCCCAGCTGGCCTTGGCGGCCAGGTACTTGGCCATGTTGGCCTGCGTGCCGCAAGGCTCGCGGGCATCGAAGCGGCGGCAGGCCTCCCAGCGCATGAGGTTGGCGGCCTCCACCTCGATGAAAGCCTCGGCGATGGGGAACTGCACGCCCTGGTTCTGGCCGATCGGGCGGCCGAACACGGTGCGGTCCTTCACGTAGCGGGTCACCCGGTCGATGAACCAATAGCCGTCGCCGATGCATTCGGCGGCGATCAAGGTGCGCTCGGCGTTGAGGCCGTCGAGGATGTACCTGAAGCCCATGCCTTCCTCTCCGATCAGGTTCTCGGCCGGGATCTCCAGGTTCTCGAAGAAAAGCTCGTTGGTCTCGTGGTTGACCATGTTGGCGATGGGCCGTACCGCCAGGCCATGACCGATGGCTTCGCGCAGGTCGACCATGAAGATCGACATGCCCTCCGACTTCTTCTTGACCTCGGCCAGCGGCGTGGTGCGCGCCAGCAGGATCATGAAGTCGCTGTGCTGGATGCGCGAGATCCAGACCTTCTGGCCATTGACGACATAGCGGTCGCCCTTCTTCACGGCCGTCGTCTTGATCTGGGTGGTGTCGGTGCCGGTGGTGGGTTCGGTCACGCCCATCGACTGCAGGCGCCATTCGCCGCTGGCGATTCTGGGAAGGTATTTGTCCTTCTGCTCGGCGGAGCCGTGACGCAGCAGCGTGCCCATGTTGTACATCTGGCCATGGCAGGCGCCGGAGTTGCCGCCGCAGCGGTTGATCTCTTCCATGATGACCGACGCCTCGGTCAGCCCGAGGCCGGAGCCGCCGTATTCCTGCGGAATCAGCGCGGCCATCCAGCCGGCCTGGGTCAGTGCATCGACGAATTCCTCCGGATAGCGGCGCGCTTCGTCGACCTTGCGGTGGTATTCATCGGGGAACTGCGCGCACAAGGCGCGGAGCGCGTCCCGGATTTCCTGGTGGGGGTCGGTGTCGTGTTGCATGCGTCGGTCCATCATGCAGACGCTCCGTTCGGAGCACAAGCGGCCATGCCGCGCCGGCCTACCGTCGCTGTGCCCAGGTCGCGCTCAGGAGGAAGCGGGCGAGAACTCGTACGCTGTGGCGGACAGGGCCAGGCTGTAGCGGTGGCGTTCTGTGCCTTGGGCCGCGCCCATGTCGACCAGTGCGCGGTCGCTCAGTTCGTTCTCGCCAAGCGCCTGCAGCGAGGCGGGATCGTAGGCGCAGACGACGAGCACCCAGTCCGCGACCTTGTCGGCTAGGCCGCGCATCTTCTGTTCGGTCGTCGACGGGAGCGCAGGTGTCTCGTGCCGAAGCAGGTGCAGCCCTGCCATGCCCGGCTGCATCCACAATTTCTGGCCCAACCTCCTCACGGCGGCGCGCAGCGATTCGGCGCGGCCCGGCGCGGGTGACAGGCGAATGGTCAGCGCCTGGCGCGATGTGAGTACGCCGTGGCTTTCAAGAACGCGACATTGGCTGCGGACCATGTTGCGGTGAAGGGGCATCATGCGCGTGGACCATGCGGAGGGCGCGTTCAATCGCGCGGCGTATGGCTCAGACGAAAGCACAGCGTGGTCTTCGAGTTCGTAGATGACGAACACGCCTTCCTCGTTTTCCGCGCTGCTCCAGCGCGAGGCGCGCCTGAACCCCGGGATCGACAAGCGTTCGGGGAAATGCTCGTGCGCGTGCCAATGCTCGAAGTCGGCACGGGCGTCGGGCGCCATGTCCCACCACATGGCCAGTGCGGCCTTGCCCAGAAGCGACATCCGAACTCCTACTTGCTGGCAGTGCGCAGGCGCGCCAGTTCGGCGCTGACCTGCTGGAACGTGGCATCGCCCACTTCCTTGGAGAACTTGTCGGTGACCGGCTGAACCTTCTCGCGAAGCCGTGCGACCTCGGCCGGACTGACTTCGTTGACCTGCATGCTCTTCTTCAAGGTTTCCACCGACTGGCCTTCCTTGGCTGCGGTGACCTTGCGCTCTTCCTGCTTGGCTTCTTCGGCAGCAGCGCGGATCACGTTGCGTTCGGCGTCGGACATGGAGTCCCAGGTCTTCTTGCTCATCATGAACGGCATGCCGGTGTAGACATGGCGCGTCAGCGAGAGGTACTTCTGGACTTCCGCGAACTTGGCGGACTCGATCACCGCGACGGGATTGTCCTGTCCGTCGATGGCCTTGGACTCCAGCGCGCCGTAGACCTCTCCGAAGGTCATCGGAACGGGGTTGGCCCCGAGGGTGGTGAACAGGTCGATGAAGATCGGCGAGGCGATCACCCGGATCTTGAGACCCTGCAAGTCCTCGGCCTTGGTGATCGGCCTCTTGCTGTTCGTCATGTTGCGAAAACCCAGGTCCCAGATGCCCAGGCCGATCACGCCGTGTGCCGACAAGTCGTCGAGCAAGCCTTTGCCGACCGGGCCATCGGCGATTGCGTAGGCCTCCTTGGCGTCGTTGAACAGGAAGGGCAGGTCGAAGACCATGAAACGCTTGTCGATGGAGGCGACCAGGCCGGTGGCCATGGATGTGAAGTCGAGCGTGCCTCCGCGCACGGCCGACAGGTTCTGCGGATCGCTGCCCAATACCGCGTTGGGGAACAGCGTGACCTTCATCTTGCCGCCGCTCTTTTGCGCCACGGCGTCCGCGAACTTCTGGGCACCGACGCCCAGGGGATGCTCCTTGGCCAGGCTGAAGGCGAAGCGCAGGTTGCGCTCCTTGATCTCCTGGGCGTGCAGGGACGACGCGCCCAGTACGGTCAGTGCGCCAAGCGCAGCCACGAGTGCGCGGCGAACGGGGTTGCGGAAGTTCATGTGTCTCCTTCGGTTCTCTGGCAATGCAATCGGCAGCCCTCCGGCGCCGCGGAGCGCGATGATGCATGAATATTGAATGTCATTCAAGTTTCAGATAGCATTCAAAAAATGAACGATCACAAAGGTGGGGCACGCGCATGAGCGGAGCAATGGAAAAGTCGCTGGCGATACTGGAGTACCTGATCGACTACCCCGACGGCACCAGCCTGGTTCAGATCTCGACCGACCTGAATCAGCTGCGCAGCGGTTGCCACCGAACCCTGCATGAGTTGATCAAGTACGGATACGTGCGGCAGCTGCCACAGCGCGGCGACTACGCATTGACGACCAAGCTCGCTTCGATGGGGCTGACTTTCCTCAGTAAATCCGGGGTTGTGGACATTGCACAGCCGGTGATCGCGCGGTTGGCCCAGACGACGGAGGAGCTGGTGAGGCTGGCCATCGTCGATGGCGAGCGACTCACGCTCGTCGCCAAAGCCCAGGGGGCACGGTCAGGGCTGCTCTACGACCCCGACATGGGGATCGACCTGCGTCTGTCGTGCAGTGCGGCCGGCCAGGCATGGCTGATGACGTTGCCCGAGGACACGGCCATCGAATATGTGAGCCACCAAGGCATGGGCGATCCCAAGAACTACGGGCCCAACGCGCCCACGTCGATCAAGGCATTGCTGAAGGTGCTCGACCAGCATCGCAAGCGCGGCTACAGCATCATCCAGGACGTGTACGCGCCAGGCATGAGTTCGATGGCGGCGCCCGTTCGACGCGCGGGCGAGCCGGCGACGGGCGTGATCATCGTGGCCGGACCTTCCCAGCGCCTGACGCTGGAGCGCATGCAGAAGTTCGGCCCCGATCTTCTTGCCGCTGCGGAAGAACTGGCCATGACCGGCAGCGCCTCGCCGCTGTTGAAGTCCGCCAACGTGGGAACGTGGGGCAACGTGGCCGACAAGCCGGCGCAGCGCAAGCGCGGATGAATTGGATCCCCGGCTGTTCCTTACTTGCCGTCGTCGTTCGATAGTCGGCCCTGAACGTAGCGCTGAGTGGCCAACTCCACTTCCGGCAGGTTCTCATGGAGCCGCTTGAGCAGTGCGAGCAGCAATTCCCGTTCGCTCTCGCTCAGTACGGAAAGCAGGGCGCGTTCTCGCTCGCTGCCCCTGGAGGCCAACGATGGCAGATTGAGGATTGCCACGCTCACCTAAGGGACTTCGCCGGGAGTTCGCCTTGAATCCGACACCGGCACCGTACCCGGAACCGGTTCCGGGTACGGAACCAGTGTAAGGAAATTAACCCCCCCAAGTAGTACCCCGCGGGTGTTCTGTGGTGTCTCAGGAGAAGAACGTCGCCATCGAACACATCTCCGCGGCTCTCCGTGCCAAGGGCATGGCCGATGTCAATTCCGGCCACCCTAACTTCCGTGTGCTCGTTGACAAGGGCGTTCCGCTTGATACCTTCGAGGGCGCCGCCGACACGTGCATGAAGGCCGCGCCCCCCAAGGGTTTCAACTAAATGCTGGGCATCGTGAAGCGCCAGCTCTTCCAAGCCGGTGCCATCGAGGCGGCCGCGGGCATGCCCTTGAACTCCTGGGACCATTCGCGCTTGACCATCGAGGCCAAGAGCATCGAGCTGGGGCTGGGCAAGTGGGACGAGACAGATCTGAGCGTAAGCCGCGAGGCGTTCGATGCGTACACTCGGCGCGTGCGCCGCGCTGTGGGAGAAGGCGGCATCACGCCCCCCCCTGGGCTAACCGTCAGGACGCGCACTGCCGAGGTAGGCACGGGGGGCGGCCCTGCAAGGTTCGAGTTGTACGCGCGCGCACGCGAGGCAAAGATGTCCTCACTGGGCCGGAACCTTGTGTGAGCCGTGCAGGAGTTGGCGGCCAGTACACCAGGCCCACAAGGGTCCAAAGAAGCCATCAACACGCTGCCAGGGCCCGCGTCCGCGGCTCAAAAACGCTCCCGGAGCGATCCACGCAGGCGTGGCATGCTTCATAGTCCTGAGCCCCACCCGAGCGATGATGGCAACGTTTCTTGAAGCCCCCAACGATTCCACCCTGCGAGGCTACCTCTCGCTCGAGGCGGAGGCCATTCCTGCTCAGGTGCGAATGCAGTTCGCCGAGAATCTGAGCCAGGCAAAGGCAGCGTCAGAAACTGTGACGACTCGGTTTTTTGACTGGGCTTGGCCAGACGAATTCGATGACTCACGCATTGCAACGATCGCCTTATGGGTCAGAGCGATGACGGCTTTTCAAGGAGCAGTCATCTTGGTGGAGCGGGGCCTAGTCGCAGAAGCGCAGGTCTTGATTCGCACGGGCGCGGAGTGCCTATTCTTCAGTGGGGCGTTGTTCAGGGAGCCCGGGTTGCTCGCCAGCATGCATGCAAATGACGAGCGGCACCGCCGTACTCAGGCGAACGCCATCGTTCGGGATGGGCGACTCTTGGCGCGAATCTCAGAAAGAAATGCTGAGTTCTTGCATCAGCTTGCGGCGGCGCCCGACGGAGGTATTTCAACCCTGACAGCAGAGAGGGCCGCACACGTCGCGGGCATGGATGACCTGTACCAGTTTGCGTTTCGTGGCTACTCATTTACTGCCGGGCACGCCACACTTCGCAGCCTTGAGTTCGTGACCATCGAGGACGGCGACAACTCGGGCATCGTTTTCGGACCGACCTTCGCCCATGTAGGCCAAACGCTGGACACAGCCGCGACCTTCTTCCAGGCTGCTGACGCTCTCCTGCAGAGTTTGATTTCCGGGTGGGGAGGTTAGACCCAGGCGTGATTGAGGACATGACCCGCGCAAACACGCGCGAGCCGCACATTGAGATGAAAACTACGCGCGCACGCGCGAGGTTGTCACGGCACCAACTTGGCCTTGGGCCGAAAAAAGGCGCTGAATCCGTTCTGCCCGGCAGGTCTCAATGCGGCCTCATTTCCCCATCCAGATAGGCGCAATTCGGCATTGCGGTCTCGGTGGGCGTAAGCCAATAGGATTCCACGGACCCCCCGCAGGCGAAACCTGGTGGCAACTTTGCGTAGTACCTCACTTCACCAGTCTCGCGGTCCAGTTGTCGGCGGTACCACGGCGCCGGATGGCGGCGGTCGATGCGGCGGAAAAGGGCGTCGGCCATAACGCAATCGTAGCCGTGAAGATTGGTCTGTGACGGTGGACTGTGCCAAGCGCGAATCGGTTCGGGCCCATATTCGAGTCATGGTGAGGACCCTGCCGCGTCAATACAAGTATCCGCCAGATCGGCAGGAAGAGGCGACCGAGGCGGTGCTGAGGCAGGCCGAGTCTCTATCGGCTGAGTGGACATAGCCAGCAGGTACAGGTCCAAGCGGCCTGCTTGACGGACGGCGAAGCGAGCTCTTGCTATTCGACGATGGTCTTGAGGTTGGCCGGTCGCTTGTGCACTTCTGGAGCGTTCTTCCCATGTTCTACCCGACGTGCCCACACCACCAGCGGGCTGTGCTCCGTGCGAGCATCCTCAGCCCTCTTTTCCTCGGCGAATGCCTTGTACAGCTTAGCGCGGCCGTCGAGGGTAGGCCTCGGCGAACGGCCGGCATTTACGTTCGACCTCTTCGACAACAGGTACTGATCAAATATCCCCACACCGATCTCCATTAGTCGAATGATTTGTTGAGTCTCGCGGCGAATCGCAAGTTCAAGTCCGGATCAAAGTAATGTTTCCGCTTAATCCAGACCAAACCTTCACCTTTCGTGATCGCCGCCACATCAATCGGCCCGCCGACGGTCTCAGACGCAGAGGTTACGCGCTCCTTCAAGGATTGCAAACCCAGAAGTGACTCGGCCAAGTGCGCCATTTCACCCACGCTCAAACTTTGCAGCACTCCCACCAGCGGGTTGAAGTTCTCCTGCCAGTTCGCCTTCTTCCATTCCATAGTGAAGGATTCATGGCACGACGCCGAAATCTCCTGCTTCAAGTCCGGGGGAACTCCGATGCCCTTTGCGTCGAGTTTGCTGAACACGTCGGCAATAGCGCTTCTGCTCTTTTCGTTAATTATGAGTTCCAGCGATTGACCGAACCCGTCTGTGAACATGTCGATCATCGACGATTGCGCTAACGGCTGAATCATCGCGATGCTGGTATGAGTGACTTCAAAGTTGCCGGCCGAGGTGAAGTAAAGCTCATCGCCAACATGCCCAAACACCTCCAGTCGGGTGAAGGCAGGGAAAATCTGTGTGTCTCCGTATCCCGTGACTGCTATCCCGGACCTGCCCGGCAGAACCATTTCCGGAAGGTTGTAGCGCAATTTGTGACCCAGCGCTGCAATGTGTGCTGAGTCGATTGGCTCCAGAATGGGCTCCGCGTTGATCTGGTTTTGAGCCCGTTGCACCCATGGGCCTAGGTTGGCGAGCAACTCGTCCAATCGCCCCTGAGAGAGGGGCGCTGCGACGCCGCGTCGATCAAGGGTGGTCTCCAGTGCTTCGGCTTGCTCCTTCCAGAGCCTTTTGCGATCCGCAAGCGGGATCGAAAGATCCTCGAGTCCCGGTGCATTGCTCGCGATGTGCTTCGTTATCTCGACAAGGGCGTTGTCGAATTGATCTTCAACCCATCCTGCCCGGAGGGGCGCCGGAAACAGAACGTCGTTGCCATCGAGGAAGGCCGCAAGTGCGGTTGCATACTCGTCGAGCTGGGAAAAGGAAGTCGTACTCAGGTGCTGTCGAAAGAGCTTTAGCACGATCTCCCAAGGGACTTGATCAATGCTCGCGGATCCGTAGATGGCCGCGGCGACTGACCCGAGCTTCGTCAACTCGAAGATCTTGTTTGCCGTCTTGGAGTACCTGGGGTGGTCGCCGCCCCCGGATGTCGTGACGGCGCTGTCCGCTCCAAGAACGACTGCTCGCTTATTGAGGATCAATACCTCACTCGTCATTCAAAGCCTCACTTTGTCCAGTAGCAGATTGTCACAGCACTGGGGTCGTGGCCGCGTCTCGTAAACGCCTACGGCCTCCCAGTCTTCGCGATAGGAGCTGCTTTGCCACCAGCGCCAACAAATACTCTTACATCCGCCGTCACATCGCTGGGCCAGAAGCGCCGAAAAGAGAAAAGCCCGCTACCTTTTTGATAGCGGGCTTTCCAGTAACCACGAGGGTTATCGTTTGGTGGCTCTTCACGGACTCGAACCGCGGACCTGTGGATTATGATTCCATCGCTCTAACCGACTGAGCTAAAGAGCCGAGCCCAAAATTATAACCCAGAAATTTCTGGGGCTCGCAACTGGGTGCACGTTGGCGCTCAACCGTTTCCTGCCGGCAGCTTTGCCAGTTCGTCGCTCACCAGCTTCACGATCAGCTTGTCCAGCGTCTGCACCGAATAGTTGCGCACGTCGTGCACGGTCTCGCGGCCGGGTCCGCTGGCGGGGTTTCGCGCATCTTGGTACGTCAGGAAAACGAAGCTGCCGCCCGTGTACTGGGCGATCTGGCGCTGCACATATTCCCCCTGCCGACGCAGGCCGCTCGCCCCTACGGAGAACACCTTGATGCCCTTTCCGAGCGCAGCCATCATGTCCTCGTCGTATTGCGGGCCCCCGTAGTCCAGGTGGGGCGGCGCATCGGCCAGCAGCACGACCAGGCGCGTGGCGCCCGGGCCGCGCCAGTCGATGTTGTGGAGCGTGTCGTGAAAGGCCTCGTTCATGGCCTCGGGGTAGTCGCCGCCGCCATCGGCACGCAGCGCATCGAGTGCCGACTGAAACCCTGCCAGGTCGTTCGAAAGGTCGTAACGGCGCAGCAGGAAGGCATCGCCGCGATCCCGGTAGGCGACCAGGCCGAAGCACAGGTCGGGGCGACTGGGCAGCCGCGCCACTTCGTCGGCAATGCTGCGCAGACTGGCGCGCAGCTTGCCGATCTCGTCGCCCATCGAGCCGGTGGCGTCGACCAGGAAGACCAGGTCGAGCTGTGCGCGAGGCGGGGAGGGCGGGGCATCGAGGGTCAGTTCGACGGCGCTCTTCTGCCCGCGGGCAAGCACGGCGGTGGCCTCGCGACCGTTCTTTCGCGCGGCCACCTGATAGCGGGCGCTGCCCTGCGGATCGAATGCGAGTGGGTGGATCCAGGCGCGACCGGCGCTGTCGGTGCGGGCCCACATGGCCGCGCCATTGTCGGCGCGCAGCGCGATTTCGGCGTCGGGCACGGCGATGCCGGCGGGCGTACGCACTTCGAGCAGGTAGCGCTCGCGCACGTTGCGCTCGCGGTGCGGCACCTGCGCGTATTTGCGCAGGAACTGCAGGTAGTCCGAGAAGTTGGCGTTGTCGTCGACCATGCCGGCCGTCACGACCTCCTCTTGCCGTTGCCGTTCTGGCTTGCTGTCCGCGCCATGCGCGCGCTCGTCTGCAAAGGCGCTCGCGGCCGGGGCCGACGGGGCCGGAGCCGGCGTCGGGGCCGCGCTTCCCGAAGCGATTTCCTTGCGGCTTTCAAGCCTCGCGCCCTTTTCGAAGAGCGCGTCTCCTGCGCGATCCCGCCGCGGCATGCCGACCGGTGGCGCGGCTTCATCGACCGCCCTCGGCGCGCTCTGGCCGCCGGGCACCTCCACCATCCGGGCAGGCCGCATGCAATGGGTGGCCGAAGGCGCATTGAAATTCGGCGCCGTCTGCACGGCCATCGGCCAGGACGTCTGCCGCGCGGGCTGGGGCCAGCGCGTCTCGTGGGGCGCGACCACGTCGGCGGTTGCCATGCTGCCGGCACCGAGCAATGGCACGCACAACAGCGCGATCCATGGACGCAAGAGGCGTGAGTGGGGGCGGGGGCAAGGCAGATTCATGGATAGGCTCCGGGGTTGTCGATGCCCACTGATACGGCCGTCGCCCTGCAGGCGGGTTGCGTCGGGCGAAAGAATTCGCCTCGGACTAACCCCGAGCTCGTCCTTGGTCCGTATCAGCTCAGGTGAAAATCCAACGATGCTCGAACCCGACGCCGCCATTGCCGAACTGCATGAAGCCATGCCGGACGAGGCATTGATGCGCGCCTTTGCCGACGGCGACAGCCGTGCCTTCGATGTCCTCTATGGGCGCCACGAGGGCGCGCTGTACCGCTTCGTGCGCCGGCTTCTCGGGGTGCGGCTTGCGGCCGAGGTGGACGAGGTGTTCCAGGAAACGTGGTTTCGCATCGTCGCCGCACGCGAAAGCTTCGCGCCCCAGGGCGCGCGCTGGCGAACGTGGGCCTTCACGATCGCGCACAACCTGGCCATGGATCGACTGCGCGTCAGCGGGCGCGAAGTCGTGCTCGCTCATGGCGACGACGATGAAGAAGGCGGCGATGGCGCCGAAGCCTTGCGCGCATTTCGGCGGGCGCGCAGCGCGGGCCACGGAGCAGAAGCCGCTCATCCGTCGGCCGAGGAGCTTGCGTTCTGGCGTGCGGCCGGTCGCCGGCTGCTGGCATGCCTGGACGAGTTGCCGGACGATCAACGCGCGGCCTTCCTGCTGCGCAACGAAGAGGGCGTGGCGGTGGAAGACATTGCGCAGATGCAGGAGGTCGAATTCGAGACCGTACGCAGCCGCCTTCGCTACGGCCTGAAGAAGTTGCGCGCCTGCATGGCCACCTATCTCGAGGCACTGGGGCCGCGCGCATGACGAGCAAGGATCCACACCTGAATTCGCTCCCCGGCGAGGGCCCCGGTGGCGATGCCGACTTGCACGATGCATTCATGGCCCAGGCGCTCGCTCAGGCGCCAGACCGCTCCGAATTGCCGGATTGGCATGTTCGCAAGGCGGTGCTCGATCATGCGCACGACGCCGTTGCCGCGGCCGAAGAACTGATCGCCGCGAGCCGGTCACGGACGGCCTGGTGGCGCATCGGTACCTGGCTGCGCAGCGGCCGCAATGAAGCGCGCGGGCGCAGTGCGATGCCCTGGGCGGCGGGCCTGGCCACGGTGGTGGTGGGCGTGTTGATCACCTTGGTCTGGCAAGGAGAACCGGTGCCCGACGCGCGGCCCGATCACGAGTCTTGGCCGCGCGTTGCCTCGCCGGAAATGAAATCGTCGCCGCGCGAGCGGCTTGACCGCGATGAAGCGCCGGAGACCGGGAAGGCCACAGAAGAAGCGTCGACCGAGCCAGGGTCGGCGGATCGCAACGCGGCTCAGCCCGATGCGGCCGGGCAAAGTGCCGCCGGGCAAAGCGCAGTCGAGCAGCGGGCGGTCGAGAAAAAGGTGGTCGAGCAGCGAGCCGCCGAGCAGCGCGCACCTGGCACTCAAGCGTCCGGGGCAGCGCCGAAAGCCGCACCCGCAGCGCCCTTACCGCCGCTGTCGGCCGCACCGCCATCGGCGCCCCTTGCCACGCCATCCATACCGTCCACCCCGTCCATGCCCACGCCGCCGGCCAATGCCGGCAGCAAGGACGGCGCGCGCGAGCAGGGCGCCTTCGGGGAGGCAGGCACCGACTCGGCACCCGCAGCAGAAGCCCAAGCCCTGAGTCCTTCGCAGATGCAGGACCTGGCGAAGGCGCAGTCGCGGGTTGCGGTGCCGCCGGCGCCAGCAGCTTCGATGCCGATGCCGATGCCGATGCCGATGCCGATGCCGCCAGCCACGACCCGGCCGGTGCCGCAGGCGCCGTCATCGCCGTTATTGCAGTCGTCGCCGTCGTCGACGCCAACGCCTCAAGCCCCGGCCGAGCCGACGGCCAAGGCGACCCCAGCCTACGCATCACTCTCGCGCTGGAGCGAACTGCACATCGCAAGCGTTTCCGGCCAGATCAGGACCGTGCCGCGTGTGGAAGGCAGCAACCTTGTTGCGCTGCTGAACGAGGCGGCGGCGCAGGAATCCAGCGGCGAGGTCTTGCGAGAGTTGCCGCAATGGCGCGTTTCGCTGGAGCGCAAGGGCCAGCCACTGGCATTGCTGGAAGTCGGGCGCAGTCAGCTTCGCTGGACGGAAGGCGCTTCTGCGCCCATCACGAGCCGCCCCAGCCCGGCTTTGCTCGAAGCGCTCCATGCCGCATTGCGCGAGGCGGTCAGGGCGCCTTCGGGGCGAGGGCGCAAATAGCGCCCCGCGCCTGTGCTCGAAGCTCAGGCGTTCTTGAAGTCCGGTGCGCGCTTGTTCAGGAAGGCATCCATGCCTTCCTTCTGGTCGGCCGTGGCGAAAAGCGAATGGAACAAGCGGCGCTCGAACAGCAGGCCGTCCGACAGGCCGGATTCGAAGGCGCGGTTGACCGATTCCTTGGCGGCCATCACCGAGATCTGCGAATAGCCCGCAATGACGAGGGCCGCTCCCAAGGCCTCGTCGGCCAGTTTGTCCACCGGCACCACGCGGCTGACCAGGCCGGCGCGCTCGGCCTCCTGGGCGTCCATCATGCGGCCGGTCAGGGTCATGTCCATGGCCTTGGACTTGCCCACCGCCAGCGGAAGCCGCTGCGTGCCGCCGGCGCCGGGGATCACGCCGATCTTGATCTCGGGCTGACCGAACTTCGCGTTGTCGGCGGCGATGATGAAGTCGCACATCATCGCCAGCTCGCAGCCGCCACCCAGGGCGAATCCGCTCACCGCGGCGATGACCGGCTTGCGCACCTGGCGGATGGTTTCCCAGTTGCGGCTGATGAAGTTCTTCTTGTAGACGTCCTGAAAGCTGTACTTGGCCATCGCCGAGATGTCGGCGCCAGCGGCAAATGCCTTCTCGCTGCCGGTGATGATGATGCAGCCGATGGCCTCGTCGGCATCAAAGGCCATCAGCGCCTGGCCCAGTTCATCCATCAGCGCGTCGTTGAGCGCATTGAGCGCCTTGGGGCGATGCAGGGTGACGATGCCGACCTTGCCGCCTTCGGTGCGGACCTGAATGTTTTCGTAGCTCATCTGGGTTGCCTCTTTGAACGTGAACGGGTTGGAGGATGCTCGCTGACCGCGCCGCCCAGCCAATGCGACATGCGCCGGGCGTCCTGTACCGCCAGTCGCCAGGTGGTGATGCCTGCGGGCAGTTGCAGCGGCAGTCGCAGAAGGCGCCGGTCCCGGGCGACGATCGCGGTGACCGTCTTGGCGTCGGGGCCCAGGTACAGGGCCAGGTCTTCGAGCTTGGCAATGCGCCAGGCTTGCGCGGGGCGACCGCGGTTGCCCGTGACCTCGACACCCAGCCATTCGTCGCCTGCCGCAAAGCCGGCTTTTTCAGCCGCGCCGCCGCGCAGCACCACCTTGACCTGCACGGCGCCGTTGGTCTCGGCCACTCGCAGGCCCAATCGCTGGGCAGGCTGCGCCGGCTCGTCGAGGGCCGCCACACCGTGCGCGATGAGCAGTTCGGTCAGCGGCAGTTCGCCGGTGCCGTGCACCCATCGGTCGAGCTCGGATGAGAACGAACGATGCCCCACTTCGGCCAAGGCTGCGGCAATATCCGCTTCGGCAATGGGTCCGCCATCGCTGCGGGTCCACAGCAGTCGCATGACGTCGTCGAGCGTGCCCTTGCCTTCGGCGCGCAAAGTGAGATCCAGGCACAGCGCCACCAAGGCACCCTTGGTGTAGTAGCTCACCGTCAGATTGGGCGTCTGTTCGTCCTGCCGGTAGTACTTGACCCACGCGTCGAAGCTCGCCTGCGCGACCGACTGCACCTCGCGCCCTGGCGTCTGCAGCACCTGGTTGATGGTCTTGGTGATCAGGCGCAGGTAGGTGGCGTCGTCGATGCGGTTGGAGCGGCGCAGAACCAGGTCGTCGTAGTAGCTCGTAAAGCCTTCGAAGAACCAGAGCAGCCGCGTGTAGTTCTCGGATGCATAGTCGTAAGCGGCGAACTCGGCGGGTCGCAGTCGCTTGACGTTCCAGGTGTGGAAGTACTCATGGCTGATGAGGCCCAGCAGCGTGGTGTAGCCCTCGGTCTGTCGCGTCTCGCCGATGCGCGGCAGATCGCGGCGTGCGCAGATCAGGGCCGTGCTGTGGCGATGCTCCAGTCCGCCGTAGCCGTCGTCGACCACGTTGAGCATGAAGACGTAGCGGTCGTGCGGCGGCTTCGATCCACCGCGGCGCCCGACGCGATCGCCATGCCACAGCTGCATCTGCGCCTCGCAGATGGCTTGGGTGTCCGCCAGCAGCTTTTCGCCGTTGAATGTGGGCGCTGCACCGGCCACCACGAAGCGGTGCGCAACGCCGCCCGCATCGAAACTGCCGCTCCAGAAGGCGCCCATCTCGACCGGGCTGTCGGCCAGTTCGTCATAGTCGGCGGCAAGGTAGCTGCCGAATCCGTGGCGATCGACCTTGAGCGGCGCGAGCGCGGTAGCGCACTGCCAGCGCGCCTCTCCGGCCGACGCCGTGGGCGCCACGACTTCCAGCGCATGGGGGACGTCGGTCTGACCTTCGACACGAAGACACAGGCTGGTGGAGTTGAAAAAGCCGCGCGCGTCGTCGAGCCAGGCGGTGCGCACGGAGTTGTCGTGCGCGCAGACCTGCCAGGTCATGACCAGCGGCTGCCCGGGCTTGCATTCGACCTGCCAGGTGGCCTTGTCCAAGTGCGCAAGCGCGAGCGATCGCCGTCCCTGCTTCGCCTGCAGCCCCTGCAGGTCCTTCGCGAACTCGCGGATCAGGTAGCTGCCCGGAATCCACGCCGGCAGCGACACGCGCTGCGATGCGGCCGGATTCTCGATCTGCAGCTGGACTTCGAAAAGGTGGGCGTGCCGGTCGGCACACGCCACGCGATAGGCGATGGGTGCTCTGTGGGATGCCATCAGTTCTTGATGGCCGCCAGTTTCTGCTCGACCTGCTCGGCGGGCACCGCGCCGGGAATGCGCGAACCGTCGGCGAAGATCAGCGTCGGCGTTCCGCTGATGTTGTACTTGCGCCCGAAGGCAACGTTGCGCGCGAGCACGTCGGCATTGCAGCTCGCGGGCGCCGTGGTCGGCTTGGCTTGCGTCAGCATCCAGTCGTTCCAGGCCTTGCCCTTGTCCTTGCTGCACCAGATGTCGCGCGACTTGGTGTGCGAGTCCGGCCCCAGGACCGGATACAGGAACAGGTAGACGGTCACGTTGTCCACCTTCTGCAGGTCCTTCTCGAAGTGCTTGCAGTAGCCGCAGTTGGGGTCTTCGAACACCGCCAGCTTGCGCTGCCCGTTGCCGCGCACGATCTTGAAGGCGTCTTGCAGCGGCAGCTTGTCGAAGGCCACTTCGTTGAGCTTGTCCACGCGTTCCTGCGTGAGGTTGCGGCGGGCCTTGATGTCGATCATCTCGCCCTGCATGAGGTAGTTGCCCTGCGCATCCACGTAGAAGATGTCGGAGCCGACGCGGACTTCGAACAGGCCGTCGATCGGCGTCTTGCGCACTTCGTCGATCTTCTGGAACTGCGGGAAGCGTTCACCGAGGTTCTTGCGGATCTCGGCTTCGCCCGCGACGGCAGACACAGCGATACAGGCGGCGGCGCAGGCCAGTGCGGCAGCCAGCAGGCGGGAGGGTTTCATGATGTTTCTCAGAGAACGGGAAGTCGGGGAAATTCGAATCGGGGGGCGGCGGTCGGCAGGCCCATCGCCTGGCGAGCCACCCATGACTTGAGCAGCCGCGTCCGGTTGAAGCCGGTCATGCCCAGGTTGCGAAGTCGCGGCAATGGCTCGGCACCATGTGCGAAGAGCTGCTGCAGGCCGTCCGTCGCCAGGCTCATCGCCATCACCTCGCCGCGGCGCGCGCGCTCGTAGCGGCGCAGCAGGCGCAGATCGCCCACGCTGCGCCAATGTTCGCGGGTTGCAATGACGTCGGCCAAGGCCCGGGCATCCGCCAGGCCGAGGTTGAGGCCCTGGCCCGCCAACGGGTGCACGGTGTGGGCGGCATCGCCGGCCAACGCCCAGCTGTCTCGTTCGTCATCGGGCATGTGGCCCGTCCAGCGATCGGCAATGGCTCGTTGAAGGGGCCATGCGGCCCGCTCGCCGATGGGGGTCAGCGCGCCCAGCGCATTGCCGCTGCCTTCGGCGACTTCGGTGGCAAAGGCCGTCTCGTCCAGGGCCATGAGGCGCGCCGCGTGGGCCAGCTCAACCGACCAGACGAGGGCCACTTCGTGGCCGCCTGTTCCGCCCAGCGGCAACAGGGCCAGCACTTCGCCGCGATGGTTGAACCACTGTCGGGCCACTTCGCCGTGCGGCTGCTCGGCCGTGAAGCGCGCCGCGATGGCCTGCTGCGGATAACGCGTGACTTCGTAGTTCACGCCCAGCGCTTCGCGTGTGGCACTGGCCCGGCCTTCGCAGACGATGGTGAGCGGGGCGGCGACCGGGGCTTTCACCACATCGACCAACGGCTGGAATCGAACGGCATCGGCCAGGCGCTGCTCCAGGGCGGGCACGTCGGCGATCCAGGCGAGGGCGTCGACATGATGGTCGGCGGCCTTGAACTGCACGCTGCCGTCGGCGTCGCCGCGGATCTGCATTTCGCGAACCGCGGTGACGTGCATGTCGTCCGGCCAGGCGCGAAGCGATTCGAGCAGGCGCCGCGAGGCGTCGTTGAGGGCGTAGGCCCGGATGTCCTCGCGCGCCCGCGCCTCGCGATCCTGCTCGGGTGTGACCAGTGCGACGCGTACTCGCGCGCCGGCCAACAGCAATGCCAGCGCCCGGCCAACAATGCCGGCGCCGCGGATGCAGACTTCAGGGGGAAGAGCCATTCGGCCATTGTAGGGAGTTGCATTCGGGCGGCGGGGCGATGATGGACAATCCTTGCCCACTGTTCGAGGACTCTTGTGAACCCTGCCGATTTCGACCTTCAGGCCACGATTGCGCGGCTATTCGTCTACCCCATCAAGTCCTGCGCGGGCGTCGAGCTCAAGGAAAGCCTGCTGGTCGAGACCGGCCTGGAATTCGACCGCGCCTGGATGGTGGTGGACGAGACCGGCGAGTTCGTCAGCCAGCGCGAGCTGCCGCGCATGGCCCTCATCCGCCCCACCTTGAAATACAGCGAGATGGTGTTGCGCGCCCCCGGCATGCTGGCGCTGCACATTGCCTTCGACCGCGTCGAGGCGCCCGTCAAGGTGCGCGTATGGGACGACGAAGTGGCCGCCTACGACATGGGCGACATCGCGGCGCAGTGGTTCAGCGACTTCCTTTCCGAACCCGGAAAGCCGCAGCGGCTTCGGCTGGTGCGCTTCGATCCCGATCAGCGCAGGCTGGCCAGCCGCAAGTGGACCGGCGACGTGGAAGCGCCGACCGAATTCGCCGACGGCTTTCCGCTGCTGGTGGTCGGCGAGGGATCGCTCGCCAGCCTGAACGAGCGCCTGTCGGCCGCCGGCCACGCGAACGTCGGAATCGAGCGCTTCCGACCCAACATCGTGCTGGCGGGTCTGGAGGCCCATGACGAAGACCGGGTCGACGCTTTGCATGTGCAGACGGAAGACGCGCAGGCGGCCCAGCTGCGTCCGGTCAAGCCATGCTCGCGCTGCCCCATTCCGGACATCGACCCGGCCACCGCCACCAGCAGCCCGGAAGTCGGCGACACCCTGCGCACCTACCGGGCCGATCCGCGGGTCGATGGCGCCATCACCTTCGGCATGAACGCCATCGTGATCGAGGGCGTCGATTGCAACCTGAAGGTGGGACAGGCGGTGGGGGCGAATCTGCGCTTCGACTAGGGCCTGCGCCGGCCCGCCTAAAATCGCCGGCTTCCCCTAGAAACCCTGAAAGTTGCGCCATGAGCCTGCAATGCGGCATCGTTGGCCTGCCCAACGTCGGCAAGTCCACTCTTTTCAACGCCCTGACCAAGGCCGGCATCGCGGCGGAAAACTATCCCTTCTGCACCATCGAGCCCAATGTGGGCGTGGTCGAAGTGCCTGATCCGCGCCTTGCGCAGCTGGCCGAGATCGTCAAGCCCGAGCGCATCGTCCCGGCCATCGTCGAGTTCGTCGACATCGCCGGCCTGGTGGCGGGCGCGAGCCAGGGCGAAGGCCTGGGCAACCAGTTCCTGGCCCACATCCGCGAGACCGACGCCATCGTCAACGTCGTGCGCTGCTTCGAAGACCCCAACGTGATCCACGTGGCCGGCAAGGTCGATCCGATCTCCGACATCGAGGTCATCCAGACCGAGCTTTGCCTGGCCGACCTGGGCACGGTCGAAAAGGCCGTGGCGCGCTACACCAAGCAGGCCAAGAGCGGCAACGACAAGGAAGCCACCGCCATGGTCAAGGTGCTCGGTCCGATTCAGGCCGCGCTGGACCAGGGCAAGCCGGTGCGCTCGCTGGGCCTGTCGAAAGAAGACCAGGCGCTGATCAAGCCCCTGTGCCTGATCACGGCCAAGCCCGCCATGTTCGTGGGCAACGTGAGCGAAGACGGCTTCGAGAACAACCCGCTGCTCGATCGCCTGACCGAGTTCGCCAACCAGCAGAACGCGCCGGTCGTCGCCATCTGCGCCAAGATCGAAGCCGAGATGGCGGACATGGACGACGAGGACAAGAAGATGTTCCTCGAGGA
The DNA here is from genome assembly GCF_030316895.1 of Variovorax dokdonensis. Classification (GTDB taxonomy): domain Bacteria; phylum Pseudomonadota; class Gammaproteobacteria; order Burkholderiales; family Burkholderiaceae_C; genus Variovorax; species Variovorax dokdonensis. The sequence continues at coordinate 282,765 of NZ_JASZYV010000001.1, forward strand.
AATCGGCCAGGAGGAGCCGGGCCTGAACCGCCTCGTGCGCGCCGGCTTCAAGCTCCTGGGCCTGCAGACGTACTTCACCGCAGGCGTGAAGGAAGTGCGGGCCTGGACCATCCACATCGGCGACACCGCACCGCAGGCAGCCGGCGTCATCCACGGTGACTTCGAGCGCGGCTTCATCCGCGCGCAGACCATCGCCTTCGACGACTTCATCGCCTGCAAGGGCGAGCAGGGCGCCAAGGATGCGGGCAAGATGCGCTCTGAAGGCAAGGAATACGTCGTCAAGGATGGCGACGTGATGAACTTCCTGTTCAACGTCTGAGCGACCACACCGCCACCTCCATGATCACCGTCCACCACCTGAACAACTCGCGTTCCCAGCGCGTGCTGTGGCTGCTCGAAGAGCTCGGTCTGCCCTACGAGATCGTGGGCTACCAGCGCGACCCCGCCACGATGCTCGCGCCGGCCGCGTTGAAGGCGGTGCATCCGCTGGGCAAGTCGCCGGTGGTCGTGCTGGACGATGGAACAGTGCTGGCGGAATCGGGCGCGATCATCGAGACGCTGCTCGAACGCTTCGGCAATGGGCGTCTCGTGCCCGCGGAGGGTTCGCCCGAGCGCCTTCGCTGGCGCTACTGGATGCATTACGCCGAGGGTTCGGCCATGCCGCCGTTGCTGCTCAAGCTGGTGTTCGACCGCGTGGAGAAGGGTCCGATGCCCTTTTTCGTGCGGCCCATTGCGCGCGGCATCGCGGGCAAGGTGCGCAGTGCGCTCATCGAGCCGCAGCTCAAGACGCACCTGGACTACATGGAATCCGAGTTGGGCCGCAGCACCTGGTTCGCCGGGGAACAGTTCAGTGCGGCAGACATCCAGATGAGCTTTCCGGTCGAGGCGGCACGTGCGCGTGCCGGTTTGGACAGCTCGCGTCCACGCCTGATGGCCTGGCTCGAGCGCATCCACGCGCGGCCCGCCTACCGGCGGGCGCTGGAGCGCGGCGGGCCTTCCGCGCCGGCAGCCTGAGCCGACGGCTCAGCCCAGGCCCAGGTGCGGCCAGGCATACATGAGTCCGAGCGTCATCGTCAGGTAGCGCGCAAACTTGCCGATGGCCATGTAAAGCACGCAAGGCCAGAACGACAGGCGCAGCCAGCCGGCCACGGCGCACAACGGATCGCCGAGGATCGGCAGCCAGGACAGCAGGCACGCCTTGGGTCCCAGCTTTTCCAGCCAGGCCAGCACCCTCAGGTGATGGCTGGAATGGGCGTATTTGTCGGCGACCTTGTGCGCGCCGTAGCCCATCCACCAGGTCACGACGCCGCCCAGCGTGTTGCCCAGGGTCGCGACCGCGATGCCGGGCCAGAGCATCTGCGGATTGAGCTGCACCAGCCCGAACAGCGCGGGTTCGGAACCCACCGGAAGCAAGGTGGCTGAAACAAAGGCAACCAGGAACAGCGAACTGAGTCCGAATTTGGGCAGGGCCAGCAATGCCAGCAAGGAGTCGAACCAGTATTCCATCTAGCGCGGCAGTATAAGAAGCGCGGCGCCCCACGGCATTCCAGGCGCTGGAGTGCAAATCGTTTCAGCACGACACGTTCAGGTCAGTACAATCGTGCCTCATTTTTCAGCAGCCGATATCTCGCCACACCCTCCTCCATGAACCTGCAGATCGGCAACATCCCGCTGGAAAACCGCTTGTTCGTGGCGCCGATGGCCGGCGTGACAGACAGGCCTTTTCGCATGTTGTGCCGCAGCCTGGGGGCGGGTTATGCAGTCAGCGAGATGGTCACCTCGCGCAAGGATCTGTGGACCTCGCTGAAGACCTCGCGCCGCGCCGACCATACCGGCGAAGCCGGACCGATCGCGGTTCAGATCGCCGGCACGGATGCCGCGATGATGGCCGAGGCCGCCGCCTACAACATCGACCGTGGCGCTCAGATCATCGACATCAACATGGGCTGTCCGGCCAAGAAGGTCTGCAACAAGTGGGCCGGGTCGGCCCTCATGCGCGACGAGCCGCTGGCCCTGGAGATCGTGCAGGCGGTGGTGCAGGCCGCATTGCCGCACCACGTGCCCGTCACGCTCAAGATGCGCACCGGCTGGAGCGAGGACCATCGCAACGCCGTCGCACTGGCGGGACGCTTCGAAAGCGCCGGCGTGCAGATGCTGACGGTGCACGGCCGCACGCGCGAGCAAGGTTACAAGGGCCAGGCCGAATACGACACCATTGCGGCCGTGAAGGCGGCCGTGCGCATTCCAGTCGTGGCCAACGGCGACATCGACAGCCCTGCCAAGGCCAGGGACGTGCTGAAGGCCACGGGTGCCGACGCCATCATGGTCGGGCGCGCCGCGCAGGGGCGGCCGTGGATCTTCCGCGAGATTTCGCATTTCCTCGAGACGGGCACGCATCGTGCGGCGCCGCTGGTCGGTGAAGTGCGTCGGCTGCTGCTCGATCACCTGCAGGAGCACTACGGGCTCTATGGCGAATTCACCGGCGTGCGCACTGCGCGCAAGCACATCGGCTGGTATGTGCGTGGCTTGCCTGGCAGCGAAGACTTCCGCGACAGCATGAACCGGATCGAGGATTGCGACGCGCAGTGGCGCGCCGTGAGCGACTACTTCGACCAGCTCTCGCTGACGCATGACCGCATGCCCGAGCCGTCGACGATGCAGGCCGCCGCCGGCATCGAGGCAGAAGAGGCGGCCGCCTGATGCCGCAACCAAGAACCAAGAAGAAGCGAACGAGAAGAGCATGAGCAAGAAGCAAATCGAGGACTGCGTGCGCAGCTCTCTGGAGGGCTATTTCCGCGACCTGCGAGGCACCGAGCCGGATGGCATGTACGCCATGCTGGTCAATGTCGTGGAAAAGCCGTTGCTCGACGTGGTCATGACCCGCGCCGAAGGCAACCAGTCGCGCGCAGCACAGTGGCTGGGCCTGAACCGCAACACGCTGCGCAAGAAGCTGATCGAACACAACCTTTTGAAATAAGCAGCTCGTCTGGCGAGCAAGGATCCCATGGCACTGACCGCACTCATTTCCGTTTCCGACAAGAGCGGAGTCCTCGAATTCGCGCAGGGGCTGCACGCCTTGGGCGTGAAGCTACTGTCCACCGGCGGTACTGCCAAGCTGCTGGCCGACGCCGGCCTGCCCGTGACCGAGGTGGCCGACCACACCGGCTTTCCGGAGATGCTTGACGGCCGCGTGAAGACGCTGCACCCCAAGGTCCACGGCGGCCTGCTGGCGCGGCGCGATCTGCCGGCGCACATGTCGGCGCTCGAAACCCATGGCATCGCGACGATCGACCTGCTGGTGGTCAACCTCTACCCGTTCGAGGCCACCGTGGCCAAGGCGGGCTGCACGTTGGAAGACGCCATCGAGAACATCGACATCGGCGGTCCGGCCATGGTGCGCAGCGCAGCCAAGAACTGGAAGGACGTGGCCGTGCTGACCGACGCGAGCCAGTACCCGGTGGCGCTGTCGGCATTGCAGTCGCAGGGGCGCATCGACGAGAAGACCAAGTTCGCCTTCTCGGTCGCCGCCTTCAACCGCATTGCCGACTACGACGGCGCGATCAGCGACTACCTGTCTTCCATCGACTTCGAGGCCAGCGCCGCGCAACCGGCGCCCGTGCGCAAGCCCTTCCCGGCGCAGAGCAATGGCCGTTTCGTGAAGCTGCAGGACCTGCGCTACGGCGAGAACCCGCACCAGCAGGCCGCGTTCTATCGCGATCTGTACCCCGCCCCGGGTTCGCTCGTGACCGCCAGGCAATTGCAGGGCAAGGAACTGTCCTACAACAACATCGCCGACGCGGATGCGGCGTGGGAATGCGTCAAGAGCTTCGACACGCCCGCGTGCGTGATCGTCAAGCATGCCAACCCGTGCGGCGTGGCCGTGGGCGTGGACGCGGCGCAAGCCTACGACAAGGCCTTCAAGACCGATCCCACTTCGGCCTTCGGCGGCATCATCGCCTTCAACCGGCCCGTGGACGAGGCCGCCGCGCAGGCGGTGAGCAAGCAGTTCGTCGAAGTGCTGATGGCGCCCGGCTTCACGCCAGAGGCACTGGCGGTTTTCAAGAGCAAAGTGAATGTGCGCATCCTCGAGATCGCGCTGCCGCCCGGCGGCGCCACCGCCTGGGAGCGCGGCTTGAACGCGGTCGATGCCAAGCGCATCGGCTCGGGCCTGCTGCTGCAGACGGCCGACAACCACGAGCTGACGCTGGACGCGCTCAAGGTCGTGACGAAGAAGCAGCCGACGCCAGAGCAACTGCAGGACCTGCTGTTTGCCTGGAAGGTGGCCAAGTACGTCAAGAGCAACGCCATCGTCTTCTGCGCGGGCGGCATGACGCTGGGCGTCGGCGCCGGACAGATGAGCCGCATCGATTCGGCCCGTATCGCCAGCATCAAGGCCGAGCATGCCAAGCTGCCGCTTGCCGGCTCTGCGGTGGCCAGCGACGCGTTCTTCCCGTTCCGCGATGGGCTCGATGTGGTGGTGGACCATGGCGCTTCCTGCGTCATTCAGCCCGGCGGCTCGATGCGCGACCAGGAAGTGATCGACGCGGCCGACGAGCGCGGCGTGGCGATGGTCTTTACCGGCGTCAGGCACTTCCGGCACTGAAGCCGTTCGGCCCGGCTCGAACGTGAGGGGCCGCCGGGCCGAGCCTGGCGCCCCGCCTTGTCGTCGTGCGAGTGCCTACGGGGACGTCTGCGCAGCGACGGCGCCTGCCGACGGCGGCGCTTCGAACCGGAACTTCAACTGGAACGTGATGGCGCCGTTCAGCCGGTCCTTGTACTCGGGGATGAAACCCACGTTCAGGCCCAGGCGCCCATGCTCGTAGGACACGACGGGAACCACGGCAGGAAACCAGCCCCCGTCGTTCATGCGCGGGTAGCCGTCGAAACCGCCCACCGCGACACCGAAGCGAAACCCCTTCCACTCGAGCGGCATGACGTACATGCCGACGTAGTGAGAGGTCATGCGCTCGCTGTTGCGGTATCCGCCGGCCGTGAACGACAACATGTCGGTCAACGGCCATTCGATGCCAATGCCGTAGTTCGCATCTTCGAGGCCGGCGTTGCGGTCGAAGTGCACCGAATAGAAGCCAGGGTTGATCCAGACCTGCGACAAGGGCGCTTGCGCCAGGCAGGTCAACGGTGCCGAAAGGCTTGCCAACCCGAGCCAGCGGGCCAGCGCCCTCATGCGCGCCCCAACTCCTTGAACACCTCGTGCGCCGCCTCGACCGTGGCGGCGACGTCTTCGTCGCTGTGCGCCGCGGACACAAAGCCGGCCTCGTAAAGCGCGGGCGCGATGTAGACACCCCGATCAAGCAAGCCGTGGAAGAGGGTGTTGAAGCGGGCGCCGTCACTCTTCATGACGCTGCCGTAGTCCTGCGGCAATTGGTCGAGCAGGAAGAAGCCGAACATGCCACCTTCGCTGTCGACGCTAAAAGGCACCCCTTCCTGATCGGCTGCGGATTTCAGTCCTGCGACCAGCTTGCGCGTCCTGGCCGCGAGCGTGGCATAGAAGCCCGGCTTGGCAATCTCGCGCAGCGTGGCCAGTCCGCACGCCGTGGCCACCGGATTGCCGGACAGCGTGCCCGCCTGGTACACGGGGCCGAGCGGCGCCAGTTGTTCCATGATGTCGCGCGGGCCGCCAAAGGCCGCCAACGGCATGCCGCCGCCGATCACCTTGCCCAGCACTGTCAGGTCGGGGGTGATGCCCAGCACGCCCTGGGCACCGGTTAAGCCGACGCGAAAGCCCGTCATGACCTCGTCGAACACGAGCAGCGCGCCATGCTGGGTGCACAGTTCGCGGCAGCGCTGCGCGAACGCCTGCGATGCGCGAACGAAGTTCATGTTGCCGGCGATCGCCTCGATCATCACGCAGGCGATGTCCTGTCCCTGTGTGGCAAAGGCTTCTTCGAGTTGCGCGATGTCGTTGTAGCGCAGGACCAGCGTGTGTTGCACCACCTCGGGCGGGACGCCGGCGGAGGTGGGATTGCCGAAGGTGGCCAGCCCGGAGCCGGCCTTGACCAGCAAGGCATCGGCATGGCCGTGGTAGCAGCCTTCGAACTTGACGATGACCTTGCGGCCGGTGGCGCCGCGCGCCAGGCGCAGGGCGCTCATCGCGGCCTCGGTGCCTGAACTGACGAGGCGCACCATTTCCATCGAGGGCATCAGCGTGAGGATGGCCTCGGCCAGTTCGATCTCGCGCTCGGTCGGTGCGCCGAAGGAAAAGCCTTCGCCCACGGCGCTCTGCACCGCCTCGACCACGGCCGGATGCCCGTGGCCCAGGATCATCGGCCCCCAGGAGCCGATGTAGTCGATATAGCGGCGTTCGGCGGCGTCCCACATGTAGGCGCCTTGGGCGCGGCGGATGAAGCGCGGCGTGCCGCCGACGGCGCGGAAGGCGCGCACGGGCGAGTTCACGCCGCCAGGGATCACGGCGCGGGCGCGCTCGAAGAGGGTGTCGTTGGTGTCGGGTTGGCTCATCGGGGATTCAGTGTCGGGTTTCGTGCGGGGGCAGGGCGAAGTCGCTGAGTCCCTCCGCGGGATCCTGGGGGGCGTCGCCGTTTTCTTCGGCATCGGCTTGTGCCCAGAACAGTCGATCGGGCAGCACATGCCCCATGCCGGGGCGGAAGCCCGCGTCAAGGCAGCGGTCCATGTAGCTCAGTGCCTCGCTCGTGGCCGACACCAGGTCGGTGCCGCAGGCGAGCAAGGCTGCCAGCGCTGCCGAGAGCGTATCTCCGGCTCCTGCGAATACGGCTTCGAGTCGCTCGTACTTCTCGCTCGCCAGCACGGCCTGCGGCGAGGCCAGCACGTTGTCGATGTACTGCTCGGGCAGCATGAGGCCGGTCACCAGCGTGTAGGGCACGCCGAGTTCTCCGGCGGCCATCGCCACATCGCGAGCGCTGGGTGGGCGCTCGCCATTCCAGTCGGGCAACAACCAGCGCCACAGCGTGCTGTGGTTGCCCACCAGCACCGTGGTCTGCGGCAGGATCAGTTCGCGGAAGGCGTCCAGATAGCCTTCGATCTGGTTCTCTTCCCACCACGACAGGTTGGGCATGTAGGCCACCACGGGCACGTCGGGGTAGTCGCTCGTGGTCTCGGCAATCTGCGCCAGGTTTTCGGGCGTGCCCGCGAAGCCGACCTTGATCAGTTGCACCGGCACGTCCTCGAGGATGGCGCGCGACTGTTCGGCCACCGCGTCTTCGTCGAAGGCGAAGAAGTCGAAGATCTCGGCGCTGTCGCGCACATAGGTGCCGGTCACCACCGGCAGCACATGCGCGCCGACCGAGGCGATCGCCAGCGTGTCGCCGGCCAATCCGCCTGCGCCGCTCGGGTCGCTCGCGTTGAATACCAGCACGCTCGGAGGCACGGCCTGAGACTGCTCGCGAGCTTCCTCGTCGTCGTTTTCGGGGGCTTGCCCGCCCCCGCTAAGATCGTCGGGGACGCCAGCGTCTCCGGTGGGTAGTAGGGAAGTTTTCATGCGCCTGTAACGCCTCGCCGGGATGGTGGCAGATGTGAGACGCAAATCACAAGTTTGCTGGTGACGTCTCGATACAATCGTTGCATTCTATGAACAGGGACCGTAAGCTGCGATGAACAACAAGACTTGGATGTGTCTTATTTGCGGGTGGATCTACGACGAGGCCGTCGGAGTTCCAGAAGATGGTATTGCGGCCGGCACTGCCTGGGCCGAAGTGCCGATGAACTGGACTTGTCCCGAGTGTGGCGCTCGCAAGGAAGACTTTGAAATGGTCGAAATCTGAAGCATGGCATAGGGCCACGCTTCCGGCGATCTTCTTTTGAAGGTTGCTGACATCGAACTGAAAGTTTGAGGAGCGTGCCATGAGCACCAACGGAACCGGCTACAAGGTGCTCGTCATCGACGACAGCAACACCATTCGCCGCAGCGCCGAGATCTTTCTCAAGCAGGGCGGCCACGAGGTATTGCTGGCCGAAGATGGGTTCGATGCCCTGTCCAAGGTCAATGACCACAAGCCGGATCTGATCTTCTGCGACATCCTGATGCCGCGCCTCGATGGCTATCAGACCTGCGCCATCATCAAGCGCAACGCGCATTTCTCCGGGGTTCCCGTCGTGATGCTGTCCTCCAAGGACGGCGTGTTCGACAAGGCTCGCGGCCGCATGGTCGGCTCGCAGCAGTACCTCACCAAACCCTTTACCAAAGACCAACTGCTCCAGGCTGTGGAGCAGTTTGGCGTTGCCCAAGCGGAAGCACACTAAATGCCTATTCAGAAAGTCCTCGTCGTCGACGATTCGAAGACGGAACTGGTGTTTCTCAGCGACCTGCTGCAGAAGAACGGTTTCAAGGTGCAGACGGCCGAAAACGCCGATGACGCCATGCGCCGGCTGCGCGAAGAGCGCCCCGACCTGATCCTGATGGACGTGGTCATGCCGGGCCAGAACGGCTTCCAGCTCACGCGCGCCATTGCCCGTGATCCGCAGTACGCCAACGTGCCGATCATCCTGTGCACGAGCAAGAACCAGGAAACCGATCGCGTGTGGGGAATGCGCCAAGGTGCTCGCGACTACATCGTCAAGCCGGTGAATCCGGCCGAGCTGATCGCCAAGATCAGCGCCCTCAGCTGAACCAACCCGGGCAAGCGCACAAGCCATGGCCAATCGCGACGCACTCAGAGCCTTCCAGGCCCGCCTGGCCAGTCGCTTGCAGGCAGCACGCAGCGCCGGCGTTTCGGCGTCCTGGCTGGCCGTGGAGGCGGGCGATGGCAAGTACCTGTTCCCGCTCGGGCATGCAGGCGAGATCTTTCCATGGACGACGCCGCAGCCGGTGCCCTATACCGCGCCGTGGTTCCTGGGCGTTTCGAACCTTCGTGGAGAGCTCTACGGGGTGGTCGAGCTGGCCAGCTTTGCCGATGGTGGCCAGCCGCAGCAGGTGCCCGAGGCCGTGCGCGCCCAATCGCGCCTGGTCGCGCTCAACGAACTGCTTGAAGTCAATTGCGCCTTGCTGATCGACCGCCTGGTCGGCTTGCGCGGCGCGGAATCGTTCGTCGAGGCCAAGGCGGCCGCCGACGATGCCCCGGTGTGGATGGGTCATGTGTTCACCGACGACAGCGGCGTTCAGTGGCAGGAGATCAACCTGCAGGCGCTTTCCCAGCAACCTCAATTTCTCAGCATCGGCGCCTGAACGGGCGCATTTGCACATTTCAACGAAGGAGCGGCCGTGAGCTCGATCGCCGACAAGTTCAAGAATCTTCTGCCCGCTCGCGACAGCAGTGGGGACCAGGGCGCCGTGCCTTCGGACAACGTGGAGACGGTGCAGGACTTCGATGAGAAGACCGTGCTGCTCCAGCGCGACGCCAGCGTCTCGGCCGCCAACGAATCGGTGCCGGGCATGGCCGAGTCGACAGAGCCTGCGGCGGCCGTCTCGGCGGACCCCGCTACGCCCGCGCCGCCGGAGCGCACCGACTTGCAGCGCCAGCAGCGTTTCCTGTTCATGGCGCTGGTCGCCGTCGTGGCGGTGCTGCTCATCATCGCTGGTTGGGCCATCGTGCACTCGGACCGCGTCGCCCAGCAGGTGGGCGCGACCGGTCAGGCGCTGATGCAGTCGCAGCGTCTGGCCAAGTCGGTCTCGCAGGCCCTCGTGGGTGACGTCAAGGCCTTCGCCGAAGTGAAGGACAGCGCCGGCTCCATGTCGCAACGCGTGCATGGTCTGGCCAGCGGCGACGACGCCTTGAACCTGACCGCGGTCGACACCAAGCTGTCGCCGGACCTCGACAAGATCATGCCGCTGGTCGATCGCGCCGATGCAAGCGCCAAGGCCGTGCTCGGGCAGCAGAAGATCCTGACGCAGGTGGGCGCCGCTCTGCGCGACATCAACCGGCAGTCGTCCGACCTGCTGGAAATGACCGAAACCGTCGCTGCCTTGAAGGCACAGCAGAACGCCTCGGTGGCCGAAATCTCCGCCGCTGGCCAGTTGGTCATGCTGACGCAGCGCATCGGCAAGTCCGCCAACGAATTCCTGACGGTCGAAGGCGTGAGCCCGGACGCCGTGTTCCTGCTCGGCAAGGACCTCAACACCTTCCAGGACGTGGCACGCGGCCTGCTCGACGGCAACGCGCAGCAACGTCTGCCGGCCACGACCGATCGCCAGACCCGCCAGCAACTCGAAGCCATCCTGAAGGCCTATGAGCAGACGCGGACCCAGGCAGGCGCCATTCTGGGCAACCTGCAGGGCCTGGTCACCGCCCGTGAGGCTCAGGCCTCGATCCTGGCCGACAGCGAGCCGCTGCGCATCGCGCTGGGCGGGCTGCAGGACAAGCTCTCCGACGAAGCCGGCCTGGGTGCCGGTACCGTGCTGGCCCTCATCGTGCTCTCGTTGGTGGCCCTCGGCCTGGCCGGCGCCATTGCCTACGCACAGGTGAAGGAAGGTCGCGAGCGCGCCTCATCGGCCGAACGCGACCGCGTCGAATCCGACCGCGCCCACGAAGAAGTGACGCGCGTGAACGTGGCCAACCAGGCCGCCATTCTTCGACTGATGAACGAACTGCAGGCAGTGGCCGAAGGCGATCTGACGCAGGAAGCCACCGTGACCGAGGACATCACCGGCGCCATCGCCGACTCGGTGAACTACACGGTGGAAGAACTGCGTCTGCTGGTGGGCAACGTGCAGAACACGGCAACCCGGGTGGCTTCGACCACGGCGCAGGTGGAAAACACCTCGACCGAACTGCTGGCGGCCTCGACCGAGCAGCTGCGCGAAATCCGCGACACCGGCCAGTCCGTGCTGACGATGGCCGAGCGCATCAACAACGTGTCCGCCCAGGCGCAGGAATCCGCCACGGTGGCTCGCCAATCGCTGGAGGCTGCATCGTCGGGTCTGCAGGCCGTGCAGAACGCCATCGGCGGCATGAACTCGATCCGCGACCAGATCCAGGAAACCTCCAAGCGCATCAAGCGCCTGGGCGAGTCTTCGCAGGAGATCGGCGAAATCACCGAACTGATCTCGGACATTACCGAACAGACGAACGTGCTGGCTCTGAACGCCGCCATTCAGGCCGCCTCCGCTGGCGAAGCCGGCCGCGGCTTCTCGGTGGTGGCCGAGGAAGTGCAGCGACTGGCCGAACGCTCGGCAGACGCCACGCGCCAGATCGCGGCGCTGGTGAAGGCGATTCAGACCGATACGCAAGATGCCGTGGGCGCCATGGAGCGTTCCACGCAGGGTGTGGTCGAAGGCGCCAAGCTCTCCGACAATGCGGGTACCGCACTTTCGGAGATCGACCGCGTGTCCCGCCGCCTTGCAGAACTGATCGAGCAGATCTCCCAGTCCGCCTCCCGCGAAGCCAAGTCGGCCAACGTGGTGGCGGCCAACATCCAGCACATCTTTGCCGTGACCGAGCAGACGGGTGAGGGCACCCGCACCACGGCACAGCAGGTGCGCGAACTGTCCCTCATGGCCGACGAGCTGCGCCAGTCGGTGGCACGCTTCAAGATTGCCTGAACGACGAGCTGACCAACGTGTCGATCCACGCCCCCGCAAACGCCCAGGCCCCGCTCAGCGCGCCGGGTGACGCTGAAGACCTCGGCCCGTTGGCCTGGGTGCTCGGAGAGATCCAGAAATCCCTCGAGAGCGCCTCCAAGACGCTGCGCCGCTTCGCTCGCGATGCGGCCGGCACGCCAGACATCGACGCCGGGCCGCTGCGGCTGGTTCGCCAGCAGCTTCACCAGGCGGTGGGTGCCTTGCAGATGGTGGGCCATCCGCATCCGGCGCTGGTGCTGGGCGCGATGGAATTCGCGGTGCAAAGCTTCGTGCAGGAGCCGCAGCAGTGCACCGAGGCGGCCGTCTCCAAGCTCGACCGTGCCAGCTTCGCCGTCACCGACTTCCTGCAGGCCGTGCTGGCCGGCAAGACGGTCTCGCCGGTGGCGCTGTTTCCCCAATACCGCGACGTGCTGGAGCTGGTCGGCAACGAACGCGTGCACCCGGCCGACCTGTGGCCCTTGCCATGGCGTTGGGTCGACGTCTCGCTGACCACGACGAAGCCGACGCTGGTCTACGACCCCGCCGTTCGAGCCAAGTTCGACCGCGAGTTGCTCAAGGTCGTCAAGACGGGCGACGATGCCGCGGCACGACGCCTGCATGAAATCTGCGTCGGACTGTCGCGCGGTGCCGCCGTGCCACGCGTGCGCAGCTTCTGGGCACTGGCCGCCGCCTTCTTCGAGGCACTGGGCCTGTCGCTCACGGCGCCGGACATCTACGTCAAGCGCGCGGCTTCCCGCGTGCTGCTGCAATACACGACGCTGGCACGTGGCGACGAGGTCGTCTCCGATCGCTTGTCGCAGGATCTGCTCTTCTTCGTGGCGCAGGCCGTGCCCAGCCCACGCGACGAAGCGGCGACGCTGCGCGCCGTGCGCGATGCCTGGGGCATCGCGAGCGAGCGCACGGTCGACTACACGACCGAGCAGTTCGGCCGGTTCGATCCGTCGGTGTTGGCCCAGGCGCGCAAGCGCATCGAGGCGGCCAAGGAAAGCTGGTCGGCGCTCTCGGGTGGCGACATGGGCCGCCTGCGTCAGGCGGTGGAAAACATCGGCCAGCTCACCGAGTCGCTGCAAAAGCTCCATCCCCCAAGCCTGCCGATGGCGCAGGCCCTGAACAACGCCGTCGACGCCTCGCAACGCGCCAACCGCCCCCCATCGACCGAGCTGGCGATGGAGGTGGCCACCTCGGTGCTTTACCTGGAAGCCGCGTTCGAAGACCTCGATCCGAACGACCGGCAACTCACCGCCCGCACCGTCCAGTTGGCCGGCCGCATCGAACGTGCACGCGAAGGCGGGCGTTCCGAGCCGCTCGAGCCGTGGATGGAAGAGCTCTACCGCCGCGTGAGCGACCGCCAGACCATGGGCACCGTGGTCGACGAGTTGCGCGCGCACCTGAGCGAGCTCGAGAAGTCGATGGACCAGTTCTTCCGCCATCCCGGCGAGAAGGAACACCTGCGCACCGTGCCTGCCGCGCTCATGCAGATGCGCGGCGTGTTTTCAGTGCTCGGACTCGACCAGGCCTCGCAGACCGTCGTGCGCATGCGCGACAACGTCGAGGAGCTGGCCGCCAGCGCCGATGCCGCCGATGAACCCGGTGCCTTCGATGCGCTGGGCAACAACCTGGGCGCGCTCGGCTTCCTGATCGACATGCTGGCCTATCAGCCGGCACTGGCCAAGCGCCTGTTCGTCTTCGACGCCGCAGCGGGCGAACTCAAGCCGCTGATGGGGCGCCAGGCCGAGCCCGAAGCCGCGCCCGCCGCTGCTGCGCCGGCCGTGGCACCGCAGGACCTCACGCCCGAGCAGGTCGACGAGCAGATCGCCGCCAAGCTGGCCGAACTGGCTGGCAAAGGCAAGAAGAGGAAGGGCGACACGGCGCCTTCCCCGCTCGAGGACTTCAGCCGCGCCGCCGACAGCTGGAAGGCCAAGATCACCGGCCCGGCCCCGCTGGAAGCTCTGCCCGAGACCTTCGTTACCGAGCTGGCCGAAGACGACCTTCAGAACATCTTCCTGGACGAGGCCCGCGAAGTGGTCGAGAACGGGTTGGTCGCTGTCGGCGAACTGGACCACGATCCGACCGATGTCGGCGAACTGACCATCCTGCGCCGTGCGTTCCACACGCTCAAGGGCAGCTCGCGCATGGTTGGCCTGACCGACTTCGGCGATGCCGCCTGGGCCATGGAGCAGGTGCTCAACACCTGGCTGGCCGACCAGCGTCCGGCGACGCCCGAGCTTCTGGGTGGCGCCAGCACGGCGCTGCGCGATTTCGGCGCGTGGGTCGAGGCCATCGCATCGGGCGAGCCGCACTCCTGGCAAGCCGCACCTTTCAATGATCTGGCGCAATCGCTCGCCAGCGGGCAGATCACCATTGCCGCGCCGGCGCCCGCCGTCGCGCCGAGCGTGCTGGCTGCCGCCGCGCGTCAGATCGCTGCAGATGACGAAGCGCCTGCGGCGCCCCAAACGAAGCCCGAGGCGGACGCTGCCTTCGATCTGCCGCAGTTGCACGCTTTGCCGCAACTGCCCGTGCTGCCAGACCTGCCGGATCTGTCGCTCGACACACCTGCGCAGGCGGCCAGTGAGCCCTTCGCTGAATTCGACCTGAGCGCAGCACCGGTCGAGTCCGTGTCGCCCGTCGCCGAGCCGCAAGCCGAAGCGGCTGCACTCGATTTCGATTTCAAGCTCGACGTCGAGCCGCCCGCGGTACCGGCTGCCGATGAACTCCTGCAGTTCGAGTCGGCGCCAGAAGCCGAGTCGGAGCCGGTCGAGCCGACGCAAGCTGCCGAGCAGCCCGAAGCAGCGGAAGCGCTGGAGGCCACCGACTTGCCCACGGCCGAGGAACTCCACACGCTGGATTTCGCCGCCACCGACTTCATGGACGACGAGCCCAAGGCAGCCGAAGGGCAGGCCGGTCCGGTCTCGCTGGAAATGGATGGCTTGTCGATCGACTTGCTCGGCGGTGATTCGGCCGATGCGCTGTTTGCGCCGACCGCGCTGGCCGATCCGTTCGACCTGCCGAGCGCACCGCCGCCCGCGCGCAAGGCCGACGACGAACTGCCCGCCCATTGGGCCGCCCCAGCCGATTTCGTCTTCCACGCACAAAAGAGCCAGGAAGCCGCCGAGCCCGAATTCGAGGCTGAGCCTGTGCTCGAACATGCTGCGCCGGCCGAAGCGACCCCGACGGAGCCTTCAACCGACGAATCAGTCAAGGTCATTGGCCCCTTGCGCATCGGCATTGCGCTCTACAACGTCTATCTGAACGAGGCCGACGAGTGGTCGCGCCAGCTCGCCACGGAAGTGGGCGAGTGGGCCATGGAGCCGCACGCGACGATCCAGGATTCGACCATCGCCATGGCGCACTCGCTGGCGGGCAGTTCGGCCACGGTCGGCTTCCAGGGCCTGTCCGAGATGGCGCGCCTGTTCGAGTCCGCGCTTGCGCATCTGCAGATGCAAGGTGGCGGTACCGCGGAACAAGGTGCCGTGCTGGTGGTCGCTGCGGAAGAACTGCGCCGGCTGTTGCACCAGTTCGCCGCCGGCGCGCTCAAGCAGCCGGCACCTGAGACGATGAACAGCCTGCGGGCGTTGGCGACGGCGCCTGCGCTGGTGCCCACGGTATTGCCGCTGGAAACCCTCGACATCGTGGCGCATGTGCCAACGGCGCTGGCGCCGCAGATCCCGGTGGGCGCAGACGTTTCGCTGGAAGATTCCGACGAGGCCGTCGACGTCGAGGATGCCGTCGACGCCGACCTGTTCCCGATCTTCGAGGAAGAGGCCACCGAGCTGCTGCCCCAGCTTTCCACGGCATTGCGTGCCTGGGCGGCCACGCCCTCCGATCACTCGCAGCGCAACATCGTGCTGCGCGCATTGCACACGCTCAAGGGCAGCGCCCGCCTGGCCGGCGCCATGCGCCTGGGCGAGCGTGCTCACCGCATGGAGTCGGCGATCGAGGAACTCGGCAACGAGTCGGTGCCGCGCGAATCCATCGAGGCCCTGTTCGGGCGCTTCGACACGCTGGAGGCTGCCTTCGACCGTCTCCGCCAAGCCGACGGCGACGCGCAGGCCGTGCTGGCGCAGCGCGCCGTCGCGGCGACGACGGCCGTGCCGAGCGTGTCGATGCCTGCACCGGTGGCTGACGATGCGGCCAACGATCCTCAGGAAGACATCGGCGACGAGGCACCGAAGTCGGTCGCCGAGCCGTCCGCTGCGTCTGACCCTGCGCCGGCGCCTGTTCGTGCCGCAACGCTGCTGCCGCAGCCCGCGCATGCGCCGCTTGCACCGCTGCGTACCTCCTCCGGCCAGGTGGTGCGCATTCGCACCCACTTGCTCGACCGCCTGCTGGCCCAGGCCGGCGAGGTCATCATCACCCGTTCGCGCCTGGAGGCCGAACTTGGCCAACTGCGCTCGTCGCTGACCGACCTCACCGGCAACCTGGATCGCTTGCGCCAGCAATTGCGCGACATCGAAGTTCAGGCCGAAAGCCAGATGCAGTCGCGTCTGCAGCAGGCCAAGGATTCGCAGCAGTCGTTCGACCCGCTGGAGTTCGACCGATTCACCCGCGTGCAGGAACTGACGCGGATGATGGCCGAGTCGGTGAACGACGTGGCGACCGTCCAGCGCGCGCTGCAAAAGACGGTGCAGGCGACCGAAGACGACCTGAGCGCCCAGGCGCGCCAGACGCGCGAACTGCAGCGCGGCTTGCTGCGCACGCGCATGGTGGAGTTCGAGGGCATCGCAGAGCGTCTCTATCGCGTGGTGCGCCAGGCGTCCAAGGACACCGGCAAGCAGGTGCGCCTGGACATCACCGGTGGCTCCATCGAGATGGACCGCGGCGTGCTGGAGCGGATGACCGCCGCTTTCGAGCACCTGCTGCGCAATTGCGTTGCCCACGGCATCGAGGACGCGAGCGTTCGCACCGCCGCCGGCAAGGATCCGGTGGGCCTGATCGTGATCGACCTGCATCACGCCGGCAACGACGTGTCCGTCACTTTCCGTGACGACGGCGCCGGCCTGAACCAGCAGCGCATCGCCGAGCGCGCTCAGGCCCTGGGCCTGGTCCCGCACGGCCAGCCGGTGACGGCGGAGCAGGCGGCAGAGCTGATCTTCCAGCCGGGCTTCTCCACCGCCGAGCAGGTGTCGGAACTGGCCGGCCGCGGCATCGGCATGGATGTGGTTCGCGCGGATGTGACTGCCCTGGGTGGCCGCATCGAGACGCAGAGCACGCCAGGGCAAGGCACCGTGTTCAACCTGGTGCTGCCGCTGACGACTGCCGTCACGCACGTGGTCATGATGCGTGCGGGCGAAACGTCCGTGGGCGTGCCTTCCAACCTGGTCGAACTGGTGCAGCGCACCGGCGCGGCCGATCTGGATGCCGCCTACGCCAGCGGCCACTACAGCTTCGGCGGCGAGCAGGTGCCTTTCTTCTGGGCTGGCGCCTTGCTCCAGTCCTCGGCGCGCAGCGAGCGCGCAGCGGGCAAGGCCAACACCGTGGTGATCGTGCGCAGCGCGGCACAACGCGTGGCTCTGCACGTCGACGAAGTGCTGGGCAACCAGGAAGTCGTGGTCAAGAACCTGGGGCCGCAGCTGTCTCGGCTGCCGGGTATGGCCGGCATCTCGGTGCTGGCCTCCGGTGCGGTGGCGCTCATCTACAACCCCGTCGCCCTGGCCGCTGTCCATGGCGATTCGGCCCGGCGCCTTCAGGAGGCGGGGGCGAAACTCGCCGGCAAGGAGCAGCCGGTCGCCGACGCCAGGTCCGATGCCGAGCTCGCACCCGTGGTGCCCGCAGCGCCGGTCGTGTTGCCGCGCGCGGCGCCTGCGGTGCCGTTGATCCTGGTGGTGGACGATTCGATCACCGTGCGCCGCGTGACGCAGCGTCTGTTGCAGCGCGAGGGCTATCGCGTGGCTCTGGCGGCCGATGGCCTGCAGGCCCTCGAACGCCTGCAGCAGGAGCGCCCGTCGCTGGTGCTGTCGGACATCGAGATGCCGCGCATGGACGGCTTCGACCTGGCACGCAACATCCGCGCGGACGAAGCATTGGGTGATTTGCCGATCATCATGATCACCTCCCGCATCGCCGAGAAGCATCGCGACCATGCGACGCAACTGGGCGTCAACCACTACCTGGGCAAGCCGTATTCCGAAGAGGAACTGCTTCGCCTAGTGCGCAACTACACAGCCGCCGAGACGGAGCCCATCGAGGCCTGACCGCATCCCGCTCGGCACGGCTACGGCCCGCGCCGGCCGCCCTCCTAATGGGCGTGCCGCGCGGGCTTTTTCCTGGGCGTCGAGGTTTCTGCTTTGAGATCCTTCACGACCGCGTAGCGCTGCAGCGTCTGCTCGCGCGCCTGGGCATGGTCAACGATCGGCTCCGGGTAGTCACGGCCGAGCACCAGGCCCGCCGCTTCCAGCTCCACCGGCGATGCGGTCCAGGGCGCATGGATCACCGTGTCCGGCAAGCCCTCAAGTTGCGGCAGGTAGCGGCGGATGAACTTGCCTTCCGGATCGAAGCGCTGGCTTTGCGTGACCGGATTGAAGATGCGAAACCACGGCTGTGCGTCGCAGCCGCTGGAGCTGGCCCACTGCCAGCCGCCGTTGTTGCTGGAAAGCTCGAAGTCGTTCAGATGCGTGGCGAAGTACGCCTCGCCGCGTCGCCAATCGAGCCCCAGGTCCTTGCAGAGAAAGCTGGCCACCACCATCCGAAGGCGGTTGTGCATGTAGCCGGTCTGGTTGATCTGCGCCATGGCGGCGTCCACCAGCGGATAGCCGGTTTCACCGGCGCACCAGGCGGCGAAGAGCGCATTGGCATGCTTGCCCTTGTGCCAGATGATCTTGTCGTATTCCGGGCGGAAGCTCTTGCCCTCGGCAACCTCGGGGTGGTGCCACAGCACCTGGAAATAGAAGTCGCGCCAGATGAGTTCACCCAGCCAAGTGGCGGCCCCTGAATTGCCGCTCAGCGCCAGCCGGTGCGCCACACCGGCCAGCTCCCGGATCGAGACCGTTCCAAAGCGCAGGTGCACGCTCAGGTAGCTGGGGCCGCGCTTGGCGGGAAAGTCGCGCAGTTCGTCGTAGCGATCGATGTGCTTGTCGAAGAATTCCTCGAACAGGCGGGCGCCGCCACTGGCGCCAGCGGGCAGGTCGAGTTCGGCCAGGTTGGTCGGCTCGAAACCCAGCTCCGACAGGCTGGGCAAGGGCGCATCGAACTCCTCCGGCGGTGCGGCCAGGGCGTCCAGGTAGCGCTCCACCGGATAAGGCTTGAGGTAGAAGTCGTCCACCTTCGCCAGCCAGGCGCGCTTGTAGGGCGTGAAGACGGAATAGGGCTGTCCGGCCTGTGTGAGCACTTCCTCGCGTTCGAAGATGGCGCGGTCCTTGTGCAGTTGCAGCACCGCACCGGCATCGGCCAGAGCGCCGCGCACCTGCCGGTCGCGCTCGATCGCCAGGGGCTCGTCGTCACGATTGGCAAAAACCGCCTGCACGTCGAGCGCCTTGGCCAGGCGCGCAATCTCTTCGCGGGCCGCGGCGTGGCGCACGATCAGGCCGCCACCGTGCCGGCGCAGCTCGGCATCCAGTTCGGCCAGGCAAGCGTGGATGAACTCGACCCGTCGGTCCGCCCGGGGCAGGCCGTCCAGGATGTCGGTGTCGAACACGAAAACCGCGAACACCGAGCGGCAGGAGCGCAAGGCGTGATAGAGCGCGGCGTTGTCCGTCAGGCGCAAGTCGCGGCGCAACCAGACAAGCCCGCGCGGAAAGGTCTTGTCGACGGCCAGTAAAATCGGCGGCATGTCCACCGATTCTGCCCGCATCAATCTCACGCATCACTTCCTGATCGCGATGCCGGGCATGCGAGACGAGACTTTCGGTCGCAGCGTGGTCTACCTGTGCGAGCACAGCGAGCGCGGCGCCCTGGGCCTCGTGATCAACAAGCCCAGCGACATCAACCTGCGCGACCTGTTCGAGAAGGTCGAGCTCCCCACCGACCGCACCGCCATCGGCGATTCGCCCGTATTCCAGGGCGGGCCGGTCAAGACGGAGCGCGGTTTCGTGTTGCACGAACCGATGTTCGCCGATCCGCCGGACAACACCGAGCCGATCTACGCCTCGACCATGACCATCCCAGGCGGCCTGGAGCTGACCACCTCCAAGGACGTGCTGGAAGCCCTGGCGGCCGGCGGCGGCCCGCGCAAGGTGCTCGTCTCGCTGGGCTATTCCGCCTGGGGCGAAGGGCAGCTCGAATCCGAGCTGGCCGAGAACAGCTGGCTCACCGTCGACGCCGATCCGGCCGTCATCTTCGACACCCCCATCGACCAGCGCTACGACAAGGCGCTGATGCTGCTCGGCCTGCAAGCCTGGACGCTGTCGCCCGACGCGGGCCATGCGTGACCCGATGACCGGCGCGGATGCCGATTCGCCCGCGGCAGTGCCGGCGCGTCTGCAGTCCTTTCTGGCCTTCGACTTCGGCACCCGGCGCACTGGCGTTGCCAGCGGCAACAGGCTGCTTTCCAATGCCACGCCGCAAGCCACCATTGCCGCCAGCGGCGCCGACGAACGCTTTGCCAAGGTGGCCGACCGCATTCGCGAATGGCAACCCGACGCGCTGGTGGTCGGCGTGCCCCGCCACCCGGATGGCGCACCGCACGAAAACACCCGCGCCGCCGAGAAGTTCGCGCGCCAGTTGCGCGGACGTTTCGGGCTGCCCGTCTACGAGGTCGACGAGCGCTACAGCACCACCGAGGCGCTGGCAGGCGGCGCAAAAGATCCCGATGCCGCCTCGGCGTGCATCATCCTTGAACAGTTCCTGAGGAGTTTGGCGTGAAACCTGTGGTCCCCGACGCGGAGACGCTCTATGCGGAGCTGGTCGGCGGCGTGAAGTCGCTGCTTCGCCCCGGCACGCACCTGGTGGGCGTGACTTCCGGCGGCGCCTGGCTGGCCGAGCGGCTGCAGCCAGAGCTCAAGCTGCCCGGCGCGCATGGCGTCATTTCGTCGGCCATGCACCGGGATGATTTCGCGCGGCGCGGCCTGTCCGCCAGCGCGCAGACTTCGCTGCCCTTCGAGGTGGAGGGCGCCGACATCTTGCTGCTGGACGACGTGCTCTACACCGGCCGCACCATCCGCGCCGTGCTCAACGAACTGTTCGACTTTGGCCGTCCGGCCTGCGTTCGGTTGGCGGTGCTGATCGACCGGGGCGGGCGCCAGTTGCCGGTGGCCGCCGATTTCGCCGCCGCCCGGCTCGAACTGCCGGCAGACCAGTCGGTTGCGCTCGACCGCGACGACAAGGGCGGCTTTTCCCTCAAGATCGAAACCGTGCAAGGAGCCTGACCGGTGCTCTACAAGCGCAATCCCCAGCTCAACAAACACGGCGAACTGCTGCACCTGCTGTCCATCGAGGGCCTGCCCAAGGACATCCTCACCCACATCCTGGACACCGCCGCCAACTTCACCAGCGTGAGCGACCGCGAGGTCAAGAAGGTGCCGCTGCTGCGCGGCAAGAGCGTGTTCAACCTGTTCTTCGAGAACAGCACCCGCACCCGCACCACCTTCGAGATCGCGGCCAAGCGGCTGTCGGCGGACGTGATCAACCTCGACATTGCACGCTCGTCCACCGCCAAGGGCGAATCGCTGCTCGACACCATCGCCAACCTGAGTGCCATGGCGGCCGACATCTTCGTGGTGCGGCACAGCGAATCGGGCGCGCCCTACCTGATCGCGCAGCATGTGGCCCCCCACGTGCACGTGGTCAATGCGGGCGACGGCCGGCATTCGCACCCCACGCAGGGGTTGCTGGATATGTTCACCATCCGCCACTACAAGAAGGATTTTTCCAACCTGACGGTGGCCATCGTGGGCGATGTGCTGCATTCGCGGGTGGCCCGCTCCGACATTCACGCGCTGACCACGCTCGGCTGCGCCGAAGTGCGCGTGGTGGGCCCCAAGACGCTGGTGCCTGCCGACATGGCGCAGATGGGCGTGCGCGTCTGCCACACGCTCGAAGAGGGCATCAGGGGCTGCGACGTGATCATCATGCTGCGCCTGCAGAACGAGCGCATGAGTGGCGCGCTGCTGCCGTCATCCCAGGAGTTCTTCAAGACCTTCGGCCTCACGCCTGACAAGCTGCAACTGGCCAAGCCGGATGCGATCGTGATGCATCCGGGGCCCATCAACCGAGGCGTGGAGATCGACTCGGCGGTGGTCGACGGCAGCCAGAGCGTGATCCTGCCGCAGGTGACCTTCGGCATCGCCGTGCGCATGGCCGTGATGAGCATCGTGGCCGGCAACGAAGCCTGAACCCCCACAAGAAGAACAACACCATGAACCTGCTGATTCGAAACGGCCGCGTGATCGACCCGGCCTCCGGCCTGGACGCGCAGGCCGACATTGCCGTCGCCAAGGGCCGCATCGTCGGCGTGAAGGACCTTCCCGCCGACTTCCAGGCGCAGCACACCGTCGACGCCGCCGGCTGCATCGTCGCGCCCGGGCTGGTCGACCTGCAGGCGCGCGTGCGCGAGCCGGGCTACGAGCACGAAGGCATGCTCAACAGCGAACTGGCGGCAGCGGTGGCCGGTGGCGTGACCAGTCTGGTGTCGCCGCCCGACACCGACCCGGTCCTGGATGAATCCGGCCTGGTGCAGATGCTCATCTACCGTGCCAAGAAGCTCAAGCTGGCGCGCCTGTATCCGTTGGGCGCGATCACGCGCGGGCTGTCGGGCGATGTGTTGACCGAGATGGCCGCGCTCACCGAGGCCGGCTGCGTCGGCTTCGGCCAGGCCGAAGTGCCTCTGGCCAACACGCAGGTGCTGCAACGCGCGCTGCAATACGCCAGCACCTTCGGCTACACGTTGTGGCTGCGGCCGCAAGACCGCGACCTGGGCAAGGGCGTGGTCGCCAGCGGGCCGCTGGCCACGCGCCGCGGCCTGTCGGGCGTCCCGGTGGCGGCCGAGACCATTGCCATCTTCACGCTGGTCGAGCTGATGCGTTCCAGTGGCGCCAAGGTGCACCTGTGCCGCCTCTCCAGTGCCGCCGGCGTCGAGCTGGTTCGGGCCGCCAAGGCCGAGGGCCTGCCGCTGTCCTGCGACGTGAGCATCAATTCGCTGCACCTGACCGACACTGACATCGGCTACTTCGACAGCCGTGCCCGTGTGTCGCCGCCGCTGCGCCAGCAGCGTGACCGCGATGCGCTGTCTGCTGCGCTGGCCGACGGCACCATCGATGCGCTGGTGTCCGACCACACGCCGGTCGAAGCGGACGAGAAGACCTTGCCCTTTGCCGAAAGCGAAGTGGGGGCGACCGGCCTCGAACTCCTGCTGCCGCTGGCGCTCAAGTGGGGCGAGCAAAGCGGCGCGGGTATGCGCCGTGCGCTGGAAGTGGTGACGGCCGCGCCGGCACGACTGCTGGGCCAGGGCAGCGCGACCCTGGCCGTGGGCGAAGCGGCCGACCTTTGCGTGTTCGACCCGGCGGTCGAGTGGCGCGCCCAGCCCGAAGCGCTGCGCAGCCAGGGCAAGCACACGCCGTTTGCCGACTACGCGCTGCAAGGGCGCACGCGCACCACGGTGGTGGACGGCCGCGTGGTCTACCAGGCATGAACGAAGCTGGCCGCCAGGCCGTGCCGACGCGGTCGGGTTGATGCTGCGGCCGTTGCGCGTCATCTGGCGGCTGCTGCTCGCCATCGGCCATGCAATACGCGGGTGGTGCATCATCACGTTCCGCTTTCCGCGGCAGACGCCTGAGGAGCGCGCCGGCGAGGTCGAGCGTTGGTCCCGCCGCATGCTGGAGATCTTCGGCATCTCCCTCGTGGTGCAGGGCGTGCCGCCTGCGCGAGGGCCGCTGCTGCTGGTGGTCAACCACCTATCGTGGCTGGACATCCTGGTCATCCACTCGGCGCGCCACGTGCGATTCGTGGCCAAGTCCGACATCCGCGGCTGGCCGCTGATCGGCAAGCTGGCGACCGGTGCCGGCACGCTTTACATCGAGCGTGAGCGCCGGCGCGATGCCATGCGCGTGGTGCATCACATGGCCGAATCGCTGCAGGCCGGCGACCTCATCGCGGTGTTCCCCGAAGGCACCACCGGCGATGGCAAGACGCTGCTGCCATTCCATGCCAACCTGCTGCAGGCTGCGATTTCCACCTGCTCGCCGGTGCAGCCTGCCGCCCTGCGCTTTGCCGACCGGGCCACAGGGCAGACCAGCTTCGCGCCACGCTACATCGATGACGACACGCTCGCCAGTTCCGTCTGGCGAACGCTGAGCGCACCGCCGCTGGCCGCCTACCTGTGCTTCGGCGACGTGCAGGATGCGCAAGGCAAGGAGCGCCGGGCCTGGTCGCAGGAGTTGCATGCGCAGATCCAAGCACTGCGCGGCCATCAGCCGGCGCGCCAGGCAGACGACCTGGCGGCCTGACCGACATTCGTCCAGGCGACGAGCGATCGCGTCGGGCTGTCGCTATGCTCCGGGCACATGCAGACCGACGCCGCCATCGACGCACTCACCGACTTCGTGCAGCGGCATCGGCGGCTTTTCGTGCTGACGGGCGCCGGGGTCAGTACCGAATCGGGCATCCCCGACTACCGCGACGACAAGGGCTACTGGAAGCGGCCGGAGCCGGTGCGCTACCAGGATTTCATGGGCAGCCAGGCAGTGCGCCAGCGCTATTGGGCGTGCAGCATGATCGGCTGGCCCGTGATGGCAAACGCCCGTCCCGGCGCGGCGCACTTAGCGCTGGCCCGACTCGAAGCGCGCGACAGGGTGCGCCTGCTGCTGACGCAGAACGTGGATGGGCTGCATCGGGCTGCCGGCAGCGCATCGCCAGTGGAACTGCATGGGCGCATCGACACCGTCGTGTGCATGGAATGCCGGCGCACTCTGCCGCGCGCTGAATTCCAGGAACAGCTGGAATCACGCAACCCCGATTGGGTGGCCCTGGAGGCCAGGGCCGCGCCCGATGGTGACGCCGACTTGCACGGCCTCGATTTCTCGCAGTTCTTCGTGCCGCCGTGCCCGCATTGCGGCGGCATCCTGAAGCCTGACGTGGTGTTCTTCGGCGAAAGCGTGCCGCCCGATCGTGTCGCCGCCGCGCGCGCGGCCCTGGCCGATTCGGACGCCATGCTCGTCGTCGGCTCGTCGCTGATGGTCTATTCGGGCTTCCGGTTCGCACAGGCCGCCGCCGCGGCGAGCCTGCCGATTGCGGCGCTGAACCTCGGACGCACGCGCGCCGACGATCTGCTCGCGCTCAAGGTGCAGGCGCCGGCTGGCGCAGCCCTGGCGGCCGTGGTCGATCGCTTGAACGCATAGATTCGACTTCATCCAAGGCGTGAGTGTCGACTTGCGCTGACATGCGCTGCGCTCGGCCGCTGACGCGCCTGCGCCGCGCCGCCTTCGAGACTCGGTCTCATCGTCGGCCTCTTCTCATTGCCATGTTGTTCGCCCGTTCTGTCTTTAAACCTGCCTGGGTGCTCGCGCTGGCCCTGGTTGCCAGCCCGGGGCTCGTGGCCTTTGCGACCAGTCGGCATGGTGAGGGCAGCGAGATGGAAACGCTGAAAGGCATGCAGCCGCTGACCACTCCTAAGCCCGCTGTCGCGATCGACACTGCCGGATCGGACGCCGATGGCAATGGCGTGCGCGACGATGTCGATGCCTTCATCGCCAGCCAGTACAGCCGTGACGCGAAGCTTCGCGATGCTGCATTGAGAATGGCGCGCAGCATGCAGGCGGTGCTGACGGTCGACCTCACGCAGGTGAGCGATACCGCGCCCATGGCAGAACGCGAAGTGGCAGTCATGTCCTGTGTGATTAACCAGTTGGGCGCAGAGCGCCGTGGCGATGCCGAGCAGATGATCAACCGCGTTGCCGCCCAGACCTACGACACCCGCGCCCGGTTCGAGAAGCGCGAGGCGTTCAGATTGCAGGCCAGCGCGGCGGACTTCAGTGCCGAGGCGAACTGCGCCGCAGATCCGCAAGCGGCGCCGCTCGTGGCTCAGCAGGACGGCGCGGGCAGTGTCCAAGTGGCGGATCTGCTCGACAACCGTTAGAACAGCCCGCGCCTGTGCCCTGAACCGCCTAGGCGCTGGCGGTGATCGACATCCTCCAACACTTCGGTCCGTACCGAAGCATTCAGCGCAAAGCCTGCCGCACACTCGGGTTCGCCCTCCAACGAACTTGAACCCGATCTATGGCCGTCACTTGCTTCATCCGCTACCAGATCGACCCCTTCCAGCGCGACAACTTCGAGCGCTATGCGCAGGCGTGGGGCGGCATCATTCCGCGCTGCGGGGGCGACCTCATCGGCTACTTCCTGCCGCACGAAGGCAGCAACGACGTCGGCTGGGGCTTGATCGGCTTCGAAGACATGGCGGCCTACGAACGGTACCGCGCCAAGCTGAAGTCTGATACCGAGGGCCGGGCCAACTTCCAGTTCGCCCAGGCACAGCGCTTCATATTGCGGGAGGAGCGGACATGGCTCGAAGATGTCCCGTCGACGCGCAATGTCGCCCGCGAGGTGACGCCCTGATCGAGAGAATCTTCGATGAACACTCCCCATGAGCCTCGCCTGGCGCGTGTGGCGGCCATCGTGGCCGACCCTGCAAGGTCCCGCATGCTCGCGTATCTGTTGTCCGGCGAGTACGCCAGCGCCAGCGAACTGGCAAAGGCCGCGTCGATCACAGCGGCCACGGCCAGCGGGCACCTGGGCAAGCTGATGCAGGCGCGCTTCGTGGTCTGTGAGCCAAGAGGCCGGCACAGGTACTACCGTCTTGCGGACGCCGAGGTCGCCCACGCGCTGGAGGCCCTGGCCTTGGTCGCGGAGCGCGACTCGCACGATCGAGCCTGGGAACACCCTGATCGGGCTCGCCTGCGCCGTGCGCGCTGTTGCTATGGACACCTCGCGGGCCAGCTGGGCGTTTCGCTCTTCGACGCGCTTCTTCGCCAGGAAGGTCTGAGATCGACCCCCGCAGGCTTCGAGCTGACGGCCTCCGGCCTGGAATGGCTCCAAGGTCTGGGACTGAAGCCGGGTTCGCCGAACGCGCGGCGGCGCTTCGCATACCGTTGCCTGGACTGGTCCGAACGCCGCGACCATCTTGCGGGCCAACTGGCGGAGGAGCTGTACCAGCATTTCTCCACGATGGGGTGGCTGCGGCGCACGAATGGCAGAGCGGTAGAGGTCACGTCGAGCGGGCAACAGGAACTGCTGCCTCGATTGATCGGCGGATCCGTCTGAGAAGGGGTTTCAGGCCTGGTGCAGTGCCGCGGCCCGTGGAACAGCCTTGTGGTGCCCCCGACAGGAATCGAACCTGTATCTGAGTCTTAGGAGGACCCCGTTCTATCCATTGAACTACAGGGACGGCAGGTAGCGACTTTATCAGTTTGCGCCTGCCGGCCCGGGTCGCTGCGGGGCCGCCATCAGCCCAGGTAGCGCTTTTCCCACCAACTGAAGATCACGTCGCGCAGCTGTGCGGCCTGATCCTGGCCGTAGAACTGGTGCAGGCCGAGCGATGCCAGCAAGGCGCGTTCTTCATCGTCGAGCAGCACCTCGTGCTCGCGCTCGAGGATCGGCACGTTGGTGAACTGCGGCTGGTAGTTGTCGTCCCGGCGCAGAGCCCGGTCGGTCTTGATGTTCGGTTGCCGGAAATCGGCTGGCGTACGCTGGCTGTCCCATGTCGGCACTGCCGGCAAGGAAGCCCGGTCGCGCTCGCTGGCGCTATAGATCTCGACCTTCAGCGGCTTGAGCGAGAAGTTGCTGGTGCGCATGACGTCGGCGCCGCAGACGTTGGGCACGGCCAGCACATCCATCAGCGCGAGCATTTCCACATGGTCGCCCGCCTTGGAGGTCTGGCGCTCGATGCGGCCGCGCGCACCTTCGATCACCGTGTTCATGAACAGGTTGAACGAGTCGTGTACGTCGTCGGGCGTCAGGCCGTACTCTCGCTGCGCCTCGGACTGGATGTCATGGCAGTTGGTGTGGCGCGCAAAACCGTAGGCCGACTCATACAGGTTGGCGCTGCAGCGCGGGAACATCACGTCGTTGCAGCGGACCGTGTCCGCAAGAAGGTAGAGCATGGCGCGCTCGCGCGGCGGGGCAGACCACAGGAAGTCGCCCGGCCCAGGGTTGAATCCGTGCAGGGTGCGTGTGCGGCCCACGTGCATGAACTCCTTGTAGTCGTGCAGGTTGAAGACGTTCAGGTCGGCGCATTGGCCGCCTTCGACCTGCTCGATGCGGAGCACCTGACCGGCCAGTACCTCGACCGCCTTGCCGGTGCCGGGTTCGATGATGTGCGAGTACAGCACCTCGCGTTCGCTGGACAGGCCCTCAAGGTTTGGAGCAGCGGACGAGGCGGGGCGCGCGGAAGGCACGCCGTCCTTCCATTCGCGCAGCGCCCGGCTGGCCAGGCTTTGCAGGTCGGTCGCATCGCCGGTGGCCATGCAGCGGTCCAGCAATTCCTTTTGCTGCTGGTTCAGGCGCAGTCGCACCAGGGTCTGGCTCATCGCATTCCTTTCATGTGTACGTCTTTTTCCGATCACGTATGCAAGATGTCTGCCACGCCAAAGGTCCCGCGGGATGGACAAGGCAAGTGCGCAATTGGTGCAAAGCAAGGCTTGCCGCCTTGCGGTGGTGCGTGATGGCTCGAATTCCAGAACGTTCGCCGTGCAATTCGGTGCGCCACCGCTCAAACCGGCAAATCAAGGGCTGGCGCGCTTTTCGCATACAGGCATTAGCAATCAGGAATACCTGAGCTGTGTACAGAAAAGCTGCAATGCCCATCCAAATACCGGAACCCAGCAAGTCCGAAGCCGCCTACCTGGCCCTCAAGCACGCGGTGATCGAGCAGGCCCTCTCGCCCGGCACCAAGCTGCCCGAAGACGTGTTGGCCACGCATCTGAAAGTGAGCCGCACGCTGGTGCGCGAAGCCCTGGCGCGGCTGATGTCCGAAGGCTTGGTGGCATCGAGTCGCAAGCGCACTGCCACGGTGGCCCAACCTTCGCGTGCCGAAGCGCAGAGCGTGTTCGAGGCACGCGCCTGCCTCGAACAGGAGGTGGTGCGCCGAGTGATGACGCGCTGGACGCCAGCAATGGGCGCTGAACTGACCGGCCATGTGCGCACTGAGGAAGAAGCGGCGCGCATCCAGGCACCTCCGGTGTGCGCGCGCCTCGCGGGCGAGTTCCACATCCGCTTGGCGGCCATGTCGGGCAATCCGGTGATCGAACGCTACGTGTCCGAACTCGTGTCGCGCTGTTCGCTGATCCTGGCCATCTACGGCAATCCGCACCATTCGCAGTGCGGCATCGATGAGCACAAGGCCTTGATCGACGCGTTCCGCCGCCAGGACGAGAAAGCCGCGCTGCGCCTCATGGCCTCGCACCTCGACAACGTGCAGGAGCGAGCGCTGATGCCAGAGCGCAAGCCCGTAGACGAAGACCTGGGCGGCATCCTGTCGCGCTATGTCTCGCCAGAGGGCGCCACCACCTCCACCGGCCGGGCGCGCAAGGGCGCACGAAGCCGCGCCTGAGTTTTTTCAACGCAAAGGAAGACCGATGACCCACACCCCTTCTTGGAATCGCCGCCGCTTTCTGGGCACGACGCTCGGCTCGGCCGCCGGCACATCGCTGGCCGGCGCCGCGGGGCTGTCCACATTGCTGGGGACATCCAGCGTGCAGGCCAAGACCGATCTGACAGTCGGCATCATCTACGTCGGCCCGCGCGACGACTACGGCTGGAACCAGGCGCATGCCGTGGCCGCGCAGGCGCTGAAGGCGGTGCCAGGCGTGAAGGTGGTCGAGGAAGAAAACGTGCCCGAGACGGTGGCCGTGCGCAAGACCATGGAAGGGATGATCCAAAGTGATGGCGCGTCGCTGGTGTTCGGGACTTCCTTCGGCTACTTCGACCCGTTCATGGTCGACATGGCCAAGAAGTATCCGAAGGTGGAGTTCCGCCATCCCACGTCGCTGTGGTCGCCCGACAAGCATCCCATGAACCTGGGCGGCTACTTCTGCTACCTGGACCAGGCGCACTACGTGAACGGCATCGCTGCCGGCCTGTCGAGCAAGAGCGGCAAGATCGGCTATGTGGCCGCCAAGCCGATTGCCATCGTGCTGCGCAACGTCAACTCTTTCACTGCAGGTGTACGTGCCGTCAATCCCAATGCCGTGGTGCAACTGGTGATCACCGGCGAATGGTCGATGCCGGTACGCGAGGCCGAAGCCACCAACGCGCTGATAGCTGCCGGCAACGATGTGATCGCCTGCCATGTCGACAGCCCGAAGGTCGTGATCGAGACGGCCGAGAAGGCCGGCGTGAAGTCCTGCGGACACAACGCTTCGCAAGCCAAGCTGGCGCCCAAGGGCTTCATCACCGGCGCAGAGAACAAGTGGGAGACGGTGTACAAATCCTTTGCCGCTGACTTGGCTGCCGGCAAGAAACTGCCCAACCGATTCTTCGGCGGCTACGACAAGGACATGGTGGCCAGCACCCCCTTCGGTGCCGGCGCCACCGAGCAGGCACGCAACGCCGCAACTGCTGCCATCGCCAGCCTGAAAGCCGGCAAGCCCATCTGGACCGGCCCAGTCAAGAGCAACACCGGCAAGGTGGTGCTCGAGAAGGGCGTCGACAACTACGACCCCGTCCTGGAAAAGATGGACTGGCTGATCGAGGGCGTGAACGGCTCGCTCGGCTGAGGCGCGTGGTGCGCTAGATGCGCACCCGCTCCGGCCGCACGCCGATGCCCACCAGCCTCGCCGGCAGCCGCCGCAGCAGCGGAAAGCGCTGCAGCAGCCGCGCAACGGCGGGCGGGTGTTCCGGGGCTTCCTCCCGCGCCAGCGTGGGGGCGAGCACGGTGTTCTGGATCGCGATCTGGACCCGCTGCGTCACGCGTGCGGGCCAGCGGCGGCGCTTTTGCACCATTTCGAGGTCTTCGGGTGTCAACCGTCCTTCGCGCAGCGGCGCGGCCAGCAGATTCGCTGCCGCCACCGCATCCTGGATGGCCAGGTTGATGCCGACACCGCCTACCGGCGACATGGCGTGCGCCGCATCGCCAATGCACAGGAAGCCCGGACGCGACCACTGCGCCAGGTCGCTGATCTGCACGCTCAGCAGCTTGACGTCGTCCCAGCCCGTCAGCGTATCGAGGTCCGGTGCCAGGAATGGCGCGATGGCGGCGATGCGTCGCCGAAAGTGCACCAGCCCCTGAGCATGCACTTCGGCCAGCGAGCCCTTGGGGATGACGAAGGCGCACTGCCAGTAGTTCTGGCGGCTCAGCATGACCAGCATGGCGCCCGGGCGCAGGATGCCGCCGGTACGGTAAGGATGGCGCTCGGGATCGCGCGGCAGGCGAAACCAAAGCACGTCGATCGGCGCGCCAATGTCCTGCGACTGCAGGCCCGCGCTTTCGCGCAGCGTGGTGTGCCGGCCGTCCGCGGCCACCACCAGGTCCGCCGTGATCCGCAACGGGCTTTCGGGCCCCAATGCATCTACGCCCACAACAACGCCGTCCTGCTCGATCAGCCGCTCGGCTTTGGTCTCCATCAGCAGCTTGAAGTTGGGCAGTGCGCGCGCCTCGTCCGCGATGAAATCCAGAAAGTCCCATTGCGGCACCAGGACCAGAAAGGGCCGCGGGGCGGGCAGGTGGCGAAAGTCCGCCACGGTGATGACTTCGCCGTAGACGTCCGCCGTGAGCTCCTCGATCTCGTCGTGCGGCAGCGCCAGGAATTTGTCCAGCAGCCCGAGGTCGTCCAGCACCGTGAGCGTGGAAGGGTGGATGGTGTCGCCGCGAAAATCGCGCAGGAAGTCGGCATGCTTTTCGAGCACCACCACATCCACACCGGCGCGCGCGAGCAGATAGCCCAGCATCAGGCCCGCCGGGCCGCCGCCGGCAATGCAGCATTGGTGATGGTGCTTGGGCCCGTTCATCGTCGGGATGGGGCAGGTTGGGCGATGGAATGGATCATCACGCTGGGCGGCGATCGTCGGGCCTGGATCGCCGGTTGTCAAAGTCTTCGAGACTGAGCGAGTCTGGGCGCGGATGGCGTCGGCGCCTGCCGACGCGCTCTGTAGGAGCGCAGCCGGCATCGCCGGTCTGTCGCTCAGTCGTACTTGATCGTGTAGATCAGGTCCGCGCCGTATTCCTCGCCGGCCTGGCCGCGCAGCGTCAGGCGCTGGGTGAGGTCGTAGAACAGGTACAGCGTGCCCATCGTGCCGGCGAGGCTGCGTTCGTAGGTGACGTAGAAGTCCTGGCTCAGTCGCTTGCCCAGGGTGACGGACGACTCTTGCAGGTCGCCCTCGTCGCCGGGGCCCTTGAAGCCGATCTCGTCGAGCCCGAAGCGCTGCGCGATGCTGCCTTGGCTGGGGTCGGCGCCGAGCGTACCCAGCAGGGCCAGCGCCGCCTGCTGCATCAGCACGGCTTCGCCACCGTTGGAGGCCGAGGCTCGTCCCAGCATGATCCACGACAGGGTTTCCGCGTCCGACAGCGGCGGCTCCGAATACAGGTTGACCCGTGGCGCCAGCGCGGTGCCGCTGATGCGCACACCAGCGCGCTGATCGATGTTGGGCCGGATGGCGATGATGTCCAACTGCGGGTTGTCCACCTGGCCGTTGAAACGCGCGATGCCGGTCTCGACGTCCAGTTGCTGCCCGTAGGCGCGATAGGCGCCGTTGACCGTGCGCACTTCGCCGGTCACTCGCGGCGGCCCGCTGGTGCTGTTGGCGCGGATGTCGAGCTGGCCCTCAAGGCGCGTCGTGATGCCGTGCCCTTGCACCGCGAAGTCGCGACCCAGGTCCAGGGTGATGAGGATGTCGGGCGGCTGCGCGGTGCGAGCCTGCTGTATGGCCGCCTTTTCTTCCTGCTTCACGGCCTCCTTGGCCTTGCGCGCCGCTTCTTCCTGCTCGGCCTTGGCGCGGGCGGCGGAATGGATCTTCACGTCGCTGCCCAGGTTGGGCGCGGTGGAGGCGGGCAGGATGATCACGCCGCGGTCGGTGGTGAGCTTGCTGCGCAGGGTGAGCTTGCCCCGTTCCAGACCAGCCTGAAGGTCGCCCGAGAGCGTGACTTGCCGGTCGGCGCGCACGAGCACACGCAGGCGCTTGACCTCGCCACGGATGTCCATGCGGATGCCGCTGCCGCCCGTGTTGTCCTGCCCCGCGCCCTGGCCCCACGCGGCGCTGCCTGAAAGCATGAGGCTGCCGCCGTCGGCAACGGCTTGCTCGCTCTTGGTGCTCAGGTTGCCGCTGCGGCCGGGAATGCGCACGGTGCTGCCCGGGCCGCCTTGCAGGCTGAATTCCTGCAGCACCAGGCGCTGGCCTTCCAGCGTGGCGCGCAGCTTGCCGTTGCGCAGGTCGATGCCCTCCACGGCCGCGCGCAGTGCGAGGTCGTCGGCGGACAGCGTGCCGTTCCAGCGCGGCTCGTCGCGGCGGCCGGACAGCGTCATCTGCGCGTTCAGCGTGCCGCCCACCCGCCACCCCGGCGGCGCCAGGATGGACCAGACGCCCAGCTTGGGCATGCGTGCCTCGACCTTGCCGTCGATCGGTGCGTCGGCCGGCCAGAGCCAACCGTCGGACCCGCGCGCGAGGCGGGTGGATGCCTGCGCGCGCACGACGCCCGCGCGTTCGCTGTCCCAGACGAGGTCAGCGTTGAGGTCCGCGCCTTGCGCTTCAACGGTCAGCTGAGCCTGCTTCAGCCCGGCCGGCGTGCCGGGACTGTCCTTGCCGCTGGCCGAGGCGTCGGTCGTGATCTGCGAAGGCAGGCCGGTGCCGGTACTGCGGATCTGCCGCACCATCGCCGCCTCGCCGGCCTGCACCTGGATGTCGCCGCTGGTGCGCCGGACCTGCAGCTTGCCGCGCAATTGATCGCCCGCATCGATGTCCCAGCTCCCCTCGAACACCACATCGCCGCTGATGCCCATCTCTTCGAGCGTGCCGGAGCCGAAGGCGCGAGCCCATCCCAACGGCAGGCCGGCAAGGCGGCCGGTCGACTGCAGCCGGACTGCGCGCCGATCGGGCGGACCGCTGCGCGAGAAGCGTGTCGCGCCCCAGGAAATCTGAACGGTACCCGGCAAGGGCCCGGTGATGCGTGCGGCCGAGCCCTGACCCTCGTACTGCAATGCATCGCCCTGCACGCGAACGGTGCCCGCCACGGGCTGCTCGAGCCGCACGAGCCAGGGGAGTGCCCGCAGCCGGACATCGGGCCGCAACTGCGCATCGAGCGATGCGAGCGCCACGCGCCATTGGTTGACGCCCTGAAGGCCGCCGCTGCCCTTGAGCGCCAGGGACGCATGGCGAGCACCCGCGGCCACGTCGCCCGACAGCGCGAACTGCGCGTTCGCCAGGCTGCCGTCGACTTCGGCGCGCAAACCGCTCACTTGCCAGGCGCTGGCCTCCGGCGGCGCGCTGCCGCGCGTGCCGAGCTTGGGTGCTTCCAGCGTGGCGCGCAGTGTGGGCTCGGGGCTTCCCGCCGGCGCGGGCTTTTGGGGTTCCGAGAGGCGCTGCTGAAGGGTTTGCCAGCCGCCCGTCCATTTCGCATCGAGCCGAGCGGTGCCTTGCATCGACTGGCCGCCGAAGGCTTCGTCCAGGCCCGGCAGCGATTCGACCCAGCGCTGCAGCGCGGCCATGTCGGCCAATTGCGCCTGCAGTTCGCCTTGCCCCTTGGTGGGCGCCATGTCCGCCTTCAGCTTGGCTTCCAGGCCAGGCAGCCGAAGCGCCACTTGACCCTGGCCCGACTGGCTGGCCGGCCGGGCCTTGCCCTGGCCGTCCAGTTGAACGCCGCCCGCGGCCTCGGCGCGCAGGCTTTGCAGGATGAGCTGCTCGTCCTGCCATTGGCCCTTCGCGACCAGGCTGCGCAGCCGCAGGCCGCCCAGCGGGTCGCCCTTTGCGGCCTTGGCGCCCACGCCGCCCTGCGCCTGCAGGTCGGCCGAGAAGTCGATGCGTCCGCCATCCTGCTGGTTGGCCTGCACCTTGCCGTCCAGTGGCGCGCCGGCCAGTCTCGTATGCAGATCGCCCAGCGACAGCTTGCGCACGATCACCTGCGCTTGCCAGGGTTCGGGCGCCGGTCGCCAATTGCCCGTGGCTTCCACGCTGCCGGCGCCGCGCCGGAACACCGCACGTGGAAGCTTCCATTGATGGCCGTCGTAGCTGGCCTCGCCTTGCAATTGATCGAGCGGCAGGCGGCCTTCGTCCCAAGGCCCGGCGTTGGCATTGCGCAGGTCGACGCTGCCGCGCCAGGCCTGTGGGCCGGCTGCTGCATCGGGGCCCAGGTGGACTTCGCCGGTCAGCAATGTGGCGGGCGCCTGCGGCCACAGGCGCGCCAGGTCCAGTTGGTGAAGCGTGGCATCGGCCTTGACGATCGGCTGTGGCTGCCAGGGGGCCACTTCGGCTTGAAGGTTGGCGCGCATGGGTTCGCCTTCGGCCTGCTCGGTCGGTGCGACTTCTGCCTCGACCTGCAGCCGCGCATCCGGCCCCGACAGGTTGCCCTTGGCGCTCGCCTTGGCGGAAACCTCGATGCGGCGCTGCGCGTCCAGCGGCGCGCTGACCCGGCCCAGCAGGCGCAGGTCGAGCGCCATCGGTGCGGCGCCTTGCAGATTCAGCTCGGCGCTGTAGTGACCGTCCGCGATGTCCACGCCGTCGACCTTCAGACGGTGTTCGCCGGATCCGTAGCGGTACTCGCCGGACAGCGCGAGGGCCACCAGCTCGGGCGGTCCTGCCCAGCGCAGGGCGTCGACCTTGAACGGCAATTCGATGTCGATCGGCAGGGCCAATTGCGTGAGCGGCTCGATCGGCTTGTCGTCCTCGGGCTTGGGCCCGAGCGGTTCGATGTCGACGCGCGCGATGTGGATTTCGCCCAGCTTCAGCTTGCGGTGCAGCAGCGCCGGCAGGCTCCAGCCGAGCGTGGCGTCCTGGACCTCGACCGCCAGCGTCGGGCTCTGCCAGCGCAATCGGCCGATGTGGCCGCCCTTGCGCAACGAACCGGTCACGTCGTTCGACTCGAGCGTCATGCCTTCGGGCATGTAGCGCGCCGCCTGCGCGAGTGCATAGGCCAGTGACTGCCCCGTGCCCGTCCAGACCCAAATGCCGCCCACCAGGCCGATCAAGAGCAGCAAGATGCCGCAGATGCCCCAGGCCGCCCGACTGGCCCAGCGCGCGCCACGCATGGCGCGGCCGGGCGCATTGCCGGCGGCGGCAGCCGGCACCGGCGGCGTCTCGGTCGCTCGGTCGTTGTCGGGCGTTTGCGGGTCGGTCATCGGGGTTCAGAACGTGAAGCCGAAGCGAAGGTGCAGACGCACGTCCTTCACGTCGAAGCCGTAGGCCAGATCGGCCTGCACCGGGCCGACGGGGCTACGCCATCGCACGCCGAAGCCGGCGCCGATCTTGGGCTGTAGGTTGCCGGGCCGGTCGGCCACGCTGCCTGCATCGACGAACAGCACGCCCTCGTAGTCGGTGAGCTTCTGGTCGTAGACGATCGGCTGTTGCCACTCGATGCTGGCCACGCCCAGGTAGCGGCCCGCGAGGATCTGGCCGTTGTCCGCGTCGACGCCGATCTGGCGATAGCTGTAGCCGCGCACCGTGGTGTCGCCGCCGGTAAGGAAGAGCTGCGTCTGCGGGATCTGGGCTTCGTCCTTGGCGCTCACGGCTCCGCCTTCGAGCCGCATCGCCAGCCGGGGCCTTCGCGCCGCGCCCGTCGGGGTGTCGACCGAGCCGATGGGCAGGATGCCGAGCCACCGCCCGTAGGCGCGGGTATAGGGCAATCGTTCCCCCAGCAGGGTGTAGCCCAAGCCCAGTTCGACCGCCAAGCCCATGCCCTTGGTCGGCGCGGCAGAGTTGTCGAAGTAGCGCCCCGTCCAGCCCCAGTTGATGCTCAGCGAACTCGCCGACGGCGGCGGGTCGACGCCTTTGCTCATCGAGTAGTCGTATTGCGCGAACACGCTTCGGTCGATGTGGCCGTCGGCCTTGGCACGGCCGCTGCGGATGCGCGCGCTGTCGACCGTGTAGGTGCCCGCGTTGTTCTCGCGCTTGATCTCGCCCAGGTCGAACCAGTGCCAGCCCGAATCGTCGGGGAGCGCTCGCCATTCGGTATTGAGCAGTTGCGTGTTCTTGTCGTACGAGAACTTCGAGACGGCGCGCCAGCCCAGGATCGGCATCTGATTGTGGATGTGGTCCATCGACACGCGCGGTCCACTGTCCGACGTAAAGCCCACGCCCAGCACCACCTTCTGCAGCGGGGCTTCGCGCACTTGCGCGGTGACCGGCGCAGCGTTGGGGTCGACGCCCTCGGACGTGTCCATCGTCAAGAAGACCGAGTCGTAGTAGCCGCTGCTGGCCAGGCGCAGCTGGGCATCGAGGAGCTTTTGCTCGTCATAGTCCTGGCCCACTGGCAGGCGGGCGATGCGACGCGCTGCGTCGACGTCGTAGCGCTGCGCGCCGCTCACGGTCAGCGGGCCGAAGCGATAGGCGGGCCCGGAGTCGTAGCGCACCGCAAGACTGGCCTTGGCCGCATCGGCATCGATGTCGGCCTGGCTGTCCTTGATGCGTGCCCGCGGATAGCGCTTGGCGGCCAAGGCGCGTATGCCGGTGCTCTTGGCGCCGTCCCATCGCGACTGGGTGAAGGTCTGCCCGGCCGGCAGGCGCCAGCCCGCGCGGATGCCGCTGCGCTGCGCCGCGTCCTTGGGGTCGTCGGCGACGGCGCCGTCGAATTCGATCGCCACCTTGTCCACCTTGGTCAGCGGACCGGGTTCGACCTCGACGCGCACGCGCCGCGGGGCCTTCTTGTCCTCCGGCGTTTCCTGAAGGCTCAGTGTGAGGGTGGGGGTGAAGTAGCCCAGCGTATTGAGCAATTCACGCGCATTGCTTTCGGCGGCCACCATCAGGCGTGACACTTCGTTGGCGCCGAGGTCGTCGAGCTGGCGGTAGCGCTGCAGCTCGAGGTGCTGTTCGAGGTAATCGCTGATCTTGCTGTCGGGCGACTGCACCTCCAGCGAGAAGGCGTCGCGGCCGTCGGCCCGGCCGGCCGAGGCGATGGGCGCGGTGTCGGTGCCCGCCTCGGCCTTGTCCTTGGTCGCAAGCATGCCGCACCCCGAAAGGAGGAGCGCGCAGAGCAGCAAAAGGCAAGGGAGCACCGGCCTCAGGAACGGCGCGCCGGACGAGAACCGAAGCATTGGTCGATTCTGACACCGGGCAACGGGCCACCCGGGCAGAACTGGTCAACCGGTTACGTTTTTTCGGCGCGTTCCTACTTGGTCAGAAGGCGCATCGCTTCTTCGAGCCCACGCAAGGTGAGGGGGAACATGCGGTTGGACATCAGCTGCTGGATGACCGAGATGCTCTGGCGGTATTGCCAGACCCCTTGCGGCTCGGGGTTGATCCATGCGAACTTGGGGAAGGCGTGCGTGAGGCGCTGCAACCATTCGGCACCGGCTTCCTCGTTGTTGTATTCCACGCTGCCGCCGGGCTGGAGGATCTCGTAGGGGCTCATGGTCGCGTCACCGACGAAGATGAGCTTGTAGTCCTTGTTGTACTTGCGCAGGATGTCCCAGGTGGCGAACTTCTCGGAAAAGCGCCTGCGGTTGTTCTTCCACATGAAGTCGTAGACACAGTTGTGGAAGTAATAGAACTCGAGGTGCTTGAACTCCGTCTTCACGGCCGAGAACAACTCCTCGACGCGATGCACGTGCTCGTCCATGGTGCCGCCCACGTCCATGAGCAGCAGCACCTTCACGTTGTTGTGCCGCTCCGGTCGCATGCGGATGTCGAGCCAGCCGGCATTGGCGGCGGTGGAGCGGATGGTGCCGTCCAGGTCGAGCTCGTCCTCGTGGCCTTCTCGCGCGAAGCGGCGCAGGCGGCGCAGGGCCACCTTGATGTTTCGCGTGCCGAGTTCCTGCGTGTCGTCGTAGTCCTTGTAGGCGCGCTGGTCCCAGACCTTGACGGCGCTCTTGTTCTTGCCCGCGCCGCCGATGCGGATGCCCTGCGGGTTGTAGCCGCCGTGTCCGAAAGGCGAGGTGCCGCCGGTGCCGATCCACTTGTTGCCGCCCTCGTGCCGTTCCTTCTGCTCTTCGAAGCGCTTCTTGAGCGTCTCCATGAGCTCGTCCCAGCCCATCTTCTCGATCTTGGCCTTTTCCTCGTCGGTGAACTCGCGCTCCAGCGTCTTGCGCAACCAGTCCAGCGGCACTTCCTTGGTGAAGTCGGTGACCAGTTCGATGCCCTTGAAATAGGCGCCGAAGGCCCGGTCGAACTTGTCGTAGTGCTTTTCGTCCTTGACGAGTGCGGTGCGCGACAGGAAGTAGAAGTCGTCCATGCCGAACGCGTCGTCGGAGTTGGGACCCACCACATCGGACTGCAGGGCTTCCAGCAGCGTGAGGTATTCCTTGACCGAGACCGGCAGCTTGGCCGCCCGCAGGGTGTAGAAGAAGTCGATCAGCATGGTCTTGGCTCCATGGCTTGCGCGGATGTGATCAGCGCGGCTTGTCCAGCAGGTATAGCAACTGCGCCTTCACCTCCGGCCATTCGCCGGCCCGCAGGCTGTACATGACGGTGTCGCGGATGGTGCCGTCGCGGCGCAGGGCGTGGCCGCGGATGACTCCGTCCTTCTTCGCGCCAAGCCGCTCGATGGCGGCCTGCGACGCGAAGTTGAAGTTGTCGGTGCGCCAGCCCACCACATGGCAGCCCAGCGTGTCGAAGGCATGCTGCAGAAGCAGCAGCTTGCAGGTGGTGTTGACGTGCGTGCGCTGCACCCGCCTGGCATACCAGGTGTAGCCGATCTCCACGCGCTTCACGGCTGGCAGGATGTCGTGATAGCTGCTGGTGCCCAGCACCGTGCCGCTGGCTTCGTCGATCACCGCGAAGGCGAAGCGGTTGCCGGCTTCGCGCATCGAAAGCGCCTGCTCGATGTAGTCGCGGGTGTCCTTCGGCTCGGGGACCGACGTGACGCGAATGTTCCACAACTCGCCATCCTCTGCGGCTTGCCGCAGTCCGGCTTCATGGCCCAGCGAAAGCGGCTCGAGCCTCACGCCGCGGGCGGCGAGGGTAACGGGTTCGACGAAGGCAGATGTGCTCATGGATGGATGCGTCGGGGACTCATTCGCGCGGATCGCCGTAGCGCCGCGTGTACCAGATTCGTGCGGCCTGCAGGCCGGCACCACCACCCAGGCCGATCAGCGCAATGCCGATGATCGCGGTGGACGAGTAGCCAGAGCCGGGCGCAAAGGCATCGCAGCCAAGGGCCAGCCCCAGGTAGCGCCCGAGCAGCGCGCCCACGAAGAAGCCAACGGCCTGCGACACGCCTTGCACCAGCAGGCGGCCGGTCGACGGCGCTTCGCGCTTGTCGTTTGAAGCCACGGGCCGCTCAGCGGTTGTGCCGCTGCATGAACACGAGCTTCTCGAACAGCGTCACGTCCTGTTCGTTCTTGAGCAGTGCGCCCACCAGCGGCGGCACGGCGACCTTGTCGTCCTTGCTCTGCAGCGCCTCGAGCGGGATGTCCTCGGCCACGAGCAGCTTGAGCCAGTCGAGCAGTTCGGACGTGGAGGGCTTCTTCTTCAGGCCGGGCAAGTTGCGCACGTCGTAGAAGGTCTTCATCGCCGCGGCGAGCAGGTCCTTCTTGAGGTCGGGGAAGTGCACGTCGACGATGCTCTTCATCGTCTCCGCGTCCGGGAACTTGATGTAGTGGAAGAAGCAGCGCCGAAGGAACGCATCCGGCAGTTCCTTCTCGTTGTTGGAGGTGATGAACACAACGGGGCGATGCTTGGCGCGGATGAGTTCGTGCGTCTCGTAGCAGTAGAACTCCATGCGGTCGAGCTCGCGCAGCAGGTCGTTCGGAAACTCGATGTCCGCCTTGTCGATCTCGTCGATCAGCAGCGCCACCGGCTGGTCTGCCGTGAAGGCTTGCCACAGCACGCCCTTGACGATGTAGTTCTGGATGTCCCTGACCCGCTCGTCGCCCAGTTGGGAGTCGCGCAGGCGGTTGACCGCGTCATATTCATACAGGCCCTGCTGCGCCTTGGTGGTGGACTTGATGTGCCACTGCAGAAGCGGCAGGCCGAGCGCGCTGGAGACTTCCTCGGCCAGCATCGTCTTGCC
The DNA here is from genome assembly GCF_030316895.1 of Variovorax dokdonensis. Taxonomy (GTDB): domain Bacteria; phylum Pseudomonadota; class Gammaproteobacteria; order Burkholderiales; family Burkholderiaceae_C; genus Variovorax; species Variovorax dokdonensis. The sequence goes on from NZ_JASZYV010000001.1 coordinate 323,285, forward strand.
GGTGCCGGGCTCACCCTTGACCAGCAGCGGCCGCTTGAGCGTGATGGCCGCATTCACGGCCAGCATCAGATCCTGTGTGGCGACGTAGTTGTCTGAACCCTTGAATTTCATGAAAGGCAAGTCCGTTGGCAGGAGTGGTGGAGCGGAAACAACAGGCGGATCAAAAAGGCGCGGAACCTGGGGCAAAGCCCGACAGGGCGCTCAAATTGCCCCCCCTATAATCGCCCGCGGTTCGCCGGGAAACCTGTTGCTATCTCCACGGGATTGTGCTCGCAAAATGAACAAGTTGTTGTCCACGATGTTTGCCCTGGCTGTCGCTTCCGTGACGGCACAGGTGGCCCATGCCCAGCAGGTCACGGGCAGTGTTGAAAACGGTGCCAAGAAGACGGCCATGTGTTTCGGGTGCCACGGCATCATCGGTTACCAGGCCAGCTTTCCCGAGATCTACAAGGTGCCCAAGATCGCCGGCCAGAGCGCCAGCTACATCACGGCCGCGCTCACGGCCTATAAGACTGGCGATCGCAAGCACCCCAGCATGCGCGCCATTGCCGATACCCTGTCCGAGCAGGACATCGCCGACCTGTCTGCCTACTACGCGCAGCTCGGCATGAAGGAAGGCGACGCCGTTCCCGCCACCGCACAGGCTCCAGAAGCCGTGCAGGCGCTCATCTCGCGCGACAAGGACAACAGCTGCACCAAGTGCCACGGCGCCAACTTCAACACGCCCAACGACGGCACGGTACCCAAGCTGGCTGGCCAGTACGCCGACTACATCTCCGCGGCCCTGCGCTCGTACAAGAGCGACGGCGGCGCCCACGGCTATGTGGGTCGTACCAACGCGGTGATGGGCGGCCAGGCCAAGCAGTTCAGCAATGCCGAGATCAAGCAGCTGGCCAACTACATCAGCGCACTGCCCGGTGACGTGAAGACGGTGCCCGAGTCGCGCTTCCATCGCGGCGACTGACGCAACCGGCTTCATCCAGTCATCTTCGCCCTCCGAGATCCCGCGCCCGCAAGGCGTGGCCGATCGCGGAGGGCGAAGTCTTTTTGCCGCCCGGTTTACCGGGCTTCAACGAAGCGGGGAACCTGCACAGGGTCGCGCGATCGGATGTCAACATGAAGAACAACGCCATCACCACCATCGCGGCCCGCGCCCTGTTCTGGTCGTGCACGGCCCTCGGCCTACCTGCTGTTGCGCTGGCCGATGCACCGCCCGCGTGGGGTGCCATCGCAGGCACGCAAGGCGGCTACGGCTACGCTTTTTCGCAGCCTTCGCGCGCGGCGGCGGAACGGGCCGCCATCGATCAATGCGAAGGCGCACTGGCCAAGTCGCGCGCAACGAGTGCGCGCGGCAGTTGCGTGGTTCGCACCGCGTTCGATCGCAGCTGCGGCGCCATGGCCGTGGGCAACTTTGGCGAATGGGGCATCGCCATCGCGCCGACGGAGGCCGACGCGCGTCGGGACGCCGTGCAGCAATGCAATTCGCACTTGCCTACCGAGCCGTGCAAGGTGTCGGTGGGCTTCTGCTCGCTGCGCTGAGACGGCTCAGGCGGAGCCGTCGGTCTCCTTGCGAATCTGCTCGAGCAACCGGTCCGCATAGTCCTGCCAACGGGCATCCTTGCCGACGCCGTCGAACACCCCGGCCTGGGCCAGTTGCGACACCCACGCTTGCTTGTGCGCGGTGGCCGATGCCATCAGTGGATCGAAGCCGCCTTCTCGCACGGTCTGGGCGGCCTCGCGCATCTCTTCGGCGCGGCGCTTGCCGTGCTGCACGACGCGGCTGAAGAAATAGGCACCCTGGCGTTCCCAGTCGATCTGCGGAAAGGTTTCCGCCAGCGTTGGCAGCACATGCTCTTCGACGCCGTAGTGCCGTGCCGTTGCGTAGCTTTCGATGACCAGCGCCTCCAGGCCCTTGATCATGATGCTGCGGCTCATCTTGATGGCTGAGGCGACGCCCAGGCGATCGCTCACCACCCGCGCATCCATGCCCCAGTCCGCAAGGGTCTGCGCCAGCTCGTTCGCCTTGAGGCCGCCCAGCAGCATCGGCACGCAAATGCCATAGGGCGGCACCGAAGTCATCACGCCGGCTTCCACATAGCTGCAGCCTGCGGCTTCCAGCACGGCGGCGGCGCGCTGCTTGGTGCCTGGCGACGCAGAGTTGAGATCGAGAAAGCGCGTGCCGGGTCGAACATGCCGCGCCGTTTCTTCGGCAACGGCCAATGTGTTCGATGCGGTGACGGCGCTGATGAGCACGTTGCACGCCTTGCACAGCTCGGCATGGCTCGCGGCCACATGGACGCCATCGACCTGCGCGCGCGAGCGCATGGCATCGCCGTCGGCAGCGGGGCCTTCCTCCAGGCGGATGTCCCAGACGTGGATGGCTTCGATGCCGGCCTTGCCCACGAGGCCGCGGCTGAAGATGCCGCCGACTTCGCCGTAGCCGATGATGCCCAGAGTGACGTTCATGTTCGCACCCGAAGCCTTCGGCTATTGCTTGGCGATGCCTGCGCGGGCGATCACGTCGCTCCAGCGCTTGATTTCACTGTCGAGCAATTGGGCAAGTTCGGCAGGCGTGCTGGAGCGGGCCTGCACGCTGAGTTCGGCCAGTTGCTTGCGCAGCTCATCGCTGGCAAGCACCGCGCGGGCTTCGCGGGCCAGGCGTTCGATGATCTCGCTCGGCGTGCCAGCCGGTGCGGCCAAGGCATTCCACGAGGCGACGTTGAAATCCGCCACGCCCGCGCTTTCGGCAAGCGTAGGCACCTGCGGCAGGAAGGGCGAGCGCTGTTTGCCCAGCACGGCCAGCGCACGGACCGCGCCGGCGCGAATCTGCGGCAGCAGCGGCGCGAGGATCTCCACCGAGGCATCGATCTGTCCGCCGCGCAGGGCTGTCAGCACGGCCGGCGATCCGTTGAAGGGCACGACCTGGAAGTCCGCCTTCGTCGCCATGCGGATGAGTTCGGCCGACAGATGCTGCGTGCTTCCCACGTTGATGCTGCCGATGTTGAGCGTGCCGGGCTTGGCCTTTGCCTCGGCCAGAAGCTCCTGCACGGTCCTGAAGCGCGAGTTCTGGGGCACCACCAGGGCCAGATCGAATTCACCGAGCAGCGAAATGGGGGCGAAGTCCTTGCGTGCGTCGAAGGGCAGCTTCTTGAACAGGCCCTCGCTCACTGCCGTGCCGTTGCTCATGAGCAGCAGGGTGTAGCCATCGGGCGCGGCCTTCGCGACCAGGTCGCCTGCCACCACGCCGCCGGCGCCGGGGCGGTTGTCGACCACGATGCTCTGCCCCAGCTTTGGGGCAAGCGCCTGGCCCACCGCCCTTGCGGTGAGGTCGGCCACGCCGCCCGCACCGAATGGCACGACCAGTCGGATGGGCTTGTCAGGGTAGCCTGCCGCCAGGGCTGGCAAGGGCCAGGTGGCTGCGGCGATGGCGCTGCCGGCACCGGCGGCGATCAGGGCGCGTCGTTTCATTCTTCAAGGTCTCCAGGTATTCATGCGTCACGGGCCGCGACGCGCGTCGGCGAGTTCCTGTTCGGAAAGCACACGCGCATCGCGGAGGGGTCGGCCGTCCTCGCGGCGAAAGAAGGGGCTGGTTTTCCAGCCGCCGTCGATCCGCGCTGCCGCCACCGAAGCGATGATCCGGGCCATGTGGCCCAGCGTTGCGAGGCGGCGCGACGGCACCGGAGCGCGAGCGCGCCCCGTATAGACCGCCAGGCCGGCGGCAGGGCCGAAGCCTGCGTCGAGGTCGCTGCGCCTGTCTGCGAACGCGGTGTGCAGCAGCCCGACATACGACAGGCGCTGGTCCTTCGTGATGTTGGCGATCCCGGTCGAGCAGCAGCGTGCATACCAGCGCAGCAGACCGCCGGGGCGCAGCCGGAGGCAGGCCAACTGTTCCGATCCTTGCGTGAAGCGCAGGTGCTGCTGCAGGGTCGACACGACCTCGGTCCCGCCTTGGGCATCGAGCACCGTGTCGGCCTGGCCGATGGCACGCGCATAGGCCTGGCAGTCGCTGCAGTAGCAGGTGACGCGGGCGACGGGGGCGCCGCGCGCCAGTACGCCGCGCAGCTGGCCACAGCGGCACTGCACGGGTTGGTCTGCGTCCAGGCGGGTCTTCATGCCTCGATGCAAGGGCCTTTCAGTCCCGGGTGGCGCGCCGCTGAACGCAGGCCACGTAGCCTTCGCCATCGGGTGGACGCCCTGCGCGCTGGGATTCCCACATCATCTGGCCCAGGCATTCCATCGCCTCGTGGTGCGCGTCGAGCAGCGAGTCGCGCCGGGCTGCCAGCAACTCGACCGCTTGCCGGATGCCTCGCGGCTGGTCGATCGAGCACTGCTCGCTGATCGACAGGTGCATCGACAGGTGCAGGAACGGGTTCTCACGGCCATCCTTGCCGTCGTAGACCCGAGCGACGGCGGCGTCGGCGTCCTGCAGGTCCGCGTGATATTCGGGATGCTGGTCGATCCAGCCGGCGGCCAGGCTTTCCAGCGCCTCCATGGGTTCGCCTTTGCGGCTCTTGGCATACACGTCGCAGAAAAAGCGACGCACCTCTTCGGGGGACGGGTTGAACATGGGACTGCAGCGAGTAGGGGTCCGAGCGTAGCACCGTGCATCGACCGACGGCCACGGGCGGGCTTTTTGCGCATTGCCGACATCGAAGTCGGGCAAGATGCGGGGTTTCAACGCTGCAATCCTCCATGCATGTCAATCCGCCAGTGCCCTGGACCACCGACATCGGCGAGCGCTTTCGCGATCGCCAGTGGCTGAAGATCCTGGGGACAACGGTGTGGATCTGGGTGTTCTTCATCGGGTACTTTCACCTGCTGCGCAATCCCATGGGCCCGGTGTTCGAGATGCCCTGGACCTTCGTGGACGACTGGGTGCCGTTCCAGCCCGCGTGGCTCATTCCGTACCTGTCGCTGTGGGTCTACGTGGGCATCGCTCCGGGCCTGCAGCGCGGCTTTCTGCCGCTCGTGGCTTACGGCTTGTGGGCCGGTGCCCTGTGCGTGGCCGGACTGCTGTGCTTCATGTTCCTTCCCACGCGGGTGCCGCCTGTGAGCATCGATCCCGGCGGTTTTCCGGGCTTTGCCATGCTCCAGGGCATCGACGCAGCCGGCAACGCCTGTCCGTCGATGCACGTGGCCATTGCGCTGTTCACCTGCGTCTGGCTCGAGCACATCCTGCGCCAGGCCGGCGCGCCGCGATGGCTGCGCCTGATCAACCTCGCATGGTTCCTGGCCATCGCCTACTCGACCATGGCCACGCGCCAGCACGTTTTCCTGGATGCGTTGGCCGGCGGGGTGCTGGGAGGGCTGTTTGCGTGTGCATCTTTGCGCTGGCGGCCGGCGGATGTGCCTCGCGCGGCGCATGAACCCGCGACGGTGGCTATCATGGACCGTCGTTAGCCCGGTCTGCATGGGGAAGGATGTTGGCCGGGGCATCTTCAAATGTAAACAAAACTCCAAGATGAGCCCGAGCCCATGAATTCGCTGAAAGAACTGCAGGACCTGATCCATCAGAAATACGGCATGTCCCCGGAGGACATCGACCCCCACGCGTCCATGCGCGACAAGGGATTCGACTCGCTGGCGCTGGCCGAATTCCTCTTCGAGATCGAGGATCAACTGGGCATCTCGCTGCCCGATCCAGATCCGGAAATGGACACGCTCGCCCAACTTGCCGAACTGGTCGACCGCGCCCGCGCCGAGCCCGCCGCTGCCAAGACAGCCGCCACGGCAGATGCCACCGAAGTGGCAGGCTGAACCTGCGACTGCAACGCCGCCAGAGGATGACAAAGAGGATGACGACAGGCGTCGGCGTGACCGGGATGGGGCTGGTCTCGCCGCACGGTACCGAGCCGCTTGACGTCTTCGATGCGCTGGTGCGCGGGCAATCCGCGCTGCGAGCGGTGTTTCCCGAATTGGCCAGGCCCGCCGTCGCGGCCACGGTGGATTTCGACCCGTCACCCTGGTTCAACAAGCTTCAGCTTGCCGGCGTCGACCGCGTGAGCCAGATGGCCGTGGCCGCGGCCACCAAGGCGCTCGAGGACGGCGGCTCGCCATTGGCGGATGCCGGCCTCGCACGTGACAGGGTGGGCGTCTACGTCGGTTGCGGCATGGGCGGCGCCACCGCCCTCGAGACGGCCTACGGCATGGGTGCCAGCAGCGGCAGGGTGCCGCCGCTCACCATTCCGGCCTTCATGCCCAATGCGCCAGCCGCTCACATCGCCATGCGCCATGGCATCACCGGACCGGTGCTGAGCTACGCGGTGGCGTGCGCCTCGTCAGCGGTGGCCATCGCCGAGGCTGCGAAGGCGGTCGCCTGTGGCGACGTGGACGTGGCGATCGCGGGTGGCACCGAGGCCTTGATCGTTCCCGGCGTGGTACAGGCCTGGCAGGCCATGCAGACCCTGGCCAGCGCACCACCTGAAGAGGCCGCTGGCGCGGTGCGCCCCTTTGGCGCAGAGCGTTCCGGCTTCGCGCTGGGCGAGGGCGCTGCATTTCTCGTCCTCGAAGCAGAGCATCACGCGCAGGCCCGCGGCGCCCGCATCCACGCGCGGCTGGCGGGCTGGGGCATGAGTTGCGACGCCACGCACCTGACCAAGCCGAATGCCCAGGGCCAGGCTCGTGCTTTGAACAGCGCGCTGCGCATGGCCGACATGTCGCCGCGCGACGTCGGCTACTGCAATGCGCACGGCACTGCTACGCGCGTCGGCGATCCTGTGGAATGCGAGGCGCTTGCGGCGGTCTGGGGCGACGACCTGCAGGACCTGAAGGTCAGCTCCACCAAGGCGCTTCATGGCCACCTGCTGGGTGCGGCTGGGGCGCTGGAAGCGCTGATCAGCATCATGGCGTTGCGGGAGCGCCGCTTGCCGCCCAACTTTCATGGTGCCGCTCAAGATCCGGCCTGTGCCGTTGCGCTGGTGACGCGCGAGCAGACCGAGGCCGCGAACCTCCAGGCCGCGATCAGCAGTTCTTTCGCCTTCGGTGGCACCAACGCGGCCTTGCTGTTCGCAAGCATTTGAGTGCTGGCGCTTTCGCGCCCAGCCCACCAAGGACGTGTACGGCGCGGCTCACGCGAGTCGTCGGACTTCTCCCGCAGACGCCAGGCCCGATGCGAGCGCAACATGCCAGCGTGCCCCGGCGTCCGCCGGAAGTCTAGAAGGAGCAGCCGCGCCATGAAAGCCCAGGCCTCACCCGACCGCCCACTTGAATCCGCTTTGGACCTGGCCGCCCGCACGGGCCGTCGGTTTCCCGGCGAGAGTCCGGCCTATCGCGATGCGCGCCTGGCACTGTTGGCTGAAGAGATCGAACTGCGGCGGCACATCGAACGCGTGGCCGAGCAGCGCCGACGCTTGCCGCCGGGCGGCGAGGTCCCGCAGGACTATGTGTTCATGGGGGCTCAGGGCGCGGTGATGCTGTCGGAGCTGTTTGGCATACACGACTCGCTGGTCGTGTATCACTGGATGTATGGGCCTCGGGCCGAACGTCCATGCCCGATGTGCACTTCGCTGCTCTCGGCGCTGGACGGCGAGGTGCCCGACCTGCTTCAGCGCACCGCCTTCGTCGTGGTGGCTCGCTCTCCCTATGCGCGTCTGGCGAGCTTCGCCATCGAGCGCGGCTGGCGCCATCTGCCGCTGCTTTCCACCTTCGGCAACTCCTTCAATCAGGACTACATCGACGAAGACCCTGAAGGCCCGGATGTCGCAGGCTTGAACGTTTTCAAGCGCGAAAGCGGGGTCATACGCCACTTCTGGGGCGACGAGATGAACGAGCAGACGGCCGACTTCGGCCAGGATCCACGCGGCGCGCCCGATCTCATGCCGCTTTGGACCTTGCTCGACAAGACCCCGCAAGGGCGCGGCCGGGACTGGCGCCCTTCATTGGGCTACGAGTGACTGCTTAGAAGGGATCGTCCCACTTGGGGCGCTTGGGCAGCGAATAGCCATCTTCATCATCTGGCTCGGCGTTGCCCCGCGTATCGCGCACACCTGCTGCTTCGCTGCGCAGTGCCTCGAGCCGCTGATGATGTGACCGTTCCAGGTCACGTTGCGCCATGGCGGCCTTGATGGCATTGTGCCGACGCTTTGCGATCACCCATGCAATGAGACAGATCACGAAGCAGGCTGACAGGTAGGCCACGAAAGCCAATGCACCGGCCATCCATTGCGGGCCGGCGCCCGAATAGTAGATCCACCAAAGTCCGGCGAAGAAGAACGAAACGCACAGGATGATGGCCGCACTCAGGTAGCGGGTCTGAGCACGGACGACGCCGGTTCGGACCATCATGGCAAGCCCGACGATGCTCCCCATGAGAAACCCGAGCGCACGCAATTGGGTCATCTGATTGCCGGCATGCCGCGCCAGGTCGCCGAACTCCAAGGCGGAAGCAAAGCCAAGAATGAACCAACCCAATAACCAACCCATCTGCGACTGCCCTCATCAAATTTGCTGAGATGTGCGTGATCAACCGTGCGTGCGAGCGGTTATGACACATCGTGTGTACCCGGCGTGTCGCTGTCAACGGCACTGCCCCGGGGGTGTGTGGCGCCTGCCGATTCGGCAAGCGAAGGTCACATCATCGCAAAGTCAGCCGCAACCCCTGCAATGGCGCATCGAAATCCGAACGCCATTGCTCGCCGGATTTGACCGGCCAGGCATCCGTCCATGTGCCTGTGGTGACGATGTCGCCGGGCTTCAATTCGGGCGCATCCGGCAGTTCCTGCATCTCCTGCACGAAATGGAGCAGGGCGTGCAGGGGGCCATCGAGCACGTTGCGGCCCACGCCCTCGTCGACCTGCCGGTCGCCGCAGCGCAAGCGCACGCCGAGGCCGGCCAGCAATTCGTCGAGCGCTTCGCCGGTGGGGACGAGATCGCGCACGGGCGTCGGCGGGCCCACCAAGAGACGGCCGTGCAATCCGCTGTCGGCCACGGTTTCGGCCGCGCTGAACTTCCAGTCCTTGCAATGCGACTGCACGATCTCGAAGCCGGCCGCCAGCCAGTCAACGCAATCGAACAACTGCTCGAGCGTGGGACTGCGCGGTGGGGTGGCGCGCATGCCGAAGACGACTTCGGGTTCCAGCCTCGGCTGAGCGAGCGAACCCACTTCGAGCGAACCGCTGCCATTCGCGTCGGCGTGATCGACGGTGGTGTCCCACACCGTGCCCCAGATCGGCGCAAAGACGGCGTAGCGTTCCCAGATCGTTCGATTGGTAAAGCCGATCTTGTAGCCCACGGGCTTTTCGCCTCGGTCGATGCGCAACCGCCAGCGCCGCCTGGTAGGCAGTGGGCAAGTCGGGCCAGGCCGCGCTGTCGCGCTCGGCCGGCCATAGCTCGCCGGAGTCAAGGTGGCGCAGCAGTTCGCTGGGCGCCAGGTCGGGAGAAGGGGTGGACGCTGTACTCGACATGGCGCCAGTCTAGGACCGACGCGCTCTTGCGCCTGTCAGACGGCGGCGCGTGTCGGCGTGCCCGACGCCGGCTTGGCGGCCCCTTGCACCAGCAGGCGTCGGCCTGCTCCCCAACCGCAAGCGGCCATCGCCAACGAAAGGATCACCAGCAAGGCGGCGGACGATTCGAAGCTGCCCGTCCAGCCGCGCAGCAGGCCGGCCAGCAGCGGGCCGCCCGATGCGAGGATGTAGCCGCCGCCCTGCGCCATGGCCGACAGTTGCGCCGTGGTGCCGGGGTCGGGCGAGCGCAGGACGATCAGCGTGAGCGCCAGCGCGAAGGCGCCGCCCTGTCCGCAGCCAAGCAGCACCGCCCACACCCAGCGGCCAGAAAGCGGCCCGAAGATCAAGGCGAGCATGGCCACGCAGACCACCACCGCAAGCGTGACGCCGAAAGCGCGCTGGTCGCGACAGCGCGCCGCGATCGACGGCGTGACCAGGCACGTCATGAGTTGGACAAGGATGGACACCGCGACGACATAGCCGGCCTGTGCACCGTCGAGACCGCGCTCGCGCAGCAGCGGCGCCAGCCAACCGAGCACGATGTACGCCAGTGCCGACTGCAGGCCCATGAAGCCCATCACCTGCCATGCCAGCGGGTCGCGCCACAAGCTGCCGCTGCGCTGCTGTGCGTGGGCGGGAATGGGCTTCGCGGCGAATGCCTGCGGCGCCCAGAGCATGAGAACCAGCGCCGCCGGCAAGGCCCACGAGGCGAGCGTCAAGGCCCACTCGCCGTGAAAGAAATGACGCTCCAGCGGAACGGTGAACGCGGTGGAACTGGAGGCGCCGGCGCACACCGACAAGGTGTACAGCCCCGTCATCATCGATGCCCGCGTCGGGAAGTCGCGCTTGACCAACCCCGGCAGCAGTACGTTGCCGACCGCAATGCCCGCGCCCGCCATGGCTGTGGAGGCGAACAGCACCGGAAGGTGTCCGGTGCCGCGCAGGAGGGTGCCCACGCAGATCAGCAACAGCGCACCCAGCAGTACGCGCTCTGGGCCGAAGCGGCGCGCGAGCGCCGGGGCCGGGATGGCGAAGACGCCCAGGCAAAGCAGCGGCAGCGTGGTCAGCAGGCTGGCTGCCGAGGGCCCCATCCCCGTGTCGCGCATGACCTCGGGCAGCAGCACCGAGATGCTGCCGAACACCGGTCGCAGGTTGAAGGCGATGAGGATGAGGCTGACGCCGAGCAGCCATTGACGGGCAAGACTTGGCGCGGCGAATGGGGCGCCGGGGCGCTCGTTCGCAGGCGATGAGGGCAGAGAAGACATGGGGGCGTCGACTCTAGCTCAACGCCGAGTCAGCGTCCGGCGCGGGGGCATCCTCCCCCGCCCGCAAGCGCGCCCCCCGAGTGCTTACTTCGTCTTGCCCGCAGCGCGCATGCGCTTGCCCAGCGTCGAGTGGTGGCGTCCGTAGCCGAAGTAGATCACCAGGCCGATGGCGAGCCAGACGAACAGGCGAATCCAGGTGTCCATTGGCAGGCCGGCCATCAGCAGCAGGCAAAGCGCAATACCGACGACCGGAATGATGGGCACGCCAGGCACGCGGAAGGGCCGGAACACTTCGGACTCGGCGCGGCGCAGGTACAGCACCGCTCCGCAGACCAGGATGAAGGCGAAGAGGGTGCCGATGCTGACCATCTCGCCCAGCAGGTGGATGGGCATCAGGCCCGCAGCCAGCGACACGAGAATGCCCACGATGATGAGGCTCAGGTGCGGCGTGCCCGTGGACTTGTGGACGCGGCTGAACACGGGCGGCAAGAGGCCGTCACGCGCGATGGTGAAGAAGATGCGGCTCTGGCCGTAGAGCAGCACCAGGATCACCGTGGTCAAGCCCGCCAACGCGCCGAACTTGATGAGCAGCGACAGCCAGGGCTTGCCGATGGCTTCCACGCCCACGGCGATCGGATCCGGCACGCCCAGCTTCTGGTAGGGCACCAGGCCGGTCAGGACGGCTGCCACTGCCACATACAGCAGCGTGCACACCAGCAGCGAGCCCAGGATGCCCAGCGGCATGTCGCGCTGCGGATTGCGCGCCTCCTGCGCGGCGGTGGAGACAGCGTCGAAGCCGATGAAGGCGAAGAACACGACGGACGACGCGCGCAGCACGCCCGACACGCCGAACTCTCCGAACGTGCCGGTGTTCTCCGGCACGAACGGCACCCAGTTGTCCAGGTTGACCATGCCGATGCCGAACCCGATGAAGGCCAGCACCACGACGAGCTTGATGACCACCATCAGGTTGTTGAGCCGCGCCGACTCCTTCGTGCCCAACACCAGCATCATGGTGATGAGCAGCACGATGGCTGCCGCGGGCACGTTGAACAGCGCCTGGACGGTGCTGCCGTCGGCCAGCGTGACCAGGCCTGGCGCATTCACCAGCTCGGGCGGAAGGTGAACGCCGAACTGCCCGAGAAGGCTGACCAGATAACCCGACCATCCGACCGCGACCGTGGCCGAGCCCATGGCGTATTCGAGCACGAGGTCCCAGCCGATGATCCAGGCGGTGAGTTCGCCCAGCGTGGCATAGGAATAGGTGTAGCTGCTGCCGCTCACCGGAATGAGGGCGGACAGCTCGGCGTAGCAAAGTCCCACGAATGCGCAGGCGAGGCCGGCCAGCACAAAGGACAACATGACACCCGGCCCCGCATAGCGGGCGGCTGCCGATCCGGTCAGCACGAAAATTCCGGCGCCGATGATGGCCCCGACTCCCAGTGCGGTGATGCTGAATGCGCCGAGTGATTTGGTGAGCTTGTGTTCGCCCGCCTCGCCACTGGCCACGATGTCGGCGACGCTTTTGCGCGCCGTGTATTGGCTCCCTGACATGTCTCTCTTGCTCCGTTTTAGTGTGGTTCTTGCGGCACGTCGACAAGGTCGAGCGTGACCGGCGAGCACACTAGCATGCAGGTATGCGAACAAGAGGCAGCAAAGGTGTCGCGCGAACAATTCCTTGCAACAAGGGCGCGTTCGCGCTGTAGGGCGGAAGATTTACCTGCCCTTGCTCATGAGCCTTGTCGCGAACGCCACACCAGCGTAGCGGCGGTGAGGTCTTCGAGGGCATTGCCGACGGCCTTGAACACGGTGCGTTCATCGGCTTGCTGGCGACCCTCCCGTTCGCCGCGGCACAGTTGCGTCAGCGTGGCTTGCACGCGATCGGCCGTGAGCGTGCCAGCAGCCAGGGCATCGAGCAGGTCGCCGGACTTCTGCAGCGCTTCTTCGGTGTCGACGAACACGCGCGTGGGCGGCGCCATGCAGTCCACGGATGCCTCGCGCATCGCAGGAGTGAAGCTGCCGATCAGGTCGAGGTGGCTGCCGGGGGAAAGCCATTCGCCCTGCACCAGAGGCTCGGTCGCCAAGGTGGCGCAGCTGACGATGTCGGCCGCGCGAACCGCCGATGCCAGGTCGGGCTGGGCGCGCGCATCGATGCCCTGTGCGCGCCAATGGGCGGCCAGCGCCACAGCACCTTCGGGCCGGTGGTTCCACACCGACACTTCGTCGATCTGTCGCACGCAACCAAAGGCCGCGGGCAGCAGCCGTGCGATCCGTCCCGTGCCCAGCACGAGCAGGCGACGCGCATCCTTGCGGGCCAGGAACGACGCACCCAGCGCGGCCGCAGCAGCGGTGCGGCGCGCCGTGATCTCGTTGCCGTCCATGGTCGCAAGCGGCACGCCGGTGGCGGCGTCGTAGAGCATGTACGTGGCATGCAGCCCGGGAAGGCCGACCGCGCCGTTGCCCGGAAAGATGTTGATGGTCTTGATGCCCAGGAGGCCCTCGTCGCTCCATGCCGGCATGATCAGCACCGTACCCATCGTCTGGCCGGCCTGTTCGATGCGGTGCACATGACGTGGGGGCACGGTGCAGGGCGCCGCGAACGCATCGCGCAAGGCGTCGATCAGCCGGTCGAAGGGCAGGGCGGCAGCGGTGGCCTCGGCATCCAGGTGCAGCATGCGACTCAGCGCCTTGCGATCAGGGCGAGGTAGTCGCGGCGCGTCTGCGCAGACACCGATGCCACCACTTGTGCATGCGGCGTCTGGTGGCGTGCCAGCAGCCGCGCCGTGGCCACGGCCTTGCCCCGGCAGAACCAATGGCAGGTGTGCTGCATGAGCAGGAGTTCGGCGCTGAGCATGTAGGCACGTGCCTTGGGCGCACGGCCTTCCTCGTTGCGCACCACGGCATCGATGCCCCGCGCATGGATCGCGAATGCCTGCCGCACGTCGAACAGCAGTCGACCGGGCAGCAGGGGCTGCGCAAACGGAATCCACAAGGGCAGCTTGCTCACTTGCGCCAGCGGCGCCGGCATGGCCTTCGCGTCCGTGGCGAAGCGCTCGAACTGCTCGGCCAGTGCCGTTTCCACCGTGCCGAGCGTGCCGTAGATCTGGTCGCGGCGGATCGGGTCGTCTTCGCCTAGCCAGCGCAGATAGCCGTCGAGCAGCCGCTCCATCTGCTGCTCGATCTGATAGGGCGAAAGGAAGCGGCCAAGCAGTTGCACCCGCTGCTGCTGTTCGCGTCGCTTGAAGAATTGGAGGCCGACCACGATGGCCAGCACGAAAAGGAAGAAGTCCATGAGAGATGTGTCGGGCGCCACGCAGCGCCGGGCCCTCAAGTGTAGAGACCGCCAGAAGCCGGCGTTCAGCACGGTGTGCCGGCTCGCGCCACAATGGCCGGCTTTGCATTTCCGACTGCCCCATCTTGCTGTCCGGCCTGCCCATTCATACCGACCCCCTGTTCTATGCCGTTGCCATTCCGGCTGTCCTGTTGCTGGGGATCAGCAAGAGTGGTTTCGGCGCCGGCTTCGGGTCGCTGGCGGTGCCGCTGATGGCCCTGGCGCTGCCGGTGCCCGAGGCGGCAGCCATCCTGATGCCGCTCTTGCTGGTCATGGACGTGCTGGGCATCGCGGCCTTCCGGCGCGACGTGAACCTGCAACTGCTCAAGTTCCTCGTCCCGTTCGGATTGCTGGGCACCGTGGTCGGTACGCTGATGTTCCGCGTGCTTTCGCCGCACATGGTCGCGGGCATCGTGGGCGTGTTCACGCTGCTGTTTCTGGCGCAGCGCTTGCTGTTTCCGCCCCGGCCGGACGATCCGCTGCCGCGGCGCGGCGTCGGCGCGGTGTTGACAGTGGCATCGGGCTTCACCAGCTTCATCTCGCATGCGGGCGGGCCGCCGCTCAATGCCTACCTGATCCCGCTGCGGCTCGCGCCCATCGCCTTCACGGCGACGACGGCCTACTTCTTCTTCGTGGTCAACCTCAGCAAGTGGATTCCCTACGCCTGGCTTGGACTGATCGATCTTCGCAACATGGCAACCTCGCTGGTCCTGCTGCCGCTTGCGCCGATCGGCGTGTGGATCGGGGTCCGGATCGCGCGGCGCATCGACGCCAAGCTGTTCTATCGATTTATCTACGTGGGCATGTTTCTGGCTGGCGCCAAGCTGGTGTGGGACGGCTTCTTCCAGGCCTGATCGCTGACGCAACCCCTTCGACTTTCATCACCACCTCATCGACATGACAACTACCCAATCCACCCATCTGGTCGTCCTGACGGGCGCTTCGCGCGGCATGGGCCTGGCCATGGCAGAGCAATTGCTGGCGCGCCCGGCGCACACGTTGCTGTGCATCTCGCGCAATTCGAATGGCGCCCTCGAAAGCGCGCCGCGCGGCGACGGCAGCACCTTGATTCAATGGCAGGAAGACCTGTCGGATGCCACGGCGGCGGCGCAGCGGCTCGCGGACTGGCTGGGCCGGGCCAATGCCCATCGTTTCGCCACCGCCACGCTGATCAACAACGCCGGCGTGATTGCGCGTCCCGCGCCGCTGGACGAAGCCTCGGCGGCCGATGTGGTCAACGCCCTGCGCGTGGGCGTGGAAGCACCGATGCTGCTGGCCAGCGCATTCCTTCGCGCGACGCGCGAGTGGACGGGCGCACGCCGTGTGCTCAGCATTTCTTCGGGCCTGGGTCGCAATGCCATGGCCAGCCAGGCGCCCTATTGCGCGGCCAAGGCTGGCATGGACCATTTCTCGCGAGCTCTGGCACTGGAAGAGGCCGGACGTGCCAATGGTGCGAAGGTGTGTTCGCTGGCGCCCGGCGTGATCGACACCGACATGCAGGCCCAGCTGCGTGGTGGCGATCCGGCGCTGTTCCCCGATCGGGAGCGCTTTGCGCAGCTGCATGCCAAGGGCCAGCTCACCTCGCCGGCCGACGCCGCGGCGCGCGTGCTGGCCTATCTCGATCGCAAGGATTTCGGCCAGAACCCGGTGGCCGACGTGCGCGACGCCTGAGCGTCACGAAGCGCGTTCAACCGCGCGGAATTTCCTGCGACACCAGCCCGCCGACTTGCGCGCAGGGCCGCAGATAGGCGGAGGTTTCCTCGACTGGGCAGCTGAGCCAGTCTTCCAGCCAGGCGTCGTGCAGCAGCGCCGGCTGGCGGACGTCGCTGCCCGCCGGGGCCACGGTCAGCAACGCGAAGCTTTCCACGCATTCGTCCTGCGGCGAACGCCAGCCGTTCCACAGACTGGCCATGGCCAGCGGACGGCCGTCGGCCCGGCTGACGCGCAGCAGATGGTCGGGCGCTCCATGGTCCTGGACCACGGCATCGGCCAGGACCACGCAACGATGGCCGCGCTTCCACGGCTGATGGAAGTTGCGCTCGGCCGCCGCGGCCTCGGCACGCGCCTCGAACAGCGGATCGCTGCCGGTCTGAGAAAAGAGAGGAATCAGGCCCCAGCGCCCGGAGACGGCCTCGAACGCGGCGATCGGCCGCGTGCTGCCAGGATGGTCGGCGCGGGGTCGACGGATGAAGATGCCACGCTCGCCTGGGCGCACCACCGACGATGCAAGGGTCGGCTGGAACGAAACGCCAAAGTTCTGCAGATACGCGGCGGGATCGCCAGTACTTTGGTAGTGGTGAATCATGGGCACAACTGTAGAAATGTGTGTCCTCACGGTCAATGAACCCGGGGGAAAGCACATTGGAGCCGTGCGCACTACGCCACTAAAGGTACAGTTTTTGAAGCAGGTGGATCAGCGATTCGCGCTCGCGGGTGCTCAGCTTGGCGCTGGCATCGAGTTCGGCCTGGGTCACGGCCCGCTCAGCGTCGGCGGTGAGGCGCTCGCCTTCGGGCGTGAGGTGAAGGCCGACGGCGCGTCCATCGTGCGGGTGGGGCCGGCGCTCGATCAGACCGCGGCTGTCCAGCGTCGAGATGAGGTTGACCAGGTTGGGCGGCAGGATGTCCAGCGTGGCGCAAAGCTGCCGCGACGTGGCGCCGGGGTTGTGCGCCAGCAGCGACAACACCGAGAAATCGACCTGCTTGAGCCCGTAGGGCGCCATCCGCTCGGCGAAAACCGTGCTGATCTGCGACCACGCGCGTCGCGCGTTGTAGCCCACCAGCGTTTGCAGGAAGCGGCTGTTGAGCCGGTCATTGCGCGAGCTCGCCTTTGCGGGGGCGGGCGTGGTTCCGTTGGGGTCGGCAGCGGTTGTCTTGATGCTGCTGCGCGAAGTTCGCTTCATCGTCATGGCCAAAGCCTAGCGCTTTCCCGCGCGTGTCAGCCGCGCGCCAGGGAGGGCGCGGCGCCGGCGGCGGCCTGCTGCACCTGCTCGCAGGCCCGCTTGATCATGCCCAGGCGCAGATCGAACTCGGGCAGGACCCAGCGGCGGAAGGCTTGCGCGGGCGCGGCCCAGCGCGCGTCGTCCGGCCCGGCCGTGCGCTCGATGCGCGCCCACGACCAGGTCAGCAGCGTGATCATGACGAGGCGAAGGTAGTCGTCGGCCACTTCGTAGGGCAACTGCGGATCGGCCTGCGCGGCCATCGCGACGGCGGTGCCGATGTAGCGCAGTTGGGCCATGCGTCGCTGTGCATCGGCCTCGTTGTCGCGCGAGGCATCGAGCTCGTCCCGCAACTCGAGCAGGCATGCGGCAAAGGCAGCGCCCGCGTCCGGCAGCACCTTGCGCACCAGCAGGTCGATCGCCTGGATCTCGTTGGTGCCCTCGTAGATCATGGTGATGCGCGCATCGCGCAGCACTTGTTCGATGCCCCATTCGCGGATGTAGCCGTGGCCGCCGAAAACCTGCAGGCACTCGCTGCTGCCGTCGAAGGCCTGGCGCGAGCAGGCTGCCTTGAGCACCGGCGTGATGAAGCTGCACCAGCGCTGCGCACGTTCGCGTGCCTTGGGGTCTGCGGCATGCTTGGCCGCATCCAGCTGTTGCGCGGTCCGATAGGCCAACAGCCGGGCGCCGTCGATCCAGGCGCGCTGCGTGTCGAGGATGCGGCGCATGGCCGGGTGTTCGATGAGGAGGTCGGCACTGTCCTGCGGCCCGCGTGAGGCTGGTCGCAGGGGCGCGCGCATCTGCCGGCGCTCGCGGGCGTAGGCGTCTGCCTTCTGCCATGCGGCGTCGAGCAGGCCGATGCCCTGAAGCGCCACATGCAGGCGCGCCGCATTCATCATGACGAACATCGCGCCCAGCCCCTGGCCCGGCTCGCCCACCAGCCAGCCCGTGGCGTCGTCGAAGCGCATGGCGCAAGTGGGGCTGCCGTGCAGGCCCATCTTTTCCTCGATGCGCGTGCAGTGCGCAGCGTTGCGCGTGCCGTCCGGCAGCAGCTTGGGAACCAATGCCAGCGACAACCCCTTGGGTCCGGCGGGGGCGTCCGGCAGTCTCACCAGCACGAGGTGGACGATGTTGTCGGTCAGATCGTGTTCGCCGCCGGAGATGAAGATCTTCTCGCCGCTGATGCGAAGGCTGCCGTCGGCCTGAGGCACGGCGCGGGTGCGCGCCAGTCCGAGGTCGGAACCCGCCTGCGATTCGGTCAGGCACATGGTCGCCAGCGTGCGGCCGCTGGCGATCTCCGCCAGATAGCGTGCGCGCAGGACGTCGTCGCCATGCTTCTTCAGGCACTCGTAGGCGCCGTGCAGCAGGCCCGGGGCCATGGTGAAGCCGTGATTGGCGGCTGACAGCCATTCGTAGAGCGATGCTTCCAGCACCGCCGGCAGGCCCTGGCCGCCATCGTCGACGGCCGCAGCCAGGGCGGGCCATCCGCCATCGACGAGCGCGCGATAGGCATCGGCAAAGCCGGGTGGTGTGTGAACGGCGCCAGTCTGGACGTCGAAGCGGCAGCCGATTTCGTCACCGTCGCGGTTCAGGGGCGCGACGACTTCGCCGACAAAGCGCCCCGCCTCCTGAAGCACCTGGCTCATCAGGTCGGCATCGACTTCGGCGAAGGGAGGCAGCGCGGCGAGCGCTTCGGGAAGTTGCAGCACCGAGTGCTGCAGGAACATCAGGTCTTCCGGGCGGGGTTGGTAGTGCATGGCCTTGAGTCGGTGGCGGCGCCCGCCGCCTTTTTAGCGGGCGGCGCCCAGATAGGTGTCGATGACGCGCGCGTCGCCGGCCAGTTCGCGCGCCGGCCCTTGGAGGCTGACGCTGCCCATTTCCAGCACGTAGCCGTGGTCGGCCACTTCCAAAGCCGCGCGGGCGTTCTGCTCGACCAGCAAGATGGTCGCGCCGGTGGCGCGCAGCTTGTCGACGGTGCGGAAGATCTCCTGTACGACCAGCGGCGCGAGGCCCAGACTGGGCTCGTCAAGCATCAACAGGCGCGGCCTCGACATGAGCGCGCGGCCCACCGCCAGCATCTGGCGCTCGCCGCCCGACAGGGTGCCGGCCAGTTGCATGCGGCGTTCGGCCATGCGCGGGAACAAGTCGTAGACCGACTGCAGCTGCGCACGCCAATCCCGGTTGCGCAGGCGAACCTGACGGAATGCGCCGAGCACCAGGTTGTCTTCGACCGTCATGGTGCCGAACAGCTCGCGCTTCTCGGGCACCAGGGCGATGCCCAGCATCACGCGTTCCTCGAGGGTCATGCCGTCGATCGGCCGGCCGTCGAACTCGATGCTGCCGCGCGCGGGCAGCACGCCCATCAGCGAGTTCAGCAGGGTGGACTTGCCAGCGCCGTTGGGCCCGATGACGGTGATGACGCTGCCCTCGGGCGCTTCGAGCGAAATGCCGTGCAGCACTTCGGCGCGGCCGTATCCGGCGTGCAGGTCCCGGATGCGCAGCAGGGGTGCGGCAGGTGCCGCTTGTGCAATCGCGTTCATGTGGTTCAGTGTTCGGTTCCGAGGTAGGCGGCGCGCACCTTCTCGCTGCGTTGCACTTCGGCCGGCGTGCCCTCCATCAGGTGCGTGCCGAACTCCATCACGACGATGTGGTCGCAGACATCCATGACCAGGCTCATGTCGTGCTCGACCAGCAGGATGCCCATCCCTTCGGCGCGCAGGCCGCGAAGCACTTCGGCCAGCGCCTGCTTTTCCTTGTGGCGCAGGCCGGCGGCGGGCTCGTCGAGCAGCAGCAATGCCGGATCGGCGGCCAGGGCGCGGGCGATTTCGAGCAGGCGCTGCTGGCCCATGGCGAGGTTGCCGGCCTGCTCGTGCATCAGCTCGCCCAGGCCCACGCGCTGCAGTTGGCGCTCTGCCTCGCGCAGCAGTTCGCGCTCCTGCGTGCGGTCGGTGCGCAGCATGGCGGCCAGGGGGCCCTTGCGGCCGCGCAGGTGCGCGCCCAGCGCGGCGTTTTCGAGCACCGTCATCTCGGGCACCAGCTTGACGTGCTGGAAGGTGCGCGACATGCCCAGACGAGCGATGCGGCGCGAAGGCAGGCCGTCGATGCGCTGGCCGCGGAAGTTCACCGCGCCGCCGCTGGCGCGCAGCACGCCGGTGACCAGGTTGAAAGTGGTGGATTTGCCGGCGCCGTTCGGGCCAATCAGGCCGACGATCTGGCCCGCACGCGTCTGGAAGCTGATGTCGTTCACCGCCACCAGGCCGCCGAAAGTCTTGCGCACCGCCTGCACGTCCAGAAGCACCTCGCCGGCCGCGGGCATGGCGCGCTTGGGCAGCGCGGCGGCGTCGTGCCAATCCACCTTGCGCGGCGCCCGTGCGAACTTGCGGTCGACGAAGGACCAGAGCCCGTCCGGCAGGTACTTGAGCACCAGCACCAGCAGGATGCCGAAGACGATCACCTCGTAGCTGCCGGACGTGCCGATCAGCATCGGCAAGAGCACCTGCAATTGGTCTTCCAGCACCTTGACGACGCCGGCGCCCGCGATGGCGCCCCACACGTGAGCCGCACCGCCCATCACCGCCATGAAGAGGTATTCGATGCCCATCTTCAAGCCGAAGGGCGACGGATTGACCGTCCGCTGGAAGTGCGCGAACAGCCAGCCGGAGATCGAGGCCAGCATGGCCGCCAGCACGAAGATGCCGACCTTGTGGCGCAAGGTGTCGATGCCCATGGCTTCCGCCATCTGGGAGCCGCGCGCCAGCGCGCGCACGGCGCGGCCGGAGCGCGAATCGAGCAGGCGCACCAGCGCGAAGGATGCCGCCAGGACGAACAGCCACACGAGCCCGTAGAACAGCCGGCGCTGTCCGATCTCGTAGCCGAAGATCGTCAGGCCCTCGATGCCCAGGATGCCGTCGTACTTGCCCAGCGCATCGACATTGCCCATCAGGTAGTAGAGCGACAGCGCCCACGCGATGGTGGCCAGCGGCAGGTAGTGGCCCGACATGCGCAGCGTGATGGCGCCGATCACCAGCGCGCTGACGCCTGTGATGCCCAAGCCGATCAGCAAAGTGAGCCAGGGCGACACGCCCAGGTTCACCGTCAGCCACGCCGTCGTGTAGGCGCCGATGCCCACGAACGCGGCCTGCCCGAACGAGGTAAGCCCAGCCACGCCGGTGAGCAGCACCAGGCCCAGCACCGGCAGGGCGTACAGGCCGATGTAGTTGAGCTGGATGATCCAGAACTCGGGCAGCGGAAGAAGCGGCAGCAGCACGATCACCGCGACCAGGGCCCAAGGCCCGTAGCGCCGAAGCGCACTGCCCTTGGCGTTGAGCGCGTCTTGCGCGGCAGGTTGAGAAGAGACGGCGGTGTTCATGTCAATGCTCTTCATCGGAATGGCCGGAAGCCAACGAGCGCCACAGCAGCACCGGCAGGATGATGGTGAACACGATCACTTCCTTGAAGGCGCTGGCCCAGAACGAACCGAAAGCCTCGATCACGCCGACCGACAGCGCGCCGATCAGCGCGCCGGGATAGCTGGCAAGCCCGGCGATCACCGCGGCGACGAAGCCCTTGAGGCCAATCAGGAATCCCGAGTCGTAGAACACGGTGGTGGTCGGCCCGATCAGCAGGCCCGACAGCGCGCCGATGGCCGCTGCGAGCGCGAAAGTGAGCCGGCCCGCGCCTTCGGTGGAGATGCCCATCAGGCGCGCACCCAGTCGATTGACCGCGGTCGCGCGCAGCGCCTTGCCATAGAGAGATCGTTCGAAGAACAGCCACAGCGCCACGATCAGCAGTGCCGACATGCCGAAGATCACCAGCGCCTGCCCGCTGACGTTGAGCGGGCCCAGCGGCATGCGCATGTCCCAGAACGACGGATTGCGAAAGCCCTCGGCGCCGAAGAACAGCAGCCCCAGGCCGGTCATGGCGAAGTGCACGCCCACAGATACGATCAGCAGCACCAGCGTGCTGGCGCCCGCCAGCGATTGGTACGCCACGCGGTAGACCAGCGGCCCGAAGGCGGTGACGATGCACACCGTGAGCACCGCCTGCACCAGCATCGGAAAGCCCTTCGGAGCGGCCCAGGCGGAGACGCCGGCCACCAGTGCGGCGGGCACGAAGGTGCGAAGCGCGGCGACCAGCGCCGGGCCCGGCCGACCACGATGCCGCCACACGCTGGCCAGGTCCATCAGCGCGGCCACGGCCGCCATGATCAGCAGCAGCCAGACCGTGCCCGGCACCTTGCCGGTCTGGAAGATGGCCAGCGTCAATGCCCCGTAGGCGACGAACTCGCCTTGCGGGATGAAGATGATTCGGGTCACGGTGAACACGAGCACGATGCACATGCCTAGCAAGGCATAGATCGCGCCGTTCGTGAGCCCATCCAGCATCAGGATGCTGGCAATCGAAAAGTCCATGTCGACAACTTCAAAACAGTAATACGCCCACTAACACTGCGCACCGCCCAACGCGCCACGCCGCAGGGTGCGCCCCCTCCCCGCAGGAGGAGGGGGAGGCGGAGCGCGAAGCGCACAGCCTGGGGGGGGATGCCTACTGCACCACCTTGAACTTCCCATCCACCACTTGCATCATGACGCCGGTCTCGTTGGTGTAGCCCCAGTGGTCCTGCGGCGTCCAGTTGAGCACGCCGTGCGAGATCACCGTGCGGCCCATCGTCTCGAAGGCGTCGCGCAGCGCAGCGCGGAATTCCGGCGTACCCGGTTGCGCCTTCTTCAATGCGATCGGCACGGCCTTTTCGAGGATCGTGTAGGCGTCGGTGCCGTGACCGGCGAACTGGTTGGCCGAAGCGGCGCCATAGGCCTTGGTATAGCCATCCAGGAATTCCAGCGCGGCCTTCTTGGAAGGGTTGCTGTCGGGCAGTTGCGCACCCAGCATCGCCGGGCCGGACACGACGAAGGTGCCGTCCGCATCCTTGCCGGCCACGCGCATCAGGTCAGGCGTGGCGGCGGCGTGGGTCTGATAGACCTTGCCCTTGTAGCCACGCTCCATGATCGCCTTTTGCGGCATGCCGGCGCCGCTGCCCGAAGCCACGATCAGGATGGCGTCCGGATTGGCCGAGGTCAGCTTCAGGGCCTGCGCCGTCACGCTGGTGTCGGCGCGAGCGAAGCGCTCGGTGCCGACGATCTTCATGCCGTTCTTGCCGGCCTCTTCGGTCAGGGCCTTGAGCCACAGTTCGCCATAGGCATCGGTGTAGCCGAGGAAGCCGATGGTCTTGATGCCCTGCTTCTTCATGTGCTCGACCATGGCGTAGGCCATGACGTTGTTCGACTGCGGCAGGCGGAAGAACCACTTGTCCTTGCCCGGCGGAAGGCCGGCGGGCGATGTGGCCAGTTGCGGCGTCTGCGCTTCGGCAGTCACGTCGGCCATCGGAATGGCGACCGGCGTGGCGGAGGAGCCGATGATCACGTCCACCTTGTCTTCGGTGACCAGGCGTTGCGCGGCCTTGACGCCGGCCGTCGGATCGCTGGCATCGTCGAGCACCACCAGCTTGATGTTCTGGCCGGCCACGGTCTTGGGCCAGATCATGATGGCGTTCTTCACCGGAATGCCCAGGCCGGATGCGGGGCCGGTGAGCGGCTGCACCACGCCCACCGTCAGGTCGGCATGGGCAACGCCCGCCAGGGTCAGGGCCAGCAGGCTGGCAAGCAGGGTCTTCTTGGTCTTCATGGGAGCTGTCTCCTCGGTGGGTGGAAAAACTTCTTAGCGCGGCGCCATGCGCAGGGCGCCATCGAGCCGGATCACCTCGCCATTGAGGTGGCCGTTGGTGACGAAGTGGCAGGCCAACTCGGCAAATTCGGAAGGCTGTCCCAGGCGCGGCGGGAAGGGAATGGAAGCCGCCAGCGATTGCTGGACCGCCTCCGGCAACTCCATGAGCAGCGGCGTGGCGAAAAGCCCTGGCGCGATGGTGCACACGCGGATGCCATGCTGCGCGAGGTCCCGCGCCATCGGCAGGGTCATGCCCACCAGGCCCCCTTTGGATGCGCTGTAGGCCTGCTGGCCCACCTGGCCGTCGAAGGCGGCCACCGATGCGGTGAACAGGATCACGCCGCGCTCGCCACCGTCGAGCGCGGGCAGCTTGGCGCAGGCGGCGGCGAACAGGCGGCTCACGTTGTAGGCGCCCACCAGGTTGACGTTGACCACGCGCTGGAAGTCTTCCAGCGGGGCCGGGTTGCCGTCCTTGCCGACGATGCGCTTGGCCGTGCCAATGCCTGCGATGTTCATCAGCAGCCGCGCAGGACCATGCGCCTTCTCGGCGGCCTGCAGGGCGGCGGTGACACTGGCGGTGTCGGTGATGTCGCATTCGCAGGCGATGCCGCCGATCTCGTCGGCCACCTTGCGCGCCAGTTCGAGGTTGCGATCGAGGATGGCGACCTTGGCGCCCTTGGCGGCCAATGCGCGGGCCGTGGCTTCGCCCAGGCCCGAAGCGCCGCCGGTGACCAAGGCGGCTTGGGAATCGATGTTCATCTGGTTCGTCTCCTTGAAGAGCGTCTTGCTTGTTTCAGGCCTTGGGCAGCAGGGTGAAGGGCAGCGTGCCTCCGTGCAGCGCCTCGACCAATGCGGCCCGGTGCTTGAGCACGGCGCGCTGGTTGATGGAGCCCTTGTCCGTCACCTCGCCCTTGTCGATCGAAGGCGGGTCGGCCATCAGGTGCATGCGTGCCACGCGGCTGGCGCTGCCGGTGGCGCTGGCCGCCAGCGTGTCGAGCACGGTCTGGAAGTGCGCCTGCACCGGCGCGCTTTCCAGCACCTGCTTCATCGGGGTATCGACCGGCAATCCCGCAAGCTGGCGCACGGCCTGCGTCGGGAAGATGAGCGCGCCGACCTCCTTCATGTTCAGGCCGGTCAGCACCGCATCCTGGACATAGGGTGCGCCGGCCGCAATGATCTTCGCGCGCATCGGCCCCACGCTGACGAAGGTGCCCGTCGTGAGCTTGAAGTCCTCGGCGATGCGGCCATCGAAGCGCAGGCCGCGATGGATGTCGTTGGGGTCGATCCAGGTCACGGCATCGCCCGTGCAGAAGTAGCCTTCCTCGTCGAAGGCCTCGGCGGTCGCCTGTGCATCGCGCCAGTAGCCGGGCGTGACGTTGGGGCCGCGATAGCGCACCTCGGTCTTGCCGTCCACGTCCACCAGCTTGAGCGACAGGCCCGGCGTGGGCAGGCCCAGGTCGCCCGAAGTGACTTCCGGGCCGGAGATGTACAGCGCAAACGGACCGGATTCGGTCATTCCCAGGCCGGTTCCCATCACGATGCGCTCGCCGATCTCTTCTTCCTGCGTGCGGTGCAGGCTGTCCCACACGGCTTGCGGCAGCGCAGCGCCGGCGTAGAAGAACATGCGAACGCGCGACAGCAGCGTCTTGCGCAGATGCGCATCGTCGCGCATGGCCTGGGCGATGGCCTCGAAGCCCGTGGGGACGTTGAAGTAGATGGTGGGCGAGATCTCGCGCAGGTTGCGCAGCGTCTCGGCCATGCCGGCGGCGGTGGGGCGGCCATCGTCGATGTACAGCGTGCCGCCGTTGTTCAGCACGATGCCCACGTTGTGGTTGCCACCGAAGGTGTGGTTCCAGGGCAGCCAATCGATCAGTACCGGCGGCTCCTCGGTCAGCGCGGGGATCGACTGCCGCAGCTGCTGCTGGTTTGCGCACCACATGCGGTGCGTGTTGATCACCGCCTTGGGCATCTTGGTCGAACCCGAGGTGAAGAGGAACTTGGTGATCGTGTCGGGCCCCGTCGCCTGCATGGCGGCATCGATGGCCGGCGTGGGTTCGGTGGCCAGCAGCGAGGCGAACGGCGTCACGTCGCGGCCGGGCAGGTCGCCTTCGGCCAGCACCACTTCGACATCGGGTCCGACCGTGGCGGCGATGGCGCGGCCGAAGCGCTTGGCGTCGTGGGCAAACACCAGGCCCGGCGTGAGCGTGGCCAGCACGTGGCGCAGCTTGTCGAAGTCCTGGCTGACCACGGAATAGGGCGGCGACACGGAACAATGCGGCACGCCGGCGTAGAGGCAGCCCAGCTTGAGCAACGCGTGCTCGATGCCGTTCTCCGACAGGATGGCGACGGGGCGCTCTTGCGACAGACCGCGGTCGATCAGCGCCTGGCCGATGCGGCGCGCGGCGTCCAGTGCCTGCGCGTAGGTGACGTGGATCCAGTCGCCCGTGCTGCCGTCGGGCAGCCGCTCGCGGCGCGCGATCATGGTGCGCTGCGGCGCGACCTCGGCCCAATGGCGCAGGCGGTCGGTGATGCGCTCGCAGTAGGGCGCCAGGGGCACTTCGGCCTCGAGGTAGCGCACGCCGGGCGCGCCCTCGCGCAGCACGCCGCGGGTGACGCCGAACTCCAGCCGGCGGTAGCGAGCGGCGGTCGAAGTGCTCATCCCTTGGTCACCTTGGCCGCGCGGCCTTCGAGGAAGTCGCTCAGGCGCCGCTTGGCCTCGGGGGCGGACTGCGCAATGGCGCAGATCAGCGATTCGGTGAAGAAGCCGTGGTCGGCGTTCTGGTCGGCGATGCGCGGCAAAGCGTGCATCAATGCGTAGTTGGTCAACGGCGCGTTTTCCGCGATGCGGCGCGCCAGCTCCATGGCCTTGTCGAAGGCGGTGCCTTCGGGCACCAGGTATTGGGCAAAGCCGGCACGCTCGCCGGCCTCGGCGTCGTAGACGCGGCCGGTGAGCATCATGTCCGTCATGCGGGCCACGCCGATCAGGCGCGGAATGCGCACCGATCCGCCGCCACCGACGAAGATGCCACGCGAGCCTTCGGGCAAGGCATAGAAGGTGGTGCTGTCGGCCACGCGGATGTGGCAGGCGCTGGCCAGTTCCAGACCGCCGCCGACCACGGCGCCGTGCAGGGCTGCCACCACCGGCACCGGGCCGTGCTGGATGCGCTCTAGCGCCGCATGCCACATGCGCGAGTGGTGCATGCCTTGGGCCGCATCGCGCTCCTTCAGCTCGGAAAGGTCGAGGCCCGCGCAGAAATGCGGCCCTTCGCCATCGATGACCGCGGCACGCACGGTGTCGGGCAGTTGTTCGAATGTGTCGCGCAGGGCCAGAATGAGGCCGTCGTTCAGCGCGTTGCGCTTGGTGGCGCGCGTCAGGCGGATCACGGCGATCTCGCCTTGCAGTTCAAGTTTCAAATCAGCGTTCGACATATTTGCATCCCAGGGGTTGAATCGATTATGGTTATGACAAATAATCAATTCAAGCTCGAAATCAGGTCCAACCCTAAGGACTTACCCGCATCCCGGAGACACTCGAATGGACATTGAAAACCTTATTGCCATCGACACGCACACGCACGCCGAAGTCAGTTGCTGGAACCCATTCGACAACTACGGCGAGGAATACGATCGCGCCGCCGACAAGTACTTCCGGTCGAGCCGGCGTCCGACCATTCAGGAAAGCATCGACTACTACCGCGAGCGCAAGATCGGCTTCGTCATGTTCGGTGTCGACGCCGAGTCCAACATGGGCCGCCGCCGGATTCCCAACGAAGAGATTGCCGAGGCAGCGCAAAAGAACCCCGACGTGATGATCGCGTTCGGCAGCGTCGATCCTCATAAGGGCAAGATGGGTGCGCGCGAGGCGCGGCGGTTGATCGAGGAGCACGGCGTTCGCGGCTTCAAGTTCCATCCCACCGTTCAGGGCTATCACCCGTACGACCGCATGGCCTGGCCCATCTATGAGGTGATCGCCGAGCACAAGCTGCCGGCGGTCTTCCATACCGGGCACAGCGGCATCGGTTCTGGCATGCGCTGTGGCGGCGGGCTGCGGCTGGAATACAGCAACCCCATGCACCTGGACGACGTGGCCATTGACTTCCCGGACATGCAGATCATCATGGCCCACCCCAGCTTCCCTTGGCAGGACGAGGCGCTGTCGGTGGCCACGCACAAGCCGAACGTCTGGATCGACCTGTCCGGCTGGAGCCCCAAGTACTTTCCCAAGCAACTGGTGCAGTACGCCAACACGCTGCTGAAGGACCGCATCCTGTTCGGAAGCGACTATCCGCTCATCACCCCCGACCGGTGGATGAAGGACTTCGAGGATGCGGGCTTCAAGCCCGAAGTGATGCCCGGAATCCTGAAGGGCAATGCGGCCAGGCTCCTGGGCTTGAGCTGAGTCGGCGAGCGGCCGCCAGCGCGGCCATCACTGTTTTGTCGCAACCGGCAGCGATTCGTCCTGGCGCGACGGGTCTTCCTCTTCGGTCCACCCGGTCACCGCCCGCTTGCGGCGCACTTCGCGCTCCTTGGCCATCTGTTCTTCCATCTGCTGACGGCCCGCCTTGGCCGCGCTGATGAGTTGGGCTCGGTCCTTGTAGAGGGGATGCGACTCTTCCGCGAAGCGGATGTTGAGCTGGCGAAAGCGCATGGTGCTTTCGCGCGCCTCGTGTGCTGGCCAGCCCAGCACTTCCAGCACTTGCCTTGCGCTTCGCAGCGACGATTCGAACAGCTCGCGTTCGGCCAGGTGCACGTCACGATCGCGCAACTGGTACCAGTGATTGAGGTTGCGTGCCCGCGCCACGATGCGGGTGTCTGGAAAGTGTTCGCGCGCCAGATCGACGATCTCCAGCGATTGCTCCACGTCGTCGACGGCCACCACCAGCACCTTGGCCGTGGCGGCGCCGGCGGTGCGCAGCAAATCAAGGCGCGTTGCGTCGCCGTAAAACACCCGAAAGCCGAACTGGCGCAGGCCTTCGACCGTGTCGGGGTCGTGATCGAGCACGGTCACCTTCAGGCCTTGCGCGCTCATCACGCGGCCGATGATCTGGCCGTAGCGGCCAAAACCGCAGATCACGACCTTGGCTTCCTGCGGCTCCGAGATTTCTTCCATCGTCCGCTGGCCATGGCTGCGCCAGTGCGGCGCCACCCAGCGATCGATGGCCACCAGCAGCAGCGGCGACAACAGCATCGACAAAGCCACCGCTCCGATCAGGAACGACGACACCTCGTGCGGCAGAACGTCCGGGCCGGCGGCCTGGAACACGACGAAGGCGAATTCGCCGCCCTGGGCCAGCAGCAGCGTGAACACGGGGCGTTCGGGCACGGGCAGCTTCATCACCTTGGCCAGTCCGTAGATCGCCACCATCTTGACGAGCATGAAGCCGAACACCACCAGGGCCATCCAGCCCGGATGCGCCATCAGCACGCCGAAGTCGATGCTCATGCCCACGGCGATGAAGAACAGCCCCAGCAGCAGGCCCTTGAAGGGTTCGATGTCGGTTTCGAGCTCGCGCCGGTATTCGCTTTCGGCCAGCAGCACGCCCGCGAGAAAGGCGCCCAGGGCCATCGACAGGCCCATCAACTGCATCAGCGCCGCGATGGCCACCACAAGCAGCAACGATGCCGCCGTAAAGATCTCGGGTGTGCGGCTGGCGGCAATCCAGCGCAAGGCCGGGCGCAGGAGCAGCCGGCCGCCGAGCACGATGCCGGCCACTACGGCGACGATCTTGGCGCCTTCGATCGCCCTTTGCGTGCCGCTCATGGCCAGCGTCGGGTCGGGGTTCACGGCAAGAAGCGGCAGCAGCGCGAGGATCGGGATGGCAGCCACGTCCTGGAAGAGCAGGATCGAGAACGAGGCCTGGCCGCTCTCGGTGCGCAGCAGGTTGCGTTCGCCCATCACTTGCAGCGCGATGGCGGTGGACGACAGGGCCAGTCCGAGTGCGGCCACTGTGGCGATGTGCCAATCAATGCCGGCAGCCACGGCCACCCCGAAAATCAGCGCCGCGCACAGCAACACCTGTGCGGAGCCCGCGCCGAAGATCGGCCGGCGCAGGTTCCAAAGCCGCTTGGGCTCCAGCTCCAGGCCGACCAGGAAGAGCATGAGCACCACACCGAACTCGGCGAAGTGCAGCACGTCTTCGGTGTTGCCCACGAGCTTGAAGCCCCACGGCCCGATGACGATGCCGGCCGCCAGGTAGCCGATGATGGAGCCCAGGCCCAACGCCTTCGACAGCGGCACCACCGCCACGGCGGCGCCAAGGTAGATGAGCGAGTTGACCAGCCAGGCCGGCGATGCGTGCTCCATGCTCAGGCCTCCTGGATCAGTGGGCGCGGGGCGTCGTTGGCGGCAATGCCGTCATCGGTGCTGCTGTCGGCCTGAGGGCGGTCTGTCTGAGGCACGACGCAGCGCGGGCAGGGGGCGATCTCGTCCATCTCCGGCCAGTCGGGGTAGGTGCGCAGGCGATGTTCGAACACCTGCGCATGCGCCTCGATCTCTGAGGGGCCGGCACTGCGCGCTCCGTGTAACACCAGCGGCGGCAGAAAGCGCATGCCGCACAGCGCTGCCGTCTGCTCGTAGGGCGGCAGGAAGGCGTCGAAGAAATAGCGGTTGTAGCCGCTGGGGTGGTAGCTCGATTCGGGTCCGCCGGTGCTGGCGGCCAGCCAGAAGTCCTTGCCCTGAAGCGCGTAGCGTCCGGTGCCGTACGCCCAGCCATAGGTCAGCACTTCATCGAGCCACAGCTTTTGCAGCGGCGGCATCGAATACCACTGGATGGGATGCATCAGCACCAGGAGGTCGGCCTTCAGCAAGCGCTGCTGCTCGGCCTCGACGTCGATCACGTAGTCCGGATAGCTGGCGTAAAGGTCGTTCACATCGACGTCGGCCACCGCGCGCGCGGCTTGCAGCAGGCGACGATTGACATGGGATTCGCGCCAATGCGGATGCGCGGCGATCAGGTAGATGCGGGGGGAGGCTGAGGCCGCCGGCTCGGGTGCGATCTGTGACATGGCGCGAACATAGCGCACACCGCGCCGACGCGTGCAGCCGGCCATCATCGTGGCCGTCATCCTCAAAGGTTACGGGCCTGATACATTGCTTTGCTTCGGACGAACTGGAGGAGCGCTCATGCCGGTGGTTCTGGTGGCCAACCCAAAGGGTGGCGTCGGTAAGTCAACCCTTGCGACCCAGGTCGCTGGCTACTTTGCCAGCCGCGGCCGCGCAGTGATGCTGGGCGATGTCGACCGTCAGCAGTCTTCCCGGCTCTGGTTGAGCCTCAGGCCGCCAGCGGCCGCGCCCATCGCAACCTGGGAAGCGACCGACAACGAAGGGGTGGTTCGCCCGCCCAAGGGCACCACCCATGCGGTGCTGGATTCGCCCGCTGGCCTGCACGGCAAGCGCTTGCGCCAGGTTCTGGCGCTGGCGGATCGGGTGATCGTGCCGCTTCAGCCCAGCATCTTCGACATCTACGCCACGCGCGACTTTCTCGACCAACTCAATGCAGAGCGCAATGCTGCCAAGACGCGGGTCGGCTTGATCGCCATGCGCGTGGACGGTCGCACCCTCGCGGCAGAACGCCTGCGCGAGTTCACTGCGGGCCTGGGCCTGCCGGTAGTCGGCGAGCTGCGCGACACGCAGAACTACGTGCAGCTGGCTGCCCGCGGGCTGAGCGTTTTCGACGTGGCGCCCGGGCGGGTGCAGCGCGATCTGGAGCAGTGGCAGCCGATCTGCGACTGGCTGGAGCACTGAGACGAGCCGCGTTTGTCACCTGCCCGACAAGCGCCATCACCCCGGCACGGATAGAGTGCGCTGCCATGACCAAGAAGACTTTCAAGACGCTCCAGGACCTGGCTGCCTGCGTTGGCCAGCACGTCGCGACCAGTGACTGGATCACCGTCACCCAGCAGCAGGTGAACCAGTTCGCCGAGGCCACGGGCGACCATCAATGGATCCACGTCGACATCGAGAAGGCCAAGGCCGGCCCGTTCGGCGCGCCGATCGCCCACGGCTTTCTGACGCTGTCACTGCTGCCCTTGTTCTTCCAGGATGCGATCGAGGTTGAGCAGGCACGCATGGGCGTGAACTACGGCCTCAACCGCGTGCGCTTCATGTCGCCGGTGCCCGTGGGCAGCCGGCTGCGCGCTCAGATGAAGCTGCTGAGCTGCGAGCCGATCGACAACGCGGGCGTCCAGATGGTGTGGGAGACCACCATCGAACTGGAGGGCGCCGCCAAGCCGGCCTGCGTGGCCGAATCGGTCGTGCGCCGTTACGCATGATCAGTTGGTGGTGGGGCCCATTTCGCCATACCAGGCGGATCCGTCCCGGGTGGACATGACAGCCTGACGGCGTACCTGCTCGCGCGTGGTGTCGCTTTGCACCGTCATCACGCCGGTGCTGCCTTCGTTAACCGGCAGGGGGTTGAGCGCTTCGGCACGGACTTCGGCGCGCGTGCGGGTGGATTCGAAGGCGGGCGGAGCCATTGGATATTCCTCCCCCTGGAAGGCCAGGGCGCTCCCGGCAAAGGTGCAAGCGGCGCTGCCCAGCGCGACGATAAGCGTGAGGCGATTGCGAACTGTCATGACGATGCTCCAAGAAGAGTTGCGATGAACTCTCTACGCAGCCGTGGCGCGCTCGGATCTTCTTGCGCATGTCAGACGAAGGCTAATGAAACCCGTTCTGGCGCCAGGCCTCGAACACCGTCACCGCCACGGCGTTCGACAGGTTGAGGCTACGCTGGCCTTCGCGCATGGGCAGTCGCAGGCGCTGCTGCGGGGCAAATCCATCGCGCAGCTCAGGGGCGAGGCCGCGCGTCTCGCAGCCGAACACCAGCCAGTCGCCGGGCTGGAAACTCACTTCATGCACAGGCCGGCTGCCCCGCGTAGTCATGGCGAACATGCGCTCGACGGGCGGGCGCTCGGCCTCGATCAAGGCTTGCCAGCTGGCGTGACGCCGCACCGGCGCGTATTCGTGATAGTCCAGTCCGGCGCGCCGCAGCAGGCGGTCGTCCATCGAAAAGCCCAAAGGCTCCACCAGGTGCAATGCGCAGCCGGTGTTGGCTGCCAGGCGAATCACGTTGCCGGTGTTAGGGGGGATTTCCGGCTCGACCAGGACGATGTTGAACATGCGCCGATTGTCGCCGCGGCCTCAGCCTGCTTCGGCCGGCAACTCCGTGCGCGCGAAGACCAGCGCGCTGACGCTTTCGGCACCGGCCGCACGCAGCGTCAGCGCGGCGGCATGGAGCGACGCGCCGCTCGTCATCACGTCGTCGACCAGCAGGACCTGCGCACCTTTCAGCCGATTCGCGTGTTTCGGGGCGACGGCAAATGCGCCCTGTAGGTTGGCCAGGCGCGCCTTTCGGTCAAGTTGACTTTGCGCAGGCGTCTCGCGAACGCGCACGAGCAGGTGCGCATCGAGCCTGGACGGCGGCGCCAGGCGGCGAGCCAGTTCCAGCGCCTGATTGAAGCCGCGCTCGCGCAGCCGGCCCGGCGCCAGCGGCATGGGCAAGACGACCTGGGCCGATTCCAGCAGCGCTTCCGCCCAGGGTGTGCTTCGCATCAGGCTCGCGATGGACGTGGCCAGGCCGGGCTCGCCCTGAAACTTGAAGCGGCCGATGTGCTCCGGCCACGGCCAGGTGTAGTCGCAGCAGGCGACCACGCGGTCCAGCGGGGGAGGCTGGCGCAGACACTGGTCGCAGCACGCGTCGCCCGACGTCGCGGTGCCGGCCGGGGCGGCCAAGGGGAGGGCGCAACGCCGGCAACGCGGGACCGGGCTGGCAAAGCGGGCGGCGCAGTCGTCGCACACGGTCCGCGTCGGCCAGGCCCGGCAGATCGCGCAGCGTCCGGGTAGGCGCTCATGCCAGGCCCGGCGCCAAGGCCATGCGGATGGGGCGACGGTGACGTTGCGCATGGCTCAATATACTTGCCGCCCCATGTCCGAGCCCCAAGCCACGCGGCGTCCGCCGACCATCGATGCCGTTGCCGCCGCGCGCTGGGCACGCCAACCCGCCAT
This sequence comes from Variovorax dokdonensis, assembly GCF_030316895.1. Taxonomy (GTDB): domain Bacteria; phylum Pseudomonadota; class Gammaproteobacteria; order Burkholderiales; family Burkholderiaceae_C; genus Variovorax; species Variovorax dokdonensis. The sequence goes on from NZ_JASZYV010000001.1 coordinate 356,980, forward strand.
CCCCGCCTCGCCCTGGCTGCACGAGGAGATTGGGCGCCGCATGCAGGAGCGGCTGCAGTGGATCAAGGCGACTCCCGCATCCTGGCTGGACTGGGCGCCATTGCGCGGCGGGCTGGAAGCGCACGCGCTGGTGGCGCAGCGCTATCCGCAGGCGCAGTCCTTCGTTCTTGAGCCCGAGGCGACCCTGATGGCCGCCACGCAGGCCGCGCTGGCGGCGCCGTGGTGGAGCGCCAAGCGCTGGCGGGGCGCGCAGCCACGCTTCGGGGCGCAGTCGGTGCCGGAGGAAGGCGTCGATCTGCTGTGGGCAAACATGGCGCTGCACGCGGCGTCCGATCCGCAATCCCTGATCGCCACGTGGCACCAAAGGGTGGCGGTCAACGGCTTCCTGATGTTCTCTTGCCTGGGCCCCGACACCCTGCGGGAACTGCGCTCGCTCTACCAGGAAGCGGGCTGGCCGCCGGCCGGGCACGAGTTCACCGACATGCATGACTGGGGCGACATGCTGGTCGGCGCCGGTTTTGCCGAGCCGGTCATGGACATGGAGCACATCCAGTTGAGCTGGAGTTCGCCCCAGGCTTGCCTGGCCGAACTTCGAACGATTGGACGCAACTTGCACCCCGCGCGCTTCCCGGCGTTGCGCGGACGCCAATGGCTGGCCCGGCTGCACGAAAAATTGAGCGAGCGAGCGTCGCGTTCGAGCGACGGGCGGCTGTCGATGACCGTCGAAATCGTCTACGGGCATGCTTTCAAGCCCGCTCCCCGGGTGGCCCTGTCGCCCCAGAGCGCGGTGTCTCTTCGGGACATGCGAACCATGCTCCAGCAGGGCCGCTCCGGCGGAGGTGGATAGCGCGCAACAACGACTCCTAAGTCCGCGTCAACCCTGGAGAACCCCAGGAAAATTCACCCGTACAATGCCTCGTTGCGCGAACATACGTCCTCGCTTTCCTGGCCCGAGCAACGACAGTTCTGAGGGCCGATCTGCCTCGAAAAACTGAACTCGCACGTGCCGAATTCCGTGTTCCGTTTTGCCACCGTCTCCGGCCAGGGAATCCGCTGGCTGTTGAGGCGCAACTGCTCGGTTACCCCGAGCCAGTTGGGTTGGCTTTACGCATCGCTGTGTTTGGTTTCGCTGTTGATCGGGGCGGGTTTCTGGTGGCATGGCGCCCCGTTGGTGATGCCCTTTGCATGGGTCGAGCTGGCGGCGGTGGGTGTTGCATTCCTGGTCTATGCCAGGCACGCCGCGGACGGCGAGACGATCGAGCTGCAGGAGGGGCGGCTGGTCGTCGAGCTGGAAAACGGAGGGCGTTGGGAGCGCACGGAATTCTTGCCGCACCAGGTGCGGGTCGAGCCTGAAGTCAGCGATCGGTCGCTGATCACGGTCTCGGGTCAGGGTCGTTCAGTCAAGGTGGGCCGGTTCGTGCGGCCCGAACTTCGGGCGGCGCTGGCGCGGGAGATCCGCATGGCACTGCGCGCCATGCCCGAGCAAGGGCATCGCGCGGTGTACTCCAAGCCGATGGTCTGGCCGATGGGTTAACTGGAAAACAAAGAAGTGAACACGATGAAGAGCAAGTGGTACAAGCCGGCGAATCTGTTCCTGGCGGCTGGCGCGGCATTCAGCGGGGCGGCCTGGGCCGTCAACGACCTGCCCGGAGGGCCGTCCGTTCGCCAGTTGAATCTGCCCGTTGGCGTCACCAAGATCGCTGAGGAACAGCACAGCCTGCACAACTGGATGCTGATCCTGTGCACGGTGATCTTCATCGCCGTCTTCGCTGTCATGTTCTATTCGATCTGGAAGCACCGCAAGTCGGTGGGCCACAAGGCGGCCAACTTCCATGAGTCGGTGGTGGTCGAGGTCATCTGGACGGTCGTGCCGTTCATCATCGTGATCCTGATGGCGCTGCCGGCCACCAAGATCCTGGTCGCCCAGAAGGACACCACCAACGCCGACCTGACCATCAAGGTCACCGGCTACCAGTGGAAGTGGGGCTACGACTACATCAAGGGCGAAGGCGAGGGCCTGGGCTTCATCTCCACCCTGCTGCCCGAGCACCGCGCGTTTTCCAATGCGGGCGCCAAGGGCAACGTGCCCGACAACTACCTGTTCGAGGTGGACAACCCGCTGGTGGTGCCGGTCGATCGCAAGATCCGCATCATCACCACCGCGTCCGACGTGATCCACGCCTTCGCCGTGCCGCAGTTCGGCATCAAGCAAGACGCCATTCCCGGCTTTGTGCGCGACACCTGGTTCCGTGCCGAGAAGGTGGGCGACTACTACGGGCAGTGCCAGGAGCTTTGCGGCAAGGAGCACGCCTACATGCCGATCCACGTGAAGGTGGTGTCCGCCGCCGAATACGCCACCTGGGTCGACACGAAGCGCAAGGAAGCTGCTGCCAAGCAGGACGATCCGAACAAGGTCTGGACCCTGCCGGACATCCTGGCGCGCGGCGAAAAAGTCTATGCCGCCAATTGCGCGGCCTGCCACCAGGCCAACGGAAAGGGCGCCGGCCCGATCAAGGCGCTCGACGCCTCTGCGATCGTGCTCGATGCCGACCATGCCAAGCAGATCGACGTGATCCTCCAGGGTCGCAACAACGGCGCCATGCCCTCGTGGAAGCACCTGAGCGATACCGACATCGCGGCGGTGGCGAGCTTCACGAAGAACGCCTGGTCGAACAAGACCGGCCAGCTTGTCCAGCCTGCAGAAGTGCTGGCCGAGCGCAAGAAGCTGCAATAAGCGCCACGACGACGAAGCGATAAGCCAAGGAAGACCGAAATGAGTGCAGTCCTCGATCCCCACGGACACGCCGGCGACCACGCGCACGACGACCATCACGACCACCACGCGCCCACGGGTTGGCGTCGCTGGGTGTTTGCCACCAACCACAAGGACATCGGGACGCTCTACCTGCTGTTCTCGTTCGCGATGCTGATCGTGGGCGGGATCCTGGCGCTGGGCATCCGCGCCGAGCTGTTCCAGCCCGGCCTGCAACTGGTGAACCCCGAGCTGTTCAACCAGCTCACCACCATGCACGGCCTGATCATGGTGTTCGGCGCCATCATGCCGGCCTTCGTGGGCTTCGCGAACTGGATGATCCCGCTGCAGATCGGCTGCTCGGACATGGCTTTCGCCCGCATGAACAACCTCAGCTTCTGGCTGCTGATCCCGGCGGCGTTGATGCTGGTGGGCTCGTTCTTCATGCCCGGTGGCGCTCCGGCAGCCGGCTGGACGCTCTACGCACCGCTCACGCTGCAGATGGGCCCCTCGATGGATGCCGGCATCTTTGCCATGCACATCATGGGTGCCAGCTCGATCATGGGCTCGATCAACATCATCGTGACCATCCTGAACATGCGCGCACCGGGCATGACGCTCATGAAGATGCCGCTGTTCTGCTGGACCTGGCTGATCACCGCATATCTGCTGATCGCAGTGATGCCCGTGCTGGCCGGCGCCATCACGATGACGCTGACGGATCGCCATTTCGGCACCAGCTTCTTCAACCCCGCCGGCGGCGGCGACCCGGTGATGTATCAACACATCTTCTGGTTCTTCGGCCACCCCGAGGTCTACATCATGATCTTGCCGGCCTTCGGCATCATCAGCCAGATCGTGCCGGCCTTTGCCCGCAAGAAGCTGTTCGGCTACGCGTCGATGGTCTACGCCACCAGTTCGATCGCAATCCTCTCGTTCATCGTGTGGGCGCACCACATGTTCACCACCGGCATGCCGGTGACGGGCCAGTTGTTCTTCATGTACGCGACCATGCTGATCGCCGTACCGACCGCAGTGAAGATCTTCAACTGGATCGCAACCATGTGGCAGGGCTCGATGACCTTCGAGACGCCCATGCTGTTCGCCGTCGGCTTCATCTTCGTGTTCACGATGGGTGGGTTCACCGGCCTGATCCTGGCCATGGCGCCCATCGACATCCAGCTGCAGGACACCTACTACGTGGTGGCGCACTTCCACTACGTGCTGGTGGCGGGGTCGCTCTACGCCATGTTCGCGGGCTACTACTACTGGGCGCCCAAGTGGACGGGCGTCATGTATGACGAGATGCGCGGCAAGATCCACTTCTGGTGGTCGCTGATCTCGTTCAACGTCACCTTCTTCCCGATGCACTTCCTGGGCCTGGCAGGCATGCCGCGCCGCTATGCCGACTACCCGATGCAGTTTGCAGACTTCAATGCGGTGGCCTCGGTCGGTGCTTTTGCCTTCGGCCTGGCGCAGGTGTATTTCTTCTTCTTCATCGTGCTGCCGACCATGCGCGGCAAGGGCGAGCCGGCACCCCAGAAGCCTTGGGAGGGTGCCGAGGGCCTCGAGTGGGAAGTGCCGTCGCCCGCGCCTTTCCACACCTTCGAGACTCCGCCGAAGCTCGATGCCACCGCCACGCGAGTGGTCGGCTGAACGGCACCTGACCGCCTCCAAGCATGACACCCGATCAGAAGAAGAACAACCGGCGTCTGGGCCTCATCCTGGCCTCGATCGCTGTCGTGTTCTTCATCGGTTTCATGGCGCGGATGATCTTCGTCCGCTAGAAGCAGGCCGCGCGGCGCCATGTCCCAAGCTCAACGCAAGGCGGAACGCACCCGGCGCGGCAACCTGCGCATGGTGGGCAAGCTCGCGGTGGTCACGGCCGGCATGTTCGCCTTCGGCTACGCGCTGGTGCCGATGTACCGCGCCATCTGCGAAGTCACGGGGATCAACATCCTGGCGCTGTCCGAACTGCAGGTGCCTGGCGGCGCCTCGGGCGGCAAGGACGTGAAGCTGGGCAATTCGCAGGTCGACAGGTCCCGCACCATCACCGTCGAGTTCGACGCCAATGCCCGCGGCCTGTGGGAATTCCACCCTGAAGTGCGTTCGATGCAGGTGCATCCGGGCGAACTGAACACGGTGATGTACGAGTTCCAGAACACGCAGAACCGCCGTATGGCCGCGCAGGCCATTCCGAGCTACGCGCCACAGCAGGCGGCGCCGTATTTCAACAAGCTCGAGTGCTTCTGCTTCAACCAGTACACCTTGCAGCCCGGCGAAAGCAAGAACTGGCCAGTGGCCTTCGTGATCGATCCGAAGATATCCAAAGACGTCAAGACGATCACGCTGTCCTATACGTTCTTCGAAGTGGGTTCATCGGTGCCCGCGGCGCCTGCCGCTTCGAATCCGGCGCCGGCAGTCGCGTCGAAGCCCGTTCCGGCAGCGACTGCAGCCGCCTCGGTCGCGACCGAGCCTCGCTCTTGAGTGCGCATGACGAAACCCGCCGCACCACCGCAAGACCAGGCTGGCGCCGAGCCTGCGCGGCCTTCGCTCGCGCGGACGATCAAGGCGGTCGCCTGGGGCTTTTTCGGCGTGCGCAAGAACAGCGCCTACGAAGAAGACATTCGGCGCCTGACGCCTCTGCACGTCGTGGGCGTGGGCCTGGTGGCCGTGGTGCTGCTGGTGCTGGGCCTGGTGGCCCTGGTGAAATTCGTGGTCGCGCCATAGGCACGGACACAGGAACATAGAAAACTGAGAAACACGAGAAAGCAGGAGCGATTCATGAGTTCGACCACCCACGGTAGCGCCCCCTATTACTTTGTGCCCGGCCCATCGGCGTATCCGGTGCTGAGCGCCATCGGCCTGCTGTTCGTGATCTTCGGGGCCGCCCAGTGGATCAACGGGCACGGCTGGGGCGCCTGGGCGCTCTTGCTGGGCATGGCGATCTGGCTGTCGACGCTGTTCCGCTGGTTCCGCACGGCCGCGCACGAAAGCGAAGGCGGTCAGTACGGCCACAAGGTCGACCTGTCCTACCGCTGGAGCATGAGCTGGTTCATCTTCTCGGAGGTGATGTTCTTCGGCGCCTTCTTCACGGCGCTGTGGTGGGCGCGCTCCCACGCGCTGCCGACGCTGGGAAGCCTGGACAACGCCCTGCTGTGGCCCGATTTCAAGGCGGTGTGGCCCACCATGGCGGCCGGTGCGACTGCGTCACCGGCCAACATCGTCGAGCCGTTCCAGACTGTCGGCCCCTTCTGGCTGCCCACCATCAATACCGCGCTGCTGCTCAGCTCGGGCGTGACGATCACGCTGGCGCACCATGCATTGCGTGCCGGTCACCGTGCGCAGACCATCCGCTTCATGTGGGCCACAGTGCTGCTTGGCTTCATCTTCCTGTGCGTGCAAGGCTACGAGTACTACCATCTGTATACCGAGCTGAACCTCAAGCTCAGCTCCGGCACCTACGGCTCCACCTTCTTCATGCTGACCGGCTTCCACGGCCTGCACGTGTTCATCGGCATGCTGATGCTGTTCTTCATCACGCTGCGCCTGCGTGCTGGCCATTTCACGGCCGAGCGCCACTTCGGTTTCGAAGGAGCCGCCTGGTACTGGCACTTCGTGGACGTGGTGTGGCTGGGCTTGTATTTCCTGGTCTACTGGCTCTGATGAACGGACCTTCGGACAAGGCACGAAAAAAGCGCCGCAAGGCGCTTTTTTCTTGGGGCAGCGACAATCAGGCGGATCTATTTGCCGACCGGAAGGCCCCCTGGCTGGATGAGCCCGAATTTCCAGGCGAGCAGCACACAAAGGAACAAAACCACCGACAGGGCGATCCGAAGGGTCAACGCCCGAGCCATTCCTCCGGATTTGGCGCGTCCATCCCGTCCTCCCTTCAGCATGAAGAACAGGGCGGCTCCCAGACAAGCCACGATGCCCAGCAGGGCCACGGCGATCACGTATTTCATGTCACGGATTATCGACCTGTGAGTTACGGTCATTCGGCGCGAGCGCATGGCATGGCTCCGCTCTCCCCATCTCCCCGCCGCTCGTGGCGCTGGCTCATTCTTCTTCTGGCACTGGCATTGGTGGCTACGGGCATCCTGCTGGGTCGCTGGCAACTGAACCGCGCCTCGCAAAAAGAAGCCATCCAGGCCCAGATCGCTGCGCAAGGCAAGCTCGAGCCGCTCACGCAAGCGCAATTCCTGGCCATGGACGACCCGCTTGCTTCGGTGCATCGTCGCGTCAAGCTCAGGGGACTGTGGCTGGTGCCGCAAACCGTATACCTGGACAACCGCCAGATGAATGGCGTTCCCGGCTTCTTCGTGCTGACCCCGTTCGCGCTCGAAGGCACCGAGCAGACGGTGATGATCCAGCGTGGCTGGATCCAGCGTAACTTCGAAGACAGAATCAGTTTGCAGCCCGTCCAGACACCTCCTGGCCTGGTCGAGGTGGAGGCGGTGATCGCCACGCCCCCGGCGCATCTGTTGGAACTGGGGTCGCCCGCTTCCAGCGAGCCCGGCAGTTCGAGTGCGATACCGGCGCCTGCGGCGACGCAAGCTGCGCCATCGACGTCGCCTGCACAGACTGCGCCGTCTGCAACCTCCGCGCCCAAGACGACGACGGACGTGCAGATCGACCCGCCTACCGACAAGAGCGTGACCGACATCCCCATCGCACCCAGGCTCGTGCCCACTCCCGCCGACCCCGAGCCCGCTTCCCAGCCGCCGGCCAGCAGCGTGGCGACCACGCCTTTGCCTTCCAAGGCGCTGCAGGCACAGGCATCCCGTGACAAGGCCGCGCCCGACAAACCCCTTCAGGGCGACGAAGCGCGCAACGCGGTCAGTGTCCGCAATGGCACTGCCGGTCCGAGCCCTTCCGCCATCCGGCAAAATCTCGACCTGGATGCTTACCGGCGCGAAACCGGATTGCCACTGCGGACAGGATTCAGCCTGCAACAGGTGGGCCCTGCGTCGGAAGGCCTGAAGCGTGACTGGCCGGCGCCCGCTCTGGGCATCGATCGGCACTACGGTTATGCATTCCAGTGGTTCTGCCTGTCGGCGGTCGTCGCCATCCTGTATGTCTGGTTCCAACTCATTGCCCCCTTCCGCCGCACCCGTCGCGCGAGGCGGCTCCATGGCTGACGAGCCGTTGGGGCTGACCGTGCATTCGATGCCGTCGCCACAGCAGACGCTGGCCGCGGCCGAGGACGGCAAGCGCACACGCCTGGGACGCATGAAGATGCTGCTGGTGATGCTGGTGTGCGCCGCACCGGTGATCGCCTCGTACTTCACGTACTACGTGGTTCGTCCTGAAGGCCGCAGTGCCTATGGCGAACTCATCGACCCCCAGCGTCCCTTGCCCGATGTCGCGGCCGCAGCGCCCGATGGCAGCGTCGTGAAGCTGCCGACGCTCAGGGGTCAGTGGCTGCTCGTCGTCACCAGTGGTGGCGAATGCGACAGCGCCTGCGAACAGGCGCTTTACCTGCAACGCCAGTTGCGCGAAGGCCTGGGCCGCGAGAAGGACCGGCTCGACCGTGTCTGGCTCATCAGCGACGGCCGGTCCATGCCCGAGCGGTTGCGCGCCGCCATGCAGGGTGCCACCGTGCTGCAGGTGCCGCAGGCGCAACTCGCGCAATGGCTGCAGGCCGCGCCGGGCCACGCGCTGGCCGACCACATGTACCTGGTCGACCCCATGGGTAATTGGATGATGCGCTTCCCGCCGAACATGGACGCCGCGGGCGCCTCGCGCGCGAAGCGGGACATCGAGCGCGTGCTTCGCGCTTCGTCGTCCTGGGACGAGGCCGGCCGATAAAGGCCTGGATGCGATGAACGACGTTCCCCTTTACGACCTTGCACCGGTCGCCTGGCTCCTGGGCATCGGCGTGCTGATCGCGATGGTGCCGCTGCTTTACGTCTGGCGGCGCCATGGCGGCCATGGTCCGGGTCGCAGGCTGCAGGCGCTGACGGTGCTCACGTTGTTCCTGACCTTCGACCTCACGTTGTTCGGCGCCTTCACGCGCCTGAGCGATTCCGGCCTGGGCTGCCCGGACTGGCCCGGCTGCTACGGCAATGCGAGCCCGATGGGTGCGCGCCATGAGATTGCCATGGCGCAGTCGGCACAGCCGACCGGGCCGGTCACGCATTCCAAGGCCTGGGTCGAGATGGTCCACCGCTACCTGGCGACGGCTGTCGGCTTCCTAATCCTCGTGCTCGCGGTCGCGACCTGGGTGGCGCGGCGTCGTGAGCGACGTTCACCGCAAACAGCCGCGCGCGGCCTCGGTTCTCTCAGCGCATGGTGGCCAGCGGCCACGTTGGTGTGGGTGTGCCTGCAGGGGGCGTTCGGCGCACTGACGGTGACATGGCGCCTCTATCCCGCCATCGTCACCCTGCATCTGCTCGGGGCGGTCGTGCTGCTCGCGCTCCTGTGCATCCAGGCGGTGCGGTACAGCCAGGCGGCCAACCTGCGCTCGCCCATCCCGTTGGAAGCTGGGCTGCGAACGCTGTTGCTTTGGACCGGCGGCGTCCTCCTGCTGCAGATTGCCCTTGGTGGTTGGGTCAGTACCAACTATGCGGTACTGGCCTGCACGCAGTTTCCGACGTGCCAGGGGAGTTGGTGGCCGCCGATGAATTTCTCGCAGGCTTTCGAGATCTGGCGCGAATTGGGAACCGATTCGAGCGGCGTTCCCATTGAATTCGCGGCACTGACGGCCATCCACTATGTGCACCGCCTGATGGCCTATGTGGTGTTCGCCTCGATCGCGGTACTGGCGTGGCGCCTGCTTCGCCGCGGAGTGCTTCGTGCGCAGGCGCAGTGGCTGGCGGGCCTTGCACTGTTGCAACTGGCGACCGGTCTCGGCAACGTGCTGCTCGGCTGGCCGCTGGTGGCGGCACTGCTGCACACCGGCGGGGCCGCCGCCCTGGCAGTCGCCTTGACCTGGGCCTTGTGCGAAAGCCGCCGTGCCACGGCCACGGACCGCGTCGCCGCGAACGCGAACACTCGAGCAGCGTCCGCCTCACGACTGGCCACTGCGGGCGCCGGCGCATCCAGGGGATCCAAGCCATGAGCACGCCCATCTCCGCCCAAGGCCAGCCCGGCATCAGCCTGATGCGCCAGTACTACGTGCTGACCAAGCCGCGCGTCGTGCAGCTCATCGTGTTCTGCGCCTTCATCGGCATGGTGCTGGCCGTACCGGGCGTGCCCGAGTGGTCGGACGTCGTGCTCGCTGCCATCGCAAGCGCAGGCATCTGGCTGGTGGCTGGTGCTGCAGCGGCCTTCAACTGCCTGGTCGAAAAGCGCATCGATGCCAAGATGAAGCGCACTTCCTGGCGGCCCACGGCGCGCGGCGAACTGGGGGACCGGCAGGCGCTGCTTTTTTCCGCAGCCTTGTGCGCGGGCGGCTCGGCGCTGCTGTGGTTCGCGGTCAATCCGCTGACCATGTGGCTCACATTCGCTACCTTCGTGGGCTACGCCGTCATCTACACAGTAGTGCTCAAGCCGCTCACGCCGCAGAACATCGTCATCGGCGGTGCCTCCGGCGCGATGCCGCCGGTGCTCGGCTGGGCCGCGATGCGTGGCGACGTGGGGCCGGAAGCGCTTATCCTCTTTCTCATCATCTTCCTGTGGACCCCGCCGCACTTCTGGGCGCTGGCGCTTTACCGCGTGGAGGACTATCGCAAGGCCGGCCTGCCGATGCTGCCGGTCACGCACGGCAACGAGTTCACCCGCCTGCAGGTGCTGCTCTACACCTTCATCCTGTTCGCGGCTTGCCTGATGCCCTTCGCGTACGGCATGAGCGGTTGGCTCTACCTTCTAGTGGCCGTCGCGGTGAGCCTGGGCTTCACCGGTTATGCCTTTGCCTTGTGGCGCCACTATTCCGATGCGTTGGCGCGCAAGACCTTCCGCTTTTCGCTGATCCATCTGAGCGTGCTCTTTGCCGCTCTGCTGGTGGATCACTACATCCCTTACTAGAAATTCAGCCAGCCATGTCCGTTCCCGTCACATCCGAACGCAAGCGCACCCTGTTCAAGTGGATGGCCGCCGCCGCGGCCGCGCCGATGTTGGGCACCCTTGCCGGCTGCATGGACGGCGGCGACAAGAAGAGCTTCAAGGCGGTCGACATCACCGGTGCCGAATATGCGCGCGACTTCTCGCTCAAGGATGCCGACGGTAAGACGCGGACACTCGCCGACTTCAAGGGCAAGGTGGTCGTGCTGTTCTTCGGCTATGCCCAGTGCCCGGATGTGTGCCCCACCACGATGACCGAGATGACCGAGGTCAAGAAGGCACTGGGCGCCGACGGCGACAAGTTGCAGGTGGTTTTCGTGACCGTCGACCCGGAGCGCGATACGGCCGAGGTCATGAAGGCTTACATGGGTGCCTTCGACCCGACCTTCATTGCCCTCATTCCGACGCCTCAGGAACTCGTCGCGGTGGCGAAAGACTTCAAGGTCTACTACAAGAAGGTCGACGGCAAGACGCCCACCAGTTACTCGATGGACCATTCGGCCGCTCAGTACATGTACGACCCACAAGGTCGCCTGCGTCTCTACGTGCGCTACGGCAGCCCGGTGGCCGACATCGCCGCGGATATCAAGACGCTGCTGGCCGCTTGATCGTCCGCGCGGCATGGCTTCGCGCGCTGTCGAACATCTGCTGGCGCGCAAGGGCGCTTTCCGGATTGCGCTCATTCCAGCCGAGGTGCTGGACGCACTCAATGACGGGTTGATCGAAACCGTCAACCTCAACGAATTCCTGGCGATCGACCTGAGCCGGCTTGCGCCCGGGGTCGCGCGCGACGTCGGGCTGGACCCGAGCGACGAACGCCTGGGCGACGCGCTGGCAATGCTCGATGCCTTCAAGCCGATGCAGCGGCACGGCCACGTGGCCCGTGCGCTTTACGAGATGGTGCGTACCCAGGCCGATGCGGCTTCGCGCGATGCCATCGCGCACCGACTGGCCACGCATCGCAGCGATGTGGCACGTGCATGGGCAACCCAGTGGATCGCATTTTCCGGCTTGCTATTGGCGGCGAGGTTGTCGGCCGTGAGGCGCTTTGCCGCCGATCCTCATTTCGGGGTGCGGGAGTTTGCATGGATGGCACTGCGCGATGCGGTGATCGCGGCTCCGGACGCGGCGATCGACGCGCTGCTGCCCTTGGCGTGCGATGGCGACCCCAATATCCGCCGCTTCGCCTGCGAGTTGACGCGTCCCAGGGGCGTCTGGTGCGCGCCCATTGCAGACTTCAGGAATGAGCCTTGGCGCGCGCAGGATCTGCTGGAACTGCTGCGCAGCGATCCAAGCCGCTATGTCCAGGATTCGGTGGCCAACTGGCTCAACGACGCCAGCAAGTCTCAGGCAGCCTGGGTCGTACAACTGTGCGAGCGCTGGGGCATCGAAAGCGCATCACCCGCGACGGCCTACATCGTTCGGCGCGCGATGCGCACGCTGAACAAATCAGCGGGCCCCGGGGTATGAAAAAGGCCCGCATCAGCGGGCCTTCTCAGTCAGCAACGGCGGGATGAATCAAGCCGTGGCCAGTGCTGGCTTGGCCAGGCGAATGGCGTGACGCCAAGCACGACGCAGCACAGCGGGCGAACGAGATTCCTCGGGAATCAGCAGGAAGCCAGCATCCCGCATGCGGGCACCAAGTTCCAGTTGGCTGCTCATCACCGTCAGCGGAATCGCCATCAGCAAGGGCAGGGCCACGGGCATCAGCCAGATCAGCGCAGAAGCGTCCACCAGAGCGACACCGATGGCAGCGATGGCCACGGCGCTGCTCATGGGGGCCAGCGAAGCGGTGGCATCGCGCCAGCCCACAGCAGCGGCTTCCCGGGGGGGCGACTTCCATTCGAGCTTGATACCGGTCACGGCAACCAGCACGAACAGGGAGTGAGCCAACATCCGGACCGGTGCCTGAACAATCGCCAGGACGGCTTCGAGCACCGAGCTCTTGAGCAGCCCGAAGACGCCGCCGTATTGGCGCTGCTCGCCGCGCATCAGCACTGCGACGACGCCCAGGACGCGCGGCAGGAATAGCAGGCAAAGCGTCCAGGCCCACAGACCGGCCAGTTCCATCGGCATGGCAGCGCTCCACAGCGAGAACAGGCTCGAGCCGCTCAGCCAGAGGGCGGTGCCCAGCGTCATGAACGCGAGCCACAGGGGAGCAGACACATAGGCCATCGTGCCGGTGACGAACATGGCGCGGTGAACGGCATGGATGCCGGGCTCGGCCATCAGGCGCGCGTTCTGCAGGTTGCCCTGGCACCAGCGACGGTCACGCTGCAACTCGGCCAGCAGGTCCGGCGGTTGTTGCTCGTAGCTGCCCACCAGGTCGGCCACCAGCCAGACGTGGTAGCCGGCGCGGCGCATCAGCGCTGCCTCGACAAAGTCGTGCGACATGATGCCGCCGGACATGCCGCCCTTGCCCTTGATGGGCGCCAGGGCGCAATGCTTCATGAAAGGCTCGACGCGGATGATCGCGTTGTGGCCCCAGTAGTGGGATTCACCCAGCTGCCAGAACTGCATGCCCAGCGTGAACAGGCGACCCGTGACGCGCGAAGCGAATTGTTGGGCGCGTGCATGGAGCGTCACATGGCCGATGGCCTGAGTGGCCGTCTGGATGATGCCGGCCGTCGGGTTGGCTTCCATCAGCTTGACCATGGACGTGAGGCAGTCGCCGCTCATGACGCTGTCGGCGTCCAGCACGACCATGTAGCGGTAATCCTTGCCCCAGCGGCGGCAGAAATCCGCCACGTTGCCGGCCTTGCGATGGGTGCGACGGGTGCGCAGGCGGTAGTAGACCTCGACGTCGTGGCCATGCTCGGCCAGCGTGGCGCGAAGGTCTTCCCACGCGGCACGCTCGGCAGCGACGACCTCGGGCTTGTTGGTGTCCGACAGCACGAACACATCGAACTGGCGCGCATGGCCCGTGCCCGCGACCGATTCGCAAGTGGCGCGCAGGCCGGCGAACACGGTAGCCACATCCTCATTGCAGATCGGCATGATGATCGCCGTGCGTGCCTCGGGGTTCATCGGCAGATGAGCCACCTGCTTGGCAGACAGCGCGTGCTTGTCGCCGCGCACCGAGACGTAGAAACCCATCAGTGCGGTCACGAAGCCGGAAACCACCCAGCCCGAAAGAACGGCGTACAGGGCGATCTGGCCATATTCGAGCAGGGCGCTGTCGTAGTCGGGCTGGATGCCGGCGAAAAGCCAGGCCGCCAGCACGGTGCTGAGCAGCGTCAGCATCGTGAACACCATGCGTCGCTGAGTGGCGGCGCGCTGCCACGGCTGCTTGGCGACAGCGGGTGACGCCTTCGCTTCTGCGCGGCCGGCACCCAGGCGCACCAGCAGACCGGTGCCGACGCTGTTCCAGAAGCCGCGCCAAGGGCGGGGCGTCATGGAGCCACGATGCACCGGCGGGGCGGTGACGGAATTCGGATGGCGCTCTTCACGCACGACCGGTCGGGTGGAGACCACAAGGTCTTCCGTGCCCAGCACACGCAGCTGGGAAAAGTCGTTCGGCTTCATGATTCGTGGAGCCCTTTTAGAAAGCTTGTTTGTCGCGCACCGGCGTGTCGCCGATCGCAGGAAGACGTTTGAAGACGCTGTCGGCAGTCATCCCATGGCTGGCCAGGGCAGCGGCGCCCGAAGGCCCGGCCACACGGGGGCGCAAGAAGGAAGTGGGTTTGTGACGCAAGCCCTGCAGGGGGGAACGCAGTGCTGCGGAGGAGCCGGAAATGGTCATCATGGCTCTCTAGGGGCAAACCCCGTGCCAGCCCAGAAAACCTTAGACACATCAACAAGTTACGACCAAATCAGGTCGATTTTTCGGGCCGGTTGCGGCGCTTGGCCCGAAAACCCCCGGTTTTTGTCGCCGGACGGCGACACAGCAGCCTGGGGTGGCTAGCTTTGCTTTTTAAATCAACAACTTAGCCCTGTCGCTCATCGGCGACGGGGTCGCCGGAGCCCTGCGCGCCGTCCGCTTTGAACGAGCCGGGCGTCAGTTCGTGCTTCTGCAGAAGTCGATAGAACTCGGTGCGATTGCGATCGGCGAGCCGCGCGGCGTCGGCCACGTTTCCGTCGGTCAGCTTGAGCAGGCCAACCAGGTAGTCACGCTCGAAGCGCTGCTTGGCCTGAGCGTAGGTCTGCACCTCGACGGTCGGCACGCGCAGCGCTCGCTGGACCAGGGCCAGCGGCACCAGCGGCGAGGTGGACAGGGCGCACACCTGTTCGACCACGTTGAACAGTTGGCGCACGTTACCCGGCCAGGGCGCGGTGGCCAGCGCCTTCAGCGCCTCGGGCGCAAAGCCGGACAGGCGCTTGCCATATTTGCCTGCCAGCCGCTGCAGGAAGTGGTTGGCCAGTAGCGGGATGTCCTCGCGGCGGTCTGCCAGCGACGGCAGGTTCAATGTCACCACGTTGAGACGGTAGTAGAGGTCCTCGCGAAACTGGCCCGCCGCCATGGCGGCGTCCAGGTCGCGATGGGTGGCGGAAATGATCCGCACGTCCACTTCGATCGACTGGCTGCCGCCCAGCGGGCGCACCGCGCGCTCCTGCAGCACCCGCAGCAGCTTGACCTGCAGGGCAGGCGGCATGTCACCGATCTCGTCGAGCAGCAGCGTGCCGCCGTCGGCCTGCTGGAACAGGCCCTTGTGGTTGGCGTGGGCGTCGGTAAAGGCGCCCTTCATGTGGCCGAACAGCTCCGATTCGAGCAGCGCCTCAGGAATGGCCCCGCAGTTGACGGCCACGAACGGCTTGGCGGCCCGCGCGCTTGCTTTGTGGATGGCGCGGGCCAGAAGCTCCTTGCCGGCGCCGCTGTCACCGCGAAGCAGCACGCTGGCATCGGACTTGGCCACCATGCGCGCTTCGGCGAGCAGTTCGGCCATCCGGTTGCTTCTGCTGACGATCTCGGAACGCCAGCGCTCGTCGGTGCCCTTGGCTGGTGACGCCGAGGGCGCGCTCAACGCCAGTGCCTGGGCGATCTTCTCGAGCAGTTCGCGCGCGTCGTAGGGTTTGGTCAGGTAGGTGAACACCCCTCGTGACGTCGCTTCGACCGCGTCGGGGATGGTGCCGTGCGCCGTCAGAAGGATGACGGGCAGGGTCGGGTGGTTCTTGCGGATCTCGTCGAAAAGCTGAAGGCCGTCGCGGCCGGGCAGGCGCACGTCGCTGAGCACGAGTTGCGGGTGCTCGATCTCCAACTGCGTGAGCGCGGCTTCCGCCGACGTCGCGGGCGTGACCTGGTAGCCGGCGCCGGTCAGGCGAAGCGACAGCAGTCGCAGCATGTCCGGATCGTCGTCGACCACCAGCAGCCGCGCTCGCTGGTGCGTGGCCTCGGTGTTGTCGTCCGCGGCGGTCATGGCTTGGCGCCTCCGTTGGCAGGGGCGGCGGGGGGAGGCGCCACATGGCTCGGGCGGCTGAAACTGCGTTCGATGGCGCGCAATGCTTCCAGGCGTTCGGTGAGCTGGTCGATGCGGCGCTGGCTGTCGCGCAACTGCTGGGCCTGCTTGTCGCGGTCGTCTTCCACCCGGCGCTGTTCGCCGTAGCGGGCGGCGAGCAGGCGCGCCAGGGGGGCCAGATCCTGGGCTTCCGGGGTCGTGTTGGTGGCGACACGCTGCATGAGGCCCTGGGCTCGAGCCAGTTCAGGCGTGTTGCGCGTCTGCGCCAGCGCCAGTCCCAGCTGGACTTGCGCCAGGGGCACGTCGCCCGGGTCGCCCAGGCGGTTGATCTCGGCGGCGAGCTGGCCGCTCGACATCGTGCGCACCTTGTCGGCATAGGCCAATGCGGCGGCGGTCTGGCCGTAGGTGGCAGCGATGAAATTGATGGCCGGCTGCGTGGCTGGCGCATTCGGCTCGGCTTCGACCGGGATGACCGGCACGGGGGCGATCGCGGGTGCCGGGCTCTGAGTCTGCGGCGCGGGTTGCTTGGCCGGAACGGCGCAGCCGGCGAGCAGGGCGCCGGCGGCCAGGGCCAGAAGCGCACAGGTCGCACGAAGTGCGCCTTGGGGCGCGGCACGGCGAACGGACAGGAACGTCATGAATGGAAGATAGGGAGGCAGAAAGGGTGGCGAATGGGTGTCATGCGGAGCGCGGCAGCTCGATGCGAAAGTGCGCACCGGCGCCATCGTCCAGCAAGGTGACGCGGCCACCATGGGCAGCAATGTACTCTTGCACGATCGAAAGGCCGATACCCGAGCCTTTGACGGCGTATTCCGGCTGGCGCTCGCCCCGGAAGAAGGGTTCGAAAACCCGCTCGCGGTCGCCGTCGGCGATGCCCGGCCCGGCGTCGACGATGTCGATGAGGGCCACGCCTGGCGCACTGGACACGGTAAAGCGGATGGTGCCGCCGCGCTGCGAGAACCGGATGGCATTCGACAGCAGGTTGGCGATGGCGGTGCCCACCTTGTCGGGATCGATCGTCAGGCGGATGTCCTCACCCGCGACGCGCACCGACAGGCCCTGCGCCTGCCACTGGAGGCGCTGGGCATGCACCTGTTCCTCGATCAGCGGCAGCAGATCCACCCGTTCGCGCTTGAGCTGCCGGGCCTCGAAGGCCGCGGCGTTGAAGCGCAGCAGCGCTTCGATCTGGGCCTGCAGCGACGCCGTGTTCTGCTGCAGGATCGTGGTGACTTCGCGTTGCGCCGGATTCAGCGCCCCGGTCACGCCGTCCTCGAGCAGCGATACGCCTTCGCGCAGGGCGGCAAGCGGTGTCTTGAGTTCGTGCGACACGTGCCGAAGGAAGCGCGCCTTGTCCGCGTCCAGTTCGGTGAGCCGCAGGCGCAGCCATTCGAGCTGCTCGGACACGCGCCGCACGTCGGCGGGGCCGTGGATGTCGATCGGCTCGTCCAGCCGGTTTTCGCCCAGCCCGACGATCGCCCGCTCCAGCCGCTTGAAGGGTCGCGCCAGCCACACGCCGAAGGCCAACGCCAGGCCCAGGGCGAGCGCACTGGCGGCCAGCACTTCGCGCATCAGCCGGATGCGGGCGCTTTCGATGCGTTCGGCCAGCGCGTTGTTCTGGGCCTCGATCAGCAACTGGGCCTGCTGCGCCAGCTCTGTGTTGCGGGCGTCCAGGTCGCGAAACTGCACCGCCATGCTGCTTTCTCGCGCCAGCGCGGTTTCCTGCGGGCCGACCATCAGCGCTTCGATGGCGCCGCTCTGCTTGCGCCACTGGTCCGCGCTTTCGGGTGCGAGTCCGTTGTCCACGAGCCGCTGCACGATGCCGTAGGCGTCGCGCGTGGCGTCTTCGAAGCGTCGGCGCAGCACGGCGTCGTTGAGCACCAGGGATTGCCGGCCAGCGCGCTCCATGGCTGCGCTGCGCTCGGCGAGCGACTGCGCCGCGCCTGACAGGCTGAGCGCACGGGCGGCGGCGTCGCGGCTCTGGGTCATGAGCGCGTCGTACTGGAACACCGAGCGCAGCGCCACCCCCACCAGCAAGCCGGTGATGACGAGGAACGCGAACAGCAGCAGCTGCCGGAAGGAGCCCAGGCGCAGCATCAGGCGGCGACCGCCTGAGACTGCACTTCGCGCGTGGGCACTTCGCCGCGCAGGGTGTGCGAGAGCGCGCGGGTGATGCGCAGGTCGATCATCTGGCCGATCAGCCGCGCATCGCCTTCGAAGTTGACGACGCGGTTGCACTCGGTGCGGCCCATCAACTCGCGGGCGTCCTTGCGAGAAGTGCCTTCGACCAGCACGCGCTGCAGGGTGCCCACGCGCGTATCGCTGATGCGGCGCACGTTGTCGTCGATCACCTTCTGCAGATGTTGCAGCCGCGACAGCTTGACGTCGTGCGGCGTGTCGTCGGGCAACTGGGCGGCCGGCGTGCCAGGGCGGGGGCTGAAGATGAAGCTGAAGCTTGCGTCGAAGCCGACGTCGTCGATGAGCTTCATCATCCTGGCGAAGTCGTCGTCGGTCTCGCCCGGGAAGCCGACGATGAAGTCGCTCGACAAGGCCAGGTCGGGGCGGATGGCGCGCAGCTTGCGCACCGTGCTCTTGAACTCCATGGCGGTGTAGCCGCGCTTCATGGCCATGAGGATGCGATCGCTGCCGTGCTGCACCGGCAGGTGCAGGTGGTTCACCAGTTGCGGCACCTTGGCGTAGGCCTCAATGAGCCGGGGCGTGAATTCGTTGGGATGGCTGGTGGTGTAGCGGATGCGCTCGATGCCGGGGATCTCGGCCACGTACTCGATGAGCAGGGCGAAATCGGCGATCTCGCTCGTCTCGCCCATCCTGCCGCGGTAGGCGTTCACGTTCTGGCCCAGGAGGGTCACTTCGCGCACGCCCTGGGCGGCCAGTCCCGCCACCTCGACCAGCACGTCGTCCAGCGGGCGGCTGACTTCCTCGCCGCGGGTATAGGGCACCACACAGTAGCTGCAGTACTTGGAGCAGCCTTCCATGATCGAGACGAAGGCGGTGGCGCCTTCCACCCGCGCCGGCGGCAGATGATCGAATTTCTCGATCTCGGGGAAGCTGATGTCCACCTGCGGGCGCAATTCGCGTTCGCGCGCCGCCAGCATGTCGGGCAGGCGATGCAGCGTCTGCGGACCGAACACCACGTCGACGTAGGGCGCGCGGGCGATGATGGCCTCACCCTCCTGGCTGGCCACGCAACCGCCGACGCCGATCAACACGCCGCGCTCCTTCAGGTGGCGCACGCGGCCGAGGTCGGAAAACACCTTCTCCTGCGCCTTCTCGCGCACCGAACAGGTGTTGAAGAGGATCAGGTCGGCTTCCTCCACGTCCTGCGTGGGCTCGTAGCCCTGGGCCGCGCCCAGGACGTCGGCCATCTTGTCCGAGTCGTACTCGTTCATCTGGCAGCCGAAGGTTTTGATGAAGACTTTCTTGTGGGTGCTGGTCATGGGGCCCGTCCTGGGTGCAGGCATGTGATTCAAGGGGGAAGCAAGGTCGGCGCCAGATGCACGAGCGGGACATGCCTGAACCCGCGTGCGTTCTTGCCTGGCGACATCGTCGCGGGCCGTTCGTCCGGGCCCGCGGCAGTTCGATCAGGGTTGGTTGCGCAGCTCAGCGCCGCGCCCGGCCCCGCCTGCGCTAGTTCGAGACGAAGGGCCAGAAATTGAGGAAAGGCTTTTCGGCGCCGGCGCGTTTGGCACCGGCTTCTTCTGCGCTCAAGAGCCAGACGTCGCGCAGCCCGCCGGTGGCGTCACGGGTGTAGTTCACGACGAAGCTCTGGCCTGCGAGGGCAGCCGGCTGCACCAGCATGCGCTGGGCGCTCTGGATGCGCGAGCCCGGCGACAGACGGGTGGGCTTGCCATCGAGCTCCAGCAAGGGCGGCGTGAGGAACGTGGCTTCGCCGCGCAGCGTGCCGGGCGGGAAGTTGCGTCCGCCGGCGGCGGCCTCGTTCTGGGTGTTGATCGGCAGGTCGATCGCCTGGGTCTGGGCGTTCGCCAGGGGCGCCAGGGCGCCGAGCAGCAGGAAGGTGGAAATGAGTGCGTGGGGCAGGCAGCGGTTCATGGGGTATATCCAGAGGCTGAGGGCGAGATTCTAATGAGCACGGCGAAGCGTCCACGCCGGTCGGCTTTACTTATCTTTACGGCCGCCGATGCCCGAAAGGCAGACGTCGGCCTTAAACGTTGCAATCATTAACACTATCGTCCGGGCCCGCTTTGTGCTGTTGTATTTCGTCCCATGAAGAAGAAAGTCATCCTGCCTCTCCTGGCCGTCGCCGTGCTGGGCCTGTCCACCTGGTGGTGGATCGCCGTTCGTCCCGGTACCGGCTCCGCGGGCGGCAGCGCTGGCGCTGCTCCTGGCGCGCCAGCGGCAGCGGCTCGGCCAGCCTTGGTAACCACGGCGCGCGCCGAAAAGCGCGACGTGCCGGTCACGGTGCAGGTCAACGGCAGCGTGGTCTCGCTCAACAGCGTCGATCTGCGCCCACAGGTGACCAACACGGTGCGCGAGGTGCACGTGAAGGAAGGGCAGTTCGTCAAGGAAGGGCAGTTGCTGTTCACTCTGGACGACCGGGCCGATCAGGCCAACCTTTCCAAGGCGAAGGCGCAGCAGCTCAAGGATGAGGCCACGCTGGCCGATCTCGAACGGCAGTTCCGGCGCAGCCGCGAACTGATGGCGCAGAACTTCATCTCCAGGAGCGCCACCGACGCCGTGCAGGCCCAGCTGGAGGCGCAGCGCGCCACGGTGGCTGCGGACAGGGCCGCCGTGCAGGCGGCGCAGGTGTCGCTGAGCTATTCGACGCTGCGCGCGCCCATTGCCGGGCGCATCGGTGCGGTGGCCATCTATCCGGGCAGCCTGGTGCAGCCGACCACCACATTGCTCACGATCACCCAACTCGACCCGATCGCCGTGAGCTTCCCCGTGCCGGAGGCGCGCCTGCAGGACCTGCTGGACGCCGCGCGTCGCCGCGCGCCGGTCGAGGCGATCGTGCCGGGGCGGGCGCCGGTGCAGGGGGTGCTCGATTTCGTCGACAACGCGGTCGATCCGCAGATCGGTACCGTGCGTGCCAAGGCCGTCTTCAACAACGACGCCCAGCGCCTGTGGCCCGGCCAGTTCGTCCAGACCCAGGTGACGGTGCGCACCATCGGCGGCGCGACGGTCATTCCGGCCGCCGCGCTGATGCAACTGGCCGACGGCATGACGGTCTACGTGGTGGACGATTCCGGCACTGCCCGGCGTCGCAAGGTCGAACTGCTGCAGTCGCTCGGCACGCAGATGGCCGTGCTGGGCGTGCAGCCCGGCGAGCAGGTGGTGGTCGAAGGCAAGCAGAACGTGCGTGAAGGCGGCAAGGTGCGCATCGAGACGACGTCGGCCAGCCCTGTGCCGGCCTCCAGCGCACCATCGCCGGCAGCGGTGCCGCGTGGGCCGAAGGCGGCCTCCGCGATCCCGGCGATGCCGGCGGATGCGGCGGACGCGGCGGGCACACCGGCCGGGTCCGGCGGCGACCAGGCGGCGGCGCGGAGCCGGTCATGAACATCTCCGAGCTGTGCATACGCCGTCCCGCGATGACGGTGCTGTTGTCCTGCGCCGTCGTGCTGCTGGGCATCTATGCCTACATGCGCATTCCGGTCGCGGCGCTGCCCAGCTACAACACGCCGGTGGTCAGCGTGACGGCACGGCTGGCGGGGGCCAGCCCCGACACCATGGCGTCATCGGTGGCGCTGCCGCTTGAAAAGCAGTTCTCCACCATCCCCGGCCTGTCGACCATCAGCTCGGTCAACACCCAGGGCAACAGTTCCATCACGCTGGAGTTCGACACCAACCGCGACATCGACGCCGCCGCGGTCGACGTTCAGGCGGCGCTCCTGCGCGCCCAACGGCAACTGCCGGCCGAACTGACCGAGCTGCCTTCGTACCGCAAGGTCAATCCGGCGGATGCGCCGGTGCTGTTCATCGCGCTCATGTCGGAGTCGATGTCGCCGGCCGAGCTGAACGACTATGCCGAGAACCTGATCGCGCCCACGCTGTCGACCATCAATGGCGTGGCGCAGGTTCGGGTGTTCGGTCAGAAGCGCTTCGCGGTGCGCATCAAGGTCAAGACCGACCAGCTGAATGCGCGAAACATCACCCTGGACGAACTGGCTTCGGCGGTGAACTCGGCCAATGCCAACACACCGGTGGGCGTGCTCGACGGCCCGCGCCAGACTCTGACCATCCAGGCCAACGAGCAATTGCAGCGCGCCGAGGACTTTCGCCGCCTGATCATCGCCCAGCGCAACGGAGCGCCGGTCCGCCTCGACGAGGTGGCGACCGTGGAGGACAGCTACGAATCGATCAAGACGGGCAGCAGCTTCAACGGTCGCGCCTCGATCTCGCTCGCGGTCGACCGCCAACCCGATGCCAACACCGTGCAGGTCGTCGACGCGGTGCGCGCGCTGCTGCCGCGCTTCGAGGCGCAACTGCCGTCGTCGGTCGAGATCCGCATGGTCAACGACCGCTCGATCTCCATCCGCGAGGCGGTGCACGACGTGCAGCTGACCCTGGTGGGCACCATCGTCCTGGTGGTGCTGGTGATCTTCCTGTTCCTGCACCGCCTGGTGGCGACGCTGATCCCGGCGGCCACCATCCCCATCTCGCTGATCGGCGCGGTGGCCCTGCTCTGGGGCCTGGGCTACAGCCTGGACAACGTCTCGCTGTTGGGCATCACGCTGGCCGTGGGCCTGGTGGTGGACGACGCCATCGTGGTGCTCGAGAACATCATGCGCTACGTGGAAAAGGGCATGCCGCCGATGGCGGCGGCGCTTCGAGGTGCGCGCGAAGTCGGCTTCACCATCATCTCGATCTCGGTGTCGCTGGTGGCAGTGTTCATCCCGGTGTTCTTCATGCCGGGCGTGATCGGCTTGCTGTTCCACGAATTCGCGGTCGTCGTGGGCCTGGCGGTGCTGGTGTCCGCGATCGTGTCGCTCACGCTGGTGCCGATGCTGGCCAGCCGCCTGCCCATGGCTCGCGCCAAGCCGGGCGGCCATGCGGGTGACGCCGGGAGCCAGACGGTCGATGCGCATGACCACGAGGAGTCGCATCCCGAGCCGGGCACCTGGGTCGGCCGCGGCTTCGAGCGCGGCTACCGGGCGGTGCATGGCCTGTACATGCGCACGCTCGACTGGACGCTGGCGCGCCGGCCGCTGATGCTGGCGGTGGCGCTGGGCACATTCGCGCTGACCGCATGGCTGTTCATCGTCATTCCCAAGGGCTTCTTCCCGGACGAGGACATCGGCCAGATTTCCATCTCCACCGAGGCTTCCGAAGACATTTCCTTCACCGCCATGCAGGCACTGCAGGAGCGCGTGGCCGCCGTCATCCGCGACGACCCCAACGTCGACTACGTCAGCTCCTTCGTCGGTGTCGGCGGATCGTCGTCCACGCAGAACAACGGGCGCATGTTCCTGGTGCTCAAGCCACGCGGCGAACGCGCTTCCATGCCCAAGGTCGTGGAGTCGCTGCGCCAGCGGGTGCGGACGGTGCCGGGCATCGCGGTGTACATGCAACCCGTGCAGAACCTGCGGCTTGGGGGACGGGCGAGCAAGGCTCGCTTCCAATACACCTTGCAGAGCGTGAACTCGGGCGACCTTTCCGAGTGGTCCGAAAAGCTGATGGCCCGCCTGCGCGAAGACCCGATCTTCCGTGACGTGACCAGCGATTCGCAGAACAGCGGCCTGCAGGCCACGCTGGAAATCGACCGCGACAAGGCGGGCGTGCTCGGCGTGCCGATCGGACAGATCCGCGGTGCGCTCTACAACGCATTCGGCGATCGGCAGATCGGCAGCATCTACGGCGCGAGCAACACCTACCAGGTGATCCTCTCGGCGGCCGACGACGACCGGCAGTTCGAGGACGACATGGCCCGACTGTCGGTGCGCAGCCGCAACGGCCAACTGGTTCCGCTGTCGGCCATCGCCCACGTCAAGCGCACCGTCGGCCCGACGGCGGTCAATCACCAGGGCCAGTTGGAGGCCGTGACGGTGTCCTTCAACCTGGCACCCGGCGCGCCGCTGGGCGATGCCACCCGCGCCATCGACCGCTACACGCACGAGATCAAGATGCCGTCCTCGGTGATCACGAGCTACGGCGGCGATGCGGCGGTGTTCAAGAGTTCGCAGGGCAGCCAGGCCGCGCTGCTGGTGATTGCGGTGCTGGTGATCTACGTGCTGCTGGGTGTGCTCTATGAAAGCTACATCCATCCCATCACCATTCTGGCGGGGCTGCCTTCGGCGGTGGTGGGCGCGCTGCTGGCACTGGTGCTGTTCCGGCTCGACCTGACGCTTATCGCCACCATCGGCATCCTGCTGTTGATCGGCATCGTCAAGAAGAACGCGATCATGCTGATCGACTTCGCGCTGGACGCTCAGCGCAACGAGGGCATGACGCCGGTGCAGGCAATCCGCGAGGCCTGCCGGCTGCGCTTCCGCCCCATCCTGATGACCACGCTGGCCGCGGCGACCGGTGCCTTGCCCATCGCGCTGGGCCTGGGCGCCGGCGCCGAACTGCGCCAGCCTCTGGGCATCGCGGTGGTCGGCGGGCTGCTGTTCTCGCAGGTGGTGACGCTGTACATCACGCCAGCAATCTACCTGGCGCTGGACCGGTACAGCGGCAGCGGGCCGCTGACGGACCTGCAAACCCAGGGCGCCCCGGCGCGCTAGGCGGCGACGCGAGCCAGGTTCTGGGCGGGCTGCGTTCGGCCCGTATCGACGATGGCCACGGCGGGAACCGATCGTGCAGGACCCGGTGGCGCCAGCTTCTGCGCGACCTCGACCGCCCACTGCTCGATCTCGTCGAGCAACTTGTGCTGGGCCTGCACCTGGGTCACGGTGTGGTCGAGCTCTGGCCAGAAGCGATAGCGGATGCGCTGCAGGCACGGGTGCCCGCGAAGCTGACTCAGCATGTCCTTGTTCCGGTCGACCACGTGAAGCATGGCCGAGAACATCGCATAGACCTGCACGCCGCGATCGACCAGCGCCTGAAGGTCGGCCGCATGCTGCTCGGGGCCGTAGTAGGCGATGCCGGTGGAGAAGATGGCGCCTTGCTGCTCTTCGGGCGCAGGCGGCTTGCGCCAGTGCGCGAGCAGGCGCGATCGGGCCGCTGCATCCATCGGCGAGGCAAGCCACCCTGTGAAGTCGCGCCAGGCCGGGTAGGTGCGGCGCAGGGACGCATTGAACGCAAACGCCAGGCCACGCCGCAACTTGCGCTCCGCGCGCACGGGAATGCTGGGGAACGCGTAGCCGTCGAACATCAGCGCGCCCACGATCCGCGGGTCGGCCAGGGAGATGCGCAATGCGCTCGCCGCGCCGGAGCACACGCCGTAGACGAGGAACTGCGTGAGCCCCGTCCTGGCTTGCAACTCGTCCAGCGCCGCATGCATGTCCTTGAGCTGCTGCTGCTGGTAGTCCTCGCGCCCGCTCGAAGCCCGGCTGTCGCCGATGCCGGTCATGTCGAAGCGCAGGCAGGGTATGCCGGCGCCAGCCAATTGCCGGGCCACCTTGACGTTGATCCGGCGCGGCCCGACGCGATGGTTCACGCCGGTGTTGAGCAGAAGGCAGCCCACGCGCGGACGCTGGCCCGCGATGGCCGAGGGCGTCAGGATGCCAATGAGGGTCTTGTCGGGCCCGAAGGCCACGACCGATTCTTCGATGCTCATGTCAGTTCTCCCAGCATCTGCTGCAGCGCGGCTGCAGGCGCCACCTCGTTGTTGGCAAAGGGGTTGGAGGTCCAGATCAGCGAGTGCTCGAAAGGCACATGGCGCAAGTCGCCTTGTACGTGTGCCTTGGCGGCACTGCACCACTGCCCGGCTGCCCAGTCCTGCCCGCGCGCGATCACGGTGACGGGGCACGGGATGGAGGGGTCCTGTTCGTCCGGCCGCAGCGCCAGGATCTGATCGCGAAACGCCGGTGCGATGGCAAAGCCCAGGCTTTCGTTCGAGAAGGCCAGCGGGTCCTGTTCGATGGCGCGTCGCCATCTTGCATCGGGAATGCAGAAGGCCAGATCGAGCTCGTCGACCTGTGCCATGCCCAGTTCGGCCAGGTAGGCGCGGCCGTCGAACACCGGCTCCCAGAGCACCAGGCGCCGCACGCGCGGAAACGACTGCGCCGCGGCTCTCAAGGCAACGCTCGCGCCCAGTCGTTCGCCGAACCAGGTGACCGGCAGGTCGCCGATGCGGCGCAGCAGTTCGCGGTGCGCTTCGCGCAGGTCCGCGGCCCATTGGTCCATGTTGGCGTCTTCGTCGCTGCCGGCGGAGTCACCAGTGCCGAAGTAGTCGAAGCGAAGCACCGGGATGCCCTGGCGCGAAAGGCGGTCGGCCAGCAGCCGGTTGAAGCGATGCACGCGAATGGCCTCATGACCGAAGGGCGCCGCCACGACGACGCCGCCTCGCGCAGGCTTGCCGGGCGCCGCGGCGTGGTAGACGCCATAGAGCCTTCGGCCGCTGGGTCCGAAATAGAAGGGTGTCATGGTGAATCTCCGCGTCCGATGACGGCCAGCGCCGCGATCGCCTGGGCGCACCGGACGGCCTGAAGCCAGGCCTGTCTGCCATCGTGAAGCTGAACGTGGCGGGGCGCGTCGTCGATGCCGGTGCTGGGGATGCTGCCGGCGGAAAAGCCCGCGCCGACGGCCTTGAGGCAGGCCTCCTTGCGTGTCCACGCGCGCAGGAAGGCGTCATCGCGCTCAGCCCCTGCCGCGCAGGCGGCCAGGTCGGCTTGCTCGCGAGCATCGAACAGGCCTTGTGCGAGAGGCAACGCGTCCGGCACCGAGCGCCGCAGTTCGATGTCCACGCCGATGGCGCCGTGGCGCCGCCCGGCGTCGATGGCGAACAGTGCCGTGCCGCCGCTGTGGCTCACGTTGAACGGCAGCAGCGGATCGTCGGCGAGCAAGGGCTTGCCGTGCGGGCCCGAGTCGAAACGCAGCGACTGGGGATCGCGGTCCAGGACGGTCCCCAGCAACCAGCGAAGCGCGGCGCGGCCGGCGCCGAACCGGTCCCGATCGCGCGCGAACACGAAGCGGCCCCTGCGCGCCTGCTCGTCATCGCTCAGCCATGCGAGCGCGGCCGGCGGCACGGGCGCATCGAGGTCCATGGTCCAAAGGCCGCAGCCTTCGAGCGAAGACTGTGGGGTGGGGGCGCTCCAGGGCAGGGCCGTCATGGCCTCATTTCTTGCCGAAGGCGGACATCACCCGGCCGAACAGGCCGCTGCTGGGGCGGGTGTCGACGGCGACGGGTGCGGGTGCGGGTGCAGCCACCTTCACCGCTTCCGTCTCGGGCGCCGGCACCGCAAGCTGGGCCAGGCTCTCGAACACATACCGGCGCGGCTCCACGCGCAGCCCGAGCACTTCCTGGGCCCGGGCGACCGCGCGCATCGCTGTGAGCGAATCCCCGCCCAGGTCGAAGAAGTTGTCGGTGGGGTGGATGTCGTTCACGTCCAGGCCGAGCAAGCTGGCCCAGACCTGCGCCAGCCGTGCCTGTTCGGGCAACAGCAGCGTCATCGAATCCGCGTCCTGGTCCGCCTGCTGGGCCTTGGCCTGGGGAGCGGCCGGCGCCTGGGCAGAAAGCTGGCGAAGCCGTGCGCCGTGGGGCGAATCGGCCGCCTGGAGCACTTGGCCGACGGGCATGTCGGCATGCTTGGCGACGACGTCCAGCAGTTCGAGGAAGCGCTCGCGAAATGCCAGGCCGGTCTCGGGCAGGAAGATGTCGGCGTTGAAGTTGACGGCGCCTTCGAGCCCCGTCGGCTTTTCCATCACCCACAGGCTCAGATCGTCGGTGGCGCCGCGTTGCAGCAGGTGGATCTGCTGGTGCTCGAGGCCGCAGAACGACGTGGGTCGCTCGCGGGCATCCTGGAACGAGAACAGGCCCTGGTAGACGCCGCCGCCGACGACGTGGCGCTGGAACTCCGGCTCGGCCACCAGACGTTCGAAGGGAATCTGCTGGTGGCGCATGGCTTCCAGCATCTGCGCCTTCACGCGGCCGCAGAAGGCCGCGAAAGTCTGCTGCCGATCGATGTCGAAGGGCAGCGGCATCACGTTGTTGAAAAAGCCCATCGTCGTTTCGAGCCCGGGCGACTCGCGGCCGCGAACAGGATTGGCGACGACCACGGCTTCGGAGCCGACGGCGTCGGACATCATCAGCGCGAAGACGGACAGCGTGAGCATGCTGAGGGTGACGTCGAGCCGGCGTGCCAGTGCCTGCAACCGCTCGGTGGTGGCGGCATCCACGCGCAGCGGGTGCATGGCGCCCGTACCGGTCATGCCGGCCTGGCGGGGCATGTCGGTGCCCAGCGCCTTGGCGGGGCGCGCCGCGGAGAAGCGCCGCTTCCAGAACGCCAGTTGCGAGTCGTACTGCGGCGATGCCATCCAGTCCTGCAGCCAGCAAGCGTAGTCGGCCATGCTGATCGAGACTTCGGGCAATCCGCTGGCCTGGCCGCCGACGCGCGCAAGGTAGAGCGCGGACAACTCTTTCTGGTAGAGGTCGAACGACCATCCGTCCCACACGAGGTGGTGCGGCACGAAGGCAAACGCGTGCTCCTGCGGGCCGAGGCGGAACAGCGCGACATGAAACAGCGGACCGCGCGCGATGTCGATCGGCTGGTCGGCGATCTCCTGCATGCGCACAGCCAGGGCTTGTTCGCGCTGCGGCGCTGGGATGTCGCCCAGGTCGATCAGCGGAAACTCGAACTCCAGCTTGCGGGCAACGCGCTGCACCAGCGTGCCATCCTGCGCTGCGGTGAAGGTCGTGCGCAGCGCGGATTGGCGCGCCACCATGTCGCGGAAGGCTGCCTCGAAGCTGGCCACGTCGAGTTGGCCGATCAGCCGATGGCCCGACGGTGCGTTGTAGATCGAGCGGCCCGGATAGAGCTGCTCGATGAAGACGATGCGCTCCTGCATGGGAGTAAGGGGCGCGCTATCGCGTTCGGGGCGATGCTCGATGGCGGCATTTGGCGACGTGCCGGCCCGCGCGAGCGCGTCGATGGCCTCGGCCATGCGCTGCGCCGTCGGCGCCTCGAACACCGTCACCAGCGGAATGGTGAGCTCGAAGCGCTTGCCCAGCAGCGTGACCAGTCGCGCCGCCAGCAGCGAGTGGCCACCCAGGGCGAAGAAGTCGTCGGCCGCAGACAGGCCGGGCAGGTTGAGCACTTCCTCCATCTGCTGCAGCACCGCACGCTCGCGATCGTTCGCGGGCGCGACACGTTCGCCGCGTGCCGGGGAACGTGTTTCCGCCGGCGCCGGCAGCGCCTTGCGGTCGATCTTGCCGTTGGGCAACAGGGGCAGCGCGTCGAGCGGGACGACGTGCTGCGGAACCATGTACTGCGGCAGTGTGGCGCGCAGATGGCGATCAAGCGCGGCGGCGTCGAAGGCCTGCGGCGTCGACAGCGACAGGTAGGCCACCAGGCGCACGTCGTCCGGTTGATCCTCGCGCACCACGACGACGCTGCGGGCAACACCGGGCACCTCGTTGCAGCGGGCCTCGATCTCGCCCAGCTCGATGCGATAGCCGCGCACCTTCACCTGGAAATCGAAGCGGCCCAGATGTTCGAGCAAGCCGTCGTTGCGCCAGCGTCCGCGATCGCCGGTGCGATAGATCAGGTCGGGTTCCCCGCCCACATCCGAGACGACGAAGCGTTCGGCCGTCAGCTCGGGTCGATCGTGATAGCCGAGGGTCACGCCAGCCCCGCCGATGCAGATCTCGCCCGGCACGCCGACGGGGCAAGGCTGCATGTTCCGGTCGAGGATCCACACCGTGGTGTTGTCCATCGGCGTTCCGATGGCAACGCCGCGCGACTCGATGGCCTGCCGATCCATCTTCCAGAGCGTGGACCACACGGTCGTCTCGGTGGGGCCGTAGAGGTTCCACAGTTCGCCGCAGCGGGCCAGCAACTCGATCGACAGACCTGCCGGAACGCTTTCGGCGCCGATCCATCCGCGGAAGCCTCGCGAGCCGCGCCATTCGGCATCGAGCAGCAGGCGCCAGCGGCCGGGTGTGGCCTGCAGCACGGTGATGCCTTCGTCCTCGATCATCTGGCGCAGGCGCATGCCGTCCATGGCAACGTCGCGCGGCACCATGACGAGTTCCGCGCCCACGGCCAGCGGCAGGTGCAGTTCCGGCACGGACATGTCGAACGAAAGCGTGGTCACCGCGGCCAGCTTGTCGTCGGCCGACAGGCCCGGTGCCTTGCGCATGCTCTCCAGGAAGTTGGCCGCCGCGCGATGCGGCACGACCACGCCCTTGGGCTTGCCGGTCGACCCGGAGGTGTAGATCACATAGGCCGCGTCCTCGGCCTGCGGGTCGAGCGCCGGATCGGATGGCAACGGCGTCGAAGGCCATTCGGAAGCGTCGATGCCGTCCAGGTTCATCACGCGGCTGCTCGCGTCTGCGCACCAGTCTTGCGGCGCCGTCTTCACCGGGTCATGCGTCAGCAGCAGACCGAGCGCTGCGTCCTGCGCGTAGAAGTCCAGCCTTGCCTGCGGGAACGCCGGATCCAGGGGCACGTAGGCAGCGCCGCACTTGAGCGTGGCGAGAATGCCCACCATCATGTCGGCCCCGCGTTCCAGGCAGATGCCCACGCGGTGTCCACGGCCGATGCCGCGGGCGCGCATCGCATGCGCGAGCTGGTTGGTTTGCTGGTCGAGCTCGGCGTAGGTCCAGCGGCGGTCCTGGTCCTTCATGGCAAAGCGCTGCGGATGCAGGCGGGCCTGCGCCGCAAAGGCCGCGTGCATCAGCGCCGGCTGCGGCAGCGGCGTGGCGGGCGGCTGCAGGCGTCCGAGCGCCTGCCGGTCGGCCTGCGAAAGCAGGTTGAGCTGCGCGACCGGGCAATCGCTCGCCTCGACGGCATGGCGCAGCAACTGCTCGTACATGCGCAGCCAGCGCGCCACGGTCGCTTCGTCATACAGGTCGCTGTTGTACTGGGCCTCCAGTTGCATGCCGGCGGGCACGGGTGTGCCGTTGACGAACAGCTCGAAGTTCTCGGCCACGCGCGGGATGCTCGCCGTCTCCACGCACAAGCCTCCGAACGGAGGTGGAGCGGCGTTGGCGTCCTGGTCGATGTTGAACAGCACGCTCACCAAGGGAAGGCGGCTCGGGTCGCGCGAGATGGCGAGCTTCTGCAAGAGGCTGCCGTAGGTCAGCGACTGGTGCTCGAAGGCGTCGAGCAGCGTGTCGCCGCACTTGCAGGCCAGTTGTTCGAAAGCCTGGTTGCCATCGACGCTGAAACGCAGCGGCAGCAGGTTGACGCAATGGCCGACGAGTTCGTGCATCTCGCTGGCCAGTTGACCGGCGGCCGCAATGCCGACGACCAGGTCGTCCTGCTCGCTGAGCCGATGCATCAGCGTGGCGAAGCCGGCCAGCATCACGGCGTACAGGCTGGTCCCGCGACGCGCACCGAACTTGCGCAGGGCGTCGACCAGTTGCCGGTCCAGGACATGATCGACACGCCGCGAGGTGAAGGTGCGCACCTTGGCGCGCTTGCGGTCCAGCGGCAGTTCGAGCACGGGCAGGCTCGATCCCGAGAAGCGCGACACCCAATATTGGATGTGCGCCTGCATGTCGGCGCTCTGGGCCTCTTCCTGCTCCCACAGCACGTAATCGGCGTAGCTCGGCGCGGCGGCCGGGGCGCTCGCCTGACCGGTCGCACAGGCATACAGGCGCCCGAGGTCGCGATTGAGCACCGACCATGACCAGCCATCGCACACCGCATGGTGCGCCGACTGCACCAGCACGTGATCGTCCGGCGCGAACGTGAACAGAGCAGCGCGGTACAGCGGTCCGCTATCGAGCGGGAATGGCGTCTTGACCACGACTTCGAAGGCCTCGGCCAGCCGCGCTTCGCGCGCCTCGGGCGACAACGATTGCAGGTCGTGGACCTCGAGCATCACAGGCTGCGCCTGCGCGACCAGCAGTTCGAGCCCGTCGGAAGAGAAGCTCGTTCGCAGGGAATCGTGGCGCGCCACCAGGGCGTCCAGCGCCTGCTGCAGCGCGCCGATGTCGAGCGCGCCGCGCAAGCGCAGGCGGACCGCTTCGTTGTAGGCGAGCGAAGCCTGCGTGGACAGGCGGTCCGCCAGCCAGACTTCGCGCTGTGCCTGCGACGAAGGGACCACCCGCTCCACTTCGGCGCCGCCGCCGAAAGGGTCGTAATCCACCGATTCGGCGTCGGGCAAGAGAGAGGGCAGGGTCATGTCGTTCATCGATGAACTCGATTCGCTAGTCAGCGCACCAGCATGTACTTGCCGGGCTGTTCGGGGTTGGGCACGAACCAGGCCGCCTTGCCATTGGCATCGCGCCCAAGGCGTGCGCCGGGCACGGGCGGCTTGCTGGCATCGAACACGCCGGCATCCTTGCGTGCCAGGCGCGGAAGGAATTCCGCCTCCTGCATCTCCGCCACCGATTCCTTGAACGCCTGCTTGATCAGGGCGATGTCGCCATGCGTGTGGGCGGTGGTCATGAAGCAGGGGAAGTTGTCCAGGATGTGCACGCCGCGGCTGCGCATCATGGCGAACAGCAGGTCCTGCAGCGGATGGTCTTCCAGCCAGGTCACGCGCCACAGCGAAGAGAAGTACCGGATCTCGATGGGTGCGCCCACCTCTCGGCAGAAGGCGGTCAGCTCATCGGCCATGGCGGCCGTGTGCAGGTTCAATTGCGTCTGAAGTCCTTCGCCGGCTTCCTTGAGGTGTTCCAGCGATGCCTTGCAGGCGGCCAGCGCCAGCGGGTGCCGCACGAAGGTGCCGGCGAAATAGGTCACGCCCACGCTGGGAATCGAATCGTCGCCGTACTGCCAGGCTCCGCCGTCCAGCGAATCCATGAACTGGCGCTTGCCCGCGATCACACCCACCGGGAAGCCGCCGCCGATCACCTTGCCGTAGCAGGCCAGGTCGGCGCGCACGTCGAAGAGGGCCTGCACACCGTGCAGGTGCGAGCGAAAGCCGGTGATGACCTCGTCGAAGATCAGGCAGGTGCCCGATTGCTCGGTGATGGCGCGCACCTCGCGAACGAACTCGCGCGGCTGGAAGTCGGGACGGCGGCTTTGCACCACCTCGACCAGCACCGCGGCCAGATCGTCCGCGTTGTCGCGGATGAACTGCAGCGATTCGGGCGTGCCGTATTCCAGCACGCGCACGTCGCCGAACATGCCGCTCATGATGCCGGGCGCGGCAGGCAGGCCCTTGGCGTTGCGGCCCGCACGCACCAGCACTTCGTCGAAGGTGCCGTGGTAGGAGCCGGTGAAGAGCACCACTGTGTTGCGCCCCGTGACCGTGCGGGCAATGCGCACCGCCGCCATCACCGATTCGGAGCCCGTGTTGCAAAGGGCCGCGCGGTCGAAGCCGGTCAGTTCGCAGATCAGCCGGGTGACGTCGGCGGCGAGCGGATGCTGGGGGCCGATCTCGTAGCCGGCATCGAGTTGCCTGCGCACGGCTTCCTGCACGAAGTCGGGCTGCCAGCCGAACAGGTTCATGCCGAAGCCGTTGAGCACGTCCACGTACTCGTTGCCGTCCAGGTCCCACATGCGCGAGCCCTTGGTGCGGTCCATGACGAGCTGGTAGGTGATCTCCTTCGTGATCGGGCGGAAGCCATTGACCACGCGCGGATCGGCCATGTGCGGCCGGTTGGCGGCGGTGAACTCCTTGCTCTTGGCCGTGCGCTCCGTATAGCGGCGCATGAAGGCCGACAGGCGCGCCTTCTGCCGCTCGGTGATGTCCTTGTTCTGGGTATGGATGCGGGCGATGGCGCCGAAGGCCTTCTTCACGTCGTACTTGATCGCACCCTGCGGTTCTTCGACGGTGGCGGGCTGTGCCTGGGCCGAAGCGGGTGCCGCGACGGCGGCGGGTGCGCTGGCGACGACCTGCGGCACTGCCGGTTGCGTGGCAGCGGGCGCGGCCTGCTGCGTCGCCATGCCGCCGGACAGCAGGGCCAGTTGCTGCTGCATCAACTGCATCTGCTGCGCGATGACCTGCTGCACCAGCGAGCCATCGGCGGCTGGCATGGCGGCGATGGGCACGGCCGCGATCGGCATGGCGGTGGCCGGAATGGCGATGGCCGCCTGCGCCGCAGGTTGTGCCACTGCGGCTTGCGGTGCGGCCACTGCTGGCGCCGCCTGCGGCTCGGCCGGCAGGCTGGCGTCCAGCAACTCGGCCAGCGCGCCGAAGCTGCGATGGTTCTCCATCAGCTGGCGGAAGGTGACGTTGACCTTGAAGGTCTTCTTCACCTGCATGGCCGCTTGCGTCAAGGTAAGTGAATCCAGCCCCAGTTCGACGAAGGGCGATGCGGGGTCGGCCTGCGCGAGGTCGATGCCGGAGATGTCCTCGAACAGGGTGCGAAGGCGCTGGGTGAGGTCGGCGCGGCGGTCGGTGCTGGCGGCAGTCATGGTCGGCTCCGGATTGGCGGGGGTCGGCGTAGGTGTTGCAGGAGTGCTGGGCGCGGTGGCCGCGAAGGGCGCGGCAACGGCCATGGGTGAAGCGGTGGCGATGTCCACCCAGCAGCGCTTGCGCTCGAAGGGGTAGGTGGGCAGGCAAAGGCGGCGCTTGTCTTCGCGCTCGTCCAGCAGGCCCAGGTCGATGTCGGCGCCCACGGCCCAGAGCCGGCCGGCGGCCAGTCGCAGCGCGTGTGCCTCCTCGGCCGGCGTGTCGGCAAGCGTCGGGATCGCGCTGCCGCCATGCTGGCGCACCAGCGTGCTCAGCGTGTTGCGCGGGCCCAGTTCGATGAACAGCGCGGCCGGCAATTGCCCCATCACCTCGCGCACGGCTGGCGAGAAGCGCACGGCTTCGCGCAGGTGCCGCGCCCAGTAGCGAGGATCGGTGGCCTCACTCGCCGTCAGCAGGCGGCCCGTCAACGTGGAATACAGCGGCAGGCTCGGTGCCGCGAGCGCGACGCCTTCGACCATCGTCTGGAACGGTTCGATCGCCGGATCCATCATGGCCGAGTGGAAAGCATGCGAAGTCTGCAGCACGCGGGCCACCACGCCATCGGCCTCCAGCGCGGCGCGCAGCGCGTCGATGGCCGATGCCGGACCGGCCGCCACGCTGGCCTGCGGGCCGTTGTCCGCCGCCAGGGACACGTCGGCCGGCAGGCGGGCTTGCAGTTGCTCGGCCGGCATGCGGACCGACAGCATCACGCCCGCTGGCTGGGCCTGCATCAACGCGCCACGCTGCGCCACCAGACGGGCGGCATCTTCCAGACGCATCACGCCGGCCAGCACCGCGGCGGCAAATTCGCCGACGCTGTGGCCGACGAGGGCCTTCGGCTCGACGCCGAGCGCGAGCATCTGCCGCGCAAGCACGTACTCGATGGCGAACGTGGCCGGTTGCGTGACGGAGGTTGGCGCCAGCGCCGAGGGGTCGGGCGAGAACATGCGCTCGCTCAGATCGAAGGGAAGAACGCCTTCGAAGCATTGCAAGACATCATCGAACGCCGCCCGGGGTGCGCGGCCGCTGGCATAAAGGGTGCGCCCCATGCCGGCGTACTGCGCGCCCTGGCCGGGGAACATGAAGACGGTCTCGGGCACGCGTGCCCCGGTGGCGCCATGCGCACGGCGCGGCGCGTCGGCGGTGCGCCATGCCGTTGCGGCATCGGCGGGTGCATCGGCAACAACCACCGCGCGATGGGCAAAGGGCGTGCGGCCGACGCGCAGCGTGTGGGCGACGTCGGCCAGCGCGATCTGCGGATTCGCCTGCAGATGCGCGGCCATGCGTTCGCAGGCCGCGGCCAGGGCCGTGGGCGTGCGCGCAGACAGTTGAAGCAGATGCGGCCCTTCGCCCGCTTGCGATGGCGCGCGCAGTGGCGCCTCTTCCACGATCACATGGGCGTTGGTCCCGCCCACGCCGAAGGCGCTGACGGCGGCGCGGCGTGGTTGTGCCGCGCGCGGCCAGTCGGTCAGGCGGTCATTGACCACGAAAGGCGTGGCGGCGAAGTCGATGCTCGGATTGGGCGATTCGTAGTGCAGCGACGCGGGAAGCTGTTCCTTTTCCAGCGACAGGGCGGTCTTGATCAGCCCCGATGCGCCTGCGGCCATCACCATGTGGCCGACGTTGCTCTTGAGCGAGCCGATGCGGCAGAAGCCGTTGTCCGCCGTGTAGCGGCGCCAGGCCTGGGTGAGCGCTTCGAGTTCGACCGGGTCGCCCATCGGCGTGGCCGTGCCGTGCGCTTCGACATAGGAAATGCTGCGCGGATCGACGCCCGCGTTGGCCAGCGCGGCGGTGATCACCTGCGCCTGGCCGTCGACGCTCGGAGCGGTGAAGCTGGCCTTGGCGCCGCCGTCGTTGTTGATGGCCGTGCCACGAAGCACGGCGTGGATCGGGTCGCCGTCGGCCAGCGCATCCGACAGGCGCTTGAGCAGGACGACCGCCGCGCCATCGCTGAACACGGTGCCCTGCGCGCGGTGATCGAAGGTGCGCGTGTGCCCGTCCGGTGAAAGCATCGAGCCTTCGTTGTAGAGATAGCCGCTGCGCGGCGGGCAGGTGATCGCAACGCCGCCGGCCAGTGCCATGTCGCAGTCGCCGACCTGCAGCGCGCGGAAGGCCTCGTGCACGGCGACCAGCGAGGTCGAGCAGGCGGTGTGCACCGCGACTGCCGGGCCACGCAGGTTCAGCTTGTGGGCGACACGGCTGGCGATGTAGTCCTTCTCGTTGCCGAGCATGACCTGGAATTCGCCCACCGCCTCGATCAGGTCGGGGCGCGTGCTCAGGTGGCGCTGGAAGTAGGTGGCGTTGTACATGCCACCCCACACGCCGACGAGCCGCTCGCAACGGTCGGGCGCATGGCCACCGCGTTCCATGCACTCCCAGCACAGCTCGAGGAAGAGCCGCTGCTGCGGGTCCATCAGCTCCGCTTCCTTCGGATTGATGCCGAAGAAGGCGGCATCGAAGTTCTCCACGCCGTCGATCACGCCGCGCGCCTTGACGTAGTCGGGGTCGCTGCGCAGCGCGGCGCTCACGCCAGCATCGAGCGTGGCGTCGTCGAAGACGGTGATGGTGTCGCGGCCAGCCAGCAGGTTGTCCCAAAGCGCTTCGACGTCCGCGGCGCCGGGGAAACGGCCCGCCATCGCGACCAGGGCGATCGGTTCGAGCTGGCGGCTTCTCGCGGTGCCGGCATCGGCCGAAGCCTGCGAAACGGGCGCGGTGCTTGGCTCTTGCGCTGCTGTAGCGGCGCCCGAGGCGTCGAGCGCCTTGGCCAACGCCTGCGGCGTGGGTTGCCGGAAGAACAGGTTGGCCGACACGGCGGCGGCCGGGTGGTCTTTCTTCAGGTCGGCCAGAACGCGCTGCACGCGCAGCGAGTCGCCGCCGAGGTCGAAGAAGTTGTCCAGCCGCCCGACGCGGTCCAGGCCGAGCACGCGACCAAAGGCTTCGCACACGCGCAACTCGGTCGCGCCCCGCGGCTCCTGGTAGGGCTGGGCGAGGTCGGGGCGGTTGCGGGTGGGCTCGGGCAACGCCTTGCGGTCGAGCTTGCCGTTCGTTGTGACCGGCAGTTGATCCAGCCACATCAGCGCCGACGGCAGGAAAGCTTCCGGCAGGTGCTGCAGGAGGTATTCGCGCAGCGCGCTCCAGCTTGCGGGTTGTTCCTTGGCGACGACGTAGGCGATCAGGCGAAGCTGGCCCGCATCGTCCGCTCGCGCGATGACGGCGGCCGAGCGCACGGCAGGGTGCGCGAGCAGGCATGACTCGATCTCGCCCAGCTCGATCCGATGGCCGCGGATCTTCACCTGGTCGTCCATGCGGCCCAGATATTCCACCGTGCCGTCCGGCAGCCAACGCGCCAGATCGCCGGTCCGGTAGAGGCGTTCGCCAGGTCGACCGAATGGATCGGCGACGAAGCGCTCCTGGTCCAGCTCAGGCCGTTTCAGGTAGCCGCGTGCGAGGCCGTGGCCGCCAATGCACAGCTCGCCCACCATGCCCGATGGAAGCAGCGCAAGCTGGCGAGACAGCACGCGCAGCACCGTCGCGTTGATGGGCCGGCCGATGGGGATCGAGCGCACGTCCGGTGCCAGCGGCCGTTCGATGGCCAGGGTGGCTGCAAAGGTGGTGCATTCGGTCGGGCCGTAGCCGTTGATGAGCGTGGTGTGGGGCAGTGCCTGCTGCGCCCGCCGCACATGCGGCACCGACAGCGCTTCGCCGCCGACGAGCAACTGCTCCAGGCCCTGCAGATGCGCCGGGTCGTCGTCCACCACCGCATTGAACAGCGCCGCGGTGAGCCATGCGCTGCGCACCCGATGGGTGGCGATGGTGTTCTGCAGGCCTTGCGCAGTGGGGATCTTTTCGCCATGGACGACGCAGCAACCACCGGTGAGCAGCGGGCCCCAGATCTCCAGCGTCGAAGCGTCGAAGCCCAGCGGGGCCGCATGCAGGATGCGGTCTCCTGCGTGCAGGCGCATGAAGTTGGGCGCAATCACCAGCCGCAGGATGGCGCTGTGCAGGATCTCGATGCCCTTGGGCTGTCCCGTCGAGCCCGAGGTGTACATGACGTACGCGCCGGCATCGCCGCTCGCGGCGGGCTCGCTGGCCGAATGTTGCGGCGCATCGGCCACCAGCGTGTCGAGCGGCCGCGCGCGAACGCCTTCGGGCAGGAAGTCGGGGGCCAGCGCCTGGGCCGGAAGCAGCAGCGTGCGCACGCCCGCATCGCGCAGCATCCAGGCAATGCGCTCCGCCGGAAAGTCCGGCTGAATGGGCACATAGCAGGCGCCCGCTCGAAGGATGCCCAGCAGCGCGGCGATGGCCGGCGCGGAGCGTTCCATCAGCAGCCCGACGCGCTCGCCGTGCTGCACGCCGTCGCGCATCAGCGCCGCTGCGATGCGACTTGCCTGGCGGTCGAGTTCTGCATACGTCCACTGCAACGGCCCGTCGATGACGGCTAGCGCGTCGGCGTGCTGGCGCACCATCTGGCTGAACACGCCATGGACGGTGGCCGTTTCGTCGAGCGCCGGCAGCGGGGCGTTGAACTGTTCGAGTTGCCGCAGCCGGTCCGCGGTGGTCAGGCTTGCCAAGGCCGAAAGATCGGCGTGCGGCATGTCGCGCAACTGGGCGGCCACTTCGTCGATCGCCGCGAGCCACGAGACGGCCATGGCAGCGTCGATGCGGCCGAGCGGGTCGTACAGAAAAAGGCCGTCCGCATCGGTGCCCAGGCGCGGTCGTTGACCGTCGGGGCCGACCGACGCCTGGCCGACTCCAGTCGGCACGCCTTGCCAATGCAAGTCATCGATGTGTTCGGCGGCAGGCTGCGCGGCGCGGCGAGCGGCGTCGATTGCGGCGATCCAGTCGTGCGACTTGGGCAAGGCGCCGGCCGCCTCGAACGTGCCGAAGGATGGCCCGGCGGCCGGTCCGCATTCCAGCCATCTGGTGTCGCTGAGCCAGCGGTGGCGCAGCCAGGCCCAGGCCGCGGCATGCCAGGCGTCGGGCAGCCAGCCCGCCATCGTGGCCGCGTCGGCCCAAGCGCATGGCCGGGCGGTTGGCAGGCGATGCACAGCGGCATCGACCGGCTCGGCCGCGTTTTTCGCAGGCAGCAGTGCCCAGATCGCCGCGCCGCCGTCGATGTCTGCTCCTACCGGTCCGACCATGGGATTCATGTCAAACCTCCAGCCACTTCGTCAATTTCATCGGTCCAATGCCACAGCCAGGCGCCGCCGTGCGGCGCGTCTGTAACTGAAACTGAATGTTGCCCACTGTCGGTCCAAGACACCATTGGTCAAAGGTTCTGCCCAAATGGCATAGGCAACTCTGAGGGGCGCTTGCGAAGATGCAAACTGTTGCGAAAGATGCCGGGGCGAACGTCTTCCGTCTGAATTCTGCGAGGTTTTTGAGAAAAAGAATACAAAAAGCTAACAATCGGCCGAGCCGTGTTACAACTTTATATTGCTTTCGCTCAGTGGCGGGCAGGGCTCGACCGGTGTCGGCGCGAGCGAACGATCAAGTTGGCTGCCCCAGCGGCGGGGCCTGTCGGCGCTGCAGGAAATCAGGCCGCCGCGGCTTCGTCAAGGGCGTCGTCGCCTTCCAGATGGCCGTCGTCCGCCCAACCCACCAAAGTGAGTCCTTGCTCGGTCCAAAGCAGGCGGTTGATGCTGGTGTTGCCCAGCTGCCAGGTGCGCGGCGCCTGCAGTTCCTGTCGTGTGGCGGCGCGGTAGAGCACGTCCATGACCCCTCCGTGCGCCACGAGCACCACCAGTTCGCCGGGGTGGCGCGCCGCCAGTTCCGCAACGGCCTCGACCACGCGTGCCTGGAAGACGAGCAGGTTTTCACCACCGCCGGGCGGCGAGAAATCGGGGTCGCGACGTCGCCAGAGCAGGGCGGCATCGGGCAACTCGCGTTCGATGTCGGCAAAGGTCCGGCCCTCGAATTCGCCAAAAGCCCGCTCGCGAAGCCGCTGGTCGGGCTGGATGTCCACGCCATGGGGCGCGGCAATCGCCTCGGCGGTCTGCCACGCGCGCGCCAGATCGCTGGAATAGACGGCGCCCACATCTTCCCGGGCCAGCGCACGACCTGCCCGTTGCGCCTGCCATCGGCCCTTGGCGTTCAGTTCGATGTCCAGTTGGCCCTGCAGTCTCGTGCTGGCGTTCCAGTCGGTTTCGCCATGGCGTACGGCAATGATTCGGGTGGGCGTTTGCATCGAGAGCGGGGAAGGTTCAGGGTTTGCTGCCGGGTGCGGCCGGCGCCATTGGCGCAGGGTTCGAAGGCGAGGGCTCCACCGGCGTCGTCTGGACTGGCGCATCAGCGGCTGGCGTGCCCAGCGGGATCATCACATCCACCCGGCGCACACCGGCCAACGGGCGCGGGTAGCCCTGCATGGCCGCCTGGAACATGGCGGCGAACACCGGTGGGTTGTCGGCATAGGGTCCATCGCTCACCGCACGGGTTTCGTAGACGACCTGATTGGTGGCCAGTTCGCGCAGCACCACGCTGACTTCCCGCGTGTACCAGGTCTGGGCTGGCGGCAGCGGCGCGCCGTACCAGCCTCCCCAGCCGCCGTACCAGCCGCGTGGGTAGCCGTAGTAGGGCCGGCCATAGCCACCCCATCCGCCCCAACCCCAGCCAGGACCCACCAGCCACGGGTCGGCCCAGGGCGACAACTGCAGCGAGACGCGGGCCGTGATCTGCGCGGCGTAGCGCGGCGACTGCTCGTCGCGCTGCAGACCGACCTTTGCCATGGCGATGGCCGCCACCGCTTCCAGTTCGAGCTGCCGCGCCTCCTGGGCCTGCTGCGAAGGCAGGCGCTCGAAACGATACGTGGCCGGTGTCGTGGCGCCCTGGCCGCGCACGTAGCTGGTGACGTCGTTCTCGATCGTCCAGCTGGTGGCGCAGCCCGACAGCACGCCTGCCAGTGCGGCGAGCAAAACCAGTTGAAGCCAGCGAGTCGTCTTGGTCATCTTCATTGGATGTTTCTCCATCTCTCCCTCGACAAAATCGGCCCTGCGCCCGAGGCGCGCATCTAGCTCTGCACGATGCGCACCGCGACCGCCGGTGCCGGGA
Organism: Variovorax dokdonensis; assembly: GCF_030316895.1. Classification (GTDB taxonomy): domain Bacteria; phylum Pseudomonadota; class Gammaproteobacteria; order Burkholderiales; family Burkholderiaceae_C; genus Variovorax; species Variovorax dokdonensis. Next base: position 398,605 of record NZ_JASZYV010000001.1, read on the forward strand.
AACTGGGCGGATCGAAGGCGGTGTCGCCATCCGCATCGGGCACGCCCGTGGCCTTGAGATTGCGGAAGTCGTGCAGCGTTCCGTCCAGCAGGTGCGACGGGGCAACGTTCTGCAGGGCGTTGAACATGTTCTCCAGCCTGCCAGGCTGCTTGCGGTCCCACTCGCGCAGCATGTCGCCCACCACCTGGCGCTGCAGGTTTTCCTGGCTGCCGCAGAGGTTGCACGGAATGATGGGAAAGGCGCGGTGGTCCGCCCAGGCGATCAGCTCCTTTTCGGGCACGTAGGCCAGCGGACGGATCACCACGTGCCGGCCATCGTCGCTCACCAGCTTGGGCGGCATGCTCTTGAGCTTGCCGCCGAAGAACATGTTCAGGAAGAAGGTCTGCAGGATGTCGTCGCGGTGGTGGCCCAGCGCGATCTTGGTGGCGCCCAGTTCGTCGGCCACCCGGTACAGGATGCCCCGACGCAGCCGGCTGCACAGGCCGCAGGTGGTCTTGCCCTCGGGCACCACCCGCTTGACGATGGAGTAGGTGTCCTGTTCCTCGATGTGAAACGGCACGCCCTGCTCGCGCAGGTAGTTGGGCAGCACGTCCTGCGGAAAGCCGGGCTGCTTCTGATCGAGGTTGACGGCAATCAGCTCGAAGGGCACCGGCGCGCGTTCGCGCATCTTCAGCAGGATGTCGAGCATCCCGAAGCTGTCCTTGCCCCCGGACAGGCACACCATCACCTTGTCGTTGGCCTCGATCATGTTGAAGTCGCTGATCGCCTGGCCTACCAGGCGGCAAAGTCGCTTCTCGAGCTTCTTGGCCTCGCGCTCGGCCTTGGCGCGGGCGGTGAGGGGTGCGTCCTGCATCACGGCACTCATCATTTGCTCCGGAAGACTTCGACGCCCACGGCGTCGCAGTCGGGGTACACATCGGGCTTGGCGGTCGACACGCGCGCGGCCTGGACCTTTGGGTGCTCCATCAGCCGCGCCAGGATGTCGTCGCACAGCGTTTCCTGCAGTTGCACATGGCCGCGCTTGATGCGCTCGCCCACCGTGCGGCGGATGAAGTCGTAGTCCAGCACTTCGTCCAGCTCGTCGGCCTTCGGGGTGGAGATGTCCAGCGGCACGTAGAGGTCGACGTTGATCAGCACGCGCTGTTCCGCCTTCTTCTCGAACTCGTGAACGCCGATGTTGATCCACACCTCGTAGTTGCGTAGGAACACCCGGCGGCAGGTGGAAAGAAGAGGGTCGAGCATGGCGTGGGTCATGGTGCAGGTGTCTTGGCGGCGGCCAGCAATTCGTCGACCACGAACATGATGTCGCGCGGCAAGGGCACGAGGTGCTGTCCGTTGTCCACGCCGAGCGTGTGGCCGGTGATGCTGGGAGTCTGGGCAAGGAAGACGCAGCTTCGGGCCACGTCTGCCGGGTCGATCGGCCGGCGCATCAGGTTCGCCCGCGCCGCCAGGGCGAAATTATCCCCGGTCTGCGGTCCGCTCGCATACAGGATGCCCGGCGCCACCCCGCACACCCGGGCCGCCGGCGCCAGCGATTGGGCCTGCAGGGCCACCGCGCGCTCCAGCGCCAGCTTCGAGACCGTGTAGCTGAAGTAGTCCGGATTCAGGTTGTAGACCTTCTGATCCAGGATGTGGATGGCGCATCGGTCGGGGCCGGTGCCATCCGCGTTGGCGGGCGCCTGCGCCGCCAGCAGGCGCGCGAAGTCCATCGGCGCGATCAGGTTCACGTTGAGCTGTCGCCCCGCGCCTTCGGTGGTGAAGCTCTGCGCGCTGTCCGGCTCGAATGCCGACGCGTTGTTGACCACGGCGTCCAGCGGCGCCTCGGCCGTGACGTGTGCCATGAGGCGGCGGCGGCCCTCGTCGGTGGTGATGTCGGCTTCGACGGCAGTGGCCGCCAGTCCTTCTGCGCGCAGGCGCTCGCACAGCGCAGGGGCTTCGGTCTTCGAGCGAAGATATTGGCACCAGACCTGCCAGCCCGCGTGGGCGAAGGCTTCGCAGATCGCCGCGCCGAGCCGACGGCCGCCGCCCGTGACCAAGACCTGCCTGCGTGGGGATTGCCGCACCTGATAGATTCCTTGCGATGAATAAAGAGCTCGCCGAGCGCGACGACGCCCAGCCGATGGACCCGATTATCGATGCCGCACTGGCGCGCAGCGGGGGTTGGATGCCCTTCGACCGCTTCATGGATATCGCTCTTTACACCCCCGGACTGGGCTACTACGCCAACACGCTGGCGAAGTTCGGCCACATGCCGCGTTCGGGCAGCGACTTCGTCACCGGGCCGGAGCTGTCGCCGCTGTTCGGCCAGACCTTGGCCGTCGCGGTGGCCGACGCGCTGGACCACACCGCCACTTCGGACGTCTGGGAATTCGGCGCCGGCTCGGGCGCGCTCGCGGAACAGTTGCTCGGCGCACTGGGCGACCGCGTGAGCACCTACACGATCGTCGACCTTTCGGGCACGCTGCGCGAACGGCAGCAGCACAGGCTCGCGCCTTGGGCCGAGCGGGTCCGCTGGGTGAATGCGCTGCCCGACGTGATCGACGGCGTGGTCGTTGGCAACGAGGTGCTCGACGCCATGCCGGTCAAGCTGCTGGCGCGGGTTGGCGGCGAATGGTTCGAACGCGGCGTCGCACGCGCGCCCGACGGTACCTTGGCGCATGCCGACCAGCCGACCGATCTTCGACCGCCGGTAGACATCCCCGGCGCGCACGACTACCTGACCGAAATCCATCTGCCGGCCGAGGCGTTTGTCGCCACGCTCGCGGAGCACCTGGGCAATGGCGCCGCCTTCTTCCTCGACTACGGCTTTCCCGAGTCGGAGTACTACCACCCGCAGCGCCACATGGGCACTGTCATGTGCCACCGGGGCCATCAGGCCGATGGCAATGCCTTGGTCGACGTCGGCTTGAAGGACATCACGGCGCATGTCAACTTCACGGGCGTGGCGCTGGCTGGCCAGGACGCTGGCATGTCGGTGCTGGGCTACTGCAGCCAGGCCCGCTTCTTGATCAATTGCGGACTGGTGCAAAGGCTGGAAGGGGCCGACGTGCAGCAACGTGCCATGGCGGCCCGGCTCGTGCATGAACACGAGATGGGCGAACTCTTCAAGGTCATCGGGTTTTGCAACGGCGAGCCGTGGGACGCTGTCGGCTTCAGCGAAGGCGATCGCTCTCACACGTTGTGAGCCTCGGCCGGAACGCACCGATCACGATGTCGTCCGGCGCCTGACAGCACAGGCACCCTCAGCGTATGCCGTGCATCCTCTTCAGCATCCAGCCGTTCATCGCAATCAGGACCAAGCCCGCGGTCGATGGGATGACCGCGAAGATCAGGAAGAACGCCGACATCGAGTAGGCCGATGAAATCTTGTCGATGTAGCTGCCGGTCAAGCCGGCCAGCAGGTTGGCAAAGGCGGCGTTGACGAACCAGACCCCGAACATCAGGCCCAGCAGGCGGGCCGGCGCAAGACGCGAGATGTAGGAAAGGCCGACCGGCGACAGGCAGAGCTCGCCCATGGTGTGCAGCAGATAGGCCAGGCACAGAAAGATCATGCTGACCTGGGCCGTCTTGGCGCCGGCGGGAATGTTGGATGCCCCGTACGCCAGGGCGCTGAAGCCCAGGCCCAGCAGAATCAGGCCGAGACCAAACTTCACCGGGCCGGAAGGGTTCCACCACTTCTCCCAGGTCTTCGAGAAAAGCGGCGCCAGCACCACGATGAAGAAGGAATTCAGCACGCCGAACCAGGTGGCCGGGATCTCGGTCTGTTCCATCTGGAATTCGCGACCGAGCATCCACAGCGACAGGCTCCAGATCAGGGTCAGCGCGGCGGCCAGCAGCAGGTTCGAGAGCAGGTAGCCGCGGCGGCTCATTGCCAGCTTGACCAGCAGCCAGGACAGGATGGCCACGGGGACCAAGGTCATCAGGCTGTTGACCACCTTGAACAGCAATCCGCTTGCGCCGACCAGGGTGCGGTTGGTGTAGTCGGCTGCGAAGATGGTCATCGAGCCGCCCGCCTGCTCGAAGGCGAACCAGAAGAAGATCGTGAAGAATGAGAACACCCCGATGACGATCAGGCGATCGCGCACCACATGGGCCGGGGTATCGTCCGCGGCCGCACCGGCCGTTTCGGTACGCGCCTTGCCGGGCTTCAGGCCAATGTCGCCGAAGATGCCCTGGCTGAAGTAGAACTGCACGGCGCCCAGGATCATGAAGATGCCGGCCAGGCCGAAGCCGTAGTGCCAACTGATCTTCTCGCCGATGTAGCCACACAGCGAAATGCCGAAGAATGCACCGGCGTTGATGCCCATGTAGAACAGGGTGAAGCCGCCGTCGCGGGCACTCTCGTTGCCCTTGTCGTAGAGCTGCCCGACGATGGCGGAGATGTTGGGCTTGAACAGGCCGGTGCCGGCGATCACCAGGCCCAGGCCCATATAAAAGGCGCTCTGAGACCCCAAGAGCAGCGTTGTGTGGCCAGCTGCGATCAGGAATCCGCCCAGGACGACCGCGCGACGCGTGCCGAGCAGGCGGTCGGCCAGATAGCCGCCGAGGACGGGGGTCAGGTAGACCATCCAGGTGTACCAGCCGTACAGGGACGTGGCTTCTTCCCGGGTCCAGCCCCAGCCGCCTTTGGCAGCGGTCGAGACGAGGAACAGCACCAGCAGTGCGCGCATGCCGTAGTAGGAGAAGCGCTCCCACATCTCGGTGAAGAACAGGACGAACAGACTGTCGGGATGCCCCAGGATCGTTCGAGGCGCGGCGGTCGTTGCGACGCCGCCCGATGTGTTGGCGGAGTTCGAGTTCAAGTCGGCACCCCAGGAACAAGCAGCAGAAGCGGCAAGCAAAAGCCGCCCAGATGCGTTTCGCATTCACGCTTGGTCATAGGGGTCCCCTCCCTTGATGTTCTTCGACACCAAGCCTACCAACGCGTTTTGCTTGCGCACGAACGAGCGTCAGCCAGTTGAAACGGGGAGTTATGAGAAAACAAGTTGCGCAAGTGGTGACGCCAATGCGCTGGCGACTGAATCGCAGTCCGCTGGTGCGGTGAATTCAGATTCCGTGATCAAGGTGCGCCGCCGCTGTGGGCGGCGCACCTTTGGAGAGCCTTCAGCGGCTCATGGGCTCATGCCCGCTCAAACACCGAAGTAGCGGTTGACGCCCATCACGTACGCGTCGTCGTAGTCCGGCGTCTGGTCGGAGGCATACCGCGGAGCGCCGTCGATGGTGGGCTTGTCGAGGTTCACGACATAGCCTTCGCGCTCGGTGTCGTACTTGAGCATAGGCCAGGGGATCGGGTAGCGGTCCGAGCCAATGCCCAGGAAGCCTCCGAACTCCATCACGGCGTAGCGCACCTGTCCGGAGATCTTGTCGATCATGAGGTCGTCGATGCTGCCGAGCTTTTCGCCCAGCACGTCATACACGTCGGTGCCTTCGACGCGGTCGGAGGAAATCACGTCGTTGCGGGTGGTTGTCGTCGTCATTGCTGCGTTCTCCATGGTCCGTCGCTGCTGGGTCAGCAGAGGGCCTTCGGGTTGTCGATTGCCCAGTGACCCGGTTATCGCCCCGCACGCGGCAAAAGCCGATCGGCGGCATGGCCGATGCGGTGTAGGCGCCTGCGCGCAGGTGGTGGGAGGGTGTCAGCGACGGCCGACGCGCGGGCGGCGTCAGGCGCGCAACATGCGCGTCATGTAGACGCTGTTCGGGTCATCGGTGTAGTCCGCAAATGGGCCACAGACCTCGAATCCGAAGCTGGCGTAAAGCTGGCGCGCGGGCGCGAATTCGGGCTGAGATCCGGTCTCGAGGCTCAGGCGTGCGAGCTCGCGGCGCTGTGCCTCTTGCACGATGTATTGGAGCAGCGCTCGCCCCACGCCCGTCCCGCGGTGTGCGTGCGCGCTGCGCATCGACTTGATCTCGCCATGCCGCGCATCGAGCATCTTGAGCGCACCGCAGCCGACCAGCTCGTCGCCGCGCCAGGCCGTCCAGAAGCTGATTTCAGGCCGACGCAAGCGATCGAGATCGAGCGCATGGACGCTCTCCGGCGGGGACAGGCTGCGCATGTGGGACAGATGCTCCTCGAGCAGCAGTCTGATCGGCTCGCCGCGCAGATCGTCGAGCCGGATGACAGGGGCGGCCGATAGGTTCATCCCGGCTTCAGTCCCTGGCGATGACGCGGACCAACGTTTCCAGGTGATCCTCGAAACCCATGCGTCGATAGAGCCCGATGGCGGCGGCGTTGCGGCTGAGAACGTTCAGTACCGGGACTTCGCCGCGCTCCATCTGGTGCCCGACCAGATGGAGGATCAGCCGGCGTGCCAGCCCGCGGCCCTGCATCTCGGGGTGGGTGCAGACGGCGCTGATTTCGCGCAGCGGCCCGGCCGCGCTGCGTTCGCCCGCCATGGCCACCAGGCGTCCCGAAGGGCCTTCGCCCTCGAACAGGCCGACGTATTCGCCCATGTCCAGATTGCGCGGGCCGAATGGTCCGGGGCGGGTGATGTCGATCAGCGTCGTCACCTGCGGCAGATATTCGGCACCCAAGCGGACGAGATTGAGCTGAGCGTCTTGCGATGGCGCCGGTCCGCGCCAGATCATCTTCAACATCGGCGCCTCGAACTGCACTTGCCAGCCTGTAGGCGGTGCGCCGGTCCAGCCGTCGCAGTAGAGCGATTCGCCCGGTGCCACCAGCGTTGCAAGGAGATCCAGCCGGGGATGGCTCGGATCGGCAAAGCCTGCGATGGGCGGAAAGCCCGGCGCATAGCGGCGGACTTGGTCGTCGCCCAGGGCCATGTGACGCTGCGAACCGGCGAGCGCGTTCCAGAACAGGTTGTCCAGCAGCGCGCCGGGATCTCCCGCCGTCACGCGCCTTGTCCTTGCACGCTGGGCCGCAGGTAGCCGTCTGCCAGCGCCTGCGCCTGGTTCTGGAAGATGGCCATGGCGGTGCTCATCCGCGCGAAGCCGAGCTTTTCGTAGAAGCCCTCCTTGCCCGGAACGGCGTACAGGATGATCTTGCGGTGCCCGCGGGATGCCTCCACCAGTCGCTCGACGATCTGCCGCCCCAGCCCGATGCCCTGGTGAGTGGGCAGCACCGCCACGTCGCAGATGTAGGAGCAGTCGACCCCATCGGCGAGCGCGCGGCCGGCGCCCACCAGCACGTCGCGCTCGTAGACCAGGAAGCGGAACATGCTGTGGGTGAAAGCGGTGCGCAGGCCTTCGGGCCGCTTGTCGCCCAACGGCGCCACGCGGTAGAGCGCCGCCAGCGCATTCCAGTCGAGATCGTCGATGGCGGAAGACCAGCGCAGGGACATGGGTCGGGGATGCAGGGAAGGGAGGGAGATTCAAGTCTAATGCGGGAATGACCGATACGAATTCGCGCGACCTTCTTCAACTGGCCTGCGCGCTGGCCGACGCGGCGGCGGCGCATTCGATGCGCTATTTCCGCACGCCGCTGCCCATCATCACCAAGAACGACCAGAGCCCCGTGACGCTGGCCGACCGCGACGCCGAGGCCGCCATGCGCGCGATCCTGGCGGAGCGCGGCCCGTCCGACGGCATCTACGGCGAGGAACACGGCAGCGAGCGCCTGGATGCCGGCCGCGTCTGGGTGCTCGACCCGATCGACGGCACGCGCAGCTTCATTACCGGCTCGCCGCTGTGGGGGACGCTGATCGGCGTGCTCGAAGGTGGCCGCGTGCGGCTGGGCATGGTCGACATGCCCGTGCTGCGCGAGCGCTGGTGGGGCCTGCGCGATGCAGACGGCGGCGGTGCGATCGCGCTGCGCAACGGCCAGCCGGTGCAAGCGAGCGAATGCACGCGCATCGAGGACGCGCGCATCGTCTGCACCTCACCCGACATCTTTGCGCCCGACGACTGGCAGGCGTTCGATGCGCTGAGCAAGCGCTGTGCGATGCGGCGCTTCGGCGGCGACTGCTATGGCTACGCACAACTGGCTGGCGGAACCATCGACCTGGTGGTCGAGACCGGCCTGCAGCCTTACGACTACCTCGGCCCGGCCGGCCTGATCGAGGCGGCGGGCGGGGTCATCACCGACTGGCAGGGCCGGCCGCTGGGCCTGCAGTCCGACGGCCGGGTGGTCGCGGCTGCAACCCCTCAATTGCACCGCGCTGCGCTGCAGGCCTTGGGCGCGTAGACTGCCATCATGATTCGCTGGATGCTGGTCGTCGTCATCGCGCTGCTGGTCTTCCAAGGGCTGACCGCGTGGCTGCGCCGCTATCTCGGCTTCGGCCGCCTGCCCGGTGACTTCGTTTTCCGCGCCTTCGGGCGCCAATGGGATCTGCCGCTGGGCAGCACCGTCCTCCTGAGCCTGGTCGCTGCGGCGATCGCGCACTGGATCTGACAAGGAACTTCTTGATGCGAGCTTGCGTCGACGTCGGCGGAACCAAGGTTGCGGTGAGCCTGTCGCCGAAGGCCGGTGAGCCACTGGTGGGGCGCCTGACAGAGCCCACCGCCAAGACCGGCGACAACGATGCGCTGGCCCGGCAGATCATTCGACTGATCGACCAGGCCTGCGCGCAGCAGGGCGTGGATGTGGCCGACGTCGCGTGCGTGGGCGTGTCCACCTGCGGGCCTTTCCAGTTGCGTGACGGCATGGTCGAACTGGCCACGCCCAACATCTGCGGAGGACTGGCTGGCCCGGAGCGGGACGCACCCAACCGATGGCTGACGGCGCAGCTGGAAGCACCCCTCAAACAACGCTTCGGCCGTGTGCGTGTGGAAAACGATGGCATCGCCGCCCTGGAGGCAGAGCGTCGCTGGGGCGCGCTGCAGGGGCTGGCGCATTGCGCCTACGTCACCTGGAGCACCGGCGTCGGCGTTGGCCTGTGCGTGGATGGCCGCATCCTGCGCGGCAAGAACGGCAATGCGGGTCACGCCGGCCACAGTTTCGTGGTGGACGACGACAGCAGCACCTGCGGCTGCGGCAATGTCGGCGATGTCGAGGCCCTGGTGGCTGGCAGCGGGGTGGCCAACCGCCTCGGGCAATCGGCAGCCGAACTGATGGCGGCAGCCCAGCGCGGCGAACCCTCTGCGCTGCAAGTGACCGATGCGCTGTGCCGCATCATGGGCCGGCTGCTCTACAACCTGGTAGCCACTTTGGACCTGGAGCGCATCAGCCTGGGCGGCAGCGTGTTCTGGCACAACCGCGACCTGCTGTTGCCTCGGCTGCGCGAAGAAGTACAGGCCCATCTGCCTGCCCTCACGAGCGGCGCTCAGATCGTGCCGGCGGGTTTGGGCGACCGGGTGGGCGACTACGCAGCGCTGGCGCTGCTGGATTGAGGCCGGGGCGCCTTCGCGCCCCTTGCGTCAGCGCGCGACCCGGTGTTCCCCTGGCGCATTGCGCAGTGCCTCCATGAAGGCATTGCGCCACCAATGCACATCGAATTCGCGAATGCGCGCCAGCAGGCGCTGATGCCTCAGCTTGCGTTCTTCCAGCGGCATGCTCAGCGCGTGCTGGATGACTTCGGCCGTGCCATGGACGTCGTAGGGGTTGACCAGCAACGCCTCCTTCAACTGCTCGGCTGCGCCGGCAAAGCGTGAAAGCACCAGCACGCCGGGGTCATCCGGGTTCTGGGCGACCACGTACTCCTTGGCCACCAGGTTCATGCCGTCTCGAAGCGGCGTCACCAGTCCGACGGCCGAGGCCCTGCACAGGCCCGGGACCCTCCGGCGCGCAACCACCCGGTGGATGTAGCGCACCGGCATCCAGTCCAGTTCGCCGTAGTCGCCGTTGATCGCGCCGCACAGCGATTCGAGCTCGCGGCGGATGTCGGCATACGCGTCGACCGACTCGCGCGTGGGCGACGCGATCTGGATCAACGTGGCGCTGCGACGGTTCTCGGGGTAGTTGGCGAGCAGTTCGCGAAAGGCCTGCACGCGCTGCGGAATGCCCTTGGAATAGTCGAGACGGTCGATGCCCAGAAGCAACCTGCGGCTGGAGTATTCGCGGCTCATGGTCTCGTACATGTCGCGGGCGTCCTTGGCCTGCGTGAGCGCTTCGAACTCCTGAACGTCGATGCCGATCGGAAAGGCCGCGCAGCGCAGCATGCTGCCGTAGGCGCGGTAGAGGTTGTCGCCAAGCACTTCGCCCGCGGCCTCGTTGCGCACGTAGTGCTCGAAGTGCTGCACGTCCTGTTGCGCCTGCAGGCCCACCAGGTCATAGGCGAAGAGCGAGCGCATCAGCCAGTCGTGCTGCGGGATCGACGCAAAGATGATCTGGGGCGGCAGCGGAATGTGCAGGAAGAAGCCGATTCGGTTCTTGCAGCCCATGGCGCGCAGCTCGGCCGCCAGCGGGATCATGTGGTAGTCGTGCACCCAGACGATGTCGTCGGGCTGGAGCAGCGGCATCAGCTTGCGAGCGAACAGCTGGTTCACGCGCCGGTAGCCGGTCACGTAGCCGGCCGAGAACGATGCCAGGTCGAGCCGGTTGTGGAACACCGGCCACAGCACGTTGTTGCTGTAGCCCAGGTAGTAGCTGTCGTGGTCATCGCGGCACAGGTCGATGGTGGCCAGCAGCACCTGCCCGGCCTGCTGCTGATGCAGTTCGCCTTCGCCGGTGGGGCCGTCCTCGACGATCGTGCCGCTCCAGCCGAACCACATGCCGCCGGTCTGCTGCAACGAATCGCCCAGGGCGACGGCAAGCCCGCCGGCGGCCGCCTTGCGCGGGTCGGCAACGCGGTTGGAAACGACGACCAGGCGGCTCATACGGCCGCGTCCCAAGGCGCCGACAGGCGCACTGCCGCGTTGATGATGCCGACCATCGAATACGTCTGCGGAAAGTTGCCCCACATCTCTCCGGTGACCGGATGCGTGTCCTCGGACAGCAGGCCCAGCGGATTGCGGGCGGCCAGCATGGTCTCGAAGATCTCGCGCGCTTCCTGCTTGCGCCCGATCTTGGCCAGCGCGTCGATGCGCCAGAAGGTGCAGATGTTGAAGGCGGTCTCGGGCTTGCCGAAATCATCGGCGGCTTCGTAGCGGCGCATGTACGGGCCGTCGCACAGCGTCTTTTCCATGGCGTCGACGGTGGAGACGAAGCGCGGGTCGCGCGCGTCGATCAGGCCCACCTCCACCATCAGCAGGACGCTGGCGTCGAGCTCGTTGCCGCCGAAGCTTTCCGCGAAGGCCTGTCGCTCTTCGCTCCACGACTTGGTCAGGATCTCTTCGCGCATGCGGTCGGCATGGCCGCGCCAATAGTCTGCGCGGTCGGGCAATTCGAGCGCCACGGCAATCTTGGCCAGCCGATCGCAGGCCGCCCAGCTCATGAGCGCGGAGCTGGTGTGCACCCGTGCCCGGGTTCGCAGCTCCCACATGCCCGCGTCGGGCGTCCCGTAGACACGGATGGCCTGCTCGCCTACCGCTTCGAGGTGGATGAAGTCGGCGCGGGTTCCAGGTCGCAGCAGCCGGTGGTCGTGGAATGCCTGCGCGGCGCCCAGCACGATGTTGCCGTACACGTCGTGCTGGAAGTGTTCCTGCGCCTGGTTGCCCACGCGCACCGGGCCCATGCCGCGGTAGCCAGGCAGGCCATCGACAAAGGACTCGGGCAGTTGACGCTCCAGGCCGATGCCGTAGAGCGGCTGGATATGCTCGCCATGCGAGCCGACCACCACGTTGGTCAGCCAGCGCAGGTAGTCCTCCATGGTCCCCACTTCGCTCAGCGAATTGAGCGCACGCACCACGAAGAATGCGTCGCGCAGCCAGCAGTAGCGGTAGTCCCAGTTGCGCTGGCTGCCCGGCGCCTCGGGGATGCTGGTCGTCATGGCCGCCACGATGGCGCCGGTGTCTTCGTACAGCGAGAGCTTGAGCGTGATGGCGGCGCGGATCACGGCTTCCTGCCACTCGTACGGAATGTGCAGCCGCTTGCTCCAGGTGCGCCAGTAGGCGATGGTCTCCTGCTCGAAGTGCCGGGCCGTGTCGGCAATGCCGTCGGTCAGCGTTTCGTCGGCGCCGAGCAGGAAGTTGTATTCGCGCGCCACCACGAAGGCCTCGCGAGAAAGGATGTGGGCCACCGGCGCATCGGTGTTCAAGCGCAGCGTGAACTCGGGTCCGACGTATCGGATGTGGTTGCTGCCGCGCGTGAGCGTGGGCGCCAGTGCGCCCCACTGGAATCGCGGCCGCAGGCAGACCCGGATCCGCGGCGCGCCGGCGATGGGCCTGACGCGGCGCACCAGCGTCAGCGGCCGGAAGTAGCGCGAACGGGCGAAGAAGCGCGGCGCGAAGTCGGTCACTTCGATGGCCTGGCCGGCGGAGTCGTAGAGCCGCGTGCGGAGCACGGCCGTGTTGTGCTCGTAGTGCTGCTCGGAGCGCACGCAATCTTCCAGCTCGATGGCCCAGTCGCTGGCGTCGGGGCCGGGATCGAGCAGCGCGTTGAACACCGGATCGCCGTCGAAGCGTGGGAGGCAGCACCAGACGACGCGCGCCCGCGCATCGACCACGGCGCTGAATGCGCAGTTGCCGATCACGCCGACGGCAAGAGAGGGTTCGGCGCTGGGAGGAAAGTGATTGCGTTGGGTCGATGGGCCGGCGGCGTCCTGCGCAGGGCCTGGGGGCGCGGCTGAAAGTGCCGCGGCTCGATCGTTCATCTGCGATTCCCTCCTTATTGTTGGTTGCCCTGGCCCTGCTGGCTCGCGGGCAGCACCGAGGCCAGCCATTCGAAGACGGCCTTGGGCGATTCCAGGTGGTGCCTGGCGAGCGTCTCGCCGCTGCCCACCTTGATGGCCACGCCGCCCATGGGTTGCACGGCGGCAAAACCGGTCTCGTCGGTCGTGTCGTCGCCCGCGAAGAACGGCGTGCGGCCGGCAAACGGCGCTTCCTGCATGAAGGCGGCAATGGCCACGCCCTTGTTCACGCCTGCGGGCTTGACCTCGAACACCGACTTGCCGTGCAGCAGTTCGAGCCCTGGCCAGGGCGAGACGAGATCGGCCAGAACCCGATGGCACAGCGATTCGAGCTGGGGCGCGCGCCGATAGTGCAGTGCGACGGCGGCGTGCTTGCGCTCGACCAGAAGGTCCGGATATTCGCCAGCCAGCCGGTTGGCCACGTCGAGCACCAGCGTCAGGTCAGGGGGCGGTTGCTCGCGCATCTTGCCTTGGGCGTCGCGCCGCTGCACGCCGTGTTCGCCGCCGGACGGAAGCCGAAGCGGCGCGAGAAAACGGTCGAGCATGTCGATCTGGCGACCCGAAACGATCGCGACCGCACCACCGAGCCAATCGTGCAGGTCGGTCAGCAGCCCGACCAGGCCGGACGGCACTTCGATGGCCTCCGGCGTTTCGGCCAGCGCGACCAGCGTGCCGTCGAAGTCGAGAAACAGCGCCGAGTCGGCGGTCAGCGGTGGCGGTGCTTTTGGGGTGGAAGTCGGCATGGGCGTCACGGGTAAACCTTAGCAGACTCCCTCGTAACAACACGTCAGCCGATGACTGACGTTGCGCTCGTTACGGCCGTGGTCCGGGACGGCTATCGACCGGAGGCTGCGCCGTCGCCTTCGTCCAGCGCATGCGCAACCGCCGCAGTGCGGGCATCGCGAATGGCGGCGCCGATGGCGGGCCCGGTGGCGCCACGCTGCTGTGCGGCCAACGCCAGCGGTTCGGTCTGCACCGCCAGCGCGGCTTGCAGGGCTCGCCACAGCCGTTCGCGCGGCGGGTAGGGGCGGGATTCAAAGCCCAGGCGCCCCCGCGCATCGCATTCGCAGGCGAGCAGGACGTCGTCGAATCGATCGGGCTTTCGGATCGCGTCGCAGCGCTCCAGCAGGCGAACCACTGCGGCGGCATTGAGCTCGGCGCTGCGGTGGATGTTGCCGTGCTCGCGCGCGACGACCTCGGCCAGTTCGCGCGATTCGACTGGCACGCGCCAGCGATCGCAGACGCCACGCAACAGCTTGGCGCTGCGCTGCTCGTGCCCGATGTGTCGCGGCAGCACGTCGGCGGGGGTCGTGCCCTTGCCCAGGTCGTGCATGAGGCAGGCGAATCGCACCTGCAAGGGCGCCTGCAGGCGGGCCGCCATGTCCAGCACCATCATCAAGTGCACGCCGGTGTCGACCTCGGGATGGTGCGCCTCGGGCTGCGGCACGCCCCAGAGGCGGTCGACTTCGGGCAGCAACTTCTTGAGCGCGCCGCATTGGCGCAGCACCTCGAACATGCGAGACGGCCGGTCGGTCATGAGGCCGCGCGCCAGTTCCTGCCAGACGCGTTCGGGCACCAGAGCGTCGACTTCGCCGACATCGACCATCTCGCGCATCAAAGCCATGGTTTCGGGCGCGACGGCGAAATCGTCGAAGCGAGCGGCGAAGCGGGCCAGCCGCAGGATGCGCACCGGGTCTTCGCGAAAGGCTTCGGTCACGTGCCGCAGCACGTGCGCGCTCAGGTCGGCGCGGCCGTTGTAGGGGTCGACGAGCCGCGCTTCGTCGAGGGGTGTTGCATCGTCCTGAGGCACTGCATCGGCAGGCATGGCGATGGCGTTGATGGTCAGGTCGCGCCGAGACAGGTCTTGCTCCAGCGTCACTTCAGGATCGGCATGGATCACGAAACCGCGGTAGCCCGGGGCGCTCTTGCGCTCCGTGCGGGCCAACGCGTATTCCTCCCGCGTTTCGGGATGGAGGAAAACGGGAAAGTCACGCCCCACGGGCAGGTAGCCCTGCGCCGCCATCGCCTCGGGCGTGGCGCCGACGACCACCCAATCGCGATCGGAGCCGGCCAGCCCGAGCAGGCGGTCGCGCACTGCGCCGCCAACCAGGAAAGTTTGCATGGGGCGAGTTTAGGCGTGCGCCCCCGCCGCCTCAGCGCGACATGCGATAGGGCTCGTCGAATGCCACGAACTGCTTTTCGGCCATGGCGCCATCGATCCAGGCCTTGACGCCGGGCAAGGCTTGCACGCGCTCCAGGTAGGCCTGGATGTCGGCGGAGACGGGCAGGGCATAGCGCGCCAGCCGCATCACGACCGGCGCGAAGTAGGCATCCGCGATGCTGAAGCGGCCAAACAGCATGCCGTCCGCGTGGCTGGCCGCATGCTTGGCCAGCAGTTCGGACCACATCGCGACGATGCGATCGACGTCGGAGCGCACTTCCGCCTGGTCGCGCCAGATGATGGCGCCCTGGGTGGCGAGGTCGGCCTCGATGTTCATCGCGCAGTGGTTGCGCAGGGCCCGAAAGCCCCCATGCATCTCCGCGCAGACGCTGCGCGCCACGGCGCGCATCGCGGTATCGGCGGGCCACAGTTGCAGGTCCGGAAAGCGCTCGGCCAGGTATTCGGCGATGGACAGCGAATCCCAGACGTGCAGGTCGCCGTCGACCAGCAGCGGCACCAGCGCCGTCGGCGAAAGGGTGGCCATCTTCGACTTGAATGCCGAGCCCTGGGTGAAGGCGTCGAAGGGCACCCAGATCTCTTCGTGCTCGATGCCCGCCTGGGTCATCAGGACGCCGACCCGCATGGACCAGGAGGAGTAGTTCTTGTTGCCGATGTAGAGCTTGAGCATGGCGCCTCTTTTCGATGGAAGGGGTAAGCGGACGATGCTAGCGGCTGGCGCCCGGGCGAGCGATGCTCGATGGCGGTTTCATTGATGCGCAAGGCGCATCGTCATCCTCGGTCGTCCGGGCTGGCTTTGTCGGCCTTGTCGGCTTCGGCGTCCTTGCCGCCGCCGAGCACGCCGCTGATGCTCTTGGAGAAATGCGGCACCAGAGCCAGGACCACCAATCCCAGCACGGTGGCGATGATGGCGGTCACTTCGCGGCCCAGGCCGCAGGCCATGCCGATGGCCGCCGTCATCCACATGCCGGCGGCCGTGGTCAGGCCGTGCACCTGCGCGTCGCTGCCATTGTTCTTGAGGATGGCGCCGGCGCAAAGAAAGCCCACGCCCGCCACCAGCCCCTGCACCACGCGGCTCATGTCGGCCACGGAAATGCCCGATGTCTGTGCCGCGAGCACGAACATGGCCGAGCCCATCGATACCAGCATGTGGGTGCGCGCGCCGGCCGCCTTGCCCTGGGATTCGCGCTCGAACCCCAGCGCGAATCCGAGCGCCCCGGCCAACATCAGGCGCACCGCGACGCGGGTGAAATGCTCGACGTCGTCGACGTCGGAGAACTCGGCGGCCAGTGTGGCCGTGAAGGTGGCCCAGGCGCCTTCGCTCATGCGATGCCGGCCGGCGTCGGAAGGTGCGATGGGCGCGGCAGGCTCAAGGCAGATCCTTGTTGGTTTCGGGTTCGCTGGCGGCGCGTGGTCCCACGGTGCCCAGGCGCTCCTTGATCGACTGCGGCTTGCCGCTGATGACGGCCGCGTACATGGTCGCGTTGGCCAGCACCTTCTTGACGTAGTCGCGCGTTTCGCTGAAAGGCACGTTCTCTGCCCAGATGGCTCCCTCCATGACGGGGCCGTTGCGCCAGGAACGCGGGCGCCCAGGGCCGGCGTTGTAGGCGGCAGCGGCCAGCGGCATGGAGTCGTCGAAGTCGTCCAGCGCCAGCTTGAGGTAGTTGGTGCCGATGACGATGTTGGTGTCGCGGTCGTAGATCTGGTCGGGCGTGAATCCGGCCAGCCCGATCTTGCGGGCGGTCCAGCGCGCGGTGGCCGGCATCACCTGCATCAGGCCCGAGGCGCCGACGCCGGAGCGTGCGCTCATGATGAAGCGGCTTTCCTGCCGGATCAGGCCGTAGACGTAGGCGGGGTCGAGCCCGATCTCGCGGCTCTTGCTGATGACCGCATCGTGGAAGGGCATCGGAAAGCGCTGCTCGACGTCGACCACGCCCTGGGTACGTTCGCTGGTGTTGATGCAGCGGTCCCACACCTGCTGCTGGCAGGCCAGGTCGGCGGCGGCCAGCAACTCGCGGTCGCTCATGCCGCCGGGGCGGTGCAGGGCGACGGCGTAGTTCCATTCGCGCACGCCTTCGGAGCGAAGGCCGATGCCGATGGCCAGCAGGCCGCGCAGCAGGCCGGGGTCGCGCCGAGCGGCGTCGCGCTCCTGCTGCGTCAGGGGGGCTGGTCGCGTGGGCACCGCGCTGAGCTGGCCCAGTTCCTCGAGTGCCAGCATCTCGTAGAAGCCGCGGGTGCCGGCGATCGTGCGGTAGAGCTCGTTGGCCTCTTCCCGCCGGCTGTCGCCGCCGCGCTGCATCAGCGCGCGCGCCTTCCAGTAGACCCAGATCGGTTCGCGCTGGGTTTCCGGGTCCATGGCGTCGATGGCCGGCTGCACTTCGCGCCACTGGCCCATGCGCAGCGCCGCGCGCACCTTCCAGCCCAGCATCTCGTCGGTCAGATCCTTGAGCTTGGTGACGTTGGCGAAGTAACCGGCGGCCTGCGGCGACAGCTTGCCGGCCGCCTGCTGCCCGATCACGCCCCAGACCCAGTTGCGCTCCTCCGCGCTGAGCATCGGGCTCCACTTGCTGTCCAACTGCTGCGCCGCGACGTCCGGGTCGGACTTGGCGATCTTGATCAGCGCCAGCACGACCATTTCCTTGCGCGAGCGGGCCGCGACGACCGCCTTGCTTGACAGGAACTTGGCGGGGCTTGCATTGAGCTGGTCGAACATCGGGAGCACGTCGGGCTCGACCAGGTTGATGGCATTGCGCGCGGCACGCGGGCGGTTGGCCTCCATGGCCAGGCGGGCCTTGATCCACGCGTCGTTGGGCGACATGCGCTTGTTGGCCAGCAGCAGTTCGGCGGCGGTAAGGCAGCCGTCGTCGGAATCGCGCTGCGCCATCCAGTCGGCGCGCACTTCGGCAGCCTGCTCGCGGGTGATCGGCTGGCCCTTCATGGCGCCGGCGACGGTGGCGTAGCAGCGCACCTCGCGGTCGTCGCGCATGCGGAAGGCGGGGTAGGCAGCGAGGAAGCCGTCCCAGTCGCGCATCTTGCCCAGCACCAGCAGCCAGTCGTTGCGCAGGCGGTCTTCCTGGTAGCTGCCGGC
This sequence comes from Variovorax dokdonensis, assembly GCF_030316895.1. Classification (GTDB taxonomy): domain Bacteria; phylum Pseudomonadota; class Gammaproteobacteria; order Burkholderiales; family Burkholderiaceae_C; genus Variovorax; species Variovorax dokdonensis. Next base: position 416,492 of record NZ_JASZYV010000001.1, read on the forward strand.
ATAGCGGGCGAGGAAGTCCTGCACCTCGAGCGGGCTGGCCTCCTGCAAGCGAGCCTTGAGCTCCCAATAGGCGCCCCAGGCTTCGAGCGGATGGCCCTGCACCTGCGGCAGCATGGCCGTCAGGCGCGTCTTGTCGCCCCGCTGGAAAGCCTGCTTCATGTCGAGCAGTACCTCGTCCGCTGACGAACTCTGGGCCTGCGCCCCCGTGCACATGAATGCGCCCCAGATCACCGACGCCAACAGCCGGGTCCGCCCTGATGCCAAAATGCCTTGCAATCGCATCCGGGGCATTATGGACAAGTCACAGGGCATTGAGCCATCGAGCACGACCACGTTTCTCAGGAATCAGCTGCGGGCAGCGTTGATCGAGCAGCGCCTGAACATGACCGATCGGCTGGCCCGGTCCGACCTGCTGCAGCGCGTGATGCGCATCTGGCTGGTCGGGCGGCCCGATGCCGTCATCGGCGCCTACTGGCCGATCAAGGGCGAGTTCGACCCGCTGCCCGCGCTGCACCGCTGGAAGGAAGACGGCGAACTCACCGGCGAGCCCACGCGGCGCCGAATCGGTCTGCCGGTGATCGACAAGGTGCACAAGACGCTGACCTTCCATGCCTGGTATCCGGGCTGTCCGATGGAAGAAGACGCCTTCGGCATCCCCAAGCCCAAGGACACCGAACTGGTGGTGCCGACGCTGCTGTTCGTGCCCTGTGTGGGCTATGGGCCGGGTGGCTTTCGCCTGGGCTACGGCGGCGGCTTCTACGACCGCACGCTGGCGGCCCTGGAGCCACGCCCGGTGACGGTGGGGCTGGGCTTTGCGAACGGTCTGGTCGAGAGCCTGGAACCGCTGCCCCACGACGTGCCGCTGGACGCCATCCTCAACGACGAGGGCGTGGTCTGGCCGATCGGCTGAGCCGCTCGGCGTTTCTTCTCAGTCGATGTTGTCGTCGAAGTCCGGATCGGGACCTTCGCCGATGGTCTGGCGTGTGACGGCCGCTTGCGCCTGCAGCCAGGTCGCGAAGGCCTGAACCTCCGGGCGCAGCGTGCTGCGCGGCGCCAGGAGCAGCCAATAGGCCATGGGCGAATCCATGCGCAGGCTGGGCAGCACCTCCACCAGGTCTCCGTTGGCCAGGCTTTCCGAGACGAGGCAACTGCGCGCGAGCACCACCCCCTGTCCGGTGAGCGCCGCCTGGACCATCTGGTAGGCGTAGTTGAAATAAAGCCAGCGGCGCGGCTGGGCCCGGGACAGTCCGTGCTGGTCGAACCAGCGCCGCCACGTCAGCCACTCCAGATGCGTGCGATGCGCGTCGCCGGCTTCGATCAGCGTGAAGTTGGCGATGTCGGCCGGCTTCGAGATGGAAGGGTTGCTCTTGAGCAGCCATGGGCTGGCGACCGGCGTGAGCGTCTCGCCGAACAGGCGTACGGCGCCGGCCGGCATGCTGGTGGGCGGGGCATAGCGCAGGGCCAGGTCGACGTCGGCCACGTCGAGGTCGACCGCGGAATCGCTGGCGTCGATGCGGATGTCGATTTCCGGGTTCTCGCGCTGGAAGGCCTCGAGCCTGGGAATGAGCCACATCGATGCGAAAGACGCAAAGGTGGTGACCGCCACGCTCTTGCGTCCGGCGTTCTGGCGGATCTGGCGAACGGCGCCATCGATGCGCGGAAGCGATTGCTGGACCGCGAGCAGCAGTTGCGCGCCGGCGCTGGTCAACTCCACCGCCCGCGTGTGGCGAAGGAACAACGAAACGCCCACTTCGTCTTCGAGCGACTGGATCTGCCGGCTGACCGCCGACTGGGTGAGCGCCATTTCCTCGGAGGCGGCGCGGAAGTTCAGGTGCCGCGCCACCGCCTCGAAGGCGCGCAGGTAGCCGGCCGAGATCGGGCGCGAACGCAGGTGGGTCTGGGAGTGTTGCACGGTCGATTGATGCGATATGCGAATCAGTAGGCTAGCGCGTTTTCATTGGACCGAAAAGGTGGGCGCAAAGATCATTCATTCCCGGAAAGCGCAATTCCTGCGCCAACGAGGACACCGCCAGGAGCCCACCATGACCGCCACCATCGCCCGTTCGCACCTTCCGCTCAGCCGTCCCGTTCACGTGCCACCCAGCGTGCGTCGCGGCGCGTGGCAGCTCGAAGCGGGCCAGGCCATCACACTGCAAGCGGCCGGACAGAGCGTCTTGAAGGTGCGCCAGGGACGCGTGTGGGTGACCTGCAACGCCACCTCCACCTGGGGCAGCGAGGACCTGGTGCTCGGCCCCGGCGAATCGCTGAAGGTGGCCGCGGGTCAGCGACTGGTGATGGAGCCGTGGGACTGCTACGGCGCCACCTACACCTGGGACGCCGTCTGAACGGGTTGTCTCAACCCTCGATGTCGAAGCGCGGCCGCAGCGACAGAAAAAGCTGCACCGCCGCTTCGCCAGGCGGCCCGCCTTGCGACGAAACCGACAACTGCTCCAGGACCTGGTCGAGTGCGCCATCTGCCGTGGGGTCCGCGTAGCCCAGCTCGTAGCGTGAGCATCGCCGCTCCTGCAACGCGCCCTCGTGCAACATCTGCAGCCGGGCGTGCCGAGGGTCGATCGCAATCTGCCCCATCAGCCCTTGCAGGACGCCGGACGGCCCTTCCAGATATTGCATGAAGCTCTGGCCATCGAAGACCAGCACCCCGGTGATGCCGTTCCTGGCGTTGCCTTGCCTGACCTGCGCGAGGATGGCCGGCACCGTGGAGGCACTGGCATCGCTGGCAAGTTGGCTGACATAGAAATATTGGAAGAGTGCGGAATGTTGCTGGGACATGACTTTCGCCCCAGTCTAGGTGTGCAAATTTGGGTTGCAAATGTCAAAAGACACGCCCGCCGCCGCGGCGCTGCTTATATTTCGCGGCGTGAAAGCATTTGAACTGCCCATTGCTCTGCGGCCCCCGGAGGGCCCCAATCCCTGCGAGCGCTGCGCGTTGCGCACGAACCCCGCGTTCATCGACATACCGCAGGAACAGCGCGACGCCATCCAGTCGTTCCGGCGCGGCTCGCGACGTGTCGATGCGGGCGGCGCCATCATTCGGGAGCACCGCGCCAGCACGCAACTGTTCACCATCTATTCCGGCTGGGCTTTTCGCTTCAAGACATTGAGCGATGGCCGCCGGCAGATCCTTTCGTTCCTGCTTGCCGGAGACTTCATCGGCCTGCAGGACGAATTCGCCGATGGACAGACCCACGGCGTCGAGGCGGCGAGCGAGGTCCACCTGTGCGTGTTCGACCGGGCCGACCTGTGGACCATGTTCCACACGCAGCCGCGCCTGGGCTACGACATCACCTGGCTGGCCGCTCGCGAAGAAAAACTGGTCGACGACAACCTGGTGACCGCTGGCCGCCGCAACGCCTCGGAGCGGGTGGCCATGTTGCTCATGCACATCTACCGGCGCGCCCGCCATGCGGGGCTGGAGCGGGAGGGCTGGGTGCACTTTCCTTTCCAGCAGCAGCACATCGCCGACGCGCTGGGCTTGTCGCTGGTGCATACCAACAAGACCATGCGCCGCCTGCACCACCTCGGCCTGTACCGGATCGAGCGTGGCTGGCTGCGCATCCAGGATCCGCAGGCGCTGGAAACGCTGGGCGATTACTTCGAGCGGCCGGTGCGCCCGACGCCGCTCGTCTGAACGCCAAGGCGGCGCGGATGGCAACACGCCGTCCGGCCTCGGCCAACCGCCATATCGGATCGGCAGATTGCTCGGTTGCCGGGAAATGAGTGATTAGGTTCTAATCACTTTTGTATCTTCCTGAAACCAGTGTTGTGTAGTTGTTCGGGGAGCATTGCGCAGCTTTCAGACAGACATGCTTCTTTCCACGCCCGCGAACGGCGCCTCCCCAAGCACGGCACAGCCGCAACCGGCGCGCGTGCTGGAGGCCCTGACCGCCTGCTACAACGCCGAGCAGACCTTGCCGCAGACGCTCGACTCGGCCTGGGTCGACAACCAGATCCCCGTCTTGCTGGTCGACGATGGCTCGACCGATGGCTCGGTGGCCCACGCGGAGCGGCGCGACGGCGTGCGTGTGATTCGCCAGCGCAACGCCGGCCCGTCAGTCGCTCGAAACCGGGCAGTCCTCGAAAGTTCGGCCAGTTTCGTCATGTTCCTGGACAGCGACGACCTCCTGCGTCCCGGTTTTCGCCAGGCCTTCGAGACCGCGCTCGCTGCGCATCCCGAGGCCGACGTGTTCATTTGCGGCATGCAGGTCGTCGACGAAGCAGGGGCCAAGGTGGACGAGCACGCGGCGCCCAGCCTTTCGCCGTCGCCTTTTCTCAGCCTGCTTCGCGGTGAGCCCGTGCCGACCAACGGCATCGTGATCCGCCGCGATCTGCTGGCGCGCGCCGGCCTGTTCCGCCCCGGACTGCATCACGCCGAAGACCTGGACCTGTGGCTGCGCCTTGCCGCGGCCAGCGACAGATGGGTGCGCATGGACCACAAGCTGGCCGTCTATCGCTTGCGCAGCGGTTCGCTCAGCAAGAACGGCCCCGCGATGTGGCGAGGCATCCGCCAGGTGATGGCGTCGGCGGGCTGCATGCCGGTCGGCTCGCAGGTCGAGCGCCAGGCTGCCCTGCGCAAAGGCTTGGCCGGCGCCGCCAACTACGTGTACGGCATGGCCCTTCGACCCATGCTCCGGCATACGGCCGCCGCAGGAGGCGCCTGGGCAGCGCTGCGCGAGGCGGCCCGCCTGCCGGCCAGGTTCTGGCCGATCATCCTGCGCGACGGCTTCGCCACCCTGTTCAGGCGCACGAGGACCTGATGCCGGAATTCAGCATCATCATCCCCTGCTACAACCAGGCGCGCTTTCTGCCGACGGCGCTCGAGTCCGCGTTGGCGCAACGTGCTGATGTGGATGTCGAGATCATTGCGGTCGACGATGGCTCGCCCGACGATTCCGCCGAGATCGCCAGCCGCTACGAAGGCGTGACCGTCATCCGTCAGGCCAACGCCGGCTTGTGCGGCGCCCGCAACACCGGCATTGCCCACGCCAGCGGCACCTACCTGCTCTTTCTGGATTCGGACGACGCCTTGCGTCCGGGCATGCTGGCCGCGGCTGCGCGTGCCTTCGAACAGGATCCGTCGGCCGACGTGGTGCATGGTCTGGCCGACGTGGTGGACGAGGAAGGCAAGGCGGTGGTGGGCGAGTTCGGCGGCGCCGACCTGTCTGTCGATCCGTTTCATCGCCTTCTTCGCAGCAATATCGGACCACCGAACACTTTCGTGGTCCGACGCGAGACCTTGCAGCGCGTTGGCGTTTTCGACGTCAGCCTGCGCAGCTGCGAGGATTGGGACCTGTGGCTGCGCATGGCCGCTGCCGGGGCGCGCTTTCGCTTCGCCAGCGAGATGCGCAGCGTCTACCGGGTCGTTGCCGGCAGCATGAGCAAGAACGTGGAGCCGATGTGGCGCAACGGCCGGCGCGTGCTGCTTCGCAGCCACTGCCTGCGGCCCGCCTGTCCGGACTGCGGCCACGCGCGCTCGGCGGGAATGGGCGGGCTGGCACTGTCCATGCGTCCGCTGTTTCGCGATCTGGTCAGGAGCCCGGGCGGGCCGAAGAAGGCCCTGGGCATCCTGCTTCGAAATCCGAGCCTGCTGGGTTGGCAGCTCTATTGGCAAATGAGGTCAAGTCTTGGTTGATGCAACGTGGGCCGGCACTCCGGCCAGGGCGCCGATGCGGGTGCTGATCGTGGGATGCGGCGCGGTGGTCGAGGAATACCAGGGGCCGTCCGCCATGGAAGCCGAGCGCATGGGCCTTCTGAAGGTGGTGGGACTGGTCGATCGCAGCGAGGAACGCCTGGCCCGCTGCAGCAAGCTCTTTCCGCAAGCCCGCTGCTTTACCGACGTCGAGACGTCGTGCGATGCCGACCTGGCCCTGATCGCGACACCGGCTCGCAGCCACTTTCCGCTGGCTTCTTCGCTGCTGCGGCGCGGCCAGCATCTGCTGATCGAGAAGCCGGTGTGCGCCACGACCGCCGACGTGCGCGCCTTGCAGGCGCAGGCCGACGCAGCATCGCGCGTGCTGGCGGTGGGGCACTTCCGGCGCTTCTTTCCGGCGCTCGAGGCCGTGCGCGCCATGATCGCCAACGGCACCTGGGGCGCGGTCAGACGCATCGTGGCCGATGAGGGCGGGCTGTTTCGCTGGCCTGCCGCCTCGGCGGGTTTCTTCACGCGGGAAGAGGGCGGCGGAGGCGTCACACTCGACATCGGCATCCACATGCTGGAGATCCTGATCTCGTGGATGGGCGAGCCGGAACTGCTGAGCTACGCCGACGATGCCATGGGCGGCGTGGAGATCAACAGTCAGGCACGGCTGCGTTGGAAGAACGGCGCCGAAGGCCATATCCGCCTGAGTTGGGACGTTGCCCTGGCCAACCGCTATCGCATCGAGTTCGAGCATGCGACTGTCACGTGGCGCACCGGCCAGGCCACCGATCTGCTGCTCGAGATCGAAGGCATGCCGGATCCCCAGTTGCTGTCGTGCAGGCAGCGCCATGGACAAGGCGCGGAATACGCCCTGCCGACCCACGGCTACCTTGGCGCCTTCACGGCCCAGTGGGCCGATGTGGCCGAAGCGGTGGCGTCCGGCCGCGCGCCTCGCGTCGGCACGACCACCGCCGGCGCCGCGTTGTCGCTGGTCGAGGCCATGTACGCCGGACGGCAGTTGCTGGACATGCCGCATCTGAGCGATGCGCAGCGGCAACGCGCCGTCGAACTTTCGGGAGTGAACTGAGATGCGCGTGGCACTGCTTGGCGGTACGGGATTCGTGGGCACGCGCCTGGTGGAGCGATGGCTTCTTGGGGGCGGCCACGACCTTCATCTGGTCGTGCGCGGGCCCGGCAGCCTGGCGCGCGTCGCGCGCTTCCAACTGCCTTCGTGGGCGGCTTGCGACATCTTCGATGCGCAGGCCCTGGCCCAGTCGATTCGCGGGTGCGATGCGATGGTGCATGCGGTGGTCGGCGATCCCGACCAGATCGTGATCGCGGCGCGTGCAGCCCTGCAGGCTTGCCGCCTGGCCGGCGTGAAACGGCTCGTGTACCTGAGCAGCGCCTCGGTGCACGGACAGAATCCTGCGCCGGGTACGGACGACTTCACCGCGCTGCGCGACGACCAGCCCATCGAATACAACAACGCCAAGGTGCTGGCCGAGCGCGCCCTTGCTGGCTCCACCGACGTGGAAGTCGTCATCCTGCGGCCCGGCATCGTCTACGGCCCGCGCAGCCAGTGGTTCACCGATCTGCCGCGTGCCTTGCGCTCGGGGCGGGCGTTTCTCGTCGACGGCGGGAACGGCTGGTGCAACCACATCTATGTCGACAACCTGATCCAGGCCATCGAACTTGGCCTGGTCCATCCACAGGCCACCGACAAGCCCTTCTATGTGAGCGACAGCACCTGCCTGACCTGGCGCGAGTTCTATCGCCCGGTGGTCGAGGCGCTGGGCTTCGGCCTGGATGACATGCAAAACGTGGCACCAGCGGCGCGGCCCTCGCGTTCTGTGGTGGGACGCCACTCGGCGCGAGTCAAGAACAGTGGCGCCGCCCGGATGGTGCTGCCCCTGTTCAGCCGGCGCCTCAAGGACGCCGTGAAGGCCGGCCTGCAGCGCTACAGCGCACCCGAGGCGCTCAACGGCTTTGCCATTCCGCGGGCCGGCGCACCGATGCCCGACTGGGAGATCAGCGAACTGCACACGTGCAAGACGCGCCTGCCGATGGATCGCGCCGTGAGCCTGCTCGGCTACGCGCCGGAAGTGGATGCCGACGAGGCCTTGGCGCGCAGCGCGCGCTGGCTGTCCGGGTTGTGGGACTAGCTGGCAAGCGCTTGCGGCGATGCGCCGCCCGCTGGCTCAAGCCTTGCGATACACGCGGCCCATCGCCGAAGCCACCCAAAGGCTCAGGCGACGAATCGCGAACGTGAAGCCCGAAAACACCTGGATCGGGTTGTTCGCATACCGGTAGTAGGCCTTGGTGGCATTGGAGGGCGGCCATCCGCGCAGTGCCAGTCGAAGGTGGCGGCCCAGCCACGGCTTGCTGTAGCCGATGGCGTGCGAGAAATAGAACCCGCCGCTGCTGAAGTCCATCGCCTCGCAGCCGGCCGTATTCAGCGGCGCCTGGTACACCCCGAGGGCGAAGTTCATCGCATCCTGGTCGGTGGAGTGGAAGAGATCGGCCGCCTCGCCAGCCTTGATGTGCTTGTGCCCCTCGTTGTAGTCCAGGATCATCATGCAGAGGCGGTCGAGCAGAACCAGGAATTCGGCATGCTCACGGGGCACGCTGAGAAAGCCGGCGTTGTAGTAGCGATCGAGCGCCTTCACTTCGTGCACGCCGTGCTGGGCGAACCAGTTCTTCCACATCAACCGCTTCGGGTGGCGGGAGGGAAAGTTCCAGTTCACGTCCTCGATCAGCCCGATTCCGTCGTGGAACCATGCATCGACGTCCACCCAGTTGCACTTGAGCACGATGTCGGGGTCGATGTAGGCGACCGTGTCCGCATCCGGCGAATGCACCTGCATCACCTCGTGCATGAAGTGCGCCTTGTAGTAGGTGAAGAAGATGGCGGTGGTCTGGGGAAGAAATCGGAGGCTGAAGCGGTCTGACAGTTCCAGCGTGCTCTGCGCCGCATTCCAGCCCGGATGTTGCGCCGCCCAGTTGGGCAAAGGGCCGCGGAATCCGACGAACAGTTCGCCGGCATAGCCGCTGTTCAGCAAGGAATTGGCCAGCGCCGCCACGCCATAGTGGTAGTGGCCTTCGTACAAGGTGCAAAGGGAGATCTTCATGAATCCGCCTCGAGGGCGCCGGCTGCGACTTGGGACACGATCAGTGTAATCATTTTGAGCTACAAGTAACCACTGGTCACAAGAGTTATGCCGGCAGGAGGATTCTTGGCGGCTCACGCGCTGACGACGGCCTCTTCTGCCAGTCGGCTGCCGGTTGCGCCCCCCCGATAATTCGCCACCGTCTCCCGCTTTCAAGCAAGAAACACCCCATGTCCCAGATCTCCCAGGAAAAGCAGTCAACCCCAGAGCAGGACGGCGAACCGATCGACGTCGTCATCATGGCGGCCGGCAAAGGCACGCGCATGAAGAGCAGCCTTCCCAAGGTCCTGCATCGGCTCGGGGGACGGGCACTGGTCTCGCACGTTGTCGACACGGCCCTGGAACTGCGCGCGCGCAAGGTGGTGATCGTGACCGGCCACGGTGCGCCTGACGTCGAAGAGGCGCTGCACGCGGCCACCGAACAGGGGGCGCCGATGGCCTTCGTTCGCCAGTCGCCGCAGCTGGGCACGGGCCACGCCGTCCAACAGGCGGTGCCCGCGCTGGACGACGATGGCACCACGGTCGTGCTCAGCGGTGATGTGCCCCTCATCGCCAAGGACACGCTGGCTGCCTTGGTGCGCGCCAGTGCCGGCCGCCGATTGGCGCTGCTGACGATCGAGTTCGACGACCCCACCGGCTATGGGCGCATCCTGCGCGACGGCGAGCAGGTGCAAGCCATCGTCGAGCACAAGGACGCCACGCCCGAACAGCGCCAGGTGCGCGAGGTCTACAGCGGCATCATGGCCGTGCCGACCCGTCTGCTGAAGCCCTGGCTGGCGCGCCTGGACAACAAGAACGCCCAGGGCGAGTACTACCTGACCGACATCGTGCGGCTGGCCACGCTGGACGAAGTGCCCGTCGTCGCCACCCGCATCGCCGATGCGCTGCAGGTCGCAGGCGTGAACGATCCGGCGCAGTTGGCCCAGCTCGAACGCGCCTACCAGCTGCGCCAGGCCAACATGCTCATGACCCAGGGGGTGCGGCTGGCCGACCCGGCGCGCTTCGACCTGCGCGGCACGCTGGTTTGCGCGGCCGATGTCGAGATCGACGTCAATTGCGTGTTCGAGGGCGCCGTGTCGCTGGGCGCGGGCGTGCGCATCGGCGCCAATTGCGTGATTGCCAATGCACGCATCGAACCTGGCGCGGTGATCCATCCCTTCACCCACATCGACGGCGAGAAGGCGGGCGTGACGGTGGGCGCCGCATCACTCGTCGGGCCATTCGCGCGGCTGCGGCCAGGCGCACGGCTGGGCACCGAGGTGCACATCGGCAACTTCGTCGAGATCAAGAACGCCACGCTGGCCCATGGCGCCAAGGCCAATCACCTGGCCTACATCGGCGATGCGACCGTCGGAGAGCGCGTGAACTACGGCGCAGGCAGCATCACGGCCAACTACGACGGCGCGAACAAGCACCGCACCGTGATCGGCGACGACGTTCACATCGGCAGCAACTGCGTGCTGGTGGCGCCGGTGACCATCGGCGCCGGCGGCACGGTGGGCGGCGGCTCGACCATCAACAAGAGCACCGAGCCCGGCGGCCTCGCGGTTGCGCGCGCGCGCCAGTCGTACTACCCGAACTGGACGCGGCCGGTCAAAAAGAAGCCTGCCTGAGCAACCCCCCTAGCTGCAGCGGCTATGGCACGGCCGCGGGCAACGGCAGGCGCGGTTGGAACTTGGCGCGCTTGAGACTGAAGAAGGCTTTCACGTTGCGAACGTTGGCGTCTTGCGTGAACAGGCGCTGCGCCAGTGCCAGGTAGTCGGGCATGTCGCGCGCGCCCACGATCAGCACGAAATCCGGCCCCGGAGAGACGCGGTAGCACTGCTGAACCGCGTCGTCTTCCACGACGCGCGCCTCGAAGGCATCCAGCGACTGGGCGTCTTGCCGGTCCATCGACACTTCCACCACCGCTTGCAAGCCGTGCCCCAGCAAGGGCGCGAGCCGGTCGGGCGACAGCAGCGCGACCTCCCGCTCGATGAGGCCGGCTGCCCGCAGCTTCTGGACTCTTCGCAGGCAAGTCGGTGGCGACACATGCACGAGCGCTGCCAATTGCTGGTTGGTGCGAGAGGCGTCGTCTTGCAGCGCTTGCAACAAGCGCAAATCGATCGAATCAATGACGAATGATTCCATCAGGTGGTCAAAAAGGAAATAAATGAAAAACTCTGAGGTTCATGGAAATATTATTGCGCAGAGGGTCTATCAATGAAAGCAATGGTCTCGACGTGAAGCCTACCATCCGCCCATTCAGAAATTTTTGGGCGCAAGCTCGCTATAGAAAAAGGCAGGCAACACATGTGCGGCATCGTCGGCGCGAGTTCTCATCGCAACATCGTTCCCATCCTCGTCCAGGGTCTGCAGCGGCTTGAGTACCGTGGCTACGACTCCTGCGGCGTGGCCGTGCATTCGGGCGAACTCGCCCGCACACGCACCACTTCGCGTGTGGCCGACCTGCTCAGCCAAGTGGAGAGCGACCACGTCGAGGGCCTGACCGGCATCGCTCACACGCGCTGGGCGACGCATGGCGCGCCGGCGGTCCACAACGCGCATCCGCATTTCAGCCACGGCCTGGGCGAGGCGGTGGACGGCAGCAGCAACAAGCCGGCTCGCGTGGCCATCGTCCACAACGGCATCATCGAAAACCACGAAGCGCTTCGCGATGCACTCGCTGCGCGCGGCTATGTGTTCTCGAGCCAGACCGATACCGAGGTCATCGCGCACTTGATCGACAGCCACTACGACGGCGACCTGTTCGAGGCGGTGAAGGCCACCGTGCGGCAGTTGCAGGGCGCCTATGCGATCGCTGCCATCTGCCGCGACGAACCGCATCGGGTGGTCGGCGCGCGTGCCGGGTCGCCGCTGATTCTCGGCGTGGGCACCAACGGCGAAGAAAACTTCCTGGCCAGCGATGCGATGGCACTGGCCGGCGTGACCGATCAGATCGTCTACCTGGAAGAGGGCGACGTGGTCGACTTGCAGCCGGGCAAGTACTGGATCGTCGATCGCGCGCACAAGAACGTGACCCGCACCGTGCGCACCGTGCAGGCGCACAGCGGTGCCGCGGAACTGGGCCCCTACCGCCACTACATGCAGAAAGAAATCTTCGAGCAACCGCGCGCCATCGGCGACACGCTCGAAGGCGTCGAAAGCGTGGTGCCCGAGTTGTTCGACGGCGTTGGCGCCGACGGCAAGACCGCGGCCAGCGCGCACCGGGTCTTCAAGGACATCGACCAGGTCCTGATCCTGGCTTGCGGCACGAGCTACTACAGCGGCTGCGCCGCGAAGTACTGGCTGGAAGGCATTGCCAAAGTGCCTACGCAAGTGGAGATCGCCAGCGAATACCGCTACCGCGACTCGGTGCCCAACCCGAGGACGCTGGTGGTCACCATCTCCCAATCTGGCGAGACGGCCGACACGCTGGCGGCCCTGAAGCACGCCCGCTCGCTGGGAATGGAACAGACCTTGACGATCTGCAACGTGGCCACCAGCGCGATGGTCCGCGAATGCAAGCTGGCCTACATCACCCGGGCCGGCGTCGAGATCGGCGTGGCATCGACCAAGGCCTTCACCACGCAACTGGCGGGGCTGTTCCTGCTCACCTTGGCGCTGGCGCAATCGAAGGGCCGCCTGAGCGAGGAATCAGAAGCGCAATACCTCAAGCAGATGCGCCACCTGCCGGTTGCCTTGCAGTCCGTGCTGGCGCTGGAGCCACAGATCATCAGTTGGGCCGAGGACTTTGCTCGCAAGGAAAACGCGTTGTTCCTGGGCCGCGGCCTGCACTATCCGATCGCGATGGAAGGTGCGCTCAAGCTCAAGGAAGTGACCTACATCCATGCCGAGGCCTACGCCGCCGGCGAGCTCAAGCACGGCCCGTTGGCGCTGGTCACGAGCGAGATGCCGGTCGTGACCGTCGCGCCAAACGACGCCTTGCTGGAAAAGCTCAAGAGCAATCTGCAGGAAGTGCGTGCGCGAGGCGGCGTGCTCTATGTGCTGGCCGATGCCGATACGCGCATCGAGACGAGCGAGGGCATGCACGTGATTCGCATGCCTGAACATTACGGAGCGCTCAGCCCGCTACTGCATGTCGTGCCGCTGCAGTTGCTTGCTTATCACACGGCCTGCGCTCGCGGGACGGATGTGGACAAGCCGCGCAACCTGGCGAAGAGCGTCACGGTCGAGTAAGGGGCGGGGGCCGCTTTTTTTCCTTACCGGCCCGGCTAGGCTCGCGCAGTCGCCGCTTCGGTGGGCCGCATCACAGCTTGCGATGCTCCGCCATATCCGCGGGCGGCTTGCCCGTGACCGCTGCGGCCGCCATCTTGATGAGCTGCACCACCTTGCTGTCCTTGGCTTTCCAATATTCGGCAGCCTGGATGCGCACCTCCAGCAAAGCCAGGTTGGGATCGTCCACGCCGCCGGGGAACCATGCCTTCACGAGTGGGTTGAACAACTCGGTCTTCTTCGCTGAGTCTTCACTCACGGCAGCGACGCCGGAGATCGAGACGTAGTCGTCGTCATCCAGGTTGGCGTACGACACGTTCACGTTCGGATCGCTCGACAGGTGGCGCACGATGTCGCCATCTCTGGCCACGAAGAAGTAGAGCGTCGACTGCTGATCGGCCTCCTTGTTCTGTGTGGTGAGAGGTTGGCTGTGCAGGTGCCCGTCGCCGTGCCGATGCGTGAGCATCGCAAATTTCGCGCTGCGGATAAGTTTCCAGAGCTGGGTGTGTTCGTCTTTGGCCACGTCGTTTTCCCGTTGAAGTTGAGTACGGGCAAAGGCTAAGGAGTTGCAACGCCGGGCGATGTGGAACGCCGCGCCTTGTGCCTGTAGTCCGCAATCCAAAGCGACGTCGTCCCCGTCCGCCCACATCCCGCGGCGCTCAGTCGCGCGTGACATCGGGGCCGAAGGCGAACTGTGCAAAGCCCTTTACGTCTGCGTCATCCTTCAACTCCGCACACGTTGCGGGCAAAGACTCGCCGACGACCACGGCCGCCAGTGCCTTGTGTGGGCACAGGCCGAGGCAGCGCGTACGCGTCACACGCGTGCGCTCGGGCGCTTCCACGGCGCGTCGTCGCAGGTCCTTCACGACGCCCTTGCTGTCCAGCCGTTTCGGGCCGTCAGACCGTTCCTCGCAGTCGGTGCACACGGCGGCGATTCGCTTGAACTTGAAGGGTTGCAGATTCATGGGGTGCCCCGTTGTTGCGTTAGCCGGACCAGGTTTGAGCACGCGGGAGAGGCTGTCGGCGAGAATTCGTTCGCTCTCGGCCGCACCAGGCCTTCTTCAAAAATGGCACAAGATTCGCCCACCTCGGCCCCGGTCACGCTCCACGAACTCCGAACACGCCTGCGCGAGGCAGGTGCGGGACCGCTGCATGAACATCGCATCCTGCGTCTTTGGTCCAACGCTTTGCCGCGCGAGAGCGGAAGGCGCCTTCCTTCGACATTCTTTCCGGCGTCGCTGCTGGCAGCCATGCCAGACATCGAGGCACAGTTGGCGTCACTGGCGAGCATCCATACCGTCGAAAAGGCGGAAGATGGATCGGAGCGACTGCTGATTGCCTTGAATGACGGCCAGACGGTCGAAAGCGTGCTGCTGCCCCGTGGAGGACTTTGCGTTTCCTCGCAGGTTGGCTGCGCGGTGGGGTGTCGTTTCTGCATGACCGGTCGCGATGGCTTGCTGCGGCAGGTCGGCAGCGCCGAGATCGTCGCGCAGGTGGCTCTGGCCAGAGCACGGCGATCGGTTCGCAAGATCGTTTTCATGGGCATGGGAGAGCCAGCACACAACCTTGACAACGTGATCGAGGCAATCGAATTGCTCGGCACTGCAGGCGGCATCGGCCACAAGAATCTGGTGTTTTCCACGGTGGGAGATCCGCGAGTCTTCGACCGTCTATTGCAGGCAAGTGTGCGTCCAGCGCTGGCGGTTTCGCTGCACACGACCAAGATCGACCTGCGCGCCGAGTTGCTGCCCCGAGCTGCGAGGCTGACGCCTGAGCAGCTCGTAGATGCGGCCGAACGCTATGCGCGAACCACGGGCTACCCCATTCAATATCAATGGACGCTGTTGGATGGCGTGAATGACGGCAACGATGAGATCGAAGGCTTGGTGAGCCTGCTTTCCGGCAAATACGGCGTTCTCAATCTGATCCCGTTCAATGTTGTCGCTGACACACCCTACGGTCGACCATCTTGGGAGCGTTGCAGGCAAATGGCGGCGCAGCTTCATCGCCGCGGCATCTTGACCAAACTCAGAAATTCCGCCGGCCAGGATGTGGAGGGCGGATGCGGGCAGTTGCGAGCACGGGCCACGCAGGCCGGTGAACTGCCACTGCGCCGAGCCGCGAGAGGCCGGGCGATTTCGATCGCCACGGCCGCCTCTTAGAACGGCTGGCACACGCTTACTTCGGCGTGCTTCCCTGTTTCACCGGAGCGGCTGCCGGGTTCTTGGCATCGCGGGTCATGACGCGCTGGTCCGCGTTCATGGTGGCCTTGTCCGTCTTCATGCCGGTGGATTCCGCCGACTTGGGCATGTCGCCACCCGGTTGATTCACCGGCTTGTCGGCACGCTGGTCCTTGTGCATCTCCGCCGCTTGCTGCGACTTGCTATTGGCAACGCCAGGGCTGTGCGGCGGTGCGGCCGAGCCGGGCGGATTGGTCTGAGCGTGCACCGCGCCAGCTGCGAACATGCCGGCCACTGCAATGGAAAGAAGCTTGCGCATGAGAAATCTCCGTAAGTTGCTTTGAGGAGTTCATAGCATCCACGGGCCGATTCAACTTCCGCGTAGGAGCCGGCGCCTGCTGTGCGGTGCAAGAGGTCCCTCGGCACGTAGGCCATCCCGCGCACTGTCTGACGTCCGAAGGTCGAGCGCCCAACGAGGTCCACAGACCAACCTAAAGGCTCACAACGTCTGGGCCTATTGCGTTCACGCTGGCGTGTCGGTGCGACATTTGCGCCGCGTTCCACCACAAACCATGAGGAGCATGATGAGCAGAAGCAGCAAGAAGAAGACGATTGCCTTGGTCCTCGGCGCAAGCGCAGCGGCCCTTTTGGCGGCCTGTGCCTCGACACCGGCATCTGGCCCCATGAGCTTTTTCATCACCAGCGCGGGCAGCGGCAAGGGCGCCGATCTGGGCGGTCTGGCGGGCGCCGACGCGCAGTGCCAGAAACTGGCGACCGCGGCCGGCGCGGGCGGCAAGACCTGGCGTGCCTACCTCAGCGTGCCGCCCACCTTCCCGTCTGGCGGGTCCGCGGGCGTTCCGGCCATCAATGCGCGAGACCGCATTGGCAGCGGTCCTTGGTACAACGCCAAGGGCGACCTCATTGCACGCGACGTCGACCACCTGCACAACGGCAACAACATCAGCAAGGCCACCGCACTCGACGAAAGAGGCAATCCGGTTCGCGGCCGAGCCGACAAGCCCAATGAGCATGACATCCTGACAGGCTCTCGCGCCGACGGCACCGCGTTCGCGCCCCAGACCGATACGACCTGCGGGGCATGGACCAAGAGCGGGGCGGACGGGTCGGCCGTGGTGGGTCACCACGATCGAGAAGGGCCGATGCCCGAGGCATGGGCGAAGTCTTGGAACTTCTCGCACCAGAGCGCCGGCTGCAGTCAGGAAGCCCTCATCAAGACGGGTGGGGCGGGGCGCTTCTACTGCTTCGCGGCCAGGTAGTCGCACCCGAGCGGGCGGTGTTCGCGGCTTGGTTTCCCTGCACCCGACAGGGCGCTCGATTGCAGGCACACTGCCGGTATGGATGCGCCCACCACACCGCTCGACACCGTCGCCGGCTTTGATTTTGACAACAGCTACGCCCGAGATCTACAGGGCTTCTATCTGCCCTGGAAGCCGGCGGCTGCACCTCAGCCCCGGCTGCTCTATCTGAACGAAGCGCTCGCCGCGGAGCTCGGTTTGGTTGTTTCGGCGTTGCGTGGCGAAGCCGGCGCGCAACTCTTTGCAGGCAATGCCTTGCCTCCCGGAGCACAACCCATCGCGCAAGCCTATGCCGGCCACCAGTTCGGCGGCTTCTCGCCGCAGTTGGGAGATGGCCGCGCCTTGCTGCTTGGTGAGTTGATCGATCGCCACGGGCAGCGGCGCGACATCGCCTTCAAGGGCTCCGGGCGCACGCCTTTCTCGCGCGGTGGCGACGGCAAGGCGGCCGTCGGTCCCATGCTGCGCGAGGTGCTGATCGGTGAGGCCATGCATGCGCTGGGCATTCCGACGACGCGTGCATTGGCAGTGGCCGCCACGGGCGATGCCGTTCAGCGCGAGCGCATGCTGCCCGGTGCGGTGCTCACCCGCGTTGCGGCCAGCCATCTGCGCGTGGGGACCTTCCAGTTCTTTGCGGCACGCGGCGAATGGGAGCGTTTGCGCCAATTGGCGGACTACACCTTGGCCCGTCATGATCCGCAACTGCTCGACACGCCCGACCGCTACCTCGGGATGCTTCGCGCCGTGGCCCGTCGCCAGGCGTCGCTCGTCGCGCAATGGATGAACGTGGGCTTCATCCACGGGGTGATGAATACCGACAACATGACGCTGTCTGGCGAGACCATCGACTACGGTCCTTGCGCATTCATGGAGGCATACGACCCGGCTGCCGTTTTCAGCAGCATCGACCAAGGCGGGCGCTACGCCTATGGCAACCAGCCGCTCATCGCGCGCTGGAACCTGGCACGGCTTGGCGAAACCCTGCTGCCGCTTCTGGCCACCGACACCGAAGACGAGGCCAGCGTGAAAGAGGCGGTCGCCCAGGTCACGGAGGTGATCGATGCCTTCCCGCAGTGGTTCGCCGCCGCGCACCTGGAGGGGCAGCGGGCCAAACTCGGCCTGACGGTTGTGGCGTCGCCCGAGCATGATGAAACCGACGCCGCGCTGGCGGCGGACTGGCTGGCGCTGCTGCACGCACAGGCGGTCGACTTCACCCTCGGCTGGCGCCGATTGGGCGATGCGGCCCGGGGCGACGAAGCGGCGTTGACCACGCTGTTCGCCGACCCCGAAGCGTTGCAGCCTTGGCTGGCACGGTGGCGGAACCGGTGCGCGCAGGACGATGTCGGCCGTGCGCCGGGCCAAAGCGGCCCCGATGCACGCGCCGAGCGAATGCGCGGGGTCAACCCGTGGATCATCGCCCGCAACGAGCGTGTCGAAGAGGCTCTGGCAGCGGCCAGCGACAAGGACGACCTGCAACCGTTCAACGATCTGCTGGAAGCCCTGCGCCACCCCTTCGACGAGGTGTCCGCCCGCTCTCGTTATGCCGAGGCGGCCCCGCCTTCGGTCACGGCCTGCTACCAGACTTTCTGCGGCACGTAGGCTGTCAGCCTTCCAGGCGCTCGTGGAATTCGCTGGCGCCCTGCTTCCAGTAGGCTGCCACGCGGGCGGACTCGCGCGGGATGCCATGGCCTTGCAGCACGATCTCGCGGGCCTGCGGCATCAGGCGCGCCTCTCCGGCGCACCACGCAAAGCCCTCGCTGGCGGGCAGCTTCAATGCGGCCAGGGCCGAGAGCCAGTCGGCGTCTGAATGAACCCATTGAAAGTGGCAGTCGGCCGCGCTGTTCATCTCGCGCACGTCGCTGGCGTCAGGCACCTGTACGAGCACGATCGCGCGGGTGCCGGCCGGCAACTCTTCCACCCGACGGTGGATGGCGGGCAGAGCGCTTGCATCGCCGGCGAGCAGGTGCCAGTGGTAGTCCGCCGGGATGATCATCGAGCCACGAGGACCTCCGATCACGGCCTGCACGCCGGGTTCGGCGCGCAGCGCCCATTGGCTTGCGGCGCCATGGCCATGCAGTGCAAATTCGATGGTCAGCTCGCAGGTCGAGCGGTCGAAGCGCCGTGGCGTGTAGTCCCGTCGGACCATGTCTTCGCCACCGTCGTCGAACATGAACTTGACGTGGTCATCGAAAGAGTCGGATACGAAGTCCGCCAGCGAATCGCCCGTGAAGGTCAGGGACAGAAAGCTGTCTCCGACCGCCTGCTTGCGCAGCAGACGGACGTCGCGGCGACGCAATTCGTGCCGAACGCGTTGCACGCGTCGGGCGGGTCTTGAGTCGGACGGTGAGGTGAGGGCCGCTGCGTCGGCGGCGAGATCTGCGGATGGGTTGCTTGACATGGATGATCGGAAAACTGATGTATGGTTGATAATGTCATCTATCATGCGACATACATTTGACAATGTCAACCAAAAAGGCCGTGGACCTGCCGATGATGTGCTGGAGGCCATTCATGCCGTGATGCATCGCGTGCGCGCCTTCCAGCACCGTGTGGTCGAGGACCTGCCCGGATCGCCCACTCCCATGGACGCCAAGGTGCTTGGCTTCTTTGCGCGAAACCCTGGCGCTACCCAAAGTGATCTGGCCACGCATTCCGGCCGCGACAAGGGTCAGCTGGCGCGCCTGGTGGGCGGGTTGCGCGAACGCGGGCTGTTGCAAGCGCAGGCCGACGCCAGCGACCGGCGCAACCTGCGGCTTGCGCTGACCGACGAAGGCAAGGCGCTGCACGAGAAGCTGCAGCGCCGGCGTCGCAAGCTCGCGCAAGTGGCGGCCGACGGCTTGGGCGAGGAAGAGAAGCAGCAGTTGCTGGCGCTGCTGACCCGGGTGCAGGAGAACCTCGACCGGGCCCGCGAAAGCTGATCCCGGCCAAGATACTTGTCCTTACGTAGGAGCGCACCGCGTCCTCGGTTTGCTCCCTTGCGGTTGTGTCCGGATTGAACGATAAACGGCCTGCCGCACCGGCCAAGTCCGTCATCCGAAGGTGGGCGGGAGGGGCGTGCTGCCAATAACGGCGGCATACGCACGCGGCTGTCTACATAACGTTCATCGCAGGAGAAGCCAGATGTATAAGAGAACATTCATTGCCCTTGGCGCAGCCTCGCTGCTCGCCTTGACCGCATGCACCACGACCACGAGCGCGGGCAAGGACGCCGATCCGGCCACCAAGCGCCAGAGCATCAACAGCTCCGTCGATGCGGCCATGTCCAAGCTGTATTCGCAGGTCCCGGGCTCGCGCGAAATGGTGGGCAAGGCCAAGGGTGTCCTGGTGTTCCCGTCGGTCCTGTCGGCAGGTCTGGGCATCGGTGGCTCCTACGGCGAGGGCGCGCTGCGGGTCGGCACGGCCACCAACGGCTACTACAGCACGGCTGCCGCATCGGTGGGCCTGCTCGCCGGCGCGGATTCCAAGGCCGTCTATGTGCTCTTCATGACGCAAGAAGCCCTGGACAAGTTCAGGAACAGCAAGGGATGGACGGCTGGCGCCGATGCCAATGTCACGCTGCTCAAGACCGGCGCCAACGTCGGTATCGATTCGCAGACCGCCCGTGCGCCGGTCGTGGGCTACGTGCTCAGCAACGCTGGCCTGATGGCCAATGTGAGCATCGACGGAACCAAGGTCACGAAGCTCGACCTGTAATCCTCAGGGCTTGTGCCCCTGTGGCCCGCCTCGCGGGCTGCAGTTGGGCCAGACCTTTGAAGCCGGACTCGCGACCGCCGCAAGTCCGGCTTTGTTGTTTTGCGCGCCGCCTGCTCAGACGCCGTCAACGAGCTTGCCGTCGCGTGCAATCACGCGGCCGGCGCGCATCACCCAGCGGCGCGGCGGATGCGCGGCCACGGCTTCGGCGGCGGTCTCGGCTTCGACGGCGACGATGTGTGCGGGCGCGCCGGGTTCCAGTTTTCCTGCGTCCAGAGCGAGCACGTCGGCAGCGCGCGAGGTGGCCATCTGCAATGTCAGTTCAAGCCCGGCGTCGTCGCGCAATCCGTTGACGTAGGCCACGAGAAACGCGCGTTCGAGCATGTCCCCGCTGTTCAATGGTGACCAGGCGTCGCGCACGCCATCGGAGCCGCAGAACACGCGCACGCCATGTTCCGCCAGCCGCCGCACTGGCGGCTTGGGTGTGTTGCCGCCAGGTCCGTGCGACATGATCGCGACGCCGGCCTTGACCAGCCGCTCCATCAGCGGATCGAGGCGCGCGGGTTCAAGCTCGCCCAGGCAGAAGGCATGGCTGATGATCACCCGTCCAGCCAGTCCCAGCGCCAAGGTGCGGTCGATGATGGCTTCGACGGCCGCCAGGCCGACCGGTCCGAGTTCATGCAGATGCAGATCCACGCCGCATCCGCGACGGCCGGCAATCTCGAAAACGCCGTCGAGTTGCGCGGTGGGATGGCCGTCGATGGTGGCTGGGTCGACGCCGCCGATGGCTTCGGCGCCGTCGCGCACGGCGTTGTCCAGCAGGTCCAGCGTATTCGTTCGTGGATCGACGCCGCCTTGCGGAAAGGCGACGAGTTGCAGATCGGCGATGCCCCGGCACCGCTCGCGCGTTTCCAGCACGCCGTGCAGGTGCGACAGCCCGACTTCGGGGCCGATGTCCACGTGGCTGCGCACGGCGGTCGTGCCGCGTGTGACCAGATGACGAAGCAAGCGTTCGCTCTGTGCCTGCGGCGCATGGTCCATGCCGGCCAGAAGCTTTCGTTCATTGGCGATGCGCTCGGCCACGGTCGGGCCGGCGCTGTGAGGCTGCCAGGGCTTGCCCCACAGCGTCTTGTCGAGATGACCGTGGCCGTCGACGAAGGCGGGCAGGAGCAGAAGCCCCGTGGCGTCCATCACCTGCGTGCCCGGCGGCACCGGCAAGCGCGAGCCGATGGCCCGGATGCAGCCCGCCTCCAGAAGAAGGTCCTGCGTGTGCGTGGTCGAATCGCCGATGCCGCGCCATACGCGGCCACCCTGGATCAATGTGGTGTGCATCCGCGCATTGTCCATACTGCTTTCAAGGCGCAATGCGTTCGTGGCACCATCGCCCTGACACAGCGCCAGGAGCCGACCCTGAAAGACCTTTCCGATTCCCCCGTGCTCGACGATGACATGGTCGTCATTCCCGGCGGCACGTTCCGCATGGGTTCCGATCATCACTACCCGGAAGAGAAGCCATCCCATCGCGTGAAGGTGGACGCGTTTCGCATGGATCGCACCTTGGTCACGAACGCGCAGTTCGCTGCCTTTGTCGAGGCCACCGGCCATGTCACCACGGCCGAAGTGGCGCCCGACGCCAAGGACTATCCGAATGCCTTGCCCGAGATGCTCGTGCCCAGCTCGATGGTGTTCGTGCCGCCGCGCTTTCGCGTGACGGACTGGCGCGACGTTTCGCAGTGGTGGCAGTTCATCCGCGACGCAGACTGGCGCCGTCCCTACGGGCCGGGCAGCAGCATCGAGGGCAAGGATCACCATCCGGTGGTGCATGTGTCGCATGCTGACGCGCTGGCCTATGCCCGCTGGGTGGGCAAGGAGCTGCCGACCGAAGCCGAATGGGAGTTCGCCGCGCGTGGCGGCATGCAGGACGACTGGGAGTTCGCCTGGGGCGAGCAACTCATTCCGCAGGGGCGCCGCATGGCGAACACCTGGCACGGCGAGTTCCCCAACAAGAATCAGAAGCCCGACGGCTGGGATCGCACCTCGCCCGTCGGCAGCTACCCGCCCAACGCCTACGGCCTGGTCGACATGATCGGCAATGTGTGGGAGTGGACGGACGACTGGTGGACGGCGCGCCACGAGGCCGATGCCGCCAAACCCTGCTGCATTCCGCTCAATCCGCGCGGCGGGCAGGAGAAGGCCAGCTACGACCCCAACATGCCGGACATCCTGATCCCGCGCAAGGTGCTCAAGGGTGGGTCGCACCTGTGCGCGCCCAACTACTGCCGCCGCTACCGCCCGGCGGCACGTCACGCCCATCCGGTGGACACCTCGACCACGCACATCGGCTTCCGGTGCGTGCGGCGCGACGTGGCGCCTGCCGCATCGCAATGACCGCCGATCCGGGCCGCGCCTGAGCCGAGCGCGCGGGCGGGTGCCGGATGGAGCCGCCTATCCGGCCGTGTGCGGATGGCGCACCGCGTCGTACAGCGTGCGTGCCAGGTCGCGATGTCGCTGCAGCAGAGGCGGCAACGCCACGTCCACCAGTTCGCCGCCGCGCACGCGCACCTGGCCGTTGATGACCGACAGGGCTGCCTGGCCCGGCTGGCAAAACACCAGCGCCGCCACCGGGTCGTGCCAGGCACCGGCATGGCTCACACCGCGCAGATCGAAGGCCGCCATGTCGGCCGCCATCCCTGGCGCCAGAGCGCCGATGTCGTCGCGGCCCAAGACCTTGGCGCCGCCGATCGTGGCGATCTCCAGCGCCTCGCGCGCAGTCATGGCCGCCGGGCCGTGGCCCACACGAGCGAGCAACATTGCCTGGCGAGCTTCGCCCAGCATGTGCGCACCGTCGTTGCTGGCGCTGCCGTCGACGCCCAGTCCCACCGGCACGCCAGCGCGCCGCATGGCGCCGATCGGGGCAATGCCCGACGCCAGTCGCATGTTGCTGCAGGGGCAATGAGCCACCCCCGTTCCGGTGCGCCCGAAGAGCGCGATGCCCGCATCGTCCAGCTTCACGCAGTGCGCGTGCCACACGTCGTGCCCCACCCAACCCAGGTCCTGCGCATACTCGGCAGGTGTCATCGCGAACTTCTCGCGCGAATAGGCGATGTCGTTGTCATTCTCGGCCAGGTGCGTGTGCAGCGACACGCCCTTGTCGCGCGCAAGCACGGCCGACTCGCGCATGAGGTCGCGCGACACCGAGAAGGGCGAGCAGGGCGCCAGCACCACGCGCTGCATGGCGAATCGACCCGGGTTGTGCCAGCGCGCGATCAGGCGCTCGCTGTCGGCGAGGATGTCGGCCTCGCTTTCGACCACCTCGTCAGGCGGCAGGCCGCCGCTGCTGCGCCCCACGCTCATGCTTCCGCGCGCAGCGTGGAAGCGCATGCCCATGGCGCTGGCGGCCTCGATCGAATCGTCGAGGCGGCTGCCGTTGGGGAACAGGTAGAGGTGATCGCTGGTGGTGGTGCAGCCCGACAGCATCAACTCGGCCATGGCCGTCTGAGTGGACACGCGGATCATCTCCGGCGTCAGCCGCGCCCACAGCAGGTACAGGTTGGTCAGCCAGCCGAACAGCTCCGCATCCTGCGCCTCGGGCACCACCCGCGTCAGGCTTTGGTACATGTGGTGGTGCGTGTTGACAAGGCCTGGCATCAGCACATGGCCGTGCAGGTCGATGACCTCGGCGCGCCCTGCCTTCAGCGCATCGAGATACGTGACGGGCAGGTCGGCGGTGGCGCCCGCCCAGGCGACCGCCGGCCCCTGCACGACGACGGCGCCGTCCGGGATCTCGCGGCGTTGCTCGTCCATCGTGACCAGCACTTCGGCGTGTCGCAGAATGAGCAACTTCTGTGCGTCAGTCGGTGGAGTGGGGGAGGCGCTGGCTGAGGTCATGGCGTGCTGGAGCTTGAGTCAAGCACCGATGCTACCGACATGGCAGGCATCCGGCCCGGCCGGGCATGGCTTTAGGCGTACATCGTCTTGGCGGTTACGTGTGCAGATCCTAGGTAAGAAAATAGGATTCATGCAGATCTCAGCGCTCACCCCTTCCGCCGGGCAACAGGCCGGGCAGGTTCAAGGTCAAGGCCAGGAACGCAGCCCTGCCAAACGGGCTTCGTTCGTCCGGCCGCGTGGGCGCGTCGCGGAAGAGCAGGCCATTCCCGACGGCCCGCCGCTGCAGCGCCTCACCAGTTCGGAGTTGCGCGAAATCAGTGCCCAGTGGCGCGCATTGGCCCAGCGCGGCGACGAAGCCGCCGAACGCGTGGCATTGGCGCTCGAATGGGTCGCCGCTCAGCGCGCGCGCAAGGAGCCGACGCGGGCCAAAGTGCTGGCCGAGCGCATCTCCCAGTGGATGGGGCTGTAGGGCGCCCGAGGGCCTACAGGCCGATCAATGCGCCACCTGACGGCGCGGCTCAGGCACGCTGCGGGGAGCGACGTCGATCCAGCAAGCAAAGATGGGGTGGCCGTCGATGATCAGTGGAGGCGCTGCGCGGTGCGCCCGGAAGCCCTCGCGTCGAAGCAGGCGCTCGATGCCCAGGGGCGAGACGGTGATCAAACGCTTGGCGCCATTGGCAGCCGCCAGCTCGATCGACTTTTCCAGCAGCCCCACGGCCACCGGCGACGAGAACTGGCCCATCGCGCCGCCGTTGGGTGCGGTGAAGTCCACGGCCGCGAAGCGCGAGAGCTCCCAGACTTCGGGGTCGTTCGGCGGTGTGGCGCCGCCCATCAACTGGGGAAACACGTCCCCGAGCAGGTAGTTGCTCGTCGTCGGCAAGAGGCGCGCCGTGCCGATGACTTCCTGCTGCTCATCGCGCGCCGCCAGATACAGCGTGCCCGCGTGGTCGAACTGGTCACGCTCCAGGCCGGGAGGCGTATCCAGCTCCCAGCCGAGCATTTCGACGAACACCTTGTAGCGGTAGCGCTCGACGCTTTCAAGAAGTTGGGCAGAGAGTTCGTGTGGTCGTCCGGCAAGTACTTCCATGGCATTGGGTCCCGTGTTGTATCGGGACATTTCAGCCCTCCGCCGGTGCCGCGGAAACTATCAGTTCTTGTAGGTCGCCGCGGGAGGCTGGGTGCCGAAGGCGGCGCCCAGCGCCACTTCCTGCCAGTCGATGCCGTCGATGTATTGCGCCAGGGCCTCCAGACTGTCGTCCCAGGGTAAGGGCACACTGGTCTCGGAAACCAAGAGGATGTTGGTTCTCGGCAATCCGAGCCGTACGACGCCACTTCTGCCGGGCAGACCGCGCCAAGCCCAGTCCCACCCGATGCTGAGCATGGGCGCTGCGGGGCTCACCCACTCTGTATATCCACACAGCACCGTTGCGCCTTCGCAACGATCATTGGCGGCGGCAGGCTCGTCGTCGAGGCTTGAAATGAGGT
This sequence comes from Variovorax dokdonensis, assembly GCF_030316895.1. Lineage (GTDB taxonomy): Bacteria > Pseudomonadota > Gammaproteobacteria > Burkholderiales > Burkholderiaceae_C > Variovorax > Variovorax dokdonensis. The sequence continues at coordinate 442,086 of NZ_JASZYV010000001.1, forward strand.
GGGTGAGTGGAATGCGCCCCAATTCTCGGGCGTGCATCCTCAAGTAACCGTCGGATTGAACTACATTCATCGGGTGACTTTCGTGCATTGATTGTTTACACAAAGTTGTGCGCAGAGGTGGATTGGAATCGCCGGACTCGGTCGTAGGCTGCTCTCAAAGTTGTCAAACGTGTCGAATTGCTCAATTGGGATGAACTTCGTCGTAGGCCCATCAACGTTGAGGAAGACGCATTGATATCTTTCTGTCAGTCAGGTAACACAATCCCAGTAAATTGATGTTTGACCCTGAATCGTGAACTGCTCGGGCGACCTTCCTTCCCTGTGCCCGTGCCGGCCGAATCGGCACGACGTAGCGGAGACTGGCGCCGAGCCTGTCCGCCATGCAGCCATCGTCTGAAAACCTGCTCAGAGCCCTCGATCGCGCGCCGACGGAAGACGTCGTCTTCGACGCCTTGCTGGCCGAGGCGCGTCGGCTTGGCTTCGAGCATTGCGCCTATGGGTTGCGGCTGGTCGTGCCGGTGTCGGCGCCGAAGGTCATCACGCTGAACAACTACCCCGTCGACTGGCAGGCGCGCTATCAGGCCGCCGGCTACCTGGAGGTCGACCCGAGCGTGCGCCATGGCCGGCTGAGCCAGGAGCCCCTGGTCTGGACGGATGGCGTTTTCGAATCCGCCCGCAACCTTTGGGACGAGGCCCGTGATCACGGCCTTCGCGTCGGCTGGGCGCAATCGAGCCTGGACGGCTTCGGCGTGGGCGGAATGCTCACGCTGTCGCGCTCGTCGCAGCCGTTGACCGCCGTTGAGCTGGCCAGCATCGAAAGCGACATGCGCTGGCTGGTCCAGGCAGCGCACATGGCGCTGTCGCGCCTGATGAAGCCGCGCTACGCCGTGGAACTCGAATCGCCGCTGACGCCGCGCGAAATCGAGGTGCTCAAATGGACCGCCGACGGCAAGACCGCTGCGGACATCGGCGACATCCTGTCGATCTCGGTGCCGACGGTGAACTTTCACATCAAGAACGTCGTTCACAAATTGAAGGCCGCCAACAAGACGGCGGCAGTGGTGCGGGCCCTGCTTTCCGGGCTGCTCAACTGAGGTTCGTGGCCGTTCGAGGCGCTTTTCTTGCGCTCGGCAAAGGGCCAGGCCCGAAGCTTGCCTTGCCTTTCCGTGTTGCGGACCTATCAACTTTGTGAGCTGTCTAAAGTGCCGGCCTCGGGTCCAATGGGCACATGGGAATACAGGAACTTCTGAGCGGTGCCGAAATTCGCGTGCATCTGGCACCCGGGGCGTTGATCGCATGCGAAGTGCAGCGCAGTTGGGGCCGCTCGAAGGTTTCCCGAAAAGCGAGCTTCCAGTTCTTCCCCGGCGAGCGCGCCACGGCGATGTCGTCGCTGCGTGACTGGATCCAGGACGCACCGACCAAGGCTTCCCTGGTTTGGATCGTCGGCCCGACCGAAGCGCAGTACTTCGTCCTGCCATGGTCGCCGGCCTGGGTCGACCCGGCCAGCCGGGACGCCTACACCCGCGCCCGCTACGAAGAGCTCTACAAGACCGATTCGAGCACCGTTTCCTTTTCCTTCGCGGACCCCTCTCCGGACGGTGGCCAGCTGGTGTCGTGCATTTCCTCGGAACTCCACTGCGAACTTGCCGAATTCGCCAGCGAATGCGGTTGCGAACTGGGTGCGATCAAGCCGTCGGTGGCCGCCGTGTGGAAGCGATTTCAGAACGTCCTGAAGGGCGAGGACGGCACGCTGTGCGTGGTCGAAGGCGATCACCAACTGTGGGTTCGGCACGATCGCACCCGCATCCGGGAGGTTGTGGTGCGCCGGCGCAGCGCCCAGCAATCGATGGACGCCGCGCTCAAGGGGATGAAGGGTGTAGTGCGTCGGTTTGCCAACACGGTCGATCGCAGCGCTTTGCCTGGCGGATCTGCGGTTGACCTGCGCCTTCCTTCCAAGAATGGCTTCGACGATAGCCGCGGCGATGCGGCCTACGCCGTAGCCCTGTGCGGCGCGCTTTAGGCTAAAGCCCGAGCCCTCGGAGCAATTCTGCCGGCACGCTGTCCGGTGAATGCATGAGGTAGTGGCGGACTTGGGGCTCGTGGTCGAACAGCTTGGGACGATCGTTCGGATCGATGGTGGGGGCCAACGGCTCCTGGCCGGTGAACGCCTTGATACTGGCCATGTCGTCCCAGACAGACATCACGACCACCTCGGTCGTGCCATCGTCCAGATCCCTGAAGACGGCAGCTGCGCGCGTGTTGCCCGGCTGGGCGCGAAGTTCCGGAAGCTTGGTTGCCTCGAGGTGAAGCCTGCATTCTTCACGAAGCTCGCTGTGAATCCAGAAAGTCCAGGTACGAAGTATGGGGCTCATCCGTAGGGCATGGGCAGCGTGTCGGGCACTGCCGATGCCATGTTAACCCGCACTCGCGCCGGCCCGCACACGAACCCGGATGGCTTTGTGCGCCGAAGTTGGCACTATTGAGGGCAGCCCGCGATCCCGCCGCGGATCCTGCCCATCCATGAACGAAATCGAGCTCAAGTTCGACGTCCCGCCCGGGCGGCTTGCCGCACTCGAAAAGGAAGTGCGCACTGCCAGCGCCATCCGCACGCATCTGGTCGCCCGCTACTTCGACACCCCGGACGGCGCCCTGGCCAGGAACCGCATTGCGCTGCGGCTGCGCAAGGAGGGCCGGCGCTGGGTGCAGACGCTCAAGGCCATCGGCGACGGCGGGCCGATGGTGCGGTTGGAACACAACGTGGACCTGGGCATGTCGCCCGCCAGCAGCGCCCCGGCGGTGGACGCGGCGAGGCACCGTGGGACGCCAGCCGGCGACCGGCTCGATGCCGTGCTGGCCGAATCCGGGCAGGCTTTGATCGAAACCTTCTGCACCGACATCTGGCGCATCGCGCGGCTCACCCGTGTGGGCGGCGCAACGGTCGAACTGGCGCTGGACACCGGCGAGGTCTACGCGCCGGAGGGCCCCCTCGGCCGGCGCCAGGCGTCCAGCGTGTGCGAGCTGGAACTGGAACTGGTGAAGGGCCCCGTATCCGGGCTCGTCGCCGCTGCCTCGCGATGGCGCGAGCGGCATGGTCTGTGGCTGAGCACTCAAAGCAAGGCGGAGCGGGGAGAACGCGTCTGCGCGGTGCAACGTGGACTGCCGCTGGACGTGGCGACCAAGGCCGCGCCGATGCGCCCGCCGAGGGACCTCCGAGGCGGTGAGCAAGCAACGTTGGACGGACCGGCGCTGCAGCGCGCCGTGCTGACCATCTGCCTTGATCATCTGTTGCCCAATGCCAGCGAAGTCGCCGGTGGCAACGAGGCCGAAGACGTCATCCATCAGCTTCGGGTGGCCATTCGCCGCACGCGAACCGCGCTGCGGGAACTCGAAGTGCTGGCACCCGGCGCCTTCGACTCGACTCGATGGGAGCCGCCGCTGGTCGAGGCATTCAGGTGCCTGGGCGCGCAGCGGGACCAAGCCCTTGCAAAGAAGGCCCTTCAGCCAAGGCTCGAAGCCGCTGGGGCGCCGCCGGTCGACCTCGATCACGAAGTGGCGCAGAACGCGGTGGCGTCGAGGGGTGATCCGGCCAAGACCGCCGCGGAGGTTGCTCGCGATCCAGCGTTTCAGGCTGCGTTGGTCGACATGCTGGGCTTTTGCGCGGGTGTTGAGAGTCGGGCCGCGGATGTCGAGGCGCCTGGCCAGGCCGCCGATCTGGACGCCGTTCGCGCCGTGGTGCGAAAGCGCCTGAACAAGCTGCACCGGCAGGTGGTGCGCGACGGTCGCCGATTCGAATCGCTGCCGGTCGAGGCCCAGCATCGTGTGCGCAAGCGGGCGAAACGCCTGCGCTATCTCAGCGAGTTCGCGGCGCCACTGTTCCCTTCGAAGAAGCTGGCACGCTATCTGAAGCGTCTGCTGCCCGCGCAGGATGAGCTGGGGGCGTACAACGACCAGCAGGTGGCCCATGCGCTGTACCGCAAGGCCGTCGACGCCGAGCCGCATGCCTGGTACGTCGTGGGCTGGCTCGATGCGCAGATGCCCGTGCAGGCGCGCGCCTGCTGCGATGCGCTGGCCCGCCTGTCGCAGGCCAAGCGCTTCTGGAAAGGCTGAGGCAGCACTGTCTTCAGAAGGTCCAGCGCGCGCTCACCCGCAGCGTGCGCGGTTCCATCGGATGGATGTGGCGGTCGTCGATGCCGCCGCCGCATGCGCCACTGGCCACCTCGCCGGAGGTGCAGGACGCATAGAAGTACTCGATGTCGTTGTCTGCGCTGTCGGTGAGGTTGAACACGTCCAGCCCCAGCGTGAGTTGCGGTGTGACGGCATACCGGGCACCCAGGTTCAGCACGGTGCTCGAACTCGAGCGAACGCTGTCGGTCGTCGTCAGCGCACGTGAGCCGAGGTAGCGCAATCGCAGCGAGCCGCTCCATGGGCCGTTCTCGTACGCAACACCAGCCGAGAAAACTCGTTCGGGCGCGTTGTCGATGTAGTTCCCCTCGCCGTCGGGCGGCGTTCCTGTGAATCGGGCGCGCGACAGCGCCGCGTCCGCTTCCAGTCGCCATGCACCATCGAGCTGCCAGCGCAGGGTGGCTTCGACGCCGCGCCGACTGCTGGCGCGGCCGGGCTCGGTGGTGCCGGCATCGCCGACATAGACCAGTTCCGAGTCCAGCTTCAGCTGCCATAGGGCTGCCGTCAGGCTGAGCCGCTCGCTGGGCTGGAATCGCCAGCCGAGTTCGCTGCCCAGCCCCTTGACCAGTGCCGGGACACGCTCGGCCGGCTCGCCGGTGGCGGGATCGGTCTGGATGGTGGCGCCGCGCACGTCATTGCTGTGAAAGCCCCGGCCCACGTTGAAATAGAGCTCGTGCGCCGCTGCCGGCGCGAAGATGAGGCCGGCCTTGGGGCTGACCATGGCGTCGTCGCCGCTGCCGCTGTTGGCGGCTCCGTAATTGGGCTCGCGGCCGCGAACATCGTAGGCAAGCGCATCGCCCCGAAGCCCGACGTAGGCGCGCCAGCGATCGCTCAGGCCGACAAGTTGCTGGCCGTACACCGACACCAGATCCTGCGAGACCTTGTCGCTGCGAACGGTGTTGGTGCGCGTCCGTGCCACCGTGTCGTAGAGGCCGACTTCGCCGATCCGGTCTCCGCGCCACTGCGCGCCGAAGCTCAGCTCACCGGCCAGGCCGCCCAGGCGGTTTGCGAAGCTGTGCGAGGCCTGGGCGCCGAACACCCGGCGGCGATCGGTCTGTTCGAACTGGTCGCCATCGATCGGGTTGTTCAGGAAATAGGTGAAGTCGGAGAACAGGTCAAAGCGATAGTCGATGGCATAGGCGCTGACGTTGGTGCGGCCTGCGGGGCCGTTGTCGTCGTGCCAACGCGCGGACAGGCTCAGGCGCCGACTGCTGCCGCCATCGGTGGGGTTGAGCGAGCCGAAGCGATCGAGTTCGCCGCTGCTGACCGCGCGCTGCGGGATCTGGTCGGTCGCGGTCCAGTCGCTCTTGTAGGCCATGCCGGTGACGGCGAAGCCGCGCGCCTTCGAGCCTTGGGAAAAGCGCAGCACTGCGTTGGCCTTGCGCAGGTCCTCTGGCACCTGCCAGGGGCCGTCGTTGCCCATGAGTTCGACGGCAGCCATCCAGACCTGGTCGTTCACGACGCGCGAGCCGGCAGCAAGCATGCGCTTGTAGCCGTTCTGGCCCAGGTCCAACTGTGCGAATGGCGCAGGCAGCACGCTCAAGTAGTCCATCGATGCGCTGCCCGCCAGAGAGAAGTCGCCGCTTTCGGCGAAATACGGGCCCTTGCGGTAGCGCACGCCGGAGACCAGCTCCGGAATGAGGAAGTTCAGGTCGGCATAGCCCTGGCCGTGGCCGTGCGTGGGCATGTTGACGGGCATGCCGTCGACGGACACCGAGAAATCGGTGCCGTGGTCGAGGTTGAAGCCGCGCAAGAAATACTGGTTGGCCTTGCCGTCGCCAGAGTGCTGCGTGGCGACGACGCCGGGCACGGCTTCGACGATGTCGCCCGGCCGCAGCTTGGGCCGGGACTGGAAAGCGTCGCGCTCGAGCGCTCCTTCGCTGGCGCTGTCGGCGCTGCCGATGGCGGCATCGCGCGGGCCGATCACTTCGATTTCCGGCAATTGGCTGGCGGTCGGGCTCTGCGCCATGGCCACGGAGCTGCTGACGGCGGTGGCGAGCATCAGATGCATGGCGCGCACGGGCCGAGGGTGCAAAGGCGTGATGTAAGACATTATTTAAATTATTCTTACGTTGGCGCCAAAAGGCTATACGCCAATCGGCCCCTTCGAGGCCGCCGGCCGCGTGCCAGGAATGTTCAGTTGATGGGCTTGAAGTGCACGTGGCGCCCGACGCCGCCGCTTTCGTCGTGCCGGTGCGGCCCCTGTCCGTCGGCATCCAGCGGGATGAGGTTCACCTGGCCGTGGCGCACGCCGCGCAGCGCGACCACGGCGTCGGCGCAGGCGCGCACCGCCGCGGTGGGGCCGCGCAGCACCACCGACTCCATGCAGTGGTGGTGGTCCAGGTGGGTGTGCAGGCTGCTCACCACCAGGTCGTGGTGGTCGTGCTGAAGGTCCAGGAGGCGGCTGGTGACGGTCTGCTCATGGTGGTCGAACACGTAGCTGACGCTGGCGACGCACCAGGAAGCGCCTGTCTTTCGTCCTGCCGCCTGCGGCCCCTGCGTGCCGGCGATGGATTCGTCGCCCAGCCTGGAGCGGATGAGGTCTCGAACCGCCTCGGAGCGATTGACATAGCCGCGCGCGGCGATGAACTCGTCGAACTGGTGGGCCAGATTGTCATCCAGCGAAATGGTGAAGCGTTGCATGGCCGGAGTGGGAATGGCAAGTGGCGAAGGCGAGAGCGATCATAGGCGTGCCCGGGCTGCGGCACTGCAGCTTGCCTTTCGAGCCAATGCCTTTCACAGTGGCGGCCCGGGCTCGCGCTTGCGCCGAAGGAATTCGGCGAACTGACACGAACCCGACGTAGATTCAATACTCAAAACATCAGGAGGCAACTTGAAAATGCAAAAGGACAAGGCCGGCGCCAGCGCGCGCATCGATGAAGTCGCGGCGCTCATCCAAGCCAAGATCGGCGATCCGCAGGCCGCGCAGCAACTCGAGGCTTTTGCGCGCCAGTACTTCGGCAACGTCGACCCCGAGGACCTGGAAGATCGCGAGCCGGCCGATCTGTATGGCGCGGCGCTCTCGCATTGGGGCTTCGCGCGGCAGCGCGAACCGGGGCACGTCAAGCTGCGCGCTTTCAATCCGAGCGTGGCCGAGCACGGCTGGCAGTCCACGCACACCATCATCGAAATCGTCAACGACGACATGCCATTCCTGGTCGATTCGGTGACGATGGAGGTCAACCGGCATGGCCTGACGCTGCACCTGATCATCCACCCGCTTCTGCCTGTGCGGCGCGACGACGCTGGCCAGTTCGTGGCGCTCGACGGCGCAGGCACGAGCCGCGAATCCTTCATCCATGTCGAGGTCGACCGCGTCGCCGATCCTGCCCAGCTGCATGAACTCGAGGCCGACCTGCGGCGCGTGCTGGGCGACGTGCGCGCGGCGGTCGAAGACTGGCAGGCCATGCAGGCGCGCGTCCAGGAGGTCCTGGCCGAGGTCGAAGCCAAGGCACCGCCGGTGCCGGCCGACGAGCTGGCCGAGGACCTGGCCTTCATGCGCTGGCTGGCCGACGGGCACTTCACCTTTCTGGGCTATCGCAGCCACGACCTGGTCCAGACGCCGGAGGGCGAGGACGGGCTGCGCGTGGTGCCTGGCTCGGCGCTCGGCATCCTGCGCACTGCCAGCAACGACGCCGGCACCAGCTTCGCGGCACTGCCGCGCGAGGTGAGGGCACAGGCGCGGCTGCCGCACCTGCTCATCATCACGCAGTCCACCTCGCGCTCGACCGTGCATCGGCCCGGCTACCTCGACTACATCGGGGTCAAGCGCTTCGACGCCGCGGGCAACGTGTGCGGCGAACATCGCTTCCTGGGCCTGTTCACGTCCACGGCCTACAACGCGAGCCCCGCCGAGATTCCGCTCTTGCGCAAGAAGGTGGCCGATGTGCTGGCGCGTGCCGGCCAGGCGCCGGGCAGCCATTCGGGCAAGGCGCTGGAGCACATCCTGCAGACCTATCCGCGCGACGAGCTGTTCCAGACGGGGCCAGACGAACTGCTGGCCACGGCCATGGGCATCCTGCACCTGGAAGACCGCCAGCGCTTCCGCCTCTTCGTGCGGCGCGACCCTTATGAGCGCTTCATCTCGTGCCTGATCTATGCGCCGCGCGAGAACTACAACACCGAGCTTCGCCAGAAGTGGCAGGTGATCCTGCAGCAGGCCTTCAATGGCGTGGGCGCGGACTTCGACGTCAACTTCTCCGAATCGATGCTGGCGCGCATCCACATCACCGTGCGGACCCGGCCCGGCCAGATCCCGCCCTACGATGTGCGGGAGGTCGAGCAGCAGCTCGTGGCCGCCGCCCGGCGCTGGGTGGACGACCTCAAGGCGGCGCTGATCGAGTCGGTGGGCGAGGCCCGCGGCAACGCATTGCTGCGCCGCTTCGGCGCTGCGTTTCCGCCGGGCTATCGCGATGAGTTCAGCGCCCGCGCCGCGGTGCGCGACATCGCGCTGATGGACGAATTGCGCGAAGGCCAGTCGCTGCGCATGACGCTGTATCGCCCCCTGGAGGCGGCGCCCGGTCATCTGCGCTTCAAGCTGCTCGTGCGCGGCGCGCCTCTGGTGCTGACGACCAGCCTGCCCATGATGGAGCACCTGGGCATGAAGGTGCTGGACGAGCACCCGCACCGCATTGCCGCACCGGGCGAAGCGCCGATCTGGGTGCACGACTTCGGGCTGCAAAGCGCGCTGGGCGACGGAGAGCTCGACGTCGACGCCTTGCGCCCGGTGTTCGAGGAAGCCTTCGCCGCAGTCTTCGACGGAAGCGTCGAAAACGACGACTTCAACCGCCTGGTGCTGGCCGCCCGAATTCCGGTGCATCGCATCGTGGTGCTGCGGGCCTACGCCAAGTACATGCGCCAGACCGGCTTTGCGCTGTCGCAGGCCTTCATCGAATCGACGCTCGTGGCCAATGCGGCGATCGCGCAGCAGCTGGTGGCCTTGTTCGAGATGCGCTTCGACCCGAGCGTCGCCAGCGGAAAGGGCGCCGATCCATCCGCGCATATGGCGCAGGTGAGCGCCATCGAAACTTCGCTGGAGCAGGTGGCCAACCTGTCGGAAGACCGGGTGCTGCGCCACTACCTCGCGCTGATCCTGGCCACCAAGCGCACCAACTTCTGGCGGCGCGACGCCGACGGAAAGCGCAGGCCGTTCCTTTCGTTCAAATTCGATTCGCGCAGCGTTCCCGAGCTGCCCGAGCCAAAGCCCATGTTCGAGATCTTCGTTTACTCGACCCGCTTCGAGGGCGTGCACCTGCGCGGCGGCCGGGTGGCTCGCGGCGGGCTGCGCTGGTCCGACCGGCCGGAAGACTTCCGGACCGAGGTGCTCGGCCTGGTGAAGGCGCAGATGGTCAAGAACACGGTCATCGTGCCGGTGGGCTCCAAGGGCGGCTTCGTGCTCAAGCGCGCGCCGTCGCCGGCCGATCGCGAAGCCTTCATGAAAGAAGGCGTCGCCTGCTACCAGGACTACCTGCGCGGCCTGCTGGACATCACCGACAACCGCGTGGGTGGCGCCATCGTGCCGCCGCCGGACGTGCGCCGCCACGACGAGGACGATCCCTACCTGGTGGTGGCGGCCGACAAGGGCACGGCCACGTTCAGCGACTATGCCAACGGCATCAGCGCCGAGTACGGCTTCTGGCTCGGCGACGCCTTTGCGTCTGGCGGTTCGGTCGGCTACGACCACAAGGCGATGGGCATCACGGCGCGGGGCGCGTGGGAATCGGTCAAGCGGCACTTTCGCGAACTGGGCATCGACACGCAGAGCCAGGACTTCACGGTGGCCGGCGTGGGCGACATGTCGGGCGATGTGTTCGGCAACGGCATGCTGCTGTCGCGCCACATCCGCCTGGTGGCGGCCTTCGACCATCGGCACATCTTTCTCGATCCTTCGCCCGACGCGGCGACCAGCTTTGCCGAGCGCGAGCGGATGTTCGCGCTGCCGCGTTCCTCCTGGGCCGACTACGACGCGTCGCTCATTTCCAAGGGCGGCGGCGTGCATGCACGCAGTGCGAAGTCCATCGCGCTCACCGCCGAGGTGAAGGAGGCGCTGGGCATCGACGCCGCGGTGGATCACATGACGCCCACGGCGCTGGTCAATGCCATCCTCAAGGCGCCGGTGCAACTGATCTACAACGGCGGCATCGGCACCTACGTGAAAGCCACGGAAGAAAGCCATGCGCAGGTGGGCGATCGCGCCAACGATGCGCTGCGCGTCAACGGCCGGGAGCTGCGCTGCCAGGTGTTCGCCGAAGGCGGCAACCTGGGCTGCACGCAGCTCGGCCGGATCGAGTTCGCGCGCGCGGGCGGACGCATCAACACCGACGCCATCGACAACTCGGCCGGCGTCGATACGTCCGATCACGAGGTCAACATCAAGATCCTGCTGGGGCTGCCCATTGCGGAGGGAGAGCTGACCGAGAAGCAGCGCAACGCGATCCTGCCGGAGATGACCGACGAGGTGGCGCACCTCGTGCTGCGGGACAACATCTACCAGACGCAGGTGCTGTCCGTCACCGGCCGCCTCGGCGCCCAGTTGCTGGACGCGCAGACACGCTTCATGCAGTTCCTGGAAAAGGCGGGGCGGCTCAATCGTGCGATCGAGTTCCTGCCTTCCGACGAGCAACTGGCCGAGCGCCGCGCAGCGGGCCAGGGCCTGGCCACGCCCGAGCGCGCCGTGCTGCTGGCCTACAGCAAGATCTGGCTGTACGACGAACTGCTCGAGTCGCCGCTGCCCGACGACCCCTGGGTGGCCACCGCGCTGACGCGCTACTTCCCGACGCTGCTGCGCGAGCGCTTTGCCGCCTACATGCAGCGGCACCCGCTCAAGCGCGAGATCATCGCCACCCACGTGACGAACAGCGCGCTCAACCGCGTGGGCAGCACCTTCGTGCACCGGCTGTCCGAGACGACCGGCGCACGTGCGCACGAAGTGGTGCGCGCCTACCTGATGGCGCGCGAGATCTTCGGCATGGTGGGCCTGTGGGAGGCGGTCGACCAGCTCGACAACCAGGTGGAAGACGCCGTGCAATCGCGCCTGCTGATCGATTGCAGCCGCCAGCTCGAGCGTGCCACCAAGTGGTTCCTGCGCTCGCGCCGCCTGGCCGAACCCATCGCCGATGTCATCGCGCACTTCAAGCCCAACGTGGAGGCACTGGCCGCCCGGCTGCCGCAATTGCTCGATGCGGGCGAGCGCGCCCGTGACGAGGCCGCGGTGGCGCAGTACACCGATGCGGGTGTGCCGCGCCAACTGGCCGAGCGCGTGGCCACGTTCGATTCGCTCAACGCCACGCTCGACATTGCCGAGTTGGCCGGCAGCGCGCGCAGCCCTGTCGAGACCGTGGCGGAGGTGTTCTTCGTCCTGGGCAACCGCCTGGGAACGGCATGGCTGCGCGATCGCATCGGCGCGTTGCCGGGCGATGCGCACTGGCAAATCCTCGCGCGCGGGGCCATGCAGGACGACCTGGCAGCGCTGGAACGCAGCATCACGGGCGCCGTGCTCGCCGCCGAGGGGCCGGTCGAGGCAGACGCGAAGGTGCAGGCGTGGCTCGATGCCAATGCGCGTCCGCTGGAGCGCGCCGAGCGGCTGATGACGGAACTGCGAGCCGTTCCGACACCGGACGCGGCGATGCTCTCGGTCGCCCTGCGAGAGCTTCGCGCGCTGGCTTGAGCCAGGCGGTTGGCTGGCGCGCGGCGGCCTTGTGCCGCCCGCGCGCTTCCTCCTCATCGCAAGGGGCCAATTGCGTTGTGCGCTGGGCTACGATGCTGCCGCAAGAGGAGCGCATAACACCATGACAGAACCCCGTACCGACCTGGCCAAGATCACCTTCAGCGTGCTGTGCATCGCGTTGATGATCGGCTCCTCGCTGTGGATCCTGCGGCCGTTTCTTGGCGCGACGATCTGGGCGGCCATGGTGGTGGTGGCCAGCTGGCCGGCGCTCTTGTGGTTCCAGGCCAGGCTCTGGGGCAGCCGCGCGCTGGCGGTGGTGGCGATGGTGCTGATCCTGCTGCTGCTGTTTGCGCTGCCGCTCACCATGGCCATCTCCACCGTGGCCGAGCATGCCGATGTGGCCTACCGCTGGGTGCGCTCGCTGATCGATCAGGGCCCGCCGCATCTGCCCGACTGGCTGCGCAACCTGCCCCTGGTGGGCGCGAAGCTCGGCAGCATGTGGGACGAGCTCGTGGCCTCGGGCATGGCGGGCCTTCAGCACCGCGTCACGCCTTATCTGTCGCAGGTCACGACATGGGTGCTGTCGCAGGCGGGGGTGGTGGGCGCGCTCACTGTGCAGATCCTGCTGACGGTGGTGATCGCTGGCGTGATGTACGCCAGCGGCGAAGCCGCCGCGCGCGTGGTCCAGCTCTTCGGCTGGCGCGTGGCCGGCACGCGCGGCCAGGAGGCGGTCGTGCTGGCCGGCAAGGCCATCCGCGGCGTTGCCCTGGGTGTGGGCGTGACGGCGCTGGTGCAGGCCGTGATCGGCGGGATCGGGCTGGCCGTGGCCGGTGTGCCGCTCGCGGCGCTGCTCACGGCCGTCATGTTCATGCTGTGCATCATCCAGCTCGGGCCCACGCTGGTGCTTCTGCCGGCCACGATCTGGGTGTTCTGGAATGGCGACACCGGCTGGGGAGTCTTCATGGCCGTGTGGACGCTGATCGTCGGCACCATGGACAACTTCCTGCGTCCCTGGCTCATCAAGCGGGGTGCCGATCTGCCTCTGCTCCTGATCTTCGCCGGCGTGATCGGTGGCTTGTTTGCGTTCGGCCTCGTGGGCGTCTTCGTCGGACCGGTGCTGCTGGCCGTCTCGTACACGCTGATCCACGCATGGCTGCATGACGGCGAGGCCGACATGCCTGCGCTCTGACCGCTGCCGCGTCGGGGGCTTTTTCGAGCATGTAACCGCACGTGCACGCGGCATCCGTTGCCGTCGGGGTGAGCGCTCGTCCTACTCGCGGGGGATCGGGTCGTCCTTAGGCTGAAGAGCGATTTCGGCGAACCAGCCGCTCACCCCCCACGGAGACCCTTCATGCCCAGAAAGCCCAGCTCGGCCGCGACGCCGGACATCGCCGCCGCTCGCGCCGCCGCACGCAACACCGACAGCGCACCCGCACATCCGACCGATCCCGCAGCCGCCAAGGGCGACCTGCCCGCAACACGCGCCGTGCAGACGCAAGACCTGGCCGCCGAGATGCCGTTCAACGCCAACAAGGCGAAGGAGCATGGCGAGGCCAATGCGCTGGAGACGCCAGCGGGCCAGACCGCATCGGGTGATCCCGGACTGGCCGCGTCCAGCACCTTGTCCGAACGCAACGCCTCCGACAAGACCGGCCGGCCGCCCAAGCCCGGCACCAGCGGGCCCGACGGTTCGCTGGAGCGCGTGCGCGCCGATGGCGGCGGACAACGCCTGACGACCAACCAGGGCGTGCCGGTGGCCGACAACCAGAACTCGCTCAAGGCCGGCGCACGGGGCCCCGTGCTGCTGGAGGACTTCGTCCTGCGCGAGAAGATCACCCACTTCGACCATGAGCGGATCCCGGAACGCATCGTCCATGCGCGCGGATCTGGCGCGCACGGTTACTTCGAATGCACCGACCCCGCGACGGATCTGACGCGTGCCGCGCCGTTCGCCGAGAAGGGCAAGCGCACGCCGGTGTTCGTGCGCTTCTCGACCGTCGCCGGCGAGCGCGGCTCCAAGGACACGGCGCGGGATGTGCGCGGCTTTGCCGTCAAGTTCTACACCGACGAAGGCAACTGGGACCTGGTTGGCAACAACATGCCGGTGTTCTTCATCCAGGACGCGATGAAGTTCCCCGATCTCGTCCACGCCGTGAAGCCCGAGCCGCACCACGGCATGCCGCAGGCAGCCTCGGCGCATGACACCTTCTGGGACTTCATCAGCCTGATGCCCGAATCCACCCACATGATGATGTGGGCGATGAGCGACCGCGCCATCCCGCGCAGCCTGCGCATGATGCAAGGCTTTGGCGTGCACACCTTCCGGCTCATCAACGCAAAGGGAGAAGCGCGCTTCGTCAAGTTCCATTGGCAGCCCAAGCTGGGCACGCATTCGCTGGTCTGGGACGAGGCAGTGAAGATTTCCGGTGCCGACCCCGACTTTCACCGGCGTGACCTGTGGGAGGCGATCGACGCGGGCGAGTATCCGGAATGGGAACTCGGCCTGCAGGTCTTCACCCAGGAGGAGGCCGACAGCTTCAGCTTCGACATCCTCGATCCCACCAAGATCGTGCCCGAGGAACTGGCGCCGATCCGCATCGTCGGACGCATGGTGCTCGACCGCAACCCCGACAACTTTTTTGCCGAAACCGAGCAGGTCGCCTTCTGCGTCGCGCATGTGATTCCCGGCATCGACTTCACCAACGACCCGCTGCTGGCCGGCCGCATCCATTCCTACGTGGACACGCAGATCTCGCGATTGGGCGGCCCCAACTTCCACGAACTGCCCATCAACGCGCCGCTGGCGCCGGTGCACAACAACCAGCGCGACGGCATGCACCGCCAGGCCATCCATCGCGGGCGCGTGGCCTACGAGCCCAATTCGCTCGGCGGCGGCTGCCCCTTCCAGGCTGGTGCCGCGCAGGGCTTCATGAGCGTCAAGGCGCGCATGGATGCCGAAGCCGACAGCGACAAGGTGCGCGTCAAGCCCGAGAAGTTTGCCGACCATTACACGCAGGCCAGCCTGTTCTACGAGAGCCAGACCCCGGTCGAGCAGGCGCACATTGCCGCCGCTTTCCGCTTCGAGCTGTCGAAGGTGACGGTGCCCGCAATTCGTGCGCGCATGGTGGCCAGCTTGCGCAACGTCTCGGACGCCCTGGCCGAAAAGGTCGCCAAGGGCCTGGGCATGGAACTGCCGGAGACCATGCCATGCGCCATGGCGTCGCCACCGCGGCCGGAGGTGGACGAGTCGCCTTCGCTGTCGCTCATGGCGCGGCCTGGCGAAGGCGGCATCCGCACGCGCAAGGTGGCGTTGCTGGTGGCCGACGGCGTCGACGGCGCGTCGTTGCGCGCGCTGGTCGAAGCGTTGATGCAGCAGGGCGCCGTGCCTCGCTTGGTCGGGCCGCACCTGGGCGCCTTCGCGACCAGCGACGGCGGCCGGATCGAAGTGGACGCCAGCCTGGAGAACAACCCCGGCTTCCTGTTCGACGCGCTGGTCTTGCCCGACGGTGAAGCGGCGGTCAAGGCGCTCGCGGAAATCGGGCAGACGATGGAATTCGTCAAGGACCAGTACCGGCATTGCAAGACCATCCTGGCCATCGGCGCAGGCCAGGCCTTGCTCACCCAGGCCGAACTGCCGATGTCGCTGCCCGATGGCAGTGCCGACCCGGGCCTGATCCTCACGGACGCTGGCGCCATCAAGAAGACCATCGAGCCCTTTGCCGAGGCCTTGGCGCGCCATCGCCATTACGAGCGCGACACCGATCCTCCGCGGGTGTAGGCGTCGCGGGGCAGCGCATGCATGGCCAATCCGCAACGATTGACGCGCGGCGCTTGCCCCGGCATAAGGGGGCAATGAGTCTTCACCATCCGCTCGTTCAGAGCCTGGCGCTGCCCTTCGCGCTGGCTTTCGTCTGGGCCGCGCTGGCTCGCACGCTGGCCGGGCCGGAAAGCGGTGCGCGCTGGGCTGCGGCGGGCGTTTCGCTGGGTCTCGTGCTTTCTTCGATCGCCGCCATCGGCTGGGTGGGCCGCCCGCTCTCCATCACCGAAAAGCTCCCGTGGATCATTGCCGCTGCGGCCCTTGCGGGGATCGTGGCCGAATGGCTGCGTGCATCGGCCCGCTTGCAGTGGGCAGCCGCGGGCGCGCTCTGGGCCCTGGCCGTCATCGTCGTGCTGGGCAACCAGCCCATGCTGCCGCGCATCGGCAGCTGGATCGTGGGCATGGCCGTGATCGGCGCGGTGCTGGCCGAGCCGCCGGCCCGCGCAAACGCGGCTGCGATGCTCGTCGTGGCGGCACTTGGCTTGGCGGCGCTGGCCATGCGTTCCGGCTCGGCGCTGCTGTTCGAGCTTTCGCTGGCGCTGTCGGCGGCAGTGGCGGCTGCAGGTCTTTGGCTTTGGCCCGTTTCCCGAATCCGACTGGGCGCCAGTGCGTTGATCGCTGCGGTGGTGACGTGGTTGTCGCTGGCGCAATCGACCGGCCTGCTCACCGGCGCGCCACCGGGCTCGGTGCTGCTTCTGGCGGCGTCGTTCTCTTCCGGCGCGGTGGTGCGGGGCGTGCGCCAGCGCTTGCGCCGCGGCGAAGCGCCGCCCTGGGTCGAAACGCTCCTCGTCGCAGGCGTCGCGGTGCTTTGGGTGCTCGCCGCCCTGGCACTCGCGCATTGGGGCGGCAAGGCCTTCGGCGCGGACCCGAGCGACCCTTACTACGCACCGACCTGGAAATGACCGGAACACGAGTCCACGGCATCGATGCGCTCTGGCCCGACTGCCTTGCGGTCGCGCACGCGCGCCGCAGCGGTGATGCACGCCAAGCCGCCCACGACGCCGCGCTGGTCTACGCCGAGGGCCAGGGCTGGCAGTTGGCGTCGAGGGCCGGACAAGGCTGGGATGACGAAGCCTGCCAGGTGTTCGAGCTGCTCAAACCCCTGCTCGATCGCCCTCCCGGTGGTGATTCGTGGGTGCTGGGCCAGCTGGGCCAAAGCCTGAACGGCTGCATCGCCACCCATGGCGGCGACGCCAATTTTGTCAACGGGCCCGAGGTGCTCACCCACCTGCACCGGCTGCGCGCGCTGAGCGACGCGGTGATCGTCGGCGCCGGAACCGCCGCACTGGACAACCCGCAACTCACCACCCGACGCGTGCCCGGTCCCAACCCGGTGCGAGTGCTGCTCGACCCGGGGCTCGGCCTCGCCACCACGCTCAAGGCACTCAGCGATGGGCAGGCGCCGACGCTGCTGGCTTGCGACGCCACGCGCGCGGCGCAGGCAGCCCGCCGGGTGGGCGCCGATCAGGTGCTGGGCGTGGAGGGTCTGGTCGATGCGCAGGGCGCCATCGCCATGGCCCCGCTGGTGGCGGCATTGCATGCGCGCGGCCTGTCGGTGCTTTTCGTCGAAGGCGGCGGCGTCACGGTGTCGCGATTCCTGTCGCAGTCATGCCTGGACCGGCTGCACCTGAGCGTGGCTCCGGTCGTCATCGGCGGCGGGAGACCCGGGCTTCAACTGCCGCTTCATGCCAGCATGCGCGACTGCCCGCGCCCGCCGGCTCGCATCTTCAGCTTGGGGCAGGACATGCTCTGGGATCTGGATCTGAGCGCGGCCAGACGCTGAGCGTTGCGTGGGCCGGGGCAAGTTCAGCCTGGCCACGCGAGAACATCGGCATGCCCGACCACCAGAGTCGACGACGTCGCCTGCGCCAAGCGCTGCGTGCGCCATGCCTCGAACTCCGCCCGCGCCGGCGGCGCCTGCTCGATGGCGGCATCGGCAAGGCTGGCGATCATGGCGTTCATCATGGCCGTGTCGGCGGCGTCGATCCGCCAGTCGCTCGCCGCCTGCGCTTGCGCATGGCCGAGTTCGGCGAGCCGGCGCCGGGCAACCTCCGTTGCGCGCGCGCCGAGCGCACGGCCGCCAAAGCCCTTGTCGCGCTGCTGGTGCGCCGCGAACTGCGCGGCCACTCGCGCGTCGCCGGGCAAGCCGGGTGTCCATGCCAGGCGGCCATCGACCGTCAGCGAAAAGAGAAGGGCCGCACCGGCCTTGGCGGCGCGCGTCAACACGCGATCCAGCCATTCTTCGCTGACCAGGTCGAGCAACGCCGAGGCGGTGATGAGGTCGCAATCCGCAAAGGGCAGGGCATCGAGCTGCGCGAGCAGATCGGCTTGTTGCCAGTGCAGCGCGGCACGCCAGCCCCTGGCTTCGATCCGTGCGCGTGACGCGCCCTCGGCGTGCCACTCGAAGCCGTGCGCGGCGCACCAATGCGCCATGGCCGGGCCGATCATGGCCAGCAGCAAGGGGTCGTGATCGACCAGCAGCCACTGTTGCTCGCGCCCAGCCTCGAGGGCGCCCACGCATGGCGCCAGCGCCCGGAAGTTGGAAGCGGTGCCGCAGCCCAGTTCGAGCACGCGAAGCGGCTGGCCGTCGTGCCGCCGGCCGGCAAGCGCGGCATGCAGATCGAGCTGCGCCATCGCACCGGCACGCGCCGCCAGATCGAAGGGTTCGCGCAGCGCCAGCCAGGCGCCGTCGAAGGGCTTGGCATCGAAGCCGGTGGCGGCCGCGCTCATGCGTTTGCTCCGGTCGTTGCCGAACGAAGCGGTGCCTTCGCGAAGTCCTGCAGGGCGAGTGCGAACCGCTCGGCCGATTGGCGCCAGTCGGGCAGCGCATGGCGTGCAGCGACGGCGCCGGCGTGCAAGCGGGATCGCCAGGCTGCATCGTCCATGACACGCGCGAGCGCGGCTCGCAGCGCCGGGACATCGCCCGGCGGAACCAGCATGCCGGCATCCGGTGGCACCGTGCCTGGAATCGCCCCCGCGCGCGTGCTGACGATTGGCAAGCCGCGAGCCAGGGCTTCGGCCAAGGCCATGCCGTAGCCCTCGTGCAAGGAAGGCAGCACGAACACGTCGGCGGCTGCATAGCGCCGAGCCAGGCCGTCGTCGTCCTGTTCGCCATGCATCGTGACGCGCTCGGCAAGGCCATGCGACTCGATGGCGGCGCGAAGCTGCGCGGCGCAGGCGGCATCCATCTGTTCGCTGCCGGCGCAGTGCAGGTGCCAGTGCCGATCCTTCAGGCCCGCCAGCGCCTCCACCAGCACGGCGTGCGCCTTTCGCGGCGTGATGCTGGCCACGCAAAGCAACTGCAGCGGCGTTTCCAGCGAGACCTGCGCGGTGCCTGCCGACAGCGCGGCGCGGTCCGTGCCTGGCAACACGACGCGCACGTGCTGCCGGTCGACGTCGTAGGGCGTCAGGTCATCCACCGTGCCCGGGCTGGTGACGATCACGCCACGTGCTGTTCCAAGCGCACGCCTTTCGCTGCCCAGCAAGGCCTGCTGCTGCGAAGGGCGCAGGCCTGCTTCGAGAGCGAGCGGGTGATGCACCAGCGCGATCCAGCGCAGGCGAGCCGCATGTTCGGTCGCCGTGGCGTCGAGCACGCCGAAGGCGAGGCCGTCCACCAGCACCAGGCTATCGTCGGGCAGCGATTCGACCCGCGCACGCGCTTGCGTCATCGTCGCCGCATCGGGAAACGGAAAGCCTTCGCCCAGCGATTGCGCATGGACCTGCCAGCCCGACTCGCGCAGGCCTTCCACGATCCGGCGGTCGTAGATCGTTCCGCCCGTGCGCATCGCCAGCGAGCCGGGGTAGAGGAAGTGAACCGTCTGCATCCGAGCCTCCGCGCAAAGCCTCAGAGGGCGGCCTCGTACGCCGCCCAGGCGACGTGCGATTCATGCAGGCACACGCGCATCGAGGCCAGGCCGCGGGCGTTCGGCCCCAGTGCGCCAGCCGAGATCCGTGCGGCCACGCGGTCGAACACGACGCGTGCCATGAATTCGGTGGTCGTGTTGTGCCCTGCAAAGGCAGGGTCCTCGTCCAGGTTGCGCAGGTTCAGCTCGGCCAGCACCTCGCGCAACAGATCGGTGGCGCGGGCGATGTCGACCACCATGCCGTCGGGGTCCAATTCGGGGCGCCGCAATTCCATGTCCACCACATAGGTGGCGCCGTGCATGCGCTGGGCGGGCCCGAAAGCCTCGCCCTTGAAGCTGTGGGCAATCATGAAATGGTCGCGGACGTTGACGCTGTACATCAGAAAGGATCCTGGTCGTAGGAATAGTCGATGCGCTGGCAAAGGGTGCCGGGCGCGTCGCCGGACAGTCGGGCCAGCACCTGCGGGAGGTTTTCGAACGGCGCGCTGTCGGTGATGAGCGCGTCGAGTTCCGGTGCATCCACCAGCAGCGAAAGCGCGAGCGCCGCGCGTCGGTCGTGGGTCCAGCGGGAACGCTGCGACGCCGCGATGTGGCCCACCTGCGAGCTGCGGATGCGAAGGCGCCGCGCGTGGAATGCTTCGCCCAGCGGGAGCGTGACCGGCCGGTCGCCGTACCAGCTCATCTCCAGCACCGTGGCTTCGAAGGCGGCCAGTCGCAGTGCGGTGGCCAGGCCTTCGGGATGGCCGCTGGCGTGGACGACGAGGTCGGCGTCCGGATCGGCCGCCTCGGGGAGGGCGAAGCCCATGCCCAGGCGCGCTGCCACGGCCGCGCGATCGGCTTGCGTGTCGATCAACTGAACGGCGCATCCGGGCATGCGCGCGGCCAGCCAGCCCGTGAGCAGGCCCACCACGCCACCGCCGACCACCGCGATGCGGTCGCCCACGCGAGGGGCTGCATCCCACAGCGCATTGATGGCGGTCTGCATGTTGGCTGCCAGCACGGCACGCGCGGCGGGCAGTCCCTCGGGCAAGGGGTGGACCGCCGTGGCGGGAACCACGTAGCGCGTCTGGTGCGGATACAGGCAGAACACGTCGCGCCCCAGCAGGTGGGCCGGGCCCTGCTCCACGCATCCGACGTTGACGTAGCCGTATTTCACCGGCCCGGGGAACGTGCCCTGCTGGAAGGGCGCGCGCATGCGCTCATGCTCGCTGGCCGGCACGCGGCCCTGGAAGACCAGCATCTCGGTGCCGCGGCTGACGGCGCTGTGGCGCGTTCGGACCAGCACTTCGCCTTCGGCCGGCGTGGCCACGGGCTCGGTGCGAATCTCCGCCCGTCCGGGCGCGGCGATCCAGCAAGCGCGGGCCTGTGCACGATCGGCGGGGGATGAATATGCTGGCATCGTGTGTGGACTTGCATGCGCTGCCGCTTGGGCCTGGCGCCATCGCGAACGATCATAGGCTGTGCAGTTCACTTCCGCTCAACCCGGGTCGTTGCAGGCCAAGGCGCTTCATGACCTGCGCCTCGACGCCGCGCGCGAGGCGTTGGCCACGGCCGCGCTGCTCGCCCTGGTGCTCGTCGCCCTGATCGTGCCGGGGTGGATGGCCCATGCCTTCGCGCTGAAGGCGCTGGCCGTCTTCGTGCTGGGTTGCGCGTTGCTGATGTGGGGGCTGGCCCGCCACATGCCGCATCGCCGCTTCGGTGCCGCCAACCGCGTGACGCTGCTTCGGCTGGCAATGATCGCGGTGCTGGCCGGCGGCATCGGCCAAGCCTGGCACCCGCCCGATGTCGTCGCCTGGGCGGCCATCGTGCTCGCCACCACGGCCGCGCTGCTGGATGCGCTGGACGGGCCACTGGCGCGCGCCCAGGGCCTGGCCAGCGATTTCGGTGCGCGCTTCGACATGGAAAGCGACGCCTTCATGATCCTGGTGCTCAGCCTGCTGGTGTGGCACTGGGACAAGGCCGGCGCCTGGGTCCTGCTTGCCGGACTGGCACGCTACCTCTTCGTCGCGGCCGCCTGGGCCTGGCCATGGCTGTCTCGCCCGCTGCCACCGAGCATGCGCCGGAAGACGGTCTGCGTGGTGCAGATCACCTGCCTCATCGTCTGCCTGGGGCCCATCATTGCGCGGCCCTGGAGCCAGGCCATCGCCGCGATCAGCTTGGCCCTGCTGCTGCTGTCGTTCGCCATCGACGTGCGGTGGCTGATCCAGGAGCACCGCCAACGCGTATCGACGAAGGAGACCGAATGACCTCGACCCTGCCGCGCCATCGCCCATCGACCGGCCATGCCATGCCCCGTTCGCCTTCGGCGCGTGGCTGGCTCTTCGCGCTGCTCGCCTCGTTGCCGCTCTTCGTGCTGGCACCGTCGGCGGCGCGTGCGGAGCCTGCCCGCTTCGAGATCGATCCCGACCACATGACGATGGGCTTCCTGGTCGATCACCTGGGTTATGCCAAGGTGCTGGGCATGTTCCGGGCGGCGCGTGGCAGCTATCGCTTCGACGAAGCCAGCGGCGCGTTGTCGGACGTGCGCATCGAGGTCGATACGCAAAGCGTGTTCACCAACCATGCCAAGCGCGACCAGCACCTCAAGAGCGCCGACTTCCTCAATGCCACCGAGTTTCCGCGCATGTTCTTCACGGCGCAGTCGGCCCAGCGCACCGGCGATCGCCAATTCAAGATCGACGGCGAACTGGAGTTGCTCGGGCGCAAGCAGCCGCTCAGCCTGCAAGCCACCGTCAACCAGAGCGGCCCGTCGCCCATCGACAAGGACTACCGGATGGGCGTGTCGGCGCGCGGCAGCTTCAAGCGCAGCGCCTACGGCATGAACTACGGCGTGGCCAACGGCTGGGTGGGTGACGAGGTGCCGCTGATCATCGAGTTCGAGGCCGTTCGCCGATGAACCCTGGGCCGGCAGGTTCTCGGGCCGTGCCGGCGTTCGCTTCTGGACGCGGGTGGCGGCTGCTGGCGGCCCTGCTCGTGCTCAATGGCCTGCTGACGATGGGCAACCTGTGGCCCACCCCATGGCCCCGTCCGCTGGCGCAAGTCTCGCCGGAACTGGCGTTGGCGCTGCTGGTGCTGTGCATCGTTGCCTTCTGGCGCGGCAGGCCGGGCGCGGCAGCGCTGCGCGCGTTGGCGGCCGTCACATTGCTGTGGGTGCTGGCCCGTTATCTGGATGTGACCGTACAGGCGGTGTTCGGCCGGCCACTCAATCCCTATTGGGACGGACGCCACGCCATGTCCGTGCTGGCGCTGGCCGGCTGGTCGAGCGGGGCAATCGCGGCCGCGGTGCTCGCGCTGCTGCTGGCGATGGCGGGGTTGTATGCGGCCATCCTTTTTTGCTGGCAAGGCGTGGCGGCGGGGCTGGCCGAACCGCGTTCGCGACGCGTGCTGGCCGCGGCTTCGATCCTGCTGCTGGTCCTGGCATTTGCGCCGGGAGCCACACGGCTCGAAGCCTTCCAAGCATGGCGAACGGAGGCTCTCGCGCGGCCGGTCGCACCGGCCATCGCCCGGCAGGCGCAAGTGCTGGCCGCGCAGCTCTGGCCCGGCGCCACCGAGCCGCTGTCGCCCAGCCCGGATTTCGCCGCGCATTCGCTGGCCGGACTGCGCGGCGCTGATGTGCTGCTGGTGTTTCTGGAGTCCTACGGCGCATGCACGGTGGACGATGCGGCGCAGCGTCAGGCCCTGGCACCGGCGCGCGAACAACTGCTGCAGCGCCTGCAGTCCGCAGGCCGGGGCGTGGTGTCGACGCGCGTTCGTTCCCCCACCTTCGGCGGATCGTCCTGGCTCGCGCATGCCGCACTGCTGGCGGGCGTGGACACGCGCGACCCAGGCGACTACGAGCGCCTGCTGTCCAGCGACCGGCCCTCGCTGGTGTCGATGTTCCATCGGCAAGGCTGGCACACCGTGGGGTGGATGCCGGGCCTGCAACGCGCTTGGCCGGAGGGCGGCTTCTACGGCTTCGACCGCATCGCCGATGCACAGGGCATCGGCTACGAGGGCCTTGAACTCGGTTATTGGCAGATCCCCGACCCGGCTTCCATGGCACTGCTGCACCGGCAGGAACTGGCCCACCGGACGGCTTCGCAGGCGCCGCGCTTCATCGTCTTTCCGACGCTGGGCAGCCATGCGCCGTTCCGTCCGCTGCCGCCTTTCGACGGCGATTGGGCTCGCCTGGCCACGTCGCAGGCCTACACGCCCGAGGACATCGCGACCGCGCTGGCGCAGCCGGCCGATTGGTCGCAGGCTCGGCCGGCGTACTTGGAATCGATCGGCGCCACGCTGGACTGGCTGGGAAGCTATCTGGCGGGGCCGGCGCCGCGCGAATTGGTGACGCTGGTGGTGGGCGACCATCAGCCCTGGGCAGCCGTGAGCGGCGAAGGCGCGTCGTGGGACGTGCCCGTGCACGTCATCAGCAGCGATGCGGCGCTGCTGGCGCGCTTCGAGGCACTGGGCTTCTCGCGCGGCCTGCTGCCCGCTGCCGATGCGGGCGTCGCCGGCAAGCTGGGCCCCCGTGGTGCTTCGATGCCGATGGCGGGCCTCACCGCCGTCCTGCTGGCGGCCTTCGACGATCGGCCCATCGCCTCGCTGCCTCGGCCCTGACGGGGCCAAGGGGCACAATGCCCCCCGATGTCCGCGACCGCGATGCCCGCCGCCCAACACCTGCCCGATTCACGCTATGCGTGGGTTCGGCTGGCCATCACCATGCTGTTCATGACGGTGGGCAGCAGCGGGATGTACGTCGTCTCGGTCATGTTGCCGGCGGTGCAGGCCGAGTTCGGCGCCACGCGTGCGGATGCCTCGTTGCCCTACACATTGCTGCTGCTGGGCTTCGGCATCGGCGGCGTGCTGATGGGCAAGCTGGCGGATCGCTTCGGGATCATGTGGGCGCTGCTGCTCGGTGCCGCGGGCCTGACCGCAGGCTACGTCGGCAGTGCGATGGTGGGTGGCATCTTCGCGTTCGGACTCGTGCAGGGCCTGCTGGTGGGCTTGCTGGGCAGCTCCTGCGCCTTCGCGCCGCTGGTGGCCGACACCACCTTGTGGTTCGTGCGGCGGCGCGGCATCGCGGTGGCGATGTGCGCCAGCGGGAACTACATCGCCGGCGCGGTGTGGCCACCCATCGTCCAGCATTTCATCGAGACCGTCGGCTGGCGCCAGACCTACGTCGGCATGGGCCTGTTCTGCGGCGGCTGCATGGTTCTGCTGGCGCTGTTCATGCGCGCGCGTTCGCCGGCGAGCGGCGCGGTGCCGGCCGGTTCGGCGCCATCGAAGGCGCCCGCGCCGGATGCCAAGCCCTTCGGCCTCAGCCCCGGCTCCGCGCAGGCATGGCTGTGCGTGGCCGGCCTCGCCTGCTGCGTGGCGATGTCGATGCCGCAGGTGCACATCGTCGCCTACTGCACCGACCTCGGACTGGGCGCAGCGCGCGGCGCGCAGATGCTGTCGGTGATGCTGGCCTTCGGCATCGCGAGTCGCCTGATCTCGGGTGTCATCTGCGACCGCATCGGCGGCCTGCGCACCTTGCTGCTCGGCTCGGTGCTGCAGTGCCTGGCACTGATGCTGTTCCTGCCTTTCGACGGACTCGTGCCGCTGTTCGTGGTGTCGGCGCTGTTCGGGCTGTTCCAGGGCGGCATCGTGCCGAGCTACGCGATCATCGTGCGCGAACACTTTCCCGCGCACGAGGCGGGCGCACGGGTCGGCACCGTGATCATGTGCACGCTGTTCGGCATGGCGCTGGGCGGATGGATGTCGGGCAAGGTGTTCGACCTGACCGGCAGCTATCAGGCTGCCTTCATCAACGGCATCGGCTGGAACCTGCTGAACATGTCGATCGCCTTCGGCCTGCTGATGCGCACGCGGCGCATCGGCCGCCTCGCCACCGCCTGAAACCGCTTGCGTCGCCAAGGCGACAGACCGGGGCAGGGTATTGCCGGGTTTCGGCCCGGCGCAGTGCCTTCTAACCTTCGCCCCGCCAGTAGCACGCCGTTACGCGACGTTCGATGCAGCTGCTCACGAGGCAGTGCGCGGACACACGAAAGCGGCATCGCGCCGCCCGTGCATGGGCGGGATCCAGGTCTTGCCAGGAGTCGATCATCGCCTCGTCTGCAAACCGTGCCGATCTGCTGAACGTCGAGGGCGTCACCGTCCGCTTCGGTGGCATCACCGCGCTCGACCATGTGAGCTTTGCCGTGCCCGCCGGGCGCATCGTCGGGCTGATCGGCCCCAACGGCGCCGGCAAAACCACGCTGTTCAACTGCCTGTCGCGCCTCTACCAGTTCAGCGAAGGCGACATCCTGTTCGAAGGCCGCTCGCTGCAGCAGACGCCGGCGCACGGCATCGCCTCGCTCGGCATCGGGCGCACCTTCCAGAACCTGGCGCTCTTTCGCACGATGAGCGTGCGGCAGAACATCATGCTGGGCGGACATTGCCGCACCAGGAGCGGCTTTCTGTCGAACGCCTTGCGCCTGCCCTGGGTGGGCCGCGAAGAGGCTGGCCTGGCCGAGCGCACCGATGAACTGGTGCATCTGCTCGATCTCGAATCGGTGGCGCAGACCCGCGTGATGGACCTGCCCTTCGGCACGCAAAAGCGCGTGGAGCTGGGCCGCGCGCTGGCCAGCCAGCCCAAGCTGCTGCTGCTCGACGAGCCGGCCGGCGGCCTCAATCACGAAGAGGTGGAGGCGCTGATGGAACTGCTGCGCGCGATCCGCGAACGCCTGCAGCTGACCATGCTGCTGGTGGAGCACCACATGAACCTGGTCATGCGTGTGTCGGACCAGGTGGTGGCACTGGACTTCGGCCGCGTCATCGCCGACGGCACGCCGGCCGAGGTGCAGGCCAACGAGACCGTGGTGCAGGCCTACCTGGGCGGGGTGGCGGCATGACGCGGCTGCTGGATTGCCGTCAGCTGCAGGCGCAGTACGGCGCGGTCAAGGTGCTGCACGGCCTGGACTTCGGCGTGAAGGAGGGCGGCATCACCACCATCTTGGGCGCCAACGGCGCCGGCAAGACGACCACGCTTCGCGCCGTGTGCGGCATGGTCAAGACCGGCGGTGAGGTCGAACTGGGCGGCATGCGCATCGACGGACGCAGCACCGAGCAGATCGTGCGCCAGGGCGTGGCCCACGTGCCGGACGGCCGCGGCACGTTCGTCAACCTGACGGTGGAAGAGAACCTGCGCATGGGTGCCTATACGCGTCGCGACAAGGCGCAGGTCGAGGCAGATTACGAGCGCATCTACCGCTACTTCCCGCGGCTGGCCGAGCGCCGCCGGCAGCAGGCCGGAACCTTGTCCGGTGGCGAGCAGCAGATGCTGGCGGTGTCGCGCGCGCTCATGCTGCGCCCGCGACTGCTGTTGCTGGACGAACCATCCTTCGGCCTTGCCCCGCGCATCGTGCAGTAGCTGTTCGAGATCTTCGGCGAGATCAACCGCCAGGACGGCGTGAGCATGCTGCTGGTGGAGCAGAACGCGGCCCTGGCCCTCCGGCTGGCCGACACCGCCTATCTGCTGGAGACCGGGCGCGTCGTCATCTCGGGGCCGGCGCAGGACATCCGCAACGACGAAGCCATCCGGCGTTCGTACCTGGGCTACTGAGGAAGGGGTGGCGCCATGAACGTGCTCTTGCACCAGGTGATGTCGGGCCTAGCGACGGGCGGCATCTACGCCAGCATGGCGCTGGCGCTGGTGATGATCTACCAGGCCACGCACCTCGTGAATTTCGCGCAGGGTGAGCTGGCCATGTTCTCGACCTACATCGCATGGAGCCTGATCCATGCCGGCGTGCCCTATTGGGGCGCCTTCTTCATCACCGTGGCCATCGCCTTCGTGCTGGGCGCGCTGATCGAGCGGATCGTGGTGCAGCCGGTGGAGAACGCATCCATCCTGTCGGTGGTGATCGTCTTCATCGGCTTGCTGGTGATCCTCAACAGCCTGGCGGGCTGGATCTTCACCTACACGATCAAGCCCTTTCCAAGCCCCTTTCCCGAGCAGCCCCTGTTTGGCAACGGGCTGTTCACCTCGCACGAGCTCGGCGCCATCAGCGTCACGCTGCTGGTGTTGCTGGCGGTGTTCGTGTTCTTCCGCTTCACGCCCCTGGGCCTGGCGATGCGCGCGGCGGCGCAGAACCCCGAGTCGAGCCGGCTGGTGGGCGTGCGCGTGGGCTGGATGCTGGCGCTGGGCTGGGGGCTGGCATCGGCCATCGGCGCCATCGCCGGGATCATGGTGGCGCCCACCGTGTTCCTGGAGCCGAACATGATGTCGGGCATCTTGCTCTATGCCTTCGCCGCGGCGCTGCTCGGCGGCATCGACAGCCCCGGCGGCGCGGTACTCGGTGGCTTCATCGTCGGCGTGCTGGAGAACCTGGTCGGCGCATTCCTGGGCACCGACCTCAAGCTGACGGTCGCCCTGGTGCTCATCGTCGGCGTGCTGGTGATCCGGCCCTCGGGTCTTTTCGGCAAGGTCCATGTGACGAGGGTCTGACGCATGTCCAGTCCATCCGAAACGGTTCGCGCTGCGTCGCACACGGCGTCGCCCTCGCAGAAAGCGGTGCCGGTGCCTCGCCCGGCACTGGAGCGTCCTGCAACGCACACCCGAGTGCTGCTGGCGGCGGCGCTGCTGGTGGCCTGCGTGCTGCCCTTCGTGCTCAGCGACTACCGCGTCTTCCAGCTCACGCTGGCGCTGGTCTATGCCATTGCGCTGCTGGGCCTGAACATGCTGACCGGCTACAACGGCCAGATCTCGCTGGGGCACGGCGCCTTCTATGCCATCGGTGCCTACGTGGCGGCGATCCTGATGGACAAGTTTGGCGTGCCCTACTGGGCCACGCTGCCGGCGGCCGGCGCGGTGTGCCTGCTGGCGGGCTTCCTGTTCGGCCTGCCGGCACTGCGGCTCGACGGGCTCTACCTGGCGCTGGCCACCTTTGCACTGGGCGTGGCGATGCCGCAGATCCTCAAGTACAAGCATCTGGAGGAATGGACGGGCGGCGCGATGGGCATCGTCATCATCAAGCCCGATGCACCGGCATGGACCGGCCTGTCGCAAGACCGCTGGCTCTATTTCTTCGTGCTGGCCTGCCTGGTGGTGCTGTTCCTGGTGGCCTGGAACATCCTGCGCGGGCGCATCGGCCGCGCGATGGTGGCCATCCGCGACCAGCCCATCGCCGCGCGCGCGATGGGTGTGAACACCGCGATGATCAAGTCGCTCACCTTCGGCGTGTCGGCCATGTACACCGGCATCGCCGGTGCGCTGGGGGCGATCGTGATCCAGTTCGTCGCACCCGATTCGTTCAGCGTGTTCCTGTCGATCACGCTGATCGTCGGCGTGGTGGTGGGCGGGCTGGCCTCCATGCAGGGGGCGATCTACGGCGCCCTTTTCATCCAGTTCATTCCCAACGTGGCCGACCATATCTCCAAGGCCGCGCCGTGGGCGATCTACGGCATCTTCCTGATCGTGTTCATGTACGTGATGCCCTTTGGCGTCGCCGGTCTGCTGCGCGGCCTGAACGCGCGGTGGCAGGCGAGGCGAGGGCGGTGATTTCCTGGCCCGGGGCGGCCGTCATGGGCCGGCCCGATTGCATCGTCGTCTGAGATCGAAGGAGACAAATCACCATGACATCAAGACCTGATCGACGTACCGCGCTCATCACGGGCGCATCGCTCCTGGCGGCCGCCGCGCTTCCGGTGCATGCGCAGAAGAAATACGGGCCCGGCGCCAGCGACACCGAGATCAAGCTCGGCCAGACCATGCCCTACAGCGGCCCGGCATCGGCCTACGGCACCATCGGCAGGCTGCAGCAGGCCTATTTCAAGATGCTCAACGAGCAGGGCGGCATCAAGGGCCGCAAGATCAACCTGATCAGCCTGGACGACGGCTACAGCCCGCCCAAGGCCGTCGAGCAGGTTCGCCGACTGGTGGAGCAGGAGCAGGTGCTTGCGCTGTTCCAGACCTTGGGCACGCCCAGCAATTCGGCGATCCACAAGTACGTCAACGCCAAGAAGGTACCGCACTTGTTCCTGGCCACCGGCGCCACCAAGTGGGCCGACCCCGAGCACTTTCCGTGGACGATCGGCTTCAACCTGAGCTACCAGGCCGAGGGCATCATCTATGCCAAGTACCTGCTCAAGGAAAAGCCCAACGCCAAGGTGGCGATCCTCTACCAGAACGACGACTACGGCAAAGACCTTCTCAAGGGCGTGAAGGACGGCCTGGGCGCCAAGGGCGCCAAGATGATCGTCGCGGAGGCCAGCTACGAGGTGTCCGACCCGACGGTCGATTCGCAGATCGTCACGCTACAGGGCTCCGGCGCCGACACCTTCATCAACATCACCACGCCCAAGTTCGCGGCGCAGGCGGTGCGCAAGGCCTACGACTCGGGCTGGAAGCCGCTGCACCTGCTCAACAACGTGGGTGCCTCGGTGGGCTCGGTGCTCACGCCGGCGGGGCTGGACAAGTCGGTGGGTCTGCTGACGGTGCAGTACTACAAGGACCCGAACGACCCGCAGTGGAAGGACGATCCCGCCATGCTCGAATGGCGAGCCTTCATGGGCCGCTACTACACCGATGGCGACCCGAAGGACGCGTCGAACCTCTACGCCTACATCGCCGTGCAGACCATGGTGCACGTGCTCAAGGCCTGCGGCGACGACCTCTCGCGCGAGAACCTGATGAAGCAGGCCGCCAGCATCAAGAGCCTCAAGCTGCCGCTGATGCTGCCGGGCATGACGCTCAACACGTCGCCCAAGGACTACTTCCTGGTCAAGCAGGCGCAGCTGGCCAAGTTCACCGGCACGCAGTGGGAGACCTTCGGCCAGTTGCTCAGCACGGTGGACTGAGCAACGGCCAGCGGGCTACTCGAAGGCCCGAGGCTCTCGCGCCAGGAGCTGCCCGTTGCGCTCCCGCTCCAGGGCGATCTCGCGGGCCAGCGCTTCGGCGCTGCCGGCGGCCGGCAGGTTGTACGACCGGCGCAGGTAGTCGCGCATCGGCGCGGACGCCACGATGCGCCGCACCTCGGCGTTGAGCCGGCCCACCACCGATGCAGGCGTGCCCGGCGGCGCAAAGATGCCGAACAGCGAATCGCGGTTCGCTGCCTCGAAGCCCAGCTCGGCCAGCGTGGGCACCTGCGGCAGCGCGGCCAGGCGCTGCGGCGCACCGACCGCGAGCGCTCGCAGCCGACCGCCTTCGATGTAGCGCAACTGTTGGGCGGCGACATTGGTCGACAGCAGCTCGAAGTGGCCAGCCAGTGCGTCGTTGAGTTGCTGGCCGCCGCCCTGGTAGGGAACGTGCGTGATGTCCACGCCGGCCAGCGCACGCACCTGCGCCAGCACCAGATGCCCCGTCGTCGCCACGCCCGATGTGGCCCAGCGCAGGCGGCCCCCCGCGTGCTGGGCCTGGATGAGCACGTCTGCGAAATCGTGTCCGTTGAACGCCGGCGTGGCCACCACCAGGACGGGCGTTCGCATCACGCCGGCCACCGGCACCACGGCTTGCACGCGGTCCGACAGGGCGGCCGGGGCGACCAGCGGATGCAGGGCGATCGGGCTTATTGCGGAGAACGCGAGCGTGTAGCCGTCCGCACTCGCCCGCGCGAGCACATCCAGGCCGACGCTGCCGCCGGCGCCCGCGCGATGCTCCACCACCACGGGCTGGCCGAGCGCGTCGGCCAACGGGCCGGCCAGGGCGCGTGCCATCACGTCGGACACACCGCCAGGCGGATAGACCACGAGCAGCCGCAAGGGGCGGCTGGGCCAGTCTGCCGCGCGAGCCGCAGGCAGCGAAGGCGCGCCCAGCGCGAGGCAGGCACGCAGCACGGCGCGGCGGCTCATGCTCATGCCGGCACCTTCCTGCGTCGCGGGCCGCTTGCCGAGCCGGCTGCCGGCGGCTTGGCCCGGGCCTGCAGCAACGCATGGAACTGCTGGGCGGGCAGGCTGTCTTCGCCTTCGCGCCAGGCGAGGGTGAGCGGCGCGTCGAGCGTCTCGCAGCCGGCCAGCGGCAGGTAGGCCACCGCATGCGGGTGCACGCCGGCCATCGAGGCCGGCACCACCGATGCGCCGACGCCTGCCGCCACCAGGTTCAGGTTGGTCATCATGCGATCGACTTCGGCGACCACCTGCGGCGCCAGGCCCTGCGCGTGGCACAGCGATAGCAGGTCGGCGTACATGCCCGGCGCGCCAGGGCGGCGCACCAGGATCAGCGGCTCGTTGCACAGCCGCGCGAGCGGCAGCGCTTTCGCGCGGCCGTTGGATGGAGGCGGCAAGCGGTCGACGGGCAGCGCGGCCACCAATGGCTCGCGCAGCAGGGTTTCGAACCGCAGGCCATCGGGGCGTGCGACCGGGCGGCGCAGCAATGCGGCATGCAGGCGGCCGGAGGCCAGCGCATCGGTGAGCCCCGCCGCATTGGCTTCACGCAGCTGAAGTTCGATGCCCGGGTGCGACTGGCGGAACGCGCGCAGCGCGTCGGGCACGAAGCGGTGCGCCGCCGCCGAGCTGGTAAAGCCCACCCGCAGTACGCCAGCCTGCCCTTCGGCCACGCGCTTCATGCGTGCGCGCATGGCCTGAGCGTCGTCGAGCAGGCGAAGCGCCTCGGCCTGGAACAGGCGGCCGGCCTCGGTGAGCGTGACGCCGCGTGGATGGCGCTTGAAGAGCACAAGCCCCAGCGAGCGTTCGAGCTGCTTGATCTGCTGCGACAGCGGCGGCTGCGCGATGCCCAGGCGTTCGGCGGCGCGGGTCATGTGGCCGGTCTCGGCGACCGCCGCGAAGTAGCGCAGGGCACGAAGGTCCATCGCCCGTCTCCATATGTTTTTCGTATTGGAACTACCCGATCATTTTATTTGACCCGATGTCACATGCGCCCCTATCGTCCGCCCCGGTGACAAGCGACCCATGCGAGGCCGCGCGGATCGCCGCGACAGAACAACGAAGGACGAGACAAGACCATGCGCCACGCGCCATCCAGTGAATTCATGCTTCGCGCTTCGGCCGCCCTGTGCATGGGCGCCTGCCTGGCGCTGCTGTCCGCTTGCGGCGGCAGCAGCAGCAACTCTGGCGGCGCATCCGTGCCCGCATCGCCGGTGGCTGATGGCGGCTCCGGAACGCCGACCCCCGCGCCCGGCGATCCGGACGAAACCGATGCAGCCCCGCCAGCGCCGCCGCCGCCGACGGCGCGCCTCGCGTGCGCCGACCTGGCCGGCATGCAGGTGGCCGGCGCGGACATCGGCGTGCCCAGCGGCAGTGCCACCGTCACCGAGGCCACCGCCATCGCGGCCGACGCCGCCGGCAATGCGCTCGGCGGCTATTGCAAGGTGCGCGGCACCATCGCGCCGATGAACCCGTCGTCGCCCGTCATCAACTTCGCGTTGAACCTGCCCCAGGCATGGAATCGCAAGGCGATGCAGTTCGGTGGCGGCGGCTTCAACGGCCGGCTGATCGACGGGACCGAGCAGATCCGCTTCGGCCCCATCGACAAGCCGGCGCCGCTCGCGCTGGGCTATGCGACGTACGGCGACGACTCCGGGCACCAGTCGTCCAGCATCACCGATGCGCGCTTCGCCGCCGACGACGAGGCACTGGCCAACTACGGCGGCCTGTCGCTCAAGAAGACGCACGATGTGGCCCACAAGCTGCTGGCCGCGTTTTACGGAGAGCCGGCGGCCAAGGCTTACTTCCTGGGCACCTCCACCGGCGGCCGCGACGCGCTGGGCTACATCCAGCGTTGGCCGCAGGACTACGACGGCGTGATCGCCAACGAGCCGGCGCTCAACTATTCGGGCACGCGCCTGTCGAACGTGGCGCTTGGCCGCGCGCTCTATGCCAACGGCGGTGCGGGTTGGCTCAACCTGAGCAAGACGCTGCGCGTGCAGCAGGCCGCGCTGGCGGCGTGCGACGGGCTCGATGGCGTCGCCGACGGCATCGTCAGCAATGTCGAAAGCTGCCGCCTGCTCAACGCGCAGGTGCTGGCAAGCCTGCGCTGCGCCGGCGGCGCCGACACGGGCAACGATTGCCTGTCGGATGTGCAACTGGCCACCGTTCGCACCGTCGAGTCGCCGCTCGATCTGGGCTATCCGCTGGCCCACGGCGTGACGCGCGCCGGTGGCTACAACCTGCTCGAAGGCGCGCTCGTGGCCGGCCCCTTCACCACGCGGGATCTCGGCACGCGCCCAGTGCCGGGCAACCCTGCCACTTCCGCCGACGCCAACATGTACCTGACGGGCGACCAGTGGGCGAAGTACTTCGTCACCCGTGACGCGGCCTTCGATTCGCTCGGCTTCGATCCCGTCAACCCGGGCGCATGGACCCAGCGCGTGCAGGACGTGTCTGCCGCCACCGATGCGCTGGATGCGGATCTTTCGCCCTTCTTCGCACGAGGCGGGCGCCTGATCCTCCTGCATGGGCTGGCCGATGAGGTCATCAGCCCCAACTCCACCATCGACTACCACCAGCGTCTGGCCGCGACCGTGGGCCAGGCAGCGATGGACGCCCACGTGCGCTTCTACACCGTGCCCGGCATGGGCCACGGCACGGGCGTGTTCATTCCCAACTGGGATTCGTTGGCCGCGCTGGAAGCGTGGGTGGAGAAGGGACTGGCGCCCGGCACCGCGGTGGCGGTCGATGCCGTGGCCGGCACCTACGGCCGCACGCGTCCGCTGTGTCTTTACCCATCGTGGCCCAAGTACCGCGGCAGCGGCAGCAAGGACGCAGCCGTCAACTACAGCTGCGTGAGCGAAACGCCCGACCCGCTCGCCTGCCCTTATCTGCCTGGTTCCGTGGCCAGCTACAAGGGCGGCAACACGCTGGGCGAAGAGTTGAGCGTGCAGATCGACCCTGCCACGCTGGCCTACACGATCACCGTGGAAGCCAGTGCGCAACGCTCCGCCGGCACCACCCGCAGCGGCACGCTCATGCCCAGGGGCCAGTGCAGCTACGACAGCGGCGAGGGCGGCGCGGTGTTCACATTGGCCACCGGGGGCGTGTTGCTGGGCGGCGTGGCCGCACCTTCGGGCGGCTCGTTTGCGCCACTGCTGGCTTTCCAGAACACCTGGGACAACGAGGCCAGCCCCACCGTCTTCAACCCGGCCGCGCTCATCGCGAACGCGGTGGGCGTCCAGCAAGCCGGTGCCGCCGCGGAGACGCCGACGGTGCTGGCCGTGCGCCTGCGCAATGCCGGCACCTACCAGTACTGCGCCGATCCGGTCACTGGCGGCGCCATGATCTACGACGCCGCCTGCACGCAGACCGAGAAGGGCTACATCGCCCGCGCCGCGGGCCGACGGGCCTTCGATGCCTTCACCACCTCGCCCACCGGCGGCGCCACCACCAGCGGGGGAAGCCTGTCGGGGTCGATGGTGATCGGCATGGCGGGCAGCACCCTCGTTCACATGCACTTGCTGCGTGACGGCACGCGCACTGGCATGCGGTTGCTGGCGACGCAGCTGACCTTGACGCCAGGTTCGGCCGACGGCAGCTACGCCGTCGCCAGCAGCCGAGGCGATCTGCGCGACGCCACGCTGGCCGGCACCAGCCTTGATTTGGGCGGCGCCGCAGCCACGCTGAGCTACGACGCGCCGGTGCTCGGCCTCGCGCAGGCCGACGCGGCTCGGCCGGGCCAGATGATCTTCAACGGCGGCATCCTGGCCTTTGCGGCGGGCGACGCCACCCATCCTGCTTTCGAACTCGGAGTGCGGCACTGACATGAACACCTTGCGGATGATTTCGAAACCGAAGCGCGTTGCGCTTGTCCTGGGCCTTGCCCTCGCACCGCTCGCGCTGCTGCCTGCGGCCGTGCAGGCCCGCCAAGCTGCGCAGGCCCGGCCGGCGGCGGCCACTGCACCCAAGGCCGCCACCTGCCCCAAGGAAGTGCCGCAGGGCACGCGCTGCTACACCGGCTCGGACGGCGCAGGCGCCTTCTACTGGATCGCCATTCCCCAGCAATGGCAGCGCAGCACCGGCGTGCTGGTGATGCATGCCCATGGCGGTCCCGAAACCGGCGCGCCGCGCCTGGAGCGCAGCGAGGCGGACCTCAAGCGCTGGGCCGTCACCGTGCAGGCCGGCCATGCCTGGGCCGGATCCACCTACCGGCGCGGCGGCTATGGCGTGACCATGGCGGCCGAAGACACCGAGCGCCTGCGCCAGATCTTCGTTCGAAATTTCGGTCAGCCGCGACACACGCTGCTGCATGGCCAGAGCTATGGTGGCGCGGTGGCGTCGATCGGTGCCGAGCTCTATGCGCCCGTGCCCGGCAAGCCAAGCCCGTACGACGGCGTGCTGCTGACCAGCGGCGTGCTCGGCGGCGGCAACAGCGCCTACGAGTTCAGGCTGGACCTGCGCGCCGTCTACCAGGCCGTGTGCGCCAACCATCCTCGCCCGGATGAAGCGCAGTACCCGCTTTGGATGGGCCTGCCCAAGGATTCGAAGCTCACGCGCCAGGAGCTCGCCGCCCGCGTCAAGGAATGCACCGGGCTCGGTACGCCGAAGGCGCAGCGCAGCGCCGAGCAGAACGCGCGCATGGCCACCATCCTGGGCGCGGTGAAGATCCCGGAGCGTTCGCTCCAGGGTCACATGAACTGGGCCACCTGGCTCTTCCAGGACCTGACCCAGGGGCGCCTGGACGGCCGAACCCCCTTCGGCAACACGGGCGTGTTCTACCCCGGGCAGGTCAACGGCAAGCCGTTGGATGGCATGGTGGCGCGCTATGCGGCCGATCCGCAGGCGCAAGGCGCGCTGGCGGTCGACAGCCGTCCGAGCGGCCGCACACGGCTGCCGACCTTGACGCTGCACGCCATCGATGACCCTACCGCCTTCGTCGAACTGGAAGGTGTGTACCGTGCTCAGCGCGAAGGGGCGGGCACCGCCGACCAGCTGGTGCAGCTCTTCTCCGACGAGAAGGAGCACAGCTACCTGAGCGACTCCGAATATGTGGCCATGTTCGACGCGATGCTG
Organism: Variovorax dokdonensis; assembly: GCF_030316895.1. Classification (GTDB taxonomy): domain Bacteria; phylum Pseudomonadota; class Gammaproteobacteria; order Burkholderiales; family Burkholderiaceae_C; genus Variovorax; species Variovorax dokdonensis. The sequence continues at coordinate 478,531 of NZ_JASZYV010000001.1, forward strand.
GCCTGGATCGATCGCGGCGAAAAGCCGACGCCGCAGTCGCTGGCACAGCGTTGCGAAGCCCTCAAGCCGCGCTGGGACGGCGACGGCAAGAACGGCTGCCACATCCGCCCCGACTGGAAGCCACAGCCGCTCGCGGCGCGCGTGCCGCCGCGTTGAAGTTCGAATACCAACTGGAGACTTGAAAGATGACCATGAACAAGACCCTCATCGGCGCCGCGCTGGCACTGGCCGCCTTCGGCACCGCACAGGCGCAGGACTACCCCGGCGACAAGGTCGTCACCATCGTGGTGCCCTTTGCCGCGGGCGGCCCCACCGACCGCGTGGCACGCGACCTGGCCGAAGCCATCCGCAAGCCCCTGGGCGCCACCAGCGTGGTGATCGACAACGCCGCCGGCGCCGGCAGCACCATCGGCAACGCCAAGGTCGCACGCGCCAAGCCCGACGGCTACACGCTGCTGCTCACGCACGTGGGCATGGCCACCACCCCGGTGCTGTACCGCAAGCTCAGCTACGACTACCAGAAGGACTTCGAGTACCTGGGCATGGTCAACGACGTGCCCATGACGCTGATCGGCAAGCCCGACCTGCCGGCCAACAACTTCAAGGAACTGCGCGAATGGATCGCCAAGTCCGGCGGCAAGGTCAACCTGGGCAACGCGGGCATCGGCTCGGCCTCGCACCTGTGCGGGCTGCTGTTCCAGAGCGAGCTCAAGGCGGAGATGACGACCGTGCCGTACAAGGGCACCGCGCCGGCCATTGCCGATCTGATCGGCGGACAGATCGACCTGCTGTGCGACCAGACCACCAACACCACCGGCCAGATCGAGGGCAAGAAGGTCAAGGCCTATGCGGTCACGACGATGAAGCGGCTGACCACGCCGGCGCTCAAGGACCTGCCCACGCTGGACGAGTCGGGGCTGAAGAACTTCCAGGTGACGATCTGGCACGGCCTGTATGCGCCCAAGGGCACGCCCGAGGCGGTGACCAAGAAGATCAACGAGGCGCTGAAGGTGGCGCTGAAGGATCCGGACTTCGTGAAGAAGCAGGAAGGCCTGGGCGCCGTGGTGGTGAGCGACAAGCGCGTGGAGCCGGCCGAGCACAAGAAGTTCGTGGAAAGCGAAGTGGCACGCTTCGGCCCGGTGATCAAGGCCGCGGGCGTCTACGCCGACTGAGCGAGCGTCAGTCTTCCACCGACTCCGTGATGTAGCTGCCCAGCAGGCCCGCCGCGGCCTGCAGCAGGTCGAACTCCGAGTCGGCCAGCGGATGCCGCCGCATGTCGAAGTGGCTCAGCGTGCCCCACAGGGCATTGCCGTCGATCGAGACGGGCACGCTGTGGTACGAGATGACCAGGCCCTGATACGGATTGCCGTCGAGCCGCTTGTCGAATCGCGAATCGTCGGTCCGGAAGGCCTGGTCGCGCAGCACGAACTGGCAGAAGCTGTGCCTGAATGGAACGGCCAGAAGGAAGTCCGGCCGGATCTTGCCCTGCTTGTCGCACAGGGCCACGTTGCGAAGCAGGTCGCCCTCGAAGCGATACAGGGCGGTGTAACGGTGTGGAACACCGGCATTCAAATACGACAGCAGCGCGTTGGGGCCGTCATCGAGCAGCGCAGCGCGCAATTTTTCGTGCGATCGCATGGTCTTCACCCCAGTCCGCAAGTGAGACATCGGCCCGCGTCGCACGCCCCTGGTGGCCCTGGGACGCGTTGTCTTCGCGCGGGTGCTTGCGGCCACTATGGCAGCGCTGGCGAAGGCTGTCTACCTCATTTGACACGAGCGCCCGAAAGCGGCGTACCGAAGTTCGAGCGCGATTGCCGCACTCAGGCAGCCGGCCGCACCCGTGCCGCCGCCAACTGCGCCCGTCGCATTTCGCCCTGGCGAATGAACATCCAGCCCGGATACTCGGCCGGCAGCGCGCTGACCTTGTCCAGCGCCGCCAGGTCATCGGCGGACAGCGACACCCGGGTGGCGGCGATGTTGTCTTCCAGTTGCTCGATGCGCTTGGCGCCGATGATCACGCTGCTCACCGCATCCTGGTGCAGCAGCCACGCCAGTGCCACCTGTGCCACCGAAACGCCCTTGGCCTCGCCGATGCCGCGCATCACGTCGATGCAGTCGTAGGCGCGTTCGCGGTTGATCGGCGGAAAGTCGAAGCTGGCCCGGCGGCTGCCGGCCTCGCTCGTGCTGTTGTCCTTGCGGTCGTACTTGCCCGACAGGAACCCGCCGGCCAGCGGGCTCCAGACCATCAGGCCCACGCCTTCGCTTTGCATCATGGGTACCAGTTCCCGCTCCAGGTCGCGCCCTGCGATCGTGTAGTAGGCCTGGAGCGACTGGATGCGCGCCGTGCCCAGCCGCTCGGCAATGCCTTGCGCCTTGGCGATCTGCCAGGCGGCCCAGTTCGACACGCCCACGTAGCGCACGTGCCCGTGCTGCACGAGCGTGTCCATGGCGCGCATCATTTCCTCGATGGGCGTGGCCGGATCGAAGCCGTGGATCTGGTAGAGGTCGATGTGATCGAGCTGCAACCGCTTCAGGCTGGCCTTCACGCCGTCCATGATGTGATAGCGCGACATGCCTCGGGAGTTGGCGGCGCGCGTGCCGGTTTCGCCGTAGACCTTGGTGGCCACGACCACGTTCTCGCGCGGCACCTTCAGGTTGCGCAAGGCTTGGCCGGTGATCTGCTCCGAGACGCCTTCGGAATACACGTCGGCCGTGTCGATGAAGTTGATGCCCGCATCCAGCGCGCGGCCGACGAGGCGATCGGCATCGGCCTGCTGCAGCGTACCGATCTTGCCCCACATCTCCCCCTGGCCGCCGAAAGTCATGGTGCCCAGGCAGAGTTCGGAGACAAAGAGGCCGGTGCTTCCGAGTGGTTTGAGTCGCATGGTGTGCTTCCTTTCAGGGGGTGTGTTCGATGGGTGTTTGTCCTGGCGCGCGTTGCGCCCTCAGGGTTGGCCGGTGGCGCCATCCAGCGCGTCCTGCCGCATGCGGCGCATGTCGCGTGCCGGTGGGGCACCGAACATGCGGGCGTATTCGCGTGAGAACTGAGAGGCGCTCTCGTAGCCGACCTGGTATCCGGCGCTGGTGGCATCCACGCCGTCCACCAGCATCAGCCGCCGCGCTTCCTGCAGGCGCAGGGCCTTCTGGAACTGCAGCGGGCTCATCGCCGTGACGGCCCGAAAGTGCCGATGCAGCGACGAGCCGCTCATGTGCACGCTGTGGGCCAGCTGGTCGATCTTCAGCGGTTCCCGATAGTGGTGGCGCAGCCAGCCGATGGCCTCGGCGATGCGCGGCCCCTGGCCATCCGGCCGGCCGATCTGCGCAAGCCGCCAGCCCTCGGGGCTGGTGAGCAGGCGGTACAGAATTTCGCGCACCGCCAACGGGGCGAGGGCGCCGATGTCCTGCGGGGTGTCGAGCAGGCGCACCAGACGCAGCATGGCGTCGAGCAGCGGCAGCGTGGTCGGCGACGTGTAGAGCGCGCGGGCGCAAGGCGCGGTCGAAGTCGATGCACGGGGCTGGACTTCGCGGTCCAGGTCCAGCAGGAGGGCGGCCACCTCGCCGGGCGAGAAGCTGATCTTGACGCACAGGTAGGGCGATTCGGGCGTGGCGTCCATCACCTGGCTCGAGATGGGAACGTCCTGCGAGACGACGAGGAACTCCTCGGTGTCGTACACCGTGAGTTCGTCGCCCAGCAACACGCGCTTGCGGCCCTGCACGGGCAGGCAGATGGCCGGCTCGTGCAGCGTGTGGTTGAGTTCGCTTGCCGACGTGGCCCGGATCAGCCGCAGGCGGGGAATGGCGGTCTCGTGGGCGCCGTCACCCGTCGTCATGCGCGCGATGCAGGCCGCGAGTTCGGCGCGCCGCAGCAGGATCTGGGTCGGGTTGTCGCTGCCCGGCAAGGCGGCCGTCGTGCGGGACGAGGCCGGCGAAAGAGGCGTTGGCTCGATCATGGTCCGAGCGTAGCGGCAAGCTCGCCTGCGTGCCGCTTTCGAACTACGCCTGGCAATGAATGAGCAAGAAGCTGCGCGGATCAGGCATGCCGCACCGCCAGCGGTGGAAATCAGGGGCCGGATAAAATGCGGCAATGCAGCATTCGGGCCCCCACACCTACCGCAAGCCGGCGCCTTCGCCGGTGAGCACGCTGCCGCTCGGTTACTTCTTCTCGGTCACACCGCCTTGAATGGGCCTCGGCCTCTTGCGGGGCCTTGATGTGCCGCGACGCCCTCGAAGCGTCTTTTCTTCTCTCGTTTGAGCGCGCACGTCTGCGCTCGCTGCCAGCCGCAGCGACGTGCTCTTGCGCTCTCGTCATTGATCATGAATCTTCAGAACATCCGGCGGGACTGGCTGTCCAACGTCCGCGGCGATCTGCTGGCGGGCACGGTGGTCGCCCTGGCCCTCATTCCCGAGGCGATCGCCTTTTCCATCATCGCCGGCGTCGACCCCAAGGTGGGGCTGTATGCCTCTTTCTGCATCGCGGTGGTGATCGCCTTCTCCGGCGGGCGGCCGGGCATGATCTCGGCCGCCACCGGCGCGATGGCGCTGGTGATGGCCGGCCTGGTCAAGGAGCACGGGCTGCAATACCTGCTGGCCGCATCGGCGCTGACCGGCCTGCTGCAGATCGGAGCAGGACTGCTCAAGCTCGGAACCTTGATGCGCTTCGTGTCGCGCTCGGTCGTGACCGGCTTCGTGAATGCGCTGGCCATCCTCATCTTCCTGGCGCAGGTGCCCGAACTCGTCAACGTTCCGTGGTCGGTGTATGCGATGGTGGCGGGTGGCCTGGGCATCATCTATCTCTTTCCGCGCGTGACGAAGGCCGTGCCGTCGCCGCTGGTGTGCATCGTGGTGCTGACCGCCGTGTCGATGGTGCTGGGCCTGGACATTCGCACCGTGGGCGACATGGGCGCGCTGCCCGACAGCCTGCCGGTGTTCCTGCTGCCCGACGTGCCCTTCAACCTCGAAACGCTGCGCATCATCTTCCCGTACTCGATCACGCTGGCCGTCGTGGGCCTGCTGGAATCGATGATGACCGCCGCCATCGTCGACGAGATGACCGACACCGACAGCAACAAGAGCCGCGAATGCGTGGGTCAGGGCGTGTCCAACATCGCGTCGAGCCTGCTCGGCGGCATGGCGGGCTGCGCCATGATCGGGCAGTCCGTCATCAACGTGAAGTCAGGTGGACGCGGGCGCCTGTCGACGCTGTTTGCCGGGGGCTTCCTGCTGGTGCTCGTGGTCTTCCTGGGCGATTGGGTCAAGCAGATTCCCATGGCCGCGCTGGTGGCGGTGATGGTGATGGTGTCGATCGGCACCTTCAACTGGGCGTCCATCCGCAACCTGCGCCGCCATCCGCCAAGCTCGAGCATCGTGATGCTGGCCACGGTGGCCGTCGTCGTGGCCACGCACGACCTGGCCAAGGGCGTGTTCGTCGGCGTGCTGCTCAGCGGCATCTTCTTCGCGCAGAAGGTGGGGCGGGTGCTCCGCGTGCAGAGCCAGCCCTTTGACGAGGGCAAAGGCCTGACCTACACGGTCTACGGGCAGGTCTTCTTCGTTTCCGCCGAGTCGTTCGCCAGGAGCTTCGACTTCAAGGCGCCCCTGCAGTCGGTGCGCATCGACGTGAGCCACGCGCACTTCTGGGACATCACCGCCGTCTACGCGCTGGACAAGGTGGTGATGAAGTTCAGGCGCCAGGGCACGGCGGTCGAGGTCGTGGGCATGAGCGAAGCGACGTCGACCATGGTCGACAAATTCGGCTTGCATCAGAAGGCCACGGCGGCCGAAGGTGTGGCGGGTCACTGAACCCGCATCGAGGCGACGGTCAGGGCGCGCGGGGCGCGCGCCTGATCAGCGATCAGTGAACGCTGGCGAGGATGCGGTCGAGCGCCTCGAAGTCGATCGGCTTTTGCAGATGGTGGTCGAACACGCCGCGGGTCGTTTCGTTGGCCGCATAGCCGGACACGGCCACCAGCATCGGCCGCCCGCTGTGGGGTGCGGTGCGCAGTCGCTGGGCGACGGCCGTGCCGGGCATGTCAGGAAGGGTAAGGTCGACGAGCGCGATGTCGAAGTCGACACCATCGGCCGCGTCGAGTGCCTGCTGACCGGTGTACGCGCAACGGGCACTGTGGTCCTGCAGCTGCAGCAATTCCTGCAGCAAATCGGCTGCCGCCTCGTTGTCGTCAACGATCAATACATTCAGGCTCATGGATGGAATCAGTGTAAGCGCGGCGTTGCTGACCGGGTGTAGGAGCGCGCCTACTGTTTGGCGGGCTCCGCAGCAGGCACCGGTGGTGCCGGAGGCGCCAGCTTGAGCAGCGCGGCGCCCAGCGGCAGCCGCACCGTGAACGTGGCGCCTTCGCCAGGGGCGCTTTGCACCTCGATCTCGCCGCCGTGGGCCAGCACGATCTGGCGCGTGATGTACAGGCCCAGGCCCAGTCCAGGCGCCTTGCGCCGGCTTTCCTCGGTGCGTTCGAACTGCTCGAAGATTCGCCGCTGGTCTTCCTCGGCAATGCCGCAGCCATGGTCGCGCACGGAAACGACCGCCCATTGGCCAGCCGCATGGACACTGACCTCCACCGGTAGGCCGCCGCCGTAGCGCAACGCATTGGTCAGCAGGTTGGTGATGACCTGTTCGATGCGGAACTCGTCCCAACTGCCCGGCGCACTTTCCGGCGCGTGCAGGCTCACCGCGCAACCGGCGGCCTCGGCCTGCTGCGACAGGTTCTCCACCACGGCCCTCGCAAGGAAGACGAGGTCGGTCGGCTTGGGCTGGATGGTGAGCGCGCCGCTGCGCAGCCGGGTCACATCGAGCATGTCGTCGATCAGGCGCACCATGCTCTGGATCTGGCGCTGGTCGCGTTCGATCATGGCCGGCAGCCGGTCCGGCCCGAAGTGAACCGTGTTGCCCTTGCTCAGGTGAAGCTTGCGCACCTGCGTTTCGAGGTACAGCGTGTTGAGCGGCGTGCGAAGCTCGTGCGACACCATCGACATGAAGTCGTCGCGCATGCGCACCGCGCGCTCCAGTTCGCGGTGCGTGGCCTGCAGCTGCTCCACCAGCGCCTCCTGCTCGCGGTGCAGAGTGGCCAGTGCGTCCACTTCGCGCCGCAAAGCCTTCTTGTGGCTATACAGCTCCACGAACACATTGACCTTGCTGGCCACCACATGCGGATCGAGCGGCTTTTGCAGGAAGTCGACAGCGCCGCTTTCGTAGCCCTTGAAGGCGTAGTTCATCTCGCGCCCGGCTGCGCTGACGAAGATGATGGGAATGTGCCGCGTGCGCTCCGTGCCGCGCATCAGTTCCGCCAGCTCGAAGCCGTTCATGCCCGGCATCTGCACGTCGAGGATGGCCAGGGCGAAGTCGTGAGCCAGCATCAGCCCCAGCGCTTCTTCGGCAGATTGCGCCTTGAAGACACGGCGGCCGTGGCCGCGGATCAACGCATCGAGTGCCAGCAGGTTCTCGGGCAGATCGTCGACGATCAGCAGCTTGCTTTCGACCTCACTGGGCATGGGCTTGGTCCATCTGAACTAGGAATTCGCGCAGGCCCGAAAGCGGCCTCACCACATCGGGTTCGTGCAGTGCGAGCGCGGCCTGCGGCATGGTGGGGGAGAGGGCTGTGTCGGGGTCCTGCACGGCGGTCAGGCCACCGGCATTGCGGATCGACAGCAGGCCTCGGGCCCCGTCTTCGTTGGCGCCGGTGAGCACGATGCCGGCCAGCGCCGGCCCGTAGGCATCGGCGGCGGAGATCATCAGCAGGTCGATCGAGGGCCGCGAGAACAGCACCGGTGGCTCGCAGCTGAGCGAAAAGCAGCGGTCGCGCTCCACCGACAGGTGATAGCCCGAGGGCGCGAAATAGAGCGAGGCCGCCTCGATGGGCAGCTTGTCGTGCGCCTCGTGCACGGCCACGCGGGTGCGCTCTGCAAACAGCGCGGGCAGGCGGCTTTCGTGCCCCTCGGGCAGGTGCAGGACGACCACCACCGGCAGGCGCCATGGCGACGGCAGGTCCTGCAGCAAGGTCAGCAGCGCATCGACGCCGCCCGCCGACGCGCCAATCGCCACCAGTTCGATGTCGCGCATGCGCGCATTCAGGACGGCATTCATCGGTGGGCCTTCGTCGGCCGGGCGAGCGGCTTCATGTGACCTTCCGGTAGATCTTCTCGCTGCGCGCCAGTGTGTCGAAGCGCCCCGCGCTGCTGGAGAAGTCGATGCTTTCCTTGGAGCCGAGCCCCAGGAAGCCGCGGTGCGACAGCGATTCGTGAAAGAGGCCCAAGGCCCTGTCCTGCAGCGTGCGATTGAAATAGATGAGCACGTTGCGGCAACTGATGAACTGCGTCTGGGCGAAGACGCTGTCGGTGGCCAGGCTGTGGTCGGCGAAGATCACGTCGGCGCACAGCGAGGGGTCGAAGCGGGCGGCGTCGTACGCGGCCGTGTAGTAGTCCGAGAAGGCCCGCTTGCCGCCCGAGCGCTGGTAGTTCTCGGTGTAGCGGCGAACGGATTCGAGCGGAAAGATGCCCTGGCGCGCCTGAGCGAGCGATTCGGGGTTGATGTCGGTGGCGTAGATGCGCGTGCGCTCCAGCAGGCCCTCTTCGCGCAGCAGGATGGCCAGCGAATACACCTCCTCGCCGGTGCTGCAGCCAGCCACCCACACCGTGACCGAGGGGTAGGTGTACAGATGCGGCACGACCTGCGTGCGCAGCGCCAGGAAGTACGACGGATCGCGAAACATCTCGCTCACCGGCACGGTCAGGTATTGCAGGAGTCGGGCGAACATCGCCGGCTCGCGAAGCACCCGCTCCTGGAGTGCCGAAATGCTGGGCACGTCGAGCTGGCCCAGCGCGTAGTTCACCCGCCGCTTCTGCGAGGCGCCGGTGTAGTCGCGAAAGTCATAGCTGTAGCGCAGGAAGATGGCTTCCATCAGCAGGCGCAGTTCGATGTCGGTCGCGCTGAGCACGCCCTTGTCGTCTTCGCCCGGCGTGGCCGCACCGCCCCGCAGCTCGGCCGCCGCAGCATCCAGCCGAACGGCGTGGGCGATATCGCGGGAGCGGTCCGGCCTCGACATCAGAGGCGCTCCATGCGCGGCATCCACACGCGCAACAGCGAGAACAGACGGTCCAGGTCCACCGGCTTGGCCAGGAAGTCGCTGGCGCCGGCGGCCAGGCACTGCTCCTGGTCGTCCTTCATCGCCTTGGCGGTCACGGTGATGACCGGCAGCTTGGTGAAGCGAGGGTCCTGGCGCAGCCTGCGGGTGGCTTCCAGACCGTCCATCTCCGGCATCATCACGTCCATCAGCACGAGGTCGATGTCGGGGATCTGGTCGAGCTTTTCCAGTGCCTCGCGCCCGTTGCGGCCGATCTCCACCACCGCGCCGCGCTGCTCCAGCGCGCTGGTCAGGGCAAAGATGTTGCGCACGTCGTCGTCCACCAGCAGGATGCGTCGGCCTTCGAACACGCGATCGCGCCCGCGCGCTGCGCGCAGCATGCTCTGGCGTTCGCTCGACAGGTCGCTTTCCACCTTGTGCAGGAACAGCGTCACTTCGTCGAGCAGGCGCTCGGGCGAACGCGCGCCCTTGATGATGATCGAGCGCGAGTAGCGCAGCAGTTCCATCTCCTCGTCGCGCGTCAGGTTGCGGCCGGTGTAGACGATCACCGGCGGGAACGAGACGATCTCTTCCACGGACATGCGCTTGAGCAGCTCGCTGCCCTGCATGTCCGACAGGCGCAGGTCGGTCACCATGCAGTCGAACACCCGTTCGCGCAGCAACGCGAGCGCTTCTTCGCCGGATTCGACGGCGGTGATCTGCACGTCGTCGTCCGAGATGAGCTTCATGACGGCTTCGCGCTGCAGCGGATCGTCTTCCACCACCAGCACCGACTTGACCTTCTGCGTGAGCTTCTCTTCGAGCCGCTTGAACACCTCGTGCAATTGCTCCCTGGAGATGGGCTTGCGCGCATAGCCGATGGCGCCCATGTGCAGGGCCGCCTCGGAACTGTCGAGCGCCGAGACCACGTGCACCGGAATGTGCCGCGTGCGCGGGTCGCTCTTGAGGCGCTCCAGCACGCCCAGACCGGGCCCGTCGGGCAGGCGCATGTCCAGCAGGATGGCGTCGGGCCGATGCTGCGCCGCCATCTCGATGCCGTCGGCGCCGCCCTGCGAGACCAGGCAGCGATAGCCGCGCTCGTGCGCCAGGTTGTAGAGGATGTGGGCGAACTGCGGCTCGTCTTCGATGACCAGCACGCGTCGCGTGTCGTCGGGCGGCAGCGCGCGGTCGTCTTCGAAGTCCAGCGGTGTCGGCATGTTGCGAATGCCATGCCCGATGCCGACCTGGCCATGCGCCGCTTCAGCCGCCGTTGCCGCAGCGGCGGCCGCTGTCGGCGCAGCGGCGCGCGGAGCGGGTGCAGGCAGGGGCGTCAGCGTGGAGACGACATGCGGCGCCGTATCGGGTGTGACCGCCGGCAGGCTGAGCGTGAAGGTGCTGCCTTGGCCCGGCGTGCTGGCCACCGACAGGGCGCCGCCGAGCAGGTGCGTCAGGTCGCGCGAGATCGACAGGCCCAGCCCGGTGCCGCCATAGCGCCGGCTGGTGGTGCCGTCGGCCTGGCGGAAGGCTTCGAAGATCACCTCCTGCTGCTCGGCCGGAATGCCGATGCCGGAATCGGCCACGTCGAAGCGCGCGCCGCCATGACCTTCGCCGCTGATGGTGAGCGAGACCTCGCCGCGCTCGGTGAACTTGACGGCGTTGGACAGCAGATTGCGCAGCACCTGTTCGACGCGCTGGCGGTCGGTGTGCAACGACTCGGGCGCGCCCGGACGCAGGTTGATGCGGAAGTTCAGGCCGCGCTTGGCTGCCAGCGGCGCGAAGGTGCTCTGCAGCCGCTGGGCCAGCGCTTCCAGCGGCAGCGGCTCGAGCGTCAGGTCCATCTTGCCGGCCTCGACCTTCGAGATGTCCAGGATGTCGTTGATGAGCGTCAGCAGGTCGTTGCCCGAGCTGTAGATGGACTCCGCGTACTTGATCTGCTCGCCGGTCAGGTTGCCTGGGGAGTTGTCGGCCAACAGCTTGGCCAGGATGAGCGCGCTGTTGAGCGGCGTGCGCAGCTCGTGCGACATGTTGGCCAGGAACTCCGACTTGTAGCGGCTCGCCCGCTGGAGCTCGGCGGCGCGGTCTTCCAGGTCCTGCTGCGCGCGGCGCAGTGCGGCGTTGCGCAGGTCGAGCGCTTCGGTGCGCTCGGAAAGCTGAGTGTTGGTCTGCTCCAGCTCGGCCTGCTGGTTCTCCAGTTGGGCCTGCGACGCGCGCAGCGCGCGGGACTGCTCTTCGAGTTCTTCGTTGGCGGTGCGCAGCTCTTCCTGCTGCACCTGCAGTTCCTCGTTGAGCTGCTGGGTCTCGGCCAGGGCGCCCTGCAGCTTTTCCCGATACACGGCGGCGGACAGCGAACTGCCGACCGAGCCTTCCACCAGCTTCATCAGCGATTCGTCGCGCGCGGCAGGCGCAGACGGAAGACCCAGTTCGATCACGCCGTTGACTACGCCTTCATGCGAAACCGGCAGCAGCGCGACGGCCTTGGGCGCCATCTCGCCCAGGCCCGTGTTGACCCGCAGGTAGTCGGCTTCGATGGGATCGATGATCACGAGGCGGCGCTCGGCGGCGGCGCGGGCCATCAGGCTGGCGTCGGCGCTGAAGACCTGGGGTCGCCCCTCGGCTTCATCGGAGAAGCCATAGCTGGCGCTGCGGCGAAGCATGCCGCCGCGCTCGCGCACGTACAGGGCGCCGACCGCGCTGCCCATGCGCCGCGAGAAGAATGCCAGCGTCTTGCGCCCGATCTCGGTTGCGGACAGTTCACCTGCCAGATCGACCACCAGCTCGGCCTGCGCGCTGCGCAGCCACGCCTGCTCCTGCAGCGCTTCGGACTGCAGTTGCTGTTCCTTCATGGCGGCGTCGTAGGACTGCGACAGCGTCATGAGCTGGCGTCGTCCGAAGATCGCCAGCAGCGCGGTGCTGCCCAAGGTAAGCAGCACGAACAACCCGACCACGAAGATGGCGGTGCGATTGGCCTGGTCGCTGCGCTGGCTGCGCAGGCTCCGCTCGGTGTCGTCGAAAGCGGCAAACTCCTCGCGCACGTCGTCGGTCAACCGCTTGCCGCGGCCGCGCGAGACGCTGCTGTTGGCATCGCCGCCCGATCGGCGCAGCTCGATGGTCTCCGCCGCGAACTTCTGCCAGGCCTGATTCAGCGTGCGGATGCGTTCGACGCGCTCCTGCTGCGCGCTGTTGTCGGCCACCAGGCCGCGCAAGGTGCCCAGGTCGGCCTCGACGCGCGGCTGCGCGCTTTCGTAGGGCTGCAGGTAGGTCGTGTCGCCGCTGATCACGTAGCCGCGCATGCCGGTCTCCATGTCGACCATGCGGCGCTGGATGTCGGCCGACGTGCGGCTCACGCGGTCGCTGTGCTCCACCCAGCCGATCAGCGACAGTAGATAGGCGATCAATGCGACGAAGACGATCGCACCGATGATGCCGCCGATCATCGGCAGCATGATGTTGCGCCGCAGGAGGCGTTGGAATTCGCCGTGGTCGACGGCTGCGGTTTTTTTCATGGAGTGGGCATGGCGGGCAAAACCCTGTGAGCCTGCCGCACAAAGGCTCACTGGCGTGTCGGATAAGGCCGCGAGTTGGTCTATGCTGGAGCGTCCCGAATCCGGAGACATGCCCATGAACCGAATCGCAAAGGCCTGTGCGCTGGCCTTCGCCGTGGCACTGGCGGGCTGCGCGCAAGATGCGGCCAAGCGCCAGGCAGCGGATTCCACAGCGTCGGCCAAGCCGGCGCCAGCGGGCCCAGGCGCATCTTCTGCGCCCGTGTCATCCACGCCGCCCGCATCCATAGGCGCCGACCAGACCTTCTGGAAGGACGCCCAAGGTCGTCCGGTGCCGGATGCCGACAACCGCAAGAGCAGCAACGGATTCGGCGCGTGGCTGTTGTTCACGCCCGATGCCGACTGGAAGGAGAGGTGGGAAAAGCCCGCCAACGGCGTCGCCAGCCTTAACGAGGCCAACGAGGTCAGTCGGGGCAAGAAGCTGTTCGCGCTGATCCTGGTCGGCAATCCGGCCTTGAACGAACAGCAGGCCGACGTCGGCTGCGCCCTCGAATTGACCCGGCCCGATGGCCAGGTCGTCCTGCGCCAGAGCGATCTGGCCTGCCTGCGCGGACCGGTCAGCGGCGGCGCCCGCAGCCTCTACATGAGTGCGCCGGTGATCGCCTTCGAGGCTCGACCCGACGAGCCCGCGGGCACTTGGACCATGCGCGCCCTGGTGCGCGACAAGCTGCGCGGCGCCCAGGTGCTGCTGCGCAACCAGTTCATCCTCAAGCAATAGCCAGCGCGTACCAACGAAAGGACCCACAAGGCATGTTCGACGTCAAAGCCATGCAGGAGCGCCTGCAACCCCTGTTCCCCGGTCTCATGGGGGTGGAGATATCCGTGCTGGAGCCCGACCGCGTGGTGGCTACGCTGGATGTCCGGCCGGACCTCTGCACGGCCGGCGGCATCCTGCATGGCGGCGCGTACATGGCGTTCGCCGACACGCTCGGCGCGGTGGGCACGGTGATCAACCTGCCGCCCGGCAAGATGACTACCACCACCGATTCGAGCACCAAGTTCATCGCCGGCGCGCCGGTGGGCAGCACCGTCACCGGCGAAGCGATTGCGCTGCACAAGGGCCGCACCACGCAGGTCTGGCAAACCTCGATCCGCAATGCCGGCGGGCGGCTGTGCGCGGTCGTGACGCAGACCCAATTGGTGATGGACGCTCGCTCCTAGAGGCTGAGGCTGCATGCGGCTGCGCCGCCGTGGCGCGCGCAAGCCACATTCGACGACCGAATGCCCGACTATTCAGTTGCATTCGTCATGGGCCTGCCCCGGGCGAGTGGACAATGGATGCCACTGTATGTCCACCGACCTGATCCTGATCCGCCACGGCGAGACGGACTGGAATCGCGAACTGCGCTTTCAGGGCCACATCGACGTTCCCCTCAACGACATCGGCCACGAGCAGGCCCGGCGTCTGGGGCTGCGCATGGCGCAGGAGTCTGCGGATCACCTGGTCTGCAGCGACCTCATGCGATGCCAGCAGACGGCTGCGCCGACCGCGCTGCAACTGTCGCTGCCGGTAAGGACGACGGTGAGCCTGCGCGAGCAGAGCTTCGGTGCGGTCGAGGGTATGCGGGCGGACGAGATCCAGGCGCAGCATCCGCGCGCCTGGGAGGACTGGCTCAAGTTCCAGGAAGACTTCTCCATGCCGCAGGGCGAATCGCCGCGGCAGTTCCATGCGCGCGTGCTGGACGCCCTGCGGTCCATCGCCCACGAGCATCAGGGGCTGACGGTGCTGGTGTTCACCCATGGCGGCGTGCTCGACATGGTGTGGCGCACGGCGCGCGGGCTTGGCCTTGGCGGCCCGCGCCAGAGCGACATCCCCAACGCCGGCTTCAACCGCATACGGCTGCCGGATGCGGATGACCCGGCCAGGATCGAGGTGATCGCCTGGGCTGACACGCTGCACCTGGCGGACATGCCGCCGCAGCCGGTGTACGACCAGAAGCGCTACGTGGCGCCGCCCGAGGCGGGCAAGCCCAACGTCGCATAGGCCGCATCGGCCTGGCGCGCGAGCCGGCGCGACATCGGCTGCGCATTGAGCCGCTGCTGCAACAGCGATTGCGCCGCGCCGAGTTCCCGCGGATTACCGCCGCGCGCCAACGCGTCGAGGTGGATCTGCTCGAACAGGTCGCGCTGCGCGTGGCTGCCGCCGATGCGAGACAGGCTGGGCAATGCCAGGCCAAGCTGGTCGATGGCGGTGCGCAGATCGCCCCGCGCATGCGCCAGCAGACCGCGCGCCGCCGGCACGCACACCTGGACCCAGGTGTCGCGTTGCGAGGCGGGCGCCCGCGGCGCGAAATGCTCGATGTTGGCCAGCAGCACGTCGGCCTCGGTCCGACCGGCACGTCCCAGCCCATAGAGGTACTGCAGATCGAGGAAGGGCAACACGTGGTCTTGCTGGCGCACGGCCAGCCAGTCCGCCAGCTCGGCCCAGCGCTGCGCGCCGACCTGCAGGCCCGCCAGCTCGAGCCGCGCCAGCAGCGAGACGGCGCCGATCTGGTCCTGCGAATACGCTTTCTCGACGCCCCAGACGTGGGTGTCGTAGACGGCCAATGCCTCGTCCTCGCGACCCAGGTCGATCAGGAACAGGGCCGCATGCCACCAGTTGTGGGTGTACATGAACGAGTTCAGGCCCGTCCACGTGTCGCTCACATCCTGCAGAAACCCCAGGCCCTCTTCGAGTTGGCCTTCGGTCAGCATCACATGGGCCAGTGCATGGTGCGCCCACGGTTCCTTGCGGCACATGGCGATGGCATGCAGCGCGCAGGCCCGCGCCTCGCGAAGCCGGTGGCACTGCTCGTGGCCGAAGGCCGCCATGCCGTGCACATAGGGAACATCGGCCGCGGCGGGCAGGGCGGTGAGCGACATGCGCAGCATGGCCGGGTTGTCGCCGAGGTTGAATGCGTGGTACTGGCCGAGCTTGAGCGATGCCAGGTCGCGCGGGAATTCCTGTGCCTGCTCCTGGTGCAGCGCCACCGCCAGCGCCAGGTCGCCTTGGGCCCAAGCGTCCAGCGCGGCGATGAAGCGGCGTTCGCGCGCGGTGGCCCGCTGCGCGCCTGCCTGCGCCTTGCGCAGATAGGGCAGGGCATTGGGCACCGCATCGCGCGACTCGGCGAACAGGTGCAGCGCCGCGCAATACGCCTGCACGATGGGGCTTTCGTCCTGGGCCGCCGCCAGCACGTTCGCGGCGCGGGCCTCGCTCGCGATGAATCCTTCCACGAAGTCGTTGACCGCGAGGAGACTCGCGGCATCGTCGAGCGTGAGGGGATTGCCGAGGCTGTCCTGGTGCATGCAGGCATTCTGCCGCCATACTGCGCGGCATGACTTCGCCCACGCTCCAACCCCTGGTCCTCGTTCCCGGTCTTCTTTGCGACGCGCTGCTGTGGTCGCCCCAGGTGCAGGGCCTGGCCGACGTGGCCGACTGCTGGGTGGCGGATGCGACTCGGCAGGACACGGTCGACGGCATGGCCCGTCATCTGCTGGAGCAATGTCCGTTCGAGCGCTTTGCGCTCGCAGGCTTGTCGATGGGCGGTTACGTGGCCCAGCGCGTGTGCCATCTTGCGCCCGAGCGTGTGCAGCGACTGGCGCTGCTCGACACCAACGCCGTAGCCGACTCCGAGGCCGCCACCGCCCAACGGCACGACCTGATGCGCCTGGCGCCGGTCGAGGGCATGCAGGCGGTGGCCGAACTGCTGTTGCCGCGCCTGGTGTGGCCGCAGGCGCGCGATCACGATCGGCTGGCCGCCCTCGTGCGCACCATGGCGCGCAACGTGGGGCCCAAGGCGTTCATCCGCCAGGAAAACGCCATCATCGGTCGGCCCGACCAGCGCGAGGCGTTGGCGAGCATCACCTGCCCCACCCTTGTCGCGTGCGGCGCGCAGGATGTGCTCACGCCGCCGGCCGTGCATGAAGAGATGTCGCGACGGGTGCCTGGTGCGCAACTGGTGGTCTTCGCGGACAGCGGGCACCTGAGCACCCTGGAGCAGCCTGAAGCGGTCAACGACGCACTGCGCGCCTGGTTGGTGCATTAAAGCGCCCGCCAAGTACACAAGTGCATCGGCAATGGACTACGTGAATCCGGGCTGAGCGGCCATGTCGCGGTGGCCGGGCCGCGCGCATGCTTGGGCCACCATGTTGATCAAAATCGGCTACGACATCGAACTTGCGCTTGAAGCCAGCACTGCCCCCAGTGCGCTGGTCTTTTTGGTGCAGGTGCATCCCACCCGCGCCCACGACCTTGTCGATGGCGAGCACCTGAGCATCACGCCGGGGCTCTCGGTCGACCATTACCGGGACGGCTTCGACAACAAGTGCGCACGTGTGCAGGTTCCCCCCGGCATCGGGCGCATCAGGTTGCGCAGCCAGGCGGTCATTCGCGATTCAGGTCTTCATGACGTGGTCGCCGCCGACGCGCAGCAGTGCCCGCTCGATCAGCTTCCAACCAACACCTTGCAATACCTCCTGCCCAGCCGCTATTGCGAGGTGGACAGCGAGTTGCTGGCCTTCGCATGGCAGCAGTTCGGAAATGTGCCGGCTGGCTGGGCTCGCGTGCAGGCGATCTGCGATTTCGTCCACGGCCACCTGAGCTTCAGCTACCAGAATGCGCGCAGCACCCGCACCGCGGTGGATGGCTTCCGCGAGCGCACAGGCGTGTGCCGCGATTTCACCCACCTGGCCGTGGCCCTGTGCCGGTGCATGAACATCCCGGCTCGCTACGTGACGGGCTACCTGGGCGACATCGGCGTCCCGATCGCGCCCTATCCGATGGACTACAGCGCCTGGTTCGAGGTCTACCTGGGCGATCGCTGGTACACCTTCGACGCGCGCCACAACACGCCCCGCATCGGACGGATTCCGGTTGCCCACGGGCGCGATGCTGCCGACGTGCCGATCACCATGTTCTTTGGCAACAGCAAGCTGGAGCGCTTCGACATCGTCACCGACGAGATCGCCGAGCAACCGCAGGCTGCTGCGCTGGCCTGACGCGACAACCAGCGCCCGGGCATGGCGCGCGGCAGCAGGTGCGCTCGGGGCGAATCAGTGGCACGCTCGAGGGTTGGAGATTCGATGTCCACCTCCAAGCCAAAGGAGTCGCCCATGCAGAAGATCACTCCGTTTTTTTGGTATGCCAAAGACGCTGAAGAAGCCGCGAAGTTCTACGTCTCCATCTTTCCGGACTCGCACATCGGGCGCGTCGTGACCATGCCGAGCGATTCGCCCAGCGGCCCCGCCGGCTCGGTGAAGGTGGTCGACTTCGTGCTCTTCGGGCAGTCGTTCACCGCCATGTCTGCCGCGTACGACGAGTCGTTCAATCACGCAATCTCGATGGTCGTGAACTGCGAGACGCAGGAAGAGATCGACCGCTACTGGGATGCCTTGTTGGCCGGCGGCGGCAAGACCGAAGCCTGCGGCTGGCTGCGCGATCGCTATGGCGTCGCATGGCAGATCACGCCGACCGTCATCGTCGACATGATGGCCGACCCCGATCGAACCAAGGCCAAGCGCGCATCGGACGCGATGATGACGATGATCAAGCTCGACATCGCCAAGCTGAAGACAGCGTTCGAAGGCGGCTAGCGCAGCCCCGCCTGCCGATCGGCGGCGCCTACGAGCTGCACCAGGCTCGGGCCGATCTTGTCGATCATCTCGGAGCGCTTCCAGTGAAAACCAGGCACGGCGCAGTTGAACAGCAGCCTGCGCGGACCGTGCTGGAGTCGTGATGCCACGCCGACGGCAAGCACGCCGAAGCCGGCATCGCCCCAGTTGATCGCGAAGCCGCGCTCTGTGTGGTGGGCGAGGCTTTCGCGCATCCCCTCGCTGCAGCGCTCGAACTCGTCGGGCCGCTCGCGCTGCGCTCTCTCCAGGAACTGCTGCCGCTCGGCGGCTGGCAGCTGCGCCAGCCAGGCGCGCCCCATCGCGGTTTCCAGGATGCTGCGCACGGCGCCCACGCCGGGGCGCTTGAGCGTTCCGTCCTCATGGCTGCAGGTTTCCAGATAGACCACGTCCAGATCCATCGTCACGCCCACCGACACGGCGCCTTCGATGCGGTCGGCCAGTTGCTGCATGGCCGGCCGGACCATGCCGAGCATCGGCGTATTGATGGCATAGGGGTAGCCCAAGGCGACGGCGGCCGGGCCGATGAAGTAGCGGTCGAGCCGCTCGTCGTGATCCAGGAAGCCCATGGTCAGCAGCGTGCGGCAAAGGCGCGAGACGGTGGGGCGCGACAGCCCCAGCTTGGCCGCGAATTCGCTGTTGGCATGCGGGCGCGGATCGCCCACGAAGCTCTGCAGGATGAGCAGGCCCTTGGCCAGCGTACCGGCGAAGTAGGGGTCGTCTTCTCGAATGCGGCGCAGATCCTCGTGATCCTTCATGTTCTGAATGGGTGAGTAGGCCTGCGAGCGATTCTGGGTGGGACGCGCCATGGATTGAATCGTGATTTCAATATTTGAAACACCGTGCCGGCGATTGTGAACCTCCTTCATACAGTCCGCCCACCATGATTCGAGACAACGCACAACTCCAGGCCCTGCTGGCCGACATTCGCCAATTCGTCCGCGAGCGCTGGCATCCGCTGGAAGATCAGGTCGGCCGCGAGAACGACATTCCGCCGGAGCTGGTGGATGAGCTTCGCCGCAAGGGCTACTTCGGATGGAGCATTCCCGAGGCTTACGGCGGCCTGGGGCTCACCACCGAAGAACTGGTGCTTTGCGCCATGGAGCTGTCGCAGTCGTCCGTGGCCCTGCGCGCCCGGGTGGGCACCAACACCGGCATCGGTTCGGAGGCACTGGTGGCCGACGGCACCGAAGCGCAGAAGCAGCGCTGGCTGCCGCGCATGGCGACCGGTGAACTGACGGGCTGTCTTGCGCTGACGGAAGTGCAGGCCGGCTCCGAGGCGAGCAACGTGCAGACCACCGCCAGACGCGATGGCGACCACTTCGTGCTGAACGGCAGCAAGCGCTTCATCACCAACGCACCGGTGGCCGACGTGTTCACCGTCATCGCCCGCACGGAAGAGGGATCAAAGGGCAGCAAGGGCGTCTCGGCCTTCCTGGTGGAGCGCGGCCCTGGGCTCACGACCGGCGACCCGTACCGGATGATGGGCCAGGCGGGCTCGTTCGTTTCGGACGTTCACTTCAACGACTGCCGCGTGCACGAAAACCAACTGATCGGCGGGCGCGAAGGCGCCGGCTTCCAGACGGTGATGAAGGTGCTGAACAAGCAGCGCCTCCACCTGGCCGCCTTGTGCACGGGACCGGCGATCCGCATGCTCGACCTGGCGATTGCACACACTTCGCAGCGCAATCAGTTCGGCCAGGCCGTCGCCGAGTTCCAGCTGGTGCAGGCGATGATCGCCGACAGCCGCACCGACATCTTCGCGGCGCGATCGATGATCCTCGAGGCGGCGCGGGCCCGGGATCGAGGCGAAGACGTCGCCCTGACCGCATCGATGTGCAAGTACTTCGCATCGGAAATGTGCGGACGCGTGGCCGACCGCGCGGTGCAGATGTTCGGCGGCTCGGGCTACGTGGCCAATTTCAGCCCGATCGAGCGCTACTACCGCGATGTGCGCCTGTTCCGCCTCTACGAAGGCACGAGCCAGATCCACCAGCTCAACATCGCCAAGCTGGCGCTGCGCGAAGCGGGCGCGAAATGACGCAAGGCAACGTGAACGTTGCGCATGTGCGCGACTTCGTCGATCGGCACTGCATACCGATGGAGTCGCCCGCGCATGTGCACGACCCCGAGGCCATGGATGCCGCGTTGGCCCGGCTGCGGCCCGTCGCCCGGGAACTGGGCCTGTACCTGCCGCAGATGCCGGTGGCGCAGGGCGGGCTTGGCCTGGGTTGGGTCGAGCGTGCCGCCGTCTTCGAGGAAGCCGGCCGCAGCTACCTGGGCCCGGCCGCGCTCAACTGCGCCGCGCCCGACCAACCCAACATGATCAGCCTGCTGCGCCAGGGCACGCCCGCGCAGCAGCAACGCTACCTGGCTCCGCTGGCGGAGGGGCGCATCCGCTCATGCTTCGCGATGACGGAGCCGGCGCCCGGTGCGGGCTCCGATCCGTCCATGCTGCGCACCACGGCCCGGCGCGACGGAAGCGGTTGGGTCATCGACGGGCACAAGTGGTTCATCACCGGCGCCATCGGCGCGGCGTTCTGCATCGTGCTCGCGCAGACGGAAGATGGTCCCACGCAGTTCATCGTCGATGCGGACAACCCCGGCTTTTCGCTGGTGCGCGCCATCAAGGCCATCGACCCCTATGCGGTGGGCGGGCACGGTGAGCTTCGGTTCCGTGCCTGCCGCGTCGAAGGCGATGCCGTGCTTGGCGAAGTGGGGCAGGGCTTCGCCTATGCCCAGCAGCGACTGGAGCCGGCACGCCTGTCGCACTGCCTGCGCCTGATGGGACGCGCGCGCCGAGCGCTGGAGGCGGCGCAAGCCTATGTGTGCGAGCGCTCGTCCTTCGGGGATCGCCTGGCCGACCTGCAGCAGGTGCAGGCGATGGTGGCCGACTGCCACATCGACCTGCACGCCAGCCGCCTGATGAGCCTGGACTGCGCCCGCCGCATGGACGAAGGAACGTCGGTGAAGACCGAGTCGGCCATGACGAAGGTGTTCGTGTCGGAGGCACTCCACCGAATCGCCGATCGCGCCGCGCAACTGTGCGGCGCGCTGGGCATGTCCGAAGACGACTCGCCGGTCGCATTGATCCTGCGCGAACTGCGGCCCTTCCGGATCTACGACGGCGCGTCGGAACTGCATCGCGCGACGCTCGGCCGCCGCTTTCTCAAGAGCACCTGAAACCTAGACCTGGAGACTGAAGATGAAACCACTGAACAAGACACTCTCGCGCCTGGCGGCAGGCCTGGCATTGGGCCTGGCCGCCTCGATCGCGCTGGCCGCATATCCGGACCGGCCGGTGAAGCTGGTCGTGCCCTTCGCGGCCGGCGGCAGCACCGACCTCGTCGCCCGCGAAGTGGCCGTCGAGATGGGCAACGCCCTGGGCCAACCCATCGTCGTGGAAAACCGTGCGGGTGCTGGCAGCCTGATCGGCTCCGAGGTCGTGGCAAAGGCCGCGCCCGATGGCTACACCCTGCTGATGGCGGGGCTGACCAACATCTTCCTGCCCTATGTCCACAAGGGCTTGAGCTGGAACCCCGTGGACGACTTCACCCCGGTGGGGCTGGTGGCCGACCTGCCGAACGTGATCGCCGTGAATGCCAAGACGCCCTACCAGAAGCTTCCTGACCTGATCGCCGCCGACAAGGCCAAGCCGGGCCAGCTGTCCTTCGGATCGGCAGGCGTCGCGACGCCGTCGCACCTGGTGTGCGAGATGGTCAACGAGCAGGCGGGCATCAAGCTGCAGCACGTGCCCTACAAGGGCAACGCTCCGGCGGTGAACGATGTCATCGCAGGGCACATCCCGGTGATGTGCAACAACCTCGGCGGCACGCTGCCCTACATGAGCAGCGGCCAGATCCGCATCCTGGCGCAGACCGGCCTGACGCGATCCCCAGCGGTGCCGGATGTGCCGACCTTCGCGGAACTCGGCCTCAAGGGCCTGGACAGCGGCCTGTGGATGGGCATCGTGGCTCCCAAGGCGACGCCCGACGATGTGATGAGCGCATTGCGCGCTGCCTTGACCAAGGCGATGAAGTCGTCGGCGCTGAAGGACAAGCTCGCCAAGCTGGGCGCCTCGCCGCAGGATCCGTCGCCGGCGGCCTATGCCAAGCGCGTCGCTGCCGATCGCCAGGCTTGGGACCCGGTGCTCAAGCGCGTGGACCTCAAGAGCAATTGATGAACGCCACGACAGCCCAGGCACCCCTGCACGGGGTGCGTATTCTCGACATGGCGACCGTGCTGGCGGCGCCGTTTTCGGCCACGCTGTGCGGCGACATGGGTGCCGAGGTGGTCAAGCTGGAACTGCCGGGCGGGGGTGACCCCTTGCGCGGACTGACGCCGGTCCATGAGGGCCACCCGCTGTTCTGGAAGACGGCCAACCGCGGCAAGAAGGGCATTTCGCTGGACGTGCGCAAGCCCGAGGGCCGCGCACTGTTCCTCAAGCTGATCGCCGGCTTCGATGTGCTGGTGGAGAACTTCCGCACCGGCACGCTCGACGGCTGGGGCCTGGACATCGCCACATTGCACGAAGCCAATCCGCGCCTGATCGTGCTGCGCCTGACGGGCTTCGGCCAGACGGGGCCGTATGCGCGGCGCCCCGGCTTCGCGCGCATCTTCGAGGCGATGAGCGGCTTCACGCACCTGACCGGCGAGGCGAGCGGCCCGCCGCAGCACATGAACTATCCGCTGGGCGACGTGGTCGCCGGGCTGTTCGGCGCGTTCGCCATCGCGACCGCGCTGGCCGAGCGCAACGCCTTGCCCCACGATCGTCAAAAGGGGGTGGAGATCGACCTGTCGGCCACGGAGGCGATGTCGCGACTGCTCGATCCGCTGGCCGCCGAACACCGCATCGGCGGCGTGGTGCGCGAACGCACCGGCTCTCGCGCGACCTACACGGCGCCGTCCAACGTGTTTCGCTCGGCAGACGGCGTGTGGATCACCCTGGTCGGCACCGGCGCACCGATCTTCGCGCGCATCTGCCGTGCGATCGGCCGCGAAGACCTTCTTACCGACCCCCGCTTCTCGGACAACGCTGCGCGCCTGGCCCATCTGGAAGCGCTGGATCGGATCATTGCCGACTGGTGTGTCTCGATGCCTTTCGCCGAGTTGGCTCAGCGCCTGGACCGCGAGGAGGTTCCCTACAGCAAGGTGTATTCGATCGTCGACCTGCAGGCCGATCCGCACATGCAGGCGCGCGGCGCCTTCATCGACCTGCCCGACGAGCAGTTCGGCAACGTGCCGGCACCTGCGCCCGTGCCCCGCTTCGTGGGACGCGAAGGCGTTCGTCCTGCCGGCACCGGCCCGCGCACCGGGCAGCACAACGAAGAGGTGTACCGCGCGCTGGGCCTGGACGAGGCTCAGCTGTCGACGCTTGCGCAAGCGCGGGTGATCTGAGAGGACCCGCCGCCACGCCGACGACGGACGCCGCTCAGCCGCGCGGCGGCTGCGGCCAGGGCGCCTGCTCGCCGCGCACCTGTTCGTAGGCGCGCGACACCTTCAGCACGCCCAGATCGTCGAAGCGCTTGCCCGCGATCTGAAGGCCGATGGGCAGGCCGCCCTTGTCGTAGCCGCAGTTGATGGACGCAGCAGGCTGCTCCGACATGTTGAACGGCACGGTAAAGCCGATGTGCTCCAGCGGCCGCAGCGGGTCGTTGGTGGGCGAAGGCCAGTCCGCGGGCGCCGGCATGTTCGGCGACACCGGCGAGAGCACATAGTCGAACCGGGCGCAGGCCGACACGGCGGCGACGCGCGTCGCATGGAACTGGCTGAAGCCGCGGAACACATGCTCGCCGCTGAACTCCGCTGCGCTCTCGGCCCACTGGCGGATGTAGGGCAGCACCTTGGCGCGCTGCTCGGGCCGCAAGGCGCGCATGTCGATCAGCGAACGCATGCGCCAGAAGTGGTCCATGCCGTCGAGCATGGCCTGCGACATGAAGGGCAGCATCGGCTCGACGATGGCGCCGGCCTCTTCGAGCTGGCGGGCGGCGCGCTCGACGGCGGCACGCACCACGGGCTCGACGGCCAGGCCGCAGCCGGCATCGAGCAGAAGCCCAAAGCGCACGCCGCGCAGATGTTCGGGGCCGACGCTGGCGACGCTGGCCCAGTCGATGTCCTGCGCGGGCAGGCTCATGCTGTCCCGTGCATCGGGCCGCGACAACACCTGCATGGCCAACGCCGAATCGGCGACGGTGCGCGTCATCGGGCCGGCGGCGCGCCCCATGTAGGGCGGGTCGATCGGAATGCGGCCCAGGCTGGGCTTGAGCGTGAACACGCCGCACCAGCTGGCAGGCAGGCGCAACGAGCCGCCGATGTCCGTGCCCAGGTGCAGCGGGCCGTAGCCTGCCGCCGTTGCAGCGCCCGCACCGGCGCTCGAACCGCCGGGCGTCCGCGTCAAGTCCCAGGGATTGCGGGCCAGCTTGTGAAAGCTCGACAACCCGGACGACAACATGCCGTAGTCCGGCATGGTGGTCTTGCACAACACGACCGCGCCGCTTTCCTTCACGCGCGCCGCTGGCGGCGCATCGGCCGCGGCCGGCTGCAGGTCGACCGCCGCCGTGCCCGCAGGCAGCGGGTCGCCCCGCGTCGCGATGTTCTCCTTGATGGACAAGGGCACGCCATCGAGCGGCCCGAGCGGCTCGCCGCGCTGCCAGCGGGCCTCGGCATCGCGTGCCTGCGCCAGCGCCTGCTCGGGCCGCAGCAGCCAGGTGGCCTGCAGTTGGGGTTCCCATTGCTCGATGTGGTCGAGCACGGCCTGGGTCACTTCGACCGGCGACAGCCGGCGCTGGCCATAGGCCGCGACCAGCTCGGTTGCACTCAATTCATGCACGTCGCGCTCACCAGCTCATCGAGGACAGGTCGTTGCAGAAGATCGGCATCGCGGTCCACAGGCCCTTGACGCCCTTCTTGGCCACGGTCGGGAACTGCGGCTGGTAGAGGAAGGCGTTGACCGAGTCGGTGGCGATCATGCGCTGCGCGTCGCCCAGCAGCTTGTTGCGCTCGGCCTCGTTGGCGGTGGTCATGATCTTGTCGTACAGGTCGCGGAAGGCCTTGCTGTCGTAGCCCCAGTAGTAGTCGGGCTTGGTGTAGTTGTCGAGGTCGAAGGGCTCGACGTGCGAGACGATGGTCAGGTCGTAGTTGTGCGCGCCGCCATAGGTGCCGCTCAGCCACTGCGCCCACTCGACGTTCTGCAGCTTCACCACGATGCCCACCTTGGCGAGCATGGCTGCAATCACTTCGCCACCCTGGCGCGCATAGGGCGGGGGCGGCAGCGTCATGGTCAGCTCCAGCGGCGTCTTCACGCCGGCCTCGGCAAGGAGCTTCTTGGCCTTTTCGGGGTCGAAGGGGTTGATGCCGGTGGTGTCCACATAGCCGGCCGCATCTGGCACGTAGTGGCTGCCGATGGGAACGCCGAAGCCATCGGCTGCCCCGGCAATCACGGCCTTGCGGTCGATGGCTGCCGCAATCGCGCGGCGCACGCGCACGTCGTCCAGCGGCTTCTTCCTGTTGTTGATGGACATGATGGTCTTGGCGCGCGAGCCGCCCAGGATCACCTGGTAGCGCGGGTTGTTCTGGAACTGCGGTACTGCACGCGTGGTGAAGCGCGGGAAGGCGTCGACGTCGCCGGCCAGCAGCGCGGACGCCTGCGCGGCCGAGTCGGAGATGAAGCGGAAGGTGACCCGCTTGAGCTTGATCGACGACGGATTGCGAAACCCGTCCCAGGCCGTGAGCACGAGCGAGGAGCCCTTGACCCAGTTCTGCAGCTTGTAGGGGCCGGTGCCCACCGGTTGCGTGGCGTTGGTGTCGACGCTCTTGGGCTCGACGATCACGGCGGTGGGTTGGCCCAGCAGGAAGGGCAGATTGGGGTCGATCTCCTTGTTGATCAGCACGACCGTGTAGTCGTCGGCGACCTGCGTGCTCAGCTTGGCGTAGGTGCGCTTGTCCTTGTTGGTGCTCTTCTCGCCGCCAGCGCGGTCGAACGAGAACTTGACCGCCTGGGCGTTGAACGGCTCGCCGTTCTGGAATTTGACGCCGCGGCGCAGCTTGAAGGTGTAGGTCTTCAGGTCTGGCGAGACTTCCCAGCTTTCGGCCAGGAGCGGCGTGACCTTGCCGTCGGCATGGATCTTGGTCAGCGTCTCCAGCACGTTGTAGAGCACGACCTCGCCGATTGCGGCTGCTGCGTTGGCGGTCGGGTCCAGCCCTGGCGGCTCCAGCGTCATGCCCAGCACCATCGAGCTCTTGTCGGATTGCGCGAAGGCCGGGACGGCCGTCAGGGGCAAGGCGCCGATGGCGGCGGAAGCAAGGAGGGTACGGCGTTTCAACATGTCATGGACTCCAGAATCGTCGAGTGGGGTTGGGCGAAAGTTACAACATCTTGCGAACCGACGGAGGTTCGGCGCGCGGCACGGCCGCCAGCAAGGCCTGCGTGTACGGGTGCTCCGCATGGGCGAACAGGTCGCCGGGCGCGCCTCGCTCGACCACCAGGCCCCGATGCAGCACGCACACGTCGTCGCACAGGTGGTTGACCACGGCCAGGTCGTGGCTGATGAGCAAGTAGCTGATGCCGAACTGCTGCTGCAGGTCCTGCATCAGGTTGAGCACCTGGGCCTGCACCGAGACGTCGAGCGCGCTCACGGGCTCGTCGGCCACGATCAGGCTGGGCCTGGTGATGAGCGCTCGGGCAATGGCAATGCGCTGGCGCTGCCCGCCCGAGAACTCATGCGGGTACTTGTGCAGGTCGCTGCTGCGCAGGCCCACGGCGGCCAACGATTCGGCGGCGCGTTCGCGCTGCTGCGCGCGCGTGCTCTGCGACAGCGCCGCCAGAGGTTCTGCAACGATGCGCTCCACGGTCTGGCGCGGGTCGAGCGAGCCGTACGGGTCCTGGAACACCATCTGGATGTCGCGCCGTGCCGCTTGCAGCTGATCGCGCGGCAAGCGGTGCAGGTCCCGCCCCATCAGTCGGACGCTGCCGGAGGTGGGCCGATCCAGCGCCATGACCAGTCGTGCGATGGTGGACTTTCCGGAGCCGGATTCGCCCACGATGCCGAGGCTGCGTCCGGCTTCGAGCGAAAAGCTCACGCCATTGAGCGCCTGTACCTTCGGTGCGGGCGCGAACAGGCTTTCGCGCGGCAGCGTGTAGTGGCGCACCAGGTCCTGCACTTCGAGCAGCGGCACATGTGGCTGCGCGCTGCTCATCGGACGACCTCGGCGCCAGTGTGTGTCGATGCTTGCGCGGCTTCCACGGCATCGAGCCGGATGCATCGCACCGCATGGTCCACGCCCACCATTTCGGCCGGCGGGCGGACGGCGTGGCACGCGTCGATGGTGAAGGCGCAGCGCCCCGCAAAGGGGCAGCCGGCGGGAAGATCCACCAGCTCGGGCACGCTGCCGGGGATGGTCGCAAGACGAAGGCCGCGCGGCGCGCCCAGCGCGGGCCGTGCGGCAAACAGCCCTTGCGTGTACGGATGCGCACGGCGTGCAAACACATCGCCCGTCGCGCCGCTTTCGACGATGCTGCCGCCATACATCACGAGCATGCGCGAAACGGTCTGCGCGATCACGCCCAGGTCGTGCGAGATGAGGATCAGCGACATGCCGCGTTCGGCCACGAGGTCGCGGATCAGGTCGAGCACCTGCTTCTGGATCGTCACATCCAGCGCCGTGGTGGGCTCGTCGGCGATCAGCAGGTCGGGGCCGCAGGCCAAGGCCATCGCGATGCCGATGCGCTGGCGCTGCCCGCCGGAAAACTGGTGCGGATAGGCGTCGAGGCGCGATGCTGCATCCGGGATGCCGACGCGCTCGAGCAGCCGCAGTGCCTCCTGGCGCGCGGCCTGGGCCGAAAGCCCGCGATGCAGACGCAAGGGCTCGCCCACTTGGCGTGCGATCGTGTGCACCGGGTTCAGCGCCGTCATCGGCTCCTGGAAGATCATGCCGATCCGGTCGCCTCGGATCTTGCACATTTCGCGCTCGGGCAAGCCCACCAGTTCGCGGCCGTCGAACCGAATGCTTCCGCTCACCTTGGCACTGGACGGCAACAGGCCCATCAGCGATTGCACCGTGATCGACTTGCCGCAGCCGGATTCGCCCACGATGCCCAGCGTCTCGCCGCGTTCGAGCGTGAAGCCGATGCCGCGCACCGCTTCGGCCGGGCCGCGTGGTGTTCGCAGGGCAACGTGAAGATCGTCGACTTCGAGCAAAGGCATGCGGTGGAGGTGGTGTCCGGAAGAGATCAGCGTTCCCTGGCCAGGCGTGGGTCGAGCAGGTCGCGCAAGCCGTCGCCAAGGAGATTCAGACCCAGCACGGCGAGGCCGATCGCCACGCCAGGAAAGACGGCAAGAAGAGGCGCCTGCCACATCATCGTCTGTGCCTCGGCGAGCATGCGACCCCAGGAGGGCTGCGGAGGCTGCGTGCCCAGGCCCAGGTACGACAACGCGGCTTCCGCCAGGATGGCGATCGCGAAGCGGATGGTGCTTTGCACGATCAGCACGGCCGAGATGTTGGGCAGCACGTGCTGCATGGTGATGGCGAAGGCACCCTTGCCGCAGGCGCGCGCCGCGGCGACGTACTCGCGGGCCCAGACCGCGTTTGCCGATGCCCGCGTGATGCGCGCAAAGGTGGGGATGTTGTAGATGCCGATCGCGATGATCGCGTTGACGATGCCGGGCCCGAACACCGCGGTCATCATGATCGCCGACAGAATGGCTGGGAACGCCAGGGAGAAATCGGTCAGGCGCATGATGCCTTCCTCGACCCAGCCTCGCCGGGCCGATGCCAGCAGCCCGAGCGCTGTGCCGACGACCAGCCCGATCCCGACGGCAATGACGCCCACCAGGATCGAAGCGCGTGCGCCCACCAGCAGCAGCGAAACCACATCGCGCCCGTACACGTCGGTGCCGAGCCAATGCGAAGCACTGGGCGGCTGCAACTTGGAGGCGATGTCCATCTCGTAGGGCGACCAGGGTGTCCACACATAGGACAACGCGCCAGCCAGAATCAGCAGCAGCGTGAGCACGCCGCCGATCACGAAACTGCGATGGCGCAGGGCACGCCGCCAGAAGCCAGGCGCGGCCATGAGCGGCGCGGCCTGCGAGCCGTTAGGCAACACGCTGCTCATAGATCGCTGGCTTTCAGACGAGGATCGATCGCCGCATAGAGCACATCGACGATGAAGTTCACGATGACCACCATCGCCGCCAGCAGCATCACGCAGTTGCGCACCACGATCAGGTCGCGGTTGGAAATCGATTGGAAGATGAGCTTGCCCAGGCCGGGCAGCGAGAACACGTTCTCGACCACGATGGTGCCGGCCAGCAGCTCGGAAAACTGCAAGCCCATCACCGTGACCACCGGGATCATGGCGTTGCGCAGCACATGGCCCCACAGCACGGCGCGTTGGGACACGCCCTTGGCACGGGCGGTGCGGACAAAGTCTTCGCGCATCACTTCGAGCACGGCCGAACGCGTGATGCGCGCCAGGATCGCCGCCTGCACCACAGCCAGTGACAGCGCGGGCAGCAGCAGCGCCTTGATCCCGGCGCCCACACCTTCACCCCACCCGTCGAAGCCGCCTGCGGAGAACCATTGCAGCTTCACCGAGAACAGCAGGATCAGCAGGATCGCGAACCAGAAATTGGGAATCGCGACGCCCACCTGCGCCAGGCCCATGAGTCCGACATCACCCAGCTTGTTGTGACGCGCCGCCGCCGTGACGCCCACGATCAGCGCCAGCACCGTGGTCAGGCCCATCGCCATCACGGCCAGAGGAATGGTCAGCGACAGGCGTTCGAGCACCAATTCGGAAACGGGCGAGCCATACGCATAGCTGTTGCCCAGGTCTCCGGTCAGGAGACCAGCGACCCAGTGCCAATAGCGTGTCCAGGCGGGCTGGTCCAACCCAAGCTTCGTCGCCAGTGCGGCGACGGCATCTGGGGAAGCATCGGCCCCCATGAGCATCTGCGCGGCGTTGCCGGGCAGGATCTCAAGCACCAGGAAGACGATGACCGATGTGGCAATGAGCGTGGCAACCAGCGTGAGGATGCGCTTGAACAGGAACAGACTCATAGGGCGGGGCGCAGCATAACCGAGGCGTGCAACAAGCATGCCCGGGGATTGCACCCGGTGGGGCGGGCCTTTCGGTTGCCCCTCGTACACGCCACCGCTCGGGCGGGGATAATCGCGAGATGGCCCTCATGATCACCGACGAGTGCATCAACTGCGACGTGTGCGAACCCGAGTGCCCCAACGATGCAATTTCGATGGGCGAGTCGATCTACGAGATCGACCCGCACAAGTGCACCGAATGCGTGGGCCACTTCGACGAGCCGCAGTGCGTGCAGATCTGCCCCGTTGCCTGCATTCCGGTCAATCCGCAGCACGTCGAGACGCGCGAGACCCTGTGGCAGAAGTTCGATCGCCTGACCGGCAGCCGGGCAGACGCCGGCGCTGCGACGTCATTGCCGTCCCAGGGCTGATCGGCGTTGCCCGACGATCAATCTTCCGTCTTCGCCTTGGACTTTTTCTTGCTGGACTTGCCGGACTTGCTTTCGGCCGTCTCGGCCGTTGCAACGAAGTCTTCAGTGCCGGGCCGGCTGCGCGCCTTGCCTGACTTTTTCATGGGCGCGGCACCCAGCGTCTTGAGTTCGTGCTTATGGCTTGAAGGTGGCTTCGGCGCCTCGCCGATGATCGTCGCGCCCCGGCCAACTGTTGCGGCTTCCAGGCGCAGACGCTCGCGCTCCATGCGTTGCGCCGCTGCCTCGTTCTTGCGTGTGGCCTCGTCGGCCTCGCGCTTTTGCTCGGCGCTGGGCGCCGTTCCGCTGGGGTCGATGCGGACAGCGTCCGGACACGGTATGTCGGAATAACTGTTGCCGCAGCGCCAGATGGCAGCTTGAGCGATGGGGCTGGCAATGCAGATCAATGTGGCGATGGCCGGCGCGAATGCTCGCGCTGGCCAGCCGCGAGACGGCTGGTCCATGAAGTTCCTCCCTTTGTTTTCTTGTGCATGCGGGCAGCCGAGCGGTGCCGCGCATGTCCCCTATTGTGGGGTGGTCGGCGCGTCGTCTGGAGCAGGCTTTCTCGGAGGCTTGGGCCGCGGCGGCTTGCTGGTGTGAATTTGCACGGTGGCCTTGTCCATTTCGCCGTCGACGAGCAGAGGCACGGCGCGTAGCGAGCGGTCGATGGCTTCGTCGATGGCCTCGCGGTGTTCGCGCAGCGGTTTCTTCAGCACCCAACTCACCACTTCCGACTTGGCGCCGGGGTGGCCGATGCCCAGGCGCAGGCGCCAGTAGTCGCCCGTGCCCAGTTGAGCGTGGATATCGCGCAAACCGTTGTGGCCCGCGTGGCTGCCGCCGAACTTGAGCTTGGCCTGCCCGGGCACGATGTCGAGTTCGTCATGCACGACCAGGATTTCCTCGGGCGCGATCTTGAAGAAGCGCGCCAATGCCGACACGGACTTGCCCGACAGGTTCATGAATGTCTGGGGCTCCAGCAGCCAGACGGTTTCGCCGCCGATCTGAGTACGCGCCACCAGGCCGTGGTAGCTGCGATCCGGTACCAGCGACGTCTTGCAGTCGCGCGCCAGCGCGTCAATCCACCAGAAGCCCGCGTTGTGGCGCGTGGCTTCGTATTCCGGGCCCGGATTGCCCAGTCCGACGAACAGCTTGATCATGGTTGCGGATTATCTCGCCCGCTCCAATGAAAACGGCCCGCCGAGGCGGGCCGTTTGCAGGCAGGCGCAGTGAAGAGAATTACTTCTTGCCCTTGGCCGGCTTCGCGTCGGCAGCGGCAGCGGGGGCGGCTTCGGCCGGAGCGGCTTCTTCCTCGATGCGCGGTGCGACGGCGGAGACAACCACAGGGTTGACCTTGCCGTGGCTCACGTACTTCGCGCCCTTGGGCAGCTTCAGGTCGTTCACGTGGATGGTGGCACCGTTCGTCAGCGTGGACAGGTCGACCTCGATGAACTCGGGCAGGTCAGCCGGCAGCACGTTCAGTTCGATTTCGGTCATCACGTGGTTGACCAGGTTGTGGTGCAGCTTGACGGCCTCGGACTCTTCCTCGCCCTTGAAGTGCACCGGCACCTTGGCCGTGATGCGGGTGCGTGCGTCGACACGCTGGAAGTCCACGTGCTGGACCATCTGCTTGAAGGGGTGGTATTGCACGTCACGCAGCAGAACCTTGCTGACGGCGCCGGCCACTTCCATCTCGAGGATGGAGGAGTGGAACGCTTCCTTCTTCAGGGCGTGCCAGAGGGCGTTGTGATCGATCTCGATCAGTTGCGGCTGGCCTTCGCCACCGTAGACGATGCCGGGCGTCTTGCCCGAGGTGCGCAGACGGCGGCTCGCACCCGTACCCTGCTTGGCGCGCTCAAAAGCGACGAATTTCATGACTGACTCCTAAAGACGCCGACCGCGACCAGTGCGACGTCGACTACAAAAAGGGCCTGCACGACGGCAAGCCCGCGGTTTGGAGCTGGCTCTCTTGCTTAGAAGAGGTTGTCCTGCTCCGAGAAAAGGCTCATGACCGACTCACCCTTGGCGATGCGCTGGATCGTCTCGGCGATCAGCGGCGCCACGGACAGCTGGCGGATCTTGCCGCAGGCGGTGGCGCCTTCGGACAGCGGAATGGTGTTCGTCACCACCACTTCGTCGAGGGCCGACTGGGTGATGCGCTCGATGGCCGGGCCGGAGAAGATGGGGTGCGTGCAATACGCATAGACCTTCTTGGCGCCGCGCTCCTTGAGCACCTCGGCGGCTTTCACCAGCGTGCCTGCGGTGTCGATCATGTCGTCCATGATCACGCAGTTGCGGCCGTCGATCTCGCCGATGACGTTCATCACTTCGCTCACGTTCGCCTTGGGGCGACGCTTGTCGATGATGGCCAGGTCGGTGTTGAGCTGCTTGGCCAGGGCCCGGGCACGCACCACGCCGCCCACATCGGGCGAAACGACGATCAGGTCTTCGTAGTTCTTGGCGCGCAGGTCGCCCAGCAGCACCGGCGACGCATAGATGTTGTCGACCGGAATGTCGAAGAAGCCCTGGATCTGATCGGCGTGCAGGTCCATGGTCAGGACCCGGCTCACGCCCACCGTCTGCAACAGGTTGGCCACGACCTTGGCCGAGATCGGCACGCGCGAACTGCGCGGACGGCGGTCTTGGCGGGCATAGCCGAAATAGGGAATGACAGCGCTGATTCGTTCGGCCGAAGCGCGCTTGAGCGCGTCGACCATGATAAGCAGTTCCATCAGGTTTTCGTTGGTCGGGGCGCAGGTGGACTGCACCACGAACACGTCGCGCGCTCGCACGTTCTGGTTGATCTCGACGGTCACTTCGCCGTCGGAGAAGCGACCAACACGCGCGGCGCCTACCGTGGTGCCCAGATTCTGGGCAATGTCAGAGGCAAGGCCTGGATTGGCGTTGCCGGTAAAAACCATGAAATCAGGATGCGAAGCCTGCATTGCGAGTTCCGGCGTTGCGAAGATGGGGCCTGGTGGCCCCAGGGGGCCGCACTTGCGTCGAGACTAGTTTATCTGGCAGGGGAGGAAGGACTCGAACCCTCGAATGCCGGAATCAAAATCCGGTGCCTTAACCAACTTGGCGACTCCCCTACACGGGACGTCGATACCGCTCGAAGAGCGAAATCGCCGACCTATGAATTGTCGCTGTCTGCCCACCCGGCCAGGGGATGAACCGACATGTTCCTGCACTGGCGGACTGCCCAGCCTTTCGGCGCATCGGACAGGTCTGCTTCCTGCAGATTTGCTGCCCGCGCGCTTGGCACCAAGGGTGCAAAGACTGCGCTGCCTGAACCAGTCATCCGGGCCTTGAGACCTTTGGCGCCCAGCCAATCGATGGCTTGGGAAACCTCGGGGCAGAGCCTTTGGGCAACCGGCTGCAAGTCGTTTCTCCCAAAATCGAACAGTTCATGTTCGTCTTGTTTGCAACATGCAGCAAAGCCAGAGATTGTAGCACGTGTTGTGTTCCTCTCAAGGTCGTCCGCAACAAAAATTGATCTTGTGTCGATGCCTTGATTGGGGCGAACCACCACGACCTGGGTCTGCGGCAATTGAACGGGCGTGATTTTCTCACCGATTCCTTCCACCCATGCGTTTTGGCCGTGCAGGAAGAAGGGCACGTCGGCTCCGAGCGTCAGGCCAATGGCTTCCAGGCGGGACAGGGGCAAGTTCAAGTCCCACAGCCGGTTGAGCGCCAGCAGGCAGGTGGCCGCGTCGGAAGAGCCTCCGCCCATTCCGGCCTGAGCCGGGATGCGCTTGGCGATCGCGATGTGCGCCCCGGCATCGGTCGGCGCCAGAGGCTGCAGCGCACGCGCGGCGCGCAGCACCAAGTCGTCAGCAGGCAGGGGTGCTTCGAGGTCCTCGCGCGACAAGATGCCGTCGCTGCGCCTTTCGATGTGAAGCGTGTCGCACCAGTCAATCAGCATGAAGACAGACTGCAGCAGGTGATAGCCGTCCGCGCGTCGCCCGGTCACGTGCAGAAAGAGGTTGAGCTTGGCCGGCGCGGGCAAGTCGTACAAGGCCTTCATGGGCGCGGGAAGCTCAAGGAGTGTCGAAGATCACGCGCAGTTCCGCGCGAGGCAGCGGCGAATCGCGCCAGGCGTTGATGCGCCCCGCGTCGACCTGGCTCAGGTCCGCGCGCCATCCGGGCACGGACTTGTCCTGGCCGGCCAGCCAGCTGAACAGGGCATCCAGTGGAATGTCGGCGCCGGTGGCGGCGCGTATGAGTTCGCCGGCAGTATCGAATCGATAAGTGCGGCTGCCGTTGTCGAGGACGGCTTCGGCGGGTGACCAGCGTGCCAGGCCCAACGTGCTGCCGATCGGGCTGGTCAGGCGCAACTCGCCGGTGTCCGCCGTGCCGCGCAGATCGAACAGCGCGGAAAAATTCTGTGGCGAATCCCCGTCGACGCGCAGTGCCATGCGGCCGCTCCAATGCCCGCCGGCTCCCGCGCGTGCCGACGAAACCGGTGTTGCGCAGCCCGAGAGCAATGCGCCAGCCGGCACGACAAGGGCGCCCAGGGCCCCAAGAGCGAGCCTTCGCCGATGGGCGCTCGTCACGGCTTGATGCGCAGCCGCTTGAGAGTCTGCTGCAGGGTGTCGTTATCGCTGTCGGCCGCCAGGCCTTCCTTCCACACCTGCACGGCGCGATCGCGCTGTCCGGTGGTCCAGAGCACTTCGCCCAGGTGAGCGGCGATCTCGGGATCGGGACGCTTCTTGTAGGCGGCCTCGAGGATGCGCGTTGCCTCGGCGTGGTTGCCAAGTCGGAATTCGACCCAGCCCAGGCTGTCGGCAATGAATGGGTCTTCCGGGGCCAGCAAGACTGCCTTGCGGATCAGCGTGCGCGCTTCTTCCAGGCGAACCCCGCGATCGGCCAACGAGTAGCCGAGGGCGTTGTAGGCATTCTGGTTGTCGGGCGCGATCACCATCAGTTGGCGCAGCAGGCGCTCCATGTCGTCGAGGCGATTGAGCTTCTCGGCCATCATGGCCTGGTCGTAGATCAGGTCGCCGTCGGTCGGCGATGCGGCGCTGGCCTTGGCCAACAGGTCATAGGCTTCCTGGTAACGCTTGGCGTCGCGCAGCAACTGCACTTCGGCTTGTAGTTTCTGGCGGCGCTGGTCGGCCGTGTCGTCCGGCAATTGCCGGATGAGCGCGCGGGCCTGGTCGATCTTGCCCTGGCGTGCCAGCAGAGCCGCCCGTCGCAGTTGCGTGGCGGTTTCGTCATCCGGACTGTCGACCTTGTCGAGCCACGATGCAGCGGCCGCGTAGTCCTTGCGGCGTTCCGCCAATTGAGCGAGCACGAAATAGGCTTGGGCTTCGCCACGGGCCCTGGGGGCCGCCTCGGGCATCTTCTCGGACAAGGACAGATAGCGCTTGACGGAGGCCTCGGACGCCTGGTCCTTCCGGGCTTGCGCCTGGAGCGTGCCGAGCAGCAACCAGGCCTCGGCCTGATCGGGACGCTCCTGAGTCAGGCTCTGCAACTGCTGGCTGGCTTCGTCGTACCGGCCGCCCTGGGCCAGCGTGCGGGCATAGGCGCCACGCACGTTGGTGCTGGCATCCTTGCTGCTCAAGTACTGCTGGAGGAGGGCGTCGGCTTGCGGCTGATCGCCCTCGCTGCTCAGTTCGAGGGCCAGCATCGCCGGCCCTTCTGCCTTTGGATCGGCCTGATAGCCCTTGCGCGCAGCGTCGAGCGCGCCGGCTTCGTCGCCCGCAGCCAGTCGGACCCGGCCGATCGCGGCCCAGGCGGCACCGGATGTCGCAGGATCTTTGACCTGGTCGGCCAAACCTTGCTCCAGCATGGCGGCCGCCAATTTCTTGTCGCTCGCACGAGCGAATGTGCTGGCCGTGATGTTCATCAGCGCCGGCCGCTCGGGCAAAGGTGTGGAGGCCAACTCGGCCTTCAGCAGATCGGGCGTTTCGCTCAGCCGCCCCAGGGCGATCAGGATCTGCAGTTCAAGCCGTCGGGCATCGTGCGACTCGGGCAGGGTTGTTTTCCAGATGCGCGCCGCTTCAAGCGCGGCTTCGCCGGAGCGCGCTTGCAACGCCACTTCGGCGGCACGCTGAAAAAGGCTCGGGTCACGCGTGCGGCGGGCCGCACTGAGCAGCATGTTGAAGCCCGCGCCCGGATCGCCGGAGCGCAGCGAAAGCTCGCCTACCAGTACTTCATAGAAAGTCTGCGCCGTCATGGCCGAAGGCTGGGCGACGTCCTTGACCGGCGATGGCTTGCCGGCAGCGCTTTCGGCGGCGCTCGCGGTGCGGGCGGCAGCCGTTGCAGCCGCCGGAGGTGTCGCGGGCGGGGTGGAGGAGGAGGGTGGCGGCGCGTACTGGGCACACGCGCTCAGCGAGAGCAACGCGACCGCCGCAAGGCGGAATCGGCGGGGCGAAAGAGTCATCGAACCATAATAATCCAAGCCTATTTACCGACGATGTTGGCGGTATTGCCAAACGCCTGAATCGCGCGCGCGATCGGCACCCAACTGTCTGCCATCCAATGCCCGAGTTACCAGAAGTCGAAGTCACGCGCAGGGGTTTTTCCGACCGCATTGCAGGGGCGCAGGTGCATGCGGTGCGCCTGGGCAAGCCGCTGCGCTGGCCGCTGGGCATCGCGGTGGACGCGTTGGAAGGGCGCTGGGTTCGGGCCGTTCGCAGGCGCGGTAAATACCTGCTCGTCGACCTCGATCCGACCGGCATCTTGCTGATCCACCTGGGCATGTCGGGCAGCCTTCGCTTCGCCCCCACCCTGCCGGAGCCCGGCGCGCACGACCATTTCGACCTTGTGACCAGCCAGGGCATCCTGCGCCTGAACGATCCGCGGCGATTCGGCGCTGTCGTGTACGCCGATGCCGAAGGCGCCCCGCAGGCGGTCAAGTTGCTGGGCGGTCTGGGCGTGGAGCCGCTGGGTGACGATTTCCTGCTGGATGCCTTTCATGCCGGGCTGCGCCGCCGAAGGGCGCCGATCAAGCAGGTGCTGCTGGCGGGCGACGTGGTGGTGGGCGTCGGCAACATCTATGCATCGGAGGCCTTGTTTTCGGCCGGCATCCGCCCGACGTTGACGTCGACGCGGTTGAGCCGACCACGGGCGGCGCGCCTGCGTGACGCGGTGCGCGACATCCTCGCGCGCGCCGTGGAGCGGGGCGGCAGCACCCTGCGTGACTTTTCCAATGTCGACGGAGCGAGCGGATACTTTCAACTCGAAGCGATGGTGTACGGTCGCGCTGGCCAGCCCTGCCGTGTCTGCGGCACTGCGATTCGACAGATGCGTCAAGGACAGCGATCGACCTTCTACTGCCCGAAGTGCCAGAAGACCTAGAGCGCCGATCGCCGGCGGTCTCTTTTCTGGCTCAGCAGGGAAAAGAGGGCGCGATAGCAACGCAAGTCCCGCCTTGTCGACGGTTTGCGGTATCGCCTCCAGACACCGAGTGCTATATTTTGTAAGTCGCCATTTACATATCGGTCAGACCCACCTTGGCTACATCCTTCAATCAGCAGTTCGACCAGCACGGCACCTGGCGGCGCAACTTTGCCCATCGACTCAAGTGGTTGACGGGCTGGCTGCAGGAAAACGAGCTGCTGGACGTGGCGGTCGAGGATCGTCTGCGCGAGCTGGAATCGCAGATGCGAACCAGCAAGATCATGGTGGCCTTCGTCGCCGAGTTCTCGCGCGGAAAGTCGGAGCTGATCAACGCGATCTTCTTCGCCAGCTATGGCCGGCGAATCATGCCGGCCAGCGCGGGCCGCACCACCATGTGCCCGACCGAGCTGGGCTATGACGCAACCGTCAAGCCCAGCCTGAGGCTGCTCCCGATCGAGACACGGCTCGAACCGCATGCGCTGAGCTACTGGCGCGAGAGCCCGGACCGCTGGACCCAGTTCCCCATCGACGTGCGCAATGCCGAGTCTCTGGCGCAGACCATGCAGAAGGTCGCCGAGGTCGATTGGGTGCCGCTAGAACGTGCTCGGGCGCTGGGCTTCTGGAACGACGCAGCTCCCGAGGACAACCCGACGCCCGATGCGCAAGGCCGGGTCGAAATTCCACGTTGGCGTCATGCCGTGCTCAACATGCCGCATCCGCTGCTGGAGCAGGGGCTGGTCATCCTCGATACGCCTGGTCTCAATGCGATCGGCGCCGAGCCCGAGTTGACCGTCAGCCTCATTCCACAGGCCCATGCAGTAGTCTTCATCCTGGGTGCGGATACCGGCGTCACGCGCTCCGACCTGTCGATGTGGCGCGAGCACCTGATCTCGGAGGGCGACGGCAACGACACCCGCATCGTGGTGCTCAACAAGATCGACACGCTGTGGGACATCCTCAACAGCCCAGCCGAAGTGGAACGCCAGATCGAGCGCCAATGCGCTGCGTCGGCCAAGGTGCTGGATGTTTCCATTTCGCAGGTGCTGCCTGTCTCGGCGCAAAAGGGCTTGCAGGCCAAGATCCGGCGAGACGGGCCGCTGCTCCAGGCCAGCCGCCTGCCTGCACTGGAGTCCGTGCTGGGCGAGGGCCTGCTCGGTCGCCGCGAGGAAGTGCTGCGGCAGGCTGTGCACAACGGCATCACCGCGCTGCGCAACGAGGCGCAGCGGATCCTGACGGTTCGCGCGCGCGATTTGTCCGAGCAGGCACTCGAACTGCAAGGCCTGCGTGGCAAGAACGTGAGCGTCATCCGACACATGCGCACTCGCATCGAGGGTGAGCAGTCGGAATTCGAGAACAGCAATTCGCGCATCCTGGCGCTGCGTTCGGTGCAAAGCAAGCTTTTGCGCGAGGTGTACGCCGTCCTTGGCAGCACGGCGCTGAAGGCGGACATGGGGCGCCTGGCGGCCTCGCTCAAGCGCCCCGGCATCAAGCTCAACCTGCGCAAGATCTACGGCGAGACCTTCGACACGCTGCGCGGGAATCTGCGCGAGGTGCAGGCGACGACGGCCGAGATCCAGGCCATGTTGAACGCGACCTTTCGCCAACTCAACGCGGAGCATGGCTTTTCTCTGCTCGCGCCCGCCGAGCCGGACCTGAGCGGGTTCGTCAAGCAGTTGAGCCAGATCGAGGAAAGCCACCTCAAGTACCTGGGCGTGGGCAACATGCTCAAGCTTGCCCAGCCCGATTTTTGCGACAAGCTGGTGCGGGCGTTGGCCAGCCGGCT
The DNA here is from genome assembly GCF_030316895.1 of Variovorax dokdonensis. Lineage (GTDB taxonomy): Bacteria > Pseudomonadota > Gammaproteobacteria > Burkholderiales > Burkholderiaceae_C > Variovorax > Variovorax dokdonensis. The sequence continues at coordinate 518,402 of NZ_JASZYV010000001.1, forward strand.
GCGCGTGGTCAACGAAGCGGCCATGACCGAGGTGGAACGCTGGAGCAAGGGCGCTGGCGCACAACTGGACGCCCAGCTCAAGGAGCGGCGCCGCAATTTCGGCAAGCGCATCGAGGCCGTCGAACGCATCCAGAACGCGGCGGGTGGGCTGGAGGAGCGCCTCGAAGAAATCTCGACGCAGGAAGCTGCGCTCAAGCAACTCGGCGAGCGCCTCAATGAACTGACGACGCTGTTGACGAGCCAGGACGCGGCCATGACCGACGGGACGCGCCCCGCATTGCGGGTGGCTTGAACGCACGGTGCCCCTTCGTCCGGAAGATTCGGGTCGCGACGCGGACGGCTCGGTGAGCGATTTTTCATCGCGCGTCGTGCGCTGGCAGGCCAGCCACGGGCGCAGCACGCTGCCCTGGCAGAACACGCGCGACCCCTATCGCGTCTGGCTCTCGGAGATCATGCTGCAGCAGACGCAGGTCTCGACGGTGCTCGGCTACTTCGATCGATTCCTGGCCCGCTTTCCCTCTGTGGCCGAGTTGGCGCGTGCCGATGAAGACGAGGTGCTGGGCTTGTGGAGCGGACTGGGCTACTACAGCCGCGCCCGCAACATGCATCGGTGCGCGAGAGAAGTCATGGCGCGATTCGATGGTGCCTTTCCTCGCACGGCGGTCGAGTTGGCAACGCTGCCGGGCATCGGCCGCTCGACGGCTGCGGCCATTGCGGCGTTCTGCTTCGGTGAGCGGGTGGCCATCCTCGACGGCAACGTCAAGCGCGTGCTGGCACGCTGGCTTGGCTTCGACGAGGACCTGGCCTCGAGCACCCACGAAAAGGCCCTGTGGAACCTCGCCACCGGCCTGTTGCCGCCCGCAGATCGGCCTGCCGACATCGCCAGCTACACCCAGGGCTTGATGGATCTGGGAGCCACCGTTTGCACGCCACGCGGACCGCTGTGCGAAGCGTGTCCCGTACGGCTCGATTGCGTGGCGCGCGAGCGCGGTTGGCAGGCCCGCCTGCCCGTCAAGACGCGCAAGCTCAAGCGGACTTCGCAATCGTTGTGGTTGCTGTTGGCGCGGGATGGAAACGGCAGGGTCTGGCTGGAAAAGCGTCCGTCGAAGGGCATCTGGGCAGGCTTGCATGCGTTGCCGGCCTTCGATTCGAGAGAGGCGCTAGTAGCTGCAATGGCCGAGTCCGGCACTGGTGGAGAAATGCACGACGTGCCTGCGTTCCGGCATGTGCTCACACACAAGGACTTGCACCTTCATCCGGTCTTGTGCGACGTACCGGGCGACCGTGCTGCGTGTCTTTCGATTGGCGGCACGTGGGCCGATGAAAAGATGTGGGTCGGTCTGGGGTTGCCGACGCCGGTCAGGCGTTTGCTGACGGAGTTCGCGACCAGAATGCCTTGAGCGCCGCGGGCGACTAGTGCGGGGCGGCGCTCTGAGGACGAACGCCGCCCGATTCTCAACCCTGGCGTCTGAACGTCAGGGATGCGAACGCTGAATCAGCACTGCATGGCCGACGCTTGGGCGGCGAACGCGTCCGAAGCGGCCTTGCATGCGGCGCCAATCTGTTCCTTGGCGCCCATCGCGGCCCACGAGGACTTGGCCTGTTCCATGGCGGTCTTCATCGCATCGGCGGCGGGGCCGGATTGCTTGGACACGCATGCAGACACCTTTGCCAGATAGTCCTGACATTCCTGCGGCAGGTCGACCTCAGTCTGAGCGGTGGCGGCCGGCGCGGCTGCGGGCGTGGTGTTCTGAGCAGCCGCCGCCGTTGCGGCCGCTGGCGCAGGTGCAGTGGCAGGAGCTTCGGCAGCAGGCGCTGGCGCCGCCGCGGGTGGTGTGGAATCCCCGCCGTTGCAGGCCGCGAGTGCGGCAACGAGGGGAAGGACAGCGAAAAGCTTGTTCATTCGAGAACTTTCATTAGATGTTGTGCATGGCCAGCTTGCGACCTTCATCGCATCGCAGACCAACTCCCTTGCAGTCACGGCATGGCGCCGCGCTGCGACAAGCATTCTAGGTGCGTACCTTCGACGGACAGGCGCTCGAACGACCCGTTGCGCCACGCCCGCGTGAAATCAGGCGCTGATCTCGCGGTGCCTCTTGATGGTGGCCCAGCGTGCGCCGAAGGTCCTGGCAAGCTGCTCGACCAGGAACACCGAACGGTGCTGTCCGCCCGTGCATCCGATCGCCACGGTTACGTAGCTGCGATGGTCGCGCGCCATGGCGTCGAGCCATCGGGCGAGGAATCCTTCGATGTCCTCGAACATCTTCAGCACTTCGTCATGCTCGCGCAGCCAGTCGATCACCGGCTCGTCACGGCCCGTCAGCGGGCGAAGGTTGGGGACGTAGTGCGGGTTGGGCAGCATCCGCACATCGAAGACGTAGTCCGCGTCGAGCGGCACGCCGCGCTTGAAGGCGAACGATTCGAAGACCAGCGTGAGCGTGCTGTGCGGCGCCGCCACGAGGTCCTTGATGTAGCTCTGCAGTTGGGCGGGGCGGATCAGGCTGGTGTCGATGATGTCCGCGCCGTCGCGCAGGTCGGCCAGCAACTCGCGTTCGAGTTCGATGGCCTGCACCAGCGAGCGAAATCGCTCAGGGCCTTCGACCTCGGCCTCGCTGTGCGACAACGGGTGTTTGCGCCGTGTTTCCGAAAAGCGGCGCACCAGCGCATCGGTGGTCGCATCGAGGAACAGCGAACGCAGAACCACGCCTTGCTTGCGCATCGTCTGAAGTTGCTGCGGAATGAGCGGGAATGACTGGCCGCTGCGCACGTCCATCGCGATGGCCACCGGCTGCGCTGGACGCTCCAGCGCCAGGAAGGCTGACAACAGTTCGGGCGGCAAGTTGTCGACGCAGTAATAGCCGGCGTCTTCAAGCGCATGCAGTGCGACGGACTTGCCGGAACCGGACATGCCGGTGATGAGAAGAATTTCCGGGCTCATCTGGCGATAGGGTCGGTGGTTTGCAGTCAGGACGAGGAGGTCAGGCGGCGCGCGCGGGTTCGGCCGGCTTCTTGCCGAGCATTTCGCGCGCGTGGGCCAGCGTCGTGGCCGACACGCGCTCTCCGCCCAGCATCCGGGCGACTTCCTGGTCGCGAGCGTCGCCCTTCAAAACAATGACGCTGCTTTCGGTTCGAGGTTCCCCGCCCGATTTAGAGGCCGACCCGGCCTCGCGCTTGGAAACCTGGAGATGATGATCGGCGCAGGCGGCCACCTGCGGCAGGTGGGTGACGGCCAGCACCTGCCGGTCACGGCCGAGTTGCTGCATCAGGCGCCCCACCGTCTCGGCAACGGCACCCCCCACGCCTGAATCGACTTCGTCGAAGATCAGCGTGCGGGCCTCGCCGAGCCGGCTGGTCGTGACCGCAATGGCCAGCGCGATGCGCGACAACTCTCCGCCCGAAGCCACCTTGCCAATGGCCCTCGGTGTACTTCCTGCATGCCCGGCGACCAGGAATCCGACTTCTTCGAGTCCTGAGCGACCGGGCTGCGCCAGCGGCGCGAGGCTGACCTCGAAACGCCCGCCCTTCATGCCCAGGCCCTGCATGGCCTCGGTGATGGCGGCTGACAGCTTGGGCGCGCCGGTCTGCCGGATCTTGGAAAGGGCTCGGGCCTCTTTCATGTAGGCCGCCCGCGCTGCTTGCTCCGTCTGCTCCAGTGCAGCCAGGTCGGCCGCTGCGTCGAGCGCCTTCAACTCGTCTTTCCAGCCGGCCAGGAGCGCAGGCAGTTCGTCGGGGGGGCGACGATAGCGCCGCGCCAGCGACATCCATTGGCCCATGCGGGCGTCCAGTTCGGCCAGGCGATCGGGGTCCACTTCGGCATGCCGTAAATAGCTGCTGAGGCTGTGCACTGCGTCCGCCGCCTGCGCCACGCTGGACGAGAGCACTTCGGCCAGCGCCTTGAATTCGGGCTCGATGTGTTCGCTGGCCTGCAGCAGCCCGAGTGCGCGGTTGAGCGCCGCCAGCGCGCCTTGTTCGTCATCTTCCAGCGCCATGCGCGCGCCCTCTGCGGCGTCGATCAGAGACTGCGCGTTCGAGATCCGGCTGTGGCTGGTTGCCAGCTCTTCCCATTCGTTCTCCGCGGGTGCGAGCTTGTCCAGTTCACCGATCTGCCATTGCAAGCGCTCGCGCTCGCGTGAGAGCGTGTCCTGCTGTTCGCGTGCCGATTCGAGAGCGGCGGTGGCTTGGCGCCAAGCCAGCCAGGGCGCATCGAGCTTGTCCTGGCGCGCGCCGGCGTAGGCGTCGAGCAGCTGGCGGACCGAGTCGGGCCGTGTCAGGCTTTGCCAGGCGTGCTGCCCGTGGATGTCCACGAGGCGCTCACCCAACTCGCGCAGTTGCGCGGCCGTCGCCGGACTGCCGTTGATCCAGCCTCGGCTGCGCCCCTGGGTGTCGACGGTGCGGCGCAGCAGCAGCGCATCGGCATCGGCGTCGGCACTCTCGAATCCGCCTTCTTCGAGCCAGGAGGCGAGGGCGGGGTCGGGATCGAACTCGGCGCTGACGTCGAGGCGTTGAGCGCCTTCCCGCACGGCGCCCGGATCGGCACGGCTGCCCAGCGCGAGCTGGAGCGCGTCGATCAGGATCGACTTGCCTGCGCCCGTCTCACCCGTCAGTACGGTAAAGCCTTCGGACAGGTCGATGTCCAGCGCGCGCACGATCACGAAATCGCGCAGCGTCATCCTTCGCAGGGCCAAATCAGGAACCTCCCTCGTTCCAATGCAGCTTCTTGCGCAACGTGTCGAAGTAGCTCCATCCCTTCGGATGCAGGAAGCGTACGTCGAGGTCCGAGCGCTGCACGATGATGCGGTCGCCATGCGCGAGCGAGGCGAGCGACTGCATGTCGAAATTGGCGCTGGCATCGCGGCCGGCCACCAGCTCGATGGAAATCACCTCGTCGTCCGGCAGCACCAGCGGCCGGTTCGACAAGGTGTGCGGCGCAATCGGCACCATCACCCAGCCGTCGACGGCGGGATGCATGATGGGACCGCCCGCCGACATGGAGTAGGCGGTCGATCCCGTGGACGACGCAATGATCAGGCCGTCGGCCCGCTGGTTGGCAACGAAATGGCCTCCGACCGACACTCGCAACTCCACCATGCCCGACGTGGCGCCGCGGTTGACCACCACGTCGTTCATGGCCAGGGCCTTGAAGACGAGATCGTCGCCTCGCATCACCTGACCGAGCATGAGGCTGCGTCGTTCCTCCTCGAACTCGCCGGCCAGCATGGGCTCGAGAACGCCGCGATAACCATCGAGGGGAATGTCCGTGATGAAACCCAGTCGGCCGCGGTTGATGCCGATGAGCGGCACGCCGTAGGTGGCGAGTTGCCTGGCGATCCCGAGCATGGTGCCGTCGCCGCCCACCACCAGGCCCAGGTCGCACTGCTGTCCGATCTCTTCGAGGCTCAACTGGCGATAGCTGGCGGTGTTGGAGCCTTCGAACGCGCATTTCTGGATGGAGACTTCGCAACCCTGTTCCCGCAGGAAGCGGCCGATGCCGTCCAGTACCTCGTCGGGCGGCGCACTGCCGGACGAGCGCGAGCCCGCACCAATGGATTGGTACTTGCCGATGAGCGCAACATGCCGAAAACGCCGGGTCATACAAGAAATTACATCACTAAAATGATCGAACGATGCTGGATGATCGCGCACGCCTTCTACTCAAGTCGCTGGTCGAGCGTTACATCGCGGACGGCCAGCCGGTCGGCTCGCGCACCTTGTCCCGGATTCCCGGTCTCGAACTGTCGCCGGCCACGATCCGCAACGTGATGTCCGACCTGGAGGAAATGGGCCTGATCGTCAGCCCCCACACCTCCGCCGGCCGCATTCCCACTGCCCGAGGCTACCGCCTGTTCGTTGACACGATGTTGACGATACAGCGTGACGCCATGGCTTCCGGCCTGGGGCCCACGCTGGCGCCCGATCAGCCGCAGAAGGTCATCGCCAACGCGGCGAACTTGCTGTCCAGTCTGTCCCAGTTTGTCGGTGTGGTGATGGCACCACGTCGATCGACCTCTTTTCGGCACATCGAGTTCCTGAGGCTGTCAGAACGCAGGCTCTTGGTGATTCTCGTCTCGCCCGACGGCGATGTGCAAAACCGGGTGATCTTCCCGGAGGTCGACTTCAGCCAGTCTGAACTGGTGGAGGCGTCCAACTTCCTCAATGCCCACTATTCGGGCCTGTCGATCGAGCAGATGCGAGAGCGGCTGCAGTCCGAGGTCGAGACGCTTCGCGGCGAGATCGCGGCGCTGATGAAGGCGGCTGTTCAGGTCGGTTCGGAGGTGTTGAGCGAAGAAGACGAGGTCATCGTTTCTGGCGAACGCAACCTGCTTTCGGTCAGCGACTTTTCCGGTGACCTCGGGCAGCTGCGGCGTGCATTCGACCTGTTCGAGCAGAAGGCGCAACTCATGCGCCTTCTGGATGTCTCGAGCCGTGCCGAGGGCGTGCGCATCTACATCGGCGGCGAAAGCCAGGTCGTTCCCTACGATGAGCTGTCCGTCGTGAGCGCACCCTACGAGGTGGACGGCCAGGTGGTCGGCACGCTGGGCGTGATCGGCCCCACGCGCATGCCCTACGAACGCATGATCCAGATCGTCGACATCACGTCGCGCCTGGTGAGCAATGCGCTCAGCCATCGAAAGTAGAATCGGCGCCACTCGGGCCGTTAGCTCAGTTGGTTAGAGCAGCGGACTCATAATCCGTTGGTCGCTGGTTCAAGCCCAGCACGGCCTACCACCGAATTGCCTTTTCATGCTGCGCGGCTGTCTTCAGCCCGGAGCATCACCCCCCATCGACTACCTCGATCCAGCGATAGCCTAGGCGCACGCGCCCTTCAGTCTGGAGTTGGCGCAACTGAAGATTCACCTTCTGGCGCGACGCTCCGACGGCGCGGGCCAGGTCGCCTTGGGAAATGCGCAGCATCACCCCGCCGGCGCCGCGTTGGCCGTTCTCGGCGGCAAGGCGTTGCAAGGTCGCCCAGACCCGCGCGCCTAAGCTTTCTTCCGCGCGGATGAAGATCATGTCGAACAGTTCGTTGACCCTCAGGCTGAGCGCTCTTGCAACGGCAAGGGATACCAGGGCATCTTCGGCCAGGAATTCGAGCAGCGGCTGACGAGGCAGGATCAGCAGTTCCACTTTCCCCTCGGCGATCAGGTCGACCGGGACTGGGGCGTCGCCCAGCACGGAGCTGAACCCGCTGACCTCGCCGCTCTCCATCCACCTGCTGAGCTGTTCGACGCCACCGCCGGTGTAGCCCACCGACCGCAGCCGCCCGGACAGAAGCACCAGCGCGTGCTGGGCGGAGTCGCCTCGCTTCTGGATGAGTTGGCCGTCCCGGAAGGAGCGCCGGATGCCGAGCGCCATCAGACGCCGGCTCGACGCCGCGGGCAGGTTGGCCAGCAGGTCTACGCGATAGCGATCATTCGACGCGGACGACATAGGGATACCGATCTTCGGGTTGACACCTGAATTGTCACCCGCGGCGCAATTTGCGGTGGGTTCCAGTTCTGTAATCGCGTTGCACACCAAAGATGTGTGCCGCGAACACCCTCACGAAGGAGACACATGCTTCGAAATCATCTGATCGCCCTGGCGGCGGCCGCCTCAGCGGCGCTTTCCCTCAGCGCGCACGCGGAACCCGTCACGTTGCGCATCCAGGACTATCCCGGTATCGGCAACTTCCTCGTCCGGATCGCCAATGCCAACGGGCTTTGCGAGAAGCACGGCTTGAAGTGCGAGCTGAAGACGATTCCGCAGGCACCGCTGGGTATGCAGACGCTGCTGTCGGGTGACCTCGACGTCGCTTTCACGCCCCCGGAAGTGGTGGTTCAGGCGGCCAACAAGGGCGCCGACATCCGCGCCATCGGCAGTGGCGCCGTCGCGCCCATCTTCTTCCTGATGGCCGGGGCAGGCATGGAAACGCCGTCGGAAGCCAAGGGCTACCCGGCCGTCATGCAAGACTTCAAAGGCAAGAAGATCGGCGTGACCGCGCGTGGCAGCGCAGCCGAGTTCCAGCTGGTGAGCCTGCTCAAGGGCGCTGGCATGAGCGCGGACGACGTGACCATCGTGGCCGTCGGCGCACCGAACACGGCGTTTCCCGCCATTAGCCAGAAGCAGGTCGACGCGCTGATGCTGTTCACGCCGATGGACGGCTTCTGCGAAGTCAGCAAGGCTTGCCGGATGGTGGTTGACCCACGCAAGGGCCAGGGCCCGGCTGATGTGTTGAGCGTCACCGGTGCGGCCATGCTGCAGGTGGTGCGAGGCGACTTCCTTGCCAAGAACGCGAAGACCATCGCGGGCTACGACAAGGCGATGCGCGAGGCCGCGGACTTCGTGCAGAAGCCGGCCAACTTCGACGCGGCGCTCAAGGTCGCGCAGGACACGTTCAAGATCACTGCGCCCGGTGGCGACAAGATCCTCGAGCTGGCGCTTCGCAACTCGATGCCTTCGTTCCACTACCAGGCTGATGCCAAGGCGTTCCAGAACGCCGCGCAGTACATGCAATCGACCGGCCAGATCAGCAAGGTGGTCGACACGTCCAAGCTGCTCGCGGCCCAATGAACTCTGCGAGTGCATATCACGCCGCGGCCGCGAGCCGCGCCGTGTCGGTCGACAACCTGCACCTGAGCTTCGACGGCCGCAGCCCCGTGCTGGCGGACGTGTCGCTGCGCCTGGAGCGCGGCGAGTTCGTCTCGCTCGTCGGGCCGAGCGGCTGCGGCAAGACGACCTTGCTCAACCTGTGCGCGGGCCTGGTGCCGCACACCGGCGCGGGCGACATCGGCGTCATGGGCAGCGCACCCCGCACCGGCCATCCGGAGATCGGCTACATGCTGGCACGAGACAGCCTGCTGCCCTGGTGTTCGGCGCTGGAGAACGCGGCCTTCGGTCTGCGGGTCCGTGGAACGCCACGCCAGCAGGCGCTGGAGCGCGCCCGGCGCATGCTGGGCGAGGTGGGTTTGGCACAGCACGAGAGCGCACTACCCAAGGCCTTGTCGCATGGCATGCGGCAGCGCACCGCGCTGGCGCGCACCTTTGCGCTGGATGCATCGCTGCTGTTGATGGACGAGCCCTTCGGCGCGCTCGATGCACAGACCAAGCTGCAGCTTCAAGATCTGCTGCTGCGCCTTTGCCAGCAGCACAGCTGCTCGGTGCTGTTCGTCACGCACGACCTGGCTGAGGCCGTCGCGGTGTCCGACCGTGTCGTCGTCATGTCGTCCCGGCCCGGGCGGATCATTGCCGATGTTCCGATCGACCTGCCGCGCCCGCGTTCGATTCGCGAGTTGCAGAAGTCACCGCGTTTTCATGAACTCTACAGCGCGCTGTGGTCGCACCTCGAGTCGGGATGGGTTCATCATGAAGGGTAGGCTTCAGTGGGGTGCGTTGCACCTTGTCTTTCTCGCCGTCCTGCTTGGGATGGCCGAGTACGCGGCCACACGCCGTTGGCTCGACCCGACCTTCTTCGGCCAGCCCAGCGGCGTCATTGCATACCTGTGGCATGCGCTGGCCACGTCGAAGTTCTGGGTCGACCTGGGTTGGACGCTGGCCGGCGTCGCCTCGTCGTTCCTGCTGGGAAGCGCAGCGGCTTTCGCGGTCGGCCTTGCATTCGTGCGCTGGCCGAACGCGGAGCGATTCGCCGACCCGTACTTCAATGCGCTGAACGTCATGCCGCGCATTGCGCTGGCACCCTTGTTCATCCTGTGGTTCGGCATCGGGCTGGGCAGCAAGGTGGCCGTGGGATGTTCGCTGACCTTCTTCATCGTCCTGTCGGCCACGGTGGCCGGGATCCGCGGCGTGAGCCAAGACCACGTGACGCTTTGCCGCACGCTCGGCGCCGGCGCATGGACCACCTTCCTCGAGGTCACCTTGCCCGGTGCGGTGCCGGTCATCTTCTCCGGGCTCCGGCTCGGGCTGATCTACGCGCTGCTGGGCGTGGTGGGCACCGAGATCATCGCCAGCGAGAAAGGCCTCGGGCAGACGCTGGCTTACCTGGGCTCCACCTTCGACATCAACGGCGTGATGGCGCTGCTGCTGGTGCTTGCGCTGCTGGGCGTGAGCATCGTGCGCTTCATGTCCTGGCTTGAAAAGCGCCTGCTGCACTGGCAGTAGCGCGCCCGCTCCCAACGTCTCGTTCCACTTTCTCGAAAGATCTCATCATGGCCAACACCACCCCGATGACGCTGATCGACATCGACAGCCGCTACAAGCACATCCGCCCCGTTCCTCGCATGCCCAACTTCGCGGCGTGGATCGAAGGGGTCGACCTGACGAAGCCGCTTTCCGAGCCCGTGAAAGCTGAGCTTCGCCAGGCGCTGTTCGATTTCGAGGTCATCTTCTTCAAGCCCCAGACGATCACGCCGCAGCAGCACGTTGCGCTGGGGCAGGTCTTCGGGCCGCTGTCGACCGGCTCCTACTTCGACCGCAATGCAGAGGTGCCCGAGATGGAGATGATCGTCTCGGACCGCGAGCGCCCGCCGGCGATCGACAACTGGCACACCGACATCAGCTGGAAGCTCAACCCGCCGTTGGGAACGGCCATCCAGATCACCGTCACCCCGCCCGCGGGAGGCAACACCTGTTGGAGCAGCACCAGCAAGGCCTACGACTGGCTGTCGCCCGGCATGCAGCAGTACCTGGAAGGCCTGCAGGCCATGCACACCTGGGAGCACTCGGGCTTTCGCGAATACCTGGGCCAGAAGGGCGAGGAAGCGCTGATCGCCGCGATCAAGGCGGCCAAGCCGGTGCTGCATCCGGTGGTGCGCGTCAATCCGGATTCGGGCCGCAAGTGCATCTTCGTGAACGCCGACTTCACGCGCGCCATCGTCGGCATCGACCGGCACGAAGCGCGCGGCGTGCTGCAGTTCCTGCTCGGCTGGTTGCAGCGGCCCGAGTTCATGGTGCATCACCAATGGGAGCCCGGTGGCATCGCGATCTGGGACAACCGCAGCACCCAGCACTACGCCGTCGCCGACTATTGGCCGCATCACCGCGTGAACCAGCGCGTCACCTTCAACACGCAGACGCCTGCGGCCCAACATTCCTGAACTGGCGGAGACACTGAACATGCAACAACACACTCGCTTCTACATCGACGGCCAATGGGTCGACCCGGTCGAGCCGCGCACGCTCGACGTGATCAACCCTTCCAACGAGGAGCCCTTCGCCCGCATCAGCATGGGCAGTGCTGCGGACGTCGACAAGGCCGTGGCGGCGGCCCGTCGTGCGTTCGAGACCTTCTCGCAGACCAGCGTTCAGGAGCGGGCCGATCTGCTGGAGAAGATTCTCGGCGTCTACCAGCAGCGCTTCGGCGACATCGTGCAGGCCATCTCGCAGGAGATGGGCGCGCCGCTGTGGCTGTCCAAGGCGGCCCAGGCGGCCGTGGGCGTGGCGCATCTGTCGCAGACGCTCCAGGTGCTCAAGAACTTCGAATTCGAGCAGACGCAAGGCACCACGGTGCTCCGGCATGAGGCAGTGGGCGTGGTGGGGATGATCACGCCCTGGAACTGGCCGATCAACCAGATCATGTGCAAGGTGGCGCCCGCACTGGCCGCCGGATGCACGATGGTGCTCAAGCCGTCGGAGGTGGCGCCGATCAATGCCATTCTGGTGGCCGAGGTGCTCCACGAGGCCGGCGTGCCGCCGGGCGTCTTCAACCTCGTCAACGGCGACGGTCCCTCGGTGGGCCAGGCCATGGCCGCGCATCCCGACATCGACATGATGACCTTCACCGGTTCCACGCGCGCGGGCATCGCGGTGGCCAAGGCGTCGGCCGATACGGTCAAGCGCGTGACGCAGGAACTGGGTGGCAAGTCCGCCAACATCGTGCTCGACGATGCAGACCTGGAGGCTGCCGTGGCGCAGGGCGTGCAGACGTGCTTCGTCAATTCCGGCCAGAGCTGCAACGCGCCTACGCGAATGTTCGTGCCGCGCGCCTTGCAGGACCGAGCGATTGCCGCCGCCAAGGCTGCCGCCGAGGCAACGCCGACGGCCGACGCACTTGCCGATGGCATGCACATCGGCCCGGTGGTCAGCCAGCTTCAGTTCGACCGCATCCAGTCGCTGATCCGCGCGGGTATGGAAGAGGGCGCAACGCTGGTGGCTGGCGGCCCCGGTCGCCCCGAAGGCATCGCCAAGGGTTATTTCGTGCGACCCACCGTGTTCGCCGATGTGCGCAACGACATGACCATCGCGCGCGAGGAAATCTTCGGTCCGGTTCTCGTGATCCTGCCGTATGACACCGAAGAAGACGCGATCCGGATGGCCAACGCGTCCGCCTATGGCCTGTCGGGCTATGTGCAGTCGGCAAGCCTTGAGCGCGCCCAGAAAGTGGCAGCACGCCTGCGCACGGGCATGGTCCACCTCAACGGTGCCGGTCCCGACTTTGGCGCGCCATTCGGCGGCTACAAGCAATCGGGCAACGGTCGCGAATGGGGTGAGCACGGTTTCCGCGAGTACCTCGAAGTCAAGGCTGTCATGGGGCACGCCCAAGCCTGAGCATGGCCTCTCGCAGCCGTCGTCCGCCGGACACGGCTGCTTCCGTTTCATTTGCTCACTGCGCGTAACGCCAGCGCGGCGTTGCGCGCAGTGCCGTCTTGCGCGCCGCACGAAAACCGATCACGCGCACTCGGTTTGCTTGAAGCACCTTGGTGCGCCGCATGCACAGGCCTGAAGCATCGCGCGATGGCCTCGTTGAAGGCGCGTAGGACAAGGCTCACCGCCTCCTACACCGAAGAACCGCGCGCACGCGGGCCGTCTTCGCTATCAAAATCGAACCTTGCGCCTTGAATGACCCCGGACACCAGCGGTGCTCGGCATGTTGTTTCGTGCGCTTCAACGCGCCGACCCATTGAAGTGCATCGATGCGGTGGCATCGAATTTGCACGTTCAGGAAGCGAGCACAACACGAGGAGACAACGGCCCGACGAATGTCGGTTACATGTTTGTTTGATCTAGACCTTCGGGAGTTCTGATGCTGTCTACTTCTGCAACTGGCTTCCGCGAGGCTTCGCTGCCGGCGCTGGGCAAGCTCAACCCGTTGCTGGACCTCATCCTGAGGGGCGGGGATCTTGTTCTCTTCGTGGTGAGCGGCATGCTCGCCTTTGCCTTGCGATTCGGGCATCTGGACATGGGCGACGACTACGTCCATGCGATCTGCCGAGGCGTTCTGTTCGCCGTCATCATCTTCAACGGCGGTTCTCTTTACCGCAGGTGGCGCGGCCGCACGACGGCCAACGAGGCGCTCAAGGTCGCTGCCCTGTGGCCGCTTCTGTTCTGCGTGATGGCGGTCTATGCGCTTGCGGTGCGCGACGGGCAGGATGTCTCCCGCATCTGGTGGGCTTGCTGGCTGGTGCTCAGCATGTCCGGGGCGCTTCTCCTGCGCATGGCGGTCCGGGCGCGTTGGCTGAGTGCGCGACGCGTCGACATCCGCAACTCCGTGGTGGTGGGCGCCAATCCGGAGGCACAACGCCTCGTCGATGCGATTCGTGGCGACGATCTGTGCGGCATCGAAGTACATGGCTGGTTCGCCACGCATGCGGATCGCTGCGAACTGACTGGCGCCCCGATGATCGGCCGCCTCGATGGCCTGGCCGCCTATGTCGAGTCGCGCGGCATCGACCTCGTCTGGCTGGCGCTGCCGATGCGCGATCAGGCCAAGATCTCGTATGCGCTGAGCCAACTCAAGCACTCGACCGCCGACGTCAAGCTCGTACCCGACCTGTTCGGCCTGCATCTGCTCAATCACTCGGTGGAAGAAGTGGTCGGCCTGCCGGTCATCACGTTGCAACAGACGCCGCTGCAAGGCGCGGCGCGCGTGGTCAAGGCGGTGGAAGACCGGGCGCTGGCGCTGCTGATCCTGTTGCTCATCTCGCCGCTGATGCTCGCCATCGCCGCCGCGGTCAAGCTCAGCTCGCCGGGGCCGGTCTTCTACCGGCAAGAGCGCGTGAGTTGGAACAACCGCAGGTTCTGGATGTACAAGTTCCGCTCGATGCCGGTGGATGCCGAGCAGCGATCTGGCGCCGTGTGGGCCAAGGCCGGAGAGTCGCGCGCCACCAGGGTTGGCGCCTTCCTGCGCAAGACCAGCCTGGACGAACTGCCGCAGTTCTTCAACGTTCTGGTGGGCGACATGTCGATCGTCGGGCCACGCCCTGAGCGCCCCGTCTTCGTCGAGCAGTTCAAGAACCAGATTCCCGACTACATGAAGAAGCACATGGTCAAGGCGGGCATTACCGGTTGGGCACAGGTGAACGGTTGGCGCGGTTCGACCGACCTCAACCGGCGCATCGAGTGCGACATCTACTACATCGAAAACTGGTCGCTCAAGTTCGACCTGCAGATCATCGCGTTGACCCTGCTCAAGGGCTTCGTCAACAAGAACGCCTATTGAGCCCGCTGCGGCTCGCCACAAGGAGAAGGCCCTTTCATGAAGGTCGCACTGGTTCACTATTGGCTGGTTGGCATGCGCGGCGGCGAGAAGGTGCTCGAAGCGTTGTGCGACCTGTACCCGGACGCGGACATCTTCACGCTGGTGTGCGACGTCGACGCCATTTCCGAGAAGATCCGGCGCCATCGCATCACCACGTCGTTCCTGCAGAAGATCGGCGGCGTTCGGCACTACCAGAAGATGCTGCCGCTGATGCCCTATGCGCTGGAGTCATTCGACCTGACCGGCTACGAGCTGATCATCTCGGTCGAGGCGGGGCCGGCCAAGGGCATCATTCCCGGCCCCGGAGCCACGCACATCTGCTACTGCAATTCGCCGATGCGCTACATCTGGGATCTGTATCCACAATACCGCGCGTCGGTCGGGCCGCTGGCGCGCGCCGTCATGTCGCTCACCGCGCCGTCGCTGCGCCAGTGGGATGTGACCACCTCGGCTCGCGTCGACCACTTCATCGCCAACTCGGCCTATGTGGCCCGACGCATCGAGCGCTACTACCGGCGCAGCGCGCATGTGGTGCATCCGCCGGTGGACCTTCCGCGCTTCAGGGCGGCGGCTCAGGTGGACGACTACTACCTGTGCGCAGGCCAGATCACGCCCTACAAGAAGGTGGATCTGGCGGTGGAAGCATGCACGCGCCTCGGGCGCCGACTGGTGGTGATCGGCTCCGGCGCCACGCCGGCGCTGCGCCGCCTGGCCGGCCCGACGGTCGAGTTCCTCGGGCCCGTCGATGACGCGACGATGGTCCATCACTTCTCGCATTGCAAGGCGCTTCTGTATCCGGGCATTGAGGACTTCGGCATCGTTCCACTCGAAGTCATGGCGAGCGGCCGGCCCGTGATCGCATTTGCCCAGGGTGGGGCGCTGGAGACCATCGTCGAAGGCCGCACAGGGCTGTTCTTCGACGATCAATCCGTAGGCGGCCTGATGGAGGCGATCGAGCGCTTCGAAGCCGAGTGGGAGCCCGTGATGCCCGAAGTCCTGCAAGCGCATGCGCGCGGCTTCGACACCGGCGTCTTCAAGGCCCGCATGGCCGAACTCATCGGCCTCTTGGTCAATGCGTCGCCACAGATGGTGGACTGAAAACGCAGGGCGCGCATGGAAGCCATCCCCATCGCCATCTTCTGGAGCATCGCGCTGTGGTGCCTCTTGCAGCGCAAGCAGGCCTTGCTGTACCTGTTCTTCGCGTCGATGCCGTTCGGGTCCTTTGCCGTGATCCCCACGCAAGTCACCGGTGGGCTGACCCTGACGCCGACGCCGATCGTGGCGCTCATGCTGATCGCCCGCGAACTGGGTTCGATGCGGGCCCTGGGTCAGGCCCTGGACATGGCGCTTCGGCGGTCCGGGCTCTTGCTGCTGTTCGCGTTCTGGGTCGTCGCCGGGGTGGTCACGCTGTTCATGCCGCGCTTCTTCGCCGGCATGGTGGAAGTGGTGCCTGTGCGTGCGGGCGCCCTGTCGGACACCACGCTGCTGGTGCCGACCACGCAGAACTTTTCGCAGCTCATCTACGTGAGCATCTCGGTGCTGGCCGTGTTCGCCTTCGCGCGCCTGCTTCAGGCCGACGAGATGCGGCGCCATGCCCTGGCGGCGCTGCTGCTGGGGGCGGCATTGACCGCCTTGACCGGCGCGTTGGACCTCGCCTCGCAATACGTGCCCATCGGGCTCGCCCTGGAGTTGTTTCGCACGGCCAGCTATGAGTTGCTGACCGACGTGGAGGTCCTGAGCGCCAAGCGAGTGGTGGGCCTGACGCCGGAGGCCTCGTCCTATGGCGCGCTGGCGCTGACATTCCTGGCTGCGTTGTACTTCTTCCGCCGGGCGATGCCCGCGGGCTTCGTGCGCCGCCGCCTGGTGCCTGCGCTGATGGGCGTGCTGCTGCTGTTGATCTGGCTGTCCACCTCGTCGGCGGCATACCTCGGACTGGGGCTGTTCGGCGCCGCGGCAGCGGCCGACTGGTGCTTCCGCTTGGCGGCTCCAGTCTCTCAGACCTATTTGCGCCGTGGCCTGGCCGGCGAGTTCGCTCTGGCGGTGGTCACGCTGTGCGTCTTGCTGATGATCGTGCTGGCCAAGCCTGGCCTGCTGGCACCGATGAGGGAGATGTTCGACCTGATGGTGCTGCAGAAGTCCAGCAGCAGTTCGTTCGAAGAGCGCAGCATGTGGACGCACGTGTCGCTGAACGCCCTGTTCGCCACGCACGGACTCGGCGTGGGGCTGGGCGGGACGCGCGCATCCAATTTCGCCGTGGCGCTGGCCAGCAATGCCGGTGTTCTGGGCGCGGCGCTGTATTTCCTGTTCGTGCTCCAGTGCCTCGCATTTCGCAACCCGGCGCGCGGCGACGCCAAGGGCGTCGCATTGCTTTCCGGCATTCGATGGACCTATCTGCCGGCCTTCTTCACCGGGCTGATGATCGGCACCACGCCGGACTTCGGGCTGTTCAATGCATTTCTCTTCGGCTTCGCGACGGCGATCACCTGCAGGCGTGCGCGCACCCGTGCGGCCCTGACCCCTTCGGCATCGCTGCAGCCGCAGGCCTATGTTCAACCCATGCGCCCGCGGGCGCTGCGGAGCCTGCGTGCACAGCCATGAGGGCCCCAGCGTAGCAAGCCGCGCGGTCGGGGCAGGCGCCTGGACGGTGGGCACGCGCCTGTTGGCCAAGCTGATCGACCTGGCCATGTTGCTGTGCCTGGCACGCTTTCTAGGGCCTGCGGAGTTCGGCCTGGTGGCCATGGCCATGGCCGCGGTGTTCATCATCGAAGCCTTGTTCGACCTGCCCACGGCGGCCGCGCTCATCCGCCTGCCCGAACTGGAGCCGGACATGCTCCACACCGCCTTCACACTCAGCCTGCTGCGGGGCGTGGTGGTGGGCTTGCTGCTGATCGCAGTTGCATGGCCGCTGGCGGCCTTCAACAACGAACCACGGGTGGCGCTGCTGATGGTCGTTCTGGCTCTGGCGCCGGCGATGCGCGGTCTGGTCAACCCCCGCATGGTCGAGTACGCGCGGGCCTTGAACTTCAGGCCCGATGCGCTGCTGGAGCTCTCCGGCAAAGTCGTCGCCTTCGTGGTCGCGGTGAGCATTGCGGCCGCCACGCGCAGCTTCTGGGCCATTGCCGCGGCCACGGTTTGTGCGCCGCTCGTATCGACCGTGCTGTCGTACGTCATTGCGCCGATCCGGCCGCGCCTGCGCCTGACGCATTGGCCGCAGTTCTCGAGCCTGATCGGCTGGAACTTCGTTTCGCAGTGGTTCTCCGCGCTCAACTGGCAGATCGATCGGCTGGTCCTGCCGCGTGTGACCGACGCTGGCGCCTTCGGCCAGTACACCATGGGGCGGCAGTTGGCGGAGGTGCCCAGTCAGGTGCTGATTCAGCCGCTGGTGCGCCCCGTGATGCCGACGCTGGCCTCGGCGGGCGATGCACGGCAGTCGCGCTATCTCAAGCTGTCGCACGCCATCGCGGTGGTGATGTTGCCCGTCATGGGTCTGCCGCTGCTGTGGCCCGAGCCGCTGGTGCGCGTGGCGCTCGGGCCCGCCTGGAGCGGCGCGGCCCAGTGGCTGCTGTGGATCAGCGCGATCACCGTGATCGGCCTGCCAGGCCTGCTGCTCGCACCCTTGGCCATGACCCTTGATCGCACGCGCTGGCTCGCATTCCGGACGACAGTGGAATTCCTGGTCAGGCTGCCGCTGGTGTGGATCGGCGCGGTGCACTACGGCATTCTGGGGGCCGTGGCCGCAAGCGCGGTGGCGTCGGCGGTGGGCATGGTGGTCGGGCTGTTCGTCGTTCGACATCTCATCGCCACCAGCCTCGCGGCGCAGTTGATGACGCTGCTGCGCCCCGTGCTCGCCATGGTGCCGGCGGCGGGCTTCCTGTGGTGGACCAAGCCATGGGTGATGGGCGCGCCCGGCCTGATTGATCTGCTGTTGCGTGCCGTACCGCTGGGGCTGCTCTATCTGTTCATCTACATGCTGGCGACGCTGGTGGCCTGGCAACTGGCCGGACGGCCGGGCGGGTTGGAGCAACACCTCGTGGGCGTGGTCCGAACGCGTGTACAGAAGCCGCTATCCCGCCGTGCGCGGACTTCCGGCCGCAGCCGGCCGCATCCACGCCATCCGAAGGAGGCGCATGTCGAACAACCCCATTGAACCGACCGCGCGGCATCCAGATGCCGCGATCAGGCTCGTCATCAACGGCAAGTTCCTGCAGCCGTCCACGAGCCGCTCGGGCGTCTACCGGGTCGCCCGGGAGATGCTGGTGGCTTTGGACCGAATGCTGGCCGACGACCCGGCACTGGCGGCACGCGTCGATTGCCGGCTGATGCTGCCGAGAGACCAGGATCCGGGCCTTCCGCTCTCGCGCATCCAGGTCGAGCGTCGCCAGGATGCGCGCCGGCTCGGCTCGCGCTTCGACCGCTTCTACGGTGTTCTTTGGGAACAGACGGTGCTGCCCTGGCGCTCGCGGGGCGCGACGCTCATCAGCCTGTGCAACATCGGGCCGGTGGCTCGCCGCGACGCATTCACCATGGTGCACGACGCACAGGTCTACAGCTCGCCTGCGTCCTACTCGTTGGCGTTTCGATCCTGGTACCGGCTGGTTCTGCCTCTGCTGGGCAGGCGCAACAGGTCGCTGCTGACCGTGTCGGGCTACTCGAAGGCGCAGCTCGTGCAATTCGGCGTGGCCGAGGCGGAGCGGATCCGCGTCATCCACAACGGTTGCGATCACGTCAAGCGCCTCGTGCCGGATGCGGATGCGGTGCATTCGCTGGGCCTCAATGGCGACCAGTTCGTCCTGGCACTGGCCAATCTCCAGCCGCACAAGAACATCGCGATGTTGCTCCAAGCCTTTGAATCGCAGGCGCTTGCCAACGTCACGCTGGCGTTGTTCGGCCCGGCCAAGCGAGAAGACTTCGAGCGACAGGGCCACGTGGTGCCGCCCAATGTGCGCTTCCTGGGCTTCGTCAGCGATGAACAACTGGCCGGGCTGCTGAAGGCGGCGACGGCGCTCGCGTTTCCGTCCACCACCGAGGGCTTCGGCCTGCCTCCGCTGGAGGCGATGCTGCTGGGATGCCCGACCATCGCGGCGCCGTGCGGCGCTTTACCCGAAGTGTGCGGTGACGCCGTGCTCTGGGCAGACGCACGATCGCCGGACCAATGGGCCGAGCAGATCCTTCGCTGCTGCATCGACCCGGCCTTGCGCGACGAAATGCGCGCACGCGGCCGGGGGCAGGCGGCGCGCTTCACCTGGGCGCGAGCGGTGGAAGGCCTGCTGGCGACCGTTTCGGGGGTGCCGCAAGTCATCCGGGAGTACGAGCCGTCCGACCGCGAAACTCAGGCGCGCGAGGGCACCGCTGTGGCGCGAGATGCGTTCGCATCGCGGACTTGAACGAACGTCGCCCGATGACGCACGCATCCACATCACGCCTTCTCTCGCTGGATGGCATGCGCGGCCTGGCGGCCATTGCGGTGATCGCCTGGCACCTGGAGTTCATCGGCGCCTTCGCGCAGAGCGGCTATCTGGCGGTGGACTTCTTCTTTGTCATGAGCGGTGTGGTCATCGCGAGGGCCTACCGGCAGCGGCTGCACAACGGGTTGCCGACATTCGACTTTTTCGCGGAGCGCGTCATCCGGCTGTATCCGCTGTACCTGCTGGGGCTGCTGATCGGGCTGACGCGCCTGACGGGGCAGATCGTCGCCGGTCACCCCAACAGCCTGAGCTGGTCGGAGCTGGGCATCAGCGCGGCGTTCAATCTGCTGATGCTGCCCACGCCGGCGACGACGTTCTTGGCGCCCATCAACATTCCTTCGTGGTCGCTGTTCTTCGAGCTGCTGGTCAATGTTTTCTGGGCGGCGGTGCTCCTGCGGGCGTCCAGACGGGTTCTGATCGCGGCGGTCGTCTTTCTCTATGCGGCGCTGTCGCTGGCGGTGATGGATGCGGGCTCAGCGCAAGGCGGCTGGATCTGGTCCGAGTTCCACGTCGGCTTGCTGCGCAGCCTGTTTGGTTTCCTGCTGGGTGTGCTGATGGCGCAGACCATCGATGCGAGTCCGCCCCGCAAGTCGTGGTGGACGCTGGTCGCGGCGGCGGCGCTGTGTGCGCTGCTGGCGGCGGACGTGCCGCAGCCGTATCGACCGCTCTTCGATCTTGGCGTCATCCTGGTGGCCTCTCCGGCCATCGTGTGGGTCGGCATGCGCTTCGATCCTCCGGCCTGCTGCGAGGCGGCGGCGCGCGCGCTGGGGGACATGTCGTTCCCGGTGTACGTGCTGCACTTCGGGCCGCTGTTCAGCATCTCCTTCCTCGCGCGAAAGCTGGACATCAGCCCTGCGCTCTGGATTCCGTCGTTCGTCCTTGGCATCTGCGCGGTGTCGCTGTACCTCGCCCGTACCTACGACCCGTGGGCGCGCGGCAAGCTCAAGCGATTGCTGGCCGGTCGACGCCTTCGCATGACCTGGGTGGCATGAAGCCACCGACATCGACTTTCATGACCAACCCACTGGTGGATCCGACATGAGCCTGAAGATTGCCGTTGCCATCGCCACTGCTGGCCGCCGCGAGGTGCTGGCGGACACCATCCGCTGGATGGCCCGTCAGAGCCGGCCTGCGCAAGAACTGCTGGTCTGTCCCGCCAGGCCTGCAGACCTCGACGCGGCTTGCCTCGAAGACTTTCCATGGCCGACGCGTGTCGTGTCCGGCCCCATCGGATTGCCGGCGCAGCGCAATGCATTGATCGACGCCACCGATGCGGACCTGGTCGTCTTCTTCGACGATGATTTCCTGCCCGCCGATGACTTCCTGCAGCAGGCGGAGGATCTGTTCACCACGCAGGCCGGCGTCATGATCGCCACCGGCGATGTGTTGGCCGACGGCATCCTCGGTCCTGGGCTCACGCATGAGGAAGGCGTCCAGGTGCTCTCGCGCGCCGCCGCACGCGACATGCCGGCCGCGCTGACGCCCACGTTCAACGCCTACGGCTGCAACATGGCCATCAGGATGGCGCCCGTTCGTGCGCACGGCTATCGCTTCGACGAGCACCTGCCGCTCTACGCATGGCTGGAGGATGTGGACTTCTCGCGGCAACTGGCACCGCACGGACTGATCGTCAAATGGACGGCCCTGCGGGGCGTGCATCTGGGCACCAAGCGATCGGGTCGCAGCCCTGGCAAACAGCTGGGCTATTCGCAGGTGGCCAATCGGGTCTACATCATGCGCAAAGGCCGCATGTCGGCCTGGCAGGCGGTGAACGGCAACCTGCGCAACATCATGGCCAATCTGGTCAAGAGCCTGCGGCCGGAACCGTGGGTCGATCGACGCGGGCGGCTGGAGGGCAACTTCATCGCGTTGTGGGACTGGGTGCGCGGGCGTGTGGACCCCGAGCGCATCCTCCGCTTCTGATACGGGTGCCAAGGATGGGTGCAACCAAGGTTTCGCTGGTGATGTCCACGCTGGGCAGGGTGGACGAGGTGCTCCAGTTCATCGCCGGGCTGGAGCGGCTGGAACATCGCGACTTCGAACTGATCATCGTTGACCAGAACGACGACACGCGTCTGCACGACGCCTGCGCCAACGTGGCCCCGAGCTTTGCGCTGCATTACCTCCGAAGGCCGGACATCAAGGGTCTCAGCCGCGGGCGCAACCTGGGGCTCGGTCAAGCCAGTGGGGACATCGTCTGCTTTCCGGATGACGATTGCCTGTACCCCCCGACCCTCGTCAGCAAGGTCCTGGCGCGCTTCGAGGAGACCGGCTGCGACGTCCTTTGCGGGCGGGCCGCCGCCCTGGATGGACGCTCCATCAATGGTCGCTTCGAGACCAGCGCGCAGCATGTGGACCTGCGCAACGTATTCACCACGCAGATCGAATGGGTGGTGTTCTTCAAGCGCCAGGTGCTGCAAAGGCTGGAGGGTTACGACGAGGACATCGGCGTCGGCGCATCCACGCCGTGGCAATCCTGCGAAGGCCCCGAGATCACCATCCGGGCCATCCAGGCGGGGTTCGGCGTGTACTACGACCCCGAGATCTATGCACACCATCCGGAGCTCAACACGCAGCATCCCGATCGGGCGATGCGCCAGAAGGGCCGGCGCTATGCGCGCGGGATGGGCTACGTCATCAAGAAGCACAGCTACGGATTTCCGTACCTTGCCAAGTACCTGGTGCGGCCGATCGGTGGTGCCTGCGTGTCGCTGCTCAAGGGCAACCTGCGCCGCGTCTTCTACTACCTGAACGTGGCAGCGGGGCGGGCAGAAGGCTACATGGGCATCTGCCTGGAAGGCGGTCGCCTGCAGAAAAAGTAGCCCGGCGGGCGCCGGGGCTCAACCTGCGCGCGCCAGATCCTGCTCGTCGTGCCGGTAGCTGCCCACGCGGTAGCTCTGACTGCCCTTGTAGCGGTGGTGGACGTTCATGTCGTTGAACAGCACGCCGCTGATCTGCGCACCAGCCTGGGTCAGCCGCCGGATGCTTTCGCTGAGCTCGCCCAGTTCGCTCTGCTCGGCCCGAGCGACGAGCAGCACCACGCCGCATTCCGGCGCCACCGCCGCAGCGTCGGCGGCCACCAGCACCGGCGCGGAGTCGATCACCACCAGGTCGTAGCGTGGCGACAGCATCTCCAGCGTCTGGACGAAGGCATCGGACTCCAGCACATCGGCGGGAAGATCGGGCAGGCGGCCGGTGGTCAACACATCCAGGTTGGGACGAACGCCCGCATGAATGGCCCGTTCGGCACTCAGCGTGCCGGCCAGCACTTCGGAAAGTCCGCCTTCACGAGAAAGGCCGAAGACGCCGTCGAGCGCGCCGCCCTTGCGAAGGTCGGCATTGATCAGCAGGACGTGCTTGCCGCGCTGTGCCATCAGCGTGGCGAAGTTGCTGGCGATGAAGCTCTTGCCGATGCCGGGCGTCGCGCCGGTGATCAGGATGCGATTGTTCCGCGCCTCGGCCATTGCGGGTTTGAGGCCCACGCGCAGTGCGCGCAAGGCCTCGATCGGCCGGCTGTGCGGGTGCGAATCCGCCAGCAGGGCAGTACCGCCTTCACGGTCGCCGCGCCGATCGAGCTGCAGTTGTTCCGGGCTGTGGGGCACCACCGCGTACACATCCAGCCCGGTGAGGTCTTCGATCTCCGTCGGGTTGCGCACGCCCGACTTGGTGCGGGCGCGCAGCACGGCCAGACCGGGACCGAGCAGACCACCGAGCAGGAGCGCGAAGGCCAGGATCAGCGACTTCTGGGGCTTGACCGGGAACTTGGGCACCACGGCTCGGTCGAGCAGGCGCACGTTGCCGATCTTGCCTTCCTTGACCAGCCGCATCTGCAGCGCGTTGTTCTGCATGGACTGGTACAGGGCGCTGTTGACGCGCACATCGCGCTCCAGGCGCAGGGCGTCTCGCTGGAGATTCGGCATGCCGGCGATGCGGGTGTTGAGCGAATCGAGGTCCTTCTTCAACGCGCCGATCTGCTTGTTCAGGATCTGCATGCGCTGGCTGCGATCGGTGAACGTCATCTCGGACTCCCGCTTGCGCTGCTCCAGTTCGAGCAGGTTGCCTTGCAGGTCGGAAGTCCGCTTCAGCCAGACCTTGGCCTCTTCGTCGAAGTTGACCGTGCCGTTCTTGTTGCGAAAGCGTGCATATGCGTCTTCCGAGGCCTGGAGCCGGCGCAGGAAGATGGGAAGTTGCGCATCGAGGAAGGCCAGCGTCTTCTCCGCTTCCTCCGAGCGCCGCGCCATGTTCTGGTTGACGTACTGGTCGCCGATGGCGTTGAGCACGCGGGCCAGCCGTTGCGGGTCGGTGTCTTCGAGGCTGACCCCGATGACGTTGGACTGCCGTCCCTGTTCGCCCAGTTGCAACTGTTGCTGCAGTTGTTCGACGGTGCGCAGACGCGAAGCCACGGACAAGGTGAACTGCGCCCCAGGCTTGCCGTCGAGCCGGCTCAGTTCGATCTCGATGTCGCCGTCGGGTTGCGAAGCCCGCAGCCTCTGCCCGACACGCCCTTCGAGCACCGCGTCAAGCAGTTCGTGCGTGACGGTGTAGCGGCCGTCGCCCTGGGCCGTCACGACAAAGGGCTTGGTGTCTTCCAAGGACGGCGGCACGCTCGCATGCGCCACCTGGATGCGTTCCTTGCCCGAGACGTATCCGCCAAGACCGAACAGGCCGGGGTCAGACAAACCGGTTGCATGCCGCGACAGCCAGCGGCCCACCGCCGGGATGTAGCGCGGCGCGGCACTGACTTGCAGATTCGTCTGGTCCACCGCCCCGCCGAGCACCATGCGCGAGGCCAGCACCTGGATTTCACCGGTCGCAGGCGTCTTGACCTCGAAAAGGCCGGAGGCTTCGTTCAGCGCGTTCTTGCTGTCGGGCAGGGCATCTTCGACCTGCAGCAGGAGCCCGGAGCGGTAGACCGGCGGCGCGAAGATGGCGTAGGCCAGGCCGATGAAGCCGGCAAGCACGATCACGCCGGCGATCAACCACTTGTGGTCGACCAGAATGTCCCAGTACTCGGAGAGCCGGGGTGCTTCTTCCTCGGCGTCGAAGGTCATGCTGGCATTGCCAGACATGCGCTGAAGATGTTGTTGACGGTTGCCAGTCGTCTGGGCGATCAGGGTTCGGCTCATGCGGGGCCCTCGGTCGGTGAAAGGAGCGCGACAGGTCAAAGATCAAGACCGTCTTCGACGTGCAGGTTCCGTGCCCGTCGCCCCGTGGGGAAGCGTTCTGTAACACCGAGGGCCCGCCGAATGATCTCGACGGGTCAGTTTGGTTCGTCGAAGCGCGCGTCAGAGTAGGACGGCGCGCTTCGTGTCTCGTCAGGGCGCGGCTTGTTGCTTGCGCGCCGCGCCCGGATCAGGCGAAGGCAAAGCGCTTGGCGGCCGGCGAGCTCGGTGGTTGCTTGGCGGCATCCAGGGCCTGCAACGTTCCGGGAATGGTCACCAGTCGCAGGGCATCGGCTTCGCTCAGCTCGCGGGTGTCGAACAGGAAGCGGATCTCGCAGTCGCCCATGGTGATCATGTCGCCGTTGCGCAGCTTTTGCCGATCGACCCTCAGGCCGTTGACGAAAGTCCCGTTGCGACTGCCGGCGTCCATCAGTGCATAGTGGTCACCATCCCAATCGATCACGGCGTGCTGGCGGCTGATCAATTCGCTGTCGATGATCAGCGAGTTGCCTTCATTGCGGCCAATGGTGGTCAGGCGTCCGCTCACGCTGACTTGGCGGATACGGCCACCCTTCGTCAAGATGATGAGTCGCGGCATGGTGTGCTCTTTCTGGACAGACGCCCTAAGAAGTTTCTGATGTGGAGGCGAATGTAATGAGGGAAGCAGCGCCGACCGAGGAACTAAGTAACGTTTTGGACCCCTTGGTACTCATCGTGGATGAGATTCGGTGTCTGCTCGCCTCGACTGTGAAAAATGCCCGTCGCCAAAAAAAGTGCGTGAAGTTTGGCTGCGTTGAGAACGCTGAAATTTCCGTGCTATACTCGATGTCTCGGCGGCTGTAGCTCAGTTGGATAGAGTACTTGGCTACGAACCAAGGGGTCGTGGGTTCGAATCCTGCCAGCCGCGCCAATCGAAAAGGGGCAGCATGTGAAAGCATGCTGCCCCTTCCTCGTTTCTGGGTACCGTCGTTACTGCTGCAACTGTGGCCTCGGCTGGATCGCCCGATGATCCGCCGGCCCGGCCCGGCGGCTCCCTTCAATCCTTGTGTTCGAACCGATCGCCTGGCGTCAGCGGCGCATGTCGGTAGCTTGCCGGCGTGCGGCTGAGCTTGATGGGCGACGCGATGCCGCGGTAGCCGCCTTCCATTTCGACCACCATCTCGCGGTGGAGCGTGTGCGGATGCTGCAGGGCGGCGTCCACCGGCAGGACCGGCGCGGCGGGCACGCCTTCGGCCATCAGCGTGTCGACAAGCGTCCGGCCATCGAAGGCTTGGAGGACCGCTTCGAGCGCCTCCTTGAGTGTGGCGCGGTTCACCGAGCGCGAGCGCGCATCTGCAAAGCGCGCGTCCTGCGCCATCTCAGGCACGCCGATGCAACGGCAGAAGACGGCAAACTGACGGTCGTTGCCCACGGCCAGGAAGATCGGATCGGTGCCTGTGCGCAGCGCGTCGTAGGGGTAGATGTTGGGATGCGCGTTGCCGGTGCGGCGCGGCGTCTTGCCGTCGACGAACCAATTCGCCGCATGCGGGTGCAGCAGCGACAGGCCGCTGTCGTACAACGCCGCTTCCACCAATTGGCCCTTGCCGCTGCGCGCACGTTCCTGAAGTGCCAGCAGCACGCCCAAGGTCGCGTTTAGGCCTGTGACCATGTCCACCACCGGAAGACCGACGCGCAGTGCGCCGCCTTCGGCTTCGCCATTGATGCTCATGATGCCGGTCATGGCTTGCACCGCGGCGTCGTAGCCGGGCAGGGCGCCGAGTGGCCCGTCGGCGCCAAAGCCGGAGACACGGCACCACACTAGGCTCGGAAAGCGCTTCGACAACGTGTCGTAGCCAATGCCCCAGCGCTCCATCGTGCCGGTCTTGAAGTTCTCGATCAGGACGTCGGCCTGCGGCAGCAGTGCCATCAGCGCGTCGCGGCCGGCCTCGCTCGAAAGATCGAGATGCTGCACCCGCTTGTTGCGGTTCAGGCCCATGTAGTAGGAAGCCACGCCGTCCTTGGCAAAAGGCGGGCCCCAGGCTCGGGTGTCGTCGCCTTGCGGCGGTTCGATCTTGAGCACATCGGCGCCATGATCGCCCAGGATCTGGCCGCAATAGGGGCCGCCCAGCACGCGTGAAAGATCGAGCACGCGTACGCCGCTCAGCGCGCCGATGGGGTTGTCCGGCATCATGATTCGCCTCAATCCAGGGCCGCGCCCGATTGCTTCACCACGCCCGCCCACATGGCCTTCTGCTGCGCGATGAACTTGCCAAGTTGTTCAGGCGTCGTGGAGGGCGCGGGCTCCAGACCCTGATTGGCGAACAGTTCCTTCACCTTGGGCGAGGCCAGTGTTTCGGCGAAGGCGTGGTTGATCTTGGCGATGCGGTCGGCCGGCGTTCCGGCCGGTGCCACGATGCCGAAGAAGACGCTCACGTCGAAGCCGGGATAGCCCTGTTCCGCGACGGTGGGTACGTCGGGCAGCGCCTGCGAGCGCTTGGCGGTGGTCACGCCCAGCGCGCGCAGCTTGCCTGCCTTGACATAGGGCATGGCGGTCAGGACGTCGGTGAAGCTCATGCTCACCTGGCCGCCCAGCAGATCGTTGAGGGCGGGGCCGGTGCCCTTGTAAGGTACGTGCAGGATGTCGACGCCGGCGGCGCTGTTGAACATCACGCCGGCCAGGTGCGAGGAAGCGCCGTTGCCGGAGGAGGCGTAGCTCAGCTTGCCAGGATTGGCCTTGGCATACGCCACCAGCTCCTTCACGTTCTTGGCCTGCAGCGAGGGATGCACCACCAGGATGTTGGGCAGATGGCCAACCTGGATCACCGGCGCGAAGCTGGTCGTCGGGTCGTAGTTGATCTTGCGATACAGGCTCGCGTTGATCGCCAGGGGGCCGGACGTGCCGAACAGCAACGTCTGCCCATCGGGCGTGGCGCGGGCAACGTATTCGGCGCCGATGTTGCCGCCGGCGCCGCCCTTGTTTTCGACGATCACCGGTTGACCCAGACGGTCCTTCAGTTCCGCCGCCAGAGTTCGGGCCATGGCGTCGGTGGGTCCGCCGGGTGGGAACGGCACCACCAGCGAGATGGGTTTGTCCGGGAAGGCGTCGGCCAGAGCGGCCGACATCAACGGCAAAGCGATGGCGCAGCCGAGCGCGAGTTTGGTGATGAACTTCATTGGGGTCGTCTCCTGTTGTGTGTGGTTGGATCAGTTCCAGTCCGCGGGCACGCTGCGTTCTCCCAGCGGGTCTTGCGGCAGCACTCGGTGCAGCAGCACGCCTTGTGCAAAGCGAAGGCGCTCGGCGGAACCGGTGCGGCCGGCTTCCCACGCCATCGCAATGGCGCTGCAGCAGTGGTAGAGGGCCGAGGCGGCCTGCCTCGCGAGCGCATCGCCTTCGGCGCTCGTGTCCTGGGCGGTGCGCTCGGCGAATGCCACGGCGCGGTTCAATGCATCGCGCAATGCGCCGGAGAACACAGGGCGCACCTGGGCTTCATCCAGAAGCGCGCCGAAATGCTTGTGCAGCGCGGGCAGCGAGTTCTCGCGGCGGATGGCGCGGATCACGTCCAGCGCCACGATGTTGCTGGTGCCTTCCCAGATCGAGCCCAGGTGAGCGTCGCGCACCAAACGCGGGTCACTCCATTCCTCGATGTAGCCGCAGCCTCCGCGAACCTCCATGGCGTCGCCGGTGACCTTGCGGGCGTCCCGACACGCGCGGAACTTGATGAGCGGCGTGAGGATGCGCAGCAGCGGGTAGGCATCGGTCTCGCCCGCGTCGGAGCGGGCCAGGGCGGCTGCCGTCTGGAACACCATCGTGCGTGCCTGCTCGGCTGGCAGGCGCAGCTTGTCGAGCTGGCGCTGCATGAGCGGCATGTCCACCAGCCGCTTGCCGAAGGCGCGCCGCTCGCGGGCGATGAACTCGGCTTCGGCCACGGCACGCCGCATCAGGCCGGCGGCCCGGACGCCGTTCGACAGGCGCGAGTTGTTGACCATGTCGGCCATCTGCACGAAGCCCCGGCCGAGTTCGCCCACCAGATCCGCCACCGCGCCCTCGAGCCGGATTTCGCCGCTGGCCATCGACCGGGTGCCCAGCTTGTCCTTGAGACGGATGATGCGGTAGTGGTTGGCGCTCCCGTCGTCGAGCCGGCGCGGCAGCAGGAAAAGCGACACGCCCTTGAGGCCGGCCGGAGCGTCGTCCGGGCGAGCCAGGACCATCGCGAAGTCGGCATCGGGGTTGGAACAGAACCACTTGTCGCCAGTCAGGCGCCATTGGCCTTGCTCGTCGCGCCATGCGGTGGTCTGGGTGTTGGCGATGTCGGAGCCGGCGGCCTGCTCCGTCATGAACATTGCGCCTTGCGACAGCTCGTCGAAGTCCACCGACAGCATGCGCGGCAGAAAACGAGCCACCAGTTCCGGACTGCCGAACTTCTTGAGTGTTCGCGTGAGCGAGTCGGTCATGGAGACCGGGCAGCACAAGCCGAACTCGGCTTGCACGAAGAGATAGGTCAATGCGTATTTGACGATCGGCGGCATGCACCCCTTCCAGCCCAGCGTCTCTTCGCGATGCGACATGGCGGCCAGGCCGAACTCGCTGTAGGCCAGTCGTTCCATTTCGACATAGGCGGGGTGCTTGACGATGCGCTGCGCATCGATGCCGGTTCGAGTGCGGTGCTCCAGCTCGGGCGGGTTGATGTCGGCGGTGTGAGCCAGCTCGTCGAGGTATCCGCCGGCCAGTTCGCCGAGGCGGTGGAGGTGCGGCTGCAGATGGCGCAGCAGGTCGGCTGGCAGATACAGGGCCAACAGCGATTGCAGCTCGGCATCGGTGCTGTAGAGGTTCTGGCCGTGGCGGTCAGGGACCGGGTGTGCGTTCTCGGACGTGGCGGTCATGTCGAGTCTCCTTTGCTCTGCAGATGGTCTCAGCGTCGCCAATTCGAGTCCAATATCAAATTGCACTGGATCGTTCTGCTTTTCGTATCGTCTCGATCGCCCGCAAAGGGCTCGTGTGCCTATGATTTGGTGCTGATCCCAGCAACGCAGCCCGATGAGCAAGGCATTTACCCGAGAGACCGACGCGGCGGACGACGACGACGACGAAGCCGCCGCTGCGCCCGCCATTCCCGCGGGCACGCGCAACTACATGACCCCTTCCGGCTATGCGCGCTTGCGCTCGGAACTGCTGGGCTTGATGGACGACGAGCGGCCCAAGGTGGTCGAGGCGGTGCATTGGGCCGCCAAGAATGGCGATCGCTCAGAGAACGGCGACTACCTCTACGGCAAGAAGCGCCTTCGCGAGATCGACCGGCGCATTCGCTTTCTGACCAAGCGCCTCGAAATTGCGGAGGTGACCGATCCATCGGTTCACCACGGCAGCGACCAGGTCTTCTTCGGCGCGACCGTGACCTACGCCGATGCGAAGGGGGAAGAGCGCACCGTGACCATCCTCGGCATTGACGAGGCAGAAAGCCATCGAGGGCAGGTGAGCTGGATATCGCCGATCGCCCGAGCCTTGCTCAAGGCCAGAGAAGGCGACACGGTCAAGCTGATGACGCCCGCAGGCGTCCAGGAAATCGAAGTGCTGGAAGTGCGCTACCCGAAGCCGGGCGAGCAAACAGGCTGAAGCAGGCGCGCGCTCAGGGCGCGGGCACGATGCGCTTGGCGCTCAGCACGGACGGCGTGCGGCGCATGGCTCTCAAGACGGCGTCGAGATGGGTGCGGTCGCGCACGGCAATGACGAAGCGCAGGTCGGTGGAGTCCTGAGGCGCTTCTTCAGACATTTCCACGTGCGTGATGTCGGCTTCGCCGGCCGACAGCGTCGCGGCCACGCGCGCCAGCACACCCTTGTCGTTGCGCGCGGTAACCAGAACGCCGGTTTCGAAGGTCCGCACCGGTTCATCCGCCCATTCGACGGCAAAGAAGCGTTCGCTGTCTCGATGCCGCAGCCGCTGGCCAACGCCGCAATCGGCCGTGTGGACCACCAGCCCTTCGCCGTGGCCGAGATAACCCACGATCTCGTCGCCTGGAACAGGGCGACAACACAAGGCGAATCGGACCGAAGAGTTCTCGCTGCCATCGAGCGTGACGGCGCCTTGCGACACGGTCTCGTGCGCGGTAAAGCGCTCGCGGCTGAGCATGAGCGCATCGGGCTTTTCGCCCGTCTCGGCCAGAAGCGCCATCAATCGCTTGGCCACGATGGTGGCGATGCGACGTCCCAGGCCGATGTCGGTGAGCAGTTCGGGATAGGTGCGATTGCCGGTAAAGCGCAGCAGCTTTTCCCACATGGCCTGATGCGCCTCGTCGTCGGCCGGCGGATTGCGTAGGCCTTCGGCGCGCAGCGCCTGCGCGAGCAGCCGTTCGCCCAGCTTCTCGGACTCGGCCTGCGCCAGGGTCTTGAGGTAGTGGCGAATCTTGGAGCGCGCCCGGCCGGTGCGAACGAAGCCGAGCCAGGCCGGATTGGGAGCGGCATTGGGCGAGGTGATCACCTCCACCACGTCGCCATTCTTGAGTTCGGTGCGAAGCGGCACCTGATCGCCATTGATCCGCGCGCCCGACGTCTGGTCGCCCACGTTGGAGTGGATGGCATAGGCGAAGTCGATCACCGTGGCGCCGCGCGGCAAGGCCAGGATCTGGCTCTTCGGCGTGAAGACGTAGACCGCATCCGGGAACAGATCGACCTTGACGTGGTCCCAGAACTCGGCCGCGTCGCGCGTTTCGTCCTGGATGTCGAGCAATGACTGCAGCCACTTGGTGCCCAGGCGCTCGCTGCCCGGCGTGGTGGCCTCGGCGCTCTTGTAGAGCCAGTGCGCCGCGACGCCCGATTCGGCCACGACATGCATCGCTTCGGTGCGCAACTGGAATTCCACGCTGACGCTCGACGGACCCACCAGCGTGGTGTGCAGCGACTGGTAGCCGTTGGACTTGGGGATGGCGATGTGGTCCTTGAACTTGCCCGGCAGGGGCTTGTACATCTGGTGCAGGATGCCCAGCCCGGTGTAGCAGTTGATGACCGTCGGCAGGATGAGGCGAAAGCCGTAGATGTCGGTCACCTGGGCGAAGCTCAGGTTCTTGTCCTGCATCTTGCGGAAGATCGAATAGAGCGTCTTCTCGCGACCGGCGATCCGCACGTCGATGCCCGCCGATTCGAAGGCGGCCTCGACCTCGCGCTGGACTTTGTGGATCAGGTCGCGACGCCGGCCTCTGGCCTTTGCCACCGCCTTGGAAAGCACTTTGTAGCGCCAGGGCTTCAAATGCTGGAACGACAGTTCCTGCAACTCCCGGTACGTCTGGTTCAGGCCGAGGCGGTGGGCGATCGGGGCGTAGATCTCCAGCGTTTCCTTGGAGATGCGGGCCCATTTCTCGCGCGGCACGTCATCCAGCGTGCGCATGTTGTGGCTGCGGTCGGCCAGCTTGATCAGAATGACGCGCACATCGCGCGCCATGGCCAGCAGCATCTTGCGAAACGACTCGGCCTGGCTTTCTTCGCGCGTATTGAACTGAAGCTTGTCCAGCTTGGTCAGGCCGTCGACCAGTTCTGCCACCGGGGCGCCGAAGCGGTCGATCAACTCGGCCTTGGTCACGCCGCAGTCTTCGATCGCGTCGTGCAACAGAGCGGCCATCAGCGCCTGGGCGTCGAGCTTCCACTCGGCGCATTGGGCTGCCACTGCAATCGGATGGGTGATGTAGGGCTCGCCGCTGTTGCGCAACTGGCCCAGGTGGGCCTCGTCTGCAAAGCGGTAGGCGCGGCGCACCAGCTCGATGTCGTCCGAGCTGAGGTATTCCAGGTTGGCGGTCAGCGCCGCGAAGCTGGCGGCCGCCGCGTTCAGCGCCGCCGGCGAAGGGGACTTGGCCCCGCCGGAATGCTTTGACTTGGGTTGGACGACCGCACTCATTCCCCCGACTTTAGCCTGAGGCCCCCAAGTACGCGCCAACATACGAAAAAAGGCACCCGAGAAGGTGCCTTTTGTTGTTGCGCCATGTCAACCGGCGCTTTGCTTGCCAGGCAGATCAGCCCGGGACCTTCTTGAGCATTTCGAGGCCCACCTTGCCGTCGGCGATCTCGCGCAGGGCGGTCACGGCGGGCTTGTTCTTGCTCTCGATCTTGGGCGCATGGCCCTGGCTCAGCATGCGGGCGCGGTAGGTAGCGGCCAGCACGAGCTGGAAGCGGTTGGGGATGTTCTGCAGGCAGTCTTCGACAGTGATGCGGGCCATCGGGGGGACTTTCGAGTGGAGTGTTTACGGGATGTTCAGCGCGGCGAACGTGTCGGCCCGCAGGCGCCTTTGAGCGGCATACCGCAGCCGCTGCGCATGGACGATCGCCTTGAGATCGAAGAGCGCGCGTTCAAATAACTCATTGATTATAACGTAGTCGAATTCTCCGGCCCGTGCCATCTCATGGGCGGCATTCTTGAGCCGAAGGGCAATGACTTCGTCGCTGTCCTCGCCGCGCCTTTCCAAACGCGAGCGCAGTTCTTCCCAGCTGGGGGGCAGGATGAAGATGAGCACCGCGTTGGCGAATGTCTTGCGGATCTGCAGCGCGCCCTGGAAGTCGATCTCCAGCACGATATCGGAGCCCTGTGCGACGCGGTCCTCGATCGCCTTCTTGGACGTGCCGTAGCGCTGGCCGTGGACATGCGCCCACTCGACGAACCCGTCGCCTTCGACCATGGCATCGAATTCGTTGGCCGAGACGAAGAAGTATTCGCGGCCATGCTTTTCCTGCCCGCGCGGCGGGCGGGTGGTGTGCGAGACCGAAGGATGAACGGCCGAGTCGAGCTCCATCAGGGCCTTGACCAGGCTCGACTTGCCCGCGCCGCTGGGCGCCGCCACCACGAAGATGTTGCCGGGATAGTCCATGTCTGGTTTTACTCGATGTTCTGAACCTGCTCGCGCATCTGCTCGATCAGCACCTTCATGTCGACGCCGATGCGGGACAGCTCGAGCGTCGCCGATTTCGAGCCCAGCGTGTTGGCCTCCCGGTGAAGCTCCTGGATGAGGAAGTCGAGCCGCTTGCCGATCTCGCCGCCCTTTTGGATGAGGCGCTCGATCTCGTCCAGATGCGCGACCAGGCGGTTGAGTTCTTCGGCCACATCGATGCGGATGGCAAAGGCAGTGGCTTCGGAGAGGGCGCGATCCTGGGCCGCCTCGGGCAAGGTGGCGCCGCCGGCCAGGCCCATGGCTTCCTGCCAACGATCGAGGAAGCGGTTGCGCTGCTGCTCCACCAATTGCGGCACCAGCGGCGCCGCCTGTTCGGCCAGACCGCGCAAGGCCTTGACGCGCTCGGCCAGCATCCCGGCCAGCCGGGCACCTTCGCGGGCGCGGGCGGCCACCATGTCGTCGGCCACCTGTCCGGCCAGCTTGAGGAGAACGGGGCCCCAGTCGTTGCCGGAAGCGCTTTCGGTGCTGGCCAGGCGCAGGACGTCGGCCACGCTCAGTTCACGCGCGCCGGGCAGCCAGGCGCGGACGTTGTCCTGCAAGGCGTTGAGCCGCTGCAGGAGGCGGCTGGAAGGATCGGCCAGGCCGCCCGGTGCGCTGCTCTCGACGGTGCCGCGCACCTCGACCTTGCCGCGCTTGAGCTTGTCGCCCAGCAGTTCGCGGACGGCTGCCTCGTGGGGGCGCAGCTCTTCGGGAAACTTGAAGGTCAGGTCCAGGAAGCGGCTGTTGACCGAGCGGATTTCGAGGCCCAGGCGTCCTGTGGACACGGGGCGGGATTCATTGTCGGTGGGGCTGGCGCTGCCGCCGGCTTGGCCACTTGCGTAGCCGGTCATGCTGTAAACTGCCATAGCGCCTCTCTGTTGTTCCTATGCATGCACGAAGGGCGTCGGCACGCTGTTCGCTTGCCGCACTGTCGCCTTCGGGCGAAACTCCCGGATTATGTCAAAGGTCAAACCATCGCCGCTTCTGCCGGACACGATGATCGGCGGGTACCGCGTCGTGCGCCGCCTGTCGGCGGGCGGCTTCGGCGTGGTCTACCTTGCGGTTGACAGCTCGGGCCAGCAGGTGGCCATCAAGGAATACCTGCCCTCGTCGCTGGCGACCCGTGGCGCGGGCGAGCTGCTGCCGGTGGTGCCGCCCGAAAAGCTGTCGCTCTATCGCCTGGGACTCAAGAGCTTCTTCGAGGAAGGCCGTTCGCTGGCGCAGATTGCGCATCCGTCGGTGGTGAGCGTGCTCAACTTCTTTCGGGAAAACGAGACGGTCTACATGGTGATGAACTACCTGGAGGGCGCCACCCTGCAGGACTTCATCGTGACCGCGCGCGATTTGAAGAAGCAGAAGATCTTCCGCGAATCGACCATCCGTTCGCTCTTCGACGAGATCCTGCGCGGCCTACGCATCGTGCACCAGCACAAGATGCTGCACCTGGACATCAAGCCGGCCAACATCTTCGTCACCGACGACGACAAGGCCGTGATGATCGACTTCGGCGCCGCACGCGAGGTGCTGAGCAAGGAAGGCAACTTCATCCGTCCCATGTACACGCCCGGCTTTGCCGCGCCCGAGATGTACCGGCGCGATTCGTCGATGGGCCCGTGGACCGACATCTACGCCATCGGCGCGTGCATCTATGCCTGCATGCAGGGCTACCCGCCCAGCGACGCGCCCCAGCGCATCGAGAAAGACCGCCTGTCGCTGTCGCTCGCCCGGCTGCGCGGGGTGTATTCGGACAACCTGATCGAGGTGGTCGAGTGGTGCATGTCGCTCGATCCGCTATCGCGGCCGCAATCGGTGTTCGCGCTGCAAAAGGAGCTCAGCCGCGAAGGCGAGCGGCGCTACACCAAGCTCACCATGAGCGAGAAGGTGCGCCTGTCGATCGACAACATCCGCTCTTCCGACAAGAAGCCGCTGCCAAAGGCGGCCGCGCCCACCACCCGCCCCGCATGAAGGCAAAAGCACCGGCATCCCGCTTGTCCCTGGCGGATCGCATGGAGCTCCTGCTGTCTCCCGCCCAACCGTCCGCCGTCCAAACTCCATGAAGTTCTCTGTCTTCCAGGTCAGCCGCAAGGGCGGGCGTCTCAAGAATGAAGACCGCATGGGCTATTGCTACACGCGGGAGTCGGGGCTGTTCGTGCTGGCCGACGGCATGGGCGGGCACCCCGAGGGCGAAGTGGCCGCGCAACTGGCCCTGCAGACCATCGCCGCGCTCTACCAGCGCGAGGCGCGGCCGGTGCTCAAGGACGTCAAGGCCTTCCTGACCAATGCCATCATGCAGGCGCACCAGCAGATCATGCGCTATGCCGGCAACAAGGGCATGCTGGATACGCCGCGAACGACGGTGGTGGCAGCGGTGCTCCAAGGCACGACGGCCCAGTGGGTCCACTGCGGCGATTCGCGCCTGTACGTCGTGCGCCATGGCGAGATGCTCACCCGCACGCGCGACCATTCCCATGCCGAGCGCCCGCGCGCAGTGCCTGGCTTCGAGTCGGCCAACCGCAACCTGCTGCTGACCTGCCTGGGCTCTCCGTCGACGCCGCTCTTCGACATGTCCGACCCGCTGACGCTCCAGCAGGGCGACCGCATCATGCTGTGCTCCGACGGCCTCTGGAGCGTGATGGACGAGATGCAGCTCATCAACATCCTCGCCACCAGGCCGGTGGCGGACGCTGCGCCCGAACTGGTGGAAATGGCGCTTCGTCGCGGCGGCGCCCACGGCGACAACGTGACCATGATCGCGCTGGAGTGGGAAACGCCCGACGACGGCAACGACCGCGGCATTTCCACCGACAGCATCAACGAAGGCGTGTTCGCTTCCACCATCCAGGCTGGCATGCCCGCCGACAGCGAGGTCGCGGACATGGACGAGGACGCCATCGAGCGCTCCATCGCCGAAATCAACGAGGCCATTCGCCGGTCTGCCGCCAAGAAGGGGTGATCGTCACCCCGAGCCACTTGCTGGCTTTTCCTATCGCATACGCTTTTTCAAACCATGAGCCAATTCATTCGTAACGGCGGCCGCAGTGCCGACCAGCTTCGCGAGGTGCGCATCACCCGCGGCTTCACCATCCACGCCGAGGGCTCCGTGCTCATCGAGTTCGGCAACACCCGCGTGCTGTGCACCGCCTCGGTCGAAGAGCGCGTGCCGCCGCACAAGCGCGGCAGCGGCGAGGGCTGGGTGACGGCCGAATACGGCATGCTGCCCAGGTCCACCCACACCCGCAGCGACCGCGAAGCCGCACGCGGCAAGCAAAGCGGCCGCACGCAGGAAATCCAGCGCCTGATCGGACGCTCCATGCGCGCCGTGTTCGACCTCAAGCTGCTCGGCGAGCGCACCATCCACCTCGACTGCGACGTGCTGCAGGCCGACGGCGGCACCCGCACCGCGGCCATCACCGGCGCCTTCGTGGCAGCGCAGGACGCGGTGTCCCGGCTGCTGTCGGACGGCCTCCTCACGGCAACGCCGATTCGCGAGCATGTGGCGGCGGTGTCGGTCGGCATCGTGGAGGGCACCCCCTTGCTCGACCTGGAATACACCGAAGACTCGGCCTGCGACACCGACATGAACGTGGTGATGACTGGCGCCGGCCACTACATCGAGGTGCAGGGCACGGCCGAGGGCGCGGCGTTCTCTCGCGACGAGATGAACCAGTTGCTGGCCCTGGCCGAAAAGGGCATCGGCGAACTGGTGGCGCTGCAGACGCAGGCGCTCAAGGCGCCGCTGGTGAAGTAAAGGCGGCAGCATGAAGCTCGTCCTGGCCTCCAACAACGCCGGCAAGCTGGCCGAACTGCAGCAGCTCTTTGCACCGCTGGGCGTTGCGCTGGTTCGCCAGTCGGACCTGGGCGTTGGCGAGGCCGAGGAACCGCACCGCACCTTCGTCGAAAACGCATTGGCCAAGGCGCGCCACGCCAGCGCCGCCACCGGCCTGCCGGCCATGGCCGACGACGCGGGCTTGTGCGTTGAAGCCTTCGGCGGCCTGCCCGGCGTCGACACGGCGTTCTATGCCACGCAGTTCGGCTACGCCAAAGGCGATGCCAACAACGTGCGCGCCTTGCTCGAGCAGATGCAGGGCCAGGCTGATCGCCGCGCCGCTCTCGTCAGCACGCTGGTGGCGGTGCGCCGGCATGACGATCCCGAACCGTTGATCGCCAGCGGCCGCGTGGCCGGCGAGATCGCGCCTGAGCCCATCGGCGACAAGGGCTTCGGCTTCGACCCGGTGATGTTCCTGCCGCAGTTCGGCAAGACCTTTGCGCAACTGCCGCCCGAAGTGAAGAACGCCAACAGCCACCGTGGCAAGGCGGCGCGCGCCATGCTCGAGCTGATGCGCGAGCGCTGGGCATCGCTCTTGGCGCCGAGCGTGTTGCCGTGACCATTCCGATCGCGACCGACGCGCAGCTGAACAACGGCGCGCCGCAGGCCAACGACGTGCTGCACCACATGCGGCCCGGCCCGTTGCAACTGCCCGCGCTGCCGCCGCTCTCCATCTACGTTCACTTGCCGTGGTGCCTGCGCAAGTGCCCCTACTGCGACTTCAACTCGCACGAGTGGAAGGCACGCGCCGGCCAGACCGACGAGGGTGATGCGATCCCGGAGCGGCGCTACCTCGATGCCGTCATGGCCGACCTCGATGCCGCACTGCCCCTGGTGTGGGGACGAAGCGTGCACAGCATCTTCATCGGCGGCGGAACGCCCAGCCTGTTCTCGCCCGAGGGCATCGACCGCCTGATCGGCGAATTGCGCGCCCGGCTGAAGCTCGTGCCCGACTGCGAGATCACGCTCGAAGCCAACCCGGGCACGTTCGAGCGCGAGCGCTTCAGGGCGTTTCGCGGGGCGGGTGTCACCCGGCTGTCGGTGGGTGTGCAGAGCTTCAACGACGAGTACCTGAAGGCGCTGGGCCGCGTTCACGACCGGGCGCAGGCCATCGCCGCGGTGGAAGAGGCTGCCAGCGCGTTCGACACCTTCAACATCGACCTGATGTACGCCTTGCCCGGCCAGACGCGCGTCCAACTCCAGGCTGACCTGGACCAGGCGCTGGCGCTGGCGCCACCGCATCTGTCGGTCTATCACCTGACGCTGGAGCCCAACACTTACTTCGCCAAGTACCCGCCGCAGAACCTGCCGCCCGAGGACGAGGCCTACGCCATGCTCGACCAGATCACCGACGCCACGGGCCGGGCGGGACTGTCGCGGTACGAAGTCTCGGCCTATGCGCGTGCCGACCACCGCTGCTGGCACAACCTCAACTATTGGCAGTTCGGCGACTACCTGGGGCTGGGGGCCGGCGCGCACGGCAAGCTGAGCTTTGCGCACCGCATCGTGCGGCAGGTGCGCTTTCGCGATCCGCGCATGTACATGGAAAAAGCCCTGGCCGGCAATGCCGTGGCGCAGAGCGAGGATGTGGCCCTGGCCGATCTTCCCTTCGAATACATGCTCAACGCGCTGCGCCTGAGGGAAGGCTTTTCCTTCGCCGAGTTCGGCGAGCGCACGGGGCTGGCCATCACCGCCATCCAGCGGGCGTTGGACAAGGCGGAGAAGAAGGGACTGCTGGCGCGCGACCTGTGGCGCGCCTGGCCGACCGAACAGGGGTTCGACTTCTTGAGCGATCTGCAGGAGATGTTCCTGCCCGAAGGCTGAGGCGCGGGCTGCGGCGCTACTGCGTGGTGCTGCCTTCGGGCAGCCACAAGAGCGCCGGTTTCCAGTCGCCGTCCCGATGCTCCGGTGCGCAGCCGAAGCGACCACGGAGCGGGCCGCGAAGCGTGCCGTCTTCGGCGACGCACTTTCGCTTGATCGACGTGGCCTGCATCACCTTTACGGTCGTGCCGGGCGGCCGGAAATGGAAGGTCTCTTGCGCGTCGGTCAGCTCCCAGCCATTGGCCTGCAGCTCCCGGGCGGTGGTGGTTCCGCGCATGCAGACCAGGTCGGCGCTGGCGTTGCTGGCCACGCCCAGGATCTCGTAGCTCGAACAGAAGTCGCGCGAGCCGATCGGCGATGCGCGCAACCAGGAGAGGCGGCTGGCTTCGTCACGTTCGATGGCCAGACGCTCCGCCTGCGGATCGGAAGGCGCTGACCAAGCTCTCGAAGCCGTCTGGCTGGAGGCATACAGGTCAGCCGCCGCCGGTGCGGCAGCGAGCGTTGCGAACAGGGCGCCCAGCATGAGTTGCCGGCAACAAGCGTGCTTCATGAGACAACTGGCAATCTTCGACGCCGCCACCTTGGCGCGTCCAGCCGTACTGTCTTATCGGCACTGCATCGAGAAACTTTAGGCCCGCGGAAAGCCGTCCGGCGCGGACGGTGCCGCGCCGCCTAGAAATCGGCCTGCTGGATGATGGCCGAGATCGCCGCAGCGAACCATTGCTTGAGCAGGCTGGTGCTCGATCCTTCGAACTGCGCATGCACCAGGCGCACGGCTTGCGGCATGTCCAGCGTGCCCTCGCCCTCGATGAGCACGCGGTACAGCGATTCGTTGGGCCGCAGAGCGGTTGCCGGCGTACTGGCGTTCAGCGCAATGGGGCCGCCGTGATTCTGTGCAAGCAGCATGTGAGGCAGCTTCTGGACGGGCTTGCTGTCCACCGTGAGGATGCGGCCTTGCAACCGTGCGCTGCCACGCCCTTGAACGAACAGACGTGCCTCGCTGCCGGCGCTCAGCCGTTGCGCGTCCTGCTCGCTGACGAGGACTTCGGCCCGCCAGCGGTCCTTGTCGACCAGCCAGCCGATCGGCGTGGTGGTGTTGACCCAGCTGCCTTGAGCGAGCGAGGGGTCGAGGTCGCGCAGGACGCCGTCTTGCTGTGCTGTCAAGTGCAGGCGCTGAAGTTCGACGACCCGCGCGGATTGCTCGGCGTTCCATCGGTTCGCCAACTGTTCGGCCACGATCTGGCGCGCGGCGCCGTCGTCGGTCTGGGCCATCGCGCCACGCGCGACGCGTTCGTAGGCACGGGCCAGCGCGCGAGCCTTGTCGCGTTCGTTCTCCTGACCGGGATCGTCCAGGATGGCAATCACGTCGCCCCGCTTTGCGGCTTGGCCATTGGCAAAGCGGAGCTCGCGCAACTGGGCCGGGTAGGGCGCATACAGCGGTTGCTCCACGGCCGCGCGCAGCACACCGCTTCCCTTGATGGTCGATGACCAGGGGACCGCCATCGCGGCGACCAGCACCAGCAGAACGCCTGCCAGCACCAACACGCGGCGGCGCGGGATCTCGTGGCGACGCGACCACCAGTGGCTCGCTTCCCTGGCCACCGGCCGGACGATGAATACGCCGATCTCCACGAAGAACAGGAAGATGCCCAGTGCCTTGAAGGTGGCGTGATAGACCAGCAACGCAATTCCGAAGAACAGCACGAGCCGGTAGGCCCAGGTTGCCAGCGCGAATGCAATGAGGAAGCGGCGAAAGCCCGGGGTCTGCGCCTCCGGCTCGGGTTCCTGCAAACCGAGCAGGCTGCTGCGGATGAACCGCCGCGCCCAACGGCCTGCCCGTTCGTGCATACCCGGGTAGTCCAACAGGTCCGACAGCATGAAATAGCCGTCGAAGCGCATGAACGGGCTGGCATTGACCGCCAGCGTCAGCATCCAGGCGGTGCTGGCAAGAAAGAAGAACGCGCTGCGCAGATTGCCGTCGGGCGTCAGCGCCCACAGCAGCGTGCACCATGCCGCCAGAACGAGCTCGCTGGCAATGCCGGCCGAGGCGATCCGGAATCGATGACGTGGGTCTGCGAGCTTCCAGCTTTCTCCGGTGTCGGTGTAGGGCATGGGCCAGAGCACCAGAAACGCCACGCCCATGTGGCCCACCCGCACGCCGTGCCTCGTCGATTGCAATGCATGCCCAAGTTCGTGAAGCAGCTTGGAGACGATGAGCGCCGAGGCGAATGCGGTCACGCCTTCCCAACTGAGGGCGCCCGCGAGATTGGCCCGTACCTGATCCCATTGCCGCGCTGCAAGCAGGATTCCAGCGATGCCGGCCAGCGCCGTGAGCGCGAGGAAGCCACTGGAGAACAGCCAGCCGACCCAGGGGAGCAGGCGCCGCAGAAATGGCTCGGGCCGGACCAGGGGGATCCGGATGAACAGGTAGTTGTCGAGCAGCCAACGCCAGCCTCGCCAAGGTGCGACGGCAGGCGCCACGGTCTGACGGACCAGGCGGTGCTGCTGAAGAAAGGCGCCGAATTCCTCGACGTCCAGCGCACGCCGCGCCAGCTTGCCCATCGGCAGCGAAGCGATCCGCGACACCCATGAAGCACGACGCCCCAGAGCCCACCATGCATGCCCATAGACGCCGGCCACCTGCAGCAGCAGATGTTCGGGCGAGCCGGGAGCTACCTCCGCGGGCCAGGGCTCGGGGCGAGCCAGCAGCAGGATCGCGCCCGGGTGTTCATCGGGACCCGACAGGCCCAGCGCGAGGACATGGGCCGGCAGCCAGTCGCTCCATGCCGCCGCCAGCGATTCGGGCAACGAATCGGCCGTCATCGCGATCACGCGCCCGCCGGCGGGCAAGTCGGCCATCTGATTGCGCACGTGCAGCGCGACTTGCGCGAGCCACAGCGCATAGGGGGAGTCGGGGTCGATCTCGGCCAAACCGGAGTGGGCCGCCAGGCGAGCACGCGCGCTGCCGGAAAGATCGACCAATGCCGCCTGCTGGTAGGGGACCAGCGCTAGCGTGTCGTTGCAGATGACGAACGTCAGCTGGGGCTTTGACTTGGCCGCGTGCGTCTTGGCGACGATGGCCTGGAAGAGCTCTGCGTTCACCGGGGAATCAGGACGATGGCTGTGCCTGACTTCCATAGCGTGCTGGTTCCCGGCAGTGACGTGGAACCGCTGGCCGCCATGATGCGCAAGGGCCGCCCAGGCCTGAAGCAGGTGGCAGACGAAACCATCCGCGGCATGGCTTCGTCAGGCGAACTCGAGACGCTCTATCGCAAGTGGTTCCAAGGCCCTTTCACCGCGGGCGGACGTTCGATCGACGTGCCGATGAGCGACATGTGGCGCTCGGTCGTTTTTCCAAGCCCGTGACCGCTTGCCGGTCAGCTTAAAATGGCGGGCTGCGCTGCTGCAACGGCTGCGCGAATCCGGAGAGTTGGGTGAGTGGTTTAAACCAGCAGTCTTGAAAACTGCCGACGTGAAAGCGTCCGTGAGTTCGAATCTCACACTCTCCGCCAGATACCCACCAAACCCCCGACTGCTTCACCTTGCCCGAACCCCACGGCAAGCCGGGTACGTCGAACAGCCCCAGAACTGCTCACCGGCGTTCTTCCCCTTCCTCGCAGTCCGCACGACCCTGCTTGGTCAGTTCTGAGAAAGCGGTGCGTCAGCCAGCGGACTCAACCGGTCAAACCAGGGCGCTGCCGTTTCCAGTTGCGCCGCCAGTTGCAGCAGCACATCCTCCTGCCCCAAGCCGCCCACGAACTGCACGCCGATGGGCAAGCCTTGCGCGTTCCAATGCAGCGGCACCGACATCGCGGGCTGGCCGCTGGCGTTGAAGTAGGGCAGGAAGGCGGTAAAGCGCAGCGTGTCCGATCGGTGGGTGACGTAGTCGCGGTCGGCGGCGTAGCGCCCCAGCGGTGCGGGCGGCGCGGTCAGAGTGGGCGTGAGGATCACGTCGTAGTCCTGCATGAACACGCCCATCTGCCGGCCCACGCGGTGCATCAGGCCGACGGCATTGGCATAGTCCACGGCCGAGCTGCGCAGGGCGAGGTCGACGGCGGTGAAGATGGAGATCTCCAGGTCGTCGAGCGTGGCGCGGCGGCCTCGCATCGCGCTGCCAGCCTGCACGGCCTGCGCGGTGCCGGCGGCGACGATCAGGCGCATCGCTTCGCCGAAGGCTTCGAAGTTGCAGTCGGGCAGCGTCGTTCGCGTGACGTGATGGCCCAGCGATTCGCAAAGACGTGCCGCGCTTTCGGTGGCCGCCACGCAGTCCTCGTGCACCGGTTCTCCGGATGGCGATTGCGTGACGAGCGCGATGCGCAGGCGCTTCGGGGGCGTCTCGATCGCGCGTAGGTAGCTGCCGTCGAAGCGCGGCGCCGCGTAGGGTGCGCCAGGGTCGGCGCCATGTGTGGCGTCGAGCGCGGCGGCGCTGTCGCGCACCGAGCGCGTCAGCATGTGTTCCACGCCCAGTCCGCCCCAGCCTTCTCCGGCCACCGGGCCCATCGGGTTGCGCATGCGCGTGGGCTTGAGGCCGAACAGCCCGCAGCTCGATGCAGGAATGCGGATCGAGCCGCCGCCGTCGGAGCCATGCGCCAGCGGGATGATGCCCGCCGCCACCGCGGCAGCGGCGCCGCCGGACGATCCACCGGAAGACAGCGCCAGATTCCACGGATTGCGCGTGGGGCCGCCGTAGACCAGCGCCTCGGTCGTGCAGTTGGCGCCGAACTCCGGCGACGTGGTGCGGCCGAAGAAGTTGAAACCCGCGTTGCGAAGGCGCACGGCCAGTTCGCTGTCGTAGGTACCCACGCAGTCCTTGAACAAGCGCGATCCGTTGGCCAGCACCATGCCCTTGACGCTGACGGCGATGTCCTTGAGCAGCATGGGCACGCCCGCGAATGCGCCTTGCGGCGGCGCGGCGTCCATTGCCGCGGCGCGGGTGCGGGCGTCGTCCAGCGCTTCCCAGCACACGGCGTTGATGCTCGGCTGAACGCGCTGCATCTGGGCGATGGCCATGTCCAGCAGTTCGCTGGCGCGCATGTCCTTATTGCGCACCAGTGCGGCCAGGGCCAGTCCGTCGTACTTGAGGTATTCGGTTTGATTCATCGTCGATTCCTTGGTCGGCGCTATTTCAGCGATTGACGAGGCGGCGCGGAATGATCAGCACCGCCAGGCTGCCGACGGCGATGCAGCCGGCGAGCAGGAACAGGCCGGCGTGCGCATTGCCGGTCGATGCGTAGAGTTGACCGAACACGGTGGGGCTCAGGAAGCCCGCCACCTGGCCCAGCGCATTGACGAAAGCCAGTCCCACCGTGGCGGCGGCGCCGGTCAGCAGGGCGGTGGGCAGGTTCCAGTAAAGGGCGTTGGCCACCACGTTGCCGCCGAGTGCGGCCAGGCTGGCCAGCAGCAGCAGGGTCGGATCGTGCAGGGCG
Organism: Variovorax dokdonensis; assembly: GCF_030316895.1. Lineage (GTDB taxonomy): Bacteria > Pseudomonadota > Gammaproteobacteria > Burkholderiales > Burkholderiaceae_C > Variovorax > Variovorax dokdonensis. The sequence goes on from NZ_JASZYV010000001.1 coordinate 563,395, forward strand.
AAGGGCATGCTGGCGATGCCCAGGGCGCTCACCAGGCCCGGCAGCACGGTGTGCCAGCGGCGCTCGCGCAGCTTGTCCGAACTGCGGCCCAGCAGCAGCATGCCCACGACGGCCAAGGCATAGGGCGCGGCCACGAACCAGCCGATCTGCACCGTGTCCTTCAAGCCGGCGCCCTTGAGCAGCGAGGGCATCCAGAAGGCCAGCGTGATGCCCGCCAGGAACGCGAAGTTGATGAAGGCCAGCAGCCAGACGAGCGGCGAGCGCAGGGCATCGCCGATGCGGTGTGCGATGGCGTGCTTGTGGTCGCTTTCGAGGCGCGACTTGAGCAACTGCTTTTCCGGCAGGCGCAACCAGCGCGCGTCGTCGATCGAGTCATTCAGGTACCACAGCGCGATCACGCCGAGGATGACCGGCGGAATGCCTTCCACCAGGTAGAGCCATTGCCAGGCGGCCATCACGTCGCTGCTGGCGAAGTGGCGCAGGATCCAGCCCGAGACGATGCCGCCCAGGATGCTGGCAACCGGGATCGCCGACATGAACATGGTGATGACCCGGCTGCGGCGCTGCGCCGGATACCACTGGGTCAGGTACAGCATCACGCCGGGGAAGAAGCCGGCTTCTGCCGCGCCGAGCAGGAAGCGAAGCACGTAGAACTGGGTGGGCGTCTTGACGAACAGCGTCGCGATCGACAGCAGGCCCCACGTGATCATGATGCGGGCGATCCAGCGCCGGGCGCCGAAGCGCGCCAGCATCATGTTGCTGGGCACCTCGAGCAGGAAGTAGCTCAGGAAGAAGATGCCCGCGCCCAGCCCGAACACGGCTTCGCTGAAGCCCAGGTCCGCCTGCATGCCCAGCTTGCCGAAGCCCACGTTGATGCGGTCCAGAAAGGCAAAGATGAATCCGATGAACAGGAAGCCGACGATGCGGCGTGTGACCTTGGCGTAGAGCTGGTCCTCCGCCTGCGCGGCGGCAGCCTGGGCGGGGTTGGTGGCGTGCAACGCGCCTGGCGTCGCTCCGAGGGGCTGGTTCATGGTGTCTCCATTGGCTGTGTCGGCGTCCGATCGCACCCATGCGTCGGCGATGGGGCCGGATGTTAGGCAGCGCAGCCGTTTGGTGGTAGCGATAAGATTTCAGCGCGCTCACCTTTGGTTTTCACCCCCGAACCGCCAACCCAGCCATGAAGCACCATCAATTGCGCGCGCTCGTCGCGGTGGCCGGCCACGGCAGCATCCGCGGCGCTGCGCGCTCGTTGTCGCTGTCGCAGACGGCGTTGACCAAGTCGCTCAGAGAGCTCGAACTCGACCTGCAGGCCGCGCTGCTGCAGCGAAGTCCGCAGGGCGTGCGCCTGACCCCCGTGGGGCTCGAATTGCTGCGCCACGCCAAGCTCATCCTGGCCGAGATCGACGAGGCCCGCGCCTCGGTCCGCCACATGCTGGGGCAGGGCACGCCGGGCGTGAACGTGGCGGTCACGCCGGCCTTTTCGGTGCTGTGCCTGCCCGAGACGGTGGCCCGCTTTCGGACGCGCTATCCGGATGCGGCGCTGAGCATTCGCGATTCGTTCATCTCGCAGACCCTGCCCATGCTGCGCGACGGCACCATCGACGTGGCCATCGCGGCGTTGCTGACCGAAGAGCTCGGCTCCGACCTCACCTTCGAAAGCAACGGCCGGCTCGAAGTGGCACTGGCCGGCCGGCCGGGCGGCTTCGAGGACGGCCCCTACCGGCTCGCCGACGCGGCCGAAGCCGCGCCGTGGTTGCTCGACGGCTCGCGCGGCGGCATCAGCGAGGCTGTGCGCCAATGGCTGTCGCAGCACCAGGTGTCGCCGCCCAGCCGCGTCATCGAATGTCCTTCGTCGCTGGCGGCGCTGGTGCTGTCGACCAACGGCCGGGCCATTGCCCCGGTTCCGCGCGCGATGCTGGCCGTGCCCTGGATCGCCGCCATCTCGCGCGAACTGCCGATCGTCGAGCCGCTGCCCACCGTGCCCTTCGGCGTGGTGCTGCGCAAGGACAGTCGCCTGGAGGCGCCGGCCGCCTGGTTCGTGGAATGCGCGCGGCTGGTGATGCGGGAGGTTTCGCTGTCGGTGTGACCGCCCCGCCTTGCAAGCGGTTTGTTCCAGAGAACGCATTCATAGGACTGCCGATGGTTGCAGCCCGTCAAGGAGACGAAATGGACGTACAGCAAGAGCAGTTGCAATCGTGGGTCGGACGCAGCGAGCGCGTCGAAGACACCATCTATCCCACCCCCGTCGCCGCGCTGACCGCGACGCTGGACCATCCGGCGGCGCCGATTGCCGAAGGCAGCGTGCTTCCGCCGCTTTGGCATTGGCTCTATTTCCTGCCGCTGCATCGGCAAAGCGAGATTGGCGCGGACGGCCATGCCAAGCGCGGCGGCTTCCTGCCGCCGGTGCCGCTGCCGCGCCGCATGTGGGCTGGCAGCCAGTTCGAATTCCGTTCCCCGATCCGCGTCGGCGACCGCGTGGCGCGGACCTCGACCATCGACGACGTCACGATCAAGGAGGGCCGGACCGGCAAGCTCGTGTTCGTCAAGGTGCGCCATGAAGTGCGCTGCAACGATGCCGCCGAGCCGGCGCTGGTCGAGTTCCACGACATCGTCTACCGGGAGGCGCAAGGCCCGAACGACGTCGCGCCGCCTCCGCAGGCCGCGCCGGCCGACGCGAGCTGGCGCCGCCAGATCGTGCCCGACGACGTGCTGCTGTTCCGCTACTCCGCGCTCACCTTCAACGGCCACCGCATCCACTACGACCGCCAGTACGTGACGCAGGTCGAGGGCTATCCGGGCCTGGTCGTGCACGGACCGCTGATCGCCACGCTCCTGATGGACCTATTGCGCCGCCAGTTGCCTGATGCGGAGGTGGCGAGCTTTCGGTTCAAGGCCGTTCGCCCCACCTTCGACCTGAACGCCTTCCACGTCAACGGCGAGCCGCAGGCCGACGGCAAGAGCATTCGCCTCTGGGCATCCGACCATGAGGGCTGGCTGACGATGGACGCCACCGCCGTGCTTCGCTGATCCACGCAGCGGCTCAAACCGAAACGCACCCCCGGAACCCTCGCGCCGCGTAGTAGGACTCGGCTCCGTTGTGATACACGAACACTTGACCGTAGCGGCGGTCGCAGAACAGGGCGCCGCCGAGCTTGCGCACTTCGGGCGGCGTGGCCACCCAGCTGGAGGTCTTGAGGTCGAATTCGCCGAACTGCTGGAGCTGGCGGTATTGCGCCTCGGTCAGCAGCGCGACGCCCATGTCGCTGGCCATCTGCATCGCGCTGCCCGCAGGCTTGTTCTGCTTGCGTGACTGCAAGGCTTGGTCGTCGTAGCACAGGCTCCTGCGCTCCATCGGGCTTTCGGCGGCGCAATCGCAGAAGACGAGGGCCTTGCCCTTGGCCGCATTGCCGATCACATCGGGCTCACCGCCGGTCTTCTCCATCTGGTGGATCGCCTCGAGCTTGTCGGGCGCGGCGCGCAGTCGAGCTTCCACATCCGCCCAGTCGGCGCCCTCGTGCCGTTGCATGTTCTGCTCGAAACGCAGCTTCAGTGTCCCGATGAGCGCATCGCGTTGATCTGCCTTCATGCCGTCAAGCCTCCTGTTTTGCCCATACACAAAAGTCGATCATGCCGCGCCAATGTCTGGATGGTGTAGTCCTGTTCCTACGCGCGCCGACGCGTGTCCGACACGCAGACGGCGCATAGAGAGGTTTCAAGCACCGCACATCAGGAATAGAACGGAGGGGTGTCCACGCCATACCTCCTCAAGCCCCATCCTGGACCGAAATTTGGCGAGACCGACGCCTACCTGTTTCGTCAGGGTACACATGCACGCCTGTTTGCCAGCCTGGGTTGCCAGCTTCGTGATGGCGACTCCACGGGGGCAGACTTTGCCGTGTGGGCGCCCAATGCCACCTCGGTGAGCGTCATCGGCGACTGGAACGACTGGAACGCCGAGACCGACGAGATGGTCCAGGCCAGTGACGGCACCGGCATCTGGCAAGTCCATTCTCCGCACGTGCAACAAGGGCAGGCTTACAAGTACCGCATTCGCACCCGCCAGGGCGACGTGTTCGAGAAAGCCGACCCGGTCGCTTTCTTCAGCGAAAACGCGCCCGCCACGGCATCCCGCGCATGGTCGCTGCAGGGGCACACATGGAACGATCAGACGTGGATGGACGGCCGGGCGAAGGCCAACGCGCTCGATGCGCCGATGTCCATCTACGAAGTGCACGCCGGCTCGTGGCGCCGCAAGGATGGGCAGCCGCTCGGCTGGCGCGAACTCGCGCATGAATTGGCCGAATACGTCGTGGGGATGGGCTTCACGCATGTGGAGCTGATGCCGGTCACCGAGCACCCGTTCTACGGTTCGTGGGGCTACCAGACCACCGGTTACTTCGCGCCCACCGCACGCTACGGCACGCCGCAGGATTTCATGTATTTCGTGGACCACCTGCATCAGCGCGGCATCGGCGTGCTGCTCGACTGGGTGCCGTCGCACTTCCCGACCGACGCGCACGGACTGGCGAGCTTCGACGGCACGCACCTTTACGAGCACGCCGATCCGCGCCAGGGCTTCCATCCCGAATGGAACTCCGCCATCTTCAACTATGGACGTCACGAGGTCCGCAGCTTTCTCATCTCGTCCGCGCTGTTCTGGCTGGAGCACTACCACATCGACGGGCTGCGCGTGGATGCGGTGGCCTCGATGCTCTACCTCGACTACGCACGTGGCGCGGGCGAATGGATTCCCAACCGCGAAGGCGGTCGCGAGAACCTGGAGGCGATCGAGTTCCTGCAGGAGCTGAACCGCGCCGTCTATCGCCATTTTCCGGACGCCTTCACGGTGGCGGAAGAATCGACCGCCTGGCCGCGCGTGTCGCGGCCCATCGAGATGGGCGGGCTGGGCTTCGGCATGAAATGGAACATGGGCTGGATGCACGACAGCCTGTCGTACTTCCGGGACGACCCGATCTATCGCCGCTACCACCACGATCGCATCACCTTTTCGATCGTCTATGCGTTCTCCGAGAACTTCGTCCTGCCGCTGTCGCACGACGAAGTGGTCTACGGCAAGGGCTCGCTCATCGGCAAGATGCCCGGCGACGAGTGGCAGCAGTTTGCCAACTTGCGCGTGCTGCTCGCCTACATGTGGGCGCATCCGGGCAAGAAGCTGCTGTTCATGGGCGGCGAATTCGCGCAGCGCCGCGAGTGGACGCACGAGGGCGAACTGGAATGGTGGGTGACCGAGCAGTTGCCGCACCGAGGCATGCAGCACCTGGTGGGCGAGCTCAATCGGCTTCTTCGTGCCGAGCCGGCGCTGCATCAACTGGACTTCGATGCCGCGGGCTTCGAATGGGTGGACCCGAACGATCGCGAGACGGGCGTGGTCTCTTTCCTGCGCAAGTCGGCCGATGGCGAGTCGGTGCTGGTCGTGTGCAACATGACGCCCCAGCCTCGGCGCAACCATTTCCTGGGCGTGCCGAAGGGCGGGACCTGGCGCGAGATCCTCAACAGCGATGCGCAAAGTTTCGGCGGCGCTGGTTGGGGCAACCTGGGCGCGGTGCGGTCCGCACCCATGCCGTCGCATGGCAAGCCGCATGCGCTGTGCCTCACCCTGCCGCCGCTGGCGGTGCTCTACCTGAAGAGAGACACCGATGAATAAGGGCCTGACCTTCTTGCGGGACGCGATCAGCGGATCGCCCGCCCCAGCCGCACCCACCGACGTTTCGGCCACCAGAAAACGTGGTCCCCAGCCGGTAGACGGCACGCCAGGTCGCGCCCGCGCCGTGGTCGACGCGGTGCTGCCGGTCGTCGATGGCGGACGCTTTGCGGTCAAGCGCATTGCCGGCGAGCCCATCGAGATCGAGGCACACGTCTTCACCGACGGCCACGACGTGCCGCGCGTCATGCTCCAGTGGTGGAAGGAGGGCAGCAGCACGCGCCAGGAAATCCCCATGAAGCTGCGCTACAACGACGAGTGGCTGGCCAGCTTCGTCGCACCGGCGCCGGGCCGCTATGCCTATACCGTGGTCGCGTGGGTCGATGCCTTCGAATCGTGGCATCACGAACTGGAGCGCCGGGTCGACCCCGAGGACATCCGGATCGCTGCGCGCGTGGGCGCGCACGAGATCGAAGCCGCCGCGAAGCGTGCCGGAGACGGTGCGGATGCGCGAATGCTCTCCGCCTGGGCCCAGGCTCTGGAAGAGGGCGCGGCCGATCCCGAGATCGATGCCGACGTGCTCAAGGCCTTGGCGCTGGACGAACAAAGGTCGGACGCTGCGCGCCGTCATCCGGACCGCAGCCTGGAAGTGAGCTTCTCGGCGGACCTGCCGCTGACCGTCGAACGCAAGCGTGCGCGCTTCTCGGCGTGGTACGAGCTGTTTCCGCGCTCCGCCGGCGACACGCCGGGCCGGCACGGAACGCTGCGCGATGTGGCGGCGCGCCTGCCGCTCATTGCCTCGATGGGCTTCGACATCGTCTACCTGCCGCCCATCCATCCCATCGGCCGTGTGCAGCGCAAGGGACGGAACAACGCGCTCGGCGCCCAGCCTGGTGACGTGGGCAGCCCGTGGGCCATCGGCGCCGAGGAGGGCGGGCACAAGAGCATCCTGCCGGAGCTTGGCACCGCCGAAGACTTTCGCGCCCTGGTGGCCAGCGCCGCCGCCAATGGGTTGGAGCTGGCGATGGACATTGCCTTCCAGTGCGCGCCCGATCATCCCTACGTGCGCGATCATCCCGAGTGGTTTCGCTGGCGACCCGACGGCACCGTGCAATACGCCGAGAACCCGCCGAAGAAGTATCAGGACATCTATCCGTTCAACTTCGAGAGCGACGACTGGCAGGGCCTCTGGACCGAACTCAAGAGCGTGCTCGACCACTGGATCGCCGAGGGCGTGCATGTGTTCCGCGTCGACAACCCGCACACCAAGTCCTTCGCGTTCTGGGAATGGGTGGTGGGCGAGGTCAAGCGCGAACACCCGGACGTGATCTTCCTGGCCGAGGCTTTCACCCGCCCCAAGGTGATGCACCGGCTGGCCAAGCTGGGCTACACGCAGTCATACACCTACTTCACCTGGCGCAACACCAAGCAGGAGTTGACGCGCTACTTCACCGAGCTGACCGAGGCGCCCGGCGTCGACTACTTTCGCCCCAACGTCTGGCCCAACACGCCGGACATCCTGCACGAGGCGCTGCAGGGCGGCCATGCGGCCGTGTTCAAGAGCCGCCTGGTGCTGGCTGCGACCTTGGCCGCCACTTATGGCATCTACGGGCCTGCCTATGAACTGCTCGAACATCTGCCGCGCGGCCCCAGCAGCGAGGAATACCTCGATTCCGAGAAGTACCAATTGAGGAACTGGGACTGGAGCCCCGACGCCGGCCTGCGTCCGCTCATCACCCGCATCAACGAAATCCGGCGCGAGCATCCTGCCCTGCAGGCCAACCGCAGCCTGCGCTTCCTCGACGTCGAGAACGACCAGCTCATCGCTTACATGAAGCAGTCGGCCGACGGGCGCGACACGATCGTCACGGTGGTCAACCTCGATCCGCACAACGCCCAGTGGGGCTGGGTGGCGCTCGATCCGCACCTGCTCGACATCGAGCCCCAGGAGCCCTTCCAGATGCATGACCTGCTGACCGACCAGCGCTTCATCTGGCGCGGCAGCCATCACTACGTTCGGCTCGATCCGAACCTGCCGGCGCACGTGATGGCGCTGCGCCGCCGGGTGCGCGACGAGCGCGACTTCGACTACTACCTCTAAGGCCAGACATGAGCGCGCCGCTGCCCCGACTTGCCCTCGAGACCACCGAGATCGACACCGCCGGCGATCCGACCTGGTATCGCGACGCGGTCATCTACCAACTCAACGTCAAGGCCTTCTACGACTCCAACGGCGATGGCGTGGGCGACTTCAAGGGCGTGACCCAGAAGCTCGACTACGTGCGCGACCTGGGTGTCAACACCATCTGGCTGATGCCCTTCTATCCGTCGCCGCTGAGGGACGACGGCTACGACATCTCGGCCTACGAGGCGATCAACCCGCAGTACGGCACGCTCGACGACTTTCGCGAGATGCTGGAAGAGGCGCACAAGCGCGACCTGCGCGTCATCACCGAGCTGGTGATCAACCACACCTCGGACCAGCATCCGTGGTTTCAGGCGGCGCGGCAGGCGCCGCCGGGATCGCCGGAGCGCGACTTCTATGTGTGGAGCGACACCGACACGCTCTACTCGGGCACGCGGATCATCTTCACCGACACCGAGAAGTCCAACTGGACCTGGGACCCGGTGGCCAAGCAGTTCTTCTGGCACCGCTTCTTCAGCCACCAGCCGGATCTGAACTTCGACAACCCCGCGGTGCTTGAGGCGGTGTTCCGCGTCATGCGCTTCTGGCTGGACATGGGCGTGGACGGCTTCCGCCTGGACGCCATTCCCTACCTCGTGGAGCGCGACGGCACCACGAACGAGAACCTGCCCGAGACGCACGACGTCATCAAGAAGCTGCGCGCCGCCATCGACGCGAACTACACGGACAAGTTCCTGCTGGCCGAGGCCAACATGTGGCCCGAAGACGTGCGCGAGTACTTCGGCAATGGCGACGAATGCCACATGGCCTACCACTTCCCGCTCATGCCGCGCATGTACATGGCCATCGCGCAGGAGGACCGCGACCCGATCGTCGAGATCCTGCAGCAGACGCCCGACATTCCCGATGACTGCCAGTGGGCCATCTTCCTGCGCAACCACGACGAGTTGACGCTGGAGATGGTGACCAACCGCGAACGCGACTACATGTACACGACCTATGCGGCGGACCTGCAGGCGCGCATCAACCTGGGCATCCGGCGTCGGCTGGCGCCCTTGATGGAGAACGACAAGGACGCCATCCGCCTGATGAACGGCATGCTGCTGTCGATGCCCGGCTCGCCCATCATCTACTACGGCGACGAGCTGGGCATGGGCGACAACGTGTTCGTGGGCGACCGCAACGGCGTGCGCACGCCGATGCAGTGGAGCCCCGACCGCAACGCCGGCTTTTCGCGTGCCGACCCGCAGCGGCTGTACCTGCAGCCCATCATGGACGCCATGTACGGCTACGAGGCGATCAACGTCGAGGCCCAGCTGCGCGACAAGAGCTCGCTGCTGCACTGGACGCGCCGCATGCTCGCCACGCGCAAGACCAGCCGCGCTTTCGGGCGCGGGCGGCGCCATTTCCTCAAGCCGGGCAATCGCAAGATCCTGGCGTATATCAGCGAGCACGACGGCGACGTCATCCTGTCGGTGTTCAACCTCTCGCGCGCCGCGCAGCCGGTGGAACTCGACCTGTCGCCCTGGCAGGGGCGTGTGCCGGTCGAGATGCTGGGCCGCACCTCTTTCCCGCCGATCGGCGAACTGCCTTACCTGCTCACGTTGCCCTCGCGCGGCTTCTACTGGTTCCGCCTCGCCGACGAGGCGCCCTTGCCGACGTGGCACCAGGAAAGCGTGGGCCTGCGCGACCGGCCGGTGCTGGTGCTCTTCGACGGCTGGACCAGTCTGTTCCGCGATCAGGTCATGCCCTGGCGCATCGGCTTTGCCGACCGCCTGCGCCAGCAGTTCGAGGTCGACACGCTGCCGCCGCACATCCAGGTGCAGCGCTGGTATGCGACCAAGGGCTCTCCCATCGTGCGCGCGGCGCTGCGCGACAGTGCCATCTTCGAGGCCGACGGCCGGCAGTGGATGCTGCCGCTGCTCGATCTCGAAGGCCCGGCAGAGCCCGCCACCTACTTCATGCCGCTGGCCATTGCGTGGGAAGAGGGCGACGAGGAGGTCACCCGCAGCCTGGAGCGTGCCGCCATCGCCAAGATCCGGCAGCAGGCCAACGTGGGGCTGATGGGCGATGCCCTGTTCGACGAAGCCTTCTGCCGCGCCGTCGTGGCCGCCATCCTGTGGGGCCACAGCGTTCCGACGTCCGCGGGCAACATCCACTTCCGTGCCAGCACGCACGGCAGCAGGATCTCCGCGGAAGAGTTGGCGACGCTGCCAGTGGCGCCGCCGACGGCGCTGTCGAGCAACACGGTGGTGATGCTCAACGAGACGCTGTTCCTGAAGGTCTACCGGCAGATCCGCCCGGGCATCAATCCAGAGTTGGAGATGGGCCGCTTCCTGACCGAGGTGGCCGGCTTCACGCAAAGCGTGCCGGTGCTCGGCGCCATCGAGTACGAAGGCGCGGACGGCAGCCTCGGCACACTGGGCCTGCTGCAAGCCTATGTCCCCAACCAGGGCGACGGCTGGAGCTACACGCTCGATTACCTGGAGCGCTTCCTGGGCGAAATGCGGCAGGACGACAACCCGCCGCTGCCCGAGGTGCACGGTGCCTTTCTGGCGCTCATCCGCATCCTTGGCCAGCGCACGGCGCAGATGCACAACGCGTTGGCGATCCGTAGCGGCGACCCCGCCTTCGAGCCGGAAACGATGGAAGTGGAAGACCTGCAGGCGCTCGGCCGCGCAGTGCGCGAAGACCTGCAGTCGACCCTGGCGCTGCTGCGTGCCAACGTGGGCGAGTTGCCCGGTGCCTCGGCCGAAGACGTGCAGCGCCTGCTCGGCCGCGCCACTGGCATCGAGGCCATGCTCGACGCCATGCATTTCGATGCGCCGGTGAGCTACCGGTCGCGCTACCACGGGGACTATCACCTCGGCCAGGTGCTGGTGTCGCGCAACGACTTCTACATCATCGACTTCGAGGGCGAACCCGCCAGGCCCCTGGAAGAGCGGCGCGCCAAGCATTCGCCGCTGCGCGACGTGGCGGGCATGCTGCGCTCGTTCGACTATGCGCGCTGGAGCGCCTTGCGCCGCGCGGCCCAGAATGCCGACGAACTGGTGCGCTTGGGCGCCGCCGCCGCGCAGTGGCACGGCCAGGTGATCGACGCCTTCCTGGACGGCTACACCGGTGCGCTCTCGCCCCAATTGGGTGCGGTCGATCCGCGGCTCCTGTCGCTTTTCGAGATGGAAAAAGCGCTGTACGAACTGCGCTATGAAATCAACAATCGACCCGACTGGGTGACCGTGCCGCTGCAGGGCATCCTGACGCTGGCCGACCGTGCTTCGCGCTGATCAAAGAGAGTAGAGCCATCATGGACCAACTGTCGATCCACCTGGAACCACTGCGAGCATTCATGTTCCAGGTCGGCGCCTTCATTCCTCGCGTGCTGGTGGCCGCACTGATCGTGGTGGCGGGCTGGCTGATCGCCAAGGCGGTGCGCTTTGCCACCATCCGTGCGCTGCGCGCCATCAACTTCCACGTGCTCACCTCGCGCGCCGGTATCGACAGCTTCCTGCGCCAGGGCGGCATGGTCGCGGACACCAGCGCGCTGTTCGGAGTGCTGGCCTATTGGCTCATCATCCTGGCCTCGCTCATCGTGGCCTTCAACACGCTCGACCTGAGCTACGTCACCGACCTGCTCAGCCGCGTGATGTGGTTCGTCCCGAACGTGTTCGTGGCCCTGCTGATCCTGGCCTTCGGCGCCTACTTCGCCCGCTTCGTGGGCGATGCGGTCACCACCTACGGCCGAAATGCGGGCATGCAGGACGGCCTGCTGCTGGGCAAGGTGGCCCAGGGCGCGATCCTGCTGTTCGTGGTGCTGATCGCGCTCGACCAGTTGGGGGTGGGCGGCGCCATCGTGCGGCAGAGCTTCCTGATCGTTCTGGGTGGCGTGGTGTTCGCACTGGCACTGGCCTTCGGACTGGCCGGCAAGGACTGGGCGGCCGAGCGCATCGAGCATTGGTGGCCCACCAGTGGCGCAGTGCGGCGTGGCTCGGCGCCAGCACGTCCGCCGGGCTTGACGCCGGGTCAGGGCGTCGAGCCTGCAAGCATGCCGAGCGAGGTTCCGCCCTCGGCTGGCGCCACCGGCATGGCGCGCCCGCCGGGCGTGCGTCCGGGGCCATCGAGTGCCTGGCCGCATCGTTCCAACGATCCGCAGGATCGGGTGCATCCATGACCTTGCGCACCAGGAAGATTCGCACCGCGGTGCGATGGCCGAAGGTGCGCGCATGACGCGCCGCACACCGCCGCTGCTGGACACCGTCTGGCCGGGTCATCCGTATCCGCTGGGCGCCACCTGGGACGGGCAGGGCGTCAACTTCGCACTGTTCTCCAAGCATGCCGAAGGCGTCGAGCTTTGCCTGTTCGACGAGAAAGGCCGGCATGAACGCCAGCGCATCGCCCTGCGCGAGCGCACCAACGACGTGTGGCACTGCTACGTGCCGCAGGCGCGCCCGGGGCTGGCCTACGGATACCGTGTGCATGGCCGCTACAAGCCGGAAGAGGGCAGCCGCTTCAATCACAACAAGCTGCTGCTCGATCCCTATGCCAAGGACACGGTGGGCGAGTTGCGCTGGAGCGACGCGCTGTACGGCTACTCGGTGGGCAGCAAGCGGCAGGACCTTTCCTTCGATCGTCGGGACAGCGCCGCCTTCATGCCCAAGAGCCGGGTGCTCGAGACAGCCTTCACCTGGGGCGAGGACATCCGCCCCAACGTGCCCTGGCAGGACATGGTGATCTACGAACTGCACGTGCGCGGCTTCACCATGCGCCATCCCGGCGTGCCCGAGGCATTGCGAGGCACCTACGCCGGTTTGGGCACCAAGGCCGTCATCGACTACCTGCAAGGGCTGGGCGTCACCACTGTCGAGCTGCTGCCGGTGCATGCCTTCCTCAACGACCGTCACCTCGCCGAGCAGGGGCTGCAGAACTACTGGGGCTACAACACGCTGAACTACTTTTCGCCCGAGCCGCGCTACAGCGCATCGGGCAAGGTCAAGGAGTTCAAGACCATGGTCAAGAGTCTGCACTCCGCAGGCATCGAGGTGATCCTCGACGTGGTCTACAACCACACCTGCGAGGGCAACCATCTCGGGCCGACGCTTTCCATGCGGGGCGTGGACAACGCCTCCTACTACATCCTCAACGGCGGGCAGCCGCGCTACTACGACGACTTCACCGGTTGCGGCAACACCGTCAACCTGGAGCATCCGCGGGCGCTGCAGATGGTGATGGATTCGCTGCGCTACTGGGTTCAGGAAATGCATGTCGACGGCTTCCGGTTCGACCTGGCCTCGGCCCTGGCGCGCGAGGCGGGCAAGGTGGAGAACCTGGGCACCTTCTTCGCCGCCATCCAGCAGGACCCCGTGCTCAGCGGCGTCAAGCTCATCGCCGAGCCATGGGACCTGGGGCATGGCGGCTACCAGGTGGGCAACTTTCCCGCGGGCTGGGCCGAATGGAACGACCGCTACCGCGACGGCGTGCGCGGCTGGTGGAAGGGCGACGCCGGCATCGTCGGCGAACTGGCCAACCGCCTTGCGGGCTCGCAGGACATCTACGGCTGGTCCGGCAAGAAGCCGAACGCCAGCATCAACTTCGTCACGGCGCACGACGGCTTCACGTTGGCGGACCTGGTCTCCTACAACGACAAGCACAACGAGGCCAACGGCGAGGACAACCGCGACGGCAACAGCAACAACCTGTCGTGGAACTGCGGCACCGAAGGCCCCACCGGCGATCCGACCGTGCTGGCGCTGCGCGAGCGGCAGAAGCGCAACTTTCTGGCCACGCTCCTGCTGTCCCAAGGCGTGCCCATGCTGCTGGCCGGCGACGAGCTGGGCAACTCGCAGCAGGGCAACAACAATGTCTATTGCCAGGACAACGAGCTGTCGTGGATCGACTGGAACCTGGACGAGCCGGCGCAGGCCCTGCACGACTTTGTCGCGCGGCTGATCGCGCTGAGGCGGCGCCATCCGTCCTTCCGCCGGCGCAGCTTCTTCCGTGGCACTTTGGAGACCGGCGACGGCGCGAAGGATGTGGTGTGGCTGCGCCCCGACGGCCCGGAGATGATTCCCGCCGACTGGGAAGGCGAGCACGTGCGCTGCCTGGGCATGCTGTTTTCCGGCACGGGCCTGATCGATGTGGGCGGGCGCGGCGAACACCAGAGCGACGACGACTTCCTGCTGCTGGTCAATGCCTACCACGAGCCCGTTTCCTTCACGCTGCCGCAGCGGAAGGCCGGCTGGACCCGCGTGGTCGATACCGCGCAGGACGGGCCCGAGACGCCGGTGACGGAGCCATCGCATGTGCTCGAAGGCCGATCGCTCGCGCTGTTTCGCAGCCGCACCGGGAATGGCGCGCCATGAACCACCCCAGCAGCATGCACCCCATGCCTTTCGGCGCCGACGTGCAGGACGGCGGCGGCGTGCGGTTTCGGCTTTGGGCGCCCGCGGCGCGCGAAGTGGTCCTGGAGCGCCGTCGCGGCGAGCAGGGTGCATGGCTGGGCATCGTCATGCAGCCGCAGGCCGATGGCTGGCACTTCCTGCAGGACGACCAGGCCGCCCCCGGCGACGACTACCGCTTTCGCCTGCCCGATGGCCTGCATGTGCCCGACCCCGCTTCGCGCAGCAACCCGCAGGGCGTTCACGGGCCGAGCCGGGTGGTCGATCCGAAGTCCTATGCATGGCAATGCCAGGACTGGCGCGGCCGGCCGTGGCACGAGGCGGTGATCTACGAACTGCACGTGGGCTGCTTCACCCCCGAAGGCACGCTGGCCTCGGCGCAGGCGCGCCTGCAGGCGCTGGCCGACATGGGCATCACCGTGATCGCCCTGATGCCGATGGCCAGCTTCACCGGTCAGCGTGGCTGGGGCTATGACGGCGTCCTGCACTTTGCGCCGCATCCCAGCTACGGCGCACCGGACGACCTCAAGCGCTTTGTGGACGCGGCGCACGGCCTGGGCCTGATGGTGCTGGCGGACGTGGTCTACAACCACTTCGGCCCGGACGGCAACTACCTGCATGCGTACTGCCCGCAGTTCTTCAACCCGGCGCACCAGACGCCATGGGGTTCGGCGATCAACTTCGACGGCCCCGCTTCGCACAACGTGCGCGAGTTCTTCATCCACAACGCGCTGTACTGGATCGAGGAGTTCCGCTTCGACGGCCTGCGCATGGATGCGGTACACGCCATCCGCGACGATTCGCCGATACCGATCGTCGAGGCGGTCTGCGCCGCCGTGCGGCAGAGCGCGGGCCACGAGCGCCACGTGCACGTGGTGCTGGAGAACGACGCCAACGAGGCGCACCGGCTCGTGCGCGGCGAGGGCGGCCTCACCAGCATCGCGACGGCGCAGTGGAACGACGACCTGCACCATGCCGCCCACGTTCTGCTGACCGGCGAAGCAGACGGCTATTACGTCGACTTCGCGGACGAGCCCTTGAAGCGCTTCGCACTGGCGCTGTCGCGCGGGTTCGTCTATGCGGGCGAGCCGTCGGCCTTTCGCGGCGGTGCGGCGCGCGGCGAACCCTGCAGTGGGCTTGCGCTGGATGCATTCGTCTCGTACCTGCAGACGCACGATCAGGTGGGCAACCGCGCGATGGGCGAACGCATCGACGCATTGGCCGATGCGCGCCTGGTGCAGGCGGCACGTGCCTGCGTGCTGCTGTCGCCGCACACCCCCATGCTCTTCATGGGCGAGGAATGGGCGGCACGCACGCCCTTCTATTTCTTCTGCGACTACGCCGGTGGCCCATTGGGCGATGCAGTGCGCGAAGGCCGGCGTGCCGAGTTTGCGCATTTCAATGCCTTTGCCGACGAAGCCGCCCGCGCCGCCATTCCCGACCCCAACGCGGAGCAGACCTTCATGGCCTCGAAGCTCGATTGGTCCCAGCGCGACCAACCGGACCACGCCAGCGCCCTGGCCCACACGCGGGCCTTGCTCGCCGTGCGCCAGCAACTTGACGCATACCGGGCGCGTGGCAGCCTCACCATCGCGCATGGCGCCGACGACGGCGTGCTGTGGGTCGATTGGGAACTGGGCGGCGAGCATCCCGTGCGCCTGCATCTGCGCGCCAACTTCGGTCCCGATGCTTGCCGCATCACGCGGACGAAAGGCCGCGCGCTGCATCAGATGGGCGCCTCGGGGCTCATCGACCTGATGCTCGAAAGCGGCGGCGTCTACGCCAGCCTGGACGACGCGGATGGCAGCGATGTCTGAGGCGGGCGCATCCATCGAAGACCTGCGGCGCCTTTGCGCCCGCCATGGCATCGACCTGGGCTACGACGACATCTGGGGCCAGCACCATGCGGTGACCGACGAGTCCCTGCGCGCGCTGCTGCGCGATGCCGGCGTGCAGGCCGACGCGCCTTCGTCGACGCCGGACATCCTGCCCGCAGTCGCAGTCGTGCCAGAAGGCCAGGCGGAGTTCTTCGTGCCGGTGGTGCTTGCCAATGGCGCACGGCAACTGCGCTGGCGGCTCACGCTGGAAGACGGGCGCACGCAGACTGGCGAAAGCACGGTCGACGAATTCGTCTCGCAATTGCGCGTTCCGTTCGCGTTGCCCTTGGGCTATCACCATATCGCGCTGGAGGGCGACGAGCACCATGGGCGCGGCACCCACCTGATCTGCGCGCCGGCCACCTGCCATCAGCCCGACGCGCTCGCGCGCGGCATGCGGCTGTGGGGCGTTTCGCTCCAACTGTATGGATTGCGCTCGCCGCGCAACTGGGGCATCGGCGACTTCGGCGACCTGCGCGCTTTCGCCGAGCAGGCAGCGCATGCCGGCGCGTCGCTGCTGGGGCTCAACCCGCTGCATGCGCTGTTCCCGCACAACCCGGTGCACGCCAGCCCTTACAGCCCGTCGTCGCGCGGGCGCCTCAACGTGCTCTACATCGATGTGGAGGCCGTGCCCGACTTCGCGGATTGCGCAGACGCCCAGGCGCTGGTGCGCTCCGATGCGTTCCAGGCGCGCCTGTCGGCCTTGCGCGCCGCGCCGCTGGTGGACTATCCCGGCGTGGCTTCGGCCAAGCATGAAGTGCTGTCGTTGCTCCACGAGCGCTTCTGCGAACGCTCGGCAGACGATGCGCAAGTGCGAGCCTTCCAGGCCTTCTGCGAAGAGAGTGGCCAGGCGCTTCACGAGCATGCGTTGTTCGAGGCCGTGCAGGCGCATTGGCACCGGCAGGACGCATCCATATGGGGCTGGCCGGCCTGGCCGAAGGATTGGCAGGACATGCGCGGCGCGGCGGTGCAGGCCTTTGTCCGCGAGCATGCGCGCGACGTGCAGTTCTACACGTGGCTGCAGTGGCAGGCCGCCCGCCAGCTGCAGGTGGCCGGGGAGCATTGCCGCGCGCTGGGCATGCCGATCGGGCTGTACCTCGACCTGGCCGTTTCCGTGGACCGCGGCGGCTCCGACGCCTGGCGCCATCGCGATGCCTTTGCGCTGGGGGCCAGCATCGGTGCGCCGCCCGACCTGCTGAACCTGCAAGGCCAGGATTGGGGCCTGCCCCCGCTGCGGCCCGACCGCCTGCGCGAAACCGGCTTCGCCGCTTTCGTCGAGGCCCTGCGCGCCAACATGCGCAGCGCCGGGGCATTGCGCATCGACCACGTGATGATGCTCATGCGCCTGTTCTGGATTCCCGGCGGCATGGGCGGCGCGGCCGACGGCGCCTACGTGCGCTACCCCTGGCAGGAGCTGTTCGCCGTGCTCGCGCTGGAAAGCCGCCGCCACCGTTGCCTCGTCGTCGGCGAAGACCTGGGCACGGTGCCCGATGCCATGCGCGATGCCATGCGGCGCCACGGCGTGCTGTCTTATCGGCTGCTGTACTTCCAGCGCGACGATGCCGGCCAGTTCCTGCCGCCGGATGCGTATCCGCGCGACGCGGTCGTGGCCGTCAGCACGCACGACCTGCCCAGCTTCGCCGGCTGGTGGAACGGTGCGGACCTGGACCTGCGCGAACAACTGGGCATGGCCGGCGATCCCGAGACCATCCGCCAGGCGATGGGCGAACGCGGCAGCGATCGCGAGCGGTTGGCACAGGCGCTGGGCCTGCCGACCTCCGTGGCGGCGTCCGAGGTCGCGCTCGCGCCCCAGACGGTGGTGGCGGCCCATGCCTTCCTGGCCCGAGCGCCGTCGTCGCTGATGATGGTGCAGCTCGAAGATCTGCTCGGCCAGGGCGAGCAGGCCAACCTGCCCGGCACGGTGCACGAGCATCCGAACTGGCGGCGCAAGTACGCGCTCGAAGTGCAGTACCTGGGCACCTCGCCTTTGGCCCGCGCCCTGGCCGATGCGGTGGACCAGCAGCGATCGGCCCGGCCGCGCGCCCGCATTCCGCGCGCCACCTATCGCCTGCAACTGCACAAGGATTTCGACTTCGACGCCGCGGGCGCCGTCGTTCCGTACCTGGCCCAGCTGGGCGTGAGCCACGTCTACTGTTCGCCGATCCAGCGCGCGCGCAGCGGTAGCCTGCATGGCTACGACGTGGTCGCGCACGACCAGATCAACCCCGAACTCGGCGGCATGGGTGCCTACCGCCGATTTGCCGACGTGCTGCGCGCCAACGGCATGCGCCTGCTGGTGGATGTGGTGCCCAACCACATGGGCGTGCTCGGTTCGGACAACGCCTGGTGGAACGACGTGCTGGAACACGGCATGAACTCCGCCTATGCCGAGTTCTTCGACATCGATTGGGCGTCCGACACGCCCGGCATGGCCGGCAAGGTGTTGCTGCCTGTGCTGGGAGACGCCTATGGCCGCGTGCTGGAGCGCGGCGAACTGCAACTCGACCACGAGGCGGGCGAGGGCACGGGACGCTGGGTGGTGCGTTACTACGACCATCGCTTTCCCGTCTCGCCGGCCAGTGTCCCGGCGCACCTGCAGGCCGCCGCGGCCGATCGCGGCGCCGTGTCGGGCGCTTTGGACGAAGCCTTGGCGGCCTTCAACACGCTGGCCAACCGCGACGAGTTCCACGCCTTGCTCGAAGCGCAGGCGTGGCGGCTGGCGCACTGGCGATGCGCCGCCGACGAGATCAACTACCGGCGCTTTTTCGACGTGAACGAGCTGGCGGCGCTGCGCACCGAGCGCGAGGATGTGTTCGAGGCCACGCACGCACTGCCGCTCGACCTGGCGGCGCAGGGCGACGTCGATGGCCTGCGCATCGACCATCCCGACGGCCTGCTCGATCCGGCCGGCTACTTCGACCGGTTGCAGGCCGGCCATGCGAAAAGGCATGCGGCCAGGGGCGAGCAGGCCAGTGCGCTGTACGTCGTGGCCGAGAAGATCGCTGCCGCTGGCGAGGACGTGCCGCTGGCCTGGGCGATCCACGGCACCACCGGCTACCGTTTCGCGAACGTGGCCAACGGCGTGCTGGTCGACCACCGCGCGGCGAGCGAGCTTGAGGCGCTGTGGCGCGAGTTCACCGGCCTCGCGCAGCCCTTCGAAGAGGTGGTGTATGCGTCTCGGCTGGCTGTGGCGACCGGGCCGTTGGCCGCGGACCTGGACACGCTGGCCAATGCGCTGGCGCACATCGCCAAGTCCGATTGGCGCACGCGCGACCACACGCGCAATCGCTTGCGCGAAGCCATTGCCGCGGTGGCCGCGGCCATGCCGGTCTACCGCAGCTACAACGGCTCCGAGGCCAGCGAGCAGGACATCCGCGTGATCGATGCGGCCGTGGACGGTGCTCGCGCCCGCATGGCGGACAACGACGAAGCGCTCTGGCGCTTCCTGCGCGAGGCGCTGCTGGGTCGCCTGGTGGAAGGCGCCGCCCCGCGCCTGCTGCCCGCCGTGGTCCGTTTCGCGCGGCGCTTCCAGCAATACAGCGCGCCGGTGGCCGCCAAGGGCGTGGAGGACACGGCCTTCTATCGCTACTTTCCCTTGTCGTCGGTCAACGAAGTGGGCGGCGAGCCAGACCACATCGGCATGGCGGTCGAGGACTTTCATGTCGCCAGCCTGGACCGCCAGCGGCGCTGGCCCTACACCATGCTCGCCACGTCGACGCACGACAACAAGCGTTCGGAAGACGTGCGCCTGCGCATCAACCTGCTTTCGGAATGCCCCGATGCGTGGCGCCGGCTCGTGCTGCGCTGGAAGTCGATGCATGCGCCCCTGGCGCGCGGGATCGAAGCCGCGCACCAGTACCTGCTCTATCAGACGCTGGTGGGCGTGCTGCCGGCCGATGGCGCGGCCGCCGGACCGGCCGTTGCCGACCGCGTGGTTCAGTACATGTTCAAGGCGGCGCGCGAGGCCAAGACGGCCACCAGCTGGACGCAGCCCGATCCGGACTACGAGGCGGCACTGGAGCGCTTCGTGCGCGAAGCCCTGGACGACACGCAGGGCTTCGGCGCCGAGCTGTCGCGCTTCGTCGCGGAGCTGGACCCGTTCGCGGCGGTCGGTGCATTGAGCCTGTCGCTGCTCAAGTTCACTTCGCCCGGCGTGCCCGATATCTACCAGGGCTGCGAGCTGATCGAGCACAGCCTGGTCGATCCGGACAACCGCCGGCCCGTCGACTACGACCGGCGCTCGGGCGAGTTGCGCGCGTTGGGCGAATTGGCCGAGGGCGCGGATGTGCCGGCCGCCGTGGCTGCGATGGCGGCCCGCCCTTCGAACGGCCGCGCCAAGCTGTGGGCGATCTGGCGCCTACTGGCCTTGCGCCGGCGGCTGCCGGACGTGTTCCTGAACGGCAGCTACGAAGCGCTGGCGGTCGAAGGCGAGCGCGCCGCGCACGCCATCGCCTATCTGCGGCGCTACGCGGGACAGGTGCTGGTGGTGGTGATGCCTCGGTTGCAACTGGTGCTGGCGCAGGAGCAGACACAGGCGCAGACGGACGGGGCCGGCGAAGCGAAACCGCTGCAACCCGTCTGGTCGAGCCGCGCGGCCTGGGGCGACACCCGTGTCGTGCTGCCCGCCGACCTGCACCAGCATCCGGGTGCCGGGGCCGACGGCTGGCAGGACGTGCTCACGACGCGCCGCCATTCGGCGGCAGCGACGCTGGCGCTGGCCGATCTGTTCGCCCACTTTCCGGGCGCGGTGCTGGTGGGCGGGGAAGGCTAGTTCAGTCCCCGCCAGCGATGCGCAGCGCAGGCCAGCGCGCCCGGTACGAGGCCGCCTTGCGATCGAACAGTTCCCGATGCGGCACCAGCGGATTCATGGCCAGAATCCCGTCGTACAGCAGCTCGAGACCATAGGGCGCGTAAAGGTCGCCGGGGCGAACACCCACGCAGGTGGCCGGGACGAGGAAGCGCTCGATGCCTTCGCGGCTGCTTCGCAGCGGCCGCTCGTAGGGCCTGCCGAAGTGTTCTTCGTACCAGAGGTGCACGCGGGCCTGGTTGGTCGCCTCCACCTCGACGCCGAGGTCGCCCAGCACTTCTTCGACATGGGCCTGCACGCGCTCTTCCGCGCTTGCGCTCAGGTCGGAGGCGTCGAAGTAGAAGAGGTCGTAGTCCTTGATGTCCGATTCGGGCGGTCGGCCGGCCTGCAGGTTCCAGACCGTCTGGAACAGGCAGCCGGCCACCAGCCAGCCGTCGGGCAGGGCCAGGCGCTCCCAGCGCGCCAGGATCTCGCGGTTGTGCCGGTTGGCCAGGATGTCGAGGGCGAAGCGCTCGTGCAGGCTCACGCCGGCTTGTCCTTGCCGTCCTGCTGCGGCGGCTGGGCCGGGGCCATCCACCAGTTCTGCGGCGCGACCACCTTGGGGTCGGGCGGATCGGCGCGATAGTGCGGCGACATGATCTGAACGCCGTGCTCGTTGAACACGTCCAGCAGGTTGGCGTGCAGCGCGGCCAGCACATCGGCGCGCGGCCGTGGACGCTCGGGCACGGCCTGGCAGACCAGGCGGTATTCGACGTAGAAGTCGGACAAGGCGGTCTGGAACACGCGCGGCTCCGGCTCGCTCAGCACGCCCGGTGTGCGGCGTGCGCCTTCGATCATCATCGCCTGCACCTGCCGCCATGGCGCGTCGTAGCCGATGGTCATCACGGTGTCGAGGATGTAGCCCTTGCCCTGCACCGCGCGCGAATAGTTCTTGGTGACTGCGCCCATGATGACGCCGTTGGGCAGCGTGATCTCCTCGCCCAGCCCGGTGCGGATCGTGGTGGTGAAGGTGCCCAGCTGGACCACGGTGCCTTCCTGGTCCTGGATGCGCACGTATTCGCCCACCCGCACGGTGCGCGAATACATGAGGATCAGCCCGCTGGCCGCCTGGCCGACCAGGCTGGAACCGCCCAGCGTGACCATCAGGCCGACCAGCACCGAGATGCCCTTGAAGGCATCGCTCTGCGCCCCGGGCAGGTAGGGGTAGGCCATGGCGATGGCGAACAGCCACACCACGATCTCGAAGAGGCGGCGCGACGGGCCGGCCAGGTCGGCGTCGAGCCAGCCGACCTGCAGGCGCCCCTGTTCGATGCGCTCGAAGACCGGGCGGACCAGCAGCACCACGCCGCGCGCCAGCGCGAAGATGACCAGCGCCACGCACAAGTCGGGCAGCGCATCGACGATGCCGCCGCCGATGCGGTGCGCCACCCCGACCACGAAGCTGCCCAGGTGCTCGCCCCAGGGCCGTGTGACCGGAAAGCGGGTGAACACATAGGCCAGCCACTCGTAGCTGAGCAGCGCCAACGCGAGCCATGCGAGAAACCGCACCAGCGCGCGCGAGAACTCGTAGACGCGCGAGAAGTGGAACATCGGCAGGCCCGCCAGCTTGACCCCTGACGCCTTCGCGGACAGCAGGCGCGTCATCTTGCGAACGAGCCTGTGGCGAAGCCACAGCACGCCCCAGGCCAGCGCGATGAACAGCGCGGTCGCGATGAGCGAATGAATGGCGCCCGACAACAGCCGCGTCTTGTCGCGCGCCTCGCGCGTTTCGGCAATGGCTCTTTCAAGCGCCGAGCGGGTGGCGGCCACTTGAGCGGCCGGTGTCTGCCCACCCACGGCGTCTGCATCGGCCTTGGTCAGCAGGAATGCGAAGGCGCCGTCGATGGTGATGACGGTGCCTTGCGGCTCGTCGATGGTGCCCACCGTTCCGGGGCCGCCCCGGCTCAGTTCCTCGCGCATCACCTCCTCGGCGCGACGGGCGCGGTCGGTCGGCGAAACGCCCAGGAAGTTGGCTCGCAGCGTTGCGATGCGGCGGTTGAGGAGGGTGATGCGCGCCGGTTCCGGCGCGCGGGCGCTGCCGTCTGCAGTGGCCTGGGTGTCTGCTGCCGCCTGCTGCGCGGCCGCGCCCAGGGGCATCAGCATTGCCAGAAGCGCGAGCATGAGCATCAGGGCCAGCACGGCAATGCGCGAGCGGCTGGGGAGGTGCCCGGATCGGGAGACTTGGCCGGGAGCAACCCGGGTCCCGCAGGACGGCGCGGGACAACTTCCAATGAACGAGCAAAGCAGGGGTTCGGGCACGCGCGGCCGCCTTTCGGGAATTGGACTTGGGCGGATTCTCGCCGCAGCGGACGGGGCTGCGTGCGCCCCATCAAAATGTCGCGGGCGCAAGCGACAATCGCCGCCGTCACACACAACCCAAGAATTCATTCGTGCATTCAGCCGCATTGCTCCTCGTCATCCTCTGCGCCGGACTCGCCAGCCAATGGCTGGCCGCGCAGATCCGCCTTCCCGCCATCGTTGTACTGATCGCCGTCGGGCTGTTGCTCGGGCCGGTCAGCGGTCTGGTCAATCTCTCCATCGCGCCCGAAGAGATGAGCGAGCTGATCGGCCTGGGCGTGGCCATCATCCTTTTCGAAGGCGGCATGGACCTGAAGCTGGGCGAGTTCAAGCGGGTCGGCCGGGGCGTCGGTCGCCTGACGCTGCTGGGCCCGCCGCTGGCCTGGCTCTTCGGCAGCCTGGCGGCGCACTATGTGGGCGGCCTGAGCTGGCCGGTGGCGATCGTGCTGGGCGCCATCCTGGTGGTGACCGGCCCGACGGTGATCCTGCCGCTGCTGCGCCAGGCCAAGCTCAACAAGGAAACCGCCGCGCTGCTCAAGTGGGAGGGCATCGTCAACGACCCCATCGGCGTGCTGCTGGCGGTGCTGGCCTTCCAGTACTTCACCATCGGCGGCGGCATCGCCGTCACGCTCAAGGGCCTGGGCCTGGCGATCTTTGCCGCGCTTCTGTTCGGCGGGCTGGGCGGCTGGCTGATCGGCTGGATCTACAAGCGCGGCGGCGCGCCGGAACACCTGAAGGCGCCCGTGCTGATGGTGCTGGTGCTGGCCGCCTACTGGGCCAGCAACCAGGTGCAGCACGAAGCCGGCCTGCTCACCGTCACCCTGATGGGTCTGGTGATCGGCAACATGGAACTGGTCGAGCGCGAGTCGCTGCAGCACTTCAAGGAGAACCTGACGGTGGTGCTGCTGTCGGTGTTGTTCATCGTGATTCCCGGGCAGTTGCGTCCGGAACAGTTGTTCCTGATCGACTGGCGCATCGTGGGCTTCGTGGTGGTCACGCTGCTGGTGGTGCGGCCGCTGTCGATCGGCTTGGCGACGCTCGGCGCGCCGATGCGCGCGGAAGACAAGAAGCTGCTGGCCTGGATCGCGCCGCGGGGTATCGTGGCAGTGGCCACCGCAGGCATCTTCGGGCCGGCGCTGGTGGAGGCCGGCCACCCCGACGCCGCCAAGCTGCTGCCGGCCACCTTCCTGATCGTGATCGTCACCGTGCTGGCGCATGGCCTGAGCCTCGGGCGCATCGCGCGCAAGCTGGGGCTGGCTTCGACCAGCGAATCGGGCGTGCTGATCGTCGGCGCATCGCCCTGGACCTGCGCCTTCGCACAGGCGTTGCATCGCCTGAAGGTCGACGTGCTCATGGTCGACCGCGACTACGAACGGCTCAAGGAGGCGCGGATGCTCGGCATCGACGTCTTCTACGGCGAGTTTCTCTCGGAGCATGCCGAGGACGTGATGGAGATCCAGCATCTGAGCTATCTGCTTTGCGCGACCGACAACGACTCGTACAACGCGCTCGTGTGCAAGGGCCACAGCCGCCGGGTGGGAAGCCATCGCACCTTCCAGCTGGCGGTGCACTACCTGACCCAGAAGGCGTCGCGCCGGGTGCCGCTGCAGGTGCGCGGCTACTTCGCCTTCCACGAAGAGGCGAGCTTCCACATGCTGGACTGGCGCCTGCAGGAAGGCTGGACCATGCAGACCTCCAATCTCACCTACACCTGGGGCTGGAACGAGTTCAGTGAACGCATGGGCGAGCTGGGCAAGGACTGGCTGCTGCTGGGCGGCATCGCGCCCGGTGGGTCCTTCCGCATCTATTCGAGCGAGCAGCCCTTCAAGCTCGATGCGGGATGGACGGCGCTTTACTTCGCGCCCGAACGGGCCGCGCGGCGCGCTGCGGAAGCGGCCGCACTGGCGGCTGCACAGGCGGCCGAGGCTTCGCCCGTCGAAGCTTTGACGGCGACGCCAGCGAAGTAGTCAGGGGCGTCGCACCACCTGCGGGCGGCTCAGTCCGCTGGCAGGTCTGCGCGCCGTGGGAGATCGGCGCCGCGCCGGCCGCAGGCGATGCCCGCCGCGTCCGACGCAAAGCGCAGCGCGCGTTCCATGTCTTCGCTGCCGAGCGAGCGCAGCGTCTCCAGGCTGAGCTTGTCCTGCTCGCACAGCCACGCGAGCAAGGCGGCCTGGAATGCATCGCCCGCGCCGACTGAGTCGACCACTTCGACCGCCGTGGCCTCGACCTGTGCTTCGCCCGTCGGGCTCCAGGCGCAGGCGCCTTCACTGCCACGGGTGACGACCACCAGGCCCACGCCAGCGGCGAGCGCGGCGCCCGCGAAATGCGTGAGGTTCACGCCGGGGCGAAGCAGCTGCAGGTCTTCCTCGCTGATCTTGAGCAGGTCGCAGCGCGGCAACATCCAGCGCACGAGATCGCGCCAGCGGTCGATGTCGGGTTCGACGGCGGGGCGGATGTTGGGGTCGAAGCAGATCGGCGTGCGGCCATGCTCGCGCGCCACCAGCGCCCGCAGCGTGCTGGCGATCGGCTCGACCACCGTCGCGTACGAGCCCACATGAAGCGCCCGCATGCGCGGCGGCAACGTGGCCAGCGCATCCATGCCCAGTTGCCGATCTGCAGCGCCTTCGCCGTGGAAGGTGTAGGCCGGCGAGCCCTGGTCGTCCAGGCCCACGAAGCCCAGCGTCGTGGGTGCGGCCGGCCGCGCGACGGCGTCGCACGCCACGCCTTCGCCTTGCAGGGCGCGCATCAGGCGTTCGCCCGGAATGTCGGTGGAGATGGCGCCGAAGAACGCCACCGGCTGCGCCAGGCGGGCCAGGCCCACCGCCACGTTGAAGGGCGAGCCGCCCACGCGCGCGTCCAGCAACAGGCCGGTGGGCGTGTCTTCGCTGGACGGATAGATGTCCATCAGGGCTTCGCCGCACACAACGAACATGTCAGAGTCTTTCGATGGCCTGCCTGCAGGTTCGGGCCGTCTTGGCCAGAATGGTCGGCATGATGACATCCAATCCCATGAAACTGAGCGATTTCCCCATCACGCGCAAATGGCCGGCCGCGCACCCCGAGCGGCTGCAGCTGTATTCGCTGAACACGCCCAACGGTGTGAAGGCGTCGATCATGCTGGAAGAGACCGGGCTGCCCTACGAGGCGCACCTGGTCGACTTCGGAAAGGACGACCAGACTTCGCCGGAGTTCGTGTCGCTCAACCCGAACAACAAGATCCCCGCCATCATCGATCCCGACGGCCCTGGCGGAAAGCCGCTGCCGCTGTGGGAGTCGGGTGCCATATTGCTCTACCTGGCTGAAAAGACGGGGCAGTTCATCTCGCAGGACCCGGCCGTGCGCTGGCAGACGGTGCAGTGGGTCATGTTCCAGATGGGCGGCATCGGGCCCATGTTCGGGCAGCTGGGCTTCTTCCACAAGTTTGCCGGCAAGGACTTCGAGGACAAGCGCCCGCGTGACCGCTACGTGAACGAATCGCGCCGCCTTCTCGGCGTGCTCGACGCGCATCTGAAGGGCCGCCAGTGGCTGATGGGCGACGACTACGGCATCGCCGACATCGCCACCTTCCCCTGGGTGCGCAACCTGGTGGGCTTCTACGGCGCGGGCGAACTGGTGCAGTTCGACGAGTTCACCGAGGTCAAGCGCGTGCTGGATGCGTTCGTGCAGCGGCCCGCCGTGCAGCGTGGCCTTTTGATCCCCAGCCGCGGCTGAGCGCGGCGCCGGGCAGGGCGCAGGGCTGAGGGCGTCCTCAGGGCGCCTTGACCTTGTCCACGCCGCCGAGAAAGAGGTCCGCCACGATGGGCCCCATCGCCGCATAGTCGAGCGAGCGGCCGGGCTTCATCCAGGTGAACATCCAGTTGATCATGCCGAACAGCAGCATGGTCAGCGGCTTGGCCATCCCGGGGTCGGCCTTGTCGGTTCGCACGGCTGCGACCGCCTGCGCAAAGCCTTCGACCACGCGGCGCTCCTTGTCGAGCACGCGCTGGCGGTCGGCTTCTTCGAGGAACTTCACATCCTCGGTCAGCACCCGGTGCGCGTTCTGGGCGTCGGCGTACTCGTCGACGATGCGCTTGATCAGGTGGCGCAGGCGCGCCTCGCCTTGCAGGGCCAGCGTTTCTTCCTCGTCGACGAGCGCGGCCAGCCGCGACACGTGGTCGTCGGCAATGCTGACCAGCAGCGCGTACTTGTCGCGGTAGTAGTGATAGAGCGTGGCCTTCGACAGGCCACAGGCCTCGGCCACCTGGTTCATCGATGTGGCGGGATAGCCGCGCTTGGCAAACAGGTTGGCGGCCTGCGCCAGGATCATCTCGCGCTGGTCTTCGTAGCTGGCGGATCGTCCGCGTCCCATGCCTGCCGGCCTTTCTGTTGTGTGGTGGTGAAAGCCGTTCGATCTTGCCTGAAGCGCGGCGCGATCAGCCGCCGGTGCCGGCGTCGGCGCGGCGCGTCTCGATCAGGGACTTGACGTCCACCTGCTTCACGCGGGGCCGATCCTGCTCGATGGCCGAAAGCGGCTGCACCTCGCGCAGGCTGGCCAGGCAGCGACGGGTCAGGTCCTGGTAGACCTGGGTGCCTTCGAGCTTCCAGGCGACCTCGGCATCGGTGAGTTCGCGCCTCACCTTGGCCGGCATGCCGGCGGCCAGGCTGCGGGCGGGCACCTTCATGCCGGCCGGAACGAAGGCGCAGGCCGCGACGATGGCCGCTGCGCCGATCTCGGCCTGGTCCATCACGACGGCGTTCATGCCCACCAGCGCATCGCGACGCACGGTGCAGCCGTGCAGCACCGCGCCATGGCCGATGTGGCCGTTCTGCTCGACCACCGTGTCGTCGTCCGGAAAGCCGTGGATCACGCAGGTGTCCTGAACGTTCGAGCCGGCCTCGAGCACGATGCGGCCGAAGTCGCCCCGCAGCGCCGCGCACGGCCCCACGTAGCAGCCGGGTCCGACGATCACGTCGCCGATGAGCACGGCCGTCGGATGCACATGGGCGGTGGGGTCGATCACCGGCACCACGCCTTCGATGGAATAGCAGGGCATCGGGTTGATCTCCTTGATATGGCGGCGCGAGGCGCCTAGGGTTTGCACGGTGCTCGGCGGCCTTGCCGGGCTGCCCAAAGCGATCCTAAAATCTACCGAACGGTCGGTCAATAGTAGTGACCCGCCATCGGAGCACAAGAAGGAGACCGTCCACGATGAGCAACGAAGCCTTGATCCTGCAAAGCGATACAGGCGCCACGCGCACCCTGACGCTGAACCGCCCGGCCGCGATGAACAGCTTCACCACGGCCATGCATCGCGAACTGATGTCGGCGCTGGACATGGCGGTTGGCAGTGCCGAGGTGCGCTGCCTGGTGATCACCGGCGCTGGCCGCGGCTTTTGCGCCGGCCAGGACCTCAGCGACCCCGAAGCCGCCCCCGGCAAGGACCTGGGCGCGCTCATCAACACCTACTACCTGCCGCTGGTGCAGCGCATCCGCAGCATGCCGATGCCGGTCATCGCGGCGGTCAATGGCGTGGCCGCGGGCGCCGGGGCCAACCTGGCGCTGTGCTGCGACTTCGTGCTGGCGGCGCGTTCTGCCAGCTTCATCCAGGCTTTCGCCAAGATCGGCCTGGTGCCGGACACCGGCGGCACATGGCTGCTGCCGCGCCTGGTGGGCCAAGCGCGCGCCACCGGGCTCGCGATGCTGGGCGACAAGCTGCCGGCCGCCGATGCGGCCGCCATGGGCCTGATCTGGCAATGCGTGGACGATGCCGCGATGCCCGAAGCCGTGACCGCACTGGCCGGCCGCCTGGCCGCCATGCCCACTCGCGCCCTGGTGGCGACCCGTGAGGCGCTGGCCGCCGCACAAGGCATGGACCTGGAACAGGCCCTGCGCCACGAGGCCCGCCTGCAGACCGAACTGGGCGGCGCGCACGACTACCTCGAAGGCGTGGACGCGTTCCGCAACAAGCGCGCCCCCCGATTCACCGACCGCTGAGCCGCGCCGCATGAACACAAGCACTCCGCAAGCGTTGGCCGAGCAGGTACGCCTGGGCATGTTCGAGAACGATCGCGCCGCACAGGCGCTGGGCATGTGCGTGAGCGAGATCGCGCCGGGCCATGCCACCGTCACCATGACCGTGCGGCAGGACATGCTCAACGGCCACGACATCTGCCACGGCGGCCTGGTCACCACGCTGGCCGACACCGCCTTCGCCTACGCCTGCAACTCCTACGGCGAGCTGACCGTCGCCTCGTCCATCAGCGTGGACTTCGTCGCGCCGGGCCGGCTGGGCGATCTGCTCAGCGCGCATGCGCACGAGGTCTCCCGCTCGGGGCGAACCGGCGTGTACGACTGCGAGGTGCGCAACCAGAAAGGCGAGCGCGTGGCGGTCTTCCGCGGCCGCTCGTACACGGCCAAGGGCCGACCGGCCGTGAAGGCGCTGGCCGACCCCGGCGCCCACTGATCACTGTTTGACCTGGAATCCGGAGCCACGCGACATGCCCGTCAAGAACCCTCAACCCGGTGAGCTCGAGCCGATCGAGAAAGCCAGCCGCGACGAAATCGGCGCCCTGCAGCTGCAGCGCCTCAAGGCCACGCTGCACAACGCCTACGAGAACGTGCCGCACTACCGCAAGGCCTTCGACGCCAAGGGCGTCCATCCCGAAGACCTGCGGCAGCTGTCGGACCTGTCCAAGTTTCCGTTCACCGTCAAATCGGACCTTCGCGACAACTACCCCTTCGGCATGTTCGCGGTGCCGCGCGAGCGCGTGGTGCGCATCCACGCCTCATCCGGCACCACCGGCAAGCCCACGGTAGTCGGCTACACGCAATCGGACATCGACACCTGGGCCAGCCTGGTCGCGCGCTCCATCCGCGCGGCCGGCGGGCGGCCGGGCGACATGATCCACGTGGCCTACGGTTACGGCCTGTTCACCGGCGGCCTGGGGGCGCACTACGGCGCCGAGCGGCTGGGCTGCACGGTGGTGCCGATGTCGGGCGGCCAGACCGAAAAGCAGGTGCAGCTGATCCGCGACTTCAAGCCCGACATCATCATGGTCACGCCCAGCTACATGCAGGTGATCATCGAGGAGTTCCAGCGACAGGGCATCGACCCGCAGGCCAGCTCGATCAAGGTCGGCATCTTCGGCGCCGAGCCCTGGACCGAGGCGATGCGGGCCGACATCGAGCACAAGGCTGGCCTCGACGCAGTCGACATCTACGGCCTGTCGGAAGTGATGGGCCCAGGCGTGGCCAGCGAGTGCATCGAAAGCAAGGACGGCCCGGTCATCTGGGAAGACCACTTCTATCCCGAGATCATCAACCCCGACACCGGCGAACTGGTGGCCGACGGCGAGGAGGGCGAGCTGGTCTTCACCTCGCTGAGCAAGGAGGCGATGCCCGTCGTGCGCTATCGCACGCGCGACTTGACGCGCCTGCTGCCGCCCACGTCCCGGTCGTTTCGCCGCATGGGCAAGATCGTCGGGCGCAGCGACGACATGCTCATCATCCGCGGCGTCAACGTCTTTCCCACGCAGATCGAGGAGATCGTGCTGGCGCACGAGGCACTGACGGGCGTCTATCAGCTGCACGTGAGCCGCGACGGTCTGCTCGACCAGGTCGAGGTCCATTGCGAACTGCAGCCGGGCACGCGCATCGGCGACGCGCAGCGCGCCGAGATCGCGAGCTGGCTGCAAGGCCGCGTGAAGACGCTGGTGGGCATCTCCACCACCGTGCGGGTGTTCGATCCCGATTCCATCGAACGCACGCAGACCGGCAAGGCCCGGCGCGTGCTCGACAAGCGCCCGAAGGCATAGCCAAGCAGGAGGTTCGATTCATGTACACCCAAGCCATGGACACCATGGGCAAGGAGCCCGCGGATGGCCAGAAGCCCGTGCGCTCGGCCGACGAGATGCGTCTGCAGGAGCGCTTCGACGCGCGCATCGATGCCGGCGACTTCATCGAGGCCAAGGACTGGATGCCCGAGCACTATCGCAAGACACTCCTGCGGCAGATCAGCCAGCATGCCCATTCGGAGATCGTCGGCATGCTGCCCGAAGGCAACTGGATCACGCGCGCGCCCACGCTCAAGCGCAAGGCCATCCTGCTGGCCAAGGTGCAGGACGAGGGCGGCCACGGCCTGTACCTCTATGCCGCCGCCGAGACGCTGGGCAGCTCGCGCGACCAGATGCTCGACGCGCTGCATACGGGCAAGGCCAAGTACAGCTCCATCTTCAACTACCCCACGCTCACCTGGGCCGATATCGGCACCATCGGCTGGCTGGTGGACGGCGCGGCCATCATGAACCAGGTGCCGATCTGCCGCTGCTCCTACGCCCCCTATGCGCGGGCCATGATCCGTATCTGCCGCGAAGAGAGCTTTCACCAGCGCCAGGGCTACGGGTCGCTGCTGACCATGATGCAGCACGGCACGCCCGAGCAGAAGGCGATGGTGCAGGACGCGGTCGATCGCTGGTGGTGGCCCTCGATCATGATGTTCGGCCCGCCGGACGACCAGTCGCCCAACAGCGCGCAGTCGATGCGCTGGGGCATCAAGCGCGTTTCGAACGACGAGCTTCGGCAGAAGTTCGTCGACGCCGCCGTCGAGCAGGCCAAGGTGCTGGGCGTGACCTTGCCCGATCCCGAACTCAAGTGGAACGACGAGCGGCAGGCCCATGACTTCGGCGCCATCGACTGGAGCGAGTTCTGGCGCGTGATCGGCGGCGACGGCCCTTGCAACCGCGAGCGCCTGGGTGCGCGCGTCAAGGCCTGGGAAGACGGCGCATGGGTGCGCGAAGCCGCGCTGGCCCATGCCGGCAAACATCAGACGATGAAGGAGGCGGCATGAGCCAGCCATCGAACACGGCCAGCGAATGGCCCCTGTGGGAAGTCTTCGTGCGCAGCAAGGCAGGGCTGGACCACAAGCACTGCGGCAGCCTGCACGCGCCCGATCCGAAGATGGCGATCCAGATGGCGCGCGACGTGTACACCCGCCGCCAGGAAGGCTCCAGCGTGTGGGTGGTGCGGTCCGACCAGATCGTCGCCAGCGACCCCGGCGACAAGGACATGTACTTCGACCCTGCCGAAGACAAGGTGTACCGCCATCCGACCTTCTATCAGCTGCCCAAGGCAGTCGACCACATGTAGTCACGACCCACGATGCCTGACATGACTGCCGCTTCCATCGCACTGAATCTCACGCCGGCCACGCAGTACCTGCTGCGGATTGGCGACACCTGCCTCATCCTCGGCCAACGGCTGGGCGAATGGTGCGGCCACGCGCCCATCCTGGAAGAGGACATCGCGATGGCCAATATCGCGCTCGATTTCATCGGCCAGGCGCGGGCGCTGCTCGCCCACGCCGGCACGCTGGAAGGCGCCGGGCACGACGAAGACCAATTGGCCTTCCTGCGCAACGAGCGCGACTATTTCAATCTGACCCTGGTCGAGCTGCCGCGCGGCGATTTCGCCGCCAGCGTGCTTCGCAACACCATGGTCGCCACCTGGCTCAAGCTCCTGTGGCAGCGCCTGGCCGCCGATTCGCAGGACGATGAAGTGCGCGCCATCGCCGCCAAGGCGCTGAAGGAGGCCCGCTACCACCAGCAGCATTCCGCCGACTGGGTGGTGCGGCTGGGCGACGGCACGGCGGAGTCGCGCCGGCGCATGGAAGAGGCGCTGTCCGATCTGTGGCGCTTCTCGGCAGAAATGTTCGACACCGATGCCGTCGACGAAGCCGCCGCCGCGCAGGGCATTGGCCCGCGCTGGTCCGAACTCGAAGCGCCCTGGCGTGCCGAGATGACGGACATCCTGCGCGAGGCCACGCTCGAAGTCCCGGCCGACAGCGCCTTCCGCAGCGATGGCAAGCGCGGCCGCCATAGCGAACACATGGGCTTCATCCTGGCCGACATGCAGTACCTGCAGCGCGCCTATCCCGGAGGCGTGTGGTGAGCGCTGCCGCCGTCGCCACCGAGTCCGACCGAGTCAAGCAAGCCTGGGCGGTGCTGCATGGCGTGCTCGATCCCGAGGTGCCGGCGCTGTCGGTGTGCGACCTGGGCATCGTGCGCGACGTGATCGAGCATGGCGACGAGCTGGAACTGGTGCTCACGCCTACGTATTCCGGCTGTCCGGCGACCGAAGTCATCGAGCATGACGTGCTGGCCGCTGTCAACGGCGCTGGCCTGGGCCCGGCCAAGGTCACGCTGCGCCGCGCGCCGGCCTGGACCACCGAATGGATCAGCGCCGAAGGCCGGCGCAAGCTGTCCGAATACGGCATCGCGCCGCCCGGCACCGCGCATGCCGATCTGCCGCAGCAGGCCACCGTGCGCGTGATCGGGCGCCGCAGCGAAGCCGTCGCCTGCCCGCGCTGCGCGAGCTTGCACACGGAACGCCTGTCGGCCTTCGGCAGCACGGCCTGCAAGTCGCTCTACCGCTGCCTGTCCTGCCGCGAACCCTTCGAGCATTTCAAACCGATATGAGCGTCATGTTCCACCCCTTGCGCGTTCGCGCCGTCGAGCCCGACACGGCAGAGGCCGTGATCGTTTCCTTCGACGTACCGCCCGATCTGCGCGAGGTCTTCGGCTTCACGCAGGGCCAATACCTCACGCTGCGCACCGACATCGACGGGCAGGACCTGCGGCGCTCCTATTCCATCTGCGCCGGCGTCGACGACGGCGAACTGCGCGTGGGCGTGCGCAAGGTGCGCGGAGGTGTGTTCTCCAACTGGATCAACGAGCACCTCAAGCCCGGCCACACCATCCAGGTGATGGCGCCGCAGGGCCGCTTCTTCGTGCCCACGGATGCGGCCGCATCGCGGCACTACGTCGGCATTGCCGGCGGCAGCGGCATCACACCCATCCTGTCGATCATGAAGACGGTGCTGGCGCGCGAGCCGAAGAGCCGCTTCACGCTCATCTATGGCAACCGTCTGCTGCAGTCCACGATGTTCAAGGAAGAGATCGAGGACCTGAAGAACCGCTACATGACCCGGCTCGTGCTGCAGCATGTGTTCTCCGACGAGCCGACCGACGCACCGCTCAACCACGGACTGATGAACCGGCAGAAGATCGCCGAGTTCCTGGGCAGCGTGGTGCCCGCCGCCGGCATCGACCATGTCTTCATCTGCGGCCCCTTCCAGATGAACGACGAGGCCGAAGCCGCGTTGCTGGCCGCCGGCGTGCCGGAGGACCGCATCCACATCGAGCGCTTCGGCGTGGCGGTGCAGCCCACGGCGGGGGCCGGTGTGGGCGCCGTCATCCACGAGGCGCGCCCGGGCGATGCCGAGACGGCGCGCATCACCATCGTGCGCGACGGCATGCGGCGCGAGATTGCATTCACCAAGCAGCAGCCGAGCATCCTCGACGCTGCCTCCGCAGCCGGCATGGAAGTGCCGTATTCATGCACATCGGGCGTGTGCGGCACATGCCGGGCAAAGCTCATCGAAGGCGAAGTGCGCATGGAGCGCAACTTCGCGCTCGACAAGAAGGAAGTGGCGGCTGGCTTCGTCCTCACCTGCCAGGCCCATCCGCTGACCGAGCGCGTGGTGCTGTCCTTCGACGAGCGCTGAGTGATTCCACTAGGCGGGAACATCCGGATGTTGCGCAGCGCCTCACCCCGGTCCACTACCGGTTCAGTTTTTTTCTAAGCATGGAGACAAGATGAAGTTGATCAACAAACCCCTGCTGCTGGCGGCGCTGATGGGCCTGTCGCTGTTGGCCAAGGCCGACATCACCGTGGGCGTGACGCTGTCGGCCACCGGCCCGGCGGCCTCGCTCGGCATTCCCGAAAAGAACACGATCTCTCTGATGCCCAAGTCCATCGGCGGGCAGACCGTGAACTACGTGGTGCTCGACGACGCCTCCGACACCACGGCGGCCGTTTCCAACGCGCGCAAGCTGATTGCCGAGAGCAAGGTCGACGTGATCCTGGGCTCCACCATCACGCCGGCGTCGCTCGCCATGATCGACGTGGCGGCCGAGGCCAAGGTGCCGATGATCTCGATGGCCGCTTCGGCGCGCATCGTCGAGCCGATGGACGACAAGCGCAAGTGGGTGTTCAAGACGCCGCAGAACGACATCATGATGTCGCTGGCCATCGCCGAACACATGGGCAGAACAGGGGTCAAGACCGTGGGCTTCATCGGCTTTTCCGATGCCTACGGCGAAGGCTGGTTCCAGGAGTTCAGCAAGGCGGCCGGCCTGAAGGGCCTGAAGATCGTCGCCAACGAACGCTTCAGCCGCACCGATACCTCCGTCACCGGCCAGACGCTCAAGCTCATGGCCGCGCGCCCCGATGCCATCCTGGTGGCTGGCTCGGGCACGCCCGCCGCGCTGCCGCAGAAGACGCTCAAGGAACGCGGCTACGCCGGCAAGATGTACCAGACGCACGGTGTGGCCAATGCCGACTTCCTGCGCGTGGGTGGCAAGGACGTGGAAGGCACCTTCCTGCCGGCCGGCCCGGTGCTCGTGGCCGACCAGTTGCCGGCCAACAACCCGGTGCGCAAGACCGCGCTTGCCTACGTCGCCGCCTACGAGGCAGCCTACGGCAAGGGCAGCGTCTCGACCTTCGGCGCGCATGCATGGGACGCAGGCCTGCTCATGGCCCATGCCGTGCCCGAGGCGCTCAAGAAGGCGCAGCCCGGCACGCCCGAGTTCCGCGCTGCCCTGCGCGACGCGCTCGAGAAGACCAACGAACTGGCCGGCGCGCACGGCATCTTCACCATGTCGCCCACCGATCACCTGGGGTTGGACCAGCGTGCCCGCGTGATGGTGAAGATCGAGAACGGCACCTGGAAATACACGCCCTGAGGTGAGGTGCGCATGCAGCGGGACGGCATGGCCGGTTCCGCGCATGCCTCGCAAGGCCATCCGGATTCGCCGGCCCCGGATCGGCCGCTTTGGCTTTTGTTGGTTGCGGTTTCTCGTCTGGAAATTCAATGGACGGACAAATTGCTGTCCTGCTGGCGCAGGACGGTCTTGTAAACGGCGCGATCTATGCGCTGATGGCGCTGGCCCTGGTGCTGGTGTTCTCGGTCACGCGCGTGATCTTCATTCCGCAAGGCGAGTTCGTCGCTTTCGGCGCGCTGTCGATGGCACTCATGCAGGCCGGCAAGGTCCCGGCGACGCTGTGGATGCTGTTGGCCATGGCGGCGGCGACGCTGGTGGTCGAGGCATGGCGGCATCGGCGCGGTGCCACGGTGGACTGGCGCTCGGCCTTGCTGTGGTGCGTGGCGCTTCCGGCGCTGGCCTGCCTGCTCATCCTGCTGTGGCGTCCCACGGGCGTGGCCGGGCAGGCGCTGGCCACGCTGGTGCTCATCACGCCGCTCGGGCCCTTGCTGTATCGCCTGGCGTTCCGTCCGATGGCGCAGGCCACGGTGTTGACGCTGCTCATCGTCTCGGTGGCGTTGCATGGCGTGCTGGTGGGGCTCGGCCTGCTGTTCTTCGGCGCCGAGGGCTCGCGCACGACGGCGTTCTCCGAGGCCAGCTTCCAGCTTGGCGGATTGCAGATCACCGGGCAATCGCTGGTGGTGATCGTGGTGGCCTTCGTGCTGGTCATTCTGATGTTCCAGTTCTTCGGCCGCTCGATGGTCGGCAAGGCCTTGCGGGCCACGGCGATGAATCGCGTCGGCGCGCGCCTGATGGGCGTGCCCACCGAACTCGCGGGCGACGTGAGCTTCGCGCTGGCGGCGCTGATCGGCGCAGTGTCGGGCCTGCTGATCGCGCCGCTCACGACCATCTATTACGACACCGGCTTCCTGATCGGGCTCAAGGGTTTCGTCGCGGCCATCGTCGGCGGGCTGGCCAGCTATCCGATTGCGCTGCTCGGTGCCCTGCTCGTGGGTCAGCTGGAGGCTTTCTCTTCCTTCTGGGCCAGTGCGTACAAGGAGGTGCTGGTGTTCACGCTGATCATTCCGGTCTTGTGGTGGCGCTCGCTGAACAGCCATCACGTGGAGGATGAAGAGTGAGCGCCGCATTGAAGGGTTCTACCGCTGCATCTACTGGCAACGGCATCGTCTCGCGCCGCATGCTCACGCTGGCGGCGGTGCTGGCGCTGGCGCTCGCGTGGGGCTTCCTGCCCGAGTTCACCGTGGTCGTCGTCAGCTACATCGGCCTGTATGCCTTGGTGGCCGTGGGCCTGTGCATGCTCACCGGCGTGGGCGGCATGACGTCGTTCGGCCAGGCGGCCTTTGTCGGGATGGGGGCGTATGCGACGGCATGGCTGTGCACCTCGCCCACGGCGGCGGCCTGGATGGGGCCGCTGGCAGGCAGCGCGATCGTGCCCTGGCTCGGTCTTGCGTTGGGCCTTGCCATCACCTTTGCGCTGGCCTGGGGGCTGGGCGCCATCACGGTCAAGCTGTCGGGCCACTACCTGCCGTTGTGCACCATCGCCTGGGGGCTGAGCCTGTACTTCCTGTTCGGCAACATGGCCTTCCTGGGCGGGCAGACCGGCATCACCGGCGTTCCTGCGCTGGTGATCGGCGGCTATTCGCTCGCTTCGCCGCGCGCGCTGGGCGTGCTGATCTGGGCGGTCCTGCTGCTGGCGATCTGGCTTTTGCACAACCTGCTGGATTCGCGCGAAGGGCGGGCCGTGCGTGCGCTCAAGAGCGGCCGGCTGATGGCCGAGTCGATGGGCGTGGACACCGCGCGCCAGCGCATCAAGCTGTTCGTTCTGGCGGCACTGCTGGCGGCGATGTCGGGCTGGCTGTATGCGCACATGCAGCGCTTCGTGAACCCGACGCCGTTCAATCTGAACATCGGCATCGAATATCTGTTCATGGCGGTGGTCGGCGGCGCGGGGCACCTGTGGGGCGCGGTGCTGGGCGCAGCGCTCATCACCTTGCTCAAGGAGAAGCTGCAGGATGTGCTGCCGAGCCTGTTGGGCAGCAGCGGCAACTTCGAGGTGATCGTCTTCGGCCTGCTGATGCTGCTGGTGCTCCAGCGCTTTGCCGATGGCCTGTGGCCTTCGCTGGAGCGCCTGGGCAGTCGCTGGCTCAAGCCCGATGCCAGGCCGCAGCCCAAGACCGTGCAGTCATTGGCGCAGCGCAAGCTGCCGGCATCGGGCTCGGTGCTGCTCGCCGCCGATCGGGTGACCAAGCGCTTTGGCGGACTGGTGGCCAACGATGCGGTCAGCATGAACGTCAAGGCCGGCGAGATCCATGCGCTCATCGGTCCCAACGGTGCGGGCAAGAGCACCTTCTTCAACATGATCTCCGGGGTCGACGATCCGACCGAAGGCGAGGTCCGTCTGATGGATCGCCCGATGCAAAGGCATCCGGCTCGCGAGTTCGCAGCCCTCGGGCTGGGCCGCACCTTCCAGCACGTGCGTCTGCTGGGCCAGCGCAGCGTGCTCGACAACGTGGCGCTGGGCGCGCACCTGCGTGCGCGTCGGGGCTGGGTGGCCAGCATGCTGCGGCTGGACCGCGGCGAAGAAGCGGCGATCGTGGCCGAGGCGCGGCGCCAGATCGAGCGCGTGGGCCTGGCCGAGCATGTCGATGCGCCGGCGTCGTCACTCGCCCTGGGGCAGCAGCGCATCGTCGAGATTGCGCGAGCCCTGGCCGGCCAGCCGGCCCTGCTGCTTCTGGATGAGCCGGCAGCCGGACTGCGGCATCTGGAAAAGCGGGCCCTGGCCCAGTTGCTGTCGCAATTGCGGGCCGAAGGCCTGGGCATTCTGGTGGTGGAACACGACATGGAATTCGTGATGAACCTGGCCGACCGCATCACCGTGCTGGAGTTCGGCACCGTGATCGCCGAAGGCACGCCGGCCGAAGTGCAGGCCAACCCGCGTGTGCTCGATGCCTATCTGGGCGGCGCCGAGGAGCTGAGCGCATGAGTGCCCCTTTGCTGCAACTGAACGACTTCAGCGTGGCCTACCGCGAAGTGCAGGCGTTGCATTCGGTGGATCTGGAGGTGCGCGATGGCGAGATCGTCACCGTCATCGGCCCCAACGGTGCGGGCAAGACCACGTTGCTGTGCGCAGCCATGGGCCTGCTGCCTTCGAGCGGGAAGGTGCATCTGTCGGGCGAGCACATCGTCCGTCCCAGCGTCGAGGCGATGGTGGCGCGCGGCGTCGGCCTGGTGCCCGAGCGGCGCGAACTGTTCGGCGAGATGTCGGTGCACGACAACCTGCTGCTGGGCGGCTTCGTCCGCTGGCGTCGTGGCCAGCGCGACCAGAAGGCGCGCATGGAGGAG
Source organism: Variovorax dokdonensis (assembly GCF_030316895.1). Taxonomy (GTDB): domain Bacteria; phylum Pseudomonadota; class Gammaproteobacteria; order Burkholderiales; family Burkholderiaceae_C; genus Variovorax; species Variovorax dokdonensis. The sequence continues at coordinate 602,777 of NZ_JASZYV010000001.1, forward strand.
GTGTTCGACATCTTCCCCCGCTTGCGCGAACGCCACGCGCAGATGGCGTCCACGCTGTCCGGCGGCGAACGGCAGATGCTCGCCATAGGCCGCGCGCTCATGGCCCGGCCGCGCCTGCTGATGCTGGACGAGCCTTCTCTCGGCCTTGCGCCCTTGATCGTGCGCGAGGTGCTGCAGGTGGTGTCGTCGCTGCGTCGGCATGGCGTGTCGGTGCTGCTGGTCGAACAGAACGCGCGGGCCGCACTGCAGGTGGCTGATCGTGCCTACGTGCTCGAGATGGGCGCCGTGGCGCTGACTGGCGCCGCCCGAGAACTGCTCAACGACCGCCGGATCATCGACACCTACCTGGGCATGGGCAATGCGAAGGCTGCGGCCACTGCCGTCTGAGATCCCCGCTTTTCGAATCTTCGAGAGAAAGACTGAACATGACTTCCGTTCTTCAGAGCTATGTGGGCGGCCGATGGGTGGGCCAAGAAGCCGCCCAGGCGCTGCACAGCGCCGTCAACGGCCGCGCCGTCGCCAGCACGCATGCGGAGCCGCTGGACTTTGCCGAGGCGTTGTCCCACGCGCGGCGCAAGGGTTTGCCGGCCCTGCTGGCAATGGACTTTCAGGAGCGCGCCGCACGGCTCAGGGCATTGGCCAAGTACCTGAACGAGCACAAGGAGCAGCTCTACGCCATATCGGCGCACACCGGCGCCACGCGCGCCGACAGCTGGATCGACATCGAAGGCGGTGCCGGCACGCTGGTGGCATATGCAGGCATGGGCAGCAACGAACTGCCGTCGGGCAACCTCGTGCATGAAGGGCCCGCGGTGCCGCTGGGCAAGAAGGGCGCATTCGCCGGCACCCACATCCTCGTGCCGCGCGGTGGGGTGGCGGTGCACATCAACGCCTTCAACTTTCCGGTGTGGGGGCTGCTTGAAAAGTTCGCGCCGTCCTTTCTGGCCGGCATGCCGTGCATCGGCAAGCCGGCCACCGCGACCAGCTATCTGACCGAGGCCATGGTGCGGCTGATGGTCGACTCGGGCCTGTTGCCCGAAGGCAGCCTGCAACTGGTGATCGGCGGTACGGGCGATCTGCTCGATCGGCTCGAAGGCAGCGACGTGGTCACCTTTACCGGTTCGGCCGACACGGCGGCGCGCCTGCGCGTGCATCCCAACCTCGTGCGCCATTCGATCCCGTTCAATGCCGAGGCCGACTCGCTCAACTGCGCCATCCTCGCCCCGGACGTGACGCCCGACGACGAGGAGTTCGACCTCTTCGTCAAGGAGGTGGCGCGCGAAATGACGGTCAAGGCCGGCCAGAAGTGCACCGCGATCCGGCGCGCCATCGTGCCGCGGCAGCACCTGGACGCCGTGGCCGAGCGCCTTCGCGCGCGGCTTGCCAAGACGGTGGTGGGCGACCCCGCGCGGGAAGACGTTCGCATGGGCGCGCTGGCTTCCAAGTCGCAGCAGCAGGACGTGGCCGAGCGCGTGGCCCTACTGATGCAAGGTGCGGAACTGGTGTTCGGCGAGCGCGACGGCTTCGCCCCCGTGGGCGAGGATGTGGGCGAGGGCGCCTTCTTCGCGCCGACGCTGCTGCTGTCGCGCAAGCCGCTGGAACACGACGCGGCGCACGATGTCGAAGCCTTCGGGCCGGTGAGCACGCTGATGCCCTACGACGGCATCGACGAGGCGCTGCAACTGGCAGCGCGTGGCAAGGGCAGCCTGGTGGGCACGCTCGTCACGCGCGACCCGGCCACGGCCGCGCGCATCGTGCCGGCGGTGGCGGCGCTGCACGGTCGCTGGCTGGTGCTCGATCGCGAGGCGGCGGCGGAATCGACCGGTCACGGATCGCCGCTGCCGATGCTCAAGCACGGCGGCCCCGGCCGCGCCGGCGGCGGCGAGGAGCTGGGCGGCATCCGCGCCGTCAAGCACTACCTGCAGCGAACGGCGGTGCAGGGGTCGCCCAGCATGATCACGGCGATCACCGGCGAATACATGCGCGGCGCAAAGCGGCAGGAAGAAGAACTGCATCCCTTCCGCAAGCACTTCGAGGACCTGGCCATCGGCGACTCCCTGCTGACGCACCGCCGTACGGTAAGCGAGGCCGACATCGTTGCCTTCGGCGGCTTGTCGGGCGACTACTTCTACATGCACTTCGACGAGATCGCTGCGAAGGCATCGCCGTTCGGCAAGCGCATTGCGCACGGCTACTTCGTGCTCTCGGCGGCGGCCGGCCTGTTCGTCTCGCCCGCGCCGGGTCCGGTGCTGGCCAACTACGGCCTGGACACGCTGCGCTTCGTCAAGCCCGTGGGCATCGGCGACACCATCCGCGCGCGGCTGACCTGCAAGCGAAAGATCGATCGACGCCGCAAGGATGCCAACGGACAGGGGCAGGGCGTGGTGGCCTGGGACGTCGAAGTGACGAATCAGGACGACGAAGTGGTAGCCAGCTACGACATCCTGACGCTGGTGGCCAAGCGCGCCTGATCGCCAGGCGCGCGGCGCGATCGATCAGCGCTCGCGCAACACCAGGGTCTGCGCCGCGATCCCGATGCTGCCGCGCTCGTCGAACAGGCGCGACATGGCGATGCCGGCACCGCTCGCATCCATCTGCGTCTGCGATTGCAGGCCGACCCATTCGCCCATCGGCGGACGGAACAGGTGGACACTGATGTCGGCGTTCGTGAACAGGTAGCGCTCGGCCGGCAGCACCCAGCTCAGCCCGTTGCCGAAGTCGGCTGCGGCCACGGCGCGCATGGCCGGCGAATTCTGGTGGCCCTCGACCATCGGCATGGCGGTTCGGAACCACGCCGAGCCCGGGCCGGGGCGCGACGGATCGCCCTGCGCGTTGAGCGTGTCCATCGTCGTCCCGTAGAACGATACGCCGCGCGGCAGGCCGCCGATCAGCAGGGGTTCATGGCATTCGGAAGGCGGGGGCAGCAGGCGATCGGGCGACCAGAGCGGCACGTCGCCGGGCAAGGGCACTTCCGTTTGCCGAAGCATGAGCACCTGCGCGCGCGCCACCAACTTGTCGCCTGACAGCAGATCGATGGCCACCCGCGCGGTGCTGCGCGCAGGCTCGGTTGCGCAGCGTGTCCGCAGTTCGCCCAATGGCACCGGCCGGATCAGCTCGACCGTCAGCCGGCCCAGCTGCCAGCCCGGTTCGGCCATGGCCTGTTCCGCGATGTGCACGAACAAGGCACAGGGCGCTCCGCCGTGCTGGGCACGCGGGTCCCACGGGCCGCGTGCCAGCACGCTGGCATCCCACAGGTCTTCGGCTCGGCGAGCAAAGACTGCGGCGGGCAGGGGCTCGCCATGGTCGTCGGTATGAGGTGCTGGGGCATTCATTGGGGCTGGCTCACGGAGGGCGGATATGGGCAGACGATTCTAGGAACGTTCGCGGCGTGGCGCGTTCGCATCGCTCTTGCCATGCGGTCCATCAGCCCGTGGTGGCGTGCGTCCTACACGCCTAGAATCCATGCTTCCCAGAGGTGCGGAGAAGAATATCTTGGTCATCAGCAGATGCAGGGCAGCGTTAGCGTGGCCATTTGGTTTGGCGGTGATTGCCGCGTCTGTGGCGCCCGTTGGCGCGCAGACGAAGGAGGCGCCCCCGGCACCTGCCTGGTTCACCGTGGCGGGAGACGCGTTCAAACCTCAAGCCGAGACGGTGCAGGTCGATCTGTCGGCTATCCAACTCGACGGCGATTCCAAGACGCTGAACCTGCGTGTGAACCGCGCCAACGAACGTCAGAACTGGGAGGGCGAGCCCTATCGCTCCTACCTGGCGCAGGTCCGCGTGGACTGCCGCGCCAATCGGGCGCACTACCTTCAAGTCGATTTCTATCGTCGTCCCTTGTGGGAAGGTGAAGTGCAAACGCGCCGCGACTACCGCGCCAAGCCCCCGCCGATGGAATTCAAGGGCATGGAGCCCAATCCGACGGAGCGCATCATCCGCGCCGCATGCCGGGCGGCGGCCTGATCCCCACGCGGCGCGCCTAGAACGAAAAGCGCATGCCGCCGACCCACTGCGTGAGGTCGTTGTCGGTCGTGCTGGTCAGCCCGTTGGGAATGGTGAAAGAAGCCCGCCCCAGCCCCGCGTTGTCATCGTTCTTGAAGTACGTGACCGAGGTGTAGAGCGTCGTGCGCTTGGACAGCGAATATTGATACCCGATGCCGATGCCCTGGGTGCTGCTGTTGCTCAGGTAGCTGGGCTTGTTGACCACGTATTGGATCTTCACGAGGCTCGAGCCCAGGCTGTAGTCAGCGCCCACCCACCAGCCCGATCCGTCCAGATTGAGGCTGCTGCGGTCATCGACAGACAGGTACGCGCCGCGCACCTTGAGACTGCCGAAGCTGTAGGCCGCGGCGACGATCCAACTGCGCCGGGCGGCGTCTGGCGTGATGCTGCCGCCCCGGTCGTCGACATACGCGGCGGCAAGGTCCACCGGCCCCTGGGCATAGCGGGCATAGGTGTCCAGCACGCGGTTGCCGCCGGCATCGTCGACCACCTCGCCAAAGCCGCCTTGAACGCCGAAGCGAAAGCCGCTCCACACCGGCGATTCGTACTTCACGGCGTTGTTGATGCGTGCCGGCCCGCCGTTGCCGGTGCCACTGTCCAACGAGCCACGGACGGGCTCGTAGCCGCCGAAACCGCCGATCACCGCGGAACTCGGTCCATTGCCAGAGTTCGAGAACTCGCTGAACTCGTCCGTCAGGTGCCAGAAGCCGGTGTACTGGCGACCCAGCGTGATCGCCCCCAAAGATGTGGAGCCGACGCCGACGAACGACTGCCGCCCGAACACCGCGCCTTGGCCGTAGGTGCCGTCGTCCATGTTCAGGCCGGTTTCGAGCACGAAGTTCGCATACAGCCCATCGCCCAGATCCTCCCGCCCGCGGAACCCGAGGCGCGAGGCCGACAGGCCGCTCGACTGAAGCTGTGTGATGCGGCCCGTGCCGCCCTGGATGCCCGTGAAGTAGGCATCGGCCACACCGTAGATGGAGACGCTGCTGCCCTGGGCGTGCGCAGCGCCGGCCAGAGCCGCCAAGCCCAGGCACATCGTCGGCGAGTACAAGGAACGTTGGCGCATCGGTCGCGTTGCTTGTGGTCGGAGAGCCATTAAACGCGCCTCGCGGCTTGGATGCAAGCGCTGCAAGGGCGGTCAGGAGCGCCACTCGCCGACGGGCGTTGCGGCCGTCTTCGGCTTGCCTGCAACGGAAATACTTCTAGGTGATCTTGCCGATTGGGCGCACGATGACGCATCGCGGCGTCTGTGCCTCGAGTCAGAGGACGGCCATGTCGAACGAAACCTTCACCTCGCCCCACGTGGGGTCGAGCGCAAAAAACAACAGTGAGGCGCCGCGGGTCGCACAAGCATCGAACTCACGCTATTTCGAGCTGGCTCAAAGCGCTCCTCGGAAAGGGTCCCCGCGAAGGTACAGCCTGATCTGCCATGACACCCGGACTCGGGTCGTCGTCGGCGGTGAAGGCGTCGGAGCGGGTGACATGATCCCTGCGCTCATCTCCGACTACGACATGGAAGCATTCTGCGCATTCCTGATGCACAACCGACAGCTGCCGCTGCACGTGAATACGGACTCCTCGGTCGAACCGTCGAGCTACGACGACTACTTCGAGTTCTCCGCCTGGTCGCAAGAGCCACCGGTGGCTTGAGCGCCAGGCTTGCCCTGCTACTTGGGAATCTGCTGGCGGCAGATGTTGGAGCCGGTGGCCGTCAACTGCAGCGTTCCGCCGAGCCACTCGAGCCAGGACAGTGCGACGAGGTCATCGATCACGGCATCGTCGATCTCGCCGGCGCGTCGGCGATGCAGCAGGTCCGCCACGCGGGGAAGCTCGACGCGAAGCGCATCTCGTCGAAGTATGGAAAGAAGCGCCTTGCTCATCTGAGCCTTTCAATGCCGGTGAGGAATTCAGCGTATCACTCCCGCCATTTTGTACGTGCATCGCATACGCGCAAGCGCTTTCGGAACAATTGCCCTATACTCGACGCAATTGACCGCGGCTTGCTCGTTGCCTCGATCATCGATAGACACCTTGCGCCAGCCTTTGGCCGCATGACATGTCCGGAGCATCACTCCTTCCGGACCCTATGTCTTCCTCCTCTCGACGAGCTCCATTTTCGACCTAGAGTCCATCGCGACGCGGTCGGCACTCACCCAACATCGTTGACCCGGCATCCCATCGGATGCCTGCACTGCAGCGCTCTTGCGAGCGGCCGCGTGCCTTGATTCCAAATATGCATCTTTCACACGCCCACGAGGTGGGCAAGTACCTCGTCACCCCGATGACGAAAGTCAATGAAGCCGGCCGCTATTGCGCGTCGGTATCCATCCGCCGCGGCATGCACGACCGAGTGTTCCGCCTCATTCCGGATTTCGACAGTGCCCTTGGCGCCGCACGCTATGCGTTGGCGCAAGGCCGTCATTTCGTATTGAACAACCAATTGGTCTGAGACCGATCAGACCCACCAACAGAGGAGACTTGTGGCCAAGGAAGAACTGATTGAAATGCAAGGGCGCGTTGAAGAGGTGTTGCCCGACTCGCGTTTTCGGGTCACCCTCGACAACGGCCACAGTCTGATCTGCTATTCCGGCGGAAAGATGCGAAAGCATCGAATCCGCGTCCTGGCTGGCGACCGAGTTTCCCTCGAGTTGTCGCCCTACGACCTCACCAAAGGCCGGCTCACGTTTCGCCATATCGAGCCTCGTGCTCCTGGCGCACCGCGTCCGGCGTTTCGGCCCAGGCGTTAGACAAGCCGGCCCACTACCCTCTTCATCAACACCCATCCAACTTCTCGAAAGAATCTCATGGAAAACAAACTCTACGTCGGCAACCTTTCCTACTCCATGCGCGACGACACGCTGCAGCAGCAGTTCGCCAACTTCGGCCACGTCTCGTCGGCCAAGGTCATGATGGACCGCGACTCCGGCCGCTCGAAGGGCTTCGGCTTTGTCGAGATGGGCTCCAGCGCCGAAGCGCAAGCTGCCATCCAAGGCCTCAATGGCAAGCAGGTCGACGGCAGGGAACTGACCGTCAACGTGGCGCGTCCGATGGAGCCGCGTGGCGACAGCTTCGGCCGCGGTCCCCGTCGCAACAGCTACTAAAGTCTCCGGGGTCGATCGCGGCGTGTGCCGCGACTGACTCCGATGGCGTCCGCCCCTAGCAGGCAGGGCGCCTGAACAACGCGTCGAGCAGGCCGGCATAGACCGCGACCAGCTGCGACGCGTCGGGCAGATAGCGTCCGATCAGCTGACGCTGGCGCGCACGGTAAGCCGTGCTTTGCGCATCGAACGCATCCAGGATCTCCTGCACATGGCTTGCCCCTTGGGCGACCTGATTGGCTTCGTAGTAGTAGCCCAGGTCCGCGCACAGGCTGGCGTTGTGCACCAGCGGGTATCCCTGCCAGCACACATCCAGGTAGAAATAATTGAGCGGGTTCTCGATCTGATGCGAGAGCACGATGTCCGTTCGTTCGGCCAGGAACTCGGGTGTGGCATGCCGTCCCAGGAACACCGCCTTGTGGCGGGCGTGGGTGTGGGCGTGGGCGGATACCCAGGCTACGGCGCCATGGCCTTTGTCTACAAGCAGATGTCCAAGGATGGTGGCATGGGCTGGGGCGCCGGCGTATCGACCACCGGGAGCCAATGGGCCTGAGCGCGGGCGTTGGCTGGAAGTGGAATTGACACGGGGCCGCTATCCGGCCGCCTGGCACGAACGCGGCTTTTCTGGGTGACACTCACGCGATGCGTGTCGGCATCTCGGTCATCTCCCATGCGGGTCAGAACATCTGGGAAAACGGCATGGGCCAGAACGTCGTCTTCCTGGCCCGCGCGCTACAGCAGGTGCCTTTCGTCGAAGCGGTATTTCTGGTCGATGTCGGAGACCAGGGCGCGATGCCGCCGCAAGTCGATCTCCAGGCGCTGGAGCTTCGGCTGATCCGCCCGGGCGAGGCGATCGACGCGATCGACGTCGTGATCGAACTTGCGGGCGCGCTGCCTGCCGAATGGCTGGCGCATTTCCGGGCCTGCGGGGGAAAGTCGGCATTCCTTTGCGTGGGCCAGCCGCATGTCGCCCTGGCCGAGCCGATCCTGTTCACCGACAAGGCCGTGTTCCTCAAGCCACAACGTTGCGACCGCGTCTGGGTGCTTCCCAAGGACGAGGTCTTTGCGCCCATGATGCGCACACTGCACCGGGTGCCCGTGTCGGTCGCGCCGTACCTGTGGTCGCCGATGTTTCTCGATGCACGCGCGCAGGAGACCGAGCGCGCCGGATTCCGTTTCGGCTACCAGCCAGCAAGAGGGAAGTGGCGCGTGGCCATCTTCGAGCCCAACATTTCGGTGGTGAAGAACTGTCTGGTGCCGCTGCTGGCTTGCGATGTCGCCTATCGGCAGCGGCCGGACGGCATCGAGTCGATGCAGGTGCTCAATGCACTGCACATGAAGGAGCACCCGACATTGCTCTACCTGGCCAACTCGCTCGACCTGGTTCGCCAGCACAAGGCGAAGTTCCACGGCCGCCACGATTTCGCCGGCTTCATGGTGCAGCACGCCGACGCGGTGGTTGCGCACCAGTGGCAGAACGCGCAGAACTACAGCTACCTCGACGCCTTGCATGGCGGCTACCCCCTGGTGCACAACAGCCCCTGGCTGCGCGAACTGGGGTACTACTACCCTGACTTCGACATTGCCGCCGCCGGCGCCCAACTGCTGCATGCCTTGCAGGTGCACGACGCGCAACTGGACGACTACCGGGCCAATGCCCGTCGCTTCATCGCCGGGCTCGATCCCTTGGCGCCAGCGAACGTCGATGCCTGTGCCCGTCTGCTGCTGGAGCTGGTCGATGGCGACGAAGCGTTCTGCGCCAACGACGCCAGGTCGACGGGCAGCGCATCGCGCAAGGCGGAGTCAGCCTCGTGAGCGGCGCATCCAGGCTCGGCCCGAACCGCAGGCTGAAGGTCGGTGTGTCCATCTACGTTCGCAAGGGCGATCAAAGCCTGTGGGAGAACGGCATCTTCCAGAACTGCCTGTTCCTGGTGCTGCTGCTTCTGGAGTCGCCGTGTGTCGAAGAGGTGGTGCTGGTGGCCGGCGGGAGCGACGCCAGGCCGGAGGATGCGCGCAGGTTTCTTGCCGATTCGCCGGTGCCCCTGATCGACATGCCCGCAGCCTTGGAACGGCTGGATGTGATGATCGAGATGAGCGCTCAGCTTGCGCGCGAATGGGTGGTGCAGTTCCGCGAACGCGGCGGGCGTGTGATCTCCATGCGCGTGGGAAACGACTACGCGATCGATGCCGAACGCATGATCTTCAATAAGCCGCACGGCCTGGTGATCACCGCAGCGCCCTACGACGAGATCTGGACGCTGGCTGAATACGAACAGGTGTGCGTGCCCTATTTCAACGCGGCCTTCCGCGCGCCGGTCCGGCTGGTGCCGCACCTGTGGAGCCCTGTGGTTCTGGAGCAGGCCCGTCAGCGGGCGGGCTGCGTGGGCGAATTTGCCTATCAGAGCGGGCGCACCAAGTGGCGAGTGGGGATCTTCGAGCCGAACATCTGCATGGTCAAGACGAGCTTCACGCCCATGCTGGCCTGCGAGGTGGCGCATCGAGCACGCGCGCGCATGATCGAGCACCTGTGGGTCTTCAACACGCTGGAAATGAAGGACAAGCCAGCCTTCGTCGGCTTTGCGCAGAGCCTGGACCTGGTGCGCCACGGGCTCGCCACCTTCGAAGGGCGCTTTCCGGTGTACGAGATGCTGCCGGCCCAGGTGGATGCGGTGGTGGCGCACCAGTGGGAGAACGCGCAGAACTATCTGTACTACGAGGCGCTTTACGGTGGGTTTCCGTTGGTGCACAACTCGCATCTGCTGGGCGATTGCGGTTACCGCTACGAAGGCTTCGACTGCGAGGAAGCTGGCGCCGCATTGCTTCGTGCATTCGACGAGCACGACCCGCAGCTTGCCCGGTATCGCGCAAGTGCCCAGGCATTCCTGGCACAGCTCGATCCGACCAACGAAGACAACGTGCGCTTCTACACCTCGGCCATCGAAGAAGTGGTGGCACGCCCATGAAAGCGCTCTTGTCGATCAGCATCGTTGCACTGCTTCCCGGCGTCTACGGTGTCGCTGATCGACTCACCGCCCGGATGCATGGTGATCCGGCGCTACGTGCAGTATGGGTGGGTCGATCCCAATGCGGGATCGGGCGGGGCCAGTGGGCCGCGCGGCGGCCAGCGTCGCTGAATCAGCTCAGCCCAGTCACCGGCAAGGCCGCGCCGTGCACTGCGCGCGCGGCGTCGGAGGCCAGGAAAGCGATCACCCGCGCCAGGTCGCGCGGTGCCACCCAGTTCGCCGGATCGGCGTCGGGCATGTCGCCGCGGTTCTCGGGCGTGTCGATGATGGTGGGCAGGACGCAGTTGACGTTGATGCCCTGCGTGCGCAATTCGGCGGCCATCGACTCGGTCAGGCGGATCACCGCACTCTTGGCCGCAATGTAGGCGCCCATGTTCGCCAGCCCGCGCTGCGCCGAGAAAGCCCCGATGTTCACGACCTTGCCGCTGCCTTGCCGCAGCATCTGCGGCACCACGGCCTGAGCCATGTGTTGCACGGTGCGCACGTTGAGGTCGTAAAGATGGTTCCAGGTCGCGGCGTCGGTGCCGTGCACCGGTGTGCCCATGCCGAAGCCGCCCGCCAGGTTGCACAGCACGTCGATGCGGCCGAAGCGGTCGATGGCGGTCTGCGCCGCAGCTTGCGCGTCCGCGGCATCGAGCAGGTTGGCGGCGATCGACAGGTGCCGCTCGTCCGATTCGCCGAAAGCGGCGCCAAGCCGGTCGGCATGTAGGTCGACCAGCGCGAGGCGAGCGCCGTGCTCGCCAAACACTTCGGCCACCGCGCGGCCCAGGTTTCCGGCAGCGCCGGTGATGAGGACGACGGCGTCTTGCATGTCGTGGTCGATGTTGCTCATGTCAGATGCTGGCCTTGGCGGTGTTGCGGCGCTCGCGATGGTACTGCCCGGTGCCGCGCGAGATCACGCGGTCGGTGGGCAGCACGGTGCCGGGCTCATGCTCGACCTGGCCATCGATGCGGTCGTAGAACGGCCCAAAATCGATGTGCGCCAGTTCCAGCAACTGGTCGAGCCCGTCGATGACGAAGTAGCTTTCTTGAAAGTCGTCGATGCGATAGCGGGTGCGCATGACGCGCTCGAGGTCGAAGGCGATGCGGTTGGGCGACGGGTCTTCCAGCGAGAAGATGCTTTCGGTCAACGACGAGGCGATGCCAGCGCCATAGATGCGAACGCCGTCGGCCTGCTGCACCAGCCCGAACTCCACCGTGTACCAGTAGACGCGCGCCAGTTTGTCGAGCACACCCAGCTTTTGCGCCCGCAGGCCGCCGCGCCCGTAGGCCTGGATGTAGTCGGCGATCACCGGGTTCATGAGCATCGGCACGTGGCCGAACACGTCATGAAAGACATCGGGCTCTTCCAGGTAGTCGAGCTCGTGGGGCTTGCGGATGAACTGTCCCGCAGGAAAGCGCCGATTGGCCAGGTGTTCGAAGAACACTTCGTCGGGCACCAGCCCCGGCACGGCCACCACCTGCCAGCCGGTGCGCTGCATGAGCACCTCCGAAAGGCGGCGGAAGTCCGGAATCTGCTCTGGGCCGATGGGCAGGTTCTTCATGCCCTGGACGAACTCATCGCACGCGCGGCCGGGCAAGAGCTTGGACTGGCGCTCGAACAGCACCTTCCACACTGCGTGCTCGGCCGGGCTGTAGTTGTCCCAGCCCTGATCGATCGTCCAGTCGGCTCGCTCGGGCGCGGAGCCCGCGGCCAGGCCATGCAGTTCCTTCGCTTCGCGTTCGACGGATTCGATCATGGCGTTGCTCCTGGGTTGTCGGTGTGGAGGGGGCTCAGGCCGCCGTCAGCACGCCGCGATTGATCTGGTCGCGCTCCAGCGATTCGAACAGCGCCTTGAAGTTGCCTTCGCCGAAGCCTTCGCGGTAGTTGCCCTTGCGCTCGATGAACTCGAAGAACACGGGGCCCAGCAGCGGCTCGGAAAAAATCTGCAGCAGCAGACGCGGCTGGCCGCCTTCGGTGGTGCCGTCGAGCAGGATGCCGCGCGCCTGCAGTTCGCTCACCGGCTGGCCATGGCCGGGCAGGCGCTTGTCGAGGTTCTCGTAGTAGATGTCGTTGGGCGCTGTCAAAAGCGGGACGCCGGCCATCTGCAGCTTGTCGATGGCGCTGGGCAGGTCGTCGCAGAGCAGGGCGATGTGCTGGATGCCTTCGCCGCTGAACTGCATCAGGAATTCCTCGATCTGGCCGCCGCCCTGCTTGGCTTCTTCGTTGAGGGGGATGCGGATCAGGCCATCGGGTGCGGTCATGGCCTTGGAGGTCAAGCCGGTGTATTCGCCCTGGATGTCGAAGTAGCGAATTTCCTTGAAGTTGAACAGCCGCTCGTAGAAGGCCGCCCAGTGCGCCATGCGACCGCGGTACACGTTGTGCGTCAGGTGGTCCACCACGCTGAAGCCGTGGCCCGCAGGGCGGCGGTCGACGCCTTCGACCCATTCGAAGTCGATGTCGTAGATGGACTTGCCGTCTTCATGACGGTCGATGAGGTAAAGCGGGGCGCCGCCGATGCCCTTGATCGCCGGCAGGCGCAGTTCCATGGGGCCGGTCGACATGTCCATGGGCTGGGCGCCCAGTTCGAGCGCGCGGGCATAGGCCTTGTGCGAGTCCTTCACGCGGAAGGCCAGGCCGCAGGCCGCGGGGCCGTGCTCGGCGGCGAAGTAGTAGGCCGGGCTCTTGGGCTCGCGGTTGACGATGAAGTTGATGTCGCCCTGACGGTAAAGCACAACGTCCTTGGAGCGGTGCTTGGCCACCAGCGTGAAGCCGAGCTTCTCGAACAACGGCTCCAGCGTGTTGGCCACTGGGGCAGCGAACTCGACGAATTCGAAGCCTTGCAGGCCCATGGGGTTGTCAAACAGATCGGCCATGCGGGTCTCCATCAAGGGGTGTTGGGTGATCGGGGTTGGATACCTGTCGATCCTACGAATTCAGCGCGCATCGTTACTGCATTCGCGGTTGTTTTTTGTCTGCCAGACGCACAGTTCCTGCAAAAAGAAGGTCAGGCAAGCGGTTAATCGTCATGCTCATGACAGAATTTGATCTGTGGCGTCTTCGGCGCGGGCGGGCACCACGTTAGAGAGACACGAACCCGCAGCGGATTTCACTGGGCGAGGGAGGAAACCTTGAAAAAAGGTTCTAAATATCTGAAGGCCGTCGCACTGGCGGCGGCGGTGGGCATCGGCGTGGCCTGCTTGGACGTTTGGCTGTTCGTCGCCAATTCGGCGCCGCCTTCCGCGATCTCGATCCACCAGGGCATGACCGCCCTGGAAATTCCTCCGGAATGGATCCGCTCGGGCAACCCGAGATTCAAGGTGGTCGAAATCGCTCGCTCTTCCAATGAGCGCCACATCGTGGGTCTGTGGCAATGCGAGGGGCCGACCACCTTCGAATGGCAATTCAGCCTCGACGAAACCGTCCATTTGCTCGAGGGCGAGGTCCGAGTCGACTACCTGGGGAAGTCGTTCACGCTGCGGCCAGGGCATTCCGCCACTTTCCACGCTGGGACGCGGGCGGTCTGGCACATCCCGGACAGGGCCAAGAAGGTCTTCAGCCTGGAGCACCCCGGCAAACTCGGCTTGCTTTGGCGCCGTGTCGTGACGGCATCCAATTGACAGTTGACACTATATGACACGGATGAAATAACTTAGCGGGGCGGGTGCCGCGCACGATTCATGCAAAATCGTTTGCATGAGCGCACCAGTTCAACTCGACAAGATCGACCTGCGCGTCCTCGAAGTGCTGCAGGCCGACGGTCGAGCCACCTACGACCAGATCGCCGACAAGGTCGGGCTGTCGCCGTCGGCAACGCTTCGGCGCGTCAAGCGGCTGGAAGAGGGCGGCGTCATTTCCGGCTACGTTGCGTTGGTGCAGCCGGAGCACGTCGGCCTGACGTTGACCGCCTACATCAACGTGCGGCTGGAAAAGTACGCCGAGACCCACAAGCGCAACCCGATGGATGCTTTCCGCGCGTCGGTGCAGGGCTGGCCCGAAGTGGTCGAATGCAGTTCGCTGACCGGCGAGATGGACTATCTGCTTTGCGTGCGCGTGGCCGACATGGCCCACTACTCCCGCTTCGTCATGGACACCTTGCTCAGGCACCCCAGCGTGCAGGACTGCAAGACCAGCTTCGTGCTCGAGAGCATCAAGCGGACGACGGCCCTGCCTTTGTGAGGTTTGGTCGCAGGTGTGGCGAAGACGGCCTGGTCTGCGTTCAGATGTCCGCTCGGGGGCGCGAGAACAATGCCTGTGCGTGCCATGACCCATGCACCTCAGGGCCTGAGGAAAGGCCTCACGAACTACGGTGACCAGGAGTTCTCGCTGTTTCTGCGCAAGGCGTTCATCAAGGGCGCCGGCTATACCGATGACGCCCTGGATCGCCCGGTCATCGGCATCACCAACACGGGCAGCAGCTACAACCCCTGCCACGGCAACATGCCTCAGCTCATCGAGGCGGTAAAGCGCGGCACGCCTGTTCTGGTGGATCTCAAACCATCGGGGCAACACTACATGGAAGACTTCCACAAGGCAGGCGGCATGGCGACGCTGCTGCGTGAGCTCAAGCCCTTGCTGCGCCTGAACGCCCTGACTGTCACTGGGCGCACGCTCGGCGAAGAAATCGAACGAGCGGGCGCCGGCTTCGCGCAGGACGTTGTGCGGCCTATCGACAAGCCGATCTATCAAGCTTGCTCGCGCAGGGGTCAAGGACATCGTGCGCGTCTCGGATGGCCGCATGAGCGGCACGGCGTTCGGCATCATCGTCCTGCACGTTACCCAAGCCGACCAAGGCGTGGACTTCGACTTCCTGCGGGCTCCTCGCATGGTTGGCAAAGCGCCCGAGTAAGGTTGGCATCCACAACCTCACGTTTCGGAGTAGACGCCATGGAACCAAGAGTCACGCTCATCACCCTCGGAGTGGAGGATCTGGAACGGGCGGTCGCCTTCTATCGCGACGGCCTCGGGCTGCCCACCACCGGCATAGTGGGGCAGGAGTTTGAGAACGGCGCGGTCGCATTCTTCGACCTGCAAGATGGCCTCAAGCTCGCCGTATGGCCACGTGCAAGCATGGCTGCCGATACGGGCATCGCGCAGCAGGCGGGAGGCCGCCCCCTCGAATTCACCCTCGGGCACAACGTGCTGTCAAGGAGCGAGGTGGATTCCGTGCTGCAGCAAGCGACCAAGGCGGGCGCAACCTTGGTCAAGGCGCCGGCAGACACGTTCTACGGTGGTTACGGCGGCTACTTCATGGACCCAGACGGGCACCTCTGGGAGGTGGTCTACAACCCCCACATGTTGCCGAAAAACTAGTGCGACACGCTGCCGCATTTCCGCGCCCTTGCACCTGCGTACTAGACCCTCTGGCGGAATGCTTTAGTAGTAACCGTCTGTCACAATGAGCCTTGTCGTTCAACGATCGACCGCAGCGGCGTCGGTTTTGTCAAGGTTCAATGAGCAGCCATCAGCAACACAATTTCGTCTGGCTCGATCTGGTTCGGGGGATCAGTGCGGTGGCGGTGTGCGCCAGCCATCTGCGCGCGGCCATGTTCGTCGACTACGCGCAGGCGAGTGCCACGGGGTTCTGGAGCACGCTGTTCTACGCCCTGACCGGGTTGGGCCACCAAGCGGTGATGGTCTTCTTCGTGCTGAGCGGGTTCTTTGTGGGCGGCTCGATCCTGCGCAACAGCAAGGCATTCCGCCCCGGCGACTACGCCCTGGCGCGCTTGTCGCGACTGTGGGTGGTCCTGGTGCCGGCATTGGCTTTCACGGCCATCGTCGATGCGGTCATCCGACATGTCGCGCCCGAGGTGCTGACCGGGGAATACTGGCCCATCTGGAACTCGGGCCCCTACTCGGCCAGCACGTATTCGGCGTCGATGGCCACGCTGGGCGGCAACCTGCTGTTCCTGCAGACGATCGAAACCCCCGTGTTCGGCACCAACGGGCCGCTGTGGAGCCTGGCCAACGAGTTCTGGTACTACGTGCTTTTTCCGCTGTGCGTCGTGGCCTTGGGAGTGGTGGTTCCCCGTGGCGCGTCCCGGCCCTGGCACCGGCTGGCGGCAGGCGCAGTGGCCCTGCTCATCCTGGCCTGGCTGCCGCCCCAGATGGCAGCGGCCTTCCCGATCTGGCTGCTGGGCCTGGTGGTGTACGCCACGGCTGGCAAGGTAAAGCCGATCCTGCTCAAGGCCCTGCTGATCCTGTCGGGGCTGGCGCTGTTCGTCGCGACGCTGCTCTACAGCAAGAGCGGCCACTTGCATGGGCTTTGGGGGTTTCCGCCCGACCTGGCCGTCGGCCTGGGCTTCTGTTTGCTGTGCATCGGGCTGACCCAACTGCGGCCGCCAGCGCGTGGCGATGCACTGTGGGTGCGTGCGAGCCAGGGCCTGTCGGCGTTTTCCTATTCGCTCTACCTGGTGCACTTTCCGCTCGTGGCGCTGATCGGCGCCGTGTTCTACGGCAAGCGGAGCATGCAGCTCGATGCCGCGTCGCTCACTCAGTTCAGCCTGTGGCTGCTGTTGCTGCTGGGGGCCGGCGTGCTGTTCTACTGGCTGTTCGAACGGCACACCGGCGCGCTGCGCAATGCGATGAGCCGGGTGGTGCGGCCCGTGCGGGACGCGGCGTAAGGCGGCAGCCGAGCCGCCGGCGCGTCAGGCCTTGAGCATGCCGCGCGCTTCGATGAACTCGATCACCTCATCCAGTCCGGACTGCGTCTTGAGGTTGGTCATCACGAACGGGCGCGTCTTGCGCATGCGCCGCGTGTCGCTTTCCATGACCGACAGGTCGGCGCCCACGTGTGGCGCCAGGTCGGTCTTGTTGATGACGAACAGATCGCTCTTGGTGATGCCGGGGCCGCCCTTGCGCGGGATCTTCTCGCCGGCGGCGACGTCGATCACGTAGATGGTGAGGTCGGACAGTTCGGGGCTGAAGGTGGCCGCGAGGTTGTCGCCGCCGCTTTCGACGAACACCACGTCGGCATTCGGAAAGCTCGCCAGCATGCGGTCGATCGCTTCGAGGTTGATCGAAGCGTCCTCGCGGATCGCGGTGTGCGGACAGCCGCCCGTTTCCACGCCCATGATGCGCTCGGCCGGCAGGGCGCCCGCCACCGTGAGCAGGCGCTGATCTTCCTTGGTGTAGATGTCGTTGGTGATGGCGATCAGGTCGTACGTATCGCGCATGCGCTTGCACAGCATCTCCAGCAAGGTGGTCTTGCCCGAGCCGACCGGCCCGCCAATGCCCACGCGCAGGGGTGGCAGTCTCTTGGTGCGGTTGGGAACGTGGTGCAGTGCGGTGCTCATACGGGTGCGAAGGAAGAAGGTCGTTGGATCGGTGGTCAGCTTCTGAAGAGCCGTGAATACTGGGTTTCGTGCCGGGCCGACAGCACGGCAAGCATGGGTGCGAAGGCTTGCCGGTCGTCATCGGTCAGCGCCATGGCCCGCTCGACGGCATGGGGAATCTCGCCGGACAGGCGGCCGAGCATGCGCTGGCCGGCGCTCTGCCCGAGCGGCACCGCCTTCACCGCTGCGCCCACCATGTTCTCCGCCCACCCAAACGCGAAGGCCAGGCAGCCGTCGCGGACCGAAGCATTGCAGCGCTGGGCCGCGAATGCAAAGGCCACCGGATAGCTGGCGGGCTGGTCGCGAAAGATCTCGGCGGCATCCGCGTGATGCAGCTTGAGCCATTCGACGAAGGAGTGGCCCATCTGCACGGTCTGCAGCAGGAACTCGGCGCTCTCGCGAGTCTGCAGGATCCAGGCGTTGAGTCGGCCGATGCGATAGCGATCGTCCGCGCGCCAGGCGGCGATGGCCTGCGCCACCACGGCCAGGTCGCCGCGCGCCAGGCTCAATTGCAGCTGATCGGAAAGCCAGGCGCCGGCCGCGTTCTCGTTGTCGACGCCTGCCATCTCGACTGCGGCTTCTAGACCCTCGGAATACGAGAACCCGCCCACGGGCAACGCAGGAGATGCGAGCCAGATGAGTTGCAGCAGGCTCGATGCGCCGATGGCTTCAGGCATCAGTGCGAGTGGCCGTGATCGTGGTCGTGGCCATGCCCGTGGTCGTGATCGTGATCGTGTCCGTGGTCATGGCCATGGCCATGCCCGTGCGATTCGTGCGAGTGCCCGTGCGAGCCGTAGGCGCCGCCTTCGGGTTCGAAGGCTTCTTCCGCCTCGACCACGATCAGGTGCATGGCGCGCAGCATGTCGGCCAGCACATGGTCGGGCTCGATCTTGAGGTGGTCGGGCTTGAGTTCGATCGGCACGTGCCGGTTGCCCAGGTGATAGGCGGCGCGTGTGAGGTCGAAGGGTGTGCCGTGAGACGTGCAGTGCGTGATGCGCAGGACCGGCTGCGGCGCCGCGATCACCCGGATGAGCGAGCCATCCTCGGCCACCAGCACGTCGCCGCCACGAACGGCGGTGCCGCGCGGCAGGAAAACGCCGATGCTGCGGCCTTGCGAATCGGTGGCGTCGAAGCGGCTTTTCTGCCGAACGTCCCAATCGAGTTCGATGGTGGCTGCGCGCTTGACGAGCACGGAGGCAAGGCCGCGGCCTTGGGGCATGAGTTTGTTGGCGGTGAGCATGAGCGAATTGAAGCAGAAGGCCGCGCGCCCAACCCGGCCGCGGCCTCGTGGCGGGCGAGCGCGGCTAGAAAAGGAAATACCGCTGCGCCATCGGCAGCACCGTCGCCGGCTCGCAGGTCAGCAACTGTCCGTCGGCACGCACGGCGTAGGTCTGCGGATCGATCTCCATCTTCGGCGTCAGGCCGTTGTGAACCATGTTCGCCTTGCGCACGCCGCGGATGTTGCGCACGGCCGAGAGCGTCTTGGCCAGCCCGTAGCGTTCGCCGATGCCGGCGTCCAGCCCTGCCTGCGACACGAAGGTGAGCGAACTGCGGGTGAGCGAGCCACCGAAGGCGCCGAACATCGGGCGGTAGTGCACCGGCTGCGGCGTGGGGATCGACGCGTTCGCATCGCCCATGGCAGCCAGCGCGATCGAACCGCCCTTGATCACGGCAAAGGGCTTCACGCCGAAGAATGCCGGCTTCCACACCACCAGGTCGGCCCACTTGCCCACTTCCACGCTGCCCACCTCGTGGCTGATGCCGTGCGCGATGGCGGGGTTGATCGTGTACTTGGCCACATAGCGCTTGGCGCGGAAGTTGTCGTTGCGATCGCTGTCCTCGGGCAGGGTGCCGCGCTGCGCCTTCATCTTGTGGGCCGTCTGCCAGGTGCGGATGATCACTTCGCCCACCCGGCCCATGGCCTGGCTGTCGCTGCTCATCATGCTGATGGCGCCCAGGTCGTGGAGGATGTCCTCCGCCGCGATGGTCTCCTTGCGGATGCGGCTTTCGGCAAAGGCCAGGTCCTCGGCAATGGCCGCGTCAAGGTGGTGGCACACCATGAGCATGTCCACGTGCTCGTCCAGCGTGTTGACGGTGTAGGGCATCGTCGGGTTGGTGGACGAGGGCAGGAAGTTGGCCTCGCCCACCACGCGCAGGATGTCCGGCGCATGGCCGCCACCCGCGCCTTCGGTGTGGAAGGCGCAGATGGCGCGCCCGCCCACGGCGGCGATGGTGTTCTCGACGAAGCCCGATTCGTTCAGCGTGTCGGAGTGGATGGCCACCTGCGTGTCGGTGGCGTCGGCCACGTCCAGGCAGTTGCTGATGGCCGACGGCGTGGTGCCCCAGTCCTCGTGCAGTTTCAGGCCGATCACGCCGGCTTCGATCTGCTCGTGCAGGCCTTGCGGCAGGCTCGCGTTGCCTTTGCCCAGAAAGCCCAGGTTCATCGGAAATGCGTCGGCCGATTGCAGCATGCGCTCGATGTGCCAGGCGCCGGGCGTGCAGGTGGTGGCGAAGGTGCCGGTGGCCGGCCCCGTGCCGCCGCCGAGCATGGTGGTGATGCCTGAGGCCAGCGCCTCTTCGATCTGCTGCGGGCAGATGAAGTGGATGTGGCTGTCGATGCCACCAGCGGTGACGATCATGCCCTCGCAGCTGATGATCTCGGTCCCCGGGCCGATGACGATGTCCACGCCTGGCTGCACGTCCGGGTTGCCTGCCTTGCCAATGGCCACGATGCGACCGTCGCGCAGACCGATGTCGGCTTTCACGATGCCCCAGTGATCGAGGATCAGCGCGTTGGTCATGACGGTGTCGGCCGTGCCCTCCGAGCGAGCGCGTTGCCCCTGGGCCATGCCGTCGCGGATGGTCTTTCCACCGCCGAACTTCACTTCCTCGCCGTAGCCGCCGGCGCGCAAGGTGTAGTCCTCTTCGACCTCGACCAACAGGCCGGTGTCGGCCAGGCGAACACGGTCGCCCACGGTGGGGCCGAAGATTTCGGCGTAGGCACGCCGTCCGATCGTTGCCATCTAGAGTTTTCCTTGGACGAGGCCGCGAAAGCCGTACACGACGCGCGCGCCGCCGAAGTCGCACAGTTCCACCGTGCGCTGCTGACCGGGTTCGAAGCGCACCGCGCTGCCGGAGGCAATGTTCAGCCGCATGCCGCGTGCCGCCTCGCGGTCGAAGTCGAGCGCGCCGTTGGTCTCGGCAAAGTGATAGTGCGAGCCGACCTGTATGGGCCGGTCCGAGCTGTTTTGCACCACCATCGTCAAGGTGCGGCGGCCGCGGTTGAGCGTGTGGTCGCCCGCCTCGGGGATGAGTTCGCCGGGAATCATGGGCCGCCGGCTTACTTGCGGCCGAGCCAGACGGCTGCGCCGACGGCCAGCGCCAGCGCGATGTAGACGGCGGCATCGGTGGCGTGCCAGTGCGCGCCATCCAGGCCATGGCCAGGATGCGCCAGGGCGAGGGACGAAGCGGTGAGGCCGGCCAGCGCGGCGGCGATGCGGGATGCAGTGCGTTGGGTCATGGTGTCGTGCAGTTGGGACAGACAGTCAAAACAGGGCTTGCGCCAAGGCTCGGATGGCGGGCGCTCACACGATGGGTTGGTGGACGGTCACGAGCTTGGTGCCATCCGGGAAGGTGGCCTCGACCTGAATGTCGGGCAGCATCTCGGGCACGCCATCCATGACGTCGTCGCGGGCCAGGATGCTGCGGCCTTCGCTCATCAGCTGCGCCACGGTCTTGCCGTCGCGAGCACCTTCCATGACGGCGGCCGAGATCAGTGCGACTGCTTCCGGGTAGTTGAGCTTGAGCCCGCGTGCGCGGCGCCGTTCGGCCAGCAACGCGGCGGTGAAGAGCAGCAGCTTGTCTTTTTCTCTGGGTGTCAGTTCCATTGGGGTCGATGGCGTTGGCAGCCGAGGGCAGATGCAACGATCATGCCTCAAACCTTTAACAACTGTTGCTCGGCACGAGTGTTGCAGCCTGGGCGGCGTGAGCTCTCTTTCTTCCAGCACCGCTGCCGACCCGATGGCCGACGCCGCGTCCCCGACCGTGGACGCCGCGCCGCAGCGGATCGTCAAGGTCCGGCGCGACTACAACAGCTGGGTGGCCAGCGAGACGCTGGAAGACTACGCCCTGCGCTTCACGCCTCAGCGCTCGCGCAAGTGGTCCGAATGGAAGGTGGCCAACACCGCCTTCGGCGCTGCCTCCTTCCTCATCCTGGAGGCGGTGGGCGCCACTTTGCTGGTGCAGTACGGCTTTATCAATGCCTTCTGGGCGATCCTGTGCACGGGGCTGATCATCTTCCTCGCCGGTCTGCCCATCAGCGTCTACGCCGCCCGTTACGGCGTTGACATGGACCTGCTGACCCGTGGCGCCGGCTTCGGCTACATCGGCTCGACGATCACGTCCCTCATCTACGCGAGCTTCACTTTCATCTTCTTCGCGCTCGAAGCGGCCGTGATGGCCTATGCGCTGGAACTGGCCCTCGGCATTCCGCCGGCGTGGGGTTACTTGGTGTGCGCACTGGTGGTGATTCCGCTGGTGACGCACGGCGTGTCTGCCATCAGCCGCCTGCAGTTGTGGACGCAGCCCATCTGGCTGCTGATGCTGGTGGTGCCCTTTGTTTATGTCTTGATGCGCGATCCTGGTGCATTCGAAGGCATCACGCACTACAACGGAGCGAAGAGCGCTTTTCCGGATTTCCAATTGCCCCTGTTTGGTGCGGCCCTGACGGTGGGCATTGCGCTCATCACGCAAATGGGCGAGCAGGCCGACTACCTGCGCTTCATGCCCGCGCGCACGACATCCACGCGGGGACGCTGGTGGCTGGGTGTGCTGGCAGGCGGACCGGGCTGGGTGGTGCTGGGCGTGGCCAAGATGCTGGGTGGTGCGCTGCTGGCGTACCTGGCCATCTCGCACATGGTGCCGCCCGAGCGCGCGGTCGATCCCAACCAGATGTACCTGGCGGCCTATGAATACGTCTTCCCGAACTACGCCTGGGCCGTGTGGGCGACGGCGCTGTTCGTCGTCATCTCGCAGCTGAAGATCAACGTCACCAACGCCTATGCGGGCTCGCTGGCCTGGAGCAATTTCTTCTCGCGCGTGACGCACAGCCATCCGGGCCGCGTGGTGTGGGTGGTGTTCAACACGCTCATTGCCTTCATGCTGATGGAGATGGACGTGTTCGAGGCGCTGGGCGATGTGCTGGGCCTGTACGCCAACATCGCCATCGCCTGGATGATGGCGGTGGTGGCCGATCTGGTCATCAACAAGCCGCTGGGCTTGTCACCGCCGGGCATCGAGTTCAAGCGGGCCCATCTGTGGGACATCAATCCGGTGGGCGTGGGCGCGATGGCGCTGGCGTCCGGGCTGTCGATCGTCGCGCACCTGGGGTTCCTGGGGCCGCTGGCCCAGGCCTTCTCCGCGCTCATCGCCCTTGGAACGGCCTTCGTCGCCGCGCCGATCATCGCCTGGGCCACGCGCGGCAAGTACTACCTGGCGCGCAGCGAGCCTGCCAAGGCAAATGCGGGGCAGCAGACGCTGCGCTGCGTGATCTGCGAGCGCAGCTACGAAGGTCCGGACATGGCGCACTGCCCGGCCTACCAGGGCCCGATCTGCTCGCTGTGCTGCACGCTGGACGCACGCTGCGGCGACCTGTGCAAGCCACAGGCGAGCCTGGCTGCGCAATGGTCGGCCGCGTTGCGCACCGTGCTGCCCCGACGCAGCTGGCGCTACCTGGACACCGGCCTGGGCCACTTCCTGCTGCTCATGCTGGTGATCGTGCCGCTGCTGGCGGCCGTGTTCGGCGTGCTCTATCGGCAGGAATTGCGGGCACTGGCCGATTCCGACGTGGCCGCTGCTGCGGCGCATGCGTTGCGTGCGGGCTTTCTCAAGGCGTCGATGGCGCTGCTGTTGATCGCCGGCATCGTCGCCTGGTGGCTGGTGCTGGCGCATCAGAGCCGAAAGGTGGCGCAGGAAGAATCGAACCGGCAGACGCACCTGCTCATGCGCGAGATCGAATTGCATCGCGAGACCGACCGCGCCCTGCAGGCCGCCAAGCGCAATGCCGATGCGGCCAACCAGGCCAAGAGCCGCTACATCAGCGCCATCAGCCATGAGTTGCGCACGCCGCTCAACAGCATCTTGGGCTACGCGCAGCTCCTGGGCGAGGACCAGGCCGTGCCGCCGCATCGTCGCCAGGCGGTGGCAGTGATCAAGCGCGGTGGCGAACACCTGCTGCAGCTGATCGAAGGCACGCTGGACATCGCCCACATCGAGGCCGGCAAGCTCACGCTGCATGCGCGCCCGATGCCGTTCGCGCAGGTCATGCAGGAGCTGGCCGACATGTTCGAGCTGCAGGCCGAGGACAAGGGCCTGCAGTTCCGCTTCGAACCGACGGGCCAGTTGCCCGCCCTGGTTCGCGCCGATGAAAAGCGGGTGCGGCAGATCCTGATCAACCTGCTGGGCAATGCCATCAAGTTCACCACGAAGGGCCAGGTCAGCTTCCGGCTGCGCTATGCGCGCGAGTTCGCCACGCTGGAGATCGAGGACACCGGCCCCGGCATGTCGGCCGAAGAAGTGCAGCGCGTGTTCGAGCCCTTTGCGCGCGGCGTGGGCGTGGCGGTCGGCGGCGCCGGCCTCGGCCTGACCATCGCCAAGATGCTCACCGACCTGATGGGCGGCGAAATGTCGGTGCAAAGCACGCCGGACGTCGGCTCGTCGTTTCGCGTGCGCCTGTTTCTGCCACGCGTGCATGACACGCCCCTGGGCGAAACCGGCGTGCCGCGGCCCAACCCGTCGATGGCGCGGCGCGGCTACGAAGGCCGGCGTCGCCGCGTGCTGGTGGTGGACAACGAGGAGGCGGACCGCCAGCTCCTGGTGGACGTGCTCGCGCCGATGGGATTCGAGCTGCGCACAGCGGCCAGCGGCCACGATGCGCTCGACCTGATCGCCGCCGGCCTGCGGCCCGATGCGATGTTCGTCGATCTGGCGATGCCCGGCATCGACGGCTGGGAGACCATCCGCCGTGCCCGCCGCCTGGGCCTGGAGCGCACCGCGGTGGCCATCGTCTCGGCCAATGCCTTCGACAAGCGACTGGACAACGACGTGGGCATCACGCCTGAGGACTTCATCGTCAAGCCGGTGCGCCATAGCGAACTGCTCGACTGGCTGGAGCGGCAGCTGCAGCTGCGCTGGACGGCGCAGCCCGTCGCTGCGGCAGATCCGGTGCGCGACGCCGCGCCGGCGGTGCTGGTCGTTCCGGCCATCCAGCACATCCGCCGGCTCGAGGAGGCGGTGAGTCTGGGTTACCTTCGCGGCATCATGACGCAGCTCGACGAGATCGAGCGCGCGCAGCCCGAATGCGCCGGCTGGTCGGAGCGCCAGCGCGCGTTGGCGCGCCGCTTCGAGCTCGACGCGCTCAGCCGTTCGCTGGCCGAATCCATTGAATCCGCATCCTGAGGATGATGAGCACCGACACCGACAAGCCCGCAACTGCCTCGCTGGCGCTGAGCCTTCGCGACAGCGCGGACAGCAGCGACCTGGTGCTGATCGTGGATGACGTGCCCGACAACCTGGCCGTGCTGCACGATGCGCTCGACGAATCGGGCTACACCGTGCTGGTGGCCACCAATGGCGAGCAGGCCCTGGCGCGGGCGGCGCAGGCGCGGCCGGACATCGTTCTGCTCGACGCCATGATGCCGGGGCTGGACGGCTTCGAGGTAGCGCGCCGGCTGAAGGCCGATGCCGCCACTGCGGCCATCCCCATCATCTTCATGACCGGTCTGACCGAGACCGAGCATCTGGTGGCGGCGCTGGAGGCGGGCGGCGTGGACTACGTGACCAAGCCGATCAAGCCCAAGGAAGTGCTGGCCCGCATGAACGTGCATCTGCAAGGCGCGCGCGCGGCCCGGCAGCAGGCTCGGCAGGCGGGGCAGGCCCGCAATGCGCTGGACGCCTTCGGCTATGCCAGTGCCACCGTGCGTTGGCCGCAGGGCCGAATCATCTGGCAGACCGGGCTGGCACGCGAGCTGTTCCAGCGCTATTTCGGTACCCAGGCGCCAGATGCGCCGCAGCTGGTGCTCGACTGGCTGCGCCGCCATCTCGACGACGCCGTGGCGCGCCTGGTCGAGCCACCGCCGCTGCAGGTCATGCAAGGAGGCAGCAGCCTGAGCATCCGCCTGCACCAGCAGACGGGGCATGACGACGGCCACGACGAATGGCTCATCATCC
Organism: Variovorax dokdonensis; assembly: GCF_030316895.1. Lineage (GTDB taxonomy): Bacteria > Pseudomonadota > Gammaproteobacteria > Burkholderiales > Burkholderiaceae_C > Variovorax > Variovorax dokdonensis. Next base: position 628,443 of record NZ_JASZYV010000001.1, read on the forward strand.
TGCGCGAGACCTCCGACAGCTCGGTGATCGAAACCATGAGCGTCGCGCTCAAGCTCACCCCGCGCGAGGCCGAGGTGCTCTACTGGGTCATCAAGGGCAAGACCAACCGCGACATCGGCGAGATCATCGGCAGCAGCCCCGCCACGGCCAAGAAGCACCTGGAACGTGTGTACGTCAAGCTCGGCGTCGAGACGCGCACGGCTGCGGCTGGCGTGGCCTTGCGCAAGATTCGCGAGTTGCAGCCCGGCTTCGAGATCTGACGCGCCGGGCACCGCCTTCGCGGACGCACGCCGATGCCGGCCTTGCGACAGAATGGCGGGCTACTCATCCAGAGCCGCTCCAGCTGCGTGACCACCAAGACCTCGAACCTCCGTTTTCGCCAAGCCACCCGTGATGACCTGGTCGCCATCGTGCAGATGCTGGCCGACGATCCGCTGGGTGCGCAGCGCGAACGTCTTGCCGATCCCTTGCCGCCGTCGTACCTGCAGGCCTTCGAGGCCATCGAGCGCGATCCCAACAATGAACTGGTGGTGGCCGAGGACGACGCCGGTGGCGTGGTGGGTGTTCTGCAGCTCACCTGCACGCCCTACATCACCCATCAAGGCGGCTGGCGCGCCACCATCGAAGGCGTGCGGGTCCACAAGTCCTGTCGATCGTCCGGGGTGGGCAGGCAGTTGTTCGAATGGGCGATCGGCCGTGCGCGCGAACGCGGCTGCCATCTGGTTCAGTTGACCACCGACAAGCAACGCCCCGATGCGTTGCGCTTCTACGAGCAACTGGGCTTCGTCGCCTCGCACGAGGGGATGAAGCTCAAGCTGGCGCTCTGACGCGCGTTGGTCGCGCAGATTCATTCAACGAGGAGAAGGACGCTTCATGTACAAGCTCTACGGTTTCGCCCAGTCGGGCAACACCTTCAAGGTCGCGATGATGTTGCAGGCACTGCGCCAGCCCTGGGAGCCGGTTCACGTGCCCTTCGGCGAGTTCGTCGGCGGCCTGACGCGCACCGACGCCTGGCGCGAGGCCAACAACCCGATGGGCGAAGTGCCGATCCTGCAGGACGAGGACGGCCGGCGCATGAGCCAGTCCGGCGTCATCCTCACGCGGCTGGCGCGCCGGCATGGCGCTTTCGGCGGCGCGACCGAGGAAGAGCAGGACGAGGCGCTGCGCTGGATGTTCTTCGACAACCACAAGTTCACCAGCTTCCTGGCCACCTGGCGGTTCATGAAGAGCTTCGCGCCGGTGGCGCCCGATCCGGCGCTCGAGAAGTTCTTGCGCGGCCGCGTCGAAGGCGCCTTCGCGGTGGTCGAAAAGCACCTGGCGTCGCGTGAATGGATGGTGGGCACGCAGCCGACGATCGCCGACATCTCGCTGGCCGGCTACCTGTACTACCCGCCCGAAGAAAGCGGCTACGACATCGGCCGCGACTACCCGGCCATGGCGCGCTGGCTCGACCGCCTGCAGCAGAACCTGCCGGGCTGGAAGCCACCCTACGAACTGCTGCCGGGCGAGCGCATCGCACCCAAGCGTTGAAGGTACGCCGATGCAGGCGGGGCGCAGGCCCCCGCGTGCATCACTTGCCGAAGAGCGCGACCAGCGCCACGACGCCCACAACGGCGACGGCGCCGATCAGCCAACGCACGAGCAGCCGGTTGGCTTCGACGCGACGGATCAGCAGTGCGTTCTGGCTCGCCAGGGTGTCGATCAAGGCGGTGGAATCGACCAGTTGCCGATGCAGTTCGGCCACCGCGGCTTCGTTGGCCTGAAGGCGCGCTTCGAGTTCGGCCATTCGCGCTTCGGGCGTCAGTGGCGCCGCGCCGATCGACGGCCCTGGCGCGCTGTCGCCAGCGACGTCGCCGGGCGCCTTCTTCGACACGCTGCCCCAAAGCTTCTTGGCCGCATCCGCGATCTGTGGCGCATTGCTGATCACCTCGGTCCAAGGGACCAACTTCAGCACGGAATACCAGCCCAGGGCCATTGGCTTTCCTCAGCGTTGGGCCACGCAGCGCAGCGAAGGCGCATTGGCCCCCCAGCGCAGTTGCGCTTCGCCCTGGTGTTCCCAGAATTCCACATCGGCGCTTGCGTAGCGCGCTCCGCTGGCGGCGCGTTGGCGCTCCAGTTGCACGACGCGATCGCCGCGGGACAAACTCATCGAAGCGGCGCCGGGTTGGCTGTAGCGGACGACGACGGTGGATGGCGGCGTGCCGTCGCAGACAAAGCGGATCGGTGCGCCCCAGGCGCCGGTCGATGCGGGTGCTGGCGGAGCGTCGGTCATGGCGGTGGTGCTGCAGGCACCGAGCGCTGCAAGGCTCGTCAAGGCTGCGGCAGCTCGCGCCATCGTTCGCCAGGGCATGGGCGAGGTGGCGTGGCGATGTGCTTGGTTCATGGTCCCTCCTGATTGGCATCGGACGCGGGAAGTTCCGCGCCCTCGACCATGAATCGTACGCGGCGCACCCCTTGCCACTCGTCAGCCTCCATCCGCCATGCGAGCAGGACGCGGGGCGGCAGCGGCTCCGTGCGGCCGAACCAGATGCCGTCCACCGGCCGCCCTTGATGGCGCAGCTTGAGCGCGAGATGCTTCTCGCCGACCAGGCGCTGCGACACCACTTCGACCTCTTCGCTGAACGTGGGCGGCGCGAAGCCCTGTCCCCACACCTCGCGCTGCAGCGTGTCGACCAGGTCGACGCGAAGGTACTCGGGCGCCAGTGGGCCGTCGGTATCGAGCCGGCGGGTGAGGGTGGCGGCGTCCAGCCACTCGGCGGCCACCTTGGCGAATGCGCCCTGAAACTCGGCCAGCCGCTCGCGCGACACGGTGCAGCCGGCTGCCATCGCGTGGCCGCCGAAGCGAAGCACCACGCCGGGGCGACGCTTGGCCACCAGGTCGAGGGCATCGCGCAGATGAAAGCCCGCGATCGATCGGCCCGAGCCCTTGAGCTCGTCCGACTTGCCTTCGGCGCTGCTGGCGGCGAAGACGAAGGTGGGGCGGTGGTACCGGTCCTTGATGCGCGAAGCGACGATGCCGACCACGCCTTCGTGGAAGTCGGGGTCGAAGACGGTGACCGCGGCCGGCGGTGCGCTGCCGTCTGCGAACATGCGTTCGGCCACGCGCAAAGCCTGTTCGCGCATGTCGCCTTCGATGCCGCGCCGTTCGCGATTGATTTCGTCGAGCAGGCGCGCGAGTTCGTCGGCGCGCGCGGCGTCGTCGGTGGCCAGGCATTCGATGCCCAGCGTCATGTCCGCCAGACGACCGGCCGCGTTGATGCGCGGGCCCAGTGCGAATCCGAAGTCGAAGGTGGTGGCACTGGCCGGATTGCGGCCCGAGGCGGTGAACAGTGCCGCGAGCCCCGGCGGCAGCACGCCGGCGCGGATGCGGCGCAGGCCCTGCGCGACCAGGCGACGGTTGTTGGCGTCGAGCCGCACCACGTCGGCCACGGTGCCCAACGCGACCAAGGGCAAGAGGTCGTCCAGGCGCGGCTGGGTCGCTTGCCCATCTGCGCTGGTGAACGCGCCGCGCGCACGCAGCTCCGCGCGCAAGGCCAGCAGCACGTAGAACATGACGCCCACGCCGGCCATGCACTTGCTCTCGAAGCCGCACTCAGGCTGATTGGGATTGACCAGCACGTCGGCTGCGGGCAATTCGGGGCCGGGCAGGTGATGGTCGGTCACCAGTACCGACAGGCCCAGGGCCTTGGCGGCAGCCACGCCGTCCACGCTCGCGATGCCGTTGTCCACCGTGACGAGCAGGTCGGCCCCGCGTTCGGCCACGCGTTGGGCGATCGAGGGCGTCAGGCCGTAGCCGTCGACCACGCGATCGGGTACCAGGTAGCTCACTTGCCGCGCGCCCAATCGGCGCAGCCCGCGCAAACCGACGGCGCACGCCGTGGCGCCGTCGCAGTCGTAGTCGGCCACGATGCAGATGCGTCGGTCCGCGGCGATGGCGTCGGCCAGCAGCACCGCGGCTTCGCGCGTGCCGCGCAGCGTTTCGGGCGGCAGCAGGCGCGCCAGCGCGTCGTCCAGTTCTTCGCGGCCGGTCACGCCGCGTGCCGCGTAGAGCCGCGCCAGGAGGGGATGCACACCGGCCTGTTCGAGCGCCCACGCGCTGCGGGGCGGGACGGTGCGGGCAACGATCTTCATGCCCATGCTCACAGCGCGCCCAGCACGTCGACAGGGGCCGGTGCGCGTTCGAAGAGGCGACGGGCCAGCGCGCCGATGCCGCCGCCGGTGCGCGGACCGAAAGTGCGTGCGATGCGGTCGCCGCACAAGGTCAGGCGGACATCGGCGCCGGATTCGAGCGCGGCCAGCAAGGGCGCCACCACGTCTTCGTCGAGCGAGCGCCACGCCATGGCCCAGCCCGGCGCGTCATCGAGCAGGGCGGGCATGCGCAGGCGTTCGTCCGTTTCGGGCGCGGGGTCGACCGGGCGCACCACCGTCGGCAGTGCGCCGGTGCCGCTGGCCCAGAAGGAGTTGATCGGCGGCAGGCCGCGTTCGGCACGCGCGTCGTTCAGCGGATTGGTATAGAGCAGCATCTGCGTTTCGTTCTGCAGGCGGCGCAACGGTCGGCCCGCGTCGGCGAGTGGCGACCACTCGGAGATGGGCTGGCCGGCGGCACGATCGACGGACGCGGTGGCCAACGTGTCAAACAGGGCGCCGCTGGCCAGCCACTGCCCTGGATGCCCGCCGGCATGGAGCGCGATGCCGTCTTCGGCGAAGAAGGGCGTCAAGAGCGCCAGCAGCGTGGCGGATTCGGCCGCGTCGACGGTGAGCGTGCGCGGATCGCCCAGCGCCACGTCGTCGATGCCAACGTGCCAGTGGCACAGGTCGAGGCGGCCCCAGCCGTGGCCCGCCGGTGCTTCAGGCAAGCCCAGTTGCCGAGCCTGCAGCGCCGCCCAGGGAATGCGGCCGTCCTGCACAGGCAGGCCCAGCGCGGCGGCGAGCGCGCGTTCGTGCGGGGGAGAGAAGGTGGTCTCTTCCTGCATGTCGTCCTGCAGCGGCTGCATGCGCGTCATCAGGCGTTCGAGGCGAGGCAGACGCAGTTCGGCGATGATCGCTCGGCAGCCCGGGGTGCCGCGGCCGGCAAAGGGGATGATCAGATGACGGGCGGGTTCGGAGCCTGGGGCAGACTTGGGCATGGGGCTATTGTCGACGCTGCCACAATCGGCCCCGACCCATCACAACCATCACTCGCCGAGCGGCTGCCGCCGCCGGCGCCAACTTTCCGCAAATGCGACTTCCCTACGAACTGCAACTTGGCTGGCGCTACACGCGCGCTGGCCGGGCGACGCGGCGCAACGGCTTCATCAACTTCATCTCTGGCGTATCGATGCTGGGCATCGCGCTTGGCGTGGCCGCGCTGATCATCGTGCTGTCGGTGATGAATGGGTTTCAGAAAGAGGTGCGCGACCGCATGCTCGGCGTCGTCTCGCACATCGAGATTCTCTCGCCGGATGGCCAGGCGCTGCAGGACATCGACGGCATCATGCGCGATGCCCGCAAGAACCCGCAGGTGGTGGGCGTTGCGCCCTTCATCGCCACGCAGGCCCTGCTGGCGCGCGGCGAGGACATGAAAGGCGTGCTGGTGCGGGGCATCGACCCTGCGCACGAGCCCGAGGTGACCGACCTGGCCACCACCGCCCAACGCGGCGCGCTGGCCAGGCTGGTGCCCGGCGGCTTCGGCATCGTGCTGGGCGTCGACCTGGCACGATCGCTGTATGTGCGCGACGGCGACACCGTGACGCTGATCGCGCCCGGCGGCCAGGTCACGCCCGCCGGCGTGGTGCCGCGCCTGAAGCAGTTCACCGTGGTCGGCACCTTCGAGACCGGGCACTACGAATACGACTCGGCGCTGGCCATGATCCACGCCGACGACGCGGCCAAGGTCTTCCGGCTCGAAGGGCCCAGCGGCGTTCGCCTCAAGCTCAAGGACCTGAACCAGGCGCGCGAGGTGGCCGACCAGCTGGCAGGCACGCTGCCGGGCAACTTCCTCATCCGCGACTGGACGCGCCAGAACCGCACCTGGTTCGCCGCCGTGCAGGTCGAGAAACGCATGATGTTCATCATCCTCACGCTCATCGTGGCGGTGGCGGCCTTCAACCTCGTGTCGACGCTGGTGATGACGGTGACGGACAAGCGCGCCGACATCGCCATCCTGCGCACGCTCGGCTCCAGCCCCAAAAGCATCATGGGCGTGTTCGTGGTGCAGGGCGCGATGGTGGGCGTGATCGGCACCCTGGCCGGCCTGGGGCTGGGCCTGCTGGTGGCCTACAACATCGACGTGATCGTGCCCGCGCTGGAGCGGCTGTTCCATGCCAGCTTCCTGCCCAAGGACATCTATCTCATCAACCGCATGCCCAGCGATCCGCAATCGTCCGACATCGTGCCCATCACCGTCATCTCGCTCGTGCTCGCCTTCGCAGCCACGCTGTATCCCAGCTGGCGCGCCAGCCGCGTCAATCCCGCGGAGGCGCTTCGCTATGAATGACGCGGTGGTGCTGAAGGTCCGCGGCCTGACCAAGCGTTTTCATGAAGGCCGCATCGATCTGACGGTGCTGCATGGCGTGGATCTGGATGTGCGTGCCGGCGAAACGCTGGCGATTGTCGGCGCGTCGGGCTCGGGCAAGAGCACGCTGCTGCACCTGATGGGCGGCCTGGATGCGCCGACCTCCGGCAGCGTGCAATTGCATGGCGAGGACATGGCCAAGGTCGGCCCGGCCGAACAGGGCCGCCTTCGCAACATGCACCTGGGCTTTGTCTACCAGTTCCATCACCTGCTGCCCGAGTTCAGCGCGCTGGACAACGTCGCCATGCCGCTGCGCATCCGGCGCCAGCCTATGCCGCAGGCGCGCGAGCAGGCCGAGCAGATGCTGATGCTGGTCGGCCTGGGCCCGCGTGTAGCGCACCGGCCGGCCGAGCTGTCGGGCGGTGAGCGTCAGCGCGTGGCCATTGCGCGAGCGCTGGTCACCGGGCCGGATTGCGTGCTGGCCGACGAGCCCACCGGCAACCTCGACCGCGCCACGGCCGACGGCGTCTTCGCATTGATGCTGAAGCTGGCGCGCGAACGGGGCACGGCTTTCGTGATGGTCACACACGACGAGTCGCTGGCGGCACGCTGCGACCGCGTGCTCCGTCTGGCGGCCGGGCGGCTGGTGGACTGACGCGCGCTAAGCGGCCGGAGGTTTGGGCCGGCGCGTGGCCGGCCGCTTCTTCGGCGCCGATTTCGCTGCAGGTTTCGCCTTTGCCCTCGGCTTGGACTTCGGCTTAGGCTCAGGCATGAGGTCTGCCGTGGCCAGGATCAGACGACGAAGCGACTCGGTGTCGTCGAGCAACTCGTCCGCCACGGGGTAGTCCTTCGCGCCCGGATAAGGCGGGCCTTTCGGCAACCTGGGCGCCAGGCTCTCGGCGGCGGGCGACGGTTTGATGAACAGGCTGTTGTCGCACGCGAAGGCGACCACCTTGGCATCTACGTACAACGCGTACTCGCCGAACATCTTGCGATGCGTCAGCCGGGCGCCGAGTGCGATCTGCTCGGCCACGTACTCGATGAAGTCGGCGCTGGTGGGCATGCGATCAGTGGATGGCCGCTGTGCAGGTCACGCCGCGATCGAATACCCGCCATCCACCGGAATCGCCGTCCCGGTGATGAAGTCCGATGCACCGCTCGCCAGGAACACCGCGATGCCCGCCAGATCCTGCGGCTGACCCCAGCGCCCGGCAGCGGTGCGGGCGATGACGCGTTCGTTCAGGCCGGCCACCTGGGCGCGTGCGCCGTCGGTCAGTTCGGTCTGGATCCAACCCGGCAGCACCGCGTTGACCTGGATGCCGTCGGCAGCCCACGAGGTGGCGATGGCGCGGGTCAATTGCACGATGCCGCCCTTGCTGGCCCCGTAGGCCGGCGCATAAGGCGCGCCGAAGATGGACATCATCGAGCCGATGTTGATGATCTTGCCGCCGCCGCTCTTCTTCATGTGCGGGAAGGCGGCCTTGCAACACAGGAAGGCGCTGGTGAGGTTGGTGTCCATCACCTGGTTCCATTCGGCCAGCGAGAGTTGGTCCACCGTCTTTCGCACCGTGGTGCCCGCGTTGTTGACCAGGATGTCGAGCCTGCCACAGCGCTCACCCAGCGCGGCGAATAGCCGTTCGACCTGCGCTTCGTTGGTCACGTCGGCTTCGAGCGCGAAGCTGTCGCTGCCCAGCGCGCGCAGTGCTTCCACCGCAGCCGCCGACTTGCTGGCGTTGCGCGCCGCCACGACCACCTGCGCGCCCGCCTGAGCCAACCCCTTGGCCATCCCCAGGCCAATGCCGCCATTGCCGCCGGTGACGAGCGCTACCTTTCCAGAGAGATCGAACATGCTGTGCCTTGCGAATGAAAGCTGCCATTGTGCCGGCGCGCCAGCGCAGTGAATCGGAGGAGGAAACATGCGCGCATGAACGTGGCCAGAACGTTCACATTGCTTTGGCGAATCGGCCCGGTGCGCTAGCCTCCGCGCCGCTGTCTGTGCCTCATATTTTCAGTGGGGCCAGACAGGACAGGGAGAAGGAAATGAAAGACATGGGAGAAGGCTTCGGGGCCACGGGAAAGTGGCGCGTCGTGTCGGCGCGAGGAACTGCAAGGCGCCACTTGGCGGCGATGCTTGCCGTTGCGGTGGTCGCTTCTGGCTGCTCGTTGAGTTCCGGGTTTTCGACGGGAGGCGACTTGCAAGCGACCTCATTTGCGGGCGTCGGTCACTACGGATCAGGCATTGTCGTCACCGATTACTCGATAGCTGACGCTAGGGGTATGCGGATTGAGGGGTGGGGAGGAGGTGGCGGCAGTTTTTGCTGTGTGCGCGTGCCCAGGGAGATACCAGACGAGCCGTTCTTCGTCACTGTCAAGTGGGAGACGTACCGCCAAAAGGTTGATGAAACACGCGAGCACGAAGCCACAGTTCCCGTGCATTTCGAAGTGCCGCCTGATCAAAGCGGCGGGATCTACGCGCACTTCTTTCCGGGCCATCGGGTTGAACTGTGGGTGACGGACGCCCATTCGCCCTATTCGACTCATACGCCAGTGCCGTACGGCGGCCCCCCATTTCCTCGCGGGCCCGCGCCGCTCTACCAGCCACTGCCTGGCGAGAAGCCCTGGCCACCTGGAACCACAGCACATGAAGTTCGGACCAAGATGGTGGGGGAGTCCGATTGATGGCGGTCCTTCAGACCATCCTCGAGAAGCCGGCCGTCACCTGCCCGCCCATGTTGAACTCGGTCAATAGGGCAGAGTGTGAGCATCTTCTCAATATCGGCCTTTTCTTTGATGGGACCGACAACAACTCCAACCCCGAGCGCAAAGACGCTCCGGCCAATCGCGAGGAGGTTGCCACCAACATCTGGAAGCTCTCCACTGCTTATCAGGATTTGCCGGTCCAGGGCCACTTCCGACAATACGTCTCAGGTGTCGGCACACCCTTCACCGAGCTCGGCAGGCAGGAGGCAGAGGCGGGCGGGGGGCCGTTTGGCGCGGGCGGCGAGGCGCGGATCCTTTACGGTCTGCTTCAGGTCATCAACTTTGCCCACGCGTCGATTCGAGGAGCTTCCCACAAGCACTTCGATCAAGTTCGCCTGCGCGCCCTCTGCTCCGACACCCGCCTGCCCCAACCCGGTGAAGGCCCGAGCAGGCCCTTGACCAAGGACGAAATGTTCCTGCAAAGCCTTGGACTCAGTGGAGGGCTCGATGGCGCCAGCCACCAGGAAAAGAAGGCATTCTTCTCTAGGCAGTCCGACCAGTTGAGAGGCATCCTCACCCACTACAAGACTGTCCCGAAGGTCACCAGCATCTATCTCGACGTCTTCGGATTCAGCCGAGGTGCTGCGCAGGCGCGCGTGTTCGTGACGTGGCTTCATCGCTACATGCTCATGGGCGGCCAACTCTTTGGTGTGCCGAGCTACGTGCGAATGCTGGGACTGTTCGACACCGTGGCATCGGTTGGGAGGCCCGAGACGCTTGGGGGCAGCGGGCATGGCGCCTGGGCCAGCGCAAAGGACTTGCAGATTCATCCGGCGGTGAAGAACTGCGTGCACTTCGTCGCCTTGCACGAGCTGCGTACCAATTTCCCGAGCGACAGCGTCCGGGTGGGCGATACCTTGCCGCCGAACTGCCACGAGCACGTTGTTCCTGGCGCGCACAGCGACGTGGGCGGCGGCTACGCGCCGCTCGACCAAGGCAAGGGGGTCAGGTTGCTCAGGGGGAGTCTCCAGCCGGTTGCGGATGCTGCTTCGAGACTTTCCAACCTGCCGCTCAACGAGATGTATGAGGCTGCGGTTCGCGCTTGCGAGGGGCATTCCTACGCTCCTTGGATGCGCATCGATGAGGACAAGAGGTTCATCGCGAGCTTTGGCCTCGCCGAATTACCCAGGCTTCGCGACGAAGTCAAAGACTATTTTTCCGTCTGCGGCGTGCCGAACAGCCTCCCCATTCACATGGCGCTGCGCGAGCATGGTGTTCGCTACTTGGCTTGGCGGTATCTGGTGAACGAAGCCAAGCGCTTCGGAAGACTGCCCAGTGTCGAGCGGGCAGAGATGTACCCTTCCAGCTACACGTACTACAAGCTTGGGCAGCAGATCTTCAGCGCGCAAGTCGAGGCCATGAAGCTTGGAGCGTTCTCCGGTGACCTGCACCCGAAGGCCCGGGATATCTTCAAGCAAATCCAGGCGCTTGCCACAAAGCAGCAGGACGCGCTGCTAAAACTGGGTGTGTTCTTCGACGATTGGGTGCACGATTCCTTTGCCGGCTTCATCGGCAAGTTCAACAAGGACAAGCCGCAGCCGACGACTTGGGGCGAATTGACCCACCGTGCCGCCGAAAACGACGGGTATGTGCGCTGGCGCAATGTCTTTCAGGGCAGCGACGACGGTCTGAACGACGGCAAGACAGGTTGAGCCGACCTACAGGATCCGGTTGAACCAGAACAAGGACAGCCCCGCAGCCAGCAGCGCCAGGACGGCCGCGCCCAGTGCGAACAGCGCAGAGATCTCGGTTTCCTTCTTCTCGACGGTCAGGCGCGAACTGAGCGTGTTGTAGACCTTCTTCAGGTCGTCCGCCGTGCCCGCATAGAAGTATTCGGCCTGCGTTTTGTTGGCCACCGCCTTGAGCGTGTCTTCGTCCAGGCGCACGCGCATCGACCAGCCTTCGAAGCCGATGGTCTCGCCATCGACGGTGCCCACGCCCACGGTGTAGACGCGAACGCCGCGGTCGGCGGCCATCTTGGCGGCATCCATCGGATCGACCCCGGTGGTGCGCTGGCCGTCGGTCAGCATGATGATGGCGGCGGAGTTGTACGAGCCCGGCGCTACCGGCTTGAACTCCTTCTTCGGCTCCTTGCCGGACTGGTCGATGGGCACGCCCTTTTTCGTCGACTGCGGCGCGAAGTCGTCGATGCCGATGCCCGCGTCGGGGAACAGCGTCGAAAGCGCCATCACCAGCCCGTTGCCGGTCGCGGTGCCGCGTTGCAGCTGGAAGGAGTCGATGGCGGCATTGAGGTCTTCGTGATTGGTGGTTGGCAATTGCGCCACCTGCGCACTGCCGGCGAAGGCCACGATGCCGACCTTGACGGTGCGCGGCAGGTCGGCGATGAAGCTCTTGGCCGCGGCCTGTGCCGCTTCGAGCCGGCTGGGCTGCACGTCGGCGGCGCGCATGCTGCCCGACACGTCGATCGCCAGCACGATCGTTTGCTGGTTGGACGGCAGCGTGACCACCGCCAACGGGCGCGCGGAGCCGATCAGCATGGCCACCATCGCCAGCAGGAAGAGCAGGGGCGGCACGTGCCGTCTGAAGGTCTGGCCGGGGCCCATCGCCTGGCGCACGATCGAAAGGCTGGCGTAGCGGATCGCCATCTTCTTCTTGCGCCGCAGCAGCCAGACGTAGAGCAGCACCAGCAGCGGCACCGCCAGCAGGAGCCAGAGGAACTGGGGCCAGAGGAAGTTCATGTTCCCACCGCTTTCGGGGCTTCGGACAGGGCCGATCCGGCACGCACCCGTCGCTTGCGCAGATCGGCAAAGCGCAAGATCGCCTGCACCAGGTCGTCGGACGTGGACAGCTCCAGCGTATCCACGCCGGCGCGGCCAAGGGCTTCGCGCAACTGGGTCTCGCGTTCGCGGGCCAGGCGCGAGAAGCGCTTGCGAAAGCCCGCGTCGTGCGTGTCGACCCACAACTGCTCGCCGGTCTCCGCATCCGTGAGAGGCACGAGGCCGAGGTCGGGCAGATCGAGTTCCAGCGGATCGAACAGGCGCACGGCCACCACCTCGTGGCGCTGTGCCAGTCGGCCCAGCGACTGTTCCCAGCCGGGTTCGGTCAGGAAGTCGGAGACGACGAAGACCGTCGAGCGCCTACGAATGACGCTGCCAGCGGCCGCCAGAAGATCGCCCAGGCGGGTGGTTCCGACGTCGTTCTTGCCGCGCCGCGGCTGCGCACCACCGTGCGCCGCATCGCCGAAGTGCTGCATGGCGTGCATCAGATGCAGCACGTGCGCGCGTCCCACGCGCGGCGGAATGACGGCCTCGACGGTGCTGCCGTAAAGCATCGCGCCGACCCGGTTGCCGTGGCGGGTGAGCAGCCGCGCCAACACGGCCACGAAGCCGGCCGAGATTTCCCGCTTGGCGCGCACGCCGGAGCCGAAGTCCACCGAGCGGCTCAGGTCCAGCACGAACCAGGCGGCCATTTCGCGGTCTTCGGTGAAGACGCGCACGTGAGGCACCTGCAGCCGCGCCGTCACGTTCCAGTCGATGTGACGCACGTCGTCGTGGTGCTGGTATTCGCGAAGGTCGGCCAAGTCCAGGCCGGTGCCGCGCATCAGCGTGCGGTAGTCGCCCTGCAGCAGGCCGTCGAGGCGGCGCAGGACGGTCCATTCCAGCCGGCGAAGCGCATGCTCGACCCCGGCCGCCGCAGCGGCCTCGCGCAGCTGCGCATCGTTGGCGGCGCCTTCGCGCCTACGCCACCAGCTTCTCATGCTCCATCACTTTGGTGGGTGCAGGCACGGCGCGCATCATGCGGTCGATGACGCCATCGGGCGTGAGGCCTTCCGACAGGCCTTCGTACGACAGCGTGACGCGATGGCGAAGCACGTCCGGCGCCAGCGCGGACACGTCATCCGGAAGGGCATAGCTGCGTCCACGCAGCAGCGCCAGGGCGCGTGCGCCTTCGATCAGGTTGATGCTGGCGCGCGGGCTGGCGCCGTAGGTGATGAAGCGCCGCATGTCCTTCAGGCCGTGCCGCTCCGGCGTGCGCGTGGCCGAAACCAGGCGTACCGCGTACTGGATGAGCGACGGGTCCACGTACACCTGCCGCGCCTGCGCCTGCAGATGGGCGAGCCCCTCGGTGTCGGCCATGGCGCTGGCGGCGATGGCCGGGCCGATCACCCGTTCGACGATGACGAATTCCTCTTCGTCGGTGGGGTAGTCGACCAGCACCTTCATCATGAAGCGGTCCACCTGCGCCTCGGGCAGCGGGTAGGTGCCTTCGGTCTCGATGGGGTTCTGCGTCGCCATCACCAGGAAGGGGCGGGGCACCTTGTGCGTCACGCCGGCGATGGTGACCTGGCGTTCCTGCATCACTTCGAGCAGCGCGCTCTGCACCTTGGCCGGCGCGCGGTTGATTTCGTCGGCAAGCAGCAGGTTGGCAAACACCGGGCCCAGCGAGGTGCTGAAGTCGCCCGTCTTCTGGTTGTAGATGCGCGTGCCCACCAGATCCGCCGGCACCAGGTCGGGGGTGAACTGGATGCGCTTGAAGCTGCCGCGCACGACGTCGGCCAGGGTCTTGACCGTCAGGGTCTTGGCCAGGCCCGGCACGCCTTCGACGAGCAGGTGCCCTTCGGCCAGCATGGCGACCATCACCCGTTCCAGGAAGCGGTCCTGCCCGACGACGACGCGCTTGACCTCGTACAGGATCTGCTCGACCAGCGCGCTGCAGTTGGCTGCCGCGGCCGCGGCGTCGGCACTGGCGGAGAGGTTGGGGTTGTCTTCGATGCTCATGCCCTGCTTTCGTTGGCGGTGATGGAAGAAAACTGCAACTGCGTCAGAACGGTGGCGTGCCCGCGGCGGTGGCCGCGTTCTCGATCGGTACGGCAAAGCCGATGCCCACGAAAGTGCGCTGCTGCGTCGGATTGAGGATGGCGGTGACGATGCCCAGCACCTCGCCGTCCATGTTCACCAGCGGCCCCCCGGAATTGCCGGGATTGGCGGCGGCGTCGAACTGGATCAGGTTGCTCAGCTCCTGCTTGCCCTCGGGCGATCGGAAGGACCGCTTCAGGCCCGACACGACACCTGAGGACACCGATGGGCCAATGCCGAAGGGAAAGCCCACGACGGCGACGTTGTCACCGGGACGCAGGTCGGCCGTCGATCGCATGGTGGCGGCCACCAGGTCGTCCGGAATCTTCTGCGCCTGCAGCACGGCCAGGTCGTTCTCGGGCTGCAAGCCGACGATGGAAGCGGGAGATTCCAGCCCATCGGCGAAAGTCACGCGGATCTTCTGCGCGCCGGCGACCACGTGAAGGTTGGTCAGGATCACGCCCTTGTCGACGATCACCACACCGGTGCCGACACCGCGCTCGACTTCCGGCGCGTCCTCCGGCGCCTTGGCCACATCCTCGGATGACTTGGGCGCCTTGGGCTCGGTGGCCTGCGGCTCCTTCGGGGCCTTGGCGGTGCGTTGCTTGGGCGGACGCTTGTCGGCCGGTCGCGCCTTCTTGTCAGGCTTGACCGTGGGGTCTTCTTCCTCTGGGCCCAGTGCGGTCACCTCGACCACCGAGGGGCGGATGATGTCCGCCGCGCGCGCGGCCGCCGAGGGCAGGGTGGTCGTCTGCAACGTGCGCAGCACTGCGGCGTCGATGTCCTTCTGGGTCAGCGTACGGCCGGCCGGCCTTGGCAGAAAGTGGTACGAGCCGAGCGCCGATGCGCCCATCAACAAGGCCACGGCCAGCGGCATGACCCAGCGTCGCCGCCGAGATGCGCCAACGTGGGGCGAAGCGGTGGCAGACGCTTCGGCGGCGGACGCGCTTCCCGCAACCGCTTCGGTCTCGGCCTGGGGCGAGGCGTCCTCGCTGGGGGGCGTCGTCACCGCCGGGGTCGAGCGGCTGTACAAGGCGGGCCTGCGCATCGAATACCTCCGTGATGAGGAAATATATGGCTCGGGGTTCACGGTAGCACGCTTTGAGCCAAGGTGCATCTCGTCGGGCATCATTGCCCGATGGCTGTTTTTGTCGATACGCACTGTCACCTCGATGCCCGCGAATTCGATGCCGATCGCGCGGCGATGCGCGAGCGTGCGGCGCAACGTGGCGTGGCCCTTTGCGTCATTCCGGCGGTGGCGGCTTTCAACTTCGATACCGTGCGCGAACTGGCGCACGTTCAGGGCGATGCCTACGCCTTGGGCATTCACCCGCTGTGCGCAGGGCAGGCCGGCCCGGACGACGTCGAGCGGCTCGACCAAGCGCTGGTCGAGCATCGCGACGATCCGCGCCTGGTGGCCGTCGGAGAGATCGGCCTGGACTACTTCGTCGACGGCCTCGAACCGGGGCGGCAGGAGCAACTGTTCGAGGCGCAATTGAAACTGGCGCGGCGCCATGGGCTGCCGGTGCTGCTGCACGTGCGCCGATCCGTCGACCAGGTGCTCGCTGCGCTGCGCCGGGCTGGTGGCGGGCAAGCCTGGAAAGGCATCGCTCACGCTTTCAATGGCAGCGAGCAGCAGGCGCAGGCCTGCATTGACCTTGGACTGCACCTGGGCTTTGGCGGCGCCGTCACGTTCGAGAGGGCGCTGCGCCTGCGCCGGCTGGCTGCCGGTCTGCCCTTGTCGTCACTCGTGCTCGAGACCGATGCACCGGACATCCCGCCTCACTGGCTGTACGTCACGCAGGAAGATCGCGCACAAGGCCGGCCACAGGGGCGCAACGAGCCGGCCGAACTGCCGCGTATCGCCCATGAAATCGCGGCGTTGCGCGGCATGTCGGTCGATGCCTTGGCGCAGGCCACCACGGCAAATGCCATGGCGGCGCTCCCAGGGCTGGGGCGACTGTCGTCAAATCGCCTACAGGCGGGGTAGGTGGGCGCCCCGAACGAACTGGCGCAGCCGCGAAGCGGGCAATTTGGTGCCATATTTGGTGGCTCGCTGCGCCGCACTCCGTGACTGGCGGTGTCGCGCCGCAGCAAAAATCGAATCGACATCAGGAGCTCATCCAAATGAAACCAATCCAACATCGCGGTCTTTCCATGGCCTTGGCTTGTGCAATGGCCGTGTTGGCTGCTCCGGCCCTGGCGCAGGAGAAGAACTCCGCCGAGAAGGCCTGGGACGCCACCAAGAGCGGCACCGAGAAGGCCTGGGACGCGACCAAGAACACCAGCGAAAAGGCCTGGGACGCTACCAAGAGCGGCAGCGAGAAAGCCTGGGACGCGACCAAGAGCGGTAGCGAAAAGGCTTGGGATGCCACCAAGAGCGGCACCAAGAAGGCCACCAACGCCACGGAGAAGACCAGCAAGAAGGCCTGGGACGCCACGAAGAGCGGCACCAAGAAGGCGGCCAATGCCACTGGCAACGCCGTGACCGGCGCCGGAACCGCCGCCGCCGATGCGACCCGCAAGACCGGCGACAAGATCGGCGAGCACATTCCGGGCACGCCCCAGAACGACGCGGCCAAAACGGCCAAGCCCTGACCCCGAACCCGCCCCCGTGGCGGGTTTTTTATGATCGGGCCATGAAAGCCTCCCTGCCCGAAGTCAATTTCTCCGATTGGGGGGATACGCGCTACCTGCATCTCGGCACCGAATGGGTGCAGGGGTCGATGAAGCTCGATGCGCCGTTCGAGATCGAACTCGAATACGTGCAGCGGATGATGGCCTGGTTGCTTTTCGTGGCACCGACTTCGGTCATGGGGCGCCACGCCATGCAGTTGGGCCTGGGCGCCGCCTCACTCACCAAGTTCTGCCGCAAGCAACTGCGCATGCGAACGACCGCGGTCGAGCTCAATCCGCAGGTGGTGGCTGCCTGCCGCGGCTGGTTCAAGCTGCCACAGGATGACGCCAAGCTCAGCGTGGTGATCGCCGATGCCGCTGCAGAAATCCGCCGTCCGCAGTGGCGCGAAAGCGTCGATGCATTGCAGGTCGACCTGTACGACGACGAGGCCGCGGCCCCGGTGCTCGACAGCGAGGAGTTCTATCGCGACTGCCGCGCGGTGCTGACGGAAGATGGCGCGATGACCGTCAACCTGTTCGGCCGCAATTCCAGCTACGAACGCAGCCTGGCGCACATCGTTGCCGCCTTCGGCGCCGACGCCGTGTGGGCATTCCGGCCGACGCGCGAAGGCAACACGATCGTGCTGGCGCAGCGCACTGCCGCGCAGCCGGATCGATCGACGCTTGCCGTGCGCGCCCAAACCATACAGACTCGCTGGGGCCTTCCCGCCGCCAAGTGGCTGCGGGTCTTCAAGCCGTTGAACACCGGATGAGCGCTTCTGCCGTTTCCCTTTCCCCCGCTCCGCAGCACCAGGGTCCCCTCGATCTGCGGCTGGTGATCGAATGGCTGGCGCAGGACGGCGTGATCTCTCCGGCCGAGGCGCAGCGCACCATTGCCCGCTGCGCCCGCGTCGAAAGCCGCCAGGCCCCCCTGGTTCGACTGGCCGCCGTCGCCATGACCCGCGAGGGCGACGGCAAGCCGCTCGACATCGAGATGCTCACCGAATGGCTGGCGGCGCGCGCCGCGTTGCCCTATCTGCGCATCGATCCGCTCAAGGTCGACGTGGGCAAGGTGGCCGACACCATGAGCGCCGCCTACGCGGAGCGGCACAAGGTGCTGCCCGTGCAGGTCACGCCCAACGAAGTGGTGGTGGCGACGAGCGAACCCTTCATCACCGATTGGGTGGGCGAGGTCGAGCGCCAGGCGCGCCGCAGCGTGCGCCGCGTGGTGGCCAGCCCTGGCGACATCCAGCGCTACACGGCCGAGTTCTATTCGCTGGCCAAGTCGGTGCGCGCCGCGCAGAAGGCGGGTGGCGCATCCAGCGCCGCGAGCTTCGAGCAGCTGGTCGAGCTGGGCAAGAGCACCCGGCAGCTCGACGCCAACGACCAGAGCGTGGTGCAGGTGGTCGACTGGCTTTGGCAATATGCCTTCGACCAACGCGCATCGGACATCCATCTGGAGCCTCGTCGCGAGCAGGGCGTGATCCGCTTTCGCATCGATGGTGTGCTGCATCCCGCCTACCAGCTGCCGCCTGGCGTGATGAATGCCATGATCGCGCGCATCAAGCTGCTGGGCCGCATGGACGTGGTCGAAAAGCGGCGCCCGCTGGACGGCCGCATCAAGACGCGCAACCTGCGCGGCGACGAGGTCGAGATGCGCTTGTCGACCTTGCCCACCGCCTTCGGCGAGAAGATGGTGATGCGCATCTTCGATCCGGACACCACGGTCAAGAACCTGGACGAGCTGGGCTTCGCCCAGCACGACGCCAAGCGCTGGGAGCAGCTGGTGGCGCGACCGCACGGCATCATCCTGGTGACGGGGCCGACCGGCTCGGGCAAGACCACCACGCTCTATTCCACGCTCAAGCGGGTGGCGACCGAAGAGGTCAACGTCAGCACCATCGAGGATCCGATCGAGATGATCGAGCCCTCGTTCAACCAGACGCAGGTGCAGCCGCAGCTCGACTTCGGGTTCATCGAAGGCCTGCGTGCCCTGATGCGCCAGGACCCGGACATCATCATGGTCGGCGAGATCCGCGATCTGGCCACGGCCGAGATGGCGGTGCAGGCCGCCCTGACCGGCCACCTCGTATTCAGCACGCTGCACACCAACGATGCGCCCAGTGCGATCACCCGGCTCATGGAACTCGGCGTGCCCGGCTACCTTGTCAATGCGACGCTGCTCGGCGTGCTGGCGCAGCGCCTCGTGCGCACGCTGTGCCCGCAGTGCAAGAAGCCCGACGAATCCCTCGACCGCGAGAAGCTCGAGGCGATGGTGTCGCCCTGGCAGATCACCGGCTCGGTGCGCGCCTACCGGCCGGTCGGTTGCGTCGACTGCCGGATGACGGGCTATCGCGGGCGCATGGGCCTGTACGAGCTTCTCACGGTGAGCGAAGCGTTCAAGGGCCATGTCCACCAGTCGTCCGGAATGGACGTGCTGCGGCGACAGGCCGTCACCGACGGCATGCGCCCGCTGCGCCTTGCCGGCGCGTTGCGGGTGGCCGAAGGCCAGACCACCATGCAGGAAGTGCTGGCCGCCACGCCTCCCCTCGAATAGGGTTGACGCACTAGGGAATTACCCTTCCTGCGCGCTAGGTGGAATCCACATCGAGGCGCGTGCTGGCAGACATCAGAATCCCGGCGGGTCGATCTTTCATTCGACTTTCGTTTGAGGAGTTGTTCGTGAAAATCAAAAGTCAGAAAGACTTTTTCGCGGGCCTGATGTTCGCTGTCGTCGGTGTGGCTTTCGCGTGGGGCGCGACCACCTACAACGTGGGCTCCGGGGCACGCATGGGGCCGGGGTACTTCCCGCTGATGCTGGGCATCCTGATGACCATCATCGGGCTGGCCATCATGTTCACCGGTCTTTCGGTGGAGACGGCCGACGGTGAACCCATCGGCAAGTGGGCCTGGAAGCAGGTCATCTTCATCCTGGGCGCCAACCTCGCCTTCGGCGTACTCCTGGGTGGCGTGCCCAGCCTGGGCATTCCGGCCATGGGCCTGATCATCGCCATCTATGCGTTGGTGTTCATTGCGGCGCAGGCGGGTTCCAAGCACGCCCTGCCGTCGGTGTTCGCGCTGGCGACCGTGCTGGCCGCCGGCAGCTATCTGGCCTTCATCTGGGCGCTGAAGCTGCAAATCCAGGTGTGGCCCACCTTCATCACCGGCTAAGGCGGCGTCATGGACCTGATCAACAACCTTTCCCTCGGCTTCGGCGTGGCCTTCACGGCCACCAACCTGCTGTATTGCCTGATCGGCTGCATTCTGGGCACGCTGATCGGCGTGCTGCCCGGCATCGGCCCGGTGGCGACCATCGCCATGCTGCTGCCTGCCACGTACGCATTGCCGCCCGTGTCGGCGCTGATCATGCTGGCCGGCATCTACTACGGCGCTCAGTACGGTGGCTCGACCACGGCCATTCTGGTCAACCTGCCTGGCGAATCGTCCTCGGTCGTGACGGTGATCGACGGCTACCAGATGGCGCGCAAGGGCAGGGCAGGCCCCGCGCTGGCGGCGGCTGGCCTGGGCTCCTTCTTCGCCGGCTGCGTGGGCACGCTGATCCTGGCCGCCTTCGCGCCGCCGCTGACCGAACTGGCCTTCAAGTTCGGCCCCGCCGAGTACTACTCGCTGATGGTGCTGGGCCTGATCGGTGCCGTGGTGCTGGCTTCGGGCTCGCTGCTCAAGGCTGTGGCCATGATCGTGCTGGGCCTGCTGCTGGGCCTGGTGGGCACCGACGTCAATTCGGGCGTGGCGCGTTTCTCGTTCGATGTGCCAGAACTCACCGACGGCATCGGCTTCGTGGCCATTGCCATGGGCGTGTTCGGCTACGGCGAAATCATCTCGAACCTGTCGCGCCCCGAAGAAGAGCGCGAGGTGTTCACCGCCAAGGTCACCGGCCTGTTCCCGACCAAGGAAGACTTCCGCAACATGATCCCGGCCGTCCTGCGTGGTACGGCGCTGGGTTCGTCGCTGGGCGTGCTGCCTGGCGGCGGCGCGCTGCTGTCCGCCTTCGCGGCCTACACGATCGAGAAGAAGACCAAGCTGCGTCCGGGCGAAGTGCCCTTCGGCAAGGGCAACATCCGCGGTGTGGCGGCGCCCGAGTCGGCCAACAACGCCGGTTCGCAAACCTCCTTCATTCCGCTGCTGACGTTGGGCATTCCGCCCAATGCCGTGATGGCGCTGATGGTGGGCGCGATGACCATCCACAACATCCAGCCGGGCCCGCAGGTGATGACCAGCAACCCCGAGCTGTTCTGGGGCCTGATCGCCTCGATGTGGCTGGGCAATGCGATGCTCGTGATCCTGAACCTGCCGCTGATCGGCCTGTGGATCAAGCTGCTGTCGGTGCCTTATCGCTTCCTGTTCCCGTCCATCGTGCTGTTCTGTGCGATCGGCGTGTACTCGACGAACAACAACACCTGGGACATCTGGATGGTGGGCGTCTTCGGCTTCATCGGCTATGCGTTCTATAAGCTCGGCTGCGAGCCGGCGCCATTGCTGCTCGGCTTCATCCTCGGGCCGATGATGGAAGAGAACCTGCGCCGCGCGCTGCTGCTGTCGCGCGGGGACTGGTCCGTGTTCGTCACGCGTCCGATCTCCGCCGGGCTTCTGGCCGCCGCGCTGCTGCTGCTGATCATCGTGCTGCTGCCGGCCGTGAAGGCCAAGCGCGAGGAAGCCTTCGTCGAGGATTGATCCTCCCCTGCGAACTCCCGAAGAACGGCACCGCAAGGTGCCGTTCTTGCTTTGTGGGCAGCCGCCACCAATCAACGAGAATCGAAGCATGAAACGCAGAGCCCTCATCACCGCATCCCTGCTCGCCGCTGCCGCGGCCGCACCCTTCCAAGCCGCGCAAGCTCAGGACTATCCGGCCAGGCCGATCCGCCTCGTGGTGCCGTTCCCGGCCGGCGGGGCGACCGACCTGTTCGCGCGCACGCTGTCGCAGAAGCTGTCGGAAAAGCTCGGCGGCACGATCGTGGTGGACAACAAGCCTGGCGCCGGCGGTGCCATCGGCTCGTCGGCCGCAGCCAATGCCACGCCCGATGGGTACACGCTGCTGCTGGCCACCACCAGCACGCACGCCATCGGCCCGCTCATCACCAAGACGCCCTACGACGTGGTGAGCGACTTCACGCCCATCGCCCACGTGGGCAATGCGCCGAGCATCATGCTGGTGCCCGTCGACTCGCCGGCCAAGTCGGTGCGCGAGTGGGTCGACTACGCCAAGGCCAACCCGGGCAAGCTCAACTACGCTTCGAGCGGCGTCGGCACCATCGTGCAGTTGACGGCGGAGCTGTTCAAGTCGCAGGCGGGCGTGTTCGTCACGCACATCCCTTACAAGGGCACGGCGCTGGCCATTCCTGACCTCATCAGCGGCAAGGTGGATGTGCTGTTCGACTCGCTGCCCACCGGCATGCCGCATGTGCGAGACGGCAAGCTTCGCGCGCTGGGTGTGACCTCGCTCAAGCGCAGCCCGCTGGCGCCGGATCTTCCAGCCATCGCGGAGACGCTTACGGGCTTCGAATCCAACACCTGGTTCGGTCTGTATGGCCCCAAGAGCCTGCCCGCCGACATGGTGGCGCGCCTGAACAAGGCGGCCAACGAAGCGCTGGCCGATCCGCAACTGCGCGAGAAGCTCTCGGGCCTGGGCATCGAACCCACCAGCGGTACGCCGCAGGATCTGGCCAAGCTGCAGGCGCAAGACAGCGCCAAGTGGAAGAAGATCATCACCGAACGCAAGATCACCAACGAATGAAGGCCGCGAGCATGAACTTTGACTTCGCCAATCCCTACACCAGCACGCGCCTGCCGGTGTTCGCACGCAACGTGGTTTCCACCTCGCACCCACTGGCATCGCAGGCCGGCCTGCGCATCCTGCAGCAGGGCGGCAACGCGGTCGACGCTGCCATTGCCACCGCCGCCGTGATGACGCTGGTCGAGCCCGTGAGCAACGGCCTGGGCAGCGACGCCTTCTGCATCCTCTGGGACGGCAAGAAGCTGCACGGGCTCAATGCTTCGGGTTGCTCTGCGCAGGCATGGACGCCCGAGTACTTCAAGAAGAAGTACGGCGACGATGCCGCCGCGCCGCCGCAGCGCGGCATCGACTCGGTCACCGTGCCGGGCGCGGTCGGCGCCTGGATGACCTTGTCCGAGCGCTTCGGCAAGCTGCCATTCGCCGACCTGATGGCGCCTGCGATCGAGGTGGCCGAGCGCGGCTACCTGATGCCGGTGGTGGTGCAGGAGAAATGGGCCGCCGCGACCCCGCTCCTGCAGTCGCAACCCGGCTTCGCCCAGGCCTTCCTGCCCTGGGGCCGTGCACCCAAGGTGGGCGAGCTGTTCAAGTTCCCGTCGGCTGCCCGTGCGCTCAAGGCCATTGCGCAGACGCGCGGCGAGGCTTTCTATCGTGGCGAGATCGCCCAAGCCATCGAGAAGTTCTCGAACGCCAACGGCGGTGCGCTCAAGGCCAGCGACCTGGCCAACTGGAAGCCCGAGTGGGTGGAGCCGATCTCGCGCGACTACCGCGGTCACACGCTGCACGAGATCCCGCCCAACGGGCAGGGCATCGCCGCGCTGATCGCACTGGGCATCGTCGAGAAGTTCGACATGGCTTCGATGCCCGTCGACTCCGTGGCATCGCAGCACGTGCAGATCGAAGCCATGAAGCTGGCCTTCGCCGACGTGTACCGCTACGTGTCCGACCCATCGTCGATGGAGGTGACCCCCGCGCAAATGCTCGATGACGCCTACCTCGCATCGCGTGCCAAACTCATCGACATGAAGAAGGCGCAGGACTTCAAGGCCGGCAACCCCGTCAAGGGCGGCACCATCTACCTCACGGCCGCTGACGAGAGCGGCATGATGGTCAGCTTCATCCAGAGCAACTTCATGGGCTTCGGCTCGGGTTGCGTGGAGCCCGAGTTCGGCATCAGCCTGCAGAACCGCGGCCATGGCTTCAGCCTCAACGCCGGCCCCAACCAGGTGGCGCCGGGAAAGCGCCCCTTCCACACCATCATCCCGGCCTTCCTGACCAAGGACGGCCAGCCGGTGATGAGCTTCGGCGTCATGGGCGGCAACATGCAACCTCAGGGCCACATGCAGACGCTGGTTCGCATGCTCGACTATGGCCAGAACCCGCAGGCCGCTTGCGATGCGCCGCGCTGGCGCTTCAACGCGGGGCTCGAGATCAACGTCGAGGCTGCGATGAACCCAGCCACCGTGCAGGGACTGGGCGATATGGGCCACCGCATGGAAGTCATCAACGACTCCTACCAGGACTTTGGCGCCGGCCAGTTCATCTGGCGTGCCGGCGAGCCTTCGGTGGAAGGCTACGTCGCAGCCAGTGATCCGCGCCGCGACGGGCAGGCGGCAGGCTACTGATGAGCGAGGCCCTGGCCACGTCGTCCGACGACAAGCGACTGGGGCCAGGGCTGGTGCTGGCGACGCTGGGGGCGATTGCCTTCAGCGGCAAAGCCATCATCGTCAAGCTGGCGTACCGCTACCAGGTGGATGCGGTCACGCTGATCATGCTGCGCATGCTGTTCGCATTGCCGCTCTTCGCCGCCATGGCCTGGTGGGCCGGGCGCGGCAAGCCGCCCCTGACACGACGCGACTGGCTCGGCGTGCTGGGCCTGGGCGTTTCGGGCTACTACCTCGCCAGCTTCCTCGACTTTGCGGGGCTGGCCTACATCAGCGCGAGCCTCGAGCGGCTGATCCTCTACCTCAACCCCACGCTGGTGCTGATGTTCGGCTGGTTCATGTACCGGCGCCGCATCACGCGCGGGCAAGTGGGGGCCATGGCCATCAGCTATGCGGGCGTGCTGCTCGTCTTCGGTCACGAGGCCGTGGCCGGCGCGACCAGCGAGGCGGCGTGGGGTGCACTGCTGGTGTTCCTGAGTGCGGTGAGCTATGCCGTCTACCTCGTGGCCAGTGGTGAGTTCGTCAAGCGCCTGGGTTCGCTGCGCCTGGTCGGTTTGGCCACCAGCGTGGCTTGCCTGCTGTGCATTGGCCAGTTCCTCCTGCTGCGTCCCATGAGCACGGCCTTCGACGTGGCGCCACAGGTGATCTGGCTGTCGGTGCTCAACGCCAGCCTGTGCACGGCCGTGCCGGTGCTGATGGTGATGATGGCCATCGAACGCATCGGGCCGGCGATGGCGGCGCAGACCGGCATGGTCGGCCCGATGTCGACCATCCTGATGGGTGTGGTCATTCTGGGCGAGCCCTTCACCGCCTGGATCGCAGCGGGTACGCTCCTGGTCATCGCGGGCATCTTCGTCTTCACGCGCGCAGGCCGCTGAGCGCGCCCGCGCTTTCCTTTCTTCCTCAATCGATCGTCAGGAGCCATTCACATGGATCTGGGAATTTCCGGCCGCACGGCCTTGGTATGCGGCGCCAGCAAGGGGCTCGGCTATGGATGCGCGCTGGCGCTGGTGCGCGATGGCGTGAACGTCGTCATCGTCGCGCGCGGGCAAGAGGCCTTGGATGAAGCCGCCGCCCGGCTCAAGGCCGAGGCCACAGGCGGCGCCACCGCGCGCGCGGTCGCCACCGACATCACCACGGAGTCCGGCCGCGCCGCCGTCTTTGCCGTGCAGCGCGACTACGACATCGTCGTCACCAACGCGGGCGGCCCGCCGCCAGGCGACTTCCGCGAATGGGACCGCGAAGCATGGATGCGCGCCGTCGACGCCAACATGCTCACGCCCATCGAGCTGATCAAGGCCACCGTGGACGGCATGGCGCAGCGCGGCTTCGGGCGCATCGTCAACATCACCTCCAGCGCGGTCAAGGCGCCCATCGACATCCTGGGCCTGTCCAACGGGGCGCGCAGCGGCCTGACCGGCTTCGTGGCCGGCGTGGCGCGCAGCTCGCTGGCCTCGCAGGGCGTGACCATCAACAACCTGTTGCCCGGTGCGTTCGACACCGACCGCCTGCGCAACACCGCCATCGGCGCCGCAAAGAAGACGGGCCAAAGCATCGAGGCCATCCAGGAAGCGCGCAAGAAGACCATTCCCGCCCGGCGCTTCGGCACCGCCGAGGAATTCGGCGCCATCTGCGCCTTCTTGTGCAGCGTGCACGCCGGCTACATGACGGGGCAGAACGTGCTGGCCGATGGCGGGGCCTATCCGGGTACCTACTGATCGGCGCGTTGCGCGACCACACCAGGAGGGCCGGCCAGACCGGCCCTTTTTTCGTGGGCCTGCGGCATGTTCGCATTCGTGGCACGATGCGCCGCTGCAAGACACCTACAAAGGAGATTTCGTGAAGAGCAAAGCCATTCGCATCGACCGCAACGGCGGCCCCGAGGAACTGAAGCTGGTGGAGGTCGACGTCGGCGAGCCAGGGCCGGGCGAGATCCGCGTGCGTCACCACGCGGTGGGCCTGAACTTCATCGACACCTACCAGCGCAGCGGTCTGTACAAGCTGCCGATGCCCCTGCAGCTGGGCATGGAAGCCGCCGGCGTGGTCGAGGCAGTGGGCGAGGGCGTGAGCCACCTCAAGCAGGGCGACCGCGTCGCCTACGCCAGCCAGCCGCCGGGCGCGTACTGCGAACTGCGCGTCATGCCCGCCCGCTGCGTGTGCCGGCTGCCCGACGCCATCGATTTCGAGACTGGCGCGGCCATGATGCTCAAGGGCCTGACCGCCCAATACCTGCTGAAGAAGACGCTGCCCGCCGAGGGCCTGGAGCCGGGGGACCACATCCTGTTCCACGCCGCCGCCGGAGGCGTGGGCCTGATCGCCTGCCAATGGGCCAAGGCGCTGGGCCTGCAACTGATCGGCACCGCCGGCAGCGACGCCAAGTGCCAGCTTGCCCTGGACCATGGCGCCGCGCACTGCATCAACTACAGCACCGGCAACTTCGTCGAGAAGGTCAAGGAGATCACCGGCGGCAAGGGCGTGAAGGTGGTGTACGACTCGGTGGGCAAGGACACCTGGCAAGGTTCCCTGGACTGCCTGCGGCCACTGGGTCTGCTGGCCGTGTTCGGCAATGGGTCGGGCCCGGTGCCGCCGATCGATCTCGGCCTGCTGGCTGGCAAGGGTTCGCTCTACATGACGCGCCCGACCTTGTTCACTCATCTGGCCACGCGCGAGAGCACCCAGGCCATGGCTAACGACCTGTTCGAGGTGGTGGGCAGCGGCGCGGTGAAGATCCCGATCGACCAGCGCTACAAGCTCGAGGACGTGCAGCAGGCGCACCGCGATCTGGAAGCACGCAAGACCACGGGCTGCACCATCCTCACCTTGTGAAGCACGCGACGCTGCGGCAGCTGAAGGTATTCGAGGCGGTCGCGAGGCACCTGAGCTTCTCGCGCGCCGCCGAGGAGCTGCACCTGACGCAGCCCGCCGTTTCGACGCAGGTCGGCAAGCTGGAGGAGCATGCGGGCAACCCGCTGTTCGAGCAGTTCGGCAAGAAGATCTACCTCACGCCCGCCGGCAGCGAGTTGCTGACCATCACGCGAGCCATCATCGGGCAGTTCGAGGCGGCCGAGGCGGCGATGGCGCAATACCGCGGCGTCTCGGGTGGCAAGCTCAATGTGGCGGTAATCAGCGCGGGCGACTACTTCTTTCCGCGCCTGCTGGTGGAATTTGCCGGGCGGCATCGCGACGTGACGCTCAACTTCACGGTGCACAACCGGGCCGAGCTGCTGCGTCACATCAGCGAGAACCAGACCGACCTGGCGATCATGGTCCGTCCGCCGACCGACCTGGACACCATCAACCAGCCGTTTGCGCCGCATCCCTATGTGATCGCCGCACCGCCCGGGCATCCCCTGGCCGGCCAGCGGGGAATCTCGATGGAGCGCTTGCTGCGCGAGCCTTTCGTCGTTCGCGAGAAGGGCTCCGACACGCGCAATTCGATGGAGGAGGGCTTTGGCGCCCACCTTTCGCAATTGCACGTGGCGATGGAAATCCGCAGCACCGAGACCATCAAGCAGGCCGTGATTGCCGGCATGGGCTTGAGCTTCATGTCGGCCCACACGATCAGCCTGGAGCTGCGCACGGGCAGCCTGTGCGTGCTGGACGTCCAGGGCTTTCCGCTCATTCGCAACTGGTTCGTGGTGCACCGGCGCACCAAGCGCCTGCCTCCCGTGGCGCAAGCCTTCAAGGACTTTCTGCTGGCCGATGGCACTGCGCTGATCGCGCGCATCGTGCCGCTCGACTTCCCTTACTGAGCGCGCCTGCCACCCGCAGTTTTCGCCGTTCCCCATTCCTGCGGGGAATAGACGTTATGCGCCCCACCCGGCTACCGCGGAAGGGCCTTCGCCGCGACCATTCAACCCACGCAACTACATTCGTGGAGACTGAAGATGGCGAAGATGAAAGCCGCAATGGCGGCCGTGCTGGTCATGGAAAAAGAAGGCGTGGCACAAGCCTTTGGCGTGCCGGGTGCGGCGATCAATCCGCTGTATTCGGCGCTGCGGGAGCGCCAGTCGATCGGCCACATCCTGGCGCGCCATGTGGAGGCCGCTTCGCACATGGCCGAGGGCTACACCCGCGCCCGAGCCGGCAACATCGGCGTGTGCATCGGCACCTCGGGCCCCGCGGGCACGGACATGATCACCGGCCTGTATTCGGCGTCTGCGGACTCCATCCCGATCCTGTGCATCACCGGCCAGGCCCCGAGGGCGCGCCTGTACAAGGAAGACTTCCAGGCGGTGGACATCGAATCCATTGCCAAGCCGGTCACCAAGTGGGCCGTGACGGTTCGCGAACCGGCGCAGGTGCCGCGGGCGTTCCAGCAGGCGTTCCACCTGATGCGATCGGGCCGGCCGGGTCCGGTACTCATCGATCTGCCGTTCGACGTGCAGATGGCCGAGATCGAATTCGACATCGACAGCTATGAGCCGCTGCCCGTCTACAAGCCGTCCGCGACGCGCAAGCAGATCGAGAAGGCGCTGGAGATGCTGGCCACCGCCGACAAGCCTGTGATCGTGGCTGGTGGCGGCATCATCAATGCCGACGCGGCCGGCTTGCTGGTGGAGTTTGCCGAACTGACCGGCATTCCCGTCATCCCGACCCTGATGGCCTGGGGTGCGATTCCTGACGATCATCCGCTCATGGCGGGCATGTGCGGCTTGCAGACCAGTCACCGCTACGGCAACGCGACCATGCTGGCCAGCGATTTCGTGCTGGGCATCGGCAATCGCTGGGCCAACCGCCACACCGGCTCGATCGAGGTCTACACCAAGGGCCGCCGCTTCGTGCACGTGGACATCGAGCCCACGCAGATCGGCCGCGTCTTCAATCCGGACCTGGGCATCGTGAGCGACGCCAAGGCCGCGCTCGAACTCTTCGTTCAAGTGGCCGCCGAGATGCGCGCCGACGGCCGCCTGCCGGACTGGGGCGATTGGGCCGGCCGCTGCGCCGAGCGCAAGCGCCTGATGGGCCGCAAGAGCCACTTCACCGAAACGCCGATCAAGCCGATGCGCGTCTACGAGGAGATGAACGCCGCCTTCGGCCGCGACACCACCTACGTGAGCACCATCGGCCTCTCGCAGATTGCCGGCGCGCAGTTCCTGCATGTGTACGGGCCGCGCCAGTGGATCAACTGCGGCCAGGCCGGGCCGCTGGGCTGGACCCTGCCTGCGGCGCTCGGCGTGGTCGCCGCCGACCCGACGCGCACGGTCGTGGGCCTGTCGGGGGACTACGACTTCCAGTTCCTCATCGAGGAGCTGGCGGTCGGTGCGCAGTTCCACCTGCCCTATGTGCACGTCCTGGTGAACAACAGCTATCTGGGTCTGATCCGCCAGTCGCAGCGCAATTTCGACATGGACTACTGCGTGCAACTGGCCTTCGACAACCAGAACGTCGAAGACCCGGTCGTGCGCAACTACGGTGTCGATCACCTGACCGTGGCGCAGGGCCTGGGCTGCAAGGCGCTGCGTGTGACCGACCCCGAGAAGATCGGCGGTGCGCTGGCCGAGGCGCGAGAGATGGCGCAAACCTACCGCGTGCCGGTCGTGGTCGAGGTCATTCTCGAGAAGGTGACCAACATCGCCATGGGCACCGAGATCGACAACGTCAACGAGTTCGAGGCGATCGATTGCAAGCATCCGGAAGGGCGCAAGGGCCTGGAACTGGCCGGTTTGTTGGAGTGATTTGAAATTTCTTGCGGAGCCCGGAAAAAATAGCCTATAATCTGAGGCTCACGCGGGAATAGCTCAGTTGGTAGAGCGCAACCTTGCCAAGGTTGAGGTCGACGGTTCGAGACCGTTTTCCCGCTCCAAATTCGAAGAAGCAAAAGGCCACCCAACCGGGTGGCCTTTTTGTTTTGCGGCGGCCATTCCTTGCAGGCCGCGATGCTCGACATCAATACTGATGGCGGCCCCGAGCGCCTTCCAGTAGGCTCCATCCCGCGCCGATGCCTTGCGCCGAAAGCATCCAGAGCGCGTGGATCATCAGAGGGCTTCAGCAGTGCTTCCGTTACTCACCTCGCTCTTCGCGACCGTCGTGCTGCTCGTGTGGATGGGCTTTTTCATGATGGGCTCGCTGCCGCTCCTGGTGCTCAAGCACGACACCCCGCTGGACGCGCGCTTTATCCGAGGTCTGTTCAACGTCTACTACGTGGCGGTGACGCTGACGGCGAGCGCGGCAGCGCTGAGCTTTGCCTGGACCGGCAATGCTGCCTTTGCCGTGGGCATGGGTTTTGTCGCCACCCTGGCGTTTGCGTTGCGCCGTTGGATCGTCATACCGCGCATGGATGTGCTGCGCGACTCAATCCCGGCGAGCGACGCGTCGATCTTTCAGTTCCGACGACTTCATGTCGTGGGGATGGTCCTGAACGTGACGCAACTGGGTACCGTTGCCTGGTCGTTGACCAAGCTGGCCTTGTAGCGTGCCGCGATCATCGAGCCTTGGTTGCATCATGCGACTGGCGGCCATCGATGCGGATCGATGCGCTTGACCCGGCCCCTGCGGCCACCTGTATGGCGCCCGCCGAAAGGTGAGAAGTTCATTGAATGCGTGTGACCTTGGGAGGCACGACGCTGAAATGGAGATTGAGCGATGCCAGATTTCCCCCTACATGACCCCGCTCTCGTGCCTACTCACACCACCGCGGCAACATCCTCCATCGCACACTGGGTAACGCGGCACCATGACATTCCGGTGCAGCAGTGCCACTTGATTCGCCGCGGCCTGAATGACAACTACGCACTCCGTTCGGTCGACGGAATTCGCTACGTGGCGCGTCTGTACTCCATCCGGCCGCGAGGCGGCTTCAACATCCATTTCGAAGTCTCGCTGCTGACGCATCTGGAGTCCAAAGGCGCAGGCGTCGCAGCGCCGGTGCCGGCGGCGGACGGGCGCGCGCACATCCAACTGCAGTTTCCCGAAGGTCCGCGTGCCCTGGTGCTCTTCCGGCACGCCGAAGGCGTGGTTCCGGATACGCTGGAGGAAATCGACCTGACCGGCCGTGCGCTGGCCCACATCCACGAGTCGGCACTCGACTACGCAGGCCCACCAAGCCGCTACACGCTGGACGGCCACCACTTGGCCGGCCGGACCATGGGCTACTTGGCGGCGTACCCGGAAATAGGCACAAAGTTGCTGGAAACGTACCGCAACTTGGTGCACCGTCTGTTTGAAGAGCTGGCCGCGGCAGAGGGTGGGCTGACGCGCGTGGTCTGCCACGGCGACACGCATGGCTTCAACAACCACGTGTACACAGACGCCGCCGGTAAAAGGAAGACCGTGTTCTTCGACTTCGACGACGCTGGCCCCGGCTTCTTGGCCTACGACCTGAGCGTGCTGCCTTGGTCGTACTTGTTTCGCAAAGGCCTCAAGGAACCCGACGATGTGCTGCGGGAGCGCTGGATGCACTACCTACGCGGGTACCGTGCGGGCGGGGGCGAGGTGAGCGAGGGTGACTTGGCGGCATTGCCGCTGTTCTTGCAACTTCGGCACCTATGGAACCTTGGTGAAGCAGCCGGGAGGCTTCACCACTGGGGCACGAATTCGGTGCCAGTGGATTGGCTGCAGAAGCAAGTGGAGGTATTCGAGGCGTGGAAAGGGCTGGACCTGCGCGTGTGATGGCATCGCTTTGCATCAGCCGCCTCGCGGCAGGAACGAAGCTCAGCGTCCACGCCCGCCAACTTGAGGTTTGCTGTGGGCCCAAGCGACGCGGCCGGAGTGGCAGAGTTCGGCCAAGAGCGGATGCTCCTCATGAGTGCGGAGTTCCAGTTGGAAGGGTTGAAGAGAAACTTCAGCCACATACTTCGCGATAGGAGATTTCTTGTGAGCCTTGCTCGGTTTTCAGTTTTGGTTTTCTCGCTGATGCTCTTCGGGTGCAGTGATTCAACCGTGGAGGTGCGCATCACGCCTGACGTGTATCAAGTGGGCAGCGTCAAATCTCCGCTCGCAACACCTGCAGTTGACGAGGTGGTGCGCATGAATCCGCAAAGGGTATTGATGGTGATGTGCCGTAGCACGCCGCCAGCCAAGATCATTCAGTTCGAGAGAGAACTAAGGGCCAAGAACCAAGCCATCTTGCAGGGGACGCATATGGACGAAGGTTGCCCTGCATAGGCGCCTTCCGGCCAGGAGCGGACCTTTGTTGTTGGGGCCCCACTGAGCGGACCTTCGTGTGTGCGCACTAACGAACTGCCGAACAAGAATTGACAAGCAGATCGCAACCGCACGACAGAGGGACACATTACAGCCAATCGGTCATTCGGGGCCCGTCCGATACTCTTGAGCGCCTTCAGCGCAATCCTGCTCGCCTGGTCGATAGTTGCATTTGCGACCGGCCACGTCTACGTGCAGTACTGGCGCGCGCCGCCGCTGCACTTCAGCGAGTGGTCAGCTTTTGGCTTTGGTGTCGCGATCGCGATGTTGGCGACCAGCCTGATGGTCCGAATATTCGACGATAAGGCGCTCGCTCGATCCATCTCAAACGGCATGCTGGTCGCTTCATCGTTGGTCGCATTGGCATCGTTGTGCGTTCGATCCGGACTGTTCTCGGCCACGTCTGTGCTTGGCAATAGCTTCGCGGGAGTTGTGGATGACGCTGCGCTCGCACGGTGCTTCGTTCGACCTGCGCTCGCTGACTTTGCGGTGGCCAGCTTGCCAGGTGTGTACCAGTGGCTTAAGTATTCCTGCGTCTGCCTTCTCGTCTTAGCTGTCATGGTTGGAGTGCTGGGCGCCACCAAGTCAACGCTGACTCGTTACCCTCGAACTTCGCTGGTCTTGATGATCGGCTTCGCTTCCCCGTTCTTGGCTTGGTTGTCTCTCGAAGCAACGGCGTACCTTTTTGGCGAGAGGCTGTCTGACATCAAGAAATTTCCCGTATGGCGAGCGCGCGCGTCCTTGACGGCTTCGATGCTTATCGTGCTCGCTGCACTGTGGTTCTTCTTTGCGCTGAGCCTGCTCGTCGCGACGCTTCGGTCTCTTGGGGTTGAGGTTGCCTGGAGGAGCAGCCAGCGCGGGACTTCTCAATGACTCATCATCTGATGTGCCAGAAGCCTCTTTTCGGCCAAGAGCGGACTATCGGTTCGGTCAGAATCAATGGCTGATTGAACGCTTTCAAGAGGGTCAGATGGTGCCTACCCCAACGGAGCCCGTGTCACAAATAGTCTTCCTTGCCGACTATCTCCAGGTCGTTTTCCAGGGCGAACGCTTTAGCTTCTATGGCCCAGTTGAAGTCGAAATTGACGGCAGCATGTTGACGCAAGGTAGCCCGGGTTTCTGTGACGTTCTGGTTGGCCTCATTGGCGAACGGGCAACCTCTGTCGTTGTTGGCGATGACGGGGAACTAGCGATTGCCTTCAGAGGCGGGGCTGGACTGACGGCTCGACCAGGTCCGTCTGAGGTTGGGCCCGAAGCCTGGCAGTTCAATGGTCTAGGGGGCCAGATCGTTGGCGGTGCGCGTTGAGCAGAATGCTGCAACCGGCCATAAGCGGTCCCACGCCGTAGGGGCTCCACATCGCAAGAATCAACGCCTCAGAGAATCAAAATGCGCGTCTTCCAGGTGCTCCTCGTAATTGCAGCTCTCGCCGGGCTCGCATCCGGCCCTTGGGCACTCGATGCTGCCGCGGCCAGCAATCCGCCGCTCCACTGGCCAGACATTTCGCTGATATTCGTGGGCAGCGCTGTCAGCCTCCCGCTGGTTCTCGGACTCCAAGCGGCTTTGGGGAACGGCAAGGCCGTCCGTGTGGGTTGGCACTTCTTTCTACTGGGCGCGGTCAATTTGTTCGCAACTGGAATCTCGACTGCGGGGGTGGCGCTCGCGAGCCTCGGGATTTCGCCGCATTCGCTGCTATTTCTCGCCATGGGCGCCGGACTTCTGCTTGGTGTCGTGGGGAGCAGACTGCTCTTCGCCTCAAAATTTGCAGCGGCCTAGCGCGGCCAGGTATCGGCCAGGAGCGGACGGTCAGTAGTGACGCAGAATCCGACCGTAAGTGGCCTGCCCTGTACATCAACTGAGGTACCGTCAGACAATGAATTCGACCGACGCAAATCGTTCGTTGACCACCGCTGAGCGCGCGCTCGCCCGGTGGATGCTTGAGAACGGCCCGCCGGAGGCACGGGCATTTCTTGAGCAACTCAATGAGGCAGAGGTCACACCGTGGCGATGCCCGTGCGGCTGCGCAAGCATCAATTTCCAAATCAAGGGTCGTCCTGCAACGCCTCCGGGCGTGCATATTCTTGGCGACTATCTATGCGGTCCTTTGGATGCACCAGCCGGCGCTTTCATCTTTGAAAGCGGAGGAGTACTCGGCGGGATTGAGGTGTATTCGCTCGGCAGCGATGCACCTTCAGCGCTTCCCCGTCCCCCACTGCGGCCGTTTGGCTAAGGCGGCTGGCGGGCCAGAAGCTGCCGTTCACCAAGACGCTCCAATGAGATATGAAAAGCGCTAGCCACGTGAGCCCGGAGTCCAACCCTGGTCTGCCATGTCCGTGCTGCTACCACCTCTCCCTTTCCGAGCGAGGCGGTTTCGAGATATGCCCGATATGCTTCTGGGAAGATGATGGGCAAGATGCCGCTGATGTTCGAGGGGGCCCAAACGGCACCCTGAGCCTGTCACAAGCGCGGGCGAACTATCAAGCGTTTGGAGCCAGTGACATGTGGGCCCGCCAGTATGTGCGGCCGCCCCACGCGCACGAGTTACCCTGACGGCTCGCGGCCACAAGCGGAAGTAGCCAGCCAAGCAGTCCCGCGAACTACTGGTCGATGTGAAAGATAGAGCGCCAGTTGACGACGAAGTGCGCAACGATACCTCCGAGGCCGAGCAATATGGCTGTCGCCACAATCCAGTACCCTGCCTTCGGAAAGCCGCCGAAACCAAGAACGGCGCCAAGTATCGCGACCAAGAAGGCGTAGGCTGCTAGACGGGCGCCGTTTTCATCCTTGGACGGAAATAGGTGCGAGAGCATTTGACGCATTGCGACGTCAGTGTATTTCGGATGCTCCTGTCGCGGTGAACGTCCGCTATTCGCCAAGCCGAACTTCCGCAACGGGCGCACAACAGACGCGAGAGGCCTGCTTCCAATCAGCAGCAGCGCAACGTATTCGATGGCCGCTCGGAATCCGTCGAGCGTTCTCGGGACCGACCTTGAAAACCCAGCAAACAAAAAGCCGAGGCATCACCCCGTGATGCCCCGGCCTTGCGTCTTCGAGAACGTGCTCAGGCCACGGCGCGCAGCCTCACCTGGCCTTGCTCCTCGGCCATCGTGCGCGCCAGCAGCTTGACCAGTGCAAAGACGGTGTCGATGTGCGGCGTGGGCGTGTCGGTCATCCGCGCCAGCTCCACCACCGAGCCGACCAGCGCATCGATCTCGGGCGCGCGGCCGGCCTCGATGTCCTGCAGCATCGAAGTCTTGTGCTTGCCCACTTTCTCGGCACCGGCTATGCGCTTGTCCAGGCTCACCCGGAACTCGATGCCGAGCTTTCCAGCCACCGTCTGCGCTTCGCGCATCATGTTTGCGGCGAGTTCGCGCGAGAGCGGGTATTGGCAGATGTCCACCAGCGTGGAGTGGGTGAGGCTGCTGATGGGGTTGAAGCTCAGATTGCCCCAGAGCTTGAGCCAGATCTCTGCGCGGATGTTGTCGAGCACCGGCGCCTTGAAGCCTGCGCGCACGAAAGCCTCCGACACGCGCTGCACCCGTTCGCTGCTGCTGCCATCCAGCTCGCCCAAGGGGAAGCGCTCGCCCTCGATGTGCTTGACCACGCCCGGCGCAAGCAGTTCCGACGCCGGATAGACCACGCAGCCCAGGATGCGCGCCGGGTCGATGCCGGCCAGCAGCGTGCCCTCCGGGTCCACCGTGCGCACCACCGAGCCTTCCAATGCGCCGCCATGGCGGTTGAAGTACCAGAAGGGGATTCCGTTTTGCATCGGCACGATGACCGTGTCCGGGCCCATCAGCTTGGGCAAGTGCGGCAGCACCTCTTCGACCTGATGCGCCTTCATGGCCAGGATGACCACGTCCTGCACCCCAGCCTCTGCATAGCTTTCGGTCACGCGGATTTCGCGCGCCACCTGTTCGGTGCCGTCGGGATGCAGCAGCCGAAAGCCGTTCTTGCGTATCGCCTCCACATGCCGGGCCCGCACGAGGAAGCTGACTTCCTCGCCGGCCAGCGCGAGCTTCGCGCCGACCAAGCCTCCAATGGCGCCGGCGCCAATCACTGCAATTTTCATGGTGGTTCCAGGTAGTTGATGTCGGTTGCGGCCGGGCCCTGTTCGAGGCCTGCGGGTGCGAATGGGTTGGCGAGGCAGCCGATACCGGCGATCTCCACCTCGACATGGCTCTGCGGCTTCATCGAGCCGACGCCGACGGAGGTGCCGCACAAGATGACGTCGCCGGGCAGCAGCGTCATGTCCATCGAGATCAGGCTGACCAGTTGCGCCACGGAAAAGCGCATGTCGCTGATGGGGTAGTCCTGACGGACATCGCCATTGAGCCGCGTGACCACGCGCAATTGCGCCGGGTCGAGCCCGGTGGCGACGACCGGGCCCATCGGACAGAACGTGTCGAAGCCCTTGGCGCGCACCCATTGGGCGAAGGAGGCGTCGCGGTTGAGGATGTCCGCCACCGTGACGTCGTTGGCGCAGGTGTAGCCGAACACGTGCGACAACGCATCTTCCTCGGCGACGCCGCTGGCGGTCTTGCCGATGACGATGCCAAGCTCGCCTTCGTAAACCACCTTGCCTGCGCATCGCGGCGCGCGTATGGGGGCGCCGTGGGGCAGGTAGCTGTTGGGCGTCTTGAGCAGATACAGGGGTTCTTCGGGTACCGCCAGCGAAAGCTTCTCGCCCAGCGCCTTGAAGTTGTTCCACAGCGCGATGACCTTGCTCGGCCGCGTCGGCGTGAGAGGCTGGACTTCGGCCAGCGCAATGATGGTGCCGCTCGCTTCGCATTCGCCGAACATATCGCCGCGCCATTCGTGGATGGTGTTGCCGGCCAGCACGCCGAAGCCTTCCTGGCCGGCATGCCTGTAGCGCATCCAGTGGCGCACAAGCGCCGGCTTCGCTGGCCGTGCGGTGCGGACGGGCTCCGCGCCGGTAGGCAATGTGGTGGTTTCATCGATGCGCACGCGCTTTGCTCCTTGCAATGAGTGATCGTTCAGGCCGGTGTCACACACCGATCTCGCGGCCCAGCGCCTCGGCCCAGTTGAACCATGCGGGCGAGACCATGGCGCCGGTGCCGTTCAGGCGCTGGCGGTGCTGCGCGGCCTTTTCCGCAATCACGCTGCAGAGAAATTCGGCGTCGTAGGCGCGCAGGAGGTGAGGCTGATGCGTTTCGAGGTACAGGCGCATGCGGGCGTCCGGATCGCTGCGCTCGCGAAGCAGCTCGGCGTAGACATCGCTGCACCAGTGCCAGCGCAGGCCCAGCTCGTTGAAAGCCGCGTTGTAGGCATTGCGGTCCAGTTCGGCGTCGAGGTATTGGGCGGGAAGATCGTTGAGCATGGCCGGGTTCCTTGTGTTGGGCGTGCCGCGGGGTTGGGGGCAAAACTCGCAGCGGTCTGCAACGGCACGGAAGGAATCTTCGAAGGCTTGATCAATAAATAACAGTCAAATGTTCTTATTCAGTTCATCAGTGATCGTTGATGGATCTGGGGCCAAGCCGGTCCATGGGGCACGCACCCCGGCGAGAGACAGGCTTGAGTCAACGTGCCGAGCCAGGGCCGTGCCTGGCCCGGCACGCGCGGATCAGACGACCTTCAGTTCACGCAGGGCGGCGACTTCGTCGGCGCTGTAGCCCAGCTGGCCCAGCACTTCCTCGGTGTGCTCGCCCAGCAGAGGCGAGCGCGTCACCTCGGTCGGGCTGTCGCTCATCTTGATCGGGTTGCCGACGGTGAGGTACTTGCCGCGCGTGGGATGGTCCACCTCGACCAGCGTGCCGCTGGCGCGCAGCGACTCGTCGGCGGCGATTTCCTTCATCGACAGGATGGGACCGCAAGGAATGTCGTACTGGTTCAGGATCTCCATGACCTCGAACTTGTCCTTGGTCATGGTCCATTGCTCGATGCGCTTGAAGATCGGCTTGAGGTGCAGCAAGCGGGCTTGCGGCGTGGCGTAGGCCTCGTCGTCGATCCAGCCTTCCTCACCGATCACCTTGCAGATGGCCGGCCAGACCGCGCCCTGGGTGATGAAGTAGATGTAGGCGTTGGGATCGGTCTCCCAGCCCTTGCATTTGAGGATGGAGCCGGGTTGGCCGCCGCCCGATGCGTTGCCTGCACGCGGCACCGCGTCGCCGAACTTGCCGTCCGGGTACTGCGGATATTCGTGCATGGTCCCGGTGCGCTCCAGGCGCTGCTGGTCGCGCAGCTTGACGCGGCACAGGTTGAGCACCGCATCCTGCATCGGCGCAAGCACCTTCTGTCCGCGGCCGCTGTGCGTGCGCTGGTAGAGCGCCGCCACGATGCCCAGCGCCAGGTGAAGGCCGGTGCCGCTGTCGCCGATCTGGGCGCCGGTGACCATGGGCGGGCCGTCTTCCATGCCGGTGGTGGAGGCGGCGCCGCCGGCGCACTGGGCCACGTTCTCATAGACCTTGCATTCGGCGTACTTGCCAGGACCGAAGCCCTTGACCGATGCGACGATCATCCGCGGATTGAGCTCGTGGATGTGTTCCCACGTGATGCCCATGCGATCGAGCGCGCCGGGTGCGAAGTTCTCTACCAGCACGTCGCAGGTCTTGATCAGGCGGTCCAGCACCTTCTTGCCCTCGGGCTTCTTGGTGTCCAGCGTGATCGACCGCTTGTTGTGGTTGAGCATGGTGAAGTACAGGCTGTCGGCGCCCGGGATGTCGCGCAGTTGCCCACGCGTCGCGTCCCCTTCGCCGGCTCGTTCCACCTTGATGACATCGGCACCGAACCAGGCCAGCAACTGCGTACAGGTCGGTCCGGACTGGACGTGCGTGAAATCGAGGATGCGAACACCCTCCAAAGCCTTGCTCATCGAGCATCTCCTGTGGAATTGATGATCTTTTCGGCTTCCGCGACGCGCGCTCTGAGCTTGCGGTCTTCCTGGAAGCGTTCGGTCTCGTCGCGCACGACGGCGACGATGCCTGTGACCTTGCCGTCGTCGCTCGTCAGCAGCGACACGGTGAATGCGATGGACAGCGTGCGCCCGTCCTTGTGCAGCGCGGGCACCTTCAGCAATGTGGCGCCGTAGCGGGTGATGCCGGTCTCCATCGTCTTGACGTAGCCGTCCCAGTGGCGCTGACGCTGCCGCTCGGGAATGATGAGGTCGAGCGACTTGCCCATGGCATCCGCGCTCGTGAATCCGAAGATGCGCTCGCAGGCACCGTTCCACAGGACGATGTCGCCGCGCGCATCGCAAACGACGATCGCGTCTGCCGCGCCGCGCACCAGTTGTTCGAAATCGATGGCGGTGTTGTTCTTGTTTTCGCCGAGTTCTTCGCTCATGTCGGTCTCCGTGGGGCAAAAAAATGGCCGGTGCGCGAAGACATGCTCGTCCTCGTGACACCGGCCCCATTTCACCTCAATTCACATTCCGGGTTTACCCGCGCGCCGGCCCTGCCGGGCCGCCGGCGGACCCGGCGGAGCAAGGATCAGACGATCTTGCTCTCGTGCATCTTGGCGATCTGTTCCTTGCTGTAGCCCAGTTCGGCCAGCACGTCGTCGGTGTGCTCGCCGAGCAGGGGCGATGCGGTCACTTCGGGCTTGAGGTCCGAGAACTTGATCGGGCTGCCGATCGTGTAGTAGCTGCCGCGCTCCTTGTGCGGCACTTCGACGATGGAGCCGCTCTTGCGCAGCGACTCGTCGTGCAGCAGTTCCTTCATCGACAGCACCGGCGCGCAAGGGATGTCGTACTTGCGGAAGATGTCCACGGCCTCGAACTTCGTCTTGTCCTTGATGAAGTCCTCGATGGTCGCGAAGATCTGCTCGATGTGCGGCTGGCGGGCCTTGGCGGTGGTGTAGTCCGGATCGGTCTTCCACTCGGGCTTGCCCAGTGCGTCGCAGATCGGATCCCACGCGTGGCCCTGCACGGTGAAGTAGATGTACGCGTTGGGATCGGTCTCCCAGCCCTTGCACTTCAGGATCCAGCCCGGCTGGCCGCCGCCGCCGGCGTTGCCGCCGCGCGGCACCACGCCGTCCTTGAAGGCTTCCATCTCGTGCGGGTACTGCGGGTACTCTTCCAGGTAGCCCACCTTGTCCAGGCGCTGCTGGTCGCGCATCTTCACGCGGCACAGGTTGAGCACGGCGTCCTGCATCGAGCAAGCCACCTTCTGGCCCTTGCCGGTCTTCTCGCGGCCGATGATGGCCGTCAGGATGCCGATGGCCAGGTGCATGCCGGTGTTGGAATCACCCAGCGCGGCGGCGGAGATGGTGGGCACCGAGTTCTCGCCCTTCCACCAGCCAGTGGTCGAGGCCGATCCGCCCGCGCATTGCGCCACGTTTTCGTAGACCTTCAGGTCTTCGTAGTGGTGGCCTTCCGAGAAGCCCTTGACCGAGGCGTGGATCAGCTTGGGGTTGAGTTCCTGGATGCGTGCCCACGAGAAGCCCATCCGGTCCAGCGCACCGGGGCCGAAGTTCTCGACCAGCACGTCGGACTCGCGCACCAGCTTCTCCAGCACTTCCTTGCCTTCCTTGGTCTTGGTGTCCAGGGTGATGGAGCGCTTGTTGCTGTTGAGCATGGTGAAGTACAGCGCGTCGACATTGGGGATGTCGCGAAGCTGGCTGCGGGTGACGTCGCCGGCGCCGGGGCGCTCGACCTTGATCACGTCCGCACCGAACCAGGCCAGCAGCTGGGTGCAGGCCGGGCCGGCTTGCACGTGGGTGAAGTCGATGATCTTGATGCCT
Organism: Variovorax dokdonensis; assembly: GCF_030316895.1. Lineage (GTDB taxonomy): Bacteria > Pseudomonadota > Gammaproteobacteria > Burkholderiales > Burkholderiaceae_C > Variovorax > Variovorax dokdonensis. The sequence goes on from NZ_JASZYV010000001.1 coordinate 669,385, forward strand.
TCGAGAGGTTTGGTCATGTGCTTATCTCCTGTGTGCGTTCAGTGTCTTTGGATGGAAACGGTGGTGCCTTCTCAGGCGGCCTTCTTCTTGGCCATGGCGGGGTTCAGGCTGGTGATGCGGCCGCTCTCGGTGCCGGCGGTCTCGTCGATCACGGCGTTGATGAGGGTGGGGCGGCCGGACGCGACGGCTTCGGCCAGGCCCTTCTGCAGTTCCTCCGCGGTGGTGGCATGCACGCCCACGCCGCCAAATGCTTCCATCATCTTGTCGTAGCGCGCGGCCTTGACGAACACCGTGGGTGCCACGTCGGCCGTGCCGCTGGGGTTGACGTCCGTGCCGCGATAGATGCCGTTGTTGTTGAACACGACGATGCACACCGGCAGGTTGTAGCGGCAGATGGTTTCCACTTCCATGCCGGAGAAGCCGAAAGCGCTGTCGCCTTCGACCGCGATCACCGGCTTGCCCGTGACCACCGCGGCTGCGACGGCGAAGCCCATGCCGATGCCCATGATCCCCCAGGTGCCGACGTCCAGGCGCTTGCGCGGCTCGTACATGTCGACGATCGAGCGGGCGAAGTCCAGCGTGTTCGCGCCTTCGTTGACGAACATCGCATCGGGACGCGCCTTGATCTGATCGCGGATGACCGACAGCGCGCTGTGGAAGTTCATCGGCGAGGGACGCGCCGCCAACTGCTGCGCCATCTTCGCCAGGTTCTTTTCCTTGCGCTCTGCAATCGCGCCAGTCCATTCGGCCGGCGGCTTGGCCCAGTTGCTGCCCATGCCGGCCAGCAGCGCCGACACGCAAGAGCCGATGTCACCGATGACCGGTGCGGCAATCGCCACGTTGCTGTCGACCTCGGTGGGCGCGATGTCGATCTGGATGAATTGCTTGGGGCCCTTCTCGGCACCCCAGGTCTTGCCCTTGCCATGCGAAAGCAGCCAGTTCAAGCGGGCGCCGACGAGCAGCACCACGTCGGCTTCCTGCAGCACGTAGGAGCGTGCCGCCGAGGCCGACTGTGCATGCGTGTCGGGCAACAGGCCCTTGGCCATCGACATCGGCAGGTAGGGAATGCCCGAGGTTTCGACCAGCGCGCGGATGTCGGCATCCGCCTGGGCGTATGCAGCACCCTTGCCCAGCAGGATGAGCGGGCGCTTGGCGCCCTTGAGCAATTCGAGTGCGCGCTGGATGGAGTCTTGCGCGGGAATCTGGCGCGGAGCGGGGTCCACCACCTTGATCAGCGATTGCTTGCCGGCCAGGGCGTCCATGGTCTGCGAGAACAGCTTGGCCGGCAGGTCGAGGTACACGCCGCCGGGGCGGCCCGAGACTGCCGCGCGGATCGCACGCGCGATGCCGACGCCGATGTCCTGCGCATGCAGCACGCGGAAGGCGGCCTTGCACAGCGGCTTGGCGATGGCCAGCTGGTCCATCTCTTCGTAGTCGCCTTGCTGCAGGTCGACGATCTCGCGCTCGGACGAGCCGGAGATGAGGATCATCGGGAAGCAGTTGGTGGTGGCGTTGGCCAGTGCCGTCAGGCCGTTCAGGAAGCCGGGCGCGGAGACCGTCAGGCAGATGCCTGGCTTTTGCGTCAGGAAACCTGCGGCAGCGGCCGCATTGCCGGCATGCTGCTCATGACGGAAGGAGATCACGCGCATGCCCTGGGCCTGCGCCATGCGGGTCAGGTCGGTGATCGGAATGCCGGGCAGCGCGAAGATGGTGTCGATGTCGTTGAGCTTGAGCGCATCGATGACGAGATGAAAACCGTCCGTGGTCTCGGCCTCGGGCGCATCGCCGGCGATGCTCTTGATGGCGCGAGCGATCGCGGGGTCGATCGTCGCGGGTTGCTGGTCGGTGACGGAAGACATGTCTCTCCTTCTTGCGTATATAGAGGTGGGCTACGCCCGAGCCACGACTATCATTCGCGGGGTGCTTACGAGGCGTTGACCTCGGTCAACTTTCGCGAAAACGATGAGCGCAGCACCCTCGGACAGCTTGCCCAAAGGCCCTTAGAAAAGACATGACGTTGCTGGAAAACCACCCGGAGAAAAACATCATTCGCCTCCAGCTCCGGGAGAATGTGGTCCTCAAGGATCTGAGCGATTCCGAACGCGCCGAGCTCGAAGCCCACCTGACGGTGGTCGACGGCAACAAGGGCGATTTCCTGCTGCTGCAGGGCGTTCGCGACATGACGCAGTACTTCATCCTCGAAGGCATCCTCAAGCGGGTCGTGAGCAACCCGGAGGGCAAGGAGATGATCCTGCGCTTTGCCGACGAGAACGACATGGAAACGAGCTACGCCGCGCTGCGCCTGGGCACGCCCACGCCATACGGCATCGTGTGCGTCACCAAGGCGCGCGTGCTCACGCTGCCGCTGAAGGAATGGATCGCCTTTCTCAACCGGCATCCCGACGCCAAGGAACACTTCGAATACGCGGTGATGAAAGGCATGAGCGAAATCATGGCCCACACCATCACGCTGCACCTGCTGGATGCGCCGGGGCGCGTTCACCGCTTCATGCGCAAGCACCCGGACCTGGCCGACCGCATCCCGCGCAAGGAACTGGCGTCCTACCTCAACCTTTCGGCCGAGACGCTCAGCCGGCTGCGGGCCAAGGGCAAGATCTGAGGCCCGGGCCCTTCGGTTTCACTCGTCGTCGTCGCGGTCCCAGCCGCCACGCTTGAGCTTGACCTCGAAGAGCGAGGTGGTGTCTGACACCTCGTTGGAGGTCGCAACGAAGTAGCGGCCTCGCTGCTTGAAGGCAGTCAGGCCTTCGACCGACAGGTCGCCCTCGCTCACGATCATGTCGAGGTATTGCACGTCGCTCGGGTCGGTGATGTCGAACACCGCCACCGCCGACTTCAACGTGCGCTCCAACCCTACGAAGCACAAAAGGCGTCCCTTGATGCGCAGCAACGCGAGTCCCTCGGGCTCTACGCCCTTGTTGTCGCTGCGGCCATCGTCATAGATTCCCAGGCGGATAGCTTCTGCGTCGAGCGTACTGCCGCTGTCATAGACCAGCGTCCCGTCGGCACGGCGGATCGAGATGGAACGCGCGCCGAAAGCCACCAACGCTGCGCCGCGCGCCGAATCCACGTTAGAGAAAGTCAGGCGGCCGAGTTCGCTGCCGTCGGGCACGTATTCGATGCTCGCGTTGCCGGCTGAGCCGCGGCGCTCGTCTTCGGCATCAGCGTCACCGTTGTCGCGCGCGTCGCCTTCGTTGGCCATCACCAGGTAGGTGTCGCCTCGATATTCGTGGGCAGCGATGGCATCGGGCTGATACAAGCCCTTGACCGGAACGCTGCGAAGTTGGATGGAGCCATCCTGGTCGCCGGGATCGATTTCGTTGCCGGGCAGCGAGAAATCCTTCAGGCCTAGGCTGTAGATCTTCTCGAAGCGCTGACTCCGAAGATTGAGCACCGCTACGCCGTTGGCCTCCTGAAGGCCCACGAACGCGTAGCGGCCGTGCTTGTCGACGGCGATGTATTCCGGCTCAGGCCCGTAGGGGCTGTAGCTTGAAGGCTGCGTAGGCAGCGTGCCGATGGCAGGAAAAAGACGCAGCAGCGGGTAGCCCGGGATCGAAGGGTCGATCGGGAGCGTACGCACGTCGCGCCGACGCACATCGATGATGCTCACGCTTCCTACCGGATCATCCGGCGAAACGCCGGCGGCCGTGGGGCGCGGATTGGGCGTGGCCTCATTGGCCACCAGGACCTGCCTTCCGTCGGGCGTGAAGGTAAGCATGTCCGGAAGTGCGCCAACGGTCACCGGCGCGCCGAGCTGGCGGCGGCTTCGGGTGTCGTAGAAGACGACAACACCGGCCTGGGTGCGGTCCAGGGCGTTCTCAATGGCGAAGGCCGCCAGCCCGTCATGGATGGCCACGCTGTTGACCAGCCCGAACTGACTCACGTCGATGTGCGCAACGCGCTGGCCGTTGTCGCGATCGATCACGTCCACACCGAGGACGCCAGCCACCCAAAGGGTGTCGGTGCGTTCGTCGAAGGTCACGATCTCCGACTTTTGTCCTGGCACGCCCGGCTGATGTGCGAATTGCCAGAGGCGCTGCATCTGGACCTCTACCTTCGGTTCGCGGCCGTGGCCGTGGCCGTGGCGGGCCGAAGCCGGCGCCTGCATCAGCGTGAAGCCAGCAAGGGCAATGGTGGCGGCGCGCACAACGGCGCGAAGCGACGAACCGGGTGGGAGCATGGGCGGCACCTTTTGAAAGGGGATTGGAAGCAAGTTGGAAGGGCGGTCAAGGCTCACCTGCCAACGTGACGGTTTCGTGACAGCCCGATGCAAACCGTGGTCAGTGCGGCGCCATGAAAAAAGGCGCCCGAGGGCGCCTTTGTCGATAGAGCAGCAGTGGTTCAATCCACCGGCCGTTCCTTGTGGAACTCGTCGATCTTCGGCTGCCTTACAAAGGCCATCGCCTTGCCGATCAGCGGCCACAGGAGCATCAGCAGAGCCAGGGCGGTGATGGAACCCACCAGCGGGTTGGAGAACATCACCATCACGTCGCCTTGCGAGACCAGCATGGCCTGCCTGAACGAGTCCTCGGCCTTGTCGCCGAGCACCAGCGCCAGGACCAGCGGGGCAAGCGGGAAGTCGAGCTTCTTGAACACGTAGCCGATGATGCCGAACCCGAGCATGAACCAGATGTCGAGCATCGCGTTGTGCACCGTGTAGGCGCCGATCGCGCAGATCACGATGATCACCGGAGCGATGATCGAGAACGGAATGCGCAGGATCGAGGCGAACAGCGGCACCGTGCTGAGCACGACCAGCAGCCCGACCACGTTGCCCAGGTACATGCTGGCGATGAGCCCCCAGACGAAGTCCTTCTGTTCCACGAAGAGCAGCGGACCGGGCTGCAAGCCCCAGATCAGCAGCCCGCCCAGCAGCACGGCGGCGGTCGGCGAACCCGGGATGCCCAGGGCCAGCATCGGCAGCAGGGCGCTGGTGCCGGCCGCGTGTGCCGCCGTCTCCGGAGCCACCACGCCTTCCATCTCGCCTTGGCCGAACTTGCTGCCGCGCTTGGACATCTTCTTGGCCAGGCCGTAGCTCATGAAGGATGCCGGCGTCGCACCGCCGGGGGTGATGCCCATCCACATGCCGATGATCGAGCTGCGCACCGAGGTGACCCAGTACTGCGGCAGTTGCTTCCAGGTCTGGAAAACCACCTTCGGATCGATTTTGGCGCTCTTGCCGGAGAAGCTCAGGCCTTCTTCCATCGACAGCAGGATCTCGCCGATGCCGAACAGGCCGATCACCGCGATCAGGAAGTCGAAGCCGCGCATCAGCTCGGGCTGGCCGAAGGTCAGGCGCAATTGGCCGGTCACCGTGTCCATGCCGACCGTCGCCAAGGCAAAGCCCAGCGCCATCGCAGCGAGGATCTTGAACGGCGAGCCCTTGCCCATGCCCACGAAGCTGCAGAAAGTCAGCAGGTAGACCGCGAAGAACTCAGGCGATCCGAACTTGAGCGCGAACTTGGCCACCAGCGGTGCCATGAAGGTGATCATGATCACCGCGACCAGCGCGCCGATGAACGAGGAGGTGAAGGCTGTCGTCAGCGCCTCGCCCGCACGGCCCTTCTGCGCCATGGGATAGCCGTCGAAGGTGGTGGCCACCGACCAGGGCTCACCGGGAATGTTGAACAGCACCGACGTGATGGCGCCGCCGAACAGCGCCCCCCAGTAGATGCACGACAGCATGATGATCGCCGAGGTGGGCGACATCGTGAACGTCAGGGGCAGCAGGATGGCGACGCCGTTGGCGCCACCCAGGCCGGGCAGAACGCCGATGAGCACGCCCAGCGTGATCCCCACCAGCATCAGCCCGAAGTTCGCGGGCGACATGATGACGGAGAACCCGTGCATCAACGCATTGATTTCTTCCATTTGAGTTGGCTCCGCTTCGGTTCAATAGCCCAGGAAGGCAAGCGGATCGAGCATGCCCTTGTACAGGGGCACCTTGAACCACACCTCGAACATGCAAAAGAAGATCGTGTTGACGATCACGCCCACGAGAACGCCTTTGATCCAGGAGAACTTGCCAAGCACGATCATGAACAGGGCGATGTAGACGGCAGAGGCGATGTACAGGCCGAAGATGGAGACGCCCAGCACATACACCGCCGCGGGCACCAGTACCGACAGCACGCGGCGTAGCTGTTCGCCATCGACGAACACCTCGGTATTGCGCTTCTTCGACAGCACGGCCTGGTAGAAGATGCCCAAGGCGGAGATCGTGATGATCAGCCCGATGTAGAAGGGAAAGTAGCCTGCGCCCGGGCCGTCACTGGTCCAGCCCGCGCCCAGCCGGCGGCTCTCCGTCATGACGACGATGCCCAGTATCAGCAGCATCGCGGCCACGACGGCCTCCACCACCCAGGTCGCCACGCCCTTGCGTTCGACCTCTTGCGAAATTTGCTCTTGCTCCATGGAGCCCATCCTGTTCATCGTGAATGCAAGCCCTTGCGGGCACGTCACACCCCGCGCCCTCGCGCAGGGGTGTGGCCGGCGGCCTGGCCTCGGAAAACCGTCGCTGGCGCGACGCGGCCGCCCGGAGTCGTCGCCTGCTTACTTGGCCAGGAAACCGGCCTCGGTCATCAGCGTCTTGTGCATCGTCTCGGCCTCGGTCAGCCACTTGGTGTAGGCGTCACCCGTGAGCGCGGTCTTGTTGAACGCGCCCTTCTCCATGTATTCGGCCCAGTCCGGCGTGGCGCGAATCTTGTTCAGGAGATCGACGTAGAAGGCCTTCTCCTCAGGCTTGACGCCAGGGGGCATGAAGATGCCGCGCAGCATCACGTAGTCGGTGGGCACGCCCGCTTCCTTGCAGGTCGGGATGTCGTTCCACGACTGGGTGTCGGTGATCTTGTCCTTGTAGGGCATGCGCTCGCTGTCGAACACGCACAGCGGGCGAAGCTTGCCGGCGCGCCACTGGGCAACGGCTTCGATCGGGTTGTTGACGGTGGAGTTGATGTGGTCGCCCACCAGTTGAACGGCCACTTCGCCGCCGCCCTTGAACGGCACGTAGATGAACTTGACGCCGGTTGCCTTCTCGATGGCAGCGGTGATGATCTGGTCTTCCTGCTTGGAGCCGGTGCCACCCATCTTGAACTTGTTCGGCCCAGCGGCCTTGACCGCGGCGATGTACTCGGCGGCGGTCTTGTAGGGCTGGTCGGCATTCACCCAGAGCACGAACTGGTCGAGCGCCATCATCGAAACGGGCGTCATCTCTTTCCAGTTGAAGGGCACGCCGGTGGCCATCGGGGTGGTGAAGAGGTTCGACAGCGAGATGACGATCTTGTTCGGATCGCCCTTCGCTTCCTTGATGGCCAGGAAGCCTTCGGCACCCGCGCCGCCGGACTTGTTCACGACGATCAGCGGCTCCTTCATCAGCTTGTGCTTGATGACGATCCCCTGGATCAGGCGGGCCATCTGGTCGGCGCCGCCGCCGGTGCCGGCCGGCACGACGAACTCGACGGGTTTGGTCGGCTCCCAGGCCAGTGCGGGCGCCGCCACCAGGGCGGTGGCCAGCAAGGCCGCAGAACAGACTCGGGATGCAAGGCTCTTGATCATGTTGTCTCCTAGGTTGATTGCAGCTCTTCTCTCATCGCTTGAAGGAGCACCCAGCCGCTCCTTTCAAGTTACTTACTCTGCGCCTGCGCATCACTTCGCTGGATTGACCAAAGTCAACTTTTTCCAGAATCCGTATCGGGATGAACCCGTGCCAGCGCAGCCGTCCGTGCGTGGCAGAGCCCCGCGCAAAGCCTTGCGACGTGAATGCGCGCTTGCACGCCGGTGGAAGTCAGGCGGCCTGCATCAAGGCGCGCACATGCGCCGCTGTGCCGGTTGCCAGGGCGTCGAGGCTGTAGCCGCCCTCGAGGATGGACACGACTCGACCTTGTGAACTTTCGTCCGCCACCTTCATGAGCTCGGTGGTGATCCAGTGGAAGTCGTCGTCGGTGAAGTTCAGGCCACCGAGCGGGTCCTTGAAATGCGCATCGAGGCCGGCCGAGATGATCAGCAGTTCCGGCGCAAATCGTCGCAGCGCGGGCAGCATCTCGTCGCGCATGCGAGCGCGAAAGCCTTCCGAATCGCAGGCCAGCGCCAGCGGGATGTTCACGATGTTCTGGTTCACCCCGGTCTCGTGGCGCGCGCCAGTGCCGGGGTAGAAGGGCGACTGGTGAGAGGAGCCGTAGAACAGGTCCGGGTCGCGGTAGAAGCTGTTCTGCGTGCCGTTGCCATGATGCACGTCGAAGTCCACGACCGCGATACGCCGCAGGCCGTGCTCGGCGCGCGCGTGGAATGCGGCAATGGCCGCCTGGTTGAAGATGCAAAAGCCCATCGCGCGGCCTGCTTCGGCGTGGTGACCGCATGGCCGGGTGGCGCAGAAGGCATTGCGCGCTTCGCCGGCCACCACCGCGTCGACAGCGGCACAGGCGGCGCCGACGCATCGCATCACGGCTTCGAGCGAACCGGGCGACATGATCGTGTCACCGCCGTCGAGCATCTGGTAGCCCTCTACAGGCGCCAGTGCCTCGACCGTAGCGACGTAGTCCTCGGAATGAACGTGCAGAACCTGCTCCCGCGTACCGCGAGGCGCTTCGCGCCACTGCACGTTGGCAAAGTCCGGGTTGTTCAAGGCCGCCAGCACCGCGTGCAGGCGGTCCGGCGACTCGGGATGGTGAGGGCCCGGGTCATGGGCAAGGCAGGCTTCGTGGGTGTAGATGAGGGTCGTCATGAGCGAATCCCGTTTGCGCGAACACTGCCCGTTTCGGGCGGGCACCGGTCGAAAGCCGCAGTGAATGCGGCAATCCTTGGCGGCTTTTCGTCTCGAATTCCAGGGTTAACCCCTAAATTAGGGTAAACCCGATACAATGGAGGCCATTCACACCATCGACACGAGGAGTCTTTCATCATGTCCGCACTCAACACGACCACCAATTCCGCCGTCCTGAGCAGCCTTTCCGGTGCCTGGGCCGCTTTTGCCAAGGAGGCCTCGGTGGTGCTGGGCGCGCTGATGAATCCGCGCAAGGTGCTGGACGAAGTGGAGCAGATGCGCAAGCTGTTCAACGCCGCCCATGCCCTGGAGCAGACTGATCCGGCACGTGCCGAAGCCCTGCGTGCTCGCGCAGCGCGCATTGGTCTGAACTGAGCCAGTCGCATCCCATCTCCAGTCGCCTTGTGGCGCATTCTGGAAGGCCGGGAGTCCGCGCCCGCTTGACCGGGGTCAATATTCGCGGGCGCCGGGACTAGGCTTTTCCCCCGGTTTTCCCTTTCTTTTCGAACGGTCTGACCCCGCGAGCGGTCGAGACCGTTTTCGCGCGTTCAAACCATCCAGCGCATCCAGCGCATCGGGCGGGCCAGAAGCACTGGCCTCATCGCCCCAACAGCGTCCGTCCAATTCCGCATTAGGGAAGCTGCTCAGTTGATCTGCATGCAAGCAGCGTGATATCAATCGCGCAGGGAGCCTGTTCACATGATGGAGAGGCCATGCAGAACATCGGAGACAACAAGCGCCAAGGCGCGGAAGACGACGGAATGCGATTTGACCCTGACGGCTATTTGCGCGCCGAGCGTTGCTCGCGTGCACTCGTGGGAACGATCGTCGGGGTGAGCATGCTCGCGTTGGCGCTGGCTGCCGGCGACATCTCCCGCGCCGATTTCCCGTTGATGGGTCTTCTGGTCTTCGTGATCGGCCTGGCCTTTGGCGGCATCCCCTTGCTGCTCTATCACGAATACCTGCTCAAGGACCATGCCGCGCACGTGGCGCGTGCCCGGCTCATTTCCTGAACTTCACAGCGCCTGCCGGGGCGCGCCAGACTTCAGCCCTGAAGGTCCCCAAGCCGCGAGGTGCGAAGCCTCGACGGCGCGAGCGCGCCCACCGTGTCGAGAATCGGATACGCGATCGAGCAGATGTGCGAATTGATGCGCTTGAGGTCGCTGATCAGGTCGATGTGAAGCGAACTGGTCTCGATGCTCGATGTCGTGCGCTCTGACAGGCGCTCCAGGTGCGTGTTGGAGTAGTGATGCTCCAGGTCCCGGAAGCGCACCTTTTCCTCCAGCAGGCGCTGCGCGTCGTGCAGGTTGCCGTTCAGGAACACGCTCATGCCCAGCCGGAGGTTGGCAAGCAGTCGCGCATGCATCTCGGTGATCTCGCCCATTCCAGCCTCGGAAAACTTGCGGTGTGGCCGGATCTTCTTGTCTTCGATGTCGATGATGACGCGCTCGATGATGTCGCCGATCTGCTCCATGTTGATGGTGAAGCTGATGATGTCCGTCCAGCGTCTGCTCTCCGCCTCGCCAAGGGCTTCGCGCGAGATCTTGGTCATGTAGTACTTGATGTCGGAGTAGAGCCGGTCGACGTCGTCGTCCATCTTGCGCAACTCCGCCGCAAGGCGAAGGTCATCCTTGCGAATGACTTCGAGCAGGCCGATGAGCATGGTCTCCACGAGGTCCGCCTGATGCATCGCCTCGCGTGCTGCATTAGAAATGGCCAGCGTGGGGGTCGAGAGCGCGGACGGGTCCAGGTGGTGCGGACGCCGGCTGCCAGCGGGTTGCGTCGGCTCGGGCAGAAGGCGGGTCATGGCCCGCGCGACCCAATCGGTCAGGCCGATGAACAGCAAGCTCATCACCACATTGAAGGCCAGGTGGAACAGCACCACGACCTGCGTCGCAGGAAGATAAGGCCGCACATAGCGGATCCACAGGCCGATGCAGGGCGCCGCCAGCGCCACGCCCAGTAGCTTGAACACCAGGTTGCCCACCGTCACACGGCGCACCGTCACCGCTGACTTGGCGGTTGTCAGCACGGCCAAGGCGCCGCTGCCCAGGTTGGCGCCGAGCACGAGGCCCAATGCAACGTCCAAGGGCACGACGTCCGACACCGCCATCGCCGCCACCAGCAGCACCACGGCCAGGCTCGAATAGGCGAGCACGGCCAACGCGGCACCGAGCGTGATCTCGAGCAGCACGTCGCTGGTGAGCGAGGCCAGCAGTGCGCGCACGGGTGGCGCGTCGAACAAGGGTCCCGTGGCCGCGACCACCAGTTGCAGAGCCAGCAGCATCAGTCCCAGACCGATGAGAATGCGCCCGACTCGCCCGGCCTGCGTGGCAGTTTGCGAGATATAGAGCACCACGCCCACGAAGATGAACAGGGGCGAAAGCCATGACAGATCGGTCGAGAACAGCACCGACATGAGCGCCGTGCCCACATCGGCGCCACGCATGACCGCGAGCGCAGCGGGCAGCGCCACCAGGCCCTGGCCGACGAAGGAAGACGTCATCAGCGACGTGGCCGTGCTGGACTGCACCAGCGCGGTCACGCCGATGCCCGACAGCGCAGCGGTGAATCGGTTGCGCATGCTGCGAGCCAGGAACTCGCGCAGGCCGGCACCGAAGACGCCCATGACTCCCGTGCGGACGAGATGGGTACCCCATACCAGCAGCGCGATGGCTGCCAGCAAGTTCAACAAATGCTTCATGAATCCCGGTAACTATACGCCCGGGCTTGCGCTATCTCAGGCGGAAGAAGTGCTACCGCGTCGCATCCGGCGCAACTCGTCGAAGATGAGCAGCACCGCGCCCAGGGAGATGGCGCTGTCGGCCAGGTTGAAGGCGGGGAAGTGCCGTCCGCTCCAGTGAAAATCGAGGAAGTCGACCACGTAGCCGTGCATGGTGCGATCGACCACATTGCCAATGGCGCCTCCCAGGATCAACGCCATCGCCAGCATGAACAGCGTCTGGCCGGCATAGCGATGCATCATCCAGACGATGAAGATCGCCGCTCCCACACCGATGGCCGTGAACAGCCAACGCTGCCAGCCCGACTCGCTGGCCAGGAACGAGAAGGCGGCGCCCGTGTTGTGGGCCCGCACGATGTTGAAGAAGCTGGTGATGAACGTCTGGTCGCCGTACTGGTAGTTGGCCAGGATCAGTGCCTTCGTCCATTGATCGGCGACGATGATGACCAGGGCAAGGATCAGCCACGGCCAGACGCTGCCGCCGGGCGTCCGGTTCGCTGCGGGGGCGGCGCTCATGCGACGGTGCGCACTTCGCCGGCGCCGTAGAGGTTGGTGGTGCAGCGGCCGCACAAGGTCGGCCGCTCGACGTCATGGCCGACGTCGTCGCGCCAGTGCCAGCAGCGTTCGCACTTGAGGGCTGCGCTGGGCCTGACGTCGACCTCGAATTGCGAACCGGCCGTCAACTCGGCCACCGAGGTCAGCAGCACGAACTTGAGGTCTTCGCCCAGGGTGGAGAGCAAGGCGAAGTCGCTCTCGCCGGCCGTGAGGCGGACATTGGACTGAAGCGACGAACCGAGCTTGCCGTCGGCGCGCAGGTTTTCCACTTCCTTGTTGACCAGGTCGCGCAGTTCGCGAATGCGGCCCCACTTGGACAAAAGGGCATCGTCGGGATTGCCCAGGTCGAGGTAGGTTTCGGCGAAGATCGACTGCCCGCGGCTCGCCTCCGGCGCGCAGATGCCCCAGGCTTCTTCGGCGGTAAAGCTCAGGAAGGGCGCCATCCACCGAAGCATGGCCTGAGTGATGTGCCACAGCGCGGTCTGCGCGCTGCGGCGTGCCTTCGAGCCGGCCGCCGTCGTGTAGAGGCGGTCCTTCAGGATGTCGAGGTAGAAAGCGCCCAGGTCCTCGCTGCAATAGACCTGAAGCTTGGCCACCACCGGGTGGAACTCGTAGACCTTGTAGTGGGCCAGGATCTCGGCCTGGAACTGCGCGGCACGGCTGAGCGCGTAGCGGTCGATCTCGAGCATTTCCTCCAGCGGAACGCAGTCGCGCGAGATGTCGAAGTCGCTGGTGTTGGCCAGCAGAAAGCGCAGCGTGTTGCGGATGCGGCGATAGGCATCGACCACGCGCGCCAGGATCTTGTCGTCGCCAGCGATGTCGCCTGAATAGTCGCTCGCGGCCACCCAAAGGCGGATGATCTCGGCCCCCAGCTTCTTGCTGACTTCCTGGGGATCGATGCCATTGCCCAGCGACTTGCTCATTTTGCGGCCCTGGCTGTCCACCGTGAACCCGTGCGTGAGCAGGCCGCGGTAGGGCGCGCGACCCTCCAGGGCGCATGCCAGCAGCAGCGAGGAGTGGAACCAGCCGCGGTGCTGGTCATGGCCTTCGAGGTACAGGTCGGCCTCGGGGCCGCTTTCGTGGTGAACGTTCGGATGGGTGCCGCGCAGCACATGGAAGAAGGTGGAGCCGGAATCGAACCACACCTCCAGGATGTCGGTGCTCTTGGTGTAGTTGGGCGCATCCTCCGCGCCCAGGATTTCTTCGGTGGTCACGCGGCTCCAGGCCTCGATGCCGCCTTGTTCGACGATCGCGGCCGCCTGGTCGAGGATCTCCATCGTCCGCGGGTGCAACTCGCCCGAATCCTTGTGCAGGAAGAACGGGATCGGCACGCCCCAGCTCCGCTGGCGCGAGATGCACCAATCGGGTCGGTTGGCGATCATGTCGTGCAGGCGGGCCTTGCCGTTTTCCGGGTAGAAGCCGGTCTGCTCGATGGCGGCGAGCGCGAGCTGACGCAGCGTTTGCGCGGGCTTGTCGCCGGGCTTGGTGAAGACGCCTTCGCCTTCGTCCATGCGGATGAACCACTGCGCCGCGGCGCGGTAGATGACGGGCGTCTTGTGGCGCCAGCAGTGCGGGTAGCTGTGCGTGATGACCTCGGTGCCGATCAGCCGATCGGCATCGCGCAGCGCCTGAATGATGACCGGCACCGCCTTCCAGATACTCTGGCCACCGAACAGCGGGAAGTCTGCCGCGTAGCTGCCGTTGCCCTGCACAGGGTTGAGGATCTCGTCGTAGGACAGTCCGTGCGCGATGCAGGAATTGAAATCCTCCAGGCCGTAGGCGGGCGAGGAATGGACGATGCCGGTACCGTCGTCGGCGGTGGCGTAGTCGGCCAGATAGACCGGCGACAGTCGGCGGTAGCCGGCATCCACGTCGTACAGCGGATGCTCGAACTCGAGGCCGCCCAGCTTTTCGCCTTTGACCGTGGCGAGCACCTTGCCGTCCAGCGCCCATCGGTTCATGCACATCTCGACCAGCGAAGCCGCGATCACCAACAATCCGCGTTCGGTGTCGACGAGGGCGTATTCGAGCTCGGGGTTGAGGTTGAGCGCCTGGTTGGCCGGGATCGTCCAAGCCGTGGTGGTCCAGATGACGACAAACGCGTCCTTGGCAAGGGACGGCAGGCCGAAGGCCGCCGCCAGGGCGGCAGGGTCATGCGCCTTGAAGGCAACATCCAGCGTCTGGCTCTTCTTGTCGGCGTATTCGATCTCGAACTCGGCCAGCGACGAGCCGCAGTCGAAGCACCAGTACACGGGCTTGAGACCGCGGTAGACGAAGCCGCGCTCGATCACGCGCTTGAAGGCGCGGATCTCGCCCGCTTCGTTGGCGAAGTCCATCGTCTTGTAGGGGTGCGTCCACTCGCCCAGCACGCCCAGGCGCTGGAAGTCGACCATCTGCTGGGCGATCTGCTCCGTGGCATAGGCGCGGCTCTTGGCCTGCATTTCGTCGCGGCTCAGGTTGCGGCCATGCTTTTTCTCGATGGCGTTCTCGATGGGAAGGCCGTGGCAGTCCCAGCCGGGCACGTAGAGGGCGTCGAAGCCCTCGAGTTGGCGCGCCTTGGTGATCATGTCCTTGAGGATCTTGTTCACCGCGTGGCCCATGTGGATCTGGCCGTTGGCATACGGCGGTCCGTCATGCAGGATGAACTTGGGCGCGCCGATTCGCGCGTCGCGCAGGCGTTGGTAACGCCCTTCGTCGTTCCATTGCTTGACCCAGCCCGGCTCACGCTTGGGCAGGTCACCGCGCATCGGGAAGGGCGTGTCCGGCAGGTTCAGCGTGGCGCGGTAGTCGGTGGTCGCGTCGTCAGGAGTTTCGGCCATGATGGTTCGTTCGAAGATGGCATCCGGTGGGCCGGAGCGGCGCCGCCGGTAAGTTGGCGGGCCAGGGGTCGTTTGGCGAGCCGCCGACGCTGTCGCGTATGGCGCACTCGGGCTGGTCGGGACTAACGGCGGAGAGACTCGCTCGGCAGGCGGGGGCGGTGTGCCCAGCGGGTGCCTAGGGAGACCGTCCGCCGCTCAAATTCGGTCGCGGGTGGTCTGCCGATGCGTGGACGCGAAGAACGCACGCGCGTCGTCGCGATCCTTCGCGATGCCGGCCGTCAAGGCCTCGAGGCTGGTGTAGCGCAGCTCGTCGTGCAGTTTGTGCAGGAGTTCCACGCGGGCAATTTTACCGTAGGCCCCCTCGTCGCCCAGATGCGCCGGCCACTCGAGGCAATGCGTCTCAAGAAGCACCCGGCCGCCATTGACATCGTTCGCGTCGAGCGAAGGACGGACGCCCAGATTCGCAACGCCGGGCAGCGGTTCGTCCGAAAGCCCGTGAACCAGCACGGCGAAGATGCCGCTGGCGGCTGGCTTCCAGTGTTTGAAGCGCATGTTGAGGGTGCGAAATCCGTCCAGTCCGCCCGGCGTACTGGCCCCCAGTGCGCGCCCGAGCTTGCGTCCGTGAACGACGTGGCCGGAGATCGCATAGGGTCTTCCGAGCAGGGTCTGGGCAAGCGCCATGTCGCCAGCGGCCAGGGCTTCGCGCACTGCGGAACTGGAGACGCGGCGACCATGCACCTCGTAGCTCATCATCCGGGCCACGTCGAAGCCGAGGCGCTCGCCGGCCTGGTCCAGCATGGCGTAGTCGCCCGCCCGCTTGGCACCGAAGCGGAAATCGTCCCCCACCAGGACATAGCGTGCGCCCAGGCCGTCGACCAGCACGTCCTGGATGAACGCGTCGGGCGAGAGCGAGGCCAGCCGCGCGTCGAAGGGCAGAACCACGGTCTGGGCAACGCCGGAGGCCGCAAGTTCGCTGAGCTTGTCGCGCAGTGTGCCGATGCGCGCCGGTGCCAGCTCAGGCTTTCGCATGATCTGGGCGAAGTAGTCGCGCGGATGGGGCTCGAAGGTGAGCACGCAGCTCGCCACGCCGCGTTGCCGAGCCTCATTGGCAAGCAGCCCCAGCATGGCCTGATGGCCGCGGTGTACGCCGTCGAAATTGCCGATGGTCAAGGCGCAAGCCTTGGCGACACCGGGGTGGCGAAATCCTCTGAAGATCTGCATCGGCAGTTATGGTTTTGATAGCACGCCAAGCAAGGGTGATGGTCGATTGCAGGCGAGTTGTCATGAAAGCGGGGTAATATTGTGACGCGTTGCGACGAAACGTTTTGACTGTTCTCCCTTTTCTCTCGTCCATCGAGAAGGAGGCGTTGGTGGTGAAGGTGTTGAAGCTGTCGGCCCAAGGGCTGCCGCAATCCTGGATTTCGCTTGAACAAGCGGTGATTCACTACGCGGCGGAAGAAGTGCGCTGGGAGGTCGGTGCGCAGGTCGCCGTATTCCGCGGTGGGCACAATGCTGCCACCGGGCAGCAGTCGCAGATCGCCATCAACAGCATCATCGGCACCAAGGGCGTGCCCAAGATCAATCCGTTCGAGATGCGCCCCGGCCTCACGAACAGCAAGCTGTTCGCCCGCGACCGCAACATCTGCGCCTATTGCGGCGGTCATTTCGCCGACGAAGACCTCACGCGCGAGCACATTCGGCCTTACGCGCAAAACGGCGTCGACACCTGGATGAACGTGGTCACTGCGTGCCGCGCTTGCAACCACCGCAAGGCGAATCGCACGCCCGAGCAGGCCGGCATGTCGCTGATCTACACGCCGTATGTGCCGACACTGTGGGAAGACTTCATCTTGCGCAATCGGCGCATCCTGGCCGATCAGATGGAGTTCCTGAGCCGCGGCCTGCCGAAGTCGTCCCGCTTGCGGCACTAGCGACGATCCGGTGCCAGACCGGGGTGCTGCTCCCGATCCAGCAGAGCCGTTGGTGTCAGTGGAAGTAGCCCACGAAGCCGGTGATGATGGTGGCGTTCACGAAGTCGATGAACAGCGCGCCGACCATGGGCAGCACGAAGAAGGCCTTGACCGAGGCGCCATTGCGTGCGGTGAAGGCTTCCATGTTGGCCATGGCATTGGGCGTCGCACCTAGCCCGAATCCGCAGTGGCCGGCTGCCAGCACGGCGGCGTCATAGTCGCGCCCCATCAGGTTGAAGGTCACGAAATAGGCGTACAGCCCCATGATCGTCGTCTGGACCAGGAGAATGATCAGCAGCGGTCCGGCGATATCCGCCAGTTCCCACAGCTTCATGGACATGAGCGCCATGCACAGGAAGAACGAGAGCGAGATGTTGCCCGTCACTTCGATCTGCTTGACGGGCAGCGTGAGGTTGCGCCAGTCGATGATGTTGCGCAGCACGGCTGCCACGAGCATGGGGCCGATGTAGGCGGGCAGGGTGATGCCGAACTGCTTGACGAACGGCCCGAAGAACGAGCCTGCACCCATGGCGAAGACGATCAGCATCACCGCCTGCATGACGGTGCGCTGGTCGGTCACCTTGGTCTCGCGGGCGGTGGAGAGGTCTTTCTCGTAGAAGTCGGCGTCCGGTGACCCAGCCTGAAAGCGCACGCCCCGACGGCGTAGCAGCATGGTGCCGACCGGTCCGCCGATGAGGCAGCCGGTGACCAACCCCCAGGTCGAGGCAGCAATCGCAGCGGGCAATGCGGCGGTGGCGCCAGCCTGTTCAAGGATCGGGCCGAAGGCAGCAGAGGTGCCGTGGCCTCCGGTCAGCGACACTGAGCCAGCCGCAAGGCCTAGAAGCGGATGGACACCCAGTGCCGAAGCCAGCGCCACACCCATGCCGTTTTGAAGCACCACCAGCAACGTGGCGCAGACCAGGAACAGCACAACGCCGATGCCACCCTTCTTGAGCAGCTCGAAGCTGGCCGAAAAGCCGATGGTGGTGAAGAACACCATCATCAGCAGGTTGCGGATGTCGGCGTTGAAGGTGAATTCGAAACTTCCGGACTGATGACCCGCGAGGGCCACCAGTGAGAACACCAGCCCCCCGATCACAGGGCCCGGGATGAAGAAGCGCTCCAGCACGGCCACGCGCTTCTTGATGAATTCGCCCAATAACAGCAGTACGGCCGCAATGGCCAGCGTCTGGGCGATGTCGAGTTTGACGATCTCTTGCGTCATGTTGCGCTCCCTTTTTTTGTCTCTCGTTGAATCGCCTTCTACCCTTTGGCGGGCGAAAGGCGCGGCCATTCTGGCACGGTCGACAAGTGCGGGAGCGCCGCCATGCTGGTCGGGCGGCAATGCCCTCGGCGCGCGGCGGCGCCGGGGCAGTCACGCAGGCTCAATCAGGCGAATACGCCTGCGGTGTCCTGCATGCGCGAGGAGACTTCGCCCAGGTGATGGAGCGAATCGCCAAAGGTCATTTCCAGCTGCGTGAGCTTTCGGAAGTAGTGGCTGGCGATGTACTCGTCCGTGACGCCGATACCGCCGTGAAGCTGCACGGCTTGCTGGCTGATGAAGCGCATCGATTGACCCAACTGATACTTGGCGCGGGCCATGGCCTGGCGCCGCTCGGCGGCCGGCGCGTTGAGCTTGAGGTTGGCGTAGTAGCTCATGGAGCGTGCCAGCTCCAACTGCATCTTCATGTCGGCGACCCGGTGGCGCAGCGCCTGGAAGGTGCCGATGAGAACGCCAAACTGCTTGCGGGTATTCAGATACTCCACCGTGACGGCCAGCATCTTCTCCATCACGCCCACTGCCTCCGCGCATGTGGCGGCGATGCCGATGTCCACGGCATGCTCCAGCACGGGCAGGCCTTCCTGGGCGAGCAAGGTGGCGGAGGCGTTGTCGAACACGACCTCGGCGGCGCGGCTGCCGTCCTGTGTGCCGTAGCCACGTGCCGCTACCCCGCTGGCGGCGCGTTCCACCAGGAACATGGCGATGCGGCCATCTGCCTGCGCCGGGACCAGAAAGGCGTCGGCTTGATCGCCCACCGGAACGAGGCTCTTCGTGCCCGTCACGGTCCAGCCGTCGCCAGATTTTTTGGCGACGGCGGCGCAGACGTCGAGGCGATAGCGTGCCTTGCGCTCCTGATGGGCCAGCACGACGATGGCCTGACCGCCAGCAATGCGGGGCAGCCAGTTGTCCTTGGTGTCTTCGTCCGCATGACCTGCCAGCACGGCGCCGGCGATCAGGCTTTGGACAAGCGGCTCGAGCACGATGCCGCGGCCCAGCTCTTCCATGACCACCATGCCTTCGACGGCGCCCATGCCCAGACCGCCTTCGTCTTCGGGAATGAACAGCCCACCCAGGCCCAATTCGGACAGCTCGTCCCACGCTTCGCGAGAGAAACCGCCCTCGGCCTCGATGCGGCGGCGGCGTTCGAAGTCGTAACCCTTTTCAACCCACTTGGCGACGGCGTCGCGCAGTTGCTGTTGGTCGTCGGAAAAATCGAAATCCATTTGTTGTCTCCTTCTCAGCCCAAGACGGTTTGCGCGACGATGTTGCGCTGCACTTCGTTGGATCCACCGTAGATGGTGGTCTTGCGCATGTTGAAGTACGTGGATGCCAGCGGCGCCAGGTTGGGATGGCCGCCAGGGAAATCGCCCTGCCAGCCGGCTTCCATGGCCTCGCGGATGAGCGGCAGCGAGTAGGGGCCGCCGGCCAGCATCATCAGTTCCGAATAGCGCTGCTGGATCTCGCTGCCGCGAATCTTTAGCAGGCCGGCGATGTCCAGTGGGTTCTTGCCGGATTTTTCGGCCGAGAGCACCCGCAGAACGAGCATTTCAAGCGCGACGACGTCGACCTCGAGCTTGGCAATCTCGTCGCGAAAACGCGCGTCGTCCATGACGCCTTCCTGCCTGGCGATGCGCTTGAGGCGCTCCAGTTCGCGCTTGGCGCGGTTGACGTCTGCGATGTTGGTGCGCTCGTGCGAGAGCAGGTGCTTGGCGTAGGTCCAACCCTTGTTCTCTTCGCCGATCAGGTTCTCGACCGGGACCTCGACGTTGTCGAAGAACACATCGTTGACTTCGAAACCGCCGTCCATCAACTTGATGGGGCGCACGGTCACGCCGGGCGACTTCATGTCCAGAACGATGAAGCTGATGCCGGTCTGAGGCTTGCCCTCGGTGCTGGTGCGCACCAGGTTGAACATCCAGTCGCCATATTGACCAAGGGTGGTCCAGGTCTTCTGGCCGTTGATGATGTACTTGTCGCCTTTGCGTTCGGCACGGGTGCGAAGCGATGCCAGGTCCGAGCCCGAGCCTGGCTCGCTGTAGCCCTGGCTCCACCAGACTTCACCGCTGGCAATGCCCGGCAGGAACCGCTTGTGCTGCTCGGCGTTGCCGAAGGCCATGATCACAGGCGCCACCATCACGGGGCCGAAGGGGATGATGCGCGGCGCGCCGGCCAGCGCAGTCTCTTCCTCGAACAAGTGCTTTTGCACAGCGGTCCAGCCCGGGCCGCCGAACTGCTTGGGCCAGCCGTAGCCCAGCCAACCCTTCTTGCCCAGGATCTTGGCCCAGTTCTGGAGGTCGTCGCGCGTCAGTTCGAGCGCGTTGTGGACCTTGTGGGAGATCTCTTTGGGAAGGTTTTCCGCAACCCAGGCGCGGACTTCTTCTCGGAACTTCTGTTCTTCAGGGGTAAAGGCCAAATCCATGAGGACGTCTCCAGTGAATCCGTTTTTTTAGCACGCTCGTTCGCGTGCTCGAGTCAGCCCGGTGACACCCAGGATAATCCCGGCCGGAATGAACCAGAACATTGTGATCCTGATCTCGGGCGCCGGCTCCAACATGATGGCCGTCGTCAATGCCTCCCGCTGCGGCAACTGGGAGCGCAGATTCGGTGCGCGCGTTGCGGCGGTTATCAGCAACAAGGCCGACGCAGGCGGCCTGGCCTTGGCGCGCGAACATGGGGTGAGTACCGCGGTGGTTTCGCACCGCGACTTCGAGTCCCGCGAATCGTTCGACGAAGCGCTGGCCGGCGTCATCGATGGCTATTCGCCCGCCCTGGTCGTGCTGGCGGGATTCATGCGCATCCTGACGCCCGGATTCGTGTCGCGCTACGAAGGGCGCCTGTTGAACATCCATCCGTCGCTGCTTCCCGCCTTTCCAGGGCTGGACACGCACCGCCGGGCGATCGAGGCGGGATGCCGTGTTGCTGGTGCCACGGTGCATCAGGTCACGGCTGAGCTCGACCATGGTCCGATCCTTGCCCAGGCCGTGGTCCCGATCCTTCCAGGCGACGACGCGCAAGAGTTGGCTGCCCGCGTCCTGTCACAGGAACACAGTCTGTACCCGCGAGCCATCGAGAACTATTTGGCAAGCATGGCGCGTTGAGGCTTTGGCGCTACAAACTCGTTCACGGAAAGAGGGTTGAAGTCTCCTGGCTCAGTAACAGTTTGTATTAGTCCCGTTAACATTTCGGCATCTCTTTTCCGAGGTATTGCTTGGACCGTGCCGACTTCGTTCACCTCGTACGCCTGAGTGAGCACGACAGCGCCGATGACAGCGCTCGCTATCGCCGTGGCGTCGCCCTGTTTGCGGCGCTCGGTTACGCATGGGTGATTTCCTGCTTGGCGTTGGCCCTCGGCGTGCTTGCGTGGGTGGCGATGCCGATGGGCTCGGCCCGCTTCAGTTTCGCGCGCGGATGGGCGGCAGTGTTTGCCCTCGGCCTGCTTTGGGCGACATTGCGTGCGCTGTGGGTGCGTTTTGATCCGCCGGAAGGGGTGCCGCTCAAGCGAGAAGACGCCCCGCGCTTGTTTGAGGCCTTGGACCGCATCCGCGAACGCATCGATGGCCCGCCGGTGCATCACGTCTATCTTGACAATGACTTCAATGCCAGCATCCGCCAGGTGCCGCGCTTCGGGTTCCTGGGAGGCGCGGTCAATCACCTGAATATCGGCTTGCCGCTGTTGATGGCGCTCGATCGTCGGCGACTTCTGTCGGTCTTGGCTCACGAGTACGGCCACCTGCGCGGCAACCATGGCCGGCTGAGCGCATGGATCTATCGCACGCGCCTTTCCTGGCTCAAGCTGGACGAAAGCCTTCAGCGCAGCGAAGGCGTCATGGCGCTGGCATCACGCGCATTCTTTACCTGGTACTTCCCAAGATTTGCGGCCAAGACCTTCGCATTGGCACGTCAGGACGAATATGAGGCGGACCGCGTTTCAGCTCGTCTTCTTGGAACGGGAGTTGCCGCGGCTGCGCTGACAGAGATTGCGGTCAAGGGGCACTGGTATTCGGAACAGTTCTGGGCGACGCATTGGGCTCGCGCCGCCAACGAGCCTGAACCAGTGGGGCCCTTTGCCGGGCTGCTGGTTCAACTGCGCGCGGCGCCGGAAGCCGCTTTCGCCCGAGACGCGCTGCGCAAGGCCCTTCGCCAGGTGAGCGACGTCGACGACACGCATCCGGTCCTGCGGGACCGCCTGGAGGCCTTCGAGGAAAAAGCAGGCTTGCCCGAGTGGTCGGTCAAGCCTGCGCTCCATATGTTTGCCGACAAGGGGGAGAGGTGGATCAAGCACTTCGACCGCCAGTGGTGCACGGAGCACGCGAGCGACTGGCGCCAGCATTCCCAGCACTTGGCCAGGGTCCGAGAGCGCGTTCAGGCACTGGCCGAAAGCCAAGGTCGAAACAACGCGGACGAGATGGTCGAATGGGCGGATCTGCAGCGTCACCTCGACGTGAACGCGGACGTTCGCGATCGTTACGAGCGCGCCCTGGCACTCACGCCGGAGCACACCGGCGCGCTGCGCGGCTACGTGCAGATGCTGCCTCCGCTGGATCGCGCCTCACGCCTGCCTGTTCTGGAGCGTCTGCATGAGGCCGGTTCCGGAAGCCGGTGGTGGGCAGCGAAATCGGCGGTGGAGCTTCTGGAAAATCCTGAGTCCGGGCCGCATGACGAGGTCGCTCTGAAGCTGTGGCGTGGTCGTCTCAGAGACGCCGAAGAAGCTGAGCGGCGCGCGTGGGACGAGCTGACCGATACGCCCTTCTTCAGCCAGATTGCCCACCACGACTTGAGCGATTTCGAGGCGGGAGAGCTGCGAGTCGACCTGGCGCGCTGCCAACCGGTCGCCCGGGCGTGGCTGGTCCGCAAGAACCTGCATGAGTTTCCCTGGCGCCGGGCGTATATCCTTTTTCTGGACCTGCCCACGCTCGCCGACGACGAGCGATATTCGCTGTGCCGTCACCTCGAGCAGACTTTGAGTCTTCCGGGCGTCGCGCTTGTCCTGTGGGCTGGAAATTCGCCCACGGCCCAGGACATCGAACGTCATGTGAAGCATCCGTTCTGGCAACGCAGCGCCCGCTGATTTTGCGCGGGTCCCTCGCTGCCGAGCGCACGGATGGGACAATCGGGGAATGCATCCCAGAGCTTTGTTGGACGCGACGGCGGAACTCGTCGGCCGCGTCTTGCGTCTTGACCATCCCGCCGACGCCATCGTTTCTCGACATTTTCGGGAGAACCGTTCACTCGGCCAGCGCGAGCGAGCAACGCTGGCAGAGACGACCTACAACGTGCTGCGTCGCAAATTGCAGTTCGAGCACTTGGCTGCATCCGGATCGGGCCCGCGCGAGCGTCGGCTGGCGATCCTCGGCTTTCACGGTCCCCGCGACTTCCTGCGAAGCGCGCTGACCGACACCGAGGCCGCCTGGCTTGCCGCCTGCGACTCGGTTCCGGCCAGCGACCTGATGGAGCGGCACCGGCACAACCTGCCCGAATGGCTGGCGGGCCCTTTGCGGGAGCAGCTCGGGGCCCAGTTCTGGCCCCTGGCCGAATCCCTTCTCCGGCCCGCACCTTTGGACCTGCGGATCAATGCGCTGGCCGACAAGCGTGCCGACGTGCGCAAGGAGTTGGAATTGGCGGGCATCAAGTCCGTCCCGACTCCTCATTCGCCCTGGGGGCTACGGGTCGACGGCAAACCGGCCCTTACGCGACTGGATGCTTTTTCAAGAGGCGCCATCGAGGTGCAGGACGAGGGTTCCCAACTGCTGGCGCTTCTGCTGGACGCCAAGCGCGGCGAGATGGTGGTGGACTTCTGTGCAGGCGCCGGCGGCAAGACCCTGGCCATCGGCGCCACGATGCGCAACACGGGCCGCCTCTATGCATTCGACGTCTCAGCACATCGCCTGGATGCCCTCAAGCCTCGGCTCGCGCGCAGCGGTCTGTCGAACGTGCACCCCGCCGCCATTGCGCATGAGCGAGATGAGCGCGTCAAGCGCCTGGCTGGAAAGATCGACCGGGTGCTGGTGGACGCTCCCTGCTCGGGCCTGGGGACGCTGCGGCGCAATCCTGACTTGAAATGGCGCCAGTCCCCCCAGGCCATCGAGGAATTGACGGCCAAGCAGGCGGCGATCCTTCAATCGGCGGCTCGCCTGGTCAAGCCGGGCGGGCGCTTGGTTTACGCCACCTGCAGCATCCTTGCGCAGGAGAACGAAGCAGTGGCCGAGGCCTTTGGTTCGGCGCATCCGGATTTCGAGCCGGCCGATGCGGGTGAAATCCTTGCGGGCCTCAAGGTGGAAGGCGCTACCGGCCTCGCCAGCGGTGGCGATTCTGGCCAGCGCTATCTGCGCCTGTGGCCGCATCAACACGACACGGATGGTTTTTTTGCGGCTGTCTGGAAACGTCGCTAGTTGACCCCAATTGTCCTAATCGGTCAGATTTAGACCTAGATCCTTGAAAACCTTAAGGAAAATCAAGGGTTTTGATGAGGTGGGCCGGTAAAATACGCCTTTGAACGAACAGGCCGTCGTTTTGTGCGGCCATGGAGAACCCAAGTTGTTTTTCCCTGATTCCGCGGTCCTGAATTCGGCCGTCGACTGGCTGGCAAATGGCCTTTGGAACTTGAGCTGGTGGGAGATCGTGCTCTACACGCTCTTCACCACGCACATCACCATTGCCGCCGTTACCATCTTCCTGCACCGGACCCAGGCACACCGTGCCATGGATCTGGGGCCCATTCCGTCGCATTTCTTCCGATTCTGGCTGTGGATCGGTACCGGAATGGTGACTCGTGAATGGGTGGCCATCCATCGCAAGCACCACGCCAAGTGCGAAACCGAGGACGACCCGCACAGCCCGCAGACCCGCGGCATCGACACCGTGCTTTGGCGCGGTGCAGAGCTGTATCGCGCGGAAGCCAAGAACGCCGAGACCATCGCCAAGTTCAGCCATGGCGTGCCCAACGACTGGATCGAGCGAAACCTCTACAGCCGCTACAGCTGGCAGGGCGTGGGCCTCATGCTGATTCTGAACGTGGCACTGTTCGGCGCATTGGGCCTGACGGTTTGGGCTGTGCAAATGCTTTGGATTCCCATCACCGCCGCCGGCATCATCAACGGGATCGGCCACTATTGGGGTTATCGCAATTTCGAGGCGCCCGACGCCAGCACCAACATTTCGCCCTGGGGCCTGATCATCGGCGGCGAAGAACTTCACAACAACCACCACACCTATCCCACATCGGCCAAGTTCTCGGTCAAGAAGTACGAGTTCGATATCGGCTGGGTCTACATCCGCGTTTTCGAGATGCTGGGCTGGGCCAAGGTCAAGAAGGTGCCGCCAAAGCTTCAGCTTGGCGCGATCCAGCCCGTGCCGGACGAGAAGACGCTCGAAGCCGTGATCGCCAAT
Organism: Variovorax dokdonensis; assembly: GCF_030316895.1. GTDB lineage: Bacteria > Pseudomonadota > Gammaproteobacteria > Burkholderiales > Burkholderiaceae_C > Variovorax > Variovorax dokdonensis. The sequence continues at coordinate 694,916 of NZ_JASZYV010000001.1, forward strand.
CGCTACGAGGTGATGGCCCGCTACGCTCGTGGAATGCGGCACGCCTGCAAGGCTGAAATCGAGCAACTCAAGTCCAAGGGTGCCGATCTTTCGCTGTTGCAGGGTGCCAAGCGCTGGTTGCATCGCGACGACGACAAGGTTCCGGCTGCTGCTCGCCAAACCCTGGTGGAGGCGCGGGCGGCCCACCCCGTGCTCGACAAGATGTTCACCATGCGTGAAGAGCTTCGTCAGATGTGGCTCAATACCTCCCAATCGCGCGAGCAACTGGCGGCCGACTTGGCGGCGTGGTGCCATCGCGCCGAAGCCAGCGGCATCGCGGCCTTGCAGGAGTTCTCGGTTCGCCTTCGCTCCGCACGCATGGCCTGATTGGACGGCACCAAGGCAACTTGCCGCGACACGAAACAGAGCCGCCCTCGGGCGGCTTTTCTTTTTCCTGAAGGGCGAGGGGTGAACTCCCATACACATCGGCCTATGCAAGGGCGCTGCCCGACCATCGGCATCATTGCTTGCGCCAACACGTGCCACGCTCGCGTCCATGAAAAAAGCCCGTCAGGTCCGAGGACCTTGACGGGCTTTTGAGCTTGCTTGTCGAAGCCTGACGCTGCGCGCCAGACAAGCGCCGAATTACTTCAGCTTGATTTCCTTGTATTCGACGTGCTTGCGTGCCTTCGGGTCGAACTTCATGATCGACATCTTTTCAGGCATCGTCTTCTTGTTCTTGCTGGTCGTGTAGAAGTGGCCGGTACCCGCAGTGGATTCCAGCTTGATCTTTTCGCGTCCGCCTTTGCTCGTGGCCATGGTTGCGCTCCTTAACTAGTCGTGGTCAGGCTTGGCCGCGCGCACGCAGGTCGGCGAGCACGGCGTCGATGCCATTCTTGTCGATCAGGCGCAGGGCTGCGCTCGAAACGCGCAGGCGCACCCAGCGGTTTTCGCTTTCGACCCAGAAACGGCGGTATTGCAGGTTCGGCATGAACCGGCGCTTTGTCTTGTTGTTGGCGTGGGAGACGTTGTTCCCGACCATCGGGCCTTTGCCCGTGACTTCACATACGCGTGCCATGTGGACACTCTTTCCTTAGAACAGCTGGCACCGGGCGCTGATTCGCATTGAAGGCGGCCGGTGGGTTGCAGCTTGACCTCGCCAAATTGAGCCGGGGTGGCGGGTTCCCCATCAATGCCGCCCTTCGATCAACGAACTCCCAAGGAAGGTCGCCAAATTGCAGCAAAGCCAAGCATTATAGCCCGAAGCTCGCTGGCGCGGCGAATCGGCGGGTGGCGTTACTCCTGCTCGAGGAAGCGCTGGGCGTCGAGCGCCGCCATGCAGCCGGTACCGGCGCTGGTGATGGCTTGGCGGTAGACATGATCTTGCACGTCGCCAGCAGCGAACACGCCGGGAATGCTGGTCATCGTCGCGAACCCCTGCAGACCAGATTTCGTCAGGATGTAACCGTCCTTCATCTCCAACTGTCCCTGGAAGATCTCGGTATTGGGCTGGTGGCCGATCGCGATGAAGCATCCCTTCAGTTCGATCTTTTCAGTCGCACCGGACTGCATGTTCTTGATTTGCACGCCGGTGACGCCGGAATCGTCGCCGAGCACCTGGTCCAGCGTGCTGTGCAGCTTGAGTTCGATCTTGCCCTGGGCGACCTTTTCGTTGAGCTTGTCCACCAGGATAGGCTCGGCGCGGAACTTGTCTCGACGATGGACGAGCGTCACCTTGCTGGCAATGTTCGACAGGTAGAGCGCTTCTTCCACGGCGGTGTTGCCGCCGCCGATGACGCAGACCTCCTGGTCACGGTAGAAGAATCCGTCGCAGGTGGCGCAACCCGACACGCCGCGGCCCATGAAGTTCTGCTCGGAAGGCAGCCCGAGGTACTTTGCCGAAGCGCCTGTCGCGATGATCAGCGAATCGCAGGTGTAGGTGCCGCTGTCACCCGTGAGGGTGAAGGGGCGCTTGCCCAGGTCGACCTTGTTGATGTGGTCGAAAACGATCTGGGTCTTGAAGCGCTCGGCATGCTCCAGAAAGCGCTGCATCAGATCCGGTCCCTGCACGCCATGTACGTCCGCCGGCCAGTTGTCCACCTCGGTGGTGGTCATGAGCTGGCCGCCCTGAGCCATGCCGGTAATGAGCAGCGGCTGGAGGTTGGCGCGCGCGGCATACACCGCCGCCGTGTAGCCGGCAGGGCCGGAACCGAGGATGAGAACCTTGGCGTGTTGTGTGTTCGACATGGGGAAAGCCTGTAATACGTGATAAATACCCGCACTGAGCGTGTACATTTTGGAGCGAGCTTGAAGGATACGAAGTATCCGCTCCGGGTTCCGGCAGGGAGCCGGGGTGTTTTCAATGCACGCGATTGTAGGAATCCATGGATGCCCGCGATTGCGCACAACAAAAGAGGATCTGAATGTCGACGATGCTTTCCAATATCGACCTTCTGCGGCGCGTGCCGTTGTTCTCGGCGCTGACGGCGTCGCAATCGGCCAGCATCGCCGATGCGATCGTCAAGCGCCGATTCAAACGCGCCGAGGTGATCGTCGAGCAGGGAAAGAAATCGGACTCCCTCTACATCATCCTGACCGGCAGGGCCCGGGTGATGAGCACCGACAACCGGGGGCGCGAGGTGATCCTGGCCACGCTGCAGCCTGGCGACTACTTCGGCGAGATGAGCCTGATCGACGACGAGCCGCATTCCGCCACGGTGCGCACCGAAGTTCAGACCGACGTACTGATGCTCGGGCGTGACGGCTTCGCCCGTTGCCTGCCCGAGGTGAACTCCATGCCCTACAACATCCTGCGGGGACTCGTGGGACGCCTGCGCCACGCGGATCGGAAGATCGAGTCGTTGGCCCTGATGGATGTGTACGGCCGCGTGGCCCGCTCCTTGCTCGAGTTCGCCTCCGAAGATGGGCAGGGCAATCTCAAGATCCGCGAGAAGATCTCTCGCCAGGATCTGGCCAAGATGGTGGGCGCCTCGCGCGAGATGGTCAGCCGTGTCATGAAGGACCTGGAAGAGCGGGGCTTCGTTCACACGCAGGCGGACGGCTCGATGATCGTCAAGGACCGCCTGTCCTCGCTGGCCTGACTTGCCTGCTTGCGACGTACTGGCGCCACGGCAAGTCGTCTGCGACGGGGTCGGCGATGCCTTGCGTTGCCCAATTTGTGACAATGGGACCTTCGAGCCTCGATGGGCCCCTTCAATCTGATGGCGGGGCTCTGTTGTGCCGCCTCGGTGGCGTGTTGCCGTCGCCCCAATGAATTCAACGCTGCCCGTTTTGTGTATTTGCCGCCCTCCATGGGGCCGCTCGCCTGCCGGCCCCGTCCGGCGGGAGGCCTGACTTGTCCTATTCGCTGAACACACTCAATTCCGCCAACGCCGCGCAGCCTGTCCGCTCGCGCGCCTTGCGCTTCGCTCATGAGATCACGCTGATCGTCAGCTTCGTGCTGCTGCTGTTCTGGCTGATGGCCATGCTCAGCTACACGCCGTCGGATTCCGCGTGGTCCACCTCGGGCAGCGGTGGCGAAGTCAAGAACTGGGCGGGCCGCCTGGGTGCCTGGCTGGCCGATGGCAGTTACTTTCTTGCCGGGTATTCGGTTTGGTGGTGTCTGGCGGCGGGCTGGCGGGTTTGGCTCGCTTCCCTGGCCGGTTGGCTGCGCGGCGCAGAAGGCTCGGGCAGCGGCGATGGCCAGCCATCGGCCACCACGGGACGCTTCAATCGCAGTCGACTGGCATTCTGGGGCGGCCTGATCTTGCTGCTGTGCGCCAGCGTCGTGCTCGAATGGTCGCGCCTGTACCGGCTCGAGTCGCATCTGCCGGGGCATGGCGGTGGCGTGCTGGGCTATCTGGTAGGGCCGGCCAGCGTCCGCTGGCTGGGATTCACCGGCTCCGCGCTGGTCGCCATTGCCGCCGGCGTGATCGGCTCGGCCCTGGTCTTTCGCTTTTCCTGGGCCCACATCGCCGAGCGGATCGGCTCGCGGCTTTACTCGTTGTTCGAGCGACGTCGCGAAAAGCGCGAACTGGCGCAGGACATCGCCCTGGGCAAGCAAGCCGCGCGCGAACGTGCACTGGAAGAAGAGTCCATCCTCGGGGATCGCGAAAGCCAAGTGCTCGAGTCGCCGGACGAAGAGTTGCGCGTCGAGCCCACGGCAAAGCGGCGCCCCGCAGCGCCGCCGGTTCAGATCGAGCCCGCGATGACCGAAGTGCCCAAGAGCGACCGCGTGGTCAAGGAACGCCAGAAGCCGCTCTTCCGCGAACTGCCGGACAGCAAGCTGCCGCAGGTCGACTTGCTCGACGCGGCGCCGGGCCGCCAGGAAACCGTGTCGTCCGACACGCTGGAAATGACCAGCCGCCTGATCGAGAAGAAGCTCAAGGACTTCGGCGTCGAAGTGCGGGTGGTGCTGGCCTCGCCGGGCCCGGTCATCACGCGCTACGAAATCGAGCCTGCCACTGGCGTGAAGGGCTCGCAGGTGGTCAACCTCGCCAAGGACCTGGCGCGCTCGTTGTCGCTCGTTTCCATCCGCGTGATCGAGACCATCCCGGGCAAGAACTACATGGCGCTGGAGCTGCCCAACGCCAAGCGCCAATCGATTCGGCTGTCGGAAATCCTCGGCTCGCAGGTCTACAACGAAGCCAAGTCCATGCTCACCATGGGGCTGGGCAAGGACATCGTCGGCAACCCGGTGGTGGCTGATCTGGCCAAGATGCCGCACGTGCTGGTGGCCGGCACGACGGGTTCGGGCAAGTCGGTGGGCATCAACGCGATGATCCTGTCGCTGCTCTACAAGGCTGAGGCGAATGACGTCCGGCTGCTGATGATCGACCCGAAGATGCTGGAAATGTCGGTCTACGAAGGCATTCCCCACCTGTTGGCTCCGGTCGTCACCGACATGCGGCAAGCGGCGCACGGGCTGAACTGGTGCGTCGCCGAAATGGAGCGTCGCTACAAGCTGATGAGCAAGCTGGGCGTGCGCAACCTCGCGGGCTACAACACCAAGATCGACGACGCCAAGGCCAGGGGTGAATTCATCTACAACCCCTTCAGCCTGACTCCGGACGATCCGGAGCCGCTCAAGCGCGAGCCGCACATCGTGGTGGTCATCGATGAGCTGGCCGACCTGATGATGGTGGTGGGCAAGAAGATCGAAGAACTGATTGCCCGCCTGGCCCAGAAGGCGCGCGCCGCCGGCATCCACCTGATCCTGGCGACCCAGCGGCCCAGCGTGGACGTGATCACCGGCCTGATCAAGGCCAACATCCCGACGCGCATCGCCTTCCAGGTCTCGAGCAAGATCGACAGCCGCACCATCCTCGACCAGATGGGCGCAGAGGCGCTGCTCGGCATGGGCGACATGCTCTACATGGCCAGCGGTACCGGACTGCCGGTTCGGGTCCACGGCGCTTTCGTCTCTGATGACGAGGTGCATCGGGTGGTCGCGTATCTCAAGTCACAGGGCGAGCCCGACTACATCGACGGCGTGCTCGAAGGGGGAACCGTCGACGGCGACGGTGATCTCACTGGCGAGGGCGGCGACAGCGGCGGCGAAAAGGATCCGATGTACGACCAGGCGGTCGAGGTCGTCCTCAAGCACCGCAAAGCCAGCATCTCGCTGGTGCAGCGCCACCTGAAGATTGGCTACAACCGCGCGGCGCGGCTGGTCGAGGACATGGAAACGGCCGGGCTGGTCAGTGCCATGAGCACCAGCGGCCAGCGAGAGATCCTCGTTCCCGCACGTTCCGAATAAGGCAGAAAAGATGATCATTCGCGCGCCGCGCATTGCGGCTCTCTTGTTGGCACTGGCTGCGGCCGGTACGGCCTGGGCGGACGGCATGTCGAGCCTGGAGGGCTTCGTGAAAGGTGTGCGTTCAGGGCGCGCGCAGTTCACGCAGACCGTCACGCCGCCGCCCAAGGACGGGCAGGCGCAGCGCGATCGGGTCTCGACCGGCACCTTCGAGTTCCAGCGGCCAGGCAGATTCAAGTTCGACTACAAGAAGCCCTTTGCCCAGACCATCGTGGCCGACGGCAAGACCCTCTGGCTGTACGACGCGGACCTCAATCAGGTGACGCAGCGCAGCCAGGCACAGGCGCTCGGTTCCACCCCGGCGGCTTTGATCGCGTCCGCGGCCGACCTCAAGGCATTGCAGAGCGACTTCAACCTCGAGGCCCAGCCGGAGCGCGATGGCCTGCAATGGGTAAAGGCAACGCCGCGCAACAAGGATGGGCAACTGCAGTTCGTGCAGATCGGCTTCAAGGGCGAGTCACTGGCCGCTCTGGAGATCCTCGACAGCTTCGGACAGCGCTCGGTGCTGAAGTTCGATCAGGTGCAGGTCAATCCGACGCTCGCGGAGGGCGCCTTCCGCTTTCAGCCGCCGGCCGGCGCAGACGTCGTCAAGCAATAGCGGGCAGTTCCCGATTCAGGCACCTGCGCCCGGTCCTTGGGCGCGCTCGAATCGCAGGTGGACGACCTTGGACGTGGTGACGGTCCGTGTCAGCTGCAGGCCATGCATTTGGCTGCCGACGCCGTCGAACAATCGCTCGCCGTCACCCAGGAGGATCGGCGCGAGGTTGATGTCCATGCAGTCCACGCGGCCGGTGGACAGGCATTGCTGGGCTGTCTTGGCGCCGCCGCCCACCAGCACGTCCAGGCCGCCGGCCGCGGCCTTGGCACGTTCCACTGCCGCCGACAGTCCGTCGGTCACGAAATAGAAGGTGGTGCCCCCGTGCAGGGCCAAGGGCGGTCTCGCGTGATGCGTCAATACGAAGACGGGGTGATGAAATGGCGGGTTGTCCCCCCACCAGCCGTTCCATGGGTCTTCCACGTTCCATGAGCCGGGTGGCCCGCCGAACATGTGGCGGCCCATCAGAGACGCACCGACACCGCCCAACTGCTCCTCGATGATCGCGCTGCTCTCATTGACGATGCCGCCTTCCAGCCCCAGGTGGCGGCGGAAGGCCAAGGTCTCGAACGCCCAGTCGTGCAGGCGTTCGCCACCGATGCCCAGTGGATGCTGGAGTCCTTGCTGCGGCCCGGCGACGAAGCCGTCCAGCGACATCGAGATGCGAAAGCGAAGGCGAGGCATCGGCAGGCTCCTGCGGTGGCCGATAGCGGCGGTGGCGGTGGCGGTGGCGGATATTAGGTGTGAGCAGGCCTACGCGCAATGCGAATGTCATTGCGGGGGCGGGCAGTTCCGCGGGGTGCAAGAATCGGCATTGCTGTCACCGACCTGCATCCACTCGAAGCCATGAAAGCGTCCGACCCGACCGTTCCCCACCAGCCCCTGGCCGAGCGCCTGCGCCCGCGCAGCCTGGGCGAGGTCATCGGACAGCAGCACCTGCTGGGGCAGGGCATGGCGCTGCGCATCGCCTTCGAGTCGGGCGAGCCGCATTCGTGCATTCTCTGGGGCCCGCCCGGCACGGGCAAGACAACCATTGCCCGCCTGATGGCGGACGCCTTCGATGCGCAATTCATCGCCATCAGCGCCGTCCTGGGTGGCGTGAAGGACGTGCGCGACGCCGTCGAGCGCGCGCAGGCAGTCCGCGATGGTCTCATGGCACAGCGCACCATCGTCTTCGTCGACGAAGTCCACCGCTTCAACAAGAGCCAGCAGGACGCCTTCCTGCCGCATGTGGAAAGCGGGCTTTTCACCTTCATCGGTGCCACGACGGAGAACCCGTCTTTCGAGGTCAATTCGGCACTGCTTTCTCGTGCCGCCGTCTACGTGCTTCAGCCGCTGGGCGAACTGGAGCTTCGCCAGATCGTCGCCAAGGCCCAGGCGATCGGCGCCGTCCCGGGCATGGACGATCAAGCCCGCGACCGCCTTGTGGCCTATGCGGACGGCGATGCGCGCCGTCTGCTCAACACGCTGGAGACCTTGTCGACCGCCGCCCGCACCGAAAAGCGCGACAGCATCGACGATGCCTGGCTGATGCGCGTGCTGGGCGAGCGCATGCGCCGCTACGACAAGGGCGGCGAGCAGTTCTACGACACCATCTCGGCGCTGCACAAGTCCGTCCGGGGCAGCGACCCCGACGCCGCCCTCTATTGGCTCGTGCGGATGCTCGATGGTGGCGCCGATCCGCGCTACATGGCGCGCCGCCTGGTCCGCATGGCCAGTGAAGACATCGGCCTGGCCGACCCCCGCGCCCTTCGGCTGGCCCTGGATGCGGCCGAGGTCTACGAGCGCCTCGGGTCGCCCGAAGGCGAACTGGCGCTGGCGCAGTGTGTCGTCTATCTGGCCGTTGCCGCCAAGTCGAATGCGGTCTATGCCGCCTACAACGCCGCGCGCGCCTTCGTTCGGCAAGACGGCACGCGTCCGGTCCCCATGCATCTGCGCAACGCGCCCACCAAGCTCATGAAGCAGCTGGATTACGGCAAGGGCTACCGTTACGCGCACGACGAGGAGGGTGGCTTCGCCGCTGGCGAGAACTACCTCCCCGAAGGCATGGAGCCGCCTGGCTTCTACCAGCCGGTCGATCGCGGGCTGGAACTGCGCATCGCCGAGAAGCTGCGCGAGCTCAGGCGTCTCAACGATGAGGCAGAACGCAATCGCCAGTAGCAAGCGTTCCGGAATCCAGATCGCTTGCGGCGACTGGGGTGCCATGACGCCTTTTCCTAGCACACAAGGCCAGCGGGAAAACCCGGTCCGAAGCGCCGCAAAAGGGGGATGACACTTGTCTAAAATCCTGCCCACTCAACCCGCAGCCAACAAACGCTGGCGGGTTTTTTGCTAAAGAGCTGTCATGGCGCCGACCCGGCGTCTTTGGCAATAACAAAGTCGACCCCAAAGGTCGTCCGTTAAAGGGAACCCCCATATGGACATCCTGCTGCAGCAGATCATCAACGGTCTGGTCCTAGGCAGCATGTACGCCTTGATAGCCCTGGGCTATACCATGGTGTACGGCATCATCAACCTCATCAACTTCGCGCACGGTGAAGTCCTGATGGTCGGCGCGCTGACCAGCTGGACCGTCATCGGCATGATGCGCGAAAGCATGCCCAACGCGCCGGGCTGGCTGATCCTTCTGCTGGCCCTGATCATCGCTTGCGTGGTGGCGGCGGCATTGAACTTCGTGATCGAGAAGGTGGCTTACCGGCCGCTGCGCAACAGCCCCAAGCTGGCGCCGCTCATCACGGCCATCGGCATGTCGATCCTGCTGCAGACGCTGGCCATGATCATCTGGCGTCCCACCAACAAGGCGTATCCGACGCTGCTGCCCAGCGAATCGATTCAAGTTGCCGGCGCGTCGATCTCGCCGACGCAGATCATGATCCTCGTGATGACGGCGGTATCCCTGGCGGTGCTGACCTTCATCGTCAACTTCACCAAGCTGGGCCGTGCCATGCGCGCGACGGCCGAGAACCCGCGCGTGGCGGCACTGATGGGCATCCGCCCCGACATGGTGATCTCGGCCACCTTCATCATCGGCGCCGTCCTGGCGGCCATTGCCGGCGTGATGTATGCGTCCAACTACGGGATTGCGCAGCACGCGATGGGCTTCATTCCCGGACTGAAGGCCTTCACCGCTGCGGTGTTCGGCGGCATCGGCAACCTTGCCGGCGCCGTGGTCGGCGGCATCCTGCTGGGCCTGATCGAGGCCATCGGCGCCGGCTATCTGGCCGATGTCACGGGCGGCCTTCTGGGCAGCCAGCACAGCGATATCTTTGCCTTCATCATCCTGATCCTGACGCTCACCGTGCGGCCCTCTGGCCTGCTGGGCGAGCGCGTGGCGGATCGAGCCTGAGTCGGAGGACCGCATGAACGACTCTTTCAAGAAGATTTCGGTCTTTCTGGTTTGCGCCGTGCTGCTGCTGGCGCTGCCGCTGGTGCTGCAGACCCAGGGCAATGCATGGGTGCGCATCGTCGACATCGCCTTGCTCTACGTGCTGCTGGCCCTGGGCCTGAACATCGTGGTGGGCTACGCCGGTCTGCTCGACCTGGGCTATGTGGCTTTCTTTGCCATCGGCGCATACCTGTACGCGCTGGCTGCGTCGCCGCACCTGACGGACACCTTCGCCGCATTCAAGGCGGCGTTCCCCACGGGTGTCCACGTGTCGCTGTTCTGGGTGATTCCGGCCGCCTTCATCCTGGCGGCGATCTTCGGCGTGCTCCTTGGCGCGCCGACACTCAAGCTGCGCGGCGACTACCTGGCCATCGTGACGCTGGGCTTCGGCGAGATCATCCGCGTGTTTCTCAACACGCTGGACCATCCGGTCAACATCACCAACGGGCCCAAGGGCATCACCGCCATCGACTCGGTCAAGATCTTCGGTCTGGACCTCGGGCGGCCGCTCAAGCTCGACGGCTTCACCATCTCTTCGGTTTCGCTGTACTACTACCTCTTCCTGGCGCTGGTGATCATCACGGTGGTGATCTCGCACCGCCTTCAGAACTCGCGCGTCGGCCGCGCCTGGATGGCCATCCGCGAGGATGAGATCGCCGCCAAGGCGATGGGCATCAATACCCGCAACCTCAAGCTGCTGGCGTTCGGCATGGGGGCCAGCTTCGGCGGCGTGTCCGGATCGATGTTCGCGGCTTTCCAGGGCTTCGTTTCGCCGGAGTCCTTCAGCCTGATGGAGTCGGTGATGATCGTCGCAATGGTCGTCCTGGGCGGCCTGGGGCACCTGCCCGGCGTGATCCTGGGTGCCGTGCTGCTCGCGGCCCTGCCAGAGGTGTTGCGCTATGTGGCCGGCCCGTTGCAACAGATGACCGGCGGTCGTCTCGATGCGTCGATCCTGCGCCAGTTGTTCATCGCGCTGGCCATGATCGTGATCATGCTGCTGCGTCCCCGTGGCCTGTGGCCTTCGCCCGAACACGGCAAGTCGCTCGACAAGCGCCAGGCGCCCGACCCGGTGCCCGGCTCGGCGCAAGCGATCAAGCCCGGCGTCGACAACCCGGCGGACGAAGTCCCCGGCGATTCCTCCCGTCCGATGTCCATCAACCCCTGATCGAGGTCACAGTACATGACTGAAACCATCCTCGACGTCCGGGGCATTTCCAAGCGCTTCGGCGGCCTGCAAGCCCTGTCTGACGTCGGCATCACCATCCAGCGTGGCCAGGTCTACGGCCTGATCGGCCCCAACGGTGCCGGCAAGACCACGTTCTTCAACGTCATCACGGGCCTGTACACGCCAGACAGCGGCACCTTCCAGCTCGGCGGCAAGCCCTACACGCCCAGCGCGGTCCATGAGGTTGCCAAGGCCGGCATCGCCCGCACGTTTCAGAACATCCGGCTGTTCGCCGACATGACGGCGCTGGAGAACGTCATGGTGGGCCGCCACGTGCGTACGCATTCCGGCGTGTTGGGCGCGGTGCTTCGCACCAAGTCCTTCAAGGCCGAGGAAGAGGCGATTGCCGAGCGCGCACACCAACTGCTCGAATACGTGGGTGTCGGCCACTACGCCGACTACAAGGCACGCACGCTCAGCTACGGCGACCAGCGCCGGCTGGAGATTGCACGCGCCCTGGCGACCGATCCGCAACTCATCGCCCTGGACGAGCCCGCCGCCGGCATGAATGCCACCGAAAAGATGCAATTGCGCGAGCTGATCGACCGCATTCGCAACGACAACCGCACCATCTTGCTGATCGAGCACGATGTGAAGCTGGTCATGGGGCTCTGCGACCGGGTCACGGTGCTCGACTACGGCAAGCAGATCGCCGAAGGCACGCCCGCGGACGTACAGAAGAACGAAAAAGTGATCGAGGCCTACCTCGGCACCGGAGGGCATTGAGCCATGAGCGCTAAAGCTTTGTTGAAAGTCAGCGGCCTGAAGGTCGCTTACGGCGGCATCCAGGCCGTCAAGGGCGTGGACTTCGAGGTGCGCGAGGGTGAACTCGTTTCGCTGATCGGCTCCAACGGCGCCGGCAAGACCACCACGATGAAGGCCATCACCGGAACCCTACCGGTCATGGCGGGCGACATCGAGTTCCTGGGCAAGAGCATCAAGGGCCGCGGCGCCTGGGACCTGGTGGCCGAAGGACTGGTGATGGTGCCCGAGGGGCGCGGCGTGTTCGCACGCATGACCATCACCGAAAACCTGCAGATCGGCGCCTACATCCGCAACGACAAGGCCGGCATCGCGGCCGACATCGACCGCATCTTCGGCATCTTCCCGCGCTTGAAGGAGCGAGCCACGCAGTTGGCCGGCACCATGTCCGGCGGCGAGCAACAGATGCTGGCGATGGGCCGCGCATTGATGGCCCGGCCCAAGGTCCTGCTGCTGGACGAGCCCTCGATGGGCCTGTCGCCCATCATGGTCGACAAGATCTTCGAAGTGGTGCAGGACGTCTACAAGCAGGGCGTGACCGTCCTGCTGGTTGAACAAAACGCCAGCCGGGCATTGCAACTGGCCGATCGCGGCTATGTGATGGAGTCGGGCGTCATCTCGATGAGCGGTGACGCCAAGGCCATGCTCACCGACCCCAAGGTGCGCGCAGCCTACCTCGGGGAATAAGCAGTCCGAGAGTGCGGAGGGTGCCTGCCCCCGCCTGCACGTCGAGGGCGGCACCGGAAGGGCCGCCCTTTGTGCTTTTGGCGATCAGTCGACTCGGGCGCCGCTGGCCGCCACGACGTCCTTGTACTTCGCCAGTTCGGCCTTCATGAAGGCGCCGAACTGCTCCGGGGTGTTGCCCACGGGTTCGGCCAACAGGCTTTCGAAGCGCTGCTTGGTCTGAGGTGAATGCAAGGCGTCCACGAACGCCTTGCTCAGGCGATCGAGCACGTCCTTGGGCGTGCCGGCAGGTGCCACCAGACCCCACCACGTGTCGATCGAGAAGCCCTTGATCGTGTCGGCCACCGGCGGCACGTCGGGCAGCATGGGGCTGCGCGTGGGCGTGGTCACTGCCAGGGCCACCAGCTTGCCCGAACGGATGTTGGGCGCGGCCGTGGCCAGGTTGTCGAAGTTGAAATCGACCTGGTTGGACAACAGCGCCAACTGCGCCGGGTTGCCACCGTTGAAGGGGATGTGCACGGCGAAGATGCCCGCATCCTTCTTGAACATCTCGCCGGCCAGGTGACCGGCACTGCCGTTGCCGCCGCTGCCGTAGTTGAGCTTTCCGGGATTCGCCTTGCCGTAGGCGATCAGGTCCTTCACGCTTCGGATGTCGAGCCGCTTGGCCGCTTCTGCGTTCATCACCAGCACGTTGGGCACGCGAACCATCTGCGTGATCGGCGCGAAATCGGTTGCGGCGTTGAACGGCATCTTGGCGTAGAGCCACGGGTTGACCGCATGGGTCGCCGTGGCGGCGATCCCGATGGTCATGCCGTCCGGCGCAGCCTTGGCGACCGCATCGGCGCCGATGTTGCCGCCTGCGCCCGGCTTGTTATCGATGATGACGGGGCCCAGCGAGTCCTTGACCTGCTCGGCCAGAGCGCGCGCCGTGACGTCGATCGGACCGCCAGCGCCGTAAGGCACCACCAGTCGGATCGGCCTGCCGCCTTGGGCGTGCAGCGGCAGCGCAGCAGCGGCGAGAACGGCCGCAGCGCCGGAAAGCAGCAGGCGTCGGTTGTTTGTCTTCATTGTCTTCCTCGTTGTTGTCAAACGGATGGCGTTGCGTCTCAGGGCAGCGCCTTGTCGGCCTCGGTCGTGAAGGCGTCGGCAAAGAATTCGTCTTCAGGAAGCCCGGCCTTGGCCACATAGTCACGCCGGGCCGACTCGACGACGATGGGTGCGCCGCAGGCGTAGACCTGGTGTCCGGAGAGGTCCGGCAGGTCTTCGAGCACCGCCTGATGGACGAAGCCGGTACGGCCCTTCCAGTTGTCCTCCGGGACGGCGTTGGACACGACCGGCACGTAGCGCAGTTGCGGCATCGCGGCGAGCTGCTCGCGCATCCACTCGTCCATGTAGAGGTCTTGCGGGCGCCGACCGCCCCAGTAGAGCACGACCTGCCGGTCGATGCCCTTGTGCGCGATGTGCTCGAGGAGCGCCTTGATCGGCGCAAAGCCGGTGCCAGAGGCCAGCAGCACGATGGGCTTGGCCGATTCCTCGCGCAGGAAGAAGCTGCCGTAGGGTCCTTCCACGCGCAGGATTTCCTTTTCCTTCATGGCGCCGAACACATGGTCCGTGAACCGGCCACCCGGCATGTGGCGCACATGCAGCTCCAGGCCCGTTCCGGGCGTAGCGAGCGTGTGCGGCGCATTGGCCATCGAATAGCTGCGGCGCACGCCACCTTGCAGGATGAACTCGATGTATTGCCCCGCGTGGAACTGCAGTGGCTCACCCGCCGGCAGCTGGAGCCGGATGCCCATGACGTCGTGGGACAGGCGTGTGAGGGCCAGCACGCGCACCGGCATCTTGCGGATGGGATGTGCGCCGGCCTCGGTGACCTGGCGTGATTCGAGCACCACGTCGCTGCGAGCACGGGCGCAGCAGGTGAGCACATAGCCCTTGGCCTGCTCTTCGGCGCTCAGCGCCTTGCTCTGGTGAGGCCCCATCTCGACCTCGCCCGAAAGCTTCCTGCATTTGCAGGAGCCGCAGGCCCCGTCCTTGCAGCCGTAGGGCAGGCCGATGCCTTGGCGAATGGCGGCCGACAGGATCGTCTCATCGTCCGCCGCCGGAAAATTGCGGCCACTGGGCTCGACGATGATGGAATGGGTCGCAGCCTGCGCGCCTGCAGTCATGATCGCTATTCTTCGCTGAGAGACAAAGGACCGATTTTGCCCGCATTCCAAACCCCTCTTGGTGCGCTGCCGTCGCGCTTTCGACGCGAACGCGTGCTCGTGGTCGGCTGTGGCGACGTCGGGCTGCGCGCGGCCCGCATCTTGCGCGGGCGCGTCAGTTTGCTGGCGCTGACCTCTCAACACGCACGCGCGGAAGAACTGCGCGCCGCCGGGATCACGCCGCTGATCGGCAACCTCGACGAGCCCGGGCACATCGCGCGATTGGCGGGCATTGCCACCCGTGTATTGCACCTGGCACCGCCGCCTCGCGTCGAAGGCGCTGCGCACTCGGGTGCGTGGTGGCGCGATGCACGTACCACGGCGCTGGTGCGCGCCTTGCAGCGGCGCAGCCTGCCGCAGGCGCTGGTGTATGGCTCGACGAGCGGCGTGTACGGCGACTGCAACGGGGCGTGGGTCGCCGAATTGCATGCGCTCAGGCCCGCCACGCCGCGCGCCCATCGACGCGTCGATGCCGAGCGGGCGGTGCGTTGGCTGGGGCGGTCGGGCACCCAGGTGCGCATCCTGCGCATCCCCGGCATTTACGCACCGGACCGGCAGGGCGGCACGCCGCGCGAGCGCCTTCTGCGGGGCACGCCGGCGCTGCGCGAACAGGACGACGCCTATTCCAATCACATCCATGCCGACGATCTGGCGCGCGCCTGCGTGATCGCGCTTTGGCGAGGCGGAGCGCCACGCGCATTTCATGTGAGCGACGACGGTCCCATGAAGATGGGCGACTACTTCGATCTGGCGGCCGATCTCTATGGCCTACCGCGTCCAGATCGAATCTCGCGCGAGGAGGCGCAGGCGCAGTTGCCGTCGCAACTGCTGAGCTTCATGGGCGAGTCGCGTCGGCTGGACAACACGCGGCTCAAGCGCGAACTGAGGATGCGGCTGCGCTATCCAACGGTCCGCGAAGGCTTGCGCGTCGACGAGCCCGGTTAGACGAGGCCGTCGCCGACGGCCCGGATGTCGGACTGCGCCGACGCCAAGTGGCATTGCTTGCGGCGGGCATGGCAGGTCGAGTGCCTATGTGCCGGCGAAAGAGCCGGTCGTTCAATGGATGAGCAGTCCAGCCACCCGACGAACGAAGGGAACACTCGATGAATGCCAGCAAGAAGCGAAGCGCCAGCCCGACTGACAGCGACCCGACCACACAAGCGCAGCGCGCTTTGCAGCGCAAGCGCGACGCGGCGGATGCGCAGGCGACCGCCGCCGGCAAGTCTTCCAAGAAACGCGCCGTCCAGGCGGGCGAACGCAAGGAGCCGGTCAACCCGCTGCCGGCCCAGCATTTGGCCAAGCCCGGGCTCGAGTCGCAACTCGAGGTTCAGCCGAGGTTCGCTGCGCTGGCGTACCGCGGCAGCGGCAAGCTCGAAGGCATGAGCGCCATCGTCACCGGCGGCGATTCCGGCATCGGGCGCGCTGTGTCGGTGCTGTTCGCGCGCGAAGGGGCCAACGTGGCCATCATCCATTTGCCCTCGGAGCAGGCGGATGCGGACCAGACCTGCGCCGAGGTGCAGAAGGAAGGAGGGCGGTGCCTGTCCATCATCGGCGACGTGCGAGACCCGGCCTTTTGCCGGCGCGCCGTCAAGCGGGCAGCCGACGAGTTCGGCCAACTGGACATCCTGGTGAACAACGCGGCCTTCCAACTGCATGCCAACGACATCGAGGACATCGACGACGCGCAGTGGGACATGACCATGCGCACCAACATCTACGGCTATTTCCAGATGGCCCGCGCCGCGGTGCCGTTGCTGCATGAAGGCGGATCGATCATCAACACCGGCTCGGTGACGGGCCTGCAGGGCAGTGCGCAGTTGCTGGACTATTCGGCAACCAAGGGCGCCATCCACGCCTTCACCAAGTCGCTGGCCAGCAACCTGCTGCCCAAGGGCATCCGCGTGAATGCGGTTGCGCCCGGTCCGGTGTGGACGCCCCTGAACCCCGCCGACCGCCCTGCCGACAAGGTGCGCGATTTCGGCAGCCAGGTCGACATGGGTCGGCCTGCGCAACCTGAGGAAATCGCGCCGGCCTTCGTGTTTCTGGCCGCGCCGGCATGCGCGAGCTACATCACCGGCCTGGTGCTGCCGATCACGGGCAACGTCGGTGCGATCTGAAGTCTGGTGGGGAACCCGCGAACTGTGCGGCTTGCATGGCGCAAACCGTGGTGCCGGAGGCCGGAATCGAACCGGCACGCCTTGCGGCGGGGGATT
This sequence comes from Variovorax dokdonensis, assembly GCF_030316895.1. Taxonomy (GTDB): domain Bacteria; phylum Pseudomonadota; class Gammaproteobacteria; order Burkholderiales; family Burkholderiaceae_C; genus Variovorax; species Variovorax dokdonensis. Next base: position 711,781 of record NZ_JASZYV010000001.1, read on the forward strand.
TTGAGTCCCCTGCGTCTACCAATTTCACCACTCCGGCAGCGTTGGGCGGGAAAGACCAAAATTATGGCACAGTGAACGCCATGAAGTACCTGACGATCGAAGATGCCATCGGCAACACGCCGCTGGTGGCCCTGCAACGCATCGACGCTCAAGAAAATGCCAAGCGTGGCAACGTGATCCTGGGCAAGCTGGAGGGCAACAATCCTGCTGGTTCCGTCAAGGATCGGCCGGCCCTGTCGATGATCAAGCGCGCCGAGGAGCGTGGCGAGATCAAGCCGGGTGACACGCTGATCGAAGCCACGTCGGGCAACACCGGCATCGCTCTGGCGATGGCGGCCGCGATTCGCGGCTATCGCATGGTGCTGATCATGCCGGAAGACCTTTCCATCGAGCGCGCACAGACCATGAAGGCCTTTGGTGCCGAGCTTGTCCTCACTCCCAAGAGCGGCGGCATGGAGTACGCGCGCGACCTGGCCGAGCAGATGGTCGCGCAGGGCAAGGGCAGGGTGCTCGACCAGTTCGCCAACGGCGACAACCCGCGCATCCACTACGAAACCACCGGCCCCGAGATCTGGGAAGCGACCCAAGGGCGTATTACCCACTTCGTGAGCGCCATGGGCACGACGGGCACCATCACCGGTGTTTCGCGCTTCCTCAAGGAGAAGAACCCTGCGGTGCAGATCGTCGGCGCGCAGCCCGAAGACGGCTCGCGCATCCCGGGCATCCGCAAGTGGCCGGAGGAGTACCTGCCCAAGATCTTCGATCCGAAGTGCGTCGACCAGGTGGTCAACGTGAGTCAGGACGACGCCGAAGAGATGTGCCGCCGCCTCGCGCGGGAGGAAGGCATCTTCGCCGGCATCTCGGCCGCCGGAGCGTTGTGGGTCGCACAGACGATCTCGCGCACGGTCGAGAACGCCACCATCGTGTTCGTGGTGTGCGACCGGGGCGACCGATATCTTTCCACCGGCGTGTTCCCCGCCTGAGTTCGAGGCCCTCGTCGTGAACCATCCCCGCTTCTGCCCGCAGTGCGCGGCTCCCTTGTCCTGGCGCGAGCAACTCGAAGACGGCGGACCCAAGTCGCGCCTGCGTTGTTCGGATTGCGACTACACGCACTGGAACAACCCGACGCCGGTTTTGGCGGCGATCGTCGAATATGGCGGGCAGGTCCTCCTGGCGCGCAATGCCGCGTGGCCGGCCAAGATGTTTGCGCTCATCACCGGCTTCATGGAGGCGGGCGAGACGCCCCAGGAAGGCATCGCCCGTGAGGTCAAGGAAGAAACCAACCTCGATGTGAGCGAAGTCAACATCGTCGGCGCCTACGACTTCCAGCGGATGAACCAGGTAATCATCGCCTACCACGTCGTGGCGCACGGAGAAGTCCGCCTGTCGCCCGAACTGGTGGACTGGCGCCTGTACGACTTGAAGGACCTCAAGTGCTGGCCCGCCGGCACCGGCTATGCGCTGGCCGATTGGCTGCGCACGCGAGGGCACGAGCCGGTGTTCTTCACGGCACAAGAAAACGAAGAACGCCGCCGCGGCCTGAACAACTGAGCGCCCGACCTGCGCCTGGAGAAGAACTGATGAACGCCCCGACCACGGTCGACATGGAAATCGACACCAGCGGCTTGAACTGTCCGCTGCCCATCCTCAAGGCCAAGAAGGCACTCAACGAAATGCAGAGCGGGCAACTGCTGCGGGTAATTGCCACCGATCCGGGCTCGCTGCGCGACTTCCAGGCTTTCGCGCGCCAGACCGGCAACGAGCTGGTCGATCAGCAGACGGCAGGCGCCCAGTTCATCCACGTGCTGCGTCGGCGCTGAGACATGCGCATACCGGGCGGGCCTTGGCTGCTGCTCGGATTGGCGCTGGTTGTCGTCGCGGGTGCTGCCTGGTACATGCTGCTGGATGGCCCGGGCCCGGCGCCGGAGGTCTTGTCGGCAGGCAGGCCGCCGAAGGCCCTCCCCATCGCCGTCATGGGCGATTCCGACAGCCATTCGTACCAGGACCGCCTGAGCTTCCCGCCGGGCACAGACAGCCGCGGCGGCCCGCTGCGCGAACGCACTTTCAGCTGGCTCGAGATCCTCGCGCGTCTTCGTGCTGACGAAGTGGATCCGGGGCCGTGGCTCGAATGGGGCACGTCGGGCATCAAGTCATCCGTCAGGCGCAGGCTCGGGCTGCCGGTGGGCCGCATTCCTCGCAAGGAAGACTATCTCTACAACTTTGCCAACTCCGGGGCGGCCTGCGATGACTTGATGACCGGCCCCTTCCGGCAGGCGCCCTGGCTGGCGGAGTTGATGGGCAAGGAGCCGCAGCGCTGGCAAGGCGGCATCGTGGTCATCCGGATCGGGCTCAACGATTGGATGAAGCTTCTCGGCGTACAGGCCGAGAATCCGGACGCCGCAGAAGTGAATGCCGCGATCAGCCGCTGCGCAACGCGGTACGAGGAGGCCATGGCATTGTTGCGCCAGCACGTGCCGGGCCTGCGCTTCCTGCTGGTCGGGATCGCAAACGAAGTCGACGACCCGGGGCAGTTCGACCGTTTCCAGTCCGCGCCAGAGACACGCAACATCCGGATGGCATTGGATCGCTTCAACGGCGCGATTCGTGCGCTGGCCGAGCGCACGCCCGGCGCGGCCTACTTCGACGTCGATGGATGGTTCCAGCGCCTGTGGGGGGCGCGCAGCGAAGACGGGGTGCCCCGCTACAGGACGGTCACCGTGGGCGGCGAGTTCGAGGTCAACAACACGGCAGGGGACGATCCGCACAACGCCTTGTTGGCGGACCACCACGCCGGCACGGTCTGGAGCGCCTTGATCGTCCAGGCGATGGTGCAGCGCCTCAGGGATGCCTTCGGGGTGGCGCTCACGCCCATTGCCGACGATGAGCTCTGGCGCTTCCTGCAGCCGCTGGTGCGGCCGCAGCGAGTCAGAGCGCCAGGCTCTTGAGGTAAGCGCGGAAGGTGTCGCCCACCTCGGGGTGCTGCAGCGCCAGTTCGACGCTTGCCTGCAGGAACCCTTCCTTGCTGCCGCAGTCGTAGCGCACGCCTTCGTAGGCGTAGGCGTAGACGGGCTCCTTGTCGAGCAGCGCGGCGATGCCGTCGGTCAGCTGGATCTCTCCGCCGGCGCCCTTGGGCTGATTGCGGATCTGTTCGAACACCGAAGGCGAGAGGATGTAGCGGCCGGCCACGCCCAGGCGCGAAGGCGCCTTCTCAGGGTTGGGCTTCTCGACCATCTGGCGCACACGCGTCAGGCGGTCGCCTTCGGCATCGCCGGCCACGATGCCGTAGCGCTTGACGTGCTCCAGTGGCACTTCCTGAACGGCCAGGATGGAGCCGCCATGCTCGGCGTGGCTCTTGACCATCTGCGCGAGCACGCCGTCACCGCCGGCCGGGCCGACCATCAGGTCGTCCGCCAGCAGCACGGCGAAAGGCTCGTTGCCCACCAGGTGCGCCGCGCAGAGCACGGCATGGCCCAAGCCCAGCATGCGTGGCTGGCGCACGTAAGAGCAGGTCATGTCCTCGGGCGACACGGAGCGGGCGATGTTCAGCAGCGCGTCCTTACCGCTGGCCTCGAGCTGGCTTTCGAGTTCGTAGGCGGTGTCGTAGTGATCCTCGATGGCGCGCTTGTTGCGGCCGGTGACGAAGATCATGTCGCGGATGCCTGCCGCGTAGGCTTCTTCGACGGCGTACTGGATGAGTGGCTTGTCCACCACCGGCAGCATTTCCTTGGGCTGCGCCTTGGTGGCGGGCAAGAAGCGAGTGCCGAAACCGGCAACGGGGAAGACGGCCTTGCGGACCTTTGGCGTGGATGCAGACATGCTGGGCTTCATTCACGATGGGTAGTGGATGCAACCCCTATCGTAAACCCCTGCCTGACCTGGTCCTGTCAGCCAAGACGCTTGATCTGCTCCTGAAGGCGTGCCACGGTGGCCGAGAAGTCCGCCACGCGCTGCCTTTCCTGGTCGATCACCGCCGGCGGGGCCTTGGCCACGAAGGCTTCGTTGCCCAGCTTGGCGTTGGCCTTGGCAAGCTCGCCCTGGATGCGGGCGATTTCCTTGGAGATGCGCGCTTTCTCGGCAGCGACGTCCACTTCCATGTGCAGGCACAGGCGGGCCGGGCCCACCACGGCCACCGGCGCGGCCTGAGCCGCGGCGGTCCAGGCGGCCTCGTCGTCGAACACCTTGACCTCGGAAAGCTTGGCCAGCGCGGCCAGCACCGGTGCGCTGCCCTGCAGGAACTGGGCTTCCTCGGCGTTCTCGGCCAGGGCGTAGAGCGGCAGGCGGGTGGCGGGCGAGACCTTCATCTCGCCGCGCAGCGTGCGGCAGGCGTCGACCAGCGCCTTGAGGCGGGCGACGTGGGCCTCGGCCTTCTCGTCGATCTTGTTGGGCTGGCTGACCGGGTACGGGGCGATCATGACTGATTCGCCGCTGATGCCGGCCACCGGCGCCACCTTCTGCCACAGCGCCTCGGTGATGAATGGGATGACCGGATGCGCCAGTCGCAGCAACGCTTCGAGCGTGCGGATCAGTGTGCGGCGGGTGGCGCGCTGCTGCGCTTCGCTGCCGGTCTGGATCTGCACCTTGGCGATTTCCAGGTACCAGTCGCAGAACTCGTCCCAGGCGAACTGGTAGAGCGCGGTGGCGACGTTGTCGAGCCGGTATTCCTCGAAGCCCTTGGCGATGTCGGCCTCGACGCGCTGCAGGCGCGATGCGATCCAGCGGTCGGCCTGGCTGAACTGCATGTAGCCGTGGAACGGGCCGCCGGGCTGGCACTCTTCCTTGGTGTGCTCCTTCAGGCCGCAATCCTGGCCTTCGCAATTCATCAGCACGAAGCGCGTGGCGTTCCACAGCTTGTTGCAGAAATTGCGGTAGCCCTCGCAGCGCTTGCTGTCGAAGTTGATGCTGCGGCCCAGCGAAGCCAGCGACGCGAAAGTAAAGCGCATCGCATCGGCCCCATAGGCCGGAATGCCTTCGGGGAACTCCTTTTGCGTGTTCTTGCGCACCTGCGGCGCGGTCTCGGGCTTGCGCAGGCCGGTGGTGCGCTTGGCCAGCAGCGGCTCAAGAGCGATGCCGTCGATCAGGTCGACCGGATCGAGCACGTTGCCCTCGGACTTGCTCATCTTCTTGCCGTGCGAATCGCGCACCACGCCGTGGATGTAGACGTCCTTGAACGGCACCTTGCCGGTGAAGTGCTTGGTCATCATGATCATCCGGGCGACCCAGAAGAAGATGATGTCGTAGCCGGTCACGAGTACCGTCGAGGGTAGGTAGAGCGAGAGGTCCTGCGTCTGCTCGGGCCAGCCGAGCGACGAGAAGGGCACCATGGCCGACGAATACCAGGTGTCGAGCACGTCCTCGTCGCGCGTGAGCCTGGCGCCGGGGTTGACCTTGTCGGCCTGGACCTGCGCGGCGGCTTCGTCGCGGGCGACGTACACGTTGCCCGCTTCGTCGTACCAGGCAGGGATCTGGTGGCCCCACCAGAGCTGGCGCGAGATCGTCCAGTCCTGGATGTTTTCCATCCAGTGGTTGTAGGTGTTGACCCAGTTCTCGGGCACGAAGCGCACTTCGCCCGACTTGACCACGTCGATGGCCTTCTGCGCGATGGTCTGGCCGTCATGGCCCGGCTTGGTCATCGCCACGTACCACTGGTCGGTGAGCATCGGCTCGACCACGGCGCCGGTGCGTGCGCAGCGCGGCACCATCAGCTTGTGCTTCTTGGTCTCGACCAAGAGGCCCAGCGCATCGAGGTCGGCGACGATGGCCTTGCGCGCGACGAAGCGGTCCATGCCGCGGTATTTCTCGGGCGCGTTGTCGTTGATGGTGGCGTCCAGCGCCAGCACGCCGATCATCGGCAGCTTGTGGCGCTGGCCGACGGCGTAGTCGTTGTAGTCGTGCGCGGGCGTGACCTTGACCACGCCGGTGCCGAAGCTCTTGTCCACGTAGTCGTCGGCAATGATCGGGATCAGCGTGCCCACGAGCGGCAGCCGCACCTTCTTGCCGATCAGGGCGGTGTAGCGTTCGTCTTCGGGGTGGACCATCACAGCCACGTCGCCCAGCATGGTCTCGGGCCGCGTGGTGGCCACGGTGAGCGTGCCCGATCCGTCTTCGAGCGGATAGGCGATGTGCCAGAGGAAGCCGTCTTCTTCCTCGCTTTCGACTTCGAGGTCGCTCACCGAACTCTTGAGCACCGGATCCCAGTTGCCCAAGCGCTTGCCGCGGTAGATCAGGCCTTCCTCGTACAGCTTGACGAAGGTGTCGGTGACGACGGTGGAGAGCGCGTCGTCCATGGTGAAGTACTCGCGGCTCCAGTCGACCGTGTCGCCCAGGCGGCGCATCTGCTGGGTGATGGTGTTGCCCGACTGCTCCTTCCATTCCCACACGCGCGCCACGAAGTTCTTGCGGCCCAGGTCGTGGCGGCTGATGTTCTGCTCCTGCAGCTGGCGCTCCACCACGATCTGGGTGGCGATGCCGGCATGGTCGGTGCCGGGAATCCACACCGTGTTCTCGCCCTTCATGCGGTGATAGCGCGTCAGGCTGTCCATGATGGTGTGGTTGAAGGCGTGGCCCATGTGCAGCGTGCCGGTCACGTTCGGGGGTGGCAGCTGGATCGCGAAGTTGCCAGCGCCTTCCTTGGGTTGCTGCGTGCCCCGGAAGCCGGCCTTGGCATAGCCCCGGCGCTCCCATTCGGGTCCCCATTGCGCCTCCAGGGCGGCGGGTTCAAACGATTTGGCGAGGCTGTCGAGGCCGGGCTGGTTCACGGTGTCGCTCATGGCAGTGTTGGCAGTGATGGCAATGTGGGCCAGGGGCGGACAATGCCAAGAAGAGCGGCATCCCGCAGGATGCCGCTGGTGAGGGGAGGGAGTTGCCGGACATTTTATTCGACCGGCTGCCCGTCGCGACGGGGCAGGGCCATGGCCCGACCACGATAATTCCCCGCTACCTTCGACGCTCGATTCCCCTCCGAGAGATGCTCTTCCTGCTGTCCCCCGCCAAGTCGCTCGACTACGAAACCCCGCTGCCCAGCGACCTGCCGGCCACGGTGCCGCACTTCGAAAGCGCGCGTGGCCCCTCGGTCGAGCTCATCCGCATCCTGCGCCAGAAGTCGCCGCAGGACATCGCCGAATTGATGAGCCTGTCGGACAAGCTCTCCGCGCTGAACGTGGGGCGCTACGCCGCATGGCGCACGCGCAGCACGCCGCAGAACGCCCGTCCGGCGGCCTTCGCGTTCGACGGCGACGTCTACGGCGGCCTCGACGCGCCGTCGATGAAGCGCGCCGACCTCGAATGGGCCCAGCAGCATGTCGTTATCCTCAGTGGCCTCTACGGCGTGCTGCGCCCGCTCGACCTGCTGCAGCCCTATCGGCTGGAAATGGGCACCGCGTTGGCCAACCCGCGCGGCAAGGATCTCTACGCCTTCTGGGGCGCCCGAATCGCCGACTACCTGAACGGCCGCGCCGCCGCCGACGCCACGCCGGTGGTCGTCAACCTTGCGTCGCAGGAGTACTTTCGCGCCGTCGACCGCAAGGCGCTCAAGGCTCGCGTGGTCGAGTGCGTGTTCGAAGAGCGGCGCCCGGGGGGCGACTACAAGATCGTCAGCTTCTTCGCCAAGCGTGCGCGCGGCCTGATGGCGCGCTGGGCGGCCGAACATCGCGCGGCGACCCCGCACGCACTGGAGGGTTTCGATGCGGAAGGCTATTCTTTCGATGCTGCGGCCTCGCAGCCTCATCGAATGGTGTTTCGCAGGACCTCCACATGAGTTCGAACAAGGCGACTTCTTCCACCTCCCAGCCCATCAGCGCCGACCTGCGCCGCTGGGTCATCGAGCAGCTCGGTGCCGGTCATTCGGTCGAGTCGCTGCGCCAGTCGATGCGAAAGTCCGGCTGGCACGAGGATGCGATCGACGTGGCCCTGTTCGCCGTTCCCGCAGATTCGCCTGCCGCGCAGTCGAGCGTTGCCCCGGCCTCGCTGGCCAGGCAGCCGGCGAGGTCGCCAAGGCCTGGCCCCGACCTTGAGGGAAACCCCGCTTACCTGGATGTCGGCGACCGCCGGGTCGAGGTGCTGATGACCCTGCAAGATCCGCGTGTGGTGATGTTCGGCAACCTGCTGTCGGACGAAGAGTGCGACGGCCTGATCGCGGCGGCCGACTCGCGCCTGTCGCGTTCGCTCACGGTCGAGACCAAGACGGGCGGAGAGGCCGTCAACCAGGACCGCACGAGCGATGGCATGTTCTTCGAGCGCGGCGAAAACGAGATCGTGCACCGCATCGAGGCGCGCATCGCCCGTCTGCTGAATTGGCCGGTCGAGTACGGAGAAGGCCTGCAAGTGCTGCGCTACCGGCCCGGCGCGCAGTACCGCCCCCACTACGACTACTTCGATCCCGGCGAGCCCGGGACGCCCACCATCCTGCGCCGGGGCGGTCAGCGCCTGGGCACCTTGCTCATGTATCTGCGGGCGCCCGAGCAGGGCGGCGGAACCGTCTTTCCCGACGTGGGCGTGGAAATCGCGGCCAAGCGCGGGTGCGGCGTGTTCTTCGGCTACGACCGCCCCGATCCGGGCACCCGCAGCCTGCACGGCGGCTCGCCGGTGCTGGCCGGCGAAAAATGGGTGGCGACCAAGTGGCTGCGCGAACGGGAGTTCAAATGAAGGTGCGCGCCAACGGCATCGACATCGAGGTCGAGGACAGCGGCGCCGATGGCAGCCAGGCCGACCGCCCCGTGGTGCTGCTCATCATGGGCCTGGGCATGCAGCTGATCGGCTGGCCCGACGACTTCTGGCAACCGCTGGTGGCGGCGGGCTTTCGGGTCGTGCGCCACGACAACCGCGACATCGGCCTGAGCGAAGGCTTCGACCACGCGCCGCGCCGCAACCTCATGTGGCAGGCCTTTCGCGCGCGCGTCGGCCTGGCGGTGAGCACACCCTATACGCTGCAGGACATGGCCAACGACTCGTTGGGCGTGCTCGATGCGCTGGGCATTCGCCAAGCGCATGTGATCGGCGCCTCGATGGGCGGCATGATCGCCCAGCGGGTCGCCGCCAGCGCGCCCGAGCGCGTGCTCTCGCTCACCAGCATCATGAGTTCGAGCGGCGCGCGCGGACTGCCCGGCCCGCATCCCCAGGTGGCGGCGCGGCTCATGCGGCCGCTGCCAGCCAGGACGGAACAGGCGCTGGTCGACTACAGCCTGGGATTCATCCGCCTGATCGAAAGCCCGGCCTATCCTTGCGAAGAGCCGATGCTGCGGCAGCGGCTCACCCAGGCCCTGCGCCGTGCCTATCGGCCTTCCGGCCTCATGCGCCAGATGCTCGCGATCGGTGCCGACGCCGACCGGCCCCAGGTTCTGGCCGCAATCCGTTGCCCGACGCTGGTGCTGCATGGCGAGGCGGACCGGCTGGTGCCCATCGCCGCGGGGCGCGACACGGCCCGCCGCATCAGCGGCGCGCGCTTCGTCAGCATCGCCGGCATGGGGCACGACCTGCCGCCGCCTGTCAACACACTCCTGCTCGGCCACATCATTCCCTTCTTGCGCGAGTCGCAGGAACGCACGTCATGAACCCTCCCAACACGCCCGAGCAATCGCCGCTGGGCCACGCCACCGTCTACCCCGAGCGCTACGACGCTTCGCTGCTCTTTCCCATCGCGCGCGCCGCACAGCGCGAGGCGCTGGGCGTTCGAGGCGACGCGCTGCCGTTCTTCGGCGCCGACCTCTGGACGGCCTTCGAGCTGTCCTGGCTGAACGCGCGCGGCAAGCCGCAACTGGCCATTGCGCACTTCACCATCCCGTGCGAGACGCCCAACATCATCGAGAGCAAGTCCTTCAAGCTCTACCTCAACAGCTTCAACAACAGCGTGTTCGCCGATGCGCAGGCGGTGCGCGAGCGGCTGGTCGAAGACCTCAGCCTGGCCGTGTGGCAGGGCAGCGAGCGCAGTGGCCGGGTGGGTGTGAAGCTGCTGGCCCCGGAGATGTTCGACCGCGAGCCGGTGCATGAGCTGGACGGTCTGGACATCGACCGGCTCGACCTCGAATGCACGCACCAGCATCCGGCGCCCGAGCTGCTGAGCGCCAGCACGGCCGAAGCGCCCGTGACCGAGACCCTCACCAGCCGCCTGCTCAAGAGCAATTGCCCGGTGACCGGCCAACCGGACTGGGGCAGCGTGCAGATCCGCTACAGCGGTCCGCAGATCGACCAGGCCGGGTTGCTGCGCTACATCGTGAGCTTTCGCGGGCACAACGACTTTCACGAGCATTGCGTCGAGCGCATCTTCCAGGACATCACGGCGCGTTGCCGCCCAACCAAGCTGTCGGTGTACGCGCGCTACACGCGGCGCGGCGGGCTGGACATCAATCCCTTCCGCACCAGCTGGCCGCAAACGCTGCCGCCGAACGTCCGCACCGCGCGGCAGTAGACGTGGCGACTGCCCGCGCGGCTGTAGACCTGCTCCTACACGCCGGGCCGGGCGCGGCCCCGATACTCGCCCGATGATGAAAGCCTCGCCCGGCGCGCGCAGCTGGATCGCCGCTGGCGTGCGCCATGAACTCATGTCCCGCGTCCTGCCCGCCTTGCGGCACGACATGGTCGCGCCGGTCTCGGTGGTGCGCATGGCGCTGCTGACCTTGCGGCGTCAGCTGGCCGCCAGCAGCATCGACGCCCAGGCTTGCCTCGATCGCGTGGCGCTGCTCGACGACCAGTTCGGCGAACTCACCCAACGTGTGCGAGCCCTGCGTGATTGGGAGCTGGCGCCGACCGGCGAGAGCATCACCCGCTCGGCGCTGGTGGATCAATGCGTGTCCCTGCTTCGTCCCGCATTCGATTTGCATGGCGTGCAGCTTCAGGTGGATGCGGACATCGAAAGCGAAGTCGATGGACAGTCGTTGCCGCGCGGCGGCGCGTTGCGCTATCTGCTGTTGTGCGCGATGTGCTACCTGCATGATCTGGAACAGGGGCGGCGCCGCATCCACATCACGGCGCCTGAAGATGGCGCTCTGCTCCTGGTTTGCGAACCGCGCGACGACGGCCTGGACGGTCCCGATGGCGCGGTCAACCCGGCGCCTCGCCAATTGGCGATTGACGCCGTGGCGTTGCAGAGCCTGGCCGATGACCTGGGCTTCGACGTGGCGCACGACGACGCCGGAAAAGTGCGGCTACGGCTCGTCCAAGACTGAGTCAGCGGTGCTTCGGGCCTTCGAGGTGCCAAGTCACGTTGAAGTCGAAGGGCGTTCATGGCGGCATGGCGACGCCGGCGCTGCGCAGCGCTGTGCCCGTCCACTGATTGCAGGTGAACCATAGGCTGTAGCGGCCGCGTGCTTCGTAAAAGGCATCGAAGGCGCTGTAGTGCGCGCCCGTCACTGCTCGGGCTTTCGCCTCGGGCAGCGCGCTGACGACATGGGTTCGCAGTCGCGCGTATTGCGCCTCAGAAAGCGGCAGCCGGTGGGCGGCCGCCAGTTCCGCTCGGCGCAGATAGGTCACGTGCAGCAAGGCCGGGTTGCGGCCCAGGGCGGCACCCCATGCGCGCTCGACGGTCAGGTCCGCCCAGGTCGGGGTGTGCAGGTAGAACTCGCGGTCGCCCCAGCCGATGGCAATGAACTGCGCCTCGGGCGGCAGCGGCGCAGCCAGGTCGGACGGGGGGAACACCTCGCTCCAGTCGACGCCGTGGCCCCGGATCGGAAAGACAAGGTCGGTGTGCACGCCGTTGCTGAGCACCCAGGCGGGCACCTGCTGCGCTTGGGGAGGCGCATCGGTGCCGGGTGCGGACGCCGCATGCCAGAGCATCAATGCGCAGGCCAGGCCGACGTAGCCAAGTGCCAGCAAGGCGATCGCGGCCACGGCCCCGCACGACACCAGCAGCAAGCGACGCAGCATGCGCATGCGCAGCCGCTCAGAAGAGCGAACCGGTGGCGCCGGCGGATTCGCCGGTGTGCGGCCCTGGCACGGCACGGCCGGCTTCGGCGCTGTCGGCGCGCACCAGCCCGCCCACGCGTACACCCAGAAGGCGCAACGGGCGTTCCAGCGGAACGCGCCTGAGGCATTGCCCGGCCGCCTGTCGGATGGCTGGGCCGTCGTCGGTGTAGTGGCCCAGCGTCTGGTCGCGCGTGGCAATCTTGAAGTCGTCGTAGCGCAGCTTGATGCCGATGGTGCGGCCCTTGTAGCCCTTGCGGCGCAGGTCCTCGGCCACCTTGTGGCACAGGTGGGTGAAGATGCTGCCGAGCTCGCTGCGATCGCGCACCGCATGCAGGTCGCGCTCGAACGTCGTCTCGCGGCTCATCGAGACGGGCTCGCTTTCGGTGACGACTGCGCGGTCGTCGCGTCCCCAGGCGACTTCGTGCATCCAGGCGCCGGTCGCCTTGCCGAAGTGGCCGATCAGCCAGTCTCGCTCGCGAGCGGCCAGCTCGCCGATGGTGTGGATGCCATGTTGCTGGAGCTTGGCGTCCGCCTTGGGGCCGATGCCATTGACCTTGCGGCACGGCAGCGGCCAGATGCGCGTTTGGAGGTCTTCCTCGTACACGACCGAGATGCCGTTGGGCTTGTCGAATTCGCTGGCCATCTTGGCGATGAGCTTGTTGGGTGCAACGCCGATGGAGCAGGTCAGCCCGGTGGCCTGCAGGATCGATTTCTGGATGAGCCGGGCCAGCACCCGGCCGCCTTCGCGCTGGCCGCCGGGCACGTCGGTGAAGTCGATGTACACCTCGTCGACGCCCCGGTCTTCCATCAAGGGTGCGATGTCCGTGATGACCTTCTTGAAGGCCCGCGAGAAGCGCCGGTATTCGTCGAAGTCCACCGGCAGCAGGATGGCCTGCGGGCACAGCCGCGCCGCCTTCATCAGGCCCATGGCCGAGCCCACGCCGAAGGCCCTTGCCGGGTAGGTGGCGGTGGTGATCACGCCGCGGCCGGCATAGTCCTTGAGCAGCGGAAACGACGCGAGCGGGATGTCGGCCAGCGTGCCGCCTTCGGGCACCTGGCGCAGCACCTCGTCCTCTCGCCGCCGGCCGCCGCCGATGACCACCGGCAGGCCCTTGAGCTGCGGATAGCGCAGCAACTCGACGGAGGCATAGAAGGCATCCATGTCGAGGTGCGCGATGCGGCGGCGGGGTGGGGCGGTCACGCGGCGATTGTGCAGTGCGGCGCCGGCGCGCTCGTCACGCCGGCTGGCAAGCCCCTCTGGTGCGGCGAGCGCTTCGATGCCATCATTCGCGCCATGCAGACCATCGCCACGGTTTTCTGGCGCCGGCTTGACTCGCCAGGTCACGATGCCTGCCGCCTGGAGCGGCACGGCGAGTCATGGCAACTCGACGGCGCTGCCGTGTTCCGGCACACCGATGGCCGTCCCGCGCGGCTCGACTATCGCGTGTTCTGCGACAAGGCCTGGCACACCAAGTGGGGCCGGGTGCGCGGATGGATCGGGGAATCGGCCATCGACTTCGCGATCGCGCGCAACGCGCGCGGCGATTGGACGCTCAACGACGAGGTGGTGCCCGAACTTGGCCACTGCATCGACCTCGACCTGGGCTTTACCCCGGCGACCAACCTGGTGCAGCTGCGCCGCGTTCACCTGGACAAGGGGCAGTCGGCGCAGGTGGCGGCGGCATGGGTCGACCTCGACGGCGACTCACTGAGCGAACTGATGCAGCACTACGAGCGCAAGAACAACGGCGACTACGACTATCACGCGCCGCGCTTCGACTACAAGGACACGCTCAAGGTCAACGGCGAGAGCTTCGTCACGCACTACCCCGGCCTGTGGGAAGTGAGTGCCTGAGGCCTGCCTCAACGCTGCGGCATTTCCTTGTACGAATAGCCCAGGCTGACCGTCGCGTCTTCCGGGATGGGCGGCATGCTGGCGTTCCACGTCTCCCAAGCTTCGCGCATCTGATCGAGGCGCTGCGGCTCCAGCGGCGCCTTGTTGGCGCGCTCGCGCTCGTCCTGCGGAATGTTGAACAGGTAGTCGTTGCCGTCGACGCGCAGATACTTCCATTCGCCGTCGCGCAGGGCTCGCTGCCCGCGGTGGTTCATGCGCCAATGAAGCGGGCGAGGGAAGGTGTGATCCGCATCGCGCAGCACCGGCATGAGCGAGACGCCGTCGAGCGGGTATTGCGGGTCGGCGGCGACGCCTGCCGCATCGAGCACGGTGGCGCTCCAGTCCATCGTCATGCAAAGCTGCGCGCTGGTGCCGCCGGGTGCGATGGTCGACGGCCAGTGCGCGATCCATGGCACGCGGATGCCGCCTTCGGTCAGGTCCATCTTGCCGCCCACCAGGGGCCAGTTGTCGGAGAAGCGCTCGCCGCCGTTGTCGCTGGTGAAGACGACCAGCGTATCGCGCTCCAGACCGGTTTCGCGCAGCGCCTGCATGATCCAGCCGATGCCTTCGTCCATGTGATGGATCATGCGGCGGTAGGTGTGGATGTTGCCGCCCGCCAGGTCGAACAGCTTGTTCTGGATGCGGGCGGGGCGGTCGGCGTCTTCGCGCGTTTCCCAGGGCCAGTGCGGCGCGGTGTAGTGCAGGCTGAGGAAGAAGGGGGCATCTTCCTTGGCCATGCGATGCACGTAGTCGACGGCGCGGCGCGAGAGCAGGTCGGTCAGGTAGCCCTCGGTCTTCTGTTCCTCGTCGCCCAGCCAAAGGTCGTGCTGGCCGGTGGAGTCGCAGTGGGTGAAGTAGTCGACGCCGCCGGACATCGGGCCGAAGAATTCCTCGTAACCCGACTTGAGCGGGCCGAAGTGCGGCTGCGAGCCCAGGTGCCACTTGCCGATCAGCGCGGTGCGGTAGCCGGACGCGCGCAGCAGCGACGGCACGGTGGGATGCGAGGGCGGCAGTCCGAGCGTGGCGCTGCCGCGGCTCTTGCTGTTGATGGGCTCTTCGGCCGCGCCGCGCAGACGGTACTGGTAGCGCGCGGTGATCATGCCGAAGCGCGTGGGCGAGCACACGGGCGAATTGGCATAGCCCTGCGTGAAGCGCATGCCGGCAGCGGCCAGGCCGTCGAGGATCGGCGAGACGGGGCCGAAGGCCGCATCGCGCCCTCCGTAGCAGCCCAGGTCGGCAAAGCCGAGATCGTCGGCCACGATGAAGATGACGTTGGGGCGTTGGGTGCTCATGCGCCTATCCTAATTCGCTGATGCGGACGAACCGCTATTCGGCCTTCATGCCGGTCGCCTTCACGACGGCGCCGTAGCGGGCCTTGGCACTGGCCAGGCGCTCGGTGGCGGCCTTGCCGGTTTCGCCCAGGGCGTTCATGTCCAGGCTGGCCAGACGCTGCTTGACGTCCGGCAGGGCCAGCGCGGCGGCCATGGCCTTCTGAAGCTTGGCGACGATCGGCTCCGGCGTGGCTGCCGGCACCATCGCCAGGTACATGACCTCGAACTCCATCTTCGGCAGGCCCAGCTCGCCCACGGTGGGGACATCGGGCAGCAGCGGCGCGCGTTGGCGGCCCGTCACGGCCAAGGGCTTGACCTTGCCGGCCTGGATGTGCGGCAGCAGGCCCGGCGTGGCCAGGATGCCGGCCTGCACTTCGCCCGCCAGCAGGGCGGTGACGGCAGGCGCATTGCCTTTGTAAGGCACGTGCAGGATCTTGGCGCCGGTGGCAGTGCCGAAGATCTCGGCGGCCAGGTGGCCGGGGCTGCCATTGCCGGCGGAGCTGAAGCTCATCTCCTTCTTCTTGGCCTGCTCGACGAACTCGGGCAAGGTCTTGGCGCCGACCGAAGGGTTCACGCCGAAGGCCAGGCCGGAGGAACTGAAGATCATCAGCGGCTTGAGGTCTTTCTCGGCAAACGGCATGGTCGGGTAGACATGCGGATTGATGGTGAAAGGCGTGTCGATCGACAGCAGCACGGTGTAGCCGTCCGGCGCCGCCTTGGCGACCACGTCGGCACCGATGTTGCCGCCGGCGCCGGGCCGGTTGTCCACCACGAACGGCTGCTTGAGCTCCGACTGCAGCGGAACGGCCAGAGCCCGGCCCAGGATGTCGAGCGGGCCGCCCGCGGGGAAGTTGGTGATCAGCTTGACGGGCTTGTCGGGATAGCTGTCTTGCGCATCGGCGGTGGCCGGTGCGAGCGCCATCAGCGAGGCGGTGCACAGCAGGGCGGCGAGGGCATGCCGGCGAGAGGCGCGGAAATGGGCGCTCATGGGTCTTGTCTCCTGGGTCGTTTGTCGGGCGTCCGGCGGGACCAGTCCCGCGGACGTTTCAACCCACTGTAGGCCCGACCCCCAGGCGTCACAACTGAAAGCTCATCGGCCTGCTATAACCGAACAGAATAGCTGGTCGCCCTGCTTTGAAGGGGTGCTCAGTTGCCGGCACCCATCCAGCCATGAACTTTGATCGAATCAAGCTGCGGCACCTGCGCTGCCTGGCCCTGGTCGGGCAGGAGCGCAACCTGGTGCGCGCCGCGGGTGCACTGGCTCTGACGCAACCTGCCGTGTCCAAGACCATTGCCGAGCTGGAGGACATCGTGGGGCGGCAGTTGCTGGTCCGCCGCAGGCGCGGCGTCGACCTGACGCCCGCCGGCGAAGTGCTGGTGCGCCATGCCGTCGCCACGCTGCGCGGCTTGCGCGAAGGCTTGACGCTGGCCCTGGACCAGCCCGAAGGCGAACAGTTGCGCGTCGCCGTCGGGGTGCTGCCCAACACGGCCGCCGGGCTGTTGCCGGAGGTGACTGCCGAGTTGCTGCGGCGGCGCGACCCGCTGCGCGTGCGCGTGGTCAGCGGCACCAACGCGCAGCTCATGACCCAACTGCGCCAGGGCGAGATCGATCTGGTGGTCGGCCGGCTGGCGCAGCCTTCTGCGATGGCGGACCTGAGCTTCCTGCAGCTCTACAGCGAATCGTTGTTGCTCGTCGCGCGGCCCGGGCATCCGTTGGCAGGGGTGTCACAGCCGACGCTGGAAGCGCTCTCGGCCTACCCGCTCGTGGTGCCGGTGCACGGCACGCTGGTGCGCGACACCGCCGATGCCTACCTCTTTGCCCGTGGCAGCTACCTGCCCAGCTCGGTGATCGAGGCGACCGACACCAGCTTCGTGCTGGGGCTGCTGCGGCGCAGCGACGCGGTGTGGTTTGCGCCCGGCGGTGCCGCCTTGTCGTCGCTGCAGAGCGGCGAGCTGGCGCGCCTGGACTTCGACACCCGCAGCACCGAGGGCCCGGTGGGCATCACGCTGCGGCGCACGGGCGAACCCGGCGAGGGGGCGCAGCGCCTGATCCAGGTGATCCAGGAAGTGGCCCGCGCCCGCTGAACCGGGCCGAACCGTCAGTGGTCGTGGTGCAGGTAGCTCGCCTGCCGCGGCAGGCGCAGCGCGACCAGGAAGGCCACGACCATCATCACGGTCACGTACCAGTAGAAGCTGCTCTCGTGGCCTTGCGACTTGAGCGCCAGCGCCACGTACTCGGCCGAGCCTCCGAAGATCGCGTTGCCCACGGCATAGGCCAGGCCCACGCCCAGTGCGCGCACCTCGGGCGGGAACATCTCCGCTTTGACGATGCCGCTGACCGAGGTGTAGAAGCTCACGATCGCCAGGGCCGCGACGATGAGCGCGAAGGCCAGGTATGGGTTGGTCACATGCTGGAGCGCAGTGAGGATCGGCACCGTGAACAGCGCGCCGAGCGCACCGAACAGCAGCATGTTGGTTCGCCGGCCGATGCGATCCGACAGCGCTCCGAACACCGGTTGCATGCACATATAGACGAACAGGGCGCAGGTCATCACGTAGCTCGCCGTCTTGATCGGCAGGTGCACGGTGTTGACCAGGAACTTCTGCATGTAGGTGGTGAAGGTGTAGAAGATCAGCGAGCCGCCGGCTGTGTAGCCCAGCACGGTGAAGAAGGCGGCCTTGTGATGCCTGAACAGGCCGGCCATGGTGCCGGCTTCCTTGTTCTTGTCGCCCTGGGCGCCGTGGGTTTCGGTCAGTGCGCGGCGCAGGAACATGGCGATCACCGCCGTCACGGCGCCGATGACGAAGGGAATGCGCCAGCCCCAGGCGCGCAACTCCGCCTCGCTGAGCAACTGCTCCAGGACCACGATCACCAGCACCGCCAGCAACTGCCCGCCGATCAGGGTCACGTACTGGAACGATGAGTAGAAGCCTCGCTGGCCGCGCAGGGCCACCTCGCTCATGTAGGTGGCCGTGGTGCCGTACTCGCCACCCACCGACAAGCCCTGGAACAGCCGGGCCATGAGCAGCAGGAAAGGCGCCCACGCGCCGATCTGCGCGTAGGTGGGCAGGCATGCGATGACCAGCGAGCCGGCGCACATCATGCTCACCGAGATGAGCATCGACGTCTTGCGCCCCACGCGATCGGCAATGCGGCCGAAGAGCCAGCCACCGATGGGCCGCATGAGAAAGCCCGCCGCGAACACGCCGGCGGTGTTGAGCAACTGAACCGTCGGGTTCGACTTGGGAAAGAAGGCGCCGGCGAAGTAGATGGCGGAGAAGGCGTAGACGTAGAAGTCGAACCATTCCACCAGGTTGCCGGACGACGCTCCGATGATGGAGAAGATGCGGTGCCGCTTTTCGGCTGCGGTATAGGCGCGGGGCTCGGACATGGCGTCCGAGGCCACCGCTGCGGGCGTGATAGCGCTCATGCGATGGGCCTCTTGATGTTGGAATTTGGCTCCCGACATCTTGCCCCGCCGCCGCGCATCCTGCAGTAGGCCGTCGCCTTGTCCCCGCTCGCGGCGGGCGTTCAGTAGGTGCCCGGCAGCAGGATGCTCTTGTCCACCGTGTCGATCTGCGTGCGGCCGCAGAACGCCATGGTCACGTCCAGTTCCTTGTGGATGATCTGCAGGGCGCGCGTGACGCCGGCCTCGCCATAGGCGCCCAGGCCGTACAGAAAGCTGCGGCCGATCAGCGTGCCGCGCGCGCCGAGCGCCCGGGCCTTGAGCACGTCCTGCCCGCTGCGGATGCCGCCGTCCATCCAGACCTCGATCCTGTTGCACACCGAATCGGCGATGGCGGGCAGCGCATCGATCGAGGCCGGCGCGCCGTCGAGCTGGCGCCCGCCGTGGTTGGAGACGATGATCGCGTCCGCGCCCGTCTCGGCGGCCAGCCGCGCATCTTCCTCGTCCATGATGCCCTTGAGGATCAGCTTGCCGCCCCAGGCGCGCTTGATCCATTCGATGTCCTTCCAGTTGAGCGACGGATCGAACTGTTCGGCCGTCCAGGCCGACAGCGACGACACGTTGCTCACGTTCTTCGCATGCCCCACGATGTTGCCGAAGGTGCGGCGCTTGGTGCCCAGCATGCCCAGACACCACTGCGGCTTGGTGGCCA
Source organism: Variovorax dokdonensis (assembly GCF_030316895.1). Lineage (GTDB taxonomy): Bacteria > Pseudomonadota > Gammaproteobacteria > Burkholderiales > Burkholderiaceae_C > Variovorax > Variovorax dokdonensis. The sequence continues at coordinate 731,017 of NZ_JASZYV010000001.1, forward strand.
GGTTGATGAGGTTGGCGATGGTCGGCTTGGGCGGCGTCGACAGGCCGTTCTTGATGTCCTTGTGACGCTGGCCGAGCACCTGCAGGTCCAGCGTGACCTGCAGCGCCGAGCAGTTGGCGGCCTTGGCGCGATCGATCAGGCGCTGCATGAAGTCGCGGTCGCGCATCACGTACAGCTGGAACCAGAAGGGGTGGCGATTCGTGCCTTCCGCGATGTCCTCGAGCGAGCACACGCTCATGGTCGACAGCGTGAACGGAATGCCGAAGGCCTTGGCCGCGCGCGCGCCCAGGATCTCGCCGTCGGCGTGCTGCATGCCGGTCAGGCCCGTCGGCGCGATGGCGACGGGCATGGCCACTTCCTGGCCGATCATGGTGGTGCGCGTGGAGCGGCCCTCCATGTTCACCGCCACGCGCTGGCGCAGCTTGATCTTCTGGAAGGCGGATTCGTTGTCCCGGTAGGTGCCCTCGGTCCATGCGCCCGAATCGGCGTAGTCGTAGAACATGCGCGGCACACGCCGCCGGGCCACGCGGCGCAGGTCTTCGATGCAGGTAATCTTGGAAAGGTCGGACACGGACTCGGTCTCCTGGGTTTCGAGGTCGTTGTATGGAAGGTCCGCGCATTATGAGGAGGCCCGACGCGCGCGCTGTCGATTTGCCGCAGGCCATGCAGAATCGATGCTTGACCTGGGTAGACGGAGAAGTCGATGACGCGGTTTCTGATGGTTGGCGCGGGAGCGCTGGGCGGTTACTTCGGAGGGCGGCTTCTGCAGGCCGGCGAGGACGTGACCTTTCTCGTGCGCGCCCGCCGCGCACAACAGTTGCGCCAGACGGGCCTGGTGATCCGCAGCGCCTTTGGCGACGCCACGATCGAGCATCCGCCGCTGGTGCGCTCGGAGGACATCGACGGCCACTACGACGTGGTCATCGTCGGCTGCAAAGCGTACGACCTGCCCGCCACGATCGAGTCGTTTGCGCCGGCGGTCGGTCCGGGCACGGTCATCATCCCAGTGCTCAACGGCCTGCGGCATCTGGACGAACTCGGTCGCCGCTTCGGCGCCGATCGGGTGCTCGGTGGCCTTTGCATGATCTCGGCGGTGCTGGACGATGCCGGCCGGGTGATCCACCTCAACGACCTGCATGCGCTGAACTTCGGCGAAACGGGCGGTGGCCGGTCGGCGCGGGTGGATGCGATCGGCCAGGCCTTCGCCCGCGCCAACTTCCAGCACCACGTTTCCGAAGACATCCTGCAGGCCATGTGGGAGAAGTGGGTGTTCATCGCATCGCTGGCCGGCATGACCTGCCTGATGCGAGCCAGCGTGGGCGACATCGTGCAAGCCGGCGGCAAGGATATTGCGGCCAGGCTGGTCGATGAATGCGCCGCCATCGCCGCGCACCAGGGACATGCGCCGAGCAGTGCGGCGCTGGCGCGCAACAAGGCCGCGTTGGCCAGCGCCGGGTCGACGCTGACCGCGTCGATGCTCAAGGACATGGAGCGGGGGCTGCGCATCGAGGCCGACCAGATCATCAGCGACCTGCTGCGCCGCGCGCCCGAATCAGCCTCCTTCGACACGCTGCGCACGGTGCAGGCGCACCTGCTGGCCTACGAGGCGCGGCGCGCACGCGAATCGAAAGAGGGCGCCGGCCAATAGCCCGCGCCGGACGCTGGCCGCGCGGGCCCTCAGCTCAGCCCGAGGAGATGGGCCAGGCTGCGGTCGCCGCCGGCGCGCTTGACCGACACGTTGCGCTCCAGCGTCTTCAGGTGGTTGTCCATCAATTGGACGGCGCCGGCGGCATCGCCGCGCGCCATGCAGTCGACGATGCCTTCGTGCTCCTCGTGCTCGCAAGACGCATTGCCCGGCGGCTCGTAGAGCGCCACGATGAGCGAGCAGCGCGACACCATCTCGACCAGGTAGCGCTCGAGGATCGGGTTGCGAGCCAGCGCCGCCAGTTGCAGGTGGAACGAACTCGCCAGCCGCGCCCATGCGGGCTGCTCGAAGCGATGCATGGCCTCGTGTTCGGTCTGCAGTTGCCGGCGTAGCGAAGCGATGTCGGCTTCGCTCGCGTTCTGGGTGGCCAGGTTGACGATCACTGCTTCCAGTCCGCGCCGTGCCTCGAAGATCTGCCGCGTTTCCTCTTCGGTGGGCACCGCGATGATGGCGCCGCGATTGGGCCGCAGCTGAACGATGTGGTCGTGGGCCAATCGCTGCAGCACCTTGCGCACCACAGAGCGCGAGGTACCGAACAGTTCGCACAGCGCGGCTTCGGGCAACTTGGTGCCGGGCGTGAGCCGCTGGTTCATCACGCTCTCGAAGATGGTGCGGTAGATGCGCGACTCGACCTCATCGCCGTCGTCCACCGCCGCCAATGCGCCACTCGGGCGCGGCGCCTCGGGTTCGATGAACGGTGCTTGGGTGGCAGGTCGGGCCATGGTCAGGCGTTGGAGGTGGGAAGGCCCGAGCTTGCCACAGGCTCCTCGTGCACCTGTGCGGCATGCGCGCAGATGGCCCCTGGGGTGGCGAACCAGATCCGGCCCGCATCGCGCAGCCTCGCCAGGTGTTGCAGCGCGCGCCGGAGATGCCGCAGCCGGTAGGGCTGGCCGACGATGTAGGGATGCAGCGCCAGGCCCATCACCAGGGCCTGGCCGTGCGACTGTTCCACCATCTCGTCGGCGTTGTCGATCACCATCTGCGCAAAGTCCTTGGCGTCCATCTGGCGCGCGATGATCATCGGGATGTCGTTGAGCTCCTGCGGATAGGGCATCGACCACAAGGTGCGGCCGCTGCGCGTTCGCATGGGCACGGGCCGGTCGTCGTGCGCCCAGTTGAGGCTGTAGCTGTAGCCGGCCTCGGCCAGCAGGTCGGGCGTGAGGCGGCTTTCCGATATCCAGGGAGACAGCCAGCCTTGCGGGGCGGTTCCGCCTTCCGCCTCGATGCGTTCGCGGCAATGCACGAGCAGCGCGGCTTCGTCGGGTTCGTCCAGGTCGGCCTGCCGCACCGAATTGCTGTGGCCGTGGCCCACGAGTTCATCGCCACGCGCTGCACAGGCTGCGATGAGTTCGGGGCAGTGGTCGTACAGGGCCGTGTTCAGCAGGGTGGCCGCCGGCAGGCCGAGGCTGTCGAACAGTTCGAGGCAGCGCCATGCGCCAACCCGGTTGCCGTACTCGCGCCACGAATAGTTCAGCACGTCCGGGTGCGGATGCGCGGGGCCGATCATGGCGCCCAGCCCCTCGCCGAACGCGAAGTGCTCCAGGTTGAAGCCCAGGTACACCGCCAGCCGCGCGCCGCCAGGCCAGTCGTGGTCGATGTGCCGATGAATGGGCTGGTAGTCGAAACGTCCGTGATGCGCCAGGGGCGCGAAGGTGCGTGCAGGCATAGGTTGGGGCGGCGATGAATCCAGTCTGGTGCGCGGCGCCACAAGACAGTGCATGAGCAGCGCGGTGCTTTCGAGTTTGCAAGACGCGTGCCGATTGTTGACAAGAACTGGATCGCAATGTCCACCAGATATTGTGAACATTGGTGACACTGGCACGGCCCTTGCAAACCTTCCGAGTTCCATTCAACCGGAGGAATCTGCCATGTCCATGCTTGCACGCCGCACCCTGATCTCCAGCGCCATTGCGCTGGCCGCCGCGACCCTGTCTGGTGCCGCACTTGCGGCTGACACCATCAAGATCGGCCTGGTCACGGCCATGTCGGGCCAGTCTGCCTTGGCGGGCGAGGCCATCAGCCGCGGCATGCAGGTGGCGATCGACGAGGTCAACGCCAAGGGCGGCCTGCTCGGCGGCCGCAAGCTGGAACTGGTGCGCCGCGACGACGAAGCCAATCCCGCCAAGGGCGTCATCGCCGCGCGCGAACTGATCTTCAAGGAAAAGGTGGCGGTGCTCTTCGGCGGGCTCGATACGCCGGTTTCGATGGCCATCGTGCCTTTGGCCAACCAGGAGAAGGTGCCCTTCATGGGTCCCTGGGCGGCTGGCACCGGCATCACCAAGAACAGCGGCAATCCGAACTTCGCCTTCCGCGTGTCGGCCATGGACGAGATCGTCGACGTGGCGATGCTCCAGTACGCGCAGAAGAACTTCAAGACGACCAAGCCCGGCTTGATCCTGGTCAACAACCCCTGGGGCGAATCGAACGAGAAGGGCCTGAAGGCCGCGATGGCTGCCAAGGGCGTCACGCCGGCGGGCATCGAGAAATACGAAGGCAACGACCTCGACATGGTGCCGCAGCTCACGCGCCTGAAGGCGGCCGGTGCCGACACGCTGTTCCTGGTGGGCAACGTCGGCCCCTCGGCGCAGGTGGTGAAGTCGCTCGACCGCATGGGCTGGAAGGTGCCGGTGGTGTCGCACTGGGGCCCTGCCGGCGGACGCTTCTCCGAACTGGCCGGCCCGAACGCCAAGGAAGTGCATTTCGTGCAGACCTACAGCTTCTTCGGCAAGCAGTCGCCGGTCGGCCAGAAGGTCGTGAAGGAGCTGATGGCCAAGTACCCGGCGATCAAGGGCCCGGACGACATCACGCCCGCCGTGGGCGTGGCCAATGCGTATGACGCCGTGCACCTGTCTGCGCTGGCGATTGCCGCGGCCGGTTCCACCGAAGGCGATGCGGTGCGCCAGGGCTTCTACAAGATCGGCCGCTACGAAGGCCTGATCAAGACCTACGACAAGCCCTTCACGCCGGACCAGCACGACGCGCTGGGCCCGAACGACTACGTGTGGGCGCAGTTCATCGACAACCGCATCGTGCCGGTGGCCACGGCCAACTGATCGCACTCACGCAGGCTCTGGAAGCGAAGGACATCGGCACGTCATGGAATGGATATCGCCTCTGCTCGCCGGCTTCGGCCTGGGCAGCATGTATGGCCTGATGGCCCTTGGCTTTCATGTCACCTACGCCGTGTCGGGCACGGTCAACTTCGCCCAGGGCAGTTCGATGATGCTCGGCGCGGTGCTGACCTTCGCCTTCGCCCAGACGCTGGGCTGGCCGATGCCCCTGGCCATCGCGCTGGCCTTGGCGCTGTGCGCGCTTTATGGGCTGGTGGTGGAGTTCCTGGCGGTACGGCCGTTCGCCAGCCGTGGCTCGAATGCGTGGCTCATTGCCACCGTGGCACTGGGCATCGTGCTCGACAACCTGGTGCTGTTCACCTTCGGAAAGGAGCCACGCAGCCTGCCTTCGCCGTTGGCCGTGTCGCCGCTGTCGGTGGGCGGGCAGGGGCTGGGCGTGTACCCGCTCCAGGTGCTGATTCCGGTGGTGGGGCTGGTGTTGGCGGCCGCGCTGCACTTTGCCGCGCGCCGCACGCGCTGGGGCGTGGCCATGCTGGCCGTCGTGCAGAACCGTGACGCGGCACGTCTCATGGGCATTCCCATCAAGCGGGTGGTGGCGCTGGCGTTCGCGCTTTCGGCGCTCTTCGCGGGCGTGGCCGGCGTGCTGATCGCGCCACTGTTCAACGTCAACGCCGACATGGGCACCGTGTTCGGCCTCAAGGCGTTCGCGGTCGCCATCCTCGGCGGCATCGGGAGCGCCTGGGGTGTGATGGCGGCTGGGTTGATCTTCGGCATGCTCGAAGCCGGCATCACCAGCACGCTGGGTTCGGGCTACACGCAGATCCTGAGTTTTTCGCTGGTGATCGTGGCGCTGGCGCTGCGTCCCAATGGCCTGTTCGGACGGGCAGAGGTCAAGAAGGTATGAGCGTCGTGATGCCCATGGTCGATCCAACTGCGTCGCGGCTGCGCACCTCACCGGTTCGCCTGGGACTGGGTACCGCGGCGCAGATCGGCTGCGTGCTCGCGCTGCTGGCGGCCGGCCTGGCGGCGGCGGGCACCGTCAATGGCTACTACGTCTTCGTGCTGGCCAATGTGGCGTTGTTCGCCATCGTCGGCATCGGGCTGAACGTCCTTCAGGGCCTGACGGGGCAGGTTTCGTTCGGCCATGTGGGCTTCTATGCCATCGGGGCCTACACGGTCGGCATCCTGATGACGAAGGCCGGTTGGAGCTTCTGGGCGGCATGGCCTGCGGCGGCGGTGATCTCCGGCGCCGTGGGCGCGCTGCTGGCCTTGCCCGCGTTGCGCGTCAAAGGGCCTTATCTCGCGATGGTGACCATTGCCTTCGGCTTCATCGTCGAGCACGGCGTGATCGAGATGGGTTCGCTCACTGGCGGGCAGAACGGGATCATGGGCATTGCCGCGCCATCCCTGGCCGGGCTCGTGACCGGAGAGCGCGCGGTCGCGATGCTGGCCGTGCTGGCCGCCGGCGTGGCGCTGGCGCTGTATGCGTGGCTGTCGCGCGGCACCTGGGGCGCCGCGATGCGCGCAGTGCGCGACAGCGAGACGGCGGCCGAATCGATCGGCATTCATCCGCTGCAGGTGAAGACGGTGGCCTTTGCGTTGTCGGCGGTGGCTGCGGGCCTGGCCGGCGGGCTGTCCGCGCCGCTGTCGGGCTTCATTGCGCCGAGCAGCTTCGGCTTCGGCCAATCCATCCTCTTCGTGCTGGTGGTGGTGCTCGGAGGCGCGGGCGCGGTCTCGGGGCCGATCATCGGGGCGCTGGTGGTGGCCTTGCTGCCCGAGCTTCTGGCGGGGCTGGAGGAATACCGGCTGCTGTTTTTCGGCGCCTTGCTGCTGGTGGTGCTCTGGGCCGCGCCGGACGGGGCCATCGGCCTGTGGCGCAGGCTGCGTCCTGGCGCGCCGCGCGGGCACGAATCGACGCCACCGGTGACACCCCTGGGCGAGGCCGGCAGGCTGCTGGGGCAGGGCGTCGGCGCATCGCTCTCGGCGCAGTCGCTGACGATGCACTTCGGCGGCGTGCGCGCTGTCAGCGACCTCGGCTTTGCAGCGCCATCGGGCGCCATCACCAGCCTGATCGGGCCCAACGGTGCCGGCAAGACCACGGCGCTGAACATGCTCAGCGGCTTCTATGTGCCGACCGGTGGCAGCTTCAGGCTGGGCACTGACGAACTCCAGGGCCTGGCGGCGCATGCCATCGCGAGGCGTGGCGTGGCGCGCACTTATCAAAGCTCGCAACTCTTCGCCACCTTGGGTGTGGAGGACAACGTTGCACTGGCCGCCAGCCGGGGCGCGCTCGGCCCGCTGTTCGGCACCGGCCTGTTCGGCGCCGCAGCCGTGCGCGAGCATGCCCGGATTCTGTTGGCCTTTTGCGGCTATCGCGGCCCGCTCGACATTCCCGCCGCGGATTTGCCGCATGTGGATCGCCGTCTGGTGGAGATCGCCCGCGCCTTGGCCACGCGGCCACAGATGCTCCTGCTCGACGAGCCCGCCGCCGGCCTCTCGCGCGAAGACAAGGAGCGGCTGGGCGAACTGCTTGAACGGATTGCGCACTCGGGCATCGGCGTGCTGGTGGTCGAGCACGACATGGAATTGGTGATGGGCATCTCGCAGCAGGTGGTGGTGCTCGACGCCGGCCAGCATCTGGCCGCTGGCACGCCATCGCAGGTGCAGGCGGACCCGCGCGTGCGGCAGGCTTACCTCGGCGAGGCGATGGGCGGGCCCGGCCAAGCGGCGCGCGAGCGCGTTGCGCAGGCCGAGCAGGCGGAGATCCTGGGCGTCGGCGCGCTGGTCACCGGCTACGGCGCCGAGCCGGTGCTGCACGGCATCGACTTGCAGGTGCGTCGCGGCCAGGTGGTGGCGCTGCTGGGGGCCAACGGCAGTGGCAAGTCAACGCTGATGCGTTCGCTCGCCGGCCTGCATCGGCCGGTGCAGGGCGGCATTCACTTCGATGGCAAGGACCTCACGCGCATGTCGGCCGAGCGCATCGTCTCGCGCGGCCTGGTGCTGGTGCCGGAAGGGCGGCAAGTGTTCCCCGAACTGAGCGTGATGGACAACATCCGTCTGGGCGCCTTCCTGTCGCCACAAGATCGCGAAGCGCGGGCGCAGCAGATGTTGCAGCGCTTCCCGCGTTTGGCCGAGCGCAAGGACCATCGCGCCGGTCTGCTGTCGGGCGGCGAACAGCAGATGCTGGCCATTGCGCGCGGACTGATGGCGCGCCCGAGCATCCTGCTGCTGGACGAACCGTCGCTGGGCCTGGCGCCCAAGATCATCGCGGAGCTGTTCGAGGCGCTCGATGCATTGCGCGCCGAAGGCATGACCATCCTGCTCGTCGACCAGATGGCCAGCCTGGCCCTGGCGCTGGCCGATCGGGCCTACGTGATCGAAGGCGGGCGGATCGTTGCCGAAGGAACTGCGGCCGAGATTGCCGCGGATGATTCGCTGGCGAAGGCTTATCTGGGGGCTTAGAGCACAGGGCGGAGGGGGCCTCGGGCTCGAAGCACCTCGCGAGACCGATGCGTTCCGGCACGACCTAAGGCTGCGCCAGCACCTTCTTCTTTTCCTGCTCGAACTCGGCCTGAGTCAGCGTTCCGTTGTCGAGCAACTTCTTGAGATTGCTTAACTTGTTGAACTTGGCATCGTCGGTTTGGGCCGAGGCCGCTGCCGCCATAGGCTTTGGAACGCATTCGAATTCGAGCTCTGCTCGTGGAAAGTTGCCGAGTATGTGTGGTGGGACCGACGTTGTTTCACGCAGTGCGTTCATCGACTGACCCTTGCGATCGCAAAACTGCGAGGCGCGAAGTTCGACGTCGTCTCTCACGGATTGAAGTGAAACATAGCCCGTGGCGCCTTGCTGAAACAAACGATATTGCTCGCTGCCTTTCGTTGCCTCTGCCAAGACTGTCGTTTCGCCCTTGAACGTTGCATTCGCGAAGTGCGAAGTAGATTTGTCGCTAGCTTGGATCGCCGAGGTTTGGCCGCAGCCGATCAGTACCAGCACCGGGACCAACGAGAAGCTTACGGCCAAGACCTTTGCCTGTTCTTGCATGGCGACGAACCGATTTTTCAGAGTGAATCCAGGATCTGCTTGCGCTTGAGCGCATGCTCGTCCTTCGAAATGGCGCCCGACCGATACAAGTCATCCACGGCCTTGAGTCGGTCCGCTGCACTTTGATTGGGCATTGATGCGGCAGGCGCGGCCGCGCTTCTGGCCGGGCAGCCCTTGATGCAAACATCGTAAGTGTCGTTGCATTGCTTCTGCTGCACGACGGGAAACATCTTGAATCCGCTGCTACAGCTACTCAGGTTCACCGAACACTGTTGAGCGCAGCCTGCCTCAACGAGGGAGGGATCTGCTTCAGGAGGTGATGCGCACGCAGCTAAAGCCAATGCGACGCAGGCGGACACCAGGGCGTGTTTCATGCTTTTCCTCGTTGGGCAGCATTCGCAAAGCAGGCCAGAGTTTGCTGCCCAGCGTCGGATGGAGCAACGCCAGGATTGTTTCAAGATGCCCGCTAGGCAACGGGGCTATGTCCATATCGCAACGCCGCCCGCTCCCGCGCCTTCGCCGCTTCCTCTTCCCGATCCCTCGGATCGGCAGTGGTCACCAGCGAGTCGATCAGCCGCCTTGCGCTGGCGCCGATCTCTTCCACGGCGAGATCGAACGCGGCGGCATTGGCCTTCGACGGTGAATTGAAGCCGCTGAGCTTGCGCACGAATTGCAAGGCGGCGGCGCGCACCTCCTCGTCGGTGGCGGGCGGCGCGAAGTTGTAGAGCGTCTTGATGCTGCGGCACATCGGGCGTTTCTCCCAGTACGGTTGGCAGGGACAAAAAAAGAGGCGCAAGGCGGAGTGTCCGCCATTGCGCCCCACCTTGCGCGCGGCGCGCGCAAGCCCGGAGTCTTCAATCTCTCGCGAAATCAGCCGATGCGCACCGGCACGAAGATCTTGTCGTCGCCACGCTGAACCAGCAGGGCTACCGACTTGTCCGACTTGGACACCACCTCGCGCACCTGTGCCACGCTGCGAACCGGCGTGCCGTTCACCGCCAGCAGCAGGTCGCCGGGCTGCACGCCAGCCAGGGCAGCGGGCCCGTCCACGTCTTCGACGACGAGGCCCGCATCCAGGCCCGCCTCGCTGCGTTCACGCGGCTGCAGCGGGCGCAGTGCCAGGCCCAGGCGGCCCTGGCTGGCGTCGCCGCCGGCGCTGGCCACCTGCTCGCCCTTGTCGCTCAGGCTGCCCAGGCGCGCGGTGATCTCCTTGGCGCCGCCGTCGCGCCACACCTTCATTTCGACCTTGTCGCCGGGCGATGCCAGGCTGATGGCGGCAGGCAGGTCGCCCGAGGAGGCGATGGACTTGTCGCCCAGGCCGATGATCACGTCGCCCGTCTTCAGGCCGGCCTGGTCGGCGGGGCCACCTTTCTCGACGCTGGCCACCAGCGCGCCTTCAGGGCGCGGCAGCTTGAAGGAGTCGGCCAGGGTCTGGTTGACCTCCTGCACGACCACGCCGAGCTTGGCATGGTCGACCTTGCCGTGCGCGACGATCTTGTCCTTGATCTTGTTCGCCAGGTCGATCGGGATGGCGAACGAGACGCCCTGGTAGCCGCCGCTCTTGCTGTAGATCTGCGAGTTGATGCCCACCACCTCGCCGCGCGCGTTGAACAGCGGCCCGCCCGAGTTGCCCGGGTTGATCGCCACGTCGGTCTGGATGAAGGGCACGGCGCTGTCGTCCGGCAGCGAGCGGCCCTTGGCGCTGACGACGCCGGCCGTCACGGTGTTGTCGAAGCCGAAGGGGGAGCCGATGGCCAGCACCCATTCGCCCACATTCAGGCTGTCGGCGCTGCCCAGCTTGACCACGGGCAGGTTGTTCGCCTCGATCTTGAGCACGGCGATGTCGGTCTTCGGGTCGCTGCCCAGCACCTTGGCCTTGAGTTCGCGTCGGTCGGTGAGCTTGACGGTGACGTCCTTGGCGTCCTGCACCACATGGGCGTTGGTCAGGATGATGCCGTCCGCGCTCACGATGAAGCCCGAGCCCTGCCCGCGCACGACCGGCGCGCTGCCGCCGCCGCGGCGCGGCATCTGCGGCTGCATGCCGGGGCCGAAGTGGCGGAAGAAGTACTGCGCGAACGGATCGCCGCCGAAGGGCGAATCGTCGCCCTCGTCGTATGAGGCGTCGCGGTTCTTCGCCTTGCCCACCACGCTGATGTTGACCACGGCCGGGCCGGCCTGACGCGTGATCTGCGAGAAGTCGGGCAGTGCCACCGGCACGCCGGTGGTCGTGGTGGCGGTGGCCACCGGTGGTGTCTGCGCGTGAGCCTCGTGCATGTTGATGGCAGACACGCTGGCGCCGCCAATGACGCCAGATGCCAGAAGCGCGACAACCAGTCGCGAGGGGGTCAGGGAATCGAGTCGCATGGCAGTCCTTTGCTATGGAGGTATGGAACAGCCTCCATGGTGAGGACCACCGCTTAGCCAGGACTTAATCGGCGGCGAATCGGACCGTGACTTTCAGCCCACCCAGCGACGAGGATTCGCCCAGCCGCACGCTCGCACCTTGCTGCTGCGCAATGGTCTGCACGATCGCCAGGCCAAGCCCGCTGCCTTCGCCGACGCTGCCCGGCACGCGATAGAAGCGGTCGAAGGCGCGCTCGCGCTCGGCCGGGGCAATGCCGGGGCCGTTGTCTTCGACGGTGAGGACCGCCGCGCCATCCTGCACGTGCAGCGACACGTCGACACGGCCACCCTCGGGTGCATATTTCACGGCGTTGTCGATCAGGTTGCCCAGCATCACGCGCAGCGCTGCGCTGTCGGCGCGCACCGTGGCGGGCGCGCTTTCGGCCACGCCCAGGTCGATGTGCCGTGCCTGTGCCTGCGTCAGGGCCGCCGCAACGCATTGCGCCATGACTTCTTCCAGCGCCACGGGCCCATCCGCTGCCTGGGCGCCCGTCGTGCCGGACTCCTGCCGGGCCAGCAGCAGCAACTGCGCGACGAGGTGAATGGCGCGCTCGATGCCGCCTTGCAGCCGGGCAATGGCGGCGTCGCGGCTGGCGGGATCGTTGGCGCGGCGCAATGCCTCGGCCTGCAGCTTGAGCGCCGTGAGCGGCGAGCGCAGTTCGTGCGCGGCATCGGCCACGAAGTTCTTCTGCGCCGCGAAGGCCGACTGGACGCGATCGAACAGCAGGTTGAGTTCGCGCACCAGCGGCTGCACTTCGTCCGGCAGGCCTTCACGCGGCAGGGGAGAGAGATCGTCGTCCGCCCGGCCGGCAACGTTGCGGCGCATGCGGTCGATGGGGGCGAGCGATCGGTTGATGATCCAGCCCACGGCCAGCATGAGCAGCGGCGCCATCAATGCCATCGGGATGGTGGCGCGCAACGCGAGGCCACGCGCTCGCGCCTCGCGCGCATCCATGTCCTGCGCGATCTGCACGGTCTGCACCGGCGTCTGCAGCGAATAGAGCCTGAAGCGCCGGCCGTTCACCGTGGCATCGGAAAAGCCCAGCACGGCCTGCGGCGGCAGGGCAGAGCGCGCGGAGCGAAAGACCTGGCGGCCATCAGGGCCCCAGATCTGGATGAAGAGGTCGTAGCCTTCGCGGCCGTCTTCGCTGGGGTCGATGCCCAGGCCCAAGGGCAGGCCGCCGCGCAGCGAATGTGCCATCTGCTGCAGGTGCAGATCGAACATGGCATCGGCATCGCGCAGCGCGCTGCGGTAGGCGGTCACGCCCAGCACCGAGGTGGCAATGAGGATCGACGCCAGCACGAAGCCGAGCAGGCGCCGGCGCAGCGAGAAGCCCCGGGTTGCCACACTCATTCGCGCGGCACCAGGTAGCCCAGCCCGCGCACGGTCTGGATGAAGCCGCTGCCCAGCTTCTTGCGCAGGCCGTGAATGTAGACCTCGATGGCGTTGCTGTTGATGTCGTCCTTCCAGCTGTAGAGCTTTTCCTCGAGCTGGGCGCGCGACAGCACCATGCCCGGCCGCGCGATCAAGGGTTCGAGCACGGCCCATTCCTTGGCCGACAGCGCCACCGCCTGCCCGTTGCTGGTGGCCTCGCGCGTGGCTGGGTTGAGCGTCACGCCCATGTGCGAGAACACCGGCTCCGGATTGCCGGCGCCTCGGCGCAGCAAGGCGCGAACGCGGGCCAGCAGTTCGTCGGTGTCGAAGGGCTTGAGCACGTAGTCGTCGGCGCCGGCGTCGAGCCCGGCCACGCGGTCGCTGACGGCATCGCGCGCCGTGGCCACCAGCACCGGCACCCGTTCGCGCCGCTGGCGCAGGGCGCGAAGCACATCCAGCCCGTCGCGCCGGGGCAAGCCCAGGTCGAGCACGACGAGGTCGTACTGGTGCGAACGCAAGGCGGTGTCGGCCATCTCGCCGTCACGGACCCAGTCGACGGCGTAGTGCTCGGCGCGAAGCAGGTCCAGCACGGCTTCGCCGATCATCGGATCATCTTCAACAAGCAGTAGGCGCATGGTGGGCAGGTTCGAGGGTGAAGGGTCGATTGTCTGGCCGCCGCTTAAATCTGCCTGAAAGAAACCATCAAGCCGGAGCGGCTCGGCCAGCCGCCAGGGCCGCGGCGAGTTCTTGCTCGTACACGGCCCAGGGTCTTTGGCGCGCGGTGGCCAGCGCGGCCTCTCCCGCCTGTGCAATCTGTGCGGGTTGCGCCACCAGCGCTTCGATCGCTTGTCGCAGGCTCTGGGTGCTGCCTGCTTCGACCAGCCAGCCGTTCCTGCCGTGTTCGATCAGGTCGGCGCCGGCGGTCCGGTCGGTGGTGATGACCGGCGTGCCCTGCGACATGGCTTCGGTGATGACCAGCCCGAAGCCTTCGAACAACGAGGGAAAGACGAGCACGTCATGCGCGCGCATCTGGGCCAGCACTTCGGCATGCGGCAGGCTGGGGATCCAGCGGTGCTTTTGCAGCGCGGCATCGAGCGCGGCATTGGGCGGGCCGGCCTTTCCGCCGACGACGGTCAGCTGCACGGCATCGCCCAGCGCATCGACCGCGGCGAACAAGTCGGCAATGCCCTTGCGTTGGGACAGCCCGCCGACAAAGAGCAGCCTGATCGGCTGCCGCCCGTCGGGGCCTTCGGGCTTGGACTGGGCCGCTGGCGGAAATCCGTAGGGAATCACCTCGACCTGCAGACGACGGCCGGGAAAGTCTTCCAGCGTCTTCTTCGTGAAGCTGCTGGCCACGAAGATCCGGTCGGCCAGTTCGAGTTCGCGATCCTTGCGGGCCAGCTTTTCGTCGGAGTCGATGAAGCCGGTCATCGTCGAGGCCCATTCGGGCCAGCGCTCATGTTCGATGGCGAGCAGCCGGCGCGCGGCGCGCCAGTAGCCGATGGGCAGGTCGTAGTAGCAGGCAAGGCCCAGTGCCTTGGCGGCCTCGAACGAGGCTTGCGCCCCGTCTTCGTACGCGTAGACACCGGTGATGCCGCGCCCGCGCCGTTGCCGCAGTGCGGCGGCCACGTGCGCGTCGAGGCTGCGATAGACCGCGTCCACCGAGAACGCGCCCGTTTCGTGGGCGGTCCACGCATGCATGCGAAGTCGCGACGCCAGCAGCCGGCCTGCCTCGCGCCAGGGCCACAGGTGGGTCAGGCCGCGCAGCGCAGCGGGGAGTTCGCGCCGCCGCAGCTCGCGCAGGCCGGGCAGGCCGCCGAGATGGTCCAGCGCGCTGCCGGGAAAGGTGGCGATGCAGGTGTGGAACGCGGCGAGCTGGCCGCGCTGGGCCAGGGCCAACGCGGCGGCTCTGGAGTTGGCGTTTCCGGTGGGGTGCGACAGGACGAGCATCGTCGGGTGATGCAGGTTCCGCGCCCGTCAGCCGGCCTGTTGCTCGAGCCGCTTGCGGTGCCGATCCACTTGCGCCAGCACCTGGGTGGGCGCCGTGCCGCCGAGCACGTTGCGGGCATTGAGCGAGCCGCGCAGGCTCAGCACGTCGAAAACGTCCTTCTCGATGCTGGCATGAAAGCCCTTGAGCACTGTCAGCGGAAGTTCGGACAGATCGCACTGGTGCGAGATCGCGGCCTTCACCGCGTGGGCCACGGTCTCGTGCGCGTCGCGGAAGGGCAGTCCCTTCTTGACCAGGTAGTCGGCAAGGTCGGTCGCGGTGGCATAGCCGCGCAGCGCGGCGCGTTCCATGGCTTCGGGCTTGACGGTGATGCCGCCGACCATCTCCGCGAAGATGCGCAGCGTGTCCTTGAGCGTGTCGACGGTGTCGAACAGCGGCTCCTTGTCTTCCTGGTTGTCCTTGTTGTAGGCCAGGGGCTGGCCCTTCATTAAGGTGATGAGGCCCATCAGGTGGCCGACCACGCGGCCCGCCTTGCCGCGGGCCAGTTCGGGCACGTCGGGGTTCTTCTTCTGCGGCATGATCGACGAGCCGGTGCAGAAGCGGTCGGCAATGTCGATGAAGCCGAAGCTCTGGCTCATCCACAGCACCAGTTCTTCGCTCAGGCGGCTGATGTGCACCATGGCCAGCGAGGCCGCGGCGGTGAATTCGATGGCGAAGTCGCGGTCGCTCACGGCGTCCAGGCTGTTCTGGCAGACGCCGTCCATGCCCAGCGTCCGGGCCACCATCTCGCGATCGAGCGGGTAGCTGGTGCCGGCCAGGGCGGCGGCGCCCAGCGGAAGCCGGTTCAGGCGCTTGCGCACGTCCTGCATGCGTTCGGCGTCGCGGCTGAACATTTCGACATACGCCAGCATGTGGTGGCCGAAGCTCACCGGCTGCGCCACCTGCAGGTGGGTGAAGCCCGGGAGGATCACGTCGGCGTTCTTCGCGGCGATTTCCACCAGCGCTTTCTGCAGGTCGGTCAGCAAGCCGCCGATGAGGTCGATCTCGCCGCGCAGCCACAGGCGCACGTCGGTGGCGACCTGGTCATTGCGGCTGCGACCGGTGTGCAGGCGCTTGCCGGCATCGCCCACCAGCTGGGTCAGTCGCGCCTCGATGTTGAGGTGAACGTCTTCGAGCGCGAGCTTCCATTCGAAGGTGCCGGCGTCGATCTCTTCGCGGATCTGCTTCATGCCGCGCTGGATGTCGGCGAGGTCTTGTGCGTTGATGATCTTCTGCGCCGCCAGCATGCCGGCGTGCGCGAGCGAGCCTTCGATGTCGGCATGCGCCAGGCGCTTGTCGAAGAACACGCTGGCGGTGTAGCGCTGGACCAGCTCGCTCATCGGTTCGGAGAACAGGGCGGACCAGGCTTCGGACTTCTTGTCGAGTTGGTTTTGGGACATGGGAAGCAATAATGGGCCGCCGCACGATCGGGCCCGTTCGCCAATGGCGGCGGGAGCGGGCGGCGCCACCCCTTTCATAGATTGATGCGCAACCTGTCGATTTTATCGGCCATACGCCAGGCGCCGGCTGCCGAAGCCGGCAACGATGCGTCATCGCCATCGGCAGCGCCGATGGCCGCCTACGACGTTTGTCAGGTGGGTGTGGTGCTGCGCGCAGTGCTTTTCGTCGAGGCATTGCTGGCGGTGCTGGCGTTGTTTTCGGCCACGGGACCGGCCGATTGGCTGGGCTTGTTGGCCATGCTCACCGGTGGGGCGCTGCCGGCCACGTTGCTGTGGCTGGTCGGCCTTTGCGCCTTGCATCGGCGCATGGGGAACTGGCGGCCGGCGTGGCAGCAAGTGGCCGGCGCCGGGATGGGGGCACTGGCCGGCCTCTACGGCTGCGGCATGCTGCGCCTGACCGGCGCCATCTCCACGGCGCCGTGGCTCGCCAGCGCCCTGGCCGGCGTCATGTTCGCCCTGGTCGCCATGGGTTGGCTGGTGTTGCGGGCGCGCGGCCACATGCCGGCCGACACCGCGGCGCGGCTGGAAGATCTGCAGTCGCGCATCCGCCCGCACTTTCTGTTCAACACGCTCAACAGCGCCATCGCCCTGGTGCGCGCCGAACCGGCCAAGGCGGAGACGCTGCTCGAAGACCTGAGCGAACTGTTCCGCCAGGCGCTTGCCGATCCGCGCGAGTCGGTCACCCTGGCCGACGAGATCGGCCTGGCCGAACGCTATCTGGCCATCGAGCAGATCCGCTTCGGTGATCGTCTGCGCATCCGGTGGGACCTGGACGTCAAGGCGGGCAGCGCACGCGTGCCGCCGTTGCTGCTGCAGCCGCTGGTGGAAAACGCCGTCAAGCACGGCGTGGAGCCGAGCGCGCAGGGCGGACGGCTGCGGGTGCGTACCGAACGGCGCGGTCCGCGGGTGGTGATCGAGGTCATCAACACCCTTCCGCCCTTGGCCTGGGCCGAGCAGCCGCTGCCGCGCGGGCACGGCATCGCGCTGGCCAACGTGCGGGACCGCCTGCGGCTTCTGCACGACGTGCAGGCGCAGTTCCGCGCCGGCCCCGATCAAGACCACTACCGCGTGCGCATCGACATCCCCGCGCCCGCGGAGGCATAGACCACCCACGCGCGATGCAGCCATGACAGATCCACTTCGCATCCTGATCGTCGATGACGAAGCGCTGGCCCGGGCCCGTTTGCGCACCTTGTTGGGCGACTTCGACGAGCCCGCCACCCTGGTGATGGGCGAAGCGGCCAATGGCCACGAGGCGCTGCGCATGCTCGACGGCGGTAATGTGGACGTGGTGCTGCTGGACATCCGCATGCCCGGATTGGATGGGCTGGAGTTGTCACGCACGCTGCGCCTGCAGGCGCGCCCACCGGTCATCGTGTTCGTGACCGCGCACACCGAGCATGCGTTGACCGCCTTCGAGGTGGAGGCGGCCGATTACTTGACCAAGCCGGTACGCGCCGAGCGCCTGGCTCAGGCCCTGGCCAAGGCAAAGCGCCTGATGGCGGCCCACCGGGCGGAGCCTGGCGACGAGGCGCAGGAGCACCTGCTGATCCAGGACCGCGGGCGGGCGGAGCGGGTGGCGCTGTCGGAGGTGCTGTACCTCAAGTCCGAACTGAAATACCTGACGGTGCGCACGGCGCTGCGCAGCCACATCCTGGATGGCGCCTTGACCGACTTCGAGGAGCGCTACCCCCGCCGTTTCGTCCGGGTGCATCGCAATGCCCTCGTGGCGCGCGACGCCATCCGGTCGCTGGAAAAGCACGACGACCTGGGTGAGGGAGAGGGCTGGGTGCTCCGCCTGCACGGCATTGCCGAGCCCGTGATGGTGTCGCGGCGGCAGTTGCCAGTGGTCCGGGACGCGCTCAAGGAACGCTGAACCGCGGCCGGAATCGGCGCCAACCGGTCGGGGACTGGCCGGGTTACATATCTAATGACGTATGTAAGAAATTGTGTTGACAGATCTGCCGGTGTAGGGGAACCTCCACCTCACCGAATCTGTACCACTTTCTTACTGTTGTGACGATTCTCGATGCTCGCGTCTCGGCGCCCTCGGAAGGGGGGCCGAGCTTTTCCCTTTCAAACCGCCTGGTTCGCGCGGCATGGCTGGTCGTCTGGGCCGTGGCTGCGTCCTGGACGCCTCGCCAGCTGGCGCCGTGGCGGCGTTTACTGCTGCGTTGCTTCGGGGCCCGGATGGCGCCCGGCAGCGATGTGCGCGCCAGCGCACGCGTCTGGTATCCGGCCAATCTCAGCATGGATGAGCGCGCCGTGATCGGCCCCCAGGTGAATGTCTATTCCATGGGCCTGATCGAGGTGGGGCACGATGCCCTGGTCTCGCAAGGCGCGCATCTGTGCGCGGGCTCGCACGACAGCGATTCGCCCGAGTTCCAGCTGGTGGCCAAGCCGATCCGCATCGGCGCGCATGCGTGGGTCGCGGCGGAGGCCTTTGTCGGGCCGGGCGCCAACGTTGGCGAGGGCGCCGTGGTCGGCGCCCGTGCCGTGGTGTTTGGCGAGCTGCAGCCCTGGACCATCTATTCCGGCAACCCTGCCCGCGTCATCCGCCCTCGGCGTCGAGAGGGGCGCTGACCCGTGAGCATGCAAGACATTCCCGCAATCGAGCCCCCGGTGGGCGCCAGGGCTGAGGCGGGCGACCCGCCTTGCGTCGTGGTGCTGCTGACCTTCAATTCGGCCGGCATCATCCGCGAGACGGCCAGCGCAGCGCTGCGCGTCAGCCCGCACGTCTACGCCGTCGATTCGGGTTCGACCGACGGTACCGACCGCATCCTGCAGGAATTGGGCTGCACCGTTGTGCAGCGGCCTTTTTCCAATTACAGCGATCAACGCAACTGGGCCATCTCTCAGGTCGAGGGCCGCTATGCGTGGCAACTGCACCTGGATGCCGACGAGGTGCTCGACGACAGGTCGGTGCAGGAGATTCGATCCCTGATCCACGGCGGCGCCAAGGCAGACGCCTACATGCTGCGCCGGCGCGACTACTTCATGGGCCGGATGCTGCGCTTCTCGGGCGTGAACCCCTGGCACCTGCGACTGTTCCGCTCCGGGGTGGGCGCGTGCGAGGCACGCCTGTATGACCAGCACTTCATCGCACCTGCGGCGCAGGGCAGGGTCGGCCGGATCGACGGCTTCATGCATGACAAGAATGCGCTCGGCCTGGCCGACTGGATCGGTCGGCACAACCGCTGGAGCGATGCCGAGGCGCGCGAGAAATTCCAGCCGCAGCAGGCGCCGCAGAGCGACGTGCTTCAGCCCCGCCTGATGGGCGATGCCCGCGAGCGCACCCGCTTCATCAAGCAGATCTACTACCGCCTGCCCATCGGCATGCGGTCGCTGCTCTACTTTTTCTACCGATTCGTGCTGCGCGGTGGCTTCCTGGATGGACGCGCCGGCTTCTATTTCGCCTTTTTCCAGGCGCTGTGGTTCCGGATGCTGGTGGACGCCAAGCTGTGGGAGATGTCCCAGGCCAGTCCGCCGCCGCCATCGAGCCATCAGCCCCTGGCCAAGCCATCTTCCAACTTCCAAGCTTGAGAGTCTCCATGCGCCAATACAACCCGTCCAAACGCGTGCTCGTGACCGGCGGCGCCGGCTTCCTGGGCAGCCATCTGTGCGAGCGTTTGCTCAACGAAGGCCACGACGTCCTGTGCGTCGACAACTTCTTCACCGGCACCCGGCACAACGTGGAGCATCTTCTGGCGCACCCGCGCTTCGAACTGATGCGCCACGACGTCACCTTCCCGCTGTACGTGGAGGTGGACGAGATCTTCAACCTGGCTTGCCCGGCTTCGCCGATCCACTACCAGCACGACCCGGTGCAGACCACCAAGACCAGCGTGCACGGTGCGATCAACATGCTGGGGCTGGCCAAGCGCGTGCGCGCCAAGATCCTGCAGGCCTCCACCAGCGAGGTCTACGGCGATCCCGAGATCCACCCGCAGGTGGAGCAGTACTGGGGGCGTGTCAATCCGATCGGCCTGCGCAGCTGTTACGACGAGGGCAAGCGCTGCGCCGAGACGCTGTTCTTCGACTACCACCGCCAGCACAAGCTGCGCATCAAGGTGGCGCGCATCTTCAACACCTACGGCCCCCGCATGCACGTCAACGACGGGCGCGTGGTGTCGAACTTCATCGTCCAGGCGCTGCGCGGGCAGGACATCACCATCTATGGCGACGGCAGCCAGACCCGCAGCTTCTGCTACGTGGACGACCTGATCGAAGCCATGCTGCGCCTGATGGGCACGGGCGACGACGTGACCGGGCCGATCAACATCGGCAACCCGGGCGAGTTTTCCATGCTGGAGCTTGCCCGCAAAGTCATCGAACTGACAGGATCGCGCAGCAAACTCGTGTTCATGCCTCTGCCCGCCGACGATCCCAAGCAGCGCCGCCCCGACATTTCGCTTGCGCGCGAACATCTGGACGGCTGGCAGCCGAAGACGCAACTCGACCAGGGCCTGGCCAACACGGTGGCCTACTTCGACGCGTTGCTCTCCAGGGATGCAACGGTGCTGGAGTTTCCGCGCCCCGTGGCCGCCGCCCACGTCGCCAGCCTTCCATGAACATCACCATCATCGGCACCGGCTACGTTGGCCTGGTGACCGGCACCTGCCTGGCTGACCTGGGCAACCACGTCTTCTGCCTGGACGTCGATCAGGCCAAGATCGACATGCTCAAGCGCGGCGAGATCCCGATCTACGAGCCGGGTCTGGCCGAACTGGTCCAGAACAACATCGCGGCCGAGCGGCTGATCTTCTCGACCGACGTGGCTGCCGCGGCCGCGCATGGCGACGTGCAGTTCATCGCCGTGGGCACGCCGCCCGACGAGGACGGCAGCGCCGACCTGAAGTACGTGCTGGAAGCCGCGCGCAACATCGCTCGCCACATGAATGGCTTCAAGGTCGTGGTCGACAAATCCACCGTGCCGGTGGGAACGTCCGACAAGGTGGCCGCGGTGATCCGCGAGGAGCTGACGGCGCGCGGGCTGGACCCCAACGGCTTCGCGGTCGTGAGCAACCCGGAATTTCTCAAGGAAGGGGCCGCGGTCGACGACTTCATGCGCCCCGATCGCATCGTGCTCGGCGTGGGCGAGGACGAAGCTGGCCAGCAGGCGCTGGCCATCATGCGCAAGCTCTACGCGCCCTTCAACCGCAACCACGAGCGCATGCGCGTGATGGACTTGCGTTCCGCCGAGTTCACCAAGTACGCGGCCAACGCGATGCTGGCCACGCGCATCAGCTTCATGAATGAACTGGCCAACCTGGCCGACCGCGTGGGCGCCGACATCGAACTGGTGCGCCAGGGCATCGGCTCCGACCCGCGCATCGGCTACAGCTTCCTCTATGCCGGCACCGGCTATGGAGGCAGTTGCTTTCCCAAGGACGTGCAGGCTCTGACGCACACGGCGCAGGAGTTCGGCCAGCGCCTGCGCGTGCTGGAGGCGGTGGAGGCCGTCAACGACGATCAGAAGCTGGTGCTGGTGCAGAAGATCTTCCAGCGCTTCGGCCGTGACCTGAGCGGTCTCCGGTTCGCGCTCTGGGGCCTGTCCTTCAAGCCGAACACCGACGACATGCGCGAGGCGCCCAGCCGCGTGCTGATCGACGCCTTGCTTCGGGCCGGCGCGCACGTTGTCGCGCACGACCCGGTGGCCGTGTCGGAGGCCAAGCGCGCCCTGCAGTTGGACTTTGCCGATGCGCCGCACCTGCTGAAGCACCTGAGCTTCGCGACCAACCCCCTGCACGCGCTGGAAGACGCGGATGCACTGGTCATCGTGACGGAGTGGAAGGCCTACAAGAGCCCGCAGCTCGATCGACTCAAGGCGCTGATGAAGCGTCCGGTGATCTTCGACGGCCGCAACCTCTACGAGCCCTGGAACATGCAGGACGCCGGCGTCGAATACGTCGGCATCGGCCGGCGCGCCTAGGCCCGCAGGGGCCCGGGGGCGGCCGGCCCGAACAGCCGTCAGCCGGTATTGCGCAGGCCCGCCGCCACCCCGTTGATCGACAGGTGGATGCCGCGCTGCAGCCGCTCGCCGCCGTCGCCGGCTCGATAGCGTCGCATCAGTTCTACCTGCAGGTGGTGCAGCGGGTCGATGTAGGGAAAGCGATGGCGGACCGATCGCTGCATGTCCGAGTTGCCCTCCAGCCGCGCTTTCGCGCCGGTGATGAGCGTCAGTGCGTCGGACGTGCGGTGCCACTCGGTGTCGATCATCGAGAAGACCTTCTTGCGCAACTTGCGGTCCTCGACCAGTTCGGCGTAGCGCGACGCCAGCGCCAGGTCGCTCTTGGCCAGCACCATGTCCATGTTGGACAACAGCGTGCGGAAGAACGGCCACTGCGCATACATGCGCTGCAGCAGTGCCACGCGCGCCTTTCGCGCGGTCGGGCTGCCGGCGCTGTCCAGAAAGGCTTCCACGCCCGAGCCGAAGCCGTACCAACCCGGCAGCGTGAGCCGGCACTGGCCCCAGCTGAAGCTCCAGGGCACGGCACGGAGGTCTTCGATCTGGTGGCTGGGATTGCGCGAGGCAGGTCTTGAGCCGATGTTCAATTCGGCGATCTCGCGGATCGGGGTGGAGCTGAAGAAGTAGTCGCCAAAGCCGGGCGTGCCGTAGACCAGGTCGCGGTAGGCGGCCATGCTGGCGGCAGAAAGTTCGTCCGCCGCGCTCATGAAGTCCGCCGGCGCCGCCTTGGCGGACGGCAGCAACGTGGCTTCGAGCGTGGCGGCGACCAGGGTCTCGAGGTTGCGCCGGCCGATCTCGCGGTTGGCGTACTTGGAGCCGATCACCTCGCCTTGTTCGGTCAGGCGGATCTGGCCGCGCACGGTGCCCGGCGGTTGGGCCAGGATGGCCTGGTAGCTCGGTCCACCGCCGCGCCCCACGGTGCCGCCTCGGCCGTGGAACATGCGCAGGCGCACCGCCTCGCCGGCCGGTGCCTGCTTGGCCATCTCGTCGAACAGTTGCACCAGGGCGCCGCCGGTGCGGTAGAGCTCCCAGTTGCTGGTGAAGATGCCGCCGTCCTTGTTGCTGTCGGAGTAGCCAAGCATCACGTCCTGTTCGCCACCAGAGCGCCGTACCAGCGCGGCGATGCCGGGCAACTCGTAGAAGGCGCGCACGATGGGCGCGGCATTGCGCAGGTCTTCGATGGTCTCGAACAGTGGCACCACGATCAGGTCGCACACGGCGTCGCTGTCGAGCGTGCCGCGCATGAGGCCCACTTCCTTTTGCAACAGCAGCACCTCGAGCAGATCGCTCACGGTCTCGGTGTGGCTGATGATGTAGTGGCGGATGGCCTGGTTGCCGAATGCGGCGCGTGCGCGGCGTGCCTCGGCGAAGATGGCCAGTTCGCTTTTTGCCAGCGGCGAGTATTCGGCGTCGGGCACGCGAAGGGGCCGCGTTTCGTCGAGCAGGCGCAGCAGCAGGGTCTGCTTGGCTTCCTCGGCCAGGCTGGCGTAGGAAGGTTCGACGCGCGCCGTGGCCAGGAGTTCGGCAACCACGGCTTCGTGCTTGTCCGAGCTTTGGCGCAGGTCCACGGTGGCCAGGTGAAAGCCGAAGACTTCGACCGCACGGATCAAGGGCGCGAGCCGGTTCGAAACCAGTGCGCCGCCGTGCTTTTCGAGCAGCGAGTCTTCGATCGTGCGCAGATCGGCAAGCAGGTCCTCGGCCTTCAGATAGGGGTTCTGCGGGGCCACGGCATGGCGCGCGGCCTGCCCGCCGGTCAGTTGCTGCAGCGTGGCGGCCAGTCGCGCATACATGCCGGTGAGGGCGCGGCGGTAGGGCTCGTCGCGGCGATGCTCGCTCGTGTCGGGCGAGCGCTCGGCCAGGGCGTGCATCTCGGCGGTCAGGTCGACCAGCGAGGCGGACAGCGAAAGCTCACCGCCCAGGTAGTGCAGTTCGGTCAGGTAGAAGCGCAGCACCATCTCGCACTGCCGGCGCAGCGCGTACTGCAGCGTCTCGGCCGTGACGTTGGGATTGCCGTCGCGGTCGCCGCCGATCCATTGGCCCATGCGAAGGAACGGCGCCACGCCCGCATGGCCCAGCGCGGCTTCGAGGTCGGCGTACACGTGAGGAATCTCGCGCAGGAAGGTCGCCTCGTAATAGCTCAGCGCGTTCTCGATCTCGTCGGCCACGGTCAGCTTGATGAAGCGCAGCAGACGGGTTTGCCACAGCTGGGTCACGCGCACGCGCAGCTGCTGCTCGTTCTGCGCCAGCTCGATGGGGGTCAGGGCATCGACACGGCTTTCGCCCTGGCTGGCCCAGGCGCGTCGTCGCAACAGGATGTCGTCGCGCGCCGCCAGCAGCTGGCTGATGCCGCGCTCTGCGTCCAGGATGCTCTTGCGCTGCACCTCGGTCGGGTGGGCCGTCAAGACCGGGGAGACATAGCTTCGCGCCAGCGTCTGCACCACCGCCTCGGTCGATACGCCTGCCTTGCGGATGCGCGTCAATGCGACGGCGAGGCTGCCCTCGATGCTTTCTCCGGATCGTTCGGCGTTGGTGCGCCGGCGGATCTGGTGCCGATCCTCGGCCAGGTTGGCGAGGTGGCTGAAATAGGTGAAGGCGCGGATCACGCGGACCGTCTCGGCAGCGCTCAGACCTTTGAGGAGGCTCTTGAGCGCCCGATCGGCCGAGTGGTCGGCATCGCGCCGGAAGGCCACCGACAGCAGGCGAATCTTCTCGACGAGCTGGAAGGTCGCTTCGCCCTCCTGTTCGCGAATGACGTCGCCGAGAATGCGGCCAAGCAAGCGGATGTCGGCCACCAGGGTTTCGTCGTCCGTGTCCCGCTTTTTCTTGCGGACCGTGGGGGAGGGCATGCTCTTGGTGTTCTTCACGTCTCTCGTTCCTCAGGTTGCGGGGAGGCGATTGCCAGCACGGTTGCTGCGTCGCAGCATGCTAGCATCCGACGACATATTTGTAAGAGCCGGAGACTGGTTTGACCCCTCTCGTGATCGCCACCCGCGAAAGTCGGCTGGCACTGTGGCAGGCACGACACGTTCAGGGCCTGCTCGAAGCCCGGGGCCACACCGTATCGCTGCTGGGCATGACCACGCGCGGTGACCAGATCCTCGACCGATCGCTCAGCAAGGTCGGCGGCAAGGGCCTGTTCGTGAAGGAGCTCGAACTCGCCCTGGAAGAACGCCGCGCCGACCTGGCGGTCCATTCCCTGAAGGACGTTCCGATGGACCTGCCGGAAGGCTTCAGCCTCGCCTGCGTCCTGACCCGCGAAGACCCGCGCGATGCGCTCGTTTCGCCCGACTTCCCAAGCCTCCAAGCGCTGCCCAAAGGGGCCGTGGTGGGTACATCGAGCCTGCGGCGGATGGTGTTGCTGCGTGCATTGCGTCCGGACCTGCAGATCGAGCCCCTGCGCGGCAACCTCGACACGCGCCTTCGCAAGCTCGACGAAGGTCAATACGCCGCCATCGTGCTGGCGGCGGCGGGCCTGAAGCGGCTGGGCCTCGAAGAGCGCATCCGCGCCGTGTTCGAGCCCGACGAGATGCTGCCCGCAGCGGGGCAGGGCGCGCTCGGCATCGAGGTGCGCACCGACCGTGCCGACCTGCTGGCCGCGCTGGCCCCGCTCGCTTCGCAAGCCGATTTCCTGGCGACGGCGGCCGAGCGTGCGGTGAGCCGGGCCATGGGCGGCAGCTGCTCCGTGCCGCTGGCGGCGCACGCGCGCTGGCAGGATTCAGAGAACCTGCGCATTGACGCCGCCTGGGGTGACGCCGAAGGACAGGCGGACCTGTTGCGCGTGCACGCGAGCGCGGCGGTGTCGACGATGGGCGAGGCCCAGGCGCTGGGCCAGGAAGCTGCGCGCGCGTTGCGCGAAGCCGGCGCCCGCGTTCCCGGGTGAGCGCCGTGCCACAGAGGCGGGTGCTGGTCACGCGCCCCGTGCACGAGGCGCGGCGCTGGCTCGATGGCTTGCGCGCGCAAGGCTTCGATGCGCAGGCCCTGCCGCTCATCACCATCGCACCACTGCAAGACACGACCCGGCTCGATGCGGTTCGCGCCGACGCCTTGGACTTCAAGGCATGGATGTTTGTCAGCGCCGCGGCGGTCAGGCATTTCTTGAACGGTGACGCACGGCTCGTCGCCTCGGACGGACCGCGTTGCTGGGCCACCGGCCCTGGGACCGTGGCGGCACTGCGAGATGCCGGCGTGCCGCGTCATCGGATCGATGCCCCGGATGACGCATCCCCACGTTTCGATTCCGAAGCCCTGTGGCCGCTGGTGGCCCAGCAGGTGAGTGCCGGCACGCGAGTGCTGCTCGTTCGTGGTGCGGGCGAAGATGACCTGCCGGCAGGTCGCGACTGGCTGGCTGGGCAGATCGAGGCAGCCGGCGGGCAAGCCCATGCGGTCGCCGCCTATCGGCGCACTGCGCCAAGCTGGGACGAGGCACTGACAGAGCTGGCCCGCTCGGCGAGCAGCGACGGGACCATCTGGCTGTTCAGCAGTTCGCAGGCGGTCGCCAACCTTCGACAGCTGCTGCCCGACGTCGACTGGAAGGCCGCCTGCGCCATCTGTACCCACCCGCGCATCGGCGACGCCGCGAGCGCTGCCGGTTTTGGTCGTGTGCAGGTGGCCAATGCGCCCCTGAAGGCCCTCGCCGCGTCGATAGAATCGTTCGCATGAGCGAGGCCCCATTGACCAACGACGCCGTGGCGATGCCCGTGAATCGGGCCGTGCCCTCGCCCGTCGCGGTGCCGGCTGTCGAAAACGGCGGTGGACTGACTCGCATCGTCCTCGCGGTGGTTGCGGTCGTCGCCTTCGTGGCCCTGCTGATGGCTTTTCTGCTCTGGCAGAACGTGAACGGCATGCGCGAGCAGCTGGCGCGCCAGAGCGCCGATGCGCTGGCGCAGGCCGGAGAGGCGCGCACGCTTGCGCGGCAGGCCAGCGAGGTCGTGCGCGATGCCGCCGGCAAGATCGCCCTGAACGAATCGCGCATCGCCGAACTTGCCTTGCAGCGGGCGCAGCTGGAAGAAGTCATGCAGACGCTGTCGCGCTCGCGCGACGAGAGCATGGTGGTCGAGATCGATTCGGCCGTCCGACTGGGGCTGCAGCAGGCGCAGGCCACGGGCAACATCGAGCCGTTGCTGGTGGCCCTCAAGTTCGGCGAGCAGCGCGTGGCCCGCTCGGTCCAGCCGCGGCTGGCTCCGCTGCAGCGCGCCATGGCACGCGACCTGGACCAGTTGCAATCGACGGCTGGAGGCGGCATTGCAGATTCGCTGCACAAGCTGGACGACCTGATGCGCCTCGTGGACGAACTGCCGGCAGCCAACGCGGTCGCGGCCCCCGGTGGCGGCAGTCTGCTGGCGGCCGAGCCCTTGCCTGCGGACGCGCCGTGGTGGCAGGAGATCTGGGCAGCGGTGCTGCAGGAAGCGCGCTCGCTGGTGCGCGTCGGCCGCGTCGATCGCCCCGAGGCAGTGCTGGTGAGCCAGGACCAGATCTTCTTCCTGCGAGAGAACCTCAAGCTCAAGCTGCTCACGGTCCGTTTGTCCCTGCTCTCGCGGCAGATGAGCAACGCGCGTGCCGAACTGGCCAGCGTCACCGCATCGCTCAATCGCTACTTCGACCCGCGCTCGCGCCGCACCCAGAGTGCGGCCACGCTGATCCAGCAACTTCAGGCGCAGATCAAAGAGGCGCCAGCGCTGAACATCGACAACACGCTGGCCGCGCTGACCGCCGCCGCCGCCGGGCGCTGATCCCGACATGCGCGCGGCTCTTTGGCTTCTGGCACTGTTCGGCATCGCCGCCGGGGTGGCGCTGTTTGCAGGCAGCAACGAGGGCACGATCACCGTGTTCTGGCCGCCGTGGCGCATCGACCTCTCGCTCAACCTAGTGCTGATGTTGGCGCTGGGTTTGTTCGTGGTGCTGCACCTGGCATTGCGCGGCCTGGGGGCGCTGCTTTCCTTGCCGGCCCAGGCCCGTCAATGGCGCATGCAGCAAAAGGAACGCGCCCTGCATACCGCGCTGCTCGAATCCATCGTCCAACTGCTGGCCGGCCGCTTCTCGCGGGCGGCGAAGGCCGCGCAATCCGCGCTGGCACAAGAGCGCACGCTCGAAGCGCTCAACGCGAGGCTGCCCATGGCCGCGCAGGTGCGCACCCTCTCGCACCTGCTGGCTGCGGAAAGCGCCAACTCGCTGCAGGACAAGCCTTCGCGCGATGCGCATCTGCAGCATGCCCTGTCCGAAAGCGGCGAAGGCAGCGTGAGTCCCGAGACCCGCGAGGGGGTACAGCTGCGTGCGGCTTATTGGGCGCTGCAGGATCGCGATGCGCAAGCGGCCCTCGCGCGCCTGCAGGAACTTCCCCACGGTGCCCAGCGGCGCACGCTGGCCCTGCGGCTTTGGCTGAAGGCGGCGCGTCTCGACGGCCGAACGCTGCAGGCGTTGGAAACGGCACGCCTTCTGGCCAAGCACCGCGCGTTTTCGCAGACTGCCGCCCACAGCATCATCCGGGGCTTGGCGACCGATCTGTTGAGCGAGGCGCACGACCCGTCGCAGTTGCAGCACGCCTGGTCCGAATTGGATGCCATGGAGCGCGAGATGCCCGAAGTGGCCCTGCATGCAGCCCAGCGGCAGGTCTTGCTGCGCGGCGACCCTGCCGTGGCGCGCAACTGGCTGTTGCCGATCTGGGATCGGATGACGGCGCATCCCGATCGGCTGAGCGACAGCCTGCGGGTCAAGCTCACCCGGGCGCTCGAGGTGGGCCTGGATTCGGTGGATGCCGAATGGCTGGCGCGCATCGAGACTGCGCAGCGCAATGATCCTCGCGACCCCAATCTCCAGTACCTGGCTGGCATGGCCTGCCTGAAACGCCAGCTCTGGGGCAAGGCGCAACAGCTGCTCACCCAGGCTGGTCTTGGCTTGAAGGACCCTGGCCTGCACCGCCAGGCCTGGCAGGCACTGGCCCGCCTGGCGGAGGAGCGCGGCGATCCCGAGCAGGCTGCCATGGCCTGGAAACGCGCCGCCGAAAGCGACTCCGGCCGCTGAAACGGGCCCATTCCCGGGTCTGTGCCCGTTGCGGCACAGACGTTGCGTCAGTTCCCGAAATTCACTTGGCGACCCTTCCAATCGGGATACCCCGGAAGGAGGGCTGGCACACGCCGGACAAGTGAAGTACATTCGGTAACGATTGCCAAAGTATTAATTACTTTGTGACCGGAGAATCATTTTGAAGTCTTTGGTGTTACGCGCCGCACTCCTTCTTTCTTTCGCCCTTGTACAAGGGTGTGCCATCGTTCCTGGCTACGACTTGATGGGCAGTGACAAGTCGACGGCGCCGCCGTTGCCGCTTGCGCCCGGAGATGCGCCGCCCGATGGTGCAATGACGCAGATCACGCCGGAACTCAACGCCAAGATGCGCGCTGCGTTCTCGACGGGCATCAGCCCGGAGGTGCAAGCCTTGATGGGCGAACCCGAGCCCTATCGCATCGGCATCGGCGACTCCATCGGCATCGTCGTGTTCGACCATCCCGAACTGGTCTACAGCGCCACGCCTCCGAGCACCGGCGCCGATCCGAACAGCGTGTCGCCGGCCCCCGGGTACCTCGTTTCGAGCACGGGCACGCTCACATTTCCGTATGTGGGCGCGATCCAGGCCGCAGGAATGACCATCCAGGAATTCAATGACGTGCTCGTGAAGCGTCTTGCCCGGGTGTTCCGCGATCCGCAGGTGCAGGTGCGCGTCGAGGCGTTCCGCAGCAAGCGCATCTATATGGAAGGTGAGGTCCGGACGCCCGGCATCATGGTCATCTCCGACATTCCGATGACCTTGGCGGAGGCACTCAACCGTGCTGGCGGCGTCGGGCCGGCCGGGGATCGCTCGAACGTCAGCCTCACGCGCAAGGGCGTGACGACCAACATCGACCTCATGCGCATGGTCGCGGCCGGAGCCGACCCTGCCCGCATTCCGCTGAAGAGCGGCGATGTCGTGTTCGTTCACAACCGGGACGAACGCAAGGTGTTCGTGATGGGCGAAGTGGCCAGCCAGCAGGCCATGATGATGCGAAATGGACGCCTGACGCTCAACGACGCGCTGGGCGAGGCCGGCGGCGTGCTGCTCGGTACGTCCAACCCGCGCCAGATCTTCGTGATCCGCAACCAGCCCGAAGGCGGCTACACCATCTTCCACCTGGACGCGCGCACGGCGACGGCGCTGGCCTTGGCCGACGGGTTCCCGCTGCGGCCGCGCGACGTCGTCTTCGTCGACCCGGTGCCGCTGGTGATGTGGAGCCGTGTTGCCAACCTGATCCTCCCGACGACCGCGGCCTACACCTCGGTGTCCAACATCAACAAGCCATGAACCCGAACCTGCATTCCGGCCTGGGGCCCAGTTCCGCCATCGTGGTCTCGGAGTCTCCGCCCGAAGGCGAGGTCGACCTGGGCCGCTATGTCGAAGCGCTGGTCACCCACAAGTGGCTGATCCTGTTCATCGTCGTGGTGACCACGTCGCTGGCGGCGGTGTATGCCGCGCTTCAGCGGCCGGTCTATGCGACGAATCTCCTGGTCCAGGTGGAGGAATCGGGCGGCACCACGCGTGACGTGCTGGGGCAGGCCAGCACGCTGGCCGACCTGAAGACGCCGTCCTCGGCGGAAATCGAGATCATCCGTTCCCGATCCGTCGTCGGTGCCGCCGTCGATGCAACCCGCGCCAATATCGACGCGACGCCGCGCTATGCGCCCTATGTCGGTGGCTGGCTGGCGCGGCGTGCCACCGGACTGTCCGAGCCAGGCTTCCTCGGCATGCCGGGGTATGTCACCGGTACCGAACGCATCGGCGTCGCCCGCTTCAACGCGCCCCCGGCCCTGGAGGGCGTTCAACTGGTCGTCACCGCCAAGGGCAACGGACGCTATGGACTGCGCGCACCGTGGTGGACGTCGGAGATCGAAGGCCAGGTTGGCGAAGCTTTGAAGGCGGACACGCCCGAGGGACCCATCGACCTCATGCTGAGCGTGCTGCAGGGCAAGCCGGGCGCCCAGTTCTTCCTGGTCCGCGGCTCGCGCCAGTCGTCCATCGACGGCATTCGCGGCGCGTTGTCGCTGTCGGAGACGACCCGCCAGTCGGGTGTGATCAACGTCGGCTTGCAAGGCGAGAACCCGTCCAGGCTGGTGGCCGTGCTCAACGCCATTGGCGATCAGTACGTCCAGCAGAACATTGCCCGCCGCGCGGCCGAGGCGCAGAAATCGCTGGCGTTCCTGGATGTGCAACTGCCCGCCTTCAAGCAGCAGCTCGAACAGTCCGAAGACGCGTTCAATCGCTTCCGGGTGCGCAACGGCACCGTGTCGGTCACCGACGAAACCACCGCCACGTTGACGCGTTCGGTCACGCGGCAGACTGAGCTGTTCCAGGCGGAGCAGAAGCGCACCGAGTTGTCGCAACGCTTCACCGCGCAGCATCCCCTGGTCCGCACGCTCGACACGCAAATCGCCTCCATGAAGGCCGATCTGGCGGAGACGCAACGACGCATCCGCGCCCTGCCGCAAATCCAGCAGGAGGCTGTGCGCCTCGAGCGCGATGTGCGAGTCAACTCGGAGCTCTACCAGTCACTGCTCAATAACGCGGTGCAGCTGCGCCTGGTCAAGGAAGGCAAGGTCGGCAATGTTCGCGTGCTCGACGAAGCCGTGCTGCCCAACTACCCCTTCAAGCCGAACCGGACGCGCATCGTTGCCGCCGGCCTGGCATTCGGGCTGTTCCTGGGTGTGGCGATCGCGCTGGTGCGCAGCCTGTTCGTGGAAAAGCGCATCCGCGACCCCTACGAGGTGGAAGCCGGAACCGGCATGGCCGTGTTCTCGACGATTCCCACCAGCGCTCGCCAATCGCCGATCGCGCAGCGTCGACTGACGGGGCCGTCCGGCACACGTCTGCTGGCGCTCGATACGCCCGACGATCCGACCGTCGAAAGCCTGCGCAGCATGCGAACCGCGCTGCAGTTCGCGATGCTGGAGGCGCCGAGCAACCGCGTTGTGATCACCGGGGCTACTCCGGGCGTCGGCAAGAGCTTCGTCACCGCCAACTTCGCGGCCCTGCTGGCCGCATCGGGCAAGAAGACCTTGCTGGTGGATGCCGATCTGCGGCGCGGCCAGCTGCATCATTACCTGGGCCTGCAGCGCCATGGCGGCCTGTCCGAGCTGATCGCCGGCAGCCTGACGGTGCAGAAGACCGTGCACAAGCAGGTCGTTCACAACCTGGACTTCCTCGCCACCGGCCAGTTGCCGCCCAACCCGGGCGAGTTGCTCAACTCGGACTCCTTTGCCAACGTGCTGCAGAACCTGTCCGAGCAGTACGACATCGTCGTGATCGATACCCCGCCCGTGCTGGTGGCTTCGGATGCCACGGCGACCGCGGCGCATGCGGGCACCGTGTTGATCGTCGCGCGGGCCGACCTGTCGACGATGGGCGAGGTCAAGGAGGCCGTGCGTCGCCTGTCCCTGGGTGGAAAGACAGCGGCGGGCGTGCTGCTCAACGGTGTGGACGGCAAGCGCCGTTCGTTCGGCGGCAACAAGTACGGCCGCTATGGCTCGGCCGACTACAGCTACGAGAGCATCCTGCCGGACAACACGTAGCGCTCTGCTGCGTGGCCTTGCGGCGTGCCGGACGCCGCGGCCGCCCTGGCTTGCCTGCCAGGGCCCACCTGCTTGCTTGTATCGACCTGCGCTTTACGCGCGGCTCGGTTGCAGTGCGCCGACGCAGTCGTGCAGATCCGCTTCGAATTGCCGCAGCACGGCGTCCCGCGACAGGTTCTCTTCGGCCCACTGCCTCGCGCGCAGGCCGAGCTCCCGGCGGCGATCCGGCTGATCGGCAAGCTGCTGCACGGCTTCCGCGAACGACTGGGCATCGTCGGGCACGGCCAGCATGCCGGTCTTCGCAACGACCTGACCCAGTTCGGTTTCGGGCCGAGCGCCGGCGACGACGGCGCGACCGCTGCTGAGCATGCCGGTGAGCTTGGAAGGCATGACCAGGTCAGCGGCGTCGGCGCGCTGCGGCAGCAGATGGATGTCGGCCAGGCCGAGCAGTTCGGGCAGGCGCTTGAGTGGCTGAAGATCCAGGAAGCGGACGTTGGGCAGTCCTTGGCAGGCTTGCTCCAGCGGGGCCCGGCCGGAGCCTTCGCCGCAGTACACGAACTGGATGTCGGGTCGATGCTGCAGCTTGCGGGCGAGGTCGGCCAGAACTTCCAGACCCTGCTTGGCCCCCATGTTGCCGGAGTACAGGGCCACCACCGCATCGGTGGCGATGCCGAGTTCGGCCCTGTAGCTGCTGGGGCGGTCGAGGGGGCGAACCGCCAAAATGTCCACCCAGTTGGGCAGGGCGCGCAGGCGAGCTGCGCGCACGCCTTTTTCGCGGGCGCGGTCGAGCATGCGGCCCGAGATGGTCGAGACCCGGTCGAATCGACGCAGCAAGGCGCGCTCCACAGCGCTGACCGCATTGCGCAGCCGCTCACCCTTCAAAAGACCAAGCTGGAAGGCCGCGTCGACTTCGTAGTCCTGGATGTGAATCCATGCCGGTGCGCCGACCAGTCGTGCAAGGGCGAGGGCCCCCGGCGCGCAGGCGAATGCGGGGGCAGCCATCCAGACCACATCGGGCTTCCAGCGCCATTGCGCCAGCAGCGCGGGGCCGCTGGCGATGGCAAAGGAGATGAGATGCAGAAGCCGCTTGAGCCCCGTCGGCTTGGCCGGCACCCACAGGGGCGTGCGATGCACGTCCACGCCCTGCCAACTTTCGTGCCGATAGGCGCGCGCGCTGTAGCCCGGCGAGACAGACCACGCGGGGTAGTAGGGCGGCGCCGTCACCACGCGAACTTCGTGCCCCTGGGCCGCGAGCCACTGCGCCATTTCGCCGGTGTATTTGCCAATGCCCGTGAGCTCCGGTGCGAAGTTGATGCCGTACAGGAGAACCTTCAACCGCTTGGGCTTGGCCGGCTGCAATGGCTCGGCTCGGCTGGGTTGCCCCGTCTTCCGGAGAGGCGCGTCCAGCGCGCTGCGTTGGGTGTCAGACATGGGCCTTGCTTTCATCCGGCAGGTGCATGGCGCGTTCGGCGCAGGAATCCGTGACCGTGGCAACGAGGTTTCGCGCCACCTGCTCCATCCGGAACTGGGTTTCGAAGCAGCGCGATGCGGCTGCGCGCATTGCCTTCCATTGAGGCTCGGGTGTGGCAAGCCAGCGACTCAGCAATGCCTGGGTGCCTTCCACCGTATCCTGAGAGACATAGCCCGCACCCGATTGCTCGATCTCGCGCCAGATGTTGACCTTGTCGCTGACCAACACCGGGCATGCGCAGGCCAATGCCTCGACCACGGCAATGCCGAAGTTCTCCTGGTGCGATGGCAGGCAGAACGCATCGGCCGACCGGAACGCACCCCACTTGAGATCGCCTTGCAGCATGCCGGCCCAGCAGATCCGATCGGCGACGCCCAGGCGCTGAGCGAGCCGCTCCAGTTCTGGCTGCCATCCCTCCTGATCCGGTCCCGCGAACACGAGGCAGACGTCCGGATGGAGGGCGCAGGCGCGTGCGAATGCTTCGATGAGCAGATCGCATCCCTTCTTGGGATGGATGCGGCCCAGAAACAGGAGCAGTCGCTTGTCCTGCAACTGGGGAAACGATGCCCGGAAGGCCTCGATGGATCGGCTGGGTACATCGTTCGGAGCGGTGGTGCCGAAGGAAACCACCGCCTCCTTGCACCGATAGAGCCAGAACGACTGCCGTGCCAGCAGTCGCTCCTCTTCGCATGTGAAGAGCACGCGCCTCGCGTCGCGAAGCACGCGGTACTCGGCCCACGGCCAGTACATCCATTTCTTGAGATGCTTGACGGGATACCGGCGCTTGAACCAGGGGTCGAGCATGCCGTGCGGAAAGACGAAGTAGGGCGTGCTGCTGCCACGCAGGGCCTGGCGGGTGGCCAGTCCGGTGTATTGCCACAGGCCATTGACGATCACCGCATCGAACGAGGCGGCATTCGATTCGAGCCAAGGCAAAAGCGTCGGGCTGTAGCCGAAGCGGCCACGGCCGGGGCCCAGCGGATGCAAGGTTTCGGCAAACGCCTTGGCGCAGGGCGAGTCGGCTTCATCCAGCGAAACGAATTCGCCCGTATGCCCCAGAGCCGACAAGGCGCGATGGAGTTGAGTTGCGCCTTCGATAGGCCCACCCCCGGCGGGATCGACCGAGGCGATGACGTGCAGGAACTTCATCGGCGCTTCAGTTGAAAAGGCGCACGACCGGATAGCGAAGGCTCAGCATACCGAGGGCGAACATCAGGGCGAACAGGCCGTTGGCAGACAACTGGCCGGTGGTCTGCCAGGTCTGCATGGCCAGCACGAGGGTGATCCAGACCACGACGGGATAGATGGCTCGGGTCTGGCGCGCACGTCGCAGGCTTGCCAGCAGGCCGGTCACGGCCACTCCCAGCTTGAGCAGCACGAACACCCCGCCCAGCAGGCCGGCTTCGATCAGCGTGCGACCCGCCTCCGTTTCGCCGAACACGAAGTACGCCGTGCTTCCGGAGCGGACGTACTGCGCCAGGTTCGAGCCGATGCCGATGCCCGCGCCCAGCCAAGTGACGCGATCGACCGTGCCCCCTTCTCCGAGCAGGATGGTGAGCACGCGGCCCATGAAATCCTCGTGCTCGGAGGCCACCTTGAAGCGCTCCTGGGTGTCCATCAAGGCATCCTGGAACACGAAGCCCAGCGCCAGGACGACGCAGATCGTGAGCACTGCCGCAAAGATGGCCCACCCCTTTCGCTTTACCGGCGAGAAGATGAGGTTGCCCGCGAGATAGATGCACAGCAATCCGCCGATGAAGACAAAGGCCGACCTCGCGCCGCTGACCAGCACGCAGATGATGAGCGAGCCGAAGATCACCAGCGCCATGAGTTGATGCGAAGGCTTGCGCTTGCGAGCCTCCAGCACGCCCAGCGCGAATGGGGCGCACAGCGCGAGGAAGGTGGTGAAGCCTGCCGTGAAGCTGAAGGTGGCAGTGGCGCGGGCGACGCCGGCCACCACAGTGAACACGTTGGACGGATCGTCGTCGAGCGTCTTGTTGAACGGGCTGTCCAGTGGCGACTGCTGCTGAATCACCGCCAGCGGCGCCATCAGGACGAGGCTGTAGAGCAGCACGCGCAGTGACACGATGTAGTCCCGCTCGTTCATGCCGGCCACTGCCGCAATGGCGAACCACAGATAGAGGAGCCAGAACCGAAGGCCGATCAGGTAGATCGGGAAGGTGCTCTCGCCGAGCATCAACTGCAGCAGGCCCCAGCCGATCACGCAAAAGCTCCACATCACAGCAACCTGCGTCGCAAGGCGCTCGCGCCTGAAGTGACCAAGCCAGAAAGCCCGGAGCACGGCGTAGGCTGCCAGGCCATCGCGAAGGAGAATGAGCGGCAGGGTGCTGGAGTCGGCCACCCATTTGCGGATCGCACCTTCATAGATGACGATGAGCATGACGGCCATGAACAGCCTGCCGCTGGTCGAGACGCGTGTGCGGGTCGCCGGATTCACGTGCATGGCGGTGCGCGCGGCGTGGCCGGGAAATTGCGAGGAGATCATGTCGATGTGTCCATGAGTTCCCTGAACGCCTGGGCATGCGCCGCCACGCGATGCGGCTGGTACCAGTCGAACGCTGCGCGGCCGATGGCGTCGTGGTCGGCCTTTTCGCGCATCAGGGCCCGGGTACCGGCGAGGTAATGCGTGCCGGGGACGAGGTCGTCGTGCGTGCCGTAGCGGTCGGCGCAAAGCACAGTACACACGCCGTGTGCGCAGAAGGCGGCAAACACGCCGCTCTTTGCCGCAGCCTCGGGCGCGTAGTTGAGCAAGCCGAAGCGTGCCTGGGCGAGCAGCTTGCTCACCTGCGGCGCCGGGAGGCTGCCGTGAACCTCGATCTGGCCGGCACTGCGAAGGCGCTTGAACGCGGCGGAGTCTGCGAACGGGCCGATGTCATGGACCTTGAGGCCGTTGACGCGCACCCAATCCCAGAACGAGTCATCCAGGCTCTCGTAGGTCAGCGAGCGGACGTGCGGGCCGCCGAACACCACGATGTCGTCGCTGCGTGAAGGCGGCAGCCCGTCGAGTTCCCCGACGTTGGAGTAGACCGGCAGCACGCGGTGGGGCACCGGCGGGCAGTGGCGGCGCAGCCATTGCGCAGACGTGTCGCGGCTGGTCAGCCAATAGTGCGCCATTTGGCCGAGATCGCGCGCGATCCGCCGTTGCAGAGGGGCAAGCCAGAATGCCGACCCCCAAGGTGGCTCCGATTGCGTGAAGAGCTCATGGAAGTAGATGCCGATGCGGGCACCTTGCTGGCGCAATTGGCGGATGCGGTCGACCAGCCACAGCGGCACGCCGCGTGATTGATAGCCATAGCCGCTGAAATTCAGCACGATGTCGCCGCGCCCGAATTCCGCCAGCGCCGTCGCGGCGGTCGGTGCAAGGATGCGGCTTTGCAGGTGAGGCCCCAGGATCTCCGCGTAGTCGCGCACGCCGCCGCGGCCCGGCGGAATGAGCGACACCACTTCCGTGCTTGCGATGCGCGTGGGTTCCTGCGTAGGGACCATGTTCACCGGCCGAAGCAATGCGGCGCCTCAGGCAGGGGCGAGGGTAGGGGCCGATTGCCCCTGGCGGGCGAGGAAGTCCGCGTAAGCCAGGCGCAATCCCTCGCGCAACGGCGTACTCGCGTGCCAGCCAAGGCTGCTGAGCAAGGAGACGTCGAGCAGCTTTCGAGGCGTGCCGTCGGGCTTGGACGTGTCGCACTTGAGCCCACCGCGGTAGCCCACCACTTCTGCCACCACGCCGGCCAGTTCGGCGATCGAGAGGTCCTCGCCCGTGCCGATGTTGATATGGCTTTGCATGGGTGTGGTGCGCGCGGCATAGTCGCCGTGCGCAAGGTTCATCACGTGGACGCAGGCCTCGGCCATGTCGTCCACGAAGAGGAACTCACGACGGGCCTTGCCGGTGCCCCAGATTGTCACGAAGGGCGCGTCGGCCACCTTCGCTTCGTGGAAGCGCCGGATCATCGCCGGCACGACGTGGCTGTTGTCGGGGTGGTAGTTGTCGCCCGGTCCGTACAGGTTGGTCGGCATGACGCTGCGATAGTCGCAGCCGTATTGGCGGTTGTAGCTCTCGCACAGTTTGATGCCGGCGATCTTGGCCACGGCATAGGGCTCGTTGGTCGGCTCCAGCTTGCCTTCCATCAAAGCGGACTCCGCCATCGGCTGTGCTGCCAGGCGTGGGTAGATGCAACTCGAACCCAGGAAGAGCAGCTTCTGCACGCCCGCACGCCAAGCTTCGTGGATCACGTTGTTCTGAACCATGAGGTTGGAGTAGATGAACTCCGCCGGGTACGTGTTGTTGGCATGGATGCCACCTACCCGGGCCGCCGCCATGTAGACCTCGTCCGGCTTTTCGTCCGCGAACAATGCGCGCACGCCCGCCTGGTCCGTCAGATCCAGTTCGGAACGGCTCCGCGTAATGATTTCCGCGCCTTGTCGCTGCAAAGACCGCACGATGGCGCTGCCCACCATGCCTTTGTGGCCGGCGACGAAGATGCGTTTGCTTGTTTGGGTCATGGCGCCTCGCACTTGCGTTGAACGGTAGGCAATCGGGCTGCTACGACGTCAGAGGCGTCGGCCCGGCTCGCCCTGGGCGGCGCGCCGCCGATCGAATCAATGACAGCCGTCCTGCTTCAGGACCACGATGAAGGTCTTGAGCAGAATCTTGAAGTCCAGCCAGAGGGACCAGTTCGTCACGTAGTATGCGTCGAGCTCCACCCTTTTGGCATAGGGCAGTCGGTTGCGTCCACTGACCTGCCACAAGCCGGTGATGCCGGGCTTCATAGCGCAATATTGGGGCCAGTTGCGACCATAGAGTGTGCGCTGGCGTTCCATGCACGGGCGCGGTCCGACCAGGCTCATGTCGCCTTTGAGCACGTTCCAGAACTGGGGAAGTTCATCCAGGCTGAGCCGGCGGATGAAGTTGCCCATCGGCGTGATGCGCGGGTCCTTCTGCAGCTTCTGGAACGTGTCCCACTCCGTGCGGGCAACGTCGTTCTTGCTCAGGTATTGCTCGAGCACCGCGTCGGAGTCGGCCAGCATGGAGCGGAACTTGTAGAAGCGAAAGCGTCGGCCGCCCTGTCCGAGACGCACCTGGCCGAAGTGGACGGGGCTGCCCATGCTCAAGCGGATGCAAAGGGCGGTGGCGAGGTAGATCGGGCCGAGCAGGACAAAGAACAGCAGTGCGCCAATGATGTCCACCGTGCGCTTGGCAAATCGTTCAACCAGGTTCAGACGGCGAGCAGTTGCCGGCGCCACATAAGGCGATGAATGGCTGCCTCCATCGGACGGGAACTGGCGGTCGATGTGAACATGTGCACTGGAATCAGGGCGGAACATGCAGCTTCCTTATACGGGTCGGCGAGGCAGCATTCAGCGGGAACCAAGGGTGATGTAACGCTTTGCTACTACGGGAAAGAATTTGAACATAAATGCGAACCTTTGTCTTGCTTTCTAACGGTGTAAGCCAAATGGGGAATATGACCTGGCCACCAAGGGAATCTGTGCTGAAACGTGCCCGATTGCCCCAAAACAGTGCGCGCAAAAAGTAGTCCTTTGGTTTCTATCACGAGTAACGACAATCTGCTCATGTTTGTGGTTTGTATGCGCCAACTTATGAAAAAACGTTACCCAGTACGTTGGGTGGCACAGCAAGCGGCAAAAGAAAAAGCGACCAGAATTTCTTCTGGTCGCTTTGCGTTTGAGGCGGCGTAAAAGCCGCTGGCACTGGCCTCAGACTCTAGGGTCGGCGGAGGCCTGTCCCTCGAACGGAAGGATGACGTCGGACAGGTCGCGACGCGTTTCCACCAGGATCAATTTGCCGAAGTCCATCTGGACTGGTGCGGGACGCTCGCGCGGGATGTGCGCCGGCTTCACTTCGGCGGCAATGGCTGCCTGGACTTGGGCGACGCGTTCGGCGTCCGAGTTCACCCAATGAAGTCCGGACCCTTCAGCGATCTGGGCCAGATCGGCCAGGGGCAGCTCGAACGGTGTCACGCGGGGCATGCCGGCGCGAGGGTCGGGTTGCTGCGCTGGTGGCGGAACCTGGATGGGTGTCGCGGCGCGGCGGTCCAACTCCGGCACGACAGGCACGGATGCCGCCGCGAGCGGCGCCTCCGAGGTCAATGCAGCCGGCGCGTCGGCCTCAGGCATTTGCGCCGCGGCATCGAACCCAGGCGCAGCGTCGCCTTCGCGCGGTGAACGCTCGCGGCGGTCGCGGCCGTAGCGGTCACGCGAACGGGGGCGGCGCGGTTCACGATCCTGGTCTGCGCCAGGAGCAATTTCAGTTGCACCTTCCGCATCCGCCGAAATAGCTGCCTGGACGCCGTCTTGCGGCTCGGCGAACTCGACTGCATTGTCCGTACGTCGTTCCTGGCGCGCCGGACGATCTCCGCGCTCGCCGCCGCCGCGTTCAGCTCGCTCCCTGCGAGGGCGCTGACCGCGTTCGCCGCGGTTCTGCTCCACCGCGTCGTCGACCTGCGTGGGGGTGCTGTTCAAGAGCTCCGCAGGTGCTTCGGCAGACGGGTCCGCCAGACCTTGGGCGGGGCGGGACTCGCCCATGTTGCGACGCTCGCCGCGCCCATTGCGACGCTCGCCTTCACGACCTTCGCGGACTTCACGACCTTCGCGGCCCTCACGACCTTCACGCGGAGCACGGGGTTCACGGCGGTCTCGGCCCTCTGCGCCTTCGCGCGCCTCGCGGGGAGGTTGTTGTTCGCGCGTGTCGCGGCTGGCGCCTTGCCCCTCACGGCGGGCGTCGCCGTTGCGACCCCGGCGTTCGCCGCGGCCATCACGACCTTCGCTGCTTCGGCCTTCGCCATCACGTCCACCCCGACGCTGTTCGCCATCGCGACCGCGGTTGGCGCGTTCGCGCCCAGGGCGGCCCTCGGCGCGACCGGGTTTCTGGGACTCTTCGGCGGGTGCGACTGGTGCGGCGACGGGCGCTTGGGGCTTGCCGCCGAACAGGCTCTTGAGCCAGCCGATGAAGCCGGTCTCGGCCGGAATCGCTGCTGCCACCGCAGGTGCTGCCGCGGGGGCTTCGGGTGCCTTGACCGGCGCCTGAGGGCGAGGTGTGGCGACCGGTGCTGGCGCGTCGGGCAGAACACCCTTGATGACGGGGGTCTGACGGTTGGTCGGCTCTTGCGAGCGACGGGTGACGTCGGCCTGATCTTCCAGGTCCTCGGCCATCTTGTAGCTGGCCTTCACATGGTCGAGGCGCGGATCGTCGTGCTTGAGGCGCTCAAGCCGGTAGTTGGGCGTCTCGAGCGTCTTGTTGGGCACCA
This sequence comes from Variovorax dokdonensis, assembly GCF_030316895.1. Lineage (GTDB taxonomy): Bacteria > Pseudomonadota > Gammaproteobacteria > Burkholderiales > Burkholderiaceae_C > Variovorax > Variovorax dokdonensis. Next base: position 772,372 of record NZ_JASZYV010000001.1, read on the forward strand.
TCAGCACGGTGACGCGCTGCTTGAACTCGATCTTGGCGATCTCGGGACGCTTTTCGTTCAACAGGAAGGACGCGACTTCCACCGGCACCTGCACATGCACGGCCGCCGTGTTGTCCTTCATCGATTCTTCCTGAATGATGCGCAGGATCTGGAGCGCGCTCGATTCCGTATCGCGGATGTGGCCCGATCCGCCGCAGCGCGGGCAGGGCACCGAAGCACCTTCGCTCAGCGCCGGCTTCAGGCGCTGGCGGCTCATTTCCATGAGGCCGAACTTGCTGATCGAGCCGAACTGCACCCGCGCGCGATCCTGGCGCAGTGCGTCGCGAAGGCGGTTCTCAACCTCGCGGCGGTTCTTCGACTCATCCATGTCGATGAAGTCGATGACGATGAGGCCACCCAGGTCACGCAGGCGCATCTGGCGTGCCACTTCGTCGGCGGCTTCCAGGTTGGTGCGCGTGGCGGTCTCCTCGATGTCGCCGCCCTTGATCGCGCGGGCGGAGTTGACGTCGATGGACACCAAGGCCTCGGTGTGGTCGATCACGATGGCGCCGCCGCTGGGCAGCTGCACCGTACGGGCATAGGCCGATTCGATCTGGTGCTCGATCTGGAAGCGCGAGAACAGGGCGGCGTCATCGCGGTAGCGCTTGACCCTGTTTGCGTGCTCCGGCATGACGTGCGCCATGAACTGGTTGGCCTGTTCATAGATGTCGTCGGTGTCGATCAGGATGTCGCCGATGTCATTGTTGAAATAGTCGCGGATGGCGCGGATCACCAGGCTCGACTCCTGATAGATCAGGAAGGCGCCCTTGGTGCCCTTGGCCGCGCCGTCGACGGCGCTCCACAGCTTCAGCAGGTAGTTCAGGTCCCACTGCAGTTCGGCGGCGCTACGGCCGATGCCAGCCGTGCGGGCGATGATGCTCATGCCCTTGGGGTACTCGAGCTGGTCCATCGCCTCCTTGAGTTCGGCCCGGTCGTCGCCCTCGATTCGGCGGCTCACGCCGCCTCCGCGCGGGTTGTTGGGCATCAGCACGACGTAGCGTCCGGCCAGCGAGATGAAGGTGGTGAGTGCGGCGCCCTTGTTGCCGCGTTCTTCCTTTTCCACCTGGACGATCAGTTCCTGACCTTCCTTGATCGCCTCGTTGATGCGCGCCGAATTGGACGAGACGCCATCGGCAAAGTACTGCTTGGAGATTTCCTTGAACGGCAGGAAGCCGTGGCGGTCCTCGCCGTAGTCGACGAAGCAGGCTTCGAGCGATGGCTCGACGCGCGTGACGACCGCCTTGTAGATGTTGCCCTTGCGCTGTTCGCGCCCCTCAATCTCGATTTCGTAGTCGAGCAGCTTTTGCCCGTCGACGATGGCCAGGCGGCGCTCTTCGGCCTGCGTGGCGTTGATCAGCATCCGTTTCATGATGCGTTGTCCTTGTTTTGTATCGCTGTCACATGCCCATGACGGGCCAACGATGCACGGACGACCACTCGCGAAACGACGGGATTGCCCTGGACCACGGTTGCGCGTTGCACGCCGGCATGCGGACATGCCGGCTGCCGAGCGCTAGCTCGTCAACCGAAGTGGGGGCGCGTGGATGGGCACAAGCCAGATGTCGTGCCGATGGACTGCCGGTCGGGCGGCCTTGGGCGTCGCGCTTTGCGCTCGCACAAACGCCGACTCCATGGCCGCCACCACCGGTCTGAACCGGTGCAGCACCCATTGAATCAGCATCATCAACACAAATTGCTCGCTTCGATCCGCCGGCAGAAGACTTCTACCGGCTGGGAATTCCGTAAGGTGTTTCGTGGGCGTCGCCTTGGCTCGTCCGGCGCAACTGCCACCTGCGGTGCTGGGGCACGAGGCTTGCAATCACGCTGGAAAAGCGGCATCGACCTCCGGCGCGACCCCTCCTTGTGCTCTAAACTTCTTCGCTTAAATCAAGCACTTACTAGACCGCGCTGGTGAAGAACATTATAGGTGGGAAGCCAGGGCCTGCGACATCGCAGGCGCGAACGGGTTCGGATGCGCAGGCTGTCCGGCATCTGACGGTCGACGAATCCGGTGCCGGCCAGCGGCTGGACAACTTCCTCTTCCGATCACTGAAGGGCGTTCCGAAAACCCATGTGTATCGCATCATTCGCTCGGGCGAGGTGCGTGTGAACAAGGGACGGGCGCAGGCCGAAACCCGCGTAGAAGAGGGCGACCTCGTTCGTTTGCCGCCAATGCGCGTATCGGCGCGTTCGACCGAAGTGGCCCCCGCGGCGCCCGCGCGCGAATTTGCCCTGTTGCATGAAGACGACGCCCTGCTCGCTGTGGACAAGCCATGCGGCGTCGCCGTGCACGGCGGCAGCGGCGTCAGTTTCGGCGTGATCGAACAATTGCGCTCGGCTCGCCCTGCGGCTCGCTTTCTGGAGTTGGTGCACCGCCTCGACAAGGAAACATCGGGCATCTTGCTGGTGGCCAAGAAGCGCAGCGCGCTGACCAATCTTCAGGAACAGTTCCGTGAACGCGAGACCGGAAAGGTCTACCTCGCGCTGGTCGTGGGCGACTGGCCCGACAACAAGAAGGTGCTCGACGCCTCGCTGGCCCGATACCTGGTCGCTGGTGCAGCGGACGGCAAGGCCGAGGGTGAGCGCCGGGTGCGGGTCGTCGCAAAGGACCACCCGGACGCCATGCGAGCCGTGACGCTGGTGCGCGTGGTCGCTCGCACAAAATTGGGCGATGAGGCCCTGCCCCTCAGTCTTCTGGCTGTGACCATCAAGACGGGGCGGACCCACCAGATCCGTGTGCATCTCGCGTCCGCAGGTCACCCCATCGCCGGCGACGAAAAATACGGCGACTTTGCGCTCAACCGCGCTTTGCAGAAGGCGGGCCTCAAGCGCATGTTTTTGCACGCCTGGCGCCTGCGCTTCACGCATCCGGTCAGCGGCGAGACAATGAAGCTCCAGGCCGTCCTTCCTTCAGAGCTTGCGACATTGCTGGATCCCGCCATCCTCACCGATATCTATGCCTCTGCCTGAACGCGTCGATCGCCGCTTCGATCTCATTGCTTTCGACTGGGACGGGACTCTGTTCGACTCGACCGCCATCATTGTTCGCAGCATCCAGGCTGCGGTGGTCGATGTGGGAGGGCCACGGCCCGGAGACCGGGAGGCTTCGTGGGTGATTGGCCTTGGTCTTGCCGAAGCGCTGGCGAAGGTCGCGCCCGGCCTCCCGCGCGAACGCTATGCCGAACTGGGCGCGCGTTACCGCTTCCACTACACGCGTTATCAAGATGAGTTGCTGCTCTTCGACGGTGTCTTGCCCATGCTCGATGCCTTGCGCGCGCGGGGTTTCAAGCTGGCTGTGGCAACGGGCAAATCGCGAACCGGCCTGAATGCAGCGCTGGCGACGACCGCCTTGGAGGGCCGCTTCGACGGCTCCCGGACTGCCGACGAGACGGCAGGCAAGCCCCACCCGCGCATGCTCTTGGAACTCATGGAAGAGCAGGGCGTCTCCCCGGCGCGCACGCTCATGATCGGGGACACCACCCACGACCTTCAGCTGGCGCGCAACGCTGGTTGTGCGAGTGTCGGCGTCAGCTACGGCGCGCACGAGCCCGACAGCTTCGACGAGCACGGGCCTTTGTTTGTGGCGCATTCAGTGGCCGGCCTGCACGATTGGTTGGTCCGCCACGCCTGAGCGCTGGCACAGGAGCCGTTGAAATGAGCCTCGACCCCGAAGCGATCCCGCTGTGCAACTCAGCTGATCTTTCGGAGGGCGGCATTGCCGTCTCATTCGACGTGGTCTACGGTGGACAAAGCTGCCGCGCTTTCGCGGTGCGCTTCGACGGTGCGCCTCATGCCTACCTCAATCGCTGTAGTCATGTCGCGATGGAAATGGACTTCAGGCCTGATCAATTCTTCGATGACTCCGGCCAGTGGCTTCTTTGTGCCACGCATGGCGCCGTCTACCGTCCGGATACGGGCGAATGCGCTGGCGGCCCTTGCCGAGGGGGACTGGTCAAGATTGCCATGAGCGAGCGCGATGGCGTGGTGCACTGGCATACTGACTGGAACCTCAAGCCTCTCGCATTCTGACCACCCCATGACCGAATCGACCCGCACCGAGCCCAGGGGGCTCGATCCTCATGCCGCCACGGTGGCAACCGGCAGTTCCACTTCGGGCGGCGACGGCCATTCGCGGCGGGCTTGGGAGCGAGACACGCTGGAGCGGCTGGCATTTGCGGCATTGACCGAACAGCGGGCGGCGCGCCGCTGGAAGATCGGGATCCGGCTTGCCTGGTTGGTGCTGATCGCCGTCGTGATCTGGGTCGGGATGTCGCGCAGTGCGACAACGACGGCCGCGTCCACCGCGCCGCACACGGCCATGATCGAGATCAAGGGTGAAATTTCGGATGGCGCGGACGCCAGCGCGCAGGCCATCGTCGCCTCGATGAAGAGCGCCTTCGAGGACAGCGCTGCCAAGGCGGTGGTCTTGCTGATCAATTCTCCGGGCGGCAGTCCGGTTCAGGCGGGCATCGTCGCCGATGAAATCAGGCGCATGAAGGCGCAGTACAAGAAGCCCGTCTATGCGGTGGTCGAGGAGAGTTGCACGTCGGCGGCCTATTACATCGCTTCGGCCACCGACAAGATATTCGTGAACAAGGCCAGTCTGGTCGGAAGCATTGGGGTGCTGATCGACGGATTTGGCTTCACGGGCATCATGAATCGCGTTGGCGTGGAGCGCCGCCTCATCATCTCAGGTGAGAACAAGGGCTTTCTCGACCCCTTCAGCCCGATGAACGACGAGCAGCGCGCTCATGCCCAGAAGATGATCGATCAGATCCACGAGCAGTTCATCAGCGTGGTGAAGGCCGGCCGCGGCGATCGCCTGAAGCTACAGACGCCGGGGCTGTTCAGCGGTCTGTTCTGGACAGGAGAGCAAGCCGTCGAGATCGGCTTGGCCGATCAATTGGGCAGCCTCGACTATGTGGCGCGCGAAGTCGTCAAGGCCGAGAAGGTGGAGGATTACACCCGGCATGAAAACGTGGCGGAACGCCTCGTTCGCCGCTTCGGCGCCACGCTTGCCGACTCGGCCGTAGGCGCGATGGGTCGCAGTGGCTATTCGCTGCGCTGACCGGTCCATCTTTGGCGCCAAGCGTCGCGCCGCGGCAAGTCGTTGATAGGAAGAAGGTCAAGCGCCAATGGCAAACACAGTCGGAAGGCGACCCGGGTCTGCCGCTTCCTGACGTGCGCGCCAATTCTTGACGGTGCTGCAACTGACCTTGCCCCCGTCAAGCGTTAGTCCGGTGGCGAGCGCGAGCCGTGTGCCGGGCTGCAAGGTTTGAATCAGCGCCTGGAGCAGGGCGCCATTGCGGTAGGGCGTTTCGATGAACAGTTGCGTCTGACCAGTGCGCAGAGCCAGCGACTCCAGTTCCTTGATCCGTTGAGCCCGCTGCGCCGTGTCTTGGGGCACATAGCCGACAAAGGCGAAGTTCTGGCCGTTCAAGCCACTGGCCGCGAGTGCGAGCAGCAGCGACACGGGCCCTGACAAAGGCACGACGGGCACTCCTGCGTCATGGGCTGCCCGCACGACCGAGCTTCCTGGGTCGGCCACTGCCGGCATGCCGGCTTCGCTGAGCAGTCCCATGTCATGACCTGCCAGAGCCGGCGCCAGCAACGCCCGCGCATCGAATTGCACGGCCTGGTCGCCTTTCTTGTGAACTTCCCGGGGCAACTCCTGAAGGAATTGCGCCTGCAAGGGCGCTGCCAGCGGGTGGAGTTCGTTCACTCGCTTGAGGTAAGCCCGTGCAGACTTGGCGTTCTCGCAGACCCAGTTCGTGATGCGAGCGGCAGTCGCCAATGTTCCCGCGGGAAGGGTCTCCTGCAAGGGGACTTGGACTTCGCAACCGAAGTCCAAAGGAGCAGGCACGAGATAGAGAGTGCCGGTGGTGTTCAAAGCAGGGCCACCCCGGCGGCGCGCAGCATTCGGCAGGTGCGAATCAAGGGCAGCCCGACCAGAGCCGTGGGGTCGTCGCTCTCGATCGCATCGAGCAGAGCGATGCCCATGCCCTCGCTCTTGGCGCTTCCAGCGCAGTCATAGGGCTGCTCGGCCCGTAGATACCGCTCGATGGCTTCGTCGCTCAAGTCGCGAAACACCACGCGTACGGGTGCGATGGCGCGCTGGCGAAAATTGGCCTCCTGGCAGACCACGGCAACGGCGGTCTGGAAAACCAGCGTCTGGCCACGCATCTGGCGCAACTGCGCCACCGCTCGTTCATGGGTTCCCGGTTTTCCGAGGCCAACACCATCGAGATCGGCAACCTGATCTGAGCCGATGACGACGGCGGCGGGAAATCGCGTCGCCACGGTTTCGGCCTTGGATAACGCCAAGCGTTCGGCCAGTTGGCGTGGCGATTCGTTTTCAAGAGGGGTCTCGTCAACGCCAGGAGACTGAACCTCGAAAGGGATGCCAAGACGTTCGAGGAGATCGCGCCGGTAGCGCGACGTGGATGCGAGGATGACGGACCTGTTTGGCATGGCGGACGATTGTGCGCGAACGGGCCGATTTGTGTACTCGAGGCGGTAGACTGCCTCCCATGAAGAGAGCTTTCGCACCGGAGCGCCTGGACGTCGCCGCATTTGCCGACGCCTCTGCCAGATTGGCCGGACAGGACTCGTTGTCGCGCTTTCCGCGCCTGTCGGCCGAAACCGTACAGCCAGCGGATGCTTCATTGGAGCAGTCGGAAGTGCAATGGGAGGCGGCTGGAGAATCCCGTCGGGACAGTGCCGGGCGTTCCGAGCCGTGGTTGCACCTTTTCGCAGAGGCGATCGTTCCCCTGGTTTGTCAGCGTTGCCTCGGACCCGTGGGCGTGCCTCTCGAAGTCGACCGCTGGTTCCGCTTTGTGGCGGACGAAGAAACGGCCGCCGCCCTGGACGAGGAAGTCGAGGAAGATGTCCTCGTCGTCAGCCGGGAATTCGACTTGAAGGGCTTGATCGAGGACGAACTGCTGATGTCGTTGCCCGTCACTCCGACTCACGACGTCTGTCCGGAGTCGCTTCCGGCCTCCGCCGTTGATGCCGACTTCGAAGAGGCGGAACAGAAAAAGCCCAACCCGTTTGCCGCATTGGACAAGCTTCGCCGAGAAAAGAAGTGAGGTGCATTGGAGCATCTGGCCCAAATACCTCGCATGCGCTATAATCGAAGGCTTCGTTCGTGCCAAGTGGCTGCAAAAAGGCGCCGGGAAGTTCCCGGGACAGTGGCGGTTTCTGATTCAAAGAAGCTAGTCAAGCGAGGCAATGCCGATTAAGGTAATGCCGAATCAGCCGAAATCGATGGCAGATTGCTGTCGAAAGCGCGCCCCACGAGCACCGAGTTCACTTCAAGCAACCAACCGAATTCCAGGAGCCGACCATGGCCGTCCAGCAAAACAAGAAGTCGCCCTCCAAGCGCGGCATGCACCGTTCGCACAACGCTCTGAGCGTTCCCGGCATCGCCGTCGAGCCCACTACGGGCGAAACGCATCTGCGTCACCACATCAGCCCCAATGGCTTTTATCGTGGTCGCAAGGTGCTCAAGACCAAGTCCGAAGCCTGATCGTATCTACAGGCGCAGGCCCGAGGCTACCCAGGTTGTAGCGTCGGGCCTTTGTTTTGATGGCTACGCCTTCCCCTTTTGAATCGGCGCCTCTTTCGACGGTCACCTTGGCTGTCGACTGCATGGGCGGCGATTTCGGCCCATCGGTGACCCTGCCGGCGTGCGAAGCATTTCTCGCGCGCCATGAGCGGGCTGCGTTGGTCCTCGTGGGGAAGCCCGAGGCCTTGTCGAATTTTTCCCACCCGCGCTGCCGCGTCGTGACGGCGAGCGAGGTTGTGGGTATGGACGATCCTGTCGAGGTCGCGCTGCGGAGGAAGAAGGATTCTTCGATGCGCGTGGCCATCGCGCAAGTCAAGGATGGTGCAGCTCAAGCGGCCGTCTCTGCCGGCAATACCGGCGCGCTGATGGCGATTGCACGTTACCTGCTCAAGACGATGGATGGCATCGATCGGCCAGCCATTGCGCCCCAGTTGCCCAACATGAAGGGTGGTGCCACGACGGTGCTCGACCTTGGGGCCAATGTCGACTGCGACGCCGAAGATCTTTTGCAGTTCGCCGTGCTGGGCTCCGCGCTGGTTTCTGCCTTGACCGGCAATGAGTCTCCATCTGTTGGGTTGCTAAACATCGGCGAAGAAGCCATCAAGGGCAGCGAGACAATCAAGAAAGCCTCTCAATTGCTGCGCGAGGCAGGGCAATCCCAGGATCTCAACTTCTACGGGAACGTTGAAGGCAATGACATCTTCAAAGGTACGACCGAGATTGTGGTTTGCGATGGGTTCGTCGGCAATGTGGCGTTGAAGGCGAGTGAAGGCGTCGCCTCGATGATTTCCGGCTACATGAGGCAGGAGTTTTCGCGCAATCTACTGACCAAACTGGCTGGCATCTTGGCTTATCCGGTCTTAAGTGCCTTGAAAAAGCGATTGGATCATCGGCGCTACAACGGAGCAGCACTGCTTGGCTTGCGTGGGCTCGTCTTCAAGAGCCACGGGTCGGCCGATGCACTGGCTTTCGGATACGCGCTCGATCGCGCTTATGATGCCGCCCGCAACAACCTTCTCGAACGCGTTCGTGCCCGCATTGCACATGCCGCTCCGCTGCTGGGGCGCGCGGACGCCGACGCGCAGACCGAAGTGACAGCGCTCCAGGATTGATGGCCAAATATTCAAGAATCACCGGCACCGGCAGTTTTTTGCCACCCCGCCGCGTTACCAACGATGACCTTGCGCGCGAGTTGGCGCAACGTGGAATCGAAACATCTGATCAATGGATCGTCGAGCGCACGGGCATCCGAGCGCGCCATTTCGCCGCAGCCGATGTCAGCAGCAGTGATCTTGGCTTCGAGGCGGCACGACACGCGCTCGAGGCCGCCGGCAAGACCGCGCAAGATGTCGACCTCATCATCGTCGCGACTTCCACGCCCGACATGGTGTTCCCGTCCACTGCGGCGATCTTGCAGAACAAGCTTGGCATTGCTGGATGCGCGGCATTCGACGTGCAGGCCGTGTGCAGCGGCTTCGTCTATGCATTGACGGTGGCCGACGCCATGATCCGAGCCAATGGCGTCAAATGCGCCCTTGTCGTTGGTGCGGAGGTGTTTTCCCGCATCCTCGATTTCAATGACCGCACCACCTGCGTGCTCTTTGGCGATGGCGCCGGCGCTGTAGTGCTCGAGGCGAGCGAAACTCCTGGCATCCTGGCGAGCGACCTGCATGCTGACGGCAAGCACGTCGGCATTCTTTGCGTGCCTGGACACGTCTCCGGTGGCGAAGTGCTCGGCAAGCCGCTCCTGCACATGGATGGCCAGGCTGTGTTCAAGCTCGCGGTGCGGGTGCTCGAAGAGGCTGCTCGAGCTACGCTGCAAAAGGCGGGTCGCACCGATGCCGACATCGACTGGCTGATTCCTCACCAGGCCAATATCCGCATCATGGAAGGGACGGCGAAGAAGCTGAAGCTCCCGCTTGAAAAGCTGGTGGTGACGGTGCACGAGCACGGCAATACGTCGGCGGCATCCATTCCCCTGGCACTCGACGAAGCAGTACGCAGCGGCAAGGTCAAGCCGGGCGAAACCGTGATGCTCGAGGGAGTTGGCGGAGGTTTCACCTGGGGTGCCGTGCTCCTGGACATGTGAGTTCTGCGGCGCTTGCGACCGATGGCCGCGGCGCCGGATTGGAGACATCAACACAATGAATTCGTTTGCCTTTGTTTTTCCGGGCCAAGGCTCGCAGTCCGTCGGCATGCTGGACGCGTGGGGCGATCATCCCGAGGTGCGTGCGACTCTGGAAGAGGCCTCCGAGGCGCTTGGCGAAGATGTCGCTCGCCTGATTCACGAAGGCCCCAAGGAAGCGCTTGCTCTGACCACCAACACTCAGCCTGTGATGCTGGTGTCCGCGATTGCTGCCTGGCGCGTGTGGCTGGCCGAAGGCGGCTCCAAGCCAGCGATGCTCGCGGGCCATTCGCTGGGCGAATACTCGGCCCTCGTTGCCGCTGGCGTCTTGACGTTGTCGCAGGCGGCGCCGCTGGTGCGTTTTCGTGCACAGGCCATGCAGCAAGCTGTACCGGTTGGTGTCGGGGCCATGGCGGCCGTGCTGGGCATGGATTCTTCCAAGGTTGTCGCCGGTTGCGCCGAGGCGATGGCATCGTTCGGCGACGGTTCCTCCGAGGTCGTCGAGGCCGTCAATTTCAACGATCCGATGCAGACCGTCATTGCTGGCAGCAAGGCCGCCGTGGACAAGGCGTGCGAACTGCTCAAGGCCAATGGCGCCAAACGTGCGTTGCTGCTGCCGGTATCCGCTCCCTTCCATTCGAGCTTGATGAAGCCGGCTGCCGATGCGCTGCGTGAGCGCTTGGAGTCGGTCGAACTGGCTGCTCCACAGATTCCTGTGGTGAACAATGTCGACGTGCAGGTCGAGACCGATCCGGCTCGAATCCGCGATGCGCTGGTGCGCCAGGCCGCGGGTCCGGTCCGCTGGGTCGAGACCGTACAGGCCTTGCAGGCACGAGGCGCGCAGGCCATCATCGAATGCGGTCCGGGCAAAGTCCTGGCTGGCATGGCAAAACGCATTGCACCCGAGTTGGTTTCGGGCGCCATCTTTGATCCGGCCTCCTTGGCCGATGTCCGCCAGCAACTGGCCTGAATTCATGAGCAACACGATTTCCATTCAAGGTCAGGTCGCGCTGGTGACCGGAGCCAGCCGTGGCATCGGTTCCGCCATCGCCCAGGAGTTGGCGCGTAGCGGCTACAAGGTCATCGGCACCGCGACGACGGAGCAGGGCGCCGGCGCCATTGCCGCTGGGCTTGCGCCCTACGGTGGCGAAGGCCGTGCCTTCAATGTCAACGACCTGGCGGCCACCGATGCGCTCATCGACGAGATCGTCAAGGCTCACGGCGGTCTGCACGTGCTGGTCAACAATGCCGGCATCACGCGCGACACGCTGGCCATGCGTCTGAAGGACGACGATTGGGACGCTGTGCTCGACACCAATCTCAAGGCGGTCTTCCGCCTGTCGCGCGCGGTCATTCGACCGATGATGAAGCAGCGATATGGACGCATCATCAACATCACCAGCGTGGTGGGTGCGTCTGGCAACCCTGGTCAATCCAACTATGCCGCGGCGAAAGCGGGCGTGGCCGGCATGACGCGCGCATTGGCACGCGAACTCGGTAGCCGCAATATCACGGTCAATTGTGTGGCTCCGGGCTTCATCGAGACGGACATGACCGCCTCGCTGCCCGAGGCGCAACAGCAAGCTCTCTTGTCACAGATTCCGCTCGGGCATCTGGGCAAACCAGCTGACATTGCACATGCCGTGGCCTATCTGGCCTCTCCGCAAGCCGCTTATGTGACGGGCCAGGAACTGCACGTCAACGGCGGCATGTACATGTAGCCCTGACAGGGTCAGGTTTCTCCCAAGCAGCGGGCAACGGCATCAGGTGCTTGTCCCGCTAAAATCCATCGGTTTACTTACAACCCTCAGAGGGAACCAAATGAGCGATATCGAAGCACGTGTCAAGAAAATCATCGCCGAGCAACTCGGCGTCGAAGAGTCCCAAGTCACCAATGAGAAGGCCTTCGTTGCCGATCTGGGTGCCGACTCGCTGGACACGGTCGAACTGGTGATGGCGCTCGAAGACGAGTTCGGTATCGAGATTCCCGACGAAGACGCCGAGAAGATCACCACTGTGCAGAACGCCGTCGACTACGCCGTCAAGCATCAGAAGGCCTGAGCGGCCTCGCCAAAATCCGCTTGCGGCGCCTCCAATCCCATCGAGTGCGACGCAAAAGCGGGTGTCTTTTCCCCAGAAAGGTTTGCCGGCATGACCAAACGCCGCGTTGTCGTGACCGGGCTGGGTTGCCTGGCTCCGGTCGGAAATACCGTCGCGGAGGCCTGGACCAACCTGTTGGCCGGTCGCTCCGGCATCGACACGATCAGCAGTTTCGATGCCTCGAACTTGACTTGCCGCTTTGCCGGTGAGGTCAAGGGCTTCGACATCACCCAATACATTCCCGAGAAGGAAGCGCGTCACATGGACCGCTTCATTCACCTTGGGTTGGCCGCGGCCGTCCAGGCGGTGCAAGACAGCGGTCTGCCCACCGGCGAAGCGCTGTCGCCGGACTTGGCGCTTCGCATTGGTTGCAACATCGGCTCGGGCATCGGCGGATTGCCGATGATCGAGCAGACGCACGCTGAGTTGACCAATCGCGGTCCTCGCCGCATTTCGCCATTCTTCGTTCCTGCCTCGATCATCAACATGATCTCGGGCCATGTATCGATCAAGTTCGGCTTCAAGGGCCCGAACATTGCCGTCGTGACGGCCTGCACGACCGGCTTGCACGCCATCGGTATGTCAGCCCGGATGATCGAATATGGCGACGCCGACGTCATGATTGCCGGTGGCGCAGAGTCCACCGTGTCCCCGCTGGGCATCGGTGGTTTTGCGGCAGCGCGCGCGCTCAGCACGCGCAACGACGATCCAAAAACGGCTTCGCGCCCATGGGACAAGGACCGAGACGGTTTTGTGCTTGGCGAGGGCGCGGGTGTCATGGTGCTCGAGGAATACGAACACGCCAAGGCGCGCGGCGCGAAGATCTACGCCGAGCTTTCTGGCTTCGGCATGTCCGGCGATGCTTATCACATGACTGCGCCAGACGTAGATGGACCTCGCCGCTCGATGGTCAATGCGCTGGCCAACGCCGGTGTCAATGCCGATCAAGTGGGTTACGTCAATGCGCACGGCACGTCGACGCCGCTCGGAGACGTCAACGAAACCAATGCCATCAAGGCTGCCTTCGGCGATCAAGCCAAGAAGATGATCGTGAATTCCACCAAATCGATGACGGGCCACCTCTTGGGTGGCGCGGGTGGCATCGAGTCGGTTTTCACGGTGCTGGCGCTTCATCATCAGAAGAGCCCGCCCACGATCAACATCTTCAATCAGGATCCGGCGTGCGATCTCGACTATTGCGCCAACGAGGCGCGCGACCTGAAGGTCGAGGTCGCGGTCAAGAACAACTTCGGGTTCGGTGGCACCAATGGCACGCTGGTGCTCAAGCGCGCCTGAGTTTCGCAACTGACTGAATCCAGGCCCTCCATGCGAAGCGCCCCATCGGTGAACTATCCGGTGGGGCGCTCGACCTTGGCCGAGCGCCTTTTGCTCTGCCTCTGGGCAATGGGTGCAGGGTCTTGTGCACTCTGGTGTGTATCGGCCGAAGGCACTCCATGGCGGGCTGGCTTGTTGGCACTGGCGCTGTTCGCCGCGGCTGCCGGCGCATGGCGTGCCGTCTTCGCGGGCCGCGCCTCTCGCTTGCTGTGGGATGGCCGCTGCTGGCACATCGAACAAGGCAGCGGAGCGCGATTGCGTGCAACAACCGCCGTGGTCCACCTTGATCTGCAGTCGCTCATGCTGGCACGCCTGAGGTCTGAAGCGGGCAGGACGCATTGGGTGTGGGTGGAACGTGCTGCACACCCAGCGCGTTGGCCCGACGTTAGGCGGGCGCTCTATGGCGGAGCGGCAGGTCGGGCCAAGGCTGCTGCAATATCCCGAGCCTCGCCATGAGTGCGGAAGCGCCTCCCCCGCCTCCATCCGAGGAGCCGGCGCCCCGGCCGGCGGACGCCGACTACCAACTCGTTCAACAGGTTCTTGCCGGAGATAGCCGGGCCTACGAGCTCCTGGTCGTGAAGTACCAGCGTCGCATCGAGCGACTGATCGGTCGCATGGTGCGCGACGTCGACTTGGTCGAGGACATCGCCCAGGAGACATTCATCCGTGCGTATCGGGCTTTGCATCAGTTCAGGGGCGAGGCTCAGTTCTATACGTGGCTCTATCGCATTGCCGTCAACACCGCCAAGAAGGCCCTGGTCGACATGAAGCGCGACCCGACGGTCAGCGAAGCCGCCCTGCGTCCGAGTGACGACGATGATGAAACTTACCGGCCTGGAAACGAACCAACCACGGACGAAAGCCCCGACACCATCCTCGCCGCGAAGGAAATTGCGGCCGCAGTCAACGACGCGATGGACGCTTTGCCTACCGAATTGCGCCAGGCGATCACGCTGCGCGAGATCGAGGGCCTGAGTTACGAAGAGATTGCTGAGGTGATGAATTGCCCGATCGGGACGGTACGTTCGCGTATTTTTCGTGCCCGAGAGGCGATTTCGGCCCGGGTTAAACCTCTCTTGGACAGCCAATCCGGCAAACGGTGGTAGCACGTCAGGTGAAGACATGAACAACGATGACAGCACGCGCGAGCAGATTTCCGCTCTGGCGGACGGGGAAATACACGCCAATAGCGCTCAGGCCGTCGCCCGCTTGGTCGGGCAGATCAGTTCTGCGGACGAGTTGCGGCAGGCCTGGTGCACTTATCACTTGATCGGTGACGTCCTGCGGACGGGCGCTCACACGGTCTGTGCGGATTCGGCCGAATTCACGACGCGCCTTCGCACGCGGCTTACCGCAGAGGTGGTCGCGCCTGCTTCAAGCCAGGGGGGTGTCATCGAGCCCAAGGAAGCCGCCAACGAACCGGTCTTTCGCTGGAAGATGCTGGCCGGCGTGGCGTCGCTTGCTGCCGTGGCGGCCGTGGCTTGGAATTGGACCGGCGTTTCCTCACAGGGCCCAGCTTCGGCGCAATTGGCACAACAAGTCCCGGCGGCTTCTTCACCTCAACTGGTGCCCGGCGCGCGCGTCCTGGTGGGCGATGGGCAGCGCCCACAGGTAATGCTGCGGGATCCGCGCCTCGATGCGTTGCTGGAGGCGCATCAGCAGGCAGGCGGCGCGTCGACCATGCCTTCCTCATTCCTGCGCAACGCCACCTTCGAAGCTCCCAGCCGCTGATCGTTCAGTCGTCACGCCGCGCCGCATGATCTATCTCCCGCGCTCGTCCCTTCGATGGCTCTTGTGGATGTCCTTGGCGTTGGGCGCTGCGCTTGCCGCGCATGCGCAGTCGTCGCCTGCTATCCAGGAAGAAGGGGCGGCTGGACCGGGCGCATCAAGCGGGCTTGTGGCGTGGCTCAAGCGCATGCACGAGGCATCGCGTGCCAATTCCTATATCGGGACGTTCGTCGTGTCTGCGCCAGGCGGTGATTTGTCCAGTGCACGCATCTGGCACGCCTGCGATCGCATCGCGAACACGCAGGTCGAACGCGTCGAGACCCTGACGGGGCCACCGCGCTCTACCTTCCGGCATGACGACCAGGTGGTGACGTTCTTTGAAGACAGCCGCGTGGTGCGCAGGGAAAAGCGAAGCGACTTCGAACAGTTTCCCAGCGTCGGGAAGCCCGATGACGACATTGCTCAGCATTACGAGGTCAAGCAGTTGGGCAAGGGACGCGTTGCTGGCTATGCCACCGACGTCATTCAACTGGTGCCGCGCGACAGCTTGCGTTTCGGCTATCGCATCTGGGTCGAGAAGAGAACAGGCCTGCTGACCAAATTGCAAACCCTTGCCGTCGACGGACGAGTCGTCGAGCAATCCGCGTTTTCAGAGTTGGAGCTGGATGCACCTGTGAGCGTGGCCCAGTTGTCGCAGATGATGACGCGCACCGAGGGCTACCGAATGGAAAAAGTACAGGTAGAACGCACGTCGGCGCAGGCCGAAGGGTGGGCATTGAAGGAGCCGGTTCCCGGCTTCCGGTCGATGCGGTGTCTGCGCCGGGCAATGGGCGCCAGTGGTCAAACGCCACGCACCACTCAGTGCATCTTCTCGGATGGTCTGGCCTCGGTGTCGCTGTTCCTCGAGCCCTACGACCCGGACCGTGCTGCCAAAGAGGGCTTGCTTGCGTTGGGGGCCACCTATACGCTTACGCGGCGTCTGTCGGACGGTGGAGGGGACTGGTGGCTCACAGCGGTGGGCGAAGTTCCGCCACAGACGCTCGAGCGCTTCGCGGCCACGATCGAGCGCATTGCTCGCTGATGCAGAGCGCAACTGCCGCTTACCCTCGCGGACTGTCACTTTTAGTCAATCGAAAAAAGATCATGCTTTCAAGAGTTGAAGGAAAAGTCAGCACACTGCTGATGGTCGGCGCGCTCAGCTTGGGGGTCACCCTGGGCTTCGCACCGGTGACGCCAGCAGCCGCGCAAACCCGCGCGCTTCCCGATTTCACGGACCTCGTCGACAAGGTCGGGCCGTCGGTCGTGAACATCCGGACCGTGGAACGAGTCACGCGGCGAGGCGGTCCCGAAATGGACGAAGAGATGCAGGAGTTCTTCCGCCGCTTCTTCGGTCAGCCATTCCCGGGCAATCCCAATCCTGGTGGGCCAGGCCCTCGAGGTCGTTCGGAGCCCCGGGAAGAAGAACGCCCTCGCGGTGTCGGCTCTGGCTTCATCCTGACGACCGATGGCTTCGTCATGACCAACGCCCACGTCGTGGACGGCGCATCGGAGGTCCTGGTCACTCTGCCGGACAAGCGGGAGTTCAAGGCCAAGATCGTGGGCGCGGACAAGCGTACCGATGTTGCCGTCGTCAAGATCGAGGCGTCCGGATTGCCGGCCGTCAAGGTGGGCGACGTCTCCAAGTTGCGGGTGGGCGAATGGGTCATGGCCATTGGCTCGCCGTTCGGCCTGGACAACACCGTCACGGCCGGGATCGTCAGCGCCAAGCAGCGCGACACCGGGGATTACCTGCCTTTCATCCAAACCGACGTTGCCATCAATCCCGGAAATTCAGGTGGGCCGCTCATCAACATGCAAGGCGAGGTGATCGGCATCAACAGCCAGATCTATTCGCGCTCTGGCGGCTTCATGGGCATCTCGTTCTCGATCCCCATCGATGAAGCGGCTCGAGTGAGCGATCAATTGCGCGCCACCGGCCGCGTTTCGCGCGGACGTATTGGCGTGCAGATCGATCAAGTGACCAAGGACGTGGCTGAATCCATCGGCCTAGGCAAGCCCGAGGGCGCACTGGTACGCAGCGTCGAAGAAGGTTCGCCGGGCGAAAAGGCGGGCATCCAGGCGGGCGACATCATTACGGCATTCGACGGCAAGAAGGTCGACCGGCCAAGCGATCTGCCCCGGTTGGTCGGCAACACCAAGCCGGGCTCGAACAGCACGGTCTCGGTGTTCCGTCGCGGCAAGACGATCGAACTGAAGGTGACCGTCGGTGAATTCGAAACCGAGCAGCAAGCGAAGGCTCAGGCACCGAAAGAGCCGACGCCGACCGAGTCTGCTGCGTCCCCCGTGGCCAAGGCCATGGGCTTGCAGGTGGCGGACCTCAGCGAAGAGCAGAAACGCGAATTGAAGGTCAAGGGTGGCGTGCTGGTGGAAGCTGCGGGCGACGCTTCTGCACGTGCCGGCCTTCGTGAAGGCGACGTGATCCTTGCCGTGGGCAACGTGGAGGTCAGCAACGTCAAGGAGTTCAACAACGCCTTGTCGAAGGCCGACAAATCCAAGCCAGTCAACATGTTGTTCCGCCGTGGAGACTGGGCCCAGTACGCTCTGGTTCGGCCGTCCCGCTGATCTCGGCGCCGTCAAGTGGCCCCAACTTCCAGTCGGGATTGGGGTCACTTTTTATGCGCCTTTGGCCACGTGCGACAAAAAAATCCTTGGACGAGATTGCGTCAAGTAAGTCTGCGCAAACTTACTTCGAGATTCTGCAACGACACGATTTGTTAGAATCGCCTGCTTTTCCCGATGGCAGGGCATATATAGCTTTCGGGGATGTTCACCATGCGAGATGGGATGTGACAGTCCACCGACACTCCACAGATCGCCCACAAGTTGTCCCCTAAGCTTCGCCATCGTCCTGTGGATAAGATGTATATAAGTTCGATGTTGTGGGGCTGCAACGAGGGCTTCGGTGGATGCTCTTGGCTGTACTCCGGCGCCTTTTTCCCTACAATGAAGCTCCAACTACTGCAGTTGCCATTGCTTGTTGGTTCAGGGCGCGTCTCCCAGAGGACGCGCCCTTTTTTCTTGCCTGCTCGCCTGTGCTGCAAGCCAATTCAAGTACTTAAGCCTTCCCGTTGATGAATCACATCAGAAACTTTTCGATCATTGCGCACATCGACCATGGCAAGTCGACGCTCGCCGATCGCTTGATCCAACGCTGCGGCGGCTTGTCCGATCGCGAGATGGAAGCGCAGGTTCTCGACTCGATGGACATCGAGCGCGAGCGTGGGATAACCATCAAGGCGCAGACCGCAGCGCTGCAATACAAGGCGCGTGACGGCAAGGTCTACAACCTCAATCTCATCGACACGCCGGGTCACGTGGACTTCTCGTACGAGGTGTCTCGTTCGCTTTCTGCCTGCGAGGGCGCGCTCCTTGTGGTCGATGCATCGCAAGGTGTTGAAGCACAGACGGTGGCCAATTGCTACACGGCGCTCGACCTCGGTGTCGAAGTCCTGCCAGTCCTCAACAAGATGGATCTGCCGCAAGCCGATCCGGACAACGCGAAGGCCGAAGTCGAGGACGTAATCGGCATCGACGCATCGGAGGCGATTCCCTGCTCGGCCAAGACCGGCATGGGCGTCGACGAAATTCTGGAGGCCATCGTTGCCAAGGTGCCAGCGCCGCGCGGGAACCCCGATGCAGCGCTGCGCGCCATGATCATCGACAGTTGGTTCGATCCCTACGTCGGTGTCGTGATGCTCGTGCGCGTCGTCGACGGCCGCTTGGGCAAGGGCGAGCGCATCAAACTGATGGCGACGGGTGCCACTTACAACGCGGACAACCTCGGTGTCTTCACACCAGGCAACTCGCCACGCGATTCGCTCGAAGCTGGCGAAGTGGGCTACATCATCGCTGGCATCAAGGAGCTTCAGGCGGCCAAGGTGGGCGATACCGTCACACTGGTCAAGACCGGCACCGGTGGCGCTGCTGCCACTGCCACCGAGCCGCTGCCTGGATTCAAGGAGATCCAGCCGCAGGTCTTCGCAGGGCTATACCCGACCGAGGCGAGCGAGTACGACCAACTGCGCGACGCGCTGGAAAAGCTCAAGCTCAACGACGCCTCCTTGCACTATGAGCCAGAAGTGAGCCAAGCGCTCGGCTTTGGTTTCCGGTGCGGTTTCCTTGGTCTTCTGCACATGGAAATCGTGCAGGAGCGCCTGGAGCGTGAGTTCGACCAGGATCTGATCACCACCGCGCCCAGCGTGGTGTATGAGGTGGCCAAGGTCGACGGCGAAGTGATCATGGTCGAAAACCCATCGAAGATGCCTGACGTTGGCCGCATGGCGGAAATTCGCGAGCCGATCGTGACCGTCCACCTCTACATGCCGCAGGACTATGTGGGTCCGGTGATGACGCTGGCCAACCTCAAGCGTGGTGTGCAGATCAACATGGCCTATCACGGGCGGCAGGTGATGCTGACCTACGAGATGCCGCTGGGCGAGATCGTTCTCGACTTCTTCGACAAGCTGAAGTCGGTCAGCCGCGGCTACGCCTCGATGGACTACGAGTTCAAGGAATATCGTGCATCCGACGTGGTGAAGGTCGACATCCTGCTCAATGGCGAGAAGGTGGATGCCCTGTCCATCATCGTGCACCGCACCCAGGCCCAGTTCCGCGGCCGGGCGGTGGTGAGCAAGATGCGAGAGATCATTTCGCGTCAGATGTTCGACGTCGCCATCCAGGCTGCCATCGGAGCCAACATCATCGCGCGTGAGACAATCAAGGCGCTTCGCAAGAACGTGCTGGCCAAATGCTACGGTGGCGACATCACCCGCAAGCGAAAACTGCTTGAAAAGCAGAAAGCCGGCAAGAAGCGCATGAAGCAGATCGGTTCGGTCGAAGTGCCCCAAGAGGCCTTCCTGGCGATCCTGCAAGTCGAAGACTAAGAAGAACAATGCCCTTCATCACTTCCATCATCCTGGCCGCGTTCGCTGGCTATATCGGCGCGTGGTATTTCGGTGCCGTCGAAGGCAACTTCGCGCTGCTGCTCTTCCTGGCGACCGTGGTCACGGGCCTTTACTGGTTGGCAGAGCGTCTTTATTTCCTGCCGCGCCGTCGCAAGGCGGCCAGCAACTACGAGCGCAACCTCGCCGAGCGCACTGACGAGCTCGCGCGCCAAGGCATCAGGCAAACCGACACGGTCGACCCGAAGGCGCAAGAGCGACTGCTCATGCAGCCCTGGTGGCTGGATTGGACGGCAGGGCTTTTCCCGGTGATCCTGGCCGTGTTCCTGCTGCGCTCGTTCCTGTTCGAGCCTTTCAAGATTCCTTCAGGTTCGATGATGCCGACGCTGCTCACCGGCGACCTCATCCTGGTCAACAAGTTCACCTACGGTCTGCGCCTGCCGATCATCGACAAGAAGATCACCGATGGCACGCCTCCGAAGCGGGGCGATGTGATGGTTTTTCGGTATCCGCCCAAGCCAAGCCTCGACTACATCAAACGGGTTGTGGGTGTGCCGGGCGACGAGGTGGCCTATCTCAACAAGCGGCTCACGATCAACGGGCAAGCGGTTTCGAAGGACGCGATGCCCGACTATTTCGACGAGGAGACGATGCGCTACCTCAAGGAATACAACGAAAACCTGACAGGCGTCGAACACAAGATTCTCAATGACGAGACACGCCGGGCGGGATTGTCCGAAGCGGAGGTTTCCCAGTTCCCGAATCGTGACAATTGCCGTTACAGTGTTGAAGGCGTTGTCTGCAAGGTGCCGCCCGGTCATTACTTCATGATGGGCGACAACCGGGACAATTCGCTGGATTCGCGCTATTGGGGCTTCGTTCCGGACAAGAACATCGTCGGCAGGGCGTTCTTCATCTGGATGAACTTTGGGAATTTCGGGCGCATCGGATCGTTTCAGTAATTGAAATTCCGCAAAACAATATTTAGAGGGTCAATGGCATGAGGGTGTTGCGTTGGGGTCGCGCCGCGCGTCAGCGTGGTATCTCGTTCATCGGTCTGTTGTTCGTGGCGGTGGTCATCGGTTGCGTAGGCGTCGTCGTCGCGCAGGTGATCCCGACGCTGATCGAGTACCAGGCCATCCTCAAAGCATCCAAGAAGGCAGCGGAAGGGACAACGGTCCCCGAAGTGCGCGCCATCTTCGATCGGGCGCAGGCCATCGACGATTTCAATGCCGTCGCGGGCAAGGATCTCGTCGTCCAGAAGGTCGGCGACAAGGTCGTGGTGTCCTTCAATTACGAGAAGGAAATTCACCTCTTCGGACCGGCATTCCTTTTGCTCAAGTACGAGGGTAGGTCGAGCTAGTCTCGGCAAGCCGTCGTCTCTGGACTGTGTCGGAAAGCGCTCTGGCCGCGCTCCAAGCGCGCATTCGGCATCGGTTCTCCGATGTGCGCCTGCTCGAGCGCGCACTCACGCACCGAAGTTTTTCTGCCGATCACAACGAGCGCCTCGAATTCCTGGGTGACTCGGTGTTGAACCTGGCGGTGTCTCACCTTCTGTACAACCGCCTTTCGCAACTGCCTGAAGGCGATCTTTCGCGGGTGCGCGCCAATCTGGTCAAGCAGGACACCCTGCACCGATTGGCCCTCGACTTGGCGCTGCCTTCGCTCTTGCGCCTGGGCGAGGGCGAGGCCCGCTCTGGCGGCCAGAATCGGCCATCGATATTGGCGGATGCCCTCGAGGCCGTCATTGGTGCGGTCTACCTCGATGCCGGTTACGAGTCCGCTCAGGCCCTGGTTCACCGACTGTACGAGCCGGTCAAGATCAGCGCCAGCATGGATGCTGCCGCGAAAGATCCGAAAACCGAATTGCAGGAATGGCTCCAGGGCCACAGAATGAAGCTACCCGCCTACCGGGTGGCCGCCACGCTCGGCGCCGCGCACAAGCAGACCTTCGAGGTCGAATGCACGGTGGAAGAGCTTGGATGGAGCGAGCGCGGCATCGGTGCATCGCGCCGGGCCGGCGAGCAGGCCGCCGCCGCCGCCATGCTCCTGCGCCTGAAGGCGCGCAACCAGGGAAAGAAATGAGTCAGCAAACCCCCAAGCAGCCGCCACCCGCAACGCCGGAAGGCGAGCCGCAAGGCGTGGCCGATCCAATCAACGCGTCTCCGGATGGCTCGCCCCCGGAACAGGGCGACTTGCCGGCAATGCCACCCATGCCCGCGCTGCCAGAGAGCGTGCCTGGCCGCCGCTGCGGTCTGGTGGCCATCGTGGGCAAGCCCAACGTGGGCAAGTCGACGTTGCTCAATGCGCTGGTGGGCCAAAAGATCAGCATCACCTCGCGCAAGGCGCAGACCACGCGCCATCGCATCACCGGCATCCGGACTCTGGAGCAGGCTGATGGCACCGGCACGCAGTTCGTTTTCGTCGACACGCCAGGCTTCCAGACGCGCCACGCCAACGCGCTCAACCGCTCGCTCAACAAGACCGTGCTGGGTGCGGTGGGCGACGTCGACCTGATCCTTTTTGTCGTAGAAGCCGGCAGCTTCACGCCGGCCGACGCCAAGGTGGTGTCGCTGCTCGGCCAGGGCATACCGGTCCTGCTGATTGCCAACAAGCTCGACAACGTCCATCGCCGGGCCGACCTTGCACCCTGGCTGGCCAAGATGCAGCAGGACCATGCATTTGCCGAGTACATGCCCATGTCGGCCAAGAATGCCGGCGACGTCCGGCGCCTGCTCAACCTGTGCGAAAAGTTCTTGCCCGAGCAGAACTGGTGGTACGACGCAGAAGAGCTCACTGACCGCAGTGAACGTTTTCTCGCCAGTGAGACGGTGCGCGAGAAGCTGTTCCGCCTGACTGGCGACGAGTTGCCCTATACCTCCACCGTCGTGATCGACAAGTTCGAGGAAGAACCGCCGCAGCGCAAGGGCCAGAAGCGCCTGGTGCGCATCGCGGCCACCATCGTGGTGGAGCGCGACGGCCACAAGGCCATGGTCATCGGCGACAAGGGCGAGCGCATCAAGCGCATCGGTACCGAAGCGAGGCAGGAACTCGAGAAGCTGATGGACGCCAAGGTCTTCCTGGAGATGTGGGTCAAGGTGCGATCCGGCTGGGCCGACGACGAGGCGCGGGTGCGCTCCTTCGGCTACGAGTAATTCGCCATGGCCACGCATCGTGTCGCGCACGAGCCGGCCTTCGTGCTGCATCGCTATGACTGGAGCGAATCCAGTCTCATCCTTGAGACCTTCACCCGCCAATACGGTCGCATCGCACTGGTCGCCAAAGGCGCCAAACGGCCGTCGTCCAACTTCCGGCCGGTGCTGTTGCCGCTGCAACCCTTGCACGTGAGCTTTGGCGGGGATGCGGAGATCCGCACGCTGAAGTCCGCCGAATGGATGGGCGGCCACGTGATGCCCACCGGCGAGGCGTTGCTCGCTGGCTACTATCTCAATGAATTGCTGATGCGCCTTCTGGCTCGCGACGACCCGCATCCCGCGTTGTTCGACGCCTACGCGGGCGCCGTCGAGGTGCTGGCGGGCGACCATGCTGGCGCGCGCGGAGCCGCGCAGTCGTCGGCGCTGCGATCGTTCGAACTGATCCTGCTGCGCGAGATCGGGTTCCTGCCCGCGCTCGACGCGCAGACATCGACGCTGGCGCCGCTGGAAGCTCAGCATCCTTATGCGCTGGTGCCCGAAGCCGGCCTGCGCGACGCGGATGAGTCCGAAAACGCACTGTCGGGCGCGCAATGGCTGGCGCTGCAGGTGGCGCTGGATGCTCGCCTGTCTTTCACCAGCACCTTGCGTGAAATCGCAGGGCTGGCCGCGGGCGGCAACGCTGCCTTGCGCCATCAGTTGCGCGTCTTGCTCAACTACCATTGCGGCGTCGCGACGCTGCGCACGCGGCAACTGATGCGGGACCTTCAAGCACTATGAGCCATCCGACCACAGCCCTTTCGGTCAACCTGAACAAGGTCGCCCTGGTGCGCAACACGCGCCACCTGGGCATTCCCAGCGTGCCGCTCGCAGCGGCCATGTGCCTGGATGCGGGGGCG
Source organism: Variovorax dokdonensis (assembly GCF_030316895.1). GTDB lineage: Bacteria > Pseudomonadota > Gammaproteobacteria > Burkholderiales > Burkholderiaceae_C > Variovorax > Variovorax dokdonensis. Next base: position 796,278 of record NZ_JASZYV010000001.1, read on the forward strand.
CAGGGCATCACAGTCCATCCGCGGCCGGACGAGCGCCACATCCGGCCTCATGACGTGCGCGAGTTGTCCGAACTGCTTCGCCGCGACTGGCCAGATGCCGAGTTCAACATCGAGGGCAACCCGTTTCACAACCTCATGGAATTCGTGCGCGAGCTGCGTCCGCATCAGGCCACCTTCGTGCCGGACAGCGAGGACCAGTTCACCAGCGACCACGGGTGGACCTTCCCGGACGATGCAGAGCGCCTGCGGCCCTTGATCGAGGAGTGCAAGGCCCTCGGCGTGCGCGTGAGCCTGTTCATGGACCCCGCCGCAGAGATGATGGCCGGTGCCAAGGCCGTGGGCGCGGATCGCGTGGAGCTGTATACCGAAGGCTATGCCGCCTCCCGTGGCACTTCCCGGGCAGGCACCGTGCTCGGGCTGTATTCCCAGGCGGCTCAGGCAGCGCAGGCTGCGGGCCTGGAGGTCAACGCCGGCCATGACCTGAGCCGCGACAACCTGACTGACTTCCTGCGCGCCGTGCCGGGCGTGCGCGAGGTGTCCATCGGCCATGCCTTCATTGCCGATGCGCTGGAACTTGGCTACGCCGCCACGACGCGTGAGTACCTTCGCTGCATCGAGGATGCCCGGTGATCTACGGGATCGGTACCGACATCTGCGACATCCGGCGCATCGCCGCCACCTTCGAGCGGCAAGGCGAGCGATTCGCAACCCGCGTGCTGGGTGACGCTGAGCTGGCCGTGTGGCGCAGTCGCAGCACGCGCTGGCCCCAACGCGGGCTGCGTTACCTGGCAACGCGCTTTTCCGCCAAGGAGGCCTTCAGCAAGGCCATCGGCAAGGGCATGCGCTCGCCCATGAGCTGGCGGCTGTGCGAGATCCTGAATCAACCCAGCGGCCAACCGCAGATCGTCCTGCATGGCGCGCTCAAGGAATGGTTCGATGAACGCCACCTGTCCGCCCACGTTACCGTGACCGACGAATCTGACTACGCCGCCAGTTTCGTGGTGGTTGAACGCCAAGCATGAATCGACAGACCCACCATTCGCCGCTCGTGATCGACGTCGCGGGCACCGCGTTGAGCGACGCTGACCGGCGTCGCATCCAGGACCCGATGGTCGGTGGCGTGATCCATTTCGCTCGCAACTGGAAAGACCGCGCCGCACTGTCGGCGCTCAACCGCGAGATCAAGGCATTGCGGCCTGACATGCTGATCTGCGTCGACCAGGAAGGAGGCCGGGTTCAGCGGTTCCGCACCGACGGCTTCGCGCGGCTTCCGGCAATGCGCGCTCTGGGGCAGCTGTGGATGTCGGACGCGATGCAGGCCGTGCGGGCCGCGACCGCCTGCGGATTCGTCATGGCCGCGGAACTGCGCGCGTGTGGTGTGGACTTCAGCTTCGCGCCGGTGCTCGACCTGGACCACGGCGGCAGCGGTGTCATCGGCGACCGCAGCTTTCACCGCGACCCGCGCGTGGTGGCGCTGCTGGCCAAGAGTGTGGCGCATGGCATGCTCCAGGCGGGCATGGCCAGCTGCGGCAAGCACTTCCCGGGGCACGGGTTCGTCAAGGCCGATTCGCACGTGGCAATTCCGGTCGATCGGCGCAGCCTCAAGGTCATCCTCGCCGACGATGCCCGGCCTTTCGAATGGATGTCCGGGACCCTGCCGGCCGTGATGCCGGCACATGTCATCTATGCCAAGGTGGATGGCCTGCCGGCCGGCTTCTCGCCGCGTTGGCTGCGGGAGATCCTGCGCGGCAAACTCGGTTTCGAAGGCGTCATCTTCAGCGATGACCTGAACATGGAGGCCGCGCGGCACCTGAAAGGCGAGCAACTCGGCTTTGCGGACGCGGCCCTGACGGCGTTGGCCGCGGGTTGCGACATGGCATTGCTGTGCAATCGCAGCGTGGGCGATGGCGCGGTGCTCGATGCCTTCTTGCACGACATGACCAGCGCCGCAAGAGACGGTCGCTGGCAACCGGACCGCGCGAGCGAGTCGCGTCGTCGCGCCTTGCTGCCGGTAGGCCCGGCGCCAGAGTGGGCCGAACTGCATGACATGCCCATTTACCGTCGCGCCGCTGCTCAGGTGCAGGCGCTCGCGGCGCAGGTTGGCTAGCCCGGCTCAGGATTCGGCGGCGCCCAAAGCGCTTCGCCACCCACGTCCAGGTGCGTCAGGTAGAGCCGAAGATCCAGCTCGTATTGGTGATAGCTTGGCTCCATGTGCGTGCAAAGCGCGTAGAAGGCCTTGTCGTGCGCGCCTTCCTTCATGTGAGCCAGTTCGTGCACAACGATCATCCGCAGGAATTCGACGGGCACGTTGCGGAAGATGCTGGCGACCCGGATCTCGCGCTTGGCCTTGAGCTTGCCACCTTGTACTCGCGTCACGGTGGTGTGGGTGCCCAGGGCATGTCGGATCACATGCAGCTTGTTGTCGTAAGCCACTTTCGACAGCGGCCCGGCATTTCGCATGGCCTCGTTCTTCAAGGCGTCGACGTACTGGAAAAGCGCACGGTCGCTGCGTACGTCGTGGGCCGTTGGATATCGCCTCGACAGCAGCCTACCCAGCCCCGCGCCAGCGATGCAATCGCGCACCTGGGCCAGCAATCCCGCAGGATAGCCAGACAAGTACTTCATCGCCTTGCCGTGGCGCCGAAGCGAGCGCGTGCCGCGTAGGCAAGGCCGGAGGCGACGCCGCCGAACAGGTCACCCTCGACGATGGGTACGCCAAGAAATGTCTTGCGCAGTGCGTGCTGAAACGGCCGCAATGCAGACGAGCCACCGGTCAGGTAGATGGCCGCGACGTCGCCAGTTCGCAGTCCCGCATTGCGCACGCACGCGTGCGCGCATGCCGTCACGCCCTCCAGCAGCGCGGCCAGATGCTGATCCATGTCCTCGGAGGTCAGCAGAGCGGCCAGTCCATGCTCCACGACATCAAGGTCGATCGACGTGGGTTGGCCAGTGATCGAGGTCTGGATCTTGGCCTGTTCGACCTCGTTGGCGATCCGGTGGCCCTGGCGGTCTTCCAGCACCGTCATCAGTCGGTCGTGCAGCCGTCGATCCTTGTAATTGGTTCGCAGCTGACGTGCCTGAGCAATCGCCTTGGGCGTCTGCTGCCAATGGATCAGGTGCCAGGTCGAGAGATCGAAGAACACGCCGCTGGGCACTTCGCGCCCGTCCGGCCCAATGTGGCGATGGCCCAGCAGGGGCATCACTCTTTCCAGGTTCAGGCGCTGGTCGTAGTCGGTCCCGCCGATGTGAACCCCGGTCGTGGCCAGGATGTCATGGGTACGGCTTTCCTGAGCGACGCGCTCGGGCCCAAGGCGAACCACGGTGAAGTCAGAGGTGCCGCCGCCGATGTCGACGACCAGGACCAGCGTTTCGCGCGTCACGCGTTGTTCGTAGTCGAAAGCCGCTGCGATCGGCTCCAACTGAAAGGCAATGTCGCGAAAACCTGCGCTTTGCGCGGCCAGGCGCAGACCTTCTTCCGCTCGCGCGTCGCGCTTCGGATCGTCGTCGACAAAATGGACCGGGCGGCCAATGACCACCTGCGAAGGACGTTGGCCCAGCTCGACCTCGGCGCGACTGCACAGCTCGTGCAGGTAGCGTGCGACGATGTCCTGGAAGCTCACCAGACCGTCGTACACGGCCGTGGTCTCCTGCATGAGTGGCGTTCCCAGCAGGCTCTTGAGCGAGCGCATCAGGCGGCCTTCGGTGCCGGCGAGGTACTGGGCGATTGCGTCGCGGCCGAAGTGTGTACGCCGCTCTTCGGCATTGAAGAAGAGAGCGGTCGGCATGGCCGTCGCTTCTCCTTCTATGGGCAGCAGCCGGGCCGTTGCCGAGGCCGGGGCGAAGGCCACCGCCGAATTCGATGTGCCGAAATCGACACCGATGGGCGTGGCCACGGCTGCGCGGGCGTCGTTCAAGCTTCGCGGCGCAGCGCGGGAAAGAGGATGACGTCGCGGATGCTTGGCGAATCGGTCAGCAGCATCATGAGGCGGTCGATCCCGATGCCGCAGCCGCCGGTGGGTGGCATGCCGTATTCGAGTGCGCGCACGAAGTCGTGATCGAAGAACATGGCCTCGTCGTCGCCGCTGTCTTTGGCCGCGACCTGGGCGTTGAACCGCGCGGCCTGGTCCTCGGCGTCGTTGAGCTCAGAGAAGCCGTTGCCGAACTCGCGGCCGGTGATGTAGAGCTCGAAGCGCTCCGTCACTTCGGGCCGCTCGTCATTCGCGCGCGCCAGGGGCGAAATTTCGGTCGGATGCTCCATGATGAAGGTGGGCTGCCACAGCTTTTCTTCCACCTTTTCTTCGAAGTACATGACCTGGAGGCTGGCCAGCGTGCGGCCGGACAGCCTGTCCTTTTCCTCGGAAAGCCCGAGCTTCTTCAGCTCGGCGCGTAGCCAGTCGGCGTCGTCGACACGCTCGCCCGCGTCCGTGTGGGCGAGGATGGCTTCGCGGATCGTCAGGCGCGCGAACGGGGCGGCCAGATCCACGGCCTTGCCTTGGTACTCGAGCTGCAAGCTGCCCACTGTCTTTTGCGCGATCGTGCGGATCAGCGATTCGGTGAAGTCCATCAGGTCGCGGTAGTTCCAGTAGGCCGCGTAGAACTCCATCATCGTGAACTCGGGGTTGTGGCGAACCGAGATCCCTTCGTTGCGGTAGCTCCGATTGATTTCGAACACCCGCTCGAATCCGCCAACGATCAGGCGCTTGAGATACAGCTCGGGCGCGATGCGCAAGAACATCTCCTGGTCGAGCGCGTTGTGGTGCGTCTTGAATGGCTTGGCGTTCGCACCCCCAGGAATGGGATGCAGCATGGGCGTCTCGACCTCCAGGAAGTCGTTGGCCACCATGAATTCGCGAAGGGCGCTCACCGCACGGCTACGGCGCGCAAAGCGCTCGCGGGCTGATTCGTCGGTGATCAGGTCGACGTAGCGTTGGCGGTACTTCTGCTCCTGATCGGCCATGCCGTGGAACTTGTCGGGCAGTGGGCGCAGGCTCTTGGTGAGCAGGCGCAGGCGAGTGACGTGGATCGACAACTCGCCGGTCTTGGTCTTCATCAGCGTGCCTTCGGCGCCGACGATGTCGCCCAGGTCCCATCGCTTGAAGTCGGCGTAAGCCTCTTCGCCGATGGCGTCGCGCGTCACGTAGAGCTGAATGCGGCCGGTGGCGTCCTGCACCGTGGCGAAGCTCGCCTTGCCCATGACGCGCTTGAGCATCATGCGCCCGGCGACGCTGACGGCAACCGGCTGCTCCTGCAGCGCTTCCGCCGTCGATTGGCCGTGCGTCCCCAGCAGCGCTGCTGCGCGCTGTTCCGGCTTGAAATCGTTGGGGAACGCCACGCCCTTGCCGTCGGCCTGGGCAGCGCGCAGCAGCTTCAGTTTTTCGCGGCGCTCGGCGATCAACTGGTTGTCATCGGACGCGGGTGCTGCGGCGGGGGGCGTGACTTGAGTCATGAGAGTTCTTGAGTCGAAAAGGGCATTGCCTGAGCGCGCGAGCAGACTTGGTCGCTCAGAAAGACGCGTTCAGAAAAAAGCTGGGCGGCTGATGCTGTGTTCTGCCGGCTAGCGGCCGAAAAGCCTGTCGGCAGATGCATAACCATCCATTTTAAAGGGCCGGCGCCGCTTGGACTGCGGCGAACGAGCGCCAGGGCGTGTCGACTAGCGATGCCAGTGCGGCGTCAACCTTTGGTGATGCCGCTGCGCGCCAGCAGGTCGTCGACCAGTTCCAGTCGCATCAATGGGTTGTCGAGCGCCATCATGCGTTGCTTCAGCTCAGGGGGCATGGGCAGCAATTCGCACCAGCGATTGGCCACCCAGCCGCAGTCGTCGAGCCGATGCGGCGTTGGAATCGGTGAGCGCACCGCATCCTGCGCTGGCGCCTGCTCGCGCATTTCCAGCGTTGCGATCACCTGACGCAAGGCTTGAGCGCAGGGCAGGAGATCTTCGGGGATGGACACCGCCACGTCGTCGGCCATCCATTGCACCTTGGCGATCCACAGGCCGTTCTTCTGTTGCTCGCTTTCATGGATGCGAAACCGACGCGTGCCGCGGCATTCGATGCGAAGCAGTGCGGGTTGCAGCGCTTCATAGTGGGTGATCTCCGCCAGCGTGCCGACGTCCGAAAAGCGTTCAACCTCGGCGCCGGCCACGCGCACCTCGGATCCGTGCGTCAGCGCCACGACGCCAAACGGCGATTGCAACTGATGGGCCTGGTTCACCATCTGCAAGTAGCGCAGCTCGAAAACCCGAAGCGGCAGCAAGCCATCGGGAAAGAGAACGCTCCCAAGAGGGAACAGCGGCAGGGCAATCAGGTCGGTGGGGGTCATCAAGAGCTTTCAGCGTCGTTATCATCGCACCCGGTTCCATCAGCGGCCCCCTCATGTTCGACGAAATCACTTCGCTTATTCTCAATGTGGTTGCAGGCTTGCTTGGCGGTGCCTGCCTGCTGCGGCTCTACATGCAGTACCACAGGGTGCCCTTCGGCAACCCGCTCGGGAGCTTCGTCTTCGCCATTACCGACTGGATCGTGCTGCCGCTGCGGCGTGTGGTGCCCGCATTCCGGCGGTGGGACCTGGCCAGCCTGATCGCCGCTTGGCTGCTGGTGCTTGTCAAGTTCCTGCTGTTCTTCTTGCTCGTTGGAGCAAGCGTTCGCTTTGCCGCGTTGCCCCTGCTTTCGTTGATCGGGTTGCTGCGACTGGCCGTGTCGGGCTTGACTGCGCTGCTGGTGGTTTACGCCATCCTGTCTTGGGTGCCCACCGCGTCCTCGATGCTTCACGACCTGCTCGAACGGCTTGCGCTGCCGCTGGTGCGCCCGATGCGCAAGGTTGTGCCGCTGGTGGGTGGGGTCGACCTGTCGGTGGTCGTGGTGATCGTCCTGCTGCAGATCCTGGACATCGTGCTGCGCAACGCCGAAGCCTGGGCCTTTTCGTTGGGCTGATGCGACAAGCCCCGCTCAGGGCGGGGCTTGGCACGTTCTTGATGCAGTCTTGATCAGGACACCGCGTCTGCCGGTTGGCGAAGCAGCATGGCCAGCGTGCTGGCGATGGTCTTGCGCAGTTCCCGCCGATCGCAGATGAAGTCGACGGCGCCCTTCTCCTGCAGGAATTCGGCGCGCTGGAAGCCCTCGGGCAGCTTCACGCGAACGGTGGATTCGATCACTCGCGGGCCCGCGAAGCCGATCAGCGCCTTCGGTTCCGCGATCACGACGTCGCCCATGAACGCAAAGCCGGCGCTCACGCCGCCCATCGTCGGATCGGTCAGGACGCTGATGTAGGGCAGGCCCTTCTTGGCGAGGCGGGTCAGTGCAGCGTTGGTCTTGGCCATCTGCATGAGCGAGAGCAGGCCCTCCTGCATCCGCGCGCCGCCGGTGGCGGTGAAGCACAGGAAAGGAACCTTCTGTTCGATGGCCGTCTCCACCCCGCGAACGAAGCGTTCGCCCACCACGCTGCCCATGCTGCCGCCCATGAACTCGAACTCGAAGCAGGCGGCCACCACGTTGATGGTGTGGACTGAGCCGCCCATCACCACCAGCGCGTCGGTTTCCCCGGTGTTTTCCAGGGCCTCCTTGAGGCGTTCGGGGTACTTGCGGCTGTCCTTGAACTTCAGAGCGTCCACCGGTAGCACTTCCTGGCCGATCTCGTAGCGGCCTTCCGCGTCGAGGAAGGCGTCGAGCCGCGCGCGTGCGCCAATGCGATGGTGATGTGCGCAGTTCGGGCAGACGTTCTGGTTGTGCTCCAGGTCGGTCTTGTAGAGGACGGTGTCACAGCTCGGGCACTTGATCCACAGGCCTTCAGGCATTTGACGCCGCTCGCTGGGCGGGGTCTGCGAGATCTTCGGGGGAAGCAGTTTTTCAAGCCAGCTCATGTTCTTTCGCTCCTGGTGCGGGCAGTATTGTGCAGCAGGCGGGCTTTTCAGCGCCCGGATGCGTTCTTGGGTGTGTTGGCGGGCAGGGCATCCAGTGCCGAACGGATCTCGGCCAGGAAGGCAGAGACGTTCGCAATTGCCTGTTCGCGAGGCTGGTTCTCGGCCAGCTGAATGATCTTCGTGCCGATGACCACGGCGTCGGCTGCGCTGCCGACGGCCTGGGCCGATGCGGCGTCGCGAATGCCAAAGCCTACGCCCACCGGGACTTTCACGTGCTCGCGGATGCGCGGCAGCATTCGTCCCACCGCCTCGGTGTCCAGATGGCCGGCGCCGGTAACGCCCTTGAGCGAGACGTAATAGACGTAGCCCGAAGCCAAGCGCGCCACCTGCTTCATGCGCTCCGTGGTGCTCGTCGGTGCCAACAGGAAGATGAGGTCGATGTCCTGCGAGCGCAGCGCTTGCGCGAAGGCTTCGCATTCCTCTGGCGGGTAGTCGACCACCAGTACACCGTCGACGCCGGACTTGGCCGCGTCCCGCGCGAACGCATCCTTGCTGTGGGTCTGTTCGTAGCGCTCGATCGGATTGGCGTAGCCCATCAGCACGACGGGCGTGGTCGCGTCCCTGGTGCGGAACTCCTTGACCATGGACAGCACTTGCACCATTCCCACGCCGAGGGCCAGGGCGGCCTCGCCCGCCTTCTGGATCACCGGGCCATCCGCCATCGGGTCGGAGAAGGGGACGCCCAGTTCGATCACGTCGGCGCCGGCGCGGACCATGGCGTGCATCAACTCGGGCGTGATGTCGGCCTGCGGGAAGCCCGCCGTCACGTACGGGACGAGTGCGCGGCGACCTTGTTCGCCGAGCTTCGCGAAGGTGGCTGCAATGCGGCTCATGCCTTGCCTCCCTTCACCGTGTGACCGCGCATGGAAGGGCGGTCGTAGAAGTCGATCCCGGAGAGGTCGGCGACGGTGCCGATGTCCTTGTCGCCGCGACCGGAGAGGTTGACCAAGATCGACTGGTCCGGGCGCATGGTCGGCGCCAGCTTGAGCGCGTGCGCCACTGCATGGCTCGATTCGAGCGCCGGGATGATGCCTTCGGTGCGGCACAGGTGGTGGAAGGCTTCGAGCGCTTCGGCGTCGGTCACGCCCACGTACTCGGCCCGCCCGATGTCGGCCAGGTAGGCATGCTCCGGGCCCACGCCGGGATAGTCGAGGCCAGCGCTGATGCTGTGCGTCTCGGTGATCTGGCCATTCTCATCCTGCAGAAGATAAGTGCGGTTGCCGTGCAGCACGCCGGGACTGCCACGCAGGATGGACGCCGAGTGCTTGCCGCTGTCCAGGCCTTGCCCTGCCGCCTCGACGCCGACCAGACGCGTCGACGAGAACGGGATGTAGGGGTAGAAGATGCCCATCGCGTTGCTGCCGCCGCCCACGCAGGCAACGACCACATCCGGCTGCTTGCCCTGCGCCTCCCCCGTGATGCCTTGGGCGGCGAGCATTTCGGGCATCTGGTCGATGCATTCTTCGCCGATGACGCTCTGAAAGTCGCGCACCATCGTCGGGTAGGGGTGCGGCCCAGCGACCGTACCGATGATGTAGAAGGTGTCTTCCACGTTGGTCACCCAGTCGCGCATCGCTTCATTAAGTGCGTCCTTGAGCGTTCGGCTGCCCGATTCCACCGGGACGACCTTGGCGCCCAGCAAGTGCATGCGATAGACGTTGGGGCTCTGCCGCTTGACGTCTTCGGCACCCATGTAGACGACGCATTCCAGACCGTAGCGGGCGCAGATGGTGGCGGTGGCGACGCCGTGCTGGCCGGCGCCCGTCTCGGCGATCACGCGGGGCTTGCCCATGCGGCGGGCCAGCATCGCCTGGCCGATGGTGTTGTTCACCTTGTGGGCGCCGGTGTGGTTCAGGTCCTCGCGCTTGAGGTAGATCTGTGCGCCACCGAGTTCTCGGCTGGTGCGCGCGGCGTGGTACACGGGCGAGGGACGGCCGACGAAGTGGGCCAGCTCGTAGCGGAATTCGGCCTGGAACTCCGGGTCATTCTTGTATTTGTCGTAGGCAGCGCGCAGTTCGTTGATCGCGTGCGTAAGCGTTTCGCTGGCAAATGTGCCGCCGTAATTGCCGAAGTGGCCGGTAGCGTCGGGTTGTTGGTAGTCGAACATGATTCGGTGCCTCGATGGAGGTCCGCCGGACCGCTCCGGTGAAGCAGTCGGCGGAAGAGAGCTAGGAGGCGAAGGCGTCGGCCGCCCGCACGGCAGCCACGAATTCGCGGATCTTGCCGGCGTCCTTGATGCCCTTGGAGGCTTCGACGCCGGAACTCACGTCAACGGCCGGCGCCTTGCAGCGCGGCCGCAGCCAACGGATGCCATCGCCGACGTTGGCAGGCGTCAACCCACCAGACAAGACGAGGTGAGCGTTTGCGACGTGTGGAAGGAGTGACCAATCGAATGCCTTGCCGCCCCCGCCGAATCCCTCGACATGAGCGTCGAGCAGGATGGCCTGGGCGTCCGAGAAATCGTTCGCGTATTTTACGAGGTCGAAGTCAGCCGCACCTGGCCCGACCGGAATCCGGGCAGCGCGAAGGTAGGCATGCATCCCGCTTCCGCTGCCGGCGCGGCACTGTGCGGGTGTCTCGTCGCCGTGAAATTGCGCCAGGGACCCTCGCACCACCGAAAGGGCGTGGGTCGACACGTCGGGGCTTTCGTTGACGAACAACAGTACCGGTGTCACGAAAGGTGGAAGCCGGCGCGCCAGCTCCGCGGCCCGCTCCAGGCTGACGGCCCGAGGGCTCTTGGGGTAAAGCACGAAACCCACCGCGTCGGCACCGGCGTCGACCGCGGCGTCCACGTCCTGTTCGCGGGTCAGGCCGCAGATCTTGATTCGCGTGCGAGAGGCAGACATCCCGCTATTGTCTCAGGGCAGGCCGTCGTATGAATCCCAACTGCTTCCGGAGGTCACTTCGGCTGGCAGGCCCCAATGCGCGCCGTACTGCGGGCCTAGAAAGTAGAGCCCGGCCGCGGAATAGGTCGGTGCGGCAACCAGTCGGCTGCGGGCGTCCAGCACGTTCTGCATCCAATCGGGCGATTCGTTGCCCTGGCCGATACGCACCAGGCAGCCCATGATGTTGCGGATCATGTGGTGCAGGAACGCATCGGCCTCGAAACGGAAATACCAGCGACAACGTTCCCCGGCGCCGAGACGAAGGATTTCAATGTGCCGCATGTCCTTGACCGGCGAGAGGGCTTGGCAGGCCGACGCCCGGAACGAACTGAAATCGTGCGTGCCCAGCAGGTACTGCGCTCCGGCACGCATGGCATCGCCATCGAGGGGATGGATCGACCAGCCGACCTTGCCGGTATCGAGACTGGGTCGCACCGGCGATTGGGAGAGCACGTAGAGGTACCGGCGGGATTGGGCACTCGCCCGGCAATGGAACGAAGCCGGGACCTCCTGCGCCCATTGCACGGCAATATCGTCCGGCAGATAGCGGTTGGTGCCGCGCACCCAGGAGAAGGGCGCGCGCTGAACCTCAGTGTCGAAATGCACGACCTGGGTCAGGCCGTGGACGCCAGCATCGGTGCGTCCGGCGCACAAGGTACGGATCGGCTGACCGGCCAGTTGCGCGAGCGCAGCCTCGAGCTTGTCCTGCACCGTCCGGCCCGACAACTGGCTTTGCCAGCCGTCGTAGGCTCGCCCGTCGTAGCGAATGCCGAGGGCCAGCCTCACCGATTCATGCCCTGACCCGCGCCGATTCAGCGCAGTTGGGTCAGCAACTGCTGTGCCTGGGCGTGCAGGTCGCCGGAGGTTTCGGCGGCCACTTCCTCGACCAGCGAGCGCGCACCCTCGGCATCGCCCAGGGCGTGGAGTTCGCGCGCCAGCGTCAGCTTGACGGCGTGGGGATTCTCGGAGCCGTCGTCGCCGGTGAGGGGCTCCAGCGCAGCGGGCGAAGTATTGCCACCCAACAGTCCAGAGCGGGTGCTGACGTCGAACTCGACGAAGCCCGAATCACCGGGCAGTCCGGCGCGCAGTGTCGCCGGCTGGGTGTGTTCTTCGTCGTCGGCCAATCGCGAGCGCGGCCGCAGGGACGGTTCCAGTGCGGCGGGCGCGGTGTCGAAATCGTTTTCCAGGGAGCCGAAGTCCAGGCTGGCGGGGATTTCGAAAGCAGGTGCCGCGACCGGAGATGCTTTTGGCGCCACAGGCGGCAGGCTTGCGCTGACCGGCATCGGCGCCGTATCGGGCATGGGCGTGGGCTTGCTGTCGAGCTCCAGGTCGAAATCCAGCGGGGCCACAGAAGGCACGAATTCGGGCGGCGGAGGCTCTGCGGCGACAGCCGGAGCCTGGGCCGGCGACATGACAGCGGCAGCGCCAGCTGCAGCGGCGCCCGCCACGGCTGCGACGGCCGGCGTCATGTCGGCAGCCGGTGCGCGCGCCGGAGTGGGAGCGCTCTGGTACAGGGGGTTGCCAGGATCCAGGTCGCGGCCGAGTTCCACGGCGCGAGTCCAATCGCTCCCGGTGCCGCCGGTCAGCTTGCGCACTTCGGTTGCCTGGGCTTCGAAAGCGCGCAGGTCACGGCGCTTGGCGTGGATCTCAAGGAGCTTGAGGTGGATCGCGGTGCGGTCAGGATTGATGCGCAGAGCTTCGCGAAGAATCTCCTCGGCCTGCAGGTCGCGGCCATAGGCCAGGTAGACGTCGGCTTCGGCCACCGGGTCGACGTCGCCCGTGTCCAACTGGCTCGGCGAATACGACATGGAAGAGGTGGCGGCGCCTTGGTTCTTCGTGTCGACTGACTCTCCGCCACTGGAGCCGAAGAACGAATCCTTGGGAATGCGGCTTTCCAGGAAGACGCTTTCGCTGGAAGAAGCCTTGCGGCGATTGAAGACGCGCAGGCCCAGGAAGGCCAGGAGCAATACGATGAGCCCGATCGCGCCGAGGATGATGGGGTTGTCCATCAATTCCTCGAAGAAGCTCTTCGGCGGAGGGGGCGGTGGCGGGGCTTTGGGCTTGGGTTTGGCTGGCGTAGCGGCTGCAGGAGCCGGGGCCGGCGTTGGCGTCGGAGCCGCGGCGCCGGCGGCTGAGGTCGCGGATTCAGAGCCGCCCGCGGTGCCCGCTGTAACGGCCGGTGTGGCTGCGCCGCCTGTGGCAGTGCCCGTGTTGCTGGCTGCCGGAGCGGCGGCGCCAGGCGCCGCGCTTCCAGCGGCCGCTGGCGTTGTGGCCGACGGCGTCGTCGCCGCAGGAGCTGCGCCCGGAACTGGAACGGCAATGCCAGGCGTGACGGCGGCCGGTGCGACCGGTGCGCCGGTCGTGCCTGTCGGCGCGGAAGGCGAGCCCGCCGGCGCCGCTGCACCGGTGCCACCCGCCGACTGGATCTTGTTCAGTTCGTTCAGGTTGCGCGACAGTTCGGCAACTCGCGCAGCGTCGGCAGCAGCCTGGCGCCCCTTGACCAGGCTTTCGTCGGCCGCGGCCTTGCTGCCGGCCGCAGCACCGGGGGTGATGGTGAGTTTGTCGGGCGATTGCGCTGCGGCGTTGCGATCCTGAACATTGGCCTGCAACGTGCCGCCAGCCGAGCGGTCGGCCTCCGCCACGCTCGATGTCGGGGCTGCTTCCGCGAGGTTGCGGCGGTATTGGTTGAAGTCGCGACTTTGCGCGACAAGCATCTGCTTGGCTTCCTTGGGGGAGACTTCGGCGGCTTCGCGCGCGCTCGGCATCGTCAGAACGGCGCCGGCCTTGACGCGGTTTACGTTCTTGCCGATGAATGCGTCCGGATTGGACCGAAGCATCGCCACCAGCATCTGGTCGAGCGAGATTTCGGGCGCCTTGTTGGCTCGGGCGATTGCGCCGGCCGTGTCGCCCGGACGAACCGTGACCTGTTGGCCACCATTGTCCGAGGCGCCAGCGCTGGAAGGTGCTTCCATTGGAGCGACTGGCGCCGGCGCGGGTGCCGGGCGCACGACCGGAGCCGGCGCCGCCGGCGCGCTACGAGCCGTGCTCGACGATCCGGCGTAGGGCGTGGTCGATGGCTGCGGCAAGGGCCGCGGCGTGCTCACTTGGGGCGCGACGGGTGCAATGGCCTGTTGCGATTTGGGACTGCCTGGCGGATCGAGCAGCACCGTGTAGTCGCGAACCATGCGGCCGGAGCGCCAGTTGGCCTCGAGCAGGACGTCAAGGAAGGGATCGTTGAGCGATCGCGTTCCCCGCAGCGTGATCACATAGCGGCCGCCACGGCGCTCGAGGTTGACGCGTACGTCGGCCAGGGCAGGGTTGTAGCTGACGCCGGCGGCGCTGAAAGCACCCGGCGACGCCATGCCGATGCGCATGCTGTCGGCTTCGTCGGCGGTGATCTGGGGAATTTCGATCTCGGCGCGCAGCGGTTCGCCGAGTGAGGAGATGACCTTGAGAGGGCCAAGTGCGAGCGCGTTCGCGCCGGAACTGAACGTCGCCAGGGCCAGGGCGACTGATGCGCCCAGGATCGTCAGCTGACTACGACCGACCGGCATGCTGCCCGTTGGGGCGTTTGGGCTGGTCGTCGCCGTGTCCACGGCAGGCAGAAGATGTCTTGTCATGCTGATGGGGGCGCCATTGCCCAAAAATGTAAGTGGACGGTAACACCATCACCCAGCACTGACAAGGCAACAGGCCTTGGGAATATGCGGAGTACGAATTTACGTGCACCCCGGTCGTTGCTCGCTCGCAACGTGGGCGCCTGAACGACGACGCCCACGCGCATTTCAGTCTTCGAGCAGGATGCGCAGCATGCGGCGCAGCGGTTCGGCAGCGCCCCAGAGCAACTGATCGCCCACCGTGAAGGCGCCCAGATATTCAGGGCCCATCGCCATCTTGCGCAGACGGCCGACCGGGATGGTCATCGTGCCGGTGACGGACACCGGGGTCAGGTCGCGGATCGTGGCTTCGCGCGTGTTGGGCACCACCTTCACCCAGGCGTTGTCGGCGGCGATCATGGCTTCGATGTCGGCCAGCGGGACGTCCTTCTTCAGCTTGAAGGTCAGGGCCTGGCTGTGGCAGCGCATGGCGCCGATTCGGACGCAGAAGCCGTCGACGGGGGTGGCAGGGGTGCCGAAGCCGGCGCCCTGGCCAAGAATCTTGTTGGTCTCCGCGCCGCCCTTCCATTCCTCCTTGCTGGAGCCGTCGCCCAGGTCCTTGTCGATCCAGGGAATGAGCGAGCCGCCCAGTGGCACGCCGAAGTTGGCGGTTTCCTGTGCCGACAGCGATTGCTGCTTCGCCAGCACCTTGCGGTCGATCTCGAGGATGGCGCTCTTGGGGTCGTGCAGCAAATCGCGCACTTCGGCGTTGAGCGTGCCGAATTGAGTCAGAAGTTCGCGCATGTGCTGCGCACCGCCGCCAGACGCGGCCTGGTAGGTCATGCTGCTCATCCATTCGACGAGGCCGGCCTTGTAGAGCGCGCCAACGCCCATGAGCATGCAACTGACCGTGCAGTTGCCACCGATCCAGTTGTTTCCGCCCTTGGCCAGGGCATTCTTGATGACCGGCATGTTGACCGGGTCGAGCACGATGATGGCGTCGTCCTTCATGCGCAGCGTGGAGGCGGCGTCGATCCAGTGACCCTTCCAGCCTTCGGCGCGCAGGCGCGGGAACACCTCGGAGGTGTAGTCGCCGCCCTGGGCTGTAACGATGATGTCGCAGCGCTTGAGGGCCTCGATGTCGAAGGCGTTCTGCAGCGTGGTCTCGTTCTTGGCCATGGCGGGGGCCTTGCCGCCCGCGTTCGAGGTGGAGAAGAACAGGGGTTCGATCAGGTCGAAGTCGCGCTCTTCGGCCATGCGGTCCATCAAGACGGAGCCGACCATGCCGCGCCAGCCGACCAACCCTACCAACTTGCTCATTTCGGATGCCCTTTCAATGTCAAACAGCGAAGACCGCGACGAAGGGACTGCCCCCGCCTGGCTCGTCCGGGGCCAGGGAAAGGCGCACGACGAACCAGGCTGGGTCAGCCTTTAATGGTGGTCGTGGTTTTGGAGGAGGAAACGATGATGCATGCGCGCTTTGCCGCGCCGGCCGGCGCGGTGTTCAGAACGAGAAGTCTTGCGGCACACATAGCCCTCAATTGTAGCGGAACCAATACCTGCGAGAGCCCTCGAAGGGCCTCTGCTGTGGCACGGACGCCGCATCGCGCAACAAAAAGGGCAGCCGTAGCCGCCCTTGGTCGACGCGACTGCGGACGGATCCGCCGCGACCGTGCTCAACCCAGTGCCGCAAGCACCGCATCGCCCATCTCGCGCGTGCCGACCTTGGTCGTGCCTTCGCTGTAGATGTCGGGCGTGCGCAGACCTTGTGCCAACACCTTCTTGACCGCGTTCTCGATGCGCTGCGCGGCTTCTTCCTGATCCAGGGAGAAACGCAGCATCATGGCCGCCGACAGGATGGTTGCCAGCGGATTGGCCACGCCCTTGCCCGCGATGTCCGGAGCACTGCCGTGGCTCGGCTCGTACAGGCCCTGCCGGCTCGCATTGAGGCTTGCAGAAGGAAGCATGCCGATCGAGCCAGTGAGCATCGCGGCTTCATCCGAGAGGATGTCGCCGAACATGTTGCCGGTGACCACCACGTCGAACTTCTTGGGGGCTTTCACCAACTGCATGGCGGCGTTGTCGACGTACATGTGGTCGAGCTCGACATCGGGGTAGTCCTTGTGCACCTCGGTCACGACGTCCTTCCAGAACTGGAAGGTCTCGAGGACGTTGGCCTTGTCGACGCTCGTCACGCGCTTGCTGCGCTTTCGCGCGGCCTCGAAAGCCACGCGGGCGATGCGTTCGATCTCGGGACGGGTGTAGCGCATCGTGTCGAAGGCTTCTTCGGCACCGGGGAAATTGCCGTCGGGCGAAGTGCGCTTGCCGCGAGGCTGGCCGAAATAGATGTCGCCCGTTAGCTCGCGGATGATGAGGATGTCCAGCCCGGACACGAGTTCGGGCTTGAGGCTGGAGGCGTGGGTGAGCTGCTCGTAGCAGATGGCCGGCCGGAAGTTGGCGAACAGGCCGAGGTTCTTGCGCAGGCCGAGGATGGCTTGCTCGGGCCGGAACTGGCGCTCGAGCTTGTCGTATTTCCAGTCGCCGACGGCGCCGAAGAGCACGGCGTCGGCTTCCTTGGCCAGCTTGAGCGTGGATTCGGGCAGCGGATGGCCGTGGGCCTCGTAGGCGGCGCCGCCGACAAGGGCGGTTTCCATCTCGAACTTGAGGTCGAGAGCGCCGAGCACGCGCACGGCCTGCTCGACGATTTCGGTGCCGATGCCATCACCGGGAAGGACTGCGATCTTCATGGTTTCGTTGTTTCTTCAGGAAGTGGAAATGGGGATCAGGCGATCATCTGGTGCGCGAGCCAGGGCTTGGTTGCCAGGCGCTCCGCCTCGAAGGCCTTGATCTTGTCCTTGTGGCGCAGCGTCAGCCCGATGTCGTCCAGGCCGTTGATCAGGCAGTACTTGCGGAATGCCTGGACCTCGAAGGCGATCTCGGCGCCGTCGGGCTTGACGACCACCTGCCGCTCCAGGTCGACGGTGAGCGTGTAGCCGGGAAAGGCCAGCGTCTCGTCGAACAGTTGCGCCACGGTGGCTTCGGGCAGCACGATGGGCAACAAGCCGTTCTTGAAGCTGTTGTTGAAGAAGATGTCGGCGAAGCTGGGCGCGATGATGGCGCGAAAGCCGTACTGGTCCAGCGCCCAAGGGGCGTGCTCGCGCGACGAGCCGCAGCCGAAGTTCTTGCGCGCCAAGAGGATGGATGCGCCCGCGTAGCGCGGCTGGTTGAGCACGAAGTCCGGGTTGGGCTTGCGGCTGGCCGGGTCCATGCCTGGTTCGCCATGGTCGAGGTAGCGCCATTCGTCGAACAGGTTGGGGCCGAAGCCCGTCTTCTTGATCGACTTGAGGAACTGCTTGGGAATGATGGCGTCGGTGTCGACGTTCTCGCGGTCCAAGGGGGCGACGAGGCCCTGGTGCACGTTGAATTTCTGCATGGTGTTTTCCTCTCGATCAGGCGATCGTGCGCACGTCGACGAAATGGCCGTTGATGGCGGCCGCGGCAGCCATCGCTGGGCTGACGAGATGCGTGCGGCCGCCAGCGCCCTGGCGACCTTCGAAGTTGCGGTTGCTGGTGGACGCGCAGCGCTCACCGGGCTCCAGCCGGTCGGCGTTCATCGCGAGGCACATCGAGCAGCCAGGCTCGCGCCATTCGAAGCCCGCGGCCTTGAACACCTCGTGCAGGCCTTCGCGTTCGGCCTGCTCTTTCACCAGGCCCGAGCCTGGAACCACCATGGCCAGCTTGACGTTCTTGGCCACTTTCTGGCCGAGCTTCTTTACCACGGCGGCGGCTTCGCGCATGTCCTCGATGCGGCTGTTGGTGCAACTGCCGATGAACACCTTGTCGATGAAAATGTCGTTCATCGGCTTGTTGGGCTCCAGGCCCATGTAGGTCAGGGCGCGTTCGATGGCGCCGCGCTTGTTCGCATCCTTTTCCTTGTCGGGATCGGGCACGCGGCCGTCGATGGGCAGCACCATTTCGGGCGACGTACCCCACGTCACCTGCGGCTTGATCTGCGTGGCATCGAGTTCCACGACGGTGTCGAAACTGGCGCCTGGATCCGAATGAAGCGTCTTCCAGTAGGCGACCGCCTGGTCCCATTCGACGCCGTTGGGTGCAAGCGGGCGGCCTTTGACATAGTCGATGGTCTTCTGGTCCACGGCAACCAGGCCCGCGCGCGCACCTGCTTCGATGGCCATGTTGCATACCGTCATGCGGCCTTCCATCGACAAGTCGCGGATCGCCGAGCCGGCGAATTCGATGGTGTAGCCGGTGCCGCCAGCCGTGCCGATGCGTCCGATGATCGCCAGCACCACGTCCTTGGCGTTGCAGCCGGCGGGGAGCTTGCCTTCGACCTTGATCAGCATGTTCTTCGCCTTCTTGGCCAAGAGGGTCTGCGTGGCCATGACGTGCTCGACTTCGCTGGTGCCGATGCCGTGGGCCAGCGCACCGAAGGCACCGTGCGTGGAGGTGTGGCTGTCGCCGCAGACCACCGTCATGCCCGGCAGCGTTGCGCCGCTTTCCGGACCGATGACGTGGACGATGCCCTGCCGCTTCGACAGGAACGGAAAGAAGGCGGCAGCGCCGAATTCCTTGATGTTGCTGTCCAGCGTAGTGACCTGCTCCTTGCTGATGGGGTCGTCGATGCCGTCGTAGCCGCGTTCCCAACCCGTGGTGGGCGTGTTGTGGTCGGCTGTGGCCACGACCGAGCTGATGCGCCAAAGCTTGCGGCCCGCCACGCGCAGACCTTCGAAGGCTTGCGGGCTGGTCACCTCGTGGACGAGGTGACGGTCGATGTAGAGCACGGCCGTGCCGTCTTCTTCGGTGTGGACGACATGCTCGTCCCAGATCTTGTCGTAGAGGGTGCGTGACATGGAGGTCTTTCGTGGGGAATGGTTGTTCGAATGAGCGACGAGCGCAGATCGCTCACGCGGCGAGTGCCTTGGAGGCGGCGTTCCTCGGCAGCCTGGCCTGATCGTGGGCGGCAGGACTGAGGTGCTCGACGAGCGATCGTGCCGCCACGGGCAGGGTCGAGAAATCGCGAGCGACGAGGCGGATGTCGCGCTCGGCCCAGGGGTTGGACAGGTTCACGCCAACGAGGCGTTGCCCGATCCCGCCGCGCATCAGTTCGAAGGCGCGCGCAGGCATGATGCCCACGCCCAGGCCGTTGTCGATCATGCGGCACATGGCGTCGAGGCCGGTGACGTGAATGCGAAGCTTGATGGTGCGGCCAGCGCGAAGCGCGGCCTGGTGCATCGCGACGTAGATCGAGCTGTTGGTGTGCAGCCCAACGTGATCGTGCTCCAGCGTATCGACGAAATCGACTGGATTTGAGCCCGCCAAGGCATGGCCGGCCGGCACCACGAGCACCAGGCGATCCTTGCGGTAGGGCAGGCTCTGCAGTTCGTGGGTGCCATCGGCGACGTGGCAGATGCCCAGGTCAGCCGCGCCCTCCTGGACAGCGCGCAGCACCTCGCTCGACAGATGCTCTTCCAGATCGATCTTGATGGCTTCGTGCTGGCGGGCAAATGAGCCCAGGTCTTCGGGCAGGTATTGGACGATGGCCGAAATGTTGGCATGCACGCGCACGTGGCCGCGCACGCCGTCGGCGTACTCGCTGAGTTCGCCCTGCATCTTCTCGAGGCTGTAGAGCACCGATCGGGCGTGGTGCAGAAGGCTTTCGCCGGCGGGCGTCAGGTCGACGCCGCGGGTGTGTCGATAAAGAAGCGGCGTGTGAAGCGCGGCTTCCAGGTCGGAAAGGCGCTTGCTGATCGCAGAAGCGGCGATGAATTCGCGCTCTGCTGCCCGGCCGATGCTGCCGAGCTCGCACACCGCCACGAACAATTGAAGCGATGTGAGGTCGACGCGGCGGACAAAATTGCGTTCAGGCTGGGACATGGACGGAAGTCATCGCGATTGGCGATGAAGACCGTCATTTTGCTACCGAAAAATGGCGTCAGCCATCGCGGACTGCGATGGCTGACATGCCGCAGGGCGACGAGTTGGACGAAGGACCTGCAGATTGGAGGGCCTCCCCGGTGCCCGCGAGGTTCTTATTTTTTCTTCTGCGCGGCGTCTTCGAGCTTTTGGCCACCCTTCTGGATGTCTTGGCCAGCGCCTTCCATCGTGTTGCAGGCGGTGAGCGAAATGCCCAGGGTAAAGGCCAGGGCAACCAGAGCGGTCAGTTTCTTCATCGGGAACTCCTTGTTTGGGATGGTCAGCGCGGGATTCGCGCATGCCCTGAAAGTTACCGATCAAACAGCCGCTTGCTTGTCAGCCAAAACGCAAGAAGGCTGCCCGTGGGCAGCCTTCTTGCAAAGGTGGTCGCGGCCTACACGGGCTCTTGGCGAGCCCGCTGCCGCGGCCGATCAGCGCTGTGCCATCGGCTTGACGTCGCGACGCGGCGAGCCTTCGAACAACTGGCGGGGGCGGCCGATCTTGTAGTCTGGGTCGCCGATCATTTCGTTGAGCTGGGCGATCCAGCCCACAGTGCGGGCCAGCGCGAAGATGGCGGTGAACAGCGGCACCGGGATGCCGATGGCGCGCTGCACGATGCCGGAGTAGAAGTCGACGTTCGGGTAGAGCTTGCGCGAGACGAAGTATTCGTCTTCCAACGCGATCTTCTCCAGGGCCATGGCCAGCTTGAACAGCGGGTCGTTTTCCAGGCCCAGTTCGCCCAGCACTTCCTTGCAGGTTTCCTGCATGAGCTTGGCGCGCGGGTCGTAGTTCTTGTACACGCGGTGGCCAAAGCCCATCAGGCGCACGCTGCTGTTCTTGTCCTTGACCTGCTTGATGAACTCGCCGATCTTCTCGACGCCACCCGCCTTCTGGATGTCGTAGAGCATGTTGAGCGCCGCCTCGTTGGCGCCGCCGTGAGCGGGGCCCCACAGGCATGCCACGCCGGCAGCGATGGCCGCGAAGGGGTTGGTGCCCGACGAGCCGCACAGGCGCACGGTCGAGGTGGAAGCGTTCTGCTCGTGGTCGGCGTGCAGGATGAAGATGCGGTCGAGCGCGCGCTCGAGCACCGGGCTGACCTTGTATTCCTCGCACGGGGTGGCAAACATCATGTGCAGGAAGTTGCCGGCGTAGCTCAGGTCGTTGCGCGGGTACATGTACGGCTGACCGATCGTGTACTTGTAGGCCATCGCCACGAGCGTCGGCATCTTGGCAATCAGGCGCACGGCGGCAATCTCGCGGTGCTTCGGATTGTTGATGTCGGTGCTGTCGTGATAGAAGGCCGACAGAGCGCCCACCAGGCCGGTCATGATGGCCATCGGGTGCGCATCGCGGCGGAAGCCGCGCAGGAAGAACTGCATCTGCTCGTTGACCATGGTGTGGTGCGTCACCAGGTCGTCGAACTTGGTCTTCTGCTCGGCGTTGGGCAGGTCACCGTAAAGCAGCAGGTGGCAGGTGTCCAGGAAGTCGCAGTTGGTCGCCAACTGCTCGATCGGGTAGCCGCGATACAGCAGTTCGCCCTTGTCGCCATCGATGAAGGTGATGGCGGACTCGCACGACGCGGTCGACATGAATCCCGGGTCGTAGGTGAACATTCCCGTCTGCGCGTACAGCTTGCGGATGTCGATCACGTCGGGGCCCATCGTGCCCTTGTAGATCGGCAGGTCGACGTTTTGGCCGCCGTTGCTGAACGACAGGGTGGCCTTGGTATCGGAGGCTTTCATGGCTGGGTCTTTCTCTCGGGAAGGGGTGAACTGGAAGAACTGGATGGAGGGATGCGGATCAATTGCGAAGCATCTGCAAGACTTGCACCACGCCGGCACCGGCCAGGTCTGGCTCGGGCTCCTTTCTGCGCAGCAAGAGATCCAGAAGGTCGTTGTCCGACAGATCCATCAATGTCTCCAGCGCCTGCGCCTGGCCCATGGTGAGGGAGGCTTCGTATTGCTCGAAGAACCGGGCAATGAACAGGTCGTTTTCCAGCAAGCCGCGCCGGCAGCGCCACTTGAGCCGGCTCAACGCACGGACGTCGATCGGCTGGTCAAGGGGCGAGGCGGCTTGCGCTTGCATGATGGTGGTGGGTCTTTCGGATCAGATGGCGCGGCGCACCATCAGTTCCTTGATCTTGCCGATGGCTTGCGTGGGGTTCAGGCCCTTGGGGCAAACGTCCACGCAGTTCATGATGGTGTGGCAACGGAACAGGCGGTAGGGATCCTCGAGGTTGTCCAGGCGCTCGCCGGTGTGGTCGTCGCGGCTGTCGGCGATGAACCGGTAAGCCTGCAGCAAGCCGGCGGGCCCCACGAACTTGTCGGGATTCCACCAGAAGCTGGGGCAGCTGGTGGAGCAGCTCGCGCACAGAATGCACTCGTAGAGGCCGTTGAGCTCTTCGCGTTCCTCGGGCGACTGCAGGCGCTCCTTTTCGGGGGGCAGCGTGTCGTTCTGGAGATACGGCTTGATCGAATGGTACTGGTTGAAGAACTGCGTCATGTCCACGATCAGGTCGCGCACCACCGGCAGGCCCGGCAGCGGCTTGAGCACGACGGTGCCCGTGAGCGTGTTCATGTTGGTCAGGCAGGCCAGACCGTTCTTGCCGTTGATGTTCATGGCGTCCGAACCGCACACGCCTTCGCGGCAGGAGCGGCGGAAGGCCAGAGTCGGGTCTTGTGCCTTGAGCTTGATCAGGGCGTCCAGCAGCATGCGCTCGTGACCATCGAGTTCGATCTCGATGGTTTGCATGTACGGCTTGTCGTCCTTGTCCGGGTCGTAGCGGTAGATCTGGAAAGTGCGCTTCATCGTTGGGAACCTTGTTCTTGGTCGTGCGGCATCAGAAGGTGCGGACCTTGGGCGGAACCGAGTCCACCGTCAGGGGCTTGAGCTTCACCGGCTTGTAGCTGAGGCTGTTGCTTTCGCTGTGCCACAGGGTGTGCTTCATCCAGTTGGCGTCGTCGCGGCCCAGCGGCGCGACCGGATCGTCGGCCGGACGCTCGTAGTCTTCGACCGTGTGGGCGCCTCGGCACTCCTTGCGGGCGGCGGCCGAAACCATCGTCGCCTGGGCGGCCTCGATGAGGTTCTCGACCTCAAGCGCCTCGATGCGGGCGGTGTTGAACACGCGGGACTTGTCCTTGAGCGTGATGCCGCCCACGCGCTCGCGCACCTCGGCGATCTTGGCCACGCCTTCGTCCATCGAAGCCTGCGTGCGGAACACGGCGGCGTGCGATTGCATGGTGGCGCGAATCTCGCCGGCCACGTCCTGCGCGTAGATGCCGTCGCTCGAGTTCTCGAGGCGGTTCAGGCGCTCCAGCGTCCGGTCCGCGGCATCGGCCGGCAGGGGCTTGTGTTCCTTGTTCTTCTCGTGGAACTGCACGATGTGGTTGCCAGCCGCGCGACCGAACACCAGCAGGTCGAGCAGCGAGTTGGTGCCCAGACGGTTGGCGCCGTGCACGCTCACGCAAGAGCATTCGCCGACCGCATAGAGGCCGTTGACCGCCACGCTGGCGTTGGAGGCGTCCTGGATCACGACCTGGCCATTGATGTTGGTCGGGATGCCGCCCATCTGGTAGTGGATGGTGGGCACCACCGGGATCGGCTCCTTGGTGATGTCCACGTTGGCGAAGTTCACGCCAATCTCGAACACAGAGGGCAGGCGCTTGTGGATGGTGTCGGCACCCAGGTGGTCCAGCTTGAGCAGCACGTAGTCCTTGTTGGGACCGCAGCCGCGGCCTTCCTTGATCTCCTGGTCCATCGAGCGCGAGACGAAGTCGCGTGGCGCGAGGTCCTTCAGCACAGGCGCGTAACGCTCCATGAAGCGCTCGCCGTTGCTGTTGAGCAGGATGGCGCCTTCACCACGGCAGCCTTCGGTCAGCAGAACACCCGCGCCGGCCACGCCGGTGGGGTGGAACTGCCAGAACTCCATGTCCTGCAGCGGGATGCCGGCGCGAGCGGCCATGCCCAGGCCGTCGCCGGTATTGATGAACGCGTTGGTCGAGGCGGCGAAGATGCGGCCGGCGCCGCCGGTGGCCAGCAGCACGGTCTTGGCCTGCAGGATGTGCAGGTCGCCGGTTTCCATCTCTAGCGCGGTCACGCCAACCACATCGCCTTCGGAATCGCGGATCAGGTCGAGCGCCATCCATTCCACGAAGAACTGGGTGCGGGCCGACACGTTCTGTTGGTAGAGCGTGTGCAGCATGGCATGGCCAGTGCGGTCGGCTGCGGCGCAGGCGCGCTGCACGGGCTTTTCGCCGTAGTTGGCGGTGTGGCCACCGAACGGGCGCTGGTAGATGGTGCCGTCGGCATTGCGGTCGAAGGGCATGCCGAAGTGCTCGAGCTCGTAGACCACCTTGGGTGCTTCACGGCACATGAACTCGATCGCATCCTGGTCGCCCAGCCAGTCGGAGCCCTTGATCGTGTCGTAGAAGTGGTAGTGCCAGTTGTCCTCGCTCATGTTGCCCAGCGATGCGCCGACGCCGCCTTGCGCAGCGACGGTGTGCGAGCGGGTGGGGAACACCTTGGAGAGGACGGCGACATTCAGGCCGGCGCGGGCCAGCTGCAGCGAGGCACGCATGCCCGAGCCGCCGGCACCGATGATGACGACGTCGAACTTGCGCGTGGTGATTTGGTCTTTGGTGTAGTTCGTCATGGGGTTCAGACTCTCCAGAGCACTTGAATGGCCCAACCCGCACAACCGACAAGCCAGACGATGGTGAAGATTTGCAGGGCGAGCCGCATGCCGACGGACTGCACGTAGTCCATCCAGACATCGCGCATGCCCACCCACACGTGGTAGAGAAGCGAAACGATCACGGAGAAGGTCAGCACCTTCATCCATTGCGAAGAGAAGATGCCCGCCCACTTGTCGTAGCCGATCGGGCCGCGCGAGAAGAGCACCTGTGCCAGCAGCACGAGGGTGAAGATGGCCATGAGGCCGCCGGTGACGCGCTGCGCGAGCCAGTCACGCAAGCCGTAGTGCGCGCCGACGACGGTGCGCTTGGAGCCGTAGTTGATTGCCATGTCGGTGTCTCCTTGGGCTCAGTAGGCGCCGAACAGCTTGAGGCCCAGCACGATCGTGAGCAGCACGCTCGCGGCCAGGGTGAAGAGGGCAGAGCTGCGGCCGAACTGCTTGGTGACCGCGCTGTGGCTCATGTCCATCCACAGGTGGCGCAGGCCGGCGATGAAGTGATGCAGGTAGGCCCAGATCAGCGCGAGTGCCACCAGCTTGACGAACCAGCCCGGAACAAAAGAAAAGCCGCTGTTGAAGACGGCCTTGAATCGCTCGAACGAGACTTCAGATGACACGGACGTATCGAACATCCAGATGATGAAGGGCATCAGGATGAACATGATCACGCCGCTGACGCGATGCAGGATCGAGACGATGCCGGCGGGCGGCAGACGGTACGTGCGAACGTCGGTGAAGACGTTGATGTTTCTGAATTCGCGCCGCGGCGATCGGGGATTTGCAAGCTCTGTCATGGGGACTTTCGTGGCTTTTTTCGAGGGACGGCTTGTCTTCGCTGAGAAGTAACCAACCTAAAATTCTATTGCAATGCACCATCGGACTGCACGTTCGTGTGTGACAGCCCGAGTCCTTCGCTCATGTTCATCCGAGTTCATTGTGGTAATGATGGGTGTCGGTGCGATAAAGGCCGCGCCGCAATTCCATCGGCGTGTCGTGGTAGGTGAAGGCCACGCGCTCCACGCTCAGCAGCGGCGTGGACGTGTCAACCGCGAGCAATGAAGCCTGCTGTGCATCCGGCAGTACCGCGCGCAGCCTTTCCGTGGCGCGCACCATGCGCACGCCGAATTCGGTCTCGAACAAGGCGTACATCGCGCCGTGCCACTCTTCCAGTCGCTCTGCCGTGAGGCCCTTGAAGGCATTGCCCGGCAACCACAGGTCTTCGAGGATGGTGGGAACGCCGCCATAGGCCAGCACGCGGCGAACCTGCACGACGGTGTCGCCGGTGCGCAGCGTCAATGCCCGCGCCACGTCTGCGGATGCGCGCAGGCGCCGGCATTCGATGATGGTGCGCACGGCCGGGCCTTCTGCCGTGACGTCGCCGTCATCCGGTACCAGCTTGAGAAAGCGGTACTGCATGTGATGTTCGGCGTGTGTGGCGACGAAGGTGCCCTTGCCCTGGCGCCGCACCACGAGGTTCTCGGCAGCCAGTTCGTCGATCGCCTTGCGCATCGTCCCCTGGCTCACGCCGAATCGTGCAGCCAGGTCGGATTCGCTGGGGATCGGCTCGCCCGGCTTCCATTCGCCCGCCTGCAGCAGACGCAGGATGAGCACCTTGATCTGCTGATACAGCGGACTGAAGGAGGGCGCCGAAGGCTCGGCCAGGGGGGAGGGGACGTTCGACATGAAGGAGTCTGCAGCGCCGGCGGCGCGCGCAACAGGGCGTATCTTATATAAGACATAAGACAGGCGCCACCCTTGGGCCGAATCGGCATAGAATCGCAGTCTTTTCGCGCCGGGTGCCCCGGGGCATGCGCGGATGCATCGGCGGCATGTGTGAAATGCATGCTCGGATGCGAAGTGCCTGGGGCCTCCCGCTGATCGAAATGCCCTCTTTCCCATCACTTCTGGAGTGCCTCCCATGAGCAAGAAGCCCGTTCGCGTTGCCGTCACCGGCGCCGCCGGCCAGATCGGCTATGCCCTGTTGTTCCGTATTGCCTCGGGCGAAATGCTCGGCAAGGACCAGCCCGTCATCCTGCAACTGCTGGAAATCCCAGACGAGAAGGCTCAGAAGGCGCTCAAGGGCGTGATCATGGAGCTCGAGGACTGCGCCTTCCCGCTGCTGGCTGGCGTCATCCCCACGGGCGACCCGCTGGTGGCCTTCAAGGATGCCGACTACGCCCTGCTCGTGGGTGCCCGTCCGCGCGGCCCCGGCATGGAACGCGCCGACCTCCTGGCCGCCAATGCCCAGATCTTCACGGCCCAAGGCAAGGCTCTGGACCAGGTTGCCAGCCGCGACGTCAAGGTGCTGGTGGTCGGCAATCCGGCCAACACCAACGCCTACATCGCCATGAAGAGCGCGCCCAGCCTGCCGCGCGAGAACTTCACCGCCATGCTGCGCCTGGATCACAACCGCGCTGCGAGCCAGATTGCCGCCAAGACCGGCAAGGCCGTGGGCGACATCGAGAAGCTGACCGTGTGGGGCAACCACTCGCCCACCATGTACGCCGACTACCGCTTCGCCACCATCGGCGGCGCGAGCGTCAAGGACCTGATCAACGACCAGGTCTGGAACGCCGATACCTTCCTGCCCACCGTGGGCAAGCGTGGCGCAGCCATCATCGACGCACGCGGACTGTCGTCGGCAGCCTCGGCCGCCAACGCCGCCATCGACCACATGCGCGATTGGGCCCTGGGCTCGAACGGCAAGTGGGTCACGATGGGTGTTCCTTCGAATGGCGAATACGGCATTCCCAAGGACGTGATCTTCGGCTTCCCGGTCACCACCGAGAACGGCAAGTACAAGATCATCGAAGGCCTCGAGATCGACGCGTTCAGCCAGGAGCGCATCAACAAGACGCTGGCCGAGCTGCAAGGCGAGCAAGACGGCGTCAAGCATCTGCTGTAAGCCAAGCGCCTGCATGGCCGACTGGAACCCCTCGCTCTACTCTCGTTACGAGGACGAGCGAACCCGCCCGGCGCGCGACCTGCTCGCGCGCGTGCCGCTCCAGTCGGCCGCGCTGGCCTTTGATCTGGGCTGCGGCCCAGGCAACTCGACCGAATTGCTGGTCGAACGGTTTCCCGATGCCGACGTGGTCGGCACCGACAATTCCCCCGCCATGCTCGATGCCGCGCGCGAGCGCGTGCCCAAGGCGCGCTTCGAGTTGAGCGACATCGCCTCCTGGCGGCCCGAAGTCCGCCCGACCCTGATCTACGCCAATGCGGTGCTTCAATGGGTCCCCGACCATGCGACGCTTCTGCCTCGCCTGCTCGACGCGCTGGCCCCGGGCGGCGTGCTGGCCATCCAGATGCCAGACAACCGCGACGAGCCGACCCATCGCCTGATGCGCGAAGTGGCGGCCTTGCCAGAGTTCGCGCAACAGATCGGCGACTACACCCGCCTGCGTACCGAACTGCTCGGGCTGCAGGGCTACTACGACCTGCTGGCGCCAATGGCCGAGCACTTCGACATCTGGCGCACCACTTATCAGCATCCCATGGCTTCCGCCGCTTCGATCGTCGAATGGGTGCGCAGCACGGGCCTGCGTCCTTTCATCGACCCGCTCTCGCCGCCGCTGCGCGAGCGATTCCTCGCCGAGTACGAACGCCGCGTTGCCGATGCCTATCCGGTGCGTGCGGATGGCCAGCGTCTGCTGGCTTTTCCGCGCCTGTTCATCGTCGCCACCCGTTCGAGCGCCGCATGACTGAAGCTGTCTTCCACCATCCCCGCCAGGTGCTGCTGGGTGCTCAGGCTGGCGCCGTGGCGCTGCCCGTCTGCGACCACTACAGCGGCGTCGAAGTGCGGATGAAGAAGAGCCTTGCCTTGCAGGCCGAGATGGCCGCCGAGTTCGGCGCCTGCGTCTTCGACGTCACGCTCGATTGCGAGGACGGTGCACCGGTGGGCGGCGAGGCTGAACATGCCGCACTGGTGACCGAACTGGCGCTTGCCGCAGCCCCAGGCATGCGCGTCGCCGTGCGGGTGCATCCGGTCGACCATCCGGCATTCGATGCCGACGTGGCTGCCATCGTCGGGCGAGCCGGCCAGCGCCTCTGTCACCTCATGGTTCCCAAGGTGGATTCGCTGTCCGATGTGGTGCGTGCCGCTGAAGCCCTCGACGCGGCCGGCGCTTCGCAGTTGCCGTTGCAGGTGCTGATCGAATCGCCCCTGGCCGTTCGCAATGCCTTCGACATCGCCTCGCATCCGAGAGTGCAGTCGCTCAGCTTCGGCTTGATGGATTTCGTTTCCGCCCATGCCGGTGCGATTCCCGCCGATGGCATGGGCTCGGCTGGCCAGTTCAGCCATCCGCTGGTGGTTCGGGCCAAGCTCGAGATCGCCTCTGCTGCGCATGCGTTCGGCAAAGTGCCGTCGCATTGCGTGGTCACCGAGTTCAGCGACGCCAACGCCATGAGCGCCGCGGCCCGTCGCGCCGCCGATGAGTTCGGCTACACCCGCATGTGGAGCATCCACCCCAGCCAGATCCGCCCCATCCTCGAAGCGTTCGCGCCCGGCGAGCGGCAGATCGACGAGGCCGTGAGCATCATGGATGCCGCGATCCGGGCAGATTGGGCGCCCATCAGTTTCCAGGGAGTGCTGCACGATCGTGCGAGCTATCGGCTGTATTGGCAGGTACTCGAACGCGCGCACGCGACCGGCCGCAAGCTGCCCGAAGTGGCGCAAGCCTGGTTCCTTTGATCAATCCGACCTACCGCATCAAAATTTCAGGCCCAGCCTGTTCTCGAAGAAGGAAATCCGACCCATGAAGAAGCTTCTCCTCGTTGCTGCGCTTGCCGCCGCACTGCCGTTCTCGGCCATGGCTCAATCCGGCAGCACGAGCGGCACCGCCGCCAAGTCCGCGAAGCCCGCACCCTACAAGCCGCCGACCAAGGCCAAGCAGGCGACGCAAAAGGTCGTGCCCAAGCCGATCATCAAGTCGCTCGAAGAGAACAAGCCGATCGCCGACGACCCCAACGTGGTGCTGACCCCGGAAGACCTGGAAGCCGCGCGCGCAGTGATCACCGGAAAGATCCCCTGCGAACTGGGCTCCAGCGTCGACATCGTGGCCGACCCCGCCAAGGAAGGCTACTTCACCCTGACCCACGAGAAGGTGCGCTATCGCATGCATCCGGTCAGCAGCCGCACCGGCGCCGTGCGCCTCGAAGATCCCCGCCAGGAAGCCATGTGGCTGCAACTGGGCAACAAGTCCATGTTGATGAGCCAGAAGAAGGGCGAACGCCTGGCTGACGAATGCAAGGCTGCGGCGCAGGTAGCGGTCGAGGAAGAAATGAAGAAGAACCCGCCCAAGGCCCTGTTCGAAGGCGCCGACGCTCCCAAGAAGTAACAGCGCGAAACTGAATTTGCCCCACGGCGACGGCGGCCCGCCTTTTGCTTCCAGGCCGCCCACACCTCAAGTCCCCCGGAGAGAAGAATATGTTGCAAGCCTATCGTGAACACGTCGCCGAGCGCGCTGCGCTGGGCATCCCGCCGCTGCCCCTGAGCGCCCAGCAAACGAGCGAACTGATCGACCTGGTCAAGTCCGCCAACGCCGACGCCGAAGGCGCCTTCCTGCTGGAGTTGCTCGCGCACCGCGTGCCGGCTGGCGTGGACGATGCGGCCAAGGTCAAGGCCAGCTACCTGGCCGCCGTGGCCCACGGCACCGAGAAGACCGCGCTCATCTCGCGCGCCCATGCCACCGAACTGCTGGGCACCATGCTCGGCGGCTACAACATCGGCCCGATGATCGACCTGCTGGGCGACGCCGAAGTCGGCGCCGTGGCTGCGCAAGGCCTCAAGAAGACGCTGCTGATGTTCGACCAGTTCCACGACGTCAAGGAACTGGCCGACAAGGGCAACGCCAACGCCAAGGCCGTGCTGCAAAGCTGGGCCGACGCCGAGTGGTTCACCAGCCGCCCCGAAGTGCCCCAGAGCATCACGTTCACCGTGTTCAAGGTTCCGGGCGAAACCAACACCGACGACCTCTCGCCGGCACCCGATGCCACCACGCGCCCTGACATTCCGATGCACGCGCTGGCCATGCTCAAGAACAAGCGCGACGGCGCCCCCTTCGTGCCCGAGGAAGACGGCAAGCGCGGCCCGGTCAAGTTCATCCAGGACCTGGTCGCGCGCGGCCTGCCCGTTGCCTACGTGGGTGACGTGGTCGGCACCGGCTCGTCGCGCAAGTCGGCCACCAACAGCGTGCTGTGGTGGACGGGCGAGGACATCCCCTTCATCCCGAACAAGAAGTTCGGCGGGATCTGCCTGGGCACCAAGATCGCCCCGATCTTCTACAACACGATGGAAGACGCCGGCTCCCTGCCGATCGAGCTCGACGTCAGCCAGATGAACATGGGCGACACGGTCGAGCTGCGTCCCTACGAAGGCAAGGCCCTGAAGGACGGCAAGGTCATCGCCGAATTCAAGGTCAAGAGCGAAGTGCTGTTCGACGAAGTGCGCGCCGGCGGCCGCATTCCGCTGATCATCGGTCGCGGCCTCACGGCCAAGGCACGCGAGGCGCTGGGCCTGCCGGCTTCCGCGCTGTTCCGTCTGCCGCAAGCACCTGTGGACAGCGGCAAGGGCTTCTCGCTGGCCCAGAAGATGGTCGGCCGCGCCTGCGGACTGCCTGAAGGCCAAGGCGTGCGTCCTGGAACCTACTGCGAGCCGCGCATGACGTCGGTCGGCAGCCAGGACACCACCGGCCCGATGACGCGCGACGAACTCAAGGACCTGGCTTGCCTCGGCTTCTCGGCCGATTTGGTCATGCAGTCGTTCTGCCACACGGCGGCCTACCCGAAGAAGGTCGACGTCAAGATGCACCACGAGCTGCCCGATTTCATCAGCACCCGTGGCGGCATCTCGCTGCGTCCGGGCGACGGCGTGATCCACAGCTGGCTCAACCGCCTGCTGACGCCCGACACCGTGGGCACCGGCGGCGACTCGCACACGCGCTTCCCCATCGGCATCAGCTTCCCGGCGGGCTCGGGGCTGGTGGCATTTGCCGCCGCGACCGGCGTCATGCCGCTGGACATGCCCGAGTCGGTGCTGGTGCGCTTCAAGGGCAAGATGCAACCGGGCGTCACGCTGCGCGACCTGGTCAACGCGATTCCTCTGTACGCCATCAAGCAGGGCCTGCTGACCGTCGAGAAGAAGGGCAAGAAGAACATCTTCTCGGGCCGCATCCTCGAGATCGAAGGCTTGCCCGACCTGAAGGTGGAACAGGCTTTCGAGCTCTCCGACGCCTCGGCCGAGCGCTCGGCCGCGGGTTGCACGGTGCACCTGAACAAGGAACCGATCATCGAATACATCAACAGCAACATCACGCTGATGAAGTGGATGATCGCCGAGGGCTACGCCGACGCCCGCACTCTGCAGCGCCGCATCGCCGCACAGCAAGCCTGGCTCAAGGACCCGCAACTGCTCAAGGCCGATGCCGACGCCGAGTACGCCGCCGTGATCGAGATCGACCTGGCCGACGTGCACGAACCCATCGTGGCCTGCCCGAACGATCCGGACGACGTGAAGACGCTGTCCGAAGTCGCCGGCGCCAAGATCGACGAAGTGTTCATCGGTTCCTGCATGACCAACATCGGTCACTTCCGCGCGGCGTCCAAGCTGCTCGAAGGCAAGCGCGACATCCCGGTCAAGCTGTGGATTGCGCCGCCGACCAAGATGGATGCGCAGCAGCTCACGGAAGAAGGCCACTACGGTGTGTTCGGCAATGCCGGCGCGCGCACCGAGATGCCCGGCTGCTCGCTGTGCATGGGCAACCAGGCCCAGGTGCGCGAAGGTGCGACGGTCATGTCGACCAGCACGCGCAACTTCCCGAACCGCCTTGGCAAGAACACGAACGTGTACCTGGGCTCGGCCGAACTGGCGTCGATCTGCTCCAAGCTGGGCAAGATCCCGTCCAAGGACGAGTACATGGCCGACATCGGCGTGATCAACCAGAACGGCGACAAGATCTACCAATACCTCAACTTCGACAAGATCGACGACTACACCGAGGTGGCCGCGACCGTGTCGGCCTGATCCGCATCGCAGGTTGCCGCCAGGCGGCCGTCGCAAGGACCCGCTTCGGCGGGTCTTTTTTTTGCACGTCTGGTCGGGTTCGACCGATGCGGCAAGCATCGCCGCATCGTGTTCAATCGCCGCATGAAGAAATTCGGCAAAGTCATTCTCGGACTCCTGGTGGCGGCCATCGTTGTCGGCGCAGGTTTCTGGTTCACGCTCGACAAGGAAACGCGCGGCCTGCTGGCTACGCTGCCCACCAACCGGGACCTGCTGTTCTGGAGCCAGCCGCAAAGGGATGCGGCCTTTCGTGCCCTCGACCGGCTACCGGTGTTGGCGAAGGCGCGGGTGGTGCCTGCCGGCCCCACGCCATCGCCCCTGCCCACCGGTGAGCCTTTGCCGCTGCCCGTCGATGTCGATGCCTACATGGCCGGCCAGCGCGCCGCGGGGCTCGTCATCCTGCACGAAGGAAAGGTGCGGCTGGAGCGCTATGGCCTGGGCTTCGACGCAGCCGGCCGCTGGACCAGTTTTTCGGTCGCCAAGTCCATCACCTCGACCTTGCTCGGCGCGGCGGTGCGCGACGGTCGTATCCGCAGCCTGGACGACAAGGTCAGCGACTACATCCCCGAGATGAAGGGCTCGGCCTACGACCAAGTGAGCGTGCGCCAGTTGCTCACCATGACCTCGGGCGTCCAGTGGAACGAGGACTACGGCAACCCCGAATCGGACGTGGCCCGCTTCAACAATCACAAGCCCGAGGAGGGCGTTGATGCGCTGGTGAGCTACATGCGGCGCCTGCCGCGTGCCGCGCCGCCCGGCACCCGCTGGAACTACAGCACTGGCGAAACCAACCTGGTCGGCGTGCTCCTGGCCCGAGCGACCGGCAAGCCGCTGGCTTCGTACCTGTCCGAAAAGATCTGGGTCCCTGCTGGCATGGAGCAGCAGGCCACGTGGATCCTGGCCCGCACAGGCCAGGAGATCAGCGGATGCTGCATCCAGGCGGCCACGCGCGACTACGCCCGCTTCGGGCAGCTCATCCTCGATGGCGCGCGCGTGAACGGCAAGCCCATCGTGCCGGACGACTGGCTCGCCCAGGCCACCACTCGACAGGCCGACATCGGCAAGGCGGGGCGCGGCTATGGCTATCAGTGGTGGACCTACGACGACGGCAGCTTCGCGGCGCAGGGCATCTTCGGCCAAGGCATCTTCATCGATCCGAAGCGCAAGCTGGTCATCGCCAGCAACGCCAACTGGGCTGGCGGCGCGAGCGACGCCAGGGCCAGCGCGGCCCGCGAGGCGTTCTACCGGACCGTTCAGCAAGCCCTCGACCGGGCGCCGACGGGTAAGCCAGGCTGAGTCACAGCCGATCGCACCCCGGCGCGCAGCCCCGGGTCTGCTTGAGTCTGGCCGGCCAGGCTCAGCGCGCCGACATCCTCGAAAGGATCTCGGCCGTCTGGGCATCGGCTGGGAAGAAGGATTCGATCGCCAGCTCCTGCAAGGTGACGTCCACCGGCGTACCGAAGATGGTCGTGGTGCTGATCAGGCGAAGCTGGCCGTGCTCGGTGTTCAGGTGCAGCGGAACCAGCACGCCGGCCAATTCGCCGTCGGCACCATTGGCCTCTGCGTGCATGTCGACCGGCCCGGCAGCGGGCGGCACCGGGTAGGCGGCCAATTCGTCCCGCAGCGCAGCCAGCGAGACGTCGCTGGTCGCGGCGATCTGCTGCGCCAGACGTTCGAGCAGGTGGGCCCGCCACTGGACCAGGTTGGCGATGCGTGGCGCCAGTCCCTTCGGATGCAGGCTGAGGCGCAGCACGTTGACCGGCGGCGTGAGCAAGGCCGCATCGATGCCCGCCAGCAGAAGCGGCACCTGCTCGTTCGCCGCCACCAGTTGCCATTGCCGGTCGATCGCCAGGGCGGGGAAGGGCGCATGTGCCTGCAGCAGGCGGTCGATGGCGCGGCGGGCGGCCGACAGCGCCGGATCGTCCAGCTTGCGCTGCCGGTACATGGGGGCGTAGCCGGCGGCCACCAGCAAGGCATTGCGCTCGCGCAGCGGCACTTCCAGGCGATCGGCCAGGCGCAGGACCATCTCGCGGCTGGGCATGGCGCGACCGGTCTCCACGCAGCTCAGATGGCGGGTGGACACCTCCGCCTCGTGGGCGAGGTCGAGCTGGCTCAATCGACGCTGGCGGCGCCAGTGCCGAAGGTGCAGTCCGAAGGGGTCGGTGGCGGAGGGCGATGCGGCATGCGGTGACATGGCCCGAATGCTAGGGCCTGCAAGTCATGTGCGACATGACCTTGCAGGTCATGCCAGCCCTCGCGCGGGATCACCCGGGTTTCATCGTTCTTTGCTATCGTCGTTCGCAACCGTGACCCCACGGCAGCACCAAGAAGAAAAGGAGTTGCTCATGTCCCAGGTATCGGCGCATCCCTTCGCCGCCACGCTCAAGTCGTTTCGGACCAAGTCCGGCAAGACCGGCCAGTACTACTCGCTGCCCGAGTTGGCCAAGAAATACCCCAACGTCGGCCGCCTGCCGGTGTCGCTGCGCATCGTGCTCGAATCGGTGCTGCGCAACTGCGACGGCCAGCGCGTGAATCCCCAGAACATCGAGGCGCTGGCCCACTGGGCACCCAATGCCGAGCGCACCGACGAGATTCCCTTCGTCGTGACCCGCGTGGTGCTTCAGGACTTCACGGGCGTGCCGCTGCTGGCAGACCTGGCTGCCATGCGCAGCGTGGCGCATTCGCTGGGCAAGTCGCCCAAGACGATCGAGCCGCTGGTGCCGGTGGACCTGGTGGTGGACCACTCGGTGATGGTCGACCACTACGGCACGCCGAAGGCGCTCGACCTGAACATGAAACTGGAATTCCAGCGCAACAACGAGCGCTACCAGTTCATGAAGTGGGGCATGCAGGCGTTCGACACCTTCCGAGTCGTGCCGCCGGGCTTCGGCATCGTGCACCAGGTCAACCTCGAATACCTGGCGCGCGGCGTGTACAAGAACGCGAACGACATGGCCAAGGCGCCGGTCTACTTCCCCGACTCGCTGGTGGGCACCGACAGCCACACGACCATGATCAACGGCATTGGGGTCGTGGGCTGGGGTGTGGGCGGCATCGAGGCCGAGGCCGCCATGCTTGGGCAGCCGGTCTACTTCCTCACGCCCGATGTGGTGGGCTTCGAGCTGAGCGGTCGCCTTCGCGAAGGCGTGACGGCCACCGACCTGGTGCTGTACGTCACCAACATCCTTCGCGCGCACAAGGTGGTGGGCAAGTTCGTCGAATTCTTCGGGCCGGGCGCCGCTTCGATTCCGGTGCCCGATCGCGCCACCATCGGCAACATGGCGCCCGAGTACGGCGCGACGATGGGCTTCTTCCCGGTCGACGAGGCCACGGTGGAATACTTCCGCGGCACCGGCCGCACCGACGAGGAAATCGAACTCTTCGAGGCCTACTACAAGGCGCAGGGCCTGTTCGGAATGCCTGCCCCGGGCGAGTTGAACTACACGCAGATCGTCAAGCTCGACCTGGGCAGCGTCACGCCCGGTCTCGCCGGCCCCAAGCGCCCGCAGGATCGCATCGACCTGGGCGCGCTGGCGCACAAATTCGCCGACCTGTACAGCCAGCCTGTCTCCGCCAACGGCTTCGGCCAGCCCGCCGAGCAGCTGCGGCAGCGCCATGTGCTCCCGCTGGTGGGCGAATCTGCCGAGCAAGATCCCAAGCCAACCCAGCCCGGCGCGCCGATGCCCGTGGTCGAGATGGAAGCCAACCGGCCGTCGCCGGCCGCCGCACACGTGGGCGACACGGCCAAGTCGGCGCCGTCGTCGGCCGTCACCATCGGCAACGGGGATGTGCTCATCGCGGCCATCACGTCGTGCACCAACACGTCCAACCCGAGCGTTCTGCTGGCCGCCGGCCTTTTGGCCAAGAAGGCGGTGCTGGCTGGCCTGAAGGTCAAGCCTCATGTGAAGACGTCGCTGGCCCCGGGTTCGCGCATCGTCACCGAATACCTGGAGAAGGCTGGGCTGCTGACCTATCTGGAGCAACTGGGCTTCTACCTGGCCGGCTACGGCTGCACCACCTGCATCGGCAACGCGGGTGACCTGGCGCCGGAGATCAACGAGGTCATCACCGAGAACAACCTCGTCTGCGCGGCGGTGCTGTCGGGCAACCGCAACTTCGAGGCGCGCATCCATCCCAACCTCAAGGCCAACTTCCTGGCCTCGCCCCCGCTGGTGGTGGCCTATGCCATCGCGGGCAACGTGATGGTCGACCTGATGACCCAGCCGGTCGGCAAGGGCAAGGGTGGCAAGGATGTGTACCTGGGCGACATCTGGCCGAGCGCCAAGGAGATCGACGCCAACCTGCGCCTGGCAATGAATGCCAAGGCATTTCGCGCCAATTACGACAAGGTCAGGAGCGAGCCCGGCAAGCTGTGGACCAGCATCAAGGGCGTGACCGGGCAGGTGTACAACTGGCCGACCTCCACCTACATCGCCGAGCCGCCCTTCTTCGAGGGCTTCGCGATGTCGCCGCCCGAAGCGGCGGCGGGCGTCAAAGGCGCGCGCATCATGGCCTTGTTCGGTGATTCGATCACCACCGACCACATTTCGCCCGCTGGCTCGATCAAGGAAGATTCGCCCGCCGGCCGCTGGCTCAAGGAGCACGGCGTCATGAAGGCCGACTTCAACAGCTACGGCTCGCGGCGCGGCAACCACGAGGTGATGATGCGCGGCACCTTCGCCAACGTGCGCATCAAGAACCTGATGATCCCCGCGCTGCCGGACGGCACGCGCGAGGAGGGCGGCGTGACCCTCATGCAACCCAGCGGCGAGAAGATGTTCATCTACGACGCGGCGCAGAAGTACATGGCGGCTGGCGTCCCCACCGTCATCTTCGGAGGCGAGGAATACGGCACCGGCTCGTCGCGCGACTGGGCGGCCAAGGGCACGCAACTGCTGGGCATCAAGGCCGTGGTGGCGCGCAGCTTCGAGCGCATCCACCGCGCCAACCTGGTCGGCATGGGCGTGCTGCCGCTTCAGCTCAAAGGCAACGACTCATGGGAGTCGCTGGGCCTGACGGGCAGCGAAGTGATCGACGTCGTGGTCGATGGCGAGATCGAGCCTCAGATGGACGTCCGCCTGATGATCCATCGCAGCGCCGGCGCGGTGCAGGAGGTGGCGGTGCGCCTGCGCATCGATACGCCGATCGAGGTCGACTACTACCGCCACGGCGGCATCCTGCCTTTCGTGCTGCGGCAGCTGCTCGACTGATCGCAGCTATTCGACGCTGTAGTAGTAGCGCACGCTGCTCAGCGGTCTCGTCTTGACCAGGATGGCTTGGTTGGTCGAGTTGCCATTGACGGTGACCATCTGGTCGCCGTCAATGGAGATCGGAATGAAGTGATGGACCTGCTCTTCCATCACGCAGATGTCGCCGGGCTTGCAGTCGCGGTTGAATCGGATCTGCAGTGCACTCGGACCCAGGCCCATGCGCCACTGGGTGTCCACGCCCGAGTTGCGCACGACCCAGGTGGCGAAGATGCCGCACCAGCTCACGCCTGAGTTGGGTCCCTGCGGCACGCGCTTGCCCGGAATGCGTACACCGTCGAGCGTGGCCTTGTCCTTCCATTTGTCTTGGGTCCAGCCCTTCACGCCCTCGTCGAAATACTGCTTCAGGCGCCGCCAGCCGGCGCGCACGGTCACGTTGTCTTCGCGCTGGGTGATCAGGTCGCTCACGGCCGGCTGCGGCAAGGCCTCGGCCAGCGCGAGTTCGCAGATGCGGCGGCGCAGCGGCGACAGGCCGGGCGCCAGGGGCGGCGCTGAGCCGCCAGGTGGCGAAGAAGGCGACGGCGGACCGGGAACGAGCCCAGGCGGCACGACCACCTGCGGCAGGATGCCTCCGCCAGGCGGTGGCGGCGCTGGGGCAGGGGCCTGGTCGAAGGTCTGCAGGCGCTCCAGCGTGCGCTGGCCCACGTCGATGCGGCCATCGGAGAACTTGAACTGCACCCACTGGAACTGGCGGATGGCGCCCACCGTGAGCGGACCGCACTTTCCGTCCGTTTCCAGCTTGGGCGCCGGGCCGCCCTGTGCGGTGTCGACCTGGTTGAGCATGGACTGCGCCGTGTGGACGTCGTCCGCCCGGTTGGCGCCGCCGGTGCCGACAGAAGCTGAAATGGTCCTGGCCATGTGCAATCTCCCTGGCGGCTGCGCCGCCTCCTGATGCGTAATCAGGCCACTTTAGGCGCGCAAGCGGCTGGCGTGAATCTGCCGGCTGTGCGGTGGTGGGTCCACCGGAAGTGCTGCCAATGGCCCGCTGGCGGCCATCCGGCCATCCGGGCCTGCCGATCCGGGTAGGGCGCAAGTGCAGTCACGACAGCGCTCGCCTGGCCTTTCGTGCGCCCGGATTCAGGGTGACCGACGAGGGGCCGAAGGGCCATCAATTCCCTTGGGAACTCTTTTCGAGAATAATTCTCATTTTTCTGTACATGAGAAGAGCCTCCGGGTGACCACATTGACCGGCACTGCCACCGCCACGCTGAGCCTTGACCAGCTTCCTACCCGCCAGTGGGCCACCGTTCTGGATGTCGAGCGGCGCGACGCGCCCGAGATGCGCGAGCTGGCCCTTCGTCTGACCGAGATCGGCTTCGTGCCTGGCGAGGCCGTGTGCATCGTCGCCAGCGGCGTGCCCGGCCGCGAGCCGTTGGCGGTCAGGCTGGGCCATACCACCTTTGCGCTGCGCCGCCACGAGGCCGAACTGATCCACGTCACCCCGGGAGCGAAGAACCATGGCTGAAGGTCAGGCCGCAGCCTTGCAAGCGCCGTCGCGCATTGCGCTCCTGGGCAACCCCAATTGCGGCAAGACCGCGCTTTTCAACCTGCTGACCGGCAGTCGGGCCAAGGTGGCCAACTATGCGGGCGTGACGGTCGAGCGCAAGGAAGGCTTGCTGCGCACCCCGTCGGGCCGACGCGTGTTCCTGCTCGACCTGCCGGGCGCCTACAGCCTCAATCCGCTGAGCGCCGACGAGGCCGTTACGCGCGACGTGGTCACCGGCAAGAGCACCGAAGCACTGCCCGATCTGCTGGTCTGCGTGACCGATGCCACCAACCTGCGCCTGAACCTGCGCCTGGTGCTCGAAGCGCGCGCGTTGGGCCTGCCGATGGTGGTTGCGCTGAACATGAGCGACATGGCGCGCAAGCAGGGCATCGCCGTCGACCGGGCCGCGCTGGAGCGCGAACTGGGCGTGCCGGTGATCGAGACCGTCGGCGTCAGCGCCGATGGCGCGCGTGACCTGCTGGCCGCGCTCGACGCGCCTGTTGCCGAGGCCCGCGCATCGACCTGGACAGCGCCTGGCTTCGAAGACGTGCTGGCCACCCAGCGCGAAGTGCGTCGCATCCTGTCGATCGCGGTGCGCGAACCGGCCGGCAGCCTGGACACCAGCGACCGCATCGACCGCGTGGTGCTGCATCCGGTGTGGGGCATGCTCGTGCTCGCCGTGGCGATGTTCCTGATGTTCCAGGCGGTGTTCAGTTGGGCGTCCGTGCCGATGGATGCGATCGACGCCGGCACCGCAAAGCTGGGCGAATGGGTGGGCGCCGCGATGCCCGACGGCCTGCTGCGCAGCCTGCTGGTGGACGGCATCATTGCCGGCGCGGGCGGGGTCGTCATCTTCCTGCCGCAGATCCTGATCCTCTTCCTCTTCATCCTGGCGCTGGAAGATTCGGGCTACCTGCCGCGTGCGGCTTTCCTGCTCGACCGGCTCATGGGCACGGTGGGCTTGTCGGGCCGATCTTTCATTCCGCTGCTGTCGAGCTTCGCCTGCGCCATTCCCGGCGTGATGGCCACGCGCTCCATCAGCAATTGGCGCGATCGGCTGGTCACGATCATGATCGCGCCCCTCATGACCTGCTCGGCGCGCCTGCCGGTGTATGCGCTGCTCATCGCGGCATTCATCCCCGAACGCACGGTGGCCGGCATGTTCAACCTGCAGGGGTTGGTGCTGTTTGCGCTGTATGTGTTCGGCATCGTCTCGGCCATGGCCGTGGCGTGGGTCATGAAGCGCTTTCGCAGCGGCAACGTGCAATCGCCGCTGATGATGGAACTGCCGGCCTACCGCTGGCCCAGCCCGCGCAATCTGCTGATGGGCCTGTACGAGCGCGCCTGGATCTTCCTGCGCCGCGTGGGCACCATCATCCTGAGCCTGACGGTCGTGCTTTGGTTTTTGTCCACCTTCCCGTCCCCGCCCGAAGGTGCGACCGGCCCGGCCATCGAATACAGCCTGGCGGGCATGCTGGGGCGCGGGCTCGAATACATCTTCGCCCCGATCGGCTTCAACTGGCAGATTTCCATTGCGCTGGTGCCCGGCATGGCCGCGCGCGAGGTGGCGGTGAGCGCCCTGGGCACCGTGTACGCGCTGTCGGCGGCAGGCGACGACGTGGCAGGCCAGCTGCAGCCGCTGATCGCCCAGACCTGGAGCCTGGCCACCGCGCTGTCGCTGCTGGTGTGGTTCGTGTTTGCGCCGCAATGCCTGTCGACGCTGGCTGCGGTCAAACGCGAGACCAACTCGTGGCGCTACGTCTGGATCATGGCCGGCTATCTGTTCGCCCTGGCCTATGTTGCCTGCTTCATCACCTACCGCATCGCGCTGGCCATGGGCGCCGGCTGATTCGTACTGCCCACCATGATTCAAGAAGCCATCGTTGCCCTGATCGTCGTTCTGGCCGCGGCCTACCTCGCATGGCGCTGGATGCCCAAGCGCTGGCGCCGCGCCGCGGCCGGGCAGGTGGCGGCTGGTTCCCAGCGAGCCGGCCTGGTGGACGCGGAAGGCGCGCAGTTGCTGGCCCAATCGCTCGCCAAGGACCGCGGCTGCGGCGCCTGCGCAAGCTGCTCGCCCACCTGCGCGAGCAAGGGCGCCGGCACGGCGACGGGCCATGAGGCGGGGCGACCCGCTTCCGGGCGCAGCGCGCAATCCGAAGTGCGGCTGATGCGCCTGCGCTGAGCGCTCTCATGGCGGCGGATGTCCTGATTGCCGGTGGCGGCATCGGCGGCCTTGCGGCGGCCATCGCGATGGCGCACCGCGGGCATCGCGTCGAGGTTCTCGAGCAATCGGCCCAGTTCTCGGAGGTGGGTGCCGGCATCCAGCTGGGACCGAACGTCACGCGTCGCCTTCGCGAGCTGGGGGTGCTCGAGCAGGCGCAGTCATTGGCTGCAACACCGCAGGCGCTGGCGGTTCATGGCGCCGACTCCGGCAGGCTGCTGGCGCGCCTGCCGCTGGCCGACGAGGCCCTGCGCAAATACGGCAGCCCCTATCTGTGTATTCATCGCGCGGACCTGCATCGGGTGCTGCTCGACGCCGCGATGGTCCATGCAGGCGTCACGCTCAACACGGGCGCTTGCATCACCCAGGTGGCCATGCGGGAGCACAACGTGGCCGTGGGCACGCAAGACATGCGCGCCTGGGAGGGCGACGGCCTGCTCGGCGCCGACGGCCTCTGGAGTACCGTGCGCCCCCATGTGCTGGAGGCGGCCGTTGCGCCGAACGCCACCGGCCACACGGCGTGGCGCGCGCTGTACCCCATGGCCGACCTCCCGCCATCGCTGCGCAGCACCGATGTGCGTGTGTGGCTGGGCGAACGCATGCATGCCGTCGCCTATCCGGTACGCGGTGGCGACTCGCTCAATGTGGTGGTGCTCGCCGAAGACCAGCCGGCGCATCGCGTCGAGGCGGCAGGCAGTCCGCGCGACTGGGACCAGCAGGCCAACCTGGATGCGTTGCGCAGCGCCGTCGGCCATCGATGCGAAGGCGTGCGGCCATTGATCGACGCCATTCCCCGATGGCGGGCATGGAGCCTGCACGATCGGCCTCCGCTTCGGGGTGCAAAGGAAATGGCGCGCGAGCGCATGGCGCTGCTGGGAGATGCGGCGCACCCCATGCTTCCATATCTTGCCCAGGGCGCAGGCATGGCGATCGAGGATGCGGCCACGTTGGGCGAATGCCTGCGCGACGCGAACGCCATCAGCCTGCCCGATGCCTTCGCCCGCTACGCCGCCATGCGCTGGCAACGCAACGCCCGCGTGCAACAACGTTCGCTCGCCAACGCCGAGATCTTTCATGCCGGCGGTGCCATGCGCCTGGCGCGGGATGCGGCATTGCGCGTGCTGGGCACGCATCTTCTGGATGCGCCCTGGCTCTACCGCGGTTAGTCGCCTTTCCTAGAGCGCGAAGTCCTGCAGGTGCGCGATGCGTTCGGCCAGCGCTTCGGCGGGTTCAGGGGGAGCCGGTTCCTTGCGCGACTCGGCCAGGGCAACTTCCAGTTCACCGAGCAGATCGCTGCGCGCTGATTCGAAAGCAGTGGGCAGGTCGTCATGGCTGCTGGCGTAGGCCTGTCCGATCTGGCGTGCGGCTGCCGGAGCGCCGAAAGCCACGCACAGCGCCATGGCTCGCATGGTCGGCTTCGCGCCTCGTTCGAGCAGGCGGTCCGCCAGTTCGGGTGAGATCGCGCCTTCGACCGAATCCAGCGCGTCGCTGCTCACCGGCGCGCCAGCTTCGACCAAAGCGGCTGCTGCCGAGTAGGCGCCATGCCCCAAGGCAAGGTCGGT
This sequence comes from Variovorax dokdonensis, assembly GCF_030316895.1. Classification (GTDB taxonomy): domain Bacteria; phylum Pseudomonadota; class Gammaproteobacteria; order Burkholderiales; family Burkholderiaceae_C; genus Variovorax; species Variovorax dokdonensis. The sequence continues at coordinate 839,893 of NZ_JASZYV010000001.1, forward strand.
CGCGAGCGCGCTGCCGTGCAGCGGCGCATCGAAGACCATGCCGGCAGCGGCCAGCTCCCTGACCAGTTCCGCGTCGTCGGCGGCCACCGCATGACGCAGTGCGACCTGCCCGACCAGCGGAGATTCCTGCGCAAGGCGGCCAGCCGCCAACGGCGTGCGCCAGTCGACCAGTGCACGTCGGTAGTAGTCGACCACCTTGTCGGCCAGGTCCAGATCGAGATCGTGATCGCCGTGGCGCTCGTCCAGGTAGTCGAGCAGGGCCTGGCCGGTGAAATAGTCGCCGGTCGGCTCCAGCGGGTCTTCGCTCAGGTGCAGCGCGGCAAACGCGGCTTCGAGGTTCGTTGCGATGGTGGCGATGCCGTCTTCATGCATGGCATGCAACCAGGCCGCGGGCAGGCCGGCTTTCCAGGCGAGCACGTGTCCGGCCTGCTCAGCAGGCGCCGTCACGACATACAGGCGGTCTGTGTCCTCGAATCCACCGAAGGGCACCGCTGCAAGCCGCTCGGCCGGCGCCGCGCCGTGCTCGCGTTCCCAGTCGATCCACTCCGGCAGGCTGCGCAGGCCATCGACGCCATGGCCGAACAGCTCCGCGAGGTTCACCGGCTCTTCGCAACCGTTCATGCGCACGGACAGGTCGTAATCCATCGCACCGCCGTCCGTGAGTTGCCACAGCGCGCGCAGCGATGCCGGCAAAGGGCCGGCGCAGGCGGCTTCGATGTTGGAAAGCTGCTCGGCGCTCATCGGCGCACGCGCGTCGAAGATGATGCGGCCTGCAAAGATCACGATGCCGTGAGCACGCAGTTGCGCCAGTTCGTCTGGGGAGAAGAAAGCGTCATCCATCCGGGAGCCTCCTGCAGTCGCGCCGTGGCGCAGATGAATCGAGCTTAACCCGGTGCCGCCGCGAGACGCAGTGGTATAAGCGCTATTTAAGAATTGTTCTCAACAAGGGGTTTGCGTCAAGGGCCCCCGATACCGTGTCTGCGCGAGGATCTCTCCATGCAAATTCAACGCTCGTCGATATCAACCTGGAAGCGCTTGGCTGCCCTGTTGCTGGTGGCGGCAGGCCTGGCGGCCTGCGCCAGTTTCAGCCTCACCAACGTGTGGCGTTCGCCGGACTTCAAGGGCCCGCCGGTGGCGAAGGTCCTCGTGGTGGGTGTGAGCAGCAACGAAACGAGCCGCCGCATCTTCGAGGACGGCTTCGCGAAGGCGCTGCAGGCTTCCGGCGTCGCCGCGGCCACCTCGTACGGGCTGTTGCAGGAATCGGGCAAGGTGTCGAAGGAGCGGCTGCAAGCGGCGATTCGTCAATCGGGAGCCGAAGGCGTGCTGATCACGCGACTGGTGCGCGTCGACAAGCAAGTCGATGTGATGGCGCCGCCGATGCCGATGGGCTTTCGCGGTGGCTATTACGGCTGGTACGGCTCGGCATGGGCGGCGCCTGCGATGGTGGATACCTACAACGTGGTCTCCTTCGAGACCACGCTTTGGGACGAGAAGCGCGAGTCCGTGATCTGGTCGGGCACAACCGAAGCCATCGAGTCGTCCAACGTGGCCAAGGCGTCGGCCGACATGGCCAAGGTCCTGATCGAGCGCATGAAGAAGGACGGCGTGATCTGAACGTTGGTACGGCGTGACCCAACGTCAATAGAACCAGCCAGCTACACTCAAAGCGATGGATTGGGTCCCTGTATTCCTCGCGACGTTCAAGGTTCTCGTGTTCGGCACGGGCATGTTCTTTGCCATCAAATGGCACTATGAGCAAGGCAAGAAGGGGAAGGGAAAAGACAAGCCGAGCACGGTGCTACGCGCTGGCGGCAAGGTGGCCGCAGTGCTGGTGGTATCGCTACTGGCCCTTTTGCTCTTCACCTTCGGCCTGAGCAGGATGCTCGGCTTGGACATGACCTTCCCTTGATGGCAAGGTGGATGGTCGGCCGACAGAGCGGCGAGGCGATCGCTGTCGTTGTGGGCGTACTACCTGATTCGTAGCTGGTCGATGAGATAGGCCGCGCCATCGACGGTGCTGCTTTCAAGTACCCTGCGCAACTCACACGACGGCTCGAAGGCCTCGTGAGCCGCCGCGACGCTATCGAACCAAGCGCCAACAAATCCAGTCGGTGGCGCGGGCTCTGCCCACAGCCGCTCGCGACGAGCGGTCGAGACAGTCCAATTCAAAGTGACCTTGGCGTTGAGCGCTTCGGCGGCATGCTTCAGGCTTCGCCAAAGAGAGTCACGTACATCTGCTTCCGCGTGAAATGGAATCATCACCTTCACGGCCGCGTCGCCAGGTTCGTCGCCGTCCTCATCGACGACGCACAAGGTCCAACCCTTCAGGAATCCAGGTTCGTCTTCGGGTATGAACTTCTTGCCCACAGAGGATGCCTGCGCCATGCGCATGACCTCGGCGTCTGCAAAGAAAAGCTCCACGATTCCGTCGACGTCGAACGCTGGACCGTGGTCACCGGCGGTCCACAGAACCTTGTCGACCCGGTTGTGGGTGTATTTGGTGATGCCGTTCATTCCGAGGGCAAGCTTGGCATGGGGCCCTGCCCAGTAAGCCCTGAAGTCGCTGGTCGACATCCCTTCCTTCCTGGCCAGGAGGGTCATTCGCTTCATCATCTGGCGTGCTCCTCGACGCTAGAGAATCTGCCGCTCGGCCACGACGAACGCGGTGATTTCAGACAGGAAGCTCTTTGCGTGCGCCATGGTCTCCTGGCCAGCGGCGGAGCCGAATGCAGCCTCGAGCGTCGGCACATCCTTGAACCACAGCTCGACGATTCCATCGATAGGAAGGTCGTCGTATCCGCAAGGCTGCCCCTTGATCCGCTCGCGCCCTACGATCACGTTCTGTCGGTAGGCGCTGACGCCAGACATCTTCCGTACAAAGTCTCCGTGGATCTTCCACTCGCGACGAAAGTCCTCTTCGCTCATTGAAGGAAGCCGCTTGATGATGGACATCCGCTTCAGAAGCGCAGAGCGCTGCTCTTTGGAGGGCGTCGGAATGACCACCGATGGCTCAGCAGTCACGATGTGGAGATCGCCGAGGAAATGCTGCTCATCCTTGATGAGTTCGGCGGCCATCCCACTCTCCTGGAAGGCATGCTTGGACTGACTGGCATCGTCGAACCACAACTGCGAAAAGCCGTCGAACTCCCAAGGACCTCTGGGGAAGTCGATGCCGCGCTGCAGCCGATCCACGACCAGGTTTTGCCAGTATTCGCGCAGATTGGGTGCACGGCGGGCCAAAGCGCCATGGCTATTGCGCCAGTACGAGTTGAATTGGTCGAAGTTCCAATCGACCTTCTTCCTGATCAAGCCCATGCGCACGGTCATAGAGTGTCCTTTCAATTGGAGGGAGAGACGAGCTGCTCAGCAGCCTGCGCCCGAGCCCGCGCCAAGCCGGGGGCGCGCTTGGCCAGCCACACGCCATGACGAACGGGCCAGCGTTCATATTTCGGGTCGACGCCGAGCGCCATCGCTGCGTGGTGAGGCCAGTAGGGGTCGAAAAGGGCTTCCCGGCCCAACGCGATGAGGTCGGCCTTGCCTTCTCGAAGAACCGCTTCCGCCTGACTGGCGTCGACGATCATCCCTACCGCCTGGGTGTGAACATTGGCGTCTCGGCGGATGCGTTCAGCGAACGGGACCTGGAAACCCAGTCCTCGGGGCACGGGCAGGGCGCGGGTTTCTTCGGTCAGGCCGCCAGACGAGCAATCGATGACGTCGACGCCGAGTTGAGCAAGTTCCCGCGCCAAGATCACAGAGTCGTCCAGGCTCCAGCCGTCTATGCTGCCGTCGACTGCGGATAGACGGCAAAAGAGCGGCTTGTGCCCAGGCCAGGCGACGCGGACCCGAGCCGCCACCTCCAGCGCCAGTCTCATTCGACCTTCCAGGCTTCCGCCCCACTCGTCATTCCGATGGTTCGAGTTCGGCGACAAGAAGCTGGCGACGAGGTAGCCGTGGCCGAAATGCAGCTCCACGACATCAAAGCCCGCCTTGTCCGCTCGCACCGTGGCATCGACGAACCGCTGGATGGCGTCCTCGATCTCGTGGGCATTCATTGCATGCGGCGCCGACCATCCAGGTCCAGCGGCCACTTCGCTGGGGCCCAGGCGCTGCCAAGGCTCAGCGTCAGCTTGCATCGCCTCGTCGCTGAGAGCCGCGCCGCCCTCCCACAGCGGCTGGCTGCCCGACTTGCGGCCGGCATGGGCCAACTGCACGCCGATGGCGCCATCGTTGGCATGCACAAAGTCGACGACTGCCTTCAGCGGCTCGATGTGGCCGTCGTTCCAAAGGCCCAGGTCTGCGGTGCCAATGCGGCCTCGCGGGTCTACCGCCGTGCTCTCCGTCAGGATGAGGCCAGCGCCTCCCAGTGCGAACTTGCCAAGATGAACCAGGTGCCATGGCGTGGCTCGCCCCATGTCCGCCGCATGCTGGCACATCGGAGAGATCACGATGCGGTTCTTCAACGCCAGCTCGCGAAGCGTCAAGGGCTGGAACAGCAGCGGGTGGGCAGTGGTCATGATTAAAAAGGGAAGAAGAGTCAGGAATCCGGCGAGCGGGAGGCAGGCTGCCGTGTGCCGAGGAAAGTGCCTGCCATCACAGCGGCGAAGCCGGCCAGGTGCCAAGCCGTCAAACGCTCGTCAAGGAGGATTGCGGCGAAGAGGACGCCAAAGACTGGGACCCAGTAAAGGAACACCGCCGTGCGCGCCACGCCGATGGTGGCAATCGCCTTGTTCCAAAGCAGATTGCTCAACGCAGTGGCCATCACGCCGGAGAAGAGAATCAGAGCCCATGGCCACCAACCGGGAAAGAGCACCCCCATATCTATGGACGGGCTTCCGACGGCGGCCTGCACGACCAGCATGGCCGTGCCGACCAGGTAAATGGCCCAGCTGATCGTCAGCGGGTGAAGGCAACGTGCCAATCGCTGCACAAGCGCACCTCCGGTTGCGAAGCTGACGACGCCTGCCACGAGCATGAGGTCGCCTGTGCTGGCGTGGGAAAGTCCGGCGCCGGGATGACTCAGGACGACAGCAGCGACTCCGCAGAAACCCAGTGCGACACCGAGCAGGCGCTGCAACGACAGCGTCTCGCGGAACATGAGAGCGGCAAGCACCGCCGACACCAACGGGCTGAGTGCCATGATGAGCGCTCCGTTGGTAGCCGTCGACCTCTGCAGCCCCTCGGCGAACAACAGCTGGTTCAGGTAGACCATCAACACACCGGCGACGAGGAGCGTGCGCATCTGCTTCCAACTCATGTCTCGCACTACGCAGCGCTTCCAGAGCACGATCGCGGACAGCACGAGAAGCGCAACGACCATCCGCAATGCGGCCAGCATCGACGTGTCGAAGGTGTGCGTGAGCTGCTTCACGACAGCGACGTTCAGGCCCCAGATCGCCATCGCGGCGATGAGCGTCATCTGTACGGTGTACGCTTGACGGCCAGCAGTGTTTGAAGTCTCGACGCTCATGGGTGAACCCGCTTGCCAATGAGCACCGACAACGAAAACCCGAGGATCAGCAATCCAAGGGCAGAAATCGAAAACACTGCAGGAGCTGCAAAGCGGTCGACCACCCAGGCCGCCCCGAGGACGCCAACCGACTGGCCCAGAAAAAGGCTGCAGGCAAACAGCGATACCGCAGTACCTCGAGCCCAGGGAGCCATCTGTGTCGCGTTGGTTTGCAGCGTGTTGTGCAGCGCATAGAAACCAAAGCCAGCCAGGAAGCATGCGGGCGGAACGAAGTACCAGTTCGGGGTGGCTGCCATCGTGCCGAAAGCCACTGCAGTTCCAACGCCGCCAATTCGTGCAAGGCCCGCCTCACCCCAACGCCGCAGCATCTGCCGCGCGGTGCGGGCGTAAGCGAGTCCCCCGACTCCGTAGAGCGCGACCAAGCCTCCGGCGGCCGGCATCGAGAGCCCAAAGCGAAGGTGAAGGTCGCTAGGAATGAACGCGAGCGCGCTGATGGCCAGAGCCCCCTCAATGGCCGTGACCATGAGCACAATCTTCGGCCAGCGCGAGCCGACAACCGACCGAATGCCCTGAAGCAGGCCAATCTGAGAGCTATTCCTTTGTACTGGCTCGGACACGCCGCGGACAACGAGCAGGGCTCCGCTGGCCGCAAAGATGACTGCCAGCGCGACAAACGCAGAGCGCCATCCGAGGATGTCGGCGAGAAGCCCACCTGCCCATTGCCCGGCAATCATCCCGAAGACGGTCGCTCCAAGAAGTTGCGCGAGGACGGCCTGGCGGTCTTCATACCTGACGCTGTCACCAATCCAGGCCATGGCAAGCGGGATGATTCCAGCTGCGGCGGCGCCGGAAAGGGCGCGGCTCGCGACGAGCCATTCGAGACGGGTGGACGCGGCGGCCAAGGCACTGCCAACCGTGCATGCCAAGGTAGTCATGCCAATGACCCTGACCTTGCCGTAACGGTCGCCCAGTGGCCCGTAGAAGAGCTGGAGAAGCCCATACGCCAACGCGAATGCGGAGATGGCTCTGGCTGCTTCTCCTGCGGACGCAGTGAACTCCTGGGCAAGCGCGGGGAGCATTGCGTCGCAGATGCGCATCGAGGCCATGCTCGTGAACGCGCAGCAGCTCACCAGCCAGAGCTTCGCCGACCAATCCGTTGAGGAAACGAGCTCCGACTTCTGCATGCCTTCTCCACGCGCGCGCGCTCTTGGCCGTTGTTTAGGGCAGTTCAAGCAGTCGCGCGAACCTTGAGTCAACCTTCGAGCGTCTTCCACATCTCCAGATCGCGTTCGGCGGTCCAGATGCGCGGGTCGGTGTACTGTGTCGCCTCGTCGTAGCAACGGGTCACGTCGAAGGGCATGCAGTGGTCGAAGATGACCCAGTGGCCATACTTCGGCTTCAGCGCAGCGAAGGTTTCCTTGTAGACGGCGTTCAGGTCCTTGCCAGCGGCCACGCCCTTTTGCACATTCGAGTACACGTCCGCAATGAAGTCGCGCGTCTCGCTCAGGCCCTTGGCCACGTCTTCGGGGGTGGTCAGCGCTGCTCCGCGGCCCGGAACCAGCGCCTTGGGCTTGAGAGCAGCCAGGTTGTTCAGCGTCTGCGGCCAGTCCTTGAAATACGCATCGCCGGCATAGGGGGTGGCGCCGAACTCAACCAGATCGCCTGAAAGCAGCGCGCCTTCGCCCGGCAGCCACACGATGGTGTCGCCCTTGGTATGGCCGCGACCAACCTGCAGCAGTTGAACTTCCAGCTTGCCAAGCCAAAGGGTCATCTTGCCTGTGAAGGTCATGGTGGGCCAGGTCATGCCGGGCGGTACGGTCTCCACATTGCTGAACAGGCGCGGGAAGCGCCCGATCTCGCTGGCCTTGTCCTGCTCGCCACGCTCGACGATGAGGTCGTAGGTGTCCTGGCTCGAGATGATCTCCTGCGGCTTGTAAGCACTGGCACCCAGTACGCGGACAGCGTGGTAATGCGTGAGCACCACGTACTTGATCGGCTTGTCGGTCACCTCGCGAATGCGGCGAATCACGTCGGCAGCCATCGCAGGAGTTGCCTGGGTGTCTGCTACCAGCACGGCATCGTCGCCAATGATGATCCCGGTGTTCGGGTCGCCCTCGGCGGTGTAGGCCCAAGCGTGCTCGGAGATCTGACTAAACGTGACTTTCTTTTCTTCGGTGTCGGCGTGGCTTGCGAACTTCTTTTCGGTCATGGGACCTCCTTGGGGTGTGTCGAATAAAAAGCGGAAAGGCTCAATGCGCGCCCAGGTAGGCCGCTTTGACCTTCGGGTCGTTGAGAAGCTGCTTCCCAGAGCCTTCGAGGGTGATGAGCCCCGTCTCCAAGACATAGGCGCGGTCGGCGACGCCCAGCGCTTGCTTTGCCATCTGCTCCACGAGCAGGATGGTGAGGCCCGAGTGACGCAGTTGCCGTATGGCCTCAAAGATGTCCTTGATGATGAGCGGCGCCAGGCCGAGCGAAGGCTCGTCCAAAAGCAGCAGCCTTGGCTCGCTCATCAATGCCCGTGCAATGGCGAGCATCTGCTGCTCTCCACCAGAGAGCGTGCCCGACAGCTGGTGCTGGCGTTCCTTCAGACGGGGAAATCGCTTGAACTCCCTTTCGATGGCCTCTTCGATGGCCCGCGGGTCGCTCTTGCGGGAGTAGGCGCCCAGCATGAGGTTCTCGCGTACCGTCTGGTCGGCGAAAACCCCACGGCCCTCCGGCGACATCGCCACACCCAGGCCGACGCGCTTGTGCGGCGCGACATAGGTGCAGTCCTTGCCGTCGATGTAGACCTTGCCATCCTTGACGGGCTCGAGGCCGACGATGCTCTTGAGCAGCGTGCTCTTGCCAGCACCGTTGGCGCCGATGATCGTCACCACTTCGCCTTTGCGAACTTCGAGGCTCACGCCCTTCACGGCTTCAATCGCGCCGTAGGACACCTTGACGGATTCGAGTTTCAACATGGCAATGTCCTCAAGCAGCGACCAGCGCCTCGACAGGCTCGGCCTCTTCATCGACGCCGAGGTACGCCTCGACAACACGCGGGTTGCACTGCACATCCACAGGCTTGCCCTCGGCGATCTTGATGCCGTAGTCGAGCACGATGACGTGGTCGGACACCGACATGACCAAGTCCATGTGGTGTTCCACCATCAGGATGCTCACACCGCATTTGCCGATTCGCAGCAAGAGCTGACCCAGTTCGGCGGTCTCTTGCGGGTTCAGACCGGCCGCAGGTTCGTCCAGCAGGAGCAGTTGAGGTTCGGTGGCAAGCGCGCGTGCCAGTTCGGCGCGCCGCTGCAAGCCATAGGGAAGGCTTCCTGCCGGCTGGTGCGCGAGGTGGGCCAAGTCGACCAACTCCAGCAGTTGGAGCGCTCGGTCCCGGGTGATGACTTCCTGCTTCGTCGCGCCGGGCATGGCCATCAGAGACGGCAGGAAGCCATTGGTCATGCGTGTATGGCGGCCGAGCATGACGTTGTCCAGGACCGAAAGTTCGGAGAACAAGCGCAAGTTCTGGAATGTGCGGCCCATGCCCATGCGGCAGATCTGGTGAGCGGGCGTGTCCGATATCTCTTCGCCCAGGAACTTGATGGACCCGGAGGAGGGCTTCACCACGCCCGTCAACATGTTGATCATCGTGCTCTTGCCGGCGCCGTTGGGACCAATGAGAGCGTGGATGTGGCCTCGCTTCAGACGAAACGACACGTCCTGCGCAGGCTTGACACCGCCATATGCCTTGGTGACGCCTTCCACCTCGAGCAAGTCGCCACTGGCATCAGGGCCGATGCGCGTGGGCTTGGATTGGGTTGCCGCCTTGGCGGGCACGACCTTCGCTCGGCGCTTGAACAACGAGTTCAGGACGCCCGTCACGCCGTTGGGCATCACGTACAAGGCAAACAGCAGCAGGAAGCCATACAGGAAGTGCTGCGCCGACGGCCAGCGAGCCAAGGCAGCGTCGATGGAGGTCAGGACGATGGTTCCCACCAGTGGGCCGTACATGGAGCCCGACCCACCGAAGAGGACCAGAAGCAGAATGAAGATCGAGAGGTGAAAGGTAATGAAGTCCGAGTTGATGTACTGGTTCTGCTGCGCGACGAGCGCCCCTGCAATCCCGCAGGTCACGGCGGCGACGACGAAGGCAATGACCTTCGCGCGGTAGACACGCACACCCACTGACGCGGATGCAATCTCATCGGCCTGCAAGGAGAGCAAAGCGCGGCCGAAGCGCCCGTTCAACAGGTTGCGAAGGAGCAGATGAGTCACGGCGCACAGCACCACACCAAACCAGACCCACTGTTGCGTCGTCAGTGGCTGCCCGTTCCAGGTGATGGGGCGGATGCCGTAGATGCCTTGCGCGCCGCCGAAAACGTCCGTCCATTCGCCAACGAGCTTCTCCACCACGATGCCGAATGCCAGCGTCACCATGGCCAGATACGGGCCCTTGACGCGCAGCGACGGCAGCGCAATAAGGACGCCGCACACCCCGGAGATTGCAGCCGCGGCGACCAGTGCAAGCCAGGGGCTGATGTCCGTCCTGCTCGTCAGCAGGGCCACCGAATAGGCTCCCGCAGCGAACAGGCCGGCCTGCCCCAGAGACTTCTGACCGGCAAAGCCGACCAGCACGTTCATGCCGGCCGCGCACATGTAGTAGACGCACATCATGAAGATGATGCGGAAGTAGTAGTCGTTGCCAAACAGGGAAGTGGCGCCGATGACGGCAGCAGCGGCAAGCGCTACGCCGACGAAGTGTTGACCGCGCTTCATACCTTTTCCACCATGGGCTTGCCGAAGAGGCCGGTCGGCCGAAAGGCCAAGACCAGAATGACGAGTGCGAACACTGCAACTTCACGCCATTGCGCCGACCATAGGTTCACCAGGGATTCGAGTACCCCCAGTGCAAAGCCGCCAATGACGCAGCCACGCGGATTGCTCAGCCCACCAATCATTGCGCCGGAGAAGCCCTTGAGCCCCACCGTCAATCCCATGAAGAGCGATGCTTGTGCGATGGGAGCAAGCAGGAAGCCAGAAAGACCGGCGAGTGCGGAACTGACAATGAATGCGCCGATCATCACGGCGTTCGTGTTGATGCCCATCAGGCTGGCGACGTTTCCGTTGGCAGCCACAGCACGCATTGCCTTGCCGACCATGGTGCGATTCATGACCCAGTCGAACACGATCATGATGACGATGGCCACCGCAAGGGTCAGCAGCTCCTGCGGTCGAACCCCAACGCCCATGATGCGGATGACCTCGTCGCCGACCGGGCCCGGCACGACCACCGGCTTGGGGCCCCAGATCGCCAGGCCAATGCTCTGCAGGATGACTCCAAAGCCCAGCGTGCTCATGACCCAGGCCATGCCGGGGCGGCCGGCGAATGGGCGGACGCCCACGAGATACAGGACCCAGCCCAGCAGTCCCATGACGCCAAGTGCTGCGGCCAGGGCGAGCAGTTGAGCGCCGGAACCCGGAAGGGCCGAACCGAAAGTCGTTGAACTGACCGGGAGGCCGAGAACCAGGAAGAGAGCGCTCATGCCAATGAATGCACCGGCCGACACGAACTCGCCGTGTGAGAAGTTCAGCGTTTTGGTCGTCGTGAAAGTGATGCTGAAGCCCAGAGCCACCAGCGCGTAGGCTCCGCCCACGGCCAAGCCGCTGAGAATCGCTTGTAAGAGCGCCTCTACCATGATTGCCTCCGAGATGAATGCCAAAGCCGCGGAATGCGGCTCCGCTTATGCCGAGTGCGTTATTGCTTGAAGTCAGCCGTCTTCAGCGAGCTGACGATAGGGTCGGTGTAGGGAAGCAGCTTGCCGTCCTTCCAACGAATCCAGACCAGGTCTTCGGCCGTCAAGGCTTCGTGCTTGGTCTTGCTGAACGGCTTGTCGTACGTCTTCAGAACGCCCTGGACAGGGGTCTTCAGGTCTTCGAGTGCCAGGCGCACGGCGTTGCCGTCGAAGCTGTTGGCCTGCTTGACCGCAGCGGCGTACAGCAGGATGGAGTCATAGCCGTGCAGGGCAAAGGAAAACGAACCCGGCGCCTTCAGCTTGGCGCCGACGCGGTCGTAGAGCGTCTGCTGAGCCGGGGTCTTCGATTCACTGACAGTGCGCATGAAGATCGGCTTTTCGGCCAGCGTCTTGCCCGCGGCATCGTAGAACGTGATGTTGTCGGCTGCCCAGGAGCTCAGCACAAGCGGGAAGTAGTTGATCTTCTCCATGCTGCGAACCAGCTGGGCGATGGGGGTGCCCTGCGCCCACACGACGACGGTATCCACACCAGCAGACTTCATCTTGCTCAATTGAGAGGTCATGTCCGTGTCGCCCACGCCGAACTTCTCAGTTGCTGCAATTTTGATGTCCTGCAGCTTGGCAATTTCTTCCATGTCCTTCAGACCACCCTGGCCGTAGCCTGTCGTTTCGACCATCAGGCCCACGACCTTCGACTTCTCGGTGTTCTTCTTGACGTAGGCCATCAGAGCGGCGATCTGCTCGCGGTCGACCATCGAAACGCGGAACATGTAGTTGTCCGCACCCGGGCTCATGGGCTTGGTGATGTCGGTGCCGGAACTGACATTGCCGATTACCGGAACCTTCTTCTGGTTTGCGATGTGCTTCCAGGCCATGGCGTTGCCAGAGTTTGTCGGACCGAACACCGCGGCAACCTTTTCACTGTCGATGAGTTCGCTCATGTTCTGAATCGACTTGGGCGGCGCCGAAGTGTCATCGCGCGTTACCAGCTCCAGCTTCTTCCCCAGAAGGCCGCCGTTGGCGTTGATGTCGGCAATTGCCGCTTCCATGCCCAGGACTGCCGCCTGCCCGCTCTGTGCCGAAGGCGAAGCAGACAAGTCGCCGTTGTAGCCCACCTTGACTTGAGCGCTCGCGGCCGCTGCGGCCACCAGGCTGGCGGCCAGGATGGCGCGCTTGAAGAACGAAGGAATGCTCATTGTTGTCTCCAGTTGAGATGTTGTTGAACTCTTCGAGTTCGGGGTTGCGGACTAAGGAAGGCTCGCTTCTGCTTCAGGCCAGGAAGCCACCATCGATGGGGAGCGTGACGCCGGTGATGTAGCTCGCCATGTCAGAGGCAAGGAACACCACAGGGCCGATGAGCTCTTCAGGCTGTCCGACGCGCGCCATGGGCGTGCGCATCATGAATTTGTCCAGGCGCTCAGGGGCTTCCCGGGTGTAGGAGGTCATGGGTGTCTCGATGACCCCAGGTGCAATTGCATTGACGCGAATTCCATCCTTGGCCAACTCGACCGCCAAGGCTTGGGTCAGCATCTTCACGGCACCCTTGGAAGGCGAGTAGCCAACGACATTGGCAATGCCAGTGGTCGAGGCAATGGAGCCAACGTTGATGATGACGCCCTTCGTTTTCCGCAGCGCACTGAGCCACGAATGGGTCGGATGGAAGGTGCCCATGACATTCACGTCCAGGGTCTTCTGGAGGTTCGAAGCCACCTTCGGGCTGTCCATGCCCTCGCGGATGATGATTCCGGCGTTGTTGACAAGGATGCCTACGTTGCCGACTTCGGTTGCGGTAACCAGGGCGAGTGCTTCGCATTCGTCGCGAGACGTGACATCAAGCTTGTACGCATAGGCCTTGCCGCCAACCTCATTGATTTCAGCGGCGGCCGACTTCGCGTTGGCCTCGTTGAGGTCGGTGACGATGACCGTTGCGCCGGCTTTGGCCAATCCCTTCGCAATGGCCTTCCCGTTGCCTTGACCAGCACCGGTGACCAATGCAATGCGTCCACTCAGTACTTGCGGAGCCATCTGTTCGGTGATTTCCATCTGTCTTTCCTCGCTTGCCGGTGTCCGCATCACGCGGCGCGGGCGTGTTGGCGTTGCGGCGCTTGAATTGCGGAGATGCTCGAAAGAGCGGGTTGCTTGGCGAGGGTCTGGCCCACGACGTAGCCGAAGGTGAGCGCGGGGCCCAGAGTGATGCCCGCGCCCGGGTAGTTCCCGCCCATGATGCTGGCGGCGTCATTCCCGACGGCATACAGGCCGGGGATGGGCTGGCGGTCTTGCGTCAGCACCTGGCAGTGCTCATTGGTCGCCAGCCCGGCAAACGTCCCGATTTCGCCGACGACCACCTTGATGGCGTAGAACGGTCCCTGCTGAATCGGGGCCATGCAAGGATTGGGGCTGACCAGCGAGTCACCTTGAAAGCGGTTGTAGGCCGTGCTGCCCTTGCTGAACTTGGAGTCTTTCCCCGAGGCGGCATCGCGATTGAACGACTGCACTTCCTCTTGCAGCGCGACGTAGGAAACGCCAATCGACTTGGCCAGTTCTTGCAGCGTCTGGCCGCGCTTGAGGTAGCCGCTACGCAGGTACTTGCCAATGGGCAGAGGGAAGGGAGCGACGGCGCCCAGGCCGTATTCGCGCAGATGCTTGTGGTCGCAGATGAGCCAGCACGTCACTTCGTTCAGACCGGCGCAGGCTTTCACGAGGTCCTGGATGAAGTCGTGGTACGACAGCGCTTCGTTCGTGAAGCGATGACCGCGCGGGGTGACTGCAATGACACCAGGCTTCGCACGGTCGATGAAGTGGGGCATCACGCCCTCCGAGCCGTCGGCCCGCTTCGTGACCGATGTCGGGCACCAGGCTGCTGCGTTCGGGATGGTGGGATCGACCCATCCGCCTACCGATTCGCCCAAGCGCAGGCCGTCGCCGGTATTGAGCGCGGGCGACGGGGTGAAGTGCTCATGGCCGGTCGGGGCGTGCGGGAACAGTTGCTTGCGGCGCTCGATGTCGTACGGAAACCCGCCACAGGCCAGCACCACGCCCTTGCGAACGCGCACTTCGATGGGTGCTCCTTCGTGAACGACGGTTGCGCCAACAACGACGTCGTTCTCCACGATGAGCTTCTTGACCGGCGAGTCGAGCCAGACCGAGACATTCAGATCCATGCCAGCCTTGGCAAGCCGTCCAGCCAAGGCGTTGCCATTGGTGAGCGTCATGCCGCGGCCGTGGCGGACGACGTCCAGCAGGTGTCCGCCAAATCGCTTTGCGACGTACCAGAAGGATTCGAAAGACTTGAACGCGCGAAGGAAATGCCACAGCTCCTTGCCGGAGCCCAGCATCATTCCGAAGACGGTGAGCTCGGGAACGGGCGGGGCCAGCTTCTTGACGCGGTCGCCGAGTTCTCGCGCGTCAAAAGGGGCGGTGACCATCGAGCGACCGCCGGGTTGCCCCCCGGGCGCTTCCGCGTGGTAGTCCGGAAAGACCGGCGGCATTTCGAACTGCACGCAGGTCTTGCTGGTGAAGAAGTCGATGGCCTTGGGGCCGTTTTCCAGGAATGCATCGACGCGGGCCGGGTCGAAATGCGTGGTCGCTTCATGCTCCAGGTAAGCGCGTGCGGCGCCGGCTGGCTCATTGATGCCCTGGGCCTTGGCCAGCTTGGTGTTGGGAATCCATAGCCAGCCGCCAGACCGCGCGGTCGTGCCCCCGTACAGAGACGCCTTGTCCACGACCAGCACCTTCAAGCCCTCGTAGGCGGCGGTGACTGCAGCTGACATTCCGGACGCCCCGGTGCCCACCACCAGCACGTCGTATTCGGTTTCCTGCTTGCTCATTGACCTGCACTCCTTGAGATGGGGGCCGCATCTGCCGGCCCAGTAGCGTTAGTATTGTGCTAACGAATCTGATCTATGCTAATGGTTTACCCTACACTAATGATGTAGTTAGAATCAAAAAGTTAGGAGACACGCATGAGCGCACTCGAAGCTGAAACGGGAGACGCTGGTTCTGAAAAGGAGCGGCGCGGCATTCAATCGATTGAAGCGGGTGGTCAATTGCTTCTCGCGCTGGGGGCTCAAGGCCGCCCTTTGCCTCTCAGAGATCTGGCGAAGGCCGCCGACATGGCTCCGGGGAAGGCTCACCCATACCTGGTCAGCTTCGGCAAGCTGGGGCTGGTGACGCAGGAGGCGTCGACCGGCTACTACTGGCTGGGTCCAACCGCGATGCAGTTGGGACTGGTGACGCTGAGGATGCTCAATCCCGTGCGTGAAGCTACGCCGTTTGCCGAGAACCTGGCTCGGGAAACCGGCCACAGCGTTGCGTTGTCGGTGTGGGGAAATCAGGGTCCGACCATCGTGTTCTTGTTCGATGCGATCTACCCGTTGCACACCAACATCCGCACCGGAACCGTCATGTCGCTGGCGGGAACAGCGACAGGCCGGCTGTTCGCGGCGTACCTGCCGGCCAAGCTCATTGAAGAATCACTGCTCGAAGATGAACGCCGACTGGGACCTGACATCGCCACGCCGATCGACCGAGAAGAGCTTCAGACCATGGTCAACGAGGTTCGCAAGCACGGTGTGTCCCGCTCCGTGAACAATCCGACGCCGGGCGTCTGCTCATTCGCGGCACCAGTGTTCGACTATTCAGGGAACATCGTGCTTGGCATCACGCTGATGGGCCGGTCCCGGTCGTTCGACACGAGTTGGACAGGCGTGCAGGCCAAAGCTGCAAAGGAATGCGGTGTGGAGGTGTCTCGCCGCCTCGGACATCAAACGCTGCGCTAGTCAGCAAGCAGGAACGTCCGCTATGGGAGCTTCAGGATCCAAAGTCGGCTCGCAGCCGCATGCGGTCGACAAGGTCCTGATCGAGCACATGAAGAAGGACGGCGTGATATGAACACCATCCTTGCGGCCTACAAGTCGGTACGCAGCTTCCAGATCTCGGGGAACAGCACCACGTCGAGCATCTTGCGCAGGTAGCTCACGCCGCCTGTGCCGCCTGTGCCGCGCTTGAAGCCGATCACGCGTTCCACCGTGGTGACGTGGCGGAAGCGCCAGAGGCGAAACGCGTCTTCGATGTCGGTGAGCTTCTCGCCCAGTTGGTAGAGGTCCCAGTGTGCCTTCGGGTCGCGGTACACGGTCAGCCATGCGGCTTCGACGCCGTCGCTGGCCACGTAGGGTTGGGTCCAGTCGCGCTGCAGGTAGCCGGCCGGCACCTCGATGCCGTTGCGCGCGATCAGGCGCAGCGCTTCGTCGTAGAGCGATGGCGCGCGCCAGGCGGCCTCGACCATCTCCAGCAGGTCGGGCCGGTGCGCATGGGGCTTGAGCATGGCCGCGTTCTTGTTGCCCAGCATGAACTCGATGCAGCGGTACTGCGCACTCTGGAAGCCGCTGGAGCTGGCCAGGTAGGGCCGCATGGCGGTGTATTCCGGCGGCGTCATCGTCGCGAGGACCGACCAGGCGCCGACCAGTTGCTCCATGATGCGGCTCACTCGCGCCAGCATCTTGAAAGCATCCGGCAGCCGGTCTTCGCGGATGCAGCCGATGGCGGCGCGCAGCTCGTGCACCATCAGCTTCATCCACAGCTCGCTGGTCTGGTGCTGGACGATGAAGAGCATCTCGTCATGCGCCGGCGAGAGCGGATGCTGTGCGCTCAGCACCTGGTCCAGATGCAGGTAGTCGCCATAGCTCATCGACGTGCTGAAGTCGAGCTTGGCCTTTTCTTCTTCCACGATGCGCTCGGTGGCGCTCTTGTCGTTGCTCGTGGTCATGTGACGGCGTTGATCTGGTTGAACTCGCTCTTGCGCCACTCTTCGAGCGTCATGACCTGCACCAGATGCTCGACGGCGTTCCACACGTCCTCGAAGCCCAGGTACAGCGGCGTGAAGCCGAAGCGCAGGATGTCGGGCATCTGTTCGTCGCCGCCGCGGTAGTCGCCGATCACGCCGCGTGCGATCAGCGCCTGGACGATGGCATAGGCCTGGGTGGGCGTGCGCTGGTCGGCCAGCGACAGGCATACCTGCGAGCCGCGCTGTGCGTGTTCGCGCGGCGTGACCAGGTTGAACAGGCCCGGGCAACGTTGCTCGGTCAAGTTGATGAACGCATCGGTGAGCGCCAGCGACTTCTTGCGCAGCGCCGTCATGCCGCCAAGAGGTTCGGCCGCGAGCACGGTGTCGAGGCCGCATTCCAGCCCAGTGAGCGACAGGATCGGCTGCGTGCCGCACAGGTAGCGGCCAACGCCCGGCGCGGGGCGGTAGTGCGGCGTGAACTCGAAGGGAGCCGCATGGCCCCACCAGCCCGACAGCGGCTGGCGGAACTGGCCCGCATGCCGCGTGTGCACCCACACGAAAGCCGGTGCGCCCGGGCCGCCGTTGAGGTACTTGTAGCCGCAGCCGATGGCGAAGTCGGCATTGCTTTCGTTGAGGGCCACCGGCACTGCGCCGGCGCTGTGTGCCAGGTCCCACACGGTCAATGCGCCTGCAGCGTGCGCCGCGGCGGTAATGGCCGTCATGTCGTGCATGGCGCCCGTGCGGTAGTTGACGTGGGTGAGCATGAGCACGGCCACTTCTTCCGTCAGCACGCCAGGCAGGTCGCTGGCGTCGATCAGCTTCAACTGCAGGCCATGGCTTTCGCACAGCGATTCGGCGATGTACAGGTCGGTCGGGAAATTGCTGCGCTCGCTGACCACGAGCCGGCGCTTGGGGTCGGCCTTGGCCTGCGCGATGGCGGCAAAGAGCACCTTGTAGAGGTTGATGGATGTGCTGTCGGTGCACACCACTTCGCCGGGTGCGGCGCCGATCAGGCGGCCGACCTTGTCGCCCAGGCGCTGGGGCAGGTCGAACCAGCCGGCGCTGTTCCACGAGCGGATGAGGCCTTGGCCCCATTCGTGGCTCACTGCTTCGGCGATGCGTGCGGGCGCGGCGCTCGGCAGCACGCCCAGCGAGTTGCCGTCGAGATAGATCACGCCGTCGGGCAGGGTGAATTGATCGCGCAGCGGCGCGAGCGGGTCTTGTGCATCGAGGCACTTGCAGTCGTCGAGAGTCATGTCACTGGAAGGAGAGTTCGCGCAGGATGGCGCGCACGGGGGAAGCGTCTGCCGTCGTCAGCTTGAGCGGCAGGGCGATGAGTTCGTAGTCGCCTTCGGCCACGTCGTCGAGCACGAGGTTCTCGAGCACGCGCAGGCCTCGGCGGCGGATCACCTGGTGGCTGTCGAGCGTCTTGCTGTCGGCCGGGTCGATGCTGGCGGTGTCGATGCCCACCAGCTGCACGCCGAGGTCGGCCAGGCGTTCGATGGTGGCGGGGGCATAGGCGCTGAGCTGGCCGTCCCAGCGGTCGACGGGCATGGCGCGGTAGGTGCGCACGAGCACGCGGGGCGGCAACTCGGCCAGGGCGTGTTCGATGTGGCGCCATTCAATCAGCGGCCCGCAGTCGATCGCATGGATCACGCGGCAGGGCCCGAGAAAGGGCACGAGGCTGACGGTGCCGATGGTGTCGCCGCCGGCGTCGTAGTGCAGCGGTGCGTCGGCATGCGCGCCGACGTGCGGCGAGAGCGTGATCTCGCTGACGTTGACGGGGCAGCCGGGGCCGATGGCGGCCGCCCAGCGTTGCCGGTAGGGCGTGTCGCCGGGGAACACCGGCGCGCCTTCATGCACCGGGGGCGAGATGTCCCAGATGCGTGGCGATGGGTGTTGATGGGGCATGGCGCTAAGGTAGCGCCGGCAGAAACACTGTGGTGTCGGTTATTTCCAACGTCTGCGCATCCAATTGCTGCAGGGTAGGGCGGGCAGCGCGGCCGTCAGAGCAAGCGGATGGCGTCACCCAGCGCCGGCAGGCCATGGCGGGCCCGAGCGCGCTCGCAGGCATCGCTGCCGGCCTGCAGTTCGTGGCAGGGGTTCGGGCGCCATTCGTAGATGCCGCAGGCCACCTTCTCGCCAATCCGCCCGGTGAGCGCTGCGCAGCGGGGTCGCGCATGGTCGGTGCCACGCATGCGGGCGATGGTGTCGTTCACATCGACCGCCAGCCCGCCGGGCACGCGGCCGCCCCGGTCGTCGAGTTCGAAGACGCTGAAGTCGACGCGATAGCTCGCGCAGCAGGCGCCGCAGCTTTGGCAGGGGTTGGTGGCGGGCGTGGTCATGCTCGAGGCGCTTCGGCGGGACCCGAAGTTTCCACCAGAACGCCAAGGCCGCGCCCGGCAAGGCCTTCGATCAGGCTGGCGCTTCCGCCCATGCGCTGGGCCGCCTGGCGCACGATCGCAAGGCCCAGGCCAGTGCCAGAAGCCTGCACGGTTGGGCTGCGGAAGAAGCGCTCGAAGAGGTGCGGGCGGTCGGCCTGAGCAACGCCGGCGCCGTCATCCTGGACCGACAGGCGCCACCCGTTGGGGCCATTGGGCAGCAGTCTGACGAGCACCCGTCCGCCTTGGCGTCCGTGACGCACGGCGTTCTCGAGCAGGTTCTGGAGGATCGAATCGAAGGCCGGGAGGTCGACGTTTCGCGATAGCGCGTCGGGGCTGTCCAATTCGAGATCGATACCCCTGGCGGCAGCGGCGGACGCGCTGCGTGCCAAAGCATCCCGAAGCCAGCTGGCCAAGTCGAGCGTTCGAGCTTGGCGATCCTGCGCGCCGTCGAGCGCGGCCAGGGTCAGCAGCTGGTTCGACAGGTGTGCCGCGCGGGCGATGGCCTGGTCGAGGTGCTGTCCGGCTTCGGCGCGTGCAGCGGAATCGTTCGAGCGTGCCAGCACATGTGCTTGCGCGCCGATGACCGCCAACGGCGTGCGCATTTCATGCGCGGCGTCTTGCACGAAGGCGCGCTCGCGTTCCACCGTGGCGCGAAGGCGCAGCAGGAGCGCGTCGAGCGCTTGCACCAGTGGCGCGAGTTCGTGGTGGCGCGTCTGGATGCCGACGGGGCGGAGGTCATCGGCCGAGCGGGCGTCGATGCGCTGCGCCAACTGGCTGAGAGGCCGCAGGCTGCGTCGCATCGTGAGCGCGATCGCCAGCATCACCAGTGGGAGCGCGATCAACAGGTATGGCACGAGGCCGCGCGCGTTGTAGCTCAGGAAGGCCTGGTGGGTGCGGCGCGGATTCAGGATGCGCAGGCGCCATTCCCCTCGGGTCTTGTCGTAGCGCCAATGCTGCTGCGTCGTGGTGATCTCGGGGCGTGTGGTGGCTTCGCCTTCCTCCCAGCGCCAGCCTGGCGAGGTGAAGACGGCGATGCCGCCGTTCGCCCGCGCCAGCTCAAAGGACAACGAGCCGCTCAGGCGGCGATCGTCCTTGCGCCGGAGGTTGGTGGAGCGCAGCGTCGCCGCAATGAAAGCGCGCGCTTCGGCTTCTTCGGGCAGGTCGTCCACGGCCGTGAGCAGCGAATCGCCGTAGCTCTTCAAACCCGGCGCCTCGGCCAGGTAGGTGCGGTTGTCCCAGTAGACATAGCCCAGCAGGGTCAGCCAGATCACCAAGAAAACCGGAATCATCGCCAACGTGCTGCGGCGCACCAGCGACGGCTCGGCCATCCGGCGCCAGAGGTCGCGCGCGCGATTCATGGCTCGAGCAGGTAGCCGATGCCGCGAACGGTCCGCACGCGCTGTGCGCCGATCTTCTTGCGAAGGTTGGACACGTGCACCTCGATGGCGGCAAAGTCCACCGGCTCGCCGAGTGGCTCCAGCCGCATGGACAGAACGTCCTTGGCAACGACCGACCCGGGCTCGCGAGCCAGTTCCATGACGAGCTGAAATTCGCGCGGCGACAGCGACAAGGCTTGACCGTCCAGCCATGCTTCGCGGCGCCCTGGTTCGATTTCGAGTGCGCCCACGGTCCAGCGCGCGCTGGCTTGCCGCGCGCTTCGGCGCACGACGGCGCGGATGCGCGAAACCAGCTCGGCCGTCTCGAAGGGCTTGATGACGAAGTCGTCCGCGCCGTTGTCCAGACCGGCCAGACGGTCGTCCAGTGCCGAACGCGCGGTGATCACGATGATCGGCACCTTCACGCCGGCCCGGCGCCAACGGCGAAGCAGGTCCATGCCACTGCCGTCGGGAAGCGTGAGGTCCAGCAGCACGGCATCGACCCTGGCGCCGTCGATCGTGTGGGGGGCGTCCTTGGCGAGCCGCACCCATTCGGTCGTGAAGTGTTCGACCTTGAGCGCCGCATGCAGCGCTCGGCCCAGTTCCAGGTCGTCCTCGATCAGCAAAAGGTGCATGCGCGCATTTTGAAGGCGCGACCTTTGGGAAAGCCAAAGGTTTGCCTTCGCACAATGGCGCCTACTCAAACAAGGAGGAGTGCCCGTGCGATTCATGACCATGAGAGTGTTGGTCCTCGGCTTCGTGGTTGCGTTGGGTGGGTGCGCGCTGGCGCCGACCCACCCCGCCTTGCAGGACGAGGCGTTGCCGCCCTTGATTGCCGTGCGTGACTTCGTCGCCAACCTGGACGGCACCAGCGTTTACCGGATATCGCCGGACGGCAAGTCCCTGGCCTGGAAAGGCGTCGATGCCTTGAAGCCCGCCGTGTGGGTCAGGAACCTGGCCAGCGGACAGATGCGCGCCATCTCGATTCGCGCCGATGCCATCGTCTGGTCGGGCGACAGCCGCTTCCTGTTTCTTCCGGTGGATGCCACCGGGGACGAGAACACGCATGTTTTCGCGGTCGACGTGAGTCGCACCGACTCGGCGCCGTCGGACCTGACGCCATTCGCCGGCACAAAGTCAAGCATCATTCGGCGCGTCGAAGGCACCTCCGAACTGCTGGTGGCAACCAACCAGCGCGACAAGAAGGTGTTCGATCTCTACCGGATCGACGCCGCGTCGGGCAAGCGCGAGCTCGCCGCGCTCAATCCTGGCAACGTGCCCAATTGGTCGGTCGACCGGCAGGGCCGGCTTCGCACGCGTACGGTCTTCGATGGCGCCGAGCGCTATCTTCAGTTGCCCCAGGGCGACGAATGGCGCACGACGATGCGCTGGCGCTTGGACGAGGGTTGGTGGATCGTCGACCACCTGCCTGGCGGCAATTCTGCGTTGGCCATTTCCAATCGTGGCCGAGACAAGCGGGCCCTGGTGCGCATCGATCTGGAGTCCGGCCGCGAGGAAGTGATCTACGACGATCCGGACGTGGACATCGATTCGGTCCTCATCAGCCCAAATGGCGGGGTGCCGCTCATGGCGCAGTCGATGCCGGGGTATCCCAAGGCCAAGTTCTTCGACGCTGCGTTGGCGGCGCGGCTCGAGGCGCTGCGGGGCGAGGGACCTGCTTCGGTGAACGTCACCAGCATGTCGCAGGACGGGCAGGTCATGACGGTCAGCGTCGGCACCGACAAGGGGTGGAAGTACTTCCTGCTGCCCGGTGTAGGCGCCGCGCCTCAATTGCTGGGCCAGAGCAATACCGGCGGGTTTGCGTCATCGCTCTCCGCGACGCGGCCGATCACCTATGCGGCGCGGGATGGTCTGCGCATTCATGGCTACCTCACGGTGCCGGAGGGCGTTCAAGGGCGTCCGCTGCCGACCGTTCTGCTGGTCCACGGAGGTCCGTGGGGCCGGGATTCGTGGACCTATCAAGGCACGAACCGCAGCATGCAGCAGTTCCTGGCCAATCGCGGCTACGCGGTGCTGCAGGTGAACTACCGCGGCTCCAGTGGCTACGGCCGCGAGCACACCGACAAGGCGGTGGGCGAGTTCGCAGGCAGGATGCACGACGATCTGATCGACGGCGTGCGCTGGGCCGTCGCAGAGGGCGTTGCCGATCCGAAGCGCGTCGGCATCTACGGCGCAAGCTACGGCGGCTACGCAGCGCTCCTGGGCGCGACAGTCACGCCCGATGTCTTCGCTTGCGCGGTCGATGTGGTGGGCATTGCCGACCTGGCCACCTGGTATGAGGAAACGCCGCCCTATTGGGACATGGGCCTGACGTGGTGGCGGCGCTTCATCGGCGACCCGGCAGATCCGGCGCAGCGCAAAGTGTTGGACTCAAAGTCGCCCATCCACCATGTCGAGAACGTCAGGGGGCCGCTGCTGATCATGCATGGCGTGAACGATCCGCGAGTGCGATATTCCCAGTCGCAGCGCATGGTGGCCGCGCTGGAAAAGCACGGCAAGCAGGTGGAGTTCGTCACCTTCAAGGACGACGGCCACGGCAATCGCAAGTGGACCAACAACCTGGCGATGTACCGCCACACCGAGGACTTTTTCGCCCAGTGCCTGGGCGGGCGCAGCGGCGGTTTCGACTACTACCAGCTGGCCGCCTGGGCGTTCTGAATCAAAGCCTGCCCAGCAGCAGGAACTCCATCAGCGCCTTCTGGGCGTGCATGCGGTTTTCCGCCTCGTCCCAGACCACCGACTGCGGGCCGTCGATCACTTCGGCCTGCACTTCCTCGCCGCGGTGTGCGGGCAGGCAGTGCATGAACAGGGCGTCTGGCTTGGCGGCGCGCATCATCTCTTCGTCCACGCACCAGTCGGCGAAAGCCTTGCGGCGTGCCTCGTTCTCGGCTTCGTAGCCCATGCTGGTCCAGACGTCGGTGGTGACGAGGTCCGCGCCGCGGCAGGCTTCCATCGGGTCCTTGAAGACCTTGTAGCTGTCGCTTGACCGAATGCCGGCCACGTCCTGGTCGACCTCGTAGCCGCTTGGCGTGCTCACGTGGACCGTGAAGCCCAGGATCTCTGCCGCCTGAAGCCACGTGTTGGCCATGTTGTTGCCGTCGCCCACCCACGCGACCGTCTTGCCCTTGATCGAGCCGCGATGCTCGATGTAGGTGAAGATGTCCGCCACGATCTGGCAGGGGTGGAACTCGTTGGTCAGGCCATTGATGACGGGCACGCGCGAGTGCGCGGCGAACGATTCGATCTTGGTCTGCTCGAAGGTGCGGATCATCACCAGGTCGACCATGCGGCTGATCACCTTGGCCGAATCCTCGATGGGCTCTGCCCGGCCCAGCTGGCTGTCGCCCGTGGTCAGGTGCACCACCGAGCCGCCCAACTGGTACATGCCGGCCTCGAAGCTGACCCGCGTGCGGGTGGATGCCTTCTCGAAGATCATGGCCAGCGTGCGATCGACCAGCGGCTGGTGCTTTTCATAGGCCTTGAACTTGCGCTTGATGATGGCCGCGCGCTCGAACAGGTAGGCGTATTCGTCCGCCGTGAAGTCGGAGAACTGCAGGTAGTGGCGGATGGAGGGGGCGCTGGTGCTCATGACCGCAATTTAAGCCAGAAAGCGCTTGATGATCGGCACGAGGATGGCCACGATCTCGTCCGCCTCGGCCTGCGTGAGGATCAGCGGCGGCACCAGGCGGATCACGCTGTCGGCCGTGACCGAGAGCAGCAGGCCGGCCTCGCACGCCTGGTTGAGGATCACGCCGCAGGGGCGGTCGAGCTCGATGCCGAGCATCAGGCCCTGGCCGCGCACTTCCTTCACGCCGGCCACGCCTTCGAGTTCATGCTGCAGCGTGCTCTTGAGATGGGCGCCGACCTTCTCCGCGTTGTCGAGCAGGTTGTGCTCTTCCATGATGCGGATGGTCTCGATGCCTGCGCGCATCGCCAGCGGGTTGCCGCCGAAGGTGGTGCCGTGGTTGCCGGGCCCGAAGATGTGGGCGGCCCGGGGGCCGGCCACCACGGCGCCGATGGGCATGCCGGAGCCCAGGCCCTTGGCCAGCGGCATCACGTCGGGCACGATGCCGGCCCACTGGTGCGCGAACCACTTGCCCGTGCGGCCCATGCCGCACTGGACTTCGTCGATCATCATCAGCCAGTCGCGCTCGTTGCACAGCTGGCGCACCTGCCGCAGGTATTCCCAGCGCATCGGGTGGATCCCGCCTTCGCCCTGGATGGTCTCGAAGAACACGGCCACGACGTTGGGGTTGCCTTCGGTGGCCTTCTTCAAGGCCTCGATGTCGTTGAGCGGGACGCGGATGAAGCCTTCCACCAGCGGACCGAATCCGGCCTGCACCTTCGGATTGCCGGTCGCCGACAGGGTGGCGATGCTGCGGCCGTGGAAGGCGGCTTCGTAGACGACGATCTCGGGCCGCTCGATGCCCTTGTCATGGCCGAACTTGCGCGCCAGCTTGAGGGCCGCTTCGTTCGCTTCAAGGCCCGTGCAGCAGAAGAAGGCGTTGGTCATGCCGGACAGATCGACCAGCTTGGCCGCCAGCGTTTCCTGGCCGGGCACGTGGTAGTAGTTGGAGCTGTGGATCAGCTTGGCCACCTGATCCTGCAGCGCCGGCACGAGTTCGGGGTGGTTGTGGCCCAGCGTGTTGACGGCAATGCCGCCCAACCCGTCGAGGTAGACCTTGCCCGTGGTGTCCCACACGCGGCAGCCTTGGCCGTGCGTCAGCGCGATCGGCAGGCGGCCGTAGGTGTTCATGACGTGGGGCGAAGTGGGCTGGGCGGTGTCGCTCATGCGGGGCTCCATTCAGGGCTTGGGATAACGGAATATGAAGGCAAATTCTAGGCGCCGGGCCCGCGTCGTTCCGTGACGATTGCGCATTACAGCAATGAGGCAGCCGGCGACCCGCGGCAATGCCCTTGCGCAGCGGCGCATCCCTGGCGCGCGGGTAGAATCCTTGTGCGCCGCAGCAAGGCTGCAGCTCCCCCCTCAACATGGTTTCTCCCAGCGCCAAAGAAGTCTTCATTCAAGGCATCACGCAAGATGGCCGGACCTTCCGTCCCAGCGACTGGGCCGAACGGCTGGCGGGCGTGATGTGCTCCTTCCGCCCAGGCGGGGCCCAGCCAGGCAGCCACCTGAGCTATTCCCCCTGGTGCGTGCCCACGGTGATCAACGGCATCAAGTGTGTGGTGGTCAATCGCGCGTTGCGCGACTACGAACCCATGGCGTGGGATTTCGTGCTCAACTTCGCGCGCGACAACAACCTTCAGGTGGCCGAGGCCTGCCTCGTGCCCGATGCCGCACAGCCCGCCGGCGCCGCCGGCGCACCGGCCCAGAAGACCAAGTAGCCGCCGCTGAGCCCAGTTCGGCCCGGGCGTGCTTTCGCGACGCACACACTATCGCGTTTGATGAAAGCACCGGCGATCTCGCCAAACAATCGCCCATGAAAAAAGCCGCCCGAAGGCGGCTTTTTCGTTTTCTTTGCTGCAGCGCACCCCGTTCAAACGGCGGACTGGCGAGCCAGTCCGGGCGGGTGTTGCCTGGAAGTTGAGCTTCAGGCGGCGGCTTGAGCCAGGGTCTTGACCTTGGCAGCCAGGCGGCTCTTGTCGCGAGCAGCCTTGTTCTTGTGGAAGATGCCCTTGTCGGCGATCGTGTCCACGATGCTCTGCGCCTTGGCGAAGAGTTCTTGAGCCTTCGTCTTGTCGCCGGCCACGACGGCCTTTTCGACGTTCTTGACGGCGGTGCGGTACTTGGAGCGCAGCGAGGAGTTCGCGGCGTTGAGCTTGACGTCCTGGCGGGCGCGCTTGCGGCCCGACGCCAGGCGTGGGTTCTTTTTCTTCGGCTTAGTGGCCATGGTGATCTGATCCTTGTGTTTGAGGATGTTGCAGCAAAGCCTTCTATTATAGGGCAAACCGCATTTCCGGGCGCTGGTGACCTGCGCTCCCCTACACTCGGGCGGTGTCTTTGCTCAAGTCCGCCTCCACCGTCTCGCTCCTGACCCTTGCCTCGCGCATCACCGGGTTGATCCGCGACGTTCTCATGGCATCGGTGTTCGGCGTGAGCGCCCTGACCGACGCCTTCAACGTCGCCTTCCGCATTCCCAACCTGTTTCGCCGCGTATTCGGCGAAGGCGCTTTCAGTCAGGCGTTCGTGCCAGTTCTGGCTGCCCGCAAGGCCGAGGAGGGCGAGAGCGGTGCGAGGGTGCTGATCGATCACGTCGCGACGTTGCTGACCTGGGCGGTGGTGCTGCTCTCCGTGGCCGGCGTGATCGCGGCGCCGCTGCTGGTGTGGGCGATGGCCAGCGGCCTGAAGCAGACCGACCACGGCTTCGATGCCGCTGTCGTCATGACGCGCTGGATGTTTCCTTACATCGGCTTCATGTCGCTGGTGGCGCTCGCCGGCGGCGTGCTCAACACCTGGAAGAAGTTCGCGGTGCCGGCCGCGTCGCCGGTGTTGCTCAACCTGTGCCTGATCGGCTCCATCGTGTTGGGGGCGCCTGCATTTCGGCGCATGGGCATCGAGCCCATCTACGCCCAGTGCGTCGGCGTCATGCTGGGCGGGATCTTGCAACTGGCGCTGCAATTGCCGGCCTTGCGTCGCCTGGGATTGCTGCCTCGCATCGGCGCCAGCCTGAGCGCGGTGCGCGCGGCCTGGGCGGATCCGACCACCCGCAAGGTCGCCAGCCTGATGTTGCCCGCCTTGCTGGGCGTCAGCGTGGCGCAGTTGTCTTTGCTCATCAACACGCAGATCGCGTCTCACCTGGCGCCGGGAAGCGTCACGTGGGTCACGAATGCAGATCGGCTGATGGAATTTCCTACAGCGCTGCTTGGGGTGGCTCTGGGCGTGGTGCTGATGCCGCAATTGGCGGGCGCTCGCGCCAAGGGCGACGACGCTCGCTATTCGCAATTGCTCGACTGGGGCCTGCGCCTGGTGGTGCTGCTTTCCGTGCCGGCGGCGGTGGCCCTGCTGGTGTTTGCCGGGCCATTGGTCGCCGTGCTTTTTCACTACGGCCAGTACCAGGCGAGCGACGTTGCTCGCACAACGGCAGCGCTGCTGGGTTACGGCGTGGGTTTGCTGGGCATCGTGGCCATCAAGGTTCTGGCGCCCGGTTACTACGCCAAGCACGACATGCGAACGCCGGTGCGAATCGCCGTGTGCGTTCTGATCCTGACCCAGGTGCTCAACTTTTTCCTGGTGCCGCACCTGCAGCACGCAGCGTTGACGCTGTCCATCGGAATCGGTGCGCTGGTCAATTCGCTGTGGCTCCTGTTCGGCCTGTTGCGCGCGAAGCTGTTCCGTCCTTTGGCGGGCTGGCCGATGTTCATCGCTCGGGTACTGCTGGCTTCCTTGGCGCTGGGCGCCTTGCTCTATTGGGGGGCGCATCATTTCGATTGGGTGGCCTTGCGCGCCCGGCCCCTGTCGCGCATAGGCCTGTTGGCGGCGCTTCTGGTCGGCGCGGCCGTGAGCTATTTCGGTGTGTTGCTGGCCACCGGGATGAATCTTCGGCGGATGCTGCGCCAGTAGCGGCGCACCGTGGCGGCGCTTGTCAATGCCCGCTGCGCCTTGACGCCCCCGGTCGGCTCCACTAAAAAGCCTCATGTCTCTGAGTATTTCTGCGCCGACCGCACTCGAGTATTTCGGCATGCTCGTCCAAAGCGACGAGCAGTTTCCCCTGCTGGAGGCCGCCGCCAGCCTGGCGCAAGATGAATACCCCGACCTGGATGTTCAACAGGTGCTCGGCGATGTGGATCAGTTGCTCGCCCGCCTGCGCCGACGACTTGCCGCAGATGCGGCGCCGCTGCAGCGCCTGCGGGTGCTCAACCAGTTCTTCTTTCACGACCTGAGTTTTGGCGGCAACGTCAACGACTACTACGACCCCGACAACAGCTATCTGAATGCGGTGCTTCGTACCCGGCGCGGGATTCCCATTTCGCTGGCGGTGCTGTGGCTGGAGTTGGCGCAGGGGCTGAACCTGCATGCCTGCGGCGTGAGCTTTCCGGGGCATTTCATGATCAAGGTGACCATGCCCAAGGGCCAGGTCGTGCTCGACCCCTTCACCGGTCATTCGCTGTCGCGCGAAGAGCTGGTCGAGCGCCTGGAACCGTACAAGCGTAGCCACGGGTTGGTGGGCGAGTTCGACGTCCCGCTGGGCATCTACCTCCAGCCAGCCACGCCGCGCGAGATCATCGCCCGCATGCTGCGCAATCTCAAGGAAGTGCATCAGTCGCAGGAAGACTGGCCGCGCGCGATCGCGGTGCAGAACAGGCTGGTGGTGCTGATGCCGCAGGCGTGGGCGGAATACCGCGACCGCGGTCTGGCCCACGCCGCCCAAGGCAGCACGGCCCAGGCCCTGCGCGACCTCGAAACCTACATGGCTCATGCCGAGGATGCGCTCGATGTCGAGGTGATCGGCGAGCGTTGTGCGGCGCTTCGGCGCGCAGCGCGCCGAGGCGCTCCATGAGCGATCCTGCCGACCCGAGCGGTCCGGGCCATGCCGATCCGGGCGCCCTTGCGTCGCCTCAAGGAGTGACTCCGGACCTGGGCACGCGCCACCAGTTCCATGGTGTCCAGCCGGTCCTTCCGGTGGCCGATGTCACTCGTGCCGCCCGCTATTTCTGCGACGTGCTGGGATTCGAGATCGACTTC
The DNA here is from genome assembly GCF_030316895.1 of Variovorax dokdonensis. Classification (GTDB taxonomy): domain Bacteria; phylum Pseudomonadota; class Gammaproteobacteria; order Burkholderiales; family Burkholderiaceae_C; genus Variovorax; species Variovorax dokdonensis. The sequence goes on from NZ_JASZYV010000001.1 coordinate 869,305, forward strand.
ATCGCCGGCGAACCACCGAGCTACGCCCGCGTCAAGAAGGGTACCGATCGGCGGCACGGCGACCCGGTCTACATCCGCCTCTGGCAGTGCCGCAGCGGCGGTGCATCGGGCTGGAAAGGCGAGATCGTGATCCATGTGGGCCGCGATGTGGACGGCCTGCACAACGCCTACGTCAGCCGAGGTGTGACGGTGGTGGAAGCCCCGACCTCGCAACCCTGGGGGCTGCGCGAATTTGCCATCCGGGAGCCGGACGGACATCTGTTGCGCTTTTGCGGCTATCTCTAGGCGTTGCCCGGGATCGGGCCGGGCCCGCTGCAACTCCAGCAATTGTGGGCCGGTTGTGAACTAGCATCCCGTCATGAGAATTCTTGTGGTCGAGGATGACAAGGTGCTTGCCGACGTGCTTTCGCGGGCACTGAGCCAGGCCGCCCATGCGGTCGATCTGGCCGCCACCGGAGAAGAGGCCGATGGCGCGCTGGCGGCGGCCACCTACGACCTCGCCATCCTGGACATCGGCCTGCCGGGCCTGAGCGGCCTGGACGTGCTGCGTCGCCTGCGCGAGCGACGCTCCACCATGCCGGTGTTGATCCTCACTGCGTTTGACCGCCTCGAGGACCGTGTACGAGGCCTGGACCTGGGCGCCGACGACTACCTGGCCAAGCCTTTCGACCTGCCGGAGCTGGAAGCACGCGTGCGTGCGCTGCTGCGGCGCGGCAGCAATTCGACCCCTTGGCTGGAGCACGGTGCGCTGCGCTTCGACACGGTGGGCCGGCGCGTCTTTCATGACGGCAAGCCGCTGGAGCTTTCTCCTCGCGAACTGGCGGTGCTCGAACTGCTGCTCATGCGCGAAGGCCGCGTGGTCAGCAAGGAACAGATGGTCAATCATCTCTACGGGTGGGCCGACGAAGTCGGTGACAACGCGATCGAGGTGCATGTGTATCGGCTGCGCAGGAAGCTGGAGCCGCTGGGCTGCGAGATCCGCACCGTGCGCGGCATGGGCTATCTGATGGAACGCGCCGATGCATAAACCCGAGCCGCGGCTGCAGCGAAAGCTGCTGGTGCTGCTGCTCGTTCCGCTGCTCGCGCTGCTGGCCCTGGATGCCGCCGCGGCCTGGTGGACATCGGTGCGCCTGGCCAACTTGGCCTATGACCGCTCCCTGCATGAGATCGCGCGAGAGATCGTGCTGCACGTGCGTGTCGAAGACGGCCGGCCTCGCCTGGATCTGTCGCAAGGCGCGGCCGACGTGCTGCTGCGCGATCCGCAGGACCGCCTGAGCTTCAGGCTGGCCGCGGAGGACGGCACCGTGCTGGGCGGCGACCCCGACATCGTTCCTGCGCTGCTCGCGCCGGGGGCGCCCCCGCGCTACTTCGGCGACCAACTTCATGACGAGCCGGTGCGCTTTGTCGAAGCGTGGATGCCGGCCTCGGAGCGCGCCGCGTCGCCTCGCGTGCTGATTCAGGTGGCCGAGACGCTCAACAAGCGCAACACCCTGGCCTGGGAAATGCTGCTGAGCATCGTGGCGCCGCAGTTGCTGCTGATCCTCATCGCCACGTTCATCGTCTGGTTCGGCGTCAAGCGCGGGCTCGCGCCGCTGGCGCGTTTGCGCCGCGCCGTCTCGGATCGCTCGCATCTCGACCTCAGCCCACTGGCCACCGACAACGTGCCGGGGGAGGTTCGCCCGTTGGTCGACGAAGTGAACGACCTGATGTCGCGCCTGGGCCGCACCTTCGAGTTCCAGAACCGTTTCGTGGCCGATGCGGCCCATCAGCTCAAGACGCCCGTGAGCGGCCTGAAGGCGCAGATCGAGCTGGCCTTGCGCGAGTCGGATCCTGAACGCCTGCGACATGCCATCGCCCAGCTCTACGTGAGCGCGGACCGGCTATCGAGACTGGTGCGCCAGCTGCTCTCGCTGGCCCGCAACGAGCCGGGCGCCCTCGATGCGGTACAGCTGCAGCCGCTCGATTTGGATGCATTTGCGCTGCAGGTGGGCATGGACTGGGTGCCGCAGGCCATCCGCCGGGGCATCGACCTGGGCTTCGAGGGCGTGCGCCGGCCGATGATGATTGCCGCCGAGCCCGACCGCTTGCGCGAACTCATCAACAACCTGATCGACAACGCCATCCGGTACAGCGAACGCGACGGCCGGGTGACGGTCCGCGTGAGCGAGACCGACGCCGACCACGTGCAACTGGCGATCAGCGATGACGGACCGGCGATTCCCGTGGTGGAGCGAGCCCGCGTTTTCGAGCGTTTCCACCGACTGCTGGGAACGCCCGAAGATGGGTCCGGCCTGGGCCTGGCGATCGCCAGCGAAATCGCCACCTTGCACAAGGCGCGAATCACCCTGGAGGAGGACAGCGACGGGGTGGGCAACACGTTCAGCGTGATCTTTCCGAAGGCTTGAGGGCGAGCGCTGTCAGCTGGCTGACAGCTTGGCATCAGTTTCCTGACAGCCCAACGCCAGAAGCCTGACAGGCCAGCTCTCTAGGCTCGGGGTTGAAGCGCGGCCGCAGTGGCCGCGCGTTTTTTTCCCTGCCTAGGAGACAACCCCATGGAAATGCTGGCCAGTACCGAGTTCTGGGTCGCGCTGTCGCAGATCATTCTGATCAACATCGTCTTGTCGGGCGACAACGCGGTCGTCATCGCGCTGGCCTGCCGCTCCCTGCCGCCTCAGCAGCAGAAGAAGGCGATCATCTTCGGGAGCGTCGGCGCCATCGTGTTGCGCGTGGTGCTGACCTTCTTTGCCGTCTACCTGCTGTCGCTGCCCTATCTCAAGCTCATCGGCGCTGCGCTCTTGCTGTGGATCGGCGTCGGCCTGCTCAAGGGCGACGGAGACGACGACGAGATGGAAGGGCACACCGGCCTGGCCGCTGCCATCAAGACGATCATCATTGCCGACCTGGTCATGAGCCTGGACAACGTCATCGGCGTGGCCGCGGCTGCCAAGGGCAACGTGCCTCTGCTCGTCATCGGCCTGGTCGTCAGCATTCCGCTCATCATCTTCGGCAGCCAGATCATCCTGAAGCTGATGGACCGCTTCCCGATCATCGTCACTGCCGGCGCTGCGCTTTTGGGTTGGGTGGCCGGTGAAATGGCCCTGACCGATCCGTCGGTGGTTGGCTGGATGGAAACGCATCACTTCATGCACAACGTGCTGCCGCCGACCGGTGCCGTGCTGGTGGTTGCGGTGGGCTTGTGGCTTGCCAAGCGTGCGGCGCGGCAGGCTGCCGCGTCCCGCACGGAGTCTGCGGCGGTGGACGCGGCCTGATCGCGGCAACGGCTGTGTGTCATGCGTCAGATCCTGATTCCGATCGATGAGGGCGAGCCGGCGCGCACCCGCAGCGCCGTCGCCCAGGCGATCCGCATCTATCGCTCAGAGCCGGTCCAGCTTCGGCTTGTGAACGTGCAGCCTCAGTTGAACGGGCACGTGGCGATGTATTTCGGCGTCGAGGAGCTGCGCCGGCTGCAGCAAGAGGCCGGTCGTGATGCACTGGCCACCGCGCAGGACATGCTCGACGATGCCGGCATTCCCTATGCCAGCACCGTGCTCACAGGCCGAAGCGCGGAAGTGATCGCCGAGGCGGCGCGCAGGTTCTGCTGCGACCGGATCGTGTTCGGCGAACCCGAGGCCAGCCTGGCGGGCCGGATGTTCGGCTCGCTGGCCGAGCAAGTGCGTCAACTGCTGCCCACGCACTGGTACCAAGTGCTGGGGTCCTGATCCGGCGCTTTCAGTCGGTCGTGGGCCGCAGGGCTCGTGGTGAGCCGCCAGGACCGAAGCGCTGCCAGGCACGTCTGAGCTGAGTGTCTGAACTGAAACCGGCAAGCTGGGCGGCACGCGTGACGCTGGCGCCGCCACGCAGCGCCACTTGCGCGCTGGCCAGGCGCAGCTGGCGCAGGTAGGCCAGTGGCGCCACACCCGCATGCTCCAGGAAGAGTCGTGTCAGGTGCCGTGGTGAAGCGTGAGCGAGCTCGGCCATTCGAGCCACGTTCCAGTCTTCGTCCGGCCGCTCGCTCACCGCGTCCTGCACGCGATGCAAGGCTGGATGCAGGTGATGGCGGAAAGCCAGGAACGGCGAGAGTTCCGGATCGTTCGGCCCCCGCCGCTGGGCAACGACCAGTCCCTGCGCCACCCGAGCGGCCAGTGCCGGGCCGCAGACCTCGCCGATGCGGTGCAGGATGAGATCGATCCCCGTCGTCACGCCGGCGCTGCTGTAGACCGGTGGGTCGAGCACGAAGACCCGGTTCGACACCACGTCGCAACGCGCGTCGGCGTTTCGAAGTTCGTCCAGATGGTGGTGATGGGTGGTCGCGCGCTTTCCGGTGAGCAAGCCGGCTTGCGCCGCCAGCAGCGCGCCCGCGCAGACGCAGATCAACTCGAGTTGACCTGTCGCCAGCCTCAGGCTTTGCAGCCAGCCGTTGAGCCTCTGGGCCGCCTCGCTGCGCACGTCGATGGTCTTGCCGGGCAGGCCGACCAACACGACCCATGCCGGGCCACGGGTCGCGAGATCTACTGGCAGTGGCGACAGGCCGCTCAACTGCACCCCGACGGATGTGGCCATCGAAGCGCTGGGGCCGACGAATTCGAGCTGGAAGCATTCAGGCTGGCCGTTGGCGGCCAGGATCTGGTTGGCCATGCGCAAGGCTTCGGCCGGGCCGGCCCAATCGAGCGCGAGGCTGTGCGGCAGCAGGGCGAAGACGACGCGATAGGGGCGCGTCATTGGTTCTCGGTCCATGCGTAATCCATCTGGCGCGCGGTTGCCAGGGCGAGAGAGCGGCCGGCGAGCAACTCGACGAGATGCAGGCTCATGTCGATGCCGGCGCTGATGCCGGCGGAGGTGAGCAGGCGTTCGCCCGGATCATTGGCAACCCAGCGCGGCCCTTCAAGAACATCCAGTGCGGGAAAGCGCGCCCTCAGGTCGGCGACATCCTCCCAGTGCGTGGTGGCCTGCCCCTCGCGCAGGACTTTGCTGGCTGCCAGCAGAAAGGCGCCGGTGCACACGGAAGCGATGCGTTGGGCACGGCTTGCCTGCGTGGCGATCCATTGGCGCGTCGCGTCGTCAGCGCAGGCATCGTCGACCACGCCGCCAGGAATGACGAGCACGTCGGCCTGTGGTGCGTCCGCGAAGCGATAGTCGACCTGCAGCTTCAGCCCGGCGCGGGCCTGAACGAACGCATCGGCCGCGACGCTCCTGACGTCGAACAGCGGGGTCGCGTCGTTGGCGCGTCGACGTGAGTTCACCCGGCTGGCCGTGGTGAAGACCTCGAAGGGCCCGGCGAAATCCAGCGCCTCGACCCCGTCGAAGGCGAGGATCAGCACACGCAAGGTGGCAGGCATGCGACGGCTTCAGTGGTTGCCGGCGGCATCGGTCGCCCGCGCCAATGCCTGTTCGGCGGTGCACAGCGTCACGAAGCGGCCGCTGAGCACGGTGGCGGTGCGCGCCTTGATCGCCTCGGCGGAAAGCGGAGCGCCATCCGGCTGCTGCATGTCGAAGGTGAGGGTGGCGTCGGCGACGAAGTCGATCGACCACCCCAGGTCGCTGGCGTGACGGGCAGTGGTTTCGCAGCACTGCTCGGTACGGATGCCGCTGATGATCAGCCGGCCGATGCCGCGCTGCGTGAGCCAGACATCGAGCCCGGTGCCGACCAGAGCGCTGTGACGGCGCTTGTACACGGTGGTGTCAGCGTCGAAGTCCGCCAGGCCTTCGATAGGGCGGACGTGGCCGGAGGCCAGGGCAAAAGGATTGGACGCCTGCTCCGGGCCGTCCGCGTGGAAAACGCGCGCCATCGGCATCCCGACGGCACGGGCGCCTTCGATCAGTGCATTCTGTGCAGCCAGCCAGGCGGGCATGTCCCGCTCGGTGAAGAAGGGGCGATGGCGAAACGACTCTTGTGCATCGATCACTATGAGACAGGTGTTCATGTCCGGGCGGCATCGGCCGTTCAATGGGGAAGGCATTGATTTTGTGCCCTTCAAGCGGGATCGATCCATTCTCTGGCGGACCAGATTCGATCAGATCAGGACATGAATGCCGGCAGGCGCCTAGACCAGCCGGGCGGCCTGCAACTCTTTTTTCAGGTAGGCGTAGAACAGGGGCGCTGCCACCAGTCCCGCAGGCCCGAAGATGGCCTCGGCCGCGAACATGGCGGCCAGCAGTTCCCAGACGGCCATCTGCGTGCGGCTGCCCACCACTTTGGCGTTGATGAAATATTCGGCCTTGTGGATCAGGATCAGGAAGGCCAGGCATGCCAGGGCGGTCAGCGGTGAGACGGAGAGGCCCACCACCGTGATGACGCCGTTGCAGATCAGGTTGCCCACGATCGGCACCAGGCCGGCCACGAAGGTGAGCGTGATCAGTGCTGGCGTATAGGGCAGGTGAATGTCCCACTGCGGCAGCACGAACAGGAGAAATACGGCGGTCAGCGCGCAATTGAAGGCGGCGATCCAGAACTGGGCGGCAACGATTTGCCGGAAGGCCTCGCCGAACAGGGTGATGCGCTCGCGCATGGCCTGCGTCAGCGGACCCGAGCCGGCGGGGCGCCGGCTGTTGGCGGCCAGCGCGCCCACGATCAGGCCCACGTAGCCGAAGAGCAGGGCATTGAGCCAGGCGCGGCCGGCCAAGGCCAGGGCGCCGGCCTGTTCACGCAGGTACTTGGCCACCACCAATTGCAGATCGTCCGAACCGGCCGGCAGGTAGATGGCGATTTCAGGCGGCAGCTTCAGGCGCAACTCCAGGACCGTGCGGGCCGTGTAGTCCAGCAGTTCGCGGTATTGGGCCGGGGCATCAAGCAGCAGCTCGCGCGATTGGCTGAGCGTTCCGGTGAGTATGGCCACAGGCGCGAGCGCAACCAGTGTCGCGCCCACCGTCTGCATCAGCGAGCGCATGCGCTGCGGCGGAAGCTGACGCCGCAGGCCGATGCGGTGCGCTCCGGCCAGCGTCCAGCGCGTGAACCACCGTACGCTCAGGAATCCAACGCAGACCGCCAGCAAAGCCACCAGCAGGTGCACGTGCAGAACCAGCAAGAGTCCCGCACCCATGAGTGCATAGCTGGCCATCTGCACCGGGCGCGGAACGGCCGCGCCGGCGACACGGGGTGGGCTTTCCATCGGCAGCCGGTCGGGCGAGGAGGAGTTCAGCCGACGACCACCGCGGCGCCTTCGCCGCGCGCGGCGATCACGCCGATCTGATGCACGGTCTCGCCGGCTTCACGCAAGGCGGCTGCGCATGCGGCCGCTTGCTCGGCCGCGATGACCACGACCATGCCGATGCCGTTGTTGAAGGTGCGGTTCATCTCGATGTCGTCGATGCCGGCCACCTTCTGCAGCCACGCGAACAGCTCGGTCTGGGGCCAGCTGCCCTTCTTGAGATGGGCCGCAGTGCCTTCGGGAAGCACGCGGGGGATGTTCTCGAGCAAGCCGCCGCCGGTGATGTGCGCCAGGGCCTTGATCGGATGCGCCGCCAATGCTGCCAGCACCGGCTTGACGTACAGGCGAGTCGGCGCCATCACGGCTTCGCGGAACGGCTTGCCGTCCAGCGCGGCGGGCAGGTCGGCGCCCGCGCGCTCGATCACCTTGCGCACCAGCGAAAAGCCGTTGGAATGGACCCCGTTGGAGGCCAGGCCCAGCACTACGTCGCCCGGCTTGACGTCGGCGCCGCTCAGGATCTTCGATTTCTCGACCGCGCCGACGCAAAAGCCCGCCAGGTCGTACTCGCCGGCCGGATACATGCCAGGCATCTCGGCCGTCTCGCCGCCGATGAGCGCGCAGCCGGAGAACTCGCAGCCGCGCGCAATGCCGCCGACGACCGCGGCTGCGGTCTCGACGTCGAGCTTGCCGCAGGCGAAGTAGTCCAGGAAGAACAGCGGCTCGGCGCCTTGCACCAGCACATCGTTGACGCTCATGCCCACCAGGTCGATGCCCACCGTGTCGTGCATGTTCCATTCGAAGGCCAGCTTGAGCTTGGTGCCGACGCCGTCCGTGCCGGAAACCAGCACCGGCTCCTTGTAGCGCTTGGGTACCTCGAAGAGGGCGCCGAAGCCGCCGATGCCGGCCAGGACGCCTTCGCGCATGGTGCGCTTGGCCAGGGGCTTGATGCGGTCGACCAGCGCGTCTCCCGCGTCGATGTCGACGCCGGCGTCCTTGTAGCTAAGGGGTGCAGGAGTGGCGGAGGTCATGGTGGGATCTTGGCGGGAAAGGACAGGAGGGAAGAGGGTTGCACCAGGTCGAATGAGGAGGCATGCGAGCTGGGCCGATAGAATTCCGCACGATTTTAAGGGCCAGCCATGGCCCTGCCCCGAACCCCCATCGCATGAAGCAGCTCGCGCTCGACATCGGCTTGGCCACGGGTCCGACGCTCGAAGGCTACTTCGCGGGACCGAACGAAGCCGCCGTCAGTCACCTCCAACTCTGGCTCGGCAGCGGCGACACGGTCGCCGTGCACTCGCCCGTGCCCACTTACCTTTGGGGAGACAGCGGCTGCGGCAAGACGCATCTGCTCGAAGCGGTGCGCGGCACCTTGACCGCGCAGGGTGGGCGGGTGGGGTGGCTGCATGCGGGCCTGCACGACCCGCCGCCTTTCAACGAAATCTGGGACGCGGTGGTGATGGACGACGTGGAGCGCTACAACGCTGTTCAGCAGCATGCGGCCTTCAACTGGTTTGTCAATGCGCAGAGCCTGCAGCGCGGGGTGATCGCTGCCGGCAGCCTGCCACCGGCGCATCTGGGACTGCGCGAGGACCTGAGGACCCGACTTGGCTGGGGACATGTCTTTGCCTTGCAGGTGCTGGGCGAAGACGAGCGAAGGGCGGTGCTGCGCCAGGCGGCCGACGACCGCGGCCTCATGCTGACGGACGAAGTGCTCAACTACATGCTGCATCGCTTCAGCCGGGATCTCGCCAGCCTGATGGAGCTGCTGCGCGAACTCGACGGCTACGCGCTGCGCACGCAGCGTGCCATCACGATCCCGCTGATCCGGGCAATGCTCGAGAATGAATGACCTGGCGCGGGCCTATGCCCGTTCCTACACAACAACACAATGATCAAGAAACTCATCGACAAGCTGCTGGGCAAGTCCGGCACCGCGAGCGGCAGCAAGAGCCGCTTCGGCAAGCGCCAGGAACATTCGGTCGAAGTCCATGGCATCGACCCGGCCCTGGTGGACGAGCGCGCCAAGAACGTGGTGAGCACGCTGCAGGACGCCGGCTTCGAGGCCTACGTCGTGGGCGGCGCGGTGCGCGACCTCCTGTTGGGTCTGCGACCCAAGGACTTCGACGTGGCCACCAACGCCACGCCGGAGCAGGTCAAGCAGCTTTTCCGTCGCGCCTTCATCATCGGGCGGCGTTTTCGCATCGTGCACGTGGTTTATGGCCGCGGGCGCGAGCATGAAGTCATCGAAGTCTCGACGTTCCGCGCCTACATGGACAACGCGGCCGCAGGCCAGGTGACGGGCAACGAGCGCACCAGCAAGGGTGAACTGGCCGCCATGAAGCATGCGGTGGATGCCAGCGGACGCGTGTTGCGCGACAACGTCTGGGGCCCGCAGGAAGAAGATGCCGCCCGACGCGACTTCAGCGTCAATGCCATGTACTACGACCCGCAGCGCCAGATCGTCGTCGACTATCACAACGGCATCAAGGATGCGAAAAAGCGCGTGCTGCGCATGATCGGCGATCCGGCCACCCGCTATCGCGAAGATCCGGTGCGCATCATCCGCGCCGTTCGGTTCTCGGCCAAGTTGGCGGCGCGCGGCTTCACGCTCGAGCCCAAGACGGCCGCGCCCCTGGTCGAGATGAGCCGACTGCTCGCCGACGTGCCGCAAAGCCGGCTGTTCGACGAGATGCTCAAGCTTCTGCAGACCGGCCATGCGGCTGCGACGATCGCCCAATTGCGCTTCCTCGGTCTGCAGCGGGGCATCTATCCCTTGCTCGACGTTGTGGTGGAGCGGGCTGACCAGCCGTTCGTGAAGGCAGCCCTGGCTGACACCGACCGCCGCGTCAGCGAGGGCAAGACCGTCGCGCCCAGCTTCCTGCTGGCCTGCGTGCTGTGGAACGACGTGCGCGAAGGCTGGGCGCGTCGCACGGAAGGCCGCAACGGCCAGCGCGGCATGGCGCCGTTCCCAGCGCTGCAGGATGCCATCGACGAAGTGTTCAACGCGCGAATCGGCGATGTGTCCGGCCGAGGCAAGCTCGGCACCGACATGCGCGAGATCTGGATGATGCAGCCGCGCTTCGACAAGCGAAGCGGAGCCACGCCGTACAGCCTGGTGGAACAAGCGCGCTTCCGCGCCGCATTCGATTTCATGCGCCTGCGCGCCGACATTGGCGAAGTGAGCGAGGCCATTGCCGAGTGGTGGCAGGAGTTCAGCACGGCGGACGATGTCCGTCGGCAAGATCTGCTCGACCAGGTACGGGACGAGCAGCAAAAAGGCAAGCGGGTGCACACGCGCGCGCCACGGCGTGGAGATGGCGGGTCCAATCAGAAGGGACGTGCGTCTGATACCGGCGAATCCGATTCGGCCGGACCGGAGTCCGGCGATGACCCGTCCCAGGATGGCGACGATGCAAGCGCGGACGAGTCAGCTTCCACCAGCGCGCCCCGAAAGCGGCGGCGCCGCCGCAAGCCGCGCACCGGTGGTGCTGGTGGCGCCGGCGGTGCGGCGGGCGCGTCGTCCGGCGAATAGCCGCACTTGGCATGACCGGAAGCGGCACCGGCCCGGCGACGCGTGCCGCGTTCGTGGCGATCGGAGCAAACCTGGGGGACGCGTGCCGGGCCGTGGAAGATGCCATCGCGGCGTTGGACAACATTACGGCCTCCAGCGTCGCTGCTCGCTCATCCCTTTACCGCAGCGCGCCCGTCGACGCGAAGGGGCCCGATTTCATCAATGCCGTCGTCGAACTGAAAACGGCTCTGGAGCCTTTGGCCCTCCTGGAGCAACTGCAGGCCATCGAGCAGCGCGCCGGGCGCGAACGCCCCTACCGCAATGCACCGCGCACGCTTGATCTCGACCTGCTCGACATGGAAGGGGTGGCTCTGGATACACAGCGGCTTACCCTGCCGCATCCGCGCATGAATCAGCGCGCTTTTGTCCTTTTGCCGCTGGCGGAGATCGCGCCGGAGCGGGTGAGCGCAGACCAGCTCCAGGCAGTGGCCGGGCAACAGATTGAACGGCTGTGAATGCCGCTTCGAAAAACCGAATCGGACAGGCTGTCGCGAGATTTGCCTAAAATCCGCACCTTCGTCGTTTTTGTCACATAACTGACACGCGACTGTCACGCTTGGGCCGTACCTGGCCTGCGTCTGCATCCCACACGCCTACACCTTCAAAAAAGGGAGCTCGATTCATGTTCGGCAAGCTGATGCCCCGCGAGGGCAATTTCTTCGAGATGTTCAACCAGCATGCCGAGCGCATCGTCGAGGCCAGCCGCGCCTTCGAACAACTGGTGGCGCATTACAACGACCTGCATCTGCGCGAGCAGTACAACCGCGATGTCGACAATGCCGAGCGCGCGGCTGACCGCGTGACGCACGACGTCAATCGCTTGTTGCACAAGACGTTCATCACGCCGATTGACCGGGAGCAGATCCACAAGCTCATCAACACGATGGACGATGTGGCAGACCTGATCCAGGACTCGGCCGAGACCATGGCGCTGTACGACGTTCGCCACATGACCGAGGAGATCACCCGCCTGACCACGCTGTGTGTCAAGTGCTGCGAGCGCGTCAAGGACGCGGTCAAGTACCTGGGCAAGATCACCGATCCGGCCACGGCCGAGGCGACGCTCAAGGCCTGCGAGGAGATCGATCGCCTGGAGTCCGACGCGGATCGCGTCATGCGCAGCGCCATGAGCAAGCTGTTTCGCGAAGAGCCGGACGTGCGAGAGGTCATCAAGCTCAAGGCCATCTACGAGCTGCTCGAGACCATCACCGACAAGTGCGAGGACGTCGCCAACGTGATCGAGGGCATCGTCCTCGAGAACTCCTGATCGGGCCCGCGCCATGACGACCATGCAGGCGAGCCTGTGGATGGTGATCGTGCTCGTCGGGTTGGCGATCGCGTTCGACTTCATGAACGGCTTCCACGACGCGGCGAATTCCATCGCAACGGTGGTGTCGACCGGGGTGCTCAAACCCTTTCAGGCGGTGGCTTTTGCCGCCTTCTTCAACCTCCTGGCCATCGGTGTGTTCCACCTGAGCGTGGCCGCGACCGTGGGCAAGGGCATTGTCGAGCCCGGTGTCGTGGATGTGCACGTGGTGTTCGGGGCGCTCATCGGAGCAATCACCTGGAACCTGTTGACGTGGTACTACGGCATTCCCAGCAGTTCCTCGCATGCGCTGATTGGCGGCATCGTCGGTGCGGTGATGGCCAAGGCCGGCTCGAGCGTGCTCGTGGCAGGCGGCATTCTCAAGACGGTGGCCTTCATCTTTGTGTCGCCTTTGCTGGGCTTCCTGCTTGGCGCCTTGATGATGGTGCTGGTCGCTTGGGTGTTCCGTCATGCCACGCCTTCGCGCATCGACAAGTGGTTCCGACGACTGCAGCTGGTTTCGGCCGGTGCCTACAGTCTCGGCCACGGCGGCAACGACGCGCAGAAGACCATCGGCATCATCTGGATGCTGTTGATCGCCACGGGCTACAGCTCGCCCACCGACGCTTCGCCGCCGGTTTGGACCATCGTCTCGTGCTACGTGGCCATCGCGCTCGGAACCATGTTCGGTGGCTGGCGCATCGTCAAGACCATGGGGCAGAAGATCACCAAGCTCAAGCCTGTGGGCGGGTTCTGTGCCGAGACCGGTGGGGCGCTGACGCTGTTCTTCGCGACGTTCCTGGGGATTCCGGTGTCGACCACGCACACGATCACCGGCGCCATCGTCGGCGTGGGCGCCAGTCAGCGCATGAGCGCGGTGCGCTGGGGTGTGGCGGGCAACATTGTCTGGGCGTGGATCTTCACCATTCCCGCGTCGGCCTTCGTGGCGGCCATCGCCTACTGGATCAGCCTGAGCCTCTTCTGAGTCGAAGCCGACATGCGCGCCGCCAGCAAGCCGCGCCCATCGCGTTCACTGCGAGATTTGGCGGCCCAGTTCCACCTGGTGTTCGAAGTAGCGCTGGAAGCTGAAGGCAATGCTGGCCATCAGCACCGTGGCGCCGATCATCAGCGCCAGAGCCACTGCGCCGATGGTCAGCCAGCCCGTCGCCCCAGCCGCCGCATCGATCGGCGCATGAGGGTTGAAGCGGGTGTTCCACTTTTCCGGCGTCATCAGGCCGTAGACGATTGCCGTCAGCGCGCAGGCGGCAACGGTGAAGCCGAGAAACGGAATCAGGATCCAGCTCGCGCCGTCGTCCATGCCGAATTCGCGCGCGCGCTCGATCCCGTAGAAGCCCAGGGCAGTGGGAATCGGGAGCAGCCAGCCGATCGTGTCGCCCGGTCCCTTGAGGTAGAAGCGATGCAGGCCCAGCGGCCCGCCCAGAAAGGCCAGCCAGGCCGCGACAGTCTTGTTCTTCATTCGGGGTGCGTGTTGCTGCCTTCGCCAATGGCTTTTTCCATCAGCACGATGTCGAGCCAGCGACCGAACTTCCATCCGCAGTTGCGGATCGCCCCCGCATCGCTGAAGCCAAGCTTGCGATGGACACCGATGGAGCCTGCATTGGCGGAATCGCCGATCACTGCGATCAGCTTGCGCACGCCGGCGGCTTCGGCCTCGAGCTCCAGCGCCTTCAGGAGTGCAATGCCAAGACCTTGCCCGCGCATTGCGTCATCCACGTAGATCGAATCCTCGGCCGAAAAGCGATAGGCCGGCCGCGGCTTGAACCAGTTGCAATACGCAAAGCCGACCACGCGACCTTCCGATTCGGCCACGAGATAAGGCAGGCCGCGGGAGAGCACGTCGGCTCGGCGGGCCGCCATGTCGGTCACGCTGGGCGGTTCTGTTTCGAAGGTGCCGGTACCGTGCAGGACGTGATGGGCATAGATGGCGGCAATGGCAGGCACATCGCTGTCTTGGCTGGGCCGAATGGTGATTTCTGGCATGTCTGGGCAGTGTCGAGCTATAATCGCGGGCTTTTCTAGCGTGCGCTGGCCGGGTGGCCACGTCGCGTGTCTCAACGCTGGAAGGAAAACTCGCCGGATCAGAGGGCAGCATTTCAAAAATGAAGGCGGCCCGCCGGTACCACCCAAGGATAATTCATGGTCGTCATTCGACTTTCCCGCGGCGGCTCCAAGGGCCGTCCTTTCTTCAACATCGTCGTTTCGGACAAGCGTGAGCGCCGTGACGGCCGCTTCATCGAGCGTCTGGGCTTCTACAACCCTGGCGCCCGTGGCGCCGAGGAAAGCATCCGCATCGCCCAGGACCGCCTGGCTTACTGGAAGAGCGTTGGCGCACAAGCTTCCCCGACCGTCGTTCGCCTGATCAAGCAAGCTGCCGCCGCAGCACCCCAAGCTGCCGCCTGAGGCGGTACGCGCTTTCCATCGGTCATGTTGCCCGGCCTCGAAGCCGCCGAATTGCCGGCGGACGCCATCGAAGTCGGACGCATTGCCGATGCGTGGGGCATCAAGGGCTGGTTCAAGGTCTTGCCCCACAGCGCCCAACCCGAGGCGCTTTTTTCTTCCAAGCGCTGGTTCCTGATGCCGCCCGGTGCGGCTGACGGTGCTGGCGCTTTTCGCTTGCCGATCCGAGAGGCCAAGGAGCACTCCGATTGCGTCGTTGCCGCCTCGCCCGAGGTGCCCGATCGCAATGCCGCCGAGGCGCTTCGCGGATCGCGCGTATTCGTGCCGCGTTCGAGCTTCCCTTCCGTCGGCGAAGACGAGTACTACTGGGTCGATCTGATCGGACTGTCTGTCGTCAACCGCGAAGGTGTTGTGCTCGGCATCGTGCGTGAACTGCTGGCTACTGGCCCGCAGACGACGCTGGTCATCGAGCACGAAGCCACTGAGGCTGGTGCCAAGCCGATCGAGCGCATGGTGCCTTTCGTCGCGGCTTTCGTGGACGAGGTCGACCTTCCAGGGCGCCTGATCCGCGTCGACTGGCAGCCCGACTATTGAGCCCTGGTGCCCGCCGCCGGCCCTGCACCATGCGCTTCGACATCCTCACCCTTTTCCCGGAACTGTTTGCGCCCTTTCTTTCGAGCGGCGTGACGCGACGCGCGTATGAATCGGGGCAGGTCGAGGTCGCGCTCTGGAATCCACGCGATTTCGCCGACGGCAACTACCGTCGCGTCGACGACCGGCCCTTTGGTGGCGGGCCGGGCATGGTCATGATGGCCGAGCCGATGTCGGCCTGCCTGGATGCGGCGCTGGCGGCACGCGGCGAGCCGGATGCGCCTGTGATCCTGTTTTCGCCTCAAGGCGAGTTGATTCGCCATGAAGTCGTTGAAAAATGGTCTGGGAGCGCCGGGGCCGTGTTGGTCTGTGGCCGCTACGAAGGCATAGACCAACGCTTCGTAGATGCGCGGGTCACGCACCAGCTGAGTCTGGGCGACTTCGTTCTTTCGGGGGGGGAAGTCGCGGCAATGGCGCTGCTGGATGCCGTGGCGCGACTTCAGCCCGGTGTGCTCGGCGACGCCGAAAGCCATGTGCAGGACAGCTTCAATCCGGCCCTCGATGGTCTGCTGGACTGCCCCCACTACACGCGGCCTGAACACTGGCGCGGTCTCGACGTGCCTACGCCGTTGATGTCTGGCAACCATGCCCAGATCGAACGGTGGCGGCGCGATCAGCGCCTTCAGGCGACAGCGAAGAGGCGGCCGGAACTGGTGCAGGCGGCACGTTCCGCTGGCCGCCTGAGCCCAGCTGATGAAACCGCACTCAAGAAAAAGCTATAATGCGTGGTTTCCCGATCCTCTGGCCGGCCGCGACGCGCGTACTGGGCATAGCCCTGACGCAACAAAGTCGCCTTTAGTGCAGCGCGGACAAGATCGAAGGTAGAAACCCATGAACCTCATCCAGACCCTCGAGCAAGAGGAAATCGCCCGCCTGGGCAAGAAGATCCCCGATTTCGGCCCCGGCGATACCGTCATCGTCAGCGTCAACGTTGTCGAAGGCACCCGCAAGCGCGTCCAGGCTTACGAAGGCGTCGTGATCGCCAAGCGTAACCGTGGCCTGAACAGCGGCTTCACAGTGCGCAAGATCTCCAGCGGCGAAGGTGTGGAGCGTACCTTCCAGACCTACAGCCCGCTGATCGCTGGCATCGAAGTCAAGCGTCGCGGCGACGTGCGTCGCGCCAAGCTGTACTACCTGCGTGAACGCAGCGGTCGCTCGGCGCGCATCAAGGAAAAGCTGCCCGGCAAGGCCAACGCCGTCGCGAAGTGATCATTCCTCGCCACGTCGTTTCCTGACGAAAGAAGCCGCCCTTGGGCGGCTTTTTGCTTTTTGGGCGACGATGCCGTTTGCTTGCCATTCCTCCCGACGAACTTCTCATCCTGAATCGCGTGCCAGCATCCGAAAAAGCCCCCGACGAGTTGCCCGCCAGCCCGGAGCAGATCAACGCGGTATCCATTCCCATCTTCGACCCCCGCACCGTCCCGGTGATTCGGGTCGACAGCGATCTTCCGGCGGTCGCTTCGGAACGACTCACGGCCGACGCACTACGTCGACGCTTTGCCAACCCTCCAGCCTGGACACCCGAGATCCGGCGCGATCCGCGTCTCGTCGATCGGGAGCCGGCGCAGGCCGCCGTGCTGTTGCCCATCGTGCAGCGTGAGCGTCCAACCTTGCTCTTGACCGAGCGCTCGACGCGGATGCGCTCGCATTCGGGCCAGGTCGCTTTTCCTGGCGGCCGCGTCGATCCGGAAGACGCCGACATCGTCATGGCTGCCAAGCGCGAAGCGTTGGAGGAGGTCGGGTTGCTTCCCGAGTTCATCGAGGTCCTCGGGGTGTTGCCGGTCTACACCACCATCACCGCCTTCGTCGTCACGCCTGTCGTCGCTCTGGTGCGCCCTGGATTTGAACTGGAACTTAATCCTGACGAAGTGGCGGATGCGTTCGAAGTGCCTCTGGATTTTCTGATGAACCCCGCAAACCACCGGCGTCACGCGATGGTCGGGGAGGGGCTGAACGCGCGGCAATGGTTTTCAATGCCTTATCAGGATGCCGATCAGGAGCGTTTCGTCTGGGGCGCGACAGCCGCGATGCTTCGAAACTTCTATCGCTTTCTCATTGCCTGACGCCGTTGGGACTTAAGCCGCAAGGGGGCGTGGGCCCTGGCACCGCGCGATTGAGTGTCGCTATCATCCGGGGATGAGCTTCTTCGCCATCCTGTGCGCACTGCTGATCGAGCAGGTTCGCCCACTGGGTTATCACAACCCGGTCTATGAGGGCGTGCTGGGATGGACGCGATGGGTCAGCCGCAATTTCGACGCCGGAAAGCCCCAGCATGGGTGGGTGGCCTGGACTCTGGCAGTCATGGTGCCCACGCTCCTGGCGCTGGGTGTGCACTGGGCGCTGATCGCCACGCTGGGTGTTCCTTTTGCCGTGCTGTGGAACATTGCACTTCTGTATGTCACGCTGGGATTTCGCCAGTTCAGCCACCATTTCACCGGCATTCGCGACGCGCTCGAAGAAGGCGACGAGCCGCTAGCTCGCTCGTTGCTGGCGCATTGGCGCCACATCGACGCTCGCAATCTCCCGCGCAGCGAGATCGTTCGCCACGTCATCGAGCATTCGGTGATTGCGGCGCATCGGCATGTCTTCGGCGTGCTGGCTTGGTTTTCCATCCTCGCGGCTGTCGGACTGGGCCCGGCGGGCGCGGTCTTCTACAGGATGAGTGAGTTCGTGGCGCGTTACTGGGCTCACAAGGATGCACGCACGACGCAGCCGGCCAGCTCGCATGTCAAGGAAGCCGCAGATCGCGCTTGGGAGATTGTCGATTGGCTTCCAGCCCGATTTACCGCAGTGGGCTTCGCGGTGGTTGGCAGCTTCGAGGACGCCATCGATTGCTGGCGCAATGATGCCGAGCGATTCCCGGTGGGCAATGACGGTGTGATCCTGGCCGCAACCTCAGGCGCGCTCGGCGTGCGCCTGGGCGGGGGGGAACTTCGCAGCCAGTTGGTCGTCGATTCGCTTCAGAGTGCGCAGGCGGGCGATTCGCTCATGGGTGGGCTGCCGCCGGAAAGTGGCAGTACTCCGGGCCGGGAGCCGGAACCGGCTCATCTTCGCAGTGTGGTCGGGCTGGTGTGGCGTTCGGTCGTGATGTGGCTGGTGCTCCTTGCGTTGCTCACGCTGGCTCGGCTGTTGGGCTGATGACCCGGTTCGACCCGCAGGCCCTGCTGAGCCCCCGCGTCAATGCGCTCAAGCCTTACGTGCCCGGCGAGCAGCCCCGCATCGAAGGCCTGGTCAAGCTCAATACCAATGAGAACCCGTATCCACCTTCCCCAGCGGTGATCACGGCCATCCACGACGCGGCCAAGGATCACGGCCTGGCGTTGTATCCGGATCCCGAATCCACCGATCTGCGTCGAGCCATCGCGGCAAGGGCCGGCCTGACGCCCGAGCATGTCTTTGTCGGCAATGGCTCCGACGAGGTGCTGGCGCTGGCGTTCTATGCGTTCTTTCAGCAGGCTGCGCCGCTCTTGATGCCTGACGTGAGCTACACCTTCTATCGCGTCTACGGGCGGCTGTTCGGGATCGAGGTGGATCTCGTGCCGGTCGACGCAGGCCTTCGGATCGACCTTTCGGCATTCGAATCGCGTGCGGCGCAAGACTGCGCGGGCATCGTGCTGGCCAATCCGAACGCGCCGACTGGCTGCGGCCTGCCCTTGTCCGACATCGAACGCCTGCTCGAAGCGTGCCCCCAACGAGTCGTGCTCGTGGACGAGGCCTACGTGGATTTCGGAGGCGAGAGCGCCATTGCGCTGATCGACAAATATCCGAATCTGCTCGTGGTGCAGACGCTGTCCAAATCGCGTTCCTTGGCGGGCCTGCGCGTGGGTTTCGTCCTGTCGCAGCCGCATCTGATTGCCGCCTTGGCGCGCGTGAAGAACAGCTTCAATTCGTACCCGCTGGATCGACTGGCGCAGGCTGGGGCCAAGGCGGCCATCAGTGACGAGGCGTGGTTCGAAAAAACACGTCAGGCAGTGATCGATACCCGCGAGGGTCTGACGCTGGCGCTGGAGGACTTAGGCTTCGAGGTGCTTCCTTCGCAGGCCAACTTCTTGTTCGCGCGGCATCGCGGGCGCGACGCCGCCGACCTGGCGGCGCGCCTGCGCCAGCAAGCGGTGCTCGTGCGGCACTTTGCCGAGCCGCGTATCGACCAGTTCCTGCGCATCACGGTTGGCACGCGCGACCAATGCACGCGGCTGCAGGAGGCCTTGCGCAAGGTGCTGGCCACCTAGTTCAGAAGCGAGGTGCTTGCTCCAACTCTTCGAACAACTCGCGATAGATCTTGTAGCGCGACGCCGCGATCGATCCGTCGTGGTCTTCGGTGGCCACCTGCGCGATGACCTGGCAGCCCGGCTCATGCAAATGGGTGCAGTTGTAGAAGCGGCATTCGCCCGCGTGCTCGGCAATATCGGGCATGAGCGTGGCCAACTGAGTGGGCTCGATGTGATGCAAGCCGAACTCCTGAAAACCCGGCGAATCGATCAGAGCAGTGCCTGCATTGCGGTTCACCCAGTACCAGGTCGTGCTGGTGGTCGTGTGCCGTCCGGAGTTGAGGGCTTGTGAAATCTCGCCGGTCAGGACGTCTGCGCCTGGAACGAGCAGGTTGATCAGCGTGCTCTTACCCGCGCCGGACGGGCCGAGCACCAGAGTGGTCTTGCCGGCCAAGTGTTTGTCAAGCGCTAGAGCATCGGCTTCACCAGATGACGTGAGCGACAACGGCAACACGCCATGGTGCATGCGGCGGTATGGCGCCAGGCGTGCCCAGGCGCGCTCGAAAGGCACGACCAGATCGCTCTTGTTCAACGCGATCAGGGGTGTGATGCCTTCGGCACGCGCCGAGATGAGTGCGCGCGCAAGCTGGTGCTCCGAAAACTCCGGTTCGGCCGCGACCAGGATCAGTACCTGATCCAGGTTGGCCGCGAACGACTTGGTCCGAATCTCGTCGCGCCGATAGAAGAGGTTGCGGCGCGATTGCACGCGCTCGACGGTGCCTTCGTCCTCGCTGGGCTGCCACAACACACGGTCGCCAACCACGCACTGGCTCTTCTTGCCGCGTGGATGGCAAATGCGTCGCTCGCCTTCGGGCGTTTCGATCAGGCAATGTCTGCCGTGGCTGGCCACCACAAGACCGGGACGCAGCGCATCGTCGGCCGCCTTGATCGATTCAGGCGTGCGGCGTGCCATCAGGAATTGCCAGGCAAAGGGCTCACGCGGCCAACACGGCGTCTACCCGCGCCGCGCATTCGATGTCGGTCGAGGAGATTCCACCGACGTCGTGCGTGTTGAAGCGAACGACGCAGCGGTTGTAGTGAACGGACAAGTCTGGATGATGGTCCTGCACATGCGCCACCATGGCCACCGCATTCACGAATGCGATGGTCTCGAAGTAGTTGGCGAAGTTGAAGGTTTTCTCGATGGCCACGGCCGCGCCGTCGCCAGACAGCGTCCAGCCATTGAGCTTGGCCAATGCGGAAACGGTTTCGGTGGCAGTGAGGGCGCGTCGCGTCTGGCCTTGCCAGACCTTGGGTTGGAACATGCTGGTCATGATGAGCCTGAGTCGAGTTTGCGGATCAGCCCGGGGCCATGCGCGCCAGGCGTTCGGAGGCGGGAGGATGCGAATAGTAGAACTTCACGAAGACCGGGTCGGGCGTGAGCGTCGACGCATTGTCCTTGTAGAGTTTGATGAGGGCCGCGGAGAGGTCGCTGCCGCTGGTCTGCGCGACGGCATAGGCATCGGCTTCAAACTCGTGCCGGCGTGACAGCATCGCTGCAAGCGGCGACAGGAAAACGCCAAACACGGGCACCGCCAGCATGAACAGAAGCAACGCGAGAGCGCTGTTGGGAGCGTCCATGTTCGGCTGCACTCCCAGGCCCGTGTAGAACCAGACGCGTGTGGTCAGCCAGCCCAACAAGGCAAAACCTGCAAGGCTGATCGCGAACATCGTGGCCATGCGTTTGACCACATGCCGGTGCTTGAAGTGCCCCAACTCGTGCGCCAGGACGGCTTCGACCTCGCCGGGACTCAGCTGGCGCAGCAGCGTGTCATAGAACACCACGCGCTTGCTGGCCCCAAAACCGGTGAAGTAGGCATTGGCGTGCGCGCTGCGACGACTTCCGTCCATCACGAACAAGCCCTTGGCGGCGAAGCCGCATCGGTCCATGAGCGAAGTTACCCGGGTTTTGAGTTCGACATCCTCGAGCGGCTGGAATTTGTTGAACAGCGGCGCAATGAAGGTCGGGTAGATCAGCATCAACAGCAGGTTGAATCCCACCCATACTGCCCACGCCCACAACCACCAGGCTTGGCCGGCGGCCTCCATCAGCCACAGGATCAGCGCGGCCAGCGGCAGGCCGATCAGCGCGCCCAGCACGATGCCCTTCAGGCCGTCGACGAGCCAAAGTTTGAGCGTCATGTTGTTGAAGCCGAACTTGGCTTCGAGCTTGAACGTCTGCCACAGGGAGAATGGCAGTTCGAGCAGGCCGCCGATGACGGAAAACGCGGCCAGCAATGCCAGCTGTTGCCACATGCCGGTGCCTAGCCATGCCCGCAATGCCTGGTTGAGCAAGTCGAGGCCGCCAAGCAGCGTCCAGCCAAGCAAAACCGCAGCGGACCAGCTCATTTCGACCAGCCCGAAGCGGCTGCGAGCTAGGGTGTAGGCGGCTGCCTTCTGATGCGCGGCGAGCGAAATCGTTTGCGCGAAAGCTGCTGGCACGGCGTCGCGATGACGGGCGACGTGCCTCACCTGGCGACTGGCCAGCCAGAACTTGAGAAGGAGGCCGGCGACCAGCGCGGCCGCGAACAGGTAGGTCAGAGCGATCGAGGGGGACATGCGGGGCGCAGTTTAGGCCATCGACGACAATCGCCTGATGCCCGAATCCTTTGACCCGACCACCGCCGCGACCACTGACGCAAGCACGCCTGACATCCCAGCCACGTTGACCAAGAGCGATCAGAACCTGGTCTGGCTGGACTGCGAGATGAGCGGGCTCGACCCCGATAAGGAGCGACTGCTCGAAATCGCCGTGGTCGTCACCGGCCCCAAACTGACGCCCCGTATCGAAGGTCCGGTGCTGGTGATCCACCAGGATGACTCGGTGCTCAATGGCATGGACGCTTGGAACAAGGGCACCCACGGACGCAGCGGGCTCATCGACAAGGTCAAGGCTTCGACGACGGACGAAGCCTCGGCGGAGAAGCAACTCATTGAATTCCTGTCTCGCTATGTGCCCAAGGGTGCATCGCCCATGTGCGGCAATACCATCGGGCAAGACCGGCGCTTCCTGGTCAAGTACATGCCCAAGCTGGAAGCCTTCTTCCACTACCGCAACCTGGACGTCAGCACCCTCAAGGAACTGGCACGGCGCTGGAAGCCAGAGGTCTATGCGGCTTTCAAGAAGCAGCAGGCGCACACCGCCCTCGCGGATGTTCATGAATCGCTGGACGAACTTGAGCACTACCGAGAGCATTTCCTACGGTGAAACGAAGGGGTGCACGGTCGATGGACGCTGCCCCTCGGGAAAACCCGCTTGAAAAGTTTGCGTGACAAGTTAGGCGGTACATGCCATAATCGAGAGCTTGGCCGGGAGTGACAACGGCCAAGATTAGTTTTTCGCGCATCTCCCTTCTTTCACTGGGCCCCGTCTTTGTCGGTTGCGACGCATGATCTTTCATGCTCAGCCTGCAAGTGCATGTCGAGTACATGTTGAATTGGCCCGCAGCGCTCTCGCGCTGAACGTCGTTGGATGGAGGATGTATTCCTGAACCATCCAGCGCGCCGCATTCGAGCGGCTCGCCAAGGCATTCTCATGACCGACACCTTTGACACGGTGCAGGGCGCGCTCGCGCCTGCCCAATCCGATTCCTCTTCTTCTTTTTCCGAGCAGGTTGCCGCGCCCAGTGCCGTCGCCGAAACCGCTGAAGCGCCCGCCGAGAACGGCTTCGTGCGTTTGGGCCTGGCCCCAGAACTGGTTGCCGCAACGACCGATCTGGGCTTTCTGAAGCCCACCGAAGTCCAGGCCCGCGCCATTCCCTTGGCTATGGGCAGCGGCGATGACCGCTTCGTCGATCTCATGGTTTCGAGCCGCACTGGCAGCGGCAAGACAGCGGCATTCCTGCTGCCTGTCCTGCACACGCTGCTGGAACAGGAAGCCAAGGCCGAAGCCGACCGCCGCGCCGAACAACAACGTCTGGCAGCCGAGGCCGCCGAGCGTGGCGAAGTGGCGCCCAAGCGTCCGCGTCGCCGCAATCCGGCCGACCCGCGCAATTTCCGTCCGGCCGAACCCGGTGCGCTTGTGCTGTGCCCGACCCGCGAATTGGCCCAGCAGGTGGCCCAGGACGCCATTGAGCTCGTGCGCCGCTGCCGTGGCCTGCGCATCGCCAACGTCGTCGGCGGCATGCCCTA
The DNA here is from genome assembly GCF_030316895.1 of Variovorax dokdonensis. Lineage (GTDB taxonomy): Bacteria > Pseudomonadota > Gammaproteobacteria > Burkholderiales > Burkholderiaceae_C > Variovorax > Variovorax dokdonensis. The sequence goes on from NZ_JASZYV010000001.1 coordinate 892,795, forward strand.
TCAACTGCAGATCGCCCGCCTGCAAGGCGCCAACCTGGTGGTGGCAACCCCGGGCCGTCTGCTCGACTTGCAGCGCTCGGGCCAGATCCGCCTTGATCAAGTGCAGTTCCTCGTCGTCGACGAGGCCGATCGCATGCTCGATCTGGGCTTCTCGGACGACCTGGCCGAGATCAACCAGCTCACCGTTGCTCGCCGCCAAACGATGATGTTCAGCGCCACCTTCGCGCCGCGCATCCAGCAACTGGCCGCACGGGTCATGCGCGAGCCGCAGCGACTGCAGATCGACTCGCCGCAGGAGCAGCACACCAACATCACGCAATCTTTGTATTGGGCAGACAACCCAGGCCACAAGCGCCAGTTGCTCGACCACTGGCTGCGTGACACCACCATCGACCAGGCGATCGTTTTCGCCAGCACGCAGGTCGAATGTGACGAACTCGCGAACGACCTGCAGCAAGCCGGCTTCTCGGCTGTCGCCTTGCATGGCGCCCTGAGCCAGGGCCTGCGCAACCGTCGCCTGCGCGCTCTGCGGCAAGGTGAAGTGCAGATCCTGGTTGCCACCGATGTGGCGGCACGCGGCATCGACGTGCCCACGATCACCCACGTCTTCAACTTCGGCCTGCCGATGAAGGCGGAGGATTACACGCACCGTATCGGCCGCACCGGCCGCGCGGGCCGCGACGGTCTGGCGATCACGTTCGCCGAGTTCCGCGATCGTCGCCGCATCTTCGACATCGAAGGCTATACGCGCCAGCGGTTCCAACCTTCCGTGATCGCAGGCCTCGAGCCGCGTCAACGCCCGCCGCAACCCGCCTTCGGCGGTCCTCGTGGCGGCGGACGCGATAGCCGTGATAGCCGTCCGTCACACGGTCGTGGTGGCAACGGCAGTCGCGGCGGTTTTGGTGGCGGCAATGGGGGCAATGGCGGCGGTTTCGGCGGTCGTCGCGAAGGTGGCTTCGGCGGTCGTTCCGAGGGTGGCTTTGCAGGGGGCCGTCCGGAAGGTGGTTTCGGTGCTCGCGGAGAAGGCCATTTCGGTGGTCGTCACCACGAAGGTGGCTTCGCTTCGCGCGAGCGCGACGCTGGCGGTGGGTATGGCCGCAAGACCGGTTGGGGTGATGCGCCGCGCCGCCACGCGGGCGCACCAGCTGCACGCCCGGGCGGCCCTGCAAGGGAGGCGACGCAGCAACGCGGACGCGCCTTCAAGCCCAGCCGCTGACGCATGAAGGCGAGGGCGCTGCCAACGTGGCACCCTCGCGCGCGTGTCGGGCGAATTCGTTTGTAAATGCTTCGCCCACGGATCGAGCCAGGGCGCTCGATCGACGAATACGCAAAAATCCCAGGCACCTCGCGGTCCTGGGATTTCTTTTTGGGCTTGGAATCTGGTCGGGGTGAGAGGATTCGAACCTCCGGCCTCTACGTCCCGAACGTAGCGCTCTACCAGGCTAAGCTACACCCCGATGTGTCGCATTGAACTTTGCGCGTGATCCTTTTGCATATGCTGCGTCAGGCGCGTCGCTCAGTCAGCTGAGCCGCTAATTGTAGCAAACCTTCAGCGTGTTCATTGGCCGGAAACCCGTTCAATGCTTCAATGGCGCGTTGCGCCTCAGCTGCAGCCGCTCGGCGTGTTGCGTCCAAGGCGCCGGTCTCTTTCACGATCGCCACGATCTTTTGGAGTTGCGAGCTGTCACCGGCTTCGATTGCACTCTTGATCAGATCGCGCTCTGCCGGACTGCCGCGCTGCATGGCCAGAATCAGCGGCAGCGTTGTCTTGCCTTCGCGCAGGTCGTCGCCCAGGTTCTTGCCAGTCTCGTGCGCATCGCCGGCATAGTCGAGCACGTCATCGATCACCTGGAATGCCGTGCCCAGAGCTTGGCCATAGGTGGCGCACGCTTGTTCGGTTTCGGGCGAGGCCTTGGCCAGCACCGCGGCCAGTCGAGTACTGGCTTCGAACAGTTTGGCAGTCTTGGATCGAATCACCCGCAGATAGCCTTCTTCATCGAGGCTGGGGTCGTGCATGTTCATCAACTGCAGGACTTCACCCTCGGCGATCACGTTGGTGGCGTCAGCCAGGATCTCCATCACACGAACATCGTGCGCATCCAGCATCATCTGGAACGCTCTTGAGTAGAGGAAATCGCCGACGAGTACGCTGGCCGGATTGCCAAAGGACTCGTTGGCAGTGGGCCGGCCGCGGCGCAGCGTCGATTCATCGACCACATCGTCATGCAGCAAGGTCGCCGTGTGGATGAACTCGATCACGGCAGCCAAGTTATGGTGCTGGTTCCCTTGGTAACCGAGCGCACGGCTCATGAGCAGCAGGAGCGCCGGACGCAGTCGCTTGCCGCCGGCGGAGATGATGTAGCGGGAAACCTCAGCCACCAGTGGCACGCCGGTGGACAGACGTTGCGCGATGACTCGATCAACTTCGTCCATGTCGCCGGCAATGAGGCCGAGCACGGACGCGGTGTTGTGGGCGGCAGATGCTGACAAGAGAAGTGGGCCGATCGCAGGACAACAGGATGAGCGGGCTCGCGGCTGATGGGACTGATCGCTCGGCCGGAGTCGAACCTGGAATTATAGGGAGCCGCCGGAACAAGTCCCGATTGCGTGGCTGTCGGGGGTGCCAGGATGAGCGCACAATTGGCCTGTCCGTGCTAGAATATTTGGCTTCGCAAAATTGTTTGAGCCGCAGCTCGCCAATTCGACGGGTTCGGAGGTGTCACCCTCTGGAGCTGATTCGCAAGGCAGCACCGAGCGGCTTGGGTTTTGCGGAGTTCGTAGCCCGGGTGTGGCGCGCTGGCTGGCTTGTCAGCTTGTCGCAACGCACTCACCACGCATTCCAAGAGGTTGAATATGTACGCGGTCATAAAAACCGGCGGCAAGCAGTATCGCGTTGCTTCCGGCGAAAAGATCAAGGTAGAACAGATTACTGCGGACGTCGGCCAGGAAATCGTGATCGATCAGGTTCTGGCTGTCGGTATCGGCAGCGAAATCAAGGTCGGCACGCCCCTGGTGTCTGGCGCCACCGTGACGGCAACGGTCGTCTCGCACGGCAAGCACGACAAGGTGCGCATCTTCAAGATGCGTCGCCGTAAGCACTATCAGAAACGTCAAGGCCATCGCCAGCAGTTCACCGAACTGCAAATCGGTGCGATCTCGGCCTGATAAGGAGCAGACACCATGGCACAGAAAAAAGGCGGCGGCTCAACGCGAAACGGGCGCGATTCCAAGCCCAAGATGCTCGGCGTGAAGGCGTTTGGCGGTGAACTGATCAGCGCAGGCTCGATCATCGTTCGTCAGCGCGGAACCCGTGTCCACCCCGGCGTCAATGTCGGCGTCGGCAAGGACCACACGCTGTTCGCCCTGGTTGACGGCCACGTCAGCTTCAGCACCAAGGGCGCGCTCAACAAGCACATCGTGAGCGTGACGCCGGCCGAGTAAGCCACTTCGGCACGGCCACCCGACCCGAAGCCCCGACTCGTCGGGGCTTCTTCATTTGTACACTGCGGATCCACCATGAAGTTCGTTGACGAAGCGTTCATCGACATTGCCGCCGGCGATGGCGGCAATGGCTGCGTGTCGTTCAGGCACGAAAAATTCAAGGAGTTTGGTGGTCCGGACGGCGGAGACGGTGGCCGCGGGGGCCACGTGTACGCGGTGGCCGATCCCAATCTCAACACGCTGGTGGACTTCCGCTTCTCGCGTCGGCACGAAGCCAAGCGCGGAGAGCACGGCAAGGGTTCCGACATGTTCGGAGCGGCCGGGTCCGACATCACATTGAAGATGCCCGTCGGCACCATCGTGAGCGATGCAGAGACCGGTGAGGTTTTGTTCGAACTGCTCGAGCCCGGCGAGAAGATCATCATCGCCAAGGGCGGTGACGGTGGCTTTGGCAACCTGCGCTTCAAGAGTGCCATCAACCGCGCTCCCCGTCAGAAGACGCCAGGCTGGCCGGGCGAGCGTCGCAATCTCAAGCTCGAACTCAAGGTGCTGGCCGACGTTGGTCTGCTCGGCATGCCGAACGCGGGCAAGTCGACGCTGATCAGCGCCGTGTCCAACGCGCGGCCAAGGATCGCGGACTATCCCTTCACGACATTGCACCCCAACCTGGGTGTGGTGCGCGTCGGGCCGGAGCAGAGCTTCGTGGTGGCCGATCTGCCGGGGCTGATCGAGGGTGCATCCGAGGGCGCTGGTCTCGGCCACCTCTTCCTGCGTCACCTGCAGCGCACACGACTGCTACTGCACGTCGTGGATCTGGCACCATTCGACGAGGGCGTCGATCCGGTCGCACAGGCCAAGGCCATCGTGGGCGAACTCAAGAAGTACGACCCCCAACTCTACGAAAAGCCGCGCTGGCTTGTGCTCAACAAGCTCGACATGATTCCGGTCGAAGAGCGTGCGGTCAAGGTCAAGGACTTCGTCAAGCGACTGAAGTTCAAGGGCCCCGTGTTCGAGATCTCGGCGCTCACGCGCGAGGGATGCGAACACCTCGTCCAAGCCGTTTACCAGCAGGTGCGCGCTCAGCAACTGGCCGCCCAGCCTCCGGTCGAGCACGATCCCCGGTTCTCAGAACCAGGCTGAAAACCTGTGCGGCTTGCGCTCCCGATCGGAACGCGCAGCCCAATCAAATACCTTCTCCTTCTCTTCCAAGGCCCTCTGCCCGATGTCAGTCAAGTCCGCCTCCAGCGTTTTGCGCGATGCACGTCGCATCGTCGTCAAGGTCGGCTCCAGTCTCGTCACGAACGAGGGACGTGGCCTGGACGAGGAGGCGATCGGGGAGTGGTGCCGGCAACTCGCGGCTTTGGCGCGCGATGGACGCGAGATGGTCATGGTCTCCAGCGGCGCCATTGCTGAGGGCATGAAGCGTCTGGGTTGGAGCCGCCGGCCACACGAGGTGCACGAACTTCAGGCCGCTGCGGCCGTGGGCCAGATGGGCCTGGCCCAGATGTACGAGAGCAAGTTGCGCGAGAACCAGTTGGGCAGTGCACAGGTGCTGCTCACGCACGCCGACCTGGCAGACCGCGAACGCTACCTCAACGCACGCACGACGCTGCTGACCTTGCTTGGACTGGGTGTGCTGCCGGTCATCAACGAGAACGACACCGTCGTCAACGACGAGATCAAGTTCGGCGACAACGACACGCTCGGCGCCCTTGTGGCCAACCTGGTCGAGGCCGACGCGCTCGTGATCCTCACGGACCAGAAGGGTCTGTACACCGCTGACCCACGCAAGAATCCCGATGCCAAGTTCGTGCACGAGGCACAGGCGGGTGACCCGGCGCTGGAGGCGATGGCCGGCGGCGTCGGCAGCTCGATCGGCAGCGGCGGCATGATCACGAAGATCCTCGCAGCCAAGCGCGCCGCGGGTTCGGGGGCCTCCACGGTCATCGCATGGGGACGCGAGCCTGATGCATTGCTGCGCTTGACGCAAGGCGAGTCAATCGGCACCTTGCTCGTCGCACAGACGCCCAAACATCAGGCGCGCAAGCGCTGGATGGCGGATCACCTCCAATTGCGAGGTGCGGTCACCGTCGACGCAGGGGCCGTACCCAAGCTGCGCGGGGAGGGCAAGAGCCTGCTGCCGATCGGCATGACTGCAGTCGATGGCGACTTCTCGCGTGGCGATGTGATCGCCGTGCGCGGTCCTGACGGAAAAGAACTGGCGCGTGGCCTCGCCAACTATTCGAGCGCAGAGGCCCGGTTGCTGTGCCGCAAGCCGTCCGCGGAGATCGAGCGCCTGCTCGGCTACGTGGCCGAGCCCGAAATGGTCCACCGCGACAACATGGTGTTGACGGGCTGAAGCGCAGACGCGCGCGGGCGTCTCAGTCCAGCGGCTTCTGGTTCTTCAGCAGGCGGACCATCTCGTCCACGGAGTCGCGAGGCGCGGCGCTGCGACATATGGCTTGGCGCGCCAGGGCGAGTGTGTGGGTCGACCGCAGGCTGCCCACGTCCTGCCATTGCGGATCCTTGGCCTCGTGCCAGCTGTCGCCGGTGAAGCGGGCGTAGGTCTTGACTTCGCCGGTCGCGCAGCGAAGGCCTTCGTAGAACGCATTGACGGGGCCTCTCTGCCCACCGCCACGCGTGGCGATCGCGACATATCGGACCACGCCGTCGCCGGTAATCCGGATGGTTTGCGGATCGACGCCGTAACGCAGCTCGCGTTGCGGTGGCATGTCGATTTCCAGCATGCGACTGACCTCGAACTTCGGCGGAGGCGGAGCTTCGCTTTCTTTCCAGTCCGGATTTTCGAACAGCGCTGCTTGCGCGGCGCCTCCGGTCAGCGCGACGCCCAGAAGGAAGGCGAGCAGCCGCCGGTCAAGTCCGGGTGGCCTGGATGGATTGCGTTGAAGCCGAAGCTTCGGGAGTGGCAGGCTGAGTAGGCGCGGAAGCATTGGGATCAGGCTCGAAGGTGGCGCCCGGAGGAAGCTCGAATCCCGGCTCCCGGCCATGGCCGGAAGGGTGCCGATCGAACTCGCGGCCACGGACATTGCCACGCAAGAAACGGTTGCGAAAATCCTGCCGAGGCAGGTAGCGGGCGAGTTCGGTCAACGCCATTTCATAGACGCCGCGCTTGAACTCGACGACCACGTCGAGTGGCACCCAGTAATCATGCCAACGCCAGGCATCGAACTCGGGATGGTCGGTAGCGCGCAGGTTGAGGTCCCAGTCGTGACCCACCAACTGCAGCAGGAACCAGATCTGCTTTTGGCCCTTGTAATGGCCGCGAGCGTCGCGACGGATGTACCGATCCGGCACCTCGTAGCGCAACCAGTCGCGGGTACGGGCCACGATGCGCACATGCTCCGGCAGGAGGCCGACTTCTTCTCGCAATTCCCGGAACATCGCTTGCTCGGGGTTTTCGCCGCGATCGATGCCGCCTTGCGGGAACTGCCAGGAATGGGTGCGTATGCGTTTGCCCCAGAAAACCTGATTGCGCTGGTTGAGCAGGATGATGCCGACGTTGGGCCTGAAGCCGTCTCGGTCGAGCATAATCAAACCTCAATTTTTGAACTGATTCGATTATGCATGCCGAGGGGGGCTCGGCAAGGGGACTGTCTCTAGACCCCGCATCGGGCGACTTTGCCCGGCATTCTCGGCTCTCTCGCACGATCCCTTCCCTCCCTATTCAATAGCTGCCAACCGCATGAAAGCGTCTCGTTTCTTTGTCTCCACCCTGAAGGAAGCGCCGGCGGACGCCGAAGTCGTGAGTCACCGACTCATGACGCGTGCCGGCATGATCAAGAAGCTGGGCGCCGGCATCTACACCTACATGCCGATGGGGCTGCGCGTGATCCGCAAGGTGGAAGCCATCGTGCGCGAAGAAATGGAGCGCGCCGGAGCCGTCGAGCTGACGATGCCGGTGGTCCAGCCGGCCGAGCTCTGGCAGGAAACCGGACGCTTCGACAAGATGGGGCCCGAGCTGATGCGCATTCAGGATCGGCACGAGCGCGACTACGTGGTGCAGCCCACCAGTGAAGAGGTCGTGACCGACATCGCGCGCCAGGAGATCAAGAGCTACAAGCAGCTTCCCAAGAACTTCTATCAGATCCAGACCAAGTTCCGGGATGAACGTCGGCCGCGCTTTGGGCTGATGCGTGGGCGGGAATTCATCATGAAGGACGCCTACAGCTTCGACCGCGACGTGTCGAGCGCCAAGGCGAGCTACCAGGTCATGGCGAAGGCCTACCGCGCGATCTTCGACCGTTTCGGCCTTCGCTATCGCGCCGTGGCGGCCGACAGCGGCGCGATCGGTGGCGATCTGTCCGAGGAATTCCAGGTCATTGCGGCAACCGGCGAGGACGCGATCGTCTATTGCCCCGACAGTGACTACGCCGCCAACATGGAAAAGGCGGAAGCGCTGGCGCCCCAGGCGACGCGGCCGGCATCCGGCAAGGACGCCGTCAAGACGCCGACGCCCGGCAAAAGCACCTGCGAGGACGTGTCCGAACTGCTCGGCGTGCCGCTGTCGACCACCGTCAAGTCGCTGGTGCTGGCGACCGAAGAGGTGGACGATCAGGGCACGGTGAAGAAGGTGCAGATCTGGCTGCTGCTGGTGCGCGGTGACCACGACATGAACGAAGTCAAGGTTGGCAAGCTGCCGGGTTTCGAGCAGGGCTTCCGCTTTGCGACAGTGCCCGAGATCGAGGCGCACTTTGGCAGCAAGCCTGGCTACCTGGGCCCGCTGGGCCTCAAGCTGCCGGTCAAGGTGGTGGCGGACCGCGACGTCGCTGTCATGGCGGACTGGATCTGCGGTGCCAACGAGCCCGACTTCCACATCACCGGCGTCAACTGGGGTCGCGACCTGCCGGAGCCTGACCTCGTGGCGGACATCCGCAACGTCGTGGCCGGCGACGCCTCACCGGACGGCAAAGGCGTCTTGGCCATCGAGCGCGGCATCGAGGTGGGCCACGTGTTCTACCTGGGCACCAAATACAGCAAGGCCATGGCCGCCACGTTCCTGGACGAAGGCGGCAAGTCCCAGCCGATGGAGATGGGCTGCTACGGCATCGGCATCACGCGCCTGCCTGCCGCCGCCATCGAACAGAACCATGACGAGCGCGGCATCATCTGGCCCGACGCGATTGCGCCGTTCACGGTGGTGGTGTGCCCCATCGGCATGGACCGCAGCGCCGAGGTCAAGGCTGCCGCCGAGAAGCTCTACGACGAGTTGCTGGCTGCTGGCGTCGATGTGATCCTCGACGACCGGGGCGAGCGCCCCGGCGTGATGTTCGCCGAATGGGAGCTGATCGGTGTGCCGCATCGCGTGGTTCTCTCCGACCGTGGATTGAAGGAAGGAACCGTCGAGTACCAGCATCGCCGCGATACGGCAGCCACGAAGGTGGCCGTGCAGGAAGTGGCAGGCCTGGTCCGCGGCAGGCTGGCGGCATGAGCGCAGAGGGCGCGCGGTGACGATGGCTCGCCCATCTGGCAGGTCGAAAGATAGGGTGGCAGGTTGAGTCTCTCCAGACGTCAGTGCCTGGGCGCAGCATTTGGCACTGCGACCGGGGCGGTCTCGCTGGGGTTCTGCCGTCCGGCTCTGGCGGGCGCGCAGATCGAGGAGCCGCTGATCGACTCCGTCCGTTCAGCCTTGAGCGCCGCCATTCACAACAGCGCCCCGCCCGTGCCCGAGTTCCAGGACACCCAGAGTCGCATGGCCTACCTGCGTTGGCGTGTGACGATGGGCGAGAAGCTGCAAAAGCGCATTCCGACGCTGATCGCGCGCACGGACTTTCTGCAGACGCTCTGGTACGAGACCAAGCGTGCTGGCCTGGACATCAGCCTCGTCCTGGGTCTGATCCAGGTCGAAAGCAACTTTCGTCGATGGGCCATTTCCAGCGCGGGCGCGCGGGGCTACATGCAGGTGATGCCTTTCTGGACCAAGGCCATTGGCGATGGCAATCCGGCGAGCCTCTTCCACATGCAGACCAACCTGCGCTTCGGTTGCGTGATCCTGCGCCACTACCTCGACCGCGAGCGAGGCGACCTGTTCATGGCGCTGGGCCGCTACAACGGCAGTCGCGGCCGCTCGCCATACCCCGACGCCGTGTTCGCCAACCAGCGCAATTGGGCCTTCGTCGACCGGCAGGACTGACCTGCCAATGCCAGTCGCATGCGCGCGGCGCATGCAAAGAGTTCCAAATCGTCGGTTGAGCCAGCCAGGGCCCACGGTTACATTGCCCAAGCGGGCGCATGCTCGCGCGCGCTCCTTTTCCCCTCCGCCAGTCAGTTTAGCGTTTCATGCCTCTCATGCTCTGGGCCTTGCTGGCCGGTAACTTCGCCATCGGTACCGGCGTCATGGCGGCCGCCGCAACGCTCAACGAGATCAGCGCGTTTTTCGGTGTTTCCGTTTCGGTGGCTGGTTATCTGATTACCGCGGCTGGCGTGGTCGTCTGCGTCGGTGCGCCAGCGCTGGCCAGCGTGGTGGCGCCCTTCGACCGGCGCCACCTTCTCGCCTTGTCGATGCTCTGGTACGGCGCCATGCACGCGCTTTGCACGCTGGCGCCCAGCTTCGGGTGGCTGCTCGTGCTGCGTGTTCTGGCCGTGGTGCCGGCGGCGGTGTTCACGCCACAGGCGGCGGCGTGCGCGGGCATGCTGGTACCTCTGGCGCAGCGGGGACGGGCCATCACCTTCGTCTTTGTCGGCTGGTCGCTGGCATCGGTGCTGGGCATGCCGCTGAACGCCTGGCTCAGCGGCGCGTTTGGCTGGCAAGGCGCCTACTTGATGGTTGCAGCGCTGTCCTTTGCATCGGCTGGCTGGTTGTGGTACGCGATGCCTGCCAACGTGCGCCCGCCGCGCTTTGCGCTCTCGAACTGGGGCGCCGCATTGCGGTCCCAGCCATTGATGCTGTGCATTGCCGTCACGCTGCTGAGCGCTGCCGGGCAGTTCGTTCTGTTTGCCTACTTCGCGCCTTACTTCAAGACCACCTTGGGCGCCAGTGCCCAGCAGTTGGGAGCCTTGTTCCTGTGTTTCGGCGCCTTCGGACTTGTCGGCAATGTGCTCATGTCGCGCTTCATCGATCGCATCGGGGCACCGCGCGGCGCCATGATCGCGATGGTGGGGATGGCGCTCAGCCTTCTGCTTTGGCCCGTAGGCGAGACCATCGTGCTCGCGGCCATCGTCGCCATTCCCTGGGCGTTGGGCTGCTTTTCCGCCAACTCGGCGCAGCAGGCCCGTCTGGTGGCGCTGGCGCCATCGCTCGCAAGCGGGTCGATTGCTCTGAACACTTCCGCCATGTATGCCGGCCAGGCCATCGGCGCGGCTGCCGGTGGATGGTTGATCGATCAGCAGGGCATGGGAAGCCTGCATATGGCTGGACTCGTTCTTCTTGTTCTTGCCATGGTCACGAGCGTCGCCGCCACCCGTTCCGGCACCCGCGCCGCCATTGCGGCGGCCGACGATCCGGCGAGGCGCGCCGCCTGACGTCGCTGGGGCGCGACACGTCAAGCGCCAAGCTCCGGCCTTGGATAAGGCAAACGTATTCGCATCGACATCCGCAGGCCAACCGCGGCGTGAGGGTGTGAAACAGACCCCGACGCAGGACCCCGGGATGGGTTAGCCTTGGGTGATATGTCTCCCGCCTTCTCAGCCCAGGTGTCGAGCCCGCTGCCCGGCTCCCTCTTGGCCGACGACGAAAGCCTGGAGCGGCATCTGTCGACGATCACCGCGGACGGTAGCGGCAGCTTCCTGGAAAGCGCCATCTCGACCTTGCTGCGCCTGGTGCGCGAGCAGTTGGAACTGGAGGCGGTGTTCGTGGGCGAGATCGTTGGAGATGCGCGCGTCTTTCGCTACATCTCGTCGGCTCGCGAACCAGCCCTGATCGCGCCCGGCCAATCGCATCCGCTCGAGCTGACGCTGTGCAAGCGCATCGCGGACGGCCGCATTCCCCCGGTGGTTGGTGATGTGAGCGCCGTGCGTGTGGCGCATGGTCTTCCGGCGGTCTACGACATCATGGGCGCGCATGTCGGCGTGCCTGTGCGTCTGCCAGATGGTCGCTTGTATGGCGTGCTGTGCGGGTTCTGTCTGCATGCTCGGCATGACCTGGATGAACGCGAGGTCCTGCGCCTTCAGGTGGCCGCGCGCGCCGCGGCGAGGCTTCTGGCTCAAGCGGAAGGCGTTTCGCTTCCGGACGAGCCTGCCCCGGCCTGAGCAGCCGTTGCCGAGAGCGGAACGCCGCTGGCCGACAAGGCCGGCCGGCTGGCCAGCACCTGGTCGATGCGGTGGCTGTCCACGTCCATCACTTCGAAGGTGAAGCCAGCCCATTTGACCGTGTCGGTGCGCCGAGGTACCCGGCGCAGCATGAACATGAGGAAGCCCGCCAGCGTTTCGTACTCGTCCATCTGAGGCATGGCGTCGATCGACAGGGCGCGGCAGACGTCCTGGATGGGGGTGACGCCGTCGATCAGCCAGGAGTTGTCGTCGCGGCGCACGATCTGCTGCTCTTCGTCCATCGGCGGCACCAGATCGCCCATGACAGTGCTCATCACGTCGTTGAGCGTGATCACGCCTACCACCAAGCTGTATTCGTTCACGACGATGGCGAAGTCCTCGTGCGCCTGCCGGAATTGCTCGAGCACCTCGGTCAGCGAAATTCGGTCGGGAATCACCAGCGCCTTGCGCAATGGGAGGCCTTGGTCGAAGGAGAGCGGCTGCCCGCCCAGCACGCGCTGGAACATGTCCTTGGCATCGACGTAGCCGAGGACATGATCGATGTCGTCCTCGCACACCGGGTAGGCCGAGAAAGGCTCGGCCACGATGCGCGCGCGCAGCACTTGCTCCGGCTCGTCCTTGTGGAACCAGATCACGCGATCGCGCGGTGTCATGACGCTGCTGACCATCCGGGTGTCCAGTTCGAAAACGTTGGCGATCACGCGATGCTCGCGTTCTGCAAGCACACCGGCGCGCGCGCCGGCCTCGGTCATCGCCAGGATGTCGGCCGAGGTGATCTGTTCCTCGCGCTGGGTCGGCATGCCCAACATCTTGAAGAGCAGGTCGGTACTCTGCGTGAACAGCCACACCACCGGTTTTAGCGCGGTGATCAGGAACTGCATGGGCCCCACGAGTCGCACGGCCAGTTGCTCCGGTGCGTTCATCCCCCAGCGCTTGGGGAACAGGTCGGCAAAGACGAGGAACACCGCGATGATGGTCAGAAACGAGAGCACGAAGGCGATGTGTTGCGCGTTCTCGGGACTCACCCAATGCTGCAGCGCCGCCGCGAAGTAGGGGCTGAGTGCTCCGTCGCCCACCACCCCGCCGAGGATGGCTACCGCGTTCAGGCCGATCTGCACCACGGTGAAGTAGTGGCCAGGCTTTTCCTGCAGCAGCAGCACCTTTTCGGCGCGGGCATCGCCTTCATCGGCCATCTGCCGCAAGCGCAGGCGGCGCGCTGCCGCCAGGCAGATTTCTGCGAGCGAGAAGAAGGCGCTGGTGGCGATCAGCGCAACGATGATGAGCAGGCTTTCGGAAAGGGTCATGGCACCTCGGGGATGCCGCATGTTGCCACGAGCCGGCGGCAGCCCGATTGGCGGGCGCCGGCAGATGCAGTGAACGCGACCATCATGGCCACGTCCGGCCCGGTTACTGCATGAATCCCATGCGGCCGCGCCCGCTGCCGGCGCTGCGCGGCAGGTCTTCCACCCGCACGGCGTCGCGCCGCGCAAGGCGCGCGTTTCCGAAACCCGTCATGAGCGCCCGCCGCATCTCGCGCGGAGCCAGGCTGGCGAGTGCATCGATCACTTCGTCGGAGGGCTCCGGCGCCAGCAGGCGTCCCCAATCATGCTCGGCGCGAATCGATGCATAGAGGTTGTGCGCGATGCGCCGAGCCTCGTCGAGAGAGGGCGGTTCGATCTCGAAGACATTCATCCGGTTGAGGATGGGCTCTGGAATGGCGCGCTCGTCGTTGGCCGTGGTGATCCAGATGACCTGGCTGGCGTCGATTGCCACTTCCGCGAACTCGTCGACGAAGGCCTGGGCGGTGTCATGCTCGAGCAGGTTGTATAGAGCGCCCAAAGGATCGTATTGGGCATCGGCGCCGGCCTTGTCGATCTCGTCGACCACCATCACCGGATTGGCGTACTGGCCCTCGACCAGCGCTTCGAAAACCTTGCCGGGCTTGGAGCCCTTCCACTGCGACGACGCGCCCGAGAGCAGCCAGCCGGCGGTCATGGAATTCATCGGCACCAGCGACATGCCGGTGCCCAGCAGTTCAGCGAGCTTGCGTGCGAAGTGGGTCTTGCCGATGCCCGGTGGACCGAGCAGCAACATGGGCGTGACCTCGAGTCCGTCCCGACTGTCCTGCGCCAGCGCGACATGGCGGCGCACGTCGTCGATCACTTCCGTGAAGTTGGGCAACTGGGCATAGAGCGAGGCCATCTCGGGCACTCCGCATGGCTTGACCTGGAAACGCTCGGGGCCGCGTTCGAGCATGCGTTCGTAGGTGCTGCGCAGGTGTTCGTGTTCGCGCTCGGGCAGCTTGGCCAGCCTGCGCTCCACATCCTCGGGTGCGAACACATGGCGCATCTGGGCAATGGGCAATGTCAGGCCAGCAGCGGCTGGAACGAGACTGGAATTCATGGATGGCACCTCCACAAAGTCGGAATACTCGCGACGAGCATAAGGCGTGCCCGCCGGGCCTGCCTGTCAGGAGTTTCCCCGCCCGCAGCCGGCGCAGCCTTCAGTGCCGTGACAAATTGACCGGTGCGGCCGGTCCCGGCAAGGCGCCGCAGGGCCTGTGGCGCTCAGACGCCGCCGCTTGGATGGGTGGGGTCGACCCAGAGCACGGTGTCGGGCTTTTCGACCGGCTCGATGTCCAGGTTGACGGCGACGGCCTCGCCGTCACTGCGGCACAACACGCACTCGAGCGGCTCGGTGCTGCTGGCGTTGATCTCCTGGTGCGGTACGTACGGCGGCACGTAGATGAAGTCGCCAGGCCCGGCCTCGGCAGTGAATTGGAGCTTGTCACCCCATCGCATGCGCGCATGGCCACGCACCACGTAGATCACCGACTCGAGGTGTCCATGGTGATGGGCGCCGGTCTTGGCGTTGGCACGGATGGTGACGGTGCCGGCCCAGAGCTTCTGCGCGCCCACGCGTGCGAAATTGATTGCCGCCGCCCGGTTCATGCCGGGCGTCTGGGCCGTGTTGACGTCCAACTGGTTGCCGGGAATCACCCGCACGCCATCGTGCTTCCAATCAGTGGAATGAAAATGGTCGTGGGCCATGGCGAAGCGCTGTGGCGACTCAGTTCGAAGGCGTGGCCAGCATCTGCTGCAGTTCGCCTGACTCGTACATCTCCATCATGATGTCCGAGCCGCCAACGAATTCGCCGCGCACGTACAACTGCGGAATGGTGGGCCAGTTGCTGTATTCCTTGATGCCCTGGCGCACGCCGTCGTCTTCCAGGACGTTGACCGTCTTGAGCGCCTTGGGGTCGACGCCGCAGGCCTTCAGGATCTGGATGGCGCGACCGGAGAAACCGCACATCGGGAAGCTGGCGCTTCCTTTCATGAACAGTAGGACTTCGTTGTTCTTGACCAGTTCGTCGATGCGTTGTTGAGCGTCGGACATGGGGACTCCTGCAAAAAGTTTGGGCGATTATTTCACTGCTGGCCAGGATCCGCCGGAGCACCGTTCGATGCCGGCGAGGTCGGTACGGCTTTGGACGGATTCGAATCCACGCGCCGCCAGCAGCGCTCGGACGGCGCCGGCCTGGTCATGACCGTGTTCCAGCAGCAGCCATCCATCGGGGGCCAGATGGGCGGGCGCGTCGTGCACGATGCGGCGGATGTCGTCCAGGCCGTCGGGGCCGGCGGCAAGGGCCGAAAGGGGCTCATGGCGCAGCGCCGGCAGATGCGGATCATCCTGCGCCACATAGGGTGGGTTCGAAACGATCAGCGCATGGCCCAGCCCGGCGCCGGCCAGCCAATCGGCCTGCCGAAACGTGATTTCGAGGCCCAGGCGCTGAGCATTGGCTCGCGCCACCGACAATGCATCGGCGCTGGCGTCCACCGCCTGAATCTGCAGTTGCGGCATCGCGTGCTTGAGCCCCAGTGCGATGGCGCCGCTGCCCGTGCCCAGGTCGATCGCCTTGGCAGTGGGCTGGCCGGCCAGGCACGCCAATGCCCAATCGACCAGGGTTTCCGTATCCGGACGCGGCACCAGCACGCGGGCGTCCACCTGCAACGACAGGCCGCGAAACTCCTTCTCGCCCAGGAGGTAGGCGACCGGCTCGCCGTCCAATCGGCGTCGGACGTGATCGGCAAAGGCCTGAGCGCCATCCGGCGGGATCGATGCATCGTCGTGCGCCATCAGCCAGGCCCGATCGTGCACGGGCCGACCCATCGCATGCAGCAGCAGCAACTGCGCGTCGAGTCGCTCCAGGCCGAGCCGGGCAGCTTGCGCGAGTGCCTCGCGCACGGTCGAAGGGCATTCGGCCGTCACGCGAGGCTGGCCTCCAGCTCCGCCAGTTGTTCTGCCTCACGGGCGGCACGCAACGCGGCGAGAACTTCGGTCAGGTCGCCTTCCATGATGGTCAGCAGCTTGTACAAGGTCAGGTTGATGCGGTGGTCCGTCAGGCGGCCCTGGGGGAAGTTGTAGGTGCGGATTCGGTCGGAGCGGTCACCGCTGCCGATCAGCCCTTTGCGCAGTGCGGCATCCTTGGCGGCGCGCTCGACACGCTCCTTTTCCTGGATGCGCGCAGCCAGCACCTGCAACGCCTTGGCCTTGTTTCGGTGCTGGCTCCGGTCGTCCTGGCATTCGGCCACGATGCCGGTCGGAATGTGCGTGATCCGCACGGCCGAATCGGTCTTGTTGATGTGCTGACCGCCAGCGCCGCTCGCGCGAAAGGTGTCGATGCGCAGATCGGCCGGATTGATCTGCACCGCTTGCGCCTCGTCGGGCTCGGCCAGCACGGCGACAGTGCAGGCGCTGGTGTGGATGCGGCCTTGGGTCTCGGTGGCCGGCACGCGCTGGACGCGGTGTCCGCCCGATTCGAAGCGCAGCTGCCCGAATACGCCATCTCCCTCGACGCGCAGCACCACTTCCTTGTAGCCGCCCAGCTCGCTTTCGTTGGCGCTGACGATCTCCACGCGCCAGCCGGCCCGCTCGGCGTGGCGGGTGTACATGCGAAACAGGTCGCCAGCGAAGAGGGCAGACTCGTCGCCGCCTGTGCCGGCGCGGATTTCCAGGAAGGCGTTGCGCTCGTCGTCCGGGTCCTTGGGCAGCAGCAGGCGCTGCAGTTCGTCTTCCAGTTGCAGCACTTCGGCTTCGCCGCTGGCGATTTCTTCGGCGGCCATCTCGGCCATGTCCGGGTCTTCGAGCATCTCGCGCGCGGCGGCAACGTCGGCCTCCACTTGCTGGTAGCGCTGATAGCGGCCCGCCACCTGCGTCACTTGCGCATGCTCGCGCGAGATGGTGCGGTACTGCGCCATGTCGGACATGATGTCCTCGCGCGACAGCAGGAAATCCAGCTCGCCGAGGCGTTGCACGTAGCGTTCGAGTTGTTGGCGCAGGAAGGTCTTCACGGCGGAGCCCGTCGGATCGGGCGGTTGGATGTTTGGAGAAGGCCCCATTGGGGCGGTTTGTGCAAACCGCTGCCGCAGTCTGCACGATCGGCGCGACTGGCGCCGCTAGCGTTCCTTGCGCAGGAACAGCCGGGAAATGGTCTGCGCGGTCTGCTCGCGCGAAGTGGCGTCGCCTGCGTGCAACTCGGCCATGGCGCCATGCAGCATCTTCTGGGTGAGCCCGCGCGACAGGGATTCGAGCACGGCGTCCAGGTCTTCGCCTTTGGCCAGCATCTTGCGGGCTCGGGCCAGTTCGGCGGCGCGCCAGCTGTCGGCCTGCGCATTGAGTTGCTGGATCAGGGGCACGCTGCTTCGTTGTCCCAGCCAATGCATGAAACTCTGCACGCCGGCATCGATGATGACCTCGGCCTCGGCCACGGCGGCCTGGCGCTGGGCGTGGCCCTGCTGCACCACCTGGGCCAGATCGTCGACGGTGTAGAGGTACACGTCGGACAGGTCTTTCACTTCGGGTTCGATGTCGCGCGGCACCGCCAGGTCGACCATGAACATCGGTCGATGCTTGCGTTGCTTGACCGCACGCTCCACCGCGCCCAGGCCAATCAGCGGGAGGCTGCTGGCCGTGCAGCTGACGACGATGTCGAATTCGGCCAGCCGGCCGGGCAGGTCGGCCAGCCGCATCGCCTCGCCGCCAAAGCGCGAAGCCAGCTTTTCGCCGCGCTCGAGCGTGCGATTGGCGATGACGAGCGAGCGGGGGCGGCGAGCCGCGAAGTGCGTGGCGGCCAGGTCGATCATTTCGCCCGCGCCGATGAAGAGAACCCGCGTCTCCTGCAGGTCTTCGAAAAGCTGGCCGGCCAGCCGCACGGCGGCGGCAGCCATGCTGATGGAGTGGGCGCCGATCTCGGTGGCGGTGCGCACTTCCTTGGCCACGGCGAACGAGCGCTGAAACAGCTGGTTGAGCGTGCTGCCCAGCGAGCCGGCCTGCTCGGCGGCACGCACGGCGTCCTTCATCTGGCCCAGGATCTGTGCTTCGCCGAGCACCATGGAGTCGAGCCCGCTCGCCACGCGGAAGGCATGGCGGGCGGCGTGGTCGTCAGCCAGCGTGTAAGCGTGGGAACGCAAGAGCGCCGGTGCGACGCCGCCGCTCTGCGCCAGCCAGCCGACGGTGTGCTCCAGGGCCGGGTCGTCGGCCGCGCAATAGATCTCCGTGCGGTTGCAGGTGGAGATGATCGCGGCCTCGACATTCGGGTGGCGCGTGGTGCCGAAAGATCCGCGCAGGCTGTGCAGGGTGGGCACCAACTGATCGAGGGCGAACGCAAAACGACCGCGCAGATCGAGCGGCGCGGTCGTGTGATTCAAGCCCAGGGCCCAGACTGCCATGCACCGGATTATAAAATTTGCGGCTCCCCAAGGGTGCAGGTGGGGTTTGCGTGTGGCGCGATGCCTTGCGCTATGTCAAAACGCTCCGCTTTCCATGTCTCCAATTGCCCTCATCGTCCACCTGGCGAACTTCGTCGCTCCGGCCATTTTCCTGGCGCTGGTTCTGCCGCTGATGGCCCGGTTCATGCCCGGCGCCAGCCCGCGCATGCCATGGTGGCGCCAGGCGGCGCTGCAGTTCGGGGCCGGCGTGGCCGTTCTCGTGGGCGGCCTGGTGTTCTTTGGCCGCGACGGCGCCATGGCGACCTACAGCGCCATGGTGCTCGTGTGCGCCACGTTGCAATGGGGGATGGCCGCCCGCTCTGGCCGCTAACCGCGCTGGCTTGGGTCCGGTGTCAGGCGACCCCGGGTCCGGCTCGCCCCGCAGTGGCGGAAGTCGGTGCCGCCGCGGACAGCGGCGGCGTGGGCGATGGCTCTGCCACTGCCTGGGGCGGCATGGGCTGAATCGCGGCCGCCGTGCCGGGCTGCGCCACGAAGACGGCCAGCGGCAACTGCGCTGCCTGCAGCCGGTCGAGCACGGCAAACAGCAGATCGCTTCGGACCTCCGCCACCATGCGAGGGCTGGCCACGTACGCGATCATCACGAACACCAGGAGGCCGTTTTCCACCGCGTCCAGGCGCACGAGCGGAGCGGGGTCCTCGAGCACCGATTCATGCTCGACGCAGGCGCTCATCATCAGGTCGCGCGCGGCTCGCGCGTCGGTGGTCAACGGCATCGGAAGGCGGATCAGCACCCGGCCGTCCGGATTGGCCAAGGTCATGTTGCGCACGGTCTTGGTGATGAATTCCGAGTTGGGGACGATGAGCGTGGAGCGGTCCCACAACTCGATCTCGGTGGCGCGCACGTTGATGCGCCGGATGTCGCCCTCCGCCGTGTCGAGCACCACCCAATCGCCCACCTTGACCGGGCGTTCGGCCAGCAGGATGAGGCCGGAGATGAAGTTCTGCACGATGGCCTGCAGACCGAAGCCGATGCCCACCGACAGTGCGCTGGCGACCCAGGCGATCCGATTGACGCCGACTCCCAGGGCCGAAAGTGCGAAGGCCACCACCACCACGAGGCCCACGTAGCCCATCAGCGTGGTGATCGAGCTGCGCATGCCCGGCTCGAACTGCGTGTGCGGCAGGAAGCTGTTCTCGAGCCAGCGCTTGAACAGGCGCAGTCCGATCACGCCCAGCACCAGCACGGCGACGGCGGTGGCGATCGCTGTGGGCACGATGACGAACTCGCCGATCTTCAGGCTGCCGGTTACTCGGCCGCTGCGTTCGAGCAACTGGCCCGGGCTGCTGCCCAGCGGCGCCAC
Source organism: Variovorax dokdonensis (assembly GCF_030316895.1). Classification (GTDB taxonomy): domain Bacteria; phylum Pseudomonadota; class Gammaproteobacteria; order Burkholderiales; family Burkholderiaceae_C; genus Variovorax; species Variovorax dokdonensis. The sequence goes on from NZ_JASZYV010000001.1 coordinate 912,551, forward strand.
GAACGCGATCAGCATGTAGAAGAAAACGGCGGCCCGGCTCAGCGCCGACAGCAGGACGGCGATCTGGTCGAGCAGCTGGGGCGCGATTCCGGTCGCTCGCTGCAACCGCTGCCCGGAGTGGCTTCGCGACGACAGCAGCGCCATCCACAGGTCGTCGGCGAACTTGAACAGCAGGTACGCCGACGCCACCACGACGCCTGTCCATGCGGCCTGGCCGGAAAGCACGCGCGCAAAGGCCAGATAGCCGACGAGGACGAGCACCACCAGCGCGACCAGCAGCACGGCGACCAGCCCCAGCAGAAGGCCGACCCAGACCGGGCGCTCGGCGGGAGTCGGCGCGCTGGCCGCTGCCGAAGCGCCGGATCTGTCCTGCGCGCTCGCGTCGGGCGAGGCGTCCTTCTCGACCGAAACGGTTCGCACGCGCATCAAAAGCAGCCCCGCGAGGCTCGCCAGCATGAAGGTGGCCGTCGGCAACAGGTTGGTCAGCACGCTATTGAGCGGTGCGCCGATCACGTCATTGACGATGACGGGCAGGCCGAAGGCCAGGGTGGCGATCACCATGAGCCAGGGCAGGGGCCCCAGGCGGGCGGCCAGATCGTCGGAGATGGGGGGCAGCCGCCACGAGGGCCTGGCATTGGACAGCAGCGAGCGCCCCAGTCCGACGACGAACGCCAGGTACATAGAAAGCCGCACCAGGTTGACGCCCAGGCGCGTGCTCTGCGTGTTCCAGTCGCCCGACTCCTCGAGCCAACTCCACGTGAGCGTGGCGATGCCGCCCACGACCACCACGTAGACGGCGACCGTCAGCAAAGCGAGCAGCGAACGTCGCAGTCGGCCCGCGGGAAAGAAGCGCGCGGCCACCGAGGTCAGGCCGCGTTCGAGCAGCCACAGCAAGAGGACGGCGGCCGCCGCAGACGCCAGCGCACCCAGGCCCAGTTGCCATTGCTTTCCGGCGCCGGACAAGCCGCGCATGACGCCGTCGAAGAGGTGCTGCAGCCGGTCCCGGTCGGTGGGCCATTGGGCGATTGCCTTGTCCCAGAAGCCTGAGCGCAGAGGCGTTTCGGAGCGCTCGAACAGTTGTGCCTCGAACACGGCGCGCCGTTCGGCGAGCAGTTCGCTGCGTTGCTGCTGGGCGTTGACGGCCAGCAGACGGGCCAGGCGGATATCGGCATCGATGCCGTTGCGTTCCTTGGTCAGCGCGTTGCGCTGGCGGGTGACGTCGGCGTCTTCGGCGTTGGCGCTGCTGGGCGCCGGGCCCAGCTCTCCGAGCCGGGCGTTCAGGTCGGCCAGCCGTGCCGTGCGCTGTGCGACGAAGCGCTCGACCTGGCCGCTGAGCTGGTCGGTCACCTCATTGAGCTTGGCCAGGTCTTCGTCGGCATTGACGGTGTCGGGCAGCAGCGCGGCCTGCGCGCGCAGCGTGGCCATGGTGATTTCGGGCGCGGGCTGTGCCGGCGCGGGTGCTGCCGCATCGGCAGGCGCCGCCGTTTTCGGCGGAGTCTGGGCCGAGGCGCTTCCTGCGAAGAGCAGCGCGGCCAGGAGCAGGAAGATGAAGTGCCGGATGCGGAACATCGGCCGCATCATAGTGAGCGTGCCGGGCGGAGGGGCGTAGGCAAGCGGCGCGAGCTAGGCGCCCGGGCCGAACAGGTCGACCCGGTCGGTCACGATGCCGTCCGTGCCCAGATCCTTCAGCCACTGCGCCGCCCATTCGTCGTTCACGGTGTAGCTGAGTGTCCGCATGCCGGCCGCATGCACCGCATCGACGTGTTCGCGGCTCCACAGCGCGTAGTTGCAGATGACGGCCGCGCAGTCCAGGTCCTTTGCGGCTTGCAGCCAGCCGTCGTGCAGGCGATCGAGCAGCAAACCGCGCGGCAGATGGGGCGCCACGGTGCGTGCTGCTGCCAAAGCGTCTCGCTTGAAGGAGGTCAGCAGCGGCGGAACAGTGGCGCCCGCCCACAGGCGAGCGGCCTCGCGCGCCACGGCTTCGCCGGTCTCGCGCTCCAGGCCCGGCGTCGGCTTGATCTCAATGTCCAGCAGGTGGCCGCTGGCCAGGCAGAAGCGCGCCAGGTTCCGCAGCGTGGGCAGCGCTTCACCCGCATAGGCGCGCGAGTGCCAGCCGCCGGCGTCCAGCTGGGCCAGGTCGGACCACGTGCGTTCGCCGCCGATGCCGTGGGCGTCGGTGGTGCGGTCGAGCGTGGCGTCGTGCATCAGAAAGACGACCCCGTCGCGACTGAGCTTGGCGTCGCACTCGAACATGCGATAGCCGTGCCGGGCGCCCAGGCGAAAGGCGGCCATCGTGTTCTCGGGCGCGAGTTTGCCGGCGCCCCGGTGGGCGATCCAGAAGGGGTAGGGCCAGGCCTTCATGCTCGAAGCCGCTCAGGCATCGGCCAGCCGCTTGCCCGAGCCGGCGTCGAACCAGTGCAGCCGGTTTTCGTCGGCGGCCACGCGAACGGACGCGCCCAGCGCAGGCACCGGCACGCTTTCGTCGATGCGCATCACCAGCTGCTCTTCGCCAAGGCGCGCATACACGAGGCGCTCCGCACCCAGCATTTCGACTTGTTCAACCTTCACGAGCCAGCCCTCGTCCGAGAAGTTCAGGTGCTCGGGCCGGATGCCCAGGATGGTGCCCGGCCGCACGCCCGGCGCGTTCTTGAGCAGGTTCATTGGTGGCGAGCCCATGAAGCTGGCCACGAAGGTGGTGGCCGGCGTGTTGTAGACCTCTTCGGGCGTGCCGAACTGGTCCATCACACCGGCGTTCATCACCATGATGCGCTGGGCCAGCGTCATGGCCTCGACCTGGTCGTGCGTCACGAACAGCGACGTGATGCCCAACTCGCGGTGCAGTTTCTGGATTTCCAGGCGGGTCTGGGCGCGCAGCTTGGCGTCGAGGTTGGACAACGGCTCGTCGAAGAGGAACACCTGCGGCTCGCGCACGATGGCGCGGCCCATGGCGACGCGCTGGCGCTGTCCGCCCGACAGTTCGCGCGGCTTGCGCTCGAGCAGGTGCGACAGTTCGAGGATCTTGGCCGCCTTGTCCACGCGGGTGCGGATCTCCGCCTTGGGCACCCCCTGGATGCGCAAGCCGTAGGCCATGTTGTCGAAGCAGCTCATGTGCGGATAGAGCGCGTAGTTCTGGAACACCATCGCGATGTCGCGCTGCGCGGGCTCCACGTTGTTGACCACGCGGTCGCCGATGCTGATCTCGCCCGAACTGATCTCCTCCAGGCCGGCGACCATCCGCAGCAGGGTGCTCTTGCCGCAGCCCGACGGTCCGACGATCACGACGAACTCGCCGTCCTTGACCTCGGCCGATACGCCGTGGATCACCTGGTTGGTCTTGGCGCCTTTGCCGTAGCGCTTGATGATGTTGCGAAAGTGAATGACTGCCATGTTGTTCTTGCGACGTCAGATGCTGCGTTGGGTGCCACGGTGCGGGCGGACGGGGGTGGAGCGACGCGCGGTCATTTTTCGGTGTCCACCAGGCCCTTGACGAACCAGCGCTGCATGAGGATGACCACGATCGACGGCGGCACCAGCGCCAGGATGGCCGTGGCCATGACGATGTTCCAGTCCACCGCCGCGTCGCCGGTGGCGATCATCCGCTTGATGCCGATGACGATGGGGTACATGTCTTCGGTGGTCGTGGCCAGCAATGGCCAGAGATACTGATTCCAGCCGTAGATGAACTGGATCACGAACAGCGCCGCGATCGAGGTCTGCGACAGGGGGACCAGGATGTCCTTGAAGAAGCGCATGGGCCCGGCGCCGTCGATGCGCGCCGCCTCCACCAACTCGTCGGGCACCGACAGGAAGAACTGCCGGAACAGGAACGTGGCGGTGGCCGACGCGATCAGCGGCACGGTCAGGCCCGCATAGGTGTTGAGCATGTTCAGGTCCGCCAGCACCTTGTAGGTGGGCAGTATTCGCACCTCCACCGGAAGCATGAGGGTGACGAAGATCATCCAGAACACCAGCTTCTTGAACGGGAAGCGGAAGTAGACGATGGCGAAGGCCGAAAGCAGCGAGATGGCAATCTTGCCAACCGCAATGACCATCGCCGTGACGAAGCTCACCCACATCATCCGGCCCACGACCACCTTGGCGCCTTGCGTCTCGGTGCCCAGCAGGGCGGCGGAGTAGTTCTCGATCATGTGCGCGCCGGGCGTGATCGGCATCGGCACCTTCAGGATCTCGTCACGTGTGTGGGTGGAGGCCACGAAGGCCAGGTAGATCGGGAAGACGACCAGCGCAATGCCCAGCAGGAGCACGATGTGCGACAGGATCGTCAGGCCGGGGCGTCGTTCAACCATGGCTCGGCCTTTCAGTACTGGACTTTTTTCTCGACATAGCGGAACTGGATGATGGTCAGGCCCACCACGATCAGCATCAGCACCACCGACTGAGCGGCCGAGCCGCCCAGGTCGAGCGCGCGGAAGCCGTCATGCCAGACCTTGTAGACGAGGATCGCGGTGTCGCGGCCCGGTCCGCCCTCGGTCGTGGCGTGCACGATGGCGAAGGTGTCGAAGAAGGCATAGACGATGTTGATCACCAGCAGGAAGAAGGTGGTGGGCGACAGCAGCGGAAACTGGATGGTCAGGAAGCGCCGCAGCGGCCCCGCGCCGTCGATGGACGCGGCTTCGATCAATGCCTTCGGAATCGACTGCAGGCCCGCCAGGAAGAACAGGAAGTTGTAGGAAATCTGCTTCCACACCGCGGCCACCACGATCAGCGTGAGTGCCTGGTTCGAGTTGAGCACGTGGTTCCAGCCCACGCCCATCTGGTTGAGCGCATAGGCCACGATGCCGATGCTGGGCGAGAACATGAAGACCCACAGCACACCGGCGATGGCCGGGGCCACGGCATACGGAATGATCAGGAAGGTCTTGTAGAACAACCCGCCGCGAAGGATGCGGTCGGCAAACACCGCCAGGATGAGCGACAGCACGATGCCGATGCCCGCCACCAGCACCGAGAACAGCGCGGTGACCTTGAAGGAATCGATGTAGGCCGGGTCTTCGAACAGGGTCTTGAAGTTCTCGAGCCCGACGAATTCGGTGGAGGTGCCGAAGGCGTCCTCCATTTGCACCGACTGCACGATGGCCTGGCTGGCGGGCCAGAAGAAGAAGACGAGGATCACCGCCATCTGGGGGGCGATCAACAGCCAGGGTAGCCAGGCCGATCGGAAGAGGACGCGTTTTTCCATGAGGTCCTGCGAAAAAGAAGAAACCCGCCGATCCAGGGAAGGTTCGGCGGGCCGCAGTTTAAGGGCTGGTCACGTTGTTTTGCAGACGTGTCCCTCTGAGGCGGCCGTAGCCGCTCCGCCCAGCATCAGCCCTTGTTGGCCTTCTGGAAGCGTTCCAGCTGCTCGTTGCCGCGCTTGACGGCTTCGTCCAGGGCTTCCTTGGGCGACTTCTTGCCGGCCCAGATCTGCTCGGTTTCCTCGTCGATGATGGTTCGGATCTGCACGAAATTGCCCAGGCGGATGCCGCGCGACTTGTCGGTGGTCTTGCGGATCATCTGCGTGACGGCCACGTCGGTGCCCGGCTTTTCCTTGTAGAAGCCCGAATCCTCGGTCAGCTTGTAGGCCGCCATCGTGACCGGCAGGTAGCCGGTGCGCTTGTGGCTGGCCGACTGCACATCGGCCTTCGACAGGAAGTCGAAGAACTGGGCCACGCCCTTGTACTGATCGGCCGACTTGCCGGACATCACCCACAGGCTGGCGCCGCCGATCACGGTGTTCTGCGGCGCGCCCTTCACGTCGGGGTAATAGGGCAGGGTGGAGATGCCGTAGGCGAACTTGGCGTCCTTGGAAACGCGGGCATACAGGCCGGACGAGCCGGTCATCATCGCGCACTCGCCGGCCGGGAAGGAGGCGTCTGCGGCGTTGCCGCGACCCTTGTAGACGAAGGTGCCGTCCTTGGCCATCTTGGCCAGGTTCTCGAAGTGCTTGAGCTGCAGCGGCTGGTTGAACACCAGGCGTGCCTTGGTGCCGCCAAAGCCGTTGTTCTCGCTGGCGAACAGGGTGTTGTGCCAGGCCGAGAAGCTTTCGAGCTGGGTCCAGCTCATCCAGCTCGTGGTGAAGGCGCACTTGTGGCCGGATGCCTTGAGCTTGTCGGCGGCGGCCATCACTTCAGGCCAGGTCTTGGGCGCCTTTTCGGGGTCCAGGCCGGCTGCCTTGAAGGCGTCCTTGTTGTAATAGAAGATGGTGGTCGAGCTGTTGAGCGGGAAGCTCAGCATCTGGCCGTTGGGCGCGGTGTAGTAGCCGGCCACGGCGGGCACGTAGGCGTTCTGGTCGAACTTCACGCCGCCTTGCTTCATCACTTCGGCCACCGGCTTGATCGCGCCCTTGGAGGCCATCATCGTGGCGGTGCCCACCTCGAAAACCTGCAGGATGTCCGGCGCATTGCCAGCACGGAAGGCCGCAATGGCGGCCGTCATCGATTCGTCGTAGCCGCCCTTGAACGTGGGGACGACCTTGTACGTCTTCTGGCTCTCGTTGAATTGCTTGGACAGATCATTGACCCATTCGCCCAGCGGGCCGCTCATCGAATGCCACCATTGGATTTCGGTCTGCGCGTGGGTCGGGGCGATCAGCGCGGCAGACAGGGCAGCGCCCGTCGCAAGGGCTTTGAATCGCATAAATAACACTCCTGCTTGGAAATTAGTAAACCGGATAGGCTATGTCGCTCTTGTTACGAAGCGGAGTCAGTGTTTGTCACATTTCTGTCATATTCAGGCCAGCGGGGAAACCCTTCTTCAGTTGACATGCGCAGAGGCACAGCCATGACGCGCACTTCGCTGGACAAGTCCCGCATCCGCTTTCTTCTTCTGGAAGGCATCCACCCTTCGGCGGTTGAATTGCTGCACGCCCAAGGCTACACGCAGGTCGAGGCGTTGAGCGGCGCGCTGCCCGAAGAAGAGCTGAAGGCCAAGATCGCGGATGTTCATTTTCTGGGCATCCGCTCGCGGACCCAGCTGACGGCTTCGGTGTTCGAGGCCGCCAACAAGCTCGTTGCCGTGGGAGCGTTTTGCATCGGCACGAATCAGATCGACCTGCTCGCTGCCAGTGCGCACGGCGTGGCCGTGTTCAACGCCCCGTATTCCAACACCCGGTCGGTGGCCGAACTGGTCTTGGGCGAATCCATCCTTCTGCTGCGCGGCGTACCCGGCAAGAGCGCTGCCGCGCACCGCGGCCAGTGGCTCAAGACGGCGGACAACGCCTTCGAGATCCGCGGCAAGGTGCTAGGCATCGTCGGCTACGGCTCGATCGGCGCGCAGTTGTCGGTGCTGGCCGAGGCCCTGGGCATGCAGGTGCTTTTCCACGACGTGGTCACGAAGCTGCCGCTGGGCAACGCGCGGCAGGTGCGAGACCTGGAAGAACTGCTTTCGGCCAGCGACATCGTGAGCCTGCACGTGCCCGAACTGCCTTCCACGCAATGGATGATCGGCGCCCGGCAGATCGCTGCAATGAAACCCGGCGCCATCCTGATCAATGCCTCGCGCGGCACGGTGGTGGAAATCGACGCCCTTGCCGCGGCCTTGAAGGAAGGGCGCCTGCTCGGCGCCGCCGTGGATGTGTTCCCGGTCGAGCCGCGCACCAACAAGGATGAATTCGTCTCTCCCTTGCGCGGGCTGGACAACGTGATCCTCACCCCGCATATTGGCGGCTCCACCATGGAGGCCCAGGCCAACATCGGCCTGGAGGTGGCGCAGAAGCTGGTGAAGTACAGCGACAACGGCACGACGACCACCTCGGTCAACTTTCCGGAAGCGGCCCTGCCGGCCCACCCCGGTCAGCACCGGCTGCTGCACGTTCACCGCAACGTGCCGGGCGTGATGTCGGAGATCAACAAGGTGTTTGCCGAAGCCGGCACCAATATCTGCGCCCAATACCTGCAGACCCGGGGCGACCTGGGCTACGTGGTGACGGACATCGAGGCGGCCTCGTCCGAGCGCGCGCTCGAAAAGCTGGCGCAGGTGCCCGGGACCATCCGCAGCCGGGTCTTGTTCTAGCGTTGCGGGCGCCTTGCGGGGCGCTGCCCTAAAATCGACCCTCCCTGGTTCTAGGGCGCGACGCGCCCGGCCGAGACCCCTCCGATGAATGCTCCGACCGCGTTGACCGCGTTGTTGTCGCAGGCCGCCGAGCCTGTGCGACTTCGTGAGATCCCGTACAACTACACCAGCTTCTCCGATCGGGAGATCGTGATTCGCCTGCTCGGCGAGCGCGGCTGGGACCTTCTGCAGACCTTGCGGGCCGAGCGCCGTACGGGTCGATCGGCCCGAATGCTCTATGAGGTGCTTGGCGACATCTGGGTCGTCAGGCGCAATCCCTATCTGGTGGACGACCTGCTGGACAACCCGCGTCGCCGCCAGTTACTGGTGGAAGCGCTGCATCACCGCATGGCCGAAGTGGGCAAGCGCCGCACACCCGATGCCGACGCACAGCGCGACGCATTGGTCGGCGAGTTGTCGGCCGCCGTGTCGCGCGCCATCGATGCCTTCGACACGATGTTCCGCGAGGTGGCGGCCATGCGTCGCAAGGCCAGTCGGGCGCTGCGCCGGGTCACGGCCAAGGACAACATCAAGTTCGACGGCTTGTCGCGCGTGTCTCATGTCACCGACGCCACCGACTGGCGGGTGGAATATCCCTTCGTGGTGCTCACGCCCGACACCGAAGAAGAGATGGCGCTTCTGGTCAAGTGCTGCATCGAGTTGGGCCTGACCATCATTCCACGCGGCGGCGGCACGGGCTATACCGGCGGCGCGGTGCCGCTGGCCTGGAACAGCGCGGTCATCAACACCGAGAAGCTCGAGGCAATGACCGAGGTCGAGATGGTCGCTCTACCGGGCGTCGATGCGCCGGTTCCGACCATTTATACGGAAGCTGGCGTCGTTACCCAGCGCGTGGCCGATGCCGCCGAGCGTGCCGGCTTCGTGTTCGCCGTGGACCCGACCTCTGCCGAAGCCTCATGCGTCGGCGGCAACGTGGCGATGAACGCCGGCGGCAAGAAGGCCGTGCTGTGGGGCACCGCGCTGGACAACCTGGCGTCGTGGCGCATGGTGACGCCGCAGGCCGAGTGGCTCGAGGTCACCCGCGTCGGTCACAACCTGGGCAAGATCCATGACGTCGAGAGCGCCGTCTTCGACCTGAACTACTTCGCGGCCGATGGAAAGACCCATCTGCGCAGCGAGCGGCTCGAGATCCCGGGGCGAACCTTCCGAAAGGAAGGCCTGGGCAAGGACGTGACCGACAAGTTCCTTTCCGGCTTGCCCGGCATCCAGAAAGAAGGTTGCGACGGCCTCATCACCAGCTGTCGCTGGGTTGTTCATCGCATGCCCGAGCACACTCGCACGGTGTGCATGGAGTTCTTCGGCAATGCCAAAGACGCCGTGCCGAGCATCGTCGAGATCAAGGATTTCATGTTTGCCGAGCAGGTGCGTTCGGGCGTGATGCTAGCGGGCCTGGAGCACCTGGACGACCGCTATCTCAAGGCGGTGGGTTATGCCACCAAGAGCAAGAAGCATGGTGGGCTGCCGAAGATGGTGCTGATCGGCGACATCGTGGGCGACGACGCCGATGCGGTGGCTCGCGCCACGTCCGAGGTGGTGCGCCTGGCCAATTCGCGCAGTGGCGAAGGTTTTGTCGCCATCAGCCCCGAGGCGCGCAAGAAGTTCTGGCTCGACCGCAAGCGCACGGCGGCGATCAGCCGTCACACCAACGCCTTCAAGATCAATGAGGACGTGGTGATTCCGCTCCCGCGCATGGCCGAGTATTCGGACGGCATCGAGCGGATCAACATCGAACTGAGCCTGGCCAACAAGCTCGCGCTGGCCGACGCGCTCATCGAATTCCTCATGCGCGGCAACCTGCCGCTGGGCAAGACGGATGACGCCAACGACATCCCATCGGCCGAACTGCTCGAAGACCGCGTCGCCCAGGCTGTGGCGCTGGTGCAGGAGGTTCGCGAGCGCTGGGCGGGCTGGCTGCGCGACGTGGATGCCCTGTTCCCGCACCTGCAGGACCACTCGCTGCGCGCCAGCTGGAAAACGCAGATTCGCGCGCCATTGCAGCAGATCTTTGCCGGTGCGCCTTTCGCGCCGATCCTGGCCGAGTGCAATGCGATTCACCAGCGTGTGCTCAAGGGCCGCGTGTGGGTGGCGCTGCACATGCATGCCGGCGACGGCAACGTGCACACCAACATTCCCGTCAACAGCGACAACTACGAGATGCTGCAGACGGCGCATGCCGCCGTGGCCCGCATCATGGTGCTGGCGCGCAGCCTGGGGGGCGTGATCTCGGGCGAGCACGGCATCGGCATCACCAAGTTGGAGTTCCTGACCGACGAGGAACTGGCGCCCTTCGCCGAGTACAAGCGTCGCATCGATCCCGAGGGCCGCTTCAACAAGGGCAAGCTGCTGCGTCCGGCAGCGCAGGGCGGCGAGGCCGGCGATGGCCCGATCTACGCCGACCTGACCAACGCCTACACCCCGAGCTTCGGGCTGATGGGGCACGAGTCGCTGATCATGCAGCAAAGCGACATCGGCGCCATTGCGGACAGCGTCAAGGATTGCCTGCGATGCGGCAAGTGCAAGCCGGTCTGCGCCACGCACGTGCCGCGCGCCAACCTGCTGTACAGCCCGCGCAACAAGATCCTCGCCACCTCGCTCCTGGTGGAAGCCTTCTTGTACGAGGAGCAGACCCGTCGCGGCATCAGCCTCAAGCACTGGGAAGAGTTCGAGGACGTGGCCGACCATTGCACCGTCTGCCACAAATGCCTGACGCCGTGCCCGGTGAAGATCGACTTCGGCGACGTGTCGATGAACATGCGCAACCTGCTGCGCAAGATGGGCCAGAAGAGCTTCCGCCCCGGCAACGCGGCGGCCATGTTCTTCCTGAACGCCACCAATCCGCAGACCATCAAGGCGATGCGCGCGGGCATGGTGGGCGTGGGCTTCAAGGCCCAGCGCATGGCCAACGACCTCCTCAAGGGGCTGGCCAAGAAGCAGACGGCGGCGCCTCCGGCCACGTTGGGACCTGCGCCGATCAAGGAGCAGGTCATCCACTTCATCAATAAAAAGATGCCGGGCGGCCTGCCCAAGCGCACGGCCCGTGCGCTTCTGGACATCGAGGATGCGGACTACGTGCCGATCATCCGCAACCCGAAGGCCACCACCACCGACACCGAGGCGGTGTTCTACTTCCCCGGTTGCGGCTCCGAACGCCTGTTCTCGCAGGTCGGCCTGGCCACGCAGGCCATGCTCTGGCACGCCGGCGTGCAGACCGTGCTGCCACCGGGCTACCTGTGCTGTGGTTATCCGCAGCGCGGCAGCGGCCAGTTCGAGAAGGCCGACAAGATGATCACGGACAACCGCGTGCTGTTCCACCGCGTGGCCAACACGCTGAACTACCTGGACATCAAGACGGTCGTGGTGAGCTGCGGTACCTGCTTCGACCAGCTCCAGGGCTACCAGTTCGACAAGATCTTCCCGGGCTGCCGCATCGTCGACATCCACGAATACTTGCTTGAAAAGGGCATCACGCTCGACAACGCCCCAGGCGGCGCCGGGGCCTACCTTTATCACGACCCTTGCCACAGCCCCATGAAGCAGCAGGAGCCGATGAAGACGGTCAAGGCCCTCGTCGGCGATAGCGTGCTCAAGAGCGAGCGTTGCTGCGGCGAGTCGGGCACGCTGGGTGTGACGCGGCCGGACATCTCGACGCAGGTGCGCTTCCGCAAGGAGGAAGAGCTCAAGAAGGGCGAGGCGGCGTTGCGTCAGAGCGGTCGCATTGGGCCGGCTGACGACGTCAAGATCCTCACCAGCTGCCCAAGCTGCCTGCAAGGCCTGTCGCGATATGGCCAGGACTTGAACAACGGCTTGTTGGAGGCCGACTACATCGTGGTCGAGATGGCCCGCCGAATCCTGGGCAGCGACTGGATGCCGCAATACGTGGACGCCGCGAATCAAGGCGGAATCGAGCGGGTGCTGGTGTGAGCGCAGCCGCCGCAGTCGCCGCCGGCACGCCGGGCAGTGCGGTGATGAATGCCGGCTGCCCGCTTTGCGAGGCCGTCGGCGGTCGGCTGGTGTTCGAGCACCCGCAGTTTCGCGTGATCCATGCGGACGAGCCGGGTTTTCCTGCGTTCTACAGGCTGGTGTGGCGCGACCACGTGCGCGAGTTTTCCGACCTGGCCCCGACCCTGCGCGCGCTGTGCATGGAGGCCGTGGCCTTGATCGAGACCTGCCTGCGCGAACAGCTTGCGCCGGCCAAGATCAATCTGGCTACCCTGGGCAACGTGGTGCCGCATCTTCATTGGCATGTGATTGCGCGTTTCGAATGGGACGCGCACTTTCCTGCACCCGTCTGGGCGACCGCCCAACGTGAACGCGACGTGGCGCGTGAAGCCGAGATCGCGCTGCGATTGGCGGCGCTGGAATCGCTCATGGTCGAGCGATTGAGGAGTCTTTGAGCATGGCAGGTTTGCAGTCTGGCGCACCGACGCCGGTGAACATCGTGGTCCACGGACAGTCGCGCGTGCTGGAGGTGAGCTTTTCCGATGGCGCGACGTTCCGCATCCCATTCGAGTTGATGCGCATCCATTCACCCTCGGCCGAAGTGCAAGGCCACGGTCCGGGGCAGGAGATCCTCCAGACCGGCAAGCGCATGGTGGAACTGGTCGACCTGCAGCCCGTGGGCAACTATGCCGTGCAACCCACCTTCAGCGACGGGCATGACTCGGGCATCTACTCATGGGACCTGCTCTACGACCTGGGCGCCCACCAGGCCCAGCGGTGGGCTGACTACGAGGCGCGTCTGGCGCAAGCCGGCGCCGATCGCGACGCCCCGATGCCCGACAAGGCGGCCGCTGGTGGCGCGCATGCCTGCGGCGGGCACTGACAAGGCTTTCCAAAAACCAAATGCCCGGTGAGGTTGCGGGGTCGTCGGGCCTTGCTGTGGGCTTTCGGCCTAACATCGGTGCATGGGAAGCACACATTTCGGTTTCGAGCAAGTCGAAGAACACGACAAGGCCAAGCGCGTCAGAGGAGTTTTCGACTCCGTAGCACCGAGCTACGACGTCATGAACGACCTGATGTCGGCAGGCCTGCATCGTGCCTGGAAGGCCTACACGCTCATGGTCGCCAACGTGCGCGAAGGCTCGCGTGTGCTGGACATCGCCGGCGGCACGGGAGACTTGTCGCTCGCCTTCTCGCGCAAGGTGGGTGCGTCGGGCGTGGTGGTGCATACCGACATCAACGAAGCCATGCTCCGCGTGGGCCGCGATCGCCTCATCGATGCCGGCGCTGCCTTGCCCACCTTGGTGTGCGACGCCGAACACCTGCCATTTGCAGACAACGAATTCGACGTGGTGAGCGTGGCCTTTGGCCTGCGCAACATGACGCACAAGGACGCGGCGCTCAAGGAAATGAACCGCGTACTCAAGCCGCGCGGCAAGTTGCTGGTGCTCGAATTCTCGAAGGTGGCCAAGCCGCTGGAGAAGGCCTACGACTGGTATTCGTTCCAGGTTCTGCCGCGTCTGGGCAAGCTGGTCGCTGGCGATGACGCCAGCTACCGCTATCTGGCCGAGTCCATCCGGATGCACCCGAGCCAGGAAGAACTGAAAACCCTCATGAAGGAGGGCGGTTTCGGTCACGTGGACTATCACAACATGACAGGCGGAATTGTCGCGCTGCATGTTGGAATCAAGTGCTGAGCAATCTGCACATCGACGAGGAGACGATATGAAGAAGCTGATTCCCGTTCTACTGAGCTGTGCGCTTGCATTGGCCAGCGTTCATGCCGAAGCCAAGCGCATGGGCGGCGGCGGCAAATCCTTTGGCCGCCAGTCGGGCAACGTGACGCAACGCGAAGCCGCGCCACCGACGGCGCCTGGCAACACCGCCAGCGGCGCTGCGGCACCCGGCAGCGGTGCGGCGGCTGCGCCGGCATCGGCTGCCGCTGCCAAGCCAGCGACCGCTGCCGGCACCGCTGCAGCGGCTGCTCCCAAGCGCCCGTGGGGCGCCATGCTCGGCGGCTTGGCTGCCGGTCTGGGTCTGGCCTGGTTGGCCAACGCGCTTGGCCTGGGGCCGGCATTTGCCAATATCCTCCTGATCCTGCTGGTGGTGATGGCCGGCCTGTTCATCTGGCGCATGTTCAGCGCTCGCGGGCAAGCCAAGGGCGGGTCGCGCCAGGGCGGCTTGGCATTCCAGGGCGCTGGCGGGCCGACCCACGCCAATGCTCCGGCGCAGTACAGCCCGAACAACGTGGGCAACGACGCTTCCGCTCGTCCTTGGGAACGCCACGGCACGGCGTTTGAATCCGTGACGGCGAGCAGCGGCACCGGCAGCCTGATCGGCTCGGCATTGTCGGGCGGACAGACCTGGGGCGTGCCGGCGGGCTTCGACACCGAAGGCTTTCTCACCGCGGCCAAGCGGAATTTCGTGACCCTTCAAGATGCCTGGGACAAGAGCGACATCTCCATGCTGCGCTCCATGATGACCGACGAGATGGTGCAAGAGATTCGCAGCCAGTTGGCCGAACGTGAGGCCCACACCGGTGGCCAGCCGAACAAGACCGAGGTGGTCATGCTCGAGGCGCATCTGCTGGGTATTGAAGAACTGCCCGACGTCTACATGGCCAGCGTCGAGTTCTCCGGAATGATTCGCGAAGACATGTCTGCCGGTCCGAGCCCGTTCCGCGAAGTCTGGAACATGACGCGCCCTGTCTCCGGCAAGTCCGGCTGGCTGGTGGCGGGCGTGCAGGCTCTGCAGTAGAGCCTGCGAACCGAAAAGCGAGATGCCGCCGCGCTGGCCTGGGGCCGGCGCGGCGGCATTTGCATAATTTGTGACCGGCGATGCACGCCGCAGGCGGTTTTGCCGAGCCGGCGCGGGATAATTGCGCGATGGCTACCTCCTCGTCTCCTTTCGCATTCCTGGGCGAACTCGCCGACAAGCTCGGAAGCCGCTTGCAGCCACCCGCTTGGGCGATCCACGAGATCCAGCATCGCGCGGTGCTGTTTCTCAATCATGTGCTTCAGCAGGAACCCGAGGCGCAAGAGCGCCTGGCGCGCCAGCAGGGGCGGGTGGTGGAAGTGCGTTGGCGCACCATCCTCATGCGGATTTCGGCCACGCCGGCCGGCCTGCTCGAACTGGCGCCAGAGGGCGCCACGCCCGACTTGACGCTCTGCATTGCCGAAGACTCGCCCGTTGGACTCGCGCAGTCCGCCATGCGCGGTGACAAGCCGCCAGTGCGCATCGTGGGAGACGTGCAACTGGCTGCCGAAGTGAATTGGCTGGTCGACCATGTGCGTTGGGACGTGGAAGAAGACCTGGCGAGGCTGATTGGTGACGTTCCGGCGCACACCATCGCCGAAACGGCGCGCAAGGTAGTGGGCACGCTGCGCCAGTTCATTGACAAGGCGGCACGAACCGGCAGCCCAGCGAAATCCGAATGAGCCGTCTCTATCGAGGCGCGTTCATCGTCTGGATCGCGCTGCGCTACGGCCTGGACGAACTGGTCCTCAACAGCTTCCAGAAGCCCTGGCTGCATGCCTTGGCGCGGCTGGTGTCGACGGGGCGCCGGCTGGACGCGCCGCGTGGCCAACGCCTGCGCGAAGCCCTGGAGCGGCTCGGCCCCATCTTCGTCAAGTTCGGCCAGGTGCTCTCGACACGGCGGGACCTGCTGCCGGCCGACATCGCCGACGAGTTGGCTTGGCTGCAGGACCGGGTGCCGCCGTTCGAATCGCAAGTGGCACGCAAGACCATCGAGCGCGCCTTTCACCGTCCGGTCGACCAGATCTTCGAGCAGTTCGACGACGTTCCGGTCGCCAGCGCGTCCATTGCCCAGGTGCACTTCGCCACCTTGCGCAAGGCGGACGGAAGCCTGCGCGAAGTGGCGGTCAAGGTGCTTCGTCCCGGCATGAGGGACGTGATCGAAAAAGACCTGGCGCTGATGGCCATGATGGCCGGCTGGGTCGAGAGCCTCTCGGCAGACGGCAAGCGTCTGAAGCCGCGCGAGGTGGTTTCGGAATTCGACAAGTACCTGCACGACGAACTCGACCTGGTGCGCGAAGCTGCAAACGCGGCGCAGTTGCGGCGCAACATGAGCAAGCTGGAGCTGGTGATGATCCCCGAGATGTTCTGGGACTATTGCCACCCGGAAGTCATGGTCATGGAGCGCATGAAGGGCGTGCCGATCGCCCAACTCGACCGGCTACGCGCCGCCGGCGTGGACGTGCCCAAGCTCGCGCGCGACGGCGTGACCATCTTTTTCACGCAGGTGTTCCGCGACGGCTTCTTTCATGCCGACATGCATCCGGGCAACATCCAGGTCAGCCTGGAGCCGGCCACGTTCGGCCGCTACATCGCCCTGGATTTCGGCATCATCGGCACGCTCACCGAGGTCGACAAGGAATACCTCGCGCAGAACTTCGCCGCCTTCTTCCGGCGTGACTACAAGCGGGTGGCCGAACTGCATCTGGAAAGCGGTTGGGTGCCCATGGGTACCCGCGTCGACGAACTCGAGGCGGCCATCCGCACCGTTTGCGAGCCTTACTTCGACCGGCCGCTGCGCGAGATCTCGCTGGGCATGGTGCTGATGCGCCTGTTCCAGACGTCCCGGCGCTTTCACGTCGAGATCCAGCCGCAGCTGGTGCTCCTGCAAAAGACCCTGCTCAACATCGAGGGGCTGGGCCGGCAGCTCGATCCGGATCTCGACCTGTGGGCCACCGCCAAGCCCTTCCTGGAAAAGTGGATGGTCGACCAGCTCGGCCCCAAGAAGCTGCTGCAACAGCTGCGTGCCGAGGCTCCCCGTCTGGCCAAGCTCCTCCCGCAACTGCCGCGGCTGCTGCACGACTACCTGGAGCAGCGTCCGGCCGATCATCGACGCGAGGTACAGGAATTGCTGGCAGCGCAAAAGCGAACCAACCGGCTGCTTCAGACCATCATCTACTCGGGCATCGGCTTCGTGCTCGGGTTGCTGGCAATGCAATTGCTAGTGCGTATCCGCCTGTTCTGACTTTTTCATTCCAACTTCGAAGACGCGAGGAGATCACCCCGTGCTGCTGTCCCTGGTCATCCTGTACCTCCTGGTCACCATCGCCATCGGCCTGTATGCGGCGCGCCGCGTCAAGAACACAACGGACTTCGCGATTGCGGGCCGTCACCTGCCGCTGTTCATGATCGTGACGACCACCTTCGCGACCTGGTTCGGCTCGGAAACGGTGCTGGGCATTCCCGCCAAGTTCATCGACAGCGGACTGGGCGGTGTCATCGAGGATCCGTTCGGTGCTGGCACCTGCCTGATCCTCGTGGGCCTGTTCTTCGCCGGAAAGCTCTACCGCATGACGCTGCTGACGATCAGCGACTACTACCGGGAACGCTACGGGCGCCTGGTCGAAGTGGCCTGCTCGCTGATCATCATGCTGAGCTACCTGGGCTGGGTTTCGGCGCAGGTGACCGCTCTGGGGCTCGTGTTCAATGTGCTTTCGGGCGGCGTGGTGAGCATCTCGATGGGCATGGTCATCGGCGTGCTGTCGATCCTGGCCTATACGCTCTTTGGCGGCATGTGGTCGGTGGCGGTGACCGATTTCATCCAGATGATCATCCTGGTGCTGGGCCTGGCGCTGCTGGCCGTCTTTGCCGGCAACATGGCTGGCGGGGCCGACAAGGTGATCGAGTTCGCTGCCAGCAAGGACCTGTTCCGCTTCTGGCCGGAGCCGAGCTTCAAGGACATGGTCTTCTTCCTGGCCGCGGCCTTGACGATGATGCTGGGGTCCATTCCGCAGCAGGACGTGTTTCAGCGCGTGATGTCGGCCAACAGCGTCAAGTCGGCGACGCGCGGTCCGGTCATCGGCGGCGTGGCCTACATCCTCTTCGCCTTCGTGCCCATGTTCCTGGTGGCCAGCGCGCTGCTCATCATGCCGGAGACCACGGCACAACTGCTCAAGGACGATCCGCAGCGCGTGCTGCCGACGCTGGTCCTCGAGAAGATGCCCTTCGTGATGCAGGTGATGTTCTTTGGCGCGCTGCTTTCGGCCATCAAGTCC
Source organism: Variovorax dokdonensis (assembly GCF_030316895.1). GTDB lineage: Bacteria > Pseudomonadota > Gammaproteobacteria > Burkholderiales > Burkholderiaceae_C > Variovorax > Variovorax dokdonensis. The sequence goes on from NZ_JASZYV010000001.1 coordinate 930,589, forward strand.
ACCGCCTCCGCTACCTTGCTCGCGCCGAGCGTCACCTTCACCGAAAACATCTGGCGGCAGTTCCGGCCGGCTGGCTCCGACAAGGCCAACCTGCGCACCATGCGCATCACCGTCCTGGTGTTCAGCGCGGCGGTGCTGGCCTATTCGATCCGGATGCAGGGCACCCCGATCTACGAACTGGTTTCTGGTGCCTATCAGGTGCCCCTGGTCGGCGCTTTCGTGCCGCTGGTCTGCGGCCTCTATTGGCAGCGCGCCACGACGCAGGGGGCGGTGTTCGCCGTGCTGCTGGGCATCGGGGTCTGGCTGGCGGGGCTGGCCATGCCCTGGGGCGAGGAGTTTCCCGCGCAACTGGCAGGCCTGCTCGCGTCGCTTGCCGGCATGGTGGCGGGATCCCTGGCGCCGCAATGGGTGTCCAACGTGCGCACGCCGCACCGGCCCCTGGCCGCCTGAAGCAGCGTATCGGCGCGGGCGAGCGACCATGCCGTGCCCGCGCACCCCGGAGAATTCCAGGGGCGCCCTTTATAATCAAAGGCTTTGCTGGCGGGGCCCATCCCGTGGTTTTAGCCCGCCTCGCTCCACGCTTTTCATCCCAAATGCCTATCTACGCCTACAAGTGCAGTGCCTGTGGCCATGCCAAGGACGTGCTGCAGAAGATGTCCGACGCTCCGCTGACTGACTGCCCCGCCTGCGGCGCACCCGCGTTCAGCAAACAGCTGACGGCGGCGGGCTTCCAGCTCAAGGGTTCCGGCTGGTACGTCACCGACTTCCGCGACGGTGGCAGCAACACGGGCAAGAGCACGCCGGCCACCGCCGCGAAGTCGGATGGGGCTACTGCCGACAGTTCGGCTGGCGCAAGCGCCGCACCGGCGGCGACACCCGCTGCCGCGCCTGCCGCCGCTCCGGCTCAGGCGCCGGCAGCCGCGGCCCCTTCGGCCGGCAACTCTTCCTGATCGAAGGACTGCGCCCCGCCATGCTCGCTTTGCGCAAGTGGTTCCTATCCGGCCTGTTGGTCATCGTGCCCTTGGCGATCACCTTGTGGGTGCTCGACTGGATCATCGGCACGCTGGACCAGACCCTGTGGCTTCTGCCGACCGACTGGCAACAGTGGCTGGCGCAGCATCGAGTCAGGGGCCTTGGCGTTCTGCTCACGCTGGCCGTGCTGCTCGGCGTCGGCGCCGTCGCCAGCAACTTCATCGGCAAGCGCCTTCTTGGTTGGGGCGATGCGCTGGTGCGCCGCATTCCGGTGGTGCGGTCAATCTATTCCAGCGTCAAACAGGTTTCCGATACGCTGTTCTCGGAAAGCGGCAACGCCTTTCGCACCGCGGTCCTGATCGAATGGCCGCGTCCGGGCGTCTGGACCATCGCCTTCGTCACCGGCACGCCGGGCGGCGACGTGAGAAACCACCTGCAGGGCGAATACCTGGGCGTGTATGTGCCCACCACGCCGAACCCGACGGGCGGCTACTTCGTGATGCTGCGGCGCACGGACTGCATTGAACTCAAGATGAGCGTCGACGAGGCGCTCAAGTACATCGTGTCGATGGGCGTCGTGGTGCCAGGTGGCCCCGAAGCGCTCGCGCACGCCTGACCGACGAAACGAGAGAGAAGAAGGAGTAGGCGCCCCAGTCGGCGCCACAACAGCCATGCCGATGCGAACACAATACTGCGGTCTCGTGACCGAAGCCCTGCTGGGCCAAACCGTCACTCTGTGCGGCTGGGTCAATCGTCGACGCGACCACGGCGGCGTGATCTTCATCGACCTGCGCGATCGCGAAGGCAACGTCCAAGTGGTGTGCGACCCCGATCGCGCCGACAGCTTCGCCGTGGCGGAAGGTCTGCGCAACGAGTTCTGCGTCCAGGTCACCGGCCTGGTTCGCGGCCGCCCTGACGGCACCACCAACGACAACCTCAAGAGCGGCAAGATCGAGGTCTTGTGCCATGAACTGAAGGTGCTCAACCCCTCGGTCACGCCGCCTTTCCTGCTCGACGACGACAACCTGAGCGAGACCACGCGCCTCACGCACCGCGTGCTCGATCTGCGCCGGCCCGTCATGCAGAACAACCTGATGACGCGCTACCGGGTCACGATGGAAGTGCGCAAGTTCCTCGATGCCAATGGCTTCATCGACATCGAGACGCCCATGCTGGGCAAGTCCACGCCCGAGGGTGCCCGCGACTATCTGGTGCCCAGCCGCGTGCATGACGGCAGCTTCTTCGCGCTGCCCCAATCGCCCCAGCTCTTCAAGCAGCTGCTGATGGTCGCCGGCTACGACCGCTATTACCAGATCGTCAAGTGCTTCCGCGACGAAGACCTGCGCGCCGACCGCCAGCCCGAATTCACGCAGATCGACATCGAGACCTCCTTCCTGGCCGAGGACGAGATCCGCGAGATGTTCGAGGGCATGATCCGCAAGGTGTTCCGCGCCGCCGCGAACATCGACCTGCCCCCGTTCCCCACCATGACCTACGGCGACGCGATGTTCAAGTACGGTTCGGACAAGCCTGACCTCCGGGTCAAGCTCGAGTTCACCGAGTTGACCGAAGTGATGCGTTCGGTGGAGTTCAAGGTGTTCTCCGGCGCGGCCAACATGAAGGGCGGTCGCGTCGTCGCACTGCGCATCCCTGGCGGCGGTGCCGAGGGCGGCCTTTCGCGCGGCGAGATCGACGGCTACACCGAGTTCGTCAAGATCTATGGCGCCAAGGGCTTGGCGTACATCAAGGTCAACGACGCGGCGGCCGGCCGCGACGGCCTGCAAAGCCCCATCGTCAAGAACCTCGACGATGCCGCGCTGGCCGAGATCATTGCGCGCACCGGCGCTCGCGATGGCGACCTGATCTTCTTCGGTGCCGACAAGGCCAAGGTGGTCAACGACGCCATCGGCGCGTTGCGCGTCAAGATCGGCCACAGCCCCTTCGGCAAGAAGGCCGGTCTGTTCGACGACCGTTGGGCGCCGCTCTGGGTGGTGGACTTCCCGATGTTCGAGTACGACGAGGAAGGCCAGCGCTGGTCCGCGGTTCACCATCCGTTCACCTCGCCGAAGGACGGTCACGAAGACCTGATGGACTCGGCTCCCGATCAATGCCTGGCCAAGGCCTACGACATGGTGCTCAACGGCATCGAGATGGGTGGCGGCTCGGTGCGTATTCACCGCGAGGAAGTGCAGAGCAAGGTGTTCCGCGCCCTCAAGATCAACGCCGAGGACGCGCAGGCCAAGTTCGGCTTCCTGCTCGACGCGCTGCAGTACGGCGCGCCGCCTCATGGCGGCATCGCCATCGGCCTGGACCGTCTGGTCATGTTGATGACCGGCGCGGAGTCCATCCGTGACGTGATCGCATTTCCCAAGACCCAACGTGCTCAGGACTTGCTCACGCAGGCCCCTAGCCCTGTCGACGAGAAGCAACTGCGCGAATTGCACATCCGCTTGCGCAACACGCCCAAGGCGGAATAAACCGCAGCGGCGCCCAAAATGCGCCCTGCCGTGTCGCTTGACCAAAGCGGCAGGGCAGGGCGCTTTTTTTCATCTATGCTGCCTTGTCGAGTCCCAGCCGCTGAACCAAAACGCAGACATGGGTGATCAAGCCAGGCCTTTCAAGATTCCTGAATCCGTGCTCGTGGTCGTCCACACCCCGCGACGCGAGGTGCTGCTGATCGAGCGGGCCGATGCGCCTGGCTTCTGGCAGTCGGTGACCGGCAGCAAGGACCATCCGGACGAGCCACTGGCGCTCACCGCAGCGCGTGAGGTCTGGGAAGAGACCGGCATCCATTGCGCCGAAGGAACGCCGCTGGCCCAGTGTCTGCGGCCTTGGGGCATCGTCAACGAGTACGACATCTATCCGCGCTACCTGCATCGCTACGCACCGGGCGTTCTGCGCAATCGCGAGCACCTGTTCGGACTGTGCGTGCCCGAGCCCGTGACGCCCGTGCTGAGCCCGCGCGAGCACACGGCCTGGCGGTGGCTGCCCTGGCGCGAGGCGGCCGATGCATGCTATTCGCCGTCGAACGCCGAAGCCATTCTCTTGCTGCCACAATTTATGGGATGAGCGAACCCAGCGAACATCCAGCCAACAGGCTTCGCGTCGCAACCTACAACATCCACAAGGGTGTGCAGGGCGTCGGGCCGGTGCGGCGGTTGGAGATCCACAACCTGGGCCATGCCATCGAGCAACTCGATGCCGACATCGTGTGCCTCCAGGAAGTGCGCAAGATGAACCGCAAGGCCGCCATCCATTTTCCGCGCTGGCCCGAACTGCCCCAGGCGGATTTCCTGGCCCCGGAAGGCTACACGGCGGTCTATGAGACCAATGCGATCACCCGCCACGGCGAGCACGGCAATGCGCTGCTGACGCGCTGGCCGGTGCTGCACAAGTCGCATCGGGACATCTCCGATCATCGGTTCGAGCAGCGAGGCCTCCTGCATGTGGTCATCGAGGTGGAGGGGGTTCCGGTGCACGCCATCGTGGTGCACCTGGGGCTGATCAAGGGCAGCCGCGTGCGCCAGGTGGCCCAGTTGCGCGACTTCATCGAGAAGGAAATCCCGCCCGACGAGCGCCTCGTGGTGGCGGGCGACTTCAACGACTGGGGCGCGCGTATGCGCTATGCCATGAATGCCATGGGCCTGCGCGATTCCGGCGACCTGCGCGGGCCGCGCATCCTGACCTATCCGTCCCGCATGCCGCTGACGCAGTTGGACTTCATCTACGCCCGCCACATGTCGGTGACCGAATGCGCGGTGCCGCGGGGTGCGATCTGGGCTCGCATGTCGGACCACTTGCCGCTCGTCAGCGACTTCTCGCTATGAATTCAGTAGCAGAAGATCCGCGCCGTGGTTGATTCTCCCGCCCAGTGCGCGGGCAAAGCGTTGCCTGATACCATCCGGGCATGCTGACCAAGATCGACGCCAAGCTGCGCCCCGTTGAAAGCGGCGCCGATGAAGGCACGCCTGTTTCCGTGAAGATCCGCGAGCGGGTGAAAGCCGCGCGCCGACGCTACAACGCCAACGACAACATCGCGGAGTTCATCGAACCTGGCGAACTCGAAGCCCTGCTCGACGAGGTCGAGGAAAAGATGAAGGGCGTCCTCGACAGCCTGGTCATCGACGTCGAGAACGATCACAACACCAGTGCCACCGCGCGGCGCGTGGCCAAGATGTACGTCAACGAAGTGTTCCGCGGGCGCTATGTCACGGCGCCTTCGCTCACCGAGTTCCCGAACGCCGAGCGGCTCAACGAGTTGATGATCGTCGGCCCCATCACGGTGCGCAGCGCCTGCTCGCACCACTTCTGCCCGATCATCGGCAAGCTGTGGATCGGCGTGATGCCCAACGAGCACACCAACGTGATCGGCCTGTCCAAGTACGCGCGCCTGGCCGAATGGGTCATGGGCCGTCCGCAGATCCAGGAAGAAGCGGTGGTGCAGTTGGCCGACCTGATCCAGGAAAAGACCCAGCCCGACGGCCTTGCGCTGGTCATGGAGGCCGAGCACTTCTGCATGCAGTGGCGCGGTGTCAAGGAGATGGACAGCAAGATGATCAACTCCGTCATGCGAGGCGCCTTCCTCAAGGACGCGTCGCTGCGACGCGAATTCCTGTCGCTGCTGCCTCGAAAGGCCTGACGCCATGCTTGTTCGCCTGCTCTACGCCAGCCGTGCGGTCGATGCCAGCCCGGAAGCCATTGAGGCGATCCTTTCGCAGTCTAGGCAACACAACACCTCGTGCGGCATCACCGGCATCCTGTGCTACGGCGGTGGCGTGTTCCTGCAGGCGATCGAAGGCGGGCGTGCGGCCATCAACGAGCTCTACGCACACATCGTGGCGGACTCTCGCCACAAGGACGTGCAACTGCTGCACTACGAGGAAATCAGCGAGCGGCGATTCGGCGGCTGGACCATGGGACAGGTCAACCTGACCAAGGTCCATGCGTCCATCCTTTTGCGCTATTCCGAGCGGCCCGTCCTCGATCCGTACGTCGTCTCCGGCAAGGTCTCGATGGCGCTGCTCGAGGAACTGATGGCCACCGCATCCATCGTCGGGCGCAGCTGAGTCCCTGAGCATTTCCGCATGCGCATGCCGACGCGCATCCTGCTCGGCTGCGATTTCTCCAGCGCGCCGACAAAGCGCAAGAACATCGTCGTGGCCGTCGGAGCACGGCAGGCCGAAGACGCCGTGCGCCTCTCGGCGCTTCACCGCTTCTCTTCGCTCGATGACTGGTCGGCCTGGCTGGCGGCCCAGAGTGCCTGGGTAGGGGGCTTTGACTTGCCGTTCGGCTTGCCGCGGGAGCTGGTCGAGACGCTGCACTGGCCCGGACAATGGGCCGCTTTGATGGCGCACTATGGCCAGTTGGAGCGCTCCGAAATCCGCCGGCAATTCTCCGGCTTCTGCGCATCGCGGCCGGCGGGTGGCAAGTTCGCGCATCGAGCCACCGATGGCCCGGCTGGCTCAAGCCCATCCATGAAATGGGTCAATCCGCCGGTGGCGTGGATGCTGCATGCCGGTGTGCCGCGCCTGCTGGCAATCGGCGCGCATTTCCCGGCCCATCAGCCCATTCCCGAGCGCACACCGCCACGCATCGCGTTGGAAGCCTACCCAGGCCTTCTGGCTCGGCAACTCATCGGCCGCACCAGCTACAAGAGCGACGAGGCGGGTCGCCAGACCATCGAGCGCCGGCAGGCTCGCGAGCAGATGCTGACGGCGCTTCTGGAGGGACGCACTGAGCTGGGCCTCAAGCTTGATATCGACACCGCGCAGGCGAATGCGCTCGTCGAAGACGGCAGTGGCGACGCGCTCGATGCCGTGCTGTGCCTGGTCCAGGCGGCCTGGGCGCTGCGCCATCAAGACACGCCAGGCCCAGGCTACGGCTTGCCGCCCGACATCGATCCGGTCGAAGGGTGGATCCTCTGCGCGAAGCGTCCGTAATACGGATCCGATTTGCTCCTACATCGCCTGGCAGCGGCGACAGACGCGTGCCTCGGCTCGATCACCCTAATGTGCACTCCAAGGTCGCGCGCTTCGCGCGGCCGAAAGAAAAGGAGAAATGAAATGCCCCGATATCCATTTGCAGGAATGAGCTTCCGACGCGCTGGCTGCGCCGTAGCCCTCGCTGGTTTGTCGCTCGCGATCGTGGGATGCGACAACGCCGACAACCGCACTGCCGGCCAAAAGCTCGACGACACCATTGCCCGCACCGAGAAGGCGGCTGACGAGGTGGCGGACAAGACAGCCCGCATCGCCAGCGAAGCCAAACAGCATGTGGAAAATTCAAACCTTCCCGAACGCATGGCCGACGCCGCGCGCGACGCGGGCAAGGCGGTCGCCAAGGCCACGGACGACGCCACCATCACCGCTTCGGTCAACGCGGACCTGGCCAAGGACCCCCAGTTGAGTGCATTGCGCATCGACGTCGATACCAACGCCGGCAAGGTCACCCTCAGCGGACCCGCGCCGACCGCCCAGGCCAAGGAACGTGCCGAACAGATCGCCCGCAATGTCGAAGGCGTGAGCTCGGTCGACAACCGGCTTGAAGTGAAGTCGATGTAGTTTCCGATCCTCGCCGCGAAAAAAAGCCCTGGCACGCCAGGGCTTCATTTTTTTGCCGCTCGGTGACCGGTCAGTTGTCCAGCCAGTCTTTCAGCTCGTCAGCGTGTTCTTCCTCGTCGGCGAGGATCTCTTCGAGCATGCGACGGGTGGTCGGGTCCTTGTCACCGATCAACGCGATCATCTGGCGATAGCTTTCGACGGCGACGCGCTCGGCAATCAGGTTGGCGCGAACCATGTCGCGCAGCTCGCTCGACTCGTCGTAATCGGCGTGGCTGCGTTCGAGCAGCGTGGCCGGAGAAAAGTCGGGTTCGCCGCCGAGCTGGACGATGCGCTCGGCAAGCTTGTCGGCGTGAGCGCTTTCCTCATTGGCATGAACGAGGAACTCGTCCGCGATGGCGGGCGACGAGACGCCGTGGGCGGTGAAGTAGTGGCGCTTGTAACGCAGGATGCAGACAAGCTCGGTGGCGAGGGCATCGTTCAACAACTTGACGATGTCATCGCGCCAGGGGCCATAGCTCGGCGTGACGGCGCCATCGTCCAATTGCTTGGCGGCGGCCTTGAGGGCCTCTTGGTCGAGTTGGAGGCGTTCGGCGCCGTTGTCTCGGCTTTGCGGAGCGGACTTCATGGTGTGCTTCCTTTCGTGGGGGATGAACTTCGAGTCATGAGCGTGTTGACGACGCCGGCGAGTTCAGAGGTTTTCAGCAATGCTGCGATGGCGGCAGACAGGGTCAACAGACGCCAAGGACGGGTCAGCACCACCAGGGCGCCGACGCCGGCCGAGGCAGCCATCAGCGCGACAGGCCTTTCGTGCGCCGCGCGTTCTGCCAGCGGTCGCGCCATCTGCACTGCGGCGTGGAGGGGATGACGTTGCCACCAGTGCCCCAGCAGGCGCTGGGCGATCGGCAACCAGACGAAGCGGGGGGCGCGTTTGCGTGAAGGATTCGGGAGCGTTGAACGTAGAGCAGCGCGCGCAGGGTCGCGTGCGTTCCTCGCCGGACGGTCGCCGCGCAAGGTCTCGACGAGCGCATGGCGCGACATCGCAAGGCGCTCCTGCGCGCTGGGCTCATGAGCCTCGAATGAATGATCAGCGGCCACGTTCTTCTCCGATCAGGTGAAGGGCTTCGACGTCCGCATCGATCTGAGCCTTGACTTCTTCGAAGCCCGCCAAATCAGTGTGACGGGTCGCCACATACGCGCCAACGAGCGCGACGAGGACTGCAATCGCGGGCACGATCACCAACACCCAATGGAATTGCCCGTGCATCACGCCGAGCATCACGGCGATGCCAATCAGCCCCAGAGCCATCAGCGCACTGATGACTGCCGTGACTCCCGCAATCGTGCGTCCAATGAGGCGTTTGCCCGTCTGGCCTGCCTCCTCACGAACCAGCATCGCATAGTTGGCCAGATGGTCTGCGACCAACTCGGGATGGCTCAACAGGGTTGTGTAGATGGGATGCAGCATGGTCCACGCAATTCGCCGAACGCGTTGCGAACGAGTTGAAGTCAGGAAGCTCAGGCTCGGCGGGCGAGCGAACGGCCAGGGTGCTGGCCGGGCAGGGCGGGTGCCGCCCTGCTGGACGTTCAGTCGTCCTGGCCGCGCGTTGCGAGGACCAGCAGTGCCGTCACGGCAGCGCCTGCCAGGGCGGCGAGCAGGATAGAGCGCACGGGTTGGTCGGCGATGTATTGGCCAGTGCGATCGGCAGCGGTTTCGAACTGCTTCTGAGCGCGGGCGCTGGTGCGCGACGCCGATTCCAGCCCACGCTGCACGGCCTGCTGGACGCGTGCGGCCAACTGTTCCATGGCAGGCTCAGCGTCGCGGCGAAGATCGCGCACCTTTTCGCCAGCGGCGTTGACCGCGTTCTGTGCGTAGCTGCGGCTGCTTTCGACAGCGTCGTTGGCCGTGCTGCGCAGTTCGTCGGCCAATTCGGCGGCGGACTTGGAGGTAGAAGAGTTCATGATGACTTCCCTTTCAGAATCAAGATTGAGGCGGTCTTGCAAGATTGCAGATCAAGCGTAAGGATCGTAGTCCCGTCACCCGCGGCGCAGCAAGCCTGCGATGAAGCCAGCCAGCGCCAGCACTGCGAAGATGACGAACAGCAGCTTGGCGATTCCCGCCGCACTGGCCGCGATCCCGCCGAAGCCCAGAACGGCTGCAATCAATGCAATGACGAGAAAAACGACGGCGTAGTGCAGCATCTTCGACTCCTTCGGGACTGAACCCGGACATGTTCAAGCGTGGTGATCTGATCGCCATTCGGGTCGTATGAGAACCCGAGTGGCTTGTCCATGACCATACCGACCGCCCTTGTGTCGAAGTGTCAGTCGCCAGGGGTGCGCTGCGTAGGATTGAGGCCAATGACCGCTGCCTCGGGTTCGACGATGGCGCCCACAGCCTCGCGAACCTCGCGCGACGGAGGCACGACTTCGGACCCAAGCGAACCGGCGATCTGGGAGGTTGACGGAAGCATGGCCCAAAGACGCGTACCTTTTCCCGGCGCCGAGGTGATGCGCAGCGTTCCCCTTGCCGCTTCCACCCGATGGCGCATGCCGGCCAGTCCATGGGTGGCAGGCCGCATGTGCTCCACATCGAAGCCCTGGCCGTCGTCGGTGACCTCGACCTCGACGTGCCTTCCGTAGTCCTTCAGCACGATCGTGGCGGTCGTGGCCTTGGCGTACTTGCCGATGTTGGTCAGGCTTTCTTGCACCAGGCGGTAGACGGTGAGCTGGCGACTTTCGTCGAGCGAGACGGGCTCCAGCAGCATCTCGACCTCGATACCGGCGCGTTCGGCGAATTCGCGGCCCAGGATCTCCAGGGAGGCGACCAGACCCAGGTTGGACAGGGAAGACGGGCGAAGGTCTTCGATGATGCGGCGCTTGAGCGCGATGCCGCTGTTGAGCTGGTCCACCAAGTGCTGAAGGCGTTCGCTGGCTTCGGGCGAATCGGTCAAGCGCGACTTCAGCCGCGCTGCGTCCAACTTGGCGGCGGTGAGCAGCGAGCCCAGTTCATCGTGCAGTTCGCGCGCCAGGAAGCCGCGTTCGTGCTCACGCACGTCTTGCAGGTGCGTCGCCAGTTCCCGCAGACTGGCTGTCCGCTCTCGAACTTCGCCCTCCAGCGCGTTCCGCTCCTGCTGCAGGGCCTCCTGCTGGCGCTGGTCGATTTCGCGCAACCGATGCGTCTGTCGCAAGTAAAGGTAGAAGGCAAAGATGCCTGCCAGCGCCACCAGTGCAATGCCCAGCCGCGCCATCCGAAGCGATCGGCCGATCTGCGTCTGCCCCGCGCGGAGGGAATCGTCGGACAGCGCCAGCAGACCGGCTGTTTCGGCGCGAATCGCGGCCATCTCCTCGCGCCCGACGTCGGTGGTGAGAACGAACTTCCAGGCGTCCTCATTGCCGGCGGTGCGCAGGCGCACGCTCATCTCCATCTCGGCGAGTTTGCGCGACACATGCTCGGAAAGCGACGCGAGCCTTGCGGCCTCCACCGGCTTGTCCGCATAGAGCTTGCGCAAGGCGGCAAACTGATTGGAAATCTGCTTGACCGCCTCGTCGTAAGGTTCGCGGTAGCGCGGCTCACCGGTCAACAGATAGCCCCGTTGCCCGGTTTCGGCGTCCAGCAGACTCTGGACGAGGGAATTGAGCACCAGACGCTCGCCTTGCGCTTCTCCGATGGCGGCAAGTGCACGGCTCGACTGACTGTAGCCGGCCTCGTTGATGCCCACCAATACCAGAGCCGCCAGCAACGCCAGTCCCAGCGTCAACGCTGTAGGACGAGTTGCCATCCAGTTTTGAAGGTGTCGTCCGACAGAGCGCAGCGATGATCCGTGAATAATTGTCATGGACCTCTAAAGGTCAAGAATCCCCGCGCCCAGAGCGCGAAAACACAGGAAGAAGCCAAAGAATGATCAGAATCGGAATTGTGGACGACCATGCGATCGTGCGCTCTGGCTTGCGCCAGTTTCTTTCCGAACACGTGGATCTGAGAGTGGTCGGGGAGGCTGCCAGCGGCCGCGAAGCCATCGATCTGGTGCGCAATACGGAGATGGACGTCCTCTTGATGGATCTGTCCATGCCGGGGCAAAGCGGCATCGACGCCTTGGCGATGATCCGTGCGAAGGCCCCCGACGTGGGCATCCTGATCCTGAGCGCATATCCCGAAGAGCACTATGCGCTCAACCTCATCCGTCAGGGGGCCAGCGGCTACCTGAACAAGGAATGCGACCCGATGGAGATCGTCAACGCGATCCGCACCATCGCCCTGGGCCGACGCCACATCACACCGGCAGTCGCCGACCTGCTGGCTCGACAGCTTGACCGGAACGCCGAAGGCCCGCCGCACGAGCAATTGTCCGAACGCGAGTTCCAGGTCTTCCTGAAGCTGGCCAAGGGCGAGACCGCAGGCGACATCGCCAAGGAACTGTCGTTGTCGGTCAAGACGGTCAGCACGTACCGTACGCGATTGATGGAAAAGATGAACCTCTCTTCCAACAGCGACCTGACCTACTACGCGTTGAAGAACAAGCTGATCGATTGATTTGCTCGAGGGCAGCGCGCCACGCCTGGCGCGGCTGCCGCATCTGCGGGCGCTCGCGGCAGGCGCTTGCATGTTCCTCATCAGGCCGGCCCGCTGGCCTGCGCGTCGTTGGTGCCCGACAACTGGGCGCAATAGTCGACGAGCGCGTCGATCTCATTGGATTTGTCGAACACCGCGTCTGCACCCAGTTGTGCGCATCTCTGGCGGATATCGGGCGTAGCGTAATTGGTCAACACGATGACCTTCTGGCGGCGTTGGCGCTGAGCGCAGCCTTGCAAGACCCCCAAGCCACTGCCTTGCTTCAGAAAAAGGTCGACGATCGCCAAGTCCCATTCGGGCGCGTTGGCCGAGAGCCAGGCTCGTGCGGAGGCCTCGCCGTCTGCATGCCCGATGGCATTGACGCGCGTGAGTTCCTCCAGAGTTCCTATCAGGTTCTCGCGGATCGTGGCGTTGTCTTCGACGATGTAAGTCCTGAGTACGTGTGGCATGTCGAAAGACGACTCCCGGGTGGACATCGCGTTGTGAGATTCGATGAGCGATGGCACTTTCGGATCGTAGCGAGAGCCCCGGGTGCAGTGTGCAAGTAGGTGGGGCGTCGCGCTGTAGGACGACTCCGACGGCTTGCTTATTCGCGTCGTTCAGCGTCGCTTGCGGCTGCCCTGTGGGCGCAAACAGGGCAATGTAGGTCGCGCCGCACGCGCATCTCGTCGAAGCGGCCGGTGCGACCATCGAACATCAGAAGGCGGCCTGCCAAGGATTCCCCCATGCCCGCCAACAGCTTGAGCGCCTCTGCCGCTTGCAGCGTACCGATGGCGCCGACCACCGGTGCGAACACGCCGAGCACGGCACACAAGGTCTCTTCGAATTGCGCGTCGGGCGGGAAGACGCAGGCGTAGCAGGGCGCGTCGTCGCGACGCGTGTCATACACCGACAGCTGGCCGTCGAAGCGGATGGCCGCACCAGCCACCAGGGGCTTGGCATGCGCCACGCACGCGCGATTGACGGCCTGACGGGTGGCAAAGTTGTCGGAGCAATCCAGCACCACGTCCGCCTTCGGAACCCATTGGTCGAGCAGCGCCGCATCGGCGCGGCCCACCAACGTCCGCACCTCGATCCCGGGGTTGAGCGCGAGCATCGCTTGCGCCGCCGATTCGACCTTGGGTAGGCCAACGCGATCGGACGTGTGTGCGATCTGTCGCTGCAGGTTGGTCAGGTCGACATCGTCGTCATCGACCAGCGTGATCTGGCCGACGCCAGCGCCGGCCAGATAGAGGACGGCCGGCGAGCCCAGTCCACCCGCACCGATGACCAGGGCATGCGCCGCGCTGACGCGTGCCTGGCCGTCGATGCCGAACTCTTCCAGCAGGATGTGCCGCGAATAGCGCAGCAGCTGCTCGTCGTCCATCGAGCGCTTAGTTTTCTTTCTTCTCTTCCTTGCGCTCGACCTGCGTCTTGCTCACCAGCACAGGTTGGCCCTTGAGCTGAGCCAATGCCTGCTGCAACGGGAAGTCCTTGCCCGAGCCGTATTCGGGCGTCTTGTTGGTCGAGCCTGGGTTGAGTGCTTCGGCCTCGAGCTGCTTGCGGGCTTCCTCACGCAGCTTGTCGAGCTCGGGGTCTTTCTTCTCCGGGCCCTGACCGCTGGACAGGTGCTTGTCCAGGTCGGCTTCCCGCATGCGCAGCACGGCGAAGGGGCTGCCTTCCGCGGTGTCGTCGATCATGACGTTCGGAACGATGCCGCGCGCCTGGATCGAAGTGCCGCTGGGGGTGTAGTAGCGGGCCGTGGTGATTTTCAGGCCCGTGTCCGGGCCGAGCGGACGCACCGTCTGCACCGAGCCCTTGCCGAAGGTCTGGCTGCCCATCACGGTGGCGCGCTTGTGATCCTGCAGCGCGCCCGCGACGATCTCGCTGGCCGAGGCCGAGCCCTCGTTCACCAGCACCACCAACGGCACCGACTTGAGTGCGGCTGGCAGGCTGCGAAGCGGGTCGGAACCACCGCGGCGCTGGTAGAACTCGGGCGCCGCCTTGTAGACCGCCTTGCTTTCGGCCAACTGGCCGTCGGTGGTCACCACGGTGGAGTTCTCGGGCAGGAATGCCGCCGAGACCGCCACGGCTGCATCGAGCAGGCCACCCGGGTCGTTGCGCAGATCGAGCACCAGGCCCTTGAGGTTGGGCTCGGCCTTGTAGATCTCGTCGACCTTCTTGACGAAATCGTCCACCGTGCGTTCCTGGAACTGTGAAAGACGGATCCAGGCGTAGCCAGGCTCGACCACCTTGCCGCGGACCGACTGGGTGCGGATTTCCTCGCGGGTGATGGTGACCGGGAAGGTGCGGTTCTCGTCCTTGCGGAAGATGGTCAGGCGCACCTTGGTGTTGGCGTCGCCACGCATGCGCTTGACGGCCTCGTTCAGCGTCAGCCCGCGCACGGCCGTGTCGTCGATCTTGGTGATCAGGTCGTTGGGCTTGAGCCCTGCGCGGAAGGCAGGGGAGCCCTCGATGGGCGAGACCACCTTGACCAGCCCGTCTTCCTGGGTGATCTCGATGCCCACGCCGACGAACCTTCCGGAGGTGCCTTCGCGGAATTCCTTGAACGACTTCTTGTCGAAGTACTGCGAATGCGGATCGAGCCCGGACACCATGCCCGAGATGGCGTCCGAGATGAGCTTGCTCTCATCGACCGGCTCGACATAGTCGCTCTTGATCATGCCGAAGACGGCGGCGAGCTGTTGAAGTTCTTCGAGAGGCAGGGGCGCCAGGGAGCCTCGGGCCACGGTTTGAAGAGAGACGGTGGTCAGGACACCGGCCACTGCGCCCGCAGCGACCCAGCCCGTGATCTTGAGTTTGTGGCCCATTGAGAAGTCCAGTTGGCGTTTCGAAGCAATATACACAGCTTGGAACGCGGCGCGTGGCCACAGTTCCAAGCCTTAGCGCGACTCAGGCTTTTTTGCCTTGGCTCGCCACAGCCGCCGCGGCCGCCGCGACCGCTTCGGCATCGCCCAGATAGTAGTGGCGCAGGGGTTTGAGATCGTCATCCAGCTCGTAGACCAGCGGAATGCCGTTCGGGATGTTGACGCCCACGATGTCGCTGTCGGAGATGTTGTCGAGATACTTCACCAGGGCGCGGATCGAGTTGCCGTGTGCAGCCACGACCAGGCGGCGGCCGGCACGGATGGCCGGGGCCATCGATTCGTTCCAGAAGGGCATCACGCGGGCGACCGTGTCCTTGAGGCACTCGGTCAGCGGCACCTGCTCGGGAGAGAGTTTCGCGTAGCGCGGGTCGCTGCGCTCGCAGCGAGGGTCGCTGGGTTCCAGGGCCGGCGGCGGAGTGGTGTAGCTGCGGCGCCAGACGAGCACCTGTTCCTCGCCGTATTCCTTGGCCATTTCGGCCTTGTTGAGGCCCTGCAGGCCGCCGTAGTGGCGCTCGTTCAGGCGCCACGAGTGCACCACTGGCAGCCAGGTGCGATCGAGTTCATCGAGGACGTGCCAGAGGGTGCGCGTGGCGCGCTTGAGCACACTGGTGTAAGCCACGTCGAAGTCGTAGCCCTCTGCCTTGAGCAGCCGCCCGGCCTGCTTGGCCTGTTCTACACCGGTGGGCGTCAGGTCGACGTCGGTCCAGCCGGTAAAGCGGTTTTCGAGGTTCCAGGTTGATTCGCCGTGGCGGATCAGAACCAGTTTGTACATGTTCAGCCCTATTCGTTGGAGATGGGATTTCGTCAGGGGAAAAGGCGTGCGCGCTGCGCAGCCGATGGTGTGACGAAGCGGGCCTGATGCCCTGCAAAGCCCACCATTCTAAAATCCGGGTTTCCCATTCGAGGATTCTCGTGAAATTCTTCTTCGACTTCGTCATCGCCAACTGGGTGCTTTTCCTGATCGTGCTCAGCTCCGGGGCGATGCTTTTCTGGCCCATGCTGCAAGGGGCCAACCGTGGCGCACTCACGGCCGAGGGCGCCGTTCAGCTCATCAATCGGCAACGCGCCGTGGTGGTGGACATTCGCGAACCCGAAGAATTCGCCACTGGCCACGTGACCGGCGCGCGCAACGTTCCACTCAACCAGCTTGA
Organism: Variovorax dokdonensis; assembly: GCF_030316895.1. Taxonomy (GTDB): domain Bacteria; phylum Pseudomonadota; class Gammaproteobacteria; order Burkholderiales; family Burkholderiaceae_C; genus Variovorax; species Variovorax dokdonensis. The sequence continues at coordinate 946,709 of NZ_JASZYV010000001.1, forward strand.
AGCCAAGCTCGCCGGCACCGTGAAGAACAAGTCTCTGCCGCTGCTGATCGTCTGCGCCAGTGGCGCGCGCGCCAATCGGGCGGTCGCCACTGCCCGCAAGCTGGGCTACGAGCAAGCCCAGGCGCTCGCCGGCGGCCTCAAGGCCTGGAAAGATGCCAACCTGCCATTGACCAAGGCCTGAAAAGCCTGACGTGGGCATCGGTAAGGCCGAACGCCCACACTAGGCTTTTTTGACTTGAAACGAGCGGTTCGCGCCGTCAACTGAACGACCATGCAGCACGTCAAGATGTACACCACCGCGGTTTGCCCTTTTTGCATCCGCGCAAAGCAGATCCTGAAGTCCAAGGGTGTCGAGCAGATCGAGGAAATCCGCATCGACACCGATCCGGCCGCCCGCGCCGTGATGATGGAAACCACCCAGCGCCGCACCGTGCCGCAGATCTTCATCGGCGACACGCACGTGGGCGGCTGCGACGATCTCGTCGCACTCGATGGCAGAGGCGGCCTGGTCCCGCTGTTGGCCGGCACTGCCGCCTGAGTTCGCCGGGCGATAATCGTCCTTTCGCGCATCGGGGCAGACTCGGCCGGCGTGCTCGCCAAGGCGGGCAGCCCGTCGCTCAAGCCTTGCTGCACAAGGATCGGCAATCCGGGTCTCCAGTGCGAGCCTTTGCCGTCCGTTCAAACACGCCCTCATTGCCTAGAAAAGAGAAACCATGGCCGACAACCAAGATCCCGTCTTCCAGATTCAGCGCGTCTACCTCAAGGACCTGTCGCTGGAACAGCCCAATTCGCCGGCCATCCTGCTCGAGCAGACCGCCCCCACCGTGGACATCCAGCTGGGTGTGGACGCACAACCGGTCAATGACGGCATCTTCGAGGTGAGCGTCTCGGCCACCGTGCAGACCAAGATCGGCGACAAGACCGTGTTCCTGGTCGAAGCCAAGCAGGCCGGCATCTTCGAGATTCGCAACCTGCCGGAAGACCAGATGGGCCCGATCCTTGGCATCGCCTGCCCGCAGATCGTCTATCCCTATCTGCGCGGCAACGTGGCCGATACCGTCCAGCGCGCAGGCTTCCCGCCGGTGCATCTGGCCGAGATCAACTTCCAGGCGATGTTCGAGCAGCAGCAAGCCCAGGCGGCTGGCCAAGCCGCTCCTGCAGTGACGCAGTAAACGCAAGCGGCTGGGCATCCTCGCGGTTCGCGAATGAAGGTCTGCGTCCTTGGGGCCGGTGCCTGGGGCACCGCCTTGGCCGTCAACGCTGCCGCGAATCCGGCTGTGCATGCCGTGACGCTGTGGGCCCGCGACGCGGCCCAGGCAGATGCAATGTCCGCCGCGCGAGAAAACACCCGCTATCTGCCGGGTTTCGCGCTGCCTCCTGCGGTGCACTTGAGCGCCGCCGACCCCCGCGAGGCCGCCTCTGACGCAGACCTGATCATCGTGGCAACGCCCATGGCTGCGCTGCGCGAACAGCTCACGCGGCTGCGCGACGTGCGTGTGCCGCTGGCGTGGCTGTGCAAGGGGGTCGAGACCAGTGCCAGCTCGGCACCGGGTCTCCTCGCCCACGAGATTCAGGCCCAGGTGGCGCCGCAGTTGCTGGCTGGCGTGCTGTCGGGTCCCAGCTTTGCACAGGAAGTGGCCAAGGGACAGCCCACTGCACTGGTGGCCGCCAGCGCGCATGCCGCCGTTCGCGATGCGCTGGTGTCGGCCTTTCACGGGCCGAGCCTGCGGGTCTATGCCAACGATGACCTGGTCGGCGTCGAGGTGGGCGGCGCCGTGAAGAACGTGCTGGCCATCGCCACCGGGCTGGCCGACGGCTTGGCGCTGGGCCTCAACGCCCGAGCTGCACTGATCACGCGTGGTCTGGCGGAAATGACGCGCCTGGGCATCGCGCTAGGGGCCAGGGCCGAAACCTTCATGGGCCTGTCGGGGCTGGGCGATCTGGTGCTCACTGCTACCGGCGACTTGTCGCGCAACCGCAAGGTGGGACTTTTGCTCGCGCAGGGCATGAGCCTTTCACAGGCGGTCGCTTCGCTCGGCCATGTGGCAGAAGGCGTCTATTGCGCCCGCACCGTGGTCCAGCGCGCCCAGGGCTTGGGTATTGAGATGCCCATCAGCGCCGGCGTGGTGGCGCTGCTCGACGGCACCAGCCGCCCGGACGAGGTGGTTGCCACCCTGATGCGCCGCGATCCGACGCAGGAGTCTCCCGAGAGCGGGCTGAACCAAGCAGGGTGAGATTCAGGCCGGCGAATAGGCCAGCCGCACGTAGATCGGTGCGTAGGCCTCGGCCTGCGTGATCTCGACCAGGTTTTCCTTGGCCAGCTCGAGCATGGCGATGAAGGTGACGACCATCACCGCCGATCCGCGCTTCACATCGAACAGGTGCTCGAACTCCACGAAACGGCGGCCCTGCAAGGTTCGCAGCACGATGCCCATGTGTTCGCGAACGCTCAGTTCCTCGCGCGAGATCTTGTGGTGCTGCACCAGTCGCGCACGCTTCATGATGTCGGCCCAGGCTTCGCGCAGGTCGACGACGTTCACGTCCGGGAAGCGCGGTTTGACCGACTGCTCGATGTAGACCTGCGCGCGCCAGAAGTCGCGACCGAACTGCGGAAGGGCGCTGAGCGAGGCGGCCTGCAGCTTGGTCTGCTCGTACTCCATCAGGCGGCGAACCAACTCGGCGCGCGGGTCTTCAGCTTCTTCGCCGTCGGCCGTCTTCTTGGGCGGCAGCAGCATGCGCGATTTGATCTCGATCAGCATCGCGGCCATGAGCAGGTATTCGGCGGCCAGTTCCAGATGGGTCTGGCGGATCTCGTCGACGTACGCCAGGTACTGGCGCGTCAGCGGCGCCATGGGAATGTCGAGGATGTTGAAGTTCTGCTTGCGAATCAGGTAGAGCAGCAGATCGAGGGGGCCTTCGAAGGCCTCCAGAAAGACGCGCAGCGCCTCGGGCGGGATGTACAGGTCGTTGGGCAGGGCGAATAGCGGCTCGCCGTAGAGCCGCGCCAGGGCGACTTGGTCGACCACCTCAGGCATCTGGGTGACGACCGAGGCGTCGTCTTCGTCCTGCGGATGAGGCATCTGGGCGCCGTGCGTGCGCCTGTCTACTTCGCTTGCGTCTGGTAGACGTAGGCCTGCTGGGACACACGAGCCTGCTTGAACTCTTCCTGGGACTCGGGGTCGAGGTGCTTGTCCCACAGCAGGGCGCGGCCCGCGCGTTGCTCGGCTTCGAGCGTGGGCTTTTGCTTGCGCATCTGCTCGATGAAATCGGTGATCTCGGAGTTGTAGTGGGGGCGACGGAAGATGTTCATGGTTGGGGCAAGCCTTGTTCTGAGGTGGATTTTACCGGCGGGGCCGTGGGGTCAGCGCACCCGCATGCCCGGGGTCGCGCCCGGCCACGGCTCCAGCACGTGGATGCCGGGGTTGGCCTTCTCGTCGGCGTGGCTGGCCGCCAGCACCATCCCTTCGGACACGCCGAACTTCATCTTGCGAGGCGCCAGGTTGGCCACCATCACGGTGAGCTTGCCCACCAACTGCTCCGGCTTGTAGGCCGAAGCGATGCCGCTGAAGACATTGCGCGTCTTGCCTTCGCCCACGTCGAGCGTCAGGCGCAAGAGCTTGGTCGAGCCTTCCACGCTCTCGCACGCGACGATCTTGGCGATGCGCAGGTCGATCTTGGCGAAGTCGTCGATGGTGATGGTGTCGGCCAAGGCCTCGCCGCCGGGCAGGTTCGACGGCTCCGCTGCGGCCGGCGCTTCGGGCGGCGGTTCCAGCAATTGGTCGAGGAGCTTGGGGTCGACCCGTTGCATCAGGTGCTGGTAGGTGGCAATGCCATGGCCGGCGCCCAGCAGTTGCTGCGCGTCCTTCCAGGCCAGCGGCGGGCAGGCCAGGAAAGCTTCGACCTGACTGGCCAGCGCGGGAAGCACCGGCGACAGGTAGATCGCCAGCAGGCGGAAGGCCTCGATGCAGGTGGTGCAAACGTCCTGCAGGCGGGCGTCCTGACCTTCCTTCTTGGCCAGCTCCCATGGCTTGTTGGCGTCGACGTACTCGTTGACCTTGTCGGCCAGGGCCATCGTGTCGCGCAGTGCGCGAGCGAAGTCGCGGCCGTCGTACAGCTCGCCGATGGCCGCCGCTTGCGACTGCAGTGCGGCCAGAAGCGCCGCGCCGTCTTCGCTGGGCGATCCCAGCTTGCCGCCGAAGCGCTTGGCGATGAAGCCGGCAGCGCGGCTGGCGATGTTGATGAACTTGCCCACCAGGTCGCTGTTGACGCGGGCCACGAAGTCCTCGGGGTTGAAGTCGATGTCTTCGTTGCGGCCGTTGAGCTTGGCGGCCAGGTAGTAGCGCAGGTGCTCGGGATTGAGGCCCAGGCTGAGGTACTTGAGCGGATCGATGCCCGTGCCGCGGCTCTTGCTCATCTTCTCGTTGTTGACCGTCAGGTGGCCGTGCACGTAGATGGCGTCGGGCGCCTTGCGGCCCGAGAAGTGCAGCATGGCGGGCCAGAACAGCGTGTGGAAGGTGATGATGTCCTTGCCGATGAAGTGCACCTGCTCCAGATCGGGCTGGGCCATGTACTGCTCGTAGGTCATGGCCACCGGGTTGGGCGTGTCCTCGTCGACATCGGTCTCGATGCGCGCCTTGTCCAGCAGGTTCTTGAGCGAGGCCAGGTAGCCGACGGGCGCGTCCAGCCAGACGTAGAAGTACTTGCCGGGTGCGTCGGGGATCTCGATGCCGAAGTAGGGCGCGTCCCGGCTGATGTCCCAGTCGCCCAAGCCGCCGGTGCCGTCTTCCTTCTTCACCAGCCATTCGCGGATCTTGTTCTGCACCTCCGGCTGCACGTGGCCCGGCGCGGTCGTCCATTCCTTGAGGAAGGCCTCGCAGCGCGGGTCGCTGAGCTTGAAGAAGAAGTGGTCCGAGCTGCGCAGCTCGGGCTTGGCGCCGGAGAGCGCGGAGTAGGGGTTGATCAGCTCGGTGGGGGCATAGACCGCGCCGCACACCTCGCAGTTGTCGCCGTACTGGTCCTTGGCATGGCAGCGCGGGCATTCGCCCTTGATGAAGCGATCGGCCAGGAACATTCCCTTTTCGGGGTCGTAGAACTGCTCGACGCTGCGGGTCTCGATCAGGCCCGCGTTCTTCAGGTCGACGTAGATGGCTTGGGCGAGTTCGTGGTTTTCCGGCGCGTCGGTGCTGTGCCAGTTGTCGAAGGCGATGTGGAAGCCGTCGAGATAGGGCTTGCGGCCGGCGGCGATGTTCGCCACGAACTGCTGGGGCGTGACGCCCGCCTTGTCGGCTGCGATGGTGATGGCCGCGCCGTGCGCGTCGTCGGCGCAGACGAAATTCACCGCGGCGCCGTTCATTCGCTGAAAGCGCACCCAGATGTCGGCCTGGATGTATTCCATGATGTGGCCGATGTGGAAGTTGCCGTTGGCGTAGGGCAGGGCCGTGGTGACGAACAGTTTGCGCTGGGACATCGCGATGGCGCTTTTCTCGGGTGCTGGTGGGTCGGAGGGGGCGGCGGCCCGCGAAAAGGACACAGGCCGCACGGGCCGGTCTGCGCCGGCCAAGGGACAGGCATTTTAAGTGCGCGAGGGCTATAGTCGCTTTCAACCCTGGGGAACGGCGTGATCACCGACCACGAAATCACCCTGGCCACGCTGGAGGATGCGCAGGCCATTGCCGAGCTGTCTCGCGACGCGATCGAGTACGGCTTGCCCTGGCGCTGGACGCCGCAGCGCGTGTCCGTGGCCATCCGCGATCGCAGCACCAACGTGCTGGTGGCGCGCCGCGCCGCGGCGGCACTCCATGGCTTTGCCGTGATGCAGTACGGCGACGAGACGGCGCATCTGTCTTTGCTGGCGGTTCGCGAATCCGCTCGCCGTCACGGGGTCGCGTCGGCGCTGCTGGAGTGGCTGGAAGCCTCGGCCCGGGTGGCCGGCATCCAGACCTTGCGGCTGGAAGTCCGAGCCTCCAACCTGGGCGCCATGGCCTTCTATGCCCGGATGGGCTTTGTCGAATCCGGCATCCGCACCGGCTACTACGAAGGTCTGGAAGACGCCTTCCGGATGTCCAAGCGCCTGGCGACCGGCTGAGCGGCGCAACTGGGCACGCGGCCCGACCCTGCCGCCGGTGCGCGTTCGGGTAGACGCCCGCTCTGCATTGGCGATGGTTCTGGCATCCTTGCGAATGTTTGCGCGGATCCCGCTGCGCCAAGCACTCATCCGAAAAGTACGGCCATCGGCCGCCAGAGCCCCCACTTCCAACCCAACATGACAGTCACTCCCGAAGCGCTGACCGAGGCCCTCAAGAGCGCCGCAGACCCCAACACCGGCAAGGATTTCGTGAGCACCCGCGCTCTGAAGAACCTGCATGTCGACGGCGGCGAAGTCTCATTCGACATCGAACTGGGCTACCCGGCCAAGAGCCAGATTCCTGCGCTGCGCACGGCGCTGGTGGCGGCTGCGCGCAAGGTGCCTGGTGTGCAGAACGTGTCGGTCAACATCGCCACCAAGGTGGTGTCGCATGCGGTGCAACGTGGCGTGCAGCTCATGCCCAACGTCAAGAACATCATCGCCGTGGCGTCGGGCAAGGGTGGTGTCGGAAAGAGCACCACCGCGGCCAACCTGGCCCTGGCGCTGGCCGCCGAGGGCGCCAGCGTCGGCCTGCTGGATGCCGACATCTATGGCCCCAGTCAGCCGGTCATGCTGGGCATTTCGCGTCGTCCCGAAAGCGAAGACGGCAAGACCATGGAGCCGCTGGAAAACCACGGCGTGCAGGTGATGTCCATCGGCTTCCTGATCGATCCGGACGAGGCCATGATCTGGCGCGGCCCCATGGCCACGCAGGCGCTCGAGCAACTGCTGCGCCAGACCAACTGGAAAGACCTGGACTACCTGATCGTCGACATGCCGCCCGGCACCGGCGACATCCAGCTCACGCTGAGCCAGCGTGTGCCGATGACGGGCGCCGTGATCGTCACCACGCCGCAGGACATCGCCCTGCTCGACGCGCGCAAGGGCATCCGGATGTTCGAGAAGGTGGGGGTGCCCATTCTCGGCATCGTCGAGAACATGGCGGTACACGTCTGCTCGAACTGCGGGCATGCCGAGCACATCTTCGGCGCCGACGGCGGCAAGAAGATGGCCGAGCAGTACAACACACCCTACCTGGGCGCGCTGCCGCTGGATATGAAGATCCGCCTGGCGGCGGACAGCGGCACACCCACGGTGGCCGCGACGCCCGACAGCGAGGTGGCCGCGATCTACAAGGACGTGGCGCGCCGCGTGGCCGTGGGCATCGCCGAGACGGCCAAGGACTTCTCGGCCAAGTTCCCCACCATCACGATCAGCAAGGGCACCTGAAGCGGGCAGACGCCCCAGCCGTCGCGCGGCGCAGGAAGCACTGAGGCCACAGCCACGCGGCGACGGGGTTATTGGCGGGCGGCTGGCCGGATTGGGCTATGGTCCGCGCCATGCAACAAAGTACCGAATCGGCTTCGGCCTGGCGCCTGGGCTGGCGCACCCTGTGGCGCGACCTGCGCGCCGGTGAACTGCGGCTGCTCATGGTGGCCGTGCTGCTGGCCGTCGCGGCATTGACGGCGGTCGGCTTCTTCGCCGATCGACTCCAGGGTGGGCTGCAGCGCGATGCCCGCCAACTGCTGGGGGGCGACGCTGTCCTGGCCACGGACAACCCCACGCCGTCCGCTTTTGTCGAACGCGCGAAGGCGTTGGGTCTGCAGACCACGCTCAACTACAACTTCCCCACCATGGCGCGTGCCAGCGATGCGCAGGGCGGGGCGACGAGGCTGGTGGCGCTCAAGGCGGTGCAACCGGGCTACCCGTTGCGCGGCGTTCTGCAGACGGCCGCGCAGACCGGCGAACGCGGTCAGCCCACGCAGGACGTACCGGCCCGCGGCGAAGCCTGGGTCGATGCCGCGTTGCTGGAGGCCCTGTCTCTCAAGCCCGGCGACCCGGTGCTGCTGGGCGACAGCCAGTTGCGCATTGGTCGCGTGCTGGTGCTCGAGCCGGACCGCGGCGCTGGCTTCATGAGCTTCGCGCCCAGGGTGATGATCAACGACGCAGACGTTCCGGCCACCGGCCTCGTCCAGCCCGCAAGCCGTGTGCGCTATCGCTTTGCCGTGGCGGGCGAGCCTCGTGCGGTGCGCAGCTTTACCGCCTGGGTCGACGAGCAGATCAAGAAGGGCGAACTGCGAGGCGCCCGGCTCGAATCACTGGAAAGCGGACGTCCCGAAATGCGCCAGACGCTGGACCGCGCAGAGAAGTTCCTGAACCTCGTGGCGCTGCTGGCTGCACTGCTGTCCGCAGTTGCCGTGGCCCTGGCCGCACGTGGCTTCGCGGCCAACCACCTGGACGACTGCGCCATGCTGCGTGTGCTGGGCCTGCCCCAGCGCACCATCGCCGGCGCCTATGCGGTGGAATTCGCATTGATCGGCGTGGTGGCCAGCGCGATCGGCGTGGCGCTGGGCTTCGTGGTGCACTACGTGTTCGTGCTGCTGCTGGCCGGCTTGGTGGAAAGCAGCCTTCCCGCGCCCACCGCATGGCCGGTGGCGTTCGGCATGGGCATGGGCCTGACGCTGCTGGGCGCTTTCGGATTGCCGCCGGTGCTTCAACTGGCCCAGGTGCCTCCGCTGCGCGTCATCCGGCGCGACGTGGGCGGGCTCAAGCCCGCATCGTTGCTCGTGCTGGGCGTCGGTGTGGCGGGCTTTGCCGCGCTGCTGCTGGCGGCCAGCAGCGATGTGAAGCTGGGCCTGATCGCCGTGGGCGGCTTCGCGGCGGCGGTGGCCGTGTTCGCCCTGCTCGGCTGGCTGGCGGTGCGGCTGCTTCGCGCCAGCGTGCGCGAGACCACCGCGCCGCGCTGGCTGGTGCTGGCCACCCGGCAGATCTCGGCGCGGCCGGTGTACGCCGTGGTGCAGATCAGTGCACTGGCGGTGGGCCTGCTCGCGCTCATCCTCCTGGTGCTGCTGCGCACCGACCTGGTCTCGAGCTGGCGCCGCGCCACGCCGCCGGACGCACCCAACCGCTTCGTCATCAACGTCATGCCCGACCAGAGCCAGGCCTTCCGTCAGAAGCTGGAAACAGCAGGCGTTGCGCGCTACGACTGGTATCCGATGTTCCGTGGTCGCCTGGTCGCCATCAACGACAAGCCGGTGTCGCCCGACGATTACACCGACGACCGGGCTCAGCGCCTGGTCGATCGCGAGTTCAACCTCAGCAACAGCCGGGAGGCGCCGTCGTACAACATGGTCGTCGCCGGCCGCTGGACGCCGGACGCGCCCGGAGAAGCCAGCGTGGAAGAGGGCTTGGCCGAGACGCTCGGCATGAAGCTGGGAGACCGCCTGCGCTTCGACATTGGCGGCGTGACGAGCGACGTGCGCGTCACCTCGCTGCGCAAGGTCGATTGGGGCTCGATGCACGCCAACTTCTTCGTCATGTACACCGTGGCCGAAGTGCCGGATGTGCCGATCACCTACATGGGCGCCTACCGCGCGCCGAGCGTGCCGGGATTCGACAACGATCTGGTGCGCAGCTTTCCCAACATCACCAGCGTGGACATGAGTGCGACCATCTCGCAGGTGCAGCGTGTGCTGGATCAGGTGATTCGAGCGGTCGAGTTCCTGTTCGGCTTCACCCTCGCGGCGGGCCTGGTGGTGCTGTTTGCGGCGGTGAGCGCCACGCGCGAGGAGCGGGCGCGGGAGTTCGCCATCATGCGGGCGGTCGGCGCTCAGGCACGCCTGCTGCGCCAGGTGCAGCGTGCCGAATTGGCGGGTGTCGGACTGCTCGCAGGCTTGCTGGCCAGCCTGGTCGCTTCGGTGATCGGCTGGGCGCTTGCACGCTTCGTGTTCGAGTTCACCTGGACCAGTTCGCCCTGGGTGCCGCTGGTGGGCGCGGTGGCCGGTGCATTGCTGGCGCTGGGCGCCGGCTGGTGGAGCTTGCGCGAGGTGCTGCGCAGGCCGGTGGTGGCGACGCTGCGCCAGGCGACGGAATAAGGCGCGGGCCTAGTAGCCGAGCCACGCCGTCAGCGTGCGCTCGGTCTCGGCCGACGGCGCGACAAAGCCGCTGTAGCCCGACGCCGCCAATGCGCGCTTGCCCGTGTCGTTCCCCGACAGATCCAGCAGCGACTCGCGCAGTTGCGCCGTGGTGGTCGCATCCAGCTTGGTCGACGACAGCCACTGCTTGATCGGCACGGGTCGCGACTCGGCGCAGGTCTTGCCGCCTTCGGCCTTCCATGCCTTCACCACGCCCGCCGAGGCGGTGGCGCCATATACCGCGAAGCCGTTTTGCACGTAGAAGGGCACGGCGTCCTGGTAGCGGGTGGTGGTGAGCTTCACCGCTGACTCCGCAAGCCCTTTTTCGCGCAGCATGGCCCGGGTGACGACGGCGGTGATCGAGTCGGGATCGGGGGTGACCAGGCTCTTGCCGGTGATGGTCTTCCAGTCGGTGATGGGCTGCGCTTCCTTGCACAGCAGCGACACCTTGTATTCGGTATAGCCGGACGTCCAGGCCAATGCCTTGTAGCCGCCGGACTTGCTGGCCTCGAAAGCCAGGTGCGCCGGATGCAGGAAGGCCACGTCGACCGACTGCGTCTTGAGCGCCTCGCGGGCCGCCTTGTACGAGCTGAGCACCTTGATCGTGACCGGCTGGCGCAGCGACTTCGACAGCGCCTCGGCGATGGGCGCGAAGCGCTCCTCGATCTGGTTGTCCGTGGCGCGATAGGTCACGCCTTCGGTCACGCCGATCACCAGCGCATGCGCCGAGCCTGCGGCCCACAGGCCAAGCGCGATGGGCAGCAAGGCGAGCTTCATCTCTTGTCTCCTGATTGCGCCGCTCGTCATGGCGGCGTCGACACACAAAAAAAGGGGCGAAACCCTGGAAGGCGTCGCCCCAATTGCAAATCAGTGTAAGTTGATGTGTCTAACCCGGCGAGTCAGCCAAAAGGTTTCAGATCGTTGCCAATCGAGAGCTTTTTCACGAATCAGGGCTGGCGAAGAACGGGGAGTTCGAGGAAGTCCGTCGGCATGAAGCCCGAAGGCGAGGCTGCGCGCTCCCGCCGCGGTGCAGGCGGCTCTGGAATGGGATCGACCGGCAAGTCGAAAGATTGCAGGTCGGTCGGGTCGAACTCGGCTTCGGCTGCCTCCCGCATCGCGCGCAGATGGGCCGCATGGGCCTGCCGGGCGGCCTCGCGGCGGCGGGTGGTGTGCTCGCGCAGGCGAGCCAGATCGGAGCGGACTTCTTCCAGCGTGCGCAGGGCCTGGGTCGCCGCAGGCGCTTCTTGCGTCGCGGCGGGGACACGGATGGCCGTTTCGGCCTGCAGCGACATCGGCAACGTGACCTTGCTGCCAAGCGTGGGCTCCGAAGCCCGAACCGAATCCTGGAAGCGGATCGTGTCCCTCACGCTGGGCCGCTGGTCCATCGCCGCACGCCGGTGAATGCGCGCCTTGGGCGCGAACAACGGCTGGTTCAGAAACCGGATCAGTCGACCGAGGAGGTGCTGGCTCGTCATGGAGAGACTCTTAGGCAAAAGTGTTACTGAGATTGTTGCCAAAAGCGTCCCGCGCGGCATTGTTCCGGGCGCAAGTGCGCGAGTCGCGCTGCGCACAATTGCACGAAACCCCGGCCAGAGGCGCCGGGATGCGGCGGCAGGGGATACTCGGGGAATGCAGATCGAGGAAAAGCCACCGTTTGCCACCCCTTTCGAATGGATCGGCGGCGAAGACAAAGTCAAGGCGCTGGTGGAGCGCTTCTATGACCTGATGGAACTGGAGCCGGCCTATGCGCAGTTGCGCGCGGTGCACGGCAGTTCGCTGGACAACGCGCGCCAGCGCCTGTTCTGGTTCCTTTGCGGCTGGCTCGGCGGCCCGTCCTACTACACCGACCGCTTCGGCCATCCGATGCTGCGTGCGCGCCATCTGCCGCAAAGCATTGGGGGCCACACCATCGGCATTCGCGAGCGCGACGAATGGCTGGCCTGCATGGACCAGGCGATGCGCGAGACCGGCGTGCCGCACGACCTGCACCAGCGCCTGGCCAAGAGCTTTTTCCAGACGGCGGACTGGATGCGCAATCGCGCCGGCGCCTGAATCCGAACCAACGCAAATCTGCCGGGAGACAACAGCCCATGAATTCCATCGTCATCATTGGCGGCGGCCACGCCGCGGCTCAACTGTGTGCAAGCCTGGCCGAGGCCGGACAGGCTTCGCGCGTCCACCTCGTTTGCGAGGAAGCCTGCGAGCCCTATCACCGTCCGCCGCTGTCCAAGGCCTTCCTCAAGGGCGCCGACCAGACCGTGCAGGCGCATCGTCCCGCCGATTGGTACGCGCAGGCCGGCGTGCACGTGCACCTGGGCGATCCGGCGGTGGCCATCGATCGACAGGCCCGGACCGTGACGCTGCGTTCGGGGCAGGTCCTGCCTTGGGGCGAACTGGTGTTGGCCACCGGTAGCCGCGCCCGCCGACTTGCCGGATTGGGCGACGCGCCGCTGGACAACGTGCTGTCGCTGCGCGCTGCCGACGAAGCCATGCAATTGCGCGAGCGCTTGACGCAGGCGCAATCGGTCACGGTTCTGGGCGGCGGATTCATCGGCCTGGAAGTCGCTTGCACGGCGCTGGCGCTGGGCAAGAAGGTGCTCGTGATCGAGAGCGCGCCCCGCCTGCTCGGCCGTGCGGTCTCGCCGCAGCTGTCCGAGCACGTGCTGCAGACGCATCGGGCCGCCGGCATGGAGATCGTCCTGGGCGCGCGCACCGATTCCTTCGAGGTGAAGGATGCGCGCCTCGTGTCGCTCCAACTGAATGGCGAGCGACGCGAGGTCGACCTGCTGCTGCTGGGCATCGGCGGAACGCCCGAGACCGCGCTGGCGCAGGCTGCGGGCCTGGAGTGCGCCGACGGCATCGTGGTGGACGCCCACATGCGCACGAGCGATCCTGCGATTCTGGCGATCGGCGACTGCACCCGGTTTCCGGACCGTCGCGCGGGCCGCAGCCTGCGGCTTGAATCGGTTCAGAACGCCAACGACCAGGCGCGCACGGCGACGGCCACGCTCACCGGCGCGGCGAAGGACCACGATGCCTTGCCATGGTTCTGGTCCGACCAGGGCAGCCTGCGGCTGCAGATGGCCGGCCTGATGCCCGCTGAAGGCACGCCCGGCCTGAGCACTGTGCGCCGGCCCGGCGCGAACGAGAGCGCCTTCTCGCTGCTGCACTACGTCGACGGCCAACTTGTGTGCGTCGAGTCGGTCAACGCGCCGGTCGATCACATGATGAGCCGCAAGCTGCTCGAGGCCGGACGCCATCCCGCGCCCGAGGTGGCGTCGGACCCGGCGGTGCCGCTCAAGAGCCTGCTGGCTTGATGCGCGCCAGAAGCACCTGACGGCGTTCGGTGCTCGCCGGCCGCCGGGCTTAGCGCGCGACCGGCGCCAGCAGCACGACCAGGGCACCGGCGCCGCCTTCGGCCGGCTTGGCCTGCACGAAGGCCAGGACCTCGTTCTTCTGGATCAACCAGCGCTGCGTCTTGGTCTTGAGCACCGGCTGCTTGCCCGGTGAGCCCAGGCCCTTGCCGTGAACCACGCGCACGCAGCGGATGCCATGCTTGTGGGCCGTGCGGATGAAGCGTGCCAGCGCCTCGCGCGCCTCGTCGCTGCGCAGGCCGTGCAGGTCGAGTTCGCGCTGGATGCTCCATTCGCCGGCGCGCAGTTTGCGCGTCACGTCCGTGCCGATGCCGGGGCGGCGAAAGCTCATCGCGTCGTCGGCATCGAGCAAGGTGCCCACGTCGAACTCGTCGGAAAGCGATTCGATCAGCACCCGCTGCTCGTCCAATTGATGCTGGAAAGGGATCGGTGCCGGCGGCTCGGGCGCAAGTGCCACCGTTTGCTGACGCTTGCGCAGCGGCTGCGTGGCGCCGATGGCGCGGGCGAACAGGTTCTGCTCCGCCTGCCGCTTCAGGGCCAGAGCCGCCTCTGCAGCACGCCTGGCCGCCTCTCGCTCCCGCTGCTCGGCGAGCTCGGACGCCAGGTTCTTCAGGTCACCCAGGCTTTTCAATGCGGTGGGCTTGGATGGACGGCGGGGAGTGGAAGGCATGAGAAAGGCGGATGCGTGCGGGCCCCATGCTGGCGGCGGGCGCTGCGCGGATGCAGACGCCCGAATCGACTGGGCCGGATGACCGGAAGGGTATCAGGCCCGTTCGAGCGTTGTCGGGCAGCGCAGTTCCAGCAGTGTGCTGCCGGGCGTGGAGTGGATGTCGAGCTGTCCATCCAGCCGCTGGGCGCGAGCGCGCATGTTCGACAGGCCCATGCCGCGCGGCGTGCCGCTGCCGTCACCAAGGCCGGCGTCTATTCCGCGTCCGTTGTCGTGCACCGACAGCACCAACTGCTGGCCAGCCAGCGCGATGCGCACGTTCACCTGCGTGGCATGGCTGTGCCGCAGGACGTTGGTCAGCGCTTCCTGCAGCAGGCGCAGAAAGTCCAGGCCTCGGCGCGCATCCATCCTGCAGTCGGTCAGCCGTTCCACCTGCCATCGGCATTCGATGCCCGCGGCTTCCAGCAAGCGGGTGCAACGGTGGCGCAGCGGCACGATTCGTTCGGACAACTCGTCCGTGTCGTCGAATGCCGAACTTTCGATGATCAGCCGCAGGTCGTCGTTGACTTCGCGCAAGGCCCACAGCGCCTCAGCGCCCGGCTCGCCACGGCTGCGGTCCGTGCCGATCTGCGCGCCCTTCTGGAGCGCGCTGATGTGGCCGGTCAATGTCATGCCCAGCCCGTCATGCAGATCGCGCACCAGGTTGAGCCGCTCGGCCAGGCGCGTCTGCACGAGTTCGACTTCATGCTGCCGACGCAGCGTCTGCGCCAGGCGCGCCGAGGCTTCTTCGACCCGCGCGCGAAGCTCCTGGTTGAAGTTCTCCACCATGCGCAGCCCGCGCACGAGGCGCCAGGTCAGGGCGAACGAGATGCCGACCACGGTGGCCGCAGAGGCGAGCGAGGCGTAGTAGTTGTTGCCGGGCAGGAACTCCAGGAACACCAGCGTGTCGTGAATGCCGGTGCCCACGGTGAGCGCCAGGGCGCCGGCCAGAACCACGGCCTCCGGTCGCCGATGCACGAGTGCGTCGTGCAGGATCAGGACGCAGGCGATGCTGTAGACGGTCATGCCGCCCAGCACCGTGGCATTGCGCACGTCGACGAGCACGTTTTCCGGCGCGATCAACAGTGCGAGCGCAAAGGCCGCCAGCGGCGCACCGGCCAGAAACCGCAGCCATTCGGCGCTGCGTTGGCAAAAGTGCAGGGCGAACATGAAGAAGGCCCCAAGGCTGGCCAGCAGGAACACATGATTGACGCGCTGGAAGGTGTCGGTGCTGGCAAAGGGCCACGCGGACAGGGCCACGTAGTTGTACGAAAAGGGCAGCCACAAAAGGCAAAAGAGGCTGAACCAGCCGTAGGTGATCTCGCTCGGGCGCAGCAGCCAAAGCATGCCGAAGAGGACCGCCATCATGGCCGTGATGCCGATGCTCACCCATTGAAGCGAACGCCGCACGAGATGGTCGCGCTCGGCCTCGGCGTGCAGGAGGTCCGGCGGCCCGATCGTGACCTTGCCCAGTCCGGGCTGGAAGTTCGCGAGGCCCGAGACGCGCACCAGCAGTTCGTTGTTGCCTTCCCGGAGCATGGGCGCATCGAGCCGGAAGAAGCGCGGCACATTCCAGGAGCGTGACAGGGGCTCGACGAGTTGGGCGTCGCGGTCGATCTCGGTGCCGTTGAGGTAGATGGCGCCGGCCATGGTCATGTCGCGCAGGTAGAGCCCGAGCGGTGCCGGTGGACCGCTTTCGTGCCAGCGAAGGCGGTACCAGGCCACGCCGGTGTGCGCGGGCCAGCGACTGGTCCAGATGTCGGGGAGGGTGACGGGCGTCCAGCCTGCCTCCGGCGGCACCTCTTCGGTCCAGGAAGCGCCACGCACGGCCTCGACGGCATCGAAGGAGGGGACGCCGGTCGTCGCGGCATGCGCCGGCGCGGCGATGGCGGCCAGCCACAGGAACGTCAGCGCGAGAACGATCGCGCCGGAAATGGCGCCTAGCCCAGCAACCCCAGCTCTCGAGCGGTGTAGACCGCGCCGGCGCGGGATCGCGCCGCCAACTTGCGGTAGATGTTCTTGGCGTGGCATTCGACTGTGTGTACCGACAATGCCAGTTCGCGGCCGATCTCGCGGTTGGTCAGCCCTTGCGCCACGAGGCGCAGGACTTCAACCTCGCGGTCGCTCAGCACCGAGCGCTTGGCAGGGGAAGGCGGGGACCCGATCCTAGCAACATTAGGTAACGTTTGGTCTTCGTGTTTCCCATCGTTGGCGGGGTTACTCATCAACCGCAGGATCCGCCGCGCAATCACGGGATCGATGGGGGAGCCGCCACGCTGCAGGCTGGCCAGCGAGAGCGCGAGTTCTTCGTCGCCGCCGTTCTTGAGCAGATAGCCCACGGCGCCGCCCTGGATGGCGCGCAGGATGGTCGCGTCGTCGCCCAGGCTGGAGACCACCACCGCTTCGCTCTGCGGCGCGTGCTCGGACAGCCACGGCAGCAGATCGAGGCCGCTGCCATCGGGCAGGCCCACGTCGAGCAGCACCAGGTCGAAGTGCCCGGACTGAAGGCGCATCCGGGCCTGGTTCAGGTTCTCGGCCTCGTCGCACATCGCCGCCGGTGCGACTTCGGCCACGACGCCGCGCAAGCGTCGCCGCAACGCGGCGTCATCGTCCACGACCAGGATGGCGCTGAGGGGTGGGGCGGCCTTCGTCATGCGTGGATTGTGGGGCGACTCACTGGCCGCTGAAGACCACAGGCACGGCCTTGGTGGAGCCATCGGCCTGCGGCACCTTCACCTGGACTTTGACGTCGCCCTTGAAATCCGCCGGAGGGGTGCCTTGCAGCTTGCCGGTGGCGGCGTCGAACTTGAGCCAGGAGGGCAGCGGCTTGCCGTCGCTCAAGGTGGCGACGGGCTTGCTGCCCTTGGGAGCGTTGGCCACCAGCGGCACCGAAGCGCTGACCGCGGCTGGCGCGCCGCCCGAAGGCTTCACGCCCTGCTGGATGACGACGGCGCCGCTGCCGCCGTTGAGCGTCGTGCCCTGGACCGTGGTGCCGCTCTGGTTGTCGACGTATACGCTGGCGACGCCGCTGCCACCCTTCTGGTCGAGCGGATTGCGGGCTGGCTTGGCGTTGCCGGTGCCAGTGCCGGTGCCGGTGCCGGTGCCAGTGCCAGTGCTGGTCCCGGTCCCGGTCCCGGTCCCCGTGCTGGTGCTGGGCTTGGCGCTCTTCCAGGTGCTGCCGGTTCCGCTTCCGTTGCCAGTCCCGGTCCCCGAGTTGCCACCCTGCGTCGTGCCGGCGTTGCCCGTCGTGTTGCTGCCGCTCGTTCCCGTCTTCTTCGTGGGCGTCTGGCTGGAGCCGGATGCCGATGCCGCAACGCCCAAGGTGGAAGAGCTGTGCGTGCTGACCGCGTTGTTCATCTCGAACGTGCCGCCGGTGCTCACGCCGATGCCACTGGCAGCGCTCACCTGCGTGCCTTCCAGCTTCGTGTTGCCGCCGGAGCTCAGCGTGATGGTGCCGCCGCCACTGCTGATGGAGCCGACGCTGGCCGTGTTGCTGTCGGACTTGGACGTGGCGACGCCGAACGATGCCGCGCCGGATCGCTGGTCGACCTCGGTCTGGCCGGTCTTCTTGCCGGTGGTGGCGTTCTTGGTGCCGCCCTTCGAAGCCTTGCCCGCCGAGCCGCTGGCCGACACATCCACGCCGAGCGAATCGCTGTGCTCCACGGTCCGTGCCGCCTTCATGTCGATGTTGCCGCCGGCCGCTACCGTCACGTCGCCGCTGGTGCTGGCAATCTGCGTGCCGGTAAAGCTGGCGTCGCCGCCGCTCTTGATGGTCAATGGCCCACTGCCGCTGGTGATGCTGCCCGCCACATCCTGGTCGAGGCTGTAGTTGGATTTGCTCACGCCCACCGCCGCCGCAGCCGCGCCACCGCTCTTGCCGCCGCTGGCCGACACATCCACCGCCAACCCTTCGCTGTGCGCGGAGGCCGTGTTTTTGGCTGCATCGAACTTCACGTTGCCACCCGCGTCCACCGTGGCCGCGCCGCCGGCGGCAAGGTTCGTGCCTTCGAAGCGGGCGTCGCCGGTGGTCGTCACGTTGAGGTTGCCGCCGGCGCTGATGCCGCCAACCACGGCCGTGCTGCCGCTGGCGCTGCTCTTGTTGCCTTCGTAGCCGACTTCCGCGCCCACCTCCTTTTTCACCAGGTCGACGCTGACCGTGGCGCTGGCGCTCTTGTCGGTCGACGATTCGCTGTAGGTGTTCTGCGCGGCGCGGTAGTCGAGCGAGCTGGCCCCCAGCGTGACGTCGCCGCCTGCGGCGATCTGCGTGCCCTCCATCGTCGTCGCACCGCTGGACTTTGAATTGACGTTGCCGCCCATGCGGATGCTCGACGTGACCGCCTCGCTGCTGTTGGACGAGCTGGTGCTGTTCTCGTACTCGTAGCTGGCCCGGATGCCCGCGCCGGCGCTGCTCTCCTTCTTGGGCTTGTTGGCGTTCGGCCCCACCTGGCCCTGTGCACTGAACTCGGCGCCCGCTTCGGCATAGGCGCCGATCTTCGCGGTGTGGGTGGTGCTGTCCGAGGAGCTGTAGGTGGTGTTGCGCGCCGCGAAGCTGTCGATGGTCTGCGCGGACTGGTTGAGGTTGCCCGCGCCCTCGATCTGCGTGCCCACGTCGGTGATGTTGTTCGTCGCCGTGCGGTTGATGTCGCCGCCGGATTTCAGCGACGAGGTCACGGCGGTGGTGGAGCCTTCGACCGAGTTGCTCTTCGTGTTGGAGCCATAGAGCCCCACCTCCACGCCGGCGGAACCACCGGCCTTCGCGCCCGCCTGCGCGCCCAGCCCGACGTCTGCATTCGCATTGGCCGAGCCTTGCGCCTTGGCGTCGGCGTACAGGCCCGCCGTGGTCACGTCGCTGCTGCTGGTGGTTTCGTGCTTGTCGGTGGCGGCCAGGAACTGCATGTCCGTGGCCTTGAGGTCCATGTTGCCGCCCGAGCTCATGCTCGAACCCTGCAGCGTCAGCGTGTCGCTGGCCGTCACGCTCAGGTTGCCGCCAGCGTTGATGGCGGAGCCCTGGTTCCTTGTATCGAGCGTGGTGTTGGTGGTCTTCTCGCGCTGGTAGAGGTCGACCTTGTTCTCCGATGTGGCCTCGGCGCCGGCGCTGGCCGACGCGCTGGCCCCCGGCGTGCCCTTGCCGCCTTGCGCCGAAGCCGCTGCCTGCGCCTGCCCGCCCACCTTGTTATCGGTGCTGGCCATGAGGCCGATGCGTTCGGTGGTCGTCGTCGTGCTGGTGGTGTGCACGTCTTCTGCGGCCAGCAGGTTGACGTTCTTGGCGTCGACGCTGGCGTTGCCGCCGGCGTTGATGGTCGAGCCTTGCAGGTTCACGTCCTGTCCGGCTTTCACGCTCACGTCCTTGCCGAAGTTGAGCGTCGAGCCCACATGCACGAGGTCGGTGCTGTTGGACGTCGTGGTTGTGGTCGAACTGAATGCGAGCCCCGCCGAGCCCTGGCCGCCTGCCGAGCCCGAGGCACCCGCGGATGCCGAAGCCAGGCCGCGGCCGCTGGCGGCCTGCGCCGATGCTTCGGATTCCTTCGACTTGCCGCTGCCCGAGCTGACCTGCATGACGCCGGTCTTCTTGGTGGTGGTGTTCGTCTCGTCGTAGTTGCGGCCGGCCAGCACGTTGATGTTGTTGCCCGCCTGGAGGTCGCCGCTGCCCTTCACATCGGCGCTGGAGCCCTGGAAGGTGATGTCGTTGCCGGCCTTCAGCGTCGCATCGCCGCCGACGGTCAGGGTGCTGCCCACGTTGCGGACCGATGTGCTGTCGGTAGTGGTCGTGGTCGAGCCGTACAGCGAGTTGTTCATGCCGAACCCGCTGGCCTGGCTCTCGGTGTGCGAGGTGGTGCTGTTTTCTCGCGCCACGATGTTGACGTTGTTGGCGGCATCCAGCGTCGCATTGCCGCCTACCTTGGCGTCCGTGCCGGCGAGGGTGATGTCGTTGCCCGCCTTGGCATCGAGGTTCCCGCCCACCGTCAGGCCGGACTTGACCTGGGTGATGGTCGTCCCGGTGGTGCGCGTGCGGCCGCTGCCGCCGTCCTGCTTGAACTCGCCCGAGGTCGAATGGGTCTTCTTGTCTTCGATCGTGTCGAAGGTGATGTTGTTGCCGGCCTTCAGCGTCGCGTCGGTTCCGGCGCTCATGGTGGCGCCGATGTTGCTGATGTCCTTCTTTGCGTCCAGCGTCAGCGAGCCGGTCGATTCGATGCCTGCAGTCCGGCCGATCACCGTGTTGTAGAACTTGTCGCCGCCGCTGCCTTCGGCCAACGTCTGGTTGACGATGCTGCCTTGCGTGGAGGTCAGGCTGACGTCGCCGCCTCGGATGGTGCCCGACAAGTTGGTGATGTCGCCGGTGGACGCCACCACCAGCGACTTGCTGCCGACGATGGTGCCGCCGGTGTTGGTGAGCGAGGTGAGGCTCAGGTTGGCGTTCTGCGCCGAGATCACCGCGCCGGTGGCAATGTTGTTCTTGGTGCTTTGCGCAAGGTAGACCACCGGCGCGAGCACCGTGCGGCCTTCGATCTCGGTCTGGACCATCCAGACGATGTCCTGCTTGAGCTGCGACTGCTGCTCGGGCGTGAGCGCCTTGCCGTACTGAAGGCCCAGCGGCAGGCTTTCCTTGGCCGCGCTTTCCATCAGACCTTGCATCTGGGTGCCAGCGTCCGCATAGCTGGCCAGCACCGCATTGCCGGTCTGCTTGATGAGTTGCTGCTTGACCAGCCATGCCTCGTAGCTCGCATCGCCCAGGCGCAGGCCGATCTGGTCCGGGCTGTAGCCCAGCAGCTTGGTCAAGTAGTCCGACCCGACCGTGGCGCCGCCGGACAGGTACAGCGGGTTGGTCTCGACCAGGTACTTGGAGCCCGGATCGCGCGAAACCACGAAGTACCCGTTCGGGTTGCCAGGCAGCGTGATGTCGATGCCCCCGAACGACGTGCCCTTCACGCCGTTGGCGGCGTTGGCATCCAGGAAGGACATGCCCGTCAGCATGGTTGCGCTGCCGGGAGCTGCGCGGGTTGCAAGTCCGGCTCCGCCTGCATAGGCCGGGCCGCCCTGGGCAATGGCTGTCGCCGGGCCTGCCTCTTTGCTTTCCTTGTCGATACTGTCGCGCGCCGTGCTGGTGCCAGTCTTGGCCTCCTGCACGGTCGATGCGGGGTTGGTGCCACCCTGGTTGTAGAGGGCGAAGCCGTTACCCGTCAGCGAGTTCGTGTAGACGCCTGCAGTCATGGTCTCCGTGGTGGGGCTGCTGTTGACGACCGGAGCCTGGTAGCCGTCGTAGTCGCACACGTTGTCCCACTCGCCTGACCGGCTGCACAGGGTCCAGTCGAAGTTCTCGATGCCGCCCGCCGGTCCCGCTTCTTCGCGGTGCTGGGTCCAGCGGATCACCTTGTTCCAGGTGCGGTTGGCCAGCGAGTCGTTGGTGAAGGTCGCTCCGCCGATCTTGTAGCCGTGCTTGCCGTCGACCACGCCGTACCCTTGCATGGCCGTCGTGCTTGCGCTGCCGTCGACGCTGAAGCCGACGAGATCCACGCTCTGCCCGCCGTAGATCAGGCCGCCCAGGTTCTTGGCGGTGTGGAACACCAGTTGTACGTTGCGCGCACCGGTGATCTGCGGCTTGTCCGTGGGCGTCTGGCCGTTGGCGAAGGCCAGCGTCTCGGTGTACTCCTTCTTCCAGTTCTGGGCGATGTTGAGGTTGCCGCCCTTGCCGCCGTCGTCGTACTCGCCACCTTCCTTGACGGAGGCGGCCGTGCTTTCGTTGCTGGAGAACACGCGCGTGTCGCCACCGCGGGGCTGGTTCAGCAGCGTGCCGGCGACGATGCGGATGTCACCGTCGCTGTTGATCTCGTTGTTGTTCTCGACCGTATTGGCCAGCAGGTCCACCTTGTTGCCCGCCAGGATCTGGCCACGGTTGGTCAGTTGCCCATTGGCGCGGGCGGTGAGGTCGCGGCCGGCGTAGAGCAGGCCCCCGTCTTGCACGTCGAGGTTGCCGGCGCCGGCGGCGGGTGCGGCAAGCGACAGGTCAAGCTCGCCCGCATTGGCGAAGACGTTCAGATCACGCAGGGCCGACAACGCACTGGTCGAGCCGACCGTGATCGACGGTGCCTGCACCGCCAGGTCGTTGGCCGAGAAGATCAAGCCCTGGTTGTTCAGCGTCTGGGTGACGGTCACTCTGCCCTTGGCAGTGTCGGTGGCGCTGCCGGTGCTGCCGAGTGCGGCGAGGATTCGCCCTGACTCGACGACGCTGCCAGTGGTCTGGCTTGCGATCGACAACGTCTTCGCGTCGACGGACAAGTCACCCTGGGATGCCAACGTGCCTTTGGCGCCGACGGTGACATTGCTCAGATTGATGGCCACGGTATTGCCCGATGCGCTCCCGTTGAGCGTCAGGTTCGAGTTGGCGCCGGTCACCGCGAGTTGACCGCCGCTTTGCAGGCGTCCGTCGATGGTGGCGGTGTAGTTGGCACCGCCTTCACCCTGGATGGTCAGGTTCTCGTCGGCCAGGATGTCGCCGTGGCCGCTCGTGCCGTCCACCCGGCTTTGCAGGCCCGCGCTGCCGACAGAAAGCGTGAGCGCACCCAGCGACTGGATGGCGCCGTCATTGACGATGCCATTGCCCGACAAGGTGCCTGCGCCGCCCGCCGCACTCGCCATGGTGATCACACCGGCGGCGCGGTTGTCGACGGCGCCGCTGGCGGCGATGCGCGACGAGGCACTGCCGCCGCCCTGGATCGTTCCGCTGTTGTCCACGCTGTTCACGGCGATATCGAGCCGGTCGCCGAGCATCACGCCGGTGTTGACCAAGGCCGCGCCGCTGCCGTCGATGCCAAGGGTGGCCCCGTTGCCTGCAGTGCCGTTGCCGGCCTGCATTCCGCCGGCGTTGGAAAGGCCGCCAGTGCCGACTTGAGCCTGGAGGTTTCCGCCTGTGCGGATCAGGCCGCCGGTCTGGTTCTCGATGCGTTGCGCCGACAGGCGTGCATCCTGCTGCGCCTGCAGGACACCGGCGTTGACCAGCGATCCACTGACCGTCACCGTGCTTTGGGGAGCGCCGGCCTGGCTGGAGAGCAGCCACACGCCCTGGTTGTTCAGGTTGCTTGCCTGCACGGTGCTGCCCGCTACCGCTTGCACCGTTCCGGTGTTGGTATTGCCAAGGGTCGATGCCTTGATCGACATCGTGCTGTCGGTCAGCAGCTTGCCGCTGTTGGTCAGGGTCGTCGCGGCACCGCCGTCGGCGTCGGCGATGTCCAGCGCACCCGCCGATTGGATCGTGCCGCCGTTGTCGATGCTGTTGCCCGCACTCACCGTGGCCGCGCCGCCGGCGTTCAAGAGGCCGGCGTTTGCCAGCCCTTGGCTGGCCGTGATGTCGACGTTGGCGCCGCCGGTGGCAACGGCGCCGTTGGTATTGGTGAGCGTTGTGCCGCTGCTGAGCGCCAGCGCCGCGCCGGCCTGCAGCACGCCTTCGTTTCGCAGGAACGTCGTCGTGTCGACGCCCAGACGGCCCGCGGCAGCGATCGCCTGGCGGTTGTCCAGCGAACCCGCAGCGACGCCCAGGTCACCCGCCGACTGGAGGGCGCCGGAGTTGATCAAGGCGCCGATGGCGTCGATCTCGTCGGTCGCGCCTGCCTGTTGCGATGTCAGCCAGGTGCCGGCGTTGTCGATCGTCGTGGCATGCACGGTACTGCCCGCGGCCGCTTGAATCCAGCCGGCCTGCTGGTTGACGAGGTTCTGCACCTCGATCTTCTGCGCACGCGCGGCGAGCAGGTCGCCGCTGTTGGTGAGCTGTTGGGCCTGGGCGCCCTGTCGGCCCCCGATGGAGATGTCCTGCCCGGCGCGCACGCTGCCGGCGTTGGTGAGGGCTCCGTCCACACGCAGCGTGGCCGAACCGGTCGCGGCAATGATCTTGCCGGTGTTGTTCAGGTTGCCGGCCTCGATGAGGTTGTCGGTGCCAGACTGGATCCAGCCTGTGTTGCCGACGGTATCGGCCTGCACGACGATCGAGGTGCCGGCGATGATGTTGCCGCGATTGTCGAGCGCCTGGCTTGCCGCGCCGGAAATGTCTTTCAGGTCCACGGACTGCCCAGCATTGAGCGTTCCGCCGTTGGACAAGGTGCCGGTGCGAAGGCTCAGTGTGCCGGCATCGGCGCTCACGGTGCCGTCGTTGTTCAGGCCGCCGCCAGCTTCGATCGCAATGTTGCCGCTGGTGCTCTGCACGCCTTGGCCATCGCCTGCGGCGGTGCTCACGGCACCCGTCGATCTGATCTGCAGGTCTCCGCCCGCGCGAACAGCCGCGGTGCTCAATGCCAGGTCACCGGCCGTGGCGTCGACGGTGGCTGCGCCGCCGGCCTGCAGTCGCGAAGCGCCGCTCGCATCGATGCGAGTCGCGCTCGCTTGCAGGTCGGCGCCGGCCACCAGCATGCCGTTGTCGAGCGTCAGTCCACCAGAGCCGGCTTGTGCCGACACGTTGCGTGCCGCAGTGACCGTCGCGTTGTTCAACGCCATCGCGGCAGCCGCGCTGTCGGTGCTGGCCAGCAGCACATCGCGCTGCGCCGAAATCCTGTTGTTCGCCAGCTCGATCCGCCCCGCGGCCGAGAGCGTGAAGTCATCGCCGTTGGCTGCCGCGTCGCCGAGCATGCGCACGCCCACGCCCGCTTCGGTCGCCACCAGGCGGATGCGGTTGGCGTACATGCCGCCCAGCGCCGAGCTGTCGACGGCGTAGGTGGGTGCGGCACCGCTCGCGGCGGCCGGGCCGGTCACGCTGCGGGTGGCGTAGTCCCAGTTGTTGGTGCCGGTCGTGACGCCCAGGTCTTGCGCGTTGATCTGGCCGTCGATCTTCACCGAGCGCGAAACCAGGTCGAGGATCTGCTGCGCCGTGCCGTCGAGGCCGTTGCCCTGGATCAGGATGTCGCCCTGGTTGACGGTGAAGCCGCCGAGGGAGCCGTCCGGCCGGATGTTGGGCAGGCCGGTGGTGAGCGTCACGCGGTCGGTGTTGATGAACCCGCAGCCGCCGCAGGTGATGCCGTACGGATTGGCCAGCACCACGTCGGCGCGTCCGCCCAGCACTTCGGTGTAGCCGGCCAGCACGCTCCGGTTGTTGGCGACAACCTCGTTGAGTATGACCCTTGCGGGCGTGGTCGTGTTGTAGTTGGCCATGACCTGGCCGGCCAGTTGCGACTGGTACTGGATCTGCCCGGTGCTCGTGTTGTTCAGCACCAGACCCTTCGGATCCACGTTGAACTGCTGGTAGCGGTTGTGCGACAGGCCAGCACCGTTGGCGCCGGCAATGTTCACCACGGTCACGCCGTTGGGGGCCACGAAGACGTTGGTCTGTCCGCCCGGCGCCACCACCGCCGATTGCGCCATGGCGCCGGCTGCGGCCACGAGGCCGAGCAGCGGCAGCGCACGTCGGGCCAGGTGGCGCCGTGCGCGCGACTTGGCGGCAGGCGCCGATTTCGATGCCTTGCCTTTTCCGCGGGCGGTCTCCGAAACGGCGACCCAGGTACCGAGGGCTGCGCGCCAGACGATGCGATAGACGTGATTCATGGTGACGAGTCCTACAGCGCGAAGGAAAGACGCACGCCCCAGAGCGTGCCTTCGGGGGTGAAGAAGCCAGGCAGGTGCAGAGCACGCGAGGCGAACACCTCCGCGCTCGCGGTGCGCCATTGCAGCGCCGCGCCCAGGGTGATGCCCGACATCGAGCCGGATGGCACGCCGGGCGCGTTGTTGCGCACGGCGCCGAAGTCGTAGCCGACGTAGAAGCGGCCAGAGAAGGCCTGATTGCCCAACGCTCGTTGCCAGGGCAGCGAAAGGTCGTTGCGGAGGTAGTAGCCCCTGTCTCCCGACAGTGCATTGACGAGCGAACCGCGCACGGAAGACGGCCCGCCCACCAGGATCTGCTGCAGGCCGTAGAGCACGTCATCGCTGTACTGGCCGCTGAACTGGCTGGTCCACATGAGTGGCACGGGGCCGGCTTCGAACCGCCGGCTGTAGCCCAGGTCGGTCACCCATTTGCGGCCTTGCGCGTGCGGGTAGTCCTCGGGCAGGTAGTTGGGATCGTTCAGGGCCCCGAAGGCGGTGAGCCCCTGCACGTAGGCCAGGCGGCCATTGAGGATGCCGCCGCCCATCTGCGTGAAGGCCGTGGCGCCCAGGTCCAGCGCGCTGAGCTTGCGGCTGGCCACGCCGAGGAACTCGCCCCCGAGGAAGCTGCGGCTGTCCTGGTTGGACAGGCGCGCGCCCAGCGAAATGCGGCTGGCCTGATCGCGAAACACGACGCGGTCCAGCCCCAGCGACTGGCTGAGCGTGCGGCCTTCGGAATCGAGCCGGGTTCCGCTGGGCAGGTACAGGGCATTGGTGTACGTGCTTTCGCTGATGTCGTAGCTGAAGGTGCTGTAGCCGAAGGGCACCGCCACATGCAGCGCCGACAGTTCCGAGTGGTGCTCGCTGTCATACGGGAAGGACTGCCGGCGGGTGAACGCGATGTTCTCGTTCAGGCCCAGCAGGCCGTCGGCGCTCAGCGTGGCCGACAGGCCGTAGCGCCCGGTGCTCGGCGTTCCCAGGTTGTCCCAATTGAGATAGAGGTGAAGCGGAAAGCTGGCCTGGTTGTTGACCAGCACCACGCTCTGACCGGGCTGCGTGCCGGGCTGCAGATCCAGTGTGGCCGAGTTGGACAGCAGGCTGTTGATCTGGTCCACGCCCTGTTCCAGGTCGCGCAGGTTCAGCAGGTCGCCGGCGGCTGCGGGGAAGGCGCCCGCCAGATTCACCTTCGCGCCAGGGCGGCCGGTGTTCTGGAGCTCGATGCGCTCGATCGTTCCTTCGACCACCGCGACCTTCAGGACGCCGCTGGTCAGGTCTTGCGCCGGCAGGTAGGCCCGGGTGGTGACGAAGCCGCGCTCGATGTAGCTGCGGGTGATGTTCGCCAGGATCGCTTCGAGGTCCTTCGCGGCCAGGCAGCGGCCGGCGTTGCCGCGCTCGATCTCGCCGCGCACGTCGGCGGGCAGATGGACGGCGCCTTCGATGCGCACTTCTTTCACGTCGCGGCAGGTGCCCAGGTCCGGCACCTTGACCTGGGGCTGCAGGTTATTCAGATCGGCGCCGCCGGGCGCGCCGGGCTGGGGCAGGGCACGTTGCTGGTCGTCGCGCAGGCGTTCCTGCTGCTGGCGCTCGATGATGGTGTTCTGCCGTTCCAGGCTGCGCAGGGCGTCGGCGCCGGGGTTGGCTTGCGCCGCGGCCATGAGCGGCCAGGCCAGCGTGAGGAGGGCCGTCAGGGCCGTGGGCCTTGCGAACTGGGCGCGAGGTGAGGCAGGCCGGAGGCGGCAGCCGCGACGGTGCGGCAATGGAAAGTTGTCTTGGGGCATGTCCGAGTGGGCGGGGGTGAACGCGCTCGCTCGGCAACGTGCCGAAGGGCTATTCCGCCTTGTCGGACCGGGACTTTACATAAAGTTTCAAACTTAGATATCCCCGAAATCAGTGATACGAAAGATTAAACAATCTGCAACGGCGTGAAGAATTTGGCGCTCAAAGCAGGCCGCGCTCGGCCATCGAAAGCGCCTGATCGCGCGTGACGATGAAGTGGTCGAGCACCCGCACATCCACCAGCGCCAGCGCTGCCTGCAAGGAGCGGGTGAGGTGCTCGTCCGCACGCGAGGGTTCCGCGCTGCCGCTGGGGTGGTTGTGGGCCAGCACCACCGCCGCCGCGCCCAGGTGCAGCGCGCGGGTGACTACCTCGCGCGGGTAGACGCTGGTCTGCGTGAGCGTGCCGCGAAACAGTTCCTCCATCGTGATCAGCCGGTTCTGGGCGTCCAGGAACAGCACGCAGAACACTTCGTGCGCGCGGGTGCCGATGTGCAGGCGCAGGTAGTCGCGCACCGCGTCCGGCGAATCGAGCGTGCTGCGCGCCTTCAGGCGCTCGGCCAGCGCCCGGCGAGAGAGTTCGAGCACGGCAGCCAGCTCGGCGCGCTTGGCACTGCCGCCCAAGCCCTTGATGGCGCCGAGTTCCGCCAGGCTGGCGTGGAGCAGCCCGCTGATGCCGCCGAAGTGATCCAGCAGTTCCTGCGCGAGTTGCAGCACATGCTTGCCGGCAATGCCGGTGCGCAGCAGAAGAGCGAGGAGTTCGACATCGGCCAGGGCGCCGGGACCGCGCGCCAGAAGCTTTTCGCGCGGGCGCGACTCGCCCGGCAATTCCTGCAGGAAAGACATTCACTTCGGGTCTCTTCGGACCCCCTCCCTAAAATAGCCGGTTCAGTGTAAGGGGACCCTCCACCTTGTCCGCGCCAAATTCCACATCGGCCCCAGTCGATTCATCCCCCGCATCCAAGCCATCCGACGCCGCGCCAGCGGTGGTCACGGCGGGTGCTTTCCTGACCCTGCATTACCGGCTTTCCGGGCCTTCGGGCGACGTGATCAACACCTTTTCAGGCAAGCCGGCCACGCTTTCGCTGGGCAATGGGGAGCTTTCTCCCGCCGTCGAGCAGCGCCTGATGGGGCTGGCCGAAGGCACGCACACCACGTTCGAACTGGCACCGGGCGAAGCCTTCGGCGAGCGCAACCCCGACATGCAGCAATGGGTGGCGCGCAAGCTGCTGACGCAATTGGGCGACCCGCTGGAGCGCTATTCGGTGGGCGACGTGGTGAGCTTTCCCACGCCGGACGGCCAGGGCACCTACGCCGGCGCGGTCATCGAGCTGAGCGACAGCGCCGTGCGCTTCGACTTCAACCATCCCCTGGCAGGGCAGCCGGTGACCTTCGAGGTGCGCCTGATCGGGGTGCTATGAGCAAGGTCGAAGAAATCCTGCTGGCGGAGCCGCGCGGCTTTTGCGCCGGCGTGGACCGCGCGATCGAGATCGTCGAGCGCGCCCTCGCGAAGTTCGGCGCGCCGATCTATGTGCGCCACGAGATCGTGCACAACACTTACGTGGTCAACGAGCTCAAGGCCAAGGGCGCGATCTTCATCGAGGACCTGGCCGAGGTGCCGCCCGGCGCCACGCTGGTCTTCTCCGCCCACGGCGTCAGCAAGGCGGTGCAGAACGAGGCGAAGGCACGCGGCTTCGAGATCTTCGACGCTACCTGTCCGCTGGTGAGCAAGGTGCACGTCGAAGTGGCCAAGCTTGCCCGCGAAGGCTACGAGTTCATCATGATCGGCCACAAGGGCCATCCTGAAGTCGAAGGCACCATGGGCCAGTTGGACCATGGCATCCACCTGGTGGAAGACGTGGACGACGTGGCAAAGGTACAGCCCTCGCAGGTCGACAAGCTCGCCGTGGTGACCCAGACCACGCTGAGCGTGGACGACGCCGCCGAGATCGCCGCCGCCGTGCGCGCACGCTTTCCGAAGGTGCGCGAACCCAAGCAGCAGGACATCTGCTATGCGACGCAGAACCGGCAGGACGCCGTCAAGCTGTTGAGCCCGCAGGTCGACCTGGTGATCGTCGTGGGCAGTCCCACCAGTTCCAACAGCAACCGTCTGCGCGAGTTGGCGCAGCGTCTGGGCACCGAAGCCTACATGGTCGATTCGGCAACCGAACTGCAGCCCGCCTGGTTCGAGGGCAAGACGCGCGTCGGGCTGACCGCCGGCGCTTCCGCGCCCGAAGTTCTGGTGACCCAGGTGATCGAGCGCATCCGTGCGCTGGGCGCCGTGTCCGTGCGCAAGATGGATGGCATCGAGGAAACCGTGAAGTTCCCGCTGCCCAAGGGCCTGAAGCTGTCGGACGGGCCGCTGCCGGGCCACATCTCGTGAGCGCGGCATCAGCCAGCCGCGTCGATTGGCGCGGCGCGATCGAGCAGGCGGCAACGCGCCTTTCCGAGCAAGGGCGGGGCTATGTCCGCCAGACGCCGTTGTGGAAGCTGCCGGGCGACGCCCTGGGCGTCACGCAGCCTGGCGTGCAGGTCTGGCTGAAGCTGGAGCAGTTGCAGGCCAGCGGCAGCTTCAAGGCGCGCGGCATGATGAATCGGCTGCTGGCCCATCCGCAGGCTGCCGAGCGCGGCGTGATCGTCGCTTCCGGCGGCAACGCAGGCATTGCAACGGCCGGCGCGGCACAGGCCCTGGGCGTGCCTTGCGAAGTGTTCCTGCCCGAGATCTCCAGCCCCGCCAAGCAGGCGCGGCTGGCGTCGCTCGGTGCGCGCGTCGTCGTCGGTGGCGCGGCCTATGCCGATGCCCTGGCGGCTTGCCTGGCGCGTCAGAAGGAAACCGGCGCGTTGCTGACGCATGCCTACGACCAGCCCGAGGTGGTGGCCGGCGCAGGCACGCTCGGCCGCGAGGTCGAGGCCCAGGGCGGCTTGCCCGACAGCGTGCTCGTGAGCGTGGGCGGCGGCGGCCTTGTCGGCGGGCTGACTGCCTGGTTTGAGCGACGTGCCCGTGTCGTGGCGCTCGAACCCGAACTCGCACCCACCTTGCACAGCGCCCGGGCTGCGGGCGAGCCGGTCGATGTGGACGTGGGCGGTGTGGCTGCCGATTCGTTGGGTGCGCGTCGCATCGGCGCGCTGGCGTGGGAGATCACGCAGTCCCATTTGCACGACGCGATCCTGCTGTCCGATGCAGACATCCGCGCGGCGCAGCTTTGGCTGTGGCGCGAACTCAAGCTGGCGGTCGAACCAGCCGCTGCGCTGCCGCTGGCGGCGCTCCAGTCGGGGCGCTACCGGCCGAGCGAGGGCGAGCAGGTCTGCCTGATCGTGTGCGGCGCGAACGTCGATCCCGCGACGCTCAACGCCTGACGCTGCGGCCGCGGGCCGCTGCGTTCAGTGCTCGGCGTTGACCATCCAGGCCACGCCGAACTTGTCGACCAGCATGCCGAAACCCTTGGCCCAGAAGGTCTCGCCATAGGGCATCGTCACCTGTCCACCGGCGCCGAGCGCCTCGAAAAGCTGCTTGCCTTCGTCCACGGACTTGGCCTGTACCGACAGCGAAAACCCCTTGTAGCCATCGAACGGAAAATTGGGCGGCAGGTCGGAAGCCATGAGCTGGTGGCCGCGGGCCTCCAGCGTGGCATGCATGATCTTGTTCTTGTGGCTGTCCGGCGTTTGATCGGCCATCGGGCTTTCTGCAAAAGTCATCGAGAAGATGACCTTGCCGTCCAGGCATTTGGCGTAGAAGGCGAGCGCTTCGGCGGCGTTTCCGTTGAAGGTCAGATAGGCTTGCATGGCTTGCTCCTGATCGAAATTCCAAACGACGAAAGCCGTCGATCCTAGCCTTGCCTCGCCCCACCTAAAATCGCAAACATGCTCGATATCACTTTGTTACGCAAGGACTTGCCCAGCGTCGAGGCAGGCCTGCAGAAGCGCAAGAACCCCCAGCCCTATCTCGACGTGGATGCGTTCGCGTCGCTCGAATCGGAGCGCAAGCGCCTCCAGACGCGCACCGAGGAGATCCAGGCCAAGCGCAATGCGCTGAACAAGCAGATCGGCCCGCTCAAGGCCAAGGGTGAATCGGTCGATGCCCTGATGGCCGAAGTCAACGCGCTCAAGGCCGAACAAGAAGCCGGCGCACAGCGACTGGAGCGCATCCAGCCCGAGTTGCACGCATTGCTGCTGGCGGTGCCCAACCTGCCGCACGAGAGCGTGCCGCTTGGCGAGGACGAGCAGGGCAATGTCGAGATGCGACGCTGGAGCCCTAAAGATGGCATCGGCGGCAGCGCGACGCCGCTGGGCTTCACGCCCAAGGACCATGTCGAATTGGGAGCGCCGCTGGGCCTGGACTTCGAGACCGGGGTCAAGCTTTCCGGCTCGCGCTTCACGGCCATGAAGGGCCCGATCGCAAGGCTGCATCGTGCTCTGGCGCAGTTCATGCTCGACACGCAGACCGAAAAGCACGGCTACACCGAGTGCTACGTGCCTTACATCGTCACGGCCGAGACGCTGCGCGGCACCGGCCAGCTGCCCAAGTTCGAGGCTGACCTGTTCGCCGCCAACAAGGGCGGGCAGGAAGGGGAGGCCACTTCGGAGGCCAACGCGCTCTACCTCATTCCCACGGCGGAGGTGCCGCTGACCAACTTCGTGCGCGACGAGGTCGTGCCCGAGGCCACGCTGCCGATCAAGCTGACGGCGCACAGCCCCTGCTTCCGTTCGGAGGCCGGCAGCGCCGGTCGCGACACGCGCGGCATGATCCGCCAGCACCAGTTCGACAAGGTCGAGATGGTGCAGATCACGCACCCCGAAAAGAGCTACCAGGCGCTGGAAGAGATGACCGGCCACGCCGAGGCCGTCCTGCAGGCGCTCGAACTGCCTTACCGGGTGGTGCTCCTGTGCAGCGGCGACATGGGCTTCGGCGCGACCAAGACTTACGACCTGGAAGTGTGGCTGCCCGCGCAGGATACCTACCGCGAGATCAGCTCGGTGTCGAACTGCGAAGCCTTCCAGGCGCGCCGTCTGCAGGCGCGGTTCAAGAACGCGCAGGGCAAGAACGAACTGGTCCACACGCTCAATGGTTCCGGCCTGGCGGTGGGACGGGCACTGGTGGCGGTGCTGGAGAACCATCAGCAGGCTGATGGCTCGATCCGGGTTCCGGCCGCGTTGCAGCCCTATCTGGGCGGGCTGGAAGTGATCAAAGTCTGAAAAGACTTGGGCGAAAATCCTGTTAGAATCGCAGGCTCGACCAAACACCGGAGAGGTGGCAGAGTGGTCTAATGTACCTGACTCGAAATCAGGCGTGGGTTCATAGCCCACCGAGGGTTCGAATCCCTCCCTCTCCTCCAGGTATCGGTCCAAGGTAGTCCACCAAAGACCACGAAACCTCCTAAGAGCCCCGCCAGACGGGGCTTTTTTGTGCACGGTTGTCCGCAAACGTTCTTTGACAGCCTACGCAAAATGGGGGCACGATTGGGGGCATTCCCGGCACTTTTATGCCGTGCCTCCAGAAAATGCCCCCAAATGGCCCTCACGGACACCGCCTGCAAGAACGCCCGTTGCGGCGAAGATCGACCCTATCAACGATTCTCGGACGCCGGTGGCCTGTACCTTGAGGTCACAGCGGCGGGAAGCAAGCTCTGGCGCTGGAAGTACCGCTTCAACGGAAAGGAGAAGCGCCTCGCGATCGGCATGTATCCCGAAATCTCGCTGGCGCAGGCGCGCCGGGCCCGCGATGACGCGCGCGACCTGCTAAAGGCGGGCACCGATCCGGTGCAGGCCAAGGCGGACCGCAAGCTGGCCGACCGCGTGAAGTTGGAGAACACCTTCGAGTCGGTGGCGCGTGCCTGGTATGACCACTGGAAGGGATCGAAGTCTCCGCGGCACGCCGACTACGTGCTGCGCCGCCTGGAGGCCGACGTGTTCCCTGAGCTCGGCCGCCGGCCTATTGCCGACATCACGGCGCCGCAGTTGCTCGCGGTGGCCAAGAAGATCGAGAGCAGAGGCGCGGTCGACATCGCCAAGCGCGCCTGGCAGACCTGTGGCCAGATCTTTCGCTACGGTCTCGCCCACGGGCTGCTGGAGCGCAACCCCGCAACGGACGTGAAGCCGTCCGATGCCCTCAAGCCGAGGAAGAAGGCCCACTTCGCGCGGCTCGACGCCAAGGAGATGCCAGAGCTGCTGCGCAAGATCGAGGCCTATGCCGGCACGCCTGTCACGCGGCTGTCCATGAAGCTGATGGCGCTGACCTTCGTGCGCACCGGAGAGTTGATCGGAGCCCATTGGGATGAGTTTGATCTGGAGAAGGCCAAGGAGTGGCGGATCCCGGCTGAGCGTATGAAGATGAAGACGCCGCACATCGTGCCGTTGTCGAAGCAGGCGATCGAGGTCTTGCAAACCATCCACGAGCTGCGCGGGCTGTCGGGCCTGCTATTTCCAGGTGAGCGCGACCACGACAAGCCCATGAGCAACAACACGATTCTGGCCGCGCTGAAGCGCATGGGCTACGGCGGCCGCATGACAGGCCACGGCTTTCGTGGTGTTGCCTCGACGATCCTCCACGAGCTGGGCCACCGCCACGACATCATCGAACTGCAGCTGGCGCACCAGGAGCGCGATGACGTCAGCGCGGCCTACAACTTCGCGACCTACTTGCCGCAGCGCCGGAAGATGATGCAGGCTTGGGCTGATCACCTTGACATGCTGCGCGCTGGGGCGAAGGTGATCCCCTTCAAGGCCGCGTAGAACAGTTTTGCCCCAGCGTAGGCCGACGGGCCGAAGGCGGGTTTCCCTGACCCGTCCGCTGGGGCTTCTTCTTCGGGGGAGCACTTCGGGAGTGCCGGTGTCAGACGAAAAACTGTACGGGGCTAAGGCGGCCGAGCGGATATTTGAGCTTGTGGTCATCGGCGAGGACATGGAGCGTCGCGCAGATGGAATATTTGCGCGCCAGACCTTTCTCGATGCGGCAGCAGCGCTCCCGGATTTGCGCTGGAATCCTCAATGTGCGCTACAGGATTTGGACCCGCAGGAGGCGCTGCTGCTCCCCATCCCGTTCTCTGCGACGGATTTGGCGGCATTCCTGCTGTGCCCCATCGTCCAAGGGGGAGGGCGCGGTTGCCAGGAGCTTAGGGAGTGCCTGACGGACGTCCAAGACGTTGTAGTCCTCCGCGCAGTGAATGGGGCCGACATGGAACTCAAGCGGGCGCAGCAGGTGGTGGGCGAGTTTGATAGCGCGCCGGAGGACAAAGCCAATCGGTGGGCCGATGCCTACAACGAACGCCGCGATCTGGACCGTGGCCTCTTGGCAATTTCGAACGTGGCAACCAACGGCTTCGCAGACGATGAGTATCGAGAGCGAATCGGTAGGGTCAACGCTCACGTGGAGCGGTTAAAGAAGGGGCTCCAGGCCGCCCGTCGACAGGCCGACGAACACAAGATCGATTGGCTCAACCGCATGGCGCGCGCGATCTACCGGCGCCCCGACCTTTCGGCAGAGAGTGATGCGCCCAATCCGCACTCTCCAATTACCGCCGTCGTGCCAAGTTCCGACAGAGTGGACAGAGGGATTTCCAGAAAGCGACTGGTTGAGCTTCACAAGGACCGTTGGTCGACGATCGAATCCGACCTAAGCCACGCGGCTACAAACGGACTCTCCGCCGCCAAGGCCGGTGCGCGCAATTGGCATGAAGACCAGGCGGTGACTTGGGCGAGGGAGAGAGGCAAATACAAGGAGTCCTGCACGCTGGTGGGCCTACCAACGCGGAAACATAGGATCTCGCATTGATGCCCCGCGTCCCTTGCGCGCGCCGCCCGGCGGCGGGCCGCCGCACAGCACAGCGCGGTAGTGGCGGCAGTTGGCGCACGGCGTCTCGGTGTCAGCACCGTGGACGCTCGTCATGACGTGCCCTCCGCGCGGTCCGGCGTTACTTCGATCATGTCATCGTTGCCGGGTCGGCGGTGCGGCAGCGCCAGCGCGGTCAACGCGCCGAGGGAGGCAAAGGTGATCGGTGTCTTGCCGTTGGACTTGCCTCCCTGGTAGACAAGCGCGCAGAGCTTCGGATCACCCACGATAGCAGGCTTCGGGACCGGCAAGCCCTTGCGTTCGTACTCGTGATCAGGCGAGCGATCGCCCATCAACCGGCGGGGGTGATCGAAAGCGCCCCGGCCAATGTAGGCGGTGTAGGCTTGGCAGAAACGATGCTGCAGGTAGCTCAGATCCTTCATTTCCGTGCGGCACGCTTTCGGCCATCCGCCTACGTCCTCGATCACAGCGTGGATGGCTGGGTCATCGAACACCACATCGGTGTACGCGCCAACCCGGGCCATCGCGTCAAGAGCCTTGCCCCAGGCGAGGTTGGCGCGGTCGGTGTGCGTGCCCTGCAGGATGCGCACGATATCGGCCACCTTCGGTGCGAACTGGCCCCGCTCGGGGTGGGTGGCGTGTACCGTCATCGCCTTAGACACCTGCTCCAGCTCAAACGGCTGGCACGCCTGCCACCACACGGAAAGGGTGAACTCGCTCGCTGGCTGGCGGTAGTAGGCGAGCGCATCGGCTACCAGCGCTACGAGCGCGGGCTTGTCATCGGGGCGCATTGATGGCCTCCCTTGCAAGAAATCGTTGTGCAACGGCTTGATTCGAGGCTTCCAGCGCCTCCAGCGCGTTGGGCTTGGACTTCGGCGCGCCGGCCGGCGGCATGGCTGCGGCCAGCCACTCGAGCGGCTGCAGCGGCTTCTCGCGCAGGCAGTCGCGCAAGGCATTGACCAGGGCTTCATCGCCATGACCCTTGCGTAGCCCGCCGAGGAACGAGCGGGCCTGCTTCTCTGGCGTGCCTGCGTTGATCAGCAGCGGCACGCCGTAACCGAAGATGATCTCGTCCGGCGTCAGCGGCGGCTTGCCGCCCGAACCGATAGGTTCGGAATAAGGAGGTTGGGTATTGGGGAGTGGGTACTGGGGATTGGGTACTGGGTATTGGGTAGCCGTTGCAGGCGTTGCTGGTGCCGTTGCTGGTGGCGTTGCAGTTCCCGACACCTGCAACGCCTGCAACGTTTCAGGTGCCGTTGCAGGTCGCGTTGCGGGAATGCACGCCACCAACTCGCGCAGGTCCTTCGTCGGGATGTTCCACGGGGCGTGCTGACCGGCGGCATTGAGCTGAGCGAACAGCATTGAACGCTCGTCGCGGTGACGCTTCAGGCGCGTCGCCTCGTTTGCCTTCTTGGCCTCGCGCTCCGGCTCGCCCGCCTGATAGGCGGCGATGGCCTCGTCGCAGCGGTCCTGGTGCCAACCGTCTGCGCGCAACTCGAAGAATTCGTGCAGCACGGCGTCCACCGCCGCGCGCTCCTCGTCGGACCGAGCGCCGACCAGACGCTGCACGCGATCAATCTCAGCCGGAAGCGCGCGCTCAGTGGCGTAGTACTTGCGGATCAGGCGGCTGTAGGCACCGTCTTCGAGGATTGACAGGTGCGCCGTTGCCTCTGCGTAGTCGCCGATGTGGTGCTCGAAGAAGTTCAAGCGGAGCCTCCGATCTGCACCAGGACATTGCGTTTGCCCCACTCACCAGCAATCCACTGAACGCCCTTCGGGGTGAACTTCGCCTGATTGAATGCATGACTGATGCCGTTGCCGTGTTCGGCGGTACCCGCCTTTACGGCGAACCTTTTGGCATCCAGGTGCTGGGCCTTTGGGGTGAGCACGCCCGCGAGTCGGTACATGGGGCCGTCCTCGCGCGTCAGCCACTCGATGAATTGCCGCTCATTGGCGCCGAGCAGCTTCGCCACCTCGCGCACGCCCCTGTTGCCGGTGCTGACGGCGTATCGGTCGTGGAACTCGACCTTGGGCGCGGCAGCCACCAGCGCGGCAGTCTGCCGTTCGATCTGCTCGGCCTGTTCTGCGGCGAGGCGCAGCGCCTGCGCCATGGTCTGGGGGACGCGAGGTGTCGCTGCAGCTTCCAGCTCCTGCCAGCGATCGACCAGACGGGCCGTGAACTCGGGCGAAAGCTGTGCGACGATCACGCAGCTGTCGCGCTTGCCCACCGAGTACTCGCCAACGGCCTGGCCGAGATGGTTCTTAACTTCCACCATTGGCGGAAGTTGAATCACGCCCTTCGCGGCGAGCCGCTCGATGGTCAGCTTGACGCTGTCGTGCCGCGACTCGACCAGATCCGCGATCTCGCGACTGCTCATCGTCAGCAGGAGCGCGCCGGTCGGATTGCCCAAAGGCTTGCCGGTGGCGGCGATGATGATCTTGTTGCCGTTCGTCATTGCGACTCCAGCCAGGCGGCGACATCGCCGGCGCGCCAACGAGAGCAGCGCGTCGACAGCGAGATTTGATGGGGGAAGGAGCCTTCCTTGACGCGGGCGTAGATCGACGAGCGGCCGAGGCCAGTCAGAGCTTGAACCGTCTCGATGCGCAGCAGCGCGGCAGGGTTGGATGCGGCCTCGACGGGTTGCTTGAAACGCGATCTCTTGGCTTGTGCGGGTGTGTCCATATGCGGCCTCTAAGAGATGCGCATTGGAAAAACAAACGCTGCTTGCGAGTAGTTTGAGAGATTCGAGCGAGAACTATGCGAGATCTTCGGTTCTCGCAGAATCGCCAATTGACAGGACCCTGGGCGTCGCCCCCCTAGGGTTGGGGCCAAGCCTTCCTACGCAGACCATCCAGGTACGCACCAGGGCACCACCCAGCGCCCCCGGGACAGTACAGGAGATACGTCAATGGGTCGACCGAGGCTCGCCGGTGGAGCGACCTCCCTTGCGGACGATCTCAGTATGCGAGAAGCTTGGCCATGTGAATGATCACCCTTCACCACAAGCTTTAGCTCGACCGGCGAGCCTCTCACCCCATCGCCTGCTAGTGGACCACTTTGGTATCCAAGAAGCGTTCACCCAATCAAAGCGAGAGAAAGGCGAAGATGCCGAAGGACAAGGGCGTCCCAAATCCAGCAACCAATTGCAAGGTCTCAGCAGCGCCAGCGCCGCCCTTCTCGAAGTGGAAGCGCGTGAATGGTGAATCCCCCGCACGTCCTTCAGAGGCCGAGCGCCTGCTAACCGCCAATGAAGAGCGCTTCTGCCAGGAATACCTGATCGACCTCAATGCCACGCAGGCCTACATGCGCGCGCGGCCAGGCGTGAAAGTGACCACCTCCAGCGTGGAGGGGGCGAAGCTCCTTAGAAATCCGCAGGTGGCCGCCCGAATCACAAGGCTGATGGCCGAGCGCTCAGTGAAGACCGGCATTACGGCCGAGCGCGTGCTGCAGGAACTGTGGGCGATCGCCAGTGCAGATCCGCGAGAGTTGGTAGAGCACATCGTCGGCTGCTGCCGGCATTGCCATGGCGAGAGGTTCAGGCACCAGCGCACGGTGGGCGAGATGCAACGCGACCGCGCGGTCTGGCTGGAGAAGGGCAATGACGGGGCGGAATTCGATGAGCACGGCGGCATCGGCTTCGATCCACGCAAGGCGCCAAATCCCGAGTGTCCCGAGTGCTTCGGCAGGGGCCACGG
Organism: Variovorax dokdonensis; assembly: GCF_030316895.1. Classification (GTDB taxonomy): domain Bacteria; phylum Pseudomonadota; class Gammaproteobacteria; order Burkholderiales; family Burkholderiaceae_C; genus Variovorax; species Variovorax dokdonensis. The sequence continues at coordinate 985,635 of NZ_JASZYV010000001.1, forward strand.
GCGGACCTTCTTGGGTGACACCCGCAAGCTGTCGGCGGCCGCGGCTGCGCTCTACGCTGGCGTGAAGGAGTCCAAGGAAGGCTTCGAGGTGAAGATGCACTCGAAGCTGGACGCGCTCGAGAAGGTAGCCAAGCACATCGGCCTGTATGAGAAGCACAACCAGCAGAAGGCCGACCCGCTGGGCTCGCTGCTGGCTGCCATCGGCCGCTCGGCGCTGCCCGTGGTGAAGGAGCCGCCGCGCGATGACTGACCGCGCGCTCCCTGGCCGCCCCGACAAGGCGATGCCTCGGAGGGGAATGGCACGCGACAACCAAAGGTCGATGCGTAGTAGCCAGGAGGACGACGAGTGGGGGATTGTGGCGAGTTCACACAGGACTTTGAGCACACGGTCGACGCAGCGGCTGAGGCCCACGTAGAGGTGCGGACCTACGAGGTTGAGCAAGAGCGGAGGGGCGGGCCATACTTAAGGATCGCCAAGTGGCTCTCTCCACGATGGGGATGCGATGCTCAAGCCCGCAATGCCAGCTGAAAACGTAGGCAAAGAAAGGCCGCCGTGTGCCGCCCCGGCCGGCTTCGATTGTTGTCGGACCCGCCAACCTGCGTCAGCAGACATGTTGTGGCAATTGTTGTACCCATCAATTGCAGCCGGGGCGGACCGAATGGACTTCGATATCGCGGCGCTTGAACTTGCGTGCGGACTGCGAATGGCAGGAACGGGCCCCGAGCCGACGGCGGCTGTTCGCTGAAGAAGTGACCGGTTCATCACCGGAAGCCGGCGTTTCCTTTGCATCGCCTCCCGCCTTGGGGCTAGCGCAAGCCTTCTGTCCAAGGCCGTGTCTGGATCTACCGGTGTCCTCCTACTTTGAAAGACATCCGTAAAGAGTACTTTTCCAGGGGCACTCTCACCGCCTGGAAGGACCATACGATGACTAAGACAAACCCTTATGTTCGCTTTGCCGCGATGGTTGGTGCATCGACTGTCGTGATGTTCGGTCTGATGTACTTGAACACCTACGAACTTGACCATGTGTATTTCAGTGAGACAAGAGCGTACATGGCCCTCCTGATGGGTGCGGTCATGGCGCTTGTCATGCTGGCGTTCATGACGCACATGCTTCAAAACCGGTCGCTGAACATGGCCATCGCCATTGGCGCAACGTTGGTTTTTGCCGCTTCGCTCTGGCTGGTGCGCAGCCAGGCCACAGTCGGCGAGGTGAGCTATATGAAAGCCATGATCCCGCACCATTCCATCGCCATCATGACAAGTCGACGCGCCACGATTGAGGATCCTCGCGTACGCAAGTTGGCCGACGGCATCATCGACGCACAAGTTCGGGAGATTGCCGAGATGAAGCAGCTCATTGCTGAGCTATCCGAACGAAAGAATTAGGCGATTTGGCTTTCACCGGCGGGCCGGTTGCCGCACTTGATCTGGGCAAACGCGATCACTACACTGAAGCATGCGCCGCCTTGTCGTAGTGCTGATGATTGTCATTGCGACCGCTTCTCAGGCCCTTGGGATTTCGGGCCGAGGAGACGCGCTTGCCCACGAGGACAACGACGCGCATTTGGTTATGCATTGGCAGGGCATTTCACATCATCATCTCGAGAACGGATCCCTGGCGAGTGATGACTCTGAGAGTTCAACGCAGCATCGGTTGGTGGACCATATCTTGACTGCTCCGGGCGTGGCTTCGTTCGTCCCCGCGCCGTTGCCATCCCTTCCCAGCGCACGACCGATCCGCCCCATCTCCGTGATGGCAACGGATCCCGATCCTTCCGGACTCATGCGGCCTCCTCGGCTGGCGGCACATTCGGTTGCCGCATTTCCTGCTGCTTAGCGCCCGTCCGGAACCAGTCGGCGCTTCTCGCCCGTATCGGGAAGCGGCGCTCAGGCGCTCATTCGTTCACGCTGCGTGCATCCACGTCGAATACCTGCTCGCACACAAGCGCGCAGGCCTTTTGCGCGGCTGCCTGCCGAGGAGTACTCGATGTCAATGTATGAATTCGTCCGGGCCTCGCGCGCGATCGTCAACGGCCCGTTGTTTCGATCCTCCAGGCTGAAGTGGGAGCGATCGCAGTTTCTTTCACCACAAAATCTCGGTGCTCACTTCGGCGTCTATCGGGACTTCGCAGAGGCATGGCGAGCGCTCCCGCAAAGTCCTGGCTTCAACACGGATGCGCTGGTGCACGAGTACGTTGACGTACGCACAAAGCGAGTATTTGAGTATGACTACGCCATCATGCACTGGCTGGAAGGGGCGTTTCGGATGGGCGCAACCCATGTACTCGACATTGGCGGATCGGTAGGGGTGCATTACTACGCCTATCGTCGCTATCTGACGATGCCAGCGGGGTTGACTTGGGAAATCGTCGAAGTTCCGGAAATCGCCGCGATCGGCCGTCAACTGGCTCGAACCAACTCAGCAAAGGCGCTTCACTTCACAACGGATCTGCAGGCGGCGTTGAGCTCCAGTGCTGAGGTTTGGCTGTCGTGCGGCGCAATCCAGTACTTCGAGGATGCTTACCCTGCGACGCTTCTCGCCTTGAGTGCCAAACGGCCCGCCCACATCCTCTTGAACAAGCTGCCTCTTCACAACGGCGAGGCCTTCGTCACAACTCAGAATCTCGGTTTCGGGTCGTTCTCGCCTGTCCATATCTTCGATCGATGTCGCTTTGTCAGAGCCATCGAAGCACAGGGATACAAATTGGAGGACTGTTGGGACGTTCATGAGAGATCCATGTACATACCTGGTCATCCCACGCGATCATTTGCTACGTTCTCTGGTCTCTACTTCGTTGACACGGGCAAGGTTGGTGTCCCCGCGCAAGCGCCTACTACTTCGCCAGCGTCCCGATGATCCGCGTCAACGCCAGTCATGCTCGATATTTCGCTCCAAGCAACATCGCCTCTTGACATTGACATGATGGCAAGGTTGAGACTGATGTTCTCAACTTGAAAGGATACCTTCCCATGCCATCCTTGCGTATCGACGACATGACGTGCGGGCACTGCGCCAGCGTCATCAAGAACGCTGTTCTCGGAATCGACGCTTCCGCAAAAATTGAGGTCGTCCTGACCGAGCGCTTGGTTCACGTAGAGTCAACTCGCGCAGATGTCCACGCGATCAGCAAAGCAATTTCAGGTGCTGGCTATTCTGCGGTCCCCGTTGCTGTCTCGGAACCGATTCCCAGCGAAGCTCCGGGCGCCAGTCGAGGCTGCTGCGGCTGCGGCGCGACCGCGTCGAACGGTTGACCTCGCGCGCAGCAATGCTCGCTCGATAACAGGAGACCAATCAGATGCCCACCCTTGGCCCGCAGCGCAACGACCATCCCACTCACGACCATGGCGGGCATCACCACCGCCCGGCCCCTGAAATGGACCGCAGGGCACCCGGATCAATGCCGTTGGCCAAGGCGTCGCCCGGCGATGAGGCGGAATACACCTGCCCCATGCACCCGCAGGTGCGTCAGATCGGGCCGGGCCACTGTCCAATCTGCGGCATGGCCCTCGAACCCGTGCTCGCAACAGCCGAGCAAGGACCGAGTCCAGAATTGAAGGACATGACGCGGCGACTGTGGATCGGCACAGCGCTGACCTTTCCGGTTTTCGTGCTGGAAATGGGGGGGCACCTTACCAATCTCAACCACTTCCTCGGTCAGCAGTTGTCGAACTGGGTTCAGCTGATTCTTGGGACGCCCGTGGTCCTGTGGGCAGGTTGGCCGTTTTTCGTCCGAGCAGCGGCTTCGCTGAAGAACCGCAGTCTGAACATGTTCTCGCTGATCGCGCTCGGCACGGGAGCCGCTTGGCTCTACAGCATCGTCGGGACGGTGGCGCCCCAATTGTTCCCGAGCAACCTCCGGCTTGAAGGTGGCGCGGTGGCGGTTTACTTCGAGGCCGCGGCCGTCATCACCGTACTGGTCCTGCTTGGGCAGGTGCTAGAGCTGCGGGCACGGGAAAAGACCTCGGGCGCTATCAAAGCACTGCTGGGACTTGCACCAAAGTCTGCCGTGAAGGTCAAGACGGACGGCAGCGATGAAACTGTCCCGGTCGACAGCATTCAAGTGGGCGACCATCTTCGCGTTCGCCCCGGCGAAAAGGTGCCCGTGGATGGTGAACTGACCGAAGGCAAGGGGACGGTGGACGAGTCGATGGTGACCGGTGAACCCATGCCCGTCGCCAAGACCATCGGTTCGCAGGTCACCGCAGGCACGCTGAATCAGACGGGTGGCTTCGTCATGCGCGCTGAGAAGGTGGGCGCCGACACCCTGCTGTCTCAGATCGTTCACATGGTGGCGGCGGCGCAGCGAAGCCGAGCGCCCATCCAACGCATGGCTGATCAGGTGGCGGGCTGGTTCGTGCCTGCGGTCATCGCGGTGGCTGCCTTGACCTTTCTGGCCTGGTTGGTCTGGGGGCCATCGCCCGCGTTCAGCTACGCACTGATTGCCGCTGTGGCAGTACTGATCATTGCCTGCCCTTGTGCATTGGGGCTGGCAACGCCGATGTCGATCATGGTCGGCGTCGGCAAGGGCGCCCAACTTGGCGTCCTGATTCGCGACGCCGAGGCGCTCGAGAAGATGGAAAAGGTCGACACCCTCGTGGTCGACAAGACGGGCACGCTGACCGAAGGGCGTCCCAAGGTTGTGCACATCGAAGCTGCGCCGGGTTTCGACACGAAAGAAGTCCTTCAGAACCTGGCGAGCGTCGAGCGCGCGAGCGAACACCCGCTGGCGATGGCAGTTGTGGCCGACGCCCTCGAGCGCCAACTGACGCTGTCGCCGGTAACGGATTTCGACTCACCTGTTGGGAAGGGCGTTGTCGGCGTGGTCGACAGTCAACCCATCGTATCGGGAAGTGCAAAGTTCCTGGCGGAGAACGCCATCGACACCGGCTCCCTCGCCGACTCGGCGGAGCATCAGCGCACCAAGGCGGCCACGGTCATCTTCGTCGGCATTGGCGGCAAGTTGGCCGGTTTCGTTGCCATTGCAGACCCCATCAAGCCCACCACGCCATCAGCGCTCAAAAGCCTGAGGGCGGCGGGAGTGCATGTCGTCATGTTGACGGGGGACGGCAAGACCACGGCAGAAGCGGTCGGCCGGGAACTGGGAATCGACGATGTCGTTGCGGAAGTTTTCCCTGAGGACAAAGCCGCGGTGGTCAAGCGCCTGCAGTCGCAAGGACGAGTGGTCGCCATGGCAGGGGACGGGGTGAACGACGCGCCCGCACTAGCGCAAGCCCAGGTAGGCATTGCAATGGGCACAGGCACGGATGTGGCCATGGAAAGCGCGGGCATCACCCTTCTCAAAGGCGACCTGTTGGGTATCGTGCGCGCACGCACGCTCTCGCAAGCGACGATGCGCAACATTCGGCAGAACCTGTTCCTCAGCTTTGCGTACAACGTCGCTGGCATCCCCTTGGCAGCGGGGGTGCTCTACCCGTTGTTCGGCCTGCTGCTGTCGCCGGTCGTCGCAGCTGCCGCGATGGCCTTATCTTCCGTCAGCGTCATCGCCAACTCACTTCGCCTTCGGGCAGCGGAGGTCGATTGAGGCTTGCGCTCGCACTCGCCTTGCGTGCCATCAACGGCCGGGAGACAGCACGCCGAGCCATGCAACACACGCGATGACCAGTGTTGACAAACCTGCCTCAACGAACAGGCTCCTACGTAGCATCTTGAAGGCCCGAAGATGCTTGCCGGTGGTGAGGGCCAGTTCGAGCTGTGGGGTCAGCGCGAAGCGATTGGCAGCTGCAAGAACAACCATTCCGGCAAATAGCACCAATTTCAACCCGAGCAATGCACCGTAGCGCGTGTTGAAGATCGGCTCGACGTTCGCGCCCACAATCGCCAAATAGTTTAAGACCCCGGTCACGACGAGAGCGACCACGATGGTCGTGCCAACGCTCGAAAAGCCCTTTGACAGCGTGCGCAGCACCTCCACAGATTGAGGCGTGGCCCGTCGGGGCCCGGCCAGCATGACGAAGGCGAAAAGGGCCCCAACCCAGGCTCCGGCCGCCAAGAGGTGCACAACATCGGCGATCAGGTGCAAATTTCCTTGCATACCTTCGCTCATGGCGCCATGGCCCGACCATGCCAACGTAGCTAGTGCGACAGCGCCCAGGCCGCTCATCACAGTCAGGCGACCTTTAAGGGAAACGCTCAGGAGCCCGATCCCGACGAATGCCGCAAGGGCCGACAGGCGAACGAGCCAACTGGCCCCAACAGGCGTCTGAAATAGGATGGTTCTGAATACTTGGTCGTTCAGCTCACCGAAGGTCTCGACGCCTACCAGAGTCTTGGCGAGTGCCACCAGCGCGCCAATGGAGAGCAACATTGCCAGCAGCGCACCCAATGTTGCCGCGCGGGCAAAGCGCGGTGCGACCGAGACCCAGCGGCTTTCCATACGAAATGCATAGACGCCGAACAACGCGATGCCGAACGTCGCGGCCAGCGCAAGGTAAAGCGCGAAGCGAAGCGAGATGGTGATCCAGTCCTCCACGAGGGCTCATTTCACCTTGAAGGTCAGCCGGCCTGTTACCGGATGGGTGTCGGAAGAGACCGCGCGCCAATCCACCCTGTAGTCGCCGGCGCCCAGAGAACTGTTCGGCCTGATGACCATCGTCTTACCGTCTCCCGCGGCGGCGACGCTGACCCCAACCTTCATCGCGCCGTGATCCGGCATGCCGGGCATCCCGGTCATCGTCAGCGTCGCGCCTGAGAACTGCGCAGTCAGCGTCTCAGAGAACTTCAGTTCGATGGCGGCAGGCGCCGCCACTTCAGACTTGTCGGCAGGAGAACTTGAGAGCAGTTCCGGGTGGGCAAACGCCGCGGTGGCGAACATCGCGGCGGCGACCGCTATGGCCGCACCAACGTAGGTACGTGAATACTTCATGGTGAATCCTTTGTTTGTTGGTAGGGGAATGAGGGTTGCGTAACGACCCGGGTGCCCGACGGTGTCGTGCGAATCCGCTGAGACGCTTCGGTCAACGGTACGAACGGTAGACTTCACTGGTCCCGTTCTTCTGAATCAAAAGGACGTCGTAGGGGTCATTGCGCCCACCGTAGGCGGGACCGTCCATTCCCGGAGAGCCAACCGGCATGCCAGGGACGGCGAGGCCCCGCGCGTTGGGGGCCTGTCTCAAAAGGCGTTTGATCTCATCGGCAGGCACGTGGCCCTCCAATGCGTAGGCACCGACCGAAGCGGTGTGGCACGAACCGTACTGGCGGGGAATGCCCAGGGACGCCCGTGCAACGTTGTTGCCCTCATCAGCGATTTCCACCTGGAAGCCTTCCCTCTTGAGGTAGGCAATCCAGTCGTTGCAGCATCCGCAGTTTGGATCCTTCCAGACCCTCACGACTTGGTTGTGCGTCTCGGCCATGCCGGTAGCCGCCACGGATGCCAGCAGCACGCCAGAAAGGCAGCGGAGCACTGCAGCCCAAATGCTCGCCGCGTCGCGCCGTCGCTGCCGCTGCCGCAGAGCGAGGGCCGTGCCGGGACGCCAATCGTTCGAGAGTGATCGAGCGGCGGAGACTGTGGAGATGGGGCGCGCTTTCTTCATGGAGGTCCAATGAGCTGCAGGTCTTGCATGAGCATGGCAGGAAAACGTTGTCAGAACCAGAAGCGAACACCGGCCACGAAGCGTGTCTGCTGTGCTCGTCCGCCATCGGCCCGAACATAGTCAGCCGTCGTGCCGAACGATCCAGCGCGCTCGATGCCGGCGTATGGTGCAAACTGACGGCTGATTTCATACCTCAACCTCAGTCCGGCGGACGCCTCTGCCAGGCCGCTGCCGATCCGCCGCTCAGGGTCGTCGCTGCCGTAGAACTGCATTTCGATCTTCGGTTCGAGGATCAGTCTTTGCGTGATCAGCAGTTCGTAACTTGCTTCGAGCCGAAGGGCCGTCCTGCCACCGTTGCTGACATAGGCCGTGGCGTCTAACTCGAACCAGTAAGGGGCCAAGCCCTGAATTCCGAAGGCCAACCATTGGCGACTGGGGCCTTCGCCATTGTCCAGTCGAACTCCGAGCTGAGCGTCCCAGTACGACGCGATGGCATGGCCCCAGAGCAGTTCTGTACGCGACTCTTCCAGCTTGCCATCGGCGACATCGCCTTCTGCCTTCACGACCACACGGTTGTAGGTCGTGCCGTACCAGCCCTGAAGATCGTAGCCCATGCTGTCCTCGCCCTTGCGTGCGAACCGCTGCTCCAGTGTCTCGCCGAGAAGCGCACCGAAGTGGTGCTCGTCGGCCAGCATCAGACGGGGAACCCCAGGCACCGCGTAGTCCCCTTCCCCAAGCTTCAGGCCGTTGGAATAGGCATGCGGGTCGCGCGCATCCACAGGGGCCGAACCGCCCTGCATCTTCATGTCGCCGTGTTCCATTGCCGGAGCCGGAGCCGGGGCTGCGGATGAGGCGGAGGCCGCCTCATGTCCGTCGTGTGGAACCGTCGCCGCGGGCGCGGCAGGCGCCTGCGGCTGCGCCGCAGTTGCGCCATAGTGCGCACGATGATCTTTGGGCGTGACCCCTTGAGCTCGGGCGTTCACAGCAAACATGGAGGCAACAAGCACGGCCAGCGCCGGCAGATGTCCTGGATTGAACATTTGGGTGTTCCTGTTCTGGCTTGGGCTCACGACACCACGACCTCGCGGAACATACCTGCGTCCATGTGAAACATCAGATGGCAGTGCCAGGCCCAGCGTCCGAGCGCGTCGGCCGTCACGAGGAAGCTGATGCGCTGCGCAGGCTGCACGGACAATGTGTGTCGGCGCGCGAGGAACTTCCCGTCAGCACTCTCCAGCTCGCTCCACATGCCATGCAAGTGCATGGGATGCGTCATCATCGTGTCGTTGTGCAGGATGACCCGAAGCCGCTCGTTGTGGCGGAAGTGCACGGGCGTGGAATTGCCGAACTCAAGCCCGTCGAGCGACCAGGTGTAGCGCTCCATGTTTCCGGTCAGGTGCAATTCGACTTCGCGCCCAGGCCCACGGCTGTCCATGGGCCCACCCGGCGTGTGCAAGTCGGCAAGCGTCAGCACCCGACGTCCGTTGTTGCGTAGGCCGATGCCAGGGTCATCCAGATTGGTACGCGCCATATCGACACGCATGTCGGTGCTAGCGCCGTACTCAGTTCGTGCATGGCGCGCGCGGGCCGAGGGCACTGCGAGACCGTCCGATGCAGCGGCGTGCTTGCTGTGATCCATGGCCATCGCACCGTGATTTATGCCTTGCATGGCACCATGATTCATGCCGCCCATGGAGCCGTGGTTGATGGCGGGCACGGCGCTGTGATCCTTCCCACTCATGCCGGTCATGCCGGTCATGCCGGTCATCTCCATGTCGTCGCTGGCTGAAGGACCATGGTTCATGCCGCCCATCATGTCGGCCATGGTCAGCCACTGCGCCGGATCGAGCGCGGGGACAGGTGCCTGCAGGCCTTCGCGTACGGCCAGCGTGGCGCGCGCGTAGCCAGTCCTGTCCATCGCCTGAGCAAAGATCGTGTAGGCGTCGTCTCGGGGCTCGACGATCGCATCGATTGTCTCTCCGGGGCCGAAGCGAAACTCGTCCACTGTGATCGGCTCAACGTCCACTCCGTCGACATGCACGACTTTCAGCCTCAGGCCGGGAATACGCACGTCATAGAAGGTGTTGCCAGCGCCATTGACCATGCGCAGCCGCACGCGATCGCCAGCCTTGAACAGAGCGGTCCAATTGCCGGCCGGCGCTACGCCATTGGCAAGATAGGTCAAAGTCTTCGCGGAGAGGTCGGCCAAGTCGGTCGGGCTCATGCGCATCTCGTTCCACATCTTGCGCTTGGCCAACGCCGCTTGCAGTCCATCTTGGGACACGTCACGGAAGAAATCGATGGCGGTGGGTTGGTTGTAGTTGTAGTAGTCGCCCTGCGCCTTGAGCTTGCTCAGGACTCGCATCGGGTCTTCGTCGGTCCAGTCCGAGAAGAGAACGACATGGTCCCGGTCGGCCTGGATGGTTTGAGGCCCGGCCGGATCGATGATGATGGCGCCATACATGCCGGTCATTTCCTGAAATCCGGAATGGGAGTGGTACCAGTAGGAGCCGCTTTGCTGGACCTTGAAGCGGTAGGTGAAGGTCTCCCCGGGCGCGATGCCTTTGAAGCTGATCCCCGGAACGCCGTCCATCTGGAAGGGCAAGATGATCCCGTGCCAGTGAATCGAGGTTGCCTCGGGCAAGCGGTTCGTCACACGGATCGTCACCTCTTCGCCCTCGCGCCAGCGCAAGGTCGGCGCCGGCAGCGACCCGTTGATCGTCGTGGCGATGCCAGGTTGGCCGGTAAAGTTAACTGGAGTCTGGGCGATCACCAAGTCGAACGTGTTGCCGCGCAGAACGGGCGCCGTGCCACGGCTGAGACGCTCAGTTTGGGCGAGAGCCTTCATGGCCGGCAGCGACAGGCTGCCGAGAACGCCGCCAGCGGCCAGCCCCTGGACGAATCGGCGCCTGCTCAAGTTGGCCATCGGGAAGGGAAGTGTGTTTGGAGCTGCCATGTCGATTTTCTTTTCGATGTCGTTGCGAGCGGCACTGCCTTTTGGCGCCTTCAAGGACGCCTGCCGTCGCGCATCGGGGAGCACCTTAAGGAGCCGGCGCTTTCCCTCGAATGACCCGCGCATTACATTCACGCAACGTTGGCGTCATCTTCTCGGAAGGTTGATTTCGGTAAGGTCGTTCGCCCTGCGTGACTGGGTGACCGCCGGGGCCTCATCTCCCATGCAGGGTCGCATAGGCAAAGGGAAAACGATGAAGCTGCTGGTCGTCGAGGATGAGAACAAAACAGCCGACTACGTGCGGCAAGGACTGACTGAAGCCGGGTTTGTCGTGGACCTGGCTCGCAACGGCTTGGATGGCCATCACATGGCCATGAATGAGTCCTACGACCTCGTCGTGCTGGATGTGATGCTTCCTGATGTGGACGGCTGGCGAATCGTTCAGGCCCTGCGCCAAGCCGGCAAGCAGATGCCCGTCCTGTTCCTCACTGCGCGAGGCAGCGTCGACGACCGGGTCCGGGGACTGGAGTTGGGCGCGGACGACTATCTGGTCAAGCCGTTCGCCTTCTCCGAACTACTTGCGCGAGTACGCACGCTGCTCAGGCGCGGGCAATCTCCCGCACAACCCGATCAGGTGCAGATTGCGGATCTGGTGCTTGATCTTGCTCGACGACGTGCGACTCGCCGCGGCCAACGCATCAGCCTGACCCACAAGGAGTTCGCGCTTCTCGAACTGCTGGCCCGCCGGAAAGGAGAGGTCTTGCCAAGATCGTTGATCGCCTCGCAGATCTGGGATATGAACTTCGACAGCGACAGTAACGTCATTGACGTCGCCATCCGGCGCCTTCGCGCAAAGATCGACGACGCTTTTGAACCGAAACTCATCCAAACAGTGCGGGGAATGGGCTACACCCTGGAGCCGCCAGATGGTGAGTAGGACCGGCATCAAGTCGGCGCGGCCGGCATCCCTGTCCTTGCGCGTGACGATGCTCGTGGGAGTATCAACGTTGCTTGTGTTTCTCGCTTTCAGTTGGCTTGTAGCTCGGGCGATGGAGCAACACTTTGCCGATCAGGACGCAGGGGAACTACAGGCAATCGCAGAGGCCGTGCTCGGCGTTCTTGCGCAGCGCGACAGAGAGGTTGGAGAAGATCAACTACAGCAAGACCTGTCTGCCATCGGTGTGGGCCATCACGGCATCGCTTACAGCGTATTCGATGATGCAGGGCGGATCGTATTTCGTGGGGTCGGACCGGATCTCGGGCCAATCGCTCGCCAGCAAGCGCCAGTTCAGCGCATCGATTCGAACAATCTTGCCGTTTGGCATCTACAGGGCAAGACCTATCGCGGCGTTGTTCTCGGCACGGCAAGCCGTGCAAGTTCGAACAATCGAGACTATCGGGTCGTCGTGGCGATGGACATCGATTTTCATGTGGCCTTCCTGCGCAGCTTCAAGCACATGCTGTGGCTTTCAACCGCGCTTCTCGCTTCGCTTGCCTTTCTTGCGGCCTGGCTGGCAGTCCAACTCGGGCATCGGCCCATACGCAAGGTTACCGAAGACATCGGCGCCATTCGCTCGTCGCGACTCGACGCGCGGTTGGACCCCCTCGCCGTTCCCGTCGAACTACGGGACTTGGCAAACTCGTTTAATGAGATGCTCGGTCGGATCGAGGAAGGCTTTGAAAGGCTTTCAAACTTCTCTGCCGACATCGCCCACGAACTCCGCACGCCGCTAACCAACCTGACCATTCAGACACAGGTAGCGCTGAGTCAGCCACGGTCTCAGGAAGACTACCGAGAGGCGCTCTACTCCAACCTGGAGGAGTTCGAACGAATGGGGCGAATGATCGGTGACATGCTTTTTCTGGCCCAGACGGAGAACGATCCGAAGAATCTGCGGCTAGGCCCAGTTCGCATTGACGAATTGGTAGAAGTGTTGACGGACTACTTTGGGGCCCTGGCGGAAGAGGCCGGTGTCGAATTGCGCGCAGTGGGGAAGACAGGGCCTATTCAAGCGGATCGCGACATGATCATGCGGGCCATCGGAAACCTTGTATCGAATGCCGTTCGCCACGCGGCGCGTGGCACTTCTGTCACTGTTCGACTTCGGCAGGACCATGGCCTCACCTTCATCAGTGTCGAAAACTGTGGGGAGATTGTTCCGCAAGAGCACCTTCCCAAGCTGTTTGATCGCTTCTATCAGGTGGACCCGTCGCGGCAACGCAAAAATGCCGGAGCGGGGCTGGGCTTGGCAATTGCGAAGTCGATCGTCGAGGCCCATGGTGGCACCGTTGCAGCCTTCTCTACAGAGACGCTGACTCGCTTCGAGTTGGTGCTGCCTCAAGAGACCCGAACGCATACAACCTTGTGAGTCGAAGGTTGGGGGGCAACCGCAAGGGCAATCACCCTGTCAGTGCCAAACTGCGAGCATCGCAATACGACTTGCCTCTTGGTCTGCAAACGGTGGGGTAGCGGCCACTCAGATGGCGCTACGCGGATGGCCGTTCGTGGCCGACTGCGGCAGTTGGACGACCGTAGCAGGCGGCCCGATTCCGCCGGTCATGGGCTCTGCCAATGAAAACGAGCGAAGCCGGTTTTGTTGGCGGGCGGTCCTCCGAGCCTGGGTTCAATGCAAGCTAGGCCCATGGGCAATTAGCGGGCCGCTGGGGAATCTGGGGTGTTTTCCGGCGTCGCCGAGGCCCGCGCACTGTCTACGAAAGTCCGGGTCCAGTTCCCATATTTGGTTCAGTCAGCGCGCGGGCTGGGTGTGAGTGTACTGGCGTCATGTGCCGCAGCAGGCTATATGGCTACAGGAACGGGGTCTCAGGGCCTTCCCATCTATTGGGGCGCGCGACCCTTGGAAATCCTCAGGTTCACGGCTGTTTCGGGGATGGGCTCGCCGGCACTCGGCGACCACGGACTACGATGGCGGCCAGGTGGTCAGACGTGCAAACCGTTCTAACCACAACGCACACCCCGGACGGGACCTGCAATGGCTATCCCGATAGTCGCCCCATCCGGGGCATCCATCGCGCAACACCATGCCGGCAAAACATGGTGCTCGACAAACAGGAGGACCTTGCCCTCCGAGCCGCGCTGCGACTGCTTGCGCTGGCGCAGCAGCGCGTCGGGGCGCTATTCGAGGGATATTCGAACTTGCACAAGAAATCGGTGGCCGGATGAGTGCCGCGCGCGCTCGGCGTTGGCACCCTTGAGCCCGTTCGGCCGCCGCCGGCCGGCCAAGCCGCTTCGGCACAGCGGCTGACATGGTCGATCGCCTTGACCTGCGACCGCTGGCGCAGCGCAAACACCGACGGCCCGTGGTGGCGCTTCCGGTGAGTCGCCCAGAGGTGCGGAGCCGACTCCGTTGCGAAAGGCAGTATTCAGCCAAACTCATGTGGCCATGAGACGGAGGGATTCGGTGGATCAATTGCCTGGCTGGGCCAATGCGGTCATCGCAATCGGTGGTGCGATTGGAACGCTCGTGACGGCCGTCGCGACGTTCTTCTTGTGGCGAGTGACGAAAACGCTGGCGCGAGAAACCACCCGGATGGCAGAGGCCTCGGCCCAGCCCCATGTTGTGGCGACCTTGGCCCCCAATCGTTGGTCCATGATTCATTTCGACCTTCACGTCGACAACACCGGCAATGCCACTGCCTACGATGTCATCCTTGCCTTTGAACCTCCTTTGATCGGCGGGGAAGGGCGCGGACATGCCTCTGAAGTGCCATTCCAAAAGATCAGCGTCCTGAAGCCCGGCCAGGGGCTATCCAGCTATCTGAGCGAGTATCGATTGCTGGACGGAAAGAGCTTTCGTGTGTCCATCAGCTGGAAGCGTGATGCCGCGCGGGCCGAGCGCCAGCACAACGAGTACACCCTCAGCATTGCGGATCACGACGGGACCGTCCGCCTTGGCGACGAGCCGCTCCTTGAGATCGCCAAGCACATTGGGAAGCTGGAGGCGAGCTTGTCGCCAGTTGCGCGGGGATCGCGGCGCGCCGAGGTCGATGTGTTCATGAGCCTGGATAGGCTGCGTGAGCGCCGCAACCTCGAACGAAAACGTCGAGAGTGGAAACGGCGCCAGGAGGAGAAAAAAGACTCTGGCATTTGAGGCTCGTTCATCTGCAGACGATGCGGGGACCATCGTCTCGGCAGTTCTCCCGTCGGTGCCAATCACCCGGGATCGCCCAGATACTGGCGTCAGCGAGGGGCAGCGGCAATGGCTAGCGAGAACCTGTCAAAACTCGACATTGACGCTTCAGCCAAACTCCAGCCACGCCGCTCGCCCTTCGCCCGCCTCGCACGGCTTGGGCGCCCGTCTGCATACGCCGGCGCAGAGCTCCTGATTCGCGATGGCAGGTGATATCGTCGCCCCTTCAGTGAGGTTGAACATGGGCGGAGAACCATTTTCCGGCGACGCTGATGTGCCGTCGCTCCGGCCACCACTTGGCTGGAGGGCGTCGATCAAGGTGACCCAGGACAGGCAAGGGACCTGGGGTGGCCAGGTGGAGCTTTTTGAGGGCGACAAATTGCGGTGCCGCATGAGCCTGTCCGGTGTCGGCAGAGACGAGGCTTCCGCGGTACAGGCCTGCCACGGTCGCATTGCGCAATGGCTGTCGGACTACGTGACTCGCCCGCATTCCGGCGATTCTGGGTTTGCTCAGCTGTAGGGGCCTGGCTTGACGGTCAAGGCTTCACACCATCGTTCTCGTCCAATGAAGGGGTGAGGTAAGTTTGTGGCTGGAAGTACCATTGAGGCTTGTGGAGATTGACACAATGAGCAACCGAGTGCCTGTGTTTAAGGATTGGAAGCCAGTTTCCCCAATGCCGCCTGCTGCGCCAGCGCCAGCTCCGGCGCCCGCGCCGAAGTAGGCCGCCTATGGCGGACGGGCCTCCGGTTCGACTTCATGGGCACGCGCTTATGGAAGTCAGATTCGCTGTTTGCTATGGCGAATTGAATGAGCGGTTCTGGAGTCAATTCGACACGCTCCTCACTGTCGTCCAAGCCATCTCGGGATCGCTGGCACTTGCCGGGGTGTTTGTCCCAGGGGGGGCGCTCACGGCACTTGCCGGTGTGGTGTTGGCGGCAATCAGCGGTGTCCAGGCTGGCTTGAAGCCGCGCGAGCGCTCGATTGCATTTCGGGATGCGCGCCGTCAGTTCGAGGACCTGAACATGGACGCCGCAAGACTCGATCTCGCGACGTTGGATCGAAGGTTGGAGACACTGCGGCGCGATGCTCCGCGTGGGTTCCAATCGCTGCTTCGACCTGCAGAACATCAAGCCCTGCGCCAGCATGGTTACCCTGGCCTCACTCTGACCCGCTGGGAGCGCTTCATGTGCTTCTGTGCCTAGAGCAGTTGATTGGCGGCGCGAGGCCCCGCTATCTTCCGCGCGCGCTGAGCATTGGATCCAGGTGGTCCGCCACAGACTGGCCCAGCGCGGCCAATCGTCGAGGCGCGGCTAGCATTCGCGTATGCGCTTGTTTTTCATTCCCCTCGTGATGCTTGCTGCGGCGGCCCATGCCCAGCAGGTCTACCGCTGCGGCAACCAGTACAGCAGCGAGCCATGCGGCGGCGGGAAGGTGGTCGATGTCTCGCCGGCCGTACGTAGTCCTGATGCTGCAGGTTCCGCCCAGGTCTTCCTCTGCGTCAGCAACAGCGGCTCGCGGTTCTGGTCTTCCGAGCACTGCCGCGAACGCGGCGCCCAGATTGACCGGATCGAGTCGGTGCCGGCCGGTCTGCCATGGGATCAGCAGGTGCAAATCGCAGACCAGCAGACGCGACAGGGCTACGCGATCCAGCGCAAGAATATGGAGCAGCGGGGCGGAGCGACAGCTGGGACCACGGGTCGAGACCCAGCGCGCTGCGCGCACTTTAACCAGCAAGTGGACTACTACGACCGGCTGGCGCGCCGGCCGCAAAGCAGCGTATCGCAGGGATGGGTCGCGGAGCGGCGGAAGGAGATACGGGACCAGCAGTTCAGGTCAGGATGCTAACCGTCATCCGATGATCAACTTGGCGCCATCCGCGATGCCGCCCAGCCGTCGCTGGCGGGGCTTGAGCAGCCAACATTGCGCCTCAGTCATCCTTGTTCCACTGATGGGCGTGGTATCCGCACAGGCCATTGTTCTCTTGGTCGAAGGGGCCGAGCGCCTCGCCACATACCACGCACTCGGTGTGTGAGAGACTGGCGGAGCAATTGACGCATGCGCCTTCTTGGAACACAAATGTCTCCAAGCTGCACTCATGACAGGTCGTAGTAGCTGGCTCCCCCCCGTCCTTCGCGGCGCTGTAGTTGTCGGAGTCGTATGTCTCATTGCATGCGTCCTCAATGAGATCGCCAAAGCTCGATTCATGGCCGCAACTGACGCACTTGAATTCAAGGTACTCTTGATGTTCGACTTCAACGTCGAGCGGCTTGAGTAGGTCGGCGCCGCATTCCGTGCAACAGAACTTTTCCGAGATGGCGCCAAGCGCCTGAAACTCCCATTTGATCTCGCCCATCGCGAGCTTGCATGCATCCTTCTCTGCCTGATACACAGCAGCTTCTTCAAGCAAAACGGACCAAGTTACGTCTCCCAATAGGGAGCGCGGATCCTCCTTCAGTTCATTGGAAATGAAGCTGCTGATTACGGTGAAAGTATCGGCGACCATTTTTTTCATCTCTGCTGCAGTCGCTGAGTCCTTGTAGTGCTCCAGGCGGTTGCGCAGTTCGACGATTTTGTCGACGGTCGCCCAGTCGACATTGATCCCTAATGCCTTAAACCGGACCTTCAAGTCCATCACGTCAGCTGTCTTCTTCCCTTGACCGACAAACTCTATGCCGTGGGCGGTCATCTTTGGGACAATGTCCTTCTTGATCAGCACCTCATCGGAGTTGGGGGGTGAGAGATCTCGTAGCTTTTCTTTAAACAGAAGCAGAATTCCCGCCACCATGTTCCTGACTGTCGACAGAGCGCGCCGCGGATCGTCGGACTGGAAGTCCTCGACGGCAATCTGTAGCGACGAAACTGCGTTCGCCTTTATGGTGTCAGTCGTACTCATGCTTTGATGGAAGGGTCTGTCCCAAAATTCGCAGGGTGGGATACTGTTTGTGGATGGAGCTAATCGAAGAGTCGATAGGCCCTGTCTTGGTTAGCTGGAGGGTCCTGTGGGGTGAGGTTCGATGGCGGGCAGAGGGAATGCCCACGCCGAAGCGGGCCGAGAATGGAGATTACTTCACGCGACGAAGGCCGCTGATCGGCGGTTTGATTCCGTAAAGTCTGCTGATCTCATCGAACGAAAGGTGGAGAGCTTGCTCAACGTCCTCGCGTTCGTAACCCATGTTCTCAGTCAAGTTGGCCAGCAAGGCGGGCGCAAGCGAAGGCTGCTCTGGAGCGAAATCGAGGGATGCTGGCTCCCTGGTCCGATAACCTTGCATCGCCATCTGCCGCCACAGCCACGAATAACTACCCTCATCGACCCTCCCCAAAATTTTTGCCCGAACGATGAGGGCGCCCATTGAGACTTTCCAGTAAGGTTTGAGCTGCGCCGCCTTGGTGAGAGTCATGCCCTTCAACTCGCCAGCAATGTCCTCACGAGGCATCAGGAACGCTGCTGCGAACTCATTTGCCTGTTGTTCCATCTCCGGGGAGGGGAAGCGATGCAGAACGATGTGGCCGAGTTCATGCGCGAGGCTGAAACGAAGTCGATCTGACGGGAGACTGCGATTCAGGAAGATCACGGGCGGCATGCCCGCCACCTGATAGCTGGCGCCGTCAATATGGGCCGCCTCCATGTCCGAGAGGACCACCAGAATTCCGGCGCGCTCAACGAACTCGATCAGGGATCTGATTGGCCCTCGCGGCACGTACCACGCGCGCCGAACCATGGCGGCTACTTCTTCAATCTGGCCGGCATACTCGTCCGCGTCGTATTGAGGAAGCGGCAGTTCAGGCGTGAACTCGACCGCATTCAAAAGCACGCGCACGTGCCCGAGACGCACGCTGAGTTCAGCAATGACCTTGTCGAGCACCTTCTGCCCAACCGATGCCTTCTTTCGATACATCGGGTGCGCGCTCATCGGCGGGCCATATTCACGCTCCGCCTGGAAAAAGAAGCTAAGGCGACAGTCCATCGCTGTCGCCAGTTTCTCAAGGTGTTCGCCGCTTGGCGCTTTGACCCCTTGCTCGATTTTGGAGATCATCCCCTGGGAGATCCCGGTCGCCAACACCAAGTCAGCCTGGCTCATCCCGAGCATGCGCCGCCTCAAGCCGACCATTTCTGGTCGGAAGAAGCCCTCAAGCTCCTGCATCATTGGTTCCTTGTTTCTTTGGGGCCGCCTTCGCCTTCTTCGGCTTGAGCAAACGAGCCGCGGGCGAGCCGCCATTCGGTGCGACCGGAAGGGGGATCACCGTTTGGCCGTGGTCCTCTGCGCTGTCGAGCAGATCAATAGCCCAGACGATTCGGTTGTGATGGCGTTGGGCGAGCACGATTCGGTCAATACCCGTTTCCAATTCATCAAGCGTGTAGATGAGTTCCAGGCGGGCCACGCCTTCGAAGAGATCAACACTGGCATCGTTGAAATCCAGTGCCGCCTGGGTTGGGTAGTTCCTCGACAGCAGTTGCGCAGTGCCCTTCTTCATCCGGATGAAGTAGGCGGTTCCGACCATCAAGCCTTGCCAGTGCCGACGGTTGTCGACATCGATCTCGCTGGAGCCCTCGAAACGCGCCTTTGCGTGAAAAAGAAACTGATTCCAAATGAAGTTGGCGCGTACCCGGGGCGCCTGGAGAGATGCGGCCAAGATCGAATTCCGGAAATCCGAATGTGCCGTCTGCACCAAGTCAACGAGGGTGCCGAAGTGGGGTTTCAGGATGGCATTGACCTGAGATTCGCGGGCGAATGGCATGACTGTCGGGCTAGAGCCTGGAACTGGGAGGCTTCAAGTATCCCAGTAAACTACAAAACAAACAACAAATTATTCCTAAAATTATTCCAAATCGGTGCGATGCCACTTTGCAGGGCCTTGCGGGCATGAAATTCGTCAGGGGGCAGTTGTCGTGTCGCCTGACAGCATTGTCGGGCGTGGCATGTTTGCGACGGATCGAGTTTGGGTGCTGATCGGTGATCGCGCATGGCCGTCGACGCGGCCAGCAAATCGAAATGGGGGCATCGGTGGGGGAACGGAAGGTGAGAAGCCTGGGCTAAAAGCAGCATCCATGCGCCTTCCAGCCCGATATTCGGACGCCTCCCTCCCTCCAGAACAACCCGCCTCGTGCGGGTTTTCTTTTGCCCGCTTCGGGCGCCTCACCCCACCTTCCGATCCCGCCCGGCCCAATACGGCTCGCGCAGCTTGTACTTGAGCATCTTCCCCGCTGGCGACAGCGGGATCTGGTCTCGGAACTCCACGCTGCGCGGGCATTTGTAGCCAGCGATCTGCGCCTTGCAGTGCGCGAGCAGGGTGCCTTCGTCCAGGGCTTGGCCGGGGCGCAGCACCACGACGGCATGCACCCTTTCGCCCCAGCGCTCGTCCGGCACGCCGATCACCGCGCACATGGACACTTCGGGCAGCTGGGTGATGGCGTTCTCCACCTCGGCGGAGTACACGTTCTCGCCGCCGGTCACGATCATGTCTTTCAGGCGGTCCACCACGTAGACGAATCCGTCCTTGTCCATCATGCCGCCATCGCCGGTGTGCATCCAGCCATCCCGCAGCACTTCGGCAGTCTGTTCGGGCTTGTTCCAGTAGCCATCCATCACCATCGGTCCGCGCACGGCAATCTCGCCGACGGTGCCAGTGGGCACGGGGTTTCCGTCTGGGGCCACGATGCGCACTTCGGCAATGGGCACCGGGCGGCCCGCCGAGCGTCGGCGGTCGCGCGGCTGATCGGGCCGATGGCACCAGGCGGGCAGCACGGTGACGACGGGCGACAGCTCGGTCATGCCGTAGAGCTGGCAGAAGCTGGCATGCGGCAGCTTGTCGATGGCCTGTAGCAGCAAGGTGTCGTCGATCGGCGCCGCGCCGTACAGCACCAGTTGCAGGCTCGAGGTGTCGTAGTCGCCGAAGCGAGGGTGCTCGATGAGCCGTTTGAGCATGGTGGGCACCATGAAGGTCTCGCTGGCCTGTTCGTTCTGAATCGCCTCCAGCACCTTGATCTCGTCGAACGCGGAAATGATGACCTGCGTGCACAGGCGCTGCATCAACTGCAGCGCGAGGCCCGTGCCGCCCACATGGAACATGGGCGCCATGTTCAGGCCCACGGCCTCGTCGGGGCGCTTGGCCGCCATATTGGCCGATAGCTGGCCGACGTAGAGATTGCCGTGCGTGAGCATCACGCCTTTGGGCAGGCCGGTGGTGCCGCCGGTGTACATCACCGCGGCCAGGTCGCTGCCGCCGCGCCGTGCGTCGGCGATGGGCTGTGCCAGCGCCATGAGCGCCTCGGCATCCTCCAGGCCATTCGGTGCGGGGCCGTCGCCGAAGTGCACCAGTGTCTTCAGCGAGCGTGAAAGCTCCAGCTGCTGCCGCGCAAGCTCCACGAAGTTCGCGTCGACCAGCAGGATGCGCGTGTCGCAGTCGTCCAGCGAATAGGCGATCTCGCGCGCGCTCCAGCGGATGTTGACGGGGTTGATCACGCCACCGGCCCACCAGGTGGCGTAGAGGTATTCGACGTAGCGGTCGGCGTTCAATGCCAGCAGCCCCACGCGGTCGCCCGGCCGCACGCCCAGATCGCGCAATACCGCGGCCAGGCGCGCCACGCGGTCGACGACGTGAGTGAAGGTCTGGCGCCGCTGTCCGCACACGAGCGCGGTGGCGTCCGGGCGTTCCTGCAGGGCCTTGTGCAAGGGCTGGGTCAGGTGCATGGCTTGGGTCTCCGCGCAGGCATCCTAGGGTCGGACCCTTTGCGTTCTCAATCGTCTGTTCCGACGATGTGACGCTTGGGCGCGCTGCCTACGATGGCGCCAAAGTCGCACGGGCTGCGCGCCACAGACCGACCATAGACAAGCCATGCACGGATTGATGCAAGACCGCCCGTTGATGATCTCTTCGCTGATCGAGCACGCGGCGCGTTTTCATCCGGGGACGGAGATCGTCTCGCGCCTGCCCGAGGGCGGCACGCACCGCACCGACTGGGCGGGCATCCGCCGCGCGGCCTGCCAGGTCGCCAATGCCCTCGAGGCGCTGGGCATCCGGCCGACGGAACGCGTGGCGACGCTGGCCTGGAACAGCTGGCGCCACCTGGCGATGTATTTCGGCGTGTCTGGAAGCGGCGCCGTGCTGCACACGGTCAACCCGCGGCTCTTCCCGGAGCAGATCGCCTACATCATCAACCACGCCGAGGACCAGGTCCTGTTCTTCGACACCACCTTCGCGCCGCTGGTGGAAAAGCTGGCCCCGCAACTGAAGACGGTGAAGGCCTACGTCTGCATGACCGCGCCCGAGCACATGCCCTCCATCGACGTGCCCCATCTGCATTGCTGGGACGAACTGGTGGGCGGGCAGAGCGACGCCTACACATGGCCCGAGTTCGACGAGCGCAACGCCTCGTCGCTTTGCTACACCTCGGGCACCACCGGCAACCCCAAGGGCGTTCTGTATTCGCACCGCTCCACGATGCTGCACACCCTCATGGAACTGGCGCCCGACACCTTCGGCATCAGCTCGCGCGAGACAGTGATGCTCATCGTGCCGATGTTCCACGCCAATGGTTGGGGGACGCCCTACGCAGCCGCCATGGTCGGCGCCAAGCTGGTCTTTCCAGGTCCGCACCTGGACGGCCAGAGCGTCTACGAGTTGATGCGCGACGAAAGGGTGACCTTCTCGCAAGGCGTGCCCACGGTGTGGCTGATGCTCTTCCAGTACCTGGATGCCAACCCGCAGATCGACCCGAGGGCACTGGGCGTCAAGCGCATCGGGATCGGCGGTGCGGCAGTGTCGCGCGGCATGCTCGATCGATTCGAGCGCGAATTCGGCGCCGAGGTGATGCAGGGCTGGGGCATGACAGAGACCAGCCCCATCGGCGTGATCAGCAAGCTGCTGCCCAAGCACGACGGCATGTCCGAGGAAGAGCAGGTGAAGGTCAAGCTCAAGCAAGGGCGCGGCGTCTGGGGCGTGGACCTGAAGATCGTCGACGACGAGGGCAAGGTTCAGCCGTGGGACGGCCAGGCCTTCGGCCACCTGCGCGTGCGTGGGCCCTGGATCGCCAGCGGCTACTTCAAGGGCGAGGGCGGCTCGCCCATCGACGAAGAGGGCTTCTTCTCGACCGGCGACGTGGCCAACATCGACCCAGACGGCTTTCTGCAGTTGGTCGACCGCGCCAAGGACGTCATCAAGTCCGGCGGCGAATGGATCTCGTCGATCGACGTGGAGAACGCCGCCAGTTCGCACCCGGGCGTGGCGGAGGCCGCGGTGGTCGGCATTGCGCATCCTGTGTGGCAGGAGCGGCCGCTGCTGATCGTGGTGCGGCGCGCGGGATCGCAGGTGAGTGCCGAGGACCTGCGTGCCTACCTGACCGAGCGGCTGGCCAAGTGGTGGCTGCCCGACGACGTGGTCTTCGTCGACAGCCTGCCGCACACGGCCACCGGCAAGCTGCTCAAGACGAAGTTGCGCGAGCAGTTCAAGGACTACGTGGCCTCTGCGAAGGGGGCCTGAGGCGCAGCATGGCAGGACCGCTCAAGGGCCTTCGGGTCGTCGAGATTGCCGGCATCGGTCCGGGGCCGTTCTGCGCCATGCTCCTGGCCGACATGGGCGCTGAAGTGCTACGCGTGAACCGTCCCGGTACGGTGCAGGATCCGCACGACATCCTGGCGCGCGGGCGTGCCCACTGGGAGGTCGACCTGCGCGCGCCCGGCGCCGCGGCCGGCGTGCTGGACGCCATCGCGCAGGCCGACGTGCTGATTGAAGGCTTCCGTCCCGGCGTCATGGAGCGCCTGGGCCTCGGTCCCGCCGAATGCCACGCGCGCAACCCGCGGCTCGTCTATGGCCGCATGACGGGCTGGGGCCAGCACGGACCGCTGTCGCACGCCGCGGGTCACGACATCAACTACATCGCCATCAGCGGCGCGCTGCATGCCATCGGCAGGCCCGGCGAGTCGCCGGTGCCGCCGCTGAACTACGTGGGCGACTTTGGTGGCGGCGCCATGCTGCTCGCCTTCGGCCTGCTGGCCGCGCTGCACGAAGCCAGGTCGTCCGGCGAAGGCCAGGTCGTGGATGCAGCCATGTCCGACGGTGCCGCGCTGCTGTCGGCCATGATGTACGGCTTCAGGTCGTCCGGCCTGTGGAGCAACCAGCGCGGCGAGAACATGCTCGACGGCGGCGCCCATTTCTACGACACCTATGCCTGCGCCGATGGCAAGCATGTGGCGGTGGGCGCCATCGAGCCGCAGTTCTACGCGCTGCTGCGCGAGCGCTGCGGGCTGGCCGATGACACCGCGTTCGACGCGCAGATGGACGCGGCGCGCTGGCCCATTCTCAAGTTGCGGCTGGCAGACGTGTTTCGCACCCGCACGCGCGACGAATGGTGCGCCTTGCTCGAAGGCAGCGACGCCTGCTTCGCGCCTGTGCTCGATTGGGACGAGGCGCCGCGCCATCCGCACAACGTGGCGCGGGGCACCTTTGCCGAAGTGGGCGGCGTGGTCCAGCCCGCGCCGGCACCGCGATTCAGCCGTTCCCTGCCTGTCATGCCAGAGGGCGCCCTTGCCGGCGGCGCGCCAGCCCTGCTGCGCCGCTGGGGCGTGGGCGCTGGCCAGGCGAGCGAGGCTGGCTGAGCCGTCAGAATCCAGGCCGCAAATGCCGCAAGACCGAACCAACCGATAGAGGCCATCATGTCCATCGACTTCCGCCGCTCCTGGAGCGACGATGACCTGGAGCTGTACCGCGACAACGTGGTGCGCTTCATCGAGACCGAGGTCCTGCCCCACGACGAAGAGGCGCGCAGGCGCGGCCACGTTGGGCACGAGGTGTGGCGCAAGGCCGGCGCGCTGGGCCTGCTGTGCACCGACATTCCCGAGGCCTACGGCGGCGCTGGCGGCGACTTTCGCCATGAGGCCGTGTTCTACGAGGAGATGGCGCGCCGCGCGCTCAGCGGCATGGCCAATTCGGTGCACACCATCGTGGCGCACTACTTTCTGAACCACGGCACCGAGGCGCAGAAGCAGCGCTATCTGCCGCGCATGGCGCGTGGCGAACTCGTCGGCGCCATTGCCATGACCGAGCCGGGTGCCGGTTCCGACCTGCAGGCCGTGCGCACTCGCGCCGAGCGGCAAGGCGACGGCAGCTATCGCATCCATGGCTCCAAGACCTTCATCACCAACGGCTTCCTCGCTGGCGTGGTGCTGGTGGTGGCCAAGACCGACACGTCGCAGGGTGCCAAGGGCATTTCCATCTTCATCGTCGAGACCGAAAACTGCGCGGGCTACCGCGTCGGCCGTGTGCTCGACAAGATCGGCATGAAGGCGCAGGACACGTCCGAACTTTTCTTCGACGACGTGCATGTGAGCGAAGACGCATTGCTCGGCGGGAGCGAAGGCCAGGGCTTCTTCCAACTGATGGGCGACCTGCCTTACGAGCGTCTGATCATTGGCGTGAGCGCGCTGGCAACGATGGAAGGCGCCTACCAGGCCACGCTCGACTACGTGCGAGACAGGCGCGCCTTCGGAAAGCCAGTGGCCGAATTCCAGAACACCAAGTTCAAGCTGGCCGAGATCGCCACGCAGATCAAGGTGGGCCGGGCCTTCATCGACCGCTGCGTGGAAGACCTGGTGGCCGGCAAGCTGGATACCGCCACGGCGTCGATGGCCAAGCTGTGGGGCAGCGAGACCCAGGGCCGCGTGGTGGACGAATGCCTCCAGCTCTTCGGCGGCTACGGCTTCATGAGCGAATACATGGTGGCGCGCATGTATGCGGACGGCCGGGTGCAGCGCATCTTCGGCGGCACCAACGAGATCATGAAGGAAGTGATCTCGCGCGCGTTGTAGCTGCCGGCTGCGGCGGGCTTCAGCGGATCGCGCCGAGCTTGCGCGCAATGGCCACCGCCTGCGTGCGGCTCTTGGCATCGAGCTTCATGTTGATGTTGCGCAAGTGCGTGCGCACCGTGCTGTCGGACACGAACAGCTTTTCGGCCATCGCGCTGTTCGAGTAGCCCTCGGCCAGCAGTTGCAGCACGCGGATCTCCTTGCGCGTGAGCGGCTCGGCGTTCGGATCGATCTGCGGCCGGTCCGTGTCGGCCGTCATGGCAACCGGCCCGATGATCTGCAACAGCCGCTGCACGTAGTCGGCCAGGATCGGGTCGTTGCGCAAGGCTGCCGCGGCGCTGCCGTTCTCGTGCTGGCGCGCGGCATGGGCATAGCGATGCACCAGCCCGCCCACTGCAGAGCCTTCGTCCAGGATGATGCGCACGAAGCCTTCCTGGCTGGCCGTCAAGAGGACGGCGCCGATCTCGTCCAGCGCGTCCTGTCCGTCGCCCGAGCGCTGCAGGCCCAGCGCACGCAGCACGCGCAGCTTGAGCGCGCGGCGATGGCGATGGGCCGCGCGTGCCGCATGCAGTTCGGCATCGATCACGCCGAGCGCTGCCTTCGCATCGCCGAACGCGATGTCCCAGCGCGCCTTGGCCAGCGCAAAGTAGTCGAGGTCGTGCGCGGGCAACTGCTGGCGTCGCTCGCGCTCCCAGAGCGCCGCGTCGTCCGCGCGCTGCAGCTCATCGTGCGAAGCAGTGCCATTGTTTTGCAGCAGCAGAAGCAAAGACCGTTCGAGCTTGGCGCTGGCGACCACGCGCGGCAACTGGCGCTGATGACCGAGGTACTCGAGTTCGGTCAGCGCCTGGAAGGCCGCATCCACGTCACCCGCATGAAAGGCGATGCGCGAGCGCATGACGTGGCTGAGGATCATGTGGTCCGGCAGACCCACATCGCGGGCCAGCGGCAGGTACACGTTCAGCAGGTGCTCGGCCTGGGCCATCTGGTGCGTCTCGTACACCGCGCCGGCATAGAGCACCCCGGCCCACGCGTTGCCGTGGCTGTGGTTGTAGCTCACCGCATGCGTGGAATCGACCGCCATGCGCAGGCGCGCCGTGGCCTGCCGCAGCCGTCCTTCGTGCAGGTCGAACAGGCCGGCCAGCGACTCGGTGTACATGCGGTTGAAGGTGCTGTTGCCCTGTTCGCGCCGTGCCGCCTCCAGAAGGCGCTGCGCCTCGCGCGGGTCGCCGCGCACCGACAGGATGTGGGCCATGGCATTGAGCAGCACCACTTCTGCGAACGGCAGGCCGGTAGGCAGCCGTGCCAGGCTCTGGCGGCCGGCTTCGTAGGCTTCGTCGTGCTTGTCCTGCATGGCCAGCAGCAGGGGAATGAGCGTGTGGGCGTTGTTGCGCACCTGGGGCATGGGGCTGTCGAGGCAACCCGACTGTTGCAGCAGGCGCATCGCATCCCAGGGGCCGTGGGTGAAGCAGATGGCCCACAGCGCGATCAGCTGCAGCAATGGGCGCTCGCGCAACAGCGAATCCGGAATGGCGGCGAACCAACGCGCCAGCATGCGCATGCGGCCTTGTTCGAGGAACTGTTCGGCGAATTGCTCGAGCAGCGCCAGCGCATGCGGATGGTCGCCGCCTTCGATGGCATGGTCGATCGCGGGCACGGGCCTGCCATGCGACTCGTACCAGCCGGAGGCCGCGAGGTGCAGCCGCGCAAGTTCCTCGGGGTGCTCGCGTGAGAGCTGAGCCCGAAGAAAGTCCGCGAACAGGCTGTGATAACGCCATGCGCCTGCTTCGCTGCCGGCATCGCTGCGCACCGGCGTGAGAAACAGGTTGGCCGAGGCCAGCCGCTCGAGAATGGCCGCGCTGTCGCTGCGTGGATTCAGCGCCTGGCACACCGACGCATCGAGCTGCCTGAGGATGCTGGTGCGCAGCAGAAAGTCGCGGATCTCGTCGGGCTGGTGGGCGAGCACATCTTCGGCCAGGTAGTCGGCCACGGCTCGGTCGGACCCCGAGAAGTGTTCGATGAAGCCGGTCTCGGTGCCATGGCGTTCCAGCGCCAGGGACGCCAGCCACAGCGCCGCCGGCCAACCTTCGGTCTTGCTGTGAAGCCGCGAGAGCAGGTCGACGGGCAGCGACTGCTGCGCCTGTCGTGCGTGTTGCGGCACTTGCGCAGAGGCATGCGCGGCCTGCGTCTGGCGAAGCGCAAAGAAGTCGCGCGCCTCGTCCAGCGAGAAGCGCAGGCGATCGGTGTCGATCTCGATCAGCTGACCACGTGCGCGCAGCCGTCCCAGGCCGAGGTCGGGCAGGCTGCGCGAACCCAGCACGACCTGCCCCTGGCGCGGCAGATGCTCGATCAGCTCGCGGACCAGCCCGAGCACGGCCGGCTCCTGAACCATCTCGAAGTCGTCGAGGAAGAGCGCGAACGGCGCGTCGAAGGCGCCCAGCGCGGCCACGGCGTCGAAGGGGGCCTGATGGTCCATCGCGTCGGCGCCCAGTCGCCGAATCGCCTCGGCCAGGCCACTGAGGAAGCGCGAGACATCGTTGTCGGCTCGGTCCAGCGTGAGCCACGCGGTGGCGATGCCTTGTGCGTCCATGCCATCGCGGATCTGCGACATGGCCGTGGTCTTGCCGAAGCCGGCCGGCGCGCGTACCAGCACCAGCTTGACCGTCGACGTGCACACCTGCTGGCGGATCGCCGTGCGCGGCACCTGCGTGGCCATGAAGACCGGCGGATTGAGCTTGGTCTCGAGGATGCGGGCGGAAGAGGGCACGGCAGCTGGATCGGGACAGCGGGACGACTATCGACGGCGGATTCTAGGTGGCACTCGCTTTATCCGATCATCCGCGAAACGCGCTGCCCCAGCTGCCTGAGGCCCTGCCAAGGCGCCGGCGGTGCCGCCTTGGTTTGGCCTGGCGCAATCAGTTCCACGGCCCAACCAGATGCGAGCTTGACGCTCGTGCTGTCCCAGGGCTTGAGATTGTCGAATTGCTTGCTGGACACGACCTGCACCTGCAGGCTTCGCCGGATGCCGGTCGAAGACAGCTTCTGGCAGGCGGCCTGCAGGGCATGGCGGTCCGGAGCGCTTTGGCCGTAGACGACCAGAAGCTCGATCTGGCCGTCCGCCTGCTCGCCGAGGATGAAGGCGCGAAGAACCGATGTCTTGAACTTGGACATCAGCATCTTGCGAATGGGCTCGGCGCCGGCGAAGGACTTGAGCGCCATGCTTCGGAACTCCCGGTAGAACACGAACTGCTCGTCGAGCATGACCCGGGCTGCGCCGGCATCGGCGTTGGCTGCATCGTCCTCATCGTTGGCGGCATGGCTCGATGTGTCGGCGTCTTCGGGCTCGTGAGCGGTCTTCAGGACGCCGCTGCGGGCCAAGTGCTCCACAGTGCGGATCGCGTCGTCCAGTTCCAGGCGGGCCTGCCTGGCCAGGTCCTTGATGGCCAAAGGCTGCTGCGGCGAGGCATAGAGGATGGTCAGGATCTTCTGAACTTCAGGGGCGAGAAGGAAATCGGCAGCGCTCATCGGGATCACGGGGTATAGGGGGTACGCGAAGTTTCGCAGGTCGCGTAAGCTGGCTGCCCATGTCTTCGCCGAACCCGCTCGTCCGTTGGCTGCCAGGCCTGCGCAACCTGGAAGGCTACGACCTGTCAACGTTCCGGCATGACGTGGTCGCCGGCCTGGTCCTGACGACGATGCTGGTACCGGTTGGCATTGCCTACGCCCAGGCTTCGGGCGTGCCCGGCATCTATGGGCTGTACGCCACCATCGTTCCGCTCTTGGCCTACGCATTGTTCGGCCCGAGTCGGATCCTGGTGCTGGGTCCTGACTCCGCGTTGGCCGCGCTGATCCTGGCGGTGGTCCTCCCGCTTTCGGGCGGCGATCCGATGCGCGCCATCGCGGTTGCCAGCGCGATGGCTGTCGTCTCGGGGCTGGTGTCCATCGCAGCCGGCCTTGCCAAGCTGGGCTTCGTGACCGAACTGCTTTCCAAGCCGATCCGCTACGGCTACATGAACGGCATCGCGCTGACGGTCATCCTGAGCCAGGTGCCCAAGCTGCTGGGCTTCTCCATCGAAGGCGAGGGCGGGCCGCTCTATCAGGCCTGGGCCATCGTGCAGGGCGTCGTGGCCGGCCAATGGCACGCGGTCACGGTCATGATCGGGCTCGGTTCGCTGGCGGCCATCTTCGCGCTCAAGCACATTCCTCGCGTGCCTGCCGTGCTGGTCGCCGTGGTGGGCGCAACGCTGGCTGCCGCCTTCTTCGATCTGGCCGAGCGGGCCAACCTGGCGGTGCTGGGGGCGCTGCCACAAGGGCTGCCGCTGCCTTCGGTTCCCTTGATCGGGCTGCAGGACATCCAGCCCATCCTGCTGGGTGGACTGGCGGTGGCACTGGTCTCGTTTGCGGACACGAGCGTGCTGTCGCGCGTGTACGCCGCCAAGACCCGTTCCAAGGTCGATCCGAATCAGGAGATGGTGGGGCTTGGCGCTGCGAATCTGGCAGCTGGCTTCTTCCAGGGCATTCCGATCAGCAGCAGCGCGTCGCGAACGCCGGTGGCCGAGGCCGCGGGCTCGCGCACGCAGGTGACGGGGGTGGTAGGCGCACTGGCCATTGCTTTGCTGCTGGTGGCCGCGCCCGATCTGCTGCACGACCTGCCCAGCGCCGCATTGGCGGCGGTCGTCATCGCTTCGGCCATGGGGCTGATCGAGATCAGGGATCTGCGCCGCATCTACCGCATCCAGCAATGGGAGTTCTGGCTGTCGATGACCTGCCTGGTCGGCGTGGCGGTGTTCGGGGCCATTCCGGGCATCGGCATTGCGGTCGTGATCGCGGTGCTGGAGTTCCTGTGGGACGGCTGGCGACCGCATTTTGCGGTGCTCGGCCAACCCGATGGCGTGCACGGGTTCCACGACATCAAGCGCTATCCCGACGCCCGGCTGGTCGCGGGTCTGGTCATCTTCCGATGGGACGCGCCGCTCTTCTTTGCCAATGCGGAACTGTTCCGCGATCGGCTGATGGATGCGCTCAGAGCGTCACCCACGCCGGTGCGTCGAGTGGTGGTCGCGGCAGAGCCGGTGACCAGCGTGGATGTGACCGCTGCCGACATCCTGACCGAACTCCACGAAAGCCTTCAGGCCGAAGGCATCGAGTTGTGCTTCGCAGAGATGAAAGACCCGGTGAAGGACAAGCTCAAGCGCTTCGGCCTGTTCGCGCGCTTGGGCCCACAGGCGTTCTTTGCGACGGTGGAAGAGGCGGTGGCCACCCACGAGCGGGGCCGCGCTTGACGGTGGCGCCGCAGCGGCGTGCGGGAGTCGGGTTCGCCAACTCCGCGCAGCGCCGGCGCCAGGGGGTTCAGACGAGCAGGTCTGCCAGCGTGCGTGCCACCACCTTGGTGGCGCGGCGCAGGTCTTCCAGCGACACGCGCTCGTCGGCCCGCTTGGCGTGCGATTCGAGCACGGTGCGTGGGCCGGCGCCGTAGATCACGCCGGGAATGCCCTGTTCGACGTACAGGCGCACGTCGGTGTACAGCGGCGTGCCCATCGCGGGAATGGGCTGGCCGAACACCTGTTCGCCATGCTTCTGGATGGCCTGCACCAGCGGCTGATTGCCGGCTAGCGGCTTCATGGAATTGGCGAGCAGTAAGCGCTTGATCTCGACGGAAATGCCGTCCTTCTGCGCCGCCGATTCGGTGATGACGCGGCGGATCGTGGCTTCGACCTGAACCGGGTCCTCTTCCGGAATCATGCGGCGGTCGAGCTTGAAGACGACCTTGCCGGGGATGACGTTGGTGTTGGTCCCGCCCTCGATGCGCCCCACATTGAGGTAGGGGTGGTTGATGCCCTCGACGGCCGATGTGACCTTCTTGTATTCGATGTTCTGGGCGTACAGCGCATTGAGGATGTGCACCGCGCCCTGAAGCGCGTCGACGCCGGTTTCGGGCACGGCGGCGTGCGCCATCTTGCCGTGGACCGTCACTTCCATCTGCAGGCAGCCGTTGTGGGCCGTGACGACTTCGTAGCTGAAGCCGGCGGCGACCATCAGGTCGGGCTTGGTCAGCTTGTTCTTGAGCAGCCAGCCCGGGCCGAGGATGCCGCCGAATTCCTCGTCGTAGGTGAAATGAAGTTCCAGGCTGCCCTTGGTGGGCTTGGCCACGGCTTCGAGCGCGCGCAGTGCAAAGGTGAATGTCGAAAAGTCACTCTTGCTCACCGCGGCCGCGCGGCCGAACAACTGGCCGTCGACGATCTCGCCGCCATACGGATCATGCGTCCAGCCCTCTCCGGGGGGCACGACGTCGCCGTGCGCATTGAGCGCGATGGTGCGGCCGCCCGCGCCATAGTTGCGGCGAACGATCAGGTTGGTGATGGATTCGAGGCCGTAGTCCTGGACTTCCTGGGCCGGGACGGGATGCTTCTCGGCCACCAGGCCGAGGTCCTGCAGCAGTTCGGCGGTGCGCTCGGCATGCGGAGCGTTGTTGCCGGGTGGCGTGTCGGTCGGTACCTGCACGAGGGCCTGCAGGAACTTGACCTGCTCGTCGAAGTGTTCGTCGATCCAGGCGTCGAGTTTGGTGTAGTCGGTCATGGCGATGGCGTCAGGCGTTGGTGGGCGAGGGCGTCTGGAGGTCTTGGGCAAGATCGTCCAGCAGGCGCGAGAAGGCCTTGACGGCGAGATCGATGTCGTCGTTGGTGCTCGACTCCAGCGGGTTGTGGCTGATGCCGGAGTTGATGC
This sequence comes from Variovorax dokdonensis, assembly GCF_030316895.1. Lineage (GTDB taxonomy): Bacteria > Pseudomonadota > Gammaproteobacteria > Burkholderiales > Burkholderiaceae_C > Variovorax > Variovorax dokdonensis. The sequence continues at coordinate 1,017,811 of NZ_JASZYV010000001.1, forward strand.
CGCGCACGAAGAGCATGGCCTGCGGCATCACCTCGTGCAGCTTCATGGCGTCGTGGCCGGCGCCGCTGGGCATGCGGAACAGCGGGATGCCGAGCGAGTCGACGGCCTTTTCCCAGCGCTGCTGCCATTGCGGCGCGCTCGGCGCGGCCGCGGCGCGCATGGCTTCCTCGATGGTGTAGCGCAGGCCTCGGCGCTCGCAGATGGCGGCCAGTTCGGCCAGCACGTCGGCCACCACGGCGTCGCGCTGCGGGTCCTTGGGGGCGCGGATGTCCAGGCTGAATTTGCAGCGCCCGGGCACCACGTTGATCGAACCGCTCGGCACTTCGAGCATGCCGACCGTGGCCACCGAGTCGGCGTCCTTGGCGGCGCGTTGTTCGGTGAACAGGATCAGTTCGGCCACCGCGCATGCGGCATCGCGGCGGCGGTCCATCGGCGTGGTGCCGGCGTGGCTGGCCATGCCGATCACTTCGCCCACGAAGCGCACGCCGCCGTTGATGGACGTGACGATGCCCAGCGGAATGTCGAGTTCGTTGAGCACGGGCCCTTGCTCGATGTGCACTTCGACGAAGCCAAGATACTTGGAAGGATCGCGCTGGATGGCGGGAATGTCTTCCAGCTTGAGCCCGGCGTGCTTCATCGCTTCGCGCAAGGTGATGCCGTCGGCGTCCTTTTGGTCCAGCCAGCTTTGATCGAAGTGGCCGATGAGCGCACCCGAACCCAGGAACGTGGCCTTGTAGCGCTGGCCTTCTTCCTCCGCAAAGCCCACCACTTCGAAGGCGAACGGCAGGCGCTTGTTCTGGCGCTTGAGTTCGCGCACGCAGGCGATGGGCACGAAGATGCCAAGCCGGCCGTCGTACTTGCCGCCATTGCGAACGGTGTCGTAGTGCGAGCCGGTGAGCAGTGCCTTGGCGCCCGGCTGGCTGCCTTCGTACCGGCCGACCACGTTGCCCACGGCATCGATCTGCACGCTGTCGAAGCCGACCTCTTGCATGAGCCGCGCGATCTGCGCCGCGCAGGCGCGGTGTGCGTCGGTCAGGTAGGTGACGGTGAGCTGGCCTTTCTCGGCATAGCCGGGGTCGGTGTGCGTCGCCAGTTGCTCGTGCCAGTCCCAGACCTCGTTGCCCACGTCGGGTTGAACGCCGAACTTGTCGTTCAGGCGGATCTCGGCAATGCGGTGGATGTTGCGCAGCGCTTCGGCCAGTTCGAAGGCCGGATGGTGATGAACCCGGCGCTCGAAGGTCTGGATGATCTCGCGCTTGTTCAGGCCCAGGCCGCGCGGGCCCCGCACCGCCAGGATGAACGGGAAGCCGAACTTGCTGTTGTAGGCCGCGTTGAGCTGCTGGATCTTCTCGAACTCTTCGGGCGTGCAGTCGGTCAGGCCGGCCTTGCCCTGCTCATTGGTGGACTCGGCCGTCAGCGTCTTGCTGACCATGGCCTTGCCGGCCAGCTCCGGGTGAGCACGGATCAGGCTCAGTTGCTCGTCCGGGCTTGCCTTGGCGACCACTTGCACCAGCGCATGCTTGAGGTGCGTGAGCGAGCGGAAGGGCCGCGCGGCCATGGCGCGTTCGGCGATCCATGGCGAATGCTCGTAGGTGCCGTCCAGAAGGGCGGCGGCTTCGGCCGCGGGCCCGGCGTTGATCTGTTCGATCGTCAGCGTCATGGTGTTCGTCTCCCCGGTGCTATCAATCATTCGGAAAAGGGATGGGTCGCCTTCCAGTGGCGGGCGATGTCGACCCGGCGGCACACCCACACATGCTCGTGCGCGGCGATGTGGTCCAGAAAGCGCTGCAGCGCCACGATGCGCCCCGGCCGGCCAAGCAGCCGGCAGTGCATGCCGATGGACATCATGCTCGGGCGGTCGTGGCCATTGGGGTCGCCTTCGGCGTACAGCACGTCGAAGGTGTCCTTCATGTACTGGAAGAAGGGGTCGGCGTGCGAGTAGCCCTGCGGCAGCGCAAAGCGCATGTCGTTGACGTCGAGCGTGTAGGGCACGATGAGTTGCGGCGCCACGCTGCCGTCGGTCTTCTGCACCTTCATCCAGAAGGGCAGGTCGTCGCCGTAGTAATCGCTGTCGTATTCGAAGCCGCCGTAGTCGGCGACCAGGCGGTGGGTGCGCGGGCTGTCGCGCCCGGTGTACCAGCCTACGGCGCGCTCGCCGGTGAGCTGCTCGATGGCCTCCATGCCCAGGCGCATGTGCTCGCGCTCGGTGGCTTCGTCGACGTTCTGGTAGTGGATCCAGCGCCAGCCGTGGCAGGCGATCTCGTGGCCGAGTTCCTTGAAGGCGGCGGTGAGTTCAGGATGCCGCTGGAGCGCCATGCCCACGCCGAACACGGTCAGCGGCAGGCCACGCTTCTCGAATTCGCGCAGCAATCGCCACACGCCGGTGCGCGAGCCGTACTCGTAGATGCCTTCCATGCTCATGTGCCGGTCGGGGTAGGCGGCAGGGTTGAACATCTCGGACAGGAACTGCTCCGAAGCCGGGTCGCCGTGCAGCACGCAGTTCTCGCCGCCTTCTTCGTAGTTGAGGACGAACTGCACCGCCACGCGTGCCTTGCCGGGCCACTGGGCATGCGGCGGATTTCGCCCGTAGCCGATCAGGTCGCGCGGGTAGGGCAGGGTGGTGTCGAAGACTTGAGACATTGAACGCGAGTCGAAGCGGGAAGGGTTCAGGAAAGTGCGAGCGCGATGTCGCTGGTGGGAATCTTGCGGTCGAAGGTGAGGTTGGCCTCGACGTGCAGCAGGTGCTCGGTCATGAGCTGCGCGGCCTTCTCGCCGTCGCGCGCGGCCAGCGCCTTGACGATGTCGGCATGCTCGTCGTTGGAATGCTCGGCCGCCGAGGCGCTCTGGTACATGAGCGTGATGAGCGCGCAGCGCGAGATGAGTTCGCCCAGCAGTTGCGCGAGCACCTGGTTGCCCATGAGTTCGGCCATGCGCACATGGAAGTCGCCCAGCAATTCGGTGCGGCCGGTGATGTCGTTGCCGGCGGAGACCGAAGCCTTTTCAAGCGCGACATGCTCCCTGAGTGCCTTGATCTTGGCCGGCGTGACGCTGGCGGCGAACTCGCGGGCCATCTGCGCTTCGAGCATGCGGCGCACGGCGAACACCTGTCTTGCCTCGTCCACCGCCGGAGCCGCGACGAAGGCGCCGCGGGCGGGCTCCAGCCGCACCAGCCGGTTCTGGGAAAGCTGGAACAGCGCCTGCCGCACCAGCGTGCGCGAGACGCCGAAGTGATCGGCCAGCTTCTGCTCGGCCAACTTGCTGCCGGGCTGCAGACGGTGGTCCACGATGGCACGCGTGAGCGCTTCCACGATGGCGCGGGTCGGGGTGGTCTCCATGAAATTCATGATAGCCCTAAAGACAAGAACTGTATACACTTTTGTCGACCGGATTTTCCCGGACCGATTCCGCGCATCGCCGGGACCGCGCAAGGCACACCACATCAAGGAGAGAGCACATGGGATTGAGCACACACGTACTGGACACGATGCACGGCTGCCCCGCCGCCGGCATGGAGGTCGCTCTGTACACGACGAGCGGCGACGAGGCCACTTTGGTCAAGCGCTTCAACCTGAATTCGGACGGCCGCAGCGACGGGCCGCTCTACGACAACGCCAGCCTCAAGGCCGGCACGTATCGCCTGGTGTTCGACGTGGCCGGCTACTTCGGCCGGCGCGGCGTGCAGTTGCCCGAGCCCAACTTCCTGAACAAGGTCGCGCTCGACTTCGGGGTTGCCCATGCCGACCAGCACTATCACGTGCCCCTGCTGGTCAGCCCCTGGAGCTACAGCACCTATCGCGGCTCGTGATGCGGCCGCGGCGGATTCAATCTTGAAGCTGGCCTTCGCTGAGCGTGTCGAGCTGGAATCGGCCGCCCTTGTCCCACAGCCAGGTGTCGGTCCAGCTCAGCTTGCCGATGCGCGGCGCCGCCGGGTAGGGCGCGGCTTCGAGCACCGTCCGCTCGATCTCGGCGATCACTTCGGGCGCATGGCTGGGCGCGCGCAGCCAATGCATGGTGGTCACGCGCCCGCCGCCGTCGAGCTCGACGCGCAGCGTGCCGATGGCATACAACAGCGGCGGCAACTTGCCCGCATAGATGCGGCCGCGGTTGATCGTGTAGACGTGCTGCGCGGCATCACGCCGGTAGCCGCGCACGTCGACGGCCTGCGATGCCTGCGGCGCCGGCCGTTGCGATTGCGAGGCGCGAGCGTCGCTCAACTGGCCGGGCACCGAGCCGCCGGTGCCGGCGCAGCCGGCCAGCCAAAGGCTCGCGGCGACGAGGCCGCCCATCAGGAGTCGGCGATCGGCAAAAGGGCGATGTGTCGTTCGTTCGGTGGCATGCATCGGCGGATTTATACCGTGCCGCAGCCGGCCGCCGGCGCCTGGCCGGCAAAGGAATGCGAATGAACGGATTGCTCGATCAACTGCTCAGCCAACTGCAGGCAGGCCGCCAGGGCGTGCTGGTCATGGTGCATGCCACGCAGGGCTCGGCCCCGCGCGAGGCCGGCACCTGGATGGCCGTCTGGGACGACGCGATCACCGGCACCATCGGTGGTGGGCAACTCGAGTTCCAGGCCGAGCAGGCCGCGCGTTCATGGCTCGCGGGCGGGTCCGCCATCGACGAGGTGCGGCGATATCCACTCGGGCCGACCCTGGGGCAGTGTTGTGGTGGCGTGGTGTTCCTCGCCTATCGGCGCATCGGCCGCGCAGACGCGGCGGCACTGCGCACCGAATTGGGCGCCAGCCTGAATCCCGTGGCACTTTTCGGAGGCGGCCACGTCGGCGCGGCGCTGGCTCGGCTGCTGTCCACGCTGCCTTTCAAGGTGCGCTGGATCGACAGCCGGGACGGCGTCTTTCCGCAGCATCTGCCTGCGCAGATCGAGACCGAGCATTCCGAACCCGTGCACGATGCAGTCGCCCAACTTGCGGCGGGCTCGCGCGTGTTGATCATGAGCTTTTCGCACGCCGAAGACCTGGACATCGTCATTGCCTGCCTCAGGCGACAACGCGAGCGGGGCGACCTGCCTTACATCGGCCTGATCGGCAGCAAGACGAAATGGGCCACGTTCAGGCATCGGCTGGAAGCCCGCGGCTTCACGCAAGCCGAGATGGATCACGTCACCTGTCCGATCGGCGTGCCGGGCATTGGCGGCAAGGAGCCCGAAGTGATCGCCGTCGCGGTGGCGGCACAGTTGTTGCAGTCGCTCGAAGCGGCGCCGGAGCCTAAGTGATATCCCTTAGCATCGGAGCCAACCAACGGCGACCGAAGTGTATACACTTCAGTCCACAAAGTGCCGCAGCGGAGCGAGACGTCCCCACCGTCTGCGTTCGCGGCAATTTCATCTGCTCACAGCGCCCCGCAGTGGTGAGCAGGCCAAAACATTACAAAGTGGCACCACGCCAGTGCCGCACCAGGGTGGAGTGAATCCATGGAAAGCTACTACCTCGACTGGGCCAACCTGCTGCTGCGCTGGCTGCACGTCATCACCGCCATCGCCTGGATCGGCGCTTCCTTCTACTTCGTCATGCTGGACAACAGCCTCGAGAAGCCCGAGGACCAGGAATCCCTGGACAAGGGCGTCGGCGGCGAGCAATGGGCGGTGCACGGCGGCGGCTTCTACAACATGCAGAAGTACACGGTGGCGCCAAAGAAGATCCCGGACCATCTGCACTGGTCATTCTGGGAAAGCTATTCCACCTGGCTGAGCGGCTTTGCGCTGTTCACCATGTCCTATCTGTGGAACGCGAGCACCTACCTGATCGACAAATCCAAGATGGACTGGCAGCCGGGCGCGGCCATCGCGGTGGCGCTCGCCTTCTTCGTCGTGTTCTGGATGGTGTACGACGGCATCTGCCAGATCTTCGGGCGTCGCAAGAACGGCGACACCATCGTCGGTGTGCTGGTGGCCTTGTTCGTCGCATTCGCGGCATGGCTGGCTTGCCACTGGTTCGCTGGTCGCGCGGCGTTCCTGCTGGTGGGCGCCATGATGGCCACCACCATGAGCGCGAACGTGTTCTTCTGGATCATCCCCGGCCAGCGCAAGAGCGTGAAGGCGCTGCGCGAGGGCAAGCCGGTCGATCCGATCCACGGCCAGCGTGGCAAGCAGCGCAGCGTGCACAACACCTACTTCACGCTGCCGGTGCTGTTCGCGATGCTGAGCAATCACTACAGCTTCACGTACACGCACCAGTACAACTGGATCGTGTTGCTGCTGATCATGGCTGGTGGCGCCGCCATCCGCCAGTTCTTCGTGGTTCGCCACCGCTTCAAGCTCGGCAACGCGAAGAACCCGCTGCCGTATGCGCTGCTGGGTATCGTCATCCTGGGCCTGACCATCGCGTGGATGTCGCCCCAGCCTGCGCCCGCGCCTGCCCCCGGCGAGGCCGTCAAGAAGGTCAGCTACGGCGAAGTTCAAAAGGTGCTGGAGCAGCGCTGCTACATGTGCCACGGCGCCGCAGTGCAGATGAAGAACGTGCGGCTGGACTCGCCCGACCAGGTGGCGGTGCATGCCCAGGGCATCTTCCAACAGGCCGTGCAGGCCAAGATCATGCCGATGAACAATGCCACCGGCATGACGGATGCCGAGCGCGCCTTGCTCGGCAAGTGGTTCCAGGAAGGCGCGAAGACGAACTAGGCCCGCTTGTGGGAGGCCACTTCGGGCCCACTTCGGGCCTACTTCGGGCGCAGGCATCGGCGGCAGCCGTGGCGCCGCCTGCCAGGCAACCGGGCGACGCCTTGCCCTGAGTCAACAGGCCAACGGCCGCGAATGTTGGACACTATTGCCATGACATCCTCGCACTCCGGGTTGGGCCCTGCGCCCGACGCGCGCCAGGCGCCGCGCGCCTTTCTCGAACATCTGTATCGGGTGGCCGTCGATCGCGCGCTGCCGCTGTCCACGCTGGGTCGGCACCTGCCCCCGCCGCCCAAGGGGCGCACTCTGGTGCTGGGTGCCGGCAAGGCAGGTGCGTCGATGGCGCAGGCGCTCGAAGCCCTTTGGCCTTCCGACGCACCGATGTCGGGCCTGGTAGTCACCCGCTACGACCACATCCCCCCACGCCCCGACGGACTGAAGCAGCGCATCGAGATCGTCGAGGCGGCGCATCCGGTACCCGACGCGGCCGGCATGCAGGCGGCCGAGCGCATTCTTGCCCTGACCCAAGGCTTGACCGCCGACGACCTCGTTCTGTGCCTGATCTCGGGTGGCGGCTCTTCGCTGCTGGTGTTGCCCGCTGAGGGCCTGACGCTGGAGGACAAGCAGCGCATCAACAAGGCCCTGCTGGAAAGCGGCGCCAACATCGGCGAGATGAACTGCGTGCGCAAGCACCTGTCGCGCATCAAGGGCGGACGCCTGGCGGCTGCCTGCGGGCCGGCCAAGGTGGTGACGCTCACGATCAGCGACGTGCCGGGCGACGACCCGGCCATCATCGCCAGCGGCCCGACCGTGCCGGACGAAACCACGTGCGCCGATGCGCTGGCCATCCTCGATCGCTACCGCATCGAAATTCCAACGCCCGTGCGTGCAGGCCTGGAAAGCGGCGCGCTGGAAACGCCGGACCCATCTGACAAGGTGTTCGCCAACCACGAGGTGCATCTGATCGCCACGCCGCAACAGTCGCTCGAAGCCGCCGCCGAGGCGGCGCGTGCGGCGGGTATCGAGGCGCACATCCTCAGCGACGAGATCGAAGGCGAATCGCGCGAAGTGGGCAAGGTGCATGCGGCTCTCGCTCGCGCGGTGGCTCATCGTGGCGCCCCCTTTGCGCGCCCTTGCGTCATCCTCTCCGGGGGCGAGACCACGGTCACCATCCGGCCTCGTCAGCCGGGCCAGCCCAAGGGCCGGGGCGGACGTGCCGGCGAGTTCTGTATGGGCCTGGCCGGCGCTTTGATGGGGCAGGCAGGCGTCTGGGCGCTGGCTGCCGACACCGATGGCATTGACGGCGTCGAGGACAACGCAGGCGCCTTCGTCACGCCCGACACGCTGGCACGCGCGAGCCAGGTCGGCAAGAAGCTGTCGGAGCACCTGGACCGCAACGACGCCTATGGCTATTTCGATGCCATCGGCGACCTGCTGGTCACCGGCCCGACGCATACCAACGTCAACGACTTCCGCGCGCTTCTGGTGCTTTGAAGGTGGGCTGATGCCTGCCTTGACCCCGCCCGCGATTGGCCGGCCGAGCTACCATCGACGGCCATGTCGTCTTCCCCATCGCTGAATCCCGCGGCCACGCCGGTTGGCTCGCCTGTTCCCCGTTCGATCCGGCAGTCGGCGTCTTTGGTCGTGCTGCGCGACGGGGCCGAGGGATTGGAAGTGCTGCTGCTGCGGCGTGCCGACAAGCCGAACGACCAGAACAGCGGCGCGTCGGTGTTTCCTGGCGGGCTGCTCGATGCGCACGACCGGCGATTGCATGCCCATTGCGCGGGCCTCGATGATGCGGGCGCCAGCCTTCGGCTGGCCGTACCCACGGGCGGCTTGGATTTCTATGCGGCCGCCGTGCGCGAATGCTTCGAGGAAGCGGGCCTGCTTCTGGCCTGCGACGCGCGCGATCAACTGGTGCCGCTGACCGGCCTGCCGCACGAAACGCTGAAGGCGATGCGTTCAGCCGCTGCCGCCGGCACCGATGCGCTGCTGTCGCTGTGCGACGCGCAGGGGTGGCGGCTTGCCATGGATCGACTCGAATACTTCGCCCACTGGATCACGCCACCGGGCATGCCGCGCCGCTTCGATACGCGCTTCTTCCTTGCTGCCATGCCGCCTGATCAAGAGGTGCTGGTCGACGCGGTCGAGATCGTCGAACACGCATGGCTCACGCCGAGCGAGGCGGTGTCACCCGAGCGTGGCCTCAAGCTGATGAACGTGACGCGGCGCATCCTCGAGCATCTTGACGGCTTCGCGACCGTGGCCGAGTGCGTGGCGCATGCGCGCGCCCAGACGCGCGTCGCGCTCAACATGCCGCGGCTTGCCGGCGGGCCGGGCGGCAAGCGGCCGGTGAACATCGAGGAGCCAGCATGGGCGGAGATCGGCTTTCTCGATCCGGACGGCCGCGGCGACGCGCGCCACACCCTGGAAGGCGGCCTCGTCATGGCGCTGGCACCACGCGTATGGCGCGTCACTTCGGTGGCTACAGAGCCGCATTCGGGCGAGGACGGCGCCTTGCCGGCCGGTCATCACAGCTATGCGGTGGGCGACGCCGAACAGGGCTGGACGCTCATCGATCCGCTCCCGGGCGATGCCGACCAGATGGCGCGCCTGCGCGATGTCGCAAGCAACCAGGTCGTGCGCGTGTGGTCGACACGCGGGCCCTGGCGTGACGCCGAGTTGGCCTTGTTGCGTCAGGCTTGGCCCGGCGCCGAGTTGGCGCAGCCGAGCGCGGGTGACGTGATCGCACTCGCGGGTGGTGCCCAGTTTGAAGTCCTGAGCGGCGCGGGTGCGCGCGACGATGCGCGTGCCTACATGCTGCGGCCCGAGGGGCTGGTGTTTGTCGGCGAAGGATTGTTGGCCGCCCCGGACGCACTGCCTCCGGATGCCGCCTGGGTCGCTGGCGCCCAAGGCTTCCTTCAGGCGGCACGCCCCGTCGCCCACTGATCGGCAAGGCCACGTCTGCCATGACCTCCAGCAGTCCGGGTGCCGCCACCACCGTCGACGGGCCGGGCCGCCATCCATTTCGCGATCTTTATGGCGCGTTGTGGCGCCAGGCCGAGGGCGTGCGCGGCACCTTGCTCAGTGCGATGGGCTTGCTGGTCGGATCGCAGTTGCTTCGGCTTTCGATCCCCTGGCTGGCCGGGCAGGCCATCAACGCGCTGCAGGCCCAGAACTTCGGTATCTCGGGCCGCTGGATCACCGCGCTGGCGCTTGTGTATGTGCTGGCCTGGTGCCTGCACGGGCCTGGCCGCATCCTCGAACGCAACGTCGCGCTTCGCGTGCGCGAGGGGCTGGCGGACCAGCTCTATGCGCGCATCGCCGCGGCGCCGCTGGCTTGGCACGAAGGTCATCACTCCGGACAGATGCAGCACCGGGTGCATCAGGCCAGCCGCGCATTGTCGGACTTCGCGCAGAACCAGTTCGTCTACCTGCAAAGCGTGGTCAATCTCGTGGGGCCGCTGGTGGCGCTGATGCTGCTGTCGCGCCTGAGCGGGGCACTGGCCGTCGTCGGCTATGTGGTCATCGCCTTCGTCATCGTCAACTTCGACCGCGCGCTCATGAAGCTTGCCTGGCGCGAGAACGATGCCGACCGGCGCTACGTGTCGGCGCTGCTCGACTTTCTGTCCAACGCGCAGACCGTCATCGGCCTGCGCCTGTCGGCGGCGTCGCGCAAGTTGCTGGCCGGGCGCATGGCGGCGATCTCGGTGCCGCTCAAGCGCACCGTGGTGCTCAACGAGGGCAAGTGGTGCGCGGTCGACCTGATGGGACTGGCGCTGACCTGGGGCCTGGTGGTGGTCTACGTGTGGCAATCGCGCGAGCCCGGGCAGGCGGTGATGCTGGGCTCCGTGTTCATGATCTATCAATACGCGCAGCAGGCCGCAGGCGTGGTGGGCTCCATGGCCATGAACTTCCAGTCCTTTGCGCGCATGCACACCGACCTGGGTAGTGCCGGCCCGATCTGGGATGCACCTGCGCGCGACCTGCCGCCGGAAGACGAGCGCATCGATGCTGCAGCCGATTGGCGGCGGCTGGACGCCAAGGATCTGGTGCTGCGCTACAAGCCGCGCGGTGGCGGGCCCGCTGCGGCCGATGTCGCATCGCCGCCGCCGAGCGGCCTGCAGGGCATGACGCTGTCGCTTTGCCGCGGGCAACGCGTGGCGCTAGTCGGCCCCAGCGGCGGCGGCAAGAGCACCTTGTTGCGTGTGCTGGCTGGGCTGTATCGCCCTGACGAGGGCCAGTTGCTGTTCGATGGGCACGCCCGTCCGTGGTCGTCGCTGCGCGAGGTCGCCACGCTCATTCCTCAGGAAACGGAAGTGTTCGAAGCCAGCGTTCGCGAGAACCTGGACTTCGGCCAGGGCGAGGCAGACGAAGCACTCTGGGCCGCCATGCGCTGCAGCACCTTCGACGACGTGATCGCCGGCATCGGCGGCTCGCTCGAGACGCCACTGGCCGAGCGGGGCAGCAATCTCTCGGGCGGACAGCGGCAGCGCCTGGGCTTGGCGCGCGGCGTGCTGGCGGCGCGCGGCAGTTCGCTGCTGCTGCTCGACGAGCCCACCAGCGCGCTCGATGCATTGACCGAACAGCGCGTGCTGCACAACATCGCCCAGGCCTTTCCAGATGCGTGCGTGGTGGCATCGGTGCACCGACTGAGCCTCATCGCGCAGTTCGACGCGATCTTGCTGGTAGAGGCGGGCAAGCTCGTCGACAGTGGGCCGCGTGACGAAGTGCTGGCGCGCCGGCCTGCATTGGCCGCGATGGTCCGCGGCGGCCCGCCGACGCCTTCACGTTGATCAACCGATCTTGAGCGCGCCGAGCCGCGCGACGACCAGATCGGCCAGGGCCTGCGCAGCCACCGACAGGCTGCCTTCGCGCCGCTGCACCAGGTAGAGCGTGCGCTTGAGCCCAGGCAATGCCAGCGGCCGGGTGACGATGCCTTCGCGGCGAAAGTGGAACAGCGTCAGGGCCGGCACCACGCTGATGCCCAGGCCGGCTTCGACCAGGCCGGTCACGGTCGCCAGATGCTCCACTTCGAACACGGCATTCATGCGCATGGGATGCAGTGCGGCGTCGAGAGCCTGGCGCACGCTGCTGTTGCGCGCCATCTGGATGAAGGGCCACGGCGCGAGCTTGCGCGCGGTCAGGCGTGTCTCGTTCGCGAGCGGATGATCGGCTCGGCACACCAGATGAAAGTTGTCGGCGCAAAGTCGCCGCGCTCGCAGATCGCCCTGGGCCGAGGTATCCGCGCCCGTGGCTGCCAATGCAAAGTCGACATCGCCGGCGCGCAGCATGGCGATGCAGGCATCGGAGAGCGCGTCCTTCAGGTCGACGCGAATGCCCGGCGCCATTTGCATGAATTCTGCAAACACGCCGGGCAGCCATCCCGCGGCCAGCGAGGGCAGGGCGGCAACGCGAACGCGGCCCTTGCGCAATTGCACATGCTCGGCCAGATCGAGCAGGGCAGTGCCCATGTCTTCGAGCAGGCGACGGGCAGAAGCGTCGAACAGTTCGCCTTCGGGCGTGAGCACCACGCGGCGTGTATCGCGGTCGAACAAGCGGGCGCCCAGGCTGTCTTCCAGGGTGCGGATCAACGCGCTGAATGCGGGCTGCGACAAGTGGCATTGCGCAGCCGCCCGCGTGAAGTTGCGCTGTTCCGCCAGGGCCAGGAAGGCTCGCAACTGGCGCGTGGAAAGCTCGGGCTGGCGCATCGGTCGATTATCTGATTGTTGGATCAATTGATCCGATCTTTCAATTTCACGGATTGTGCATCCGGGCCTAGAGTGCGGCGCATGGCCTTGCCGTCCACCTCTATCGATTCGAACCAGCGCGCTGCGGCGGTGGCGCCCTTGCTCGTGGGTTGCGCCGCCGGCTTCTCGGGCGACCGCACCGATGCCGCCGGCGCCGTGGTCGACACGCTGATCGCGCGTCTTCGCGAAGGGCCCGCCGGGCAGCAGGCCTTCCTCATCTTCGAGACGCTGGCCGAACGCACGCTGGCCCTGGCACAACTGCGGCGCCGCGCCGACCCCAATGCGGGCTATGAACCCTTGCTGGACGACATGCTTCGTCCGGTGCTTGCGCGGTGCCTGGCTCACGGCATTCGCATCGTCAGCAACTTCGGCGCGGCCAATCCCCAGGCGGCGGCGCGGCACATCCTGCGCATGGCGCGCGAGTTGGGCGCACCGGTGCCAAAGGTGATGGCGGTCGAGGGCGACGACCTGGCCGCCCCATCGCAGCGGGCGTTGCTGCGCGAGCAGATGGGCCCAGCTTTCAACAAGCTGAAGGTCGTCAGCGCCAATGCCTACATCGGTGCCGAAGCGATCGCTCAGGCCTTGGGCGAAGGCGCGCAGATCGTCGTGTGCGGCCGCGTGGCGGACCCATCGCTGACGGTCGGGCCGGCCATGTCGCACTTCGGCTGGCGCTCGGACGATTGGCCTCGCCTCGGCCGCGCGACGATGGCCGGCCATTTGCTGGAATGCGGCGCGCAGGTCACGGGCGGCTACTTTGCCGACCCTGGATTCAAGGACGTGCCCGGCATGGCGACATTGGGCTTTCCGATTGCGGAAATCGACGCCGAGGGCGGCTGCGTCATCGGCAAGGCCGACGGCACCGGCGGCATGGTGACGGAGGCGACCGTGAAAGAGCAACTGCTCTACGAGGTGCACGACCCCGCCGCCTATCTCACGCCCGACGTGCGGGCCGATCTGTCGATGGCGCAAGTGCAGACCGTCGGTCCGGATCGGGTCCGGCTCACCGGTGTGACGGGGCATGAGCGCCCCGAGCAGCTCAAGGTCAATGTCTGCCACGAAGGCGGCTGGTTGGCCGAAGGCGAGATCTCTTACGCCGGCCCCCGCGCGGAAGATCGAGCGCGCCTCGCGGCCCAGGTGCTGCGCGAACGCCTGCCCGGGCTTGCGCTGCGCGTCGACCTGATCGGCGCCGTCAGCATCCTGGCCGACGACGCCGGCGCCGCGCTGGCCGCGACGCCCCCTCAGGGCTTGCGAGACGTGCGCCTTCGCGTGGCCGCAGCAGATGCCGACCGGGGTGAGGCCGAGAAGCTCGTGCGCGAGGTCACGGCGCTCTACACCTGCGGCCCAGCCGGCGGCGGCGGCGTACGTACCGCGATCACCGCACGGCTGAACACGCTCTCGGGCCTGGTGCCGCGCAGTGCGGTGCCCACGCGTGTGACTCTGGTCCAGGAGCAACCGACATGAGCCAGATGACCAGCGATCTCGTCGTACCGCTCTATCGCGCCGCACATGGACGCACTGGCGACAAGGGCGACCGCTCCAACATCAGCGTCATCGCCTGGCATCCGGCGCTGTATCCGACCATCGTCGAGCAGATTGACGAGCAGGCCGTGGGTGCGCAGTTCGGTCATCGGCATCCGCAGCGGGTCCAGCGCTTCCTGCTGCCCGGCCTGCACGCGATGAACTTCGTGCTCGACGGCGTGCTCGACGGAGGCGTGAACGATGCGCTCAACCTCGACACGCACGGCAAGACCCTGTCCTTCCTGCTGCTGGACATGCGCCTGCGCGTCCCGCGCGAGCTTGCCCACCACCTGGCGGGCACGGACGACTGATTTCAAACCAAGGAGACAAAGCCACCATGAACCGCAAGAACTTCCTGAGCGCTGCCATCGCGGGCGCAGCATCGGCACTGCTGGCCGGTGCGCCGATCGCTGCGCAGGCCTTCCCCGACAAGCCGGTCACCTTCGTCGTGCCGTTTGCTGCCGGCACCGCCACGGACCAGTTGGCTCGCGCCATCGGCAACGAGTTTTCGGCAGAAGCCAAGCAGCCCGTCGTGGTCGACAACAAGGCCGGTGCCAGCGGGATGATTGCGGCCCAACAGGTGGCCAAGGCTGCGCCCGACGGCTACACCGTGCTCATCACGACCAACACCACGCACGCGGCCAACGAGCACCTTTACAAGAAGCTGCCCTATGACCCGGTGAAAGACTTCGCGCCGATCACGGGACTGGGCAAGGGTGGGCAGTTCATGGTGGTCAACATGTCGTCGTCGGCCAAGTCGGTGATGGACTTCATCGGCATGGCCAAGAAGGAGCCGGGCAAGTACAGCTTCGGCAGCGGCAGTTCCTCAAGCCGCATGGCGGGCGAGTTGCTGCAGCAGATGGCGGATGTCAAGTTGCTTCATGTGCCTTACAAAAGCAACACGCTGGCCGTCACCGATCTGCTGGGCGGGCAGATCGACATGATGATCACCGACAGCGCCACCGGCCTGCCGCAGGTCAAGGCCGGAAAGCTGCGCGCCCTGGGCTATTCGAGCGCCGCGCGTTCGCCGCTGGCACCCGAGATCCCGACGATCGCCGAGGCCGGGGTGAAGGGCTACGAGATGGGCTACTGGTTCGCCGCGTATGCGCCGGCCGGCACGCCGCCGGCGGTGGTCAAGCGACTGAACGAATTGCTTGTCAAGGCCGCGCGCAGCGAGGCGGCCAGCAAGAGCTTCTACGCGCCAACCGGCACGGAGGTGTTCACCACCACGCCCGAGCAACTGGCGACGTTCCAGTCGGATGAGTCTCGGAAATGGGCACGCATCATCAAGACGGCGGGCATCGAGGCGGAGTAGGCCAAGGCCTGCTCAGCAAGTAGGCAATCTGGCGCCAGCCCTTGTGGGACAAGGGCTTTCAAAGTTCTTCCGATAGTTGTCCACAAGCTTGTCCCCGTTCGTAGGGGACATCTTCAATGCGGCGGGCAAACAGTGTCTCGGATTGTTGTATAGCAATTGCGACACGGTGGTGCGCGGGCCGCAGGTTGCTGCGGCGCATCAAGCCGAAGTTGGTGCAGGCGGTGAGCCTCAGGCGGGCTCGTCGCGGCCGCAGGCGCGGGCGATCTCGTCGGGCACGGGCATGGCCTTGAGTCGACCGTCGGGATGCTTGCCGCCAAAGATCCGCACTTCTTCGCATTCGAGGATGAGCGTGTCGCCACGCATCACGCGGTAGGCCTGCACGAAGCTCTTGGCGCGCCACTCGCGGATCGTGGTCTGCACTTCGAGCGTGTCGCCATAGCTTGCGGTGGACACGAAGCGCGCCTGCGTGTCCACCAGCGGCGTGCCGATCACGCCGAGCGTCCTGGTGGTTTCTTCCCACCGCGGCACGCCGCATTCGGTGAAGTAGTGGCGCGAGGCGGCGTCGATCCAGCGAAAGAAGTTGGGAAACCAGACGATGCCGGCCGGGTCGCAGTCGCCGAATTCCACGCGAACCGTGTAGATGATCTGTTTCGTCATTTGCACATTGTCCCGCGCATGGCTTTGCGCCCGGGCCGGTATATCTACATGCGCGAAGGCAACCACATCGCCAGCACCGGGAAGGCGATGATGATGGCCAGTCGAATGATGTCGGTCAGCACGAACGGCGCGACGCCGCGGAAGATGGTGGCAAAGCTCACCCGGTCGACGACGCTCTTGATGACGAACACATTCATGCCCACAGGCGGCGTGATCAGGCCCAGCTCGACCGTCATCACGATGACGATGCCGAACCAGATCGGATCGAAGCCCAGGTGCGTGATCACCGGAAAGACGATGGGCACGGTCAGGATGATCATGGCCATTGCGTCCATCAGGCATCCGAGGGCCAGATACATGAGCATGAGCACCACCAGGACCCCGTAGCGCCCGATGCCCAGGTGCACGAGAAAGTCGGTGATCTTCTGCGGCGTCTGCGTGACGGTCAGGAAGTAGCCGAACAGCAGCGCGCCGATGAGCACGGTGAACACCGCCGCCGCAGTGCGCGTGGCCGACAGAAGCGCCTCGCGGATCTTGGCGCGGTCGAGCCTTCGGCGCGCGATGCCGAGCAGAAAGGCGCCGGTGGCGCCGACGCCGCCAGCCTCGGTGGGCGTGAAGAAGCCGCCATACAAGCCGCCGATCACGAAGATGAAAAGGGCGAGCGGGGCCCACACGCTCTTGAGGTCCGCGAAGCGTTCGCGCCAGGGCTTCTGTTCGCCGCGCGGCAGCCAGTCGGGCCGAACGCGCACGATGATGGCAATGGTCAGCACGTACATCGCCATGGCCAGCAGGCCCGGAATGATGCCCGCCATGAACAGCTTGCCGATGTCCTGCTCGGTCAGGATGGCGTACACGGCCAGCACGGTCGAGGGCGGCAACATCGCGCCCAGCGTGCCGCCAGCGGCAATCACGCCGGTGGAGAACGACTCCGGATACTTGAAGCGGCGCATCTCCGGATAGGCCACGTTGGAAAACGTGGCGGCGGTAGCCACCGACGATCCGCTGATCGCCGCGAAGCCGCCGCAGGCGAGCACCGTCGCAGCGCCCAGGCCGCCGCGCATGTGGCCGATCATCGAGTTGGCCGCCTTGAAAAGCTCCCGGCTCACGCCCGACACCGTGACGATCGCCCCCATGAGCATGAACATGGGAATGACGCCGAAGGTGTAGTCGGACACGGTGCGCAGCGACGTCTGGCCCACCAGCTTGAGGGCGGGCCACACACCCACCACATAGCTGTAGCCCACCACGCCCACCAGGCCCATCGCCATGCCGACCGGCACGCGCAGAAGCATCAGCGCAAACAGCGCCACGAAGCCGATGACGGCCACCAGATCAGTGCTCAAGACTTGCTTTCCTCGATGGACGGGTGGGCGGTTTCGTAGCCTTCGTCGTGCAGTTTGTCGGGCGCGAAGATCAGGCGCCAGGTCCGCACCGCGATCAGGATCACGGCGCAGGCATCGCCTGTCCATGCCACGGCGTAGAACGGCCAGGTGGGCAGGTTCAGGTCATAGGTGAGCACGTTGTCGATGCGGGTGAGGCGCACCTTGTCGAACAGCATGGCGGTCTGCATGATCACGAACACCAGCAGCATCAGCGTGGCGAACACGTCGATCGCCCGCTTCGCGCGCGGACCCACGGCGCTCCAAAGCAGGTCGACCGTGATGTGGCCGCCGCGATAGCTGGTGGCCGCGATGCCCCAGAAGATCAGGATCGACAGGAGCATCCGGCCGAAATCGTAAGCGTCGGGAATGGAGGTGCTGAAGAACTTGCGCAGCACCACCGACACGAAGATGTTCAGCGCCACCACCCCCACCGAGATGGCGGCCAGCCACTCGATGGTGCCGATGATCCGATCGGTCAGGTTGGGCGTGGTGGCTTGCTGCATCAGAGCGCGGCCTTGTACTTGACCAGGCTGGCCTTCAGGTTGTCGAGCACGGCCTTGGGATCTTCGCCGGTCTTCTTCACGCCTTCGGCCCAGGTGCCTTCGACTGGCGCCACGGCCTTGCGCCAGGCGTCGAGTTGCTCGGGCGTGAGCTTGTAGACCTCGTGGCCGGCCTCGGCGGCGATCTTGCCCTTGCCGGCGGCCTCGTAGTCGGCCCAGTTGGCCGCGACCTTTTCGGCCCACTCGCTGGTGCAGTGATCGTCGATCACCTTCTTCTGCGCGGCCGACATCGATTCGTACTTGTCCTTGTTCATGCCCCAGACGAAGGGCGTGACGTACAGCGGCACGTCGATGTGGTACTTGACCACCTTGTCGATGCCGAACAGGATGATCGAGCCCCACGGGAAGGTGATGGCATCGGCCACGCCCTTTTCGAGCGCATCGCGCGCGGCCGGCGCGGAGGCCTGCACGTTGGTGCCGCCCAGCAGCGTCACCATCTGGCCGATGGTGCTGGTGGCGGGACGGATCTTCATGCCGTTGATGTCGGTGGGCAGCGTGATCTTCTTGCGCGCATGGAAGGTGCCGGGGTCGTGCACGAACGCGAAGCAGACCTTGATGTCCTTCATCTCCTTGGCCGCGTACTGGCGATACCAGGCATCGATGGCGGCCGAGCCGCTCTTGCCGTTGGAGAACAGGAACGGCAGCGAGGCGCCCGCCATGATCGGGAAGCGGCCGGGCTGGTAGCCGGGATTGACGTAGGCCAGGTCGGCAATGCCGTCGCGCGCCATGTCGTAGTGGTCGAAGGCCTTGCCCAGCTGCTCCGATGGGAACAGCGTCGCCGTGATGGTCCCGCCCGAAGCCTTCTTGATGTCGTCGGCCCACGCCTGCAATGCAGGATTGAGCGGATGCTGAGCGGGCACCCAGCTCGACATCTTCAGGTTCACGGGCTTGTCTTGTGCGACTGCGGGCGCGCACGCAAGCGCCGCGAGCGCGGCGGCGAGGGCCAGTGCCGCGCGCGATGCGCGAAGGCGGCGATGAAGAATGCTGGGCATGTTTTGTCTCCTGTGGTTCAACGGCTGAAAAGCGTGGCCATTCGCGGCGCGTGCAGATCGTTATTCTTGATAAATGGTCGCCACTTCAGAATCGGCGTTTACCTTGATTTGCCTTGTGTGCTGGGTGTGTTCCTCGCGCCGCCTTCGGTGGGATGGGCCGCATCGGGCTTGCGCATCCAGCGGATCGGCTGGGCCTGCACGGGGCGTGCCGGCGCACCATGGCGGATCAGCGCAGCATCGAGCGCCTTGCCGCTGTCGTCGGCCAGTGCGGCGGTGCGCACTGCGGCAATCGCCTGGGCGCGCGCCTGCGGCTGCGCATCCGCGTCGGAGCCTTGCGCGGTGGCCAAGGTTTCGATGACGTGGATCAGGTTGCGCTTGCCGCGCTCCAGCGTGGCGCCGTAGCCCTTGATCAGCCGGCCGCAGCAGGCGATCTCATGGCCCAGGTCCCAACTGCCGTCGCTGGTGCCGGCCACGACCGCGGCAAGCCAGCGCTCGATCTGCGCCTGCTCTTCCGCGAAGCGGCTGCCCCGACGCCGCTGGCCGCGCAGTCCGGCCAGCACGCGCAGCGAGAGCATGCCCAGCACCGAATGGCTGCCGACCTTCAGCGCCAGCTCCCACGCGGGCTTGCCATGGGCGATGCGCCGGCGGTCCCACGCCTTGAGCCGCGACGCGAAAGCGGCGGGCAGCAGCGCGGCGAACTCGGGCACGCCGGGTTTGAAGTGCTCGTACACCTTCAGGATGTCCTCGTCGCCCGCCTTGACTTCGCGCCGCACGCGCTGAGCGCGCTGAGCGCGGCTTTTCAGGTCGGCCACGCGAACGATGTCGTCGAAGGCCATCCACAGCGCCAGCCAGCGCGCCGTCTCGCGGGTGATGGCCCAGTCCTTCTCGCCGGCAGGGTCGCGCTTCGACTCTGCCTCCAGGACATGCGACAAGCGGTCCAGATAGGTGGCTGCGTAGCGCTCGTCCTGATAGTCCACCAGCCGCGCATAGCCGAGCGCCAGCACGTCCTGCACCGCTGCGGGAAAGCGCTTGCGCGCGGCTTCGGGAAGCGCAGTGCCTGCTTCGCCATCGGGCGACCTGGCGACGTCGTCCACCACCTTGTCCACCACCTCGCGCACCCACTTGGCCTGTTGGCGCGGCGACTGCACTCGGTCGAACGCCTGCGCGAATGCGGCCAGGCTGGCACGAGTCTGGCGGTTCTGCGGCTCGGGCGAGGTGTCACCGCCGCGCACAGCCTGCTCGTAGTGCTCGCGTCGGAACGGCAGCACGCCGCAGCCGGCAATGGCACCGAGCATCACGCTGCTCACGATGGTGCCGGAATCGCGCGCCATGCGGCTCATGTCGAAAATCTGGTGCTCGCGGCTGAACAGGCGCACCACATCGAGCAGCCGCTGCACGTCGGCACGCCCGTCGCCCGGAACCATGCGTTCGGCGGTCGTGAGGGTGCGCGCCGACGAGGTGATGATCTGCGTGCGGTCCGGATGCGTCATGCCATTGCCGATCTGGCGCACCGTCTCCAGCAACTCGGAAGAGACCAGCAGATCCAGCGTGCCCGGCACCGGACTCAGGCTGAACACGGGGCGCCGGCCCTGCAGTTCATGAAGCGGCCTTGGGAAGACTTCCAGGTAGTACGTCGTGGCGCCGGTGCGCTGTGCCACGCCCGGAATGGACGTGCTTTGCGCCGCATACCCGGCAATGCGCGCGGTTTCGATCAGCCATTCGGTCAGCACGCCGCCGCCTTCGCCGCCGAGCGCGCACACGAGCACGCAGATGGGTTGGGTTGTCTGCATGATGTTCGGCTCAGGCGGGCTGCAGTGCGCGCACGATGCGAGAGCGCAATCCATGCACCAGTCGCTCGTGCCATTTCGGGTGGGTGATGACTTCTGCGCGGTAGAAGGAAGGGCACAGCGTGGCCGCATGCGCATTGGCGCCGCACAGGCCGCAGCCCACGCAGCCGTCGATCACGGTGGCGACCGGGTCGACCTTGAGCGGATCCGGGTTGTCCTTGAGCGTCAGCGTCGGGCAGCCCGAAAGGCGGATGCAGGCATGGTCGCCGTTGCACACGTCTTCGTCCACGCCGTACTTCACGCGCATCACGCGTTCGCCGCGCTTGAGCAACTGGGCGATCCACGGGCGGATGCGGCGCTGCCGCTCGAGCTGGCATTCGCCTTCGGCGATCACCACCTTCAGGCCCTGGAAGTCGCTGGTCAGCGCGTCGACCAGCGTTTTGCGCATCCGGGCCACGTCATAGCTGTGCACCGTGCGCAGCCATTGCACGCCCATGCCCTTGAGCGTGGTCTCGATGGTCTGGTTCTTGTCGACCAGGCTCTGCTGCTTGTCGACGGCCGCTTCCTTCACGGCCTCGTCGGGCGTGGAGATGATGTCCTGCGTGCCGGTGGCCGAGGTGTAGCCGTTCTTGAAGATGAGCAGCACGGCATCGTCGCCGTTGAAGATGGCGCTTTGCACGCCGGTCAGCAGCCCGTTGTGCCAGAACCCGCCGTCGCCCATCACCGACAGCGTGCGTCGCTGCATCACGGGCGACACCCCGGCTCTGCTGGCCAGGCTCATGCCGTAGCCGAGGATGGAGTGGCCCATCGAGAAAGGCTCGAAGGTGCCGAAGGCATGGCAGCCGATGTCGGCGGCGATGTGCACCGGGCCGGTCTCCTGCTGCGCGAGCTTGAGCGCCGAGAAAACGGGGCGTTCGGGGCAGCCCACGCAGAAGCTGGGCGGCCGGTTGGGCAGCGGCTGGCTGGCCAGCATGCGGGCTACCTCTTCGCGACGTTGACGGTTGACGTCGATCCACTCGCCTTGCTGCGCGGTCTGGCCGGGAACGTATTGGCGCGCCCACGTCGACAGGCCGCCGGCCATCACCTCAACGCCGAGTTCGCCGGCCAGCGGCAGCATGTCCTTGCCGTGCAGCGGCGTGGTGATGCCGCGCCGGCGCAACTGGGTGGCGATCTCCTGCTCGATGTACTCGGGCTGGCCTTCCTCCACCACCAGCACGCTACGCTTGCCGTCGCAGAAGTCGGCCAACTGCTCGGGAACGAGCGGACAAGTGACGTTGAGGACCAGCAGCGGGATCGCGCTTTCGCCGAAGGCGTTGGCCAGGCCGATCTGCTGAAGGCTGCGCAGCAGCGCGTTGTACAGCCCGCCCTGCACCACGATGCCCAGGTCGGCGTGCCGGCCCGGCATCAGCTCGTTCAGTCCGTGTTCCACCACGTAGCGGCGCGCGGCGGGAATGCGCTCCTCGCCCTTGAGCTTTTCCTGCCGGAAGGTCACGGGCGGATGCGCCAGCCGCATGTAGTCGAAGCCGGCAGGCTCTTCCATCAGCGCGCGGGTCGACACGGCGGGTGCACGGTTGTCGCGGCATTCGAAGCTGCCGCGTACATGGCAGGCGCGGATTCGCAATTCCATCATGCAGGGCATGTTGGAGGCTTCGGACAGCGCGAAGCCGTGCTCGACCATGCGCACCATCTGGCCGAGGTCGGGGCGCGGATCGAGCAGGCACATTCCGGACTTGAGCGCATAGGCATGGGTGCGCTCCTGGATCACGCTGGCGCCTTCGCCGTAGTCCTCTCCGACCACGATGAGCACGCCGCCCTTGACGCCCGGCGAAGAAAGGTTCGACAGCGCGTCGGCCGCCACGTTGGTGCCGACGATCGACTTCCACGTCACCGCGCCGCGCAACGGGTAGTGGATGGAAGCCCCCAGCATCGCCGCGGCCGATGCCTCGTTGGCGCAGGCCTCGACATGCACGCCCAGCTCATCCATGTAGGGCTTGGCCTGCACCATCACGTCCAGCAGGTGCGACACCGGCGCGCCCTGGTAGCCGCCCACATAGGCCACGCCCGATTGCAGCAGTCCCTTGGTGATGGCAAGAATGCCCTCGCCGTGAAAAACCTGGCCCGCGCCAAGGCGCAAGGCCTCGATGTCCTTGCGAAACGAAACTTCCAACGCTGTGTCTCCCGAGTGGCTTGGCGCGGGCGGTCCGCGCATGGCTGTTGCTGCGATGGCCCGCGCTCGCTGCTCCCGGGCCGATGTGATCGAAGGGCGCGGCTGCTACTTCTTGGCAGGCGCTCCTGCGGCCGGCGCCGGCGACGCGGCGCTGAAGCGTGCGAGGTAGTAGGCGAGGGTGTCCAGGTCTTCGGGTGTCGTGCGGCTCACCGCCTCGATCATCGCCATCGTGTAGCCCACGCGCTTGCCGCTCTTGTAGCCCTGCAGCACGCCCTTGAGGTAGTCCTCGGTCTGGCCGGTCAGGCGCGGCACCTGCTGGCCGCCGCTGAAATCCGCGCCGTGGCAGAACACGCATTTGTGCTCGCTCGACAGGGCCTTGCCGCGCGCCATGCGATCGGCGTCTACGGGCCCCGCGGGCGGCGCTACAGGCACCGGCGGCAGTGTGCCGATGAAGTCCGAGAAGCCGCGCAGGTCGTCGTCGGTGAGTGTCTTGGCCACCGCGCTCATCATCTCGTTGGACCGGCGACCTTCGCGGTAGAGAAAGAGCTGCGTCACTGCATAGAAAGAATGCTGGCCGGCCAGCGACGGCGCGCCGGGCATCGTGCTGACGCCCTTGGCACCGTGGCAGGCGGCGCAGGTCTGCTCATAGCGCTTCGCATAGTCGACCTTGCCTTGCGCCGCCGCAGGCGCTGCGATGCTTGTCGTGAGGGCGGCGGCCGCGGCGAGGGCGGCGATGCGAGCGCGTTGCTTCATTTGCCGTAGCTGATGCGGTAGATGGCGCCGGCGTGGTCGTCGCTGACCAGCAAGGAGCCGTCCTTCATCACCAGGAAGTCGACCGGGCGGCCGAGGTAGGTGTTGTTCTCGACGAAGCCGGTCATGAAGGGTTCGACCTTCGCGCCGCCCTTGCCGTCAGGCCAGGCCACGGACACGTCCGCGTACTTGACCGAGCGGTTCCAGGGGCCGTGGCGCGCGATGAACATCGCGCCGCGGTACTTGGCCGGGAACATCTTGCCGTCGTAGAACTTCAGGCCCAGCGAGCCGGCGTGCGGCCCGAGCAGAGCGGCGGGCTTGACGTAGTCGCTGCACTTCTTGCCCCAGCCGAACTCGGGGTCGGGGATGTTGCCCTGGTGGCAGTACGGATAGCCGTAGTGCTGGCCCAGCTTGGCCTTCATGTCGACGCGGTTGAGTTCGTCGTTGGGCAACTCTTCGCTGAACCAGTCGCGTCCGTTGTCGGTGAACCAGAGGTCGCCCGTCTTCGGATCGAAGTCGAAGCCCACGGTGTTGCGAACGCCAGCGGCAATGGTCTCGACATTGCTGCCGTCCAGGTCCATGCGATAGATCTTGGCCCACTCGCCCGGGTCGCAGATGTTGCAAGGGGCGCCGACCGGGAAGTACAGCTTGTTGTTGTGGATGCGCAGGAACTTCCAGCTGTGGTCTTCGCCGCCGGGCAGCTTGTCGTAGATCACCTTCGGCTCGCCCGGGTTGTCGAGCTTTCCGTCGATGCCGTCGTAACGCATGATCTTGGTGTTGGTCGCCAGGAACAGCGTGCCCTTGTCATAGGCGATGCCGGCAGCCAGCGGCATCTTGTCGATCACCGTCTTGAGTTCGCGCTTGCCGCCCTTGTCGGTCACGGCATAGACCTTGTTGCCCACGAACAGCGTGCTCACGAACACCGTACCGTTGGCGCCCTGTCGCAACTCGCGCGCGTCGAGCACGCCGGGCATCCATGTCTCCACCTTGAAGCCGGGCGGCAGCTTGAATTTCATCGTCGGCAGCTTGTCGGCCGCCGTGGGAATGGGGAATGCCGGCACCGGGGCCATGCGCATGGCCTCGTCCGTCTTGGGACGGCCCTTGGCCCAGCCCGGCTCCGCCTCGGGCTTCTGTTGTGCCTGCGCCGCGCCCGCCGTGCACAGGAGGAGCGCCGCGAGGGCGGGAATCAACTTCGGAATCCGTGGCATACGTGTCTCCTCGGTTCTTTGCTCGATATAGCGGCGAATTGCCGCCGGGCGAAAGTGTGCGTGCGCAAGAGACATCGATCAATAAAATAAGCCGCCTAAGTCATATGCATGAAATTCATACTGAAGCGATCGATCTGAACCTCCTGCGCCTGTTCGATGCGGTCTACCGCACGGGCAGCGTCAGCCGGGCGGCAGAGGTGCTGGGCGTGACGCAGCCGGCGGCCAGCCACGGCCTGGGCCGCCTTCGCCTGCTGCTGGGCGACGCGCTGTTCACGCGGGCTGCGGGCGGCGTCGCGCCGACGAAGCGCGCGGAGCGACTGGCCGTCGCGGTGCAGTCGGCGCTGGCCACCATCGAGGATGCGCTGAACGAGCCCGATCGATTCGACCCTGCGCAGTCGCGCAAGACGTTCCGCATTCACATGAGCGACATCGGCGAAGGCCGATTCCTGCCCGTGTTGATGGCAGCGTTGGCACCCAAGGCGCCGGGCGTTCGCATCGAGACGATGGCGCTGGCACCGTCGGAGATCGCGCCGGCGCTGGACAGCGGAAGGCTTGACTTCGCCTTCGGCTTTCTGCCCGAGGTGAAGGACACGCAGCGCCGCCTGCTGCTCAAGGACCGCTACATCGTCCTGCTGCGCGCTAATCATCCCTTCGTCGGGCCCCGGCGGCGCGGCGCGGCCTTGCTCGAGGCACTTCGCTCGCTGGAGTACGTGGCGGTGCGAACGCATGCGGAGACGCTGCGGATCCTGCATCTGCTCAAGCTCGAGGATCGGGTGCGCCTGACCACCGAGCACTTCATGGTGCTGCCGGCGATCGTGCGCGCTACCGACCTGGCGGTAGTCATGCCGCGCAACATCGCCCGCGGCTTTGCGCTGGAGGGCGCCTACGAAGTGGTGGAGCCGACCTTTCCGCTGCGCGACTTCGAGGTCGCGCTGCACTGGAGCAGGCGATTCGAGGATGACCCTGCCAATCTCTGGCTGCGGGAGTTCATCGTCACCACTTTCAAGGAGGCTTGACTTGCTCCGAATTGCGCGCGCGGCTCGCCACTGACATGCCGCCTTCAAGGCCGATCCAAAAAAGTTCCGGACAAAACGTTGCTGCACTGCAACCAGCGCAATTCGCCCCTGCAAAAAGTGCAACGGCGCGTGGGGACCCTAGGCACAGTTGACACATTTGATTGCGCTTGTGCCAAACGGAGCGATGGGCGGGGTCTATTTTTCAGCTTCGTTTGGCTTCGGCCGAGACTTGGCTGGGGCTCCTTTCAACAACGTTCTGAGCGAGGCTTCTTCATGTCCGTCCGACGCACCCTAGCGACTTGCATTGCGCTTGCTGTCCCGTATGCCGCCTGCCTTGCGCAGACGAGCTACACCTCCGCGACGTATTTCGACGATCGTCCGTACATCACGCCATTCGGCGCGTATGTGAATCCGGACAGCGATCGACGCGCCGATGACGGATGGGGCGCCGGCCTGGCCATCGGCAAGCCGATCAGCCCGTACTGGAACATCGAGCTGCGCGGGATGTACGAGGAGCTCGACACGTCGCTTCTGGCCGCGGACGCCAAGTGGAAGAACTGGAGCGGGACGCTCGACGCTCAGTGGTTCTTCCTGGGCCGCCAGGGTTGGGACAAGGCGCGCAGCATCCAGCCCTACCTGGTGGGTGGCGTCGGCTACATCGAGGACAAGGTCAGCACGCCCGGCGGCAGCTTCAGCAAGGGCAGCTTCATCGCCAACGCTGGCGTCGGCTTCGTCTGGCCCTTCGCCAGTTGGGGCCGGTTGACGGCGGATGCGCGTTATCGCTACGACGACAACAGCAACCGCCGCGTGTTTCTGGCGGATGGCCACTACGACGACTGGATCTTCAGCGTCGGCCTGCAGATCCCGTTCGGTGCGGCGCCCATGGTTGCCGCGGCGCCCCCGCCACCGGCACCTGCACCCGCGATGGCGCCGCCGCCCCCGCCGCCGACTCGCAACATCACGGTCCAAGGCGACGGAACCTTCCAGTTCGACAAGGCCGTGCTGACCGCCGAAGGGCGCAATCGCATCGACGCTGCGATGCGAGACCTGAGTGCGCAGAACTTCCGCGCGCGCCAGATCTCGGTGGTGGGCTATACCGATCCGCTGGGCAGCACCGAATACAACCAGCGGCTGTCGGTGGCGCGGGCCAATGCCGTGCGTGACCACATGGTGCGCGCCGGTGTGCCAGCCGGCGTGATCCAGACCGAAGGCCGCGGCGAGTCGGACCTGAAGATCACCGAGGCCGAATGCCGTTCGCAAGGCGCGAGGAGCCGCTCGGCCCTGATCGCCTGCCTGCAGCCGAACCGGCGCGTGGAAATCCGCGCGGTCGGTGAGATGGCGCCGCAGTAAGTGAGAGAACCGGGCCGGCATGTGCCGGCCCCTGCCCGGCGCCGCTCGCCTTGGTGCGCGAGCGCGTTGGCGCGAGAATTGCTCGTCGCAGCATCGGGTTAACCCGCTCCTTCCATAGAGGCGCCCGGATAGGCGGTATTGGCACAGTGCTATGACGCCGGATGCGCTGCCCGCTATGGTCGGGGTGGCCGGACAAACCGGCACGAGAGCCGCCACGATGAGCACCAATTCTTCCAACAGCACCGCGACGCAGCCGATCCGCTTCTACCACCAGGGCAGGGTGGTGGATGTCAGCGGCGTCCATCCCACCCGAACTGTCCTCGACTGGCTGCGCGACGATGCGCACTGCACCGGCACCAAGGAAGGCTGCAACGAAGGCGATTGCGGCGCTTGCACCGTGGTGATCGGCGAGCTGGCCGCACCCGGCACCGCCGGCGCCATCGACGGACTGGCACTGCAGACCGTCAACGCCTGCATCCAGTTTCTGCCTACGCTCAACGGCAAGGCGCTGTTCACGGTGGAAGACCTCAAGCGGCAATGCGCTACGGTCGAGCCGCCTGCCGCGCACGCCAACGGCACCAAGCGGCCGACGGTGCCACTGCACCCCGTGCAGCAGGCCATGGTGGAGTGCCACGGCTCGCAATGCGGCTTCTGCACGCCGGGCTTCGTGATGTCGCTCTGGTCGTCCTACGAGCATCACCAAGCTGACGGCACCCGGCCCAGCCGCCAGGCGCTGGCCGACGAGTTGTCCGGAAACCTGTGCCGCTGCACCGGCTACCGCCCCATCCTCGATGCCGGCCAGCGCATGTTCGACCTGCCTGCCGTGCGCCTGGATACGCGCCCGGTGGTGGCGGCGCTGCAGGGCTTGCGGGCCGAGTCGGGCTTCGAGTACAGCGCCCCGCTGGGTGCGCGGACCGACCGCTTCCATGCGCCCAGAACGCTGGACGAACTGGCCGCCCTGCGCGAGCAGCACCCGCGCGCCCAGGTGCTGGCCGGCTCCACCGACGTGGGCCTGTGGGTGAACAAGCAGTTCCGCGATCTGGGCGACATCATCTACGTCGGCGATGTGGCCGAGCTCAAGCGCGTGGAAGAACGACAGGGCGAGCAGGGCAACGAGCTCTACATCGGTGCCGGTGCTTCGCTGGAGGCGGCATGGTCCGCATTGGCCAGCCGCTTCGAAGGGCTGACCGACGTCTGGCTGCGCTTTGCCTCGCCGCCCATCCGCCACGCTGGCACCATGGGCGGCAACGTGGCCAACGGCTCGCCCATCGGCGACTCGGCGCCGGTGCTCATGGCGCTGGATGCGCAGATCGAGCTTCGGCAAGGTAGTCGGGTGCGCCGCATGCCGCTGTGCGACTTCTACGTCGACTACATGAAGAACAAGCTCGAGCCCGGCGAATTCGTGCAGGCGGTGGCCGTGCCGATGTCGGTGGCATCGCGCCGTGTGCGCGCCTACAAGATCAGCAAGCGCTTCGACTGCGACATCTCGGCGTTGTGTGGCGCCTTCTCGCTGGAACTCGATGACAAGGACTGCGTGAAGCAGGTCCGCCTGGCTTTCGGCGGCATGGCCGCGACGGTCAAGCGCGCGGCACGTGCCGAGGCGGCGCTGCTCGGACAGCCGTGGACCCAGGCATCGGTCGATGTGGCCCGCGTGGCGCTGGCCGAAGACTTCACCCCCTTGAGCGACATGCGCGCATCCGCCGCCTATCGCCTGCAGGTGGCGAGCAACCTGATCACTCGCCTGTGGATGGAAACCCGCTCGCAGGATGCATTGCCCGTGCAATCGACCAGTGTGTGGAGCGTGATGCCGCATGCCGTCGCCGGTGTGGAAGGAGCCTGAACATGAACAAGCCCGTAGATCCCCGCCTGCTGCAGAACGCCGAGGCCTTTGCCGACTACCTCGCCAACACGGCCGCGCGCATCGACGCCGACGCCGAGGCGAAGGCCCTGTCTCAGGGCAAGCGCGTGGGCATCAGCCGCCCGCATGAATCAGCGGCGCTTCACGTGGCGGGCGAAGCCACCTACGTCGACGACATTCCCGAGCTCACTGGCACCTTGCACTGCGCGCTGGGCCTGTCGCCGGTGGCGGCAGGCAGGCTCGCGGGCATGTCGCTCGACGTGATCCGCGCCATGCCGGGCGTGGTGGACGTCATCACCGCCAGCGACATTCCCGGCACCAACGACTGCGGCTCGATCATCCATGACGATCCGATCCTGTGCAGCGGCGACATCCGGCACCTCGGCCAGCCCGTCTTCGCCGTGATCGCGACCACGCGCAACGAGGCGCGCCGCGCCGCAGCGCGCGCCAAGGAAGTGCTTCAGGTCGAGCCGGCGGAGCCGGTGCTGACGCCGCGCGAGGCGCACGAGAAAGGCCGGTACGTACTGCCGCCGATGCACCTGTCGCGCAGCACGAACGAGGGTGGGGCGCGCGCTGCGATCGACCGCGCGCCGCACAAGTTCAAGACCACCTTCGACGTCGGCGGCCAGGAGCAGTTCTACCTGGAAGGCCAGATCAGCTATGCGATCCCCAAGGAAGGCGGGACGATGCTGGTGCACTGCTCCACCCAGCACCCGAGCGAGATGCAGCACCTGGTCTCGCACGCGCTGGCGCTGCATGCCAACGAGGTGCAGGTGGAATGCCGGCGCATGGGCGGCGGATTCGGCGGCAAGGAGTCGCAGTCTGGCCTGTTCGCTTGCGTTGCAGCCGTGGCGGCCCACAAGCTGCGCCGGCCCGTCAAGCTGCGCCCCGATCGCGACGACGACTTCCTCATCACCGGGCGGCGCCACTGCTTCTGGTACGAGTACGAAGTGGGCTACGACGACGATGGCCGCATCCTGGGCGTGGAGGTCACGATGGTCTCGCGCGCCGGCCATTCCGCCGATCTGTCGGGCCCGGTCATGACCCGCGCCATGTGTCACTTCGACAATGCCTACTGGCTGCCGGACGTCGACATGCATGGCTATTCCGGCCGCACCAACACGCAGAGCAACACCGCGTTCCGTGGCTTCGGCGGGCCGCAAGGCGCGATCGCCATCGAGAACATCATGGACTCCGTGGCCCGAAAGCTGGGCCGCGATCCGCTGGACGTACGCCGCGCCAACTTCTACGGCAAGGGCGAGCGCAACGTCACGCCCTACCTGCAGCCGGTGACGGACAACATCGTCGACGATCTGGTGGGCCAGTTGGAGGCGAGCAGCGACTACCGCGCCCGGCGGGTGGCGGCGGCGCAATTCAATGCGACGAGCCCGATCCTCAAGCGCGGGGTGGCGCTCACGCCGGTCAAGTTCGGCATCTCGTTCAACGTGGCGCACTTCAACCAGGCCGGCGCGCTGGTGCATGTCTACACCGATGGCTCGATCCTGGTGAACCACGGCGGTACCGAGATGGGGCAGGGCTTGAACACCAAGGTGGCCCAGGTGGTGGCGCATGAACTGGGCGTGCGCTTCGAGCGCGTGCGTGCCACCGCCACCGACACGAGCAAAGTGGCCAACACCTCGGCCACCGCGGCGTCCACCGGCGCCGACCTGAACGGCAAGGCGGCCCAGGACGCAGCCCGGCAGATCCGTGAGCGTCTCGCGGCGTGCGCGGCCGCTCGCCATGGCGGCAGCAAGGACGACGTGCGCTTTGCCAACGACAAGGTGCAGGTCAACGGCCGGGAGTTCGACTTCTCGACCCTCGTGGCCGAGGCCTATATGGATCGGGTGCAGCTGTGGTCCGACGGCTTCTATGCCACGCCCGGCCTGCACTGGGACCGCGAGAGCATGACCGGCCATCCCTTCTATTACTTCGCCTACGGCGCCGCCGTGGCCGAGGTCGTGGTGGATACGCTGACGGGCGAATGGAAGCTGCTGCGCGCCGACGTGCTGCACGACGCCGGCCGCTCGCTCAATCCGGCGGTGGACATCGGCCAGGTCGAGGGCGCCTTCATCCAGGGCATGGGCTGGCTGACCACCGAGGAGCTGGTCTGGCATCCCAAGACCGGCATGCTGTCGACGCACGCGCCCAGCACTTACAAGATTCCGACGGCCAACGATTGCCCGCCCGTCTTCAACGTGCGCTTGTTCGAGGGCGACAACTTCGAGGACTCCATCCACCGCAGCAAGGCCGTGGGCGAGCCGCCGCTGTTGCTGCCGTTCTCGGTGTTCTACGCGATTCGCGACGCGGTCTCGGCCGCGGGCGATCACAAGGTCGACCCGCCTCTGCGTGCGCCGGCCACCTGCGAAGCCATCCTGAACGCCGTCACCGCGGTCAGGGCCACCCACTAACCCCGTTCGAGATTGCCGCAAGCAGCCTTCGTCCCGGCATGTCCGGGCGGGGAGCTTGGAAGCGCGCTGTATAACTGGCCGCCAATTTGATCGATGCGGGCCGCCATGAGAGAACAAGCGCTTTTCGACAAGATCGACCTCCACCTGATCCGCGTGCTGCATACCGTGCTGACCGATCGCAGTGTCTCCCGCGCCGCCATACGGCTGGGCATGTACCAGCCGGCGGTGTCGGCGGCGCTCAAGCGGCTGCGTGACCTGGCCGGCGACCCGCTGCTGGTGAGATCGGGCAGCGGCATGGTGCCCACCGACGCGGGACTGCGGATGATCGAGCCCAGCGCGGCCATCCTGCGCGCGGCGGAAATGCTCTTCTCTGACGCGCGCGGCTTCGACCCGGCCAACTCGGACCGCACCTTCCGCATTGCCGCCAGCGACTACCTGGACCCGCAGTTCCTGCCGCAGCTGGTGGCGCAGGTGAAGGCGCAGGCGCCCTCAGCCTGCATCGAGGTCTATCCGCTCAGCTCCGACGCCGACTACCACGCGCACCTGGCGCAAGGCCAACTGGACGTGGTCGTCGGCAACTGGGCCAGGCCGCCTGAAGATCTGCACATGGCACGGCTGTTCGACGACGAGCTGGTCTCGCTGGTCAACCGCGACCACCCGGCCACGCGCCGCGGCTGGGACGTCGACACCTGGCTGGCGCTGGACCACATCGCGCCCACGCCGCTGCACCCCGGGGCGCGCGGCATCGTCGACCAGATGCTCGACGGCATGGGCCTGCGGCGCAACATCGCGGCGCGCTGCGCGCACTTCAGCCTCATTCCGGACATCGTGGCGACCAGCCTGCTGGTGCTGACCACGGGGCGCCAGTTCTGCGAACGCTTCACGCAGCGCCTTCCGCTGGCCATGCTCGATTGCCCCATCGCGCTGCCGCGGCTGGAGTACTACCAGCTTTGGCACGAGCGCACCCATTCCTCCAGTGCCGCGCGATGGCTGCGCGAGCGAATCAAGTCGGTCGCGGCCTCGCTGCGACCGCCCGACCCGAGCTAGCGATTCCATTCCAACAAACGAAAGACGGAGACAAGCAAATGGACCTGATCGAGAAGGTGTTCAAGCTCAAGGAGCACAACACCACCGTGCGCACCGAACTTGTGGCGGGGCTGACCACATTCCTGACGATGGCCTACATCATCTTCGTCAACCCCAGCATCCTGGGCGAGGCGGGGATGCCCAAGGGCTCGGTGTTCGTGGCCACCTGCCTGATCGCCGCGCTGGGCACGCTGATCATGGGCCTGTACGCCAACTACCCGATCGCGCTCGCTCCTGGCATGGGCCTGAATGCCTACTTCGCCTTCGTCGTGGTGGGGCAGATGGGCTACTCGTGGCAGACGGCGCTGGGCGCGGTGTTCGTGTCGGGCTGTCTGTTCCTGCTGGTCACGATCACCGGACTGCGCGAACTGATCGTGCGCGGCATACCGGTGTCGATCCGAGTCGCGATCACGGTGGGTATCGGGATGTTCCTCGCGCTCATCGCACTCAAGGGCGCAGGCATCGTCGCCGCGTCGCCCGCCACCTTCGTGACGCTGGGCGACCTGCACACGGCGCCGGTGGTGCTTTCGTCCATCGGCTTTCTGGTCATCGTCGCTCTCGACCGGCTGGGCGTGCGCGGCGCCATCCTCATCGGCATCCTGGTCGTGACGGTGCTGTCGTTCTTCTTCGGCGGCAACAAGTTCGGCGGCGTGTTCTCGGCGCCACCGTCGATCGAGCCGACGCTGTTCCAGCTGGACATCATGGGCGCGCTCAAGGGCGGCATCCTGAACGTGATCCTGGTGTTCTTCCTGGTCGAGTTGTTCGACGCGACCGGCACGTTGATGGGCGTGGCCAAGCGTGCCGGTCTGCTCAAGGAGGGCAAGATGAACCGGTTGAACCGCGCATTGCTGGCCGACAGCGGCGCCATCTTCGCCGGCTCGCTCCTGGGCACGTCGAGCACCACGGCCTATGTGGAAAGCGCAGCCGGCGTTCAGGCGGGCGGCCGCACGGGTCTGACGGCCCTCACCGTCAGCGCGCTGTTCCTGGCCTGCCTGGTGATCTCGCCGCTGGCGGGCTCGGTGCCGGCCTATGCGACCGCGCCGGCGCTGTTCTACGTGGCCTGCCTGATGCTGCGCGAATTGACCGAACTGGACTGGGGCGAGGTCACCGAGGCTGTGCCCGCCGTGGTCACGGCGCTGGTCATGCCGTTCACTTATTCGATCGCCAATGGCCTGGCCTTCGGTTTCATCAGCTATGCGGCCATCAAGCTGTGCACCGGGCGGGCACGCGAAGTGCATGTGATGGTGTGGATCATTGCCGCGATCTTCCTGTTCAAGTTCATCTACATCGGGGGCCACTGACACACCTGTGGCGAAAGACTCGCGAACGTCCCCTACCGACACACACCGATAATCGCCGCCAATGACGACCACGCCCAGACTCCAGCTTGCGAACATCACCAAGCGCTACCCCTCGGTGGTGGCCAACAGCGATGTGTCGCTGACCGTCTCGCCTGGCGAGACGCACGCCGTGCTCGGCGAGAACGGCGCCGGCAAATCCACGTTGATGAAGATCATCTACGGCTCGGTCAAGCCGGACGAAGGCTCGGTGCACTTCAATGGCCGGCCGGTGCTGATCCGCAATCCCCAGGAGGCGAGGGCGCTGGGCATCAGCATGGTGTTCCAGCACTTCAGCCTGTTCGACACCCTCACGGTGGCGGAGAACGTCTGGCTGGGGCTCGACCGCCACCTCACATTGGCGGAAGTGACGCGCCGCATCGTCGCCAAGGCGGCCGAGTACGGCTTGGACATCGAGCCCACCCGACCGGTGCATACGCTGTCGGTGGGCGAGATGCAGCGGGTGGAGATCATCCGCGCGCTGCTCACCGATCCGAAGCTGCTGATCCTCGACGAACCGACCTCGGTGCTGACGCCGCAGGCGGTCGAGAAGCTGTTCGTGGTGCTCAAGCAGTTGGCGGTCGAAGGCTGCTCGATCCTCTACATCAGCCACAAGCTGCACGAGATCCGCGAGCTGTGCACGGCCTGCACGGTGCTGCGCGGCGGCAAGGTGACCGGCGTATGCGATCCGCGGCAGGAGAGCAACGAGTCGCTTTCGCGCCTGATGATCGGCGCGGAGCCGCCGCCGCTGGAGCATCGGGCGGTGCACGCCGGCGACGTGGCCCTGGCGGTCAACAAGCTGAGCCTGCCGCGCGAGGACCAGTTCGGGGTCGACCTGGACGGCATCTCGCTGCAAGTGCGCGCGGGCGAGGTGGTGGGCATCGCGGGCGTTTCGGGCAACGGCCAGAAGGAGCTGCTCTATGCGCTCTCCGGCGAGGACACGCGGGCGCAGCCCGGTGCCGTCGAAGTGCTGGGCAAGGCGGCCGGTCGCCTGCATCCAAGACAGCGCCGGGCGCTGGGCCTGCACTTCGTGCCCGAGGAGCGCCTGGGTCGCGGCGCGGTGCCGACGCTGGGGCTGGCGCACAACCTGCTGCTCACCCGCGGCGAGTCGGTGGGGCGCGGTGGCTGGATCCGGCTGGGTGTGCTGGAGCGCCAGGCCACGGCCATCATCGACCGCTTCAAGGTCAAGGCCGGCGGACCGGGCGCGGCGGCGCGTTCGCTGTCGGGCGGCAATCTGCAGAAATTCATCGTCGGGCGCGAGATCGACGCGGGGCCCCGCGTGTTCGTCGTCTCGCAGCCGACCTGGGGCGTCGACGTCGGGGCCGCGGCGTTGATCCGCGGCGAGATTCTCAAGTTGCGCGACGCCGGCTGCGCCGTGCTGGTGGTCAGCGAGGAGTTGGACGAATTGTTCGAAATCAGCGATCGGCTCTACGTGCTGGCCAAGGGGCGCATGTCGCCTTCCATCGACCGGGCGAACGCCACGGTGGCCCAGATCGGGCAGTGGATGAGCGGCTTGTGGGATGGCGCCTCGGCGGCTGCCGGCAAGGAGGTGGCCCATGCTCAAGCTTGAGCCCCGTCCGCAGCTGTCGCGCTTCTGGAGCTACGGCTCGCCGATCCTGGCGCTGCTGATCACCGTGCTGATCGGCGTCGTGATGTTCGAGGCCCTGGGCAAGGATCCGTTGCGCGGTCTTCAGGTGTTCTTCTGGGAGCCCATCAAGAGCCCCTACGCGTTGGGCGAGCTGATGGTCAAGGCTACGCCGCTGCTCATCATCGCGCTGGGGCTGGCCGTGTGCTTTCGCTCCAACGTGTGGAACATCGGTGCCGAGGGGCAGTTCGTGTTCGGGGCCATCTGCGCCGGCGGCGTCGCCCTCATGGCGGACAAGAGCACCGGCGGCTGGATCGTCGTCATCATCCTGCTGGCCGGGGTTCTCGGCGGGATGGTGTGGGCCGGCATCGTGGCCTTGCTGCGCGAAAGGTTCAACGCCAACGAGATCCTGGTGAGCCTGATGCTGGTCTACGTGGCGACGCTGCTTCTGAGCTACATGGTTTATGGCCCCTGGAAAGACCCGCAGGGCTACAACTTCCCGCAGACCAAGACCTTCGAATCGATCACGCAGATCCCCCGGCTGTTCAAGGGCTCTCGGGTGTCCATCGGCCTGGTGCTGGCGCTCCTGGGCGTCGGCGCGCTGTGGGTGTTCCTGTTCCGCACCCGCGCCGGCTTCGCGCAGCAGGTGGGCGGGCTGGCGCCTGCGGCGGCGCGCTATGCGGGCTTTTCGGCACGGCGCGCCATCTGGGTCGCTTTGCTCACCTCGGGTGGTGCCGCCGGGCTGGCCGGCGCATTGGAAGTGGCCGGCCCGATCGGCCAGCTCAATCCGTACGTACCGGCCGGCTACGGCTTCGCCGCCATCATCGTGGCCTTCGTCGGACGGCTGCATCCGATCGGCATGATCTTCTCGGCCATTCTCATGAGCATGTTCTACATCGGCGGCGAACTGGCGCAGTCGCGGCTGGGGCTGCCCAAATCGCTCACGGGGGTGTTCCAGGGCCTGCTGCTGTTCACGCTGCTGGCCTGCGACACGCTGATCGTCTACCGAATTCGCCGCAAGGCCCAGCCGAGGCCGCAACTGTCGGGCGCGACCTCCCTGCAGGCGAGCACGCCGCTCACGGCGCAACAGACGCCGCTGGCCACCCCTCACGGATCCGAAGGCTGAGCATCGACATGGAAACCTACGCGCTGCTCCTGGGTTCGACCCTTTCCGCCGGCACCGTGCTGGCCATCGCCGCCCTGGGCCTGCTGATCAACGAGAAGGCCGGCATCGTCAATCTCGGCGCCGAAGGCATGATGCTGTGCGCCGCCATCGCCGGCTTCGCCGTGGTGGTGCACACGCACAACCCCTGGCTCGGTTTCGCCGCAGGCATGGCCGCCGGTGCGCTGATGGCGGCGTTCTTCGGTGTGCTGGTGATCTGGCTCAACACCAACCAGTACGCCACGGGATTGGCGCTGAGCCTGTTCGGCGTGGGCTTCTCGGCTTTCGTCGGGATCAAGTACGTGCAGGCCAAGCTGCCGCAGGGCCAGAGCTGGGAGATCCCCGGGCTTGCCGAGATTCCCTTCGTCGGGCCTGCGCTTTTCAAGCATCACCCGATGGTGTACTTCGCGGTGTTCCTTACTTTCGCGATGGTCTGGTTCCTGTACCGCACCCGTGCCGGGCTGGTGCTTCGCTCGGTGGGCGAATCGCCGGAGTCGGCGCATGCGCTGGGCTACCCGGTGCGGCGCATTCGCTTCATGGCCGTGCTGGCGGGCGGGGCGCTCTGCGGGCTGGCCGGCTCCTATCTGTCGACCGTCTACACGCCCTTGTGGGTCGAAGGCATGGTCGCCGGCCGCGGCTGGATCGCGCTGGCCCTGACCACCTTCGCCACCTGGCGGCCCGTGCGGGTGCTGCTTGGCGCCTATCTGTTCGGCGGCGTGACGATGCTGGGCTTTCACCTGCAGAGCGTGGGGGTCGACGTGCCCAGCCAGTTCCTCAGCATGCTGCAATACATCGCCCCGATCGTGGTGTTGGCCATCATCTCGCGCAATCCGGCGTTCATCCGGGTCAACATGCCCGCTTCGATCGGAAAGCCGTTCTACCCCGGCTCATAATCTGCGGTTCACAATTTTTGCTTTCTTGCTCTTTAGCCACTGAGGACTTCGATACATGACTGACCTGAACAAGCGCTCCATGCTCAAGCTGGCGGCAGTTGCCGCCGCCGCATCCGCCCTGGTGGCCTGCGGCAAGAAGGAAGAGGCGCCCGCGCCGGCCGCCGCGCCCGCCACCTCGGCACCCGTGGCTGCCGCTCCGGCTCCGGCCGCGGCAAAGCCGCTGAACATCGCCTTCGCCTACGTCGGCCCGGTGGGTGACGGTGGCTGGACCTTCGCGCACGACAACGGCCGCAAGGCACTGGAAAAGCAGTTCGGCGACAAGATCAAGACCGGCTATGTCGAGAGCGTGCCCGAAGGCGCCGATGCAGAGCGCGTGCTGCGCGACATGGTCGGCCAGGGCAACAAGATGGTCTTCGGCACCACCTTCGGCTACATGGAGCCGATGCTCAAGGTCGCCAACGACAACAAGGACGTGAAGTTCGAGCATGCCACCGGCTACAAGACGGCCGACAACATGCGCACCTACGACAGCCGCACCTACGAAGGCGCCTACATGGCCGGCATCATCGCCGGTGCCATGACCAAGTCCAACGTGCTGGGTGTGGTCGGCTCGGTGCCGATTCCCGAGGTGCTGCGCAACATCAACAGCTTCACCATGGGCGCCCAGTCGGTCAATCCGAAGATCACGACCAAGGTGGTGTGGGTCAACGAATGGTTCAGCCCGCCCAAGGAAACCGAAGCGGCCACGGCCCTCATCAACGGTGGCGCCGACGTGCTGTTCCAGAACACCGATTCGCCCGCCGTTCTCAAGACCGCCCAGGAAAAGGGCAAGCGCGCTTTCGGCTGGGATTCGGACATGACCGCCTACGGCCCGAAGGCCCACCTGGCTTCGGCCATCATCAACTGGGGTCCGTACTACATCAAGGCCGTGCAGGATGAGCTCGACGGCAAGTGGACGACCGGCCAGAGCTGGTGGGGCGTGAAGGAAGGCGCGATCGATCTGGTCTCCATCGCCGACGACGTGCCTGCCGACATCAAGACCAAGGTCGAGGAAGTCAAGAAGGGCCTGAAGGATGGCAGCTACAACATCTGGAAGGGTCCGATCGCCGACCAGGACGGCAAGGAGCTGGTGGCAGCCGGCGCCGTGGCCGACGACAAGTTCCTCTCGGGCGTGAACTTCTACGTCAAGGGCGTCGAAGGCAAGGTGCCGGGCGGCGAGAAGAAGTAAGGCCGACGGGCGCGCTGCCATCGCAGGCAGCCCGCCTGCCCGGTTCTTGCATCGAGGGTTGCCCTGGGCAACCCTTTTTCATTTCCAGAAAGCGCATCTCCCAAGGAGTCGACGATGAGCCCTTCACTTCCCCCGGTCGCCGCAGACCGACTGCCCGAACTGGTGCGTGCGCTGCCCAAGGCCGAACTGCACATGCACATCGAGGGTTCGCTGGAACCCGAACTCATCTTCGCCCTGGCTCAGCGCAACAAGGTGGAGATTCCCTACGCCGACGTCGAGACGCTGCGGCATGCCTACGCCTTCACCAACCTGCAAAGCTTCCTGGACATCTACTACGCCGGCGCGAGCGTGCTGATCACCGAGCAGGATTTCTACGACATGGCATGGGCCTATCTGAAGCGCGCCCAGGCCGACAACGTCGTGCACACCGAGATGTTCTTCGATCCGCAGACCCACACCGCGCGCGGTGTTCCGGTCAAGACGGTGATCGACGGCTTGCACCGTGCCTGCGTGGACGCGGGCCGGCAACTGGGCGTGAGCGCCTCGCTCATCCTGTGCTTTCTTCGCCACCTGAGCGAGGAAGACGCGTTCGCCACGTTGGAAGAAGCGCTTCCGCATCGCGACAAGTTCATCGGCGTGGGGCTGGACTCGAGCGAGGTTGGACATCCGCCCGAGAAGTTCGCACGCGTGTTCGCGCGCTGCCGCGAACTGGGTTTGCATCTGGTCGCTCATGCTGGCGAAGAAGGGCCGCCTGCCTATGTGTGGAGCGCG
Source organism: Variovorax dokdonensis (assembly GCF_030316895.1). GTDB lineage: Bacteria > Pseudomonadota > Gammaproteobacteria > Burkholderiales > Burkholderiaceae_C > Variovorax > Variovorax dokdonensis. Next base: position 1,057,219 of record NZ_JASZYV010000001.1, read on the forward strand.
CTCGACGTGCTCAAGGTGGAACGCGTCGACCATGGCGTGCAAAGCAGCAAGGACCCGGCATTGATGCAGCGCCTGGCCGAGGAGCGCATTCCCCTCACGGTGTGCCCGTTGTCGAACCTGAAGCTCTGCGTGTTTCCCGATCTGGCGGCGCACAACATCAAGTCGCTGCTGGACGCCGGCCTCGTGGCCACCATCAACTCGGACGATCCGGCCTACTTCGGCGGCTACATGAACGAGAACTGGGTGCAGACCTTTGCAGCGACCGGCCTGGACGCACGGCATGCGTGGCAACTGGCAGCCAACAGCTTCGAGGCCAGTTTCATCGAGCCGCCGCAGAAGCAGGCCTACATGGAACGGCTGAACGAGGTGTACGCGCGATTCGCTGCGGGCTGAGGGCCCAGGAGGCGTGTGACGCCCCGTTGACCGACGGTTGGCCAAGGCCTTTAAGCCTGGTTTCATCGAACCCATGGGCTTGCTTGCCTAGAATGATTTCCCGACTGTCAAATCGGCGCGTCGGGCCCTTCACCGAAAGTAGGAAGAAAGGCCTCATGCTCGTCCTCGACCCTTCCTCACAGGTCCAAGCCGTACGGCATGCGCTGGCCAGCGGCGGTCCGCGAGCGGCGCTGGCGCTCCTCAACGACCGCACCAACTACCGGTTCTCGGCGCTCTATCGGCGCCGGGGCGAACTGATGCATGCCGTGCATGCCTACGACCGGACCAGCGAATACCGCACCTGGCTGGTGGCCGTGCCACTCGACCGAAGCTTCTGCCAGTACGCCATGCGACAGGGCGAGTTCATGACCCGCCACGCCTCCGCCGACGGCCGACTCACGCAACGGCCCTACAGCGGCATGATCGAGTCCTACTTCGGCCGAGTCCTGCGCGGCTCCGATGGCACGCCATGGGGCACCTTCATCCACTTCGACCTGGAACCGCGCGAGATCGACGACGCGGAAGTCAACTTCCTGCGCGACGTGATCCCGATGTTCGCGCCGCACCTCGACTGAGCGGCAGGCGCGCCGCCTACAATATCGCCCCGGCGCTGCCGCCCCGCAGCGCCGTATTCATTTGTCCGCCCTTCCTTGTCTGTGCTCAAGGAATCCATTGGGGCCATGTAGAGGAACACCATGTACAAAAACCTCGTGCGGCGTCGTGCCGTGCTTCGCCGTGGGCTAGCGCTCGGCGGCCTTTCGCTTCTGCCGATCCGTCATGTGCTGGCCGCCACCAGCACCCCGCTGAAGATCGGCTTTGTCTATGTCACGCCCGTCACCGATGCCGGCTGGGTTCACCAGCACGAACTGGGGCGCCAGGCCGTTCAGGCGGCGTTGGGTGACAAGGTGCAGACCCGCTTCGTGGAGAACGTGGCCGAGGGTCCGGATGCCGAGCGGGTGATCCGCGACTTGGCCAGGGATGGCTGCGGACTCATCTTCACCCCCAGCTTTGGCTACATGGAGCCCACCCTGAAGGTGGCGCGCGATTTCCCGGACGTGAAGTTCGAGTCCATCACCGGCTACAAGACCGCACCCAATGTCGCGACGGCCAATGCGCGCTACTACGAAGGCCGCTATCTGGCTGGCGTCGCAGCCGGCCGCATGACGCGCACCCATCAGGCCGGTTATGTGGCCGGCCTGCCGATTCCAGAAGTTCTGCAGGGCATCAATGCGTTCGCGCTCGGCATGCGCTCGGTCGACCCGAAGGCGCACGTGCGAGTGGTCTGGCTGGACGAATGGTTCAACCCGCCGCGCGAGCGTGATGCGGCGATGACGCTGATGGACCAGGGTGTGGACGTCCTGGCCTTCCACACCGGGTCCAGCGCCGTGATGGCGGCCGCGCAGGAGCGCGGCAAGCTGGCGGTGGCCTATCACTCCGACATGCGCAAGGTTGCGCCCGACGCGCAGATCGTCGCGGTGCAGCATCTCTGGGGCGACTACTACACGCGCCGCGCCCGCGCCGTCCTGGATGGCACCTGGAAGAGCGCCAGCCTGTGGGGTGGCGTCAAGGAAGGGATGATCCGGGTCGGTGACTTCGGCACCAAGGTCCCGAAGTCGGTGCAAGAAGAGCTTCTGGCCCGTCAGGGCGACATGGCCCAGGGAAGGCTGCAGCCGTTTCGAGCCGGGAGCGCCGACATCCGCGACAACGCCGGCAAGGTCCGTATTGCGGCAGGCCAGGCACTGGACGACGCGCAGATCCTGCAGATCGACTGGCTCGCCGAAGGCGTTCAGGGCCGCGTGCGCTGAGCCAGCCGCCGCTGGATCAATGTCGGCTGGCGGCGTGCAGGCGGTCTTCGGGCGAGCCCTTTGCGCTGGCATGCGCTGCCAGCACGCCCCGATACAGGTCAAGGTAACGGGCTGCCATGCGCGCGGCCGTGTATTGGGCCGCGTTTTCCAGGCCGCGCTCCCGCATCCGCGCCAGTCGTGAGGCCGAGTCCATGATGCTTCGGGCGATGGCATCCGGGTCGTGCGGGTCGATGTACTCGGCTGCGTCGCCGCCGATGTCGTTCATGGGTGCCAGATCGGACGCGAACACGGGGCAGCCGCTGGCCTGCGCCTCGATGATGGGCCAGCCGAAGCCCTCCTGCAGCGAGGGAAAGAGCAGGGCGGTGGCGCCACAGTAAAGCGCACGCAACCTGTCGTGAGGCACGTCACGCAGCACGTGGATGCGCTTGGCGGCGTCGGGATGCTGCGCCGCGAGCGCGATCATTTCCTGTGTCAAGGCAGAGCCGACGAAGACAAGCGAGCGCACCGGTGCCGCGTCGCCGCCCTCCTGCTGGATGGTGAGGAAGGCCTTCAACACCGCCATGCGGTTCTTGCGTGGATGCTCGTGGCCGACGTGGAGCAGGTAGGCCTCGTCGGGCGACACGCCAAGACCGGTCAGGCTCTCGCGGATCCGATCGGGTGGCAGGGGGCCGAATTCATTGTTCAGCCCCAGCGGCACCAGCGAGAGCCGTTCGGGCTGTGCCAGGTTCAGGGCCAGCACGTCGTTGCGCGTCGATTCGGAAACGCACGCCACCCGCTCGGCGTGGCCAATGCCGTTGGCGATCAGGCGCTGGAAGATGCGGCCTGTCCATCCCGTGTGCCAATCGGTCACCAGGCCGCGGGCGGCACGGATGGCGATCACGTCGTGGCAGGTCAGCACCGTGGGGTGCCCTGCCAGGCGCGGCAGATACATCGCGTTCGAATGGTCGCAGACGTGCACCACATCGGCCCATCGGGCGTCGGCGCCCAGCGTGGGTGGGAAGAACACGAACTTGTCGACATAGCCGGCCCACTTGCGCAGCGGCCGGGGCATGGGCAGGCGCGTGGCCAGCGGCGGAGGCACCCGCACGCGCACTTCGCAGCCCAGGCGCGGCAACTCGCGTTCGAGCATTCCGGTGAACGCCACCATGCTCTTCTGGTCGTCGGGCGCGTAGTTGCCGATCAGCAGGACCTTCATCCCCGGGAATTATCCGGTCGCGAGCGCGCAAGGGCACGTTGTATGGGTGGTATATGGCCACGCGCATTGCAAAGCGTGGCGCATGAACTACGCTCGCCGGACCATGACGATGAACGCCTACCGCGCGGCGCTGCTGCGATTCGACGAGGCCAATGGCCAGCCCCTGTACGAAACCGACGGCCTGCTGGTGGTGGGGCCGGACGCCACGGGCCGCCAGGTGGTGCAGGCCGCGGGCGCGTGGAACGACCTGAAGACCCGATATGCGCAGGTGCCGGTGGAGCACCTGCCGGGCAAGATCCTGGCGCCGGGTTTCGTCGACATGCACGTGCACTATCCGCAGACCGACATCATCGGCGCGCCCGCCGATGGCCTGCTGCCCTGGCTGGAGAACTACACCTTCCCGGCGGAAAGCCGCTTTGCCGACCCCGCGCATGCCGCTGGCGTGGCCAGCTTCTTCCTCGACGAACTGCTGCGCAACGGCGTGACCACCGCACTCACATTCGCGACCTCGCATCCGGCGTCGGTGGACGCGTTCTTCGGTGAGGCCCAGCGGCGCAAGATGCGCATGATCACCGGCAAGGTGCTGCAGGACCGCCATTCGCCCGACGGCGTGCGCGACGACACCGAGCAGAGCCTGCTCGACACGGAGGCCCTGATCCGCCGCTGGCACGGTGTCGATCGCCTGGGCTACGCCATCACGCCCAGATTCGCACCCACGAGCACCGACCGCCAGCTCGGTGGCGCCGGCGAGATCGCCCAGGCCTACCCAGACACCTGGATCCATTCCCACGTCTCCGAGAACAAGGATGAGATCAAGTGGGCGCGCGAGCTGTTCCCGAATGCCAGGTCGTACCTGGACGTGTACCGGGGCTTCCACCTCATGCGCGAGCGGGCCGTGTATGCCCACTGCATTCACTTCGATGACGACGATCGTGCCTTGATGCGCGAGACGGGCGCAGCCACCGCCGTCAGCCCGACCAGCAACCTCTTCCTGGGCAGCGGCTTCTTCGATTTCGAGGGTGCTCAGCGGGTGGGGTACCACCATGGTCTGGCCAGCGACGTGGGGGGCGGCACCAGCTTCAGCCCCTTTCACACCATGCTGGCGGCCTACTACGTCGGACGCGAGGGCCAGACCAAGCCGGGCTTGAGCCTGGCGCCGTCGCAACTCTGGTGGCGCCACACCGGCGCGGCCGCGCAGGCGCTGGGCCTGGGTGGCGTGATCGGCAACTTGCAGCCCGGCTGCGAAGCCGACTTCCTGGTGCTCGATCCTGCCGCCACGCCGCTGCTGGCTCGCAAGACCGCGCTGGCGGGCAGCCTGGAAGAGATGTTGTTCGCCCTCATCGTCCTGGGCGACGACCGCGTGGTCGAGCGCGCCGTGGTGGGCCAGGCTGGCGCCTGAGGCCCGCAAGGGGCGCCGTGCCACCTCGTCGGGCCCGCCTTCGCCCCACTAGAATGGCGACCCCCAGCAAGGACGCGCAATGAGCATCAAGAGTGACAAGTGGATCCGGCGCATGGCCGAGAAGAACGGCATGATCGAGCCCTTCGAGCCGGGGCAGGTGCGCGAGGTGGACGGTCAGCGCATCATCAGCTATGGCACCTCGAGCTACGGCTACGACATTCGCTGCGCGCCCGAATTCAAGGTCTTCACGAACATCCACAGCACCGTGGTCGATCCGAAGAACTTCGACGAGAAGAGCTTCGTGGACATGCACGGTGACCATTGCATCATTCCGCCCAACAGCTTCGCGCTGGCGCGCACGGTCGAGTACTTCCGCATCCCGCGCAACGTGCTCACCATCTGCCTGGGCAAGAGCACGTATGCCCGCTGCGGCATCATCGTCAACGTCACGCCCTTCGAGCCCGAATGGGAAGGCTACGTGACGCTGGAGTTCTCCAACACCACGCCGCTGCCGGCCAAGATCTACGCTGGCGAGGGCTGTGCGCAGGTGCTGTTCTTCGAAAGTGACGAGGTCTGCGAAACGAGCTACAAGGATCGCGGCGGAAAGTACCAGGGCCAGCGCGGCGTGACGCTGCCCAAGGCCTGAGCGCAGTCGGCGCCGTTCCAGGCGCCACCTGACGGCATCGCCGCTGACAACATCGGTGGCGCGGCGGCATTAGCATTCGGCTCGCGCCAATGAGGCGCAACGCGGAGACCGACATGAGATGGGAAGGCAACGAGGGATCGGACAACGTTGAAGACCGCCGTGGCCAAGGTGGGCGCGGGGGCTTCATCGGCGGACGCGGCATCGGCTTGGGCACGGTTGTGGTGGCCGTGCTGGCAGGCTGGATCTTCGGCATCAACCCCCTGACCATCCTGGGCCTGTTGGGTGGTGGCGGCGGCCCCGCGCCACAGGTGCAGCAAGGCCCGGCACCGCCGCCCCCGGCCGAGGACCGCGAGGCCCAATTCGTCTCGGTTGTGCTGCGAAATACCGAGGAAGTGTGGAGCGGCGTCTTTCGGCAGGCAGGCGCGACCTATCAAGCGCCCAGGCTGGTGCTGTTTCGCGGCTACACGCAGACGGCCTGCGGCGCCGGTCAGTCGGCCATGGGGCCGTTCTACTGCCCAGGCGACAAGAAGGTCTACATCGACCTGAGCTTCTTCGACACCCTATCCCGTCAACTGGGCGCGCCCGGTGAATTCGCCCGTGCCTACGTCATCGCCCACGAGGTCGGCCACCACGTGCAGGACGAGCTGGGCATCACGGGCAAGGTCGATCAGGCCCGCAGCCGCATGAGTCAGGCGCAGGCCAACGCAATGAGCGTGCGAGTCGAACTGCAGGCCGATTGCTTCGCCGGCATCTGGGCCCATCATTCGCAACAGTCCAAGCAGTGGCTGGACGCGGGCGACATCGAGGCAGCGATGAATGCAGCCCAGAAGATCGGTGACGACGCGCTGCAGCGCTCCGCCGGACGGGCTGTCGTTCCCGACAGCTTCACCCACGGCACCAGCGCGCAGCGCCAGCGCTGGTTCGGCAACGGGTTCCGAAGCGGGCGCGTCCAGGATTGCGATACGTTCGCGGCCAAGGCCCTCTAGCCGCCGTACGTCGCCGCGGCCCGATTCGCGGTCGTCCCTAAGCCCGGGCACGAACCGCCATGAATCCCGCCAAACAGGCGGGATTTCGCGCTGTCACGAGCGTTTTTCATGAGGATGCGACAATAGAGGGCTTCATGACCGCATCTTTCTCCAATCTTTCGCTGGCCGAACCGCTGGCGCGCGCCGTAGCCGAAATGGGCTACGAAACCATGACACCCATCCAGGAGCAGGCCATTCCGGTGGTCCTGACGGGACGGGACGTGATGGGGGCCGCCCAGACCGGTACCGGCAAGACGGCCGCATTCTCGCTGCCGTTGCTTCAGCGCATGCTCAAGCACGAAAACCCTTCGACCTCGCCGGCGCGGCATCCCGTGCGGGCTCTGGTGCTCCTGCCGACGCGCGAACTGGCGGTCCAGGTGGCCCAGCAGGTGGAGCTCTACGCCAAGTACACGCAGTTGCGCAGTGCTGTGGTTTTCGGCGGCATGGACATGAAGCCGCAGACGGCGGAACTCAAGAAGGGCGTCGAAGTCCTGGTCGCCACGCCCGGGCGCCTGCTCGATCACATCGAAGCGAAGAACGCGGTGCTCAACCAGGTCGAATACGTCGTGCTCGACGAGGCAGACCGCATGCTGGACATCGGCTTCCTGCCGGATCTGCAGCGCATCCTGAGCTACCTGCCCAAGCAACGCACCACCTTGCTCTTCTCGGCCACCTTTTCGCCGGAGATCAAACGCCTCGCGTCGAGCTACCTGCAGGACCCAGTCACCATCGAGGTGGCGCGTCCGAACCAGACGGCATCCACCGTGGAGCAGCGCTTCTACAGCGTGCCGGATGACGACAAGCGCCGTGCGCTCAAGCAACTGATCCGCGAACGCGGTATCACCCAGGCTTTCGTCTTCGTCAACAGCAAGCTCGGTTGTGCGCGCCTGGCCCGCTCGCTGGAACGCGAGGGCCTTCGTGCCACCGCGCTGCATGGCGACAAGAGCCAGGAGGAGCGCCTGAAGGCGCTCAATGCCTTCAAGGCCGGCGAAGTCGACCTGCTGGTGTGCACCGACGTGGCCGCGCGCGGCCTGGACATCAAGGACGTGCCGGCGGTCTTCAATTTCGACGTGCCGTTCAACGCCGAGGACTACGTTCACCGCATCGGCCGTACCGGCCGCGCTGGCGCCTCGGGCCTGGCCATGAGCTTTGCAGGCGGCGGCAACGACACCCGCCTGGTCGCCGACATCGAGAAGCTCATCAAGATGAAGATCGAGCTCGAGCCGATCGAGTTCGAGGAAGATCGCCCGCGCGGTCGCATCAACGACGGCCGTCGCCATTGGCGCGAAGAGGGCGAGGCGGGCGATGCGCGCGACGTGCTCGACATGCCGCGCGAACGCGCCCCTGAAGGGCGCCGTGCGCCCCGTCCGTACCGCCCGGCGGCCGCTCCGCGCGATCCGTTCTTCGACAAGCCCTACGAGGCTGGTCAGGACAGCGAGAACCCGCCAGCCTGGGAGGCCGCTGCGCGCAGCGCTTCGCCGGCGCAGCGCAATATGTCCACCAACATCCGCGCCAAGCGCAAGGTCGCGGCGCTGTTCAAGGCAACCCCCACGCCTTGACCAGCACCCGGGGCAGCCGGCTGGCGCGGCTTCAGCCTGGCCTCTGGGACTGCTCGCACTTCACTTGGATCAATTCCCGCTCGGCCAGGGTACTGCCGATGCGTGCGGCGCTCAGGCATCCACCCCAGACGCAGCCGGTATCCAGTGAAATCAGGTCCGGCCTGGACTTCCAGCCCAGCGTGGACCAGTGACCGAAAGCGACGACGGTGCCGGCTTCGTGCGTACGACGCCCGGGCACGTCGAACCAGGGCATGTATCCCTTCGGCGGATCCGCGGCGCCGTCCTTGGTCTCGAACTCCATCCGTCCGTCCTCGGTGCAAAACCGCATGCGCGTGAGCGCGTTGACGATGAACCGAAGTCGCGCCGGGCCTTCCAGGGCATCGTCCCAGCGTGCGGGTTCGTTGCCGTACATCTCATTCAGGAAGTCGGCGTAGTGGCTGCTGCGCAGCACCCGTTCGAGCTCGCCGGCATGGCGCATGGTGTCGTCGACCGTCCACTGCGGCGGCACGCCGGCATGCACCATCAGAAGGTCATGTCCGCCGATCGTCCGGCGAAGGGCCATTGCCTGGTGGCGCAGCCAGTCCAGAACTGCGTCCCGATCGGGCAGGTGGAGGATTTCGCCGAGCGTATCCCGCTTGCCGGCCGAGCGGGCGCCGTTGGCCACGCCGAGCAGATGGAGGTCGTGGTTGCCCAGCAGGCATTGGGCGCTGGCGCCCAGTGCGTGCAGCCGGCGCAGCACGGCAGCCGATTCGGGGCCGCGGTTGACCAGGTCGCCGAGCACCACCAGCGTGTCGCGGCTGGGCGAGAAGTCGATGCGTTCGAGCAGGCGCCCCAGCGGAGCGTCGCAGCCTTGTATATCGCCGATCAAGTAAAGTGGCATGTTCGTCATTTTCCCTCGGAGTTCATGAAGCCCCCGCCTTCGTTCTTGCGCCCCATCCCGTTGGACAGGCACGCGCGGCCTTGCCTTGCGTCGGACGGGGTCGCTTGACATGGATGTCGTCTTACTGGCCCTGCTGACGACCTGCAACGCGTTGTTCGCGATGTCCGAAATGGCCTTGTCGACCGCGCGGCGCGCCCGGCTCGCGGCCTTGGCTGAAACAGGCGATGCTGGCGCGAGCGCTGCGCTGCGCCTGATGGAGGACCCGACCCGGTTCCTGTCCACCGTGCAGATCGGCATCACCTCGATCGGCATGCTCAGCGGCATCGTCGGTGAGGCGGCGTTTGCCGGCCCGCTGGCGATCTGGCTGCAAGCTCACGGCATGGGCGAGGGCGCCTCCAGCATCGTCTCGACCGGTGTGGTCGTGGCCTTCATCACGTTCTTCACCATCCTGGTGGGCGAACTGGTGCCCAAGCGCATCGGACAGCTCTATCCCGAGATCGTGGCGCGCTGGGTCTCGCGCCCGATGGCGGGTCTCGCCAAGGCGGCGCGGCCCTTCGTGCTGCTGCTGTCGGGTTCGACAGCGGCGTTGCTCAAGCTGCTGCGTATCGATTCGACCGGCTCGCGCGCGGTCACCGAGGAAGAAATCTCCGCCAGCCTCGAAGAAGGCGTGGATGCCGGCGTGATCGAACAGCACGAGCACCAGATGGTGCGCAACGTGTTCCACCTGGACGATCGACGCCTGACGTCGCTCATGATCCCGCGTGCCGACATCGAGTGGATGGACGGCAGCCTGAGCGTTGCCGAATGCCTGGACAAGGTGGCACGCGCCGCAGAACTGGGGCTCGTGCATTCCTGGTATCCGGTCTGCCGTGGTTCGCTGGACGACGTCGTCGGTGTGATCAGCGTGGCACGCCTGCTGCAGTTGGGCCGTTCGTACGATCGTCCGCTGTCCACCGCCGCCCAGCCCGCTTCCTTCGTGCCGGAAACGCTCACCGGCATGGAACTGCTGGAGCAATACCGCGTGCGTGCCGGCCGGCTGGTGTTCGTGGTCGACGAGTACGGCGTGGTGCAGGGCCTGATGACGCCGCGAGACCTGCTCGAAGCCATCACCGGGGAGCTGCAGCCAGGCCTGCAGGAGGACGCGTGGGCCACGGCCAAGCCCGACGGCAGCTGGGAGCTCGACGGCCTCATGCCCGTGTCGGAACTGCGCGCGCGGCTGAACATCCGCAGCCTGCCCGACGAAGACAGGGGCCGCTACAACACCCTGGCCGGCCTGCTGCTCTCGGTGTCGGGCGAATTGCCCGGAGTGGGCGAGGTCATCGAGGCGGCCGACTGGCGCTTCCAGGTGCTGGCGCTGGACGGACGCCGCATCGACCGCGTGCTGGCGAAGCCCATCGATTCCGAAATGCATTCGGGCGGCTGACAAACCGGCCTACCACCCACGGCCGAAGGCCCTCACGGCTTTTCAAACTCATTGCCATTGGTTCGTCTGGCCTACATGGGCGCGCTTCGCGTTGGGCGAAGCCGGGTTTTCGAAGGATGTCGCCGTGAGCCAGGATCACCAAATCGCCTTGATGGTCGACGAGCCCATCCCGGGCCATTTCTACTGGATGCTGCTGCGTCATGAAGACGCCGAGCATCACCCGCAGGTGGTGGATTGCGCGCCGGGGCCGCTGCCCGGATACGCGCCGGCCATGATGGCGGGTATTGCCGCGCTGCAGCGCCGCGTGGACGCAAAGGCCGAAGGCGGCGGCGTGCCGGTCGTCGCGGCCTTCATAGCGCCCGCCGACGAGCAACGCGGGCGGCCGCGTCACCACTGAGGCGCCGAAGATGTCGCGTCAGCGGCTGCGACCGTAGACGGAGGGATGAAACTGCCGCCAAAGCCACGGCGGCACCGCGTCGCTGTCGCTCCACAGCCCCGCTTGACGGGCCTGCGCCTCTTGCTGCGAATGCGCATAGGCACTGCGCATCTCGGGGGGCTGGGTGTGCGCGAATCGTTCGTCCCACCAAGCCAGTCCGACGGTGAGCATGGCGTGGCCGGCGTCGAGCGTCTGCGGGCAGACCTTGGCGTCGTCGCCATCCCGGCAATGGCTGGGCGCAACCCAGACGCGGCAGACGCGGCGGCCGTAGCGATCGTCCCGCGTCTGGCATTCCAGCCGCGCGGGCCGTTCGAGCGCGAGGTCCGCCAGCTTTTGCCGCGAGCGCCGGCCGAAGGGCTGGCGGTACTCGGGCGCGTCGATGCCGGCGAGCCGCACCGTCTGAACCTCCGCCTCCGAGTCGCAGCGCGCCTTGAGGGTGTCGCCGTCCGAGACGGCAATGACGACACAGAAGAGCGCAGCAGCGAAAACGGACATGCAGGAAGCGAACGCGACGACAGGGTCAGTGATTGTCGCGCGGCAGGCCCATCGTCTCGTTGACGCGCTGGTACTTCACCGCCGGCTTGAGCACCATGCCGTTGGAGAGTTCGTCCACCATGCCGCGCTGGATCTCCTGCCAGGGCGTCTGGCTGGGCGGGTAGGCATAGCCGCCGGCCTTTTCCAGTTCGGTACGGCGGCGTGCGAGTTCCTCATCGGGCACCAGCATGTTGGCGCTGCGCTTCTTCAGGTCGAAGCGCACGCGGTCGCCGGTCTTGAGCAGTGCCAGGCCGCCGCCGGTGGCGGCTTCGGGCGAGGCGTTGAGAATGGACGGCGAGCCCGATGTGCCCGACTGCCGGCCATCACCGATGCAGGGCAGGGCAGTGATGCCCTTCTTGAGCAGGTAGGCCGGCGGACGCATGTTCACCACCTCGGCCGCACCGGGATAGCCGATGGGGCCGACGCCGCGCATGAAGAGCACGCAATGCGCATCGATCTTGAGCTTGGGATCGTCGATGCGCTTGTGATAGTCCTCCGGCCCGTCGAACACCACCGCGCGGCCTTCGAAGGCCATGGGGTCGGCCGGATTCTCGAGGTAGCGCTGGCGGAATTCGGGCGTGATCACGCTCGTCTTCATGATGGCCGAGTCGAACAGGTTGCCGCTGAAGTTGAGGAAGCCGGCGTCTTTCTTGAGCGGCTTGTTGTAGGGCAGGATGACCTTGCGGTCGCTCGCGAAATGCCCTTCGCAGTTCTCGATGAGCGTCTTTCCGTTGACGGTGAGGGCGGGCTGGATCTTGCCCTTGGCCACCAGTTCGGCAACGACCGCGGGCACGCCACCGGCGCGGTAGAAATCCTCGCCCAGGTATTCGCCGGCCGGCTGCAGGTTGACCAGCAGGGGCACCTTGTAGCCGAGCTTTTCCCAATCGGCGTTGGACAGCGGCACGCCGATGTGGCGGGCGATGGCATTGAGGTGAATGGGCGCGTTGGTCGATCCGCCGATGGCGGAGTTGACGATGATGGCGTTCTCGAAGGCCGCACGCGTCAGGATGTCGGACGGCTTGAGGTTCTCGCGCACCATCTCGACGATGCGCTTGCCCGTCATGTAGGCCATCTCCTGGCGGTCGCGATAGGGCGCGGGGATGGCGGCGCTGCCTGGCAGCGTCATGCCCAGCGCTTCGGCCAGCGCGTTCATGGTGCTGGCCGTCCCCATCGTGTTGCAGTGGCCGGTCGATGGCGCCGAAGAGGCCACCAGCTTCAGAAAGCCTTCGTAGCCGATCTCGCCGGCCGCCATCATCTCGCGCGCCCGCCACACGATCGTGCCCGAGCCGGTCCGCTGGCCTTCGTACCAGCCATTGAGCATCGGCCCTGAATTGAGCGCGATGGCCGGAATGTCGACCGTGGCCGCGGCCATGATCTGCGCCGGCGTGGTCTTGTCGCAGCCGGTGGTCAGCACCACGCCGTCGATCGGGTAGCCATAGAGCACCTCCACCAGCGAGAGGTACTGAAGGTTGCGGTCCAGCGAGGCGGTGGGGCGCTTGCAGGTCTCCTGGATGGGGTGCAGCGGAAACTCGAAGGCGATGCCGCCGGCGTCGCGGATGCCTTCGCGCATGCGCTCGGCCAGCACCAGGTGGTGCCGGTTGCAGGGTGCGATGTCGGAACCCGATTGCGCAATCCCGATGATCGGCCGGCCCGATTGCAGTTCTTCCAGGCCCAGGCCGAAGTTCATCGTGCGCTCGATGTAGAGCGCGGTCATGTCGGCATTGGCCGGATTGTCGAACCAGGCTTGGGAGCGAAAGCGCTGGCCGGCCTTGGCGCTCTTGCTCTTCTTCCCGGCTGCATTGGCGGGCCGTGACTTGGTGCTGGCGGTTTTCTTCATGGCGGTCGGATGTCTTGGGCGGTTTGGGGCGTGCTTTGGAGCTGTGGTGGGCGTCAGTTCAGTCCCTTGAGGGTCTGGTCGGCGTTGGGCAGGGCGCGGCAATCGTCGATGTACTGGCGAATGATCTCCGCGAAGGTCTTGTGCGGCTTGAGCCCCAGGCGCTCCGCGCGCGCGCCGGATGCACCGGTGGGCCAGTTGGCGACGATGTTGGCGATGCGCTCGTCGCGCTCGAATTTCACGCGCGCCCGCACCGCGCTGCCAGCCACTTCTTCCAGTGCATCGAGCATGTCGGCGACACGGATGTTGAGCGCCGGCAGGTTCAGGGCGGTGCGGCCGCAGAAGGCTTCGCGCGTGGCTTCGTACACGGCAATCAGGCCGTCGACCGTGTGCGCGGGCGACGACATGGGATGCGAGACATCGGGCGAGACCGGGCAGATGGCTTCGACGCCTGCCAGCGGCTCACGGATGATGCCGCTGAAGAACGAAGACGCCGCGCCGTTGGGCCGGCCTGGGCGGACCGTGACGGTCATCAGGCGAGCGGCGCGGCCATCGATGTAGCCCTTGCGCGTGTAGTCGGCGATCAGGTGCTCGCAGATGAGCTTCTGCGTGCCGTAGGAAGTCTGCGGCGTCGGGAGCGTGTCGTCTGCCACCACCTTGGGGAAGGCCACGGCCGGATCGGGCCCGAATACCGCGATCGAGCTGGAGAAGACCAGCCGCGTCGGCGTGCCGCCGGCCTCGGTGCGGGCGCGCAGCGCGTCGAGCACGGCACGCGTGCTGTCGAGGTTGGAGGTCAGGCCGAGCTGGAAATCGGCTTCGCATTCGCCCGATACGGCGGACGCCAGGTGAAAGATGCCATCGAAGGCTTCGGTCTTGAGCGCTTCGGTCTGCGAAAGCAGCGGGCCGGTGCGCGCTTCCACGCGCGGGTCGGCCAGCAGATCGGCCGGTGGCGGCGCGATGTCGGTCAGCACCATGCGTTCGATGCGCCGGCCTGTCAGCTCGCCGCGCGCCAGCAGGGCCCTGGCCAGCCTTGCGCCGACGAAGCCGCCGCCGCCTGTGATCATGAGTTTCATCGGGTGTTCTCCTTGATTCGCTTGGATTGTCGGTCGGCGCGCACGGCCGGGCGTGCGCGAGCCGGGGATCGGGGGGCGGGGGCCGGCGTCAGCACGCCGCCTTCGACCAGGCGCTGACGGCCGCGGCCGATGTGGCGCAGGGCGCTCGCGCGAGCCGCGTCGGGGTCGCGCGCTGCAATGGCGTCGACGATGGCGCGATGCTCTAGCTGCACTTCCTGCATGAAATCGAGCCGGCGTGCTTCGTTGCCGCGCGTGATGCGCATGCCCTCGCGCAGGTACTGTTCGAGAAAGCCCAGCAGCAGGCCGAACTGCGGATTGCCGCTGGCCTCGCCGATGGCGCGATGAAAGGCCAGGTCTTCGGCCACGCCGTCGCTGCCCTGCGCCACCGCCGCGTCGATGGCCTTGAGCGCGCGGCGGATCGCCGCCACCTGGGCGCGCGTGGCTCGCTCGGCGGCCAGCGCGGCGATCTCGCCCTCGAGCACGCGGCGAACCTCCACCACGTGCACCACCGCCTCGACCGAATCGAGAACGCTGGGATCGAACGCCAGCGGCAGGTTGCTGGGCGCGGCCATCACATAGACGCCGGAGCCCTGCCGGGCAGAGACGAGCGAGCGTGACTTGAGTTGGTGAACCGCCTCGCGCACCACGGTGCGCGACACGCCGTGCGCCGTAGCCAACTGCTGCTCGGTGGGCAGCCGCTCGCCCGGCGCCAGCTTGCCGGATTCGATCAGGCCGGCCAGGCGCTGCGCCAGACGGTCGGAGAGGCGGTCTGCCGGTTGCCGCAAGGGCAGCGGCGACAGTACGGCGGGCGGTGGATTTCGGGGCGTTTGGAGCACGGTAATCAGGTCATCATACAAATTTCTCAGGGTTGACACGTATTGGTTTGCCCGGATGGCAAGTGGCCTGACCAGTGCGGATACTGCCTCGCATCGAACGGGGGCCGGTGCGGCTTCCCCGTGGGTGAAACCGCTTTCTGGTTTTCCTGGAGATTGCATCGCATGGCAAGTGTCACGATCCGGTCGGTCAAGAAGCGCTTTGGCGAAGTGCCGATCCTGCATGGCGTCGACATCGACATCCCGGACGGCTCGTTCACCGTCCTGGTCGGTCCATCGGGCTGTGGCAAGTCCACCCTGCTGCGGCTCATAGCGGGGCTCGAGGAGATCAACGGTGGCGACATCCTGATCGGCGAGCGCCGCGTGAACGACTTGCCGCCCAAGCAGCGCGACATCGCGATGGTCTTCCAGAACTACGCGCTGTATCCGCACATGACGGTGCGCGAGAACATGGCCTTCTCGCTGGCGCTGGCCAAGGCGGACAAGGCCACCATCGAAGCCAAGGTAGGCCGTGCGGCCGAGATCCTTGCACTGTCGCCGCTGCTCGCGCGCTATCCACGGCAGCTGTCTGGCGGACAGCGCCAGCGGGTGGCGATGGGCCGTGCCATCGTGCGCGATCCACAGGTCTTCCTGTTCGACGAGCCGCTGTCCAACCTGGACGCCAAGCTTCGCGTGGCCATGCGCAGCGAGATCAAGGAACTGCACCAGCGCCTTGGCACGACGTCGATCTACGTGACGCACGATCAGATCGAGGCGATGACGATGGGAGACCAGATCGTGGTGATGCGCGACGGGCGGATCGAGCAGACCGGCGACCCGCTGTCGCTCTACGACCATCCGGCCAACCAGTTCGTGGCGGGTTTCATCGGTTCGCCGGCGATGAACTTCCTGCCCGGTGTGCTGCGCACGAGCGGTGGGCAGGCACATGTCGAGCTGAGCGACGGTACGCGGCTTGCCGCGCCGCGCAACGCGGGCGGGCAGGATGGCCAGCCGGTCGTCTACGGCACTCGGCCGGAACACCTCATGCTGGCTGGCGCCGAGGGCATACCGGCGCAGGTGGCGGTGCTCGAGCCGACCGGCATGGACACCTTCGTGGCCTGCCGCCATGCCGGCACCGAGCTTTCAGCCGTGTTCCGTGAGCGCCATGCCTTTGCGCCCGGCACCGTCATCCATCTGCAGCCCGATCTGCAGCGCGCGCATCTGTTCGATGCGGCCACTGGCCAGCGGCTGGTGGCCTGATTCCAGCACCCCCTTGTCTTTCGAAGGTTCCGGGAAGTAGTAGTTCAACACACGAAACAGGAGACACGAATGAACGAGTTCAATCGCCGCAAGTTTCTGGAGGGTTCCGCCGGCATGGCAGCGGCCGCGTCGCTCGGCGTGGGCGGGGCAATGTTCGCCACGTCCGCCAACGCCCAGTCCGCGCTGACCTTCAAGCCGGAAAAAGGCGCCAAGCTTCGCGTGCTGCGCTGGAGTCGATTCGTTCAGGGTGACATCGATGCCTACATGGCGAACGTGAAGGCGTTCACCGAGAAGACGGGCGTCGAGGTGCGCGTGGACAACGAAGGCTGGGAAGACGTGCGTCCGAAGGCGGCGGTGGCGGCCAACACCGGCGCCGGCCCGGACATCATCCTGTCGACCAACGACGATGCCAACCTCTATCCGGACAAGCTGCTCGACGTCACCGATCTGGCGGAGTACCTGGGCAAGAAGTACGGCGGCTGGTACCCGGCCGTGCAGCAATATCTGCGGCCTGACGGCAAGAAGTGGATCGGCCTGGGCCTTGGCGCTGCCGGTTCGATGATCGTGTATCGCAAGAGCATGGTGGAGGCAGCCGGCTTCAAGGAGTTTCCCAAGGACACGGCCGGGTTCCTCGCCCTGCACAAGGCGCTCAAGGACAAGGGCACGCCTGGCGGCTATGCACTGGGCAACGCGACAGGCGACAGCCTGTGGACCAACTGGTTGATGTGGTCGCATGGCGGCCAGCTGGTCGACAAGAGCAACAAGGTCGTGATCAACAGCCCCGAAACCCTCAAGGCGCTGGAATACGGCAAGCAGCTCTATCCCAACTTCATCCCGGGCACGCTGTCGTGGCTTGACCCGAACAACAACAAGGCGTTCCTCGACGGCCAGATCGCGGTGACCAACAACGGCATATCGATCTACTACGCGGCCAAGAACTCGCAGGACCCGAAGATCAAGGAAATGGCGGCCGACATCTTCCACGCGCCGTTCCCGATCGGGCCGGTGGGCGTGCCGACGGAGTCGCACCTGTTCTTCAACCAGATGGTGATGAAGTACACCAAGTACCCGAATGCGGCCAAGGAGTTCCTGCGCTTCATGATGGAGCGCGAGCAGTTCGACAAGTGGCTCATCGGCGGCGGCGGGTACGTTGCGCAACCGCTGGCAGCCTATGAAAGCTGCCCGATCTGGACCTCCGATCCCAAGCACATGGCCTATCGCGACTGCGTGAAGAACATGCGCCCCACCGGCTACGCCGGCAAGCTGGGGTATGCCTCGGCGGGTGCCGGCGCCGACTTCATCGTCGCCAACATGGTGGCAGAGGCCATCAGCGGATCCAAGACGCCACAGGAGGCGATGGAGCGCGCCCAGAAGCGCGCCGAGCGCTACTACAAGGTGTGATCGCAGCACCCCCGATCCGTCTCGCTGCGTTTGCCTGGCAAATCCAGTTGCGCGGGAGCCGCGAAGTGCCTCGCCTTCGCCGGGCGACGGAGACAGAAGGGTCGGGTTGTCGGACTTGCAGGAGTAGATCTTGAGCAAGGTTGTTGTTGAGACGATGGGCCGGGCTGCGGCTGCGCAAGCGGATGCCCCGCCGCGGATGAGCCTCATGCAGCGCTTCCAGAACAGCCGCAACGCGCTGGGCTGGGCGTTCATGGTGCCGGCGGCGGTGCTGCTGCTGCTGTTCCTGACCTATCCGCTCGGGCTGGGCACCTGGCTTGGCTTTACCGACACCAAGATCGGCCGGGCCGGCGAATGGATCGGGCTCGAGAACTTCGTCTTCCTGGCGGGCGACAGCGTCACGCAACTGGCGTTGTTCAACACGATCTTCTACACGGTGATCGCCAGCATCGCGAAGTTCGGGCTGGGCCTTTGGCTGGCGCTGCTGCTCAACAAGCGACTGCCGTTCCAGAGCTTCTTCCGCGCCGTGGTGCTGCTGCCCTGGATCGTGCCGACGGCGCTGTCGGCCATTGCCTTCTGGTGGATCTACGACGCCCAGTTCTCGATCATCAGCTGGGCGTTGGTCAAGCTGGGGCTGATCGACCACTACATCGATTTCCTGGGCGATCCGTGGAACGCCCGCATCTCCACCATCATCGCCAACGTCTGGCGCGGCATTCCCTTCGTGGCGATCTCGCTGCTGGCGGGGCTGCAGACCATCTCGCCGTCGTACTACGAGGCTTCGGCCATCGACGGCGCGACGCCGTGGCAGCAGTTCCGCCACATCACGCTGCCGCTGCTGTCGCCGATCATCGCGGTGGTGATGACGTTCTCGGTGCTGTTCACCTTCACCGACTTCCAGCTGATCTACGTGCTCACGCGCGGCGGCCCGCTCAATGCCACGCACCTCATGGCCACATTGGCTTTCCAGCGCGCCATTTCGGGCGGGGCGCTGGCCGAAGGGGCCGCCATCGCGACGATGATGGTGCCGTTCCTGCTGGCGGCCATCATGTTCAGCTACTTCGGCCTTCAGCGCCGTGCCTGGCAGCAAGGGGGCGACAAGTGAAAGAGGGCAAGGACGAAAGCAAGGGCATGGACTTCCTGCAGTCCATGCCGCGGCGGTGGGTGACGCTGTACATCCCGATGGCCGCCTTCGTGTTCATTCTGTTGTTCCCGTTCTACTGGATGGGCGTGACATCGTTCAAGCCAGACAACGAACTGCTGTCGCGCGACGGCAATCCGTTCTGGATCATGGCGCCCACGCTCGCGCACTTCGAGAAGCTGTTCTTCCACACCGAGTACCCGGCGTGGTTGTGGAACACCATCGTCGTCTCGGTCGTGTCAACGTTCATCTCGCTGGCGTGCGCGGTCCTGGCGGCCTATGCCATCGAGCGGCTGCGATTCACCGGCGCCAAGCCTTCGGGCGGCGCGATCTTTTTGGCCTACCTGGTGCCGCCGTCGATCCTGTTCATTCCGCTGGCGTCGATCGTGGTCAACCTGGGCCTGTTCGATTCGCGGTGGGCGCTGATCCTCACCTATCCCACCTTTCTCATTCCGTTCGCGACCTGGCTGCTGATGGGCTACTTTCGCTCGATCCCCTTCGAGCTGGAAGAGTGCGCGCTGATCGACGGCGCCACGCGCTGGCAGATCCTCATCAAGATCATCCTTCCGCTGGCGGTGCCGGGGTTGATCTCCGCCGGCATCTTCGCCTTCACGCTGTCGTGGAACGAGTTCATCTATGCGCTGACCTTCGTCTCGTCGTCCGAAAACAAGACAGTGCCGGTGGGCGTGGTGACGGAGCTCGTGGAAGGCGACGTGTACCACTGGGGGCCACTGATGGCCGGCGCGCTGATGGGCTCGCTGCCGGTGGCGTTCGTCTATTCCTTCTTCGTCGAGTACTACGTCTCGGGGCTGACGGGTTCGGTCAAGGAGTAGCGCCCTGCGGGCGACTGCACAGGGCGTGTACATGCGCCGGATCACCCGCGCAGGGCTACGCAAGTGCCCGGCCTTATGCGACCATCGTTGCTCCCCCGTTCACGCAAGCACCCTGAGGTTTCGCCATGCCCCGTTACTGGCTGATGAAGTCCGAGCCCGACGAATGCTCGATCGACGACGCGTTGGCTGCACCCGATTCCACCGTGCCCTGGACCGGCGTGCGCAGCTACCAGGCGCGCAACTTCATGCGCGACCAGATGCAGGTGGGTGACGGTGTGCTGTTCTATCACTCCAGCTGCCCGCAGCCGGGCATCTACGGCGTGGCGGAGATCGCGTCGGGCACGCGTCCCGATCCGACCCAGTTCGACCCTTCGTCGCCCTACTACGACAGCGATTCGAAGCCGGAAGAACCGCGCTGGCTGCTTCTGGACGTCAAGGCCCTGCGCAAGACGCGCATGCTGTCGCTGCCCGAGATGCGCGCCACACCGGAGCTGGCCGATATGGTGGTCCTGCGGCGCGGAAACCGGCTGTCGATCACGCCGGTGGAGCCGGCTCACTGGTCGCTGATCGTGAATCGGTTGCTGGCTTGATGGTCATGGCCGACGATCCGACGCCCGCGATCCGGCTCGAAATCTCCGAACAGGACATGCGCTTCACGTGCGTCGCCGGCGACGACGTGGAGATCACGTTGGGTACGCGCCGCATGGGGGCCGGTGGCTTCCGGCGCAATCCGCCGGCAGAGATCGAGATCGAAGAGGCCATTGCCGTTGTCGAGGACGCGCTCATGCCGGTGCTGCAGAAACTGCCGTCTCCAGCCGTCTGGCGCACGCGGGACGAAGCGGCACGCGAGTTGGCGATCAATGCGCTGGGCTTTACTCCGCCGGGCGTTGCGACCATTGACGATGTGGAGCGCCTCTTCAATGCCATGGCCCGCGCATCGGCGCTTGGAAGCTGGGCGGGGGCTGTTCCCCTGGATGCCCGGCAGGCCGCATACCTGCTGATCCTGCGCGAGTGTCTGCACCACGCCGGTGTGCGCGCCATACGCATCGAGTGACGTACCGGCTCACCCGGTGACCCGGATCGGAAGCCGAACGCGGAACCACGCCCCGGAGGCACTGTCGACCAGCGCCAGGCTGCCACCCATGCGACGCATGATCTGCCAGCTGATTGCCAGCCCGAGGCCCGCGCCCTGCGATGCGCTGTAGGTCTGTGTCCAGCCACGCGAGAACTTCTGGAACAGGCGATCCCGTTCATCGGCGCGCAGGCCCGGGCCGTTGTCCTGCACCATCACGTCCAGCATGCCCTCGTGCACGGCGCTGACGATGCGCACCTCAGGCGCCGGATTCGTGTTGTGCTTGATGGCGTTCGAGATCAGGTTGATGAACACCTGGCTCAAGCGATCGGCGTCGGCCATCACCTGAACGCCTTCGAGGCGGCTGTGATCCTGAAGGCGGACGCCGCCTGCAGCCACCAGGCCCTCGCAAACAGCCAGTGCGTTGGACAGCGCTTCGCGCGGTGCGACCGGCCGCAGCTGCCATTGGGCGTCGGAACCCTCGAGCACGCTCAGGTCGAGGATGCCGTCGAGCAACCGCGTCATGCGGATGCTCTCGTCGTGGATGATGCGAAGGAAGCGCTGGGCCTGCTGCGGATCGGGCTCGCGAGTGTCGAGCAGGATCTCGGAGAACGAACGGATCGACGTCATCGGCGTGCGCACCTCGTGGCTTACCTGGCTGAGGAAGTCGTCCTTCTGGCTGTCCAGGCGGCGAAGCCGTTCGTTGGCTGCCTGCAATTCGCCGGCGGTGGCGGCCAATTGGCGCGATTGAGCTTCGAGCTTGGCGCTGTAGTCGCGCACGCGCTGCGTCTCGTCGGCAATCTTCACCAACTCGTTCAGGCTGATGGTCTCGCCGGTCACGACCTGCGAGACCATGGCGCGCGCCGTCGCCGCACCCACGCTGCCCGCCAGCTTGCGCTCCAGTTCGGTGATGATCGCGTCGTCGGCCATCGGGTGATGGGGCTGCAGGTCGTGGGCGGTGCGTTCGCGGCCGGCGAAGAGCGCTCGCGCCTCGTTCACGCCGATCAGGCGCTGGGCCAGCACGTTGAGGTCATAGGCGGCGGCCGAGCGGGTGACCACGCGCGAGGTATCGACGCCCTGGTGTCGAAAGACATCCACGAACAGGCTGCCCTGCAGGTGCTCCAGCGGCTTGGGCTCGCCCAGCGCCGAGACGATCACGAACAGACCGGTATTGAGCAGCATGCTCCAGAACACCGAATGCACCAGCGGGTCGAGGCCCGTCAGTCCGAAGAGGGCGTAGGGCCGCAGCAGCGAGATCCCCCAGGGACCCTGCGCCAGGTCTGCTGCGCTGAGGAAGAAGGCACCCTTGAAGCTCGGCAGGAACAGCGTGTAGGCCCACACCGCCACACCCGCCAGCAGGCCCGCCATGGCGCCGCGAGCGGTGGCACGCCGCCAGAACAGGCCGCCCACCAGGCTGGGCAGCAGTTGCGCCGCGCCGGCAAAGGCGATCACGCCGATGGAAGCTAGCGCGTCACCTTTGCCCGACAGCCGGAAGTACAGGAAGGCCAGCGCAAGGATGAAGCAGATGGACAGGCGCCGCGAGCCCAGCAGGAAGCGACGCACCTCACCGCTGGCCCGCAGTGGAAACCAAGGCAGCCGCAGCGCGATCGGCAGCAGGATGTGGTTGGACATCATGGTCGACAGCGCGATGCACGCCACGATCACCATCGAGGTGGCCGAGGAGAAGCCGCCAAGGAATGCCAGCAGCGCTACGCCATGATGTTCGGCCCAGATGGGCAGCGTGATGACGAACATGTCGGGGTTGGCGCCGGCCGGCAGCCAGTGAAGCCCGCCGATAGCGATCGGCAGCACGAACAGCGTCAGCAGCAGCATGTACAGCGGAAACAGCCACGAGGCGGTGCGCAGGTGGTCTTCATTGGTGGCCTCGACCACCGTCACCTGGAACTGGCGCGGCAGGCAGATGATCGCGGCGCCCGCCAGGAAGGTGAGCGTGATCCACCGCGCGCCGAAGACCTGGTCTTCTCGGAGCATGCCAGGAGGCATCCGCGCGAAGACCTCGGCCGGGCCGCCGGCAATGCCCACCACCACCAGCAGTCCCACGACCACCAGCGCGAGCAGCTTGACGATGGCCTCCAGCGCGATCGCCGCCACCACGCCGTGGTGCCGCTCGTTGGCGTCGATGTTGCGCGTGCCGAAGAGTATGGTGAACAGCGCCATGCCGGCGGCGATCCAGAAGGCCAGTTGGAAGTTGGGCCGTGTGGCCGGAATCCCCTGCAGCGCCTCCGGGCCGGAGCCGCTGATGACCTGGAAGCTGTTGGTCATCGCCTTGAGCTGCAGCGCGATGTAGGGCGTGGAGGCGGCCACCGCGATCAGTGTGACCAGTGCCGCGATCCAGGCGCTCTTGCCGAAGCGCGAGGAGATCATGTCCGCGATGGATGTGATGCGGTGCAACTGGCCGATGCGTACCATCTTCCGCAAGAGACACCACCAACCGACGAAGACGAGCGTCGGGCCGAGGTAGATGGTCGCGAACTCGAGGCCGCTGCGCGCCGCCGTCCCGACGGCCCCGTAGAAAGTCCAGGACGTGCAATAGATGGAGGTGGACAAGGTGTAGACCACCGGCGACCGCAACCAGCCGAACTGGTCGCGCCGCGCGCGGCGGTCGCCGACGAAGGCCACGACGAACAGCAGCGCCACATAGAGCAGCGCGGTGGTGAGAACGACGTTGGCGGCGATCACGGCCGTCGTGCGACGGGCGGTGCGCTGTCGACGGGCGGCTCGCCCTGCGGCTGTTGCGCGCCTTCGGGTGGGGGCGAGTCCCGCAAGCGGGTCGACAGCACACCCGCCGCAAGCACGAGCACGCCCCAGATGCCGAACAGGTACAGCACGATCAGAGGGATGCCGAAAAGCATGCGCCCAGTGAAGAGCGTCACCAGCGGCGGCGTGAGCAACAGCAGTCCGACGACGGGCAGCAAGGCCGCCAGATTGCGTGCGCGCGGCGAGGGCGTGCGCCGTTCCATGCCGTCAACGGCCGACCAGCCGGCCCACCACCTCGAGCAGCTCGCGATTGGAAAAGGGCTTGGTGATGTAGGCGTCGGCGCCCATCGCGGTCGCTTGTTCGCGGTCGTGCGCCTGCGCCTTCGCCGTCAGGATCAAGACCGGGATGTGGGCCAGCCGCGCATCGCCCTTGAGCGCCTTGAGCACTTCGAAGCCGTTGCGCTGCGGCAGCATCACGTCGAGGATGAGTGCGTTCGGCGGATTGCTATGGCGCATGGCCGCGAGCGCTGCTTCACCGTCACCGACGCTGTCAACGTCATAGCCTTCGCGGCGCAGGATGAAGTCGAGCGACTCGACGATGTTCACCTCGTCCTCGGCAATCAGGACACGCAAGCCCAAGTGGTCTCCTTCGTGCACGGCGTTGCCCGGCCTGATTGCCGGCGCTGTCGCGGTGTTGTCGTTTCCCGCCGTGCGCAGCTTTGCCTCCCTGCATTCACGTTCGGCTTTCAGTTTAGAGCCCGCCGGGCGCCGTGTTGACTGCGAATTGCCCTAGTGGACATCGCGTGCAGCCACCTTGTGTCCGGCGTCCACGATCGGGGCCTCCTGCCTCCACGCGCAGTCGGCCCGTGGGCAGATGCGGCAGCCGTGGCCGACCGGCAGGTGCGGTGCATGACTCGAGCAGTCCAGCCCGTCGGCGCTGGCCAGCGCATCGGCGTGCAGGGCGTCGCAGACGAGCATGACCGACAGCAGGCGGCGCGGCAACGGCCCCCGGGGGGTGTCCTTGTCGATGGCCCGCGCCATCATCAGGAAGCGTTCCCCCCCCGGAAACTCCACCATGGCACGCAGGTCGCTGCCGGGCGTCTGGAATGCGCCGTGCACCGGCCACAGGGGGCAGGCGGCGCCGTGTCGTGGCAGCGTCAGGTTCGGCAGCGCGAAGCGCTTGCTCACGTGGCCGGCGGCGTTGGCGCGCAGGAAGCCGAAGCGCAGACCTTCGGCGCCGGGTCGCCGCAACGTCGTCAAGCGGTGCGCTGCCTGTTCGAAGCTGCAGCGAAAGCGTCTGCACAGGCGATCGATGTCGTGCCGGGTCGACGTGGCGAAGGTACGGAAATCTTCGTAGGGCATCAGCACCGCCGCGGCGACGTAGGCCGCCAGCGCGATGCATGCCCGTTCGCGTGCCGTATCGGTGGCGAGCTCGGGCGCCTGGTCGACGATGGCCTGGATGGGCACCTGTGCGCCGAGGAGCGCGGCCGTGCGGGCGAGCAGGAAGCGGCGGCTCGACCCGCTGGAAAAGGCGCCCAGCGTGACGGTGCGTGCTTCGGGATCGAACCCTGCGGCATGCTTGCCGCTGCCGGGTGCGTCCTCCAGCACCACACGCACGTCGTGCGTCTTGCTCAGCCAGGCGGCCAGCCGCGCCCCCTCCTGGCCGGGCTGTAGTCGCGCCTCGCGCCGCAGGGATTCGGCAACGGCTTCGAGCGTCGGAAAGTGGTTGTCGTGCGCGGCAACGAAGTCGTCGACTTCCTCTGCCGGCGAGAGCGAGCGGGTGTGCGCCTGCGCGCGGGTGAAGAAGCTCGCGAGCGTCTGGGACACGGAAGAAAGTCGGCGGCTGTCGCCGGCCACGATCGAGACGAACCGCTGTCGATCAGCCAGTTCGAGCCGGTCATCGCTTTCCAGGATCTCGGCGGCCGACCGGATGGCGGCCACGTGCGTGATCAGCGTGTGCACCGAATCGCGAAGCATGGGGTCCAGGTGCAGCCGGTCCGACAGCGCATTCACGGCTTCGCCCCGATCGACGAAGGCGCGGTGCAGGTTGACCACGGCGCGCGCCCAGTCGGGTTGGCGCGCGGCCAGTTCCTCGGCGCCGTCATGCCCCAGGCCCAGCGGCGCCAGCAGCGGCAGGGACGACAACTCCCTCAGTTCGTCGGCAAGGCGCCGCTCGGCGGCGCCATCCAATCGTTCGACGGGCAGGGCGAGCGCATCTGCAATGCGCTTGAGCAGTGCGCCGGCGATGTTGCGACGGTTTCCTTCGATGAGGTTGAGGTACGAGGCTGAAATGCCCACACGCTCGGCCAGTGCGGCCTGTGTGAATCCACTTGCCTTGCGTTGTTCGCGCACCTTGGTGCCGATCAGCATGCGTGCCATGGTCTTCCTATCGTTGGCTCCGTGCCAACCCTTGGTTCTGCTGCGCCGCAATGTCAATGATTGACGGATTGACAGGCGGCGAGGCTTCTAAATTGACAGAAATTCCTTTTCAGATCAATGAGTTATTGAACTATTGACACATGTGTGTAACTGTGTCGGAAGGCAGGGGCAACCTGCCGAGGGGTCAAGTCCCTCTCGCAACCACACGCACAGGAGACACATGCCATGGACATCGACAGCATCATCCGCCGCCAGTTGCTCAAGAGCGCGGCCATCGCCGGCGCCGGCTTGGCAGCGCCGACCTTCTTCATGCGCAACGCCTGGGCGGCGGACTTCCGCAACGACCCTTCCAAGACAAAGACGGTCAAGCTGGGCTTCACGGTGCCGCTGACGGGCCCCTATGCCGACGAGGGCGCGGACGAGCTCAAGGCGTTCCAGCTGGCCGTCAAGCACCTCAACGGCGAGGGTGACGGCGGCATGCTCAAGACGATGAAGCCGCTGTCCCTGAAGGGCAACGGCATTCTGGGCAAGAAGGTCGAGTACGTGACGGGCGACACGCAGACCAAGTCCGACGCGGCCCGCGCAGCGGTCAAGCGCATGATCGAAAAAGACGGTGTGATCATGTACAGCGGATCGTCGTCTTCCGGCGTGGCAGTGGCGATCCAGTCGCTGGCGCAGGAGATGGGCGTGATCTACATGTGCGGCCTGACGCACTCCAACGACACCACCGGCAAGGATCGGCGCCGCTACGGCTTCCGTCACTTCTTCAACGCCTACATGTCGGGCAAGGCACTGGGCCCGGTGCTGGCCAAGGAGTACGGCAAGGACCGCAAGGCCTATCACTTGACGGCCGACTACACCTGGGGCTGGACGCAGGAGGAGTCGATGAAGAACTCCACCGAGGCGCTGGGGTGGAAGACGGTGGCCGCCGTGCGCACGCCGCTCGGCGCGGGTGACTTCTCGCAGTACATCACGCCGGTGCTCAATTCGGGCGCGGACGTGCTGATCCTGAACCACTACGGCAAGGACATGATCAACTCGCTCACACAGGCGGTGCAGTTCGGCCTGCGCGACAAGATGGCCAACGGCAAGAAGTTCGAGGTCGTCGTGCCGCTGTTCTCCGAACTGATGGCGCAGGGCGCGGGCGATGCCATCAAGGGCATCCTGGGCACGGCCAACTGGGACTGGAAGCTGCCCGACGAGGCTAGCAAGAACTTCTCGAAGTCCTTCGGCCAGGCCTACGGCCAGCCACCGTCGCAAGCCGCGCATACGTGCTACGTGCAGGCGCTGCTGTATGCCAACGCCTGCGAGATGGCCGGCACGTTCTACCCGCCTGAAGTCATCAAGGCGCTGGAGGGCTTCAAGTTCGATGGCATGGGCAACGGCCCGACCGAATATCGCGCTGCCGATCATCAGTGCATGAAGGACGTGCTGGTGGTGCGCGGCAAGGAAAAGCCAGCCAACAAGTTCGACCTGCTCGAAGTGGTGCAGGTGGTGCCTCGCGCCCAGGTCGACTACGACCCGACCATGTTCGGCGGCAACCTCGGGCCGGCCGTTCTTTCCTGACAGACACGCGGCGCCCGCAGGGCGCTGCGCCAGCCTGCGGGCGGTGCAGCACGGCGGGCGTGGCGCATCGATGCGACTGCGATGGACGCTTTCTTCCTGCAACTGCTCAACGGCCTGGACAAGGGCGGCGCTTACGCGCTCATCGCCCTGGGGCTGACACTGATCTTCGGCACGCTGGGCGTGGTGAACTTCGCGCACGGGGCGCTGTTCATGCTCGGGGCCTTTTGCGCGGTGACGCTGCAGAAGATCCTCACGCTGTCGGCCCACATCAAGGATCCGAGCGTCACCTTCTTCGACAGCTACACCGACGTTCCCTACCTCAAGCTGTGGTGGGGCGACTTCGGCATGAAGATCATCGACTACTCGGTGCCGCTGTCGATCCTGCTGGCCATCCCGATCATGTGGGGCGTGGGCGTGGCGCTGGAGCGCGGCCTGATCCGCCATTTCTACCGCCGGCCGCATGCCGATCAGATCCTGGTCACCTTCGGCCTGGCCATCGTGCTGCAGGAGGTGGTCAAGGCGTACTTCGGCGCCAACCCGATACCGCAGGCGGCGCCCGAGATCGTGTCGGGCAGCCTCAACGTCGGGGCGCTGCTGGGCCTGGGCGACAGCGTGGTGTATCCGTGGTGGCGACTGGTGTACTTCTGCTTCTCGCTGCTGGTGATCGCATTGGTTTTCGCATTCCTGCGATTCACCACGTTCGGCATGGTGGTGCGAGCCGGCATGCGCGACCGCGAAACAGTGGGCCTGCTGGGCATCCACATCGAGCGGCGCTTCACCATCGTCTTCGGCATTGCCGTGATCGTGGCGGGCATGGCCGGCGTCATGTACACGCCGATCCTGCCGCCCGACTACCACATGGGCATGGACTTCCTGGTGCTGTCCTTCGTCGTGGTGGTCGTCGGCGGCATGGGCTCGCTGGCCGGCGCGGTGGCGGCGGGCTTCCTGCTGGGTGTTTTGCAGTCATTCGCCTCGATGAACGAGGTCAAGAACATCGTGCCGGGCATCGACCAGATCATCATCTACCTCGTCGCCGTCGTCATCCTGCTGGTGCGGCCGCGCGGACTGTTGGGGCGCAAGGGCGTCATGGAGGATTGAATGGAACTCGCGCCTTCTCGCCCCGCCGATGCCGGCGTCTCGCGCCGCAGCGATCTGATCTTGCTGGTGGCATTCGCCATCGCGATACTGGCCATGCCGGTTTGGCTGCGGCCCATCGGCGGTGCCTACCCGGACCTGATGCAGAAGTTCGCCATCTACGGCATCTTCGCCATCGGGTTCAACATCCTGTTCGGCCTGACCGGCTACCTGTCGTTCGGGCATGCGGCCTTCCTCGGCGTGGGCTCGTACACAGCCGTCTGGTCGTTCAAGCTGCTGAGCATGAATGCGCTGCCGGCGGTGGCACTGGGCGTGGCCATGGCGGCGCTGTTCTCGCTGCTCATCGGCTACCTGAGCCTGCGCCGATCGGGCATCTACTTCTCGATCCTCACGCTGGCCTTCGCCCAGATGTCCTACAACCTGGCGTACTCGGTGCTCACGCCGATCACCAACGGTGAAACCGGACTTCAGCTGGCGCGCTCCGATCCGCGCGTGATCGATCGCCTGTTCGGACCGGCGCCAGCGGCGCTGCCATCGCCCGAGCTGTTCGGGCTGCCGATGTACGGCTACAGCGGCTTCTACTTTTGCGCCGTGCTGCTGATCGTGGCCTTCTATATCGCCATGCACATTGCGCGCTCGCCCTTCGGGCTCATGCTGCGAGCCATCAAGTCGAACCAGAACAGGCTCAAGTACGCGGGCGTGAACACCCGGCCCTATGCATTGGCAGCCTTCGTGATCTCGGGCGCCTACGCTGGCCTGGCCGGCGCGTTGCTGGCCGTGACCGATCCGCTGGCCGGCGCCGAACGCATGCAGTGGACCGCGTCTGGTGAGGTTGTGCTGATGACCATCCTCGGTGGCGTCGGTACCCTGGTCGGTCCGGTCATCGGCGCGGCCTTCATCAAGTACTTCGAGAACATCTTCTCGTCGTTCAATGCGCAGACGTTGCACCATGTGTTCGGCTTTTTGCCCGATGCCATCGAGAAGCCGGTTGTGGCGGTGGCTGGCCTTTTCGTGGGAGACGGCTGGCAACTGACGCTGGGCGTGTTGTTCATGGTGCTGGTGATCTTCCTGCCCGGCGGCATCATGGAAGGCGTGCGCCGGGTGTGGGCGCGCATCCGCCATGGACGGCGACCCAGGCACGTGGGACACGGCAAGGGGCATCGACCGCACTTCCAGGCCGCCGGTCCGGCCCAGGCCCAGGCGCGGCGCACTGCGGCGCATCCGCCTTCATCGGCAACGTCCAGCGGCGCTGCGTCAAGCGTACGACCGGTGACGGAGGGCTGAAGCGATGGCCATTCTTCACGTCAAGGGCGTCGGCAAGAACTTCGCCGGATTGCGCGCACTCAACGATGTCAACCTCTCCGTCGAGGAGGGCGGGGTGCACGCGATCATCGGCCCCAATGGCGCAGGCAAGTCCACGCTGCTCAATTGTTTCGTCGGCCGACTCACGCCCGACTCGGGCTCCGTCACCTTCGCCGGCCGCTCGCTGATCGGGCTGAGCCCGCACGAGATCAATCAGGCGGGTGTCGCGCGCGTATTCCAGACGCCGGAGATCTTTCCCGAACTCAACCTGCTGGACAACGTGATCATTCCGGCGCTGGCGCGGCGCGACGGTGCCTTTGCGGTCAACGGCTGGAGCCGTGCCGACCAGCAGCATGAATTGCGCGATCGCGCACTGCACATGCTGGAAGACGTGGAACTGGCCGACAAGCGCCATCTTCAGGCCGGCAATCTGTCGCGCGGCGACAAGCGCCGGCTGGAACTGGCCATGTGCCTGGTCCAGGACCCGCTACTGTTGCTGCTCGACGAGCCCACGGCGGGCATGTCGCGGGCCGACACCAACAGCACCATCGACCTGCTGCAGCGCATCGGTGGCGGCAAGGTCACCAAGATCATCATCGAACACGACATGCACGTGGTGTTCTCGCTGGCCGACCGCATCAGCGTGCTGGCCCAAGGTACCGTGATTGCCGAGGGCGAGCCCGAAGCCATCCGAGGCGACCCGCGCGTGCAGGAAGCCTATCTGGGAGGAGCACACCTTTGAACGATTCCGCACTGGCTGCCCTGAGCCCGTCGACGGCGCCTGCCGCCGTACCGCAGCCCTTCTTCTCCTGCCGGGACATCCATGCCTACTACGGCGAAAGCTACGTGGTGCAAGGTGTGAGCTTCGATGTGCACGAAGGCGAGATCGTCGCTCTCCTGGGACGCAATGGCGCTGGAAAGACGTCGACACTGCGCACCATTGCGCGCCTGGCCGATCCGCAGCTCGAGGCCGGCGAGATCTGGCTGGGCGGCAAGCCGCTGCACACCATGGCCGCCTGGCAGGCGGCACGCCTGGGCGTGGGTCTGGTGCCGGAAGACCGCCGCATCATTCCCGCCCTGAGCGTGGAAGAGAACTTGCAACTGGCGCAGATCGAGGAGCCGCGGGGTTGGCCGATCGAGCAGATCTACGAGCATTTTCCGCGTCTGGCCGAGCGTCGCCGCCAGGAGGCAGTGACGCTTTCCGGGGGCGAGCAACAGATGCTGGCGGTGGCGCGGGCCTTGGCCCGCGACGTCAAGCTGCTGCTGCTCGACGAGCCCTACGAAGGGCTGGCCCCCGTGATCGTGCGCGAGATCGAGAAGATCCTGGAGCAGATCAAGCAGTTGGGCTTTACCACCATCATCGTGGAGCAGAACGCGATTGCCGCCCTGCACCTGTCGGACCGAGCGCTGATCCTTGACATGGGCGAGATCGTGTTCGATGGCACCGCGAAGGAAGTGATCGACAACCAGGAGCTTCGGCAACAGTACCTGGCGATCTGAGGGCGGCCGTCAGCGCCGCAGCCATCGCATCAGCAGATCGAGCAGCAACAGATTCATCGTGATGCCCGCGCCCAGAAGCATCATCGCGGCCTCCATGGAGATGGTGCCCACACCGCCGAGCAACAGCGACCAGGGCAGGGCCATCAAGACCGCGTAGTCGCTGGCCATCGGGTCCGGCGCGAGTCCCAGCCAGCCGAAGGCACTTGCAGGAATGACCAGGAGAGAGACCACTCCCAGGACGGCATAGAGCCACCACAGCGCCTTGAGCCACTTCATGGGCAGGATCTTGCCGCACTTGCGCCCTGCCAAAAAGCAAAAGGCCCCGCTGGTGACAACGGGGCCTTTTGCCTTGAATTGGTGCCGGAAAGAGGAGTCGAACCCCCGACCTTCGCATTACGAATGCGCTGCTCTACCAACTGAGCTATTCCGGCGAAGCCTCGAATTATAGCCTCAAGCTGCGTCGTGGTAGCTGGTGACGCGCTCGACTTCGTTCTTCGATCCCAGAAAAACCGCGACGCGCTCGTGAAGCTTGGCCGGCTTGAGGTCCAGGATCCGCTGGTGGCCGTTGGTGGCGGCCCCGCCGGCCTGCTCGACGATCCAGCTCATGGGGTTGGCCTCGTACATCAGGCGCAGCTTGCCGGCCTTTTCGGGCTCGCGCTTGTCCCACGGGTACATGAACACGCCGCCGCGCATCAGGATGCGGTGCACATCCGCCACCATGCTGGCGATCCAGCGCATGTTGAAGTCCTTGCCGCGCGGGCCTTCCTTGCCGGCCAGGCATTCGCCGATGTAGCGCTGCACCGGCTCGGCCCAGTGGCGCTGGTTGCTCATGTTGATGGCGAATTCCTTGGTGTCGGCCGGGATCTGGATGCGCTCCTGCGTCAGCACGAACGAGCCTTGCTCGCGGTCGAGCGTGAACATGGCCACGCCGTTGCCCACGGTCAGCACCAGGGTGGTCTGCGGCCCGTAGATGCAATAGCCGGCCGCCACTTGCTGGCTGCCCGCCTGCAGGAAGTCGGATTCCTGCACGCCTTGGCCGTTGTCCTCCGGTTTGCGCAGCACGCTGAAGATGGTGCCGATGCTGACATTGACGTCGATGTTCGACGAGCCGTCCAGCGGATCGAACAGCAGCAGATATTCGCCCTGTGGATAGCGATTGGGCACGAGGTGGATGCTGTCCATTTCCTCGCTGGCCATGGCCGCGAGGTGGCCGCCCCATTCGTTGGCCTCGATCAAAACCTCGTTGGCGATGATGTCCAGCTTCTTCTGGACTTCGCCCTGCACATTCTCGGACTCCGCCGAGCCGAGCACGCCGCCCAGGGCGCCCTTGTTGACCGATTGGCTGATGCCCTTGCAGGCGCGGGCCACCACTTCGAGCAGCAAGCGAAGCTGCGACGGGATGGAGCCGTCGTTGCGCTGCTGTTCGACGAGGTAGCGGGTGAGTGAAATCTTCTGGGTTGACATGGGTGTGTCTTTAGCTTCGTTGCTGTGGTGCGTCAGCCTTGCAGGGCGCGGGTGACGACTTCCAGCGTGTCCTTGCTCAGGTCAGGGCGGGCGGCGATGCGGGCAATGGCTTCTCGTGCCGCGCCGCGATAGGGCTCGACCAGCTTGCTCCAGCGGTCCAGTCCGCGCGCCAGTCGCGCCGCCACCTGCGGGTTGATGGCATCGAGCTCGATCACGCGGTCGCTCCAGAACACGTAGCCGGCCGCGTCGGGGCGGTGGAAGGCCCCGGGGTTGGCACTGCAGTAGCTGAAGATCACGCTGCGCGCGCGGTTCGGGTTCTTGATGGAAAAGTCGGGGTGCTTCATCAACTGGCGCACCAGCGGCAGCACGTCGCCGCCGCGGTCGGGCGCACCCGCCTGCAGCGCGAACCACTTGTCGATGACCAGGGCCTCGTCCTTGAACATGGCATGGAAACTGGCCAGCGCCTGTGCCGCCAGGGCGTGGCCGGAAGACACCAGCGCATGCAGGGCGTTGAAGCGGTCGGTCATGTTGCCCGCGTCCTTGAAGCGCTGGAGCGTCTTGCCAGGCCAGACGGTGTCGCCGCTTTCGCGGGCGGCCAGGCACAGGCTTACCAACGCCATGCCAGCCAGCGCGCGGCGACCGGCCGAGCGCGGATCGGGCGAGTAGGCGCCGGTATCGCGGTTGTCCTCGAAGGCCTGCTGCCATTCGGCATGCAGCGCGGTCGCCAGGCGTGCACGCATGGCTTCGCGCACCGCATGCACGCGCTGCGGATCCACCGTTTCCAACTGCTCGGCGATGTAGGTTTCCGACGGCAGCGTGAGCACCAGTTCCTTGAACGCGGCATCGAGCGACGTGTCGGTCAGGACGCGGCGCATGGCCTCGATGAAGTCATTGCTCAGTACAGGCGCTCCCGCGCCAGGCGCGGCATCGATCGCTGCCATGGCAGCGCGCAAACCCAGCCGCTGCGCGGCTTCCCAGCGGTTGAAGGGGTCGGTGTCGTGGGCTAGGAGCGTCAGCAGCTGTTCGTCGCTGTAGTCGAACTCCAGCACCACCGGCGCGCTGAATCCGCGCAGGATCGAAGGCACGGGCTCTTCGTCGACGCCGGCGAAGTCGAAGGTCTCGCCAGCCTGCGTGACCACCAGCGTCTGCGTCGCAAGCAGCTCACGCCCGCTGGCACCGATCAGGCCCACGTTCACCGGAATGACGAACGGATCCTTGTTCGACTGGCCCGGCGTGGGCGGGCAGCTCTGGTCGAAGTGCAGGGTGTAGACACGCTCGGCGGCATCGTAGGTGCCGCGTGCCTTCAGGCGCGGCGTGCCGGCCTGGCTGTACCAGCGCTTGAACTGCGGCAGCAGGCGCGTCAGGTCGGAATGCGGGTTGGCGTCTGCGATGGCCTGTGCGAAGTCGTCGCAAGTCACGGCCTGGCCGTCGTGCCGCTCGAAGTACAGCTTCATGCCGGCGGCGAAGCCTTCGCGCCCCACCAGCGTCTGCATCATGCGCACCACCTCCGCACCCTTTTCGTAGATGGTGACGGTGTAGAAGTTGCTGATCTCGATGTAGCTGTCGGGCCGCACCGGATGGGCCATGGGGCCGGCGTCTTCCGGGAACTGCACGCTGCGAAGGACACGGACGTCCTCGATGCGCTTGACGGCCCGTGCCGATGCCTCGGCGCACAGGTCCTGGCTGAATTCCTGATCGCGAAAGACCGTCAGCCCTTCCTTGAGCGAGAGCTGGAACCAGTCGCGGCAGGTGACGCGGTCACCGGTCCAGTTGTGGAAATACTCGTGGCCCACCACGCTTTCGATGTTGGCGTAGTCCGCGTCCGTCGCGGTGGCCTGGTTGGCCAGAACGTACTTCGTGTTGAAGATGTTCAGGCCCTTGTTCTCCATCGCGCCCATGTTGAAGTCGCTGGTGGCGACGATCATGAAGCGGTCGAGGTCGAGCGAAAGGCCGAAGCGTGCCTCGTCCCAGACGATGGAGCGGATGAGCGAATTCATCGCGTGCTCGGTCTTGTCGAGATCGCCGGCACGCACGTAGACCTGCAGCAGGTGGTCCCGGCCGCTGCGTCCCTTCACGCGCTGCTCGCGCGCAACCAGCTTGCCGGCCACCAGTGCGAACAGGTAACTGGGCTTCTTGAACGGATCGACCCACTTGGCAAAGTGCCGGCCGTCTGCCAGATCGCCTTCTTCGACCAGGTTGCCGTTGGAAAGCAGGACGGGGTATTGGTCCTTGCTCGCGCGCATCAGCACGCTGTAGCTGGCCATCACGTCGGGACGGTCCAGGAAGTAGGTGATGCGGCGAAAGCCTTCGGCCTCGCACTGCGTGAAGAAAGTGTCCTGGCTCACGAACAGGCCCATGAGCTTGGTGTTCTTGGCCGGCTGGCAGGTGGTGAACACCTCCAGTTCGAAGGCATCGGGCAGGTTCTCCAGCACGAGCTGGTCACCCTCGATGCGGAACGACGCGCCCTGGCCATCGACCAGCACGCGGGCCAGGTTCAGCTCGTCGCCGTGCAGGCGCAGCGGCTGGTTGGACGCGTCGGCATTGCGGCGGATGCGCATGCGGTTGAGCACGCGCGTCTTTGCCGGATCGAGGTCGAAAGTCAGATCGACGGTGTCGATCCAATACGCCGGCGGCGCATAGTCTTCCCGGTGGATGGCCACGGGTTGGCCCTGAATGTCACGAAGTTGCATCCGGTGTCTCCAGGCTTCTGCGGTTTCGGATCATGATGGTCGTCGGGCGCGAGGCGTATGCCTCAGACGCCCTGCTTGAGCGAGGCTTCGATGAACGCGTCGAGGTCGCCGTCGAGCACCTTCTGCGTGGCCGAGGTCTCGAAGTTGGTGCGCAAGTCCTTGATGCGGCTCTGGTCGAGCACATAGCTGCGGATCTGATGACCCCAGCCCACGTCGGTCTTGCCGTCCTCGAGCTTCTGCTGCTCTTCCATGCGCTTGCGCATCTCGTGGTCGTACAGGCGCGAGCGCAGGCGTCGCCAGGCGACGTCGCGATTGCTGTGCTGGCTGCGGCTATCCTGGCACTGCACGACGATGCCGGTGGGAATGTGCGTCAGACGCACGGCCGAATCGGTCTTGTTGATGTGCTGTCCGCCCGCGCCACTGGCACGGTAGGTGTCGGTGCGCACGTCGGCCGGATTGATCTCGATCTCGATCGAGTCGTCGATTTCCGGATAGACGAAGACGCTGGCAAAGCTCGTGTGTCTGCCGCCCGAGGAATCGAAGGGTGACTTGCGCACCAGGCGATGCACGCCGGTCTCGGTGCGCAGCAGTCCGAAGGCGTACTCGCCCTCGATCTTGATGGTCGCGCCCTTGATGCCGGCGGTGTCGCCGGGCGACTCGTCTTCGACGGTGGTCTTGAAGCCCTTGCGTTCGGCATAGCGCAGGTACTGGCGCAGCAGCATGCTGGCCCAGTCGCAGGCCTCGGTGCCGCCGGCGCCGGCCTGAATGTCCAGGAAGGCATTGCTGGGATCGGCCGGGTTGTTGAACATGCGGCGGAACTCGAGCTTCTCGATCTCCTGCGCAAGTCCGCTGGTCTCGTCGGCGATGGACTGAAGGCTATCGACGTCGCCTTCGTCCTTCGACATCTCGTACAGCTCGGTGTTGTCGGCCAGCTCGGAGCCGATGCGCTCGAGCACGAGCACGATGTCGTCGAGCGACTTCTTTTCCTTGCCCAGTTCCTGGGCACGCTTGGGGTCGTTCCAGACCGTCGGATCTTCTAGCGAGGCGTTGACCGTGCGCAGCCGTTCGAATTTGGCATCGAAGTCAAAGATACCTCCGAAGATCCACCGCGCGCTGCGTCAGATCCTGGAGGGTTGCGCCAATCTGGTTGATCTGTTCTGCGTCCATGAGGTGTCCTGCCGGTGGAAATCAAACCGGGCATTTTCTCATGGCGCGGGCCGACCCCGCCGAGGCGGGGCTCAGAAGCGGCGGTTGTACGAAAAGAGCAGGCCCGCCGAGCCCAACAGTGACACCTGAACGGAATCCTTTGGGGTAAAGCGCCATCCAACGGCAGGGATGAGGACCGGCGACCAGCCGTTCTTGTTGAACGGAACCTTGTCCTCGTACGGCTCGACGTAGCCGTACATGATCCCCGCGACCAGCTTCACGTACAGCGCAGGGACATCGAACAGGTTGTTCCACATGTAGCCCACGTAGGCCGTGCCGGAATCCTGGCCGAAGGAATTGCTGAAGTAGGCGCCGCCCCACAGCCAGTTGGAGGCGTAGTGGCGCTCGAGACCGATCAGGTAGACGTCCCGGTGGTCGGGATTTCTGCTGAAGTGGTAGGCATAGGGTGCCAGCGTCAGTTCCCAGGCATCTTCGGTCGGGATGAGCGGCGAGCGCGCTTCCTGTGCATGCAGGGCAGGGGACTGAGTCAGGCCGCCGAGGGCCAGCAGCAGCCCGGCGGCACCGGTGCGCAACGACATCTTCATTGTGGGTTTCCCTGTCGGTGGTCCGACGTTTTTGTATCCGGAGGGCGATGCGCCGGGATTCTCTCAGAGCCCGCGTTCAGCTCCCGTTCAGGAAAACCTCTATGAGGCGTGCGACCTCCTCCGGTTGGTCGTGGTGCATCATGTGGCCGGCATCGTTCAACTGCGTGAAAGCGACGTCGGGAACTTCTCGCAGGCGCGCGAGAAGGTCGTCCTGGTGGCCGCGCGCCTTCCAGGTCTTCACGATGCCTTCCGTACCTTCGACCACCAGCACTGGAGCCTTGATGGCGCGATAGAGCTCGATCGCCTCATCCACCCGGTACAAATTGGCGTTGACGATCTTGTGCGCCGAGTCGCCGCGAATGGCCCAGCCCGCCGTGCCGTCCGCTCGCGTGCAGGGCCCTGCCCAATGACCGGCGAGCCATTCCGCCTTGTCCTCGGAAAGGCGCGGGTTGGTGCGCATGAGGCGTCGCGCCACGCCGGAGAGTTCTGCATAGGTCTGCAGTTCGAGTTCGCCGCGCGCATGCGACTTGAGCTGGTCCATCCATTGCGCATAGCGAGCGGGTGCTTGCTCGGGTTGCGTCTGCGGCATGCCAAAGCCTTCGAGATTGACCAGCCGCCTCACGCGCTCTGGCCGGGCGCCGGCATAAAACATCAGGATGTTCGCGCCCATGCTGTGTCCGACGATGTCCACGCTCTGGCCCGGCAGGTAGTGGTCCAGCAGGCCGTCCAGATCGGCCAGGTAGTCGGGAAACCAGAAGTTGTCGGTGCCTTTGGCGTCGGTCAGTCCGAAGCCGCGCCAGTCGGGCGCGATGACCGGGCGGCCGGCATCGAGCGCGTCCACCACGAACTGGAAAGAAGCGCCCACGTCCATCCATCCATGCAGCATGACGACAGGCGCCTGGCCGGCGGCCAGGTCGCCCCAGATGCGGACGTGGTGCGAGAGGCCGCGTAGCGGCACGAACTCACTGCGGCTGTGTCTGAGTGGCTGGTACATGACAGGGATGATACGAAGCCGCGCCACGCGAAACGCATGCTCTTTCTAGAATCGCGGCCCATGACAGCACTCAACCCCAACGTGCGGCTCGGCCGCAGCGAGCTCCAAGTGACGCCCATCTGCCTGGGCACCATGACTTTCGGTGAGCAGGTCCAGGAAGGCGAAGCCCATGCGATCCTCGATCGCGCGCTGGAGCGTGGCGTGAACTTCATCGACACGGCCGAGATGTATGCCGTGCCGGCACGCAAGGAAACCTATGGCGCCACCGAGGCCATCATCGGTAGCTGGTTTGCCAAGCGGCCCGAGGTTCGATCCAAGGTCGTGCTCGCCACCAAGGTCGCCGGTCCATCGCGCGGCATGCCCTGGGTTCGCGATGGGCAGGGGATGACGCCGCAAGACATCGTCGCATCCTGCGAAGCCAGCCTTCGCCGTTTGCGCACGGACGTGATCGATCTCTACCAGATCCACTGGCCCGAGCGCCATGTGCCCGCCTTCGGATCGATGGTCTACGACCCCAGCCTGGAGCGCTCCGCCACACCCATCCTGGCGCAACTCGAGGCACTCGACGGCCTTGTCAAGGCCGGCAAGGTGCGCGCCATCGGCCTGTCGAACGAAACCCCCTATGGCGTGCACGAGTTCGTGCGCCTTGCGGAGCAGCACGGCCTGGCCCGCGTGGCAACGGTGCAGAACGCCTACTGCCTGCTCAACCGCACGGTCGAGAACGGTCTGGACGAGACGATGCATCGCCTCGACGTCGCGCTGCTGGCGTATTCGCCGCTGGGTTTCGGCTTGCTGACGGGCAAGTACGACGAAAGCGGGACCACCGGCCCCGATGCGCCGAAGGAGGCGCGCATCGCCAAGTACGAATCGGTGCGCAACCAGCGCTGGGGGCGCGCCGATGGGCTGAAGGCTGCCCGCCGCTACAACGCGCTGGCTCGCGAGCACGGCCTGACGCCAACCCAGATGGCCCTGGCCTTCGACTACACCCGCTGGCAGGTGGCCAGCACGATCATCGGCGTGACCAGCGTGGTGCAATTGGACGAAGACCTCGACGCATGGGGCACGACGCTCTCGCCCGAATTGCTGGCGGAGATCGACAAGATCCGCTGGGACGCGCGCGACCCGAGCGCCTGAATCCAAGCCCGTCGATGGCCATGGCCAAGAAGACGCATGTCTCCGAGACGCCGGCCACGCAGATGCTGCGTGCGCACGGCATCGCGTTCAGCGAGCATCCGTACGAATACCTGGAGCACGGCGGCGCGCAGCACAGCGCCAAGGTGCTCGGAATGGACCCGTTCGCTGTGGTCAAGACGCTGGTGATGCAGGACCAGGACGCCAAGCCGCTTCTGGTGCTGATGCATGGCAACCGCACAGTTTCGACCAAGAACCTGGCGCGGCAGATCGGTGCCAAGTCGGTCGAGCCCTGCAAGCCCGAGGTGGCGAATCGCCACAGCGGATATCTGGTGGGTGGCACCTCGCCCTTCGGCACGCGACGCGAGATGCCCGTCTACATCGAGTCGAGCATCCTCGAACTGCCGCGTATCGCGATCAATGGCGGGCGTCGCGGCTATCTGGTGGGCATCGATCCTCAGGCATGCGTGAAGCTGCTTCACGCCAAGCCGGTGCAGTGCGCGCTGGCAGAATAGCCAGCCCTTTCTCCCTGGAGCGCGCGTTGAGTTCTTTTTCCCTTCCCGCCCTGCTGGCCATCGTGGCTTCCTACCTCATCGGTTCGCTGTCGTTCGCGGTGATCGTGAGCAAGGCAATGGGCATGGACGACCCGCGCAGCTATGGCAGCAAGAACCCCGGAGCCACCAATGTGCTGCGTTCGGGCCGAAAGGGTGCCGCCTTGGCCACTCTGGTCCTGGATGCCGCCAAGGGCTGGCTCCCGGTGTTTCTGATTCAACGCTACGGCGCCGCGTGGGGGCTCGATGCAGGCATTGCGGCACTGGCCGGACTGGCTGCATTCCTGGGCCACCTCTATCCGGTGTACTTTCGCTTCCAGGGCGGCAAGGGTGTGGCGACGGCGGCCGGTGTGCTGCTCGGCCTTACGCCCTGGCTGGGGCTTGCCACGGGGCTGACCTGGCTGATCATCGCCGTGTTCTTTCGCTATTCGTCGCTGGCTTC
Organism: Variovorax dokdonensis; assembly: GCF_030316895.1. Classification (GTDB taxonomy): domain Bacteria; phylum Pseudomonadota; class Gammaproteobacteria; order Burkholderiales; family Burkholderiaceae_C; genus Variovorax; species Variovorax dokdonensis. Next base: position 1,097,559 of record NZ_JASZYV010000001.1, read on the forward strand.
GCTGGTGGCGGCCTTCTTCGCGCCTGCCTACTACCTGATCGGCGGCGGCATTGCCTGGCCGCTGGTGCCGCTGGCACTGGTGGCCCTCGTCGTGATGAGCCTGCTGCTGGTCTGGCGCCATCGCGAGAACATCCGGCGACTGCTGGCGGGCACCGAGTCCAAGCTCGGCTCGAAGTCCAAGTCCGCCGCGTCCTGAACCCAACCGAATCAAGACCTTCCATGGCAGAACTTCAACGCTTTCACGTCGGTCCGCGCCTGTCCGAAATGGCCGTGCACAACGGCACCATCTATCTGGCCGGACAGGTGCCGGACGATCCGAGCAAGGACATCAAGGGCCAGACGGCTGAGGTGCTCGCCATGGTCGACCGTCTGTTGGCCGAGGCGGGCAGCGACAAGACGCGGATTCTGATGACCCAGATCTTCCTCAAGGACATCGGCGAGATCGGCCAGATGAACGAGGTCTGGGACGCATGGATTCCCGCTGGTCACACGCCACCGCGGGCGACGGTGCAGGCGGCCATGGCGAACGAGCAATACCGCATCGAGATCGTGGTGACGGCGGCCAAGCCCTGACGACCGTCCCTGCCCCGCGGCGCGGGGCGTGCAAAGAAGGCCTCAATAGCGCTTGGTCAGCACCATCTGGTCGCCTTCGCGTTGCATGTTGAAGCGGCTGATGAAGCTGTTGCCGAGCAGCACGTAGGGCATGGGCTGCTCGGAGACGAGTGCATCGACGCCCGTGACTTCCACGTCGCCGACCCGCACCGAATCGAGCCTGACGCGCCACGCGGCCGCCACGCCGTTGGCGGTGTTCACGCGCACGGGGTTCTTCTTGTCGTACTGAAGGCCGATGCGCAGCGCATCGGCGGCCGAGATGGCCACCACCGTGGCGCCCGTGTCCACCATGAAGTTGACCGATCGGCCGTTGATGGCGCCCAGCGTCATGAAGTGTCCGCCGCTGTTGGCCGGCAAGACGATGCGGCTGCCGCCGCTGGCACTGGCGCCGCCATCGCCCACGATGGTGGGTGTGTCCATGCGCAAGGTGGATCGCTGGCCGCCCATCTCGACGACCGCCTGGTCGCCTTGGACCGAAATCAGCCGCACGCCGTCGATCACCTGGCCAGGGGCCACGGTGCGTGGCGCACCGCCGTCGATCATCAGGATGGCACGGTTGCCGATGGTGCCCGTCAACGTCACGGCACCGGCGTGCGCCAGGCCCGACGCCAGCGCGAACGCGGCCACAGGGACAAGCCAGAGTCGCTTCACGCGCGCGGCTCGCTTCTTCAGTCGCGGAAGTTGTTGAAGCTCAGGGGCAGATCGTCCATGTCCTTGCGGATCAGGGCCATCGCGGCCTGCAGGTCGTCGCGCTTGGCGCCGGTGACGCGCACCGCGTCGCCCTGGATGGCGGCCTGCACCTTCATCTTGCTGTCCTTGATCAGCCGGGTGATCTTCTTGGCCTGCTCGGCCTCGATGCCGCTCTTGACCTTGAACACCTGCTTGACCTTGTCGCCGCCGATCTTCTGCACGGCGCCCTTGTCGAGAAAGCGCACGTCGACATTGCGCTTGGTCATCTTGTTGCGCAGGATGTCCTCGATCTGGGTCAGCTGGAATTCGGCGTCACCGGTGAGGGTGATGTCCTTGTCCTTGAGTTCGACCGCGGCGGACGTGCCCTTGAAGTCGAACCGCGTCGAGATTTCCTTGGCGGTGTTGTCGACGGCATTGCGCACTTCTGGCAGGTCGGGTTCGCAGACGGTATCGAAAGACGGCATGGCGAGGCTCTCCGGGATGCGCGAGTGTCAGATTGGGAATGCGACAATTCTCCCATGATCGTGGAGCAAAACGTCCCGCTGCAACCCTATAACAGCTTTGGCATCGTCGCGCGAGCCCAGCATCTGGTCCGCATTCGCGACGAGGCCGATGTGGCGGCGCTGCTGGCTGATGCGCGCTGGCACGACACGCCCAAGTTCGTCTTGGGCGGCGGCAGCAACATCGTGCTGACGGGCGACGTCAAGCCCTTGGTGCTCAAGGTCGAGATCATGGGGCGGCGACTGATCGAAGACGGTCCTCGCGCCACCGTCGTGGAGGTGGGGGCGGGCGAGATCTGGCACGACATGGTCCGCTGGACCCTCGACCAGGGCTGGCCCGGGCTGGAGAACATGGGGCTCATTCCGGGGACGGTGGGCGGCGCGCCGGTGCAGAACATCGGGGCTTACGGCGTCGAGCTCCAGGACAGGTTCGATTCGCTCGATGCCATCGACTTGCAGACCGGCGAGACCTTCACGCTGGATGCTGCGCAATGCGGCTTCGGCTATCGAGATTCGGTGTTCAAGCATGCGCCCGGCGGCCCGAAGGATCTTGGCCTTGCCGGCCGAGCCCTGATCACCCGAGTCCGCCTGCGCTTGCCCAAGCCCTGGAAGCCCGAACTGGGCTATCTCGATCTGGAGCGCAAGATGGCCGAGACCGGCGTCGCGGAGCCGGACGCGCGCCAGATCTTCGACTGGGTGTGCGCGATCCGCCAAAACAAGTTGCCCGACTGGCGAGTGCTGGGCAACGCCGGCAGCTTCTTCAAGAACCCGACCGTCACGGCCGAGCAGTGCGCCGACATCATCGCGCGCGATCCGAAGATCGTGCACTACCCGATGGACGACGGCAGCATCAAGCTCGCCGCAGGCTGGCTGATCGACGCGTGCGGATGGAAGGGAAAGTCGGTCGGCAACGCGGGCGTCTACGAGCGCCAGGCGCTGGTGCTGGTCAACCGCGGCGGGCGGACCCATCCGGCGACGGGCGGCGAAGTGATGACGCTGGCCAAGGCGATCCAGACGAGTGTCTATGAACGGTTCGGCATCCTGCTCGAGCCGGAGCCGGTCGTGATCTGAATCGGACCGGTGCAGGCATGCTTGCCCTGCACCAGATCGGGTCATTCGTTCGCGGCCAATCCGGTCATGGGCGACACGTGCCGCGCGGGCTCGGCTGGCGGGGAGTAGTTCATGATCAGATATTCCTTCGACCGCGGCGGCTTGTAGTTCACCGACCCGAACAGGATGAAGAACCAGTGGCGCACCGAGTTGTGCCGCAACTCGTACGCGATGGTGGCCCAGCCTGAGAAATACATCGCCAGCGGATTCATCCTGATCTTTGGCTGGTTGGTCAACCCGACCGGCGGCTTGGTTGCCCGTGGCGCCACGTAGGTGCCGAACAACTTGTCCCACAGCATGAAGCCGCCGCCGCCGAGATTGTTGATCTCCTCTCCCTCGACGGCAGAGTGATGCATGTAGTGGTACGGGCCCGCGCCAAAGAAATGAAACACGACCTTCAGCCAAGGCTTGGCGCATACCCAGTCGTAGAAGGCCGAGGCGTGATTGAACTTCTCCGTCATGATGGTCAGCATCTGGAAGACAAGTACCTCCATCAGCAGGGGTTCATGGTGGAAGAGTTTCGACGCCATGAGCAGGACCATGAATTCCACAGCCTTGGTCAAGAAGCCCAGGGCATACGCCGGGCCTACTCCTGCAGGGTGCAGGACCTCGGCGGTGTGGTGAACGCGATGCGACACGTACCACAGCAGGCGCGACCAATGCACGAGGTAGTGCCGAAGAAACGTGGCCAGATCCGCCAGCACGATGCTGGCGAACACGGCGAGCAGATAGGGCAGGGAAACCAGCGTCGGGACATGCGCTGCCACCCACGCTTCCACCTTGGGGGCCACGAGTTCCGGCTGCAGCCATGTGGGAACGCCAAGGTCGAGTTCGCCCGCCATCGCCAACGCGGCCCAGATTCCGCCGATCAAAAGAGCGGAGACGGCAAAGTCGATGACATTGACGCAGGCATGCGTCCACACCGAGACCTGCGTCCTGTGCCTGCCGTAGACCGGGTAGGCCTTGACCATGGCCAGCCACGCGTGCAGCGCCACGTAGAGCGAGATGAAGGACAAGACCGCCACGCCCAGTACGGTGTAGCCTGATTGGCTCGGGAAGGCATCCGCGTATTTGCGCGTTTCCGGATCAATTTCCGAAAGGAGCAGCGCCGTTAGTTTGGCTCCCGTGTCGCCAAGGACATCAAATGCGACAAACAAGATGATGAACAACGGCAGGAAATAGGTGAACCATTTAAATCTCGCGTTGTTGAAATCGTAGTCCCATAGTTTTTTCAACGCCTTGCCTCCCTTTTTTTTGATGGCTTCGAGTTCGAATAAAGTTATGGCGTGCGGGTCAGGAAGTCCATCAGCAATGTTCGCATGGCATCCGGGGTTTCCAGGAATGGCACATGGCCGACGTTCTTGATCTGGGTAAATTCGGCATTTTGCAAACGCTCTTGCAGGTTTCTTGTTTCGCAGGTGTCGTGTGATTGATCGAATTCGCCTCCGATGATCAATTTGTTCACAGGAAGCAGGCGATCGGCGTCGATCGCGAGGCGGTCCTTCGGATATTTGGAGAAGTTGGCCTCAAACGTGCGTAGGCCCGGCTTGCGCAGCATGTCATAGAACATTTGCACCAGATGATCCGGAGCGGGTGGTCGGTAATAGTCGGCTTCCAAGATTTGCCGCACCACGAATTTGGGTACAAAATAAGCCACCACGTCCCTGATGACTGGCATTTCGTCAAGTGGGGTCGAGCGGCTGTAGTCGCGTCCCGCGCATATTCCGCCGTAACTGCTGGCCAGAACCAGCTTGCTGACATTTTCGGCATGCGCTTGGGCGTACTGCATGGCCCAGTAGCCACCCATCGATGAGCCAACGATGCTGACCTTCGCGTCGGCCTGCACCTTTTCCACGAAGGCAGCAATGAAGCGGTTGAAAGTCTCAATGCTGTAGTCGCGGCCGGCGGGCTCGGCCGTCAGACCTTGTCCCGGCAGGTCGACGGTGATGACGCGAAAACGCTCGGCCAAGATCGGCCTGACAGCGTCGAACTCATGCAAGTTGCTGGAATTGCCATGCAACAGGATCAAGTCCGGGCCAGCGCCTTGGATGTTGTAGTGCGCACGCAAGCCTGCAATATTTTCAAAGTGTGACCCAGGTAGAGAATATTTTTTCTCTAAAGACGTAATGTCTTCTTGCTCGGGGTAGTAGGCGTACGCCGCCAAAGCCCCCAGACTCAGCACCAGTGTGATGCCCAGTCCACCGATGGCGCGCTTGATCCACTGCATTTTTTGATCGTTGTATTTGCTGTATTGGCTGCGCAAGCAGCAAATTCGCCGCCCCCTATTGACCGGCTCGATCTTGTAAGCGGTTTTTGTGTTGTTATCTCATCTTGCTTACGTCTTGTTGCTACCTGTTCGCCCAAAAAAAAGAGGCTGCCGAAGCAGCCCCTTTCTTGGTTTGCCGAGTGTTCAACCGAAACTGCAGATGTAGCTGTAGGGCTCCCCCGTCACGCGGATCTGGAAGCTGGAATTGCCCGGCACGCTGAACTTTTCGCCAATGCCGGAGCGCTGCCATTCGGTTGCGCCGGTCAGCAAGTATTCGCAAGCGCCGCTCGTGCACTCCATCACTTCCGGCGCGCCGGTGGTGAAGGTGAGCGTGGCGGGCATGATCACGCCCACCGATTTCTTGGTGCCGTCGGCGAGCAGCAAGCTGTGACTGACGCATTTGCCGTCGAAGTAGACGTTGGCCTTGGTGGCGACCTGGACGTTGTCGATGTGTGCGGTGGCGTTGCTCATGGGTGAATCGGGTGAATGCTTCGAAAGAATAGGGCCGCAATTTTAGGTTGCGCAGGCGCGCCATCCATCAAGAGCCCGATCGCTCAGCGCCTGTGATACGTGTAGCCCAGATTGAGCGAGATGCCCGGCGGCGCGTACCCATAGCCGTAGCCACCCCATCCCCAGCCCCACGGACGCGGGTAGACGGCAGGCGCCACATAAACCGGGGCAGGCGCGACATACACGGGTGGCGGCGTCACATAGGCCGGCGCCGGCAAGGGGTAGCCGACTGCGGGCGCCGGTGAGCCGCTGTCGCCACTGACGACGATGCCCGGTTCTGGCGTGACGTTTCGCCAGGGCGCATCCGCGCCGTTGGAGGCGGGCAGGGACGGGGCGGGCGCGGCTTGCTGGGCCCACGCCGTGCCGACCTGGGTGCTCAGGGCCGCCAGCGAGACCCATGCGATGGCGACGGTCTTGATACTTCGGAAAAGCGTCATCTCTCTGTACCTATTGATGTTTCGGAAGTTCCGACAGGGTTGGAGCGCGCGGCCGCCCGGAAGGTTCACGCCTTTGCGCAGGCGCGGCCGCGGGCTACCTGGCCAGCGATGCCCATTCCTGAGCGTCGAATCCGACTGTGGCGCCGGACCGGCCCGACCACTGCACCACGGGTCGCTTGATCAGGCTTGGGTTGTCGATCAGTGCCTGACGGGCGCTGGCGGTGTCGACAACGGCGGCCCGGGCCTCTTCGCTGAGCCGGCGCCACGTGGTGCCGCGCCGATTCACCACAGTCTCCCAGCCGGCCGAGGCCAACCAACGATCGAGCTCGGCTTCCGGAACGCCTTGTTTCTTGAAATCATGAAAGGTGTAGGCGACGCCGTGTTCATCGAGCCAGGCGCGGGCGCGCTTGACAGTGTCGCAATTGGGGATTCCGTACAGGGTGGTCATGAGGGCGAATCATGCCGTCGGCCGCGGTCGGCGACAATCGAAGGCTCCATGAAATCCCTCAGTGACTGGCTCGCGCATTGCGAGCAATTGCACGCCAAGAACATCGAGCTCGGCCTGGAGCGCGTGCGCCAGGTTGCGCAACGCCTGGGTCTGGCCTTTGCGTGTCCGGTAATCACGGTGGCAGGCACCAATGGCAAGGGCTCGACCTGCGCCATGCTCGAATCGATCCTGCAGAGCGCCGGCTACAAGACCGCCGTCTACAGTTCGCCGCACCTCGTGCATTTCGAAGAGCGACTGCGCCTGGCTGGCCAGCCCGCGGAGGCGGAAGTGCTGCTCCCTCACTTCGAGGCGGTGGAACTCGCCCGGGGCGAGGTGACGCTCACGTACTTCGAATTCACCACGCTTGCCATCCTGCGCTGCATGGCGGCGCAGGGCCTGGACGTGGCCATCCTCGAAGTTGGGCTGGGCGGGCGCCTCGACGCGGTCAACATCATCGACGCGGATTGCTCGGTGATCACCAGCATCGACCTCGACCACATGGATTTCCTCGGACCGGATCGCGAGAGCATCGGACGGGAAAAAGCCGGCATCGCACGGGCGGGGCGCCCGCTTATCGTGAGCGATCCTGTTCCGCCCGCCAGCGTTCTTTCGTACGCCCAAGAAATTGGTGCCGACGTCTGGCGTCATGGGCAGGATTTCAATGTTTCGGGCGACAAGCAGCAATGGAACTGGGCGGGCCGCGGCCGCCGCTACAGCGGGCTGGCCTATCCGGCGTTGCGCGGCGCCAATCAATTGGTCAATGCCGCCGGCGTGCTGGCCGCGCTGACGGCGCTGCGCCAGCGCCTGCCCGTCACCGCCCAGGCAATCCGGATCGGCTTGGCGAGCGTCGAATTGCCTGGCCGCTTCCAGATTGTTCCGGGAGAGCCGGCCTTGGTGCTGGACGTGGCCCACAACCCGCATGCGGTGGCCGCCCTTGCCGAGAATCTGGATGCGATGGGCTTCTACCCCGCCACGCATGGCGTCTTCGGCGTGATGGCCGACAAGGACGTGGGCCCCATCTTCGCGCGCATGGGGCCTTTGGTCGACCACTGGCACTTCTGCGATCTGCCCACGCCGCGGGCCGCCCGCGCATCGGACTTGCAGGCGCTCTGGCAGGCTCAGAACAAGCGCCGGGATGCGTCGTCGAGCGTCCACGCCACGCCGCAGGAAGCACTGGACAGCGCGGTCGCCGCAGCAGCACCCACTGATAGAATCGTCGTCTTCGGATCTTTCTTCACAGTCGGGGGCGTGCTTGAGCACGGAACGCCTCGTTTGCGCGCCAGGCACTTGTCGCCGAGGGTCTGAAGCGTCGGGGCCTTGAGTTTCGACGATCCGCATTCATCTTTCGACTTTGCGCGACCGCAGCATCAGGATCGACGTTCATGGCGTTTTTCAAGTTCCGCTCCTCGGGCCAGAAGACCAACGAGAAGCGCAACGCGCCCTCCGGCGCACCGGCCGAGAGCGTCGAGACGATGCGCCGCCGGGCCCGTCATCGGCTGCTCGGAGCAGCCGTGCTGGTGCTGCTGGGCGTGGTCGGCTTCCCGCTTCTGTTCGACAGCCAGCCGCGTCCTTTGTCCGGTGACGTGCGCATCGAGATTCCCGATCGCAACAAGACGCGTCCGCTGGCTTCTGCTTCGGCTCCCGCTGCGGCCACCGGCAAGGTCGGCGAGGGCCGTGGCTCCTCCGGTGAAATGATTACCGAGGCGGCGGACGGTACCGAGATCAACGTGGCGGAGGCGCCGGCGACGGCCAAGCCGCCCGAGCCCAAGCCCGATGCCAAGTCAGAGGCCAAGTCGGAGCCCAAGCCCGAAGTGAAGGCGGAGGCGAAGCCCGAGCCCAAGCCGGAACCGAAGCACGAGGACAAGGACAACAAGGCCGCGAGCAAGAAGCCGGCTGGCGATGATGGAACGCGGGCCCTGGCGCTGCTGCAAGGCAAGAAGCCGGCGGATATACCGTCGGGCACCTCGGTCGCGCCGGCAGAAGACACGTCGCGCTTCGTGGTGCAGGTGGGCGCTTTTGCCGACGCGTCCAAGGCGCAGGAGGTACGGCAAAGGCTGGAAAAGGCCGGTCTGAAGACCTACACCAACGTGGCAAAGACGCCCCAGGGCGACCGCACCCGCGTCCGCGTCGGCCCGTTCGCTTCGCGCGCCGATGCCGACAAGGCAGCAGACAAGGTGAAGGGGCTGTCCCTTCCGGCTGCGGTGCTGACGCTGTAGCCGAAAGCCCAACGCGTGTCTGCGCTGGACTGGATCGCCGTTGCGCTGCTTGGCCTGTCGGTGCTGGTCGGAGTCTGGCGGGGGCTGCTGTTTGAAGTGATCTCGCTGTGCGGCTGGATAGCGGCCTTTTTCGTGGCGCAATGGTTCGCGTCCGACCTGGCCGAAATCCTGCCGATGGGTACGCCGGATGCACCCTGGCGCTACGCCGCGGCCTTCGTGCTGATCTTCGTTGCCGTCGCATTCGGGATCGGCCTTCTGGCCAGCCTGATCCGGGCGCTGGTCAAGGCCGTCGGACTGCGCCCCGTCGATCGCACCCTCGGTGCGGTTTTCGGCCTGGCTCGGGGCGTGCTTGCCTTGTTGATGGTGGCCGTGGCGGTCCACCTGTTTTCGTTGGAACAAAGTGCTTGGTGGCGCGAATCGAGCAGCGCCACCTTGCTCGACGCGGCCTTGCTCAATGCCAAGCCCGCATTGCCGGAAAAACTGGCAAGCTATCTGCCTTAGTGAAGGATCACCCATGTGTGGAATCGTTGGTGTCGTCAGCAACGCGCCGGTCAACCAATTGCTTTATGACGCCATGCTGCTGCTGCAGCATCGCGGACAGGACGCTGCCGGCATCGTCACCTTGCTGGAGCGCAAGTTCTTCATGCACAAGGCCAAGGGCATGGTGCGCGACGTGTTTCGCACGCGCAACATGCGCGCGCTGCCGGGCAACGTCGGGTTGGGCCAGGTGCGCTATCCCACGGCGGGCAACGCCTACAGCGAGGAAGAGGCGCAGCCCTTCTACGTGAACGCCCCGTTCGGCATCGTGATGTCGCACAACGGCAACCTGACCAATGCGCAGACGCTGCGTGCCGAACTGTTCTCGACCGACCATCGCCACACCAATACCGAGAGCGATTCCGAGGTGCTGCTCAACGTGCTGGCGCACGAACTGGAGCGCTCATCGCGCGGCGTGCCATTGCAAGCCAAGGAGATCTTCGCAGCGGTGCGCAATGTGCACCAGCGCTTGCGCGGGTCGTATGCCGTGGTGGCGCTCATTGCGGGCCACGGCCTGCTGGCTTTCCGTGATCCGTACGGAATCCGTCCGCTGTGTATCGGCCGCAGCGCCGATGGTTCCGCCATGGTGGCCAGCGAATCGGTGGCGCTCGAAGGCTCGGGCTTTGTGCTCGAGCGCGACATCGCACCTGGCGAGGCGGTGTTCATCGACCTCCAGGGCAACGTGCAATCGCAGCAGTGCGCACAAGGCGCCACGCGCAACCCGTGCATCTTCGAGTTCGTCTACCTTGCCCGGCCCGATTCGACGATGGACGGCATCTCGGTCTACCAGGCGCGACTCAATCTGGGCGAGACGCTGGCCAAGCGCGTGGTGTCCACCGTGCCGCCGAGCGAGATCGACGTGATCATCCCCATTCCGGAATCCAGCCGCCCCAGCGCCACGCAGTTGGCGCATCTGCTGGGCATTCCGTACCGCGAGGGCTTCGTCAAGAATCGCTACGTGGGCCGGACGTTCATCATGCCGGGGCAGGGCGTTCGCAAGAAGTCGGTGAGGCAAAAGCTCAACGTCATCGTCAGCGAGTTCAAGGGCCGCAACGTGATGCTGGTGGACGACTCCATCGTGCGTGGCACCACGAGCCGCGAGATCGTGCAGATGGCGCGCGACGCCGGCGCCAAGAAGGTCTATCTGGCCAGTGCCGCGCCGCCGGTGCGCTATCCGAACGTCTACGGCATCGACATGCCGACGAAGGACGAGTTGGTGGCGCATGGCCGCACCATCGAAGAGGTGCGCGAACTGATCGGCGCCGACGCATTGATCTACCAGGACGTCGAAGGCATGAAGCGCGCCGTGATGAAGGCCGCCTCGCCGTCGGCTGCGGGCACCTTGTCCGGGTTTGAAGCCTCGTGCTTCGACGGCGTGTACATCACCGGTGACATCGACACCGACTCGATATCGCGCATGCAGAGCAGCCGGCCCCAAGGCAGCAGCGAGGAGGGCGACGAAGACACCTCAAGGCTGACGCTGCCCAATCTGAGCTGAACGACGGCGCTGACATGAAAGACCAATCCCTGCCCAAGGGCCTGCGCCCGGAGACGCTGGCGGTTCGCACGTCCATCGAGCGCAGCCAATATGGCGAGAACTCGGAAGCGCTCTATCTCACCACCGGCTTCGTCCAACCCGACGCCGCCACCTCGGCCGAGCGGTTCGCCAGCGGCGAGGGCTACACCTACGCGCGAACCTCCAATCCCACCGTCACCATGTTCGAGCAGCGCCTGGCGGCGCTGGAGGGTACGGAAGCGGCCATCGGTGCATCGAGCGGCATGGGCGCCATCCTCATGATGATCATGGGCCTGCTCAAGGCGGGCGATCACGTGGTGCTCTCGCGTTCGATGTTCGGCTCGACGCTCAACCTGTTTGCCAAGGAGTTCGGCAAGTTCGGCGTCGAGACCACCTTTTGCTCGCAGACCGACGTGGACGAGTGGCGCGCCGCAGTCAAGCCCAACACCAGGCTGCTGTTTGCCGAAACACCGACCAATCCGCTGACCGAGGTGTGCGACATTGCCGCCTTGGCCGAAATCGCCCACGCGGCCGGTGCGCTGCTGGCGGTGGACAACGCCTTTGCGACCCCGTTGCTTCAACGACCGACCGAACTCGGCGCCGATCTGGTCATGCATTCGGGAACCAAGTACCTGGATGGCCAGGGGCGCGTGATGGCCGGTGCCCTGTGCGGCAGCCGACAGCTCATCACCGAGAAGTTCGCGCCGGTCGTCCGCACGGCCGGAATGGTGCTGTCGCCATTCAACGCATGGGTCGTGCTCAAGGGCATGGAAACGCTCGGCGTGCGCGTGAAGGCGCACTGCGACAACGCGCTCACCATCGCACGCTGGCTCGAGGCGCAGTCCAACGTTGCGCGTGTTTATTACCCAGGTCTGCCATCGCATCCGCAACATGAGCTCGCCATGCGCCAGCAAAGCGGACTCGGCGGTGGTGTGCTCTCTTTCGAACTGGCGGGCGACACGCCCGAGGCGGCACGGGCCAAGGCTTTTCACGTGATCGACAGCTGCCGGGTGCTTTCCATCGCCACGAACCTCGGCGATACCAAGACCATCATCAGCCATCCGGCGACCACCTCGCACGGGCGACTCACCGAAGCACAGCGCCAGGCCGCCGGCATCAGCCAAGGCACCATCCGCCTGGCCGTTGGGCTGGAGCATCATGAAGACATTCAGGACGACCTGCTGCGTGGACTGGCCACGCTGGGCGCCTGAGCATCGCAAGACAAATGAGCAAGACACGCACGCGCTTCGCGCCATCTCCCACGGGGTTCATTCACCTGGGCAACATCCGCTCGGCCCTTTACCCGTGGGCCTTCGCTCGCTCCACGGGCGGCGATTTCATCCTGCGCATCGAAGACACCGACGTGGAGCGATCCACGCAAGCCGCCGTCGATGTGATCCTCGAGGGCATGGCCTGGCTGGGTCTCGATCATGACGAGGGCCCGTACTACCAGATGCAGCGCATGCCTCGCTACAAGGAGGTGCTGGCGCAGATGCAGGCCGAAGGCTTGGTCTATCCCTGCTACATGAGCGTGGAAGAACTCGACGCTCTGCGCGAGCGCCAGATGGCTGCCAAGCAAAAGCCCCGCTACGACGGCACCTGGCGTCCGGAGCCCGGCAAGCAACTGCCCCCTGTGCCGGTAGGCGTGCAGCCGGTACTTCGCTTTCGCAACCCGCAAACCGGCACTGTCGTCTGGGATGACAAGGTCAAGGGGCGGGTGGAGGTCGCCAACGAGGAGCTGGACGATCTCGTCATTGCGCGCCCCGACGGCACGCCAACGTACAACTTCTGCGTGGTGGTCGACGACATCGACATGAACATCACTCACGTGATTCGCGGCGACGATCACGTGAACAACACGCCGCGCCAGATCAACATCTTTCGCGCGCTCGGCAAGGAGCCGCCGGTGTATGCGCACCTTCCCACCGTGCTCAACGAGCAGGGCGAGAAGATGAGCAAGCGAAACGGCGCCAAGCCCGTCACCCAGTTCCGCGACGAGGGCTTCCTGCCAGATGCCATGGTCAACTACCTGGCTCGCCTCGGCTGGAGCCATGGTGACGACGAACTGTTCTCACGCGCACAGTTTCTCGAGTGGTTCGACCTCGACCACCTGGGCCGCAGCGCCGCGCAATTCGACGAGACCAAGCTGCGCTGGGTCAATGCCCAGCACCTCAAGGCCATGTCGGACGATGCGCTGGCTGTGCTCGTGGCCGAGCAGCTCGCCAAGCGCGCCCTTTCCGGCGACGAACACCTTCCGGCGATCTGCGGTTTGTTCAAGGACCGCTGCGACACGACTGTCGCGCTCACAGACTGGTCATCGCGCTTTTATTCCGACGAGTTGGTGCAAGCAAGCGCTGAAGATCGAGCCCAGCATCTCACCGCTGCGGTGAAGCCGGCGATCACGCTGCTGGCGCAAAAGCTTGAGCAGCTGAGCACATGGGACAAGGCTTCCATAGCCGCCACCATCAAGGAAGTTTTGGCTGCGCAAAGCCTGAAGATGCCGCAGTTGGCGATGCCGGTGCGCGTGCTCGTCATGGGCACGCCGCAGACCCCCTCGCTCGATGCCGTTCTGGCGCTCGCATCAAAGCAAAAAATTCTGCAGCGCTTGAAAAGCGTCTGAAAATCGTTATACAATGCGAGGCTCGACACCGACGCAAACGAAGAAATTCGAAGCGAGTCGCAAGACGAGTCAGAAGAGCTAAAACTCTGACGGCAACGCAAGCGGCAATGGGGGTATAGCTCAGCTGGGAGAGCGCTTGCATGGCATGCAAGAGGTCAGCGGTTCGATCCCGCTTACCTCCACCAATCGAGTCGAAAAACGAACGCGAGTTCGCGGTTTGTTCCTAAGGTTTTGACCCTATCGTCTAGAGGCCTAGGACATCACCCTTTCACGGTGAGTACCGGGGTTCGAATCCCCGTAGGGTCGCCAGTTTTCACGCAAGTGAAGCGGCACAAGTGGCAGCACTTGGCTTCGAAGGAAGCGAAAGCTGTCTACCAGGAGTGGTAGTTCAGTTGGTTAGAATACCGGCCTGTCACGCCGGGGGTCGCGGGTTCGAGTCCCGTCCACTCCGCCAAGTTAAGCGCTAGCCGCTGCAAGTCTTTGGTTTGCAGCGGTTTTATTTTGACCCTATCGTCTAGAGGCCTAGGACATCACCCTTTCACGGTGAGTACCGGGGTTCGAATCCCCGTAGGGTCGCCAGTTTCACGCAAGTGAAGCGGCACAAGTGGCAGCACTTGGCTTCAAAGGAAGCGAAGCTGTCTACCAGGAGTGGTAGTTCAGTTGGTTAGAATACCGGCCTGTCACGCCGGGGGTCGCGGGTTCGAGTCCCGTCCACTCCGCCAGATTTCCAAACTGATCACGGGCTGCAATCGCAAGGTTGCAGCCCGTTTTTCATTTGCTTGGCCAAAGCCTGATTGCCGAGCGGCGGTACCGCAAGAACCCAACACATTGCTAACAATGGGTTTACAAATGCGTATGATTCGCATTAAGGTCGATGGTTGCGAGTTTGTTCCAACTTGCGCACTGACCATCTTCCAGACTCAAAACATGAAATCTCTTCATCGAGGGAATACTTCGTCCGTCCCTGGACCACTCCAACAACTGACTGCGTGCATCGCGCTCGCGATTCCAGTTCTTGCCAACGCGCAGCAATCGACGGGTGCACTGCCGTCGATGACGGTCGAGGCGGCGCCTGTGACCAGCAGCGCTACCGAAGGAACGGGCGCCTACGTCACGCGCCAGACCAGCACCGCGACGCCCCTGAACCTTAGCCCGCGGGAAACACCGCAGTCGATGTCCGTCGTGACGCAGCAGCAAATCGCCGACCAGGGCATGCGCACCATCTCCGACGTCGTCAAGAATTCGACGGGCATGGCGGTGAACCAGTACGAGACCAATCGCGGCTCGTTCATCTCGCGCGGATTCGAGCTCAACACGCTGATGATCGACGGCGTCCCGACCACGTGGGAGCAGCCGTGGAGCTCCGGCGAAATCTTCACCAGCCTTGCGATGTACGACCACGTCGAACTCGTGCGCGGGGCCACGGGCCTGACCAGCGGCGCGGGTGAGCCGTCGGGCGCCATCAACCTCGTACGCAAGCGCGCCAACGCGACGCAGTTCCAGGGCAACCTCGAATTGGAAGCGGGGTCGTGGAACCAGAAGCGGGCGCTCATCGATCTCAATACGCCGGTGAACGAGGCCAAGACGCTGCGTGCGCGCATCGTGGGCGAGTTCCAGGACAAGGACAGCTGGACCGACAACCTTTCCAGCAAGAGCCAGACGTTGTTTGCCACCATCGAGGCAGACCTGACGCCCGACACGTTGCTCACCGCTGGCCTGAGCTATCAGAAGAACAAGGCCAAGGGACCGATGTGGGGCGGCTTGCCCGTGTTCTATGCCGACGGTTCTTTCACCGACTGGGACACGTCCAAGACGGCGGCCGCCGACTGGACCAACTGGACGACCAGCTATCAGACCTACTTCGCATCGCTCGAGCAGCGCCTGGGCACCGACTGGAAGCTCAAGCTCGACTACACACGCGGCGAGCGCAAGGCCGATTCGTACCTGCTCTACGCCTTCGGCGCGCCCGACGCGACGACCGGCTTGGGCGTGTTCACCTTCCCGGGCTCCTACGACGTGAAGACGACGCAGGACGACTTCGCGATACGCGCGAGCGGCAGCTTCGAGGCCCTGGGCCGCAAGCACGAACTGGGCTTCGGCTACGTCGCCTCGCGTCAGGAGTTTCTTGCGAACGCCCGCACGGCCACGCCTGCCGGCGGCATGCTGCCCAACTTCAACACGTGGGACGGCTTCGGGTATGCGCAGCCTGCCTGGAGCGCCGAAAGCTACTACGGCGACGGCACGACCCGCCAGGACGCTTTGTATGGCGCGGCCCGGCTGCATCTGGCCGATCCGCTCAAGGTCATCCTGGGCATGCGCGCCAACTACTACAAGCGCGACGGCGGTGACATCTACTCGAACCCGTACTCGCTCAAGTACGACAACGAGATCACGCCCTTTGTTGGCCTGACCTACGACATCACGCCGCAGTTGTCGGCCTATGCCAGCTACACCAACATCTTCTTGCCTCAGGTGGCCCGCGATATCAATGGCAACTACATCGAGCCGATCAAGGGCAACAGCGGAGAGGTCGGGATGAAGGCGGAATTCCTCGACCGCCGCTTGAACGCGTCGGCAGCGCTGTTCCAGATCAAGCAAAAGAACCTGGCCATTGCCACGACCGATCAGCTCGTCGGCATCGGTGGTTTGCCCGAGACGGCCTACCGTGCGGCGGACGGCGCCACCAGCAAGGGCTTCGAGATGGAGCTGACCGGCCAGCTGGCCACCGGTTGGAACCTCACGGCAGGCTACAGCCAATACACGCTGGAAGACGAGGACGGGACGGACGTCAACACGATCTACCCGCGCAAGCTGTTGCGCGTGTTCACCACTTATCGCCTGCCGGGCGCCCTCAGCGGCCTGACCCTCGGGGGCGGCGTGAGCTGGCAGAGCAAGACCTACACGACCGCGATCAATCCGTTGGGCGTGCCGACGGACATCGAGCAGGGCGCCTATTCGCTGGTGAACCTGATGGCGCGCTACGACTTCAGCCCGCAGCTGTCGCTGCAACTGAACATCAACAACGTGACGGACAAGAAGTACTACGGCATGTTCGACGCCTATGACCAGATCACCTACGCCGAGCCGCGCAGCGCGACGCTGACGATGAACTACCGCTTCTAAGCGGCGTAGCGTCGAAGCCCCGGGGTCGAGCGGGCGCGCTCCGGGGCCGTTCGTACCGGTGTTTAGATGTCCAGACACTCATGTTTGTTCTAGCCTGGCGGCAGTCCATCACTATGATCGCGCATGCCCGCCACATCGACGCCCAGCGCCAAGCGCATTGCCGCCGCTTCCACCAAGGCCGCGAAGGCCGATCGCAATCAGCTCACGCCGAAAGACTGGATCCGCGCCGCCACCGAGCTGCTCATCCACCGAAGCATCGACGCCGTGCGGGTGGACGTTCTGGCCAAGATCCTCGAAGTGACCCGTGGAAGCTTCTACTGGCACTTCGCCGATAGAGACGATTTGCTCAAGCAGGTGCTGCTCGATTGGCAGGAACAGCAGACCGAGCAGATCATTGCGCGCTACCGCAAGCAGGGCGTTCAGTCGGCCGAGCTCATCAAGGAGTTGGTCGCGCTTCCTTTTCACGGGCGAGCGGCGATGAAGGGTGCGTCGGTGGAACTGGCCATCCGCGCCTGGGCGCGCCGGGACGAGATGGCGCGCCGCGTGGTGGACGCGGTGGATGCCAAGCGACTGGCCTACCTCGAGGAATGCTTCTCGAACCTGGGCTTCGTGCTGCCTGACGCGAAGGCGCGCGCATTCCTTCTGTACTGCTACATGCAGTCCGAGTCGCTGTTTCGCAACCAGGGCTCAACGGACGAGAAGACCCAGCGGCGCGAGTTCGTCGCCCGCACGCTGCTCGACTGAGCGTGCCCGCCGGTGCGCGGGCAAACCCTAGCACGGACCCGTCGGGCAAAGCCTAAACTGTCCATACACAAGTGTACGGAAAGTTGGGTCGATGACTGAGCATGCTCCGTCGGCGGCCAAGAGCAGAGCCCCCGCATGAGTCACTCCCTCCTGGGCTTCGAAGGTGCCCTCGCATCGCCCGGCGTCGTGCGCGAAGACCGCGCGGACGGCAGCTTCATCCTTCGCAACGAGCAGCCGTTGCAGCCCTTCGACCGCTGCATCGGCGACTGGCTCGACCACTGGCGCATCGACTGTCCTGACGCGCTCTTTCTTGCCGAGCGCGGCGCGGACGGGCAATGGATTCGCCTGAACTACGGTGTCACGCGCGAGCGGGTGGGCCGCATCGCGCAAGGTCTTCTGCAGCAGGACCTGCCTGCCGACAAGCCCATCGTCATCGTCTCTGACAACGCGATCGACCATGCCTTGCTCTCGCTCGCGGCCATGTACATCGGTCGGGTGAGTTGCACGGTCTCGAGCGCGTACACGCGCCTGGCCAAGTCGTGGGAAAAGATCCACGGCATCCTGGACATGCTCGAGCCGGCGATGGTCTATGCGTCCGACGAGGCGGTGTACGGCCCCGCGTTGCAGGCCTGGGCCGGTTCGGCACCGCGCTACTTCAGCCGGCTGGACGCGGCCCGCCAGGGGACCTCGAACCAAGTGCGATCGTTCGCCGATCTCGAGTCGGTCAATGAAGGGCCGATGGTCGCCCGCCTTGCCGCCGATGTTCGGCCCCAGACACCCGCGAAATACCTGCTCACGAGCGGTTCGACAGGCATGCCCAAGGTGGTGATCAACACGCACGGCATGCTGTGCGCGAATCAGCAGCAGATCGCGCAGGTGTGGCCCTTCCTGGGCCAGCGGCCCCTGGTGCTGCTGGAGTGGCTGCCATGGAGCCACACCTTCGGCGCCAACCACAACTTCAACATGGTGCTCAAGCATGGCGGCGCGCTCTACATCGACGAAGGCCGACCGGCGCCCGGCCTGATCGAAAAGACATTGGCCAACCTTCGAGATGTGCGGCCCAACTTTCACTTCAACGTGCCCAAGGGCTTCGACATGCTGTTGCCGTTCCTGGAGCAGGACGCCCAGGCTGCGCACGAGGTGTTCGAGCGACTCGATGGCCTGTTCTATGCCGGCGCTGCACTGCCACAGAGTACGTGGGAACGGCTGGAGGCCGTGGCACGTTCGGTGCGGGAACGGCCCGTTTGGTTCACTTCGGCCTGGGGCGCCACCGAGACCGCGCCGGCGATCACGACCGTCCATTGGCACATCGAGCGCGCCGGCTGCATCGGTGCACCGCTGCCCGGCTGCGAGGTCAAGCTGGTGCCCAACGGCGAGAAGCTCGAGATGCGCGTCAAGGGTCCGCAGGTCTTCCCAGGCTATCGGAATGCGCCCGCATTGACCGCTGCGGCCTTCGACGACGAAGGCTTCTATTGCATCGGCGACGCAGGGCGCTTGGTCGATGCGCACGATCCGTCCAAAGGCATCGCCTTCGATGGCCGCGTGGCGGAGGACTTCAAGCTGACGACGGGCACCTGGGTGTCCGTCGGCGGCCTGAGGCTGAAGGCCGTCACCGCGATGTCGCCCTACGTGGCGGATGCGGTGGTCACCGGGCATGACCGCGACGAGATCGGCCTGCTGCTCTTCCTATCACCGCAAGGCCGCCAAGCTGATCGGGACACGCTGTGCGAATCGATCCTGGGCGCATTGCGATCGATGCGTGCGGTGGGGACGGGGTCCTCTCAGAGCCCGGGCCGGGCACTGTTGCTCGACGACATGCCGGCCATGGAGGCCGGCGAGATCACCGACAAGGGCTACATCAACCAGCGCGCGGTGCTGCAACGGCGAGCGGCTGAGGTCGAAGCCCTCCATGCCAACCGAGCCGACCCACGCGTGGTCGCACTTTGAGCCTTGAGTGAATCTCCATGAAATTCGATGATGCTTGTATCCCCCTGCCGCTCCTGTGGAGCTCTCCATTCATCCGCTGGCAGGGCGCGGCGGCTGACGTGTCGGCGCTGGATCTGGCGACCCAGGTAACGCGCGACGCACTCGCCTTCGCAAACTTCGATCCTGCCGATGTGGGCCAGCTTGTGCTGGGCACCACCATTCCGCAACTCAACACCTTCTATGCGCCGCCGTGGATCGCGGCCCGTTTGGGCATGAGCGGTATCGGCGGCCCGACCATCGCCCAGGCCTGCGCCACGGCGGTGGCCTGCCTGGCCCAGGCGGCTGCCGCGTCGCAGCTCAGCGATGGGCAGACGCAGCTCGTCATCACCGCGGACCGCACCAGCAATGGCCCGTTGCTGATCTACCCGCGCAGCCAGTCGATGGGCGGCGCGCCTGTCACAACGAACTGGGTGCTCGATTCGTTCGCGGCGGACCCCTGGACGTCGGAATCCATGCTCTACACGGCCGAGTGCACCGCCTCCGATGGCGGGTTCACACGCGAGCAGTGCGATGAACTGACGCTGCTTCGCTTCTCGCAATACCAGGATGCCCTGCGCGACGATCGCGCCATGCAAAGACGCTACTTCCGGCCGATCGTCATCGAGTCGCGCAAGTCGAACACCGTTCTGGAGGCGGACGAAGGCATCAGCGACTACAGCGCGGCGGGGCTGGCCAAGCTGTCACCCGTCAAACCGGGCGGTGCCCACACGCCCGGCACGCAGACGCATCCCGCCGACGGCACAGCCGGCGCCGTTGTGTCCAGCCATCAGACCGCTGCACGCCTGTCCGCCGGCCAGCCCGTGGTGCGCCTGCTGTCCGCGGCATTCGCTCGGGCCGAGAAGGGCCGCATGCCCAAGGCACCCGCCATCGCTGCACAGAAAGCGTTGAGCGATGCCGGCCGGCGGGCCGAAGACCTGAAGGTCGTGACGACTCACAACCCGTTTGCCGTGAACGATCTCTGGCTGCACTGCGAAACAGGCATTCCGCTAGAGCGCATGAACCCGATGGGTTGCAGCCTGATCTATGGTCATCCGCAAGCGCCGACCGGGATGCGGGCGATCGCCGAACTGGCGCATGCGCTCACCCTGCAAGGTGGAGGCATCGGGCTGTTCACCGGCTGTGCGGCCGGTGACATGGGCGCTGCGGTGGTGTTGGAAGTGCTGTAGCCGACGCTGGCGCGTCAGCGTCGCATGGCATCCTGCAGGCTCACGGCCGGTGCGTCGTTGCCCCAGGACGCACGCACATAGGTGAGCACGGCCGCAATGTCGGCATCGTCGAGCACCTGCCCGAATGGCGGCATTCCGGCTGGCTGCGGGTTGCCTGCGGTGGTGGGCAGGTAGCCGCCATGCCGCACCACCTGCACGAGGTTGCTCGCGTCCGTCATGACGACGGCGCGGCGCTGGCGAAGTGGAGGAAAGGCGCCATCCTGCCCCTGACCTTGCTCGCCGTGGCAGTACGCGCATTGCCGGTCGTAGATGGCCTGGCCACGGGCCAAGGTGGCTGCGTCGCGCACGTGTCGGCTCAGCGCCGGTGGATTCTTCGCTCCGCTCGTCAAGGAGGGCGGCAGTTCACGCAGGTACGTGGCGATGGCCAGCAGGTCGGTGTCGCTCAGGTGCTGGGTGCTGCCCCATACCACGTCGGCCATGGGGCCCATGGCCGATGCATGCGGCGCCTTGCCCGTCTTGAGCAGCGCGACGGCTTCCTCGGCAGACCAGTGGCCCACGCCTGCCTCCGCCGGGTCGTCGAGCGCAGGGGCATACCAGTTCTCGCCAGGAATGACGGCGCCGCCCAGACCTCTCGAATCGATGGTGGCACCGAGCGAATTGCGGGCGCCGTGGCAAGCCACGCAGTGCCCGGCGCCCTGCACCAGGTAGGCACCGCGGTTCCACGATGCCGATCGCTGCGGGTCGGGAGCGAATTCGGCCGGCTTGAAGAAAAGCGCCCGCCATGTGGCCAGGGCCAGTTGCGTGTTGTAGGGAAAGCGCAGTGCATGCGGCGCATTGGCCTGCGGCGATGGCGGCACGGTGCGCAGATAGGCGAACAGCGCATCGGAGTCTTCTCGCGTGATCCGCGTGAAGCTCGGATAGGGAAACGCCGGATAGAGCAGCCGTCCGTCGCGCGAGCGGCCGTTGTGCAGGGCGCGCCAGAAGTGGTCGGCATTCCACCCGCCGATGCCGTGTTGCTTGTCCGGCGTGATATTGGATGCGCGGATGGTGCCGAACGGCGTGTCGATGCCCACGCCGCCCGCGTAGGGCGCCCCGCCGCGCTCGGTGTGGCAGCCCGCGCAATTGCCTGCCAGCGCCAGGTAGCGGCCCCGATCGACCAGGGCCGCGCTGTAGTGGTTGGGCGCAGCGGCATCCGAGACAGGGTCTTCACCGCGCATGTTGAGCGTGAGCAGCGCGGCGACGCCCAATGCCGCGAACAGGATCAGGATGGCGAGCAGTGTGATGAGCCGCTTGAGCATGATGATGCGGCTTCAGCGCGCGGTCGCCAGCGGTTGCGCCCGCATGGCGTGGCATGGCGTGGGCAATGGGGCGGAACGCGCCGCAGCGCGCGATTCCTGCGGCACGGGCTGAATGGCCAGCCATGCCGCGACGGCGTTGATGTCGGCGGTGTCGAGCTTGCGTCCGACCTGGGACATGCAGTCGGGCTCGGGTGCGCTTCGGTCGCCTGTCAGCCAGGCGCCCAACTGCGATGCGATGTACAGCCGGGGCAGGCCCAGCAATGGCGGAATGCCGGGCTCCACGCCCATCAGTGCATCGCCGTGGCAGCTTGCGCATGCGGGTATGCCACGCGCCGCATCGCCTTCGCGCACCAGCTGCTGCCCGCGCGCGAGCACGTTCGCGTCCGCATCGGTGGTGGTGCCGACCGCCGGATAGGGCAGGTCCAGGCGGGCAAAGTAACGGGCCATGTCACGCAGGTTCTCGTCGGACATGTGGCGCACCAGGTAGACCATGTCGCGATGAAAGCGCCGCCCGTCCCTGAAGCTCTGCAGTTGATCGAACAGGTAGCCCTCCGGCTTGCCTGACAGGCGAGGGTAGTAGGCGGCATTGCTGCTCGACCCTTGCCGACCGTGGCAGGCGATGCAAGGCGCCACGCGTTGCTCGATGGTGGCTCGTGCCCCGGTATTGTGTCCGGCATTGGCTTCGGCCGCAGCCACGGCGCCCACGGAAAAGGCAAGCAGGACGAGCACCGAGGCCGGCCGCAAGGCCGAGGCGATGGATCGACCGCGTTGCCTCTGCGGCGGCGTGGGTGCGCGAGTTTTCATCGATCCCGATTCGACCACATCGGGCAACGCGTGGCGCAGGGCTGGACAAAGTGTCCACGCCCATGCGCCGTGGGCCATTCAGCGAGCGGGTGGCGCCGAGCGGCCACGCCGGCCCAAGCGGATGAGCCCTACGGACAGCGCCACGCCGCACGCGATGATGGCCGCGCACATCAGCATCCACGCCGTGACTTCCTCGCCGAGGAAGATCACGCCATAGAACACCGCGAATACCGGCACCAGGAAGGTGACCGTGAGGGCACGCGAAGGCCCGGCGGTTGCGATCAGGCGAAAGAAGAGGACGTAGGCCAGTCCCGTGCACGCCACGCCCACGGCCAGCATGGCGAGCCAGGCCTTGCCGCTCGGCATTTGCGCCGGCCAGTAGTACCAGGTCGGGATCGCAAGTGCGAGGCTGGCTCCGAGCTGGCTGCCGGCCGCGGTGGCGAAGGCCGGCACGCCGGTCAGAAAGCGTCGGGTGGCGTTGGCGGAGATGCCGTAGCTCAGGCACGCGCCCAGGCAGGCCAGCACCGCAAGCACGCCGGAAAGACGGTCTCCCTCCTTGAAGCCGGCGTCATGGCCTGCCAGCAATGCCACGCCGGCGAAGCCGATCAGCAGCCCGACGATGCGCGAGCCACTGGGTCGCTCGCGGAACCAGGCCCAGGCAATCAGCGCGCCGAACATCGGCACCGCGGCGTTCAGCACGGCGGCGAGGCCACTGTTAATGGTGAGCAGCGCATAGCAGAACAGCGCGAACGGAATGGCCGAGTTGCTGACGCCGATCAGCAATACTGCCTTCCAGTGCCGCACGAGTTCGGGGCCTTGGCCGCGCAGCACCATGAGCGGCAGCAGCACCAGCGTCGCGATCATCACGCGAACGCCCGCGGTCGGCAGCGCGCCGAACTCTGCGGCGCCGATGCGCATGAACAGGAAGGAAGAGCCCCACAGGGCACCCAGCAGCAGCAGGTCGACCAGCCATCCGCCTGGCCGCGCCGAGTTCACCGTGATCTTGCCGATGGTCTGAGCCGACGAACGGTCATTGCTCATGCAGCGATGCCTTCGAGCGCGAGAAGGCGCACCTTGCGGTCCAGCCCGCCCGCGTAGCCGGTGAGCGACCCATTGGCACCCAGCACGCGATGACAGGGCACGATGACGCTCAGCGGATTGCGCCCGACGGCGGCGCCCACGGCGCGTACGGCGGCGCTACGGCCGATCTCGGTGCCCAACCTTCCGTAGCTCGACGTGGCGCCGTGTGGAATGCGCAGCAGGGCCTGCCACACGGATTGCTGGAATGGCGTGCCGTGCGACAGGTCCAGCGGCACGTCGAAGCGCTGGCGTGTGCCGGCGAAATAGTCGGTCAGTTGCGCAGCGGCCTGGCGCAGCACCGGGTGATCGTCCGAAATGATCCAGCCGGTGGTGTCGGGCGAGTGGCGTTGCGCGTCGAACCAGACGCCGGCCAGGCCCCGATCGGTGGCGGCCAGGGTGATGCCGCCCAGCGCGCTGGTGATGGATGTGGTGTAGACGGCCATTGTTTTGTGGATTTTCATGTTGGAGCCTTTGCTGCAAGGGTTGAAGGCGCGGCGGCGCCGTGCCAGGCGCGCAGTACCGCGTAGCTGCGCCAGGGCTTCCAGGCGCTAGAGGCCAGTTCTGCGGCGCGTGCGGTGCCGACGCCCAGCGCCTTCTGCAGCGCAACGTCGCCGGCGGGGAAGGCGTCGGGCCAGCGAAGGGCGCGCATCGCGATGTACTGCGCCGTCCAGGCGCCGATGCCGGGCAGCGCCTGCAAGGCCGCCAGCGTGGCATCCAGTTCTGCGCCGGGCCGCAGCACGAGTCTTCCGGCGGCGACTTCCCGAGCCAGTGCCTGCAATGCCGCCTGGCGCTGGCGCACGATGCCCAGTTGCCCGAGCGCATCGCCGTCGGCCTCGGCGAGGGCCTCGGGCGCCGGAAACAGCCGGTCGAGTCCGGGGATGGGCGTGTCGACCGACTTGCCGAAGGCCTGGACGAGCCGCGTGCCGAAGGTTCGTGCCGCCGCGACCGTGACCTGCTGACCGAGCACGGCGCGCACGGCCAGTTCGAAGCCGTCCACTGTGCCCGGCACGCGCAGCCCGTCGCCGCTCGGGAATGCGTCGTGCAGGACGGCATTGATGGCCAGCGGGTCGGCATCCAGGTCGAACAGGGCACGGCATCGGCTGATGACGATCGGCAGAACGCCCGCCAGCGACGGGCTGACTTCGAGTTGCGCCTGCTCGCGCGCTTCGTCGATCTGCATGCGCAGCCAGCCGTGGTGCTCGTGGCCGCCGTGCGCCAGACCCAGCGTGCGCGCATAGCTGGCGGTGGCGCCGGTCCCGCCGGTTTGAACGAGTTCGACGCTGCCCAGGGCCCGCCGGCCGAAGAACGCCATCATCTGTGCCGCGTCGTAGGGCGGGCGCAGGCCGATGCGCACGCGCACGGGCTGTCCCTGGGCGTTGCCGTCGGCCGCATCGCTGCTGCGCCGCATGGCGGAGGGGTTAAGGCCGTAGTGTTCCGTGAATGCCGCATTGAAGCGCCGCACGCTCGCAAAGCCGCTGGCCAGGGCGACCTGCGCCATGGGCAGTTGCGTGTCCGCGATCAGTTGCTTGGCAGCCAGCAGGCGGCGGGTCTGCAGATACTGCAGCGGCGAAACGCCCAGATGCTTCTCGAAGAGCCGCCGCAAGTGACGATCGCTCACGCCCAGCCGCTGGGCAATGCGCGCGGTGGCCGGCGCATCGTCCTCATCGCCGCCGTTGCCGCTCCAGGTGTCGGGTTCGTCGATCAGCCGCGCCGCCTGTAGCGCCAGCGTGCGAGTCGCATCCTCGGTGGTCCAGGCGCCCGCTCGCGGAGCCAGTTCGGGCCTGCAGCGAAGGCAGGGCCGAAAGCCCGCGGCTTCGGCCTGGGCCGCGTGCTGGAAGAAGCGGCAGTTCTCGCGGCGCGGGGTCTTCACGCGGCAGACCGGACGGCAGTAAATGCCAGTGGAAGTAACAGCGGTGAAAAAGCTGCCATCGAAACGCGCGTCATGGGCCTTGAGCGCCAGGTAGCAGGCATCTGCGTCAAGGCCAGTCTGGGGCGTGAGGGTGCTGTTCATGACTGCCCATCATAGGTTCGTCCGACAAGGCCATTGGCCATTTTCGGACATGCGGACGGGATGTCACGGCCGATGCGGCCCCTACAATGGCCAGTCCCACTTTTGACTCAATTTCGCAAGAGAGAACAGGTGACCATGCAGCTCAGCGCGTCCATCTTCAAGGCCTATGACATCCGCGGCGTGGTGCCGAGCACGCTCGACCCCCGCGTTGCCGAAGCGCTGGGCAAGGCCTTCGGCGCCGCTGCGCGTGCCGCCGGCGAGAAGGCGGTGGCCGTCGGTCGCGACGGGCGCCTGTCGGGCCCCGCGCTCAGCGAGGCCCTGATTCGCGGCCTGATGGCCACCGGGCTCGAGGTGATCGACGTCGGCACCGTGACCACGCCCATGCTGTACTTTGCGGCAAACACCCTGTGCACCAGCGGCATCCAGGTCACGGGCAGCCACAACCCCAAGGACTACAACGGCTTCAAGATGGTGCTGGCCGGCCGCGCCATCTACGGCGAAGAGATCCAGGGTCTTCGCCGCGTCATGGAAGCCGACAGCGCGCCGCTGGCCGAAGGGGGCAGCGTGCGCAAGGTGGATGTGCTGCCTGCTTACACCGAGCGCATCGTCGGCGACGTGAAGCTGGCGCGCCCGATGAAGATCGTGGTGGACAGCGGCAACGGCATTGCCGGCGCGTCGGCGCCCGCGATCTTCCGCGCGCTCGGCTGCGAGGTGACCGAGCTGTACAGCGAAGTCGATGGCAACTTCCCCAACCACCACCCGGACCCGAGCAAGCCCGAGAACCTCCGCGACCTGATCGCCGCGCTGCAAGCGGGCGATGCCGAACTTGGCCTTGCCTTCGACGGCGACGGCGACCGCCTGGGCATCGTCACCAAGGACGGCAACAACATCTTCCCCGACCGCCAGATGATGCTTTTCGCCAAGGACGTGCTGTCGCGCGTGCCCGGCGGCTCGATCATCTACGACGTCAAGTGCTCGCAGCGCCTGGCGCCGGCCATCGAGGCCGCGGGCGGTGTCGCCGAGATCTACAAGACCGGCCATTCGCTCATCAAGGCCCGCATGAAAGAGGTCGATTCGCCCTTGGGCGGCGAGATGAGCGGCCACATCTTCTTCAAGGAACGCTGGTTCGGCTTCGATGACGGCACCTATGCCGGCTGCCGACTGCTCGAGATCCTCAGCCGCTCGCCCGACGCGAGCGAAGTGCTCAACGCGCTGCCGACCAGCTTCTCGACGCCAGAACTCAACGTGGCCTGCGCCGAGGGCGAGCCGCACCGCGTGGTGGAAGAACTGGTCAAGCGAGCCAGCTTCCCGGCACCGGCCAAGGTGCTCACCATCGACGGCGTGCGCGTCGACTGGCCAGACGGCTTCGGTCTGGTTCGTGCTTCCAACACTACGCCGGTGCTGGTGCTGCGCTTCGAAGGTCAGACGCAGCAGGCGCTCGAGCGCATCGAGCACGACATGCTGGCCCTGCTCAGGTCCGTCAAGCCGGACGCGCAACTGGCCGCTGCCGCCCACTGAGTTTCGTGCGGTCCCTGTCGCTGCGCCTGTATGGCGCGACCACCTGGCTCTTGCAGCCGCTGCTTCGTCGCAAGCTGCGGCGTCGTGCCGTGGCCGAACCCGGCTACGGCGTCGCCGTGGAAGAGCGCTTCGGCCACTATGACGAAGCCATGCACGGCGCCGGCTGGTGCTGGATCCATGCCGTCTCCCTCGGAGAGACCCGCGCCGCCGGCGTGCTGATCGACGCGCTTCGGCGCGAGGTGCCGGGCATCCGCATCCTGCTCACGCACGGCACCGCCACCGGCCGGGAGGAGGGCGCTCGCCTGCTGGGCCCGGATGACATGCAAGTCTGGCAGCCATGGGACACGCCCGTGGTGGTGCGGCGCTTTCTCGATCGCTTCCGACCGCGCATCGGCATCCTGATGGAAACCGAGGTCTGGCCAGAGCTCACCGCCGCCTGCGCGGAGCGGGGTATTCCGCTGGCACTGGCCAATGCGCGACTCAACGAGAAATCGTTGGCCGGCGCCAAGCGGCTGGCCTGGATCTCGCGCCCGGCCTATGGGTCGCTGGCGGCGGTGTGGGCGCAGACCGAGACCGATTCACATCGCCTGGTTTCTGCCGGCGCACGGGTCGAGGGCGTGTTCGGCAACCTGAAGTTCGACGCCACGCCCGATACCGTCCAGTTGGGCCGGGCGGCCCGACTGCGCGAGCAATTGCCCAAGCCGGTGGTGGTGTTCGCCAGCTCGCGCGAGGGCGAGGAGCGCATGTTCCTCGAGACGCTTCGCCACCTGCGGCATTCGCCGCCGGTGGGCTGGTCGCCGGCTGCGGCCAAGAAGGTGCGCCTGCCTGTGCAGGACGTGCAGTGGATGATCGTCCCGCGCCATCCGCAGCGCTTCGACGAAGTCGCCGCCCTCATCGAATCCTGCGGCTTTGCGGTGGCGCGCCGCAGCGCCGGCTCGCCGTCGGGCGAGGGCGAAAGCATCTGGCTCGGCGATTCGCTGGGCGAGATGGCGCTCTACTATGGCTTGGCCGACATCGCCCTGCTTGGCGGCAGTTTCGCCATGCTGGGCGGGCAGAACCTGATCGAGGCGGCCGCCTGCGGTTGCCCGGTGATCATGGGCCCATCCACCTTCAACTTTGCGGAAGCGTCGGAACTGGCGCTCGAAGGCGGCGCCGCCTTGCGCGTGGAAGACATGGAGCAGGCTATCACGCAGACCCTGATGCTGGTGGCCGATCCGGCTCGCCAGAACGCGATGGTCCAGGCGGCGCTGGCGTTCTCGTCGGCCCATCGCGGTGCTGGCGCGCGCACGGCCGCCGCCATCCTGGCGTTGGTAGCCCGCACCGAAGCGAGCGCCGGACAGGATCCGGCCCTGGCGCCCGAGGCGACGGTCAGCGAGTCGGGGTCGCCGGTCGAACGGGAGGCGTAGCGCCGCTGGCCGGCGGGGTCACGCCCTGCACCGGCGGCGGGGCGATGGGGCTGACCGTGGCGGCGGACGGCTGATCCGCCGATGCGGCGCTGCCGCTGTTGCCCGCGCTGGCCAGCACGCTGTTGAGCGGCTGAAGATCCTGCGGCGTCAGCGAGCCGGTGGCCTGGCGCAGCCGCAGGTTGCCCAAGAGCACGTTGTAGCGAGCCTGGGCAAGGTCGCGCCGAGTCTGGAACAACTGGCTCTGCGCATTGAGCACGTCGATGTTGATGCGAACGCCCACCTGGTAGCCCAGGCGGTTGGCTTCCAAGGCGCTCTGGCTGGAGGCTTCGGCCGCTTCCAGCGCCTTCACCTGGCCCATGCCCGAAACCAGGCCGAGGTAAGCCGTGCGCGTGGACTGCGCCACGTTGCGGCGCGCAAAGTCGAGCTGCGAGCGAGCCTGGTCTTCGAGCGCCAGCGTTTCCTTGATGCGGTTCTCGGTGGCGAAGCCGGCGAACAGCGGCATGTTGAACACCAAGCCGATGCTGGCGGCGTTCACCCGCACGCCGGCCGGCGTGGTGCTGGTCGAGGTGCCATTCGGGTTGTTGGTGACGTTGTAGCCAAGCTGCGCATCCAGCGTGGGCTTGTGGCCGGCGCGGGCCTTGTCGACCTCGAGCTTGGCCACTTCCATGTTGCGCTCGGCGGTGAGGATGGACGGATGTCCGTCCTGCGCCTGCTGCACCCAGATATCGAGATTGGCGGGTGCCAGCGCGGGTAGCTGCACCGGCGCGGCCAGCGGCGTCGGCGTGGCGTTGACGCGACCCACCAACTGGTCGAGCGCGACCTTGCGGATCTGCAGGTCGTTCTGCGCGGCGATCTCTTGTGCCAGCACCAGGTCGTAGCGGGCCTGGGCTTCGCGGGTGTCGGTGATGGTGGCGGTGCCCACCTCGAAGTTGCGCTTGGCAAAGGCCAATTGCTCGGCTGTGGCTGCTTTTTGCGCACGCACCAGGGCCAGTGCGTCTTGCGCGGCGAGCACGTCGAAGTACGCCTGGCTCACCCGCACGATGAGGTCCTGCTCGGCCAGGTCAAGCTGCGCCTTGGAGATGTCGAGCTGGCGGCGGCTCTGTTCCCAGGTGGCCCAATTGGCCGGGCGGTAGAGCGGCTGCGTGGCGTTGATGCCCACCGATTCCTGCGGAATGCTGCGGTCGATTCGGCCCTGCACCGGCCCAATGTCGGTGCGCAGTTCCTGGTCGGTGTGCGATGCGCTGGCCGACAGGCCCACCTGCGGCAGCAGCCCGGCACGGGCCTGCTCGGCGCGGGCGACCCCGGCGTCGTAGGCCGAGCGGGCGCTCTGGTAGGTGGCGTCGAAGCCCCGGGCTGCTTCGTAGAGTTCGATCAGGCTCTGGGCCTGCGCGGGCATTGCGGCGCAAAGAGGGGCAATGAGTGCGCAGCAGAGGGAAACAAGCCGGAGCCGGGGCATGAGCGTCCTTGGGTTGATGGAATTCAGTAGCGCGGTACCGAGGGGTCGACCTGCCGCGACCAGGCGTCGATGCCGCCGGCCACGTTGGCGATGCTCGAAATGCCTCGCTGATGCAGGAATGAGGCCACGTGCTGGCTGCGCGTGCCGTGATGGCACAGGCAGGCGATGCGGTCGTAGGGCCCGAGTTCCGACAGCCGGGCAGGGATCTCGTTCATGGGAATGGCCAGCAGCGTGTAGCCCAAGGGCTTGACGCTGGCCGTCTGCACTTCCCAGGGCTCGCGCACATCCAGCAGCAACGGCTTCGCCTGCGCGTCGCGGGCGAACCAGTCGCCAAGATTCGCAGGGAGGACTTGCTCGATCATGACTTTGGCTGCCTGCGGATTCAGAAGTTGAAGCGCGAGGGCTCGGGGAAGTTCAGCAGGCGCGGGGCGACGATGTCCCATGGCTGCTGCGTATCCCACTGGCCTTCGCTCGTGCGGGTGATGAAGTGGGCGCGCATCATGGGTTCGTTGCCCACGATGGCACCCAGGCGTCCGCCAATCTTGAGCGAGCCCAGCAGGTTCTGCGGCACGCGCGCCACCGAGCCGCTGAGCACGATGACGTCGAAGCTGGGGCCGCTGGGCAGCGGCTTGGCGCCGTCGGCCGTGCGAACCTCGACGTTGGTCACGCCATTGCGCTTGAGGTTGTCGGCGGCGGTCGCTGCCAGCTTCGGGTTGATTTCGAGGGTCAGCACCTGAGCGGCGCGGTGGGCCAGCAAGGCGGCCATGAAGCCGGAGCCGGTGCCGATCTCGAGCACGGACTCGTGCTTCTGGATGTGCAGGTCCTGCAGCATGCGGGCCTCGACCTTGGGCGAGAGCATGACTTCGCCGGGCAGATCGCCCAGGGGGATGTCCATGTCGAAGAAGGCCAGGGCGCGGTGCTCGGCCGGCACGTAGTCTTCTCGGCGGATGTTGGCAAGCAGGTCCAGCACGTCGCGCTCGAGCACGTCCCAGGGGCGGATCTGTTGCTCGATCATGTTGAAGCGCAGGCGCTCCAGGTCTTGGGGGGTGTTCATGGGCTTCCTTCCGGGTTCTGGGGGCCGTATCAGGGCAAACCTTCGATTTTAGGCAGGCTGGCGGCCCGATCCGGCTGGGCGCCTCGCTTGCGGCGAAGCCAATTTGCGAGATCGTCCAGGTAGCAATAGACCACGGGAACCACCACCAGCGTCAAAAGCGACGAGGTGATGACGCCGCCGATCACGGCCTGGCCCATCGGCGCGCGCTGCTCGGCGCCTTCGCTGAGCGCGAACGCGAGCGGGACCATGCCGAAGATCATGGCCAGCGTCGTCATCAGAATGGGTCGCAGGCGCACGCGGGCCGCCAGCAAGAGGGCTTCTTCGCGCGGCAGAGGTTTCTCACCCTCGCGGGCACGGATGGCGAAGTCCACCAGCAGGATGGCGTTCTTGGTCACCAGGCCCATGAGCATCACCACGCCGATGATGGAGAACATCGACAGCGTCGAGCCGAAGCCCATCAGCGCCAGCACGACGCCGATGAGCGTGAGCGGCAGCGCCGTCATCAGTGCCAGCGGCTGCAGGAAGCTCTTGAACTGGCTGGCCAGGATCATGTAGATGAAGATCACCGCCAGCGCGAGTGCCGACATCGCGTAGCCGAAGGATTCCTGCATGTTCTTGGTCGAGCCGCTGAACTGCCAGCCGTAGCCTGGAGGGAAGGCAATGCCTTCGAGCACCTTGCGGATGTCTGCCGAGACCTCGCCGGCCGAGCGACCGGCCGTGTTGGCATTGATGCTCACCTCGCGCGCCAGCGAGCGGCGGTTGATCTGGTTGGGCCCCGTGGATTCGCGCACCTCGGCCACCTGCGACAGGCGCACGATGCGGCTCGATCCATCGGCATTGGCGCCGGCGGCGGCGCTGATGAAGGGCAACCGCACCAGATCGGCCGGCGTGTTGCGCACTTCCGGCGCGAGGCGCACGTTCACGTCGTAGGTCTGGTCGTCTGGCGCGCGCCAGTTGCCGACCGTGGTGCCGGCCACCAGGGTGCGCAGAGCGGCGGCCACGGGTGCCACGCCCAGGCCGAGGTCGGAGGCTGCATCGCGCCGCAGGACCACGCTCACCGTCGGCTTGTCGGCCTTGAGGCTGGAATCGAGATCGACGAGGCCGGGAATGTGGCGGATGCGTTCGTTCACCAGTTGCGTGAGCCGCTGCAGTTCTCCCAGGTCGGGGCCCTGCAAGGAGAACTCGATCGGCTTGTTGCCGCCCACCGCGTCGCGCAGGCCGACGTGCGTGACCGTGATGCCGGGCACCGCGCGCAGCCGCTCGCGCAGCACCACCGACATCTGGTCCACGCTGCGCGCCCGCGCCTTGCGGTCGACCAGGCGCACGTAGACGCTTGCGTAGTTCTTGCCCTGCGCGTCGCCACTGTTGATGGTGGTGAGCGTGTAGCGCACCTCGGACATCTCGCGCAGCACCGTTTCCACCTGGCGGGCGCGCTGTTCGGTTACCTCCAGCGAGGAGCCGACCGGCGTGTAGAAGCTGATGGTGGTTTCCGAATAGTCGGCCTTGGGCACGAACTCGGTGCCCAGCAGCGGCACCATGAAGATGCTGGTGACGAAGATGCCCGCCGCGATCATCAGCGTCGAAAGCTTGTGGGCCAGCGACCAGCGCAGGATGGATTGGTAGCCTTCGGCCATGCGTTCGGTCGCGCTGTCGAACCAGCCCGTCACACGGCCGATGGTGCGGTCGTAGAAGCCGACCGGCGGCCCCTTGGGCTTGCCATGCCGGTCGATGGCGGGGTCGTGCCACACGCTGGACATCATCGGATCGAGCGTGAAGCTGACGAACATCGAGATGACCACCGCTGCCACGATGGTGATGCCGAACTCGTGGAAGAACTTGCCGATGATGCCGCCCATGAACCCGATGGGCAGGAACACGGCGACGATCGACAGCGTGGTGGCCAGTACCGCCAGCCCGATCTCTTGCGTGCCCTCGAGCGAGGCCTGGTAGGGCGACTTGCCCATCTGCACGTGGCGCACGATGTTCTCGCGCACCACGATGGCGTCGTCGATCAGCAGGCCCACGCACAGTGACAGCGCCATCAGCGTGACCATGTTCACCGAGAAGCCGAACATCTGCATGATCCAGAACGTGCCGATCAGCGCAATGGGCAAGGTCAGCCCGGTGATGACGGTCGAGCGCCAGGAGTTGAGGAACAGGAAGACGATGAGGATCGTCAGCACCGCGCCTTCGATCAACGTCTGGCGCACGTTCTGGACGGCCACTCGGATGGGGCGCGAGGTGTCGCCGATGGCCTCGAGCTTGACGCCGGCAGGCAGTTGGGCGCGCAGCTCGCCCAGCGCGGCGTTCAGCCCGTCGACCACCTCGATGGTGTTTTCGTCCTGCGCCTTCTGCACGGTCAGCAGGAGGGTGCGCTGGCCGTTGTAGAGGGCCAGGCTGTCGAGTTCCTGCGCGCCGTCGCTGACGCGGGCCAGCTGGTCGACGCGCACCGGCGCTCCGGCTTTTCGCGCCACGATGATGCGGCCGAAATCTTCCGGTCGCTCCATGCGCGCGTCGATCTGCACCACGCGCTCGCGCTCGGCCGAGCGCAGCGCGCCGGCAGGCAGGGCCTGGTTCTCGCTGCGCACGGCGTTGACGACCTGATCGGCGCCGATGCCGTAGGCCTCCATCGCTTGAGGATTGAGGTAGACGTTGATCTCGCGCTTGGTGCCGCCAACCAGGTTGACCGAGCCCACGCCGCGCACGTTCTCTAGCCGCTTCTTGAGCACTTGGTCGGCCCAGTTGGTGAGTTCCACCGCATCAGGTGCGCGGCCATTGCCCTGCGCATCGGGCAGCACCGCCACCGACCACACCGGCCGCGACGCTGGATCGAAGCGCTGCACGCGCGGCTCCTTGACCTCGTCGCGAAGTAGCGGTCGCACCGAGGCCACCTTCTCGCGCACGTCATCGGCCGCACGGCGGCCATCCACGTACAGCTGGAACTCGATGATGACGACCGACTGCCCCTCGTAGCTGCGAGAGGTGAGGGCATTGATGCCGGCAATGGAGTTGACCGCTTCCTCGATCTTCTTGCTGACTTCGCTTTCGACGATCTCGGGCGACGCGCCGGGGTATTCGGTCAGGACGACCACCACCGGGAAGTCGATGTTGGGGAACTGGTCGACCTTCAGCCGCTGGTAGGAAAAGGCGCCCAGTACGACCAGGGCCAGCATCACCATCGTGGCGAAGACCGGGTTCTTGAGGCTGACGCGGGTGAACCACATGGTCGTGCGTGTCCGGTGGGCGCCTCAGGCGGCGGGGCGCGTCGCGGCCGGCGCGGAAGGCGCGGCCGGCGCTTCAGGGGCCAAGCGCACCGCGCTGCCTTCCCGCACCGTGCCGACACTGCCGGAAAGGACCTGCGCTCCAGGGGCGATGCCCTCGACCGAGACCCAGGTCTGGCCGTCGAGTTGAGCGCGCCAACCCGTCGTGACCTTGCGATGCACGATGCGTTGGTCCTCGATCAGTTGCACGTAAGGCTGGGGCTGGTCGACGCGCACTGCCGATAGCGGTAGCGCCAGAGCCTGATCGCGCTCGATCTCCAGCGCGCCTTGTGCGAACAGGCCTTGCCTGAAGCCTTCGGCGCGGTCCAGCGTCAGGTAGATGAGCACGCTCCGGCTGCCGGCCTGCGCGCTGGGATTGATGCGCGTGACCACCGCACCCACCTGCCTGCGCGAATCGTTGGCAGAGCCCGGTGAGCCGCCTTCGATCTGCAGCAAGGCGCGCTGGCCGACGCGCACGGCGACGGAGTCCGCCGCCGACACCGTGGCTTCGAGTTCGAGGCGGCGCAGATCCACCACCTCGAGCAGCTTGGCGTCGATGCCGACGCGTTCGCCCGGCTGCACCACCCGGCTGGCCACCTGGCCATCGATGGGACTGCGCACGGTGGTGTCGTCCAGCGACTTGCGGGCCACTTCCACGCCCGCCTGCGCGGCGCGATGCGTGGCTTGCGCCGCGTTGAGGTTCGAAAGCGACGTGTCGAGCGCGGTGCGCGAGATGAAGCCTTGCTCCACCAGCGCCTTGTTGTTGTCGTAGTTGCGCTGCGTCACCTGCGCCTGTGCGGCAGCCGAGTCGGCTTGCTGCTGGGCCTGGCGCACGCGAGCGGCGTATTCGGCCGAGTCGATGCGGGCGAGCACCTGGCCAGCCTTGACCGTATCGCCCTCGCGCACCGACAGGCCGATGATCTCGCCGGCCACCTTGGCCTTGATCATGGCGGACTCGACCGCGCGCAGACTGCCGGAGATGGGCAGGCTGCGGGCCAGTTCGCGTGTCTGCGCCGACAGCACGTCCGACGGCAGCAGGCTCAGCGTTGCTTCCGCCAGCGGCTGCGCTGCCGCCTGCTTTTGCGCTTGCCTTGCCTTCACCGCGCGCAGTCCGCCGCCGATGACCAGAACGATGGCCAGCAGCGCGATGGTCCAGCCCATCCAGCGCTTCATGATGCGCGACCTTGCGCCGGCTTGGCAGCCAGGCCAGCCAGGATGAAGTCGGTCTGGAGATCGAGGAAGCGCTTGGGGTCGAGCGGTGCGTCGGCGGTGCCGCAGACGTCGGCGGAGTGCTTGTTGAGCATGAGAAACACCATGGGGGCCACGACCGTGTAGACGGCCTGGTCGACGTCGACCGGCGCGAATTCGCCGCGG
This sequence comes from Variovorax dokdonensis, assembly GCF_030316895.1. Classification (GTDB taxonomy): domain Bacteria; phylum Pseudomonadota; class Gammaproteobacteria; order Burkholderiales; family Burkholderiaceae_C; genus Variovorax; species Variovorax dokdonensis. The sequence goes on from NZ_JASZYV010000001.1 coordinate 1,133,340, forward strand.
TCGATGCCGCGTTGCAGGACGCGGCGCAGCAGCACGTGCGCCGGGGACACGAACTGCTCGCGATAGAACCGGGCCAGTTCCGGAAAATTGCGGCCTTCCGAGAGCATCAGCTTGGTGATGCCCGAGACCTTGGTGGAACCGATGTGATCCCACCAGATGTTCATGCATTCGCGCAGCATCTCGGGCGTGCCGCCCTGAAACGCGGCAAATCGCGCATTCCAGTCGTCGAAGCGGCCGGCCAGGTTTTCGCTGATCACGGCCTTGAAGAGTTCTTCCTTGCTCGGGAAATACAGGAAGAGCGTGCCCTTCGAGACGCCGGCACGAGCTGCCACTTCTTCGGACTTGGTGGCCGCGAAGCCCTTCTCGACGAACAGGTCGAGCGCCGCATCGAGCAGTTCGCCGGGCCGCGCTTCCTTGCGCCGCTCGCGCTTGGCGCGCACGGCGCAGAACTTGTCGCTGAGGAACTTCGAGGCGGGCATGTTTTTAATGACTGGCGGGTTAGTAATGTAGTGAGCCGCATCCGCAGCGTCAAGCCGCGACAATGCCGGGTTTGCCCTCGTTGGAGGGATGCCACGGAACGCATGCGATGACCCTTCCCTCCAAACCGACCGGCTGCCAGCAATGGAGCGAGGGAGGATGTCCATGAACGGCGTGGTTGCCGGTTCGCTGCTGCCGGTCGTGCTGCTGATCGGCGCCGGTTTCATGGCGGGCCGCCTGGGCTGGATCAAGTCTGCGTCGGTGAAGGACCTGGCCAACCTCATCTTCTTGCTGTTGGCGCCGGCCTTGCTGTTTCGCGCCATGAGCACGGTGGACGTGGGGCAGTTGCACTTCAAGCCGGTGGCCGCGTATTTCGCCGGCTCGTTCCTGCTCTTCGGCCTGACGATGGCGCTTCGCGGCTTCAACCGCACGGCCGCGGTGCTGGCGCTGTCCAACACCTACAGCAACAGCGTGATGATCGGCATTCCGCTCGTCGGCCTGGCCTATGGGCCGCCAGGCATGGTGGTGCTGCTGACGCTGATTTCGCTGCACTCGCTCATCCTCCTGACCAGCGCCACGGTGGTGATTGAACTGGCTGTCGCCAACGAGGAGACGCGCTCCGGCAAGCGCGAGAAGCGACCCATGACCAGCACGGTGGCACAGGCGCTGCGCAACGCCATCATCCATCCGGTGCCGCTGCCGATCATTGCGGGGCTGCTGTTCGCGCAGACGGGCCTGGCCTTGCCCGGCTGGGTCGACAAGCCCTTGATGCTTCTGGGCCAGGCCTTCGGGCCGATTGCGCTGGTGATGGTCGGCGTAACGCTGGCCTATACGCCGGTCGGTACCTACTGGCGCCCGGCGCTGGCGCAATCGGTGATCAAGAACCTTCTGCATCCGATGCTGGTCGCCGCCATCGGCTGGTTCCTGGGGGTGCGCGGCCTGCCGCTCACCGTCATGGTGGTGGCCGCATCCTTGCCGATGGGCGCCAATGTGTTCCTGTTCTCGCAGCGCTATCAGACCTCGGAAGGGCTGATCACGGCTAGCGTTGCCGTGTCCACGGCTTTGGCCTTGGCGACGGTGTCGTTGAGCATGTGGGCCATGGGCCAGCTCTGACCGCTCGCATCGCTTGAAGCGCTTGAAGCGCTTGCCATTGGCGGGCAAGATGCCCCGTTCCCGGAAAGACCAGACTGCCATGCCGATTGCCAATCTCCCGCATCCATCCGCCGCCGACATCGCCGCCCGCCGCCGCGCGTTTCGCGACCTTCATGCGAGTGGCTGCTTCATCATTCCCAACGCCTGGGACGTGGGCAGCGCCCGCATGCTGGAGGGCATGGGCTTCAAGGCATTGGCGAGCACCAGTTCCGGCTTTGCCTGGTCGCAGGGCAAGCCCGACAGCGGCGTGGCCCGTGACGACGTGTTGACGCACCTGCGCGAACTCGTGGCCGCGACTGGCCTGCCGGTCAACGCCGACTTCGAAAGCGGGTATGCGCAAGACGCCGACGGCGTTGCGGAAAGCGTTAGCATGGCCGTCGACACCGGCGTGGCCGGCCTGTCGATCGAGGATGCGAGTGGGGATCCCGCCCAGCCGATCCGCGATCTTGCCGATGCGGTAGACAGAATCCGGGCCGCGCGCCGGGCCATCGACGCCGCCGGTGGCGATGTCATGCTCATCGGGCGCGCGGAGAATTTCCTTCACGGCCGGAACGACCTTGCCGACACGGTGGCACGCCTGCAGGCGTATTCGCAGGCCGGCGCCGATTGCCTCTATGCACCGGGCCTGCGCACGCCAGATCAGATCTCGGCCGTTGTGCAGGCGGTGGCGCCCAAGCCCGTCAACCTCCTGGTGGGGTGGTCGAGCGACCTGGACCTGTCGCAGATCGCCGCCCTGGGCGTGCGGCGCGTCAGCGTAGGCGGCGCGTTGGCGCGGGCCGCATGGGGCGGGTTCATGCGCGCCGCACGCATGCTGGCCGACGAAGGGCGGTTCACCGGGTTTGCCGACGCCGCCTCGGGCCAGAGCCTCGACGCCTTCTTCCGCGCTCGCTGAGGCGCATCCGGGATCTTGCATGGAATCGATCGACGCAGCCAACTTCGACGAGGCGTACTACGAGCGCTACTACTTCGACAAGAAGACCCGCGTGGCCGATCCGCGGCACATGGAGCGACTGGGCAACTTCGTCTGCGCCTACCTCAAGTACCTGCGTGTGCCGGTGCAGCGTGTGCTCGACGTGGGCTGCGGCATCGGCCTGTGGCGCGACATCATCGCCCGGCACTTCCCGCAGGCAAGCTTCCATGGCGTGGAGGTGAGCCAGTATCTGTGCGAGCGTTACGGTTGGGAGCGCGGATCGGTGGTGGACTACCGGGCGCGCGAGCCCTTCGACCTCGTGATCTGCCAAGGCGTGCTCGCCTACCTGAGCCCGGCAGATCTGAAGCTGGCGCTGCGCAACCTGGGCGAGCTTTGCAGCGGTGCGCTGTACCTCGAAGTGGTGGCGCGCGAGGACTACGAGCAGGACATCGTAGACGACACTCTGACCGACCCGCACCTGTTTCGCCATCGCGCCGAGGTCTATCGGCGCGGCTTGGCAGGCTCGTTCAAGCAGATGGGCGGCGGCCTCTGGCTGAGCCGGCAGGCGGATGTGCCGGTGTTCGCACTCGAATCGGCCGAGCCCTGAGACCTTCGCCCTTCATCGGATTCAGGGAGCGAGACGCTCTCGCAGCCAGTGGCCGTCTTCCATGCGATAGCGCAGACGGTCGTGCAGGCGGCTCTTGCGGCCCTGCCAGAACTCCCAGCGATCCGGATTGAGCCGGTAGCCGCCCCAGTGCGGCGGCCGAGGCGGCGCGAGCAGGTACTTGGCCGCCGCGCCGGCCGCGTTCTTGACCAGCACGTCGCGCCCGGCGATCACCTGGCTTTGCGGACTGGCCCATGCGCCGAGGCGCGAATCGAGTGGGCGGCTGGCGAAGTACTCGTCGCTGAGTTCGGGCTCGACCTGCTCGACGCGGCCTTCGATGCGCACCACGCGCTCCAGTTCAACCCAATGGAATTGAAGCGCCGCATACGGATTTCCGGCCAGTTCGCGACCCTTGCGGCTTTCGTAGTTGGTGTACCAGACGATGCCGCGTGCGTCGTAGCCCTTGATCAGCACGATGCGGGTGGAAGGCCGCAGGTCAGAGCCGACGGTGGCCAGCGTCATGGCATTGGGCTCTGGCAATTGGGCATCCAGCGCCTCGCTCATCCAGCGTTCGAACTGGCGCAGCGGATCGGCCTCGCTGCTCTTTTCGTCCAGCTCGGCGCGCTCGTAGCTCTTGCGCAGCTGAGACAGAAGATCTTTCGGGGAAGTCATGCTGCGCATTGTCCGCCAGACCACCGCGCAGGCGCGCATACTTGTGCGATGACTGCCACCGCAAAACCCGCCGCGTCCGCGGCTTCGGCGCCCGTCGTGATCGTGCTGGCTTCGGGCCGAGGCGAGCGCTTCGTTGCATCAGGCGGCCGCGGCTCCAAGCTGCTGGCCAGGCTGGCAGGCCGCGCGGTGCTCGACCATACGCTGGAAGCCGTGCGCGCCAGCGGCCTGCCCTGGCATCTGGAAGACGACGGCCACGACGGAATGGGCGATTCGATTGCTGCGGCCGTGCGTGCAACGTCCTCTGCCCCAGGATGGTTGATCCTCCCCGGTGACCTGCCATTGATCCAGCCCCAGACTCTGCGCAAGGTGGCCCAGGCGTTGACGGAAGGTGCCAGTGCGGCGCAGCCCGTTCACCAAGGGCAGGCCGGCCATCCGGTCGGCTTCTCGGCGCAATGCGGTGGCGAGCTGGCGGCCTTGGCGGGGCCGCAAGGGGCCGCCCGCCTGCTTCAGGCGCTTCGCGAGCGCGGTGAGGTGGTCGAGGTCCCCGTCGAGGATGCGGGCATCCTCACCGACATCGACACCCTGGCCGATCTGGCCAAGGCGGAAGCGTTGTTGCTGGGCGGTCTTGGCGGCGTCTGAGCTTCGGGCGCTACTTGCGCACGATCACCGCGCAGGCCACGCGTGGGCCCGAATTACCGGCAGGTTGCGAGCTGAAGTCGTCCGGATCGCGGTGAACCACGAGGGCGCGCCCGACGATGTTGTTGGGGGTACCCTCGGTCAGCGAGATGCTGTGGTCGTCCACGCTGAAGCGCGCGGCGCCGCTGGAATCGGCCACCAGGCTGGGCATGTCGCCCGCATGGCCGCCTGCTGAACCGTATTTCCCGTGCTTGCCGCCTGAAGGGTTGAAATGCCCGCCGGCCGCATTGCCGTTGTCGCCGCAGTCGCCCTTCTCATGAATGTGGAAGCCGTGTTCGCTGCCGGGCTTGAGGCCCCGCACTTCGCCGGCGACGCGCACGCCGTGCTCCAGGGCAGTGAAGGTGACCGTTCCGGCCACGGTGTTGGGTGAGACGGCGGCGGTGGGCGCCAAGGTAGCGCTGGCGCCAGCGCGCCCATTCATGGACATGTTGCCGCACGCGCCCAGCATGGCCACGCAGGCCAAGCTGACGGACAGCGTCAAGGCACGCCGAAAATTGTTCTTCATGATCGTTCCTTCGTTGGGGTTGTCACAGTCGTGAGCGGGAGCGACAGGTTTAGCGCGTCGGCGTGCCGGCTGTCGTCGGAAGAAGCCGATACCTGCGCATCTTCCTGGGCCAGTTCCTGTTCGTGCTGGCGGACTTCCGCGAGGCGGATCAGGCGGGCGAGCGCCGCGTCATGGATGCCGTGGTGGCGCAGTCCTTCGAGCGTCTGCATGGCGTATTCCAGCGAGGTGCCGTAGCGCCCGCAGGCTTGGGCAAAGATCTCGCGGTAACGTGCGTCGGGGAGTTCTCCCGTGTAGTTGGGGCTGCGACGCGACAGCGTGAACGCCAGCGCCCGCACCCGTCCGGCGGACGTGACGCAGGGCAGCCATCGGGGGTCGTACACGCCGGTCATCATTTCGCGCAGCCACAACTGGCCGAGCGTTTCGAGGCCGGCGCTGGCCGGAATGCGGAACACCACGCCCTGGCAACTGCCGCCGGACAGCAGGCCGAACACCAGGCCCGGGCATTGCGGCGTTCCGCGGTTGATGCGGCTCCACATCTTCAGAGCGCGATGCCAGCCGTGCAGGCGGGCGGGGCGGCGTTCGGTGAAGTCGAAGTCCGGCCGCCAGATGAGCGAACCGTAGGCAAACACCCAAAGGTCTTCGTGGCCGCCCCATTCCGCGATGGTGCGCTCGAGCATCGGTTGGGGGTCGCGAATCGGCTTGAGGTGCTGTTCATCCATCGCCGACGTGCCGGTCCAGCCGTTGGCGGAGTCGGCCGGAGCGGGACTGGAGTTGGTCGACGCCGACGAATCGGTGGCGCCTACAATTTCCGGGGCATGAGTCACCACGCCATTATTCACAACCAACCAGGAATTCCCACGGATGTCCGCCAACCAAGACGATGAGGCTCAGACCTACCTCGTGCTCGGCCTCGGCATGGGCGTCATTGCCCTCGTGCTCCTGCTCGTCGTGGGCCTTGCGGTGTCGCGTGGTGGGCCGCGTGCCGATGCGGTCATCGCCAACCAGGCGGTGGCTGGCGCAGCGGTGCCAGGTGCCTCCAGCGTGCCGGACGGTGGGGGAATCCGCACGGCAGAGGGCGTGGTCAGGATCTACTTCGTGTCTGGCGGCAGCGAACTGCCGGCCGGCGCGGCCGAGGCGTTGACGCCCATCATCGAAGGCGTGGGCGCCGGCAAGAAGGCCCAGATCTCCGGCTTTCACGACACCACCGGCAACGCCACCACCAATGAAGCGCTGGCGCTTCGACGCGCACAGGCCGTGCGCGACTTGCTCGGCACTCTCGGGGTGCCGCCGGCGCAAGTGGTCATGAAAAAGCCGCAGTCGACCGTCGGTACCGGTGGCGGAGCGCAGGCAAGACGTGTCGAAGTGCAACTCGTCGACTGACCGCCATCCTGCATTCGCGTGAGTGGGCAAACACGGCCCGGGCCGTGTTTTTCATTCACCCGCGCTACCATGACCGCCTTCAGCGCCAGCTACCGCGAAGCGGGCACGGCATCTGCTGGAATCCGCGAACAACACTTCCCCCCATGAGCACACATTCCACCGTTCAACGCGTCACCGAGCGCATCCGCGAGCGAAGCCGCGGCGCGCGCGAAGCCTATCTTGAGCGCGTCGCCCAGACGGGTGCGCGCGAACGCGGGTCCGACCGCATGGGCTGCGCCAATGTGGCGCATGCCGTGGCGGGCGTTCCCGCCAGCGACAAGTTGCGCATCGTGGCCGAGCGGGCGCCGAACATCGGCGTCGTCACGGCCTACAACGACATGCTCTCGGCCCACGCACCGTTCAAGGGCTATCCCGACATCATCAAGGACGAGGCCCGTCGACTGGGCGCCACGGCGCAGGTTGCCGGGGGCGTTCCGGCCATGTGCGACGGCGTGACACAGGGCACGCCCGGGATGGAGCTGAGCCTGTTCTCGCGCGACGTGATCGCCATGGGCACAGCCGTGGCGCTGACGCACGACATGTTCGACGCCGCCTTGTTGCTGGGCGTGTGCGACAAGATCGTGCCGGGGCTGCTGATCGGCGCGCTGCATTTCGGCCACCTGCCCACGGTGTTCGTGCCCGCGGGGCCGATGCCGTCCGGCCTGTCCAACAGTGCCAAGGCCAAGGTGCGCGAGCAGGCGGCGCAAGGTCTGGTCGGCCGCGCCGGCTTGATGGAGGCCGAAATGGGCGCCTACCACGACCAGGGCACCTGCACCTTCTACGGCACGGCCAACAGCAACCAGATGCTGCTCGAAGCCATGGGCCTGCACGTGCCGGGAACGGCGTTCATCCAGCCCGGCGACTCGATGCGCGAAACCCTCACTCGCGAAGCGGTCCGCACGGTGCTTGGCCGCGCTGCGCAGACCGCCTACGCGTGCCCGCCCATTGGCCATGTGGTGGACGAGCGTGCCATCGTCAACGCCATGTGCGCGCTGCTGGCCACGGGCGGGTCCACCAATCACCTGATCCACTGGGTGGCGGTGGCGCGCGCTGCCGGCATCTCGATCGACTGGAACGACTTCTCCGAGTTGTCCGACGTGGTGCCCTTGCTCACCCGCGTGTATCCCAACGGTACGGCGGACGTCAATGAGTTCCAGAACGCGGGCGGCCCCGGTTTTGTGATCGGCGAGTTGATCGGCGCGGGCCTGATGCATGCCGACGTGCTGACCGTTCGGGCCGGCGGACTGGCGGAGTTCTCCAACATTCCCGAATCTGCCGAGCCTGGCCGCCTGGTCTGGAAGAGCGCCGCGCCCTCGAAGAACGAGGCCGTGGCCCGGCCGGCCGCTGACCCGTTCAGCCCGACCGGCGGCTTGAAGCTGCTGACCGGCAATCTGGGCCGCAGCGTGATCAAGGTGTCGTCCGTGCCGGAAGACCGGCACGTGATCGAGGCGCCGGCGCGCGTGTTCGATTCTCAGGCTGCGCTGCAGAAGGCATTCACCGCCGGCGAGCTCGATCGCGACGTGGTGTGCGTGGTGCGCTGGCAGGGGCCGCAGGCCAACGGCATGCCGGAGCTGCACAAGCTCACGCCCCCGCTGTCGGTGCTGCAGGGCAAGGGCTTCAAGGTGGCGCTGGTGACCGACGGCCGCATGAGCGGAGCGTCGGGCAAGGTGCCGGCGGCCATCCATCTGTCGCCCGAAGGGGCGGCCGGCGGTGCCATCGCCAAGGTGCGCGATGGCGACACGATCCGCCTCGATTCGATCGCCGGCACGCTGCAAGTGCTGGTGTCCGACCAGGAATGGGAAGCGCGCGAGATTGCGCGCATGCCCGACGAACTGCGCCATGCCGATGGGCATGGCCTGGGTCGCGAACTGTTTGCGGGCATGCGCCGCAATGCATTGACTGCTGAAGAAGGAGCCTGCACATGGCTATGAAACCCCTGCCGGAAAAACTGAGCGCGCAAGACGTGATGGACGATGTGCCGGTCATTCCGGTGATCGTGCTGCACGACCCTGCCCACGCCGTGCCGTTGGCGCGGGCGCTGGTGGCTGGCGGCATCCGCATGCTGGAAGTGACGCTGCGCACACCGGCCGCACTGGCTTGCATCGAGCGGATCGCCAAGGAAGTGCCCGAAGCCGTGGCTGGCGCCGGCACCATCCGCAGCGCCGCCGATGCCCAGGCCGCTGCGCTGGCGGGCGCGCGCTTCGGCGTCAGCCCGGGCTATACGCGGACGGTTTCCAAGGCCTGCCACGACGTCGGCCTGCCGCTGCTTCCGGGCGTGGCGACCGGCAGCGAAATCATGATGGCGCAGGAAGACGGCTTCAACCGACTGAAGTTCTTCCCGGCGCTGCAAGCCGGCGGAGCGCCCATGCTCAAGGCCTGGCAAGGACCGTTCGGCGACGTGACCTTCTGCCCCACGGGCGGCATTCACGCGGCCAACGCCCACGAATTTCTGAGCCTGTCGAACGTGGCTTGCGTCGGCGGATCGTGGATCGTGCCCAACGAGTCGGTCCAGACGGGCGACTGGACGCGCATCACGCAGCTGGCCAGCGAGGCCGCCGCGCTGCCGCGCTGAGAGGCTTGACCGGATTTCGTCAACTCATAGAAGAAGGGAGACAACGATGACGGAACAAAAAGGCATTCACGCGGACGCGCAGGGTATCAAGGTCATTGCCTTCGACGTCTTCGGTACGGTGGTTGACTGGCATGGCGGTATCCGCGTCGAGGTCGAGCGCATGCTGCCGGGCGTGGACGGTGCCAAGTTCGCCCGCGCCTGGCGCGCCGGCTACGCGCCTGCGATGCAGAGCGTCATGGCGCGCATCGAGGCGGGCGAGGGCGGCTTCACGCTCGTCGACGAACTGCATCTGCATATCCTGGACGAGGTGCTGCGCGATTTCGGCCTCGACGAGCGGCTGGATCGCGAAGCCCGGCGCGAGCTCAATGCCGCCTGGCATCGCTTGCCCGCCTGGCCCGATGCGGTCGAGGGTCTGACTCGACTGAAGGCCAAGTACACGATCTGCACGCTGTCGAACGGCAACATCGGCCTGCTGACCGAGATGGCCAAGCGCGCGGGTCTGCCATGGGACTGCATCCTGTCGGCGGAAGTGTTCAAGGCCTACAAGCCCGACCCGCGCGTCTACCTCGGCGCGGCCGGGGTCTTCGACGTGGCGCCTGGCGAACTGATGCTGGTGGCCGCCCACGCCGACGACTTGGCGGCGGCGCGTGCCTGTGGCCTGCGCACCGCCTATGTGGAGCGTCCGCTCGAGAATGGCGCCGACCGGCCCAAGGACGTGTCGCCCCAGCCGGACAACACGATGCATGTGCGCGACCTCGTCGCGCTGGCCGATCAGTTGGGCTGCTGAGCGGCCTTTGGCGTCGGCCGGCGTGACGCCTTTCGCGCGACGCGCGGGGCCCGCGTCGGTTTCGTGTCGCCTTCGATGACGCCAGCCGGCGTGGCCGGCTCGGTGTCGGCCATCATGGCGTTCAAGCTGTCGAGCATCAGCCCCGCAATCCGTTCCGGATCGGGGATCGAGCGTCGCTGTGAAGTGATGCCAACGTCGAGGCGGCCGGCGTTGGAGACCAGCGTCACGTTCAGGCCCATGCCCACGCTGATGACGCTCACCGGAAACACACCCAGCATGCGAGAGCCGCCCAGGTACATCTGCTTGGGCGAGCCGGGGACGTTCGAGATGATCATGTTGGCCAGGGGCTTGTCGAAACCGAGCTTGCCCATCGCGTTGGCCAACGAGTACATCGCGACGCTGTAGCCGCCGGCAGCCGCCTTGGACATCGCCTGGAGCTCGGCTTTGCCTTCCTTCATGTGTTCCATGACCTGCGCCAGCCGGTTGCGCACGGCCGCCTGGCCATCGCCCATGGCAATCACGAGCGCGGAGATCTTGGTGGTTGCTTCCTTGTCGCCCGCTTCGCGCAGCGACACCGGCACCAGGGCCAGCAGTCGCTGAGCCAGCGGCTTCTTGCGTTCGGCCAGATAGTGGTGAACCGCATCGTCCACCAGGGTCAGCGCGACATCGTTGAGGGTCCCGCCCGCGGCCTTCGCAGCCGCCTTGAGCTGGGCCATCGGCAGGCTGGTCCGCGCATAGGAGCGGCCATGGACGACCCGTTCGTTGAACACCGTCATCGGTGCCTCGAACGGGCGACTGCCGGAAGGCGGCGCTCCGCGCATGCGCGAGGCGGTCTTCTTGAGAAAGCCGACGTAAAGATCGGCGGCGATGAGCGAACCCTTGGCCGCACGGTTGGCCATGCCAAGCCATTGCTTGGCCAGCGTGGGCGGCAGTTCGGTGGACCTGTCTTCCGGCGCCATCACGTCGATGGCGTAGAGCGGATCACCGAGCGGGGCGGCGGGATCTTCGCTGACGGCACCCAGGATCCGCGCGATGGCAGAGGCGCCATCCACGATGGCGTGGTGCAGCTTGACGTAGATGGCAAAGCGATCGTCCTGCAGGCCCTCGATCACGCAGACCTGGAACAGCGGCTGGCCGCGATCGAAGAGCGTGTCGTGCCAGCGTTGCACCATCTCGTTGACCTGGTCGTCCGTGCCCGGCGCCGGCAGCGCCAGATGCTGCACGTGGTAGTTCATGTCGATCTGCTCCACCTCGACCCAGCAGGGCAGGTCGAACAGCGAAAGCTTGGGCACGACGTTGAAGGGAAAGATGGGCTTGGCCGCGCGGTATCGCGCCACCAGGTCCGCGATGCTCCAGCCGGAGGAGGGCGCGGGGTTCTCGAAGATCATCAGACCGGCGACGTGCTGGGGCGCGTCTCGCGATTCCCCGAGCAGGAACAGCAGGTCAATGGGTGGAATGGGCTTCTTCATGGTGGGTCTCCCTGTTGTGATTTCTGATGTCGTCGTGCGTGGGCGCCGTGGCGCCGGGCGTGGTCGAGCGGCGCACGAAATCGGCGACCTCTTGCAGCGCAAGGTGCGATTCGCTCAAGGCGCCGATCAACTGGAACACGTGCGGCAGGTCTGGCCACAGCGACGCCTCGGCCTTGCCGCCGGCAGCCCGGACATGTTGCGCAAAGCGCAGTGAATCGTCGGTCAGCATCTCGCTGTCGCTGGCCTGAAGAAGAATGGGCGGCAAGCCATGGAGCTCGCCCTTGAGTGGCGAGACCCAAGGGTGATCCGCCTGGCCGCTTTCGCCGAGGTAGGCATGGCTCAACAGCGGTGCTGCGGCGGCGCTGAACATCACGTCGGTGCCGCCGTTGCGCAGCACCGATGGGCCGCTCAACGTCAGGTCGGTGACGGGCGAGAAGACGAAGGCGCAGGCAGGCATCGGCAGGCCGCGGTCGCGCGCGCGCAGCAACGTGACGAGTGCCAGATTGCCGCCAGCGGAGTCTCCGCCGATGACGATGTCCTGGGGCCGAACGCCCATGGACAGGAGGTGTTCGTAGCTTGCGAGCGCGTCATCGCTGGCGGCGGGAAATCGGTGCTCGGGCGCAAGGCGGTAATCGGGCAGCAGCACGCGGGCCTGCAGCAGCCTGGCCAGGCGCCGCGATGCGTTGCGATACAAGCGGGGCACGTGGATGATCCACGCGCCTCCGTGAAGGTAGAGCAGCACGCGCGTCGTCGGCGTCTTGGGCTCGAACCACTCCGCCTCGAAGTGGTGGTCGATGCGCTTGCGCAAACCGGGCGCGCCCCCGGGAACGGGCAGCCACGACTCGGCTTGCGCCAAGAGGCGCTGCAGTTCTTCGGCACTCAGGTTCTGTCGCCGCCATAGCGGCTTGACCGTGGCGCGCAAGGCCCAATTGATGGACTTGCGCTTGAGCCAAGCCCAGGGCCATGTGGTCATGGCTTGCATTCAACTCCCTGTCCGGTCGAAGCGCGCGATGCGCTTCGCCTTGCTTTTCTTGTCAACTTCGCGGCCGATGGTCGGGCGCGATGCAGCGGGACAATAGGTGAAACCGAGGGGTCGAAGGCTTGGCGTTTACCCGAAGGGCAATGCCGGGAGATCGAATCGCTTCAGCGCAAGCCGCCGCCTTCGGCGTTCTCGGCACGCTGGATGAGCTCGATCTTGTAACCGTCTGGATCGGTCACGAAGGCGATGACCGTGGTGCCGCCCTTGACCGGGCCGGCTTCGCGCGTCACGTTGCCGCCGGCTGCCTTGATCTTTTCGCAGGCCGCGTAGGCATCGGGCACACCCAGCGCAATGTGGCCGTAGGCCGTGCCCATGTCGTAGCTTTCGGTGCCCCAGTTGTAGGTCAGTTCGATCTCGGCCTGAGCCGGATTGCCTTCATAGCCGACGAAGGCCAGGCTGTACTTGTATTCCGGGTTCTCGGAGGTGCGCAGCAATTGCATGCCCAGCACCTGGGTGTAGAAGTCGATGGAGCGCTGCAGGTTGCCGACGCGCAGCATGGTGTGAAGAAGGCGCATGTCCTGTTCTCTTTCGTGGGGCCATGAAAGCGCGACATTTTGCGGCCTCGGGCGTGTCGCTGCCGGCCTGGGGGCATGGGCGCCGCTCAGGCCTGCACCGCGTCGCTCCAGCGAGTGAGCCTGCCGTTGTGCATCACGCCAATGTGGTCGGCCATGGCGTGCGCCTCGACTTCGTGATGCGTGACCAGCACGGCCGTCTGGCCGGCGGCGCGCAGGATATCGCGCACCTGCAAGGTCAAGCGCTCGCGCGTGGCTCCATCCAGGTTGGAAAAGGGCTCGTCCAGCAGCATCAGGTCGGGTGCCGGGGCCAGCGCGCGCGCCAGGGCAACGCGTTGCTGTTGTCCGCCGGAAAGCTCGTGCGGATAGCGCGGTCCGGCTTCGGGCAGGCCCACCAATGCCAGCAGTTCGGACACGCGGGCCCGCCGCACGGCGGCCGATTGCCTGCGAAGCCCGAAGCCGACGTTGCTGGCGACGTCGAGGTGCGGGAACAGGGCGTATTCCTGGAACATCATGCCGACGCGTCGCTTCTCGGGCGCCACGTGCACTACGGGCGACGACAGGAGGTGATCACCCAGTTGGATGCTGCCGGAACTCACGGGCTCGAACCCGGCGATGGCACGCAGCACAGTGGTCTTGCCGCAGCCCGATGGGCCGAGCAGGCAGCCGATGTGGCCTGCGGGCAGTTCAAGCGAAAAGTCATGCAGGGCCACATGCTTGCCGCGAGGGCCGTGGTAAGACACGCCGACGGCGTCGAGAGACAGCGCGGCGCTCATCGCGGGACCTCCGGCAGGGCGCCTTGCGCAGATGAGGCCGTGGCGAAGGTCGCGGGGAGGGCGGCGGTGCCAGCGCCTCGTGCGTGTTCCTCGCCGTCAGATCGCTGGCGAGCCAAGAGGATCACCGGCGCCAGGCCCGCCAGCACGATCGCCAGCGCGGCCACGGCACCTTCTTCATACGTTCCGCGCGCCGCTTCGGCATAGAGCCACGTCGCCAGCGTCTCCATGCCTGGTGGGCGCAGCAACAGCGTGGCGGGCAGTTCTTTCATCGCATCGACGAAAACCAGCAGAGCGCCAGCCGCCAGCGCCGGACGCAGCAATGGCAGATGAACCCGGCGCAGCGTGCCGGCGGGGCTTTCTCCGAGCAGGCGAGCCGATTGCTCGAGTGCGGGGGGAAGTCGCGCCAGTCCGGCTTCGATGCCGCCCAGCGGCATGGCCAGGAACCGGATGGCGCAGGCGGCCACCAGCACCACGCCCGCGGTCATCAGTGGAAGACCCGGCAGGCCGAGCAACTGGGCGAGCGCGGCGTCGAGCGAAAGCGCGGGCGTCAGCAGGCCGATGGCGAGCACCGTCCCCGGTACCGCGTAGCCGAGGCCAGCCACACGGGCCTGCCACCGCGCCGGATTGGGCGCCGATGCCAACTGCCGCGTGGCCCAGGCCACGGTCAATGCGGCCACCACCGTCAGCACCGTCACCCCGGCGGCCAGGCCCAGGCTGCTGCCCAGTGCCGCCAGCAGTTCCCGCGAAACCCACTGGCCTTGCGACAGGCGCTTGGCCGTTTCTGCGACCAGGTAGGCCGCCGGCAGCACGAAGCCCAGCAACACCGGCAGCGCGCACACCGCCAGCGCGGCCCAGCCAGACACGGCGTAAAGCCGCCTGGGTTGCATCGGTCGCATGCGCTGCGCAGCGCCGAAGCGCTGCTGCTGCCGGCCGCGTCGCTCCAGCCACAGAAGTGCGACCACGATCAAGAGCATGGCGCAGGCCAGTTGCGCTGCGCCAGCCAGGTCGGAGCGCGTGATCCAGGTGGTGTAGACCGCCACGGTCAGCGTCTGGATGCCGAGAAACTCCGAAGCGCCGATGTCGTTCAGCGTTTCCAGCAGTGCCAAGCCAACGCCGACCGCCAGGGCTGGACGCGCCAGTGGGAGGGCGACTCGGAAGAAGGCACCCGCACGGCTTTCGCCAAGGGTGCGGGCGGCTTCCATCAGGTTTGCCGGCTGAGTCATGAACATCGCGCGGGCGGTGAGGTAGACATAGGGATAGAGCACCAGTCCCAGTAGCACGATGGCGCCGGGGAGCGATCGCAGGTCCGGCAGGCGGAACTCGCGCGGGCTGTCGTAACCGAGCAGCAAGCGAATGGCGCCCTGGATGGGACCAATGGGATGCAGCAGATCGAGGTAGGCGAAGGCAACGATGTAGGTGGGCATGGCCAGCGGCAGCAGCAGCGCCCAGGCCATGACGCCGCGGCCGGGAAACTCGAATGCGCTCACCAGCCACGCGCACGCCGTGCCGATCAGCAGCACCAGCGCCCCGACGCCGGCCATCAGGAGCAGCGTGTTGAGCGCCGCCTGCGGCAGCACGTGGCGGGCCAGATGCGGCCATTGCGCGAGATCGCCGCCCAACGCCAGCCAGCCCAGCCCCACCAGCGGCGCAAGCACGGCCAGCGCGACCGCCAGCGACGCACTGCGCCAGAGTGCCCCGGCGGTTCGAGGCCCGACGGCGCTCACTGGTCGAAGCGGACCTTGTCGATCAGCGCGCTCGCCTGCTTGCGATGAAGCGCCACCTGCGCGAGTGGCAAGGTGTCCGGCGTGATGCTGCCGATGGCGGCGGCCGTGTCGGGGTCGATCGGGACGCCCTTGCGCACCGGGTATTCGAAGTTGGCCTGCGCATACATGGCCTGGGCCGGTTCGGACACCAGGAACTCCATCAGGCGCACCGCGTTGTCGCGATTGGGCGCATGGCGCGCCAGCGCGGCGCCGCTGATGTTGACGTGCGTGCCGCCGTTGGCGAAGGTGGGACGGATGACCTGGATCGCATCGCCCCACTTGCGCGCGTCGCTGCCAGGCTTGGCGGTTTTCATCTGGCCCACGTAATAGGAGTTGGCCAGGCCCACGTCGCAGATGCCACCGAGAATGTCGCGCGCCACGTCGCGATCGCCGCCTGCGGCCTTGCGCGCCAGGTTGGCCTTGACGCCGCGCAGCCAGGCTTCGGTTTTCGCTTCGCCCTCGTGCGCGATCATCGCGGCCACCAAGGCGGTGTTGTAGGGATGCTGACCCGAGCGGATGCAGACCTTGCCCTTGTAGCGCGGGTCGGCCAGCTGGGCGTATCGAAAGCCGGTGAGCGGAAGGCTCTTGTCCGCATAGAGCACGCGCGCGCGCATCGACAGCGCGAACCACTCACCGCCCGCGCCACGCAATTGAGCCGGCACGGCAGACTCGAGGGCGGCCGAACGCACGGGCTGCGTGACGCCGCCTTCCACCAGATCCAGAAGGTTGCCGACGTCGACCGTCATGAGCAGGTCGGCCGGGGAGCGCTCGCCTTCGGCCTTGACGCGCTCCAGCAGTCCGTCCTTGACGAACACGGTCTGGACCTGGATGTTGGTCTGCGCGGTGAAGGCCGCCAGCAGCGGCTGCACGAGACCCGGCTCGCGCGTGGTGTAGAGCGTGAGCTGCCCGCTGGCTTGGGCGGAAAGGGAAGTGGCGGCCAGCGCGGCCACGCAGGCGAAAGGCAGCGCGAGACGGCGCCAGGTGCGACGAACAGACATGAGCGAGCTCCGGATGTAGAGAGATAACCAGGCGGCGTCTGTTGTTGTCGTCGTTTCCGCTTGAGAATCATTATCACTCACGCGGGGCGGAAAATCGGGCGCGGCCGCCGCCAAGCTCGCTGTTGCCGGAACCTGCCGCGCGGTCAGTGCGTCGGCAGCTTGTCCCAGGGATGCGGTTGACCGGCGTCGGTGTGCACGATCAGTTGCTTCAACAGGTTTTTCAAGGAGAGAGCCTCCCAGTAACCGAGCTTGTCGAGAACATCGGCCTCCTTGGCCATGCCCGCAGCCATGAGGTGCAAAGTCTTGTCTCGACCGGCATCTGTCAGATAGAGACGGTCGGCGAGGCTTGAGGTGTGCTGGATCAAGTGCTTTGCGGTCAACTGAGCAACCGTCTGCTCGTCGACCAGTTCGCCAGTCAGCCCTGTGAACGCGTTGACCTCTTCCAGCGTACGACCATCCTGCACGACCAAGGCACACAGCGCGTAGTACTCCATCATCGACAGACCAGCCTCGCTGACACGCAAACGCACGGCACGCTGGAATTGATGGAACGAACGCCACAGGAGATAACCCAGGAAGTTCTCGCTGTAGGTGGGGCCGGCATCGCTCGAAGTGTCGGCCGACAAGGACAGTGGTGCGGCCTTGCGCGTGGCGACCGCGTAGCGTCCGGCCTGGAAGACCAATGGAGCTGCGTCGCTGCTGTCGTAGGCAAGCACTTCGCCGACAAGGATCAAGTGGTCGCCACCCTCGTACAAGAAACTGGTCTTGCACTGCAGGCGTGCACAGCATCCGACAAGCATGGGAACGCCGCCTGCACCGTTCTCGCAAGCCACTCCGGCGAACTTGTCGGTCCCACGTTGTGCGAACCGGTCTGAAAGCGCCTGCTGATCCGCCGACAGGATATGGACCGCCCAGTGGCCGGAGTGTTCGAAGGCGGCCCGGCTCAATGCGTTCTTGGCGATGCTCCACAGCACCAGCGGGGGGTCGAGAGAGACGGCATTGAAGCTGTTGGCGGTCAGTCCGATGGGCTGGCCGTCTTCGGCGCGGGTGGTGATGATCGTGACGCCAGTGGTGAATGTGCCCAGCACATTGCGAAACCCACGCGGGTCGAATCGCGCGACTGAATCGACGCCCTCGGATGATGCTGCGGGCAGGTTCATGAGGTCTCCTTGAAGTTGTCGAAGGAAGGTGTCTGAGGCACTCAACTGGCGATCGAGAATCCTCCGCCGGAAACGTCGAGGAGGGCGCCGGAGACGAACGAAGCCGCGTCGGAAGCCAGCCAGTGAATCGCCTCGGCCACTTCCATGGACTCTGCGATGCGGCCCAGCGGAATGGAGCCGACGATGCGCCCGGCGTAGGCTGGGTCCTCTAGGAACGCGGCCACCATCGGCGTACGGGTTGCGCCCGGCCGCACGGCATTCACGCGTACGCCCAGCGGCGCGGCTTCGCGTGCCAGCCCTTTGGTGAAAGCGTCGACCGCGCCTTTGGAGGCGCCATAGATGGTCTTGCCGACGCGCCCGCCGATGGTGCTGGCCATGGAAGACACGTTCACGATGCACCCACCCTGGCCACCAAGTGCGGTCGACATTCTCCGAACCGCCTCGCGACAGCAAAACATCGTTCCCATCACGTTGACGCGAACGATCCGCTCGATATCGGCGTTGTCCGTCTGTGTGATCGACACCGGACGGCTGGTGTCCACGCCGGCCGAGTTGACAAGAATGTCGATGGAGCCGGATAGCGACGCGCATCGCGAGAACAAGTCTTCCACTTGCAGCGGATCCGAAACGTCGACAGTGAGCACATCGCAGGCGCGGCCTTGGGCTCGCAAGTCCTCTGCAAGCGCGTCAGCGCCAGGTACATCCGACGGCAGGCACGCAATAGTCACGTGAATGCCTGCGTCCGCCATGCGGCAGGCGGTCGCAGCGCCGATCCCCGAGGCGCCACCAGTGATCAATGCGTGCTTCATCGTTGTCACCTTCGCGCGGCTATTGCCAGGCGAGCAAGACCTTCTCGATCCGATTCATCAACCAGGTTGCGCCCATGCCCAACAGAGCAAGAAGCAAGAGCAGGCCCATGACGCCGGACATGTTGAAACTCGAGCTGAGATAGGCGATCTGCTGCCCCAGGCCGTGCTCAGACGCGATCAGTTCACAGCCAACGACGCCAAGCAGCGAATACACCAGTCCTAGTCTCAGGCCGGAGAAGATGACGGGCACGGCGCTGGGCAATGTGACCTTGCAGAACAGCTGCGTCGGCGTCGCCCCGAGCGTCTGGGAAAGGATCACCCAGTCCGTCAAGACGCCGCGCACGCCGGCAATGGTGCTCGACAGCACGATGAAGAAAGTCAAGCTGACCCCGGCCGCAATCTTGGAGCCGATTCCCAATCCGAACCACAGCAGAAACATTGGCGCCAACGCGATTCGAGGCATGGCGTTGATGGCGGCTAGATAGGGCTCGCAAAATTCCTGCAGGCTCGGAAAGCGTGCGAATGCAAGGCCCAACAGCAATGCCGCCGCACTGCCAAGGACGAAAGAGATCAGCGTGGCGGCGATCGTCCACCCCAAATCCTTGAAGATCGACCCGGTGACGAACAGCCCCGACCAGAGATAAGCCGCGACGCCCGATGGCGAACCAAAGAACGTCGGATCGACCCAGTCGCGACGTGTGGCCAGCTCCCAGCTGCCGATGAGGATCAGCAGGAACAACGCATGCAGGGCCAGCTTGCCCCGGCCTTGCGCAAGGTTGCGCAGAAGATCAGGCGTGCGCATGCGCCGATTGATCGATGGAGTTCCAAAGGCTTGTGTAGAGTTCATGGAAGTGCGGGTTGCCTTGCATCTTGCGCACGGAACGTGGCCGTGGCAGGTCTATCACCATCTCCCGAACGATCCGCCCGGGCCCTGAGTTCATCACGATCACCCGGTCTGACAGCGCAATCGCTTCAGCCAGGTCGTGCGTGACGAATACGACCGTTCTCTTCTCCATCTCCCACAGCCGCAGCAGGATGTCGGCCAGGGTCACCTTCGTCTGCGCGTCGAGCGCGCCGAACGGTTCGTCCATCAACAGAAGTTCGCTGTCCAGCGCGAAGGTTCGCACCAGCGCGACGCGCTGGCGCATGCCGTGCGACAGCGACTTCGGATACAGCTTCTCGAAATCGGTCAGACCGACCGCATTCAACAGCTTGCGAGCCTTGGCATGGGCGGCCTCTTTCGGAACGCGTCGCAACTCCATGCTGTAGCACGCGTTGTCGAGCGTGGTGCGCCAGGGAAGAAGACAGTCCCGAGCCAGCATGTATGCGGTCTTTGCTGTACCCAGAGCCGGAGCCTGGCCATGAACCGAGATGTGTCCGGTATGCGGTGCCCGCACGAGCCCGGCCATCATGTTCAGCAGCGTCGTCTTGCCGCAGCCGCTGGGCCCGACGATGGACACGAATTCTCCTTGCCGCAGGGTGAGGGAGACGTTCGACAAGGCATGAAAGCCGTTGTCAAAGCGCAGCGACAAGTCCTTGATGTCGACGATCGGGGATGCCATTGCGATTGAGTCCCTTGAATGTGGTGGTTCAGTCAGTCTTGGAACTTGCGTAGTTCGTCAGCAGCAGGCCTGCGGTATCGAAGCTGGCCGGAAGCTGGCCGGTGCGCTGCATGTAGTCCGAGATGGCCTGCAGCGATTTGGGGTCGATCCGAAAGCGAACGGCACCCACCGAAGCCTGCAACGCAGTGCTGATGATCTCCTTGCGCTTGGGGTGGTTCATCGGAAAGTACTTCTCCGTCATCGAGACCAGTTCGTCGAAGTGCGATGGGTTGGTGAAGTAGCCTTCGGCCTCGGCAAATGCCGCAGCCAGGCCTGCCAGGACCTTCGGGTTGTCCCGGGCGAACTCGGCACGCACGAAGTTCGGGGCCGAGGCGCCGTTGAGCGCCACGAGTTCCTTCGGGCCCTCACCCTTGCGCATGTCGACCGCGATCGTGCATGCGCCCAGCACTTGGCACATGCCAGCGACTGGCTCGAATCCCAACAGTCCGTCGATCTGCTTGTTGGCAAGCGCAGCGAACGCGGTGTCGGGCCCGCCGACGGCGACCATCGTGAAGTCCTCGGTCTTCAAGCCTGCGCCTGCGGCCAATGACGCAAACTGGTACTCGGCGGCGGACCCGCGAGCCGCGACGCCAATGCGCTTGCCTTTCAGGCTCTTGACCACTTCCGGATACTTCTGCCCGGTGACTTGGGGACCCAGGTGGTTGCCCACCGCAAAGAAGAAGTTCGTGTTGACCAGGGCGGCACCGAAGACCTTGACCTTGGCGCCTTTCGATGCAGCGAGCAACCCTGTTTCCGCGCCGACCGAAGCCACGTCCAGGCTGCCCGCAAGAAGCGCCTGCATGGCAAGTGCGGCAGATGGGATGGTCTGCAAGGTGCAACGAAAGCCCTGCTTCTCGCAAAGCTTCTGATCCACCATGACTCGCGCCATGGGATTGCCGATTCCCGGGTAGTCATTCAGGCGCACGACAGTCTCTTGCGACTGTGCGAACGCGGCCCCCGTGGTCAGTGTCAGACCGACTAGTGCGGCCGTCAGCCGCTTGATGGATCGCATCATCTTCGCTTCTCCTTGCCAAAAAAAAGACCAAGAAATCCGAGGGTTCCGCTTGCCTGGCGCGTCGGTGTCGCTTCAGGCGAATGCGGGCTTCTGGTGCTGGGCGACGTACAACGGGTTCAGCGTTGGCGAGATCAGGATCTCGTTGACGCAAGCGCGCGCCGGGAGCTCGGCCACGCATCGGATGACGCGGCCGAGATCTTCCGGCTGAAGAAAGGTTTGCCGTTGCTCTTCCGTTGGCTTGAGCGGCCTGGAGTCAAGAAACGGCGTCGACACTTCGGCCGGACAGATGACGCAAGCTCGGATGCCGTTGACGCATTCTTCGATGTTCAGTGACTCGGTGAAGGCCACGACCGCGTGCTTGGCGGCCGTATAGGCGGATCCCGCTTGTCGAACGACGTATTTGCCACCCCACGAGGAGATGTTGATGATCAGACCGCTGCGCTGCTCTCGCATTGCAGGCAAGACGGCTTTGGCGCAGTACATGGCACCGTTGAGATTCACGTCGACCATGCGGCGCCAGTCTTCCGCCCCGATCTGCGAGAGGAAGCGATCAGGAACGTTCAGGCCGGCGCTGTAGATGAGGATGTCGACCGCGCGATGTCGTGAAACGATGTCTGCGCCCACCTTGGCAACGGCCTGCGGGTCAGCAGCATCGAGTGCTTCGGTCTCGCACTGGATCCCTGCAGCCCGCAATTCCTGCGCAGCTTCGTCGAGTGCGCTCTGGCGGCGGCCACTGAGAATGATGATGGCACCTGCGTCGCCCAGGGCCCGGGCCGCCCCGATGCCGATCCCCGTCGCTCCACCTGTGATCCAAACCACCTTGTCTTGCAAAGACTTCATTTGCGGGTCCTCTGGTTTCAGATTGGTTGACTGGGCGCCAGACTTAGCTGGCAGCGTTGGATCTCAGCTTGGGCTCGCTTCCTGCGCGTCGTCCGGCGGCCTGTACGCCGTAGAGCTTCAGGAAGCTCTTGACGCCCGACGCAATCCACTTGCGGACCTCCGTCCGGGTCATTGACCAGTCCGGATCGATGAGCTTGGTGCGGTGGGGCATGCCGATCGTCAGCGACCAGAACTGATGAGCTGCGACGTTCAGGTCATCGATCTCGAGTTCGCCGGCGTCACGGCACTCGCGCAGCATCTTTCCGAAGCCGGTGATGGCACGCTTCGGACCGTTCTGAAAGAAGCCGTGCGCGAGATCTGGAAACCGGGTGAGTTCCGCGGTGACCAGACGCTGCAGAGCAATGACATCGTCGGACAGAACAACCTCGGCCGCATTGCCCGCAACCTGACAAAGAATGGCTTCGACGGGTGCGGCATCGTCCCGCGCGTGTTCGACCGGCAGCAGCATGCGGTCAGACACACCGCGAAGGATCTGTTCGAACAGATGCTCCTTGCTTTCGAAGTAGCGATAGATCGTCGGCTTCGAAACGGCCGCTTCGGTGGCAATGCGGTCCATGCTCGCTCCGCGAAAGCCGTCTTCCACAAAGACGCGCAAGCCGGCATCGACGATGCGTTGCTTCTTCTCGACGGCCCGTTCGCCGAGCTCCACGACCTCGGTCTTTGCGACCGCCGTGAGTGAGGGAGACCTCGTCTTCTTTTTCATTCACCTTCCTTGGTTGAATGGCCAATGACGCGTCAGGCGATTCGAGTTGCCGTCGTCGGCAAGTGCTTGACATCGTCGAAGCCTGGATCAAGAATAAACTAAACCGTGTAGTAACGCAATCGGAATTTTGTTGGGTCAGACACGGCGCAGGAACTGTCTTTTTCCAACCTTGGAGGATTGATGCAACAGCAAAGAATCGAAGGTCGATGGATCGCCGCATTCGAAGCGCAGTTCAGGCGCTGTGCAGTGGGTGCGGGAGACCTCGTGGCCATCCTTTCCGAGACGCAGTCGCGTGCATTGAACGTGCACCTGGCGGAGCTCGCACTGCTCTCCATCGGAGCAAGACCATTCCACGTCGTGCTGCCGACGCCACCGCAAACCGAACAGGTGCCCGTGCGATCGACCGGAGCTTCCGACGTCATCGGAGAGCACGGCGCGGTGATCGCGGGATTGAGCGCAGCGCAGGTTGTCGTGGACTGCACGGTGGAGGGCTTGCTCCATGCCAGGGAACTCAAGCAGATCCTTTCTGGAGGCGCTCGACTGGTAATGATCAGCAATGAGCATCCAGAGATCCTGGAACGCGTGGCAGGCACGCCGGGACTCGAGGCCGCGGTGCGCCGTGGGCGCGAATTGCTGTCTGACGCGCGGAAGATGCAGGTGACATCCGCAGCGGGGACCGAGTTGTCGGTCGATCTGGTCGGCGCCGTCGTCGGCGGCAATTGGGGCTACTGCACCGAGCCTGGAACCCGCACGCATTGGCCCGGCGGGCTCGTTGCCTGCGTGCCGGCCAGCGGCGCAACGCACGGGAAGATCGTGCTCGCGCCAGGGGACGTCAATTTGACGTTCAAGCGCTATCTGGAGTCGCCGATCACGCTGCACATCGAAGCCGACTATGTGACGCGGATCGAAGGCTCAGGCCTCGATGCGGAACTGATGCGCAGCTACTTCGAGGCTTGGGGCGATCGCAACGCCTACGCCGTGTCTCATGTCGGATGGGGCATGAATCCACGTGCGCGCTGGGATGCACTGACCATGTACGACCGCAATGACGTCAACGGCACCGAGTTGCGCGTCTTCGCCGGCAATTTTCTGTTTTCGACCGGCGCGAACGAGAACGCCGGTCGTTTCACCAAGGGGCACTTCGACATCCCGATGCGTGCGTGCTCGATCACCGTTGATGGTCGCCCTGTGGTGACCGATGGACAACTCTCCTCAGACATGAAAGCGAACCTGCAATGAACGCCATGACCCAACCTTCGACGCTTGAACAGGAAATGCGCTTCGAGCTGACCTCCGAACAGAAGCGCCTCGTCGGCATTGCTCGGGAACTGGGGAAGTCCAAGTTCCAGCATCGCGCTGCGCACTATGACCGAGAGGCATCGTTCCCGTACGAGAACTATCAGGATCTGCGCGAAGCCGGGTTCCTCGGCCTGTGCATTCCCAAGCGCTTCGGGGGAATCGGCGCTTCATTTCAGACCTACATGCTCGTGGCTGCGGAGATCGGTCGCTGGTGCGGCGCTACCGCATTGACGTTCAACATGCACACCTGCTCGACCACCTATCCGGGCATGCTGATGGATGCGTGCCCGCTTTCCGAGGATGAACTCAAGGCTGGCGAGCGTGCGCGCAAGCACCACTTCGGCCGGATCATCGAAGAGGGCAAGCTGTATTCGCAGCCTTTCTCCGAGACTGGCGAGGACTGGACCACTCGGCCGTACGCCACGTCAGCGAAGCGTGTCGATGGGGGCTGGCTGATCAATGGCCGCAAGATCTTTGCATCGCTGTCCAGCGCGGCGGACTTCCATGGCATCGTCTGCACCGAGATCAACGATGGTCCGCCCCGTTTCGAGGACACCTTGTTCCTGGCGGTCGCTACCAATACACCGGGCCTGGAGATCGTGGGCGATTGGGACCCGCTGGGCATGCGCCCGACGGTGTCGCGCAACATCATCATGAAGGACGTGTTCGTGCCCGAGCAGGAGCAGATCATGCCTCGCGGCACCTACTTCCGGACGCGATCCTTGTGGCCACACTCGTTCGTGACGATCTCTCCAGCCTACATGGGCATTGCCCAAGGTGCCTATGAGTTCACATGCGCCTATCTCAAGGGAGAGATCGAGGGGATGCCTCCGGTCAAGCGGCGCCACTACCCGACCAAGCGCCTCGCGGTGGCGGAGATGGCGATCGCACTGGAGCAGACGCGTGCGATCTACCTGCGCATGATCTCGGAGGCCGTGCCCACGCCGGACAGGGAGGCGCTGCTGCGCATGTACATCGGCCACTACACCGTCATGGAGAACGCGGCCAAGATCACGCAGTTGGCCATTCGTACGTGCGGTGGGCAGGCGATGCTTCGTTCGCTCCCGCTGGAGCGCCTCTACCGCGACAGCCGTTGCGGTTCGCTCATGCTGCCGTTCACCGCTGAGATCTGCCAGGAACGCATCGGGTTGCTGTCGCTCTACTCCCAGGAAGAGATGGCGCAGTTGACGCCGCCCAAGGCGGAGTGAGCGGGCGGTCGAACATGACGCAGGATCTAAGGACGGAATGGGTACCTGGGGCACCGCAGATTGCCCTGGACATTGCCGGAGAAGGGCCGCTGATCCTGTTTCTCCATGGCATCGGTGGGAATCGGACCAACTGGCATGTTCAGCTTGGACACTTCGCCGCGCTCGGGTTCCAGGCCGCGGCCTGGGATTTGCGCGGCTACGGTGCCAGCGAAGACTACGTCGGTCCGCTGCGTTTCGAAGACATTCGGGGCGACCTGCTTCGCGTCTTGCGGTATCTGGGCGCCGACGCTTGCCACCTGGTCGGCTTGTCGCTCGGGGGGCGCATCGGTTTCGACTTTCTGCAGCACCACCGGGATCGGTTGCTGAGCTTCACCGCCTGCAGTGCGGTCGCCGATGCGGGTGACATGCCGGCCGAGGATCGAAAGGTCTTTCTGGAGCGTCGCCGCGCTCCCTTGTTGGCAGGTCTCACGCCGGCGCAGATCGCGCCAGCGGTGGCCGGCTCGCTGGCTGGGCCTTCATGTTCGGCCGACGTGCTTCAACAGCTGATCGACAGCATCGCCGCGCTCCGCACGGACTCGTATCTGAAGACGCTGACGGCGACATCGACATACCAGAATCATGTGGACCTGGCGGCGATTCGCTGTCCGGTGCATGTGGTCGCGGCTGAGGCCGACCCGCTGTTTCCACTCAGCAAGCTGCGCGCCATCAGCCAAGCCATACCCGGTGCCATGCTGTCGGTGCTGCCTGGCCTGGGGCACTTGTCCAACCTGGAATCGCCGGCGATGTTCAACGCGGCCGTCGAAGGATTCCTGCGCAACGTCAGGGCTGGAGACCGCGTGCGGGAAGGGCGATGCAACCATGCGGCCTTCTCGACGTCCTCTGGGGGCGTATTGCTGATGAGCTTCGAGGTTCGGCCGGGCTCCGAAGAAGCTTTCAACCGCTGGTATGACCAGACTCACGTCCCAGAAATGCTGATGCAGCGCGGCGTCCGTTCGGCGCGGCGATTCGTGACGCCCGGTGAGCGAGTGCAATACCTGACCATCTACGACCTCGACAGTCCGGAAGTCCTGGACTCGCCGGCCTTCGTGGCGTGGCGGGATTCATCCGAGTCCACGAAAGCCATGGTCCGGGAACATCTGGTGTCCAGCACGCGGGTTGTCTACAAGGCCCTTTAGCCATTCCAGGCGAGACGGGCGCGGTTGACCGTCTCGACCGATCTGGGCTCTTACGTGGGCTGCCGCATCTCGAACACCAAGCAGGTCGTGGTGCCGTGCGCGTAGAGCGTGCCGTCCGGGCCGTACAGGCGCGCCTCGGCGGTGGCCAGTTGGCGCCCGCAGTGCACGACTTTGCCTTCGGCTCGCACGCGCTGCACCTTGGGGCCGATGGCCTTGACCAGATTCACGCCCAACTCTGCCGTGGTGTAGGCGCGGCCGACCGGCATCATGGTGTGGATCGCGCAGCCGAGTGCCGAGTCGAGCAAGGTGGCATACCAGCCGCCATGGATGCCGCCCATGGGGTTCAGGTGGGCCGGCTTCGGCGTGCCTTGGAAGAGCGCGCGGCCAGGCTCCACTTCGAGGATGGTGAAGTCCAGGGTCTTGGCGATGGCAGCGTAGGGGAGTTCGCCATCGAGCATGGCCTGCATCATCTCCAGGCCAGTCTTGCCGGCCACCTGTTCCGGTCGCGCGACGCCCGGCCCGGGGCCAGCGTCAAGACGGGCGGCGACCTCGGCTTCCTGCGCCAGCCATGCGGTGAGGGTGTCTTCCATGCTCATACCTTGATCCTTGAGTTGCATATGCAATAGTTGCAGCTACAATCGTAGCATGAGCCCCGCCAAACTTCCTCAAGGCTGTACCAACTTCAAGGTGCGGCAATTGATGCGCCACATTGGCCGCATCTACGACGCCGAGATGGCGAACTGCGGTCTGAAGACCACGCAGTATTCGCTGCTGTCGAACGTCCTCAATCTCGGCCCCATCCGGCCGGCTGATCTGGCCGAGGCCATGCACATGACGCCGTCGACGCTCAGCCGAAACCTCCAGCCGCTGTTGGCTGCCGGTTGGATCGAGATGGGCGCTGGCGTCGATGCGCGCAGCCGCCTGCTGCGCATCACGGACGCGGGGCGGGTCAAGCGGCGCGAGGCGCAGGGTCATTGGAAGGTGGCCCAGCTTGCGCTGAACGAGCGTCTTGGCGCAGACAAGGTGAGCGCGCTGCATGCGCTGATCGACGACTCCCTGGCGCTGCTTGGCAGTGAGCCCGAAGGCGAATCAGATCAAGAAGTCGAAGGAGCGATCAATGACTGATGTTCAACGGTCTGCGGGCGCTCCTTTGAAGCGCTACGCCGTGTGGCTGGTGCTGCTGGCGGCCGGTGGCGTGTTCGCGCTCACCATGGGCGTGCGCCAGACGATGGGGCTTTTTCTCTCGTCGCTCAACACCGCCACGGGACTTGGCGTGGGCAGCATCAGCCTGGCCTTTGCGTTCGGCCAACTTTGGTGGGGGTTGACGCAACCGTTTGCCGGCGCGGTGGCCGACCGCATCGGCACCGGGCGCGTGATCTTCATCGGCGTGCTGCTGGTGGCGCTGGGCACCATCCTCACGCCGTTCATGACCTCCACGGCTGGCCTCATCTTTTGTATCGGCGTGCTGGCTGCCGGCGGGGCCGGCATGGCGGGGCCGTCGGTGCTGATGGCCGCCGCGATGCGCATGGTGCCGGCGGAGCGGCGCGGCTTTTCGACGGGCCTGGTCAATGCGGGTGGGTCCTTCGGCCAGTTCGCGATGGCGCCGATCGCCATCACGCTGATCGCCGCCACGGGTTGGGCCAACGCCATGCAGTGGATGGGCCTGCTGGTGCTGCTGGCGTTGCCGGCCGCATGGGTGCTCAAGGGCAACTCGCTGCAGGGTGCATCGGCCGCCGCAACGGCTTCGGCGGCCAAGCCACTGGGCGCGCGCGAGGCCGTGCGTCAGGCGGTGCGGCTGCCGAGCTATCGCATGCTCGCCACGGGATTTTTCGTCTGCGGCTTTCACGTGGCCTTTCTTGCCACGCACATGCCCGGCGTGGTCGAGGCCTGCGGCCTGAGTCCTCAGGTCGGCGCCTGGGCCTTGGGTGTGATCGGCCTGTTCAACATCGTCGGCAGCCTTGCCATGGGCTGGGCGGTGGGCCGCTGGCGCATGAAGTCGCTGCTGGCGCTGGTGTACTCGGTGCGCGCGGTGGCGGTGCTCGTGTTCCTGCTGGCGCCCAAGACGCCCACCACGGTGCTCGTCTTCGCGGCGGTGATGGGCGTGAGCTTTCTTTCGACCGTGCCGCCCACGGCGGGGCTGGTGGCCAAGTTCTTCGGCCCTTCCAACATGGCGATGCTGTTCGGCATCGTGATGCTGGCGCATCAGGTGGGCGGCTTTCTCGGGGCATGGCTGGGAGGCCGGGTGTTCGAGGCGACCGGCAGCTACGACTGGGTCTGGTACATCGACATCGTGCTGGCCATTGGCGCTGCACTGGTGAACCTGTCGATCCGCGAGGCACCGCTGGCACGGCGTGCGGTCGCCGCAGCCTGAAGGCATCTCGCAAATGACCACGACCACGACCACGACCGCCGTGCTCGACGCGCGCACTCGGCTCCTGCTCGAAGGCCCCATCGCGCCCACGCTGCTCAAGCTGGCTGCGCCCAATGTGCTGGTGATGGTGGCGCAGGCCGCCGTCGGCCTCATCGAGACCTACTTCGTCGGCAAGTTGGGCGCCGATGCGCTCGCTTCGATGGCGCTGGTCTTTCCCATCGTCATGCTGATGCAGATGACCTCGGCCGGCGCGATGGGCGGCGGCATTGCCTCGGCCATTGCGCGCGCGCTGGGTTCACGCCGGCGTGATGACGCCAATGCCTTGGTGCTCCACGCCATCGTGATTGCCCTGGGCTTTGCGGCCGTATTCACCGTGGCATTGCTGCTGGGCGGCCGCTGGCTTTACACGCAGATGGGCGGCAGCGGCGAGTCGCTGGCTGGCGCGCTTGTGTATTCGCACTGGGTGTTTGCCGGCGCGGCGCTGGTGTGGCTGTTCAACTCGCTGGCGGCGGTGATCCGCGGAACCGGCAACATGGCGGTGCCCGCCAATGTCACTGTTGCAGGCGTGATCGTGCTGATCCCACTGTCGCCCCTGCTCATCTTCGGCTGGGGCCCAGTGCCTGCGCTGGGCATCGCGGGTGGGGCGATCGCACTGCTGCTGTATTACCTCGGCGGCACGCTGGTCCTGTGGGCCTACCTGCGATCGCCACGCAGCCTGCTGGCACCGCGCTTTGCCGGCATCCAGCTGCAATGGCGGCTCTTCCGGGACATTCTTCGCGTGGGGCTGCTCGGCGCGATCTCGACGTTCGCCACCAACTTGTCGATCGGCACCGCCACGGCATTGGCCGGGCGCTTCGGCCCGGACGCGATCGCGGGCTACGGAACCGCCGCGCGCCTCGAGTACCTGTTGGTGCCGCTGGTGTTCGGGTTGGGCGCGCCCTTGCTGGCGATGGTGGGTACGTGCATGGGCGCGGGCGATCGGGAGCGTGCCATTCGCGCTGCATGGATCGGCGCGGGGCTGGCGTTTGCGATGTCGGAAGCGGTCGGCCTTGCGGCGTCCATCTGGCCCCGCCAATGGCTGCTGCTCTTCGGCCATGACGCCGCGATGCTGGATGCCGGCACGCAGTACCTGCGGATGGTGGGGCCGCTTTATGGGTTCTTCGGCGTCGGCCTGGTGTTGTATTTCGCGTCGCAGGGCGCGGGCAGGCTGCTCTGGCCGGTGCTGGGAAATCTCGCGCGCCTCGCGGTCGCTGCCATCGGAGGCTGGCTGGCCCTGCGCTGGGGCGGCGGGCTGGATCATGTGTTCCTGGCGCAGGGATTGGCGCTGGTCGTCTACGGCTGCGTGATCGCCTGTGCGATCGCGGGCGGCGCCTGGTTTGGCCGGGTGGGGTGGCCGAGGCGGCCTGCGGCGCTGCTTCGGCATGTCGAATTGAGTGCCGAGCGTATGGCGCCCTGAGCCGCCCGATCGCACCCAGAGACGAGACGGAAGGCTGTCACAGCGAGGGCGTTCCATCGGTTAGCCTCGATGAATGCGCTCGCCTGGTTGGTTTTCGCCCCTGTTGGATGGGGCCAGTTTGTTTCCGCTTGATCCTTTCGTGGGTTCCGTTCGATGACGGTCCTCGATGGTGGCGTTTTTCTCGTCTGCGTCGCGTTGGCCACCTGGGCCCAGGCGCTCACCGGCTTTGCCTTTGGTCTGATCCTGCTGGGCCTGGTAGGCGTGCTGCACGTGGTGCCGCTGGCGGACGCGGCCAATGCCTGCAATCTTCTGAGCCTGGTGCAGGCATGGGCCGCACTGCGAGGCGGTGCGCGCAAGGCGGTCGATGTGCAAGCGCTGCGCGACACGATGATGGGCAGCGTCTTTGGCGTGGCCGGCGGGGTGTTCCTGCTTGGATGGCTGTCGGGCAACGTGGTCGAACTGCTGCGGCTCCTGCTCGGTCTCACGATCCTGGCCTGCGCGGCCATGCTGCTGCTGCGTGCCGCGCCGAGGGCGGTACGGTCGTCCTCGGCGTCGTTTCGCGCCATGGGCTTGGTGTCGGGTGTGATGGGCGGGCTGTTCTCCACCTCGGGGCCGCCGCTCGTCTACCACTTCTATCGGCAGCCGATGGCGGCGATCTCGATCCGCCACACGCTGGTGTCGTGCTTCGCCATCGCTTCGCTGGTGCGTCTGGCCATCGTGGTGCCCACGGGGCAGTTCGGGCTCGACTCGCTTTATCTGAGCGTATTGGCCGCGCCGCTGGTGTTCGGCGTCACCGCATGGGTGCGGCGCGCGCCGCCGGCCTGGTCGCCCCGCGTGGTGCAAGGCATCGTCTGTGCGCTTCTGGTGGTGGCGGGCGTGGCGCTGGCGGGGCCGGCCATGCTGCACTACCTGCGTGGCTGATCCAGCATGCGCGCCGGCCTCGGCCGTTCAAGCGCGCAGCTGGCCCCGATATGCGGCGACGAAGGCATGCGCGTCCTCGCGCACGGCCGTGGCGCTCTTGCCCGGTTTGTAGAGGGCCGAGCCGATGCCGAAGCCGGCTGCACCGGCGATCTGCCACTGGGCCATGTTGCCCGGCGAGATGCCGCCTACGGGGAGGATGGGCGTGCCGGCCGGCAGCACCGCGAGCAAGGCCTTGACCACGGCGGGCGAGGCCATCTCGGCCGGAAAGATCTTCAGCCCATGCGCGCCGGCGTCCAGTGCGGCGAAAGCTTCGGTGGGCGTCATGACGCCCGGCAGGCTGATGAGTCCTGCCTGGCGCGAGGCGGCGATCACGGCGGGCTTGGCATCGGGCGAGACGACCAGTTCGCCGCCGGCGGCCGCCACCTCCAGTACCTGCCGTGTGTTCAGCACCGTCCCGGCACCGACCACGGCTTGCGGATGACGCTGTCGCAAGAGCGCGATGCTCTCCAGCGGCTGGGGCGAGTTCAGCGGCACCTCGATCAGGCCAAAGCCAGCTTCGACCAGCGCGTCGCCGATGCCGGCCGC
The DNA here is from genome assembly GCF_030316895.1 of Variovorax dokdonensis. GTDB lineage: Bacteria > Pseudomonadota > Gammaproteobacteria > Burkholderiales > Burkholderiaceae_C > Variovorax > Variovorax dokdonensis. Next base: position 1,164,894 of record NZ_JASZYV010000001.1, read on the forward strand.
CTCTTGCGGTGTCAGCCCACGAAGGATGGCCACGAGTGGCAACTGCGCCATCGCCTTGTCGAACTTGTCCTGGATGCTGCTCATGGTGTGTGGTGTGCCGAGAATCAGGAATGAGGAATGGTCATCGCGCGGCGAGCGCGTGCAGCCCAGCCCAGGTGGCATTGGCGCCGAGCGTGTTTGCCTGAATGCCCAGGGCTCCCAGGGCCAGAGCGTAGCGCGATGTGAGCTGCGGGGCGCCAATCAGCGTCAGCGAATGATGGCCCTGCGGTAGCAGCGTACGCAACTCCTCGCCGATCAGCACGCCCGACAGGTAGCTGGCCAGCTCACCCGGGGAACGCCGCTCGAACAAGCCCAGCGTGCGCACGCCAAAGGCGTTGTGCAACAGGCCATGCCCGTTGTCGGCAACGCGCACACCTTGCAGAAATGCCGCTTCATCCATCGGCGCGTCTGCATCGATGGTGCGCGAAAGGATCGAGTGGCGCGACAGCAGGGCATAGAACTCGCCGGTCATGAAGGTTCGAAAACCCATGACGCGTCCGTCTTCCACCTGGGCCCACTTGTTGTGGGTACCGGGCAGGACGAACAAGCCGTCGCGAATGCCGGTGAGGGCGATCGCGCCGAAGATCTGCACTTCTTCGCCCCGCATGACATCGGGGACGCCGTCGTGTTCGTCCGACAGGCCCGGCACGATGGACACCCGGCCCTGGTCGACGATGCGCGCGCGAACATCCTCCAGGCTTGCCGGACAGGGGCAGTAGGGCGCTTCCACCCAGCCCTGGCGGCTGCCGGCCATACCGGAGATCAGGCAGCGCGTGCCGGATTCGCCCATCCAGTGGCCGAAGAGTTCATCGAACACGGCGGCAAAGCCGCCGGGCTCGACGGAGAGGATGCCGCGTGGATGCGTCTGCTCTTGCAGGACCTTGCCGTCGGCGTCAAGGAGCGCGCCGCGCAGCGAACTGGTGCCCCAGTCCACGGCAACCAGGCGTGCTTTCAATGTCGCGGCTTCGAGGTTTGCGATCATGGAGGTTGAACCAGCCCGTTGAACGAATGGAACCATGAACGATACCTTCCTTCTCGATCACTCCTACAAGAGCTTCCCCGCCCGCGCGCAGCCTTGCCGCAGCGACGCACTTGGCGCGCTTGGATGGAACGTACTGGCTGACGACCTGGCTTACCCGCTGGCGACGCTGCGCCAATCCGCGCTGGCGCACAACCTGTCCTGGATGCAGGACTTTGCACGTCGCAAGGGCGTGCAACTGGCGCCGCATGGCAAGACGACGATGTCGCCCGAGCTGTTCGACATGCAGTTGAAGGCTGGCGCCTGGGGCCTCACGTTCGCGACCATCTTCCAGCTTGCAGTCGGGGTGCGCGCCGGCGCACGGCGCGCCATCATCGCCAACCAGGTGCTCAGTGACGCGGATCTCGACGCTCTGGCTGCTCTGCTGGCCCAGCATGACGGGCTACGCGTCTGGTTCCTGGTCGATTCACGGGCCCAACTGGCCATGATCGAAGCGTGGGCGCGTCGGCGTCGCCATGGCGGCCGTTTCGACGCGTTGCTGGAGATCGGCGTGCCGGGGCAGCGGACAGGTGTGCGCCACTTCGATGACGCGATCGATCTGGCGCGCGCCATCCAGCGTTCGTCTGCGGTCCGCCTGGGCGGCGTCGAATGCTACGAGGGCCACGCGGCCAACTGCGACAACGATCACGATGTGCGAGAGGTCAGTGCGCTGCTGCGGCGGGTCAACGAAGTCGTTCGTGCCTGCGATGCCCAGGACTTGTTCGAAGACGAGCAGATCCTGCTGACCGCAGGCGGATCGGCCGTGTTCGATCTCGTCATTCCGATGCTCCGGACGGCCGGACTATCGAGACGAGTGACCGGCGTGCTCCGCTCGGGTTGCTACCTCACGCACGACCATGGCAACTACCGTCGCTACCTGGCCCAAGTCGAGCGTCGCGAAGGGCTCGACGACTCGCTGCGCCCTGCGCTCGAAGTGTGGTCGATGGTGCAGTCGGTGCCCGAGGAAGGTCTGGCCTTGCTCACTTGCGGCCGGCGCGACATTTCGCATGACATTGAAATGCCGATCCCGGTACGACTCGCGCGGCTGGGCGAGCGAATCGCCGCCTCGGCACCAGCGGGCTGGAAGGTCACTGCGCTGAACGACCAGCACGCCTATCTGCGCTTTGATGCGGCCGGCATTGCCCCAGCTGTGGGTGATCGCGTGGCCTTGGGCATCTCCCATCCCTGCACGACCTTCGACAAATGGCGCTGGATGGCGCTGGTCGATGACGAGGGTGGTGTGCGGGGCGCCGTGCACACCTGCTTCTAGCCGGACAACGCCGGCCCGCCGCTCAAAAGCAAAAAGGCCCGATGGCGCAAACCATCGGGCCTTGTGAACAGTGCGCTTGGTGATCAGCGGAATCCGCCGCCGCCGGAACGGCCACCGCCACCGCCGCCGCCGTTGCGTCGATTCCCACCGCCACCACCACCACCGCCACCACCGCCGCCACGACGGCCACGGCCGCCGAAGCTGTCGACGCTGGTGCGCAGGGGATCGGGGCCGGCGCCATAGCCCACGCCAACTTCGGCGCGACGGTGCGCGACCGCGTCCGCCTGGGTCGGGCTCTGGCTGTTGCCGTAGTGACGAGGCTGGCGCTCTTCGTAGCCGCCGCCGCCACCACCACCACCGCCGCCGCCGTGCGGGGCGTGATGCGTTGCGTGGGGTTGGGGCGCGCGAGCCGCGCCGCCGCCCTGGCCGGCACCGCGACGGCGGCGACGGCTGTTGCCATTGCGGCCTTCGCCTTCAGGCCCGTGCTCCGGACGCGAAGGATGCGTATTGCGGGGCTGCTGGGGCTGGCCATCGCGACCACCGGCCGCGGCGTCCTTGCCATTGCCGCGCTGGCCGCCACCCTGGCCACCCTGGCGGCCCTTGTTGTCGCGGATGCGCTGCATCATGTCCTGACGCGCAGCCTTGGCGGCCGCCTGCATCACGTCGCGGCTTGGCGGGCGTCCGGCGCCACCCCACAGGGTCTGGCGGCCCATGGCGATGGGCTCCGCGCGCTCGCCTTCTTCAGGTCCGAAGCCTTCCAGCGGCTCTTGCGGGATCTGCTGCTTGGTGAAGCGCTCGATTTCCTGCATGAAGCCCTCTTCGTCCAGGCAGACGAAGCTGACAGCCTGGCCTTCGCGACCCGCGCGGCCGGTACGGCCGATGCGGTGCACGTAGTCCTCGGGCACGTTGGGGATCTCGTAGTTCACGACGTGCGGCAGCTCATCAATGTCGATGCCGCGCGCGGCGATGTCGGTCGCCACCAGGGCGCGCAACTCGCCAGTCTTGAAGCCCGACAACGCCTGGGTGCGTGCGCTCTGGCTCTTGTTGCCGTGCAGCGCCATGGCGGTGACGCCATGTTCGTTCAGGTAGTCGGCCACGTTGTTGGCGCCGAACTTGGTGCGGGTGAACACCAGCACCTGGCTCCAGTCGTTCTTCTGGATGATGTGTGCCAGCAGCGCCTTCTTGCGGGCGCGGCCCACCGGATGCACGACCTGGGTGATGCGTTGCACGGTGGTGTTGCGCGGCGTGACCTGCACGCTCTGCGGGTTGCGCAGCAGGCCGTTGGCCAGTTCGCGGATCTCGTCGCTGAAGGTGGCCGAGAACAGCAGGCTCTGCTTGTCCTTGGGCACCAGCGCGAGCACCTTGCGCACGTCGTGGATAAAGCCCATGTCGAGCATGCGATCGGCTTCGTCCAGGACGAGGATCTGGACCGTCGACAGGTCGAGCATGCCCTGCTGCTGCAGGTCAAGCAGGCGGCCGGGCGTGGCGACGACGATGTCGACACCGCGCTTGAGGCGGTCGATCTGCGGGTTCATGCCCACGCCACCGAAGATGACGGTGGACGACAGCTGCAGATAGCGGCCGTAATCTCGGACCGACTCTTCGACCTGTGCGGCGAGTTCGCGGGTGGGGGTGAGCACCAGGCAGCGGATGCCGGTACCGCCGAACTTGTTGGCGGCACTGCGCGCCATGCTCAGCTTGTGCAGGATCGGCAGCGTGAAGGCCGCCGTCTTGCCGGTGCCGGTCTGGGCGCCGGCGAGGAGGTCGTGGCCTTCGAGGACGGCCGGGATGGCCTGGGCCTGGATGGGGGTAGGCGTTTCGTAGCCTTGCTCGCGCACGGCTTTCAGGATGGCCGGAGCGAGCTTGAGTTCGTCAAATGTCATTGAGTGCATGGGGCGCCGTACACGGCGCTGTGTTTTTCTATCACGGGTATCGGCCCGCCGCGGCACAGCGAGGAGCTGGGGCCGGGCCAGTTGAGGCAGATGCAGTTGGGGACGTTGGGCGTGAGGAAGGTTGCACTTCCGTCAGCCCCGGCGCGGAGCCGGTGTCGCGGGTAACTGTGCCCGTCGACCCCCGTATTGTCGCACGAGTTGGCCGACTGCCCGATTTGCCCACGGTTCAATGGCACTCGGTCGTGCGCGATCTTGCCGCGAAAGGCCGTCCCGACGCCCCCCTGCGGTAGACTCCCCGCTTCGGCCGCAGGCCCCCGCAGGCAATGTCAGGGGCTCGGCCGGGCGGCTTTTCTGCCGGTTCGCGTGACCGACAACGGCTGTGGCCGGCGCGGCCCGCCCGGCATCCGGCCCGCCCATTTCTCCCCTTTGAAACGCTTCCATACGGACGACCCATGGCCCAGTACGTCTTCACCATGAACAAGGTCTCCAAGACCGTGCCGCCCAAGCGGCAGATCTTGAAGGACATCTCGCTCTCGTTTTTCCCCGGCGCCAAGATCGGCGTGCTGGGTCTCAACGGCTCCGGCAAGTCATCGCTGCTGAAGATCATGGCCGGCGTCGACAAGGAGATCGAAGGCGAAGCCGTGCCCATGGCCGGACTGACCATCGGCTACCTCGAACAGGAGCCGAAGCTCGACGCCGAGCGCACCGTGCGCGAGGAAGTCGACGACGCAATGGGTGAAGTCAACGCCGCCAAGAAGCGCCTGGAAGAGGTGTACGAGCTGTACGCCGCCGAAGACGCCGACTTCGATGCGCTGGCCAAGGAGCAGGGCGAGCTGGAAGCCATCATCGCCGCCGCAGGGACGGACTCCGAGCACCAGATCGAGATCGCGGCCGATGCGCTGCGCCTGCCGCCATGGGACGCCAAGATCGGCTTGCTGTCCGGTGGCGAGAAGCGCCGCGTCGCGTTGTGCAAGCTTCTTCTCTCCAAGCCGGACATGCTGCTCCTGGACGAGCCCACCAACCACCTGGACGCCGAATCGGTGGAGTGGCTCGAAATCTTCCTGCAGCGCTTTTCGGGCACCGTGGTGGCCATCACCCACGATCGGTACTTCCTGGACAACGCTGCCGAGTGGATCCTGGAACTGGACCGCGGCCGCGGCATTCCATGGAAGGGCAACTACAGCACTTGGCTCGAACAGAAGGGCGAGCGCCTGGCTCAGGAGCAGAAGTCCGAAGAAGCTCACGCCAAGGCACTGAAGAAGGAACTCGAATGGTCGCGCCAGAACCCCAAGGCGCGCCAGGCCAAGAGCAAGTCGCGCCTGGCCCGATTCGAGGAGCTGAGCGACATCGAATACCAGCGCCGCAACGAAACGCAGGAAATCTTCATTCCTGTGGCCGAGCGCCTGGGCAGCCAGGTGATCGAGTTCAAGAACGTCAGCAAGTCCTTCGGTGACCGCGTGCTGATCGACAACCTGAGCTTCAACATTCCTGCCGGCGCCATCGTCGGCATCATCGGCCCGAACGGCGCCGGCAAGTCCACGCTGTTCAAGCTGATCGCCGGCAAGGAACAGCCCGACAGCGGCGAAGTCGTGGTCGGCCAGACCGTGAAGATGGCCTTCGTCGATCAGACGCGCGATGCGCTGGCGAACGAGAAGACCGTCTGGGAAGACATCTCGGGCGGCCTCGACATCATCAACGTCGGCAAGTTCCAGATGGCCAGCCGCGCGTACGCGGGCCGGTTCAACTTCAACGGCCAGGACCAGCAGAAGAAGGTGGGCAACCTCTCCGGTGGCGAACGCGGCCGCCTGCACCTGGCCAAGACGCTGATCCAGGGCGGCAACGTCCTGCTGCTGGACGAACCGTCGAACGACCTGGACGTGGAAACCCTGCGCGCCCTGGAAGACGCGCTGCTCGAATACGCGGGCACGGTGCTGGTGATCAGCCACGATCGTTGGTTCCTCGACCGCATCGCCACCCACATCCTGGCGGCCGAAGGCGACTCGCAGTGGGTCTTCTTCGACGGCAACTACCAGGAATACGAAGCCGACAAGAAGCGTCGCCTGGGTGAAGAAGGCGCCAAGCCCAAGCGCGTGCGCTTCAAGGCCCTCAAGTAAGCCTGCGCCGACACCGCGCCCGCGCGCGCAGGCGCACACTCGGGGGTCTTGCGACTCGACCGAGGTGCAGCATGGGACGCGCGACTTGGAGATGGCCCCTCTGGCTGGGGCTGGCTGCGGTGCTCAGCCATTGCGGCGGCGGCGGGGGCGGCGCAGGTGTGGCGGCGCCCACGGCGGCCTCGCAAGGCAACCTGGTGGCCGGCACCGAGATTGCCGGCGGCAACGCAGGCATTCAGCCGGTCACGCCCGCGCAACCCGATCCGACCGCCACCACTCCGGCGACGCCGGTCCCGTGGCGGGTTGCGGAGGTCGCCACGGGGCTCAGCAATCCCTGGGCGCTGGCCTTCTTGCCCGACCGGCGCATGCTGATCACCGAGCGCGGCGGGCGGATGCGTCTGCGGCAGCCGAACGGCGCCGCTCCGGCAGGGGGCGATCAGGTCAGCGGTGTTCCCGCAGTCCTGGCCGAAGGGCAAGGCGGCTTGCTCGATGTGGTGGTCGATCCTGGCTTTGCGACCAATCGGCGCATCTACTTCTCCTTTGCCGAAGGCACGAGCAGTCTCAACGGCACGGCCGTCGCGCGTGCCGAACTCGACGCCGACGCACGGGCGCTGAGCAACGTCGTCGTGATCTTCCGGCAGCAGCCCAAGGTGGCCAGCACCGGCCATTTCGGCTCGCGGCTGGTGTTCGATCGTGATGGGCGACTGTTCGTCACGCTGGGCGAGCGCCTGCTCGACACTCAGCGAGGCTTTGCACAAGACCTTGCGCGCGACAACGGCAAGGTGATGCGCATCGACACGGACGGCCAGCCGTCGGCGGGCAATCCCTTTGCCCCAGTGGCCGGGACGCACAGCGACTCGATCTGGAGCTACGGCCATCGCAATCCCCAAGGTGCGGCCCTGCATCCGTCCACGGGCGAGCTGTGGCTGAGCGAGCACGGGCCTCAGGGCGGGGACGAGATCAACCGGATCGCGCCCGGTGCGAACTACGGCTGGCCCATCATCAGCTACGGCCAGGAGTACGGCACCACCACGCAGGTGGGGGAAGGCACTGCCAAGGCAGGCATGGTGCAGCCGGTGACGTACTGGGAAACCATCGACGGCTCTGCCTGGAGCGGCGGCCAGAAGTCGTCCATCGCGCCCAGCGGGTTGGCCTTCTATACCGCCGATGCCATCCCGCAATGGAAGGGCAATCTCTTCGTCGGCGCGCTCGCGGGAACGGCGCTGTGGCGCCTCACGCTCGACGGCAACGCTGTCACGTCGCGCGAGCGCTTGCTGGCCGATCGCGGCGAGCGCATCCGCGATGTGCGACAGGGCCCCGACGGCTGGCTTTACCTGCTGACCGACGCCAGCCCCAACGGCAAGCTGCTGCGCCTGCAGGCGCAATAGCGACTGCCGGGCCTGCGGCTACACCGCGCTGCGGTGCCGCTCGATGCAGACGTCCAGCGTTTCGTCGCCGCTTCGCTGCCACCAGTCCTGGGTGGAGAAGATCTCGACTTCGCTGAAGCCGGCGTAGCCCGCCGCCTCGACCCAGCCGCGGATCTTCTTCAGTTCGACCACGCCGTCGCCCATCATGCCGCGGTCGTTGAGCAGGTCGCGGGTGGGCGTGAGCCAGTCGCAGACATGGTAGGCCAGCAGCCGCTCGTGGCCGGCACGCTCGATCTGCTGCTGCAGCTTCGGGTCCCACCACACGTGGTAGATGTCCAGCGCCACGCCGAGCATGCCGCTGCGGGCCGCGTCGAGTTCGTCGCACAGGTCGAGCGCCTGCTCGAGCGTGTTGATGCAGGCGCGTTCCGCCGCCTGCATCGGGTGCAGCGGTTCGATGGCCAGAGGCATGCCGACCTTGCGCGCGTACTCCAGCGACGCGGCGATGCCATCGCGCACCTCGCCGCGCGCGCGGCCGATGTCGGTGTACGCCGCCTTGCCCTGCAGGGCGCCGGGCAGACTGCCGACGACCAGGACGAGGCAGGGCGCGTCGAGCGTCTTGGCCTCGTCGATGGCGCGGTAGTTGTCGTCGAGCGCGGTTTTCAGGCCGGCCGCGTCGGCGGCAGGGTAGAAGCCGCCGCGGCAGTAGCCCGACAGACGGATGTCCAGCGCCTTGAGCTGGGCAGCCACCTTGTCGAGCCCGACACCCGCCACCTGGTCACGCCAGGGGCTGATGGCGCGGATGCCGCGCTCGGCGCACTGGTCGATGATGCGATCCAGCGGCACTTCGGCGCCGCTCTGCTTGCGGATGGTGGCCGTGTTGATCGACAACCACTCGTGGCCGCCCGAGAAGTCCCGCATCGCCGTCACCCTTCCACGCCGTGCAGGGCCAAGAGCGTCTTCATGCGCGACACGGCAAGCTCCGGCTTTTCGAGGACGTTGGCGGCGTCGGCCAGACGGAACAGCTCGGCCAGGTGTTGCAGCGAACGCGTGCTCTGCTGGCCGCCCACCATGGTGAAGTGCGACTGGTGGCCATTGAGCCATGCCATGAAGACGACGCCCGTCTTGTAGAAGCGCGTGGGGGCCGCGAAGATGTGGCGCGACAGCGGCACGGTCGGACCCAGCAGGGCGTGGAACTTCGCTTCGTCGCCTTGCGCGAGCGCGCCCAAAGCGGCGCTGGCCGCAGGCGCAATGGCATCGAAGATGCCCAGCAGCGCGTCGCTCTTGCCGTGCGTCGGTTCGTTGCCGAAGCCGTCGCCTGCGATCAGTTCGGCATAGTTGAAGTCATCGCCGGTGTACATCCGCACGCCGGGCGGCAGGCGCCGGCGCATGGCGATTTCCTTGTCCTTGTCGAGCAGCGAGATCTTGATGCCGTCGACCTTGTCCGGATGCGCGGCGATGATGCCCAGCGCCGTGTCCATGGCCGCGTCGAGGTCCGACGTGCCCCAGTAGCCCGCCAGCGCGGGGTCGAACATGTCGCCGAGCCAGTGCAGGACGACGGGCTGCTTCGCCTGCGACAGCACGCGGTCGTACACGCGCTCGTAGTCGGACGGCCCCTTGGCCACGCGGGCGAGCGCCCGGCTGGCCATGACGATCAGCTTGCCGCCCAGCGCCTCGATGGCCTCCATCTGCGTCTCGTAGCCGCGAATCACGTCGTCGACGCTCTTGACCGCATCGAGATCCAGGTGATCGGTGCCACAGCCCGATGCGAGGAATGCGCCTGGAACGTCCTTGGCGGCATCGAGCGAGCGGCGGATCAGTTCGAGCGAAGTGGCCCAGTCCAGGCCCATGCCGCGCTGCGCGGTGTCCATGGCCTCGGCCACGCCCAGGCCGAGCGACCACAGGTGGCGGCGATAGGCGATGGTGGCGTCCCAATCTACGGCGGCTTGCAGCCACGGGTCGCACACGGCCATCGGGTCGGCCACGACGTGCGCCGCCGAGTAGGCAATGCGGTTGAAATTCAGGCCGGCGGCGGGTCGGGCCAGCACCGAGCCGCTCATGGTGTAGGGCGCGAGGGCGCCGTCGGCGGTGGGGAGCTTGAGGGTCAGGGCCATGATGCCTTCCAGTCAGACCTTCAGTGCAGGCACGTCGATCCAGCGGCGCTCCTGCCAGCTTTCCAGTGCGGCCTCGACCAGTTGCACGCCCTTGGCGCCTTCAGGCAGCGTCCACTTGTAGGGTGCGTCTTCAACCACGTGGCGGATGAAGTGCTCCCACTGGATCTTGAAGCCGTTGTCGTAGGCCTGGCTGTCTGGAATCTCCTGCCACTGGTCGAAGAAGTTCATGGTTTGCTTCTCGTCCGGGTTCCAGACCGGGCGCGGAGTGGCCACGCGCGATTGCGCGCGGCAGCTCGACAGGCCCGCCACGGCGGAGCCGTCGGTGCCGTCGACGTGGAAGGTCACCAGGTCGTCGCGACGCACACGCGTCACCCAGCTCATGTTGATCTGGGCGATGACCGGCTCGCCGTTGTGGCCGGTCAGTTCGCAGGTGGCGTAGGCGGCATCGTCGGCCGTGGCTTCGTAGGGTTTGCCGTCTTCGTCCCAGCGCTTGGGGATGTGGGTGGTGCCCAGGCACGAGACCGACTTGACCTCGCCGAACAGGTTGTCCAGCACGTAGCGCCAGTGGCACATCATGTCCAGGATCATGCCGCCGCCGTCTTCCTTGCGGTAGTTCCAGCTGGGGCGCTGAATGGGCTGGAGGTCGCCTTCGAACACCCAGTAGCCGAACTCCAGGCGCACGCTGAGCATGCGGCCGAAGAAGCCGGCGCGGCGCAGCATGTCGAGCTTGCGCAGGCCGGGCAGGAAGAGCTTGTCCTGCACCGCGCCGTGCTTCAGGCCCTTGCTCTTCTTGGCTTCTTCGGCGAGCCGGGCGATCTCCACCGCTTCGTTCAGGTTGGTGGCAATGGGCTTTTCGCAGTAGACGTGCTTGCCGGCCCGGATGGCCTTGGCCAGCAGGGTGGGGCGCATCTGGGTGGTGCCGGCGTCGAAGAAGACCGTGTCGTCCGGATTGGCCAGCGCCGCATCGAGGTCGGTGCCCCAGCGCGCGATACCGTGGGCCTTGGCCAGCGCCTCGATCTTCTCGGCATTGCGGCCGATCAGGATCGGGTCGGGCATGACCTTGTCGCCATTGGAAAGCGTGACGCCGCCCTGTGCCCGGATGGCGCAGATGGAGCGGATCAGGTGCTGGTTCATGCCCATGCGGCCGGTGACGCCGTGCATGATCAAACCGAGTCGTTGTGTTGCCATGATGTGGGTTCTCCCAGAAGGATCAGAGAAGCGACTGGAGCTGGCTCCAGTCCGGTTGGACGGGCGCGCCGAAGCCGGTCTGGCTCATCAGCGCACCGAGTTGAAGATGGCCTTGGCGCACGGCCAGGCGCGGACGGCCGCTCGTCGATTCGTAGAAGTCGGGCAGTGCCTGCGCAAAGGCGGCTGCCTCGCTGTCTGGCGCGATGCCGAATCCGTCGACGTAGTGGTGGCCGTTGCGCTCGATGTGCGTCACACCCAGGCTCGCGGCCAGCAAGGTGTCTTGCTGCACGGCCAGGCCGGCCTGGCAGGTGAGGTCTTCGCCCGACAGCAGCAGTCGTGCCGGATCGGCGGCAATGCGAAGCGCGCTGTGCATCGAACGGTAGATGCCCTTGCAGGCCTTGCTGGAGATGCCCCGATAGCCCAGCGCGATGCCGCGCTCCAGGACATCGTTGGCGTCGTCGGATTCGTCCAGGATCACCGGCACGTCGATGCCCAGACCGCCGATCGAGTGTTCCAGCGCCTGCGCACGCGGCAGCGGTTGCTCCAGCAGCAGCACGCGTGGCATGAGCTTCGACAGCGGTGCGTGCGAGCGCGCTGCATTCCAGAACGCCGCCAGCCGATCGGGATCGGCGAAGCTTTCGTTGCCGTCGAGCGTGGCGCGGTAGTCGCCCGCCTGCGCGTCCAGCACGGCGGCGATGCGCGTCAGGCGCTCCAGGTCCGACTCGGTCTGGCCGCCCAGCTTGAGCTTGAACCAGCGCAGGCCATAGTGCGCGACCGCCTGCGACAGGGTGACGGGCAGGCCGTCACGGGGCAGGTCGGCCCAACTTGCAGGATCTTCGTCGCCCAGCATGTCCGCCATGCCGACGGTGTGGCGCAGGGCCACGCTGGCTGGCTTTTGCCATGAAAGCCGCGTGTGGTACGGATCGCCCAGCACGCCGGCGCTCACGCCGTCCACCCATGACAGACCCGCTGCCTGAAGGGCGGCGTCGGCCACGGCCTTGTCGAGCAGCGCCGTGCCGAACTGAGCCGCCAGGCGCGGCAGTCCACGCGACACCCCGATCTCGATGGCCGCTGCGCCAGCGGTCTGCGAGACGAGGAAGGGCGTGCCTTCGTCAGCATCCGTGTAGGCCTGTGCGGCGATGCGCAGCGCTTCGCGCAACTGCTCGAAGTTCTGCTCGTGCGTGAACGCCGGCCGCTTGTCGAACCACTTGGGCACCATCAGCTCTGCAGCGGCGCCGAAGTAGGGCTTGCCCTTGATCTCGATGCGTGCACGCACGAAAGCCTGCGGGCAGTGCGTGACGGTGGCCGCTCCGAAGCGGAAGGGCAGGCGCAGGGTGACCGGACGCTCGAAGCGTTCGATGGCCACGACGCGCACCGCGCATGCGTTTGGATTGCTCATGACAAGGCCGTCCACATGCCGCGGACATAGCCGGCGCTGAATGCCGCGCAGCCAGGGCCATCGGGCGCGTATTCAAAGGGTTCGATGGCGGTCCAGCCGGCGTAGTCGTGATCGCGCAGGACCTTCAGCACTGGCCGCAGATCGGTCTGGCCTTGCCCCGGGCCGCGGCGATTGCGATCGTTGAGCTGCACATGCGCCACATGGCCGCTGGCCAGGAAGCGCGCCAGGACCTCGTGCACCGGCTCGGTCTCGGCCTGCGACGCCGCGCTCAAGTCGAACATGGTGCGCAACGCTGGAGAGCCGATGCGGTCCACCACGGCGGCCGCCTGGGCCACCGTGTTGACGACGGACGTCTCGACAGGAGACAGCGGCTCAAGGCAGTAGGTGACGCCGGCCGCATCGGCGTGCGGAGCCAGTTCGGCCAGCGCGTCTTCGAGTCTGGCCAGCGCATCGGCCGGCGTCTGCGACCCTTGCGGCGATCGTTGCTTCGGCGAGCCATGGACCAACGCCGTGGCGCCGCACTCGTGAGCGAAATCGATCAGGCGACGCAACAGGTCGAGCGTGCGCTCGCGCACGTCACCATCCGCTGTGACGAGCGACAGGCCCTCGGGCTTCACCAGCAGCCAGTGCAGGCTTGAGATCGCCAGGCCGTGCGCCTTTGCGGTTTCAGTCAGGCGTCTTGCGTGCGTCGCATCCAGGGTCTGCGGATCGTTCGCGAGCGTGAAAGGCGCGACCTCGAGCGCGTCGTAGCCCATAGCGCAGGCCAATTCGCACTGGCGCGCGAAAGGCTCTGGCGCCAGCACTTCGTTGCACAGCGAAAGGCGCAGCTTCATGCCGTTGCCACCTTGCGCGGGCCACGCATCTGCGACCAGATCTTGTAGGCGATCACGGCGAAGATCAGCGCGGCCACGCAGGCCGAGATCGGGCGGGTGAAGAAGGGCGCCAGGCTGCCGTCGGACAGCACCAGCGCGCGGCGCAGGTTCTTCTCGAGCAGGTCGCCCAGCACGATGCCCAGCACCAGCGGCGCCATTGGATAGCCCCAGCCGCGCAGGAAGAAGCCGATGATGCCGAAGGCCAGCATCACGTAGATGTCGAACAGGCGGCCGGCGATGGCGAAGCTGCCCACCGCACACAGCACGAAGATGATCGGCACGATGATGTGCTGCGGCACGCGCAGCACCTGCACCAGGGCCTTCGTCAGCACCAGGCCGTAGATCAGGATGCCGATGGTGGCGAACAGCATCATCGCGACCACGTCGTATACGAACTGCGGGTTCTCGACCATGATCATCGGGCCCGGGCGCACGCCGTGGATGATCATGGCGGCCATCAGCACCGCCGCCGGCGCCGAACCGGGAATGGCCAGCGTCAGCACCGGAATCATGGCCCCGGGCACGCAGGCGTTGTCGCCCGTTTCAGCCGCCATCAGGCCTTCGATCGAACCTTTGCCGAACTGCTCTTTTTCCTTGCTGGCGCGCTTGGCTGCGGCATAGGAGGACCAGGCGGCGATGTCTTCGCCCACGCCCGGCACCACACCCACGCCGGTGCCGATGAGCCCCGAACGCAGGATGGTGCGCCAGTATTTGAAGACGTCGCCGATGCGCGGCAGCACGGAGTCGAAGGCGCTGATCTTCACCGGCAACTGGCGATGGCGCATGGCGGTCAGCAGCTCGGCAAAGCCGAATGCACCCACCAGCGCCGGCACCAGCTGGATGCCACCGGCCAGGTCGCGAACGCCCCAGGCAAAGCGCTCGTAGCCGTACTGCGGCTCTTGGCCGATCGTTGCCACGAACAGGCCGGCGATGCCTGCGGTCCAGCCCTTGAGCGGGTCGTCGCCCGTGAGCGTGCCGGCGATCAGCACGCCGAACAGCGCCAGCCAGAAGAATTCATAGGCGCCGAAGTCAAGCGCAAAGCTGCCCAGCACCGGCGTGAAGGCAGCCAGGAAGAACATGCCCACCAGCGTGCCCATCACCGATCCGGACGTGGCCACGCCCATCGCCCGGCCGGCCAGGCCCTGGCGGGCGAGTGCGTAGCCATCGAGGCAGGAGGCGGCGGAGGCCGGCGTGCCGGGAATGTTCAGCAGGATCGCCGAGCGCGAGCCACCGTAGATGGCCCCGACGTAGGTGCAGATGAGGATCAGCAGCGCCTGGCTGTGTTCGAGCTTGAGCGTCAGCGTGGTCACCAGGGCCAGCGCCATCGTGGCCGTCAACCCGGGCAGCGCGCCCATCACCACGCCGACCAGCGTCGCCAGGAGCGCATAGCCGATCACCGTCGGTGTTGCGAAGGTGGCCAGCGAGTGGCCGAAGAGCGAGAGTCCCTGAAGCATGCGATTCGTGCCGTCCGCCCGGTCAGGGCAGGCGGACCAGGAAGAGGTGTTCGAAGACGACGGTGACGGCCGCCGCGGTGGCCACACCGGCAATGGCGCCGACCAGCAGGCGCCGCTGGATCGAGGTGCCCGGCGCCGCGAAGATGGCGACGAAGGCGGCGACGTAGATCGCGGTGCACAAGGCGTAGGGCATGTGTCCGACCATGCCGGCCGCATAGCCGACGCTCAGCACCAGCGTGACCAGCGCGCGGCCGTTGAGCAGGCGCTCGGCCGGCTGGCCCGTGCGCTCGGCGGCCGACCGGCCGGAAGGGCGACCCCGCAGAACATGCAGAAGGCCAAGCACCATCAGCACCGCCCCGAGCAGGCCGGGCATGAAGCCGGGGAGCGTGAACAGCGCTGCCTGCTGGCCTTCGAAGCGGTCCATGCGCAGCGATTCGGCGAGCAGGAGCGCGCCGAAGACGATCCAGCCAAGCCCGGCAATGCGGTCTGAAGGGGCGGCGTTGTCAGTCATGAGGATGAGGAGGCGAGATCAGAAGAAGCGGCGCGTCGGCCGCGGAGGCCGACGCGCGCTGGGACGAGCCGAATCAGGGCTTCGGAATGCCGACCGTGTCGGGCGATACCTTGGCCTTGCCCGCGCCCTGCTGGACCCAGGCGTAGGACTGGATGGCCGGGAAGACCGCCTTCTGGGCTTCTTCGCCATACGCCGGCGCAAACAGCGCGCCGCGGGACTCGGCGTACTTCTTGAGCGCCGCGTTCTTGACCATCTCGTTCTTCCAGATGTTGTCCAGCGTCTGGGTGACCTGCGCGGGCACACCCTTGGGCACGAAGATGCCGAAGTAGTTGACCGGGTCCTTGAAGCCGGGAATGAAGTCCGAAAGCGGCGGCACCGTGCCGAAACCTTCGATGGTCAACGGCTTGTCGCCCACCACCGCGAGCGGGCGGATCTTCTTGGCGCGGATCATGTCGGTCTGCTCGGCCGCCAATTGCGTGGTGACCTGCGTTTCGCCCGAAGCTGCGGCGACGGCTGCCGGCGCGCCGCCGTCATACGTCACGTGCTTGTAGGTAACGCCGGCTGCGCGAGCGATGGCTTCGATGGCGGAGTGGCCGCTCGAATTGACGCCGGCCGTCGCCACCGACACCGTACCGGGCTTGGCCTTCATGGCGTCGAGCAGTTCCTTCATGGACTTGTACGGCGTGTCGGCGTTGACGCCGACCACCGCAACGTGCGCCACGTTGAGGTACAGGTTCCAGTCCTTGATGGATGTGTCGAGCATGCCCAGCACCTTGTAGGTGCCCAGGTCCTTGGCGGCGCCTGCGGTCCAGGTGTAGCCGTCTTTCGCGGCTTCCAGCGCGTTCTTGGAGCCCACCGAGCCGGAGGCGCCAGGCTGGTTCTGGATCACGATGGTCTGGCCCAGCGCCTTCTCGAGTTCTGCGGCCGTCACGCGCGTCACCTGGTCGGTCGAACCGCCAGCGGCCCAGGGCACGATCAGGGTGATCGGACGTTCGGGCTTCCACTGCGCCCAGGCGCCGGAAACGGCCGAGGTCAGTGCAGCCAGCACGAAGGCGCGGCGCGCCAGCACGGGAAGGGAAGTAGCGATGCTCACGGTTTGTCTCCTGTTCTCTTGCAATTCACCAGCGAGTGAATTGTGTAGAGATGCATCGTGAACGTCAACGCATCGTCACGGTCAATCCTTCAGTACATACCCGAGGATCACGTCGCAGATGTGCGAGCGCCGTTCGGCGCGTGCCTTGCCGGTCATCAGGTCGCGCCCGAAGATGGCCGACAGCGTGTGGTTGTTCGACAGGTAGAAGTACGCCAGCGAGGCGATCGAGATGTAGAGCTGCACCGCATCGACGCCGCCGCGGAACACTCCGTCCTTGCGCCCGCGCTCGAGGATGTCGCCCAGCGTCTGGATCACCGGCGAGTTCATCTCCCGCACCCGGCTCGATTTCCTCAAGTGGCGCGCCTGGTGGAGGTTGGCGCTGTTCAGGAGGGTGATGAACTCCGGGTGATCGATGTAATAGTCCCAGGTGAACTCGGTCAGGCGACGCACCGCGTCGGGCGGCGACAGCGCCAGCAGGTGCAGCTTCTGCTCGGCAGTTCGGATGTCCGCATACACGCCCTCCAGCACGGCCAGGAACAGGTCGTCCTTGCTGCCGAAGTAGTAGTAGATGAGCCGCTTGTTGACGTCCGCCCGCTCGGCAATTCGGTCGACCCGCGCGCCCGCCAGGCCATGCTGTGCGAACTCGTCCCGAGCAGCTTCGAGAATGGCCTGCTGCGACCGGTCGGCGTTGCGGGACCGGGGCTCCGGTGCGGTGTCAGTCATGGGTGGTTTTTAACTGTTTGGTGAATTAGAGGCCATCCATGGCAACCCGTATTCGGTGCCGGGGCGCGCCGCGCCTGACCGATGATCGGTGCTCGCCAGCCCATAATTCCTTGATCATCAAATGCCCACTGAAGAGAGAGCTCAGCGCATGCAGCAGCACGAACCCACCACGGCGGCAGGACGCCTGATTGTCCAGTGCCTGATCGAGCAAGGCGTCGACACAGTTTTCGGCGTGCCCGGCGAGAGCTTCCTGGCCGTGCTCGACGGCTTTCACGCCGAAGAGGGGCGCATTCGCTTCGTCATCAATCGCCAGGAGGGTGGTGCCGCGTTCATGGCGGAGGCGCAGGGCAAGCTGACCGGCCGCCCGGGCGTCTGCTTCGTCACCCGCGGTCCGGGGGCGACCAACGCTTCCATCGGTGTTCACACCGCCTTCCAGGATTCGACGCCGATGATCTTGTTCGTCGGCGATGTCGGCGGTGACTTTCGCGACCGCGAGGCTTTCCAGGAAGTGGAATACAACAGCTTCTTCGGCCCCAGCACCAAAGGCTTCGCCAAGCGGGTGGAGCGCATCGATGACGCCGAGCGCATCCCAGAATATGTGGCGCGTGCCTTCGCGACTGCCATGAACGGCCGGCCTGGACCCGTCGTGCTGGTGCTGCCGGAGGACATGCTCGCACGCCACGTCGTGGCAAAGCCTTTGCCACGCGTTGAAGCCGTGCAACCCTGGAGCGACCCAGGTGCCTTGCGCAGCTTGCGCG
This sequence comes from Variovorax dokdonensis, assembly GCF_030316895.1. GTDB lineage: Bacteria > Pseudomonadota > Gammaproteobacteria > Burkholderiales > Burkholderiaceae_C > Variovorax > Variovorax dokdonensis. The sequence continues at coordinate 1,182,700 of NZ_JASZYV010000001.1, forward strand.
AGATGCTGATGGCGTCGAGCCGGCCCTTTGTGATCGCCGGCGGCAGTGGCTGGACGCCGCAGGCTGCGCAAGCCCTGCAGCGATTTGCGGAGAACTGGCGCCTGCCGGTGGGAAACGCGTTCCGCTTTCAGGACACTTTCGACAACCACCATCCGCAGTACGCCGGGGATGTCGGGATCGCGCTCAACCCGAAATTGGCGCAGCGCATCATGGACGCCGACCTCATCATTGCGATCGGGCCTCGCCTTGGCGAGATGACCACGAGCGGCTACACGCTGCTGCAGGCGCCCAGACCCGCCCAGAAGCTGGTGCACATCCATGCCAGCGCCGAGGAACTGAATCGCGTGTACCGGGCCGACCTGGCCATCAATGCCGGTATGAGTGCCGCCGCTCGCAGTCTGGAGGTGATCAGCGCTCCGCCTGAAGTTCCGTGGGAGGCGTGGACGCGCGCGGCCAATGCCGATTACCTTGCCAATCTGCAGCCGCAGCCTCTGGCCGGGATGCCGCCCGAGGCGCCGCGCGGCGCGGTCGACATGGCCAAGGTGGTGGGCTTGCTGCAGGAGCATCTGCCTGCCGATGCCGTGCTGACCAATGGCGCCGGCAACTTTGCCAGCTGGGTGCACCGCTACTTCCGCCACCACGGTTTGGCGAAGGGGAACAAGACGCAACTGGCACCGACTGGCGGTGCCATGGGCTACGGGGTGCCGGCCGGGATCGCGGCCAATCTGCTGACGGGGCGGGTCGCTTTCACCATCGCGGGAGACGGCGACTTCCTCATGAACGGCCAGGAACTGGCGACCGCCGCCCAGCATGGGGCGAAGAGCATCGTCGTGCTGCTCAACAACGGCATGTTCGGCACGATCCGGATGCACCAGGAGCGCGAATATCCGGAGCGGGTCAGTGGCACCAGGCTCGCCAACCCTGACTTCTGCGCGTTGGCGCGGGCCTATGGCTATGCGGCAGAACGGGTGGAGCGAACCGAGGATTTCGAAGCGGCCCTCTTGCGCGCGTTGGCGGCCGACACCGGCACGCTGATCGAAATACCGCTCGATCCCCAGGTGATCACGACTCGGGGCTCGCTCGATGCCATCCGGCAAGGGGCTCGCAAGGCAGGACGCTGAGCCGGCGGGCTGCGGCCGGCTTCTGCACCAGCAATGAAAAAGCCGGCATCAGCCGGCTTTTGTTCGACCGGGCAGGCGGTGCACCACCTGCCGCGCGCGCGCCTTACTTGACGTGCTTGCCGATCAGTGCGGCCAGTTCGAACATCGACACCTGACCCTTGCCGAAGATTTCCTTCAGCTTGGCGTCGGCGTTGATCATGCGCTTGTTGGCCTTGTCCTGGAGGTTGTTCTTCTTGATGTAGTCCCACAGCTTGCTCACGATGGCGGTGCGCGGCAGCGGCGTGGAGCCGACGACGGCAGCCAGTGCGGGGCTTGGAGCCAGCGCCTTCATGAACGCGGCGTTGGGCGTGCGCTTCTTTGCGGGAGCCTTCTTGGCAGCGACCTTTTTGGCCGGAGCTGCCTTCTTCGCGGGAGCCGCCTTCTTCGCCGGAGCGGCCTTCTTTGCGGGAGCCGCCTTCTTCGCCGGTGCGGCCTTCTTTGCCGGCGCTTTCTTGGCCGGAGCCTTCTTTGCAGTTGCCATGGTTGCTTTCCTTTTTTCGACTGAGTACTCACCAGTGAAAAACCAACTCTTCACTGGCATTGCGCATGCTACGGGAGAAGAAACACGTTTCCAAGCGAGAAGCGCTGTTTTTCAATGGCAGTTGTTGTTTTTTTCAGAGGGAGGCACGAGGGGATGCGCATCCGAGCCCACCTGGGAGTGCGCTGGCACGCGACGGGGCCACGTAGCCAGCACCACCCCGAGCAGGGCCGCACCGAAAGCCAGCAGTTGCAATGCAGTCAGTTTCTCGCCCAGCGCAAGCACGCCAACCAGTGCCGCGCTGACCGGAAGCATCACCGTGAAAACCCCAGCTTTGGATGCCGGAACGCTGCGCAAGCCAGTCATCCAGAGCCAGACAGTCCAGATGCTGGCGGCAAGGGCGTAGACCAGGAGCAGGCCCCACAGGCTGACTGATATCGAAGAAAAATCGAAACGAAGTGCGAACCAGATACCGAACGGCGTCGACAGAACGAAGCCCCAAAGGTTGATCAATGCCGAGATACGCCTTGGCCCCAACTTGCCGGTGAGCGACTTGCCGATCACCGCGTAGGACGCCTCGCAGACGACGGCGCAGAAGACCAGGAGGTTGCCAAGCCAAGGGCGGGCGCTTGTCGCGGTGTCGGAGGCAGCCGGCGCGTGACCGTGCGCCGGAGCAAGTGCCAGCAGCCCGATCCCCAGCGCCGAAAAGGCGATGGCGAGCATGACTTGGGGCGTGATGCGCTCGCGCAGGAAGATCCAGCTGATCAGCGCGACCATCGCCGGAATCGCCGCCATGATCACGCCAGCCGAGACGGCGCTGGTCATGCTCACGCCGAAGAGCATGCAGATCGAGAAAAGGAAGTTCCCTAGAAAAGACTCCAGGAAGACAAGGCCGCGTGTGCGGCCAGACATCGGCGCTTCGTCGGGCGGGCGCCGAAGCCAGTGCGGCATGGCCAGCGCGGCAATGCCGAAGCGCAGCCACGCCAGCAGAAGCACCGGCATGGCAGCGACAAGCGGTTTGGACAGCGCCACGTAGCACCCGACCAGCGACATGCTGAGTGCGAGGCAACCATAAGCAACGAGGCGGGGAGGGTGAGCGTGGGAGGTCAAGCGCAGGGGAGATGGCGGAAACTCGCTGAATGATGCATGACGATTCCCCTCGCCCCGTTGCGGCCACGCTTGTATTCGTCTATGGAACCTTGCGCGCGGGCGGCAGCAACGACATCAGGCGCTACCGCCCGTCTGCACGACTGGTTGGCTCGGGATGGATTGCCGGCACGCTGTATCACCTGGGCGGCTATCCGGGTGTACTGCTTGGCGGCCCGGGGCGCGTCTATGGCGAAGTCTGGCAGATCGACCAGGAAGTGGAGGAGCAACTGGACAGACTCGAAGATGTGCGACCGGACGATGACGGCGAATATCGGCGACGGACGGTTTCGGTCGACGTCGGCGGGCAAGAGTTGCAGTGCACGGTGTACGAAATCCATCCTTCGCGGGCTCAAGGCCGCGCGATCATCGCCTCCGGAGATTGGATGGCAGGTTGAGCCTCGCAAGACCTGTTTTCATGAAGGCAAAGTGGTTCTCGTATTGCGAAATATCGACGTGCTGCATTGCGTCAAAATTTCTCAATACAAGAAAAGGTATTCCGCATTGAGAAAAATGCACGTAAGTAGTTGATTCATAAAGGCAGAAAAATAGTCTTATATAAGACATAAGAGTTGAGATGCGCGTTAAAGTTTGGGCATGGCCAAGGCGCCTCAAGAACCCGATTCCTTCAACTTCCGGAGTGAAAACATGCCCCAGACCCTCACCGAACAACTCAGCCGCGAACAGCAGATCGCCGCACTTGAAAAAGATTGGGCGACCAACCCGCGCTGGAAGGGCGTCAAGCGCAACTACAGCGCCGCCGACGTGGTTCGTCTTCGCGGTTCGTTCCCCATCGAGAACACGCTGGCCCGCCGCGGCGCCGAGCGTCTCTGGGACTTGATCAATGGCGGCGCCAAGAAGGGCTACGTCAATTCCTTCGGCGCCATTTCCGGCGGCCAGGCATTGCAACAGGCCAAGGCCGGCCTGGAGGCTGTCTATCTGTCCGGGTGGCAGGTCGCAGCCGACGGCAACACGTCCGAAACCATGTATCCCGACCAGTCGCTGTACGCCTACGACTCGGTGCCGGCCATGGTTCGCCGCATCAACAATACCTTCAAGCGCGCCGACGAGATCCAATGGGGCCGTGGCCTCAACCCCGGCGACAAGGACTACATCGACTTCTTCCTGCCGATCGTGGCGGACGCGGAAGCCGGCTTCGGCGGCGTGCTCAATGCCTTCGAACTCATGAAGAACATGATTGCCGCTGGCGCCGCCGGCGTGCACTTCGAAGACCAACTGGCCGCCGTCAAGAAGTGCGGGCACATGGGTGGCAAGGTGCTCGTGCCGACGCAGGAAGCCGTCGAGAAGCTGCAGGCTGCGCGCTTCGCTGCCGACGTGATGGGCGTGCCCACCATTGTTCTGGCACGTACCGATGCCGAAGCAGCCAACCTGATCACCTCCGACCACGACGCCAATGACAAGCCGTTCCTGACCGGCGAGCGGACGCAAGAGGGCTTCTTCCGCGTCAAGAATGGCCTGGAGCAGGCCATCAGCCGCGGCCTGGCCTACGCCGAGGTGGCCGATCTGGTCTGGTGCGAGACGGGCACTCCCGACCTGGGCTTTGCACGCGAGTTCGCTCAGGCCATGCATGCCAAGTTCCCCGGCAAGCTGCTCAGCTACAACTGCTCGCCCTCGTTCAACTGGAAGAAGCACCTCGACGACAAGACCATCGCTTCCTTCCAGGACGAACTGTCGGCCATGGGCTACAAGTACCAGTTCATCACGCTGGCTGGCATCCACAGCAACTGGTACAACACCTTCAAGTTCTCGCATGCCTATGCACGAGGCGAAGGCATGAAGCACTACGTGGAAATGGTTCAGGAGCCAGAGTTCGCCGCTCGCGAAATGGGTTACACCTTCGTCTCGCACCAGCAGGAAGTCGGCGCGGGCTACTTCGACGACGTGACCACCGTTGTCCAGGGCGGCTCCTCGTCGGTGAAGGCGCTGACCGGTTCGACGGAAGAAGAGCAGTTCCACTGATCGGTCGACGAACCGACAGCTGCTGTCACAAGCTCACAGCCCGGCCTTGCGCCGGGCTTTTTTCTTTGCGCGTGTTGGATCGGTTTTGGCGATCTGCCCGAATTTCGGCCCGCTTGGATAGAATTACGGGCTACCGCGCACGGCGGGCATCATTCATCTGCAAGAGCGAGAAAGGCAAATCCGGTTATGACACCGCGAACTACCTGGCAAATGTCAGGCCTTCTCCCATCGAAGGGGGCGGGCCGCTAGGCCGCGCGGCTGGCGTCTGCCAGCGTCTCATGCACCGAACAAAGCGCGGCATTCACCGCGCTTTTTTGTTTTTCTCGCAAAGGTTTTTCATGATCCACATCACGCTTCCCGACAACTCGCAGCGCGAGTATCCCGGACCGGTCTCGGTGGCCGATATCGCTCAATCCATCGGCCCTGGCCTGGCAAAGATGACGGTGGCCGGCAAAGTCGACGGCAAGCTGGTGGATGCCAGCGATGTCATCGATCACGATGCCCGTGTGCAGATCATCACGCCCAAGGACGACGAGGGGCTGGAGATCATCCGCCACTCGACGGCGCACTTGGTGGGCCACGCGGTCAAGCAGCTCTATCCCAGCGCGAAGATGGTGATCGGCCCAGTCATCGAAGAGGGGTTTTATTACGACATCTCCTTCGAGCGGCCCTTCACGCCCGAAGACATGGCCGCCATCGAGGCGCGCATGCGTGAATTGATCGCCCAGGACTACGACGTGATCAAGAAGATGACGCCGCGCGCGGAAGTCATCGAAGTGTTCAAGGCCCGCGGCGAAGACTACAAGCTGCGCCTGGTCGAAGACATGCCTGACGAGCAAGCCATGGGTCTGTACTACCACCAGGAGTACGTCGACATGTGCCGCGGCCCACATGTGCCCAACACGCGCTTCCTCAAGGTCTTCAAGCTGACGAAACTGGCTGGTGCCTATTGGCGTGGCGACGCCAAGAACGAGCAATTGCAGCGCATCTATGGCACGGCATGGGCCGACAAGAAGCAGCTTGACCAATACATCCAGCGGATTGAAGAAGCAGAGAAGCGCGACCATCGTCGGCTTGGCAAGGAGCTGGATCTCTTCCACATCGACGAGGTGGCACCGGGCCTGGTCTTCTGGCACCCGAAGGGTTGGGCGATCTGGCAGGCGGTCGAGCAGTACATGCGAAAGGTTTATCGGGACACGGGCTACCAGGAGGTCAAAGGGCCTCAGATCCTGGACAAGAGCCTGTGGGAAAAGACGGGCCATTGGCAGAACTACCGCGAGAACATGTTCGTCACGGAGAGCGAGAAGCGCGACTACGCGCTCAAGCCGATGAATTGCCCCGGCCACGTAACAATCTTCAAGAGTGACTTGCGCAGTTATCGGGACCTGCCGATCCGCTACGGCGAATTCGGACAGTGTCACCGCAATGAGCCTTCGGGCGGCTTGCACGGCATCATGCGGGTGCGCGGATTCACGCAGGATGACGGGCACATCTTCTGCACTGAAGACCAGATCCTGAATGAATGCGTGGCCTACACGGCGCAATTGCTGAAGGTCTACCAGGACTTCGGTTTCACGGACATCCTCTACAAGGTGGCAACTCGGCCGGAGCACCGCATCGGCTCGGACGCCTTGTGGGACAAGGCAGAAGCAGCGCTGATGGAGGCCCTGCGCCGTTCAGGCGTGGAATTTGTGATTGCCCCGGGCGATGGTGCCTTCTATGGCCCGAAGATCGAATACACGTTGCGCGACGCCATCGGGCGTCAGTGGCAATGCGGGACGATGCAGGTGGATTTCTTCATGGCCGAGCGCCTGGGCGCCGAATACGTCACCGAATCGAGTGGCCGCGCCCATCCGGTCATGCTTCATCGCGCCATCGTCGGCAGCCTGGAGAGATTCATCGGAATGCTGATCGAACACCACGCCGGCGCATTGCCCGCATGGCTGGCGCCAGTACAGGTCGCGGTGCTCAACATCACCGACTCCCATGCCGAATACGCAACGCAAGTAACAAAATCGTTGCAGAATCAAGGGCTTAGAGTTCACCTCGACCTGCACAACGAGAAGATTACGTATAAAATACGCAAGCATTCGTTGCAAAAGCTGCCCTATATCCTTGTCGTGGGTGACAAGGAGCGGGAAGCCGGCGCCGTCGCAGTGCGCGCCCGGGGCAATATCGACCTCGGTGCAATGTCCCTCGAAGACTTCTGCAAGAAGGTCGAGGAAGACATTCAACACAAGCGTTGATTCCAAGTCGCCTCAAGCGTGGCCCGGAGTCGTGTCTTGGCTGATGCGCGCATTGGGGCGGCTTTTGGCCGTTAGCCGCGGTCGCTTGACTTGAGGATTCTGACCATCGCTACTGCATTTCGCGACCGCCGCCACCGTGAGGAACGGCAGCACCGCCTGAACCGGGAGATCATGGCCCCGGAAGTTCGCCTGATCGGACCCGACAATGAGCAGTTGGGCGTCATGCCGCTGGCCGAGGCGCTGCGCCTGGCAGGTGAGCACGACGTGGATCTGGTGGAAGTCGTTGCAGCGGCCACGCCGCCTGTGTGCCGTCTGATCGAGTACGGGAAGTTCAAGTACCACGAGCAGAAGAAGGCGGCCGAGGCGAAGTCGAAGCAGAAGGTCATCGAGGTCAAGGAAATCAAATTCCGACCCGGTACCGATGACGGCGACTACAACATCAAGATGCGTAACATCCGACGCTTTCTTGAAGAAGGCGACAAGTGCAAGATCACGCTGCGTTTTCGCGGACGCGAGATCACGCACCAGGAGTTGGGATTGGCGCTGTTGCAACGCATCCGCGACGATCTTGGCGACACCATCCTCGTTGAGCAGTTCCCGAAGCTGGAAGGCCGGCAGATGATCATGATGATCGCGCCGGGGCGCAAGAAGGGCGGTAGTACTGCCAAGCCGGCCGGCGAGACGCCTGCGCCGACCGCAAGCACGACGGCCTGAGGCTGAAAGTGCGGTGCCACGCTTCGGGGTGGCGCGAGAGTGAATATGAGAACCAGGGATTTCGCCTGGTCCGACCTCTTCGGAGAACGGGCCAAGGCGGGATGAAGAAGTGTCTCGGGGCCAGCAAGTCCATGGAAAGCCTCCACGGCGCCTCACGAGCACAAATTAAAGGAGCATTCAAATGCCCAAAATGAAGACCAAGAGCAGCGCGAAAAAACGTTTCCGCGTTCGTCCCGGTGGCACCGTCAAGCGCGGTCAAGCCTTCAAGCGTCACATCCTGACCAAGAAGACCACCAAGAACAAGCGCCACCTGCGCGGCGCAGTGACGGTTCACGAGACCAACATGGTTTCGATGGCCGCCATGCTGCCCGGCATGGGCATTTAATTCAGACGAACAAGGAGTACTTAAATGCCTCGCGTCAAACGTGGTGTAACGGCTCGCGCCCGCCACAAGAAGGTTCTCGCACTCGCCAAGGGTTTCCGCGGTCGTCGCGGCAATGTCTTCCGCATCGCCAAGCAGGCGGTGATGAAGGCAGGCCAATACGCCTACCGTGACCGCCGTACCAAGAAGCGTGTGTTCCGCCAACTTTGGATTGCGCGTATCAACGCCGCTTCGCGTGAACTGGGCCTGACCTACAGCCAGTTCGCCAACGGCATCCGCAAGGCTGGTATCGAGATCGACCGCAAGGTCCTGGCCGATATCGCCGTGCACGACAAGGCCGCTTTCGCCGGCATCGTGGAGCAGGTCAAGGCCAAGCTGGCTGCTTGATCCCGCATCTGGCGCGCTGTCCCTCCGGGTGGCGCGCCGGGGCCACGGTACAAAGGCTGGCGCTTCGTTTGAAGCACCAGCCTTTTTTTGTTTCTCCCCGCTCTCCAGAACACATGAACGAGTTGGACTCCCTGGTCGACAGTGCCCGCGCTGCATTCGCGCAAGCTAGCGCACCGGCCGATCTCGAAAACGCCAAGGCCCAGTTTCTCGGCAAATCCGGACGCATCACGGAATTGATGAAGGGCATGGCCCAGCTGTCGGTCGACGAGAAGAAGTCGCGCGGCGCAGCCATCAACCAGGCCAAGCAGGCGATCGAGGCGGCCCTGAACGAGCGGCGCCAGCAATTGGCCGATGCCGAGCTCGACGCGCAACTGCGATCCGAGGCGCTCGACGTCACGCTGCCCGGTCGGCGCCGCGCTGGGGGAGGCCTGCACCCGGTTGCTCGCGCGCAAGAGCGGATCGAAGCGATCTTCGCGAGCATGGGTTTCGACGTGGCCGACGGTCCGGAGATCGAGACCGACTGGTTCAGCTTCACCTCGCTCAACAACCCGCCGAATCACCCCGCGCGGTCGATGCAGGACACCTTCTACGTCGACATGAAGGACGAGGACGGCCAACTGCTCAATCTGCGCCCGCACACCTCGCCGATGCAGGTGCGTTACGCGCAAGCGCATGCGCGCAAATACGCCGGACAGGCGCACATGCCCGACATCCGCGTGATCGCTCCCGGTCGCACCTACCGTGTGGACAGCGATGCGACCCATTCGCCGATGTTCCACCAGGTCGAAGGCCTCTGGATCGGCGAGAACGTCAGCTTCAAGGATCTGAAGGTGATGTACCTGGACTTCATCCGGGCCTTCTTCGAAACCGATGCGCTCAAGCTGCGGTTTCGGCCGAGCTACTTTCCTTTCACGGAGCCCAGCGCCGAGATCGACATCATGTTCGAGCAAGGGCCGCTCGCCGGTCGCTGGCTGGAGGTTTCGGGTTCCGGGCAGGTGCATCCGCAGGTCGTGCGAAACATGGGGCTCGATCCAGAGCGCCACATCGGATTCGCATTCGGTTCGGGCATCGATCGCCTGGCGATGCTGCGTTATGGCGTGAACGATCTGCGCCTGTTCTTCGAAGGCGATCTGCGCTTCCTGTCGCAGTTCCAGCAGTGACGGCCCCCGAGTTCGTTTCGAACGTACTGAATTTCTTCTAAGACGATGCAATTTCCCGAGTCCTGGCTGCGCGAGTTCTGCAACCCGCCGCTGACAAGCGAACAACTGGCCGAAACCCTCACGATGGGGGGCTTCGAGGTCGAGGAGCGCCGACCCGCAGCGCCGCCGTTCAACAAGGTGGTGGTGGGCGAAATCAAGGAGGCCGTTCAGCATCCCAACGCCGATCGCCTGCGCGTGTGCCAAGTCGACGTGGGGCAGGGCAGCTTGCTCAACATCGTGTGCGGTGCGCCCAACGCACGTGTCGGCATCAAGGTGCCTTGCGCGCTGGTGGGCGCCGAGTTGCCGCCTGGCGAAGACGGTGCGGCGTTCAAGATCAAGCTGGGCAAGCTGCGCGGCGTCGAAAGCCAGGGCATGCTCTGCTCGGCGCGCGAGCTCAAGCTCAGCGAAGATCACGGCGGTCTGCTCGAGCTGGACGCCGATGCGCCCATTGGCGGTGACATTCGCCAGGTGCTGTCGTTAGACGACATGCTCCTCACGCTCAAGCTCACGCCCAATCTGGCGCACGGACTGAGCGTGTACGGCATCGCACGCGAGCTTTCCGCGCTGACCGGTGCGCCGCTGAAGACACCCGGCGTGCCGACCGCCGAAGTGGCGCACGGCGTCGTGCTGCCGGTGAAGGTGGAAGCGCCCGACCTGTGCGGCCGGTTCTCGGGACGCCTGATCCAGGACGTCGACACGCAAGCCAAGACGCCTGCATGGATGGTCGATCGTCTGGCGCGCTGTGGCCAGCGCAGCGTCTCTCCGCTGGTGGACATCTCAAACTACGTGATGTTCGAATACGGCCAGCCGTCGCACATCTTCGATGCCGACAAGATTCACGGCGGCATGACCGTCCGCTGGGGCCGCGAGGGCGAGCAACTCAAGTTGCTCAATGGCAATACCGTCACCGTGGATGCGAAAGTCGGCGTCATTGCGGACCAGCGGGAGGTCGAATCGCTCGCCGGCATCATGGGTGGCGATGCCACGGCGGTTTCGGACAGCACGCACAACATCTATGTCGAAGCTGCGTTCTGGTGGCCTGAAGCCATCCAGGGGCGTTCGCGCCGCTTCAACTTCTCCACCGATGCAGGCCACCGCTTCGAGCGGGGCGTGGACCCCAGCCGCACCGTAGAGATCATCGAGCGCATTACCGCACTGGTGCAGCAGATCTGTGGTGGCCGTGCCGGCCCGATCGACGACCAGTCGCTCAAGCTGCCGGAAGCCAAGCCTGTCACCCTGCGTGTAGCGCGTGCCGCGAAGGTGATTGGCATGCCGCTCACGCAGGCGGAATGTTCGGCGGTGATGCGTCGCCTGGGCTTCTCGATCGCCGAGGGAGACGGCACGCTGACAGTGACGCCCCCGCCGCATCGCTTCGACCTGGCCCTGGAAGAAGACCTGATCGAGGAAGTGGCTCGCTTGATCGGCTACGACAAGCTGCCTACCAATCCACCGCTCGCGCCCATCACGGCGCGCGTGCTGTCGGAATCCCGTCGCGGGCGCTTTGCCTTGCGTCATCGCGTGGCTGCGCTGGGCTATCAGGAGACCATCAATTTCAGCTTTGTCGAAGCGGACTGGGAAGGCGACCTCGCCGGCAATGCCGATCCCATTCGCCTTCTGAACCCGATCGCAAGTCAGATGAGCGTGATGCGCTCGTCGCTGCTGGGTAGCCTCTTGCAGGTGCTCAAGTTCAACATCGACCGCAAGGCTGCGCGCGTGCGTGTCTTTGAAGCCGGCCGCGTTTTCTTCCGTGATGCCGCAGTTTCCGCCAGCGATACGACCGTGTCCGGCATTCGCCAGCCCATGCGCCTTTCGGGTCTTGCCTGGGGCGACGCCGAGGATTCGCGCTGGGATGGCAAGCCGCATCGCGCTGACTTTTTCGATGTCAAGGGTGACATCGAAGCCTTGTTGGCACCACGCGCGGCGCGCTTCGAGCCCGTCGAGCATCCGGCGCTGCATCCCGGGCGCGCGGCGCGAGTACTGGTCGACGGCCAATCCGTCGGCGTCGTGGGGGAACTGCACCCGCGCTGGCGCCAGCGCTGGGAGCTGCCGTCGGCCCCTGTCTTGTTCGAGCTCGATCTGGATGCATTGCAGCAGCGCGATCTGCCGATCGCCCAGCCCGTTCCCAAACATCAGGCCGTCGACCGCGACATTGCCGTGGTCGTGAGCGAGTCGGTCACGCATGCTGCCGTGATGGACGCCATCCATGCCGCACCGACTCAGGGCCTGCTGCAAAATGCCGTGCTCTTCGACATCTATCGCCCCATCGGCGGTGCCGCGGGCACCTCGGTCGCTGCCGGCGAGAAGAGCATGGCAGTGCGCTTGTCTTTCAACGCCCAGCATGCGCTGACGGACGAACAGGTAGAGCCCGCCGTGCGTGCGGTCATCGATACGCTGGGTCAGCGCCTCGGTGCAAGGCTTCGTTGATGACCACGATGGGGACGAGGATGCAGAACGACGACGGTCTGGAACATTCAAATGCGCCGCAACGCGAAGAAGCGGAGCGCCCTGTCATGGAAATCACCATTGAATCCGTCGAGACGCCGGCGCTGACCAAGGCACACCTGGCCGACCTGCTGTTCGAGCAGATCGGCCTCAACAAGCGCGAATCCAAGGACATGGTCGAAGCCTTCTTCGATCTGATCGTGTCGCGCTTGGTGGCAGGCGAAGACGTCAAGATCTCTGGGTTCGGCAATTTCCAGATTCGGACCAAGGCCGCGCGCCCGGGACGCAATCCGCGCACGGGCGAAGCGATCCCGATCGGCCCGCGCCGCGTGGCCACGTTCCATGCCAGCGCCAAGCTGAAGGAGCAGATCAGTGGCAGCATTCCGACAGAACCGACCGAGGTCGAGTGGAATCTGGGCAGCGAAGCGTAACGGTGCGTTGATGTTCTTTGCGCACTGCAGCGGGGCGCGTTAAGCTTCTCAGCTTTCCCGCGTACCGTATTGATTTCAATGGAGAAAACGCTCCCCTCGATCCCCGCGAAACGCTACTTCACCATCGGAGAGGTGGCCGAGCTCTGCGGCGTCAAGCCGCATGTGCTGCGCTATTGGGAGCAGGAATTCACCCAGCTTCGCCCGATGAAGCGGCGAGGCAACCGGCGCTATTACCAGCACCATGAGGTACTGATGATCCGGCGCATTCGCGATCTGCTGTATGACCAAGGCTTCACCATCAGCGGGGCGCGCAACAAGCTGCAGGAACTCGCGCAGTCCGAGCGCGCGGGCACCAGGGGTTCGACCGCGACCGCTGCAGACGCCAACACGCTGATGGAAGGCATGGAGGCGATCGAGATCGACCACGAAGCATTCGAAGCCGCCATTCAAGGTGAGGCGCACATGCCTTCCGCCATGCCGATCAATGGGGCGCGCCCGAGTCTTTCGACCATGCCCACGCTGCCGACCTCGCAACTGCAAATGCTTCGGCGCGAGCTTTTTGAGATTCGTGACCTGCTGACCCTGAATCACTGATTCCTCACGCTATAATCGACGGCTTCGGTGTGTGGCGCAGCCTGGTAGCGCACTTGCATGGGGTGCAAGGGGTCGAAGGTTCGAATCCTTTCACACCGACCAACAAAAAGCAAAAAGGGCGTCTGGTTTTCCAGACGCCCTTTTTCTTTGCCTTGACTCTTCGCTACGTGCCTTGCAGCCGTCGAAGCAATTCGCTGGTCGGATACGCATCCGCCGGTATTCCGACACTGCGCTGATAGTTGCGAATCGCGCCTCGCGTTGCCGGGCCGATCACGCCGTCGGGTGTGCCGGCATCGAAGCCCTTGGCATTGAGCGCTTCCTGCAAGGCGCGCGAATCGGTGCGGGACAGCGGCTGCAACTCCCGCGGCCAGGCCGCCTGCACGCCACTGCCACCCGAGATGCGTTGAGCCAGCAAGCCGACGCCCAACGCATAGCTGGTCGAATTGTTGTAGCGCAGGATGGCGCGGAAGTTGGGTCCCACCATGAAGGCCGGTCCGCGCGCGCCAGCCGGCAGCAAGAGGCTCGCTTGCGGCAAGTCGGGCAATGGTGCGCCGTCGACCGATCGGATGCCCTCGGCGGCCCACTGGGCGCCAGACTGGCGCAGCCCGTCGTCGGCGCGTGCGTAGTCGAAACCGTCTGGCAGGCGCACTTCCAGACCCCAAGGCTGGCCGCTGCGCCAACCCTCGCGGGCCAGGAAGTTGGCGGTGGAAGCGGTCACGTCGGCCATGCTGTTCCAGATGTCCCGGCGCCCATCGCCATCGGCATCCACCGCGTAGCTCAGGAAGCTCGACGGCAGGAACTGCGTCTGCCCCATTGCGCCGGCCCACGAGCCGATCATGCGCTCGCGGGCGATGTCGCCGTTTTGCAGGATGCGCAGTGCCGCCATCAACTGCCCGCGCGCCCAACTGGAACGTCGGCCCTCGAAGCCCAGCGTCGACAGCGCATCGATGGTCGGCGTGCTCCCGTAGTTGGCGCCGTAGTTGCTCTCCATGCCCCAGATGGCAACGATGACCTCGGGGGGCACGCCATAGCGCGATGCGGCGGCATTCAGCTCGGCATTGACCTCCATGCGCTTGTCCATGCCGCGGCTGACGCGCGTGCTCGATACCGCCGTGTCCAGGTAGTCCCAGACCGCACGTGTGAACTCGGGTTGCGCGCGGTCGCGCTCCACCACGTCGGGCAGGAACTGCACCCCGTCGAAGGCCGCGTGCAGGGTGGCTTCGTCGATGCCATCCGAACGTGCCTGAGTGCGGAACTGCGCGACCCATTGGTTGAACTCGCGCGTCGGCACTTCTGAAGATGCGGCAGGTGTGGCGGGCGCCGGCGATGCGGCAGGTGTCGGCGCGGCGCCGGGGGTGGCAGCCGGCGCCGGCGCATTGGCCGTCGCGCAGCCTGAAAGCCAGATGGCCAGAGCGCCGCTGAGCGCGATGCGAGCCATCACCGAAGAAGAGGGCAGGTCGTGTCTGAAATGCATCGTCGGATTCTCGCCCGCATGGGCGGACGGGTCAGGGCGTGAATGCAACTTTCCATGTCAGCGAGCATGCCGCGCGCAGGATCGCAATCGTTAAACTGCGTTGGCCCCATGCCAATCGCACCGGATCGACCCCACAAGCCTCACCGCCCGGCGGAACTTCAGCATCCCGACGTGTCGCCAGTCGCGCACACCCTCCCGCCCGGCTTCATGGTGGTTCACGGCAACCATCCCGAAGCGCTGCGCGACCTGCTGCTCGCGTGGCTGCAGCGGCATCCGCTCGCACCGCTCGAGGATGAGTGCGTGCTGGTGCAAAGCAACGGCGTGGCGCAATGGCTTCGCTTGTCGCTTGCACAGCCGCCCAGCCAAGGCGGCGTGGGCATCGCGGCGGCAATGCGGACCGAACTGCCCGCGGCATTCATCTGGCGTGCCTATCGGGCCGTGCTGGGCGACGCGGCCGTTCCCGCCGTCTCTCCGTTCGATAAGTCCTTGCTCACCTGGCGGCTCATGCGCCTTTTGCCAGCGCTTCTTCACGAGGCGGAGTTCGCACCTCTGCGCCGCTTCCTGGCCAACGACGAAGACTTGCGCAAGCGGCACCAGTTGGCCGAGCGCCTGGCCGATCTGTTCGACCAGTACCAGGTCTATCGGGCCGATTGGTTGGCCGACTGGGCGGCTGGGCGTGATGTGATCGTCACGAGCCGTCGAGGCGAGCAGCCGGTGGCCGACGAACTGCGATGGCAGCCACGCCTGTGGCGCGCCTTGCAGGAAGACGTGGGCCCCGAAGCGGCAGAAGGCAGCCGGGCGGCGGTCCATCGCCGCTTCATGGCAGCCGTGCAGGCGCGCACCGACCAACCCAGGCCAGTCGGCCTGCCGCGCCGACTCGTGGTGTTCGGCATCTCCTCGCTGCCTCAACAGGCGCTTGAAGTGTTGGGCGCGCTCGCGGGCTGGGTGCAGGTGCTGATGTGCGTCCACAACCCTTGCGAGCACGATTGGTCGGACATCGTCGCTGACAAGGACCTGCTGCGCGTCGAGCGCCGCCGCCAGAAGCCGAGGCGAAGCCCGCCTGCCGGCGCAAACGGAGCCGATGCAGGCGCTGCACTGCACCTCGATGCCCAGCCGCTGCTTGCCGCATGGGGCAAGCAGGGGCGCGACTTCATCCGCCTGCTCGACTTGCATGACGAAAAAGGCACCTACGCCCAGCGCTTCGCCGAAGCGGGGCTGCGCGTCGATCACTTCGAAGCCAATGCAGGCGACACGCTGCTGCGCCAGTTGCAGGACGACATCCGGGATCTGCGGCCGCTGCCCGAGACGCGCGAGCGATGGAGCGCGATCGATCCCGCCAGCGAGAACTCGCTGCGGTTTCACATTACGCACAGCCCTCAACGCGAGGTGGAAGTGCTGCATGACGAATTGCTGGCCGCGTTCGCGCAAGACCCCAGCCTGCAGCCGCGCGACGTGATCGTCATGGTGCCAGACATCGCGGCCTACGCGCCGCATGTGCAGGCTGTCTTCGGCATGGCCGCTGCGGACGATGCGCGGCGCATTCCTTATTCCATTGCCGATCAGGGCCAGCGCCACCACGATCCGCTGCTGGGTGCGCTGGAGCGACTGCTTGCACTGCCGCAATCGCGGGTCGCGGTGAGCGACGTGCTCGATTGGCTCGAAGTGCCCGCGCTTCGCGCCCGCTTCGGCATCGACGAAGCGCAGCTGCCGCTGCTGCATCGCTGGGTTCGCGCCGCCAACGTGCGCTGGGGCCTGCACGCCCAGCAGCGCCAGTCGCTCGAATTGCCGCTGGCGGACGACATCAACACCTGGGACTTCGGCCTCAAGCGCATGCTGCTGGGCTACGCGATTGGCGAGGCAAATCCGTGGCAAGGCATCGAGCCGCTCGACGAGATCGGGGGGCTGGACGCGGCCTTGCTCGGGCCACTCACGCGCTTCATCGACGTGCTGGCGCGCCATTGGCAGGCGCTGGCGCAGCCGGCCACGCCGGCGCAGTGGGGAGAGCGCCTGCGCACGCTCCTGGCCGACTTCTTCGATGGCGACGCCGACGAAGCCGATGGCCTGACCCTGCGACGACTCGACCAAGGCCTGCGCGATTGGGAGCAGGCCTGCGCAGATGCGGCGCTGACCGAGTCGCTGCCGCTGTCGGTGGTGCGCGAGCATTGGTTGTCGCAGGTCGACGCGCCGGCGCTCAGTCAACCCTTCCTGGCCGGTGGCGTGACCTTCGCCACCTTGTTGCCGATGCGCGCGATCCCGTTTCGGATGGTCGCTTTGCTGGGCATGAACGACGGCAGCTATCCGCGCAGCCGGCCCGCGGCCGACTTCGACCTGATGGGCCAGGACTTCAGGCCCGGCGACCGGTCTCGCCGCGAGGACGACCGTTACCTCTTCCTCGAAGCCTTGCTTTCCGCGCGAGAGCGCCTGCACCTGAGCTGGGTGGGGCGAAGCATTCACGACCCCTCCGAGCGCGCGGCTTCGGTGCTGGTGGCGCAACTGCGCGATCTCGTGGCCGCGGGCTGGCGCCTGCGTGGCGATGAAGCATTGACGCAGGATGAAGCCGGAAAGCGCCTGCTGGCGGCCCTCACGCGGGAGCATCGCCTTGCGCCCTTCGACGCTGCCTACTTCGATGCCGCGGGCCGCGCCGCGGGGTTGTTCAGCTACGCCTGGGAATGGCGCGCGGCAGCGCCTGCCGTCGCGGTGGTGGATGACGGCCGCGACGCGCATGCGCCGGCCGAACTGCCGGCGCTCGCCGGTCCGCCGTTGACGCTCAAGCGATTGGGCGACTTCCTACGCCAGCCCGTGCGCGAATTCTTCCGCCAGCGGCTGGGCGTGCACTTCGACAACGACGAATCGGTTCAGGAAGATGAAGAGCCCTTTGCGCTCGACGCACTGGTCAACTGGAAGCTCCAGGATCAATTGATCGCCGCACAGCGCGCCGCCATGGACGGCGGGCTGCCGCCGAGCGAACTGGCCGAGGTGCGGGCCGCGGAACTCGAACGCATGGCCCGACGCGGCGACCTGCCGATGGGCGAGTTCGGTGTGCTGGTCCAGGAGGACCTGGCGCAGCCCATGGACAAGCTCTTCGCGCTCTATGACGCCGAGCTTCGCAACTGGCCTCGCCCGCTGCCGCACCGGTCGCTGGATCTGCCGCCCGAGATTCCCGGCGACGAATCGATGCGACTCGGCGATTGGCTCGATCACCTGCGCGCCGATGAAAACGGCCAAGCCTGTCGCCTGCTGCTGCTCAGCAGCGGCCTGGTGAAGGACAACGTGTACCGCATCGACAAGATCGCGCCGCACTGGGTCGCGCACCTGGCGGCGCACCTGGCGGGCCAGCCGATCACCACGCGGCTGATCAGCAAGGCAGGCGACGTCACGCTTGAACCGATGGCCGAAGACGATGCGCGCGCGGCCTGGGCAGCGCTCGTGCGCGCGTACCACGAGGGCATGCGTCGCCCGTTGCCGCTGGCCTTGCAATCAGGGCGCGAATGGCTCCTGAAAAGCAGCGGCGCGAAAGCCACGCCGCAGTCCGCCCGTGAGGCTGCGCGCAAGGTCTACGAAGGCGACACCCACGGCGGCGGTCGCCCCGAGCGGGAGCAGAGCCCGGAGCTGGCGCGTGCCTATCCGGATTTCGATGCGCTGTGGGCCGATGGCGAATTTGCACGTTGGTGCGAGCAGTTGCTGGCGCCTCTGTGGCAATCGCTGCATGCGAAGGGCGACGCATGAACAAGGCGAACGACCAGCAGCCTCGCACCATGGACGCGTTGCGCTTTCCGCTGCGCGGCAGCCAACTGGTGGAGGCCAGCGCCGGCACCGGCAAGACATTCACGATTGCGGCGCTGTATCTGCGTCTGGTGCTGGGCCATGGCGGAGAAGCGTCCGCGTTCGCGCGTGCGCTCACGCCACCCGAGATCCTGGTCGTCACCTTCACCCAGGCGGCCACGCAGGAACTGCGCGATCGCATCCGCGCTCGACTGGCGCAGGCGGCGCAAGCCTTCCTGGCGGAACCGGATGAGGTCGAAAGCCTGCCACCGGGAAGGGACCTGCTGCACGACCTGCGCGCCGAATACCCGGCCGATCAATGGCCGCACTGCGCGCGCGTGCTTCGGCTGGCGGCCGAGTGGATGGACGAGGCGGCCGTCTCCACCATCCACGGCTGGTGCTACCGGATGCTGCATGAGCACGCCTTCGACAGCGGCAGCCCATTCATCCAGACGCTCGAAGCGGACCAGCGCGATCTGCTCGCCGAGGCGGCGCGCGACTACTGGCGCACCTTCTTCAACCCGCTCGAGCAGGCAGATGCACGACAGGTGCGGCAATGGTGGGCCACGCCGGAGGCCCTGTGTGCCGAGGTCGAGCGCGTTCTGCCGGTGCGCGATGCGCTGGCCGAGGGCGACGAGCCCGCCGTCATCTTGCGCCGCCAGCGCGAAGACGTGGGCCGCAGCCTGCAGGCCTGGAAGACGCCGTGGCGCGAAGGCTGGGTGGACGAGTTGCGCAACCTGCTGGACGACGCGGCGGCCAGGAAGTTGATCGACGGACGAAAGCTGCAGGCACGCAACTACAACCGTTGGCTGGACCTCTTGCGCCAGTGGGCCGCGGACGATGCGGTCGAGCCCTTCGACGACAAGAACGCCGCATGGTCGCGCCTGACGCCGGAAGGCATCCTGGATGCGTCCAAGGATGGCAAGGCTGCCTTCGATCATCCGGCCCTGCACGACTTGGCCACGCTGCAGCAGCGCATTGCCTCGCTGCCCGACGGCCGCGCGGAGCTGCTGCGCCATGCGCTGCACTGGATCGCGCAACGCCTGGAGCTGGCGCAGGCACGGCGCGCGCAAATGGGCTTCGACGAACTGCTCACCCGGCTCGACGCCGCGCTGCAAGGGCCCAATGGCGCGCGGCTCGCCGGCCTGATCCGCGCGCAGTTTCCGGTCGCGCTGATCGACGAGTTCCAGGACACGGACCCGCTGCAATACCGCATCTTCGACGCCGTCTATCGCGTGGCCGAGAACGCGCAGGACAGTGCCGTCGTGCTGATCGGCGACCCCAAGCAAGCCATCTACGGCTTTCGGGGCGCGGACATCCATACCTACCTGGCGGCAAGGCGCGACACCGATGGTCGGCACCACACGCTGGGCACCAACTTCCGGTCCAGCCACGCGATGGTGACGGCGGTCAATCGCGTTTTCGAAGGCGCAGAGGTGCGGCCCGACGGCGCCGGGGCGTTCGGCTTTCGCGATGCGGCGACCGACGAGAACCCGGTGCCCTTCGTGCCGGTGGCCGCGCAGGGGCGCAAGGAGCAATGGCGGATCGACGGCGTGTCTGCACCGGCGCTCACCTTCTGGACGATGCCGGCCGAGTCCGGCAAGAAGGGCGAAGCCGTCGATGCGCTGGCCACCAGTTGCGCCGGCGAGATCGTGCGGCTGCTCATGGCGGGCGCCGAAGGCCGGGCCGGCTTCATGCAGCCGGACGGCAAGCTTCAACCGCTTGGTGCCGGCGACATCGCGGTGTTGGTGAACACCGGCCGCGAGGCGCAGCGTGTGCGCGCGGCCTTGCGCGACCGGGGCGTGCGCAGCGTCTACCTGTCGGACATGGAATCGGTCTTCGCCAGTCCCGTGGCCGGCGAGTTGCAACGCTGGCTGCGCGCCTGCGCCGAGCCGGACGACGACCGCCCGCTGCGCGCCGCCCTGGCCACACCCAGCCTTGGCCTGGACTGGGCCGCGCTCGATGCGCTCAACCAGGACGAGCTGCAATGGGAAGAGCGCGTGCTTCAGTTCCGCCACTACCAGCAGCTGTGGCGGCGCCAGGGCGTGCTGCCCATGCTGCGCCACCTGCTGCATGACTTCGACGTGCCGCAGCGCCTGCTGGCCCTGCAGGACGAACGACGGTTGACCGACCTGCTGCATCTGGCCGAGCTGCTGCAGCAGGCCAGCAGCCAGCTCGACGGCGAACATGCGCTGATCCGCTGGCTGTCCGAGCAGCGCGACGTGCAGGGCATGCCCGCCGAAGGCCGCAAACTGCGCCTGGAAAGCGACGCCGCGCTGGTCAAGGTGGTGACGGTGCACAAGTCCAAGGGGCTGGAATTTCCGCTGGTGTTCCTGCCGTTCGCGATCCATGCGCGCGCCGTGTCGCGCAAGGACATGCCGCTTCGCTGGCACGACGAGGAGGGCCAATTGCGCGTGGCGTTGGCGCCCGATGACGAAGGGCTTCGGCGTGCCGACGACGAGCGCCTGGGTGAAGACCTGCGCAAGCTCTATGTGGCGCTGACGCGTGCTCGCCATGCAACGTGGGTGGGCGTGATGCCCGAATCCGACAAGGCGCGCAGCGCCCTCGGACAAGTGCTGGGCGATGCCGGCCCGGTGGCCCTGTGCGCAGGCGCGCAAGACGGCGTCGTCGCCGTGCTCGAGGCGCCGGCACCCAGCGACGCGCAGTGGCAGGACACAGCGCCAAGGCCTGAACTGGCGCCGCCGCCACCGCTGCCTTCGCGGCCGCCCGAGCGCTGGTGGATTGCCAGCTATTCGGCGCTGCGGCATCTGGACATGCAGGGCAACCTATCTGCGACAGATGGGGAGGGCGCGGCGTCGCTGCCGATGCCTGCGTCCAACGTCCGGCCATTGACCGACGAACTGCCGGCCGGGCCCGACAGCGCAGCCGACGACATCTACCTCGACAGTCGCGACGATGCCGCGGCGCCTCAGGCTCAGTCGCGTGCCGGCACGGCGTTGGCGTCGCTGGGGCGGCTGCATGATTTCCCCGCCGGCTCGGTGCCAGGCAGCTTTCTGCACGGCTTGCTCGAATGGGCGGGTCGGCAAGGCTTCGCGCGTGTGGCCGAAGACGAGGGCGTGCAGGCCGAACTGGCGCGCTGGCTCGAACGCCGCTGCGCGCAGGCAGGTTGGCAGGAATGGGCAGCGCCGCTGCAAGCCTGGCTGCTCGACTGGTTGGCCACGCCGCTGCGCCTGCCGCCCGAGCCTGGCCATCGGCGCGCCGTGTCGGTCGCGCCGTCGCAACTGAAGGCGTTGCAGATCGAGATGGAGTTCCTCGTTGCCGCACAGCATGTGGACGCGCTGATGCTGGACGAACTCGTGCGTCGCCACACGCTCGGCGGCGCGCCCCGGCCGGCGCTGTTGCCCAGGCAGGTCAACGGCATGCTCAAGGGCTTCGTCGACCTGGTGTTCGAGCACGATGGCCGCTACTGGGTGGCCGACTACAAGTCGAACTGGTTGGGCAAAGCCGATGCCGACTACGGGCCGGATGCGCTTCGCCAATCGGTGCTGCAGCATCGCTACGAACTGCAGTACGTGCTGTATGTGTTTGCGCTGCATCGGCTGCTGCGCGCCAGGCTGCCGGGCTACGACTACGAGCGCCATGTGGGCGGCGCGGTGTATCTGTTCCTGCGCGGCCATGCGGCGCCAGGGCAGGGCGTGCATGCCGAGCGCCTGCCGCGCGCGCTGATCGACGCGCTGGACCGCATGTTCGATGGCCTGCCGCCTGCGCCGCCACCGGCCGCAAGAGGCCAGATGGAGTTGGAACTGTGAGCGACGCACGTTTGCTCGGGCCGACGGCCGATGCGCATGCCTCGTTGTTTGCGGCGCTGGTACGGTGGGTGGATGCGGGCTGGCTGCGCGAGCTGGACCGCAGCTTTGCCGCCTTTCTTTCGCGCATGGCGCCCGAAGCCGATCCGCTCGTGATCCTGGCGGCGGCATGGGCGAGCCACCAGTTGGGGCGAGGGCATTCATGCCTCGACCTGCAGGCCGCCTGCCAGGATGCGGGCCTCACGCTGGCATTGCCGCCCGAAGGGCTGGCGTTCGCCGCGACAGAAGAGGCACCACCGGATGCGCCGGCCATGCTGCTGGCGTCGGTCGGCTTCGAGCGTTGGCAGGCGGCACTGGACGCCGCACCGCTGCTGGTCGGCACCGGGCAGGGCAGCACGCCGCTGGTGCGCGTCGGCACGCGCCTGTACCTGCGACGCTATTGGCACTACGAGCAGCAGGTTCGCCAGCAAGTGGCGCGCCGCGTTTCCACGCGCACGGCAGCGGCCGAAGAAGCAGCGCTTCCGCTATTGGCCGCGGCGCTCGATGCCTTGTTCGATCCGGCCGCTGGCCAACGCATGGACTGGCAGAAGGCCGCCTGCGCGCTGGCCGCGCGCCAGGCGTTCTCGATCATCACCGGCGGCCCTGGCACCGGCAAGACGACCACCGTGGTCCGCCTGCTCGCCGTGCTGCAGTACATGGCCATGGCCCAAGGAGGCCGCCGCCTGCGCATCGGGCTGGCGGCGCCCACCGGCAAGGCCGCGGCCCGCCTGTCGGAGTCGATCGCGGGCGCCGTGCAGAAGCTGCCGCTCGATCGCTTGCCGAACGTGGATGCCGCCGGCGCCGAGGAACTGCGTGCCGCCATCCCCACCAGCGTCGGCACCGTGCACCGCCTGCTGGGCAGCCGGCCCGACACGCGGCGCTTCCGGCACGACGCGCTCAACCCGTTGCCGCTCGATCTGCTGGTGCTCGACGAAGCATCGATGCTCGATCTGGAGATGATGGCCAACGTACTGGCCGCGCTGCCCGAAGAAGCGCCGCTCATCCTGCTGGGCGACAAGGACCAGTTGGCCTCCGTGGAAGCCGGCGCCGTGCTGGGCGACCTGTGCCGACGCGCCGATGCAGGCCACTACACGCCGCAGACCGCTGCCTGGCTGCGCAGCGCGACCGGGCAGTCGATCGACGATGCACTGCTCGACCCGCAGGGCCAGCCGCTCGACCAGGCCGTGGCCAAGCTGCGGGTGAGCTGGCGCTTTGGCGCCGACAGCGGCATCGGGCAATTGGCCGACGCCGTCAATGCCGGGCGCAGCGAGCGCGTTCGCGACGTGCTGCAAAGCGGCTTTTCCGACCTGCGCCACCTCGACCCGGCCAGCGACGACGCCGCTTTCGCTCGCCTGGTGGTGGACGGCGGCGATGACGACTTCGCATGGCGTGCCAAGGGCCGGATGGTGCAGGGCCAACCGGTGCCGCCGCCGGTCGGCCATGGCCACTACCTGCAGCGCATGCGCGACACGCAGCCGCCGATCGACGCACCCCAGGCGGCGTTCGATGGCTGGGCGCATGGCGTGCTCGGCGCGCTGGGCGGCTTCCAACTGCTTTGCGCATTGCGGCGCGGACCGCAGGGTGTGGAGGCGCTCAACACCCGCATCGCGCGGCTGCTGCGCGCGCGCGGCCTGATCGAAGGCGATGCTTCGGGCTGGTACGCCGGCCGCCCCGTCATGGTCACCCGCAACGACTACGGCCTGGACCTGCGCAATGGCGATGTGGGCGTCACGCTGGCGGTGCCGGACCGTCGCGGCGTCGCGTCGACGGGGGCCGCCTGGCGCCTGCGCGTGGCGTTCGCCGCACCGGAGTTGCCAGGCGGCGTGCGCTGGGTGTTGCCGAGCCGGCTGCGCGACGTGGAAACCGTGTTCGCCATGACCGTGCACAAGTCCCAGGGGTCGGAATTCAGCCATGCGGCCTTGCTGCTGCCCGAGCAGCCGAGCCCGGTGGTGACGCGCGAACTGCTCTATACGGGCATCACCCGGGCACGCCACTGGTTCACGCTGCTCGCGTCGCCGCAGGCCGTGCGTGCGGCCAGCGAGCGGGCGGTGCAGCGGGTGGGCGGCTTGTGATCGCCTTGCATCGGCCGATGCGCGTTCACCACGCGTAGCGCGCGCCCACGCGAGCCGTCCAGGCTTGGAAGGATTGGTTGCCCGTCTGCCAGCCCACGTCACCCCAGGCGGACCACTTGTTGCCCACGCCGATGGACAGCCCGCCCTTGAGCTCGAAGCGGTCGTTGGGATACAGGTCCTTGATCGACTGGCTGCCGTTGTAGATCACCTCGTCGCCCAGGTACGCGTCGTGCCACCAGTTGGCCGCCGCGTAGGGCGACAAGCGCAGGCCGCGCTGATCGGGGTCGCTCGTGCGCTGCAGCCGGACGCCCAGGCGCGAGGTCCAGCCGCCCCGGTGGGCGCTTTCGACCTGCGTGCCGTCCGATTCGATGAAGGTGTAGGCGTGGTTGTGCACGTACACCCACTGTGCCTGCGGCGTCAGGAGCCAGCCGGGTGTGAGGGCGAACGAATAGCCCGCCTCGCCCGAAGCCAGCCCCACGTGCGATTTGTAGTCGTTGGTGGCCAGGCCGGGCGGTGACACGCTGTTGTCGAACCAGCCGTATTGCCACCACAGGTCGCCATACCAGCCCAGGCGGCTGGTCGGGTCCTGGCGCCACGTGGCCGTCAGGCCGAGGCCATAGCCGTCGGCCTGGCCTTTGGCCGTGTAGGGATTGCCCGCCGCGGTGCCGTCGGTGCTTGCACTGCCATAGCTGGCCAGGGCGCCAAGGCGCCAGTGGCTCCACGAACGCGGCACCGGCAGTGCCACGCCGCCTTGAAGAAGCCAGGTGCTGCTGTCGGCCTCGAAGCGCGCGTTGTTGCTCGAACTCTTCATGCCACCTCCGTCCAGGCGCAACCAGCCTTCGCCGTTGGTGGGACTGGTGAAGCCCAGGCCGCCGTAGCGGTCGTCGAGGCCGTGGATGAAGATCAGGTCCGACTGCCGTTGCGCGCCCATGAGCGCGCCTGTTTCGGGCCGAGCGGCCTGTGCGGCGGCAAGGCCGGCATGGGTGACGGCAACGACGCCCGCAGCGGCCGCGAGGCATCGCGCCGCGTGCGTTCTGTCGCCTCTGATCGCAGCAAGCATGGTCTTCCTCCGGTCCGGTCGTTGCGGACGGTAGGTGGCGGGTGTGAACCTGAGATGAACGAGGCGGTCTTGTGCCGGGTGGTGCACTACCATGCCGCCATGGCCACATCTGCCCCCAGCTTTCAGGTACGCGACAGCCAGCGCTATGGCCGGCCGGAGTCAGGCTGGCGGCTGCGGCTGTACACCATCATCTTCGAAGCGGACACGCGAGCGGGTCGCCTGTTCGACGTGGCGCTGCTGCTGGTGATCATTGCCAGCGTCGCGGTGGTGATCGCCGACAGCATCGCTTCTGTTCATGCACGCTGGCAGACGCAGTTCCAGGTGTTCGAATGGATCTTCACCATTGCCTTCACCATCGAGTACATCGCCCGCCTGGCCTGCGTGCGGCGGCCGCTGCGGTACGCGCTGAGCTTCTACGGCATCGTCGATCTGCTGGCGGTGCTGCCCACCTACCTCGCCATCCTCGTGCCGGAGATGTCCGCACTGATCGACGTGCGCATCCTGCGGCTGCTGCGCGTGTTCCGGATCTTCAAGCTGGCCGAGTACGTGGACGAGTTCGGCCTGCTGGGCCAGGCGCTGCATGCGTCGCGCCGCAAGATCTTCGTCTTTCTCATCTTCGTCATGCTCATCGTGATGGTGATGGGCACGCTGCTGTATGTGGTCGAAGGGCCGGCCAATGGCTACACCAGCATTCCGGTGGGCATCTACTGGGCCATCACCACCATGACGACGGTGGGCTTTGGCGACATCACGCCGCAGACCGACCTGGGCCGCGTCATTGCCTCGGCCATGATGCTCATCGGCTGGGGAACGCTGGCGGTGCCTACGGGCATCGTGGGTGCGGAGTTCACCCTGCGACGCGCTGCCAGTTCGTCGCAGCCCACCACCCGCACCTGCCACGAATGCCTGAGCGAAGGGCATTCGCCGCGTGCGCGGTTCTGCAGTGACTGTGGCGCCAAGCTGCCGCCTTACCAGCACGAGGCGGCCGAGGCGCGCTGAGCGCGAGCCGCATGCCTGCGCGCCAGAAACAACCAAGGGAAGCCGTTGTGAACAGGAGAACGCTGATGGCCGCTGGCCTGCTGGGATCGTTGCTTTCGCTGATCGGCTGCGACCCGCAGCGCATCCAGGAACTCGAGGAGGGCGTATCGACGGAAGCCGACGTGCGCGCCAGATTCGGCGAGCCCGAACGCGTCTGGACGGTGCCCGGCGGGCGGATGTTCGAATACAACCGGCAACCGCAGGGCCAGAAGAACTACATGATCACCATCGGCCCTGACGGCAAGATGAGTGCGCTGCGCCAGGTCCTCACGCCCCAGAACTTCGCGCGTGTTCAGCCGGGCATGGCGGCCGAAGAACTGCGCCAGCTGCTGGGCAAGCCCGCAAAACGGACGCCGTATCCCCTGCGGGGCGAGACGGAATGGGACTGGCGCTGGGTGCAGCCGCCCAACTCGCCCATGGTGTTCACGGCCGTACTCGACCAGAACGAACAGCGCGTGCTGCGCAGTGGCTCCACGCCCGATCGCAGTACCGAGGCGCCCTAACGACGCCTAGTGCGTAGCCTTCGAGCGACCCTTGCCCGCTGGCTTGGCGGTAGTCTTCTTGCCGGAAGCGCCGTCAGATTCCTTGTGCGCTGCAGCAGGCTCATGGCGGCGCCGGATCTCGTGGTCCAGTGCGCCCTGGCCGGCGGCAAGCGCCACCTCGTAGCTGTCGAGCGGGTCGAACGCCGCACGGATGACGCGGGCGTTTCCACCCTGTTCGTCCGTCTCCAGCAGGCGCCATACATAGGAGCCGGGCATCGGCTCCGCGACGATGAGTTCGATGGGCTGTGTCATGGCTTTACCTTGATCCTCCCAAGTGCCCTTGTCTGTAGGAATTTGTCTCTGGGGGACTAGCGGCTGCGTTTGAGGGATTTCACCCCTCTGCATTTCGTGGACAAGCGGCGCATACTGCGCGCAGACCCGCGCCTGCTCGCACCCCTCGGCGAAGCAGCGGGCGGCAGCGAATAGGAGACAAGCCTTGCTGCGTACCGACATCGCGAATCCGGCCTATTTCCACAAGGTCGTCGATTGCCAGTGGGCTTGTCCCGCCCACACCCCCGTTCCCGAGTACATCCGACTGATCGCCCAGCGCCGATATGGCGATGCCTACATGGTCAACTGGGTATCGAACGTCTTCCCCGGCATCCTGGGGCGAACGTGCGACCGGCCCTGCGAACCGGCCTGCCGGCGAGGTCGGGTGGAAGAGAGCAACCTGAAGCACCCCGAGCCCGTGGCCATCTGCCGCCTCAAGCGCGTGGCTGCCGACATGAAGGAAGACGTGCATGCGCGCATGCCGCGCCCGGCCCCAAGCAATGGACGGCGGGTCGCTTGCATCGGTGCGGGGCCGGCTTCGCTCACCGTGGCCCGCGACCTGGCGCCGCTGGGCTACGCGGTGACGGTGTTCGACGCAGAGGGCCGCGCCGGCGGTTTCATCCGCACGCAGATTCCCCGCTTCCGTCTGCCCGAATCGGTCATCGACGAAGAGGTGGGCTATGTGCTCGATCTGGGCGTCGAGTTTCGCGGCAACGAGCGCGTCGAATCGATGAAGGCGCTCTTGGCACAGGACTGGGACGCCGTCTTCGTCGGCTGCGGTGCGCCTCGTGGGCGCGACCTGCAACTGCCAGGGCGCCACGAAGCCGCGGCGAACATCCACATCGGCATCGACTGGCTGGCCTCGGTCTCGTTCGGCCACGTGACGCAGATCGGGCGGCGCGTGATCGTCCTGGGTGGCGGCAACACTGCCATGGACTGCTGCCGTTCCGCCCGGCGGCTGGGCGGCGCCGATGTGAAGGTGATCGTGCGCAGCGGCTTCGACGAGATGAAGGCGTCGCCGTGGGAGAAGGAAGACGCCGAGCGCGAAGGCATTCCGATCATCAACTTCCATGTGCCCAAGGCTTTCGTGCACGAAGGGGACAAGCTGGTCGGCATGCGCTTCGAGGTCGTGCGCGCCGAATACGACGCCCGGGGCCGTCGCACGCTGGTGCCGACCGGCGAGCCCGAGGTCTTCTTCGAATGCGACGATGTGCTGGTGGCCGTGGGGCAGGAGAACGCCTTTCCCTGGATCGAGCGCGACTGCGGCATCGACTTCGACGAATGGGGGCTGCCGGTATTGGACAAGGCCACCTTCCAGTCGAGCGTGCCGCATGTGTTCTTCGGC
This sequence comes from Variovorax dokdonensis, assembly GCF_030316895.1. Lineage (GTDB taxonomy): Bacteria > Pseudomonadota > Gammaproteobacteria > Burkholderiales > Burkholderiaceae_C > Variovorax > Variovorax dokdonensis. Next base: position 1,211,228 of record NZ_JASZYV010000001.1, read on the forward strand.
GGCGATGCGGCTTTCGGGCCCAAGAACATCATCACCGCCGTGGCGCATGGGCACGAGGCGGCCGTGTCGATCGACCGACTGCTCGAAGGCGAGCCGCTGGCCGAGCGTCCACCACCGATGACCAACCTCATCTCGCAGAAGATGGGCATCCACGAGTGGAGCTACGACAACGACACTTCCGCCGACATGCGCTTCCAGGTGCCGTGGGCGCAGGCCGAGCGGGCGTTGGCCAGCATCAAGGTCGAGGTCGAACTGGGCTTCGACGCCGCCACCGCGTTCCAGGAAGCGGGGCGCTGCCTGAACTGCGATGTGCAGACCGTGTTCCAAGAGAAGGCTTGCATCGAGTGCGACGCCTGCGTCGACATCTGCCCCATGGACTGCATCAGCTTCACCGAGAACGGCGACGAGGCGGACCTGCGAACGCGCCTGAAGGCGCCAGCGCTCAACCTCGCGCAAAGCCTCTACGTGTCGGGCGGCCTGAAGACGGGCCGCGTGATGGTCAAGGACGAGGACGTCTGCCTGCACTGCGGCCTGTGCGCCGAACGCTGCCCGACCGGTGCGTGGGACATGCAGAAGTTCTTGCTCAAGACGGCGCAGGCTGGCGCATCGCGCACGGCCGCAACCGAGGAGGCGGCGGCATGAGCACACCGTATCTGCAGGCCGTCAACGACTTCGTCATCAAGTTCGCCAACGTCAATGGCTCGGGCTCGGCGTCGGCCAACGAGCTGTTCGCGAAGGCCATCCTGCGCATGGGCGTGCCGGTGAGCCCGCGCAACATCTTCCCCAGCAACATCCAGGGCTTGCCCACCTGGTACGAGGTGCGCGTGAGCGAGGCCGGCCACCTGGGCCGGCGCGGCGGCACCGACATGATGGTCGCGATGAATCCGCAGACCTGGGACGCCGACGTGGCCGAACTGGCCAGCGGCGGCTACCTTTTCTACGACAGCACGCGGCCGCTGCCGGCATCGAAGTTCCGCGACGACATCTGCGTGATCGGCATGCCGCTCACCGAGATCTGCAACGCCGTCTACCAGGACCCGCGCCAGCGTCAGCTGTTCAAGAACATTGTCTACGTGGGCGCGCTGGCCGTGCTGCTGGGCATCGAACCGGCCGTGGTCGAGACGCTGTTCTCGGAGCAGTACAAGGGCAAGGAAAAGCTGCTCGATTCCAACGTGCGCGCCCTGCACCTGGGCTGCGACTTCGCGCGCGAGCATCTGGGCGACCGGGTGGGCCTCAAGGTGCGGCGTGCCGATGCGGTGGGCGGGCGCATCTTCGTCGATGGCAACAGCGCGGCCGCGCTGGGCTGCGTGTATGGCGGCGCCACGGTGGCGGCGTGGTATCCGATCACGCCCTCGTCGTCGGTGGCCGAGGCCTTCCAGCGCTACTGCAGCAAGTTCCGCGTCGACGCGGCCACCGGCCAGCATCGCTTTGCGATCGTGCAGGCCGAGGACGAACTGGCTTCCATCGGCATGGTGGTGGGTGCGGGCTGGAACGGCGCCAGGGCGTTCACCGCGACATCGGGGCCGGGCATCTCGCTGATGTCGGAATTCATCGGCCTGGCCTACTTCGCGGAGATCCCGGTCACCATCATCGATGTGCAGCGCGGCGGGCCCTCTACCGGCATGCCCACGCGCACGCAGCAGTCCGACATCCTCGCCTGCGCCCATGCTTCGCACGGCGACACCAAGCATGTGCTGCTCTTTCCGCAGGACCCGCAGGAGTGCTTCGAGCATGCGGCCGCTGCGCTAGATCTGGCAGACCGGCTGCAGACGCCCATCTTCGTCATGACCGACCTCGACATCGGTATGAACCAGCGCCTGTGCGAGCCCTTCGAATGGGACGACGCGCGCCGCTACGACCGCGGCAAGGTCATGAGCGCGCAGGAGCTGGAGGCCGGCCGCGACTTCGGGCGCTACAAGGACGTGGATGGCGATGGCATTCCCTGGCGCACGTTGCCCGGCACGCACCCCACGCGCGGAAGCTACTTCACGCGAGGCACCACGCGCGATGCCTATGCCCGCTATTCGGAGCGCGGACCTGACTACATCTACAACATGGAGCGGCTGCTGCGCAAGTTCGCCACGGCAGCGACCCTGGTGCCGCAGCCCGTGCAGCAGCCAGCCTCGAAGCCGACGCGGCTGGGCGTGATCTACTTCGGCTCCACCACGCCGGCCATGCACGAGGCGCTGGAGGCGCTGCAGGCCGCCGATGTGCATCTCGATGCGATGCGCCTGCGCGCCTATCCTTTTCCCGAAAGCGTGTCGCGCTTCCTTGCGGAGCATGACCAGGTGTTCGTCGTCGAGCAGAACCGCGATGGGCAGATGCGCAGCCTGCTGATCGACGAGCTTGAGGTCGACCCCGCCCGTGTGGTTGCCGTGCTGCACTACGACGGCACGCCCATCACGGCGCGCTTCATCGTCGATGCCATCGGGCGGCGGGTGAAAGGCGAGGCGTGGCTGCCTGCGCAAGCAGCGCCTGCGCCCGCCGAAGCGCCGGCCAACACCAGCGCGGCCATGCAGGCCACGGCCAAGTAAGCAAGGAACGCACGCGATGACCTACCTGGCCAAGCCCCGCCTGCACCATCCGACGCTGGCAACCAACAAGGTCGGCTACACCCGGCGCGACTACGAAGGAAAGATCTCCACCCTGTGCGCCGGCTGCGGGCACGATTCCATCTCGGCTTCGATCATCGAGGCCTGCTGGGAGCTCGACATCGAGCCGCACCGGGTGGCCAAGCTCTCGGGCATCGGCTGCAGCAGCAAGACGCCCGACTACTTCCTGGGCGCCTCGCACGGCTTCAACACCGTGCACGGACGCATGCCCAGCGTGCTGACCGGCGCCAACCTTGCCAACCGGGACCTCCTCTATCTCGGTGTCTCGGGCGATGGCGATTCGGCATCCATCGGCCTGGGCCAGTTCGCGCACGCCATGCGGCGCGGCGTTCGCATGGCCTACATCGTGGAGAACAACGGCGTGTACGGCCTGACCAAGGGGCAGTTTTCGGCCACTGCCGACCAAGGCAGCAAGAGCAAGAAAGGCGTGGTCAACACCGACAGCGCCATCGACCTGGTGGGCATGGCGCTTCAGCTGGGCGCCACTTACGTGGGGCGCGGCTTCTCGGGCAACAAGGCGCAGCTGGTCCCGCTGATCAAGGGGGCGATCAGTCATGGTGGTGCCGCGTTCATCGACGTCATCAGTCCTTGCGTGGCCTTCAACAACCACCCCGGGAGCACCAAGAGCTACGACTACGTGCGCGAACACAACGAGGCCGTGAGCCGCATCGACTTCATCTCGGGCCGGGAAGAGATCACCGCCGACATCGCGCCCGGCGAGGTGATGGACGTCCGTCAGCACGACGGCACCTTGCTGCGCCTGCGCAGCCTGCATGCCAACTACGACCCGTCCGATCGATACGCCGCGATGGCGTACATGCAGAAGCACCAGGCGTTGGGCGAGATCGTCACCGGGCTGCTCTACGTCGATCCGCTGGCGACCGACCTGCACACCGCGCTCAACACAGTCGAGCAGGCGCTCAACGGGCTCGACGTGGCCGAGTTGTGCCCGGGTGCCGCGTCGCTGGAAAAGCTCAACAACTCCTTACGTTGAGACGCCTTGCGCGCTGGCCGCGCAGGCCTCAGCATGTGCAGTCCAGCAGGAGGGAATCCCATGGCCGAACGCACCGTGTTCCAGTCCATCTCGCGCAAGCACGTTCTCTGCCTGGGCCAGCACGCCAGCGTGCGCGAGGCGGCCGGCGTGATGACGCGCGCCAACTGCGGCAGCGTGTTGATCATGGAACCGCCCGACCTTCTGCTCGGCATCCTGACCGAGCGCGACCTCATGACGCGCGTGCTGGCGCGCGCGCTCGATCCCGAGCGGACCACGGTTCGCGAAGTCATGACGCCCAATCCCATCTGCGTGCCGCCAGAGATGCCGGTGTCTGACGCCGTGTGCCTCATGCTGGAGCGCGGCTTCCGGCATCTGCCGCTGATGACCGCGAGTGGCCGCATCCTCGGTGTGTTCTCGGTGCGCGACGCGCTGCCGCGCGAACTGGGTGTGGCCTGGAGCCAGGCGCAATTCAACGAGCAGGTGAACGACGTTCTGGGCTGAGGCCCGGCCTCGAACCTGCCGCTTCGGCGGGCCGAACCTGATCAGCGCGCAACGCAGTTGCGCTCATGCGTGCGGCGTCGTCCGCAGTGCTGCCTTCACTGTTCCCTTGCGCCCCAAGCGGGCGAGAGTCACCTGCGTCCAGGTGCTGCTCGTCGGGCGTCGCTCGCAAGAAAGCGAAATTTCCCACAGCTAACGCAGAAACAGCGGGTAAGGAAAGCTGAGTTGTTCGGCTTCAATCCCCGGCGGTTTCGCACAAGCCTGTGAGAAGTTTCTTGCGCTGCGAGACACAAGGGAGAACAAGTGAACAAGATTCATCGAATCGTCTGGTGCGCTGCACGTGATGCCTGGGTTGCGGCTTCCGAGTTCAGCAAGGGCCGAAGCAAGGGTGCCAGCCGTTCCATCGCCAGGGCATTGCTCGGCGCAGCGGCGCTGTGTTTGGCGAGCGGTGGCTCGGGCCTCGCGCGAGCCGGCGTTGCTTGCGGCGATGGCTCCTCGCCTGTAGCGGGCGTGTGTCCGGTCGGATTCAACCCGCTCGATCACGACGACATGGCCGGTGCCACCATCGCGGATGGGGCAGGCCAGTCGGTGATATTGCGAGGCAGCGCCAGCGATATCGCGCTGGGCAATACCGGCCTTGTCTACCCGACGTTTGCCGAGCTTGTGCCAGCCTTGAACGAGCGCGAGAAGTTGAGCCTGGGTGCACAGGTCCTGGGGGTGAAGACGCCCGACCCCATCACTGGCGGCAGCCTGACCGTGGCGACCTACGACAGCGCTCGCTTTTCCGTATCCAACTGGGGCACCGCCAGGGCGGATCAATACAACAACGTCGGAAACGGGCAGTACGTCGGCGCGAACATGCTGTCGGTGCACAACGGCGCCAGCGGTGTGGTCGACATCGGTGACAAGACCCGGGCGCCAGCGGCTGCCGGCAACGCAATCTCCATGGCCGCCAAGAGCACGAGCATCGCCATCGCGCGGGGCGATGGCAGCAGCGTCGACTGGGCCTCGCGCAACCTGATCATCTTCGTGGCCGGCTATGCGCCCAGCGGTGCGACGAGCGCCAACCTGAACGTCACCGTGCCCGTCTATGCCGGGACCTTCAGGGGCTTCGATGGGCGCAGCTATACCGTCACCAACGTGAAGGAACTGGCCGCCTACAACGACGTGCTGGTGGCAGCGCTGCGCGCGGGCAAGTTGAAATCCCAGGCCGCCTATGACGCGGCTTTCAATCAGGCGGTGAGCCAGCGGCAGGAGAGCCACGCGTACAGCGTGTCGTTCAGCGCAGACGACGAAATCACAGTGCCGAGGGGGTTCAGCCATTCCATTCTTGTCGACGGCGCGGGTGCGCGGGGCAGGATTCTTGCGGGGGCGCAGATCGACCAGCGATCCGCGACCGTCGGCGTCTTCAACGGCGGGCGCTTCGAGGTGGAACGGGGCGGCTCGATGTCGTCGTCGGGAAGCCTCGGCCTGCGACTGGCCTCGGGCGGCACCGCCTTCAACAACGGGGTCATGTCGGGTGGCTACTACGCGGAGAACGGCTGGGACACCACGCGGGACGGCAACTACAACGGAAAGTACACCGAAGCCAGGCTCGTCCTGGCGACGGACCCCGGCACCACGTTCACCAACAACGGCATCATGAACGTGGCCGGATGGAACCTGAGCACCACGCCGGGTGAGCAGTACGCGGTGAAGCTGTCGGCCAAGGCCGCGGCCGTCAACAACGGCATCATCAACGTGGATGTGGCCAACACGGCCAGCTATGGCACGACTTACGGCGCCATCGCCAACGGCGATGCGATCTTTACCAACAGTCCGACCGGGGTGATCTACATGGGCCGGGCAGCGCAGTACAACGCCGCGTCGCCCGAGGCGGTCGTCGACACCACCAATGCCGACAACGGCGGCAGCGATGTCGGCATTCGCGTGACCGAGACGGCGCGGGCGGTGAACGAGGGAAGGATCGTCGTCGGCACGCTCACCCAGAACGCAAAGGCCTTCCTGGTCGCCAACGCGACCAGAGCCACCGCCATCAATTCCGGGACCATCGAAGTGAACGGCCGTGCGCCCGGAGATCCTCTGGAAAACATTGCGATGCACGCGATCAACAGCGGATCGAGCGTCGTGCTCAATCGCGGCACGATCAACCTCAATGGCGTCAATGGCGTGGGCATCAAGGTCGAAAGCTCGGGCGGTAGCAGTGCGTTGGCGCAGACCTCCGGCTCGATCAACGTTGCCGGCGGCCTCGACCCGGGCAGCGGCTTGCGCAGCTATGGAGTCTGGGCCGATGGCAGTGGATCGCGGGTGGATGTGTCGGGCGCCGTCAACCTCGATGGCGACGGCGCGATCGGCGTGCATGCGCGACAGGGTGGGACAGTGGCCATCGCGACGGGCGGCAGTGTCCGGTTCAATGACGGAATGGGGCAGATCGGCTACTTCGTCCATGGCCCAGGCTCCAGCATCAGGGGAAACGGCACCACTTCGTTCGAAGTGAGTACGGACGAGTCGACGCTTTTCCGGCTTGAAGCCGGGGCAGACTACCGCGCGGCCGCTGGCTCGGGCGGGACGTTGCTGGCATCGGGCGAACGGGCAACGGCGGTGGTCATGACGGGCGCCACGGGCAGTGACGTGTCGGCATACAACTCGGGAGCGCTCAACGCACGCCTGACCGGCCGAAACGCCACCGCTGTTCGCATCGAAGGCGGCGCACAAGGCAAGATCTCCACCGCGGCGATGGTCAATCTGGATGCCGTCGGCACCGTGGCGGGCGTGGTGGACGGGCAGAAGTACGGTATCGATGGCGCGGCGGTCGGCGATCCTGTCGCTGGCGTGCTGTCCGACGCCAGCCTGGAGGCGGGTGCGGCGGGGTTCGGCTCCGGCACGCTGCTGGTCAGCGGTGCGGCCCTGAGTTCGGCGCTCGACGAAGTGACGGGATACATCGCGCGCAATGGCGCTGAACTGGCGAACACCGGCAGCATCGCTTTCCTGGGCCGGGACACCACGGGCATCCGGGTCGAAGCAGGTGCACGAGCCACCAACTTCGGAAGCATCACGGTCAACGACGGCGGCACGGGCATCGATGCACAGGACGCGAGCGGTACCCTGCCTACTTTGGTCAGGACCTCTGGCGACATGTTCTTGCAGGGTGGCTCGCCGGAGCGGCAAACGGTGGGCATTCGCGCCAGTGGCACGCAGACCGTGGTCCGAATGACGGGCGGAACGATGACGCTCCAAGGCGATGGTGCCGCCGGCGTGCAGGCCGCCGATGGTGCGACGGTCCACGTCGAATCCGGCAGCACCTTGGCCGTCGAAGGCAACGACGCACGTGGCCTGCAGGTGACGGGCGGCGCGCAAGCCACCGTGGCCGCCGGTGCGAAGATCGAACTGGCTGGCGTCGGCGCCACGGCTGGCATCGTCGACGGGAAGCGCTACGGACTCGACGGCAGCGAGCAGGCCACAGGCACTGGCTCGACCCTGACCAACGCCACGGCCGTGAGCGCCTCTCATGCGGGCGCCACCGGCTTCGTCACTCAGAACCAGGGCAGCCTGGTCAACACCGGCAGCGTCGTCCTCGCGGGCGCGAACTCGCAGGCCGTGCGCGTGCAGTCCGGGCAACTGAACAATGCCGGCAACCTCACCGCCAACGGCACTGCGGTGTACGTCGAAGGCGCGGACTCGTCGGTCACCAACAGCGCCACCATCCTGGCCATCGACGGTAAGGCCGCGGTCGAACTGGGCAGCGGCGCCAGCCTCGATCTTGTCGGCGCCGGCCTGGGCACGCTCGAAGCTCGCGGCAGTGCCCACGGCGTGCTCGTCAGCGCAGGCGCAGTCGGCCTGACGGTGCAAGGCGCACACATCGTCGTCAATGCGCCGGGCGCCACCGGCCACGGCATCGAGAATGCGGCCGAGATCGGCAACCTGCAGTTGAACGAGATCACGATCGACGTGGCCGACGGCATCGGGCTTCGCACTGGTGCCAGCATCAACAACAACAACAGCGGCACGATCCGCGTGGCGGGCAGCGGAACCGGCATCGCCTTGCAGAACGCCGACGGCAGCCAAGCGGCCAATGCGTTGGACCTGTCGGCCTCCGAGGCGCTGAACATCAAGGTCAGCGGCGCGGGCGGCCAGGGCCTGGTGGCCAATACCACGGGCAAGGTCGACTCCGCCGTCAGCGTCGACGTCGGCCACGCCGCCGGCGGCTCCGCCCTGGTGTTGCGCCAGGGAGTCACCGAGGCGATCAACCGCGGCTCGCTCACCTCCATCAGCGCCCTGGCGCCCACGGTCGATGCGGGCGCGGCCCGCCGCTTCACGAACGCACGGGGCGGCCTCATCGCCGCCAGTGCGATCGGCGATGCGCTGGCCCTGAGCGACGAGGACTCCGAATTCGTCAACCAGGGCCGCATCACCGGCGTCGTGGCGCTGGGCGCAGGCGCCAACTCTGCGCTGCTGGACAACGGGTCGACGTTGTCGGGCACCCTGAATGGCGGCAGCGGCGACGACCTGGTGACGGTCAGGGGCAATGCGAGCTTCGACGCTGTAGACGGCGTCTCGGGTACCGACCAGCTTGTCTTCGACGGCGCGCGCTACACCTACGACGACGCAGGCGCCATCGCACACTTCGACACCGTGCGGTTGTCGAACGGTGCCGTCGTCACCATCAAGCAGGCCCTGCTGGCCGCCGACGACGGCCGCGACGGCAGCGCCATCGTCATCGACGGCGGCAGCACGCTGGCTGTGGCGGCAACAGTCGGCGCCTTTACGCTGAACAACCCGCTGCAAGGCGCAGGCACTGTCACCACCAGCAGTGGCGGGCAGTCTTTCGACTTCGGCGTGGCCAATGCAGGCACGACCGGCGCGGATTTCACCGGAACGCTGTCGCTGGGGGACACCACCTTTGCGCTGAAAGAGCAGAACACGGGCGCGCTGCGCAACGCTACGCTGCGGGCCGGCGAGGGCAGTGTGAGCACGGTGGGCGAGGGCGAGCAGCGCATCGGGGGCTTGGACATCGACGGCGGCACCCTGCGCTTTGCGGCGAACCTTCCCGACCAGATTGGCGCCAGCACCACCATCGCCGCCCGCACTCTGGATGCCAGCCACGCGGGCGTCGTGCAGGTCAGCGTACCCGCCGGCTACGACCTGAGCCCCAAGGACACGCCCGATCGCGTCAACCTCTTGAAGCAGGACGACGCCAACATCGGCACCCGGCTGGTGAGCGCGACTCGCGTCACCGGCCATGGCGGCGGTCTGGCGCTGCAGGATCAGCAGGGCAACGCGATCGCTTCCGCCCGTCTGCTTGATATTGCCCAGGGCGGCGAGACCGTGGCCAGGGGCTCCTACGACCATCGCCTGAGCACCGCGCCGGGCGACGGGCTGTACGTCAACTGGGGCCTCACGCAGTTGGACTTGCAGCAAGGCCGCAGCCTGAGCCTGAGCCAGGACAGCGGCGCCACTGGTGCGGGTGCGGACATGTCGGCCAGGGTGACAGGGCTGGGCAGCCTGGTGGTCGATGCCGGCGCGGGCACCGTGTCACTGTCCAACCCGGGCAACGACTACAGCGGCCAGACCATGGTGGCCACCGGCACGCTGCGCCTGGAGGCGGACAACGCCCTGGGCAAGACCAACCGGCTCGACATCGCCAACGCCGCAATCGCCGATCTGAACGGCAAGACGCAGACCATCGGTGCCTTCAATGGCGAGACGAACTCGACGCTTGACATCAACGGCGGCGCGCTCGGTATTGCCAACGGCGGCATCTCCGCCGGCGCCTTGAAGGGCAAGGGGCGGTTGAACGTCGCCGGGGGCGTGCTGGACGTGCAAGGCGCCAATCGGGCGCTGGCCGCGAACACGACCATCGCCACAGGTGCGGAGGTTCGGATCAACGATGTGGCCGGGCTGGGCAGCGGAGCGATCGACCACCAGGGCGTGCTGACGGTGGATGGAGCCCAAGGCGAACTGGTCAATGCGGTGAGCGGCGCGGGCGATCTGGTCAAACGCGGCGGCGGCACACTGAGCGTGGGCGATTCAGTGCGCCACAGCGGTACGTCGCGCATCGAAGCGGGCGAGCTGATGGTGGGCGATGCGGCGCACCCGGCACGCTGGCTCGGCGCGGCCAATGCGGGCGAGGTGACGGTGGCCGAGGGCGCTGTGCTCACAGGCAGCGGCACGGTCAGCGGGCATGTGACCAACGAGGGCACCATCCGTGCGTTGAATGCGCTGCCTTCGCAGCAGGCGCAAAGTCCCCTGGCTGCCGTGGCCGTCAAGGGCACGCCAACGTTCAAGGCCGCAGCGTCCGCAGCCCAGGCTGTCGCTCCGGTGCTGCCCAACTCCACGCTGACCTTGTCGCAAGGCCTGGTCAACCGCGGCCTGGTGCAACTTGCCGGCCCCTCGCAGAGCGCGCCAGGCAACGTCCTGCATGTCAAGGGCAACTACGTGGGCGAAGGCGCTCGGCTGCTCATTCGCACCGTGCTGGCCGACGATGCATCACCGACCGACAAGCTGGTGATCGAGGGAGGACGGGCCTCGGGCAGCACGGCGGTGATCGTGCAGAGCGCAGGTGGCCCTGGCGCGCCGACGATGCAGGGCATCCGCGTGGTGGAAACATTGAACGGCGGCACGACCGCGAGCGATGCTTTCCATCTGGATGCGTCTTCCACGGGGTATCGGAAAGGCACGGGCACGCTCGCGGCCGGCGCCTATGACTACAACCTCTTGCGTGGCGGCAATGGCGGGCAGGCCGAGGATTGGTACCTCACTTCGGATACGGAAAGCCCGGGCAACGCAACGACACCGGACATGCCGGAAGACACGGGTGCAGCCGCCACCCATGTGGCGACAGATCCAGGCATCGCCGCGCCGTCCGCGCCGAGCTACCGTCCCGAAGTCGGCGCCTACCTGGCCAACCGTGCCGCTGCCCGGCAGATGGCGATGCACACCTTGCGTGATCGCCAGGGCCAGGCGCCCGGCGTGGATCGGGACGGTCAACTGCCCGGAAAGGGCGCCGCCAGCGATGCCAATGGCTCACTGCGGGTCGAAGGCACTAACAGCCAGCGCTATGGCGTCGATCCGATGAGCACGGTCGATGGCAGTTCGTACCTTCTGCACGGCGGCGCCGATCTGATCCGCCTGGGCGACGGCGGCGAGGGCAGCATCCGCATCGGCGCGATGGGCATGCTCGGCCAGATGAGCAGCGCCTATCGGAACCGCCGCGGCATCGCCCAAGGCCAGGTCGATGGCTACAACCTGGGCGCCTACGGCACCTGGTACGGCAGGCAGGACATCCTCTCCGGTCCCTACGTGGACGCCTGGGTCATGGGCGGGCAGTACCGCAGCACCGTGCAGGGCCAGGGCTTGGCACGGGAGTCCTACAACGCCACGGGCGTGACCGCTTCGCTGGAAGCAGGCTATGCCTTCAAGCTGCTGGACGACGACAGGCACCAGATGTACGTGGAGCCGCAGGCACAGGTGATCGTGTCGACGTACCGCGCCAGCGATCACGCCGAAGCCACGGGCACGGTGATTTCGGGCATGGACAGTAGCGCGGTCACCACGCGCCTGGGCGTGCGGGTGCACGGCAACACCCAGGATGATGTCGGCATTCGGCAGCTTCGCCCGTTCGCGGAGTTGAACTGGTGGCACGACGGTGCCGATACGACGATGCGCTTCAACGGCGATGTGGTTCGCGACGCGTTGCCGTCGAACCGCATCGAGGTCAAGGTGGGCCTGCAGGTCAACCTGAGCAAGCAGGTCAGCGCATGGGGCGCCTTGGGGGGCGAAGTTGGCAGCCACGGCTACCGCTCGGGCAGGATCCAGGCAGGAGCGAAGTACAGCTGGTGATCGATCCGCTCAATCGCTCGTGGGTGCGAGGCAGGCCGGATACAGGCCGGTCTCGCGCGCCACGTCCAGCAACGCAGCGCGTTCGCTCGCGGGTTGCTGCGCCAGATCCGCCCACGCCAGGACCTTGGAAGCGAGTCGGTGCGCAGGTTCCTGCATATCGGCACCCCCGAGGCGAACGGCGGTGCCCAGCGCACGCAGCAGCGCTTCGGAGACCCGCAGCGAGCTGGCGCCGTACTGTGCAATCGGCTCAGCCAAGTCGCGCAAGAAGCCTTCGTGGCTCATCGCGGGCGCGCTCACATCCGGCCAGGCGATCGACGTGACCCCGGCTTCGCGTTGGATGCGGCGCCAGTGCGACACGATCCTGACGCCCGAAGCCAGCACGTCCAGCGCGGTGCCTGGGTCGTTCACTGCCGGCGACAGCGCGCGCGCGGCAATCTCGCCGAGCACCACCATGCCGTAGCGCGGGTCGTCGTCGAAGGTGCGGGACGCGCCTGCCATGACGGCGTCCTGCACGGCGGTGCGTGCAGCATCGTCCAGCGGCGCCTGGGTGCTGGCAATGACCATGGTGGGCTCCACGAACTGGCCCGGCAGCACATGCAGGTGCAGGGTCGAGCCCAGCTTGCCCGCCTGAGCCTGCAGCGCGTCCATCGCCACGTACTGGATGAATCCGGTGCCGCCGGCATGCACCTCGTGCGGGCCGCGCAGACCTGGTGCCTGCGGCGTGGCGCCCAGGTTGGGCAGGTGCTGTTCGATCGCGCCGATGGTCGCGCGTTCGACGCGGCGGATCGTCTCGCTCATGCGGCCCAGGCTGGAGAGGTAGTCGATCCAGCGCAGCAGCACGACCACCACGAACACCAGCAGCACGATGGTGAAGCCGAAGAGCACCAGACGCCCGCCATCGCCATAGACCTGCGCGTTGAGTCCGACCAGCGCGATCAGGCTGTAGAGAAAGGCGCCGATGAAGGTGGCCAGCGTGTTCTGGATGGTGCTGTCTTCGATCAGCAATGGCGCGGCGCGCGGCGTGGCGCTGCTGCCAACGGCGCTGAACGCCGAGACCATGGTGGTTGCCGAGAAGATCGCCACCGTCAGCATGCTGGAAGCCAGGATCTGCAAGACGCTTTCTGTGGCGTCAGAACCCAGTCGCTTCGCCAGGTCGGACGGAATCCACGGGCCGATCACGATGGCCATTGCCACGGCCAGCACGGCGAATGCCGAGAACAGCGTGCAACGGACCCACGTCTTGCGGGCCAACCGAAGAAGCAGGAAACGGATCTTGAGGTTCATCGCTGGTGCTGGCGGGCCGGGCCATCGTAGCAGCGCACCAGCGGCGGCCGCGCGGGACTTGGCCTACGCGCCCGCCCGTGCCGTGCGAGCGAAAGCGGGTGACGCTCAGTCAGCGGGGAGCTTGAAGAGGCTGGTGGCCAGCAGGTCGAGGACCGTCAACTCGCGCTGGTTGACGAGGCGCCACTGCCAGCGAAGGATGCCGAGCGTCGGTCGCTTCTCCGAACGCCGCACTTCGATCACTTGCGCTGCCAGCCGCAGCGAATCGCCGGGGCGCACGGGGTTGGGCCACTTCACATAGTCCAGCCCCGGAGAGGCAAAGGACTCGGACCCTTCCAGCGCGGCCTGCGCAACGAGCCGCATGGCAATGCCGCAGGTGTGCCAACCGCTCGCGATCAGTCCGCCGAAGGGGCCTTCGGCTGCGGCCTGTGCATCGGTATGGAACCACTGCGGGTCATAGGCGCTGGCGAAGCGGACCAGCTCTTCCTCGGTGACGAGGTAAGGCCCGGCCTCGATCACCTGGCCCGCATGAAACTCGGCGAACTTCATGCGGCCTTTACGGAACGCGGGTCCATCGGCATCAGTAGGTTTCGAGGTGCAGACGGCCTTCGCGCTTGAGCGCGGCGCCCACCGTGTCCCACTCCAGGCCGGCTTCGGCCGCCACGTCGCGCAGCGCCAGCATCACGCCTTCTTCCATGCTCTTGAGGCCACAGACGTAGAAGTGCGTCTGGCCGTCCTTGAGCAGTTCCGCCAGGTCGGCAGCGCGTTCGCGCATGCGGTCCTGCACATAACGCTTGGGTTGATCGGGCGTGCGCGAGAAGGCGAAGTTGATGTCGATGAAGTCCTTGGGCAGCGACTGCAGCGGGCCGAAGTAGGGCAGTTCCTGCTGCGTGCGTGCGCCGAAGAACAGGAGCAGCTTGCCGCCCTCGAACTTGCCGCTCTTGCGCAGGCGGCGGCGCCATTCGGTCATGGCGCGCATGGGTGCGCTGCCGGTGCCGGTGCAGATCATGACGATGTGCGACTTGGGGTGGTTCGGCATCAGGAAGGTGCTGCCGAAGGGGCCGATCACCTGCACCGTGTCGCCCACCTTCAGGTCGCACACGTAGTTGGAAGCCACGCCGCGCGTGGGCCGACCCTGGTGGTCTTGCAGTACGCGCTTGACCGTCAGCGAGACGTTGTTGTAGCCCGGGCGTTCGCCGTTGCGCGGGCTGGCGATGGAGTACTGGCGCGCATGGTGCGGCTTGCCGTTGGCGTCGGTGCCCGGCGGGATGATGCCGATGGATTGGCCTTCGAGCACCGGGAACGGCATGGTGCCGAAGTCGAGCACGATGTGGTGTGTCTGGTTCTCGTAGCCGGCTTCGGTGCAGTTGAAGTTGCCCACCACCGTGGCCGTGGTCGGGCTCTTGGGCGGATAGAGGTTGGTGTATGCGTGCGCGGCCGACCAGGGCGGCGTGCTCGCGTTGTATTGGGCGGAATTGAAGGAGACGGTGCCGGGCTCGGCTTCGGCAACGGGCTCGGCCGTGGACGCCTGCGCCGCCGATTCGGCAACCTCGGCGTTCAGGCCCTCGGCCTCCAGTTGATCCGGCGTGAGTTCTGCTGGCAGCGATTCCCAGCCGAACTGCTCATCGATGGAATAGGCCTTGGCCACCGGCATCGTGCGCCAGTTGTCGATGGAGCCGGTCGGGCAGGGCGAGATGCAGGCCATGCAGCCATTGCACACATCGGCGCGCACCACGTAGTTGTTGTCGTCGTGCGTGATCGCACCCACGGGGCAGGTGGCTTCGCAGGTGTTGCAGCGGATGCAGATCTCCGGGTCGATCAGGTGCTGCTGAATGACGCCAGTCTTGGCTACGGCCATGTCCATCGTGAATCTCCTTGTGCCTCCCTTGTAACGCAATCAGCCGAAACGGATGTACTCGAAATCCACCGGCTGGCGATTGATGCCCATCACCGGCGGCGCGATCCAGTTGGCAAACTTGCCCGGTTCGACCACGCGGCCCATCAGGGACGCGACGAAGGCGAAGTCTTCGGGCGTGGGCAGCCATTCGGCCTTGCGAGCGTTCCATTCGCTCTCGCTCACCACCTTGCCATCGGGCGACATCTTGATGCCGGCCAGCGCGCCGATCTGGCGGTTGAAGGCCTTGTGCGGCACCACCAGACGCGTGGGGATGCCGGCCTTTTCAAGCACCTTGTTCCAGCGATTGACGCCGGCCACCGAGTCCTTGATGAAGTCGTCGCGCAGCACCTCGTTCAGTGCGTTGAGCATCGGCACTTCCTTCTCGACGAGCTGCCCGTTGTTCACTTCGAGCACCTTGTAGGTCTGGCCCTTGAGCACGTGGTCGTCCTCGCGCTTGCCCTCTTCGTAGCGGCCCTTGAGGCCTGAGCTGTAGAAGGTGGCAGCATTGCTCGACTGGTCGGCGCCGAAAAGGTCGATGGTCACCGAGTAGTGGAAGTTCAGGTAGCGCTGGATGGTGCCCAGGTCGATGCAGCCGGCCTCGCGGATCTTCTTCGGATCGTCGGTCTTGAGTTCGTTCATCACCTGCGCGGTGCGGGCCAGCACGCGCGAGACGCCCGATTCGCCCACGAACATGTGGTGCGCCTCTTCGGTCAGCATGAACTTGGTCGTGCGCGCCAACGGATCGAAGGCGGACTCGGCCAGTGCGGAAAGCTGGAACTTGCCGTCGCGGTCGGTGAAGTAGGTGAACATGAAGAAGGCCAGCCAGTCGGGGGTCTTCTCGTTGAATGCGCCCAGGATGCGCGGGTTGTCCTGATCGCCCGACTGGCGCTGCAGCAGCGCCTCGGCTTCTTCGCGGCCGTCGCGGCCGAAGTGCTTGTGCAGCAGATACACCATGGCCCACAGGTGGCGGCCTTCTTCCACGTTGATCTGGAAGAGGTTGCGCATGTCGTACATGCTGGGTGCCGTCAGGCCCAAGTGGCGCTGCTGCTCGACCGAAGCCGGCTCGGTGTCGCCCTGCGTGACGATGATGCGGCGCAGGTTGGCGCGGTGTTCGCCGGGCACGTCCTGCCAGGCCTTCTCGCCCTTGTGGTCGCCGAAGTGGATCTCGCGGTTGGCATCGCCCGGGTTCAGGAAGATGCCCCAGCGGTAGTCGCGCATCTTCACGTGGCCGAACTGGGCCCAGCCCTGCGGGTCGACGCTGACGGCGGTGCGCAGATAGACGTCGTAGTTGGTGGAGCCGTCCGGCCCCACGTCGTCCCACCAGTTGATGAAGTTCGGTTGCCAGCCTTCGAGCGCCCGCTGCAAGGTGCGGTCTTCGCCGAGGTTGACGTTGTTCGGGATCTTCTCGCTGTAGTTGATGCTGCTCATGGTGGGCCCTGCGTAGGTTGAAGATTGAATAAGAAGACTGGGGGTCAAACCCGATTCATGTCGAAGCCGGCCTTCTCGCCGGTGCCGTAGACCTTCAGTGCGCCTTTCGGGCCGACGGCGTTGGGCCGCTGGAAGATCCAGTTCTGCCAGGCCGTCAGCCGACCGAACACCCGGGTGACCATGTTCTCCTTGCCCGCGAAGCGCAGGTTCGCTTCAAGGCCGGTGAGCGAGTCGGGCGACATGGCGGCGCGCTCTTCGATGGCGATGCGGATCTCGTCGTCCCAGTCGATGTCGTCCGGTGCGGCGGTGACCAGGCCCAGCGCCAGTGCGGCGTCGCCGTCGAGCATCTGGCCGATGCTGGCGCGGGCGGCTTCGAGCGGCTCGCTTTCTTCATAGAAGCGGCGCGCCAGGCGGCTTTGGTCGGTCACCATCGGCAGCACGCCGAAGTTCATCTCGTTCAACGCGATGCGCGGGGCGCGATCGGGTTCGTCGGGCAGCACCAGCATGTAGGTGCGGTCGGCGGCAAAAGCCAGTTCGGCCAGCGTGCCGGCGAAGCATGAGCCCGGCTCGACGAGGGCGAACAGGCTGCGCGACGACACGTCCAGTCGCGCCAAGGTGCGGCGCAGCATTCCGATGGTCTCGCGCACCAGCCAGTGGTCTTGATGGGCAAGCACCGTGGCGTCGGACTGCAGCACGGCCTGGGCGTCGCCCTCGGTCTTAAGTAGCCAGGTGCCGATGTCCAACTCGTTGGTGCGCATCGACAGGATGGCGTCGTCCAACTGGCGCGCCATGGCCAGCGGCCACCACGAGGCGCCTGCTGCCTCGATGCCGGCGATGTCGGTCGGCTGCTTGCCCGCAGGAGCCTTGACCGTGAAGGTCGCGGTGCGGCGTGCGCGGTCGATCTGCACCGTGACGTATTCGTAGGCGATGCTGTCGGCGCTGTCCTGGCGCTCCAGGCGCGGCAGCTTGACGCCCTTGGCGTCGGCGGGGCGCTGGCTGTCGGCGGCCAGCTTGCTGGCGCGCTCCTGCACGGCGGCGGCGAACTGGGCAGGCTTGGCGACGGCGTCCACCAGGCGCCATTCCACGGCGCGCTGGCCGCGCACGCCTTCGACGCTGGTGCAGAAGATGTCGGCCAGGTCGTGGCGCACCTTGCGCTTGTCGGTCACGCGGGTCAGGCCGCCGGTGCCGGGCAGCACGCCCAGCAGCGGCACTTCGGGCAGGGAGACTGACGAAGAACGATCATCCACCAGCAGGATCTCGTCGCAGGCCAAGGCCAGTTCGTAGCCGCCACCGGCGCAGGCGCCGTTCACGGCCGCCAGGAACTTCAGTCCCGAATGGCGCGAGCTGTCTTCGATGCCGTTGCGCGTCTCGTTGGTGAACTTGCAGAAGTTGACCTTCCAGGCGTGGCTGGAGACGCCCAGCATGAAGATGTTGGCGCCCGAACAGAAGATGCGGTCCTTGCCGCTGGTGACGACGACGGTGCGCACCTGCGGATGCTCGAAGCGCACCCGGTTGAGCGCGTCGGCCAGTTCGATGTCCACACCCAGGTCGTAGCTGTTGAGCTTGAGCTTGTAGCCGGGGCGGATGCCGCCGTCTTCCGCGATGTCCAGCGACAGCCGGGCAGTGCTGCCGTCCACGTCCAGCTTCCAGTGGCGGTATTGCGAAGGCTCGATGCGGTAGTCGACTTTGGGCTGGGTCGTGGTCGTGGCGTCGGTCATGTCCGGAATCTCCGTGTGAGCAAAATAATGCAAGTTCTGCGGAACGTGATATGCATCATTATGCATGTTCTGATCCGCGTCAAGTCCTCTGGCGATTTCTTACATCTGCGGGGCAGGCCCGGCGCTGTCAGCCGTTGCGGTCGATCGATTCGCGGACGGTTTCTCGCAGCAGCGCGAATGCCGAGGCCAGGTCGCGTCCCGAGGTGTCGACCTTGAGGTCGGCCTTGGAATAGAAGGCGGCGCGGCCCTGCAGGATTCGCCGCAGGTCTTCCATGGCTTCCTTGCTCGCCGCCATCGGCCGCGTGTCGCCCTGTGCCGCCACGCGGCCCATGTGTTCCTCGGGGGCGGCCTGCAGCCAGACCGTGGTGCAGTGCGACAGCAGTTCGTTGAAGGTGGCCGGGTCGGAGACGATGCCGCCCGGCGTGGCGATGACGACCTCGCTGTAGATCTGCACCGTTTCTTCCAGCGCGCGGCGCTCGTAGCGGCGATAGGCGTTGGTGCCGTAGAGGTCGTGGATCTCGCGCACGCTGCAGCCGGCGAACTTCTCGATCTCGCGGCTCAGCTCGATGAAAGGCACGTCCAGGTCGTCGGCGAGCATCTGGCCGAGCGTCGACTTGCCCGCCCCGCGCAGCCCGACCAGCGCAATCCGCCGGCCACGTGACGCGTCGCGCGGGCCGTTGCCCAAGAGCTCGCCGATGGCCAGCCGCACACGGCGCAGGTCCGCTTCGCTGCGGCCCTGCAGCAGCTCGCGGATCAGCAGCCATTCCGGCGACGCGGTGGTCACGTCGCCCACGAGCTCGGCGACCGGGCACTGCAGCGCGCCGGCCACCTGCTGCAACACCAGGATCGAGGCGTTTCCGGTGCCGTATTCCAGGTTGGCAAGGTGGCGCTCGGAGACATCGGCGGCCTGTGCCACCGCCTTGCGCGTCAAGCCCCGGCGAGCGCGCAGGTTGCGCACGCGTTCGCCCAATGCGGCGAGCAGCGGGTTCTTGGCGTCGTCGCCCGCAGGGGCGTCGGCGCCCTGGGTGGAAAGCAGAAGGGCCTCGTCGGTTCGTTCGTTCATGGGGCCTCGTCGGTCTGGCCTTGGGGAGAACCCGGCGGCGCCGGGTCGGGGTTAACACCGATCATGCACTATATTGCTTGACACAGGTTTGATCGGTGTTTAACGTTTCACCGCAAGCAAGATACTGCACGCCGCTCGAAGCCGCAAGCCAAGCGGCGTTTCCATCGACCAAAGCCGCCCCACGATGACCAAGCAAGCCTTCCACGACCGCATAGCCGCGCTGACCGCGCAGCTCGCCGGCCGACCGCTCGACGCCGAACTCGACCGCTGGCTCAACGCCTCGCACGGCCCCGGCAGTGCCGTCTACGAGGGCATCAAGGCCGATTGCCTGGCCGGCGTGGCGGAAGGCTGGGCCTGCGAGCGCGAGGGCGGCGGCATTCGTTATGGCCGCGTCTTCAAGGCGGACGATGCGCTGCATCGCTTCTCGGTGGACGTGGTGGACATGCAGGACATCGCCGGCCCGCACCACGTTCATCCGCAAGGCGAGATCGACCTGATCATGCCGCTCGAAGGCGACGCGCAGTTCGACAGCCGCCCGGCTGGCTGGTGCGTGTACGGCCCGGGCACCGCGCACCGCCCGACGGTGTCGCGCGGCAGGGCGCTGGTGCTCTATCTGCTGCCCGAAGGAAAGATCGAATTCACCAAGGGAGCCAGCCAATGAGCCTGCCTGACCGCTTCAATTTCGCCGAGCACCTGTTCTCGCTCAATCGCGGCCGCGCCGCCAAGACGGCCTACCTGGACGATCGCGGTCCGCTTTCCTATGGCGAACTCGAAGCCCGCGCCCGCCGGCTTGGCGCCGCGTTGCTGGCCTCGGGCGTCAAGCCCGGCGAGCGCGCGCTGCTGCTCATGCTCGACGGCAACGACTGGCCGGTGTGCTTCCTGGGCAGCCTCTACGCAGGCGTGATTCCGGTGGCGGTCAACACTTTGCTGACGGCACAGGACTACGCCTACATGCTCGAACACAGCGAGGCGACGACGGCGATGGTGTCGGGCGCCTTGTTGCCTGTGCTGCAGGACGCCATGGAAAAGGCGCCGGGGCAACGCGTGCGCAGCCTGTTCGTGTCGCAGCCGCAAGGCGCCTTGCCGCAGGGCGCGCAGGACATCGAGGCCGCCATCGGCGCGCAGGCGCCGCTCGCGCAGCCGGCGGACACCGGCCCCAAGGACCACGCCTTCTGGCTCTACTCGTCAGGCTCCACCGGCAAGCCCAAGGGCACCGTCCACTCGCATGGCAATCCCTGGTGGACGGCTGAACTGTTCGGCACGCCGGTGCTGGGGCTCACGGAAGACGACGTCTGCTTCTCCGCGGCCAAGCTCTACTTCGCCTATGGCCTGGGCAACGCGCTGACCTTCCCGCTGACCGTTGGCGCGACCGTGGTCCTGATGGCGGAACGCCCGACGCCCGACGCCGTCTTCAAACGCTGGACCGGCGCGACGCGGCCGACGGTGTTCTTCGGCGCGCCAACGGGTTTTGCCGGCATGCTGGCCTCGCCGCAACTGCCGGCGCGCGATGCCGTTTCGCTTCGCATGTGCTCATCGGCCGGCGAAGCGCTGCCGGCGGAGATCGCGCAGCGCTTCAAGCAGCACTTTGGGTGCGACATCATCGACGGCATCGGTTCCACCGAGATGCTGCACATCTTCATCTCGAACCGCCCGGCGGACATCCGCTATGGCACCACCGGCAAGCCGGTGCCGGGCTACGAGATCGAACTGCGCGGCGAAGATGGACGGACCGTGGCACCGGGCGAAGTGGGCGACCTGTACATCAAGGGCCCGAGCGCCGCGCTGATGTACTGGGCCAATCCGGAGAAGACGGCCGAGACCTTCCGGGATGGATGGACCAAGAGCGGCGACAAGTACAGCCACGACGCCGACGGCTACTACACCTATGCCGGCCGCAGCGACGACATGCTCAAGGTCAGCGGCATCTATGTGTCGCCCTTCGAGGTCGAAGCCACGCTCATGCAGCATCCGGCCGTGCTGGAGGCCGCTGTGATCGGCACGCCCGACGCCGAGGGCCTGACCAAGACCAAGGCTTTCGTGGTCCGCAAGAACGGGCAAGCGGTGGATGCAGACACGCTCAAGGCCTTCGTGAAGGAACGGCTGGCGCCCTACAAATACCCGCGCTTCATCGAGTTCGTGGACGAGCTGCCCAAGACCGCCACCGGCAAGATCCAGCGGTTCCGCCTGCGCGAGCGCGAGCAGCAGGGGGCTTGATCCTTGACCGAATTCGCGGACATCGAATGGCGCGGCCGACCGGTGCGCATCGAGTACGAGTGCATCGCGCCCGAGCGCACTTCAGCGCCGCTGCTCGTCTTCTTGCATGAAGGCCTCGGCTCGGTCGCGATGTGGAAGGACTTTCCGCAGCGCCTTTGCGATGCCGGAGGCTTTCGGGGCCTGGTGTTCTCGCGCCCGGCCTATGGGCGCTCGTCGCCGCGTCCCGAGGACGAGCGCTGGGGCGTGGACTTCATGCACCGCCAGGCGCATGAAGTGCTGCCGGCGTTTTTCGAAGCGGTCGGCGTGGAGCAGGGCGCCGATGCACCCTGGCTGGTGGGGCACAGCGATGGTGGCTCCATCTCGCTGTTGTATGCGTCCCGGTTTCCGGAGCGGGTGGCGGGCCTGGTGCTGATGGCGCCGCATGTTTTCGTGGAAGACGTGACCATCCGAGGCATCGAGCAGGCGCGCGAGGCCTATCTCGCCACCGACATGCCGCAGCGCCTGAGCCGCTATCACGACAACGTCGATTCCGCGTTCTGGGGCTGGAACCGCATCTGGCTCGATCCGGCATTTCGCGCCTGGAACATCGAGTCCGAGCTGCCGTCCGTGCGCTGCCCGGTGCTGGCCATCCAGGGCGTCGGCGACGAATACGGCACGCTGGCCCAGATCCGCGCCATCGCCTCGGGCGCGGTTCGTGCAAAGACAGTGCAGCTGGCGGAGCTTCCGGAATGCGGGCATTCCCCGCATCGGGATCAGCCGGAAACGGTAATAGTTACAACCTTTTCGTTTGTCCAACATTGGAGTTCGCAATGAGCCTTTCCTTCCCACGTGCAGCCCTGTCTTGCCTGGCGCTGGCCAGCCTCGCATCCTTCGCGCACGCGCAGCAACCCGCGCTCAAGGTCGGCCTCATGCTGCCGTACAGCGGCACCTACTCCGCACTGGGCGTGGCCATCGAGAACGGCTTCAAGCTGCGTGTGCAGGAACTCGGCGGCAAGCTCGGCGGCCGCGACATCGAATACGTGAAGGTCGATGACGAGTCCGACCCGGCCAAGGCCACCGACAACGTCAACAAGCTCATCAAGCGCGACAACGTCGATGTGATCATCGGCACCGTCCACTCCGGCGTGGCGATGGCGATGGCCAAGGCCGCCAAGGAAAGCGGCACCGTGCTGATCATTCCCAACGCGGGCGCCGATGCCGTCACCGGCCCGATGTGCGCGCAGAACATCTTCCGCAGCTCGTTCAGCAACTGGCAGCCGGCCTATGCCATGGGCATGGTGGCCGCCAAGGAAGGCAAGAAGACGGCCATGACCATCACCTGGAAGTACGCGGCCGGCGACGAGTCGGTGGCGGGCTTCAAGGAAGGCTTCGAGAAGGGCGGCGGCAAGGTGGTCAAGAACCTGACGGTGCCGTTCCCGAACGTGGAGTTCCAGGCCCTGCTGACCGAGATTGCGGCGGCCAAGCCCGATGCGGTGTATTCGTTCTTCGCCGGTGGCGGCGCGGTCAAGTTCGTCAAGGACTACGCGGCGGCGGGCCTGAACAAGAACATCCCGCTGTACGGCCCCGGCTTCCTGACCGATGGCACCTTGCAGGCGCAGGGTGATTCGGCGCAGGGCATGCTCACCACGCTGCACTATGCAGACGGCCTGAACACGCCGCGCGACAACGCGTTCCGCACGGCCTACGCCACGCAGTACAAGCTGCAGCCGGACGTCTATGCCGTGCAGGGTTACGACGCCGCGCAGATGCTGGCCACCGGCATGACGGCGGTGAAGGGCGACATCGGCAAGAAGGCCGAATTCGCTGGTGCCATCGAGAAGGCGAAGATCGATAGCCCGCGCGGTGCCTTCACCGTGAGCAAGGCGCACAACCCGGTGCAAGACTTCTACCTGCGCAAGGTCGACGGCATGGAGAACAAGGTGGTGGGTGTCGCGGTCAAGGGGCTGGCCGATCCTGCCCGTGGATGCAGGATGTAGTTGCCCGCCCCCAGTCTTCGCGCACTTCGTGTCGCTACGCCAACCCCCTGACGGGGGCAACACCTGCGGACCGGCCAAGCCGGTTGCGCGGTGTTCGCGAAGGGCTGGGCCCGGCGGGCCAGCCCGGGGCGCGCTGTTGGTTTAATGCGGTGCGGTTCTTGCTCCGCGAATTCTTTGTACTGAAGGCCCCACACGGTGGATCTTGCGACTTTTCTTGTTCAGTGCCTGAACGCCGTGCAGTACGGCTTGCTGCTGTTCCTCGTGGCGTCGGGGCTGACGCTGATCTTCGGGATCATGGGCGTGATCAATCTCGCCCACGGCAGCTTCTACATGATCGGGGCGTACCTGGCGTTCTCGCTGGCGCCGCTGTTCGGCGACCGCTTCATCGTCATGCTGCTGGCGGGGCTGGTGCTCACGGCCTTGCTGGGCTACGTGCTCGAGTGGGCGTTCTTCAGCTATCTCTACCAGCGTGACCACCTGCAGCAGGTGCTCATGACCTACGGGCTCATCCTCGTGTTCGAGGAACTGCGCTCGATCCTGGTCGGCAACGACGTCCACGGCGTGCCGCTGCCGCCCTGGCTGAGCGGCAGCTTCGCGCTGGGCGATCTGATGAGCTATCCGTGGTATCGCATCTTCGCGTCGGTCGCGTGCATCGTGGTGGCCATCGGCCTGTACTACGTCGTCAATCGAACGCGCCTCGGCATGATGATCCGCGCAGGCGCGAGCAACCGAGACATGGTGCGCGGCCTGGGCATCGACATCCGGCGGCTGTATCGCATCGTGTTCGCGGCGGGCGTGGCACTGGCCGCGCTGGCCGGCATGATCGCCGCGCCGATGAGCTCGGTCTATCCCAACATGGGCGCGAGCGTGCTCATCATCTGCTTCGTGGTGGTGGTGATTGGCGGCATCGGCTCCATCACCGGCGCGCTGCTCGCCGCACTGCTGGTGGGCTTCGTCGATACCTTCGGCAAGGTGTTCTTCGCCGAGCTGAGCGGCGTGGGCATCTACGTGCTGATGGCCATCATCCTGATCTGGCGCCCCGAAGGCATCATGGGCAAGAAGGCGTGATCGAAAAGAAGAACAACCCCATGAAACGCCTCTCGACTTTCCTGCCGCTGGCCTGCGCGATCTTGCTGGCCGTTGCCGGCCCCGAACTGAGCCCCTATGCGTCGGACTTCGTGGTCAAGGTGATGATCCTGTCGATCTTCGCGCTGAGCCTCGAACTGCTGGTGGGCATGACCGGGCTGGTGAGCCTGGGCCATGCCGCCTTCTACGGCATCGGCGCCTACACCACGGTGCTCGCTTCGGGCAACGAGGGCGGATCGATCGCCACGCTGCTGCCCCTGGCCATGCTCTGCGCAGGCGGCTATGCGCTGGTGGTCGGCGCCCTCAGCCTTCGCACGCGTGGCGTGTACTTCATCATGGTCACGCTCGCCTTCGCGCAGATGGCCTTCTTCGTCTTCCACGACACCGACTTCGGCGGCGGCAGCGACGGCATCTACCTCTACATCCGGCCGGTGCTCGGCGCGCTGGACATGGAAAACCGCCTGACCACCTTCTACGTCGTGTTGGCGTCGCTGGTGTTCACGTACGCGCTTCTGGCGCTGATCGGGAGGTCACGCTTCGGCGCGGCGCTGGCGGGCATCCGCGTGAACGAGCAGCGCATGAAGGCGGCGGGCTTTCCGGTCTACGGCTACAAGCTCGCGGCTTTCGTCATTGCCGGCGCGCTGGCCGGGCTGGCGGGCTTTCTGCTGGCATCGCGCGACGGCGTGGTCAATCCGGAGTTGCTGTCGTGGCACAACTCCGGCGACGTGCTGCTCATGATCATCCTTGGCGGACTGGGGCATCTGCGTGGCGCGGTGATCGGCGCCGTGGTCTTCACGGTGCTCAAGGAAGTGCTGTCCACGCAAGCCTTCGTCGGACCGCTGGCCGACCATTGGCAACTGACGCTGGGCATCGCCATCATCGCCTTCGTGGCGCTTCTGCCCAAGGGCCTGATCGGACTGGCGCAGCGCATTTCACCGCGTGCCACGGCATGAACCGGCCACAAGAACAAAGCGCCATGAACGCACTGCTTTCCGTCTCGACACTCACGCGCCGCTTCGGCGGCCTGGTGGCCGTGAGCGACGTCACCCTCGACCTGCACCGCGGCGAGGTGCATGCCGTCATCGGCACCAACGGTGCCGGCAAGTCGACGCTGATCAACATGCTCTCGGGCGAGATTGCCGCGTCGGCCGGTCAGATCAAGCTCGACGGGCGCGACATCACGCGCCGTTCCCAGGCCATGCGCGCGCGTTCGGGCGTGGGCCGCAGCTACCAGCGCACCACCATCTTTCCGGAGTTCACGGTGCACGAGAACTGCCGCCTTGCCGCCCAGGCCGCGACGCCCCGGCCGTGGGCCATCTGGCAGAACGCGGGCGCCTGCAGCGCCAGCAATGCCGCCGCCGGCGAGGCGCTGGCGGCCGCCGGCCTTGCCGATGTCGCGCACCGCGTGGCCGGCACGCTGAGCCACGGTGCCAAGCGCCAGCTCGAAGTGGCCATGTGCCTGGCCACCAAGCCGCGCGTCCTGCTGCTGGACGAACCGCTGGCGGGCATGGGCGCGGAAGAAACCGACCGCATGCTGGCGCTGCTCGAGAAGCTCAAGGCCGAGCACGCCATCCTGCTGGTGGAGCACGACATGGATGCGGTGTTCCGCATCGCCGACCGCATCACGGTGATGGTCAACGGCGCGGTCATCGCCAGCGGCGATCCGGCATCGATCCGCGAGAACGCGCAGGTGCGCACCGCCTACCTCGGGGAGGACCACTGATGCTCAGCGTCGAAGGCCTCAACACCTACTACGGCGACAGCCACATCCTTCGCGGCGTGGATGTCCAGTTGCCGGCTGCCACATCCGTTGGGCTGCTCGGTCGCAACGGCATGGGCAAGACCACGCTGATCCGCAGCCTGATGGGCTATGTGCGTCCCGCTTCGGGCCGCGTGCAGGCCGAGGGCCGCGACGTGACCGGCTGGACGCCCGAAAAAATGGCGCGACTGGGCATCGGCTACGTGCCCGAAGGCCGCGGCATCTTCCCCAATCTGTCGGTGCGCGAGAACCTCGTGATGAGCGCGCGCCCTGGCCCGGACGGCCAGCGGGCCTGGACCTTCGAGCGCGTGATGAGCACCTTCCCGCGCTTGGCCGAACGCCTGTCGCACGGCGGCCAGCAACTGTCGGGCGGTGAGCAGCAGATGCTCTCGATCGGCCGAGCGCTCATGACCAATCCGCGCCTGTTGATCCTCGACGAAGCCACCGAGGGCCTGGCGCCGCTGGTGGTGGCGGAGATCTGGCGCGTGATCGGCGAGATCCGAGCGACCGGCATCTCGACGCTCATCGTCGATCGGGACTGGCGCAAGGTGCTCGGCCATACCGACCAGGCGGTGGTGATGGAAAAGGGCCTCATCGTGCTGAAGGGCCAATCTTCGGCACTGCTGGCCGAGCCGGCTCAGGTGTCCGAACTATTGGGCGTCTGAGATTCAGCCCGAACAGCGGCCGCAGCCAGCGTGTGCGGCGGATCGCGAAGTCGGTCAGAAGCCAGCACCCCAGGAGCGTTCCGCCCAGCAGCAGGGTGGCTTCCGCGCCGGCTGAAAGCCGCATGGGCGCAAGCCCGTAGGCCAGCACGACGATGAGCGTCTGGTGCAGCATGTACCAGGGGTAGACCGACTCCGAGGCCCAGGGGAGCCAGCGCCACGGCCGGTTCAGCCAACGGTGCCCGAATCCCAGAATGGCGACCAGTGCGAACCAGGCGTAGCCCGCGCGCAGCACTTGCCGCCAGGGTGCCCACCCAGCCGATGCCGCTGCGCGCGTGACGAGATAGATGGCAAGGCTGGCCAGCGCGAGCCCGAGGGCCCATCGGCGAAGGCGCATCAGTTCGTTCCACGCGCCGGCATCGGTGCCCAGCACAAAGCCATAGGCGAAGACGGTGAAATAGAGCGGATGCAGATGGCCGTCGTGCAGCAGGTCGTGCGTGGCCGGAAAGCGCTCCGCCAGCAGCACGCCATAAAGCGCCAACGGCAGGGCCGGCAGCAGCAGCATCGCGGGGCCGCGCAGGCTGCAAAAGGCGGCGCGCAGGCGTTGCCCGGCCGCAAGCCGCCATAGCGGGAGCAACAGACACATGAGCGCCGTGTAGACGAAAAGGTAGGGCAGGTACCAGAGGTGGTTCCAGGTGACGCCGAAGTCCGCGCCGGCGAACGCGTCCTCGGGCCAGGGGCCCATCTGCCAGTAGCGAAGTACGAAGTCGACGATGCCTGGCGCGACGGCGCCCTTGTCCACCGCTTCCGCATAGGCCTGCCAGACCACGACGAACCACATCCCGAACACCAGCGGCACCAGGAGTCGAATCGCACGCCGGCGCAGCAATTGCAGCGGCGCAGCCTGGCGGGCCAGCATGGCGAAGGCCACGCCGGACAGCAGAAACACGAGATCCATCCGCCAGACGTTGATCGCCACCATGGGCCATTGGAGCCAGGTCGCGGCATGGGCGCTCTTGAGGTGCCACGGCCAATCGGCCACGTAGTACATGCCGACGTGGTAGACGATCAGCAGCAGGAAGGCGAGGGCTCGCAGGGCGTCGATGTCGTGGCGGCGGTACGGGGTGGTCATGGCGCTGGGAGACAGGATGGCGATGCCCGCAGGCTAGGTGCCGCGCCGCTATTGGCGGCGGCCGGCGGGACGGCACGCCGCCTCCTGGGACGAGCGGTGGCACGCAGGGACGAATTCCGGCCGCTCGGCCGTCCCATATGTGCTCGCGTCCCACAAAATCGCGGCCATGCAGGTGCTGCAGGCCAATCTCTTCGAACGCTTCCGTCCCTATCGACGTCGGGCCGAAGTCGCGTTCTGGATCGGGCTGCTAGTGCTGCAGGTGGCGGCCAGCGTCGCGGTGGCCTTGGTCGACGCGCGCGGCGGTGGCCGCGAGGTGGCGTTCTGGCAGGTGCTGGTGTGGGAGCTCAGCAGCCACCTCGTGATCCTGGCGCTGGTGCCGGCGGTGATCGCATTCGAGCGGCGCTTTCCGCTCTCGGGCGACCGGCTCTGGCGCAACCTGCCCTGGCACGCGCTGGGCAGCGTGCTCTTCAGCCTGCTGCACGTGGCGGGCATGGTTCTGCTGCGCCGCATGGCTTACGCCTGGGCGGGACAGCAATACGACTTCGGCGACTGGCTCCGGCACTGGCCCTACGAATACTTCAAGGATGTCCGCACCTACGTGCTCATCCTTCTGCTGCTGCTGGGCTATCGCTTGTTCTTATTGCGCCTGCAGGGCGAGGCGCGCGTGCTGGACGAGCCCGAAGGGACGCCTTTACCACCCGAAGTCAGCGGCTTGACCGCCGCGCCCGCACCGGATGGCAATGCGTCCGAAGAGCGCGGCGAACCGCCCACGCCCGCTGTCCGCAGCCGGCCCGACCGCTTCCTGGTCCGCAAGCTTCGCCGCGAGTTCTTGATCGCCGCTTCAGACATCGACTGGGTGCAGGCGCAGGGCAACTACGTGGGCTTGCACGTGAACGGGCACGACTACCTGCTGCGTGCGACGCTCACGGAGTTTCTGGATCAACTCGATCCCGCCCGTCATGTTCGCGTGCATCGAAGCTGGGCGGTGCATCTGGATCGGATCGCGGAGATCGAACCGCTGGAAGGCGGCGATTCCCGGCTGCACATGCGAGGAGGCGGGCAGGTGCCCTGCAGCCGCCGCTTCCGCGCCAACCTGCAGGCGAATGCGCAGGCTGGGCGGGGCACTTGACAGGTCAGGGCTGCATGCCCGCCAGGTAAGGCGCCGGATCGACCGGAATGCCGTTCTTTCGGATCTCGAAGTGCAGCATGGGCGTGCCTTCGGCGTTGCGGCCGATCTCGCCGATCTTCTGGCCCTGCGTGACCGTCTGGCGCTCCTGAACCAGCACGATGCGGTTGTGGGCGTAGGCGGTCAGAAAGTTGTCGCCGTGGTCCACGATGATCAGGTTGCCGAAGTTGCGCAGCTCGTCGCCGACGTAGACGACGCGGCCGGCCGCCGAGGCCATCACCGGGTCGCCGAGCTGGCCGGCGATGTCGATGCCCTTGTTGTCCTTGCCATCGAAGCGTCCGACCACGGTGCCGTTGGCTGGTCGGATGAACCGGGCCGTCAATGGCGCGACCGCCGTGCCCGGCACGGCACCAGGCTGTACGGGCTGTCCGGAAACACCTGGTTGCATCGCGCCCGGCATGCCGCTTTGGGGCGTTCCTGCGGGCGCGCCGGGCGTGCCTGGGGCCGGGTAGGGCGCCATGGGCGGCAGCGGCGTGGACGTGCAGGCGGTGATCAGGATGGCGGACGCCGCAGCGCCGGCGGCCATCGCCACGCGCCGGAACGCGACCTTGCGGGCCGCGATGTGACAGGGGCGTGAAGCGGAATGAAGTTTCTTGTCTTGATGCATGGCTTGCTTGGATGTGCTCACGAGCGACGATGTTCGCACACGCGAGGCCGGTGAGCCAGCCTGGGCCGGACGCGGCCTCGCTCACGGCACGATGCGCAAGGCATGGTGCGCGTGGCGCTCGTCATCGGATGTCCACGGTATGAATACGGCCGAAGACGCCAGTGCGCCGATCCTCGAAGTACAGGCGAAGTGCCTCGCGCACGGTGCGAAAGGCGATCTCGTCCCAGGGGATTTCGGCTTCCTCGAACAGGCGCGCCTCGATCGTCTCGTGGCCGGGATCGAAGCGGTCGTCCAGGAGTTCGGCGCGGTAGAAGAGGTGGACCTGGCCGACCCGCGTGACGCTCATCACCGCGAACAACTCGCCCATGCGGAAGTTGGCGCCCGATTCCTCGGTGGTCTCGCGCGCTGCGCCCTCGGCGACGGTTTCTTCCAGTTCCATGAAGCCTGCGGGCAGCGTCCACTTGCCCCAGCGCGGCTCGATATTGCGCTTGCAAAGCAGCACGCGATCGCCGAGCACGGGGATCGTGCCGACCACGTTGAGCGGGTTCTCGTAGTGGATGGTGTCGCAAGCGGGGCAGACGGCGCGCTGGCGCGTGTCGCCGTCGTCGGGAACACGGTAGGCGACTGCGGTGCCGCAGTTCTTGCAGAACTTGATGAGAGGCCGCTCGATCATGGTCGCGTCAGACCACCTTGACGCGAAGTTCCGGCAGGCCGGCGACGCCGCCCACCAACGTGTCGCCCGCCACCACCGCGGCCACCCCTTCGGGCGTGCCGGTGTAGATCAGGTCGCCGGGTTGCAGCTCCCAGGCGGTCGACAGGTGCTCGATGGTCTCTGCGATGTTCCAGATGAGCTTGGAGACGTGGCTGCGCTGGCGGTCCTGGCCATTGACCTGCAGCCAGATCTCGGCGTTGGCCACGTCGCCTGCGCGCGCTGCCGGCACGATCGGCCCCACCGGCGCCGATTGCTCGAAGGCCTTGCCGATGCACCAGGGCCGGCCCTGCTTCTTCATCTCGCCTTGCAGGTCGCGGCGGGTCATGTCCAGGCCCACCGCATAGCCGTAGATGTATTGCAGCGCATCGGCCGCCTTGATGTTCTTGCCGGCCTTGCCGATGGCGGCCACCAGCTCGATCTCGTGATGCAGGTTCTTGGTCAGCGAGGGGTAGGCGATGGTGCCGGTCTGGCCCTCGTCCACGACCACCGCGGTGCTGGCCGGCTTGATGAAGAAGAAGGGCGGCTCGCGGCCGGTGAAGCCCATTTCCTTGGCGTGTTCCTCGTAGTTGCGGCCCACGCAATAGATGCGGTGAACCGGGAAGCGGCCGGTCTCGCCCACGACGGGAATCGAGACAACGGGAGGCGCGGGAACAACGTACTCGGAAGCCATGACTTTCGTATTCCTTCTTGATTCAAAGATTTGCGCTCCGACACCGAACGCAACACGCAGAGTGCCAGAGCATATCGCGCGAGCGCGATGCCTGCGCGGCTGCGCCGGCCTTGCTTGTGCCTCGCGCCGGGCGCGCCTATGCTCGACGGACCATGAAGCTGTACAACTATTTTCGATCGTCTGCGTCCTACCGCGTGCGCATCGCGCTGGCGCTCAAGGGGCTGCCCTACGACTACGAGGCTGTCCACATCGCGCGTGGCGACCACAAGAAGCCGCCCTATTCGGACAAGTCCGCCGACATGCTCGTCCCGATGCTGGAGCTCGACGACGGACAGCGCCTTTCGCAGTCGATGGCGATCATCGAATACCTCGACGAGACGCATCCGGAGCCGGCGCTGCTGCCGGCCGATCCCCTCGGGCGCGCACGGGTCAGGGCCCTGGCCGAGTCCATCGCCTGCGAGATCCATCCGGTCAACAACCTGCGCGTGCTCAAGTACCTCGTGCGCGAACTCAAGGTCGAGGAAGAGGCCAAGAACACCTGGTACCGCCATTGGGTGCGCGAAGGCCTGCTGGCATTCGAGCGCCAGCTGGCACAGCTGCCGCCATCGACCTACTGCTACGGCGAATCGCCCACGCTGGCCGATTGCTGCCTCGTGCCGCAGATCTTCAACGGCCGGCGCTTCGACTGCGACTTCTCGGGCCTGCCGCGCACGATGGCGGCGTTCGATGCCTGCATGAAACTCGAAGCCTTCGAAAGCACCCAGCCGTCACGTTGCCCGGACGCCGAAGCGTGATCGCAGGCGACCTCGACCCCGGCTGGATCGTGCCCGACTGGCCCGCTCCGCCGGGTGTGCATGCCGTGTGCACGACCCGGGCCGGTGGCGTGTCCGAGGGGCCCTATGCGAGCCTGAACCTGGGCGACCACGTCGGCGACGCGCCTCATTGGGTGGCCGCCAACCGCACGCGCCTGGCGACCGCCATCGGCGCGCGGCCCGTGTATCTGCAGCAGGTGCATGGCACCGCCGTGTCGGTGCTTGAGGACGGTACGCCGGACGGCGTCGAGGCCGATGCCGCCACCACCACGCACAGCGGCCTTGCGTGCACGGTCATGGTGGCCGATTGCCTGCCGGTGCTGTTCACCGACGCGCAAGGACGCCGGGTGGCGGCCGCGCATGCCGGATGGCGGGGCCTGGCGTCCGGCGTGCTCGCGCGCACGGTGCAGGTCTTCGACGACGACCGGGGTCATCGCGACCAGCTCATGGCCTGGCTGGGCCCCTGCATCGGACCGCGTGCCTTCGAGGTGGGCGGCGAAGTCAAGGCCGAGTTCGAATCGAAGGACGCCGGCGCGGCCGCGCACTTCAGACCAGCAGGCGCCGAGGGCAAGTGGCTGGCCGACCTGCCCGCGCTGGCACGCCGGCAGCTGGCGGCGCTGGGCGTCAACCAGGTCTGGGGCAACGACGGCAGCGACGCCTGGTGCACCGTGGCGCAGGCATCAAGGTTCTTTTCGTACCGGCGCGATCGGGTCAGCGGGCGCTTCGCGGCCCTGGTCTGGCGCGTCTGAGGGCGGGGTCGAGGCGCCGCGGCGTGCCTCGTCCTGTTCCCGTTCGCGGGCCCGCATGGCGCGGCGACGGGCCGGCGTGCCGCCCAGATAGGCCACCAATGCCATCGGCAGCAGGCCGTACAGCACGAAGGTGACGATGGCGCCCAGCACCGTGCCGGTGGTGTTGGTGGCTTCGGCCACGGCCATCATGAGGGCCACGTAGAGCCAGGCGATGATCACGAGATGCATGGAAACAGGCAGGGCGGCGCCGGAAGTGCGTTGCGGGGGCGATATCGAATGCAGCATACTCAAAGCCCGTGCCAGCGCACGGGAGCGCGTCACAAGCCACATCGTCAAGCCAGATCGTCGTAAAAGCCAATCAGAGGGAGACCACGGATGAGCGCAAGCGCCATGAACAACACCGACTTGCTTGCAAACCTTCAGCAAGGATGGACGCAGGCCCTGGCATCGATGCAGGCGCTGTCGAGCGGCAAGGGTGGCGATCACCCGGGGATGGCGATGCCGGCCTTGTCCTTCGATCCTGAAAAACTCCAGGCCATACAGCAACAGTATGTTTCAGAAGCTGCCAGGCTGTGGCAACAGGGCTTTGCGCCGGCTTCGCTGCCGGATCGACGTTTCGCCGACGAAGCCTGGAGCAAGAACCCCATGGCCGCGTTCTCGGCTGCCGTGTACCTGCTCAACGCGCGGACGCTGATGGAACTGGCCGAATCGGCCGATGGCGATGGCAAGGTCCGCGCCCGGCTGCGCTTTGCGGTCGAGCAATGGATGGCCGCCAGCGCACCGAGCAACTACCTCGCCTTCAACGCCGAGGCGCAGCGCAAGGCCATCGACACCCAGGGCGAGAGCATCGCGCGTGGCATGCAGAACCTGCTGGCAGACATCCGCCAAGGCCACCTGAGCATGACCGACGAGAGTGCCTTCGAGGTCGGGCGCAACGTGGCGGTGAGCGAAGGCGCGGTGGTCTTCGAGAACGAGCTGTTCCAACTGCTCGAGTACAAACCCTTGGGCGCCAAGGTGTACGAGCGGCCTTTCCTGCTCATTCCGCCTTGCATCAACAAGTTCTACATCCTCGATTTGCAGCCGGAGAACTCGCTGATCCGCTATGCGGTGGAGCAGGGGCACCGCGTCTTCGTGGTGAGCTGGCGCAATCCCGACGAATCGCTGCGCGAAGCCACGTGGGACGACTACATCGAGAACGCCGCCATCGAGGCGATCCACACGGTGCAGGACATCAGCGGCTCCGAGCAGATCAACGCACTGGGCTTTTGCGTGGGCGGCACCATCCTGAGCACCGCGCTGGCCGTGCTGGCTGCGCGCGGCGAAGACCCGGTCGCCTCGGTCACCTTGCTGACCACGCTGCTCGACTTCTCCGACACCGGCGTGCTCGACGTGTTCATCGACGAGCAGATGGTCCAGTACCGCGAAATGCAGATGGGCAGTGGGGGGCTGTTGGCAGGCGGCGACCTGGCGTCGACCTTCAGCTTTCTGCGTCCCAATGACCTGGTGTGGAACTACGTCGTCGGCAACTACCTCAAGGGCGAAACGCCGCCGGCGTTCGATCTTCTCTACTGGAACTGCGACGCCACCAACCTGCCGGGACCTTTCTACGCCTGGTACCTGCGCAACACCTATCTGGAGAACAAGCTGGCGCAGCCTGGCGCGCTCACCGTGTGCGGCGAGCAGATCGACCTGGGCCGCATCGAGGCGCCGGCCTACGTCTATGGCTCGCGCGAAGACCACATCGTGCCCATCGGCGGCGCCTATGGGTCGACCCAGTTGCTGGGCGGGCCCATCCGTTTCGTGATGGGTGCGTCGGGCCACATCGCGGGCGTGATCAACCCGCCGGCCAAGAAGAAGCGCAGCCACTGGATCCGCGCCGACGGCAAGCTGCCCCCTTCGGTCGACGAATGGATGGCCCGCGCCACCGAACATTCCGGCAGCTGGTGGACCGACTGGTCCAAGTGGCTGGCCTCGCACGCCGGCCGCCAGATTGCCGCTCCCAAGACCTACGGGCGCGGACGCAAGTACCAAGCCATCGAACCCGCACCCGGCCGCTACGTCAAGGCCAAGGCCTGAGCGGTCCCCTACTCACACCACTGGAGATCTGGACATGGAAGACATCGTCATCGTTTCGGCCGCTCGCACGCCCATCGGCAAGTTCGGCGGCACGCTCGCGGGCATCGCTGCCACGGAGCTGGGCTCGATCGTGATCAAGGACGTGCTGGCACGCGCCAACATTCCTGCCGACCAGATCGGCGAAGTGATCATGGGCCAGGTGCTGGCCGCCGGGGCAGGGCAGAACCCGGCCCGTCAGGCGCTCATCAAGAGTGGCGTCGCCAAGGAAACGCCGGCCCTCACCATCAACGCGGTGTGCGGCTCGGGCCTCAAGGCCGTGATGCTGGCCGCGCAGGCGGTGGCCTGTGGCGACAGCGAGATCGTGGTGGCCGGTGGCCAGGAGAACATGAGCATGGCCCCGCACGTGCTGCCCAACTCGCGCAACGGCCAGCGCATGGGCGACTGGAAGCTGCAGGACACCATGATCGTCGACGGCCTCTGGGACGTCTACAACCAGTACCACATGGGCATCACCGCCGAGAACGTGGCCAAGAAGTACGGCATCGACCGTTCCGCCCAGGACGAACTGGCCCTGGCCAGCCAGACCAAGGCCGCTGCCGCGCAGGACGCCGGCAAGTTCAAGGACGAGATCGTTTCGGTCAACATCCCGCAGCGCAAGGGCGATCCGCTGGTGTTCAGCCAGGACGAGTTCATCAATCGCAAGACGAGTGCCGAAGGGCTCGCGGGGCTCAAGCCTGCCTTCGACAAGGCCGGCGGCGTGACGGCGGGCAATGCCTCCGGACTGAACGACGGTGCAGCCGCGGTGGTCGTCATGTCGGCCAAGAAGGCGCAGGCGCTGGGCCTCAAGCCGCTGGGCCGCATCGCCAGCTACGCCACCACCGGGCTGGACCCGGCCTTCATGGGCATGGGCCCGGTGCCGGCATCGCAGAAGGCGTTGCAGCGCGCCGGCTGGAAGGCCGCCGACCTCGATCTGCTGGAAATCAATGAAGCCTTTGCCGCCCAGGCTTGCGCCGTCCACAAGGAAATGGGCTGGGACATGAACAAGGTCAACGTCAATGGTGGCGCCATTGCGCTTGGCCACCCGATCGGTGCGTCTGGCTGCCGCATCCTGGTGACGCTGCTGCACGAGATGCAGCGCCAGAACGCCAAGAAGGGCATCGCCTCTCTGTGCATCGGCGGTGGCATGGGCGTTGCGCTGACCATCGAGCGCTGATCCGTTCGTGCGTCGCATCGGCGCACTGCCCGGGCCGGCTCGATGGCCGGTGCTGGGCAACTTGCCCCAGGTCCGCCCCGCCAGATTGCATCAGCAGTTGGAGGACTGGGCGGATCGCTTCGGCCCTTTTTTCCAGTTGAAGCTGGGACGGCATCCGCTGCTGGTGGTGGGCGACCATGAAACGGTGGCCATGCTGCTGCGCGACCGGCCCGAGGGCTTTCAGCGCAATTCCCGGCTCGAACTGGTCGGTGCCGAAATGGGGCTCAAGCCCGGGGTGTTCGCCGCCGGCGGGGATGACTGGCGCCGCCAGCGGCGCATGGTGATGGCCGGGTTCGACCCGGCCCATGTGCGCAACTACTACCCCGCGATGCAGAAGGTCGCTCAGCGCCTGGGGCAGCGCTGGGAACTGGCCGCGCAGGACGGCCGCCGCATCGACCTGCAGGCCGACCTGATGCGCTACACCGTCGACACGATCGCCGGGTTGGCCTTCGGCGCGGAGGTCAACACGCTGCAATCCGACGGCGATGTGATCCAGCAGCACCTGGACAAGATCTTCCCGGCCCTGCTCAAGCGCATGCTGTCGCCCATACCGACGTGGCGGCTGTTTCCGAGCGCGGCCGATCGGCAACTGGTGCGCAGCGTGGCAGAGGTCAACCGCGCGGTCGACGGCTTCGTGGCGCAGGCGCGCACGCGCATGGCGGCGGACCCGGGCCTGCGCGAGCATCCGTCCAACCTGCTCGAAGCCATGATCGCTGCCGCCGACGTCGAAGGCAGCGGCATCACCGATGCGCAAGTGGCCGGCAACGTCATGACCATGCTGCTGGCCGGCGAGGACACCACGGCCAACTCCATCGCCTGGATGATCGATCTGCTGTGGCGCCATCCGGACATGCTGGAGCAGGCCAGGAACGAGGTGAGGGACCTGCTCGGCAACGACCCGCGCGCGCTGCCTGCCTACGAGCAGATCGGGCGGCTCGATTTCGTGGAGGCCTGCGCGCACGAGACCATGCGACTCAAGCCCGTGGCGCCGCTGATCGGCCTGCAGGCGTTGCGCGACACCGAAGTGGGCGACGTGGCCGTGCCCCGGGGCGCGGTCGTGTTGGCGCTGATGCGGCGTGACAGCGTGGCAGAAGGCCGACTGCCGCAAGCCCTTTCGTTCGACCCGCGGCGCTGGCTGCAAGATGGCGCGCCCGGGGCGGCGGCCAGTCAGGCGCGACGCCTTTCCATGCCGTTCGGGGCCGGGCCGCGCATCTGCCCAGGGCGCTATCTCGCGCTGCTGGAAATCAAGCTGGCGATGGCGATGCTGCTGCAGCGCTTCGACATCCTTGGCGTGGATACGCCCGACGGGCTGCCGGCGCAGGAGCGCATGTCCTTCACCATGGCACCGGTCGGGCTTCGCATGCGACTGGCTGCCCGCAGCCCCGGCTGAGGGAAATCATGGAAGCCGGCGGACTTGACCCCGCCGCGTCGTGGCGCATGATGGGCCGCACCATCAAGGAGCAAGCCATGAGCAACCATGTCTACAAAATTCTGGAACTGACCGGCTCTTCCACGCAGGGCAGCGACGACGCGATCAAGACCGCCATCGCCAAGGCCAGCGACACGGTGCGCAACATCCAGTGGTTCGAAGTGCTTGAAACGCGCGGCCATGTCAAGGACGGCAAGGTTGCGCATTGGCAGGTGACGATCAAGGTGGGCTTCACGCTCGAATAGACAGCCTAGCCGGGCCGAGCCGAGTCGAATCGCCTTTTAGGCCAGTTCGATGGCCACTGGCTGGTGGTCCGACACCTGCGTGTTGCCGTCGACCTCGATGCGCCGCAGGCGTGGGGCGAGCGCCTCGCTCAGGAAGACGAAATCGCAGGCGACGGGGTCCGGTCCGTAGCGCCGGTCGAACAGACGGAAGGTGGGGGCGTGCGGCGCATCGCCATGCGCGACGCGCCAGGCGTCCTGCAGGTGGCGTCGCGTTCCGGCGATGGGCTCGAAGCCCTCGACCATCTCCGCATAGGCCGGATCGGTGGGCGCCATGTTGAAGTCGCCGCAGATCACCGCCTGCTCGGTATGCAGCTTGGCCTGGAAAGGGCCGGCGTCGCCTTCTTCGCGCCTGGGCGGCGCCAGGGTCTGCGCGCAGGCCTGCGCATGCAGTTCGCGCAACGCCACCGCCTGTGCCATGCGCTGCGTGGACGAGTAGTACTCCAGGTGCGTGGTCATCACGCGAATCGCGCCCAGGTCGGGGTCGATCACCGTCACGCTGGTGCACATGCGCGGCATGCTGGGCTGATCGGGGTCGGCGGGCCAGGGCAGGGCGTGGTGCTGAATCCGTGCCACCGGCAGCCGCGTGGCGATCAGGTTGCCGAAGCGCTGGCGCTTGCCGTGGGCGTCGATCTCGTCGACCGCAGCGCCGAAGAACACGGCAAAGCCCGGCAGCAGGCCTTGCAACTGCATCGGCTGGTCGCCGGGATGGCCGGGCATGTCGTCGAAGCCTTGGGCGATCTCCTGCAGGCACAGCACGTCGAAGTCGGCCATGGCACGCGCGCCTTCGACGATGCGCTCGGGGTTCACGATGCCGTCGAGGCCACGGCACCACTGGGTGTTCCAGGTGACGAGTTTCATCTCACTTGATCCCTGCTCGCATGAAGCTTTGGACGAACTGCCGCTGGAATAGCAGGAAGGCCACCAGCAGCGGCGCGGACGTCATCAGTGTGGCGGCAGTGATGATCGACCAGTCCACGCCCTGATCCACCGACGAGAACACCTGCAGGCCCACTGTGAGCGGCCGGGCGTTGACGCTGTTGGTCACGATCAAGGGCCATAGGAAGTTGTTCCAGTGAAAGCTCACCGACACGAGTGCGAAGGCGGTGTAGACCGGCCGCGCCAGCGGCACGTAGACGCGCCACAGGATCTGCAGCGGGCCGGCGCCTTCCACGCGGGCGGCCTCATCCAGCTCCTTGGGCACGCCCAGGAACGTCTGGCGCAACAGGAAGATCGCAAAGGCGGAGGCGAAATAAGGCAGGCCGATGGCCAGCAGCGTGTCGACCAGGCCGAGGCGCGCCATGGTCTTGTAGTTCTCCACCACCAGGATGTCGGGCATGACCATCAATTGCACCAGCACCAAGGCGAAGGCCACGTTGCGGCCGCGGAACTCGTAGCGGGCGAAGGCGTAGGCGGCGAGCGTCGACAGCACCAGTTGCGCGGCGAGGATCATGAGCACCAGCGCCGTGGTGTTCAGGAAGTAGCGGGCGAACGGTGCCGCCTGCCAGGCGCGCGAAAAGTTCTCCAGCGTGAGCGGCGCACTGAGTTCGAAGCGGGTGGAGTATTCGGAAGGATGGAAAGCCGTCCACACCGCATAGGCCAGCGGCAGGATCCACAGCAGGGCGAGCAGCCAGGCCGCCAGCGCGTCCAGCCAGGTGGGCTCGTTGTAGGCGAGGCGCTGCGCGCGCGATGGGGCGGTGCTCTTCATTTGTAGTGCACCCGCCGGTCGAGCACGAAGAACTGGAACAGCGCGATGGACGCCAGCACCACCACCAGAACGACGGTGATGGCCGATGCATAGGCCGTGTCCCAGAAGCTGAAGCCCACCTCGTACAGGTGATAGAGCAAGAGGATGGAGGCGTTGTCCGGCCCGCCGCGCGTCAAGACGAACAGGTGATCGACCATGCGGAAGGCGTTGATGCAGGCATTGACCAGCACGAACAGCGTGGTGGGCATGAGCAGCGGCCAGAGCACGCGCCGGAAGAAGTACCACCGTGATGCGCCCTCGATCGCCGCGGCTTCGCGCAGGCTGGGGTTGAGCGACTGCAGCGCGGCAAGGTAGAAGAT
This sequence comes from Variovorax dokdonensis, assembly GCF_030316895.1. Classification (GTDB taxonomy): domain Bacteria; phylum Pseudomonadota; class Gammaproteobacteria; order Burkholderiales; family Burkholderiaceae_C; genus Variovorax; species Variovorax dokdonensis. Next base: position 1,251,228 of record NZ_JASZYV010000001.1, read on the forward strand.
CATGAAGAACCCGGCTTCCTTCCAGATCGCCACCGCCGTGACGGCGCCCAGCGCTGTGGAAGGGCTGCCCAGCCAGTTGTGCGCGGGCAGACCGAGTGCGCCGGTCAGTCGCTCCAGCAATCCGTACTGGGGCGTGTAGAAGAACAGCCAGATGTTGGCCACCGCGATCATGGGCAGCACCGTGGGCGTGAAGTAGGCCATGCGCAGGAAGGCGCGGCCGGCGATGCGCTCGTTCACCCACAGCGCCATGACCAGCGCCAGGCCGATGGAGGCGGGGATGGTGGCGGCGGCAAACCACAGGTTGTTGACCAGCGCCTTCCAGAACACCGGGTCCTCGACCATCACCTGGTAGTTCTCCAGCCCCACCCAGACGCTCGGCCGTGAGCCCTTGGGCGTGGAATGAAAACTGTCGATGAAGGTCGAGACCGCGGGCCAGTGCGTGAAGGCCACCAGCAGCAGGAGCGCCGGCAGCAGCATCAGCCAGGCGTGCACAGCGCGCTGCTTCATGCAGGCGATCCGTCGCCAGGGCGCCCGCGGAACCGGCGTGGCCGGGCCGCTGGGTGCGCCCCCTGCAAGGGGCTTGGCGAAATTGCCAGGCAGGGGAGCCCGAGGGTCACTTGTAGCTTCTCAGGATGCGGTCCGCTTCGCGCTGGGCGTCTTTCATGGCTTGCTCGGGCGTCTTCGTGCCGGTGAGCGCGGCTTGAAGGCCGTCGTTCAGCGCCTTGGTCACGCGCTGGTTGTCATGCGTGGAGAACTCCGCCACCGACACCGGCAACTGGTCGCGCGCCACCAGTGCGGGTGGGAACTCAGCGCCGTATTTCTTGAGCGTGGGGGTCTCGTAGGCAGCGGGCGAGACGGCCACGTAGCCGGTGTCCATGCTCCACTGCGCGGCGCGTTCGGGCTGGGTGATCCACTTGGCGAACTTGAACGCGGCCTGCTGCTGCTCTGGTGTTGCCTTCTTGAAGATGTAGAAGTTGCCGCCGCCCGTGGGCGAACCCTTTCGGGCGTTGCCCGGGATCATGCCCACGCCGAAGGGAAATCCGGCGTTCTTGCGGATGTTGGTCAGGTTGCCGGTCGTCGTGTAGATGATGGCGGCCTTCTTCTCGAAGAAGTCCTTGGGCGTCGTGCCCCACTCGACCACGCCGGGCGGATGGATGCCGGCCTTGCCCAGGTCTACCCAGTACTGAAGTGCCTCGATCACCTTCGGGTCATCGAACTTCACGGCGGTGCCCGTCTCGTTCGCCAGGATGGCGCCGTTGGGCGTGGTCAGGGTCTGGAACAGCCAGTAAGGAAAGCCGCTGGATGGAATCTGCACGCCCCACTGCGTGACCTTGCCGTCGGCATCTTTTTTGGTCAGCTTGGTGGCGGCGGTCTTCAGTTCGGCCCAGTTGGCGGGCGCCTTGTCGGGGTCCAGGCCCGCTTCCTTGAAGGCGTCCTTGTTCCAGTACATCACCACGGTGGAGCGCTGGAAGGGAATGCCCCAGGTCTTGCCGCCGGTGCGGCTGTTTTGCATGAAGGCGGGGTAGAAGCTGTTCAGCCAGGCCTTGTCTTCCGGCGTCTTGGCGAAGTCGTCGAAGGGCACGACGGCGTCTTCGTCGATCAGCGTGAACATGTCGGTCGACAGCAGCACCGAGGTGACGGGCGGCGTGCCGGACTTGTGCGCCGTCAGGGCCTTGACGATGGTCTCCTGGTAGGTGCCGGCATAGATGGGCGAAACCTTGATGCCGGGGTTCTCCTTCATGAAGCCTTCGGCAAAGCCGTCCATCGTCTTGGCGATGGGGCCGCCCACCGCCACCGGGTAGTAGAAGGAGATTTCGACCGGCGTCTGCGCATGCGCAGGCAGCGTGCCCCACAGGCCGGCAACCAGCAGGGGCATGGCACAGATCTTGAAAAAGGACTTGCGTTGCATGTGATCTCTTCTCTCGGTTGGATGAAAAAGAAAGCTTCAGTCGATCCGCTGGCCCTGGGCGTCGAAGCCGTGGGCATCTTGCGGCGACCAGCGCAAGCCGACCTCCTGGCCGGCCTCGGCCTGTTGGCGGCCGTCTGTGCGCACCAGCAGCGACTCGCTGCCGATGCGGCAATGCAGGATCAGGTCCGCACCGAGGTATTCGGTGCTCTCGACATGGGCGGGCATGCCGGCCGCATCGAGCGTGATGGCTTCGGGCCTCAGGCCCAGCGTCGCCGCCCGCACGCCGCTCGGCTGGCTGCTGCCGGCAATGCGGCCATCCTCAAGACGAAGGAGATTCATGGGCGGCGTGCCGATGAAGCGTGCGGCAAACGTGGTCGCGGGCCGGGCGTACAGCGCCTGCGGCGTGCCGGCCTGCTCGACGTGGCCCCGGCTGAGCAGCACCACCTGGTCGGCCATGCTCATGGCTTCGGTCTGGTCGTGGGTGACGTAGACCACCGTCAAACCCAGCTTGCGCTGGAGATCGCGCAACTCGCGCCGCATCTCCTGGCGCAGCTGGGCATCGAGGTTGGACAGCGGCTCGTCCATCAGGCAGACCTTGGCACGCGCCACCAACGCACGCCCCAGGGCCACGCGCTGCTGCTGTCCGCCCGACAGTTGCGAGGGCTTGCGCTCGAGCAATCCTTCAAGCCCGAGCAGCGCCGCCGCTTCTTCGAGCCGTTCGCGCGCCTGCGCTTTGGGCACCTTGCGCACCGACAGGCCGAAGCCGATGTTTTGCGCCACGCTCAAGTGAGGGAACAACGCGTAGTTCTGGAAGACCATCGAGATGCCGCGCTCGGCCGGCGGACGATGGGTGACTTCGGTGTCGTCGATCAGCACATGGCCGCCGGTGGCGCTTTCCAGGCCGGCGATGATGCGCAGCGTGGTGGACTTGCCGCAGCCCGACGGCCCGAGCAAAACGCAGAAGCTGCCGCTGTCGATTTGCAGGTCGATCGCATGCAATGCAGTGACATCGCCCCAGGACTTCTGGATACCGCGCAGCTCGATGGAGGACATCGAACCAGTATAGAAATCTTTGGTGACAATCCGTTGCGGGTCTGCTTGGTGTTTTCCTGAGACGGTCGCGTCAATGAATGTCGGTACAGTGAAAGCGCCCAAAAGGGCATTGGCAATTTAAGGAACCATCATGAGCAAAAAAGTCGCTTACGTTACCGGAGGCATGGGAGGCATCGGAACCGCCATCTGCCAACGTCTTTTCAAGGACGGGTTTACCGTCATCGCGGGTTGCGGGCCGACGCGCGACTTCGCCAAGTGGCTGGGTGAGCAAAAGGCGCAGGGCTTCGAGTTCTATGCCTCCGTGGGCAATGTGGGCGAATGGCAGTCGACGGTCGATGCCTTCACCAAGGCCAAGGCCGAACACGGCACGATCGACGTGCTGGTGAACAACGCCGGCATCACCCGCGATCGCATGTTTCTCAAGATGACGCGGGAAGACTGGGATGCGGTGATCGAGACCAACCTCAACAGCATGTTCAACGTCACCAAGCAGGTGGTGGGCGACATGGTCGAGAAGGGCTGGGGCCGCATCATCAACATCTCTTCGGTCAACGGCGAGAAGGGCCAGGCCGGCCAGACCAACTACTCGGCGGCCAAGGCCGGCATGCACGGCTTCACGATGGCGCTTGCGCAGGAACTGGCCACCAAGGGCGTGACGGTGAACACCGTGAGCCCGGGCTACATCGGCACGGACATGGTGCGGGCCATCCGCCAGGAGGTGCTCGACAAGATCGTGGCCACCATCCCGGTGCGCCGCCTGGGCGAGCCCGGCGAGATCGCATCGATCTGCTCGTGGCTGGCGAGCGAAGAGGGTGGCTATTCCACCGGTGCCGATTTCTCCGTCAACGGCGGGCTGCACATGGGCTGACGCGGCGACACGCCCCATCCAGCAAGACCCGCCATCCGGCGGGTTTTGTTTTTCATCTCCCCATGCGGGCGCTGGCGGACCGCTTGCATGGATACTGCGGTTCATGACGCACGGCGCTTCTCTCATCAACACCGTGGCAGCGGCGCTCGGGCTGGCATTGATCTTCGGCTTCGTGGCAGCGCGGCTGCGGCTTCCGGCATTGGTGGGCTACCTGTTGGCGGGGGTCATCATCGGCCCCTTCACGCCGGGTTTCGTGGCCGACGCCGACATCGCCGCGCAACTGGCAGAGATCGGCGTCATGTTGCTCATGTTCGGCGTGGGCCTGCATTTCTCCATCGACGACTTGCTTGCGGTTCGCAAGATCGCGGTGCCCGGCGCGCTGGTGCAGATCCTTGCGGCCACGTTGATGGGCGGGGCGCTGGCGTACTTCTGGGAATGGAGCCTCGGCGCTGCCTTGGTGTTCGGGCTGGCGCTTTCGGTGGCCAGCACCGTGGTGCTGCTGCGTGCGCTGGAAAGCCTGGGCCTGCTCGATACCTACGTGGGCCGGATTGCGGTCGGCTGGCTGGTGGTGGAAGACCTGGCGATGGTGCTGGTGCTGGTGCTGCTGCCGCCGCTTGCCGAAGTCCTGCTGGACCGTCCGGGTGCGGGTGGCGTTGGCGCCGATGTCTGGCGCACGCTGGGCGTGACGCTGCTGCAGGTGGGTGCATTCGTGGCGCTGATGCTGGTCGTGGGACGTCGCCTGTTTCCCTGGCTCCTGTGGCAGGTCACTCGTACCGGTTCGCGCGAACTGTTCACCCTGTGCGTGGTGGCCGCGGGCGTCAGCATTGCCTTTGCGTCGGCGGCGCTGTTCGGTGTGTCGTTCGCATTGGGTGCGTTCTTTGCCGGCATGGTCCTTCGCGAATCGGAGTTCAGCCATCGCGCGGCGCAGGAGTCGCTGCCGTTGCGAGACGCTTTCGCGGTCCTGTTCTTCGTGTCGGTGGGCATGCTGTTCGACCCGTGGGTGCTCGTCGAGCGTCCGTTGCAGGTGTTGGCCGTGGTTCTGGTCATCGTGGTGGGCAAGTCGATCGCGGCGGCCACGCTGGTGCTACTGTTCCGCTACCCGCTGAGTGTGGCGCTTACCGTCAGTGCCAGCCTGGCGCAGATCGGTGAGTTCTCGTTCATCCTGGCTGGCCTGGGCGCGTCGCTGGGCTTGCTGCCGGTGGAGGGCCGCAACCTCGTGCTGGCTGGCGCGCTGATCTCGATTGCGACCAATCCTTTGTGGTTCGCGATGATCGCGCCCTTGCAGCGCTGGCTGCTGGCCAATTCGGCGCTCGCCCGGAAGTTCGAGTCGAGCGTCGATCCAATGGCGGAGCTGCCCATGACGACCGACGCCCGCTATCTGTCGCGCCAAGTGGTGCTGGTGGGCTACGGACGCGTGGGCCGGCGCATTGCGGCGGCGCTTCGGCAGAACGACGTGCCCTTTGTCGTGGCCGACCGCAATCGGGAACTCGTCGAATCGCTGCGCGCCGATGGGCTGGCCGCCGTGTGGGGCGACGCCGCCGAGCCTTCGGTGCTGGTGCAGGCGCACATCGCGAGAGCGCGGGTGCTGGCCATCGCCACGGCCGACGCCATCGACGCGCGGCAGATGATGGCCACCGCGCGCGCGCTCAATCCCGACATCGAGATCGTCGTGCGCGGCAACAGCGAAGAGCAGGCGCGCCTGCTGACGCAGGAAGAAGCGACGGTCTTCCTGGGCGAGCAGGAACTGGCCCAGTCCATGGCGCGCGATGTGGTGCGCAGGACGTCCGTTCCCGCGCATTCCTGAAGCCGGGTCAGCCGGTTTGCCCTGCGTTCACAAATCTTCGATCACCAGGCGCCGGTAACGCTCGGCGGCCGAGTACGGCGCCCCACGCACCACGACCATGACCTGCTCGGCAACCGCTGCGTCACGCGTCTTGACGAGAAGGGCGGCGTGACCTTCTCGCGCCAGCCGCGTGTAGTTGCGAACCGCGGCGGCTTCGGTGCCTGCCGATGGCAGCGGAAAGTCGGCGTTGCGGGTGGTCGGCGTGATGGTGTCGAGGATCTCCTGAGGCGAGATGAGGTAGACCTCGTCGCCATTGACCACATCGGCGTCGATCAGCTTGTGCCCGATCTGGTTGGCCACGTCGATGCTGGGGAACATGATCATGGAGTGCCCGGTGGGATAGAAGATGCCGCCAATGGCGGACGTCATGTGGCTGTCCATCGCGAATCGCTTCATGCTGGCCCCCAGTTCGAGTTGTCGTCGATGGGCTCATTGCAATCCCGCGCGGACCGGAAAGTGATACTAAAGCGCGCATTTGTGTCATTTCGTGACAAATTGCGCTAGGTCCGGATGACATGCCCTTTTAGCATTCGTTCATCAAAAGTTTCCTTTCGATTGACATTGAATAACCGGGCGTCGTCATGGATCTGAAATTCTGGGTTCCAGTGGGCGGCACCGTCCTCATGGGCGTGGCGATCTGGTTCGTCAATCCGGCTTCCATGGAAAGCTGGGCGGCCTGTGTACAGGCAGCGGGCGTTCTCTTGGCCATTGGTTGGTCGGTGCGCCTGCAGAACCTGCATGCCAACCAGGGCTCGCGCCAGGCTGCGCAGGTGGCGGTCGTTTTCGCCGCGAACATGCACTGGGCCTTTCGCGAACTGAACGACGCCTGCATCAAGCGCAGCTGGACGGACTTCGTGGTCAACCGGCGCATCCTCGATGAGATCCTGTCGCAGGGCCGGGAAGTCTCGCTGCCCATGCTCGAAGGCCGCACGCTGGCCATGATGAGCGACCTGCGCGCCATCGGGGTGGAGGCATTGGAGCTCACCCTGCCGCACACGCCCGAGGGCAACTGGCGCCATCTGCAGAGCTACTTCGACAAGCGCCTGCCCAACATCGCCGCCTGGCTGATCGCCACCGGCAACCCCCCCGAGGCCAACGGCCCCACGGACTATCGCGGCCTTCGCACGTCGTTCAGCCAGCTCGGGCCGCTTTGAGCCGAGGGGCCGGCGGCCCCGAACGACATCGGGTTGGCACAATCGGGGTTTACAGAAATTGCCCGATGGCGCTCGATCCGCACATGAACCAGGAGCTGTCGCCGAGCCGTGTATCCGTCGCCCCGATGATGGAAGAGAGCGGTTTCCCTTGAACATCAACCACTTGCAGTGGTCTGTGTGTACGGCGCGCGTATGAGCGGGTTTCGCTCTTAGGGTCTCACCAGTTGGAAACTGGACCGACTGTCAGCGCCGGAACCAAGACTTAACCAAGGCCCACAACCTTGGAAGGCTGATCCCTATGCCATTGAAGTTGGGCTCAAGGATCAAGGGGTTCTTGGACTGTTGAGCTTGAGCGGCTTGCAGATGCTGCTGGATCTCAAGCTCTCGTCTCTTCAACTCAGACAGAACGATGGTGAAGCGGACGAACTCCTTGGAAGAGGCGGTGACTACCCGCTCCCAGTCGAACAACTCCTTACCTCGGTGGATCTTTATGAAGTTGCCACGACCCCCATCAGGATGACGAAATATCTCAAGGTCGGTTTGCGTACAGTGAAGAATGTGGCCATCCATAGCCTTACGCAACTGCGACGTCAGAGAGGCGCCCTTCTCCAAGAAAAGATAGAACTCCGCCTCAGGCAAGTTGTACATCATCTGGACAAGCCGAGATAGTTCTGCGTCGTCTGATATTTCGGCGTTCTCTATGTTGAAGACCATGATTCGCTTGACGCTACTCATCAAGCTATCAGGTAGGCGAAAGTCTTTGACAGGTTCGTTCACAGCAATTGAGGCTACCACTGCCGTGGCCTGCACAGCCACACCTGCCGGTGCTCGCTGATGTCTTTGCCCTCGACCTGGAACTCAGTGCCAGCGATCAGCAGCCCGTCGCCAGGGTAGGGGAGAAGGACTGGATCAAACATGGAGGCCAGCCCACGCAGGCTGGTCGTCCCATAGCCTTCCCAAAGATCCACCCTCAGCATGTTCCTCTTGGCATTGTTTGCAGCGCGGTCCATCTCCGTGATGCGCAGGGTGCCCTGGAGCGGTTGCCTCCACTCTGAGCGACGCAGGCGGCGACCAGCCTGCCGAAGGAGAACGACTTCCATGAACACTGTATAAGTGTACAGTGTTTGACGATGCGCCTTCGTCCGTACTACTGCCTGGATCAGACTCAAGGAGCGGTCGCGCTGCACGCTGGCCCAGGACAAGTGACCCCTAGAAGATCCTGATTAGCTTGTGATGGATCGCGTAATCCCTCCCAGGGGGGAGAAGGACATAGTACAGGTTGCCCATGATTTCTTCCGGAGCGATTAGCCCCTGATTCGTCGCCTCTGTCAGAAAGTGGTCAAGCATGATTCGAGACATACCAATACGCTTCACAAGCAGTTCGTATTCGATATGGTTAGAAGTGCTCGACTCATACTGAGTAACGATCAGTGTCATCACCTTCAACACACCATCGCCGGTCTTCTCGGCAGGGGTCTCTGCCACAGGCACGAAGGGATTGTTCGATATTGGAGGCGCCTCGAACAGAGGCTTCCCGTGAATGGCACGTGCGAGATTGTCGAACTCCAGCTCCATCTCATCGTCACGAGATAGATCCACAAAGTACTTGCTCTGCAAAAAAGTCGGAACGTTGTGTGTTCCGCCCTGCCTGATTACAGGGATGATTTTGTTCGAGTTGATCTGCTTCATGAGATCGGCAGTGACGATCATCTTCTCGTAGCCAACACCCCCCGTTCCGCTGTTAGCTTTCTGGACGTAGTTGTCGGTGCACACCATCAACACACGGTCAGCGGCTGCAAGGCTCCGTTCCATGAAATGTGGGATGTCATCACCTGGACCCAAGGACCACTGGTCGATGATCGAATCTATGCCGGTATTGCGAAGGCGGGTCGCAAGCTCCAGTACCCACCTCTTGTGTTCCTGAGAATCGTGCGAATAGGAAAGAAAGACCTTCGGGGCATTGTCAGTTGCCAACTTCTCACTCCATCTATTTGTCGCAAGCATTCTCACGGTGCTTGAAACAAAGATGGAGGAAATATTACCGCTGAGCGGCCTCGTTCCGCTTGACCAGGCGCTTCATCACTTCCAAGCAAACCTTGGAATAGGTCATTGCTGGTAGGGCCTCGATCTGTGTGGCCGTGAGATTGGTCGAGGCAGCGAGCAGAGCGGCGACCTTTTGATTGGACATGGCAGGGCCATATTCTTGGCTGATGGCAAGCGCCCTGGCCTTGGGAATGTCGAAGACTTCAACGCCTTCTACGATGGTGGACTGCGGCATGGTGGCCTCCATTCAACGGGGTTGACGCACAAGGCCATAGGAAGAACTCATGGTTCGATCCATCTGGCCCGAAGAGAACATGGCCTTGACCTTCTGCTCAACGAAGATGGTGATCTGCTTCGACCCATCTGCATTGTCGACCGCGCTGGTCGTGACTTCAGTCTCGGCTGCGTTGTTGTTGATGACGATGTTCACGGGAGATGCCTGAACGCCAAGGTCACCGCTAGAGGTTCGCTTCAAGGGAACCACGGCCTCTGGCCCAGCTTCACCGGCCACTGCCAAGCGGCCATTGGTCCTGAAGAAGGTGGGGCTGTTGAGAATGCCTCCACTTGCGAAGGCTTGGATGCCATCGACAAATGCACCACCCTTGGCAAAGCCAGCACCAGTACCCCCATAAGCAGACACCAGCGAGGTAAAGAATTTCTGGATGACTGCGTTAGTGAGCCATTTCGCGATCATCTTGGTCAGGTCTTCCAAGAACTCACCGAACGAGAACTCGGCCTGACCCAGACCATCGATAAATTTATCGACGAACCCAGCCGTGAATGATTCGCCGGCCTTGATAAACGACTCTGCGGTGAAGGTCGCCGTCTCTGCCAGCTTCTGCGTACTGCCGTGCATCTTCTCTTGGAACTCGGTCATCGTGATGAGGCCGCGGCCATAGGCCTGGATTAACAGCTCGCTAGCCTGAGCCGCATCGGCAGTACTCTTCTTGACGTCGTTGGCTGCCTTTACGACAGGATCAAGGAGTCCTTCAAGCTCTGCTCTCTTGGCCGCCAGTACCTCGAATTCCTTGGAGGCCGAGTTGGCGGACAAGGCAAGTTCAGCCATCTTCTCGTTGACAGCTGCCAAGACCTGCTGGTTGTCGCTCTGCGTGCTATAGAAATCCGCGACCTCGTCGCTCAGCTTGTTGAAGGCCTCGGTGACAGGATCGACGTATTCAACAAACGTGGCGAACTCAGGTGAAAGCTTCTTCAGTTCCTTGAAGTAGATGTCCCACTGCGCCGTGCCCTCTTTGCTCTCCAGGCGAAGCTTGTCCAGCTGTGCTGTCAGATAGCCCACCTGCTTGGGCAGCATGGCCGCTGTCTCACCACTGCTCTTGAGAGAGTCCAGCCAGGACTCCCAGGCAGTTTTCACCTTGCTCAACTTGTCTGCAGTGTCCTTGAGCTTGGCATTGACCGTCTCCACCTGACTGGTGGGCAAGGCAATGTGCTGGAGGGGAAGCAAAGCTTGGGTAGCACCATTGACAGCACCGCCCAGGTCCTTGATCTTTTGGGTGAGACGCTCGACCTCTGCTTGCCACCTGCGCAGTTCCACTGGATCGCCGAACGCTTCGTTGGTCAGGCGATCCACCTCGTTCCGAGCATTGACCAGTTCCTTATTGAGATTGGTCAGCGTGTCGAACAGAAGTGCAGGCGAGACACCAAGGTTCTCGAACATCGTCTGGATGGCGCCCTTCCACACGCCCAGGTCCTTGACGTTTTGAATGAGCCTGGCGCTGTACTCATTGAGGGCAGGAACCATCTCAGTCAGCAGGGTGTTCCCGACCGACTTCAAGATGGCGTTGATCCTGTTGAGGTTGGTATCGAACTCCTTGGACGCGTCCACTACGCTCTGGTCCAGGACGTACCCGAGTTTGCGGGCTTCATCGCCAAGGTCTGCCATGGCCTGCGAGCCTTGGGTCAAGACCGGCACCATCTTCTTGCCGACCTCATCACCAAAGATCGCAGCTGCCTTGGCCGCCACCAGTGACTTGTCAGTCATCACAGAGAACTGATCTGCGATCTGGTTAAGCGCGGATACAGCGCTGTCACCTTCACGCACACCGAGTGAGCGCAAAGCCTTGGACGCCTCGGACGTGCCCTCGCTGATCTTGCCAAGCTTGACTGACAGCGCATCCAACGCGCGAACCATTACCTCTGCATCGGCACCACCCTGAATGGCCGCGTACTGGAACTCCTGCAGCTGCTGAACAGAGGTGCCCAATGACTCTGCCTTATCAGCAAGGTCAGCTGTGGCCTGGGCAAGGGCAGTGACACCCTTGACCCCTTCCAAGGCCCACTGACCAATCTGGAGGGCACCCAACCCCTTGAACAGGTTGCCAACATTGGTGACCAGGGCAGTGGTCTTTGTGTTGATCTGCCCAATGTCATTCTGTACCTTGTTCAAGGACGCCGACATCTTGTTCAGATCGCTCATCGCCTTCGTGGCGTCGATGCGAATCTGAGTAAGAAGTGTGTTCTCGTACTCAGCCATGGTGGCTATCTCCTTCTGGACCGCGACAGGCGGCCCTGTTTGGGTGTGATTTGCAGGAACTTCGTGCCTTGGTTCGACTTTTCGCCAGGGACCTGATGCGCCTTGGTGGACTGCACCGATACGTTCAGGCTTGAGAACAAGGGGTGTCGCTTCAGTGCTCTGGCGGCCACCAAGAAGTAGGTCGGTGTGCCCTTGCTATTGGCGGCGATGGATGCGTAGTTCAGCGTCGGCTTGAGGATGAGCCTGTCCCCAGGGCCAAAGACAATGCCTTGCCCAGGCTTGTTGATGAGGGGCTCCTGTTTGCCCTTGCGCAGGAGCATCCAGTTCCAGTTGCTCAGGTCACGTAGAGCACCGGTCCTTGGCTGTGTCATCGACCGCACAGCTTTCATCAAGGCTTGTTCAGTGACCCGCAGAACCTTGACCGGGATCGTGCTGCCAAACCTGACCTGAACAAACTTCTCAGCGAACAAGATGCCCTTGCTCCTGGAGTTGTCCACGTTGATGAAGTTGACCTCGTTTCCTAGCTTCAGCTGCGCGTCCAGCTGCTTGACGGACTCAACGCGCAGGATCGCCTGGATGGCTTCGGTATTGACCTTGATGAACGCAGGCGTCAGTGATCCTGGAGCATCGAGAACGATGGTCCTGTTCTTGGCCGACGTGATGAGGTCGATGACTGCCATTGCTCACGCCTTCGTGTATCCGTGTTCAGCGAGCAGGGACAGAAGGTCATCACGAAGACGTGATTCAGTGCAGCCATCTGGAATGAGCAAGGCGTTCAGGATCGACGTGAACCTAACAAACGTGCCGCGGGCCAGAACCAACTGTTCCTGGACGGCGCGTTGCTGCCAGTACTCAGGCGAGTTCATAGGATCAGCGGCCGCCACTTGTGGTGCTTGGGGGGCAACGTAAGGGCGAAGCTGGTCCAGTGACGTGACAGGGTTGGAGGGGATAGGCCCGTACTCCTTGAGTCCCACGGTGTGGAGGCCATTGAGCTTTCGTCTCATGCGACTTCTCCCACCATCGACTTGATGGACTTCTCGATCAAGCCAAAGCACGCAGCTGCGTCGTGTCCTTGATCGATGAGCTCGGTGACGATGGCCTCCACTTGTTGTTCTGAAGGAGCATTAGGTAGCCGGCCCAGTGACTTGCAGTGCAGGTCCAGCAGAGTCTGCGCGTGGCGATGCAATGCCGGGCGCAGGTCCCGCGCTTGCTCGATCTGCATGAACTTGACCAAGAGCGATCTGTCGATGGGAATCTGATTCATCGGGGAATCCTTTCGTGAGATCGATACGATTGAAGCCGGAGCACTTGTTCTGGTATGCGAGTTGGTGGAGCTCATGGGGCGTGAGCAGCAGGTCCTGATCGCGCTCAGATTCATCAAGCCGTGGCGCGGTGGCTGCAAGGCGCCAACCAAGTTCAAAGCCTTGCAGGATCGCAGCTCTTAACTCTTCGGGGTCCATGCGGGTTGCCATGCCTTCTGTTTCTGGAGATTGAAAGATCCGCCCGGTCACGCCACTGTCGTAAAGCCACTGGGCGAACAGATCACCTGGATAGGCTTGGAACTCCTTGATGCAGCTGGCATACAGGTATGCGGCCCAGGTCGCTGGCCCAGCAATCGCGACGCGCTGTTTCCCGATCAAAGAGTTCACACCGCTTGGGATGCAGCTCTGACGCAAGATGAAGATGCGCTGCGCTGAGTTCTCCACTGCCACGAGTGAGCGGCCAAGGCCACTGACCAATGTTTCTGTGGCCCGAGCTTCAAGATAGAAGTCGTTGAGTCCGAACTCCTGGCGCAGGCCTAGGGGAATGAGTGATGCCATGTAGGCACCCCGTTCCAACAAGGGCATTGCCAGCCGAGGCTCTGACATCCAGCCTTTGCCCAAAGAGCTCATGGAGCGCAGGACGTGGTTGTAGGCAGCGTTGGTATCGCCTCCACTCTTCTGGACTTCGACAGCTGCCTGCACTGCACAGACTTCTTGAAATCGATCGAAGATATTGATCGAGTCCATCATGGCAAGCACATCAAAATCCGGCCTCATGATGCTTTTGCTCCAGTACCTGCAAGCACCTGTTCGATGGATTGCTTGAGGGCATCGCATGCCTCTGTGAAGTTGGCCTTGCCAAGCATGGTGACTGCCATGGCTTGGCCCTTCACTTCAGCGATCGCTGACCTGTGTACCGATACGTGCGAGTCGGTGAGTCGCTTTTCCAGCTGGACGAAAGCCTCCTTCATCATCTTGCCCAGCAGATCGATCTGACGTTCTGTGAAGCCGGTACGTGGCGGGGCAGGGGCTTTGATCGCCTTCACCTTGGCGACCACTTCCTGTTGCTGTTGCGAGAGCAGGACCATGTCCTTGCGCAACTGATCGAGTTCGTTGAGGACAGTCATTGGGGCGGGTTCCTTGAATAGAAGGAGTTGAGGCGGGCGAGGAGTTCGTCGAGCTCCTTGTTGCCCAGCGCAATGGCCGTCTCGACAGTTCTTTGGTCGAGGACCGATGAAGGCGTCTGCCTGGACAGCTGCAACAAGGACGTGAGGTAGCGAAGCCTGTTCTTCAGGTTCGCCACTTCGCAGGCATTGGCGATGCGGAACTTCTTGTCCTTCATGGCCTCCAGCTTGCGTTCAGCCAGCTGGAGGTTCTCTTCGAGGTACTTCAGGGTTGAAGTGGCCTCCACTGCTTCGCCATTGAGGTATCCGGTTCTGACGATCCGGGCACACATGGCGAGGCCAGAGTTGTCTGTGAGGGGAGTGCCGTTCTTGATGTGGTCGGCGCAGCTGCGAATGGTGGCCACCAGTGCCTCGACCTGCTTGATGGCGTCCGTGGCCTTGGACAAGCGTTCCTTGCCTTCGGCAGGGAGTTCTTCAAGCTCGGTGGGGACAGAGAACTGGGCCAGCTCTGGGATCGATGCCTGCAAGGCGCTCAGGCCTTTGCCGACCGTGACACGGGGGCAGGCGACGTCGATCGCGTCATAGCGCTCATCGAGGGTGTTCAGGTACAGCTTGACCCGGTCAATGTCCCTCTGCGCTTGGGCAATTGTTAATGTGGTCAATTTACATTTGCTCCTGGTTGATCTGGAGCGAAATGCGAATTGAGCACTTGCCCCTAATTGGCCCAGACCTTTGGGTCAACTAAGAGCACTATGTCATTTCCATATTTGCCTGGGAGCCTTATTTATTGCAACAGAGCGCAGCAAGAAAGGGGCTATTCAAGTATCCCCCCTGCAGGCTATTGATCGCTTAAATGCCAGCGACTCAATTTAACGGCTGGTCGATATTCAATGATGCCGCTTGATATGGCCTCCATCTCTTGCGATTGGTGCCTGATTCCTTTTTGTCAAGATTCAGATCAAATGGCGCTCGGCAGCTGCGCTGAGGCCTTCCGAATTGAATTTCCTCGAACTAAAAGAAGACGAACGGAAAACCCGGCGGCCTGGGCCCACCCCCCTCCAGTCGACAATAGACCCCCCAGGTGGTGAAGACGAGTGCCGCACAGCGATATGCGAAACGAGGGTCGTTATCGTTGGCGCAAGAAAACTTCGCGAGTCGGGGTGGTGTCGCGTGGCATTTCGTTACAGTGGGTGTGGCACTGTCCGACGGTAATTGGTCATTTGCGAATTGGTCACCACACGCGATGTCAATGGTGAATGACAAGTCACACCCTTCAACCTGTGAGTGCTGGACTTCGCAGCAGACCCTGATCTATTGCCATTCGTAATTGTCTCGCACGTCGCGTGGCTAATGATCGGGCAGAAGGCTCTATGGCCACCTGCACTGGCTCTGGTATCACGTGCCCAAAGTCTTCGGGTCTCGGACACCAAGTACCAGCGAACCTCAGCCTGTGAATATCGAGGCGCAAAGACGGTGATGCGTCTTGCAAATCGCCGAACACCACGATGCGACGCGATGCTGACAGGACGATGTACTGTGCCATGACCACCTTTATGTCGCATGGTGATACAGACGTACATAGGTCTGTTTAAAGGGCCATAGACGCGTCAGAAGAGAAGGTAAGCATCAGGCACTGCCTTTGATTTCTGGACCAACCTGGACCATTCTGGTGGATACCTGGGGCACTTCTACCTAGGGTAGAGGGCCTATAGGGGAGGGTCAGTAGCCACCTGGGTAGGTTCAGTGGTCTGTGTAGCGCTTTAGACCACAAAGGTACCAAAGGTACCAAAGGTCCCAATATCCTATTTATCCATGGGGAAACTGCTGCTTTCTATACCCACTCGTAATAGCCTTACCTACCCTTATTTTTATTTAAGTTTACCATCAAGGAAAAGGGAGGGGGGTCAAGCACAATATTCCCATGGTATATAGGAGATTGGGACCTTTGGGACCTTTGGGACCTTTGGGTCCTCATGTGGCCTAAGGTCTTAGTTTCTGATGCCAATAGGTCCCAATGGTCCCAATTGCCTTAGTCGAGAGTGGTGGGACGCTTAGGCCGGAACGTCTTCTGAAGCTTGGCCGCAAAGTCCAAGACCTCTTTCCGAGAAACTTTGTCGCTGGCGTAAATGATTCGTTTGTCCTTTCCAAACTTGAATTTTCCATCACTTGCAAATTCATTCTTAAGGGCGGAGTAGCCACTCTTGCCAAATCGCAGGTAGACGCGCTTAGGGACGCGAAGATCAGTGACCAATTCCCTGAGTCCCAAGTCTTGAGCTGCTTGGATGGCCTGGTCAACGACCAATGCGATAGGGAAATTGAGGTGTTCGAGCACAGTGCGCATGTCGCTATCAGTGGTGGCCTCATTAGCCATGGCGATTTCCCAAAATGCCTCTGTTTGCTTAGGTGGACCACTGGCATCAAAACCTGAAAGATCCACAGATTTCAGGTACGCGACAACTTTGTCAATGCCATCCTCTTCCTTGTACCACTTGAATAAGGCTTTGCACTTGGCTTGGGTTGCCTCCGTATTGAGCTCTTTACTCCAGGCAACATAGTGGCGACCGTCATCGGGGGGCAGATAAAGACCAGTGGTCTTGTTGTTCGTCGTGATAAGAACGCCAATGAGATTGGGAATATAGCGCTCAGGCTTGTTCTTCTCGTTGACACGAAGCACCTCTGGTGGAGCTGCAATCAAAGTCTTGGTGCGTTCATAAAACGCGTATTTGCTGTTTTCGCCCATGTCTCGTGCCTCACTGATTCGAAGAACGATGCCTTGTTGCCACCCATTGAATGACCCAAACAGCTCGATGGGACTGATATCCTGAAAATTGGGAGCACCACCAACACCAGTCCACACAGGTGAAATCAGAAGATCCTTGCCAATGCGGGGCGCTCCACCGATAACCAAACAGTGGTTGATCTTCTCGTAAGGACGCTGGATGCGGTGGGCAAACCATTGCTCCAAGTGTTCCCAGTCATCCGGAAAAAGCTTGCGTCCATGCTCAATCCAAGGAGCAGCGGCAGTTGCCAGCTGACTGTGAGTCCGGCCCTTTTTGTTGGCACCTAGAGCAGAATTAGGAGCCTTGTAAAGGTTGAACACATTGTGGCCCTTCTGAATCTGAAGGCCACTCTGGTTAATTGCCACATCCTTCATGAGCTGAGGTTGCCCAGGAAACCAGTTCATCTGTCCAATGGCCCTATTCTTGGAAAGCCATCGCGCAGGTCGCATTCCCTCGATATTCCCAAACTTGGCATTGAGCTTTTCTGCAGTCCAGAACGTCATTGCTGGCACATACAAAAATTGTGGCGTCTCCATCAACGAATAAAAGTCTTTTCGAAGGCTTGCAGTTTCAGGCAATTCAGGCTTTGCCTTTTTGGGAGATTCGGGTTCGTCATTCAACTCTTCCCGATTCTTGAATACGTTTTGCGGTCTGGAGGCATCAACCTCTTCGGACGCGGACCGCATCTGTGCTCGGTATAAATAGGCGACCAAACCTAAACGATCATCTGCCTTGGGTCCGGCCTTCCCGGCAATGGCCACGCTAATGGCATACGCTTCGCGAGTCAGGAGACTGGCAACCTGGACTTGTGAATAACCGGCACGGAGCAGGTCTTTAACAACTCCGGAGATGACTGACGACCGATCAATCGCGCCATCAGGCTTGCGATGACCTGAACCCTCGAAGTTTTCAATCCATTGGCGAGTAGTGGAATTGACTCGCTCATCCAATTGGACGTCATCATCAAAGTCAAAGTCCTCTGGCAGTTTCCCTCCAGCAATGCCTGCTCCACTGAGTTCATCTTCACTGATTTCATCGAGCAGTCCTGCGCTGACAAGACCGTCGAGATACTGATCGATGAAGCTGCCGGAACGGCACGAGTGGATCTTCATCTTTGGCCACCCTGGGATTTGCCCAACAAACAGGCCCAACAAATCATTGGAACTCTCAGCTTTCGGTAAGCCAAGGAAGTGATTTCCAGGTTTGTCTCCCCACTGTTTCAACAGGCGCTTGTACCGACGCTGTTCAATAGGCTTCATGGGGCGCGAGTAAATGTGGATGCCATGCCACTTAGGGTGCTTCTCAGTGTGGTTTGATGACGTGTGAACCACGCCTACAAATCCACCAAGGATTCGCACCGCATCATCGAACGACACTGACCCTCTATCGTGGTCACTTGTCAGTGCAACATAAGTGGAGACGTCTGCGGCTGTTCGGCTACCGTTACTGCCCTTTTTCATCCTGGCTGGGATGAACAGAGTCATGTGCTCTTTCTTTATTTGGTTGATATCGCCAATGCTGACAACGCCGTCGGAACGCTTGGGCAAAACAATCTCGGCTGTGATTAGAGTCACAAGCTCACGCATCGAATTGACTCGTTTCGCCACACCCACCGCCGTTGTATTTGCTGCGATGGTGAAAGACAGATAAGGTTTCGGGAGCTTGAACATTTCTGCCACAGACGTATTACTACGCGACATAATAGGGTTCCTTAAAGAAATAAAGTCACTCTCGCCGACACTGACCACCGCACATGGTCGGTGTCGGCTTTTTTCCTATAGAAATCTCTCTACAAGTGGACGCCGACACTGCCTCTACGAATGTTGGTAGTAATAGTCATTGCGGTCTTCAGCTGTTGAAAACCAAAGATAGGTGTTAAAGCCCATCTCGCTGATAAACACAAGAACTTTGTTGGTTGGAAAGCCTCCGACCCACGAGTAAAGCTGGCATAAGGCCATTGGCCCCTTCTCTGTTTCCACAACAGAGACCACGTCCCCTTGCCAATGAAACCGGCCATCTTCTTGGCGAGACAGGAAATGTGACCCAACTAAAGGGTGTGGTTCAGTCATGGCCTATCCCACCTCCACACCGAGCAACCTTTTGCTCATTGATCGCTGCCAACGAAAACCGTATGGGTCATGCCTGCCATGTTTTGCACCGAGGCTGGTTAAAACCCATTGACCTGTGCCAGGCTCCCTCTCGATATAACCCTGCTCGACCAGCAGGGTATTGACTTCGCTAACAGTGCGTGGCGGCTCCATGAGCAGACCAATTTGTTTTTCGCTCACGTATGGCATCACGCCTTCCTTTTTGCAAAAGGGCCAAGGCGCGCTTTCTTCGTAGCGGCTGCGCTCCGTGCACCCAGCATGGCGGCCACAGATGGGCTCCACTTAATCATCCCAGTGTTGCCGATCTTGACAAAGACACCGACCTCTGCCCCTTTAGCGGTGAGCTGCCATGTCTTGCCATCTTCGCCTTTGACGTGGAAGCCTTTGAACTCGAGCAGCTGATTGATTTGCTGAGCCGATTTAGGCGCATCAAACATTTTTCCAAGTGCAGTGGCCGTGACATAGGAAACGGTTTCGCTTGCTGATTTCATTTCTTGCCTCCATTCTTCTTTGCACCGGTTTGTTTTTCCTGCCACTTCCTTTCAAGAAGTCGGATCAATGCCGTAATCTCTACGCTCTTCTGCGAGCCATTGGTTGAGAAGGTCGGCAATTTCTCGGCTTCTTCAAAGTCCAACTCGTCGGGGTCAAGGCCAAGGATCTTCGCGCGAAAACGTGCGTTCAAACGGCGGCCGTGTGTCAGATGATCCATAGCGTGTAATGTCCTATTGGGTATTGCGGAAATCCAATTAGGTCGGGGTTCTATTTGCGAGGACACAGATCCATAATAGAAAAACTAATCACGAGTGGACCGGTGATAAGTTTCCCTGAGCTAGTAAAAAGCACTAGGTACTAATACCGGTGTGATAGGGGCGACGAAACCCCAACCAGTACCCAATGCCTCTGAAGTCCTTTCGGAGTCCCCAGGGACCACCGGGCCGCCTCCGTGGTCGTCCTTTTAAGGGGGTAGGAAACGCCTGGGCGCATAGAGTCACCGACCAGCGACACGCAGTCACGCCGTTCCACCTATGGAGCAGGTCTACCGGCTGGTCTGCGTGTCGCTGGATCAGTGCAGCAGGCGAGCTATCGCACAGTCAGCCGGCGCAGCTGGGCGTAGCTCTCAGGCGGCATGAAGCTTTGGAGGTAGCTGTCCCTGTCTGAGGCAAGGACGCCGACCTCCGGCCTGCCGTCCCGATCGACGGCCACCATGAGCGGTACACCGTGGACCAAGATCAGAACTGGATGGCGGCAATCGTCCGGACAAAAATGGGGGCCTTCGTCCAACTGGCCGTTTTCAAAGAGCTCATGCATCGTCGTCCTCCGTTTCTTCATCGTCGGCAAAGCCCCAAGCTTCCTCCAGTCCTTTCATCCATGGCTTGAGAGCCCTGGGGTCCTGGCTCATATCAAATACCCCAATGCACTTGTACCTAAGCTTGGTGGCCTTGAATACCAGCCAAGCAAGAGCAAGCTTCTTGTTCCCTTGGGTGATGAGTTCAATTTCCAGTTCATCAATTCCACCAGCTTCTGCAATCAACTCAACACGTTCCATAGGCGTGTATTTGCGATCGCGCTCCTGGAGCGATTGGCGGTAAAGCTCTGTGCGCTTTTTCTCGCAGGTCACGCAACCCTTGTCGTTGACATAGAATTTGTCGCCTCCACATTTTGGACAGGGATCGTCACTGTTGTAGTGGGGGTAGCCCAACTCAATTGCCTCTTGTTTAGTAAGTCCAGTCATTGCTAAGCTCCATCAAGTTGTTTGATCTTTCGCTTTAAATCTGCGCGCTGGTTTGACCTTGAACGAAAATCGCTGGCCGAATTGGGGAAAGTCGCAATGAAAATATTGCCCTCAGGCGTACGAAGTTGAGCCCTCAAATGGGTTCGGCCGTTATATTCAATGTGCTCGCATTTCAATCCGAGTGAGCGGATTAGGGCAATCATTTCTCGCTTACCTTTGGCCATGGCTCTGCTCCAAAAAAGTGGCCGCCACAATCGTGTGTGGCGACGTTGGTTGCCTAGATGCCGCGGTCGCGGGCTTCAACAAGTTCGTGCATCAAATCCCAATACAGTTGGGAGAATCGATTTGATACATTGATGAGCTCCCTGCGGCGGTATTTCGTCGTATTGATGTTGAACATTTCGGCTTCGACAAAAACCTTCAGAGCCTTGTCGACTGCTTGAAGATGTTCAATAAAGGCCGTCCTCGATACGACCAAAGCATCAGCTGTCCTTACGGAGTCGTGTTTACTTGCTATGTCCATGTCATGCTGCCTCTTACAAAAGATGTGCTTTGCTAACTCGCTTTCCCTCATTGCTGGGGGCAAGCGTTTCTTTGTGGAGTGACAACCCATCCAGCCAAGTCTGGACAGTGACTTTTGAGTAAAGAAAGCTGTTCCCTGCCAAGATGTGTGGAGGCCCTTTACGCAAGGCCCTCCACCTCGCCGCGGTCGTCTGAGTAATTCCAGTGAGAGCCAACAGCTGCGGCTCTGTCAGGTATCCCAGCGAATTGGCGATTTCTGTTGCGTCGTCCACGAGCCAAACTGTCGTGGGCGCGGTGTTCGCTTACCCGGGGGGTGCGAACATTTCGATCAACTGCGACTGTTGTATCGACGGACCTTGAGCCTCACTGCGGTGGGAGTCAGGCCTGAGTTGGATGCCACCTGTCTGATGGCATCCATGTGCTGGAGGCCGCGGGCCATGGCTTCGTTGACCCGTTTGGCAAGGTCAGCGGCTGATTGGGATGGAGGCCGGCCACCTGTGTTGCGGCGGAACTGTTGGGCCAGGATGGCCTTGACCCAACGCCTGGAGGTCGTCACCTGAACGGTGACCACGGCACTGCCAGCACGCCAGACCCCTGCGGGGAACAGCGGCTCGGCTTCTACGTCATTCACCCAAGCCTTGCCGTCTTGGATGAGGATTTTCACTTGGCACGAATCTGCTTGTGAGCAGTTCTTTTATTTGCGATCAAGGCAACAATCTCACTCAATGCTTCCTTTGCAACATGAGTTCTCACGTCATGCTGCTCGATCGCCGATTGAAGCCTTTGAAAAGCTTGTGAAATTTGGAGAATGTCAGTGTGGTTCACTCCGCAGGTGGGGCAGATGTATGGTTGCTTTTTCATGGCGCCAAATCTATCAGGCCGCCCTTCGATCGTCAAGAAAAAAGCTATCGGTCTTGAAAATCAATAGATTGTGTTAACTGAGCAAATTAAAAAGCCACGTCGAAGTTAATCGACGTGGCTTTGTTAAGAGTGATGATCTAAGTTAATTCTTGTTTTCACGTTCAAACTACAGGCGAGCCTGGGTGATTGGGTTCGACAGGTCAGGCTTCTTTGGTGGCATGTGTCCTGCTCATGTTCGACGACCTGCACGACGACGATCCGCATCAACGCCATGCAGAACACCACGAGATCATCATCATCAAAATGACGCTGCCCGTACACGAGGAGCTTTACCAGTTCCGCAAGTACAGCGACAAGGACGGCAACTAGTGGCGCAGCACGAGAACTCCCACTAGATGATCTTCACTATCCACCAACACTTCAAGGCTTATGTTAGTTATCGCTCATCTTCTAGGGCTCGTAGATTCTACAAGTGCGAAACAACTTAGAAACTACCGTGAACAGAGATGTCCACATTGCTATCTTGAAGGGAGCCGGATTCCCGGGTCGAATGCCACTTGCGGGTCGCGTATCGTTTCACTCAGGTCAACACGAAACGGCGGGCGACACATGAAAGAGTCATCGGGCACGGTAGTCAAAATCGCAGCGTGCATGTCGATGCTGCGCAGCACCCTGAGCATTATTGATAGCTCCGCGTTTAAGAAGGCGTGGAATTGGGTTGCTGATGTTTTTTCGGGATGAGGCTTAAGTGGAAAGACTCCTTTAAGAGTCTGGAATATTGTCTTGCCCACTTCCAGCCAGAATTAGGGCAAAAACCCCCCAAAGGGGTTTTTGTCAGTGAGTCAGAAAAGAAAAAGCCCGCTCAATGGCGGGCTTTGTTTAATTGCAGCTGCGGTCAGTCTTGATTGCAAAGTTCTTCTAGCTGTTTAAGGATTGCCTTCTTTCGCTGCGAACGGATGGAGGCCTCAGATTGGTAGGCCCGCCATGCAGCGAGTTCTTCAGGCGTCATGGCTGCGAGGCGTGCCTTGCGTGACTTCATCGATGCTTGGGAAGGGGAGAGCTTGGCGGGGGCGGTCATGTCCAGGTCCTTGTTGAAGAGTGAACCTGGATCGTGTCGCGATGCCCGAGTCCCGCGAGCCCTATGCCGACTCATCCTGCCGGCTTTGGCGCTTGTATTTCGCAAGCACGTCGGCTGGAGTTACTTTTGTATATCGGCGGAGCATCGCCCAATCGCGATGACCAGTTAGAAGACTCGCAGTTGGTATATCCAGGCCATCGCGGAAGAACTGCGCGGTGGCTGCATGGCGCAGGTCGTGGAAGTGGAGGTCCTTGATGCCGCATGCCGCCACTGCCTTGGTAAACGAGGCACTGACTGCAACCCGCGTGGCGCCCTCGAACACCTTGCCCTTCTTCCGCTTGCCCACCATCTCTTTGACGATGGCCAAGGCATCTGGAAGGAGGGGAACCAACTGGTCGTTGGTCGCCTTGATGTTTGGGTCAGGGTGCTTGCGTGACCTGATCCAGATGGTGGATGCCTCAGGATCGAAGTCCTCCACATTCAGGTTGACGATTTCTCCGAGGCGCATGCTCGATGCAAGGGCGAACTTGCAGATCGTCTCCATGGGGTTCTTGAGCAGCGGCTTGCTGGCCCAATGGGCGTACAGCTTCGCAAGTTCGTCAGCGGTGGGCTCGCGTGTGCGCTCAGCAGGCCTGGTAGTGATCCCTCGATAGGTGATCGCTTTCCTAGCGTTCTTGGCGAGGTCAACGTCAATGTTGAGGCGCCGAGCATGCTTACCGAAGCTGAGCACCGACGAGAGGGCACTCAGGTACATGCTTACGGTGACGCCACCAGCCCCAGCCTTCAGACGCTTATCCACCCAGTCATTCAGCACAACCGCCGAAAGCTTGGACAATTGGATGCTGCCAAGTTCACGCTTCAGAAGTTCCAGCGAGAGGCGCTTAGACCTGCCGTAGGTCTTGGGGGTGTCTTCTATATAGCGATCGATAAGGTCGCTGAGAGTGGCGCCCTTGGGTACGGTCCTGAGGTTGCCAGTCTTGGCGGCCAGGGCTTCCGCGTCCCAGGCGACAGCTGCTGCACGGGCTTCTGCCATGGTGGCGAAGGAACCGTTCTTGTAGAAGCCGGTCGTGTGATGGCGGACGGTGACCCTGAACTTGCCAGATGGAAGGGTGGTGATAGATGCCACGTGAGTACAGGTGTGGGTGTATGTAATGGTCCTCGCAAATGTACTGCGTGTGTGTATCTCGTGAGTATGAGGCCTCAAGAATAGTGGGTTTTGGCCTCCATTCAATCGACATGAATCAAGTAAAATCAACGAGTTACGTGGGGCGAGTTTCGGTGGCTCCAATGATGGATTGGACGGACCGGCACTGCCGCTACTTCCACCGCCTGCTCAGCCGCCGTGCCTTGCTCTATACCGAGATGGTCACGACGGGGGCGCTGCTGCATGGCGACGTGCCGCGCCATCTGCGCTTCAACACTGAAGAGCATCCCGTTGCGCTTCAGTTGGGCGGCAGCGAGCCGGCCGACCTGGCGCATTGCGCCCAACTGGCCGAGCAATGGGGTTATGACGAGGTCAATCTCAACTGCGGCTGTCCCAGCGAGCGGGTGCAGCGCGGCGCTTTTGGCGCCTGCCTCATGGCCGAGCCGCAACTGGTGGCCGACTGCGTCAAGGCGATGGGCGGCGCGACTCGGCTGCCGGTCACCGTCAAGCACCGCATCGGCATCGACAAGATCGAGCGCTACGAGTTCGTGCGCGAGTTCGTGCAGCGGGTGGCCGATGCCGGCTGCACCACGTTCATCGTTCATGCGCGCAACGCGTGGCTGAAGGGGCTGTCGCCCAAGGAGAACCGCGAGATCCCGCCGCTGCGCTACGAACTGGTGCACCGCCTCAAGCACGAGTTTCCGCACCTCACCATCTCCATCAATGGCGGCTTCGTCGACAACGATGCCGTGCAGCAGCAACTGCGCCTGCTCGACGGCGTGATGGTCGGCCGCGAGGCTTATCACAACCCCTGGTGGCTGGCTCAGTGGGACGCCGAGTTCTTCGGCGAGGAACAGCGCGAGCTGACCCGCGAAGACGTGGAAGCCGCCATGTGCGACTACATGGTTCGCGAGGCGGCCGAGCACGGCACCTCGTGGTATTCGATCGCGCGCCACATGCTGGGTCTGCGCAACGGCTTGCCGGGTGCCCGCCGCTGGCGCCAGGTGTGGAGCGACCATCGCCTCAAGCACCTTCCGCCGCACGAGGTGATGGCGATGGCGGCCGCGCGCCCGAGCCTGGCCGAGGCTACGTCGTAGGCTCCTGCGCAGCTTCGGTCACCCTGCGGCCGAACACCATCTTGTCGTAAGGCACCAGCCGCGAGCCTTTGAGCCACCGGTAGCCGAGCCACATGGCCAGGAACATCGGAATGCCGATGTAGGTGGCCGCGACACCCGCCCAGTCGATCCGGTCGCCCAGGAAGGCCTGGTAGTTCTGCCCCAAGGTGACGATCATGCACAGCGCAAAGGCGAACAGCGGCCCAAAGGGGAAGAAGGGGGAGCGGTAAGGCAGTTCGCCCAGGTCGCGCCCTTGAGCGACGAAGCCCTTGCGAAACCGGTAGTGGCTGATGGCGATGCCCAGCCAGGCGATGAAGCCTGTCATGCCCGAGAGGTTCAGCAGCCACAGATACGTGCTCTGGCTTTCGAACATCGATGTGAGAAAGCAAAGCGCGCCCACGGCGGTCGTGGCCAGAAGCGCGACCAGCGGCACGCCCCCGCTGGACAGGCGAGAGAAGATGCGCGGAGCGCGTCCCTCGACGGCGAGGTTGTAGAGCATGCGCGTGGACGCATACATGCCCGAGTTACCGGCCGAAAGCACGGCCGTCAGGATGACCGCGTTCATCACACCGGCCGCCAGCGCCAGGCCGGCGTTGCGAAACACCAGTGCGAACGGACTGACGCTGATGGACTGGACGTCGCTCTTGAGCAGGCTCGGGTCGGTGTAGGGGACCAGCAGTCCGATGATGGCGATGGCCAGCACGTAGAACAGCAGGATCCGCCAGAACACCTGCTTGACCGCACGCGGAATGTTGCGCCCTGGATCGGCCGACTCCCCCGCGGCGACGCCGATGAGCTCGGTGCCCTGGAATGAGAACCCGGCGATCATCGCCACGCCGATCATGGCGGACAGACCTCCGGCAAAGGGCGCGTCGCCCACCGTCAAGTTATGAAGGGCCGCAGACATGCCGCCCACGGGCCCACCGCGCATGATGCCGAAGATCATCAGGCAGCCGAGGGCGATGAACACGACGACCGTGATGACCTTGACCAGAGAGAACCAGTACTCGGCTTCGCCGAAGCCGCGCACCGAGATCGCGTTGAGCAGGAACATGATCCCCAGGAACAGGGCGCTCCACAGCCAGCCGGGCGTGTCCGGGAACCAGTAGGCCATGACCAGTTGCGCCGCCGCCAGCTCCACGGCGATGGTGATCGCCCAGGTGAACCAGTAGTTCCAGCCCACCGCGAAGCCGAAGCCGTCGTCGACGTAAAGGCGCGCGTAGGTGGCGAACGAACCGGAGACGGGCATGTAGGCCGCCAACTCGCCCAGGCTGGTCATGAGGAAATAGACCATGAGCCCGATCACGAGGTAGGCAAGCACGGCGCCGCCGGGCCCCGCTTGGGCGATCGTGCTGCCCGAGCCCACGAACAAGCCGGTGCCGATGGCGCCGCCGATGGCGATCATCGTCAGGTGACGCGCCTGTAGCGTTCGCCGCAGATGCGGCATCTCGGCGGTCGCTGAAGGCTGTGTTTTCAATGCGATCTTTGTAGTTGGCATTCGCTCCCCTTGTCTCCTGTGCGCGATGGCGCAGCCGAGCGTAGCGCAAGGGCTAGCACCGGTGACAGAGTCCTTCGGCGATTGACAAAGTGGACGCACACCCGCGTCTGATCTGCGCCACGTTTGGCTTCAAACATCAAGAGCGCTGCGCTTGCGCATGTCACCATTCCGTCGGCTCGGTTGCGCGGGTCGCGTGCTTCATGCATCGCGATTAACGAATCGAGAGTTCAAGTGAATCAGGGACGGAATAAAAATGAAACCCAATCGAGTACCTCGGCACTCCCGTGCCGCAGCGTCAGCCATTCTGGTGACCTCCTTGCTGGCCGCGTGCGGCGGCGGGAGCGACAACCGCGGACCAGCTGCTTCGAGCAATCCTTCTGGCAGCGGCACGAGTGCCGGCAGCGTCAGCAGCGGCAACGGTGGCAGCGAAGCCACGCTGCAAAAGGAGCAGGGCGGGTCTTCGCGAACCGAAAGCGCCATTGCCGGTTCTGAAGGCGTCGCCAGCAGCATCGAGAGCCCGTCGGCAGAAAGCGACGATGTCACCACCCGCAAGGAGCCCGTTGGCAGATCGCCCGAGGGCGACATGCTGGACAACGTTTCCAATTGGCTCGCCGAGCATCTTTGGGCGGCGCCCATCGAGCCGGCCGTGCAGTCGAGCCGTGGGCCTTCCCTGCGGATGGCCGTCGTTCCCAGCTATGGCCCGCAAGCCGCCACTCAGGGCGCTTGGACCACTCCCCGAAGCTGGCCATTGATCGCCATCCACGCGTCGTTGATGCCCGACGGTCGGGTCGCGACCTACGGCACCAACGCCAACGGTCAGCAGACCGGCCGGTTCATCTATGACCTCTGGGATTCCGACGCGGCAGATCTCGACGTCGGCCACATGACGTTGCCCAACACGACCAGCACAGACTTGTTCTGCAATGCGCAGACCTTGATTCCCGGCGCGGGCGAACTCTTCCTCGCCGGCGGCGACAACTTTGTCAACGGCCATACCACCAACTCGGGCAACAACAACTCGGTCATTCTTTCGAGCAGCGCCAAGACACTGCGCCCGGGAAACAACCTGAACCGCCCACGCTGGTACGGCACGGTGACGACCATGGCCGATTCGCGCATTTTCATCAATGGCGGCAGCGGTGGCACCGACCGGCCGGAAGTGCGGGAGAAGAACGGCACCTTTACCTTTCTGAACGGTGCGGACACCACCCCGTTCGACTATTTCTACCCGCGCAACTTCCTCACGTCGGACAACCGAATCTTCGGATTCGATGTCGTCGGTCGGTCCTACACGATCGATCCGCGTGACGGTGGCTATGTACAGCGCCAGACGAATCTGGTGTCCGATTTCGTGTCCAGCGCTTCCGGCGCCGCGATGTACACGCCGGGCGAGGTTCTGCAGGTGGGGGCGCAAACCAACCGGGTCATGAAAATCTCCATCAACAAGCCGACGCCGACGTTCGTCGAGGTGCCCAGGACGTCCACCAACCGGGTCTGGGGAACCGCAACCGTGCTTCCAGATGGCCGGGTGCTGATGACCGGCGGCAGTTCGCAGGACAACAAGCTCGTCAACGTCAACAACAGTGCCGAGCTTTGGAACCCGTCGACGGGCCAATGGACCCGCGGCGCCGTCGGCACGCACGCACGGCTCTATCACTCCATCGCGTTGCTCTTGCCCGATGCCACCGTGCTCGTGGCTGGCGGCGGTGCGCCCGGTCCGTTGACCAACACGAACGCGGAACGCTACATGCCTTCCTACCTGTTCGACAGCACCGGACGGGCCGCACCTCGGCCGCAGATCATCAGCGCAACCGAGACCGTCGCGCCAGGCCAGATGCTGACGATGGGCGTTGCTGGCGGCAACATGTCGCAGGTGGTGTTGATCCGCGCGGGTTCGGTGACGCACTCGGTCAGTTTCGACCAGCGTCGCATCGTGCTGGCACACCAGCAGACGGGAAGCACCATCACGGCGCACGTGCCGACCAACGGTGCGATCGTTCCGCCGGGCTACTACCTGCTGTTCGTGCTCGATGCCAACCGCGTGCCTTCGATGGCCAAGATCATCCAGGTGAACGAAGGCAATCCGCAGAACATCGGCGCGGACTGGACGGGAACCATCGGTGGCACCGGAGGAAGCCCCTTCACGCTTGAATGCAGCGCCGATGAGGCGTTGGTAGGCATTCATGGGTCGAGCGGCGCAGTCGTCGATCGCGTGGGGCCGCAATGCGTGCGCGTCGACGCTGCCGGGCGTTGGATGGGCGAGCCGGTCAACCGCGGTGCGGCGGGTGGCATTGGCGGTGGTGCGTTTGCGCGAACATGTGCCCGCAACTACGGTGTCACCGGCATGTCCGGCCGCTCGTCGAACCTGGTCTACAACCTCCAGATGTCTTGCAGCCCGTTGGTGACCATTCAGCAAACGAGCGGGATTCCGACGCCATTGGCATCCGTTGGCGGAGGCGGCGGCGTCCAGCGCGCCTTGCGGTCCTGCGGACTCGGCGGCGTTGGACGGGGCCTGTACGGCAGATCCGGTGGAATGGTCGACGCCGTCGGCCTCCTGTGCCGCAGCGAGGACCGCGCGAACGCGTTCCCGTTCTTTGCCACGTCGAACACGATCACGCATGGCGCCGCCGGCGGTGAACCCGGACCCGCCTTCAGCCTTTCCTGCCAAAGCGACGAAGTTCTGGCGGGGGTGAGTGGCGCCGCTGGCTGGGTGCTGGATCGGCTGAGTCCGCTGTGCGTGAAGGTCGATGCCGAGGGCAAGTGGACCTCCGACCCGATGGCACGCGGCGCCGCGGGTAGCCTGAACGGCAACATGGTGGCGCGTCTTTGCCCAAGCGGGCAGGCCGTCAGCGGCTTTGTCAGTCGGAGCGGATGGCTCGTCGACCGTCTCGCGCCGACGTGCCAGCCGCTCGTATCCGCGGGACGGGTGAGCGGCGCCACGACTGTTCTGGCTGGGTTCGGCGGCAATGGGGGCGGCGAAAACCCCGGCGTCGTTTGCGATTCCGGTCGGCCCGCTCACGGCGTCATCGGGCGCGCCAATGGCGCGGTGAGTTCCATCGGCCTGACCTGCCGAGGCGACTAGGCCCTGTCGGCCAAGCGCTGCCGCGCCCGAGCGGCGCAGGAGGTGCGGGCCTAGCCCGCCGCCTCCAGGCCGTTGGCGAAATGCAGTCGCATCTGCTGCGCCGCGGCCTTCGGGTCGCGCGCCTTGAGCGCGGCCATCAGCGCCCGATGCTCAGCCAGTGATTCCTCGATCCGCCCGCTTTTGAGCAGCGAATTCTGGCGGTTGAGCTTCATGACCTTGCGCAGGTCCGCCACCATCTGGTCGCGCCAGCGGTTGTCGGCCAGCGCCAGCAGCTTCATGTGAAAGCGCTCGTTGATGCCGAAGAACAGGTCGCGGTCCACATGGCCGGGCCGAGCGGCCGATTCCAGTTCGGCGTGGATGGCTTCCAGATCGACCATCTGCGCGTCGGTGGCGCGTTCGGCCGTCACCGCGGCGGCGTCGCTCTCGAGCAGGCTGAGCAGGTGATAGACGTCGGCGAGGTCTTTGTCTGAAACCTCGGTGACGTAGGCGCCGCGCCGCACCTTCATGGTCACCAGCCCCTCGGTCGCCAGCACCTTCAAAGCTTCTCGCAGAGGCGTTCGGCTGATGCCGTATTCCTCGGCCAGCTTCAGCTCGTCGATCCAGCTTCCGGGCTCCAGCTCGCGGCTGAAGATGCGCTGGCGCAGCAACTCCGCCACTTCTTCATAGAGCGCTCGTGGGGCAAGGGTGAGGGCAG
This sequence comes from Variovorax dokdonensis, assembly GCF_030316895.1. GTDB lineage: Bacteria > Pseudomonadota > Gammaproteobacteria > Burkholderiales > Burkholderiaceae_C > Variovorax > Variovorax dokdonensis. The sequence continues at coordinate 1,281,589 of NZ_JASZYV010000001.1, forward strand.
ACATCGACGAATTGTATGTCATTCGAAACTATGAATTTATAATTATGTTTGAGATAGACTACGGCTTGCCGCCGGAATGGTCAAAACTCCGCGCAAACCCCAAACACCTTTTTGCCGCCTGAGCGCGGGCCCGTGTCATGAGCAAATCCGAACCGCAATTTCAATCCGCCAGCCTCGACGACTGGACCAAGGCCGCGGCCAAGTCCGCACCGGGCGGCAACGTGGAGGCGCTCAACTGGGTCACGCCCGACGGCATATCGGTCAAGCCGCTCTACACCTGCGCCGACCTCGAAGGCTTGAAGTACGCAGACACGCTGCCCGGCTTCGAGCCCTACCTGCGCGGGCCGCAGGCCACCATGTATTCGGTGCGCCCGTGGACGATCCGACAGTACGCCGGCTTCTCCACCGCCGAGGAATCCAACGCCTTCTATCGCAAGGCGCTGGCGGCGGGCGGTCAGGGCGTGTCGGTGGCCTTCGACCTGGCCACCCACCGCGGCTACGACAGCGACCACCCGCGCGTGACCGGCGACGTCGGCAAGGCGGGCGTGGCGATCGACAGCGTCGAAGACATGAAGATCCTGTTCGACGGCATTCCGCTGGACAAGGTGAGCGTCTCCATGACCATGAACGGCGCTGTGCTGCCGGTGCTGGCCGGCTATGTGGTCGCGGCCGAGGAGCAGGGCGTTTCGCAGGAACAGCTGTCGGGGACCATCCAGAACGACATCCTCAAGGAGTTCATGGTCCGCAACACCTACATCTACCCGCCCGAGCCCAGCATGCGGATCGTGGGCGACATCATCGAGTACACCTCGCGCCACATGCCGAAGTTCAACTCGATCTCCATCTCCGGCTATCACATGCAGGAAGCCGGCGCCAACCAGGCGCTGGAGCTCGCTTTCACGCTGGCCGATGGCCGGGAGTATGTGAAGACGGCCCTGGCCAAGGGCCTGGACGTGGACGACTTCGCCGGACGCCTGTCGTTCTTCTGGGCGATCGGCATGAACTTCTATCTCGAAGTGGCCAAGATGCGCGCCGCGCGCCTCCTGTGGTGCCGCATCATGAAGGAGTTCAACCCCAAGAAGGCCAAGAGCCTGATGCTGCGCACGCACTGCCAGACCTCGGGCTGGTCGCTCACCGAGCAGGACCCGTACAACAACGTCGTGCGCACCACCATCGAAGCCATGGCCGCGGTGTTCGGCGGCACGCAGAGCCTGCACACCAACGCGCTGGACGAGGCCATCGCGCTGCCGTCCGAGTTCTCGGCCCGCATCGCGCGAAACACGCAGCTCATCATCCAGGAAGAGACCCACATCACCAACGTGATCGATCCCTGGGCGGGCAGCTACATGATGGAACGCCTGACGCAGGACATGGCGGACAAGGCCTGGGAGATCATCCAGGAAGTCGAAGCCATGGGCGGCATGACCAAGGCCGTCGATTCGGGCTGGGCCAAGCTCAAGATCGAGGCGGCCGCGGCCGAGAAGCAGGCGCGCATCGATTCCGGGCAGGACGTGATCGTCGGGGTCAACAAGTACAAGCTCAAGAGCGAAGACGCGGTCGACACCCTGGAAGTCGACAACATGAAGGTGCGCGATCAGCAGGTCGAGCGCCTCAGGAAAATCCGGGCGACGCGCGACGATGCCAAGGTTCGCGGTGCGCTCGATGCGCTGACGGAGGCCGCCGACAGCGGCACTGGCAACCTGCTGGGTTTGGCCATCGACGCCATCCGCTTGCGCGCCACCGTGGGCGAAGTCTCCGACGCATTGGAAAAGACATTCGGCCGCCATCGGGCCGACACGCAAAAGGTGACCGGTGTGTACGCTGCCGCTTATGACTCGGCCGAAGGCTGGGAACAACTCAAGAAAGAGATCGACGAGTTCGCCGAGGCGCAGGGCCGCCGGCCGCGCGTGATGATCTCCAAGCTGGGCCAGGACGGCCACGACCGCGGCGCCAAGGTGGTGGCCACGGCCTTCGCCGACCTGGGCTTCGACGTGGACATGGGGCCGCTGTTCCAGACGCCGGAGGAATGCGCGCGACAGGCGATCGAGAACGACGTTCATGCCGTCGGTGTCTCGACCCTGGCGGCCGGCCACAAGACCCTGGTGCCGGCGATCATTGCCGAGCTCAAGAAGCAGGGTGCCGACGACATCATCGTGTTCGTCGGCGGCGTGATTCCACGGCAGGACTACGACTTCCTCTACGAGGCCGGCGTCAAGGGCATCTACGGGCCGGGTACCCCGATCCCCGCAAGTGCCAAGGACGTGCTGGAGCAGATCCGCAGCGCCACGGCGGCCTGAGGTGGCGAAAGCTCCCGTCACCTTCGAGTCGATCGTCGGCACCGAAGGGCTGCCGCAGCGCCGCGCCATTGCCAAGGCGATCACGCTGCTCGAATCGACGCGCGAGGACCATCGTGCGCAGGCCGACGAACTGCTCACGGCCTTGCTGCCGCGCACCGGCCAGTCGTTCCGGCTGGGCATCTCCGGCGTGCCCGGCGTGGGCAAGTCGACCTTCATCGAAACGCTCGGCCTGTTCCTGATCGAGCGTGGGCATCGCGTGGCGGTGTTGACGATCGATCCGTCGTCCAGCGTCTCGGGTGGCTCCATCCTGGGCGACAAGACACGCATGGAGCGGCTGTCGGTGCATGAGCGGGCCTACATCCGCCCCAGCCCATCGAGCGGCACGCTGGGCGGCGTGGCCGAGAAGACGCGCGAAGCCATGCTCGTGTGCGAGGCTGCCGGCTACGACATCGTCATCGTCGAGACCGTGGGCGTCGGCCAGTCCGAAACCGCCGTCTCGGGCATGACCGACATGTTCGTCCTGCTGCAACTGCCCAATGCCGGCGACGACCTGCAGGCCATCAAGAAGGGCGTGATGGAGCTGGCCGACCTGGTCGTCATCAACAAGGCCGACCTCGACAAAGATGCCGCCACGCGCGCCCAGGCGCAGATCACGTCGGCCCTGCGCCTGTTCGGCCATCAGGGACATCCGGACCATGCATCGATGGCGCGCGATGCCCATGGCCAGGTGCTGGCGCAGTGGGTGCCGCAGGTGCTGCAGATCAGCGCGCTGGGCGGTGTCGGCATCGATGCGTTCTGGCAGGCCGTGTCGCGCTTTCGAGAACTCCAGACGGCCAACGGCCGGCTGGCCTTGCGTCGCCAGAAGCAGGCGCTGGCATGGATGTGGGAACGCATCGACGCGGGCCTCAAGCAGGCGTTTCGCCATCACCCGCAGGTGCGAGAGCTGCTCCCGCAGATGGTCGAGCAGGTGAGCCACGGAAAACTTCCCGCATCGACAGCGGCGCGCAGCCTGCTGTCGGCGGCGCGCACGGGCTGAGCGGCTATCCAGCAAGCCCTCCAACATTTCATCTCCATCTCTCATCGCAGAAAGACAACCATGCAAGACTTGATCGACGAACTCGAGCGGCGGCGCGAACAGGCCCGCCAGGGGGGCGGCCAGAAGCGCATCGACGCGCAGCACGGCAAAGGCAAGCTCACCGCCCGCGAGCGCATCGAGCTGCTGCTGGACGACAACACCTTCGAAGAGTGGGACATGTTCGTCGAGCATCGCTGCACCGATTTCGGCATGGAGGACAACAAGATCCCCGGCGACGGCGTGGTGACCGGCTACGGCATGATCAACGGCCGCCTGGTGTTCGTGTTCTCGCAGGACTTCACCGTGTTCGGCGGCGCGCTCTCCGAGGCGCATGCCGAGAAGATCTGCAAGGTGATGGACCAGGCCATGAAGGTCGGCGCACCCGTGATCGGCCTGAACGACTCCGGCGGCGCACGCATCCAGGAAGGCGTGGCGTCGCTGGGTGGCTATGCCGAGGTGTTCCAGCGCAACGTGATGGCCTCCGGCGTCGTGCCGCAGATCAGCATGATCATGGGCCCTTGCGCGGGCGGCGCCGTGTATTCGCCGGCCATGACCGACTTCATCTTCATGGTCAAGGACAGCTCCTACATGTTCGTCACCGGCCCCGAGGTCGTGAAGACAGTCACGCACGAGGAAGTGACGGCCGAGGAGCTGGGTGGTGCCTCCACCCACACCAGCAAGAGCGGCGTGGCCGACATGGCCTTCGAGAACGACGTCGAAGCCATCATGATGCTGCGGCGCCTGTACAACTACCTGCCGCTCAACAACCGCGAGAAGCCGCCAGTGCGCCCCAGCGGCGATCCGGCCGATCGCCCGGAGATGTCGCTCGACACGCTGGTGCCGGAGAACCCGAACAAGCCCTACGACATGAAGGAACTCATCGTCAAGGTGGTGGACGATGGCGAGTTCTTCGAGTTGCAGCCCGACTACGCGAAGAACATCGTGATCGGTTTCGGCCGCATGGACGGCCAGACGGTCGGCATCGTGGCCAACCAGCCGCTGGTGTTGGCCGGATGCCTGGACATCAAGAGCTCCATCAAGGCCGCGCGCTTCGTGCGCTTCTGCGACGCGTTCAACATTCCGGTCGTCACGTTCGTCGACGTGCCCGGCTTCATGCCCGGCACGAGCCAGGAGTACGGCGGCATCATCAAGCACGGCGCCAAGCTGCTCTACGCGTATGCCGAAGCCACGGTGCCCAAGATCACCGTCATCACCCGCAAGGCCTATGGCGGCGCCTACGACGTGATGGCCTCCAAGCACTTGCGCGGCGACGTCAACCTGGCATGGCCGCGGGCCGAGATCGCGGTGATGGGCGCCAAGGGCGCGGTGGAGATCATCTTCCGCCAGGACAAGGACGACCCAGCCAAGCTGGCCGCGCGCGAGGCCGAATACAAGGCGCGCTTTGCCAACCCCTTCGTCGCCGGCGCGCGCGGCTACATCGACGACGTGATCCTGCCGCACGAGACGCGCAAGCGCATCTGCCGCTCGCTGGTCATGCTGCGCGACAAGAAGCTCGACAACCCCTGGCGCAAGCACGGAAACATTCCGCTTTGAGCACGCAAAGGAGCGACGTCATGTCCCTTGATCTTTACTACCACCCGTATTCCCGCGCGGCGGGAACGCTCTGGGCGCTCGAAGAGGTCGGCGTGCCCTACAAGCTGAAGGTCGTCGACATCATGAAAGGCGAGCAGAAGGGGCCGGAGCTTGTGGCCCTCAATCCCATGGGCAAGTTGCCCACCCTGGTCGATGGCGGTGTCGTCATTACGGAGGGGGCTGCAATCGCGCTGTATCTGGCCGACCGCTATGCGGCCGGGAGGCTGGCCCCGGCGCTCGATGCGCCCGAGCGCGGGACCTACCTGCGCTGGGCGTTCTTCGCGCCGAGCGTTGTCGAGCCTGCCGTCATGGCCAAGAACTCCGGCTGGGAGGTCAAGGAGATCTCTGCAGGCTGGGGCAATCACGCCTCCATGCTGGCTGCCGCAGACAGCGCGATCGCAGGCAGGCAGTTCGTCCTGGGCGACGAGTTCTCGATGGCCGATGTGGTGCTGGGCGGGCTGCTGCGCTTTCTGATCGGCTTCAAGCAGATCGACGCGACCCCGACGTTCTCGGCCTACGTCGAACGGCTCGAAGCGCGGCCGGCCCTTCAACGCGCCGAAGCGCGCAACCAGGCGATGCGCCAGGAACTCGGGCTCCAGTGAGCGGCCCGGTACGGAGAAAACCAATGTTCAAGAAAATCCTGATCGCCAACCGCGGCGAAATCGCCTGCCGAGTCATCCAGACGGCTCGCAAGATGGGCATCAAGACGGTGGCCGTGTATTCCGATGCCGACAAGGAATCGCGCCACGTCGAGTTGGCCGACGAGGCCGTGCACATCGGCGCCGCGCCGTCGCGCGAGAGCTACCTGCAGATGGACCGCATCATCGAGGCCTGCAAGAAGACGGGCGCCGAGGCGGTGCACCCGGGCTACGGCTTCCTGTCCGAGAACGAAGCCTTCGCACGCAAGGTGGAAGAAGAGGGCATTGCCTTCATCGGCCCCAAGCACTATTCGATTGCCGCCATGGGCGACAAGATCGCCTCCAAGAAGCTCGCCGGCGAAGCCAAGGTCAACACCATTCCGGGCTGGAACGACGCCATCGAGTCGCCCGAGCAGGCGGTGCAGATCGCCAAGGACATCGGCTATCCGGTGATGATCAAGGCCAGCGCCGGTGGCGGCGGCAAGGGCCTGCGCGTGGCCTTCAACGACAAGGAAGCGTTCGAGGGCTTCTCGTCCTGCCAGAACGAGGCGCGCAACAGCTTCGGCGATGACCGGGTCTTCATCGAGAAATTCGTCGAAGAGCCGCGTCACATCGAGATCCAGGTGCTGGGCGATTCGCACGGCAACGTCATCTACCTGAACGAGCGCGAGTGCTCCATCCAGCGCCGGCACCAGAAGGTGATCGAGGAAGCGCCGTCGCCCTTCATCAGCGAGGAAACACGCAAGGCCATGGGTGAGCAGGCCGTCGCGCTCGCGAAGGCCGTCAAGTACCAAAGTGCGGGTACGGTGGAGTTCGTGGTCGGCAAGGACCAGGGCTTCTACTTCCTGGAGATGAACACCCGCCTGCAGGTGGAACACCCGGTCACCGAGTGCATCACCGGCCTGGATCTGGTCGAGTTGATGATCCGCGTGGCGGCTGGCGAGAAGCTGCCGCTTGCGCAGGCGGACGTCAAGCGCAACGGCTGGGCGATCGAGTGCCGCATCAATGCGGAAGATCCGTTCCGCAACTTCCTGCCTTCCACCGGACGGCTGGTCCGCTTCCAGCCGCCGAAGGAAAGCATGTTCGCCGGCGACACCGAGCATCTCTATGGCGTGCGCGTGGACACGGGCGTTTTCGACGGCGGCGAGATCCCGATGTACTACGACTCGATGATCGCCAAGCTGATCGTGCACGGCCGCGACCGTGCGCATGCCATCGCCCGCATGCGCGAGGCGCTCAATGGCTTCGTGATTCGCGGCGTGTCGAGCAACATTCCGTTCCAGGCCGCGCTGCTGTCGCATCCCAAATTTGTCGCAGGCGACTTCAACACCGGCTTTATCGCGGAGCACTATGCCGGCGGCTTCCACGCCGAGGATGTGCCGCACCGCGAGCCCGGCTTCCTGATTGCGCTGGCGGCCTTCATGAACCGGCGCTACCGTGCCCGCGCTTCTCGCATCAGCGGCCAGCTCGAAGGCCATGGCGTGAAGATCGGCGAGCAGTTCGTCGTCGTCACGCAGGATGCCGACGGCACCCAGCACCACCACGACGTCTCGGTCACCGACTACGAGGTGGGCAGCGGCTCCAGTGCCGTCACGGTCGATGGCAAGACCTACCAGATGAGCACGCGCGCGCCGATCGGCGCCGTGAGCGTGCAGGGCCACGTGGATGGGCAGCCGTTCGTCGCGCAAGTGGAACGTGGCGCTGGCAAGAACCCGCTGGCGCTGCGCATCTCGCACGACGGCGCGCAGATCGAGGCGACGGTGTTGTCGCCGCTCGGAGCCAGGCTGCTCAAGCTCATGCCCTTCAAGGCGCCGCCGGATCTGTCCAAGTTCCTCATGTCGCCGATGCCGGGCCTGCTGGTGGACGTGGCGGTTCAGCCCGGCCAGAAGGTGATGGCGGGCGAGAAGCTCGCCGTCATCGAAGCCATGAAGATGGAGAACGTGCTCTTCGCGGCTCAGGACGGCGTGGTGGCCAAGGTGGTTGCGAGCAAGGGCGAGTCCCTCGCGGTCGACCAGGTGATCGTGGAGTTCGAATGAGCGAGGCAGTTGCGCACGTGGCCCCTGTCAAGCTGCACCGCCCCGCGCCGGTGGCCACGCCTGTCGCGCAGCGGTGGTCCGTGGAAGCGCTTCAGATGCTGCTCGACAAGCCGCTGATGGATCTGTTGTTCCAGGCGCAGGTGGTGCATCGCGAGCATTGGCCCGCAGGCGACATCGAACTGGCAACGCTGCTGTCGGTGAAAACCGGCGGATGCCCCGAGAACTGCGGCTACTGCCCGCAGTCGGCCGAGTTCGACACCGGCGTGAAGGCGCAGAAGCTCATGGAGGTCGACGAAGTCGTGCGCGCCGCCCAGGCGGCCAAGGATGCGGGCGCATCGCGTTTTTGCATGGGTGCGGCCTGGCGTGCGCCCAAGGATCGCGACATCGAGAAAGTGGCTGAGCTCGTCGAAGCCGTCAAGGGCCTCGGCCTGCAGACTTGCGCCACCCTGGGCATGCTGGAATCGCACCAGGCCCAGGCGCTCAAGGACGCAGGCCTGGACTACTACAACCACAACCTGGACACCGCGCCCGAGTACTACACCGACGTGGTCGATACGCGCACTTACCAGGACCGGCTCGACACGCTGGCTCACGTGCGCGCTGCCGGGATCAGCGTGTGTTGCGGCGGCATCGTGGGCATGGGCGAGACGCCCGCGCATCGCGCCGGGCTCATCGCGCAATTGGCCAACCTCGATCCGTACCCCGAGTCGGTGCCCATCAACAGCCTGGTGCGCGTGCCGGGCACACCGCTCGCCGACAGTGACCCCATCGACCCGCTCGACTTCGTGCGCGTGATTGCCGTGGCCCGCATCACCATGCCCAAGGCGCGCGTGCGCCTGTCGGCAGGTCGCCAGCAACTGGGTGAGGCCGTGCAGGCGCTGTGCTTCATGGCCGGGGCCAACTCGATCTTCTACGGCGACAAGCTCCTCGTGACCGGCAACCCCGACGTAGAAGCCGATGCGCAGCTGCTCGCCAAGCTCGGCCTGCCGTCGACGGCCACGGTCACTTCAGAGGCCACGCCATCACATCAAGGATGCTGCTGAGATGAACGCAACCGAAACTCCACGTCCCTTCAAGGTCTTGGGCGTGCAGCAGATCGCCATCGGCGGCCCCGACAAGCTGCGCCTTCGCAAGCTCTGGGTCGACATGCTCGGCCTGGCAGTGACCGGCAATTTCCGCAGCGAGCGCGAGAACGTCGACGAGGACATCTGCGCCATCGGCGAGGGCCCGTTCAAGGTCGAGGTCGATCTGATGCAGCCGCTCGATCCCGAAAAGAAGCCTGCCGTGCACACCACGCCGCTCAATCACATCGGCCTGTGGATCGACGATCTTCCCGTGGCCGTCGAGTGGCTGACGGCGCATGGCGTGCGTTTTGCGCCCGGCGGCATCCGCAAGGGTGCGGCTGGCTTCGACATCTGCTTCCTGCACCCCAAGGCCAGCGACGAGTTTCCGATCGCCGGCGAGGGCGTGCTGGTCGAACTGGTGCAGGCGCCGCCGGAAGTGGTCAAGGCATTCGCAGCGCTGGCGGGCAGCAGCCCTGTCGCCCTGAACTGACTCTGCCATCGCGCCGCGCCACCAGCGGGCGCTGCGTGGGCTCAGGCCAGGATCAGGACCACCGCGAAGAGCACTGCGCCGATGCAGAACGGCCAGAAGCGGCCTTCGCGGTCGTCGGGCAGTTCGGCGCGCAGGCTGGTGATGACCACCCCGCCGGCCAGCACGGCGAACATGCGTGCGAACGCAACTTCCGACAGCGTGACGAGCATGCCCAGGCCCAGTCCCACCAGCACGCTGGCGCAGAGCAGCCAGCGCCCATGCCGAAGGTAGGCCGCGCCATGCTCCTCGCTGAGCGAGTGGTTCACCACGATGAAGTGAACCGCCATGGCCGCCACATACACCGCCAGCGCCACGTCGCCGCGCTCGGCCCGTTCGACGAGCAGGTAGCCGATCAGGGCGCAGTAGGCGGCAAAGCCACCCAGGTGCAGCCAGTAGACGCCGTCAGCTTCGTCATGCGATGGCTTGCCTTCGGCGCGGGCGTTGCCGCGCTGCGAGAGCACCAGATGCTCCAGGCCGTAGAAGAAGACAAAGGAGAGCAGGGCCAGGAAGTAGATGCGCTGGTCGGCATAGAGCGCGTTCGAGATGGAGGACGCGATGGCCTCGTTCTGGGCGGCCAGTTCGGGCAGCACGTCGACGAACACATACGACACCGAAACGCCGGCGGCCGCGGAGATCCACTTTCTGTGATGCCAGAACTGTTCGAGCAGGCGCTGACCGCCGAGCGCGAAGACGGCGGACAGGATCAGCGCGGCGATCAGGGCGGCAAGGTCGATGTTCATGCTCGGCGGCGAGGCACTGTGCCTGCCGCGCCCCAGGGTACGCGCCGCCGGCCATCTTCGCCAGCCCCAGGCGGAAGGCCCTCAGGCATTGAGCACCTTGCGGATCGGCGGCTTCACATCCTTGCGCTGCGCCGGCAGCATGGGCTGATGCTCGCGTGCCGGATTCAGGATGATGCAGGTCGCCGTCTCGGTGAGGATGCAGAATTTGGTGACCACGGCATCCAGGTGCGCCACGTCGATCACGGCGATCTCCAGGATCCAGCTGTCGTCGCCCGTCACGTTGTAGGCATTGATGCATTCCGGCGTTTCGCGCACCAGCTTGACGACGCGGGCGTATTCGGCGCGGCCCACGCGAACGATCGCGCGGATCGCATAGCCCAACTGCCCCAGGTCCACCGTGGCGCGGTAGCCGGTGATGACGCCGGCCGAATCCAGCTTGCGGACGCGCTCGGTCACCGCGGGCTGGCTCAGGTGCACGCGCCGGCCCAGTTCGGCCATGGTGAGCCGCGCATCGGCCTGCAGTTCCGACAGGATGCGGGTGTCGTAGCTGTCGAGTTCAAGGGCTAAGGCCACGGCGGTGAATCTCCTTTGAATTGAAGGTCAGGCGCTTGCCGAGCCTGCATTTGCGCATGGCTCGGCGCACGGTGCCTTCATACCATGAGGGCATGTCTTCGCCAACTACTCTCGTCGCTTCCAAGGCCCGGGCGCCGCAATCGCCTCGGTCATCGGGCCGCCTGGGCCTGTCGCCCCTTCTGTGGCTTTGCCTCGCCGCCACCTGGCTGGTGTGGGGTTCGACCTATCTGGCCATCAAGGTGGCACTGACGAGCTTTCCGCCGTTCTTGCAGATGGGTTCGCGCTTCCTGGTGGCCGGCGCGTTGCTCGCCGCCTGGATGCGCTGGCGCGGCGCGCCTTGGCCGAACCGCCGCCAGTGGCTGCACGCCTGGGTGATCGGCGCGCTGATGCTGGGCGGCGGCATGGGCGGCGTGGCCCATGCGGAACTGACGGTGGGCTCCGGTTTGGTGGTCGCCTTCATCGCCGTGCTGCCGATGATGATCGCGCTGCTCAATCGCCTGTGGGGCATCCGGCCTTCGCGCCTCGAAACGGCGGGCATCGTCGTCGGCTTGATCGGGGTGCTGCTGCTCACGCAGGGCAGCGGCTTCCAGGCTTCGCCGGCGGGGCTGCTGGCCATCTGCATCGCCTGTGCGGCGTGGTCCCTGGGCAGCGTGCTCAGCCAGCGCAGCCTGCCGCTGGCCTCCGGCGCCATGGGCTTTGCCAGCGAGATGCTTTGCGGCGGCGTGGTGCTGATGCTGCTCGCCGCCGCCAGCGGCGAGCGCCTGCAGTGGCCATTCGCCATCGAGGCCGTCGGGGCCTGGATCTACCTGGTGGTGTTCGGCTCGCTCGTGGCCTTCAATGCCTACATGGTGCTGCTGGCGCGTGCGCCTGCCGGCCTGGCCGCAAGCTATTCGTTCGTCAATCCAGTGATTGCGATGCTGCTGGGCATGTGGCTGGGCGGCGAGACGGTGACTCGCTTCGAATGGCTGGCGGTTGGCGTGGTGCTGGCGGGCGTGATGCTGCTCCTGGCCAATCACGCGCGCCCGCCGACTCCGCCCGACGCGCAGCGCTGAGCCGAGGCGAGTCGAGGCGTCAGAGCGTCTCGCTCGCCTCGAAGTCGAGCTCCACCTTGGCGCCGCTCGGGTCGTGGCTGAACAGCTGCCAGGTGCCCGATCCCTTCTGCTGGCGCAGGTCGTACTTCCAGCCGCGTGCGTCGAAGCGTGCCTTGGTTTCCTTCAAGCCACGCGCGGTAAAGGCCATGTGGTCGATCACGCCGGCCACGCCCGGCGGAATGGGCCGGTCCGCATACACGTGCAGGATGGCGCGCCCCTCGGCGTAGAGCCAGGCGCCGTCAAAGCCGAGGTCCGGCCGCGGGCCGGGCTGCAGTCCGATCAGTTCCACGTAGTAGTCGAGCGTGGATTCGAGGTTCTCGGTGATGACGGTGAAGTGGTTCGGTCCGACGATCATGGTTGGCGTCCTTGGGGCATGTGGAGCTCAGGCAAGCAGGACCAGGGGCCCCGCGCTGCCGCGTGATTCGAGTCGCTCGTGCGCCCGGGCGGCGGCGTCGAGCGCAAAGCGTTCGATGGGCGGCACGCGGATGCGGCCTTCGGCCAGGGCGCGCCACAGTCGCTGGGCGCGCTCCGAGAGCTGAGCGCGCGTGGCCACGTAGTCGAAGACCACCGGCCGCGAGAAGGTGGCCGACTTGGCCAGCAGCGCATCGGGGTCGATCGGCGCCAGCGGACCGCTGGCCTGGCCCAGGTTCACCCAATGGCCGCACCGGGCCAGGGCGGCGAGGTTTTCCTCGCGCGCGGCTTCGCCCAGGCCGTCGATGATCAGGTCGGCGCCGTCGCCGAAATGCTGGCGCGCGGCTTGCGCAAAGCGGTAGTCCGGCGAAACGATGACTTGCTCGCAGCCGAACTCGCGCGCGATGCGCGCCTTGGCTTCGCTGGACACCGTGCCCATCACCTGCGCGCCCAGGGCGCGGGCCCAACTGCTCACCAGCAGTCCGACACCGCCGGCGGCAGCATGCACCAGAACGCGCATGCCAGGACGAACACGGCCGAGGTCGTGCAGCAGGTAGTCGGCCGTCAGGCCCTTGAGCAACAGCGCGGCGGCCTGCTCGTCTTCGACCTCGGGCGGCAGACGCAGCACTTGTTCCGCGGGCACCGTGCGCAGGTTGCAATAGGCGCCCGGCTGGCCCCAGAGATACGCCACGCGGTCGCCGCTCAGCAGGCCGCTCACGCCCTCGCCGACGTCGAGCACCGTGCCCGCCGCCTCCATGCCGAGTGTTCCGGGCAAGGGGAACAGGCCGGGCAGCCAGCCTCGGCGCATGTAGACGTCAATGAAGTTCACACCCACCACGCGTTGCCGGATGCGCACCTGTCCCGGGCCTGGCGGCGGCGCTTCGCCATCGGCCGGCGTGAGGCGATCGGCGCCGCCGTACGACGACAAGCGGATCTGCCGCGCCGTGAGCGCTTCGCCGGTTGGGGCCGCGGCTTCGCGCGGCTGGGCGTGCCGCGCCCCGCCCAGAAGATGACGGCGCAGGTTGGCAAAGCCGGCTTCGTACACACCCTGCGCCACCATGTCGCGCAGTTCGCGCTCGCGGCCGGGGGGCGTGTCGAAGGTCGATTCCCAGTGCCAGAAGGTGCGGTTGCCGTCGGTCACCGGCTTGAGGGTGACGGTCGCGACGTATCGTTGCAGCGGGACCGTGGCCTCGACGATGCAGTAGGTGGACTTGTACTCGCTGTCGGACAGCGCGAGGAGCTGCTCGCGGATGTGGTTGCCGTCCTTGAGGGTGAAGTTGCGCACGCACCCCACTTGCGCGGACGATTCGCCGCCTTCGATGCGGCTTTGGTCCACCACGTCGTGCCATTGGTCATGGCTGTTGAAATCGCGCAGCACCGCCCACACGCGCTCGATCGGCGCGTCGATGACGGTGGAACGCACAACCCTTTGCAGCATGAGCCGGGAGCCTTCTCGTTCGGCGCCGCCTCAGCGACGCCCGCCGAAGTGGCGCTTGAGCGCGTCGAAGCCGCCCTGGAACACGCCGCCGCCAATCTGCTCCGACAGCGCGGCCGCACGCTCGTCGTCGCAATCGAACTCGGCGCTCCACTCGGCGAAGGTGCGCCCCCCGTCCGTCACCGGCGTGAGCTTGAGCGTGGCCACGTAGTTCTCGACGCCCATGGGGCTGTCGAGGATGGCGTAGGTGCAGCTGTACTCATAGTCCGACAGGGCCAGCAGCCGCTCGCGGATGGTGCCGCCGTCGCGGGTGTGGAAATGCCGCACACAGCCGATCTTGTCGGCCGGTTCGCTGTTCTCGATGCGGCTGTCGGCAATGCCCGGATGCCATTGCGGCAGGCCGTTGAAGTCGCGGACCCGGGCCCACACGGAATCCGCGCCCGCATCGATCACGCTGGAAACGTACACACGTACCATGCCGGGTGCTCCCTCTATTCCTTGCTGCCGCCGGCCTTGGCCTGCCCGGGTGGCAATGCGCTGGTCGCGCCGGAGGAGGCACCCACCAGGCGCTGAATGTCGCCGCCTTCCAGCCCGATCTCGCGCAGCAACTGGTCGACGATCGGGGCTTGCGCACGAAAGCGCAGCGCCGAGTTCACCACGTTGTCGGCAAAGCCCGCGTTGCCCATGTCGCCATGCGCGCCACCACCGCCGCCGCCAAGACCATCGACCTGGAGGATCTTGATGCCTTCGATGCGCTCCAGAGGTCGCACCGACTCGCGGATGATCGCCTCGGCTTTTTCGACCAGCTTGAGGCGCAGCGCGGAAGCACGGGCATCGTTGGACAGCACGTTCTGCGCCTCGTTCATCATCCGCACCGCCTCGGCCTCGATCTCGGCGCGCACGCGGTTGGCCATGGCCTTGATGCGTTCGGCGTCGGCATCGGCCTCGGCCTGCGCACGGACTGCCATGCCGCGGTCTTCGCTCGCCTGCCGCTCGGCCTGCGCCGCGGCCGTCAGGCGCAGCGACTCGCGTTCGGCGGCCTGAGCCGCACCGATCAGGTCGATGGACTTGCGGCGCTCGGCCACTTCGACTTCGCGGGCGGTGAAGACCTTTTCTTCGGCGGCCACGACGGCGGCCCGCGCCTGTTCCGCGGCGGCCTGCGCCTCGCTCTGTGCCTTGCTCTCGCGCGCCACGGCAATCGCGCGCTGCTGCTCGGCCAGCTCCAGCGCCTGGCGCCGTTCGATCTCTGCCGACTGCAAGGTGCGTTCCTTGGTGATGCGCTCCTGCTCCAGCGATTGCTCGGAGCGGATGCGCGCCGCTTCGATGGCCAGCTTGGCGGAGATCTGCACGCTCTCGGCATCCTGCTCGCGCTGGGCGCGTTCGCTGGTCAGTTCGGCACGCTGGCGGGCGCGGGCGATTTCCACTTCCCGCTGTTGCGACAGGCGCGCGTACTCGCTGTCGCGGTCGATCTCGAGCGACTGCTTCTCGGCCTCCAGATTCTTGTTGCGGATGGCCACCAGCGTGTCCTGCTCGACGTCGTTGCGCTGCTTCTTGCGCCGCTCGATCTGCTCGGTCAGGCGCGTCAGACCTTCGGCGTCGAAGGCATTGCTGGGGTTGAAGTACTCCATGCCGGTCTGGTCGAGCTGGGTGAGCGATGCGGCTTCCAGCTCCAGCCCGTTCTTGGTCAGGTCGCCCGCCACCGCCTGGCGCACCCGGTTGACGTAGCTGGCGCGTTGCTCGTGCAGCTCTTCCATCGTCATTTCGGCCGCGCCGGTACGCAGCGCATCGACGAACTTGCCTTCAAGCAGTTCCTTGAGCTGTTCCGGCTCCAGCGTGCGCTGGCCCAGGGTCTGCGCGGCGGCGGCCACGGCATCGGGTGCGGCGGCCACGCGCACGTAGAACTCGGCGATCACGTCCACGCGCATGCGGTCCTTGGTGATGAGCGCCTTCTCGCGCCCGCGTGCCACTTCGAGCCGCAACGTGTTCATGTTCACCGGGATCACGTCATGCACGATGGGCAGCACGAAGGCGCCGCCGTCGAGCACCACCTTCTGCCCGCCTAGGCCGGTGCGCACGAATGCGCGTTCCTTGCTGCTGCGCA
Source organism: Variovorax dokdonensis (assembly GCF_030316895.1). GTDB lineage: Bacteria > Pseudomonadota > Gammaproteobacteria > Burkholderiales > Burkholderiaceae_C > Variovorax > Variovorax dokdonensis. The sequence goes on from NZ_JASZYV010000001.1 coordinate 1,297,172, forward strand.
GATACAGCCAATGCAGCAGCCAGACGGCGATCGCCACGATGATGGCGACGACGACCAGGCCAAGAATGAAGCTGCCGAATTGGGCGCCTGTCATGAGGGCTCTCCTTGGGAAGCGTGGATGGGTTGGATCTGCGTGAAGCGCCGCGTGGTTTCCGTCAACGCCATTTCGGTGGGCAGGCGCTCCATGGAGCTGGCGCCGTAAAAGCCGTGGCATTCCGGGCACTGGCCCAGAATCCATTGCGCGTCTTCGGGCGTGGCGATGGGACCGCCGTGGCACAGCACCAGCACCTGCGGGTTGATGCTGCGAGCGGCGTCGGCCCAGGCACGGATCGGCGCGACGCAATCCGCCAGCTTGAGCGCCGTCTCGGCACCGATCGATCCGCCGGTGGTCAGCCCCAGGTGGCACACGATGATGTCGGCGCCGGCGCGGGCCATCTGCCGGGCGTCGGCTTCGCTGAAGACGTAGGGCGTGGTGAGCAGGTCGAGCTTATGGGCGGCAGCGATCATCTGCACCTCCAGGCCATAGCTCATGCCAGTCTCTTCCAGGTTGGCGCGGAAGGTGCCGTCGATCAGTCCGACCGTCGGGAAGTTCTGGACGCCGGAGAAGCCGAGGTCGATCAGGCGGCGCAGAAAGCGCTCGGGCTCGATGAAGGGGTCGGTGCCGTTCACGCCGGCCAGCACCGGCGTCTTGCGCACCACGGGCAGCACTTCGCGCGCCATCTCGCACACGATCTCGTTGGCATTGCCGTAGGCCAGCAGGCCCGCGAGCGAGCCGCGCCCGGCCATGCGGTAGCGGCCGGAGTTGTAGATGACGATCAGGTCGATGCCACCGGCTTCCTCGCATTTGGCCGACAGGCCGGTGCCGGCGCCACCACCGATCAGGGGCCGGCCCGATGCCACCTTGGCGCGAAAGCGCGCCAGCAGTTCTTGTCTTGGAAATGCAGGCATGCGTTACCTCCTTGCGGCCTCGGCGCCGGCGCGGTGGGCGGGCGACGGCGCGATCTCGCGCCAGGCCGCCACCAGTGCCTCGGCAAAGGCTTCGTCGTTGATGTGCAGGGGAAGCCGCACCAGCCGGCGGTTGCCGCCGGCGCGGAATCCCGATTCGATGGCCGCGAACAGCGCGCGGTCGGCGTCCGGGTCGTGGAAGGGTTGTCCGGGGCGATCGATGGCCGACACCCCGCCTTCGGGAATGAGGAACCGCACCGGCCCTGCCATGGCATTGAGCTTGCGCGCGATGAAGGCGCCGATGGCGGTGCATTCCTCGGCGGTGGTGCGCATCAGCGTCACGCTGGGGTTGTGGCGGTACAGGCGCCGGCCGCGAAAGCGCTCGGGCACGTCGTCCCAGGCGCCGAAGTTCGCCATGTCCAGCGCGCCGCACGAACCGACGTAGGGCAGGGGGCGGCGCGCGAAGACGTCGAGCCGATCGGGGCCGGCGGAAAGCACACCGCCCACGATCTCGTCGGCCACCTCGGTGGTGGAGACATCGATCGCTCCGGCCAGCAGGCCGGAGTCGGCCAGCTTTTCCATCGACTGGCCACCGACGCCCGTGGCATGGAACACCAGGCAGTCGTAGTCGTCGGCCAGTTGCTTCGTCACGGCCTGCACGCACGGCGTGGTCACGCCGAACATGGTCAGGCCCAGGGCGCTCTTGCGCGTCTCCTGGCCCGACACCGGGTGCGTGACCATGCCGGCCAGCGCATGCGCCGCATTGGCCAGCACCTTCTCGCTGATGCGGTTGATGCCCTGCACGTCGGTCACCGAATACATCATGCAGATGTCGCTGGGGCCCACGTAGGCGCGCACGTCGCCGCTGGCCATGGTGCTGACCATCACCTTGGGGCATCCGATGGGCAGCGCCCGCATGGCGGGCGTGGCCAGCGCGGTGCCACCGGAGCCGCCGGCCGAGATCAACCCGCCCAGGTCGCGTCGCGTGAGTACGTAGCGCTCGAAGGCCATCGCCATCGCAGTGACCGCGCTGCCGCGGTCGCCGCTGAAGACCGCCGCTTCGCCGCCGGGATGGTGGCGCGCCACCTCGCGCGGATGCACGCTCGCGGGCGAGGGCTTGCCGCTGGTGGACAGATCGACCGTCACCACGCGAACGCCCAGCTTTTCCAGGCACTGGCGGAGGTAGGCCAGCTCGCGGCCCTTGGTGTCGAAGGTGCCGGCCACGTAGGCCGCGCGGTCGCTGCTGGTGGCAACGGGAAATTCGAGCACTTGGGCGGGCGCGGGCGCTGGCGCCGCGACCGGTGCGGGGGGCTGCGCCGGACGCATCGGCGCTCGCGCGATGTCCGTCACGGCTGCGCCGGTGTCGCCGGCATTCCAACGGTTCAGGCCCACCACCGTGCGCGGCAGCGCATCGAGCGATGGGCCGCTGTCACCATGCCGGCGCGCCACGCGCAGCACCGTCGACGGTGCTTCTGCTTGCGAGGTGGTCGGCTCGGGCTCGGGTTCGTCCTCGCCCAAGGCGCGCACGCCGAGCAGGCGCTCCTGCAGGGCGCGGTCGGCGCCGAGTTCGGCAGCCGGCAGCAATTGGGCGATGCGGCCGTTGACCATGACGCCGATGCGGTCCGCCACCTCGATGGCCACGCCCAGGTTCTGTTCGATCAGCAGCACGCCGATGCGGCCCTCGGCCGCCAGTTGCCGCAGCGACTGCGCCACCTGCTCGACGATGACTGGCGCCAGCCCTTCGGTCGGCTCGTCCATGACCAGCAGGCGCGGCTGCAGCAGCAATGCGCGGCCGATCGCCAGCATCTGCTGCTCGCCGCCGGAAAGCTGCGCGCCGCCGTTGCCCTTGCGTTCGGCCAGGCGCGGGAACATGGTGTAGATGCGGTCGACGTCGCGCCGCTTGGCGGCAACCAGCCGCAGCGTTTCGTCCACCGTGAGCGAAGGCCACACGCGCCGACCCTGTGGCACGTAGGCGATGCCGTGGCGCGTGATGCGCTCGGGCGGCAGGCCCAGCATCTCTTCACCGTACAGGCGCACGCTGCCGCTGGTCCGGCACTGGGCGGGCAGCAGGCCGCAGATGGCGTTGCACAAGGTGGTCTTGCCCATGCCGTTGCGCCCGACGATGCCCAGCACGCCGCGTTCGAGCGACAGCCCCACGGCCTGCAATGCGTGGGCGCGGCCGTAATACACGTCCAGCCCGTCGACCTGCAGCAGGGGTTGACCCGGCTGGTCGGGCTCCGGCCGACGGTCGGCGTTGCGAGCGTCGCGCGCCATCAGTGGTGTCCTCCCATGTAGATCGCCTGCACCTGGGCGTCGTTCTCGATCTCGCCGGGCGTGCCGGTACGCAGCACGCGGCCGTTGTGCATGACGGTGACGCGGCTGGACACGCGCAGCGCGATGTCCAGGTCGTGCTCGATGATGACGAAGCTCATGTGGGTGGGCAGGGCGCGCAGCAGCGCCACCAGTTCGCGCCGCTCGGCCGGTGACAGGCCCGCCGCCGGTTCGTCGAACAGGATGAGCCTGGGCGCCCCGGCCAGGGCCATGCCGATCTCCAGTTGCCGCTGCTGGCCGTGCGCCAGGTTGGCCACCGGTTCGTCGGCGATGTGCGAGAGGCGGGCGCGTTCCAGCAGTTCGTCGGTGGCCAGGGTGGAGGCATGCATCGGCCCCGGCCGCCGCATGCTGAACCGGCCGTTGGCCACGCCGCGCACGGCCAGGAAGAGGTTGTCGCGCACGGTCAGTTCGCGAAACAGCAGCGACGACTGGTAGGTGCGCCGCAGCCCCTTGCGGATGCGCTCGTGCGGCGGCAGGTCGGTGATGTCTTCGCCGAAGAACCGGATGCGCCCCGAGGTGGGCGGAAAGTCGCCGGTGATGGCGTTGAACAGGGTGGTCTTGCCCGCTCCGTTCGAGCCGAGCACGGCATAGTGCTCGCCCGCCGCCACCGAGAAGCTCACGTCGTCCACCGCGCGCAGGGCGCCGAACGCGCGCGTCACCCCTTCGAGGGTGAGCGCATCGCCCGTCGCGAGCGCGCTGGCACCACCCGACGGGCGGGCGCCAGCGCGCGCGCCCGCGCCGCGCAGCGGCGTGACGGTCGCCATCAGGACGCGCTCCGTTGGCTCACCCACCGCATGCCGGCACTCGATGGGATGGGCGGGACCTGCGAAGCACGTGCGGCCTGGGGGTGGATCATGGGCACGCAGGAACGTCGCGCGTCCCCATCTGGAAGTCTTCCTTCTTCATCCCCAGCATCTGGTCGATGTTGTCGACCTTCTTGGCCACCTTGGTGGTCAACTCGCCCTTGCTGTCCTTGACCACCTCGGTCACGAAAGTGCTGCCGATGGCTTGACGGTTGGCGTCCAGCTTCACGTCGCCGGTGGGCGTCTTGAGCACCATCTTCTGCAACGCCTCGCGGTACTTGGCCTGCCCGCCCGACAGGTCGCCCTTGACGGCATCGAGCCCGTCCAGCGCCGCCTTCATGTTCACGTAGTACACGTAGGCGAACAGGCTGGGGCTGGGAAAGCCGCCGGCAGAGACCGGGTAGTTCTTCTGGTAGTCGGCCACGAAGGCCTTCCATTCGGCGCCGTCGTAGCTGTCGGCCACCGGGCCGGCCGACAGCGTGCCGACCAGCGAGTCCCGACGCTTGCCGCGATAGTTGAGAACGTCCTGGCTGACGGTGATGGAGCCGCCCAGCATCGGCTTGTCACCGCCGGCGTTCTCATACTGCGTGAGGAAGTTCACCGCGTCGGCGCCGCCCAGCACCACCAGCAGCGCATCGACGTCTTTCGGGATGCGTGCGATGACCGAGCTGTAGTCCTTGCCGCCCAGCGGCACCCAGGCTTTCACAGGCACCTTGCCGCCCTTGGCACAGTACTCGGCCATGAAGCCCTGCACCTGCGAATAGGGGAAGGCGTAGTCCTCGGCAATGACCATCACGCGCTTGTAGCCCTTGTCCAAAGCCGCCTGGCCCAGGCCCACCATCCATTGCGCACCCTCGGTGTTGAAGCGGAAGAAGTTGGGGCTGGGGTTGCTCAGCGTCGTGGCCTGCGCGCCCGAGGCGCCGTTGATGAAGGTCACGTTCGGCTGCGTCTTGGAGTAGTCCTTGACGGCGATGCCTTCGCCCCCGGACAGCGGGCCGACCATGATGTCGACCTTGTCCTGTTCCACCAGCTTGCGGGTGGCGTTGACGGCCACATCCGGCTTGGCGTCGGAGCTGGCCTTGATGATCTCGATCTTGCGGCCGGCAACTTCGCCGCCGCGCTGCTTGACGGCAAGCTCCGCGCCGCGCATGCCGTCCGCGCCGCCGGCGGCGAACGGCCCCTCCAGGGTGGCCAGCAGTCCGATCTTGACCGGCTGCCCGGCCTGCGCCCAGGCGCCGCCGACGGCAGTGGCGGCGGCAATGGCCACCAGGGAATGCTTCAACGTCCTCTTCATGTTCACGCTTGTCTCCTTGTGGTTGGTGAAGGCAGGGCTTTCCTGGGCCGCAGGCGTGAGCGAGCCCACGTCCACAGGCCCAGCAGGCCATCGGGGGAACACAAGACGATGAATAGGAATACGCCGCCGATGACCAGGTTGAAGCGCTCGCGGTCCACCAGGTCGATGGCAAAGGTCTGCAGCAGCACGAACAGGATCGCGCCGATGAACGCCCCGATGGGATGGCGCATGCCACCCAGCACGGCAATGACGAGGATGTTGATCAGCCAGCTGGTGCCCACCGAGCCGGGCGACATCAGGCCGTTGTACCAGGCCAGCAGCACGCCGCCGACGGCCGCGAGCAGCCCGGCCAGCGCATAGGCGGCCACCCGATGTGCCACCACGTGATAGCCCAGTGCGGCCATGCGGCGCGGGTTGTCGCGAATGCCCTGCATCGCGATTCCGAAAGGCGCTCGCACCACCCACTTGACGAGGCCGTAGCCGCCCAGCGCGCAGACGAGAGACAGGAAATAGAAGGGAACCGGGTCGCGCCAGTTCACGCCGAACACGGTGGGAGGCTTGAGCTCGCGCAGCCCCTGGAAGCCGTTGAACACGCTGTAGTTCTGCAGCACCAGGTAGTAGAAGGCCACGCCGATCGCCAGCGTGATCATGATCGTGTAGATGCCTTCGGTGCGCACCGACAGCCAGCCGATCAGCGTGGCGGCCACGATCGCGATCAGCACCGCGAACGGCACCGCCAGCCACCAGGGCCAGCCCAGGCTGATCTCCGCGCTGCTGCTGGTGCCCAGCACGGCCACCGCATAGCCGGCGATGCCGGCCACCGTCATCTGTGCCAGCGACACCATGCCGCCGTAGCCACCCAGGAAGGTGAGCGACAGGGCGATCAGGCCCAGCACGAGCGACTGGGCCGCCACCTGAAAGGTGAAGAAGGGCGTGGCCACGAAGGGAAACAGCAGCGCCACGACCAGCACCACGCCGTGCCGGATGCGCACCGTGGGCCATGCCGAGGCCCGCGCGCCGGTGGCCTGCGCGGCGGCCTTGCCGGGCGTGCCGGTCGGCATGCCCGGCCCACGAGGGCGCACGCCGGGCAATGCGGATTGCCGCGTGTTCATGGCGCGGCGCCATTGCGATGCGCTCATGCTGCTTTCCCCATGATGCCGCGCGGCCGGAACGCCAGCACCAGGATCAGGATGACGAAGGTGAAGACCACGCTGTAGGTGGGCGCATAGGCCAGCCCGTAGGTCTCCGCCAGCCCCAGGATGACGGCGCCCAGCGCCGCGCCGACCACGCTGCCCATGCCGCCGACGATCACGACGATGAGCGAGGCCAGCAGCAGCCGCGTGTCCTCGCCCGGCACCATCGACAGTTCGACCGCGCCGATCACGCCCCCCAGGCCCGCGAGGCCCGCGCCCAGCGCGAAGGTGATGGCGAACACCAGGTTCACGTTGACGCCGGCCGCCGCCAGCATGCCGCGGTCATCCACGCCGGCGCGGATCATGGCGCCGACGCGTGTGCGGTTGAGCAGCCACCACAGCCCGATGCCGATGACGATCCCGAACCCCAGCAGGCTCAGGCGGAAGGCGCCATAGGCATTGATGAGCGGCAGGCCGCGGATGGGGCCTTGCAGCCATTCGGGCGCCTCCATCTGGTGGACCTGCCCGGTGAAGATCCACAGGAGCACGTCGGCGATGACGATGGACAGGCCGATGGTCACCAGCGTCTGGCGCAGGTCCTGGCCCTGCATGCGGCGCAGGATGAAGATCTGGATCAACAGGCCGGCCAGCGCCGCCGCCGCAAAGCCCGCCGCCAGCGCCAGCAGCCACCAGCCAGTTCGCTCGGAGACGATGAACGCCACGTAGCCGCCCAAGAGGTACAGCGATCCGTGCGCGAGATTGACGTTGCGCATCAAACCGAACACCAGGGTGAAGCCGCTGGCGACGATGAAGTACAGCGACGCCAGCGTCAGCCCGTTGAGCATGGTCACGACGAACAAGCGCGCGTTGTCAAACAGCGCCCACAGCGAGAACGCCAGGATCGGGCCGCCGATCAGCAGCCAAAGGGCGATGCGTTGAACGCGGCTCATCGCGTCAGGCGACCCGTTCCGCAGCCCGCTCCCAGCGCCGCTGCTCGGCAATGGGCGGTGTCTTGGCGAACACGCCATCCTTCATCACGGCCAGGATGCGGTCCGGCTCGCGCAGGATCGCCAGGTTGGCCAGCGGGTCGCCGTCGATCAGCAGCAGGTCGGCCAGATAGCCTTCGCGGATCAGGCCGAGTTCGTCGCCGCGCTTCATGATCTGGCCGCCCAGAAGCGTGGCGCTTCGGATGGCCTCGGAGGGCGTGAAGCCCAGGTAGCGCACGAAGAACTCCAGATCGCGCGCGTTCTGGCAATGCGGGGTCATCGCAAAGCCGTAGTCGCCGCCGGGCAGGATGCGCACGCCGCGCTTGTGCATGGCCTTGAGCGATTCGAGCGCAGCGTCCCATTCATGCTGGTAGCCCATGCCCACCGCCATCTCGTGGGTGATGCCGTAGGGATGCGCCTCGTGCAGCATCGCGTAGAGGATCGCGATGCCGGGCGCGACGAACACCTTGTCGCGCGCGGCCTCCAGCATGTCCAGCGTCTCCTCGTCGGTGTAGCTGGCGTGGTAGATCACTTCGATGCCGTGGCGCAGCGCCTGCTTGACCGAATCGGCCGAGCGCGCATGGGCGGTGCCGCGCTTGCCGCGCAGGCGCACTTCCTCCATGGCGGTGGCCACTTCGGCATCGGTCATCCAGGTGGTGCCGGCCGGCGACTGCGGCGTGAAGTTGTCGCCCGAGAGGTTGAGCTTGATCGAGTCGACGCCGTACTTGAGGAACATGCGCACCACGCGGCGCATGTCATCGGCGCCGTTGACGTTCACGCCGAAGCTGAACTCGGGGAAGGGCAGGTGCGGCAGCGTCTCGTCGCCCAGGCCGCCGGGCACGGTGATCTCCTGGCTGGCCGCCAGGTAGCGCGGGCCGGGGATCTGCCCGGCGTCGATGGCATTGCGGATCACCACGTCCAGCCGCGGCTTGGCGCAGGCCGCGCCCACGCACGACGTGAAGCCGGCCTGCAGGTAGCGCCGTGCCACCTTGGCGCACCACAGCACGTGCTCTTCCAAAGGCATGCGCTGGATGCCCGCCAGCGTGGCGGCATCGTTCCACGAGAAGTGCGTGTGCGCCTCGCACATGCCGGGCATGAGCGTGGCGCCCGCGCCGTCGATGACCAACGTGCCATTGGAGCTGGACGAACCCGACATCGATCCGGCCGAGCGGCCCACATGACGAATGCGGTTGCCCTCGACCAGCACACTGCCGCCGACGGGGGCGCTGCCGGTGCCGTCGAGGATGCGGACGTTGGTGAACAGGACCTGTTGCATGGCGCTTTTCTCCTTGCTCAGGCGGCCCAGCGGGTCGTCGTTGGCGAGCGCATTCCGCCACGGACGGGCGGCGCGCGATGGAACTCGCCGTCTTTCATGACGGCCAGGATGCGTGCCTTGTCCTGCAGCACGGTGATGTCGGCCAGCGGATCGCCGTCCACCAGCAGCAGATCGGCGAGGTAGCCGTCGCGCACCTGCCCGAGTTCGTGCGGTCTCTTCATCATCGGCGCGCCCCAGGCGGTGGCGGACAACAGCGCCTCCATGGTCGACATGCCGACGTACTCGACAAAGTACTGCAGGTCCTTTGCGTTGGTGCCATGCGGCGTCCATGCGAAGCCGTAGTCGCCGCCGGGCAGGATGCGGACATCGCGCCGCCGCAGCGCCTTCATGCTTTCGATGGCGGCCTCGAGCTCGCGGAAGTAGCCCATCTTGCGCGCGGCTTCGGGCGTGATGCCGTAGGCGCTGGCGTTGTGGCAGGTGTTGATCAACCATGCCAGGCCCGGCGCGATGAAGTGCTGCTTCTTGTGGGCCTCCAGCATGTCCAGCGCTTCCTCGTCAGTGAAGCTCGCGTGGTAGATCACCTGGATGCCATGCTTGACGCATTGCTTGATCGACCAGCACGAGCGCGCATGCGCCGCCACCCGCTTGCCCCAGGCCTTGGCTTCCTCCACGCAGGTGGCGATCTCGGCTTCGGTGAACTGGCTCATCTCGCTGGACATGCCGGTGATGGATTCGCCCGAGAGGTTGATCTTGAGCGAGTCGACCCCGTACTTGCAGAACATGCGCACGCAGCGGCGCATTTCCTCCGAGCCGCTGACGACTGCGCCGAAGGCGAACTCCGATTGCGGCAGGTGTGGCTGGGTGGTGTCACCCAGGCCACCGGGCACGGTGATCTCCTGGCTGGCCGCGAGATAGCGTGGGCCGACGATCGTGCCGTCTTCGATGGCGTTGCGGATCACCACATCCAGGCGCGGCTTGGCACAGGCGGCGCCCACGCAGGAGGTCCAGCCCATGTCCAGGTAGCGTTCGGCCACCTGGGCGCACCACAGGATGTGTTCCTCCGGCGGCATGCGTTGGATGGCGTCCAGGCTCGGCTGGTCGTTCCACGAGAAGTGCGTGTGCGCCTCGATCATGCCGGGCATGAGGAAGGCTCCGCCGCCGTCGACGGTCGTCACGCCGATCACCGGCACGCGGGCGGCGCCGTAGCCGCTGCGCTGCACGCGGGCGATGCGGTTGCCCTGGACCAGCACCTCGCCCGCGTAGGGCGGATCGCCCGAGCCGTCGAAGATGCGCACATTGGTGAACAGGACGTCGGCCATTTCGATGCTCCTTGTTTCAGCGCTGCCCGGCCAGGAAATCGCGCAGCTCGCGAGCGCATTCGTCGGGCCGCTCGATCGGCGTCCAGTGCCCGCAGCGGTTGAACACCACCACGCGCGCCGGCCCGGCGGGGGCGCCGAATCGCTCGGCCATGGCGCGCACCGCTTGCGGCGGTGCCACCGTGTCTTCGTCGCCAGTCAAAAGCAGCGTCGGCGCCACGATGCGCTCCAGGGCCGCGGCTCGCGCATCCGCCAGCGCTTCGCAACTGCGCGCGTAGCCTTCGGGGTCCTGGCGCATCAGGCTTTCGCGCACGAAGGCGGCGACTGCCGGGGTTCGCTGCCGGCTGTCTGCGGAAGTGGCGCCGTTGGTCAGCGTCTGCGCGATGTCCTGCATGCCGGCAGCGCCTTCGCTGCGGGCCTTGGCAGCGCGCGCGCGGATGGCGGTGCGGGCCGCGTCGGGCGGGGCGATCAGCGGGCCGAACAGCGCCATGCTGCGCACCAGTTTCGGCTGCGCCGCCGCCACGTGCTGGCAGACGATCGTCCCCATCGAGTGACCCAGCAGGTGCACGCGCGTGAGGCCGAGCCGGGTGCAGACGGCCATGACGGCCTCGGCCATGCGTTCGATGCTGAGGGGCATGCCGCCGTACGGGGAGCGTGCGCTGCCCGGCAGATCGAGGCGCACCACGCGGTGGCGCGCCAGTACGCCAAGCGCCAGCGGCGTCCAGGTGTTGGAGCTTCCGCCCAGGCCGTGCACGCACACGACGGCGTCGCCATCGCCATCGTCTTCCACCGCCAGCTTGTCGATCCAGTGAAGCGCCACGGACACTCTCCTTTTCAGGCCAGCTCGAATCGGTTCTCGATCGCGCCGATGCCATCGATCTCGATGCGAAACGCGTCGCCCGGCTGCAACCATTGCGGCGGCGACAGACCCATGCCCACGCCCGACGGCGTTCCGGTGGCGATCACATCGCCCGGCAGCAGCGTGATCCCGCGCGAGCAGGTTTCGATCAGCGTGGGGATGTCGAAGATCATGTCGCGCGTGCTGCCGTCCTGGCGCAGCACGGGCTCTCCGTTGCGCGGCAGCAGCCAGCCGCGCAGGCGGGTGTCGCGCCCGTCGAGCTCGTCGGCGGTGACGATCCAGGGGCCCATCGGGCAGAAGGTGTCGAAGCTCTTGCCGAGCATCCACTGCTGGTGGCGCACCTGGACGTCGCGCGCGCTCACGTCGTTGACCACCGTGTAGCCGCACACATGGTCCATGGCGCGCGACCTGGGGATGTTGCGGCCGGGGCGACCGATCACCACCGCCAGTTCAGACTCGTAGTCGATCTGCTCTGAGACGGCGGCGCCGGGCAGCAGCACCGTGTCGTGTGGGCCGACCACGGTCTCGGGCAGCTTGGTGAAGAGGATGGGCCAGGCGTCCTTGTCGGGCAGGCTGTCGCGAAAGACGGAGCTGGCCAGTTCCGCCGCATGAGAGCGGTAGTTGCGCCCCACGCAAAGCAGATTGCGGCGCGGCCGGGGCAGGGGAGCGCGCAAGGTGAGCGCCGAGACCGGCAGGCGCGGGCCACTTGGCGCCGGCAGGCCGTCGCCGCTGACCATGCGTTCGATCAGCTCGAGGGCGCCGCGTTCGGGATCGCGCACGGCCAGAGGCGTGGCCTCTCGGCCGTCCGCCGAAACCGTGCCCGCATAGCTCCGATCACCCCAGTACCAACTGGCGAAACGCATCGCTTGTCTCCATGCGGCCCCGTCGCCAAGACGTGTTGCAGTGCAAGAAGCTTGGCGAGACGCTGTTCTGTTTTTGAGACTTGTGTCTCAAATCGACTCGGCGGATGATAGCGACGCGTTTTTCCTTGCGGTACAACCAAGACCAACGATTCGCTACGGACTAACCCTTGCATGCCCGCCTTGCGCTACCAACCCACACCGCCGCCCGTGCCGCCCGATCGCGGCGTGCGGGCATCCACTTTCAAGCTTCTGCTGGACACGGCCATGCAGTTGATCCAGACCGAGGGGCGCATTCCTTCGGTGGCCGAAGTGGCGGTGCGCTCCGGGGTGTCGCGGGCCACGGCGTATCGCTACTTCGCCAGCCGCAGCGCGCTTGTCACCGCGGTGATCGACGCATCGCTTGGTCCGGTGCGCCAGCTTGCGCCGGATGAGCGCGACGGCCGGGCGCGTGTGGATGCGCTGTTCCGGAAGACCTTCAGGCGCTTCAAGGAGTTCGAGCCGCAGTTGCGCGCTGCGGCTCAGCTGGCGCTGGAGCAGTGGGCGCTCGACCGGGCCGGGCTGCTGGAGGAAGAGCCCTACCGGCGCGGTCACCGCATCCGTATCCTGGAGCACGCGATTGCGCCGCTGGCACCGCAACTGCCTGCGGACGTGCGCGATCGACTGCACAAGGCCCTGTCGGTGGTCTACGGCATCGAGCCCTACGTGATCCTCAAGGACATCTGGGGTCTGCAGGATCGGGATGTCGAGCGCACCGCGCTCTGGATGGCAGATGCGCTGATCGACGCGGCGCTGCGCGACGCAGCCGCCGCGACGGCGAAGGCTGCGGCCGCCGCCCTGGAGCGCCCTAAGCGCCCGGCCGTCGCCAGAAGGCCAGCGTAGCGGCCAGCGCCCACATGCCGGCAGCGCAGCCGCGGTTCATGCGCTGCAGGCCGCGCCGCGAGAGCCATCGAACGGCCTGCGTGCCGGCCAGCGCGTAGCCGATCATGATGAAGGTGTCGAGCACGACGAAGATCGCGCCGAGCACCAGGTACTGAGGTGCCTGGGGCGCCGTAGTGTCGATGAACTGGGGCAGGAATGCCGCGAAGAACAGGACGGACTTCGGATTGGACAAGGCCACGGTCAAGCTGCGCGCGAAGGCTTGCGGCCCCTGCGGCGCCGTGTGCGGGTGCGACAGCATCGCCTCCATGTCTTCCACCGGGCTGCGCCAAAGCTTCAGGCCCAGGTAGACCAGATAGAACACGCCCGCCCAGCGCAGCGCATTGAACAGCCATTCCGAAGCCGCCAGCAGGGAGCCGAGGCCCAGCGCGACAACCGCGATGACGATGCTGCTGCCCAGGACGGCGCCCATCATCCCCCAGCGCGCTCGCCGCATGCCGCCGGTGATCCCGTTTGACAAAGCCAGAAGCATCGTCGGGCCGGGCGTGACCGCGAGCAAGGCCGAGGCAGCGGTATAGACGAGCAGTGTGTCGAGGTTCATGAGTGCGGCTTGGATGGAGCGATGCCATTGCGCTCGCGTGCCTTGGCCAGCGCGGCTTCGATGATGGCGCGCTTGCGCGCGTCGCTGCTGGTCGATGGAGACGAAGGCGCGACGACGGGTGGCGTGTCGGCAGATTCGTTCTCGCCTGCGTCGGCCGCCGGTCGTGCCTGGTCGCTCATGCGAAGGGTGTGCGTCGCGTAGCGCTGCCTTGCCGCGCGCGCCTGCTCTTCGGACCAGGCCGCCCAGCCGCTTCGCCCCGGTGTCGCCACTTCCAGCGAGATGCAATCGACCGGACACACGGGAATGCACAACTCGCAGCCCGTGCAATGCGGCTCGATCACCGTGTGCATGCGCTTGTTGATGCCGACGATGGCGTCGGTGGGGCAGGCATCGAGACACAGCGTGCAGCCGATGCACCACGCTTCGTCGATGACGGCCATCATTCGCGGGCCTTCAGTGCCGAACTCCGAGCCCAGTGGACACACCGGTCGGCCGGTGATGCGCGCCAGGCGGACGATGCCTTCAGCGCCGCCGGGTGGGCATTGATGAATGTCGGCAGCGCCATCGGCGATGGCTTGCGCATAGCCTGCGCAGTCCGCATAGCCGCAGCGCGTGCATTGCGTCTGGGGCAATGCGGCGTCGATTCGCGCAGCCAGCGTCGTCACTTCACCATCTGCGCCTATGCGGTCCCGGTCTTGCGCTTGCCTTGAGCGGAGCGCGCACGAGACGTGCCGGCGGCTGCCTTCTTCGCTGGTGCCGTTTTGACAGAAGCAGTCTTCTTCGCAGCGGCGGACTTGCGGACAACGGCCGCGGTCCGCGTGCTCACGCTGTCTTCGGAGCTGACTGCGGCGCGCGTGCTGCGGTGCGTCTGCGGCTGGTCATGCGCACTGATGAACGCCCTGACCTCCGGGTACACCTTTTCGCGCCAGCGGCGACCGCTGAAGATGCCGTAGTGGCCCGCGCCCTTGACTTCGAGATGTCGCCGATCTGCCGATCCGACGCCGGTGCACAGGTCGTGCGCGGCTTCGGTCTGGCCCGAGCCGGAGATGTCGTCGAGTTCGCCTTCGACCGTCAGCAGGGCGCTCGTATGGATGTCCTGTGGGCGCACGGGCTCCAACTGGCCATTGGGGTTGCGAACTTCCCATGTGCCGTGGACCAGGCGGAATTCCTGGAAAACGGTGCGGATGGTTTCGAGGTAGTAGTCCGCGTCCATGTCGAGCACGGCGTTGTACTCGTCATAGAACTTGCGGTGCGCCTCCGCGCTGGCGTCGTCGCCCTTGATCAGGTCCTTGAAATAGTCGTAGTGGCTGCTCGCATGACGGTCGGGGTTCATGGCCACGAAGCCGGTGTGCTGCAAGAAGCCCGGGTAGACGCGGCGCCCTTCTCCAGGGAAGCCCTGGGGCACCCTGTAGATGACGTTGTTCTCGAACCATTCGAAGCTCTTGTTCATCGCCAGGTTGTTGACCGCCGTGGGCGACTTGCGTGCGTCGATGGGCCCGCCCATCATGGTCAACGACAGGGGCAGCGTTTCGCCTCGGCTTGCCATCAGCGAGACTGCCGCCAGCACCGGCACTGTCGGCTGGCAGACGCTGACCACGTGGCAATGGCCGTAGTTGTGCTGCAGGTGGCGAATGAAATCCTCGACATAGTTGATGTAGTCGTCGAGGTGGAACTTGCCGTCCGAAAGCGGCACCAGCCGCGCGTTCTTCCAATCGGTGATGTAGACCTTGTGGTCTTGCAGCATGGTGCGCACGGTATCGCGCAGCAAGGTGGCGTAGTGGCCGGACAGCGGCGCCACGATCAGCACAACGGGCTGCTTCTTGAGTGCGGAAAGCGTGTTCGGATCGTCGGTGAAGCGCTTGAAGCGGCGCAGCTGGCAGAAGGGCTTCTCAAGCTCGACCATCTCCTGGATGACCACCTCGGCATCGCCGACCGGCACCGACTTGATGTTGAACTCGGGCTTTTCGTAGTCCTTGCCCAGTCGATAGAGCAAGTCGTAGGCCGCGGACACTCGCTGCGCCATGGGAAACTGGCTGAAGCCGGAGCCGCTGCCGAACAACTTCGACGCCGCTTGAGCGAAGTCGGCAAAAGGCTCCATCAGGGAGCGTTGGGCTTCGTAGAACTGATACAACATCGCGGCAACCCTTACTTTTTATGCGTTGTGCTGCAGTGCAATATAGCAGCGGGTCGCAACTTTCTGCAGAGGGCTGTTCCCAATGCGACTGCCGGAAGTGTCCATTAATTGTCAAGGCACGGATCGACGCTCCTTGACACTTATAAGCCTCAGCTCAGGACCTTGGCGATGCTCTGGCAAACGTAGTCGATGTTCTTGCTGTTGAGTGCCGCGACGCACATGCGGCCGGTGTCGGTGCCGTAGACCCCGTACTCGTTGCGCAACGTCACCATCTGGTCCTTGGTCAGGCCGGAATAGCTGAACATGCCGATCTGCTGGGTGATGAAGCTCATGTCGCGCTGCACACCTGCAGCCTTGAGCCCGTCGACCAGCTTGTGGCGCATGGCCTTGATGCGTTCGCGCATCTCGGCCAGTTCCTTTTCCCAGACGGCGCGGCGTGCCGGGTCGCCGAGCACCGCTGCGACAACCGCGCCGCCGTGGATGGGTGGGTTGCTGTAGTTGGTGCGGATGGCGATCTTCAGCTGCGAAAGCACGCGCGCGGCCTCGTCCTTGTCGGCGCACAACACCGACAGTGCGCCCACGCGCTCGCCGTAGAGGCTGAAGCTCTTCGAGAACGAGGTCGAGACAAAAAAGCTCAGACCTGCGGCGACGAACTTGCCGATCACCGCGCCGTCTTCGGCGATGCCGTAGCCGAAGCCCTGATAAGCCATGTCGAGGAAGGGCACCAGGTGCTTGGCGCGAACCACGCCGATGACCTGATCCCACTGGTCGGGGGTCAGGTCGTAGCCCGTCGGGTTGTGGCAGCAGGCGTGCAGCACGACGATGGTGCCGGACGCGGCCGAGCCCAGGGCCTCGAGCATGCCGTCGAAGTTCACGCCGCGCTTTTCGGCGTCGTAGTACGGGTAGGCCTCGACATTGAAACCGGCGTTGGTGAACAGGGCGCGGTGGTTCTCCCAGCTGGGATCGCTGATCAGCACCTTGGCGTCGGGGTTGACCTTCTTGAGGAAGTCGGCGCCCACCTTGAGGCCGCCCGTGCCGCCGATGGCCTGGATGGTGGCCACGCGGCCCGACTTGACGGGTTCGCTGTCAGCGCCGAACACCAGGCCCTTGACGGCGTTGTCGTAGGCGGCGATGCCGTCGATGGGCAGGTAGCCGCGTGCCGAGGGTGCCTTCATCATGTCCGCTTCTGCCGCCTTGACGCATTCGAGCAGGGGCAGTTTGCCGTTGTCGTCGTAGTACACGCCCACGCCCAGATTGACCTTGTTGGGGTTGGTGTCGGCAGCGTACTGCTCGTTCAGGCCCAGGATCGGGTCGCGCGGCGCCATTTCGACGGCGGTGAAGATAGACATGTTGGAGGAATCCTTAGGGTGTCGGTCGATTCGCCCGTTTTGAAAGAGAAGGACGGGCTTTTCCATGAACTGGCGGCAGGGTTTAACCTATCCAGTTCCCTTGAATTTTAACGTTTGCGCCGCACCTGCTCCGGGATCACCCTATGCCAGCTTCTCCCGAAATTGCTCTTGTGCCGGTCGAAGCCGGTGCCGACGACCCCGCCAAGCCGGGTCAGTTCGTTCGTTACCCGGATTCGCCTTTCGAGTTGTTCCAGCCGTATCCCCCGGCAGGCGACCAGCCTGCGGCCATCGACAAGCTGGTGGAAGGCGTCCAGGACGGCGAGGTCTTTCAGACCCTCCTGGGCGTGACCGGTTCGGGCAAGACCTTCACCATGGCCAACGTCATCGCGCGCCTGGGACGGCCGGCCATCGTTTTCGCCCCCAACAAGACACTGGCCGCGCAGCTCTACAGCGAGTTTCGCGAGTTCTTCCCGAAGAATGCCGTCGAGTATTTCGTCAGCTACTACGACTACTACCAACCCGAGGCCTATGTGCCTCAGCGCGACCTGTTCATCGAGAAGGACAGCTCGATCAACGAGCACATCGAGCAGATGCGCCTGTCGGCCACCAAGAGTGTTCTTGAGCGCCGAGATACGGTGATCGTCGCGACGGTGAGCGCCATCTACGGCATTGGCGCCCCTGAGGACTACACGCAGATGCGCTTCATCCTTCGGGTGGGCGACAAGATCGATCAGCGCGACGTCATCGGGCGCCTCATCCGCATGCAGTACACGCGCAACGAGAACGACTTCGTGCGCGGGGCGTTTCGCGTTCGTGGCGACACGATCGACGTGTTCCCGGCCGAACACAGCGAACTGGCCATCCGCATCGAACTTTTCGACGACGAAGTCGAATCGCTGCAATTGTTCGACCCACTCACCGGGCGCATCCGGCAGAAGATTCCGCGGTTCACCATCTATCCCTCGAGCCACTACGTGACGCCGCGCGACAAGGTGCTGCGTGCCGTCGAAACCATCAAGCTCGAACTGGACAGTCGGCTCAAGGAGCTGTTGAACGACGGCAAGCTGGTCGAAGCCCAGCGACTGGAACAGCGCACCCGGTTCGACCTGGAGATGCTGGCCGAGATCGGGCACTGCAAGGGCATCGAGAACTACACGCGCCACCTCTCGGGCGCCGCGCCGGGCGATCCGCCAGCGACGCTGACGGACTACATGCCCAAGGACGCGGTGATGTTCCTGGACGAAAGCCACCAGATGATCGGCCAGTTGAGTGCCATGTACAACGGCGACCGCTCCCGCAAGACGACGCTGGTGGAATATGGCTTTCGCCTGCCGTCTGCGTTGGACAACCGTCCGCTCAAGTTCGAGGAGTTCGAGCGGCGCATGCGCCAGTGCATCTTCGTGTCGGCCACGCCTGCCGACTACGAGAAGCAGCATGCGGGGCAGGTGGTGGAGCAGCTGGTGCGCCCCACCGGACTGATCGATCCGCTGGTTCAGGTGCGTCCGGCAACCCATCAGGTGGACGATGTGCTGCAGGAAATCCGCCTTCGGGTGGAGCTTGGCGAGCGCGTGCTGATCACCACCCTGACCAAGCGGATGGCCGAGCAACTGACCGACTACCTCTCCGACAACGGCGTGAAGGTTCGCTACCTGCACAGCGACGTCGACACCGTGGAACGCGTGGAGATCATCCGCGACCTGCGCCTGGGTGCCTTCGACGTGCTCGTCGGCATCAACCTGCTGCGCGAAGGCCTGGACATCCCGGAAGTCTCGCTGGTGGCGATCCTGGATGCCGACAAGGAAGGTTTCTTGCGCGCCGAGCGATCGCTGATCCAGACCATCGGCCGGGCGGCGCGCAACCTCAATGGCACGGCCATCCTCTACGCCGACCGCATCACCGATTCGATGAAGAAGGCCATGGACGAGACCGAGCGCCGCCGCGCCCGGCAGATCGCCTTCAACGAGGCGAATGGCATCACGCCGCGCAGCATCGTCAAGCGGGTGCGCGACCTCATCGACGGCGTCTACAGCGAAAAGAGTGGCAAGGAGCAAGCCCAGCGCGAGGTCGACCGCGCCCGCGTGGAAGACATGAGCGAAAAGGACGTGGCCCGGGAGATCAAGCGCCTGGAAAAGCAGATGCTCGAGCACGCACGCAACCTCGAATTCGAGAAGGCGGCGCGGGTGCGCGACCAGTTGGCGCATCTGCGGGAGCAGGCCTTCGGCGCTTCAGGCGGCGACCACGTCGCGGCTTGAAGCGGGAGAAGTATCTTTCTGTGAACTTTTGGCCCGGACAAATATCACAGAAAGGCATGGAATCGGTGTTAACCCGGTAGATCTGTGGAATCTGCTATACTTGAGTCAATTACTCAACAACAGCAGAAACTTCGCGATGAAGGGCCGGCTCCAACGCTTTGGACGAGTTCCAGAGACCAAGGTCGCCGGTTAGGGCGGAGACGGGTCACTGGGGTCACGAGTCCCGGTGTCATTTCAACGGTAAGCACGTCAAGGAGCTTGCGATGCGTCTCACTACTAAAGGCCGTTTTGCGGTCACTGCCATGATCGATCTGGCCTTGCGTCAGAACTCTGGCCCCGTCACGCTTGCTGCGATCAGCCAGCGTCAACAGATTTCGCTGTCCTATCTGGAACAGTTGTTCGGCAAGCTGCGCCGTCACGAGCTGGTCGAGTCGACGCGCGGCCCTGGCGGCGGTTACTCGCTGGGCCGCAAGGCTTCCGAGATCACCGTGGCCGACATCATCGTGTCGGTCGACGAGCCGATCGATGCCACCCAGTGTGGCGGCAAGGAAAACTGCCTGGGTGAGGCCGGCCGGTGCATGACGCACGAGCTTTGGGCATCGCTCAACCAGCGCATGGTCGAGTTCCTGGATTCCGTCACTTTGCAGAAGCTGGTGGACGATCAGCTCGCCAAGGGTGTGACGGTGGAGAACAAGCCGGCCGTGAAGCGTGCGATTTCGTCGCAGCCGGTCGTCAAGCCGATCCGCGTGAACGCGCCCAACTCGGTGTTCGCCCTGGGCAACGCCTTCGCCAAGTCCTGATGCGATGCACCGAGGCCGTGGCCGGGCCTGCGGGTCCGGCACGGCGATGAATCGCGCCTGCGACCCATTTTTCTGATCAAGCGCCAGCCAAACGCCAGCCAAGAGCCTGTCATGGACGTTACGCCCCATTTCCCCATTTACCTCGACTACGGCGCGACCACACCGGTGGATCCGCGCGTCGTCGACGCCATGATTCCGTGGCTGCGCGAGCACTACGGCAATCCGGCTTCACGCAGCCACGCGTGGGGCTGGGAAGCCGAGGAGGCTGTTGAAAAGGCGCGCGCCCAGGTGGCCGAACTCATTGGCGCGGATCCGCGCGAGATCGTCTGGACGTCGGGCGCAACCGAATCGAACAACCTGGCCCTGAAGGGGGCTGCCCACTTCTACAAGGGCAAGGGCAAGCACCTGATCACGGTGAAGACTGAGCACAAGGCGGTTCTCGACACCATGCGCGAACTGGAGCGCCAGGGCTTCGAGGTGACCTACCTCGACGTGCAGGAAGACGGCTTGCTCGACCTGGATGCCTTCAAGGCGGCCATCCGCCCCGACACCATCCTGGCGAGCGTGATGTTCGTCAACAACGAGATCGGCGTCATCCAGGACGTCGTGGCGCTGGGCAACATTTGCCGTGAAAAGGGCGTGATCTTCCATGTCGACGCCGCGCAGGCGACCGGCAAGGTCGAGATCGACATGGCCACCTTGCCCATCGACCTGATGAGCCTGGCGTCGCACAAGACTTATGGCCCCAAGGGCATCGGCGCGCTGTATGTGCGTCGCAAGCCGCGCGTGCGGCTCGAGGCCCAGATGCACGGTGGTGGCCACGAGCGCGGCATGCGTTCGGGCACGCTGCCTACGCACCAGATCGTCGGCATGGGCGAGGCTTTCCGCATTGCCCGTGAAGAGATGGCGCAAGACCTCGCCAAGGCCCGCGCCCTGCAGCAACGCCTGCTCGATGGCCTGAAGGACGTGGAACAGGTGTTCGTCAATGGCGACCTGGAGCGCCGCGTGCCGCACAACCTGAACATGAGCTTCAACTTCGTCGAGGGCGAGTCGCTCATCATGGGCATCAAGGGTCTCGCCGTGTCCAGCGGCTCGGCCTGCACTTCGGCCAGCCTGGAGCCGAGCTATGTGCTGCGCGCGCTTGGTCGCAGCGACGAATTGGCCCACAGCAGCCTGCGCATGACCATCGGCCGCTTCACCACCGAAGAAGAAATCGACTACGCCGTCTCCACCATCCGCCACAACGTGGCGAAGCTGCGCGAACTGAGCCCCTTGTGGGAGATGTTCAAGGACGGCGTCGACCTCAGCACGATTCAATGGTCTGCGCACTGACGCGGTGAGTCGCTGACGACGCACACAAAACACAAAGATCGAGAGGTACCCCATGGCTTATTCATCCAAGGTCATCGACCACTACGAAAACCCCCGCAATGTCGGCTCCTTCGACAAGGGCGACGACAGCGTCGGCACCGGCATGGTGGGCGCGCCTGCCTGCGGCGACGTCATGAAGCTGCAGATCAAGGTCAATCCCGACACCGGCGTGATCGAAGACGCGCGCTTCAAGACCTATGGCTGCGGCTCCGCGATTGCTTCCTCCTCGCTCGTGACCGAGTGGGTGAAGGGCAAGACGCTGGACGAGGCAGCTGCGCTCAAGAACGCGCAGATCGCCGAAGAGCTGGCGTTGCCGCCGGTGAAGATTCACTGCTCCATCTTGGCCGAGGACGCCATCAAGGCAGCCGTGAGCGACTACAAGCAGAAGCACGGCGCCGCTGCGGCGACCGAGGCGACGCACTGAAGATGCCCGTTACCCTCACGGAGGCCGCAGCCCGCCACGTCAACAAGTACCTCGCCAAGCGTGGCAAGGGCCTGGGCGTGCGCCTGGGCGTCAAGACGACGGGTTGTTCCGGCCTGGCCTACAAGCTTGAATACGTCGACGAGACTTCGCCCGAAGACGTGGTGTTCGAGGACCAAGGTGTGAAGGTGCTGATCGATCCGAAGAGCCTGGCCTATCTGGACGGCACCCAGCTGGATTTCGTGCGCGAGGGTTTGAACGAAGGCTTCAAGTTCAACAACCCCAACGAGCGCGACCGCTGTGGTTGTGGCGAAAGCTTCCGGATCTAGATTCCACCGCGGGGGCGCGTACCCCGTTGAAAATCAGGCGCCGCCGTGTCTTGGACAGGCGGCTTTTTTCTGCTTATGAAGCTTGACGCCACCGATTTCGAACTGTTCGACGTGCCTGCCACATTCGCGCAGGATCGTGCTGTGTTGGACGCCCGCTGGAAGGAACTGCTGCGGGAGGCGCATCCCGATCGCGTCGCAGCCCAGGGCGCGGTGGCGCAGCGCGTGGCCATGCAGTGGTCGGTGCGCATCAACGAGGCCTACCAGCGCCTCAAGGATCCGATCAAGCGGGCCGCCTACCTGTGCAGGCTCAATGGCGTGACCATCGACGCCGAACACAACACCGCCATGCCGACCGACTTTCTCATGCAGCAGATGGCGTGGCGCGAACAACTCGACGAGACGGGCGACGCAGCGGGCTTGCAAGCGTTGCAGGACGAAGTGGACGACGCTCGCCGGCGGGGCTTGTCGTCCCTGGATTGGCTGATCGACGAAAAAGGCGACTTCGCGCAGGCCGCCGCGCAAGTCAGAGCCCTCATGTTCATTGAGCGCTTTGGCGAGGACGTCGAAGCCCGGCTCGATCGCTTGGGACAATAGGACATGGCTCTTCTGCAGATTTCCGAACCCGGCCAGGCGCCGGATCCGCACCAGCGGCGCATTGCCGTTGGCATCGACCTGGGCACCACGCATTCGCTCGTCGCTGCCGTGCGCAACGGCGTGGCCGAATGCCTTCCTGATGAACAAGGCCGCGTGCTGCTGCCTTCGGCCGTGCGCTACCTCGAAGGAGCGCGTCGCCAGATCGGCTACGACGCCCTGGCCGAGCGCGCGAACGATCCGGCCAACACCATCACCTCAGTCAAGCGCTTGATGGGCCGTGGCCTTGCCGACGTGACTCGCCGCGACGCGCTTCCTTACGCCCTGGTCGAGAGCGAGGGGCAGGGCGGCATGGTCCAGGTTCAGACGCGTGAAGGCGTCAAGTCGCCGGTAGAGGTCAGCGCCGAGATACTGTCCACATTGCGCTATCGGGCCGAGGACACGTTCGACCAGGACCTGCACGGCGCCGTGATCACCGTACCCGCCTATTTCGACGAAGGCCAGCGCCAGGCGACCAAGGATGCGGCCCAGCTTGCTGGCCTGAATGTGCTGCGCCTGATCAGCGAGCCCACTGCGGCGGCGATCGCCTACGGCCTGGACAACGCGGCCGAGGGCGTCTATGCGGTCTACGATCTGGGTGGCGGCACCTTCGACGTGTCGATCCTGCGCTTGACACAAGGCGTCTTCGAAGTGATCGCGACCGGCGGCGATTCGGCGCTGGGCGGCGACGACTACGACCATGCGCTGGCCGATCTGGTCGCTTCGCGGGCCGGGCTGCAACTGGGCAACGATACCGACAAGGCCGCGCTTCTCATCGCCGCCCGTGCGGCCAAGGAAGCCCTGACCGGCGACGAAGTCACCACGTTGCAAGTGCAGATCGGGGCCGAGTCGGTGTCGCAGGACGTCACGCGCGACGAGTTCGAACAGGCAACGCGGTCCCTCACCGACCGCACGCTGGCCGCGGCGCGAAAGGCGCTGCGCGATGCCAAGCTCAAGCCTGATGAGCTGCAAGGTGTCGTTCTCGTCGGAGGCGCCACTCGCATGCCGCAGGTCAGGCGTGCCGTGGCCAAGTTCTTCGGCCGGGAGCCGTTCGTCGACCTCAATCCCGACGAAGTCGTGGCGTTGGGTGCGGCGGTGCAGGCCGATCAATTGGCCGGCAATGGCGGCACCGGCGACCTGCTGTTGCTGGATGTGATTCCGCTGTCGCTCGGCCTGGAAACCATGGGCGGATTGGCGGAGCGGATCGTTCCGCGCAACACCACCATTCCCACCGCGATGGCACAGGACTTCACCACGTACCAGGACGGGCAGACTGCGCTGGCCTTGCACGTGGTCCAAGGCGAGCGTGACCTCGTTGCCGATTGCCGTAGCCTGGCTCGCTTCACCTTGCGCGGTATCCCGCCGATGGCAGCGGGCGCCGCACGCATTCGCGTGACCTTCACCGTCGATGCCGATGGATTGTTGAGCGTGAGCGCCAAGGAGCAAACCAGCGGCGTGGAAGCCAGCGTCGCGGTCAAGCCGTCGTACGGCTTGTCGGATGACCAGATCGCCCGCATGCTGCAGGACAGTTTCAGCACCGCGTCGCAAGATGTGGCGGCGCGCGCGCTGATCGAGGCGCGTGTCGATGCCGATCGCATGCTGTTGGCCACGCAAAGCGCGCTGGACGCCGACGGCGCGCTTCTGGATGCGCAAGAGCGTCAGCAGATCGATGCGTTGATGCAGGCCCTGCGCGAAGCGCGCACATCGACCGATGCCGCCGTCATCGAAGCTGCCGTCAAGGTGTTGGCCGATGGCACCGAGCCCTTTGCGGCGCGGCGAATGAACCAGGGCATCGCCCGCGCCTTGTCGGGCCGGGCCATCGAATCCCTCTGAGCTTTATTGATTTCATGCCCACCATCAAGATTCTTCCGCACGCCGAGTACTGCCCCCAGGGGGCCGAGGTGAAGGCGCCGGCCGGCACGTCGATTTGCGAGGCGCTACTCGACAACGGCATCGAGATCGAACATGCCTGCGAAATGAGCTGCGCATGCACCACCTGCCACGTGATCGTTCGACAGGGGTTCGGCTCTCTCAACGAATCGGACGAGGCAGAGGACGACCTGCTGGACCGGGCCTGGGGTCTGGAGCCGCAGTCGCGCCTGAGCTGCCAGGCCATACTCGCGCAGGAAGACGTCACCGTCGAGATCCCCAAGTACTCGATCAATCACGCCAAGGAAAACCACTAAGCGCATGACTCGCCAGATCGTCCTGGACACGGAAACCACCGGCCTCTCGGCCGAAGATGGCGACCGTGTCATCGAGTTGGGTTGCGTGGAGCTGTTCAACCGCAAGCTCACCGGCAACGACCTCCACCTGTACTTCAACCCCGAGCGCGACAGCCATGAAGATGCGCTGCGCGTGCACGGGCTGACGACGGAGTTCCTGTCCGACAAGCCCAAGTTCGGCATGCGCGCGCCAGAGATCGTCGAGTACCTCAGCGGTGCCGAACTGATCATTCATAACGCTGCGTTCGACGTGGGCTTCTTGAACAAGGAGTTCGAGCGCGCCGGCCTGCAGCCGCTTCGGCACTATGTGAGCGAGGTCACCGACACGCTTGCGATGGCCAAGGCGGTCTATCCGGGCAAGCGCAATTCGTTGGACGCGTTGTGCGACCGCTTCGGCGTCGACCGTTCGAACCGGACCTTCCACGGTGCCAAGCTCGATGCGCAGTTGCTGGCGGATGTCTACATCAACCTGACGCGCGGCCAGGACGCCCTGCTGATCGATGTGGGCACCAGCGAGCCGGAAGAGGGCAGGGTGATCGAGATCGACTTGCGCAGTTTCGTGCTGCCGGTGATCACTGCCAGCATCCAGGAACTGGCGGTGCACGAAGAAGTGCTGGCCCAACTGGACAAGGCCAGCAACGGAAAAACGATTTTTCGCCGAGAAGCTGCGGAAAATGTGGCTATAATCTAAGGCTTCGCACAGCACGCATCCAACGCGCAGCGCGAAGATCCAGCTCCCTGGCAGCCTCTCGGTCTGACAGCGGCTTGGGCGGTTAGCTCAGGGGTAGAGCACTGCATTCACACTGCAGGGGTCAGTGGTTCGATCCCACTACCGCCCACCATTCGGAAGATCCCCTTTCCGACGGCACCCGAGGCCCTGGCGCCTCATTCGCTCCGGTGCATCACCTCTCCATGTTCCGAATTCGGCTTTGTGCTTGTCGCCATCTGGCGCCACTGCTTGCTTGAGCTTTGCCGTGCGCTGGAGATTCATTTTCTGATGCAATCACGGGCGGTACGATTCACGTTGACCGAGGTTGCGGCACCCGACGTTCTTGCTGGTCGCCCGCCCATCAATCTTCTGGAGTTCCGCGATGCAGCTTTCCCCATTCCACCTCGCCATTCCCGTTCATGACCTTCCCGCGGCGCGCCGCTTTTATGGCGAAGTGTTCGGCCTCGAAGAAGGGCGATCGAGCGCGCAATGGGTGGACTTCAACTTCTACGGCCACCAGCTCGTGATTCACGAACACCCGAAGACATCCGCGCAGGAACAGGCTCACACCAATCCGGTGGATGGTCACGATGTGCCGGTGCCGCATTTCGGCATCGTGCTGCAGTGGCAGCAGTGGGAGGCGCTGGCTGAACGACTCAAGTCCTTCGGCACGAAATTCGTCATCGAGCCCTACGTCAGGTTCAAGGGCCAGGTGGGCGAGCAGGCCACCATGTTCCTGCTCGACCCCTGCGGCAATGCGCTGGAGTTCAAGGCCTTCAAGGACATGAGCCAACTGTTCGCCAAATAAGGGCGCCGCGGACGCTTCCTCACCAACGGGCGACAAGTCACCCAGGCGTCAGGCCGGGGCGGCCCTTGGCAGCCTTCCTGGCCTAAGCTCGTTGCCCGAAAGCGCGGCGCCGACGCCGAGCTCAGTCCAGACAGGAGCCCCCAGATGTCCGATCACGCCGGCGCCGCCGACGCATGCCCCTTCGAGTTTCGCCATCCGCTGCTTTGCGGTCCGCTTCGCCAGCCTCGGCAGATGCTCGCAGAGCAGACTTACGACGGCCACAAATCGATCCACGATGACAGCACCGCCGAGGGGCTCGGGCTGCGCGCTGGGCCGATCGAGGGGCCGACGCACTTCAGCCAGTTCGATCCCTTGCTGTATCGCCTGTTTGGTCGCGCCTGGTTCGAGACAGGCTGCATCAGCGCCCACTACCAGACGATGGTGGTGGAGGGCGAGGAAGTGCGCGCCTTCGTGCAACCCCCCGCCGACGCCGGTGGCCGCATGGTGCGCATCCATGCCGAGAAGAAGGATGGAACGCCCGTGCTGGTTGGTACCGCATCCGTCGGAGAATCCGCCGGTTTGCCGCCGCACGAACTCGAACAGCGCATCGCAAGGCTGCGCCCGCCCACGGCACTGGTGATCAACCGGGACCTCAAGGTCGGGCAGCGAGGTGCGACTGGCGAATCCATCGCCATGGGCTTCGACGATCACATGGGCGACCACTACCCGTTCACCTTGCGCGACAAGCTCAAGGTGATCACGGAGCCCTGCGCTTGGTACACACCCGAGAGCGGTGCCAGTTCGCCCTGGGGCCGTCCGATCATCCCGATGGAGATGATCAGCGTGCTTCTGGGCAGCACTTCGGCGCAGGCAGGCTTGTCGGGGCGCAAGCCGGCCGTGGGGCTTTTCGCTGGCCAGCAGATCCGACTTCTGCGTGGCCCGCTTTTCGTCGGGCAGCGTTATGAACTGGAGCGCGAGATCATCGCGCTGAGCGAAAGCGCGCGAACGGAATCCGTCTGGGTGCGCACCAGAGTGTTCGAGGCCTCCGGCGAGCGCACGCCCGTGGCCGAGATGATCCTCAATGGTGCCGTGATGAAGGCCTCTTACCCGCGCTACGACGAAGAAGCAAAGGCACTGGGCCTGAACTGAAGGCGGCAAGAGGCCGCTGGACATGGCGATGCCCGATACTAGCCCCCGTCTGGGAGCACGAGCAAAGCCATGCATGACGGATTGAGCACGCTTTACGGCAGCCCGCCATCCAGGTCCTCGCTGGACGGACAGCAGTGTGCGTCCGCCGCTCGCTGCGTGGTCGCGGTGGCGGTCTGTCTGTTTTCAGGGTCTGCCGCGGCGCAGGGCGCCATGATCTACGGGATCATGGACGTGGGTTTCGAATACAGCGACATGGGAACCGCCCAGCGTGCCCGCGTCATCTCCGGTGGTCTGTCCGGCAGCCGGCTCGGGTATCACGCCTGGGAAGACGTGGGTCGGGGATGGACGGCCGAGTTCCGCCTCGAAAGTGGCATTCGCCTCGACACAGGCATCCTGGCGCAGGGCGGCCGCATGTTCGGCCGCGAGTCCTCGGTCGGGATTTCGCACGCTTCGCTCGGCACGCTCAAGCTCGGCCGGCTGCCAACGCCCTACTGGTCGACGCAGGACGAAGTCGATGCATTCAGGCGCGGCCTGAACGGCGCGCCCGGCGCACTTTCCCGATCGGGGTCGGTCGCTCGCGAACCCTTGCCGCTGTTGGTCACCGCGCGTGCCGACAACGCGGTCGACTACACCTCGCCGACCTGGCGAGGCTTCTCGCTCGATGCCTTGGTGGCGGCTGGCGAGTCGAACACAGTGGTGGGTGCCACGCGATCGCTGGGCCTGCGCTTCGAGCACGGCCCGTGGGTTTTGGTCAGTGCCTGGGGCGAGCAGGAGTCCGGTCAGCCCGGCGACGGGCCCTTGAAGGCCCTGGTGACCGGCGTGCGCTACGACTTCGGGCCCGGCGAGCTCATCGTGGGCTACACCGACGAGCGCAACTTCTGCTCGGCCTGTGTCGGCCGTCAGGCGCAGGTCGCCGGCGTTGCGGAAGGCGGGGCCAGTTCGTTCAAGCTGGCCAATATCGGTATGCGGCTGCCCTTGGGTCGTTTTCTGTTGATCGCGCAGTACACGCGCATCACCGACCACAGCGACTACGCGGTGCCGCTCGGAGAGCGCGACGCCAACTACGCCGCCGTCGGTCTGGAGTACCGCCTGTCGCCACGAACGACGCTCTATGGGGGCTTGGGCACGGTGGACAACCGCAACGGATCGAAATACGTTCTGGGTACCGGCAGCGTCCAGCAACCGCCTGACTTCGTGGCTGCCGAAGATGCCCGCGTGACCACCATGAGCATGGGGGTCAGGCACTCTTTCTAGCCTCGCTCCTTTTCGGGAGGACATCATGAGCGATTTGTACAACGCGTCGATGCCACAGATGCACCGACCCGCGCCAGAGGATCCCGGCGAGATGCCGGTCGAACCCGATCAGGGGCCGGCCAATCCGCCCGCGCAGCCTCAGGACCCAGAGCAGCCCATCGCCCCGCCGCATTGAACGGGGCATGCCGGCCCGCGGCGCCGCGCAGCCATTAAGCTCGACCGCATGGAACACATCGAATGTGCGGTGATCGGGGCCGGCGTTGTCGGCCTGGCGGTGGCGCGTGCCCTGGCATTGGCGGGCCACGAGGTGATGGTGCTCGAGCGCGAAGGCGCGATCGGCACCGGCACCAGTTCGCGCAACAGCGAAGTCATTCACGCAGGCATCTATTACCCCCAGGGCTCGCTCAAGGCGCGCCTGTGCGTGGCGGGCAAGGAAATGCTCTACGCCTACTGTGCGGACCGCGGCGTTGCGCATCGGCGGTGCGGCAAGCTGATCGTGGCGACCAGCGAGGCCCAGGAAGCCGACTTGTCATCCATTGCCGCCAAGGCTCGGGCGAACGGTGTGGATGACCTGGTGCTGCTCACGCGCGAAGAGGCGCTGGCGCTGGAGCCGCACCTTCAATGCGTGGCCGCTCTGCATTCGCCCAGCACGGGCATCGTCGACAGCCATGCGCTCATGCTTGCCTTGCAGGGAGATCTGGAGAACGCAGGCGGCATGGTCGCATTCATGTCGCCCATCGCGCGCGCGCAAATCAACGGCGGCAGCATCGACTTGCACGCCGAGGACGGCACGACGTTGCGCTGTGCCCGCGTCGTCAATGCGGCGGGGCTGGCGGCGCCGCAGCTGGCACGCATGTTCGAAGGGCTTGCCCCATCGTTCATACCGCAGGCCTGGTATGCCAAGGGCAACTACTTTGTCGCCAGCGGCCGCGCGCCCTTCAGCCACCTGATCTACCCCGTGCCGGAGCCGGGCGGGCTGGGTGTGCATCTGACGCTCGACCTGGGCGGACAGGCCAAGTTCGGGCCGGATGTGCAGTGGGTCGATTCACCCAACGATCTGGTGGTGGACCCCGCGCGAGGCGAGGCCTTCTATGCGGAGGTCAGAAAGTACTGGCCGACCTTGCCCGATGGCGCTTTGAGCCCCGGCTATGCGGGCATCCGGCCCAAGATATCGGGGCCCGGGCAACCTGCGGGCGACTTCGACATTCAGGGTCCTGCGCAGCATGGCGTGCCGGGACTCGTCAACCTCTTCGGCATCGAGTCGCCCGGGCTGACAAGCAGCCTCGCGATCGGCGGATTTGTCGCAGAAATGCTCGCTTGATTTCGCAGGCATGTAACATGCGACGGTGCATGCGATGAGACGCGCGTTCGGGTGAACGCTGCGATCCGCACGACGCAAACCACATCAAGGAGTATCAGAAAATGTCAACTTCTAGTGCCAACCTCGAGGCCGCCGCCAATCAGGTCGTGGAAGACATCGCCAACGATGTGCGCGGTGTTCTTTCCAGCGAAGAGCTCGAGTCGATCCCGCGTGTGAAGGCGCTGCGCCAGCGCGTCGATGCCAAGCTGGCCATTGCGCGCGAGCTTGCATCCGAAAAGGGCAAGCTGGCCGCCAAGAAGGCTCGCGAAGCCGCTGATTCGGCCAATGCCTACGCCCATGACGAGCCTTGGCAGATCGCTGGCGCCGCGCTGGCCGTGGGCGTGCTGATCGGCGTGCTGATCGGCCGTCGCTGAAAGGCGCACGCCCCATGAGGGAGCGTGCAGGTTGCGCGACGAATCGAGGCCCGGCGGACATGCCCGAGGCCCGCATGAGCACGGGAGGATGCAGATGATGAGTCCCTTGGCGAAGCGCCTCCTGGCGCTGACCGGGTTGGACCGCCGAGTTCAGCAGATGAAGATCGCCGCCGGCGAGGGGGCCTTGGCGGCGGAAGATCGTGCGCAGTTGCTGCGCTTTGCCTGGGAAGAAGAGCGCGACCGCCTGCGTCTTCTCCTGCTGCTGGTGGTGGCCGTCGCCGGCCTCACCACCGTGGCGGTGGCGTTGGTGTCGGTGGCAGTCGTGGTCAACTACTGGGACACGCCTCAACGCACCACGGCCGCATGGGCAGTGGCCATCGTCTGGCTCGTCATCTGGGTGCTGGCTGTGCTGGGCCTGTTCAAGGTGATGCAGCGCAAGTCGTCGGGCGTCGACGCCGTGCAGCAGGAGTTCGCTCGCGACTGGCACTGGATCCAGGCTCAGATCGGCTCGAGGCCGGCCAATCGGGCGCTGCGTGCCCCGCGTCCGGCAAACCGCGCCGAACTGCTGGCTCGCATGGAGCGTCAGCGCGAGCGCATCGCCACCTTGCAGCATCCCCCACCGGGCTCCGGCGCTGCACGGCAGGAGCAGCAGAGCCAGGACATCGGCGCCCAGTTGACCGCGCTGGCGAAGAGCCATCCGGTCGCATCGGCTGCCATCGCCGCCGCGGCCATTGCGGTTGTTCGGCCGCGCCGCGTGATTCGGCTGGCGACCTGGTTGGCGCCCATCGTATGGAAGTTCCGGCGCTGAGGCGCCAGAGCTTCTACGGGTTTGATGGTCCGGCGGTACGGCCGCCGGCTCTTCTTCAGTTCGAACTGCCCCGGCTGGCCAGCGCCCGAGCCACTTCGCGCACCAGCTCGGGCCCTTTGTAGATCAGTCCCGTATAGATCTGCACCACGTCAGCACCGGCGGAGAGCTTGTCCTTGGCATGCTGGCCGCTCATCACGCCGCCGACCCCAATGATCGGAAAGCCCGGGCCCAGCGCAGCGCGCAATTGGGCGATCACCCGGTTGCTGGCCTCGCGCACGGGGGCGCCCGACAGTCCACCGGCTTCTTCCGCATGGCGAAGCCCTGCGACTGCATCGCGCGACAGCGTGGTGTTGGTGGCAATCACGCCGTCCATGCCCGTGCGCCGAAGCGTGGCGGCGATGAGGCTCACTTGCGCTTCATCGAGGTCTGGCGCGATCTTCACGAACAGCGGAACACGTCGCCCCTGTGCCTCGGCCAGCGCCTCGCGCCGTTGGGCGAGCGCCGTGAGCAGGGCGTCCAGCGCCTCGTCGCTTTGCAGGCTGCGCAGGTTGGCCGTGTTGGGGCTGGAGATATTGATGGTGACGTAGTCGGCGTGCGGATAGACGCCTTCGAGGCAGATCAGGTAGTCGTCGACGGCCCGCTCGATCGGCGTGGCCGCGTTCTTGCCGATGTTCAGGCCCAGCAGCATGGGTTTGCCGCCCTTGATGTTGCCGCGCTTGCGGAACCGGGCCTGCTGGACGTTACGCACGAAGGCGTCCAGGCCCTCGTTGTTGAAGCCTAGGCGGTTGATCAGTGCCTCTCGCTCGGGCAGGCGGAAGATGCGAGGCTTCGGATTGCCCGGTTGCGCCTTGGGGGTGACGGTGCCCACTTCGACAAAGCCGAAGCCCATGGCCGAAAAGGCGTCGATGCAGCGTGCGTTCTTGTCCAGGCCAGCGGCCAGGCCAACGCGGTTCGGAAAATGCAGCCCAGCCAACTGGACCGGGTCATCCGTTCGAGCCTGCGAATAGAAGCAAGCCAGCGGCGTGTTCTGTGTGCGGGCCAGGGCGCCAAGGGTGATCTCGTGGGCCTGCTCGGCATCCATGCCGAACAGGAAGGGGCGCGTGAGGCCGTAGGGGACGAGCGACATCGGATAATTCAGGCTCTTAGCAGCAAAGCCCAGGATTGTCCCCGATGAACTCCCCAGCCCCAACCCAGGATGAACTCAAGGCGCAGGTCGCGCGCGCGGCCCTGGCCTATGTCGAGCCCGGCACCATCATCGGCGTCGGCACAGGCTCGACGGTCAACAAGTTCATCGAGGCGCTGGCGACGGTGAAGGACAGCATTCGTGGCGCGGTCTCCAGTTCCGTGGCCTCGACAGAGCGCCTGCGCGCCATCGGCGTGCCGGTGTTTGATTGCAACGAGGTCGGTGAACTCGGCGTCTACATCGACGGCGCCGACGAGATCGATGGCCACGGCCACATGATCAAGGGTGGCGGCGCAGCCCTCACGCGCGAGAAGATCGTGGCCGCCCAGTCGCGCCGGTTCGTCTGCATTGCCGATGCGTCCAAGCGCGTGAAGGTGCTGGGCGCATTTCCGTTGCCGGTGGAAGTGGTGCCGATGGCGACCGCCAGGGTGATCCGCCAGTTCTCCGAGATGGGCGGCAATGGCGTCGTTCGCCTGCGCGATGGCGCGCCCTTGGTGACGGACAACGGCCAGCACATCGTCGACGTGACGGGCCTTCGCATCGAGCGGCCGCATGATTTCGAGATGATGGTCAGCCAGTGGCCTGGCGTACTGACCGTCGGCGTGTTTGCGTTGCAGCGCGCGCACGTCTGCCTGCTCGGCACGCCCGGGGGCGTCGAGACATTGACCTTCTAGTTCTCTAGAAGCGGATGCCGGCCGGGTTGTCGGGCGTGGGGCCTTGCACGGGCGCAGGCGCTGAAGGCGGGGCTGCTGGCGCGGAGGCCGCTGCCGGGGCAGGTACGGCCGCAGGTGCAGGTGCAACGGCGACCAACGGTGCCGCGGCCGGCTGCCGGTAGCCCGACGGCAACTGGGAGCTGGCCGGGTAGCCGGCCGCATCCAGATATTGGCTCCACTCGCTGTCCAGAAAACCTTCGAGCCGCTGCGATCCGATGGTCAGCATCGGCAGGCCGCTTTGTCCGGTCTGGCGGCTCAATGCCGCGTTGTCCTCGGGCGTGTTGACCGTGCGCTCGGTGTAGGGCACGCCGCGGGTGGTGAGCAGGTTGCGGCCTGCGTCGCAGGGCTGGCATTCGCTGCGTGTGTACAGCGTCACGGGATAGCGCTGAGCCACCTGGCGCAGTTCGTAGGGCAACTGTGCGAGGCCGTTGGCGGCCGAAGGGGCGGCATTCGACGGCACTGGCTGCGCGCCCGAACCTTGCGAGGTGGGAGGCTTGTCGCTGAAGGTCACCCTGCCGTTGGCGTCGATCTGCCGATAGACCTGAGCGCCGACAGGGCCGCCAACAAGGCACAGCGCGGCAGCGCCCAACAGCAGCGGGCCGCGCCACAGGCGGGGAAATTGCGACAAAGTGGTACAGGGCATACGGGCAGTATGCCAAGCGTCGCCGTCTAGCCAAGCGCCATAAGGAACGGCGCGGGCGTCAGCGACGCGAAAACGCCACTGCGCCGCACTACCTCGGCGGTGGAAAGTGTTCAGGTCAGGCCGGCGTGGGCGCAACCATCCCCTGATGGCGCATCAGCGCGTCCAGCTGAGGCGCGCGACCCCTGAAGGCCTTGAACGACTCGATGGCCGGTCGGCTGCCGCCCGCTTCGAGGATGGCCGTGCGGTAGCGTCTGCCAGTCTCGACGCTGGGGCGCCCTTGCTCATCTGCACTTTCCTCGAAGGCGGCGTACGCGTCGGCGCTGAGCACCTCGGCCCACTTGTAGCTGTAGTAGCCGGCCGCATAGCCACCCGAGAAGATGTGGGAGAAGGTGTTGGGCGTGCGGCTGAAGGGGGCGGAAGGCATGACCGCAACCTCGTCGCGAACCTTGCGCAGCAGATCCATCACACCGCCCGGCTCGGCCTTGGTGGCGTCGTACTCCGTATGCAGCAGCATGTCGAACAGCGAGAACTCGATTTGGCGCAGCGTCTGCAGGCCGCTTTGGAAGTTCTTGGCCGCGATCATCTTGTCGTACAGATCGCGGGGCAGAGGCTCGCCGGTGTCGACGTGGGCGGTCATGTGCCTGAGCACCTCCCATTCCCAGCAGAAGTTTTCCATGAACTGGCTGGGCAGTTCCACAGCATCCCACTCGACGCCGCTGATCCCCGACACGTCGCGCTCGCTCACTTGCGTGAGCATGTGGTGCAGGCCGTGGCCGGTTTCGTGGAAGAGCGTGATCACGTCATCGTGCGTGAGCAGGGGCGGCTTGCCTTGCACGCCTTCGGCGAAGTTGCAGACCAGATGCGCCACGGGCGTCTGGAGGCGGCCGTCGTCCGGACGCAGCCAGCGGGCGCGCACATCGTCCATCCAGGCGCCGCCGCGCTTCCCGGCACGGGCGGCGGGGTCGAGGTAGAACTGGCCGACCTTCTGCACGCCCTGCGGCGTGCTGCGCTCGATGCGATAGAACTCCACGCCCGGGTTCCATACCGGCGCGGTGTCGCGGCGGATCGAGACCTCGAACAGCGTCTCGACGATCTTGAAGAGGCCGGCGAGGACTTTCGGCGCGGTGAAGTACTGCTTGACCTCCTGCTCGCTGAAGGCATAGCGGGCTTCCTTGAGCTTTTCGCCGATGTAGCTCCAGTCCCAGGGCTGGGGATCGGCGATGCCGAGTTGCTCGGCGGCAAAGCTGCGCAGGTCGGCCAGGTCCTTCAGGGCGAACGGGCGGGCCTTGGCCGCGAGGTCGCGCAGAAAGTCGGTCACCTCCTTGGCCGACTGGGCCATCTTCGGCACGAGCGAAAGCTCACCGAAATTGGGGTAGCCCAGCAGATGCGCCTCTTCCTGGCGCAGCGCGAGGATCTCCTGGATCAGCGCGGTGTTGTCGAACGTCGGATCGCCCAGTTCGCTGGCACGGGTCGCGTAGGCGCGATAGAGCGTCTCGCGCAGCTGGCTGCTCACGGCGAACTGCATCACCGGCAGGTAGCAGGGCATCTTGAGCGTGAGCTTGTAGCCTTCCTTGCCCTCGGCCTGGGCGGCAGCGCGCGCGGCCGCCACCACGTCCTGTGGCACGCCTTCGAGTTCTTCCTCGGTGGCGTAGTAGGCGAAGGCATCGGTGGCGTCCAGGGCGTTCTCGCTGAACTTCTGGCTGGCTTCGGCGGCGCGCTCCTGGATCTGCGCGAAGCGTTCCTTGGCCTCGCCCTGAAGCTCGGCGCCGCCAAGAACGAAGTTGCGCATGGCGTTGGCATGGGCCTGCTTCTGCTCCGCATTGAGCGTTGCCGGGTCGATGGCCTTGTACTTGGCATAGAGCCGCTCGTCAGAGCCCAGGCGTGTCCAGAAGGCGGTGACCCGCGGCATGGCCTCGTTGTAGGCGGCGCGCAGTGCGGGCGTGTCGGCCACCGAGTTGAGGTGCCCCACGGCGCCCCATGCGCGGCCCAGGCGTTCGACCGCCACGTCGAGTTGCTGGGCGATGGCCCGCCAGTCGGCCGGGAACTCCGGCGCCGTGACCTTCTGCAGGGCTGCCTCGGATTGCTCGAGCAGCTGGTCGATCGCGGGCGCGACGTGCTCCGGACGAATCTGGTCGAACAAGGGCAGGTCGGTGAAGTCGAGGAGTGGGTTGCTCATGGGTTACAGATTGGGCGGTGCCAGGGGTGTTCAAGAACCAGGCTCAAGAATGCCAGAGAACGCAAGGGCACAGTCGCACCCAGGGCGCTGCTTGCACCGGTGCCGCAGCGCTGGCGGCTTGCGCCGCCCGCTATTCGAAGCGGCAGCTCACGCGCACGATGCCCGGTTCCGGAGGTTCGTCCCAGCCTTCTTCGAGGCCGTGGCGGCGCATGAACGCCAACATGCGGGCGTTGGCGTCCCAGACGTCGCCGTAGATGTGGTGCAAGCCGGCATTGCGGGCACCCTGCATCAAGGCGTCCATCAGGCGATTGGCCACGCCGCTGCCACGCCAGTTGTCGAGCACGCTTAAGGCGAGTTCGGCGGACTGGGCCTCGTGGTTCACCACGTTCCAGCCGGCTTCGCCCACGATCTGTTCGCCGTGGGGACCCCAGACGCAAGCCACCCAGCCGGCGTGGCGCTCGCCGTCCGCACTGACCAGATAGCCGACCAGCTTGGGTGAATCGCCGTTAACCGCCGCATGGAACCTCTCGCGGCGCGAGCGCGCGCTCAGGCCCATGAGAAAGCCGCGCATCGTCTGCGCGTCTTCCGGGCGAACCCGCCGCACGAAGACGGTAGGGCGGTCATTGACGTCTGGCGCATCCACAAATTTGTCGATTCTGTCAATGTTGTTATGTGCGAATGTTGATCGGTGGCAACACTTCGGCCCACGGCGGACGAATCGTAGCCGACCAGGTTTGCTATGAGTAACAATTTCGCGTTAATTTTTTCCCGGCGACTGGGCCCCCAATGGAACGTGCGAATCCGGCGGTGCTCGATCGGCAGGCGGTTGCGGCATCCGGTGCCGGCCCCCACGCCCCGGCCACCGGCGCCGAAGACGAAGAAGAGCTAGAGGAGAGCAGTGCTCAGGCTTCACAGGCTGTCCCATCGCCGGGACGGGCCGTTCACCCCATTGTTCGGCTGAACTTCGGGGTCCGGCTTGCGGGCCACTGGCTGACGGGATTCACCTACGCGTCGGCCCTGCTGGACCGGGGGCAGACGGGCTGGCCTTGGCTTTTGCTGTTCGTCAGCACGGTCGTCTGGCCTTTCGCCGCCTACTTCCTCAGTCGCAATGCGTCGGACAGCAAGGCCACCGAACTGCGCTGCCTCTACGGCGACAGCCTGATCTTCGGCGTGTGGGCGTCCACGATCGGATTTCCGCCGTGGATCTCGCTGGCTTTCCTGGCGGCCTTGACCACGGCCGACGTGGCGGTGGGCGGCGAACGGTTCGCGGTTCGTTGCGTGCTGATGGCTGCCCTGGGCATGGCTGCCGGTGGCGCGGTCACCGGCTACGAAGTGGGCGGCGAGCTGTCGCTGCGCACCTATGGTGTCGCGGCAGCGGCCACGGTCCTGTTCATCCTCAATTTCGGGTTGCGGTCGTACCAGCAGGCCAGGCTCGCCCATCGTGCCCACCATGAACTGCGCGAGCGCAACCGGGTCATCGAGCGGCAAAGCCGGGCACTGGAAGAGGCGCGCCGCGTCGCCGATGCCGAGCGTGTGTCGGCCCAGGCCGCGCAGGAGCAGGCCGAGAGCGCGCGCGAACAGGCCGAGGCCGCCAACCGCACCAAAAGCACCTTCCTGGCCAACATGAGCCACGAGCTGCGCACGCCGCTCAACGCCGTGATCGGATATGCCGAAATGCTGGAGGAAGACCTTGCCGATCGCGAAGACTCGCAGCGGATGCTGGGCGACCTTGGCCGCATCCGCGGCGCGGCCAAGCACCTGCTCGGCCTGATCAACGACGTGCTCGACCTGTCCAAGGTGGAGGCCGGCAAGATCGAGCTGCATGCCGAGCCTTTCGAAGTGGCCGAGCTGGTCGATCTTGTTGCGTCGACCGCGCATCCACTGGTGGCCGCCAACGGCAACACGCTGCAATTGCACACCCAGCCCGGGCTGGGCATCGTGCGGACCGACCAGACGCGTTTGCGGCAGGTGCTGTTCAATCTGCTGAGCAACGCGGCCAAGTTCACGCACGGCGGGACGATCGCGCTGCATTCCCGAGAAGGGCGCAATGAACATGGCAGGCCCCTGGTCGTGTTCGAAGTGGTCGACAGCGGCATCGGCATGACCCCGGAGCAGATGGAGCGGCTCTTCCAGCCCTTCGTTCAAGCCAGCTCGGAGACGAGCCGCAAGTACGGCGGGACCGGCCTGGGCCTGGCGATCAGCCGTCGCCTGTGCCGGATGATGGGCGGCGACCTCACGGTGACCAGCCAGCCCGGCGAGGGCAGCCGTTTCCTCGCCAGCGTTCTACGCGAGTTTCCGACCTTGCAGGACCAGGTGGCCGCCAGCTGGTACGAGCGCAAGGCCACCGCCTTGGCGCGGACCTCGGATGCGAACGCCGACGAGCCGAACAAGCTCTATCGCCCGCCCGCCCCATCGGCCGCCGACGCGCAGGACGAGCGCATTCGCGCCGTGGTGGAGGCCGCACCGATCTTCCTCATCCTCTGGCGTGGCAGCGACGACCACATCCTGCTGGCCGGTCCGCGCAGCGAGGAGTTGTTCGGCTACCAGCCGCTGCAACTGATCGGCTTGTCGATGCAGCGCCTGTACGCGGCGCACAGCGTCGACGGCGAAAAGCTCAGCGCGGCCCTGCGCGCCAACGGTTCCGTCACAGGACATGAGCTTCGCTTCCTGCGCGCGGACGGCAGCGAGTTCTGGGGCCGGGTGTCTGCCCACAACCTGAGCTACGGCGGCCGCACATGCATGATCGCCGGCGTGGTCGATATCAGCGACTTGCGCCAGGCGCAGGCCGCCACCGAGGCGGCGAGCGAGGCGAAGTCGCGCTTCCTGTCGAGCATGAGCCACGCCATGCGCACGCCGCTCACCGGCATCCTTGGCTACGCCGATCTGTTGCTGGAAGACGCGGCCTCGCGGCGCGAACCCGCCGATGTGGCAGTGGCCGCGCGCAGCATTCGCGAATCGGGGCACACGCTGCTGTCGATGATCGACACCGTGCTCGACCATGCGAGCCTGGAGCGCGGCGAACTGCCGATGAAGATCGAAGACGTGGCGCTCGACGCGGTGCTGACGGAAGTGGCAGCGGCCTCGCAGCAGTCATGCCGGCGCCGGGCCAACAGCATCCAGGTGGAGCGCGGCGTGGTGCTCCTGGTGCGCGCGGACCGTACACGCCTCAAGCAACTGCTGCTGGCGCTGGTCAGCCATGCGAACCGGGGCGGCGATCGCCTGTCGATCTTCATCGTGCCCCGTCCGCCTGACGGGAACTGGGTGGAAGTGCAGGTGCGCGACAACGCTCCCGGCGTTTCGGAGGCAGCCCTGCGCCAGGCGCTGGCACCCTTCCAGGCGCCCGACGATGCGCTCGCTTTCGAGGCGATCGGCGCGGGGCAGACGGACCCGGGGCTGCAGCTTGCGCTGGCGCGCGGCCTGTGCGAACGCATGGGTGGCCGCTTCGAGGCCGAGTCCAGCCGCGAGCGCGGTTCGCGCTATTCGGTGTTCCTGCCGCTTTCAATGAACCACCAGGAGGAGAGGGCGCATGGCCAGAATCCTGCTCGTCGAGGATAACGAGCTCAATCGCGACATGCTCTCGCGTCGGCTCATGCGGCGCGGTTACGAGGTCGCGATGGCCGTCGACGGCGAACAGGCGCTGGTGGCCGTTCGCGACGGGCAGCCCCAACTGGTGCTGATGGACATGAGCCTGCCGATCATCGACGGCTGGGAGGCCACGCGCCGACTCAAGGCAGATCCGCAATTGCGCCACATTCCGGTGATCGCACTGACGGCCCATGCGATGTCCGGCGACCGCGAACGGGCGCTGGAGGCGGGCTGCGATGAGTTCGACACCAAGCCCATCGAGTTCGAACGTCTGCTCGGCAAGATTGAAGCCCTGCTCGGCAGGACGGGTGCATGAGTTCCACCTCGCCGATCGCGAGCGAACCCGTCTGGCCGCCGCCGCACGCCGGCGCCGCGGACGCAGACGCCCGCGAAAAGGCGTTGCGCTTGCCAAGGCTGACTTACCCGGTGCGCGTGGGGGCACACCTGCTGAGCGCACTGCTGCTGTTGTCCATCTTTCTGGAGCAGCCGCCGGCCACGCCAGCGCTGTGGGGCGTCATGGCCGTCTCGTTGCTGTGGCCGCACCTGGCCTTCTTGCTGGCCACGCACGGCCCGACAGTGGGCATCAAGCGGCGCGAGTACGTGGCGCTTTCTGTCGACTCATGCCTGCTGGGCTTGTACGCGGCGCTGGCGAACTTCAGTCCGTGGTGCATCGTCGTCTTCTGCTTCGGCGTGACGGGCTCCAGCCTGAGCATCGGTGGCGGCAGGCTGGCCCTGCGCAATCTGCCGGCCGTTCTGCTGGGCATGGCGCTGGGGGGCATGGCCAATGATTGGCGATTCATGCCCCAGCTGGCGTGGTGGCCGACCATCGTCTCGGCTTGTACGTTTGCGGTGCAGCTCATGGTGTGGGGCTTTGCCATGCATATCCAGGCCCGTCGTGCCGGCCGCACGCGGCGGGCACTTCGGGAGCGCAATGCCCAGATCGAGGCGCAGGCCATCCACCTGGAGCGTGCGCGCCAGGAGGCCGAGGTGGCCAACCGCGCCAAGAGTGCCTTCCTGGCCAACATGAGCCACGAACTGCGCACGCCGCTCAATGCCGTGATCGGCTACGCCGACCTGCTGGACGAAGACTTGCGAGACGCCGGCGTCGACCCCGGCGCGCTGGAGGACGTCCAGCGCATCCGCCAATCGGCGCGGCACCTGCTGGGCATGATCAACGACGTGCTGGACCTCTCTCGCCTGGATGCCGGCAAGGTCGAACTGCACCTGCAGGACTGCGATGTACCCAACTTGCTGGCTCAGGTGGTCGATTCGGTCAAGAGCGCGATGCAGGCCAACGAGAACCAGCTCACGGTGCGCTGCGGCGACGCGCCGGCCATCATGCGCACCGATCCGCAACGCCTGCGGCAGGTGCTTCACATCCTGCTGGCCAACGCCGCCAAGTTCACACGCTCCGGTCAGGTCGAACTGCGGGCCAGCCTCATGCACATCGATGGTGGCCGCGGCGTGCTGTTCGAGGTGCAGGACACCGGCATCGGCATGAGCCAGGAGCAGGTCGCCCACGTGTTCCAACCCTTCGTGCAGGCCGACAGCGGCAGCACACGGTCGTTTGGCGGCAGCGGCCTGGGACTGGCCATCGGGCGGCGACTCGCGCACCTGCTCGGCGGGGAACTTGACGTGAGCAGTGAGCCCGGCCGGGGCTCCTGCTTCCGGCTGCGCCTGCCGCAGCAGCTTGCGCAAGTCACCAACGAGGAAGTCGTCACGCTGCCTGCGGACACAGGTCCCGCCACACTGTGGGGAGGCGTCGATGAAAGGTGAATCACCGCTTGTCGCGCCCTGGCAGCGGCAGCGCAGCTGCCCGGCGACGCTCGGTGAGTTGCCGCCGCTGCTCGACATGGTGCGCGAGGCCTGCGCGCACATGGATGCGCCTCAGGACATGGCACACGACCTGCTTCTGATGGCCGAGGAGGCATGCGTGAACATCATGCGCCACGCCTACCCTGAAGGCGCGGACGGCACGTTGCTGTTGCGCGTTCGATGCACGCACCGTGGCGTCGAACTCGTTCTGCAGGATCGCGGCATTCCCTTCGACCCGCTGGCCGCCGAACCGCCCGATCCATTGCTCGATGCGATGGACCGCGAGATCGGAGGCCTGGGCGTTCATCTGATTCGACAACTGGCCGACCGCGTCGACTATCGGCGCGACCCGGCGCTGGGCAACGTGCTTGTGATCGAAAAGCACCTGCCGCCGGTGAGCTGACACACGAATTCAAGTCTGAGTAGGAGAAGAGAAGTGGAAATCGCGATCACCCCGCATCCTGATGACGTTCTGGTGCTGAGCATCACCGGCAGCGTGGACAGCCTCAATGCCGACCAGCTCACCAGCGCCTTTGCGTTGCCCATTGGCGAGGGGCGGCAACGCCTGGTCGCCGACTTCGCGCAGGTCAACTACACGAGCAGCGCCGGGCTGCGCTCACTGCTCATCACCGTCAAGGAATGCCGGCGCGCGGGGGGTGATCTCCGGCTTGCAGCACTGCAGCCCCAGGTCGAACGGGTGCTGTCGATCGCCGGCTTTACCGCGATCCTGAAGGTCTATACCGACGTGCCCAGCGCGGTGGCCAGTTTCGGCGACGCAGACTGAACAACCTCCCAAAGGAGCGCATCGTGCATCACAAGAACGTCGACTCGGACGACTCACTGCCGAAAGTCACGCTGGTCATCGGATCGGGCAGCGTCAAGTGCGCGGCGGCCATCGGCGTCGTCAAGGCGCTGGCGGACGCGGGCATCGGCATCGACCGGGTGGTGGGCTGCAGCGCGGGCGCGCTCTTTGCGACGCTGGTGGCCTTGGGCTACGACACCGAAACGTCGCGCGATCTGACCATCCGAACCTGGACCCGCGACATCACCTCGCAGCGCAACGTCATGGGCCTGCTGAGGGTCGTGGCGCCGCGCCTGTTCGGCTTTCGTGCCGACAACTTCGGGCTGCGCAACGACCGCATGCTGCGTGAGAAGCTGCGGGCCGTGTTCGGGGACCGGCGCATCGAGGACACACCGATCCCGCTGCACATCACCGCGACCGACTTTGCCAACGGAGAGTTGGTGGAGTTGTCGCGCGGATCGATGGTGGATGCCATCCGTGCCAGCTTGTCGCTGCCGCTGGCCTTCGAGCCGGTGCGCATCGGCGAGCGCCTGTTGGTCGACGGCTACCTCTCCGACCCCTTGCCGGTGAGCGTGGCGATGAGGCACGGCAGCCGTGTCATCGTGGCGGTGGGCTTCGAGAACCCGTACCAGGAACGGATCAGCAGTGCGGGTCGCTTTGCCTTCCAGCTCAGCGCCATCCTGGCCAACAACCTGCTGCGCTCGCGGCTGGCCTTCCACAGCGCGGCGCATCACTCGGAGTTGATCCTGATCCTGCCGCAGTTCAAGCATCGGGTGAAGCTTTTCGACACCGCCATGGTTCCCTACATCATCGACGAGGGCGAGCAGGCGACCTTGCAGCAGTTGCCCTATCTGCATTCCTTGCTCAATGCGGACCGTGCTCGAATTGCCCAGGTCGCCTGAGGGCGCGGAGGTCTCCCCGAAGGCGCCGGCACGGCGCAAGGTGGCGCTCGTGCTGGGTGCCGGCTCGCTCAAGTGCGCCGCGGCGTTCGGCGTTGTGAAGGTGTTGCAGCGCCACGGCATCGTTCCGGATCTGATCGTTGCCTGCAGTGGCGGTGCGTTCTGCGCGGCCTGGCTGGCGCAAT
Organism: Variovorax dokdonensis; assembly: GCF_030316895.1. GTDB lineage: Bacteria > Pseudomonadota > Gammaproteobacteria > Burkholderiales > Burkholderiaceae_C > Variovorax > Variovorax dokdonensis. The sequence goes on from NZ_JASZYV010000001.1 coordinate 1,340,408, forward strand.
GCGGGACTGGTGCACAACCCGCCGATGCGGCCGATGTCGCGGCCGCGCGCTTCGCACGCGGATGGGACGGCGCCTTCGACGAAGTGGACTATCGCGCGGTGCTCAGCGCCGTCTTTCCGCGCATGCTGCGCTTCGACCAGCGCGCCAGCATCATCCGCGACCGCAGGATCAACGCGGCCTTGCAGGGCTTCGCGAACGACTTGCGCATCGAAGACCTGCCGGTGCCCCTGCGGCTTGTCGCCACCGATTTCATCTCGGGCGAGGAAGTGATCCTGTCCAGCGGCATGCTGTCAGACGGCATCCGGGCCACGATCGCGATGCCGCTGATCCTGCCGCCCTGGGAGCTGGCAGGTCGTACCCTGGTCGATGGCGGCGTGTGCAATCCGCTGCCGCTGAATGTCGCGATTCGCGAAGGGGCCGACATCATCATCGCGGTGGGCTTCGAGGATGCGCTGGAAACCGAGTTCCAGTCCGGCATGGGGCTGGTGCGCCAGCTCACGACGCTGCTGGTCAACCGGCTGTATCGGGCGCAGTACGGCTTCTACAACCTCACTCATCATGCCGAGACGCTGGCCATCTTTCCTGACATCCAGCGCCGGGTCGGCCTGGGTGACGTGCATCTGGTGCCCTATCTGGTCGAGCGCGGCGTCGCCGCCATGGAGCGAGAAATTCCCTATCTGCAGCGACTGATCGCAACGCCCAAAGCGGCGGAGATGGCGTCATGAGCGCGGCGCTGGTTTCGAGCCGGCCCGTCCGCGTCCTGGTCGTGGACGACCTGGACCTCAATCGAGACTTGCTCATCCGTCGCGTACAGCGCCTGGGCCACGAAGGTGTGGCGGCGGTGGACGGACGCGATGCGCTGGCCAAGCTGGCCCAGGACGAATGGGACCTGGTGCTGCTGGACATCACGATGCCGCAGATGGACGGCTACGAAACCCTGGGCCACATCCGCGCCGATCCTCGGCTGGCGCAATTGCCGGTGGTGATGGTGTCGGCCATCGACGAAGCCGAGAGCGTGGTGCGCTGTCTGGAACTCGGCGCCGACGATTACCTCACCAAGCCGTTCAATCCCAGGGTGCTGCAGGCGAGGGTGGAGGCGTCGTTGGTCAAGAAGCGCCTGCAGGACCAGCAGGCGCAACTCTTGGCAGCCCTCTCGCGCGAGATGGAGATCGGCCATCGCATTCAGCAAGGCTTTCTGCCGGCACAGTTGCCGTCGGTTCCAGGCTGGAGCCTGGCTGCCTTCTGCAGACCGGCGCGCCACGTGGGCGGCGACTTCTACGACGCCTTCGTGCTGCCCGACGGGCAATGCATGCTGGTGGTGGCGGATGTCTGCGACAAGGGTGTGGGCGCGGCCTTGTACATGGCGCTCTTCCGCACGTTGCTCCGCGTGACGGCCCAGCAACTTGCGCCGGGCGCTGCGCCACATGATGTGCTGCAACGATGCGTGGGCGCGACCAACGACTACATCGCCAGCGTGCATGGCCAGGAGAACATGTTTGCAACCGCCTTCGTGGCGCTGCTCGAGCCCCAAGGCGGCACGCTGACGTATTTGAATGCGGGCCATGAACTGCCTTTGCTGCGGCGTGGCGGCCAAGGGGCCCCCGGCGTCGTCGCGCTGGAGGTCAGTGGGCCGGCGCTGGGTCTGGTGGCCGGCCCGGCCTGGCACATTCACCAGGTATCGATGGGGCCGAACGACATGCTCGTCGCCTTCAGCGATGGTTTGACCGAAGCCCTGGAAGCGAGCGGCGACCTGGCGGTCGATCGCCTCGATGCGCTCATGGCCGATGGCCATCGAGAGGCGAACACGCTGGCGCTCGGCATTTCGCGCGCGCTCGAGGGCGGCCCGGAAGTCGCCAGCGACGACATCACGCTGCTGGCGCTGGTGCGTACCTGACCGCGCGGCGTGCGCTTCAGGATTGGCGCTCGGCGGCTTCCAGGGTGTTGACCAGAAGCATCGCGCGCGTCATGGGGCCGACGCCACCCGGCACCGGCGTGATCCAGCCCGCCACCTTGCTCACACCTTCGAAGTCGACATCGCCGCACAGCTTGCCTTCGTCGTTGCGGTTCATTCCGACGTCGATCACCACCGCGCCCGGCTTGACCATGTCGGCGGTCAGCACATTGCGCTTGCCCACCGCGGCCACCACCACATCGGCCTGACGCGTGATGGCACCGAGGTCGGCGGTAGCGCTGTGGCAGATGGTGACCGTGGCGCTTTGCGCGAGCAGCATCATCGCCATCGGCTTGCCGACGATGTTGCTGCGGCCGATCACCACCGCATGCTTGCCGCGCAGCGAATAGCCGATCGACTCGATCATCTTCATGCAGCCGTACGGTGTGCAGGGGCGAAAGCCCGGTGCTCCCGTCATGAGCGCGCCGGCGCTGGCCACGTGGAAGCCGTCGACGTCCTTGACGGGCGAGATGGTCTCGATGACCTTCTGGCTGTCCATGTGCGCGGGCAGCGGAAGTTGGACCAGGATGCCGTGCACGCTGGCATCGGCGTTGAGCGTGCGAATGCGCGCGAGCAGGTCTGCTTCGGACAGGTCGGCGGGGTAGACCTCGAGCTTGGCGTCGAGGCCGGTGGCCGTGCTGTCGCTGACCTTGTGCTTGGTGTAGACCTGGCTGGCCGGGTCCTCACCCACGAGGATGATCCGGAGATGCGGATGAATGCCGCGTGCCTTCAGCGCCGCGGTGCGGCCGGCGACTTCCTCACGAATGCTGCGTGCCAGGGCATTGCCGTCGATTAGTTGGGCTGTCATGGTGTGCTCTTGCAGTTCTGAAATGAAAAACGCCCGCTCAGCAACTGGCGGGCGTGATGGGTGTGAAAGTGGCTCAGGCCTTTGCCGGCGCTGCCTGCCCCAATGCGATCTTGAGCAGGTCGGCCACGGTGTTGGCGTTGAGCTTCTCCATGATGTTGGCGCGGTGTGCCTCGACCGTCTTGATGCTGATTCCCAGGTCATCGGCGATCTGCTTGTTCAGGCGCCCGGCGACGATGCGCTCGAGCACTTGCGCCTCGCGGCCGGTGAGCTTGGACAGCAGCGCATCGCGGCTGGCCGATTGCTGGTGCTGCGCGAACGACTCGCGTGCGTGTTCGAGCATGCGTTCGACCAGCGTGACGAGTTCTTCGTCGTTGAAGGGCTTTTGGATGAAGTCCATCGCGCCCTTCTTCATCGAGTCGACGGCCATCGGCACGTCGCCGTGGCCGGTGATGACCACGATGGGCAGCGGCGAGCGGCGTTCGATGAGCTTGTCCTGCAGTTCAAGGCCCGTCATGCCGGCCATGCGGATGTCGACGATGAGGCAGGCGACTTCGCGCGGGTCGTAGCGGGAAAGAAAAGATTCGGCGGAGTCGAAGCAGCGAACCCTGTAGTCCTTGCCTTCTAGCAGCCATTGCAGCGAATCACGTACGGCTTCGTCGTCATCGACCACATACACCGTACCCTTCTTCGGAATCAAACTCATGCAGGTACCTTTGCCTCGTCGCTTGTCAATGATCGCGTGGAGTCGAGTACCGGAATCCAGAACGAAAAACGGCACCCGACGATCTCTGGTCCATTGTAGATGTTCTCAGCTTGCATGCGCCCTTTGTGCGACTCGACGATCGTGCGGCACAGATTGAGTCCGATGCCCATGCCTTCTGGCTTCGTCGAGAAGAAGGCTTCGTACAGGCGCTCCATCACTTCAGGCGGCAGACCGGCGCCGGTGTCCTGCACCGAGAACTCCACCGCCTCGTTGCCGTCGATCATGCGTGGCAGCACGCGCAGTTCGACGCTGCGGCGTGACGAAGGGCGTTGTGCCTGATCGATGGCTTCGGCCGCATTGCGCAGAAGATTGACCAGCACCTGTTCGATCAGGATCGGATCGACCTGCACGATCGGCAGGCGCGCGGCCACGTAGTGATTCAGGCGCACGTTGCGGCGTCGCAGCTCGATGCCGGCAAGCTCCACCGCTTCGCTCACCATGGTCGACACGTCGGAAGGCGTGCGGTTGGGTTCGCTGCGCTTCACGAAGGTGCGGATGCGCTGGATGATCTGTCCGGCGCGCTGTGCCTGCCGCGAGGTCTTCTCCAGCGCCGACAGCAAGGACTCTTCATCGATCTGCTGCGAGCGGATGCGCGAGACCATGCCGTTGCAGTAGTTGGTGATTGCGGTCAGCGGCTGGTTCAGCTCGTGCGCGACGCTGGAGGCCATCTCGCCCATGGTGATCAGCCGGCTGGCCGCCTGCGCACGGTCCGCCTGCTGGGCCGATTGGTCTTCGGCGTCGCGGCGTGGCGTGATGTCGGTGGCGATCACCATCTGGGCGAGTCGGCCGTCGACCCACGTCAGGTACCGCGAGCGCACTTCGAGCCACTTGCCCAGGTCGGCGACGAAGATCTCGTTGTTGGCCGGCTGCGCGCCGGTGAGCGTGTCGATGGGCAGACCAGCGAAGGCGTCGACTTCGTCCATCGCATCGTCATGGGTGGTGGCCGGCGGCACGCCCGCTTGCGCCACGATGCTGAGGTGCCCGACCGTGTTCGATCCGAACCAGAGCCGGTACAGCTTGTTCGCAAACAGCAGCTCTTCGCTGCCGATCGGCGCCACCGAGATGGCGGCGTCAAGCGCTTCCAGCACGGTGGTGAAGCGCTCGTACGAGGCCGAGAGCTGTTCGCGGATGCGGGTCGGCTCGGTGATGTCCGTCATCGAGGTCATCCAGCCCGTCTGGTGGCCCTTGGCGTCGATCAGCGGCGAGACGTACAGCCGGGCGTTGAACACGGTGCCGTTCTTGCGCTTGACCCTGACCTGAAAGCCGCCCGGCAGCGAGCGGCCGTGCAGCTCCTCCTCGAGCCGCTCGTTCATGATCTCGCGGTCGGCTTCGAGCCAGTAGGGGAAGGGCGGCGACTGGCCGACCAGGTCCTGTTCGCTCCAGCCCGTCATCGCGCAGAAGGCGGCGTTGACGTAGGTGATGCGGCCTTCAAGATCGAGCACGCGCATGCCGGTGGGCATGGAGTTTTCCATGGCACGGCGGAAGTTGGTTTCGGCCACCAATGCTTCCTGCGCGGCCTGGCGTCGGCGGGTATGGCGCCAGTTGCCGATCAGGATCCAGCTGGTGAGCACGCTCAGCGCCATCACCAGCCAGAACAGGCCGTTGCCCACCAGGCCCTGAGAGGTCCGATAGCCCTGCGCACGCAGGATGAGTCCGTTGCCGACCGGCGAGACCGGCACTTCGTACTCGTTGACCCGCTTGGTCCAAGGCAGAAAGTGGGGCGTGGGCTCGATCGGGCTGACCGTGTTGCCGGCGATCAGCTTGCCATTGCCATCGAGCAGCGACACCGCATAGCGCGCCGTGACCTCGGGCGGGATGCCGTAGCGCAGTATCGCGTCCACCGAGAATTCGGCCAGCACGACGCCGGCGAACAGGCCTTGGTCGAACAGCGGGATGTGCAGTTGAAGCACGCCCGGCACGTCCGTGCCGAAGGCCGGTTGCGAAAAGACCGGCTGGCGCAACTCGCGCGCGAGCGCGTAGTTGGTTTCGACCTCGCCCGGACGCAAGACATCGCCGACCAGGTGCTGCTGCGCCGGATGGACGCTGGGCGCCGAGTACACGGCCAGAAAGCGGCGACGATCGTCGATCCAGCTGACCGACTGCAGCACCGGGTACTGGCTGGACAGGGATTCGGAGCGGCTGACGAACTCGGCGGCGTCGATCTCCCGCGTGGAGGCATCGCGCGCAATGCGCATGAGTTGCTCCTGCCGTTCGAGCAATTGCAGGCGAAGGCGCTGCTGCGCGTATTCGACGTCGCGTCTTACCGATTCCTGCTCGCGCTCCAGCTCCTCGGCGCGCAAATACCAGAAGGCAGCCACGATCGCCGACAGGAACAGGAGAACGGCAGCCAGCGGCACGAGCATGGCGACGGCATCCTGCAGCCTGGGCGTCTGGCGACGCCACCAGTGCCGCCACAAGGCGAACGGAGAAGAAGTCGCATGCGCCGGGACTTCCTTGGGCAACAAGGGGGACATCGCGCGAGTGTAGAGGAGGTGCCCCTATGTCCGCGCCACGGTTCACATTTCTATCTTGTAGTCAACTGTATTTCATAATATGAATCTACAACGCACTATTTGAAATTGCGACTTTTTTGTGGGAAACTGCCGCGCAACTTCAACCGGGCACTAAATTAGAGCCACATCCCACCCAAGGAGACACAGCATGTCGGCAAATCCCGAAGGCGCCTTCGGCGCAGCGGCGAACGACGCGGATGTTCAGGAAACGCGCGAATGGATGGACGCCCTTTCGGCGGTCATCCAGTCCGAAGGCCCCGAACGCGCCCACTTCCTTCTTGAGCAATTGCTCGAACACGCCCGGCAGAACAGCATCGACAAACCGTTCTCGGCCAACACGGCCTACGTGAACACGATCGAGGCCGACCAGGAAGAGCGTTCGCCCGGCAACAACGAGATCGAGGAGCGTCTTCGGTCCTACATGCGATGGAACGCCATGGCGATGGTGGTCAAGGCCAACCGCCATCACCCGCCTGAAGGCGGTGACCTCGGGGGGCACATCGGCTCCTTCGCCTCGCTGGCCACCATGTTCGGCGCGGGCTTCAATCACTTCTGGCACGCCGAGAGCGAAAAGCATGGCGGCGACTGCCTCTACATCCAGGGTCACGTGTCGCCGGGCATCTATGCCCGCGCCTACCTGGAAGGTCGCCTGACCGAGGAGCAACTGCTCAACTTCCGTCAGGAAGTGGGCGGCAAGGGCCTGTCGAGCTATCCGCACCCCAAGCTCATGCCGGAGTTCTGGCAGTTCCCGACGGTGTCGATGGGCCTGGGCCCGCTGATGGCGATCTACCAGGCTCGCTTTCTCAAGTACCTGCATGCCCGCGGCATCGCCGACACGGCCAACCGCAAGGTGTGGGTGTTCTGCGGCGATGGAGAAATGGACGAAGTCGAATCGCTCGGCGCCATCGGCTTGGCTGCGCGCGAGAAGCTCGACAACCTTGTCTTCGTCGTCAACTGCAACCTGCAGCGCCTGGATGGCCCGGTGCGGGGCAACGGCAAGATCGTCCAGGAACTCGAAGGCGAATTCCGTGGTGCAGGCTGGAACGTCATCAAGCTGCTGTGGGGCAGTAACTGGGATCCGCTGCTGGCGCGCGACAAGGAAGGTGCGCTGCGCAAGCTGATGATGGAAACGAACGACGGCGACTACCAGGCCTTCAAGGCCAACGACGGCGCCTACGTCCGACAGCACTTCTTCGGCCGCGACCCGCGCACCGCCAAGATGGTCGAGAGCATGAGCGACGACGAGATCTGGCAATTGCGCCGCGGCGGCCATGATCCGCAGAAGGTCTATGCGGCCTTCCATGCGGCGGTGAGCCACAAGGGCCAGCCCACCGTGCTCCTGATCAAGACGGTCAAGGGCTTCGGCATGGGCAAGATCGGCGAAGGCAAGAACACGGTCCACCAGACCAAGAAGCTGGGCGACGAAGACATCAAGGCCTTCCGCGATCGCTTCAACATCCCGATCCCGGACAGTCAGATCGCCGACCTGCCGTTCTACAAGCCGGCAGACGACACGCCGGAAATGAAGTACCTGCACGATCGTCGCCAGGCGCTGGGCGGCTATCTGCCGCATCGCCGCACCAAGGCGGACGAGAGCTTCACCGTGCCCGCGCTCGACAACTTCAAGGCCGTGCTCGAGCCGACGGCCGAGGGCCGCGAGATCTCGACCACGCAGGCTTACGTGCGCTTCCTGACGCAATTGCTGCGCGACAAGGCGCTGGGCCCGCGCGTGGTGCCCATCCTCGTCGACGAAGCGCGCACCTTCGGCATGGAAGGCCTGTTCCGCCAGGTGGGCATCTACAACCCCGAAGGCCAGCAGTACACCCCGGTCGACAAGGACCAGGTCATGTACTACAAGGAAGACAAGGCCGGCCAGATCCTGCAGGAAGGCATCAACGAGGCTGGCGGCATGTCGAGCTGGATTGCCGCCGCCACGAGCTACAGCACCAGCAACCGCATCATGGTGCCGTTCTATGTGTACTACTCGATGTTCGGCTTCCAACGCGTGGGCGATCTGGCCTGGGCGGCGGGCGACATGCAGGCGCGTGGCTTCCTGCTGGGCGGAACGTCGGGGCGCACCACGCTCAACGGCGAGGGCCTGCAGCACGAGGACGGCCACAGCCACATCCTGGCCGGCACCATCCCCAACTGCATCAGCTACGACCCCACGTTCGCGCATGAAGTCGGCGTGATCCTGCACCACGGTCTCAAGCGCATGGTGGAAAAGCAGGACAACGTCTTCTACTACCTGACGCTGCTCAACGAGAACTACGCCATGCCCGGCCTGCAGCCAGGCACCGAAGAGCAGATCATCAAGGGCATGTACATCTGCAAGCAGGCGCCCGAGGTCAAGGCCAAGGGCGGCAAGGGCAAGGCGATGCCGGTGGTCGACCTGATGGGCAGCGGCACGATCCTGCGCGAGTCCTTCCACGCTCAGGAACTTCTGGAGCAGGATTGGGGCGTCGCGGCACGCATCTGGAGCTGCCCGAGCTTCAACGAACTGGCCCGCGACGGCCAGGACTGCGAGCGCTGGAACCTGCTGCATCCGTCCGAGTCGCCGCGCGTGCCCTTCGTGGCCCAGCAGCTCGGCGAAGGTGGCCCGGTCGTCGCTTCGACCGACTACATGAAGGCGTACGCCGACCAGATCCGTGCCTTCGTGCCCAAGGGACGCAACTTCAAGGTGCTGGGCACCGACGGCTTCGGCCGCAGCGATTTCCGTTCCAAGCTGCGCGAGCACTTCGAGGTCAACCGCCACTTCATCGTGGTTGCCGCGCTCAAGGCGCTGGCAGAGGACGGTGCATTGCCCGCAGAGAAGGTGGTCGAGGCCATCAAGAAATACGGCATCGACACCGACAAAATCAACCCGCTCTACGCATAAGCCCATTCGTGGGTCCAACAACCTCCAAAGCGCACCTTCGGGGCGGGAGAACTTGAAATGGCATTGATGGAAGTGAAAGTCCCGGACATCGGGGACTTCGATGACGTTGCGGTCATCGAGGTGCTGGTCAAGCCGGGCGACAAGATCGCGGTCGACCAATCGCTCATCACCGTGGAGTCGGACAAGGCGTCGATGGAGATTCCCTCGACCGCGGCCGGCGTGGTGAAGGAGCTCAAGGTCGACGTTGGCAGCAAGGTCAAGGAAGGCAGCGTGGTGCTCATGCTGGAAGCTGAGGGCGGCGGCGCCGCTGCGGCGCCTGCAACACAGGCACCGGCACCTGCTCCCAAGGCTGACCAGGCTGCGGCACCTGCACCTGCACCGGCTCCGGCAGCGGCGCCAGCCTCTGCGGCAGCCGCCTCGGGCCCGGTGGACGTCAAGTTGCCTGATATCGGCGACTTCAAGGACGTTGCGGTCATCGAGGTGCTGGTCAAGCCCGGCGACACGGTGACGGCAGAGCAGTCGCTCATCACCGTCGAGTCGGACAAGGCTTCGATGGAAATCCCTTCGCCGTCTGCAGGCGTGTTGAAGGAGCTGAAGGTCAAGGTCGGCGACACCGTCAACGTCGGCGACCTGATCGCCGTGCTGGAAGGCGCGGCGGGTTCGACGCCCGCCCCGGCGCCGTCGGCCGCGCCGGCTGCGAGCTCGCCTGCGGCTGCGCCGAGCAGCGCGCCGGCCCCGGCTTCGGCTCCGGCTGCATCGAGTGCGCCGTCCGGAGCGAGCGCTTCGGCGCCCGCGCCGCACGACCCCACCGCGGCGCCGAGCGGGTCTTTGCCCCATGCGTCGCCATCGGTGCGCAAGTTCGCCCGCGAACTGGGCGTGCCACTCGACGAAGTGAAGGGCAGCGGCCCCAAGGGTCGCATCACGCAGGACGACATCCAGGGCTTCACCCGATCGGTGATGAGTGGCGCGGCCACCACCAAAGCGGCTGCGGCGGCGCGCCCGGCGGGCGGCGGTGGCGGCGGCGCTGGCCTGGACCTGCTGCCTTGGCCCAAGGTCGATTTCACCAAGTTCGGTCCGGTCGAGCGCAAGGACCTGTCGCGCATCAAGAAGATCAGCGGCGCAAACCTTTCGCGTAACTGGGTGATGATTCCTCACGTCACCAACAACGACGAAGCGGACATCACCGAGCTCGAAGCCTTCCGGGTCTCCACCAACAAGGAGAACGAAAAATCGGGCGTCAAAGTGACCATGCTTGCCTTCGTCATCAAGGCTGTGGTGGCGGCGCTCAAGAAGTACCCCGAGTTCAATGCCAGCCTGGACGGTGACCAACTGGTCTACAAGCAGTACTTCCACATCGGTTTTGCGGCCGACACGCCCAACGGCTTGGTCGTGCCTGTGCTCAGGGACGCCGACAAGAAGGGCATCTTGCAGATCAGCACCGAGATGGGCGAATTGGCCAAGAAGGCGCGCGACGGCAAACTCGGCGCGGCCGACATGCAGGGCGGCTGCTTCTCAATCAGTTCGCTAGGCGGCATCGGCGGCACGCACTTCACCCCCATCATCAATGCGCCCGAGGTGGCCATCCTTGGCCTGTCCAAGAGCGCGATGAAGCCGGTGTGGGACGGCAAGCAGTTCGTTCCACGTCTGACCTTGCCGTTGTCGCTGTCGTACGACCACCGTGTGATCGACGGCGCCTCTGCCGCGCGGTTCAACGCCTATCTGTCCCAGGTGCTGGCGGACTATCGCCGCATCCTGTTGTGAAGGAATGCTGATGAGTGAACAACAGATCAAGGTTCCCGACATCGGCGACTTCGACGAAGTGGCGGTCATCGAGGTGCTGGTGAAAGTGGGCGACACGATTGCGCCCGAGCAGTCGCTGATCACCGTCGAGTCCGACAAGGCCTCGATGGAAATTCCCGCCAGTCAGGGCGGGGTGGTCAAGTCGCTGGCCGTGAAGGTGGGCGACAAGGTCAGCGAAGGCTCGGTCATCCTGACCGTTGAAGCGACCGCCGGTACAAGCGCACCGGCACCGGCCGCTCCGGCGCCGGCGAGTGCCCCGGCCGCTTCGGCGCCCGCGCCCGCTGCGCCCGCTCAAGCACCGCTGCCTGCGGGCAGCTATTCCGGTGGCGTCGACCATGAGTGCGACGTGCTGGTGCTGGGCGCCGGACCGGGCGGCTATTCGGCCGCCTTCCGCAGTGCCGACCTGGGCCTCAAGACCGTCCTCGTCGAGCGCTACTCGACCCTGGGCGGCGTCTGCTTGAACGTGGGCTGCATTCCGTCCAAGGCGCTGCTGCATGTGGCCGGCGTGATGGACGAGGTCAAGCACTTTGCCGACTTGGGCGTCGACTATGGTGCGCCCAAGGTCGATCGCGCCAAGCTGCTGGGCTACAAGAGCAAGGTGGTAGGCAAGCTCACCGGCGGGCTGACCGCCATGGCCAAGATGCGCAAGGTGACCACCGTGCGCGGCGTGGGCACCTTCCTCGACCCCCACCATCTCGAAGTGCAGGAAACCAGCGGGGACGGCAAGGACCAGACCGGCAAGAAGCAGGTCATCCGCTTCAAGAACTGCATCATCGCCGCCGGGTCCCAGTCGGTCAGCTTGCCGTTCATGCCCAAGGATCCGCGCGTGGTCGACTCCACCGGTGCGCTCGAACTGGGCCACGACCCCAAGCGAATGCTCGTGCTGGGCGGCGGCATCATCGGCCTGGAGATGGGCACGGTCTATTCCACGCTCGGCTCTCGGCTGGATGTGGTCGAGATGCTCGACGGCCTGATGCAGGGCGCCGATCGCGATCTGGTCAAGGTATGGCAGAAGATGAATGCGCCGCGCTTCGACAACATCATGCTCAAGACCAAGACGGTCGGGGCCGAGGCCACGAAGGAGGGCATTCGCGTCACCTTCGAAGGCGAGCAGGCACCGAAGGAACCGCAGGTGTACGACCTCGTGCTGCAGGCTGTGGGGCGTTCGCCCAATGGCAAGAAGATCGGCGCGGAGAAGGCAGGCGTGGCGGTGAGCGATCGCGGCTTCATTCCTGTCGACATCCAGATGCGTACCAATGTGCGACACATCTTCGCGATCGGCGACATCGTCGGCCAGCCCATGCTGGCTCACAAGGCGGTGCACGAAGCGCATGTGGCTGCCGAAGTGATCGCCGGCGAACAGAAGGGCGACAAGGAACTGGCCAGCGCCGCCTTCCAGGCGCGCGTGATTCCGAGCGTGGCCTACACCGACCCCGAAGTCGCATGGGTCGGCCTGACCGAAGACGCCGCCAAGGCGCAAGGGGTGAAGGTCAAGAAGGGCTTGTTCCCGTGGACGGCCTCCGGCCGCGCCATTGCCAACGGCCGCGACGAAGGCGTGACCAAGCTGCTGTTCGATGCCGAAACCCATCGCATCGTGGGCGGCGGCATCGTCGGTACGCACGCCGGCGACCTGATCAGCGAGGTGGCCCTGGCCATCGAGATGGGCGCGGACGAGGTGGACATCGGCAAGACCATTCACCCGCACCCGACGCTTGGCGAGTCGATCGGCATGGCGGCGGAAGTCGCCCACGGCACCTGCACCGATCTGCCGCCTCAGCGGCGTTGATCCGGGCGCGCCTTCCGGGCGCGGCGCGGCTCCAGAAACAGAAAACCCGCCGACGGCGGGTTTTCTGTTGGTCGATGCGAGGGCAGGCCTCGAGATCGCCTATTTGGCCGCGGCTGCCGCAGCTGAAGCGTCTGCGGTTTCCATGCCCAGTACGCGTCGCGCGCCATTGAAGCGGCGCTGCCAATAGCTGCCGTCCATGCTCTCGATGCGGACAGTCGCACCCGTGCGTGGGGCGTGGATGAATTTGCCGTCGCCGATGTAGATGCCCACGTGACTGAAAGCGCGGCGCATTGTGTTGAAGAAGACGAGGTCGCCGGGCTTGAGTTCGGCGCGGTCGATCTTTTCGGTGGCAGCCGCCTGCTCTTCGGCGCGGCGGGGAAGAACGTAGCCCAGGGTCTGGTCGTAAAGAGCCTTGACCAGGCCGCTGCAGTCGACGCCGGTTTCTGCGGTGTTGCCGCCGCGGCGGTAGGGGACGCCGAGGAAGCCAACCGCGGCGGTGACCAGGGAGTTAGTACGATCGCTCACCGTCTGGCGAACTTGATCGAGCTGGGCGATCAAACCTTCATTGACCAGAAGGCGACCAATTTCGTCGTTGCGTTCGATCGATGGGGGGGCCGCGAAAGCTTGGCTGCAGGCCAAGATCAATATTGTTGGTAAGACGACAAAACGCATGAGCCGTAGGATATTGATGACAAAGGGTCATGTCAAACCACTTTTCACTCTAGGACACTCACTTATCTCGTTGTCGGCAAAGAAATTTCTGACACTGGTTGAAGTCTGAAATGTAAATTCTGTTCTGGTGCCCCGGTGACAAATGAAATCAACTGCTTTCAAAGTAATCTCAAAGTACTCTAAGTTCGTCGGCCGTTTGTGCACGAATTTGGTGCTCCTGGCGCCGGCTTTGGCCTGGGCGCAGGCCAAGCCGGCCACGACGCCCGTAGCGCCGCGTCCGGTCGTGGTGGCAAGCGGTCTGGAGAACCCGTGGGCGGTTGCATTCCTGCCGTCGGGTCGCTTCTTGGTGACCGAGCGCCTGGGGCGCATGCGTGTCATCGATCCGGAGGGCAAGGTCGGCCCGCCGCTTCCGGGCTTGCCGAAGGTGGCCGTCGGCGGGCAGGGCGGCTTGCTCGACGTGATCGTCGATCGCGATTTCGCTGCCAACCGCATGGTGTACTTCTGTTATTCCGAACCGGATACGGAGGGCAGGAGCGGGACGGCACTGGCCAAAGCGCAACTGTCGGTCGATCGCGCCCGATTGGACGGGGTCCAGGTGATCTTCAGCCAAAGCCCCAAGGTCGCCAGCCGCAATCACTTCGGTTGCCGAATCGTCGAGGCTCCGGACGGCACGCTGTACCTCACGCTGGGTGACCGGTTCAGCCGCAAGGACGACGCGCAGAAGCTCGACAACCATCTCGGCAAGGTCATCCGGATCGCCAAGGACGGCACCGTGCCGGCCGACAACCCCTTCGTGGGCCGGGCCGACGCCCAGCCGCAGATCTGGACCTGGGGGCATCGCAACAGCCAGGGTGCAACGCTGGGCCCGGACGGACGACTCTGGATGATCGAGCATGGGCCGCAGGGCGGCGACGAGATCAACGTGCTCCAGGCGGGCCGCAACTATGGATGGCCGGTCATTACCTATGGCGAAAACTACGGCGGCGGCAAGATCGGCGATGGCATCACGGCGTACGACGGCATGGAGCAGCCGCTGCATTACTGGGTACCGTCCATCGCGCCTTCGGGCATGACTTTCCTGACCAGTGACCGCTACGGCCGGGCCTGGCGGGGCAACCTCTTCGTGGGCTCGCTCAAGTTCGGCTTTGTCGACCGGATCGAGTTGCAGGGGGGCAAGGTTGTCGCCGAGCACAGGTTGCTGGCGGACGGCGGAGCCCGCATTCGCGACGTGCGACAGGGGCCGGACGGCCTGTTGTATGTGCTGACCGACCAGAGCAACGGCCAACTGATCCGGCTGCAGCCCTGAGTCGGGTTGTTGCGCGGCGAAACGAAGCAGGTCGGTGGTAGGGTCGCGGTTCGCTACACATTGCACGAAAACAAGATGCTGCTCGACGCCACCCAATCCCAACTCGTCCTGGTGGACTACCAGGCGCGCCTGATGCCCGCGATCGCCGAAGGCGAGGCCGTATTGCGCAACGCCCGCCGACTGGGTGAACTCGCGCGTCTGATGAAAGTGCCCGTATGGGGCACCGAGGAAAACCCCTCCAGCCTCGGCCCCAACGTGCCCGAGATCCGCGCGCTTTGCCAGCGCACGATGGCCAAGATGCACTTCAGCGCCGTGGAAGAAGGCTTGAGCGAGTGGCTGCGCCCGCCCGAGCCTGCCCAGCCCCGGGGCAATGCCCGAAGCCTGCCCAAGCACCTGCAGAAATCCGCTGCCGCGCCTGCGCCGGGGCGGGACAGCATCGTGCTGGCCGGTTGCGAAGCGCATGTTTGCCTGATGCAGACGGCCCTGGATCTGATCGAGGATGAATTCGACGTGTGGGTGGTGACGGACGCCTGCGCCTCGCGCACCGAACGCAACCGCGATGCGGCCTTCGACCGCCTGGCCGGTGCAGGAGCCGAACTGGTCACGACCGAGATGGTGGCCTTCGAGTGGTTGCGTAGCGCCGAGCATCCAGCCTTTCGAGAGGCGCTGGCATTGATCAAATAGAGAAGTGCCAGCCGCCGCGGTCTGCGCTGGCACCAAGACGCAAAGGCAATCGGAGACAGCCAACATGAGTGAGAGCTACAGAGCATTTCATCAACGGTCGATCGAATCGCCCGAGGCGTTCTGGTCCGAGCAGGCGGCCATGATCGACTGGCAGACGGCGCCGACCCGCATCATGGATGCCGACACGCCGCCTTTCGTGCGATGGTTCGTCGGCGGCAAGACCAACCTGTGCCACAACGCGATCGATCGGCACCTCGCCGATCGGGCCGACCAGCCCGCGCTGATCCATGTGTCGACCGAGACCGGAACCGAACGCACCTTCACGTTCAGGCAATTGCACGAAGAGGTACAGCGCACCGCGGCGTGTCTGCTGGAGCTTGGCGTCACCAAGGGCGACCGCGTGCTCATCTACATGCCGATGATTCCCGAAGCCGCTTTCGCCATGCTGGCCTGTGCGCGCATCGGTGCGATTCACTGCGTGGTGTTCGGTGGGTTTGCGAGCGGCGCATTGGCGTCGCGCATCGACGACGCCACGCCCAAGGTGATCGTCAGCAGCGACGCCGGTTCGCGTGGCGGCAAGGTGACGGCTTACAAGCCCTTGCTGGACGAAGCCATCCGGCTTTCGACGCACAAGCCCGATGCCGTGCTGC
The DNA here is from genome assembly GCF_030316895.1 of Variovorax dokdonensis. GTDB lineage: Bacteria > Pseudomonadota > Gammaproteobacteria > Burkholderiales > Burkholderiaceae_C > Variovorax > Variovorax dokdonensis. The sequence continues at coordinate 1,356,219 of NZ_JASZYV010000001.1, forward strand.
TGGCCGATCGCGGCTTGGCGCCAATGGCGCTGGTGCCGGGACGCGACCACTTGGCCGCCGACATGGCGGCGCGAGTGAAGTCCACCGAGGTCGCCTGCACCTGGCTCGACGCCACCGACGTCAGCTACACCATCTATACGAGCGGCACGACAGGACGGCCCAAGGGCGTTCAGAGGGACGTGGGCGGCTATGCCGTGGCGCTGGCGGCCAGCATGCGGCACATCTTCGATGGGCGTGCCGGCGACACCTACTTCTCCACGAGCGACATCGGCTGGGTCGTGGGACACAGCTACATCATCTATGGCCCCTTGCTGGCGGGCATGGCCACGCTGATGTACGAGGGGCTTCCCACACAGGGCATGGACGGCCAACCCGATGGCGCAATCTGGTGGCGCCTGGTCGAGAAGTACAAGGTGACGGTGATGTTCAGTGCGCCGACGGCCGTGCGGGTGCTCAAGAAGCAGGATCCGGCGCTTCTGAAGAAGCACGACCTGTCCAGTCTTCGCGCGCTGTTTCTGGCGGGCGAGCCGCTCGATGAGCCCACCGCGCGCTGGATCAGCGACGGGCTCGGCGTGCCCATCATCGACAACTATTGGCAGACCGAATCGGGTTGGCCGATCATCACCTTGGCCAACGGCGTCGAGCACATGGCCACCAAATTCGGCAGCCCTGGCGTGCCCATGTACGGCTACAAGGTGAAGGTGGTGCACGAAGCCACGGGCGAGGAACTCACAGCCCCAGGGGAGAAGGGTGTGGTGGTGATCGAAGGCCCGACACCCCCCGGCTTCATGCAGACCGTCTGGAACGACGACGCGCGCTTCGTGAACACCTACTGGAAAAGCATTCCCGGTCGCATGGCCTATTCGACATTCGACTGGGGCATCCGCGACGCGGATGGCTATTTCTACATCCTCGGCCGCACGGACGACGTCATCAACGTGGCCGGCCATCGGCTGGGTACGCGCGAAATTGAGGAATGTATTTCCGGCCATGCCCAAGTGGCGGAGGTGGCCGTCGTCGGCGTCGCCGATGCCCTCAAGGGCCAAGTTGCGATGGCGTTTGCGGTGCCGAAGGATGCGGGTGCGCTCACCGACGCCGGGCGTGCCCGTTCCCTGGAAGGCGAGGTGATGAAGCGCGTGAACGACGAGTTGGGTGCGGTGGCGCGGCCGTCCCGTGTGATGTTCGTCGCCGCCCTTCCCAAGACGCGCAGCGGCAAATTGCTGCGCCGCGCCATCCAGGCTGTGTGCGAGCGTCGCGACCCCGGCGACCTGAGCACCATGGACGATCCGGCCAGCCTCGAATCGATCCGCCGGCAACTGGACCTTTGAGGTCCAAAAAGCAGGACGCGGACGGCTTGTCACACGCGCTGAGGGGCTTGGTGGCACAATAGCGGGCTGAATTCAGGCCCTTCCAGCCACAGTTCGCATCCGCCAACCGGTTCAGCCGTGTCGCGGAAGGTTTCCAGCAACCGACTCGTGCTTCCTGCAGGGAAGCGAAGGTGAGCGCAACAATGAGCGATTCAAATCAGGCACCCGGTGCGGGCGTCTACGCCTCTTATCAAGGCAACTCCTACCTCTTCGGCGGCAATGCCCCCTATGTCGAAGAGATGTACGAGAACTATCTGGCCAACCCCACCAGCGTTCCTGACAACTGGCGTGCCTATTTCGACGCGCTTCAGCACGTCCCAGCCGCCGACGGCTCCAACTCGCGCGACGTTCCCCACCTGCCGGTGGTCAATGCCTTCGCCGAATTGGCCAAGCAGGGCACCAAGCAGGTGGTGCAGGCCAGCGGAGCCGATTCCGAACTGGGTCGCAAGCGAACCGCCGCCCAGCAGCTCATCGCCGCTTACCGCAACGTCGGTGCTCGCTGGGCCGACCTGGATCCGCTCAAGCGCACCGAGCGCCCGTCCATTCCTGAGCTCGAGCCCTCGTTCTACGGCTTCACCGATGCCGACCTCGAGACCGTGTTCAACACCAGCAACACGTTCTTCGGCAAGGACACCATGTCCCTGCGCGACCTGCTCAACGCGTTGCGCGAAACGTACTGCGGCTCCATCGGTGCCGAGTACATGTACATCACCGACCAGAACCAGAAGCGCTGGTGGCAACAGAAGCTCGAAAGCGCGCGCACCAATCCGCAATTGAGCACGGACGACAAGAAGCGTGTGCTCGACCGCCTGACCGCGGCAGAGGGGCTCGAGCGATTCCTGCACACCAAGTACGTGGGCCAGAAGCGCTTCTCGCTCGAAGGCGGCGAGAGCTTCATCGTGTCGATGGACGAATTGATCGAGCAGGCGGGCTCCCGCGGCGTGCAGGAAATCGTGATCGGCATGGCCCACCGTGGCCGCTTGAACGTGCTGGTCAACACCCTGGGCAAGATGCCCGCCGACCTGTTTGCCGAGTTCGATCACACGGCGCCGGAAGAGCTGCCATCGGGCGACGTCAAGTACCACCAGGGCTTCAGCTCGGACGTGACCACGCCGGGCGGCCCGGTTCACCTGAGCCTGGCGTTCAACCCTTCTCACCTGGAAATCGTCAATCCCGTGGTCGAAGGTTCGGTGCGTGCCCGCATGGACCGCCGTGGCGATGTCGACGGCAAGCAGGTGCTGCCGGTGCTGGTGCATGGTGACGCTGCATTTGCCGGCCAGGGCGTGGTGATGGAGACGCTGGCGCTGGCCGAAACGCGCGGCTACTACACCGGCGGCACGGTGCACATCGTCATCAACAACCAGATCGGCTTCACGACCAGCGATCCGCGCGACAGCCGCTCCACGCTGTACTGCTCGGACATCGTCAAGATGATCGAGGCGCCGGTGCTGCACGTGAACGGCGACGATCCCGAGGCGGTGGTGCTCGCGACGCAACTCGCGCTGGAGTTCCGCATGGAGTTCCAGAAGGACGTGGTCGTCGACATCATCTGCTTCCGCAAGCTGGGCCACAACGAGCAGGACACGCCTTCGCTCACCCAGCCGCTGATGTACAAGAAGATCGCCCAGCACCCCGGCACGCGCAAGCTGTATGCAGACAAGCTGGCTGCCCAAGGCCTCGGCGAAACGCTGGGCGACGACATGGTCAAGGCCTACCGCGCCGCCATGGACGCGGGCAAGCACACGGTCGATCCGGTGCTGACCAATTTCAAGAGCAAGTACGCCGTTGACTGGAGCCCGTTCCTGGGCAAGAAGTGGACGGATGCCGGCGACACGGCCATCCCCACGTCCGAATGGAAGCGACTGGCCGAGCGCATCACCACGTTGCCCGAAAGCTTTGCGGTGCACCCGCTGGTCAAGAAGGTGCTGGACGACCGCGCCGCCATGGGCCGCGGCGAGATCAACGTCGACTGGGGCATGGGCGAGCACATGGCCTTCGCCTCGCTGGTCTCCAGTGGCTACCCCGTTCGCCTGTCGGGCGAGGACAGCGGGCGCGGCACCTTCACGCACCGCCACGCCGTGCTGCACGATCAGAAGCGCGAGAAGTTCGACGAAGGCACCTACGTGCCGCTTCAGAACGTGGCCGAGCACCAGGCGCCGTTCGTCGTCATCGACTCCATCCTCTCCGAAGAAGCCGTGCTGGCCTTCGAATATGGCTATTCGTCGAACGACCCGAACACCCTGGTGATCTGGGAAGCCCAGTTCGGCGATTTCGTCAACGGCGCCCAAGTGGTCATTGACCAGTTCATCGCCTCGGGTGAAGTCAAGTGGGGCCGCGTGAATGGCATCACGATGATGCTGCCGCACGGCTACGAAGGGCAGGGCCCCGAGCACAGCTCGGCGCGCCTGGAGCGCTTCATGCAGCTGGCTGCCGACACCAACATGCAGATCGTGCAGCCGACCACGGCCAGCCAGATCTTCCACGTGCTGCGTCGCCAGATGGTTCGCAACCTGCGCAAGCCGCTGGTCATCCTCACGCCCAAGTCGCTGCTTCGCAACAAGGATGCGACCTCGCCCTTGTCCGAGTTCACGAAGGGCGCGTTCCAGACCGTCATTCCCGACAGCGGCGACTTGAAGGCCGACAAGGTCAAGCGCGTGATTGCCTGCTCGGGCAAGGTCTACTACGACCTGGCCAAGAAGCGTGCCGAGTCGGGTCGCGACGACGTGGCGATCCTTCGCGTGGAACAGCTCTATCCGTTCCCGCACCGCGCCTTCGCCGCCGAGCTCAAGAAGTACCCCAATCTGGCCGACGTGGTGTGGTGCCAGGACGAGCCTCAGAACCAGGGCGCATGGTTCTTCGTGCAGCACCAGATCCACGAGAACATGTCCGAAGGCCAGAAGCTGGGCTACGCGGGTCGCGCTGCCTCGGCATCGCCGGCAGTGGGCTACTCGCACCTGCACCAGGAACAGCAGAAGGCGCTGGTCGACGCCGCCTTCGCCAAGCTCAAGGGCTTCGTGCTCACCAAGTAAGAACAACCCCGCACTGCCCTCGAAAAGAGCACAGCGAAGCGAAAGAACTCATTCAAATGTCTATCGTAGAAGTCAAGGTTCCCCAACTGTCCGAATCCGTGGCCGAGGCCACCCTCCTGCAGTGGAAGAAGAAGCCCGGCGAAGCCGTCGCTATCGATGAAATCCTGATCGAGATCGAAACCGACAAGGTCGTCCTCGAAGTGCCCGCGCCCTCTGCTGGGGTTCTGGCAGAGATCGTCCAGGCCGACGGCGCCACCGTCACGGCCGACCAGGTGATCGCCAAGATCGACACCGCGGCCAAGGCTGGCGCGGCAGCGCCCGCTGCGGCACCTGCGCCTGCCGCCGCTGCACCCGCTCCGGCTGCTGCTGCTGCACCCGTGGCGAGCGGCAACAGCAAGGGCGACGTCGCCATGCCGGCCGCTGCCAAGCTGCTGGCCGACAACAACCTGACGGTGGCCGACGTGGCTGGCACCGGCAAGGATGGCCGCGTGACCAAGGGCGATGTGATCTCCGCCGTCGCTCGCGGCGCCGGTGCGCCTTCTGCGGCACCCGCAGTGCAGATCCCCACCGGCGTGCCGAAGACCGCGCTGCCGCAAGTGCAGGCCCCGTCGGCTTCGCAGGACCTGGGCGAGCGCCCCGAGCAGCGCGTGCCGATGAGCCGCCTGCGCGCCCGCATTGCCGAGCGCCTGCTGCAATCGCAAAGCACCAACGCCATCCTGACCACGTTCAACGAAGTGAACATGGCGCCCGTGATGGACCTGCGCAAGAAGTTCCAGGATGCGTTCACCAAGGAACACGGCACCAAGCTTGGCTTCATGAGCTTCTTCGTGAAGGCTGCCGTGCATGCGCTCAAGAAGTACCCCGTGCTCAATGCCTCGGTTGACGGCAATGACATCGTCTACCACGGCTACTTCGACATCGGCATCGCGGTGGGTTCGCCCCGCGGCCTGGTGGTGCCGATCCTGCGCAATGCAGATCAGATGAGCTTCGCCGACATCGAGAAGAAGATCGCCGAGTTCGGCAAGAAGGCGCAAGAAGGCAAGCTGGGCATCGAAGACATGACCGGCGGTACCTTCTCCATCTCCAACGGCGGCACTTTCGGCTCGATGCTTTCGACGCCCATCATCAACCCGCCGCAATCGGCCATTCTGGGCGTGCACGCCACCAAGGATCGCGCCGTGGTCGAGAACGGCCAGATCGTGGTTCGCCCGATGAACTACCTGGCCATGAGCTATGACCACCGGATCATCGACGGCCGCGAAGCCGTGCTGGGCCTGGTGGCCATGAAGGACGCGCTGGAAGATCCCGCTCGCCTGCTGTTCGGCATCTGAAGGCGGGGCGTCAAGTCATGAGCAACAAGCAATTCGACGTCGTCGTGATCGGCGGTGGACCTGGCGGTTACATCGCCGCCATCCGTGCGGCTCAACTGGGCTTTTCCGTCGCCTGTATCGACGAATGGAAGAACAAGGACGGCAAGCCCGCGCTGGGTGGCACCTGCACCAACGTGGGTTGCATTCCCTCGAAGGCGCTGCTGCAGTCGTCCGAGCATTTCGAGCACGCGAACAAGCACTTCGCCGAGCATGGCATCACGGCCAGCGACGTGAAGATCGACATCGCCAAGATGGTCGGCCGCAAGGACGCCGTCGTGAAGCAGAACAACGACGGCATCCAATTCCTCTTCAAGAAGAACAAGGTCACGTCGTTCCACGGTCGTGGCTCCTTCGTGAAGGCGGCCGATGGCGGCTATGAGATCAAGGTCGCCGGTGCGGCCGAAGAGACGATCAGCGGCAAGCACATCATCGTGGCCACGGGCTCCAATGCCCGTGCCTTGCCCGGCGTGCCTTTCGACGAAGAAAACGTGCTCTCCAACGACGGCGCTCTGCGCATCGGCGCTGTGCCCAAGAAGCTGGCTCTGATCGGCTCCGGCGTGATCGGCCTGGAAATGGGTTCGGTCTGGCGCCGCGTTGGCGCTGACGTGACCGTGCTCGAAGCGCTGCCGACCTTCCTCGGCGCGGTGGACGAACAGATCGCGAAGGAGGCCAAGAAGGCTTTCGACAAGCAGGGTCTGAAGATCGAGCTCGGCGTGAAGGTCGGTGAGATCAAGTCCGGCAAGAAGGGCGTTTCGATTGCGTACGAGAACGCCAAGGGCGAAGCGCAATCGCTCGATGTCGACAAGCTCATCGTCTCGATCGGCCGCGTGCCCAACACCATCGGCCTGAATCCCGATGCCGTTGGCCTGAAGCTCGATGATCGCGGCGCCATCGTCGTGGACGGTGACTGCAAGACCAATTTGCCCAACGTCTGGGCCATTGGCGACGTGGTGCGCGGCCCGATGCTGGCGCACAAGGCCGAGGAAGAGGGCGTTGCCGTGGCCGAGCGCATTGCCGGTCAGCATGGCCATGTCAACTTCAACACCATCCCGTGGGTGATCTACACCTCCCCCGAGATCGCGTGGGTCGGACAGACCGAGCAGCAGCTCAAGGCCGAAGGTCGGGCCTACAAGGCCGGCACCTTCCCGTTCCTGGCCAATGGCCGGGCGCGTGCCTTGGGCGACACGACGGGCATGGTCAAGTTCCTGGCCGATGCCGCGACTGACGAGATCCTGGGCGTTCACATCGTCGGGCCGATGGCCAGCGAGCTGATCTCCGAAGCCGTGGTGGCGATGGAATTCAAGGCCAGCGCCGAAGACATCGCGCGCATCTGCCATGCTCATCCGTCCCTCAGCGAAGCGACCAAGGAAGCTGCCCTGGCTGTCGACAAGCGTACGCTGAACTTCTGATCGGCGCGTGGCAGTCAGCGGCGACCATTCGGTCCGCTCCGTCTATGAGGCGGAGCTGAAGAAGCGGGGTTTCGAAAGCGACCCCGCTCAGTTGCGCGCCATCGATGCGTTGGAGCGTTGCTGCCAAGAGTGGGTGGCCTATAAGTCACGCCGCTCCAACGCCCTCAAGAAGCTGGTCAACCGGCCGGAGATTCCGCGCGGCGTCTACATGTTCGGCGGGGTGGGGCGCGGCAAGAGCTTTCTGATGGACTGCTTCTACGAAGCGGTACCGGTCAAGCGCAAGACGCGCCTGCACTTCCACGAGTTCATGCGCGAAGTGCATCGCGAACTCGCCGACTTGCAAGGCACGGTGAATCCACTCGACGAACTGGGCCGGCGCATTGCCAAGCGCTACCGGCTGATCTGCTTCGATGAGTTCCATGTGGCGGACATCACCGATGCAATGATCCTGCACCGCTTGCTCGTGGCCTTGTTCGACAACGGCGTGGGCTTCGTCACGACATCGAACTTCAGGCCCGACGATCTCTATCCCGACGGCCTGCACCGGGACCGCATCTTTCCGGCCATCCAGTTGCTCAACCAGAACCTGGATGTGGTCAATGTCGACAACGGGACGGACTATCGCCGCCGTACGCTCGAGGCGGTGCGCCTGTACCTCACGCCCAATGGGCAAGAGGCAGATGCCGAGATGGCGCAGGCTTTCGAGCGCCTGGCGGAAAGCGCGGACGAAAGTCCGATGTTGCACATCGAATCGCGCGAGATCCGTGCGCGGCGGCGAGCCGGCGGCGTCGTGTGGTTCGACTTCAAGGCCCTGTGCGGCGGCCCCCGGTCGCAGAACGACTACCTCGAGATCGCAAGCCAGTTCCACACTGTTCTGCTTTCTGACGTGCCGCACATGCCGGTGCGCATGGCTTCAGAAGCACGTCGCTTTACGTTGCTGGTGGACGTGCTGTATGACCGTCGCGTCAAACTCATCATGTCGGCCGCGGTGCCGCCTGAAGGGCTGTACACGGAAGGACCGCTAGCGCACGAATTTCCGCGTACGATTTCGCGTTTGCACGAAATGCAGTCCGCCGAGTTCCTCGCCCTGGAGCGCCGCGCGGTCGACACCCGCATCACATGATCCGTCCCATCTCCGCGCTTGTGCTCGTTCTCCTGACTTGTCAGGTGTGGGCCCAGGACGTCGGTCGAAAGGTGGTGACGATTCCGGCTGCCTCCGCCGCCGACCCGGATGCCCGCCTCGACGCCCAGGCCGAGTCCGACCGCCAGCGTATCGCCAAGGAGCGCGAGGAGATCGAGGCGCGCTACGAAAAGGAGCGGGCCGCCTGCTACAGCCGCTTCGCAGTCAACGACTGCCTCAACGACAGCCGCCGTCAGCGCCGCGTGCAGGTCGAGGAACTGGGGCGGCAAGAAGCCGCCATCAACGATGCGGAGCGGCAACGCAAGGGCGATGCTGCCATTGCGCGCCTGCAAGCGCTCAATGCCAAGGCGACAGGTGTCGATGCCGAAGAAGCGCGCAGGAAGGCCCTGCAGTCCCAGCAGGACCTGGACCGGCGCGCCGCCGAGCAGGCTGCTGCTCGTGGGCAACGTGAAGCGACGGCGGCGCAGAACCGACGCGAGTGGGAAGAAAAGCAGCGAGCTAACGTGGCCGAGAATCAGCGGCGCGAGGAAAGACGCGAGCAGGACGCGACCGAGCGTGCGCAATACGATGCGAAGGTGGAAGCTGCCCGCAAGGCCCGAGCCGAGCTGGACGAGCGCAACGCCAAGCGCACCAAGCCGCGTGCCGCGCCGCTGCCCCCACCTCCGCCTTGAACCGTCAGGGATCGTCCGCTCAACGGACAGGCATCAACGCTTGTCTTCCTTGGGTAAGGGCTCGAGCTTGAGCACGGCCAGCGAGATGTTGTCGCCCGTGCCGCGCGCGCGGATGCGTGCCTCGTCGACCAGCAATTCAACCGCCTCGCGAGGCGTACGCTCCGCAATCACGGCGCCCATCTCCTCGGGCAGGAAGTAGTGCCAGAGGCCGTCGCTGCAGGCCAGCAGCGCGTCGCCGGGTTCGAGCTTGTCGATGTGCTGCGTCTCGATTGGCGGTTCGCTCGTGGTCATCCCTAGGCAGCCGAGCAGGATGTTCGCTTGCGGATGGATGTCCATTTCGCTTTCGACGATCTCACCACGGTCCACCAGCGCCTGGACGTACGAGTGGTCCTTGGTCCGGCTGACCATGCGGCCGTGCCGGAAATGGTAGATGCGCGAGTCACCGACATGAACCCAAGTGCAGGAACCATTGGGGTTCAACACGAACGCGGCAACCGTGCTGTGTGGCTCCTGCTCGGACGAGACCGCGGTGAGCTTGATGACCGTGTGTGAATCGTTGACCAGCCGCCCGAGGAGATCGGAAGCCAGATCGACGGTCGGGGAGAACTTGGCGAACAGCTGGCGCGCGGTCATCATGACCTGGTCGGCCGCCTTGCGCCCGCCGCTGCGTCCGCCCATGCCATCCGCCACCAGGCCCATCACGCAGCCCTTGGCATGCGGGTGCGCCAGCGTCATGACCTGGTCCTGCTGATAGGGGCGGTCGCCCTGGTGCAGCCCGCTGGCTGCGGCGAGTCGGAAGCCTCGTGTCATCGGTGCTTGGCGTGCCGGAGTGTGGTGGTGCAGCACCGGTGAGCCAGGAGCACGAGTGGTCGCGCAAGGTCCGGTGAGTCTTGGACTATTATCCGAGCGAACGGAGGTTGCGCATCACCCAGTGTGTACGCGACGCAACTTTGGACTCCAATCTTCACTCCTTGGCCCGCCAGTTGATCGAATGTCGTATGGAACATGCGGACTTGGACGCCACCATCGACCGCCTTGCCGAAACCATCCCGATCGACGAACTGCTGCTGCGGCGCCTCAAGAAGCGCCGCCTTGCGTTGCGCGACCAGATCGAACGGCTCGAACGCGAGATCGATCCTCAGGAGCCCGCTTGAGTCGTGCCCCTCGCCAGCGAGCCGTGGGCGGCCTCGCGCGGCGATCGTTTCAATGAGCCTGGACTGATGTCCCTTCAAGAACGCGTGCACGAGGCCTTTCTGCCTGACGGCGCACTGTCGTTGGCGGCGGAGCAATTCCACGTGCGAGAAGGCCAGACGAATATGGCGCTGGCCGTTGCAGAAGCCATCGAGACAGGCGGGCAACTGGTGGTGGAAGCGGGTACCGGAGTCGGAAAGACGTTCTCGTATCTGGTGCCGGCGCTGCTCAGTGGCGAGCGGGTGATGATCTCCACCGCCACCAAGGCGCTGCAGGATCAATTGTTCGGCCGCGACCTGCCGCGCCTGGTCGAGGCGCTGGCCTTGCCCATTCGCATGGCTCTGCTCAAGGGGCGTGGCAGCTATCTGTGCCTTCATCGACTGGAGCTGGCGCGCCGCGACGGCCATGACGACCGCGGCGCCGCGCGCGCCTTGGCCAAGATCGAGCAATGGGCGCAGGCAACGCGCACGGGTGATCTGGCGGAACTGCCAGGCCTCGACGAGCGCTCGCCCGTCATTCCCCTGGTCACTTCCTCGCGCGAGAACTGCCTGGGCGCTCAGTGCCCCAAGTTCCGCGCTTGCCACGTCAATCAGGCGCGCCGCGAGGCCTTGGCGGCGGACGTGGTCGTGGTGAATCACCACCTCTTCTTCGCAGACCTGGCTGTTCGGGAATCCGGGATGGCCGAATTGCTGCCGACCGTTCGGGTCGCCGTGTTCGACGAGGCGCATCAGCTCAACGAGACGGGCATCCAGTTTCTGGGCGTGCAACTGGGCAGCGCGCAGGCGCTGGACTTCGCTCGCGACGTGCTTGCCGCCGGCTTGCAGCACGCGCGCGGCTTGGTGGACTGGACGCAGCTGGCCGCCGGCGTGGAGCACGCGGCCAGGGAATTGCGCCTGGTCGCCGGAAAGCAATGGCCCGGCACCAAGCTGCGCTGGAACGAAGCAGTGCCCGAGGGATTGGACCCCCACCAATGGCAGTTCGCGCTGGAGCAGCTTCAGCAATCGATCGAAGCCGCGGCAGATGGCCTCGACACCGTCAGTGAACTCTCCCCCGACTTCACGCGCCTGTACGAACGTGCGATGGAACTCGCTCGCCGCAGCGCGCGCTTCGCGTTGCCTTGCGCGCCAGAGTCGGTGCGTTGGGTGGATGTCGGTCAGCAACTGAGACTGGTCGAATCGCCGCTGGACATTGCCGACGCGATTCGAACCCGCGTGCTGCAGATCGGAAGCGGCGAGCAGGATGGCGAAGGCGAGGGGGCGGCCCAAGCGGAGCCTGAGCGCCGCAGTTGGATCTTTACCAGCGCGACGCTCGGGGACGACGCCAGGCTGCGCTGGTTCACCGAGCCCTGTGGTTTGCAGGAGGCCCGTGTGCTCAGGGTCTCGAGCCCCTTCGACTATGCAAGGCAGGCGGCGCTGTACGTGCCGCGCGATTTCCCGCGACCCCAAGACCCGTCACACGGTGCGCAGGTCGCCCGCATCGCCGCACGCGGTGCACAGCGCCTGGGCGGCCGGACGCTGGTCCTGACCACGACCACGCGCGCGCTACGAAGCATTGGCGAGGATCTGTCTCGCCGCTTCGGCGCCGCGGACATGCTGTCGCCCATCGAAGTACTGGTGCAAGGCGAACTCCCCAAGCGTGTGCTGATGGATCGCTTTCGAGAAGGCGCGCAGCATGGACGGGGTGGCTGCGTGCTGGTGGCCACTGCGTCCTTCTGGGAAGGCTTCGACGCGCCGGGCGACGCGCTTCAGTTGGTAGTGATCGACAAGCTGCCGTTCCCGCCACCCAACGATCCACTGGTCGAGGCGCGTGGCCGACGGTTGGAGGCCCAGGGTCGCAGCCCTTTCAACGACTATTTCGTGCCCGAAGCGGCCATCGCCCTCAAGCAGGGCGCTGGCCGGTTGATCAGGCGCGAGACCGATCGGGGCGTGCTGGTGATCTGCGACACCCGCCTGATCAGCATGGGCTACGGAAAACGCCTGCTCGGCGCAGTGCCTGCCATGCGGCGCCTGGAGAACGAAGAGAGTCTGGATGTCGCCTTGGACGAGTTGGTCGCGCTCAATGCGCAAGACGACAGCTTTGTCTAGAAAGCTTTGAGAGCGGCTACCAGAGCTTCCACCAAGGATCGTCTTTCGCCTTGAAACCCTTGGCCAGGTAGGTGCTGTTCGGATAGTTGGTGGTCAGCACGCGCTGCGCGTCGTCGCGAAGGTCGGTCAGTCCCAGGGCGTCGTATGAGCGCACCATGATGTAGAGCGCTTCTTCGACGGCGGGCACTTCGCGGTAGTCCGCGATGGCGATCTGCGCGCGATTGATGGCTGCCAGATAGGCGCCGCGCGAGTAGTAGTAGCGGGCTACGTGAACTTCGTATTGCGCGAGCGAGTTCACGATGTAATTCATGCGCGCCCGGGCGTCGGGCGTGTAGCGCGACTCGGGGAAACGTGTGACCAGTTCCTTGAACGACTCGAAGGATTCCTTGGCGGCCTTCTGGTCGCGTTCGGAAAGATCCTGCCGGGTGAAGCTCGAGAACATGCCCAGGTCGTCGTTGAAGTTGACCACGCCGCGCATGTAAAGCGCATAGTCGTAGGCGGGGCTCGCGGGATGCAGCTTCATGAAGCGATCCAGCGTGGCGATGGCGGCTGCCTTTTCACCCGACTTGTACTGGGCGTAGGCTTTCTCGATCTGGGCTTGCTGAGCCAGCGCCGTGCCGGCCGCGCGGCCCTCGAGCTTCTCGTACAGCGGCACGGCCTTGTCGTAGGCGCCGGAGTTGGATTCGTCCTTGGCCTCGCTGTAGATCTTGTTGGGACTCCAGTTGGCCGTCTTGTCCTCATCGGTCGCACAACCGGCCATGAGAATGGAACCGGCCGCCATCGCGGAGAGTGCGGCCCATCGCGGGACCACCGATAATTTGCAGCGCAACATGAAAGCCATGCCTCCGTGAAAGACGAGCCTTCGATTATATCGGCCGACCCCCTTGCAACCGAGGCCGACGACGGGGATGTCTGGCCCGATGCCGATCCGGCGCAGTCGAGCGAAATCCGCACCTTCCAGATCCCTGCCGCGCTGCATGGCGAGCGCCTGGACAAGGCCTTGGCGGAACTGATCCCGGAGTTCTCGCGCAACTACCTGCGCCAGCTCATCGAGGCGGGCGCGGTGCAGTTGGACGCCCGAGCCGTCGTCAAGCCCTCTGCCGGCGTGCGGGCAGCCCAGCAAGGGCAGATCGAACTGCGCCCGACGCCCCAGAGTCAGGCCTTCAAGCCCGAGCCGATGCTCCTGGAGGTGGTCTACGAAGACGAGCACCTGCGCGTGATCGACAAGCCTGTCGGCCTGGTGGTGCACCCGGCGCCCGGCCACTGGAGTGGCACTTTGCTCAACGGGCTGCTCGCGCTCGATGCCAAGGCGGCGCTGTTGCCCCGCGCCGGCATTGTTCATCGCCTGGACCGCGACACCAGCGGCTTGATGGTCGTTGCGCGTACGCGAGCTGCCATGGACGCGCTGGTCAACCGCATCGCAGCGCGCGAAGTCACGCGCCAGTACCTTGCCCTGGCGCATCGATCGTGGCAGGGTGGCGCCCGCCATGTCGACGCTGCCATCGGGCGCGATCCGCGCAACCGCTTGCGAATGGCGGTGGTTGATCTGGACCGGAACTCGGGCAAACCAGCGAGAACGTTCTTCGAGTGCCTGGACAGCGCCGCGTCCGGCTGTCTGGTGCGCTGCACGCTCGAGACGGGTCGCACGCACCAAATCCGCGTGCACATGGCCTCGATCGGCCATCCTCTTGTGGGCGACACGCTCTATGGAGGCAAGTCCACGACGGAACTGCAACGCCAGGCATTGCATGCGTTTCGTCTGGCCTTCGAGCATCCGGTGACGGGGCTGCTACTGGAGTTTCATTCGCGCTTGCCTGCGGACATGCGGGCCGGCATCGAGGCCTGGAGCCTGCACTACAATGCCTCGTAACGGCCTGCTGGGCCGTGTCGGCGCCCAGGCGTGCCGGCCCGCTGCACTGGCACCGGTGGCAGCACCAAGCTGAGTTTCTCCCCCAAGGCCGCGCCGCGATCCGGCGCCCGAGTAATCCCGAGATTCGCGAAACATGAATACGGCGGATGCCAAGCGCATTCTTGAAACCGCCTTGATCTGTTCAAGCCAGCCGCTGCCAGTGCGCGAGTTGCGCGTGCTGTTCGACGACGAGCTGGGTGCCGACACGATCAAGACGCTGCTGCATGAACTGCAGGACGAATGGACGCAACGTGGCCTCGAATTGATAAGCGTGGCCAGCGGCTGGCGCTTCCAGAGCCGGCCCGAGATGCGCGACCACCTCGATCGGCTGCATCCCGAAAAGCCGCCGCGCTACACCCGCGCCGCGCTCGAGACGCTGGCCATCATTGCCTACCGTCAGCCGGTCACCCGAGGCGACATGGAGGACATCCGCGGCGTGACGATCAACTCCCAGATCCTCAAGCAACTGGAGGACCGGGGCTGGGTCGAGGTGATCGGACATCGCGAAACGGTGGGTCGGCCGGGCCTTTACGCCACGACTCGCCAGTTCCTGGATGACCTGGGCCTGGAGTCGCTCGACCAGTTGCCGCTGATTGAATCGCCGGCCGGTCCTGCTGCGCTGGTGGACGCGCTCAGCCAGGAGCAGGGCGCCTTGCCGATCGATGAGGTGCCGGCCGATATGCCGGGCGAGGTGCCGGCCGAATCGCCGCCGACGGAGCCCTCGCCTGACGCCGAGGCGCCCATTGCCGATGCTTCGGCGGACGCGCCGCCATCCTTGAACCACGCTTCGCCCGTCGAAGCAGCTGAAGGCGACGCCGGCCAAGCCGTTCCTCCGCCAGACATTGATCACTCTTCCGAGCCGCGCGATGAAGTCGCGGACGACGATTCTTCCCGCGCTGCGCCTTCCGGAACCCTGTCATGAACCCTGAAACACCCGATACCCCCGTTCCGAACGACGCCGCCGACAAGCCGGCCGTGTCACCGGAAGGCGAATCCCCGGCGGTGGCCGGCTCGGCGCCGGCAAAGACCCCGCGTCGGCCGCGCCGTGCAAAGGCGGCAGAGGCCGCGCCGCC
Source organism: Variovorax dokdonensis (assembly GCF_030316895.1). GTDB lineage: Bacteria > Pseudomonadota > Gammaproteobacteria > Burkholderiales > Burkholderiaceae_C > Variovorax > Variovorax dokdonensis. The sequence continues at coordinate 1,371,463 of NZ_JASZYV010000001.1, forward strand.
GGCGGAGGGTGAAGCTGCGCAGGTCGCGCCGTCGAGTGGCGAGGGTCGGGACGAATCGCCGACGGCCGAGGCGGAGGTCGATCGGTCACCGCGTCAACGCCGTCGTAGCCCTACCAAGCCGCGCGTCGCCAAGGCGGCGAGCAAGGACTCCGGAGCGGTCGACGGCGAATCCGAAGGCGCGCAGGCTGCGCCAGTCTCGGCGGACTCGACGGTCGCAAACGACGTTCAAGGCGCCGAGGCTGTGCAATCGGCGCCACAAGAAGAGACTCAGGGTCGTCAAAGCGATTACGACGACCGGGACGGTGACCGGGATGATGAGGAAGAGGACGAAGACCTTCTGGACGACGAGGAAGACGATCTCGACCGCGCTCGCCGTGCCGCGCTTCGCGAAGCTCGCAACACGCCGCCGCCCGAGCCGATCAGCTTCGGCGATGTGGTCTCCGGCCGGTTCGATGCCGACGAAGTCGACCCTGGCGTCGCGCCGCTCAAGCGCGTCCTGCTGCCCGAAGCCGACTCGCCCAAGCTGCACAAGGTGCTGGCCCAGGCTGGCCTGGGCTCGCGCCTGGAGATGGAGCAACTCATCCTTCAAGGTCGGATTTCGGTCAACAACGAGCCAGCCCACGTGGGTCAGCGCATCCAGTACGGCGACCAGATCCGGGTCAACGGCAAGCCGATCCGCTTTCGCATTGCTCCGCCGCCAGCGCGGGTGATCGCCTATCACAAGCCCGCAGGCGAAGTCGTCACGCATGACGATCCGCAAAATCGCCCGACCGTGTTCCGCAAGCTGCCGCGCCTTCAGCAAGGCAAGTGGCAATCCGTGGGGCGTCTGGACCTGAACACTGAAGGCCTGCTCCTTTTCACCAGCTCGGGTGAACTGGCCAACCAGCTCATGCACCCGCGCTTCGGCCTGGAGCGTGAATACGCCGTCCGTGTCCTGGGCGCCCTGAGCAACGAGGAAAAGCAAAAGCTGCTCGACGGTGTACGACTGGACGACGGTATGGCGCGCTTCGGAAGCATCGAAGACGGCGGCGGCGAGGGCGCCAATTGCTGGTACCGGGTGACGATTTCGGAGGGCCGCAACCGCGAGGTGCGTCGCATGTGCGAGGCGGTCGGGCATGCGGTGAGCCGGCTCATCCGCATCCGCTACGGCGCCATGCTGCTGCCCCGAGGCCTCAAGCGTGGTGCGTGGATGGAGTTGGACGACCGCGACATCCAACAGCTCCTGCGCGCCGCAGGCGTCCAGGGCCAAGCGCGTGCCCCGCAGCAGCGTGACGGCGACGGCCGCAACAACAAGCGCAACCGTCGTCGCGGTGGCAATGGCCCAAGGCCTGACGGCGGGCCGCAGACGGCGGGTCCGCAAGGCGATGGGCGTCGCGGCGGTCGTGGTGGCCGCAATCGTGGGCCGGGCATGGACCTTTCCGGCGGCGCCCAAGGCGGGCAGCGCCGAGGAAACAACCGAGGCGCCGGTGGCGGCGCGGCGGCCCAGCCGGACCCGATGAAGACGTCGCTGGGCTACATCGGCGCCGACAGCCTGCAGCGCCAGCGGCGCGACGGGCGTGGCGGTGGCGGTGGCGGTGGCGGTGGTGGCTACGGGGGCGGTGGTGGTGGCGGCGGCGGAGGCGGAAATCGCCGGGGCGGCTCCAACCGTCGTCGCGGCGGTCGCTGACGCCCGCGCACTGCGCCCCGACTGGTCGAAGCCAGATCGGGAACTTCAATTCGGCCCCCGCGTCCATCCTGGAAAGGGGCGCCGGGTTAGAATTAAAAGCTTTGTCAAGTCGTGGTATTCGCTCGTGGCGAGCGTACCAACTTGGCAAATATTTCCTTGCATATCAAAGTCCAAGCTCAGGAAGCAACTCAAATGGCCATCGAACGCACCCTTTCCATCATCAAGCCCGACGCCGTCGCCAAGAACGTCATCGGCAAGATCGTCTCCCGCTTTGAGGCCGCTGGCCTGAAGGTTGCCGCTGCGAAGTTGGTGCACCTGTCGCGCGGCGAAGCCGAGCAGTTCTACGCCGTGCACAAGGAGCGCCCCTTCTTCAAGGACCTGGTCGACTTCATGATCTCCGGACCTGTTTTCGTGCAAGTGCTCGAAGGCGACAACGCCATCGCCAAGAACCGCGACCTGATGGGCGCCACCGACCCGAAGAAGGCCGCCGCCGGCACCATCCGCGCCGACTTCGCCGAAAGCATCGACGCCAACGCGGTCCACGGTTCGGACGCGCCCGAGACGGCCGCCGTCGAGATCGCTTTCTTCTTCCCCGGCCAGAACGTCTACGCGCGCTGATCGCGCGGCGTTGCCTTCAGCAATGACGACGGCCAACCTGCTCGACTTCGATCTGGAGGGGCTGGCCGCGTTTTGCGAACGGCTGGGTGAAAAGCGCTTCCGCGCCACCCAGCTTTTCAGGTGGATACACCAGCGTGGCGAAAGCGATTTCGCCCGCATGACCGACCTGGCCAAGTCGCTGCGCGAGAAGCTCAGTGGCAATGCGCATGTGGCTGGTCTGCCGATCCTGACCCAGCACGAATCGAAGGACGGCACGATCAAGTGGCTGTTCGACGTGGGTGACGGCAACGCCGTCGAAGCCGTGTTCATTCCCGAAGACGACCGCGGAACGCTGTGCGTGTCGTCGCAGGCGGGTTGTGCCGTGGGCTGCCGTTTCTGTTCCACGGGCCACCAGGGTTTCTCGCGCAACCTCACCACGGGAGAGATCGTTGCCCAGCTGTGGTTTGCGGAGCATTTCCTGCGCCGCCACCTGGGGCGAGAGGAACGCGTCATCTCCAACGTCGTGATGATGGGCATGGGCGAGCCGCTTCAAAACTATGCGGCGCTGGTGCCGGCACTGCGCACCATGCTCGACGACAACGCCTACGGCCTGTCGCGCCGCCGTGTGACGGTGTCGACTTCGGGCGTCGTGCCCATGATGGACCGCCTGGGCGAGGATTGCCCGGTGGCGCTGGCGGTGTCGCTGCATGCGCCCAACGATCCGCTGCGCGATGACCTCGTGCCGCTCAATCGCAAGTATCCGATCGCCGAGTTGCTCGATGCGTGCAATCGCTACCTGGCCTACGCGCCGCGCGACTTCATCACCTTCGAGTACTGCATGCTCGATGGGGTCAACGACCAGCCCGAGCACGCGAGCCAATTGATCGAACTGGTCAAGCGTCACGCCGGCCGAGGCGTGTCTTGCAAGTTCAACCTGATCCCGTTCAATCCGTTTCCGGCCTCCGGCCTGCTGCGTTCGCCCGCTGCGCGGGTGCAGGCTTTCGCCAAGCTGCTCAGCGAGGCCGGAATCATCACGACCGTGCGCAAGACGCGCGGCGACGACATCGATGCCGCCTGTGGCCAACTGGCCGGAGACGTCAAGGATCGTACGCGTGCCGCCGAGCGGATGGCACAGCGCCGAGAGGCAGCGGGGCACAGGCACATTGCCATTCATCCCGTTGGCCAAACCAACGCCAAGAAACCCGAGAAGCCAGGAGCCCAGACCCGATGAGCTTTGCCCTTCCGAATGCCCGTGCTGGATCGCGGTGCCTGTTGTTTGCCGCGTTGGCGGCCTTCATGCTGGCCGGATGCGTCAGTACGACCAGCACGCGCCAGACTTCGGATGTCAGCTTCGGCGCCGAGCAGGTGCCACAGACGGCATCGGACGAGGGCCAGGCGCGCAAGCGGGCCAGGCTTCGGCTCGAGCTGGCCTTGGGGTATTTCCAGAACGGGCAGACCAACGTGGCTCTGGACGAGGTGAAGCAGGCGTTGGCCATCGATCCGGGTTATGGCGACGCCTACAACCTGCGCGGGCTGGTCTACATGCGTCTCGACGACCCTGGTCTTGCCGAAGACAGCTTTCGGCGGGCCATCTCGATCAATCCGCGCGACGGCAACGCCATGCACAACTACGGTTGGCTGCTGTGCCAGCAGAAGCGCTATGGCGATGGCATTGGCCAATTCCAGCGTGCGCTGGAAACGCCCGGATATGCGGATCAGGCCAAGACGCTCATGACCATGGGCGTGTGCGACATGCAGGCGGGCCGTTCTGCCGAGGCCGAACGCGCGCTGACGCGGGCCTATGAGATCGACCCCAACAACCCCATCGTTGCCTACAACCTGGCATTGCTGCTGAGTCAGAGGCAGGATTGGGCGCGCGCCCAGTTCTACATCCGACGCGTGAACAACAGCCAGGCAGCGACGGCAGAAACCCTGTGGCTGGGCGTCAAGGTGGAGCGCCAGCTGAACAACCGCGAGGCTGCCGGCCAACTCGGCGCGCAGCTGACGCAGCGCTTCCCGCAATCGCGCGAGGCGCTGGCCTACGAGCGTGGGAATTTCAATGATTGAGCGGGCCAGTGAGTTTGGTGCCTCGGCCGCGGTGCCGCTGGTGACCAGCGATGCAAGCATGCAAAGTGCCGGCGAGATGCTGCGCGCGGCGCGCGAGGCGCATGGCATCGATGTCGCCGTGGTGGCTGCTGCCCTGAAGGTGCCCGTGCAGAAAGTCGAGGCCCTGGAGACCGATGACTTCGAGGCCTTGCCCGACCCCGTGTTTGCACGTGCCCTGGCCGCGAGCATCTGCCGGGCCTTGCGCATCGATCCCAAGCCGGTGCTCGAGAAACTGCCCGGTGCACGACAGCCCGGCCTGGCGGAAGCACAGCGACGCACGAATGCGACGTTCCGGCCGGCACCCGCCCGCAATGGCGGGGGAGGCGCTGGATCGCGCATCCTGGTCGTCATCGTGGCACTGCTTCTCATCGGTGCCGCGCTGCTGGTCTGGCTGCCGCCGGCAAAGCTGGAGCAGTTCTCCGCCGCCGTTGACCGGATGTTGTCCGGCGGCCGGGAGCAGGCCAACACTGAGGCGACTGCGGTGGACGCGGCTGCGAGCGCCGACACGAGTACGTCGCCAGCGGCGGCGACCACAAGCGCGACGGCCCCCGTTCTGGCGCCGGTGTTGCCTGCTGCTGGGAATGCGGCGGTCTCGCCAGCGACGCCCGCGCCGGCCGTGGTGCCCGGCGCCCTTGCCAGTAGTCCGTCGTTGCCTGCTGCCTCCGGTGGCGCCGCGGCGCCCTCTGCCAATGCGGCCGGTGGCTCGGGCATGTCCAACTCGGTGCCACCCTCGGCGGGTTCGGGCGCCACCGCACCTGCGGTGCCCAGTCCCACGTCGATCCTCAGCTTCTCTGCACGCTCGGACGCCTGGATTTCCGTCACCGACGGTGGTGGCAAACAGTTGCTGCGGCGCTTGGTCAAGGGCGGGGAGACCGTGTCCGTGCCGGGCGAGCCGCCGCTCGCCGTGGTCGTTGGCAATGCGGCCGGCGTCGATGTCAGCGTGCGCGGCAAGCCCTTCGATCTGAAGGAGCTGACGCGTTCGGGTGGTGTTGCCCGCTTCGAGGTCAAGCCATGACGGACAACCTCACCGATTTCTCCTGTCTGCCGATCGAAGCTGCCGCGCCCAAGCCGCGCCGCTCGCGGCAGGCGCGTGTGGTGTGGGGGCCGCGGGTGGTCACCGTCGGCGGCGACGCTCCGGTGCGGGTGCAGTCGATGACCAACACCGATACGCAAGATGCCATCGGCACCGCGATCCAGGTCAAGGAACTGGCGCAGGCTGGCTCCGAGATGGTGCGCATCACCGTCAACACGCCCGAGGCTGCTCAGCAGGTGCCGTATATCCGCGAGCAACTCGACCGCATGGGCGTGGACGTGCCGCTGGTGGGCGACTTCCACTACAACGGCCATCGCTTGCTGACCGAGTTCCCGGACTGCGCCCAGGCGCTGTCCAAATATCGGATCAACCCCGGCAACGTGGGCAAGGGCGACAAGCGCGATCGGCAGTTCGGTCAGATGATCGAGGCGGCCATGCGATGGGACAAGGTGGTGCGCATCGGTGTGAACTGGGGCAGCCTCGATCAGGACCTGCTGGCCAGCCTGATGGACGCCAACAGCCGCCGCGCGGAGCCGTGGGACGCCAAGCACGTCATGTACGAGGCGCTCATCACATCCGCGATCGAGTCGGCCCGCTTGGCCGAGTCGATGGGCATGCGGGGTGAGCAAATCATCCTGTCGTGCAAGGTCAGTGGTGTGCAAGACCTCATTTCCGTCTACCGCGAACTCGCGCGCCGCTGCGACTACCCCTTGCATCTGGGTCTGACCGAAGCCGGCATGGGCACCAAGGGCACCGTGGCGTCCTCGGTTGCACTGGGCATCCTTTTGCAAGAGGGCATTGGCGACACGATCCGCGTCTCGCTCACGCCGCAGCCTGGCGAATCGCGCACGCAGGAAGTCGTGATTGCCAGCGAAATCCTTCAGGCCTTGGGGCTGCGCGTGTTCGTGCCCAGCGTCACCGCCTGCCCGGGGTGCGGACGGACCACCAGCACCACGTTCCAGGAACTCGCCAAGCAGATCGACGACTATCTGCGCATGCAGATGCCTGTGTGGCGCAACAAGTACCCGGGCGTCGAGGGCATGAAGGTGGCGGTCATGGGCTGCATCGTCAACGGTCCCGGCGAGAGCAAGCATGCCGACATCGGCATCAGCCTGCCCGGCACCGGCGAGGCCCCCGCCGCCCCCGTTTTCATCGATGGCGAGAAGGCGCTCACCCTGCGTGGCGACAACATCGCCAATGAATTCCATGCGCTGGTCGAGCGCTACGTCGAGCAGCGTTTCGGGAAGCCAGCGCCAGTACTTGATCCGGTCTGAACCATTGAACATGTCACAAGAGCCATCATCGGGCGCGCAGGCGCCCGTTTTTCCATCCGGCAAGGCCAAGGTCGCCAAATTCGAAAAGCTGGCGGCGGTGAAGGGCATGAACGACATCCTGCCGCCCGAGTCGGCCCGCTGGGAGTGGCTCGAAGCCATCGTGCGCGAGCAGATGGCACGCTTTGCATACCGCAACGTGCGCACGCCCATCCTCGAGCACACGCAGTTGTTCGTGCGCGGTATCGGCGAGGTCACCGACATCGTCGAGAAGGAGATGTATTCCTTCGAGGACCGCTCCGACAAGCATGGCCAGGCGGAACACCTGACCATGCGGCCGGAGAACACTGCTGGCGTGGTCCGCGCGGTGGTCGAGCACAACCTGCTGTACGACGGCGGCAAGCGCCTTTACTACATGGGGCCCATGTTCCGGCGCGAGAAGCCGCAGCGCGGCCGCTACCGGCAGTTCCACCAGATCGGGGCCGAGGCGCTGGGCTTTGCCGGGCCGGATGTCGATGCCGAACTCATCCTGCTGGCGCGAGCCCTGTGGAAGGCCATCGGCCTGACGGATGTGCGTCTGGAGCTCAACAGCCTGGGGCAGCCTGCCGAGCGTGCGGCGCATCGCGAGCAGCTGATCGCCTACCTGGAGCGGCACGCCGACAAGTTGGACGAAGACGCCCGTCGGCGCTTGCACAGCAATCCGCTGCGCATCCTGGACACCAAGAATCCCGCCATGCAAGAGCTGGTCGAGGGCGCTCCGCGCCTGCTCGACTTCCTGGGGGCCGAGTCGCTTGCCCACTTCGAGGGCCTGCAGGCCATCCTGAAGGCCAACGACGTGGACTACACCATCAACCCGCGCCTGGTGCGCGGGCTGGACTACTACAACCTCTCGGTCTTCGAGTTCGTCACCGACCGCCTGGGTTCGCAAGGCACTGTGTGCGCCGGTGGCCGCTACGACGACCTGATCATCCAGATCGGCGGCAAGGCGGCACCCGCCGTGGGCTGGGCGCTGGGCATCGAGCGCGTGCTGGCGCTGCTCGACGAGCAGGGCGCCGAGGTGCCGGTGGCGCCGCCCCATGCCTACGCCGTCGTGCCCGATGCATCGGCCATGCCTGTGGCGCTGCGCACGTTGACGCAGCTGCGAGAGCGGGGCGTTCGCGTGCAGATGCACGCGGCCACCGCGGACGGCCTGGGCAGCTTCAAGTCGCAGTTCAAGAAGGCCGACGCCAGCGGCGCCGGCTTTGCCCTGGTGTTCGGCGGTGACGAACTGGCACGTGGCGAAGTGACGCTCAAGTCACTGCGCGATGGCAAGGGCGAGCAGCGGGCGCTGGCGCTGGCCGATCCGGACGCCCTGGCGACCCACCTACAATCTTCCGCTCCCAACGACTGACAGCGCATGGCTACCCATCTCGATCTCGAAGAACAGGAACAACTCGACCGGCTCAAGCACTTCTGGGCCACCTGGGGCAATCTCATCACGGGCGTGCTCGTGGTGGTTGCGCTGGGTGTCATCGGCTGGCAGGGTTGGCAATACCACCAGCGCAGCAAGGCAGCAGGAGCGGCAGCGCTCTATGACGAGATGCTGCGGGCCTCGGAGAGTGGCGACACGGCTCGCGTCGAACGGGCGCTTGCCGATATGAAGGACAAGTTCGCCGGCACGGCCTACGCGCCCCAGGCGGGGCTGCTGGCCGCCAAGGCGTTGCGCGACAAGGGCAATGCACAGGCATCGCAGGCGGCGCTGGCATGGGTCTCGGAGCAGGCGTCTGACCCCGGCTACCAGGCCGTCGCACGCCTTCGCCTGTCCGCCGAGTTGATGCAGGCCAAGTCTTACGACGAAGCGCTCAAGTTGCTCGACAAACCGGTGCCCAAGGAATTCGAGGCGCTGGTTGCCGACCGCAAGGGCGACATCTTCCTGGCCCAGGGCAAGCGAAGCGAAGCCCGCTCCGCCTACGAACAGGCGTGGCAAGGCATGGACGCTCAAGACGCCTATCGCCGCATGGTCGAGATCAAGCTCAACGCCGTCGGCGTAGACGCATCCACGCTCAAGGCGAAGCCCTGACCGGCGCCCACTCACTTGGACCAGAATCAATTGCTGTTTCCGCAGGGACCCAACGAACCATGAAGACCAAGCGATTCCTGCCCGGTGCACGCCTGCGCCGGGGTGCCGCCATCGTCCTGTCCGCGCTCGTCCTGGTGGCTTGTTCGGGCGACTCCAAGCCCAAGCCTGCCGAGCTTCCCGCCAACCCCGATCTCATCGGACTGAGCCAGGCCTGGTCGTTCAAGCTGCCGGAGGTCAAGTTCCCGCTCGTCTCCGACGTGTCTGACGACGTGGTCGTGGTGGCCGGTGGCGAAAAGGGCACCGTGCTGGCCATCGACGCGCGTACCGGCAAGGAACTGTGGCGGGTCGACGTGGGCGTGAGCCTGAATGCAGGCGTCGGCAGCGACGGCACGCTGGCGGCCGTGGTCACGCGCGAGAACGAACTCGTGGCCATTCAGGGCGGCGAGATCCTCTGGAAGAAGAAGCTGAGCGCCGAGACGTTCACGCCGCCTTTGGTGGCGGGGCGCCGCATCTTCGTGCAAGGCGCCGATCGGGCCACATCCGCCTGGGATGGCCAGAGCGGGCGGCGCCTGTGGACGCAGACGCGACCTGCCGAGGCTCTGGTGCTCAAGCGACCCGGCGTGCTGCAGGCGGTGAACGATGCGCTGGTCACCGGCATCGGCGCACGACTGGTGGCGATGAACCCGGCCAATGGCGCGTCGGTCTGGGAGGCGCCCATCGCGTCCCCGCGTGGCACCAATGACGTCGAGCGCCTGGTCGATCTGACGGGCACCATCAGCGTGGCCGGCGGGACCATCTGTGCTCGCGCCTACGTCGCCGCCGTCGGCTGCGTGGACGGCAATCGGGGCACACTGGTCTGGACCAAGCCGTCCTCGGGTTCAGAGGGCGTCACGGGTGACGAGAACACGCTCTATGGTGCCGAGCAGAATGGCGTCGTGACGGCCTGGCGTCGCCGCGACGGCGAGCAGATCTGGAGCACCGACGCGCTCAAGTACCGGCAACTCACCGCGCCTCTGGCGGCCGGCCGAGCCCTCATTCTTGGCGAAGGCAGCGGCAATCTGCTGCTGTTGAGCCGCGATGACGGCAAACTGCTGGCGCGCGTGTCTCCCGACGGTTCCGCCATCGCGGCCGATCCGGTGCTGGTGGCTGGCACCCTCGTGGTCGTGACCGCCAAGGGCGGCGTTTTCGGATATCGGCCCAAGTAAGGGCCGGCCGGGCGCCCATTCAACAAGAACAGCGAACGCTGCAATAAAAGGAAGGCGCATGAAGCCGGTTATCGCTCTGGTAGGGCGGCCCAACGTGGGCAAATCGACCCTGTTCAACCGGCTCACCAAGACGCGCGACGCCATCGTGGCCGACTTCGCCGGGCTGACGCGCGATCGGCACTATGGCAATGGCCGGGCCGGAAACCGCGAATACATCGTCATCGACACGGGTGGCTTCGAGCCCGATGCGGGCAGCGGCATTTATAGCGAGATGGCCAAGCAGACCCGCCAGGCGGTAGCCGAGGCGGATGTGGTCATCTTCGTGGTCGATGCGCGCGATGGGCTGTCCGCGCAGGACCATGACATCGCCAATGAACTTCGCCGTCTGGGCAAGCCCTGCATCCTGGTGGCCAACAAGGCCGAAGGCATGCAAAGCAGCGCCCGACTGGTCGATTTCTACGAGCTGGGTTTTGGCGAGGTGCATGCCGTTTCGGCCGCTCACGGTCAGGGCGTGCGGGACATCGTCGATCTGGCGCTGGAGTCGCTCAACCTGCCTGACGTCGAGGAAGACGATTTCGGCGATGACGCCGAGGCCAAGCCCATCCGTCTGGCCGTGGCCGGGCGACCGAACGTGGGCAAGTCCACATTGATCAACACTTGGCTGGGTGAGGAGCGCCTGGTCGCCTTCGACATGCCCGGCACCACGCGCGATGCGATCACGGTGCCCTTCGAGCGCAACGGCCAACGCTTCGAGCTCATCGACACGGCGGGACTGCGGCGCAAGGGCAGGGTGTTCGAGGCTATCGAGAAGTTCTCGGTGGTCAAGACGCTGCAGGCCATCGAATCGGCCAACGTCGTCTTGCTGCTACTGGACGCGACGCAGGGCGTGACCGATCAGGACGCCCACATTGCCGGCTACATCCTGGAAAGCGGCCGCGCAGTGGTGATCGCGGTCAACAAGTGGGACGCGGTGGACGCCTACCAGCGCGAGCAAGTGAATCGGCAGATCGAGAGTCGCCTGCCATTCTTGAAGTTCGCCTCGCTCAATTTCATCTCGGCGGCCAAGCGACAAGGCCTGGGGCCGGTCTGGCAGGCCATTGCCCAGGCTCACAAGGCCGCAACGCGCAAGATGTCCACGCCGGTGCTCACACGCCTCTTGCAAGAGGCGGTGCAGTTCCAGACCCCCAAGAAGACGGGCATGTTCCGCCCCAAGCTTCGCTATGCGCACCAAGGTGGCATGAACCCGCCGGTGATCGTGATCCACGGCAATTCGCTGGAACACGTGACCGATGCGTATCGACGCTTTCTCGAAGGCCGGTTCCGCAAGGAGTTCGACCTGGTCGGCACGCCGCTGCGCATCGAATTCAAGACTTCGCACAATCCGTTTGCCGACAAGGAGGGCTGACGCCCCGGTCGGCGCAGCCTCCGGGCACACCCGGCAGTGCCTTTATTTTTCGAGGGCCATTGAACCGATCTGCTGCACTGCAGAAACCCTGTGATAAGGTTCAGAGTCCAACAACAACTTCTTGAACACGGAGAATATCGTGAGCAACAAAGGGCAGCTTCTTCAAGACCCGTTCCTCAATACGCTGCGCCGCGAACATGTTCCGGTGTCGATCTACCTGGTCAACGGCATCAAGCTGCAAGGTCAGATCGAGTCGTTCGACCAGTACGTCGTCCTCCTGCGCAACACCGTGACTCAGATGGTCTACAAGCACGCCATCTCGACGATCGTCCCGGGCCGCGCAGTCAATTTCTCTGCCGCTGAACAGGACGCCGCTGCCTGATCGGCCGGGCGTGGCAGGCTGACGCCGCGCCCCCTTCACGAAAGCCACATCCCGATTGGCTGAACAGATTCCCCGCGTCGCTGGCGCCGCCATCCTGGTGGGTGTGGACTTCGGCTTGCCGCATTTTGACGGTGAACTCGAAGAACTTGGGCTGCTCGCGCAAACCGCGGGCCTCGATCCGGTGGCTCGCCTGACCTGCAAACGCAAGGCGCCGGACGCCGCACTCTTCGTGGGCAGCGGCAAGGCCGATGAAATCCGCGAACTGGCCGAGATGCATCGCGCCAGCGAGGTCATCTTCGATCAGGCCTTGAGCCCCGCCCAGCAGCGCAACCTGGAACGCGCCATCGGTGCGGCCGTCTACGACCGCACCTTTCTCATTCTGGAGATCTTCGCCCAGCGGGCCCGCAGCCACGAAGGCAAGCTTCAGGTCGAACTGGCGCGTCTCCAATACCTGAGCACCCGGCTGGTTCGCCGCTGGTCGCACCTGGAGCGTCAGCGCGGCGGCATCGGTACCCGTGGCGGCCCCGGCGAAACCCAGATCGAGCTGGATCGCCGGATGATCGGTGACGCCATCCGGCGGACGCGCGAACGGCTGGCCAAGGTGCAGCGCCAACGCGGCACGCAGCGCCGCCAGCGCGAGCGCCGCGACACTTTCAATATCTCGTTGGTCGGCTATACCAACGCCGGCAAGTCTTCGCTGTTCAACGCGCTGGTCAAGGCCCGGGCCTATGCCGCCGATCAGCTCTTTGCCACGCTGGACACCACGACGCGCCACCTCTACCTGGGCGACGCCGGACGGAGCGTTTCCATTTCCGACACCGTGGGTTTCATCCGGGATCTGCCGCACGGACTGGTCGATGCGTTCAAGGCCACCTTGCAGGAGGCGGTCGACGCCGACCTGCTACTGCACGTGGTGGATGCGTCCAATCCTCACCATCCGGAGCAAATGGACGAGGTGCGCGCCGTGCTCGAGGAAATCGGAGCGGCCGATGTACCCCAGCTGATGATCTTCAACAAGCTGGATGCCATCGAGCCCGAGCGTCGACCTGTTCGCCTGAAGGATCACATGGAAGTGGACGGACGGCTGTTGACCCGTGTCTTCCTCAGTGCCCGAACGGGCGAGGGACTGGCCGAACTGCGGGAAGAGCTTGCCCAGCGGGCAATGGCCGCGATGTCCTCGAAGCCCCTTGCCGATGCTGCGCCATTGCAGGATGCGGCGCATTGATTGGCACAATTGGCGCGCCATTCACTGTTAGACGAGAAGAAAAGAAACTAATGATTGCAAAGCCACTGTTGGGACGGTTTCGCGGCATGTTCAATTTGAACGATGGTCGTTGGGGCCGGGGCGATGAGGGTTCCTCTTCGGAGGGTGATCGCCCGAATGCGAACCGTCCCGATGCGGAGCCTCCGGGCCGGCCGCCGGCGCCGCCCGAACGGCCGCGCGGCCAGGGCCCGAACCAGGGCCCGCCGGACCTGGATGAGCTGTGGCGCGATTTCAACCGCAAGCTCGGTGGCCTGTTCGGCGGGCGGGGCGGCGGCCAACCGCCGTCGTCGGGAGGCAACGGCAACGGCGGCAACTTCAAGCCGGACATGAAAAACGCGGGCTTCGGCCTTGGCCTGGTGGTGGTCGTGGCGCTGCTCATCTGGCTGAGCACCGGCTTCTTCATCGTTCAGGAAGGCTCCCAAGCCGTCATCACCCAGTTCGGCCGCTACAAGTCGACCGTGGGTGCGGGCTTCAACTGGCGCCTGCCTTACCCGATTCAGCGCCATGAGATCGTGGTGGTCACGCAGATCCGTTCCGCAGACGTGGGACGCGACACCATCGTTCATTCGACCGGGCTGCGCGAATCCGCGATGCTCACCGAGGACGAGAACATCGTCGAGATCAAGTTCGCCGTGCAATACCGCCTGAGCGACGCGCGTGCCTACCTCTACGAATCCAAGGCGCCGGCCGAGACGGTCGTGCAGGTGGCGGAAACCGCCGTGCGCGAGGTGGTGGGCAAGATGAAGATGGATGCCGCTCTGGCCGAGGAGCGCGACCAGATCGCACCCCGCGTTCGCAATCTCATGCAGAGCATCCTCGACCGCTACAGCGTCGGTGTCGAGGTGGTGGGCATCAACCTGCAGCAAGGCGGCGTGCGCCCGCCTGAGCAGGTTCAGGCCGCATTCGACGACGTGCTCAAGGCTGGCCAGGAGCGCGAGCGGGCAAAGAACGAGGCGCAGGCCTATGCCAACGACGTCGTGCCTCGCGCGAACGGTACGGCCTCGCGCCTCATCGAGGAGGCCCAGGCCTACAAGGCGCGCGTGGTCGCTACGGCGCAGGGTGATGCGCAGCGCTTCCAGCAGGTGCTTGCCGAATACCAGAAGGCCCCGCAGGTGACGCGTGACCGCATGTACATCGATGCCATGCAGCAGATCTACGCCAACACCAGCAAGGTGCTGGTCGATTCCAGGCAGGGCTCCAACCTGCTGTACTTGCCTCTGGACAAGCTGATGCAAGCCTCGGGCGCCGCGCCCGGCGCGACTTCGACCGAGACCACGACGGCACCGGCGGCTAGCACGCCGCCGCCGCCTCCGGGCTACCCCGCCTCCAATGAAACGCGCATCCGCGACGGCCGTTCGCGCGATCGCGACTCCCGCTGAGCCAGGAACGACAGGCGCCGCAGAACATGAACAGAATCGGATTCATCGCCACCTCCTTCCTGATCGCGCTCATGGTTTTGAGCTCGACACTCTTCGTCGTCGACCAGCGCCAGTTCGGCGTGGTCTACGCGTTGGGGCAGATCAAGGACGTCATCACCGAGCCGGGGCTCAATTTCAAGCTTCCGCCTCCTTTCCAGAACGTGTCGTACATCGACAAGCGTCTGCTGACGCTGGCCAGCCTCGATACCGAGCCCATGCTCACGGCCGAGAAACAGCGCGTCGTGATCGACTGGTATGTGCGCTGGCGCATCACCGACCCGTCGGCCTACATCCGCAACGTCGGTCTGGACGAGAACGCTGGCGCGAGCCAGCTCAACCGGGTGGTCCGCAACGCGTTCCAGGAAAACGTCAACAAGCGCACCGTGCGTGACCTCATTTCGGTTCGGCGCGAAGAGCTGATGGCCGACGTGAAGCGTGAGGTGCTCGAAGTGGTCAAGGGCGCCAAGCCTTGGGGCATCGACGTGGTCGACGTTCGCATCACGCGGGTGGACTATGTCGAGGCCATCACCGAATCGGTCTACCGCCGCATGGAAGCCGAGCGCAAGCGCGTGGCGAACGAGTTGCGTTCCACCGGCTTCGCCGAAGGTGAAAAGATCCGCGCCGACGCCGACCGCCAGCGCGAGGTGATCGTCTCCAACGCGTATCGCGACGCCCAGAACATCAAGGGGCAGGGTGACGCCCAGGCCAACTCGATCTTCGCCGAGGCCTTCGGGCGCGATGCGCAATTCGCGCAGTTCTATCGAAGCCTCGAGGCCTATCGCCAGTCCTTCGGCAAGAAGGGCGACGTGATGGTGCTCGACCCGAAGAGCTCGGACTTCTTCGGCGCGATGCAGGGCCCAAGCTCGGTGACGGGTGCCGCCGCGGCACCACGGCGCTGATCGGCCTCGCGTCCTGGCGAACCAACATCCGGTTGCTGCCGCGTCGTGGGCGACACGCTCTGGAGCGCATTGGCGCTGGTTCTGGTCATCGAAGGGCTCTGGCCCTTCCTGTCACCGGGTGGCTGGCGCCGTGGTTTTACGCAGCTGATGCAATTGCGTGACGGGCAATTGCGCTTCTTCGGCCTGTGCAGCATCGCCCTGGGTCTGGTGCTGCTCTGGCTTCTCGCCAACTGACGGCAGATCGGGGCCCTCGATCGGCCCTGTAGAATCCCTGTTTTAACCGCAGGGACACACACGTTCCTTCGTCTTCACATGTCTGCCTGGGTCCTTCCGGATCACATCGCCGATGTGCTGCCCTCCGAGGCGCGCCACATCGAGGAACTCCGACGCCAACTGCTCGACACCGCCCGTGGCTATGGCTACGAGCTGGTGATGCCGCCGTTGCTCGAGCATCTTGAATCCTTGCTGTCCGGCACGGGCGAAGCACTGGGCCTGCAGACTTTCAAGCTGGTCGATCAGCTGTCGGGTCGCTCGCTCGGCCTGCGCGCCGACACGACGCCGCAAGTTGCGCGCATCGACGCTCACCTGCTCAACCGCCGCGGCGTGGTGCGCCTGTGCTATTGCGGCCCGGTGCTGCACACCCGCCCCGATCGACCGCATGCCACTCGCGAGCCGCTGCAGTTCGGCGCCGAGATCTATGGCCATGCCGGCATCGAGGCCGACATCGAGAGCCTGCACCTGGCGCTCGATTGCCTGGGTGCCGCCGGTCTGCAAGGTGGCGCGATCGTCGACCTGGCCGATGCGCGCATCGTGCGTGCACTGCTTGCCGGCGCAACCGATGATGCTGCCGCCATCGCCCGCATCCACGCAGCGCTCGCTGCCAAGGATGCGAGCAGGCTGCGCGAGCTGACGCAGGACTTTCCTGCCGCCTCGCGTGATGGCCTTCGCGCCTTGATCGAGCTGTACGGCGACGCCGAAGTCCTCGACGAGGCGGCCCGGCGCATCGGCCATGTGCCGGGGGTCGCGCCCGCGCTGGACGAGTTGCGCCGCATGGGCCGGATGGTCGATGGCGCCGCCAGCGTCAGCTTCGACCTGGCGGACCTGCGTGGCTGGGCCTACTACAGCGGCATGCGCTTCGGCATCTACGTGCCGGGCGCCGCCGACGCGCTGGTGCGTGGCGGCCGTTACGACGAGGTGGGCGCCGTCTTCGGCCGCAACCGGCCCGCCGTCGGCTTCAGCCTGGACGTGCGCGAATTCGTCGGGGTGCTTGCACCTCGGCCGCTGCGTGCAGCCATCCGCGCTCCGTGGCGCGACGGCGACGGGCTTCGTGCCGCCATTGCCGACCTGCGCGGCAAGGGCGAGACCGTCGTGTGCGTACTGCCAGGCCATGACAGCGAAGTCGATGAATTCCATTGCGACCGCGAGCTCGTCGAGCACGGCGGCCAATGGCAAGTGAAACCCCTTTGAATCTCGAGCAATCCGGAACGTGAACATGAGCGCAACCACTGGACGTAATGTGGTCGTCGTCGGTACCCAGTGGGGCGACGAAGGCAAAGGCAAGCTGGTCGACTGGCTGACGGAAAGCGCCCAGGGCGTGGTCCGTTTCCAGGGTGGCCACAACGCGGGGCACACGCTGGTGATCAACGGCGTCAAGACGGCGCTGCACCTCATTCCCAGCGGCATCATGCGCCCGGGCGTCAAGTGCTACATCGGCAACGGTGTGGTGCTGTCGGCGGCCAAGCTCTTCGAGGAGATCGAAGGCCTGGAGAAGGCCGGCGTCGAGGTCCGCTCGCGCCTGCGCATCAGCGAAGCCTGCCCGTTGATCCTGCCCTTCCATGCCGCGCTGGACATCGCGCGCGAGGCCTATCGCGAGAAGGGCGGCATCGAGAAGATCGGTACCACTGGTCGCGGCATCGGCCCGGCCTACGAAGACAAGATCGCCCGCCGCGCGCTGCGCGTCCAGGACCTCAAGCATCCCGAGCGCTTTGCCGCCAAGCTCAAGGTCCTGCTCGAGCTGCACAACCACGTGCTGGTGGAAGTACTGGGCGCCAAGCCGATCGATTTCGACGAGGTCTACAACGAGGCGATGCGCCACGCCGAACTTCTCAAGCCGATGATGGCGGACGTGTCGCGCGAGCTCAATGAAGCCCATCGCCACGGCGAGAACCTGCTGTTCGAAGGCGCACAAGGCACGCTGCTCGATGTCGACCACGGCACCTACCCGTATGTGACTTCCAGCAACTGCGTGGCCGGCAACGCCGCCGCCGGCTCGGGCGTGGGCCCCGGCATGCTCCACTACGTGCTGGGCATCACCAAGGCCTACTGCACCCGCGTGGGCGGCGGGCCGTTCCCGACCGAACTGGACTGGGCCACGCCCGGCACGGTGGGCTATCACCTCTCGACCGTGGGCGCCGAGAAGGGCGTCACCACCGGTCGCAGCCGCCGTTGCGGTTGGTTCGACGCAGCGCTGCTCAAGCGCTCGGCGCAGGTCAACGGACTGTCCGGCCTTTGCATCACCAAGCTGGACGTTTTGGATGGTTTGAAGGAACTGCAGTTGTGCACCGGCTACATGCTCGACGGTGAACACATCGACATCCTGCCGATGGGCGCGGACGAGATCGAGCGCTGCATCCCCGTGTACGAAACGATCGAAGGCTGGAGCGAGAGCACGGTGGGCGTGACCCAGTTCGACAAGCTGCCAGTCAATGCCCGTCTTTACCTGCAGCGGATCGAACAGGTGACCGGCGTGCCGGTGCACGTCGTCTCGACCAGCCCGGATCGCGACCACACCATCATGATGCGCCACCCGTACCTGGCCGATTGAACGCCCGGTCCGATTCACGAACCCAGTCCCGACGACCCACCACGAAAGCCCATCCGCCATGTTGACCGAAGACGGCAAGCACCTTTACGTCAGCTACGACGAGTACCACAACCTGATCGAGAAGCTGGCGATCAAGATCCACCAGTCGGACTGGCAGTTCGACACCATCTTGTGCCTGGCGCGCGGCGGCATGCGGCCCGGCGATGTGCTCTCGCGCATCTTCGACAAGCCGCTGGCGATCATGTCCACCAGCTCCTACCGTGCCGATGCCGGTACCAAGCAGGGGCACCTGGACATCGCCCGCTACATCACGACGCCCAAGGGCGAGATCGCCGGCAAGGTGCTGCTCGTGGATGACCTGGCCGATTCCGGCCACACGCTTCACGCGGTGATGGACATGCTGCGCAACAACTACTCGCCCATCACGGAACTGCGCAGTGCCGTGATCTGGACCAAGGCGCTGTCGACCTTCACGCCCGATTACTCGGTGGACTACCTGGCCACCAACCCGTGGATCCATCAGCCCTTCGAGGCCTACGACACCACGCGCCCCGAGAAGCTCATCGAGAAGTGGTCGGTCTGAGGGCCGTCTCGGGCCCTGTCCCTCAGGCGTCGGGATTGCGCTCGTAGCGCTCCTGCATCTCCTCGGGGCTGACTTCTTCGATGGTGTGGCCGACGTTCCATCGGTGGCCGAATGGATCGAAGAAGCTGCCTGAACGCTCGCCGTAGAAGTGATCGGCCAGCGGCATGTGCAGCGTGGCGCCGGCCTGCAAGGCACGCTCCACGACCGCATCGGCGTTGTCCACATGAAGGTGGAGGGTGACGCCAGTGGCCCCGATCGACTTGGGGCTGCGAATCCCGTACTCGGGGAATTCCTCGCACAACATCAGCGTCGCACCATCGAAGTCGAGCTCCACATGCCCGACCCGTCCGCCGGGCTCTGTGAGCCGAAACTTCTCTTTCATGTCGAACACGCGGACGTAGAAGTCGATGGCCGCCTGGGCATCATGGACGCACAGGTAGGGGAACATTTCTCTGGGCATGGGCGATCCTTGCAGTCTTGCTTTCGAGCGGTTCATTCTGAGCGCCCGCGCCCTCGACGTCTTGTAGGAAATTGACCGCCGGCCCGGTTTGCGCAAATCAGCGCGGGACGTGACGCGGTGCGCTCGGCGCGGCAATCCGCCAAGCCTGCGGTGAGAGGCCGGTCAACGCCCCGAACTCGCGCGAGAGGTGTGCCTGATCCGAGTAGCCGGCGGCCAGCGCGATCTGGCTCCAGGTCTGCCGTGGATCGACCGCCAGTGCCAGCACACGATCGAGGCGTTGCACTCGCGCATAGGTTTTTGGGGCAAGTCCGGTGGCCCGCCTGAACAGGTCGATGAAGTGCCTGTGGCTGCAGCCGGCGCGTTCAGCCAGCGCGCGGACAGGCAGAGTGCCATGGCGCAAGGGCAGCATCGCCTGCGCGACCGCCGGGTCCAGGCTGTGCGTCGATTCGCCGAGGCGATCGAGCAGCAACTGCTCAAACACGTCGAGCTGGTCAGAGAGTGACGCAGCGGCCAGCAGACGCTCATGCGCGAACGCGGCCTGCGCACGCCACAGATCGTCGAGCAGCGTGTGCCGCCCCGCCAGTTCATGTTCCGGCGCGCCCAGCAACAGCAGGGCGGCGCCGGGGCGCAGCAGGGCGCCCACCGACGCCGACGGCGTGCTCACGTCGCGCAGGTAGTGGCTTGCACGTGCACCGCCGACCAGCGCCTGGCCGATCGCGTGGCCGAGCCGGTCTTCCATGCCGTCGAAGATGCGCAGCGGCGGCCCGGACAAGCGAAACACGAGGTGCGTGGCACCGGTGGGCAGGACATGCTCGCGCATCGATCTCGGTGTGGCCACCCCGGCGTCGGGGGCGCTCGCCCACATCGTCTGCACGAAAAGGCGCAGCCGGGGCGAGACGGGCGAACGCGTCAATTGCGGCATGGTTTGTGAGAAGAGGGGCGCGTGTGGCCGCACGATAGCATCGCACCATGAGCAAGCCCATCACCGACCTGATTCACCATCCCTACACACCGCCTTCCAGCTTCGAGGCTCCACAGGGCGGCGTCTACAAGGCGTCGACCGTCTTCTTCAAGGACGTGGCAGCCATGCGGGCGCGCGACTGGAAGACAAAGGCCGGCTACACCTACGGCCTGCACGGCACGCCCACCACCTTCGTGCTGGAAGAGCGGCTGGCCGCGCTGGAAGGCGGCAGCGACTGCCTGCTGGCACCGAGCGGACTCGCCGCGATCTCGCTGGTGTCGCTGGCGCTGCTCAAGACCGGCGACGAGGTGCTGTTGCCGGACAACGTCTACGGCCCCAACAAGGCCCTGGCGGCCGGAGAACTGGCCAACTACGGCATCACGCATCGGCTCTACAACGCCCTGGACCCGTCGGACCTCGCAGCCAAGTTGTCGCCCCGCACCCGGCTCGTGTGGATCGAGGCGGCCGGCTCTGTGACGATGGAGTTTCCCGACGTGTCGGCCCTCGCAAGCCTGTGCCGCGAACGCGGCGTGACGTGCGCGCTCGACAACACATGGGGGGCAGGACTGGCCTTCCGCCCCTTCGACCTGGAGGGCGAGGGCTGGGGCGTGGACGTTTCGGTGCACGCGCTCACCAAGTACCCGAGCGGCGGGGGAGACGTGCTGATGGGCAGCGTCGTCACGCAGGACCCGGCCCTGCACCTGAAGATCAAGCTCACGCACATGCGCCTGGGCCTGGGCGTGGGCGTGGACGACGTGCAGGCCGTGCTGCGCTCGCTGCCCAGCATGGCGCTGCGCTACGCCGCGCACGACCAGAGCGCGCGCGATCTGGCGCGCTGGCTGTCGCAGCGCGAAGAAATCGCCCAGGTGCTGCATCCGGTGCTGCCCGACTCGCCCGGTCACGAAAACTGGCGTGCGCTGTGCGGCGCCACCGACCTGGCCGCCGGCCTGTTCTCGGTCGTGTTCGACGAGCGCTACGGCACCGAGCAGGTCGATGCCTTCTGCGATGCGCTGAAACTCTTTCGCCTGGGCTATTCCTGGGGCGGCCCGATCAGCCTGGTCGTGCCCTACGACATCGGCCTGATGCGCGACGCGAGCGTCGCCGCGTGGCCGTACCAGGGAACGCTGGTGCGTTTCTCCGTCGGCCTGGAGGCGGTGGAAGACCTCCGCGCAGACCTCTTGCAGGCGCTCGACGCACTCTGACCCAGCCGGCCTGGCCGGCGATTGGGCCGCGGTCCCTGGCCGCACGCGTTCGGAATCGTGGGACGCCCCGGAACTCAACTGATTGACACATGAATATTTGAAAAGTAATGTGTTGTCACTGCAACCAACGGGTGTTCCTTCATGAAAATCGCCATCCTGGGCGGAGGCCACGGCTGCTACGCCGCCGCCGCCGATCTCTCTGAAGCTGGTCACGAGGTCCGCCTCTGGCGCCGGGACGCAGCTGCGCTTGCCGCCGTGCAGGAGGCGGGTTCGACCATCCGCCTGAAGGACGCCGAAGGCGAGCGCGACGTGCGCATTGCCCTGGCCACCCCCGACATCGGCGCGGCCTTGGCGGGCGCGGAACTGATCGTCATCCCTTCGCCGGCCATCGCCCAGGCCGATATCGCGCGTGCCATGGCGCCGCACCTGGTGGACGGGCAAGTGGTCTTCCTTCCGCCGGGCACCTTCGGCAGCTTCGTGATGGCGCAGATTGCACGCGCAGCGGGCAGCAAGGCCGACGTGGCCTGGGCCGAAACCGGCACCTTGCCCTACCTGGCGCGCAAGCATGGCGATCGCGAGGTGAACGTCACCATCCGCGCGATCCGCCTGCCGACCGGCGTCTATCCGGCTCGCAAGGAAAAAGAGGCCATCGATCGAATCCGCGCGGCGTATCCGGCCGTGCACGGCTGCGGAGACGCGCTGTCGGGCGCCTTGATGAATGCCGGGCCGGTGATTCACCCGCCGCTCATGGTCATGAACGCTGCGCCGCTGCAGCATTTCGAACGCTGGGACATCCACAACGAAGGCACCCAGCCGGCCGTGCGCGCCGTCACCGACCGGCTCGATGCCGAGCGCATCGCCGTGCGCGAGGCGCTGGGCCACGGCGGGCCGCACTATCCGCTGGCCGACCACTACAACAATGACCAGTGGATGTATGGCGACGCGCACAAGAAGCTGGTCAAGTCGGGCGACTGGCGCGAGAACATCGACCTGCACGGCCATCGCTACATCACCGAGGACACCGAACTCGGCCTGGCCTTCCTGGCATCGGCCGCGCGCTACGCCGGCGTGGACGCGCCCATCGCACACGGGCTGCTGGCGATCGTCGGCGGCTTCCTCGGGCGCGACCTGCGCCGCGGGCCGCGCACGCTGGAGGCGCTGGGCCTGGCCGAACTGCCGCCGAACGCACTGAAAGAGCGCCTGCATGACGGCGCCTGATTCCATGCCTTCGCCGCGCGTGGCGGCAGTCGGCGCCGGCAGGATGGGGCGCGGCATTGCCATTGCCTTCGCGTACGCCGGCCATCGCGTGTCGCTCGTCGACCTGCGTGAGCGCAGCGACGACGCCTGGCAACGCCTGCAGGCCGAAGCCAGGGGCGAGATCGAGGCCAGCCTCGCCGGGCTCGCCGCCTTGGGCATGTTCGATGCGGATCTGGTGCCGACGATCTCGGCGCGCGTGGAGCTGGTGCGCGCCGACGCGGCGGCCAAGGCGCTTTCAGCCGTCGAACTGCTGTTCGAAGGCGTGCCGGAGACGCTGGAGGCCAAGCGCGAAGCCTTCGAGGTGATCAATGCGCATTGCCCCGAAGACGCCATCCTCACCAGCACCACCAGCAGCATCCTGGTGACGCAGATTGCCGAGTTCGTGCATCGGCCGGAGCGTTTCCTCAATATCCACTGGCTCAATCCGGCCTATGTGATTCCGGTGGTCGAGCTGAGCCACCATCCGCGCACCGATCCGGCCGTCCTGGCGCGTGCCAAGGCGCTGATGGAAGAGATCGGCAAGCTGCCCGTGGTGTGCGGCCCGACACCCGGCTACATCGTGCCGCGCCTGCAGGCGCTGGTGATGAACGAGGCGGCCCGCATGATCGAGGAGGGCGCGGCCACGGCCGAGGAAATCGACAAGGCCACGCGCTACGGCCTCGGGCTGCGCTTTGCGGCGCTGGGCGTGGTGGAGTTCATCGACTTCGGCGGCGCCGACATCCTGCACCATGCCAGCCGGGAGATGTCGGCCAGCGTCGATGCCGCGCGCTACCAGGCGCCGCCGATTCTCGATCGCATGATGGCGCAAGGGCGCCTGGGCCTGAAGAGTGGCAGCGGCTTCTACGACTACGCCGGCCGCGATGTGGGCGCCTATCGAGCCGATGTGCTGCTGCGCACGCTGGGCATGCTGCGGCATGCCGGCCTCTGGCGCGCGCCGGTGTCCACCACGGTCGGCTGAACATGGCACCGACAAGCATCCGGCGCGGCTTTGCCGATCTGTCGGTCGGGCAGGTGCACTACGCCAGCGCCGGTGCGCCGGACGCGCCGCCGGTGCTGCTGCTGCACCAGAGCCCTCGAAGCTGGGCCGAATACCGCGATGTGCTGCCGCGCCTGGGCGAGCGCTTTCATGCCATTGCGATGGACACCGTGGGCTTCGGCGATTCGGCGCCGCCGCCATGGCCGCCGAGCATCGAGCGATGGGCCGGCGTTGCGGTCGAACTGCTCGACGCCCTTGGTGTCGAGCGGGCGCATGTCGTGGGCCATCACACGGGCGGCGTCATCGCGCTGGAGATGGCGGCAGCCTTTCCTTCGCGCGTGGCTTCTCTCGTGCTGTCGTCCACGCCGTACACCGACGAAGCCTTCCGGGCCGCGCGCGCCCAGCGTCCACCGATCGACGGCGTCGAGCGCCACGGCGATGGCGCCCACCTGCAGCAGATGTGGCAAAACCGGCAAGGGTTCTATCCGCCAGAAAGGCCCGAACTGCTCGAGGCTTTTGTGCTTGACGCCCTGAAGGCCGCCGGCGATGTGGAAGGCGGGCATCGCGCGGTGGCGAGCTACCGCATGGAAGAGAAAATCGGGCGCGTGAAGCTGCCCGTGCTGCTCATTCGCGCGCCGCAGGATCCGTTCGCGGCGGCCCATGCGCATGAGCTGGCGGCGCATCTGCCGCAGGCCAGCATCCTGGACATCGAAGGCGCGATGGTGCCGCTGCCCGATCAGTTGCCCGGGCCCTTTGCCGAGGCCGTGGGCCGCTTCATTGCGGCGCAGCGCTGAACCGGACCTGAACTAGACGAGGTCGTCCGGCTCGTTGTCGTCCGCCGCATCAGGCGCGCGTTCGTGCAACTCGATCATTCGTCGCAGCGTGTCCTTCAGCGCTTCGGCCGATGGGAGGCCGAAGGGCTCCAGCACCCGGTGCTCGTGCTCGCGGGCGAGTTCCATCAGATGACCCACCGTGCGCTCGCCTTCGTCGGTGATGCGCACCAGCGTGATGCGCCGATCACTCTCGTGGGGCAGGCGCTCCACATGCCCCTTGGTGCTCATCCGATCCAGCAGTCGTGTGACGGTGGGCTGCTTCATCACCGCGATCTGCGCCAGGCGGCCGATGCTGATGGCGGTGCCGCCGGCCAGCGAGGCCATCACGCGCCATTCGGACACCGAAAAGCCCTGTTCCCGCGCCACCTTATGGAATTCCGAGGAGATCAGGTGGCTGGCTTGGGCCAGCAGGGCGGGCAGGTAGTCCTCGACGAAACGCAACTCCTGCGCCGCACCAGCCCGCCTCGTCCTGGGTGCCTTCGAAGCCGGCACGCTGCTTGCATCTCTAGGGTTATTCATGATTGTGGATAGATTCAGGACTAAAGAATATACGGCCTTTGGGGCTTGCGGTCCCAGGGTTTTCAAGGAGCACCATGGCTGAGCGGTCCTTTGTCGAGGAAGTCAAGAAGCTGAAGCTGGGCGAAGGCGAGGTTTTCAGCGGTGAAGGCATTCTGGCGGTCACCAAGGCGTTGCTGGAATCCGGGGTCGCGTATGTGGCCGGCTACCAGGGCTCGCCCATCTCGCACCTGATGGATGTGCTGGCCGATGCGCAAGACATCCTGGCCGAGCAGGGCATTCGCTTCGAGAACAGCGCGAGCGAAGCGACGGCCGCGGCCACGCTGGCTGCATCGGTCAACTATCCGCTGCGCGGCGCCGTCACCTTCAAGGCGACGGTCGGTACCAACGTGGCGTCGGATGCCCTGGCCAACCTGGCGTCGGGCGGCGTGACGGGCGGGGCCCTGGTCATCGTCGGCGAGGACTACGGCGAGGGCTCGTCCATCATGCAAGAGCGCAGCCACGCCTTTGCGATGAAGTCGCAGATGTGGCTGCTGGACCCTCGCCCCAACCTGCCTTCGATCGTCGAATCGGTAAAGGCCGGCTTCGAGCTTTCGGAGGCCAGCCATACGCCGGTGATGCTGCAGTTGCGAATCCGCGCGTGCCACGTGCACGGGCGATTCATCGCATCGGACAACCGTCCGCCCTCGTTCACGCTCAAGGATGCGCTGGAGCATCCGCAGCGCGACGTCGGCCGCATCGTCCTGCCGCCCGCGAGCTTCGTGCACGAGCAGGAGAAGGTGCGCGATCGCTGGCCGGCAGCCGTGAAGTTCATCGAAGAGCGCGGCCTCAACGAATTCTTCTCCGACGGTGCCGGCGACGTGGGCGTGATCGTCCAGGGCGGCAGCTACAACACGGCGCTGCGCGTGCTCGAGCGCCTCGGCTTGGCGGACGTGTACGGCAACAGCCAGGTGCCGCTGTACGTGATGAACGTGGCCTATCCGGTGATCGACAGCGAAGTGCTGCGTTTTTGCCGCGGCAAGCGCGCGGTGCTGATGGTCGAGGAAGGGCAGCCCAACTTCATCGAGCAGAACATCGCGACGATCCTGCGCCAGGCGGGCATCGACACCGCCTTGCATGGCAAGGACCTGCTGCCGGTGGCCGGCGAATACACGGCGGCGGTGCTGCTGGCGGGCGCGCGCGCCTTCTTCGAGAAGTACGGCCTGCTACAGCCGCAGCCCAAGCCGGAGCCGGTCCGCAAGGTGATCCCGCTCAAGGCTGTTCCTGCCGATCCCGTCCCCGCCGCGATGCCCGAGATGCCCGAGCCGGCCGAGCCGATCGAAGCCGTCGTCCATGCGCGTCCACCGGGCTTTTGCACCGGCTGCCCGGAGCGTCCCATCTTCAGCGCGATGAAACTGGTCGAGCGCGAACTGGGGCCGCACCACATCAGCGCCGACATCGGCTGCCACCTGTTTTCCATCCTGCCGCCGTTCCACCTGGGCAACACCACCATGGGCTATGGCCTGGGTGCAGCCGGTGCCGCGGCGCTCAACGTGCCGTCTGGCAGGCGGGCGATTTCGGTGATGGGCGACGGCGGCTTCTGGCACAACGGCCTGACGAGCGGCATCGCCAATGCGGTCTTCAACCGCAGCGACAACCTGACGGTGGTGGTCGACAACAACTACACCTCGGCCACCGGCGGGCAGGACATTCTTTCTTCCAACGCGCACAACGCTACGCGCAGCACCGGCCACGAGATCGAGCAGGCGGTGCGCGGCGTGGGGGTGAAGTGGGTCAAGACGCTGCGCCGCACCTACGACGTGGCGGGCATGCGCGACACCTTGCGCGAAGCGCTCACCACCACGCAAAAGGGACCGAAGGTGCTGGTGGCGCAGTCCGAATGCATGCTCAACCGCCAGCGCCGGGAAAAGCCGCTGGTGCGCAAGGCGCTGGCCAATGGCGAGCGCGTGGTGCGCGAGAAGTTCGGCGTCGATTCCGACACCTGCACCGGCGACCATTCCTGCATCCGCCTGTCGGGCTGCCCGTCGCTGTCGATCAAGCCCAACCCCGACCCGCTGCGTACCGACCCGGTCGCGACCGTGCTCGACAGTTGCGTCGGTTGCGGCAACTGCGGCGAGGTTTCGCACGCCGCGGTGCTGTGCCCGTCGTTCTACAAGGCGCAGGTGATCAGCAACCCCACGGCCTTCGAGCGCTGGCGCGATGGACTGCGTTCCCGCCTCATCGGCTGGATGCAGCGCGGCCAGGCACGGCGACGCGCCAAGTACGCCTTTTGACAGGACGGCGAGCCATATGACCCAACCCATCAAGATCGCGATCCTCGCCATGGGCGGCGAGGGCGGCGGTGTGCTGGCCGACTGGATCGTCGACCTCGGCGAGCACAACGGCCATGTCGCGCAGACCACTTCCGTGCCTGGCGTGGCGCAGCGCACCGGCGCCACCATCTACTACGTCGAGTTGTTTCCGCGCGCGCGCGCCGAGGCCGACGGCGGCCAGCCCATATTGGCACTGATGCCGCTGCCCGGCGACGTGGACGTGGTGCTGTGCTCCGAGCTGATGGAAGCCGGCCGGGCCGTGCAGCGCGGCCTGGTTACGCCGGATCGCACCACCTTGCTGGCGTCCACCCACCGCGTCTTCTCGATCGCCGAGAAGTCGGCCATGGGCGATGGGCGTGTTGACAGCGATCAACTGCTCGCGCATGCGCGGCGTGCCGCCAAGCGCTTCATCCGCTTCGACATGGCGCAGGCGGCGCAGGACAGCGGCAGCGTCATCAGCGCGGTGCTGTTCGGCGCGCTGGCGGGCTCGGGCGTGCTGCCTTTCGGCCGCGCGCAGTTCGAGGCGACGATCGAACGCGGCGGCGTGGGTGTCAAGCCCAGCTTGCGTGCCTTTGCCGATGCCTTCGAACGGGCGCAGCGCGACGAAGCCGCAAGCGAGACTGCCGATGCGGCGCCGGCCGCGGTGCCGACCCCCAAGCCGACCGATCCGCAGGTGCGAGCACTTGTCGAGCGCGTTCAGCGTGAGTTCCCCGCACCGGCGCAGGCCTTGCTGCTCGAAGGCGTGCGTCGCCTCATCGACTACCAGGACCTGGCCTATGCCGTGACCTACCTCGACCGCGTCGCAGCCGTGGCGCGCCTGCAGGTGGATGACGGCCATCGGCTGCTGACGGCCACGGCGCGCCATCTGGCGCTTTGGATGACCTACGAGGACACCGCGCGGGTGGCCGACCTCAAGACGCGCGATACCCGCTTCGAACGCGTGCGCAGCGAGGCTGGCGCTCAGGATGCGCAGCTCGTCGCCATCAACGAATACATGCATCCGCGCCTGCAGGAGATCTGCGAGACGCTGCCGGGTGGACTGGGCCGCTGGCTGATGAACTCGGGCATGCCGCGTCGCCTGGTCGAGCGCATGACGCGCAAGGGCCGCGTGGTGACCACCAGCAGCCTGAGCGGCTACCTGATGCTGCGCTGCGTGGCCGGCACGCGCCGCTGGCGGCGCAGCACCACGCGCTTCGCGCAGGAGAACGCACGCATCGAGCAATGGCTGGCGCACATCGCGCAGGCCGCTGCCCACAACCCCGCCCTGGCGCTGGAGATCGCGCAGTGCCAGCGCCTGGTCAAGGGCTACAGCGACACGCACGAGCGCGGCGTTGCCAACTACGAGCTGCTGATGCAGGCCGCCTTGCGCGCTGGCGCGGCGCTCGCGCCGGCCACCTTGCGCGAACTGCGCGACGCGGCGCTGGCCGACGAGCACGGCAACCAGTTGCGCGCCAAGCTGGCGCAATACGCGCTGGCCTGAAGAACGGGAGACGAAGCAAGCATGTTCCACGAACAACCCGCCATGCTCACGCTGCGCGTGACCGAGGCGCAAAGCCTCAACCCGCTGGTGCGCCAGTTCCGCCTTGCCCGGCAGGACGGCGGTGCGCTGCCCGGCTTCAGTGCCGGCGCGCACATCCAGGTGCAAGTGACGCTGCCCGATGGCAGCCGCGACTGGCGCCACTACTCGCTCATCAATCCGGTCGCCCAAAGCGGCGTGACCGACGCGCCCACCGAATACCGCATCGCGGTGCGTCGCGAGGACGAAGGCCGAGGCGGCTCGCGCTTCATGCACGAAGTCCTGCAGGCCGGCCAGGAGCTCGTCGTGCAGGCGCCGAAGAACGACTTTCCCCTGCACGACGGCGGTGACTGTGCCGTGCTGGTGGCAGGCGGCATCGGCATCACGCCCATGCTGAGCATGGCCGCGCAGCGCTGCGCACAAGGTGCGCCGGTGCGCATGCACTACGCCGGCCGCAGCCGCTCGCTGATGGCCTTCCTGCCCGAGCTGGGCGAACTGCTGGGCGAACGGCTCGACGTGCATGCGGACGACGAGGCGGGGCGGCCGCTGGACATCGGCGCACTGCTCGACCGATGCGCCGCCGACGAACGCCTGTACGTCTGCGGTCCCAAGGTCATGCTCGACGCGGTGCTGGCCGCCGCCCAATCGCGTGGCTGGAACACGCACGAGCGCATTCACTTCGAACTGTTCACCACGCCCGAAGTGGAAGAGGGCGACCAGCCCATCGAGCTCGTGTTGGCCCAGTCCGGCAAGACGTTGACCGTGCCGGCAGACCAGACCATCCTCGATTGCCTGATCGACAACGGCTGCGATCCGATGTTCGATTGCAAGCGCGGCGAATGCGGCGTGTGCGCCACGCCGGTGATCGAGGGCGACATCGATCACCGCGACTACGTGCTCACGGCGCGCGAGAAGGCCGAGGGCAATGTCATGCAGATCTGCATCTCGCGCTGCAAGGGCAAGCGCCTGGTGCTGGACATCTGACGATCCATCAAGGAGGCAACCGTGACCACCTACCGCAACAACCCCGAGGCCATCCGCGCCCTGGTGCAGCCCGACCGGGTGCACCGCGACCTGTACATCAGCCAGGAACTGTTCGAGCTGGAGCAGGAGCACTTCTTCGCCAACACCTGGAACTTTGTCGGCCACGACAGCCAGCTTCCCAAGCCCGGCGACTACATCCAGGCCGACATCGCGGGGCGCCCCCTGATCGTCGTGCGCCACACCGACAACTCGGTGCGCGTGATGATGAACCGCTGCGCCCACAAGGGCTCGCGCCTGGTGAGCGCACCTTGCGGCAACACCGGCAAGTTCTTCCGCTGCCCGTATCACGCCTGGACGTTCAAGACCGACGGCTCGCTGCTGTCGATCCCGCTCAAGAACGGCTACGAGGGCACGCAGCTTCACGAATGCGAGTCTGCCAAGGGTCTGGTCACGCTCAAGAACGTGCGGCTGTACCGCGGCTTCATCTTCGTGAAGATCAACGACGTGGGCCCGGACTTCGAGGAGTACTTCGGCGATTCGCTCAGCTCCATCGACAACATGGCCGATCGCTCGCCCGAAGGCGAACTCGAGATTGCCGGCGGATGCCTGCGCTTCATGCACCAGTGCAACTGGAAGATGTTCGTCGAGAACCTCAACGACACCATGCACCCCATGGTGGCGCACGAATCGTCGGCCGGCACGGCCAAGACCATGTGGGCCGACAAGCCGGCGGATGCGCCCAAGCCCATGGCCATCGAGCAGTTCGTGCCCTTCATGTCCGACTACAAGTTCTTCGAGGACATGGGCGTGCGGGTGTTCGACAACGGCCACAGCTTCTCGGGCGTGCACTTCTCGATCCACAGCAAGTACTCGACCATCCCCGAGTACGACGCGGCGATGAAGGCCGCGTACGGCGACGAACGGGCCGCGCAGATCCTCGGGCTAGCGCGCCACAACACGGTCTACTACCCCAACCTGACCATCAAGGGCGCGATCCAGTCGATCCGCGTGCTGCGCCCCATCGCGGTCGACAAGACGCTGGTGGAAAGCTGGACCTTCCGCCTGAAGGGCGCGCCGCCGGAACTGCTGCATCGCACCACGATGTACAACCGCCTGATCAACTCGCCCTTTTCGGTGGTGGGGCATGACGATCTGCAGGCCTATCGCGGCATTCAGGCCGGCCTGCATGCGAGCGGCAACGATTGGGTCAGCCTGCATCGCAACTTCGATGCGGCAGAAATGGGTCAGAAGGACGTCACCACCGTCGGCACCAGCGAGATCTCCATGCGCAACCAGTACCGCGCCTGGGAACGCCACATGACGGCCAGCATGGGAGGCGAGCAATGAGCACCGTGACCCGGCAGGACCTGATCGACTTCGTCGTGCGCGAATGCCGCATGCTCGACGAGAAGCGCTACGAAGAGTGGAACGCGCTCTTCACCGACGACGCCTTCTATTGGGTGCCGCTCGTGCCCGACCAGCCCGACGCCATCCAGCACACCTCGCACCTCTACGAGGACAAGCTGCTGCGCGAGCTGCGCATCGAGCGGCTGAAGAGCCCGCGCGCCTTCTCGCAGCAGCCGCCCAGCCGCTGCCACCATCTGCTGCAAATGCCCAGCGTGGAGGAGTTCGACACGCAGGCAGGCCGCTACCTGGTGCGCACCGAATTCCACTACACCGAATCGCAGGGCGATGAACTGCAGTTCTATGTCGGTACCTTCTTCCATCATCTGGTCGAAGCCGATGGCGGGTTGCGCATGACGCTCAAGCGGGTCAACCTGCTCAACTGCGACGCGGCGCTGCCGGCCGTGCAACTGTTCATCTGAAAGAGTCATGCACGCCACCGTTCACGACGTCTTCGGCGCCACCGCCGCCCGCACGCCGAAGGCCGATTTTCTCTACACCGAGTCGGTCACGGCCCGGACCTACGGCATCGACTGCGGTTCGCTCACCTGGGGCGATGCGGCAGCCGATGTCGCGCGCCTGCGCCAGGCCTACGCCGCCGCGGGCTGGGGCCACGGCCACCGCATCGGCCTGCTGCTGGAAAACCGCCCGGCCTTCCTCCTGCACTGGTTTGCGCTCAATGCCTTGGGCGTGAGCGTGGTGCCCATCAACGCGGAGATGCGTTCGGCAGAACTCGTCTACCTCATCGGCCACAGCGAAATCGGCCTGGCCGTGACGCTGCCCGAGCGCGCTGCCGACCTGCATGCCGCCGCGCAGCAGGCCGGCGTGCCCTTCGACACGATGGGCGCGGACGATGCCGCCGTGCCGCCCGCGCGCCGACCCGCGCCGCGCGCCAATGAGCCGGTGGGCGAGGGCAGCGAATGCGCGCTGCTCTACACCTCGGGCACCACCGGGCGGCCCAAGGGCTGCATGCTGACCAATGCCTACTTCCTGCGCGCCGGCCAGTGGTATGCGCAGCTCGACGGCGTCTGCAGCGTGCGCCCCGACACCGAACGGGTGATGACGCCGCTGCCGCTCAATCACATGAACGCGATGGCCTTCTCGACGATGGTGGTGCTGACGGCGGGCGGCTGCCTGGTGCAGCTCGATCGCTTCCACCCCAAGAGCTGGCTGGCCAGCGCCCGGGAAAGCGGCGCCACCATCGTCCACTACCTGGGGGTGATCCCGGCCATGTTGCTGGGTGCGCCGCCTGCGCCGGCGGATCGCGACCATGCCATCCGCTGGGGCTTCGGCGCTGGGGTGGACCGCAAGAACCATGCGCCTTTCGAGGAACGCTTCGGCTTCGCGCTGGTCGAGGCCTGGGCCATGACCGAGACCGGCGCCGGCGCCTGCGTGATGGCCAACCGCGAGCCGCGCGGCGTCGGCACCGCCTGCTTCGGACGCCAGCCGGACTTTCTCGAAGTCCGCCTGGTCGACGAGGAAGCACACGACGTGCCCGCCGACACGCCCGGCGAACTTCTGGTCCGCTCGGCCGGGGACGATCCGCGCCGCTATTTCTTCGGCGGCTATCTCAAGGACGAGGAAGCCACTGCCGAGGCGTGGGCCGGAGGCTGGTTCCACACCGGTGACTTGGTGCGGCGCGATGGCGAAGGCAACTTCTACTTCGTCGACCGCAAGAAGAACGTCATCCGCCGCAGCGGCGAGAACATCTCGGCGGTGGAGGTGGAAAGCGTGCTCAACCAGCATCCGGCGGTGCAGGCGTCGGCCGTGGCCGCCACGCCGGATGCGGTGCGCGGCGACGAGGTGCTGTGCTGCGTCGTGCTCAAGGACGGCGTGGAGGCGGGCGACAAACCCGCGCTGGCCGCCGACATCGTGCGCCTCGCGCTCGACCAGCTGGCCTACTACAAGGCCCCCGGCTACGTGGCCTTCGTCGATGCCTTGCCGCTCACGCCCTCGCAGAAGATCCAGCGCGGACAGCTTCGCGACATGGCGCGCGAACTGCCTGGCCAACCCGGTTGCGTGGACACCCGCGCCATGAAGAAGAGACAGCCATGAGCAGGCGCCAGAACTACGAAGGCGTGGCCGTCGCGGTGCCGATCACCGTGCCCTATGTCCGCTATTCCACCCGCAGCGCGCACTGGTTCATCGGGCAGGCGCTGGAGGCGCTGGTCAAGGCCAGCGGCGTGGCCAAGGAAGAGATCGACGGGCTGTGCCTGTCGAGCTTCTCGCTCGTGCCGGACACGGCGGTGGGCGTGACCCAGCATCTGGGCCTGTCGCCGCGCTGGCTCGACCACGTGCCCACCGGCGGTGCATCGGGCGTGATGTGCCTGCGGCGGGCGGCGCGCGCCGTGCAGTCGGGCGATGCCGACGTCGTCGCCTGCGTGGCGGCCGACACCAACCATGTCGATTCCTTCCGCCAGACGCTGGGCAGCTTTTCCAACTTCGCGCGCGACGCCACCTATCCGTACGGCTCGGGCGGGCCCAATTCCATCTTCGCCTTCATCACGGCGAACTACATGCGCACCTTTGGCGCCCGGCGTGAAGACTTCGGCCGCATCGCCGTGGACCAGCGCACCAACGCGCTGGCCAATGCGAATGCGCTGTTCAAGAAGCCGCTCACCCTCGACGAATACATGGGCGCGCGCCCCATCGCCGACCCGATCCATCTGTTCGACTGCGTGATGCCGTGTGCTGGCGCCGAGGCTTTCCTGGTGATGAGCGAAGAGCGCGCCCGCGACCTGGGCCTGGCGCATGTGGTGATCCGCGGCGCCATCGAACGCCACAACGCCTTTGCCGAAGACCCAATCATGGTGCGCGGCGGCTGGCGAGTAGACCGCGCCGACCTGTACGCGCAGGCCGGCATCGCGCCCACCGACCTGGACCTCATCCAGACCTACGACGACTACCCGGTGATCGTGATGATGCAGTTCGAGGACCTGGGCTTTTGCGAGAAGGGCGAAGGACCCGAGTTCGTGCGTGCGCATCGCACCACCTTCGACGGCGACTTTCCCAACAACACCAGCGGTGGCCAGCTTTCGAGCGGGCAGGCCGGTGCGGCCGGCGGATTCCTGGGCATGACCGAGACCATCCGCCAGTTGACCGACCAGGCCGGCGCACGCGCCGTGAAGGACGCGAACCTTGGCCTGGTGGCCGGCTTCGGCATGGTCACCTACGACCGGTGCCTGTGCACTGGCGCTGTCATTCTCGGGAGGCCCACATGACCATGCCCCTGATGCGCCCCAAGCGCAAGAACCCGGTACTGCGTACCCGGCAGATGAACCTGCCGCCCTGGCAGCGCAGCCGCGTGGCCCTGGGCATCACCGCCGCAGCATCCGAAGGCCGCTTCGAACTGCAGCAGTGCGAGGACTGCGGTGCCGTGCAGTACCCGCCGCGCGAGGCTTGCCACAAGTGCCTGTCGCCCCGCCTGCATTGGCGCGAGCAGACGGGCGAGGGCGAACTGCTGGCGGTGAGCACGCTGCACCACAGCAACGATCTGTTTTTCCGCGAGCGCCTGCCCTGGCGCCTGGGCCTGGTGCATCTGGACGCCGGCCCCACGCTCATGGTCCACATGCATGGCGAAGTGGGCGATGCCCCGGCGCGCGTGCGTGTCGGTGCCCGGCTCGACCGCGCCGGCCAGGCGGTTCTGATTGGTTTTCCGAAAGACGGGAGTGCACACATGGCTGACGACAAGATGCTGCGCGAGATGACCAGCGACCCCAAGTTCCGCAAGGTGCTGGTGACGGACGGCAAGACGCCCGTGGGCCAGGCCGTGGTGCGCGCCCTGGTGGCCGCCGGTGCTGACATCGTCTGGGTCGGCCATGCCGAGCCGTGGAAGAACTTCGGCGGGCTGGAGGACATCACGGCGCTGCCGCAGGTGTCGCTGGTACCGCTGGACCTGACCAATGAGCGGTCGGTGAGCCAGCTGGCCGGCGCCATCGGCGGCAAGGTCGACATCGTCGTCAACACCGCCGAAGTGCACCGCACCTTCGGCATCGGTGCCCGCCGCGGTACCGATGTGGCGCGCGCCGAGATGGACATCAATTACTTCGGCCTGCTGCGCCTGGCGCAGGAGTTCGGCCCGGCGCTCAAGGGGCGCTCGGCCGATGGTGCGACCGGCGCGACGGCCTGGGTCAACCTGCTGTCGATCTATGCGCTGTCGAACTTCCCGCCGCACGGCACCTTCAGCGCGAGCAAGGCCGCGGCGCATTCGCTGGCGCAGTGCCTGCGTGCCGAGATGCGGCCGGCCGGCATCCGCGTCGTCAACGTCTATCCGGGGCCGATCGACGATGAATGGAACCAGCACATGCCGCCGCCCAAGCTCACGCCGCAGGCGCTGGCCAGTGCCATCGTCAAGGCGCTGCGCGACGGCGTGGAAGACGTCTATCCCGGCGACGTGGCGCAGGAGTGGCTGGAGCGCTGGCGCGACAACCCCAAGGTGCTCGAGCGCGAACTCGCCACCAACGGCGGCTGAACACATCTTGCAAGGAATCAAGCACATGACGACAAGCACCACGACAACGTCCGCCGGCGTACTCGGCGCGCTGGTGGGCGCCCTCGCCAGCGGCCGGATCCGCGTGGTCGACCTCACGCAGACGCTCACGCCCGAGTTCCCGCAGATCGCGCTGCCGCCCGAGATGGGGCAGTGCTGGCCGTTCCGCATCGAGGAGGTCTCGAAGTACGACGACCGCGGCCCCGGCTGGTACTGGAACAACTTTTCGTGCGGCGAGCACACCGGCACGCACTTCGATGCGCCGATCCACTGGATCTCGGGCCGCGACCTGCCCAACAACTCGGTGGACACCATCGAGGTGCAGAACTTCGTGGCCTCGGCGCACGTGATCGATTGCTCCGAGCAGGTCAAGGCGAACGCCGACTACCTGATGACGGTGGAAGACATCGAACGGCATGAAGCGGCACACGGGCGCATCCAGCCCGGCCAGTGGGTGCTGATGCGAACCGACTGGTCCAAGCGGCAGGACCCGGCGGCCTATCAGAACTTCGACGAGACCGGCCAGCACACGCCAGGCCCGTCGAGCGAGGCGGTCCGCTTCCTGGTGGAACAGCGCGACGTGCTGGGCTTCGGTTCGGAGGCGATCGGCACCGATGCGGGGCAGGGCTATCACCTGCGTCCTCCCTATCCGTGCCACTACCTGATGCACGGCACGGGTCGCTACGGCCTGCAGTGCCTGACCAACCTCGACCTGCTGCCACCCACGGGCGCGGTGCTCATCTGCCCGCCGCTGAAGATCGAGAAGGGCAGCGGCAGTCCCTTGCGCGTGCTGGCCATGGTGGAGTCCTGAAGCGATGAACGAAGCGAACAACATCCAACGCGTGGCCCTGGTGACCGGCGGCAGCGCAGGCATCGGCAAGGTGATCTGCGAGCACTTGCTCGAGCAGGGCTGCGAGGTGATCTCGATGTCGCGGCGCTCGGCCGACATCGACCATCCGCGCATGCACAGCATCGATGTGGACCTGATGGACCGCGCAGCCACGGTGCAGGCGGCGCAGGAGGTCGCGCAGCGCTACGCCGTCAACACGCTGGTGCACAACGCCGGGGTCATTCGAGGCGCGCTGTTGCCGGAAGTGAAACTCGAAGACCTCGATGCATTGGTCGACCTGCACCTGGGCTCGGCCATCGCGCTCACGCAGGCCGTGCTGCCGACGATGCGCGCGCAGCGTTTCGGGCGCATCGTGCTGATGTCTTCGCGCGCGGCAGTGGGCGCCGTCACGCGCACCAGCTATTCGGCCACCAAGGCGGGAATGATCGGCATGGCGCGCACCTGGTCGCTCGAACTCGCGCCCGAAGGCATCACCGTCAACGTGGTGGCGCCTGGCCCCATCCGCACCGACATGTTCTACGACGTGATCGCCGCAGGCAGCGAGCGGGAACGGGCCTTGCAAGCATCCATTCCCGTGCGCCGCATTGGTGAATCCGCCGACGTGGCGCGCGCCGTCAACTTCTTCGTCGATCCGGCCAACAGCTATGTGACGGGGCAAGTGTTGTACGTGTGCGGCGGCACCAGTGTCGGCGCCCTCGTGCTGTAGGTAGTTCCCCTTTCTCGCCAGCGCCGCAATGCGTTGATATTCTTTAGTCATAAACATTTCACAATTCATGTTTCGACCAGTCGCGGTGGAGGGCCGTCGCGGCGCCAACCCAGGAGCAACAACCATGAACGTCTCTTCCCGTAGCTTTTGCGTGCGTACCGGACTGGCCCTTGGCCTGAGCGCACTGGCCATCGCCCAGGCGTGGGCCGCTGACATCAAGGTGGGCTTCATCACGTCGCTGTCGGGCCCGGTGTCGTCGCTGGGCATTCCTTACGAGAAGGGCATCAAGGCAGCGCAGGCCTACAAGTCGGAAGTGGCTGGCCACAAGGTCACGATGATCGCGCTGGACGATGCGTCCGACCCGAGCACCGCCGCCCGCAATGCGCGCAAGCTGATCGAGGAAGACAAGGTCGACGTGATCATCGGCACGGCAGGCTCGCCGGGTGCGCTGGCCATCGCGGCCGTGGCCCGCGAGACGAAGACGCCGCTCATCTCCATCGCAAACGCCAACCTGCCCGGCGAGGCCGGCGCATGGATGGTGACGCTGCCGCAGCCTGCGCCCCTGATGGTCAGCGCGGTGGTCGAGCGCATGAAGCAGTCGGGCGTGAAGACGGTGGGCTACATCGGTTTTTCCGATGCCTGGGGCGACCTGGTCTACGACGCGCTGAACAAGTCGGCCGAGAAGCACGGCATCAAGGTGGTGAGCAACGAGCGCTATGCGCGTGCCGACAGTTCTGTGGCGGGCCAGGTGCTGAAGATCGTGGCGCTGCGTCCTGACGCGGTGATCACCGGCACCTCCGGCACGCCGGGCGCGCTGCCTTACCTGGCGCTGGCCGAGCGCGGCTACAAGGGCCAGATCTACGGCATGCATGCGCTGATCAACCCCGACTTCGTGCGCGTGGGTGGTGCATCGGTCGAAGGCCTGCTGGCGCCCACCGGCCCGGTGGTGGTGGCCGAGCAATTGCCCGAGTCGAACCCGATGCGCAAGGTGGCGATGGACTTCCGCGCCGCCTACCAGAAGGCCAACGGCAGCGCCCCCACCGATGCCTTCTCGGCCTACTCGTTCGACGGATGGCTGGTCATGCTCGACGCAGCCTCGCGCGCCAAGGGCGAGCCCGGAACGCCTGAATACCGCGTGGCCCTGCGCGATGCCATCGTCAGCACCAAGGAGCTAGTCGGCACGCACAGCGTCTACAACTTCAAGCCCGACGATCGCTACGGTTCCGACGAACGCTCGCGCGTGGTCGTGCGCCTTGAGAAGGGCAAGTGGATGCTGGCCAAGTGAAGGAAGTCTCCATGAAGAACAACACGTTGATTCGAAGCCTGGCGCTTGCCGCCGTCGCCCTGGGCGCCGCCCAGGCCTTTGCCGCCGATCTGAAGGTGGGCGTCATCAGCTCGCTCTCGGGTCCGATCGCGGCGCTGGGCATTCCGTACGAGAAGGGCATCCGCGCCGCCGTCGAGCAGCATCCGACCATCGCCGGCCACAAGGTGCAGGTAATCGTGCTGGACGATGCGTCCGATCCCACCACCGCCGGCCGCAACGCGCGCAAGCTGGCGGTGGACGACAAGGTCGACGTGCTGATCGGCACCTCCGGCGTGCCGGGCGCCATGGCCATCGCGGCGGTTGCGCGCGAGACCAACACGCCGCTCATCTCGCCCACGCCGGTGGTCATCCCGGGCGAGGAGGGCGCATGGACCGTGACGGTCTCGCAGCCCTTCGGCCTGATGGTCAGCGCGGTGGTCGATCGCATGAAGAAGAGCGGCGTGAAGACGGTGGCCTTCATCGGCTTCTCCGACGCGCTGGGCGACCTGGCGTACGACTCGCTCGTCAAGGCGGCCAAGCCGGCCGGCATCGAGGTGGTGGCCAACGAGCGTTATGCGCGCAGCGATTCGTCGGTGGCTGGACAGGTGCTGAAGATTGTCGCCAAGCGGCCCGACGCGGTGTTTGCCGGCAACTCCGGCACGCCCGGCGCGCTGCCTTACCTGGGCCTGGCCGAGCGTGGCTACAAGGGCCGCATCTACGGCACGCACGGCCTGATCAATGCCGACTTCGTGCGCGTGGGCGGCAGCGCCATCGACGGGCTGGAAGTGCCCAGCGGCCCCGTTCTGGTGGCCGAGCAACTGCCCGACAGCAATCCGATCAAGAAGGTCTCGCTGGCATTCCGCGACGCCTATCAGAAGGCCAACGGCGCTCCGGCGGTGGACGCCTTCTCGGCCTACACCTACGACGCCTACCTGGTGCTGATGGATGCGGTCAAGCGCGCCAAGGGCGAGCCCGGCACGCCGGAGTTCCGCGCCTCGCTGCGCGACGCCATCGTCGGCACG
Organism: Variovorax dokdonensis; assembly: GCF_030316895.1. Lineage (GTDB taxonomy): Bacteria > Pseudomonadota > Gammaproteobacteria > Burkholderiales > Burkholderiaceae_C > Variovorax > Variovorax dokdonensis. The sequence goes on from NZ_JASZYV010000001.1 coordinate 1,410,966, forward strand.
AAGGAGCTGGTGGGCACTCACGGCGTCTACAACTTCAAGGCGGGCGACCGCTACGGCTCCGACGAGCGCGCGGTGGTGATCGTGCGCATGGAAAAGGGCCAGTGGAAGCTGGCGCCCTGATCCTCGGCACCTCGCACGGCATTTCCCCACGCACCCGCAAAGACACATGTACCGCGACCAACCTGAACGCATCCGCGCCCTGGTCGAGGAAGACCGCGTCCATCGCGACCTCTACCTGAGCGAGGAACTGTTCGCCCTGGAGCAGGAGCATTTCTTCGCGCGCACGTGGCAGTTCCTGGGTCATGCGAGCCAGGTGCCCCATGCTGGCGACTACGTGGCGCAGGACATCGCCGGCAGGCCGCTCGTCATGGTGCGCCAGGCCGATGGCGGCATCCGTGTGCTGGCCAACCGCTGCGCGCACAAGGGCACGCGGCTGGTGAGCGATGCCTGCGGCAACACGGGCAAGTTCTTCCGTTGCCCCTATCACGCCTGGACCTATCGGCTCGACGGCAGTCCGTTGGCGATTCCGATCAAGGCGGGCTACGAAGGCACGCGGCTGACGCAATGCGAATCGGGACAGGGCATGTCGGCGCTGGCGAATGTGGCGGTCTACCGTGACTTCGTGTTCGTGCGCCTGTCCGATGAAGGGCCTGGTTTCGACGATTACTTCGGCGAAGTGCTGGGCGCCATCGACAACATGGTCGACCGTTCTCCGCAGGGCCGCCTGACCTTCGCGGGCGGCGTGCTGCGCAACGTGGTGCATTGCAACTGGAAGATGTACCTGGAGAACATCAACGACACGGTGCATCCGCTGTCGACGCACGAGTCGGCCACCAAGGCGGCGCAGGCGCTGTGGGCCGGCCATTCGCCCGACGAGCCCAAGCCGATGGCGATGGAGCAGATCCTGCCTTTCGGCGCCGGCTACGACTTCTTCGACCAGATGGGCGCTCGCGTGCTGCCGCATGGTCACAGCGTGCTGGGCACGCGCTTTTCCATCCATTCGAACTACGCGCAGGTGCCCGAGTACGAGGCCGCCATGCGTGCCGCGCACGGCGACCAGCGCGCCACCGAGGTGCTGCAGCGCTCGCCGCAGAACGCGGTGCTGTTTCCCAGCCTGGCGGTCAAGGGCTCGCCGCAGGCCATCCGCGTGATCCGCCCGCTGGCCGCCGACCGAACGCTGGTGGAGGCCTGGGCCTTCCGTGCCGAGGGCGCGCCGGAACTGCTTTTCGAACGTTCCATGAGCTACAACCGGCTGGTGTTCTCGCCGATGTCGGTGGTGGCGCATGACGACGTACACCTGTTCGAGAGCATCCAGCAAGGCCTGCACGCGCCCGGCAATGAATGGGTGAGCCTGCATCGCGGGCATCGCAGCGGCGAGTTCGATGACGCCGCCGCACAAGACACCAATGGCACCAACGAACTGCTGATGCGCAACCAGTTCCGGGCCTGGGCCGAGTTCATGACCTTGCGCATGGGGGAACCGGCATGAACGAGTTCAATGAAATGGGGCTGTGCGACTTCGTTGCGCGCGAGGCTTCGTTGCTCGACGACGGACGCTTCGACGAATGGCTGGCGCTGTTCGCCGAGGACGGCCGCTACTGGGTGCCGCTGCTGGGCCGGGCCCAGCACGACGCGCAGTCGCACAACTCCATCGCCTTCGAGGACCGGCTGCTGCTGCAACTGCGCGTCGATCGTCTCAAGGACCCCCGCGCGCATTCGCAGCATCCGGCCAGCCGTTGCCAGCATGTGCTGCAGAACTCCCGCGTCGAGCAGTTGGACGTCGATGCCGGCAGCGCTACCTTGCGCACGCCCTTTCTCTACATCGAGGCGCGCGGCGAGCAGCAGTTGATGCTGGCCGGCAGCTACCACCACGTCCTGGTGCGCACGCCGCAAGGCACGCGCATCCAGCTCAAGCGGGTCGACCTGTTGGGCGCCGAGCGCGCCTTGCCCGCCGTGCAGCTGTTCATCTGATCACTGCTTCCCTTTGTTTTCCGTCCCCACCATCACTTCGAGGAGTTCCCGCATGAAGCGCTTGATGAAGACCCTGACCCGCTGCGCGCTCGCTGCCGCGGCCACCGCTGCGCTCGCCACTGGTGCCTTGGCGGCCGACCTCAAGGTCGGGCTCAGCGTGTCGCTGTCGGGTCCGAACTCCTCGCTCGGCGTGCCGTATTCGAAGGGCATGGCCGCGGCGCAGAGCTACAAGGGCGAGATCAACGGCCGCAAGGTGCAACTGGTCGTCCTCGACGACGGCAGCGATCCCACGACGGCCGGCCGCAATGCGCGCAAGCTGATCGAGGAAGACAAGGTCGACGTGATCATGGGCACGTCCGGCGTACCGGCGGCCATCGCCATGGCGCAGGTGGCCAAGGAAACCAAGACGCCGATGATCGGCCTGACGCCCATCTCCATCGACCCGGCCGACAACCCCTGGGTGGTGACGGTCGCGCAGCCCACGCAGCTCATGGTGGATGCGGTGGTCGACCGCATGAAGCGCAACGGCGTGAAGACGGTGGGCTACATCGGCTTTTCCGACGCCTGGGGCGACCTGGTCTGGAATGCGCTGAACAAGGCCGCCGACAAGCAAGGCATCAAGGTCGTGAGCAACGAGCGCTATGCGCGTGCCGACGCATCGGTGACGGGCCAGGTGCTGAAGATCATCGCGCTCAAGCCCGACGCCGTGATGACCGGCGGTGCCGGCACGCCTGGTGCCTTGCCTTTCCTGGCCTTGCAGGAGCGCGGCTTCAAGGGCGGCATCTATGGCCAGCACGGCCTGATCAACCCCGACTTCGTGCGTGTGGCGGGCAGCGCCGCCCAGGGGGCGCTGATGCCCACCGGCCCGATCATCGTCGCCGAGCAACTGCCCGACGGCAGCCCGACCAAGAAGCTGAGCCTTGACTTCCGCTCGGTGTTCCAGAAGGTCAATGGCGCTCCCACGGTCGACGCCTTCTCCGCCTATTCGTTCGACGGCTGGATGGTGTTCGCCGATGCGGCCGCCCGCGCCAAGGGCGAGCCGGGCACGCCGGAATTCCGCGCCTCGCTGCGCGACGCGATCTTCTCGACCAAGGAAGTCGTGGGCACGCACGGCGTCTACAACTTCAAGCCGGGCAACCTGTCGGGCGTGGACGAGCGCGCCCGCGTCATCGTCAAGCTCGACAACGGCAAGTGGGTGCTCGCGCCCTGAGCGCGGCATCGAGCCTTCCAACAATCAGGACGTAGGGAGAATCCTTCAATGACATGGGACGTGGCACTCATCCTGGGCATCGATGGCCTGGCGAATGGGGCCGTTTACTTGCTCGCCGGCCTCGGGCTGGTGCTCATCTTCTCGGTGACCCGGGTGGTGTTCGTGCCCTTCGGCGACGTGGCGGCCTTCGCAGCCTTGTCGCTGGCGGCTTTCGAGACCGGACGCACGCCGGCCACCATCGGCCTCGTCCTGACGCTGGCGGTGCTTGCAACGCTGGTCGAAGTCGGCTCCCTGATCCGGCGCGGCGAAACGTCGCGCATTCCCAAGGCCATCGGGCTGTGGCTGCTGCTGCCGGCAGTGCCTTGCGCGATCGCCTGGGCCACGGCCCAGTTCGCGGCGCCGCAGGCCGTGCAGGTGGCGGCCAGCGTGCTGCTGGTGGTGCCCGTATCGCCGCTGCTGGCGCGCGTGGTGTTCCAGCCCATCGCCGATGCCTCGGTGCTGGTGCTGCTGATCGTCTCGCTGGCGCTGCACTTCCTGCTGTCGGGCTTGGGGCTGCTGTTCTTCGGGCCGGAGGGCTCGCGCACCAGCGCGCTGGCCAGCGGCACGCTGCCGCTGGGCGATGGCTTTTCGGTCAGCGGCCAGGTGGTGCTGATGGTCGCTTCGGCCATCGTCCTGTCGGCCCTGTTTTTCCTGGTCTTCGAACGCACGGTGGCCGGAAAGGCGCTGCGCGCCACGGCGGTCAACCGCGTCGGCGCGCGACTGGTGGGCATCCGCCCGACGCGCACGGCCATCCTGGCCTATGCCTGCGCCTCGCTGCTGGCCGGGCTGATCGGCGTGCTGATCGCACCGGTCACCACGATGTACTACGACTCGGGCTTCATCATCGGCTTGAAGGCCTTCGTCGCCGCCATCATCGGCGGCCTGGTGAGCTATCCGCTGACGGCGCTGGGCGCCATTGCCGTCGGCCTGGTGGAAAGCTTCGCATCGTTCTGGAGCGGCGCCATGAAAGACGCCATCGTCTTCTCCCTGCTGATTCCGGTCCTGCTGCTGCGTTCGTTCATGAGCACGCATTCGGATGAAGACGAAGAGGAGCTGGACCAATGATGCGCGCCCATCGATTCCGTCTGCTGGTGGCGCTGGTCATCGTTGCCATCGCATTGGCGCCCATGCTGCTGGGCTCCTTCGCCGTCTCGCTGATGAACGACATCGGCATCGGCGCCCTGGTGGCGCTGGGTCTGGTGATGCTCACCGGCGTGGGTGGCGCCACGTCGTTCGGGCAGGCCGCCTTCGTCGGCATTGCCGCGTACGCCACGGCCTGGCTGACCACCACGCAAGGGCTGTCGCCGTGGCTGGGACTGGCGTTCGCGCTGCTGCTCACCGGCCTGTCCGCACTGGCCATCGGCATGCTCACGCTGCGCCTGGGCGGGCACTTCCTGCCGCTGTCGACCATTGCCTGGGGGCTGTCGATCGCGATGCTCTTCGGCAACGTCGATGCGCTGGGCCGGCACACCGGCCTGTCGAACATTCCGCCCATCCATGTCGGCCCCTGGTCGCTGGTGGATGCGCGGGCCATGTACTACCTGATCTGGTTCGTGGTCGGCCTGGCCTTCCTGTTCAGCTACAACCTGATGGCTTCGCGCCCCGGACGTGCCATCCGCGGGCTGCGCGGCGGCGCGGTGTTGCTCGCCAGCGTCGGTGCCGACGCCTACCGGGTGCGCCTCTCGCTGTTCGTTCTGGCCGCGCTGTTCGCTGGTCTTGCAGGCTGGCTCTACGCGCACACCAACCGCTTCGTCAGCCCCGCGCCGTTCGACGTGCGGGCCAGCATCGAATACCTGCTGATGGCCGTCGCCGGCGGCCTGGGCAACCTGGCCGGGGCGCTGGTCGGCGCGGCCATCGTGCTGGTGATGAAGAACGCGTTGCAGGATGTGCTGCCGCTGCTCACGCAGCGCGCCGGCCAGCTCGAAGCCATCGCCTTCGCGGCGCTGTTCATCGCGCTGCTGCACTTTGCGCGCGGCGGACTGATGGGCTTCTTGCGCAAGCTGACGCAGGGTCGCTTCAAGGCGCCCCAGTCGGACGAGCGCATGAAGGGCGACGCGCCGCCGCTGGCGCACCGCCAGTTGCCGGCACGCGGCACGCCCATCCTGGCGGTGGAGGCTGCGGTCAAGCGCTTCGGTGGGCTGGTGGCGGTCAACGAGGTGAGCTTCGGCGTCAATGCCGGCGAGATCGTCGGCCTGATCGGGCCCAATGGCGCTGGCAAGTCGACCATGTTCAACCTGCTGACCTGCACCATGCCGATGACGTCCGGGCGCGTTCGATTCCTCGATCGCGACATCTCGGGCATGGCGCAGCGCGACGTGGCCCGCCTGGGCCTGGCGCGCACCTTCCAGCACGTCAAGCTGCGGCCCCACATGAGCCTGCTGGATAACGTCGCGCTGGGCGCGCATTCGCGCACCCGCGCCGGTGTGGTGCGAGCGGGCCTGCGGCTTGACCGCGCCGAGGAGCAACAGATCCTGCACGAGGCGCAGCGCCAGCTGGCGCGCATCGGTCTGGGCGACCGGGCGCACGAACTCGCCGGCAGCCTGCCGCTGGGCACGCAGCGCATCCTGGAGATCGCGCGTGCGCTGGCGGCCGACCCGGTGCTGCTGGTGCTCGACGAACCGGCCGCCGGTCTTCGCCGCAAGGAAAAGGAAGAGCTGGGCGATCTGCTGCGCAAGCTGCGCGACGAGGGCGTGACCATCCTCATCGTCGAGCACGACATGGACTTCGTGATGAAACTGGTGGACAGGCTGGTGGTGATGAACTTCGGCTCCAAGTTGGTCGAGGGCGTTCCTGCCGCGGTGCGTGCCGACGAGCGCGTGCAGGCGGCCTACCTGGGGAGCGTGGCATGAGCGGCGCAATGCTGGAGATTTCGGACCTGCACGTGGGCTACGGCCAGGTGGAGGCGGTGCGCGGCGTGTCCCTGTCGCTGAGCAAGGGCCAGATCATCTCGGTCATCGGCCCCAATGGTGCGGGCAAGACCACGCTGCTCGCGGCGGCCATGGGCCTGCTGCCATCCCGGGGCGTGCTGCGCTTCGAGGGGCAGGACCTGCACGGGCTGGACGTGGAATCGCGCGTGGAGCGCGGCCTTTGCCTCGTGCCCGAAAAGCGCGAGCTCTTCGGCGAACTCTCGGTGCTGGACAACCTCATGCTCGGCGCCTATGCCAAGCGCCTCCGCGCCGAGGGGCTCAAGAAGCAGCTGCAGTTCGTGTACGACCGCTTTCCCCGCCTGGCCGAACGCAAGGCCCAGCGCGCCAACACGCTGTCGGGCGGCGAGCGGCAGATGCTGGCCGTGGGACGGGCCTTGATGGCGCAGCCGCGCCTGCTGATGCTCGACGAGCCCAGCCTGGGCCTGGCGCCGCTGATCGTGCGCGACATCCTCACCATCGTGCGCAAGCTGCGCGACGACGGCGTCTCGATCCTGCTGGTGGAGCAGAACGCACGGGCCGCCCTCGAAAGCTCCGACGAAGGCTACGTGCTCGAAACCGGCGAGATCGCATTGCACGGCGATTCCGCCCAGCTGGCCGACGACCCCCGTGTGCGCGCGACGTACCTGGGCGGCGCAACGCACGATGACTGAGCGCACCGAGCCCGGCGCTGGCCCGCTGCCGGCGGCGCAGCGCACCTTGCCGGCCATGCTGCGCCACCAGGCGCAGACTTTCGGGCCTCGGCCGGCGCTCACCATCGGCCAGACCCGCTGGACGCATGGCGATGTGCCGGAGAACGTCGCGCGTCGCGCCGCGGCCTTGCAGCAGGCGGGCATCGGGCGTGGCGACCGCGTCGCGCTGATGTGCGGCAACCGCATCGAATGCCTCGAGGCCTTCCTCGCCTGCGGATGGATCGGCGCCGTGGCGGTGCCGATCAACACCGCCGCGATGGGGCCGCAGATCGAGTATTTCCTGGCCAACAGCGGCGCGTCGCTGCTGGTGATCGAAGCCGACTTCGCCGCGCGCCTGCAGACGGCAGACTTGACGCGGTGCGCGCTCAAGGCCATCTGGCTCGTCGGCGAAGGGCAGGCAGTGCCGGCCGCCGGCGTGCCCTGCCTGCCGTGGCCGGCCGCGCCGCAGGAGGCCGCCGAAGCGGCCGACGTGGGTCCGGGCGACACGCTGGCGATCCTCTACACCTCGGGCACCACCGGACCGTCGAAGGGCGTGCTGTGCCCGCATGCGCAGTACTACTGGTGGGGCGTGCATTCGCTGGGCATCCTGGGTGTCGGGCAGGACGACGTGTTGGCCACCACCTTGCCGCTTTTCCACATCAATGCGCTCAACACTTTCGCGCAGGCGGCGCTGAGCGGGGCGGAGGTGGTTTTCCTGCCTCGGTTCTCGGCCTCCGGCTTCTGGCCGGCCATGCGCGCGACCGGCGCGACGGTGGTCTACCTGCTCGGCGCGATGGTGCCGATCCTGCTCGCGCAGCCGGCGGGCGAGGGCGAACGCGGCCACCGCGTCCGCCTGGGGCTCGGCCCGGGCGTGCCGGCCGCCGCGGCCGCGGAGTTTCAAGAGCGCACCGGCGTGCGGCTGCTCGAAGGCTACGGATCGACCGAGACCAACTTCGTCATCGCCTCGCGCCCGGATGCGCCGCGCGGCGGCGTGATGGGCTGGCTGCAGCCGGGCTTCGAGGCCCGCGTAGCCGACGCCCACGACGCCGAACTGCCCGACGGCCAGGCCGGCGAGCTGCTGCTTCGGGCCAGCGAACCCTTTGCCTTCGCCGCGGGCTACTTCAACATGCCCGACAAGACGGTGGAGGCCTGGCGCAACCTGTGGTTCCACACCGGCGATCGGGTGGTGCGCGAGGCCGACGGTGCGTTCCGCTTCATCGACCGCATGAAAGATGCGATCCGCCGTCGCGGCGAGAACATCTCTTCGTTCGAGGTGGAACAGGTGCTGCTGTCGCACGCGCGCGTGGCAACGGTGGCGGTCTATCCGGTGCAGTCCGAACTGGCCGAGGACGAGGTGATGGCGGCCGTCATCGTCCAGCCCGGCGGCGCGGCGGCGGATGCGCAGGCGCTGGCGAGCGAGCTGGCGGCCTGGTGCGAATCGCGCCTGCCGTATTTCGCCATTCCGCGCTTCATCGACATCGTCGACGACCTGCCGCGCACCGAGAATGGCAAGGTGCAGAAATTCAAGCTGCGCGAACGCGGCGTCACGCCCACGACGTGGGACCGTCAGCCGAAAGGAAGACGCACATGACCCAACACCATCCCCTGAAAGACAAGCATGCGCTGGTGACCGGCGCGGCACGCGGCATCGGTGCCGAGATCGCGCGCACGCTGGCCGCCGACGGCGCGCGTGTCACCTTGCTCGGCCGCAATCGCGAGGCGCTGCTGCACCTGGCACGCAGCCTTCCGGGCGACGGGCATTCGGTCGCGGTGGCCGACGTGTCGGATCCCGCATCGGTGGCGGCTGCCTTCGAATCCGCGCGTTCCGCGTGCGGCCCCGTCGCCATCCTGGTGAACAACGCGGGCCAGGCCGAGAGCGCACCGTTCCACAAGACCTCGATCGAACTGTGGCAGCGCATGATCGCGGTCAACCTGACCGGCAGCTTCCTGTGCGCGCAGGCGGCGCTGCCCGACATGCTGGCCGGTGGCTGGGGCCGCATCGTCAACATCGCCAGCACGGCCGGCCAGCGCGGCTATGCCTATGTCAGCGCCTACGTGGCCGCCAAGCACGGCGTCGTGGGCATGACGCGATCGCTGGCACTCGAGGTCGCGAAGAAGGGCATCACCGTCAATGCCGTGTGCCCCGGCTATACCGACACCGACATCCTGCGCGAAAGCGTGGCCAACGTGGTCGCCAAGACCGGCCGCAGCGAGGCGCAGGCGCTGGCCGAGTTCGCCGCCGGCAATCCGCAGCAGCGCATCATCTCGCCGGCCGAAGTGGCCGATGCGGTGCGGTGGCTGTGCGGGCAGGGCGCGGCCTCGATCAATGGGCAATCCATCTCGGTGTCGGGCGGGGAGGTGATGTGAGCATCTTCCAGCGCGAGCGGTTGATCCGCTTTTCCGACTGCGACCCGGCCGGCATCGTCTTCTACCCCCAGTACTTCGTGATGTTCAACGGCCTCGTGGAGGACTGGGTCGAGGAAGGGCTGGGCGTGGGCTTCCGGCGCCTGGTCATCGACCGCAGGATCGGCTTGCCCACCGTCAGGCTGGAGGCGGACTTTCGGGCCATCAGCCGAATGGGCGACCGGGTGCTGCTGGCGCTGGAAGTGCAGCGGCTGGGCGGACGCTCGATCCGGCTGTCCTCACGCTGCACGGGTGTGGACGACGGCGAACTGCGCATGCAGATGCGCCAGGTGCTGGTGACGACGTCGCTGGACACGCATCAGGCGATCGACGTGCCGGACGACCTGCGTGCGGCCATCGAGTCGCTGATGGGCGTGAAGACGTCCGACGAGCGCGACGCCGGCTAGCGAGCCCTGGCGGCTCACTCCACCACGAGCCCCTTGAGCGCAGGATCGGCGGGCGGGAAGCTCAGGTCCATGCGCTTGAGCGTCTTGATCAAAAGGCGCGCCACCATCAGGTTGCGGTGCAGCTTGTTGTTCGACGGAATGACGTGCCACGGCGCATGCTCGGTCGAGGTATGGGCCAGTGCGCGCTCGTAGGCCTGCTGATAGGCGCTCCACTTCTTTCGAACCTCAAGGTCGCCGCGCGAGAACTTCCAGTTCTTGTCCGGCTCGTCGATGCGCTCCTGAAGGCGCTGGCGCTGCTCGTCCTGCCCGATGTGCAGCATGCACTTGATGACGGTGGTGCCGGTTTCGACCAGCAGCCGTTCGAAGTCGTTGATCTGCCGGTAGCGGCGCTGCGCCTCCGCCCGGTCGATCCACTTCTCGACCACCGGCACCAGCACGTCTTCGTAGTGGCTGCGGTTCCAGACCATCAACTGGCCCGCCGCGGGGACCACCGCATGGCAGCGCCACAGGTAGTCGTGCGACAGCTCGATCTCGCCGGGCGCCTTGAAGGCGTAGACGCGAACGCCCAGCGGCGACGTGCGCGAGAACACCCAGCGGATGGTGCCGTCCTTGCCGCTGGTGTCCATGCCCTGCAGCACGAGCAGAACCTTGCGTCTGCCTTCGGCATGCAGCTTGTTCTGCAGCTTGTCCAGCTCCTTGGCCATGGCTTCGAGATTGCCTTGGTCGACGTCTTCGCTGCCCTCGGAAAAGGGAATGTCGTTCGGGTCGATGGCGCGCAGCCTGAAATCGCCGTCGGTCGGGACGCGGTACGGCTTGAACTTGTTGCTCATGCGTGATGCCTGGTTCTAGGAATTGGATCCGACGTCGCCGTCGTCGTCGATGCTGGCGCTCCAGCGCGAGCCCCAGGCGCTGCCGCGTGCCTTGTCGAGGTCGCGCCGCTGGCGTTTGGTGGGTCGGCCCTGCTCGATGGCGAGCGCCGGTTCGCTGGCCAGCCGGCGCTGCTCGCGGAACGCGGCCTGCGCCGCCAGGCTCTCGGCGGTTTCTTCATACAACTGCTGGGCGACCGGAGCCGGCCCACGGACGCCGCTGATGCCCAGCACGCGAACGGTGCGCGTCACGGCGCCCTGGCGATAGCTGACCTCGTCACCCACTTTGACCTCGCGAGAGGCCTTGGCCACTTCGCCATTGACCTGGACGCGGTTCTTGCCGATCTCCTCGGCGGCCAACGAACGGGTCTTGCAAAAGCGTGCGGCCCACAGCCATTTGTCGATGCGCAATCTCTCCATGGCGCTATTGTCCGCCCGCCTGGTGCAGGGGCAAGCGTACGGTGGCGACAAGGCCCTTGGCGCCCGGGCGATTGTCCAGAGACAGGCTGCCGCCCAGCGCCAGCACGATCTCCTTGCAGATGGCCAGCCCGAGGCCCGAGCCCTTGGCCACGTCGCCAGCCGCGAAGGGCGCGAACAGGCGACTGCGCAGTTCCGCCGAGATGCCCGGGCCCTCGTCGGTGATGGTCAGGTTGGCCCATTGCGCGTCGGCCTCGCGGCGAGGGTGCAGGTCGATGTCGAGGCGACCGCCTTCAGGACTGTGCTTGATGGCGTTGTGCAACAGGTTGCGCGACAGCTCGGCCAGCATCCACTGGTGCGCGTGAATCGGCACCGGGGCCGTCTCGATGCCCACGTCGAGCGCCTTCTCCGCCATGAGCGGCGACAGGTCGAGCACGATGCCGCGCAGCACCTGCGCGAAGTCGAGCACCACCGATTCGGGCTGCTGCCGAAGCTGCTCCACCTTGGCCAGCGAAAGCATCTGGTTGGCCAGCTGCGTGGCGCGTTCGGTGGTCAGGCGAATTTCTTCCAGCGCCTCTTCGGGCGAGACGTCGCCGCGCTGGGCCGATTGCACCTGCGCCTTGAGCACGGCCAGCGGCGTGCGCAACTGGTGCGCGCTGTCGCGCACGAAGCGCTTCTGGTGGTCCAGCAGGTGCTGCAGGCGCCCCATGACGGAGGTGGTGGCATCCACCAGCGGCCGCAGTTCGCGCGGCGCGTCCGGCGCGTCGATGGGCGAGAGGTCGTCATCCGCCCGCGCCTCGATGGCCTTGCCCAGGGCGCGCACGGGCTGGGTGGCGCGCTGCACCACGAGCACCGTCACGCCGGCCACCACGGCCAGCAGCAGCAACTGGCGCCACAGCATGTCGATGAGCAGCTTGCGCGCCAGGGTCTCGCGCAGCTCCAGCGTCTCGGCCACCTGCACCACCGCCATCGCTCGGCCTTCGTTGCTCACCACCGGCTGCAGCAGCACTGCCACGCGCACAGGGCGTTCGCGGAATTGGCCGTCATAGAAGTCGACCAGTGCCGCGTAGGGCGGCCGCGCGGGGATCCTGCCGTGCCAGGGCGGCAGTTCCGCGAAGCCGGTGACCAGTTTTCCGTCGAGCGTGGAGACCCGATAGAACAGGCGGCTTTGCGTGTCGGCCTCGAAGGCTTCGAGCGCGGAGTAGGGCACCGTGGAGCGCAACTGCGCTTCGGCGTCGAAGCCCCGCACGTCAAGCTGCTCGCCGATGGTCTTGGCCGACGCGAGCAGCGTGCGGTCGTAGGCGGTGGTGGCCGCGATGCGGCTTTGCCGGTACAGGCTCACGCTGTTGATGACGATGAACACGGCAATCGGGACGAGGATGCCGATCAGCAGCGTGGCGCGCAACGAGCGCGGTGCCTTCACGACGTGTCCTCGCGCAGCAGGTAGCCCAGGCCGCGCAACGTCATGAGCGTCGCGCCGGTGCCGGCCAGCTTCTTGCGCAGGCGGTACACCACGACTTCGACCGCCTCGAACTGCACGTCCATCTCGCCCGGAAAGACGAGCTCGAACAGGCGCTCCTTGGGCACCGCATGGCCAGGGCGGGCCATCAGGGCGCGCAGCAGGGCGGACTCGCGCGGCGTCAGGTCCATCGGCGCGTTCTTGCAGTAGATGACGCCGCTGTCGGGGTCGGCCCGCAAGGCGCCGACTTCGGGCAGGCGGGCGGGCTGCTCGGCATCGGTCTGCCTTTGGCGGCGCCGCAGCGCACGCAGCCGGGCTTCGAGTTCGTCGAGGTCGAAGGGCTTGGGCAGGTAGTCGTCGGCGCCGGCGTTCAGGCCCAGGATGCGGTCGCCCACCGTGCCGCGCGCGGTGAGCAGCAGGACCGGCGTGGTCAGGCCCGCCGCCCGCGCCTGAGACAGCACCTGGAGGCCATCGAGGTTGGGCAGGCTCAGGTCGAGCGCGACCACGTCGGGTTCCACCGATTGCCACATCTGCAGGGCCAGCGCGCCGTCGCCGCACACGCGCACGTCGATCTGGCGGCGCCCGAGCGTTCGCGACAGCGTGGCTTGCATGGTGGGGTCGTCTTCGACCAGAAGCAGTTTCATGGCGGGACAGGATGCCGGTTGCGAGCGCCATTCTCGGCCCGTGGGCCTTCGGTGTTTTCCCCAGTGCGGCGGACAGCCAAATGACAGGCTTGGCGCTCATGATCCGCCCCACGGCAGCGCGCGTGCCATGGTGCGCATCGCCGACTTCCAACTCAAAGGAGACTTCCCATGCGTCGTGACACCTTCCTCAAGAGCCTGGCCGCTATGGCCGCCGTCGGTGCGCTGCCCCTGTCGGCAAACGCCGCCGGACCCAACATGAAGATGATGATTCCGGCCAACCCGGGCGGTGGATGGGACACCACCGGCCGTGCGCTGGGCAAGGCGCTGATCGATGGCGGTCAGGCCAGCACCGTGACCTACGACAACAAGGGTGGCGCCGCCGGTGCCCTCGGACTGGCCCAGTTCGTCAGCGGATCCAAGGGCGACCCGAATGCGCTGATGGTGATGGGCGCCGTGATGCTTGGCGGCATCATCACCGGCAAGCCGCCGGTGGACCTGCACCAGGCCACGCCCATCGCGCGCATCACGAGCGAATACAACGTCTTCGTCCTGCCGGCCAATTCGCCCTTCAAGACGATGGCCGACGTGGTGGCCCAGCTGAAGAAGGACCCGGGCAGCGTGAAGTGGGGTGGCGGTTCGCGCGGCTCCACCGAGCACATCGCGGCCGCGATGATCGCGCGCGAAGTGGGCGTCGACCCGGCGAAGATCAACTACGTGGCCTTCCGTGGAGGCGGAGAAGCGACGGCGGCCATCCTGGGTGGCAACGTGACGGTGGGCGGCAGCGGCTTCTCGGAGTTTGCCGAATACATCAAGGCCGGCAAGATGCGCCCCATTGCCGTCACGTCGGGCACCCGGCTCGAGGGCAGCAACGTGCCCACGCTCAAGGAGCAGGGCATCAACGTCGAGATCGGCAACTGGCGCGGTGTGTATGGCGCGCCGGGCATCAGCGCCGCGCAGCGCAAGGCCCTGATCGACATGGTGCTGGCCGCACTCAAGACGCCGGCCTGGAACGAGGCGCTCAAGAAGAACGACTGGACGCCTGCCGTGCTCTCCGGCGACGCGTTCTCGAAGTTCGTGGACGACGAGTTCGCGAGCCTGCGCGCCACGATGGTCAAGTCCGGCATGGTCTGACGCAAGCCCGATCCGCGCTGCCGAAAAGCCAGGAGAAATCAGCATGAATGAAGACACCAGCCTGGCGGCGCTCCTGCCGCCGGCCGCGCCACGCCCGCTCTGGCCGCAGGCCGTCGTCGGCGCCGGCGTGTTGTTGACCGGCGCGGCCTTGGCCTTCGGCGCCGTGGGCATCTCTTCGCAAGCGGGGTACGGCGGGGTCGGCCCCAATTTCCTGCCCTGGCTGGTGTCGGTCGTCCTGATGCTGTGCGGCGCGTGGATCCTCTGGGAGGTGCGCACCGGTGGCTTCAGGGAACTGGAAGAGGCGCCCGGCGCGGCGCACGGCTACTGGGCCGGTTTCGTCTGGGTTTCGGCGGGCCTGCTGCTCAACGCGGCATTGATCACCACGCTGGGCTTCATCCTCAGTTGTGCGCTGTGCTACCTGCTGGCGGTGCAGGGGCTGCGCCGCGCGGCGGGCCAGCAGGCGGCCGGCGCCTTGCGCACCTGGGGCATCGACCTGCTGACCGGTGTGCTGATCTCGGCGCCGGTGTTCTGGATGTTCACGCAGTTTCTGGCGATCAACCTGCCGGGCCTGACGGACACGGGCTGGATCTGAGCGGACCGGAGAACGAACATGGACATGGACATCCTGGGCGCCCTGATGAACGGCTTCGCGGCCGCGATCACGCCCGCCAATCTCGTGTGGTGCCTGGTCGGCTGCGCGTTGGGCACGGCCGTGGGCGTGCTGCCCGGCATCGGGCCGGCGGTGGCGGTGGCGATGCTGCTGCCCATCACCGGCAAGGTCGACATGACGGCCTCGATGATCTTCTTCTCGGGCATCTACTACGGCGCGATGTACGGAGGCTCGACCACCTCGATCCTGCTCAACACGCCGGGCGAGACCGCCTCGATGGTCACCGCCATGGAAGGCAACAAGATGGCCAAGAACGGCCGCGCCGGGGCGGCGCTGGCCACGGCGGCGGTGGGCTCCTTCGTGGCCGGCACGATCGCCACGATCATCGTCACGCTCTTCGCGCCGTATGTGGCCGACTTTGCGGTGCGCCTCGGGCCGCCGGAATATTTCCTGCTGATGGTGCTGGCCTTCACCACCGTCAGTGCGGTGCTGGGCAAGAGCACGCTGCGCGGCATGACGGCGCTTTTCGTCGGACTGGCGATGGGCTGCGTGGGGCTCGACCAGATTTCGGGGCAGGGCCGCTACACCGGCGGCGTGCCCGAACTGCTCGACGGCATCGAGATCGTGCTGGTGGCTGTCGGCCTGTTCGCGGTGGCCGAGGTCATGTACGCAGCGCTCTACGAAGGCAGAGTGAGCGAGACGCAGAACAAGCTCAGCCGGGTTCACATGACGCGGCGCGACTGGCGGCGTTCGGTGCCGGCCTGGCTGCGCGGCACGGTCATCGGTGTGCCCTTCGGCTGCATTCCGGCCGGCGGCACCGAGATTCCCACCTTCCTGAGCTATGCCGCCGAGAAGCGCCTGACCAAGGATCCGCAGGACCGCGCGGAGTTTGGCACCAAGGGCGCCATCGAAGGCGTGGCGGGGCCCGAGGCGGCCAACAATGCCACCGTGACGGCGGCGCTGATCCCGCTGCTGACGCTGGGCATTCCCACGTCGAACACCACGGCGATCTTGCTGGGCGCGTTCCAGAACTACGGCATCCAGCCGGGGCCGCAGCTGTTCACGACCTCGGCCGCGCTGGTGTGGGCGCTGATCGCGTCGCTGTACATCGGCAACGTGATGCTGCTGGTGCTGAACCTGCCGATGGTCGGCCTGTGGGTCAAGCTGCTGAAGATCCCCAAGCCGCAGCTGTTCGCCGGCATCCTGATCTTCGCCACCGTGGGTGCCTATGGCATGCGCCAGAGCGCGTTCGACCTCTACCTGCTCTACGCCATCGGCGTGCTGGGCGTGGTGATGCGGCGTTTCGACTTTCCCACAGCGCCGGTGGTGGTGGGCATGATCCTGGGCCCGCTGGCCGAGGCGCAATTGCGCAACGCCATCTCGATCGGCGAGGGCAGTGCGGTGGTCTTCATTCAGCGGCCGATGTCGGTGGCGCTCATCGTGATCGTGCTGGCCGTGTTGGTCTTGCCGCGCATCTTCAAGCGCCTGGAAGAAAGAAAGCTGCGCGCCGCGACGGCGAAATAACCAGACGCAACCCCATCCCCCAGAAGCGCGCCAGTCCTGGCGCGCTTTTTTTTGGCTTGCTCGAATTGCACGAGTTCGCACAACCATGACTTTCTTCCCATGTTCTGAAAGAGACATGTTTGCCGCCGAAGGTCAAATTCAGTGGGTCAGGAATTCAATCGCCGTTCTGACGCGATGGATGACTCAACACAGGGAATACAAAGATGAATGGCAACACGATATTCAAATCGCTCGCCGGTGGCATTGTGGCTGGCGGCCTGCTTCTATTGCCGGGCTGCGGCCATTTGGGAAATGAGCACCACCAGGGGTGCAATGGACAAACTTGCGAGCTGGCTGCAGTGGCCGCGACGGCGCCGGCGCCGCAGCCGAGCACACCGAGGGATACGCTCACGTTGAATGCCGATGGGCTGTTCGCGTTCGATCGATCCGGCCTCGGCGACCTGCTGCCCGCGGGCAAGGCCGAACTCGACAGGATGGCCACCGCCATCCGCACCCGGGCAATGAATGTGCGGGCCTTGACCATCATCGGCCACACCGACCGCCTGGGCGACTCCGCCTACAACGACCGCCTGTCGCTGCAGCGCGCGACGACAGTCCGCACCTATCTGAAGAGTGTGGGTGTCGACGTTCCGATGCAGGTCAGCGGCATGGGCGAGCGCGAGCCCGTCAGCGGCGGGAAATGCATCGGCAAGCGCCGCGGCGCCAGCTTGATCGCATGCCTGCAGCCCGATCGGCGCGTGGTGATCGAGATCGAAGGTTGGCCTTCGAATTGAGCGTCACTTTTGCGCCGCGCTCACATATTCAAACAATAAAGCCCGCTTGGCAGACGCGTGGTTTGGGTTGGCTCGGGGTATTGATCGACGTGTTGATTGTCGTCGTGGTGCTCCATATGAGGAGAAACGGTTTAAATTTTCGAGTCAAGAAATGAACTAACAAATTAGCAAATCAATGCAAATTGATATTGCTCATTTCGTCGGGGTTTTTACCACTTAGGAGATTGAGCATTTTTCGCGACATTGGCGCTCGCTCGTGTTTCACCTAGGGAGAAAAAATGACTGAAAAAATATGGGTCAGACGCATCGGAAAGTCACTTAGGGGCGTCTTGGCCGTCGGCATCCTGGCGACGGGTGCCATGACCACTCAGGCCAGCGCAACCGTGCTGGAAGCACTTCAGGCTTCGGCGACGGTCGTTGCGAACCAGGTCGCGCAACTGGCCCAGAAGGCGGTGCACGATGTGACGAACGGTGGCGAACCCGGCAACTACGGGTTTTTCCAGTCCGCCTGGCACCTGCTCTTCCCGACCTCGGCAGACAACCCGCCTGCCGCGGGCAACAACCAGTGGGGCGAATACACCGTTCCGCAGGTCGACAGCCAGGTCTCGCTCAACAAGTATTTCTCGTGGCAGAAAGTGGAACTGCCGCTTTCCAGCGGCGCAGTCTGCGGCGATGGGAGCAACTACAAGTTCTTCGTGAACCTGACCAACGCCAGCAACAACCTGCTGATCTTCATGGAAGGCGGCGGTGGCTGTACCGACTACGCCGGCTGCACGGGCAAGCATCCGCAGCGCAATCCCGACGGCAGTTGGCAGTTCGACGGTCAAGGCAACGTGGTGGAAGCCCCGGGACCGGCCGTGGCCCACCTCGACGGGATCAACGACAACCACATGGACTTCATCGGCAGCGTACTGGCCGGATCGGTCCAGCCCGGCGACCTGGTGGCGCCGTTCCTCACGCGCTTGTCCTTCCTGGATGCGAGTCGCGTGAAGGTTCAGGACTGGAACATGGTGTTCCTCCCTTATTGCACGGGCGACGGCTACGTCGGCGACAACGTCGCCGCGCTGCCCCGGCTCGACGGCAAGGCCGGCAAGGTCATGCGTTTCAACGGCGTGAAGAACATGGTGGGCACGCTCGGCTGGCTGCGCAGCAACCTGCCCCGGCCGGCCCAGGTCTTCCTGACCGGACAGAGCGCGGGCAGCTTGAGCACCGACGTCCATCGCTTGACGGTTCGCAAGATCCTGAACCCCTCCGACAGCCTGTATTCGCTGGCCGATGCAGGTTTTGTCGGCACTGAAGATCCGGTGAACCGTGACGACGTCAACTACCCGGCCACGCGCTTCATGTCCGAGGTCAAGAAGCAATGGTGGGGCTCCGATCCTGCCCAGCAGGTCCTGAGCAGGTACCCGAAGACGCTTGCCGGCGAGCTGCCCGGGTTCAGCCTGGCGAACATTTCCAATGTCAGCGAGTTGATCAGCAACAAGTATCCGGAAGATCGAGTCGTCTTCGTCAACGCCCGAAGCGACCTGAACTTTCCCAACTACGGCTACCACTTCAATCCGCAGTATGTCCAAGCCGCCAGACTGACGGGCAATGTCAACCTGAGCGAAGTGCCAGCGTATTTCTCGCCCTTGGGCAACTACGTTCGCACCTCATGGAACAAGGAGCTCGATCACAAGATCAGCACCTTCCAGCGACTCGGTCCCAACCAGGGCTATTTCATGCCCAGTGGAAGGCGGCTGAACCAGTCCCATTGCATGACCGCATTGACCTACGAAGGCACGACCAATCAAGACACCGGCCATTCGACGGTCGACGCCATCAACAATCTGCTGGACCGCAGCCGGCCACCCGTGTTCCGGGAGAAGGAGTCGGATCCGACGCGCGGGCTCTACGCGCCTCTTGGATACAACTTGCAGGCTGCGAAGTTGCTGGGCGGTGAATCGATCTTCGCGCCGCCGCTGAACTGAACGTGCAAGGCATGAAGCGAAAGATCGCACTCGTTTCGCTCGCGCTCGCCGGGGTCGCAGGCATCTATCTCCTCGTGCTCGAGGAGCCGCCTGCGCCGCCCGCCGGCTCGCCGGTAGCGGCGTCCGTTGGGCCGGGCGAGACGCTCGCAAGCCCTGGCCAGGCCGAGGTCTCCAGCACCGGCGCGGTCGCCCCTGCGGCGCCGCGCGCGGCGCAGGCGGCCAAGCCCCCCGTCAAGCCAGAATTGGTCATCCCCGGCGGGCAAGACACCTTCTACCCCAACGAGCAGCAGAAGAAGGAGCTTGCCCGAGCCATGAGCAACAGCGGCGCGAGCGCCCAAGACATGCGTCTGGCCGAGAAGACCGCGGCGTTCATCGACTACAACGCCCGCATCTCCAAGGTCCTGCAAAAACCGGATGTGCCGATCGCTGCCGAGGAATTCGCGGACTTGATGGCGCAGACCGACCAGATGGCCAATGACCGCTACCTCACGCTGGCGGAAACGCAGGCGGTCAAGGCGAGGCTGTTGGGAACTCAGTATTCGGGCGCGGACCTTCAGGACAAGCTGGCGGACCTGAACCGCGATGTCATCGCGAATCGGGAGCGCCTGCTGGCGGCGGGCGATCCCAGCCGGCGACCGGAGATGCAAGCACTGCGCGCGAAGAAGCGCAGATCTGGAAGGAAGCGAACAGCATGACTTCGTATCCGAACGGCATGACCAAGGAGCAGTACGTCGTATCGCGCCTGAAGCCATAGAGCGCCGAAGACTACTTCGGTGCGTTCATGTCGGCCGGCACCACGATGGTCGATCGCCCGTCGCGCGATCTGACCTGGTCCGAGCCACTGTTGGGAACCGGCAATCCTGCCGGACTGACCACGGTGGCGCGGCCGTCCTCGGTGGTGGTCGTCACATTGCCGGGCCTGCCGCCCAATGCCTGATCCAGCATGCGGCCGGCGTCGCGAACGCAGGCGTCGCGCTCGGGCTCGGGCAACTTGCCGCTGTTGCACACGGCGAGTTGCCGCTCGTAGCGCTGCTGGGGCGAGTCCGCAGCACCGCCCGAGGGCTGCGACCAAGCATTGAACGACATTCCGGCGCCGGCAAGCGCCATCAGGAACGTGGCGGCGCGAATGCCGGCGCAGGCGCTTGCGGTCTGGATCATGGTTCGATTCTGTCGCTCAGCCCGGGCCTTGGCAAACGCAACGCCGGCCCAGCCTTGGCGAGCACGAATCATCGTCAAGCCGAGACCATCGCTGCCCGCTGCAAAAGGAACTCGCCGGCCTGCTGCTCACCGTCGAGCATCAGGGCCTCGATGTGTTCCTGGCTGCGATCGAGCTTGCTTTCGTAGTCGAGCTTAGATGCCAATGCGTCGGACATCTCGATGAAGGGGATGTGGTACGACCGGTCTTCGTCGTCGCAGAAGCACTTGGGCACGCGAATCGGGCCGTCCAGGTCGAAGCGCTTGGCAAATTGCGGTGCAAAGGCGCCTTGCAGGTAGAGCTCGTTCATCACCGCCAGCGCGTCGAGCTGCTGGAACAGCGACACATTGCCGATCAACTCGTTGCGGCGATCGCCGATCTGGTCCGGCGTGACGGGCACCTGGGCCGCCTGGGTCGGATTGATCTTGATGACCCAGATTTCCTGCGCGATCGAAGTCGGGCCGACGAAGCGGGCCTGCGCCAGTTCGTTGAGCGGCGGGTTGTCCGAGAACAGTCCATCCCAATAGGCGCCACCATCGAATTCCACGGCCGGGAAGATGCTGGGCACGGCGCACGAAGACAGGATGTGTTCCACGCGGATGGCCTCGATGCGGCTGCAGAACTTGGCCAGGCGGCCCGACAGCGTATCGACCGCGCCCATCAGCAGGGCCGGGCCGTTCGGGCGCGGCCCCCACGCGGCCAGTTCGGCAAAGTCGATGTGCTTTTCAAGCAGACCACGGAAGTCGGTGTAGAGCGGCCTCATGCCGCGCGCGAGCGTGCTCATGGCCTGCTGGATGAGCGGCGAGGATGGGCTCGTGTTGTACATCGGCAGCCATCCCTGGCCGGTCAGGCGAAGCGCCTGCAGCGTCACCTGGTTGAGGGCACGCTCCGCTGGCGTGCAGGCCATGTTGTCTTGCCAGAACGCATACAGCCGCTCCCACGGCTTGGCATCGCCCTTGGCCAGCGCGTACCACGCCAGCGTGGCGCAGATGGCACCGCCCGACGTGCCGGAAAGGCTGACGATGTCGAATTCCTCATGCGCGCCGGCCTCGAACAAGCCCTTGAGCACGCCCGCGGTGAAGGCGGTCTGGCTGCCGCCGCCCTGGCAGGCAATGGCGACTCTTCGCTTGTCGGTGGTTCGCGATCGGCTGGTCTTGCGGCCGATGGCAGGGGCCTCCGGCGCGGCCTTCTCGGCGCCGGCCTTGCCGGGACGAAGGCGGGTGCTGGGTGACGGGCGAGCGGAACGGGTTGCCATGTCTGCCTTTGCGCCCCGTTTGATGTGGGGCGATGTGCGCAGTATCGCCAACTTGTGTTGCGCCGCAATACCGCAGCGCGCACTCAGCGCCTGGCTTCGGCTCAGGCGCTGGCGCTGACCGCTGGGCGGTGGCGCAGTCCGCTGCTGCCGCGCGGCGCGCGGGCGTAGCGGCTCATGGCCAGGCCTTCGGTGCTGATCTCGGGATGGCGCCCCGTCATTTGGTCGGCCAGCAACTTGCCCGAGCCGCAGGCCATGGTCCAGCCGAGCGTGCCGTGGCCGGTGTTGAGGAACAGGTTCTGCATCGGCGTCGCGCCGACGATGGGCGTGCCGTCGGGCGTCATCGGACGCAGGCCGGTCCAGAAGCTGGCGCGGCTGGTGTCGCCGCCAGGGAACAGGTCGTTGACCACCATCTCCAGCGTGGCGCGGCGACGCGGGTCGAGCCGCAAGTCGAATCCGGCCAACTCGGCCATGCCGCCCACGCGGATGCGGTCGTCGAAACGCGTGACGGCGATCTTGTAGGTCTCGTCGAGCACGGTGGAGCGCGGCGCGAGGTCGGCGTCGACCAGCGGAACCGTCAGCGAATAGCCCTTGACCGGATAGACCGGAATCGACAGTCCCAGCGAGGCGAGCATCGGGCGGCTGTAGCTGCCCAGCGCGAGCACGTAGCGGTCGGCGCGCAGCACCTCGCCGCGGTGCTCGGCGCCTAGTTGGATGCCGGCGATCCGGTCGCCCTGCGTCAGCAGGCCGTCGACCCTCGTGCCGAAGCGGAACTGCACGCCCAGCGCCGCGGCCTGATCGGCCAAGGCCTGGGTGAACAGGTTGCAGTCGCCGGTCTCGTCCAACGGCAGGCGCAGGCCTCCGGCCAGCTTGTGGCTGACGCGGGCCAGGGCCGGTTCCACCTCGGTCAGGTGTTCGGGCCGCAGGAGTTGATAAGGCACGCCGCACTCTTCCAGCACGGCAATGTCGCGTTGCGCCGCATCGAACTGCGCCTGCGAACGGAACAGTTGCAAGGTGCCGCCGGTGCGCTGCTCATAGGCGATGCCGGTGTCGGCGCGCAGTTGCTGCAGGCACTGGCGGCTGTATTCGGCCACGCGCATCATGCGTTCCTTGTTGATCGCATAGCGCTCGTTGGAGCAGTTGGCCAGCATGGCGGCCAGCCAGCGCAACTGGAAGGCGCTGCCATCGGGGCGGACAGCCAGCGGCGCATGTTCGCGCTGCAGCATCCACTTGAGTGCCTTGAGCGGGATGCCCGGCGCGGCCCACGGCGTCGAGTAGCCGGGAGAAACCTGGCCGGCATTGCCGAAGCTGGTTTCCTGCGCCACGCCATCCTGGCGGTCGACCAAAGTGACCTCGGCGCCCGCCTTGGCAAGGTAGTAAGCCGTCGTGGTGCCGATCACGCCGCCGCCGAGGACGATGACTTTCATGGTGCAGACCCAGTTCAGAAGTGAATGTCTGAACTTTAGAAAAATGTGTTCGGAAAATTTCTCTGAAATTTGACTCCATGGCGGCAAAATCTTCTGTCTGGACGCCCGCCAAGGGTCGCCCGCCAAAGAAAGTCCGCATTGATCGAACTCGACCGCATCGACCGCAAGATCCTCGACATCCTCCAGGCCGAGGGCCGCATCTCCAACACCGAGCTGGCGCAGCGCGTGGGCCTGTCGATGTCGCCCTGTTCGGAGCGCGTGCGGCGGCTGGAGCGCAACGGCGTCATCACCGGCTACCACGCCAGGCTGGACCCCGAGGCCCTGGGGCAGCCGCTGCTGGTGTTCGTGGAGATCACCTTGTCATCCAAGTCGGCGGACGTGTTCGACAAGGTGCGCAACGAACTGATGCTCATGCCCGAGGTGCAGGAATGCCACCTCGTTTCCGGCAGCTTCGACTACCTGGTCAAGGCGCGTCTGGCCGGCATGGACGAATACCGGAACCTGCTGGGCGCGATGCTCAAGAAGCTTCCGGTCCCGGCGCAGTCGCAAAGCTACGTGGTGATGGAATCGGTGAAGGAGGGCGTGGCCTTGCGGACGGGCGGCGCTGCGCCCGTCGCCCGCCGACGCTAGCTGGCGCGCGTCATTCGGCCGCTGCCGGCCGCAGGTCGTCGTCGATGTGCGGATCGGCCGGCTGGCCGCGCAGCTTGCGCACCATGCGCCGGATCCAGTGCTCGATGTCGTCGATGTACGTGAACACGGCCGGCACCACCAGCAGGCTCAGCACCGTGGAGGTGATCAGACCGCCGATCACCGCCACCGCCATGGGCGAGCGGAAGCTCGAATCCGCCGCGCCCAGGCCCAGCGCGATGGGCAGCATGCCCGCACCCATGGCCAGCGTGGTCATGATGATGGGCCGCGCGCGCTTGTGGCAGGCGTCGCGCAGGGCGTCCCATCGGCTCATGCCGTGGTCGCGCCGGGCGACGATGGCGTATTCCACCAGCAGGATGGAGTTCTTGGTGGCAATGCCCATCAGCATGATCAGTCCGATCAGCGAGGGCATCGAGAACGCCTTGTGCGCGATCAGCAGGCCCACGAACGCACCACCCAGCGCCAGCGGCAGCGCGCACAGGATGGTGACGGGATGCAGGAAGTCCTTGAACAGCAGCACCAGCACGATGTAGATGCACAGCACGCCGGTCAGCATGGCCAGCCCGAAGCTGGCGAACAGCTCGCCCATCATCTCGGCATCGCCCACGGCGGCCTGGCGCACGCCGGGCGGCAGGTTCTTGATGGACGGCAGGTTGGCGACTGCCTCGGTCGCATCACCCAGGCCTACGCCGGACAGCTCGATCTCGAAGTTCACGTTGCGCGAACGGTCGTAGCGGTCGATGACCGCCGGGCCGCCGGAAATGTCGAGTGTGGCCACCTGGTCGAGCATGACCGGCCCGCGCGCGCCCGGCACCGTGAGGCGCGACAGCAAGGGCAGGTCTTGCCGCGCCGAGTCTTCCAGCTTCACCACGATCGGAATCTGCCGCTGCGCCAGATTGAGCTTGGGCAGGTTCTGGTCGTAGTCGCCCACGGTGGCCACGCGCAGCGTTTCGGCGATGGCACTGCTGGTCACGCCAAGGTCGGCGGCGCGGGCGAAGTCCGGCCGCACGGCGATCTCGGGGCGGACCAGGCTGGCGGTGGACGTGATGTTGCCCAGGCCGGGAATGGTGCGCAGGTCTTTCTCGACCGCGCGGGCGGCGGTCGTCAGCGCCTGCGGGTCTTCGCCGGTCAGCACGAGGATGTACTTCTCGCCCGAGCCGCCCAGCCCGACCGTGGTGCGCACGCCCGGCATGTCGGACAGTGCCTGGCGGATGTTCTTCTCGATGGTCTGCTTGACCGGCCGGTCGCCACGCGGATCGATCTGGATCGTGAGCGTGGCCTTGCGCGTCTCGGGCACGCCGAAGCTGGCGAACGGATCGCCGCCCGCGCTGCCGCCGCCGATGGTGGTGTAGACGCTCTTCACATGCTTGACGCCCATCACGCGCTGGCGCACCTGCTCGGCTGCGGCGCTCGTCTGCTCCAGCGTCGCGCCCGGCGCCAGCGTGACGTACACCTGCGTCTGCGAGTTGTCGTCCGGCGGCACGAAACCGGTGGGCAGCAGCGGGATCATCGCGATCGAGCCGAAGAAGAAGAGGGTGGCCAGCACCATCGTCTTGAAACGATTGCGCATGCACCACTGCACCAGCCCCATGTAGCGCGAGAGCCAGCGCGGCTCCCTGTCCTCGTCCGCCATCGGCTTGAGGATGTAGGCGGCCATCATGGGCGTGAGCATGCGCGCCACGACCAGCGAGGCGAAGACGGCCAGCGAAGCCGTCCAGCCGAACTGCTTGAAGAACTTGCCGGCCACGCCGCTCATGAACGCGGTGGGCAGGAACACGGCGATCAGCGTGAAGGTGGTGGCGATCACCGCCAGGCCGATCTCGTCGGCCGCTTCCATGGCGGCTTCGTAGGGCGACTTGCCCATGCGCAGGTGGCGCACGATGTTCTCCACCTCGACGATGGCATCGTCCACCAGGATGCCGATCACCAGCGACATCGCCAGCAAGGTGACGACGTTGATCGAAAAGCCCAGGTAATGCATGCCGATGAAGGCCGGAATGGCCGACATCGGCAGCGCCACCGCCGAGACGAAAGTGGCGCGCAGATCCCGCAAGAACAGCCACACCACCAGCACCGCCAGGATGGCGCCTTCGTAGAGCAGGTGCAGCGAGCCCTCGTACTCTTCCTTGGCCGGATCGACGAAGTTGAAGGCCTCGGAGAGCTGGATGTCCGGCCGTTCGGCCGTGAGCTTGGCCAACTGCTCGCGCACGGCGGCGCCGACTTCCACCTCGCTCGCACCGCGGGCGCGGGCGACCTCGAAGCCGACCACAGGCTTGCCGTTGAGCAGGGCGGCGGCGCGGGGCTCGGCAATGGTGTCGGAGATGCGTGCCACCTGGTCCAGCCGCACGCGGCGCCCGTCGCGCAGCGGGATCTGGATGTTGGCCAGCTGGTCGGCCGATTCCACCGTCGCCAGCGTGCGCACCGGCTGTTCGCTGCCGCCCAGGTCGGTGCGGCCGCCGGCGCTTTCCACCTGCATCTGCCGCAACTGCTGCGAGATCTCGGCGGCGGTAACGCCCAGTGCCTGCAGGCGCAGCGGATCGAGGTCGATGTGCACCTGCCGAGTCACGCCGCCCACGCGGTTGACGGCGCCCACGCCCGGCAGCGCCAGCAGCATGCGCTGGATGTCGTTGTCCACGTACCAGGACAGGGCCTCGTCGTCCATGCGCGGCGACGCGATGGTGTAGGCCAGCACCGGCTGGGCGGCCAGATCGAGCTTGTTAACGACCGGATCGCGCAGGTCGGCCGGCAGGTCGGCGCGCACGCGCTGCACCGCCGAGCGGGTTTCGTCCAGGGCTTCCTGCAGCGGCTTTTCGAGCCGGAACTCGACGATCAGCGTCGCCGCGCCGTCCTGCACCTTGGTGGTGATGTGCTTGAGGCCCTGGATGGTGGCGACGGAGTTTTCGAGCTTGCGGGCCACGTCGTTCTCGAGCTGCGAGGGCGATGCGCCCGGCAGCGAGGCCGACACGGTGATGGTGGGCAGGTCGATGTCCGGAAAGTTCTGCACCTTCATGGCCTTGAAGGAATACAGGCCGGCAAGGGTGAGCAGCACGAACACCATCACCGCCGGAATCGGATTGCGGATGGACCAGGCGGAAACGTTCATGGCGGAAGTCCGAAAAAAGATGCAGCGGTGGCGTGCCTTGGCCGCGCGTTCAGTTGCTCTTGGCGGGCGGGGCGGTTGCGGCGGGCGCGGCCGGCGCGGCCCCAGCTCCGGGCGCGTCGACCACGCGGACCAGGTCGCCGTCGTTGAGGAAGCCCGCGCCCTGGACCACGACCTTCGCATCGGCCGGCAGCGGCGTCGTCACCTCGACCCGGTCGCCGACACGGCGGCCGATCTCGATCTTGGTCTGGCGCACCCGCTGGTCGGGCTGTAGCACCATCACGTTGTTGAAGCCGTCGCGCGGCACGATGGACTGCTGCGGCACCGTCACCGCCCGGCTCTTGCCCAGCTCGAACACGCCGCTGGCGAACATGCCGGGCTTGAGAGAAGCGGGCGTTGCGTCCGCGCCCTGCAGGCTTGGCAGATCGACGTAGATGAGCGCGTTGCGCGTTTGCGGATCGACCGTCGGCGCCACACTGCGCACGGTGCCGCGCGCCTGCGCGCCGCTGGCGCCGGTCACCACTGCAGGCGTGCCGATGGCGATGCGCCCCAGTTCGCTGGCGATGACTTCGGCTCGCCATTCCAGGCGCCCCTGGCGGATCAGCCGAAAGAGCTCGGTGCCCGCCTGAACCACGCTGCCCACGGTGGCGCTGCGCGCGGAAATCACGCCGTCATCCGGGGCCAGCACACGGGTGTTGCCCATGCGCACCTGCTGCGCCGCCAGGGCCGCCTTGGCGGCCTCGACCCGCGCCTTGGCGGTCTGCTCGGCGGTCACGTACTGATTGATCTGCTGCTGGCTCAGCGCGCCGGTGGCGTCCAGCGTGCGGGCGCGCTTGGCCGTTCCGGCGGCGTCGGCGGCCGTGGCCTGTGCCTCGACCAGCGCTGCCTTGGCCTGGGCCACGTCGGCGTTCACAGATTCCGGTGCGAAGGTGGCCAGCACCTGACCCTTCTTCACGCGGTCGCCCACGTTCACGCGCACGTCGGCCAGGCGCAGGCCGCTTGCTTCGGAGCCCACGCTGGCTTCCTGCCAGGCCGCGATGTTGCCGTTGGCGGGCAGCTGGATGGTCAGCTCGGCTTCTTCGGGCGCCGCCACCGTCACGGTGAGGGTGGGGCGCTGCTGCGTGCCCGCCGCCGGCGCTCCGGCCTTGGCGGGAGCCGGCCCGGCATCGGCTTTCGTGTCGGGCTTGCGCAGGAGGAAGAAGGCCGCGGCGGCCAGCACGAGCACCACCACGATGGCGATGACGATGCGTTGGCGCGAGTTGGAACGTTGGAGGCTCATGGTCGGGTCGTGGCGGTGGTCGCAGCCGGCGCTG
The DNA here is from genome assembly GCF_030316895.1 of Variovorax dokdonensis. GTDB lineage: Bacteria > Pseudomonadota > Gammaproteobacteria > Burkholderiales > Burkholderiaceae_C > Variovorax > Variovorax dokdonensis. The sequence goes on from NZ_JASZYV010000001.1 coordinate 1,438,920, forward strand.
CGGCGGTCGAGACGGTGGCGGGGGCCGAACTGGGGGAGGAAGAGGCCGCGGGGACAGCGCCGACCGTCGGCGCGCCGTCGCTGCCGGGCCGCTGCCAGCCACCGCCCATGGCACGGTAGAGGGTGACGAAGGCTTCCGCGCGTTCGCGCTGCAGGCCGACGAGGGTGGTCTGGGCCACGAAGAGTTGGCGCCGTGCGTCTTCCAGTTCGAACAGGCTGGCCAGGCCGCTGTCGAAGCGCGCCTGGGTGGCGGCAAACGAACGCTGCGAGTTGTCCACGGCCACCTGGGCGTCGGTATGGCGGTCCTGGCTGCTTTGCAGCGACAGCAGGGCCGATTCAACCTCGCGCACCGCCTGCCGCACGGTCGAGCGGTATTGCGCCACCGATTCGTCGTAGCGGGCGCGCGCGGCTTCCGCATTGGCGGCGCGGGTGCCGGCGTCGAAGATCGGGATGTCCAGCGCCAGGGGCCCGATGGTCCAGGTGTCGAGTGACTGCTGGAAGCCGCTGACGCGGAACTGCGTGATGCCGATGTTGCCCTGTAGGGTCAGGCGCGGCAGCCGCCGTGCCTGGGCGGCACCGGCCGATGCACTGGCGGCCGCCACGGCTCGCTCGGCAGCGAACACATCCGGCCGCTGCGCCAGCGTCTGCGCCGGCAACGGGCCCACCGCGATCTCGCCCAGAGGCGGCGGCACCAGCGGCGCGGCGTCGAGCCGGGCATCGAGCGTGGCGGCATCCAGCCCGGTGAGGGCGACCAGCGCCTTGCGATACAGCGCGCATTGGGTGCGCTGCTGCACGAGACGGGAGTTGCCGTCGGCGGCGGTGGCGCGGGCGCGTGCGGCATCGGCCGGCGCCTGGAAGCCGGCATTGGCGGCCAGGTCGGTCAGGCGTGCGGTCTCGTTGCGCGAGCGCGTGTCGGAGGCCTGCACCTGCAACTGGCCCTGGCAGGCGCGCTCGTCGAAATAGGTGTTGGCCGTCTCGGCAGCCACCGACACCCGTGCCGCATGCCAGCGCGCCTGCGCGCCTTCGAGTTGCGCCTGGGCGGCGTCGCGGCTGGCGGCCAGGCCGCCGAACAGGTCGATCTCCCAGCTCGATGCCAGGCCGGCCTGCAGCATCGTCATCGGCGTGAGGGTCTGGCCGGGACTGGCCTGCATCAGGGCATTGCCGCGCTGTGCCGACAGGTTCCCGTTCAGGTTGGGGATCATCGCGGCGCCGGCGGCCACGCGGTCCGCGCTCGCCTCGGAGATGCGCGCGGCGGCGCTGGCGATGTCGGGGCTCTCGGCCTGTGCGGCGCTGATCAGGTCGACCAGCAGCGGATCGTCCAGGCGCTTCCACCACTCGGCCATCAGCACCACCGCGCCGCCGTGGGGCAGCGGCACGTGCCACTGCGCCGGCGTGGGGTCGGGGGCTTTTTCGGGCGGCCTTGAGACGCAGCCAGCCGACAACAGCAAGGCGCCCAGGCAGGGCGCGAACAGACCTGGAATCCTCATGGTCGAAGACGAACGGTGCTCGCTCGTGGCGAGTGGTTTTGCGCCGGCCGTCGCGATCGCAATGGCAGGCGCTGTGGACGGGATCGCCGGGCCGCGCGGGGGGTGCGCTGCCGGCAGCAGGCGAGCATAGCAACACGGCGCGTGCAAACCGACGATGGGCACTGTCCCAGGGCGAGTTTCTGGGTGGCGTCCTACAAGGAAAAAACAACGCATGGCGAGCCGCCACGGCTGGGGTGGGCCGTCAAGGTTCTTGCGCGCCGGGCAAGAAAGTCTTGATGTGCTGACAGGTGTGGGGATCCTTGGGCGGGGCTGGGGGAGTTTGTGCTGGCGGCGATCGGCCAGGAGCTGACGTTCGTTGCTTCGATCGAACTGACTCCACTCGATTGAGTAGGTTGGGCCGTTGAAGGTGCGTGCACACCAACTCGCACTCATTCAACAATCGGCCAACAGCCGACCTTCAGTCTCTATCTTCAAATCATGAGAACAGCGACATTCGTCCTTGTGCTTGGAGTCTTCTTGACACTTCCCTGTGTTCTCATGTGTGCGCTCTTCACCAAGAACTATTTTGAGCTTGCATTCCCAGCCAGAAGACCAAGGCTCTTGGAGGAACGCTCGCTGAGCGACGCAATCGTCGCCTACCTGACACGTCTCTTTCTGATTTTCGTCCTCGGACTGAGCGCCATCTATCTCGTCAACGTCATCCGAAATGCCGTCTGACAGGATGGACAGGGGCCCATTTCCGCAGGTTCCGCCAGCCCGCCGGTACTTCCGCAATGGGCGCCGAACTGGCGCCGGCGAGCTCCGGCAGAATCCGGCCAGAACCGGTCAGTCGCTGACGCCGCCCACCTGCACTCGGAAGCTGACATTCGCCGCCCCCGGCCTCGATAGAACGATTTGGTAGATGCGCAGGCTGCGCTATGCCAGGTTCTTGCATTAGGGGCAATTGCCTACGTTCCGATGGCGGCGTAATGTATTGCTCGGCGGAAATACCGAGCACGTACCGAAGAGGGCATCAAAGATGGCAGGAGCACGGCAAAGGGCGTATCTGATGGTCATGGCAGCACTGCTGCCTTTGGGACCTGCCATCGGCCAGGAGGGCTACCAGTTCAAGGGCGGCTTCCCAACGCCGGCCACGGTGAGGAAGGCATATGACGATGCCGACCTGACGCGTGCCATCCAAACCTACAAGTTCTTCTATCCATCGGTGTCGATTGCTGCCACCTGGGATGGGAATGAGAAGGCCGGCCTCGTGCCGAACAAGACGGCCATGCTTTTGATGGGAAGTCCCTACCAGACCGTGTTCACCCCGAACTCGGATACTCCCTACGCTGGTATCAATGTGGACCTGTCCAGCGGCCCGATGGTGGTGGAGTTGCCTCCTGGTCCGCTCATCTGCGTGGTCAACGATATGAACCAGCGATGGGTGATGGACATGGGTCTCCCAGGGCCCGATGAGGGGAAGGGAGGCAAGCACTTGATTCTCCCTCCCGGTTACAAGGGCGACGTGCCGGCTGGCTACTATGTGGCGACTGCCACGTCCAACCGGGCCCTCATGTTGATGCGCGTCATTCCCGCGAATGGCGACGTGGACGGGGCCATCGCGAGGCTCAAGACCATCAAGTTCTATCCGCTCAACCGGCCGGCCGACTGGCCTGAACTCGCCTGGGCGCCCATCGGCGACCGACCGGGGGAGTTCACGCCGGGACCGTGGGAGAACAACATCGGCTACTGGAAGCGCTTGCATCAATTGATTGACGCTGAGCCGCCATATGAAGCCTATCGAATGAACTACGGGGAGCTTGCGGCTCTGGGTATCGAGAAAGGCAAGCCGTTCGAACCGGATGCGCGCATGACAGCCATCCTCGAGAAAGCCGCTCGAATCGCCAATGCTCAGATGCGAGTGCAGTCGTTCGCTGACCGCAGGCCAGACCGCGTCATGTGGCCGGACCGAAAGTGGGAGTGGGCGACGCTGAGGCCCGAGAACGGTACGTTTGACCTGCCCACCTACAAAGACCTAGACGCTCGAGCGAAGTGGTTCTACCAAGCGCAAATCGAGTCGCCGGCGATGTTCAGGCGCACAGCCGCCGCCGGGTCGCTCTACTGGCTTGGTACGCGAGATGCTTCCGGAGCCTACCTGGACGGCGCCAAGACGTACAAGCTCACGGTGCCCTTGCCGGTGCCGGGCAAGCTCTTTTGGTCGGTCACCCTTTACGACCCGCATACGCGAAGCGAATTGCTCACTGACCAGGGAAAGGCGGCACTGCGCTCGATGGTCGAACTCAAGGATGCCACGGGTGGTTCCGTCGACCTGTACTTCGGCCCCAAACCTCCCCCCGGACACGAGGCTCGCTGGCTCAAAACCACCCCCGGCAAAGGCTGGTTCACGTACTTCCGTATCTATGGGCCTGAGCAAGGGGCCTTCGATAGAAGCTGGAAGCCGGGAGACTTCGAACTGGTTCGATAGCTTCGCCTTTCACCGCTGCTGACAACGCGGGGAACACCTGTTGCGAGTTGGGAATGACAGCTTGGTCCGAACCGCTTGGGGTCCGCTCAGGGCCCACAGCGGCTGTACCTGAAGCTCCGTTCCGGACATTGAACGTAGGTCCGCTTTCAAGAAGTCCCGATGTCTGCAGCGGGCGCAAACGAGTCGACCGACGGTATCGCGGCAACGTCCGGTCAGTGCCCTAGGCGGAACCAGCGCTCATTCGGCCTTGGAACTCTTCCGATGTTCCGCTTGCGCAGCGATCGCGAACCTGCGAATGTTCCCTGGCACTTCATAGATCAGAGGCCATCGAAAGAAGCGCGACCAGCCCAATGGCGATCCATGCGATGGGCATGCGCAACACGCGACCGATCGTCCCCCATCGCAACCTGCTCGAATGCGCATGCAGGGCGTGAACGCCACCAAAGTACACGCGCATGAGTTCGGTTCGAGCCCTGAAGATCATGGCGGGCCCGCGCCGATACCAGCGCAACTTGAACAGCTTCAAGCGCTGCCGATCGCCGATGGTGCTCACCAGGTTGGTGTCTGACGGACAGGGCGATGGAGTAACCGTTCGCAGCTTCAGACCGAAGAGCCATGCCCGCTCCAGCGCGTGATCGTAGGGCAGCTGCATGGGAAGGAGTCTTTCCACCAGAACCTCGGCGGCCCGTCGGTTGAACAGAATGCTGTTCGAGTTCATCAGGCGCGACAAGGGTACGGCCAACGCATAGTGCTCGGACAGGTCTTCAATGCGAACCGGGGTCCCGGAGTGAAAGCTGGAAAGCTTGACGACGTCCCACTCGTCGTTGAGGCTGATCAGGCGGCTCAGCAAGTGCTGAAAATCGTCAGGAAAGTCGGCGTCGTCCTCGAGCACCAGGGCCCAGCTCCAAGGCCCTGAAAGAAATTCTCGCAGTGCCCTCACGTGGGAAAGGTAGCAGCCGACCTCGGCGGCGTTCAAGTGCTTGCCGTGGTTGCGACGGTACCCTGTCGAGTCCACCTCTGGGGTGCACGAAAGATCCAAGGTGCTGCCGTCGATCGCTGGCACACGTATCCACGGCAGGCCAGCGCGGGACAGGCGTTGGCCCATCGCACTGAGGCGATCGGGCGAACGGTCCAGGTTGATGACGAACGTTTGGAAGCGCGGGTGAATGGGCACGGTATCGAATGCGGGGGCGGCGGCGGCATTCTTGGCGGCCAAAATGAATGGCTGCTGAACAACTCGCCATCCCCAGCGCGCGAACACTCATCGCTAACGCGCACGAGCCTGGGCAGTCCAAAACGTGCCCTCTTGCTGCGATGCCACCGGCAGCGATCACTCCGAGCGAAAGAGCAGCAGCGATCGGCCGGTGACCGTGTAAGTGGTGCCTGTGTCGAAGCGGCCACCTGGCGCGAGCGCGTCCTGCGCGGTGTCCAGTTCGAGCACCCACGCGCCTGGCGTGCTGGGTGCGACCAGTGTGAAGTCGACTGCATCTTCCCAGGCGTTGAACACCAGCAGCACGCTGTGGTCGGCGCCGTGGCGGGCAATGGCGGTGGCACGTGCGCGGCCGTCGAGCAGCATTCCAAAGCTGCGCGTCCGAGGATCGTTCCACTGTTCCGGGCCCATCTCGCTGCCGTCGGGTGCGAGCCAGCACAAGTCTTTCACCGAAAGTTCTTCGTCAAGCTGGCCTGTCGCAAAACGGTTTCGACGCAGCACCGGCAAGGCATCGCGCAGCTGCAGCAGACGTTGCACGAAGGCAATCTGCGCCCGGCCGGCCGCGTCGATGGCCTCCCAGTCGAACCACGAGATCTCGTTGTCCTGGCAGTACGCGTTGTTGTTGCCATTCTGGGTGCGACCGAATTCGTCGCCGCCCAGCAGCATGGGTGTTCCTTGGGCGAGCAGCAGCGTGCCCAGCAGGTTGCGGCGCTGTCGGGCTCGCAGGGCCAGCACAACCGGTTCGTCGGTCGGCCCTTCTGCGCCGCAGTTCCAACTGCGGTTGTCGGAATGGCCGTCGCGGTTGTCCTCGCCATTCGCTTCGTTGTGCTTGCCGTTGTAGCTGGTGAGATCCGCCAGCGTGAAGCCGTCGTGCGCGCTGATGAAGTTCACGCTGGCCCAAGGCCGGCGACCGCGGTGGTTGAAAGGGTCCGCGCTGGCGCTCATGCAATTGGCCAGGGCGGGCGCCATGCCTTCGTCGCCTTTCCAGAACGCACGCACCGTGTCGCGGAAGCGGTCGTTCCATTCAGCCCAGCCCGGCGGAAAGCCACCCACCTGGTAGCCGCCCGGCCCGCAGTCCCAGGGCTCCGCAATGAGCTTGACGCTGGAAAGCACCGGGTCTTGTCGGCAGCTGTCCAGAAAGCCCCCGCCTTCGTCGAAGCCGTAGGGTTCGCGCGCGAGGATGGTGGCCAGGTCGAACCGGAAGCCGTCCACGTGCATCTCGGTGACCCAGTAGCGCAGGCTGTCGGTCACCATCTGCAGGACGCGCGGATGGCTCAGGTTGAGCGTGTTGCCGGTGCCCGTGTCGTTGATGTAGTAGCGCGGGCCGGTCGCCTCGCCTTTGGGCATCAAGCGGTAGTAGCTCGCGTTGTCGATGCCCTTGAAGCTGAGCGTGGGGCCCAGCTCGTTGCCTTCGGGCGTGTGGTTGTAGACCACGTCGAGGATCAGCTCCAGCCCATGGTGGTGGATGCGCTCCACCATGTGCTTGAACTCGTCGATGCTCGGCTCATGCAGGTAGCGTGGCTTGAGCGCGAAAAAGCCCAGCGTGTCGTAGCCCCAGTAGTTCTTCAGTCCGCGCTCTTCCAGAAAAGACTGCGAAACGTAGCGGTGCACCGGCAGCAGCTCGATGCTGGTCACGCCCAGCTCGCGTATGTGCCGCAGCACTTCGTCCTGCGCAAAGCCGGCGAAGGTTCCGCGCAGCGCCTCCGGCACGCCGGGGTGGCGCATGGTGTGGCCGCGCACATGCGTTTCGTAGACGATGGTGCGCTCCCAGGGAACGCGCGGGCCCTCCGTCTGCTCCCAGGCAAAGCGCGAATCGACCACGACGCATTTGGGCACCAGGTGCGCGCTGTCGCGTTCGTCGAAGCTCAGGTCGCCATCCGGATGGCCGACGGTGTAGCCGAAGAGCTCCGGGCTCCATTGCAGCTCGCCCATGTGGGCCTTGGCATACGGGTCGAGCAGAAGCTTGTGGTGATTGAAGCGATGTCCGTTCTCCGGCTCGTACGGGCCGTGCACCCGCAGGCCGTAGCGCGCCCCCGGAGCGAGCCCGGGCACGAAGCCGTGCCAGACCTCATCGGTGTACTCGGGCAAGGTCACGCGCCCGATTTCGTTTTCGCCCGCCTCGTCGAACAGACAGACCTCCACGCGGGTGGCATGGGCCGAGAACACCGCGAAGTTGACGCCGGTGCCGGTGTAGCTGGCACCCAGCGGGTGAGATACACCTTCCTCGATGCTGAAGCTCTGAGTGGTCATTGGGCGGCAGTGGGCTGGTTGGCAGGCGTGGGGACGGCGAAATTCATGGGGCTGAGACCGTGCGTGGCGTGGTGCACCACCTGGTGCACGAAGGCCAGCTTCTGCACGACCGGCTCGACGATCACGAAGGGGTAGCTGTCCAGTGAGCCGAGGCTGCGGTCCATGGCGTTGATGAACTGCGACACCGGAAGCCACTGCTCGATGACGGTCGCGACAAACTGCTCGTCATCGGGATCGACAGGGCGCGCCTGCAACGCCGGCCCGGTGGGCACGGCGTGGTCGAGCCGCAATCCCCACGCCGCGGCGGTTTCCAGGCCATCGACAAGATGCAGGTAGTGCGCCCAGGTCTCTGCCCAGTCTTCCCAGGGGTGCGAGCTGGCGTAGACGCTCACGCAGTCTTCGGCCCAGTCGGCCCGTGGGGATGCGTAGTGGCGCTGCAAGGCCTGTGCATAGTCAGCGCGCTCGTCGCCAAATCGCTCCCTGAAGCCGTCGATCCAGGGCGTGTCACGAACGAGCCGATCCCAGTAGTAGTGACCGATCTCGTGCCGGAAGTGGCCCAGCAGCGTCCTGTACGGCTCGTGCATCCGGGTGCGGATGTCTTCGCGGCGGGCGTCGTCCGCTTCCGCGATGTTCAGGGTGATGACGCCTTCGTCGTGCCCGGTGAGCACGCGCGCCTCGGGGCTCACGTCTTCCAGGAATTCGAAGGACAGGCCATTGGCTGGGTCTTCGACCTTGTTTGGGACGGGCAAGCCCAACTCGAGCAGCGTGAACACCAAGTGCCGCTTGGCGCGCTCGAGCTTGATCCAGTACTCGAGGTTCTGCGGCTTCGACAGGGCCGGAATGGTGTGCGTGGTTCTGCAAGAGATGCAGTACTGATGGTCGGCGTCGTGCGGCAGGAGCCAGTTGCACACCCCCGACGCGCGGTTGGCACACGCGCGCAAGGGCAGGGCCTGCTCAGGTGCGCCACAGCGCTGGATGGGGCCTTGTGCCGATTCTGGTGATTCTGGTGATTCTTCGAAAGCCACCATCTTCATTTCGTCCGCCGAGAAGCCGAGGAGCTTCTGGCAGACATCGCAATGGTCGTTCTCGAAGAAAACGCGGTTGCCGCAGTGGCTGCAGTTGAAGAGCTTCATCGGATGGAACGCCTGGCGAGATGGTGGCCGCCATGATGGGCAGAGGCGGCGTTCCGGGGCGCCATCCTTCATGCTGCACTGCAGTAGGAATTTGCCGCAGGGCGGCATTCGCCGCACTTTCGCGAGGGGAATAACCAGCCATTTGCCATCCAAGTGGATGGTGCTAAGATGGCAAAATGCCAAAACGCAGCCACGCCGTCGCCACCGCCAACAAGCCTGGCGACGAGAAGATCACCATCAACATCGGTTGTGTGGACCTGGGTCAGATCGACCTGCTGGTCCAGGAGGGCTTCTACGCCAACCGCACCGATCTCATCCGGACAGCCATCCGCAACCACCTGGCAACGCAGACGGACTTCGTGCGCCAGACCGTAGCGCGCAAGTCGCTTGTGCTCGGCATACAGACCTTCGGCGCAGACGAACTGCATGCGTTGCAGGAAGCCAAGCAGACGATCCAGATCCGCGTGCTTGGGCTTGCGGTGATCGCACCTGACGTGACGCCTGAGCTGGCCCTGGCGACGATCGAATCCATCACCGTGCTTGGCGCCCTGCATGCGAGTGCCGCCGTCAAGAAGGCCCTTGCAGAACGCATTCGTTGAACCAACCGGACACCAACATGAACCCCAAGTTCCAGCAACTCCTGGCGCAAGCGACCCACCTTACCCGCGCAGGGGATCTGCGCGCTGCAACCGCAGCGATTCAGGCGGCACTTCTTCAGACGCCAGACACGCCCCCTTCGCCTCATGCGCCCGGCGCCGCCGACGAGCCCGGCGAAATCATCGACGTGCAGGCCCGCGAGATTCCCAATGTCGCGCCCGAGCGCGCGCAACTCGAGCCGGACAGTTCGGAGCCTGCACCGCTCGGGCGCAGCAGCTTTTCGACGCACACTCTGGCGCAAGGTGGCACCCAGCGTGACTACAAGCTCTTCGTTCCGCCGCAGGCCGGGGAGCGGCCCTTGCCGCTGGTCGTGATGCTGCATGGCTGCACGCAGAACCCGGACGATTTCGCTGCCGGCACGGCCATGAACGACGCAGCCTTGGCGCAAGGCTTCTACGTGCTGTATCCCGCGCAATCCAGAAAGGCCAATCCGCAAGGCTGCTGGAACTGGTTCAAGCACACGCACCAGCAGCGAGACCGTGGCGAGCCGGGCCTCATCGCGGCGATGACGCGCGAGGTGATGGCAAGGCACCGTGTGGATGCCGATCGGGTCTATGTGGCCGGGCTGTCAGCAGGCGGGGCCATGGCGGCCATCGTCGGCGAGCTGTACCCCGAGTTGTTTGCGGCCGTCGGTGTGCATTCCGGCCTGGCAGCCAATGCTGCGGCCGACCTGCCCAGCGCATTGGCTGCCATGAAGGGCGCGACGGCGAGTCCAAAACCCGCTGCAGGCGGGGGCAGCGGCGTTCCGACGATCGTTTTTCATGGCGATGCCGACTCGACGGTCCACGCAAGGAACGGCGCGAGCGTGGTGTTTTCGGCGACCGGCCAGGTCGAGCCGAGCGAAACGGAGCATGTACAGGGGGCAGGGCGGCGCCATGCCACGCGACATTTGCATTGCCATGCAGACGGGCGCGTATTGGCTGAGCACTGGGTCGTGCACGGCGGATCTCACGCCTGGTTTGGCGGCAGTCCACAAGGCTCGTACACCGACGCGTCCGGCCCAGACGCAACCGAGGAGATGCTGCGCTTCTTCTTCGAGCACCCTCGCAAACCCGCGCATTGATCGGACGGCAAGGACCGATTTGAGCGGATCCGCAATGGGTTGCACCTTTCTTTTCTACGGGTTGCACCTTCGGTTATAGTCGCCGCCAATCAAACACGGACGGCAGACATGGGCCTCACCACACTCGGGATCAAGGTTGACGAGGAGTTTCGCAACCGTTTGCGTGCCTCGGCGGAAGCCCTCGGTCGCACGCCACACTGGTTCATCAAGCAAGCCGTCCTGGGTGCGATCGAGCGTGTGGAAGGGGGCCTGATCGCAGGCCGCGTGCTCGGCGCGGGCGAGCTGGGCAGCGCGCTGGATGGCCCGGCCAACCTCGAAGGTGCAACCCAGATCTTCGAGCCCAATCCAATGGTGCAACCTTTTTTGGAGTTTGCGCAATCGGTGGCGCCGCAGTCGGTCCGGCGCGCCGCGATCACCGCGGCCTACCGGCGTCCGGAAGAAGAGTGCGTGCCGATGCTGATCGCCCAGGCGCGCCTGCCTCAGGCCCAGGCCAAGGGCGCTTCTGAACTGGCGCACAAGCTGGTGACGGCGCTTCGCAACAAGCGCGCGACCGGTGGCGTCGAAGGCTTGCTGCAGGAGTTCTCCCTCTCCAGCCAGGAGGGCGTGGCCCTCATGTGCCTGGCCGAGGCGCTGCTGCGCATTCCCGATCGGGCGACGCGCGACGCGCTGATCCGCGACAAGATCAGCCAGGGTGACTGGCATTCGCACGTGGGCCACTCGCCATCGCTGTTCGTCAACGCGGCCACGTGGGGCCTGATGCTCACCGGCAAGCTGGTCGGCACGAGCAGCGAGAAGTCGCTGGGCAGCGCGCTGTCGCGCCTGATCGGCAAGGGCGGCGAGCCGCTCATCCGCAAGGGCGTGGACATGGCCATGCGCGTGATGGGCGAGCAGTTCGTGACGGGCGAGACCATCTCCGCCGCGCTGGCCAACAGCCGCAAGTACGAGGCCAAGGGCTTTCGCTATTCGTACGACATGCTCGGCGAGGCCGCGACCACGGCCGACGACGCACAGCGCTACTACGCGCTGTACGAGCAGGCCATTCACGCCATCGGCCGCTCCAGTGCGGGCCGCGGCATCTACGAGGGGCCGGGCATCTCGATCAAGCTGTCGGCGCTGCATCCGCGCTATGCCCGTGCCCAGCACGAGCGGGTCATGTCCGAACTGCTGCCGCGCGTGCGCGAACTGGCGCTGCTGGCGCGGCGCTACGACATCGGCCTGAACATCGACGCTGAAGAAGCCGACCGGCTGGAGTTGTCGCTGGACCTGCTCGAAGCGCTGTGCTTCGACGCGCAGTTGCAGGGCTGGAACGGCATCGGCTTCGTGGTTCAGGCGTACCAGAAGCGCTGCCCCTACGTGATCGATCACCTGATCGAGCTGGCACAGCGCAGTGGTCGGCGGCTCATGGTGCGGCTGGTCAAGGGCGCCTATTGGGACAGCGAGATCAAGCGCGCTCAGGTCGATGGGCTGGAGGACTATCCGGTCTTCACGCGCAAGGTGCACACCGATGTGTCGTACCTGGCCTGCGCGCGTCGCCTGCTGGCAGCGCCGCAGCAGGTGTATCCGCAGTTCGCCACGCACAACGCCTACACGCTGGCCGCCATTCATCAGATGGCGGGCCAGAACTACTACCCCGGCCAGTACGAGTTCCAGTGCCTGCACGGCATGGGCGAGCCACTTTACGAAGAGGTGACCGGCCCGGTGTCGGAAGGCAAGCTGGCGCGGCCCTGCCGCATCTACGCGCCGGTGGGCACGCACGAGACGCTGCTGGCCTACCTGGTGCGGCGCCTGTTGGAAAACGGCGCCAACACGTCCTTCGTCAACCAGATTGCCGATCCAAAGGTGTCGGTGGAATCGCTCATCGCCGATCCGGTCGAGGCGGCCTCCCGCATCACCCCCGTGGGTGCGATGCACGAGCGCATACCCTTGCCGGTCAACCTGTTTTGCAACGGCGAAGGGCAGGGTCGCGCCAATTCGCAGGGCTTGGACCTGTCGAACGAACAGCGACTCGCATCGCTGTCGGCCGCGCTGCTCGGCGGCACGGGCCAGGCCTGGCGCGCCGCGCCCACCGGCACGACCTGGGACGACGGGCGCTCGCAGCCGGTGCGCAACCCGTCCGACCGGCGCGACGTGGTCGGCCATGTGATCGAGGCGACGCCCGAAGAAGTCGAACAGGCATTGGCCGCCGCCGCGGGCGAGGCACCCATCTGGCAATCGACCCCGGTCGAACAGCGTGCCGAATGCCTGGAGCGCGCTGCCCAGGCGCTGGAAGCGCAGATGCAGCCGCTGCTCGGCCTGATCGTGCGCGAAGTCGGCAAGACGCTGAACAACGCCATCGCCGAAGTGCGCGAGGCGGTCGACTTCCTGCGCTACTACGCGGCGCAGGCGCGCGATGAACTGGGCGGAGCGCCCAGCCGCCCGCTGGGCCTGGTGACCTGCATCAGCCCCTGGAACTTCCCGCTGGCGATCTTCACCGGCCAGGTGGCGGCCGCGCTGGCTGCCGGCAATGTGGTGCTCGCCAAGCCGGCGGAGCAGACACCGCTGGTGGCAGCGCGCATGATCGACCTGCTGCACGAAGCCGGCGTGCCGCCGGCCGCCGTTCAATTGCTTCCCGGACAAGGCGAGACCGTGGGCGCGCGTCTTGTGGGCGATGCCCGCGTTCGCGGCGTGATGTTCACCGGCTCGACCGAGGTGGCGCGCCACATCTCGCGCACGCTGGCCTCGCGTCTGGACGATCACGGCCACACCATTCCCCTCATCGCCGAAACCGGTGGCCAGAACGCGATGGTGGTCGACTCGTCCGCGCTGGCCGAACAGGTGGTTCTGGATGTGCTTCAGTCCGCGTTCGACTCCGCCGGCCAGCGTTGCTCGGCATTGCGACTGCTGTGCGTGCAGGAGGAAGTGGCCGACCGGCTGCTTGCCATGCTGCGCGGCGCGATGCGCGAACTGGCGGTGGGCAACCCCGATCGCCTTTCGGTCGACGTCGGCCCGGTGATCGACGACGGCGCGCGCGACGTCATCGAGCGCCACGTGGCGGCCATGCAGTCTGCCGGCTGCCAGGTCGAGCGCCTGCCGCTGCCGCAGGTTTGCGTGCACGGCAGCTTCGTCGCCCCGACGCTGATCGAGATCGACAGCCCCGCGCAGCTCGAACGCGAAGTCTTCGGCCCCGTGCTGCATGTGCTGCGCTACAAGCGCGACGGCCTGCCGGAGTTGATCGACGCCATCAACGGCACCGGCTACGGCTTGACTTTCGGCCTGCACACGCGCATCGACGAGACGATCGCGCAGGTGGTTTCGCGCATCCACGCTGGCAATGTCTACGTCAACCGGAACGTGGTGGGCGCCGTGGTTGGGGTGCAGCCTTTTGGTGGAGAAGGACTGTCGGGCACCGGCCCCAAGGCGGGCGGGCCGCTTTACCTCCACCGCCTGTTGGCGGCGGGCCCCGCGCCAGCGGCGCAGCCGGGCCAGGCCCAGGTGCTGCCCGGTCCGACCGGCGAGCGCAATGTCTACAGCCTGGTGCCGCGCGGCACGGTGCTGTGCGTGGCGGCCACGGCCGAAGGCGCGCGAGCGCAGTGGGAAACATTGCATCCGCTGGGCAACCGTGCCTTGTGGCTCGACGGGCCCGTGGCGCAGGATTTCGTCGCCAGCTTGACGAAGGCCGAGCGCGCCACCTGCGCCTTCGTGGCCGACGATGCGCTGGAGTCGGCCCGTTTCGACGCCGTGATGTTCGAAGGCGACCCTGATGCGCTGCGCGCGCTCAACCAGCGCGTGGCGTCGCGCGACGGCCCGATCGTCGGCGTTCAGGGCCTGGCCAGCGGCGACATCGCGAGCGGCCGGTCGCGCTATGTGGGCGAGCGCCTGCTGGCGGAGCGCAGCGTGAGCACCAACACGGCCGCCGCCGGCGGCAACGCGTCGCTCATGTCCATCGGCTGATCCTCCGGCGGTTCCTGGCAAGGCGGCCAAAAGGCCGCGGATGACGGCCGGCGCCTACGCGACGTTGCGGGCGCGGACGACCCGCGCTGCACCGTTGTGACGGCAAAGTGTCGGCTCGACGCGCACCAATTGCGCCGCCGGGCGCCGCAAACATGACCACAAAAGATGCCGACGCGCGCCCACGTGCGCAAGACGCCGGGCCTGATTCGAGGAGTTCCACGCTGCCGCCGGCGCTGGGTGACTTGCCCGGCGCATCCACGCATCCGCTGGCCGCCCTGGCCGCGCTCGTTCCCGAGCTGAAGCTCATGGCCGGACTGCTCACCGGCGCCGCCATCATTGCCGCGCTGTATTTCGGGCGCGACATTCTCATTCCCCTGGCCTTGGCCTTCCTGCTGGGCTTTCTGCTCGACCCCGTGGTGGTGCGCCTCAAGCGCTGGGGGCTGCCCCGGGCGCCGGCCGTCATCCTGGTGGTGACGCTGGTGCTGGGCATGCTCGGCCTCGGCGGGCTCTTCCTGGGCAACCAGGTCAGTGCGTTGAGCGCGCAGCTGCCCACCTACCAGACCAACATCCGCCACAAGCTGCGGGATCTGCGCGCCGCGTTCGACAAGCCGGGCATGTTCGATGGCGCCATGAGGACGCTCGATACCGTGAAGAAAGAGGTCGAGAAAGAGGCACCCGCACCCCAGGCTGCGCCGGCGCCGCCCCAGCGCGTGGTGATCGCCGAGCGGACGCCTTCGCCCATGGAGCAGCTCATCAACGGGGTGAACAAGGCCAGCGGGCCGCTCGCCACGGCGGGCATCGTGCTGGTCTTTGTGGTGCTCATCCTGCTGGACCGGCTGGACCTGCGCGACCGACTGGTCCGCCTGTGGGGCGGCAGCGTTCACCGATCGACCGACGCGATGGACGAGGCGGCGCGCCGCATCAGCCGATACCTGGGCATGCAGCTCGTCGTGAACCTGACCTACGGCTTGCCGATGGCCGCCGGGCTCTGGCTGATCGGCGTGCCTGGATTCATGCTGTGGGGCGCCATCGCCGCGGTGATGCGCTTCGTGCCTTATGTCGGGCCGATGATCTCGGCGGCATTCCCGATCGCGCTGGCGTTCGCGGTCGACCCCGGCTGGTCGATGGTGCTTTGGACGATCGGGCTGATCGTGGTGCTCGAACTGGTCAGCAACAACATCGTCGAGCCCTGGCTCTATGGCGCCAGCACTGGCCTGTCCGCGCTGTCGCTGATCGTGGCGGCCATCTTCTGGACGGCGCTGTGGGGGCCCATCGGGCTGATCATGTCGACGCCATTGACGGTCTGCCTGCTGGTCATCGGGCGCTATCTGCCGCGGCTGCATTTTCTGGATGTGCTGCTGGGAAGCCACCCGGCGCTGGATACGCCCACCCGCATCTACCAGCGCCTGATCGCCGGCGACGTGGAAGAGGCCGGCGACCTGGCGGAGGAACAGGTGGACAAGGGCAGCGTCACCGCCTTCTACAACGAGACGGCGCTGCAGGTTCTGCGCATGTCGTCGATCGACCACGGACGAGTTGCCACGGCGGAGCATCGTCATCGCGTGGTGACGGGCATGTATGCGCTGATCGACGATCTGGAAGAGGAGCACCCCGCGCCGGTGCGCGACGCCGCGCCGCACGTGGTGTGCATCGGCGGCAAGTGGGAGGTCGACAACATCGCTGCGCGCATGCTCGGCCATGCCCTGTCGCTCGAAGGTCAGGGCGCCGGCTGGCGGGCGGCCAGCACGCTCACCGCCGAACACATCGACGGTCTGGATCTGCACGACGCGCAGTGCGTCTGCCTCTCGTACTTCAGCCCCCAGCCGGAGATTCAGGCACGCCACTTCTGCCGCCGCCTGCGCCGCCGCTGGCCGAAGGTGAAGATCGTGCTGGGCCTGTGGAACGCGTCGCCGGAACTGCGTGGCGAGGACGCGGCCGAATCGCTGGGCGCCGACGCGATCGTGGGTGGCATCGACGAGGCGGTGGTGCGCATCTCCGACCTGATGGGCACGCGCCTTTCCGAAAGCTTCATGGAGGCCATCGTCCCAGAGGCCGATGCATTGCGGCTGCAGGCGCTGCGCGCCAGCGGTGCGCTCGACGCGCGCGCGCAGCCGCTGTTCGATGCCGCTGCGCAAAGGGCGGCCGACATCTTCGACATGCCGATGGCCATGGTCTCGCTGATCGACGAAAGCCGCCAGCAGATCGGCGGATCGTGGGGCAAGCTGGCCTGGCCGCGCGGCTCGGGCAAGCCGACCGTGCGTGGCGAAGACATGGAGATCGATCGAACCGTCTCGTTGTGCGGGCACGTGGTGGCCAACGCCCAGTCGGTGATCGTGCCCGATGTCTCCAAGGACATGCGCTTTGCCGGCAACGCCGCGCTGCGCGAGAAAGGCATCCGGTTCTATGCCGGCGCGCCGCTGCGGGCGGAAGGCGGGCATGTCATCGGCACCCTGTGCCTCTTGGACAACGAACCGCGCGTTCTCAACCCCCGGGAAGGACGGCTGTTGCAGGCCATGGCCGACGACCTGATGAAGGCGCTGGCGAACAGCGTGGCGCAGTGGGGGGACATGCTTCCGGTGCAGCCTGAGCCGGAGGAAGGGTCGTCAGCCACGCTGGGGCAAGCCGTGCCGCAGGGAACGTGATGATCGAATCACCCCCGAACCGCGTGGGCTTCGTTCTGCGCTAAGGTTGCCGCATGAGCACCCAACCCTACGCCGCCGAGCAACCCGAACGTTCCGACATCGACCGCCTGCAAGGCGCTGCGGTGCTGGAGTTCGGGGCCAATTGGTGCGGCATCTGCGCCGCGGCGCAGCCACTGATCTCGCAAGCCTTGGCCGACAAGGCAGGGCTGCGGCACATCAAGGTCGAGGACGGAAGCGGCCGTCCGCTGGGCCGCAGCTTCGGCGTCAAGCTCTGGCCGACCCTGGTGTTCCTGCAAGACGGCAAGGAAGTCGCCCGGGTGGTCCGCCCTGGCAGTGCGCAGGACGTGAGCGACGGCCTGGCCAAGCTGACCACTTGACGCTTCAGGGCGCTGTGCGCGCAGCCGGCTGACAGCCGGCTTTTTCCTCGCTGCCACGCCATGCGGCGACCACGCGCTCGGCAATGCGGGCCATGCCCCAGTCATGGGGGTGGTCGTTGACCGCGGCAATGGCGTACTGCGGGCCGGACTGCTGGTCGGGGTTTTGCGGAGATTGGCGCAGATCTCCAATGCCCACGAAGCGTCCCCCGCCGTCCTCGCATTGCTTTTTCATCTGTCGATCCAGAGCAGCGTTGCCCCACCAGGTCGACATGCAAACCAGGCGCAGGCCGTGGGCAGCCTTCAGAAGCTTGCCGTAGCTGCTGACGAATTCGGCCGCCGTCTCGTTCTTGGCGTTGTCGCCGAGTCCGACCACGACAAGCGTCTTGTCGTCGACGTTGGCGGTGACTTCGGGGATGCGATGGAGGTGCTGCGACGGAGCGGATTCGAACTCGGGAATGGCGCGAAGCTCCAGCGGCAGGCGCAGGGCCGATGCCACCAGATGCGCGAAATCGCGCTCCTTGGCCGATGCCGCCATGCCCCAATCGTTGGGCCATTGCACTTGCGCGCTGGGCGGATGCCTGGTCAGGCTGTTCCCGATGACGACCAACTTTTCAGGCCGCGCGCACTCGCTTCGGGCCGTCGATTCGCGCGCCTGGCCTGTGGTCGCCATCAACGTGATCGCGCCCGCGGCGACCGTGCGCCACGCGAGAGACCACGCCTTGGCTTGACCATCACGCGCTTTGGCGCGCCTTAGTTGCTGGCGCATACGCTGTTGGAGCACAAGTAAAAGGCTCCCCAGTACGAAGTCAGGCCCGTGCCAACCGGCAGGGGAAATTTGCCCGCCATGTCCGCACGCGGCGGCACTGGCGCCCATCCGGGATTGCCGTTCGGAGGCGCGGCAGCCAAGCTGAAACCCGTGCCGTCGGTGGCTGCGCTGTTGACGAAACGAACCGGCGCAACAAGATTTCCTGTGGTGGTCTTCGCGTCGACATCTCTGACCAATTCGTTGCCCCAGCGCAGCGGAGCGCCGTTGCCTTGAATGCTGTACCAATTGACGTACAGGAAGTTGGTGTTGCGCTGCGGATCCTTGAAGTCATCCGTCACATAAATGCCGTTGGTATCCGAATCGCTGGTAGCCACGATGTTGTCGTAGATGAAATTCCAGCTGCTTCGGTTCGGCGAGATTTGGGCGTAAGGAAGAATGCAGGTGCCGTTGACGTCATTGGGGCAGATGCTTGGCTGGCTTGCGAGAATCATTTCTGCGCGGTGCGCGCCGTAGGGAACTCGATTCTTATCGGTGGCGTTGTGGTAGAGCGTGTTGGATGAAATGACGTTGTTCTTGCCGACAAAGAGACTGATGCCCGCTCCGGCATTGTTTTTGAGGACGTTGTACGCGACCAGGTTGCCGTCGCAGTAGTGGTCTATCTGAATGCCGTTGCCGTCGGAAAGCGTTTCATCCTTCTGTCCGGCCACATAGTTGTAAAGAATCTCGTTGTTGTCGCAATCTGGATCGTCGTCAGGGCGATCGTTGACTCGGAAGAGATGGATGCCGGACGTGCCGCCATAGGCTTGGCCGTTGTTGAGAACCTGGTTCCTGAGGATCTGCCAGTACGAGGCCTCCATATCGATCCCATGGCCCCCATTGCCTTCGACAAGGTTGTTTTCGATGGTCGATGCATCGCCGGCATTGATCGGCTTGTTGGCTGCCTTTTTATCGTCCGATATCTTGCTTGCGATGCCGTGGTGGTCATTGGCGACGATGTGGCTGTATTGGATCGAGTTTCCCGGTCCCGGATCGGCGAAGGAAACGCCAACAAAGGCGCTGTGCACGCTCAGGTTGTATAGCTTGACGTAGGAGCTACCGTCCGATACGGCGATCGCGGCAGCGGCCGTGTCCCGGTTGTTGCGCGTGACATCCAGATGCTGGATGACGATGTATTTCGAGTTGAAGACGCTGATCCCCTCAATCAGGCGAGGCATGGCCGTACTGCTCGCCGCCTTGATCGTGATCGGCTTGCTTGCCGTGCCCTGAAATCCGTTGATGGCCAGAGAGTTGTATCCGAGGGTGGGTTCCGCGCCGTAGGTGCCCGGCGTGATGAGGATGACGTCACCCGGTTTGATCTGGGCCTTCAGCGAATATTGGATATCGGCGAGGCTGTAACTCGTGCCTTTGCCGACGCGCCATTCCTTCGATTGCGCAGGCGACAGGGCAGTCAATAGAAGCGCGCACGCTGCGGCAGCATAGAGTTTTTTCATTGATTGCCGTTTTCAGCCGAGGGTTGATTTAAAGGGTGAATCGATGCAAGCTTGTTCATTGGCTTGATCTTTTTGGTCAGACGGTGTTTTTGCAGGATTGCCGGCTCTTCGATGAAATGCCAGGACATCATGGCCACGACCACCGAAAAGAACGTTGCGGCAGCCGTCAGCGCGCAGACCGAAAGTGTCGGCATGGTTGCCATGAGCATTTGCTGGATGGGAAACGCATAGATATAGATGCCATAGGAATAGTCGCCCATTTCGTTGAATTTCAACAAGGCCTTGTTGGCAGGCCAATACGCGATGAAAAGAGTCACGTAGGGCAGGGCGAACAGGTAGATGGACCTGAAAACCATTGGCGAATTCATGGCGCCGCCCACCAGAAAAATGCTTGCTGCGCCAAAAAGCATGGGTGAAAGTGGAATCTTCGATCGGAACAGTTGGTAAACCATGCCGCTGCAGAACATCACGGCGAGTTTCAGGATTTCCGGGGACGTCGAATGCTGCGGCGAGCGCAGGCTTGCCACGATCAACGCAATGGCGATGACCAAGCTCGCCCGCCTCATCCAATCGTGATGACGATGCCGTGCGGTGACGGCCAGAAATAGCCAGCCAATTCCGAGCAACGCGTACAGGCGCAACTCATGCCGGAGTGTCCAGAGTGATCCGTTGACGGCGGCAGGCGCCTTGTTGTCGAAAAATGCGCCGGGCAAATCGGCCTCGGCACCTGCGACCATGAGCGCATTTTTCAGCAGATATTTCCACGTCTGAAGCTGCGTGAAATACTGGCTGGTGGGTTCGGCGCTGAACCCTATTCCAATGATTCCGACGGTCAGCAGCAGCGACACCCAGAGTGCGGGATAGATGCGCAATGCGCGTGCAATTGCAAATTCCCAGATGCTTTTGGAGCGAAGAAGACTTCCGGTGACAAGAAATCCACTGATGACGAAAAAGACATCGACGGCGATGCCGCCAGGCGTGGTGCCAAGGACGGTTTGCCAAGGCTCCGCATGAATATCCCCCGTTGCAAGGACAAAGCTGTGACTGGCCAGGACTATCCAGGCTGCGATCAGACGAAGCAGATTGAGATTGTTACTTCGGCCGACCGCGCGCTCGTCGAGCGTCATTTGGAATATCCCTAATCACCAACTTGATATCGCGAAGACTCGAATTTTCTTGGGTGGCGAGCCGTGAGGGGGCGAGTCTAGACACGCTTTTATAGAGTGGCAAGATATTATGATTCTGGCGACAAAGTATTAACAAATAGCCGGCAAATTAACATCAATTTATATAATTGCTCATGTAATTGATGGTTATTAAAGTGTGTGAAGGCGGCTCGTCCTGCCTTTGCGGCACAGGTGCGTCGGACGGCATCCAGCCGGCGCCTGCCGCCCGCAGTTCCTAGAATCGCCCCACATGCCCAGCCCTCGACCGCTACCCCTCGACGCCAGTGCCATCCACGCACTCGCGTCCCGCTCCATGTTTCATTTGTTCTCCAGCATCAGCCAGGGCATGTTCCTGGTCGATCGCACGGGGCGCATCGTCTGGGTGAACGAGGGCTATCAACGTTTCCTTCCGGCCCTGGGGTTCAGTTCGGTCGACCAGTTCCTCGGGCGGATGGTCGAGGAGGTGATTCCGAACACGCAGATGCGTCAGGTGCTGGAAACCGGCAAGCCGATCCTGATCGACTTGCTGACCAACAAGGCCGGCACGTTCGTGGTCAGCCGCATTCCGCTGCACGAGGAGGGCGAGGGCGGCGATGGGCTGGGCGAAGTCATCGGTGCGATCGGCATCGTGCTCTTCGACCATCCGGAGACGACGCTTCAACCGCTGATCAGCAAGTTCGCGATGCTGCAGCGCGACCTGGACGATGCCCGGCGCGAGTTGGCCGCCCAGCGTGCCAACCCCTTGCTGCGGCAACTGCCCGACGGCCAGCGCCGCGCCAAATACACCTTCGCGAGTTTCGTCGGCAGCAGTCCGGCCGCGGTGGACGTGAAGCGTCATGCGCGTCGGGCGGCCCAGTCGTCCAGCCCGGTCTTGCTGCTTGGCGAAACGGGCACCGGCAAGGAACTGCTGGCCCATGCGATTCACACGGCGTCCGCGCGTGCGAACGGGCCCTTCGTCAGCCTGAACATCGCCGCCGTGCCGGACACGCTGCTGGAGGCCGAGTTCTTCGGCGTCGCGCCCGGCGCCTACACAGGCGCCGACCGCAAGGGGCGCACCGGCAAGTTCAAGCTGGCCGACGGCGGCACGCTGTTCCTGGACGAGATCGGCGACATGCCGCCGGGCCTGCAAGCCAAGCTGCTGCGCGCGCTGCAGGAAGGCGAGATCGAGCCGCTCGGCTCCAACGTGCTGGTGCCCTTCGACGCCCGCGTGATCGCGGCCACCTCGCGCGACCTGCCGGCGCTGGTGCGCGAAGGCCGGTTCCGCGAGGACCTTTACTACCGCCTCAACGTCCTGCCCTTGAAGGTGCCGCCCTTGCGCGAGCGACGGGCCGACATCCCGGCGCTGGTCGAGGTCCTGGGGGAGGACATGGCGCTGCGCAGCGGGGAAGCGCCGCCGGAGCTGATGCCCGATGCCCTCGCGCTGCTGGCGGCGCAACATTGGCGCGGCAACATCCGCGAGCTGCGCAATGTGCTGGAACAACTGGCCATGCGCAGCGATTCGCAACGCATCGACGCGGCGCAGCTCGAACGCATCATGCGCGAGAGCGGGGTCGAGCAGATCGAGGCGGCGCCGCCTGCTTACGCCCGCATGCCGAACGACGAAGCCGAGGCGCAGGCCTTGCTGCTGCGCCCGCTGACCGAGCAGGTGGCCGAATTGGAACGCCGCGCCATCGCTGCAGCCATGGAGGCGACAGGGGGCAACAAGCTGGCGACTTCGCGGCTGCTGGGCATCTCTCGCGCCACGCTCTACGATCGTCTGGAAAACCCTGCATGAAAAGCAGACATGTGTTCGTAGATCATGCAACACAGTTGTTTGCAATCCGGCTGAATCCGCGCACTCCGCAGTGAAAACCGGGTAGTTCTCCCCTCTCGATGACTTGGCACGAACTGTGCAATATTTGGTCATCGATTGCAAAAGGAGACAAAGCAATGCAACGTCGTTCACTCGTCGCCACCGCTGCCGCGGTCGGTGCTCTGGCCATGTCGGCCTTCGCCATTCCGGCTGCTGCTGCGGACAAGGAAATCCGCATCGCCCACGTCTACAGCAAGACCGGCCCGCTGGAGGCCTATGGCAAGCAGACCCAGATCGGCCTGATGATGGGTCTGGAATACGCCACCGGCGGCAGCATGACCGTCGGCGGCAAGAAGATCGTGGTGATCGAGAAGGACGACCAGGGCAAGCCGGACCTGGGCAAGTCGCTGCTGGCAGCGGCCTATTCCGACGACAAGGCTGACCTGGCCATCGGCCCCACGTCGTCGGGCGTGGCGCTGGCGCTTCTGCCGGTGGCCGAGGAGTACAAGAAGATCCTGCTGGTCGAGCCGGCCGTGGCCGATTCGATCACCGGCGACAAGTGGAACAAGTACATCTTCCGTACCGGCCGCAATTCGAGCCAGGACGCCATCAGCAACGCCGTGGCCGTCGACAAGGAAGGCACCTCCATCGTCATGCTGGCGCAGGACTACGCGTTCGGGCGCGACGGTGTGAAGGCCTTCAAGGACGCGCTGAAGAAGGCCAAGATCGTCCACGAGGAATACCTGCCGCCGGCCACCACCGATTTCACTGCCGGCATTGCCCGCATGGTGGATGCGCTCAAGGACAAGCCGGGCCGCAAGATCATTGCCGTGGTGTGGGCGGGTGCCACCAACCCGTTCAACGCGCTGGCCGATGCGGACCTCAAGAGCCGCTACAACATCGAGGTGGGCTCGGGCGGCAACATCCTGCCGGCCATGGCCGCCTACAAGCGCTTCCCGGGCATGGAGGGCGCCACCTACTACTACTTCGGCATCCCCAAGAACCCGGTGAACGAGGCGATGGTTTCGGCGCACTACAAGGAGTTCAAGGCACCGCCGGACTTCTTCACCGCCGGCGGCTTCTCCGCCGCGATGGCCGTGGTCACCGCGCTGAAGAAGACCGAAGGCAACACCAGCACCAACAAGCTCATCTCGACCATGGAAGGCATGAGCTTCGATACGCCCAAGGGCAAGATGACCTTCCGCAAGGAAGACCACCAGGCCATGCAGAGCATGTATCACTTCAAGATCAAGGTGGACCCGGCGTTCGCCTGGGGCGTGCCTGAACTCGTTCACGAGATCAAGCCCGAGGAAATGAACATCCCGATCAAGAACAAGCGATAGATCGATCGCTGGCGCCCTGAGGCGGGGCACGACCCGTGGTCCGGCAAGGCCGGTTCCGCGGGCGTGCCGAAGGGCTTCGCTTCGCTTGCCGGTGAATCCGGCGCAACTCCACTTTTCTCTTCCTCGCGACGAAGTCGGCGCTGGGAACACTCATGCTTGAAACCAGGGATCTGACCATTCGCTTCGGCGGGCACGTGGCGGTCAACGCCGTGTCCTGCAGCTTCGCACCGGGCACGCTGACGGCCATCGTGGGCCCCAATGGCGCAGGCAAGACGACGTACTTCAACCTGATCTCGGGGCAGCTCAAGGCGAGCGCCGGGACGGTGTCGCTGGACGGGCGGTCGCTCACCGGAATGGCGCCGTCGGCCCGCACAAGAGCGGGACTCGGACGCGCGTTCCAGTTGACCAACCTGTTCCCGCATCTGACGGTGCTGGAAAACGTGCGCCTGGCGGTTCAGGCCACTCGAGATGGCACGCACCGGCGTGGGCTGAAGCTGTGGAGCATCTGGAGCGACCACCGCGATCTGGTGGCCCGCGCCGACGAGATCCTGACCCAGGTGGCCCTCAAGGCGAGGGAACACGACGCCGTGGCCAGCCTGCCGCACGGCGACCAGCGCAAGCTGGAGGTGGCGCTGCTCATCGCACTGGAGCCCAAGGTCTTCATGTTCGACGAACCCACCGCGGGCATGAACGCGGCCGAGGCGCCGGTCATCCTCGATCTGATCCGTCAGCTCAAGCAGGACCGCAGCAAGACCATCCTTCTGGTGGAGCACAAGATGGACGTGGTGCGCGAACTGGCCGACCGCATCATCGTGCTGCACAACGGCACGCTGGTGGCCGATGGAGAGCCGGCCGAAGTGATTGCCTCGCCGGTGGTGCAGGAAGCCTACCTGGGCGTGAGCACGAAGGAGGCCGCATGAGCGAGATGCTGCTCGACCTGCAAGGCGTGCATACGCACATCGGTGCGTACCACATCCTGCATGGCGTGGACCTGCAGGTGCCGCGCGCCCAACTCACGATGCTTCTGGGCCGCAACGGCGCCGGCAAGACCACGACGCTGCGCACGATCATGGGCCTGTGGCAGGCCTCGCAAGGCAAGGTGAGCTTTGCCGGGCGCGACATCACCCGGCTGCGCACGCCGCAGATCGCAGAACTGGGCATTGCCTACGTGCCGGAGAACATGGGCATCTTCTCGGACCTGACGGTCAAGGAGAACATGCTGCTGGCCGCGCGCGCCGCCCGCACGGCCGACGACATCGATACGCAGCGGCTCGAGTGGATCTTCCAGCTCTTTCCGGCCGTGCAGAAGTTCTGGAACCATCCGGCCGGCAAGCTTTCGGGCGGGCAGAAGCAGATGCTGGCGGTCGCGCGGGCGATCGTCGAGCCGCGCGAATTGCTGATCGTGGACGAACCCAGCAAGGGCCTGGCGCCGGCCATCATCAACAACATGATCGACGCGTTCGCCGAGCTCAAGTCGCGCGGCGTGACGATCCTGCTGGTCGAGCAGAACCTCAACTTCGCCCAGCGGCTGGGCGATCACGTGGCGGTGATGGACAACGGGCGTCTGGTGCACGCCGGTCGCATGGCCGCCTTCTCGGAAGACGTGCAGTTGCAGCAGCGACTGCTGGGGCTGGCACTGTGAACGCGCCGGCCACTACCCAGGCGCCGGACGCAGGCGGCGCCGCAGGAACCCGAACCATGTTTCGCGACATCGACTACAAGCCGCTGTTGCTGGCGCCCGTGCTGGCGCTGGTGGCGCTGCCGCTCACCGGCTCCTTTTCCACCTGGCTCACGCTGACGGTGGCGGGGCTGGCGATGGGCATGATCATCTTCATCATTGCCTCGGGCCTGACGCTGGTCTTCGGCTTGATGGACGTGCTGAACTTCGGCCACGGCGTGTTCATCGCGCTGGGTGCCTTCGTGGCCAGCAGCGTGCTGGCGCTGATGGGCGACTGGACCGGCTCCCAGTCGCTCCTGCTCAACCTGATGGCCGTGTTCCCGGCCATGCTCGTCGCCATGTTGGTCGCCGGCGCCGTCGGCCTGGCGTTCGAGCGGCTGATCGTGCGACCGGTCTATGGCCAGCATCTCAAGCAGATCCTGATCACGATGGGCGGCATGATCATCGGCGAGGAGATCATCAAGGTGATCTGGGGCCCCGCCCAATTGCCGCTGCCCTTGCCAGAGGCGCTGCGCGGGTCGATCTTCGTGATGGATGCCGCCATCAGCAAATACCGCCTGCTGGCGGTGGTGGTGGGCCTGGCGGTGTTCGGCCTCATGGCATGGACCCTGGCGCGGACCAAGATCGGCCTGCTCATCCGTGCGGGCGTGCAGGACCGCGAAATGGTCGAGTCGCTGGGCTACCGCATCGGCCGCCTGTTCATCGGCGTGTTCGTGGCCGGCAGTGCGCTGGCCGGCCTGGGCGGCACGATGTGGGGGCTGTTCCAGCAGAACCTCATCCCCCAGATGGGCGCGCAGGTGAACGTGCTCATCTTCATCGTGATCATCATCGGCGGCCTGGGCTCGACCGGCGGCGCGCTCATCGGCGCATTGCTGGTGGGTCTGATGAACAACTACGTGGGCTTCCTGCTGCCGGCGGCAACGCAGTTCTCGACCATCGCGCTGATGGTGGTGGTGCTGCTCTGGCGTCCGCAGGGCGTGTACCCGGTGGTCAACCGCTGAAGCGAGCCGAACATGTTGAGCAGACTCATTTCCCACGACCTGCCACGCAGCCGACTGCTGGCGGTGATTCTTGCGGCCATCGTGCTTGCGCTGCTGGTCGCGCCGTTTGCGTTCCCGGGCGTCAAGGCGTTGAACGTGGCGGCCAAGATCCTGGTGTTCATCGTCCTGGTGGCGAGCTTCGACCTGCTGCTGGGCTACACGGGCATCGTCAGTTTCGCGCACACGATGTTCTTCGGCATCGGGGCCTACGGCATCGCCATCGCTTCCACGCGCCTGGGGCCGACCTGGATGTCGATGGGCGTCGGCGTGGCCTGCGCGCTTGCGCTTTCGCTCGTGCTTTCGCTGGCCATCGGCCTGTTCTCGCTGCGGGTGAGGGCGATCTTCTTCGCCATGATCACGCTGGCAGTGGCGGCGGCCTTCCAGACGCTGGCCTCGCAGCTCTCGGTGTTCACCGGCGGGGAGGACGGCCTGTCGTTCAAGCTGCCCGAACTGATCTCGCCGAGCTTCGAGTTCGCCGAGGAGCCCTTCCTGGGCGCTTCGCTCGACGGTCGCCTCCTGTGCTACTACCTGCTGTTCGTGGTGGCCGTCGTGCTGGTGCTGGCCATGCTGCGCATCGTCAACTCGCCATTCGGCCGCGTGCTGCAGGCGATTCGCGAGAACGAATTCCGTGCCGAGGCCATCGGCTATCGGGTGGTGGTGTATCGCACGGTGTCGTCGATGCTCTCGGCCCTGTTCGCCACCTTGGCCGGCTGCATGCTGGCGATCTGGCTGCGCTACAACGGCCCGGACACCTCGCTGTCGTTCGAGATCATGGTCGACGTGCTGCTGATCGTGGTGATCGGCGGCATGGGCACCATCTACGGCGCGGTGATCGGCGCGGCGCTCTTCGTGGTGGCGCAAAGCTATCTGCAGGACTTGCTGCGCATGGGCAGCGAGGCTTCGGCATCGCTGCCCTGGCTGGCGGCCGTGCTGTCGCCGGACCGCTGGCTGCTGTGGCTGGGCGTGCTGTTCGTCCTGTCGGTCTACTACTTCCCGACCGGCGTGGTCGGCAAACTTCGTGCAAGGGCCGCGTCATGAGCCAGTCCAGCCTTTCCCCCGTATCGCGCTACGCCCGGCTTGCCGGCCGAGAGATCCACTGGGTCGAATGGGGCGGCGCCGATGCGCCCGCCGTCATCGCGTGGCACGGCCTGGCGCGCACCGGGCGCGACATGGACGAGCTGGCCCTGCACCTGGCCGGCGCCGGCTTCCGCGTGATCTGCCCCGACACCATCGGCCGCGGCCTGAGCCAGTGGAGCCCGGTGCCGGCGCAGGAATACCGCCTGGCCTTCTATGCCCGCCTTGCCGACGCACTGTGCGAGCACCTCGGACTGGAACGGGTGCATTGGGTGGGCACGTCGATGGGCGGCGCGATCGGCACTGTCTGCGCTGGCGGCATGTTCGAGCCGCGCATGAAGGCGCGCATCGCCAGCCTGGTGCTCAACGACAACGCGCCGGCCCTGGCGCCGGCGGCCATCGAACGCATTCGCGCCTACGCCGGCAATCCACCGGCCTTCGACACCGTGTGCGAGCTCGAAGCGTTCTTCCGCACCGTCTACAAGCCCTATGGCTGGCTGAGCGACGCGCAATGGCGCCGCCTGACCGAGACGTCGACGCGCCGCCTGCCCGACGGCCGCGTCACGCCGCACTATGACCCGGCGATGGTCCAGCAATTTGCCGGGCCAGGCGACGACTACCTCATCTGGTCGCACTACGACGCCATCGATGTGCCGGTGCTTTGCCTGCGCGGCGTCGATTCGGACCTGGTTCTGCCGGAAACGATCCAGGAGATGCGCCAGCGCGGCCCGGGCGAGCGCGGCGCGCTGACGGTGATCGAGGTGCCCGGCTGCGGGCATGCGCCGGCGCTCAACGTGCCCGAGCAAGTGGAGCCGATCGAGGCGTTCATCCGGGCGGCTGGCGGCTGAGGAAGCAGCTGCGGGCGCGGCAAGCAGACTTTCCAGAGGCGCTCCACAATCGCCGCTGCCTCAGTTCTGGAGCCCTTTCGATGGCGATTTCTCTATTCGACGCTTCCGTGCCGGTTTTCCTGCGCGGTCTTCATCAACTCGCGCACGTCCTCGACAAGGGGCTGGCCCATGCCAAGGCCACCGGCATCGATCCCGACTCGCTGGTGGAGGCGCGCCTCGCGCCGGACATGTTCACGCTGACAGGGCAGATCCGGACGGCGAGCGACGCCTCCAAGCTCGGCACCGCACGCATCGCGGGCCTGACGGCGCCCGTCTTTGCCGACGACGAGACCACCTACGCGCAACTTCAGGAACGCACTGCCAAGACGATCGCCTGGATCAAGACCGTCGAGCGCGGCGCGATCGACGGCCATGAAGACCGCATCGTCACGATCAAGGCGCGCGGCGAAGAGCTGCAACTCGCGGCGCAGGCCTATCTGCTGCAGTTCGCGCTGCCCAATTTCTTCTTCCACGTGACCACCGCCTACGACGTGCTGCGCCACAGCGGCGTGCCGCTCGGCAAGCCGGACTACCTGGGCCCGTTCTGGAAGCCGGTGGGCTGACGTGGCGCAACGGCCAGAGCATGGGCGGCGCGTAACCTGAAGGGCGTCGCCAACGAATAGGCAGGTGGACCGCCTTCGGTTTGCCTCACGGCCTTGTTGCCGCTGCCTGCCTTGTCGAACCAGATCGCCATTGCCTTCCTGGCTGGCGTGGCCACCATTGCCGCGCCTTGCGTGCTGCCCGCCTTGCCGGTCATCCTGGGCGGCTCGGTGGGCACGGCCGGGCGAGGGCGGCCGCTTGTGATCGTGGCCGGCTTTGTTGCCGCGTTCGCCGGCGTCACGCTGGCTTTTTCCTTGTTCAACCACATCGCCGGCGTGTCGCCACAGGCGCTGCGCAATCTGGCGATTGCAGGCCTGCTGCTGTTCGGTCTGTCGATGCTCTGGCGCGCGCCGTTCAAGCGGGCCTTTGCGGCGGCTGGCCGCGCGCTGGCGCCCTTGGGCACCCGGCCCGTCGGCACTGGATTGCCTGGCGCGTTCCTGATCGGGTTGACGCTCGGCGCGGTGTGGACGCCATGCGCCGGCCCGGCGCTGGGCCTGGTGCTGGTCGCACTGGCGACCGAGCCGGAGCCGCATCGCGCGGCCGTCGTGCTGTGCGCCTATGCAGTCGGCGCGGGCGTGCCGATGCTGCTGCTGGCCTACAGCGGCCAATGGGCCAGCGCGAGGGCACGGTGGCTGGCGCAGCACCTGGGCGCGATCCAGCGCGGGCTTGGGCTGCTGGTCGTTGCAACGGCCGTCGCCATGTTCCTGCAGTACGACGTCGTCTTTACCGCCTGGGCACTGCGGTTTCTTCCCGCCATCTCACAAGGACTCTGACCATGACCTCGATCGATCGCCGAAGCTTTTCCATCGCACTGGCTGCGGGTGCACTGGCCAGCCCCTGGTCGGCGCGCGCCGCAACCGGGCCCGATCTGCCCGACCTGGGGGCCGCGCCGGAGTTCACCGGCCTGGGCCAGTGGTTCAACTCGGCGCCGCTCACGCTCGCGAGCTTGCGCGGCAAGGTGGTGCTGGTCGACTTCTGGACCTTCGGCTGCGTGAACTGCGCCAACACCATGCCGCACGTGGTGCGCTGGTACGACCGGTATGCGGCGCGCGGCTTCGTGGTCGTGGGCATCCACACGCCCGAATTCGGCTACGAGAAATTGGCGGCCAACGTGCAGACCGCGCTGGGGCGCTTCGACATTCGCTTTCCGGTGGCGCAGGACAACGACTTCGCCACCTGGAAGGCATGGCGCAACCAGTATTGGCCTGCCTTCTACCTGGTCGACCAGGCCGGGCGCGTGCGCCGCCGGCACTTCGGCGAAGGCGAATACGCGCAGATGGACCAGGCGATCAGCGCGCTTCTGGCTTAGGCACGGCGCCTGCGCCAGCGTCCCCACCGGCCGCCGTGCGCTGCGTGGGCCAGCCGCCCATGTGCCGCTGCGCGATGGCGGCCAACGCGTCGATCCATTCGGCGTCGTCGTTGAGGCAGGGGATGTAGCGGTACTCCCGGCCGCCGGCAGCGACGAACGTGTCGCGGCCTTCCATCGCGATCTCTTCCAGCGTTTCGAGGCAGTCGCTGGTGAAGCCCGGGCACATCACGTCGAGGCGGTGCGTGCCTTGGCCGCCCAGTTCGTGCAGCACGGCTTCGGTCGACGGCTCCAGCCACTTGGCCTTGCCGAAGCGCGACTGGAAGCTCACGCGCCATTGCGACTGCGACAACTGAAGCCGCTGCGCGAGCAGGCCTGCGGTGGCCATGCATTGTTGCGAGTAAGGGTCGCCCAGCTTGGCGGTGCGCTCGGGCACGCCATGGAAGCTCATCAACAGCATGTCGCCACGGCCGTTGGCCTGCCAGTGCCGCTGCACGCTGTGGGCCAGCGCATCGATGTAGCCGGGGTCGTCGTGATAGTCAGCCACGAAGCGGAACTCGGGCAGGCGGCGAATGTCCCGCGACCAGTCGTTGACCGCATCGATCACGCTGGCCGTGGTGGTGCCGGAATACTGCGGATAGGCCGGAAGCACCAGCACGCGCTGGACGCCCTCGGCCTTCAGCGCGTCGAGCCGGGCGCCGATGGCCGGCTGGCCGTAGCGCATCGCCTCTTGAACCTGCACCGCATGGCCGCGTGAATCGAGCAGGCCGCGCAAGGCGACGGCCTGGCGCGCACTCCATACCTTGAGCGGCGAGCCCTCGGGCAGCCAGATGCTGGCGTACTTGGCGGCCGACTTGGCCGGACGGGTGCGAAGGATGATGCCGCGCAGGATGGGCTGCCACAGTGCGGCCGGGAGTTCGACCACGCGCTGGTCGGACAGGAACTGGGCCAGGTAGGGCCGCACGGCCTTGGCGGTCGGCGCGTCGGGCGAACCCAGGTTGCACCACAGCACCGCGGTGCGGGGAAGGGCGTTGGAGGAGGTGGGTTGAGTGGGTTCGGGGCGAAAGGCCATGCGCTATTCTCGTGCATGGCTTCGTCTTCACTTTCAACGCCCGAGCCCTTCGACGCATCCCGCGTCCGCGCCATCTCTCTCGATCTGGACGACACGCTGTGGCCGATCTGGCCCACCATCGAGCGTGCCGAGAAGGTCCTGCACGGCTGGCTCGAGGAGCGCGCGCCAGGCACGGCGCGGATGCTGCTCACGCCCGGCGTGCTGCGCGAGATCCGCCAGGAGGTCGAGGCGCAGAACCCCCAATGGATGCACGACATGAGCGCAATGCGCAGGGAGTCGATCCGCGTGGCGCTGCTTCGCGCTGGCGACGACCCGGCGCTCGCGCCCGCCGCCTTCGAGGCCTTCTTCGCCGAGCGGCAGCGCGTCACGCTTTACGAGGACGTGCTGCCTTCCATGGAGTGGCTGGCCGCACGCTATCCGATGGTGGCCATCTCCAACGGCAACGCCAACATTCACGAAACCGGCGTGGGCCACTGGTTCAAGGGCGCCTTCAGCGCGCGCGAGTTCGGACAAGGCAAGCCGGCGGCGCCCATCTTCCATGCCGCCGCAGCTTCGCTCGACGTGGCCCCGTCCGAGGTGCTGCATGTTGGTGACGATGCAGCGCTGGACGTGGTGGGCGCGCTGGAGGCCGGCATGCAGGCAGCCTGGCTGGTGCGCGATGCGCGGCCCTGGGAGCACGAAAGGCGACCACACCTGGTGGTGCCCGACCTGCATGCGCTGTGCAAGGCGCTGGGCGCGCCGGGCGCCTGATCTAGCGCATGGGCGCGCTAGGCGTCCATGCCGATCGTCTGAAAGAAGGCGCGCACCATGGCGGTGTCGCGCCGCTCCGCCAGGCAGGCGACGTGCGCATAGGTCTGCACCTGCGCGTCGCGCAGGCGAACGACGTGCAGGCCCGGCCCGGGGACGAACTCCACCTCCGAGACAGCCGCCACACCGAGGTTCTGGGAAACCGCCTCGCGGATGATCTCGCGACTGCCGATTTCCATCACCACGTCGGGCGTGACGTTCGCCGCCTTGAGCACCGACTCGATCGCCTTTCGCGTCGTCGATCCGGACTCGCGCAGGATGAGCCTCTCGCCCTCCAGCTCCGACGTGCGGATGGTGCGCCGGTGCGCGAAGCGATGTTCGGACGAGCAGAAGATCACCACCGGATGCTCGCTGTACGGCACCGAGACGAAGCGCCTGTCACGCGCCACCTGCGCCAGCACGCCGATGTCCGCGCTGTAGTCCGCGAGCCGGTCCAGCACGTCTTGCGAGTTGCCGGTCGTCACCGAGACCTTGACGCCCGGATAGCGCTGGTTGAACGCCACGAGCATCCGCGTCACATGCGAAGGCCCGACGGCGGCCACGCGCAGATGCCCCGACCGCAGCTCACCCGATTCGCGCAGCAGCTGGATGGCCTCTGCTTCGAGGTCGAAGATCTGCCGCGACAGTTGCAGCAGCCGTTCGCCCATCTCGGTCAGTCGCACGCGCCTTCCGGTCCGGTGGAAGAGCTCGACCTTGTACAGCGCCTCCAGCTGCCCCACCTGCGTCGTCACCGTCGGCTGGCTGACATGCAGGCTTTGCGCCGCGCCCGTGAAGGTGCCGGTGGTGGCGACCGCATGAAATGAACGCAGCTGAGTCAGGCGCATGAACGGGTCCTCGGTAGTTGCCCGGCCGAACTATAGATTGGATCAATAGCTGGTCCAAAAAGCTTGTATGCGCAATATGGGCGGTGAAGGCCCGTTTGTCACCGATCGGTCATGTGCGGTCCAAATACTCGCCGGCATGTTCCGCCCACCCGTTGGTCCGTGCATCGCGCGGCAACCCACTTCACCATGAACCCTGTCGTATTGCGCGCCGAAGGCGTGCACAAGACCTATGGCGGCCATCGTGCGCTGCGCGATGTGCACCTGGAGGTGCGCCGCGGCGAGCGCGTGGCGCTGCTCGGGGCCTCCGGCTCGGGCAAGTCGACGCTCATCCGATGCCTGTGCGGCCTCGAGACCACCGATCCCGGCACCGGCCGCATCCAAGTCTTCGGACAAGTGCTGCAGGCCGGAGGCAGGAACAGTGCCGAGATCCGCGCCTTGCGCCGACGCATCGGCGTCATCTTCCAGCAGTTCAACCTCGTCGGGCGCCTGAGCGTCATGAGCAATGTGCTGACCGGTCTGGCTGCCGAAGCGCCGCTGTGGCGCGCCGTGCTGGGACGCTACGGGCTTGCGCATCAGGCTCGTGCGCTGGACGCGCTCGCCGACATCGGCCTGGCGCCGCAAGCCTTCCAGCGCGCCTCGACGCTGTCCGGCGGCCAGCAGCAGCGCGCCGCCATTGCGCGCGTGCTCGTCCAGGGCGCCGAGATGGTGCTGGCCGACGAACCCGTCGCCTCGCTGGACCCGCAGTCCACCACCCGGGTCATGGAGCAACTGGCCGCACTCAACCGCGACAACGGCATGACGCTGATCGTGAGCCTTCACCACGTGGCCCTGGCCAAGCGCTATTGCGAACGTGTGGTGGCGCTGCGCGATGGCGCGCTGGTCTACGACGGCCCAAGCGAAGCGCTCACGCCCGGCTTTCTCGAGCAGTTGTACGGAACCGCTGCGGCCGACCTGCTCGGCGAGCGTGATGACAGACCCGCCAGCCCGTGGCTGGGCGAGGCCCCGCTGGCCCTTGCCGCCTGACCCCCCCCGCCGACCTTCCTTCAACCCTCTTTCCACGAGAACCCACCATGCACAAGCTTCGAAGCCTTGCCATCGCCGCACTCGTCGTGACCTCCGCCGCCGCTGCCAATGCGCAGGAGATCAACTTCGGCATCATCGCCACCGACACCGCTTCCACCCAGCGCGAGCGTTGGGAGCCGTTCTTCCGCGACATGGAGAAGAAGACGGGCCTGACCGTCAAGTCCTTCTACGCACCCGACTACGCCGGCGTGATCGAGGCCATGCGCTTCAACAAGATCCAGGTGGCCTGGTACGGCAACAAGTCGGCCATGGAGGCGGTGGACCGCGCCAACGGCGAGGTGTTCGCGCAGGTGATGTATGCGGACGGCACGTTCGGCTACAAGGGCCTGCTCATCACGCGCCAGGACAGCGCGCTCAAGTCGCTCGACGACGTGTTCGCCAATGGCAAGAACCTGAACTTCGGCATCGGCGATCCGAACTCGACCTCGGGCTTTTTGGTGCCCACCTTCTACCTGTTCGCCAAGAACAAGATCGACTACCGCACGGCCTTCAAGACCATCCGCAATGCGAGCCACGGCGCCAACATCCAGGCGGTGCTGGCCAAGCAGATCGACGTTGCCACCAACAACACCGAGGAAATCGACAAGCTCAAGGCCAGCAAGCCCGAACTGGCCAGCCAGCTGCGCGTGCTCTGGGAAAGCCCGCTGATCCCGAGCGACCCGTTCGTCTGGCGCAAGGACCTCGACCCCGCCGTCAAGGCCAAGCTCAAGACCTTCGTCATCAACTACGCCAAGAGCGACCCGGAAGAGAAGGCGATCCTCAAGAACATCTACAACTACGGTGGCTTCAGGGCGTCGGACAACGATCAGCTGATCCCGATCCGGCAACTCGAATTGTTCAAGGAGCGCAGCAAGGTCGAGCACGACGCCGCGCTGGACGATGCGACCCGCGCGAAGCGCCTGGCTGACATCGACGGCAGGCTGGCTGCCCTGAAGCTGTGAGCGTCATGGGCATCGACACCATCGCGGCCGGCGCGCCGCGCGCACCGAGTGCCGCCTCGCTGGAGCGCCTGCGCGAGCGGGCCGCCAGCGAGCGGCCGGGCCTGCTGAGCTACCTGGCCTGGGCAGCCGTGCTGGGTGTGCTGGCCTGGGCCTGGCAAGGCGCGGAGATCCGACCGCTCGCACTGGTGCGCGATGCGGCCAACATCGGCACCTACGCGAGCGACTTCTTCCCGCCGGACTTTCACGACTGGCGCATCTACGCCCGCGAGATGCTGGTGACGGTGCACATCGCCATCTGGGGCACGCTGCTGGCGGTCGTGGCTGCCGTGCCGGCCGGCCTGCTGTGCGCGTCCAACGTGTCGCCGGCCTGGGTGCATCAACCCTTGCGCCGACTGATGGACGCCTGCCGCGCCATCAACGAGATGGTGTTCGCCATGCTGTTCATCGTGGCCGTGGGCCTGGGGCCTTTCGCAGGCGTGCTGGCATTGGCGGTGCACACCACCGGCACGCTGGCCAAGCTGTTCTCCGAGGCGGTCGAGGCCATCGATCCGCGGCCGGTGGAGGGCATCCGCGCGACCGGCGCGCACCGCCTGGTCGAAGTGATTCACGGTGTGGTGCCGCAGGTTCTGCCCTTGTGGCTGAGCTTCACGCTGTACCGCTTCGAGTCCAACGTGCGCTCGGCCTCGGTGGTCGGCATGGTGGGCGCCGGTGGCATCGGCGTGGTGCTCTACGAGGTCATCCGCAGCTTCCAGTACGCGCAGACCTGCGCGGTGCTGCTGATCCTCGTCGTCACTGTCTCGCTCATCGATATGGCGTCGGCCCGGCTGCGCAAGCGCTTCATCTGAGCGGCGGGTTGGCGTTATCCCGCCCAACCTATAGATTTCATCGATACATAGTCTTCAAAAGTTGAATTGGCTGAATAGAGGGGAAAGCACGACAGTGCAACCACGCATCGCGGCCTGCGAGCGATGCGCACAAAGTGACGGACCCCTCAGTTCCGCAAATTGGAGACATCGATGAAACTCAAGCGTCGTACCCTTCTTGCCTACGCACCGGTGGTGCTGGGCGCCCCGATGGCCGGTCTGGGCAGCAGCCTTGCACGAGCCGCCAACGTGCTGTCGGTCGGCCTGATTCCTTCCGAGGACTCGCGCGCCATGATCGCCAACAGCCAGGCGATGATGGACATGCTTTCCAAGTCGCTCGGAATGCCGGTCAAGCCCTTCGTGGCGGCCGACTACAACGGCGTGATCGAGGCGCTGCGCTCGAAGCGCCTCGACGTGGCCTACCTCGGCCCCTTCTCCTATGTGATGGGCACGACCGTCGCGCCCATCGAAGCCTTCGCCGTGGCCGAGACCAAGAAGGCCGGGCGCACCTCCTACCACTCGCTGATCGTCGCGCGCAAGGACAGCGGCATCAAGAACGTCGCCGACCTCAAGGGCAAGACCTTCGCCTTCGTCGATCCGACTTCCACCTCGGGCCACCTGTTCCCCAAGGCGGGCCTGATCAAGGCAGGCTTCGATCCCGACAAGGAGTTCAGCCGCGTGATCTTCTCCGGCTCCCACGATTCGAACGCGGTGGCCGTCCAGAACAAGAAGGTGGATGCGGTGGCCATTGCCGATCGCATCCTCGACGCCGCGATCGCCAAGGGCCTGGCCAAGCGGGAGGACCTGGTCGTTGTCTGGAAGTCCGACCCCATTCCCGAATCCCCGACGGTCTGGCGCAAGGACCTCGACCCTGAGTTGAAGAAGCGCGTGCAGGCCGCGTTCATGGACGTCAAGGACATTCCGTGGTCGGACCAGGGCATGCTCAACGGCTTCCATCCCACCAACGACAAGGCCTACGACGTCATCCGCGAAACGGCCTCGATCCTCCACCTCGACCTGAAGGCCATGAAGTGATCGAGATCCGCGGCCTGAACAAGCGCTACGGCGCCTTCGATGCCCTCAAGGGCATCGACCTCGACGTGAAGCCAGGGGAATTCCTGGTGGTGCTCGGCCCCTCGGGCGCCGGCAAGTCGACCCTGCTTCGCTGCATCAACCGGCTTGCCGAGCCGACCAGCGGCGACATCCGCATCGATGGCCAGCCGGTCCGTTCGGATGCGGCGAGCCTTCGCCGGCTGCGCTGCCAGGTGGCGATGATCTTCCAGCACTACAACGTGGTGCCCCGCCTGTCGGTGCAGAAGAACGTGCTGACCGGCCGTCTCGGTGCGGTGCCCTCGGTGCTGTCCTGGCTGCAGATCTTTCCGCGCAAGGACGTGGCCATCGCCCTGGAATGCCTGCGCCGCGTCGAGCTGGAAGACAAGGCCGAGCTGCGCACCGACACGCTCTCGGGCGGCCAGAAGCAGCGCGTGGGCATTGCCCGTGCGCTGGCCCAGCAGCCCAAGATCATCCTGGCCGACGAGCCGGTGGCCAGCCTGGACCCGAAGACCTCGCGCACGGTGCTCAACTACCTCAAGCAGGCCAGTCGCGAGCTCGGCATCACGGTGGTGTGCAACCTTCACCAGATCGACTACGCACGCGAATTCGGCGAACGCATCGTCGGCGTGTCGGGCGGCCGCATCGTCTTCGAGGGCGGGCCGGATCAGCTCAATGGCGACGTGCTTCACAAGATCTACCCCGGGCTTGACGAAGGCGACTCGCGCAGCGCATCGCCCCTGCGCTCGCCGCCAGCGCCGGCCCTGCGGCACCTTGAACTGGAAGAGGCCTGACCATGCAGATCGGTTCCTACACCTTCATGGTGGCCAAGCCAGGCGGCTCGCTCGGTTGGCTGCCGCGCATCGCCACCGGCCTGGCCGTGGTCGCCGTCCTGTGGTGGGCCGCCACCGGCGCGCAGGTCAGCTTCAGCGAGCTGGCCAAGGGGTTGCCGTGGATCGGCGACTTTCTCTCGCGGATGCTGCCGCCCAACTGGGGCTTCATCAACAAGCTGATCGTGCCCGCCATCGAGACGGTGCAGATCGCCGTCTGGGGCACGCTGCTGGCCGTGATCCTCGCGGTGCCGGTGTGCTTCTTCGCGGCGCGCAACCTGACGCCCAACATGGTCGTCTACCAGTTCACGCGGCAGGTGTTCAACGTCACGCGCGGCATCAACGAGATCATCCTGGCGCTGATCTTCGTGGCTGCCGTGGGGCTCGGCCCGTTCCCCGGCGTGCTGGCCCTGGCGGTACACGGCGCGGGCATGCTAGGCAAGTTCTTCTCGGAGTCGATCGAGGAAATCGACCAGGGCCCGATCGAAGCGCTGCGCGCCACCGGCGCGGGCCCGATCCAGACCATCATCTTCGGCGTGCTGCCGCAGGTGATCACCGCATGGATCGCCGTCGTGCTCTACCGCTTCGAAACCAACCTGCGCCAGGCGACCGTGCTGGGCATGGTGGGCGCGGGCGGTATCGGGTTCGAGCTGGTGGGCAGCATGAAGTTGTTCCAGTACCAGGACACCGCCACCTGCATCCTCGTGATCATCGCCATGGTGATGGTCGCCGACTACGTATCGACCCGGCTGCGTGCCTGGATCCAGAAAGGAGCACGTTGATGTCGCCCCATGCCGAAACCGTCCAGGCCAATGGACGGCACTACGCCAAGCCCCGCGCGCCGGTCGTGGTGGTGTGCGTCGATGGCTGCGAGCCCGACTACATCACCCAGGCCATCCAGGCCGGCGTGGCGCCGTTCTTCGAGCGCATGCTGGCAAACGGGAGTTCGTTGATCGCCGATTGCGTGGTGCCGAGCTTCACCAATCCGAACAACGTCTCCATCGTGACCGGCGTGCCGCCGTCGGTGCACGGCATTTGCGGCAACTACTTCTACGACGTGGAAGCCGACCGCGAAGTGATGATGAACGACCCGCAGTTCCTGCGGGCGCCCACGCTGCTGGCGGCATTCGGCGAGGCCGGCGCCATGGTGGCCGCAGTGACGGCAAAGGACAAGCTGCGCACGCTGCTCGGCCATGGCCTCAAGGGCATCTGCTTTTCCGCCGAGAAGGCGGACAAGGCGACGCTGGCGGAATGCGGCATCGACAAGGTCCTTGAACTGGTGGGCATGCCCGTGCCGTCGGTGTACAGCGCCGAACTCAGCGAGTTCGTCTTCGCGGCCGGCGTGCGCCTGCTGGAGGAACGCAGGCCCGATCTGATGTATCTGTCGACCACCGACTACGTGCAGCACAAGTGCGCGCCCGGCACGGCTGAAGCCAACGCCTTCTACGCGATGATGGACGGCTATCTCGCCAAGCTCGATGCGCTGGGCGCGGTGGTCGGCCTCACCGCCGACCACGGCATGAGCCCCAAGACCGACGCCGCCGGCAATCCCTGCGTGCTGTACCTCCAGCAGGAACTGGACAGCCGGTTCGGCGCGGGCGCCACCCGTGTCATCTTGCCGATCACCGATCCGTACGTCGTTCATCACGGCGCACTCGGCTCCTTCGCCACCATCTACGTCGAACAGCCTGCGCGCGAACAGGTGGCCCGAGCCCTGGCCGCACTGCCCGGCGTGGAAATGGTGGTCACGCGCGAGCAGGCCGTCGAGCGATTCGAACTGGCGCCGGACCGCATCGGCGATCTGGTGGTGATCGGGGATCACCTGACGGTTCTCGGAACGAGCGGGGCCAAGCACGACCTGAGCGGCCTGACGGTGCCTTTGCGCTCGCATGGCGGCATCTCCGAGCAGAAGGTGCCGCTGCTGTTCAATCGCCGGCTGCAGGGCGTGGCCCCGCATCGCCGCTTGCGCAACTTCGACGTTTTCGACCTTGCACTGAATCACGCCGTCGCTGCGTCCACTTAGAGGCTCTGTATGTCCCATGAATATCTGAACCCCGTGCGCAGCGTGTACGGGGCAGGCGCCCTGTCGTCGCTGCCGAAGCTGCTGGAGGGCCGAAAGGCCGCGGTCGTCACCTTTCCCGAAGCGCGGCAGCTTGGCCTGGTCGGGCGGCTGGAGCAGCTGCTGGGTGGGTCGCTGAGCTGCGTCATCGACGATGTCCGGCCCAATCCCGACGTCGCAGAACTGCGCGCGCTCTACGAACAGTTCTGGCAAGCACCGGAATCCGCCGAGGTGCTGATCGCCGTTGGCGGCGGCAGCGCCATCGACACGGCCAAGGCGCTGATGGTGGGCACCGAGTCCGGAAGCTTCGACGAACTGATTGCCGCATTGGCCGCCGGGCAGGCATTCCGGCCTGCCCGCGTCAAGACGCTCATCGCCGTGCCGACCACCGCAGGCACCGGCAGCGAGGTCACGCCTTGGGCCACGATCTGGGATCGCGCGGCGCAGAAGAAGCATTCGCTGCACCTGAACGAAACCTGGCCCAGCGTCGCCATCATCGATCCGCAGTTGATGCTCTCGCTGCCCGCATCGGTCACGCTGCAAAGTGGGCTGGATGCACTGTCGCATGCGCTGGAGTCCATCTGGAACGTCAATGCGAACCCCGTGTCGGACACCTTTGCGGTTGCCGCCGTGCACGAGATCCTCGATGCGCTGCCGCGCCTGATGGAAAGTCTTGAAGACGTCGATCTGCGCGGTCAGATGGCGCTGGCGGCCCTGAAGGCCGGCATGGCCTTTTCGAACACGCGCACCGCGCTGGCGCATTCGATCTCGTACGAGATGACGCTGCGCTACGGCTTGCCACACGGCATCGCATGCTCGTTCTCGCTGCCGATGGTCCTGATGCGGGCAATCGGCCGCGATGCGGAACGCGATGCGGTGCTCGAGCGCGCCCTGGGCCCGCTCGAGAAGGCTCCCCAGCGCCTGGCAGCATTCATCGAGGGCCTGGGCGTCAAGACACGCTTTGCCGACTACGGCGTCTCGGACGAGCAGGCGGACCGGATGGTCGCCTTCGCCCTGACCGGAGCGCGCGGCAAGAACTTCATCGGCACACCATTGAAAGAGGCAGCATGAGCGCCATCCTGGAGAGCATCGAGTTTCGCGCCGAGGCGCTTCGCATCGGCGGTGCGCGGCTGCGCACTGCGCGTGCGATCGACGTGCGCAACCCCTACACCGGCGAACGCGTGGGCACGGCGCCGATGGCGAGCCTGGACGAGGTGCGACGCGCATTCGACATCGCGCAGGCCTACGTGCCCACGCTTTCGCGCTACGAGCGCTCGGCCATCCTGAACAAGGCGGCGGCGTTGCTCCGTGAGCGGACCGAGGAGGCCTCCACGCTCATCACGAGCGAGTCGGGCCTGTCGAAGAAGGACAGCATCTACGAGATCGGCCGCGTGGCCGACGTGCTGAACTTCGGCGCCAACGAGGCATTGCGCGATGACGGCCAGGTTTTTTCTTGCGACCTCACGCCGCATGGCAAGAAGCGCAAGGTCATCACGACACGCGAGCCGCTGCTGGGCGTGATCACGGCCATCACCCCCTTCAACCATCCGATGAACCAGGTGGCGCACAAGGTGGTGCCTTCCGTGGCGACGAACAACCGGATGGTGCTCAAGCCTTCGGAGAAGGTGCCGCTGTCCGCCTACTATTTCGCCGACCTGTTGTACGAGGCGGGGCTGCCGCCCGAGATGCTGCAGGTCGTGACGGGCGATCCGCGAGAGATCGCCGACGAATTGCTCACCAACCGGCATGTGGACCTCATCACCTTCACCGGTGGCGTTCCGATCGGCAAGTACATCGCCGCCAAGGCTGGCTATCGCCGCATCGTGCTCGAACTTGGCGGCAACGACCCGCTGATCGTCATGGACGACGCCGACCTCGATCGGGCCAGCGACCTGGCCGTGCAAGGGTCGTACAAGAACTCGGGCCAGCGCTGCACCGCCGTCAAGCGGATGCTGGTGCATGAGAAGGTGGCCGCAGAGTTCACCGAAAGGGTGGTGGCCAAGACGCGCGCCTGGAACTTCGGCGATCCGATGGACAAGTCCAACGACATGGGCACGGTGATCGACGAGGCAGCCGCGCTGCGCTTTCAGGAACTGGTGGACGAAGCGGTCGCGCAGGGCGCGAGGTTGCTGGTCGGCAATCAACGCGAAGGCGCGCTGTACTCGCCCACGGTGCTGGACCGCGTCCGGCCCGAAATGACGGTCGTGCGCGAAGAGACCTTCGGCCCCGTCTCGCCCATCATCACGTTCGGGAGCATCGACGAGGCGATCGCGATCTCCAATGGAACGGCGTTCGGCCTTTCATCGGGTATCTGCACCAACCGCCTGGAAGACGCCACGCGCTTCGCGAAGGAGCTGAAGGTGGGCACCGTCAACCTGTGGGAGGTTCCGGGCTACCGCATCGAGCTGACGCCTTTCGGAGGCATCAAGGACTCGGGCCTGGGCTACAAGGAAGGTGTGCAGGAGGCGATCAAGTCGTTCACCAACTGCAAGACCTTCACGCTGCCCTGGTAACTGGACGAAAGGTCGACCTAGCGGCCGCCCACCGAACGCGCGATCGCGTCGGTGATCGTGGTCGCGGTGTTCAGGTCCTTCATGAGGCTCATGCCGTTGGTGTTGGCATTGATCACCGTGTGGTTGGCGATGTTCTGATTGTTCAGCGTGTTCTGGATGACGGTACCACCCATGGGCCCGAGTGTGTCGGGCGCGCTGTTGCCGGGGCCGTTCTGGACCAGGTTGAGCGCGCTCATCTGGCGGCTCAGCTCTGCGGCCTGCATCGGCGTGATCTTGTCCAACTGGCCGAAGTTGAGCTGCGTCTGGGCCACCAGTTCCCCATTGACGAAAGCCGCCCGGGTGATGCCGAAGCTCACCAACAGGCCGGCGCCCAGGTCGAAGCCGCCGCGCTGCGAATCGAGCGACCGGTCGCTCACCGCCATCCAGATCTCCTGATGCCGCACCAGCGGCTCGGCTTCGATCAGCGCGGGCCAGGCGGCCGCGGCGGCCAGGCAGCCCGCGGCAAGACGTTGCAACGGCAGGCGTGCCATCAGAAATCCCCCGGGCCCATCTTGGGCAAGGTGAAATCGCTCATGGCGCTTCGGTCGATGGCATCGGCCAGCGGTGCGCGCAGGATGGAGCGCCACTCCGCCGCCACGTTGAAGCGTGCTTCGTTCATGCGGTTGTGAATGACGAAAAGCAGCTTGTTGGGCCAGATGGCCTCGAAGGCGCTGCG
This sequence comes from Variovorax dokdonensis, assembly GCF_030316895.1. GTDB lineage: Bacteria > Pseudomonadota > Gammaproteobacteria > Burkholderiales > Burkholderiaceae_C > Variovorax > Variovorax dokdonensis. The sequence goes on from NZ_JASZYV010000001.1 coordinate 1,482,031, forward strand.
CTCCATGGCCCGCGTGCCGCGCGCCGGATCGCCGATCAGCACCCGGCTGCCCTGCAGGCCCTTGACCACGACGAAGTGGTGATAGCCGCTGTCGTTGATCAGCACGATGGCCGGTACGCGCGCTTCGTTGAGCTTGTCCAGCGGCAGCTCGAAGCCGTCGGCCTGGAAGCCCCGCGCGGCCAGGAAGCGCTTCATGTCCAGCAACGAGAAGCCCTCGCGCCGGATCTTGGCCTGGTCGCCCAGCGCATACATCTGCTGGAAGACGGTCTCCTCGTTGGTGGGCATGCCGTAGTGGTGGGTCAGCAGCGTGGCCAACGCGGCCGAGCCGCAGCTGAAGTCGTACTTCTGGATCAGCGTGGTGCGGCTTCGTGCCTGCTTGATGCTCGTGATGGGCAGCACGAAGTCGCCGCTGCCCAGCCCGGGAATGTAGGCCTGCTGCGCGGCGGCCGGAAGGCACGCCGCCAGCAAGGCGGTGCAGAGCGAAAGACGACGGATCACGTCAGGCCTTTCTCAGTTCATCTGCACATTGAGGATCACGGCGTTCTGGATCAGCACGTTCGCCCCCGAGTTCTGGATCACCACCGGCAGCCCGCTCATGTTCTGGAACGAGCCGCCGTCGATGGCATTGGAACCGGTGGAGACGTTGCGTGCCGAGTTTTCCGCCGTGGTGCCGGACAGCACCATGTCGTTGTGAACCTGCGCTCCGCCGCGATAGGCGACGAGGGTGTCCTCGCCGACCGGGTTGGCGAACATCGGCGCGTCGGCAGCCAGGCCGGCCCCGGACGTCTGCGCGAAAGCCGGCACGATGCCGGCGGCAAGGATCACAAGGCAGGCGCCTGTCGATCGAAGGCGTTGGGTCATGACATCGACTCCTGGATGGAGCGCCGCCATAGGTGTGGCGGCTCACGCGCCGCGCGCGTCGCACCGGGGCACGGTGCGCGCGGCGCTTCTCAAGTCAGCCTTTGCCTCGCTCAGGGAGCGCCGACGGTCAGGTTGGCCTGAACGTTCACGCTCTGCTGTACCAACGAGGCCATGCCGCTGTTCTGGCTGGCCAGCATGACGCCCGCGGCCGACTGGCCGACGCTGGTCATGGTGTTGGACATGTTGAACGTGCCGGCGTCCACGGTGATCGTGCCGCCTGCGCCGCCCATGCCGCCGTTGCCAGCGCCACCGGTGCCGCCTTCGGCCGTGTTGGTGCCGCCGTTGCCCGCGCCACCTGCACCACCGCTGCCGCTGCCGCCCGCACCGCCGTTGCCAGTGGTGTTGCTGCCGTTGCTGGCGCTGCCATTGGTCGCGCTGCCGTTCGTGCCAGAGCCGCCTGCACCACCGGTGCCTGCGCCTGCCGTGTGCGTGCCGCCGTTGCCGCCGGTCGCCGTGCCACCGGCGCCGCCCGCGCCGCCAGCGCCGCCCGTGCCGCCTGCACCGCCCGATGCGCCTGCGCCAGCGGTGTTGGTGCCGCCTGCGCCGCCCGTGCCACCGGCGCCGCCGGTGTTGGTGCCGCCCGTGCCGCCTGCCGCACCGGCGCCGCCGGTGTTGGAGCCGCCCGCGCCGCCCGCGCCTGCGGTGTTGGTACCGCCCATGCCGCCATTGCGGCGTCCGCCGTTGGCGTTGCCGGTGTCACCGCCGCCGCCACCGCGTGCATAGCCAGCCGCGCCGCCGTCGCCGCCGCCGCCTGCTGCTGCGCTGCCGGTGTCGCCACCGCCGCCTGCGCCGCCGCCGCGTGCGCCCATGGCGCCGCCGCCGTCGCCACCGCCGCCGCCGTTGCCGGCGCTGCTGGCACGTCCACCGTTCGCGCCGTTGGCCCATGCGCCGGCGCCGTCGCTGCTACCGCTGGAGTTGCCGCCGGAGCCGCGTCCGCCGTTGCCGGCCGTTGCGCTGCCATTGGTGGCGCTGCCGTTGCTGGCGTCGCCGTTGCTGGCTTCACCACTGACTGCACCCATGCCGCCGTTGCCCACTGCGCCGTTGCCGCCGGAAGCGCTGCCCGAAGCAGAGCCGCCCTTGCCGGTGCCACCGGTGCCGCCATAGCCCTTGCCGCCTGCGGCCGAGCCGTAGTTGGTGGCGTTGTTGCCCAGGCCATAGATGGTGTTGCCCGTCACCGTGCCTTCGAGCCTGCTGTTCGCTGCCACGCTGGTGGTGTTGAAGGCATTGCTGAAGGTGCCGGTCGAGCCGTTGTTGAGCGCGGCAGAGCGTGCAGCTTCAGCATTGGCATCACCCGAGCCGCTGTTGGTGTTGGTGGTGGTGTTCGTCGTCGTCGGCGTCTTCGTGACCGTGATGGTCGGCGAAACGGTCAGCGTCGTCGTGTCGGTCGATGTGTTCGTCCCTCCATCTCCACTTGTCTGATCGTTGGCGGTGGCATGCGCCACTCCGGCAACTCCGAAGGCCATGGCAAGAGCGGACGCTAGCAGTGTCTTTTTCATGAAGGCTCCAGGTTAGGTTGATGTTTGCAAACAGCTCGATCTGCGATGCACGCAAATCGAGCGCGCCACACTGCAACTTCGAGGCCAGCATGTAGTACTTGTGTGTGCATTCGCTTCGCATCGCAGGCGCCATGCGGCTTGCGGGACGATTCGTTATTTTTCGGTCGGCGCAAAAGACCGCCGTTGAGGCGAAATGGCGGCGCCACCTGTCACATCCACTGGACGCAGTTCCATGCATGTGCCCGTGATTTCCCTCGCATCAAGGCGGTGCAGGGAGGTGCGATGGCAGTGTGTGTCAGCGGTGTGACTGTCACAGGCACATGACACCGGGACCTCATCCATGAGGAGGAAGTTTGCCAAGGCCCGCGTCGTGCGCACCGCCGCGTGGCAAGCGATCGGCCTCGTACCGAAACCGTCTCGTCCATGTGACGTCGATGAATTTTGGCGATGAGGTGATTACCTTTGTTTGCAAATTGCATCTTCCGTCACGCATACCAAAGGCATAACCTGCCCGCCTCACTTGGCCGAAGAAACAAGGAGTGCGAGGGGACATGGTCAGACGATTCCCGGATCGTTTGCGAGTTATTGCGCTATCCGCGGCACTCGCATGCGCCGCCACGCCAGCATGGGCCCAGAGCGGGCGCAATGCCACGCCGACCGCGAAGCGCCTGGACGCGTTGCAGCAGTTGGTGGAGGAGCAGGGGCGCCAGATCGAGACGCTCAAGCGCCAGCTGGCGGACCAGGATTCGCGCCAGCGCGAGACGGCCGAGAAGGCAGAGGCTGCCCAGCAGGAGGCGCGCAAACCATCGCCACCCGTGCGGGCACCTGGCACCGCCGAGGCAGCGGCAGCGGCTGCTGCCGCCACCGCAGCCTCTGCCGCGGCCCAGGCTCCCGAAGCGGCGCGACCGGTGTCTGTGGGCGTGGCGCCCGCCAAGGAGCAGGCGGCGCCGCCGATGGCGCAGATCTTCGACGAGCCGAGCATCCTCACGCCGCGCGGAAAGTTCGTCTTCGAGCCCTCGTTCCAGTACAGCTATTCGTCGAACGACCGGGTGGCACTGGTGGGCTACACGGTGATTCCGGCGATCCTGATCGGGCTGATCGATGTGCGCGAGGTCAAGCGCAACATGATGGTGCCGACCATCACCGGCCGATGGGGCATCTCCAACAAGATGGAGGTGGAGGCGAAGCTGCCGTACGTGATCCGCTCCGACTCCACCGTCAGCCGCGAGGTGTTCACCGGCGCCGCTCAGGACAACGTGTTCGACACCAAGGGCAACGGCATCGGCGATGTGGAACTGGCGCTGCGCTATCAGATGTTCAGCGCGCGCGAGAACTGGCCCTACGTGGTCGGCGGACTTCGGTTCAAGACCCGGACCGGCAAGGATCCGTTCGAGGTGCCCACCGACTGCGTGACGCGCTGCCTGGGCAACACCACGGGCACCGGCCTGCCGCTGGAGGCACCGACCGGCTCGGGCTTCTATTCGCTGCAGCCGAGCCTGACGTTTCTGTATCCGAGCGACCCGGCGGTGTTCTTCGGTGGCATTTCGTACACCTACAACTTCGGCCGTGACGGCGTGACGCGGACTGTGCTGAACGATCAGATCGAGCTGCTCGGCGACGTCAAGCCGGGAGACGTGTGGGGCATGAACTTCGGCATGGGCCTGTCCATCAACGAACGCTCGTCCTTCTCGATCGGCGTGGAGCTGTATTCGATCGGCCCGACCGAGCAGAACGGGGAGAAGGTGCGTGGCTCGGTGCGCACGCAACTGGCCTCGCTGTTGCTGGGCTATTCGTTCCGCCTGAGTGATCGCACCAACCTCAACGTCTCGGTCGGTGCGGGGCTGACGCGCGACACGCCCGACCTCACGCTCACGCTGCGCATGCCCATGACCTTCTGAACCGCGACCGTGCTTCTGCTGAAGAACCTGCCTCGATTTCATGCAACCGCCTGACGTTCTGTGCCTGACGCTGGATGGGGATGCCAGCGGCATCGCCGCGCAGCTCGTCGCGCAGGGCTGGGCGGTCAGCCACGCGCGAAGCGTGCAGGCGGCGCAGCGCCTGCAGTCGAACGGTGACTTTCTGGCGGCCTTGCTGGTCGTCGGCACGGACCTGCCATTGCCCTCCGAAGCGGTGGAGGCGCTGCTCGAGCGCGAGGGGACCGAATGGATCGCCCTGTGCGAGGCGCAGGCGCTGAACGTGCCTGCCTTTCGCGATCTGGTGCTCGACGCCTTCTTCGATCACCTGCTGCAACCGGTCGATGGCGCCGAGCTGTCGCTGCGGCTGCACCACGCCAGCGAGCGCGCCGTTCTGCGCCGCCGGCGCCATCGAGAGATGCATGTGAACGACGCACTCGGCATGGAAGGGCAGGGCCCCGTGATCACCCGCCTGCGCGCCGAAATCCGCAAGGTGGCGGCCACGGATGCCCCGGTGCTCATCGGCGGCGAGAGCGGCAGCGGCAAGGAGCTGGCGGCGCGCGCCATCCACCAGTGCTCGCATCGTGCCAGCGGACCGTTCGTGGTGGTCAACTGCGGTGCCATCGCGCCCACGCTCATCCATTCCGAGCTCTTCGGGCATGAGCGCGGCGCATTCACGGGCGCCTCCACCGAGCGTCGCGGCCTGATCGAGGCGGCCCACGGCGGCACGCTGTTCCTGGACGAGATCGGCGATCTGCCCATGGACTTGCAGACCAACCTCCTGCGATTCCTGCAGGAGAAGACGATTGCGCGCGTGGGTGCAGTGCGCAACCTGAAGGTGGACGCACGGGTGGTGGCCGCGTCGCACGTCGACCTGGCCGAAGCGGTGGCGGTCGGGCGTTTCCGCGAAGACCTGTTCTATCGCCTCAATGTGCTGTCGCTCGACGTGCAACCCTTGAGAAAGCGCATGGAAGACGTGCCGGTACTCGCGCAGTATTTCTATCAACGCTGCGCGGCCGCCTGCCGCACGCCGGCCCGTGGCTTCTCGCGCCAGTCCTTCGAGGCGATGCAGTCGCACGATTGGCCCGGCAACGTGCGCGAGCTCTACAACCGCGTGCAGCGCGCGGTGGTCATGACCGAGCGGCGACTGATCTCCCCATCCGACCTGGGCCTGCAAGCTGCGCAGGGGGCTGTGGGCGTGGCGCTGAACGTGGCGCGCACGGCCGCCGAGCGCGACGTGATCTGCCATACCCTGCACCGCATGGGCCGCAACGTGACCCATGCAGCGCGCGAACTGGGCGTTTCGCGCATGACGCTCTATCGCCTCATGGACAAGCACAGCATCGTCCTCGACGAATTGCAGCGCGGCCCCGCCAACGGAACCTGGGGCGCGAACCTGACGCCTGTGCGCACCCAGCAGGGTGAGGCGGACGCCTTCGGCGCCGGCCGCTGAATCGCACCCCGCATCGCGTTGCAGCGGGCAGTGCCGGACCCGCAGGTGCGGGCAATCCCCAAGAAAAACTTTCAGATCCTCGGGAACTCGCGCGCCTCGATGTGAACACACGAGGCTTTTGCATTGCGAACGAGGAGGAATCACGCATGAATCTGGCCACCCGATGGATCTTTCCGCTGCTTCTGGGCATGTCCTTGCTGTGGGGCGCGACGCTGGCGCATGCCGCCCAGATGATCGCCACGGCGACCGAGGGCGCGCACCTTCGTTCCGGGCCGAGCACCCGCTACAAGGTTCAGTGGGAGTTGAGTCGGGGCTTCCCGCTGCAGGTGATCGGCAACAAGAGCGGCTGGTACAAGGTGCGCGATTTCGAGGGCGACACCGGCTGGATCGCCCGCTCGGTCACCAACCGTCAGGCGCACCATGTGGCGAAGGTGGAAGGCCTGAACATCCGTAGCGGGCCGGGCACCAGTTACCGCGTGCTGGCCAAGGCCCGGTACGGCGAGATCCTGCGCACCCTGGGCCGCCAGGGCAACTGGGTCAAGGTCAAGCTCGGCAAGGTCACGGGCTGGACGTCCAAGCGCTACCTCTGGGGTTGGTAGACGGGCGGGGCGCCCGGGGCTTGTGCAGGCGGCAGGGCCCGAGCCACCTCCGCGGCGCAGCGGACGGCGCCTTCCAGCGTGGCCGGATAGGGGCCTTCGACATAGTCGCCGCAGGCCCATAGTCCGTCTGCGATCCGCGCCGGCGGACGATTCAGCGCAGGTGTGCAGGCGAAAGTGGCGCGTTTCTCGATCACCGTGCGCACCGGTCTCAGGCCCGGTTCGCCGAGCTGCGTCGCGCCTTGTGCCAGCACGGCCTCTTCGAGCGACGCCTTCTGCGTATCGCTCGCGCTGACCACGAAGGCGAGCAAGCCCGAAGGTCCGCCCAGCTGTCCGCGATCGAACACGAACTGCGCGGGCGCCTGCGCACTGCTGCGCAAGGCCACCACAGGCGCATCCAGCGGCCGCCGCGCTCCGTCGGCGTAGACGGTGGTGATGGCCGTGAAGCGCAAACCTTCGGTCGCGGCCAGCCATGGCGCCGCTGCCACGCCGCTGGCATGCACGAGGCGAGCCGCATCCCAGGCCGCGCAGGCCAGCACCACGTGATCGAATGGCTCGTCATCGACCTGCCAGCCCGCGCCCTGCGGACGCAGGCTCTGCACGCGATGGCCGAGCTTCAGCGTCGCGCCGTGTGCCTTCAGCCAGGCGAGGGCGGGATCGGGCAGCAACTGCCCGAGGTCCACGCGCGGCAGCAGCAGATCGGCGCCGCCGCGCTCGGCGAACAATGCGTCGTGCAGGACGCGCAGGAACACCTGGCCGCTCGACGTCTCGACCGGCGTGTTCAGCGCCGAGACGCACAGCGGCTCGATCAGCTCAGCCATGACGCGTGCCGGCAGGCGGCGGCAAAGGTCGGCCACAGTCGCGGTCGGCGCACATCGAAAGCCCGAGAAGCGCCAGGCCAAGGAGGTTCGGACCAACCCCAGCTTGTCGGCCACCGACCAACCGCGAGCGGTGGCGATGCCGGCCAGCAGATCCAGGCCAGCCGGCAGGCGCGGCATGGCAATTCCGTTGCCGTCGGCAAAGCGCAGGCGCAGCGGCAGGCGCAGCAGCGCCCGGTCCGGGTCCACGCCTAGCTCGCGCATCAGCGCCAAACTCGCGCTGTAGGCGCCGATGAGGATGTGCTGGCCGTTGTCGAGCACGGGGCCTGCGCTGGCCTCGATGCGTCGGGCGCGACCGCCGACGGTGCGTGCGGCCTCGAACACGTGCACCTCATGGCCCAGGCGCACGCTGTGAACCGCGCAGGCCAGTCCGGCCCAGCCGGCACCCACGATTGCGAGTCTCATGCGGCGAACCGGCTCCGGCTCACAGCCGACCCAGCGCCTGGACTTTCCAGGCCAGCCAAAGCTTGCGCAGCGGCGTGAGGCTGACGCGCTGGTGCAGCACCTGGAAGTTGTCGCGTTCGATTTCCTGCAGCAAGGTGCGATAGATGCTGGCCATCATGAGCCCGGGCTTCTGGGCGCGACGGTCGGCGTCGGGCAGGAGCGCAAGGGCCTCTTCGTAGCAGCGATGCGCCCGCTCGGCCTGAAAACGCATCAGCGCGACGAAGCGCTCGGAGTGCAGGCGATTGAGGATTTCGTGGGCCTTGACGTCGAACTGCTGCAACTCGTTGACCGGCAGGTAGATCCGGCCGCGCATGGCGTCTTCCCCCACATCGCGGATCACGTTGGTCAGTTGCAGCGCCAGCCCCAGCTTGTGGGCGTACTCGGTGGTCGCCGCTTGGCTCTGGCCGAAGATGCGCGCCGACACTTCGCCCACCACGCCGGCCACGAGATGGCAATAGCGGGTCAGGCCCGGGAAGTCGAGATAGCGGGTCTGCTCGAGGTCCATCTGGCAGCCGCGGATCACGTCCTGCAATTGCCGCTCCTCGATGCCGAAGGCTTCGCGATGCGGCATGAGCGCTTGCATGACCGGGTGCTGCGGCTTGCCGGCAAAGGCCTGGGCCACTTCGGTCTGCCACCAGGCCAGCTTGGTGGCGGCCACGCCAGGGTCGCTGACCTCGTCGACCACGTCATCCACTTCGCGGCAGAAGGCGTAGAAGGCGGTGATGGCCGCGCGCCGGGGCGGCGGGAGGAAAAGAAATGCGTAGTAGAAGCTGCTGCCCGAGGCGGCGGCCTTGTCGCGGACGTATTGTTCTGGATTCATGCGTGCCGGGATTGTCCCCGCATCCGCAGTGCATGCCACGCAAGGCGCGGGACATCGCGCGCACCGACCTTGGGACGGTGCGAGAAGGTGTCGAATCGCCGGGCCTGGATCTTGTCCAGGATGGCGAGGCCGCCTTGCACGACAAGTCGCAGTTCCCAGCCGGCGCGGCCGGGGATGCGGTGGACGAGGGCCGCTCCGCTTTGCATCAGCTGGCGCGCCCATTCGACTTCAGCGGCGATCAGCGCGAGTGCCGCGGCAGGCGGCAGCGAGGCACCCAGCGGGCGGAAGGCACGAAAGTCCTCGCGCGACAGTCCGTGCGCCGCGCAGTCCGACAGGGGCAGGTAGAAGCGCCCGCGCGGCAGGTCGACGGAGACGTCCTGCCAGAAGTTGATCAGTTGCAGGGCGCTGCAGATTGCATCGCTCTGGCGCAAGGATTGCGCATCGTCGATGCGGTAGAGATGCAGCAGAAGCCGACCCACCGGATTGGCGGAGCGGGCGCAGTAGTCGAGCAGTTCCGCCCGATCGGCGTAGGCGGCGCCGTCGCGCGTCTTGCGAATGTCCTGGCTGAAGGCATCGAGCAAGTCGGCGAGCAAGGCTTCGGGCAGATCGAATTGCGCAATGGCGCCCGCCAGTGGCTGGAAGACGGCTGGCCATCGACCGGAGTCGGACTTGCCGCTGGCCGCGGCAGCCAGGTCGAGCCGGAAGGCGGCAATCTCGGCCAGACGCTCTTCGGGGGTGGCGTCGCCCTCGTCGGCGATGTCATCGGCCGTGCGGGCAAAGCCGTAGATGGCCGCGATCGGAGCACGAAGCTGCGGCGGGCACAGCCATGAGGCCACCGGAAAGTTCTCGTAGTGGACGCCGGCAACGGCAGGCTCGGACGAAGCGGCGGGAGTGGTCAATGAGCGATCGGGCACGCGGGGATTGTGCGGTAGGCACGGCGTCCATTTGCCGCGCAGGAATCGGTGAGCCGACGCGTCGAGGCTCAGTGCGAAAGACTCGTTTCTTCGTTTGACTTTGTAAAGCGCTTCCAATAGATTACTAACCGGCCGGTCATTAGCTCGGCCGTTGTTCATTTAGCCGGGCTTGCGCCATGACTGTGCCGAACCATTCCGCTGCTTTCCTTCGAGGTTTGTCTCATCGACTTTGGCGCAAGGGTCCGGTCATCGCGGCCGCCTTCGTCGCCGTCGGTCTGACGGGCTGCAAGCAGGCCGAGGCCCCGCCCGAACCCGTGCGCGCCGTCAAGGTGGTCGAGGTGGGCGCAGATCGTTTCGACACCGCGCTCGAGTTCTCGGGCGAGGTGAGGGCCCAGGTGGAATCGCGACTGGGCTTTCGTGTCGCGGGCAAGATCACCGAGCGGCAGGCGCAGCTGGGTCAGCATGTGGCGGCGGGCACCGTGCTCGCGCAGCTCGATCCGCGTGACTACCAGTTGGCAGCCGATGCGGCCCGCGCCCAGGCCGTGGCCGCAGCCACCAGCCGCGACCTGGCTTCGGCCGACCTCAAACGCTACCGTGAACTGAGGGCGCAGAACTTCATCAGCGCCGCCGAGTTGGAGCGGCGCGAGAGCACGTACCGCTCTGCACAGGCGCAACTGGAACAGGCGCAGGCGCAAGTCGCGTCGCAAGGCAACCAGGCGCGCTACACCCGCCTGGTGGCGGACGCATCGGGCGTCATCACGTCCATCGACGCGGAGCCTGGCCAGGTGGTGAGCGCCGGCACGCCGGTGGTCCGGCTGGCGCACGACGGCGCACGCGACGTGGTGTTTTCGGTGCCGGAAGACCAGGTGGATGCAGTGCCGTTGGGCTCGCCCGTCATGGTCCGCCGCTGGGCCGAGCAGGGCGACACGGTGATCAAGGGCTCCGTGCGCGAGGTGGCGGCCAGTGCCGATGCGGTCACGCGCACCTACACCGTCAAGGTGGCGATCGACGCGGACAAGGCGCCGCCACTTGGCGCCACGGTCTATGCGCGGCCGCAGTCGCTGTCTCATGTGGGCGCCCCAGTTATCAAGCTGCCGACGAGCGCCTTGCGCCAGGCGGCCCAGGGCAAGGGCAGCGCGGTATGGGTGCTCGACAAGTCCAACATGACGGTGCAGTTGCAGCCGGTCCAGGTGGCAACGGCGGATGGCAACGAAGCCGTGATCGCATCCGGCCTCACGCCGGGCATGCTGGTCGTTTCCGCAGGCGTGCATGTGCTGTCGCCTGGGCAAAAGGTCAGCCTGTACAAGGACAAATACGCGCGCCCGGCCGAACCCGCCGCCGCCATCGCCACCGTGCCCGTGAACCGCTGAGGACGATCGGATGACGTCTTCCAATCCCACCGGCGCGGCGCCCGAGGGCAAGCGCGGATTCAACCTGTCGCAATGGGCGCTGGAGCATGCGCCGCTCACCCGCTACCTGATGGTGGTACTCATGCTGCTGGGCAGCGTGGCGTACTTCCAGCTGGGGCAGAACGAGGACCCGCCGTTCACCTTCCGTGCGATGGTGGTGCGCACCTACTGGCCGGGTGCGACCGCGCAGCAGGTGGCCGAGCAGGTCACCGACAAGCTCGAGCGCACGCTGCAGGAGGTGCCCTATGCGGACATCATCCGCAGCTACTCCAAGCCGGGCGAGTCCCAGATCATCTTCCAGATCAAGGACAACTCGCGGCCGTCCGAGGTGCCCAACGTCTGGTACACGGTGCGCAAGAAGATCGGCGACATGCGCTACACGTTGCCGTCGGGCATTCAGGGGCCGTTCTTCAACGACGAGTTCGGCGATGTGTACGGCGTCATCTACGCGCTGGAAGCCGAAGGCTTCACGCCGGCCGAACTCAAGGTGCATGCCGACGACGTGCGCCAGCAGTTGCTGCGGGTCAAGGACGTGTCGAAGGTCGAGCTTTTCGGCGTGCAGGACGAGAAGGTCTACATCGAGGTGTCGCAGAAGCGCCTGGCGCAACTGGGCCTGGATTTCAACGGCGTGCTGGCCCAACTCGGCGCGCAGAACGCGGTGGAAAGCGCCGGCACGATCCAGTCGCCGCAGGACGTGGTTCAGGTGCGCGTGGCCGGCCAGTTCAACGACGTTGAGCAGTTGCGCAACATGCCCATCCGCGGCAGCTCGGGCAAGCAGATCAAGCTGTCGGACATCGCCGAGGTGCACCGGGGCTATGTCGATCCGCCCACGGTGAAGGTGCGCCACGAGGGTCGCGAGGTGATCGCCCTCGGCGTGGCAATGACCAAGGGCGGCGACATCATCGCGCTGGGCAAGTCGTTGAGGGCCGCGACGGCGGAGATCGGCAGTCACCTCCCCGTCGGCATGCGCCTGGCGCAGGTGCAGGACCAGCCGGTGGCGGTGTCGACTTCGGTCAACGAGTTCATCAAGGTGCTGATCGAGGCCGTGGTCATCGTGCTGGGCGTCAGTATTCTCTCGCTGGGCCTACACAGGGGAGGGCGCTTCGGGTGGTACGTGGACATGCGGCCGGGCCTCGTGGTGGCGATCACCATTCCGCTGGTGCTCGCCGTGACCTTCCTGGCGATGAACTACCTGGACATCGGCCTGCACAAGATCTCGCTGGGTTCGCTCATCATCGCGTTGGGCCTGTTGGTGGACGACGCCATCATTGCCGTGGAGATGATGGTCAGAAAGCTGGAGGAGGGCTACGACAAGAAGCGCGCCGCCACCTTCGCCTACGACGTCACGGCCAAGCCGATGCTGACGGGCACGCTCATCACCGCGGCCGGCTTCCTGCCCATCGGCATGGCGCGCTCCACTACCGGCGAATACACCTACGCCATCTTCGCGGTGACAGTGACTGCGCTGGTCCTGTCGTGGATCGTCTCGGTGTACTTCGTGCCCTACCTCGGCACGCTCATGCTCAAGGTCAAGCCGCGCGAGCCGGATGCGCCGCCGCACGAGTTGTTCGACACAGGCTTCTACAACGCGTTCAGGCGCACGGTGAACTGGTGCGTCGCACACCGCTGGCTGACCATCGGCGGCACCGTTCTGCTGTTCGCGCTCGGCGTGGTGGGCATGGGCAAGGTGCAGCAACAGTTCTTCCCGGACTCGAGCCGCCCGGAAATCCTGGTCGATGCCTGGTTCCCGGAAGGAACGTCCTTCGCCGCCAACGAGGCAGTGACCAAGCGGCTGGAAAAGCGGCTGATGGAACTGGAGGGCGTCAAGTCGGTGACGACCTGGGTCGGCTCGGGCGTGCCGCGCTTCTATCTGCCGCTGGACCAGGTGTTCCCGCAGACCAACGTGTCGCAATTGATCGTGCTGGCCAGCGACCTGAAGGAGCGCGAGCGGCTTCGCAAGCTGTTCCCCGAACTGCTGGCGCAGGAATTCCCTGAAGTTCGCGGGCGGGTCAAACTGCTGCCCAACGGGCCGCCGGTGGCGTACCCGGTTCAGTTCCGCGTGCGCGGCAGCGATCCGGCGCAGCTTCGTGCGTTTGCCGATCAGGTCAAGGAAACGATGCGCGCCAACCCCAACATGCGCGGCGTGAACGACAACTGGAACGAGTCGGTCAAGGTGATCCGGCTCGAAGTGGATCAGGCCAAGGCCCGCGCCCTGGGCGTGACCAGCCAGTCCATCGCCCAGGCTTCGCGCACCATGTTCAGCGGCACCAACGTCGGGCAGTACCGAGAAGGGGACAAGCTCATCGACATCGTGCTGCGCCAGACGCCCAACGAACGCGAGGCCATCTCGGACATCGGCAGCGCCTACGTACCGACGGCATCGGGGCAGGCGATTCCGCTGTCGCAGATCGCCAAGCCGGTGTTCAGCTGGGAGCCGGGCGTGTTGTGGCGCGAAGGCCGCGATTACGCCATCACCGTCCAGGGCGACGTGACCGAGGGACTGCAAGGTGCCACCGTCACCAACCAACTTCTGCCCGAACTGCGCAAGCTCGAGGCGCAATGGCAGGACAACGGCGGCGCGGGCTACCGCATCGACGTGGCAGGCGCGGTGGAAGAAAGCAGCAAGGGATCGTCGTCGATCGTCGTCGGCGTTCCGGTGATGCTTTTCATCGTCTTTACGCTGTTGATGCTCCAGTTGCACAGCTTCAGCCGCGCCATGCTGGTGTTCATCACCGGGCCGCTGGGTCTGTTCGGCGTGGCGGCGGCGCTGCTGATCTCCAACCGGCCGTTCGGCTTCGTGGCGCTGCTCGGCGTGATCGCGTTGATGGGGATGATCCAGCGCAACTCGGTGATCCTGATCGATCAGATCGAGCAGGATCGTGCCAACGGCGTGCCGGCCTGGGAGGCGATCGTCGAATCGGCAGTTCGGCGCCTGAGGCCCATCGTGCTGACCGCTGCTGCCGCGGTGCTGGCCATGGTTCCGCTGTCTCGCAGTGGTTTCTGGGGGCCAATGGCGGTGTCCATCATGGGCGGCCTCGTGGTGGCCACCGTCCTGACGCTGCTGGCGCTGCCGGCCATGTATGCCGCCTGGTTCCGGGTTCGCAAGGAAACCCCCTAGAACCCCGGCCGGAAGTCATTGCGAAGCAGATTAAAATAACAGGTTGTCCAATTTCGCGGGCGGCTTCGGCCGGTCGGTGCCACGTCGATGGCCAACCTTCCAGGCGAAGATGCCCGCAACCAGAAGAATCTGCTTGAAGTCTTTGCGATAAGCAGCCGGCGCGGGTGGCGAAATTGGTAGACGCACCAGGTTTAGGTCCTGACGCTCGCAAGAGCGTGCCGGTTCGAGTCCGGCCCCGCGCACCAGAGCAGAGACGAACCTCCCCAAGGAAAAATGGAAATGACCGTGAATGTTGAAACCCTCGAGAAGCTCGAACGAAAGATGACCCTGACCCTGCCGGTCGGCGTCATCAAGTCCGAGGTCGACAGCCGCCTCAAGAAGCTGGCGCGCACCGTTCGCATGGACGGCTTCCGCCCGGGCAAGGTGCCGATGAGTGTCGTGGCCCAGCGCTACGGGTACTCGGTGCACTACGAGGTCATGAACGACAAGGTCGGCGAAGCCTTCTCCCAGGCTGCCAACGAGGCCAAGCTGCGCGTGGCGGGCCAGCCCCGCATCACCGAAAAGGACGGCGCCCCCGAAGGCGAAATGGCCTTCGACGCGGTGTTCGAGGTGTTCCCCGAAGTCAAGATCAACGATCTGACGTCCGCCACCGTCGAAAAGCTCGACGCCGAAGTGGGTGACGACGCCATCGACAAGACCATCGACATCCTGCGCCGCCAGCGCCGCACTTTCGCCCTGCGTCCCCAGGGCTCGACCGTGCAAGACGGCGACCGCGTGACGGTTGACTTCGAAGGCAAGATCGATGGCGAGCCATTCCAGGGCGGCAAGGCCGAAGATTTCCAGTTCATCGTGGGCGAAGGCCAGATGCTCAAGGAGTTCGAGGACGCCGTGGCGGGCCTGAAGGTGGGCGACAGCCGCACGTTCCCGCTGTCTTTCCCCGAGGACTATCACGGCCGCGAAGTGGCCGGCAAGCAAGCCGACTTCATGGTCACGGTCAAGAAGCTCGAAGCGGCCAACCTGCCCGAAGTGAACGAGCAATTGGCCAAGTCGCTGGGCATCGAGGATGCGACGGTCGAAGGCCTGCGCGCCGATGTCCGCAAGAATCTGGAGCGCGAAGTCAAGTTCCGCCTGCTGGCGCGCAACAAGACGGCTGTCATGGATGCGCTGATCGCCAACGCCGAACTCGACCTGCCCAATGCCAGCGTGCAAGCCGAGATCGAACGCATGGTCGAGAATGCTCGCGCCGAACTCAAGCAGCGCGGCATCAAGGACGCCGACAAGGCGCCGATCCCCGACGAGGTGTTCCGCCCGCAGGCCGAGCGTCGCGTACGCCTGGGCCTGGTGGTGGCCGAGTTGGTTCGCGCCAACGACCTGACGGCCAAGCCGGAGCAGATCAAGGCTCACGTGGAAGAAATGGCCGCCAGCTATGAGCGTCCGGCCGACGTGGTGCGCTGGTACTACAGCGAACCGCGCCGACTGGCCGAGGTCGAAGCCGTGGTGATTGAGAACAACGTCACCGACTTCGTGCTGGGCAAGGCCAAGGTCACCGAAAAGAAGGTGGCCTTCGACGAACTGATGGCTCAGCAGCAACAGGCTTGAGTCTGACGCGGCGCCTGCCGCCGCGTCCCTGGTCGGACATGGGGCTTGTGCTTTGGCGCACGAGCCCCATTTCGTTTGGGTAAAGTACACGCACTTTGTCGGAGCAATACATGAGCGCACAGGACACACAAGCCCTCGGGATGATCCCGATGGTGATCGAGCAGTCGGGCCGCGGCGAGCGGTCGTACGACATCTACTCGCGCCTTCTCAAGGAGCGCGTGATCTTCCTGGTGGGCGAGGTCAACGACCAGACCGCCAACCTCGTGGTGGCGCAGTTGCTGTTCCTCGAGAGCGAGAATCCTGACAAGGACATCTCCTTCTACATCAACTCCCCGGGCGGCAGCGTCAGCGCCGGCATGGCGATCTACGACACCATGCAGTTCATCAAGCCGGACGTCTCCACCCTTTGCATCGGCTTCGCAGCCAGCATGGGCGCGTTCCTGCTGGCCGCCGGCGAAAAGGGCAAGCGCTTTTCGCTGCCTAATTCGAAGGTCATGATTCACCAGGTCCTGGGCGGCGCACGCGGCCAGGCGACTGACATCGAGATCCACGCGCGGGACATCCTGCGTACCAAGGACCAGATGAACCGGATCCTGGCCGAGCGCACCGGCCAGCCGCTTGAAAAAGTGAAGGCCGATACCGAGCGCGACTATTTCCTCACGGCCGACGAGGCCAAGGAATACGGCCTGGTCGACCAGGTCATCAACAAGCGCGGCTGAGCCGGCTTGCCGCCCGCTCTTCGGCACGGCGTTTTCCACATGGAGAACGCCGTTTTTGTTTCGCTATCATTGACACACTCCCGTTACGAGGCATCCCTCCATGGCCGACAAAAAAGGCTCTTCCAGCGAGAAAACGCTTTACTGCTCCTTCTGCGGCAAAAGCCAGCATGAGGTGAAGAAGCTCATCGCCGGGCCTTCGGTGTTCATCTGCGACGAGTGCATCGACCTGTGCAATGAGATCATCCGTGACGAGTTGCCCGCCGCCGAGGAAGGCCGTGAGGCCAAGGGCGACCTGCCCGCGCCGTCGGAAATCAAGGCGAATCTCGACAACTACGTCATCGGGCAGGAGGCCGCCAAGCGGATGCTGGCGGTCGCCGTCTACAACCACTACAAGCGGCTCAAGCACAAGGAAAAGGCCGGCGGTGACGATGTCGAGCTTTCCAAGAGCAATATTCTCCTGATCGGGCCCACCGGCTCGGGCAAGACGCTTCTGGCCCAGACGCTGGCGCGGCAGCTCAATGTTCCGTTCGTGATGGCGGACGCCACCACGCTGACCGAGGCTGGCTACGTCGGCGAAGACGTCGAGAACATCATTCAGAAGTTGCTGCAAAGCTGCAACTACGAGGTCGAGCGCGCACAGCGCGGCATCGTGTACATCGACGAGATCGACAAGATCTCCCGCAAGTCCGACAACCCCAGCATCACGCGAGACGTGTCGGGGGAGGGCGTGCAGCAGGCGCTGCTCAAGCTGATCGAAGGCACGATGGCCAGCGTTCCGCCCCAGGGTGGACGCAAGCACCCGAACCAGGACTTCCTGCAGATCGACACGACCAACATCCTGTTCATCTGCGGCGGCGCTTTCGCTGGGCTCGAAAAGGTCATCGAAAACCGGACCGAGGCGTCCGGCATCGGTTTTGGTGCTGCGGTGCGCAGCAAGAAGCAGCGCAGCTTGACCGAGGTATTCCGTGAAGTCGAGCCCGAGGACCTGATCAAGTTCGGCCTGATCCCCGAACTGGTGGGCCGGATGCCCGTGGTTGCCTCGCTGGCTGAACTGAGCGAGGACGCGCTCGTGCGCATCCTCACCGAGCCCAAGAACGCGGTGGTCAAGCAGTTCCACAAGCTGATGCAGATGGAGGGCGTGGAACTCGAGATACGTCCCGCCGCGCTCAAGGCCATTGCGCGCAAGGCGCTGGCGCGCAAGACCGGCGCGCGTGGCCTGCGTTCGATCCTCGAACAGTCGCTCATCGACACGATGTTCGATCTGCCAAACACCGCCAATGTCGAAAAAGTGGTCGTCGATGAATCCACCATCGACGAGAACAAGCCGCCGCTGCTTGTGTACCGCGAGGCGGCCAAGAAGGCCTAGTGGCCCAGTCTTGCGCACTTCTCCTGGCCGCGCATCGATGCGCGTTTCCCTCGGGTTTGCCGCGCGCTCTTGAAAAGCGCGCGATCCTGACCATCTTTGTCTGATATTCCCAGAAGGATTGCCATGTCCGGACATACCCCCCTGCCTTCCGACCCGGTCGACCTGCCGCTCTTGCCGCTGCGAGATGTGGTGGTGTTCCCCCACATGGTCATTCCCTTGTTCGTCGGCCGCCCCAAGAGCATCAAGGCGCTGGAACTGGCCATGGAGGCCGAGCGTCGCATCATGCTGGTGGCGCAGAAGACCGCCGCCAAGGACGAGCCTTCGACCGATGACATGTTCGAGGTCGGTTGTGTATCGACCATCCTGCAGATGCTCAAGCTGCCAGACGGCACCGTGAAGGTCCTGGTCGAGGGCCAGCAGCGCGCCAAGGTCAACCAGATCGATGATCACGAGACGCACTTCAGCGCCAACGTCACGCCCGTGGAGGCTGCTGATGGCTCTGGCGCGGTCGACAACGAGGTCGAAGCGCTGCGCCGCGCGGTGATGCAGCAGTTCGACCAGTACGTCAAGCTCAACAAGAAGATCCCGCCGGAAATCCTCACGTCGATCTCGAGCATCGATGCTGCCGGTCGGCTGGCCGACACCATTGCCGCCCACCTGCCGCTCAAGCTTGAAAACAAGCAGAGCGTGCTGGACCTCGACAAGGTCAAGGATCGGCTGGAAAACCTGTTCTCCCAACTCGAGCGCGAAGTCGACATCCTGAATGTCGACAAGAAGATTCGCGGGCGTGTGAAGCGCCAGATGGAAAAGAACCAGCGCGACTTCTATCTGAATGAGCAGGTCAAGGCCATCCAGAAGGAGCTTGGCGAGGGCGAGGACGGCGCAGACATCGAGGAGATCGAGAAAAAGATCAAGCTCGCCAAGATGCCCAAGGAGGCGCGCAAGAAGGCCGACGCCGAACTCAAGAAGCTGAAGCTGATGTCGCCGATGTCGGCCGAAGCGACGGTGGTGCGCAATTACATCGACGTTCTGGTCGGCCTGCCCTGGAGCAAAAAGACCAAGATCAAGCACGACCTCGGTCATGCCGAGGAGGTGCTCAACGAGGATCACTACGGGCTTGAAAAGGTCAAGGACCGCATCCTCGAATACCTTGCGGTGCAGCAGCGCGTGGACAAGGTCAAGGCGCCTATCCTGTGCCTCGTGGGCCCTCCGGGCGTCGGCAAGACGTCGCTGGGCCAGTCGGTAGCCAAGGCTACCGGCCGCAAATACGTGCGCATGGCCCTTGGCGGCATGCGCGATGAAGCGGAGATCCGCGGGCACCGCCGCACCTACATCGGCGCGTTGCCGGGCAAGGTGCTGCAGAGCCTCAACAAGGTGGGCACGCGCAATCCGCTGTTCTTGCTCGATGAGATCGACAAGCTGGGCACCGATTTCCGCGGTGATCCGTCTTCGGCGCTGCTCGAGGTGCTTGACCCGGAGCAGAACCACACCTTTGGCGATCACTACGTTGAGGTCGACTTCGACCTGTCCGACGTGATGTTTGTCGCCACTTCGAACTCGATGAACATCCCGCCAGCGCTGCTGGATCGGATGGAAGTGATTCGCCTCTCGGGCTATACCGAGGATGAAAAGACCAACATCGCGCTGAAATACCTGCTGCCCAAGCAGTTGTCGAACAACGGCGTGAAGGAAGGCGAACTTCTCGTCACCGAGGAAGCAGTGCGCGACATCGTGCGCTACTACACCCGTGAGGCTGGCGTGCGTTCGCTGGAGCGCGAGTTGTCGAAGATCTGCCGCAAGGTCGTCAAGGGCATCCAGCTCAAGAAGCTGACGCCGTTGGTCACCGTCAACGCAGACAACCTCAACGACTTCCTGGGTGTGCGCAAGTACAGCTACGGCCGTGCCGAGCAGCAGAACCAGGTGGGTCAGGTTGTCGGGCTCGCATGGACCGAGGTGGGCGGCGACTTGCTGACCATCGAGGCGGTGAGCATGCCAGGCAAGGGCGTGATCGCGCGCACCGGTTCGCTGGGCGACGTGATGAAGGAGTCGGTCGAAGCCGCACGCACGGTGGTTCGCAGCCGCGCTAGCCGCTTGGGCATTCGCGACGACGTCTTCGAGAAGCGCGACATCCATATCCACGTTCCCGATGGCGCTACGCCCAAGGACGGTCCGAGCGCAGGCGCCGCGATGACGACGGCACTGGTCTCGGCGCTCACCGGTATCGCGGTGCGCGGGGATGTGGCCATGACCGGGGAGATCACGTTGCGTGGCGAAGTCACAGCGATTGGCGGCCTCAAGGAAAAGCTGCTGGCGGCCTTGCGCGGGGGCATCAAGACGGTGCTGATTCCTGAAGAGAACGCCAAGGACTTGCAGGACATTCCCGAGAACGTCAAGAACGGCCTGGAGATCATTCCGGTGAAGTGGATCGACAAGGTGCTCGAGGTTGCATTGGAAAAGCCACCGACGCCTTTGTCTGACGAAGAGGTGGCGGCATCGCAGGCCGCGATGGCGGAACTGGCTCGCCAGCGCTCCGTTCAGCCGGGCGAAGGCTCTGGCAAGGTCAAGCACTGATCTCGCATTGAACTCGTCGCGACATTGAGTCGTTGCGACGAGTTCATCGTCGTGCCTGGCGGCCATAGCGCAAAAAACTGCGCTATAATCGAAGGCTTCGAGATGCGGGAATAGCTCAGTTGGTAGAGCGCAACCTTGCCAAGGTTGAGGTCGGGAGTTCGAGCCTCCTTTCCCGCTCCAGAATTACCTACAGGAAAGGGAAGCAAAAGCTTCCCTTTTTTGTCAGCGACAGATCAAGCATAGGTCTTCGCTGCGAGGCATCGATTTTGGCGCGATAGCAAAGCGGTTATGCCCCGGATTGCAAATCCGGTTAGACCAGTTCGACTCTGGTTCGCGCCTCCACCTTCAATTGACGCGGTTGCCCCACCGCCCCGGAATACGGGGCGCAGGCTCAATTGAACACGCAGGTCCTGAGGTCGTGCAGCGCCAGGTTGCCTTGGTCGGTGCGCCAGACTTTCTGTCCATGGCCCAGGATCCCTGTTTCACCCAGCGTGGTCCAAGCCGTTTCCCGGCACATCAGCAACTCATCGCGATCGTCCTTTTTCAACGGATAGCGCATGGGTAGGTGACCCGCGATCGTCTCGCCGTGACGCAGTTCAATCTGGGCGGGGGCCCAGATGAGATCGAGCAGACCACCCGATGTGCCTCTGTCGATCCGACAGATATTTCCGAAGGCAAGCCATCGATAGCCTTCAGCCAGCGTCATCTCGCACACCGGCCCGAGCCGAGTGTCTGAATCGGTGAGCCATTGGAAATTCAGTGACCCATTTGCAGTCCCCGATGATTGCGGTGCTTCTGCCAACGCGGCTCGGCGCATCGCGTCGCCCGCAGCGATGGCTGCGAGCGGATCGTTGCCGGCATGGGCAACAGCGCGCATGGCTTGCGCCAACTTGAGCATCCAAATTGCAGTCAGACCGTTGGGGGCGCCACAAATGGAAGGTGCCGCAAGGCCACTAAGAATTTTCTCGCGCTGAATTTCTCCTTGAATTAAATTCCGAAAAATTCTGAGGGTATCTTTCGACGCGTTTTCAAGTTTGGCCCAAATTTCCAATTGAATTAGGGCTCGCTCCCATTTTCCCAGAATGCAAACCAGCTCGAAAAGAAGCCACCTGGATCGCGCGTTGCGCGGTTGGGCTCGTACGGCAGCCTCTGCGCGCTGGAGGCTTGTACCGAGAGGGCGGGTCTCTGACCAGATCTTGAGCGAATGTGGAGGCTGAAATGACATGTGTGGACGACATTCCACCAGATCCGCATTTGACGATTCATGTCAATTTTCATCATGAATATTGATGAGGACATTTGCGGGATATGGTGGGAATTAAACTGCTGGCTTCGTTCGCAAATATGGTAGATGAATGCGTTGCGCTGTCGGGTGTGTTGCTAATATTCAACGAAATTTCTCATCGATAATTGGGAAAATTGATTTTCAATCGTAATGTCGTCCGACAAAACATCTCCTTGGGTTTGCTATTTCTTTTGATTTGCTCTGCGAGCTGCGGCTCCGTTCCACGAGACGCACGATGCTTTCGTCGATGACGTGTTTGGTAGGGCGGGTGGGGCCGCCCCACCGGGGCTCGCTTGCGCCCATCCGCGTGCCGTCCGTGGCCTGGCGTAAACTACGTGCTTCGCCCGGCACTTCAGCCCCGCCATCGGTTTGGCGGGGCTGATTTGTTTTGGGGTATCTTCGACGACGGAGCAACGCGACGCCCGGATGGTGAAATTGGTAGACACAGGGGACTTAAAATCCCCCGCTTTCCCTTCAACGGGGCGTGCCGGTTCGACCCCGGCTCCGGGCACCACCACATGACAAGGGAGCAAGACATGTCCAGCTACAACGCTCCATTCGAAATCCATGTGCACGGCGACGTGCCTTTGCGCGCAGACGTGAGCTTTGCGCAGATCCAGGATGCCCTCAAACCCATCTGGCAGTACGCAGGTGCCAAGTCCCTGGTCGACGCCGCGGCAAGCTCTTATGAAGAGGAGCCCGGCATCCGCTTCGAGCAGAAGGAACACGTCCTGCAGATGTGCTGGACGGTGGCCGGCGACGAGGACTTCCGTCATGCGCTCGACGAAATGTGCATGAGCTTGAATGAGTTGGCCGAGCGCGGCGCGGCCATTGAAGTGACCTTCTACGACACCGATTACGACGAGGAAGAGGGCGACCCTGAGGAAGAGTCGCGCGACGACTTCGTCATGCTTTTCGTCGGTCCGAATCCCGCCGCGATCATGCAGGTCCAGCGCGACCTTCTTGTGGAGGACGTGGTGCACTTGATGGAGCGCCACTTCGAGGGCGCCGAGTTGGGGGGAGTGGTGGCCGAAATCGATCGCCTCTTCTCCGACCGTTTCGACGCACTGGTCAGTTCACTGGAGATCGGCAAGCGTCCACGAGGGGGTAGTGGCGGCCCCGGCGCGGGCGGCCACGGCGGCGGCCGCCGCCCGCGACACCTGCACTAGAACGGATCCTCTCGGGGTCGCGCGGTTTGCGCCACCCCCCGGATGACGCCGCCGCTCTTGCGTGCAACGCTCGGCTATGCTTTCCGTCGTTCTTGTTCACGGAAAGCCGCAGTTGTTGCACGACTCTTCATCAGCACTCCGTCCAGGGGTACGCAAGCGCGAAGTCTTTGGCTGGGCCATGTACGACTTCGCCAACTCCGGCTACACGACGGTGGTGATCACCGCCGTGTTCTCGGCGTACTTTGTCGGAGGCCTGGCGAAGGGCGCTCACTGGGCGACGCTCGCATGGACGAGTGCGCTGAGCCTGTCGTATGCCATCGTGATGCTCAGCATGCCGGCGCTTGGCGCCTGGGCCGACCTGCATGCCGGCAAGAAGCGCCTGTTGATGCTGGCAACCATCGGCTGCGTGGTGGGAACGGCGTTGCTGGCGTGGACGCCGCGCTTGTCCGGCACGGAAGCCGTCATTGCCGCGATGCTGTTCATCGTGGTGTCGAACACCTTCTATTCTTACGGCGAGTCGCTCATCGCTTCATTCCTGCCCGAACTTGCCACTGCGCAGGGCATGGGCAAGGTCAGTGGCTGGGGATGGAGTTTCGGCTACGTGGGTGGAATGCTCGCCCTTGGTATCAGCCTCGGCTACGTGCTCTGGTCGCAGGCTCAGGGCCTTCCCGCGTCGCACTTTGTTCCGGTTTGCATGTTGATCACGGCAGGCATCTATGCGGTCGCCGCGGCAGTCACCTTTTCCTTGCTGCCGGAGCGGGCGCAGCCTCGGGTGGATAGGGGTATCGGCGCGTGGCAGCAGCTGAGGTCGACCTGGCAAGGCGCGCGCCGCTACCGGGACTTCGTGTGGCTCTTGGCGTGCACCGTGTGCTACCAGGGCGGCGTCGCCGTAGCGATCACGCTCGCGGCCATCTATGCGGAGCAGGTGATCGGCTTCAAGCCGCAAGAGACCATGGTTCTGATCTTCGTGCTGAATCTGGCGGCTGCCGGTGGCGCCTTCACCTTCGGCTATGTGCAGGACCGATTGGGTCACAGGCTGGCGCTGTCGATCACGCTGGTCGCCTGGATGGCCGTGTGCCTCATCGCCGCTTCGGTCACGACCAAAGGGGGATTCTGGGTCGCGGCGGCTATCGCTGGCCTGGCGATGGGGTCGAGCCAGAGCGCGGGACGGGCCATGGTAGGCGTCTTGGCGCCGCCGCTGCAGATGGCGGAGTTCTTCGGGCTCTGGAGTTTCGCCACGCGGCTGGCTGCCATCATCGGTCCGCTGGCGTATGGCCTTGTGACCTGGGCCACGCACGGAAACCAGCGTGTGGCGATCCTTGCAACGACTGTGCTGTTCATCGCGGGATTGCTCTTGCTGCTTCCCATCGACATGAAGCGCGGCCGAGCAGCGGCGATCGAGAAGAGCCCAGCCTGAGGGCGCTCGCGCTACGCCGCGCGGCGGCCTAGGCGCCGCTCTCGGGGCGCGCGGCAAAGCCCAGCCATTGCGCCGCAAACGCATGCAAGGCTTGGGGATCGCCGCTCGTTCGGAGCTCGATGGTCGCGGGGCTGTCGAGGTCGCACTTGCGCAGCAGGCCATGCTCCGCCAGCTTGCGCCGTGCCTGTCGAGCCACGGCCGCGCCGGTGTCGATGAAGGCAACGTTCGCAGGCGCGTGACGTCGCAACGCGTCCAGCACGAAGGGATAGTGTGTGCAGCCGAGGACCACGGCGTCTGCCTCGCCCGAGCCGCTGCCCAGCGGGCCTGCTTCATCGAGGTAGCGCACCGCCAGCGCTTCGGCCAGCGGCGCATCCCCGACCTCGATGGCGCCGGCCAGGCCGTCGCAGGCAATCGCACGGACGACGAGCTTGGGGTATTGCTCGGCGATCACTTGCCTCAACGCATTGAACTTGGCGCTTTGGAGCGTGCTGCGCGTTGCGAGAACCGCCACCGTGCCACTGCGGGTTGAGGTCGCTGCAGGTTTGAGGCCAGGCTCCATGCCCACCACCGGCAGATCGGGCCAGCGCTCGCGCACGACGTGGACGGCTGCTGCGGTGGCCGTATTGCAGGCCATGACGAACAGCTTGATGCCCGGGGCGGCGTTGCGCAGTTGCTCGACCGCATGCACCGTGCGCTCGACGACGTGCGACGGATCGCGCTCGCCGTAGGGCGCATGGGCCGAATCGGAAAAATAGACGTAGTGCTCGTCAGGCAGCTCTTCGCGCATCGCGCGAAGCACGCTCAGTCCACCGACGCCACTGTCGAAGACGCCGATGGCTGCGTCTTGCGACAGGGCTGCGGCGTTGGCCGATGGGTTCAAGCGGTGGTGAGTTCGATGCCCTTGAACTCGCCGCTGGCGATGCGCTTGCTCCACTCGGCCGGGCCGGTGATGTGCGCGCTGGTGCCGCCCGCGTCGACCGCCACTGTGACCGGCATGTCGACCACTTCGAATTCGTAGATGGCCTCCATGCCGAGGTCTTCGAAGCCCACGACCTTGGCCTTCTTGATGGCTTTGCTGACCAGATAGGCAGCGCCGCCCACGGCCATGAGGTAGGCGCTCTTGTGCTTCTTGATGGCCTCGATGGCGACCGGGCCGCGCTCGGCCTTGCCGATCATGGCGATCAGGCCGGTCTGCGCCAGCATCATCTCGGTGAAGCCATCCATGCGGGTAGCGGTGGTGGGACCGGCGGGTCCGACGGCCTCGTCACCGATCGGATCGACCGGGCCGACGTAGTAGATGACTCGGTTGGTGAAGTCCACCGGCAGCTTTTCGCCCTTGGCCAACATGCCTTGAATACGCTTGTGTGCGGCGTCGCGGCCGGTGAGCATCTTGCCGTTGAGCAGCAGGGTCTGGCCAGGCTTCCAGCTCGCCACCACTTCGGGCGTCAGGGTGTCGAGGTCGACGCGGGTGCTCTTTTGCGTGTCGGGTTGCCAATCGACCTTGGGCCACAGGTCGAGCGAGGGCGCCTCGAGGTAGACCGGGCCGGAGCCGTCGAGCACGAAGTGCGCGTGGCGCGTGGCCGCGCAGTTGGGGATCATGGCCACGGGCTTGCTGGCCGCGTGCGTGGGATACATCTTGATCTTGATGTCCAGCACGGTGGCCAGGCCACCCAGGCCCTGCGCGCCGATGCCCAGTGCGTTGACCTTCTCGTAGAGCTCCAGGCGCAGCTTCTCGACATCGCTCAGGTCTGCCTTGCTGGCGGCCTTGGCCTGCAGTTCGTGCATGTCCAGGTCGTCCATCAGACTTTCCTTGGCCATCAGCGCGGCCTTCTCGGCGGTGCCGCCGATACCGATGCCCAGCATGCCGGGTGGGCACCAGCCGGCGCCCATCGTCGGCACCGTCTTGAGCACCCAGTCGACCACGCTGTCGCCGGGATTGAGCATGACGAGCTTGCTCTTGTTCTCGCTGCCGCCACCCTTGGCGGCCACGGTGACTTCGACCGTGTTGCCGGGCACGATCTCTGTGAAGATCACGGCCGGCGTGTTGTCCTTGGTGTTCTTGCGAGCGAACTGGGGGTCGGCCACCACCGAGGCGCGCAGCGTGTTGTCCGGGTGGTTGTAGGCGCGGCGAACGCCTTCGTTGATGGCATCGTCCAGGCTGCCCTCGAAGCCTTCCCAGCGCACGTCCATGCCCACCTTGAGGAACACGTTCACGATGCCGGTGTCCTGGCAGATCGGGCGGTGGCCCGTGGCGCTCATCTTGCTGTTCGTGAGGATCTGCGCCATCGCGTCCTTGGCGGCTGGGCTCTGTTCGCGCTCGTAGGCGCGGGCCAGGTGGGCGATGTAGTCGGCGGGGTGGTAGTAGCTGATGTACTGCAGCGCGGCGCTGATCGATTCGGTCAGGTCTGCGGCTTGGATGGTCGTAGGCATGTGATTGGATGGGTCGATCGGGGGCAGACCGCAATTATCCCATCCGTCACGCACCGGCTGCCCGCCGTGGGACATGGCGGCAGGCACCGGCGGCAGAGCGAATCAGTCGGCGCTACTGGCTGCCTTGGCCTGCGCGACCCAGTCGTCGAACTGCTTCTGATGCGCGGCGATCCAGGCGTCCGCATGGCGCGCGATGTCGGCGGGCTTGTCCTCGCCGGCGCGCATGCGCAGGTTCTGCGCGTTGATGTCGGAAATGGACAGCGTCATCAACGAGAACAGCTTGGCCGCCGCAGGGTTCTTGTCGATGAAGGCCTTGTTGGCCACGATCCATTGCTCCGACGGCAGGGTGCCGTAGTTCTTCCCGTTGGGCAGGCGGGTGTCCACCTTCTTGCCGCCAGGCGAGGACGAGAAGGGAACCTGCAGCCACACGACGTCCTTGCCGGGCACGAGCTCGGCGCTGACCCAGTAGGGCGTCCAGGTGTAGTAGAGGATCGGCTTTCCAGCCTTGTAGCGCTGGATGGTGTCCGCCATCAAGGCGGGGTAGTTGCCTTGCTTGTGCGTGACCGTATCGCGCAATTTGTAAGCCGTCAGGTGGTTCTCGATCAGCAGTTCGCAGCCCCAGCCGGGCGTGCAGCCGGTCAGATCGGCCTTGCCGTCGCGGTCGGTGTCGAACAGTGCAGCGATCTTCGGGTCGCGCAACTGGTCCACGTTCTCGATTCGATGCTTCTCGGACGTTTTGCGATCGATCAGGTAGCCCTGCACCGCGCCGCGGATGTACACGCCCCGGTGCCACAGCTTGGCGTCGCCGCCAGTGTTGGCGTAGTACGCATCATGCAGCCCGGTCCAGTGATTGGCCATGAAGGTGGCGTCGCCGTTGGCGACCGCGACGTGTGCGGTGGCGGGCTCGATCTCTTTCGTCGACGCTACCTTGTACCCGAGGCGTTCCAGGCCACGGACCACCAGTTGCGTCTGGAAGGCTTCTTCGGCCAGCGAACTGCGCACCGGCATGACGGTGATGCCCTTGCCCGGGAGGTCGGCGGCCAGCGCGCCGGTTGCGCCCAGTGCGCCCAGGCATGCAGCGATGACGGCGCTGCGCAAAGTGCGCAGGCTGCTGAGGTTGGATCGAGTGTGAATGGTCATCGGTAGTCTCTCCTCTCTGACGTGAATGCGGATTTCAATGCGAAGCGGTGGCGGCCAGTCCTCCGCCGGAGGCTGCGGCGGCGATACCCGGCGAGGCGGGTGGGGCCGAAGCAGCCGAGGCGGCGGAGCGCGGCTTCGCCAGTCCCAACAGCAGGCCGACCGGCCCGCTGCGCCAGCGCTGGCCTGCGGCGCGTTGAGGGCGCCCCATCGCCTGCGTGAGGCGGTCGAGCGAGATCGCCAGCAGGACGATGCCGAGCCCACCCACGGTCGCCAGTCCCATGTCCAGCCGGCCAATGCCGCGCAGGACCATCTGGCCCAGGCCGCCGACCGCGATCATCGAAGCAATGACCACCATCGACAGCGACATCATCAGTGCCTGGTTAATGCCCGCCATGATCGAAGGCATGGCAAGCGGCAACTGCACCTTGAGCAACAGTTGCATGGGGGACGCACCGTACGAGCGCGCGGCCTCTACCAGATCAGGCCTGACCTGGCGCAGGCCCAGGTCGGTCAGACGCACCAGTGGGGCCAGCGCAAAGATGACAGTGACGATCACGCCCGGCACGTTGCCGATGCCGAACAGCATGACCACTGGGACCAGGTAGACGAAGGCGGGCGTGGTCTGCATGGCGTCCAGCAGCGGGCGCATGAAGCGCTGGAGCCGGTCGCTGCGCGCCAGCAGCACGCCCAGCGGCAGGCCGATGACCATGCAGAACACAAGCGACGTCAGCACCAGCGACAGCGTCGTCATGGCCTCGGGCCAGATGCCGAGCATGGCAATCACCGAAAGCGCAATGCCGATGCCAATGGCCACGCCGCGGCCTGCGAATTGCCATGCCAGCAAGGCCACGATCGCGATCACAGCGGGCGCGGGCAGAGCGGTCAGGGCGTCTTCGATGCCGCCGAGCGCATGGTCGACAGGCACGCGCACTGAAAGGAAAAGAGGGCGGAAATGAGTGACGACCCAATCCAGTCCCTGGTTGATCCACTGTTCGACGGGCAAAGTGCCATCCCAGAGTTGATGGAGCGCGAAGCCGCCGGCCGAATGCGCGTCCGGGGCAGCAGCAACCGCGTTGCTCGCCGCATGGGCGACCTGGGTCGGTGCGTCGATGGCGCCCGCGCCACTTGCGACCGGGTCCATGCTGCCGGTCCAGGGATCGAGGTAGGTCTGAGGGGCCGCTTGGACAGCAGGCATTGCGCCGGCATTGGCCGATGGGTCGGCAGCGCTTGCATTGACGGCGGAGCTTGCCTGGCCGACGGCGGCCCAGGGATCGGCCACGGTCGATGCGGATTCGGCGGTCGTGGTGTTGGATGCGAGTTCGGTCATGAAGGGCTCTCCTCGTTTCTCAATGCGCCACGGCGGTGCCGGCTTCGATATGCGGGGTGTCGCGGTCGAGGAACTTCAACAAGGTGGTCTTGCTGATGACGCCACGGAAGCGACCGTCCTGGACCACCGGCAACGGGCAGGGCGCCTGCGCCAGATGGCCGAAGAGATCCGCCACGGGTTGGTCGGCTTCGATCGTCTGCACCTGGGGCAGCAAGGCCGCATGCAAGCCCAGTGGCCCGGTGTGGCCGCGCAGCGCGGCGCGCAGCGAGTCGGCCGAGACGGCGCCCAGGTAGCGTCGATCCGGGCTGAGCACGTAGGCGAAATCGCGATCCTGGTCTTCCAGCATGCTCAGCGCCGCGCGGCAGCCGCGATCGGCATGCTCGCTGACCACGGTGGGCGCCCGACGTGCGATGTCGCCCGCCTTGAACACCACCGACGCGTCCACGCCGCGCACGAAATCGCGCACGTAGTCGTTGGCGGGATTGCGCAGGATGTCATCGGGCGTACCGACCTGGACCACTTGGCCGTCTTTCATGATGGCGATGCGGTCGCCGATGCGCATGGCTTCGTCCAGGTCGTGCGAGATGAAGACGATCGTCCGGCGCTTGACCTGCTGCAGCCGCAGCAACTCGGACTGCATCTCGGTGCGGATGATCGGGTCGAGGGCCGAGAACGCTTCGTCCATCAGCAGGATCGACGGGTCGGAGGCCAGCGCGCGGGCCAGGCCGACGCGCTGCTGCATCCCGCCCGACAGTTCATCGGGGTAGCTCTGGCCCCAACCTGCGAGCCCCACTTGTTCCAGCGCGGCATCTGCCAGCGGGAGGCGTTCCGCGCGGCTCACGCCGGCCAATTCAAGTCCGAAGGCAGCGTTGGCCTGCACGTTCATGTGCGGCATCAGGGCAAAGGACTGGAACACCATGCTGATGTCCTTGCGCCGAAGCTCGCGCAACTGCGCGTCGCTGTATCGATTGATGTCGGCACCGTCGATGACGATCCGGCCGGCGGTCGGCTCGATCAGTCGGTTGATGAGGCGCACGAGCGTGGACTTGCCCGAACCCGACAGACCCATGACGACGAAGATCTCGCCGGCGCCAATCTCGAAGGATGCGTCGAAGACGCCGATGGACTGGCCGGTGCGCTCCAGCACCTGCTGCTTGGTGGCGCCCTTGCGCACCAATTCCATGGCTTGTTGTGGACGATCGCCGAACACCTTGAAGACGTGGTCGATCTCGATGGACTTGGCCATGTTTTTTCCTCCTTTTTCTCGTGACACGCGCGATGCCCCTGCGGCGCGCACTGACGCCAAGTCGCTTCTCGATCGCTTTGGCACTTGGCTGGGGCGAAAGATCGACGACGGTGACGGCGCGCGGGATGGCGTGGCATCGGCCCCCGGAAGTTCCGGGGCAATAGGCCGGGGCACCCATGGCCCGGCAAAGAACAAACCAGTGCCGCGACGGGACGCATGTTCAGTCCGCGAGTAGCACCGGCGAGATTCTTCGAGCATCCCGAAGCGGCAGTGCCGCGCCAGATACCCAAACGAATCGTTTGAAGCCGTCGATAATAACTTCACGGCATGAGGTAAGTCAAACGTGCGAACCGGCGAACCAGGGAACTGGCGTGGGAAAAGCATGCCGTCGCATGCGCGGGGCATTCGCCGGCGCTATGGTGCGACTACCTTTCTACCAATCCGGGAATCAAGATGCGCAGCACCTCCAGCTCACCCCGCGTCGAGCGCGATACCTTCGGCCCGATCGAGGTTCCCGGTGATCGACTCTGGGGCGCGCAGACACAGCGATCGCTGCAGAACTTCGATATCTCGGGCGAGCGGCAGCCGGCGGAGATCATCCGGGCACTGGCACTCGTCAAGCGGGCATCCGCCAGGGTCAATCACTCACTGGGCCTGGCCGATGCGCGCAAGACGGACGCGATCATTGCCGCCGCAAACGAGGTGCTGGCAGGCAAGCACCCCGACGAATTTCCGCTGGTGGTCTGGCAGACGGGCTCGGGCACCCAGACCAACATGAACGTCAACGAGGTGCTGGCCAATCGGGCCAGTGAGCTGATGGGCGGCGAGCGCGGCGAAGGGCGGCTCGTCCATCCCAACGACGACGTCAACCGCAGCCAATCGAGCAACGACGTCTTTCCCACCGCGATGCACGTGGCCGCGGTGGAGGCCATCACGCATCGGCTGTTGCCCGCGATCGCCAAGCTGCGCGGTACGCTGGAGAAGAAGGCGCGGGATTTCGACGGCATCGTGAAGATCGGGCGCACCCATTTGCAGGACGCCACGCCGCTCACGCTGGGGCAGGAGATGTCGGGCTGGGTGGCGCAACTGGCGCACGGCGAGCGCCACGTGAAGGATGCGTTGCCGCACCTGTGCGAACTGGCACTTGGCGGGACGGCCGTGGGCACCGGTTTGAATGCCCCCAAAGGCTATGCCGAAGGAGTGGCCGAAGAGCTGGCTGCGCTCACCGGGCTGCCTTTCGTGACGGCGCCCAGCAAATTCGAGGCTCTGGCCTCTGTCGATGGCCTGGTGAACGCGCATGGCGCGCTCAAGACCCTGGCCGCCAGCATGATGAAGATTGCCAACGACGTTCGATGGCTGGCCAGTGGCCCCCGCAGCGGCATCGGCGAGTTGAGCATCCCGGAAAACGAGCCCGGCTCATCCATCATGCCCGGCAAGGTCAATCCGACTCAGAGCGAAGCGGTGACGATGCTGGCGGCGCAAGTCTTCGGCAACGACGTCGCCATCAACTTCGGCGGCGCGTCGGGCAATTTCGAGCTCAATGTCTTTCGGCCGATGGTGGCCCACAACTTCCTGCAGAGCGTGCGCCTGCTGGCCGATGGCATGGTCAGCTTCAATGACCACTGCGCCGCAGGCATCGAGCCCAACCGGCAGCGCATCAAGGAACTGGTGTCGCGCTCACTGATGCTGGTGACGGCGCTCAACACCCACATCGGCTACGACAAGGCCGCGGCCATTGCCAAGAAGGCGCACAAGGAAGGCACGAGCCTGCGCGAGGCGGCCATTGCCAGTGGCCACCTGACGGCCGCGCAGTTCGATCAGTGGGTGGTGCCGGAAAACATGATCGGGCGCTGAGCGGCCTTGCGAATCAGTGCTTCTCGCCGTTGCCCATCATCAGGCGATCGGTATAGGCGATGGCCATGGCCGACAGCAGGAAGGCGACGTGGATCACCGTCTGCGCGATCAGCACCTTCTCGGTGTAGTTGTCTGCGTTGATGAAGGTCTTGAGCAGGTGGATCGAGCTGATGCCGATGATCGACATTGCCAGCTTCACCTTGAGCACAGACGCATTCACGTGGCTGAGCCACTCGGGCTGGTCGGGGTGCCCCGTCAGGTCCATGCGGCTGACGAAAGTTTCGTAGCCGCCGACGATCACCATGATCAGCAGGTTGGAGATCATCACCACGTCGATCAGCGCCAGCACCACCAGCATGATCACCGTCTCGTTGAGCGTGGTGATGGGAGCGCTGGTCTTGTAGCCGATGCTGGTGACCAGTGCCTGCAGCGCCTTCTCGCTTCCGAACGCCGCCTCGACAAGGTGCAGCAGTTCGACCAGGAAGTGAACCACATACACGCCCTGGGCAATGATCAACCCCAGGTACAGCGGCAGTTGTAGCCAGCGGCTGGCGAAGATCAGCTTGGGCAGGGGACGCATCGGCGAGGACGATCCTCCGGGCGGAAGCAACGGGTTGGGCATGGACATGGGGAAATCAGGGATGGTCAGACATCCGGGCTTGGATGCAGTGCCAGGGATTCTATGGTGCGATTGTGTCCAAGCTCGCGGGCATGATTGGCAAGGGCTACCATCCAGCGAGCGTCAGTGGCCCGTAAGTACGAGGCGCCCATAATTTCCGCTGTACCCGTTGAATACTGGAGACAAGCTGCATGAGCAACGCAACGAACACGATCGAATCCGTGCTGGTCGAGAACCGGGTGTTCCCTCCCAGCGATGCCGCCCGTAATGGCGCGCGCATTGCCGGCATGGAGGCCTACGAGGCGCTGTGCAAGGAGGCCGAGACGGACTTCGAGGGCTTCTGGTCGCGCCAGGCCAAGGAAAAGCTGAACTGGACCAAGCCCTTCACGCGCGTGCTGGACGAATCGAACGTCCCCTTCTACCGCTGGTTCGACGATGGTGAGCTCAATGCCAGCGCCAACTGCCTCGATCGCCACATCGGCACGCCGGTCGAGAACAAGACCGCCATCGTCTTCGAGGCGGACGACGGCCAGGTCAGCAGCATCACCTACAAGGATTTGCTGGTGCGCGTCTCGCAGTTCGCCAATGCGCTGAAGTCGCAGGGCATCGGCAAGGGCGACCGGGTCATCATCTACATGCCGATGACCATCGAGGGCGTGGTGGCCATGCAGGCGTGCGCGCGCATCGGCGCCACCCACAGCGTCGTGTTCGGCGGCTTCTCGGCCAAGGCGCTGAACGAGCGCATCATCGACGCCGGTGCGGTGGCCGTCATCACCGCCAACTTCCAGCTTCGGGGCGGCAAGGAGCTGCCGCTCAAATCCATCGTCGACGACGGCATCGCACTGGGCGGCTGCGAGAGCATCAAGACGGTGCTGGTCTACGAGCGCACGCTCAGCCCCTGGAACCGTGTCGAAGGCCGGGACAGGACCTTCGCCGAGGTGCTGGAAGGCCAGAACATTCACTGCCCGCCCACCGCCGTGGGCGCCGAGCATCCGCTCTTCATCCTCTACACCTCCGGCTCCACGGGCAAGCCCAAGGGCGTGCAGCACTCCACCGGCGGCTACATGCTTTGGGCGCGGATGACGATGGAATGGACCTTCGACATCCGTCCCGAAGACGTGTTCTGGTGCACCGCCGACATCGGCTGGATCACCGGCCACACCTACGTGGCCTACGGCCCCCTCGCCGCGGGCGCGACGCAGGTGGTGTTCGAGGGCGTTCCGACCTTCCCGCACGCCGGCCGGTTCTGGCAGATGATCGAGAAGCACAAGGTGTCGATCTTCTACACGGCGCCCACGGCCATCCGCTCGCTGATCAAGGCGGCCGATTCTGACGAGAAGGTCCATCCCAAGAACTGGGATCTGTCTTCGCTGCGCATCCTCGGTTCGGTGGGCGAGCCCATCAACCCGGAGGCGTGGATGTGGTACCACCGTAACGTCGGCGGCGAGCGCTGCCCGATCGTCGACACCTTCTGGCAGACCGAGACGGGCGGCCACGTCATCACGCCTCTGCCGGGTGCCACGCCGCTGGTGCCGGGTTCGTGCACGTTGCCGCTGCCGGGCATCATGGCGGCCATCGTCGACGAGACGGGCAAGGACCTACCCAATGGTGCGGGCGGCATGCTGGTTATCAAGCGGCCCTGGCCATCGATGATCCGCAATATCTGGGGCGATCCCGAGCGCTTCAAGAAGAGCTATTTCCCCGAGGAGATGGGCGGCAACGTCTATCTGGCCGGCGATGGCGCCGTGCGCAGCGCCGACCGTGGCTACTTCCGCATCACGGGCCGCATCGACGACGTGCTCAACATCTCCGGCCACCGCCTGGGCACCATGGAGATCGAATCCGCGCTTGTCGCCAAGACCGATCTGGTGGCCGAGGCCGCCGTGGTGGGCCGGCCGGACGACCTCACCGGCGAGGCCATCTGCGCGTTCGTGGTGCTCAAGCGGTCGCGTCCCACGGGCGACGAGGCCAAGCAGATTGCCGCGCAGCTGCGCGACTGGGTGGCCAAGGAGATCGGCCCGATCGCCAAACCCAAGGACATCCGCTTCGGCGAGAACCTGCCCAAGACGCGCAGCGGCAAGATCATGCGTCGCCTGCTGCGTTCCATTGCCAAGGGCGAGGCCATCACGCAAGACGTCTCGACGCTCGAGAACCCGGCGATCCTCGATCAGCTTTCCCAGACCAACTGAGCGCACCCCTGACTCGCCCGGCCGGTGCGAGTCCTTCAGCGGCCGCGCCCGTGTCCCACACGGGCCGGACCTGGACTTGGGTTACAAACGCACCTACAAACCCAACGTCAGGAGGAAGTTCAATCATGCGTCTTCGAACCGGAATCGTCCTGCTCGTCGTGCTGCTCATTGCGGCACTGGCGGCACTCAACTGGACGCAACTTTCAACGCCCACGACCATGTCGCTGGGCTTCATGGAAACGACT
Organism: Variovorax dokdonensis; assembly: GCF_030316895.1. Taxonomy (GTDB): domain Bacteria; phylum Pseudomonadota; class Gammaproteobacteria; order Burkholderiales; family Burkholderiaceae_C; genus Variovorax; species Variovorax dokdonensis. The sequence continues at coordinate 1,517,169 of NZ_JASZYV010000001.1, forward strand.
GCGCCGCTGGGGCTGATCATGCTCGGCCTGACCATTGCGCTGGGCGTCATCTGCCTGGCCTATGTGCTGTATCTGCAAAGCACCGTGATGCTCGAGACGCGCCGGCATTCGAAGGAAATGCAGGTTCAGCGCGAGCTGGCCGACAAGGCCGAGGCCTCGCGCTTCACCGAACTGCGGACCTACCTGGATGCGCAGGAACAGGCGCGCGCCGCCCAACTGGCCGAGGCGCAGCGCCAGTTCATCGCGCGGGTGGAGCACTTGGAGGCCGCGTTCAAGTCACGCGTCGATCAGTCCGACAACACCACGGCCGCGCACATCGGGCAATTGGAAGATCGCATCGAGCGCCAGAAGGCGCCGACCGACATCAACCCTCAGATCTGAAAGCCCGCAGGGCAGCAGAAGCCGGCTGCTATTTCGCCTGAAGCACCCAGGCGGCCAGCTTCTTCGCGTCGGCCTCGCTCACCTGCGTGTTGGCAGGCATGGGCACTGGGCCCCAAACGCCGGAGCCACCCTTGAGGATCTTGGTGGCAAGCTTGTCCACGGCGCCGGCATCGTCCTTGTACTTGGCGGCCACGTCCTTGAATGACGGGCCGATCACCTTCTTGTCGACCGCATGGCAGGTCATGCAGTTCTTCGACTTGGCCAGTTCCAGGTCGGCCAGAGCAGGCGCCGAGACCCCGGCGGACAGGCAAAGAAAAAACAACAGCGAGCGCATCATGGGAACCTCGCGCAGTCAAGGCTGCGCTACATTTGGTGACTATTGGTTCATTGTAGGCAGTGCATGGGCACCCGACGAGTCGGTGTTGCACATCTGCCGCTGAATGCGGAGCGTAAACGATGTGGTTCCTTGGCCTGGGCCTGCTGCTGGTGGCCCTCAAATTCTTCGAGGTGGGGCCGGTCGCGCAGTGGAGCTGGCTCGTCGTTCTGTCGCCATTCGGCTTGGCGCTGGCCTGGTGGGCCTGGGCGGATTGGTCCGGCTATACCAAACGCAAGGCCATGGAGCGGGAGGAAGTGCGTCGCCAGGACCGCATCGATCGCCAGCGCAGCCAACTGGGCATGCTGAACAGCCGCTCCCGCGACCGGCGCCGCTGATTTCGGCCACGCGCCCGACCAGCTCGCTGTTCGCGTTCGCGACAACGCGTCGCTCCCATGCCTGCAGCGCTCGGGCATTGCACCCATACTGCAGCGTTCATCAGCTAAGGAGATCCATGGATGAGCGCTTCACCTGGCTACACGCCGCCCACGGTCTGGACGTGGAACCGCGATAACGGCGGCAAGTTCGCGAACATCAACCGTCCGATTTCAGGCGCCACGCATGAGAAGGACCTTCCGGTCGGCCGGCACCCTTTCCAGCTCTATTCGCTGGCCACGCCCAATGGCGTGAAGGTGACCGTGATGCTGGAGGAATTGCTCGAGCAAGGCCAACGGGGCGCCGAGTACGACGCCTGGCTCATTCGAATCAACGAGGGCGAGCAATTCGGCAGCGGCTTCGTCGCGGCCAACCCGAACTCGAAGATTCCCGCGCTTTGGGATCGCAGCGGTCCAACGCCCATTCGCGTCTTCGAGTCCGGTGCGATCCTGCTGTACCTGGCCGAGAAATTCGGTGCCTTTCTTCCTGCAGACCCACCCGCGCGTGCGGAGTGCTTGTCGTGGCTGTTCTGGCAGATGGGCAGCGCACCGTTTCTTGGAGGCGGCTTTGGGCATTTCTACGCCTACGCGCCCGTCAAGATCGAGTACGCCATCGACCGCTATGCCATGGAAGTGAAGCGGCAATTGGACGTGCTGGACAAGCACCTTGCGGATCACGAGTTTCTGGCAGGCGACACCTACACCATCGCCGACATGGCCGTCTGGCCGTGGTACGGAACGATGGTCAAGGGGCAGTTGTACGAAGCGGGCGAATTCCTGCAGGTGCACGAATACAGCCATGTCTTGCGCTGGACCGACCAGATCGCCAAGCGGCCGGCGGTACAGCGCGGGCGCATGGTCAACCGTACATGGGGACAGCCGTCCAGCCAGCTTCATGAGCGGCACGATGCCGAAGACTTCGAGAAGCGGACGCAGGACAAGCTGGACGGTGCGGAGTCCTAGCGGAACGAGGAGACCGCGTTGATCACCCTCTACGACTGCAGCACGGCGCCGAGCCCTCGCCGTGCGCGTATCTTCCTGGCGGAGAAGGGCGTGAAGCACGACACCGTCCAAGTGGACCTGCGCAATGGCGAACATCTGCGCGAGCCGTATCGTGCGCTCAACCCGCAATGCACGGTGCCGCTGCTGGTGGCCGACGATGGCGCGTCGCTGACGGACAACGCGGCCATCACGGCTTACGTTGAAGCGCGCTACCCCGAGCCGCCGCTTCTGGGCATCACGCCGCTTGAGAAAGCCGAGATCGCCAGCTGGAACTGGCGCATCGAGTTCGAAGGCCTGCTAGGGATTGCCGAGGCCATGAGAAACAGCGCGCCGGCCATGGCCAACCGGGCGCTGCCGGGGCCGGTGGACTACGCGCAGATTCCCGAACTGGCGCAGCGCGGCCTTGCCCGGGTGCAGCAGTTTCTGCTCTGGCTCGATCAGCGGCTCGAAGGCCGAGGCTTTGTCGCGACCGAGCGCTTCAGCGTGGCCGACATCACGGCAGTCGTGGCCGTCGACTTCGCGCGGGTGGTGAAGATCCGGCCAGACGAGCAGCGGCACCCCAACGTCCTGCGCTGGCGTGCCGCGATGGCGCAGCGTCCGTCGATGGCGCTCTGAGGCGCATGACTCGCCGCCGCCCGCCGGCAAGGCCGCGGGCGACGGCCTTGCAAGCGGGCCGTCCGCTCAATACTTGTCGAGCACCGCGCCGGAGCTGGCGCTCGACGCGTTGAAGGCGAACTTGGCCAGCACCCCCCGCGTGTAGCGTGGCGCCGGAGCCTTCCAGCCCTCCTTGCGCTTGGCGATTTCGGCTTCGGGCACGTTCAGTTCCAGCTTGAGCTGGTGCGCGTCGATGGTGATGGAGTCGCCTTCGTTCACGAAGGCGATCAAGCCGCCGGCATAGGCCTCGGGGGCGACGTGGCCCACGACCATGCCCCAGGTGCCGCCGGAGAAGCGGCCGTCGGTGATCAGTCCCACGCTTTCGCCGAGGCCGGCGCCGATCAGCGCGCCCGTCGGCGCCAGCATTTCGGGCATGCCCGGTCCGCCCTTGGGGCCCAGATAGCGCAGCACCATCACGTCGCCGGCGACGATCTTGCCGTCCAGGATGGCCTGCAGGGCCGACTGCTCGTCGTCGAACACGCGTGCCGGGCCGGTGATGACCGGGTTCTTCAGGCCTGTGATCTTGGCGACAGCGCCTTCGGGCGACAGGTTGCCCTTGAGGATGGCCAGGTGGCCCTCGGCATACATCGGCTTGTCGATCGGCCGGATCACGTCCTGGTCGGCGCGCGGCGTGTCGGGCACGTCCTTGAGCACTTCCTCGATCGTCTGGCCGGTGATGGTCATGCAATCGCCGTGCAGCAGGCCCGCCTTGAGCAGGATCTTCATCACTTGCGGGATGCCGCCGGCCTTGTGCAGGTCGACCGCGAGGTACTTGCCGCTGGGCTTGAGGTCACAGATCACCGGCACCTTCTTGCGCATGCGCTCGAAGTCGTCGATGGACCACTCGACGCCGGCCGCATGGGCGATCGACAGGAAGTGCAGCACGGCGTTGGTCGAACCACCGGTGGCCATGATCACTGCCACCGCGTTCTCGATGGCCTTCTTGGTGACGATGTCGCGGGGCTTCAGGTCCTTCTTGATCGCCTCGATCAGCACCTTGGCCGATTCGCGGGCGGAGTTTTCCTTCTCGTCATGCGGGTTGGCCATGGTCGACGAGTAGGGCAGGCTCATGCCCAGCGCCTCGAAGGCGCTGGACATGGTGTTGGCGGTGTACATGCCGCCGCAGGAGCCCGTGCCCGGAATGGCGCGCTGCTCGATCTCCTTGAGGTCTTCGTCGCTCAGGTTGCCGGCCGCGTTCTGGCCGACCGCCTCGAAGACGCTCACGATGTTCAGGTCCTGGCCCTTCCAGCGGCCCGGCAGGATGGTGCCGCCGTAGACGTAGATGGCCGGCACGTTGGCGCGCAGCATGCCCATCATGCCGCCGGGCATGTTCTTGTCGCAGCCGCCGACGACGACCACGCCGTCCATCCACTGGCCGCCGACGCAGGTTTCGATGCAGTCCGAGATCACTTCGCGGCTGACCAGCGAGTACTTCATGCCCTCGGTGCCCATGGCCATGCCGTCGGAGATGGTCGGCGTGCCGAACACCTGGGCGTTGCCGCCGGCTTCCTCGATGCCGGCAATGGCGGCGTCCGCCAGCTTTTGCAGGCCCGAATTGCAGGGGGTGATGGTGCTGTGTCCGTTGGCCACGCCGACCATCGGCTTCTTGAAATCGCCTTCCTCGTAGCCCATGGCGTAGAACATGGAGCGGTTGGAGGCGCGGGCCTTGCCCTCGGTGATGTTGGCGCTGCGGCGGTTGATCTGGATCGTCTTGGTGTCCATCGCGGTATTTCCATCGATTCTCGTGGGGGTCACATTGTCCCTTGCTTCATTGATAGCTTCCAATCCATTTAGTTGGGGCCATTGATATGCTGTGTGAATGAGTCGAAACATTGAGCTTCGTGCCTGGCGGCAGTTCCTGGCGGTCGCCGAGGAGCTGCATTTCGGCCGTGCGGCGGCGCGGCTGCACATGACGCAGCCGCCCGTCACGCAGGCCATTGCGCAACTCGAAAAGGCGCTCGAAGTGCGCTTGTTCGATCGCACCCGCCGCCGGGTGGCGCTCACGCCCGCCGGCGAAGCACTCTTGCCCGAAGTGAGCGAACTGCTGGCCCGGGCAAATTCGCTGCCGGAGCGTGCGCGCGCCGCCGCGGCGGGGGAGGTGGGGCGCGTTCGGCTGGCCTTCGTCTCCACCATCGGCTTCGAGCAGCTGCCGGCATGGGTGCGCGACTTTCGCGCGGCCAGCCCCGATGTGGCGCTTGAATTGGTCGAGGCGACCGGCGACGTGCAACTGGAGGCCTTCGCACGCGGCGACATCGATGCCGGGCTGATGCTGCATTCACCCGGCGCGGCCCCGCCCGGACTTGAAAGCCTATCTGTGGCGCAGGAGCAGCTGGTGCTGGCACTGCCTTCCCGGCACCCGTTGGCTTCACGCAGCGACGTGCCCCTGGATGAAGTCCTGGCCGAGCCGCTGGTGATCTTTCCCCGGCGGATCGTGCCGTCGCTTCACGATGCGATCCTGGGGCTCTACCACGGCACGGGGCGCGTTCCAGTGGTCGCACAAGAGGCAATCCAGATGCAGACCATCGTCAACCTCGTGTGGGGCGGCTTGGGCGTGGCCTGGGTGCCGGAAAGCGTGATGCAGTTCAGGCGTGCCGGCGTGGTCTATCGAAAGGCGGACGAACTGGTGCTGCCCGTGCGGCGCGGCGGGCGCGGCAAGAAGGTCGCTGCGACGCTGCCCGATTGCGAGACCAGCCTGGTGTGGCCGCCGGAGGTCGAGCGGCCCGCGCTGCAGCGCTTCGTGCAGTTCGTGCAACGGCAGCGTCAGCGCGCGCAGGCACAATAAAGAGATGCTGATGTATCCCCACATCGACCCCGTTGCGCTGCAGCTCGGGCCGATCGCCATCCACTGGTATGGCCTGACCTATCTCGTCGCCTTTGGCCTGTTCTACTTTCTGGGCACGCGTCGGCTCGCGCACGAGCCGTTCCGCTCGGTGTCCCTGCCACAGCCGTGGACGCGCAAGGACGTGGAAGACATCCTCTTCCTGGGCGTGATGGGCGTGGTGGTGGGCGGGCGGCTCGGTTACTGCCTCTTCTACAAGCCGGGCTACTACCTCACGCATCCGCTCGAAGTGTTCTTCGTCTGGCAGGGGGGCATGAGTTTTCATGGCGGCTTGCTGGGGGTGATCGCGGCCATGGTCTGGTATGCGCATTCGCGCGGCAGGCCATTCTGGCAAGTGATGGATTTCGTCGCGCCGTGCGTGCCCACCGGCTTGGCGGCGGGGCGCGTCGGCAACTTCATCAACGGCGAGCTGTGGGGGCGCTTTTCCAGCCCCGATCTTCCGTGGGGCATGGTCTTTCCGCAAAGCGGCTCGATGATGCCCAGGCATCCTTCGCAGGTTTATCAGTTCCTGCTCGAAGGCCTGCTGCTGTTCATCATCCTGTGGCTCTACGCACGCAAGCCGCGCCTGCCGCGCCGGGTGTCGGCGGTGTTCCTGATGGGCTATGGGGCCATGCGGTTCATTGCCGAGTTCTTCCGCGAACCCGATGACTTCCTCGGCCTGCTGGCGCTTCACATGAGCATGGGCCAGTGGCTGTGCGTGCCGATGATCGCCTTCGGCGTCTGGCTCTATTGGAGTGCCGGCCGGGTGACTCCAGCGCCGCAGGCCGCGGCGCGCTGACACTACTTCAACTGTCCGTAGCGTGCACCTGGGACTCCATGCCCAGGCGGCGCTGGCTCTCGAAGTGTCGTTCGCGGCCGTCCAAGGGATCGACGAAGCTCAGCGCCCGGGCGAGCAGCTGCAGCGGTCGCGAGAAGTCGTCCGGGCCTTCCGGTAGAAGTTTGGGGTAGTAGTCGTCGTTCACGATCGGCGCGCCCAGGGCGGCGCAGTGCACGCGCAACTGGTGCTTGCGGCCGCTGACCGGCTCCAGCTTCAGATGCGCGAAGCGGCCATTGGCCCGCAGCAGTTCGATGCGCGATTCGGAGTTCGGTGGCGCGCCAGACTGTTCGCACGTGCGCAGGAATGATTCGTCGTCGCGCAGGTGGCTGCGATGCACGGCCGGCAGCTCCAGCCCAGGCCGCCAATGAACGATCGCCTCGTACTGCTTGTGCGCGGCACGGTCTCGGAACAGCGCCTGGTACGGTTCGCGCAGTGCGCTGTCGACCGAGAAAAGCACGATGCCCGCAGTGCCGCGATCGATCCGATGCAGCGGCGAGAGCGTCTCGATGCCCAGGCGGCGCTTCAGCCGCACGAGCAAGCTGCTCTGCAGATAGCGCCCGGTCGGCACCACCGGCATGAAATGCGGTTTGTCCGCCACCAGGATGCGCTCGTCTCGATACAGCACCGTCTCCTCGAAAGGGATGTCCGCTTCGTCGTCGAGTTCGCGCCAGTACCAAAGGCGCTGGTGCGCGCGGTACGGCGCCTCGGGCTCGACCGGCCGACCCTGGGCATCGGCGACCAGGCCAGCCCGCATGCGGTCGTGCCACTGCTGGCGCGTCACGAGCGGAAACCGTTCCTCGAAGAAATCGAGCAGCGTGGACCAGGGACCGTCCGGCAGCATCACCCAGCTAGCGCTCACGCCATCGCGCATCGGAAGCGGCGACACGGCGCGCACGCGGCGCCTTGGCTTGGGCGGCAGGGGGTTGCCCGCCGCGTCGGTCTTTCTCATAATTACGCGTAATTATCCAGCAGCCATCTCGGACGAAGTCTTGCGCGTGGTTCACAACTCCCTTCACGACGAGGTCGCGGCCACGCTGCGCGAAGAGATTTTCGCCGGCCGCCTCGCCCCAGGCAGCTTCGTGGACGAAGCGGCGCTGTGTGCCCGGCTGGAGATCTCGCGTACGCCCCTGCGGGAAGCGCTGAAGGTGCTCACCGCCGAAGGCTTGCTCCGCCACGAGCCGCGCCGAGGCTGCTTCGTGGCCGAAGTCACGCAACGCGACCTGGACGAGATTTTCCCGGTCATCGCCCTGCTGGAAGGCCGCTGCGCTTTCGAGGCCGCGCGCAACGCCAGCGACGCCGACATCGCGACGCTGACCGCGCTGCATGAGAAGCTGGAGCGCCACGCCCGAGCGGGCCGTATCAACGACTACTACGCCACCAACTACGCCATCCACGAAGCCATCATTCTCCTGGCGGACAACCGCTGGCTGGCGCAGGTCATCGGCGATCTGCGCAAGATCCTCAAGCTCGCGCGGCTGCAGCAGTTGCACGCGCCTGGGCGGCTGGACCAGAGTCTGTCCGAACACATGGCCGTGTTCGCCGCGCTGCGCGCCCGCGACAGCGAGGGCGCCGAGGCCGCGATGCGCACGCACCTGAACCGGCAACGCGAGGCGCTGCGCGAGGTGGCACGCCTGTCGAAATCAAGGATCGCCACATCATGAGCAATACCTCCATCCTCACCATGACCGGCAACAGCATGCGCAGCCTGGCCGAGAGCATCCGCGCGCCACGCGGCCCGCGTTCGCTCGAAGAGCGGCTCGAAGCCACGCTGCGTCGCCCCGGCGAGGCCTTGTCGCCGCGCGACCTGCGCAAGATGCTGTCCGACCTGCAGGCCATCGTCGATGCTCGCCTGAGCGAGGTGGAAGCGGGCCGCCGCGCCGCGGACGTGGCCAAGGCCTATGCCTCGCTGGATGCCGATGGCCGGCGAGATGTGTGGATCCTGATGAGCGAGCGCTTTGCGCCCGACTCCAACAAGATCCAGTCGGCCCGCGCGCAGTTCGACGCCGCCGTGGAGCGCGGCGAAGAGGCGGGCCAGGCCGAGGTGCGACTGCGCCGCGCGCTGGTGTCGCCCCGCGCCCGACTGCTGCAGCGCTTTTCGATGGGCGAGGCGGGGATGCGCTTCCTGATCGACCTGCGCGAGGAACTGCTGCCGCACCTGCGCGAGGACAAGCGGCTGGTGGCGCTGGAAGCCGAACTGGAGCACCTGTTCTCCACCTGGTTCGACGTGGCCTTTCTCGAACTGCGCCGCATCAGTTGGGATTCGCCCGCATCGCTGATCGAGAAGCTGATCCGATACGAGGCCGTGCACGACATCCGAAGCTGGGCGGATGTGAAGAACCGCCTGGACAGCGATCGCCGCTGCTATGGCTTCTTCCACCCGCGCCTGCCGAATGAGCCGCTGATCTTCGTCGAGGTTGCGCTGCTGGACCACATCAGCGACGGCATCACGCCTTTGCTCGACGAGACCGCGGCCGCAGGCGACCTGACGCGCGCCACGACAGCCATCTTCTATTCGATCAGCAACACGCAGGTGGGGCTGCGCGGCGTGAGCTTCGGCGATTCGCTGATCAAGCGCGTGGTCGAGACGCTGTCCGAGGAGTTTCCCAAGCTCAAGGTGTTTGCCACGCTCTCGCCCATTCCCGGCCTGCGTGGATGGCTGAACAAGAACGCTGCCGCATTGCTGGAAGCGACCGACGAAAAGCGCCGCGCCGAGCTGGCGCGTGCGCTGGGACTGCCGAAGGTGGAAGCACCCGACCTGCTGCGTTCGCTCGAGCAGCCGCTGGCGCTGGAGAACAAGTCACCCGTCCGCCAATGGCTGGTTCGCGCCAGCGCTCGCTACCTCGGCAGCGAGTTGAAGGACGGACAGCCCCTCGACCCTGTGGCGCGCTTCCATCTGGGCAACGGTGCAAGAGTGGAGCGGCTCAACTGGGGCGGCGACCCATCGCCCAAGGGGCTCAAGCAGTCCTATGGGCTGATGGTGAACTACCTCTACGACCTCAAGCGTCTGGACAAGCATCGCACCCTGCTGGCGCAAGGGCGGATTCCTGTATCGCGCGAAATCGATGGCCTGCGGGATTGATGGAGTGCGCTGCGTGAACCAAGACAGTCGAGACACTTCGAACGACGTGGCCGGAGCCGAATCAACGAGCAGCAACGGCGTGCGCCTTGCACGTGACGGCGCGTTGGCCATTGTGACCCTGTCCAATCCACCGCGCCTGAATGCCATGACGCGCGGCATGTGGCTCGCGCTTCGCGCGGTTTTCGAGTCGCTCAATGCCGATGCCCGACTGCGCTGCGTGATCGTGCGAGGCGATGGCGGCAACTTCTGCGCCGGCGGCGACATCTCGGAGTACCCCGGCTTTCGCTACGACACCGCGCAGCTGACGCAGTTCCATGAGGCGGAGGTGTGGGGCGCTTTGCAGGCGATGCTCGATTGCCCTGTGCCGGTGGTCGCGCAGATCGAAGGGGCCTGCATGGGCGCAGGCGTCGAGATCGCAAGCTGCTGCGACATCCGCATCGCCGGCACGTCATGCCGCTTTGGCGCACCCATCGCCAAGCTCGGATTTCCCATGGCCCCACGCGAGGCGGCGCTCGTGCAGCGCGCCGTGGGCGACGTGCTGGCGCGCGACATGCTGTTCGCGGCCGGCGTGCACGACGCTCAGCGGCTGTATCACGCGGGTTTTCTGCTTCGTGTGTTGCCCGATGCCGATGTGGCCGCCGCCGCCGTCGAGCATGCCGGCAAGATTGCAACGCTGGCGCCGCGGGCGGCGCGCGCCAACAAGGCCACCTTCACCGCCCTGGCGCGAGGCGCTGGCATCGATGCGCTGGTGGCCGATGCCTACGCCTACGCCGACACGCTCGAGCATCGGGAAGGCATCGGCGCATTCCTGGAAAAACGCACCCCAAGATTCTGAAGAGACAACTGAGCGCAACCATGACCAAGAACACCGACAACGCCAATCTGTTTGCCGCGCTGCGCGCTGCTTTCCCGCGCGATCTGGACGCCGTGGCCGTCGAGACGGACAACGGCCTTTTCTACTCCTGGCGCGATCTGGACCGGGCCAGCGCCATGATCGCCAACCTGCTCGACGCGCTGGGGCTGGAGCCCGGTGCACGCATCGCCGTGCAGGTGGAAAAGTCGGTCGAGGCCATGATGCTGTACCTCGCCACGTTGCGCGCGGGCTATGTCTTCCTGCCGCTGAACACGGCTTATCGCAGCAGCGAGATCGAATACTTCATCGGCAATGCCGAGCCGGCCGTGCTGGTGTGCAGCAGCGCCAACGCGTCCTGGGCCGCACCCTTGGCGCAGGCTGCCGGCACGCAGCATGTCTTTACCTTGAACGACGATCGCACCGGAACGCTGCTCGAACTGGCCGCACAGTGCAGCGATCGCCATCGCGTGGCCATCAAGGGCGAGGACGACCTGGCCGCCATTCTCTACACCAGCGGCACCACCGGTCGCAGCAAGGGCGCGATGCTCACGCACGGCAACCTGCTGTCCAATGCGCGCGTGCTCAAGGACTACTGGGGCTGGCGCAGCGCGGAAGAGGGTGGCGACGTGCTCATCCATGCGCTGCCGATCTTCCACGTGCATGGGCTGTTCGTGGCGATCCACGGCGCCTTGCTCAATGGCAGCAAGATGATCTGGTTTGCGAAGTACGACCCCAAGCGCGTCATCGAGCGGCTGCCGGACGCGACGGTGTTCATGGGTGTCCCGACGCTGTACGTGCGCATGCTGGGTGAACGCGCGCTGGACAAGAAGGCCGTGCGCAACATGCGGCTGTTCATCTCTGGCTCCGCGCCGTTGCTGATCGAGACCTTCAATGCCTGGACGGAGCGCACCGGCCATACCATCCTCGAGCGCTACGGCATGAGCGAGACCGTCATGCTCACGTCCAACCCCTACAGCCCGGTGCAGGGCCAACGCCGCGGCGGCACGGTCGGCTTTCCGTTGCCGGGCGTGCAGCTGCGCGTGCGCAACGAACGAGATGAAGACTGCACCACCGACGAGATCGGTGCGATTCAGGTGGCCGGCCCCAACGTGTTCGCGGGCTATTGGCGCATGCCGGAGAAGACCCAGGAAGAATTCACCGCCGATGGCTTCTTCAAGACCGGTGATGTGGGCAAGATCGACGGGCTGGGCTACGTCACGATCGTCGGCCGCAGCAAGGACCTGATCATCAGCGGCGGCTACAACGTCTATCCGGCAGAAATCGAAGGCGTCATCAACGAAATGCCTGGCGTCGCCGAAAGCGCGGTGATCGGCGCACCGCATCCAGACTTCGGCGAGGTGGGCGTGGCCGTGGTCATTGCCCGGGCGGGGGCGAAGCTCGATCCGGATCAGATCATCGCGACCCTCAAGGCGCAGATGGCCAACTTCAAGATTCCCAAGCGATGCTTCGTCGTCGACGAACTGCCGCGCAACACCATGGGCAAGGTCCAGAAGGCGCTGCTTCGGGAGCAGCACAAGGGCCTGTTCGGCAACTGACGACAAATGCGCGGCAGGCGCCGCGCCGCGTCAGCGAACCAGCAGCACCGCCGTGTCGCTCTCGGCCACCACCTTGGTCGCCACCGAGCCCATCAGCGCGCGGCCAAAGATGCCGTGGCCGTGCGTGCCCATGACGATCAAGCCGGCCCCGTTCTGCGTGGCCGAAGCAATGATCTCTTTGGCGGCGTGGCCGTGGCGCGCATCGATCCGGTAGTTGCTGATGGCCAGCGCCGCGAGCTTCTCCTTGACGGGACCGAGCACCTTGTCCTGTTCGTCGCGGTAGTAGTCGTCGACCACGTCCTTGCTGACGTGGCGCGTCACATGACCAGGGATGCCGGTGCAGACGTGCACGGCGATCAGTTCGTGCCCGTCCACGAACATGGCGCGATTGGTGGCGACGTAGTCGAGGGCCTTGGCGGTGTAGGCACTGCCGTCGACGGCAAGGATGATCTTCATGCGCACTCTCTTCTGAGGATGGGTGGGACGGCGCACTGCCGCAGTGCGCACCATCTTAGACAAGCGGCGCGAGTGCAGGGCCATTGACCCCACGCGCCGCCGGAGTGTCAGGCGTGCAGGCCCTTCCAGAGCATGTACGCGCCCAGCGCGTAGAGGATGGTGGCAAACACGCGCTTGAGCCGCTTGACCGGCAGCGCATGCGCCGCCTTGGCTCCCAGCGGCGCCGTGAGCATGCTGCACACCGCAATGACGAGCAGCCCAGGCAGCCAGATGTAGCCGAACGAGCCGGAAGGCAGATCCGAAGCGGAGCGGCCGCTGATGACATAGCCCACCACATTGCTCACCGCGATGGGAAAGCCCAGCGCCGCGCTGGTGGCCACTGCATTGTGGATGGCCACGTTGCACCACGTCATGAACGGAACGCTGATGAAGCCGCCGCCCGCGCCCACCAGGCCCGACAGGAAGCCGATGAGGCCGCCCGCACCGACCTGGCCCACGGTGCCCGGCATCTGGCGCGACGGTGGCGGCTTGCGGTCGAGGAACATCTGCGTGGCGGAGAAGGCGACGAACACGGAGAAGAAGATGGCCAGCCATGCGCCCTTGAGCAGCGCGAACACACCCATGCTCGCGATCAGGCTGCCGCCGACGATGCCAGGCGCCAGATGGCGCACGATGTCCCAGCGAACAGCACCGCGCTTGTGGTGCGCGCGAACGCTCGAAATGGACGTGAACATGATGGTCGCCATCGAAGTCGCGATGGCCATCTTCACCGCGATTCCCGGCGCCACGCCGCGTTCGCCCAGGATGATGGTGATGAAGGGCACCATCACCATGCCGCCGCCGATCCCCAGCAACCCCGCAAGGAAGCCCGAGCCCAGACCCAGGGCGGCGAGTTCAAGGATGATCCAGGGGGTAATCGACATGGGAAGGCGCGGACGAAAAAATGGAAAAAGACAAAGAAACGGCCCCGACATGCGGGGCCGTTGCCAAGAAGGGATTGCGCGCCTGAAAGACGCTGAGCGCATCGCGCCGCGCTGTGAGCGGGCGCCACGGTCATGGAAGCAACAAGTGCCTGAGTTTACCCGGGGCCGCCCGGTTCAATAGGGGTCAACCCGGCAATGCGTGCCGCGCAGTTGGTTTGGCGGCCGCAAGATGTGGTGCCGACGCGGCACGCACAAGGAAAAAGGTGTCTGCGAATGCCGCCGGACCGTCATCCTGAACGCAGGGTTCAGGTGGGCGAGGGCAGCAGGGCTTCGGGTTCATCTGACGCGAGATGATCACGCCCGCCAAGCAATTTACCAAGCCCGGGCTCCATAGAGCATTGGTTCAAGGAAATATAAAGCCCGACGCGCACCGCAGACGCTTCGAATTTTACGCCTGTTGAGGCGAGCGCGTGCAGGCCGGGCCGAGATCGCGGCGTTGTTTTTGCTCAGAGCAGGTGGCCATCGCCGGCCAGCGCGCCGTCGAGCCTCTGGAGCAACTGCGACAGCCGCGGATCGGACTCCTGCGGCCCGGCGGCCGTTGCGGAAGGCGCAGGCGCGGCCGCTGCGGCGTTGGCGGCGTCCTGCAACTGCGCCAGCTCGAAAGCAAGATTGAGCGAAGCCAGCACCGCAATGCGGTCGCGCGCCTTGACCTTGCCGGCGTCTCGAATCTTGCACATCGCGGCGTCGACGCGCGCCACCGCCTCGCGCAACTGGGTCTCGCCGCCTTCGGGGCAGCCGAGCGTGTAGCTCTGCCCCATGATCTGTACTTCGATGTGATTCATGCCTGGTCTTGGGAACTGTCGTCCGTCGGCAGCTTCTCGAGCAAAGCCTCGATGCGCGTGCGTGCCGCGGCCAGCCGGGACTTGAGCGCGTCGCGCTCGCGGGTGACCGCATCGACCTGTTCTTGAAGCAGCAGGTTGGTGCGCTGCAACTCTTCATGACGAACCAGAAGACGCTCGACGCGTTCGGCGATCTGGTCGATGGGGCTGGCGACAGACATGGGAGCGCATTGTATGGGGCGCCACCATCGGGTGACATTAGAATCGCCGCCGTTGGTGCTCGCGCCGTGGTTCACGCGGCGCAGTTCAACGGGAAGCAGGAGCCTGGTGCCGTTTTCACGGACATGGCTGGCCTGCGCTGCCCCCGCAACGGTCAAACAGCAGCCATGGCGTACCGCGCGCACGCCTGCACTTTCGTCAATCAGCCACTGGGCGCCCTGAAACAGGTGCCTGGGAAGGCGACGAAAGGCTGTCAGCCCGGATACCGGCCAACGAGGAGGAACGCATGTCGCCACGGCGATGGGCGTTCCATGACGCCCACACATCCGGCGGGGAAGCCGGATCGGGTTGCTTGTTTTCGGATTCACGATGAATCAGTTTTCCAACCGCAACGGTGCCGCTTCGCGCCGCCGCACGCGCACGCTTGCGCGTCCCCTGTTCGTTTCCACGAGCCTGGCCATGGCCGCCGGCGCCTGGGCGCAATCGGCGTTGCCGACCACGGCCCCCGCCCTGCAAGAGACCGTGGTCACGGCCACGCGCACACCGCAGCGCCTGGCCGACACGCTGGCCGATGTCTCGGTGATCGACCGCGAAGCGATCGAGCGCAGCGGCGCACAAAGCGTGGCCGATGTGCTGGCCAGGGTGCAGGGCATCCAGATCTCCCGCAACGGCGGTCCGGGGGCCACGACCAGCGTCTACGTCCGCGGCGCTGAAACGCGCTTCGCCGCCGTCTACATCGACGGCGTTCGTGTCGATTCGCAGTCGACGGGCGGCGCGCCCTGGCAGGCCATTGCGCTGTCGCAGATCGACCGCATCGAGGTCGTGCGCGGCCCGGCCGCGGCTGTCTACGGATCGGACGCCATCGGCGGGGTGATCCAGCTGTTCACGAAGAAGGGCGAGGCCGGCGTTGCGCCGTATGTGGGCGTGGGCGTCGGCTCCCACTCGCTCTGGCGCGCCGAGACCGGCGTCAGTGGCGCAAGCGGTCTGTTCGACTACTCGCTGGGCGTGAGCAGCGAGCGCAGCAAGGGCTTCAACGCGACGACCGACGCCGCAACCTTCGACACGGACCGCGACGGCTACGAAACCACCTCCGGCAATGTGAGGCTGGGCCTGCAGATCAATCCGCGCCAGCGCATCGAAGGCACGCTGCTGGCGAACACGATGGATTCGGACTACGACAACTTCGGCTGGGACCCGGCCAATCCGGTGGACGACCGCAACCATCAGAAGTTGCGCACCGCGGGCCTGAACTGGTCATCGCAATGGACCGACCACTATCGCACCAAGTTGTCCGTCACCGATTCCTACAGCCTCTACCGAAGCACGCCGGACTTCTATCAAACCGAAACGCGCCTGCGTGGCTACCTGCTTCAGAACGAACTGCAGTTCGGCCCGCACCGCCTGACGGCCGACCTGGAGCGACGTGAGGACGAGCTGGACAACGCACCCGGCATCGGCCCCTATGCGGCGCCGGGCCTGTCGGGCAAGCGTGCGCAGAACGGGGTGGCACTGGGCTACGGCTTCGCGCAGGGTCCGCACACGCTGCAGTTGAACATTCGCGAGGATGACGACAGCGAGTTCGGCAACTTCACGACCGGCAGCGCCGCCTACGGCTTCGCGATCACACCGGCCTGGCGAATCCGCGCATCGGCCGGCACGGCCTTCCGTGCGCCCACGCTGTACCAGCGCTTCAGCGAATACGGCGTGGCCACGTTGCAGCCCGAGGAAAGCACGAACTACGAGGCCGGCCTGACGTGGAGGCAGGACGCGAGCAGCTTCGGCATCACGGCTTTCCACAACCGTGTGACCAACCTGATCGGATTCGACTATTCGTCGAGCGCGTGCCAGTCCTTCTTCGGCTGCTACGGCAACACGGCGCGTGCCCAGTACGAAGGCGTGACGCTGACGGCCACGCACCGCATCGGCGACGTGTCGCTGCGCGGCTCCTTCGACTGGCAGAACCCGCGCGATCTGGACACCGGCAACGTGCTGGTTCAACGTGCTCGACAGTACGGCACGCTGGGTGTGGACTGGCGCCTGGGGCAGTGGCTGCTGGGCGCCGAAGTCATCGCCTCCGGCTCACGCTATGCCAATGCGGCCAACACGATCGAGCTGGGCGGCTACGGCCTGCTCAACCTGAGCGTGAGCCGCAAGCTCGGCCGGGATCTGGACCTGCTGCTCCGGCTCGACAATGCGACCGACAAGGACTACCAACTGGTGCGCAATTACGCCACCGACGGCCGCACCTTCTACGTGGGACTGAAGTGGAGCCCAACCTTCTGAGCATGCAGCGCAGCGATCTGGCCGCACCGGCTCGGCGTGAGCTGATCCTGGGCGGCCAGAAAAGCGGCAAGTCACGGCGCGGCGAATCGCTCGCGGCGCAGTGGCTGGCGCAGTCTTCGGCGCACCGCGCGGTGCTGCTGGCCACCGCCTTGGGCGGCGACGAGGAGATGCGCGAGCGCATCGCGCGGCATCGCCTGGATCGGGCAGCGCGCGTGCCTCGGCTCGAAACGGTGGAAGCGCCGCGGGAGCTGGCCGAGGCGCTGCGGGCGCATCAAGCACCGCACACGCTGGTGCTGATCGACTGCCTCACGGTCTGGCTCACGCAACTGCTGATGCCGGCTGGCCCTGATGCGGGTGCCGAGCCTGACATTGCCGACGACGCCGACGCCCAGATCAACGCGCTGCTGCTGGCGCTGGGCGAGGCGCGCGGCCCGGTGGTGCTGGTGGGCAACGAGATCGGGCTGGGCGTGATTCCCCTGGGCCGCGACACGCGTCGCTTCGTCGATGCCTTGGGCTTGCTCAATCAGCGCGTCGCCGCGTCCTGCGAGCGGGTGACGCTGATGGTGGCCGGGCTGCCGCTCGTCATCAAGGAGCCGGCGCCATGATGCGCGCGATGCGGTTCCTCGTGGTGCAGGCCGTGCTGGCCGCCATGCCGTTCTGGACGGTGGGCCTGGCGAGCGCGCAGACGCTGGTCGATGATCGGGGTGTCGCCATCACGATCGACAAGCCGCCGCAGCGCATCGTTTCGCTGCTGCCGTCGCTCACCGAGACAGTGTGCGCGCTTGACGCTTGCGACCGGCTGGTGGGCGTTGACGACTATTCCAACTGGCCTGAGGCGGCCCGGCAGCTGCCGCGTGTCGGCGGGCTGGAGGATGCCAGCGTCGAGCGCATCGTCGCGCTGCGGCCCGATCTGGTGCTGCTGGCCAAGTCGGCCCGCGTGACTGGCCGCCTCGAAGGCCTGGGCCTGCGGGTGATGGCACTGGAGCCCAAGTCGATGAAGGACATGGAGCGCGTGCTGGGCAAGGTCGGCCAGGTGCTGGGCCGTGAGCCGCAGGCGCACGCGCTCTGGCGCCAGCTGGACGCCGGCGTGAGCGAAACGGCCGCGCAGGTGCCGAAGCGAGCGCGCGGCAAGCGCGTCTATTTCGAGGTCAACAGCGCGCCGTATGCAGCCAGCGAATCCTCATTCATCGGCGAGACCCTCGCACGCCTGGGCGCGGCCAACGTCGTGCCTGCATCGCTTGGGCCGTTTCCCAAGCTCAACCCGGAATTCGTGGTGCGCGCCAATCCGCAGGTGATCATGGTGGGCGATCGCAATGCGGTGGCGTTGTCCGCGCGACCGGGCTGGGACACCATCGACGCGGTGCGTGACAACCGCGTCTGCGTCTTCACGGCCGCGGAGGGTGACGTGCTTGTGCGGCCCGGGCCGCGCATGGTCGAGGCGGCGCAGATCATGGCGCGTTGCCTGGAGAAGCACTTCCCATGAGCGGTGCGGGCATGAGCAGCAAGGCGGGCTTTGCCTGCGCCATGGCGCTGCTCGGCGCAGGCCTTGTCGTGCTCGGCGTGTGCATCGGCAGCACCGGCCTGGAAAGCGTGCGCCAGGTGTTGAGCGATGCGACGGCGATGCAGATCGTGCGCGACATCCGGCTGCCGCGCTCCATCGGCGCGTGGCTGGCTGGTGCGTTGCTGGGGCTCGGCGGCGCGTTGGCGCAGGGCCTGTTCCGAAATCCGTTGGCCGATCCCTACCTGCTGGGCAGCGCATCCGGCGCGAACCTTGGCGTGTCTGTGCTGCTGGTTCTGCTTGGATCGTCGCCCGGCGCCGGCAGCTGGGCCGCTCGGCTGGGTATGACCGGTGCGGCCTTCCTCGGCGCCGTGCTGGCCGTGATGGTGACCCTGGCCTTGGCGCGCGGCGTGCAGCAGACGCTGCGGCTGCTGCTGGCGGGCGTGGTCGTCAGCATGGTGCTCGGCGCCGTGGCGGCGATGGTGGTGCTGTGGGTGCCCGACATCATGCGGGCCATGCAAGCCTTTGTGCTGGGCACCACCGGTTTCCTCGGTTGGCCGAGTGTCGCGTTGCTCGGTGGTGCGCTGCTGGTGTGCCTGGTGCCGTCGGTGGGTTTTGCGCGTGCGCTGGATGCGCTCACGCTCGGCGAGGCCAGCGCGCTCAGCCTCGGCATCGCCTTGCCGTGGATCCGCGTGGCGCTCATCGCGGCGCTGGCGCTGGCGACCGGCGCGGCCGTGGCGCAGGTCGGCCTGGTCGCCTTCGTCGGGCTGGTGGCGCCGCACCTGGTGCGCGGCGTGGTCAAGCCGACGCACAACTGGCTCGTCTTCCTGTCCGCATTGATGGGGGGCGCACTGCTGCTGGCGGCCGACGTGTTGGCGCGCTGGGTCCTGGCGCCCCAGGAATTGCCGGTCGGCGGCGTGACAGCGCTGCTCGGCGGTGGCTACCTGCTGTGGCTCATGCATCGGAGGCGCCTGTGACGCAGGTTGCGATCGGCGCCCGCGACCTGCAGGTCGTTCTGCATGGGCGGCGCATTCTCGATGTGCCTGCGCTCGCCATTCCGGCGGGCCGATGGACGGCGGTGGTCGGCCCGAACGGCGCCGGCAAGACCACGCTGCTGAAGGCGCTGGCCCATCTGCTTCCCGCGGCTCGCGGGCGCGTGCAACTCATGGGCCGCGACATGGAGGATTGGAGCGGCAGGAGCCGCGCCCGCACGCTCGCCTGGCTAGGCCAGAACGAGGGCGGCACGGACGATCTGCTGGCGCACGATGTGGTCATGCTCGGGCGCCTGCCGCATCAGGCCTGGCTCGGCGCGCCGAGTGCCCTCGATCGCGCCGCCGTCGAAAACGCGATGCGGCAGACGCAAAGCTGGGACTGGCGTGAGCGCCCGCTGGGCCAACTGTCCGGCGGCGAGCGCCAGCGGGTGCTGTTGGCGCGCGCGCTCGCGGTGCACGCCGACGTGCTGCTGATGGACGAGCCGCTGGCCAACCTCGATGCGCCGCACCAGGCCGACTGGCTGCTCACCGTGCGTGCCCTGGTGGACGCCGGCCACACGGTCGTGAGCGTTCTGCACGAGCTCGGCATGGCCTTGCAGGCGGACGAGCTGCTGGTGCTGGCGCAAGGCCGCGTCGTGCATCAGGGCCGCGCGGCGGATGCGGCCTGCCGGGCCGCGCTGGCCAGCGTGTTCGACCATCGGATCGCGATTCATCAGGTGGCGGGCCAGTGGGTCGTGCTGCCGCAATAGACAGAACCGGAAAAGGGCAACCAGCATGAAGATCGAAACGCCACCCACCGCGAAGCCCTACGACAAGCCGGAGGGCGAACGCCGCGGCCTGGTCATCGTCAACACCGGCGACGGCAAGGGCAAGAGCACGGCCGCCTTCGGGCTTGCGCTGCGCGCGCACGGCCGCGGCAAGGCGGTGAAGATCTATCAGTTCATGAAGGTACCGAGTGCGCGCTTCGGCGAGCACCGCATGTTCGAGCAGATCGGCATTCCCATCGAAGGACTGGGCGACGGCTTCAGCTGGAAGAGCCAGGACCTGGAGCACTCGGCCCAGCTCGCGCGCGACGGATGGGCGAGGGCGCGCGAAGCGATCCTATCGGGCCGCTACTTCCTGGTCGTGCTCGACGAGATCACCTATCCGCTGATCTACGGCTGGCTGCCGCTCGACGAGGTGCTCGCAACGCTGCGCGAGCGCCCGCGCGAGGTGCACGTGGCGCTCACCGGTCGCCGAGCGCCGGCCGAACTGGTGGCGCTGGCCGACACGGTGACCGAGATGCAGATGGTCAAGCATGCCTTCAAGGCCGGCATTCCCGCGCAGCGGGGCATCGAGGATTGATCTGGTGACCGGCGACGGCGCCTGGGTGCCGATCCTGGTGCTGTGGTGCGCACTGTCGATCGATCGGCTGCTGGGTGAGCCGCCGGCTCGGCTGCATCCGGTCGTCTGGATGGGGCGTTACCTAAGTTGGGCGGGCCGCCGGATTGCGCCGGCCGACCACGCACCGCACGGCGGGCCGGCCACACGCTTCCTGGCGGGCGCATTGGCCTGGGCGGCGGGCGCCTGCATCGTGCTGTGGGTGGCCTGGGCAGGGCAACGCCTTCTGGAACCACTGACGCCATGGATCGCCGTGCCGCTTGCCGGCACACTGCTCAAGCCGATGCTGGCTTGGCGGATGCTTGCCAGCGAAGTGCAGGCCGTCGAACAAGGCTTGGCTGTTTCGCTCGACGTGGGTCGTGAGCGGCTGGGCCGCCTCGTCAGCCGCGACGTGAGCGGGCTGGACGAGCACGGCGTGCGAGAAAGCGCCATCGAATCGCTGGCAGAAAACTTGAGCGATTCGGTGGTGGCGCCGCTGTTCTGGTTCGTGCTGGCGGGCCTGCCCGGCGCCGCGTTGTACCGCTTCGCCAACACGGCCGATGCGATGTGGGGCTACCGGGGTGCGCGCGGCGGCCGGAACTGGGAATGGGCCGGCAAATTCGCGGCGAGGGCGGACGACGTGCTGTCGTGGGTGCCCGCGCGTGTCACCGCGCTGTTGCTGGCACTGGCCGACCGCAGGTGGATCATCGGCCTGCATTCGCAGGCCCGGCGCACGCCATCGCCCAACGGAGGCTGGCCCATGGCCGCGATGGCCATGTTGCTGGGCGTTCGGTTGGGCAAACCGGGCGTCTACCTGCTCAATGAAAGCGGCCGACTGCCGGCCAAGGCCGACACGACGCGCGCCCTGCGCCTTGCCGGCGTGGCCGTCGTGCTGAGTGCGCTGGCTGGCAGCCTCGCGTTGTGGGCGTCGGATGCAACGACGGACGCGGCGATGACGCTGCCGATGCCGCGATGATGTCGCCCGCTCCCGTGCATGGCGGGCCGGACGCGCTGGGCGTTCCGCTGCACGACTTTTCGACCAACGCCAATGCCTGTGGGCCGTGCCCGGATGCGCTGGCGGCGGTCGCCGCGGCGGATTCGACGCGCTACCCGGATCCGAGTTACCGGGATCTGCGAGCGCGTCTTGCCGACTTTCACGGCGTCGAAGCGGAGCGAGTTCACCTGGCCGCCAGCGCGAGCGAATTCATCTCGCGCATCAGCGCGGCCGTCGCCATTCTCGGCGGCCGTGGCGTGGCGGTGCCGAAGCCCGGCTACGGCGACTACGCCCGCGCCGCGCAAGCGCACGGGCTGCCGCTGGTCGAGCCTGAGCAGGCGGATCTGGTTTGGGTCTGCGATCCGTCGAGCCCCACGGGGCAGGCTGCGCCCGTGCCTCATGCGGCGATGACATCGGCGCTGGCGGTGGTGATCGACCGCGCTTACACGCCCTTGCAGCTGCAGGGTGCGCCGGCCGATGTCCCCGAAGCCTGGGCGCTTTGGACGCCCAACAAGGCCCTGGGCCTGACTGGCGTTCGCGGGGCGTATGCAATCGCGCCTTCGCGCCAGCAGGGCATCGGCAGAAGCAGCGGTCTGGCCGATCGGATCGAGGCCCTCCAGCCGTCGTGGCCGGTGGGCGCGCATGGCGTGGCGCTGCTGCAAAGCTGGGCGACGGCCGCCACGCAGCAATGGGTGGCGCGCAGCCATGAGCGGTTGCGGGAATGGAAGAGCCGGCAGATCCAATGCCTCGAAGCCATGGGCTGGCATTGCCTGCCCAGCACCACCAGCTTTTTCTGCGCCCGGCCGCCGCCGGATCGGATCGGGGGTGACCTGATCGACCTGGTGGTTCATCTGCGTCATGCGCATGGCATCAAGCTGCGCCACACCACGACGATGGGCCTGCCGGGCTTTGCGCGCCTGAACGTGATGCCGCCCGAGTCCCAGGACGCGCTGCGGTCGGCCCTCGTGCATTGGCGCTAGTCCGTTTGCCGGGTTGCCGGGAGCGTCGTTGGAGGATTAATGTGCGTCGCCCGCTCATGCCGGGCGGAGGAGACCGACATGCTGCTGGTCAAGGGCGACGACAACGCGCAGGTCAAGGCACTCAAGGCCAGGCTGGCCAAGGAACTGGGGAGCGAGGCGGCGGTGTTTCCGGGCCTCGCCACCGGCAGTGACTTCGACGCTGACACGGAGGCGGCGGCACGCCGCTGGCAGGCCGGCGTGGGCATTCTGGCCGACGGCATCGTCGGTCCGTATTGCCAGGTGCTGCTGGGCCTGCAGGCACCGCAGCCGCTGGAGCTCTCGCTGGACCTTGCGTCCGTGCGCAGGTTGTTCCCGGCGACCAAGCCTTCGAACATTGCGCGCTACCTGCCCTATGTGTGTGCGTCGCTGGCCGAAGCAGGATTGACCGATCGATCCATGATCCTGGCCGCGCTGGGCACCATCCGCGCCGAGAGCGAAGGCTTTCTGCCCATCTCCGAATACCCGTCGCAGTTCAACACGAAGCCGGGCCTGCCGCCCTTCAGCGCGTACGACGGGCGCCTGGGCAACGACGCGCCAGGCGACGGTGCGCGCTACCGGGGCCGCGGCTTCGTGCAGTTGACCGGCAAGGCCAACTACAGGACCTACTCGCAGCGCCTGGGCATCGACCTGGTGGGTAACCCCGACTGGGCCAACGCGCCGGAGATCGCCTCAATGCTGCTCGTCAGCTTTCTGGCCGACCGCGTCGACGCCATGCGCAAGGCGCTCGCGGCCAGCAACTACGCAGCGGCGCGCAAGCTGGTCAACGGCGGCTCGCACGGGCTGGACCGCTTTCGCAGCGTGTTCGAGATCGCCAGCACCGTCTGGCCGGTGGTGGCGGTGCCGACCTTGGTGGCTTCTACCGGCGCGCGCATCAGCGCCAAGGGAAGGCGCGGCAAGGCGGTGGCGCCCGCGGTGCAGGCAGTCAGCGCGATGCCGGTCAAGGCGGCCCGCACGCTCGACGTGCGCAAGGATCCCACCGACCTGCGCGACCGGCCTTACCTGCCGCCACCCCTGACCTTGCCAGACGAATGCCCATCGCAGGAGAAGGTGGGCGAGTACCTCTCGATCTACACCCGGGCCAAGCTGATCCTCGACCAGGGGCAGGAGGGCGCCTGCACCGGCTTCGGGCTGGCCTGTGTCGTGAACTACGCGCGCTGGCGCAAGGCCGATTGCCCGGCCAAGCTGGAATCGGTGAGCCCGCGCATGCTCTACAACTTTGCGCGCCGCTACGACGAGTACGCCGGCGAGGACTACGACGGCTCGAGTTGCAGGGGCGCGCTCAAGGGCTGGTTCCACCATGGCGTCTGCCTGGAAAACGATTGGCCGTACGACGCTGGCGGCGTCAGCCGGCCGCGCTACGGCTATGCGCAGCGCGCTGCCGACCTGACGCTGGGGGTTTATTTCCGCGTCGACATCCAGTCGATCACGGACCTGCAGGCTGCCATCCATCAGGTCGGCGCGGTGTATGTGTCGGCCTTCACCCATGAGGGTTGGCAGAACGTCAGACCGACGCGCTCGGCCAAGCTCACGCACGAGACGCTGCCGCGCATCGACTTCGACGGCCGGGCCTCCAAGACCGGCGGGCATGCGTTCGCGCTGGTGGGCTTCAACACCCATGGCTTCGTCATCCAGAACTCCTGGGGACCGGACTGGGGTGCCGGCGGCTTCGCGCTGTTGCACTATGAAGACTGGCTGGCCAACGCGATGGATGCGTGGGTGGCGTCGCTGGGCGTGCGAGGCGTGGTGGTCGGGCGCCTGTCGAGCCGCACCGTCGCAGTCAACGATCGCAGCGCTGCCGCGCCTGCCAGCGCCTGGGACGAAGCGCGGGCCTACGAACACAGCATCGTTCTCGGCAACGATGGCCGAGTGCAGAAGTACCTGACGCAGGACGAGTTGAGCCGCGCCTTGCTGTTCCAGGCCTGCGGCTTGCCAGATCAGTGGTTCCGCGATCCGATGTCGCCCAAGTCGCCGGACGGAAAGAGGCGGCTGGTGATCTATGCCCACGGCGGACTCAACAGCGAGGCCGACGCGATCATGCGCGCCCGCGTCATGGGGCGCTACTTCATCGGCAACGGCTGCTACCCGCTCTTCCTCGTGTGGAAGACGGGGCTGCTGGAGTCCATCGGCGACATCATCGGGGATGCGTTCCGGCGCGAACCCGCGCGCGCGGGAGGGCTGCGTGACAGCCTCATCGAAGCGACCGACGCGATGGTGGAAAAGACCATCGGCCGTCCCTTGGCCCGCCCGCTGTGGAGCGAGATGAAGGAGAACGCCGACTTCGCCTGCAACCCCACGCGCGGCTGCGACCTGCTCGTCACCGCGCTGCAGAACCTTTGCCGCACGTGGGGTGACGAGTTGGAGATCCACCTGGTGGGGCATTCGGCGGGATCCATCATCCTGGGCCACATGCTCCAGGTGCTGACGCAGCGCGGGCTGTCGCAGCGCATCGCGTCGATCCACCTCTATGCGCCGGCCTGCACCGTGCAGTTTGCCAATCGCTACTACGCGCCGCACCAGGAACTGATGAAGCGGCTTTACCTCAACATCCTCTCGGAGAAGAACGAGCGCGACGACAGCGTGGCGGCCATCTACCGCAAGTCGCTGCTGTACCTGGTGTCGAACGCGCTGGAGCCGGATGTCCGTACGCCGCTGCTTGGGATGGCCAACGTGCTCGATCCCGCCTATGCCGCGTGGGATGGATCGTCCGCCACCGGCGAGGCGCTGGGCAACTGGCGCAATGCCTTCGCCGTGGCGGGACTGGGCGACCGGACGCGCCTGCTGGAGGCCGACCGGGTCCGCGTGGCCGAGCCCGACCAGTTCATCCGCGCCAGCCACGGATGCTTCGACAACGACATCGACACCATTGCCGGCACGCTGGCCCTCATCACCAAGCAGCCCGCGCTGACGCTGCCGGTGACGGACCTGCGCGGCTTTTGAGCGGCAACGGGCGCTAGTGGACCTCGCGCGTGTCGCGCACGAGGAGATCGACCAGGCGACGGGCCAGCGGGGCCACCACCAGCACCACCGGGAACGCGATGGACCACGCGGTCGCCCACGACGTGCCCCAGGTGGGCAGAAAGTTTTCGGCCGCGCCGATCACGCGATAGGTGGAAACGCCGGAGACCAGCAGCGACATCAGGCCGGACAGGATGAAGCCGAAGAGCATCGGCGCGTATTTCTTGGGAATCATGGATCGAATTCTGGGTGACTCGCCTTAGCAAGCAAGCGCCGCGCCAAGGCGCTCCAGGCTTTGGCGACATGACAACTGAACATCCGGGCGGTCTTGATGTCGCACGGAACGAAGGCCTATGCGGCGCTTGGGGGAATGCATGCCGTTACCGAGCCATCCAGGCGACGGCGGCGGCACTGACGAAAAGGCCCAGGCCGAAGACGGCGTGGTTGGCCAGGCTTCTGAGGCAGGCGAGCATGGGCGTCGGCGTGCGGGACGCCGCAAAGCCGGCACCCATCGCCGGTTGCATGACGAACAGTGGCGCAATGACGGTCGCGATGCCAAAGACCAGGGCCGGCAACACGGTCGGGCGATCGAGCCAGGAAGGGCCGACGATGCCGACCAGCAGCCCGGCGTAGGCGACGCCGGTGGCGTAGTGAACGAGCCAGCCCAGCGCCATTTCCCCGGCGATGGGCGGGGCCTTGCCGATGGCGTCATGCGCGAAGCGCCCCTGCCGGAAGTGGCCGACCCAGCGGCCGATGAGTGCAAAGCTGCCGGTGGGCACGCCGGCGCGTTGGAGCAGCAACAGCCAGAGGTCCATGAGCGCGGTGGCTCCGAGCCCGACGGCCAGCGTGGTTGCGATGTCGGCGAATTGCATGGTGTTGGTTCCTTCCGGTTGACGGGTGCGTGTCGTGGCATCACTATGCAAGTTCAAGTCAACTTGAAGTCAAGTCACCAATGGATTCGCCGATGGACATTTCCGAAGTCGCCCGTCGTTCGGGCGTGCCTGCGTCGACGCTGCGCTACTACGGCGAAAAGGGGCTCATCTCGCCGCTGGGCGAGCAGGGCGCGCGCCGACGCTACGCGCCGGAGGTGCTGGATCAATTGGCACTCATTGCCCTGGGGCAGGCAGCAGGCTTCGCTCTCGACGAGATCCGCTCGATGTTCCTGCCCAATGGCGAGCCAGACATCGACCGCCGGCTACTGGCCACCAAGGCCGACGAGATCGACCGCACTGTTGCGCGGCTGCGCGCGATGAGCCGCAGCCTGAAGCATGCCGCGGTGTGTCCGGCGCCTCGCCACGCTGAATGCCCGTCGTTCCAGAAACTGCTGAAGGCAGCGGCGTCGGACGCGAAGGCGTCGCGGCCTGGCCGCAATGCGCTGTCGCGTACCTGAGTGCTTCCCGGTCCGCCTTCGTCGCCGGCGCCATCGACCTGGGCGACACTTCCACCATGAATTCCCGATGCGTGATGGTCCTGGGCACGACCAGTGGTGCCGGCAAGAGCTGGCTGGCGACGGCCCTTTGCCGCTGGTATGCGCGGCAAGGACTGAAGGTGGCGCCCTTCAAGGCGCAGAACATGAGCAACAACGCGCGCGTGGTCGAAGGCGGGGAGATCGGCAGCGCGCAGTACTTCCAGGCGCTGGCCGCACATTGCGAACCCGACGTGCGGATGAATCCGCTCCTGCTCAAGCCCGAGGCGGACACCCGCAGCCAGGTGGTGTTGCTCGGCCGGGTTGACACCGCCCTGGCCGACGTGCCCTGGCGCGAGCGTGGCCCGCTGGTGTGGCCGGCCATCTCGCAATCGCTCGACGCACTGCGCGCCGAAAACGACGTGGTGGTGATGGAAGGGGCGGGCTCGCCGGCAGAGATCAACCTGATGGCCAGCGACATCGTCAACCTTCGCGTGGCACGCCATGCCGATGCGCGCAGCCTGCTGGTGACGGACATCGATCGCGGCGGTGCCTTCGCGCATCTCTACGGCACCTGGGCGCTGTTGCCCGAGGCCGACCGGGCGCGGCTTTCGGGTTTCGTGCTCAACCGGTTCCGGGGCGATGCATCGCTGCTCGCGCCGGCGCCGCAGGACCTGCAGCGCCTGACCGGCGTGCCCACCGTGGCCACGCTGCCGATGTGGTGGCAGCACGGCCTGCCTGAAGAAGACGGCCTGTATGACGAAGGTCGGTTTGCCGGCGAGTCACGCGCAAGCGGCGACACGATGCAGATCGCGGTCATTGCCTATCCGCGCATCAGCAATCTCGACGAGTTCCAGCCATTGCGCCGGCTGCCCGGCGTGCGGCTGCGCTGGGCGCGCTCGCCGGCCGACGTGGAAGGCGCGCACACCATCATCCTGCCCGGCTCCAAGGCCACGAGTGCCGACCTGGCCTGGCTGCGTGCGCAGGGCCTGGATGCCGCCATCGTCGCGCATGCGCGGGCAGGGCGGCGGGTGCTCGGCATCTGCGGCGGGCTGCAGATG
Organism: Variovorax dokdonensis; assembly: GCF_030316895.1. Classification (GTDB taxonomy): domain Bacteria; phylum Pseudomonadota; class Gammaproteobacteria; order Burkholderiales; family Burkholderiaceae_C; genus Variovorax; species Variovorax dokdonensis. Next base: position 1,545,100 of record NZ_JASZYV010000001.1, read on the forward strand.
CTGGGCGAGGCGCTCGTCGATCCTCATGGCATCGACGGCAATGCGGCCGGCCTCGGCCTGCTGCCGCTGGTGACGGTGTTCGAGCCGGACAAGACGGTGCGCCGCCGCCGGGCGCGCTTTGCCGACACGATGTCAGGATCCTGGGCCGCGCTGGCGGGTGTCGAGGTGGCAGGCTACGAGATCCACCATGGGCAGACCGCGCCGCATCCCTCGCTGGTGGCGGCGGGCGACGTGCCCAGCGTGGTGCTGCCCGATGGCCTGGGTTGGCAGAACGCGCAAGGCAACGTACTGGGCTGCTACCTGCATGGCCTGTTCGAGGACGACCGCGCATTGCGCGCCCTGTTCGGCGAAGGCGTCGCCACGCTCGACAGCGTGTTCGACGGCCTGGCCGACTATGTGGACCGATACTTCGAGCCCGGCGTTCTGGCCGGACTCATCTCGCCAACGAAAACATGAACAACATCGACGCCGCCGGCTCGGCGCATTCCGACATTCGCGACCTGCGCGATGCCGCCTTCACCGCCGAAGTGCTGCGTCTTCTGGACAACAAGACCAAGCCGGTCGGTGCGTTGGGCCGGCTGGAGGCCCTGGCCTTGCGCATCGCGCAGGTGCTGGGCGATGCGCAACCCGTGCTGCGCGAGCCGCAGATGCTGGTCTGCGCGGGCGACCACGGCCTGGCCGGACGTGGCGTGTCGGCCTATCCAGCCGACGTCACCTGGCAGATGGTGCACAACTTTCTTTCAGGCGGAGCGGCGGTGAGCGTGCTCGCGCGGCAGCACGCGCTGGCGCTGACCGTGGTGGATTGCGGGGTGCGTCGCGAGTTCGAACCGCAGCCCGGCTTGCTGGTGCGCCGGATCGCGCCGGGCACCGCCGACGCCCTGGTGCAAGGCGCCATGACGCCCGAGCAATGCGCTCAGGCCATCGCCAATGGCCGCGAGATCGTGCGCGGCCTGCCTGGCAATGCCTTGCTGCTGGGCGAGATGGGCATCGGCAACAGCTCGTCGGCCGCGCTGCTTCTCGCGCGGCTGGGCGGGCTGGATCTGGCGCAGTGCGTCGGCCCCGGTACGGGCCTGGACGCGACGGGCCTTCGGCACAAGCGCGAAGTGTTGTCCGAGGTTCTGGCGCGCCACGAGCAGGCACGCAGTCCGCTCGATGCGCTGGCTGCCCTGGGCGGATTCGAGATCGCCACCCTGGTCGGCGCCGTGCTCGAGGCTGCGAGCCAACGGCGCGTGATCGTGGTCGATGGCTTCATCACTGGCGCCGCGGTGCTGGTGGCGCATGCGCTGCAGCCCTGGGTCACGCAGCGCTGCGTGGCCTCGCACGAGTCCGCCGAGCCGGGCCATGCGCTGCTGTTGCATCAACTTGGCCTTTCGCCGCTTCTGCGGCTGGACCTCCGGCTGGGCGAAGGTTCGGGCGCCGCGCTGGCCTGGCCCCTGCTGGTGTCGGCCTGCGCCATCCTGCGCGAGATGGCCAGCTTCGATTCGGCGGGCGTCTCGCGCCAGTCCGAAGCCGGCGGAGGTACGGCGTGACGGGGTTGCGGCACTTTCTGGTGGCCTTGCAGTTCTTCACCCGCATTCCGGTGACCGGCACGCTGGCGCGTTGGGTGGGCTACAGCCCGGAGATGCTGCGCGCCAGCGCCGGGCATTTTCCTGGCGTGGGCTGGGTGGTCGGTGCGGCGGGCGCGGCGGCGATGTGGGCGGGCCTGCTGCTCCTGCCCGGCGAGGCGGGCGCACTGGCGGCGGCGCTCATCGGCTTGATGGTCACGGCTTGCCTGACGGGCGCCTTCCACGAAGACGGACTGGCGGACCTGGCCGATGGCCTGGGCGGCTCCGCGGACCGCGAGCGCGCGCTGCAGATCATGAAGGACTCGCGCATCGGCAGCTACGGCACGTTGGCCATGGTGCTGGTGGTCGGGCTGAAGGTGGCGCTGCTCGCCACCCTGGCAGCGCAGGACGATCTGGCCGCGTTGGCCGGCCTGGTGGCGGCGCATGTGCTGTCGCGCTTTTGCCCGCTTTTCGTGATGCGCGCCTTGCCCTACGTGGACCGCGACGACGCCAAGGCCAAGCCGGTTGCGGATTCGATCAGCAGCCAGGCGCTCACCGTGGCATTGCTGTGGTCGCTGCCGGCGCTGGCGCTGCTTGGGTGGACGCAACCGTTCGAAAACGTGCTGGGTGCGGGGGTGCTGGTGGTGGGCGTGGTGGCCTGGATGATCCGCATGCTGCGCCGCAGATTGGCCGGCTTCACCGGTGATGCCCTGGGCGCCACCCAGCAGCTGTGCGAGGTGGCGATCTACCTGGCCCTGGCGGTGCAGTTGTCGTGAGCCTCAGCCTGCTGCGGCATGGGCCGGTCGACGGCGCGGCGGGGCTTTGCTATGGCCGCTCGGACGTCGCCGCGTTGGTGCAGCCGACGCAGGAGATCGCCGAGCGCATCGCTCCTGGCTTGTCGCCGGACTTGGACCTGATCGCGTCGCCGCGCGCGCGCTGCTTGCTGCTGGCGCACGCGCTGCAGGCCCTGCGCCCCGACTTGCGCCTTCGCATCGACCCGCGCATCGCCGAGATGGACTTCGGCACCTGGGAAGGTCGCCCCTGGGCCGACGTGCCCCGCCTTGACTTCGACGCGTGGATGAACGACTTCGGCCACGCGCGTGCCGGCGGCAGCGGGGAGAGCACCGGCATCTTCATGGCGCGTGTGGCGCAGGCGCATGACGACTGGCGCGCATCGGGGCGCCCTGCGCTGTGGGTCACGCATGCGGGCGTGATGCGCGCTGTGCTGCTCTTGCAGGCCGGCAAGCGCCACGTTGAACAGGCCAGCGAATGGCCGTCGCAGTCCATTGGCTGGGGCGATCTGATGGCCTTTGGCGGTGGATTTCCTCAGCGCGGTAGCGCCTGATCGATGGAGCCGATTCAGCGCCCCTTGGCCTTGGCCTTGGGCGCCGGCGTCTTGGGCTTGTAGTCGCAAAGCGCCGCAACCGCGCACTCCCAGCACTTGGGCGTGCGCGCCACGCAGACATAGCGCCCATGCAGGATCAGCCAGTGATGTGCATGCAGGCGGTACTCGGGCGGGACACGCTTCTCGAGCTTCTTCTCCACTTCGAGCGGCGTCTTGCCTGGCGCCATGCCGGTGCGGTTGCCCACGCGGAAGATGTGGGTGTCCACCGCGATCGTCGGCTCGCCGAAGGCGACGTTGAGCACCACGTTGGCGGTCTTGCGGCCCACGCCGGGCAACGCCTCGAGCGCAGCGCGGTCGTTGGGCACTTCGCCGCCGTGCCGTTCCAACAGCAAACGGCTCGCCTCAACCAGATGCCGGGCCTTGCTTTTGTACAGGCCGATGGTCTTGATGTACTCCGCCAATCCCTCTTCGCCCAGGTCGACGATCGCCTGCGGCGTGTTGGCCACCGGAAACAGGCGGCGCGTGGCCTTGTTGACGCCGACGTCGGTGGCCTGCGCCGAAAGCAGCACGGCGGCCATCAGCTCGAAGGGCGTGGTGTATTCGAGCTCGGTCTCGGGTGCGGGGTTGGCCGCATGCAGCAAGGCGAAGAACGGCGCGATGTTTTCTTTTTTCATGGCCCGGGATCATCGGTCAAGAAACCGCTTTCACAACACAGTCTGGCGGCAGGCGCAAGTAAGCTGATTCCCTATTGCCGCATCGGCACACGCGTGTGAAAAACCGCTACTTGTCGAAGAACGATAGGAGACTTTGCATGCAAGTGCGTTCACGCCGTTCCTTCCTTGCCCAAGGCGCCACCGCGGCGCTCGCAAGCCTCGCACTCTGGGGCGCCGCCGCGCCGGCCATGGCGCAAAACTACCCCAGCAGGCCCATCACCCTCATCGTGCCCTGGGGCGCCGGCGGGGGCACCGATGCCACCGCCCGCATCATCGGCAGCCTTCTGGAGAAAGACCTCGGCCAGCCCGTGAACGTGGTCAACCGCACCGGCGGCAGCGGTGTGGTGGGACATGCGGCCATCGCTTCCGCGCCGCCGGACGGCTACACCATCGGCCTGGCCACGGTGGAGATCGGCATGATGCACTGGCAGGGCCTGACCGAGCTGACCGGCGCGTCTTACACGCCCATCGGCCTGGTCAACGCCGATCCGGCCGGCGTGCAGGTGCGCGCCGATGCGCCTTACAAGGACGTCAAGGAACTGCTGGCGGACATCAAGGCCAACCCGGGCAAGCACAAGGCGTCGGGCACGGGGCAGGGCGGCATCTGGCACCTGGCCATCGCCGGGCTGCTGCGCGACCAGAAGATCGACCCCGCGGCCGTGCCCTGGGTGCCGAGTAACGGCGCCGCGCCGGGCCTGCAGGACATGGTGGCCGGCGGCGTCGACATCGCGCCGGTCTCGTTGCCCGAGGCGCGCTCGCTGATCGACGCCGGCAAGGTCAAGAGCCTGGCGCTGATGAGCGACAAGCCTTCCACGCTATACCCCAACGTGCCGACGCTCAAGTCCGCCATTGGCAGCGATTGGTCGATGGCCGCGTGGCGCGGCATCGTGGCACCGAAGGGCATCCCGAACGACATCCGCGACAAGCTGGCCGCGGCGATCAAGAAGGTCGCGCAGAGCAAGGAATACACCGACTTCATGGCTTCGCGCGGCTTCGGCGTCACCTACGCGGCACCGGACGATTTCGGCAAGTTCATGGCCAAGTCGGACGCCGAGCTGGGCGCCACGATGAAGGCGGTCGGCATCGCCAAATGAAGATCAGCGACGCCATCTTCGGCGTGCTGCTGATGCTGATCGGCGCCGTGGTGCTGGTGGTGGTGCAAGGCTTTCCGAAGATTCCGGGCCAGCAGGTGGGCCCCGCCATGTTCCCGGGCCTGATCGCCGCCGGCCTTTGCATCTGCGGTGCCATCTTGACCCTGCGCGGCTGGCGCGAGCGGGCGGTCGAGCCCTGGGTCCGGCTGGGTCCATGGGCGCGCATGCCGCGCCATGTGCTCGCCCTTTTGGCCGTGGTGGTGGGCGTGGTCTTCTACATGCTGGCCGGGCAGGCGCTGGGTTTCCTGGTCTGCGCGTCGCTCGTCCTTCTGGCCTGCATGCTGGCGCTGGGCGTGCGGCCGGGCCTCGCCGTGCTGGTGGCGGTGGTTGCGTCGCTGGTCATCCATTTCGCCTTCTACAAGCTGCTGCGCGTGCCGCTGCCGTGGGGCGTGCTGCAGCCCATCGCCTGGTAATGCTTCGCGCCTGACCCTAGACCCAACGGGAACGAGAACGCAGGATGGAACAAGCTCTGGCGCAAGCCTTCGCGATGGTGTTCGACCCCTACACCTTGCTGGTGATGGTGCTCGCATCGCTCTACGGATTGTTCGTGGGGGCCGTGCCGGGCTTGTCCGCCACCATGGCCATTGCGCTGCTGGTGCCGGTGACCTTCTTCATGCAGCCGATCCCGGCCATTGCCGCCATGGTCACGGCCACGGCCATGGCCATCTTCTCGGGCGACATTCCCGGCTGCCTGCTGCGCATACCGGGCACGCCGGCTTCGGCGGCCTACACCGACGAAGCCTTCGCCCTCACCCGAAAAGGGCAGGCCGAAGTGGCCTTGGGCGCGGGCCTGGTGTTCTCGGCGGTGGGTGGCTTGTTCGGCACCGTGGTGCTGATCGTGGCTTCGCCGGCGCTGGCGGAGTTCGCGCTCAACTTCAGCTCGTTCGAGTATTTCTGGCTGGTGCTGCTGGGCCTGACCTGCGCGGTGTTCATCACGTCGGATCGCCCGCTGAAGGGCGTGGTGATGCTGCTGCTGGGCCTCATGGTGGCCTGCATCGGCCTGAACAATCCGGCGGGCTTTCCCCGCTTTACCTTGGGCAACGCGGAGATGACGGGCGGCATCGGCATGATCCCGATGATGATCGGCATGTTCGCCATCTCGCAGGTCATCCGCCACGCCGTCGACACCTCGCCGCCGGGCGAGCTGGCGGTGGAAAAGGTGGGCAGCGTCTTGGCGGGCCAGTGGCGGCTGGCCAAGCGCTATCCGGTTCAGATCCTGCGCGGCAGCACGCTGGGCACGGTGGTGGGCGCGCTGCCAGGTGCGGGTGCCGACATCGCGGCATGGATGTCGTATGCGGTGAGCAAGAAGTTTTCGAAGGAGCCCGAGAAGTTCGGCACCGGCCATGTGGAAGGCATCGTCGAATCGGGCGCGGCCAACAACAGTGCGCTGGCCGGCGCGTGGATCCCGGCGCTGGTGTTCGGCATTCCGGGGGATTCGATCACCGCGATCGTGATCGGCGTGCTCTACATGAAGAACCTGAACCCTGGCCCGACCCTGTTCACCACGAACCCGCAGAACATCTACGCGGTGTTCATGCTCTTCGTGATGGCCAACCTGATCATGATTCCGCTGGGCATCCTTTGCATCAAGGTGGCCAAGCGCATCCTTCGCGTGCCGGCCAATCTGCTGATGCCGCTCATCCTCATCTTCTGCATCGTCGGCACCTTTGCCATCAACAACTCGGTGTTCGACATCGGCGTGATGCTGGTGGCCGGCATCCTGGCCTGGCTGCTGGAGGAAAACGGCTTTCCCATCGCGCCCACCATCCTGGGCGTGGTGCTGGGCGGCATGCTGGAAGAGAACTTCATCACCTCGCTCATCAAGGCCGACGGCAACATGATGCTGTTCTTCACCCGCCCCATCGCCGCCGGTCTGGCGGTGCTGACACTGGTGATCTGGGTGGTGCCGCTGATTCGGAGGCTGCTCAGAAAGAGGGCGGGCGCTCCGGCTGCGCTCTAGGGTCGAGCGAGCGCGCAAAAAAAGGCCCCGCATCGCGGGGCCGTCTTGTTTCTGCGGGGGTGCCGGATCAGTCGCGCAGTTCCGGAGGCAGCGTGCCGCCATTGGCCGCGATGCGCGACATCACCTGCTTGTGCAGCCAGATGTTCCAGGCGGCCGAGCCGGGCTCGTCGCTGCCGGAATAGGTGAACTCGGTGGCCAGTTCCTTGCGCGCGGCCAGGCTGCTGTCCAGGCCGAGCAGCTTGAGCAGATCCACGATCGACGTCCGCCAGTTCAGCGCGGCAGCGCCGGGCATGGCGTCGAGGATCGGGGCCACATCACCCAGCGGGATGGAAGGCGGCGGCGCAGCGACCGGAGGTGCCGCAGTGGTCGTCGCGGCCGGTGCCGGTGGTGGGGCGGCCGTGACCTCGGCGGCATTGGCCGAAGGGAAAATCTTGGAAAAAATCTTGCCAAAAAAGCTCATGAAAACCTCCGGCTGTCGGGATGATGGTGAGAAATGCGCGCCACCGCATGCGGCACACATGGCGTTCTAGCACACAGACCCGCGAACCGAACCCCGCACGCTGTTCGAAAATGTAGTTTCGCCCTTGGCGAAGCGCTGGGGCTCTCGCCGTCCTCCGGCATGGTGCGCGCGGTGCGCATCGCGATGGTCTGCGCCCCCTTTTGGCGCCTGAGATCGACTTGCCTCATGACGTGATCCGGGTACTCCCGCATCGCCCGGTTAGTGGATGTACGTATTTTGAAAGTCGACCCCTTTGTTGGTAGCTGACTGAAAGCGTCCGTTCCTACGATCGCGCTCCATCGCGCAGCCAGTGGCAGGCCGCGCTCAACCCCCAGGAGCACTCAGAGATGTTGTCAGCATCGCCGTACCGCCCGGACGGCCGGACCCTTGTCGCGCGCAGGTCCGGACCATGAACTTCCAGAATCGAAACTTCATCCGTGGCCTCGTCATGATGGCCATCGCATTGCTGTTCGGCGGCATCGCCTATCGGCACTACCCGATCGGCCAGTTCAGCCGGGGCGGGCCGGGGCTGTTCCCTTTCATGATCAGCTGCATCCTGTTCCTGATCGGCCTACTGACGGTGGTGCGTTCGCACTTCGTGCCGCCGGTGCCGCTCAACCACAGCGTCAAGAACATCGCCCTGGTGCTGCTCAGCCTGGCCGGCTTCGCCTTCGTGTCCGAGCACGTGAACATGCTGGTGGGCATCGTCTTCCTGGTGTTCTGCGGCACGGCGGCCAGCACGCCGTACTCATGGGTGCGCAACGTGAAGATCTCCATCGGGTTGATTGCCGTGGCGTTCGCCTTCAAGAACCTGCTCGGGCTGAACCTTCCGCTGCTGGGGCAATGATGGAAGTCCTGCACAACCTCGCATTCGGGTTCGAGCATGCGCTGACGCTGCAGAACCTGCTGTACTGCGCCCTGGGCTGCACCGTGGGCACGCTGGTGGGCCTGCTGCCGGGCCTGGGCCCGCTGTCGACCATCAGCCTGCTGCTGCCGCTCACGTATTCGATCCCCACCAGTTCGGCGCTGATCATGCTGGCCGGCATCTACTACGGCGCGCAGTACGGCGACAGCGTCAGCGCGATCACGATGAAGATCCCGCATGCCAGCAGCATCGTGGCCTGCATCGACGGCTACCAGATGACGCTCAAGGGCAAGACGGGCCTGGCGCTGTTCACCGCGGGCATATCCAGCTTCATCGGCGGCACGGTGGCGATCCTGGTGCTGTCGACCATGGCGCCTGCGCTGGGCGAAGTGGGCTTCCTGTTCGGGCCGGCCGACTATTGCGCGTTGATGCTGCTGGGCTTTTTCTGCGTGAGCTTCGTCAGCAGTGGCAGCCTGCTCAACGGCCTGGCGATGGCCATGGTCGGCGTGCTGCTTGGCATGGTGGGCACCGACGTCAACAGCGGCATGATGCGCTACACGATGGACCTGCCGTTCCTGAGCGACGGCATCGGCCTGATCAGCATCGCGCTGGGCTGCTTCGGCATTGCCGAGGTGGTGAAGAACCTGGACAGCAAGAGCACGCTCACGCCCTTCAACGGCAAGATCAAGCTGATTCCGACCTGGGCCGAGTTCAAGCGCATCATTCCGAGCGCCTTGCGCGGCAGCGTGATCGGCTCGGCGCTGGGGATTCTTCCCGGCGGCGGCCCCACCATCGCGCAGTTCGCCGCCTACGCGGCCGACAAGCGGCTGTCGAAGTACAAGCACGAGATCGGCGACGGTGCCATCGAAGGCGTGGCCGGCCAGGCAGCGGCGGACGAAGCGGCTGCGCGCACCAGCTTCATTCCGCTGATGGCCATCGGCATTCCCGAGAACCCGGTGATGGCGCTGATGATGGCCGCCTTCATCATCAAAGGCATCCAGCCCGGCCCCAACATGATCGCCGGCCACCCGGACCTGTTCTGGGGCCTGGTGGCCAGCATGTGGGTGGGCAACTGCTTCCTGGTGCTTTTGAACGTGCCGCTGGTGCGCTACTGGCTGTCGGTGTTCAAGATCCCGTACAACGTGCTGTTCCCGGCCATCCTGTTCTTCTGCTGCGTGGGCACCTTCAGCATCAACAACAGCCTGGACGACATCTACACGACCACCGTCTTCGGCCTGATCGGCTACACCTTCCTGCGGCTGGACATGGAAGCGGCGCCCCTGATGCTGGGCTTCATCCTCGGCCCGATGATGGAAGAGAACTTCCGCCGCGCCATGCTGCTCAGCCGAGGCGACTTCAGCATCTTCGTCACCCGGCCGATCAGCGCGACGCTGCTGGGCGCCATCGGCGTGCTGGTGGCCTGGCAGGTGTGGTCGTTCTTCCGGTCGCAGCGCCGCAAGGGCAGGGCGGCAGGCCCGGTGCTGCCGGAGCCGACTGTGACGCCCTGAGCCGCGCTCGATGCGGGCGGGCGGCGTAGCGTCAGTAGAACCCGTCCCTGCGCCGGTAGCGCTCGGCCCGTTCGCGGTCGTAATGCTCCGCGTCGAACTGCTCGCCCTGGATCGCGCGGTGCACCTGGCCGCCGGTCGGCATGCTGGCCGGATCGACGAACCGGGCCGGGTCCCAGAGGTGCGAGCGCAGGAAGGCCTTCGAGCATTGCGTGTAGGCCTCCTCGATGTCGACCAGGATGCCGAGCAAGGGCGGCTTGCCTTCGACGGCGCAAGGGGCGAGCAGCGCGGCGTCGACGGTGATTGTGGCGCGGCCGTTCACGCGAAAGGTGTCGCTCACGCCGGGCACCACGAAGAGCAGGCCGACGCGGGGATTCGCCAGGATGTTTCGCAGCGAATCGGCCAGTCGGTTGCCCGGACGCTCGGGGATGAGCAGGGTCCGGTCGTCCAGGATTCGCACGAAGCCGGCCGGATCGCCTCTCGGGCTCACGTCGCAATGGCCCGCCGCGTCGCTGGTGGAAAGGCAGACGAAGGGCGAGCGCTCGACGAACCTGCGCGTCATCGCGTTGAGGCGCTGGCTGATCTTCGCGCAGGTCAGCGCGGCGGGCTCGCCGATCAGCGCACGAAGCTCGGCCTCGGTCGTGACGACCTCCGAGGTCAGGGGGTGGTCGGGCGGAAGGGGCATGGGTGCCTTTGAGGACGATGGGCAAGGACGGCGATTGTGCCGGCGCAAGCGCTTGAATCTGCGGCTTTGTCTGTCAAGAACCGCGATGCGGCCATGCAATACTGCGCCGCAATTTTGCATGGGCGCCACGTTGCGCCAGGGCGCTCGATGAACCAAGAAGACACCAACTCAGCACCGGTCGCGCGCACAGAGGGATTCCTCGACAGTTACGACTGGTCCCGCAGTGATCTCGGACCCAGGCAGGAGTGGCCGGCGGAACTGACCGGGGCGGTGCAGCTCATGCTCGATTCGCTCATTCCGATGTGGCTGGCCTGGGGGCCTTCGTTGAGCATGGTCTACAACCCCTTGTACGTCCCCATCCTGGGAGGAAAGCACCCGCATGCGATGGGCGCGCCGTTGGCCCAGGTCTGGGCCGATGTCTGGCCGGATGTGAGCGAACTGGTGGCAACGGCGATGCGCGGGCAGGCGCTCTACCAGCGTGACCTGCTGCTGATCACCAACCGCGATGGGCAGGACGAGCAAGCCTGGTTCACCTTCTCGTACTCCCCCCTGCGAAATCGGGGGGGAGAGATTTGCGGCCTGCTGTGCGCCGTCTGGGAGACCACGCAGGAGGTCATCGCCCGCAGCCGGCTGGCCGAAAGCGAGCTGGCGCTGCAGGACAGCAACCGCAAGCTCGTCTCGCGCATGGAGGCCGCCCTGGCCGAGCGGCGCCTGTTCGCCACCATCGTCGATTCGACCCATGCCATGGTGCAGGCGGTGAATCGCGAAGGCCGCTGGAGCGCCATCAACAGTGCGGCGCGGCGGGGGTTGGCCCCGCTGTACTCGACGCCTCCGACGATCGGCGCCAGCGTCTTCGATGCGTTGCAAGGGCCCATCGCCGACGAGGTGGCGCGCGCGTGGCGGGCCGCCCTGGCCGGGCACGAGTTCACGATCCAGCTCGAATGGGGAGAGCCGCCGCGCACGCACGAGATGACCTTCAGCACGCTGCAGGACAGTTCGGGAAAGCCGCTGGGCATCTACCAGTTCGCGCTCGACGTGACGGAGCGAAATGCCGAGCGCCACAAGCTCGAGGCTGCCGAGGCGGAGCTGTTCAAGTCCACCAAGGCTGCGCTGCTGGAGAGCGAGCGGCAGTACCGCGCCCTGTTCGAGGCCATCGACGAAGGCTTTTGCATCATCGAGTTTCTGGATGGTCCGCATGGCCCGTTGAGCGACTACGTCCACGTGGCGGCCAACCCGGCCTATGCCGACAACGCCGGCATTCCCAATGTGGTGGGGCAACGCGTGCGCGACATGGTGCCCGACGAGGCCGACGGCTGGGTGGAGATCTACCGCAACGTGCTCTTGACCGGCGTGCCTGTGCGCTTCGAGCGCGAGCTGGTGCACACCGGTCGCTATCTCGAACTGGCGTCCTTTCGGCTGGAGCCGCCGGAACGCCGCCAGGTCGCCGTGCTGTTCCAGGACGTCACCAAGAGGCACCGCGCCGAGATCGCCCTGCGTGAGCTCACCGAGACGCTGGAGCGCAGGGTGGCCGAGGAGGTAGCGGAGCGCACGCGCACGCAGGAGGCGCTGCGCCAGGCGCAGAAGATGGAGGCCGTCGGCCAGCTCACCGGTGGCATCGCGCACGATTTCAACAACATGCTGGCGGTGGTGGTGGGCTCGCTCGACCTGCTGGCACGCCGATTCGTGGATGGCGACCCCGGCGCCCGGCGATATGTGGATTCGGCGCGCGAGGGCGCAAAGCGCGCCGCGCAACTCACGCAGCGGCTGCTCGCTTTTTCGCGGCAGCAGCCGCTCAAGCCGGAGCCGCTGGACGCCAACAAGGTCGTAGCCGGCATGTCGGACCTGCTGCGCCGATCGCTGGGCGGCGACGTGCGGCTCGAAACCGTGCTTGCCGGCGGGCTGTGGCGCACGCATGCCGACCCGAATCAGTTGGAGAGCGTGATCCTCAATCTGGCGGTCAATGGCCGGGACGCCATGCCGGAGGGCGGACGCCTCACGATCGAGACGGCCAATGCGCATCTCGACCAGCGCTACACGGCCGACGCGCCAGGGCTGGCGGCCGGGCAGTACGTGCTGATCGCGGTCAGCGATACCGGAACGGGCATGACGGCGGACGTGCTGGCCAAGGCCTTCGACCCCTTCTTCACCACCAAGGAGGTCGGGCGCGGTACGGGGCTGGGGCTCAGCCAGGTGTACGGCTTCGTCAAGCAGTCGGGCGGCCACGTGAAGATCTACTCCGAGCCGGGTGACGGAACCACGGTCAAGGTGTACCTGCCGCGGCTGACCGGCCCATCCCAGGATGAGGATCCTGCGCTTGCGGAAGTGCAGTCGCCCAGGGGCGATGGGCGGGAACTGGTGCTGGTGGTCGAGGACGAGCCGGCCGTCCGGCAGTTTTCGGTGGCCGCACTGGGCGAGCTGGGCTATCGCGTGCTCGAAGCCGACGGCGCCGCGGCCGCGCTCAAGCTGCTGGATGCGCATCCGGACATCGCCTTGCTGTTCACCGACGTGGTCATGCCCGAGGTGAATGGCCGCCGCCTGGCCGAAGAAGCCCTGCGGCGTCGCCCGGGGCTGCGGGTGCTGTTCACCACCGGCTACACCCGCAATGCGGTGGTGCACAACGGCGTGTTGGACCCGGGTGTGCAACTGCTCGGCAAGCCTTTCACTGTCGACGAACTGGCGACAAGGGTGCGCGAGGTGTTGGACGCGCCGGCGTCTGCCAGTGGGCTGGGGCGCTGAGTCAGGCGGTACCTAAGCGCAACCCGGCCCTGTGCATTTGGGCTCAGCGTCCCTGGCGCAGGCGCTGAAAGCCGAAGATCGTCAGGTAGGCGCAGCCGCGCCGGTCCAGCGCGACGAGGCCGTTGGAGGTCAGGCGGCCGATTCGCGCGGCGTGGCGCTCGATCTTGGCCGCGGCCGGATCCGTGGCCAGCCCCTGCAGGGTCTGCCATTGCTCGGCGTTGAGGCGCAGTTTCTTGTCGGAATGGAGGTCCTTCGACGGCGTGGTCATCGCGGGCGTTAGGGAATGAGGTGGAGCAGGCGCAGGACCGAGATCCCGAAGACGAACATGATGGTGAGAATGACCGCGGCCTTGATCCAGACGGGTTCGTCCGGCGCTTTTCGCGGCGTCGACAGGGGGGCGAAAGAGGTGCCTCGGTCTTCGCGAACGGGCTTGTCCGTCCACCATCCAAAATTGGTTTCGTGTTCTTTGTCCATACCCCCATTGTTGTGGATCGCTAATACTTTGGTATGTCAATTGACACTTTGTGAGTGAATGTTAACCAAGACGTGTGAATGATTTCACACGAAAGTACTCATTGGACGGCCGCCGTGGGACAAAAAAACGAAACGCCTCAGGCCGGCCGCGCGCCACCCACGTACAGATTGAACGAATCGATGTCGACCACGCATCGCGCCATCAGGTCGACGAAGTCACGCAGCTTCGAGCCTGCATAACGCTGGCGCCGAAACGCGCAGTGGATGCGCCGGGGCGCGGGCTTCCATTCCGGCAGGACCGGCACCAACCCCTGGTGGCGCAGTTCGGGCTGCACGAAGTAATCCGGCATCAGTGCAATGCCCAGGCCGTCGAGGCAGAGCGTCTTCATCACCCAATGGTCGTTGGTGGAAAAGGCGGCCCTGGGGCGGATGAGGGCGTGGGCGCGACCGCGCAGCAGCGTCAGGTCGCCTCGGCCCAGTGCGTCGTGCAGGACGATGGCATCGTGCTCCGCCAGAGCGTCCGGCGTATCGGGAGCGCCGGCACGCGCCAGGTAACTCGGGCTGGCGTAGAGGCCGAATCCCAGTTGCCCGATCGACTTGAGCACCAACTGCTGCGAATCGGGGGGCGCTGCGCAGACGTAGCAGTCGGCCTCTTCGGGCGAGAGCGACCCGGGCATACCGGCGATGTCCATCCGGCAGTGCACGCCGGGGTACGACGCCATGTACAGCCGCACCACCTGGCAGACGAATGCCGTTCCGAACTGAGGATCGGCCAGGACGCGCAGGGTGCCGGTGCGCCCGGCCGAGAGGTCCTGCACCTCGGTGCGGGCATCGTCCAGGCGCTGGGTCAGCTCGACCAGCATGGGCTCGCAGCGCGCAAAGAAGGCACGGCCCGCTTCCGTGGGGCGCAGGTGACGGGATCCCCGCTGAATCAGCTCCGCCCCCAGCGAAGCCTCCAGCTGCGCCAGATGACGCGACAGGCTGGCCTTGGACATGCCCGACGATTGCTCGGCACGGGTCAGGCTGCCGCTTTTCATGATGTGGACGAACGCTTCCACGGACTTCAGGTCGTCAGGCACAAAGATCGATCATCGTTTCAGAAATGAAACGAAGTATGCCGCGCAAGCCCCTTTTGCAGGAGGGTCGGGCGAACTATCGTCCACGCTTTGTCTTCGTCCGACGACCGCACAACAACCATGATGAATCGCCGATCCACCCTGATCACTCTTTCTGCGCTGGCCGCCATGGGCACCAGCATGCGCAGCCTGGCTGCCGATCCGCTCAAGGTCGGGTTCGTCTATCTCGGGCCGGTCGGCGACTCGGGCTGGACGCACCAGCACGACCTCAGCCGCGCCGAAATGGAAAAGAACCTAGGCAACAAGGTCAACGTGCGCGCCATTGCCGACGTCAACGAGGGGCCTGACGCGGAGCGCGTGGCCCGCGAGCTGGTGTCGGACGACTGCAAGCTGATCTTCGGCGCCTCGTTCGGCTACATGAAGCCGATGCTCAAGGTGGCGCAGGACAACCCGGACGTGAAGATCCTGATCGCCAGCGGCTACCAGACGGCCGCCAACTTCGGCGGCTACAACGCCAAGTGGCACGAAGGCGGCTACCTGGCCGGCATGGCTGCGGCGCGCGTGAGCAAGTCGGGCAACCTGGGTCTGGTCGGCGCCTTGCCGGTTCCGGACGTCATGTGGTACCTGAACGCCTTCACCCTGGGCGCGCGCAGCGTCAATCCCAACGCGACGGTGCGGGTGGTGTTCATCAACAGCTGGTTCGACCCGCCGCGCGAGCGCGACGCGGCCACGGCGCTGATGAACCAGGGCGTGGACGTGCTGACGCATTTCACCGACACGCCGGCAGTCGCGACTGCCGCGGAGGAGCGCGGCGTGGGCGTCATCTCCTTCCATTCCGACATGCGCAAGTACGCGCCCAAGAACTACATCACCGGCGTGACGCACAACTGGGGCGGCTACTACACGCGCGTGGCCAACGAGGTGATGGCGGGCACGTGGAAGCCTTCGCTCTACTTCGGCGGCATTGGGGACGGGGTGATCCGCATGGCTGCGCCGGGGCCGCGCGTCGACAAGGCCACGGCGGACCTGCTCGAGGCCAAGAGCAAGGACATCGCCTCGGGCAAGTTCCAGGTGTTCGGCGGCCCCATCAAGGACCAGGCTGGCAAGTTGCGCATCGCCGCGGGCAAGTCCCTGGCGGATTCTGAGCTGGGCAGCATGGATTGGTTCGTCGAAGGCGTCGTGGGCGGCAAGTGATGTCGGCCCCGCAAGACACGACCCAAGCGACGCGCGGGCGGTGGTTCCCGCTCTTGCCGAGCACCGATGTGGCCCCCGCCAGCGACGTGGTCGCGGCCTTCGCGCAGGGCCAGGAACTGGCCGTGTGGCGTTCCGAGGCGGGCAGCCCTCAGGTGTGGGAGAACCGTTGTCCGCATCGCAGCGTGCGCCTGACGCTGGGCCAGGTGGTGGACGGTCGGCTCAGCTGTGCGTATCACGGCTGGTCGTACGCGGCCGACAGCGCGCAGTGCGAGCGCATTCCGGCGCATCCGGACCGCACGCCACCGGCCAATCTGTGCGTCAAGACCTTTGCCTGCGCCGAGCGCGGCGGCATCGTCTGGGCCCGGCTGGACTCGCCCGAAGCGCCTGCCACCGAACCGCCGCTGCATCCTTTGCCCGAAGGTTGGCAGGCGCTGCGGACGCTCTCGGTGCGTGCGAGCGCCACGGCCACGCGCCTTGCCTTGGCGCAGTTCGGCTGGCAGCGCGACGGCGGTGACGTGCTATGGCTGGGCGCGCTGGACGGGCAGCCGGCGCAGGCGCTGCTGCTCGAAGCGCAGCCCGAGCTGACCATGCTGCACCTGCGGTGCGAAACCCACTCTGATCTGCGTGCGCGCCACGCCGCCGCGCGCCAGTTGCGCGCACAGATCGAAGCCGTCAACGGAGGCAAGCCATGAGTCTTCGATGCACCGATCCGAGCGTGACGGAAAGCTGGCTGGTGGCGGGCTCGCTTGGCGCGATGGCTACGGCGAGCGAGGTCCAGCCTTGGCGCACGATGCTGCTCGATCAGGAGGTCGCGCTTTGGCACGACGCCCAAGGCGCGCTGCATGCGCGATGCGATGGCGACCCGCTGCTGGTGCAGGCGCGCTATGGCTATGCGTGGATCTGTCCCGGCGGCCGGCCGGCGCGCGAGCTGTTCGCGTTCCCCGAATACGAAGAGCAAGGCCGCCGGATCGTCGATTGCGGCCCGGTGGGCGTGGGAACGTCGGGCCTGCGCGTGATCGAGAACTTCCTGGACATGGCGCACTTTCCCTACGTGCATGCGCACTACCTGGGCGAGTTGCCGCACACCGAGGTCACGCCCTACAAGGTCGATGTCGACGAGACGACCGGCGAGATCTGGGCGACCGACTGCCGCTTCTGGCAACCGCGCTCGTCGGCCGCGCATGCCGAGGGCAGCGATGCCGCCTACATCTATCGCGTCATGCAGCCATTTGCCGCGATGCTCTACAAGTCGAGCTCGCGCGAGGGTGCGCGCGACGCCATCGGCCTGTTCGTGCAGCCCGTGAGCGAAACTCGCGTCATTGCCCACACGGTGCTGGCCTACTTCGACGACGTGAGCAGCGATGCCGAACTGGTCGCGTTCCAGCACACCATCTTCGGCCAGGACAAGCCGATCCTGGAGAACCACCGACCGCAGCTGTTGCCGCTCGAAGGACGCATGGAGACGCCGACGCGCGCCGACACCATGTCGGTGACCTACCGCCGCTGGCTGCGCGAGCGCGGGCACCGGTATGGGACGCTGGCCACGCCGCGAAGCATGGAGGGCGGTGCATGATCCGTCTGTATGACTATCCCCTGTCGGGCAACTGCTTCAAGGTGCGGCAGATGCTGTCCTGGCTGGGCCTGGCGTGGGAGCCGGTGGCCGTGGATTTTCATCCCGGCAAGGCGCACAAGTCCTCCGAATTCCTGGCCAATGTCAATCCGCGCGGACAGTTGCCCGTGATCGATGACGACGGGTTCATGCTGCGCGATGCGCAGGCCATCCTGGTCTATCTGGCCAGCCGCTACGACCAGGAAAATCGCTGGTATCCCGAGTCGCCCAGGCTGCGCGGCGAGATCGCCATGTGGTTGGCAACGGCCGACGAGATCACCGCGACGGCATCGGCCGCCCGGCTTCACGACGCATTCGGCTATGCGCTGGACGTGCGGTCTGCCAGGGCCGGCGCCCATGCGCTGTTCCGCTTGATGGACGACCATCTCGCCGAGCGTGCGTCGGCGGGTCAACGCTGGCTGGTGGGTGAGGGCGCTGATGCCCGGCCGACCATTGCGGACCTGGCCTGCTTCCCTTATGTGGCGCTGGCGCCCGAGGGCGGCATCGATCTCGATGCCTATCCCGCGCTGCGCCGCTGGGTGCGCGATGTGCGCCACGTGTCGGGGTTCATCGGCATGCCGGGCATCTTCGTGCCGCTGGCGCCTGCCTGATCAGCCGCCGCGGACCATCGAGAGGATCTTGGCCGTGTTCAGG
Source organism: Variovorax dokdonensis (assembly GCF_030316895.1). GTDB lineage: Bacteria > Pseudomonadota > Gammaproteobacteria > Burkholderiales > Burkholderiaceae_C > Variovorax > Variovorax dokdonensis. The sequence continues at coordinate 1,563,110 of NZ_JASZYV010000001.1, forward strand.
CCGCGCGCCGTCTCTTGCATCTGTGGCAGGTAACGCGCCTGCAGGTTCTTGCCGTCGCTCATCACGTGGGCGTAGGCATCCTTGAGCATCTGGGTGCTCAGGGTGCGCCCGCCGGCGTAGTACTGGTTGGCCACATGACCGAGCGCATAGGTCGAGGCAAAGCTCATCCCGCTGCTCACGGCCTGCTTGCCCAGACCGCCGAGCAGTCCCTTGCCCGCCTTGCCCAGCAGGCCGCCGAGCAGCTTGCGGCCGGCTTGCTCAAGGTACTGTGAGGTCAGGCCCACGCCCAAGGTGGCGAGCAGATCCTTGATGTGGCCGCTGTCGAGTTCGTACCCGTAGTTCTGCCCCACCTGGTAGACCAGGCGCATCTGCAGCGGGATGATGGCGAGGGTGGAAAGGTTTTCGGGCAGCAGCTCGATCGCACCGTTCAGGATGGATGCGTTGAGGATCTTGCGGTCCATCTCGGCCTGAGGCACCTTGCCCGATGCCTTCGGGGCGGCAACGTCTGCGCTCTGGAGCTGGTCGACCGCGGCGGGATGGGGCACTGGCAAGCCGGCCGACACGACTTCGGGCACGGGCACCGTCGCGACGGCGACGGGCGGCGACTGCAGCGGCGCTGTCGCCAGGGATTCGGCCTGATCGGCAAAGGCCGACGGATCGGCGGTGCGTGCCTGAGTGGCTGCGGCCGCGCCCATGCCCAGCCCATCGCGGACCTGGTCCAGGAACGCACGTTCCCGAGGGCTGGTCTGGCCGTCGGCATCGCACACGCACACGGCCATCTCGTAGGCCACCTGCCGCGCGTCGTCGCCCTGCAATCGAGACAGAACGTCGGGCAGATTCACCCGCCGCAGCAAAACGTCCTGATAGAGGCCGGGCAGGTTCACCTGGGCGTCTTGCGCCAAGCCTTCCGCCACCTGGCGGATCTGTTCGCGCTCACGGTCGTGCTTGTCGCCGTCGGCATAGGCTGCCATGAGGCACAGGGTGAGCGTGGCGCGGATTTCTTCTGTACTCAACATCGATCGTGTTCCTTCCTTGATGTGCGGGGTTTGCGCCAATGGGAGTCCATAAGGCGGCGGCAGTTCCCGCGCTGGCCGGACAGTGTCGCAGCCGACGGCGTGGATGCTTGTAGGCGGGATGGTTGAAAATGCGTGTTTGTGTTGCGGCGCCCCGCGCCGCGTGCCCGCAGTCCATCAGGTAGACCTCCATGCAATTCGCGTCCCGCCTCGACAACGTAGAAACCTCTGCCATTCGCGAGCTGTTCAAGCTCCTGGGCAAGCCCGGCATCATCAGCTTTGCGGGCGGGTTCCCGGACAGCGCCATGTTCGACGTCGAGGGGCTGCGCGAAGCCAGCCGCCGCGCGCTCGACGAAGAGCCTGGCGGCGCCCTCCAGTACGGCGCGACCGAGGGCTACGAGCCGCTGCGCGCCCAGTTGTCGTCGTTCATGAAGAACAAGGGCGTGGACGTGGCGCCCGATGGGCTGATCGTCACCACCGGCAGCCAGCAGGCGCTGGACCTTCTGGGCAAGACGCTGATCTCTCCCGGCGACAAGGTCATCGTCGAAGGCCCCACGTTCCTGGCGACCATCCAGTGCTTCCGCCTCTACGGCGCCCAGTTGATCAGCGCGCCCGTCGATGCGAATGGCGTGGACGCCGACAAGCTCGAGGCGTTGATCGCCGAGCACAAGCCCAAGTTCGTCTACCTGATCCCCACCTTCGGCAACCCCAGCGGAGGCACGCTGAGCCTGGAGCGTCGCAAGAAGGTGCTGCAGGCGGCCGTCAAGCACGGCACCGTCATCGTCGAGGACGATCCGTACGGTGACCTGTACTTTGGCGAAGCGCCTCCGCCTTCGCTCATGGCGCTCACCGCCCAGGTGCCTGGCAGCCGCGAGCTGCTCGTGCACTGCGGCAGCCTGTCGAAGGTGCTGAGCCCCGGGCTGCGCATCGGCTGGATGATCGCGCCGGCCGAACTGCTGGCCAAGGCGACCATGTGCAAGCAGTTCAGCGACGCGCACACCAGCACGTTTGCGCAGGCAACTGCCGCCCAGTACCTCAAGAGCGGCCGCATGCCGGCCACGCTGGCGCATGTGCGCGAGGTCTACGGACAGCGCGCTGCCGCGATGGGCGCGGCGCTCAAGCGCGAAATGGGCGACGCCGTTTCGTTCACCCAGCCTGGGGGCGGCCTGTTCTTCTGGGCCCGCTTGACGGGTGCGGGCGGTAAGCTGGCCGATGCCAACCAACTGGCCAAGCGCGCCATCGAGAAGGGTGTGGCTTTCGTGCCGGGAGCGCCATTTTTCGCACAAGACCCCGACGTGGCGACGTTCCGGCTCAGCTTTGCCACCGCCAATGCCGAGAAAATCGAAGAAGGCATCGGCAGGCTGGGGCAGGCACTCAAGGGCTGAATCACGTCCCGCCCTGTCGATGGCAATAACAACAGACGAGGAGGGCAGAAATGCTGGATATCGACAAACTCAACAAGCTCGCCGAAGGCCACGGCGAGCTGCAACGTGGCAAGGGCCTGGTTACCGGCATCATTGCCCTGACCCTGGGCATCCTGAGCTTTCTGGCGGTGCTGGTGTTCCTGTTCCCGCAGTACCTGTCGACGCCGGAGCTTCGCAAGAGCTACGACGTCAACGTGATGCGCTACGTGCTGCTGGCGGCGATGGTCGTGGCGGGTGGCCTGTCGCTGGTCAACATCGTCTTCAACCGCACGCGCTGGCTGTCGAGCTTTGCCTTCCTGCTGGTGGCTGCTGCCGCGCTGCTGGGTGGGCACAAGGTCAACGTGGATCCCAACTTTCCCGATGGCACGCCCTATATCGGCCTGGACTGGTTCATTCTCGACCTGCTGGGTTCGTCGCTGATCTTCATCTTCATCGAGAAGCTCTTTGCCCTGCGCAAGGACCAGCCGATCTTCCGCGCCGAGTGGCAGACCGACTTCCACCACTTCATCGTCAACCACATGATCGTCGGCTTCGTGCTGCTGGCCACCAACCTGGCGGTGCACGAGTTCTTCGGCTGGGCCGCCAACGACGGCATTCGCGGCTGGGTCGCTCAGCTACCGTTCTGGGCGGGGCTGTTGCTCATCGTCCTGGTGGCCGATCTGGTGCAGTACTGGACGCATCGCGCCTACCACGAGGTCCCGCTGCTTTGGCGCTTGCATGCGGTTCACCACAGCGTCAAGAGCATGGACTGGATGGCCGGCTCGCGCCAGCACATCCTGGAGCTGCTGATCACCCGCACCCTGGTGCTGGCACCGATCTTCGTGCTGGGCTTTTCCAAGGCGGTGATCGACGCCTACATCATCATCGTGGGCTTCCAGGCGGTCTTCAATCACTGCAACGTGAGCGTGCGGCTCGGCCCGCTGCGCTACCTCATCGTCACGCCCAACTTCCATCATTGGCACCACAGCCAGGACGACGAGGCGATCGACAAGAACTACGCCGCGCATTACGCGTTCCTGGACTACCTGTTCGGCACGGCCGTGAAGAGCGACCGTCTCTGGCCCGAGCGCTACGGTGTCGTGGGCGACTACGTGCCCAACGGCTTCTTCAAGCAGCTGAAGTTCCCGTTCACCTGGAAGGGCTGACGAGCGGCACTGGGAACGGCACGCCCAGCCGCTCACCCAGTGGTGTCAGCGCCGGTGCAATGCCGGGGTGCAGGCCGACGCCCAGCGCCGCCTGACGCGCGCGTCGATCGAGTCCGGCCTGGCCGGGCAGGCGCACCGGCCTGGTCGCGTCGACTGGCCTGTTGGTGCGGCAGGCATTGGCGATGTGCGTCATCTGCCGCAGGAAGGCGTCCTTTCCGCCAAAGGCATCCAGGTCGTGCAGGGTCAGGTAGACGGTGGCGCCCCATCCTTCGGGCGGGTCGGCGCGCCCGTGTCCAGCAAGGCCGCCGGTCAGTGCATCGACCAGCAGCGCCATGCCGTAGCCCTTGTGGCCGTGGTCGAGGCCACCCACCGGCAGCAGCGTTCCGGGCGGATCGTCGAACAGCAGTTGCGGATCGTTCCCTGGCCGGCCTTGCGCGTCGATCAGCCAGTCGTGGTTGAAGCGCTCCTTGGCCGCGCGCTTGCGATTGCTCATGCCGTTGGTGGTGATCGAGGCAGAGATGTCGACCATCACGCCGCTGCCCTCGTCGAGCGGAAAGCCGAGCGCCAGCGGGTTCGGGGTGAACACGGCCTGCGTGCCGCCGAAAGGAGCCACGCTGGCGGTGTTGGGGTCGGAACAGGCCAGGAGCAGCAACATGCCTTCGTCCAGGGCCCTGAGCATGTAGGCGGCCAGGCACGCGATGTGGTGGCTGCGCCGGATGACGAGCGTGGCGCTGCCCAACTGGCGCGCCCTGGGCAGCAGCAAGTCGATGCCCTGGTGCACCAGCCAGGGGCCAGGCAGCCGCTGGCCGTCCCACAGCACTGCGGCGGGCTTGTCCGAGATGACGATCGGGTCGCCGCTCTTGCGCATGCCACCCGATTCCAGTTCCTTCACGTAGCCGGCCAGCAGCGCCAGTCCGTGGGTGTCGTGGCCGAGCAGGTCGCCATCGACCAGCGTGCGCGCCACGCAGGCGGCCGCGTCATCGGCAAGGCCGGCGGCGCGCAACAGGCGGTCTGCGAAATCGGTGAGTTGTGTGGCGTCGTAGCGCACCACGGCTTCGTTGCTCACGCGTGTCTCCTGATATTCGCGCCGGCGAAGGCGCGTTCGACGGCGATCAGCCGCGGGCGAAGAAGGCTTCCGTGAGCTTGACCCAGTAGGTCGCGCCCACCGGCAGCAGGTCGTCGTTGAAGTCGTAGTTGGGGTTGTGAAGCTGGCAGGGGCCCATGCCGTGGTAGCTGGCCTCGCGGTGGTCGCCGTCGCCATTGCCGACGAAGACATAGGTGCCGGGCACTTTTTCCAGGAAGAAAGAGAAGTCTTCTGCGCCGCCCACAGGCGGGATCTCGCGCCGCACCCGGTCCTGGCCGAAGGTGTGCTCGGCCACGGCACTGGCGAAGTCGGTCTGTTCGGCATGGTTGATCAGGGGCGGATAGGCGCGATAGAAGCTCAGTTCGCCAGTGCCGCCGAATGCCTGCGGCACGGTCTCTGCGATCCGGCGCACCTGGGCTTCGATCTGGTCGAGCACCTCGGTGCTGAAGGTGCGCACCGTGCCGCGGATCACGGCCTCGTCCGGAATGACGTTGTAGGCGTCGCCAGCATGGATCTGGGTGACCGACAGCACGGCGGTGTCGATCGGGTCCTTCTGGCGCGAGATCACCGTCTGCAGCATGCCGACGATCTCGCAGGCGATGACGATCGGATCGACCGCCTTGTTGGGCATGGCCGCATGGCCGCCCACGCCGCGCACGGTGATGTCGAAGCGATTGCTCGACGCCATCATCGCGCCACGCCGGAACCCGAAGATGCCCACGGGCATGCCCGGCATGTTGTGCATGCCGTAGACCTCGTCGCAGGGAAAGCGATCGAACAGGCCGTCCTGCATCATGGCGCGCGCACCGGCATTGCCGCCTTCCTCGGCGGGCTGGAAGATCAGGTGCACGGTGCCTTCGAAATCGCGGTGGCGCGACAGATGATGCGCGGCGCCCAGCAGCATGGTGGTGTGGCCGTCATGGCCGCAGCCATGCATGCGTCCGGAGATCTTCGATGCGTGCGCGAACCGGTTGTGCTCGGGCATGGGCAGTGCGTCCATGTCGGCACGCAGACCCAGCTTGCGCTTGCCGGGGCCGCGCGCGCCATGCAGAACGCCGACCACGCCGGTCTTGCCCAGGCCGCGATGGACTTCGATGCCCCAGCTTTGCAGCTTCTCGGCGACCAGGTCTGACGTGCGCTGCTCCTGGAAGGCCAGTTCGGGGTTGGCATGGATGTCGCGGCGGATGGCGGTGAGTGCCGCGTGCTCGTGCTCGATCTCGGAAATGAGGCTCATGGCGGGGCTTTCTGAATAGGAGGTGAAGATGTAGGGCGGTCAGCGAAGCTGGCTACGCACATAGGCGGCGATGTCGCCGGCCACCTCGGCCAGGTTCGCCTGCAGTTGGTTGAAGTTCGCACTGCGTTCTCGCGTGGCTTCGTCCATGTACAGCCCGCGATGCACCTCGATCTGGATGCTGTGGCGGCGTTCGGCCGGCCGGCCGAGTCGCGCGATCAACGCGACGCCCTTGAACGGGTCGTTGATCGCGACGCTGTAGCCGCGCTTGCGCAGCGACTCGGCCACCATCTGGATGAACTCCGGCGAGCAGGTGGTGCCGTCGCGGTCCCCCAGGACGAAGTCGGCCAGCGGATGGTCCGACTTGATCTGCAGGCCTTCATAGGAGTTGGCCGGCATCGAGTGCAGGTTGAGGTGCCATACCGAACCGAAGCGGGCATAGGCGGATTCGATGTGCGTCTGCATCGCCGCGTGATAGGGGCGGTGGTAGTTGTCGATGCGCGCCTGCACCTCCGCGGGGCTGAGCTGGCGGTCGTAGATGGGCACTTCCTTGGCCTGGCCGGCCTTGCGCCAGATCAGACCGATGCCCAGACGCGTCTTCTCGCTGGGCGCCAGCGGCGCGCCCGGCCAAGGGCGGTCGAGCATCTCGGGGTCGATGTCGTCGATGTCGCGATTGGGGTCGATGTAGCTGCGCGGGAATTCGGCCGCGAGCAACGTGGCGCCCACCGAGGGCAGGGCGTTCCAAAGCACATGCACGTCGGTGTCTTCGCCCGAGCGAAGCTGCTCGAAAGGCATCGCATGGCCGAAGTCTTCTGGGTACAGCACGCCGCTGTGCGGCGAGTCGCAGATGAGCGGAATGGCGTAGGCTTCGGGCAGGCGAAGCGTGAAAGGCGGGAAGGGCGTCGTGGCTCGAGACTGGACGATGTCTGTCATGGGGTTCAGGCCGCGGGCGCGGCGTCGTTGAGGTGGCAGGCGCTGCTTTGGCCGCCACCGACCGATTTCAGCATGGGCGCTTCTACCTTGCAGCGGGCCATGGCATGCGGGCAGCGCGGATGGAACGTGCAGCCGCTGGGGGGCGATAGCGGCGACGGAAGCTCGCCCTGGATGGGCTGGTAGTCGCGGCGTTTGGCGTCCAGCGTCGGCAACTCGGCCAGAAGTGCCTGGGTGTACGGATGATTGGGGCGCGAGAAGATCGTCTCGGTGGGCGCGGATTCCACGATGCGCCCCAGGTACATGATCACCACCCGGTCCGAGATGTGCCCCACCACGCCCAGGTTGTGGCTGATGAAGAGATACGTCAGGTCGTGCTCGCGGCGCAACTGCGCAAAGAGATTGAGCACCTGCGCCTGGATCGAGACGTCCAGCGCCGCGACCGCCTCGTCGCAAACGATCATGCGCGGCTTGACGGCGAGTGCGCGGGCGATGCCGATGCGCTGGCGCTGCCCGCCCGAGAACTGGTGCGGATAGCGCTGCGCGTAGCTCGGGTCCAGGCCCACCTGCAGCATCAGGTCGCCGACGTAGCGGACCTTGTCGCGCGCGGCGATCACGCCGTGGACCACTGGCGCCTCGCCAATGATGTCGAGCACCCGCATGCGCGGATTGAGGGCCGCCATGGGGTTCTGGAAGATCATCTGGACGCCCAGCTGCCAGCTTCGCTGCTGCGGGCTGCCGGCTGCGTGCGCGACACGCAGGCCTTCCCAGAGCACTTCGCCTTCGCTGGGCGCATGGATGCCTGCCACCACCCGGCCCAGCGTTGATTTGCCACAGCCGGATTCGCCCACGACGCCGATCACTTCTCCGGCCCGTATTTCCAGGTCGACGCCATCCACGGCATGCACCACTGCGGGCCGGTTGTTTGCCCCCACCAGGTTGGCAATGCGGCCGGCGAGATCGACGCCTTGCACATAGCGCTTGTGGATGCCGCGCAGCGTGAGCAGCGGCGCCTTGTCGTTCTTAGCGGTGGCGTCGCTGGCCGAGGGAGATTCGAGCGTTTCGTTCATCGAGGATTGGGATTCATCCCAGTGGATGCCAGCAGCGCACCGTCACGCCAGGACGAGGCTCGGTTGGCTCTGGCGCCTCCAGGCACGTATCGCTGGCGCGACTGCAGCGCGGTCGGAAGGCGCAGCCCTTCGGCAGATGAAGCAACGATGGCGTCATGCCCGAGATCTGCCGCAAGCTGCTGCCGTGGGTCTGGCGCGTCGGGATGGAGTCGATCAAGCCTCGCGTGTAGGGGTGCGCGGGAGCGTGAACCACCTGCGACGTGCGCGCGCTTTCGACCACGCGCCCGGCGTACATGACCGACACGGTATCGGCCAGCCCGGAAACCACGGCCAGGTCGTGCGTGATCCATATCAGTGCCGTGCCGGTCTCTCGGCACAACTTGCGAACCTCGTAGAGGATCTGCGCCTGGATCGTCACGTCGAGCGCGGTGGTGGGCTCGTCGGCGATGATCAGGCGCGGTTCGTTGAGCAGCGCAATGGCGATCGCCACGCGCTGGCGCATGCCGCCGGACAACTGGTGCGGATAGGTGGTCAGGCGCTCGTCGGGCGACGGGATGCCCACGCGCGCCAGGGCATCGCGGGCCCGTGCCCGCGCCCCGGCGTGGCTGACCTTTTCATGCGCCTGGATCGCCTCGATCATCTGGGTGTCGATGCGCAGCACGGGGTTGAGCGTCATCATCGGGTCCTGGAAGATCATGGCGATCTCCTTGCCGCGCAGCGCCCGCAGGCGCGCCTCGGTGGCGCCCACCAGTTCTTCCCCGCGGAAGCGGATGCTGCCGTCGACCACGCGTCCGGGCGCGTCGATCAGGCCGATGATCGAGAAGCCGGTGATGCTCTTGCCCGAGCCGGACTCGCCGACCAGGCCGAGAATTTCGCCGGCTTCCACACGCAAGTCCACCCCGTCCACCGCCTTGACGGCGCCGCCATGGGTGAAGAAGTGGGTCTTCAGGCCCCGGATGTCCAGGACTGCGTCGGTGCTGCTCGTCATCGATCGTTGTGCGGGTTGAGGACGTCGCGCAAGTGGTCGCCGACCAGGTTGATCGCCACGATGGCCAGGGCAAGTGCGATGCCCGGGAAGAACGAGATCCAGTAGTGGCCGGACAGCATGAATTCGAATCCGTTGGCGATGAGCATCCCCAGCGAAGGCTGAGTCACAGGCACGCCCACGCCCAGGAAGGACAGCGTGGCTTCGAGCGCGATGGCATGCGCCAGGTCGATCGTCGCGATGACGATGAGCGGCGGCATGCAGTTGGGCAGCATGTGGTGAAAGAGGATGCGCGGCGATCCCAGGGCCATGCACTGCGCGGCCTCGATGTATTCCTTGCCGCGCTCCACCAGTGCAGCGCCTCGCGCGGCTCGCGCGAAGTAGGCCCATTGCACGGCGATGAGCGCGATGATCACCTTGTCCACCCCCTTGCCCAAGGTGGCCAGCAGGATGAGCGCGAGCAGGATCGCTGGGAAGGAGAGCTGGATGTCGACGATGCGCATCAGGACCGCGTCGACCTTGCCGCCGAAATAGGCGGCGGTCAGCCCCACGGCGCTACCGATGGCCAGTGCCGCGGCGACCGACACCACGCCCACCAGCAGGCTGATGCGCATGCCATAGAGCATGGCGGAAAGCAGGTCGCGCGCCAGGCCGTCCGTGCCGAGCCAGTAGGTGATCTGGCCGTCGGTGCTCGCGCTGCCCGGCGGCAACTTGGCGTCGAAGATGTCGAGGCTGCCAATGTCGTAGGGGTTCTGCGGCGCAATCCAGGGCGCGGCCAGGGCGGCACCGACCACCACCGCCAGAAGTACGAGGCCTATGACGGCAAGCCGGCTGGCGAAGAATTCCCGGCGAAATCGCTGCCAGGGCGTCTCGGGCGGCGGCAGCACCGTCGAGTCGATGGGTGGGAGTACGGCGCTCATGCCTTGGCTCCTGTCAGACGAACGCGTGGGTCCAGAACCGAGTAGAGGATGTCGACCACCAGATTGAGCAGCACGAGGAAGAACACGATGAGGATCAGGTAGGCCACCACCACCGGCCGGTCCAGCGTGACGATGGAGTCGATGAGTAGCTTGCCCATGCCGGGCCAGGCGAAGATGGATTCGGTGACCACCGCGAACGCCACCACCTGACCGAATTCCAGTCCGCTGATCGTCACGATGGGAATGAGAATGTTCTTGAGCAGGTGCACGCGAAGAATGCGGCCCCAGGCGAGGCCCTTGGCGCGTGCGAACTTGATGTAGTCCTGCGGCAGCGCTTCGCGGGTGGCCGCTCGCGTCACGCGAACGAGCAACGCGCCCTTGGCCAGCGCGATGGTCAACGCCGGCAGCAGGATGTGCGACCAGCCGTCGGCGGTCATCAGGGACAGGCCAATGCCGCCCGTGTCACCGCGGCCGCTGGCAGGCAGCCACCCCAGTTGCACGGCAAAGATCATGATGAGCATCAGCGCCACCCAGAAGTTGGGCAGCGAGAAGCCCAGCACAGAGCCGGTCATGATGGCGCGCGACGCCGGTGCCTGCGGCCTCAATCCGGCATACATGCCCAGCGGCACGCCCACCAGCAGCGCCATCAGCATGGCCACGCACGCCAGTTCCAAGGTGGCCGGCATGCGTTCGAGGATGAGCGACATTGCCGGCTGACCGGTCAGGAAGCTGCGCCCGAAATCCAGCGTCACCGCATGGCCCATGAAGATGGCGTACTGCTCGACAAGCGGGCGGTCCAGCCCGAAGTTGGCCCGGATCTCGTCGCGCTGGAGCTGGGTCGCCTCGGGGCTGGCCATCATTTCAACCGGATCGCCCACGACGTAGAGGCCGATGAAGACCAATCCCGACATGACGAAAACGACCAGCAACGCCTGCAGCAGGCGCCGGATGATGTAGGCAAGCATGGTGTGCGTGGCGGGCGACGCGGCTGCGCCGCCCCCCGGTTCCTTACTTGGTGACCGTCACGTACTGGACCAGGGTTTCCTGGTCGGCCCGGGCGTCGAACTTCAGGCCCTTCTTCATGGCCCAGACGGAGTGCTCGAAGTGGATGGGCAGCATGGCGTAGTCGGCCATCGCGATCTCGCTGGCCTGTGCCAACTGGGCGCCGCGCTGCTTGTCGTCCATCGTGGTGCCGGCGGCCTCGACCAGCTTGTCCATCGCAGGGTTGGAATATCGGCTCATGTTGGTCGTGCCGACGCCTTTGTCCTTGTTCGGCGTGACCAGCAGCGAGTTGAGCGTGTTCGACATTTCGCCGGTTGCCGTGGCCCAGCCAGCCAGGTAGGCGCTGTACTGGTAGGCGTTGCGGTTCTTGAAGAACACGGGCGGTGCGGCGGCGTCCACCGTGGTCTTGATGCCCACGCGCGTCCACATCGAAGCCAGCGCCTGTGCAATCTTCGTGTCGTTGATGTAGCGGCCGTTGGGAGTGCCGAGCACCAGCGAGAAGCCGTTGGGATAACCGGCTTGCTTGAGAAGATCCTTGGCCTTGTTCACGTCAGGCTTCTGCGCGTTCGTCAGCTTGCTGCTCGCGCCCAGCATGGGATAGGGCAACAGCTGCGCCGCGGGCGTGGCAACGCCACCCATGATGCGGTCGACCAGCGCCTTGCGATCGATGGCAAGCGACATGGCCTCGCGCACGCGCTTGTCCAAAAGCGGGTTCTTGCCGTCGGCATCGGGGATGCCAGGGGTCTTGTCGCCGTTCTGGTCGAGCGCGACATAGATGATGCGCACCGATGCCTTGGAGATCACGTTGAGCTTCGGCTCCTTCTTCAGCCGTTCCAGATCGTCCGTCGGCGGGTCCTCGATGAGGTCGACGTCGCCCGACAGGAGCGAGGCGACCCGCGCCGCCGGGTTGCTGATCGGTTTGTAGATGACCTTGTCGAAATCGACCTTGTGTCCCCAGTAGTTGGGGTTGCGCTCGAAAACGATCTCGGCCCCGCGCTTCCAGCTGACGAACTTGTAGGGTCCGGTTCCGACGAGGCCGTCGCCGCTGTTCAGTTCGGTGGTGGTCTTGCCTTCCGGCGCAGATCCCGCGGCAGCCTTGGCCGACATGATGGGCAGGCTGCCCAGGTTATTGGGCAGCAGGGGGTAGGGCTCATCGGTGGTGATCTTCACCGTGAGCGGGTCCGGTGCCTCCACCTTGGTGATGTGCTGCAGGTAGAGCTTGAACGACGAGGGGCTGTTCGGCACCTTCGGTACGCGGTCAAAGCTGAAAAGAACATCCTGCGCGGTGAATGGCGAGCCGTCGGAGAACTTCACGTTGGGGCGCAGCTTGAAGGTCCAGGTGTTGCCGTCCGCCTTCCATTCCGTCGCCAGGCAAGGCTTGAGCGCCAGATCGGCCGTCGGGCACACCAGCGGATCGAAAAGCGATTGCGAAAGCTGGATGTTCGGCGTCAGCGCGTGGTACTGCGGGTCCATCGAGCTCGGTTCCGTCTTGAGTGCCACCACCAGATCGCGGGCCATTGCGGTGCTGCCGACGGCAATCAGTGCAGCTGCGGCTACGAGGTGCCGCACGCCCAATTGCACGGGGCGCACGGAAGTTCTAACGAGGGTCATGGTTCTATGGTCTTCCTGCGGATTCAGAACAAGCGGACCACTGTGCCACGAGCCGCACAGTGTTCCTCCAAGGAAAACCATGAGCGCAGCAAGCAGCATGCCATCGCTCGTTTTCCGGCCCCGGTTCTTGGCCTTCACGCGGCGGTCTTGTCTGTTTGTCCGGAAGCGTCAGGCCCATCGCTCGGCAATGCAGCAATAGGCAACTGTTAATTGCTCTCGCGAAGGGGTCAACGCTGCCTTCGTCTGCCGGCATTGTTTGTATACGTGAACAGGTTCACGCTGAAGAAATTTCTGTAGCGCAACAGGAAACATCGTCTCCGCAAGCTGGTTGCGTCGCACAACTTTGAACCATTGCGGTACTTAAACTTCAATTGTCACTCGCTCGAACAGATGTGATCAATGAGTCAACGAAGATGTTCTTCAAGACACATTGGTTGCGGGAGGCGCCTGTCGGATCTTTATGGAAAAGACAGTGCGAGGGCGTTGAGGCAATTAATCCATCACAACCTCGGAAATTCAAATGAAATTCAATCTCTCTGCTGTCGCCATCGTCGCCGCTGCCACGTTCGCTTCTATCGGCGCACAAGCTGCTGACGGCACCATCACCTTCAACGGCACCGTGACCGACACGACCTGCTCGATCAACGGCGCTGCTGCCGGTGCAGGCGACAAGACCATCACGCTGCCCAGCGTCTCGAAGGCTTCGCTGGCCGCTGCTGGCCAAACGGCCGGTACCTCGAGCCCCGCCGACATCAAGTTCGCGCTGACCGGCTGCACCGGCTCGGCGACCAAGGTTGTGGCTCGCTTCGAAAACGGCCCGACCGTTGACCAAGCAAGCGGCCGCCTCGTGAACACCGCTGGCGCTGGCGCTGCCACGAACGTTCAAATCGAACTGCTCAACAAGGATCAGCAGCCGATCAACGTCACCACCAACTCGAACAACGCTGTTGCCGCCAACGGTGCCACGATTGCCAGCGGTGCTGCCAACCTCGTCTATTACGGCCGTTACTACGCCACCGGTGCCGCTACGGCAGGTTCCGTGAGCTCCACCGTTCAATACACGATGCAATACCAATAATTCTTGAATCTGGCGCACCCGGTAATCCGGGTGCCGCCATTGATTTCTTGAATTCTTTTTTGCAATTAATTCCTTTAGCGAGCTGAAAAAATGAAGTTGTCCAAATTGACCTCCGCCATTGCGCTGGCTGCAGCATTCGTTGCGAGTCACGCCGACGCCAGCGTCATCATCGGCGGCACGCGGGTGATCTACCCGCTGGCCGACCGTGAAGTCTCGGTCAAGCTCGACAACGACAGCACCTCACCCTCGCTGGTTCAAGTCTGGGTCGACGACGGCAATGCCGACGCCGGCCCCGGCGAGACCAAAGCGCCTTTTGTGGTGACGCCGCCGATCTTCCGGATGGCGCCGCAAAAGTCGCAGACGCTCCGCGTCATCTTTTCGGGCGGGCAATTGCCCCAAGACCGTGAGTCGGTCTATTGGCTCAACGTCCTTGACGTTCCGCCCAAGCCCACCGGCGAAGCTGCGAAAGCCAACACGCTGCAACTCGCCTTGCGTACCCGCATCAAGATCTTTGCGCGGCCTGACAAACTCGAAGGCAAGCCAGTCGATGCGCCTGCCAAGCTCACCTGGGCAGTGGTGGCCGATCCCTCAGGCAACGGCCAAGCCCTTCAGGTGACCAATCCCACGCCTTACTTCGTCTCGTTCAGCGAGTTCGAAGTCCAAAACGGCAACAAGACTTTCAAGAACGATCAAGGCGGCATGGTTGCGCCGTCCGGCACCACCGTCCTGACGGTGCCGAAGATGAATGCGGTCGGCCAAGGCGCCAAGGTGCGCTTCACCGCGATCAGCGACTACTCCGCGGCATTGCCCGGTGAGGCGTCCATCGCCAAGTAGCCCAACCGGCTGAGCCGGCCGGGGCGGTTCATCGCCCCACTTCTTCCGAACCAGCTTTTTCCCATCGCACGTCGGCCTGATGCCGCGTGCGCTGGAGACGCGCGCCTTCCAAGAATTTGCCGCGCACCAACGACATCGAGACAGACATGCAAAAGACCTCCACACGCTGCTCTTCGCCTCCTTCGCGCCACAAGGCTGGCGTAGGTAGATCGTCTGCGACCGCGGGCCGCCTGACGGTGATGTCCGCCATGTCGGTGTTGGCGTGTGTGATGTCCGGCCAAGCGATGGCTGCAGTTGGCGCCGATGAGCCCGCGCTGTCGTTCGATACGACCTTCCTGCGAGCGCGGGCCGGTGAAAAGATGGATGTCAGCCGCTTCGAAAAGGGCAACACGGTCTCGCCCGGCACCTACAAGGTCGACATCTGGGTCAACACCGAGCGGCGAATCCGCGATGACGTGCGCTTCGTCGCTGCGGATGCCGGTTCCAGCGCCTATCCGTGCTTCACCAGAAAGATGCTGGAGGAACTGGGCGTCGACTTCGCAAAGGTCGATGCAGCGCTTGGCGCGGACAAGGCCGCTGCCGACGACAAGGGTGCCTGCATGGCTGTGGGTCAGCACGTGCCTGGCGCCACGGTCGACTTCGACTTCGGCGAGCAGCGCCTGGATCTGAGCATCGCGCAGAAGTTCATGCGGCGTTCGGCGCGCGGCTATGTGTCGCCGGACCGTTGGGACTATGGCGTCAATGCGGCCTTCATGAACTACAGCGCCAACAGCTACGTGAGCCACTTCGATGGCCAAGACACGTCGCAGAGCCACTATTTGGGGCTCAACGGTGGCGTGAATCTGAATGGCTGGCGTCTGCGCAACCAGGGCTCGCTCACGAATTCAACCCACGCGGGCACGCGTTACGACAACATTGCGACCTATGTGCAGCACGACGTGCAGGCGCTGGGGGCACAGGCGACGCTCGGCGATTCGTTCACCTCTGGCGAGATCTTCGACACGGTCTCGTTCCGCGGCGCCCAACTGGCCACCGATGACCGGATGCTGCCCGACTCGCAACGCGGGTACGCGCCGATCGTCCGCGGCACGGCGCAAACCAATGCTCGCGTGACCATTCGTCAGAACGGCCAAGTCATCTACGAGACCAGCGTTTCGCCGGGGCCGTTCGAGATCAACGATCTGTACCCCACGGGCTACGGCGGTAACCTCGACGTGACAGTGACTGAGGCCGACGGGCGCAAGAACAGCTTCGTCGTTCCCTACGCCGCCGTGCCTCAATCGCTGCGCCCGGGGATCTCCCGCTTTTCGGCGACTGCAGGCCGGTTGCGCAACGACGCTCTGAGAGACGCTCCGGAGTTCGGCCAGGCCACCTTCCAACGTGGCTTGAGCAACAGCATCACGGCATATGGGGGCGCTATTGGCTCCCAAGGCTATACGGCGTTGAATGCTGGCGCAGCACTCAACTCCGAATACGGGGCCGTGGCCATTGACGTGACCGCCGCCAATACGCAAATTCCCGGCGCGCAATCCTGGAACGGCACGAGCTGGCGCGCGTCGTACAACAAATTCCTGGCGTCCTCGAACACCAACGTCGCGCTGGCGGCTTACCGCTATTCGACGCCGAACTACCTCGGTTTCTCTGATGCAGCCATGGTGCGTGATCTGGCGAAGTACGGCGGCGACATCGACGCGCTGGCACGTCAACGTGACCGCCTGCAACTCGTGCTGAACCAAAACTTCGGCAGCTATGGATCCGTGTTCCTGACGGCGTCGTCACAACAATATTGGAATCGCGACAAGGCCGATGTCTTCTACCAGGCCGGCTACAGCAATGCCTTCCGTTGGGGGAGCTTCAGCATCACGGCCGGACGTACGCGTGACGGCATCGGGCGAGTGTCGGACCAGGTCGGCGTCAACTTCACGATTCCGCTGGGTCACTCGGCGTATGCGCCGATGATGACGAGCAGTGTCTCCAAGTACGGCGACACCACCAGCGCGCAGACCAGCATCAGCGGCACAGTGGGCGAAGAGCGTCGACTTTCGTACAACGCCTATGGTTCCTACGGCAAGAACAACGGCGAAAGCACCGGCAACGGAGGCGTGAGCGGCACTTATACCGGCAACCTTGGTCAGATGACGGCGTCGGCCAGTTCCGGCGCCAGGACCAGCCAGGTTTCCGCTGGCGTCAGCGGCGCGATCGTGGCGCACCCCGGCGGTGTGACGCTGTCGCAGACCGTGGGCAATACGTTCGGCATCGTGCATGCGCCTGGCGCGGAGGGTGCGAGCGTCAGCAGCGCATCGGGCGTCGAAGTGGACAGCCGCGGCTATGCAGTGGTGCCCTACATGCAACCCTACTCCCTCAACCTGGTGAGCATCGACCCCAAGGGCAGTTCCACCAACGTGGAGTTTGAATCGACCTCGGAACAGGCTGTTCCTCGCGCTGGCGCTGTTCCCATGGTTCAGTTCCAGACGGTGACCGGACGTGCTGCGCTCATTCAGGCACCTCAAGTCAATGGCGAAGCTTTGCCCTTTGGCGCCGACGTGCTCGATGCCAATGGCCGCAATGTTGGCGTCGTGGCGCAAGACAGCCGCATCTTCGTCCGCGGCGTCGATGACAAGGGCGCGTTGATCGTCAAGTGGGGCGACCGTGCCTCCGAGCAATGCCGCGTCGACTATCGCTTGCCAAAGGCGGAAGAGGGTGCGACTTCGTATGTGTCCGTACAGGCCGGTTGCGTGGCGGGCATGACTGCACAAATGCCCGGCGACAAGAGTGCCAAGGCCACCGCGGACGCCATCGTCCAATAGGCAGCTACGCCTTCAGGGCATCAACAAATTATCTATTCAGGGAATACCATGAAGACAATCATTGAGCCGGGCAAAGTCCGGGCCCCGAGGCGCGGCCACCCAGCTTCTGTTCGGCGGTGGCTCTTTCAGGCGCTGCTTCCCTTGTTCTTGCTGCTGACTGGCTCTTCCGCCTTTGCATATGGAGATTGCGATTTTTTCGATGGCAACGACTCCGTCAGCGCCGGTAACGTCACCACGCCAGCCAACGAGAGTCCCGGTACCCGCATCGGCACGACCATCCTCAACTCGTCAACCCTGAATTGCCGCGACTGGGCATCTCCGGTGACTACGAACTACACCAGCTACTCGGATCTCAGGGTTGACGCCGCGCCGGTGAGCGGATTCGATGACGTGTACCCGACCAACCTGGAGGGCGTGGGCGTGCGCTATACGGTCAGTGCGCCGGAATGCTCTGCCAACGACGTCATTCTGCGCGGAACAGGTGCGACGACATTTTCGTGCGCATTCAATTTGATACCCGGTACATACCAGCCTCGGAGTTTCACGATCGTGACCGAGTTTGTCCGGACATCGACGGTCGGTGTGACGCCTGGTGCATTGACATCAATACCTAAGGTCAAGATTACCTTGCGGTCCTCGGACATGGCTGGCGCCTGGGCGAAACCGGGCATGTTGTCCGGCGCGGTCAGCGGCTCCATCTCGGCGGGAACGTGCACGATCGCTCAGAACAATCTCGTGGTGGATCTCGGCGAGGCTACTGCAAGTCAGTTTCAAGCGGGTGTGGGGACGACCGGGGCCTCCAAGTCATTCAAACTGACTGCAGACTGCCAGAAGTCCTTGAACGTCTTTATGACGCTGACGGACGCGGCCGATATCAGCAATCGCACCGACGTGTTGAAGATGGCGAGCGGCGCGACGGCGGAGGGCATTGGGGTCCAAGTGCTCCGCAGCGGTTCGCCGGTCAAGTTCGGTCCCGACTCCGCAGCATCGGGCAATACCAATCAGTTCTATGTCGGCCCAACGTTCGCCTCCGGGGGTACGTTCAACATTCCGCTGACTGCCCGCTACATCCGCACCGGAGCGCTTCGCGCGGGGACACTCAAGGCCGTCGCGACGTTCACGCTGTCCTATCAGTAGTAGGGCGGGCTCGTCCTCAAAGCAATACGTCCAGCAGGCGGTTCAGTCCGCCTTCATTGATGGCCACCATCGCTTGCTCTCGGACCTTGGGCTTGGCGTGGTAGGCCACCGAGAGCCCCGCCTCGCCCATCATCGGCAGGTCGTTGGCGCCATCACCGACGGCGATGCATTCGCCAGGCGAGATGCCCATGAGCGAGGCGACTTCGAGCAACGTGCGGCGCTTTTCCGCACCATCGCAGATGTCTCCCCAACTCTGTTGCACGACCCGGCCCGTCAGATGAGCGCCCGCTTCGTCCAGCAGGTTGGATCGGGCGAAGTCGATTCCCAGTCGGTCGCGAACACGGTTCGCAAAGAAGGTAAAGCCGCCAGAGACGAGCAGCACCTTCAGTCCTTGCGCTTTGCAGGCATGCACCAGTTGCTCCGCGCCAGGATTGAGCCGCAGGCGCTCGTCATAGACCTGCTGAAGCGCAGCCACTGGCACGCCCTTGAGCAAAGCGACGCGGCGGCGCAGGCTTTCCTTGAAATCGGCAATCTCTCCTCGCATCGTGGCTTCGGTAATGGCGGCCACTTCAGCCTTCTTGCCCACCGCATCGGCAATTTCGTCGATGCACTCGATGTTGATCAACGTCGAGTCCATGTCGAAGGCAATCAGGCGAAAGTCCGAGAGCCGCAGCGGCGGCGCAAAACGCTGGACGACGAGCCCGGGGGCAAATTCGGTCGCTGGATATCTGTCATTCATGCAGGGATGCTTTCTTGCGTGGTCGGCTGGCCGAGGCTGCGAAGCACGTCGCGCACCATCTGTGCGCGGTCCTTGGGCTCCTTGAGTTCGCGCTCGATGCGCAGCTTCTCGTTGCCAGCCAGCTTGATGTGACGGTTCTTCTGGATCAGGCCGATGATCGCCATCGGGTCGACCGGCGGATCTTTCTTGAACGTGATGTTGATGACGCCCGGCGCTGCATCCACCTTGGTCACGCCATAGGGGCGAGCCAGCACACGCAGGCGATGGACGTCGATCAGGGTTTGAGTCTGTGGTGGCAGCTTGCCGAATCGGTCGACGATTTCTTCGAGCAACGCATCGATTTGCGTCGGCGTCTTGGCGGTTGCGAGCTTCTTGTAGAAGGAAAGGCGCAGGTGCACGTCGCCGCAGTAGTCGTCAGGCAGGAGGGCGGGCGCGTGCAGGTTGATCTCCGTCGTGGCCGACAAGGGTGAGAGCAAGTCAGGCTCCTGGCCTGCCTTGAGCGAGCGCACAGCCTCCGACAGCATCTCGTTGTAGAGCTGGAAGCCGATCTCCATCATGTTGCCGCTCTGGTTCTCGCCCAGTACCTCGCCGGTTCCACGAATTTCCAGGTCGTGCATGGCCAGGTAGAAGCCGGAGCCCAGTTCTTCCATCTGCTGGATCGCCTCCAGACGTTGCGTGGCTTGCTTGGTCAGTCCGTCGAGGTCGGGCACCATGAGGTAGGCGTAGGCCTGATGGTGACTGCGCCCCACGCGCCCTCGCAATTGATGCAGTTGGGCCAGGCCGAACTTGTCGGCGCGGCTCATCACGATGGTGTTCGCGCTTGGCACGTCGATGCCGGTCTCGATGATGGTCGAGCACAGCAACAGGTTGAAGCGCTGTGCCACGAAGTCGCGCATCACCCGCTCCAGTTCGCGCTCGGGCATCTGGCCATGCGCCACCGCGATGCGGGCTTCTGGCAACAGTTCCTCCAGCTTGGCGCGGCGATTCTCGATGGTCTCGACCTCGTTGTGCAGGAAGTAGACCTGCCCCCCGCGCTTGAGTTCGCGCAGCACGGCCTCCCGGATCACGCCATTGTTCTCGCTGCGAACAAAGGTCTTGATGGCCAAGCGCCGCTGCGGCGCGGTGGCGATCACCGACAGGTCGCGCAAACCTTCGAGCGCCATGCCCAACGTGCGCGGGATCGGGGTGGCGGTGAGCGTCAGCACGTCCACCTCGGCCCGCATGGCTTTCATCGCCTCCTTGTGGCGCACGCCGAAGCGATGTTCCTCGTCGATGATGAGCAGCCCGAGATTCTTGAACTTGACGCTTTCCGACAGCAGCTTGTGCGTACCCACGACGATGTCGACCGATCCGTCGGCCAAGCCCTTGGCGGCAGCCGTGATCTCCTTGGTCGAGCGGAAGCGGCTCATCTCGGCCACCTTCACCGGCCACTTGGCGAAGCGGTCAACCAGCGTTTGATAGTGCTGCTCGGCCAGCAAGGTAGTCGGCGCGAGAAACGCCACCTGCTTGCCACCGGTCACCGCCACGAATGCGGCACGCAGTGCGACCTCGGTCTTGCCGAATCCGACGTCGCCACACACAAGGCGGTCCATCGGCCGCGGAGAGATCATGTCCTGGATGACGGCGTGGATGGCCGCTTGCTGGTCGGCGGTCTCCTGGAAGCCGAAGTCGTTGGCGAAAGTCTCGTAGTCCTGTGGCGAGAAGCGGAACGCGAAGCCCTCGCGCGCGGCGCGGCGGGCATAGATGTTGAGCAGTTCTGCCGCCGTGTCGCGCACCTGCTCGGCAGCCTTGCGCTTGGCCTTTTCCCATTGGCCCGAGCCGAGCTTGTGCAGTGGCGCTTCGTCCGCGCTGACGCCCGTGTAGCGACTGATCAGGTGCAACTGGCTCACCGGCACGTAGAGCGTGGCCTTGTCGGCATATTCGAGGTGCAGGAATTCCTGCAGCAGTGGCCTGCCTTCGGCGTCCGTGCCCTGGCCGAGGTCCATGTTCACGAGGCCGCGGTAGCGACCGATGCCATGCGCGCTGTGCACCACCGGATCGCCCACCTTGAGCTCGGACAGGTCCTTGATCAGCGCCTCGACATCGCTGACTTGCTCCTGGCGCTTGTTGCGTCGACGCGTGCCGGGCGCGGCTGCGAACAATTCGGTCTCAGTGACGAAGTCGATGCCCCGCTCGCGCCACGCGAATCCCGCAGCCAGTGCGGCGGTGGCGATGCCCACTTTCTCGCTGCCGTCGGCTTGGAACTCGGCAAGGCTGTCGAAGGCCGGCGGCTGAACGCCGCTGGCACGCAGGAAGTCGAGAAGGCTTTCGCGTCGGCCGTCACTCTCGGCAAGTACCAGCATCCGATTCGCACTGGCAGCCAGATGCTCTTTCAGGCGCGACAGCGGATCCTCGGCGCCGCGAACGACCGACAGGTCGGGCAGGCGATCGAACTCTGCGTAGGCCGGGGCCGCATCTTCGCCCGGGCCGCCGCGAATCGCCAGTTGGGCGTACGGCTTGGCGCAGGTGTGGAACTGCTCGGCGGTGAGGAAGAGGGCTTCGGGCGGCAGGGTCGGACGCTCGGGATCCCCCCGCACCAGCCGGTAGCGCTCGTTCGTGTCCTGCCAGAAGTGCTGGAAAGCCGATTCCAGCTCGCCATGGAGCACCACGGTGGCCGCTTCGCCCAGGTAGTCGAAGACGGTGGCGGTTTCTTCGAAGAAGAGGGGCAGGTAGTACTCGATGCCGGCTGTAGCTACGCCGTTGCCCATGTCCTTGTAGATGCGGCTCTTGGTCGGATCGCCCTCGAGCAGTTCGCGCCAGCGGCTGCGAAAACGCGCGCGCGCCTCGTCGTCCATCGGAAACTCGCGGCCAGGCAGGAGGCGCACTTCAGGCACCGGATAGAGGCTGCGCTGCGTATCGGGGTCGAAGGTGCGGATCGAGTCGATCTCGTCGTCGAACAGGTCGACCCGAAACGGCATGGACGAGCCCATCGGGAAGAGGTCGATCAGGCCCCCGCGGACCGCGTATTCGCCCGGACTGACGACCTGGGTCACATGGTTGTAGCCGGCCAAGGTGAGCTGGCTGCGCAGCTTGGCTTCGTCGAGCTTCTGCCCCGTCTTGAAGTGGAAGGTGTAGCCGCCCATGAAAGCCGGCGGCGCCAGACGGTATAGCGCCGTCGTGGCCGGCACCACCACCAAGTCTGCCTCGCGCTGGCTGATGCGCCACAAGGTGGCCAGTCGCTCGCTGATCAGGTCCTGATGGGGTGAAAAGCTGTCGTAGGGCAGCGTTTCCCAATCCGGGAACAGGGCGCAGCGCAACTCCGGCGCGAAGAAGGCCACTTCTTCCAGGAGGCGCTGAGCATCATTGGCGTCGGCGGCAAACACGGCTGTCGCGCGGCCAGCTGTCTTTTCGCGTTCGGCAAGCCGTGCGAGCAGAAGGGCGTCGGCGGACAGCGGAGGGCGGGGCAGGGTGAAGCGCTTGCCGGGTGCGATGGAAGGCAGATCCATGAGGGTGACTGGACAAACAAAGCAGAACACCCCGCGCCGAAGGGGAGCGGGGTGTATGAGTCGGCACCAATTCTAGAATGCCCCCAACTCTGACGCACCGCATGCACGCTCCTAACCCTACGCACCTGCACGTTCTCATTCCTTGTGCCGGCAACGGCAGTCGCGCCGGCGCCGGAACGCCCAAGCAATACCGGCGCCTGGCCGGGCGGCCCCTGGTTGCGCACACGCTGGAGGCGTTCCGGGCAGTGACGGATCGCCTGGCCACGTTGGCCCTCGTGGTGGCACCGGGCGACGCCGAAGTGGCGAGCGCGTTGCCGGCGTTTCCGCGCGACGCCAACGAGCGACTGCTGCAAGTGGGTGGCATCACCCGCGCCGCGTCGGTCCGCAACGGCCTGCAGGCACTGCGCCGCTTGGGAGCCAAGCCCAGCGACTGGGTCCTGGTGCACGACGCAGCGCGCTGCCTGCTGGCGCCTTCACAGATCGAGGCCCTCGTCGCAGCCTGCGAACACGACGCCGTCGGTGGTCTGCTGGCGCTTCGTGTTGCCGACACACTCAAGGCGGCAACCCCCGAAGGCCGGGTTCAAAGCACACTGACCCGCGCCGACAAATGGCTGGCGCAAACCCCGCAGATGTTTCGCTTGGGTATCTTGCAGGATGCACTGGAAAAGGCCGGCGACGCCGTGACCGACGAGGCTGGAGCCATTGAGGCACTCGGCCTTTCGCCGCTCCTGGTCAACGGCAGTTCGCTGAACATCAAGGTCACGTATCCCGAGGACTTCGAACTGGCCGAGGCGGTCCTGCGTGCGAGGGGTTCCAGATGAGCCCGATGGACATCCGCGTCGGCGAAGGCTGGGACGTTCACCAACTGGTTGCCGGCCGTCCGCTGGTGCTCGGCGGCGTCGAGATTGCGCACCATGCGGGCCTGCTCGGCCATTCGGATGCGGATGCTCTCTTGCATGCGATTACCGATGCGCTGTTCGGCGCAGCGGGCCTGGGGGACATCGGGCGCCACTTCCCGGACACTGATCCGGCGTTCCGTGGTGCGGATTCCATGGTTCTCCTTGCCGAGGCGGCCAGGCGCGTGCGACACGAGGGCTGGCTGATCGGCAATGTCGACAGCACCATCGTCGCCCAGTCGCCCAAGCTGGCGCCGCACATTCCGGCCATGCGCGAGCGCATTGCGAAGGGCCTGGGCATTCCGGCCGAACGCGTCAACGTCAAGGCGAAGACAGCGGAGAAGATGGGCCCGGTGGGCGAGGGCCGCGCCATGGAGGCGCGCGCCATCGTTCTGCTTCACCGTTGAAGCCGACCCGGCCCGGGCGTCAGGCTGCCTGTGGGGGCTTGCCGGCCTGGCCTGTGCCGCTCGGCGGTTGAGACCCCGTCGAGCTGGCTGGCGAGGGCGTAGCGCTGGCTCGAATCGACGCAGCCCGCGGCAGCCGGATGTGCGCCGCCAAGCCACGGCCTGGTGTGCTGGTGAGCGCAAAGGTGCCGCCCATCCGTTCGATGTTCTTGGACACGATGGACAGCCCCAATCCAGCGCCGGCGGCAGAGGTTCGCGCGACGTCGCCTCGAAAGAAGGGCTTGGTGAGCTGCGAAAGCATGGCTGGTGCGACACCCGGGCCATAGTCGCGCACCTTGATCAGCACCGCGTCGTTGTGCGCCTGCGCCTGGATGGAAACCCGGGTGGCGTCGGTTCCAGGTGTCTTTCCGTAGCGGCGAGCGTTTTCCAGCAGGTTCGAGATCACGCGGATCAACTCGGTTTCGTCGGCCATCACGCGCAGGTCGGGCGACACTTCCACACCGATCCGCACATCCTCCTGGTCCTTGAGCGCATAGCAGCAGGCGTCGATCACATCGCGCAATTGGACCGGCTTGAAGTCGACGTGGTCGGGCCGGGCGTAGTCCAGGAACTTGTCGATGATCGCGTCGAGCTGCGCGATGTCCGCTGCCATGTGGGCGCGAGCATCTTCGTCGGCGACGCTCATCTCGGTCTCCAGCCGCAACCGTGCCAACGGGGTTCGAAGATCATGCGAGATGCCTGCGAGCATCACGGCTCGATCCTGCTCGATCTTGGCCAACTGGTCGGCCATGCGGTTGAAGCCGATGTTCACGGCCCGGATCTCCGCGGTACGCGCGCCTTCGTCCAGGCGTTCGACTTCGTATTCGCCCTCGCGCAACTGGCGCGCAGCGCGCGAGAGCTGGCTAAGCGGTCGATTGATGAAGCTCGTGATCAGGGCAGCGCCAGCCAACGACAAGCCCATCGCCGTCGCCAGCCAGACCAGCCAGGTGCGTCCGCCAAGGCGTGTGAAACGCGCCGGATCCAGCAGCAGCCAATAGTTGTCGCCCTCGATGGCAAAGCCCACCCACAGGCCGGCCTCGTCGTTCACGCTGCTGGCCACGGTCGTGCCCGGGCCGAGCCGGGCGATCAACTCTTCGGTGACCTGCACGTCGAGGGTCCCGTTGGCGTAGGAGACGAACCGGTCGGTCGGCTCGCGCGGCACGATGCGCACGCCCTCCTGCTCGGCGAGGGTCTTGATCAGCGAGACGCGCGTGATGGCGTCCGAATAGACCAGCGCCGCCCGGGTCAGGTTGACCAGCGAGGCGATCTGGTGGGCTGTTTCGATGGCGCGGGGCTCGTATTCGAGCTGCCGGAAGGTTTGCAGCCACGCGACGGTGCTGCCCACCAACAGAAGGGCGAGCAGGAAGAAGGTCCGCCAGAACAGACTCAACCCTAGACGCAAGCGCCGCCTGCGCGGGCCAGCGGCATTGGCCAACGGGCTGGAAACCGTGACTGCCGAACCCTCTTCCGCAAGAGGGCTGGACTGGGTCGTCTGGGGGCCGCTTGCGGCCACGGGCATCAGGTCGTGCCGTCCGGCACGAACACGTAGCCCACGCCCCACACCGTCTGGATGTAGCGCGGAGCGGCGGCATCGGTTTCGACCAGCTTGCGCAGGCGGGAGATCTGCACGTCCAGGCTGCGGTCGAACGGTTCGAATTCGCGGCCGCGCGCCAGTTGCGCCAGCTTTTCCCGCGACAGTGGCTGTCGCGGATGGCGCACCAATGCCTTGAGCATCGCGAATTCGCCGGTGGTCAGCGACACCTCTTCGCCGTCCTTGCGCAGCGTGCGCGAGCCCAGGTCGAAGCTGAAGGGGCCGAACGTGACGGTCTCGTTGTCGGTGGACGGCGCGCCGGGTGCCTCCATCGGCGGGCGGCGACGCAGCACGGCGTGCACGCGGGCCAGCAGTTCGCGCGGGTTGAAGGGCTTGCCCAGGTAGTCGTCGGCGCCGACTTCCAGACCGACGATGCGGTCCACATCCTCGCCCTTGGCGGTCAGCATGATGATGGGGGTCCGGTCGTTGGCCGCGCGCAACCGTCGGCAGACAGACAGCCCGTCCTCGCCGGGCATCATCAGATCGAGCACGATCAGGTCGACGGTATCGCGCAGCAGGATGCGATTGAGCGCCTTGCCATCTTCGGCCACGATGACTTCGAAACCCTCCTGCGTCAAATAGCGGCGCAGCAGATCTCGGATGCGGGCATCGTCGTCGACGATCACGATCTTGTCGGTGCGTGCAGGTGTCTGAGTCATTTCAACAACACTGAATTTGTAACAGCGTCGATTCTGTAGCCGAAGTTGGGCAATTGACGACCATTTGATCTCGGATTAACGCAAAGTTACAAAACTTGCGGTCTTATTCGGTCGGAGGATCAAGCGGACACCTTTGGATGGCAAAGTCGGTTCCTTTGATACTTTCGATGGAATTGGACAAGCCATGCTCCGTGCGGACGTGCTTTCGATGACCGTTTTGCTGGCTGGCACCCTGGCGACCACGGTTGCAGGGGCCGCCGAACTGCCGCGCCAGCAGGGAGCGGCCCAGCGGGCGGGCGCCGCCGTGACCGGCGTGTCTGTCTCCCAGGCCGACAGTCCGGTGGCCGCGCAGGATTCGGATGGCTACCACCTGACGCCTGCCGAATTGGCCAAACTGCGCGAGCAGGTGCGTACCCACTGGATGCAGGGCAGGTCCGGCTCGGGGCCGGACGCTGCGTCTGGGCTTCCGCTGGCGGAGGACGGCGGAAGGTCGATCGCGCGTTGAAGCCCGCCACTGCCCGCACTTCGTCTGTATGACGGACAAACTTTTTGAAGGGATCTTTTCGGTTTGAGAGCTATTACCAAAGCAGCCTTTGCCTGCGTCGCCATGTGGGCGACGGTGGCCACCATGGCACAGCCGGGCGCGAACCCGCCCCCGATGAACGTGCTGCAGTTGTCGGCCGATGGCAGCGTAGAGGTTCAGCAGGATCTGCTCAGCATCACCTTGCGCGCCCACAAGAACGGGACGGATGCGACAAGCGTTCAGGCCGAGTTGAAGCAGGCGCTGGACAGTGCGTTGGCAGCCGTGCGCCCGGACGCGAAGGCCGGGCAGATGGATGTCAGAACCGGAAACTTCAATCTGCATCCTCGCTACACGCGGGACGGCGCCATGAATGGCTGGGAAGGAAACGCCGAACTGGTGCTCCAGGGACGGGACTTTCCTCGCGTCACCCAGGCGGCGGGCCGTGTGAGTACGCTGACCGTGAGCAACATCGCCTTTGCGCTGAGCCCGGAGGCGAGCGACAAGGCCGAGACCGAGGCGCAGACCCTCGCGATCGCCGCCTTCAAGAAAAAGGCGGAAGAGTTGGCCAAGGGATTTGGCTTTTCCGGCTACACCTTGCGCGAGGTTTCAGTCAACCAAGGCTCGCCCATGCCGAAGGTGATGGCCATGCGGGCGCCCATGGCGGCGTCTGCTTCCGCCGATGCGCCTGTCCCCGTGGAACCGGGCAAGGCCAATGTGGTGGTCAACGTCAACGGCTCGGTCCAGCTGAAGTAGGACCGTCTGAGTTGGGCGCCGGCAGCGCCCAACTTGGTTCTGCCGGACGGGGCTTACTGGGCCGTCCAGCCGCCATCCATCTGCCAGGCCACTCCTCGTACCTGGTCCGCAGCCGGCGAGCACAGGAACGCAGCCAGACCTCCCAGCTGATCGACGGTCGTGAATTGCAGCGAAGGCTGCTTTTCGCCCAACAGGTCCTTCTGGGCTTGTTCGACGGTGATGCCTTCTCGGGCCGAACGGTCGTCGATCTGCTTTTGGACCAGCGGAGTCAGCACCCAGCCCGGGCAGATCGCATTGCAGGTCACGCCGGTCGTAGCCGTTTCAAGCGCCACCGCCTTGGTCATGCCGACGATGCCGTGCTTGGCTGCGACGTAGGCCGATTTGCCCGCCGAGGCCACCAGCCCATGCGCCGAGGCGATGTTGAGCACGCGGCCCCAGTTGGCCTCGCGCATGGCCGGAATGGCCAGGCGGGTGGTGTGAAAGGCGCTGCTCAGGTTGATGGCGATGATGGCGTCCCAGCGCTCCGGCGGAAAATCCTCGATGTTCGACACATGCTGGATGCCGGCGTTGTTGACCAGGATGTCCACGCGCCCGAACTTGCTGGCGGCGAACTTCATCATGTCCTCGATGTCCGCCGGCTTGCTCATGTCGGCACCGTGGTAGGCCACCTTTACGCCTAGTGCCGCAAGCTCGTCCTGGGGTGTCTTGGAGTCGCCAAAACCGTTGACGATGATGTTGGCGCCTTGGGCGGCGAGCGATTTTGCGATTCCCAGGCCAATGCCGCTGGTGGAACCGGTGACGAGCGCAGTTTTGCCTTTGAGCATGTGAACGAACTCCGGAGATTGAATAAGATGCAACGAGAACATTATGGTCACACGCTGCCCGAGAACATGACAGAACCCCAGCTCGAATTCGTGGCGTGTCCCGACAATCAGGACGGCCACCGCATGGCGTACTGGCTCTGGGGCGACGCGCAGGCGCCTCATCTGGTCGTCTGTGTGCATGGCTTGACCCGCCAGGGCCGGGACTTCGACGCGCTGGCGCGGACGCTTCTTGAGCGCTCGAATGGCCGCATTCGCATCGCCTGTCCCGACATCGTGGGTCGCGGACAGAGCGATTGGCTGCGCGATCCCAACGCGTATCAAGTGCCGACCTATGCGGCAGACGTGTTTGCCATGCTGACGCAGCTGCACGCGGCAAGCCGCATCGAGTCCCTGGATTGGGTGGGGACCAGCATGGGGGGGCTGATCGGAATGGGCATTGCCGGAAATACCCAGTTGCCGATGCCGGCTCCGATCCGCCGCCTGGTGCTCAATGATGTCGGCCCCGTCGTCAATCGCGAGGCGATCGAGCGCATCGGCGCCTACGTCGGCAAGAGTGGAAGCTATGACAGCGTGCAGCAGGCGGCCGACGCCATGTGGGCCCTGTCGACCGGCTTTGGCGCGCATACGCCCGAGGAGTGGTTGGCTTTGTCGCGTCCCATGCTGGTGGCAGCCTCGTCGCGCAGTGCCGACGGTCGCTCGAAGGTTGTGGCGGAACAGCAAGGCGGGCCTTACGTGCTTCACTATGACCCCGCCATCGGCGAGCCGATCCGTGCGCTGACGCCCGAGGCCATCTCGCAAGGCGAGGCGATCATGTGGGCGCTGTACGACGCCATCCAGGCTCGCACTTTGCTGTTGCGCGGCGCTCAGTCCGATCTTTTGTCGAGCGCCACGGCGCAAGCCATGACTGAGCGCGGACCGCGCGCCCGCCTGGTCGAGTTCGAGAATGTGGGCCATGCGCCCACGCTGGTCGCCTTGAATCAGCGTCAGGTGGTCGCCGACTTCCTCCTTCACTGACTACAGGGGAAACAGGCCTTTGGCACGCTCTTCTTCTAGCGCGGTGGTTGCGGCCGATGGGGCCATGGCCGAGACCGCGCTTTCAGCCGCCACGGCCGAGCTGTCTCCGGTCGAGAACATGCTCGCCCGTGCGCGAGCCTTTGCTGCTCCGCTCATTGCAGATGAAACGCTCGATACCGGGGAGAACACCCTGGCGCATGCGGACGCGGTGGCGGCCATCGTTGCCCACATGGGTGGCTCCGAGGCCATGCAAGCGGCCAGCTATCTGGTTTATTCCTGCCAGCACCTGAATCGCCCGCAGGAAGTCATTGCCAAGGTCTTTGGCGACAACTTCGCCTCCCTGGCTGTGGAGACGACCAAGCTCGTCCAGGTGCAGGCCCAGGCGCGCACTGCGGCTGGCGCCGGGCACCTGCTGGAAGGCGCGGGAACGCAGACCGAAAACGTGCGCAAGATGCTGCTGGCGTTTTCGCGCGACCTTCGCGTGGTGATGCTGCGCTTGGCCTCGCGGCTGCAGACGCTGCGCTATGCCGCGCAGATCAAGACGCCGGTGCCGGAAAACCTCGCGCGCGAGTCGTTGCAAGTGTTCGCGCCCCTGGCCAACCGCCTGGGCATCTGGCAGGTCAAGTGGGAACTGGAAGACCTCTCCTTCCGCTTCCTCGAACCGGAAACCTACAAGCTCATTGCCCAGTTGCTGGAAGAGAAGCGGGCCGAGCGCGAAGGCTACGTCGAGCAACTCAGGCTGCAACTCGAACAGGACCTGGCCGCCGAAGGCATCCGCGCCACGGTTCAGGGGCGGCCGAAGAACATCTACAGCATCGTCAAGAAGATGCGCGGCAAGTCCCTGGACTTCGCTCAGGTCTTCGACATCACGGCTTTGCGCGTGGTTGTGGCTGACGTGAAGGACTGCTATGCGGTGCTGGCGTGGGTGCATTCGCGCTTCCAGCCCATCGCCGAAGAGTTCGACGACTACATCGCGCGGCCCAAGCCCAACGGCTACCAGTCGCTGCACACCGTGGTTCGAGAGTCGGCGCCTGCCGGCGGATCCGGCATGGGCATCGGGGCGGGGGGGCGCCCGATCGAGATCCAGATCCGCACCGAGCAGATGCACGAGCATGCCGAACACGGCGTAGCGGCGCATTGGGCGTACAAGGAAGCCGGCACTAAGGGTTACGCGGGCGTATGGGCTGGCGGGGAGTACGACGCCAAGATTGCAGTGCTGCGCCAGCTGCTGGCGTGGGAACGTGACCTGTCCGGCGGCGAGCAGGCCAAGGGGCTGTTCGACGACCGGATCTACGTGCTCACTCCCGACGCCGCGATCGTCGAGCTGCCGCAGGGCGCAACCCCGGTTGACTTCGCCTACAGCGTTCACACCAGCCTGGGGCATCGCTGCCGAGGTGCGCGCGTCGACGGCGCGATGGTTCCGTTGAATACGCCGCTGTCCAACGGCCAGACGGTGGAGATCATCGCCTCCAAGGAAGGCGGGCCATCGCGCGATTGGCTCAATGCCGAGCTTGGGTACCTGGCCAGCAATCGGGCGCGTGCGAAGGTGCGCGCCTGGTTCAACGCCCTGGTGACCCACGAGACCATCGCGCGTGGTCGCGAGGCGGTCGAAAAGCTGCTGCAGCGCGAAGGCAAGACAGCGCTCAAGCTCGACGATTTGGCTGCACGCCTTGGCTTCAAGACGGCCGACCAGTTGTTCGAGGTGGTGGGCAAGGATGAGTTTTCGCTGCGCAGCATCGAGACGTTGCTGCGTCCGGCAGAGCCAGCGCCGCCCGCGGATGAGGGCGTGTCGATCAAGAAGTCGCGTGCGTCCGACAAGTCGTCGGGTGGCGTCTTGGTGGTGGGCGTTTCTTCGCTGATGACGCAGTTGGCCAAGTGCTGCCGGCCTGCGCCTCCCGATGCCATCGGTGGATTCGTCACGCGCGGGCATGGCGTCAGCATCCACCGCAAGGACTGCAGCAACTACCGCACCATGGTGAGCGGTCATCCTGAGCGTGACATCGAAGTCGCTTGGGGCAACACCAAAGGCGACGTGGGCGCCGTCTACGCCGTCGACGTGGCGGTGGAAGCCGCCGACCGACAGGGCCTGTTGCGTGACATCTCCGACGTGTTCGCACGCGAGAAGATGAACGTGATCGGCGTGCAGACCCAGTCGGTGCGAGGAACGGCGTGGATGACTTTCACCATCGAGATCACGGATGCGAATCGACTGTCGCAAGTGCTCGGAACGGTGCGCGCCGTCTCGGGCGTTCGTTCGGCTCGGCGTCGTTGATTTTAGGCCTTGATTGATTGAGGGCCAAATTCTTTGCTATACTGCGAGGCTTCCCAGGCGCGTAGCTCAGTTGGTTAGAGCACCACCTTGACATGGTGGGGGTCGGTGGTTCGAATCCACTCGCGCCTACCAGAATTGCACCCAAAGGGCCCGTCGGCAACGACGGGCCCTTTGGCATTTTTGGGCCGCCGTTCGGCACGAATTCGAGCGCCCTTGCTCTTGTGGGTCTGCTCGATCGCAGCGACGCATTTCTCCTACAGATGGCGCTGGTTGACGAAGCACCGGTTGTGTTACCTTGGCGGAAATTTCACGGCCACAGATGCTGCCCATCATGCAGTCTTCCGATCCCAACAGCGAATTCGATGAGCCTGCAAGCGAGCGGTTGGCCGCGCTCGTCCGGCAGGCACCATTGGAATTCGCCCGCGTGGTCTACGGCCTCAACGATCGCGCCAACGGTCGCGCCGAAACCATGGCGGCCGAAGATGTGGCGCGCACGGAACGGCATGGCGTGCCCGTGACGCGCGAACGCGCTGAGCAACGCGCTCGGGCCTACCTGCCGATGGCCGGGCACGAGCACTGCCCGCGCTGCTGGGTGTTCAACGGCGTCAAGCACCTTCTGGAGTTCCGGCTTGCCGACCAGGAGCGGGCAGAAACCGCACACTGCAAGGTCTGCGGCGCAGAGTACGCTTGCACGCTGGGTTGATGGAATCCCGGAGAGGGAAAACCTTGGCGCGGCGCAGCAAAGTCGCTCCCTAGAATGGCTCGCGCCCTCGGGCATCCGTGATATCTAAAGGAGTTCTCTGTGCAGAGCAAGAAGGCTGGCGCCAAACCGGCGCAGCGCGTGATCAAGAAGTATCCGAACCGGCGGCTTTACGACACGGAGACCTCCTCGTACATCACGCTGGCCGAGGTCAAGCAACTGGTGATGCAGCGAGCAGCATTTGTCGTGCGCGACGCCAAGACCGGCGACGATCTGACACGCAGCATCCTGCTGCAGATCATTCTGGAAGAGGAGGCCGGCGGCACGCCCATGTTCAGCGAACAGGTGCTGGCCAGCATCATCCGCTTCTATGGGCAGGCGCTGCAGGGCTACATGGGGCCCTATCTTGAGAAGAACATCCAGGCGATGACCGAGATGCAGTCTCAGATGGCGGACCGGGCGGAAACCCTGACGCCCGAAAGCTGGGCCCGCTTCATGTCGATGCAGTCGCCGCTCTTGCAGAATTTCTGGGGCAGCTACGCAGAGCAATCGAAGACGGCGCTTCAGCAGTTGCAAGACCAGATGCAGAAGAACACCGAGCAGGTGCTGGGCGCCTTCGGCATCAAGCGGCCGAACTGAGCGGCCAAGGCCTTTTGGGCCCATAGCACCGCCACGGGTTCCACGGTCGATGGCGCCCAGAAGTGCCTTCGTCCGCCACTCCTGGGACAATACGGCCCATGAGCGAACTCGCCACCCACGAAAAGACCACTTCAGAAGCTGCCATCCCAAAGGTAGGCTTCGTGAGCCTGGGCTGCCCCAAGGCCCTGACCGATTCCGAACTGATACTGACCCAGCTCAGCGCCGAGGGCTACCAGACCGCCAAGACCTTCGAAGGAGCTGACCTGGTGATCGTCAACACCTGCGGCTTCATCGATGACGCCGTCAAGGAAAGCCTGGACACCATTGGCGAGGCGCTGGCGGACAACGGGCGTGTGATCGTCACCGGCTGCCTGGGCGCCAAGAGCGGCCAGGACGGCGGCAATCTCGTTCGGCAGATGCACCCGAGCGTGTTGGCCGTGACCGGGCCGCACGCCACCCAGGAGGTGATGGATGCGGTGCATGCGCACCTGCCTAAGCCGCACGATCCGTTCACGGACCTGGTGCCACCGATGGGCATCAAGCTCACCCCCAAGCACTACGCCTACCTGAAGATCAGCGAGGGCTGCAATCACCGCTGCACCTTCTGCATCATTCCGTCGATGCGAGGCGACCTCGTGTCGCGTCCGGTGGGTGACGTGCTCAAGGAGGCCAAGGCTCTGTTCGAAGGCGGCGTGAAAGAACTGCTGGTGATCAGCCAGGACACATCCGCCTACGGGGTCGACGTCAAGTACCGCACCGGCTTCTGGGACGGCAAGCCGGTCAAGACGCGCATGCTGGAACTGGTCCGCACGCTGGGCGAAATTGCCGAGCCCTATGGCGCCTGGGTCCGACTGCACTACGTCTATCCATACCCCAGCGTGGACGAAGTCATTCCGCTGATGGCCAGCGGCCACGTCCTTCCTTACCTGGATGTGCCTTTCCAGCACAGCCATCCCGCCGTGCTCAAGCGCATGAAGCGGCCTGCTTCAGGCGAAAGAAACCTGGATCGATTGGCGCGCTGGCGCGAGCTCTGCCCCGAACTGGTGATCCGCAGCACCTTCATCGCCGGCTTTCCCGGCGAGACGGAAGAAGAGTTCGAGCACCTGCTCGACTTCGTGCGTGAAGCGCAGATCGACCGCGCGGGATGCTTTGCCTACAGCCCCGTGGAGGGAGCGGCGGCCAATGACATTCCCGGCATGCTGCCCGAGAAGGAGCGCGAGGCGCGCCGTGCGCGTTTCATGGAAGTGGCGGAGTCCGTATCGGCCGAGCGCTTGCGCCGCCGGATCGGCGCGACGATGCAGGTTCTGGTGGATTCGGCCCCCGCGCTGGGCCGCAAAGGCGGGGTGGGTCGCAGTTATGCGGACGCCCCCGAGATCGACGGCGTGGTCCGCCTGCTGCCGCCCGAGAAGATCAGCAAGCAACTCAAGGTGGGTGAGTTCACCCGTGCTCGCGTCGTGGCCACCGAGGGCCACGATCTGGTCGCCCTGCCGATCTGAGGAGCGGCAGGGCAAAGCGCCAGCGCGGCGCTTTCGTCTTGCCTACTTGCGCAGCGCGGCGAGCGCGGCCTGCGTTTCCTGCCACAGGCCGGTGCCGACCTCGTTGGCGATGGCAGTGTTGACCGGCGCCAGCTTTTCACGCATGCGCGCCACTTCGGAGGCCGGCACTTCGTTGATCTGCATGCCCTTGGCCTTCAGGTCGGCCAGTGCCTTCGCGCCTTCTTCGCGGGTGTCCTTGCGCTCGAAGTCGCGCGCGGCGACGGCAGCGTCGAGCAGCACCTTCTGCTCGTCCTTGCTCAGGCCGTCCCACCACTTCTTGCTGGCCAGGATGATCCACGGGCTGTACACGTGGTTGGTCACGCTCAGGTACTTCTGCACCTCGTAGAACTTGCTGGACAGGATCGTGTTGTACGGATTTTCCTGGCCGTCCACCGTCTTGGTTTCCAGCGCGCTGAAGAGCTCGGAGAAGGGCAGGGGAATGGCGTTGGCGCCCAGCAACTTGAAGCTGTCGAGGTAGACGTTGTTCTGCATCACGCGCAGCTTGATGCCACCCAGGTCTTCGGCCTTGGCCACCGGGTGCTTGCTGTTGGTGAGGTTGCGGAAGCCGTTTTCCCAGTAGACCAGGCCGACGAGACCCTTCTCCTGCAGCTTGTCCATCACCTTCTGGCCGACGGGGCCGTCGAGGATCGCGTCAGCTTCCTTGGCGTTGTTGAAAAGGAACGGCGTGTCCCACAGGGCCATTTCCTTGGTGATCCCGACCAGCGTCGCGGTGGAACCGACCATCATTTCCTGCGCGCCGCCGATCAGGGCCTGCTGCATCTGGGTGTCCGGGCCCAGGGCAGCTGCGCCGATGGCGCGCATCTTCATCTTGCCGCCTGAGTTCTTCTCGATCTGCTGCGCCATGAACTTGGCAGCGCGACCCTGGTTGCTGTTCTCGTTGAGGCCATAGCCGAAGCGGATCAGGCGCGGCTTGATGTCCTGTGCCTGAGCAAGCAATGGGGCAGCCAGGGCTGCGGCTGCGACGGTGGCGCACAGGGCGCGTCGGGTGAGCGTCATGGAAGTCTCCTTGGGTGACGGAAAAAGCGGAATGAACGAAGCAACTCAGCGCATCCACGCGATCGGCAAGGTGACGATCTGCGGGAAGGCGACGAACAGGAGCAAGAGCAGCGTGTAGGTCAGCAGGAACGGGTTGACGCCGCGGATGACCTCCGACAACGGTAGCCGCCCCACGCCCGCCACCACGTTGAGCACGGTGCCCACGGGCGGCGTGATGAGGCCGATGGTTCCGTTGAGCACGAACATGAGGCCGAAGTACACAGGGTCGATGCCGGCCTTGACGGCGATTGGCAGCATGACTGGCGCGAAGATCAGGATGGTGGGCGTCAGGTCGAGCGCCGTGCCGACGAGCACCAGCACGATCATCATCACCAGCATCAACAGCCGCGGCTGCTCGATCAGCGGGCCAAGCCAGCCGGTCAGAACGCCCGGCAGATCCGCCAGGGTGATCATGTAGCTGGCCACTTGGGCGCCAGCGCACAGGAACATGACGATGGCGGTCGTGCGGGCAGCGCGCACCAGCACGCCTTCGAGCTCGGCGACCTTCATCTCGCGGTGGACGAAGAAGGCGACGAACAGGGCGTACACGGCAGCAACGACTGCAGCCTCGGTCGGTGTGAACAGACCGCTCTTCATGCCGCCGATGATGATCACCGGCATCAGCATGGCCCAGAACGCCCTCGCAGTGGCTCGCAGGCGCTGTCCCATGGGAATGGGGTTGCCGTGCGGCATCTCGAGGCGACCGAGCACGAGACGCCAGGTGATGATCAGTCCCACGCCCATCAGCAGGCCGGGCACGATGCCTGACAGGAACAGTGCGGAGATGGACGTGTTGGTGGTCACGCCATAGATGACGAAGGGCATCGATGGCGGGATGATCGGCGCGATGATGCCGCCGGATGCCAGCAGGCCGGCCGATGTCCTGAGCGGATAGCCTTCCTTGCGCATCATCGGCAGCAGGATGGTCGCCAGCGCGGCGGTGTCGGCCAGCGCCGAGCCGCTCATGCTGGCCATCAGCACTGCCGCGCCGATGGCGACGTAGCCCAGGCCGCCGCGGATGTGGCCGACCCAGGCTTGCGCCATGTCGATGATCCGACGGCTGATGCCGCCGGCGTTCATGAGTTCGCCGGCCAGGATGAAGAAGGGCACGGCCAGCAGGGGAAAGCTGTCAACGCCTGCGACAAGATTCTGCGCGAGCAACTGGGTGTCCCAGAAGCCGAGTACCCAGGCCATGCCGGCGCCGGTCAGCACCAGCGCAAGGGCCATGTTCATGCCGATGCCCATCAGCACCAGCATGCCGCCGCAGAAGACGATGAACGCCAAGGCTTCGCTGCTCATTGCATTACTCCGCTTCGTGGGCGTGGCCCAGGTCCAGGGGCTCGCCAACCAACAGCTGGCGCAAGGCCATCAAGGCAATCGCGGCAGAGCAGAGCAGAGCGGGCAGAGGCAGGAGCGCGGTCGGATAGGAGAGCACCACCGAGCGGCTGCCCATCCCCACGACGACTTGTTGCCACGCGCCCCACGCCACCAGGCTTGAGCCCAGGATGACCAGCAGGCGAATCAGGACCGTCATTGCCATGAAGGCGGCGGGCCGGTCGCGCAGCAGCCCGACGAGCCCGGTGAAGGCCATGTGTTCGCCGGCCGGATAGGCGGCCGTTGCGCCGATGAACACCATCCAGACGAACAAGAGTCGCGACAGCTCTTCGCTGGCCGCGATGCCGCTGCCAAAGCCGTAGCGGAGGACCACGTTGATGAAGACCGCCAGTGCCATCACGGCGAGGCAGGCGGCCATAAGAATGTTCAGCGTGCGCTGGGCTCGGCCGACGGGAGCTTGGGATTCAGGGGAGGTCATGTTTTCTCCGGGGCTGAGTTGACTTGGCTGTCGTTCTGTTCGAGCCAGCGCACTGCTTCCTGGGTGATGCGTGCGAGGGAGGCCGTGGCGTCAACGGTCAGGACGCCGGCTTCGGCGTCCGGTTCCTCCAGCGCGGCGAACTGGCTGTCCACCAGGGCAGGAGAGAAGAAGTGTTCGCCGCGCGAAGCGACGCGCTGCGCAGCACTCGCGCGATCAAGCTTGAGGAACAGGAAAAGCACCTTCGGATTGGCCTGCCGAAGACCGTCGCGGTAGGCGCGCTTGAGCGCAGAACAGGTGAGTACGACCGGGGTGTCGGATCCGCCGATCTGCTGACCGAGCGCCGACAGCCAGTCGGCGCGATCCTCGTCGGTCAGCGCGACGCCACGGCTCATCTTGTCCCGATTGGCCGGGCTATGGAAGTCGTCGCCCTCAATCAGCGACCAGCCGAGCGCCTGCGCCACTGCATGACCGACGCTCGACTTTCCGCAGCCGGCGACGCCCATCACGACTAAGGAGGATGCTTGCATATTGGATTGCGCTATCCGAATTGGGCGCCAGAACCACCAGTTCGGTCCAAAGACGCAATGCGTGTGAAGTTTTGTCTCTTGGGAAGGGTTTGCCCTTTAGTGAGGGCTTTTGGGATAGCGCTATCCTATAGTTTAACCATGCCGTTGTCTTAGGGGTTTGCCCGAATCATGAGCGTCAATCCATTGCGTCCGCGGGCCAGCGGGCGAGTCACGTTGGCGGACGTCGCGCGCGTCGCGGGCGTCAGCCCGATCACTGTTTCGCGAGCCCTTCGCGGTGAGCGGGCGGTGGCGCCTGAGCTGGTCGCCAAGGTCAAAGAGGCTGCTGCTCGCCTCGGCTACGTGCCAGATCCGGCCGCGCGCGCCCTGGCATCGCGTTCCGGCACGCATGTGGCGGTGTTGATCCCGCTGCTTTCGAATGCGCTCTTCGTCGACCTGATCGACGCTGCGCAGGGTGTACTGCGAGCGGCAGGCTTTCAGATGTTGATTGGCGTGACCAACTATCGCGAAGGCGAGGAAGAGCAATTGCTGCGAGAGCAGCTTCCGCATCGGCCGGCGGGGCTCATCGTCACTGGCCTGCAGCAGAACAGGGCGACCCGTGCGTTGATTGAAGCCAGCGGCGTTCCGTGCGTGCACGCCATGGACATAGCGCCAGACAAGGGCGTCCATTCCGTCGGCTTTTCGCAGCAGGAGGCAGGCGCAGCCATGACGCGCCACTTGCTGGGGCGAGGCCGCAGGCGCATCGCGTTTGCAGCCGCCCAGCTCGATCCGCGCACGATAAGCCGTCAGGAAGGCTGGCGGCTCGAGATGGAGCGCGCTGGCCTGTATGCGCCATCGCTCGAGTGGCTGAACGCCTCGCCGTCATCACTGGCGCTGGGCGCCGCGATGTTCGAGCAGATCGTCAGCGTCAGGCCGGCTGTGGATGCGATCTTCTTCAACAACGACGATCTTGCGCAGGGTGCGTTGCTGGCAGCGCTACGCATGGGCATCGAAGTGCCGCGGCAGATTGCGATTGCCGGCTTCAATGATCTGACCGGCAGCGACCAGATGGTGCCGCCCTTGACGACGGTACGCACCCCGCGCCGGGAGATCGGCGAATCGGCGGCGAGGATGCTGCTCACGTTGATGCGAGGCGGGCTACCGGAGCGGGCGTGCGTGGACGTGGGCTTCGAACTGGTGGTGCGCGCCAGTTCGTGAGGGCGGTGAAAGGTTGGCGATGTGGCGGCTCCGCCACGGCCTCGTGAAAAAGAAAAACCCCGGAGATCATGGATCTACGGGGTCTGTTCTGAAGCTTGCTGAGAGCTTGGTGCCCAGGAGAGGACTCGAACCTCCACGATGTTACTCGCTAGTACCTGAAACTAGTGCGTCTACCAATTCCGCCACCTGGGCTGATGTATTCCTGAATGCGGGCAAGCCCATCATCAAAAATCCCCTGCAAGAAAGACCTACAGGGGACTTGGTGTTTGGTGCCCAGGAGAGGACTCGAACCTCCACGATGTTACTCGCTAGTACCTGAAACTAGTGCGTCTACCAATTCCGCCACCTGGGCATGCGTGTTGCTGAGTTAACCTTGAGGGTCTACCTGCAACACACGTTGAATTTCAGGAACGAGAGGAATCATATCAAAAATCTAGGCCAATCCGGCGGGCTGTCGGAAGAAGTTGAAGGAGTCGTCCAGGGTCATCGCGATGGCCATGGGTTCGTGGTGCGTGACGACGGAGATGCAGATATCTATCTGCCGCCCAATGAAATGCGCGCCGTGTTGCACAAGGATCGCGTCAAGGCGCGCATCGTGCGGCACGATCGGCGAGGGCGTCCGGAGGGGCGAGTGGTCGAGATCCTGCAGCGTTCCGAGCAGCCGATCATTGGCCGGCTCCTGCACGAAGGCGGCATCTGGCTCGTCGCGCCGGAAGACAAGCGCTACGGTCAGGACGTCATGATTCCCAAGGGCGCCACCGGTCCCGCCAAGGTCGGTCAGGTGGTGGTGGTGCAACTGACGGAACCGCCCGCCCTGTTCGGCCAGCCTGTGGGTCGCGTGAAGGAGGTGCTGGGCGAGATCGACGATCCTGGCATGGAAATCGAGATCGCGGTCCGCAAGTACGGCGTACCGCACGAGTTCTCCGAGGAATGCCTCGCCCAGGCCAAGGCGCTGCCCGACCGGGTGCGGGCAAGCGACAAGAAGCATCGCGTCGACCTCACCGACGTGCCCTTGGTCACCATCGACGGCGAAGACGCGCGCGACTTCGACGATGCCGTGTATTGCGAGGCCGCGCGCGTCGGCCGTGGCAAGGGTTGGCGCCTGCTGGTGGCCATCGCTGACGTGAGCCACTATGTGACCACAGGCAGCGCGATCGACATCGACGCCTACGATCGCGCGACCAGCGTGTACTTTCCGCGCCGCGTGATTCCCATGCTGCCTGAAAAGCTCTCCAATGGCTTGTGCTCGCTGAACCCTGAAGTCGAGCGCCTTTGCATGGTGTGCGACATGCTGGTGAACGCGGCGGGCGAAGTGCACGCCTATCAGTTCTATCCGGCCGTCATGTTCAGCCACGCGCGATTCACCTACACCGAGGTCGCCGCGATTCTGGCCAACACGCGAGGGCCCGAGGCTGCCAAGCGCAAGGACCGGGTGAAGGATCTGCTGAACCTGCACGACGTGTACCGAGCGCTGCTCAAAGCCCGCACCGCGCGAGGTGCCGTGGACTTCGAGACGACCGAGACACAAATCATCTGCGACGACGCTGGTCGCATCGAGAAGATCGTGCCCCGCACCCGCAACGATGCGCACAAGCTCATCGAAGAAGCCATGCTCGCGGCCAACGTCTGCAGCGCCGACTTCATCGCTGAAGGCAAGCATCCGGGCTTGTATCGCGTGCACGAAGGCCCCACGCCCGAAAAGAAAGAGGTGCTGCGCAACTATCTCAAGGCGATGGGCGTCGGCATGTCGATCAGCGACGAGCCGCGTCCGGCCGAGTTCCAGGCGGTGGCAGAAGCCACCAAGGAGCGGCCCGACGCGCAGCAGATCCACACCATGCTGCTTCGATCGATGCAGCAGGCGATCTACACGCCGATCAACAGCGGCCACTTCGGCTTGGCGTACGAGGCCTACACGCATTTCACCAGCCCCATCCGGCGCTACCCGGACTTGCTGGTACACCGCGTGATCAAGGCAATCATGGGCCGCACTAAGTACCAGTTGCCCATGTTGCCTACGCCCGGGGAGGCGCATGCCAAGCTGGCCAAGCGGCTGGCGGCACGCGTCAAGCCACCGCAATCGCGCGGCGCCTCGAAGCCGGCCGTGGCCTCGCCGCAGGAAGTCCAGGCTTGGGAGGCTGCGGGACTGCATTGCAGCGCCAACGAGCGTCGTGCCGACGAGGCCAGTCGCGATGTCGAAGCATGGCTCAAGTGCAAGTACATGCGCGAACATCTGGGCGAGGAATATGGCGGTGTGGTCACGGCCGCCACCACGTTCGGCATCTTCGTCACGCTGGATGCGATGTACGTGGAAGGGCTGGTTCACATCACCGAACTTGGCGGCGAATATTTCAAGTTCGACGAGGCGCGCCAGGAATTGCGTGGCGAACGCACCGGTATCCGCTATGCCATCGGCTCGCGCGTGCGAGTGCAGGTCAGCCGCGTGGACCTCGACGGTCGCCGAATCGACTTCCGCCTCGTGCGCGAGGGAGAAGAGTTGCAGCATCGAGCCGGCAAGGACAAGGGCTCGATACCCACGGGCGTGCCGACCAAGGCGGCTGACAAGCGCTCCGGCCGCCTCAAAGGCGAGGCCAAGCGTGCGCCCGCGTCACCCATTCAGGCGCTGCGCAGCGCGGTCAAGAAGGCCACCGGCAAGATGAAGGGCAAGGGGCGCACGGCGCGCCGCTAAGCTTTCATGCCTCAAAGAAAACCAGGAGATATCTGCACATGACCGAACCCACTCCCGACAAACGAGTTGCCATCGTCACCGGCGCCGGCACCGGCATTGGCCGCGCCGCGGCGCTGGCCTTGCTGGGCGACGGTTGGCGCGTCGCGCTGGCGGGGCGCCGGGCCGAGCCGTTGAAGGCGGTGGCCGAAGAGTCTGGTGCGGGCGAACGCGCCGTTGCTGTGCCTACCGATGTGTCCGATCCTGCTTCGGTCGAAACGCTCTTCAAGACCGCTGTGAGTCGTTTTGGCCGCGTGGACCTGCTTTTCAACAACGCCGGCGTCGGCAATCCGCCCGGGCCTTTCGAAGACTGGACGCCTGAGCAATGGAAGGCCGTGGTCGACATCAACCTGAGCGGCATGTTCTATTGCATCCAGCACGCCTTCCGCGTGATGAAGACGCAGAACCCGAGGGGCGGCAGGATCATCAACAACGGCTCGATCTCGGCCTCTGCGCCGCGCCCCAACTCGCCGGC
The DNA here is from genome assembly GCF_030316895.1 of Variovorax dokdonensis. Lineage (GTDB taxonomy): Bacteria > Pseudomonadota > Gammaproteobacteria > Burkholderiales > Burkholderiaceae_C > Variovorax > Variovorax dokdonensis. The sequence continues at coordinate 1,605,241 of NZ_JASZYV010000001.1, forward strand.
CTACACGGCGACCAAGCACGCCGTTCAGGGTTTGACCAAGACAGCGTCGCTGGACGGGCGCAAGTACGACATCGCCGTGGGGCAGATCGATGTCGGCAATGCCATGACCGAACTGGCCTCGAGAATGGCCAAGGGCGTGCCCCAGGCCAATGGCGAGATCGCCGTAGAGCCGCTGATGGATGTGTCGGTAGTCGGACAGTCCGTGCTCTACATGGCCAATCTGCCGCTTGAGGCCAATGTGCTCTTCCATACGGTGATGGCCACCAAGATGCCCTTCGTGGGGCGTGGCTGAGCCAGCGTTAAGCCCTGTCAGGTCGCTGCAAGTGCCCCTGCGGTGAGTGGCTTGTCATGAGGCCAGGCGTCGGCGATGGCGCCATGGCGCCAAACTTCCCCCTGTGCAGCTTGCAAAGCAGGAAGGCCTGAAGCCAGGGCCGCACCGATCATTCCCGCCAGGACATCGCCAGTGCCGCCGGTGGCCAAGCGCGCATTGCCAGTGAGGTTGATCGTCGGCACCTCGTTTGGCGAGGCAACGACGGTCCCTGACCCTTTGAGTACGACCGTAGCCTGAAAGCGCCTGGCCAGGCTTGCTGCGGCAGCAAGGCGGTCCGCTTGCACATCCACAGCCGTGGACAAGCCCAGCAGGCGCGCCGCCTCCAAGGGATGGGGCGTCATGACTGTCGCCAACCGGTGTTGGCTGCGCTGCGTCAACAATGTGCCTAGCGCAGCGTCGTCCGCGATGGCATTGAGGGCGTCTGCATCAAGTACGAGTCGAGGGGCTTGCGCGAGCACGCGCGCGAGATGAGTGCGGATGGCGTCGCCGCCGCCACAACCGCAGACGATGGTCAGGTGTTCCAACGCCAGTTGCTCCGGCCTGCGCAGCATCAGTTCGGGCCATGGCTCGATGAGCGAAGGCGGCCGCGGGTCGAGCAAGGCCAGGAACACCCGTCCGGCGCCGCCATGCAGCGCGGCAGTCGCCGCAAGCACCGCTGCGCCAGTCATGCCCTGGTCTCCACCCAGGATGGCCACGTCACCAAAGGAGCCCTTGTGCGAGGCATGCGCACGCGGGCGAAACGTGGGCTCTCCGGCGAGTCGGGCACAAGGCGCTTCGCCATCGGAAGAACAGCCCAGATCGTCGAACCATACGGCGCCCGCAGCATCGCGGCCATGGGCTGTGAACAGCCCCGGCTTGAGTGTCAGCAGGCTCAGGCAGTGGCGCTGGCCCGGCGCGCCCGGGCCGAAGTCGAAGCTGCAATGACCGGTGTCGGCATCCAGGCCGGATGGAAGATCCACGGCCAACACCGGCTTTCCTGCGCCATAGATCTGCGTGAGCCATTGCGCCATGCGGCCTTCTGGCGCCCTGGTGGCGCCAAGTCCGAGGAGGGCATCGATGGCCAGGTCATGCTCAGTGGGCGCGTCCTCGAGGATCGGAACCCCCGCGGCTCGGGCGCGCGCCAACGCATCTCTGGCGTCGTCTGGAAGGCGGGCTTCGTCGCCTGCAAAAGTCACGATGGGATGAAAGCTGCGCTCGCGCAATTGCGCAGCGGCCTCGAAGGCATCTCCGCCGTTGTTGCCGGGGCCGCAGGCAATCCAGATCGCGCGGGCGTGCGGATGAAGTGCCGCGGCGAGTCGCGCCACAGCGAGGCCGGCGCGGCGCATCAGGGCATGCGCAGGTAACTTTGCTGCGGCGGCTCTTTCAATCCGACGGGTTGCGGCCACGTCGAAGAGGTCGGCTTGATAGTAGGCGGTGATTCGATGCATGTCTGAAATCTGCCTTTCCCATCGCAGCGATGTCAGGTTTGACTGAGGCGTTCGATGCTCAGACCTTCCAGGTCGATGCCGGCGTCCTGTCCTGCGATCAGATCGGCCAGCACCCGTGCGCTGCCGCAGGAAAGCGCCCAGCCGCTCGACCCATGTCCCAGGTTGAGCCATACGCCGGGCACTCCGCTCGCCCCGAGTACGGGCGGTCCGTCGGGAAGCATGGGTCGTGCGCCTTTCCAGATCTGCAACCCAGTCTGGATGCGGGCGGCCGACGGAAACCAGTCGTGCAGCACCTTGAAGAGCGTCTGGATCGCTTTCTTGTTCGGCTCCCCGGGCGTCCCGCCCAACTCGGCCCCGCCGGCCACGCGCAGACGCATCCCCATGCGGCTGATCGCGACCTTGAATCGTTCGTCCATCACGGCGCTCACCGGCGCCAGAGCTGCTTCTCCGATGGCGGCGCCCACTGAATGCCCGTAGACGGCCACCATGGGGATGTGAACGCCGATGGGACGCAGAAGGTCGGCGCTTCCCAGGCCCGCGCAGACGATGACGGCGTCGTAAGCAATTTCAGGCGAGCCGGCTGCAAGCCGAAGCGATCGCGGATGGGCGCGGTCGAGGGGCGCGATGTCGCAGCCGAAATGGAACTGGGCGCCCAGCGACTCGGCCTCGCGCTTGAGCAGCGAGACAAACTGCCTGCAGTTGCCCACCTCGTCCTCGGGCAGGTGAATGGCGCCTGTCAATTCAGTCTGAGTATTCAGGGCAGGCTCGATGCGCCTTGCCTCGTCGGCGTCGATCTCGGAGAACTTGGTTCCCGCTGCGCGCAGCACCTCCAGGCCTGGCTGAACGAGCTTTTGTTCCGCCGCTCCGCGCAGCAGCACCATGTAGCCCTGGCTGTGGTCGTATTCGATCTCGCGTTCGGTCACGATGCCATGCAGACGCTGGCGGCTGTAGAAGGCCAGGCGCTGCATCCGCGCACGATTCTTCAGATAGGTCTCGAGGGCGCAGGCTTGACGCCAGCGCGATATCCATTGGAGCTCCGATCCGCCGAGCGGCCAGCGCAGCTTGACTGCGCCATGCTTCGAGAACAGCGAACGCAAGACCTTCCCTGCCATGCCGGGCGCTGCCCACGGCGTGACGTAGCCGGGCGCGATGACGCCCGCATTTGCAAAGCTGGATTCTTCGGCAACGGCGCTTCGACGCTCGAAGACGTCGACTTCGTGTCCGTCGTGCGCCAACTCCCAGGCGGTGGTTACGCCGATGACGCCGGCGCCCACGATCGCGATTCTCATGAGTCTGAACTGTGTCTATGTGAGGCGCGACAGGGGCCGGATCGGTTTCAGCGCTCCCGACCGCGCGGAAGAGCGAGCATAGACGAGGCAATGGGCCAAATCGGCAGAGGGGCGCGAGGCCTTGTGGGCGCGCTTGACTATCTGGCCATGGACAGGTCCGGCGGCGTTGCCGCGGGCGTCAGCCACTTGAGCATGATGCGCAACAGCGCGAGGGTTTGGGTGGTCTGTCCCGCTCCCAAACCGGCCCATCCCGACAAGCAGGCCGCATGGACGCTTGGCGTCACGCGCTCCAGGGTCTGTCGGCCGGACTGGGTCAGCACCAAGTGCAGACTGCGACGGTCGTCCTGACTGCCGGGAAGTCGCCGAGCCAGGCCCTTGCGCTCCATGCCGTCCAGCAGGCGTGTGACCTGGGTGCGGGTCGCGTCGAGAGCACTGCTCAGGACAGAGGGGCGGAGAGGCTCCGAGGCATCGTCGGCGATGAGCACGAGTGCCAGGTATTCGCGCATGTCGATGCCGAAGTCCGACAGCTCGGCATCGATTCGCTCCTGGAGCAGGTGCGAGACACGAAACAGCGCCCGCGACGCAGCGACCGCGTCGACAATTTCCGCCGGGGGGCCGGCAAGAAGGCGATCAAGGCGGGACTGGATGTTCATTGGGCTGCTCCTTGTTGTAGTTTCAGTTGTAAGGATATGGCGCTAGCCCAAGAAAGAAACCTTTAGTTCTCTTTGGTCCGAGAAGTATTGCAGGGTTAACCCTGATAAATTCGCGCCCTAAAAGGGATCTGACCCTAATTCAGCGCTTTGAAGCACTTTGATGAGCTTTCAGAGCCACACGAGATCTGGCGCCGGCCGGCAGTTACTCGCGCAACTGTGATTCGGCAAGCAGGGCAATGCCGAGAATGTGATCGTCACGCAGTCCCGCATGCCAGATCATCAGTCCGACCGGGAGGTCCCCAGCGGAATGACAAGGCAAGGAGATGGCGCAGCCATCGAGCATGTTGATGACCGATGGGTTGCGCAAAAGCAGGGCGTTCAGCGCAAAAAATGCATCGTCGCGCTCGGCTCCCGGAGCAACGTCGGCGATAGGCGGAGCCGTCACGGGCACCGTCGGCGAGAGCACTGCGTCGAAGCCTTCAAGGGCTGCCGTCATCCGATCGATCCACTGGGCGCGGGCATGGATGAGGTCGATGTATTCGAATGCCCGCATCGGCGCACCGCGAAGAATGCGTTGCGCAACCCTCGGGTCGTAGCCGGCGGCGCTGCGCTCCAGAAGGAGTCGGTGCCAGGCATAGCTTTCTGCCGCGGAAAATCCCCCGGTGGAATTGATGGCGGGCAAGTCGGCCAGCGCGGGAAGCGAGATCTCTTCGATGCGAGCTCCGGCCACTGACAGCTTGCTCAGCGCGCTTTCGAATGCTCGCGCCACGGCAGGATCCATGCCGTCCTGGAACAGTTCGCGAGCCACAGCAAAGCGGCAATCGCGCAAGTGGTTTGGGCCGGCCGAGACCCGGCGCGCCGCAAGAATCTCATGCGCGAGGATCGCATCGCGCACCGACCGGGTCATGGCGCAGACCGTATCCAAAGTTGTTGAAAGCGGTAGCGCACCCTGCGTCGGGACCCATCGGGCCGTGCTCTTGAAACCCACGATGCCGTTCAACGCAGCGGGTATGCGAATCGAGCCGCCGGTGTCCGAGCCCAGGCCAATGAACGCCGCTCCGGTCGCGACAGAAACGGCGGCTCCGCTCGACGAGCCACCAGGCACGCGTTTCGTCGAACCGTCAGCTGCATTGGCGGGCGTGCCATGGTGCGGATTGACGCCGACCCCCGAAAAGGCGAACTCCGACATATTGGTTCGCCCGATGGGCACACCGCCTGCCGCGACGAGCCGAGCGACCGCGGGAGCATCTGCCGGTGCCGGTGGCGAGTGAGACAAAACGACGGAACCGGCGGGGGTCGGTTGCCCGGCAATGTCGAACAGGTCCTTGATCGATACGGCGAGGCCCGCCAGCGCCGCATCGGCGGGGACGCGCTCAGCGTTCGTCGGCGCACTCTCGAATAGGGGACCGATGAAGGCATGGTGACAAGCCTCGGACGTAGCAATACTCAGGCAGCGCTCCATTTCGGTGCGTGCGCCAAGTGCGCCACTGCGGATGGCTTGTCGGGTCTGGAAGAGGTCGGGCAACATAGGTTGCAAGCGTAATGCACCTGGGCAAAAGTGGCTAAACGGGGTTGTCCTGCGTGCTATACTCTTTGGGTTTCGCTCAACAGGCGCATACCCTGATTTGATGCATTTGCGCAACGGCTTTGCTAGTTGTGCAGTGTCTGGCGTCATCGAGCGAAGCACATCCGCAAACCGGCCCGCCCAAGGTGTTGCGCAGTCCGCTCCTCAAGTTCGAGCGTGGCGCGCAAGGAAGGGCCGGATTTAAGACCCAACCTTTGGAGCACATTCAAATGTCGACCACCATGCGCGAAATGCTGGAAGCCGGAGTTCACTTCGGCCACCAGACCCGGTTCTGGAATCCCAAGATGGCCCCGTTCATCTTCGGCCAGCGCAACAAGATTCACATCATCAACCTGGAAAAGTCGCTTCCGATGTTCCAGGACGCGATGAAGTACGCCAAGCAGTTGACCGCCAATCGCGGCACCATCCTGATGGTGGGCACGAAGCGCCAAGCTCGCGAAATCGTCGCGGACGAAGCCCGCCGCGCCGGCGTTCCGTTCGTCGATACCCGTTGGCTCGGCGGCATGCTGACCAACTTCAAGACGGTCAAGACCTCCATCAAGCGCCTCAAGGACATGAAGGCCCAGCAAGAAGCTGGCCTCGACAGCCTGAGCAAGAAGGAGCAGCTCACGTTCACACGTGAGATTGCCAAGCTCGAGAAGGACATCGGCGGCATCCAGGACATGGGTGCGCTGCCCGACGCCATCTTCGTGATCGACGTGGGCTTCCACAAGATCGCCGTTGCCGAAGCCAAGAAGCTGGGCATTCCGCTGATCGGCGTGGTGGACTCCAACCATTCGCCCGAAGGCATCGATTACGTCATTCCTGGCAATGACGACTCCGCCAAGGCCGTCCAGTTGTACGCCCGCGGCATCGCAGACGCCATCATCGAAGGTCGTGCAAGCGCAGTGTCCGACGTGGCCAAGGCCGTTGCCGAGGGTGGCGACGAGTTCGTGGAAGTCGAAGAGGGCGCTTCCGCCTGATCTGCGCCTTGAGCGCCTGGAAAAGGGGCCTTGACGCCCCTTTTTTTTAACCTGATCACTGAAAGTAACGGAGAAACGTTATGGCAATCACCGCAAGCATGGTCGCCGAGCTGCGCGCCAAGACCGACGCGCCCATGATGGAATGCAAGAAGGCCCTTACCGAGGCCGACGGCAACATGGAAAAAGCAGAAGAACTGCTGCGCATCAAGCTGGGCAACAAGGCTGGCAAGGCGTCTTCGCGCGTTACCGCCGAAGGCGTGGTGACCGCTTATGTCGACGGCAACGCTGGTGCCATGGTCGAGATCAACTGCGAAACTGACTTCGTCACGAAGAACGACAGCTTCCTGGCCATGGCCAATGCTGCCGCAGAACTCGTCGCCAAGAACAACCCCGCTGATATCGCCGCGCTCGGTGCTATGGCCTATAGCCAGGATGGCTTCGGTCCGACGCTGGAAGACGTGCGCAAGGGTTTGATCGGAAAGATCGGCGAAAACATGAGCTTCCGTCGCTTCAAGCGCTTCGCTTCGGGTGCCAAGCTGGCTTCGTATTTGCATGGCACCCGCATCGGTGTGGTCGTGGAGTTCGAGGGTGACGATGTGGCTGCCAAGGATGTCGCGATGCACATCGCTGCGATGAAGCCAGTCTCGCTGTCGACGTCCGACGTCTCTGCCGACCTGATCGAGAAGGAACGTGCAGTTGCCGCCGGCAAGGCCGACGAGGATCGCAAGGCCGCCGAGGCTGCAGGCAAGCCGGCTCAGTCGGCCGAGATCGTGGCCAAGCGCGTCGAGGGCGCTGTGCAGAAATACCTCAAGGAAGTTTCGCTGCACAACCAGCCGTTCGTGAAGAACGACAAGCAAACCGTCGAGCAGATGCTCAAGGCTGCCAATACCAGCGTCAAGGGCTTCACCCTTTATGTCGTGGGTGAAGGCATCGAGAAAAAGGCTGACGATTTCGCGGCCGAAGTGGCTGCCCAAGTGGCTGCAGCCAAGGCTGCTGCCGCGCAGTAACGGCCTGTCGCCATGCCCCCTCAGTAGGGGGTGGCGTGGCACCCAACTCCCTTTAAACTCCCTCCGCCCATCCAGATCAAGGAAGTGCCTATGTCCCAGCCCCGCCCCGCCCATAAGCGTATTTTGTTGAAGCTGTCGGGTGAGGCGTTGATGGGAGACGATGCCTTTGGGATCAATCGCGGCACCATCGAGCGCATGGTGGCCGAGGTGGCCGAGGTGGTCGGCCTCGGTGTTCAGGTGGCCGTGGTCATCGGGGGAGGGAATATCTTCAGGGGCATGGCCGCGGGAGCGGCTGGCATGGACCGGGCGACCGCCGACTACATGGGCATGCTCGCGACCGTCATGAATTCGCTCGCGCTTGCCGATGCGATGGATCGCCAGGGTCTGGTGGCCCGCGTGATGTCAGCGATCGCCATTGAACAGGTGGTCGAGCCGTACGTTCGCCCCAAGGCGCTTCAGTACCTCGAAGAGGGTAAGGTGGTGGTCTTTGCCGCAGGCACGGGCAATCCCTTTTTCACCACCGATACGGCGGCCGCTCTGCGCGGCGCCGAGATTGGCGCCGAACTGGTCCTCAAGGCCACCAAGGTCGATGGCGTCTACAGCGCAGATCCCAACAAGGACCCGAGCGCCACCCGGTACGCCACTTTGTCTTTCGACGAAGCCATCAGCAAGAACCTGGGCATCATGGATGCCACCGCCTTTGCCTTGTGCCGCGACCAGAAGCTGCCGATCAAGGTGTTCTCGATCCTGAAGAGTGGCGCTCTGCGCCGCGTTGTGATGGGCGAGGACGAAGGCACACTGGTGCACGCCTGACCTGACACAATGCAGGGTGCCGGCCGCCCCAGTGGCGCGCCGGCATCTGTCTTTCGGGAACGCAAGAAATGACCACTATCGCCGACATCCGCACCCAGGCTGAAGCCAAGATGAAGCAGTCGCTGGCTGCCTTCCAGAACAACCTCACCAAGATTCGTACCGGCCGAGCCAATCCAGCGTTGCTCGACACCGTGCACGTGGAGTACTACGGCTCCCAGGTTCCGCTGAGCCAGGTGGCCAATGTTTCACTGCTCGATTCGCGCACCATCAGCGTCCAGCCCTGGGAAAAGGGCATGGGCGCCAAAATCGAGAAGGCCATCCGCGAGAGCGACCTGGGCCTCAATCCTGCATCGATGGGTGATCTGATCCGCGTGCCGATGCCGCCGATGAGCGAAGAGCGCCGCAAGGAAATGACCAAGCTGGTTCGCACCGAGGGTGAGCAGGCCAAGGTGGCCATGCGCAACCTGCGTCGCGATGCCAACGAAGGCGTCAAGAAGCTGGTCAAGGACAAGCTGGCTTCGGAAGATGACCAGAAGCGCGCTGAAGGCGACGTCCAGAAGATCACGGATCGCTTCATCGCAGAGATCGACAAGCTCGTCGCCGCCAAGGAAGCGGAAGTTCTGGCCGTCTGACGGCCAGGGTCCAAATTGCATGGCCAATAGCCGCGCGCAGCCGGCTGCGCCTCACCACATCGCCATCGTCATGGATGGCAATGGCCGTTGGGCCACTCGGCGCTTCCTGCCTAGAGTGGCAGGGCACCGCCAAGGCGTTGAATCCCTGAGGCGTTGCGTGCAGGCTTGCGCCGATCGGGGCGTGCGCGTGCTCACGGTGTTTGCCTTCTCTTCGGAAAATTGGAATCGGCCGCAAGAAGAGGTTTCAGGCCTGATGGAACTGATGGCGCTCGCGCTGGGCCGTGAGGTGCCACGTCTGCGCGAAGACGGCGTGCGTCTGCGATTTGTCGGCGAACGCTCGAACCTCTCCGAGCGCATTGCGCAAGGGCTTGCCAAGGCTGAGCAGGCTACTGCCGGCAACACCCGGCTCACTCTCAACGTCTGCTTCAACTATGGGGGGCGATGGGACATTGCGCAAGCGGCGGCTCGCCTGGCCGAGGAGGGCGAGGCCATCACCGAGGCGTCGCTCGATCGCGCGCTGGCACTGTCTCATGTGCCCGATCCGGACCTGTTCATCCGCACGGGCGGCGAGCAGCGCATCTCGAACTTCCTTCTTTGGCAAAGCGCGTATTCGGAGTTCTACTTCAGCGATCGTCTTTGGCCGGATTTCGACGAGGCTGCCTTGGATGAAGCCATCGGCGCGTTTGCCAAGCGAGAGCGGCGATTCGGGCTGACGTCGGCTCAACTGACCGAATCGCCTGCCGCGGACCAGCCTACTGCCTGAAACGCATGCTCAAGCTACGAATCATTACCGCGCTTGTATTGCTGGCGATCCTTCTGCCTGCGCTCTTCTATCCGTCGTATGTGCCGTTCGCCTGCGTGATGGTCGTCTTGATCGGCGCTGCTGGATGGGAATGGGGCAAGCTCAACGGCTGCGGCTTCGGCGCCTCGGTGCTCATGGGTGTGCTTTGCGCGGCGCTTTGCAGTGCAGCATGGTTGCTCGGCTGGCTCGAGCACTCCTGGCGCGGGCTGTGGCTGTGTGTTGGCGCTGCGTGGGTGATCGGTGGCATCCTTTTGCTGCGCATCGGAGTCAGCGGTTGGCCGCGACTGCCGCGAGCGTTGCGCCTTACGGGCGGCGTTCTCGTACTTTGGGTGGCCTGGCTCGCGGCGGTTCAGGCGCGGCTCGTTGGCATCAATTTCCTGCTTTCGATTCTGGTGCTTGTCTGGGTCGCAGACATCTTTGCGTACTTCGCCGGCCGTGCATTCGGATTGCGCCTGACCAAGGAGCGCCTGGCACCTGCCATCAGCCCGGGTAAAAGCTGGGAGGGCGTTTGGGGCGGCATGGTTGGTGTCGTGGTGCTGGCACTTTGCTGGGTCTGGGCCGATCGCTCGGCGGGGGCCGAGGTGGCGAGCCTCTATACCCGTCTGTGGGATCGTGGATGGCCTCTCTTGATCATCGGCGCGGTGTTCCTTGCTGCGATGAGCGTGATGGGCGATCTTGCTGAGTCGCTGGTCAAGCGAAGCGCCGGTGCCAAGGACAGCAGCCAACTCCTGCCAGGTCACGGCGGTGTGCTTGACCGAGTGGACGCGCTCTTGCCGACTCTTCCGCTGGCCATGATGCTGGCCTTTCTATGAACATGTCTTTGAGGCAGCGCCTGACGATCCTCGGTTCGACCGGGTCGATCGGAGTCAGCACTCTGGACGTCGTTGCTCGACATTCGGATCGTTTCGAAGTCTTTGCGCTGTCGGCGGCGACCCGGGTTGACGATCTTCTGGCACAGTGCGCCCGGTTTCGCCCCCGCTACGCCGTGATGTCCAGCGATGCGCATGCAGCGCAACTGGCCGATTTGCTGCGGCGAAACGATCTGCCGACCCAGGTATTGCGTGGGCCTGACGCACTCGAAGCCATCGCAGCGCATGACGAGGTGGACGCCGTCATGGCCGCCATTGTCGGCGCGGCGGGCCTTTCCCCCTGCCTTGCCGCGGCGCGTGCAGGAAAGCGACTGCTGTTGGCCAACAAGGAGGCTCTCGTGGTCGGGGGCGAACTGTTCATGTCCGCGGTCCAGCAGGGCGGCGCCACGCTGTTGCCGATCGACAGCGAACATTCAGCCATCTTCCAGTCGCTCCCCGAAGACGCGAGCACCTGGGCGCGGCGCATCGACAAGATCCTGCTGACTGCCTCTGGCGGCCCGTTCCGCACGCGCGACCCCTCGACGATGCACAGCGTGACGCCCAAGGAGGCCTGCGCTCATCCCAATTGGGTCATGGGGCGCAAGATTTCGGTCGATTCCGCCACCATGATGAACAAGGCCCTCGAAGTGATCGAGGCGCGTTTCCTCTTCGGCGTCAGGCCCGAGCAGATCGAGGTCGTCATCCACCCGCAGAGTGTCATTCACTCGATGGTGCAGTTCACGGATGCGTCGGTGATCGCCCAACTCGGTACGCCTGACATGCGCGTGCCCATCTCATGCGGGCTGGCTTGGCCCGAGCGCCTGGAAAGCGGTGCGGCGCGGCTGGATTTCCGCACCATGGCATCGCTGACCTTCGAGGTGCCGGACAAGCGCCGGTTCCCTGGGCTGGAACTGGCCTGGCAGGCGATGCGTGCCGCCCCTGGCACAACCGCTGTACTCAACGCGGCCAATGAAGTGGCCGTCGAGCGCTTTCTTGATGAGCGACTGCGCTTCGACCATATTCATGCCGTGAACCTGGAAACTTTGCAGGCGGTGTTGCCCTCCAAGCCGCAGTCCTTGGCCGATCTCCTGGACCTGGATGCGAGGGCGCGCCGCGCAGCACATTCAGCCGCAGACCGTCTGGCAACCTGATCTCATCGCCTTGCCCACCATCGCCCCATGCTGACCATCATCGCTTTCATCGTCGCTCTCGGGGTGCTGGTCGCTGTGCATGAGTGGGGCCACTACCGCGTCGCGGTGGCCTGCAACGTGCGCGTGCTGCGTTTCTCCATTGGGTTTGGCAAAGTCATCTATCGCTGGAAGCCACGCCACCAGCGAGCAGGGCAGGACACGGAATTCGTCATCGGGGCCATTCCACTTGGGGGATACGTGCGGATGCTCGACGAGCGCGAGGCGCCGGTCGAGGCCCATGAGCGACATCGCGCCTTCAACACCCAGTCCCTGAAGGCCCGCGCAGCGATCGTGGCGGCGGGGCCTCTGGCCAATCTTCTGCTGGCGATCGTGCTCTACGCCTGCGTCAACTGGATCGGCATTGAGGAGCCAGTCGCCCTCTTGGCACGGCCTGCCGCCGGCACCATCGCGGAAGAGGCTGGTCTACGCGGTGGGGAGCGCGTGCTCCGGGCCGGTTTCGACGGCGACCTGGAGCCTGTTGAATCCTTCGAAGGTCTGCGCTGGCGCATCACTCGCGGTGCGCTGGAGCAGCAAGACCTCGACCTGGAGGTCGACAGCGACGGTCGAGGCCGAGTGCACACCGTCCGTCTTGCCTTGAGTCAGATCGAAGGCAAGGATGCAGACGCGAGCATGTTTCGCCGCATTGGCATCGTCGCGCCGTTGACCCAGCCCGACATTGGCGAGGTCATCAAGGGCGGCGCGGCCGAGCGGGATGGATTGCAAAAGGGCGATCGGGTGCTTTCGGTCGGCGGAACCTCCATCGTCGACGGCCAACAGTTGCGCGAGGCCATTCGGACCTCGGTGGACGGTGCTCGCCCGAAGGCCCAGGTCTGGCGCATTGAGCGGGGCGGCCGACAAATTAGCCTGGACGTCGAGCCCGATGTAAGGATGGAGGGCGAGACCGCCGTTGGCCGCATTGGTGCCTATGTCGGCGCGGCCCCGCAGACCGTCACGGTGCGACAGGGCCCGCTGGACGGCATTTGGGCCGGGGCCGTGCGCACCTGGGAAGTCTCTGCCCTGACTGTTCGCATGCTCGGTCGCATGGTGGTCGGTGAAGCCTCCATCAAGAACCTCAGCGGTCCGCTGACGATCGCCGACTACGCTGGCAAATCCGCGAGCCTCGGGCTCACGCAATACCTGAGCTTTCTGGCCTTGATCAGCGTCAGCCTGGGTGTGCTCAATCTGATGCCGCTCCCAGTCCTCGATGGGGGGCACCTGATGTATTATCTTTGGGAGGGCCTGACTGGTCGCGGCGTGTCCGATGCATGGATGGAGCGGCTTCAGCGCGGTGGTATCGCCGTTCTGCTGCTCATGATGTCGATCGCGCTGTTCAACGACGTGACCCGGCTCTTTGGTTAACCTCTTTGTGGCCGAACGCCGTCGGCCAAATCTCAGAATGAAAACAAGATCTAGCCGCTTCCGTCTGCGCAGCGTTGTCCTTGTGGTGGCCGGTGCGGTTTCAGCCTTTGCGGCTTGGGCAGTCGAGCCATTCACGGTGCGGGATATCCGCGTCGAAGGCCTTCAGCGCGTGGAGCCGGGCACCATCTTCGCGTCCATGCCGATCCGCGTGGGCGACACCTACACCGATGAGCGCGCGTCCGCCGCCATCCGCGCACTGTTCGATCTTGGTCTTTTCAAGGACGTTCGGATCGATGTCAGCGGCAATGTGGTGGTGGTCATCGTCGAGGAGCGCCCCACGGTGGCCGGAGTCGATTTTGTCGGGTCCAAGGAATTCGACAAGGATGCGTTGGTCAAGTCCTTGCGCGAAGTCGGCCTGGCCGAAGGTCGACCCTACGACAAGGCGCTGACTGATCGGGCCGAGCAGGAACTCAAGCGGCAGTACATCAGCCGCAGCCTCTACAACGCCGAAGTGGTCACGACCGTTACGCCGATCGAGCGCAACCGGGTCAACCTGACCTTCACGGTCACCGAGGGCGAGCCAGCCCGCATCAAGGACATCCGCGTCGTCGGCAACAAGGCCTTCAGCGAGTCCACGCTGCGCGGGCTTTTCGATCTGGACACGGGCGGCTGGCTGAGTTGGTACACCAAGTCCAACCAATACTCGCGCGCCAAGCTCAACGCCGATCTGGAAACGCTTCGCTCCTACTATCTCCAGCGCGGCTATCTCGAGTTCCGCATCGACTCGACGCAGGTCGCCGTTTCCCCTGATCGCGAAGATCTCACGTTGACGATCAACGTGACGGAAGGGCAGCGCTACGTGGTGTCCAGTGTCAGCCTTCAGGGTAACTACCTGGGCCGCGACGATGAGTTCAAGTCGCTGATCACCATCGAGCCTGGCGAGCCGTACAACGCCGAGCAGGTCACGCAGACCACAACGGCTTTCTCGGACTACTTCGGTAGCTTCGGCTACGCGTTCGCGCGCGTGCAGGCTCGTCCCGAGATCGATCGGACCAACAACCGCGTCGCGCTGGTCCTGCAGGCGGAACCCGCCCGGCGCGTCTATGTGCGTCGGCTTGTCGTCAGCGGCAACAACCGGACGCGCGACGAAGTGATTCGCCGTGAGTTCCGTCAATACGAGGCTTCGTGGTACGACAGCGACCGTATCAAGCTGTCGCGCGACCGCGTGAACCGCCTGGGCTTCTTCACTGACGTCAACATCGAAACCCAGGAAGTGCCCGGCACGCCTGATCAGGTCGACCTCGCTGTGTCGGTGGTTGAAAAGCCCACCGGGTCATTGCAGTTGGGGGCGGGCTTCTCGACGGCAGAAAAGGTGTCGTTCAGTTTCGGCATTCAGCAGGAGAACTTCCTGGGCTCGGGCAACTACCTCGGCCTGAATGTCAATACCAGCAAATACAACCGCAACATTCAGCTGACGAGTACAAATCCGTACTTCACGCAAGAAGGCATCTCGCGCACGTTCGACCTTTACTACCGCACCACGCGCCCGTACTACACGCAGGATGGTGACTACCGGCTGATCAACGAGGGCGGTACGCTGCGATTTGGCGTGCCGTTCAGCGAAGTCGATACGGTGTACTTTGGCGCCGGTCTCGAGCGATACAGCTTCGAGCCAGGTTCCAACCTCGCTTCGCAGACGCCGCAGGCCTACCGCGACTATTTCGGTTGCGCGACTCAGGGCGACTACATCACGGCGTGCTCCGACGACACAAAGACCGGCGTGCCTTTGACCATCGCCTGGGCTCGCGACACGCGAGACAGTGCTTTGGTGCCCACTCGCGGCCGAGTGCAACGCGCCGGCCTCGAAGTCGGTGTGGGCGGCGACATGAAGTACTACAAGGGCAGCTACCAATTGCAGCAGTACTTCCCGCTCAACAAGCAGTACACGCTCGCCTTCAACGGCGAGTTGGGCTACGCGAAGGCGTACGGCGACGAGGTCTACCCAATCTTCAAGAACTTCTATGCGGGTGGTCTGGGTTCGATCCGTGGTTTCGAGCAGAATTCTCTGGGTCCGCGTGACGCCGTGACCGGCGCTGCGCTGGGCGGCACCAAGAAGGCCATCTTCAATGCTGAACTGAGCACGCCTTTCCCCGGGGCGGGCAATGACCGGACGTTGCGGATGTACGGCTTCTTCGACGTTGGCAATGTGTTCACCGACCGCACCCTCGGTATCACCGACGCCCAATGGGAGGCGCAGAAGAAGTTGCGCGCTTCGGTGGGCGTGGGCATCAGCTGGATTTCACCGCTGGGTCCGCTGCGCCTTGCCTATGCATTCCCGGTCCAGTATCAGGACGAAGAGGTGGGTGCAGTCAACCAGGTTGGCTACATCCCCAAGGATAGAATTCAGCGCATCCAATTTCAGATCGGAACTTCCTTCTGATGAATCATTTGTTTCGTGCCGTTGCGGTGCTGGCTTGTGCGCTGGCACTGTTCGGCAGTCCGGCGCAGGCCCAGGAAAGCTTCCGGATCGGGTTCGTCAACCCGGATCGCGTGTTGCGTGAGGCATTGCCGGCCAAGGCGGCGCAGGCCAAGCTGGAGGCCGAGTTTGCCAAGCGCGACAAGGACCTTCAGTCCCAGGGCGAAGCTCTCAAGGCTGCGTCCGAACGCTTCGAGCGCGAGGCGCCAACGCTTTCGGACACGCAGCGCGCCCAGCGCCAACGTGCCCTGATCGATCAGGACCGCGAATTCCAGCGCAAGCGCCGTGAGTTCCAGGAAGACCTCAATGCTCGAAAGAACGAGGAATTGCAGGCGGTCTACGATCGGACCAATCGCGTCATCAAGCAGATTGCAGAGTCGGACCGCTACGACGCCATCCTTCAGGAGGCGATCTACATCAACCCCAAGCACGACATTACCGACAAGGTGATCCGTGCACTGAACGCGGGCGGCGCCAGCAGCGATCCGTCGGCGTCCAACCCTAGGTAGACGCAGGCAAGCCTGCTATTTGTATGGCATTGCAACTCGAGGCCATTGTCGACGCCTTGGGTGGCGAACTGCATGGGGACGGCGGGCGCATGATCGAGCGTCTGGCGCCGTTGCAGTCCGCTACCGCCGAGGCGCTCTCCTTTCTTTCCAACCCCAAGTTTGCGAAGGACCTGGCTGCTTCGCAGGCGGGTTGCGTCATCGTTTCGGCGCCAGCCGAAGAGGCCGCCCGATTGCGCGGCGACTACATCCTCACGCCCGATCCGTATCTCTACTTCGCGCGATTGACGCAGCTGTGGAAGGCGCGGCATGCGCCGCCCGAGGTCGAACGAATCCATCCCAGCGCAGTGATTCATCCGACCGCGCAGGTCGACGAAACGGCGCGAGTCGGGCCGCTGTGCGTGGTCGAGCGTGGCGCTCGTATTGGTGCGCAGACTGTGCTCAAGGCGAGCGTGACGGTCAGCGAAAATTGCGTCATCGGTGCGCGATGCCTTCTCCATCCCGGCGTCGTGATCGGTGCCGACGGCTTCGGGCTGGCTCCCTCCAGCCAGGGCTGGGTCAAGATCGAGCAACTGGGCGCGGTGCGTATCGGCGACGACGTGGAGATCGGCGCGAATACCTGCATCGACCGCGGCGCGCTGGACGACACGGTGATCGAAGACGGCGTCAAGCTCGACAATCTGATCCAGATCGGCCACAACGTCCATGTCGGCCGCAACACAGCAATGGCCGCATGCACAGGCGTAGCAGGCAGTGCGCGGATCGGTGCCAACTGCACAGTGGGAGGAGCGGGGATGATTTCCGGCCATCTCACCCTGGTCGACGGCGTGCATGTGACGGCGGGAACGCTGGTCAGTCGCTCGATTCTCAAGCCGGGCCACTACACCGGCTTTTTTCCATTCGATGACAATGCGGCGTGGGAGAAGAACGCTGCCACACTGCGAAACCTCCATGCGTTGCGCGAACGGGTCAAGGTCCTGGAGAAGGCCCTCGCGCGCAACGACGATAAGACATCATGACGACCACGCTCGATATCCATCAGATCCTGAAGTTGCTGCCGCATCGCTATCCATTCCTGCTCGTCGACAAGGTGCTGAGCATGGAAAAGGGAAAGCGCATCACGGCATTGAAGAACGTCACGATGAACGAGCCCTTCTTCAATGGGCATTTTCCGCATCGCCCCGTCATGCCAGGCGTGCTGATGCTGGAAGCCATGGCGCAAGCTGCCGCGCTGCTGTCTTTTCATTCGCTGGACATCGTGCCGGACGAAAACGTCATCTACTACTTTGCCGCGATCGATGGTGCCCGCTTCAAGCGCCCCGTCGAGCCGGGAGACCAACTGACGCTGGAGGTTGAGATCGGCCGCATGAAGGCTGGCATCTCCAAGTTCACGGGTCGTGCCATGGTCGGCGAAGAACTGGCCTGCGAAGCGCAACTCATGTGCGCAATGCGGACACTCAACGCCGAGTGATCGCGCTGGCCTTGCTCGACGCATGACACAGATTCATCCTACGGCGATCGTCGATGCCGCAGCCGAGCTCGATGCCTCGGTGTCGGTGGGACCGTACGCCATCATCGGGCCCAAGGTACGCATCGGCGCGGGCACGTCCATCGGGCCGCACTGCGTTGTCGAAGGCCGGACGACGATCGGACGAGACAACCGGTTTTTTCAGTTCAGCTCCATCGGCGCGCAGCCGCAGGACAAGAAGTACGCGGGCGAAGATACCGAACTGGTGATCGGCGATCGCAACGTGGTGCGTGAGTTCTGCACCTTCAATCTTGGCGTGCCGCAGGCTGGCGGCACGACGCGCATCGGCAGCGACAACTGGATCATGGCTTACACGCATGTCGCGCACGACTGCGTCATCGGCGATCACACCACGCTGTCCAACAATACGACGCTCGCCGGGCATGTGACCCTCGGTGATTGGGTGACGGTGGGCGGACTCACGGGGATTCATCAGTTCGTGAAGATTGGTGCGCACGCGATGCTCGGCTTTGCCAGCGCAGTCACGCAAGACGTGCCTCCGTTCATGCTGGTGGACGGCAACCCTTTGGCGGTGCGAGGCTTCAATGTCGTCGGCTTGAAACGTCGCGGCTTTGACAGCGAGCAGTTGGCCGCGGTCAAGCAGATGCATCGGCTGCTGTACCGTCAGGGCAAGACGCTCGAAGAGGCGCGTCAGGCCATCCGCGAACTCGGTAGCCAGATGCCATCGGCCAAGGCTGAAGTGGCGTTGATGGACGCTTTCCTGGCCGATGCGACGCGCGGCATCGCGCGCTGAGCCTCTCGACATGAACGCTTCGCAGCGGCGCTTCGCGATGGTCGCGGGGGAGGCTTCTGGCGACTTGCTCGCCGGTCGGATGCTCGACGGGTTCCATTCGCGGTGGCCGGACGTTCAGGCTATCGGCATTGGCGGTCCGCAGATGGTTGCGCGTGGTTTCCAGACGTGGTGGCCGCAGGAGAAGCTGGCGGTTCGCGGCTATATCGAGGTCCTTCGGCACTACCCGGAAATTGCGAGCATTCGGCGTCAGCTCAAGGCGCGAGTGTTGCACGAACGCCCCGACGTCTTCATCGGGGTGGACGCTCCGGACTTCAATCTGGGCCTGGAAGCGGACTTGCGGGCCGCAGGGATTCGCACGGTGCATTTCGTGTGTCCGTCGATCTGGGCGTGGAGGCCCGGTCGCATCGAGAACATTCGCGCTGCGGCGGACCATGTGCTTTGCATCTTCCCCTTCGAGCCTGAGCTTCTGGCCAGCCACGGCGTGGCAGGCAGTTACGTTGGGCATCCTCTGGCGCAAGTCATCCCGATGGAGCCGGACCGGGCCGCTGCGCGCGCCAAATTGGGCTTGTCGACCCAGGCGCCGGTCGTGGCGTTGTTGCCGGGCAGCAGGCGATCGGAGCTGCGGTACATCGCGCCGCGCTTTCTCGACGCCGCACGTCTGATGCGGAAGACCGAGCCCCACCTACAGCTCGTGTTGCCGACGCTGCCGACGCTCATCGACGAGGCGCGCCAGATGATCGGTGCTGCAGGCCTGGAGGGGCAGGTTCATCTGATCGAGGGACGATCGCACGAGGTACTGGCTGCCTGCGACGTGACGCTGATTGCGAGTGGCACCGCGACGCTCGAGGCGGCCCTCTTCAAGCGCCCGATGGTGATCGCCTACAACATGAACTATCTGACTTGGCGGCTGATGCTGACCAAGCAGTTGCAGCCCTGGGTCGGCTTGCCGAACATCCTGTGCCGCGACTTCGTGGTGCCCGAGCTGATCCAGAACGAAGCGACCCCCGAGGCGCTGGCGCGTTCGACGCTCGATTGGTTGCGCTCGCCGGCCAAGGTGAGTAACTTGACGCAACGATTCACCGCGCTGCACGAAGAATTGCTGCGCGACACGCCCACACTCTGTGCCGATGCGATCGAGAAAGTTCTTGCAAGCTAAGCAAGCCACCTTGTCCTGGGACACGCCCGGGCTGTTGGCCGGCGTCGACGAGGCGGGTCGTGGTCCGTTGGCGGGCCCCGTGGTGGCGGCGGCCGTCATCCTGGACGACCGGCGGCCAATCCGCGGACTGGCCGACTCCAAGCAGCTCACGCCGCTGAAGCGTGAACGGCTCTACGACCTGATCATGGAAAGGGCGTTGTGCTGCTCCATCGCCTCGGCCAGTGTGGAAGAGATCGACGCTCACAACATCTTGCAGGCGACGATGATTGCCATGCGTCGCGCCGTGGACGGATTGCGCCTCAAGCCTGGGAAGGTTCTGGTCGATGGCAACCGGCTGCCGGTGCTCGACGTGCTGGCAGAAGCCGTGATCGGCGGCGACGCACGCGTTAGGGCGATCTCGGCAGCCTCGATTCTGGCCAAAGTGCATCGGGACCGCCTTTGCGACGAGTTGCACGCGCAGTACCCCAACTACGGCTTCGCCGCGCACAAGGGCTATGGCACACCCGAGCATCTGGCTGCGCTGCGCACGCATGGTGCTTGCGAGCATCACCGCAGATCGTTTGCGCCCGTGGCCGCCGCGCCGAGTCTCGCAGTCGTACCGGTGTACACGTCCACGATGCCTCAGGCAAACATGCAGATCGACTCCGGATCGAGCTTGCCCCTTCCGGTCCCCCGATGAGCGAAGCAGGCCCCACGCACATCAACTCGCGGGACAACCCGCTGCTCAAGGAGCTGCGTCGGCTGGCGCAGGATCCGGGCGCCTACCGACGCGTCGGTCGCATCTGGCTCGAAGGCGATCATCTCTGCCGCGCAGCGCTCGTGCGTGGACTTCGCGCTTCGACCGCCGTGTTTGCCGAGTCGGCCTGGACCCAAGCCGAGGCCGAATGGGCGGGCAGCGCTGCACGGACCGTGGTGGTGCCCGATGCGCTCCTGCGCGAGGTCAGCGGGTTGGAGTCGCCAGCTCCCATGGGTTTCGTGATCGATCTTCCGGAGGCGCCGACGGTGCGACCGGGGGCGGCGGCCGTCGTGCTCGACCGCCTGCAGGACGCAGGCAATGTAGGTTCCGTGCTGAGAAGCGCGGCGGCCTTCGGATTCGAGCAGGTGATCGCGCTCAAAGGCACGGCGGCGCTGTGGTCGCCCAAGGTCCTGCGCGCGGGCATGGGGGCGCACTTTGGACTGCGGCTGATCGAAGCCGCCTTGCCGGAACAACTGGACGGCTTGGGGTTGCCCTTGCTGGCCACCAGCTCGCACCAGGGGCAATGGCTACACGAGGCGCAGGCCGAGCGCTCGTTGCCGCATCCCTGCGCCTGGCTGCTGGGCCACGAGGGCCAGGGTGTCTCTGCCGAGTTGCAGCAACGCGCCACCCATTCCATCCGGATCGTGCAGCCCGGAGGGGAAGAGTCGCTCAATGTGGCGGCGGCTGCGGCGATCTGCCTCCATGCGAGTGCAGCAATGGCGGCCACATCTCGGTAGAAACGTGAATGGCCCGGCTATAATGAGCGGCTTTCCCGCTCGAACCTCGCCCGCCGCGCCAACCTAGGCAACACACGCCAATCCTTCGACGAAAGTTGCAAGCCCGAGTTGTTTCTTGGGTTCGCTGTGGGCCATCATCCTTCCGGAGAACCCAGTGCTTTTGTCCCTCAAGGGAGCCTTCCCGCCCGCCATCCTGGCGCTCGCAGACGGCACGGTCTTTCTCGGCAACTCGATCGGCGCCACCGGCGCCACAGTCGGCGAAGTGGTGTTCAACACCGCGATCACCGGCTATCAGGAAATCCTCACCGACCCCAGCTACTGCCAGCAGATCGTCACGCTGACGTATCCGCACATCGGCAACTATGGCGTCAACGAGGAAGACATCGAAGCCGACAAGATTCATGCCGCGGGCCTGATCATTCGTGACCTGCCGCAAGTGGCGTCCAACTTCCGCAGCACTTCGTCGTTGTCGGACTACCTGAACCGAAGCGGCACGGTTGCCATTTCCAACATCGACACCCGCAAGCTGACGCGGCATCTGCGTACCCACGGGGCTCAGAACGGTTGCATCCTGGGCTTGGCTGAAGGGGAGGCTGTGACGCCAGCCCTGATCGAGAAGGCCATTACCGCAGCCAAGTCCGCACCGGCCATGGTCGGCCTGGATCTCGCCAAGGTCGTGTCGGTCGCGCAGACTTACGAGTGGACCCAGACCGAATGGAAGCCTGGCGCCGGCTATGGCGTGCAGATCACGCCCCAGTTCCACGTCGTGGCGTACGACTTCGGCGTCAAGAAGAACATCCTGCGCATGCTGGCCCAGCGCGGTGCCCGCATCACCGTGGTGCCTGCCAGAACGCCTGCTGCAGACGTCCTCAAGCTCAAGCCGGACGGCATCTTTCTGTCGAATGGGCCTGGCGATCCGGAGCCTTGCGACTACGCCATCGCTGCCACACGCGAGCTGATCGATACCGGGATTCCCACGTTCGGCATCTGCCTGGGTCACCAGATCATGGCGCTGGCCTGTGGGGCCAAGACCTTCAAGATGAAGTTCGGCCACCATGGCGCGAACCATCCGGTCAAGGACATGGACAACGGCCGCGTCTCAATCACCAGCCAGAACCATGGCTTTGCAGTGGACGAGAAAACGCTGCCAGCCAACCTGCGCGCGACGCACGTCAGCCTGTTCGATGGCACGTTGCAAGGTCTCGCCCGCACGGACAAGCCGGCGTTCTGCTTCCAGGGTCACCCTGAAGCATCGCCCGGCCCGCGTGACATCGGCTACCTGTTCGATCGCTTCACGGCCCTCATGGAAAAACACAAGGCGGAGGCGATGAATGCCTAAGCGTACCGACATTCAGAGCATCCTCATCATCGGCGCCGGCCCGATCATCATTGGTCAGGCCTGCGAGTTCGATTACTCCGGCGTGCAGGCCTGCAAGGCACTTCGCGAAGAAGGCTACAAGGTCATCCTGATCAACAGCAATCCGGCGACCATCATGACGGACCCGGCGACGGCGGATGTGACCTACATCGAGCCGATCACCTGGCAGACCGTCGAAAAGATCATTGCCAAGGAGCGCCCCGACGCGATCCTGCCCACCATGGGTGGACAGACCGCGCTGAACTGCGCGCTCGACCTGTGGCGCAACGGCGTGCTCGACAAGTACAAGGTCGAGCTGATCGGTGCCACGCCCGAAGCCATCGACAAGGCCGAAGACCGCCTGAAGTTCAAGGATGCAATGACCAAGATCGGACTGGGCTCGGCCCGCTCCGGGATTGCGCATTCCATGGACGAAGCCTGGGCGGTGCAAAAGAACGTGGGCTTTCCGACCGTCATCCGGCCGAGCTTCACGCTCGGCGGGACGGGCGGTGGCATTGCCTACAACCCCGAAGAGTTCGAGACCATCTGCAAGCGCGGCCTGGAAGCCTCGCCCACCAACGAGCTGCTGATCGAAGAGTCGCTGCTTGGCTGGAAGGAATACGAGATGGAAGTGGTGCGCGACAAGGCGGACAACTGCATCATCGTTTGCTCGATCGAGAACCTCGACCCGATGGGCGTGCACACGGGCGACTCCATCACCGTTGCTCCGGCGCAGACCCTGACCGACAAGGAATACCAGATCATGCGCGACGCCAGCTTGGCGGTGCTGCGTGAGATCGGTGTGGACACGGGCGGATCGAACGTCCAGTTCTCGCTCAACCCGAAGGACGGACGTCTGATCGTCATCGAGATGAATCCGCGGGTTTCGCGTTCTTCTGCGCTGGCTTCCAAGGCAACCGGCTTCCCGATTGCCAAGGTCGCCGCCAAGCTGGCCGTGGGCTACACGCTCGATGAGCTTCGCAATGAGATCACCGGGGGTGCAACGCCCGCGAGCTTCGAGCCCTCGATCGACTACGTGGTCACCAAGATCCCGCGCTTCGCCTTCGAGAAATTCCCCCAGGCCGATTCGCGACTGACCACGCAGATGAAGTCGGTGGGCGAGGTAATGGCGATGGGCCGTACCTTCCAGGAGTCGTTCCAGAAGGCATTGCGGGGCCTGGAGGTCGGCGTCGACGGCATGAACGAGAAGACGCAAGACCGCGAGGTGCTCGAGAAGGAGTTGGGCGAGCCCGGCCCCGAGCGCATCTGGTACGTGGGCGATGCCTTCGCCCAAGGCATGAGCGTCGACGAGGTGCATGACCTGACCAAGATCGACAAGTGGTTCCTGGTGCAGATCGAGCAGATCGTGAAGATCGAGCTCGAACTCGAAACCAAGTCGCTCGACGAATTGGATGCGGACACGCTGCGCGTGCTCAAGCAGAAGGGTTTCTCCGACCGTCGTCTCGCCAAGCAATTGCGCACGACCGATACTGCCGTGCGCGAAAAGCGCCGTGCGCTGGGTGTGCGCCCGGTGTACAAGCGCGTCGACACCTGCGCGGCAGAATTTGCCACCAATACGGCCTACATGTATTCCACCTACGAGGATGAGTGCGAGGCGGAGCCGACGAACAACAAGAAGATCATGGTGCTCGGCGGCGGTCCCAATCGGATCGGCCAGGGCATCGAGTTCGACTATTGCTGCGTGCATGCCGCACTGGCGATGCGTGAGGATGGGTACGAGACCATCATGGTCAACTGCAATCCCGAAACCGTGTCGACCGACTACGACACCTCCGATCGCCTCTACTTCGAGCCACTCACGCTCGAAGATGTGCTCGAGATCGTCGACAAGGAAAAGCCGACGGGTGTGATCGTGCAGTACGGTGGCCAGACACCGCTCAAGCTCGCTCTCGACCTGGAAGCCAACGGCGTGCCGATCATCGGCACCAGCCCCGACATGATCGACGCCGCCGAAGATCGCGAGCGCTTCCAGAAGCTGCTGCACGAACTCGGACTGCGTCAGCCTCCCAACGCCACGGCCCGTACCGAGGCGGAGGCCCTGGAGAAGGCGACAGAGCTCGGCTACCCTCTGGTGGTGCGCCCGAGCTACGTGCTGGGTGGTCGCGCGATGGAGATCGTGCACGAGCAGCGCGACCTCGAGCGCTACATGCGCGAAGCCGTCAAGGTGAGCAACGATTCTCCGGTTCTGCTGGACCGCTTCCTCAACGACGCGGTCGAATGCGATGTGGACTGCATTCGCGATGCCGAGGGCGCAACGCTCATCGGCGGCGTGATGGAACACATCGAGCAGGCCGGCGTGCACTCGGGCGACTCCGCTTGTTCGCTGCCGCCCTATAGCCTGCGCGCCGAGACGGTGGCGGAGCTCAAGCGTCAGAGCGCCGCAATGGCCAAGGCTCTCGACGTGGTGGGCCTCATGAACGTGCAGTTCGCCATCCAGGAAAAGGATGGCAAGGACGTCATCTACGTGCTGGAAGTCAATCCGCGCGCGTCCCGCACCGTTCCCTACGTCAGCAAAGCCACGGGCATCCAGTTGGCCAAGGTGGCTGCGCGCTGCATGGCCGGCATGTCGCTGGCCCAGCAGGGCATGACGCGTGAAGTCACGCCGCCTTACTTCAGCGTCAAGGAAGCGGTGTTCCCATTCGTCAAGTTCCCTGGCGTCGATCCGATCCTTGGGCCGGAGATGAAGTCGACCGGCGAGGTGATGGGGGTCGGCAAGACCTTTGGCGAAGCATTCGTCAAGTCGCAGCTTGGCGCGGGGACGCACCTGCCCAAGTCCGGCAAGGTGTTCATCTCGGTCAAGAACAACGACAAGCCGCGCGCTGTGGAAGTCGCCCGCGGACTGGCCAAGCTGGGCTTCGAGCTGATCGCCACCAAGGGCACTGCCGCCGCCATCGAGGCTGCCGGCATCGCCTGCGCGACGGTCAACAAGGTGACCGAAGGTCGTCCGCACATCGTGGACATGATCAAGAACAACGAGATTGCTCTGGTCATCAACACGGTGGAGGAGCGCCGCAACGCCATTACCGATTCGCGGCAGATCCGAACCTCGGCGTTGCTCGCCCGGGTGAACATCATCACCACGATCTTCGGTGCCGAAGCGGCGGTCGAGGGCATGAGCTACCTGGACGAGCTCGGTGTCATTTCCGTCCAGGAGATGCACGCGCAACTGGCAGCCGGCTGAAGGCCGAAGGCGAGGGTCCCACATGGAAACGCAACTCGTCACGATTGGCCAGGATGAGTGGCGCGACTTGACGCCAGCTTCACAGCAGCGCTGGATCGAAGCGCTGGAGGCTGGCAAGGTCCTGCTGTTTCCGTTTCTGGGCTTTGTCCCAGAGAAGGAAGAGCAGCGCCTGCTGGATCCTGCCGTTCTTGCCAAGGGCGTTCGCAACATCAGCCTGGATGCGCAAGGCAGGATCAAGGGCGTGGAAGGCGAAGCCGCTGCACAACAGGCAGCAGCCGACATGATCGGGCGCTTTCGTACGCAGGCCATGGGACTCATCGACCGCCTTCTGCCTGCCTACGGACCGGCGCTTCGCCTGGCGCCGACGAGCTTTCGCCCGATGCAGGTGGAGGGGCGGGCTCAGTCGTGGCGCGCAGACGATCGTCGGCTGCATGTCGATGCATTTCCGTCGCGTCCAAACTACGGGGAGCGGATCCTGCGAGTGTTCACCAACCTGAACCCGCACGGCACGCCAAGGGTCTGGCGCGTGGGCGAGCCGTTCGAGGCGGTTGCGAAGCGCTTCCTGCCGCGCACGAAGGCTTATTCGCCATGGCAGGCCAAGATGCTTCACAAGCTGCATGTGACCAAGTCGCTGCGCAGCGAGTACGACCACCTCATGCTTCAACTGCACGACGGCATGAAGTCCGATCTCGACTATCAACGCGAATGCCCCCAGGAGACGGTGCCATTCGCCCCAGGTTCGACCTGGGTATGCTTTTCGGACCAGACTTCGCATGCGGTCATGTCAGGGCAATTCATGATGGAGCAGACCCTGCACCTGCCCGTTGCGAGCCAATACAATCCCGAGGCGAGCCCCTTGGGCATCCTCCGTCGCCTGACGGGTCGAAAACTGATCTAGTTTTTTCTACACTTGTCCGGCGAGCTACTTTGTCACCGCCGAACGGCGACGTTCGGCGGTTTCGCTTTTTTGACGCCTAAGAGATCAAGAGACATGGCAACTACCTTTCCGATCACCAAGCGCGGTGCCGAGAAGCTCAAGGAAGAGCTGCACCGACTCAAGACCGTCGAACGCCCGAACATCATCAATGCGATCGCAGAGGCGCGCGCCCAGGGCGACCTGAGCGAGAACGCCGACTATGACGCTGCCAAGGACCGCCAGGGCTTTATCGAAGGGCGCATTCAGGAAATCGAAGGCAAGCTCTCCATTGCCCAGGTGATCGATCCGAGCGCGGTCGATGGCAATGGCAAGGTCGTTTTCGGGGCGACTGTTGACCTGGAAGAAGAATCTTCGGGCGATGCCGTGCGCTACCAGATCGTCGGCGAAGACGAGGCTGACCTCAAGCAAGGGCTGATCAATGTCTCGAGCCCGATCGCCCGCGCGCTGATCGGCAAGGAGGAGGGCGATACCGCAGAGGTTCAGGCGCCAGGCGGCATCAAGCGCTACGAGATCGTTTCCGTCCGCTATCTTTGATCCCCGAGCGGCACCGGCTTCATGCGAGCTTTCAACGAGCGCCTACCCGTACTTGCCGCTGCATTCTGGTGGTGCAGCCTGACGGTGGTGGGATTTCTTGTCGTGCCGCTGCTGTTTCGCCACCTGCCGACGCCTGCGCTTGCTGGCAACATGGCCGCGCATCTTTTCACGGCTCAGACCTGGGTATCGATGGGATGCGCGGTGCTGTTGTTGGGCTTGTCTCGCAGCAGCCTTGACGCGGCGCCATCGGTGGACGCTGCCGTGCTCTTCATCATCCTGGGACTGCTTCTGGCTTTGGTGGTGGAATTTGGCGTCGCGCCCCGGATCGTTGCGCGACAGAACCTGAAGATGTGGCACGGCGTGGGTACTGGCTTGTACCTGGCGCAATGGGCCTGCGCCGGTGCTGTGCTTTGGCGGCTCTTGCGACCGCCTCAGTCGCGCTAGTCAAGAGCGCTGGCACGGCCGCGGTCCGCTGTCTTCCTGCGCCTATTCGTGCCAGTGCTCGGCGACCCAGGTTGCCGGCTGGATGTAGCGAAACCGACGGTTGCGGCGTCCTGCCAAGGCGTCCGGCGGATTGCATTCCCCGTGGAACACCATCACCTTGGCGCCTTCAGGCACGAACGGCGGGCGCCAGTAGTTCGAGGGCCACAGCGGAATGCCGTGGTACTTGAAGCTAGGGCACCACTCGCTGGGCCAATAGGCGAGCTTGCCCTTGCCGTGCAGGTAGTCAGACAGGTAGGTCTGCTCGTTGCGGAACTTCTGCCGAATGGCGACTTCGTGCTCGCGAAAATAGGCCAGCACATCCGTGAGTGCGCCGATTTTCCAGCGGTAGACCGAAGAGTTGCCAGTCACGCGCCAGGGGCGACGGTAGTCTTTGATGATGAGGAACTCACCGGGCACGGTGAAGAACTCGTCCAGACTGCCGACCACCACCACGTCGAGGTCGAGGAAGAGTGCCGTGCCCTCGAGACCGTACTTATCGCCCAGATCGGCGCTGAAGGTCGTCAGCTTGCGCCATGCACGGTCGCGCACTCCAGGCAGCTCCGGCCGAATCTCGACGGGCGGAATCGGAAAGCACTCCACTTCCTTGCGGATGCCGACGGCGTCGTCCGTCAGGCAGATGAAGCGGAATTGGCCGCTCAGGTGCCGGCGGGTCATGGCGTAAAGCTTGTTGACGTACTCCGGCCCGTACTTGGTGCCCCACTTCATGCAGACGACGTGCCGCATGGCGCCGGTCGCAGGCAATGTCGGGGGCGTGCTCAATCGCCTAGCCCCCGTTTTTTCGGCGAGACCTGACGAGGCTTGGCGCGCTTGATGCTGCCACCTGCCGTCAGGCGCTGATTGCCCAGCACGCGCAGCGTCTTGATTTCAGGCTTCTGGCCAGCGCGCTTGGCGTACTTGAGCACCTTGATGTCGCGAGGACCTGGCTTGCGCTCTTCGTCTTCCGTGCGCCGGGCCTTTTCCGGCTTGGGGCGCCAGAGGACCAGCAGCTTGCCGATGTGCTGGATAGGCGCTGCGTCGAGTTCTTCGGCCAGCGTCTTGAGCATGGCTTCGCGAGCCAGCCGATCGTCGGAGAACACGCGAACCTTGATCAGGCCATGGGCCTTCAAGGCGGCGTCGGCCTCTTTCTTGACGGCCGGCGTGAGCCCGTCTCCACCGATCATCACGATGGGATCCAGGTGGTGCGCCTGGGCGCGGTATTCCTTGCGCTGGGCAGGGGTGAG
This sequence comes from Variovorax dokdonensis, assembly GCF_030316895.1. Classification (GTDB taxonomy): domain Bacteria; phylum Pseudomonadota; class Gammaproteobacteria; order Burkholderiales; family Burkholderiaceae_C; genus Variovorax; species Variovorax dokdonensis. The sequence goes on from NZ_JASZYV010000001.1 coordinate 1,633,786, forward strand.
TTGAATGGCGGGCATATCCGTATTATCGGGCCCACAATGAAAGTCAAGTCCAAGAGCAAGAAGATAAACAAGGCATGGCTGAACGACCATGTCACCGACCCGTGGGTCCAGCTCGCCCATCGGGAAGGCTACCGCGCGCGCGCCGCCTACAAGCTCAAGGAAATCGATGAAAGCCTGGGGCTGGTCCGGCCCGGGCAGGTGGTGGTCGACCTGGGTTCGACACCCGGCGCCTGGAGCCAATACCTGCGGCGCCGCCTTTCCCCTGCGGGCGCTGCCGTCGGCGAGCTCAACGGCGCGATCATTGCCGTCGATCTGCTTCCCATGGAACCGATCGAGGGCGTGCAGTTCCTGCAGGGCGACTTCCGGGACGAGGACGTTCTTGCGCGCGTGGAAGCGGCCATGGAAGGACGGAAAGCCGATCTGGTGGTCTCCGACATGGCGCCCAACCTCTCCGGAATCGCCTCGGCCGATGCCGCGCGCATTACCCATTTGATCGAGCTGGCCACGGAATTCGCCAAGCAGCATCTTCGTCCGGAAGGAGTGCTGGTTGCCAAGGTCTTTCATGGGGGCGGCTACGACGAGCAGGTTCGCCTGTTCAAATCGATCTTCAAGGTAGTCAAGCCGATCAAGCCCAAGGCGTCGAGAGACCGATCGTCGGAGACTTTCCTCGTCGGAATCGGCCTCAAAGGCGCTTGACAAATTGGCCTCAAGCAACGGCCTTGGTCATATCCGCGACGCGTCTGTGGTGGCTCTAGGGCTTTTACAGAATTTTGCAGGTTGAAAAGCCTAAAATGGGCGCCAAATGGCCGATTGGGGCCGTCCAAATATGCCAGCCCGGCGTGTTTGTCTTTTCAGATTCCCTCGACTGGAGCGTCGTTTGAATAATCAGTGGTTTTCGAAGGTCGCCGTGTGGCTTGTGATCGCCATGGTGCTGTTCACTGTGTTCAAGCAGTTTGACACCCGTGGCGCAGCCGGCGCCGGCAATGTGGGCTATTCCGATTTCCTGGAAGACGTGCGGGCCAGCCGCATCAAGAGCGCAACCATCCAAGAAGGCCAGGGCGGCAGCGAGATCGTGGCAATCACGACTGACGACCGGAAGATCCGCACCACCGCCACGTATCTCGACCGTGGGCTGATCGGCGATCTGATTCGCTACAACGTCAAGTTCGACGTCAAGCCGCGCGAAGAAGGCTCGCTGCTCATGACCCTGCTGGTGAGCTGGGGGCCCATGCTCCTGCTGATCGGGGTGTGGGTGTATTTCATGCGTCAGATGCAAGGCGGCGGCAAGGGAGGCGCCTTCAGCTTCGGCAAGAGCAAGGCGCGCATGCTCGACGAAAACAGCAACCAGGTCACGTTTGCGGATGTCGCTGGTTGCGATGAGGCGAAGGAAGAAGTTAAGGAGGTCGTCGACTTCCTGAAGGATCCGGCCAAGTTCCAGAAGCTTGGCGGCCGCATTCCGCGCGGGCTTTTGCTGGTCGGACCGCCCGGCACCGGCAAGACCTTGCTGGCCAAGTCGATCGCAGGCGAAGCCAAAGTACCGTTCTTTTCCATCTCGGGCTCCGACTTCGTCGAAATGTTCGTCGGCGTCGGCGCGGCGCGTGTGCGCGACATGTTCGAGAACGCCAAGAAGAACGCTCCCTGCATCATCTTCATCGACGAAATCGACGCCGTTGGCCGTCAGCGTGGCGCTGGCCTGGGTGGCGGCAATGACGAACGCGAGCAGACGCTCAACCAGATGCTCGTCGAGATGGATGGCTTCGAAACCAACCTCGGCGTCATCGTGGTGGCGGCCACCAACCGTCCGGACATCCTGGACGCCGCCTTGCTGCGCCCGGGCCGTTTCGACCGCCAGGTCTACGTGACGCTGCCGGACATTCGTGGCCGAGAGCAGATCCTGAATGTCCACATGCGCAAGGTGCCGCTGGGTCAGGATGTGTCTGCAAGCATCATCGCCCGCGGTACGCCCGGCATGAGCGGAGCCGACTTGGCCAATCTCTGCAACGAGGCAGCTCTGATGGCTGCGCGGCGTAACGCCCGCGTGGTGGAGATGCAGGACTTCGAGCGCGCCAAGGACAAGATCTTCATGGGCCCCGAGCGCAAGAGCATGGTCATGCCCGAGGAAGAGCGCCGCAACACTGCTTATCACGAGTCAGGCCATGCCTTGATCGGGAAGTTGCTGCCCAAGTGCGACCCGGTTCACAAGGTCACCATCATCCCGCGCGGCCGCGCTCTGGGTGTGACGATGAGCCTGCCCGAGAACGATCGCTACAGCTACGACCGCGAATACATGCTCAACCAGATCAGCATGCTGTTCGGTGGCCGCATTGCGGAAGAGGTGTTCATGAATCAGATGACCACCGGCGCTTCCAACGACTTCGAGCGCGCGACCAACCTGGCACGCGACATGGTCATGAAATACGGCATGAGCGAATCGCTCGGCCCGATGGTCTACGCGGAGAACGAAGGCGAAGTCTTCCTCGGCCGTTCGGTGACCAAGACCACCAACATGAGCGAGACCACCATGCAGAAGGTGGACGGCGAGGTGCGTCGCATCATCGACGAACAATACGCCCTGGCGCGCCGACTCATCGAAGAGAACAAGGACAAGATGCATGCCATGGCCAAGGCCCTGCTCGAATGGGAGACCATCGACGCAGAGCAATTGGATGACATCATGGCTGGCCGCGAACCGCGTCCGCCAAAGGATTGGACCCCGCGTATCCCACCCTCGGGCGGTGGCGGCGGTACGCCGGCGGTCAAGCCCGATCCGGCGCCTTCGGCGGCCTGATCGACGCGGAAAGACCGATGACGGGGCCTGGTGCCCCGTTTTTTTTTGATGAATGAATCGATGAAGAGCTGGAAGACTTCGCGCTTCGAAATCGATCTGTTGCGGCCACGCGTGATGGGTATCGTCAACGTCACGCCCGACTCCTTTTCGGACGGCGGCACCCACGACAGGCCGGCGAGCGCGCTGCGCCATTGCGAACGGTTGCTCGAGGAGGGCTGCGACATCCTGGATCTGGGTGGCGAATCAACCCGGCCAGGCAGCCCGGCGGTCCCTCTCGAAGAGGAGCTGGCGCGCGTCATGCCCGTATTGAAAGAAGCCGTTCGCCTCGGCGTGCCGGTTTCGGTCGACACCTACAAGCCGGACGTCATGCGCGCAGCGCTGGATTCGGGCGCGGACATCATCAACGACATCTGGGCGCTTCGGCAGCCGGGCGCGCTCGATGTCGTTGCGCAGCACGCCAGTTGCGGTGTCTGCCTGATGCACATGCACCGAGACCCGCAGACCATGCAGGCCGCACCGATGAGCGATTCCGTCTTGGCGCCGGTCAAGGCCTTTCTTGGCGAGCGGTCGATCACGCTGCAGGCAAATGGCGTGTCGGCCGATCGCATCGTGCTCGACCCTGGAATCGGCTTCGGCAAGACCGTTGCGCAGAACTTCGAACTGCTGGCTCGGCAAGCGGAATTGCTGTCCTTGAATCACGCCGTGTTGGCCGGATGGTCCCGAAAATCGTCGCTGGGTGTGGTGACCGGCATCGGGCCTGCGGCGGAGCGTGCGGTGCCTAGCGTGGCGGCGGCGCTCCTGGCTGTCGACCGTGGGGCGCGCATCGTGCGTGTGCATGATGTGGCCGCCACGGTTGCCGCGCTGGCGGTGTGGCAGGCCATGCTCGAGCAGCGGCCGACGCATACATCAGAAGAATGAGGTTTGCGGCGTCCAAGGCAATGGACAATGCGGCCCGGAGGAAAACGAAACATGAGCAGAAAATACTTTGGTACCGATGGCATCCGAGGCACCGTCGGGCAATTTCCAATCACGCCGGACTTCGTACTTCGCCTTGCGCATGCCGTGGGCCGAGTGCTCAAGACCAGCGAGTCGCGGCCTGTCGTGCTGATCGGCAAGGACACCCGGATCTCCGGCTACATGCTCGAAAGTGCGCTCGAGTCTGGCTTCAATTCGGCTGGCGTCGACGTGGTGCTGCTGGGCCCTTTGCCGACCCCTGGCGTCGCGTATCTCACGCGTGCCCAGCGCGCCAGCCTGGGTGTGGTCATCAGCGCCAGTCACAACGCATTTCCGGACAACGGCATCAAGTTCTTCAGCGCCCACGGGACGAAGCTCGACGACGAGTGGGAAGAAAAAGTCGAAGCGTTGCTCGAAGAGCCACCGAAGTGGACTGATTCGGCCAACCTAGGCCGAGCTCGCCGCATGAATGACGCGACGGGCCGCTACACCGAGTTCTGCAAGAGCACCTTCGCCACCGACCTCAGTCTGCGCGGTATGAAACTGGTCGTGGATTCCGCGCACGGCGCGGCCTATCAGGTGGCGCCCCAGGTCTTTCATGAGCTCGGAGCGGACGTCGTTGCCATCGGCGGTGCGCCGGACGGTCTGAACATCAACAAGGGTGTCGGTGCAACGCATCCCCAGGCGCTCATCGAAGCCGTCGCAGCGCATGGTGCTGACTACGGCATTGCACTCGATGGCGATGCGGACCGGCTTCAACTCGTCGATGCGCAAGGCCGGCTCTTCAACGGGGACGAGCTCTTGCTGTTGATGGTCAAGGAGCGGCTTGGCCGAGGGGACAAGGTGCCCGGCGTGGTCGGGACGCTGATGACCAACAAGGCGGTGGAAGTCGCATTGCGCCGGTTGGGCGTTGACTTCGTCCGAGCCAAGGTCGGCGACCGATATGTGCTGGAAGAACTCGACAAGCGCGGATGGCTGCTTGGCGGGGAGGGCTCGGGTCACCTGCTGGCGCTCGATCGTCAAACGACAGGAGACGGCATCGTCAGTGCTCTGCAGGTTCTGCAGGCGTGTGTGCGCAGCGGCAAGTCCGTGGCGCAATTGTTGGAGGGCCTCGTGCTCTTTCCGCAGGTGCTGATCAACGTCCGACTCAAACCGGGTCAGGATTGGAAGAGCAACGACAAGTTGATCAAGACCAGCGAACGGGCCGAACTCGAGCTTGGCGACTCCGGTCGCGTGCTGATTCGCCCCAGTGGTACCGAGCCTTTGCTTCGAGTCATGGTGGAGGCAAGGGGTGCCCAAGACGCGGAAATTTGGGCCAAGCGCATTGCCGAAACTTTGCACAACATTGATCCTGCTTAAGACACAATGCGGGCAATAAAAGCTGAGTTACCAACGAAAAAATAGCAACAAAAAGTAGTACTGCGACGTGGCCCGTCGCCTAGAATCTTCACGCAACAAGGTAAAGGGAGCCGGTATCGAACGCGCTTGCGGCAGAGCAGGGGGAGCGAGCGAGTCTGGGCAGTAACCATTCCTAAAGGGGATCACATGCACAGCATTCTTATCGTTGACGACCACCCTGCTATTCGGCTCGCCGTGCGGTCCGTCATGGAAGGCAGTGGCCAATACAAAGTCGTTGGCGAAGCCGATAGCGGGCCGGTCGCCCTCAGCTTGATTCGAGAACTCCAGCCTGCGTTGGTGCTTCTGGATCTTGACTTGCCAAAGATGAACGGGCTCGAGCTCATCGAGCGCGTCAAGGCGACTCAACCAAGCGTCAAGGTACTGGTGCTTTCTGCGCAGCAGGAAGCCATTTTTTCGACGCGAGCACTTCAGGCTGGCGCCAACGGATTTCTCAGTAAATCGGAGGGCATGACGTCGATCGTCCAGGCCGCTCAGGCGGTCATGTCCGGTTACAGCGTGTTTCCAAGTTCTGCCATTTCCAGCTCGACAAGCGGCACGGGTACAAGTGGGGCCGAATTGCTCAAGACGCTGTCCGATCGGGAGCTGACCGTGCTTCAGCAATTGGCGCGCGGCATGAGCAACAAGGAAATTGGAGAAGCCTTGCTGATCAGCAACAAGACGGTCAGCAGCTACAAAGCACGCCTGTTCGAGAAACTGAATATTTCCACGCTCGTCGAGCTGGTGGACTTTGCGCGGGCCAATAATCTCGTTACTTGAGGCTCCCCCCGGAGCCGGTGCTCTTCCATGAAGGTTGCGTTGGCAGTTTGGGACCGTGGCCTTTCCTGGGTGAAGGTTTCCGCTGCCATCTTGTTGTTGGTGGGGGCATGGTCCGCGCCGGCGTCCGGAGCGTCGTCAGACCAATCTCGATTGAGTTTGCAGTCCACAGTCAGCCTGGCGCAACTGGTCGAAGGGCTCGAATCCGGTCAGCGGGCTTGGCTGGACAGCAAATCGGTCTTGCGAGTCGGGGTGGTGCCCAACGCCCATATTCCCTATGACCTGGTCGGGCTGAGAAGCGAGTACAAGGGGATATCGGCGGACTATCTTTCCGCGGTGACCTCCGCACTTGGACTGCAGGTCAGCCTACGCCGATATTCCACGATGGCAGACGCACGCAGGGGCCTGTCGAGCGGCGAAGTGGATGTCTTGCCCTCCCTGACCGACGAGGAAGCGAAGCGCAGTGCGCTCCAGGTCTTGCCCTATGCGAACTACCGCTGGGCACAGGTGGAGCTTCGCAGCCGCTCGCGCCCAAGCGCTTCACTGCTGCGGGTCGGCTACATCGAAGGAAGCGTTTCGCTGGATAGCTTGAGGCGAGCGTATCCGCAGGCCGGCTTCTTCCCCTACGGCAGCAGCCTGGTGGCAATGTCTGCCGTTGCCAGCGAGAAGCTCGACGTGTTTGTCGACCTCGATGTCACCACCCGGTACTTGTCGAATCACTACCAACTCACCAAGCTGCAGATTGGCGGGTTCGACGAAGGCCGGTCCGCTTCGATGAACTTCGGTTTTGCACCTCAAAGCACCATGCTGCCCATGTTGTTCGGGCGTGCATTGGCGGCCATGCCGGAGCGAATGAAGACCGACATCTCCGAGCGTTGGGCACCGAGCTTGCATGGGCTCGAAGAGCGGGTGCAGTTCACGTCGGCAGAGCAGGCGTGGATTGAATCCCACCCAGTCGTGCGGTGGCATCCCACGGACTTCATGCCCTTCGTGTTCGTCGATCCGCGAAACAAGCGCTACGTGGGCTTGTCGCTGCAGGTGCTCGATCGAATCCAGGAGCGATCGGGCCTTCGCTTTGAAATGGTGCAGCCGGGCCAGCAGGCAGACATCTTTCCGGTGGTGGTTGGCGGCGACCAAGCTCCGGTCGGACTGAAGCTGTCGCGCCCCTATTTCACCGACAACTGGGTCTTTGTCGGGCATGCCCAGGACCCGTTCATCAACGGGCCGCAGCAGTTGGAAGGCAAGCGTCTGGCTTACTTCGCCCCGAACAATCTGGCCGAGGAGATGAAGCGCGACGTGCCGAGCCTGAGCCTGGTGCCGGCCGAGTCGGTCGTCGCCACGTTCGACTACGTCGCAAACGGGCGTGCCGACATCACCTTCGCCAACATCGACACGGCCAACTACATCGTCCAGCAGTTCTATCCCAACCGTCTCAAGGTGGTGGGCTCGGTGGAAGACGCGCCGATCGAGGTGGCTTTCGGGGTTCGCCAGGATCAGCAACTGCTTTTGTCCATCATCGACAAGTCGCTGATCGCGATTCCGGAGTATGAACTGCGGCACGTCCGTGCCAACGGCATGTTCTTCAGCCGGCCCTCCATCGACTGGGCGCTCTACCTGAAATGGGCTGGATTGGCCTTGGGACTCATGGTGTTGGGGCTTGCCTTGTTCGCGTGGCGCGCAGCCGCGCTGCGAAAGCAGGTGGAGCGCAGGCAGGCGGCTGAAGCAGAGCTTCGGGACCAGTTGGAGTACCAGGAGGCCATGCTCGAAGGCATGCCGCATGCCATTGCGCTGCGTGACGACCGGGCGCGCCTGGTCTACTGCAACAGTGCTTTTTCTCGTTTGCTTGGCAGGGAGCGCTCCGAGCTCATGGGCAAGACGATGCCCGAGTCGACGCGCCCGACCGACAGCGAAGAAACCCGGAAGATGGCGGATATCGTCCACGAGCGATATCTACATATGCTGGCCGATGGCACGCACATCAATGAAGACATTGACGTCTCGTTGCAAGGCGTGGATCGCCGCCTGATGCATTGGGCCGCGCCCATTTCGCTCAAGCCGGGCGGCAAGCGAGTGGCGATGGTGACCGGCGTGGTCGACATGACCGAGCGGCATCATCTGGTCGAACTCATCGAATCGGCGCGCGTCAAGGCGGAAGCGGCCAATCGGGCGAAGTCGAACTTCCTGGCCACCATGAGCCACGAGATCCGCACGCCGATGAATGCGGTGCTGGGCGTGCTCGAACTCCTGCTTCGCGAAGGCAACCTGTCGCAGCGCGACCGCGCGAGCGTCGACTTGGCGAGCGGTTCGGCGCGCGGTTTGCTCGGCCTGATCGACGACATCCTCGACATCTCCAAGATCGAGGCAGGCGCCCTGGAGATTTCGCCGAGCCCAGCGCAGTTGCCTCCGGTGGTGCGAGATGTGGTCAATGTGTTTGGCAGCCTGGCTCGGCAGCGCGGGCTGCGCATTGAGCTTGAGATCGATCCCGCCTTGTCCGAATGGCACGTGTTCGACGCGGTTCGCCTGCGCCAGATCGTGAACAACCTGGTCAGCAACGCGATCAAGTACACCGATGAGGGCGGCGTTCGGATCGTCCTGTCCAGCCACGGCGTCCAGGCTGAACGCGAGTCCATCGAACTGCAGGTGGTCGACACGGGCATCGGTATCGCACCGCAAGATGTGCAGAACCTGTTCAAGCCGTTTTTCCAGGCGGAGGAGGCGGGGCCTCGCACGCTGGGAGGGACGGGGCTCGGACTGCCCATCGTCCAGCGGCTGTGCGCGAGGATGGGCGGCGACGTGTGGGTGACAAGCCAGCGTGGTGTCGGTACGTCCATCCATGTCGCGTTGCGCTTGCCCGTGTTCGAGCACGGCAGCGCCGGTCGACTCGAGCAGCCGGTGGAAGACGTGGCTCGGCCGGCTGCTCATGTGGCATCGCGCGAGCGCAGTACGGTGCTCGTTGTCGACGATCATCCGGCCAATCGTCTGCTCATCGAGCGTCAGTTGGCTTTCCTGGGATTCGGCTGCGATCTGGCCGAGGATGGTCGCGTTGCGCTGGAGCGATGGGAGCGCGGCGGCATCGACGCCATCCTGACCGATTGCTCGATGCCGGTCATGGATGGCTATGAACTCACCCGCAGCATCAGGAAGATCGAACGCGAACGCATGTTGCCGCATACGCCTGTGCTCGGCTGCACCGCGCACGTGCAGGAGCGAGAGCGGCGCCTTGCGCTGGACGTCGGCATGGACGAATGCCTTCTCAAGCCGCTGAGCATCGACGTGCTGCAGGAGGCGCTGCTGCGCTACCTGCCCGACGAGCCGGGCACCCCAGCGCCTGACGAGGATCGGCCGAGCAGCCAGTTCGGCGCGTTCGACAGCGATCCGTTGCTTGTGGCGCCTTCCATCGAGCCCGAGCCCGCGCCGGAGCCCGAACAGGATTCATCGGAGCCATTCGATGCGAAGTTGCTGCACGATTTTTCGGGTGGGAACGTCAAGATGGAAGCCGGCTTCCTGCAGGCGCTGATCCAGTCCAATGCAGGCGACATCGCGGCGCTGGGGCAGCATGTGAATGCCGGGGAGCATGCCGAGGCGGCCTCTTGTGCGCACAAGATTCGTGGCGCGGCGAGGATCGTTCGTGCCGATCGTGTCGTGCGTGATTGCGAACTGCTCGAGTCCGCCGCCAGGCGGGAGGCAGATCTTGCGACGATGCAGTCGGCACTCGAGTCGCTGCGTACCAGTCTGGCCGAGTTCGATGCAGCCATGATGGAAAAGCTTGAAAGCTACGGGGTGCTGGCAAACTAGGGCGCTGGCTCCGCTGCCCAGAATTCCTCCAACCCAGATCCGGCCCGCAGGATGATCGATGTATCTCCCATCTCGTTTTGAAGCGCGCGACCGCGCCGTCGCTCTTCAGTTGATGCGCGCCCACCCGTTTGCGGCGCTTGCCGCGGTTGACGACGAGGGGCTGCCGTTCATCAGTCAGCTGCCCATGGTGGTCCAGGAACGAGACGATGACGGCCTCACGATCTGGTGCCACTGCGCCAAGCCGAACCCGCTGTGGCGCCATCTGCAGGCGCGTCCGCGCGCACGGGTGCTGTTCCAGGGCCCGCATGCCTACATGTCGCCTTCGGTCTATCCGGATCTGGCGCGCGTACCAACATGGAACTACCTGTCCGTACAGTGCGTCGTCGATGCGCGCCTGGTCGAATCGCCCGACGAAAAGGATGCATTGCTCAAGCGTCTGATCTCGGAGCATGAGCCTGCCTATGACGCCCAATGGCGGGCGCTCGGCGAAGAATTCCAGCAAAAGATGCTCACCGGCATCGTGGGGTTGGAGTTGCGGGTGATGTCGTTGCAGTGCGCCGTCAAGCTCAACCAGCATCGGCCGGAGGCGCACGCGGCCATGCATGCGATCTACAGTGCCGGCAATGCCCAGGAGCAGGCCCTGGCGGAGTGGATGCGCGCATGCGGCCTGGTGCCAGGCGTTTCGGTGCAATCGCAGGGAAACTGAACTCATGCGGATCTTCGGCTTGGCAGCATTGCTTGTCGCGTTGGCCATCGTGGCGCTGCTGGTTGGCAAGCAACTGGGTGGAAGCGCTTCGCCAGCGTCGTCCCGGGCGGGCAGCGGCGAGGCGATGCCACAGGTTCCTTCGGGCAGTCCGCGGCAGGTGGAGCAGCAGTTCAAGCAGTCTCTGGACGCCGCCATGCAGACCCCCCGGCCCATGCCGGACGAAGCGCGGTGAGCGCCGAGCATCCGCAGGGTTTGCCAGTAAGCAGCGATGAGCGCTGGATGGCCTTGGCGATCGAGCAGGCAAGGGCCGCCGAAATCGACGGTGAGGTGCCGGTCGGCGCCGTGCTGGTCAAGGACGGGCAGTTGCTCGCCGTCGGGCGCAATGCGCCGGTGGCGTGCCACGACCCCACCGCCCACGCCGAAGTTGCTGCGCTGCGCGAAGCGGCGCGGACTCTGGGCAACTACAGGCTCGACGGATGCGAACTGTTCGTCACGCTCGAGCCATGCGCCATGTGCGCCGGCGCGATGCTGCATGCGCGGCTTTCGCGCGTCGTGTTCGGCGCTGCAGATCCGCGTACGGGTGCGGCGGGTTCGGTGCTCGATCTTTTCGCGGACCCGCGGCTCAATCATCAAACCCAGGTGGTCGGCGGCGTCCTGGCGTCCGCGTGCGCCGAGGTGCTCCAGACTTTTTTCCAGGCTCGCCGCAATGCCGCCCGCGATATCGCACAACCCCTGCGCGACGACGCATTGCGCACGCCCGCGGCTCGCTTCGCGGCATTGCCGCCTCCGGATTGGCCGGTGCGCTATTGCAGTGACCTGCCCGCGCTGTCCGGGTTGCAGTTGGCATGGCTGGACACCGCGGCCGATGCTCGGGCGGGCGCCTTCGCGAGTCCCACGGTGGTTTGTCTGCACGGCGCCGGCCAATGGAGCCAGCAGATGTTGCCGCTCGTCTCGGCGCTGCTGGCCTCCGGTTGCCCACGGGTGCTGGCGCCGGACCTGATCGGCTTTGGCCGCAGCGACAAGCCCAAACGAGCGTCTGTCCACACCATCGAATGGCACCGGGACGTGCTGGCCCAATGGCTGACGCGCGAGGCGCCAGGGCCGCTCGTGCTGCTTGCCGTTCAGAGCATGCGGGAACTGGCCGAGGCACTCGCAGCCATCGTTCCTGTGCGGGGCTTGGTCGTCGTGCCCGAAGAGGACGCGCCAGGCATGGTCGACGAATGGCGAGCTCCCTTTCCGGACCGTGGCCACGAGGCCGCGCTTCGAGGGTTTGCGCGCGCCAAGGGTCCGCGCCGTGTTGCCACCAATCACACGCTGCGGGCCGTGCACGAGGCGATGGGATACTTCGCCCCGTGAAAACCAACCGCCACATCTACATCTATTCTCCCGCCAGCGCCGTTCGCGACAAGGCCGCCTTTCGGCGCGGGGTGGCTCGACTGCGCGCCCTGGGCCATGACGTCGAGATCGACGAAGCAGCCTTGGCCGTGCACCAGCGGTTCGCCGGCGACGATGCCACGCGATTGGCCGCCATCGGCCGGGCGGCAGCCAGCGGCGCCGACGTGGCGCTGATCAGCCGCGGGGGCTATGGGCTGACCCGGATCCTCGACGCATTGCCCTACAAGGCGCTGGCCAAGGCTTGCGAGCGCGGCACGGCCTTCGTCGGCGTCAGCGACTTCACTGCGCTGCAGAACGCCTTGCTGGCGAAGACCGGGGCCGTGACATGGGCAGGCCCTGCGGTCGGCGAAGACTTCGGTGCCGAACCGGGCGCGGACGACATCATGCAAGCTTGCTTCGACGACCTACTGCAAGGGCAGGGCGAAGGCACAGGCTGGCGCATGCCGGCGAAGGACGTGGGCGACGCCGCGGCGCTGCCCCGGCCCGTTCGGGGTGCCACGCTGTGGGGCGGCAACCTGTGCGTTCTAACTTCGTTGCTGGGGACGCCGTACTTTCCAGCCATCGACAAGGGCGTGCTGTTCCTCGAGGACGTGAATGAGCATCCCTACCGCATCGAGCGCATGCTCGAGCAATTGCGCCTGGCAGGCGTGTTGGCAAGGCAGAAGGCGATCGTTCTGGGCCAGTTCACTGGCATGCGCAAGATCGCGGGCTACGACCGCGGCTTCGGTTTTTCAAGCGTGGTCGAGCGCCTGCGCAGCCAGATCAAGGTGCCGGTGCTGACCGGCCTGCCGTTCGGTCATGTCCCGACCAAGGTACTTCTGCCCGTCGGCGCGAAGGTGGAAGTCGCGGCGGATGAGCGGGATGTCTTCATGGTGTGGGGGCATGGCCCGTTGCACGCGGGGCATGGGCACGAGCCACACGGCCATCCCCACGCTCACTGAAGGCGAGTCGCGTTCAGGCGCCGAGGCGGCGATGGTCGCGGGGACCCAGGGCGTCCGGCAGGCGGCCCTTGAACATGCGGTTGATCTGGCGCATCTGATGCCGCGCCGCACTTTCTCCGTCGAAATCACTCAACGCCGTCATCACGTCCTGGCGCAGGTACCAGAGCGCTTCGAGGTTGTCTGCGAACTGAACCTTCTGGGCCACGCGAACAATGCCGTAGTCCCGGCCGTGGGTGCGCAGCATCTGGAGCATGGCCGTGCGGATCTCGCCCGCACGGCGATCTTCGGTGCGGCGGCGACCGAAACCTGACAGTGGCAAGAGACGCAGTAGCTTTCGCAATTTCATGATTCCGGATATGCCGGTGACTATTGGTTGCAGAGAGACATTAAATGTTGCTGCGATCCTTCACAAGGAGGAGGTCCCCGAAATCTTGTTTGAAAACAACATTTTTCACACACTTCCTCGAACTCGTCTCAGAAATGGCTACCTTCGTATTAACTTTTTTTGAACGTCTGCAGATGGGGGCGCGGAGGCGGTTCGGTTAGTGCAAAAAAGCATCGGCGAGGGACCCCTGGGCCGTCGTCAAAGCAGCTTTTCTCCGTATGGAACTCCCGCTTTGCCATAATGAAAACGCATTCTTGGCAGGCCAGAAACAGTCAACACTCACATGGGCGTCCACGCCACGGTCGTTTTCGCGGATCTGACGGGCAGCACTCGGGTTTTCGAGGCCATGGGCAATGCTCGTGCCACCGATGTCGTCACACGCCTGATCCAGTGGATCGGTGGTGTATGCGAACGGCAGGGCGGGCGCGTCGTCAAGTCGCTTGGTGATGGCGTCTTCGCGGTGTTTGCCGATGGCGCGTCAGCCACTCATGCCGTTCTTGAGTTACAGCGCAACCATCAGAAGCGGCTTCAGACCTGGCCGGCGGCCCTGCGCATGGAACTGCAGATCGGCGTTGCCGCTGGTGACGTGGTCGAGATCGACGGCGACTGCTACGGTGACGCCGTCAACCTCGCGTCGCGGCTCAGCGACCTGGCTGGCCCCAGCCAGATCTGGGCCACGGAATCGGTCGTCGAGCAGTTGCACGGCATCGATGCCCGCTGCCGCAACCTCGGCCCCATCAACATTCGTGGCAAGAACGAAATGCCGGTGGTCTACCGGATCGACTGGCAGGACGAGGTCACCGAGTTCCTCACCATGCCGGCAACGCTGATGCCGCCGGCCAAGCCTGTCGATACCGGCTTTGGCCAGATCGAGCTGACATGGCTGGACGTGCGCGGCAGGTTTCGCGCGGAAGATCTGCCCATCCATCTCGGCCGAGTCGACGAAGCCCAGTTTGTCGTGAACGACCCACGCGTGTCGCGCCTGCATGCGCGCATCGAGGCACGCAACGGGACGTGCGTCTTGGTTGACATCAGCACCTATGGCACATGGGTGCGCTTTCATACCGCAACGGGCGCGAGCAACGAGATCGCACTACGGCGCGACGAATGCGTGTTGCATGGCAGCGGGGAAATCGGCCTCGGCGCTGCGTTGTCCGATTTCAGCGCGCCCACGATCTCTTTCAACACCACCGGCGGCGGCCTTCAGTTGGCGCGTCGCAGCTTGTAGCGATTGCGTTTCCATGCAAGATGAAATTTCCCTTGCACCTGTGCAGTTCGTCTGAAATACCGGTTCGACTCGTTTATCCTCCGGCTTGAATAGGGATAAGTGGGCCGCCGCTTGCTGTTTGCGGGCGAACGCACACACGATGCGGCAGGGACACATGGCAATCTTTCCCTGCGGCCCGTCGAAGCTGCCCTAACCAAGGAGAACGATGGCATGGGACTGTTCGGGGCACTGATGAAGACATGGGGGCTTTCCGGCGGCCAGGCGCTGATTGACCGAGCAGCTGCGACCGTGCCCGAGTCGCGATCCGCATCGACCGGCGACAGTCCCGTCCTTCGACCGCAAAGCCGCGCTCTGGCACTGGAGCCGCGCATCATGTTCGACGGTGCTGCCGCTGCAGCCGCCGACCAGCAGCACCAGGGCGATACCACCCGACCGACCGAGGCCCCGAGCGCCGAGCGCAGCAACACGCAACCCACGCCCGCCGCCGAGACCACCAAGCCCGCCACGGCGCGCGAGCAGGCGGCCCAGGGCGAACCTGCCGCACCCACCATCGCGCCGCAGCATCTGCTGGTGATCGACAGCCGCGTGGAACAGGCGGAACAACTGCAGTCGCAGGTCGGCCCGGATGTGAAAGTGCTGGTGGTCGATGCTGCCCAGGATGGTCTGGCGGCCATCTCTGCCGCCCTTGCCCAATTGGGGCAGGTGGATTCGATCCAGATCCTGTCGCATGGCGCGGCGGGCCAGTTCAGTCTGGGCAGTGCGCTCATCAGCGCCAACAACGTCGATGACCTGGCGCCGCAACTGCAAGGCTGGCAGGCCTACCTGACGGTCGATGCCGACATCCAGCTCTACGGCTGCAACGTGGGCGCCGGCATGGCGGGCCAGACACTGGTTAACGAGCTCGCGCGCTGGACCGGCGCCGATGTCGGCGCGTCCGCCGATGCCACCGGCGCTACCGCCGACGGCGGCAACTGGGTTCTCGAAACCACCGCGGGCGAGGTCGACAAGGCGCTGGTGCTCGGTGCCGACGCGCTGGCCGGGTTCGACGGCCTCCTGGCTACGCCGACGGTGACCTTGTCCTCCGGCGGCGACGACGTGCTGCTGGGCAGCACCTTCACCGTCACCGCGTCGTTCACCAACCCTGCGGCCGAAGTGGGCTATGCCCCGTTCATCGACGTGTTCATCCCGGCGACCGGCAAGGATGGCGTGGGCGCCGAGGTGGACGATGGCGTCACCTTCGTCTCGGCCACCTACCAGGGTCAGGTCATCAAGTCCTATGTGCTGACCTTCGACGCCAACGGACAGGCCACGCACCCGCTGGCCAAGGACATCACCGGGCAACCCGTGATCGTCTACGCCGCCGACTACGGCCTGCGTGCGGGCGACCAGTTCGTGGTGGTGCAGTTGCCCATGGCCAGCATCATCTCGGGCCAGCCGCCGGTCAACGTCGTGCTCACGTTTCAGTTGAGCGACCTGGCCGACACCAGCCTGACGGATGGCGCGCCGCAGCTGTCCATTCGTGCGCGCGGCGGCTTCCAGTTCGGCAACACCTCGGCCGATGATCCGACCGTCGATCCGTCGCAGTTCGAAAGCGCAACCCACGCTTACGTGGTCAATCCGACCATGGTGGATCTGACGCTGACGGACATGGTCCCGGACGACCAGACCGCCACCGGACCCAACTTCACGCGCAGCTTCGTCGTGACCGGCAGCACGCCCAGCGATCAGCAACTGACGAATGTGGTGATCGAGCAGGACCTGCCGAAGGACATCATCGTGACCAGCATCGTGCCTGGCGCGAACGGCACCGTCAGCTCCATCACGCTGCAGGACGGCACGGTCATCACCGATTCGGGCGTGATCGCGTCGACGCTGGCCGCAGGCGCCTACCTGAGCCACTACGAAGTGACGTACAGCCAGCTGAGCGGTTCGGTCGACACGACGGTCAACTTCTACGTGCCGGAAGTCGACTCCGACGGTGTTCCGATCCTCAATCCGGTCACGGGAGCGCCCGCCACGGTCAACATCGCGGCGCCGACCGCCACGGCAACCTGGACGCCCCTCGACACCCGCGACGTGCCCGCCGACGGCGCGCAGCTCAGCGGCAGCGGCAATTCGCAGGCCTTCCAGGTCCTGCCGATGGTGGTCTACAAGCAATCCGAGATCACGACCGACGTGGGCTCGACAGGCGCTTCGCCAGGCGACACAGTCACCTACACGCTGAACGTCGAGATGTCCGACTACTTTGCGTTCGGGCGCACGCCGCTGGACGAAGGCCGGCTCGTGATCATCGACCAGGCGAGCAACGGCCAGACCCTGGTGGATGGCTCCGGCGTGTTCACCTTCACCATGAACGGCACAACGGTCACCGTGCCCATCACGCCCACCAGCAGAACCTACGATCCGGCCACCGGCCTGTGGACCATGGAGCTGGATCTGGCCCAGGCGATCCGCGACAACGGCGCCGCACTGGCCGCGCTTGTGGGCGACCTGGCGTTCGACAGCGTCGTCGACGGCAAGACCGTGGCGACCATCACCTACCAGACCACGATCGACCAGAGCTACGTCGGCGATGGCGGCTCCATCAACGAAGGCGACTCCATCGGCAACAACGCCACCATCACCGGCACGGTGCTGGTGGACCGCTTCAACACCGGGGGCGAGGCCTCCGACAGCGATGGCACGACGATCGACGTGCCGGTGAACAAGATCGACATCATCGTGGACACGGTCAACGGCGCAGCGGCGCCGGCCAATGTCGAGCTGCGGCCTGGCGACGTGGTGACCTTCCGCATCAGCTACGACCTGCAGACCGGCGACTACGAGAGCTTCACGCTCAGCGCCTACATGCCGCTGCCGTTGTTCGACGTGAGTGGCATCAGCTGGACCAACGGGAACGCCGTCGGCCAATGGGCCTATGGGCCCAACCACACGATCACGGACACCCTGGTCGGCGCGCCGACCAGCGTGGTCAACGGCAACTACATCGTGTTCGACTTCGGCGATCACGACTCGCCGTTCTTGCAGGGCCGACGCGTCGAGATCCTGTTCACGATGGAGGTGTCCGACACGCCATTCGGCGACCAGCGCACGGTGGCGGTGATCGCGCAGTCCAACCAACTGACTTCGGCCGGCGATACGCTCACCTCTGAAGACGCGGCGCCGATCTCGTCCATCGCCGAGCCCGTGGTCTCGATTTCGCAAGGCGTGGTGTCGAGCAGCTTTGGCACCATCACCGGCGCCGGTGCCAACGGCTGGGCCCTGCCTGGCGACACCGGCGTGCCGTTCACGTCGCCAGTCACGCAGATCACCGACGTCAACGGCGATATCAGCGGCCTCGATGGGGCCGACACCATTCGCATGGCCACCGCCCTCGAAAACAGCGGGGGCGGCGGAGCCTACGACGTGAGGACCACGGTCACGCTGCCTCTGGGCCTTTCCTTCGCGACGGGCAGTCTGTCCGGGACGCTGCGCGTCTTCCGCGGCGACGGCACCGAACTGGTGAACGACGTCGACTACATCGTGACGGGCAACGTCGTGATTTTTCAGGATCCGGTGGCCGGCAGTGCCTCTCTGCTGCCCGGCAGACCGGGAAGCGCCGCGGACGCGAGCGGAGCGAACGTGCTCGTCCTGATCTACGACGTCCAGGTGACGTCGAGCATTGCAGCCGACAGCACGCTTCAGACGGTCGCAGAACTCAACAGATACGCGTCGGTCAAGGGCGGAGAAGATTTCACCCCCGTGGATCCGACCGACATCTCGGCCCAGCAGGTGGCGGCACCGACGATCACCAAGGTGTTCGCGGATGGCACGCTGGACGCGAGCGACACCAGCTCGGCCGGCACGGTCGGCTCCGACGTCGTGGTGGGCGAAACCATCCTCTACGACATCGTCGTCACCTTGCCCGAGGGCACGACCAACAGCCTTCGCATCGACGACCTGATTCCGCCCGGCTTGGCGCTGGACATGTCTTTCGGCGGTGGCCAGGGCTATCAGCTGATCACCGTGGCCGGCGCGGGCGGCAGCGGCGCCCTGGCGGCCGACTTCAACGGCAGCGTGAGCGGCGTGTCGGTAAGCTCCGGCGGCGCCATTGGCACAGACGGCGTCGATGCGCGCATGACGTTCAGTGCGAACGCCACCTCGGCCGACAACAACGCGGGCAACAACAGCTTCGTGATCCGCGTGCGCCTGGTGGCGAGCAATGAAAGCGGCAACCAGGCGGGCCGCGTACTCAGCAACGTCGCTCAGATCGTCTACAGCGACCCGGACGGCGATGCACCCGCCGGCGCAGCCGTGGACCGCACGGTGGCCATGACGGGCGCGCAGCCGTCGGTCACGCTGCGCGAGCCCACCTTGACGCTTACGCAGACATCCGCGATCGACTCGGCCATCGGCGTGGATGGCGGCGACCTGATCGAATACACGATCACCATCACCAACAACAGCGGCTACGACGCCTACGACATCAGCTTGCTGGAGGCCTTTCCGACTGCTGGCAACGTCCCCGTTCCGCTGCTGACCAACGTTGCGCTGATCGGCTCGGCCGTCTACGGCGGCGGCGCGACGAGCAACGGCGGGCCCGATTTCGTGCTCGGTGCCGACGGCATCCTGCGCACAGCCGATGGGGCCAACGTCGACATCCTGGCCGGCGGCAGCATCACGCTGCGCGTGACGGCGCAAGTCACGCCGGAGGCCGTCGAAGGCCAGAGCATCGACAGCACGGCCCAGGTGCAATGGACCAGCCTGAACGACACCGTTCCCGTCACCGCTGCGGGCGGCGAGCGCACTGGCACGGATGGGCTGCTGAACCAGGGTTCGCTCAACGACTACCGCGTCGAAGCCGTCACCAAGGTGCCGGTGGCGAGCGCATTGCAGCTTTCGCGCATCGGTGGACTCGACTCGACACCGCCCGCGGATGGCGGCACCGGTGGAGCACTGGAGACGGTGGCCGTGGGAGAACTTGTGCGCTACCGGCTGGTGTCCTTGATCCCCGAGGGTCTGAACAACGGCTATCGCGTGCAGGTCACGCTCGATGCTGGATTGGTCTTCCAGAACGACGGCACGATCAAGATCGCGATCGTCTCCAATGGTGGTGTGACGAGTACCGTCACCCTCAACGCCGACGGTACGCTGTTTGTCACAGGAAACAGCGAAAGCGAGATTGGCCAGTTCATCAAGCCCGACCTGAGCGGCCAGAGTCCGGATGCCACGATCGCGGCCGGCGTGGTGACGACCGCAGTGGTCAATGGACGGACCGTCGTGACTTTCCAACTCGGGAACATCACCAATTCGGAAGCCGATTCGGATCTGGAAGGCGTGGTGATCGAGTTCAATGCGCGGGTCGCCAACGTAGCCGGCAACGTCGCGGGCACCACGCTCGCCGTGTCTGCGCAAGCCGTGACTGCCAGCAGCGGGGCTCGCGCAACCGATACGCTCAACGAGGTGATCGTCGAGCCCGCCTTCACTGGCATGGTCAAGCAGGTGACCGATTTCGAGTCCAACGCCAGTGCCACGACGAGCACCGCTGACGTGTCCGTGTCGTTCACGCAAAGCGGCAACGCCACGGCCTACGACGTGCAGTTGAACGACGCCTTTGCGGGGGTCAATAGCTACACCTTGTCGAGCATCACGATCAACGGCCAGGTGCTGACCACTGCCCAGCAGTTCGTGGACGCCGGCATCACGAATACGTCCGACAGCACCGGCATCCACCTGCAGTTTGCGAGCATCGCCGCCGGCACGAGTGTGGTGGTGAACTACAGCGTGACGGTGGATGCGAAGACGGCCTACGCCACCACCGATGCGGTGCTCACCTGGAGCAGCCTGCCCGAGACGTTCACCGAATGGGGCGGCAGCGATGTCGGTGCCGATGCGAGTGCCGATGGAGAGCGCGACGGCAGCGGAGGCGTCAACGACTATCGCGTTGCCGAAGGCGCAGGGCTGGGCCTGATCTCCGGCACCCTGTGGGACGACACGAAGTCGGCAACCACCAGCCTCACACCTGACGGCCCGCTACTGGCCGGGCAGAACATCACGCTGCGATGGGCGGGCGGCGACGGCGTCTTCGGTACAAATGACGACGGAGAGTTCTCGACCGTCACCGACGGCAACGGCGTCTTCTACTTCAGCGCGCTGGCGGCGGGCAACTACCGTGTCGAGGCCCCGACGGTGATCTCGCAGCTGGACCCGATCGGTCAGATGCGCCCACGGATCGACACCGATGGCAGCACCTTGGGGCAGGTGGCCAGCACTGTCGGGGAGGGTGGCACTAACGGCGCCAACGTGGGCTATGTGCAGATCAACGATGCGCCGGTCAACACGGTTCCGGGGCAACAAGCCGGCCTGGAAGATGTGGTGCTGAACCTCGGGGCCATCACCGTCGGCGATGTAGACATCGACAACGGCCCGACCGCGGGGGTCCTGGATGTCACGCTGGCCGTGACCCGCGGCGTGCTGAACTTCAGTGGAACGGCACCCGCCGGCCTGACCATCACGGGCGCTGGCACCGCGACCATGACCTTGAGCGGCAATGTGGCCGACCTCAACAATCTGCTGGCCCGGCTGACCTACCTGGGCAACGCCAACTACAACGGCAACGACACGCTGACCGTCACGACCCGAGACCGGGGCAACTACGGCGATGCCGACAACGACGGCACGCCCGGCGAACCCGTCGAGGATCAGTTGCAGGACGTGGACACCGTGGCCATCGTCCTGGCACCGGTCAACGACCTGCCGGTCGGCGTGAACGACGTCGCCATCTCGATCGAAGCCGGCGGCACCTTCAACGGCACGCCCGGCGTGAATCCATCGGGCAGCATGCTGGCCAACGACACCGATGTCGACATCGCCACCAATGGGGACGTGCTGCACCTGACCAACGTGACGAATCCGTCGACGGGCAGTTCCGTGAACATCGCCGACAACGACAACAGCAGCACCGAGCATGCGATCGTTGGTCAGTACGGCACCTTGTACGTGCGCGCCAACGGCGCCGCCCGGTACGTTCTGGACAACGCCAACACGCAGGTCCAGGAGTTGCTGCTGCGCAGCCAGACCTTGACCGAGGTGTTCACCTACACCCTGGCTGATTCGGCGAACGCCGCGGCGCTGAACACGCCAACGCTCACCATCACCATCCAGGGCGCCAACGACACGCCGGTCGCGACGGACGACGCCGGTACCGCCGTGGAGGCCGGGGGAACGAACAACACCACGGCCGGCAGCAGCGCCACCGGCAACGTTCTGCTGGGCGATGCCAACGGCGGCGTGGCCGATACGGACGTGGACAGCCCCACCAACGGTGAAAGCCGAACCGTCACCGGCGTGCGCAACGTGCCCGAGGGGGAGGCTGGTCCTCTGTCGCCCGTGGCGCCGACCACCATCATCACCGGCCTGTACGGCACGTTGACCATCAACGCGAGCGGCAGCTACACCTATGTGGTGAACGACAACGATCCGACCGTCCAGGCGCTGTCGGCAGGCCAGACGCTGCAGGACGTGTTCAGCTACGAGATCACCGATGTGGGCGGGCTGAGCGACATCGCGAACCTGACCATCACCATCCAGGGCGCCGACGATGCGCCGGTGGCGACAGACGATGCGGCGATCGCGGTGGAGGCGGGCGGCGTGGCCAACGGCACGGCCGGCAGCAACGGCACGGGCAATGTGCTGGGCAACGACAGCGACATCGACAACCTGGCGGCTGCCTTGTCGGTCTCGGCGGTGCGCACCGGTCAGGAAACGGGCAGCGGCACGGCCGGAACGGTGGGCACGGCGCTGGCCGGGGCCTACGGCACGCTCACGCTCAACGCGGACGGCAGCTACACCTACGTGGTGGACAACACCAATGCGGCGGTGCAGGCACTGCGCCTGTCGGGCAACACGCTGGTGGACTACTTCACCTACACGGTGAGCGATGGCACGCTGATCGACACGGCGCAGCTGGCCGTGACGATCCAAGGCGCCAACGACAACCCCGTCGCCGCCGACGATGCGGGCACGGCGATCGAGGCGGGCGGAACGGGCAACGGCACGGCCGGCAGCAACGCCACCGGCAACGTGCTGAGCAACGACACCGACGTCGACCTGAACGCGGAAACCAAGACGGTACAGGGCTACGTGATCGATGGCACGTCCTCGGCGGGCGTGGTCGGCAGTGCATCGGCGACGCAGTACGGCACGCTCACGCTCAATGCCGACGGCAGCTACACCTACGTGGTGGACAACGCCAACGCCACCGTGCAGGCGCTGGCCCCAGGCCAGACGCTGACGGAGAGCTTCACCTACACCGTGGTGGACGCGCTCGGTGCGACCGACGTGGCCGTGCTGACCATCACCATCCAGGGCGCCGACGATGCGCCGGTGGCGACGGACGATGTGGCGATCGCGGTGGAGGCGGGCGGCGTGGCCAACGGCACGGCCGGCAGCAACGGCACGGGCAATGTGCTGGGCAACGACAGCGACATCGACAACCTGGCGGCTGCCTTGTCGGTCTCGGCGGTGCGCACCGGTCAGGAAACGGGCAGCGGCACGGCCGGAACGGTGGGCACGGCGCTGGCCGGGGCCTACGGCACGCTCACGCTCAACGCGGACGGCAGCTACACCTACGTGGTGGACAACACCAACGCGGCGGTCCAGGCACTGCGCCTGTCGGGCAACACGCTGGTGGACTACTTCACCTACACGGTGAGCGATGGCACGCTGATCGACACGGCGCAGCTGGCCGTGACGATCCAAGGCGCCAACGACAACCCCGTCGCCGCCGACGATGCGGGCACGGCGATCGAGGCGGGCGGAACGGGCAACGGCACGGCCGGCAGCAACGCCACCGGCAACGTGCTGAGCAACGACACCGACGTCGACCTGAACGCGGAAACCAAGACGGTACAGGGCTACGTGATCGATGGCACGTCCTCGGCGGGCGTGGTGGGCAGTGCATCGGCGACGCAGTACGGCACGCTCACGCTCAATGCCGACGGCAGCTACACCTACGTGGTGGACAACGCCAACGCCACCGTGCAGGCGCTGGCCCCAGGCCAGACGCTGACGGAGACCTTCACCTACACCGTGGTGGACGCGCTGGGTGCGACCGACGTGGCCGTGCTGACCATCACCATCCAGGGCGCCGACGATGCGCCGGTGGCGACAGACGATGTGGCGATCGCGGTGGAGGCGGGCGGCGTGGCCAACGGCACGGCCGGCAGCAACGGCACGGGCAATGTGCTGGGCAACGACAGCGACATCGACAACCTGGCGGCTGCCTTGTCGGTCTCGGCGGTGCGCACCGGTCAGGAAACGGGCAGCGGCACGGCCGGAACGGTGGGCACGGCGCTGGCCGGGGCCTACGGCACGCTCACGCTCAACGCGGACGGCAGCTACACCTACGTGGTGGACAACACCAATGCGGCGGTGCAGGCACTGCGCCTGTCGGGCAACACGCTGGTGGACTACTTCACCTACACGGTGAGCGACGGCACGCTGATCGACACGGCGCAGCTGGCCGTGACGATCCAGGGCGCCAACGACAACCCGGTCGCCGCCAACGACGCCGGTACCGCCATCGAAGCCGGCGGCGTCGCCAATGGCACGCCGGGCAGCAACGCCACCGGCAACGTGCTGGCCAACGACACCGATGTCGACCTCAATGGCGAGACCAAGCGTGTCTCCGCCTTCGATTTGCCGGCCACGGGTGCCGGTACCGTCGGCACCCGGTTCACGGCTCAGTACGGCTGGCTCACGCTCAATGCCGACGGCAGCTACACCTATGAGGTGGACAACGCCAACACGACGGTGCAGGCGCTGCTGCCTGGCCAGACGCTGACCGAGACCTTCAACTACACGGTGGCCGACGCGCTGAATGCGACCGCCACGGCGCAACTGGTCATCACGATCCAGGGCACGGACGACACGCCGGTCGCGATCGACGACACGGCTGCCGCCATGGAATCGGGCGGCACCGCCAACGCAACGCCGGGCATCAATCCCAGCGGCAATCTGCTGGGCAACGACACCGACGTGGACAACCTCGATCCGCGCCGGCTGGATGGCATCCGCACCGGCGCCGAGACGGACGGCGGCGCCTTCACCGCCGTGGGCGTGGCGCAGCCGGTCAGCATCGTGGGGCGCTTCGGCACGCTCACCGTGCAGGCGAACGGCAGCTACACCTATGTGGTGGACAACGCCGCGGTGCTGGTCGAACGCATGCGCGGCGGCAACCAGGACAGCCTGACCGACACCTTCAGCTATCGCGCGGTGGACCTGGCCGGCCAGTTCGACATCGCCCAGCTGGTCGTGACCATCGACGGTGCGTGGGATGCGCCGTTTGCCGTGAACGACAACGACATCGCCGCTGCCGGCACCATCCGCAACCCCACCCTGGGCGTCGACGCCGTGGGCAATGTGCTGCCCAACGACTCCGATGTCGATGTGCCGGATGGCAAGGTGGTCTCCGGCATCGGCGTCGGGTCGGAAGCCTCGAACCCGACGCTCACCGCGGTGGCGGCCACGACGGTGGACATCGTCGGCCTTTACGGCACGTTGTCGATCAACGCGGACGGCAGCTACGTCTACCGAGTCGACGCCCGGAACCTGGACGTGCAGGGCCTGCAGCCAGGTCAGTTCCTCAACGAGTACTTCACCTACGAGGTGCGCGACAACGGCAACCTGACCGACCGCGCACAGCTCTACATCGAAGTCTTCGGCATCGACAACCCGCCGTTCACCGTGCCCGATGTGGCAGTCGCCGTGGAAGCAGGCGGCATCGACAATGGCACGCCCGGCACCAACCCCAGCGGCAACGTGCTGGACAACGATTTCGACCTCGACGGCGACGAGATGACCATCATCGGCATCCGCACCGGGACGCTGCTTCGGGTCGACTCGTCGGGCACGGTCGGGCAGGTGCTGCGCGGCCAGTACGGCGACCTGGTCATCTTTGCCGACGGCACCTGGTCGTACACCCTCGACAACAGCCTGCCCGAAGTGCAGGCCCTGCGCACCAGCAGCGACAAGCTGCTGGACTCGTTCACCTACGTGGTGGCCGATCCGCTGGGAGAAACCGACACCGGGCTGCTGGAGATCGTCATCGACGGCAGCAACGACACCCCCGTTGCCCGCAGCGACGCAGCGGTCGCGGTGGAAGCCGGCGGCATCTACAACGGCACCCCGGGCAGCGACGGCACCGGCAATGTGCTGGACAACGATTCGGATGTCGACGGCACGCAGTACGACGAGACCAAGCAGGTGCAAAGCTATACCAGCGAGACCGGCGCGACCGGCGACGCGGGCGGCGTCGTCGCCGGCCTCTACGGCACGCTGGTCATCAACGCCGACGGCAGCTTCCGCTACGTGGTCGACAACGACAACCCGTTGGTGCAGGCCATGCGCACCAATGGCGAAGTGCTCACCGAAAGCTTCAGCTACGTGATGCGGGACACCGCTGGTGCAACTTCGCAGGCCAACCTGCTCATCGTCGTGCGCGGCGCCAACGACAACCCGGTGGCGCGCGACGACAGCAACATCGCGTCGGACCAGGTGGTCGCGCCCCAGGCCGGCGGCAATGTGCTGCCCAACGATTCGGACGTGGACGGCGGGGACGCTTTGCAGGTGGGCGCCATCCGCACCGGCGAAGAGGCGGGCAGCGGCACCACCGGCACGCTGGGCCAAGCCCTGGCCGGACGCTACGGCACCCTGGTCATCAATGCCGACGGCAGCTACATCTACAGCATCGACATGACCAATCCCGAGGTGCTGGCGGCAGCAGGGTTCGGCCAGATCCTGCGGGACGTGTTCACCTACACGCTGGTCGACCGCGCCGGCGCGACCGACTTGGCGCAGTTGGTCATCCACCTCGACATCTCGGCGCCGCGCGTGGATGGCGGCAGCCCGGACTACTTCGGCCGCTTTCAACTGTTCCCGCAGCAACCGACGACCACGCTCAGCGTCGAGCCCGGCCTGTTCGTGCAGCCGGTGGTGCGCCAAAGCGCGATCCAGCAATACGCGGACCGCGTGGCGGCAGATGGCACCGAGATCGGGCTGGTGATCGATCGCAGCCTGCTCGATCCACCCGCTTCCGTCACCTACGGGCTCGGCTCGACAGAAGGCGAGTACGTGGGCGAGGTGGTGCGCAACAACAACCTGCTGGCGCAGTTGGAGATGGCGCGCTTCCTGGGCCGCCACGGCCGGGTGGCGTTGACGGCGGACGGCCTGCTGGCCGATCCCTCGCTTTTCGGGCAGACGCCCGAAAGCCTCACGCGCGGCCCGTCGCAGCGCCTGGTGCCCGACGGCGAGGCGGGCGGCCAGCGCGCGCCGCTGGCCAAGGCCCCGGCCGTGTCGCCCGACGAATCGCGGCTGGCACAGGCTGCGTCAGGGGAGCCACCGCAGCGGCCGCTTGGCTTGGATACCGTCGCCGATGTGCCCGTCGACGGCGACGCTGATCCGCATGCGCTCAGTGCCTCTGCCTTCAGCGACCAGCTCAAGCTCGCGGCGTCGCGCCTGTATTCACATCTCGTTCAATAAAAAAAGTCCGATACATGCCCATCCATAGACTCAGAACGCCTGTTTCGATCGGCATCGCCGTGCTGCTGACAGCATGCGCCGCGGTGAAGGAGCCCAAGCCATTCACGGAGGACGAGAACAAGGATCGCGCCAAGGTCGACCAGTTGCGCATGTACGAGCAGCAGGAGCCCGTGACGGGGCCGATCACGTTCTACGAGGCGGCGGCGCGAGCCCTCAAGTACAACCTCGACTATCGGCTCAAGCTGATGGAAAGTGCGCTGGCCGCCAACCTGCGCGATGTCTCCAGCCACGAAATGCTGCCGCGCCTCGTGGCGTCGGCAGGCAGGTCGGGCCGCAACAACGATTCGGGCGGCACGTCCATCGGCATCGAGGACCGGCAGGTGAGCCTGCGGCCTTCCACGTCCGAGGAGCGCTATCACACGGTCGCCGGCCTGGGGCTTTCCTGGAGTACGCTGGACTTTGCCGTGGGTTACTACCGCACCGCGCAGAAGGCCGACCAGATGCTGATGGCCGAAGAGCGCCGTCGCAAGGTGGCACAGAACGTGTTGCAGGACGTGCGCAGCGCCTACTGGCGGGCACTGGGCGCCCAGCGCCTGCTGCCGCAGGTGGACGGGCTGCTGGCGCGCACGCAGGACGCGCTGCGCCAGGCACGCGAGGCCCAGGACAAGGGGCTGTTGCCGCGCCAGGAGATCCTGGCCTACCAGCGTGCTTTGCTCGACTCGGTCTCGCTGCTGACCGCGCGGCGGCAGGACCTCGAGTTCGCGCAGGCCGAACTGCGTGCCCTGATGTCGCTGCCGCCGGGCGCGCCGATGCAGCTGGTGGATGCGCCAGACCCCAGCCTGCCCAAGCTCGGGGCTGATCTTTCGCAGCTGGAGCAACTGGCCCTCGTCCGCCGCCCGGAGATCCAGGAAGAGTGGTATCGCGCCCGGGTCAACCAGCGCGATCTCGACATCGCCAAGGCGCAGTTGTGGCCCAACGTGGGCGTGTCGCTGGGCGCGCGCTACGACTCCAACGCCTACCTCTACAACGAGCACTGGCGCGCCGCGGGCATCGATGTGTCGATCAACCTGCTGCGCCTGCTGCAGCTGCCGTCGCTCAATGCGGCGCAGGAGTCGCAGGCCAAGACCGACGACATGCGCCGCGTCGCCTTGTCGATGGCGGTGCTGACGCAAGTGCGCATCGGTGCGCTGCGCTATGCGCTGACCATGCAGGAGCTGCAGTTCGCCAACCAGAGCCTGAAAGTCGATACCGACCTGCTGGATTACTCGCGTTCGGCCAGGAAGACTTCGGTCGGCTCGGAGCTGGAAGTCATCCGTGCGGAGGGACGCTACCTGTTGTCGCGCTACCAGCGCGAGGCAGCGCAGTCGGCCGCGGAAGCCGCCTGGGGGCGCCTGTACAACTCTGTGGGCCTGGATGTGTTTCCCAAGGAAATCGAAAGCCACGACGTGAAGACGCTGGCCGCCGAGATCGAGCGCATCACCAACAACATGGAGACCTACCGGCTGATCGGCGCGGTGCCTGGCGACGGCAGCCCCAACCTGGCCAAGTGAAGATGAGATTCCTGTTCCGTGGGGCCGCTGCCCTGTGCATGGCCATGGCGAGCGCGGCATTTGCCCAATCGAGCGCAGCGCCCGCTGTTCCGCCGACGCCGGCCGTCATCGATCCGAATGCCATCCGCGTTCTGCTGGTGCCTGAGCTCGAGACCACGCTGGCCGCGCAGATGAACGGCACCTTGGGCGCCTTCAAGTTCTCGCTCGGCCAGAACGTGCCGAAGGGCGAACTGATGGCCCCGCTGGAATGCCGCGAGCAGCAGGCGCGCGCCAACATCGCAGAGGCCGAATTGGCGCAGGCGCGCGAGAACCTCGACGCCAAGCGAAGCCTGCGCGACCTCAACGCCGTGGGTGACCTGGAGGTCTCCATGGCCAACACCGCGATGCAGAAGGCCCTGGGCGAGCGGCGCCTGGCCGTCACCCAGGCAGGCTATTGCCAGGTGCGCGCGCCTTTCGATGCGCGCGTGGCCAAGGTCTACGCCAAGCCCTATCAGACGGTGCAGGCCGGAGCGCCGTTGTTCGACCTGGTGAGCGACAGCGCGCTCAAGGTGCGGCTCAATGTGCCTTCGGCCATGATCCGGCAGGTTCAGCCGGGCCAGGCGTTTCAGGTCACCATCATGGAGACGGGCAAGACCTATCCCGCCAAGGTCAGTGCCATCAGCGCCCGTGTCGACGCGATCGCCCAGACGGTCGAACTCGAGGCCCGCCTCGACAAGGCCTATCCGGACCTCATCGCCGGCATGAGCGGCGTGGCGCGCTTCCCGGCCGCGCAGTGAACGACCGACTGCAACTACCGCCCCCGCAACTGCTGCTGACCATCGCGGCGCTGCGCGACAAGGCCCTGGCCGCCGAATCGCTCAACGCGCTTGCGTTCGGCATCGCCAACGACCTGTATCCGCTGCTGCGCTTTCGTCAGGCGCTGGTGTTTGCGCAGCACGGCGCGCAGCACTACGAACTGCTTTGCGTGTCGGGCCTGGCCAAGCCGCAGGAAGACTCGCCCTACCTGGTCTGGCTGCGCCGCGCGATGCGCTGGCTGGGCCCGAAAGTGACAGGGCGGGAGCCGGCCTGGGTGGCCCGCGCCGACCTCGATCCACCTGCCGAAGTGGCTGACGGCTGGGCCGAGTGGTGGCCGGCCGGCGCTTGGTGCGTGCCCCTGCACGGCCGAAACGGCGAGCGCCTGGGCCTGGCACTTTTCCTTCAGGATGCGCCGCCGCCCGAGCCCTTGCTGCAGCCGCTGCAAGGCCTGTGGAGCACCTGGGCCTATTGCTGGGGCACCTTGAGCGGGCAGGGCAAGTTGCGGGGTTGGCGGCCGAGCAAGCGTCAAGTCCTGCTTGGACTGGCCGTGCTGGCAGCGCTGCTGCTGGTTCCGGTGCGGCAGACAGCGCTCGCGCCGGCCGAAATCGTTTCGCGCGAGGCCCAGGTCATCAGCTCGCCCATCGATGGCGTGATCGCAAGGATGCAGGTGCGCCCCAACCAGCCGGTGGAAGCCGGCACGCCGCTGTTCACGCTCGACGAGACCACGCTGCGCAATCGAGCCGACGTGCTGCGCAAGGAGGTTGCGGTGGCCGATGCCGAGCTCATCGCGGCGAGCCAGCGGGCCTTCGACAATCCGCAGAGCAAGGGCGAATTGACCGTGCTGACCGGCAAGGCGCAGCAGCGCCGGTCGGAGCTGTCGGGCGTGCTGGCGCAGTTGCAGCGCACCCAGGTGGTCTCGCCGCGCGCTGGCGTGGCGGTGTACAGCGATCCCAACGACTGGATCGGCAAGCCCGTCAGCACCGGCGAGCGCATCCTGCAGGTGGCCGACCCGTCCAAGCCGGCCATGCGTGTCGAGCTTCCCGTGGCCGATGCCATCGCGCTCGAACCGGGTGCGCGCGTCACGCTCTATCTGGCCGCCTATCCGCTGACGCCGCTGGAAGGCAAGATCCTCGAGACCAGCTACCAGGCGCGCACGACCGACGAAGGCGTGGTCGCCTATCGGCTGCTGGTCAGCATCGAGGAAGGCGAAGGGCCGGAGCGCCGGCTCGGCCTGCATGGCACGGCCAAGCTCTATGGCGGGCGTGTGGTGCTGGGCTACTACCTGCTGCGCCGGCCGATTTCGACGGCGCGCGCCTGGCTGGGCTGGTAGCGATCATGATGGTCAATCCCGCCGCCATGGCCGCGGAGCTGCCGGTGCCGCCGCTGCGCGAAGACCTGCGCCTCGGCGAAGCGGCCGCAGGCGCGGACGGCGAACCGACCTGGATGATCCAGGACACCGTGGTCAATCGCTTCTATCGCATCGGTTGGTTCGAATTCGAATGCCTGTTGCGCTGGGGACAGAGCCCGCGTCGCATCAGCGAGCAGATTGCGAGCCAGACCGCACTCAAGCCTGACGCGGACCAGGTGCTGCAGTTCCGCCAGTTCCTGGAACAGCACCAGTTGCTGCGCCCTGGCGACGATGCGGTCGACCGGCTTCGCCAGCGCAGCGAAGGCAACCCCTGGCTGACCTGGAAGGGCTGGCTGCATCACTACCTGTTCTTCCGCGTGCCGCTGGTGCGGCCGCAGCGCTTGCTCCAGTCGCTGGCCCGACGGCTAGATGGGCTGTTCCATCCCTTCACGGCCTGGCTGGTGGTCGCGCTGACCCTGCTCGGCTTGGTGATGGTCGCGCACCAGTGGGACACTTTCAAGAACGCGGTGATCGAGTCCTTCTCGCCCGAGGGCCTGCTCGGCTTCGCGCTTGCGCTCATCGTGGGCAAGACGCTGCACGAGATGGGCCACGCGCTCACCGCCACGCGACTGGGGCTGAAGGTGGCGCACATGGGCATCGCGTTCGTGGTGCTGTGGCCCATGCTCTACACCGACACCGGTGAAGCCTGGAAGCTGCGAAGTTCGCGCGCGCGCCTGGCCATCGCCAGCGCCGGGATACTGACCGAACTGGGGCTCGCCGGCCTGGCCACGCTGGGCTGGGCGCTGAGCGAACCGGGCGCGCTGCGCGACGCCTTCTTCTACCTCGCGACCACCGCATGGGTGCTTTCGCTGGCGCTCAATGCGAGCCCCTTCATGCGTTTCGACGGCTACTTCATCCTGTCGGACCTGATCGATTTTCCGAACCTGCACGAGCGCGCGCAGGCACAGGCCAAGGTCGCCATCCGGCGCCGGCTGCTGGGCCTGAAAGAGCCCTGGCCAGAACCCTTCCGGCCACGCGAGCGGCGCCTGCTCATCGCCTTTGCCATCGCCACGTGGGTGTATCGGCTGATCATCTTCGCGGGCATCGCGGTGGCGGTGTATCTGTTCTTCTTCAAGGCGCTGGGCATCTTCCTGTTCGCAGTCGAGGTCAGCTGGTTCATCCTGCGGCCGATCTGGCGCGAGATGCAGCACTGGTGGCAGGCGCGCCAAGGCATCCCGACCTCGCGCGGATGGGTGCTGGGCGCGCTGCTGGGTGGGTTGATCGTGCTGCTGGCGCTGCCTTGGCAGACCCAGGTGCACGGCTGGGGCATGGCGCGCGCGGAGCGTCAGCTTCGGGTGTTCGCGCCCTATCCGGCTCAGCTTCGGGAGATCCATCCTGTCGGCACGGTGGCGGCAGGCCAGACACTGGTGACCTTGGGGCACCCGGACGTGGACGAGAAGCTGCGCCGCAGCGAAGCCGGAGCGCGCGGCTACGACGCACGGCTGCTGGGCTTGTTGGCCGATCCCGGCGGCCTGGGTGAGGAAGCCGCGTTGCGCCAGCGGCTGGGCGTCGAGCTTCAGGAGGGAAGCGCGGCGCGCTCCGAGATCGAGCGCCTGCACCTGCAGGCGCCCTTTGCGGGGCTGTGGCGCGACGTGGATCCGCAGTGGTCATCAGGGCAGTGGATCGGCACGCGCGAGTCCATCGGCGTGTTGTACGACCCGTCGAGCTGGCAGGTGGATGCCTACGTCAAGCCGGACGAGGTGCACCGCATCGAGCCGGGCGCGAGCGTGCGCTTCTATCCCGAGGGGCAATTCACGCCCATCGACGGCAAGGTGATCGCCATCGGCACCACCCGAACCGCGCAGCTCGAAAGCCCGATGCTGTCCAACCGTCATGGCGGACCGCTGCCCACGGCCAAGACGGGCAAGGAACTGACCCCCACGCCCGCGCTCTTCCATGTGCTGGTGCAACTGAGCGCCGCCCCGCCAGCCCAGCAGGAAACGCGCGGGCAGGTGCAGGTCGAAGGCGCACGCCGCAGCGTGCTGATCGAAGGCCTGACACGACTGGCCGCCGTGCTGCGCCGCGAAAGCGGCTTCTAGGACTCGGCCGCCTCTGGCTGGTCGGCTGTGCGCTTGGCCAGCCACTTCATGTAGACGATCGTCGCGATGATGCTCACCAGCAGGTAGAGCGCGATCAACGCCGGCACACCGCGATCCTGCGGGAAGTTGAAGGCCGCCAGCGCGAAGGCGATGCCGGGATGGCGCGAGGCGGTCGATACCGCCAGCACCAGGCGTGAATCGGCATCCGGTCCGCCAAGGATATGGCCGACCGCGATGCCGATGACGATGAACACCAGCAACGGGATCCACGCGCCATGCCCCAGCGCTTCGAGCAAGGCGCTGTGCATGGCGAGCAGGACGATCAGGCCTGCCAGCGGAAGCAACCAGCCGGCCAAGAGGATGGCCGGGCGAAGCATGCCCTGGGCAGCGGCGGGCACCAGCGCACGCACCAGCATCCCCGCCAGGATGGGGCCGATGATCATCTTGAGCACCACCAGCGTCACCGCGCCCATCTGCACGCTGAAGCTCTGCCCGAAGATGGATCCGAGCAAATGCAGCCACAGCGGTATGAGGATGAGGGACAGCAGTGCCATGCACACCATCAAGCCCAGGGCGTACGAAGAATGCCCGCCCCCCTTGCTCTGTCGCTTGGGCAGCAGCGGCGGAATGGGCGAGATGGCCAGTGCAACCAGCGTCACCTGCAAGGCATGGGGCAGGTCGAACCATTTCAACAGCACGATGGCCACCACCGGCATGATCACGAACATGGCCAGCAGCGCGCGCACCAGCAGGGCAGGGCGCTTGAGTACAAAGACGAGGTCTTTCGGTGTCGCCTCCAGCCCCAGCGCATAGACGCTGATGATGACGCTGGCTTGCAGGCAAAGCTTGATCAGTTCTTGAAGGTCCATCTCCGATCCCATGAGCAAAGGCGGCTTTCATCAAAACACAAGGCCGCAGATCCGGCAAATCTGAACACGCACGCGTGGCCGCGGCATGACCGCAGGGATGGTCGCCCCGGCGTGTCCGCGGGCGCGGGCGCGGGCGCGGTGCAAATCCGAACACCTGTGCCGCCTGAAATTCTTAGACTCGTCGATCGACCCAACGCGGCTGCGCGCCGCACGAGCCCCGAGGAGCCGCACATGGATTGGCAGACGCACGAAATCAGCAATCAGTTCGACGAACTGACCAACTACAACCTCTACGCCACCGATGCGCCGCTGCGCGAGGCCATGGAGCGTGCAGGCGCAGCTTGGGCGGGCGACGCGCTCTCTGCCTACGGCGCCAGGTTGGGCGACGCGCGGACCTGGGAATGGGCGGCACTGGCGAACCGGCACACACCGGAGTTCGACGCCTTTGACGCGCGCGGCCGACGCATCGATCGTGTCGAGTTCCATCCCAGCTGGCACGAACTCATGCGCATGCACCGCGAGGCTGGCTCGGTGTCGCTGGCGTTCAAGGAGCCGGCCAGGCCAGGCCGCTGGACGGCTTGGGCGGCGCACTTCTACATGGAAGGTCAGGTCGAGGCGGGCGCCATGTGCCCGCTGTCGATGACGCAGGCGTCGATCCCGGTGCTGAGCAAGGAACCGCAGTTGTGGGCCACCTACGGCGCCAAGCTGATGAACGACGCCTACGATCCGCGCGACGTGCCGATCGAGCAGAAGTCCTCCATCTGGATCGGCATGGGCATGACCGAGAAGCAGGGCGGCTCCGACGTGCGCGCCAACAGCACCACGGCCACGCCGGTCGGCGCGGGTGGTCGCGGTGGCGAATACCTGATCCGCGGCCACAAGTGGTTCTTCTCGGCACCGATGTGCGACGCGCACCTGGTGGTGGCCCGCACTGCCGACGGCGGCCCGTCGTGCTTCTTCGTGCCGCGCTGGAAGCCGGACGGCACGAAGAACCCGGTGCACGTCCAGCGCCTGAAGGAAAAGGTCGGCAACCGCAGCAATTCAAGTAGTGAAGTCGAGTTCCAGGACGCTTGGGGCATCCTCCTGGGGGAGGAGGGGCGGGGCATTCCCACCATCATCGAGATGGCCACCTACACGCGCCTGCATTGCGTGCTGGGAAGCGCGGCCATGTTGCGCCAAGCGTCGGTGCAGGCCATCGCCTACGCCCGACAGCGCAAGGCCTTCGGCAACGTGCTGGTCAAGCAACCGCTGATGCGCGGTGTGCTGGCCGACCTGGCGCTCGAGAGCGAAGCAGCGCTGGTGCTGGCCATGCGCTTGGCGCAGGCGTACGAAAACGGCGACGATCCCGCGCAGCGTGTCTGGAAGCGCGTCATCACACCGGCTGCGAAGTTCTGGGTGTGCAAGCGCGCCGTCGAACTCACCGGCGAGGCCATGGAAGTCTTCGGCGGCAACGGCTACGTGGACAACGGCCCGATGGCCCGCCTGTTCCGCGAGGCGCCGGTCAACTCGATCTGGGAAGGCTCGGGCAACGTGATGTGCCTGGACGTCATGCGTGCCATCGGCCGCGAGCCCCAGGCCGCTTTCGACCTGCTGGACGAACTGGCCGAAGGCGCCAGCGCCGACGCCGCCGTGCAGGCCGAGGTGGCGGCGCTCCGCAAGATGCTGGCCACCGATCCGTCCGAACTTGAAGGGCTGGGTCGCCGCTTCGCCCAGCGCCTGGTGCTGACCGCGCAGGCCGTCCTTCTTCGCAAGCATGCGCCCGCGGCGGTGGCCGATGCCTTCGTGGCGACGCGGCTCGATGCCCAGTGGGGACGCGTGGTGGGTGCCATCGACACCCGTGGCATCGATGTCGACGCGCTGCTGGAGCGCGCGCTGCCGGCCTGAGCCTCCGGCTGGCTCCTCAGCGTTGCTTGCGGCCGAAGATGAGGGCCCGTAGGTGCGCTACTACCCCCGCGCGCGTGGCCGTCTGCGAGCCGATCGGCACGTCGGCGTAGAGCGCGCGCTGTTCTTCCAGCACCTCGTGCAGGGCGGCGAGGTTCTGGTTGTTGTAGACCCAGACGCCTGACACCACGAAATGCCCCGGGCTCGCGTCCGGGTGCGGCGCGATGTTCACATCCGAAGCGCCGATGCGCAGCATCGTCTCGGTGCGAACGGCCGCCTGCCGCTCCCCCGCGCCAAGCACGTCGATGTGGCGCGTCAGTCGAAAGCTGATCGACTGAATCTGCGGAAAGTTGGCCAACAGGAAGGCGCAGACCTCCAGGAAGATCAATCGTCCGACGTGCCGATCCTCCTTGAGGATGATCGGCTGCGCGACGAACCCCTCGATATGGACCTGCGTCCCGTTGTGCAGCAGCGGCAGCGGGTCGAGGATGCCGAGCAGGTGCTCACGGTCGTAGACATGCAGCGGCTGTCCGAGCGAGTAGGGCTCGCCGGACGGGTTCAGCATGGTCAGGAAACCGGTTTGTTGCATGCGGGGTGGGGTTGCTTCTGCCTGGTTCGACAGCGAAACGCGCTGTTCGTCGTTTCACAAAGTGGCACAGTTGGAACTATAAAAGTCGCTCGGGTTAACGTTCATTGCCTCCAAGCCAGTTCGATGCAAGATTTCACGATCCAGCGAGGCGAGTGGCCGGTCGGTCCCCCTTCGAAGCAGGCATGGAGGTTCGTCGATGACTCAGCGTGTCTTCAACTTCAGTCCCGGCCCGGCAACCTTGCCCGAAGAGGTTCTGCGCCGTGCAGCGCAGGAAATGCTCGACTGGCACGGCAGCGGCATGTCGGTGATGGAGATGAGCCATCGCGGCAAGGAGTTCGTCGCCATCCATGCCCATGCCGAGCGACTGTTGCGGGACTTGCTGGGCGTGCCGGAGCACTACAAGGTGCTCTTCCTGCAAGGCGGCGCTATCGGCGAGAACGCGATCGTGCCGATGAATCTCCTGCGCGGGCATGCCAGCGTGGACATCGTCGATACCGGCGAATGGTCGCTCAAGACCATCCAGGAGACGCGCAAGTACGCGCACGTCAACATCGCCGCCAGCAGCGCGGCCAAGCGCTACACCTGCATTCCGCCACGCCAGGGCTGGAGGCTCGACCCCGATGCCGCCTACGTCCACATCTGTTCCAACGAGACCATCGGCGGCGTGCAGTACCACTTCACCCCGGACGTCGGCGCTGTGCCACTGGTGGCGGACATGTCCAGCGACTTCATGTCGCGGCCCATCGACGTGTCGAAGTTCGGCTTGATCTACGCGGGCGCGCAGAAGAACCTGGGCCCGGCGGGCGTGACCATTGTCATCGTTCGCGAAGACCTTCTGGGCCATGCGCTGCCGATCACGCCCTCGGCCTTCGACTATGGCCTGCAGGCGCAGGCCGACTCCATGCTCAACACGCCGCCGACCTGGGCGATCTACATGGTCGGCCTGGTGCTCGACTGGATACAGGACCAGGGCGGGCTGGCCGCGATGGAGCGGCGCAACAAGGAAAAGGCGGGCCTTCTCTACCAGTACCTGGAAGGCAATCGCTTCTATGCGAACCCGGTGGCGCCCGCGGACCGTTCGCTGATGAACGTGCCCTTCACCTTGCGCGATCCGGCGCTCGACGATGCCTTTCTCAAGGGGGCTCAGGCTGCCGGACTCGTGCAGCTCAAGGGGCACCGCTCGGTGGGTGGCATGCGTGCTTCGATCTACAACGCGATGTCGCTCGAGGGCGTCTCGGCACTGGTGGCCTACATGAAGGGCTTCGAGGCGCGCCATGGATGAGGCGGGCGCGATCTTCAAGGTGCTCGTGCTCAACGAGATCTCCCCCAAGGGCCTGGGCCGGCTGCCGCCGCAGCGATACGTCTGTGGCCGCGACATCGCCTGCCCCGATGCGGTGCTCGTGCGTTCTGCCGACATGCATGCGATGACGGTTCCCCCCAGCGTGCGGGCCATCGCGCGCGCCGGAGCAGGTACCAACAACATCCCCGTCGCGGCCATGAGCGCGCGTGGCGTGCCGGTGTTCAACGCGCCTGGAGCCAATGCCAACGCCGTCAAGGAACTGGTGCTGGCGGGAATGCTGATGGCCGCGCGAAACCTGGCGCGTGCATTGCGGTTCGTCGACGCCCTGGCTGGCCAGTCCGACGACGTCGAGAAGGCGGTGGAGGGCGGCAAGAGCGCCTTTGCCGGATTCGAGTTGCAGGGCCAGAGCCTGGGCATCGTCGGCCTGGGCAAGGTCGGCAGCCTGGTGGCAGACGCCGCCATCAAGCTGGGCATGGACGTGCTGGGATTCGACCCCGAGATCACCGTCGACGCCGCCTGGAGCCTGCCGTCGCAGGTGCGGCGCGCGGCCAGCGTGGCGGAAGTGCTGCGCGGAGGGCGCTTCGTCACGCTGCACGTGCCGCTGCTGCCGGCAACGCGTGATCTGGTCAACGCCGACAACCTGAGCCTGATGCCGCGCGGCGGCGTGCTCCTGAATTTCTCGCGCCAAGGAGTGGTGAATGAAGCGGCGGCCCTGGCCGCGCTGGAGAGTGGCCAGCTCGGCGCCTACGTGTGCGACTTCCCGAGCCCGGCGCTGCTGGGCCATGAACGCGTGATCTGCCTGCCTCACCTCGGCGCGAGCACCTGCGAGGCCGAAGTGAACTGCGCCGTGATGGTGGCCGACCAGTTGCGCGACTTCCTGGAAAACGGCCACATCTCGCATGCGGTCAACTTTCCGTCGATCAGGATGTCGCGGGAATCGGCCTTCCGCGTGGCCATCGCCAACGCCAACGTGCCCAACATGCTGGGGCAGATCTCCACCGCCATGGCCAAAGCGGGCCTGAATATCCACAACATGGTCAACCACTCCCGTGGCGAGATGGCCTACACGCTGGTGGATGTGGACAGCGCCGTTCGCGACGCGCTGCTGGCCGACCTGGCCGCCATCAACGGCGTGCTGTCGGTGCGCTACCTGCCCCGGCTGGATTGAAACGGCGTCGCGCCGTCAGCTTCTCGGCATCGCCGTGGGCGGGCAGTGTTCGTCGCTCACAGTGACGCTGTATTCGTCATCGCCGACGCTGTAAAGGTGCTGGAAGCGGATGCCCCGCTTCATCATGGCGCGTG
This sequence comes from Variovorax dokdonensis, assembly GCF_030316895.1. Classification (GTDB taxonomy): domain Bacteria; phylum Pseudomonadota; class Gammaproteobacteria; order Burkholderiales; family Burkholderiaceae_C; genus Variovorax; species Variovorax dokdonensis. The sequence goes on from NZ_JASZYV010000001.1 coordinate 1,672,402, forward strand.
TGTTGGGGGTGCTGCAGTTCTTGGCCATGAGCCGCAGGCGCAGCACTTCGGGGTCGAGTCGCGTGGCCTGCACGTAGTGGTACGTGGCGGTCCGAGTGGCCGACGAATACTCGGCGCCCACCAGCACGGAATGATCTTCCATCTTCATCGGGACATGCTGCAGGACGGCCTGCACGCCGCTTTGCATGCCGGATTGCAATTCGGTCTCGCTCATCGTGGCAAGTCGCAACGAATCGTCACCGCCAAAAGCGGGCGCCAGCGCGCCGAGTCCGAGGCCGAACGCGGTGGTCAGCGAGCGCAGCGCTCCTCGGTGGGCATTCGAAATGGTGGTCAGTTGAAGCGTCAGGGACATTGGCTCGGCCCCCTTGAAAATGTCAGATGAAAGTATGCATCGCGCCGAAACCATGGTCAACGAACCGTCTGGCCATCTAACCTTCGGTCGACCCCGAGCCTAAACTTGGGGCATGAGGAGCATCCTGACAATATGTATCGGCAACATCTGCCGCAGCCCACTCGCCGAGGTGGCCTTGGCGCGGGAGCTTTCGGGCGCCACCGTGTGGTCGGCGGGCCTGGGAGCGCTGGTGGGCGAACCGGCAGATCCGCTGTCGGTGCAGCTGGCCAAGGAAAACGGCATGGACCTGAGCGCGCACCGTGCCCAGCAGGTCAACAGCATGATGTGCCAGCGCGCCGATCTCATCCTGGTGATGGAGCAGCACCACCGAGAGGAACTGGAGCGGCGCTATCCGGTCGTGCGCGGCAAGGTCTTCCGCCTGGGCGACACCGACATCGCCGACCCGTTCCGGCAGGCCCGTCCGGCCTTCGAACTGGCCTTCGGCAACATCTCGCGCGGCGCTGCGTCCTGGGCGCAGCGCATCCGACGCCTCTGAGGACGCGCCTGCGCGCTCAGGCCGCCTTGCGGCGGGGCAGCACCCAGCCGGGGCGAACCCAGTGGCAGGTGTAGCCGTCGGGGTAGGTCTGCAGGTAGTCCTGGTGTTCCGGCTCCGCTTCCCAGAAAGGGCCGGCCGGCTTGACCTCGGTGACCACCTTGCCGGGCCACAGGCCCGAGGCGTCGACGTCGGCGATGGTGTCCAGCGCCGTCTGCCGCTGCGCTTCGCTGGTGTAGTAGATGCCCGAGCGATACGAGGTGCCCCGGTCGTTGCCTTGGCGGTCCCTGGTGCTCGGGTCGTGGATCTGAAAGAAGAACTCCAGCAGTTGCCTAAAGCTCAGCTTGTGCGGATCGAAGACGATTTCGACGGCCTCGGCATGGGTGCCATGGTTGCGATAGGTGGCGTTGGCCACATCCCCGCCGCTGTAGCCGACGCGGCTGCTGATGACGCCCGGATGCTGGCGCAGCAGTTCCTGCATGCCCCAGAAGCAGCCACCGGCGAGGATGGCGGTTTCGGTCGAAGTGCTCAATTGATGCTCCTGCGAATGGCGATGTTTGACGAGGCGCCAAGCTTGCATGAAAGCGGCGCCCCGCGGCGGGCCCGGTGGACATCGCCCGGCTCCATTCAAGGGATTGCGGCTGGCACAACTTCGTGCACTTGTCTCTGTCTGGTTACTGTGGCCGGCAATCGACTATGCTCGTCGCACCAGACGCACGTTGTCGGTGCGTCGTCCACATCGCTCCCAGGGAGTCAGGCGAGAGGATCAGAAGGTATGACTGGACAATTTTCCCGATGGTTGGCCTGCGTGCTGCTCATGTGCGGCACAGCTCTGGCTTCGGCGCAGGACGCGCCCAAGCTCGACAACGCTCAACTCGACCAGTTGATGGCGCCGGTAGCGCTCTACCCGGATGCGGTGCTGTCGCAGTTGCTGATGGCCTCCACCTATCCGGACGACGTCAAGGAAGCGGCGGACTGGTCCAAGCGCAATCCGAGTCAGAGTGGTGATGCGGCCGTCAAGGCGGTCGAGAACGAACCCTGGGACCCGAGCGTCAAGTCGCTGCTGGCCTTTCCCTCGGTCATGGACATGGCCGGTCGAGAGCCGCAGTGGGTCGTCCAGATGGGCAACGCGTTTCTCGATCAGCCCAATGACGTGATGGATTCCGTTCAGCGCCTGCGCAGCCAGGCCCAGGCGGCCGGTTCGCTCAAGAGCAATGAGCAGCAGACCGTGACGGTGCAGTCGCAGGGTCCGCAGCAGATCATCCAGATCGAGCCCGCGAATCCACAGGTCGTCTATGTGCCGCAGTACAACCCGACGGTCGTCTACGGCGCTTGGGCGTATCCCGCTTATCCGCCTTACTACTACCCGCCGCTGCCAGGCTCGGTCTTCGCCACATCTCTGGTGGCCGGTATCGGCTGGGGGCTGGGCGTGGCCGCGGTCAATTCGATGTGGGGCGGTTTCAACTGGGGCCGCGGAGACGTCAACATCAACGTCAATCGGTACAACAACATCAACGTCAACAACCGACTGAGCGCCAACCAGACCAACTTCCAACACAACGCGGCGCGCCGCGGGTCCACGCCCTACAACAGCGCCTCCAATCGCAATCGCTTCGACGCTCAGCGCCAGTCCGGCCTGGCCAACCGCGATCGTGGCGGTGGCAATCTTGCAGGTGGGCGAGGCGCTGCGCCAGGCGGCCGTGATGCCGCGCGCGACCGGGCGGCGCAGTCTTTTCAATCGCGCACCGGCCAGTCGATTCCAGGCCATCGTGTCGACGGCGGCGGCCGCATGGCTCAGGGCGGGGCCGCCCAGAACCGGTCCGGCCAAGGCGCGGCTGGAAACCGCGTCGGGCAGGGCGGTGGTCAGGCGCGCGAAAGCGCGGCATCGCGGCAGAACAGGGATCGCGCGTCGGCCCAGGCGCGTTCGAGAGCAGCCAATCACGACAACGCGTTCCGCGATGCCGGCAATGGCGCCAAGGTCCGGCAACAGGCCCAGCGCGGAAATATCCAGCACGCCAGCGCTCAGCGCGGTGGCGCCAACCGGTCGTTCTCGGGCGGCGGCGGTGCCCGTATGGGCGGCGGTGCTCGCGCCGGCGGCGGTGGGCACATGGGTGGCGGACGGCGGAGGTAATCTCACATGACCAGCAAGAAATCGATGTTGCGCGCCATGCTTGTGGCCACCGCGCTGGTGTGGGGCCCCGTGACGGCGGTGTACGCCCAGGCCAGCTACGCGAGCCCGCAGGCCGCAGCCGAGGCGCTGAATTCGGCGATCGCACTGAGCGACCGGGATGGCGTTCAGACGGTCTTGGGCGCCCACTTCATGCGCTATGTGCCCGAGCACGACGTCAGCATGGAAGATGCCTATGCCTTCCTCGAAGCCTGGAACAAAGCGCATTCGATCGAGCAGACTTCCGACACGCGGGCCGAACTGGTGGTGGGTGACGGTTGGCACTTCCCGGCACCGCTGGTCAAGAGTGCGAAAGGCTGGTCCTTCGATGTGAAGGCGGCCCAGGCGGAAATCAACCGGCGGCGGATCGGGCGCAACGAACTCGGCGCGATCGAGACGCTCAAGCAACTGTGCGCGGCGCAGGCGCGCTTTGCCCAAAGCCAAGGGCAGCCGGCCAGCCGGATCGTGAGCAGTGCGGATCGGCGCGACGGCCTTTATTGGCCTGCCGTCGATGGCCCTGAAAGCCCCCTGGGGCCGGATGCGCTCGTCATGGGTGCCGACACACCGGTGGATGCGGCGCTCTACGGCTACCACTACCGCCTGTTGTCCGATGCAGCGGCCAACAAGGGCTGCAGCTTCCTGGCTTGGCCGGCACGCCAAGGCGTGGATGGCGTGCACGCCTTCGTGATCGGCGGTGACGGGGTGGTGCGCGAACGGGTGTTGGGGTCGGCAGGCGCGGCCAACCAGGTGAGAAGCGCTGGCGCCGCGCAGGACTGGAGCGCCGTTCAGGCCGTTCAGTAGGCAAACGCGCGGTCTGAAAAAAACAAGGGGCGCTCAGCGCCCCTTCGACCATCTGCCTCGGCCTGGCTGCAAGTCAGCGCGTTTCCGGTCCGCCTTCACTGGCGCTGGTGACGACGTTGCTGACGATGCCGATGGCATTGGCGCGCAGCAACTCGTGACGGATGGCGATTTCGAGCAGCTTGCGCGCTGAATCCGGCCGGTCGTGGTCGTACTCCTCGTCGAGCTCGCAGTGCAGGTAGTAGTCGACGCGCGCCATCAGGCGTTCGATCGAGGCAGCAATGTCCTCTTCGTTCATTCCTCAGTTCCTCTGTATTTGTCCCCGCTCTTCGTTCGTCGGGCATAAAGCGCGCACCCCAGTGTCGGGGCGCCGGCCCGCTGTTGGCTACTTTGCTGCCAACCGTCACCGATCGCGAAGGCTCAATTGTCTCATAATTGCAACATAAGCAAGCAGGACTTGACGCAATCTCAGGCTGGCTTTTCCGAATGGGGCCACAAACTTGGACGTTTATTGCGTAAGCCCTTGCAATTGTTCCGAGAGGAGCATCCATTGTTCCTCCAATTGAGCGATCTCGTCTTCGCGCGCTTTCAGCTGTCGGCCTGTCTCGGCAAACTGCTCCGAGGACAGGTTTTGAGATAGCTTGGCCTGCAAGGCATCGCGCTCTTCCCCTGCTGGCGTCAGCCTGGCCTCGATCCGGGCCAACTCGCGTTGAAGCGGCCGTCGCTGTTCAGCCAGCTTCTGGCGCGCGGCCGCATCCTGCTGTCGCTGCTCCTTGCCGGATAGCGCCGGACTCTCGGGCGCGGCGGCCGGCACCGGCGCTGACTTGCCTTGCTCGGGCGCCGGGGTCGGGACCACTTCGGGTGCGGCCTCCACCAGTGCGGCAGCGCGCGCGGCCTCGCGCAAGCGGCGGGATTCTTCCAGCAGGTAGCGTTGGTAGTCGTCGAGGTCGCCGTCGAAATCCGAGACGCCGCCACGGCCGACGAGCCAGAATTCGTCGCAAACCGCGCGCAGCAGCGCCCGATCGTGGCTGACCAGCATCAGCGTGCCCTCGAACTCGTTGAGGGCCACGGCCAGCGCCTCGCGCGTGGCCAGATCCAGGTGGTTGGTGGGTTCGTCCATCAGCAGCAGGTTGGGGCGCTGCCAGACCATCATGGCCAGGACCAGTCGCGCCTTCTCGCCGCCGCTCATCGTGCCGACGGCCTGCTTGACCATCTCGCCACTGAAGTTGAAGCTGCCCAGGAAACCGCGCAGATCCTGCTCGGTGCTGCGCTGGGGCGCGTTGGCGCCCAGGTCGCGTGCCAGCCGGACCATGTGTTCCAGCGGATTGCTTGACGGATGCAGCACATCCAGTTCCTGCTGGGCGAAGTAGCCGATCGACAGGCCCTTGCCCTCGGTCACGGTGCCTGCAACGGCTTTCATCGTCCGTGCGATGGTCTTGACCAGCGTGGACTTGCCCTGGCCGTTCGCGCCGAGGATGCCGATGCGCTGGCCGGCCAGCACCGAGCGGTTGACGCCGCGCAGGATGACCTTGGGCGCGTTGTCCTCTTGTGCGTACCCGAATGCGCCACCGCTGATGGTGAGCATCGGGTTGGGGATGTTCTGCGGCTCCTTGAACTCGAAACTGAAGTCGGCTTCGGCCAAAAGCGGAGCCACCTTCTCCATGCGTTCCAGCGCCTTCACCCGGCTCTGGGCCTGCTTGGCCTTGCTGGCCTTGGCCTTGAAGCGGTCGATGAACTTATGCAGGTGCGCGATCTTTTCCTGCTGGCGTGCGAAGGCGGCCTGCTGCTGCTCCATCTGCAGCGCACGCATCTCCTCGAATTTGCTGTAGTTGCCGCCATAGCGCGTCAGGCGCGCCTGATCGATGTGCAGGGTGACGTCGGTCACCGCGTCCAGGAACTCGCGGTCGTGGCTGATGACGATCATCGTGCCCGCATAGCGCTGCAGCCAGCTTTCCAGCCAGACCAGAGCGTCGAGGTCCAGGTGGTTGGTGGGTTCGTCGAGCAGCAGCAGGTCGCTCGGGCACATGAGTGCACGGGCCAGTTGCAGGCGCATGCGCCAGCCACCGGAGAAGCTGTTGACCGGCTGCATGAGCTCGTGGATCTGAAAGCCCAGCCCCAGGATGAGCGATTGCGCACGCGGAACCGCGTCGTGCGCGCCGGCGTCGGCCAGGTCGGTGTGGACGTGGGCCAGTTCCATGCCGATGTCCATGTCGTCCGGCGCGGCCAGGTGGGCGGCTTCGAGCCGATCGAGTTCGGCGTGAAGCTGCGCGAGGCGCGTGTCGCCGGCCACGACGAAGTCGGTCGCCGGTTCGTCGGTTTCGGGCATGTGTTGCGCCACCTGGGCGAGTTGCCAGCCCGCCGGGCGCGAATAGTCGCCGCCGTCTTCATGCAACGTGCCGTTGAGCAGTGCGAAAAGCGTGGACTTGCCGGCGCCGTTTCGGCCAACGAGGCCGACCTTCTCGCCGGGGTTGAGGGTGACGCTTGCGTTGTCGAGCAGCACTTTGCTGCCTCGGCGCAAGACGACGTTCTTGAGCGTGATCATGGTGGTGGAACAGTGAATGGGGCGCGGCGACTTGCAGGCTGCGCTGCCGAGCATCGGTGGGAGTATGGCGCGCGGCGGGGCGCGCCGTTGTTTCAAGGATGGCCCGGTCGATCCGGCGCGTCGGCCCGCGCCGCATGCCGCGGTCCAAAGCGCATCAAACGGGCGTCAGCGACTCACGAGGGCTTCGCGGGTCAGCAGCAGCACCTGGTCATCGCCCGCGCTGGTGTCGAGCCAGACGACTTCCAGTTTGGGAAAGGCAGCCTCGAAATGCTCGCGCTCGTTGCCGATCTCGAGCACGAGCACGCCCTGCGGCGACAGCTTCTCGGGCAGTTGCGCGAGCAGGTTGCGGATGAAATCCATGCCGTCCGAGCCACCAGCCAGGGCCATTTCCGGCTCTGCGCGATATTCCGCGGGCAGAGCGCTCATGCTTCGGGCATTGACGTAAGGCGGGTTGCACAGCACCAGGTCGTAGGGGCCGTTGACGCTGCCCAGGCCGTCCGACTTCAGCAGCGTGATGCGATCGTCCAGGCCGTGGCGGGTGACGTTGATCGCCGCCACTTCCAGCGCCTCGGTAGAAAGGTCTGCCGCTTCCACGCGCACTTCGGGATAGGTCATGGCCGCCAGCACCGCCAGGCTGCCATTGCCGGTGCACAGGTCCAGCACCTGCCGGGTGTGCTCGCCCAGCCAGGGGTCGATGCTGCCGTCGGCGAGCAACTCCGCGATGAAGCTGCGCGGCACGATGGTGCGTTCATCGACGTAGAAGGGAATGCCTTGCAGCCAGGCTTCGCGCGTGAGATAGGCGGCCGGCACGCGCCGCTCGATGCGCTCGCGCACCAGCGCCCTGACTTTGGCGGCGTCGGCTTCGGCAACCTCGCGCTCGGCCGATTCCTCGAGCGCGTCGAGGCCCAGCCTGAGCCGCCACAACACCAGCCAGGCGGCTTCGTCAAAGGCGTTCTGCGTGCCGTGGCCGAAGGCGACTTTCGCGGCTTCCAGTTCGCGGGCTGCCTCGTCGACCAGTTCGATGACGGTGCTCATGCCGCGGCGTCCGACGCGTTCGGGCCCAGCCTGGCCAGGGTGCGGGCGTAGATGTTCTTCAGCATCTCGATGTCCGCGACGGCGATGTGCTCGTCGATCTTGTGGATGCTGGCGTTGACCGGCCCGAGTTCGACCACCTGCTCGCAGATCTGAGCGATGAAGCGGGCGTCGCTCGTCCCGCCGCTGGTCGAGATTTCGGTGTCGATGCCGGTCTCGTCGCGGATGGCCTGCTGCACGGCCGACACCAGCGTGCCCGGCTGCGTGAGGAAGGGCAGTCCGCCCACGGTCCATTTCAGCTCGTAGTCGAGCCCGTGGGCATCTAGCACGCCCTGCACACGCTGCTGCAGCGATTCGGGCGTCGATTCGGTGGAGAAGCGGAAGTTGAAGTCCACCACCGCAGTGCCGGGAATGACGTTGCTGGCGCCGGTGCCCGCGTGGAAGTTGCTGATCTGCCAGCTCGTGGGCTGGAAGAACCGGTTGCCCTGGTCCCAGCCGCCGGCCGCATTGATGGCGACCAGCTCCGCCAGCGCCGGTGCGAACTGGTGAACCGGGTTGCGCGCCAGGTGCGGATAGGCGATGTGACCTTGCACGCCCTTGATGGTGAGTCGGCCGCTCATGGTGCCCCGGCGGCCGTTCTTGATCATGTCGCCGCAGCGCTCGACCGAAGTCGGCTCACCGACGATGCAGTAGTCGATCTTCTGGCCGCGTTCGGCCAGGCGGCGGCATACGACCACGGTGCCATCGACGGCCGGGCCTTCCTCGTCGCTGGTCAGCAGCAGCGCGATGTTCAACTGCGGTTCGGGGTGCTGCGCCAGGTGTTCCTCGATGGCCACGACGAAGGCGGCCAGCGAGGACTTCATGTCGCAGGCGCCACGGCCGTAGAGCTTGCCGTCGCGATGGCTGGGCGTGAAGGGCGGCGTCGTCCATTGCTCCAGCGGGCCGGTAGGCACCACGTCGGTGTGCCCGGCGAAGACGAGGGTGCGCGCCGCGGGATGGGCCGAACGGCGCAGCGCCCACAGGTTGGTCACGCGGAAGTCGTCGGGGCCGCTGGCGATGGTTTCAAGTTCGAAGCCAAGCGGTACCAGCCGCTCGCCGATCAGGGTCTGGCAACCGCCATCCTCGGGCGTGACGGAGGAAAGGGCGATGAGTTCTTCGGCAAGGAGCAGCGTACGGGGCATTCGGCAGGGTCAGAATTTCACGTCCAGCGTGATTTCGGTGAAGGTCGGTTCCTCCACCTGGTCGAGCAGGGCGCGTTCTTCCTGGCGTGGCGCGTTGGCCGGCGCATTGCGGTTCTGCAGGCGCCACATCAGGTTGGTGGGTGAGTCGGCATTGGCCAGGCCTTCGGCCCGGTCAATCTGGTTGTTGATGATCAGGCGGGCGATGTCTTCCTCGAAGGTCTGGGAGCCTTCGGCCAGCGATTGCTCCATGGCCTCCTTGACGGCGGAGAGGTCGCCCTTCTCGATCAGTTCGGCCACCAGTTGGGTGTTGAGCATGATCTCGACCGCCGGCACGCGCGAACCCGAGGGCGTGCGCAACAGGCGCTGCGCGACGATGGCGCGCATGGCCGACGCCATGTCGCCCAGCAGGGTGGGGCGCACTTCGACGGGGTAGAAGCTCAGGATGCGGTTGAGCGCGCGATAGGCGTTGTTCGCATGCAGCGTGGCCACGCACAAGTGGCCGGACTGGGCGTAGGCGATCGCGGCGTCCATCGTCTCGCGGTCGCGGATCTCGCCGATCTGAATCACATCGGGTGCCTGGCGCAGCGCGTTCTTCAGGGCCAGTTTCAGCGACTGCGTGTCACTGCCGATGTCGCGCTGGTTCACCAGCGACTTCTTGTTGGTGTAGATGTACTCGATCGGCTCTTCGACCGTCAGGATGTGGCCGCTGGCGTTCTCGTTGCGGTAATCCAGCATCGAGGCGAGCGTCGTCGACTTGCCGGCGCCGGTGGCACCCACCATCAGGATCAGCCCGCGCTTTTCCATCACCAGCGTCTTGAGCACTGGTGGCAGGCTCAGCTCATCAAAGGAGGGGATGCGTGCCGGAATGTGTCGCACGACGACCGCATAGGTGCCCCGCTGGCGCAATGCGCTGATGCGGTAGTTGCCCGCGCCCTCGAGGGCGACCGCGGTGTTGAGCTCGCCGCTTTTTTTCAGTTCGTCCACCTTTTCGGCGGGAACGATTTCGGACAGGAGAGACAGAGGCGCCTCGGGCGGCAGGACCTGGGCATTGATCGGCAGGCATTGCCCGTTGATGCGGATCTGCGCCGGTGCGTGGGCCGACAGGTAGATGTCCGAAGCCTTGCGCTCGGCCATCAGGCGAAGGATGCGCTCCATGGTGCTCATGCGGTCTTTCTCCTCGAGGTGACGTTTTTTGGCAATCTTTCTCGGGCTGCAATCGCCGTGCCCATCCTCCCTGGACCATCCTTGTCAGCTGCCGCCAGGAGAACGAATGGATTGGTTCTCATGGCGGCGCCCGAAACTCAGTCGCGCAGCAGGTCGTTGAGCGACGTGGTGGAACGCGTCTTGGCGTCGACCGTCTTCACGATCACCGCGCAGTAGGTGCTGTAGGCAACGCCGCCTGCCGTGGTCTTGGGCAGTCCGCCACTGATGACGACGCTGCCGGTGGGCACGCGGCCAAAGGTGATCTCGCCCGTCTGGCGGTTGAAGATGGGGGTGCTCTGGCCGATGTACACGCCCATGCCGATCACCGAGTTCTCTTCGACGATGACGCCTTCGACCACTTCGGAGCGTGCGCCGATGAAGCAGTTGTCTTCGATGATGGTCGGGCCAGCCTGCAGCGGCTCGAGCACGCCGCCCAGGCCCACGCCGCCGGACAGGTGCACGTTCTTGCCCACTTGCGCGCACGAACCCACGGTGGCCCAGGTGTCCACCATCGTGCCTTCACCGACGTAGGCGCCGATGTTGACGTACGAGGGCATCAGGATCGCGCCCTTGGCGATGTAGCTGCCGCGGCGCGCCACGGCCGGCGGCACGATGCGCACGCCGGCTTCCTTCAGCTCGCTGGCCGACAGGTGCGAGAACTTGGTCGGCACCTTGTCGTAGAAGCCCAGCGAGCCGGCGGTGATCTGCTCGTTGTCGCGCAGACGGAACGACAGCAGAACGGCCTTCTTGATCCACTGGTGCACGGTCCACTTGCCCACGGACTCGCGCGTGGCGACACGCAACTGGCCGTTGTTGAGCTCGGCGATCACGTGCTCGACGGCATCGCGCACTTCCTTGGAAGCCTCGGCGGCCGAGATGTTGGCGCGGTCTTCCCACGCGGCGTCGATGATTTGCTGGAGTTGCTGGGTCATGTTGATGATGGAGGTTGAAACTGGATTTGGCGGGCGGGCGATCAGCGCCCTTGCTGCACAAAGCGGACGATGCGCCGGGCGGCTTCGACGCATTCGGCGGTGTCGGCCACCAGGGCCATGCGCACTCGGCCTCGGCCGGGGTTGACGCCGTTCACCTCGCGCGCCAGGTAGGAGCCCGGCAAGACCGTCACATTGTATTGAGCGTAGAGGGCGCGAGCGAAGGCGGCATCGTCGCCTTCCCAGGCTGCGGGCACGCCGGCCCACAGGTAGAAGCTGGCGTCGGGCAGTCGAACGTCGAGCACGGGTTCCAGCAGTGGCGTGACGGCGGCGAACTTGGCGCGGTATTGGGCACGGTTGTCCACCACGTGCGACTCATCGCCCCAGGCGGCGACGCTGGCCGCCGCCACGGCGCCGCTCATGGCGCTGCCGTGATAGGTGCGGTAGAGCAGGAACGACTTCATGATGGCCGCGTCACCCGCCACGAAGCCGCTGCGCAGGCCGGGCACGTTGCTGCGCTTGGACAGCGAAGTCAGGGCGATCAGATTGCGGAAGTCGTCGCGGCCCAGGCGCTTGGCGGCCTCCAGGCCACCGAGAGGCGCCTCGTCTCGGAAATAGATCTCGCTGTAGCACTCATCCGAGGCGATGACGAAACCGTATTGGTCGGACAGGTCGAAAAGCCGCTTCCATTCGTCCAGCGGCATGACGGCGCCGGTCGGGTTGCCGGGCGAGCAGACGAAGATCAGCTGGGTGCGCTTCCAGACGTCTTCGGGCACGCTGGCCCAGTCGACCGCGAAGTTGCGCGACGGCACGCTGGGCACGTAGTAGGGCTCGGCGCCCGAGAGCAGGGCCGCGCCTTCGTAGATCTGATAGAACGGATTGGGCGACAGCACATAGGGCGCAGGCTCGCGCCGCCCGTCGACCACCGTCTGGGCCAGCGCGAACAGAGCTTCGCGCGATCCGTTGACCGGCAGCACCTGGGTGGCGGGGTCGAGGTCAAGCCCGTAGCGCTTGTGCAGCCATTGGGTGAAGGACTGGCGCAGCTTCAGGTCGCCCGCCGTGGCAGGGTAGACGGCCAGAGCGCCCATGCCGGCGGTGAGGGCGTCCTTGATGAAGCCGGGGGTAGCATGGCGCGGTTCGCCGATGCCCAGGCTGATGGGCGAGAAGGCCGGGTCCGGCGTGACGCCGGAGAACAGCTGCCGCAGCCGCTCGAAAGGGTACGGCTGCAGCTTGGCAAGCAGGGGATTCATGCCGCCGATTATCGGCCACTGCACGTAGGCGCAACGATTCGACAACGTTGCCGGATGCGGCGCGGGGCCCGGGCACTGCGCGCCGGGCAAAGAGCCGATCAGCCCAGCCGCTTGACCAGCACCTGGCTCTTGCGATCCCAGTTGTATTTCTTCTTGCGCGCCTCGGGCAGCCACTCCGGGTCGACCTGCTTGAAGCCGCGCTTGATGAACCAGTGCATCGTCCGGGTGGTGAGCACGAAGATGCTTTCCATGCCCATCGCCTTGGCGCGCTGTTCCACGCGCTTGAGGATGCGCTCGCCGTCGCCTTGCGACTGCGATTGCGACGAGACCGTCAGCGCGGCCATTTCGCCCGTTCGCGCCTCGGGGTACGGGTAGAGCGCAGCGCAGCCGAAGATCACGCCGTCGTGCTCGATCACGGTGTAGAGGTTGACGTCGCGTTCGATCTCGGTCCGGCTGCGCTTGACCAGGGTGCCGTCCCGTTCGAAAGGCTCGATCAGTTGCAGGATGCCGCCGATGTCGTCCACCGTGGCTTCGCGCAGGCTTTCGAGCTTCTCGTCGACCACCATGGTGCCGATGCCGTCGTGCACGTACACCTCGAGCAACAGCGAGCCGTCCACCGAGAACGGGATGATGTGGTTGCGCTCGACGCCGCCAGCACAGGCTTTCACGCAGTGCTGCAGATAGAAGGCGGTGTCCGTCGGGCGCTGGGGCGCGGGCAGCGAGGCCAGCAGCTTCTTGGCGTCCGCCAGCGGAAGTTCGGTGTCGATGGGGTTGTCTTCGCTGGCCGGCTGGCTCGGGTCCTGGGCGATGCCGGCCACCTCGGTCAGGAAGATCAGCTTGTCGGCCTGGATGGCCGTGGCCACGCTGGTGGCGACCTCTTCCATCGTCAGGTTGAAGGCCTCGCCAGTGGGAGAAAAACCGAAGGGCGACAGCAGCACCATGGCGCCGAAGTCGAGCGCACGCCTTATGCCGGCCACGTCCACCTTGCGCACCAACCCCGAATGCATGAAGTCCACCCCGTCGACCACGCCGACCGGACGGGCGGTGATGAAGTTGCCCGAGATCACGCGCACCGTGGCGCCGGCCATCGGCGTGTTGGGCAGGCCCTGGCTGAAGGCGGCTTCGATCTCATAGCGCAACTGGCCGGCGGCCTCCTGCGCGCAGTCGAGCGCCACTTCGTCCGTGATGCGAATGCCGTGCGAGTAGCGCGCCTCGTGCCCCTTGGCGCGCAGCTGCTCGTTCACCTGCGGCCGGAAGCCGTGCACCAGCACGACCTTCACGCCCATGCTCTGGATCAGCGCCAGATCCTGGGCGATGGCCTGCAGCTTGCCGGCGGCGATGGCCTCGCCCGCCATGGCCACGACGAAGGTCTTGCCGCGGTGCATGTGGATGTACGGCGCGACCGACCGGAACCACGGGACGAAGGTGAAGTTGAAGACAGTGGACATGCAGCTGGGAACAGTGGGGCCGGCGGCAATCCGCCACGCCGCAAGCGTCGGGCGGGGATAATCCCGCGATTGTCCACGAAGCTTTTCTTCCGGGCTTGCCGCCCGGCCATTTCGTTTGTCTGACACCACTGTCTCCCCGCCCGCACTGAAGATCGAATTCCCCGACGCGCTGCCGGTTTCCGCCCGGCGCGACGAGATTGCCGCCGCCATCGAAGCTCACCAGGTCGTCATCGTGTGCGGCGAGACCGGCTCGGGCAAGACCACGCAACTGCCCAAGATCGCGCTTGCCCTGGGGCGCGGGCGGATCCATGCCGCGCCCGGAAAAGGCCGCCTGATCGGACACACGCAGCCACGCCGGATTGCAGCCAGTTCGGTGGCCAAGCGGATTGCGGAAGAGCTGAACACGCCGCTGGGCGAGGTGGTGGGCTACAAGGTTCGCTTCCAGGACCGCCTGTCGCGCGACGCATCGGTCAAGCTGATGACCGACGGCATCCTGCTGGCCGAGACGCAGACCGATCCGCTGCTCAAGGCCTATGACACGCTGATCATCGACGAGGCGCACGAGCGCTCGCTGAACATCGACTTTCTGCTCGGCTACCTGCGCGAGATCCTGCCGCGGCGGCCCGATCTCAAGGTGATCGTCACGTCGGCCACCATCGACGCGGACCGCTTTGCGCGACACTTCGCCTCGCTCCGGCCCGGCGCGGCCGAGCCCGTGCCGGCGCCAGTCATCATGGTCTCGGGCCGGACCTATCCGGTGGAGATGCGCTGGCGACCGTTCGAGGAATCGCGGGACCACGACGTCAACGATGCGATCGCCGAAGGTGTCGACGAACTGTGGCGCGACCCGCGTGACTCGGGTGACATCCTCGCCTTCCTGCCCGGCGAGCGCGAGATTCGCGAAGCCGCCGACCATCTCAGGCGCCACCTCGCGCACCAGCCCCTGCTGCGCAATGCCGAGGTCCTGCCGCTTTTCGCACGCCTGTCGCAGGCCGAGCAGGATCGCGTATTTCAGGCCCACGCCGGCCGCCGCATCGTGCTGGCCACCAACGTGGCCGAGACGTCGCTGACCGTCCCGGGCATTCGCTACGTGATCGACGTGGGCACCGCCCGGGTCAAGCGCTACAGCCTGCGCAGCAAGGTCGAGCAATTGCAGGTCGAGCCGATCAGCCAGGCTGCGGCCAACCAGCGCGCCGGCCGATGCGGGCGCGTGGCCAATGGCATCTGCATCCGGCTGTACGCGGAGGATGACTTCAAGGCGCGCCCCCGCTTCACCGACCCGGAGATCCTGCGCAGTTCGCTCGCCGGGGTCATCCTGCGGATGAAGTCGCTGCACCTGGGCGATGTGGAGCGCTTTCCGTTTCTGGAGGCGCCGTCGAAGCGGGCCATCACCGACGGCTACCAGTTGCTGGGCGAACTGGGTGCGGTCGACGACGCCAACGAATTGACGCCCACCGGCGCCGAACTGGCGCGACTTCCGCTCGACCCGCGGGTCGGCCGCATGATTCTCGAAGCCCGCACGCGCGGCGCGCTCCAGGAGGTGTTGGTCATCGCGTCAGCCTTGTCGGTGCAGGATGTGCGCGACCGTCCGCTGGAAGCACAGGCCCAGGCCGACCAGGCGCATGCCAAGTTCGATGACGAGAAGAGCGAGTTCAGCGGCTACCTGCGTCTCTGGCAATGGATCCACGAGGCCCGTGGCGGCCACGGTCAGGAGGGCGATCGGCACAAGCTGAGCAACCGGCAGTACGAGCAGCTGCTGCGCCAGAACTTCGTCAACGTGCGTCGGGTGCGCGAGTGGCGCGACACGCATTCACAACTGCTGACGGTGGTCACCGAGCACAAGTGGCGGCTCAACCAGCAGCCGGCCACCTACGAGCAACTGCACCTGTCGATGCTCTCGGGCCTTCTGGGCAACATCGGCTGCAAGCTGGACGAGGAGGGCGCGGGCTCCGGCGAATACCTGGGTGCGCGCGGCATCAAGTTCCACCGGCATCCCGGCGCCCACCTGAAGAAGAAGCCGGGGCGCTGGATCGTCTGCGCGGAGCTGGTGGAGACCACGCGCCTCTTCGGGCGCGGCATCGCCAACGTCGAACCACGCTGGATTGAACAGGCTGCGGGCCATCTGCTGAAAAGACAGGTGCTCGATCCGCACTGGGAGAAGAAAGAAGCGCGCGTCGTCGCCTTCGAGCGTGCGACGCTCTATGGCCTGGTGGTCTACAGCGGCCGCCGCGTGGACTATGCGCAGGTCGATCCGGCCGGTGCCCGCGAGGTGTTCATCCGCGAGGCGCTCGTCGCGCAGGACTGGGACAGCCAGTTGCCCTTCCTGCAGGCCAATCGCAAGCTGGTGCGCGAGGTCGAGCAGCTCGAACACAAGTCGCGCCGCCAGGATGTGCTGGTCGACGAGCAGCTCATCTTCGCCTTCTACGACGCACAGGTGCCCGCGGACGTGGCCAGTGGCGACCAGTTCGAACGCTGGTGGCGCGCCGCCTCCAGGGAGCAGCCGAAGCTGCTGCATCTGACCCGCGAGGAGTTGATGCGCCATCAGGCCGCCGGCATCACGGCCCAGGCCTTTCCACCGACGGTGAAGCTGGGCGGGGTCGATTGCGCGGCCACCTACCTGCACGAGCCGGGCGACGCCCGCGACGGCCTGACCGTGACGGTGCCGCTGTTCGTTCTCAACCAAGTTGCCGAAGAGCGCTGCGAATGGCTGGTGCCAGGCATGCTCAAGGACAAGATCCAGGCGCTGCTCAAGAGCCTTCCGCAAAAGCCCCGCGCACGGCTGGTGCCGCTGCCCGAGTCCGCTTCCAAGCTGACCGGGCTGTTGGGCACGCCGGAGGAATTTGGCAAGGGTTCACTGACCGATGCCTTGCTGCGCCATGTGCGCGAGATGACCGGGCTCGACGTCAAGCGCGCCGACTTCAAGCTCGAGATGCTGGCGCCGCACCTGTTCATGAACCTGCGGGTCGTCGACGAGCATGGGCGACAGCTGGGCATTGGCCGCAACCTGGGCGCGCTGCGCTCGGAGCTCGGTACCAAGGCGCGGGGCGCATTCCAGGCGCTGGCGGGCCTGCAAGCCAGAAAAGCCGCGCAAGCGCCATCCGTGGCGACGGAAAAGGCAGCGCCGGTCGCATCGCGTTCCGGGGCTGAGGCAAAGCCGGATGCCGCCGGCAAGAGCAACGCGCCTGCCGGCCAAGCCGATCGGCGCTACGCCGACTGGTCGTTCGGCGAACTGCCTGAATTGATGGAACTGCGACGCGGCGGCCAGACACTGATCGGTTTTCCCGCGTTGGTGGACGATGGCGACGCCGTGCGCATCGAAGTCTTCGACGAGCCCGAGGTGGCCGCGCTGCGCCATCGCGCCGGTCTGCGCAGGCTCTTTGCGCTGCAGATTCGCGACGCCATCAAGTATCTGGAGAAGAACATCCCCGATCTGCAGAAGATGGCGATGGCCTTCATGCCGCTGGGCACCATGGAGGAATTGCGGGCCCAGATCATCGACGTGGCGCTGGAGCGCGCGTTTCTGCTGGAGCCATTGCCGAGCGACGCGGCGTCGTTCGCGCGTCGGCTGGAAGAGGGGCGCGGCCGCCTCACGCTCATCGCCAACGAGATCGCGCGGCTGGCGGGCGTCGTGCTTGCCGAATATGCGCAAGCCGCTCGCAAGATCAAGGACACGAAAGTTCAGCCCGAATCGGTGCAGGATGCGGCGCAGCAACTTCAGCGGCTGGTCGGCAAGCGCTTCATTGCGGACACGCCGTGGACGCAGTTGCAGCACTTCGCGCGCTACCTCAAGGGCATCGTCTTGCGATTGGAGAAGTTGCGCGCCGATCCAGCCCGCGATGCCCAGAAGCTTGCCGAGCTGCGGCCGCAGGAGTCGCGCTATTGGCGACTCGTGGCGGAGCGCAAGGGCGTGCAGGACGAGCGGCTGCGAGAATTTCGCTGGCTGCTCGAGGAGTTGCGGGTGAGCTTCTTCGCGCAGGAGTTGCGCACACCGCAGCCGGTGAGCATCAAGCGGCTGGACAAGGCCTGGGCGCAACTGGGCCATTGACCGCCCATCGTCGCGCCTGGCGGCGATTCCGGGGCGGGGTCAGGCCTGAAACGGTGGCAGGCGCAAAAGGCGCCGCCCGATCAGCACCGGCAGGCGCAGCACGAAGCCGAGCATCAGGCGCACGTGCATCCAGCTGAGCAGCAGGTTGTCGCGCACGTAGTTGAAATGCGAGACACCGCCTTCCTCGGGCTTGAGGTATTTCACCGGTGCGTCCACGTCCACAGGCTTCACGCCGCGCCACGCCAGACGCACCACGGCTTCGGTGTCGAAGTCGAAGCGGCGCATCCATTGCTGCGCCTCCATGATGGACAGCAACTCGGCAACCGGATACACGCGAAACCCATACAGCGAATCCCCGATGCCGGCGAACAGCGTCTCGACCTGGGTCCAGGTGTTGGAGATGCGCCTGCCGCGCACGCGCAGCAACGGCGCGCTGGCGTCGAAGACGGGCTTGCCCAGCACCATGGTTTCGGGCCGCGCCTGTGAGCGTCGCATGAATTCGGCGATGAGATCGGCCGGGTGCTGCCCGTCCGAGTCCATGGTCAGGGCGTGGGTGAAGCCCGCCGCATGCGCTTCGCGCAGGCCATGGAGCACGGCA
The DNA here is from genome assembly GCF_030316895.1 of Variovorax dokdonensis. Classification (GTDB taxonomy): domain Bacteria; phylum Pseudomonadota; class Gammaproteobacteria; order Burkholderiales; family Burkholderiaceae_C; genus Variovorax; species Variovorax dokdonensis. Next base: position 1,690,479 of record NZ_JASZYV010000001.1, read on the forward strand.
GAGCCCTTGCCCTCGTTGGTGGGCAGGCACCACACGCGCAGGCCCGGGTCTTGCGCCGCCATGGTCTGGAGGCGCTCACCGGTACCGTCGGTGCTGCCATCGATCACCACCCATACCGGCGCCCATTGGGCGCGCGCAGCGGCGACGGTCGAGAACAATCGTTCGCCGGTGTTGTAGCTGGGAATCAGGACGAGGTGGGTACGCGAAGGTTCTGGTTGGGGCATGCATCTGGAGCGTCGAAGGCGCGCTCTTCAAGGGACTCGCGATAGTAGCGTTCAAGTTCGGCCAGAAGATTGTTGCCGTTGGTTTCTGGCGAAAAGCGCCGGCCCAGCCGCAGTCGGAACCGGATCGGAAGGGGCGGGACGCGTCCGATGGGCCAGCCTTTTCGCAGGTAGGGCGTGTCGGTTTCTATGAAGACGGTCTGGATGGGCGCCTGCGCCATGCGCGAGATCAGGGTGACGCTGGGCCGGAAGGTGTCGAGCGGTGGTGTTTCCGTGCGGGTGCCCTCCGGAAAGACCACCAGTTGCCCGCCGGATCGCAAGTCGGCGACTGCCTGCCGGATCATGATGCGCGCCGATGCGTTGCTGACATAACGCGCCAGCCTCGCCCCCGAGCCCAGGAAGATGTTGCGCAGCAGGCTCGCTTTCATGATGCAGGCACTTCGCGGCAGCCGTGCCACCAGCAGCAGCGCGTCGAGCATGGTGGGGTGGTTGGCCACGATGATGAGGCCACGCTCGTTGCGCAGCACGTCCAGGCAGTGGTCGTCGATCTGCATCAGGCCGCAGGCCTGGGCCGCCGACCAGAACAGCCGGTAGCCATACGCGATGCCGGCGCGCCCCACGGCGCGGCCTTGGCGCTCGGGCAACAGGTGAAGGGGCAGCGCCAGCAGGTTCCAGATGAGCGAGATCAGGCCGAGAAACAGCAACAGGGCGTACATCCCGGCGCCACGCACAAGGTTCGGCATCTTCTACCCTTGCTGCTCAGCGCGAGAGCGCCCCGGACGCCACGGCATGGGCTTCGATCTCGACCAGCAGGTCGTGGCGGCAGATATCTGCTTCGAGGAACACCGCGTGCCGCAGGGCGGGGGCTTGCGGGCCCAGGGCCTTGACCAGGACGTCGCGGATGGTCGGGGCCTGAGCGGGGTGCCGCACGTAGACCACGAGGTGCAGCTCGTCCAGTGAGTAGCGGGCGTCGCAGCGACGATGCGCGGCGTCCAGCACCGCCTGCAGGTTGCGCAGCGTCTCGCGCGTCTGCTCGGCCACGTCGCCCGGATGCACGCTGGCGTGTCCCACGATGCTGGCGGTGCCCGAGATGAAAAGCGCCAGTTGATCGTCACCCAGTTCGGCCAGTGCCGCACGGGAGAAGAGCGGAGGACGTGGGCCGTAGTCCGAGGGGTAGCGATAGGCGGAGACCTGTCTCGGATTCTCGATGGCAACGGGCGCACGTTGCCCGGCCAGGAAGCGGATCGACAGGCCGCCGCGGTGCACGCCCAGGGCACAAGCCGCCGGTGCGCCTTCGAGCACACCCAGCCCGGCGTCGGTGAAGGCGCGCTGTCGTCCCACGTTGAACTGCCGGTAGCGTTCGAGGCCGCCGCCGTCCTCGTTGATGCGCGGCAGGTAGTTCCACAGTCGAAGCAGGTGGGGCGTGCCTGCCTGTTTGAGCGCGTCGAACAGTTGGCGGTAGCCCTGGTAGGCCAGCTCTTCCAGGTCGCCCTGGCGCTGCTCGTGCAGCTCGATCATGCCCAGGCTCCATTGGCCGTCTGACCGCCAACGCGCAGCGCCTGCGCAGCCGCTGCGCAGTTCGGCGCCGGCTTGCCAAAGGTCGGCCATTGCGGGTGCGGAGCCCAGGGGTGTGGCCTCGACCGGGGCGATCCAGTCGGCGCCGCCCCCTTCGCCATAGGCCAGGGCGCCCAGTGCAGGTAATGAGGCATCGATGCTGCCGCGCAGCTGGCTCAAAGGCAGGCGACGAACCTGCAGCGGGGAAAAACTCAAGGTATCGGAGACGCTCACGGGGCCTTGCTCGCGGTGTATTCGGAAAATATGCCCAGTTCCAGATGTTGGCGAACATCCCGGAATCCGGCATTGCGCAGTGCCTGCATCACCGCTTCGGGCGCAATGCACGCCTCGATGGTGTCCCAGTAGTAGCGCCACAGTTCGGCCGAATCCTTCTTCTGGCCGGCCAGCCTGGCGACCCAGGGCACCACACTGCGCATGTAGAGCTTGAGCGCCGACATACCCAGCGAAGTGCGCGGCCGCGTGATCTCCAGGATGACCAGACGGCCGCCCGGCCGCAGAACGCGATGGAACTCGGCAAAGGACGCCGTCACGTCGTCGATGTGGCGCAGTGCGTAGCCCATGCTGAGGAAATCGCAGCTGGCATCGGGGCGGGGCAGTGCCTGGGCCATGCCCTGCACCAGCTCGACGCCGGGCAGGTGCACTTCGCCCATCATGCCGGGACTGGGGTCGACGCCCACGAGCTTGCCAGTCGGGCCGATGATCGCCAGCGCTTCGGCCGCCACCATGCCCGTACCGATGCCGACGTCCAGCACCTGCATTCCGGCGGTGAGGCCCGCGCGTTCGAGGGCCTTGCGGCGATACCACCGGCCCGAGCCGAACGCCAGCACCCGCTCGATGCGCTCGTAGTCGGGCGCTGTCTCATCGAAGATACGCTGGAGGAAGGCCCGGTGTTCCGACTCGTCCTTGTAGTAGTCGGACAGCTGCGCATGAGGCGCAAGGTTGGACGAGCCGGTCGGCGTGGGCGGGTTCTGCATCGACCGATTATGCGCAGATTCCCCCTTGTGAAAATCTGTGATCCTCCGCGTTGGGTACGCCGCCGGCCAAGTAAGATCGAAGCTTGCCTTGAAACGAAAGAAAGCTAGAAAGAAAAGCCATGGCCGGACACAGCAAATGGGCCAATATCCAGCATCGGAAGGGCCGGCAGGACGAGAAGCGCGGCAAGATCTGGACACGAGTCATCCGTGAAATCATGGTCGCGGCACGCCAGGGCGGCGGCGACCTCAATGCCAATCCCCGCCTTCGTCTGGCGGTCGAAAAGGCCAAGGCCGCCAACATGCCGGCCGACACCGTCAAGCGCAACATCGACAAGGCCACCGGCAACCTCGAGGGCGTGACCTACGAGGAAATCCGCTACGAAGGCTACGGCATCGGCGGTGCGGCCATCATCGTCGACACGATGACCGACAACCGCGTCCGCACGGTGGCCGAAGTGCGCCACGCATTCAACAAGTACGGCGGCAACATGGGCACCGAAGGCTCGGTGGCCTTCCAGTTCAAGCATTGCGGGCAGATGTTCTTCGCTCCGGGTACGGATGAAGACAAGCTCATGGAAGTGGCGCTCGAAGCGGGCGCCGAGGATGTCGTCACCGGTGATGACGGCGCCATCGAGGTGCTGACTGCCGCGGGCGACTTCGAGTCCGTCAAGAACGCGCTCGAAGCCGCTGGCCTCAAGCCCGAGGTGGCCGAGGTCACCATGCGCGCCGAGAACTCGATCGACCTCCAGGGCGAGGATTCGCAGAAGATGCAAAAGCTCCTGGACGCATTGGAAGACCTGGACGATGTCCAGGACGTCTATCACAACGCTTCCCTGGATGAATAAGGCGCGCGCATGAAGGTATTGGTCATCGGAGGCGGCGGCCGCGAACACGCACTGGCGTGGCGCCTGGCAAAAGGCGAGCGCGTGAGCCGCGTCTATGTCGCTCCCGGCAATGGCGGCACGGAAGGCGACTCGCGCTATACGCAGGTCGACATCACCGATCCGGCCAAGCTGTGCGCCTGGGCCAAGAAAGAAAAGATCGCGCTCACCGTGGTCGGCCCCGAAGGCCCGCTGGCTGCTGGCGTGGTGGACGAGTTCCGGGCCAATGGCCTGCGCATCTTCGGCCCCACCAAGGCGGCCGCGCAATTGGAAAGCTCGAAGGCCTTCTCCAAGGACTTCATGAAGCGCCACAAGATCCCGACGGCGAAGTACGAAACCTTCACCGACGCTGCGGCGGCGCATGCCTATGTCGACCAGGAAGGCGCGCCTATCGTGGTGAAGGCGGACGGGCTGGCCGCAGGCAAGGGCGTGGTCGTTGCCCAGACCGTGGCCGAGGCGCACGAAGCCATCGACTTCATGCTGCTGGACAACAAGTTCGGCGTCTCCCACAACCACGGTGGCGCTCGTGTCGTGATCGAGGAATTCCTCGCCGGCGAAGAAGCCAGCTTCATCGTGATGTGCGACGGCAAGAATGTGGTGGCTCTGGCCACCAGCCAGGACCACAAGCGATTGCTCGACGGCGACAAGGGGCCGAACACCGGTGGCATGGGCGCCTATTCTCCGGCGCCCGTGGTGACCGCCGAGATCCATGCCCGCGTCATGCGCGAGATCATCCTGCCGACCGTGCGCGGCATGGAAATGGACGGCATTCCCTACACCGGCTTTCTGTACGCGGGCCTCATGATCGACAGCGCGGGTCACCCCAAGACGCTGGAGTTCAACTGCCGCATGGGCGACCCGGAAACCCAGCCGATCATGATGCGGCTCAAGTCCGACCTGTACGAAGTGCTGATGCACGGCGTGGAAGGCACGCTGGACCAGGTCGATCTGCAGTGGGACCGTCACATCGCCCTGGGTGTGGTCATGGCGGCTGCGGGCTATCCGCTGGATCCGCGCAAAGGCGACCGGATCTCCGGGATCCCGGCCGAGACGCCTCAAGCCGTGGTGTTCCATGCGGGCACGTCCATGGACAGCGGCGAACTGCGCACGAGCGGCGGGCGAGTCTTGTGCGTGACCGTGCTGGCCGACAGCGTCAAGCTGGCTCAGCAAAGGGCCTACGAAGTGGCCTCCAGGATCCAGTTCGATGGCGCCCAGTACCGCAAGGACATCGGGTATCGAGCGGTGCAGGCGCGCGGCCCAGCCAACTGATGCAGGGAACGGATCCCGCTGCGGTCGGCCAGTTCCTGCGCGAGTTGCAGGAGCGCATCATGGCGGCCGTAGAGGCAGCCGATGGCAAGGCCTGCAAGCGCGACGCATGGCGAAAGGCGCCTCAGGAGCAGCTTCAAGGCGAGGGACTGACCTGCATCCTGGAAGGCGGCGAGCTTTTCGAGCGGGCCGGTTGCGGTTTCTCGCAGGTGCGCGGCCCCAAGCTGCCGCCATCGGCCACGCAGAACCGACCTGAACTTGCCGGCGTCGCCTTCGAGGCGATGGGGGTATCGCTGGTGTTTCACCCGTGCAACCCCTTCGTGCCCACGGTCCACATGAACGTCCGCATGCTGGCTGCGCTGCCCGAAGGGGGCGAGCCGGTCTGCTGGTTTGGCGGCGGCATGGACCTCACACCCTATTACGGCTTCGAAGACGACGCCCGGCATTTCCACTCGACGTGCCGCGACGCGCTGACCCCTTTTGGCGACGACAAGTATCCGCGCTTCAAGACCTGGTGCGACGACTACTTCTACCTGCGTCATCGCAACGAACAACGCGGCGTCGGCGGCATCTTCTTCGACGACTTTTCCGAACTCGGCTTCGAGCGGAGCTTCGAGATGCTGCGCGCCGTAGGCAATGCGTTCCTGCCAGCCTATCTTCCGATCGTGGAGCGGCGTCGGAACGCCGAATACGGACAGGCGCAGCGCGAATTCCAGTTGTACCGCCGCGGCCGCTACGTCGAATTCAACCTGGTCTGGGATCGCGGTACTCACTTCGGACTGCAATCGGGGGGGCGGACCGAATCGATCCTCCTGTCCATGCCTCCATTGGCCAGCTGGTCCTACCAGCGCGAGCCCGAGCCGGGTTCGCCGGAGGCTCGCCTGTATAGCGATTTCCTGGTGCGCCGCGAATGGCTTTGAATCCCGCAGGCCCGGCCGACGAGGCCGCTGCCCGCATCGGCATCTTCGGTGGTGCGTTCGATCCGCCGCACAACGCCCATGCGGCGCTGGCCCTTGCTGCGATCACCCAGTTGAAGTTGGACGAACTGCGGATCTTCCCGACCGGGCAGGCATGGCACAAGGCGCATGGCCTGAGCGCCGCCGAGCATCGCCTGGCCATGGCCCGGTTGGCTTTCGAAGCCTTGCCTGGGGCGGTGGTCGACGACCGCGAAATCCGCCGCAGCGGCCCCACTTACACGCTCGATACGCTGCGCGAGATGCGTCTGCAACGTCCTGATGCAGAATTGATGCTGTTGCTCGGTGCCGACCAGGCGCGTGCGCTACCCACCTGGCACGGCTGGCAGGAGATCCTGGCGCTCGCTATCGTTTGTGTAGCACAGCGTCCTGATCCTGCAGGCCGCAGCGCGGCATTCGACCCCGACAGTCTGACGGGACGCCCAAGCGGCGCACGCTTTTGGACCATCGAACTGCCCGCGATGGAAATCAGCGCCACCGACATCCGTGCCCGCGCAGCGCGCGGCGAAGACCTCTCCAGTCTGGTTCCGCCCGCCGTTGCGCGCTATATTGATCTACACCACCTTTATGCGAACACCTGATGAACTCTGAATCCGCCGCCAAGAAAGACACCCAGAAATTGCAGCGGGCCATCATCGATGGCCTGGAGGACGTCAAGGCGCAGGACATCCAGGTTTTCGACACGGAGGATCTGTCACCGCTGTTCGAGCGCGTGATCGTGGCCTCCGGCACTTCGAACCGACAGACCAAGGCCCTGGCCGCCAGCGTGCGCGACGCCGTGCGCGAAGCCGGATTCGCCAAGCCGCGCACCGAGGGCGAGGACAACGGCGAATGGATCATCGTCGACTGCGGTGCCGCGGTGGCGCACATCATGCAGCCGGCCATCCGCCAGTACTACCACCTCGAAGACATCTGGGGCGAAAAGCCTGTTCGCGTGAAACTGGGTGCCCCCAAGCCGGTCAGGCCTCAGGCCGCCGTGCGCGATAGCGCGGAGCCCAAGGCTGCCCGCAGCAGCGCAGGCAAGGGCGCGAGCGCCAAACGCACGCCGGCAGCCAAGACGCCTGCCGCGAAGAAGTCCGCCTCGTCGACCCGCTCCGGCGCGGCAAGCCGCAAGCGCGCTGCTCCCAAGCCGGCGGCAGGTCCTGTGCAGAAGGTGATCGGCAAGCCGGTGGCGGGCAAGAAGACCCCGGCACGCAAGACCACCACGGCTGCCCGCAAGACGACCGCAGCCCGCAAGGCGCCTGCGCGCAAGACGGCCGCCAGCGGCCGATGAAGCTGCTGGTCGTCGCGGTCGGGCTGCGTGTTCCCGACTGGGCGCAGACCGCCTGGGACGACTATGCCAAGCGCTTCCCTCCCGAACTGAAGCTGGAACTGCGAGCGGTCAAGACCGAGCCTCGTGGCTCCAAGACGCTCGAAACGCTCTACGCGGCCGAGCGCTCGCGCATCGAGGCGGCCATCGCCAAGGGCATGCGGCTCGTCGTGCTCGATGAGCGCGGCGCACGCCTGACGACTCAGCAACTGGCGGGTCGGCTCAAATCCTGGCAGGAAGAGGGCGGAGATGTCGCCTTGGTCATCGGCGGGCCGGACGGACTCGATCCGGCACTGCGCGCCGCCGCGCACGAATCCATTCGCCTGTCCGACCTGACGCTGCCGCACGCCATGGTGCGAGTGCTGCTCGTCGAGCAGCTCTACCGTGCCTGGTCGGTCAACGCCGGCCATCCCTACCATCGAGAATGAGCGCTTCGCCTGCCTTCATCTATCTGGCTTCGCAAAGCCCCCGCAGAGCGCAACTGCTCGACCAACTGGGCGTGATGCACCACTTGCTGGTGGCGCTTTCGGACGAGGAAGACGCCGAGGCCCTGGAGGCGGTTCGCGCCGGCGAGGCACCCGCGGCCTACGTCCAGCGGGTCACCGCACTCAAGCTGGACGCCGCCGTGGCGCGGCATCGCAGGCGCGAGTTGGCGGCAGCGCCCATCCTGTGCGCGGACACCACCGTGGCCCTGGGTCGCGAGATTCTGGGCAAGCCGGAAGACGGCAACGACGCGCGCCGCATGCTCAAGGCGCTTTCAGGCGGCACGCATCGCGTGCTGACGGCCATAGCCTTGCAGAGCGGGCGCAAGCGCCTGACCGCACTGAGCGAGTCCCGGGTGCGCTTCGGCGTGCTGAGCGACGCCCAGATCGCCAGTTACGTGGCCAGCGGCGAGCCGATGGGCAAGGCCGGCGCGTACGCGGTGCAGGGGCGGGCGGCAGCCATGATCGAGCACATCAGCGGCAGCTATTCAGGCATCATGGGGCTGCCCATGTTCGAGACCGCGCAATTGCTGCGCGGGGCGGGCTTCAGGCTTTGACCATGCAAGAAATACTCATCAACTGGTCGCCGCAGGAGACACGGGTTGCCGTCATCGAGCAGGGCGCCGTCCAGGAGCTCCACGTGGAGCGCACGCTCGAACGGGGCCTCGTGGGCAACGTCTATCTCGGCAAGGTCTCGCGCGTGCTGCCGGGCATGCAGTCCGCGTTCATCGACATCGGGCTCGAGCGCACGGCCTTCCTGCACGTCGCCGACATCATTGCGCCGTTTGCGCCGGGGTCGAGGTCTGCCAACAGCGCCGCCACGCCCGATCGCGATCATCGCGAGCGCAATGGCCCGGCCGTGCCCATCGAGCGTCTGGTGCACGAGGGGCAGTCGTTGCTGGTCCAGGTCATCAAGGACCCCATCGGGACCAAGGGTGCGCGCCTGTCCACGCAGATCAGCATCGCTGGAAGGCTGCTGGTCTTCCTGCCGCAGGACAATCACATCGGCGTGTCGCAGAAGATTCCGAACGACCTGCGCGAGGCGCTGCGACAGCGGATGCTGGCGCTGGGCCAGGCTGCGGCCGCCGCCGAGAACAACGGGGTGGTGCCCACGAACACGGGCGGCTTCATTCTTCGCACCAATGGCGAGGATGCGTCCGACGCCGAACTGGCCGAAGACATCGCCTACCTGCGCAAGACCTGGCTTCGCATTCGCGAGATGGCGGGCATCAAGCCGCCGGTGTCGCTGTTGCACCAGGACCTGAGCCTGCTTCAGCGCGTGCTGCGCGACCTCGTGAACGAAGACACGCAGAGCATCCGCATCGATTCGCGCGAGCAGCATGAAGTGCTGCTCAAGTTCGGCCGCGAGTTCATGCCCAAGGCGGCCGAGAAGCTCCAGCTGTACAAGGGTGAGCGGCCGATCTTCGACCTGTTTTCCGTGGATGAGGAAATCGCTCGTGCGCTGGGTCGGCGTGTCGACCTCAAGTCCGGCGGCTACCTCGTGGTGGACCAGACCGAGGCCCTGACCACGGTCGACGTCAACACCGGCGGCTACGTCGGCGCCCGCAATTTCGACGACACGGTGTTCAAGACCAACCTGGAGGCCGCGCAGGCCATCGCGCGGCAATTGCGCCTGCGCAACCTGGGCGGCATCATCATCGTGGACTTCATCGACATGACCCGCGACGACCATCGCGAGCAGGTACTGGCTGAATTCCGCAAGCAACTGGCGCGCGACAGGGTCAAGACCACCGCCGGCGGTTTCTCGCAGCTGGGACTGGTGGAGATGACGCGCAAGCGCACCCGCGAATCGCTGGCCCACATGTTGTGCGAGCCCTGCCTTTCCTGCGGCGGGCAAGGCATCGTCAAGACCGCGCGCAGCGTCGCCTACGACGTGCTGCGCGAGATCCTGAGAGAGGCGCGGCAGTTCACGCCGCGCGAGTTCCGGATCGTCTCGTCGCCGCAGGTGATCGAACTGTTCCTGGACGAGGAAAGCCAGCACCTTGCAGGCCTGTCCGACTTCATCGGCAAGCCGATCTCGCTTCAGGCCGAGCAGGCGATAGGGCAGGGGCAGTACGACATCGTGCTGCTCTAGCCGTCAGAGCATCACTTCCTGCGCGGGCTCGGCGCTGCGTTGCGCCAAGGTCTGCAGCCGCGCGTACAAACCGTCGTAGGCCATCAATTGGGCATGGTTGCCCTGCTCGGCGATGCGGCCATGGTCCATGACCACGATGCGATCGGCATGCTGGATGGTCGACAGGCGGTGCGCCACGATGAGCGTGGTGCGTCCCTGCATCAGACGCGCCAGCGCTTCCTGCACCAGGCGCTCTGACTCCGTATCCAGCGCGGACGTGGCTTCGTCCAGTAGCAGGATGGGCGCGTTCTTGTACAGCGCCCGTGCAATGGCCAGGCGCTGGCGCTGCCCGCCTGAGAGTTGCGTGGCGTTGTGGCCGAGGATGGTGTCGATCCCTTCAGGCAAGCCTTGCACGTGCGCGGAAAGGTTGGCCGCCTCGATGCAAGACTGCACCCGCTCGCGGTCGATCGATGCGCCCAGCGCCACGTTCGCGGCCAGCGTGTCGTTGAGCATCACCACGTCCTGGCTGACCATCGCGAATTGCGAGCGCAGGCTCTGCAGGTTCCACTGCGCGATGTCATGGCCGTCGAGCAGGATCTGCCCCGACATGGGCAGCACGAAACGCGGCAGCAGGTTGACGAGGGTGGTCTTGCCGGAGCCCGAGGGGCCGACAAGTGCCACGACCTCGCCGGGGGCGATGTCCAGGTCGACGCGGTCGAGCGCGCGCGCTTCGTCCTCGCCGCGGTAGCCGACCACCACACCGCGCAGTTCGATGCGCCCCTCGGATCGTTCGACCGAAAAGCTGCCTTGCCCTTCGCGCGGCACCGTGTCGACCATGCCCAGGCCACGCTCGAGTGCTGCCAGGCCTCGCGAGATGGGTGTGGCCATGTCGGAGAGGCGCCGGATCGGCGCGATCAGCATCGCCATGGCTGCGATGTAGGCGACGAAGCCGCCCACCGTCAGGCCTTGGTCTCCGCTTTGCCAGAGCGCGATCATCACGACCACCGACAGGGCGATCGAGGCCAGCAACTGCGTGATCGGCGTCATGGCGGCCGACGCGATCGTTGACTTGACCGCCAGGCGCGTCAGCAGTTGGCTGAGCTTGTCGAAGCGATCCTTCTGGGCGCCTTCCGCGCCGTGCAGCCGCACCATGCGGTGGGCCAGCACGTTTTCCTCCACGACGTAGGCCAGTTCGTCGGTGGTTTTCTGTCCCAGCTTCGTGAGGTGGTAAAGGCGCCTGGAGAACACCTTCATCACCCAGGCCACGCCCGGCACCATCAGTCCGACGATGAGGGTCAGCTTCCAGTTCAGGTAGATCAGGTAGACCAGCAACGCCACCAGCGTGAAGCCGTCGCGCGACAGCCCCAGCATGGCTTGCACGAGCATCATCGAACCAGCCTGGATCTCGTAGACCACGGTGTTCGAAAGCGCGCTGGCCGATTGGCGGGAGAAGAGCGCCAGCTCGGCGTCCATGAGGCGTGAGAACAGCACCCTGCGCAAGGCGTGCATGCCTTCATTCGCAATCCGGGCCAACGCATATTGCGACGTGAACTGCGCCATGCCGCGCACCGCAAACAGCGAGATCGCGGCCGCAGGCACCATCCAAAGCTCGAGGCCACCGGAGAAGCCGTGGTCGAGCAATGGCTTGACCAGCGCAGGCATGAGGGGCTCGGTCAGCGCCGCGATCAAGGCGGCGCCCACGCCCAAAGCCCACCAGCGTTTGGAGCCGACGAACCAGACGGCCAGTCGGGCCAGGCGTTTGGGAAGGGAAAGACTCGCGGCGGGATCGGCCGCGGGGGAGGGGGACTGCATGCGCGAGAATTCTACGGGCGCCCCTGTAGGATCGCACCGCAACTTCTACAACTTGTGACGAGGCCTCCGGGAGCTTGTGTACCATTGGCGGCAATTGCCGGAGTGGAACTTTTCTCGCTCCGAACCCTCATCGATACGCATGAAAAAGCCGTTGCCAGTATTTCAAACGACTCCTTCTGCATTCCCAGTCTCTCGCCGCGCTCTCGTGGCGGCTCTTGCAATCTCTCCTGTCGTCCCGGCCTTGGCTCAATTCAGAGTCGAGGTGAGCGGCGTCGGCCTCACGCAATTGCCGATCGCCATCGCGCCGTTTGCCGGCGAAGGCTCATCACCGCAGAAGATCTCCGCCATCATCAAGGCCGATCTGGAGCGCAGCGGCCAGTTCCGCGGCGTGGACGCTTCGGGCGACCAGCTCGACGAGAACTCGCGCCCCGACCTGAACCTGTGGCGCCAGCGCACTGCTGATTCGCTGGCCGTCGGCAGCGTGCAGCGCATGGGCGATGGCCGCTATTCGGTGCGTTTCCGCCTGTGGGACGTGGTCAAGGGCCAAGACCTGGGTGGGCAAAGCTACACCGTGCCGCAAGCCGACCTGCGGTTGGCAGCGCACCGCATCGCCGATTTCATCTACGAGAAACTGACCGGCGAGCGCGGCATCTTCTCGACGCGCATTGCCTATGTCACCAAGACAGGCAGCCGATACGCGTTGTGGGTGGCCGATGCCGATGGCGAGAACGCCCAGGCTGCGCTCAACAGCCCGGAGCCGATCATCTCGCCGGCCTGGTCCTCCAGCGGCAACCAGCTGGCGTACGTGTCGTTCGAGTCGCGCAAGCCGGTGGTCTACGTGCACACCGTCTCCAGCGGACAGCGCCGACTGGTGGCCAACTTCAAGGGCTCCAACAGCGCGCCGGCCTGGTCGCCCGATGGCAGTACGCTGGCCGTCACGCTCAGCCGCGACGGTGGCTCGCAGCTCTACACGATTCCAGCCAGCGGGGGCGAGCCCAAGCGGCTGACGCAGAGCGCGGGGATCGACACCGAGCCCGTCTATTCCGCGGACGGACGCTACATCTACTTCGTCAGCGATCGAGGGGGCGCCCCTCAGATCTACCGGATGGGCACGAGCGGCGGCAACCCCGAGCGCGTCACATTCAGCGGCAGCTACAACATCTCCCCGGCCATCAGTCCCGATGGACGCTGGCTCGCCTACATCTCGCGAGTCGGCGGCGCCTTCAAGCTCTACGTCATGGACCTTGCCGGCGGCACCGCCACCGCCATCACCGATACCAGCTCGGACGAAAGCCCGAGCTTCGCGCCCAACAGTAAATTGATCGTCTATGCCACGAACCTGCAAGGGCGCGAGGCATTGATGACCACCACACTCGACGGAAAGATCAAGGCGCGGTTGGCGGGGCAGGCGGGAGACATCCGTGAGCCGGACTGGGGTCCGTTCCAGAAGCAATGACGCAGAAATCTACTCAGAGGAGTTCAAGAATGTTGAATCGTGCAATCCTTTCCCTGGCTGCCCTCGCGCTCGTCGCGGGCTGTTCCAGCACCAAGCTCAATGAAGCGCCGGTCACCGACGGCCAGGGAGGCGCCGGCGGTTCAGCCAGTGGCGTGGCCCCCGTCACGGTCGATCCGAATGCGATGAACGCGGCCGGCCCGGTCGGCGTGGCGCGCATCGTCTACTTCGACTACGACAGCTACACCATCAAGCCCGAATACCAATCGGTGATCGATGGCCATGCCCGCTTCCTCAAGGCCAGCCCCAGCCGAGCCATCCAGATCGAAGGCCACACCGACGAGCGCGGTGGCCGCGAGTACAACCTGGCCCTGGGCCAGAAGCGTGCCGAGGCTGTGCGCCGTGCGCTCACCCTCCTGGGCGTGAACGACTCGCAGATCGAAGCGGTGAGCTTCGGCAAGGAGAAGCCCGCGGCGCAAGGTACGGGTGAAGACGTTTGGGCGCAGAACCGCCGCGCCGAGATCGTCTACCGTCGATGAAACCGCGCCTCGCCTGGCGGCAGCTGGTTCTGGCTGCCGCACTCGTGAGCGCCACGGCTGGCGCGAACGCCGCCTTGTTCGAGGACGAAGAGGCGCGTCGCGCCATTCTCGATCTGCGGCAGCGGGTCGAGACCATGCGCCAGCGCTCGACGGAAGATAGCGAGCAGTTGCGCCGCAGCCTGCTCGATCTGCAGACGCAGATCGAAGCCATGCGCGGCGAATTGCAGCGCATGACCGGCAAGAACGAAGAGCTGACAAAGGCGTTGTCGGACCTGCAACAGAAGCAGACCGAAGCCGCCAAGGCGGCCGGTCCGTCATCGGTCAACGTGGACGGTCGCGAGTTCAATGCCGACCCGAAAGAAAAGGCCGACTTCGACGCAGCCTTGGGCATCTTCCGGGCTGGCCAGTTCGCGCAGGCGCAGACTTCGTTCGCCGATTTCGTCAAGCGCTATCCGCAGAGCGGCTACACGCCCTCGGCCCTGTTCTGGCTGGGCAACGCACAGTACGCCACGCGCAACTACAACGAGGCCATCGCCAACTTCCGCTCCATGCTGTCGCTGGCGCCGGACCATGCCAAGGCTCCCGAAGCCGTGCTGTCCATCGCCAACTGCCAGATCGAGCTGAAGGACATGAAGGGTGCTCGCCGCACGTTGGAAGACCTGAGCAAGGCCTATCCGAATTCGGAAGCCGCCGCCGCCGGCAAGGAACGGCTGGCACGCCTGAAGTAAAGAGCGACGTGCCCGCGCCGACCGTTCGGCTCGGCGCGCGCCCGACGCATTCAACCGATGGCCCCCATGACCGCGCAAGCGAAACAACCAGACGCCGCTTCGCTCCAGCAAGCGGCGCTTTCGCTGGCGCCCGACCTGGAGCGGCGCTTCTCAGGGCTTGATCGCCTCTATGGCGTGCAGGGCGCCGCGCAGGTCAGGGCCGCGCATGTGTTGATCGTGGGCATCGGCGGTGTTGGTTCGTGGACGGCCGAAGCCCTGGCGCGCAGTGGCGTCGGGCGACTGACGCTCATCGACCTGGATCACGTCTCCGAGTCCAACATCAACCGGCAGATTCACGCGCTCGATAGCACGGTGGGACAGGCCAAGGTGCTGGCCATGCGCGAGCGGATCTCGCAGATCAATCCCGCTTGCAGCGTGTTGGCCATCGATGATTTCGTAGAGCCGGGCAACTGGCTCGAGCTTCTTGCCAAGGCACAGGCCAACCAAGGCCACGTCAGTGCCGTGATCGACTGTTGCGACCAGGTCAAGGCCAAGCTTGCGCTGGCTCAATGGTCGCGAGAGCAAAAGACCGCGGACTCGGCCAATCGCTCAGAGTTCGTGACGGTCGGCGCGGCGGGCGGCAAGCGACTCGCGCACAAGGTGGACATCGAAGACCTGTCGCAAGTCACGCACGACCCGCTGCTTGCACAGGTGCGCCAGCGGCTGCGCAAACAATTTGACGCGCCGCGCGAAGGCAAGAAGATGGGTGTGGACTGTGTTTTCAGTCGTGAGGCCGTAGCACCGCCCGATGCCTCGTGCGCCGTTGACGCGGGTGGCGACGGCACGCTCAACTGCCACGGCTATGGCTCTGTGGTGGCGGTCACCGCCACCTTCGGTCAATGTGCAGCAGGTTGGGTGATCGATCGAATCGCACGTGCAAGCACGTTATAATCTTTGGCTTTGCTGCGCATGACGCGGTAAAAGAGCAAAAGTGTGGGACGTTAGCTCAGTTGGTAGAGCAGCGGACTTTTAATCCGTTGGTCACAAGTTCGAATCTTGTACGTCCTACCAGTAACCACAAAGAAAGCCTGCTAGCGCAACGCTAGCAGGCTTTTTTCATGTGGGCGCTCTTCCAGCCCCTTCATCCGCAGGACCTCGCTGCTCGTAATGCCTTCACGCACGCCAGTGTCGACCTGGGGGCACGCTTGACCCATTCGTACAAGGTAGGTCTGCGGAACGCATCCAATCTTCGGCGCAATGGACTCGATGGCCGCCCACAGCGACGGGTATTCCCCCGGTGCTCCTGCATCATCCTCACCGCGCGCTCACGTACCTCGGGCAAGAACTTGTTCGACTTGCTAATGGCTCAATCCTCTCAGAGTGTTGAGCCGCCTCGAAGCTTGGGGGCGATTCACTGCTCCTTTGCCACATCTTCCTCCCAGAATGCCGGCGGTGACTTCTGCTGGCGCATCAATTCCAGGATCTTCTCGCGCGGTATCACGCCACAGCGCTTCGCCCATGCCTCGTACCGGGCCTTCATGTCCGCAACGCGCTCTGTGTGCTGTGCGGCCAGGTTGTTGAGTTCGGTACGATCGGCTTCCATGTCGTAGAGCTCCCACTCGCCGGGGAACTTGCGCACCAGCTTCCACTGTCCGATGCGCACCGCGGCATTGCCCTCGTGTTCCCAGAACATGGGCGGGCGATCCATTGCATCGCCTGCAAAGGCAGGCTGAAGGCTGTGGCCTTCGAGCGGGTCTATCGGCTGGCCATCGGCGTGCTCGGGATAGTGGGTCGCGGTGATGTCCAGGATGGTGGCCATGATGTCCGGCAGATAGCCCGGCGAGTGCCGAACTTCACCTCGGTGGGCAATGCCCTTCGGCCAGTGCATGATCAGCGGCGTTGAGATGCCCCCTTCGTGGATCCAGTGCTTGTAGAGCCGAAACGGAGCGTTCGAGAGGTTGGCCCATGCGGTGCCGTAGCTTTGGTAGGTGTTCTCCGGCCCGGGCATCAGTTGCGGGTTGTTGCCGAAGTGCACTGGCTCTCCCTTGCGGGTGTGCGACTTGGCGATGCGAAGCTTGTGGACCAGTTCGTCCACGGTCACATGCTCCGGAATGTCCTCGGCGCAGGCGCCGTTGTCGGCCAGGAAGATGACGAGGGTGTTGTCCAACTGATCGGTTTCCTCCAGTGCCTTGAGGATGCGGCCGATGCCCTGGTCCATCCGGTCAATCTGAGCCGCATACACCTCCATGCAACGCAACAGCCACGCCTTGTGATCCGCCTCGGTCCAGGGGGGTTGGGTCTCGTCGCGATCCGTCAGTGGCCAGATGTCCTTCAGGATTCCCGATTCGACCAGCCGGGCCAGGCGTGCGGTGCGCAGTTCGTCCCAGCCCGCGTCGAACCGGCCCTTGTACTTGGCGATGTCCTCGTCATGCGCGTGCAGCGGCCAGTGCGGCGCGGTGTACGCCACGTATTGGAAGAACGGCTTGTCGGGATGCTCGCTGGCGTGCTGGCGCACGAATTGCGCGGCCTCGTCGCTGATTGCGTCGGTGTAGAACCAGCTCTCGTCCGCCGAAGCCTCATGCTCGACGTTTGTATTGCCGCGCGTGAGTGTGTTCGGATCGTAGAAGCTGCCGGCTCCGATGATGGTGCCGAAGAACTCGTCGAAGCCACGCTGCATCGGCCAGGCGTCTGTCGGCTCGGTCAGGTTGCTGGCCACATGCCACTTGCCACTCATGTAGGAGCGGTAACCACTGGCCTTCAGTGCTTCCGGAATCGTCACGCAGCGGCGATTGAGGTTGCCGGCGTAGCCTTCCGGCCCGAAGTCGTAGGTCAGGATGCCGATGCCGGTCTGGTGCGGATGCAATCCGGTGAGCAGCGATGCGCGCGAGGGACTGCACCGCGCCGTGTTGTAGAACTGCGAGAAGCGCAGGCCATGCTCGGCCAGGCGGTCGAGGTTGGGTGTCATGACTTCGCCGCCGTAGCAGCCGATGTCGGAATAGCCCATGTCGTCGTTCAGGATCAGCAGGACGTTGGGCTTCTTGGCGGAGGTGCTCATGAGTGGCTCGCGAAAGGAATGGCTGAATGGGCGAGGGAAGCGGCGGCCGACGATAGTCAGATCCGCTCGCCGCTCGCGCGGTCGAACAGGTGCGCCGTATCGGGCGCGAAGCTCAGGTGAACCGGCTGGCCTTCGGCCAGTGCCGGCCCGCTGGGATCCTTCTTCAGCTTGACGCGCCGGTCGCCGATACGCAGGTTGACGACCAAGCTGTCGCCCAGATCCTCCACGTACTCAACCTGCGCCCCGATGCCGTGGTCGGCCAGCCGCAGGTCGCCCGGACGTACCCCCAGCGTGATGTCGCGTTCGCCAGTGACGCCACCGGCGACCGGCAATACGGCATTGCCGACCGAAACCTGCGAGCCTGACAGATGTGCATCCAGCAGATTCATCGGCGGCGTGCCGATGAAGCCGGCCACGGCCACGGTCGCGGGACGCAGGAAGATCTCCTTGGGCGTGCCGATCTGCATGAGACGGCCTTCCATGAACACGGCCACGCGGTCAGCCACCGTCATCGCTTCTTCCTGGTCGTGCGTGACGTAGACAGCGGTGACGCCCAGCGAGCGCTGCAAGCGCCGCAACTCGAGCCGCGTCTCCACGCGCAGCTTCGCGTCCAGGTTGGACAGCGGCTCGTCCAGCAGGAACAGCCTGGGCTTGCGCACGATGGCGCGCGCGAGCGCGCAGCGCTGCTGCTGGCCGCCGGAGAGCTGGCCGGGCCGTCGATCGAGCAGGTGTCCGATGTCGACCTTTGCGGCAGATTCCTTGACCGCCACCTCGATCTGAGACGCGGGCATGCCGATCATCTTCAACGGAAAGCCGATGTTCTGGCCAACTGTCATATGCGGGTACAGCGCGTAGCTCTGAAACACCATGGCCACGTCGCGCTCGCCGGGTTGCTGATGGGTGACGTCGACATCGTCGAGCCAGACATTGCCGGCGTTGACTTCTTCCAGGCCCGCCAGGATCCGCAGCGTGGTGGTCTTGCCCGAGCCGGACGGGCCGAGCAGCGCGAAGAACTCGCCAGGCTCGATGTTCAGGTCCATGCCATGCAAGGCAGTGAAGCTGCCATGCTTCTTGACGACGCCCTTCATGCGGACGCTTCCTTGACGGCTCATCGACGACCCCCTCCCTTGACGGCGCCCAACGTGAGCCCCTTGACGATGTGACGCTGCGCGAACAGCCCGATCAGGATCACCGGCGCCATGGCCAGCATGGCCGCCGCCGCAAGGCGCGCCCACTGGGTCTGCTCCAGCGAAATGAAGTTGTACATGGCGACCGTCACTGGCCGCACCTGGTTGCCTCCCAGCACCACGGCGAAGAGGAATTCGTTCCAGGCATTGAGAAAGACGAAGATGGTCGTCACCGCGATGCCCCCGCGCACCTGCGGCAGGATCACATACCACAACGTGCGCAGGCGCCCGGCCCTGTCGAGCAGGGCGGCCTCTTCCATCTCGAAGGGAATGTCCTCGAAGTACGACACCATCAGCCAGACCGCGAACGGCAGCGAGAAGGTCAGGTAGATCGCGGTGAGGCCGCTGTAGCTGTCGAGGCCGCCCACCTTCTGGAGCACCAGGTAGAACGGGATGATCAGGCCGACCGGCGGGAGCATCTGCGTGGCCAGGACATAGAAGCCTGAAGCGCGCTTGCCCGGAAAGCGCAGGCGCGCCAGCGCATAGGCCGCAGGTACCGCGAACAGCATCGTCAGGATCGTGGTCCAGGCCGAGAGCACCATGCTCGACCACAGGTTGGCGACGATCGAGGACGCGCCGAACAGCACCTCCCGATAGTTGTCCAGCGTGGGCGTGAAGAACACCTTGGGCGGGTAGGCCAGCACGTCGCGCTCGGTCTTGAACGAGGTGAGCAGCCCCCAAAGCACCGGAAACGCCCATACCGCGAGCAACAACAGCGCCACCACCCACAGCGCGGCACGTCGAAGCGCGTCCCGGCTTTCGCGCGTATTCATGAGCGGCCCTTTCTCAGCCGGAACATGAAGTACGACACCGCCAGCGTGATGCCCAGCAGCACCATCGCCAGGGAGGAACCGTAGCCGATGTTCAACTCGGTGAACGACGTGCGGTAGGCATAGAGGTTGAGGATCTCTGTTGCCGACCCTGGGCCGCCACCGGTGGCAGCATAGATCGCGGCAAATGCCGAAAGCGCGGTCATCATGCGCATGATCAGCACCATGACCACCGCCGGCCGGATCAGCGGCAGCGTGATGTAGAAGAAGCGCTGCCAGGGGCCGGCTCGATCCAGTCGAGCCGCTTCGTAGATGTCGGCCGGCAATGTCGAGAGCGTAGCCAGCAACACCAGGAAGGCAAAGGGTGTCCATTGCCACGTGTGGATGGCGATGGTGGCAATCAGCGCCAGTTGCGGGTCGCCCAGCCAGTTGTGGCTGCCCAACCCGAGCGCGCGGGTTGCGACATCCACCAGGCCGAAATCGGGCGCCAGGACGAGGGTGCGCCAGAACAGGCCCACCACCACAGGTGCCAGCACGATCGGCAGGATCGCGCCGATGCGCAGCACACCCTGTCCCTTCGGAATCTGCAGGACCAGGAGGGCCAGCGACAAGCCGATCAGCACCTGAAGCACCACCGTGCTGGCCGTGTAGACCAGCGTGAGCCACAGCGAATTCCAGAAGCGCGGGTCGCTGCCCATGCGCGCATAGTTGTCCAGGCCGGCGAAACCCGACATCCACGGCATGCCGAGATTGATGCGCTGCGTGCTGTTCCATGCGAGGTAGACCAGCGGCACTGTGGTCACCAGCAGGAGAAGCACAAGCGCCGGCGCGAGCAAGGACAGCGCGAATCTCCGCTCCTGCACGGCCAGCGTGCGCGCGCTGGTGCCTGCCCGAGTTGGCGAGGCGGTCGCGGGCAGGGGAGCCATGGCCGTCTGCACTGAGTTCAGCCCTTCATGATTTCGGCGATGCGGGCTTGCGCCTCGTCGAGCGCCTCCTTGGGCTTCTTCTGTCCGACCAGCGCCGCCTGGATGCCGGTCGCCATGGTCTCGCCGATGGCAGGCCACTGCGGCACGCGCGGGCGCCATTCGACGTCGGTGTCCTGTTCGAGCGACTCCAGCGCAGCGTTGATGAAGTTGTCGCCGGCGCCCTTCATGGCGTCTGCGAATTCCTTGGAGCGCCAGAGCGACGTGCGATTGATGCCCGAGCGCTGTGCGGGCCCGTTGAACTTCCAGGACGTTCGCGCCTGTGTCTCGGCCGACGCCGCCCAACTGATGAAGAGCCACGTGGCCTTCTTTGCCTTGTCGCCCAGAGCGGCATTGATGGGGAAGCCCCAGTTCCAGATCGAGCTGACGCACTTGTCCTTGGGCCCCTTGGGCCAGCGCGCATAGGCGATCTTGCCGACCACCTTGGACTTCTCGGGGTTGGTGATGACGGCTGCGGACGAATGCGCGTCGATGTAGCAGCCCAGAGTGCCCTGGGAGAACGCGTCGGCAATGTCGGGCCAGTTCCAGTTGCGAACTGCTGGCGGGGCGTACTGCGTGAGCGTCTCCACGTACCACTGCAGTGCGGCCACGGCCTCGGGCGAATTCACGTCGATGGCCTTGCCCTTGAACCACTTTCCGCCAAAGCCGTGCAGCAGCGAAGGGTAGACATACATGTTCTGCCCGGCGCCGGCAAAGCCGCGCAGCGCCAGGCCGTACATCCTGTTGGCGGGGTCGTTCAGTGCCTTCGCATTGGCGACCAATTCATCCAAGGTGCTTGCCGGCTTGAGGCCTTTGGCCTCGTACAAGTCCTTGCGATAGACCTGCACCGTCACCTCGCCGTCGTAGGGAATGCCGTAGGGCTTGCCATCCACCGAATCGGCTTCGCGCCACGCCTTGAGAATGTCGTCGTACTTGAACCAGTCGGGATCGGTCAGCGTCTTGTCGTTCAGGAACTGGTCCAGCGGCGCCACCCACTTGTTGGCCACGTACAGCGGGTAGTACATGGGATCCGCAGCATGCGTGGCGTAGGTGCCGGTCTTGGCCGAAAGATCCAGCGTGGCCTTCTGCCGGATCTGACCGGGCGGCACTTTCTCGATGCGCACCTTGATGCCGGTGAGCGCCTCGAACTGCGGCACGAGCGTTTCGAGGTTGTTGAAGTAGCTGGCAGGGATCACGGCCACGGTGATCGACTCGCCCTCGGCCTGGCGCCAGTTGATCTTGGCGGCCTGGTAGGGCGCGAGGTCGGCCCCCTGTGCGCGTGCCGGGCTGAGCAGCCACGGCGAAGCGACGGCGGCCGCGCTCAGGACAGCGGCCTTCTGTATGGCCAAGCGGCGGCCGGGTTGGGCAATGTCGGGTGAAGCGGGTGGTTGGCGCAAGGTGTGTCTCCAGTCTCTTTGGGAAATGGAAGGCGTGCACCGAAGTGCTGCCGCGACCGCTGAATGCAGCGACGATGTAATCGATTGCACAAGCAATTTAGCAGCCATGTTCAGGCTTGTCAGCAATTAAGAGGTGGTGTTTTCCCCCGGAATGCACGGTCGTAGTTGAAATCGATTGCAGGCGAGAAACCCACCTAGAATCGCTGCATGCATCCTCCGGAATCCACTCCAGCGCCCGAGGCTGCCAACTCGCGCGAGGGCCGTCCACGAACCGGCGCCAAGGACGTGGCGCAACTGGCCGGTGTCTCCACCGCTACCGTCTCGCGCGCCCTGAACAACCCCGAGAGCGTCGACCCCGTCACGCGCCAGCGCGTGCTCGACGCCGTCGCCAAGTTGCGCTACATGCCGCATGGCGCAGCGCGCTCGCTGCGCAGCCAGCGTAGCAAGATGGTGGGTGCGGTGGTGCCTTCGTTCGACTACGCGCTATATGCGCGCACCACGAGTGCGCTGCAGCAGCGCCTCGATGCGCGTGGCTATTCACTGGTCCTTGCCGAGACGCACTACGACCCCGGCGCCGAACTGCGCGTGGCCTCGCAACTGGCACAGCACGGCGTGGACGCCTTTGTCTTTGTCGGCCTCGACCATGACCCTACGCTGTTTGCGCTGCTTGAGGACTACGGACGCCCCTATGTGCTGACCTGGGGCGTCGATCCGATGTGTCGCCACCCCAGTGTCGGCTTCGACAACGAGGCGGCTACGCACGCCATGGCGCGCCACCTGATCGAGCTCGGACACCGTCGCTTCGGTTTGCTCAGCGCGCCCGTGGCCGGCAACGACCGGGCCCGCGCGCGCGGGGCAGGGTTGCGTGCAGCCTTGGTCGAAGCCGGCCTGAAGCTCGACGAAGGCTGCGTTCAGTACGCACCGATCTCACTGCAATCGGCGCAAGAGGCGATGACGCGCATCCTCGATCAACCTGAGCCCCCGACCGCTTTGGTCGCCACCAATGACGTGTTCGCCGTTGGCGCGATGCTCGCCTGCCGCGCTGCTGGCGTGCGCATTCCCGAGGACATTTCGATCACCGGTGTCGACAATACCGACCTGGGTGCAACGCAATCGCCGGGGCTGACCAGCATTCGCACCCCAATCGTCGAGATCGGCGATGCGGCCGCAGCGCAGATCATCGCCAGGCTGGAAGACCGGCCTTGCGAGTTGTTCCAGTCCTTCCCGATCGAAATCGTGCATCGGGGCAGCACAGCGCCTCCTAACCCGAAGCGCAAATACCAACCGTAGCACGCACGATTGCGTTGGCCCGACCCAATCGGGGGGTGTGGGCGAAAACTTGGACTGCCAGGAGGTAGTTCATATATTCATACGAAGACAGGGTTCAAGCGGTCGGCAAACGCATCAGGGCGACCATTCGTCAATTGGGGTACCCGACCAAAAACGCGCTCGAGGGTTGGTAACGGGAGTACGAGCGTCGACTCGATCTTCCAAAGGACTATGCTCGTTCGCAGCCCAAGTATTCTGAGGAGCCGTCAGAGGGCAGCAACGGCGACAGCTATGACAACGCCTTGGCCGAGACCATCAACGGGCTCTACTCTGACTCAAGCCAAACAGCCTCCGCGAATCTCGGGCGATTCATACCGCCATCCGCTCAATCAACTTGGACGTCAAATCAGCAGCTGTAGGTGGTGCCTGATTCGCCGTAACTCACACGCGGTGCAGAGCGGCCCGCCGCACCATGTCGCAGAAGTACTCCCCCGCAGGAGTCAGTGGCAGTGCAGCACGGCGCACGATCGAAATCGGTGGCGCCAGCAAGCGTTCTCCGATGTCGATGCGCGTGAGCAAGCCGGCAAACGGCGGCGAACGCTCCCACTGAACGGGCAGCATCATGAGTAGGTCCGAGTACGCAATCATGAAGAAGAAGGTCAGTGCGGAATGGCCCTGCACCACGATCTTGGGCGGCGCCAGGCCGCGCTCGGTGAACAGCGGAACGATCTCGTCTTCGGCACGATGGGTAACCGAAGTCGTCACCCATTCCGCGTCCACCAGTTCGGCCAGCGAACGGGCGCCGGCAAGCGGGTGACCCTTGCGTGCGAGCACGATCCGTTCGTTGTCGAACAGGCGCTCTGAAATCAGTTCACCTTGTACTTCGTCATACGAAGGGCCGATGTAGACGTCCAGCGTGCCGTCGGTCAAGTCACGTTCCACGCGAGGCAGCACGGCGTCAATGAATTCAAGCGCCACGTTTGGAAAGCGCTGGCGAAACGGCCGCAGTGCGTTGGGCAGCAGGGCCATGTGCGCTCCGCTCGACAGGCAGATGCGCAGGTGCCCATGGCGTTCACCTTTGAGCTGGTCCATCTCTTCTTGCGCTCGACGCATCTCAGCGCGCAATGCCTGGGCGCGCCGCAGGAACACTTCGCCCATGGGCGTGAGGGCCACGCCGCGCGCACGCCGCTCGAAGAGTTCTACCCCCAACTCCTTTTCCAGCTCTTGAATGCTGCGCGTCATGGCGGGCTGTGCCAGGCTTAGCTGCCGCGCGGCGGCACGCATGCTGCCGCGTTCGGCCACAGCCAGGAAGTCGCGCACGGTGTTGAGTTTCATGGTCGATCGTGATTCATTTCATTTGCAAAATTGGGCAAATTGTTCGAGATTTGAATCGCTCGGACGACGGGGCAAACCCGTCCCGGGGTTTTCCCAGGTCTTGGATCACGCGCTTTTTCGGCGATGCGTTGCAGGCATCGATGGCGCAATTTCGGCATCTTTGGCGATCAGCCGGCGCTTCCTAGGATGCGACCCATTCAGGAAAAAAAGCGAGAGAGACATCCATGATCGAACCGACAGCACGCCGTCAGGTGCTGATCGTCGGCGCCGGGCCCGTGGGCCTGGCCTTGGCGATCGAATTGGGCCATCGCGGCGTGCCCTGCCTCTTGATCGAACGCAACGACCGGGTCGGCTATGCGCCGCGCGCCAAGACGACCAACGTGCGCACCCGTGAGCATCTGCGCCGATGGGGCATTGCCGATCGGTTGCGTGCGGCTTCGCCTTTGGGCGTCCACTATCCGTCCAATGTCGTCTTCGTCACACGCTTGGTCGGCAAGGAACTGGCGCGCTTCGAGAACGCGATGTACTGCGCGCCCGGCCGCAACCCGCTGTATTCCGAGCACGCGCAATGGGTTCCGCAGTACACGGTGGAAGAGGTGATGCGCGCGCATGCGCAGTCGCTGCCAGGCGTTGAACTGCGCTTCAACTGCGAACTACGCGCATTGGAGCAGGATGGCCAAGGCGTGCGCGCGCAACTTCACGACAGAACGAGCGGAAGCGACTTCAGCGTGGACGCCGAATACCTGGTGGGCGCTGACGGCGCGCGCAGCACGGTGCGCGAACTGATCGGCGTTCAGATGGAAGGCAAGTACGGCCTTTCGCGCAACTACAACATCGTCTTTCGAGCCCCCGGCCTGGCACAGGCCCATCCGCACGGACCGGCCATCATGTACTGGCAAGTCAATGGTGACATGCCCAGTCTGATCGGCCCGATGGACCGCGGCGACACCTGGTTCTTCATGCCGACGCGCGTGCAGGAAGGCGTGCGGCTGGCGGACCTGGACGCGCCTGCGTTGATCCGCCGCGCCACGGGCATCGACCTTCCCTACGAGGTGCTCAGCAGCGACGAGTGGGTGGCCAGCCGCCTGATCGCCAACCGCTATCGCGACCAACGGGTCTTCCTGGCGGGCGACGCGTGCCACCTGCATCCGCCTTTCGGCGGCTATGGCATGAATATGGGAGTCGCGGATGGTGTCGACTTGGGCTGGAAGCTGGCAGCCGTGCTCCAGGGTTGGGGCGGTCCGGCATTGCTCGATAGCTACGAGGCCGAACGCCGCCCCGTGCACGAATGGGTGATGGGCGAGGCCGAGGCCAACCACGCGATCCTGGGCAATCAACTGGCGGCCGAAGGTTTGGAGGACGAAGGCGAACGTGGTGAAGCGGTGCGCCGCGAGATCGGCGAGCGCATCGGCCAGAGCAAGATGCGCGAATTCATGACGCTGGGCGTGGTGTTGGGCTACCGCTACGAAGCTTCGCCGGTGATCGTGTCCGACGGCACCCCGGCACCGCCGACGGACTTCATCAACTACGTGCCCAGTTCGCGTCCTGGCAGCCTGGCGCCACATGCCTGGCGGCACGACGGAAGCTCGCTGTACGACCACTTCGGCAGCGGCTTCTCACTGGTAGCCGGCCCGGACGCCGACGCACAGGCGCTCGATGCTGCCCGTGCCGACGCAGTCGCCTGCGCGCTCCCGCTCACGGTGCTGCAACCGCAGGAAGGCGCCATGGCCAGCCTCTACCCCGCACGCTACACGCTCGTACGGCCCGATCAGCACGTTGCCTGGCGCGGCGATGCGTGGCCTTCCGATGGGCAATCGCTGTTGCAGCGAATCAGTGGTCGCACGCCGACGCCGGAGGTATCCGCATGAAGGAAGAATCCATTCGCCGCACGGGCGCCATTGGCGTGCACTCGGTGCATCGCTTCGTGTTTTCCGTTCCAGATCTTGCCCAGGCGCGGCACTTCTATGAGGCCTTCGGTCTTGCGCCGCGCCAGGTTGGCGAGAGACTGGATCTCTACACCGATGGGCATCCGCATTGCTGGGCCTCGGTGCATGCGGGAGGCGCATCCAAGCGATTGGAGTTCGTCAGCTTCGGTATCCACGCCGAGGATGAGGAAGCATTTCGCGACCGCATCGATCGCCATGGTCTTGGATGCGCGCCACACCCGTTGTCGGATGGCAAGGGACTTTGGCTGCGCAACCCTGATGGCACGCCGCTGCAATTGATCGTGGCGCCCAAGGTTTCACCTGGCGCCAAGAGTCGCCCAGCATCTCGATTGAGGGTGGCGGTCGGGCAGGGCGCTGCACCGGCGCGCAGCCAGGTGCGACAGGTGCGGCCGCGCGCCTTGTCACATGTGCTGTTCTTCAGCCCTGACGTTCCGCGCATGACGCGCTTTTGCAGCGAGATCCTCGGCCTGAGGCTGTCGGATCGCTCGCAAGACATCATCGCCTTCTTGCACGGGGCGCACGGCAGCGACCACCACCTGGTGGCCTTTGCCAAGTCGCACGCGCCAGGGCTGCACCATTCGAGCTGGGACGTGGGCAGCATCGACGACGTCGGGAGCGGCGCCGAGCAGATGCGTGCTGCCGGCTACGACCGCGGCTGGGGACTGGGGCGGCATGTGCTGGGCTCCAACTACTTTCACTATGTGCGCGATCCTTGGGGGAGCTTTGCCGAGTTCTCCTTCGACATCGACTACATCGCGCACGACGTGGAGTGGCCGGCGTCCGACCATCCGCCGGAAGACTCGCTTTACGTCTGGGGGCCGCCGGTGCCTGAGGACTTCATCATCAACCACGAACAGCCGCTGCCCGCGGCCACGACGAAAGCACAGCGCGCCAAGGAGGCAACATGAGCGACCCAACAACACCGAGCGCAGCCGGTCCGCAACTGACAAAGGTCTACGTGCCGCCGCCCGTGCGCCTGATCGCACTGGAAGAGCACTTCATCTACGACGGACTGCTGGCCACCTACGACGCCACCGACCGCGCACTGCTCGCACCTTCCCGTGTGCCGGGCCTGGACGAGGTGGGCGACATGCGCATCGTCGAGATGGATCGTGCGGGCATCGACCTGCAGGTGCTTTCGCACACCAAGCCCGGTGCGCAGGAGATCGAGGACGCCGCTCAGGCGGCGGCCTTGGCAAGCGCTGCCAACGACTACCTGGCTGAAGCCGTGGCCCGGCACCCGAAGCGGTTCGCTGCCTTTGCCACCTTGTCCACCGGTGCGCCGCAGGCTGCAGTGGCCGAACTGGAGCGGACCGTGCAGCGACTGGGTTTCAAGGGCGCCATGATCAACGGACATACACGCGGCGCCTACTTGGACGACGAGCGCTTCTGGCCCATCTTCGAAGCAGCGCAAGCGCTGGACGTCCCCATCTACCTGCACCCGTCCAATCCGCATCCGCAAGTGTTCGATGCCTACTACAAGGACTACCCGCAACTGGGATTCGCGGCGTGGGGCTATGCGGTCGAGACGGCCACGCACGTGCTGCGGCTCATCTTGTCGGGCGTGTTCGATCGATTTCCGCGTCTGCGCATGGTCATCGGGCACATGGGCGAGTTGCTCCCCTTTGCCTTGTGGCGGGCCGACGGACGGCTCTCGCCGAAGGCGCCGCATCTGAAAAAGTCGGTGCGAAACACGTTCATCGAGCATTTCGCCGTGACCACATCGGGTGTCTTCTCGACTCCCGAGTTGATGTGCACGGCCAGTATCGTCGGATGGGACAACATTCTCTTTTCGGTTGACTATCCATTCGAATCCAATGCCGAGGCGGTGCGCTGGTTCTCGCAATTGCCCATCGCCGAAAGCGACCGCGCCAAGGTCGCGCACAAGAACGCCGAGCGGCTGCTCAAGCTCGAGCCCGCATCAGTCAGGAGCCCCCGATGAACACCCCCCGCATTTTTCGCAGCCTCGCGCTTGGCTGCGCTGTCGTTGCCGCCGCGCCCGCGGTGCTGGCGCAAGACGCACCATTCCCTTCGCGTGCGGTCACGCTGATCGTGCCGTTCACGCCCAGCAGCGGCAGCGACACGATCGCGCGCATCGTCGGCCCCAAGCTTTCGGCGCGCTGGGGCCAGCCTGTGGTGGTTGAAAACCGTCCGGGTGCCAGCGGCAACCTGGGCACGAGTCAGGTCGCCAAGGCCGCCGGCGACGGCTACACGTTGCTGATGGCCATCAACACCCACACCATCACGCCGGCGATCTACAAGAGCCTGCCCTACGATCCGTTGCGTGACTTCGCGCCGGTGGCCGAACTCGCACAAGCGAACTTCACGCTGGCGGTCAACCCGGCCGTACCGGTCAAGGATCTGCGCTCGCTGATTGCCTATGGAAAGGCCAACCCCGGCAAGCTGAACTACGGCACGCCCGGCAATGGCACACCGCACCACCTGGCGATGGAACTCTTCAAGGCCAACCAGGGCGTGTCGTTCCTCCATGTGCCCTACAAAGGAATTTCAGGCGCTTTGACTGACCTCATGGGCGGGCACGTCGACCTGATGTTCGCCTCCGTGCCTTCGGTGCGGTCCTACGCGCAGGCGGGCAAGGTCCGCCTGTTGGCCGTTACCGGCGAGCAGCGCAGCAGCCTGCTGCCGGACGTGCCAACCTTCCGTGAGCAGGGCGACAAGGGTATGGACGTCATCGATGCCTGGTACGCCGTACTGGCGCCGGCGAAGACGCCGCCCGCTCTGGTCGCGCGCCTGAACAAGGACTTTGTGGAAGTCATGAACAGCGATGAGGTCAAGGCCGAGTTGGCGCCACTCGGGCTGCAGACGCGCACCGGTTCGCCCGCGCAGCTCGATGCGTTGATCCGCGCCGACATGAAGCGCTGGAAAGCGCTGGTCGACTCTACCGGCATCACTGCCGACTAACGCTGCACGGCACACGCATTGCAAAGGCCGCCTTCGGGCGGCCTTTTGCATTGGTATTGCCTGTCGCGATGCCGATCGTTGATCGCGCTTCGATATTTTGCATCTTCTTGTGACGAATACCGCCTCATAGCATGCCGGCGAAGGATCTAGAGAACATGGAGAAGGAGACAGACAATGACAACAAGTCCACCTTTGGCGGTGCTTCGCCGCATGCAGGTCAAGACGTGAAGCGCGACGACCCGCAATCGACGACGGCAGCACCGATGCATCTGGTGCGCTGGGGAACCGATGGCCCTTGCGTCGTGTTGGTACACGGCAGTGCACAAGGCAGCGCGCTGGGCGGCGATAGTCACTTTTCAAGGCAGCAGGGCCTCGCCCAGCGTGGCTGGCAACTGCTCGTGCCCGATCGTCCGGGGCATGGGCGCAGTCCTGACCCAGGGCGGCCGGACGATGCCACGCTGGACGGTGAACTTGTGGCGCAACTGCTTCCGGGAGAAGGCGCTCACCTGGTGGGCCATTCCTACGGCGGCTGTGTGGCGCTGGATGCAGCGATGCGCGATCCGTCCCGCGTTCGATCGCTGACGCTGATTGAGCCGGCCATGGCTGCGCTGGCCATGAATCGGCTGGAGGTGTTGCGCTTTGGGTTGCGCATGGTGAGCACGTTGGTTTTCAGCACATCGCCCATTGCGCGCATCGAGGGCTTTATCCGCCTGGTAAACATTCCGCCCGAGGTTCGCGGCGGCTCAAGCCCTGCAGAACTCGAACGCATGGGTGATGCCATCAAGCGGCTTCGGCTGCCGTCCGGGAAGACGCTTCGGCGGCAACTCGAAACCTTGCGCGCCGCCGGCGTGCCGATGTTGGTGGTGTCGGCGGGGTGGAGCCGTGCGTTCGACATCGTGTGTGACACCGTTGCTGATGTGGGCGGTGGACGACGCCTCGACATCGCGACGCCACATCACTTCCCACAGTTGGTCTCAGACAAGTTCAACGATGCGCTCGACGCTTTCATGCGAGAGAGCGATGCTCGTCCCACTTCCAAGCCCACCGCCAGATGATGAAGTTGATTTTCTCCTCCCCATGGGTCTGCCGGCTCGGCGTTGCGTTGTGTGTGGCGCCGGCCATTTCAACGGCAGCAGCATCGAGCGGCCCGAGCGCATGGGTGCTTGAACGTGTGACCGTCGTGGATGTCAAGACCGGCAACCTGTCGCCCGGAATGAGTCTGCTCATCGAAGGCGGAAAGATCGCGCGCATCGCTTCGGCCGCCAGCATCGCACGTGGGAGCGACATCGTTCGCGTGGACGGTGCTGGCCGATTCGTCGTGCCGGGCTATCTCGACATGCACGCGCACCCGCTCAACGCGCCCGACCCGAGACCTTCGCTCAAGCTGATGCTCTCCAATGGCATCACGGGCTATCGACAAATGTCCGGATCGCCAGAACTGCTGCGCGCTCGTCAAGAGAAGAAGCTGGAGTTCGACGACAGCCCAGCTCTGCTGGCCATGCCGGGCACCATCCTGACCGATGCGTTGGCGCCGACCCCGGATGCCGCACGTGGTCAGGTGAAAAAACAGAAAGCCGACGGCGCCGACTTCATCAAGACGGTGGGGCTGAGCAGCGCCAATTTCTACGCCGCTGGTGCCGAGGCCCAAGCCCAGGGCTTGCCGTACGTCGGCCACATGAACATGGATGTGGATGTGCGCCAGGCGGCTCGCGTCATGCGGTCGATCGAACACCTCGGCCCCATGGAGGTGATGTTGTTGGGCTGCTCGAGTGAAGAGCCTGCGATTCGCGATGGCATGGCGCATGCCCACGTTGAGCCGCCGCAGATTGGCCCGCCTTCGACACCGCAGGCGCAGGCGGCGATAGCGCGCATGATCGCGAACCCGGCCATGAACGTGAAGCCGCATCAGTTTGCAAACATGCGCCGCGTGATCGACAGCTTTGATGCCACGCGCTGCGGCGAACTGGCCCGCGAGCTGATCAAGGACGGTGCTTGGCAGGCGCCGACGCTGATCCGCCTGCGAACCATGGAGCTTGCGGATGATCCCGCATACCGTGGCGATGCCAACCTGCGCTTCATGCCTGTGCCCGTGCAGCAGATGTGGCGCGAACTGAGCGCGCAGTTCGGCCAGCGCATCTCGCAAGTAGATCGAGACACGTATCGGCGCTTCTTCGCACTTCAGTTGCGCTTCGTGAAGCTGCTGCAGGATTCGGGCGTTCCGCTGCTGGCGGGCAGCGACGCCGGCGGCTCGATCTGGGTCGTGCCCGGTTTCTCGCTGCATCAGGAGTTCGACTTGCTCGAAGCCGCTGGCCTCACGCCGCTGCAGGTGCTGCAAAGTGCCACGATCAACGGTGCGCGTTTTCTTGGGCGCGAGGCTCACTTGGGCTCGGTGGAAGCTGGCCGCACCGCCGACCTGGTGCTGCTGGACGACAACCCGCTGGGCAGCGTGGCCAACCTGCATCGCATTGCTGGCGTGGTGCGCTCAGGCCACTACTACGATGCCCCTGCGCTACATCGACTGCAGGCGACAGCGCTGCCCTGATCGAAGACCACTGAAACAACAACACGGAGACGAGACGCATGAATACCAACCTGCCCGATGCCACGCGGAATACGTCGCTCTTCGGCGGACTGTCGGGGCGCTTTCGAAAGCCTGCTGCGCCATTGCAGCCCAAGACGCCGCTGGTCGTCGCCATTCACGGCGGCACCTACACCTCGGCCTACTTTGATGTGCCGGGTGCTTCTCTGCTGGACCGCGCCGAGGCGAACGGCATTCCGATCGTGGCGCCGGACCGCCCCGGCTACGTCGACAGCGCTATGCTGCCCGGTGCCGAGGGCACGATCGGCGGGCAAGCGACGGCGTTGACCCATGCGCTGCACGACGCCTGGACGCACTTTGGCGAGGGCACCTGCGGCATGGTGCTGATCGGCCACTCGATCGGCGGTGCCATCGCCGCCACGATCGCCAGTGATCCGCGCGGCTTGCCGCTGATCGGCTTGGCCGTTTCGGGCGTTGGCATGCTCACGCCACCCGAGCATCAGCCGATGTGGGAAGCGCTGCCCGACCTGCCCATCGTCGAGATCCCGGCCGAGGCCAAGGCCGGCTTCATGTTCGGCCCCGAAGGCAGCTTCGACCCCGGCATGCCGGCGTTGTCGACCAAGGTGGCCGGTACGGGAGCCCCCAGAGCGGAACTGGTGGACATCGTCAGCACATGGAGCGCGCGTGCACCGTCGGTGCTGGGCCGGATCACCGTGCCTGTGCACTACCGCCAAGCCGAAATTGACCACCTGTGGATCTGCGGCCGGCGCCAGGTCGATGACTTCGCCCATGCGCTAAGCGCCGCAGCGCGCGTGGACGCCGCCATGGTGGCCGGCACCGGCCACTGCATGGACTTCCACCACGTCGGTCGCTCGCTGCAATTGCAGCAACTGGCCTTCGCGCTGCAGTGCGCGGCGCAAGCGCCACCGCGCTAGCGCCTTCCCCGTGCGCCGCGCCGGCGCAGAGCACCCGTTCAGCCATCACCCGCGCCTCAGGGGCGCGGGGCGGGTGCGTCCGCGTCCGCATGCGGGCCCAGTTTTCCTTTTCCTGAAACCACAAGACCCAAGAGACAAGCCCATGAAGATGAGAAAGAAAGTGATCGCCGCGTCGCTGACGCTGCTGGCCCTTGCGAACGCCGCTTCCGCGCAATCGTCGGTCACGGTGTTCGGCATTGTCGATGTCGGCATCAGCCGCTACAACCTCAAGAGTGACAACGTCGGTGCCGTCACACCTGCAAGGCCGCCTTCAACCTCGCTCAAGCAAACGGCGATGACCAGCGGCAACTGGGTGCCGAGTCGCTGGGGCTTCAGGGGCACGGAAGACCTGGGCGGCGGTTACTCGGCTGGCTTCTGGATCGAGCAGTCGCTGAACGTCGACGACGGCGGTCAGCCGCTCTATGCGCGTCGTACGACGGTGAGCCTGGCCGGACCCTTCGGCGAATTTAGACTGGGCCGCGACTTGTCACCCACCTTCTGGGCGGACACCGTCACCGATCCATTCCTCAATAGTGGCGTCGGTGCCAACCTGATCGGCATGGTCAATGCCCGCCTTGCGATCTTCACCGCGCTGCCCGGCGGTGGCTTGCTGGCGGGGCCCAATGGCGGGCCGGCGAACTACATCTTCGTCAACAACATGGTCAGCTACTTCACGCCGAATTCGCTGGGTGGCTTCTATGGACATCTCGCCATGAACTTCCCGGAGAACGTGAAGAACACGGCGGTGCCCGACACGCCTTCGAAGCGGGGTCAGTTCTACGGCGGACGCGTCGGCTATGCGAACAAGGCGCTGGATGTGGCGGTGAGCTACGCCGTCAGCACCGCGCTCGATGCCGCGCCTCCGTACGCCGTGCCGATCACCGACACGAAGATCTCCACCACCAACCTGACGACCACCTACGACCTGGGCTTCGTCAAGCTTGCGGGCGAACTCTCTCGCGCCACCAACGACTCCCGGTTCGCACTGCCGGGCGCGGCCGCGCAGAGCAGCGCCGACTATGACGGCGCGATGCTTGGGGCCACTGTCCCGATCGGCGCGGCTCGCCTCAAGGGAAGCTACGGTTACGTCAAATACCGCACCGACGCACCTGGCCTTTCCCCGAATCAACAGGATACGGTCGCCAAGAAGCTGTCTCTCGGAATGACTTATCACCTGTCAAAGCGAACCTTGCTCTACGCAACCGGCAGCTATATCCGCATCGACGAAGGCCAGAACAACGCCAACGTGATGGGCGTTCCGCCGCAGCCGACTGGGGCGTTCTCTGCGGCCACAGGCTATGCGCCGCGCTCGGCCACCGGCTACGAACTGGGTGTGGCCCACA
Organism: Variovorax dokdonensis; assembly: GCF_030316895.1. Taxonomy (GTDB): domain Bacteria; phylum Pseudomonadota; class Gammaproteobacteria; order Burkholderiales; family Burkholderiaceae_C; genus Variovorax; species Variovorax dokdonensis. The sequence continues at coordinate 1,724,445 of NZ_JASZYV010000001.1, forward strand.
CGTTCTGAGGCAATGCCAAGGGAAGGGCGGCCTTGTGTCGGACCTGCTTGACGCGGGCAAGCCCAGCCCGCGTCGCCGCGCTCAATCGCCCAGGAGCGAGCCGCGGATTCCCGAGACGGGAAGTTGCTCGCGGCGCGGCAAAAGGTCGGCCTCGGTTTCGCCAGCCTGAAGACGTCGCAACATGTCTTCCGGATCGAACTCCACGCCGATGGGATTGACCTCGAAGTTGGGCCCGTACATGAACGTGTTGGCGTCGTCGTTGCTGGCGAAGCAGTCGGCCTGGAACTCCATCTGATTGCCGTCGGGATCGGCGTAGTACAGCGACACCGTGATGCCGTGGTGGATGCACCAGTAGGGCGTGATGGCCTTGCCCTTCAGCTCGACGTACTTGTGCATCAGCTCGGTCAGACTGCGGTAGCCATAAGCCACATGGTCCATGCCGGGTTGGCCGCGCGGGGCGCGCGCACTCGATTCGCCCTTGATGATCGACAGGTTGAGCAGCGCCACCCGATGGTGCTCGTCGTCGTAGGTCACGAAGGCGATCACCGGGTTCTGGTATTGCACCTTGGCGTTGAACACCTTCACGTACCAGGCGAGCATGGTGTCGAACTGATAGGTGCGATACACGATGTGCGCAAACGTCTTGGGCCGAATGGCTTCTTCTTGCATGGCTTGTCTCCTCGTCGTGCCAATGGTGGGGAGCGCCTAGACGACCTGCTGGCGCTGTGTGCCCAGCGGGCCCGCGCTCAGGGTCATGACGTCGCCTCGGCGCAGGAACACCGGCGTAGGCTTGATGCCCAGGCCAACGCCTTCAGGCGTGCCCGTGATCACCACGTCTCCCGGCAGGAGGGTCATGAACTGGCTCAGGTGCGCAACGATCTCGGCCACGGGGAAGATCATGTCGGAGGTGTTGCTGCGCTGACGCACTTCGCCGTTGACGCTCAGTTCCAGAGGAATGCCCTGCGGGTCGGGCAGTTCATCGGTGGTCACCAGCCACGGTCCGATGGGGCCGAAACCATCAAAGCTCTTGCCCTTGCCCCATTGGCCACCTCGCTTGATCTGCCAGTCGCGCTCGGAGACGTCGTTGGCCAGGCAGTAGCCGGCCACGTGCGACAGCGCGTCCGCCACGGCCACGCTGCGTGCCGTGGTGCCGATCACGAAGCCGAGCTCGATCTCCCAGTCGCCGGCTTCGGAGCCGGGCGGAAGTTTCACTTCGTCGTCTGGGCCCGCCAGCGATGTCAGGGCCTTCGTGAACACCACTGGCTCCTTGGGAATCTCAAGCCCCGCTTCCTGGGCGTGCTTGCGGTAGTTCAGTCCAATGGCGACGAACTGGCGGATGCCTGCGACCGGAACACCCAGCCGCGTGCCGGGTGCCACGGTGGGCATTTGCGTGAGGTCGATCGCACGCAGTGCGGCAAGGCGTTCTGGCGCCAACCACTCGGGGGTCCAATCGCTCACCAGCAAAGAGAGGTCGCGTACTTGGCCCTGCGCGTCCAGTACGCCAGGCTTTTCTTGGCCCATGGGACCGTGTCGGAGCAGTTTCATGATGTTCTTTCACCTAGGGTTTGAAATTCGATGTGGCTAAGGTGGCCGTTGAAGAGTTCGACGGCTGCCAGCACGCGCGGGCGCAAGGCCTTTCGCTCATCGCTCGCCAGCATTCGCTGCGCATCTTCAAGACCGGCAAACTCGACCAGAACTTGCAGCGCGATGCCGGGCGGCGAGTCTTCGAGCCTGACGGGCCACAGGCCGCGCACCGCTCGCACGCCAGGCATGGCACGCATGGCAGGCAGCAGTTCGCTTTCGATCAGGTCGTGAAACTGGCGGTCGGCACCCGGCTTGGGCGCGCCGATCCAGTAGGCGGAACGCAAATACATTGATGTCTCCTTGGAAGCAGACATGGTGTATTTGCGCCAGCGATAGGAAAAGATGCGAATTGCGCACGGCCGATGCGCTTTGGGTATCGGTCGTCAGACCCCGACGTAGGTGTGCAGCAGTTCGGGTTGCGCCTTCAATTGAGCCGAAGTGCCGCTCCATTCCACGCGCCCCTTGGCGACGATGAAGTGCCGATCCGCAAGCCGCAGTAGCGGACCGATGTTCTTGTCGATCACCACCAGGGCCAGGCCGCTCGCCTTGAGTTCGCCCAGGCATTGCCAGATTTCTCCGCGCACGAGCGGAGCAAGGCCTTCCGTGGCCTCGTCGAGGATCAGCAGGCGCGGGTTGGTCATCAGCGCACGGCCGATTGCCAGCATCTGCTGCTCGCCCCCCGAAAGGTTGCACGCCAGGTTGCGCTCTCGATCGGCCAGACGTGGAAACATGGCGTACACGCGGGCCAACGTCCAGGGCTGCGTGCCGCCTGCGCGGTTGGCTGCGGTGGCCATGAGGTTCTCGCGCACGCTCAGGTTGGGAAACACGCGGCGACCTTCCGGCACGAGGCCGACGCCCGCGCGTGCCACCTGGTGCGCGGGCCGGCCCGTCATGTCGATGCCGCCCAGTCGAACCGCGCCGCTGCGCGGCGCCATAAGTCCGGTCAGGGTCTTGATGGTGGTGGACTTGCCCATGCCGTTGCGGCCCAGCAGCGTGACCACCTCACCGGCCTCGACGTCGAAATCCATGCCGAACAGCACCTGGCTGGCGCCGTAGGCACTCTCCAGCGCACGTACTTCCAATAGCTTCAAAGCACTTCCTCCTCGTCGCCCAGGTAGGCGCGGCGCACTTCGGGGTCATTGCGGATCTGCCCCGGCGTGCCGCTGGCGATCGGGCGGCCGTACACCAGCACCGTGATGCGGTCGGCCAGGGCAAACACCGCGTCCATGTCGTGCTCCACCAAGACCATGGCATGCTGGCCGCGCAGCGAGCGCAGCAACTCGACCATCTCGGCCGACTCCTTCTGGCTCATGCCGGCCATCGGTTCGTCCAGCAACATGAGCCTGGGCTTGAGCGCCAGGGTCATCGCCAGTTCCAGTTGTCGACGAGCCCCGTGGGCCATCGATGCGACGCGTTGCGTGGCCACGGGGGCCAAGCCCACTCGCACCAGCAGCGCGTGTGCCGGCTCGACGAGCGAGGCGTCGTCGCGAACTGGCTTGAAGATGCCAAAGCTGCGGCCGCTGGCGCTTTGCACGGCAAGCATCACGTTCTCGAGCGCAGTGAAGTCCGGAAACACCGAAGTGATCTGGTAGCTGCGCGCCATGCCCAGTGCCACCCGGCGCTGGATGGAGGCGTGCACCATGTCTTCGCCGTCAAGGACGATGCTGCCAGCGTCGGGACGCAGTTCGCCCGAGAGCTGGTTGATCAGCGTGGTCTTGCCGGCGCCGTTCGGGCCGATGATGGCGTGCACCTCGCCAGGCGCGACATCGAGGTCGAAGCCGTCGGTCACGCGCAGGCCGCCGAAGCGCTTGGCCAGCCCACGCACCTGCAGCAGGGAGCTGGATGGCTTCATGGTTGCTTCTCCTCACGCTGCTGCAGCCAACCGTACAGGCCCTGCTTGAGCGAGAGGGTGGCCAACACCACCACCAAGCCCAGGACGCCCAGCCAGTGGGTGGAAACCAGTGACCTCAGCCCCTCGGGCAAGCCCCAGGCGCCGGAGGAAAGAACTTCTTCCATCGACAACCAGGCGACCGCGCCCACGACCGGGCCCATCAGGCTTCCCGCTCCGCCCAGCACGATCATGAGGATCAATTCCCCCGACACCGACCATTGCATGTACGAGGGCGAGACGAAACGAGCCAGGTTGGCTAGCAGCATGCCGGCCAGCACGCACACCAGCGCAGAGATCACGTAGGTCGCCAATCGGGCGCGCAAGGTCTGGAAACCCAGCGCCCGCATGCGGCGCTCGTTGGTCTTGCAGCCGCGCAGCACCATGCCCAGGCGCGCGTGGATGAGACGGTGAAATGCGAGCAGCGTCGCGCACAGCACCGCGAGGATGACGTAGTAGAGCACCACATCGTTGCCCAGGTCGAGCAAGCCGAAGTCGCTGCGCATGGGCAATGCATAGCCGTCGTCGCCGCCGTACTGCTTCAGGCCCACGGCGGCAAAGTACATCATCTGCGCGAAGGCCAGCGTGATCATGATGAACCCGATGCCGCTCACGCGCAGGCACACCAGGCCGATCAACGTGGCCAGCGCCGCGCCCGCGCCAAGCGCGACGGCCAGGTGTATCCAGCCGTTGGTGATGCCGTGGAAGGACAGGATGCCCACGGCGTAGGCACCCACGCCGATGTACAGCGCATGGCCAAAGCTGACCATGCCGCCGAAGCCGACGATCAGGTTGAGACCGAGCGCTGCGAGGGCGAAGATCATCATGCGCGACACGAGCGTCATCGTGTACGACTCGCCGGTGGCGAGCGAAAGCAGCGGCACGCCCGCCAGTCCGGCAAGAAGCACGGTGGCAAGGATCGCGCGAAGGCCGGGCGCACGGCGCACGACGGTGCCGGTGGCGGGTGGCGCCAGGCTCGGGCCGGGCGCGGTCAGGGTGATGTGCTTAGCCATGCTTGACCGGAAAGAGTCCTGTCGGTCGCAGTGCGAGCACCGCGGCCATGAGAAGGTAGATGAGCATCGAGGCCAGGGCAGGCCCGGCGTTCTGTGCGAACGAGCGTTCGACCACCTCGCGGAGCAGGCCTGGGAGGAAGGCCCGACCGATCGTGTCGACCACGCCGACGATCAGCGCGCCGTAGAACGCGCCGCGGATCGAGCCGATGCCGCCAGTGATAAGCACCACCAGCGCGAGGATGAGGATCGGCTCGCCCATGCCCGGTTGCACCGTCAGGAGCGGGCCGGCCATGAGCCCGGCTAGGCCCGCGAGCGCCGCACCGACTGCGAACACCAGCGCGCTCACCAGTGCGTTGTTCACGCCCAGTGCCGAGAGCATCTGCGGATCCGAGGCGCCAGCGCGGATCAGCATGCCGGCGCGGGTGCGGTGGATCACCGCATAGAGCGCCACCCCCACCAGCAAGCCCACCACGATGATGGCGAAGCGGTACGCCGGATAAACCAGCGAGCCGATCTGGATCGTGCCGGCCAGCGCCGGCGGCACGTCCATGAAGACGGGCGCCTGGCCCCAGAAGAAGCGCGCCAGTTCGTTGAAGATGAGGATCAGCCCGAACGTGCCCAGCACCTGGTAGAGGTGATCGCGCTGATACAGGCGCGCGAGCACCGCGCGTTCCACCAGCACGCCCACCGCCAGCGTGCCGCCGATGGCCGCGAGGGCCGCCAGCGTGAAGGACTGCGTGGCCGAGTAGGCCGTCGCCGCGAAGTACGCCCCCGTCATGAACAGCGAGCCATGCGCCAGGTTGACGAAATGCATGATGCCCAGGACCAGCGTGAGTCCGGCCGAGAGCAGGAACAGCAGCACGCCCAGTTGCAAGCCGTTGAGTGCCTGCGCAAGAAAGAGGGTTGTGTTCATGTCGATGCGTGCTCCTGACGCAGTGAACGGCGAAAGAACTTCGCGTAGTCCTCTGCGCTGGGCCGGTAAGGTGCGCTCAGGTTGAAGTGGCTGCGTGCCGCGGCGTCTGCCAGCGCCTGCACATTCGGCGCCGCGTAGCCCAGTTCGGCCAGAGTCGTCGGAAGCCCCAGGTCGCGCATCAGCGTGGCGATGCCTTGTGCCAGCGAAGCCGCAGCCGGCAGGCCGAAGGCGGCGTTGACGGCTGCCATGCGGCCAGGCACGTGCGCGGCGGTGGCGTCAAGGGTGGCGACCAGGCCGATGCCGCTGAGCACGCCATGGTGAAAGCCCTGGTCACTGCAGGTCAGCGCCATGGAGTGAGCAGGACCAAGCCCCATGCCGATCGAGATGCCACCCGCGAGCGCCGCGAGCAGCATCTGGCCGCGTGCCGTAACGTCGTCGCAATGCTCGACGGCCTGCCGCAGGTGGCGCACCACGCGCTCGATGCCGTGGAGCGCCATGGCCTTGCCCAATGGTTGATCGCGCTCGGACAAGTACCCCTCGATGCAGTGCGAGAGGGCATCGATGCCCGTGGCCGCGGTCAGGCGCGGCGGAAGGCTGACGGTCAAGTCGGGGTCGAGTAGTGCCATCCGAGGCACCAAGTGGCGCGAGTTCATGCCCAGCGATGGTGTGGTGACATCGGGATGCAGGCCTGCTGAAGGAGAAGCCTCGCTTCCCGTGCCGGCGGTGGTTGGCACGGCGATCAATGGCGCGGCGGCACTGTGCGCGGCATTCGGCACCCCGACGTAGTCGGCCGTGCAACCAGCGTTGGTGGCGAGCAGCGCGATCACCTTGGCGGTATCGATGACCGAGCCGCCACCCACCGCGACGACGGCGTCGCAGCCGTGTTGCCGGTAGCAGGCAGCGCCGGCGTCAGCGTCGGCGAAGAGCGGGTTCTCGGTGACTGCGTCGAACAGCACTGCCCGCGCGCCCACGTCGCAGGCTGCCTGCACCCGCTGTGCAATGCCAGCGGTGGTCAGTCCGCGGTCGCTCACCACCAGCGGCCTGCGTACGCCGAGCGCGGCAAGCTCGGCCGCAAGGTTGCCCAGCACGCCGGCGCCGAACAACGTGCGCGGCAGGTGCAGGGCATTCGTGGAAGCATTCACAGCGGGTACTGGCGCTTGGCCTGGCTGACGGTCACGAGGTTCAGGTCGCTGAACATGTCGATGGCCCAGCGGCCAAAGCGCGCCCAGCCGCTGTCCTTGACCCCACCGAATGGAATTTGCGGCTCACCACCCATGGTCGGGCCGTTGACGTTGACCATGCCTGCCTGCACCTGTGCCCCTAGTTGTACGCCGTGCCAGACGTCGGTCGTCATGACCGATGCCGACAGGCCGTAGGGTGTGGCGTTGGCACGGGCGAGCGCCTCTTGTTCGTCGTCGAAGGGTTCGACCAGTACCACCGGGCCAAACAATTCCTCGCAATGGATGGGCGCGTCGGGAGGCACGTCGACCAGCACCGTGGGGTCGACACATCGGCCGCGGGGGGCGTTGCCCGTGAGTCTCCGGGCACCGCGCGCCACTGCGTCGTCGATACCCTGCTGCACGCGAGCCAGCGCCCGGTCGTTGATGAGCGGTCCCAAGCGTGTTGCCGGGTCGGCGGGGTCGCCGGCGCGCAGGGGCGATGTTCGCTCGACGAAGCGGTCGAGAAACGCCGCGTACAGCGAACGGTGCACCAGGATCTTGCGGGTGTTCATGCAGATCTGGCCCTGGTGGAAAAAGGCCGCGAACACGGCCGTGTCCACGGCATAGGCAAGATCGGCGTCGGCCAGCACGAGCATCGGGTTGTAGCCGCCGAGCTCAAGTGCGATGCGTTTGAGCTTGGCGCCAGCGCGTGCGGCCAGTTGAGCACCCGTAGCGGACGAGCCGGTGAAGTTGTAGGCGCGGACCTTGGGGCTGTCGAAGAGCCGATCGGCCACGGGGCCGACCTCGCCCGGTGCGTGTGTGACGACGTTGAGCACGCCCGGCGGAAGGCCTGCCTCGTGGAACACCTCGCCCATCAGCAGGCCCGCACACACCGGCGCGTCTTCCGAAGGCTTGAGTACCACCGTGTTGCCGGCCGCCAGCGGCGCGACCACGGTGCGGAATCCCAAGGCGAGGGATCCATTCCATGGCGAGATTCCCGCCACCACACCCAACGGCCTGCGCACTGCCATCGCAAACACGCCAGGCGTGTCGGACGCCACGATTTCACCGCCGGGCAGGTAGGGATAGCCGGCCGCCTGGCGCAGCAAGCCCGCGGCCCATTGGATCTGGAAGCGGGCGAACGGCGCGGCGCAGCCGGTTTCAAGCGCCAACAGCAACACCACCTCGTCGGCGCGGCGCTCAAGCACCGTGGCGGCAGCCAGGAAGATGGCCTGCCGCGCACGTGCCCCCATCGCAGCCCATGCGGGAAATGCTTCGTCGGCCGCGTCGATGGCACGCTGCGTATCGGCCGCACTGGCCGCCGGAATGCGCGCGAAGAGCTCGCTGCTATAGGGATTGAAGTCGTCGAAGGTGCGGCCGGCCTCGGCCTCGACCCACTGGCCCGCGATCAGTTGGCGGTATGCGCGGGGTTCGTAGGCGGCGGAGGCGGGGGCGGTGGTCGTGGTCTGGTTCATGGCAATGCGAACAATGGGAGAAGAGGGCAGCGCCTACTGCATGGCGCACTTGGCGTGATAAGCGTCCTGGTAGTTCTTCAACGGCGTGGCCACGGTTTTCAGGCTGACGCGGCCCTTTCTGTCCTTGGCCACCTCGAAGGCGTACCAGTCGTTGATCGGAAAGTTGTTATTGCCAAAGCGCAGGCGTCCACGCACCGATTTGTCGCTGCCCTGCTTGAGTGCGGACATGAATGCCTTCTTGTGCTCCACGTTGCCCTTCACACGGCTGATGGCGGTGTCGAGCAGCAATGCCGAGTCGTAGCCCTGGGCGGCGAAGTTGGAGGGAATGCGCCCGTAGCGCTTCTCGAAGGCATCGGCGAATTGGTGGCTCACCGGGTTGTCGATGTCCGGGCCCCAGAAGTGCACGGACTGGATGCCCAACGCCGATTCCTTCAAGGCTGGCAGCGTCGTCCCGTCAGCCATGCCCACGGTCACCAGTGGCACCGACTTGAGCAGCCCGGCCTGCTGGTACTGCCGGATGAAGTTGACGCCGCCGCTGGGCACGAAGGCAAACACCGCGTCGGGCTTATCGGCGCCGATCTGCGTGAGCTCAGCCGAAAAATCCGGCTGAGTCACACCTGGATAGATCTCGTCGATCACCTGGCCCTTGTAGAAGCGCTTGAAGCCCGCCACGGCATCCTTTCCAGCCTGGTAGTTCGACGCCACCAGCAGCATGCGCTTGTAGCCCTTGTCGTTGGCGTACTGGCCCGCGGCCTCGGCCCAGCCGTCGTTCTGCCACGAAGCGATGAAGCGGTAGGGCGAGCACTGCGCACCGGCAAGCTCGGAGGGGCCTGCGTTGGCACCGATCAGGAAGACCTCCTTTTCGGCGATCACGCGTTGCACTGCCATCATGACGTTGGAGCCGGCCACGCCGGTGATGATGGCCACCTTGTCCTTCTCGATGAGCTTCTGGACGATCTGGTTGGCCACCTCGGGCTTGAACTGATCATCCTGCTTGATGATTTCAACCGGTACGCCGCCAAGTTTCTGGCCGGCCTGTTCCACACCCAGCATGAAGCCGTCGTACATGTCCTGGCCGAGCGGGCCGATGGGGCCAGAAAGCGTCGTTAGGTAGCCGATGCGGATCGGTGCCTGGCTTGCGGGCTGTGCCAGCGAGTGGAAGGAAAGGGCGGTGCCCACCAGTCCGAGCGCGATGCCGGCCAGCGGTTTTCGCAGCAGTTGCAACAACATGAGTCTCCTTGTCTTCGGGGCGATGCCCGGTCTTGTGCGTGCCGATTGCATGAGGTCGAAGCCAGCATGAAATCGGTCGCAAGCGTAGGAGTGACGACCTTTGCGCAAAAGATGCGGAAATGGTGGGAGCGATAGTAGGTGGGTATCGCCCGCGGCGGCGGTCAGGCCTGCATTCGAGCTGGCGTGTTCGGGCGTGGCCTCAGCCTCGCGAAGAATGGGCTGTGCACCTTGCCATCAGGTACCGGCGACCCCATGAACCGCAGTCCGCTCGGCATCCTGCGCAGTCCAGTAGTCCCACTGGCGTTCCGCGACGCGCCCTGCCCAGGTGGCCCGCGCCGCGCATTGCTCTTCGGTGAGCGCCGGCTGATCGCCGCAACCGGCCTGCAGCACCGCCAGCTCGATGCGCGCCGCATCCTCCAGGAAGATGGCCAGCGTGAGCGCCTGCGCGGCATCTGCGCCCGCCACCACAGCGCCGTTGACCGAAACGACGATGCCCGGGCTCATGCCCATGGTGCGCGCGACACCTTCAGCCGCAGCATCGTTGCGCACCAGGTTCGGGTCTGGCCAAAAGGGTACTTGCGCCGAGAAATAGGCGCCGAAGCCGTGGCGCGGCCGTGGCGTGCGCCCCAGTGCCGCGAGGGCCAGGATGCTGGGGGAGATGAAGCGCACGATGGCGTTGGCATCGGGCCGCAGGCGATACACCTCGCGATGCATGCGCACTTCGCCCAGCACACCATCGGGCAGCGGTGCATCCAGTCGTACCACGCTGCCTTCGTCGGAGGGCGTGATCAGCCCCATCGGCTTGGGCGCGCAGACAAGAAAGGAAGCGGCGTCAAGCCTGACGCTGCAGTGGCCGTAGGCGGTGGTGAGCCCTGCGCGATCGCAGGCGCGTGCGAGAAGGCGCACTTCGCGCTGCCGGATCGCCAGGTCGTCAATCATGGAGTAATCAGTTCTTGGTGGCGCTTCGGCGCCGGGGCGTGGGTTCTTCGCCTTGCGCCAACGCGTTCTGCTTCACGCGCCGCGCGATGGTGAGCTTGCGGTTGACGGCAGACGGCGCATCCGGATGCGGAATCAGGTTGTGGCAGACCTCGCGCAGGGTGCGCAATGTCACGTGCAGGTCTTCTGCGGAGATGTCCTTCAGGCTCAGCCGTTCGACATGACGCGCCTTAGGGGCCAACTCGTCAACGAGCGCTCGTCCCGTAGGCGTGCGCACCAATTGCGAAGCGCGTTTGTCCAGCATTGATTGGCTTCGCTCGACCAAGCCTTGCTTCTCCAACTGCACGACGGACCGTGAAAGGTACGAAAGCTCGGAGCCCGTGTGGTTGGCCAACTCGCTCAGCGACTGCGGCTCCGACTGGCTCAGCGCGGCCAGAATGCGCCATGCCTGCAGGCTGACGCCGCCTTGCTTCAAGTCATCATCGAAGCGCGCCGCGATGAGTGCCGCCGCCCGGTTGAGCAGGTAGCCGATGGAGTTTTCGAGGTCGTAGCGACCTTTGGTGGCAGGCGTGCGCTGGGACATGGAAGGTGGCTTCTTGGCGGAGGACTCCAAGTCTAGGTCAGCAAGGTTCGGCGACGACCCGGTTCTCCAGGGTGCCGATGCCATCGATTTGCGCGCGCATCACGTCGCCGGCCTTCAGGAAGCTTGGCGGGTCCATCGCCACGCCAACGCCGGAGGGCGTGCCCGTGGCCAGCAGGTCGCCCGGCTCCAGGGTGAAAGCGGCCGAAAGATGCGCGATCTGCGCAGCGATGTCATGGATCATGTTGCCGGCCACGTCGTCCTGGCGCAGTTCTCCATTCACCCACAGGCGCAGGCGCAGCGCTGCCGGGGTAGGGACTTCGTCCGGGGTCACGATCCATGGCCCAGTGGGGCCAGTGGTGTCGAAGGACTTGCCGATCGTCATGGTCTGGCTGCGCAACTGCCAATCGCGCACCGAGACGTCGTTGCCCACCATGTAGCCGGCGATGACCGAAGCCGCATCCTGTGGCTGCACGTGGCGGCAGCGCTGGCCGATCACCACACACAGTTCCACCTCGTAGTCCAGTTGCTCGGAGACGCGCGGAAGGTGAACGTCGCCGTCGGGACCATTGATGCACGACACCTGTTTGTTGAACCAAACCTGCGTGGGCGGCGTGTGCACGCCCACCTTGGCCGCCTCGGCAACGTGTTTGCGATAGTTCATGCCGATGGCGAGGAACTTCGACGGGTTTGGCACCGGCGCCAAGAGGCGCGCAGCCGCGAGTGGCACCGCGTTGCCGGCGGTCACCTTGGAGGCGCGCGCACGCTCCATGGCTTCGGCCCCGCCTTGCAGTAGTTCGAGCATGGTGGAAGGCAGCTGCGCATCTGCACGGGGCAAGTCGACAATGGTGTCTTCCACGATCTTGCCGATGGAAGTGCGGCCGTCGTGGCGAAAGGTGACGAGTTTCATGGATCGCTGTTCTGTGAAGAAGAAAATAAAGAGTCAATGCGCCACCGGGTCGGCACCAGCTCGTCTCGCCGGAGTCGAGCCAACGCCCGCGGCCGGATATGGATAGGCCCGCGGCATCTGCAGCATGGCAATCGCCGCGCCCACCAGGACGACGAAGAAAGCCATCAGCGTGGGCCGGTACGAGCCGAAGACGTCAAAGGTCGCGCCCATGGCAAAGGGGCCGATTGCCGCGCCCACGGTGAAAATGGCGAACAGGTAGCCGTACACCTGCCCGAAGGCGCGAAGGCCGAAGTAGCGGCTTTGCAGGTAGCCGATCAGGTCCACTTCCGCTCCAAGGCCGAGCCCGACGAGAACCGCGCCGGTGGCGGTCACCGCGATGTCGGAGCTGGAGAGCAGTACGAGCACGCCCAGCGCCGGCATCGCGATGAAGGCGACGGCCACGTAGGGCCCGTGAAAGCGGTCGAGGAACCAGCCGCACAGCAGACGCCCCACGATGAGCGATGGCCCAATCGCGCCGAACACCGCCACCGCGCGCTCGGCCGGAATACCGCGGTCGGTCAGCAGCGCCACCAGGTGGAAGATGATGCCGTTGGCCACCACCGGGATGCAGGTGAACACCACCGCGAGGATCCAGAAGCTGCGGCTGCGCACGACCGTGTGCGCATCCAACCCTGGAAGCAGCGCGGCCGCGTGGGCGCCGGTGCCGACGGTGCCGCGCACGTTCGGCTCGCGCAAGAACAAGCCGACCGCAGGGAAAGCGATGGCGAACACGGTGATGCCCAGGGCGAGGAAGGCGCCGCGCCAGCCGAAGTGTTCCAGGTACACCTGCGAGAGCTTGGGCACCAGCGCGGCGCCCAGGCCGACGCCGGTCATGGCTACGCCCAGCGCGATGCCGCGGCGATGGTCGAAGGCGGCGGCGATCGACTTTGCATAGGGCAGGGGGGCCTGGCCCGCGCTGAACAGGCCGACCACGCAGAACATGGCGCAGAACACCAGCGCCGCGGCTGGCGCGAGCGCCATGGCAGCAGTGGCCACCGCGAACAACGCGATCGCCGCCAGCGTCACGCGCTTGATGCCGTGCCGGTCGATCAGGCGCCCAACGAAAGGCGTGGCGATGGCCGCGCAGAGTGTGCCGATGCCCACGGCCGCCGACGGGATGGTTCTCGGCCAGCCGAACTCGGCCATGATGGGCTTCATCAGGACCGAGGTAGAGAACTGAAGGATCGTGACGTTTCCGACGATCAGGCCGAGCACCGACCCGAACACGATCCACCATGGGTTGCGAAAGACTTTCATGCTTGTCTCCTCACGTCTTGTTGATTGAAGGCTGGCAGGAACTAGGCGCCGTGTCCGAGAAAGCGCCCGGCATGGAAAAGCAAGGGTTCGCGCTCCGCATGGGCGAAGCGCTCGACCCGGCCGATGAAGATGACGTGGTCGCCGCCATCGACCATCGATGCCTTGCGGCATTCGAAGCGCGCCAGCGGATCGCGGATCACCGGCACATTGCCCAGGCCTGGCTCGAACTCGTCGCGAAAGGCGGCGAACTTGTCTTCCGCCGGGCGCGCGAAGTGCATGGCCAGCGCATGCTGGTGATGGGCCATGACGTGCACGGCGAAATGCTCGGCTTGTTCGAATGCGCGCAAGCTCGGCGCCATGCGGCCCAGGCACCACGCGACGAGCGGCGGGTCCAGCGACACCGAGGTGAAGGAATTCACCGTCAGCCCGGCGGCCTGGCCGCCGGCCGTGCGGGTGGTGACCACGCATACGCCGGTAGCGAAGCGCCCTAGCGCCGTGCGCAGCTCGCGCGGGTCGATGGCGGCGTCACCCGGCGCGGGCCGCGCGGCAGCCGCCACGGCCGCATCGAAGGAATCGTTCGCGGCGGTCCACCATGCCAGCTCGGCCTCGAGCATCTCGCGCCCAGTGAGTTCGGGTGTGCTCATGCGCCCTCCGAGACAAGGTCGGGCGTGCTGTTTGGCCCGGCGCCGGTGAAGCAGCGGGGGTCGCGCTCGGAGCCCCAAGCGTCCAGCCACTCCGGGCGGAGCGGCAGTTCGCGCGCCTCGCGCGCATGCTCCTCGGGGAAGGCCTCCATGCCGAAGCTGTACTCCATGGTGAGCCGGTCCGGATCGAGGAAATAGAGGAACACGCTTTCCGAGGCCGGATGACGCCCTGGCCCGAACACCACCGGCGACTGCGCCTTGCGCAACCGGGAAAGCGCGCGGCCGATGTCGTCGATTTCCGAAACCATGTAGTTCACGTGGTGCAGGCTGTGGCTGGTCGACTTGGCGATGCCGATGCCGTGATGCCACGGGTTGGGCCACACGCGCATGAAAGTGACCATCTCGCCGACGGCGTCGGACACGCGAAAGTTCAGCACGTCGCGCCAGAAGGCAATCGCTTCCTTGGGCTTCGGCGTGTTGAACACGACATGGCCCAGACGCTGGATGCGCGCCACGCTGGGCAGGAAAGGACGGGCTGCGTCTGCGAGTGGAAGATAGAACTCGATGACGGCGCCCACCAGCGGTTCGTAAACGCGCACCGCGCGCTGCTGCATGTGGCGGGCGCAAAGTGAAGGCGACACGTCCTGCACTTGGAGACCTGCTTGCTCGAGGCGCGCACGCAGGGGGGCGAACTGCGCTTCATCTTCCAGCGCAAAGCCTGCGACGCGAAGGCCGGCGCTCGCCGCTTCGTGCAGCACCACGTTGTGATGATCGTGGTCGCAACGCAGAAGCAGTTCGCCGTCCGCGCCGATGGCTACAAACTGCAGGCCAACGACCTCCTCGTAGAAGCGGCGAGCGCGCGCAAGATCTGTGACATTCAACTCGACGCGGCCGAACTTGCGGAATCGGATCATGTTCGTTGCTCCTGATTGCGCGCTCAGAACTGGCCGCGCGGCGGCAGACCCAGGCGCAACTGGCCCACCATGGTGGAGACGGCGTTCCAGTTGACGCTGATGTGGTGCGCTACGGCATTGACGTCGCGCCAGGCGCGCTGGATGCCGCTGTCCAGGTGGATGCCCGTTCCGCCCACAACGTCGTACAAGCCGTTGACGGCTTGCACGCACAATTTCACCGCGTAGGCATGGCCGCGGCGGAACTCGATGCGCTGTTCCTTGGAGATCTTCTCGCGTGCGGCGCTGAACTCGGTTGCCGCGCGCAGGTCGCGCTGAAGGATCAACTGCGCGGCATCCACCGCGGCTTCGGCTTCTGCCACGGCTGTCTGCACATGGCCGAATTGCGCAATCGTGGAACCTCCGCCGGCAAACGCGCCGCGCGTAGCCCGGGTGGCGACGCTCTCGACGAATTCGTCCAGCGCGCCCTGCAGCGCAGCGATTGCCGGGTTGGCCAGCAACGGGGGAAAGCCGCTGAGGAAGGGGATGCGAAATAGCGCACCATCGTTGACCAGCGCGCCGGGCGCCTGCTGTTCCAACACGTCGGCAAAGCTCACGCTGCGATGCGCGGGCACGAAAACGGCCTCTTCGACGGCGATGTCCTTGCTGCCGGTGCCGGCCAGGCCGACGGTGTGCCAGGTGTCGATGATCTGGTAGTCGGAGCGCGGCAACAGCAGGTACATGGGACGTGGCGGCTTGCCGTCACCCTCGTCGACCAGGCTGCCCAGCGCGAGCCACGAAGCGTTGTCGCAGTTGCTTGCGAAGCTCCATCGTCCTTGCAAGCGATAGCCGCCGTCGGCGCGCGTGGCCTTTCCAGTAGGCGCGATGCATGCGGCCAGCAGCGTGTCAGGGTCTTGGCCCCAAACGTCTTCCTGAGCTTCGAGCGGAAACATGCCCAGGGTCCATGAGTTGGCGGCGCTCAGGCCGTAGCACCAACCCGTGGAAGTGCAGCCGCGGCCAACTTCGAATGCGAGTTGGCGCAGTTCTTCCAAGCTGAGTTCATGGCCGCCGAAGCGGCGTGGCTGCACGGCGCGATAGAGGCCGGCGTCCTTGATCAGGGCCGTCACTTCCGCGCTCACGCGGCGCTCGCGCTCGGTCTGCTGCGCACGCCCGCGCACAAGCGGAGAGAGCTTGCGCGCGCGCTCCAGCAGCTCGTTGAACTCGGGCCGCTCGGCGCGGGCAGGAAAAGTGGCGCGGCTGGGGCGCTCAAGGGTGGCTACTTCAGTGTTCATGGGGTCTCCGTGCGATGAGGGGTGGCGGCAAGCGCATGCGATTTCAGGCCGACTTCCTCGTAGCCGCCGCCCGACTCATCGGGCCACTCGACAGCGACTTTGAAGGCGGGGCGTTGCGCCAGCTGGTCGTACCAGCGAGCGACGTTGGGGCGCGTCGACTGCGACCAGTACCGTCCTGCGCCGAGGGCGTACAGCCGGTACATGTAGGGCGCCAAGCAGATGTCCGCGAGCGAGAAGGTTCCGACGATCCATCGACGCCCGTCACCTTCGGGAGCGAAGTCTGGCGATGCAAGCACGGCCTCGACCTTGTCGAGCAGAACCTGGATTTCCTGTGCGCATTTCGCCAGTTCCTGCTCGTCGATCTCGCCACGCAGCGCACGGCCGTGCATGTCGTTCAGGAAGCGAGACGGCCGCTTGTCGACATGCGCCCGCAGAATGTCTTCGCTCCAGCGCAGGCGCAGCTTCGGCAGGATGTACTTCACGAGCGTGAGCTTCACGATGGGCGTGAAGCTGTCGTCGCACATCCTGATGAATTCGCGCATGCGGGCACGGGCAAGGGCGTCGGCGGGCACGAGTGCGGGGCCGTCGAACGCTTCGTCGATGTACTCGTTGATCACCAGCGATTCGCGCACCGGCACGCCGTTGTGCACCAGCGTGGGAACCACGCCGTCTGGGTTCAGGGCGAGGTAGTCGGGCTGTAGCTGCTCGAACCTGAACAGGTCGACGTAGCGGCTGGTCCATTCGACTTTCTTTTCCTCGAGCGCCATGCGCACGCGCACCGAGCACACGGAACTCCAGAAGTGATGCAGCTCCACCATTGGCCGTCTCCTTGACTGTTTGCGTCTTCGCGACTGTGCGATGACTGCAGTTGTGAGGCGGTGAATTGCAACATCAAAAGGTTGTTTAAGCAACCGTCATGACGCGCATCAGAACCCGTGGAAACCCTTGTGATGGTGCTGGCTGGAGGCATGGGGCGCCAACACTGGGCGGTGCGCAGTGCACTTCCTGGCGGGAGATTTCGAACGGCGGATTGACTGCGAAGCAGCGGTTGCGAACCGCCCGTTGTTCTTGCGGTGGGGCGCGGTGCCGCTCAGTTCGCGGACTTCGACGAGGCCGCCGTCGAATCAGAGTTCGCGGGCACTTGAGCGCGCTGGCTCAGGGCGGGCGCGCGCCGTACCACCGGCTTCCTGCTCCCTTTGCGTGACCAGGGTATCGATGGAGTCGTTGAGTAGCTTGATCGTGAGGGGGACGTCGCGGCTGACGGCGGCTTCCATGATCTCGCGGTGCTCCATGCGAGTGAATTCCGCGTCCAGTTGCCGGACATTGCGGCGGCGATGCCGGTCGGCGCAATCGAACAACTGCTCGTGAAAATCGAGCAGCCACTTCGAAGGGCATGCCGCAATGACAGCGGCGTGGAACTTCCGGTGAAGAAGTTCCCACTCGCGGTTGGTCTGGCCCGACTCAGTGGTCATGGGGCAGCGCCACATGCGGTGGTAGGCGAATACGACGGCTTCTTCCCACGCATCGTCCGCGTGCAGGAGCGACTCCCGCACGACCAATTCATTGAGCAGCTTGCGCGCGTGGATCAACTCCAGGAGATCGGCGTCGGACAAGGTGGCTACTCGAAAGCCCCGGCGGTCAACCAGCTCGACCAGCCGGACCGACGTCAGGCGGTTGAGCGCTTCGCGGATTGGGCTGGCGCCAACCTGGTAGTGCTCCTGCAGGGTCTCGATGCGCAGTTTTTCGCCCGGCGGCCACTGGCCTTCCAGGATGTCCTCTCGCAGTCGCTCGAACACCATGCTGGCGAGCGTCGAGCCTTGCGTGTCTTCGCTGATCGATGAGGGATTTCGGCTCATGTCATTTGCATTGGCTGCGGCCGATTCTAGGTGCGCGGCTTCTCGAGCATTGATCGCGACAGAAGGGTTAGTACCGAGCGCCAAAGCGTATGGCCCGAATATTATCGATAAAACAGAGACACAAGCACAAACAGCGACCACTTATCGATAGAAGTGAGGTAATTATGGCCACGTCCATCAGGCCCAAGTCGTTCGCCCATGTCGTCTACCGCACGTATCAGTTCCAGGAAATGCTGGACTGGTATGTCAGGGTCTTTGGCGGAAAGGTGCAGTACCAGAACCCGGTGATCGCCTTCGTCACCTACGACGACGAGCACCACCGCGTGGCGCTGCTGAACCTGGGCATCGTGAAGGGCGAGTCCGATGCGCGTGCGCCGCGCGGACAACCCGGAATGGACCATGTGGCCTATGGCTACCGCTCGCTCACCGAGCTGATGGACAAGTACGCGGAGCTGAAGGCTGCAGGCGTGATCCCGTATTGGTGCATCCACCACGGCATCACCGTATCGCTTTACTACGCGGACCCCGACGGCAACCAGATGGAGTTTCAGGCTGACGCCTATGGCTCCAACGACGACGCCAACGCGTTCATGTACGGGCCTCACTTCGAGACCAACCCCATCGGCGTCGAATTCGACCCAGAAGTCATGACGGCGCGCCTCAAGGCCGGCGAAAGCGAGTCGACGCTGCTGCGGCGCACCGAGCACCTGCCGGTGTCCGAGATTCGCGGCTCCTTGATGAGTTGAGCAGGCCACTCAGGGATCCGTGTTCGGCAGCAAATTCCTTCAACAGCGATACGAGGAGACGACTGAATGACCATCGACCGCCGATCCTTTGCGGCTGCGCTGGGCGCCCTGGGCGCAACGACATGGTGGGGCTCGCGGGCCTTTGCGCAGCCGACCGGCACGCCTGTGCGCATCGGCGGCTCACTGGCGCTGACTGGGCCCCTGTCATCGGTCGGCATGGTGCACAAGCTCACCGGCGAGATCTACATCGATGAACTCAACAAGCGCGGTGGCCTGTTGGGAAGGCCCGTGGAATGGGTGCTGAAGGACGACCAGTCCAAGCCGGACCTCACGCGCACCCTTTATGAGCAACTGGTCACGTCCGACAAGGTGGACCTGCTGATCGGCCCCTACGGCACCAGCGCCATCCTGTCTGCCATGGGCGTGGCGCAGCGCTATGGCAAGACGCTGGTGCATCACACGTTCGGCGTGCCGCCCCTGGCCAAGTACGACCAGCAGTTTTACAGCTGGGCACTCGGGCCTGAGCCCCAAAAGACGGTGCCGGCCATCGTGTTCGACGCACTGGCGGCGGGTAACAAGGCGCCCAAGACACTTGCGGTGGTGACCAGCAAGTTCCCGTCGGTGCACTTCATCTCGATGGGTGTGCGCGAGGTTGCGAAGCAGCGCGGCATACGCGAGGTGCTGTTCCTCGAATGGGATTTCGGCAATCGTGATTTCGGTCCGATTGCCGCACGCATCAAGGACGCAGACCCCGATCTGATCTGGGGCGGCGCACTGGGCCTGGAGGCCAACCAGATCCTCGATGCGCTCAAGAAGATCGACTATGCGCCGCGCAGCAGCTTCTGGTATGCGCCCGCGCCCGGGCCGATGCTGAAGGCGCCGGAGGCGAACAACGCGCTGTCGCTCACCATCTTCGAGGACCATCCGCCCTTCACGAACAATCCGGTGGCGGCCCATTTCACGCAGGTCTTCCGCGAGCGAGCCACGCAGGCCAACCTGCCATCGAACACCGTCGAGGTACAGGCTGCGGCTTCGTACTCCGCCTGGCAGATCATCGATGCCGCGGTGAGTGCCACAAAGAGTCTGGACGACAAGGCCATCGCCACCTGGTTGCGCGCCAATCAGGTCGACACCATCCAGGGCAAGCTGCGCTTCAACGGGCCCAACAACTACGGTGATGACCTGAGCCGCGTCAAGCAGGTGCAGGACGGCAAATGGCTGGTTGTCCACCCGAAGGAGTGGGCTGCGCCGGGGGCGCGGCTTCGCTGAGCCGACGATAGCGAAGGCCGCGAATCCAATGACGCTTCCAAGCTGGACGCTGCTTGCGCAGTCGATCCTGTCGGGCCTGTTCGCCGGCGCGCTCTACGGCTTGCTCGGCCTGGGGCTGAGCCTGTCGTGGGGCATGCTTCGGCAGATCAACCTGGCGCATTTCGCGCTCGCGTTCCTGGGTGCATACCTGACCTACCAGCTGTCGACGACTTACAGCGCCGACCCGTTGCTGACGCTGCTGCTGATCGTGCCGCTGTTCTTCGCCATCGGCGCAACGGTTCATTTGCTGCTCAGCCGATTTCGGGTCAGCTCGTTCAATTCGATGCTGGTCACCTTTGGCATGACGGTGATGGTCGAGGCCTTGCTGCAATGGGTGTGGAGCGCCGACTACCGCCGGCTTGAATCCCACTATTCGGAATACAAGCTGCGCCTGGGCCAGGTCTATCTGCCCGCCCCGGAGATGATGACGCTGGGGGCCAGCGTTGCGATCGCGTTGGGCACCTGGTTCGTGCTGCAGCGCACGGACATCGGCAAGGCCTTGCGCGCCTCCGCCGAAGATGCGTCGATCGCGGCAGCGTTCGGCGTCAATCAACAGGCCATGGCGCTGCTGCTTTCCGGCTTCAACGCGGCCCTGGCCGGCATTGCCGGTGTCTGCATCGCCCTGGGCTACACGCTCGCGCCTTCGCAGATCTACACCTGGATCGGCGTGATCTTCGCGTGCGTGATGCTCGGCGGGTTGGGGCGGCCCTTGGGCCCCTTGCTTGCCGGCGTTCTGATCGGGGTCACCGAGGCGCTGACCATGGCAGTGGCGTCGCCCTCGTGGGCGCCGCTGGTTTCGTTCGCATTGCTCATGGCGGTGCTGTTGGTGCGTCCGGGAAGGATATGAGCATGCGACGTTCCACCATTGCGCTGCTCGGCGCGGCGGCGCTGCTGGCCACCGTGCCCTGGCTGGGTCTGCCGCCGTTCTTCGAGTCGATGCTGTATCTGATCCTGCACTGGGTGGCGCTGGCGAGTTCGTGGAACCTGCTGTCGGGCTACTCGGGCTATTTCTCGTTCGGACACGGCGCGTTCTTCGGCATCGGCATGTACACGTCCGCGACGCTGACCTCCAAGTTCGACTGGCCCTTCCTCTGGACGCTGCCGGCCGCGGCGGCCATGGCTGCCGGGGTGGGGGCGCTCATCGGGTTGGCCGCCTTCCGCGTTCACGCCGTGCGGGCCGAACTGTTCGCGCTGCTCACGCTTGCAACCACCTTCGTGGTGGCCACGGTGATCCTCAACTCGCCGGTCGATGGCGGGCAGGGCGTCTATCTCAATGCTGTGGCGCTGCCTGCGCTCGGCCCCACGGCGCAAGGCACCTTCTACCTGCTCGCGCTTGGCGCAGCCGCGTTGAGCGTGATCGCCGCGGCAGCGATCTATCACGCTCGCCTGGGCATCGGGCTGCTGGCCATTCACGACGATGAAGACGTGGCCGAGGTCATGGGCGTGCCCACCTTCCGCTACAAGCTCGGCACTTTCGCGCTCTCGTGCGGGCTGGCCGGCGTGGTTGGCGGGATTCACGCGCTCTTTGTTTCCTATGTGACGGCAGGCGACACGTTCACCATCACGATGCCGCTCACCGTGGTGCTGATGGCGGTGCTCGGCGGATCGCGCCATTGGGCCGGTCCGGTGGTCGGCGCCACGGCGATCACATTGCTGCTGTTTGCCTTCACCGGCGGCGAGGCGGCAGTTGTCGGCAAGGGCCTCACCGGGCTGATCCTGATCGTCGTGATCCTCTTCATGCCCGAGGGCATCGTCGGCCAGGCCATGAAATGGTGGAGTGCGTCGCGCAAGAAGGCGCTGGCGCAGCGCTCGTCGCCGGCTTCCGACGCGCCGGCCGCGATGGCGACGGCGGTTCCTGCTGCGGCGCCGGTGGCTGCCGATGCACGCCCCGTGATCTTGCGTGCCACGGGAGTGCGCAAGCATTTTCGCGGCGTGCAGGCGCTACGCGGCGTGGACGTGGAGATCAGGCGCGGCGAAATCCTCGGCCTGCTTGGTCCCAATGGATCGGGAAAGTCAACCTTCATCAATGTCGTGAGTGGCCATTTCGCCGTCACCTCCGGCAGCATCGACTTCGCCGGGGTCCGCATCAGCCATGTTCCCGCGCATCGCGTGGCGCGCAGTGGTATCGCGCGCACCTATCAGATTCCTCGTCCCTTTTCCCATCTGACGGTTCTGCAGAACGTGGGGCTGCCGGCGATGTTCGGCGCGGCCGGACTTGATCGCCGCGCAGCGGAGGATGCCGCCTGGCAATGGCTCGAATTCACCGGGCTCAAGGACAAGGCGCATGCGCTGCCCGATGACCTGAACCTACATCAGCGCAAGTTCCTCGAGTTTGCCCGCGCCTTGGCGTCCAGGCCGCAGGTGCTGATGCTTGACGAGGTGCTGTCGGGGCTCACGCCTTCGGAGATCGATGACGCGGTGGCCCTGATCCGCCGCATCCGCGACCAGGGCGCCACAATCGTGTTCGTCGAGCACGTGATGCGCGCCGTGATGGCCTTATGTGATCGCATCGTCGTGTTCGAGCAGGGCCAGGTGCTCGCCGAAGGCGCGCCGCAAGAAGTGATGCAGCGGCCCGAGGTCGTTGCCGCCTACCTGGGCACGCAAGCGGAGGACGCATCGGCCAGCCAGGCGCCGCTGCCGCGGATGGCGGAGGTGGCCCATGCTTGAGCTTGAATCGGTGCGTGTGAACTACGGCCACGCGGTCGCCATCTGGGACCTGTCGCTGAGCATGGCGCGAGGCGAACTGCTGGTTGTGGTCGGTCCCAACAGCGCGGGCAAGACCACGCTGATCAACGCCATTGCGGGCGTGCATCCACCATCGGCGGGCTCGGTGCTTTTCCACGGCGAGGAGATGCGCGACCTGCCTGCGCACCGCTATTGCGAGCGCGGCATTGCCCTGGTTCCCGAGGGTCGCAAGCTGTTCGCTGGCATGAGCGTGCGCGAGAACCTGGAATTGGGCAGCTACCGTCGCGGTGCGCGCCAAGCCCGAAGCGAATCCCTGGAGAAGGTTTGCGCGCTCTTTCCCGCGGTCCGCGACAAGCTCGCTCAGCCTGCTGGCACGCTGTCTGGCGGCCAGCAGCAGATGGTGGCTATCGGAAGGGCACTGATGGCCCAGCCGCGGCTGTTGCTGCTCGACGAACCCTCGCTCGGGCTTGCGCCAACCGTCGTGCTGGACATGTTCCGTGCCATTCGCGCCATTCATTCGCAAGGCATTGCGGTACTGCTGGTGGAGCAGAACGTGTCGATGGCACTGGAGGTCGCCCAGCGGGCAGCGGTGCTCGAGGAGGGGCGCATTGTTGCTGTCGGTGCGCCACAGGAACTGATGGCCCGTTCCGAGTTGCGACGCGCCTATCTTGGGCTGGAGACCGAGGACGCGCACCCCTCGCTCAGCCGCAAAACCAACCAATGAAGGAGTGAACCTGTGAGTACATACGACGTTGCTGTCCTCGTCGGCAGCCTGCGCCGCGATTCCATCAACCGCAAACTGGCCAATGCGATCACACGCGTGGCTCCGCCTTCACTGCGTTTCCGTTTCGTGTCGCTGGACGAGCTGCCGATGTACAACGGCGACTTGGAGGCCAACCGGCCGGAGGCGGTCAACCGCTTTACCGCCCAGTGCGCCGAGGCCGAAGCCTTCCTGTTCGTCATGCCGGAGTTCAACCGGTCCCTGCCGGCGGTGTTGAAGAACGCCATCGATTGGGGGTCCAAGCCAATGGACCGCAACGTCTGGCGCGATAAGCCGGCGGCCATGTCAGGTACTTCTCCGGGTGCAATCGGCACTGCGGTGGGCCAGCAGCATCTGCGCCAGATTCTTGGGATTCTGGGGGCCTCGGTGCTCGGCGGTGAAGCCTATCTTTCCTTCAAGCCGGAGATGATCGACGCGCAGGGCGATTTCGCGGATGACGCCACGCGCAAATTTCTGGCCACCTACATGGAGCGCTTCGCGGTGTTCGTGCACAAGCTGGTAGGGGCATGAACACCAGGGACGTGATGCCATCGCGCATCGAGGACGAAGCGGCCTGTGCACGACTGTGCGTCGACTTCGCCAACCACCTGGATGCCCGGCGCTACGACGAGGTGCTCGAGCTGTTCCCCATTGACGGCGTTCTTGACCGCATGGGCACTGTGTTTTCCGGCAGGCAAGCACTGCGCAGCTTTCTGGATGCACGCGCGACCGATGTGACGACCCGACATCTGTGCACCAACATCCGCGTGCGGTTTGAAGGGCCGGACGACGCCAGCGGCTTTTGCTGCGTGCTCTTCTTCCAGGGCAGGGCCGGCGAAGGTGCGGCGGTCGCGCTTGGCCCGCCATCGGTCGTGGAGTACCACGACCGCTTCACCCGCGCCAATGGCGCCTGGCTGATACAGGAGCGGCGCATCTGCATGGCCATTCGCGCCTGACCCCTAACCGGAGACACACATGCTTTTCACCCTTTACTGTATGGACAAGCCCGGTGGCATCGAGCGGCGCTTGGCGCTGCGCGCGGTGCATCGCGAGCACGTCGCCAAGATAGCCGATCGTCTTGCCGCGGCGGGCCCTCTGTTTGCGGACGATGGCATCGCGATGATCGGTAGTCTGTTGATCGTCGACTTCGAAGACCGTGCCGCATTGGACGCATGGCTGGCGGACGAGCCGTTCACGCAGCAGGGCGTCTATGAGACCGTCACTGTGCGGCCCTTCCTGAACGTATGGCCGCAGCGAACCGGTGCGCCCCCGAGCGACATGTCCAACCTCACCGCATTCGCGCGCTGATCTTCTCCACGAGGCCTTGCAGATGCTTCAATTTCGTCGTTTCGCCGCGGCTGCGCTCTTGTTTGCATGGGTGTCCTCGGCTTGGGCGCAGGACGTCTATCCGTCCCGTCCTGTGACGGTGGTCGTGCCATTCCCGCCAGGCGGTGTGGCCGACACCGCGTTGCGCGCGCTGCAGCCATCGCTGCAGCGCAGTCTGGGTCAGCCGGTCGTCATCTCCAATCGTGCTGGCGCAGGGGGGGCCATCGGGTCGGCGGCGGTCGCCCAGAGCAAGCCCGATGGCTACACCGTGCTGTTCACCTTCTCGACGCTGGCCAGCCTGCCGGAGCAGGCGATCGTCAACCGTCAGGCACCGATCTTCACGCTTGATCAACTGACGCCCGTGGCGCGCGTGACGTCGGACGCCACCGGCCTGGTCGTGCGCACCGATAGCCCCTACCAGAGCGCCGCCGAATTGATCGCCGCGGCCAAGGCGAAGCCAGGACAGATCACCTATGCGTCCAGCGGCAACTATGGGCCCAGCCACCTGCCGGCGGTCATGCTGGCCGATGCCGCCGGTGTGCGCTTCAACCACATTCCCTATACCGGCGGCGCACCCATGATTGCCGCGCTTCTGGGCGGCCAGGTGGATTTCGCGGTGTTCAGTCGGTCGCTGGTTCTTCCCCACGTGGAAGCGGGCAAGCTGAAATACCTTGCTTCCTTTGGCGAGGAGCGATGGACCAAGCCGCCCGTGCCGCAGTCCTTGAGCGAGATCGGTGTGCGCGTGGACTACACAAGCTGGATTGGCGCGTTCGCGCCCGCACAGACGCCGCCCGAGGTCGTGCAGCGGCTGAGAGCTGCGTTGCGTGCGGCAACGAGAGATCCGGAGTTTGTCGAGAGTTTCGGCAAGGTGGGGGGCACGAACGCGTTCCTGGATGGAGCAGAGTTCCAGCGCTACTGGCTCACCGAGATCGAACAATCCAGGGAAACGATCCGCAAGATTGGACGGATCGAATGAGCGCGCCGGAAGCCGGAGCGCCGCAACTGGTGCTTCACCATTTCCCAGGAGCCTGCTCGCAGGTTTGCGTTTTCGCGCTTGAGCACGCGGGGCTGGACTACGAGCTGCGGCTGGTCGACCTGAAGACGAGCGAGCAGTCCGGCGTTGCGTACTCGGCGATCTCTCCGCTCGGCAAGGTCCCGGCGCTGATCATCGACGGTGCCGTACTGACGGAGAACGCGGCGATCCAGACCTACATCCACGAACTGCGTCCGCAGGCCGGCCTCTTTCCTCGCGATGCTTCTCCGCTCGACGTCGGGCGTCGCCAGGCAGGCTTGTCCCTGTGCGGCGGCACGCTGCATCCGATTGTGCGCGGGCTGGCGAACCCTTTGCGAATCACCGACGGCGATCCCGAAGGCGTACGGCGAAAGTCGCAGGCTCTGGCTGTCAAATCCTTCGGCGTTGCGGAAGAGCGCATCGCGCAGACCGGCTGGTGGCTCGACGACTGGTCGCTATTGGACGTGTACCTGAACTGGGCCGTGTCCGTCGCGGCTTCCACCGGATTCGACTTCAAGCCATTCCCAACAATCGCGGGACTGGCCGCCCGACTTTCAGAGCTGCCGGCTTTTCGACGCATGCTGGAGATCGAAGTCGAGTCGGCAGCCGAGCTGGCACGCCGGCGCACGTTGCCGAGCGCACTTGCCGTCCCGAAGATCTAGATCCACTTCAACCATACCCCTATGAAACTCCTACGTTATGGCCCTGCCGGAGCCGAAAGGCCCGGTGCATTGGATGCGAGCGGCCAAGCGCGCGACCTTTCTCTCTTGGTTCCGGACTTCACTCCGGAATGGTTGAGTCCGGCAAAGCTCGACGCGCTGGCCGCCATCGATCTGAACAAGATGCCCTCGGTGCCTGCCGGCGCGCGGCTGGGTGTGCCGGTGGCCGGCGTGCGCCAGTTCGTCGCCATCGGCCTGAACTACCGCAAGCATGCGCAGGAAGCCGGACTGGAAATTCCGAAGGAACCCGTGGTCTTCACCAAGGCGCTGACTTCGCTGGCCGGCCCGGATGACGACGTGCTCCTGCCGCCGGGCTCCGAAGCAGGCGACTGGGAAATCGAACTGGGTTTTGTCATTGGCACCCTGGCGAGCAATGTCTCCGAGAAGGACGCGCTTTCGCACGTGGCGGGCTATTGCTTGGCCAACGACGTGTCGGAACGCGATTGGCAGATCAAGCGTGGCGGCCAGTGGGGCAAGGGCAAGAGCTTCGACGGCTTCGGCCCCGTAGGCCCCTGGCTTGTCACAAGCGACGAACTGCCAGATCCGCAGACCATTCCGCTGGAACTCAAGGTGAACGGTGAAGTGCGCCAGCGTAGCAACACCGCTGACATGATATTTCCCGTCGCGCAGGTTGTGTCGTACCTCAGCCAGTTCATGACGCTCCTGCCTGGAGACGTGGTGATCACAGGCACACCTGAGGGCGTTGGCCTGGGCATCAAGCCCACGCCGGTGTTCCTGCGCCGCGGTGACGTGATGACGCTGTCGGCGGGGCCGCTGGGCACGCAGCGGCAGAAGGTGGTCTGAACGCCGACCGACCAGATGCTCGAACGCTTTATGCGGCTCCGCAGCGCTGGCCGAAGTTCCCGTATTGCTGTCTACCCTGAGGTGCGCCGCCGCACCGCCAGCGGCGTCTCGCCAAACCACCGTTTGCACGAGCGCGTCAACGCCGACTGTTCCGACAGGCCCAGCTGCGCGCTGACCTGCGCCAGCGGCATGGTGCCGGCCAAGTAGCGCAGCGCGGCTTCGCGCAGCACCGCGTCGTGCACTTCGGAAAAGCGCACGCCTTCTGCGCTCAGCTGTCGCTGTAGCGTGCGCGGGTGCATGGCCAGAACGGCGGCCACGCCTTCCAGCCCGCACTGCGAGGTGCCGAGCGTGCGCGTCAAGGCTAGCCGCACGCGTGCGAGCAGGCTTTGCCGCGGCGCGATGAAGTTGCTTTCGAGATAGTGGGTCGCCAAGTTTCGCAGCGTCGGGTTGGCCTGGCGCAAGGGCGCGTCGAACAAGCGCCGAGGCACCACCAGCGATGCGGTGGGCTGGTTGAAGTGCGGCATGAGGCCGAAAGCGCGGCGGTACGCGGCCGGCGTCGCCAGCGGCGCATGGGGCAGGTGCACCGCCTCCAGCCGATAGTGATCGCCGCCCAGCGCGGCCAAGAAACGATGTCCGCCGCACAGCATCAGCTCGAAGGACTGGTGCGACGCCGGCAGATAGATAGCGGGCATCTCGTAGCGCAGCTCGGCCAGGCCGGCGACGGCGCGGCCGTCGGGCACCAGCGTGATGGCCAGGCCCTGGTTGTGTACATACAGGTAGCGCGAAGCGATCCGCATCGCCTCGCCGAGCGTCGGCGCATTCTGGATGGCGACGGCGACGGGCCCGAGGATGCCGATGTCCTGCGCCTGCGCCAGGCGGAGCCCGAAGTCGGCGCAGCCAAGCACGCGGGCACTGGCCTGCAGCAGGCGCGTCAGATTGTGCGCGGGCAGTAGCAACTCTTCGTCGACCAGAGCCGCCGCAGGCAGGCGCTGGCTACGCAGCAGCGCCAGCGGGTCGCCGCCGAGGCTCCGCACCAATTCATCGAAGCCTCGCAGGCTGGCGGCGCGAACACTGTCCGACATGTCGTGAAATGTCAAATATTTGTCGTGCCGCGTCAATCCCGTCGCTGGCGCCTGCGCGACCATCTTGCACCGGCACCAGAACCGGCTGGCCCCTGCGAACCCGTACGCCACATCTGCAAGAACACACGAGACAACAACGCCATGAACATCCAGGAAAGCAAGGATTTCAGGATCGGCGGCCCGCGCGCCACCTATGTGCTGATCATCTGCTCGCTGCTCAACGCGGTCGCCTATGCCGACTGGCAGGTGATGGCGGTGGTGCTGCAGCCGATGAAGCTCGCGCTCGGCCTGAACGACTCGCAGGTCGGCGCCATCAACACCGCATACTTCCTCGGCATCATCGTGTGCACGCTACCGGTTGCGCACCTGGTGGATGCGTGGAGTCGCAAGAAGATGATCGGCATCATGGCGCTGGCGTGGAGCACCATGACACTGGTCACCGGCCTGGCCGGCGGCTTCATGGCGCTGGTGCTGGCGCGCCTGGGCGTGGGCATCGGCGAGGCGGGCTACGCGCCCGGCGGCACGGCGCTGGTGTCGGCGTCGTATCCGGCGTCGCAGCGCGCGCGCAAGCTGGGAATCTTCAACGTCTTCATCACCGTGGGCGTGATCCTGGGCGTGGTGGTCGGCGGCTATCTGTCGGCGCACCACGGCGGGTGGCGCACGCCCTTCGTGGTGTTCGCGGTGCCCGGGCTCGTGCTGGGCGTGCTCGCCTTCTTCATGCAGGACTACCGGCTGGAGCGCAGCGCCGGCGCCGCGCAGGAGCGCACCGGCCTCTTTGCCAACCTGCGATTGCTGCTGACGGTGCCGACGCTGCGCTGGATGTACCTGGGCCTTGGCATGTATGCGGTGCTACAGATTTCGGTGGGCACCTGGTTCCCGTCGCTGCTCATGCGCGCCTACGACATCAAGGAAGACAAGGCTGGCCTGGTGATGGGCGTGGTCACCATCTTCGGGCTGGCCGGGCCGATCCTCGGTGGCGTGCTGGCCGACCGCTGGCACGAGCGCGTGCCCGGCGGGCGCATGCGGCTGGCGGCGGTGAGCATCGCCATCGCGGCGGTGTTCATGTTCCTCGTGCTCCTGGCCGGCCTGGACCTGAACAACAAGCCGCTCATGATGTTCTGCGCCGCCATGATGCCGCTGCACAGCATCTTCGTTGGCATGGCGCTGCCGGCCGTTGCCGCCACCAGCCAGGACGTGGTGCCGCCGAGTCTCAAGGGCCTCTCATGGGGCGCGGCGATGGTGTCGCTTTTCCTGCTGGGCGGCGCATGGGGTCCGCTGCTCGTCGGTGCGATCTCCGACCGCGTTGCCGGCGGCTACCAGGGGCTGGCTATCGGCCTGGCGGTGACTGGCCTCTTCGGTTTCATCGCCTGCGCCACCTGGTTCGCTGCGGCGCGCCATGTCGAGTCCGATATGCGGCGCGCTGCCGGGTTGGGCTCGTCCCGCATGGGCGACACGCCATCGCGGGCAAGCGCTGCTTGACCACTCATCCACCTCACGAACAGAAAAAGGGAAAACCCCATGGCCTCCGAAATCGACATGAGCCGCCTGGACATCACCCGGCAGAACGTGGCCGTCGAAAAGGTGCTCGCCCAGACCACCAACCCGCGGCACCGCTACCTGCTGCAAGCGTACCTGCGGCATCGCTACCTGGAATCGGCCGGGCGCTGGCAGGAAATCCTCGCGCCCGAGCTCACCGTGGACAAGCCCTTCTACCGCTTCAACCTCGCCGGTCGCGCACCCTTCACGCTGGAAGGCAAGGAACAGGTAGGCATGCTCTACGGCCACTGGACGGCGACCAACCAGTGCATCTTCTACGTCGAAGACGAACAGGTAGCGGTGGGCGACCACATGGTGGTGGGCCGCGGCATCGGCTACCAGCAAACGCTGGGCAGCGAGCTGGCGGCCGAGGGGCTGGACGTGGATCCCACAGCCATGTACCTCAAGAAGTCGCAGATCATGATGCTGTGGCCCTACGACGACCAATGCCGACTGCTCGGCGAGGACGTTTGGGAATTCGACACTGCGCAGGCGGCCCTCTACAAGCTCGACCCGGCCGACGTGCTGACCGCCGCGCAAAGCCGCAAGCTGCTGGACCCCTACATCAAGCCGCTGCCGCCCTTCGACGACAGCCTGCTGCCCCGATGAAGGCCGTCGTCTGCCGGGACACGGCGCTCCAAGTCGTCGACCTGCCCGAGCCCGAGCCGGGCGAAGGCCAGCTGGTGCTGAACGTCAGCCGATGCGGCATCTGCGGATCCGACCTGCACACGCGCCACCATGCCGATGCGCAGGCCGACGTGCTGGCCGAAGCCGGCTACGACGGCTTTGCGCGGCAGCATGAGCCGGTGGTGTTCGGCCACGAGTTCTGCGGCACCATCGCAGAGCGCGGGCCCGGCACATCGAGCAAGCACCGCACCGGCTCGCCGGTGGTGGCGCTGCCGCTGGTGCGTCGGCCCAACGGGATGCATGCCATCGGCCTCTCGGCATCAGCGCCGGGCGCATACGCCGAGCGCGTGCTGATCGAAGAAGCGCTGATGATCCCGGTACCCAACGGCCTGCCGCCCGACGTGGCGGTGCTCACCGAGCCCATGGCCATCGGGCACCACGCAGTCAACCGCTCCGACATCACGAAGAAAGACGCGGCGGTCGTCATCGGCTGCGGGCCGGTGGGCCTGGCGATCATCTGCATGCTCAAGGCCAAGGGCATCGAAACCATCGTCGCCAGCGACTTCTCGCCGGCACGGCGCGCGCTGGCCACCGCATGCGGCGCGACGACGGTCGTCAACCCTGCGGTCGACTCGCCCTACGACAAGTTGGACGGGCGCGGTTACACCACATCGATTGCCGACTACGCGGCGGGCGGCCTGCGCGCGATGAAGGGCCTGCGCAAGCTGCCGCTGCCCTGGCACATGACCTTCGACGCGCTGAACAGGCTGGGCCTCACGGCGCCCAAGCGACCCATCGTCTTCGAGTGCGTCGGTGTGCCCGGCATCATCGACCGGATCATGGCCGACGTGCCGCTCAAATCGCGCATCGTCGTGGCCGGCGTGTGCATGAAGCCCGACCAGTTCCGCCCGGTGATGGCGATCAACAAGGAGATCGACCTGCGCTTCGTCGTCGGCTACGACCCGCTGGAGTTCCGCAACACGCTGCACATGCTGGCCGACGGGAAGATCGACGCGTCGCCGCTGGTCACCGGCACGGTGGGGCTGCAGGGTGTTGCCGCAGCCTTCGACGCGCTGGCGGTGCCAGATGCGCACGCCAAGGTGCTGATCGATCCGCAGAGCATGGCAATGTTGTGAGCCGCGGGTGGGACCGCCGCCACAGCGATGAGATGAACTAGCTCCGACGCTGAATCGGCAACTGAAGGTAGGAGGCATGCTCGCCTCCTGTATGAATGACGTGCTGGCCGCTGTTGGCTCCCACGTATTCATCGATGGCGGGCATCAGTGTCCCGAGCAGATTGCGAGAGCTGATGATGAAGCGCAGTTGTTCGCCGGGATAGAACACGAGCCCGATCGGCATGAGATCAATTTCGACATCGACGATCTGACCGGGCGCGAGCTTGTCGATTCGATCGAAACTGTGTGCTGGTAGCTCATCGGTCGACAGCTTTTCGTCCAGTTGGCGTGCGGAGACGCGCAGCCTGCCATCGGACCCCTTGTATCGAAGGATCGTGGCGCCGTGGTCGGTCAGGTCATGCGCCATCGCACTCTGGTTGGGCACCGTGAATGCCTGAAGTGGCGTGCCGGACTTGTCCAGCTTCTGTATCAAGACGAACAGGTCCATGTCATCGGCACCCCGAGCTTCGACCCACAAATGCGCCTTCGGGTAGCCGACCATCACCGTTTCTTCGTCGAAGCGGATGATGAACGACACCGCGTCGGGGTTGGACGCCACCGTGTACGCGGCGCAAGCCTCCGTCGCTGGCGCGTCCAGTGTCAAGCTGCGCGAGCGAGCGTCGAGGTACAGCTTCGTCGCGTTGACATCCGCCGGCGGAAATCGGTCAGCGCCCAGCGCGATGCGATCGCCGCCTTCGAGGTCGAGCACGCTGTAGCGAACGCGTGGCGTCTGCTCCCAATCGTTGGGCTTGCCTTTGAGATAGCGGTCGAAGAAGCGAAGGAGGTCGGCCCGGTTGTCCTCGTCGTAGTAGTCCGGCCATTCCTGCCCATTGTGGATACGCAGCCACTTGTCTTTCGAAGCGATACGTCGCCAAGCGCGGAAGGTGCCTGCGGTGTGCAGCGTGTTCGAGTAGCTTGCCACCACATAGGCGGGTACCGTGATTCGGTCGAAGTCGGGGATCTTGTTCGCCCACAACTCGTTCATGAGCGGATATTGCTGCACCTCCGCCAGAAGGTCTTCCTTCCGGTTGTTGCCGAAGAAGCTGCCCTCCTGCAATTGCCGGGCGAAGCCGACGTCCGGCATGCCGCCACGCATGACGAGGTCGCGATAGACATCGCTGACGCCCTCCCACGGATTGATCGCCGCCAGGTG
Source organism: Variovorax dokdonensis (assembly GCF_030316895.1). Classification (GTDB taxonomy): domain Bacteria; phylum Pseudomonadota; class Gammaproteobacteria; order Burkholderiales; family Burkholderiaceae_C; genus Variovorax; species Variovorax dokdonensis. Next base: position 1,757,042 of record NZ_JASZYV010000001.1, read on the forward strand.
CGCAGGTTGCTCGGCTGCGGTAAACCATTGCGAGACTGCCAGATAGGACGTGCCGCTCATGCCCACCTTGCCGCTGCACCAACTCTGCCCGGCCAGCCAATCGACGATGTCGTGGCCGTCGCGGCCGTCCTGGCGATCCCAGATGACGGAGTCGCCTTCTGAATCGATCACGCCGCGGATGTCGGGGTTGCAGATGGCGTAGCCCTGGGCCACCCAGAAGGCAGGATCGGGCGCCTCGAATTTCGCGAGGCCGGAGACGACGCTATTGTTCAGGCCGACAAGACCGAAGACGCCCATGACGCTTGGCGAGGTGCCTTGCCCCTTGCCGTAAGGGCTGTAGGCCACGATGACTGGCACCTTCTCCGAACCGACTGGCCGAAAGATGTCGATGTGAATCGTCACGCCGTCACGAAGTCTTAGAGGCACGTCCTTTTCGAACAGGATGTCCACCGGAATGGGCCTGAACGCAGGCGCGATCTGAAAGCCGACCTTCAGGACGCGACTCCCGGGTTTGAATGCAGTGAGTACGCCGGTGCGTCCTTCGGGAAGTGGCCCGGACTGGACGTAGATCTTGTCGACTTTGCTCATACTTTCATCCTCCGCTGGTGTTGGACGGACAGCACTGACGTTCGCCCACCGCGGCGCAGTCCGGGTGACACGATCCAGTGGTGGACAGCGGCTGTCGGTACATGTAAAGCCGCCCGATTTGCAGTCAGCCACATGATCAAGTACATCACCACCAATGTTAGGTGCGTGGAAGAGAAACACGCACTGTTGAAACCCGGCGCATTCATTCCTGCACAGCGGCGCTCAAACGGTGGCGCATGCGTTGATGCCGGAATGTCGATGATAGGTGAATCGCTGTTTCAATCAACGCGGGGCCGAGCTGCGCTGCCGGGATGGGGTGGGCCGTGCCTGCAGGTCCAGATGCAGGATGCGGCGTACTTCCAGAATGGCCTTCGGATTCTCTTGCACGCTGTGCCGCGACACGACGATGAGTTCGGAGTCGGCGCCATCGAGATGCGAGCTTGCGTAGGGAACGACGCCATCCATGGATTCGGCCAATGCGCCCTCGGTGTTCTCACGCGCGATGATGGAGTGATAGCGCACGCGCGCGTCGATCGGCAACTGCGCCAGAACGCGCACGACAGGATCCTTGTCAGAGAGCGTATCGATGCTGTTGGGTACCGGGGGCAACGCCTCGCCCTCCTTGAACGGCTCCGCCTGTACGAGCGCATCGCGAACGCCTGAGATCTGGTCTTGCAGCGCCTTCGGAAAGGCAATCAGGTCCGAGATGATGGTCGCAAGGGCGCCAACGGCAAAGGGAGTGCCGCGATGGGGTGCGGCGATGAAGACCGCGCGCTCGACCTGCGGCAAGGCGCTGAACTCGACATACTTTCCCAGGCCGGTCCGCAGCGCCTCGTTCTTGTCGCGGTAGTCACCCAGATGGTCGGGTAGCGCCTGCCAGACCGCCTCGCCTGAATCGGACACAAGCAAGCGCGCGAGCACGCCACCCAGGCTATGACCTACCAGCACCACATCGTGAGAGCCGAGGGCGTCGCCGCGCGGGTCGAAGCGGCTCAGCGTCTGCAGGATGGCCTCTCGGATCATGTAGAGGTTGAGTAGGACCGGCGCATTGGTAGGGTAGTAGACCTGCCAGATCTGATAGTTCTGACGCAAGACTTCGTCGCCCATCACTTCGTTGGCGACATTCACCCAAGCCTCGGGGCTGCTGGCAAAGCCGTGCAGCAGGATCACCACCCCCCGGTCGGGATCGTAGGGCTGCATCAGGTGGATGCGCGGACGCACGATGCCCTCGTTCATGCCGAACAGGCTTCGCAGTGCCTGAGTAGAGAAGCCCGAACGCGCAAGCCAGAGTCCATAGCCCGCCGTGAAGTTGGCGGCCAGGGGCACTTCTTGGCCCGCCAGTTTGACTTGCGCCGTGCGGTAAGGATCGTACAGGCGCAGCTCTATCGAATGCGTCGTCAGCACTTCCGACAGGCTGCGGCCTTCGAAGCTCAGCACGGCCGTTCCGACGGGATAGCGGCTTTGCAGGAAGGGCACGTCCTTCGTTTGCGCAACTGGCGGGGCCAACTCGGCAACCAGCGTGGCTCCGAGGCCGCCACGCCGGTAGGTGTTGCGCAGGCCGTCGAACCGCAATGCCGAAGCTGCGAACAGGTGCTGCGGTGCACCCTGTTCCTTCTGCACAAGTGGGCCCGCATCGATGCTCAATTGCCATTGCGAAACCATTCGCGGCGCACCGTTCGATGCGGCCGCTTCCTTCGCGTGATACAGGAACAGACGCTCGACTGTGCGCTGGACCGCATAGTTGTAGTAGTCGCGCACCTGCATCTGCTGTTCTTCGAAGGCGCGCTGGGCAGGTTGGCGCTCTGTGAAGAACAGATAGGCCCATGCGTGGCGGGCGCATTCGATCCACGCGTCGAGCACAGGGTCCCGCGCACTGGCGGTCGGCCATCTGCCGAATTCCTTGTCCGCTGCCAGCGCGGCTTCCAGCCACAATTCGGACAGTGCCGACAGGCGCTGTTCCTGCGTCAGCCCCGTGGCTTCGCCAAGGCGGTCGCGGCAAGCCGCAGGGGCCTCGCGACAATTCTCGATGCCCACGATGCGAAGCGCCTCGCGCGCTGTGTTGCTCAGCCGGCCAGTGGTGAGGACATCGGCACGCCGCTCGGCAAGATAGCGCGAGGGCGAGGTGGTGGTGGCGCTCACGACGGCGCAGCCAGACAGGAAAGTTGCCTGCCAGACCAACAGCGCGACGAGCAGGATCCGGCTGGAAACTTCCGCGCGTCGCGCGTACCTGTTCGTCAAGGCGCCACCTCATTGGCGCCTGGCATGCCGCGGCGGATAGCCGTCGAGAAATCCGGATTGTTGCCGGCTGCCCGGGCGCGCTCGGTGATGCGCCCGCCTGCGGTGATTTCGGCCAACTCGCCAGAAGCGGCCAGCCCCCTGATGCGTCGGAGATAGCCGGGCAGATAGCCTGAAGCGGTGGCTATCGACCACAAGGCCCAAGGGACGCAGGCGACCGCGCGCGGCCATGGCGTCGCCGAGGCTTTGAATGAGCGCCAGAACCAAGGACGATGCGAGGGCCGGGGATGAGTCACAGGCCTTCTATAAGGGCGTATGCGTCGTCATCGCAAATGCAAAGGACGACCATGCTGCGCCTATGTGGACAGGCACGCCTGCTCGACGGCCGTGCTCTCACCACCATCGCCATCGCGCCACGGCCTTTAGCGACCGCTGCGCCGTGCAACGCGGTTCCGTGCCTCGAGGCTTGTGCGACACCTCCCCGGCAGCAGTGCCCGATCAACGCGCTGCGCGTTTGCCGGGCAGGTATCCCGCAACCCTTGGCGAGAGCAGCCGATCCGTAGCTACGCCTTCCGCTTGGAACGCGTGTTGGATTCGCCCGTCAGCATTCGTGTGCCCGCCAAGATGAGGTCAAGTCCCGCCAGGAAGTCTTGGCGGTCGCTGTGTCGCAACAACTGGTCAGCAACGCTTCGAACGAAGGCGAACGCCACGGGGTCCAAAGCGGCCCATTCGTTCGCCGCGGCTTCGAGGTAGGACTCGCGGTCAGTGTTACCAAGCTGGGCTACCTGCGAGCTCGCGGCGGTTTGGCCGCCAACGCCCAGTATGTAGTGCAGCAATGCAGAGGCGGTCGACCACTGTTGCGGCAGCGGTACTTTGAGTTGGACAAGGCTCTGACCAATCGGCTCGAGGATGCGTACGACGGACAGGCCCCGGACGCGGGGCAGCGTCGAGCCGAGCCAGGGGTGCTGGTCCATGGCGTCATACAGCGCCAGACCAAGTTGCCGAACTCTCTCCTTCGGTTCAGCCGATGAAGCGAGGTCTGACAGGACCTGCGCAACGATGGTGTCGCAAGCGGCCGCGACCAAGTCCGCCTTGTCAGTCAGGTGGTAGTAAATGGCCCCCAAGCCCGTGTCGAGATGCGCAGCCAGAGCCCTGAAGGTGAGGGCGCGTTCGCCCGCGCTGTCCAACAGGACGATTGCCGCTTCGACGATGCGCGTGCGGGACAAGGCGTCAGCGCGCCGCTTTCGAACCACCGATGAGTCCATTGTTCGGCCCTTGACATAGTTGGAACAATGTTCCATGATACACGAATAGAACATTGTTCCAATCAACTATAAAAGTTCCACGACATGACGAAATCCATTGCAATCATCGGTGCAGGCCTCGGCGGTTTGCTCCTCGCCCGCGTGCTCCACGTCCACGGCATTCAGGCAACCATCTACGAGGCGGAGAGTTCGGCGACCGCGCGGTCGCAAGGGGGGATGCTCGACATCCACGAGGCCACAGGGCAGGCGGCATTGCGAACCGCAGGCCTTACCAGCGAATTCGAGAAACTCATCTGCTGGGGTGCGGACTGCACACGCGTGCTCGACCAGCACGGCACGGTTCTGGTGGAGAAAGCCGCAAACGACGCGGGCGGAAGGCCCGAGGTCCAACGAGGCGCCTTGCGCCAAATGCTGTTGGATTCGCTTCCTCACAACGCCGTCCTGTGGGGTCATAGGCTCGCCAATGCCGTACCGCTTGGAGCGGGTAGGCATGCCCTGAACTTCACCAATGGGCAGAAGGTCGAGGTGGACCTGCTCATCGGAGCGGACGGGGCCTGGTCGAAAGTCCGCCCTCTGCTGACCGCGGCCCAGCCGGTGTACTCTGGCATGTCGTACGTCGAGACGTTCGTTCGCGAGTGCGACGAGAAGCATCCGCTGCTCGCAAAGGCGGTTGGTCAGGGCATGCTGATTGCACCCGATGAGGGCAAGGCCATCATGGCTCACCGCGAACCTGATGCGGTCTTGCACGCCTACACCGCACTCACCAAGTCGGCGGGCTGGTTCGCTGCCCTGGACTTCGCAAGTGCGGAGGCGAAGCGGCTGGTGGCCAAAGACTTTGAGGATTGGGCGCCTGAGCTGGTGGGGCTCGTCACAGATTCAGAGCAGCCGCCCATCCATCGACCCATCTATGAGCTGCCCCGGAATACGCGATGGGCAGCCACCCCGGGCGTGACGCTCGTCGGAGACGCCGCGCACCTCATGGCGCCGTCGGGGGATGGCGCCAATTTGGCGCTGTTCGACGGGGCTCGGCTGGGCGAGGCCATCGCCCAGAATCCGGCAAGTCTGGAGTCTGGGCTGCAAGCCTACGAGATTGAGATGTTCGGGCGTAACGAGGCTGCGCGCACAGAAGCCGAAGAGATGCTGAAGGTGCTGTTTGGTCCCGGCGCCGCCCAGGCGATGCAAGAGTTTTTCAGCAAGGCGAGCGTCGCGTAGGTCGGTGCAACGCGTTGCCGCGGGCGCGGGCGGCTTCCTTCTGACGGTGCTCTCTGGTGCCACAACAGCCATGACGCTGTACCGGCGAGTCGCGCGCGAACCACTGCGCTCGACGGTGCGCGCCGGGTGGCTCGCCTCGACAGGCCTCTTCTTGGTCGCCGTGGTGGCGGCCGCCAAGCTCCTGTTTGACACAGCGCAAGAAGGGCGGGGCGGGACAGGTCCACGATGCATGCGAATCGGCTGTGCCCGCCCTGGAGTCCCGCATGTCATCACCCACCCATGAGATCCGCCACCGCCGGCGCATTGCCCGGAGCGGGCGAGCCGGCGCTGTCTGCGCATTTGCGGTGCTGATGCTGGCCGGCGGCGCAGCTTGCGCGCAGGCGCGTGGCTACATGCTCTACAGCCAGCACTGCATCGAGTGTCACACCGAACAGGTGCATTGGCGCGACGGGCGACTGGCGACGGACTGGCAGAGCCTGAATGCGCAGGTGCGGCGCTGGCAGGCGGTCGCGCGGTTGAACTGGAGCGAGGAAGACATCCAGAACGTCACGCGGCATCTCAACACGCGCTACTACGACTTCTGGCCGCCCACCGAGGTGACGGTCGTGCCGGTCACCGCGCCGCGTGCGTCGCGAAAGGGCGCGGAGGCCGACCGCTGAGCAGGCGCCGCCTGGCTTCTAAAGCGGTTGGCGCGCTGCGCACCTGAGCCAGCGCCTTGCTCTGCGTGCAGGCCAGCTCAGGTCAGGTCAGAGGGGCCAGGGTGGCTCAAAGGTCGAGGCGGTTGACCTTGGTCCCGTCGAGACTGAGATTGGCCATGAGGCCTGCGTTGCTCAGCGCATAGCCGACGATGGTCTGTTGCGCCGTCTGCGTGTCGAGCCCCGCCGACGCGCCGGACTTAAGCATGGTGACCGATGCGTCCGCGCCGGCTGTCCAGCCCCGGCTTGCGCGGAACTTGTCCAGGGCGTCCTGCGTCATGAACAGGATGTAGACCGCCTTCGAGTCTGCGCCGGCCAGCAGACCAACCGATGCCGCCGTGGTGCTGTAGTAGCCGTCGGTCCGGCCGCTCACGCGCATCGCGCCCTGGCCGTACGAGCCGCCGATACCCAGCCCGGCAGAAACCACGCTGGGAAAGACGAGCACACCCTTGGCCTTGGACGTCATGTCGCGCGAACCCGGCACTTGCGCGTAAAGCTTCGACAAGGCGCTGTCGACGGATGCGTCGATGCTGCTTCGTTTGGCGGCGCTGTCGGCACCGCTGGACGACGACGTGGTGGTGCAGGCCGTGGCGAATGCGGCTGCGAGGCCGGACGCAAGGAACGTACGCTTCTTCATGGCACTTCTCCTGTGGATGATTGCGGAACTCAGGTTTTCAGACCTTGGAGCTTGTCGGTCATGTCCTGTCTCCACTTTGAATGGGCAGGGCCATTGCATCGTGTCGAGAGCCGCCGGAGCTTGATGCAGATCAAAGAGAAGTGGCGTGTATTCGTCAACCTCGCATGGGCCTGGGCGCTGGCAGTCGATCAGAGTGCCGCCACGCCTGCGCGGATCTCGTTCAGCAAGGCCGACGTGCAAGGTGACGCCAGCACGCCTTCGCGCTGCGCGATGCCGATGGTCCGCTGCGTCGCCTCCAGCGCGAAGCTCAGCACCACCAAAGTGCCCGCCTCGATCTCGTAGTGAAGCTGATGCGCCGAGATCGCTGTGAGCATGTCGGTGTCCTGCAGCAGGCCGCGCAGCAGCGCCAGGTCGCCTGTTTCCACTGCGGGCTCCGGTGCAATCTGGCCCCGATGTTCGAAGGAGCGTTCGAAAAGATCGCGTGCCGGCGCCCCGCGCCGAGATAGTACCCACCGCGCGCGGTGAAGGTCGGCGAAGGTGATACGCCGACGCCGGGCCAGCGGATGCCCGGCGCGGGCCACCAGCGCAATGCTGTCTTCGAACAGGGGCTCCTGGACCAGGTCACGCACCTGCTCGGCCGGGCGCAGGGCGCCGATGATGAAGTCCACATCGCCGCTGCGCAGCGCCGCGGCCAGTGCCTCGTAAGGGCTTTCGACGGTGCTGACATGCACCTGCGGATGCTTGTGCAACAGGGTCGCGATGGCAAGGGGCAGGACGCGCGTGCGCGACAGCGGCAGCGCCCCCACCACCACGCTGCCCTGGACAACGCCACGAATGGCAGCGAGATCCGAATTGACGGCGCGCAGTTCGGCGAGCGCCCTTCGAAAGCGAAAGGCCAGGAGTGCACCCGCGCGAGTGGGCTGAATGCCTTGCGCGGAGCGGCTGAACAGCGCGCAGCCCGTGCGCGATTCCAGATCGCGCACCAAGGCGCTCAAGGCCGGCTGCGTCACTCCGAAGCGTTGTGCCACCGTCGGCATGTGGTGATGCTCGGCCAAGCCAGCGAACAGTGCGAGGCGCCGTGCGCTGAAGACGGCGGCTTGCAGGGTTCGCGCATCCAGCATCCGCCGCCCGCCGGCTCCCACGGGCAGGTCGTTGCAGGCAGCGGCGAGTTCAAGGGATACGCGCTGTGCACGGATCAACACGGCGTTGCCATAGACGGTCAGCATCATGCCGCGCGCCTTGCGTTCGAACAGGCGAACGCCAAGCGAGTCCTCCAGTTCGGCCAGTGCCCGAGTCACGGCGGAAGCGACACGAAACAGGTGCTCCGCCGCCTGCGTCACGCTGCCGGCGGCGGCGACGGCAGCGAAGGCCTGCAGGTGGCGCAGATTCATATTCGGCACGGCGCGGGCGTCGCGCGCCGATTCGATAAGTTTTTTCGGACCTGGGCGCATTTCCGAGTGCTTTCAGTTGTCCCCAATATCAGCCAGATGGCGACCGATCGATAAATAAATTAGAACGCACGGCAATTAGAACGCACAGCCGCATCCTGTGCGTGCCGCCAGACTGTGGGTGGTGCAGACAGGTATCGGAGCTGCCCCCAATTCCCCGGAGACAACGAGCAAGCCATGTTTAGATTCACCACCTTTGCGGCGATCGCCGCCGCCGCCATTTCCGTGATTGCCGCGCCCGCTGCGAAAGCGCAGGAGTTCCCGAGCAAGCCGGTGCGCATCATCACGCCGTTCCCTGTGGCCAGCGGCCCCGAGGGCGTGGTTCGCCTGCTGGCCGACAAGCTCAGCCGTGCGTGGGGACAGCCTGTGACGGTCGAGAACCGACCGGGCGGGAACGGCTTCATTGCGATCGATGCCTTCAAGCGCGGAGCCAAGGACGGATACGACTTGATCCAGCTCGACAACGTGCACCTGGTGGCCTATCCGCACTTGTTCAAGAAGCTGCCCTACGACCCAGCCAAGGACTTCGCGCAGATTGCGCCCCTGTTTCGCACCAACTTCTTCTTCACGGTGGCGACCGACAGCAAGTACAAAAGCGTCGGCCAGATCGTGCAGGACGCCAAGGCGCACCCGGGCGAACTCAACTATGGCTCTTGGTCGGTGGGCAATCCGGTGCACCTGGGCTCGGCGCTGTTCGAGTCGGTGACGGGTACCAAGATGACGCACGTCATCTACAAGGAGACGACGCAGCTTTACACCGGCGTGGCCACTCAGGAGCTGTCCTTCGCGCTGGGCACGTTGGGCAGCACACGCGCGCTGTTGCAGTCGGGCCGGCTGCGCTATGTCGCGGTTGCCGCGCCCAAACGCCACCCGGCATTCCCCGATGTGCCGACGGTGGCAGAGTCGGGTGGGCCGGCTGGCTTCGAGGTCACCGGTTGGACGACTGTCGCTGCACCGCCCGGCCTGCCTGCGGCCGTGGCCGAAAAGCTCAACCGCGACATCGAGAAGGCGCTCTCGGAACCAGACTTCAAGGCGAAGTTCGACGCCTTCGGCTACGAGCCCTATCCGATCTCGCGCACTCAGTTCCAACAACTGGTGCAGACTGAATCGGCGCGCTATGCGGAAGTGATCAAGCAGGCCAAGGTTTCGCTGGACTGAACGGAAGGTCACACACATGAACTGGATGCCAACGCGCCGGCAGGCGTTGATCGCAGCCGGGGCCGGCGCGGTCGTCGGGTCAGCCGGGCGTGCGTGGGCTCAGTCGTCCTACCCCTCGCGACCGGTGCACATCGTCGCGCCCTTCACGCCCGGTGGTTCGAGCGACCTTCTGGCACGCGCGATCGGCCAGGCCTTGTCGCAAGGCTGGAACGGACAGGCCGCCGTCATCGAGAACGTGCCCGGCGCCGGCGGCTCGGTCGGTTCGGAGAAGGTGGCGCGTTCGCCGGCCGACGGCTACATGCTGTTGATGGGCCATACCGGCACGCTGGCGGTCAATCCGTCGCTCTATCCCAGATTGGGCTATGACCCGGTCAAAAGCTTCGCCCCCGTGGCGATGGTGGCGCGCGTGCCCAACGTGCTGGTGGTGCATCCTTCCGTGCCGGCCCGCAATCTGGCAGAACTGGTGGCGCTGTCGAAGGCGCAGCCCGAAAAGCTGGCCTATGGCTCCGGCGGCAACGGCAGCGCGGCGCACATCAGCACGGAGTACCTCAAGCTCAAGACGGGCGCATCGCTCATGCATGTGCCATACCGCGGTACGGCGCCTTCGGTCACCGACCTGCTCGCAGGCCAGGTCCAGGTGCTGTTTACCGGTGCGCCGGCGCTGCTGCAGCACATCCGCGCCGGCAAGATGCGTGCGCTGGCGGTGTCGAGCCTGCAGCGCCTGCCGCAGTTGCCCGACGTGCCCACCGTCGCCGAGAGCGGCGTGCCCGGCACCAAGGGATTCGAGGCCGACCAGTGGTACGGCCTGGTGGCACCCGCCGGCACGCCCGTCGCCATCGTCACGCAGCTCAATGCCGAGGTGAATCGCGCGCTGCAGTCGCCCGAAGTCCAGAACCGGCTGAGTGCAGAGGGCGCGCTCGCGGCGCCGATGTCACCCCAGGCCTTCGGCCAGCTGATCGCTCAGGAGATCGATCGCTGGCGGCAGGTGGTGAAGGCGGCGAACGTGAAAGTCGAATGACTTTCAAAATCAGACTCGAGCAATGCCATGTCGCTCGTTCGAGCGACATGGCTGGCAAGGTGCCACATCACCATTCAAGAACAGGAGATTCCATGTCCAACTTCACCCGCCGCCGCGCAGCCACGTTGATCGCCGCCGCTGCTTTCGCCGGCTCCGCTTTTCCGCTGAACGCGCTAGCCGATGCATATCCCTCCAAGCCGATCACCGTGGTCGTGCCCTATGCGCCCGGCGGTGGCGTCGACATCGTGACCCGCATCGTCACGCAGGAACTGGGCACAGCGCTGGGCCAGACCATCATCGTCGACAACAAGCCGGGCGCCTCGACGAACATCGGCATGGCAGCGGTGGCCAAGGCGCCTGCCGACGGCTACACGCTGCTGACGGCATCGCCCTCGCTGACCAGCAATGGCGCGTTGTTCAAGAACCTGAGCTTCGACCCCGCCAGCGACTTCACGCTGGTCGGCAAGATTGGCTACGCACCGCTGGTCGTCGTGGTGCCGGCCACCTCCAAGTTCAAGACGTTCAAAGAATTGGTCGAGTACGGCAAGGCCCACCCCGATGAACTGTCTTACGGCTCGGCCGGCAACGGCAGCTCCGGCCATCTTGCGAGCGAACTGATGAAGCAGGAGACGGGTGTCAAGGCCATCCACGTGCCCTACAAAGGCGGCAGCCCCGCCATCACCGACCTGATCGGCGGGCGCATCTCCTTCATGTCGATCAACCCCCTCGAGGTCATCGCACACATCCAGGCCGGCAAGCTGCGCGCGTTGGCTGTCTACGGCAGCAAGCCCACCGACACGCTGCCCGACCTGCCGACCACCGCCTCGCTCGGTTGGCCCAAGCTGGACGCCACCGTGTGGTGGGGCCTGATCGGTCCGAAGGGCCTGCCGGCGGATGTGGTGGCGCGCCTGAACGGCGAACTTCAGAAGACGCTGGCCCGCAAGGATGTGCAGGACAAGCTGGCCACGCGTGGCGCCATCGTCGACACCGGCTCGGCCGCGCAGTTCGACGCCTTCAACCGCGCCGAGATCGCCAAGTGGACAAAGGTGATCAAGGACGCGGGCATTCAAGCCGACTGATCGCGCCTCAACGGCCGCAGCGCAATGCGCCGCGGCCCGCGCTGACAGCCCGCTGCTTCATCGGCAGCGGGCTTTTTTGCTGGCCGATGCACATGGCATTCGATCGGCAGTTAGAGTGCGAACATGCGCCTGCGCGTGATCCACGCCTGGCGCCATCGAGGCTTTTCGCACGAAGGGCCATACACCCGAAGGAGCGCGCGATGAATTCGCAGTCGGCGGTCAATCCGCATTCCGATTTCCTCCGATCGATCCGCTTGTGGCGCGCCGCGGGATGCGCTGCAGCCTGGGTCTTGGCTTGCTGCATCGGGGCGACGCTGCCGCCGTCGCAGGCCCATGCGCAATCCGTCATTCCCTCCAGCCAACTGGTGTTCAAGAAGGGAAGCAGCGGCACTTCGGTCGTCGGCACGCTCAGAGGGCGCAGCATCGAGACGCGCGACTATGTGCTCGCGGCCAAGGCGGGGCAGATCATGACGGTGTCGCTGGCGACGACGTCATCGTCCACCTCCTTCAATGTGCTTCCGCCGGGCAGCAGCGGAGAAGCCATCTTCGTCGGCGAATTGACGGGCCAAAGAGCATGGACGGGCGAACTGCCGGACGACGGCAACTATGTGATCCGCGTCTACCTGAACCGGGCTGCGGGGCGTCAGGGTGTCTCGTCCAACTACAAGCTCATTGTTTCGTTGACGAGTGTCGAGCCGGAAGAGGCCACGGAAAAGGACGCGGCCTCCGACTATGACGCCACCGGGCAGTTGCCGTGCTCGATGGGCGGCGCACCCGCCGGCTCGGTGCTGTGCGACTACGGCGTCAAGCGCGGCGAAGCCGGCGCGGCGACGCTCGACATCACGCCGCCCGGGGGTGCCAGGCGCACGCTCACGTTTTCAGGCAGCCGCGTGAAGGCCGGGGGCGGCGGATCGGTCAAGGCGTCCAAGCAGGGCGACGATTGGCTCGTGTCGGTCAACGGCTATGAGCACTACGTCATCCACAAGTCGCTGATCGACGGCAGTTGAGTGCTGCCTATTGCAGGAGCCCTCGATCGCGCAGGCGCGCCACGCGTTCCTTCTCGATGCCGAAGGTCTTCAGCGCGTAGTCCTTGTAGGCCTTCGGGTCCTTGTGGCCCGACTGCTGGTTGAGCTGTTCCATGACCTTCTGGCTGGCCGGCGACTGCAGGCCCTTGAGACACGCGTCGTGGACCCCGGGTGTGCCTCAGTATCTGGGGGCCATGAATTCGAGTCCAATTCGAAGATTGGTACTTTCAATTCGATATTCGTATGGCGTTCGACCTGAGGCATCTGCGCTGTTTTCTGGCCGTGGCCGATGAAGGCCACTTCGGAAGAGCTGCTGCCAAACTCGCAATGACGCAGCCGCCGCTGTCGGTGGCGATCCGGCAGCTGGAGGACACGGTCGGTGTCCGGCTGATCGACCGCTCGAGCCGGGGCGTGCAGATCACGGCGGCCGGCGAGGCGCTGGTGCCGCAGGCGCGGGCGCTACTGGCCGCGGCCGCGGAAGCCGTGCTCACTGCGCGGCATGTGGGCCAGGGCGCGCGGGGGCGTTTGCGTGTCGGCTTCGTCGGCTCGTTGCTGTTCGCGGGCCTGCCGCAATGGCTCGCGCTCTTTCAGGAGGCGCATCCGGGCATCGAGGTCGCGCTGGTCGAGCTCAATTCGCAAGAGCAGCTCGATGCGATGGGGCGAGGCGAGCTCGACGTGGGCTTCGTCCTGGCTCGCCGAGTGCCGAGCGTGCTGCAGGCCGTCACGGTGCACGAGGCGCCGTTCGTTGCCTGCCTGCCTGCCGGGCATCCGGCCGCGTCGTCCAAGCGCTTGTCGCTCGAACGCCTGCGCGACGATCCGTTCGTGCTCTTCTCCCGGCAGGTATCGCCGGACTACCACGCGCGGATCATCGACGCGTGCGCCGAAGCCGGGTTCGATCCCAAGGTCCGGCACGAGCTGCGCCACTGGCTGTCGGTCGTGGCGGTGGTGTCGCAAGGGATGGGCGTTGCCATCGTGCCGGCTCCGCTGGCCCAGTCGGGCATGGCCGGCGTGGTGTTTCGGCCGTTGAGCGGCGCCCGCGTGACGTCGATTCTGCAATGCGTGTGGCCGGTCGGGCCGGTGCGCTCGCCCGCCGTGCTCGGTCTGCTGAACGTGGTGTTCTCGGCGGCAGCGCCCGATGCTTTGGCGCGCATCGCGGGCGCCTGAGGCCTGAGGCGGCTGTGGCGCCTGGGAAGCCTGGGCGCGACCCGGGCCGCGCGATCAGGCTTGCGCTTCGTCCTCGACCGCCTTGCGAGGGGGACGCATCACGTTCAGCGGCAGTGCCGGCGCGGCGCCATCCTTGTCGACGCCGGCGTACACGGTCACGTGCGGGAAAGGCAGCTCGATGTCCTTGGCATTGAAGGCCGCCTTCATGCGGCGCAGGTATTCGCGTCGCACGCCCCATTGCTGCGAAGCCACGGTGCGCAGGCGTGCGCGAATGACGACGGCGCTCTGGTCCAGGCGCTCCAGGCCGGCCATCTCCAGGTCGTCCAGGATGATGTCCTTCCAGGCGGTGTCCTCGCGCATCTGCCGGGCCACCTCGTGCATGACGGCCATGACCTCATCCACGTTCTCGCGGTAGCCCACGCCGACTTCCAGCACGGCATTGCTGAAGTGGCGCGTCATGTTCGACACGGTGGTGATGAGGTTGTTGGGGATGTAGTGCACCGTGCCTTCGTAGTCGCGCAGGCGCACATGGCGCAGCGTGATGTCTTCGACGCCGCCGGCAATGCCCGCGACCTTGACGACGTCGCCGGTGCGGATCTGGTCTTCGAGGAGGATGAAGAAGCCGGTGAAGTAGTCCTTGACCAGGCTTTGCGCCCCAAAGCCGATGGCCAGGCCAACGACACCGGCGGCTCCCAGGATCGGGGCCAGGGAGATGCCGATCTGCCCCAGCACGAGCATGAAGGCCACCGCACCGATCACCACCGCGATGATGTATTTGACGACGCGCGCCAGCGTGGCGGCGCGGCTGGCCTCGGTGGCACCCATGTGCCGCTCGGCCCTTTCACGCACCAGCCGCACCATGCGGTAGAGCAGGCGCATCGCCAGCCAGGCCAGAACGAGGATGAGGAAGATGCGAAGTGCCGTGAGGGCAGGGGCGCCCCAGCGGTCCCAGTCGATGTCGTTGATCAGGTTCATGCTGTGTCTGTGGATAGGTCGGCGCAGTTCGGGAGGGGCCTGGAAGGCCCGCACCCGGGTGCGCTCGAAGTGCGCTTGGAAGCAGCGCAGATTGAAAAGGTTCCGTCCCGTCCCGCAAGCGCATGGCTCGGGGAAGCGGTTGGCCAGAAGGTCAATGATGCCATCGACGGCGCATGTGGGACATCGCCGCGTTTTGCGATTCCCTGCCCGCACCGCTGCTATCCTGAGCCAGTGCCTTCGCAACCCATCGAAGACTATGCCGTCATCGGCGACTGCCACACCGCCGCGCTGGTGGGCCGCAATGGCTCCATCGACTGGCTGTGTCTGCCTCGTTTCGATTCCCCAGCGTGCTTCGCCGCGCTTCTCGGCGGCCCTGAGCACGGCCGATGGCTGGTGGCTCCGGCTGTCCCCATCCTCGGCGTCAAGCGCCGCTATCGCCCCGGCACGCTGATCCTGGAGACCGAGTTCGAAACCGACAGCGGCGTGGTTCGCGTTGTCGACTGCATGCCCATCCGCAACGGGCGCTCGGATTTGCTGCGCATGATCATCGGCGTTCGCGGCCGTGTTCCGATGCAGATGGAACTGGTGATGCGCCTGGACTACGGATCGATCGTGCCTTGGGTACGACGCACCGAAGGCGGCTTGCTGGCGACGGCCGGGCCCGATTCGCTGCTGCTGCAAACGCCATTGCCCTTGACGGGCAGGCACATGCGCACGCGCTCCGAGTTCGAAGTCACCCGGGGCGAGCGCATTCCGCTCAACCTGGCGCATTGCGCTTCGCATCTGCCCCTGCCGCAGCCGCAGGACCCCGAAGCGCTGCTTGCAAGCACCGAGAAGTTCTGGCGCGACTGGTCCAGGCGATGCAGCCACCGTGGCCCGCACAGGGAGGCCGTCGTGCGCTCGCTCCTCACGCTCAAGGCGCTGACCTACCTGCCCACCGGCGGCATCGTGGCCGCGGCCACCACGTCGCTGCCCGAACAGCCCGGGGGCGTGCGCAACTGGGACTATCGCTACTGCTGGTTGCGCGATGCGACCTTCACGCTCAACGCATTGCTGTTGGCGGGCCACACCGAAGAGGCGGAGGCCTGGCGCGAGTGGCTGCTGCGCGCGATCGCTGGGCGCCCCGGCGACTTGCAGACGCTCTACAGCGTGACGGGCGAGCGGCGCGTCGACGAGTACGAGCTCGACTGGCTGCCGGGCTACAACGGCGCGGCCCCGGTGCGCGTCGGCAACGCGGCGGCACGCCAGCTCCAACTCGACATCTACGGCGAACTGATGGACACCCTGCATCTGGCGCGCCATGCCGGCGTGCCACCGCAGCCGCACGCCTGGAGCATCCAGCGGACCCTGCTCGACTACCTGGAGCGCCGCTGGGAGGAGCCCGACGAAGGCATCTGGGAGATCCGCGGCCCCAGGCGCCAGTTCACGCATTCGAAGATCATGGCGTGGGTCGCGTTCGACCGCGCCATCAAGTCGGTCGAGCAGTTCGGCCTGGACGGACCGGTCGACCGCTGGCGCGAGCTTTGTGCCGAGATCCACGCGCGCGTCTGCAAGGAAGGCTTCAATCGCCGGCGCAACAGCTTCGTGCAATGCCTGGGAGGCACCGCGCTCGATGCCAGCCTGCTGCTCATTCCCCAATTGGGCTTCCTGCCGGCCGAGGACCCGCGCGTGCAAGGCACCGTGGAGGCGGTGCGGCGGGAGCTCAGCCGTGGCGCGCTCGTGTGGCGCTACCAGACACGCACCGGCGTCGACAACCTGCCGCCGGGCGAGGGCGGCTTCGTGCCCTGCAGCTTCTGGCTGGTCGATGGACTGGCCCTGGTGGGCCGCCGCAAGGAGGCGCAGGCACTGTTCAAGAAAGTGCTCGCGCTTTGCAACGACGTGGGCTTGTTGTCGGAAGAGATCGATCCCGACACCGGCCACATGCTGGGCAACTTTCCGCAGGCGTTCAGCCACATGGCGCTGGTCAATACCGTGCGTGTGCTGGGGCTGTCGCGCGAACGCATGGCGCAGACGAGCCGCAAAGGCGAACGTCCCGCCGCGGCGACTGCGGCGCGCGGGCGTCGTCCGGCGCGGCCCGCCGCCCGGAAGGCCGGTTCCAGCCCATAGCGCCTTATGGCGCAGGCTTGAGGTGCAGCACCATGCGCTGCGTGTCGGGCTCGTCGTCTTCGTGCCGCTCCGCCACGAAACCCAGCGACCTGGCCAGGCCCAGCATGCCCTGGTTCTCGCGCAGCACGATGCCGTAGAGCCGCTCGTAGCCACGCGCACGCGCGTGCGTGATCAGTTCACTCAGCAGAAGCCGGCCCATGCCCATCCCCTTGAGGTCGGAACGCACCAGCACGGCGAACTCGGCTTCGACCAGATCAGGGTTGGCCACGGTGCGGCCCACGCCGAGGGTCTCGGGATGGCCGTCGGCGTCCAGGCCTTCCGCGATGAAGGCCATCTCGCGGTCGTAGTCGATCTGCGTCATTCGTGCCAGTTCGCTGTGCGGCAGGCTCTTGCGTGCCGAGAAGAAGCGAAGGCGCAGGTCTTCCATGCTGGCGCGTTCGACGAAGGCGGCGTGCTGCGGCTCGTCCTCGGGACGGATCGGGCGCAAGGTGATGGTGCGGCCCTGCCATTGGAGCTGGCGGGACCATTGGGTGGGGTAGGGCACGATGGCGAATCGCTCCGC
This sequence comes from Variovorax dokdonensis, assembly GCF_030316895.1. GTDB lineage: Bacteria > Pseudomonadota > Gammaproteobacteria > Burkholderiales > Burkholderiaceae_C > Variovorax > Variovorax dokdonensis. The sequence goes on from NZ_JASZYV010000001.1 coordinate 1,774,209, forward strand.
ACCTGCCACGGGTGTGCGCGACACGCGAACGCGCGCGGTACCGACGCGTGCGTCCTGGTCATCCAGCCACAGCGGCGAGAGTTCGAGCTCGGCCAAGCGCGGTTGCTCGGCCAGCATCTGCGAGATGGCGATCAGCACGTCGTACAGCGCTTCGAGTCGCACCGGCGGGCGCACGCCGTCGCCGAACTCGCCCCAGCGCGCAACGCGGGTGTGCTGCACCATTTCGCGGGCCAGCACGCGGTTGAGCGGTGGCAGGCCGGCGGCCATGTCCTCCTCGCCGCTGCCGCCATGGCCGCAGAGGATGACGGGGCCGAACAGCGGATCGATGCGGGCCACGACTTGGATCTGCCTGGAGCGTGCCGCCCGATGCGCCAGGGCCAGCGGGTCCGTGCTTTCTCCGGGCGGCGCGAGCGCGATGCCATAGGCGCCGAGCAGCGTGGCGACCTGCGCCTGATCGAGCCATTCGTTGGCCTGCTCGATCAGGACGCGTGCGGCGTCGGTGTCCGGGCTGGCGTTCTCGCCGACGCTGGGCACTTCCATCAGCGCCTCCTGGTTGCGCCGATAGGTCTGCAACATGGCGAAGGCGCGCACCGCGCTTTCCGGCGTGATGTAGCAGGGCGCACCGGCGCGTTCGAAGGTCTCGCGCGCCGGGGCGACGGCGGCGTCGCCCATCCAGCAGGTCATGACGCGCGGGATGGCCTGCGTCTTCAAGGCCGGCAGGCAGGCTTGCGCGATGTCGGCGGCGCTGACGTTGTCGCTGGGGGCGTGCAGCAGGATCACGGCGCCCGCATCGGGGTCGGCCATCAATGCGCCGAGCGTGTCGACGTAGCGTTGAACCGGCGCGTCGCCGCCGATGTCGACCGGGTTGTGGCTCAGCCAAGGCGCGTCCAGGTCTTTGCTGGCCTGCCTCAGGCGGGCACTGGGGGTGGCCAGCGCCACCCCGGCAGCGTCGGCCGCGTCCGCAGCCGCGACACCGGCGCCTCCGCCATTGGTCATGATGGTGATGACACTGCTTTGGTTGGCACGAAAGCGGGCCAGCGTGGTGGCTGCGGTGAGCAGATCCTGCAGCGTGTCGACGCGCAGCATGCCCGCACGGCGAATGGCGGCGTCGTAGACCAGGTCGTCGCCGACCGGGCCGTCGCCGGACCGACTTTGCACGGCGGCAAGGCCAGCGCCGCCGCGGCCGGCCTTGACGACGATCACCGGCTTGTTGCGTGCCGCGGCCCGCGCGGCCGACATGAACTTGCGCGGCGCCGTCACGGACTCGATGTACAGCAGGATGGCGCGGGTCTTCCAGTCGCTGGCCAGCCAGTCGAGCACGTCCCCGAAGTCGACGTCGCATCGATCGCCCAGCGACACCAGCGACGACACGCCGATCCCGCGGCCCCGCGCCCAGTCCAGGAAGGCGGTGACCAGCGCGCCGGACTGGGAGACGAAGGCCAGTTGGCCCGGTTTGGCACCGACGTGCGCCAGCGTTGCGTTCAGGCCGATGTTGGGGTTGAGCAGCCCGATCGAGCGCGGCCCGAGCAGGCGCAGCACATGCGGGCGCGCGGCGTTCAGCGCGGCTTGGCGCTGCTCGGCCGTGAGGCCCGGCGTCATGATGATCGCGGCGCGCGTGCCCATGGCGCCCAGCCTTGCCACCAACGGGGCGATGGTTCTGGGCGGCGAACACAGCAGGGCCAGATCCGGAGGTGCTGGCAACGCATCGGCGTTGGCGTAGACCTCGCGCTCGCCAAGCCTGGCGTGCTTGGGGTTGACCGCCCACACCGGACCTTTGAAACCGCCCGCCAGCAGGTTCTTCCAGACGGTGGCGCCCACGCTACCGGGGCGCTCGGAAGCACCGAAGACGGCGACGGAGGCGGGCGTGAAGAGGGATTCCAGATGGCGGACGGTCAAGGCGCTTGAACTCCAGGGTCGCGAAATGGGCCCATGCTGCCTGTCATGCCAGATGCCCGCAAGATGCGTTGCCCGGGGTCGTGTCGTGACGCGGTCGATTGCCGCCGTCCGGGCACGGACGCTTGCGGCTAAGCTCTTCGTTCTGTCACTGAAGGAAGGAATAGCCGTGAAAATTCTTCTCGCCGTGGATGGCAGCGAATTCACGCGTCGCATGCTCGACTACATCACCGTCCATCCGAAGCTCTTCGGGGACGCTCCGGATTTCACCGTGCTCACCGTGGTGTCCGCACTGCCGCCGCGGGCCACGGCCTTCAGCAATTCCGACACCGTGCATGCCTATTACGACGACGAAGCCAGGCAAGTTCTCGATCCGATTCGCCAGATCCTGGACGGCAAGGGGTTGAAGGCCAACTACGTGCATCGCGTCGGCAACCCCGGCAGCGAGATTTCGGTGGCAGCGCGCGAAGGCGCGTTCGACATGGTGGTGATGGGATCGCATGGCCACAACGCGATCCAGACGCTCGTCATGGGCTCGGTGGCCGCCAAGGTGGTGGGCGGCTGCGAGGTGCCGGTTCTGATCGTGCGCTGAACGCGCGTTTTCAAGCGTGAGCGTGCGCCGAACTGCGCAGCACGCTCGGCCAGCCGGTCTCGCGGCCCATCATGGCCCGCGCATAGAGGTAGTTCTGAAGCGCCGTTTCGCTCAGGTGATCCATGTCGACGCAGCCTTCGGCGTCGCATGGAAACGCGTAGCCGCGCCGTCCGGCGAACAAGGCGGGAAATCTCAGCTCCCAACCTGCGCTGTCTGTAGCGGACGCGATGGATGATGCATAGCTGGCCATGATGTTCTCCTTGGCGCTTTGCCCTGCGCCGGGGTCGTTCAAGTGGCGGGTTTCGCCGCCATTCCTTGCTGATGATGATGAAACGACTTCAGGGGCCCTGATTGCAATCCCCAGACGGATTAGGTGGAACGTCCTGGCCGTACGGGTAGGCCGGCGATGGACTACAACCAAGCGCTGGTGTTTGATGCATGCTCGGGCGAACGTCCGACACGATCGCGCGACCTTCGTCCATGTCCTACGACCTTTCGCAGCCCCTTTCGCCCGCCGAAGCCCTGGCTTTGTTCGATCGCCTGGAGCCGGTCGATTGCGCCTTCATGTTCGGCCGGTGGCGGGGATCTGGCGTGCTCACTGGCCATCCGATGGATGGCCTGCTGGAGGCCTACCGCTGGTGGGGCAAGCACTTCGAGAGCACGGAGGTCGTGCATCCTTTGCTCTTCGAGGCGCGCAACGGTCAGCCAGTGGCGATCAACCCGGCCCTGCTGGGCGCCGGGCTGGGTCTGGTGGGGCGTGTGCCGCTGCCGCGTTCGGCTGCGGCCGGGCGCGTGTTCCAGACACTCGCGGGCGTTCCCGGCCTGCTGCGCACCTCCAGGCCCCGCGCCCGGCTGCGGATGCTCGTGCACCGAGGCCAATGCAGCGCCGCCATGGTCTACGACCAGTGGCCGATCATCGACGTGTTCAGACGGGTGGACGAGGCGCGCGTGCTCGGACTGATGGATGCGCGCGACATGGCGCAGCCATTTTTCTTCCAGTTGACGCGCGATCGCCCCTGAGCATCTTCGGCCCGGGTCTGTTCGAAGGCATCATCGCGTCCTGACATTTGATGACTTTGTTGAGACGTTTCCATGAGATTCTTGCCCGTTGATCTGCCGCGTTTCCTTCCCTGGATGGCCGTGGTCTTGCTGTCCGCATGCGCCGGGACTTCGCCGCAAGGCGGGGCGGTCGGCGCGCCGACCGGCATGCCGCCAGCACCGCTGTTGAGCGGCGGCGGGGCGGGCTCGGGCGGGGCTGCGGGTGCGGCCTTGCCCGCCGACGACGGCAACGCCAGCTACAGCCTCACGGGCACCCGCTGGCAATTGATGGAAATCCAATCCACCGACGGCGCCGCGCCGCCGGCCCGCCCGGCCGATCCGGCGCGCTACACGGTCCAGTTCGGGCCCGAGGGGCGCGCCGTCTTCCAGGTCGACTGCAACCGCGGCCAGGCCACCTGGCAGGTCGACAGGGTGGGCGACGGGCACACCGGCCCACTGCGCTTCATGGGGATTTCGATCGGTCAAACCACCTGCGGCGTATCGCCATTGGGCCCGCGCGTGGCGGCGGCCCTGCCGCTGGTGCGCGGCTACATGATCCGAAACGGGCGCCTGTACATGTCGCTCGAGGGTGACGAGGGCCTGTTGACCTGGAACGGGGTGCGCTGAAGCAAGTTCGACCCAGATTGGGTCGAATATCGGCCTTGATGAATCAAAGTTGACCTCCTACGATCCGGCTCGCGCCGAGTCGTGAGGAGCCACCTCCGCGGGCGCATCCAAAACAAGATGCAAGCCTGGAGACAACTGAGCAGCAAGGAAGTCACGCTGCTGGACCATGTGTTCTGGTCCAGCGGGATCTCGCGCATGGGCTTGGCCAATGGCGCGGCCTTTTCCAAGAGCCGGGCCAATGCGGCGGTCGCGGCGCTGCTCGAGCAAGGCCTGATCGAGACTGGCAGCCTGCGCAGCGAGACCGGGGGCCGCCGGGCCGAGACGCTGCGGCTGTCCAATTCACTGGGCGTGCTCATCGGCGTGGCCATGGGCGCCACTGGCCTGGAAGTGGGCGTGCTCGCGCCCGATCTTGAGATGCTGGCCCACCACAGCGAGCCGGCCGACGTGCGCGACGGCCCGGCGGTGGTGTTGTCGCGTGTGCGAACGCTGATGCGCGAGCTGCTCGCCAAGTGCGGCCGCACCCCGCGCGAGGTGATCGGCATCGGCATCGGCGTGCCCGGGCCTGTGCATTTCGAGCGTGCCCAACTCGTCAATCCGCCGCTGATGCCGCAGTGGGATTCGTATTCGATCCGGGACGATCTGCGCGCCGACTTCACCGCACCCGTGTGGGTGGACAACGACGTGAACGTGATGGCCCTGGGCGAGCTGTGGCGCATGCAGCGGCAACTGACCAACTTCGTCGTGATCAAGGTGGGCACCGGCATCGGCTGCGGCATCGTGTGCCACGGCGAGGTCTATCGCGGCGCGAGCGGCTCGGCCGGCGACGTGGGACACATCTGCGTCGATCCCAACGGCCCGCGGTGCCACTGCGGCAACGTCGGCTGCGTGGAGGCGATGGCCGGCGGTCGCGCCATTGCGCGTCTGGCCGAAGAGGCGGGGCGGGCCGGGCAGAGCGAAATCCTTGCCAAGGCGTTGCAGGCGCAAGGCACGCTGCGCCTGGCCGATGTGGCCCAGGCGAGCCATTCGGGCGACGTGACGGCCAACGCCATCGTCCAACGCGCCGGCGCGCTCGTCGGGCAGATGCTCGCGACGGTGGTGAACTTCTACAACCCGTCGCACGTGTTCATCGGCGGCAGCGTGCAGCGCTTCGGTCCGTCTTTCCTGGCGGCCGTGCGCCAGAGCGTCTACCAACGCTCGCTGCCACTGTCGACGCGCCAGCTCGAGATCCAGTACTCGCCACTGGCCGAACGCGCCGGCATCATCGGCGCCGCCACGCTGGCGATGCAGGAGAGCCTGAGAAAGGCGCAGCGATGAATGCCGTGGCCCAAGCCCAAGCCCATGCATCCGCTGCCGCCGTGCCGGCGCTCGCCTTCGAGGGCATCGTCAAGCGCTTCGGCCCGGTCCAGGTGCTGCACGGCGTGAGCTTCGCATTGCAGCCGGGGCGCATCGTCGGGCTGCTGGGCGAGAACGGAGCGGGCAAGTCCACGCTAATGAAGATCGCGTCGGGCTACGAGGCGCCGAGCGAGGGCGTCGTCACCGTCGGCGGCCGCGCCGTGTCGTTCGACGGGCCGCGCGCCGCGGAGAACGAAGGCATCGTGCTGATCCACCAGGAGTTCAACCTGGCCGAGGATCTGACCGTCGCGCAGAACATCCACCTGGGCCACGAGAAGCGCGGCCGCTTCCTGCTCGACGACAACGCCATGCGGCAAAGCGCCGCGCAGGTGCTCGCCGAGGTGGGGCTGGCCAGGCATCCCGACACGCCGGTGCGCCAGCTGATCGTTGCCGAGAAGCAGTTGGTGGAGATCGCCAAGGCCCTGTCCAAGCGCGCACGCATCCTGATCATGGACGAGCCCACCGCCACGCTCACGCCGGGCGAGACGCAGCGCCTGTTCGCGCTCATGCGCCGGCTGCAAGGCGAGGGCGTGACCATCGTCTACATCTCGCACAAGCTCGACGAGGTGGAGCACATCTGCGACGAAGTCGTGGTGATGCGCGATGGCCGCTTCGTGGCGCGTGAGGCCACCGACGCGTTGACGCGCCTGCAGATGGCGCAGTTGATGGTGGGGCGCGAGCTGTCCGACCTGTATCCGCCGCGCACCCCCGCGCCCGCGGACGATGCGGCGCCGCTCTTGCGCGTGCGCGGCCTGACGGTGCCGGGATGGGCGCAGGACGTGGGCTTCGACCTGCGGCCCGGCGAGATCCTCGGCTTTGCCGGCCTGGTCGGTGCGGGTCGCACGGAGCTCTTCGAAGGACTGCTCGGCCTGCGTGCCGCGAGCGCGCAGGTCATCGAGATCGGGGGGCGGCCCGTGCGCATTTCCAGCCCCGGCCAGGCCGCGCGGCAAGGTCTCGTCTACCTGAGCGAGGACCGCAAGGGCAAGGGCCTGCATGTCGACTTCGGGCTGGCTGAAAACCTCACATTGATGGACCTGGGCCGCTATGCCTCGCCCTGGCTCGACCGCGCCCGCGAGCAGGCGGCGCTGCGAGACGCGGTGGCCGAATACGGCATCCGCACCGGCGCGCTGGACGTGCGCGCGTCGTCGCTGTCGGGCGGCAACCAGCAGAAGCTGGCGCTGGCCAAGGTGCTGCAGCCACGGCCGCGCATCGTGATCCTGGACGAGCCGACGCGCGGCGTGGACATCGGCGCCAAGCGCGAGATCTACCTGCTCATTCGCCGCCTGGCCGAGGAGGGCAAGGGCGTGATCGTCGTCTCGTCCGAACTGATGGAACTGATCGGCCTGGCGCACCGCGTCGCGGTGATGCGCGCCGGCCACCTGCAAACCGTGTTGCCCAACGAGGGCCTGACCGAAGAGGAACTGATCGCCCATGCCACAGGCACCCACTGATCCCGGCAACGCCGCCGATGGCGCCGCACAACGGGCGGGCGCGCCGCGTGCCGCCTGGCGCGACCGCCTGCACGCCCTCGGGCCCGTCATCGGCCTGCTGGCCGTGTGCATCGCCGGCTGGGCGCTCAACCCGGACTTCGCGAGCATCGACAACGCGATGAACGTGCTCACGCGCACCGCCTTCATCGGCATCATCGCGGTGGGCATGTGCTTCGTGATCATCTCGGGCGGCATCGACCTGTCGGTCGGTTCGATGGCCGCGCTGATCGCCGGCTGCATGATCCTGCTGATGAACTGGCTGGCCGGCTCGGGCCTGTCGCCGATGGCCTGCGTGCTCCTGGGCATGGTGTTCGCGCTGCTGTTGGGCAGCCTGTTCGGCCTTGCGCATGGCTTGCTCATCACCCGAGGCGGCATCGAGCCGTTCATCGTCACGCTTGGCACGCTGGGGATCTTCCGCGCCTACCTGACGTACTTCGCGGATGGCGGCGCCATCACGCTGGGCAACACGCTGGCCGACACCTACGCGCCGGTCTATTACGCCAGCTTCCTCGGCATACCCGTGCCGGTCTGGGTGTTCGCCGTGGTGGCCATCGCCGGCATGCTGCTGCTCGATCGCACGGCTTTCGGCCGGTACGTGAAGGCCATCGGTTCCAACGAGCAGGTGGCCCGCTATGCGGCCGTGGAGGTCGACCGCGTCAAGGTGCTGACCTACGTGCTGCTCGGGCTGTGCGTGGGCGTGGCCACGTTGCTTTATGTGCCGCGCCTCGGATCGGCTTCGCCCACCACCGGCCTGCTGTGGGAACTGGAGGCGATCGCCGCGGTGATCGTGGGCGGCACGGCCCTGCGCGGCGGCGCCGGCAGCGTGGGTGGCACGGTGGTCGGTGCCATCCTGCTTTCCGTCATCGGAAACATCCTCAATCTCACCAACGTGATCAGCGTCTATCTGAATGCGGCGGTGCAGGGCTTCGTGATCATCGCCGTGGCTTTTACACAGAGGAAGAAACGCAGATAGCGGCTTGGCGCCTGCACTTGTTCAAAGGTTTCCGTCCCGGGCCGCCACGATCGGCAGCACGGTTTCATTGTTCCCTCGATCGATCCCAAACCATAAGGAGACAGAGATGAAGTTTCGCAACCACCTGATCGGCCTGGCCGTGGCGGCCATGGCCGTCGTCGGCAGCGGCGGCGCTGCCGCCCAGCAGAAGGCGCCCAATGTGGGCGTGGCCATCCCGGCGGCGACGCATGCCTTCACGGCCGGCATCGTCTTCTGGGCGAACCAGGCCAAGAAGGACCTGGAAAAGGCCCATCCGGGCATGAAGGTGACCGTCAAGACGGCCGCCAATGCGTCGGAGCAGGCCAACCAGCTGCAGGATCTGGTCACGGCCAACAAGATCGACACGCTGGTGGTGTTCCCGTTCGAATCGGCGGCGTTGACGCAGCCCGTGGCGCGGGTCAAGCAGAAGGGCGTGTACGTGACGGTGGTCGACCGCGGCCTGACCGATCCGAGTGCGCAGGATGCGTATGTCTCGGGTGACAACACGGCGTTCGGCCGCATCCCGGCCGAGTACCTGGTCAAGGCACTGAATGGCAAGGGCAACATCGTCGCGCTGCGCGGCATTCCCACCACCATCGACAACGAACGCATGGATGCCTTCAATGCCGTGCTCAAGCAGCATCCGGACATGAAGCTGCTCGACGCCAAGCACGGCAACTGGAACCGCGACGACGCCTTCAAGGTGATGCAGGACTACCTGACCCGCTTCAAGGAAATCGACGCGGTGTGGGCCGCCGACGACGACATGGCCGTGGGCGTGCTCAAGGCCATCGAGCAGGCCAAGCGCACCGACATCAAGATCGTGTTCGGCGGCGCCGGCATGAAGGAGATGGTCAAGACGCTGATGGACGGCAGCAATCCGCTGATCCAGGCCAACGTGTCGTACTCGCCCAAGTTCATCTACGACGCGATCAAGCTGACGGCCGAGGCACGCTTGAAGGGCCAGAAGCTGCCCGAGAAGACCATCATTCCGTCGGTGCTCATCACCAAGCAGAACGCGAAGGACTTCTACTTCCCTGATTCGCCGTTCTAAGGCGAGCCACCCCCAGGCTACCCTGCATCGCAGGTACGCCTGACCCCCTCGATGGGGCGACACCTGCGGGCCGGCAAAGCCGGTTCCGCGGTGTTCGCGAAGGGGCTTCGCTTCGCTTGCCGGGGCGGTGTCTCGGGTGCATCGCAAGGGTGTTTTCTAGTTCGACTTGGAGTTGATGATGGCTCGACCAGTCACTTTGTTTACGGGGCAGTGGGCGGATCTGCCGCTTGCCGAGCTGGCGCCACTGGCGCGTGGCATGGGGTACGACGGGTTGGAACTGGCGTGCTGGGGCGACCACTTCGACGTGCAGGAGGCGCTGCGCTCGCCGGGCTACGTAAAGAAGCAGCGCGCGGTGCTCGAAGCGAGCGGCCTTCAATGCCTGGCCATCGGTAACCACCTCGTGGGCCAGGCGGTGTGCGACCTGATCGACGAGCGCCACCAGTCGATCCTGCCGGACCGGATCTGGGGCGACGGCGATCCCGAAGGCGTGCGCCATCGAGCCGCGCGGGAAATGCAGGACACGGCCCGCGCCGCGGCGCTGTTCGGCGTGAAGACGGTCACCGGCTTCACCGGCTCTTCGATCTGGCACGCGCTGTATGCCTTTCCGCCCACGTCGCAGGAATACATCGACCGTGGCTTCGCGGACTTTGCAAGGCGCTGGCAACCGATCCTCGATGTCTTCGAGAAGGAAGACGTCAACTTCGCCCTGGAAGTGCACCCGACCGAGATTGCCTTCGATGCTGCTTCCGCGCAGCGCGCGATCGATGCGGTGCAAGGGCACAGGCGCTTCGGCTTCAACTTCGACCCCAGCCATCTGGGCTACCAGGGCGTGGACTACGTCGGCTTCGTGCGCCGCTTCGCCAGCCGCATCTACAACGTCCACATGAAGGACGTGTGGTGGGGCAAGGGCGATGGCACCGTGGGCGTGTTCGGCGGCCACACCGCGTTCGGCGATGCCCGCCGCAACTGGGACTTCAGAAGCGTGGGCCGCGGCATGATCGACTTCGAGTCGCTCATCGTCGCCTTCAACGACATCGGCTATGCCGGCCCGTTGAGCGTCGAATGGGAAGACAGCCGCATGGACCGCGTGCATGGCGCGACGGAGAGCGCGGCCTTCTGCAAGCGGCTGGACTTTCCGGCCGCAGCGGGTGCGTTCGATGCGGTGTTCGACCGCGCGGCGCAGCCCAAGGGAGGGATGGCGGGATGATCGGCGCAACCTCCGCCGGCCAGCCATCGACCGGGCCGCGCCGCCTGCGCGCCGCGATGGTCGGGGGCGGGCAGGGTGCCTTCATCGGCGCGGTGCACCGGCATGCGATGGCGCTGGATGGTCGCTTCGAACTGGTGGCCGGCGCGCTGTCATCGCAGCCCGATCGGGCGCTGGAATCGGGCCGCGCCCTGGGTCTGGCGGCGCACCGCACCCACGGGAGCTGGCAAGCCTTGCTGGCGCACGAGCTGTGCCTGCCGGCGGATGAACGGGTCGAACTGGTCGTCATCGTCACGCCCAACCATGTGCACTACGAAGTGGCCAAGGCCTTTGCAGAAAGCGGCTTCCACGTCGTGTGCGACAAGCCGCTGGTCCACACCAGCGCCCAGGCGGCCGAACTGGAGCGCATCGCGCGCGAGCGCGGCATCGTGTTTGCCGTGACCTACAACTACATCGGCTACCCGATGGTGATCCAGGCGCGCGAGATGGTGCGCGCGGGCCAACTGGGCGAGATCCGCCGCGTCGTCGTCGAATACCACCAGGGCTGGCTCGCCACGCGCGCCGAGTCCGAGGGCAACAAGCAGGCCGACTGGCGCACCGACCCGGCACGCAGCGGCATCGCCGGCGCGATGGGCGACATCGGCTCGCACGCCGAGAACCTGGCGACGACCGTCACGGGGCTGGACATCGAGGCCATCAGCGCCGATCTGCACACTTTCATTCCTGGCCGCCGCCTCGATGACGACGCCAGCATGCTGCTGCGTTTTTCGGGTGGGGCGCGGGGCGTGCTCATGTGCTCGCAGGTGGCGACCGGCTGCGAGAACGACCTGCGCCTGCGCGTGTACGGCAGCGAAGGCTCGATCAGCTGGCGGCAGGAATCGCCGAACGAACTGGAATTCCTGCCGCGCGAAGGGCCTCGCCAGTTGCTCACGCGCGGCTCGCCCTGGCTGGCCGAGGCATCGCGCCGCGCGACCCGGCTGCCCAGCGGCCACCCGGAGGCTTTCATCGAAGCCTTCGCCAACATCTACGTGGCGGTGGCCGATGCGATCCAGGCCGACCCCGCGCAGCGCGTGGCCGGCGCAGAGCGCGGCTATGCCGACGTGAGCGACGGCGCGCGGGGCGTGCGCTTCATCGAGGCGGCCGTGGCGTCTTCGCGCAGCGAGCAGAAGTGGTGGCCTTTGCGCCAATAGCCCTTCGCCAGCGCGGAATTGGATAGGAAGCTAGACTTCGTAGTTGTCCTTCCAAAACCCGCGCTTCATCTTGTCCACCGTCCACACCGATACCACGCTCGCCAAAGACTCCGCTGCTCACGCACTGGCCGTCGATCTGCGCATGCTCGCGTCGCAACTGCGTCGCCGGCTGCGCCAGGAAGCGTCGGCCGCCGAATGGTCGGAATCCCAGCGCGCCGTGCTGCTGCGCCTGGAGCGTCATGACGGCGCCTCGGTGACCGAGCTGGCTCAGGCCGAGGGCGTCCGGTCGCAGTCGATGGGGGCCACGGTGGCCTCGCTCATCGAAGGCGGCTGGATCAAGGGCGAGCCCGATCCGGCCGACGGGCGCCGCACGTTGCTGTCGCTGACGCCACAGACGCGCAAGGTCTTGCGGCAGGTGCGAGCCGCGCGCGAGGACTGGCTGCAGCATGCCATCGAGGCGCGCTACTCCGCCGCCGAGCAGAAGCAGCTCGCCACGGCGGTCGCGCTGTTGCAGCGCCTGCTGGAGCCGCGCGCATGAGCAGCACGTTCAGGTCGCTTCGCGTGCGCAACTACCGCCTGTGGGCGGCAGGGGCGGCGGTGTCGAACATCGGCACGTGGATGCAGCGCACCGCGCAGGACTGGCTGGTGCTCACGCACCTGACCGATCACAACGCCACGGCCGTCGGCATCGTCATGGCGCTGCAATTCGGGCCGCAGCTGGTGCTGCTGCCGCTCACCGGCCTGGCCGCCGACCGGCTCGACCGGCGCAAGCTGCTCATCGCCACGCAGGCTTCGATGGGCTTGCTGGCCCTGGGGCTGGGCTTGCTGACGGTCAGCGGCCTGGCGCAGTTGTGGCATGTGTATGTGTTCGCGCTCCTTCTGGGCATCGTGTCCGCCTTCGATGCGCCCGCGCGTCAGACCTTCGTGGCGGAGCTGGTGTCGGAGAAAGACCTGTCCAACGCGGTCGCGCTCAATTCCACGTCGTTCAACGCAGCGCGCATGGTGGGGCCGGCGGTGGCCGGCGTGGTCATCGCGTCCACCGGGCCGGGCGAGGCCTTCATCATCAACGCCGCCACGTACGTCGCGGTGCTGATCGGACTGGCCTGCCTTCGCAAGAACGAACTTTTTGCGCGCGACGGCAAGGGTGGGCGAGGCAAGGGCAGCCTGCTCGAAGGCTTCCGCTACGTCTGGAACCGGCCTGACCTGCGGGCTGTGCTGGCCATGCTGTTCCTGGTGGCCACCTTCGGCCTGAACTTCCCGATCTTCATCTCCACCATGTCGGTCGGTGCATTCCATGGTGGGGCAGGCCAGTACGGCCTGCTGTCATCGACGATGGCGATCGGCTCGGTCACCGGCGCCCTGATGGCAGCGCGCCGGGCGCGGCCCCGCCTGGGTCTGCTGGTATTGGGCAGCATGGTGTTCGGCCTGGGCAGCCTGGCGGCGGCGCTGATGCCCAACGTGATCGGTTTCGGGCTGGCACTCATCGTCACCGGCGTGGCGGCGCAGACGCTCACCACGTCCACCAACAGCCTGGTGCAGTTGTCGACCGAGCCGGCGCTGCGTGGCCGCGTCATCGCGATCCTGTTGGCGACGCTGCTTGGCAGCACGCCCATCGGCGCGCCCATCGTCGGCTGGGTGGCCGACACCTTCGGTCCGCGCTGGGCGATGGGCGTGGCCGCCGCCTCCGGCATTGCTTCGGCCCTGATCGGCCTGCGCTATCTGGTCCGGCACCGGGGGCTGCGCTTGTGGCGCGAAGGCTTTCGCCTGCGCTACGCGCTGCAGCCTGTGGTGGAAGGCGCCGCCGGGGCGCAGCCGCAGCGCGCCGAGGTGGTGGAGCCGCTGGCCACGCCCGAATCCTCGCCGAAGACGGCCGCGACGGCGGGCTGAAAAGCTCAGGCCGCGTCGGGCATCCGGGTCAGCAGCTTGTCGAGCGTGACGGGATAGTCGCGCACGCGCACACCGGTGGCGTTGTAGACGGCGTTGGCTACCGCGGCTCCGACGCCGCAGATGCCCAGCTCGCCCACGCCTTTGGCTTTCATGGGCGAGGAGGTCGGGTCAGTCTCGTCCAGAAAGATCACGTCCTGGTGCGGGATGTCCGCATGCACCGGCACTTCGTAGCCGGCCAGGTCGTGATTGACGAAGAAGCCGTAGCGCTTGTCGACGGCAAGTTCCTCCATCAGCGCCGCGCCTACGCCCATCGTCATCGCACCGATGACCTGGCTGCGCGCCGTCTTCGGGTTGAGGATGCGGCCTGCGGCGCACACGGCGAGCATGCGCCGAACGCGGATCTCTGCCGTGTGCATGTCCACGCCGACTTCGACAAAGTGCGCACCGAAGGTGGACTGCTGGAAGGTCTTGGCCAGATCGCCGTATTCGATGGCGTCTTCGCCCACCAGTTCGCCGTCGCTCGTCGCCTGCGTCAGCGCGACCATGGTTCCGCCGGGGTTGCCGACCTTGCCTTGTGCGAAGACAGCGTCTTCGGCGTTCAGGCCGAGCTTGCCGGCCACCGCGCGGCGCAGCGCCACGCAGGCCGCGTACACGCCCGCCGTCGAGTTGTTGGCACCCCATTGGCCGCCCGATCCGCAGGAAACGGGCAGGGACGAATCCCCCAGGCGCACGGAAACCTGATCGACACCGACGGCCATCATTTCGGCCGCCGTTTGCGCCAGGATCGTGTAGCTGCCGGTGCCGATGTCGGTCATGTCGGTCTCGACCACGACGCGGCCGCTCTTCTCCAGCTTCACGCGCGCCGCCGACTTCATGGTCAGGCTGTTGCGGAATGCCGCGGCCATCCCCATGCCGATCAGCCAACGGCCTTCGCGGCGGATTCCCGGCACCGGGCTTCGACCTTGCCAGCCGAAGCGTTCGGCGCCCAGGCGCATGCATTCCACCAACTGGCGCTGCGAGAACCGCCGCGAAGGCTTTTCAGGGTCCACCTGCGTGTCGTTGATGCGGCGCACTTCGATGGGATCGATGCCCAGCTTTTCGGCCAGTTCGTCCATCGCGATTTCCAGCGCCATCATGCCGGGTGCTTCGCCAGGGGCACGCATCGCGTTGCCTTCGGGCAGGTGCAGTTCGGCCAGGTGCAAGGCGGTGTGCCGGTTCTCTCCGGCGTACAGCAGGCGGGTCTGGTTGACGGCCGTTTCAGGGCCGCCGCCGGGCTGGTCGCCCGACCAGCTGTCGTGGGCGATCGCCGTAATGGTGCCGTCGCGCTTTGCGCCGATGCGCACGCGCTGGATGGTGGCTGGCCGGTGCGTGGTGTTGTTGGGGATGAGCGGGCGCTGCAAGGCCACCTTGACCGGCCGGCCCGACGCGCGTGCGCCGAGGGCGGCCATCAGCACATCGGCGCGCAGGAAGAGCTTGCCGCCAAAGCCGCCGCCGATGAAGGGTGACACCACGCGCACCTGTTCCTTGCGAAGGCCCAGCGTCTTCGCCAGGTCTTCGGCGCCCCAGTCGATCATCTGGTTGGACGTCCACACCGTCAGCTGGTCGCCTTTCCACATGGCCAGCGTGGCATGCGGCTCCATCATCGAGTGAGATTGGTCGGGCGTGGAATAGTTGGCGTCGACCTTCACGGCGGCCTGCTCGAAGGCCGCGTCAAAGTTGCCCACCTGCGTGGCGCCGGGGCTACCCATGCCGTCGTCCTTGGGCACCTTGGCCTGGTCGCGCTGGCGCTCCAGGTCGAAGTCGCCGCCGCCGGGCGCATAGCGCACCTGCACCAGTTGCGCGGCCGCACGCGCCTGTTCGAAGGTCTGGGCCACGACCACGGCGATGGCCTGGTGATAGTGGTCGATCTGCGGCCCGCCGAGCAGCTTGGCGGTGTTGCGCTTTCCCTTGTCCAGCGCGCCTGCGTTGTCGGCGGTGACGATGGCCAGCACGCCCGGGGCGGCGCGCGCCGCGCTGATGTCCATCGAAGCGATGCGGCCACGGGCAATGCCCGCGCCGATCACCCAGCCGTAGGCGGGGTCCGCCGCGATGTCATGCCTTTCGAAGGCATAGGGCGCCGTGCCGCTCACCTTGCGGGGTCCGTCGATGCGGTCGATGGGGCGACCGACAACCTGCATGCGGTCGATCGGATTGGCTTGCGCCGGTTGGTCGAATTTCATGTGCGCTCCTTGGCTTGCGCCCATGCGGCTGCAATCGTGCGTTCGGCCAGGGTCAGTTTGAAGGCGTTGTCGTGCGTCGGCTTGGCGCCGGCGAACAGGGCCTGCGCGGCGGGCTTGCTGCCGCGCGCCAGTTCGGCCTCGGCCGCCTCGACGCGCCAAGGCTGTGGTGCCACGCCGCCGAGTGCCACCCGGCCGCTGCCGTCGGGCTGTACCACCGCCGCCACCGACACCAGGGCGAATGCGTACGAGGCGCGGTCGCGCACCTTCCGGTAGATGTGCTTTCCGCCAATGGGGCGCGGCAGCGTCACCGCGGTGATGAGCTCACCTTGCTCGATGGCGGTTTCGATGTGCGGCGTCTGTTGCGGCAGTCGGTAGAAGTCGGCAATCGGGATCTGCCTTCGCGAGCCGTCGGCCTTGACGGTCTCGACCGTGGCATCGAGCACCCGCATCGCCACCGCCATGTCGCTCGGATGCGTGGCAATGCACGCTTCGCTGCCGCCGATCACCGCCAACTGGCGCGAAACGCCGCCAATGGCTGCGCAGCCGCTTCCCGGCTTGCGCTTGTTGCACGGCATGTTGGTGTCGTAGAAGTAAGGGCAACGCGTGCGCTGCAGCAGGTTGCCTGCCGTGGTCGCCTTGTTGCGCAACTGGCCCGAAGCACCCGCCAGCAGCGCGCGAGACAGCACGCCGTAGTCGCGCCGGACGGTCGGGTCGGCGGCCAGATCGGTGTTGCGCACCAAAGCGCCGATGCGCAGGCCGCCATCGCCGTTCGGCTCCACGCGATCGAGCCCGAGTCCGTTGACGTCGACGAGATGCGTGGGCTCTTCAATCTGCAGCTTCATCAGGTCCAGCAGGTTGGTGCCGCCGGCAATGAACTTGGCGTCTGGTTGGCGCATCACCGCGGCGGCGGCCGCCTGGGGTGTCTTCACCCGTTCGTACGTGAAGGCTTTCATGATCGTTCCCCGCGCCCGATGCCGCCGACTTCGGCGATGGCATCTTCGATGTTGGAGTAGGCGCCGCAGCGGCAGATGTTGCCGCTCATGCGTTCGCGCAGTTCGTCCAGACTCATCAACGGCTGGGTGTTCAGATCGGCCGTGACGTGGCTTGGGATGCCCTTGCGCATCTCGTCGAGCACGCCGACGGCCGAACAGACCTGGCCGGGCGTGCAATAGCCGCACTGGAACCCGTCGTGCTTGACGAAGGCGGCCTGCATCGGATGCAGGCGATCGGGCGTTCCCAAGCCTTCGATGGTCTTCACCTCGGCCCCGTCGTGCATGACGGCCAGCGTCAGGCAGGCATTGATGCGTCGGTTGTCCACCAACACGGTGCAGGCGCCGCATTGGCCATGGTCGCAACCCTTCTTGGTGCCGGTCAGATGAAGATGCTCGCGCAGCGCATCGAGCAACGTGGTGCGGTTGTCCAGCGTCAGGGTGTGCGCCTGGCCGTTCACGTTGAGCTTGACGGCACTGGAAGGCGGCGACACCGGCGTGTCGGCCGAAGGGGCCTTGGCGGTGGCATCGGTTGCGCCCCAGGATGCGGCCGCGGCAGCCGAGGCGCCGCCTGCAATGAGCAGATCGCGGCGCGAAAGCGGCATCGGTGGAAATGGACAGTTCATCGGGCCTCCTTTGGGGTGGGCTTGCCGGCAACGGAATACATCGCGCTCACTTGAGCCGGCGGCGGTGCGGTACCGGGCGGCTCGCGCATGGGTGGTGGCGTCGGAGTCGGGTCTTCGATGTCCGGCGGTTCGGGTTCCGGCAAAGGCGGCGTGCTTGGATCCGGCAGCTCGATACCGGGATCATCCGAGCCCGGCATGGGCGGCAGCGGGTTGGGTGGGAGCAGTTCCGTGGGCATGGCGCTTTTCC
Organism: Variovorax dokdonensis; assembly: GCF_030316895.1. Lineage (GTDB taxonomy): Bacteria > Pseudomonadota > Gammaproteobacteria > Burkholderiales > Burkholderiaceae_C > Variovorax > Variovorax dokdonensis. The sequence continues at coordinate 1,791,648 of NZ_JASZYV010000001.1, forward strand.
TTGTGATGGCGCCGCATCAATGCGCGGCGGATTTCGAATTGCCGGCCTTGCACTCGAGCAAGCCCAACAGTTGTCGTTCGGCCAGGCGCAAGCCGCGGCACTGCGGCGGTTGGGCCGCCCAGGGCTCGGCCTGCAGTTCGGCCTTGTCCACACGGGCTTCGATCAAAGCCATGACGGCGGGCGCGATGTACGACTTGCGGCAGACGGCGGGCGTGTTGCCCATTTGCGCCGCCACGGCGCGCACGACGTCGCGCCGCGCAGGGCCCTTGTTGTCCAGCAGCAGCTCGAGCGCGAGCACGCTCGCCCGCCAGGTGCGGAACACCTTGGCGGTGATGTCCGGCCCGCCGGCCTGGGTGCAGAGCCAATCGTTGATGTCGTTGGCATTGATGCGCCGCCGCCGGCCCTCCGGTTCGCACAGGTACTGGAACAGCGCGTGGCCCGGCAGCGCCGCGCACCGGCGCACCAGGCGCGCCAGGCAGGCGTCTTTGACTTCGAGCACATGGCGCACGCCGCTCTTGCCGACGAAGTCGAAATGGATCGACGAATCGGTGATGCGCGCATGCGAGCAACGCAGGGTGCTCACGCCGTAGCTGCCGTTGTCGCGGGCGTAGGCGATGTTGCCGATGCGCATGCCCGTGCTGTCGATCAGCCGCACCAGCGCGGCAGTCACGCGCTCGCGCGTGGGTTCTTCGCCCGTGCACAGAATGTGCTGGACCTTGCGGCGCAGTCGCGGCAGCAGGTGGCCGAACTCGATCAGCGCATCGAACTTGTGTCGGCTGCGTTCGGCCTGCCACAGCGGGTGATAGCGGTATTGCTTGCGTCCGCGAGCATCGCGGCCGGTGGCCTGGATGTGACCGTCAGCGCTGGCACAGACCCAAACGTCCGCATAGGCGGGCGGGATCGCCAGGGCGCGGATGCGCGCAAGCACCGATTCGCTGCGGATCGTGCGTCCGCGTGGATCGAGATAGACGAAGCGGCGACCGCGACGCGCGCGGCGCAAGCCCGGCTCGTCGTCGCTCACCCGGCGCAAGGTTTCGCGAAGCGTCTTGCCTTGGGGCAGGGGCGGGGGCATTCCGCTCATGGTGGACTCACTGGGCGGATCCGGCACTCACGCGCCACACCGCATTGCCGACGTCGTCGGCCACGAGCAGGGCGCCCTTGCCATCCAGCGCGACGCCAACCGGCCGCCCCTGGGCTTCCCCGTCGTCGTTCAGGAAGCCGGTGAGCACGTCGATCGGCAGGCCTTTGGGCTGACCGGTCTCGAATGGCACGAAGATCACCTTGTAGCCACTCGCCGGGCGTCGGTTCCAGGAGCCGTGCTGGCCGATGAACATGCCCGTGCCGAACTGCATGGGCCATCCCTTCATGCCGTCGGACCACGCGAGACCAAGCGAAGCAGTGTGGGCGCCCAGCGCGTAGTCGGGCACGCGCGCCTTGGCCACGAGGTCGGGGCGCGGCGGCTTGACGCGCTCGTCCACATGGGTGCCGTAGTAGCTGTAGGGCCAGCCGTAGAAGCCGTCTCTGCGCACAGAGGTGAGGTAGTCGGGCACCAGGTCGCTGCCGATCTCGTCGCGTTCGTTCACCACCGTCCACAGCACGCCGCCGCGCGGCTCCCAAGCCATGCCGTTCGGATTGCGCAAGCCAGTGGCGAAGAGGCGCTTTTCGCCGGACGGCAGGTCGATCTCCCAGATCGCGGCACGGCCTTGCTCGGCTTCCAGGCCGTTTTCAGCCACGTTGCTGTTGGAGCCCACCGTCGCGTAAAGCTTGGTGCCGTCGGCGCTCGCGATGAGCGACTTGGTCCAGTGATGGTTGATATCGCCTGCGGGCAGTTCGGCAAGCCGCTGGCCGGGTACGTCGATGCTGGTCTGACCTTCGGAGTACGGAAATCGCATCACGGCATCGGTGTTGGCGACGAACAGCTCGGTGCCCACCAAGGCCATGCCGAATGGAGAAGTCAGCCCCTGGATGAAGGGCGTCTTGAGCTCGGCCCGGCCGTCGCCATCGGCATCGCGCAGCAGCGTGATGCGATCCGCGCTGGGCGTTCGGGCACCGGCGCGCTTCATCACCACGCCCATCACCCATGCGCGAATGCCGCCGCTCTCTTTCTTGGCGGGGGCATTGGATTCGGCAACGAGCACATCGCCATTGGGAAGCACGAGCAGCCAGCGCGGGTGATCGAGCCCTTCCGCGAACGCCTGCACCTGCAGGCCCCCAGCGGTCTTGGGCTTGTTGCGATCCCACCCGACGGCCTTGGCCACGTTGACGGTGGGAATCATGCTCTTGTCGGGCGGCGGCAGGTCCGGGGTCGTGCCGATGCCGGCTTCCAGCGGCAGCCGTGCGCTTTCCATGCAACCCGCGAGGGTGCCGGTCAGCAACACCGCCATCGACAAGGCCAGAAGCCTTGGGCGCGTTCCTGTGGCGCGGCGAGGCGCAGGCGAATGGAGCGACTCGCGCTGGTGCTGGATTGCAGGCATCGATGGATTCATGGTGTGGGTTGGGTGTCAGTCCTTGGGCGTCAACTGGCCAGCAGCGCCGCCAGCCTTCGAATCGGCGGAGCGGCCGATCGATGCGCCTTCTTCATAGTTGTGCACCGGCGCGTTCGGTTCGGGCCGACGCGCGCGAGGTTGGTGAGCACCTCGCTTTTGCAGCTCGGGCTGTGTGTCGTTGTCGAGCGGATCGACCGACCCGCGCGGCGAGGTTTGTCTGTTCATGGTGATGGCGGCAGTGACAGTTGACTTCGCGCCATTAGGCGATTCAACGTGGACGCATCGCTGTCATCCGTCGGCAACAACGGCTGTAGGCCAGCCGTGTAGGCGTCTTGATGGCGCCGTTGATGTTCGCAGCCATGTAGGAGGGCGGGTGCTCGCCGCCTACGCGATGAACGTGCGCGAGCCGACGCCGGCCGCACACGGCAAGCCCTAACCTGCACTCACCAGCTGGCAACGACTTGTTGCGCAGCAAGGACCACTTTCAATAGGAGCACTCAATGAACATGGACCAACGACAACCCGTAGCCGCCTCGACAACCGCGGGCTTTGCTGCCGCCACCGACGTCGTTTCCAACGACGAGGTGGTGAAGGTCTTGAACGACCTGCTTGAAAACTGCCGCGACGGCGAATACGGCTTCGCGACGTGCGCCGAGGAAGTCGAAGGCAATCCGCAGGTCGAGCAACTGTTCAGATCGCGGGCCGCTGCTTGCAAGAGCGCCGGCGAAGAGTTGGTACGCCTGGTGAGCGCCTACGGTGGCGAGCCTGCCGACGGTGGCACGGCGCAGGGTGCGATGCACCGCGGCTGGGTGCACGTGAAGGGGGCGGTGGGCGCCGACAGCGCTCTGTCGATGCTGGAAGAGTGCGAGCGCGGTGAAGATGCCGCGGTTGCGCGCTACCGCAAGGCGCTGAAGCAAGAGCTGCCAGCCGACGTTCGCGCAGTCATTCAGCAACAGGCCGAAGGCGCGCAACGCAACCACGACCAGATTCGCGACCTGCGCAACGCCGCGCGCGCGGCCAACTGATGCGCGCCTTCAGGCTTCAGGCTTGAGGAGCATCACGGCGACGCAGCACCATGTGCGTCGCCTTTTCCGTGGCCCTGGTTTCGATGCATTCGTAGCCCAGGGTGCGAAGGTCGACGCCTTCGAAGAGCCGCTCTCCATCGCCGAGCACCACCGGTGAAACGGCAATGTGCAGCTCATCGATGAGGCCTTCGCGCAGATATTGCTGGATGGTGGCAGCGCCGCCGCCGATGCGCACATCCCTGCCGTCGGCGGCTTTTTTTGCGCGCTCCAGCGCTTCGTGAATGCCACCCGTGACGAAGTGGAAAGTCGTGCCGCCGTCCATCTCGATGGATGGCCGCGCATGGTGGGTCAGCACGAACACGGGCACGTGGTAGGGCGGGCTGTCGCCCCACCAGCCCTTCCAGTCCAGATCGGGCCAAGGCCCACGGATCGGGCCGAACATGTTGCGGCCCAGGATCCATGCGCCGACGTTGCGAAACCCTCGCGCCGCGAATTCGTCGTCGATGCCGGTCGTGCCGCCATCCCTGCCGAAAAGCGACTTCTGAAAGGTGCGCGTGGGCAGCAGCCATTGATGAAGGTCGGTTCCTCCGACGCCCAGGGGATGCTCAAGATCCTGATCCGGCCCGGCGCCATAGCCGTCGAGCGAGATGGTGAAGCTTTCAACACGAACGCGTGACATGGCGTCGTGCGGTCAGAGCGTGCCGCGAGTCGTGTTGGGCGATGCGAGCAGCGTGGGCACCACATACCCATCGCGGTAAACGGTGTCGATCTGGCCCTTGACTTCTTCGGATGGCCGGGCGGTCACGAACTTGTCGTCAGGCGTCCTGTACAGAACGACTGTGCATGAGGCGCTCTTGCTGAACGCGCGGGCTACACCTTCGGCTTGCGATCGCGTGGGATAGATATTCATGTCCGCCAATCTCCAAATAGTGAAAGTGATCGTAGCTAAAACGTACTAGTTGGCAAACCCTCGAAAGCGAGCGGGATGCGAGATGTTGCGACTCGTCGAAGGACGAAGTTCGACAGTGTTGTCCAACTTCAGAGTAACATCACGCCCGCTCCGGGGTGCACGTATGACGTGCTGAGATCTACACCCGTGAACTTGAACCGGTTCGTACCGGCGGAAGAAGAGCTATCACCCGATGTCGCGGCGCCATGCCGCGTGTCGGGTGGCCTTCGGAGCATTCCATATGCCTGGCTCCGAAGGAAAGCGCAATGTACACAGCCCCGGTCGACGACATCCTCGCCTTCATGGCGAAGGACGTTTGCAGCGACGATGAGTTCGATGCCCTGGCACTCAAGCTGTTTGCCGACCAGCATTCGAACAATGCCCCTTTCCGGACCTTCTGCCAACGACGCGGCATAACGTTACGCAACGTGCGTTCGTGGCGCGACATTCCGGCCGTGCCGATCGACGCGTTCAAGGCGCTCGAACTTCGTTGCGCGCCGCCAACGCCTGACGAACGCGTCTTCATGACCAGCGGCACCACGCGTGCGGAAATGCGTGGTCGCCACTTTCATCCGACGCTGTCGGTGTACGACGCGTCGATGACGCGCAACTTCGCCGCGCGCTTCATGCGCGGCGCCGATCGGCTGCCGATGGGCATCCTGTTCCCGACCGAGATCGCGATGCCCAACTCGTCGCTCGCGCACTACCTTGCGCTGGCGATGCGGCAGTTCGGCACGCCCGACAGCCGGTATTTCATGGGCCAGCAGGGCATCGACGTGGAGGGCTTGTGCGCCATGCTCGATGCGGCCGAGCAAACAGGCCAGCCCTGCGCGCTGCTGGGTGCGAGCTATGGCTTCGTGCATCTGTTCGACGCGCTCGAGGCACAAGGCCGCGCGTTCCGATTGCCCGCCGGCAGCCGCATCCTCGACACGGGCGGCTACAAGGGCCAGTCGCGCGATCTTCCGCTCGACGCGTTCTACGCGCAGATGAGCCGCCTGCTCGGCATCGGCCGCGAGCACTGCATCAACATGTACGGCATGACGGAGCTGAGCACGCAGTTCTATGACGACGGCAATGCCGTGCTGCCCTCCGTCAAGTCGGGCCCGCACTGGATCCGATCGCGCCTGGTCGAGCCCGTGAGCGGGCGCGAGGTCGCCCGCGGAGAGCGGGGCATCCTGGCTCACTGCGACCTGGCGAACTTCAATTCGGTCACCACCATCCTCACGGAAGACGTGGGCGTCGAGGTCGAGGGTGGCTTTCTCCTGCTGGGCCGTGCGCAAGGCACGCAGGCCAAGGGCTGCTCGCTCGCGGTGGAAGAGTTCCTGCAGGCGAGCGCGGCATGACGCTGCTTCATGCGCGGGCGGGGCATCTTCCCGGCTTGCTCGATGCCGATGTGCGCTGGGAGCGGCTTGCGTTCGAGGCTGGCGGCGACCGGCTCGAAGTCGACGTGCCGACGCTCGATGCGGCGCAGATGCAGGCCTTGGCCGAGCGCGTCCGCCAGGCCAGCGCACGTCACCTGAAGACGATGACTGTGTCCGACATCATTGCGGTGATCGATCGCGCCGTCGCGCGGCTGCTCGATCGCGACGATCCCTTCCGCATCCAGGCCGAGCGGCTGCTGCCCATCGTCAGCGGCTTCGATGCTGACATGATCCGCAAAGGGCTTACGGGCTACCTGAAGACATTCCGCGCGCCGCAGCTCAAGCGCTTCGTCGCCGAGGACTTCGCCAATCCCAAGGTGCTCGACGAGTTCCAGCCCACACCCAAGGGCGGCGCGGTTCGCGCCTTCGGGCCCGATCTGCTGGTGCATTCATGGGCCGGCAATGTGCCGGCGTTGCCCTTGTGGAGCCTCGTCTGCGGGCTCCTGGCCAAGGCGGGCAGCGTCGGCAAGGTGCCGAGCGCGGAGCCGCTCTTTGCGGGTTGGTTCGCGCAATTGCTCGCCGAGGTACATCCGCCCTGGGCGGAATGCCTGGCCGTCGTCTGGTGGCGGGGCGCAGGCGACGAGGCCGCTTCGACGCTCTTCGCCAAGGCCGACACCGTGATGGCTTATGGCGGCAACGAGGCGCTCGATGCCCTGCGCCGGCGCCTGCCGGCCAGCACGCGCTTTCTGCCGCACGGGCACAAGCTGGGCGTGGGCCTGGTGGCCGCGTCGGCACTCGACGCACTGCATGGCCCACGCCAGGCGCGCCTCGCGGCGTGGGACGTGGCGCGCTACGACCAGCAGGGCTGCTATTCGCCGCATGTGTTCTACGTGGAGCGCGGCGGCGCGGTATCGCCGCGGCAGTTTGCCGACTACCTTGCTGCCGAACTGGCCAACCTGCATTGCCGCTATCCGCGACGCACGCTCTTGCTCGAAGACTCGGCCGCCATGGCTCGCTGGCGGCAGGCCGTCGAATGGCAGGCCATGGGCGAGGCGGGCGATTCGGTCAGCCTGATCGCCGATGGCGCCGCCGATTGGGGCGTGGCCCACTTCGAGCGCATGCAGCCGCTTGCACCCACCGCCTTGCAACGGCATGTGCAGGTGATCGCGGTGGAGCACTTCGATGAGGTGATGCCGCAACTGGCACCGCATGCGCGATTCCTGCAGACCGCCGGTGTCGCCGCCGCGCCGGCCGAACTGTTCCGCCTGGCCGAGCAACTGGGCGCCGTGGGCGTGACGCGCATCAGCGCCATCGGTTCGATGACCACGCCGCAGGCCGGCTGGCACCACGACGGCCGCTTCAGCCTTTTGGACCTGATGCGCATGACGGAGATCGAGGCGTCGGCAGAACACTCGGCCGACGACTTCGCGCCTTATGCCGATTGAAGTCGCCCAACCCATGAGTTTTCTCGACATCGATGGCGTCAGCTTCACCTATCCGGGCTTCGACACCGTGGTTCGGGGCGTGAGCTGGCGCGTGGGCGAGGGCGAAGTGCATTGCCTGGTGGGCCGCAGCGGATGCGGCAAGACCACCTTGCTCAAGCTGGCGGCGGGGCTGCTGCGTCCGCAATCGGGGCGGATTCTCCTGCGGGGCAGGGAGGTGAAGGCCCCCGGGCCGCAACTGGGCTTCGTGTTCCAGCAGCCCAACCTGCTCGAATGGCAGCGCGTGATCGACAACGTGCTGCTGCCCGTGACCCTGCAGCGTCGGGCGGGCGCACAGGACATCGAACGCGCGCAGATGCTGCTGGGTCAACTGGGCCTGCAAGGCCATGCCCAGCGCTATCCAAGGCACTTGTCTGGCGGGCAGCAAAGCCGCGTGGCCCTGGCCCGCGCCTTGATGCTCGAGCCGGCGCTGCTGCTGCTCGACGAGCCTTTCGCGGCGCTCGATGCCATCACGCGGGGCGAGTTGCAGGACGACCTGCTGCGCATGTGCCGGGCTCGGCGCACCACGGTCATGTTCGTCACGCACGACATCGCCGAAGCGGTCTACCTCGGCGACAGGGTGGCGCAGATGCGCGAGGGGCGCATCGTGCAGGACCTGTCGGTCGACCTGGGCGCGCAGCGCACCCAGGCCTTGCGATACGGCGCCGAATTCAACCGCTACTGCGCACAGGTGCTGGGCGCGATGGACGAGGTCGCGGCATGAAGGCCTCGGCACGTTCCGGCTCGCTGGCCGCCTTGTGTCTTCTCGCCATGCTGCTGGGCGGCTGGGAATGGGCTTCGCGCCATTGGGGCCTGTCGGCGTTGGTATTGCCGGCACCTTCGAGCGTGGCCCGAAGCCTGTGGTCCGGCCTCGTTTCCGGCTACCTGTGGCCGCACATCGTCGTCACGGCGACCGAGCTGATGCTGGGCCTCGCAGCCGGATGCGCGCTTGGCTTCGTGGCCGGACTGCTGCTGGCCGAGTCGCCCTGGCTCGATCGCGTGGTCAAGCCGTACTTGGTGGTGAGCCAGGTCGTTCCCAAGCTCGCGCTGGCGCCGCTGTTCATCGTGTGGTTCGGGTTCGGCATGACGTCGACCGTGGTCATCACCGCGCTGATCTGCTTCTTTCCGCTGATGGAGAGCACGCTGACCGCAGTACGGCAGGTCGACGCGCAACGGCTGGAGCTGTTCCGCATGTTGGGCGCAACACGGCTGCAGACGCTGCTCAGGCTCAAGCTGCCTGCGGGCCTGCCGGGCATCCTGGCGGGTTTGCGCGTGGCCGTGGTGCTGGCCCTTGTCGGTGCGGTGGTGGGCGAGTTCATCGGCGGCAGCCGAGGGCTGGGCGCGCTCATCATCGCCACGCAATCCATGATGGACACCGCGTTGATGTTCGCGGTGCTGTTCGTCATTGCCGTGCTGGGCCTGACGCTCTATCAAGCCACGCTGGCGCTGGAGCGGCTGCTGCTGCGCCCCTATACGGACGAGTTTCACCAACCCTGAGGACATCGACACCATGGACCACTTCACCTTGCGTCGCCGCGCGCTGCTCGCGTCTGCCGCGCTCATGGCCGCTCCGGCGGTACTGCGCCGTGCGCAGGCCGCCGAGGTTGCCGGAAAGATCACCGTTGCCGGCTGGAGCAAGCCGATCACCGAGATCACCAACCTGCTGGTGGAGCCCGACAAGGGCTTCTTCAAGGCGGCCGGCGTGGACCTGGCCTACGTGCCGGGCGCCGGCGGCGGCGACGCGCTGCGCAACGTGCTGAGCGGCCAGGCCGACGTCGCCTTCACCGACCCGGGTGCGCTCTTCGCCGCGCTGGACAAGGGCGAGAAGCTGCGTGCGATCTACGACATCTATCCGCAGAACGTGTTCAACGTGGTGTCGCTCAAGAGCGCCAGCATCAAGCGACCGTCCGACCTCAAGGGCAAGAGGATCGGCGTGTACAGCCTTTCGAGCGGCACGCGCCAGAACCTGCTGGTGCTGCTGAACCAGGCCGGGCTGAAGGAGTCGGACGTCACCATCGTCGTCACCGGCCTGCTGAACTTCGCGCCGCTCATGCAAGGGCAGGTGGATGCCACCGCCGCCACCGACACCGGCTTGCTGGTCGGCCGTCGCAAGGGCATCGGCGAGGTCGACGTGATGGCGGTGCGCGACCATCTGAACGTGTCGAGCGATCTGTTCGTGGTGCGCGACAAGTTCTACCAGGACAACAAGCCGCTGCTGCGGCGCTTCCTGAAGGCGTACCGCGACAGCGCTGCCTGGATGATTGCCAACCCGGACGAGGCAGCCGGACTGGCGATGAAGGTCGCCATCGACGGCACCGACCGCGCTACCAATCTCGAGATCATCCGGCTGCGCAACGCATCGGCCGTGTCACCGCTCACTGAGAAGCATGGCCTGGGCACGCTGGATGTGGGCACGCTGCAGAAGGCGGCCGATGCCTATCGTGAACTGGGGCTGATCAGCCAGCCGCTGCGCATGTCGGACGTGGTCGCGAACGACCTGCTGCCGCCTTCCGCGTGATGAACACGTCCGGCAAGTTCGCGGGCAAGGTGGTGCTGGTCACCGGTGCAAGCCGTGGCATCGGCGCGGCCATCGCGCGGGCGTTCGCGGCCGAAGGCGCGACGGTGGCCATCAATCATCTGAGCAACGACGCCGCCGCTGCCGAGGTGGTGGCGCAGTGCCAGTCGGCGGGCGGCGATGCGTGGGCGTTGAAGGCCGACGTCGGCGCCGAGTCCGAGGTCCAAGGCATGGTGGCGGCGGTCGTGCGCGAGGCTGGCGCGATCGACGTGGTAGTCAACAACGCCTTCAGGCCCTACGCCTTCGATCCGCAGCAGCGCAGGCACTTTGCGCAGACGTCGTTCGCGGACTATCGGACGCAGTTCGACGGCGCGGTGGGCGGTGCCTTTCACGTATGCCGGGCGGTGTTGCCGCACCTGCGTCCTGGCGGCGGCGCGAGCATCGTCAACATCGTGAGCGACCTGGTCGAGCGGCCGGTGGTGCCGTACCACGACTACACGACCGCCAAGTCGGCGCTGGTGGGCTTCAGCCGCAACCTGGCGGCGGAATTGGGGCCTCAGGGTGTGCGAGTGAATTGCGTGGCGCCGGGCCTGGTGTATCCGACGCAGGCCAGCGGGGCGACGCGCGAGGACTTTCGCGAGTCCATCGCGGCCGTCACGCCGCTGCGCCGCATTGCGCGCCCGGAAGATGTGGCGGGCCCCGTTCTTTTCCTGGCTTCGGACTGGAGCCGGTTCATGACGGGGCAGGTGCTGTTCGTCGATGGGGGCCTGGTGATGCGCTGAGCCGCCCGGCTCGGCCTCAGTACTTCTTGGCGGACTTCTTGGCGCCCGGCTTCGCGGCAGGCTTGGCAGCCGGCTTGTCTTCGGCGGGCGTGGGCGCGACGAGGCGAATGGCCAGGCCGCCGGTCGCCTCGGGCGAGAGCATCACGGTGTCGTCGGTGCGCTCGGCAAGCAGGCCCTTGTCGGCCAGGAAGTCGCGGGCGGCGGCCAGGTCGCGTACTTCCAGGTCGATCGACGACACGACGTGCTGCTCGCCGACCACTACGTCGACGTCCACATCGGGCACCAGTTGCGTCGGTTGCTTGTAGCTGCCGCGGATCTTGTGCCACTCGCCGGCCAGTGTCGGGTGGTCGGGGGTGGCGATGGTGATGCGGCGCAGACCGGTCACGCCCAGCAATCCGCCGTTGACGGCTTCCAGTGCCGCTCGTTCGGTCTCGCGGCGACGTGTCGTCGAAGTGCCGGCCTGCCAGGGCACGATGGCCGCGTCGCGGTCCCAGGCGCACAGGAAGACCTCGCAGGTCGGTCCGGAGACGCCAGGAAGGACGACGTTGGTGAAGTTGGTCTGCAGCGTGCCTTCGTCGTTGCGCGAGCGATAGACGCGCGGCGGCTTCATTGGCACGCCCTTTTCTTCCAGGGCGGCGATCGCGCTCTTCATGCGCTGAGGCGCAAGTGCAATGCCGTGGATCAGCGGCAGGGGGCAATGTTCGGGCAGGTCGGCGTTCTTGGCGTCGGCCCAGATCTCGAGGTTGGCGTTGCCCAGACCGATCCAGCCGAAGGTGGCAAAGCTGGCCTGTTCCAGCGGCCAGGTGACGGGCAGGCCGAGCGTGGCGGAGAAGACCTCGAACAGCGGGCGTGCGGCGTTGACGCGAACGACCAGATGGTCGACGCCGTGGAAAAGCGCCTTGGAAGTCAGGGCGGGAGAGGAGGGGGATTTGCGAGCGCTCATGAAGCATTGTCCCCCAGACACTTCGAGGCCCTGCCTTTTGTTCGTTTCGACGCGATTTCCGGGCGGCTGCCGATGGGGATCAGGGTAACTACCAAGATTCGAACCTTGGCTTCTCCGGATTGAATCAGTACACTGATCGTCATCATTCAGCACACTGATCGTGCTACATCTGCCTCTGTGGACCGACCCCAGCCAACGCAAGGAGACCGCATGTTCCCGAAAAACACCTGGTACGTGGCGTGCACCGCCAGCGAGATCGACGACAAGCCCCTGGGCCGCATGATCTGCGGCGAAAACATGGTTCTCTACCGCGCGCAAGAGGGCAAGGCCACCGCGCTGGAGAACTTCTGCCCGCATCGAGGTGCGCCGCTGTCGCTGGGCAAGGTGATCGAGGGCAAGCTGGTCTGTGGCTACCACGGCCTGGAAATGGGTTGCGACGGCAAGACGGTGTCCATGCCCGGACAGCGCGTGCGCGGCTTTCCGGCCATCCGCTCGTTTCCGGTGATCGAGCGCTACGGCTTCATCTGGGTCTGGCCGGGCGATCCGGCGCAAGCCGATGCCGCCAAGCTGCATCACCTGGAGTGGGCAGAGAGCCCCGAGTGGGCCTATGGCGGCGGCCTGTTCCACATCCAGTGCGACTACCGCCTGATGATCGACAACCTGATGGATCTGACGCACGAGACTTACGTGCACGCCACGAGCATCGGCCAGAAGGAGATCGACGAGGCACCGGTGAGCACCAAGACCGAGGGCGAGCAGGTCGTTACCAGCCGCTTCATGGACAACGTGCAGGCACCGCCGTTCTGGCGCATGGCGCTGCGCGGCAACCACCTGGCCGACGACGTGCCGGTGGACCGCTGGCAGATCTGCCGCTTCACCCCGCCCAGCCACGTGCTGATCGAAGTGGGCGTGGCGCATGCCGGCAAGGGCGGATACAACGCCGACCCCGCGCACAAGGTGTCGAGCATCGTGGTGGACTTCATCACGCCGGAGACCGAGACCTCGCACTGGTATTTCTGGGGCATGGCGCGCAACTTCCAGCCGCATGACAAGGCCCTGACGGCCTCGATCCGCGAAGGCCAGCACAAGATCTTCAGCGAAGACCTGGAGATGCTGGAGCAGCAGCAGCGCAACATCACGGCCCATCCGCAGCGCCAGTTGCTCAAGCTCAACATCGACGCGGGTGGCGTGCAATCGCGCCGCGTGCTCGACCGGCTGATCGAAGCCGAGCGCGCCCCAACCGAGTCGGCAGAACCCGCGGGGCAGACGGCATGAGCGCCGCTGCCGAACTGACGGTGCGCGTGGCGCGCAAGCAGGCCGAGGCGCAGGACATCTGCAGCTTTGAGCTGGTGCGCGTCGATGGCCATCCGCTGCCGGCGTTCTCGGCAGGCTCGCACATCGACGTGCATCTGCCCAACGGCGTCACGCGCCAATATTCGCTGTGCAACGACCCGCGCGAAAGCCACCGCTACCTGATCGGCGTGCTGCGCGACCCGGCGTCGCGCGGCGGCTCGCAAGCCATGCACGACACGGTGGCCGAAGGCACCGAACTGCGCATCAGCGCGCCGAAGAACCACTTTCCCCTGGAAAAAGGCGCAACACGCAGCGTGCTGCTCGCCGGCGGAATCGGCGTGACGCCCATCCTGTGCATGGCCGAGCGCCTGGCCTTGGCCGGCGAGCAGTTCGAGATGCACTACTGCACCCGCTCGCGCGAACGCACTGCCTTTGCCGAGCGCATCCGTGCGTCGGCCTTCGCGGAGCAGGTGCAGTTCCACTTCGACGATGGCGACGCGGTGCAGAAGCTGCAGCTGGAGCAGGTGGTGGGCACGGTGCAGCCGGGCGTGCATCTGTATGTCTGCGGCCCCAAGGGCTTCATGGACGCCGTGCTGGGCGCGGCCCGTGCCGCCGGCTGGCCCGAGTCGCAGCTGCACTACGAGTTCTTCTCGGCCGAGATCGCCAAGTCCGATGCGGACGGCGCGTTCGAGGTCAAGCTGGCCAGTTCGGGCCGCGTGATCCCGGTCGCCAAGGAGCAGACAGTGGTCCAGGCGCTGGCGGCCGCCGGCATCGAAGTGGCCACGTCCTGCGAGCAGGGCGTCTGCGGCACTTGCCTGACGCGCGTGCTGGCCGGCGAGCCGGACCACAAGGACTTGTACCTGACGCCCGAAGAGCAGGCAGCCAACGATCAGTTCACGCCGTGCTGCTCGCGCTCGCGCACGCCGATGCTGGTGCTCGATCTCTAAGGGGCGCAGGCCGTCTGGCGGGTCGGTAGACTCGCCCGGCCCGCCACCCATTCACCCTTCCTGGCCTCGCCACCATGTCTTCTACGCTGCCCGCCGACACCGTCACGATCGACATCAACGACCAGCCCGGCCACCTGATCCGGCGGGCGCATCAGATCGCCGTGTCGGTGTTCCATGAAACCATGGGCCGGGAAGTGACGCCGGTGCAGTACGCGGTGATGCGCACGCTCGAAAGCAGCCCTGGCATCGACCAGGTGCGCCTGGCGCAGCAGGCAGGCCTCGATACCTCCACGGCCGCCGACATCGCCGCGCGGCTGGAGGCCAAGGGCTGGATCACCCGGCAGGTGCTGGCACGCGGCCAGCGCGAACTGCGGCTGTCTGCAGCGGGCGAAGAACTTCTGGCCGGCATGGTGCCCACCATGGCGCAGATGCAGCACATCCTGCTCGACGGCCTGGACGCGCAGGAGCAGGCACAGTTTCTGGCGCTGCTGCGCAAGTTCGTCACCGTGAACAACGAGCGCAGCAGGGCGCCGCTGCGGTCAGCCAGCTAGCAAGCGCTTCAATGCGCACGTTCGGACCGTGGCGCTTCGCCCAGTGGCTGTCCGCCAGGGCCATTCGCAAAGGTCAAGGGCGCACGTGAAGCGTGCTGGGCCACACCCGGGCGCCGCCAGTCGCACACGCCATCCGGGAACACGGCTTGCAGCCTGTTCAACTGGTCTGGGCTGAGCAGGCCGGCGTAGTCCCAAGGCCGCAGCGGGCGAAGCCTGCACTTGAGCACATCTTCGCTGCGGGGCCCGCCCGCCACTTGCCGTGGAGAGGCATGCGGCGCCAGGTAGCGGTCGGCATTGCACACCTGTTCGTCAGTGACCTTCGTCGACTGCGTGGCGTCGTCGCTGGGCAGGCAGTAGTCGACGGTCTGATCCGGCCGGCTGCGCCGCACCTTCTGTTCCAGAGGGCGGTTCGATCCGTCGCTTGCCAGGTTGGTCAGCCACTGGTCCATCTGGAGGAATGCGTCGGTAGACATCGCGGCCGATGGCACGAACCCATTGCGCCCGAAGCGCCACATCGCTTGATTGGCGTGGCCGCCGGAATCCCGGTCGAGCCGGTCGCGTACGGCAAAGCTGCGCCATTGGTGATGGATGCCGAACAGCGCAACACCTTGGAGATTGGCCGGTGGGACGCCCAGCAGCGCCAGCCCCGGCGGCAGTTCGGTCACCGAATCGTCCCAGCCGCGCATGTCGATGATCGCCACGCGAGACAGCGGCTCGCCGTCCAGCACGATGCCGGCCCTGTAGGCAGTGGTCAGCGCCTCCGGATCGGCCTGGCTGCGTTCGGGTCGCAACTGGTTGTCCCGGTCGGTTCCGCCGACGATCTCGTTGAGCGTCACGAATTCCTCGCCACTGATGCGGCCGGCCAGCAATGCGCCCAGTCCGTATTGCACGCCGACGTTGTCGCGGGTGTCGCGTGGGTACTGGGTGCCCGGCACGGTCCCCCAGATGGATCGCGCCCAGGACCATGCGTCACAACGGGGGCCGTCGGGGTTCGTGACAGGGTCGTAGACCTGACTGGCAGGCAACTCGCAGTTGTTGACCTGGGTTGGCAATGTCACGATGGTGCCGGACGCATTGAGCGCCGGCGGCACCACCCGTTGGTAATAGTTGCCGGGCTGGGCATTGCTGCCGAATGAATTGAACCACCCATGGCAAGCCGACTGGTCGAGATGGCCGTTGATGGCCGCCTTCTTGAGGTTGATCTGCGCCGGGCTCAAGCCTCCCTGCAGCGCAAGCCATTGTGGCTTCTGATAGGCCTCGACGAGCAGCACACAATCGGCGACCTCCATCGCCGTGGTTTCTGAATCCGGATAGGTGCAGGACGTGGTGATGCCGTCGAGCAATCCCGGGCCGAGGGTGGAGACCATGTTGGCCGCGATCGAACCGCCCGAGCAGCCGTTGCCGATGGTGAAGCGCAGCGGTCCATAGAGCTGCCCGTAGTGCTCGATGATGTGTTCCTTCATCATCATCACCGTCTCGCTCATCAGGACGCGGTTGGAGTTCTGCAGCGAATCCGACATGCTGTTCATGGCCACCATGTGGCCGCGCGAGAGGGCGCGATCGTCGGTCCAGGCCGTGGCGGGGCGGGCCTGGCGGCGCGGCTGGCCGGTGCTGGCGCCAAAGTGATAGACGAGCTTGCCGTTCCAGACTGCGTGAGCGCCGCCAGGCACGCCGGGTCCGGAGCGCCACAACACCGCGATGTCGTAGATGCCGCGATTGATCACGCCGCGCTCCACACGAACGACGTACGGCACGGTGCGGCCGTCGTCGGTCGTGGTCGTGGCCAGGTCGCTCGGCGGAACCCGGAACGAGTAGGGCTTGAAGCAGGGGTTGGCCGGCTGCGGCACGCTGGCCGGCGGATTCGGGTCTGTGTAGGCAGGCCGATTGATGGGATCGGGCAGGGCCAGGGTGCAGCCGGGCGTGGTGCTCTTGTAATAGAACATGTAGCCCGTGAACATGTTGCACTGCGTATCGCCCGCCTGCGCGTCGCCCAGGCCGCTTGCGATGGTGGCCGGCTGGGTGTCCGTGGCGCCCTGCGGCACGCGGGTCGCGCACACGAAGGGCACCGCCTGTTCGCCACTGATCACCGGGCCGCCTCGCGGGTGCATGGTCAATGTGAGCCGCGACGCGGCCGACTTGCCAGTGCGTGCGACGACTTCGTGTTGGCCCGGGGCCATGCCGGTCAGCAGGCCCTGCAATCGGCCGTCGCTGCCGCGCACGAAGGTGCTGGTGACGTCCTGTCCATCCAGCATCACCTGAAGGTCATGGGTCGAGCGATGGTTGCTGGGGAGGTCGAGCTCGATCAGCGCGTCGCCCCCGCTGAGCAGATCGGCGCGGTTCGACACGCTGATGATCTTGGGCAAGGGGCCGCCACCACGCGACTTTTCGGCTTCTTCGGAAGATGCCTTGCTGGCCGCAGCGGCGTCGGCGACGTCGACGCTCTTGCTGCTGGCCGCTGCGCCGCTTGCCGCTTCGCTACCGCCACTGCCACCGCCGCAGGCAGCGAGCAGAAAAGCCAGCAGGCTGGCAACTGGCAGGCGCCGGTCGATGAATGGCGTCTTTTGCATGCGTGTCTCCTTCCGTTGCGATCGGGGATTGCTCGGCCGACACCGCGGGAACGGCGTGGGCGACACATGGCAATGGCAGCAGCCGCGCAGTGTAGGGGCGCGAGCCACAAGAAGAAAGCCCTCTCGTCCCGAATCGGGAGGAGAGGGCCTCGTGTTCGTCCAGCCCGCGCTGCGGGCCGGTCAGGCAGTCAGTCGATCAAGACGACACCGACGCCAGCGCCGCATTCAGCGTCGCGCTCGGACGCATGATCGCGTCGGTCTTGGCCGTGTCCGGCAGGTAGTAGCCACCGATGTCCGCCGGCTTGCCCTGAACGGCGGCCAGTTCGTCCACGATCTTCTTCTCGTTGGCCGCCAGCGTCTCGGCCAGCTTCTTGAACTGTGCGGCCAGTTCCTTGTCCTCGGTCTGCTCGGCCAGCGCCTGCGCCCAGTACATCGCCAGGTAGAAGTGGCTGCCACGATTGTCGAGCTGGCCGGTCTTGGGCGACGGGCCCTTGTTGTTGTCCAGCAGCTTGCCGGTGGCGGCATCCAGCGTCTTGGCCAGGATCTTGGCCTTGGCGTTGTGGTTCTTGATGCCCAGGTCTTCCAGGCTCACGGCCAGGGCCAGGAACTCGCCCAGCGAATCCCAGCGCAGGTGGTTTTCTTCCACCAGTTGCTGCACGTGCTTGGGCGCCGAGCCGCCGGCGCCCGTCTCGTACATGCCGCCGCCGGCCATCAGCGGCACGATGGACAGCATCTTGGCCGAGGTGCCCAGCTCCATGATGGGGAACAGGTCGGTGAGGTAGTCGCGCAGGATGTTGCCGGTGGCGCTGATGGTGTCCAGGCCGCGGATCACGCGCTCCAGCGTGTAGCGCATGGCGCGCACCTGGCTCATGATCTGGATGTCCAGGCCGGTGGTGTCGTGCTCGTGCAGGTACATGCGCACCTTGGTGATGAGCTGCGCCTCGTGCGGGCGATAGGCGTCGAGCCAGAAGACCACCGGCATGCCCGAGTTGCGAGCGCGCGTGACGGCCAGCTTGACCCAGTCGCGGATCGCGGCGTCCTTGACCTGGCACATGCGCCAGATGTCGCCCTTCTCCACGTCCTGGCTGAGCAGCACTTCGCCGGTGTCCAGGTCGGTGATGTTGGCCACGCCGTCTTCGGGGATCTCGAAGGTCTTGTCGTGCGAGCCGTATTCCTCGGCCTGCTGGGCCATCAGGCCGACGTTGGGCACGGTGCCCATCGTCTTGGGGTCGAAGGCGCCGTGCCACTTGCAGAAGTTGATCATCTCCTGGTAGATGCGGGCGAAGGTGCTTTCGGGCATGACGGCCTTGACGTCCTTCAGGCGGCCGTCGGCGCCATACATCTTGCCGCCGTTGCGGATCATGGCGGGCATCGACGCATCGACGATCACGTCGTTGGGCGAATGGAAGTTGGTGATGCCCTTGGCCGAATCGACCATGGCCAGCTCGGGGCGGTGCTCATGGCAGGCATGCAGGTCGCGCTTGATCTCGTCCTGGGTGCTCTGGGGCAGGGCGGCGATCTTGTTGTAGAGGTCGACCATGCCGTTGTTGACGTTCACGCCCAGCTCTTCGAACACCTTGGCGTGCTTCTCGAAGGCTTCGCGGTAGAAGATCTTGACGCAGTGGCCGAACACGATGGGGTGCGACACCTTCATCATGGTCGCCTTGACGTGCAGGGAGAACATCACGCCGGTCTTGTGCGCGTCCTGGATCTCGCGCTCGTAGAACTCGAGCAGGGCCTTGCGGCTCATGAACATCGAATCGATGACTTCGCGATCGAGCAGGGCCACCTTCGGCTTCAGGACGATGGCCTTGCCGCTCTTGGTCAGCAGTTCCATCTTCACGTTGCGCGCCTTGTCCAGCGTCATCGACTTCTCGCCGTGATAGAAGTCGCCGTGGTGCATGTGCGAGACGTGCGAGCGCGATGCCTGGCTCCACTCGGCCATGCTGTGCGGGTTCTTGCGGGCGAACTCCTTCACCGCCTTGGGCGCGCGGCGGTCCGAGTTGCCTTCGCGCAGCACGGGGTTCACGGCGCTGCCGGTGCACTTGTTGTAGCGAGCGCGGATTTCCTTTTCCTCGTCCGTCTTCGGGTTCTCGGGGAAGTCGGGGATCTTGTAGCCCTTGTCCTGCAGTTCCTTGATGGCCGACTTGAGCTGAGCCACCGAGGCGCTGATGTTGGGCAGCTTGATGATGTTGGCTTCGGGCTTGAGCGTGAGCTTGCCCAGCTCCGAAAGGTTGTCGGGCACGCGCTGTTCTTCGGTCAACGCTTCCGGGAACTGACCCAGGATCCGGCCGGCGACCGAGATGTCGCTCGTGGTCACCGAGATGCCTGCCGGTGCCGTGAAGGCCTGGACGATGGGCAGCAGCGAGGCCGTGGCCAGGCGGGGTGCTTCGTCGGTAAGGGTGTAGATGATTTGGGAGTTTCCGGCGGTCATAGCAGCGTGCTCAGGTTTGTATTCAACGTGACTTCGCATTGCACATTGCAAAACGAAATTGCAGACAAGACATGAACTCTAGCAAGTTGTAGGCAGCTTCCCCAGAAGACCCTGCGCGCGGCGCCTCGCGCGGCATTCGTCGCCGGGGTGCTCATTGCGCCTAAGCTGTTGATTCAAAAGCAAAAGTTCGTCGGTGCTACCAGCCGATCGTCTTGGGCAGCCATGTCGCGATGGCGGGCACCGCGAACACCAGCCCAATCGCGATCAGTTGCAGGGCGACGAAAGGAATCACGCCAAGATAGATATGGCGCGTCGTGATCTGCGGCGGCGCCACGCCGCGCAGGAAGAACAACGCCCAGCCGAACGGCGGCGTGAGAAACGAGCTCTGCAGGTTGATCGTGATGAGCATCGCCAGCCACACCGGGTCGACGTTGGCGGCGGCAAAGATCGGCAGGAACAGCGGCACGGCGATGTAGCTGATCTCGATCCATTCCAGGAAGAAGCCGAGCACGAAGATCAGCGCCATCAGGAACCAGATGTCGGCGTTGATTCCGCCGGGCAGCAGTTCGAACAAGTCCTCGATGAGCCGCTCGCCCTGCAGGCCACGAAAAGCCAGGCTGAAGACCTGCGAGCAGATCAGGATGAACAGCACCATGGCCGAGATGCGCGTGGTGGAGCGCATCACTTCGCGCAGGATGCCGATCGACAGGCGCCGGGCCAGCGCAACCACCAGCAAAGAGCCCAGCGCGCCCATCGACGCGGCTTCGGTCGGTGCGGCCACGCCGCCGATGATCGAGCCGAGCACCGCCATCACCAGTGCCACCGGGGGCAGGGCCACCTTGAGCACGCGCAGCCAAAGCTCTCGGCGCGACACGGCGTTGCGCTCCTGCAGCGGCACCGGCGGCATCGAGTCAGGGCGCAGCATGCCCATGAGGACGATCCACGCGGCATAAAGCCCCGCCAGCAGCAGTGAGGGCATGACGGCGGCAGCGAACAACGTACCCACCGACAACTGCATGATGTCGGACAGCAGGATCAATACCAGGCTGGGTGGGACGATCTGCCCCAGCGTGCCCGACGCGCAGATCGCGCCGCAGGCAATGGCCGGGTCGTAGCCCCGGCGCAGCAGTGTCGGCAGCGTGAGCAGGCCCAGCGTGATGACGGTGGCGCCCACGATGCCGGTGGTGGCGCCCATCAGCACACCCACGCCGATGATGCCCAGCGCCATGCCGCCGCGAAGGCCGCCGGCGAGGTGGCCGATGACGTCGAGCAGGTCCTCGGCCAGGCGCGATTTCTCCAGCATCACGCCCATGAAGACGAACAGCGGAATGGCCAGCCACTGGTAGTTGCCCACCACGCCGAAGATGCGTGCGGGCAGCAGGTGGAAGAGCGACTCGCCAAATCCCAGGAAGCCGAAGATGAAGCCACTGGCCGCCAGCGTGATGCCCACCGGAATGCCGATCATCAGCAGCGCGAAGAATCCGACCAGCAGGCCGATTGCCAACCACTCGGGCGACATCACGCCTGGCCCGCCGGGTGTTGGGGCGCCGTGGCGCCGCCCAGGCGCAGCAGGGCATCGATGGCCTGCGCAAAGGCCTGCACCGCGAACAGCGCGAAGCCCACCGGGATCAGCGCCTTCAGCAGCCAGCGATGCGTCAGTCCGCCTGGATCGGCCGAGACCTCGTTGATCGCGTACGACTGGCCAACGTACGCGATCGAGTAGCGCACGACGAAGAAGGCGAAGGCAATCGCCAGCAGCGCGGCGACGAGGTCGACCGCTGCCTGCGTCCTCGGGGAATAGCGCGCGTAGAACACGTCGACGCGCACGTGGTCACCCTTTTGCAGCGCATAGGTCATGCCCAGCAGCACCAGCGGCGACAGCAGATGCCATTCAAGCTCCTGCGCCCACACCGAGCCGATGCTGAAGCCGTAGCGAAGCAGGACGTCCACCGCCATCAGCAACGCGATGGCGAGCGTCAGCCATGCGGCCGCGCGGCCGATTCGGTCGACCACTTTGTCGATAGCGCCGACCACGCGGCGCGCAGCCGCCGCCTTGCCGGCACCCGATGCGCCGGCGGGAGATGCACTGGCCATGGCGGGTCAGACGTCCAGGATCTTGTCGAGATAGGGGCCTTCGCTGTAGCGGGCCCAGGCGGCGTACTTCTTCTGGTAGGCCATGTACGAGTCGTGCACCTTCTTGGTCAGCGCGTCCTTCGCGACGGCTTCGGCAAGCACGGTGGCGGTGGCTTCGCGCAGCTTCTTGACCACGTCGTCGGGCAAGGGCCTGGCGATCACGCCCTGGTTGCGGACCAGGTCGTCCATTGCTTCGGCGTTGTTGCGCTGGCACCAGGCTTCGCTGATGACGTTGCAGGCCGCCGCGGCGTTCGAGACCACGGCCTGCAGGTCCTTGGGCAGCTTGTCCCAGGCGGCCTTGTTGATCAGCAGTTCGGACACGGTCGCGCTTTCGTGCCAGCCGGTGGTGTAGTAGTACTTGGCCGCCTTCTGCAGGCCCAGCTTTCTGTCGAGGAAGGGGCCGACGAACTCGGCGGCATCGATCACGCCGCGCTCCAGAGCGGGGAAGATCTCGCCGCCGGGCAGCAGCTTCACGTCCACGCCCAGCGCGGCATAGACGCGGCCGGCCAGCCCGGGGATGCGCATCTTCAGGCCCTTGAGGTCGTCGACCGACTTGATCTCCTTCTTGAACCAGCCCGTCATTTGCACGCCGGTATTGCCGCAAGGCATGGCGACCATGCCGAAGGGCGCATAGACCTCGTTCCACAGTTCCTGGCCGCCGCCGTCGTAGAGCCAGCCGTTGATGCCCTGGAAGTTCAGGCCGAAGGGCACCGCGCAGAAGTACTGGGCGGCGAAGGTCTTGCCGGTCCAAAAGTAGCTGTTGGCATGGTTCATCTCGACCGTGCCGGCGCGCACCGCATCGAAGCCTTCGAGCGCGGGAATCAGTTCGCCGGCGCCGAACACCTGGATCTTCAGGCGCCCGCCGGACATCGCCTCGATGCGCTTGGCCAGGTCGGTCGCGCTGCCGGGTCCATCCATGTAGAAGGGCGAGCCCTTGCCGTATGCGCTCGTCATCTTCCAGGTGAAGGACTGCTGGGCCTGGGCGAGGGCGGGCGCGGCAAGTGCGGCGCCGGCGACGCCGGCCAGAGAGACACCCTTGAGCAGCGAACGGCGGGACGTGGTCATGCAAACAACTCCTGGAAGGTGGATGGCGCGCCGAGGCCAACATGGCCGGGCGGACATCCCTTCACAGTCGCAAGGGGCGTGCCAATGTCAGGTGCCCGCGAAGGCGTGATGCACCAGCGATACCGACAGCACGGCCATCGTCAGGCCGATCAGACCATCGAGCACTTGCCATGCCTTCGGATTGGCGAACAGGGGCTGGAGCCACCGCGCTCCGAAGCCCAACGCCGCGAACCACGTCAGACTGGCCATGCTCGCTCCTGCGATGAACCAGGCCTGCAAGCCCGCCGGCTGCTGCGCGCCGATGCTGCCGACGAGCAGCACAGTGTCGAGATACACATGGGGGTTGAGCAGCGTGAACGCCGCCGCCTGCGCCAGCACCACCGCCTTGCCCGCGCTCACGGCGCCGGCCCCAGCCTGTAGCGCCTGCGGCCGGCGCGCCCTGCGCAGCGCCTGGAATGCATAGGCGGCCAGGAACAGTGCGCCGACGAGCGCCAGAGCCTGGGCCAACCCCGGCCGCTGCCCCAGCACCTGGGCCATGCCCAGCACGCCCGCGGCGATCAGGGCGCCATCGGCCAAGGCGCAGAACAGGACCACGCTGCCCACGTGCTCGCGTCGCAGGCCTTGGCGAAGGACGAACGCGTTCTGCGCGCCGATGGCGACGATGAGGCCGAAGCTGAGCAACAGGCCCTGGACGAACGCGGCGGGGGCGAGAGAAAGAATCGATGAACCAGACATGGGCTCAGCTTGCCAGCTTCCGAGTCTGAAGCAAAACTATCTTTGCTAAAGCGTATTAAGGCGTTCTAATCAGCCGATGCTCGATTATTCGGCCCTTGCAGCCTTGGCCGCTGTGGTACGCGAGGGCAGTTTCGACCGCGCCGCCCGCGTCCTGCACGTCACGCCTTCTGCCATCTCGCAGCGCATCCGCCTGCTGGAAGAGCGCATGGGATGCGCCCTGGTCGTGCGCGATCAACCATGCCGCGCTACCGAGACAGGCAGGCGACTTTGCCAGCACGTCGACCACGTGCGCCTGCTGGAGCAAGAGCTGGAGGGCGCCGTCCCGGCGCTGGCGCCGCAGGGCATCGCGCGGGTGCCGTTGCCGGTGGCCGTGAATGCCGACAGCCTCGCCACCTGGCTGGCGCCCGCCGTGGCGGAATTCGCCACCCAGAATCCAGTGCTTTTGGAAATCTCGGTCGATGACCAGGATCACACGAGCGAGTGGCTTCGCAGCGGCACCGTGCTGGCTGCAGTGACCAGTGCGGCGCGGCCGCCGCCGGGCTGCAACAGCCTTGCACTTGGATCGATGCGCTATGTCGCGGCTGCAAGCCCGGCTTTCCTAATCGATCACTTTGCCGACGGCGTCGGTGCCGGGACGCTGTCCCGCGCGCCGAGCCTGGCCTTCAACGCCAAGGACGAATTGCAGCTGCAATGGGCGCGGCGCCTGTGCCATCGCAGCGTCGAACTTCCGCGCCACTTTCTGCCCTCCGCCCATGCCTTCGTTGCTGCGACCGTCGCCGGCATGGGCTGGGCGCTGCATCCGCAGGCGCTCATCGCGCCGCACCTGGCCGATGGGTCGCTGGTCGAGTTGGTACCGGGCGCGGTGCTCGATGTGCCGCTGTATTGGCAGCAGGCGCGGGCCGCGTCGGTCGTCCTCGATGCGCTGACGGTTCGGCTGGTGGCCGCGGCCAACAGGGCGTTGTTGAAGCCTTGACCGGCAACGGCCCTAAGGCTTGGGAGCGACCCAGGTTCCTTGCGATCGCAAGGTCCGTCCGCCTATTCCAGCGTGACGTTGGCCTTCTGCACCAGGCGTGCATAGCGCTCCTGTTCCGATTTCAGGAACTGCGCGGCGTCTTCAGGCGAACTCAGGATCAGGGCATCGTCGCGTTTGGCAAAGCCGGCCTTGACCTCCGGATCATTGAATGCCGCGACCAGGGCGTCGTGCATCTGCTTGACCTTTTCCGGTGGCATTCCCTTGGGGCCGATGGCGGCGAACCATCCCGCGACATCGACGCCCGGAAGGCCCTGTTCCGCGAAGGTGGGCACATCAGGCAGCGATTTGACGCGCTCCTTGCCCATCACGCCGATCGGCCGCAGCGTGCCAGCCTTGATCTGGCCTTGGACAGCGGCGACCGCCGCGACGCCCATCTCGACCTGACCGGCCATGATGTCGGTGATCAACGGCCCGGTGCCCTTGTAGGGAATATGGCGAGCCTTCACGCCCGCTTCGTCCATGAACATCTCGCCGGCCAGGTGGATGATGGTCCCGTTGCCCGATGAGCCGAAGTTGAATTCACCGGGCTTCGACTTGAGCAGCGCCTGCAGCTCTTTCGCGGTCTTGGCCGGCACCTTGGGGTTCACGACCAGCACGAACGGCGAGCCGCCGATGATGCTGATCGGCGTGATGTCCGCCAGGCTGTCGTAGGGCAGCTTCTTGAACACGCTGGGGTTGACCGCGTGGTTGTTGGAGATGATGGCGATGGTGTTGCCGTCGGGCGCGGCCTTGATAAGGGTCTGCGTTCCCGTGATGCCGCCGGCGCCCGGCAGATTCTCGATGACCACCGGCTGTCCGCCCAGCGCCTTGGACAGCGCGACCTGCGAAGAGCGCACGATCACGTCCACACCCGAGCCCGCGCTCACCGGAAGAATGACTCTGAGCGGGGTTGAACTTTGCGCGTTGGCATTGCCGACGGCGCTCAACGCGCCAGCGGCCATCAATGCACCAAAGCAGGAAAGCAATGTGCGTCGGGCGAGGGGGTAGGTGGTCATGATGTCTCCTGTCTTGTGATGGTGGAAAGCGGTTCGGGCCGTTCAGGCAGGCGCGTGGAGGGCGGCCAACACTTCTTCGGTGTGCTCGCCGATCTTCGGCAGTGGCATGCGGACACCCGGCCGCCGGCCGCCCATGAGCAGCGGGAGCAAGACGACGTCGGTGGAGCCGCCATCGTCGGTGGGCATCGGCACGATGCCGCCGCTTTGCTGAAGGTGGGGGTCGTTCACGAGTTGCTCCGGACGCGAGATGGGCGCGTAGGGAATCCCGGCGGCCTCCAGCTTGGGTGCCAGTTCACCGATGCGGTGGTCCACCAGGATCGCCCCGAGTTCAGCCAGCAGTTGAGGCCGCAGCGCAACACGCGCCGCGTTGTCCGCGTATTCGGGCCTTTGCAGCAGGTCCGGGCGTTCGAGCACCTTGCAGAGGGTCGCAAATTGCTTGTCGCTGACAGCACCGATGAAGAGCTGTTCGCCATCGGCCAGGGTGAAGACGTCGTACACGCTCCAGGCCGATACGCGTGAAGGCATGGGCGGCGGCGCTTCGCCGGTCATCAGGTACTGCTGCATGTGCTGGGCACTGAGAAACACGCAGTTCTCGAACAGGGCGCTTTGCACTTCCTGTCCGTGCCCGGTGCGTTCGCGCTCGCGCAGCGCAGCGAGCACGCCGATGGCACCGAACATGCCGCCCATGATGTCGTTGACCGAAGTGCCCGCGCGCAGCGGCCGGCCGACTGGCCCGGTCATGTACGACAGGCCGCCCATCATCTGCACGACCTCGTCGAGCGCCAGGCGTTTCTCGTAGGGCCCTGGCAGAAAGCCCTTGTGGCTCACGTAGATGAGCTGCGGGAAGCGCTTGGACAAGGCTTCGTAGTCCAGGCCGAGTTGCTTCATCAGGCCAGGGCGGAAGTTCTCCAGCACGACGTCGCAGGTGCCCACGAGTTCCGCGGCGGTCTGCTTTCCCGCGTCGGTGGTGATGTCGAGCACCACGCTCTTCTTGTTGCGGTTGAAGCTGCGGAAAAAGCCGATGCCCAGGCCTGGCAGCTGCCGCGTCTTGTCGCCGCCGGGCGGCTCGACCTTGATGACTTCGGCACCGAGGTCGGCCAGGATCATGCCGCAGGTCGGGCCCATCACCATGTGGGTGAATTCGAGCACGCGGATGCCGGCCAGCGGCAGGTTGTTGTCGGTTTTCATGGGGGAAGAGGAGGGGATGGGTGAGCCTTCAGGCGGCGGCGGGGAAGGGGAATGTCTTGGGCAGTCCGGCTCGCCAGAGTGCGCCATGGGTCGGCTCGCCCTCGATCCAGCCAGCGACCTTCTGGCGCAATGCCAGAAGGGCAGGAATGTCGAGCCCGGTGTCGATGCGCATGGCTTGCAACATGAACGCCAGGTCCTCGGTGGCGGCATTGCCGCTTGCGCCAGGCGCGTGCGGGCAGCCGCCGATGCCGGCGAGCGAGGCGTCGAACCGATCGACACCCAGTTGCAGCGCCGCGTGAACATTGACGAGCGCGAGGCCGCGTGTATCGTGGAAATGGCCGCAGCAAAAGCGATCGCCCGCAATGGCGATGGCTTTCTCGAACAGGCGGCTGACCGATGCCGGATCGGCATAGCCCACCGTGTCCGCCAGGCTCACGCGGTCGGCGCCAGCATCGAGCAGCGCCTGCATCAATCGAAGCACCTCGGTTTCGGCCACGTGGCCCTGAATCGTGCAGCCGAACGCCGTGCCCACGCCGCCTTCGATCAAAGTCTTCTTGCCCGACGCGTCGCGGGCTGCGCGGATGCGCCCCAGTTCGGCCACCACGTCGTCCGGCGTCTTGCGCAAGTTGGCAAGGCTGTGGGCATGGCTGGCCGACAGAGGAAGGATCATCAGGTCGGCATTGCCCTCCAGAGCCAGCTCTGCGCCCCTGAGGTTGGGCACGAGGACCGAGGCGAACAAGCCCGGCAGAGACTTGGCATAGGCCAGCACCTGCTGCGTGTCTGCAAGTTGCGGCATGAGCCTGGGCGGAACGAACGATCCGACTTCGATCTCGGTCTGCCCCGCTGCCACCGCATCGCGCAGCCACTCGAACTTGCGCTGCGTCGGAACGACGGTCCCGATGCTCTGCAAGCCATCGCGCAGGCCAACCTCTCGGATGGCGACCCGGCGTGGCAATGATCCATGTGCTGTGCTCAATGTGGTCTCCGTTGCTTTTCGCATCTGCTGGCAACCACTTTAGGATTGCCTGGATGAGTGGTAAAGCGACAATTCATCCCACATCTGTTTCCGATATGGAAAGGCACAAGCGATGCACGACCTGGACCTGACGACTTTGCGACTCTTCGTGGCCACCTGCGATCACCGGAACATCGGACGTGCGGCGGCGCAGAACCACATCGGCACTTCGGCCATCAGCAAGCGCCTTGCCCAGCTCGAAGATCAGGTGCGTGCGCCGCTGTTGGAGCGTCACCGCCGCGGCGTGGTGCCGACCGCCGCTGGCGAAATGCTCCTGGAGCATGCGCGCGCGATGCTCGCGACGGCCGACCGCGTGGCCCGGGACATGACGGCCTATCGCAAGGGCGTGAAAGGCCAGGTTCGCGTCTTGGCCTCGGTGTCGGCGATCACGGAGTCCCTGCCCGATGACATCGCGAGCTTCCTGCAGATGCCGGAGCACGCGCAGATTCGCGTCGACATCGAAGAGCGGACCAGTTCGGAGCTCGTCTCAGCCCTTCGGGAGGGGTTGGCGCCAATCGGCGTGTGCTGGGATGCGGCGGACCTGGAAGGCCTGGCAACAAGGCCCTATCGCGGCGACGAACTCTGCGTGGTCGTCCATCCGTCGCATCCACTGGCAAGACGCAAGTCGTGCAGTTTCGAGCAGACCTTGGATTTCGACCATGTCGGCCTGCCCGCCAACACGGCCGTGCACACCATGCTTGCACGTGCGGCGGCCATCATCGGCAAGCCGATCTACTACCGGGCGGTGGTGTCCACCTTCGACGCCTCGCTGCGATGCGTGCGCGCCGGGCTTGGCCTGGCGGTGGTTCCCAGGGAGATCGCTTCCACGTCCGGCGAGCAGGATCGCCGTCGGATCGTGCGGCTCGACGATGCCTGGGCCCAGCGACGATTCGCCATCTGCTTTCGCGATCCGGGGCACCTCTCGCCAGCGGCCAGGCTCCTGGTGGATCACCTGTCTGCGCAAGCCCCGAAGGGCCAGCGCCTCAAGCCGTCTGGCCCTGCGGCGAATGCGTGATCCTGTATAGCGCCACGTCGATCCGCTCGTTGCGAAAGCCGACCTCGCAGTAGCCCAGGTAGTAGTTCCACATCCGCCGGAAGCGCTCGTCGAAGCCCAGGGGGCGCAGCAGAGGCCATGCTGCCTCGAAGCGCTGTCGCCATTCCTGCACGGTGCGGGCATAGCTCGCGCCGAAGCGGTCGGTGCATTCGAGCTGCAGGCCCGCCTGCTGCGCCTGCTGGCGCAAGGCAGCGTCGCACGGCAGCATGCCGCCCGGAAACACGTGGCGCTGGATAAAGTCCGGATTTCGGCTGTAGGCGTCGAAGTGCGCGTCGTCGATCAGGATGACCTGCACCACGGCCGTGCCGCCAGGCTTCATGCGATCGCGCAGCGTCTGGAAGTAGCGCGGCCAATAGGCCTGACCGACGGCTTCGAGCATCTCGATGGAGACGATGCGGTCGAATGTGCCTTCGATGTCCCGATAGTCCTGCAGGCGCAGTTCCACGCTCTGGCGAAGCCCAGCGGCCTCGACCTGGGCATTGGCGTGCGCGAGCTGCTCGCGTGACAACGTCACGCCGGTCACGTGCACGCCTGGGTTCGCGGCCAGCTTCATGGCCAGCGCGCCCCAGCCGCAGCCGATCTCGAGAACACGCTCGCCCCCTTCGAGTTGAAGGAGCGATTCGATGCGCGAGAGCTTCCGCTCCTGGGCCTGCTCCAGGCTCAGATCGCCCGGCGCGTAGATCGCGCTGGAGTAGATCATCTGCGGATCGAGCCACGTCCCGTAGAAGGTGTTGCCCAGGTCGTAGTGCGCGCTGATGTTGCGGCGGCTGCCTGCCGGCGTATTGGCATTGAGCAGGTGACGCACGCGCGTCCAGGCACGGGCAAGCCAGTTGCCGGTGAGTGTGTTGCCCATCGCCGATTCGTTGGCAAGCCCGAATTCGAGCACGCCGACGAGATCGGGCGTCGACCAGTCGCCGTCGCAGTAGCTTTCGGCCCAGCCCAGATCGCCTTGAGAAAGCAGGCGACGCAGCGCTCGCCAGCGATGCACGTGCACGGTGGCATGCGCACCGTCGACGCGGCCGCGCACGCTGATGCGCTCGCCATTGGGCAGAGTCAGGTCGAGGCTGCCGCGCTGAAGACCGGCCAACGCGCGCTGGATCTGGCCGCGCCAGGTCCACGGCAGGCCGGGCCCCGCGCTGATGCTGGCTTCCGAGGTGCGGGCTGTGTTGAAGATCAATCGGCTCATGGCAACGAGGCTTCCTGGCTTCGAACGACGGTCAGCGGCCTTTCGGCGGCGCCAGGGTGGCGCCGGAATGGCGCGCCCTTGATGAGCATCCGCAATGCTTCCCAATGAATGGCGCCCAGCACCTTCAGTCCCAGCAGGGGGTGGCGCACGAACGCGCCCAGCAGGCTCGAGTCGCTCACCGGCGCTTGCCTTGCGGACAGTCCGGCGGAAAGCACAACCGTACCTTCGGGATCGCAGGTGTCGATGTGCACCTGAAAGGGGGACTGCTCGTCGGGCGGCAGGCTCAGCGTGAATCGGTAGTTCAGGTTCATGTCCATGAAGGGCGACACGTGCAGCCGCTTGCCGCAGGCGTGGCGCAATGTGGTCGCATGCTGTTGCGAGGGCTCCACTTCGACGAGGTAGCGGTGCCGCTCGCCAAAGGTGTTGCTCACCTCGTAGATGACCGCCGCCATCCCGCCATGCTCGTGTTCGCACAGGAAGATCGACAGCGGGTTGAATGCGTGGCCAAGAATGCGCGGCATGGTCAAGAGGCGCACGCGCCCCGTGGCCTCGATACCAGCAGCACGCAGTTGACCGTGGATCTCGTCACGCAGGTTCACGCCCGTCGGCGCGCCGTGGTCCGACTGCCGGAAGCTGAACAGGCCGGGCCGATCGAGGCTGAAGAGCCGCAGCCGTGCATTCAGCGATTCGAGTTCGTCCAGATCCAGCAGCAGGAAGACGACGCGATAGCGCAGCCGGTGCCGCAACGGCCGCATGCGCTGGTGCACGACGGTGGCTGAAAGCAGCCTGCTGGCAGGCGGATTCATCATGCGGAAGCGCGTGCCGCCGCCTTCGACGCCGCATGGATGGCCGGAATGCGCCCTGACTCGTTCTCCACCTGCCAGGGCCGGCGCACCCCGCCGAGGGCCTCGGCCACCGCCAGACCAGCCTGCAGACCGTCTTCATGGAAGCCTGCGCCGAAATAGGCGCCGCAGAACCACGTGTGTCGTTGCCCCTGCAGGCGCCACAGCTCCGACTGGGCGCGCAGTGCCCGCGCGTCGAACAGCGGGTGCTCGTAGCTCTGGGTATGCAGCAGGCGGCCGGCGGCCGGCGGATGACCGGGGTTGAGCGTGAGCATGATCGGCGTGCTCGTGGGCAGGGGTTGCAGCCGGTTCATCCAGTAGCTCGCGCAAAGCGATTGCGCGTCGCGCCGGTGGCCGAGGTAGTTCCAGCTCGCCCAGGTCCGGCGGCGCCGGGGCATGAGGCGCGTGTCGGTGTGCAACACGGCCAGGTTGCGGCTGTACGAGAAGGCACCCAGCAGGCGCTGCTCGTCCGCGCTGGGTGCATCCAGCAGGTGCAGGGCCTCGTCGGCGTGGGTGGCGACGACCACCGCATCGAAGCGCTGCGGGTGCCAGCCGTTGGAGGTGCGCACCTGGACGCCCTGCGCGTCACGCGCCAGCTCGAGCACGGCCTGGCCGCGCAGCACCTGCCGCGCGTCGAGCGCAGAAGCGAGCGCGTTCACGTACTCGCGGCTCCCGCCGACGACCGTGCGCCAGACGGGGCGCTGGCCCAGGTCGAGCAGGCGGTGGTTCTCGCAGAAGCGCACAAAAGCCTCGGTGGGGTAGCGGCCGATGCGCTCCGCCGGGGCGGACCAGATCGCCGCGGCCATCGGATAGAGGTGGTCGGCGCGGAAGGCATCGCCGTAGCCGCGTGCGTCCAGGTAGTCGTCCAGGGCGACCAGGCCGAAATTGCGCGCATCCGCCGGAGCATCGCGGTAGAAGCGGCGCAGCTCGGCCAGCATGCGCCAGAAGCGCGGACGCAGGGCATTGACCGGCTGGGCGAACAGGCCGGCCAGTCCGTCGCTTGAATATTCGAGCTGCCCGTCGTCCAGGCTCACGGCGAACGACATGTCCGAACCCTCGGTGCGCACGCCCAGGTGCTCGAACATGGCCGTCAGGTTGGGGTAGGCCGGCTCGTTGTAGACGATGAACCCCGTGTCGACCGCCAGCGGCACGCCGTCGACGTCGACGTCGACCGTGTGGGCATGGCCGCCAAGCCGCTGGTGAGATTCGAACAGCGTCACGTCGTGGGCGCGCGACAGCAGCCACGCGGCCGACAGCCCCGAGACGCCGCTGCCGATCACGGCGATCTTCTGCCGCCCTTGCGAGCCGTCCGGGCCGGGGGCGGCGCCCGGAATCAGGCGGTGGGCTGGGCTGGCGGGAATGGTTGGAATGGCAGGCATGTAGGGGGCCGCGTCGTGGTCTTGTCGTCTTCTACGCAACCTGGGCCGCGCCGGATCAATCGCGACGCAGTGTAGATGCGCGCTGTGATCCAATCGCGCCGATGATGCGTAGAACCCCCCATGACCGGCCTACGGCAATCCTCGGAAATCGACCCCGCCAGGCATCGAGCCCGCGCTCCCTACCTGTCCGTTGCCATGTCGCCTGATATTCCGGAGCATGCACCCGAACCCGACCTGCTGAACCACCTGCTTGTCTGCGTGGGCAGCAAGTCGGACCGCCAGGCCTTCGCGGCCTTGTTCAAGCATTTCGCGCCGCGCATCAAGAGCTACCTGATGCGCTCGGGCAGCTCCGAAAGCCAGGCCGAGGAGTTCGCCCAGGAGGCCATGGTCAACGTCTGGAAGAAGGCCGCGGGCTTCGATCCGGCCGAGGCCGCGGCTTCGACCTGGATCTTTGCCATCGCCCGCAACCTGCGCATCGACCATTTCCGGCGCCTGGGCAACCGCATGGAGCAGATCGCCAGCGATCCCCATGAAGATGCCCTGGCTGGCGCCGAGGACCCCGAGCCCACGCCTGAAGAGCAGCTCTTCGGCGCCCAGTGCGAGCGCGCGGTGCGCTCGGCCATGGCGGCGCTGCCGCCGGAGCAGCAGCTGGTGTTGCGGCTTTCGTTTTATGAGGAGCACCCGCATGCGCGGATCGCCGCCGAGCTGGGTCTTCCGCTGGGCACGGTGAAATCCCGCGTGCGCCTGGCCTTGAACCAGCTGCGACGCCGGCTGGATGGAATGCAACCATGAGGATTCGACATCACCCCGATGACGCACTGATGCTCGCCTATGCGGCGGGCAGCCTGGGCGCGGGCCATCGCCTGCTGCTCGACGTGCACCTTGAAGGCTGCGCGGCCTGCCGCCAGCGCATGGCGCAACTGAACGCGCTGGGCGGCGTCATGCTCGACGAACTGCCGCCGGCGGAACTGTCGCCGCATGCGCTGGAGCGCGTGCTTGCCCGCATCGATGCCGGGCCCGGCTCTTTGGCCGACGCGCCCAGGACGAGCACGGTCGTAGGCGAGAAGCCCTGGCTTCCGGTCGCCTGGCCGGCGGCGATGTCCGGCTGCGAAGTCGGTCCCTGGCGCTGGATGGGCCCGGGCATGTACTGGAACCGCGTGGTGGTTCCGGACGCGCCGCAGGCCAAGGTCTTCATGCTTCGCATTGGCGCCGGCCGGATGCTGCCGCAGCACACGCACAGCCAGAGCGAGCTGACGCAGGTGCTTTGGGGAGCGTTCGACGATGGCCGCAGCGAGTTCCGCGCCGGCGATTTCGACGAGACGGACGGATCGGTGCGCCATCAACCGACCGTTCAGCCCAATGGAGACTGCATCTGCCTGGCCTCGGTCGAAGGAACGCTGCGGTTCGACGGCTGGCTGGCGCGCCTCATGGGCGCTTCGATCGGCATGTGATTCAGCGGCCGGGCAAGAGCTTGAGCAGCACCAGCACGGTGAGGGCGGACGCAGCGCCCGTGGCGCTGGTGCCCCAGGCCAGGTCGGCCAGCGTGATCTTCCACGACCAACCTTGCAAGGTGGCCTGGTTGGTCAGGTCGTAGGTGGCATAGGCCACGAAACCCAGCATCGCCCCACGGGCCGCGCCTGCGCCGACGCTTTTCAGGTCGAACGCCGGCGAGATCGCCAGGGCCACCATGCCGCTGATGTAGACGACGTAGAAGAACCCGGCGGCCCACATGTCGAAGGGCTGGCGCAAGAGCGGGCCGATGATCGGCTGGTAGAGCCTTGGCGTCATCAGGCTGAGCCAGACGGCGTCCAGGGCGAGGAAGATGACGGCGGCCAGGATCCAGGCCAGTGCAAAGGTTCTCATGGGCGTTCCTTGAAAAGCAAAAGGGGAGCGGTGCGCTTCAGCGCAGCCGATAGCTGAGCTTGCGGCCGCCGCTGACCGTGGCGTCCAGGCCTACCCATTGGCCTTGTGCGGTCCACCAGACATCGAGCGGTCGTTCGGTGCCGCTCAGGCGCCAGCGCTGGGCAGACACCATTTGTCCACGCACGTCGATCTGCGCGGTCTCGATGCGAGTCAGCTGCACTTGCTCGATCCGGCCGGTCTGCACGTTGAGCAGCCGATTCTGCCGCTGCATGACGGGATTCCAGTAGGCAAAGCTCATCAGGCAGCCGTCCACCTGCTGCCTTCGCTCGCCCGTCTCGATCACGAGCGCGCCTTGCACCCTGCTGGCATCGACCTGCGTCGATTCGCCGCCGTCCTGGGTCGAGGCCTTGAGCGTCTGCAGGCAATCGCCTTGCCAAAGCTCCTGGGCCCGATGCTGGTAGCGATACACGGGCACGCCCAGAAGGCGGACCTGAAAGTTGGCCTCGCTCGTCAGTTCGAGCAAACCGTCGCGCTGCGGCGTCTGGACGAAGCGGTGTTCGCCGATGGGTTCGCCGTCGAGCAACACGGTGAACGTGGTGGTCCGGGCATCGACGGCGCCCGCCGAGCCGGCCAGGGCGAGGCAGACCCACCATGCCGCGTACCGCTTCATGCCTTGCCTCCGGATGCGCGGGGCCGGCCAGGAAAGAAAGCCGGCGTGCGTTCGATGTAGTCACGATAGGGCTTGCGGTGTTCGACCAGGTCGGCTTCCAGCAGACCGACGCCCGACACCTTCAGCAGCAGCACCGTGACCAGAACCGGCGACACCAGCGCCCATGCGTTGTGAAAGCCGGCTGCCAGCGCGATCAGGCCCAGGCCCCACCAGAGGCAGGATTCACCGAAGTAATTGGGGTGGCGGCTGTACCGCCAAAGACCCTGGTCCATCACCGCGCCGCGCGACTTCGGATCGGCCTTGAAGCGAGCCAGTTGCCAATCGGCGATGGCCTCGAAACTCACGCCGAACACGGCAAGCAGCACGCCCACGATGTCCAGGAGATTGAGCCCGCTGCTGGATGCCGAGGCCGCGCCCAGCGGCGCGGAAACCACCCATGCCAGCAAGGCCTGCAGAGCGAACACCAGATACAGGCTCTTGAAGCCAAAGCCCGGCGAGTTGCGCTCGCGGATGGCGACGTAGCGCCGGTCTTCGCCAGGGTCGTGCCATTTGCGCACCGCCAGATGCAGCGAAAGCCGCACGGCCCATGCGCCGGCCAGGACCAGCGCGATCCAGCCGCGCGAACTGACTTGCTCGATGCAAAGCGCATACGTCACGCCCGCCGCCAGAATCATCACGGGCCAGAACGGATCGACGATGCTGACGTCCTTGCGGATCAGGCTGGCCACCCAGACCATCACGGCGATGGCCAGGCAGGTGGCCAGGCCGGGGAGGGCGACGTTCACCAGTGCGCTCATGACGGCCCGCCCGATGCCGACGGTCGCGCCATGCCATCGAGCCGGCTGGCGACCGCCACGAAAAGCGGCATCAGTGCGGCCCAGCCGATCGCCTGCGCCAGCCACAGGATGGAGGCGTCGTGGATCTGCGCCGCGCCCAGGCGTGCCCCGCCGAAGAACGCCAGCGGCCCTGCGATTGCACCGCAGACGGCGGCCAGGAGGTAGCGTCCACGCATCCAGCGCAGGCTCACGTTGAGCATGCAACCCAGCAACGGCCACAGGAGCACCAGCCACAGCGGCGGCTGGTCGCCCGGCGCCACGGCGCCCACGTAGCGGAACGCGTCCAGATGCGCCTGGGCAGCCTCCGCCAGCAGGCCGAAGAACGTGACGACAAGCAGCAGCGCGGCTTCGCGCAGTGGGCGAGCCGCCAGCGCGAGGTGCCAGGCCATCACCGCCAGCACGACCGCGCAACCCACCGCTTCGTACCCTCTTGCCGCGCCCACGACGGCCGCGAACCAGGCGATTTGGCAAAGCACGAAGTTGGCGATGCGATGCACCGTGCCGGGCTCGCCCCCACCAGCGTCCGAAGCCTGCAAGACCTGCGGCGCGTGCGGCTTCGGGGCACGGTGCAGGAGCCTCACGGCCGACGCTCCATCAGGTAGTGGCTCACCCACCATTGCTGCCCGGCGTTCCAGCCGAACAACTCTTCGACGGCCATGAAGAACAGGCGCCATCTCGTCCACCACACGGCCTGCGTGTCCTGGTGGGCCGCCTGCACGACCGGCAGGAGCTGGTCGCGCTTGGCGTCCATGTTGTCGAGCCAGGCGCGGGCGGTGCGGGCGTAGTGCCGCCCATCCCAACGCCAGCGGTCCGCGATGCGAAGGTCGTCCTGGAAATACAGCGGCAGATCGTCGCTGGGCATCATGCCGCCGCTGAAGAAGTAGCGGGCCATCCAGTCGCTGTCGTCGCGCACGTCGAAGGCGTATGGCGCCTCGCGATGCGCGAACACATGCATGAAGAAGAAGCCGCCCGGCCGGATCCAGCTCGCCACGCGGGCAAAGGCCGTCGGCCAGTTGCGCAAGTGCTCGAACATCTCGACCGACACGACGCGGTCGTAGCGTTCCGCTCCGGCGTCGAAGGCGTTCATGTCGCAGGTGATCACCCGCAGGTTGTCCAGGCCGCGCCGGCGCGCCTGCGTTTCGATGAAGAGGCGCTGCGAACGGGAATTCGAGATGGCCGTGATGCGGCTGGCCGGATAGTGCTCGGCCATCCACAGGCTGAGCGAGCCCCAGCCGCAGCCGAGTTCCAGCACGTCCTGTCCGTCGGCCAGGCGAGCGTTTTCGCAGGTTGCCCTCAGGGCTGCGGTCTCCGCCTCGGCCAGACTCTGGTCGGGCGCATCGTCCTGCCACAGGCAGCAGCTGTACTTGAGCCTCGGCCCCAACACCTGCTCGAAGAAGGATGCCGGCAACTCGTAGTGCTGCTCGTTGGCCTTGTGCGCCAGGGGGGCCACCGGCGCGGTGAACATGCTCCTGGCAAAGGAACGGGTCATGGCCAAGGTGGCTGCGGCATTGCCGCTCACCTCCGTCAGGCGCTGCCGCAGGAAGTTGCGGATTCCGAGGCGGACGACGTAATCGGGCACGAACCCTTGTTCTACCCATCGGATGGTGGTGGCGTCGGAAAGCATTGGCGGCTTGGGCGTGTTGAGCTTCGTGTTGTACGCAGCCCAGGCACGCTTGGATCTGCACCGACCCTGCGGATGGCGAAAGGCGCAACCGCAAGTAACTCATGCACGAAAGTCATCCGCAGCGCGACCGATTGCGTAGAGGGCATCGCATGCCGAAATGGCGGCGCGTTGTGCGCTGCATCGTCCCGGCGTGAGTTCAAACCCAGGAGACGCCAATGTCCGTGAAGCCGAAGTTGAGCCGCCGCCAGTGGATCGCCGGTGCGGCTGCAGTGATGACCATGCCGACCTTGCTCACCGCATGCGGAGGTGGTGGCAGCGATGCCGCCGACCGGAAGAACCTCGTCACGCTCGCGGAGAGCAAGCCCGAGTTGAGTCTGTTCGTCGAGGCGGTGAATGCGGCGGGCCTGCGCGACACGCTTTCCAGCGGCAGCTACACGGTGTTCGCGCCCGACAACAACGCCTTTGCGGCGCTGCTGGCCGAACTGGGCACCACCAAGGACGCGCTGTTTGCCGACACCGCGCTGTTGGGGGCGGTACTCAAATACCATGTGCTGTCGAGCGTGGTGTTCAAGGAAGCCATTCCGCTGGGCAAGGCGATCGAGCCCATCGGCGGCGGCTTCTTCAAGATCGAACTGCAGGGCAATGCCTACCAGATCACCGACGGCCGCAATCGCACCAGCGCCATCACGAGCACCGATTCGGTGGCAGCCAACGGCGTGCTGCATGTCGTCAACCGCGTGCTGCTGCCGGCCAACAAGGACATCGTCGAGACGGCTCAGGCCACGGCGGACCTGAGCATCCTGGTGGAGGCGGTGGTCGCGGCTGGCCTGGTGGACTCGCTGAAGGCGCCGGGCCCGTTCACGGTCTTTGCGCCCACCAATGCCGCCTTCGCCGCGCTTCTGACAGAGCTGGGCGTGACCAAGCAGGCCCTGCTGGCCGACAACGCCTTGCTGACCAAGGTGCTGACCTACCACGTGGTGCCGAGCCGCACGCTCAAGGCCGACATCCGTGTCGACTCGCCCATTACCACGCTGCAGGGCCAGACCTTCCGGGTCAATGCCAACCTGCGCATCGTGGATCAGCGCAATCGAACGACCGGGCTGGTGGCCACGGACGTTTTCGCCAGCAACGGGGTGGTGCACGTCATCGACCGGGTGCTTCTGCCTG
This sequence comes from Variovorax dokdonensis, assembly GCF_030316895.1. Taxonomy (GTDB): domain Bacteria; phylum Pseudomonadota; class Gammaproteobacteria; order Burkholderiales; family Burkholderiaceae_C; genus Variovorax; species Variovorax dokdonensis. The sequence goes on from NZ_JASZYV010000001.1 coordinate 1,829,767, forward strand.
CTTAATGAAAGGGAACAGGTTCTGACATGGGACGTCGTGACGTGATCGATTCACTTGGGCCGATGCGCGGCCGCGCGCGGGTACCGGCTCGAAAGCCATGGCTCGCGCTGGCCGTTGTCTTGGCCGGCGTGGCGGTGGCGGGCTGCGCCAGTTCGCCGGATCGCAAGTTGCCGCCGCTGGCCCTGGCGGACCATGTCGACCTGCCTCGCTTCATGGGCGACTGGTACGTGATCGCCAGCATTCCGACCTTCCTCGAGAAGGGCGCCCACAACCCGAAGGAAAACTACCGGCTGGACGCGGACGGGACCATCGCCACCACCTTCACCTTCAACGCCGACGCGTTCGATGGTCCCCTGCGCACTTACGAGTCGCGAGGCTATGTGCTGGACCAGCGCACCAACGCGATCTGGGGCCAGCAGTACGTGTGGCCGATCAAGGCGGACTATCGGATCGCCTATGTGTCCGACGATTACGCCCAGACCGTGGTGGCACGCGAGAAGCGCGACTACGTCTGGATCATGGCGCGCACGCCGAGCATCCCGGATGCCGACCTGCGCCGCCTGACCGACTTCGTGGCCAAGCAAGGCTACGACCCTGCGCTGCTGGTGCGCGCGCCGACGCGTTGAGGGCGGCGGCTACATCGCCTCCAGCCCCACCTTTTTCATCATCGCCTCGGTGAAGGCCATCTCCTGCTTGAAGCCCTTCACGTAGGCGGTGGAGTCCTGGATGTCGACCATGCCGCCTTGCTTTTCGAGCAGCGCGATCACCTGGGGCTGTGCCAGCGCCTTCTCGAAGGCGCCGCGAATCTTTTCGGCCACCGCGTCCGGCGTCCCGGCCGGCACCGAGATGCCGCCCCACGAGGTGAGTTCGGCGCCCTTGATGCCGGCTTCGGCCAGCGTCGGCACGTCGGGCAGCGTCGGGTTGCGGCTGCTGCCGGCCACGGCCAAGGCGCGCAACTGGCCCGCCTTGATGAGCGGAAAGGCAACGCTGAAGATCGGCGCGCCGAAGGTCACCTGATCGCCGATGACGGCATTGACCAGTTCCGAAGCACCCTTGTACGGCACATGCATGGCCTGGGCGTGCGCGGACGTCAGCATCATTTCCACGCCCAGGTGCGACGGCGTGCCCACGCCGCCGGAGGCGTAGTTCATCTGCCCGTTCTTGGCCTTGGCGCGGGCCACCAGTTCCTGCATGGTGCGGATGTCGGACTTGGCGCTCACCACCACCACGATGTCCGAGCGCGTCAGCCGCATGATGTGGCGGAAATCCTTGAGCGCGTCGTAGCCCGGGTTCTTGTACATCAGCATGTTCGCGGCCATGGGTGCGGCCGAGTAGATCCATGTGTAGCCGTCCGGCGCCGCCTTGGCACCGGCTCGCGCACCGATGTTCCCGGCCGCGCCGGCACGGTTGTCGATGACCACCGGCTGCCCGATGAAGGGCGTCACCGCCTCGGCCAGGATGCGGGTGGTCGTGTCCGGACCAGTGCCCGCCAGATAGGGAACCACCCATTTGATGGGGCGGCTGGGGTAGGGCTCCTGCTCCGCCAGGGCCAGGGCGGGAGCGCCCAGCGGCAGCAGCGCGGCCAGGGATGCGCGGCGAAGCAGTGCGCGGCGGGTGATGTCGTTCATGGTCTTGTCTCCGTAAGTCTGTTTTAGGCGGAAATGAATGGCGCCTCGATCGGCGCGGAAAAGCGCGTCTAGCGCGCCGCCGCGTCGCCGAGCAGTTCCTTGGCGATGGTGTTCTTCTGGATCTCGCTGGTGCCGGTGAGCACCCGGTACATGCGCAGCATGCGAAACAGGAACTCGACCCGGCGGCCTTGCACGATGCCCTCGCCGCCGTGGATCTGAACCGCGCGGTCGGCCACGCGAAAGGCCGTCTCCGAGCAGAACAGCTTGGTCATGGAAGCCTCGGCGCGCGCCTCGGCGCCGCCGTCGATCTGCCGGGCCGTGTGGATCATCAAAGCGCGGGCCGCGGCGAGTTCGGTGGCCGCTTCGGCCAGCATGTGCTGGATGGCCTGGAACTGCCCGATCGCGCGGCCGAACTGCCGACGCTGCAACGCATAGTCGCGAGCATCGGCGAGGGCGACGGTGGCCAGCCCCACCATCGCCGGGCAATGCAAGAGGCGGTTGACGGTGATGCGGCCAAGAGCCAGCGCCAGGCCGCGCCCCGGTTCGCCGATCAAGTTCGCAGCGGGTACGCGGACGCCGTCGAGCACGATGTCGCCGGTGCTGCTCTGGCCGGCCATGGTCTTGTAACCGCATTCGACACGCGCGCCGGACGATTGCAGGTCCACGAAGAAGGCCGAGACCTCGCGTTCGCGGCTCGGGTCGGCAGCGGTGGAGGCCATCAGCACGGCATAGTCGGCAAACGGCGATCCCGAGATGAAGCGCTTGCGCCCGGTGATCACGAAGTGGTCGCCATCGCGCACCGCGTGGGTCTGGACCGCCCCGGCGTCCGAACCGGCTTCGGCTTCGGTCAAGGCAAAGCAGATCGCCTTTTCGGCCTGCGCCACCGGAATGATGAATTGCTGCATCTGGTAGGGCGTCGCCTGGCGTGCCAGTGCCCCGACGCGCGGCGGCCCGCTCAGTTCGCCGAAGACGTGCGGCGCAAACGGCGACCCGCTGGCGTAGATGGCTTCCTTGATCAGCACATGGTCCAGCAGCGACAGGCCCAGGCCGCCCATCTTGCTGGGCAGCGTCATGCCGTAGAAGCCCAGCTCGCGCGAGCGGCGCCACACCTGCTGCAGCACTTCGCGAGGTGCGCCATGCTCCTGGTCGACATGGTGCTCGCGGGCCAGGTCGGCGAGTTCACCATGCAGATATTCGCGCACGCGCTGGATGATCTCGGCCGCACGCTCGGTGCCCTCGAAGGGGCCGGCGAAGAAGGGCGGCGGGACGTTCGGTGTGGTCGTGGTCATCGCATCCATCTCAGTTCACCATCCGTTCCTGTCCGGCCCAGTAGGGCGCCTGCACCGCCTTGCGCATCACCTTGCCATTGGGGTTCTTGGGCAACTGGGCGACGAACTCGATGTGGCGCGGCCGCTTGAAGCCGGCAAGCCGCTCGCCGCAGAAGGCATCCAGCAGGCCCGAATCGGCCACGCTGCCGGGGTTGAGCACCACGTGGGCCGCGACGGCCTCGCCCCACTTGTCGTCGGGGATGGCGAACACGCAGGCCTCCTTGACGCTGGCGTGCTGGTAGAGCACGGCCTCGACCTCCGAGGGGTACACGTTGAAGCCGCCGCTGATCACCATGTCCTTCTTGCGGTCCACGATGTAGACGAAGCCTTCGTCGTCCATGCGGGCCAGGTCGCCCGTGTGGTAGCGGCCGTTCTTGAGCACTTCGGCCGTGAGTTCGGGCGCACGCCAGTAGCCTGCAAACACGTCGTCGCCGCCGACCACGATCTCGCCGATCTCCCCGGAGGCCACCGGTTGCCCGTCGTCGTCCAGGATCTGCACGTCGCACTCGAGCAGCGGCCGGCCGCAAGAAGCCAGCCGTTCGGGCCGCGCCGCACGGGCGTACAGGTGGTCGGCCACCGTGAGCGCGCAGACACCGGACGTGGTCTCGCCCGCGCCGTAGCCTTGCGACAGCACCGGTCCGAACACGTCCATCGCCCGCAGGATGCGCGCGGGCGCCATCGGCGCGGCGCCGTAGCCCAGGCGCACCAGGTCCGGCAACGGGCGGTATTGCCCTTCGAGCTCGCCCAGCAGCATGTTGATCATGGTGGGCACCATGAAGGTGTGGGTGACGCGGTCCGCACGCATGTCCGCGATGAAGCGGCTTGGCTCGAAGCTGTCGAAAAGGCGGATCGTGACGCCGCAGCACAGGGCCGGCACCAGTTGCATGCCCGACGCGTGGGTGATCGGCCCGACCAGGCCGAGCACCGCACCCTCGTTCATGCCTTCGGAGCGCAGCAGGAATTTGCGCAATTGCGCCAGGCGGTTGCCGAAGGTCTGCATCGCGGCCTTCAGCACGCCAGACGAACCCGAGGTGTAGTGCAGGACCGCCACTTCGTCGGCGGTGACCGCCACGGGCGCGAATGCGTCGCTGGCAGAGGCGAGGGCGTCTTCGTACGAACTGGGCTCGTCGCTCCCGGCGCGCTCGGCCACCAGCAGGAGGCTGGGCATGGCGCCACGAATGTGCGGGCGAAAAGCTTCGACGCGCAAGGCGGTGGTCACGATGACGGCCGCTTCGCTGTTGGCGGCAATCTCGCCCACTTCGGCTGGCGACAGTCGGGCGTTGAATGGCGCCTTGATGAGCCCGGCCTTGTAGCAGGCCAGTTCGACCTCCACGATCTCCGGGCGATTGGGCAGGTAGATGCCGACGCGATCGCCGCGCTTGAGGCCCAGGCCGAGCAGCGCATTGGCCAGGCGGTTGGAACGACGCTCCAGTTCGGCATAGCTGAGACTGAGCGCAGGGGTCTTGATGGCGATCCGGTTGGCAAAGGCGCGAGCGCTTCGCGACACCAGGGCGCCCACATTGGCGACGGGGCGCTGCCCCAGCCCGGCGGAAGAAGTTGATGCAGTGATGGCGTGTCTCCTGGAACTCCCCTCGGGCGCTGTGCCAAGGGGTTGATTCAACTGTTCCAGATCGACCGGTATCAGGGAAATACTGTTTGCTGATCCAAGGGGATCAATCGAATTGATGGCCCGGCTATGCAGTGCCCAGCCAATCGGCTTCCCAGGCGCTGGATTCGATCATCGATTTCATCTGCATTGCCAGCGCGTCGGCCACCACCTGCGTCGCGGCGTCGATGGGCCTGCCCGTGTCGGGCATCGCCAGCGAGTACGTGCGCTGCATGTGCGGCCGGGCGACGCGCGCGACGATCCAGCCCGGCCGCGGCGCCGGCTGGTCGTTGAGCGCGCAGGCGGGCGTGAAGGTGAAACCCGCACCGCAGAGGTACAGCGAGCGGATCACGCGGGTCGAATCCTGTTCATGCGCGATGTTGAGCGGCAGCCCCAGCGACGTGGCGGTGTCTTCCACGGCCCGCCGGATGGCGAAACGTCTCGACTGCAACACCAGTGGCTGTGCGACGGCCACGGCGAAGTCGATCTCGGGCCGCTCGGCTGCGGAAGGGGACTTGGCGTTCTTCCTCGTGCGCGGCGTCTTCGTGGTCCGGCCGTTGGCGGGCATGCGCAGCAGTCGGGCCACGGCGCCATCCAAGTCATGGCCGCAGAAGTACATCGCCTCGCGCACCAGCGGCCGGCACGCGAGGCCATCGACCTGGGGCGCATCGACCAGCAGCCCGACATCCGCGCGCCGGTCGAGCATGGCCTTCTTCACGCCAAGGCTCAGGTCGTCGAGCACGAACACGCGGATGCGTGGGTGAGAAAGCTTCAGGGCGGCAAGCACCGGCCCCATCAGCAACGAAGCGAGCAGGAACGGCAGTGCAACGGTGACGGAGCCTTCGGGGCCCTGCGGCAGGCGCTGGATGCGCTCGCGGACCGCGTCCGCATCGCTCAGCAGGCGGCGCGCATCCTCGTAGAGCTGCACGCCGGCCGGCGTCGGCGTCACGCCGGCGTGCGAGCGATCGAAGAGCTGGGCACCGAGTTCGGCTTCGAGCTTCTTGATCTGCGCGGTCAGCGCGGGCTGCGCAATGTAGAGGCTGCCCGCCGCCCGCGACAGGCTACCGGCCTCCAGCACGGCAATGAAGTAGCGCAGTGTTCTCAGGTCCACGGGGCATTCTAAGAACACGCCTAGGCGCTTTGTCTCGCACCGCCTACAGCCGCGCCGGGCCACGGCGCCTATCTTGAGGGCACCCACTTCGCAGAAAAAGGACCCTCATCATGTCGACTTCATCATCGCGCGAGACTGCGCCCATCGCGCCCGACGCCATCGGGCTCGACCGCATCGATGTTCATTCCGACGCCGCGCTGGACCAGTGGGCCAAGCGATTCGACGTCAGTTCGGATCAAGTGAAGGATGCCGTGGCCAAGGTGGGCGATCTGGCCACCGACGTCGAGCTTCACCTCAAGGGCAGCCGCAGCACCAGCAACGAGATGACCACCGAAGACGCCGCCGACGATCTCGACGAGGCTGAACGCGAACGAAAGGCGGCGGAGCGGCCCTTGAAGAACGCATGACGGCCGGCGGCCGGAGCGACAATGGCCGGACGCCCATCCGGCCAACGCCCTCCGTGCCGCTGCCCTGCGGCGCAAGCGCCGCCCCCTCATGCTTGACCTGATCGCCATCTGTCTTGCGCTCACGGCGCTTCTTGCCTATGTGAACCAGCGCGTGTTCCGCCTGCCCACGACGATCGGGGTGATGGCGATCGCGCTGGTGTTGTCGCTGGTCATCGTCGGGTTGGACGCGGTTGGGCTCGATCACGGATTTCGCGAGCGCGAAGCGTCGTTCATCCAGTCAATCGATTTTTCCGAGTTGCTGATGCAGGGCATGCTGTCGCTGCTCCTGTTCGCGGGCGCGCTGCATGTCGATCTGAAAGCGCTCAAGGCGCATCGGTGGCAGGTTGGCGCGCTGGCGCTGGTGGGAACGCTGGCCACCACCGTGCTCGTCGGTGGGGCGACGTGGCTGGCACTGCCCTGGGTCGGCATCGAGATGCCGCTGATCCACTGCATGCTGTTCGGCGCGCTGATCGCGCCCACCGATCCGATCGCCGTGATGGGCATCATCAAGTCCGCTGGCGCGCCGCGCGAACTGGAGGTGGTGATCGCCGGCGAGTCGCTGTTCAACGACGGCGTCGGGATCGTCGTCTTCGCACTGCTGGCTGGGGTTCTGGCCAGCGGGTCGACCCCCAGCGGTGGCGACGCCGCCATGTTGCTGCTTCGAGAGGCGGGCGGGGGAATCGGGCTGGGGCTCGTCATCGGCCTGGTGCTGCTGGTCCTGCTGCGGAGCATCGATCAGTACCAGGTCGAGGTGCTGCTGACGCTGGCGGCCGTGATCGGCGGCTATGCGCTGGCCAGGCATCTTCACGTTTCGGGGCCGCTCGCGATGGTGGTCTGCGGGCTCATGGTCGGCAGCAGCGCCCGGGAACATGCCATGTCGAGTACGACCGAGCGCTACATCGACATGTTCTGGGAACTGATCGACGAGATCCTCAATGCCGTGCTGTTTGTCCTGATCGGGCTGGAGGTGGTGCTGGTCCAGTTCTCATCGTCGCTGCTGGTCGGCGGGGCGGTAGCGATCGCCATCACGTTGCTCGCGCGTGGACTCACCGTGGCCTTGCCGGTGCGCGTGCTTCGGCGCTGGTTCGGCCTGCCGCGTGGCGCTTCCGCCGTGCTGGCGTGGGGCGGGCTGCGCGGCGGCATCTCGGTGGCCCTGGCGTTGCATCTGCCCGAGAGCCAATACCGGGAAACGATCCTGGCGTTGACTTACTGCGTCGTGGTCTTCTCGGTCTTGGTCCAGGGCTTGACCATCGGCTCGGTGGTTCGTGCTGCCGTCGGTGGCACGTCGAGGCGAGGCACCGCTTCGATGTAGATGCGACGGATCTTCGGATAACGCTGGCGGATCTCGCGCTCGATGTCCTTGATCGTGACGGCCAACTCGCCGGCCGGCACGTCGGGATCGGCGACCACGTCGAGCGTGAGCAGGACGTCCTCGGCACCCAGGTACATCGAGAGCAGGGGACCCACTTCCCGCACCGACGCATAGCCGGAGACGATCGCACGAATGTCCTGCGCGCTCTTGCGCGACAAGCCTTCGCCGATCAGCAAGCCGCGCGATTCGCGGATCAGCAGGACAGCCACGCCAGCCAGCAAGAGCCCGATCAGCAATGATGCGACGCCGTCCAGCACGGGCATGTTCAGCTCATGGCTGAAATACACGCCCGCTGCCGCGATGAGCAGTCCGGCCAGGGCGGCCGAGTCTTCCGCCAACACGGTGTAGGTCGACGGATCCTTGCTGCTGTGAAGCGCCTGCCAGAACGGTCCACGCGCACGCGACTTCTGGAACTGCCGCAGTGCCACCAGGAGGCTGGCGCCTTCGAAGACGAACGCTGCTGCCAGGACGATGTAGCTCCAGAAGGGGTCTGTCAGCGGCTCGGGATCCTGGATATGGACGATCCCCTCGTAGAACGAGACTCCGCCGCCCGCTCCGAAAATGAGCACGGCCACGATGAGGCTCCAGAAGTAAAGCTCCTTGCCATGCCCGAAGGGGTGTTCTCGCGAGGCAGGCCGACCGCTGCGGCGCAGACCCACCAGAAGCAGCGCGCCATTGCCCGTGTCGACCAGCGAGTGGACGCCTTCGGAGAGCATGGCCGAGCTGCCAGTGACCCCCGCAACGGCGAACTTCGTCGCGGCGATGCAAACGTTGGCCGCGATGGCGCCGTAGACCGCGATTCTGGATTCGGACATGGGGGTGAGACAGGTGGAGGCAGCGCCCCACATGGTTGGCGTTCCGTCGCCGGGCCGAGGTAGGCCAAGCGCCCACGAGCGTGGCATCCATCGCCGTGAATGGCGGCGCCGAGTACTGGATGAATCATCAGTCTTCGACTACGATGGCGCCCCTGGAACAACCCGAAAATGATGGCAGACACCTTGTCGGACAAAGAAGAGTACCTCGCCTTGCAAAGCGAATTGCGCGAGGCCGCGCGGAGCCTTCATCGCCTCGAATGGGCCTGCGGCCTGGGTGCGCTTCTGGCTTTCTCGCTGGTGCTGCTGTCGGCAGGCGGTTTCGTCGCCTACCAGGGGCTGCTGTGGCTGACCCCGATCGCGTTTCCGGTCTATGGATGTGTGAAGGCGTGGGCCATTTCGTCCCGTATGCGGCTCATCGGGCGCTATCTGGCCAAGCTCGAAAGCGCAGCTGCCGCGCAAGGGCACGAAGAAGAGCAGGCGCCGAGGCAGGAACACTGGTTCGCGTTCTCTGCGCGGGAGCGCTCTACGGGCCCCCGCATCGCGGCCTTCTTGATGTGGCTGCTTTTCCTTTTCGGCACGGTGGCCGCAAGCATGGGCGGCTATGCCGACTTCCGCGATCAGTGCCCGGAGCAGCTGCGTGACGCCTGCGCTGCACAAGAGCAGGGCGGCGACGGCGATTCGGACAGTGCGCCCACGCGCCAGAACGCGGCCTGGGTCGACGCATCGCCCGTGTAGCCGGGTCAACCTGCGCGGCCACGGCGGTATGCCGCATTCAAGCCTGACGTTCGGGCCGCCAGTTCATGTCGATGCGCCCGTCGACGATCCCGATGCGCCGGTCCGCCATCGAGGCGAACGATGCGTCATGGGTGACGGCGATCACCGTCTTGCCGGGCTCTCGCGTCAAGTCGCGCAGGATGTCGCGCACGTTCGTGCTGGAGGCCGAGTCCAGGTTGCCGGTGGGTTCGTCCGCGAGGATCACCTTCGGATCGTTGGCCAGTGCGCGCGCGATGGCCACGCGCTGGCGCTGGCCGCCTGAAAGCTGGCTCGGGCGCTTGTCGTGGTGGCCACCGAGCCCGAATCGGTCGAGCAGGCCTGCGGCCCGCTCGTGCACTGCCTCGCGAGACAGCCTGCCGAGTCTTCGCATCGGTAGCGCAACATTCTCCAGAGCGCTGAACTCCTGCAGCAGGAAGTGGAACTGGAACACGTAGCCGAGCCTGGACAGTCGGAAGTCGGCCAACTGGTCTTCGTCCAGGCTTGTCGTGTCCAGGCCGTCGACCAGGACCTTGCCCGTGGTCGGCACGTCGAGCAGTCCCATCAGGTAGAGCAGGGAAGACTTGCCCGAGCCCGAAGGGCCCATCACGCAGACGAATTCCCCTTCGTCGATGCGCAGGTCGACGTCCTGAACCAGCGTGACGGGGATCTCGCCCTCGAGTCGGCGCGTCACCCGCTCGAACTGGATCGCCGGTTTGCGCTCGCTCATGTCGCGCCCCGCAGGATGTCCACCGGCCTCAGCCGTCCCGCCCGCCGCGCGGGAAGGTAGGAGGCCGCGATGCACGACAGCAGGGCAAAGGCGGCGGCCATCGCGAACTGTGTGCTGCCCCAGAAGATCGGCAGATGCACGACCTCCGTCACGCCGGGCGGCCGGATTTCGATCTGCGCGAGCACGTGCATCAGGCCCAGGCCGAACAGGCTGCCGAGCACACTGCCGCCGACGCCGACGATCAGGCCTTCGAGCAGGAAGATGCGGCGGAGATCGCGCGGGTGGAAGCCCATCGACTTCATGATGGCGATGTCGCGCGTCTTCTCCATGACGATGGTGGAGATGGTGTTGTACATGCCGAATCCCGCCACGACCAGGATCGCGGCGACCACGCTGTACATGATGATGTTGCGCACCAGCAGCAGGCTGAGCAGGTCTTCGGACGCTTCGATCCATGACACCGACTTGTAGCCCGTGGCCGCTTCGATGGCTTGCGCCGCCGACTGCGCGGCATGGGGATCGGCCAGTTGCAGCACGATCCGGTTGACCCTGTTCACCCGCGCAAGCAGCGCCTGGGCGCGCTTGAGCAGCACGAAGACCTGGTTTTCGTCGTACGCGGAGTTGCCCGTGCGAAAGATGCCGACCACGCGAAGCGACCGGCTGGTGCCATCGGCCGACAGGATGACGAGCGTGCTGCCGGTGTGCAGGTTGAACTTGTCGGCCAGCGCGCGGCCGATCACGATGCCATTGGGGTCCGCCGCCAGCGCGTCGAGCGATCCTTCCTGCATCTTCTCCTCGATCGTCGTCACGTGCTTCATCTTCTCGGGCACGACACCCGAGAGCGTCACGCCTTGCAGGCGGCCGGCAAAGGTCAGGACGGCGGCGTCGGCAAGTACCGGCGCGGCACGCACGCCGGGCAACGCTTCGATGACTGCCAGTTTCTCGCGCCAGCCACGGATTCCGCGGGTCTCGCGCAAGGGGCGCACGTTGCGCACCGCGACCGCGGCCTGTGGCCATTGCAGGGCGGCGGGCTGCATCCGTCCTCGTCGCACGTCGTCGTAGACGGTGACGTGGGGGCTGTTGTCCACCAGGCGCTTGAGAAAGTCGTCCTCCGAGCCGCGCATCAGGCTGGAGACACCCAGGAAGAACGCCACGCCCAGCACGACGCCGGTGACCGAAACCAGCGTCTGGCGCTTGCGGCCGGCCAGGTGGGCCACGGCAATGTCAAGCGCGATCGGCATGCGCGTCACTGCCCGTTCATGGAAGCGAAGGGTGGAAGCGTGGACACGCCGGGAGCGACGCGCGCACGCTGGCTTTCGCGAAGATGGGCGGGCGGCGACAGCACCAGCATGTCCGAGTCGCCCAGGCCGGAGACGATCTCGGTCAGTCCCGCGCCCGCGACGCCCAGAACGACCGGGCGCCGCCGCAGCCGGCCCTCGCTCACCAGCCACACGGTGCTTCCCTGCAGCGCGGCATTGGGCACGAGCAGCGCGCCGTCCCGGCGCGACACGATCAGGTTGGCATCCATGGTCATGCCGCTGCGCAGCGGGCCGGCATCCACCGGCGGCGCATCCGCAAGCCGGATGCGAACGCGGTAGCTTCGTGACACAGGATCGCCCTTGGGCGTGATCTCCGACACCATGCCGGAAAACAGCTGCTTGGGCAGCGCATCGGTGCGCATGGTGACCGTCTGGCCCACCGTGACGCGGGCAATGTCTTCTTCGTCCACCTCCGCCGTCACGCGCAGGGGCGCGCAGCACGCCAGCGTGAAAACGGCCTGTCCGGCGGGGACGAATTGCCCGGCTTCGCCGTCGCGACGCAGCACGACGCCGTCCGCCGGCGCCGTGAGTTGTGCGTAGTCGCGCTGGACGCGAGCCCGCCGCGCGGCGGCGCCGGTGGCCTGCAGTTCGGTGCGCGCGCGGTCGAGTTCCGAGCGCGACATGAAACCCTGTTCGACAAGTTGTCTGGTGCGTTCGAATTGGGCCTGCGCCAGCTGTTCGCGTGCCCGCATCTCCGAGACGGTCTGATCGAGGTCGTCGGATTCGATCCGGGCCAGCACCTGACCGCGTGCGACGTGCTGGCCTTCCTCGACCTCGACCGCCGTGAGCCGGCCGCCCGCGCGGGGTGACACAGGCATGAGGATGGTGGGCTCCACGGTGCCGGTCGCATAGACCGCCTCGATGGCAGGTCCGCGGGTGGGGCGGGCAGCCTGCACAGTCACGGGCCAGTTCCACCAGCCGAGCGCGGCCACAAGGGCAACAATGCCCAGGCCAAGGGCGACGCCTTTGCTGCGTTTCAAGGCGCGTCCCGTTGTCGCCGCAAGATCGCCATGCCCAAGCGGGCCGGCAGCGATGCACGACTGCCGTTGCGGGGCATGAAGCGGAAGCGGGCCGCGCGGCTCCATGCGTTCATGTTGGGCGGGCTCCTTCGGGCGGTCGTCTTCCGGTTGCAGGAAATGCAGGGGCGGCCGAAAGTGCCGCGCCGAAAGACGACTCTAGGGATCCGCGAGCGGACAGCGTTGCGCTAGATCAAGGTGAGGCCGGCGGAGACGTCACAACGACGCAGCCACCTCGGCCACCAGATTGCGCAGCCAGACACATCGACCACGCCGAAGGTCGGCGCCTGCCTCGATCAGGTGGGCTCAGCGAGGGGCGATCACCAGCAGAAGCTCGTCCAGACGTTCCATCGTCGAGGTCATGCCGTCCTTCATGCCCATCTGCATGACCTGTTCCAGCGCTTGTGGCGATGCGTAGCGTGCAACGGTCTGCACGAGGGTATGTGCCCCCAGGTCGGAGAACGTGACGTCCCATTCCGCGCGAGGCAACTCGGGGTTCAGCGTGCCGTTCGAGTCGCAGAACCCGTCGAGCGCGGTGTAGTTGTCGATGGGGTGGATGGTCTGGAAGTCGGTACGGCCCCAGTACTCCGTTCCGTTCGGCTCGACCATCGCGTAGAGCCAATGGCCACCCTCCTTGAAATCCATGAACTTGGTCTTGGCCGTCAGCGGCTTGGGCGCGAACCATTGATCGAGAAGTTCGCTCTTGGTATGGCAGTCCCACACGAGCTGTCGTTTGGCTGCGAACTCGCGCTTGATCACGAGCGTGCGCTTGTCGTCGCCGACGACGAAATCGAATTGAAGTTCAGCTTTCACCTTGGTCGCCTTTCAGGGTTGTGAGGAGGTTGTCGAGGGATTCGTAGCGGCTTTCCCATGCGGCGCGCTGTTCGTCGAACCACTTTTCGGCGGCTTTCAACTTGGCGCGCCTGAGCTTGCAGGTGCGCACGCGACCGATCTTTTCGGAGACGACGAGCCCGCAGCTTTCGAGCACCTTGATGTGCTTGAGGAACGCGGGCAGCCCCAGGCCGAAGGGATCGGCCAGTTCCTTGATGGAGGCGGATCCGCGGCCCAGCCTCGCCACCACCGACCGTCTTGTCGGGTCGGCCAACGCACGGAAGATGTCGTCGAGCGAAGCTGCTGAATAGTTTGCCATGTGGCGAACTATAGCAAGACAGTTTGCCGGTTGGCAAACTAATTTGATGCATCGAAAGGGGACGGGTGTTTCTGCTGATCCGTCGCTTGCCAGATGTGCCATGATTGCCGCCCACATTGGTTAGGAGGAGAGCGCCAGTGCCCCAAGACGCCATTGGTGAGGCTTCGACACGCAATCGGGTGCTCGACCCGGTGGATCGGGTGTCGGAATTGATCTTCGGCCTGTTGATGGCGCTGAGCTTTACCGGCGCCGTCTCCGTTGCCGAAGCCGGGCGCGTCGAACTCCGGGCGATGTTCCTGGCCGCCTTGGGATGCAATCTGGCCTGGGGGCTGGTCGATGCCGTCATGTACCTCGTGCGTGTGGCCACCGCCCGGGGCAAGTCGCTCAGCTTGGTTCGTTCGGTGCGTGCCGCGGGTGCGGACGCAGAAGCAGGCCAGGCGCTGATCGAGGCCTCGCTTCAAGCGCAGTTCGCCGGCCTGGTATCGCGTACCGAGATGGAAGCGATGCGCCAGCGCATCGTCGAGCTGCCCGACGTGCCTGCGCGGCCCAAGCTGGGTCGCGACGATCTGCTGGCGGCCGTGGCGGTGTTCCTCCTTGTGGTGATCGCCACTTTCCCGGTGGTGATTCCGTTTGCGGTGATGTCAGACGTTGCCGCGGCCAAGTCCGTGTCGCGCGGGATCTCCCTGGCCATGCTTTTCTTCTGCGGCTTCACCTTGGGCAGGTATGCGGGCTATGGGGGATGGCGTGCCGGGATCAAGATGGCACTGCTCGGCACGCTGCTGGTGATCGCCATCCACCTGCTCGGCGGATGATGGCCGGTGCCGCTTGCCGCGCCTTGCTGGGAATGGCGGCCCTCGCGTTGGCAGGCCGTGCGATGGCTGCCGAGGGTCAGCCGGAATCGGGCGGCGAGGTCAGGTCGCCATGGGAATTCTCTCTGACGGCCTATCCCACCATCGTGCGGGGCGGCGACAGCTACACCTCCGCCGTTGCCACCGCCGATCGCGGGCCGCTCCACTTCGAGGCGCGCTACAACTACGAAGCCGTGGGTGCCCGCTCGGCCTTCGTCGGCTGGAATTTTTCGGGCGGTCAAGGCGACGGCTTCCAGTGGGAGCTCACGCCGCTCATCGGCGGCGCATGGGGAGCCATCTCGGCCGTGGTGCCGGGGCTCAAGGGCAGCGTCGCCTACGGCCGTGTCGACTTCTACACCGAGATCGAATACGTGCGATTCGAAGATCGAGACAGCCGCTATCTGTATGCATGGAGCGAACTCGGCTTCAAAGCAGCGTCGTGGCTTCGGCTCGGCGTGGCCACGCAGCGCACCCGCGCCTACGGCGGAGAGCGCGACCTGCTGGCAGGGCCTTTCGCGCAGGTGAGCTGGGAGCGCCTGACGCTCGGTGCCTACTGGTTCCAGCCGGCGTCGCAGGATCAGGTGGTGGTGATGGCGGTGGGGGTCAGCTTTTGAACGTGAAAAGTCCAGCGCCGATCAGCGACACCGTCAGCGACGACCTGCTGCTTCGCGTGTCACCGCCGCGGGTGCCGCGGCATCTGGTAGCGCGCGCGCGCCTGCTGGCGTCGGATGCTGCCTTCCAGGGCGTGCCGGCCATTCTGGTGCAGGCGCCCGCCGGTTTCGGCAAGACCTCGTTGCTGGCGCAATGGCGGCTCGAGCATCTAGCGCGCGGCACCGTGGTGGCATGGGTGTCGGCCCAGAACACCGACACGCCGCAGCGCCTGGCCCAGGTGCTGGCCCTCGCGGTGCGGCAGGGCTCCGGACGGGCCACTTTCGGCCACGTGCTGCTCGACGCCGCCGGCCCCGGCGGGCTGGAGAGCATCACCATCTGGTTGGCCGAGGTGGTCCAGACGGCGCTGGAGGTGGTGCTCATCGTCGACGAAGCCGAGCGCCTTCCGCAGGCTTCGCGAGACGCACTGGCCTACCTGCTGCGCAACGCGCCGCCGAACCTGCGCGTGGTGATTGCCGCGCGTCCCGACTGCAACCTCGACATCGACGACCTCATGGCCTACGGCCAGTGCGTGGTGGTCGGCCCGGCGCTGCTGCGCCTGCGCCTGGAAGAAACGCTGGAGCTGGTTCAAGGCCGCCTGGGCTCGCGCATCGACAGCGACGCCGCGGCTCGGCTGCACGAGTTGACCGAGGGCTGGCCGCTGGGCCTGCAGCTGGCGATGACGCTGGTCGGGCAGGGCACCGACGCGCGTGCGCAGGTGGCGAGCCTCGCCGCCATGGGCGGCTCGGTGCGCGACCGCGTGCTGGCGCTGCTGCTGTCGAACCTTAACGCGGCCGACCGTGACTACCTGGCGCGCATTGCCATCCTCGACAACCTTCATCCCGACCTGTGCCGTGCCGCCACCGAGATGGAAGATGCGGCAGAGCGGCTGCACCGGCTCGCGCGCGACACACCCGTTTTCGTCGCCTCCGAGCAGGGCGACTGGGTGCGGATGCACACGCTCGCGCGCGACGTGCTTCGGCAAAGCTTTTCGGCTTTGCCCGAGCAGGAACAGTCGCAGGTCCATGCGCGCGCCGCTCGCTGGCTCGGCGCGCGTGGCCTGCTCGAAGACGCCGCCCGCCACGCTTTGGCGGCCGGCCAGAACGAGCTGGCCTACGAACTGGCCGAGCGCAGCCTGTACGAATCCATCGTGACGCATGGTCGCCAGGGCGTCGTGCTCGAATGGCTGAGCCAGCTCCCGGCCAAGGAGCTCGACCGCCGGCCGCGCCTGCTGCTGGCCGCCGCCTGGACGCTGGCCACCAGCGAGCGCCATGAAGATGCGGGCCGCATGGTGGCGCGCATCCTCGCGCAGCCTGACGTGAGCGATGCGCTGCGCTGCGAGTGCGCGCTCATCCTGAGCGGCGCCGCCGTCTTCGCCGACGATCCGGACCGCTTCGTCGAGCTGCATCAGCCCTGGGCCGACAACCCGCCGCTGCTCGACCCCATGCTGCTGCAGGTCCATGCCAACCGCACGGCCTACCGCACCTTGCTCGAAGGCGATCCGGCGCTCGCGCGCCTGCGCCAGCAGCAATCGCCGGCCCCGGAGTCGGGCCGCCGCCAGGACTTCGTCGGGCGATGGGGGGAACTCATCATCGGCCTGACTTACGTCTGGGAAGGGCAGGTGAGGCTGGTCGAGAACCTGCTGCAGCCGGCCGTGGCGAGCGCCGAAGGCGAACTGGGGCGACGCAACAGCTTTACCTGCATGCTGGCCGCGCTGCTTGCTTCGGCGCTCTGGGAGCGTGGGCGGGCGTCCGATGCCGCGGCGCTGCTCGCGGGCCGGCTCGACGTGCTGGAGCGCAGCGGCCTGCCCGAAGCGCTCCTGCTGGCCTACCGCACGCTGGCGCGCATGGCGGCGGCCGAGGGCGCCGAACATCGCGCCATGGAGTTGCTGGGCGCGCTCGACGCCATCGGCTCCGCACGCAACCTGCCCCGGCTGCGGATCGCCAGCCTGGTCGAGCAGGTGCGCATCCACGCGCGGCGCTACAGGGCCCAGACTTGCGCCGAACTGTGCGTGCGCATCGAAGCCATGCTCGAAGACCCGGCGCTGCCGCGGGGCCCGATGTGGCGGCGCAGCGTCGACCTCCTGCACCGGCTGGCCCAGGGCCACGCCGCCATCGCAGCGCAGGACTGGCGCGGCGCACTGTTGCCCTTGAACCAGGCCGCCGAGCTGGCGCAGGCGATTCGCCAAGGCCGCCTGCATCTGGAGATCCTCGGTCTGCGCGCCTTTGCGCTCGACCGCTGCGGCGAACGCAGCCTGCCGCTGTTGAAGGAAGCCATGGACCTCGCCGCCAGCTACGGGCTCGTGCGCGTTTTCGACGATGCGCATCCCGACCTGGGCCAGTGGGCCCGGCAGGCGGACGGCGAGGCCACGAGTTCGGTCCACGCCGCCCCGCCACCCGCGCCCGCAGCGCCGAAGGAGCCGCCTCGTCTGCTGGTCGGCCGCGGCATGGTGCTCACGCCCAAGGAGCGCGAGGTGCTGGAATTGCTGGCCCGCAACCTCTCCAACAAGGAGATCGGCCGCGCCCTGCAGGTGAGCGAAACCACCGTCAAGTGGCATGTAAAGAACCTCCTGGCCAAGCTGGACGCCGGCACGCGCAAGGAGGTGGTGGTGCGTGCGCGCATCCTGGGGCTGATCCAGAGTTCGGACTAGTCCGCACCCCCTCCCGCAAGGAGGGGGCTGCGAGACCTCCCTCTTCCTATTCTCCAAAGCTGTGAAGCCGCCTTGGCGCGGCCTTGCAACCGCAACACAGCAACACGAGAAGGGCCGACCAGTGTCCTTCCATGGAGACAGGCCTTGAGCAACATCACCATCGAATCCAAGCCGGCGCCGGATGCACCGGCCATCGTGTCGGCGGCGGCACGTCAGACATCCATCCGGATCGAACCGCTGACCTGCAGCATCGGGGCCGAACTGAGCCAGGTGAACCTGGGTGCCGCGGCCCAGGACGCCGACACCATGGCCGAAATGCGCTCGCTGCTGCTCCGGCACAAGGTGCTGTTCTTCCGCGACCAGGACATCAGCCGTGCCGAGCATGTCGCGTTTGCACGCCATTTCGGCGAACTGGAAGACCACCCCGTGGCCGGCAGCGACCCCGAACATCCCGGCCTGGTGCGCATCTACAAGTCGCCCGATACGCCCAACGACCGCTACGAGAACGCATTCCATTGCGACGCCACCTGGCGCGAACAGCCGCCGTTCGGCTGCGTGCTGCGGTGCGTCGAAGCGCCGCCGGTCGGGGGCGACACGATCTGGGTGAACATGGCCTTGGCCTACGAGCGTCTGCCGGAAGACGTGAAGCACAAGATCGACGGGCTGCGCGCGCGCCACAGCATCGAAGCCAGCTTTGGCGCGGCCATGCCGACCGACAAGCGCCTGGCGCTGAAGGCCCAGTTTCCCGACGCGGAGCACCCGGTGGTGCGCACCCATCCGGAGACGGGCGAGAAGGTGCTCTTCGTCAACGCCTTCGCCACGCACTTCACCAACTTCCACACGGCGGCCAACGTGCGCTACGGGCAGGACTACGCGCCCGGCGCCAGCCAGTTGCTGCACTACCTGATCAGCCAGGCCGCGATCCCGGAATACCAGGTGCGCTTTCGCTGGCAGAAGAACAGCGTGGCCTTCTGGGACAACCGCAGCACCCAGCACTACGCCGTCATGGACTACCCGCCTTGCCATCGAAAGATGGAACGCGCCGGCATCCGCGGCGAAGCCACCTTCTGAAATTCCCGATCTCCGAGCACAACGAAAGGCCCGACATGAACTTCCTCGATGGTTCCCTCATTCCCGAAAACCAGGACAAGCTGGTCATCACCGCCGCGCCCTACGGACCCGAGTGGGTGCCTTCCGATTTTCCGGAGGACATCCCCGTCACGATGGAAGCGCAGATCCAGAAGGCCGTGGACTGCTACAACGCCGGTGCCAGCGTGCTGCACCTGCACGTGCGCGAACTCGACGGCAAAGGCTCCAAGCGACTGTCGATGTTCAACGAGCTGATCGCAGGCGTGCGCAAGGCCGTGCCCGACATGGTGATCCAGGTCGGCGGCTCGATCTCGTTCGCACCCGAAAGCGACGGTGCCGCCGCCAAGTGGCTCAAGGACGACACCCGCCACATGCTGGCCGAACTGGACCCCAAGCCCGACCAGGTGACGGTGACGGTCAACACCACGCAGATGAACGTGCTGGAGCACATGGAGGCCGAGGACATCGCCGGCACCTCGCTGGCCGATCCGCAAGTCAACGCGGCCTACCGCGAGATGATCGTTCCGTCTGGCCCCGGCTTCATCGAGGAGCATGTCCGGCGACTGTCCGCGGCCGGCATCCAGAGCGCATTCCAGTTCTACAACATCAACAGCTACGAGACGGTGGAGCGACTCATCCGCCGCGGCGTCTACAAGGGTCCGCTGGTGATGAACTGGGTGGCGATCAGCGGTGGCATGGACGCGCCCAATATCTACAACCTGGCGAACTTCCTGCGCGCCATTCCCGACGGCGCCATGCTCACCGTGGAAAGCAGCATGCGCAACGTGCTGCCCATCAACATGATCGGCATGGCCATGGGCCTGCACGTGCGCTGCGGTATCGAGGACAACCTCTGGAACCAGGCGCGCACCGCGAAGATGGGCACCGTGGCGCAGATCGAGCAGCTGGTGCGCCTGGCCAAGGAGTTCGGCCGCGAGGTGGCCAACGGCCGCGAGGCGCGCGAGATCCTGAAGATCGGCGTGTTCTACGACACGGTGGAAGAGACGCTGGCCGCCAACGGCTTCGCCCCCAACCCGAAGGGCCGCCAGCAGGGGCACCTGCGCCGCGTGGCCTGAGTCCGAAGTCCTGCGCGCCATGCCGCCCATCCTGATCGTCCCCGGACTGCGCGACCACGTCACGGCGCACTGGCAGACATTGCTGGAGGCCCGGCTGCGCGATGCGGGGCGCGCCGTGCGATCCGTTCGCCCGATGGGCCGCTCGGACCTGGACTGCGCGGCACGGCTCGAAGCCATCGAACGCGAGGCGGCCCGCATCGGCCAGCCGCCGATCATCGTGGCGCACAGCGCGGGCTGTCTGATGGTCGCGCACTGGGCGCGCCGGACCCGCCTGGCCGTGTTCGGCGCACTGTTGGCCGCGCCGCCGGATTTCGAGCAGCTGATGCCCGCGGGCTATCCCACCATGGCGCGTCTGGAGGCAAACGGCTGGCTGCCGGTGCCGCGCAGCCGACTGCCGTTCGCCAGCATCGTGGCCGCCAGCCGTGACGACCCGCTGGCCCGCTACGAGCGCGTGGTCGCGTTGGCCGAGGCGTGGGGCAGCCGACTCGTCGACCTGGGCGCGGTCGGCCACCTCAACCCCGCTTCCGGTTTCGGCCCATGGCCCCGGGCGGAATCGTTCATCGCCGAGCTGGCAGCCGGCTGAGGCGCGGCGCGCCGCGCCCGCCAACCAAGACAAGGAGACACATCATGGCCAAGGCCATTCGCATTCATGAGACCGGCGGACCCGAAGTGCTGCGGCTGGAAAGCATCGAGGTCGGCGAGCCCGGCCCGGGCCAGGCGCGTGTGCGCCACACCTACATCGCCGTCAACTTCATCGACATCTACTTTCGCACCGGGCGCTATCCACTGCCGCTGCCCAATGGCATCGGCTCCGATGCGGTGGGCGTGGTGGAGGCCGTGGGCCCCGGCGTGAAGGACATCCGCGTGGGCGATCGCGTGGGCTACCTGATCGGCCCCCAGGGCGCATATGCGCAGGTGCGGGTGATGCCGGCCGAGGTGCTCATTCCACTGCCCGACGGTGTTTCGGACCGCACGGCCGCCACGCTGATGATGAAGGGCATGACGGCGCAGTACCTGTTCCGTCAGGTCTATCCGCTCAAGGGCGGCGAAACCATCCTCTATCACGCGGCGGCCGGGGGCGTGGGCCTCATCGCCTGCCAATGGGCGCGCGCGCTGGGCGTGACGATGATCGGCACCGTCAGCACCGACGAAAAGGCCGCCATCGCCAAGGCCAACGGCTGCACCCACACCATCGTGACCTCGCGCGAGAACATCGCCCAGCGGGTGCGCGAGATCACCGACGGCAAGGGCGTGCCGGTCGTCTACGACTCGGTGGGCAAGGACACGCTGGAAGCCTCGCTCGACAGTCTGCAACCGCGCGGCGTGCTGGTGAGCAACGGCACCAGCTCGGGCCCCGTGGTCATCGACACCATGACCCTGGCCGTGAAGGGCTCGATCTGGGTCACGCGGCCGGCGATGGTGCACTACATCACGCCGCGCTCGCACATGCTCGCCATGGCCGATGAGCTGTTCGGCCACGTCGAGGCCGGCCGCATCGTGAGCGAACCGAAGCAGAGCTTTGCGCTGGCCGATGCGGGCGAGGCGCATCGCGCGCTCGAATCGCGCGCCACCACCGGCGCGACGGTGCTGGTGCCCTGAGCGGAGGCCATCATGGACTTGCACGCACAGGGCGCCAGGCCCCAGGCGGACGGCTACCTCGCCGGCCCGCGCCAGGCCTGGTTCGCCTTCGCCATGACCATCGCACTGATGATGGTCGACTACATCGACCGGCAGGTGATCGTTTCCCTTTTCCCGCACCTCAAGCAGGACTGGGGACTGTCCGACAAGCAGCTCGGCGCGCTCGTCTCGGCGGTCTCGGTGACGGTGGCGCTGGGCGCGATTCCGGTGGCGCTCGTTGCCGACCGGTTCAGCCGCGTCAAGAGCATCGTGGTGATGGCGACCGTGTGGAGTCTGGCCAGCATCTCCTGCATGTTCACGCGCAACTACAGCCAACTGCTGGCGGCGCGCGCGCTGGTCGGCCTGGGTGAGGCAGGCTACGGCTCGGTGGGCGCGGCGCTGATCGCCAGCCACTTTCCCGCGCGCATGCGCGGGGCGCTGATGGCCGCCTTCTTTGCCTGTGCTTCGGTCGGCTCGGTGCTGGGCGTCATGCTGGGCGGGCTGATCGCGGCGCGCTGGGGCTGGCAGGCCGCCTTTGGCATCGTCGGAGTTCCGGGGCTGGTGTTGGCGCTCTTGTACTGGAAGGTGCGCGACTACCGCACGGTGGCGCTCAACCCCCGACTCGAGCGCGCCACGTCAAGCACCCGCGGGGCCGCTGGCGCCATCGTGCGGCGGCTGATGCGCTGTCGCACGCTGTTGTGGCTGTGCCTGGCCGCTCCGGCGCAACTGATCCTGGTGTCGGCCGTCTGGGCCTGGCTGCCGAGCTACCTCAACCGCCTGCATGGCCTGGCGCCCGACCAGGCGGCAGTGCGCGCATCGCTGGTGGTGCTGTGCGGCGCCTTGGGCAGCGTCGCGTGGGGGGCTCTGGCCGATCGGGCCGGCCGGACGCGTCCGCGCGCCAAGCTGCACCTGACCGCATTCGTGTGCGTGGCCTCGTCGGCGGTGCTGGCGATGGCCTTCGGCGCGCAGCACCTTGGCGTGGTGCTCACCAAGCCGATGCAGTTCGCGCTTTTCGCCGTGGGGGGCTTTCTCATGACCTGCAGCGTGGGCGTGGTGGCGGCGGCGGTCATCGATGTGGTGCACCCCGGCATCCGGGCCACCGGCGCATCGGTGATGTCGCTGTTCCAGAACCTGCTGGGGCTGGCTGCCGGGCCCTTCATCGCCGGGCTTCTGTCCGACGCCTGGAGCCTGGAACACGCCCTGACGGTGATGCCCGTGTTCGGCTTGCTGGCAGCCGCCGGCTTCATGGCCGCCAGCCGCAACTACGAGGCCGACCTCCAGCTGGCCAGCCAAACCGATGCCATCGGCGAGCACGCCGCCGGCACCGGCGAAGCGCAGGGCATGCCTGCATGACCCGCACCTCAACGACCTACGGAACACTTTCATGAACGGATTGATGATGGATCAGCCGCTGCTGATCTCCTCCCTGCTCACCCATGCGGAGCGCCATCACGGCGACCAGTTGATCGTCTCGCGGCGCGTGGAGGGCGACATCCACCGCTACACCTTCCGTGAACTGGCCGAGCGCTCGCGCCGGCTTGCCAATGCGCTGGCCGCGCAAGGCATCGGGCAGGGCGACCGCGTCGCCACGCTGGCCTGGAACGGCTACCGCCACATGGAGCTCTACTACGCGGTGTCGGGCTCCGGCGCCGTGCTGCACACGCTCAACCCGCGCCTGCATCCCGACCAGGTGACCTGGATCGCGGACCATGCGGAAGATCAGGTGCTGTTCTTCGATCTGAGCTTCCTGCCGCTGATCGAGGCCGTGGCCGCGCGCGTGAAGACCATCCGCGCCTTCGTCGTGATGACGGACCGCGAGCACATGCCCAAGGCAAGCAAGGTGCCGGGCCTGTTGTGCTACGAAGACCTGATCGATGCGCATTCGTCGCAGTTCCAGTGGCCGGTGTTCGACGAACGCGCTGCATCGTCGCTGTGCTACACCTCCGGCACCACCGGCAATCCGAAGGGCGCGCTCTACAGTCACCGCTCCACGCTGCTGCACACCTACGCCGCGGCGTTGCCGGATGCACTCGACTGCTCGGCCAAAGACGTCATCCTGCCGGTGGTGCCGATGTTCCACGTCAACGCCTGGGGCTTGCCGTACGTCGCCTGCATGGTGGGCGCCAAGCTGGTTTTTCCCGGGCCTTGGCTGGACGGCAAGTCGCTGTACGAGCTGTTCGAGTCCGAATGCGTCACGCTGTCGGCCGGCGTGCCCACCGTGTGGCAAGGGCTGCTGGCACATGTGGAAGGCAATGGCCTGGGCTTTCGCACGATGCGCCGGACCATCATCGGCGGCTCGGCCTGCCCGCCGGCGATGATGCGCGCCTTCCAGCAGCGCTACGACGTGCAGGTGCTGCATGCCTGGGGGATGACCGAGCTCAGCCCGGTGGGCACGGTGTGCACGCTCAAGCCGCAGCACCTCGCGCTGGACGATGAAGCACGCATGGCCATCCAGTCCAAGCAGGGCCGTTCGGTCTTCGGCGTGGACATGAAGATCGTCGGACCCGATGGCGCCGAGTTGCCGCACGATGGCAAGACCGCGGGCGAGCTGATGGTGCGCGGCCCATGGGTCATCTCGGGCTACTTCAAGGGCGAGGGTGCGGGACCGCTGGTCGATGGCTGGTTCCCCACCGGCGACGTCTCGACCATCGATGCCGACGGCTTCATGCAGATCACCGATCGAAGCAAGGATGTGATCAAGTCGGGTGGCGAATGGATCGGCTCGATCGACCTGGAGAACATCGCCATGGCGCATCCCGCCGTGGAGCTGGCCGCGTGCATCGCGGCGCGCCACCCCAAGTGGGACGAACGGCCGCTGCTGGTGGTGGTGAGAAAGCCGGGCCAGTCGCTGACGCGCGAAGAGCTGATCGGCTTCTACGAAGGGCGCATCGCGCGCTGGTGGACGCCGGACGACGTGGTGTTCGTCGATCGCATTCCCCTTGGCGCAACGGGCAAGGTGCAGAAGAACCTGCTGCGCGAAGCCTACGGCGACCATCTGCTGGCCGAGGTCTGAGGGCGCCATGGCAACGCTGTCGATCTCGGCCTGGCCTGCACTGGGCCGCAGCCTGTTCCCGGGCGTGCTGGCCTGCGCCGTCGTGGCGGCGGCCTCTACCTTCCTGTCCCAGCACTACGGCGCGCCGGTGATGCTGTTCGCGCTGATCCTTGGGTTGGCGATGAACTTCCTCTCGCAAGACGGACCGTGCAAGTCAGGCATCGAGTTCACCGCCCGGCAGGTGCTGCGCTGGGGCGTGGCGCTGCTGGGCTTGCGCATCACTGCGGGCCAGATCGCGGAACTGGGTTGGCACCCGGTCGCGCTGGTGGTGGTGTCGGTGATCCTGACCATCGGCGTGTCGATGCTGGTGGCGCGGATCATGGGCTTCCAGACCTTGTTCGGGCTGCTGAGCGGAGGCGCCACGGCGATCTGCGGCGCGTCGGCCGCGATGGCCCTGGCAGCCGCATTGCCGGCGCATCCGCAGAAGGAGCGCGCCACGCTGTTCACTGTCGTGGGCGTGTCGGCCTTGTCCACGCTGGCCATGATCGTCTACCCGATGATCGCGCGAGCCTTGGGCCTGGGCGAACATGCGGCAGGCATCTTCCTGGGCGCCACCATCCACGACGTGGCCCAGGTGGTGGGGGCCGGCTACGGCATGTCGAAGGAAACCGGCGACGTCGCCACCTTCGTGAAGCTGATGCGCGTCGGCATGTTGCTGCCGGTGATCGTGTTCGCGGTGCTGTGTTCGCGCGCCGCCGGCCAGCAGGCAGGGCAGGCGCGCCCGCCGCTGTTGCCTTGGTTTGCCGTGGCATTTGCGCTGCTCGTGGCTGTCAACAGCACTGGCTGGGTGCCACACGCGCTGGCCGAGGCGGGCGGCGATGTCTCGCGCTGGTGCCTGGTCGCGGCCATTGCCGCCATCGGCATGAAGACGCAGCTTCGCGACCTGGCGAGCGTGGGGCTGAAGCCGGTGCTGCTCATGGTTGGCGAAACCGCATTTCTCGCCATACTGGCCCTTGCGTTGCTGCATTGGGCATCCTGAAAAAAGAGAGAACGACATGCAAGCAAGTCAACAGAGACGACGCATTCTTCAACTGGCGGGCCTGGCCGGTCTCGGCTGCCTGGGGCCGGCGATGTTCGGCGCGGCCCATGCGCAGACGGCGCCCAAGTGGCCCCAAAAGACAGTGCGCGTGATCGTCGCCGGCCCGGCCGGCGGCACGGCCGACATCGTGGCACGCCTGTTTGCCGACGCGTTGGCCAAGCAGAGCGGCCAGCCGGTGGTGGTCGACCCCAAGCCGGGGGCGGGTGGGGTGCTTGCGGTCAGCGACCTGAGCCAGTCGCCGCATGATGGCTACACCTTGCTGGTGGGCGTGAATTCGCTGGTGAGCGAGATCCCGCACGTCATGAAGCTCAAGAACGACATGTTCAAGGAGATCGAGCCCGTGGCCGAGCTGGGACATGGCGGCTTGGTGATGGTGGGCGCGCCCACGGTGCCGGCGAAGACCTTCGCGCAGTTGTTGGAATGGGTCAAGCGGCAACC
Source organism: Variovorax dokdonensis (assembly GCF_030316895.1). Taxonomy (GTDB): domain Bacteria; phylum Pseudomonadota; class Gammaproteobacteria; order Burkholderiales; family Burkholderiaceae_C; genus Variovorax; species Variovorax dokdonensis. The sequence continues at coordinate 1,855,495 of NZ_JASZYV010000001.1, forward strand.
CGGCGCGGTGAGCTATGCCTCGTACAGCGCGGGCACCATGTCCCATGTGCTGGGCCTGCAATTGAACAAGGCCGCCGGCCTGGACATGACGCACGTGGGCTACAAGGGGTCGACCCCGGCGCTGACGGACGTGATGGGCGGCCACGTGCCGCTGATGTTCGACGGCATGCCGACATCGCTGCCGCTCATCAAGTCCGGAAAGATCAAGGCCTTTGCCGTGAGCACGCCGCAGCGCTCGCCGCTGTTGCCAGACGTGCCGACCTTTGCCGAACTGGGCTACCCGACGCTCACTGCGCAGTCGTGGATGGGCCTGTGGACCAAGCCCGACGTGCCTGCACCCATCAAGGCCGCGCAGCGCGATGCGGTGCGCAAGGCGCTGGCCCAGCCGGGCTTGCGCGAGCGGCTGCTCGACAGCGGCCTGGAGCTGGGTGAAGAGCGCAGCCCGCAGGCGTTGTCGGCTTCGCTGGCCGCCGACTCTCAGCGGGTCGGTCAGGTGCTGCAGTCGGTCGGCTTCAAGCCGGAGTGAGATACAGCCGCTGATACTGCGCGATGGCTTCGCGGGCGTTGAACAGCATGCGCTCGGGGCCAAGGCGCTGGTCGATGCCCGCATGGCGCGCCACCTCGAGCACGCTCGGGTTCATGCCGACGAGCCAGACCACGATGCCGGACTCGGTCATCTTCTTCTCGCCTTCGATCAATGCCTGCAAGGCGGAATACTCGATGTCAGGCACCCGGCTGAGGTCGAGCGCGAGCACCTTTGGCCGGTGCTCGGCGACCAGGGCCTGAAGCCGCTGGCGAACGGCCTGCACGTTCATGAAGAACAGACGGCCTTCGGGCCGCACGATCAGCAGGCCGTCGAACAGCTCGTCGTCGGGATGGTCGGGAGATAGAGGGCGCAGCACATCGGTGCCGCGCTTGCGCGCGACCACCGACACGCGAGGGTCTGCCGTCTGGCTGGCCAGCCCGATCATCGACACGATGATGGCCACCACGATCCCCTTGAGCGTCCCGAACACCAGCACGCCCACGCAGGCCACCAGTGCCCATCGGAACTCCATCGAGCGCACGCCGCGGATGGCACGAAACTCCGCGGGATCGATCAAGCCCACCGAATAGACGATCACCACGGCCGCCAGCGTGGCGTTGGGCAGCTGGCCGAGCAGCGGCGCCAGCACCAGCATGGTGGCCATCGCCGCGCCTGCGGTGAAGAGCGACGCCTTCTGCGACCGGCCGCCGGCCGAGCGGACCACCGCGGTCTGCGAAGTTCCGCCGCCCGCCGGCATGGCGCCCAGCAACGCGCCGCCCAGGTTCGCACAGCCGGTGGCGACCAGCTCGCGGTTGGCGTCGATCGGCGGGTCGGACGCCAGCGCGAAAGCACGCCCGGCTGCGATCGTCTCGGTGAAGCTCATCAATGCAATGCCGACGGCGCCGGGTGCCAGTTCGGCGACCAGGCTGAGATCCGGCCATGTCGGCCTGGGAATGCCTTGCGGAATCAGCCCGACGGTCGACACACCCATGCCCTGCAGACCGAAGTACCAGGACGCTGCGATGGCGCCGCCCACCGCGACCAGCGGGGCAGGCGAATGCGGCCAGAGCCGCTCCATGCCGATCAGCACCACGAAGGTGGCGGCGGCCAGTGCCAGCGTCAGCCACGAAGTCTGGGGCAGGTGTTGCACGATGCTGGCGACATCGAGGAAGAAGCCCTGCTTGTCGATGTGAATGCCCAGCAGCTTCGGAATCTGGTCGATGACGATCACCAGCCCGATGCCGGCCTTGAAGCCGGTCAGTACCGGCGTGGAAATGAAGTTCGCGACAAAGCCCAGGCGCAACAGGCGTGCGGCCAGAAGCACCACACCCACCAGCGCCGCGAGCGTGGCGGTCGCGCTGACGAGCCGAGCCGGATCGCCATCGGGCGCCACCTGAGCAAGCTGAGTGCCGGCAAGGATGGCCAGCGTGGTTGTCGAACTGACGCTGAGCACGCGTGACGAGCCCATGAGGGCATAGACCAGCATCGGAACCAGGGCCGTATAGAGGCCCACCGAGACGGGCAACCCTGCCACGGTTGCGTAGGCCATGGCCTTGGGCAGCACGACAGCTGCTGCGGTGAGGCCTGCCACCGCGTCCACGCGCACGGAAGGCGCGTCCGACGCCTTCGGTGGGGAGTGTGGTGGTGCGTGATTCATGGGCGCCGCTGCAAGGAGGCACGGATGCCAAGCTTGCGTGGCGCCGGGGGCGCTGTGAATCCGACCAAAGTAGGATTCATGGATTCGGAGCCACGGTGCGCACCGTGGCGAGGAAGCGCCGCGTGCCGCCTCGGCGGGCGAGCTACAGGTATCGGATGTTCACCTGTCCGATCCGTCCGTTGAACTTGAACGGCGCCCGATCGAAGTAGGCCAGCGACACCGGCGAGTAACTGTCGATGCCCACGTCGAACGCATCGTTGGCGGTAAAGGCCAGCGATGCGGTGACGGGCACGCGGCCCTTGGCCACTTCCTGCCCGTTGACGCGGATGGACACGTCCATCGCCGAAGCCCGCTTGGCCTCGGCCATGCGCGACTCCACCTCGATCTTCACCTTGCCTTCGGGCAGCGGGCCTTGCGATTCGATGCGCGTGCGCTGGATCTCGAACAGGTTGTATTCATAGCTGAGCTTGCCCTTGTCCACCCACAGCGCCAGACCGCCGGAGATGGCGCCCAAGGCATACAGCACGCCGCTCGAATCGGACTTGAGGTCGACCTCCATCGTCACGAGGCTGCTGCGCGCACCCACCTTGGGGCCGGCGAATTCCGGTATGCCCACCACGTCCTGGTTGTAGGCGAACTCCGTGGCCGGATTCGTCGGTGCGTACTGCGGATGCAGGATCGACCACAAGCCGCCGCCCACCGGATCGACCTTGTTCGCCAGGGCCTGTTCGTCGAAGACCTTCTTGAGATCGGTCACCTTCTGCGGGTTCGCTGTAGCGAGGTCCTTGCCCTGCGCGTAGTCGCTCGACAGGTCATAAAGCTCCCACGTGTCCTTCTCGGGCGACCAGCTCATGATGCTCGGCGGCAGGCCCGGCTCCCAGGGCGTGCGCGGGCCGAAGACCGATGCCATCCAGCCGTCCTGGTAGATGGCCCGGCTGCCCATCACCTCGAAGTACTGCGTCTTCTTGCGTTCGACCGCCTTCGCGTCGGCGAAGGTGTAGCGCAGGCTCACGCCGTCCAGTGGCTCCTGCGTCACGCCGTCGACCAGCTTGGGCGGCTGGATGCCCACCACGTCGTAGATGGTCGGAACGATGTCGTTCACGTGGTGGAACTGTGTGCGAATGGCCGCATCGGGCTTGATGGTCTTGGGCCACGACACCGCCATGGGCGTGCGCGTGCCGCCCAGGTACGAAGCGGTGAGCTTGGTTCCCTGGAACGGCGTGCTGCCCGCCCAGGCCCAGCCCGCGTGGTACATGTTGTCGACCTTGTTGGTGCCCAGCACATCCAGGCCGCCCAGTTCGTCGAGGGCACGGATGTGGTCCTTGATCTGGGTGGGGATGCCGTTTTGCGCCAGCAGTTCGCTGATGGTGCCGTTCTGGCCTTCGGCCGAAGAGCCGTTGTCGCCCCAGATGTAGATCACGAGCGTGTTCTCGCGGATGCCCAGGCTCTCGAGTTCGTCGATCAGGCGGCCGGCATGCGTGTCGGCGTGTTCGGTCATGCCGGCAAAGACTTCCATCAACCGGCGCTGGAATGGCCTTTCGTCTTCGGGAATGTCCTTCCATGCGGCCAGGCTCTGGGGGCGCGTCGTGAGCTGAGTTTCCTGCGGCACCCAGCCCAGTGCCTTCTGCCTGGCGAAGATGCGCTCGCGCATGACGTCCCAGCCTTCGTCGAACTTGCCCTTGTACTTGTCGGCCCACTCCTTGAAGATGTGATGCGGCCCGTGCGACGCACCGGGCGCCCAGTAGATGAAGAAGGGCTCCTTGGGGCTGACCGCCTGGTGCTGGCGCATCCACTTCAGGGCCTTCTCGGTCATGTCCTCGGTGAAGTGGTAGTCCTTCCTGTGCGGTGCGGGCAGGCGCACGGTGTTCTCGACTACGGCCGGCTCCCACTGGGACGATTCGCCGGCCAGAAAGCCGTAGAAGTAGTCGAAGCCCACCAGCCGTCCGGTCGGCCAGAGGTCGAACGGCCCCTGCTGCGTGGTCTCTTCGGCCGGCGTGTTGTGCCACTTGCCGAAGGCGGCTGTCTTGTAGCCGTAGTAGCCCAGCACCTTGGCGGCGCTGGCGGTGGTGGGCGGAATGCGGCCCGAGTAGCCGTCCCAGTCGTTGGCCAGTTCGGCAATCTGCCCGAAGCCCACCCGGTGGTGATTGCGCCCCGTGAGCAACGCCGCGCGGGTGGGCGAGCACATGGCGGCGTTGTGGAAGCGGTTGTACGAAATGCCGCTCTTGGAGATGCGCGTCAGCGTTGGCGTGTGGATGTCGCCACCATACGTGTCGGGCAGCGCCGGGCCGACGTCGTCGAGCATGATGATGAGCACATTGGGCGCATCGCCCGGCAGTCGCTGGGGCTGCGGCAGCGGCTTGTACACCGACGACTGCATGGTGGGGCCCGCCGTGCTGCCGGACTTGCGCGGTGGAAATGGGAGGCTGTCCTGCGCCTGGACGAGCGTGCCCGTGAAGACCGTCACCGCCATCGCGGCGATGGCCCTAAGACCGACCTTCCGATCAACCATGGTGAGCTCCAAAGAAGCGGTGGCCGCACTCTATGGGTTCTTGAGGTCAAAGCGCTCAACAAGTTTGATGATCGTGCAACAAACGATGTCCAAGGCCGACCGTCGGCTCAGGCCTGCGCGGCCGCATGCCCGATCGAATCCTGCTGCGCGGCCGGGGCGCGTGCCTTGGGCTGAAGCAGGAAGTGAGAGAGCGCCGGAATCAGCACCACCGCGCCCACCATGTTCCAGAGGAACATGAAGCCCAGCAAAATGCCCATGTCGGCCTGGAACTTGATGGGCGAGAAGGCCCAGGTCAGCACGCCCGCCGCCAGCGTGATGCCCACCAGCGCGACCACCTTGCCCGTAAAGCGCAGCGCGCGGCCGTAGGCCTGGGCCAGCGTCGCGCCGGCGCGCTGCTCGGCCAGTTGCACGCTCAACAGGTAGAGCGCGTAGTCCACGCCGATGCCCACGCCCAGGGCCACCACCGGCAGCGTGGCCACCTTCACGCCAATGCCCAGTGCCACCATCAGCGCCTCGCACAGCACCGAGGTCACGACCAGCGGCACGACGGCGACGACCACCGCCCGCCAGTTGCGGAAGGTGATGAAGCAAAGGGCGATCACGGCCGCATAGACCAGCACGAGCATCTGGTTCCATGCCTTGTGCACGACGATGTTGGTGGCCGCCTCGATGCCGGCGCTGCCGGCGGCCAGGGCGAACCGGCGCTCGTCATTGCTGTGCGCAACGGCGAACTGGGCGCTGGCCGCCACCACGCGCTCCAGCGTGTCGGCGCGGTGGTCGGCCAGGTAGGCGATGACCGGCATCACCGAGCAGTCGGTGTTGAACAGCTCCGGGTTGTTCACGCTGGCCTGCTGGGCGCCGTAGTTCAGCACGTCCTGGTTGCGCGCGATGGTCAGCCACTTGGGGCTGCCCTCGTTGCTGCCGGCGGTGATCTGGCGGACCGCATTGGCCAGCGACACGGTGGTCTGCACGCCGGGCACCTGCTGCAGCGCCCAGGCGAGGCGGTCCGCCTCGACGAGCGTGTCGTAGCGCAGGCACCCTTCCTTGTCGGTCTTGACGATGACGGCGAAGGTGTCGCTGGACAGCGAATAGTTGGCCGCGATGTAGGCGTTGTCGCGGTTGTAGCGCGACTGCGGGCGCAGCTCCGGCGCGCCGGCGTCCAGGTCGCCGATCTTCAGATGCATGCTGGCCGCCAGGCCGAGCACCAGCAGCCCGGCCGTCGCGGCCAGTGTGCCGATCGCCCAGCGGCGTTCGGTAAAGCGCACCAGCGTCGCAAGCACTCGGCCCTGGCCGGGGCCGCCGTCCTCCTGCTCGTCGCGCAGGCTGCGTCTTGCGGCAGCGGAGCTCACGCCCACGCGCGAGAGCAGCACCGGCAGCAGGATGAGGTTGGTGAAGATGAGCACGCCCACGCCCAGGCTGGCAGACAGCGCCAGTTCGCGGATGACCGGAATGTCGATGACCATGAGTACCGCAAAGCCCACCACGTCGGCCACCAGTGCGGTAAGGCCGGCCAGGAAGAGCCGACGGAAGGTATAGCGCGCGGCCACCAGCCGATGCGCGCCGCGGCCGATGTCCTGCATGATGCCGTTCATCTTCTGCGCACCGTGCGACACACCGATGGCGAAGACCAGGAATGGCACCAGGATGGAATACGGGTCGAGCTCGAAGCCGAAAGCCGCCACCAGTCCCAGCTGCCACACCACCGCCACGAGCGAGCAGCCCAGCACCAAAGCCGTGCTGCGCAGGCAGCGCGTGTAGCCATAGAGGATGAGGGCCGCCACCAGCGCGGCGATGGCGAAGTAGAGCGCCACCTGGTGCAGCCCGTCGATCAGATCGCCCACCAACTTGGCAAAGCCGACGATGTGGATCTCGATGCCGGTAGGTTGGCCCTGGGCGTCGGTTGCGTAGCGCACGCGCATGTCTTCGAGCGCGTGCGAGAGGGCGCGGTAGTCGATGCGCTGGCCCGTCTGTGCGTCCTTGTCGAGCAAGGGCACGATGATCATGCTGGACTTGAAGTCGTTGCCGACCAGGCTGCCGGCCACGCCGGCGCGGGCGATGTTGGCACGCAGCTGTTCGGTGGCGCGCGCCGAGCCGTCGTAGTTGTCCGGCATCACAGGGCCGCCGCGAAAGCCTTCCTCGGTGACTTCGGTCCAGCGCACGCCCGGCGCCCACAGTGACTTGAGCCAGGCGCGGTCGACGCCGGGCGTGAGGAACAGTTCGTCCTGCAGGCGCCGGAGCGCGTCCAGGTATTGCGGCGAATAGATGTCGCCCTTCTTGTTCTCCACCACGATGCGCAGCGAATCGCCCAGGCCCCGCAGGTCCGCGCGATGTGCGAGGTAGTTCTGAATGTAGGGATGGCTGCGCGGCAGCATCTTCTCGAAGCTGGCGTTCAGGCCCAGTCGCGTCCAGGCCGTCAGGGCGAGCACGATCGTGGCAAGCGCGCAGCAGACGATCACCGCCAGGCGGTGGTTGAACACCATGCGCTCCAGGCGCGAGCCGGAGCGGGTGTCGAATTCGGAGAGCGAGGCGATCTGTGCCGCCGCGCCCGTGCGCGGGGAAGGGGAGTGCATGAGAGGGTCTCCGGCTGCCCGGTTCAGGGCAACTGCAATGGCAGGACGCCGCGCGGTCCGGCGACGACCAGCGTGCCGTGGGCGGCTGCGGCCACGGCGGCCGCCGGGGGAATGCCTTTGATCGGCAAGGGTTGGAACGTGGCGCCGTCGTCGTGGCTGGCCAGAAGGTGCCCGGCCTGGCTGACGATGAAATACTGGCCCTTGGCGCCGCGGGTGCTGCCGGTCAGGCCCACTTGCAGCCCGGTAGGCACCTGCTGCCATTGCCGGCCGCTGTCGCCGCTGCGCAGCACGGTGCCGCGCAGGCCATGGACGATCACGGTCTGGTCGGCGCCGGTCAGGCCGAACAGCGTGCCCTTGTAAGGCAGCTCGATGGACTGGAACCTGGCTTCGCCGGCAGGCTGCTTGAGCAACAGGCCTTGTTCGCCGGCGATGTACACGTCCTGCCCGATGCCGCGCACGGCATAGAGGTGCAGGCCCTTGGGGTTGTCCAGGTTGGCCGTGATGGGCGTCCAGCGCGCGCCGCCGTCGGTGGTGCGATAGGCCATGCCGAAGGCGCCGACCACATAGCCATGGCGCGCGTCTCGGAACCACACGTCGAGGAAGGGATCCTCGGCCTTGCCCGGGTCGATGCTCCTGCCATCGAGCTGGACGGACCATGACTGGCCGCCATTGCTCGTATGCAGCACGACGCCGTCATGACCCACCGCCCAGCCATCGGCGGCCGTTGGAAAGTGCACTGCCACCAGGTCGCTGCTGACGGGCACTTCGGCCTGGGTCCAGTGCTGGCCGTCATCGTCCGAGTACACGATGTGTCCGCGCTGCCCGACCGAGATGATGCGGTCGCCAGCGCGTGCCAGGCCGTTGTGCAGCGTGCGCGAAGCCAGGACGCTCGGGGCCGCCGGGGTGTCGAGCACGTCACGCACAGGGCGTGCTTGCCGCACGGCCGTGGTGCTGCCGGCGTCGTCGGCGGCGGCAAGCGCCCAGCCGGCGCCGCCTGCCACGACCAGGGTGCCCAGCCCAACCAGCAGGGGCCGCAGGGCGCTGCGCAGTTCCATGGCCTTGCCCTCAGCGCACGCCGCTGCCGGCGAGCGAATCGGCCGTCCACTCGCGGTCGCTCAGCGGCTTGGTGTGGCGAAGGCCGCCAGTCTCGGCAATGAAGCCGGTGAGCGAATAGACGCGCGATACAAAGTCGTAGTGCCCGAACATGTCGGTGTATGGCGCGGGCAGGTCGTAGCTGGGTGCCATGTAGGCGAAGCCGGCGCGATAGAGCTGGCCACGCGCATCGAAGTTGTCCGAAGCCAGCGCCGCCCACGAATCCTCGTCCAGGTAGAAGGTGCGCTTGCCATAGACGTGGCGCTTGCCTTCGCGCAGGGTGGCTTCAACCACCCAGACGCGATGCAGCTCCCAGCGCACGAGGTCGGGGTTCAGATGGTTGGGCTGCAGCAGTTCGTCCTGCTTCGATTGGTAGACGGCCGCGTAGGCGTTGTAGGGCACGAGCATCTCCTTCTTGCCCACCAGCTTGAAGTCGAAGCGATCCATCGAGCCGTTGAAGATGAAGGTGTCGTCGAAGGTGGTGGCGCCGGCGGTGCCTGGGTTGGGCGTGTCGTAGGCCAGATCGGGCGCGACCTTGACGCGGCGCTGGCCCGGCAGGTAGGACCAGGCGCGGCGTTCCTTGTTGCCCACGTCCAGCGGGTCGACGAGCATCAACGCCTCGCCGGCGCGGCGGGCGGGTCCGGTGTAGGTGAGCTTGATGCGCCAGTAGATGTCGGCCTCGGGCTTGCCCACGTTCCAGAACGGAAACTCCTGGACGCTCACGCCTTCGGTGGCCAACGTCGGGCGGCCGCTCGAATCGACGTTGATGTTGCGGTACTTGGCCTCGTAGGACTGGCCATTGAAGCGCACGAGGTGGTTCCACATCGCCTCGTAGCCTGTCTTGGGGATGGGGAACGGAAAGCCCGCATGCACGCCCTCGATGGAGCGGCCGTCGTTGTTCGTCTTCGCCTGCACGGCAGCGGCCGCCGTGTTGTCGACGACGAACTTGGGAAAGGCGACGGTGCGGTGCGTCGGATAGACGTCGACGCGGAACGTCGGGTACTTCTGCAGCAGCGCCTTGGTGCCCTCGGTGAGCTTGTCGGCATGCTCGGCCATGTTCTTGGCGTCGATCACCAGCCGCGGCTTCTCGCCGGCGTAGGGGTTGGGGCGAATGCCGTCGCCGGGCTTGAAGTCGGCGGGCGCCTTGGTCAGGCCGCCGGCGTAGGCGGGAATGGTGCCGTCCTTGTTGCCGGCCTTTTCGGCGCCGACGGGCGTGAGCGTGCTGCCCAGCGCCTTGGCCTCGTCCGGCGTGATGGCCGCGTGGGCCATGCCGGCTTGCGCGGCCACGAGCGCTGCGGCGAGCGTGAGGGTGATTCGCATGTCTGTCTCCTTAGAAAGTGGTCTTGAAGGTCAGGCTCACGAAGCCGCGGTCCTTGAGCAGCGTGGTGAAGCCGTTCTGGCTGGTGACGGCCGTCGCGTTGGATCGGTAGTCGCCGAGGTAGTCGATGTACTTGAGGTCGAAGCGGTACTTCTGGCGCACGTCGACGCCCAGTCCGATGCTGTAGTTGCCGTTGTGCTGGTTGCCGCCGAAGATGGTCGCGGCGTTGCCGGACAGGCCGATCGCATAGGTCAGCGGCATGGACAGGTCCACGCCCGGGAACACCTGGAACCAGGTGGGCGTGAAGGCCAGGCCCGCGCCCACGTAGTTCTTGGTGGTGCAGCCGTCCCACTTGTCCTTGCCGGCGCAGGCGGCGTAGCCTTCGGCATAGAAGAGATTGGCGCCGCTGTTGACCTTGGCCCATTGCGACCAGGTCAGTTCGGCTGCCCAGGTGGCCGTGTCGAACAGCGGCGTCTTGGGCAGCACGCCCACGGCGTTGACCAGGCCGTGGTAGGTGTCGCCGCGCGGGCCCTTGGTGTCGCCCTGCGCTGGCAGGCCCGGCGCGATGCCCAGCACCGTGCTGTTGAGCGGCGTGTTGTGGCGGTAGGACAGCTCGCTGCCGAAGCTGATGCCGGCGATGTTCTTCGCCAGGCTGACGCCGTAGACGTCGATGTCGTCGGCGTAGATCAGGTTGTACCGGCTGACGCCACGGCCCACGTTGGTAAGGAAGGTTTGCGGCAGTTTGTCGGCGAACCGGCGCCAGTAGAAGCCCATGGTGCCGTCGAGCCACTCGGGGCTCCAGCGTGCGGCCAGGCCGCCTTCGCCATGCTGCTTGGGCTCGGATGGATCGCCGCGCATCGCGAATCCCAGTGCGGGCGAGATGTACTGCCGGTCAGGCCCGTTGAAGGCGAAATCCACCGGCCCCAGGTAGGTGCCGCCTTCGGGGTAGCGGTAGGAATCCCACTCCAGCATGTATTGCCCGGCGATCGACAGGTCGTCGGTCAGTTGGGCCTGTGCCGAAACTTGGTTCAGCGGCCGGAACAGTTCCTTGGCTTCCACGCCCGGCGTGGCGAATCCCTTCTGCAGGTCCAGCGGGTTCTGCGCATAGGCCACGCTGTGCATGTTGCCGGCCAGGAAGAGCGATTCGCCCCAGTACAGCGAATGGCGGCCCAGCTTGGCATTGACCGGCACGTTGCCGATGTCCACGCCGCCGAAGACGAAGGCGTCGAGCAGTTCGCCGGAAGGGCCACCGTAGTAGCGGCTGGTGTAGTCGCTGTAGCGGTTGTTGATGTAGCTGGGGATCGCGTTGAGCGGCGGGTTGGGGTTGCCGTGGCTGGTGTCCCCATAGGCGGCGTCGTACCAGGCGGCGCCGCTCACGCGGGCACCGAAGCGCTTGCGCCACGTCACGTCGAACTCGCTCAGCAGGTCGAGGCGGTTGGTGACCGTGTGGCCCTTGCCGAAGCTGTACGTGCCTTCGTCCGAGATCGGCGAGTTGCCGATCTTCGGGTCCCGGCCTTCGACCCGGTTGCCGTAGTTGTAGCGCACCGTGTTGTCCCAGCGCACCGCGAAGTCGGGATTGCCGGTGTCGATCTCGAAGCCATGGGCGGCCGGTGCGCAGGCCAGCAACAGGACGGCCGTGGCGGTGACGGAAAGGGCAAGAAAGGGGCAGTCGGCGCGCAGGCGGGCCGCGGTTTGTGGAAGAAGCACGGGTCTCCTCTTGTTCTTGGCAAAGGGTGGGGCAGGTGATTGCCCCCGACCGCCCATGCACTGCACGGGACTCGATCAGGGTGAGACCGATTCTGGGAAAGTAAGGGGCGCTCGCGCCCCTCCTTACGGTAGGGGGCGAAGCCGGGGAAATGCCCTGCAGCAGGGCGAGTCAGGGGAGGGGGGCGGGCTCAGGCAAGCATCCAGACCAGCACGGTCCCGCCGATGGAGAGCAGCACGTGGCCGAATGCAACGGTGCTGGAATAGCCGATGACGGCCACCGGGCTTTCGGAGCGCTCCTGCAATGCAGCCAGCCCGGCAGTCATGGTCTGGGCGCCGGCCAAGGCCCCCAGCAGGAGGATGGGGTTGAGGCCCAGCACATGGCGACCGAACAGCAGGCCGGTGACCAGCGGAACGGACGTCACCACGATGCCGGCCAGGAAAACGGTCAGCCCGATGTCCTGCAGGGCCTGGACGAACACCGGCCCGGCCTTCAGCCCGATCATGGCGACGAAGGCGGCCAGTCCGATGGACTTCATCAGCTCGGCGGCATCGGCGGACAGGGCGCCGAACGTGGGATGCGTGGAGTTGCGCCAACCCATGGCAAGGCCCACCAACAAGGTCGCCACGCTGCTGCCGAGGGCGATCTTGACCCCTCCGGCCGGAAACGCCACAACCACGCCGAGCAACGCCCCCGCGAAGATCGCCAGGCCCAGCGCCATGTAGTTCGTGGTGCTGCCCAGCGGCAGCAACTCGCCCAGGCTGGGCCACACCCGCCGCACTGCGGGCTCCAGGCCGTGAAGCGTGAGCACGTCCCCGACCATGAGCCTCGTACCGGGCATGACCGGAATCTGCTCGGTGCCGCGCCGTATGCCCTTGACGAAGACGCCCCGCACGTCGGGCGTCTCGTCGCGCACCTGCTGCAGGGGCTTGCCGGCCACCTTGCGGTTGCGCAGGACGACGTCGAAGGTGGCCGACGGGACGTCGAGCAGGGGCCGATCGAACACTTCCCGATTGCGGTCGCCGACGGCGCGGATCAGCGAGGCATGGTGGCCGATGGCCGCCACCACGTCGCCCTGCTGCAGGACGAGCCCGGGCGATGCTTCGATGATCTCGCTGCCTCTGCGCACGCGTTCGACGAAGATGCGCTCGTCCGCCACCATGCTCTCCACCTGCTCGATGGTCTTGCCGATTACGAGCGAACCTTCGAGCAACTCGTAGGCGCGCATTTCGAACATGCGCCACGCCGACGCGATGCCGGGGCTTTGGCGTTCGAAGCCCATCTGCTTTTCCAGCGCCATGGCCTCGGCTTTCACATCGATCCGTAGCAGCAGCGGACCGACGTAGGAGCAAAAGAAGATCACGCCGAAGGTGCCGAAGACGTAGGTCAGCGCGTCGGCCACAGGAATCTGGGCGATCAGCCGATGCTTTTCTTCTTCGGACAAGGCCAGCGACCGGATGGCCTCGCTGGCCGTGCCGATCACCGGCGATTCCGTGAGCGAGCCCGACATCAAGCCGGCGGCATAGCCCAGGTCGAGATGGAGCAGCCGGGCCAGGGCATAGGTGGTCATCAGGCCGGCGACAGGCATCCATACGGCGAGGGCCACCCACCGCCAGCCGCCGTCGCGCACGCCCCGGACGAAGCCCGGTCCCGCCGAGAACCCGATGCCGTACATGAACATGAGAAACAGCAGGGATTTTGCGGTGTCGGACACGGGCACGTGCCAGAAGTTGCCGATCAGAACCCCCGCCAGCAAGGACCCCGTGACGGGCCCGAAGCCCACGCCTCCGATCTTGAACTTGCCAAGCCAA
>NZ_JASZYV010000002.1 GCF_030316895.1 Variovorax dokdonensis
TTGGCTTGGCAAGTTCAAGATCGGAGGCGTGGGCTTCGGGCCCGTCACGGGGTCCTTGCTGGCGGGGGTTCTGATCGGCAACTTCTGGCACGTGCCCGTGTCCGACACCGCCAAATCCCTGCTGTTTCTCATGTTCATGTACGGCATTGGATTCTCGGCGGGCCCGGGCTTCGTCCGGGGCGTGCGCGACGGCGGCTGGCGGTGGGTGGCCCTTGCTAGGCCCGCGAGGGCATCGCAAGGGATGCGGGCATCCAGCTGCCTTAGCGCAGACTGACACCGAGGATCGCGTCGATTTGTCAGGGGACCGAGGTGCCCTAACAAAGGTCACATTGAACGCCCGCTTCCCGGGGAGCTCAAGGCCCGCATTGGGCACAAAGGAGTCGGTCCGCTGCGTTGTGTCAAACGACCGATCAGTGCCCAAAGCGGCTGTACCTGAAGCTCCGTTCCAGACATTGAACGAAGGTCCGCTTTCGAGAAGGTGGGATGTCTGCAACGGGCGCATTGCTGAAGTAGCGACCTCAGGAAACCAGACCTTCGCTCGCGACAGTCGCCATGCGCTCTGACTGGACTTCGACTTGAGAGTCTATGCTGGGAACTCCACGCGTTCGATTGAGTATCCCAACGGCGACACCAAACTGCGCGCTGGAAATTTCTCACCGCCTTGCACCTTTTCGTATGTCTGACGGGGCAGACAGAACCTCCCTCCTGGATACCCGGCGAGTTCACGGAAACGCACGTACTGTTTGCAGGTAGTCCAAGATTTTCGATATGGACTCGCCTCACTCTTTGTCGACAGCGTCACGACAATCTGTCCGGGCTCCGCGAGCGCAATATGAAGCGCGAACAACGCAACATATAGGTTCGCCCAGCACATCGAGGCCAAGAGGATTGGCATCATCAGCAAAATCGCTTTGCGCTTAGTCGCCGTTAGCTGTGCCCCCAGTGCGTCCAACCAGGCTCTTGAGAAGGATGTGAACAACGCGATTCCGATGCTTCCAAGTCCAGCGGCAAGTTCAGTTGGAGTGGAAAGGGCGAATTCGAGCTGGAAACTCACAACCAGCGACAAGAGGCCCATACCGTACCAAGCGAGCGGAAGCCACCTTGCCTTTGACATCGCCTGGGTCGCCGCTGTGGCACCAGGGCCGGTCATGCGGATGCCAGCGAGCGGGGTCGAATCCAGTGCGTTTTCATCATGGTCCTGGCACCGTTCGGTTAGCCCGCACGCACCAATGTGTGCCTAGTGGCGTAGTTGCACGAACTTCCGCACGTGGCCGGATTCTGACGGAATGCCCCCGGCAGGACGGCGTAGCAGTGACTGCTCGACAAAGAAATCAAAGGTCTCTGTGCAAGCTCACCAGTCCTTGCTCGCCAAAGCCCACGTGCTCGTAGAACGCGGCCGCTGGAGAAGACCTGCCTGTGACTAGATTGATGCTTCGAAATCCTCGGCCACGCAGTTCACTAGTGGCCGTTTCCAACAACGCCCGGCCGAGACCTTTGGATTGGAATTGTTGGGTAATGCACATCTCTTTCAATTGGAATGTCCATCCATTCACCCAGCGCTCGCCCCACCCCAGCGCAAATCCAACGGGACTTCCCTCTCGAATGAGCCCCCATCCGAGGAACGAAGGAAATTCGGCGAATGATTCGAGGCGCTCCAAGACGGCGTCACGCGACCAGCCATCGCTCCAAGGCGGGGAGTTAAAGACTTCCTGGTAGACGCCTGCGAAGTCCGTAATGTTGGATGTAGTGATGGTGACGAAGCGGTTCATCTGACAGCCCGTATGGCCAGGAATTCTCGCAGCCTGGCTTCTGGTGCGCACTCACCACACTTGAGGATGTGCCGCCATCGAGACGGCGATGGCGACGTCTGTTCATGGCCGGTGGCGGCTGTCTGGGGAGAGAACGGTCACTCCGCGGGAGTAGCTGCTTCAACCCAAACGACCTCACCGGGATGGTGCTGGTCGATGGTATCGAGCGCGCCCTCCAAGATGAGCGGGTCACGCGCTCCCAGCGGGTAGATGAAGCGTGACAGGCCTTTCTCCTTTCGAGCGCCGTAGTCTTCCTCTGTGATGGCATCCGAGCCGCACCAGACCGAACGTCCCGAATCCGCTGCAAGACGCAACGCCTCCGTCAGACCGGTGGGGGTGATTGCGAGGAAGACCACGTTTGCTCCTTTTGATTGCGGGGATGGCAGGCGACCGCTCCTGGCCGGATTCTGCCGCTGCTCACGCCGCGAGGGGCCGAACACGCGAGCTTTCAAAAATCAGGTTCGCGGCCTCGCTCGCAGGGATAAGCGCCGAATCTATGACTAGGCGTTGGGACGTCCAGGTCTCGTACTCGCGCCGCAGAACCTCGTCCCAGTTCGGCAGTCTGCCTTCCGGAATTTCGGCCTTCCGGCTCTCGACGCGCCGGCGGTGCTCCGCGGCGTCCGAGCACACAACCTCAACCTCAAGCAATTCCTTCGATGCGCTCGACGCCACATCCCGCCATGCTTTCGGGTGACCGCTAGCGGATTGACGCAATCGGCGATGACAGTGGTTCCGAGCGCAAGGTTGGATTTCGCCAGCTCGTAGGCCAAAACGTAGCCGAGAGGCCCCCGCCTCGTCCAATTCGCCTGCTTTCATCAGCGCTTGCTCAATGGTATCGATGCGCAGATATGCAGCAGGCAACCGAGCGACCAATTTGCGCGCTATGGTGGTCTTGCCGGTGCCCGGCAGTCCACCAAGAACAATCAGCATCGCTTTCTCCTCGTGATGCGGGCTGGGGCGCGATTCTGCCGCACGTCGGATGACCGCAGTTGGCCGGATTCGGCCGCACCCGCGTGGCGCCGACGGGCCTCGGGGCAGCGTTTGAGGCAGCTTCAAAGCAGCCTTCACTTTTGGGCTCACTGTACCGTGGAGAAATACTCTAGGTTCGCGCCTGCCCGGACAAAGTAGTAGTCGATTCAATGGGCCCGTTACGGTCGTTGGGCTCCGCAACGCCTATGCCCGCATCGCTGACCCCGTACTCCATGGTGGTCAGCTACGGTGTGGATGAGCGAAAGCAACTCGTGCCCGATTGCTTGGCCAGTCATTGCAAGGGCGACTGCTTGCGCGAAAGGCGAACTCAAGACAAGGATGGTTTGAGGACAGAAACTCGCAGCCCTCGCGAACGCACGGTCTGCAACGGCCGCAGGGCTGGCCTGCGGCGGGTACTTGCTTTACCCGCTTGTTGCGGTTCCTTTGCCCCGTGAGATGCGCGTGCTCGTGATGCCTGTACTCGCGAGCGAAAAGGATTGTGCCGGGCACGTCGCTCGAAGCCGCACGATCCCCGCTTACGACGACTAGAACTGGGCGCCTCCCTTGTCAACGCAGGAGTCAGACATAGGGGGCGGCCAATCTTTGGTTCTAAAGCGGCCAGACTTTGCTGCCGCCTACAAATCGATCAGACGTCGATATTCGCAGCCCGAAGCGCGTTGGCCTCGATGAACTCCCGGCGCGGTTCCACCTCATCGCCCATCAGCATCGTGAAGACGTGGTCGGCTTCGATGGCGTCGTCGATCTGTACGCGCAGCAGGCGGCGCACGTTCGGGTCCATCGTCGTTTCCCACAGCTGCGCCGGGTTCATCTCGCCCAGCCCCTTATAGCGCTGGCGTGAGGTGGCCGATTCAGCCTGGGCCAGCAGCCAGCGCATGGCGGAACGGAAGTCGCTCACACGCTCTTCCTTGGCGCGTTCGCCTTCGCCGCGGCGAACCAGGGCGCCTTCGCTCAGCAGGTTGCGGAACGTGCTGGCCGCCTCGGCCAGGGCCGCGTAGTCGGCGCCATGCACGAAGTCCTGCGTGAGCACGCTGCTCTTGATGTTGCCGTGGTGCCGGCGGCTCACGCGCAGGATCGGCTTGTCGGTGCGTACGTCGAATTCGCTGGCCACCTCGGCCGGAATGCCGGTGCTGCTGATCTCGCGCAGCTTTGCCTGCAGCGCGACTGCCGATGCCTCGGCCGCGGGCGTGGTGTCCAGGTCGAGCGCAACGCCGTCTGCGATGGCGCGCAATGCCTCTGCGTCCATGAAGACGCCCAGGCGATCGATGACAGCCTCGGCCAACTGGTGCTTGCGCGCCAGCTCCGCCAGAGTATCGCCTTCGATCACGGTGGGTTTGTCGCCGCCGGTGCTGATGCTCGCATCCTTGAGCGCGACCTTGAGCAGGAAGGCGTCGAGCGCCGCACCGTCCTTGAGGTATTGCTCTTCCTTGCCCACCTTGACCTTGTACAGCGGCGGCTGGGCGATGTAGATGTGGCCGCGCTCCACCAGTTCGGGCATCTGGCGATAGAAGAACGTGAGCAGCAGCGTGCGGATGTGCGCGCCGTCCACGTCGGCGTCGGTCATGATGATGATGCGGTGGTAGCGCAGCTTGCTGACGTCGAAGTCGTCCGCGCCGCCGCCATTGCCAGCACTTTCGCCTGCACGGCCGATGCCGGTGCCCAGCGCCGTGATCATCGTCAGGATTTCGTTGCTGGTCAGCAGCTTTTCGTAGCGCGCCTTCTCGACGTTCAGGATCTTTCCGCGCAGCGGCAAGATTGCCTGGAACTTTCGGTCGCGCCCTTGCTTGGCCGAGCCGCCGGCGGAGTCGCCCTCCACCAGGTAGACCTCGCACAGCGATGGATCCTTTTCCTGGCAGTCGGCGAGCTTGCCGGGCAGGCCCATGCCGTCGAGCACGCCCTTGCGGCGCGTCATCTCGCGTGCCTTGCGCGCGGCTTCGCGGGCGCGGGCCGCTTCGACGATCTTGCCGCAGATGATCTTGGCGTCGCTCGGGCGTTCTTGCAGGTAGTCGGACAGAAGGCGGCCGACGATGTCTTCCACCGGTGCGCGCACTTCGCTGGAGACCAGCTTGTCCTTCGTCTGGCTGGAGAACTTGGGTTCGGGCACCTTGACACTGAGAACGCAGCACAGGCCCTCGCGCATGTCGTCGCCGGTGACTTCCACCTTCGCCTTCTTGGCCAGGTCGTTCTCTTCGATGTATTTGTTGATCACCCGCGTCATCGCGGCGCGCAGGCCGGTGAGGTGGGTGCCGCCGTCACGCTGCGGGATGTTGTTGGTGAAGCAAAGCACCTGCTCGTTGTAGCCCGAGTTCCACTGCATCGCCACTTCGACGCCGATGTGCGTGCCGGGAATGCCACCGTAGGTGTCGGCTGCGCGCTCGCCCGCCGCGTAGAACGGGTTCGGGTGCAGGACGGTCTTGCCTTTGTTGATGAACTCCACGAAGCCCTTGACGCCGCCGGCGCCCGAGAAGTCGTCTTCCTTGCCGGTGCGCTCGTCGACCAGGCGGATGCGAACGCCGTTGTTCAGGAACGAGAGCTCACGCAGTCGCTTGCTCAGGATCTCGTAGTGGAAGTCGTTGTTTTCCTTGAAGATCTCGGTGTCGGGAAGAAAGTGCACTTCGGTGCCGCGCTTCTCGGTCTCACCGGTGATCTTCATCGGCGAGACGGGCGTTCCGCCCTGCTCTTCGATGATGCGGTTCTGCACCAGGCCGCGGCTGAACTCCAGCGTGTGGACCTTGCCTTCGCGGCGCACCGTCAGGCGAAGCATCTTGGACAGCGCATTGACGCAAGACACGCCCACGCCGTGCAGGCCACCCGACACCTTGTAGCTGTTCTGGTTGAACTTGCCGCCGGCATGCAGTTCGGTCAGGGCGATTTCGGCAGCCGAGCGCTTGGGCTCGTGCTTGTCGTCCATCTTGACGCCGGTGGGAATGCCGCGGCCGTTGTCGACCACCGAGACGGAGTTGTCGGTGTGGATGGTGACGACGATGTCATCGCAAAAGCCGGCCAGCGCCTCGTCGATGGAATTGTCGACCACCTCGAAGACGAGGTGGTGCAAGCCGGTGCCGTCGGAGGTGTCGCCGATGTACATGCCAGGGCGCTTGCGCACCGCTTCGAGGCCTTCGAGGATCGTGATCGAGCCTTCGCCGTAGGTGTCGGCCGAAGGTGGCAAGGCCTGCTCGGGGCTTGCGTTGGCGGGTTGCGCGCTGCCGTCCCCATCGGCTCGCGGTGCGTCCGGTTTCACTTCTTCGGTGCTCATCAGATTTCCTCAAACTCTTGCATTGGGTGGGGCCAAGTGGCTCCACAGGTGCAGCCGGCGACATGGGCCGGCGCGGGGTGTTGTCTCTTCGCGGATCAGATCCGCATCGGCATCACGACGTACTTGAAGTCGTTGTTGTCCGGAATGGTGACCAGGGCCGAACTGTTGGAGTCCTGCAGGTCGATGCGCACCATGTCCTGGCTCATGTTGCCCAGGGCCTCGATCAGGTAGCTGACGTTGAAGCCGATCTCGATGGCGTCGCCGCCATAGTCGATGTCGAGTTCATCCTGCGCTTCTTCCTGCTCGGCGTTGCTCGAGGCGATGCGCAGCGTGCCGGGTTCGATGTTCAGGCGAACGCCCTTGAACTTGTCGGAAGTCAGGATGGCCGTGCGGTTGAGCGCAGCGAGCAGCGCGGTGCGACCCAGCGTGACGCTGTTCTTGTGGCCCTTGGGAATCACGCGGTTGTAGTCGGGGAACTTGCCTTCGACCAGCTTGGTGACGAACTCCATGCCGCCGAAGTTGAAGCGCGCCTGGTTGCTGGCGAACTGCATCTCGATCGAGCCTTCTGCATCCGACAGCAGGCGCTGCAGTTCAAGCACGGTCTTGCGCGGCAGGATCACTTCCTGGCGCGGCACTTCGACGTCGAGCGTGGCATTGGCGAAGGCCAGGCGGTGACCGTCGGTGGCGACCAGCGACAGTTGCTTGCCCTCGGCCACGAACAGGATGCCGTTGAGGTAGTAGCGGATGTCGTGAACCGCCATGGCAAAGGAGACTTGCGAAAGCAGGTTCTTGAGCGTCTTTTGCGGCACGCTGAACGACGGGCCGAAGTTGGCCGACTCCTGAACCAGCGGGAAGTCTTCGGCCGGCAGGCTCTGCAGCGTGAAGCGGCTCTTTCCGCCCTTGAGCACCAGCTTGCTCTGGTTCGATTCCAGGCTCACCGTCTGGTCAGCCGGCATGGACCGCAGGATGTCCACCAGCTTGCGCGCGCCGATGGTGGTGGTGAAGGCGCCATCGTCCCCGCCAAGCTCGGCCGTGGTGCGAATCTGGATCTCAAGATCGCTGGTCGTCAGCTGGATCTGCCCGCCCGCCTTGCGGATCAGGACGTTGGCCAGGATCGGCAGTGTGTGTCGACGCTCGACGATGCCGGCGACCGACTGGAGCGCCGCGAGGACTTTGTCTTGAGTTGCCTTCAAAACGATCATGTGTCTACCTCTTCTCTTCTTTATTG
Organism: Variovorax dokdonensis; assembly: GCF_030316895.1. Classification (GTDB taxonomy): domain Bacteria; phylum Pseudomonadota; class Gammaproteobacteria; order Burkholderiales; family Burkholderiaceae_C; genus Variovorax; species Variovorax dokdonensis. Next base: position 7,280 of record NZ_JASZYV010000002.1, read on the forward strand.
CTTTCCGGAACTGGAGCCCCATTCACCGCAAGCTTCGCGCCTGAAACCGACGCTGCGGCGACGTCGACATGATGGACGAGCCGGGTGTCGCGATGGTGGCAAGGCGGGCGCATGGACGCTGGCTCAGCCTTTCAACGTCTGCTCGAGCACGTGCAGCTGCTGGTTGAGCTCGGACAATTGCTGGCGCTCGCCAGAAATCTTGCGTACCGCATGCAAGACCGTGGTGTGGTCGCGGCCGCCGAAGAGCTCGCCGATCTCGGGCAGACTCTTCTGGGTCAGCTCCTTGGCCAGGTACATGGCAATCTGACGCGGCCGGGCAATAGAGGCCGGGCGCTTCTTGCTGTACATGTCGGCGACCTTGATCTTGTAGTAGTCGGCCACCGTCTTCTGGATGTTCTCGACGGAGATCTGCCGGTTCTGAATGGAAAGCAGATCGCGTAGCGCCTCGCGTGCCAGGACGATGGAGATCTCTTTCTGGTTGAAACGCGAGTAGGCCAGGATCTTGCGCAGCGCGCCTTCGAGTTCGCGCACGTTGGAGCGCACGTTCTTGGCAACGAAGAAGGCCACTTCTTCCGGCATCTCGGCGCCTTCGACCCGCGCCTTGTTGATCAGGATGGCCACGCGCATCTCGAGTTCGGGGGGCTCGATGGCCACCGTCAGACCCGAATCGAAGCGAGATACCAGTCGCTCGTGAATGTCCGACAGTCCCTTGGGGTAGGTGTCGCTCGTCATCACGATGTGACTCTTCTTGGCCAGCAGCGCTTCGAAGGCGTTGAAGAACTCTTCCTGCGTACGGTCCTTGTTGGCGAAGAACTGGACGTCGTCGATCAGGAGCAGGTCGAGCGAGTGGTAGCGCTCCTTGAATTCATCGAAGGTCTTGCGCTGATAGGCTTTGACCACATCCGAGACGAACTGCTCGGCGTGGATGTAGAGAACCTTGGCGTCCGGCCGATCGACCTGCAGCCGGTTGCCTACCGCATGCATCAGGTGAGTCTTGCCCAGGCCGACGCCGCCATAGATGAACAGCGGGTTGTACAGATGTCCCGGCATGCCGGCCACGTGCATGGCCGCTGCGCGCGCCATGCGGTTGGCGGTGCCCTCGACCAGCGTGTCGAAGGTCAGGCTCGCATTGAGCCGGCTCTTGAAGCCCGATGCGGGCGGTTCCTCGCCGAGGCCGACCACGTCGCGGGGAACGTCGGTGTCTGGAACCACAGCCACAGGGGCAATACGGACGGGTGCTTCGCGCGGAGCAAGCGCTAACTCAATGGCGACGGGCTGGCCATTGAGCTTCTCGGCCATGGCGGCGATCTTGCCGGCGTACTGAGCCCGGATCCAGTCGAGCTTGAAGCGGTTTGCGACGAAGACCGTGACGCGCGAAAGATCGTCCGCGACCTGTGCGGTCAGCGGCTTGATCCAGGTGTTGAACTGCTGCTCCGACAACTCTTGCGCGAGCTGATCGACGCAGGCTTGCCAAAGGCTTTGACCGATGCCGTCACTGGACATGGATGAAGGGGCGCACGGTTTGTCCGTCGGGCATTGTCGTTATGGAAAGTGTGGATAGATGCCCTGCAGGCAAGCTCGCCATTCTAACTTCTCAAGACCTTATCCACACCCCTTTTTGTCGTCCGCAAGTGGTGTGTCAAAGGGGTGGGTCAGCCCGCCAAATTGTGCTTGGGCGAAATGTTTGCGATAATGCCGGGTTTCCCTCAGTGGCGCGCGGATTTAGCACTCGCGCGGGTCGGCGCGTGAGCGCCACGCATATGTGTTCTGGCATCGCAACGATTGCCGGAATGGCAAAGATGGGGGGAAGGAAAGTGGAAACGCCTTGGCCGGCCAGAACCGCCAGGCTTTCACCCTCAGGCATTTAGGCAGGAATTGGCGGGCGTCTGGCCACTACGCCAAGACAAACAGGAAATTCTTCATCATGAAACGTACTTACCAAGCTTCCAAGACCCGTCGCGCCCGCACCCATGGCTTTCTGGTCCGCATGAAGACCCGTGGCGGCCGCGCCGTCATCAACGCTCGCCGCGCCAAGGGCCGCAAGCGCCTGGCCGTCTGACGGCCAGAACCGGGTTCTCGCCCCGCCCGACGCCTCGATCCTGGCTGTCGCCGGTTTCGATGATGGCCAGCCTGTCGCGTCACGTCCCATGTTGCGGATGAAGACGCGCGCGCAATTCCAGGCCGTCCTTGCAGGAACTACGGTGGCGCGCACCTCTCACTTCGCATTGCACCGCCGTGTCATCGACCCGGCGGATTCGTCGCGCCCGTCAGAGCCGGGTCGTCACCCAGCTCCGCTGTTCGACGGCGAGGGGCCTTGGCTTGGCGCCATGGTGCCCAAACGGTGGGCACGGCGCGCCGTCACTCGCAATGCCATCAAGCGGCAGATCTATCAGGTGAGCGCCGGCGCAGAGCTCGGCGCGCAGCAGGCCGCCTTTTTGGTCCGCTTGCGTGCCGCTTTCGACAAGGCTCGGTTCCCCAGCGCAAGTTCCCCCGCGCTCAAGTTGGCAGTGCGCGAAGAACTCCAGCGCCTCTTCGAGCGCGCCAAATGAGCGAACGTGCTGCACCGGCCTTTTCTGCGGCGCGCTCCGGATGGGCGGCGCGAGCCCTCATCGCGCTGGTGCGGGGATATCGGCTGATACTCAGTCCGTGGCTAGGCTCGGCCTGCCGATTCGAACCCACTTGCTCCGTCTACGCCATTGCTGCCCTGCAGACGCATGGCGCGGCACGCGGCAGCTATCTGACCTTGCGACGCCTGGCTCGTTGCCAACCCTGGTGCGACGGTGGGCACGATCCTGTCCCTTCGGCCGCGCCTGGCTTGTTCTCCCCTCTTCTCTCGAACGACAAGAAGCCTTCTCCATGAACGACATCCGCCGAACCATCCTCTGGGTGATCTTTGGTTTCTCGCTGGTCTTGCTGTGGGACCAATGGCAGGTCTACAACGGCCGCGTGCCGACCTTCCTGCCATCTGCGTCCCAGAAAGCGCACGACGCCGCTGGCAAGCCGGTGGCGCCCTCGGCTGGCGCATCGGCCAACGGCGGCAATTCGGTGCCCACGCCTGCGGCTGGAACCGAGGCTGGCGTTCCGGGGCAGGCCGCCAGCGCGGCGCCGGTCGGCCAGCAGGTCGAGATCAAGACCGATGTGTTCACCGCGATCATCGACGGCCAGGGTGGCACGCTGTCGCGGCTCGAATTGCCTCAATTTCTGGATCAGACCAACAACCATGGCTTGATCGAATGGTTCAAGAAGCTGATCGGCCAACCCGTTCCGATGAACGAGGTCAAGCCGGTTCTGCTGATGGAAGACGACTCGCCCGCGACGCGCTATGTCGCGCAGACCGGCTTGCTCAACACGGCCACCGGTGGCGCTCGGCTGCCTACGCACCTGACCCCGATGTCGGTCAAGCCCGGGCCGCGTGTCCTTGCCGACGGACAGGACACGCTGGAGGTCTCGTTCGAATCGCAGCCCGAGGGTGGCGTCAAGTACATCAAGACCTACGTCTTCAAGCGCGGCGACTACGTCGTGCAGGTCAAGCACCAGGTCGTCAACGTGAGCGACCAGCCGCGCGACGTGCAGGTCTACATGCAGTTCGTCCGGCATGGCACGGTGCCTGGCACGACGATGTTCGGTGCCAACACCTTTACCGGCCCGGCCTTCTACACCGAAGAGAAGAAGTTCCACAAGGTTGCGTTCTCGGACATCGCCAAAGGCAAGGGTGAAGTGCCGCCGCCTGCCACCGATGGCTGGGTCGCGATGGTGCAGCACTACTTTGCGTCCGCGTGGCTGCTCAACCTGCCCGGCAACGAAGGCCTGCGCCGCGAGTTCCGAGTGCGAGATCTGGGCAACAACCAGTTCTCCGCCGCCGAGGTGGTGAACCTTCCCCAACTGGCGCCGGGCGCCACGGCCACGCTCAACAGCAATCTGTTCGCAGGGCCGCAAGAGGAGAAGAAGCTCGAGGCGCTGGCCCCCGGGCTCGAACTGGTGAAGGACTACGGCATCTTCGCCATCATCTCCAAGCCGCTGTACTGGCTGCTGGTGAAGCTGCACAACTTCCTGGGCAACTGGGGCTGGGCAATCGTGGCCCTGGTGGTGCTCCTGAAGGCCGCCTTCTACTGGCTCAATGCCAAGGCCTACGGCAGCATGGCCAAGATGAAGGCCATCAATCCGCGCATCATGGAAATGCGCGAACGGCTGAAAGACAAGCCGCAGGAGATGCAGCAGGAGATGATGCGCATCTACCGCGAGGAAAAGGTCAATCCGATGGGAGGCTGCCTGCCCATCGTGATCCAGATCCCGGTGTTCATCGCGCTTTACTGGGTGCTGCTGTCCTCGGTCGAGATGCGCCACGCGCCCTGGATCGGCTGGATCCACGACTTGTCGGCGCCCGATCCGTGGTTCATCCTGCCGGTGGTGATGACTGCAACGTCTCTGATCCAGACCTGGCTCAACCCCACGCCGCCCGATCCGATGCAGGCTCGCCTGATGTGGATCATGCCGCTGGCCTTCTCGGTGATGTTCATCTTCTTCCCCGCGGGCCTGGTGCTCTACTGGATCACCAACAACGTGCTGTCGATCCTGCAGCAGTACGTGATCAACAAGCGCCTGGGCGTCATTCCTTCCAAGGCGAAGTAGGGGCAAGCACCGCCCCAAACCGATCAGGGCCGCGCAAGCGGCCCTTTTTGCTGGAAACTGCTGGAACACAATCCCGACATGCTTGCTCGCAACACCGATCCGATCGCTGCGATTGCCACCGCGCCTGGGCGTGGCGGCGTGGGCATCGTCCGCGTGTCGGGCCCGCAGCTTGCACCGCTGGTGCGGGCGCTGTGCGGTCGTGACTTGCGCCCGCGCGAGGCCACCTATCTGCCCTTCCTGGACGAACACGGCGATGCGCTGGACCGGGGCATTGCCATTCACTTCCCCACGCCAAACTCCTTCACCGGCGAAGACGTGCTCGAGCTGCAGGCACACGGCGGCCCCGTGCTGCTTCAACTGCTGCTGGCGCGCTGCCTCGAAGCGGCCGCCCACATTGACGAAGCCACCGGGCGAGCGCGCCTGCCGGGACTTCGCGTCGCCCAACCGGGCGAGTTCAGCCAGCGGGCCTTTCTCAACGGCAAGCTCGATCTCGCGCAAGCCGAGGCCATCGCTGACCTGATCGATGCCAGCACCGAGGCTGCCGCGCGCAGCGCAAGTCGCTCCTTGTCGGGAGAGTTCTCACGCGAGATCCACGCCCTGCGCGACGCGTTGATCCATCTGCGCATGTTGGTCGAAGCGACGCTGGACTTCCCCGAAGAGGAGATCGACTTCCTGCAAAAGGCAGACGCCAGCGGGCAATTGAACAGCCTGCGTGAACGCCTTGGCGAGGTGCAGGCACGCGCGCGCCAGGGGGCGTTGCTGCGCGAGGGCATCAAGGTCGTGATCGCGGGCCAGCCCAATGCGGGCAAGAGTTCATTGCTCAATGCACTGGCGGGCGCCGAACTCGCCATCGTCAGCAACGTGCCCGGCACCACCCGGGATGTGGTCGCGCAGACCATCCAGATCCATGGTGTGCCCGTCCACGTGGCGGACACGGCCGGGCTTCGCGACAGCAACGACGAAGTCGAGCGCATCGGGATCGAACGCGCCTGGGGCCAGATCGAGAGCGCAGACGCGATCCTGTTTCTCCACGATCTGACGCGGGCCGACACGCCCGGCTATGCCCACGAAGACCAAGCCTTGCTGCAACGCATCCGCGGCACCTTGCCCGGCAGCGTGCCGGTGCTCAACGTCTGGAACAAGTCCGATGCGGCGCCGCCCCAACTTGAGGGGAGCGCACGCGACGGCATTACCTTGTCGGCGCGATCGGGCGAAGGGTTGGAGGGGCTGCGCCAGCGCTTACTCGAAATCGCCGGCTGGGAGGCGCTGCCTGAAGGCGTCTACCTTGCGCGCGCTCGCCACGTGCAGGCGCTGGTGCGCGTCGGCGAGCATCTGGCCATCGCAGCAGGTCAATTGGCGGCGCCCATGCCCATGCTCGAACTTCTGGCGGAAGAGCTGAGGCTGTCCCAGAACGCCCTGAATGAAATCACCGGCGAATTTGGCTCGGACGACCTGCTCGGCGTGATCTTTTCGCGCTTTTGCATCGGCAAGTAGCACAATCATGTTGCAAGTGTTGCACTTTGTGCACTCACTTGGTGAAATCGGTTGATACTTGCTTGAGCTTCGTTTCGCAGGAGCTGCCACGCCATGTCCTTATCCACTCAGGAACTCTGTCGCGCCATCTCCCAGAACACCAGCTACGACGCGTTCGCGCCAGCGCTGAACGCACAGCAATGGGAGATGCTCGGCACCTACCTGCAGCCGCTCGACTTGCCGGCAGGGCAAATCCTGCTCGACGAGGGGTCGCAGGACCGGTCGGTCTACTTTGTCGAGAGCGGCGCACTCAGCGTCCATGTCATCGGATCGAGCGGCAAGATGCAACTGGCCATCCTCAACGCCGGATCCGTGGTGGGTGAAGGCGCCTTCTTTTCGCACCTCCCCCGATCCGCCAATGTGATCGCAACCGGTGCGAGCCGGCTCTGGCGGTTGACGCCCATCCGTTTTTCCGAAATGTCGAACCGCCAACCGGCGCTGGCCCTGGAAGTGGCGCTGGCGCTGGGCGCGGTTATTGCCAAGCGCATGGTGAACAAGCCCAAGCGCGTCGCGGTCACCTGAGTCGTCCAAGCCGGCGCGGGAACAAAACAATATGGCCTTGCTTTGCGAGCTTTGCCAGACTGCCAACCGGGACGGGGCGAAGTTCTGCAAGGGTTGCGGACGCAAGATTGCACAGTCATGGCCCGTCGGCGAAGCGGCGACTTTGGCCGTCGGCGATGAATCCCTGGCGCTGATGGGCGCAACGGCGGGGCTGGGGGCCAGCGACCCGGATCGGAGTGCGCGCGGCCATGCAGGCGCCACGGCACAGGCGCCATATGCGCCAGCTGCCCCACCGGAATCTGACCCGACAGGGGGAGGCGGCAGCAGTAGAAGTCGACGGCTCCTGATCATTCCCGCCGCAGGGGCGGCGCTCTTCGCGGTTGCTGTGGCCTGGTTCGCCATGTCGCATCGAAGCGAGGTGGTGAGCGAGGCCCCGACGGTGCCCTTGGTTTCTGCGCAGGAGATGTCACAGGGAACCACTCAGCAGGCAGCAAAGTTGGCGCCGCCCGCGCCCGCTGAAGCTCTGGTGGAGGTGCCCGTTTCGCCCCCGCCAACGGGTGACGCGGCGGCCACCATGAATTCGAGCAAGCCAGGGCCGGACTCAGCGGCGGACGTCAAGCCGAAGCCCACGCGCAAGCCCATGGCCCGCAAGCCCGCACCCGCACCCGAACCCGTTCAGGCGAGTCCGCCACCGGTGGTGGCGCCGGCGCCCCCGGCACCGCCGGCGCCGCAGGAAGCCTGTGCAGGACTCAACTTCGTCGCCAAGTCCCGCTGCCTCGTTGCCCAATGTGCCCGGCCAGAGCAGAAAGCGCACCCGCAGTGCCAGGCCGTGCGCGAACAGCAGCGGCTGGAAGAAGAAAAGCGCAACCCACAGTTGGTGAACTAGGCGGTCTGGGCGCCTTGCGCGCACGCAGTCGATTCAAAGGGCTCAGGCCTGCATCTGCAGCCGCTCGATCGCATCCGCCAAGGGCCCGGGTTTGCCGGACAACACCAGCACGTCGCCCGCGGCCAGGACGGTCTGGTCCGAAATCTCGCAGCGTTGGCCCCCGCGGCGCCGAAGCGTGACGATGCGCACGTTCAATTCGTCCAGGCACAGGGCGGCGATGTCGCTGCCTATCACCCTGGCGCCGTCATCGAGGACGACACTGTCGAAGCGCTCGTAATCAGCTTCGTCCCCGTGATCGTCGTCGGAGCCGTGGAAGTAGCCACGCAGTAGGTCGTAGCGTGCGTCGCGCTGGTCCTGAACGACCCGGATGACGCGCCGCATCGGAACGCCAACCAGCGCCAGTGCGTGGCTGGCTAGCATCAGCGAACCCTCGATGGACTCCGGCACCACCTCGGTGGCCCCCGCCGCCTGCAGCTTTTCCAGGTCGTGATCGTCCTGCGTGCGCACGATCACCGGCACCTGGGGAGCATGCGTTCGCGCATTGTTGAGCACCTTCAACGCACCGGCCACGTCGAGGTAGGTGACGACCACCGCACTCGCCCGCGCAAGACCGGCGGCCATCAGTGCCTGAAGGCGTGCAGCGTCTCCGAACACGACCGAATCGCCTGCGGCGGAGGCCTGTCGCACCCGGTCGGGGTCGAGGTCGAGCGCCATGTAGGGGATGCCCTCGCGCTCGAGCATCCGGGCCAGGTTCTGCCCGCAGCGGCCATATCCGCAGATGATGACGTGTCGGGCCGTGTTCATCGTCTGACGGGCAATGGTGGTCATCTGCAGCGACTGCTGCAGCCAGTCGCTGGCCACCAGTTTGCGAACGATGGCGTTGCTGTACAGGATGATGAAGGGCGTGGCCAGCATCGACAGCACCATCGACGCCAGCACCGGGTTGATCAGCCAGGGCGGGACCAGCGCGCGCTGGTTGGCCAGCGTGAGCAGCACGAAGCCGAACTCGCCTGCCTGTGCCAGGTACAGCGCGGTGCGCAGCGAAACGCCGGCGGTTGCCCCCAGCACCCGCGCAAGGAGCATGACCAGCCCCAGCTTGAATGCGATGGGCAGCAGCAGAAGTACGGCGACCAGGCGCCATCGCTCGAGCACGATGTGCCAGTCGAGCGACATGCCGATGGAGATGAAGAACAGGCCCAGCAGAAGGTCGTGGAACGGACGGATGTCGGTTTCCACCTGATGCTTGAATTCCGTTTCCGACACGAGCATGCCGGCGATGAAGGCGCCCAGCGCAAGGCTCAACCCTGCTTTTTCCGTCAGCCAGCCGAGGCCCAGGGTGATCAGAAGCAGGTTGAGCATGAACAGCTCTTCGCTGCGTCGACGCGCCACCAAGGTCAGCCACCAGCGCATCAGCCGCGGCCCGCCATACAAGAGCAAGGTCACGAGCGCCACGGCCTTGAGCATGGCCACGCCCAGCGCCATCAGCAATTGATCGGGCGGCGAGCCGAGTGCAGGAATGAGCACGAGCAGCGGCACAACGGCCAGGTCCTGGAACAGGAGCACGCCCATCACGCGCTTTCCGTGCTGGCTGTCCAGTTCGAGGCGTTCGGCCATCAGCTTGACCACGATCGCGGTACTGCTCATGGCCAGGGCGCTCGACAGGGCCAGGGCCGTCTGCCAGGAAAAGCGCCAATGCGACGGCAGCAGCCTGGCCAGCATCAAGGCACCGCCGGTTGCCAGCACCATCGTCAACACCACCTGCAGCACACCGAGCCCGAACACGTGGCGACGCATTGCTCGCAGCTTGGGCAGGCTGAACTCCAGGCCGATGACGAACATCAGGAAGACCACGCCGAATTCGCCAAGGTGGCGAACGCCGTCGGAATCTTGCGTCAAGGCCAGTGCGTGGGGGCCGATGATCACGCCGGCCACGAGGTAGCCGAGCATCGGCGGCAACTTCATCGAGCGGAAGGCCACCACGCCGCCCACTGCGGCCAGCAGGAACAGCAGCGTGAGCTCGAGGGAAGACATGCCCGATCCTATTCGACGCCACTGCGATGTCGATGACGGCAGGTGCCCGCCCGGTCGCGCGCCTAAAATCGCGCCGATGAGCACCCCGACGCCCTCCACCGTTCCCGACTTCGACCCAGATGCCATGCTGGATCGGGCTCGCGACACCTTCGACATCGAGGCGCAGGCCGTGCTCGGTCTCAAGCAGCGCGTCGGCGCCAACTTCGTGCAGGCCGTGCGCGCGATCCTGGGCGTGCGCGGGCGCGTCGTGGTCATGGGCATGGGCAAGAGCGGCCACGTCGGCCGCAAGATTGCCGCCACCCTGGCCTCCACCGGAACACCGGCGATGTTCGTGCACCCGGCCGAGGCAAGCCATGGCGACTTGGGCATGATCAAGGCGGTCGACCTGGTGCTCGCCATTTCCAACAGCGGCGAGGTCGAGGAACTGACCACCATCCTTCCGGTGGTCAAGCGCCAGGGCGTCCCCCTGATCGCCATGACGGGCCGCCCGGACTCCACCCTGGCCAAGCATGCCGACGTCGTGCTGGACGCCGGCGTCGAAAAAGAGGCCTGTCCGCTCAACCTGGCCCCGACTGCAAGCACGACCGCGCAGATGGCGCTGGGCGATGCGCTGGCCGTCGCCTTGCTCGACGCGCGCGGCTTCGGCGCCGAGGATTTCGCCCGCTCGCATCCAGGCGGCGCGTTGGGGCGCAAGCTGCTCACGCACGTGAGCGATGTCATGCGAAGCGGAGACAGCGTGCCGCGGTCGACGCCGCAAGCCTCCGTCAGCGATCTGATGAAGTCCATGAGCGTGGGGGGGTTCGGCGCTGCCGTCATCCTCGAGTCGGACGGCCGGGCCAGTGGCATCTTCACCGATGGCGACCTGCGCCGATTGATCGAAGCCGGCACCGACTTGCGCAGCGCCCGCGCCGAAGACGTGATGCATCGCGGACCCCGCACCATCCGGGCCGAAGCCCTGGCGGTCGAAGCGGCCGAACTGATGGAACAGCACGGCATCACGCGGCTTTTCGTCACCGATTCCGATGGGCGTGTGACTGGCGCACTGAATACGCACGACTTGCTGCGCGCAAAGGTCATCTGATGGGCGGCAAACCAACAGTGGCGGCGGCGCCCTTTTCTGCCGAAGTGCTGCTGGCAGCCCAGGGCGTACGCGTTGCCTTCTTCGATGTCGACGGGGTGCTCACCGATGGCGGCATCTACTTCACCGAAGCGGGCGAGACCCTCAAGCGCTTCTCGATCCTCGACGGCCTGGGCCTGAAGCTGATTCGCAACGCGGGCATCGTCCCGGCGGTGATCACGGGCCGCGATTCCAAGCCCCTGCGCGCCCGGCTTGAGGCGTTGGGGGTGCAACACGTGCGCTACGGCACAGAAGACAAGCTCCCCGCGGCACAGGCCATGTTGGGCGAACTCGGTCTTGAATGGTCGCAAGCCGCCGCGATGGGCGACGACTGGCCCGACCTGCCCGTGCTGGAGCGCGTTGCATTGGCGGTCGCGCCGCCCAATGCGCATGTGGAGGTGCGCGCCATCGCCCATCACGTCACGCACGCCCGCGGTGGAGAAGGTGCTGCACGGGAATTCTGCGATCTGCTGCTCACCGCAGGCGGGCATTACCGCCGCATGCTCGACGAGGCGCGGGGGCGCACCGCTTGATCGCGCTGCCGAACTGGTTGCGCATTGCGCTGGACCGGCTCACGATCTACCTGCCGGTCGTGCTTGCCGCCGTGCTTGCCCTGGGCACCTACTGGCTGGTTCGCACGGCGCCCAAGATCTCTCAGCCCGGCACCGCAGTCGCGCCTGCGCACGAGCCCGACTATTTCATGCAGGACTTCGTGGTCAAGCGCTTCATGCCCAATGGCGATCTGCGCAGTGAACTTCGTGGAACGGAGGGGCGCCACTATCCCGACACAGACACGCTCGAAGTCGACCAGGTGCGCTTGCGCAGCATTTCGCCGACGGGCTTGGTCACTCACGCGTCGGCCAACCGGGGGCTATCCAACGCGGATGGCAGCGAGATCCAGCTCTTTGGTGACGCTGTGGTCGTGCGCGACCCGGCGCGCGATCCCGACGGCAAGCTTCAACCCCGCATGGAGTTCCGCAGTGAATTTCTTTGGGCCTTTACGGACCAGGAGCGCGTGACGTCCAACAAGCCGGTGACGCTCATCCGAGGCGCAGATACCTTCACGGCGGATTCGATGGACTACGACAAGATCACCGGCGTTGCCAATCTGAAGGGTCGCGTGCGCGGCCTCATCCACCCGCCGGCGCCCCGAGGGGGCGCCGCGCAGTGAGCACCACCGATAACAACCATGCGCCACTGGTGTTCATCACCGGCGCGTCCAGCGGTATCGGCCAGGCGCTGGCGGCCCGGTATGCCCAGGCGGGCTGGCGGCTTGCCTTGAGTGCGCGCCGGACGGGCGAAGTCGAGGCTTGGATCCGCTCGGCGGGACTGGGTCCCGAGCGCGCTCAGGTGTATGGCGCCGACGTTGCGCAGGCCGACAGCATCATCGCGGCTGGTCACGCGTGCATCGAGCGCCAGGGATTGCCGGATTGCATCATCGCCAACGCCGGCATCAGCATCGGCATGGACACTGCGGAGCGGGCTGATCTGGATGTGATGGCGCAGATCTTCGCCATCAATAACTTGGGGCTGGCAGCCACCTTCCACCCCTTCGTTGCCGCGATGCGCGCTCGCGGCAGCGGGCGGCTGGTGGGCATCGGCAGCGTGGCGGGCATTCGGGGGCTCCCCGGGCATGGCGCCTATTGCGCCAGCAAGGCAGGCGTCATCAGTTACTGTGAAAGCCTGCGAACGGAACTGCACGGCAGTGGCATCAAGGTGGTCACCATCTGCCCTGGCTACGTGGCAACGCCTCTCACCGAGGGCAATCGCTACGGCATGCCGTTCCTGCTTCAGCCCTCGGAATTCGCCGAGCGCGCGTATCGGGTCATCGAGGCAGGAAGCAGCTACCGGGTCATTCCCTGGCAGATGGGTGTGGTCGCCAAGCTGCTTCGCATCGTTCCGAACGGTCTGTTCGACCGTGCCGTGCAAGGTCGCGGCCGCAAGCGGCGCCTGTCGGAGCGCTGATCAACGGACCGGCGTGGGGACGCGGCGCGTTCCAAAGGTCGTCTTTGCCAATCAGCAGGACGCACGGCAAAAAGGGCTCCATGTGGAGCCCTTTTTGTGGTCTTTCCGAAGCGGCAATGCCGCTTCGAACCAAGATGATCAGTAGCCGCTGTTGTTGCCGCCACCGTAGCCGCCGCGGCCACCGCCGCCGCCGCCACCACCGCTGCGCGGGCCGGTGCCGTACGGGCTGCGGAAGCCGCCGTCGCCGCGGCCACCGCCGCCGCCGCCGCCACCGTAGCCGCCGCCACCACCGCCACCGTAACCGCCACTGCGGCCGCCACCGCCGCCGCCGCCGTAGCCGCCGCCGCCACCACCGCCGTAGCCGCCGCCACCACCGCTACGGGGGGGACGTGGTTCCATAGGGCGAGCCTCATTGACGACAACACTGCGACCGCCCAGAGGCTGGCCATTCATGCCGTTGATGGCGGCTTGCGCCTCGGCATCGCTGCCCATTTCCACGAAACCGAAACCCTTCGAACGGCCCGTCTCGCGTTCCATCATGACCTTGGCACTGGTGACCGACCCGAATTGGCCGAATGCTTGTTCCAGATCACCGTCGCGCACCGAATAAGGCAGGTTGCCGACGTACAGTTTGTTGCCCATCAAGGGACTCCTCAAAACATATCAAAACTAGCGATGGAGTCCCGAGAGCGTGACTTGCATTAGAGAAGTTGCAGAGCCCCGCGAAACTGTCCGATCACCAACTTGCCAATCCAATTCCAGATGCGAAAGGCCTTGGAAAGGCTGCGAGCATTATGTGTGATCTGTTGAAAAAGCAAGTAGAAAATTGCCCGGCCCTTCGCTGTAGGATAAAAAAAAGTATAAGTTGGTGCTTGCTCACCACGCAAAGCAAGGCAGGAATAGGGAAACTGTTACAGCTCGAAGCCCTTTGGGACATCCACAACCTCTTCATCAAGTTTGATGATCCGCCGCGCTGGGGCCCAGCCGCCCGTGAGATTCGATGGTCTGGCTATACTCGACGCGCGCCGATTTGCTCCAGCTTGCGGGCGCTTGATAAATTCAGCTAAAGACGGACGCCCAACCCGGCTCGTTTTTGGCGAGGCCGGGTTTTTTGTTGCCGATGTCCCTCGAAGTCACGCCCCAGACCATGTCGTTCGACGAGCCGTTGCCCATGCGCAGCGGTTCGAGCCTGCCTGCCTACTCGCTCACCTATGAAACGTATGGCACGCTGAACGAACGGCGCGACAACGCCGTTCTGGTGTGCCATGCCCTCAATGCGTCACACCATGTGGCAGGCGTCTACGCCGGCCAGCCCAAGTCGGAAGGCTGGTGGGACAACATGATCGGCCCCGGCAAGCCGGTCGACACCGACCGCTTCTTCGTCATCGGCATCAACAACCTGGGTTCGTGCTTCGGCTCCACCGGCCCCATGCATGTCAATCCCGAGACCGGCCGCGTCTGGGGCGCGGATTTTCCGGTGGTCACGGTCGAGGATTGGGTCGATGCGCAGGCGCGCCTGCTCGACGCGCTCGGCATCGACAAGCTGGCCGCGGTGATGGGCGGCAGCCTGGGCGGCATGCAGGCCTTGTCCTGGACCTTGCAGTATCCCGACCGCGTACGGCACGCGGTGGTCGTGGCCAGCGCTCCCAACCTCACTGCCGAAAACATCGCCTTCAACGAGGTGGCGCGCCGCGCCATCGTCACCGACCCGGACTTTCACGGCGGCCATTTCTACGAACATGGGGTATTGCCCAAACGCGGGCTGCGCATCGCTCGCATGATCGGCCACATCACCTATCTGAGCGACGACGTGATGAACGAGAAGTTCGGCCGCGAACTGCGTCACGCCGCCGCCGAGGGCGATGCCTACCGGTACTCGACGCAGGACGTCGAATTCCAGATCGAAAGCTACCTGCGCCATCAGGGCGACAAGTTCAGCGAGTACTTCGACGCCAATACCTACCTGCTCATCACCCGTGCGCTGGACTACTTCGATCCGGCCCGAGCATTCGGCGGCAAGTTGTCGGCCGCACTGGCTGCGGCCCAGGCGGCTTTCCTGATCGTCAGCTTCTCCACCGACTGGCGCTTCTCGCCCAAGCGAAGCCGCGAGATCGTTCATGCACTGCTCGACAACCGACGGCGCGTGAGCTACGCGGAAATCGACGCGCCTCATGGTCACGACGCCTTCCTGCTCGACGATGTCCGCTACCTTGGCGTCGTCCGGGCGTATTTCGAGGGCATCGCCAAGGAGTTGATGCAATGAGCGACGAGACGACGCAGCGCCGTATAGCGCAGATGGTGCCGCATGGCTCGCGCGTGCTCGACCTCGGTTGCGGCGACGGCGCCCTGCTCGACCTGCTGCAACGCGAGCGCGGCTGCACAGGCTACGGTGTCGAAATCGCCGACGGCAATGTGCTCAAGTGCGTGCGCCGCGGCGTCGACGTGATCCAGCTGAACCTGGAAGAAGGTCTGGCGCTGTTTCAGGACGCTTCGTTCGATGTGGTGCTGCAGATCGATACCCTGCAACACCTGCGCAATGCCGAAGTGATGTTGCGCGAAACGGTTCGCGTCGGGCGGATGGGCATCATCGCGTTCCCGAACTTCGCGCACTGGCCGAACCGGGTCAACATCGTCCGCGGCCGCATGCCGGTGACACGTCGCCTGCCTTACCAGTGGTACGACACGCCCAACATCCGCGTGGGCACGTACAAGGACTTCGAAGCGCTGGCCCACAAGAACCGCCTGCGCGTCCTTGAATCTTTCGGCTTGCAAGACGACCGCGAAGTGCGCTGGCTGCCCAATGCGCGTGCGGGCACCGCTGTGTTTCGCATCGAGCGAAGCGCCTAGCGCCCGCGGCGCACCGCAGCTATCGCGCGCATGCGACGCATGACATGGCCTTCAGCCTGAGCGCGCCGGTTCACAGCGACCTGCTGATCAAGAAGAGCCGTTTCATCGGCTGTGTCCAGCCCGTGGACGACCGGGCTGCGGCGCTGAGCGTGGTGGCAGCACTGCGCGCCGAGCATCCGGCCGCGGCGCACGTTTGCTGGGCACTCATGGCCGGTGGGCAGTCGGCGGCGAATGATGATGGCGAACCCGGGGGCAAGGCAGGGCGACCGATGCTCGAAGTCTTGCGGCACCGCGAGCTCGATGGCGTCCTGGCAACCGTGGTCCGCTACTTCGGCGGGGTGAAGCTCGGCGCCGGGGGCCTTGTGCGGGCCTATACAGAAGCCGTTTCTACGGCCTTGACCGACGCCATGCTGATCGAACGCGTGCGTCGCACGTTCCTCGCTTGCGCCGTGCCTTACGCAGCTGAAGGTGCCGTCCGTCGCGAACTGGCCGCGTTCGGCGCCACGATGAGCGAAGTGCGACACGAAACGCTCGTGCATCTTCGCTTCGAAGTCGATCTCGGCCGGGAAAGCGCGTTGGTGGGGCGCCTGCAGGACATCACACAGGGGCGTGCGGTATGGGTTGACGACGAAAACGGCGCACCCCGATCCGCCTCGAAAGGAAATTGAACTTCAGTAAAAAGTTTGTCTCTGGCTTCACCTTCGCGCCATTTGGTTACTCCTCTTGCGTAATGAAGTCGGATGTTGCGCCTGTGCGCTCCTAGGATGCCTGTTTCTGCAGGAGTTAAAACAGTGGCATCTCAGTCCCCCTTCTTCGGCCGCCGTGATCGCGAGCCCGAGCCGCTCACTTCCCGTCCCGCTCCTCTGATGGGTTCAGGCACCAATCTTTCCGGCACGCCCGTCGGCAGCGGCAACACCGGCCCTACTGCATCCGTTCCGCCCATGGTCAGCAATGCTGCCGTCAGCGCGCCCAAGGAAGGCGGCGCCAAGCTCACCGTCGGTCCCAACATCAAGCTCAAGGGTGTCGAGATCACCGATTGCGACACGCTCGTGGTTGAAGGCCTGGTCGAGGCCACCATGGATTCGCGCGTCATGCAGATCGCCGAGACCGGCGCCTTCAAGGGTTCGGCGGGCATCGACATTGCCGAGATCCGCGGCGTTTTCGATGGCAACCTGACCGTGCGCGAGAAGTTGGTCATCCACGCCACCGGCAAGGTCAGCGGCAAGATCCGCTACGGCAAGGTGGTCATCGAGGAAGGCGGCCAGTTGTCCGGTGAGATCAGCGTTGGCGCGTCGCCTGCATCGTCCGCTGACACCAAGTCGGACGACAAGGCCCCCAGCGCCAAACCGGCGCTTCAGGCCGCGGCCTGAGGCGCTCGCGCATCGCACCTGCCGTCTGGGCGGGTAGTGCGCGTCATGCATCGGCCGCGGGCTTCCAGCCCAAACGGTCCAGCAAGGCACTCGCAGCAGCGGGTGCCTTTTCTTTTGCGCCGTTGATGAAGTAGACGAAGGTGTCGCGCTTGGCCGCCAGGCTCTTGGCGCGTTCCGCCCACTGCGCGATGTCCTTGGGCGGGTAGCCGGTCGCGACGGAAGCGTCGCTGCGCATCAGGCGCACGTACGCGACGGGCCCTTCCGGGTCATCGAACGATGGATATTTGTCGGAATCGGTGAAGACGGTGGAAACGCCGAATTTCTTGGCCAGCGCCTGATACTCGGGCGTGATGAAGCTGGGATGGCGCACGTCCATGACATGGCGCAGCACGTGGCTGCCCTCCTTGGCCGGCAACAACGTCAGAAACGCCTCGAAGTCCTCGGCATCGAACTGCTTCGTGGGCATGAACTGCCAAACGATCGGCCCGAGCTTGTCGCCCATCTCGGTCGGACCGCTGTCGACGAAGCGTCGGATCGAATCGCCGGCGGTGGCCAGCAGCTTGCGGTTGGTGGCGAAGCGGGAAGCCTTGAGCGAGAAGACGAATCCATCGGGCGCTTCTGCCGCCCACTTGCGGAAGTGCTCGGGCTTGAAGCTGCTGTAGTAGGTGCCGTTGATCTCGATGGCAGACAGGTGCCGGCTGGCATAAGCGAGTTCGCGCGCATGCGCCAGGCCCTTGGGGTAGAAACTGTCGCGCCATGGCTCGAAGGTCCAGCCACCCACGCCGACGTGAACGCCTGTCTTGCTCATCGGAAGATCTCCACGAAGCAGCGCACTCTACGCGCAGCCCGCTTCCGGCGCAAAATGCCATTTCCTCGAGTTCCACACGCCTGTTCGAAGGTCACCCCATGAACGCACCACTTCACCGCGAAATACCGGCCGGCCTGCTGGATGCCGACCGCGCCCTCACCGACGTCAGCCGCCAGTGGGACGAAGACATCCTGCAGCAGCTGACCAGCTACATCGAGATTCCTGCCAAGTCGCCCGGATTCGATAAGGACTGGGCGGCTCACGGCCATCTGGAGACGGTGATCCGCAACGCCGCGCAGTGGGTGGAGCAGCAGAAGGTCGAAGGGTTGAAGCTGGAGGTCGTGCGCCTCGAGGGCCGAACGCCGGTGCTCTTCTTCGAGGTGCCGGCGCAAGGCACCGACATGCGCGAAACCGTGCTCATGTACGGCCACCTCGACAAGCAGCCCGAGTTCAATGGCTGGCGCAACGACCTCGGCCCGTGGACGCCCAAGTACGAAAACGGCTTGCTCTATGGCCGCGGCGGCGCCGACGACGGTTATGCGGTCTACGCAAGCCTGGCGGCCGTCAAGGCACTGAAGGCACAGGGCCATGCGCACCCGCGCATCGTGGGCTTGATCGAGACCTGCGAGGAATCCGGTTCGCCCGACCTGCTGCCCTATGTCGATGCGCTGCGACCGCGACTGGGTGACGTGGGCCTGGTCATCTGCCTGGATTCGGGCGCCGGCAACTACGACCAGCTCTGGCTGACCACCTCGTTGCGCGGCTTGGCCGGCGGCACGCTCAAGGTCGAGGTGCTCACCGAAGGCGTGCACTCGGGCGATGCCTCGGGCCTGGTGCCTTCGAGCTTCCGCATCATGCGCCAGGTGCTCGACCGTCTGGAGGACAGCCGTTCAGGGCGCCTGCTTCCTGAAAGCTTCCATTGCCAGGTGCCGGAAGAGCGCGTGGCGCAGGCCCGAGTGACGGCGCAGATCCTCGGCGACGAGGTCTACAAGCGCTACCCTTGGGTGCACTTCGATTGCGATGGCTCGACCAGCTTTGCGTTGCCGGTGACCACCGACCCGATCGAGGCCCTCATCAACCGGACCTGGAAGCCGACGCTGAGCGTCACGGGCGCCGAAGGCTTTCCGGCACTGGCCGATGCCGGCAACGTGCTGCGTCCGTACACGGCCTTTCAGCTGTCGTTGCGCCTGCCGCCGCTGGTGGATGCGGCCCAGGCCGTTGCGCAACTCAAGACCCTGCTCGAGGACAACGCGCCCTACCAGGCCAAGGTGACCTTCCAGCCCAGCGGCGCAGCGACCGGCTGGAACGCGCCGCAGACGGCGCCGTGGTTCGGGCGCGCGCTCGACGCAGCCTCGCAGGCGCACTTCGGCGCGCCTTGTGGGTTCATCGGCCAGGGCGGCACGATCCCGCTGATGAACATGCTCAGCGCCGGCTTCCCCAAGGCACAGATGATGGTCTGCGGCGTGCTGGGTCCCAAGAGCAACGCGCACGGCCCCAACGAGTTCCTGCATGTGCCCTATGCCAAGAAACTGACTGCCGCCGTGGCCGAAGTCATTGCGGCCCTGCCGGCAGCACATGCCAGCGAGAAGGCCGCAGCCGCCTGACATGCGCCGCGCTGCGCTTGCCAGCCGCGACGGCGAGACGCTGGCATTGCGCCAATGGCCAGACACGCCGGGTGCGCCACGCGCGCTCGTGCACCTGTGTCACGGCCTGGGCGAACACGCCGGTCGCTACGAGCACGTGGCCCGCAAGCTCAACGGGTGGGGATTTGCGGCGCAGGCGCATGACCACTACGGACATGGCGAATCCAGCGGCCCAAGGGGTGGGCTGCCCCATCCGCTACGCCTGCTGGAAGACCTCGCGCTCGTGCTGGACGAGACCCGGCGCATGAATCCCGGGCTGCCGATCGTCCTTCTCGGTCACAGCATGGGCGGCCTGGTCGCAGCCGAATTCGTGGCGCGCCGCGTGCGGCCGGTGGACGCGCTCGTCCTGTCGTCTCCCGCCTTGCGCCCTGCGATGAGCACCTTGCAGAAGCGGCTGATCGCCGTGATGCTGCGCCTAGCTCCCGCCTTTCGCGTCGGCAACGGTCTGAATGCCGACGATCTGTCGCACGATCGCGCAGTCGTTCAGGCTTACCGGAGCGACCCGCTCAACCATGACCGGATCTGCGCACGGCTGGCGCACTTTCTGGCGACCCACGGCGAGCAAGTCATGGCCGCCGCGCCACAGTGGTCCGTGCCCACCCTGCTGCTCTACGCAGGCGCCGATCGTCTGGTGATGCCCCAGGGGAGCGAAGAGTTCGCCCGAGCCGCTGCGCCAAGCGCAAGCGTGGTGACGCGCGAGTTTGCCGGCTACTTCCACGAAATTTTCAACGAAGTCGAGGCGCAAGCCGTGTTCGATGAACTGCACGCCTGGCTGGAGGCGCAGCTTCCCGCAGCGGCCGCGGCGTCGGAGCTTGGCCGCTCGCGCGTGGCCTGAACCTTCGAGCGCGAGCGTGCGAGACGCTCAGGCGCCCTGCGGGCGCAGGCGACGCACGCGTACCAGCCACAGCAGAAGCCCGGCGATCATTGCCACGGGCAACAGCGAGCCCATGTTGAGCCACTGCCAACCTTGGGTGGTCACCAGGACGCCGGAGGCCAGCGACGTCAGGGCCAGCGTCGCGAACACGAAGAAGTTCAAGGCGCCCTGCGCACGGTCCTTTTCTTCGGGCGCGTAGGCCGATAGCGACAGCGTCGTGCTTCCTGTGAAAAGGAAGTTCCATCCCACGCCCAGCGCAAACAAGGCGATGACGAAGTGATGCAGATCCACGCCGCTGAGTGCCACCGCGATGCAAACGCCGTTGAGCAGCAATCCAGTGGCCATGACTGGAAGTGCACCGAAGCGTCGAATCAGGTGACCGGTGAAGAAACCCGGCGCGAACATTCCGATGACGTGCCATTCGAGCACCAGCGCCACGTCATCGAAGGGCAGGCTGCACACCTGCATGGCCAGCGGCGTGGCTGCCATCAATAGGTTCATCACGCCATAGCCCAGCGCGCCAGCGCCTGCCGCGACGATGAAGACCGGCTGTCGCACGATCTCCGACAGAGGTCGGCCGCTGCCCTGGCCGTGCTTGCCGCCGGGATGCGGAAAATCGATGAAACGCATGAGCAGCGCCGACAGCAGGGCAACGCCCGCCAGCGCGACGTAAACCCCAAGGTACGGCGTGGCAAACCATTGGCGGGTCTGCGCGGCCAGGTTGGGGCCGATCACCGCCCCGATCAGTCCGCCGGCCATCACCAGCGACACCGCCTTCTCTCGCCAATGCGTTGCCGACAATTCAGCCGCGGCAAAGCGGTAGAGCGTGCCGTTGGCGCTGTAGTAGCCCGCGACCAGCGTTGCCGCGCAGAGCAGCCAGAACGACTGCACCAGCACGGCGGCCGCGCAAGCCAGTGCCGACAGGAACGCCACCAGCAGGCCGAGCTGGAAGGAAACGCGCCGACCCAAGCGACGCTGGGTGCGCGCGACCAGGCCGGTGGAAAGCGCGCCGCCCACCACGTAGCTCATCACCGGCAAGGTGGCCAGCCAGGCTTGCGGCGCGAGCGATAGCCCCACCAGCCCGTTGATGGCAATGAAGCTGACGTTGTTCGTCAGGAACAGCCCCTGGCATAGCGTCAGGAGCCAGAGGTTGCGATTCACGCGGGCGCCACCCTTCCCGCGATGAACGTCGCCTGCAGACGCATCGCGTCAGCCGCGATTGAACAGGCTGCCCAGCGAGGCCAGCAGATCGTCCTGGTTGCCCAGGCCGCGATCGGGCACGCGGCCTTGCGGCGTGAACTGGTTGATCAACACCGGCAGCAGGCTCGCCAGCAGAGGAAGCAGAGTCTGTGCATTGATGCCCAGGCGAGAGGCCATGCTGTTGATGGTGTCGCTCCCCAGGGCTCCGTGCATCTGGTCGGGGGTGATCTGTTGATTCTCGCCATTGCCGACCCAGGAGCCGATCACGTCGCCCAGGCCGGCCTGCTCGAACTTGGAAACGAGCCCACCCAGTCCGCCTGCCTGCCCGTCGTTGGCGAGCAGGCCGCCCAGGACATCGGCCAGGCCACCTGATCCCATGCCCTCAGGCGCTGCGCCAGCGCCTCCGCGCGATCCGCCCAGCATGGCGTCAAGGCTGCCCAGTCCGGCAAGAGAGCCAAGGCCTTCGAGCCCGCCATTGCCCGATTGCTGCGGCTGCTGGCCGTTGGCGCTGAGCGCCTGGCTCAAGATCGAATCGAGTAGTCCCATGGTGTGCTCCTGGTTCCCTGGTGAATGGAGCGTCGCGGGCGCCTTTTTTGGGGCCACTGCTGACGCTGACGGCGCACGATTGTGCGCGCGTTTGGCTGCCCCGGTCATGCCCAAGCGTGACGAAGCGCGACACGCTCGCCCGACCGGCCAGGCGCCCTAGCCTGCAGTTGGATTTGTCAGCAGTACGAGGGCCGCCAATGCTGCGCTTTCCGCCCGAAGCACGCGCGGTCCCAGGCTGACGGGCGCAAACCCGGCTTCCAGCGCGCGGGCCTCTTCGTCGCGGGATAGGCCACCTTCCGGGCCACTGAGCATCCAGCCGGCCGTACTAGCCGGCAGCGCTGCAGCCAGATTGGCGAGCGGCCGACTTTCGGGCGCCAGGCTGAGCAGCATGCGAGCAGTCTCTTTGCCGCTTGACGACGCAGTCGGCAGCCAGGCGCCAAAGTCCTGCACGGGATGGATCAGCGGCACACGATTGCGCCCGCACTGCTCGCATGCGGAGGCCGCGATGGCCTCCCAGTGCGCGCGCTTCTTCTGCGCGCGTTCGCCAGACAGCCGCAGGACGCCGTGCGCGGTCTGCAGGGGCTGGATGCTGGCCACGCCAAGTTCGGTGGCTTTCTCGATCAGCCAGTCCATGCGCTCGTTGGCGGGCATGCCCAGCGCCAGGTGAACCGCGCGCGATGCTTCGCGCTCGACGGGGTCGTGGTCGGCGACCTCGACAACGACTTCGCTGCGCCCCATGCGTTGCACGGTGGCAGTGTGTTCACCGCCTTGGCCACTGAACAGGGTGATCACCGCACCCGGCTGGAGGCGCAGCACTTGCACATGACGCGCGGCGCCCGGCGGCAAGGACAGCGTATCGCCCGTGCGCAGTGGCTCGGGAACATGAAAGCGTGGCATGGCTGGAGGGCGCGTAGGCCTGGACGCTAGACGCGTCCGAAGGCGTAGCCGCTTTGCTGGTGGATGCCCTCGACTTCGTCCACCAGGCGCAGCAGCGGCGTCAACTCGCGGTAGCGGCTGGCCGTAGCCCGGATGTAGCCGATGAAGCGCGGCGTGTCGGCCAGGTAGCGCGGCTTGCCGTCGCGCAGTGTCAGGCGGGCAAAGATGCCGGCCACCTTCAGATGGCGCTGCAAGCCCATCCATTCGACGGCCCGGTAGAACATGCCGAAGTCATCGTCGACCGGCAGCCCGGCCTTGCGCGCCTTTTGCCAATAGCGGACCGTGACGTCGAGCACAAATTCTTCGTCCCAGCTGAGAAACGCATCGCGCGTGAGGCAGGCGATGTCGTAAGTGATGGGGCCATACACCGCGTCCTGGAAGTCGAGCACCCCCAACCGGCCGCCGGCGGGATCCACCATCAAGTTGCGCGGCATGAAGTCGCGATGCACGAAGACGCTTGGGGAGGCGAGGTTGGTACGCACCACGGCATCGAAGGTCGACGCGAGCGTCTGAGCCAGCTTGCCCTCCACCGCGACGCCACGGTGCCGAGCCAGATACCAGTCAGGGAACAGTGCCAGTTCCCGGCGCAGCAAGGCCTCGTCGTAGTTCGGGAGCACGTTCGGCTCGGACGCCAGTTGCCATGCGATCAGCGCGTCCGTGGCGTCTTCGAACGCTGGCAGTGCGGCCTGAGGTTGTGCCGGATCGAGCACGTCGAGCAGGGTCTGGCTGCCCAGGTCGTCGAGCAGCATGAATCCCTGCGGCGCGTCCCAGTTCAGCACCTGGGGCGCCTTCACGCCGGCCTTGGCCATCAGTGCGGCGACCTTGACGAAGGGGGCGCTGTCTTCCTTGTCCGTCGGCGCGTCCATGATGATGCGCGAACCCTGCGCCGCATCGATCCGGAAGTAGCGGCGAAAGCTCGCGTCCGCCGACGCCGGCCGGACCGAGGACGCGATCAGTTGGTGGGCCGGGGCGACGCGCGCCAGCCACTCTGAAAAGGCTCGTTCGCGGGCCGCGTCGTTCCAGGCAATGGCGCCGGGCGCCTGGGCATTTGCGCCGGCCTCTGGAGTCGGGGAATCTGTCATGGATAATCGATTCTACAAATGAGTCCGGTGGCGGCTGCGCCGGGCATTCACAAGGGACTCATGCCGGCCCCAAGTTTCAAAAGCTTTCCAGAAAGCTCTGCCCAAAGCCCCCAGAGCCATCGCCGCGATGTTGCCTGTCACACTTCCTGACTCTGTCACTCCGTCAACGAATGCCTGAATCGACCCGTGCCAACCGGCGCCGGTCAGGCCCGCCCATTCCGCTGGCCCTGCTGTCGGCAGCGTTGCTGCACGCACCCTGGGCCGCTGCGCAGTCGCCGCAGACCGATCCCACCGACCCGCTCACCGGCCCGCTGCAGTTGCGCTCGACGCCCCAGCTCGCCGAGGATGTCCCAAGAGGCCTGCGGGGGCTGCTGCCCAGCTTCATCACGGGCGACAAGATCAGCGGCCAGCCCGACCTGGGAACCGTGGTCGAAGGCAACGCGGTGGTGCGCAGGGGCGATACGGTCATCCATGCCGACCGGCTCGAGTACTACCAGCCGACCGACACCGCCCGCGCCACCGGCAACGTGCGTGTCAATCTGGCCGGCAACGTCTACGAGGGGCCGGCGCTGCAGCTCAAGCTCGAAACCTACCAGGGCTTCTTCGACAACGTCCGCTATCGCTTTCTGATCAACGGCGGCCACGGCGAAGCATCGCGGGTGGATTTCGTCGACCAGAACGTGGCGATCGCGCACAACGCCAGTTACACCACCTGCCGCCGGGAGGACTTCCCGGGGTGGACGCCCGACTGGGTGCTCAACGCGGCATCGATCCAGACCGACAAGGAGGAAGACATCGGCGTCGCCAAGGACGCGCGCATGACCTTCATGGGCGTGACCACGCCGCCCCTGCCGTCGATCAGCTTCCCCCTGTCAGGTGCACGCAAGAGCGGTTGGCTGCCACCCATCATCGGGTTGGACAACACCAACGGCTTCGAGCTGAACATGCCGTACTACTGGAATATCGCGCCCAATCGCGATGCCACCGTGACGCCCACCATCATGAGCAAGCGCGGCATCAACCTGGGCACCGAGTTCCGATACCTCGAAAGCACCTACAGCGGCGAGGCGCGGGTCGACTACATGCCCGAGGATCAACTGCGCAACATGGACCGCTGGGGTGTCTGGGCCAGGCATCAGCAGACGTTCGATGCCAAGTGGCTGGGGCTGGACAGCCTGGGCGCGAGCATCAACATCAATCGCGTG
Source organism: Variovorax dokdonensis (assembly GCF_030316895.1). Classification (GTDB taxonomy): domain Bacteria; phylum Pseudomonadota; class Gammaproteobacteria; order Burkholderiales; family Burkholderiaceae_C; genus Variovorax; species Variovorax dokdonensis. The sequence continues at coordinate 32,453 of NZ_JASZYV010000002.1, forward strand.
AGCGACAACGACTACTGGAGCGACTTCTCGCACACGCCGTCGCCCACGCAGCGCCTCCTGTCGTCCGACGCCACGCTGAACTGGGCGCGTGGCGACTGGTACGGCAAGGTCAGTGCCCTGTCCTACCAGACGCTGCAGGCGGCCGACTCGATCATCGTGCCGCCGTACGACCGCGTGCCGCAACTCACGGCCAACTACGACAAGTTTGCGCTGCCTGGCGGTTTCGACTTCAGCTTCAACGCGGACTACACGCGCTTTCGCGGTGATCCCGCCTTGCAGCGTCTGCTCTACCCCGGGCTGCCCGACCAGCCCGATGGCGAGCGCATGTTCGGCGTCCTGAGTCTGAGCCGGCCGTTCCTGACGCCCGGCACTTTCGTCATTCCGAAGGTGATGCTCAACGGCACCGCCTACCAGTTCGACGAGTCTTACTACGGCGCCACCAGCGCCACGCGCGTTCTGCCCACCTTCAGCCTCGACAGCGGCTTGATCTTCGAGCGCGACACCAGTTTCTTTGGCCGCCGGTTCACTCAGACGCTGGAGCCGCGGGCCTTCTACACCTACACGCCGTTCAAGGACCAGAGCAACCTGCCGGTGTACGACTCGGCGCAGAACGACTTCAACTTCGCCACCGTCTACACCGAGAACGTGTACTCAGGCTACGACCGGATCGCGGACAACAATATGGCCACCGTGGGCCTGACTTCGCGCCTGATCGATCCGGACACCGGCGCGGAGGCGGTTCGCCTAGGCGTCGCCCAGCGCATTCGCTTCAGGGATCAACAAGTGACGCTGCCGGGCCAGGCGCCCATCACCGACCGGCTCAGCGACATCCTGCTGGGTGCGCAGGTCAACTGGACGCCCAAGTGGTCGACGGACGGCACCGTCCAATACAACCCGGACACGCGCGAGTCCAGTCGGACCACGCTGGGCGCGCGCTACAGCCCGGGTCCCTATCGCTACCTCTCGGCTGCCTATCGCTACCAGCAGGATTCGACCGTCTATGCCAACGATGGCAACCGCTCGGTCGACGTCTCCTGGCAATGGCCGCTCAACGACCTGTGGGGTGACTCAGGCAAGGACCTCGGTCCAGGACGCGGCGAGGGCGGCAACCGCTGGTATGCCGTCGGCCGTCTCAATTACAGTCTCGACGACAACAAGCTGACCGACGGTATCGTCGGTTTGGAATACGATGCCTGCTGCTGGATCGGTCGGGTGGTGCTGGAGCGCCTGACCACCGGTCAGGCGACCGCCAATACGCGGCTGATGTTCCAGCTGGAATTTGTCGGCTTCGCGGCCGTCGGCACCAGCCCGCTGCGCAGCCTGCGGCAGAACATCCGGGGCTACACGCCACTGCGGCAGGACTATCCAAGCCCGAGCCGCTTCACCCAGTACGACTGAAATTGACCGAAGGCCAGCTATGAGCCATCTCCGAACCTCCCCAAGCCCCCTTCGCATCACGGCATTGGCCGCATTGGCCATCCTGGCAGGCAGCGCCAATGCGCAGGGCATTACCGATTTCATGCGCGCACGGCCGCCGCAGCTGCGGGCACCGTCGCCCACCCCTGCTCCGACGGCGGTGGCGCCCGGTACCCAGCGGGTTGCCCAGTACATCGTGGCGCTGGTCAACTCCGAGCCGATCACGAACTCCGAAGTGCAGAACCGGATCGAGCGCGTTGTTCGCCAGGGCGGCGCCGAGGTGCAGCGCATTCCGGCGGCTGAGCTCAACCGGCTGGCCTTGGAGCGCATCATTACCGAGAAGGCGCAATTGCAGACGGCCCGGGAAGCGGGTATCAAGATCGACGACCTTGCCGTCGATCAGGCGGTCGAGAACGTGGCCCGCCAAAACCAGATCTCGGTGGCGGAAATGCGGCGCCAGCTCGAGGCGTCGGGCGATTCCATGGAAGCCTTCCGCCAGGACGTTCGCTCGCAACTCCTCCTGCTTCGCCTGCGCGAGCGCGAGGTCGAGCCGAAGGTGCGGGTCACCGACCTGGAGGTCGACCAATACCTGCAGGAACAACGCGACAAGGCAGGCGGCGCGGCTGCCCCAGAAGAGATCAACTTGGCGCAGGTGCTTGTGGCGCTGCCGGAAAACGCGAGCGCGGATCGGGTGGCCAAGGCCGAGCAAAAGGCGCAGGACATCGCCCGGCGCGCCCGCGCAGGCGAAGACTTCGGGGCGCTGGCGCGTGAATTCTCCGATTCACCCGACAAGGCCAACGGCGGGGCGATGGGCCTGCGGGCCGCGGATCGCTACCCCGCGCTCTTTACCAACGCCGTGGCAGCCACCCAGGTTGGTGGGGTTGCCGGGCCGGTGCGCTCCAGCGCCGGCTTTCACGTCCTGAAGGTCGTCTCCAAGGCCAAGCTCGGGGACGGTGCGACCATCACCCAGACCAAGGTGCGGCACATCCTCCTGCGCGTGGACGACAAGCGCAGTACGGCGCAGGCCGTCGCGACCTTGGGCGACTTCAAGCGGCGCATCGAAGCCGGTACGGCGACCTTCGAAGGCCTGGCGCGTGACAACTCGCAAGACGGCAGCGCCAGGGACGGGGGCGAACTCGGCTGGTCGCGCCCGGGCTTGTTCGTTCCGGAATTCGAGGACGCGATGAATCGACTTGCGAAGGGCCAGGTCAGCGATCCGGTGGTCAGCCGTTTCGGCGTCCACCTGATCCAGGTCGAAGACCGGCGTGAGGCCAAGCTGTCGCAGGCCGAGCAACGCGATGCCGCCCGGGCCGCACTTCGCGAAAAGCGCCTGGAGGAAGCCTACGAGACCTGGAGCCAGGAGGTGCGGGCTCGCGCCTACGTGGAGTACCGCCAGCCACCGCAAAGCTGAACGCGCGCGGCTCCTGGTTCCCCGGATGAAGCACATTCCTCGCAAGCGTTTCGGCCAGCATTTCCTGTCCGACGGCGCGATCATCGATGCCATCGTGCGCGCCATCGCGCCGAAGCCGGGCGATCCGATGGTGGAAATCGGTCCCGGACTGGCAGCGCTCACCCAGCCGCTGGTCGAGCGCCTGGGCCGCTTGTCGGTGATCGAACTCGATCGCGACCTCGCACAGCGCCTTCGCGCACATGCCCAACTGTCGGTCATCGAGTCGGACGTGCTCAAGGTGGATTTCCGCGCCCTCGCGGCCGAACTTGCGGCGGGCAATGATCGCGGCGGTTTGCGGGTGGTTGGCAACCTGCCCTACAACATTTCCACGCCGATCCTTTTTCACCTTCTGGACAGCGCCGACGTCATTGCCGATCAGCATTTCATGCTGCAAAAAGAGGTGATCGACCGGATGCTGGCGCAGCCAGCCACCGCCGATTACGGGCGCCTGAGCGTCATGCTGCAGTGGCGCTACGAGATGGAAGACGTACTGTTCGTTCCACCCGAAAGTTTCGATCCCCCGCCACGGGTGGACAGCGCGGTCGTACGCATGGTGCCGCGCGCTTCACCGGCGGTGGTCGACTTCGCTCAGCTTGAGAAGATCGTCCAGGTTGCATTCAGCCAGCGCCGCAAACTGCTGCGTCACACGCTGGGCCGGTGGCTGGACGATGCGGGTTTCGGCGGGCAGTTCGACACACAGCGCCGGGCCGAAGAGGTGCCGGTTGCCGAATACGTCGCCCTTGCGCAGACCGTGAGGGCGGCTGCCGTGCCAGACGGTGGTTGAGCGACGGGCTGCATGGCTGGCGGCCCTCGCCACACACTCGCCAAAGAAAAAAAGCCCGTCTTGCAGGACGGGCTTTCTTTCGGGGGGAAGCGTAGGAAGGTTGCCTTAAGCAGCAGCCATCCAGTAACCCGCGTTGAACGGGCTGCTCATGCGCAGTGCCAGAGGCGACACGTCGAGCAGTTTGTCCGTGGGCATCTTTTCAGCCGACAGTTCGTCGACTGCGATCGCTTCCGTCGGTTCGGGAACAGCGGTTCCCTGGGCCTCGTTCGCCCGTTCTGCTTGGCCGGCTGGTGCAGAACGGGCTACAGAAAAGAATAGAAGCAGCGGAATGGAATCTTGCGATCACCCCAGTAGTCGGAGGCGTCGCGGAAGATGTCGAGCAGTTGCTCGCGCGCTTCCTTGTCGAACTTGGCGTTGGCGGGAATGTGCTCCAGAACGACCACGAAGCCGGGCTGCGGACCCGATTTGTGAAGCGGGTCGGTCATGCAGTCATACAGCGCATCGAAATTCTTGCCGAAGTGCGCCGGGAACATGAACTGCTGGGCGATCAGGTCAAGCACGTCCTGCTTGCTCTGTGCGCTGCTCAGGTTGGCATAGAGGAAGTGCTGGCCACTGGCGTGTGCCACTTCCTGCAGATCGCTCACGCGAAATGCGCGGATCGACTGCACGATGTTGGGTCGCACGCCCCGAAGGGATACGTTCGTCTCCACTGGTCTTTCCATAGTCGTCAACATAAACGTCAGGCGCGTCTGGCGCGCCGCTGGTCTCCATAACCTGTCATCTCAATGCTCGGGGTGCGGCACGATGCGACGAAAGCTCGCATAGTGATCCGCCGTGTACCAGCATGCTTGCGGTGCTTTTCGCTTGCCACCGCACACGATGCGACGCGCCCCGCGATCACGCGAGCCAGGTGTGTCGACCGTATATTCACGATAGTGGCCACGCGGCTCGCGCGGCAGCAGGCGTTCTCGATTGCCGAACACGCTGCCGTCCTTGTCGTACCGGAACGGACCGCCATCGAAAATGGCTTCATAGGTTCGACGCCCCTCGGGTGGCAATTCGGACAGCGCGATGGTGGTCGCGCGATCGGCCTGGACGCCAGTACTGCCGCTCCATTCGCGCGCCAGCGCCTGCGAGCCTCCTGCCACCAATGTCGCGAATGCCAATCCGGTGATGGCGATCTTCGCAACAGACGACTTGAGGCAGACAAGTGCCACGATGGACAACGCTATTTAGGAAGCGGGGGCAGCTGGTCGAAGAAGCCTTTTCTCCGCCATTCCCTTAAGGGTTAACCCGCAAATTCAAGCCCGCCAGTGTGCACGAATTGCGTGCAAATAGCAAGGGCCTGCTCAATTGTTGAGCAGGCCCCCAGGTCGCAGATGGCTCGTTAAGTTGGCGCTCGCTAGCGTCAACAGTGTTTAACGATCGACGTTCGCGTCCGCCACCGTCAGCGCCGTCATGTTGACGATGCGCCGGACCGTCGCACTGGCCGTCAGGATGTGCACCGGCTTGGCCGCACCAAGCAGGACCGGGCCAATGGCGATGTTGCCGCCCGCCGCCGTCTTGAGGAGGTTGTAGGAGATGTTGGCGGCGTCGATGTTGGGGAACACCAGCAGGTTGGCGTCGCCGGCGAGCGCGCTGTGCGGCATGACCTCGTCGCGCTGCTTGCCGTCGAGGGCGACGTCGCCGTGCATTTCGCCGTCGACTTCCAGCCATGGAGCCTGCTCGTGCAGCAACTCGAGCACCTTGCGCATCTTGGCGGCGCTAGGGTGGTCGCTGGTCCCGAAATTGGAGTGCGACAGCAAGGCCGCCTTGGGCTTGATGCCGAATCGCATCATTTCCTCGGCCGCCATGGTGGTGATCTCGGCCAACTCGACCGGGGTCGGATCGTAGTTGACATGGGTGTCTACCAGGAAGACCTGGCGGCCGGGCAGGACCAGGCCGTTCATGCAGGCGTAGATCGGCACGTCCTGCGGTGTGCTGGCGCAACCGCCGGGGCGCTTGCCGATCACCTGGTCGATGTAGCGCAGGTGGAGCGCCGTGGTGCCCCACGTGCCGCAGATCATGCCGTCGACGTCGCCCTTGTGGAGCAGCATCGCGCCGATCAGCGTGAGACGTCGGCGCATCTCGATCTTGGCCACCTGCACCGTGATGCCCTTGCGCTCGGTCATCCGGTGGTAGGTCTGCCAGAAGTCGCGATAGCGGTGGTCGAAGTCGGTGTTGACCACGTCATAGTCGACGTCCTGCTTCAGGCGCAGGCCGAACTTCTCGATGCGCTGGGCAATGATCGACGGCCGGCCGATCAAGGTCGGCCGGGCGACGCCTTCGTCGACCACGATCTGCGCGGCGCGCAGCACGCGCTCCTCTTCGCCTTCGCAATAGGCCACGCGCTTGCGGGGCGCGCGTCGGGCGGCGTCGAAGATCGGCTTCATGGTGGTGCCCGACGCGTAGACGAAGCTTTGCAGCTTGTCGCGGTAGGCGTCCATGTCCTGGATCGGGCGCAAGGCCACGCCGCTGTCGGCCGCGGCCTTGGCGACGGCCGGGGCGATCTTGATCATCAGGCGCGGATCGAAGGGCTTCGGGATCAGGTATTCCGGCCCGAAGCTGAGCGACTCGCCCACATAGGCGGCGGCAACGCGCTCACTCTGCTCGGCCTGTGCCAGTTCGGCAATCGCATGCACCGCGGCGATTTCCATCTCATCGGTGATGGTGGTCGCGCCCGAGTCGAGCGCGCCGCGGAAGATGTAGGGAAAGCACAGGACGTTGTTGACCTGATTCGGATAGTCGGTGCGGCCGGTGGCCATGACCACGTCGTCTCGTACCGCGCGGGCATCTTCCGGTGTGATCTCGGGGTTCGGATTGGCCAGGGCGAAGATAACCGGACGCGCGGCCATGCGCTGCACCATTTCTGGCTTGAGCACACCGCCGGCCGAGAGGCCCAGGAACACGTCTGCGCCCTCGATGACTTCGGCAAGCTTGCGCGCGGAGGTCTTCTGCGCGTACTGGGCCTTGTCCTCATCCATCAATTCGGTGCGGCCTTCGTAGACCACGCCTGCCAGATCGGTGACGAACACGTTCTCGCGCTTGAGGCCGACCTTGAGCAGCAGGTTCAGACACGCCAGCGCGGCGGCGCCGGCACCGGAGGTGACCAGCTTCACCTCGGAGATGTTCTTGCCCACCACCTTCAGGCCATTGACCATGGCGGCCGCCACGGTGATCGCGGTGCCGTGCTGGTCGTCGTGGAAGACGGGGATGTTCAGCCGCTTGCGCAATTCACGCTCGACATAGAAGCAGTCGGGCGCCTTGATGTCTTCGAGGTTGATGGCCCCGAACGTCGGTGCCAGCGCGGCGATCACGTCCACCAGCTTGGCGGGGTCCTTCTCGTCGATCTCGATGTCGAACACGTCGACGCCAGCGAACTTCTTGAACAGGACGCCCTTGCCTTCCATCACAGGCTTGGCAGCCAACGGGCCGATATCGCCCAGGCCCAGCACTGCCGTGCCGTTGGTGATGACGGCCACCAGGTTGCCGCGCGCCGTGTACTTGAAAGCGTTGACCGGGTCCTTGACGATCTCTTCGCAAGGCGCGGCGACGCCTGGCGAATAGGCCAGCGCAAGGTCACGCTGGTTGATCACCTGCTTGGTCGGGACGATGGCAATCTTGCCGGGCACGGGAAACTCGTGATATTCGAGTGCCGCGCGGCGCAGTTGGGCGCGCTTGTCTTCAGCGCTTGCGGAGGGCGAGGCAGAGCCGGCCGGCGTGCCGTTGGTCGAACTGGACATGGATAAGTTGACTCCTGCAGCCGTCGCTTCCCAGAACGCCAAGGCAGATGGCGCACTTGCCACGGCTATCGTTGTATCGCGTGCTGGCTAAGGGGCGCTGATTGTAGACCCGTGCCGGATCGGGCGCCTCAAGGGCGCAGGCTATGGCAATATCGCCGGCGCGGACGCGATGCGGCAGACGGACAACGGCATTCACAGGAGAAGAGCCATGGCGCTGATGGATTTCATCAAGAAGCAGTTCATCGACATCATCCAGTGGACCGAGTCGGGTGATGGCACGCTCGCCTGGCGCTTCCCGATGCAGGAGATGGAGATCCAGAACGGCGCTTCGCTCACCGTTCGCGAATCGCAGATCGCGCTGTTCGTGAACGAGGGCCAGGTGGCCGACGTGTTCGGCCCGGGCATGTACAAGCTGACCACGCAGACGCTGCCGGTTCTCACTTACCTGAAGAACTGGGACAAGCTTTTCGAGTCCCCCTTCAAGAGCGACGTCTACTTCTTCAGCACCCGCCAGCAGGTCGATCGCAAATGGGGAACGCCGCAGCCGATCACCATCCGCGACAAGGAATTCGGTGCCGTTCGACTGCGCGCATTCGGCAACTACGCCTATCGCGTGGCCGACGTGAAGCGCTTCCACACCGAGATCTCCGGCACCCGCGAGGAGTACGGCGTCGAAGACCTCGATGGCCAATCGCGCGGCCTGGTGCTGCAGAACATCAGCAACGCCATCGCGGCCAGCGGCGTTCCGTTCCTCGACCTGGCGGCCAATCAGATCCAGTTCGCCCAGGCCATGACCGCGCAGCTCGCGCCGGAATTCGACAAGCTCGGCCTCAAGCTGGAAAGCATGACGGTGCAGAACCTTTCCCTGCCCGAAGAGTTGCAGAAGGTGCTGGACCAGAAGATCGGCATGGGCATGGTCGGCAACGACATGGGTCGCTTCATGCAATACCAGACGGCGCAGGCCATTCCGAAGATGGCCGAAGGCGCCCAGGGCGGCAGCGGCATCGCCGGCGACGCGATGGGCCTGGGTGCCGGCGTGGCTCTGGGCCAGGTGCTCGCGCAGAACCTGGCGCAAGGTCTGCAGGGCAACCAGGGTGCCGCAGGGTCTGCGCCCGCCGCCGCCACGCAGGCAACCGTCAGCCCCGCCGATGTGATGGCCACGCTCGAAAAGCTGGGCGAGCTCAAGTCGAAAGGCATCCTGACGCAGGAAGAATTCGACACCAAGAAGGCCGAGCTGCTCAAGAAGCTGGTGTGATCAAGGCCGTCATCGAGCACTGCGGCCTCGTGGCGTGCGCAGCGCATGGCTGAGGGCGCCGCCGGGCCGCAGCGCGCCTACACGGCCCCCTGCCCGGGCTGCGGCGCGCCCGTCGAATTTCGCAGCGCCCAATCCACGCATGCGGTCTGCCCTTACTGCCAGAGTACGGTAGTCCGGCAGGGCGACACGTTGGCACGCATCGGCAAGATGGCCGAGCTGTTCGACGACTTCAGCCCGTTGCAGCTGTTCGCCAGCGGTCGCTACGAAGGGCAGGGCTTCACGCTGATCGGCCGGTTGCAGTATCGCTACGAAGGCGGCACCTGGACGGAGTGGATCGCTGCATTGGATGACGGGCGTAGCGGCACGCTGTCGGAGGACAACGGGACCTTCGTCTTTTCGCTGCCCTTCGAGTTGACGCGCGAAGCGCCTTCGGCCGAGCAACTGCGGCTGGGCCTGGCGACGGCGTTCGAGGGGCGCAGCTTCACCGTCACGTCCGTGCAGGAGGTGATGCTGGTCTCGGCCCAGGGCGAGTTGCCGCGGCTGCCGGCACTGGGCCAGCCGTTCACGGTGGTGGAACTGCGCGGTGACGGCCAAGACGTGTTGAGCCTGGAGTACGACACCCGACCGCCGGGCGCTTGGCTGGGCCGCGCCGTGCGTCTCGACCAGCTGCAGCTCAGCGGGTTGCGCGACGGGTCGGTCCGCGAAGACAAGGCGCGCAGCTTCAGCTGCCCCCATTGCGGCGCGGCGGTCACGCCCCTCTTGGCCGACAGCAAATCCATCACCTGCGCCAGCTGCGGCAGTCTGATCGATCTTTCTCGCGGCATCGGCGGCGAACTTCGCCACGCGTTGCAGGACGAACCGGTGCAGCCGTTGATCCCGCTGGGGGCGACTGGCAGCCTGCAAGGCGGCACTTGGCAAGTGCTGGGCTTCCAGCACCGCATGGGACAGGCACCGGGCGACGACGAGCAGTTCGGCTGGAGCGAGTACCTGCTCTACAACCGCATGGGCGGTTTCAGTTTTCTGGTCGATGCCGAAGATGGCTGGAGCATGGTCGCACCCACCACCGGCGCGCCCCGCCTGGCTTCCGACGGCAAAGCCGCCACCTACCTGGGCAATCGCTATGCCCTGCAATATGCCTACGAGGCCACGACCACCTACGTGGCGGGCGAGTTCTACTGGAAGGTCGAGCGAGGCCAGACCAGCTTCAACCGCGACTTCGCCAACGGCCCCGCGCTGCTGTCGATGGAGAAGAGCGGCAAGGAAATCACCTGGTCGAGCGGCAAGCGCATCGACAGCGCTCAGGTGGCCTCCGCATTCGGCCTGGATGCGCGCAAGGCGCTATTCAAGCGCGCGGACGCTGCGCCGTTGAGTTCGGCACCACGCATCGGCTGCGGCACGATCATCCTCATCCTTTTCCTGCTTTTGATCGTGCTCATCATCCTCAGTACGTGCAGCGGCGGGACTTCGTCCGGCTACTCTGGCCGCAGTGCCGGCGGATCCTACGGCGGGTATTCCAGCGGCGGCAGCCACAAATGATTTCATCCATCACAGGAGGTCTGCATCATGGGAATTGAATGGCTCAAGCCGGCGGTCGTGCTCGGCTCCCTCGTCTACGCGCTGATCGGCGTGATCGTGTTCTGGCTCAGCTTTCTCGTCATCGACAAGCTCACGCCCTACGACCTTTGGGGCGAGATCGTGGAGCGCCGCAACATGGCGTTGGCCATCGTGGTGGCGGCGATGTGCCTGGGCATTTCCATCATCGTTGCAGCGGCCATTCATTGACCATGCGCTCCTCTCGTGCGCCGCGCTCCTGCGCCGCGCACTTCGCTTCGTTCCCACTTGGCTGATTCTTCCGCATCCATCGCCGCATCGCCCGCGTCTCGCAAGCCGGGGCCGATGGAGGTAGCGCTGCTCGCCAGCGTCTTCGTCATCGCCGCCTGCGGGTTAATCTACGAGCTGGTGGCCGCGTCGCTCAGCTCCTACCTGCTGGGCGATTCCGTGCTCCAGTTCAGCACCGTGATCGGCACCTACCTGTTCGCCATGGGCGTGGGCTCGTGGCTGTCGCGCTTCCTGGACCGGCAACTGCCCGCGCACTTCCTGCGCATCGAACTGCTGGTGGCCTGCGTCGGCGGCCTGATGCCGGTCGCGCTGTACCTGGCTCACGCCTGGCTGCCCGGTGCATTCCGAATGCTGCTGTACGGCCTGGTGCTCGTGGTGGGCACGCTGGTCGGGCTGGAGATTCCCTTGGTCATGCGGATCCTGCGCAGGCACGTGCAGCTCAAGGATCTGGTGTCGCAGGTGCTGACCTTCGACTACCTGGGCGCGCTGGCGGTTTCGATTGCCTTCCCGCTGTTGCTGGTGCCGCAGCTTGGGATGATCCGAACCGGCCTGCTCTTCGGCTGGATGAATGCTGCCGTCGCCTTGTGGGCACTGTGGCTGTTCAGGCATGAGCTGCGTCGCCTGGCGGCCCATGTGGCGGCATGTGTGCTCACGCTCCTGATGCTTGGCGCAGGGCTGGTCTTTGCCGACCGCGTCAGCAGCCTGGCCGAAGACCACCTCTACCAGGATCCGGTGGTCTTTGCCGCCAGCTCACCGTATCAGCGCATCGTCGTCACGCGCGGGCGTGGCGGACACCGGCTCTACCTGAACGGAAACCTGCAGTTCGCAGAGCGCGACGAGTACCGGTATCACGAAGCGCTGGTCCATCCCGCCATGGCCGCGCATGGTGCGCCCAAGCGGGTGGCGGTGCTGGGCGGCGGCGACGGCATGGCGGTGCGCGAGGTCCTGAAATATCCCTCGGTCCAAAACGTGACGCTGGTCGAGCTCGATCCGAACATGACGCAGCTGTTTTCCGCACATGAGACGCTGGCCGCGTTGAACGGACATTCGTTGTCGTCGCCCAAGGTGAAGATCGTCAATACCGACGCCTTCCGCTGGCTGCAGGAGGGCGAAGACACGTTCGACGTGATCGTGGTGGACTTTCCCGATCCCACCAACTTCGCCATCGGCAAGCTCTACACCAACTCCTTCTATGGCCTGCTCGACAAGCGCCTGGCCGCCAGCGGGTATGCGGTGGTGCAGACCACGTCGCCGCTGGTGGCACGCAAGAGCTTCTGGACCGTGGTGGAGACCATCGAATCGACCGGGCTGCGTGCGACGCCCTATCACGCGCATGTGCCGAGCTTTGGCGAGTGGGGCTTCGTGCTGGCCAGCCACAGGCCCTGGCGCATGCCCGATGCCCTGCCGAACGGAATGCGCTTCCTTTCGCCCGAAGGCCTGCCGCAGATGTTCGAGTTCCCGCTCGACATGAGCCGTGTTCCCGCGGCCGTCAACCGGCTGTCCAACCAGGCGCTGGTCTCGACCTATGAGCAGGAGTGGGGCCGGCAATGATCGACCGTCGCCGCTTTCTGGGCACGACGGCGGGCCTGGGCGCGATCACGCTCGCGGGGTGCGAGCAGTCGAACGATTCGATCTCGGGCGGGTTTCGCGGCATCGACGTGGCACGCGGTCATGCGTGGCGCGATGGCGCGCTGGCATTGCCCGGCGGCTCCGTGCGTCATGCGCGCACGCGGGTCGTGATCGCCGGCGGCGGCGTGGCCGGCCTGGCCGCGGCACGCGCGTTGCGCCTGTCCGGCGTCGAAGACTTTGCGCTGCTGGAGATGGAAGACAGCCCGGGCGGCAACAGCCGAGGCGGCGCGGTCAACGGCCTACCGTGCCCGTTGGGCGCCCACTACCTGCCCGTGCCCGGTGACGATGCACCGGAAGTCCAGGACCTGCTTGAGGAACTCGGCCTGCGCCGGCGGGTGGCCGGGCGCTGGCGCTACGACGAGCGCCACCTGTGCCACAGCCCGCAGGAGCGCTTGTTCTTCCGCGGCCACTGGCAGGACGGTTTGTTGCCGCGCGAAGGTGTGGAGGCCGCCACGCTGGAGCAATACCGCCGCTTCGAGCAGTTGGTCGAGACCTGGCGTCGGCGCGCCCGGTTCGTCATTCCGGTGGGCAGCGCCCTGCCCTCGGCCGATCAATTGGCGCTGGATGCCCGCTCCTTCGACGACTGGCTGTCCGAGCAGGGCCTGGACGATCCGCACCTGCGTTGGTACCTCGACTACTGTTGTCGCGACGACTATGGCGCCGGCAGCAGCGTGGTGTCGGCCTGGGCAGGCATTCACTACTTCGCCAGCCGGCATGGCTTCCATGCTCCAGGCAGCGCCAGTGCCGCGTCGGACGAGGCCGAGCAAGATGCGGTGCTGACGTGGGCCGAGGGCAATGGCTGGCTCGCACGCCGCCTGGCAGAGCCACTGGGCGAACGCTTGCGTACCGGACAAGTCGTGCTGCGCATCGCCGACACCCGTTCAGGCGTCGAAGTCGATGCCTTCGACGTCAAGACGCGCCAGACCGTGCGCTGGCAGGCCGAGCGCTGCGTCGTCGCCCTGCCCGTCTTTGTCGCCGCGCGTGTCGTCGAGAGCCCGCCCGAACTGTTGCGCCAGGCCGCTACCGCGATGGGTCACGCGCCCTGGCTGGTGGCGAACATCCATCTGCGCGCCCCTTTGGCGGACCGCTCACACGGCGCTGCGCCAAGCTGGGACAACGTCGTCTACGGCACGGCTGGCCTAGGCTATGTGGACGCCGGCCATCAGCGCCTGGACCCGACGCCGCGCGCCACGGTGATCAGCTGGTATCGCCCGCTGGGGCCGAGCCGGCACGATGGCGGCGACGGCCGCCAGCGCCTGTTGGAGCGACCTTGGACTGGCTGGCGCGATGACTTGCTGAGCGAACTGCAGGCAGCACATCCCGACCTGCGCGACGTGGCCACGCGCATCGAAATCACGCGCTACGGTCATGCGATGGCCATTCCGACGCCCGGCCTGCTCGAACGGCTTGGCGCCGGCCGCCGGCGCATCACGCACGGCAGTCTGGCATTCGCCCACGCCGACTGGTCGGGCTATTCGATCTTCGAAGAGGCCTTCTGCCGCGGACATTGGGCGGCGCAAGTTTGAGCTTGAGCCGCCGCAGTGGCGCGATCAGTCGCGCATCAACGCTTCGATCTCGTCGGCCTTGACGGGCACACCGCGTGTGATGAGCTCGCAACCCTGTTCGGTCACGATGGCATCGTCCTCGATGCGGATGCCGAGGTTCCAGAAGCCTTCGGGCACGCCTTCGGTTGGCCGCACGTACAGGCCTGGTTCAATGGTCAGCACCATGCCGGGACGCAGGATGCGGCTGGGCCGGTTGGTGATGAGCTCGCCCGAGAGCGGATCGCGCCGTTCGCTGGTCCGGCCGACTTCGTCGGGCTCCACGTAGCTGCCGCAGTCGTGCACGTCCATGCCCAGCCAGTGGCCGGTGCGATGCATGTAGAACGGGAAATAGGCGCGTTGCTCGATCACGTCCTGCGCGGAACCGACCTTGTCGGCATCGAGGATCTTCAGGTCGAGAAGGCCTTGCGCCAGCACCTTGACGGTGGCTTCGTGCGGGTCGTTGAAGCGCGCGCCTGCTCGCGTGGCGGCCACCGCGGCGTCCTGGCTCGCGAGCACCAGGTCGTACAGCTCGCGCTGCGGCCCGGTGAAGCGGCCATTGGCCGGGAAGGTGCGTGTGATGTCGCTGGCGTAGCCGTCCAGTTCGCAGCCGGCGTCGATGAGCACCAGTTCGCCGTCCCGCACCGGGGCCGCATCCGCCCGGTAGTGCAGCACGCAGGCATTGGCGCCGGCGGCAACGATCGAGCCATAGGCCGGGTACTGGGAGCCCCCCATGCGAAATTCGTGCAGCAGTTCGGCATCGAGGTGGAATTCGCGCACGTCCTGGCCTTGGCGCAGCATGCGGGCCGACGTCTGCATGGCGCGGACGTGCGCCCGGGCGCTGATCGCCGACGCCTTGCGCATCACGTCCTGCTCATACGCGTCCTTGACCAGGCGCATCTCGTCTAGCGGCCCGCACAGGTCTCGCTGCTCGTCCGGGCACAGCGCGCCGAACCGGACCCGGGCGCGCACGGACGACAGCCACTTGTCGATGCGCGTCTCCAGTCCCTTGTGGGTGGCGAAGGGGTACCACACCACCGACCGGTTCTCCAGGAGGCGAGGCATGAGTGATTCGAGCTCGTCCACCGAGTGCGCTTCATCGACGCCAAGCGCGCCCGGCGCCGCATCGGGGCCGAGCCGGTAGCCGTCCCAGATCTCGCGCTCCAGATCCTTGGGGGCGCAAAAAAGCGTCGACTTTCCGCGGCCGTCGAGCACCAGCCAGGCATTGGGCTCGGAAAACCCCGTCAGGTAGAAGAAGTAGCTGTCGTGCCGGTACTGGAAGTCGCTGTCACGGTTGCGCTGGCGCTCGGGCGCCGTCGGAACGATGGCCACCCCATCCTTGCCAAGCTGGGCGGCCAGGCGCGAACGGCGGGAGGCTTGGTGATTTTTGATCATGATGTCACCATTAGATACGCTTGTGGATTGGTGCCAACAGGCACAGCAGGGTCCCAGGAAACAATTGCAAGACTCATTGCCCGACAAGAAGGCTTGCACGTAAAAACCGTCTCACTATTTAGGAGATGTTTTTTGTCTAGTTTTGCACATAAGGGCCTGAGTTTGCTGGCCTTGGCCGTGCTCGGCGTCGCCGGCTGCGGCGGTGGTGGCGGCGGCGGCTCCGCCAATGGCGCGGCGACCGGTAGTGGCGTTGCAGTGGCCGGCACGACCGGCACTACGGGCACAACCGGCGCCAATGCAACCAGCAGTGCCGGCGCCAATGCTTCGGCGCCGGACATCGTCGACAGCTCGGGCAACGTGACGGCCACGACCTATCGTGACACGGCACAGAAGATCGCTCAAGACGCGGGCATTCTTTACCGCTACGGATCGCCCTCGGCGGTCGGCGTGGCGACCACGGTCGCGCAAGCCAACAGCACGGCTTATCCCGCCTATTCACCGTACGAAAGCCAGGTGACCTGGCAAGTCGGCGGTCCGTACAGCGACGACGCGGGCGACTTTTCCAGCAACATGGGCCAATACGCCTTCGCGCCGGACAATTCGGGCCAGTACGCTGGCATCGGCACCCTCGAACTGCTGGCGCAGCGCAACAACACCTTCTCGTACGCGCCGCAGCCGAGCTGGACCTTCCCCCCGGCCGTGGCCGTGGCACCGGCAGGCGCCAACGAGTACTACAACGCAGGGGCGCCAGCGGCGCTGGGCCGTTGCTACGGGTATGTCTGTTCCCAGACGGTGATCGCCTTTGCCAACGGCACGATCGGCGTCTTCGGCAGCAACACGACGACGGAGGCGCGCAGCGAGATCAAGCTGGATGCAGACAAGGTGCCGACGGCGGTGGCCGTGACAAACGCGGGTGAGTTCGCGCTGGTAACGGTGTGGGATACGAAGAACCTCAAGGGGCAGGTGGCGGTGATCGCGCTGGCCGGCAGCGAGCTGCTGCACATGGATTGGCCACTGCAGCATCCCGGCCTGCCCAACATGGGCGCCTTCGGATTCATGAAGCTCCTGGGCTACGTCGACCTGCCCGGCATGAATGCACCGACCGAGATATCGGCCACGACGAATGTCGACTTCGAGTCCTATCAGCGGCTTTACCTCCCGACGGGCTCGGACCCTGCCAACTGCAATCGGTCGAGCTTCGTGCTGTATCGCGACGTGCTGCTGTCGAATGAGACCAACCGTCAGACCTTCATGGACGGTGGCTGCAACGCTGGTGCCTATCCTCATGGCGGCGTTGCGGTGGTGGTTTCCAAATCCGAAGGCAAGGCGGCTTTCATCAATCTGAAGCCGTTGTTCGACTACTACCAGTCGATGTACTTCGGCACGCGCGCCAACTTCGACCGGACGTTGACGCTGGGCCAGGCCGCGAACCAGTGGCCCTTCCCGTTCTCGGAGGTGTCGTCGCAAAGGCCGACTCTGATCAAGACCGTGGATCTCGGCAAGCGCCCGACCGCGGTGAAGGCGTCGATCGCGGGCGCGCAGCGCGCCTGGATTGCGACGGAAGACGGCACCCTGCAGATCTTCAGCCTGGGCAACTATGCGGGCAATGGCTCGGCCTCGCCCGCCGACATCGCGCTCAGGGGATCGATGGCCGTGGGCAAGAATCCGACCTCGCTGGCCTATGTCAAGCACGACAACGCAGGCGACCTGATCGTGGTTTCTCGCGGCGACAACAAGATTCAGTGGGTGCAGTTCAGTGGCAACAGCGGCAGCGTCATCCGCACGCTGCAGGACTCGCGCCTGAAGGATCCCATCTGGGCCGAGGACAACGACAACCACGGCACCGAGTCGTTCGTGCTGACCGTTGCCGACTATGCGGGCAAGCGGGTTTCGAACTACCGATGGGGGCCGGTGATCTTCCGCAGCAACCCGGGGACCTCCTGCCAGCCGGAGGCTGGTTGCGGGATGATTGGCGGTGGCCCGTTCGAGTACGGCGGTAGCTTCGACGTGCCGGGCAAGGTATTCCAGCTCACCGGTGCCAACGTGCCCTGAACGGACTCGACCGAAGCAACAAGAGCGGCTCGCCCAGGCGGGCCGTTTTCTTTTCCTTCAGACTTGCAACTGCGCCAGACGCTCGGGCGTTCCGACGTCGGTCCAGGGCCCTCGGTACAACTCGGCACTCACGCATCCGGATCGCATCGCTGCACGCAGCAGCGGCCCCAGCGCCGCCTTCGCGCCCCCCGGATTGCCCGCCTCGATGTCGCAATACGGCTTTGCGAACAACTCGGCGCGGTACAGCGCGATGGTGGAGAAGGTGAATCGTTCGTCCGCATCAGCCAGCGCATCGCCGGCCGGTCCGATGCCGAAATCGCCCTTCGGGTTGTGCGGCGGATTGGGCACCAGCCAAAGGTGCGCCAATCGCCCACTGCGCTCGAAGCGTGCCATGGCCTCCTGAGTGAACCGGAACTGCGGCGCAAAGACATCGCCGGCGCAAACCCAGAACACTGGCGCCAGTTGCGGCAGTGCGCGCACGATGCCGCCGGCGGTCTCGAGCGCGCCGCCGAAGTCACGGCCCTCCAGCGAATACGAAAGCGCCACCGTGCAACCTTCATCCGGAAGCGTCAGTTGCCGCCCGAAGTGCGCCGGGATCTGCGCCTCCAACCATGCGGTGTTGATGAGCACGCGCGAAATGCCGCCACGCGCCAGCGCTTCGAGCGGCCATTGCATGAGCGGCTTGCCCTGCACTTCGAGAAGCGGCTTGGGCGTGGCGTCGGTCAACGGGCGCATGCGCTCGCCGCGGCCAGCGGCCAGCACCATCGCCTGGGCCATCGACTGGCTCAAGACGCAGCGCCCGCCAGAGCTGGCACTGGCAGTTCCTCGGCGCGCAACGCGCCACGCACCAACGAGTGCAGTTCGCGCCGGCCAGGCTGGAACAGCGAGATCAATCCTTCCAGGAGCGAATGCGCCGCACCAGAGCGATTGCCGTCGACATTGCAGACATACACATCCAAGGTCACGGCCCTCAATTCGGGCCATGTGTGAAGGCAAAGGTGGGATTCGGCGAGCAGAACTGCTGCGGTCACTCCGCCCGGCCCATGCCCCCTGGATGGGAAAGAATGCGTGAGCTCGCCCACCGGTTGCAGCCCGGCTGCGATGGCAGCTTTGTGGCAAACGGACTTCAGCGAGCCGGCGTCGATCAGCCATTGATCGGCGCAGCGGCAGTCGTGCAAATCGGCAGTCAGGTGCAGGCCATGCATGGGGTCGACTCTAGCAGCCGGCCGCGCCCGCTAAAATTGCGGGTTCTCCCCCAGAATTCCCCAGAAAGCCACACCCATGGCCCAACAAGCCTTGATGGCCAACGCGATCCGCGCGCTGGCGATGGACGCAGTTCAACTCGCCAACTCCGGGCATCCCGGCGCACCGATGGGCATGGCCGACATGGCCGTCGCTCTGTGGGGCGAACATCTGCGTCACAACCCCACCAATCCGCACTGGTTCGATCGCGACCGCTTCGTGCTGTCCAACGGCCACGCCTCGATGCTCATCTACGCCGTGCTGCATCTGGCCGGCTACGACTTGCCCATCGACGAGCTCAAGCGCTTCCGCCAACTGCACAGCAAGACGGCTGGGCATCCCGAAGTCGGTATCACGCCCGGCGTCGAAACCACCACCGGCCCGCTCGGCCAGGGCATCACCAACGCCGTGGGCTTCGCTTTGGCCGAGAAACTGCTGGCCAGCGAGTTCAACCGCGACGGCCACAGCATCGTCGATCACCACACCTACGCCTTCCTGGGCGACGGCTGCCTGATGGAAGGCATCAGCCACGAGGCGTGCGCGCTGGCCGGCGCCTGGAAGCTGGGCAAGCTGATTGCCCTGTACGACGACAACGGCATCTCGATCGACGGCCCGGTCAAGCCCTGGTTCATCGACAACACGGCCGAGCGCTTCAAGGCCTATGGCTGGAACGTGATCGGTCCCATCGACGGCCACGACGTGCCTGAAGTCTCGCGCGCCATCGCCGAGGCCAAGAAGCAGGATGAGCGGCCCACGCTGATCATCTGCAAGACGCAGATCGGCAAGGGCAGCCCCAACCGTGCCAACACCGCCAAGGCGCACGGCGAGCCTCTGGGAGCCGAAGAGATCGGGCTGACCCGCAGCGCGCTGAACTGGTCGCACGCGGCCTTCGAGCTTCCCCAGGCCGTCTACGACGCATGGGACGCCAAGGCATCCGGCGCCGAAGTCGAGGCCGCCTGGAATCAGAAGTTCGACGCCTACGCAGAGGCCTTCCCCGATCTGGCTGCGGAATTCACGCGCCGGATGAAGGGCGAGCTTCCCCGGAGTTTTCACCAGACCGTTCTCGACGCAGTCGTCGCCGCGCACACCAAGGCAGAGACGGTGGCCAGCCGCAAGGCATCGCAGATCGCGCTGGAAGCCTTCACCGCCGCGTTGCCCGAGTTGCTCGGCGGCAGCGCCGACCTCACCGGCTCCAACCTGACCAACACCAAGAGCACGCCCGCGCTGCGCTTCGGCAGCCAAGGCGAGGTATTGCGCAGCGAAGGCAACGAACAGAACCCGGACGGCCTGCCCGGGCGCCACATCAACTACGGCGTGCGCGAATTCGGCATGGCCGCCATCATGAACGGCGTGGCGCTTCACGGCGGCTACATCCCCTACGGCGGCACCTTCCTCACGTTCAGCGACTACAGCCGCAACGCCATCCGCATGGCCGCGCTGATGAAGCAACGCGTGGTGCACGTGTTCACCCATGACTCGATCGGGCTCGGCGAAGACGGTCCGACGCACCAGTCGATCGAGCATGCGGCCAGCCTGCGCCTGATTCCCAATCTGGACGTCTGGCGCCCAGCCGACACCGCAGAAACCACCGTGGCCTGGGCCGTGGCCCTGCAGAACGCAACGCGCCCCACGGCGCTGCTGCTGTCGCGCCAGAACCTGCCCTATTCGCCCAAGGCCGACCTGAGCGACATCAACAAGGGCGCGTACGTGCTGGCCGAGCCCGAGCGCGTGGGCCTGAAGAAGAAGGCGCAGGCCGTCATCATCGCCACCGGCTCCGAGGTGCAACTGGCGCTGGCAGCCCAGGAACAGCTGGCCACCAGGAAGATCGCCGTGCGCGTGGTCTCGATGCCATCGACGACGACCTTCGACCGCCAGGACCTGGCCTACAAGAAGCGTGTGCTGCCGGCCGGCCTGCCCCGTGTCGCCGTTGAAATGGGCGCCACCGACGGCTGGTGGAAATACGGCGTCGCCGCAGTCGTCGGCATCGACACCTACGGCGAATCGGCGCCCGCCGGTGTGCTGTTCAAGCATTTCGGCTTTACCGCGGACAACGTGGCGGCCACCGTCGAAGCGGCGCTGCGCCGCCGCTGAACGCGGTCCGACCCACCTCATTTCCTTGTTTCATTCATCCATCAGGAGCTCCACATGGCTATCAAGATCGGGATCAACGGCTTCGGCCGCATCGGACGCATGGTGTTTCGCGCCGCGGTGCAGAACTTCAAGA
Source organism: Variovorax dokdonensis (assembly GCF_030316895.1). Lineage (GTDB taxonomy): Bacteria > Pseudomonadota > Gammaproteobacteria > Burkholderiales > Burkholderiaceae_C > Variovorax > Variovorax dokdonensis. Next base: position 53,062 of record NZ_JASZYV010000002.1, read on the forward strand.
GCGACATCGAAGTCGTCGCCATCAACGACCTGCTGGAGCCCGACTACCTGGCCTACATGCTCCAGTACGACTCGGTGCACGGCCGCTTCAAGGGTGAGGTGAGCGTCGAAGGCAACAACCTGATCGTCAACGGCAAGGCGATCCGCCTGACGGCTGTGAAGGATCCCGCAGAGCTCAAGTGGGGCGAGGTCGGTGCCGACGTGGTGATCGAATCCACCGGTATCTTCCTGACCAAGGAAGGCGCGCAGAAGCACATCGATGCCGGCGCCAAGAAGGTGATCATGTCCGCGCCGAGCAAGGACGACACGCCCATGTTCGTCTTCGGCGTCAACGACAAGACCTACAAGGGCGAGGCGATCATCTCCAACGCCTCCTGCACCACCAACTGCCTGGCACCGCTGGCCAAGGTTCTCAACGACAAGTGGGGCATCAAGCGCGGCCTGATGACCACGGTGCATGCCGCCACCGCCACCCAGAAGACCGTCGACGGCCCGAGCAACAAGGACTGGCGCGGCGGCCGCGGCATCCTCGAGAACATCATCCCCAGCAGCACCGGCGCCGCCAAGGCAGTGGGCGTGGTGATTCCCGAGCTGAACAAGAAGCTGACCGGCATGTCCTTCCGCGTGCCGACCTCCGACGTGTCGGTGGTCGACCTGACGGTGGAACTGGTCAAGGAAGCCAGCTACAAGGACATTTGCGCCGAGATGAAGTCGCAATCCGAGGGCGCCATGAAGGGCGTGCTGGGCTACACCGAGGACAAGGTGGTCGCCACCGACTTCCGCGGCGACCCGCGCACCTCGATCTTCGACGCCGAAGCCGGCATCGCGCTGGACGGCACCTTCGTCAAGCTCGTGAGCTGGTACGACAACGAATGGGGCTACTCGAACAAGTGCCTCGAGATGGTTCGCGTGGTCAGCAAGTAAGCTGGTTCGCCTCAAAAGAAAAAGCGCGCCCTTTGGCGCGCTTTTTTGTTGCCCGCGCGATCGCCGCGGGGACGCTGCCGACTCAGGCGGGTTCCAGCACGTGGATCATGCGGCTAGCCAGCATGTCCTTCGTCTTGGCCGCATAGGCTTGCATATGGGCCGAGGCACCGTGCGCCTGCAGTGCGGCCAACGAGGCCCACTTTTCGACCACCATGAAGGTGTCTTCGCCGATCGAGCCTTTGGACGGCGGAAGACCCTTGGCGTCGACGACGGCCTGGTATTCGATGCAGCCGTCTTCCGCCAGGACGGCCGGCACGTTGGCCTGAAAGGCTTCGAGCACGGCGGCGCGCTGGCCAGGCTTGGCGGTGATGACGGCGATGACGTGGATCATGTGGCGTGGTCTCCGAAAAGGTGTTCGAGATGAATGAGGTCCGAGCCTAAACCCGCCTGGCCGATCAGGCTGTCGCCAACAGGCGCGCGAGCGCGACGGTGGTGCGGTCTTCCAGATAGGGCCCGATGATCTGCACGCCCAAGGGGAGGCCGGCCGCGTCTTTGGTCAGCGGCGCCACCGTGGCCGGCAGCCCAGCATGCGAAGCCATGGTCGACCACGCGCCTTGCGCGCCGAAGCGGGTGTCGCGGCCGTCGATCTTCAGGCTGCGCTCGTTCCAGTCGGCGGCGTCCTGGTGCGCAAAGGCAGCGCAGCCGAAAGGCGGGCAAAGCAGCGCGTCGAACTCGTCAAAGAAAGCCCGCCACTGCACGCGCAGGGCATCGCGCCGACCCATCAGGCGAATCCAGTCATGCGCGCTCAGCGTCGTGCTGCCGCCAGGTTGGGCGACCGACAGCACCGTGTTGACGAGCGTGCCGTAGTCCTTGCTGAGCGACTGCAGGTCGGGCAGCAGATCGCTCTTGCGGGCCACGGCAGCGCCGGCGTCCTGCAGTCGTGCTGCGACGTTGTCGAGCGCCTGGCGCATCTCGGTGGCGCATTCGGCGGCCGGATGCTCGGCGAGCACCAGCACGCGGAAGTCGCGCAGGCGGGCATGGCGCGGCGCCACCAATTGCAACTGCCAGGCGGCGGCGTCGGGCATCTCGGGGCCGGCCAGCACATCGAGCGCGAGGTCGAGGTCTTCGGCGCATCGCGCGAGTGGCCCGATCACGCCGGGCCGGTCGCCCGGCTCGAGATCGGTGCCGGGAAAGTCCTGGCCACGCGAGGGCAGCACGCCAACGCTGGGCTTGTGTCCGTAGACGCCGCAGAAATGCGCCGGCACGCGGATCGATCCGTACAGGTCGGAACCTAGTTCCAGCGCCACCATTCCAGCGGCGAGCGCAGCGGCGCCTCCGCCAGATGATCCACCGGGCGTGCGGGCTGGGTCGTGGGGGTTGACGGTGCGGCCATGAATGGCGTTGGCGCTTTGCCAGTCCGCCAGCGCGGTGGGCACGTTGCTCTTGCCGAGGATGACGGCGCCGGCGGCTTTCAGTCGCTCCACCGCCGTGGCATCGCGCTCCGGCATGAAGTCTCGAAACGGCGGCAGGCCCCAGGACGTGGGCAGGCCGGCCATGTTGAAGCTTTCCTTGACCGTCATTGGCACGCCCGCCAGCGGCAGACGTTCGCCGCGCGAACGCGCGGCATCGACGCCCTTCGCTTGCTCGCGGGCGCGACCGAAGTCGCGCAACACCACGGCGTTGATGGCCCCGTCGCGTGCCTCGATGCGGCCGATGGCGGTCTCGCAAAGTGCCGCTGCGCTGACACGGCCTTCGTTCACGGCGCGAGCGCAGGTGGATGCGCCGGCATCGAGCAGTTGTCCGGGATCGGTCGTGTCGAGGTTTCGGCTCATGATTCGTTCGCTGCGGAAGGGCGTTCCTCGCGACCATCCGGATGGCGCGCGAATCGCGCCGTTTCGCGTCCATGGACCGGCGCGGCGTCGGGCCACGGCCAACCACCGAACTGGGTGCGCCGGTAGTCCGTCATGGCCTGCATGATCTCTTGCTGCGTGTTCATGACGAACGGGCCGTACTGGGCAATCGGCTCGCCGATCGGACGACCCTGCAACAGCAGGCACTCGGCCACGGTGTCGCCACTGTTGACCAACTCGACGGCCGCATTCGCGTCGAGCTCCACCGCGGCATGGCTGCCCAATTTCTCGCCGGCGATGAGCAGCGCCTGGCCCTTGAAAAAGTAGAGCATCCGCTTTGCCTCCCGGCCAAGCGCGGCGGGCAATGTCCAACGCGCGCCGGGCGAGAGGCGCAAGGTCCAGATGGCCACGTCGGCCTCGATGCGCGCTGCCCATGAATCGGGGGGTGGCGCCAGCGGCACGAGCGGGTGGTCGCCACGCAATGTGCCTGCGATGCAGGCCACTTCGATCTGGCGCCCATGGGCATCGAGCATGCGCTCGCGCGGGATCCGCTCCGACCAGAACATGGTGAAGTGCGCAGGCGCCATCTTGCTGGCCGCAGGCAGGTTCAGCCAGATCTGGAACAGTTCCAGCGGATTGTCCGCGTCGGTGCGCAGCAGCGGGAACATCTCCGAATGGACGACGCCGCCGCCTGCGGTCAGCCATTGGACGTCGCCACCTCCAAAACGCGCGGCCGCGCCGAGTGAATCGGAATGGTCGATCAGGCCTTGGCGCACGATGGTCACGGTCTCGAAGCCGCGGTGCGGATGCGCGGGAAAGCCGGGCACCACCTCGCCGTGGTACATGCTCCAGCCATCCTTGCGGCTGAAGTCCTGGCCGATGGCGCGCCCTTCGAGCTTGGCGTCGGGCCCCATCTGCGCGTTGGCGCGCGGATAGGCGTCATCGTGATGCACGCAGAACAGGAACGGGTCGATCGTCGGCCAGGGAAAGCCCAGCGGCTGCGCTTTCAACACGGCAGAGGCGGACATGTGCGGATCAGTGGTGATGGCCGTGCTCGCCATGGACGTGGCGGTGAGCGATCTCCTCCGCGGAGGCCGCACGCACGCCCGTCACCTTGAGCGCGAAGCGCAGCGACATGCCGGCCCAGGGATGATTGCCGTCCAGATGCACCTCGTTGCCCTTGATCTTCTTCACGTAGAAGATCTGCGGCTGGCCCTCGTCGTTGGTGCCCTGAAGCTGGCCGCCAACCTTCACGCCCGGCGGAAACTCTGACTTGGGGATGGTCCGGACCAGTGCCTCGTCGCGCACGCCGAAGGCATCCTCGGGCGCCAGCGACAGCGTGGTGGCGTAGCCCACTGTCTTGCCGTCCAGGGCTTCCTCGATCTTGGGCAGGGTGTTTTCGTAACCGCCGTGCAAGTAGGTCATGGGGTTCTGGCTCTGCTCGATCAGCTTGCCGTTGGCGTCGCTCACCTTGTAGCTCAGGGTGACGACGGAGTCTTTGGTGATTTGCATGGCGGCATTGTCTCGCAGCGCCGCTGGCCGCGTCAGCCGGGCACCTTCCCCGCGAGGCTGCGCAGGTAGGCGTAGAGGTCGTGCACGTCCTTGTCGTTCATTTGAGAGAGCGAGCCGAAGGGCATGACCTGGATGGCGCTGCCGTCTGCGCGGCGGCCGGTCTTGAACATGCGGCCGAAGTCTTCCGCGCTGGCGTAGTTCGGCATGACCGAGCCCTCTCCAGACGTCAAGCGGGGGGCGGCCGGCCAATCCGGCGGGCCCCCGGGGATCTTGCCGCCTTGCAGCTTGGCGCCATGGCAGCCCTGGCACATGTTGGCCACGTAGGCGCCCCGCGCGAGCATGTCGCTGTCCGGCACCGGCATCTGTGGCGGCAGCGAGTGGTCGATCTTGGCCGCCGCATCCTTCATCACGCCGAAACCGTAGGCCACGCGCACGGGAAGCGGGAAGTCGACCACCGCGGGCCCGCCTTCGGCTGGCGGCATCTGGCGGATGTACGCGACCAGCGACGCCAGGTCGTCGTCGGTGAACCGGTTGTAGTCTTCGCTGGGCATGACCATCAAGGGGCGGCCATCGCGATTGACGCCGTGGCGGATGGCGCGCACCCAGTCGATGGGTGCGTAGGCCGCTGTGACGCTGCCCGGCCCTGGCGCAATGTGCGGTCCGGCGATGCGCAGACCCTTGCCGTCGTCGACGAACATGCGTCCGTTGCCCTTCTCGCCGTGGCAGTCGACACAGCCGCGCGACGCGAAAAGGTACTGCCCGCGCGCCACGCTGGCTGCATCGGTGCGATACGCGACGGCTTGTATGGATGGCAGCTCAACCAGGCGCTGGCGTCGATGCTCGCTCATTTGAGCGCCTGCGAACAAGGCAATGGCGACGAGGATGAGCAGAACGGCGACCGCGATGCCAGCTCTTCGCAGCCAGTTGCGAGCGCGGGTCATTGGAGGGGCTCGCTTGCGTGAAACGGAGGCAATGGCATGGTGATGGCCTGGATCAGTGAAGCCAACAATGCTAGGAAATAAGTATTAATGACGTCAATCGCCCATCCTGGGGAGTCCGGCGATCTGATCGCAGGCATCGACTTTGGCGCTGACGCCTTCGAGGTGGCGCGGCAACTGATCGGCGTCACGCTGCTGATCGACGGCGTAGGTGGCCGCATCGTCGAAACCGAAGCCTATGACCGGGACGACCCGGCTTCGCATGCGTTCGTCGGGCCGACCTCCCGCAATGCGGCGATGTTCGGTCCGCCCGGCAGAGCCTATGTCTATCGCTCCTACGGCATTCACTGGTGCCTGAACTTCGTGTGTCGCGAAGAGGGCCATGGGGCGGGGGTGCTGATCCGGGCCGTCGAGCCGACGGCCGGATTGCCCGTCATGCGTCGCCGTCGCGGCCTGGCTGATCCTCGCCTGCTGTGCGCCGGGCCCGGGCGCGTGGGCGAGGCGCTGGGGGTGGATGGCGGCTTCAACGGCAAGCGCCTGGATTCAGCGCCATTCGAACTGGTGGCCGCCGATCCTGCTGCGCCCCTGGAGTTGGTGGTCGGGCCGCGAATCGGCATCAGCAAGGCGGCCGACCGGCCATGGCGCTTCGGCGAGGCGGGCTCGCGCTTCTGGAGCCGCCCATTTCCCTTGGCGCGGCGGCAGGGCAGCTAGAACCGACTATCAGCGACGACGCCTAAGCCTAGGCCCGTGACCTGAATGTGCTCGCGCCGTCGGCCGCCCGGGGTGGCCGCGGCAGCCAGGCAAATGCTGCCGCCCCGGCGCCGAGCAGGCCGGCGATGGTCAGCAGCACGGCGACAAAGGGATCGAGCCCATGCGCCTTCGCCAACGATGCGACCGCGCCGGTCAGCCACTGCATCACCGCTACGCCCAGGAACATCGCCATGGTGAAAAGGGCCAGCGCGCGACCCGCCATCTCGGCCGGATAGGCCGCCTTGGTGTCGGCGTACTGCAGGACGATGTAGCCCGACAACACGCCCACGACGAGCATGACGGCCACGTCGATCGTGGCGGTTGGCGCGAGCGCCATCAGCAGAAAGCCGGCAGCCACGCACAGCGTGAAGGCGACGATCCATCGCCTGCGGCTTGCCGGTCCCGGGTCGTAGCGCCCGAACAGAGGCGGCCCGACCAATCCGACGATGGACACGACAAGCGCGATGTTGCCGCTTTCGACCAGCGAAAAGCCATGCCGCTCCACCAGCAGGGGCCCAAGCCAAAGTCCACGAAGCGAGATGAAGGCGGCGTACGTGACGGACGCCAACGCAAGGATGCCCAGCGTGTGCGGCAGGGCGAAGAGCGCGCCATAGCTCTTGAGCGCCGCCCACATCGAAGGTGCCGGCGCCAGGGTGATGGCCGGTTCCCGCACCTTCCAGGCCATCAACAACCAGGCGGCCAGCGAGCACAGCGCCAAAGCGACGAAGCCGGCCCGCCAGGAGGTGGTGTCCACCAGCCACGCCAGCGGCGTTCCGGTGAGCAGCATGCCCACCGAGCCCAAGCCCATCGTCAGGCCTGATACCGACGCAAACTGTTCTGGGGGAAAGTGACGGGCGATGAACACCGTGCACACCAGGAACGCCGGCGCGCATCCGATGCCGATCAGCACCTGGCCCATGACCAGAACTGGAAAGCTCTGAGCCATCGCCGACAGAACCGCCCCGGCGATGGCCAAGGGAAACGCCACCAGCACCGTGCGGCGCAGACCGTGGACGTCGATTCCCATGCCCATGAAGAACTGCAGGGCACCGAACGCGAAATGGAAAGCGCCCGCGAACAAGCCGAGTTGCTGGGCGGAGAGATGGAATTGCGCCTGCAGCGGCGGCGCCAGGATGGCGGCCACCGTGCGGAAGGATTGGCTCAGGGCGAAGGCGCTGCACAGCGCCAGCAACATCACCCAGGCGGGCGCGAAAGAGCGGGGAGCGTCGCCGGCGCGAACGGTGTTCTTCACGCCTTCAGATGGCGGCGAGCGCCTGCCGTGGCTCAGCGACGGTTATGGCTGCCGCCGGATGAGGGGCCTGGGCCGGTGCCCGGGGCGCGACGCTCCAGGTGGCGGAAGGTGATGCGACCCTTGGTCAGGTCGTAAGGCGACAGTTCCAGCGACACCTTGTCGCCGGCCAGGATGCGGATGTGGTGCTTGCGCATCTTGCCGCCGCTGTAGGCAATCAACTGGTGGCCGTTGTCCAGCGTCACGCGGTAGCGCGAGTCCGGCAGTACTTCGGTCACCGAACCGCTCATTTCGATCAGTTCTTCCTTTGGCATTCAATCCCTTTGCAAAAATCCTCACCGCAGCCGAAACCAGGCGCGGGGCGCATGCGGATTGCCAGCATTTGGAGGTGGCGAACCGCCCGAACCCGAGTGAGTGTTCGAGGACACTGCGAGCAGGCCGTGCACCCAAAGGCAATTGCTTCAAGTGCGGACCGCGATCGAGCGAACCCTCAATAATAACCGATCAACACAAAGTTTGCCTCGTTGCCAGGTCGGGAACGACCCCGCGATCTTGGCTGAATCGTGTGACCGCTGCGTTGCTCAAATCACGAAATCAGGAGAGCTTCCCTAGGGTGCAAGGCACTTGCTTACAGCAAACGTCCACCGAAACGCGCCACAATCAAATTTGGATTGACCAACTGGCGCCTGCCACCTCAGGCGCCCCGCCAGGGATGACTCAAAGCGTTGCCAGCCGTCTGAAGATCGGTTTGTCGGCCTGTTTCCAGCATGCCGACCCGTCGCGCTCGCTGTTCACCAACAAGACCTTGCAATACGTCGAGCAGTCGATCGCGCATTGGCTCATGTCAGCCGGCGCTCTGGTGGTCATGGTGCCGTGTCCGACCGGTGAGACAGCCCGCGGCGACACCAGCCTGGCGCACTACGCGGAGTGGCTCGACGGCGTGGTCATGCATGGCGGCGCCGATGTTTGGCCGGGCACCTATGGCGAAGTGCCCTTGCGCGACGCCTGGATGGGCGACCGGGTGCGCGACCTGTACGACCTGGCGGTGGTCGAAGCCTTCGAACAGGCCGGCAAACCGGTATTCGGCGTCTGCCGGGGGCTGCAACTGATCAACGTCGCCTTCGGCGGCACGCTGTACCAGGACATCGAAACCCAGCATCCCAACGCACTGCAGCACCGGGATCCGATCAGCTACGACCAGAATTTCCACGACATCGAAGTGGTCGAGGGAACGCGTCTGTCCAAGCTTTATCCGGGCGTAACGCACGCCCGGGTCAACAGCATCCACCACCAAGGCATCAAACACCTGGCGCCGGGATTCGATGTGGAGGCCTGGAGCTATCCGGACCACGTGCCCGAAGCCATCAGGCGTCGGCCGGGCGAGGGCGGCCGCGGCTACATTGCGGCCACCCAGTGGCACCCGGAATTCCATCAGGGCAACGGCCCCGTCCACACGATGGACGACACGGCCATCCTGCATGACTTCCTGAATGCGTGTCTCATGGCGCGCAGCCAGCGCCGGCCGCATCCGCGCGGGCTGCCCGGCAAGGTGCGCGATCGCGCCTCGCGGCTGCTGCGGCAGGCGCTGTTGCGCCACTGACGGCGCGCGCGAGCCGGCTCAGCCCACCAGTTCGCAGAACCGCTTCAAGTCAACGTTTCCGCCGCTGACGATCACCCCGATGCGTTTGCCGGCCCATTGCGGTGCCAGGCGGCGCGCCGCGGCGAACGCGAGGCAGCCGGTTGGCTCCACGATCATCTTCATGCGCTCGGCGAAGAAGCGCATGGCTTCCACCAGCTCGGCGTCGCTGGCCGTGTGGATGTCGTCCACGTCGCGCCGGATGATGTCGAAGGTGTAGTCGCCCAGGTGCTGCGTTTGTGCGCCGTCGGCGATGGTGCGCGGCGTATCGATGTGCACGATGCGGCCCTCGCGAAAGGAGCGCTGGCCGTCGTTGCCCGCTTCGGGCTCGACGCCGAAGATCTTGCAATCGGGTGCCAGCGCCCGCGCCGCCAGCGCACTGCCCGACAGGAGCCCACCGCCGCCCAGGCAGACGAAGAGGGCGTCCAGCGGTCCGCATTGCTCGATCAATTCCATCGCTGCCGTGCCCTGGCCAGCGATCACGTGCGGATGGTCGTAGGGCGGGATGAGCGTCAGGCCGCGCTCCTGCGCGAGGCGCTTGCCGATGGCCTCGCGATCTTCGGTGTACCGGTCGTAGTGGACCACCTCGGCGCCGTAGCCCTTGGTGGCTGCGACCTTGATCGCCGGCGCGTCGTTGGGCATCACGATGGTGGCCGGCATGCCCAGCAACTGGGCCGACAACGCAATGGCTTGCGCGTGATTGCCCGACGAGAAGGCCACCACGCCGGCCTTTCGCTGCGCCGCGTCGAAGCACGACAGGGCGTTGAAGGCGCCGCGGAACTTGAAGGCACCCATGCGCTGGAAGTTCTCGCACTTGAAGAAGAACCGAGCGCCGGTTTCGTCATCGAGCAGGCGCGAGGTCAGGCTGGGCGTGCGATGCGCATGGCCGTCGATGCGGCCGGCGGCGGCCACCACGTCAGCATAGGTGGGAGCGGGAAGCTTGGCAGTCATGGCGCGATCATCCCAAGTGCTTGCCGACCACACCGGCCAATTCAAACATGCTGACCTGATCCTTGCCGAACACGGGGCGGAGCTTGTCGTCGGCGTTGATCTTGCGCTTGTCGACCGCATCCTGCAGTCCGTTGGCCTTGATGTAGTCCCACAGCTTCTTGATCACTTCGGTGCGTGCGACGGGCTCGTTGCCGATCACGGCCGCCAAGGTCGCGTCGGGCTGCAATCTCGAGGCGGTACTCGTCTTGCGCGGCGCTTTCGCAGCCGCCGTCTTCTTCGCCGCAGGTGCCTTCTTGGCCGCCGGCGCTTTCTTCGCGGCGGCGGCAGGACGTGCCGGAGCGCCCTTTCGCGGGGGGAACTTGGAGGCTCGCGGTTCGAACTCGAAGGTCACCTTGCCTTCTTCCGGGTTCCAGACGAGGAAAGCCTTGAACGAACGTCGGGTGCGCATCGACACGAACTTGTCGAGCAAGTCGGTCTTTCCGGTGCTCAGCAACTTCTGCACCTGTTCGGTCGACACCGGTTGCGACAGCACCACCTTGCCGGTCTTGAAGTCGCAGCTTGGAACGGGTTGTGCGGCCGTGGGGACCGACTTCTCGCACAGGTAGTTGCTGCCCCACTCGAAAACCTTGCCGCCGCACTTGGGGCAAGGCCCGAGCGCGGTCTGGCCGGCGAAGTCGACCATCTCGCCTGTCTCGGCCGGATCCTTCTCGTCGCCAAAGTCGAACTCCAGCTTGTAGTTGTGCGCTTCCTCGTCGAAGCGAAGGACGATCTCCGACACGAACGGCCAACCCGCCTTGGAGCGAAAGCCTTCCAGGGGGCCGATGTGCTTGTCGCGCAGCAGCGCTTCGGCCTCGGCCACCTCGAAGGTGCGCCCTGCCGGCGATTTGCCGAATGAGAAGCCGCATGGCTCCTGTCCGGCCTTGCCCGTGCAGGCGAAACGGCGATAGTTCTCGCGCACCACGCCGCCGCAATTGGGGCAGGGCGTTTGCAAGGTGGCGTAGTCGCCGGGCACGGAATCGCGGTCGTATTCCTTGGCCTTCTGGACGATGTGGCGCGTCATCTCGGCGATCTCGCGCATGAACTCATCGCGGCTGAGCTTGCCATGCTCCATCTGCGAAAGCTTGTATTCCCATTCCCCGGTGAGCTCGGCCTTCGACAGTTCTTCCACGCCCAGCCCGCGCAGCAGCGTCATGAGCTGAAAGGCCTTGGCGGTGGGGATGAGTTCCCGTCCTTCGCGCAGCATGTACTTCTCGGCCAATAGACCTTCGATGATTGCGGCGCGAGTGGCTGGGGTGCCCAGGCCCTTTTCCTGCATCGCTTCGCGCAATTCGTCGTCGTTGATCAGCTTGCCGGCGCCTTCCATGGCGCCCAGCAGGGTCGCTTCCGAATAGCGTGCCGGTGGCCTCGTCTTGAGGCCCTTGACGTCGGCCGACTCGGTGTGCACCTGCTCGCCGTGCCTCACCGGGACCAGGTTCTTGCCGTCCTTCTCGTCGTCTTCGCTCACGGCCTCCTTGCCGTAGATGGCCATCCAGCCCGGCTTGACCAGCACCTTGCCGTCGGAGCGGAAGGCGTAGTCGCGGCCTTCGCGCGTCACGGTGCTGACGCGGGTGGTGACCTGGAATTCGGCGCTCGGGAAGAAGACGGACATGAAGCGCCGCACCACGAAGTCGTAGAGCTTCTGCTCAGCGTCGGATAGGCCGCTGGGCGCCTGCAATGTCGGGATGATGGCGAAGTGGTCCGACACCTTCGCGTTGTCGAAGATGCGCTTGTTCGGCCTCACGTAGTTGCCGGCGACGGCCTGCTTCGCGAAGGGCGCCAGGTGACTCATGCTGCTGCCGGCCAGCATCTCCATGGTCTGCTTGACCACCGGCAGATAGTCCTCGGGCAGTGCGCGAGAGTCCGTCCGCGGATAGGTCAGCGCCTTGTGCCGCTCGTAGAGCGATTGCGCCAGCGCCAGCGTGGTCTTGGCTGAAAAGCCGAAGCGGCCGTTGGCCTCGCGCTGCAGCGAGGTCAGGTCGAACAGCATCGGGCTGGCCTGCGTGGTGGGCTTGCTTTCCTCGGTGACGGTCGCGGGCTGTCCACGTGCGGCTTCGGCCACGGCCAGTGCGTCGCGCTCGTTCCAGATGCGGTCGGCCCGCTGTTCGGGGTCGGCCTCGCCGTTGGGCAGCAAGGGGGCGTTGCCCTTCTTCCAAGCCGGATCGAACCACTTGCCGGGGTACTGCCCGGCTTCGGCCTGGAAGGTCGCGTGCACCTCCCAATAGTCGCGGCTGACGAACTTGCGGATCTGCTCTTCACGTTCGACCACCACGGACAGCGTGGGCGTCTGCACGCGACCCACGGTGGTCAGGAAGAAACCGCCGTCGCGCGAATTGAAGGCGGTCATGGCGCGCGTGCCGTTGATGCCCACCAGCCAGTCCGCCTCGGAGCGCGAGCGGGCTGCATCGGCCAGCCCCTGCATCTGCCGCTCGGTGCGCAGGCTTTCGAAGCCATCGCGGATTGCCTGCGGGGTCATCGACTGCAGCCAAAGGCGCTGCACCGGCTTGCCCAAGGGCTTGCTGCCGCCTGCGTATTGCTCGATCAACCGGAAGATCAGTTCGCCTTCGCGGCCCGCGTCGCAGGCGTTGACAAGGGCCGTGACGTCCTTGCGCTTGGCCTGCCGCACGACGGCGTTCAGGCGCGTCTTGGTCTTCTCGACCGGCTTGAGGTCGAAGCGCGGCGGAATCACCGGCAGGTTGGCAAAGCTCCACTTGCCGCGCTTGACGTCGAACTCCTCTGGCGCCTGGATCTCCACCAGGTGGCCGACGGCGCTGGTCACCACGTACGTGTCGTTCTCGAAATGCTCGTCGTGCTTGTCGAACTTGCCTGCCACCGGCGTGAGGGCGCGCACGATGTCCTGTGCCACCGACGGCTTTTCCGCAATCACCAATGTCTTTGTCATGTGTGCTCTCTCTACAATCAGTCGGTCACGCACGCGTGCGCACATGCATGTACGCGCGCGCGGGCCTTTTATTCAAACTACCAGACTTCGCCGATGGCATCCAAATCCACCCCGAACAGCAGTCGCCGAATCCAGATGCGACGCTCGCCCGTCCACGGCAACGGCGTGTTCGCTGCCCAAGACCTGGCCGCCGGCGAAACGCTGATCGAATACAAGGGCGAAGTGATCGACTGGCCCGAGGCCCTGCGCCGCCATCCGCACGATCCATCCCAACCCAATCACACGTTCTACTTCCACATCGACAACGACAACGTCATCGATGGCGGGGTCAAGGGAAACATCGCGAAGTGGATCAACCACTCGTGCGATCCCAATTGCGAAGCCGACGAGCAGGACGGGCGTATTTTCATCAAGGCCCTGCGCGACATCGCCGCCGGGGAAGAATTGAACTATGACTACGGCCTGATCATCGACGACGAAGAGTACACGCCCGAACTGTTGGCCGAATTCCCCTGCTGGTGCGGGGCAGAGGCTTGCCGTGGCACCCTGCTTTCGCCGCGCGAGGACGAGGACGAGGACAAGAAGAAAAAGAAGAAGAAAAAGAAGGCCAGGGCAAAGGCCAAGGCAAAGGCGAAGGACAAGAAGAAGTCGGCCAAGAAGAAGGACTGATTTCGCATGTCCGCCGCCGACTGGCCCATGGCTGAACTCGAGGCGCAACTGGCTTCGGTGCTCCCGGGTTGCCGCGCGGAGCATCTGGCCGAAGTCGATTCGACCAACACCGAGTTGATGCGGCGCGCCCGTTCGGGCGTCGCCGGGCCTGTGCTCCTGGTGGCCGATCGCCAGACCGCCGGCAGGGGGCGCATGGGGCGCTCCTGGCAAAGCGCCATCGGCGCGGCCGATCCCGCATCGCTCACCTTTTCGCTGGGGCTGCCGCTGGCACCCAAAGAGTGGTCCGGCCTGTCTCTGGCGGTCGGCGTTGCGCTGGCCGATTGCCTGGATCCGGATGGCCGCGCCAGCGTGTCGCTCAAATGGCCCAATGATCTCTGGGTCGAAGGCCGGAAGCTTGGGGGCATCCTGGTCGAGACCGCATCGTCCGCGCAGGGCGGACAGGGCAATGCGCGGGAGCGGCACGTCGTCATCGGCGCGGGCATCAACATCGCCAAGCGGCCGGGTGACGGCATGCGCACGCCTCCGGCTTGCGTTCACGAATGGCAGCCCCAGGCAACTGCGCCCGAAGTCCTGCTGAGCTTGGCAGCGCCGTTGCTCAGGTCCGTGCTGGAGTTCGCCGAGGCCGGCTTCGGTCCGCTGGCAGAACGCTTTGCAAGACGCGATGCCTTGCGTGGTCACGAAGTCGCGTTGAGCGACGGACGGACGGGCCGCTGCGAGGGCGTCGGGCCGGGCGGCGAACTGCGCGTTCGCACCGGCGACGGGGTGCAGGCCATCACCAGCGCCGAAGTGAGTGTGCGGCCGAGCGAGAGTCGGGCCAACTTCTCTTGAAAAGACTCTGATGCGCCTTCTTCTTCTCGTCCTCGTACTGGCCAACGGCATCTATTTCGCGTGGTCGCACGGCGGCCTGGCCGCGTTCGGCTTTGCGCCGGCGTCGCTCGCTGAGCGCGAGCCGCAACGGATGTCCCAACAGATCCGGCCGCAGGCGCTGGTGATTCGCAACGACGCAAAGGCCAGCCCCGCGCCCTCTGAATCGCCTAGCGGCTCCGCTCCAGCTCGAAGCGCACCGTGAAGCGCGCCCCCGGCGGCTGGCGACCGGGATGCGCGTCTTCGAGGCTCACTTGCGCGTCGTGCCGCGCAGCGATCTCGCGAACGATGGGCAGCCCAAGCCCTGAGCCGTCGGCCTCGTTGCCCAGCACGCGGTAGAAGGGCTCGAAGATCAACTCGCGATCCGGCCCGGCAATGCCCGCGCCGTTGTCTTCGACCTGCAGCAGCAACACCTTGCCGAACGGGTCGGCCAATACGCGCACGGTGATCACGCCGGGTTGATCGGCAGAAGATGGCGTGTACGCAATGGCGTTGTCCAGCAGATTGCGCACCAGTTCCTTGAGCAGCGTCGGGTGCCCTTGCAGTTGCGCGCCGGGCACGCCGGGCTGAACGCCGTCGTAGCCCAGGTCGATTCTCCTGTCGAGCGCGCGAGGCACGGCTTCTCGCACCACCTCGATGGCCAGGCGCGCCAAGTCGCACGGCATGGGCGCCAGCGCTCCGATGCCACCTTCTGCCCGCGCAAGAGAGAGCAGTTGGTTGACCGTGTGCGTGGCCCGGATGCTGGAGCGGCCGATGTGCTTGAGCGACTGCTTGAGCTCGTCTTCGTTCGCGCCGTCGCGCAATGCCAGATCGGCCTGCATCCGCAGCCCAGCCAGTGGCGTCTTGAGTTGGTGCGCCGCGTCTGCCAGGAAGCGCTTTTGCGTGGCAAGCGTTTCCTTCAGCTTGGTCAGCAGTCCGTTGACCGACATCACCAGCGGCGCCACTTCCACCGGCACCTGACTGTCGTCGAGTGGGCTCAAGTCGTCCGGCCTGCGCTCGCGGATGCGGTCTTCCAGTTCCGAGAGCGGCTTGATGCCCCGCACCAACGCGAGCCAGATCAGAAGGATGGCCAGAGGCAGGATGGCGAACTGCGGCAACAGCACGCCCTTGATGATCTCTGCGGCCAGCACGCGCTGCTTTTCGCGTGTTTCCGCAACCTGGATCTGCACACGCAGCGGGGCGCCGTCCACGCCATTGAAAGTCACCCATGTGGCGGCCACCCGCACTGTCTGGCCGCGCATGGTGTCGTCGCGCAGGACCACGTCACCCGGGTTGTCCGCCTCGTCGAGCGCCTTGGGCAGGTCTGCATCGCCTCCGAGCAATTGCCCGTCCGCGCCGAGCACCTGGTAATAGACATGGTCTGTATCGTCGGCGCGAAGAAATTCGCTGGCCGCTTGTGGAAGACGGAACTGCATCAGTCCGTCCTGGTAGCTCACCAGCCTGGCCAGGGTCTGCGCGTTGAACTGCAGCGTCCGGTCGAATGGCCGGTTGGCGATGCCCTGCGCCACCAGCCAGGTCATGCCGATGCTCACGGGCACCAGCAAGAGCAAGGGGGTGAGCATCCAGTCGAGGATCTCGCCAAACAGAGAGCGCTGGCCGTGCTGGAAGAGTCTCAAGTGAAGTAGTCCTCAAAGTTTGCGCGGCGCGTGACATTCACGGCCGATTCCGAACGCAGTTGCCGAATCGTCTTTGAATCTTTGTCGACCTCCTGGGCTATCTTCGCCGCGGGTCAAACGCAACCCGATAACAAAACCCAGGGAGTTAACAATCATGAATTCTGCATTCGGCGTGCCGCCGCGTGGCCGCGCATTTCCTCTTAGTGTCTTGACGGGCGCCGTCGCGGCCATCGTGCTGACGGCTTGCGGCGGGGGAGGGGGCGGCGGAACGACCTCGACCACGACCGCACGAAGCGTGCCCTCGACGGTTTCGACCAACAACAACGCGTCGACACCCAAAGCCCCGAGCGCCACGCAAACCGACGACCCCAAATATGCCGCCGTGGCGGGCAGCGAGCCCATGCCCTCGCTCAGCGAGCCGCAAGCGGGCTCAACCGCGGCCGTTGGCAATGGCTACGAAGGGATCTACATCAGAGACTTCGGTGACACGGTGCAGTTGGCTTTCATCGGGCCCGACAACAGCGTTCTGTCGCAGCGTGGCAAGTCGTGGTTCTGGGGTGCGCTGGACGTTCGGGGACAGGCCTGGACGTTCAAGTCTGAGTCCGTAGGCACGGAGGACGGCACAACCCTCGATTCATTGATCGGCTCGGGCACTTTCGAAACGAAGAGCTCGATGTCCGGGCGCTACAACTTCGAAGGCGGAGTTTCGAACGTCTGGGGCCCCATCAAATACACCTACGAAAACGCATTGGCGGTCGACCAGTCGAGCGTGGCTGGATCGTGGGGCGTGCGGGATGCGGACGGCATGTCGTTCACCGTGGATGCGACGGGCGCCCTCAAGGGCAAGACCACTGGCACGAACTACGGCGTTTGCGAGCTGAGCGGCGCCTTGGTGCAGCGCGAGCCGGGCACGAAGAAAAACCTCTATTCGCTCGAGCTGAAAGGGGTGAACGCCGCCACCGGCGATCAGCCCGCTTGCCTGATTGACAAGGCACCCTTCAAGGGAAGCGCATTCATCGGGCTGGTGCCGGCAGGGAAGTACAACTCGAACGGCTATTTCCGTGTGCTTGTGGGCTTGGTCAACACCGAAGGACACGCCCGATTCATGGTTGCACTCGATCGTCAACGCTGACATCACGGGCTGCTAGGAGGAAATCTTCTCCAGGCAGTACCCAAGGCCCCTGACCGTTGCGATGCGGATGGGGCCTTTCTCGATCTTCTTGCGAAGGCGATGGATGTAGACCTCGATCGCATTGAGGCTCACTTCCTCGCCCCATTCGCACAATCGCTCCACCAACTGATCCTTGCTGACCAGCCGACCGGCACGCTGGAGCAGCACCTCGAGCAGGCCCAGCTCACGCGCGGACAGCTCGATCATCTTGCCGTCGATGGTGGCGACGCGCCCGGCCTGGTCGTAGACCAGCGGGCCGTGCCGGATCGCGTTGCTGGTCGCGCCCATGCCGCGGCGCGTCAGCGCTCTCACGCGCGCCTCGAGCTCCTGCAGCGAAAAAGGTTTGGCCATGTAGTCGTCGGCGCCGTAGTCCAGGCCCTTGACGCGCTCTTCCACGCTGTCGGCGGCGGTGAGCACCAGCACCGGCATCTGAAGGCCGCGTGCGCGCAGGCGCTTGAGGATGTCGAGGCCATGCATTCCCGGCAGTCCCAGGTCGAGGATGAGCAAATCGAACTCGCTGTTGGTCATCAGCGCCGTGTCGGCTTGCGTCCCCGTGGCCACATGGTCCACGGCGGCGCCCGAGGTGCGCAGGCTGCGCAGCAGTGCATCGGCGAGCACCTGGTCGTCTTCGGCTATCAATATGCGCACGCGGTCCGTCTCTGGTCGTGTGCGGCGCGATCATGTGCTTCGTGGTGCACCTGTCGCAGCCGCTGTTCTCGCATCCCTGCGGTGGAAATTCTAGGCTTGTGCATAGGCTTCCAGGCCAATGGTTAGCACGGTGGCGATGTCGTCGCCCACGCTGTCGCGAAACTCTTTCTCGGCTTGTGCCACGGCGCGCCTGAAGGCTTCCAGCCAAGCCAGCCCATCGGCGGTGAAGCGCACCTGGCGCGCACGCGCGTCGAGCGGATCGGCTTCGCGCGTGACCAGGCCCCAGGCCTCGCATTGATCGACCAGCGCACCCATCGCCTGTTTGCTCATGCCGGCGTTCTGTGCCAGATCGGTCAGGCGCGATCCGGAAAGCGAGAGGTGCCGGGTGACGTGGATGTGCGCCGCGCTCACCTGCTGGCGCGCGGCGAGGTTGGACAACGCCAGAGGCACGTCGATGTCATGTGCCATGAGTGTGAGCACACGTTCGTCGAAGCGGCGTACGGCATGTCCCAGCAGTCGCCCTAGGTGGGTCTGACGCCAGGGATCGTCACGGTGTTCGGTCGTTGAATCCATCCGACCAAATGGTAAAGCAAACTGACCAAAAAACAGCTTCTCAAGAATCTATCGGCTCGTACACTACTGTTCAAGCATCCAGCCTGTAATTTGAAACAGGCCAGGCCGCGAGACACAACAACCTATTGATCTTCAAGGAGTTTTCCACATGGACGCAGTCGTCAAGGGCGCAAGCATCGCCGGTGCCAATACTGAAAAGGCCAAGGCCCTGCAGGCCGCGCTGGCCCAGATCGAGAAGCAGTTCGGCAAGGGCACGATCATGCGCCTGGGCGAGGGCGAAGCCCTGTCCGATGTGCAGGTGGTCTCCACAGGCTCGCTGGGGCTGGACATCGCCCTGGGCGTCGGTGGTTTGCCGCGCGGCCGTGTGGTCGAGATCTACGGCCCGGAATCGTCCGGCAAGACCACGCTCACGCTTCAGGTGATCGCCGAAATGCAGCGTCAGGCCGGCACCTGCGCTTTCGTCGACGCCGAACATGCGCTGGATGTGCAGTACGCGCAAAAGCTGGGTGTCAACCTGGCCGACCTGCTCATCAGCCAGCCCGACACCGGAGAGCAGGCCCTGGAAATCGTCGATTCGCTGGTGCGCTCGGGTGCCGTCGACCTGATCGTGGTCGACTCGGTCGCCGCGCTCACTCCCAAGGCCGAAATCGAGGGCGAGATGGGCGATGCGCTGCCCGGCCTGCAGGCCCGCCTGATGAGCCAGGCGCTTCGCAAGCTCACTGCGACCATCAAGAAGACCAATTGCATGGTCATCTTCATCAACCAGATCCGCATGAAGATCGGCGTGATGTTCGGCTCGCCCGAGACCACCACCGGCGGCAATGCGCTCAAGTTCTATTCGTCGGTGCGCCTGGACATCCGCCGCATCGGCACCATCAAGAAGGGCGACGAGGCCATCGGCAACGAGACCAAGGTCAAGGTGGTCAAGAACAAGGTCAGCCCCCCCTTCAAGACGGCCGAGTTCGACATCCTGTTCGGCGAGGGCATCTCGCGCGAGGGCGAAATCATCGACATGGGTGTGAACGCCCGCATCATCGAGAAGTCCGGTGCCTGGTATGCCTACAACGGCGAGAAGATCGGCCAGGGTCGCGATAACGCCCGGGAGTTCCTGCGTGAGAACGTGGAACTGGCGCGCGAGATCGAGAACAAGGTGCGCGAATCGCTGGGCATTCCCCTGCTCGCCGGCGATGTCGACGCCAGCACCGACAAGCCGAAGAAGACCAAGGCCGAGAAAGCCGACAAGGCCGACAAGACTGAGTAAGCCAGCCGGGCCGGGTGTCGGCCCTTCGGGGCCGCGCGAGCATTCCACATGGCATTCGACGCACCTTCCCTCAAGGGTCGCGCGCTGCGCCTTCTGAGCCAGCGCGAGCATTCGCGCGCGGAGCTCGAGCGCAAGCTGGCCAGGCACGAAGAGGAGCCCGGCACGCTGGCCAAGGCACTCGATGAACTGGCCGCCAACAATTTCATCAGCGAGCCACGCGTCGTGGCTTCGGTGCTTCATCAGCGCGCATCACGATCGGGCGCGCTGCGGATCCGGCAGGAACTTCAGGCCAAGGGCGTGGCGCCCGAAGCCATCGCCGAAGCCGTGGCGAGTCTGCAGAACACCGAGGTCGAACGTGCGCTGGCCTTGTGGCGCCGTCGCTTCGGTGCGCCGCCGGCCGATGCCAAGGAACGCGCGCGTCAGGTGCGCTTTCTGATGGCGCGCGGATTCTCGGGCGCCGTCGCATCCAAGGTGCTTCGAAGCGACGTTGGCGACCACTTTGACGAGTCGCCGCCAGATGAGTGATCAGCGCAGCCGGTAGCCCTCGGCAATCGCCGCCGACAGCAATGGGCTGGCACCGTCCCAGAAGATCTGGATGCCCAGGCACAACAGGATGAACGCCGACAGTCGCAAGAAGATGATGGTGCCGGTCTCTCCCAACGGGCGCAGCAGATTCTCGGCGTAGCGATAGCAAAGCAGGATCACCACCGCCACCAGGCCCAGTCCGATCACCGATCCGGTCGTGCGTGCCAGTGCCAAGGTCCATGAGGGATCGGCCAGAGTGGCGCCCACGGTGATTGTCGCGGCCAGCGATCCGGGTCCGCAGGTGATCGGGAACGAGAGCGGATAGAAGGCGGTGCTGCGCACCATGTCGGCGGTGTAGCCCTCGGCGAGCTTGGCGGCGCGCGGCGAATCGCTGCGTTCGGCGCCCAGCAATTTCCAGCCGGTCTGGATGACCAGGAGGCCGCCGCCCACGCGAACGATGTTCAGCGAGATGCCGAAGAAATCGAGCACGTAGGAGCCCACGAGCGTGCAGCCCAGCATCAACAGGAAAACGTTCTTGGCGATGCGGCGCGCCAACTCTTCGCGGGTGGCGGCGTTGGCGCCCTCGGTCAGCGACAGAAAGATGGTCGCGGTACTGGGCGGATTGATGATGGGCAGCAAGGTGGCTGCCACCAGGAACACGCTTTTCCCGAGCGCTCCCAGATGGAGCAGGAGTTCCGCGGTCATCCGGCGCGCGGCTTCAGGAAGCTCAAAGCCCCAGCATCAGCTTGAGGTTTTGCACCGCCGCGCCGCTGGCGCCCTTGCCCAGGTTGTCCAGGCGGGCGATCACGACGGCATGTCTGTGGTCTTCGTTCGGGAAGACGCGGATTTCCAGCACGTTGGTGTCGTTCAGGCCGAGCGGATCGAGCTTGCCGTCCTCAGTGGGTGGAAGCACTTTCACGAACTGCTCAGGCGTGTTGCTGCGCGCGTAGTGCGTGGCCAGCACGTCCTGGATGTCGGCAGCCCGCGGTTTGCCGGGCAGTTGATCGAGGTGCAGGGGCAGGTTGACCAGCATACCCTGGCGGAAATTGCCCACTGAAGGAATGAACACGGGCCGCGTGGCGAGGCCCGTGTATTTCATGATCTCGGGAATGTGCTTGTGCTTGAGGCCAAGCGCGTAGGTTTCGTAAGCCGGGGCCTCGTTCTTCTCGTAGGCCTCGATCATGGTGCGGCCGCCGCCCGAATAGCCGCTTACCGATGGCAAGCTGATCGGCGTATCGGGGGGCAATACGCCAGCGTCCACGAGTGGTCGAACCAGCGCGATCGCGCCCGTGGCGTAGCAGCCCGGATTGGCAACGCGCGACGCCGAGGCCACCAGGGCGGCATGCCCCTCGACCAGTTCCGGAAACCCGTACACCCAGCCCGGTGCGACGCGGTGCGCCGTCGAGGCGTCGATGATCTTGGGCTTGCGACCGGGCAGCGCATCGATGAGCGCCACCGATTCCCTGGCCGCGTCGTCGTGCAGGCAGAGCACCACCAAGTCGACGCCAGCCATCAGCTCGCGCTTGGCATCGACGTCCTTGCGACGCTCGGGGGCGATGCTGACAAGTTCGACCTGCGGCATCTTCTCTAGCCGCTCACGGATCTGCAGGCCGGTGGTGCCTGCCTCGCCATCGATGAAGACCTTGGCCATGCGCTTTTTCCCCCGTTTTTGGCACCCAGTGCCTACGTAAATACCGAATGCCGGCGCACCCGGTTGGTGCAACGCAGCATGATACAGTTAACGGATTGTCCTTCGACCGTGCCGAATTTGCGCAGTGGCCGGCGGGCAACGGCAGCAATCCAGCTTCTGTTCAACCTCCGCCCGAGAGAGTTCCCTCATGAAGATTCACGAATACCAAGGCAAGGAAATTCTTGCCAAATTCGGCGTGCCCGTACCTCGCGGCATTCCGGCGTTCACGGTTCAGGAGGCGGTCGAGGCCGCCCAGAAGCTCGGAGGCCCTGTCTGGGTCGTCAAGGCCCAGATCCACGCAGGTGGGCGCGGCAAGGGCGGCGGCGTCAAGGTTGCCAAGAGCGTCGACCTGGTCAAGGAACTGTCTTCGCAGATCCTGGGCATGCAGCTCAAGACCCACCAGACCGGCCCCGAAGGCCAGAAGGTGCGTCGCCTGTACATCGAAGAAGGCGCAGACATCCAGAAGGAGTACTACCTCTCGCTCGTGACCGACCGCGCCACGCAGAAGGTGGCCTTCATCGCGTCGAGCGAAGGCGGCATGGACATCGAGGAAGTGGCCCACTCCACGCCCGAGAAGATCATCACCGTGTACGTGGACCCGCTGGTCGGCTTCACCGAAGCGCTGGGCAAGGAACTGGCCAAGGGCATCAGCCTGCCTGCCGATTCCGAAGCGCAGTTTGTCGACCTGTGCGGCAAGCTCTACAAGTGCTACATGGACACGGACGCCTCGCTGGTCGAGATCAACCCGCTCAACCGCGACAGCAAGGGCAACATCATCGCCCTGGACGCCAAGTTCAACTTCGACTCCAACGCGCTGTTCCGCCATCCCGAGATCGTCGCCATGCGCGATCTGGACGAAGAAGACCCGGCTGAAGTCGAAGCCAGCAAGTTCGACCTGGCCTACATCTCGCTGGACGGCAACATCGGCTGCCTGGTCAACGGCGCAGGGCTGGCCATGGCGACGATGGACACCATCAAGCTGTTCGGCGGCGAGCCGGCCAACTTCCTCGACGTGGGCGGCGGAGCCACCCCCGAGAAGGTGACCGAAGCCTTCAAGATCATGCTCAAGAACAAGAATGTCCAGGGCATCCTGGTCAACATCTTCGGCGGCATCATGAAGTGCGACACCATCGCCACCGGCGTGATCGCCGCGTGCAAGGCGGTGAACCTTTCCGTGCCGCTGGTGGTGCGCATGAAGGGCACCAACGAAGAACTGGGCAAGAAGATGTTGGCCGAATCCGGCCTGCCGATCATCAGCGCGGACACGATGGCCGAAGCGGCTCAAAAAGTGGTTGCGGCCGTCAAGTAAGGAATAGTCATGTCGATCTACATCAACAAGGACACCAAGGTCATCACGCAAGGGATCACCGGCAAAACCGGCCAATTCCACACCGAGAAGTGCCAGGAATACGCCAACGGCAAGAACTGCTTCGTCGCGGGCGTGAACCCCAAGAAGGCGGGCGAGTCGATCTTCAACATCCCGATCTACGGTTCGGTGAAGGAAGCCGCCCAGCAGACCGGCGCCACCGTGTCGGTGATCTACGTGCCGCCTCCGGGCGCCGCTGCCGCCATCTGGGAGGCTGTGGAAGCCGACCTCGACATGGCCATCTGCATCACCGAAGGCATTCCGGTTCGCGACATGCTCGAAGTGCGCAACAAGATGAAGGCCAAGGAAGCCAAGGGCGGCAAGAAGACGCTGCTGCTGGGCCCCAACTGCCCCGGCCTGATCACGCCTGACGAGATCAAGATCGGCATCATGCCCGGCCACATCCACCGCAAGGGACGCATCGGCGTCGTCTCGCGCTCGGGCACGCTGACGTACGAAGCCGTTGCGCAACTGACCGAGATCGGCCTGGGCCAATCGTCGGCGGTGGGCATTGGCGGCGACCCGATCAACGGCCTCAAGCACATCGACGTCATGAAGGCTTTCAACGACGATCCCGACACCGACGCCGTGATCATGATCGGCGAGATCGGCGGCCCGGACGAGGCTGAAGCCGCTCGTTGGTGCAAGGAAAACATGAAGAAGCCGGTGGTCGGCTTCATCGCTGGCGTCACCGCGCCTCCGGGCAAGCGCATGGGTCACGCCGGCGCGCTGATCTCCGGTGGCGCTGACACGGCAGACGCCAAGCTCGCCATCATGGAAGAGTGCGGCTTCACCGTCACGCGCAACTTCTCCGAACTGGGCAAGCTGCTCAAGTCTCGCCTGTAAGGCCGGGAGGCCTCGAAGTTCCGCACTGCGCGGCAATTTCGAAAGCAAGCGCTCGCAACTGAAAGGTGGCGAGCGCTTTTTCTTTTTGGCTGCGCAGGAGCAGCTTGGGGTGAAACGATGGACTTAGCGCAAGACGCCGACTTCTGGATCGCCTTGGTCGAGATCGTCTGGATCAACATCCTGCTGTCGGGCGACAACGCTGTCGTCATCGCACTGGCGGCGCGGTCTTTGCCAGCCGCGCAGCAGATGCGGGCCATCGTCTTCGGCTCCGCGGCGGCGGTGGTGCTGCGCATCGTCCTGACAATGCTGGCGGTCGAACTGCTGACGCTGCCCTTCCTGCAGATCATTGGCGGCGCGCTGCTGCTATGGATTGGCGTGCAGCTTCTGGGCGACGAGCAGGAGGGCGAAGGGGAGGGCCCGGAACCATCGGGCCTGGGCGCCGCCATTCGCACCATCTTGCTGGCCGATCTGGTGATGAGTCTGGACAACGTGATCGCCGTGGCGGCGGCTGCGCAGGGCGACATGGTGCTGCTGGCGCTCGGCCTGGCCATCGGCATTCCGCTCGTCATCTTCGGCAGTCGCTTGATGATCCGACTGATGGAACGCCTGCCCATCATCATCACCGTGGGGGCGGCGCTGATCGGCTGGGTCGCTGGCCAGACCATCGCGAACGACGTGGTCCTGCAGGATCTGACGAGCCGCCAACCCTGGCTGCGTCATGCGGCGGCGGCGGCCGGCGCGGCAGCCGTCTTGCTCCTTGGCCACCTCTTCAAGGCAAGAACGCGCGACGCACCGTGACGTTTGCCGCGCGCGGCCTACTTGGCGCGGGCTTGTTCTGTGGCAAGCTCGTCGATTCACTGTTTATCAACATTCGCAATCTGTGTCGTCCTGGGATTTTGTGGCGCTCACCGACCCGGGACGGGTGCGGGCCAACAACGAAGATGCCGTCTCGTTCGACGCGCCATTGGGCTTGGCCATCCTTGCCGACGGCATGGGTGGCTACAACGGCGGCGAAGTCGCCAGCGGCATGACCATTGCCCTGCTGCAGGCCAGTATCGGCCGGTGGCTGGCGCATGCGGGCCCTGAGGCCAGCACTCGGGGCGTGCGCAGGGCCTTGCAGGCGGGGGTGGACGAAGCCAACCTGGCCGTTCTGGAGGCCAGCGTCGCGAATTCGCAACTCCAAGGCATGGGCACGACGCTGGTTGCAGCAGTCTTCGGCCCCAAGAAGGTCGTCGTCGGTCATATTGGCGATTCGCGCTGCTACCGCCTTCGCGGCCAGACTCTCGAACAACTCACGCACGATCACTCGCTGCTGCAGGAGCAATTGGATGCCGGCGTGCTCACGCCGGAGCAGGCCTTGCATTCGCCGATCCGGAACCTGGTCACCCGGGCTGTTGGCATTGAGCGACAGGTCTTGCTGGAGATGAAAGAGTTCGACACCCAGCCGGGGGACCTCTATCTCCTGTGCTCGGATGGCCTCAGCGAGATGGTTTCGGCGGAGGACATTTTCACGGTTTTGTTACAAGATATCGATCTTTCTCATAAAGCAACACTTTTGGTTTCACTTGCAAACGACAATGGCGGCCGTGACAACATTTCCGTCGTCCTTGCGCGCGCAAATTCGACCGATTCCGTTGCATAACAAACACAAGAGCGAGTTCGACCGAGGAGCAGGCCATGCCGAAACTGATCGTGTCTATTGATGGGGTCGTTATCAAGGAGGTCAGGCTTTCCAAGGAGCGGACGACGCTCGGGCGGCGCCCCTACAACGACGTGGTGATCGACAATCTTGCCGTGAGCGGCGAGCATGCCGTGCTCCATATGATCGGCGGCGATGTCTACATCGAAGACCTCCACAGCACGAACGGCACGTACATCAACGGCAGCCCCGTCAAGAAGCAGATGCTGGCGCACCAGGATCTGGTGGAGGTGGGCAAGTACAAGATCCGCTTCCTCGCACGAGGCGGCGTGGGCGATGGCGAAGTGGCTGGCACCGTCGCCGGCGCTGGCGCCCCGAATGGCTCGCCATCTGACAGCGTTCCTCTTTCTGTCGCGCCGACAGCGCAGATGCCGCTGGGCGGCAACGCAGGCGCGGCGACGCTGCGCGTCTTGTCCGGCGCCGGTGCCGGGCGCGAAGTGGCGCTCTCCAAGGTCGTCACGACCATCGGCAAGCCCGGGCTGGCCGTGGCTGCCGTCACCCGCCGGCTGCAGGGCTACGTGGTGGCGCCCATCGATGGCGACACCCTGCTCAACGGCGAGCCCCTTGGCGCCGACGCCGTCGCGCTGCAGGATGGCGACATGCTGGAGCTTGGCGGCACGCGAATGCAGTTCGTCTTCAGCTAACCAGGCGCTTGCATGGCCGCCCTGCTGAAGAGGCACTGGGCGCGCATCCTGGTAACGCTGCTGCCGGTGGCGGCCATGGCGGCGTTCGTCGTGGCACCGAGCCGGCCCATGCTCGACAGCCTGGACTTCGGCATCTACGACTGGCGCCTGCGCCTGACGGCACCGCATACCTTCGACCCCCGAATCGTCATCGTCGACATCGACGACATGAGCCTGCAGGCCGTCGGCCAATGGCCATGGGGGCGCGACACCATGGCGCGGCTGACGCACGAACTGATGGACCGGCAAAAGGCGGCCGCGCTCGGCTTCGACATGGTGTTCCCTGAAGAGGACCGAAGCTCGGGCCTGAACAGCCTTCGCGAACTGGCCGATGGCCCGCTGAGCGACAACGCCGCGCTGAAAGCCCAACTGGAGAGCCTGACGCCCGCGCTCGACAACGACGGCAACTTTGCTCGCGCCATGCATCACCACCGCGTCGCGCTTGGCTACTACCTGACGCAAAGCGGAACGCCGCTCACCAAGGGCACCTTGCCGCAGCCGCAGCTCAAGTCGACGGACTTTCCCGCCGGGCGCATCTACGCCACGCAGTGGAACGGCTTTGGCGGCAACATCGCCCCGCTGGCGGTGGCGGCCAGCGCGGCAGGGTTCATCAACGCATACATCAGTTCGCGCAGCGACGGACTGCTGCGATTGGCGCCATTACTGGCCTACTTCGGTGGCGAGCATGGCCAGGACGGGTATTACGAATCGCTGGGGCTGGCGGTCTACCGCCTCGCCACGGCCACCGAGCAGATTACGCCCCGCTTCGCCCCCACGAACGACAAGGCCCCGCCGCTGCAGGCGCTGGTGCTGGGCAGCGGGCCTACTGCGACCACGGTGCCGGTGGATCAGATCAGCCGCATGCTGGTGCCCTATCGCGGCGCTGGCGGGGCCACGGGCGGCTCGTTCCAGTATGTCTCGGCCATCGACGTGCTTTCTGGCGGGCTGCGGCCCGGTGACTTGAGCGGCAAGATCGTCTTGGTCGGCACCACCGCTCCCGGCTTGCAGGACCTGCGCGCCACGCCCATGAGCGCCACTTTTCCGGGCGTCGAGGTGCACGCCAACGTCATCTCCGCCTTGCTGGATCGGCGGTTTGTCTCCTTGCCGGACTACGCCCGCGGGTTCGAACTGGCGGTGCTGCTCGTCGCGGGGCTGCTGCTGGCCTTCGTCATGTCGGCGCTGCCCTTGTTGCGCGCATCGATGTTCTTCCTGCTCGTGTTCCTGGCGGTGATCGCGTTCAACACCTGGCTCTTCCTGGCCCAGGGGCTGGTCCTGCCTTTGGCCTCTGCGCTCGTCACCATGCTGCTCGCCTTCGGCGCGAACATGGGGTGGGGATATTTGGTGGAAGCACGAGCCCGCCGGGGCCTGGCCAATCTGTTCGGTACCTATGTACCGCGCCCGCTGGTCGAAAAGATGCTAGAAAGCCCGCGCAACTACAGCATGCGCGCAGAGAGCAAGGAACTCACCGTCATGTTCTGCGACATGCGCGGCTTTACGCGCATATCGGAGCAACTGCCGCCGGTGGCGTTGCAGAGCTTCCTGAACGAGTTGTTCAGCCGGCTGACCGAGATCATCAGCCGCCACGGCGGCACGGTCGACAAGTACATGGGCGACTGCGTGATGGCCTTCTGGGGTGCTCCCGTGCCCAGTGACGACCACGCCACGTCGGCCGTGGCCGCAGCGCTGGAAATGGCCGAGGCCGTCAAGCACCTGCGCATTGCCGACCAAGACACGGAAGTCAACGTTGGCATCGGCCTCAACACCGGCGTGATGAGCGTGGGTGACATGGGCTCGTTGGTGCGGCGCAGCTACACGGTGGTGGGCGACGCGGTCAATCTGGCCGCCCGGCTGGAAAGCCTGGGCCCCGCCTATGGCGTGGCCATCGTTGCCAGCGAGCAGACCATGCAACGCAGCCGTGGATTTGAATCTCGACCGCGTGCAGGTTCGCGGCCGCCAGCAGAGCGTGACCATCTGCACCCCGTTGGGCTCGAGCCACGGCGCGGGAAAGGCTGGGCGTCTGTCAACCGGCCCAGCTGCATGAAGTGATTAGGAAACATCTTTTCCTGCCGTGGGAAAAAGATGCGAAAAAAGTCCTTTACCGCCTCCACACGTAGCGATTAGCCTCCGCTGAGCCTGCGCCGTGAAAACGTTCGGGCCGCTTCAAGAACATCCCAACCAACGAGAACGTTAGCCTTAAAACGAGGCTTTGCCACAGATGCAGGTGCGTGTATTGGGGTGCTCCGGTGCCATTGCCAAGGACTGCCGGACCACCTCCTTCCTGGTTGACCGCGACCTGCTGGTGGACGCGGGCACCGGCGTTGGCGATCTCAACCTGTGGGAAATGAGCGAGATCGACGACGTGTTGCTCACGCACTCGCATCTCGACCACATCACCGCCCTGCCGCTGATGATCGACGCGGTGGCCAACCGCCGCACCAAACCCCTGCGCGTGCATGCGTTGCCTGAAACCATCGCGGCGCTGCGCACACACGTCTTCAACAACATCATCTGGCCGGACTTTGCCGCCATCCCCAGCCGCGATGCGCCATTCGTGAGCTTTCACGAAATCGACATGGGCCAAGTGCTGACCCTGGGCACCCAGCGACCCAAGGTCATCGAAGTGCTGCCCGCATTCCATACCGTGCCGGCCTGCGGCTTTGCCATTGGCTGCGCCGAGGGCGGAAGGCAATGGGTGTTCAGCGGCGACACCGAGCGCAACCAGAGCTTCTGGCAGCGGGTGAATCAACTGGACGTGGGCGCCCTCGTCATCGAAACCGCCTTCAGCAACCGCGAGCAAGCCCTGGCCGAGCGCAGCCGCCACCTCTCGCCCGCCACCCTCGTCGAAGAGCTGGGCCTGATCGGTGCCGACAAGCGCTACCCGATCTACATCACCCACACCAAGCCGGCCGAAACGGCCGAGATCATGAGCCAGATCGGCGGCCAGGTGAGCCACCACGACATCCGCTGGCTGGCCGCGGATGACGTTCTCGTCCTCTGAGGGTAGACATTTCTTGCGGAGTGACAAGAAATGTCAGGCGGCTGATGCTGCGCGGCAACAGAAATTGTCAGTGCCTGTAACTCGTTCGTGAACAAAGTCTCGGGAAAACGCCGAGAAGCGAGACGAAAAGGGGTTGGCACAGATGCTGCGGTTACAGGTTCGGCTCCGGGGCGCTCCCGGGCTTGATTTAAAGATTTGAACCAACCCAGGAGTTAGAGAAATGAACCGTCGTTCTATCGCACGCAACGTGCAGAAGGGCTTCACCCTTATCGAACTGATGATCGTTGTGGCGATCATCGGTATCTTGGCTGCTGTGGCGCTGCCGGCTTATCAGGATTACACGAAGCGTGCGCGCGTTTCGGAAGGTCTGGGTCTGGCTGCTGCTGCCAAGGCTGGTGTTGGCGAGTACTTTGCCTCCAAGAGTGAGTGGCCAGATGACAACACGAAGGCCGGCCTTCCCGCTGCTGCATCCATCGCTGGCAATGCCGTTAGCGGCGTCGAAGTTGGAACTGGCGGCGTCATTACGATTACCTACACTTCGCTGGTCGACACGGGTAGCAAGACAGTGACTTTGACGCCGTCCAGCGCGTCTGCTGGCTCGGTCAAGTGGACCTGCCGTGGTGGCAATAGCATGCCGACGAAGTACCTGCCGTCGGAATGCCGTCCGTAACAGACGCTTAGTTGCACAGAATAAAGAGGCACCTCGAGTGCCTCTTTTCATTTCACCGGCAAGCGCATCCATGTCTCAAGTCTTCACAAACGGCCAACCCACGGCGGTTCGTGGACAAGTGTCCTTGACCCAAGCAGGAGGATGGCTGCTCCTCTTGGCCATTGCTGCCGCCTGCTATTGGCCTGGCCTTTCGGGGACCTTCGTCTTTGATGACGACGTCAACATTCTTCAAAACGGCTCGCTACGAATTCGCGATCTAAGTTGGTCGGAAGGTTGGGCTGCGGCGTGGTCTGGCCACGCCGGTCCTTTAGGCCGACCGGTATCTCTCCTGACATTTGC
Source organism: Variovorax dokdonensis (assembly GCF_030316895.1). GTDB lineage: Bacteria > Pseudomonadota > Gammaproteobacteria > Burkholderiales > Burkholderiaceae_C > Variovorax > Variovorax dokdonensis. Next base: position 83,427 of record NZ_JASZYV010000002.1, read on the forward strand.
GCTTAACTACTATTTTTCCGGGTTCGATCCGTTTGCTTTCAAACTGACGAATCTAATGATCCACCTGGCGAACGCAGTCCTCGTAGGCGCGCTAACGCAACGCCTGTTCTTAGTCCTGCGCGAGCGACAGGCAATTGCCGTGACCCTGACGCCGGGTTGGCTAGATCAAAGTGCTGGCTGCCTTGTGGCAGCCCTTTGGGTGCTGCATCCGCTCAATTTAACCGGCGTCTTGTACGTGGTGCAGCGGATGACGAGTCTGTCTGCATTCTTCGGGTTTGTTGCTGTCCTTGCCTACACCTCATATCGCGCTAGGACCTTTGCACGAACCGAAGTTCGGCGTCCGCTGGCATATGCCATCACTATGGGGGCGATCGTACTCGTAGGCCTGACGCTGTCTGTCCTGAGCAAAGAGAGTGGCCTTTTGTTCGCGCCACTCATCTTGTGGATCGAGACTTGGGTCTTTAGGTTCCGCGTAAACGGTCGAATGGCACAGTTGTTCGGCGTCGATGTGTCGCGTTGTGCGCTGGCGGCGGTAGTTGTCACGGCCATTTACTTGATGATTTTTAAGTTGCCGCAAATGCTGGGCCCTGGCGCGTTTGCAAATCGAGACTTCACTCTAATTGAACGGGGGATGACAGAGACGCGGGTACTGCTTTTCTACCTGCGCATGTTTGTGTTGCCCAGAAATTCCGAACTTTCCCTCTACCACGACGACGTGGAAATTTCGCATGGACTATGGGATCCTCCTTCTACTGCCCTATCGATGGTAGTTTTGGCTGCCATTACCCTTGCGTGCTGGGTATTTCGAAAGCGCTTCCCCGAGCTAATCTTCGGTTGGGGGTGGTTTTTAATTGCGCATGCACTCGAGTCCACGATCTTTCCACTGGAGTTGGTCTACGAACATCGCAACTATTTTGCGACCATTGGATTGCTCGTGATCGTTCCACTAGCGGTCCGTCGAGCTGGAGAGGTTCGTTCTAGACGCCTTCTTGTGCTCCTGTTTGCGGGCTACGTGGGTATCCTTGGATTCGTGACCTACGTAAGGGCTTTGCAATGGTCGGATCCAGTCGACTGGATTGCGCTTGAAGCGGGCAACCACCCTCGATCGCCGCGTGCCAACTACGATCTAGCACGTGTCTATATGGTTTTGCGTAGCCAAAGTGGAGACGATCGCTTTGGCGTTCTCGCAGACGAAGCCCTAGCCAAGGCCACACAGTCCTACTTGCCTGGTGTCCTGCCCTTCATTGCGAGAATGCAGTTGGCTTACTTTCGGCGCATTGAGCCAGATGCGGCTTTAGCGGAGAAGGTGCTGCACGGACTGAAGACTTGGCCCTATCACAACGTCACCAACTCAACGTTGGCCTCGGTCGTGGCGTGCCAAGTCGAAATGACGTGTCGGATGCCTGATTCTCTGGTACTTCAACTACTCACTGCTCCTCTTCAAAATCGGTCGCTGCGCATCGGTGACCGCGCAGAACTAATCAAACTGCAGGCTCAGTATTACATCAACAAATTGGGAGACATGGCTACCGGCGAGATGCTCATACGCCAATCCATTGATCTCGTGGACAGTGCGCCCACTCGCATCATGTACGCACAATGTTTGGCCTTTCAGAGCAAGTTCGGTCAAGGAATGATCGAGTTGGAAAAGGCACAAGCAATGGATATCCTCGGAATCTATCGACGTCAAATTGAAGTCGAACGAGAAGCAATGCGGCATGCGCAGGCTGAATGAATGGGGAAAAGTCTTGGGGAAAATTCATAAACCGATGGATCATTCTGACGCAGATATCTGCAGAGATATTTCTTCTGATCAACGGCTCAATTTTGCAAGCGTGAGCGTTGTGATTCCTGCTCGAAACGAGGCCGTGGGTTTGGCAACTCTGCTCCCGGAATTGCTTGACCAATTGCCGGGGGCCGAGATCATTCTCTCTGACGATGGTTCGACCGACGGATCGAGTGAACTGGCTCGTACGTTGGGAGCACACGTTCAACGCCGACCTTACGGCGCTGGGAATGGAGCGGCAATTAAATCTGGTGTTCGCGCAGCTACGCGGGAGTGGGTTGTCTTCATGGACGGCGATGGTCAACACCGAGCACAGGATGTTGCGCGTCTCGTCAAGCGCCTCTCGGAAGGTTACGAAATGGTGGTCGGCGCTCGAAATTCCGAAGGACAAGCCAGTCGCCACCGAGGTCTGGCGAATGCCTTTTACAACCGGCTTGCCTCGTGGATGGTAGGGCATCCCGTAAAAGACCTGACATCAGGCTTTCGCGTGGTGCGGCGCAAGAAGTTCATGGAGTTTCTCCACCTGCTTCCAAATGGCTTCTCCTATCCGACAACTTGCACGATGGCCTTCTTTCGGGCGGGTTATCCGGTGGCGTACGAGTCGATCAACGTACAGCAGAGGCAAAAAGGCACGACCAGCCACGTGAGGATCTGGCGCGACGGTGTTCGCTTCCTGTTGATCATTTTCAAGATCGGAACGCTTTACTCGCCACTCAAATTGTTCGCGCCAATTGCTGCGTCATTTTTCTTCACAGGGTTGGCCTACTACGCCTACACCTATTTCACGATTCACCGCTTCACAAACATGAGCGTTCTGCTGTTCAGCGCGTCCGTAATAGTTTTCCTGATCGGGCTTGTTTCAGAGCAGATCACAGCATTGATGTACCGCGATGCAGAAGGGACATAACGCCCTTTGGTTAGGCAGATCCAACCGTGCGCGGGCGGCTGCAGGGCGAGTCAGTGACTGAGCGGGTAGTCGTGTCGACGGATCGGCCTCGTCTTCTGGTTCTCGCCTCGACCTATCCACGCTGGCGCGACGATCCCGAGCCTGGCTTCGTGCATGAGCTTTGCCGCAGGTTGGCCTCGCGGTTCGAAGTGATAGTTGTCTGCCCCCATGCTCCAGGTGCATTGCATCAAGAAGATCTGGATGGCGTGGAGGTGCATAGGTATCGCTACGCTCCCAGCTGTTGGGAGCGACTGGTGAACGACGGCGGGATCGTGGGCAATCTCCGGCGACACCGATGGATGCTGGCCCTTGTCCCAGGGTTCGTGGTGATGCAGGCTTGGCACGCTTGGCGAATTGCCCGCCAGCGCCCGATCACGGTGCTACATGCGCACTGGCTGATTCCCCAAGGCGCCATCGCGGCTGCGTTGCAACTTATCCTTCGCCGGCCGATTCCTTACGTTGTGACATCGCACGGAGCTGACCTCTACGCTCTTCGTGCGAAGCCTGTCGTCACCCTTAAGAAATGGGTGCTCAAGCGCGCGGCCGCGATTACAGTGGTGAGTTCAGCCATGCGGAAATTGGTTGTACAAATGGGCGTCCCGGCGCACGCAGTGAACGTCCTACCGATGGGCGTCGACTTGGCCGAACGATTCGTTCCCGCGAAGTCGGTTCGCGACGGGAATGAGCTGCTTTTCGTCGGTCGTTTGGTTGAGAAGAAGGGCTTGCGCCATCTCATCGATGCAATGCCGCTCGTTCTTCAGGAGTTCCCGCACGCGACCTTGACCATCGCCGGATTTGGTCCGGACGAAGGCCCGTTGAAAGCCTTGGCTGGGAAGCGGGACGTGGCGCACGCCGTTCGATTCCTCGGGGCCGTTCCCCAAGCGAAACTGCCGGCGCTGTATCAGCGGGCATCGGTCTTCGTGGCTCCATTTGTGACTGCTGCCACCGGCGACCAGGAGGGGCTGCCGGTGGCGCTGATGGAGGCAGTTGGTTGTGGTTGCCCAGTGGTCGCAGGCTATGTGCAAGGCCTCGAGGACATACTTGGGGAGGATACGCCGGTGATTACCGTTGACCCGACAGACGCCCAAGCGCTCGCCCTGCGCATTGTTGGAGTGCTTCGAGCGCCCGATGAGGCCCAAGCAACTGCGGCCCGCGTGCGCAGCCGCGCTCATGATCTACTGGACTGGAGCCAGGTCGAACGGCGCTATGGCGATGTGCTGGCTCAAGCGTGCTCTGGGGGCCTCCGGCGATGAGCGTCTCAACTGCCTGGGCGCAATCCCGGGGATTCAAAGGCGCTCACTTGCGAGCGATCTGGCAGCGCCCCAGAAATTCGACCACCACTGGCACCATCTCTTGCCGGTAAGCCTTGAACACGAGATCTGAATGACCGCCCTGCTTCAACTCGCCTCCCGTATAAAGAATGGCCAAGCCGTCGTCGGGATTTACGGTCTCGGCTACGTCGGATTGCCGTTGGCCTTGCGCTTTGCCGAAGTAGGGGTGAAGGTCATCGGCTTTGACATAGACGGAGCCAAGATCGAAAAGCTCAACAGCGGACAGAGCTACATCGAGCGGCTGACGACAGAATTGATTGGCCAAGCCCTCGCTCAGGGCTTCGAGGCGACCGGTAACTTCGCCCGTACTTCCGAAGCCGATGCGCTTGTCATTTGCGTCCCGACGCCGCTTGACCAGCACCGTCAACCGGACCTCAGCTTCATCATCAACACCGTCGAGGCCATGCTGCCCCACATGCGCGAAGGCCAGCTGCTGAGCCTAGAAAGCACCACGTGGCCCGGAACGACGGAAGAAGTGTTGGCTCCGCGCCTGCGGGCGCGCGGACTCGTTCCTGGCCAGAACTGCGCCCTCGTCTTCAGTCCGGAGCGGGAAGACCCCGGCAATCCTCACTACGGCACGAAGGACATTCCCAAGGTCATCGGCGGCATGACCCCGAGCTGCCTCGCGCTGGGAACCGGCTTATACCGGCGCGCCATCGACACCATGGTGCCCGTCAGCTCGCCGCGCGCCGCCGAGATGACCAAGCTGCTCGAAAACATCCATCGGGCCGTCAATATCGGTCTGGTCAACGAGATGAAGATCGTGGCCGACAAGATGGGCATCAACATCCACGAAGTGATCGATGCTGCCGCCACCAAGCCCTTCGGATTTGTACCCTACAAGCCCGGTCCCGGCCTGGGTGGTCATTGCATCCCCATCGACCCGTTTTACCTGACCTGGAAGGCCCGCGAATACGGCGTGAACACGCGCTTCATCGAACTGGCCGGTGAGATCAACCACTTTATGCCCCACTGGGTTGTGGGCAAAGTGGCCGACGCGCTCAATGATCGAGGCAAGGCCGTCAAGGGCAGCCGCATCCTCGTGCTCGGTCTGGCCTACAAGAAGAACATCGACGACACGCGCGAATCACCCGCCGTTGAAGTCATGGACCTTTTGCAGGCCAAAGAGGCACATATTGACTACAGTGACCCGCACGTGCCGGTGTTTCCGCGCAAGCGCAACTACCATTTCGATCTGCAGTCGGTGCCGTTGAATGCACAAACGTTAGTCAGCTATGACTGCGTGGTATTGGCAACGGATCACGACGGATTCGACTATGCGCTCCTGCAAGAGCACGCTCAGCTCATCGTCGATACGCGAGGGCGCATCAGGGGAGATGCCCTCAATGTCGTCGCCGCCTGACGCTCAGTCAGCCAATCTCTTTCGTCACCAGCTTTCTCTGACCGATTCAGCACCATGAGTCAGTTGCCCGGCAACGCATCTCGACATCAATGCCTGACACCTTGAAAAAAGTTTGGGCGCTCTTCTCCGCAGCTGAGCAGCGCAAGGCCCTGTGGATGCTGCTGCTCATCATCCTCATGGCGATGGCAGAGACGGCCGGCGTGCTTTCCATCATGCCTTTTCTTTCGGTATTGGCACGGCCAGCCATCGTCCACGAGAACCGATGGCTTGGCGAGGCGTTCAAGGCACTGAACTTTGCTGACGAGGCATCCTTTATCACGGTGCTGGGATTGATCACCATGGCCGTCGTGATTGCGTCCTCCGCATTCAAAACCCTCACATTTCATTTGGTGGGCCGCTTTGTCCACATGTTGCGGCGGTCTCTGGCCGTGCGGCTTCTATCCACTTATCTGCGCCAACCCTATGAATTCTTTCTCACCCGCAATTCATCAGAGCTGACCAAGAACGTACTGTCGGAAGTTGATCAGCTCGTTTTTGAGCTGCTGCAGCCCTTATCCATGCTGATTGCACAAGGCGTCGTAGCCTTGGCGATCATCGTTATGGTGTTCGTCTACGACCCGTGGATGGCACTGTGCATCGTGGCCACTGTGGGGCTGTTGTATGGCGCGATCTATGTGCTTGTGCGTCGGCGCTTGGTCCACATCGGGGCAGCGCGTCAGGCTGCCGACGCGAACCGCTTCCAAGCCTGCAGTGAGGTACTTGGCGGCATCAAGGACGTAAAGATCACCCATGCCACCGACGCCTACCTTCAACGCTTCTCCCATGCTTCGCGGGAGCTCTCGCGCCATTCGGCCACTGCAGAGACTCTGAGCCAATCACCGCTGTACATCGTCGAGGCCGTCGGGTACACCGGCCTGATCGCGATTTCCCTGGTACTGCTCTGGCGATCCGGCGACATCGCCCACGTATTGCCTGCCTTGGGCCTTTACGGTTTTGCTGCCTACCGTCTGCTGCCGGCAGTGCAGATCATGTACCGCGGAATGGCGCGTTTGCGCTTTTCTGCCGCTCCGTTGAACAGCATCCATCGCGATCTGCAATTGATCGAGGTAGACGATCCTGCTCCCGGTGGGAAGGTCGTGGTGCCCCGGCACTGCATCGAGCTAGAGCGTATTTCCTACGCCTATCCAAATTCGCCTGAAAAGCCGATCTTCAGTTCCTTCAGCCTCACCATTCCCGCCAATACGACGGTGGGCATCGCCGGGCCCAGCGGCGCTGGCAAGAGCACGCTCATGGACCTGATGCTTGGTCTGCAACGCCCGCAGCTAGGCGTGCTTAAAGTGGACGGCGCTGTGATTGACGCAACAAACGTGGGCGCATGGCAACGCGCCATCGGCTACGTGCCGCAGCACATCTATCTGGCCGACGCCACTGTGGCGGAAAACATTGCTTTCGGCGTCGCGCGCCAGGCCATTGATATGGGGGCAGTGGAGCGGGCGGCAAGGGCCGCACAGATTCACGACATGATCGCCGGCGACCTGGCGCAGGGCTATCTCACCCCCCTGGGTGAACGTGGGATACGTCTCTCCGGCGGGCAGCGCCAACGCATCGGAATCGCAAGGGCACTTTATCGTGATCCGCCGGTGTTGTTCTTCGACGAAGCAACCAGCGCACTGGACGCGCAAACCGAAGAGGCGCTGAATGAAGCCATCCGTAGCTTGTCGGGCAGCAAGACAATCATCGTTATCGCGCACAAGGAATCGAGCCTGCGCGACTGTCGCCAAGTGGTGATGTTGGGTCAGGGCCGAGGCGCCGCCGTGCAGGCTGCAGTGCGTCTCGGCGATTCATCACTCGACTATCCAGATGGGGCAGAACCCATCGAGCCGTCGCGCTGATCAAACCCGCTTCGCATGGGCATACTTGTTGGAGGCATCCTTGAAAGCAGAACAGTCGGAATACGTCGCTAAGAAGTCCGCCTCAGTCCGGCCCGCATCGCCGGAGGAGGGCAGTTCGACGCAGCCATTCATCCCTGTGTACCAGCCCGACCTGGGCGGCAACGTGAAAGCCTATGTCAATGAGTGCATAGACTCGTCCTGGATCTCAGGTGGTCAAGGTCGCTTCGTCGGCGCCTTCGAGGAAGCCTTCGCAGATCGTGTGGGCAGCCACCACGCAGTAACGGTCTGCAATGGCACCGTGGCGCTCCATCTGGCGCTCGTTGCCTTGGGTATTGGTCCCGGCGACGAGGTCATTGTTCCCACGCTGACTTACATCGCTTCCGCGAATGCCATCACCTACACGGGCGCCACGCCAGTGTTCGTCGATTCCCGGAAAGACACTTGGCAAATCGACCCGGAGGACGTTCGCCGCTGCATCACCGAGCGAACCCGAGCGATCATGGTGGTCCATTTGTATGGACAGCCTTGCGACATGTCTGCGCTTGGCGAAATTGCCCGGCAGCACAGACTGTTTGTGGTCGAAGATTGCGCTGAGGCTTTCGGCTCAACCTTTCAGGGTCAACACGTCGGCACATTCGGCGATATCGCCACCTTCAGCTTCTACGGCAACAAGACCATCACCACCGGCGAAGGTGGGATGGTTGTCACCAACGACAAGACGCTGTATGACCGCTGCCGCCGCTTTCGCGGACAGGGGCTGGCCGCCTACCGTGAATACTGGCATGACCTTGTTGGCTACAACTACCGCATGACGAACGTGGCGGCGGCCATCGGTCTGGCACAGTTGGAGCGTGCGGACGAGTTCATTGAGCGCAAACGGGCCTTGGCGGCCCGCTACGCTGCAATGCTCAAGAAATTCCCGCTCGAGATGCATGCGGAAGCGCCGGACAGCGTTCACAGCTACTGGATGGTGTCCGTGCTGGTAGAGAGTCCGGAGCATCGCGGCCCGCTGCGGGCGCATCTGAAGGAAGCAGGCATCGAAACCCGCCCGCTGTTCTATCCGGTGCACACAATGCCTCCGTATGCGCGCAGCTACCGTCGCCATGAAGTCGCGGAGGATCTGTCGTGGCGTGGGATCAATCTTCCGAGCTGGCCGGCGTTGGGTGATGCGGAGTTCGAACGTATTGCTGCAGCGCTTTCCAGCTATTACGACTAGTGCATATGCCGCATCGCTTGTATATCGTTGCCACGAGTGGCCTTGCCAAGGAAACAGCGCAGTTGGCCGACGCGATCTGCCGCGTCACGCCGCTCTGGGACGAGATCGCGTATATCAGTCAGGACAGGAAAGAGATTGGCAGAAAGTTGCCTTTCGGTGTGGTTGTAGGTACCGATGAGCTATTGATTGCAGCAGCCGAATCGATCGACGTCGCAATCGGCATCGGGGCACCAACCGCCAGAAAGCGCGTAGCGCAGGCACTCACGCAATATTCGCATCTGCGCTTTCCAAATCTGATTCATCCCAAAGCGCTTGTCGATCCCGATTGGGTACGTTTGGGCATCGGCAACGCAGTGGCTGCGGGTTGCGTCATGACCTGTGATATCGAGATCGGCGACTTCAATCTTTTCAACTTGAACGTCACGGTAGCCCACGACGCGCGCATCGGTTCGTACAACGTGTTCAATCCAAGCTGCAACGTGTCGGGAAACGTCCAGATCGACAGCGAAGTTTTGGCGGGAACAGGAAGCCAGGTGCTGGAAAAGTTGCAGATCGCTTCCCGCTGCATGCTGGGGGCGGGCGCCGTGTTGACGAGATCGTGCGATGTCGAAGGGACCGTCTTGACTGGCGTGCCGGCGAGACCAAGAACATGATGCGAGTCGGCATTCTGGGCCACGCCTTCGTCGATTGGGGCGGCGGCATCGACTTCCTGCGGGTGGTGATGGCGAGTCTGCATCAAGCTCGACCTGATCTGGAGTTGCACCTGCTGGTGCCGGATGGGCAGCTTCGCCCCCCCCTGGTGCGCCTGTATCGAGGACTCATGCGAAAGGATCGGCAGCCGCAGGTCCGACGGCCGGCGGCTAGTCATATCGACGAACTGGCGGGCAGCGTTGGTGGCGCAGTCACGATCCACCGCGTCGCTCCGGATCGCTACGCACTTGCCCGCCTAGCCCGCGAGCTGTCACTTGACGTACTGATGCCGGCCCACAATCCGCTGCCAGCCGACTTCCCGTTTCCCTGGGTCGGATACATCGCTGACTTCCAGCACCGCTACTTGCCTCAGCTCTTTTCTAAGGAGGAATGCCGGTCACGCGATGCGCACTTCTCGGCCATGCTCATGCGTGCAAGGACCGTCATCGTCAATTCGCGAGCTGCCGCCAGAGACATCGAGCGATTTCATCCCGGCAGCAAGGCAAGAATATTCACTTTGCCATTCAGCGCGGCGCCGCAAGCTGCTTGGCTTGAGCCTTCCACGGGCGTGCAGGCCCGCTACGGAATTCACCGTCGTTACTTCCTGATTGCCAATCAATTCTGGAAGCACAAGGACCATGGAACCGCATTCGCCGCATTTGCTGCCATTGCGGATCGGCATCCGGACATTCATCTTGTCTGCACAGGCCCCACGGATGACTATCGCGACCCGAATCACTTCCCCGCACTCAAGAAGTTTCTGCATGACCACAACATTGCGGAGCGAGTTCACGTGCTCGGAATGATTCCCAAGTCCGATCAGATCGAACTCATGACTTCCTCGATCGCACTTCTTCAACCCACACTATTCGAAGGGGGCCCGGGCGGTGGGGCTGTTTATGATGCCGTTTCGCTGGGGGTGCCCTGCCTAGTCTCTGATATCGAGGTCAATCGCGAATTGGACGAGTCGCTGGTGGCATTCTTTTCAGCCGGGGACTCGGCCGAATTGGCCAGTCACATGATTGAGGCCTTGAATCAACCCCACCGTCCGGCACGGGATGCCAAATCCCTGCATCAGAGTGGCGTGGCCCGGCGAATCGCAAGTGGCCGCACTCTGTTGGAGAGCATTGACCATGCACGTTCCAGCTAAGCTTGGTTCTGCCGCGCGAGCGTGACCAAAAGTGCCAATTTTTTGATTTCAGGTCCAAGCGCCAGTGCCGTGAAATTCTCCATAGTTACCGCATCCTACAATGCCGCAAATGAACTGCTTCGGACCGCTCGCTCCATTGCAAAGCAGTCGTACAGGGATTTTGAATGGATCGTCGTCGACGGCGCATCGAGTGACGGGACCAAAAAGTTGTTCAAAGAATATCACCCGGAGTTTGCCGCAGCTTTTACTTCTGAACCAGACGCCGGGATTTACAACGCTCTAAATAAGGGGATTGCCCGAATCTCGGGTGATTGGGTTCTATTTCTCGGAGCCGGTGACGAGTTGTTTGCAAGCGATACGCTTCAGATCTTGTCCGAATATCTGCCCCATGTGGATGCTTCCAAAACCCTCGTCTACGGAGACGTTCACGAGGTCGGCAATCAAGACAATCTTGTTCTCAAAGTTAGGAACGAGAGGTGGGAGGGGCTTGACGGGCCTTGGGTCATCGGCCGGCCTGTACTTCCCTGTCATCAAGGTGTTTTGCACCGCGCTCAGATTTTTACCGATGGCTTCAGATTCGATGAGAAGCTAAAGATAGCCGCCGACAATGAACTTCTTCTTCGAGAGTTGATTGCTGGTCGAGGCTGCAAAATTGATCAGGTCGTTGCAAAATTTCTACGCGGAGGAATTAGCTCCGGAAATACGAATAGGGCGCGCATGATTTTTGAGTGTATTGCCGTCAACTGGAAGATTGGAATCTTCTGGAGGAGGCCGATATACCAGGTAATCCTACTTCTGGCCGCAGCCGTGAAGCCCTATCTTCAAAGATGAGTGGCATCGAATGCCAATGATTACCCAGGAAGTTTCCGACGTTTCGGTTTCCATCGTGATGGCCGCGTACAACGCACAGCGCACCATCGGGGATGCCATTCGCTCCGTACTGGCTCAGACATGCACAAGCTTCGAGTTGCTGATCTGCGACGACGGATCGACCGATGACACCACCCAGGTGGTCGAGAGCTTTGTAGATCCGCGCATCAAGTTGCTCAGAGGGGGGGCGAATAGAGGCCCCGGCCCGTCCCGCGATCGCGCCATCGACTGCGCCCGAGGCACTTGGGTGACGTTCTTGGACGCGGACGATCAATATCTACCGCGACGCCTCGAAACACTGCTGCCCGTGGCGAGGGAGCATCCGGACGATCTCGTTGCAGACGCGGTCATGGATTGCCACGACACACCTTCAGGATTGGCTCCGTGGCGTGTGGTTTGGGATGAACGGCATTTCCAGCCATCGGGAGCCGACGTACGCATCCTGAAGTTCGAGCAATTTCTCCAGGAAGATCGGCAACTGATCAAGCCATTTTTTCGTCGCGAACTGGCAATGAAACTGAAGGCCAGTCATGGAGAAAAATTGAATGGCGAGGACGTTGTCTTTTTATTCTCTTTCTTTGCGAATGGCTCTGTTGTCCGCTACGTACCTCGTCCGCTGTATCTTTATCGCATGACTCCAGGCTCATTGAGTACGAAAAACTCGGATAGATTTCGAATTTTTCGGGAGGTATTTGAGGAGGGCAAAGATTTGTTCGCGCATGATTTGTCCGCCACTGCGGCCGTTGAAGCGAAGATTCTTTGCATACGCCGGCTCGAGCGCTACCAGACCTTTCTTTCCCCCTTGCGCTCTGGCCATCTTCTGCGGGCCGGGCGTATTTTCATGCAGGAACCTTGGGTAATACGAGAGTTTGCCAAGCGAGTATTCGAGCGCCTGCCGTTTCATGCCAGTCGCATCGTACGTGGTGGCAGAGCGCGGAGAGTTGGGTGGTGAAGAAAGTGCTGCAAGCTGCTGTCAGCATAGCCGGGATCGGTGGCGAATGAAGTCGAGCGCCGTTACAGCCGTTGTCGTCACCTACAACCGCATTTCTCTATTGCGGGAATGCATCGCCTCATTGCAGGCCCAAACCTGGTCGCCGGCGACCATTTTGGTGGTGAACAATGCGTCGAGCGACGCTACGCGCGAGTATCTTGACGCTCTGGCCGCCGAGCGGGCAGATTGGTTAAAGGTCGTCCATCTTTCCGAAAACACTGGTGGGGCTGGAGGCTTTGCTGAGGGCTTGAGGCAGGCCGTCGCCAGTGGTGCCGAATGGACGTGGATGATGGATGACGATGCTTGTCCGCACCCCACGGCGCTCGATGAACTGCTTAAGGTCGCGGTAGCGCCTGAGAATGTCTATGGCTCGCTGGCTGTGAACGGCATAAACACATCATGGTCCACCACACTACTTGATCAAGGGAACGTGGTTCATTTTGCGAAGGATGTGCCTGCCGCCGCCCGTGTCGACTCCATCCCGCTGCTAGGCTTTCTCATCCACCGTAGCCTAGTCGACAAGATTGGCTATCCAGATGCCGGGTTCTTCATCGCCGCCGATGATGTTGAGTACTGCGTTCGCGCCCGCCACGCTGGCAGCGATATCGTCATCGCGGGGAATAGCCGTATCGAACATCCGCGCACAGAACTGAGCGAGTTCAGGTTCCTCGGCATGCGCGTGGCCTATCTCAGTTTGCCGCCTTGGAAACGCTACTACGACACCCGCAATCGGATCTTCATCGCCCGCAGGTATTACGGCATCAAACTCTATAGCCAGACTATTCCAGGATCGTTTGTGCGACTGGTTGCTGCGCTGTTGAAAGAGCCTCGCAAGCTGGCTCAATTCAAGGCGTTCTTCGCCGGCTTCATAGACGGATTGCTAGGTATCGACGGCAAGCGGCACGAACTATGGAAAATCAAGTGATTCCCAGGAAGGCGCTGGTCGTCGGCGCAGGCTTTGCAGGCAGCGTCGTCGCACGCGAACTGGCCGAAGCCGGCCAACACGTCCGTGTCATCGATAAGCGCACGCACGTAGCCGGAAATGCCTTCGACGAGACGGACCCGCAGGGTGTGCTCATCCACAACTACGGCCCCCACATCTTTCACACCAATAGCGAACGCGTGTGGAACTACCTCTCTCGTTTCACCGAGTGGCGTCCCTACGAGCATCGCGTGCTAGGTGTGGTGGATGGCAAGCTCTACCCGTTCCCAATCAATCGCGACACACTCAACCGGCTCTACGGGCTGGATCTTGATGAGGCTGGCGCGGCAGCCTACTTCGAGCGTGTGCGCGAGCCGCGCGAGCCGGTGCTCAATAGCGAAGATGTGGTGCTCAATAGCGTGGGGCGCGATCTGTATGAGAAGTTCTTTCTCAACTACACGCGTAAACAATGGGGACTGGAACCTTCGCAACTCAAGGCCGGAGTAGCCGCGCGTATTCCCGTCCGGGCCAACGCCGATGATCGCTATTTCACCGACAAGTTTCAGGCGATGCCAATTAATGGCTATACAAAGATGTTCGAAGCCATTCTTGACCATCCAAACATCCATGTGGAGGTCGGCATCGATTTTGCGCACGTCCGGAGCCAAGAGGTGTTCGACCACTTGGTCTACACAGGACCAATCGATGCGTATTTCGGCTATTGCCACGGACGTTTGCCGTACCGGTCGCTGCGCTTCGAGCATGAGCACCTGCCAGGTGTGGCCCAATTTCAGCCTGTGGGGACGGTGAACTATCCGAACGATCACGCATTCACGCGCATCACCGAATTCAAGCATCTGACTGGGCAGCAGTGCGCCGGCTCGTCGATCGTGCGCGAGTATCCGCAAGCGGAGGGCGATCCGTACTACCCAATTCCCAGCGACGGCAATGAGGCGCTCTTCAAGCGTTACCAAGCCTTGGCTGAAGCCGAGCCGAACGTGACATTCGTGGGCCGCTTGGCCGAATACCGCTACTACAACATGGATCAAGTTGTGGCGGCCGCGTTGGCCGTTGCGGGGCGTCTCGTAGAGAGCCACCGTTGACTCACGAAAACTTGCGCGTTGCTTTTATCTGCAAGCGGCGCTACATGGGCAAAGACGTGATTCTCGACCGCTATGCGCGTCTCTACGAGATTCCGAGGCAACTTGCACATCTTGGTCACGACGTGTCTGCGTGGTGTCTTGACTACCAAGGGACGGAAGCAGGTTCCTGGGAACACGATGGCGGCGTAGGTCGGCTGCGTTGGCGATCCCAGCCCATCCGCCCGTGGTTTCTGCCGCCGCTGCTCACCTATCCGTCACGGCTGCTGCGCCAGTTGCAAGAATTTGCGCCTGACGTGCTGATCGGTGCCTCGGACATTCCGCACGTCGCCATCGGTAGTTGGCTGGCCGGCCATCTGGGCTGCGCCTATGTGGCGGATCTCTACGACAATTTCGAGGGTTTTGGCCAGGCGCGCATTCCGGGCTTCGTTGGCGCGCTTCGCCGGGGCGTTCGCCGAGCCGATCTGGTCATAACCACGAGTGAACCACTGCGCGAATACGTGCTTGCCAACTATCCGCCGCGCGGGGAAGTGGTGCCGATGCCCAGCAGCGTGGACCTGCAGATCTTCTGCCCAATGGACCGCGGCGCTGCACGCAGGGCGCTAGGCCTGCCACCCGATGCCACGCTAGTTGGCACTGCTGGGGGCCTTCATCGCGAGAAGGGGGTCGAGCCGCTCTATGAGGCGTGGAGTCGCTCGTTGTCGAAGCACGACCACATCCACCTTGTTTTGGCGGGACCTTTGGATCCGTCCTGCCCCCTGCCCACTGGTGACCGCGTGCACTACCTGGGTCAACTCGGCCATTCGGAGGTGGCCACGCTCTTCAACGCTCTGGACGTAGGGGTGATTTCAGTATTGGACACACCATTCGGCCGCTACTGTTTTCCACAGAAGGCCTATGAGATGCTTGCCTGCCGCTTGCCAGTCGTGGCTGCCAACGTGGGCGCAATCGGCACGCTGCTCGCGAAGTACCCAAATCTTCTCTTCGCACCTGGAAGCTCAGAGGGGCTGGCTGGCGCAGTTCTGTACCAATGTCGTCAGGGCGTCAGGGTAGAGCTTGAGGTTCAGGATTGGCGGGCCCTGCTTGCGCCCATCAACGAGAGGTTGACGAACATTCGCCACGCGCCACGTGGGCACTTTCAATAGCCCGCATAGAGAGCCTTCAACCCAAGTAACCATCAAGGCTAGCCAACAGCCCAAACTCATACTACGCGAGAGGTGCGCCCTTATCTACAACGTGTAGCGGAACAGAAGCGAAGGAGTCCGCGACACCCCGCATGCTTCGCCGCCTGCGGCGTGTGATCGCCAGCTGGACAAAGCCAATCATCGAGGCCGCTGTTTCGGTGTGGCCTCACGCCGCCGCTAGTGAACTCAGGTTGGCGTTTAGGCCAGGGCCATCGCAAGTTTGGCGAGCGATGTTCCAGGGGCTCAGCACTCGGCCGGTGCCCGCTGATTCATGCCCTGCCCGTGTCGGCGCCTACTACCCGGCTCAGCTTCTTGGATGAAGTCGCCCTTGCTCATTGATGGAATTCTTGCCGTCGGCAGGGCTTCAATTAAGGCGAGGTTGGCCGGGCGCACACGCTGGCTCGCGTACTTTTCCGTTCAGTTCACCAACTCACGCCAAGAGGTTCGATGCGCACTACCGCCACCCGTCGGCGGCACTGTGGGCGGCGTGACTTGGTCCTTATCGCCATTGCTGTTCTGGATGATCAGTCGCACGTTGCCGTTGGTGTCTTTGATCCAGCTCATGCCGACGATCAGCTGCTTTGCCCGCCACAAGACGCCAGACGGATTGTTCTGGACAACACCGCCGTTGGTCACGTTCAAGTAGTACAGCCAAGACGCGCCACCTGAGTCACAGGCATCGCCGCTTGGAATCGCGGATGCCACAACCAGCGTGCTGTATTGCAGCGCCATTGCAGTTGAAACACGCTCAGACTGATGCGGCAGGTCGACATACCAGCCGCCTTTGGTCTTCCAATCGACCGCCTTGTTCGTCAGCGCGACCTTCGTCGAATCTCCCTTGTAGTCGGAGAATGTCTGAACGACGAAGTTGGTGGCATCTTGGCGAACATCGCCCCATCCCGTCGTCGTCAGGGTGTCTTTCACTGCGTAGATGCTCTGCTGAGTGGTGTCAGAGATATCGCTCACGCCAAGATATCGGCCGGTCGCCACGACAACTCCAGGCTTGCCATCCACCTCAATGGTCTCGGGCTTAGTTGAAATCGGCTGAGGCGTTCCATTGACAGCAAAGTTCGCCAACTTCATCGCGGCACGATTGGGCGCGACAAGGTTGTCGATGTCAAAGCGCCACAGATTGCCCTTGAGGTCGCCACCGTAGAAGCGCTTAGTGGTGTTGTCTGTCGGGCTGTCGATCCAGGCATTGATCTTCGCCATGCCGCTGGGACTGGTCGAACTTCCTTCGCTCGTGGCAATGTCAAACAGTCGTGCGCCCGTATACGCGTTCAAGACGTAGAGGTGGCCTCGACCGTCACCATTGGAATCGGCCCCGTTGTTGTAGCCCGATGCAAAGGCAACAACCCACGTGCCGTCCTTCTTCTTGGTGATCACCGGGTTGCCGAACGACAGTCCCATGTTCGTGTCGGTGAATTCCCAAAGCGATACCGGATTCTCGGGATCAGTGATGTCAAGTGCGTAATAGCCGCGCCCACCGGAGTTGAACCCGCCAACGACGATGGTCTTCCACACGCCGTTGACCTGTACATCGCCCATCACGGGGGCGCCGTCGACAAAGTATTGATGCCCCGTCGCGTAGTTGCTGTTGGCCAACTTGTACATGTTCGCCATCACTTGGCCAGGCACGTACGCCCACAGTTCCGTACCACCGTCGTCCCCGCTTGCAGAGAAAGCGTGAAGCATGCCGTCGTTGGCGCCTACATAGACCACAGGCTTACGTGTTGCGTTGCTCGAGGCAAAGCTCGCGTAGCCGTTGTCCGAGTATGCAAATGGCGGCTTGCCAACGTGGACCGGTGCGCCATTGATGATGTCGCCTAGAACACTGGACCGTTGGCGGTACAGGGCTTTGCTTGCACCGGTGCTTGCGCTCTCTCTCGTGCGATCGCCGCGCAGGTAGTTCACCAACTCGGAGCCGCTATTGGCTAAGGCGACTTCGTCCTGCGTCAAGCTTGCACACTGTGAGGCCACGGGGACTTGCGAGCAGATATTGCTGAAGTATCCCTGCTGAGTCGAACTGAGGTTTGGATAAACGAACGGCTGCAGTGTTCCCGCGCTACCCCTGAAGTAAATATTGCGCTGGGCGGGCGCCTTTGAACTGAGCTTTGCCTGTGCCGACCAGGAGTAGTTGGTCGCGATCGTGCCGTCTTCAGGGGTCAGCTTGAAGGCCAGCAAGTCACCCGTCCAGGTCTGCGTTGTATAGCTTGCCTGGTACACGTAGTTGTTGTCGCCCGCAACAAGTTCCAGCGCGCTGGTGGACGCTGCCGATGCAGAGCCGTTGGTTGCCTGGACGTCATTGATCACACCGTTGATCGCGTCGCTCAGCGCATTTGCATTCTGAGCCGAGTAGTAGCGCCCACGACCGTTGACCGCAGCGTGCCAGAGATCGTCAACAGTCATGGCATCTTGGCCGCCGCTGGAGGGTGTCGGCCACTTGAGCTCGCCAGTAGTGAGTTTGCGATAGGTGTCCGATGGTGCGAGATAGTCGCGGGTATAAGGCAATGTGCCGCTCACACCGAGGCCGACGGTGAAGGTATTCAGATGCTGCCAGTTGGCCGAGTCGGAGCCCGCAGCGCGCACGATGTTGTCGCAAACGTCTTGATTGCCGCCTGAGCTATCGGACGTGCAATTCCCGTTCCCGCTCGTGCGCAGGTCGGTGTTGTAGTAGTACTGCGCGACGTCGGCGAGAGTGTTCGAACTACCTCCGCTTCCGACAGTGTTGGTCGAAGGAGTGCCTGCCACGTACAAGCCAAGGTCGCCCGGGTCAGGCGACGTGTTTGTATAGGTCGGACTGCTGGGACTCCAGCCGCCCCAGGAAGCCGGGCTAGGGTTGGAGTACGTTGGCACGCCCGTTCCCACTGCGTTTTGGTAGGTTGTTCCGGTACTGATGGTCTGATAGCTGCTGGCACTGTCCGCGTCGCCCGTATCTGTCAAAATCGTGTCCGTGGTTCCGTTCTGCCAAGACCCATAAGTGACCGGGCCGTCCGTGACGGTCGGCGTTGCACCGTCAATCGAGACCGAGGTCCGCGTGAAGGTTGCCGTCGTCGTCTGCGGCGTAGAAAACCTTTGCGTCTGCGTCTGTGTATAGCGCTGCGTCACTGTGGTGACGGCGTACTTGCCCTTGTTCGGGTTGTTTGGCTTGGGTGTGGTCGAAACGGTTACCACAGTGCGCGTCCACGTGCGCGTTCGCGTCTGCGTGTTGCTGTTCCGGTGGCGCGTGATAGGAGAAGGCGAGCTATAGACCGTGGTGGTAGTGGCCGTCGTGATGGAGCTGTCGCGCATGGGGCGATCAAGCGTGCCGTCCTGGTTGCCAACGGCCTGACCGTTCAGCTTGTAGCCACTGCCCGAGTTCCAATAGCCGTCTGTGGAAAGCAGCGCGTAGTTTCGCTGGCAGGAGTACTGCATCGGATCGTAAGTCTGGCCCGATCCCAGCTTGGCGTAGTACGTGCCGACCCGCGAAAGCGCTGCTCGAAGCGGCGTGCTCCCATTGGGCGCCGCTGAGTAAAGGCTGGAGTAGAACTTTGTCTTCTGAGTGCCGTCGAAGTCCTTGACGTCACGGAAGGTGAGGTTCGTACCATCGTCAGTCACACGAGTGTTCGTGTCGCCGTTGTCGTTGATTGTGGTAAAGCCCACGCGATAGCTGGCATCGAGTGCCTTCACGGCGTGGCCCATGGCCGAGCGCATCAAGAGGTAGCGCTTGCGATAGTACGAATACCAGTTTGCATACTTCTGCTGCACCGCGGCCGATTGGGCGCTGACGTCTACTCTGGTGAACTTCCCATTGCTTGCCGCAGATGCAGACGGATCGTAGGTGCTCGAATTTCCTGGCGCCACCTTAGTGCTGCACTCCTTGTAGAAGTCGGAATCGGTGTCTACGTCGCCGCTCTTGTAGCTCCAGCTCATCGGCGTCTCCGAGCCGGTGTAGATGAAGTAGAAGTTCTGAGTCAGGTCCTTTTTTGTGCCGCTGTTTGGCGTGTAGCCATCAGGGGGCGCAGACTTCACATTGATGTTGGCGTAAGAGGCGCCAGACGCGTCCAAAGGAGGCGGGTAGCTTCCATTCGGGTCAAACGCGACGCCGTTGCATTGCGGCGAGTAATAGCCGTACCAGTTCAGGTAGGCTTGGTCGCTCGTGCCTGACGAAACACCCAAGTCGTCCGGCATGTAGCTCCAATTCATCGAGCCCGAGTTGTCCAAGATGAACATCAGGTTCGGTTTGGCTTGCACCGTAGGCCTCGTAGCAAGCGGTTCACTGGCCAGATCAGTACTCTGGCCGTACGCAGGCTGCATCAACGCGCCGGCGAAGACTACGAGGAGCGCCGAAACCCCAATCGCGAATAAAGATTGCGATGCCGACCGGAACTGTGGGCGAATTCTTGTGTTCGTCATTAGGAACGCTTCCTTCGTCAGAAGTGAACGATTGTTTCGGTGAAGCTGGTGGTGTTGCGAGCGCCCTTGACGCGGACAACAATTCGGAAGAAGGGGCTGGACGTGCCAGTAAGTCGAGCGTTGTCGACGTAGTTGAGCTCACCGCGCTTGGTTGCCTTGCCACTGGTACCGGACAGAGGCCGAGAGCAAACCACGGTTGGGTTGATCGTGAAGTCGCCAGGCTTGGAGCACAGCCTAAAGATGATGAACTTGGCCTCGTTTCCATTGATCTTTGCAGCTGTAGATGCAGGCGTCAGCGTGCACTTTGCAAAAGAACCCGAAGACGCACTGGCGCACGAATCGCCATCCCAATTGACCAATTGCCGCGTAGATGACGAGGCAGCTTGATTTCCAGTGACGTCGAGTGGGCCGAGAAGAATGTCGTCCTTGCTCGAATCATTCAGCTCGCCGGCAACGTAGTCGTATTGCTGGTTTGATGCGTAGTACCCGCTTGCACTTACGTCCAGATTGAGGCTTGCCGCATTGGCGGTCAGCCAATCGATGGCCTCGCGAGTCGCTTGGTCAGCTGCCGCAGTGGCGTCCTGTTTGAACCCGATGTTTCCGAGAACCAGCGCACCGGTGTCGACCGTTCGTACAAGTGCGAGAGTAGAAAGCAGCAAGGCGACGAGCGTGATCAACGCGAACAGCAGGGAAACGCCCCGCTGCCGAGCGCCTGCGCGGTGGCGTTCAAATGGAGTATGGGAATTCAACATAGAAGAGCTATGAGTTCCAAAGCACATTGCGCAATGGCACGATGGTGTCGTATACCTTGTATCGATAGTGCTTCCAGTCGGCGTCACCGATCACCGTGAGCGCGATGCACTTGGATCCGTTGCAGTCGTAGGTTGTCGGTCCACTCACGGTGGCGGCGGTCCCGACGTCCCACGCAGGCGCACTTTGCGTTACTTCTTCTTTCTCGAATTGGGTGCTTCGAGCGACTATGGCAATGCGCACTGCGACGACCTGCTGCCATTCGGCGTTCGTCGTTGGTGTTGTGTCGTTGAAGGCGTCGACCACACCGTCGCCATCGGTGTCTTTTCCGTAGAGAGCTTGGAGATTGACGACGTTAGAGAAGAGTTCTTGACCTGCGCCGACGCTGCCATCGGCGGTAGATCGCTCAGTCATCTGAAGATTGCTTCCCGCATTGATGGAGTAGGTCCGCAGAACCATATTTCCCATGTTGAGGAGGTAGCTCCGCGGCTGCGTGGCCAGCGAACTACCGACATACTGCCCCGCGGGCATGATCGAACTCTGATTCCAGTTTCCAGCAGCCTGCGGAATTCGTGTCTTGCTGAGCGGTGTTGTCGAGTCGTCGGTGGCCGAGAACATCGTGCACCACCAATTTGCGCTGTCGGTCTCCCAAAGAAGACTTGGCGGAACGACGATCATCAGATCACCGGCCTGGACACCCAGAGAGCTCTCCACAAAGAATGAAGAGTCGGAAGCAGCGTGGTTGGAGGTGACCGGAATCGGTGCCGAAGAGCCAGTCGTGTTGGCTTGGAGGATGGTGATGGCGTCCGCGGCTCCGTCCGCGCCGTTGTCGATGGCGACGGGCACGAGGGGAAAAGTGATCTGCGCTCCACTTGCGCCGTACTTCGCCTTGACACTGCAGCCCGTGGCATCAGGGCTGGATATCGCGCCGTAGCCAGCATGTTGAATGTCCCGTTGAAGCGTGAACATTGCCAAGGCGCCGTTGACTTGTGCGCTACTACCCGACGCGACCGTCCGGGATTTGCCCTCGGATACGGCAAGCACTTGTGAGATCAGCAAGACGGTGACCATGCCGAGCACAAGGCCGACCATCAACTCGATCAGCGTGAACCCACCATAAGCGAGCCGCAGGTTAGTGCGATAGATGTTGCGCATGCTAGTCCGTGTTTCTGGCAACCGTGGTGTGAGTGACGTATCGGTGGGTGTC
The DNA here is from genome assembly GCF_030316895.1 of Variovorax dokdonensis. Classification (GTDB taxonomy): domain Bacteria; phylum Pseudomonadota; class Gammaproteobacteria; order Burkholderiales; family Burkholderiaceae_C; genus Variovorax; species Variovorax dokdonensis. Next base: position 105,220 of record NZ_JASZYV010000002.1, read on the forward strand.
GCCGCTTGGCACCTTCCATTCAATCGTCACAGCCACGTCGCCGGTCGCTGCATCGATCGCCATGGTGGCAGTGCCGTTGGGAAGAACACTTGAAGTGCGATTGCGCCACTCTTGGCAACGCGTCACCCCTTCGCATGAATCACCGTCATAGGCGGCCATGTTGACGCGATCTGCCCAAAGCCTTGCGACGCCTTCGTTGGCCAGATAAGCCGCATCGGCGCGAAACTTCGAGTCGGTCTCGGCCTTGGTCATTGAGGTCTGCAAACCAATCAGGCCGAGCACCCCGAGCATGAAGACCAGAAGCGCCACCAGCACTTCGATCAGCGCAATACCGCGACTGTCTCGGGAAGAGCGAAGTGGACGATTCAAGCGCTTAGTTGAGTTCATGGAGATCTCCTCGCCTAGCAAAGCCGAGGATCGCCCGCTGTGGTCACTCGCGGGTCACACATGCGAACTTGCCCTGCGTTGCTTACCATCAGACGTAGCGCAACGTAGTTCGTGCTTTCGGAGACGCCGGTCACGTCAATTCGAGCCAGCGAGGCTGGATCCACAGGCCTACCGAAACCATTGAAGGTGATGGAGTTAGCAGACTTTTCACCGTCCACTTGCAATGCCTTGACGGCAAGTTGGCTGGTTGCGTCTGCGCCGGCCGCCCGCCCCTGAACGATGCGAGGGGATGAAGTCGTAGATGGATCATCTCCGCAGTGGCCTGTAGGCGCGTTGATGCTGACGATCCAAGAGGGGCTGGTGGACGAAAGCGTGCAGCCGTCGCCGAGAGCGCTGGGATCGGTCAAATCGATCATCCAGAAGGTGACGCTTTCATTGCGGCGAACGGCTTCGTTGCGGGCGGTTTCCAGACCATTCTGCAAAGACTGGGTAGCGCTGCGAATTCGTGCGTTCGCCATCCAATTGCCGATCATTGGCATGGCGGCGAACATGAGGATACCGAGCACCGCCAGTGTCACAACGATTTCGACGACCGTGAAGCCGCGCTGACCGCCTTGCGGCGCCCCTGAATGACGCTTGTTGTTCAGCACGATGCGCTTTTCACTAGCCAGCACTGCGCACTCACCGTCGACCCTTTGAATTTGGTCGTTGTGCGCTTTCCCAGCTCGTTGATGGTGTAAACGTGACCAACCGCTTGTCCGCTGCTTCCGGTGGCCGTGATCGTGAAGCTCTGCTGCGTCGTGTCGCCGGTGGCGGTACCAGTTTGGCAGCCGAAGGTGAAATGATCGGTTGCCGCAAAGCCGTTCCAGCTGTTGGCGGTTGGATCATTGGCACAAGCCGCAGCGCTCCCGTAGTTCCTGTTGTCCTGGTAGTACTGCTCCATCTTCGAGCGATAGCTGGCCAGTTCACCAAACGCTTCGGCGACTTGGCCGCGGCGGATGTAGTCGTTGTAGCTTGGCACCGCGATAGCCGCGAGGATCGCAATGACTGCGACCACGATCATCAGTTCAATCAAGGTGAAGCCATTCACGCCGGAGCGGGTAAGGTTTGGCGTCGGTTTTTTAGTGCACATGTGGCCAAATGGTTTGACGAACATAGCGATACGACGGTTTGTCGTTTCGAGTTTGGATAAGTGTCACCGAATGTGACGAAACCCGGGCGCCGCCCATCGGCGAAATTTCCCCGCTCATCGGAGACATTTCCCAATCCTTGGCGGCAAATGAGCACTTTTGCACGCTTGAACGCGCGCTATGTTTGCGGTTGCCCACTTCGGGCAGCTATCCCTGTCGGCTGGAGGCGTGCCTCAGCAGCTGGCTTGTGACGTCAGCCAGCAACTCTCATTGACCGCCTGGCCCCTGAACTGCAAGGTCCCGTGCCGGGCCAAATGGTCGATCGTGAAGGTGTACCCGGCAACGGCACTGCCAGCCTTGCCGGAGGCGACGATGACGTAGCCCGCCTGGTCGGCCTGCACGGTGCAGCGGTAGTTGAAAGAATGTGCGCCACGCGGCGCGAAGTCATTCCAGGCCGCGGCGGAAGGATCGTCCGCGCAAGCATTGCCGGCGGAATTGCCGAAGCGGTTGTTGTCCTGAAAGTAGTGCTCCATCCGCAGCCTGAACTCGGCCAGGCCATTGAAGGCCTCGGGCAACTGGGCTTGACGCTGGTAGTCCGAGTAGGCGGGCAGCGCGAAGGTGCCGAGGATGCCCACCACGACCATCACCATCATCACTTCCAACAAAGAAAAGCCGCCATTGGCGGCGGGTTGGGTGCGGTTTGCCAGCTGATGGCATTTGCGGGAAAGGCGTGGGCGGAACAATCTGAAATCCGATGGAGGCTGCTTCGGGTTCAGATTGTGAATATTCGTGGCCCTATCGCGAACGTTCAGCGCCTCTCACGGAGCCCGCATCCGTGCACCTCTACACGGACGCGCCCTTCGCTTTGGCGGCGCGCGTTACTCCCGCACCACTTCGCGCCACATCACCCGCGTCGGCGTCGTCGAATTCGGCGCCGCCACATTGAAGGTGCGCGTGCCGCCGTCGGAGGTTCGCACGAGGATTTTGGCCCCGCCGCCGGGCAGGCCGACGGGTTGCACCCGGCTGGAAAGCACGTTGCCGACAAAGCGGCTGACCAGGTCGCCTTGCGCGCCGCCTGTGCTGTAGTCCAGGAAGTAGAGGTTCGAGCTTCCGCCTGGCGAGCAAGGGTCGCTGGCCGGCGTGTTGGTGGTGAACGACAGGATGCCGGCGAACAAGACGGGGTTGGTGGTGGAGCGTTCGCCGCTGGGCGCGGGCGCGAGGTCCAGCACCCAGCCGCGCTTGACGGCCAGGTTGACCGGGTTTGAGCTGAGGTTGATCTCGCCGTTGTTCGACGGCGTGGCGCTTTGCGCCACCAGTTGGCTGCGCAGCGGAAGGATGGTGGGCGCCGCCGATCTGTCGTCCACCAGGCCGTAGAAGGATTGGCGCTGGGTCGCATTGGCGTTGGCGCTCGGGTTGCCGGGAATGTCCGATGCCCCCAGGTAGCGCCCGGTGCCGACAAAGACCATCCGCTTGCCGCTCACCACGCCGAGTTCGGGCGCTTCGGTCACGGGCTGCGGATTGCCTTGGGCATCCACCAAGGTGGCCAGCAGAGCCACCGACCAGCTGCTGGAGGTGTCGCCCGAAAGGTCGAAGCGCCACATGTTGCCCAGTAGGTCGCCGCCGTAGACGGCGTCGACCGTGTCGTCCGTGCCGGGGCTGAGCAGGTAGGCGCTGATGCGTGCCAGACCGCTCGGCGTGCTGCTCGATCCGGCAGCGGTGGTCAACGTTCGGATCACCGCGCCGGTGGCGGTGTCGAGCACGAACAAGCGCCCTCGTCCGTCGCCGCCGGTGCTGCTGCCGTTGTTGTAGCCCGAGGTGACCAGCGTCACCCAGCCGGCGGCCCGCGTCTTGATGGTGATGGGGCTGCCATAGGTGTAGCCGATGTTGCTGCGCGTGGTGGCATCGGTGGCTGCGTTCGGAAATTCCCACATCGCCTTGGCCGCCACCTCGGCATCGGTGGTGGCCGAGGGGGCAGTCACGTTCAGCGCGTAGTAACCGCGCCCGCCTTTGCCCAGGCCGCCGACCAGCACGGTAGCCCATTGCGGGGCGGGCGGCACCGGCCGGTATTGGCTGGTGTTGGACAGGTCCACGTCGGTGGCCGTGGGTGTCGCATCGACGAAATAACGATGCTGGAACAGCGACTGCTGGCTCAGGCCCACCAATGCACTGGTGCCGGACTCGCTGGCCGACAGCGGCTCGCGCAGCAGGGCCCCGGGCACGTAGGCCCACATCTCTTCGCCGGTGTCGGCGTTGAAGGCGTGGAGCATGCCGTCGTTGGCGCCCTGGTAGACCACCTTGGTCCTCGTGGCCGCCGGGCCACCCTTGTAAGCCGAGTAGCCGTTGTCGGTGTAGCTGGCGCGGGGCGCCGACACGTACGAAGCCTCGGCATTGACGATGTCGCCCAGCACGTGCAGCCGCTGCCGATAGGGTTGGGCGGGGTTGCTGCCGTCGCCTTCGCGGCTGCGGTCGCCGCGCAGGTAGGCCATCACCGCCGAGGCGTCGCCGGGCCCCGGCGGGCTGGAGGGCGACGCGAGCCGGTCGGCTTGGGCGCCGAGCCCGGCGGCGGTGAAGGGAACGCCTTGCGCGCCGTCGTAGCTGGCCACCAGTCGGCTGCCGAAGGGCTTGGCATCCAGGCCCGGCTGCGCCGACCAGAGCGGCGTGGCAGACAGCACGCCCGTGCTCGTGTCGATGGCAAAGGCTTGCAGGTCGCCATACCAGGCGCCTGAGTTGAAGGTGGACGTAAAGGCCACGTTGTCACCCGACTGGACATTCGGGTTGCTCACCGCCACGGCCGATGCAGACCCGCTGCGGTTGACGATGTCGTTCAGGATCGAGCCGAGGGCCGTGCGCAGCCGCTCCGGGTCGGGCGAGTTGAAGTATTCGCCGTGCCCGTTCAACGCGGCATGCCAAAGGTCGTCGATGGCGGTCGGGTCGCTTTCTCGCGGCAAGGGCCAGCCATCGCTGCCGGTGGGCGGCGTGCTCAACGTGCCGCTCGCGCCCAGGCCGATGGTGTAGGTCGTCATGTGCTGCCAGGTGGCAGGGTCCGACCGGTTGGCCTGCACCTTGCCGGCCGAGTCGCCGGTCATGTCGCTGATCCAATGACGCATGGCCACGTCGGCCAAGGTGTTGCTGCTGCCGCTGCCGCCGTAGAAGGGCGCGGGAAAGCGCTCGCCCGCGACCAGTGGCGTGCCGGATACGGGGTCGTTGCGCACCAGGCCGGTGTCGGGGTCGTTGTAGACATCGGCGGGCAGTGGCGGCACCGTGTCGTCGGTGTTGCCCACGCTCACGTCGTTCGACGTCCAGTAGCCGTCGGTCGACAGGATGGCGTAGTTGGGCGTGCACGACAGCGGCACCGTCTGGCTGCGCGCACCGCCGGGCGTTCCGGCCATGCGGCCGCTTCGGTAGTAGCGCCCGGCGCGGTCCAGCGCCTCCACCAGAGGTGTGCCGCCCCTGGGTTCGATGCCGTAGAGCTGGTTGAACCAGCGCTGCTTCTGCGTGCTGCCGAAGTCGTCCAGTGCCACGAAAAAGCTGCCGTTGTTGTTCTCCCGGCCGAGGTTGTCGTTGATGGTGGCAAAGCCCACGCGCAGCTTGTCGTCCAGGCTGGCAAAGGCCAGCCCCAGCGATGTCTTGGCTGTCTGCAGCCGGGTACGGTAGTAGCTGAACCAGTTGGCAAAGTTCTGCAGTTCTTCGGTGTAGGTGCACACGCTCGCGCCCAGGCAGTCCGTCCGCGTCGCGGCCTTGGGGTAGGTGGCGAAGTCGGCATCGATCAGCACCTCGGTGTAGTTGCTGTCGTTGTCCTGGCTGCTGCTGCCGTCTTCGGTGCCGCTGCCTGTCCACTGGAAGTAGAAGGCGAAGCGCTCGTACGGGGTGTCGCGAAACAGGTCCGGGTTGTCGGCGCAGGTGAAGCTGGCGCCGAAGGTGCTGCTCGAACGCGGCAGGGCGGGCGGCGAACCCGAGCCCCAGCAAATTCGCGTCAGATCGACCGTCCGGCCGCCGATGAACGGGTCCGTTGGCGCGGCGTATGGATTGGCCGCGGCCATCGGCCGCGTGAAGCCAGGCGCGCTGGCATCGTATCGAACCGGCGGCCGATAGGTGATGGCCGGGTTGTAGTACAGGCGGTTGAAGGTGGGCGAGTAATAGGCACGCCGCCGGTTGTCGTATTCGCGGGCGGCATCGGTGCCGGTGATCGAGCCCCACTCCATGCTCTGCGAGTTGTCCAGGATGAACAGCACGTTCGGCTTGACGCCGCTTTGCACCGACAGCGGCACGTCCGACAGGTCGGTCGACGCGCCGTGCGCCATCGGCACCAGCGCACCCAGCGCGCAGCACGCGAGGATGCCGGCGCGGGCATGCCGACGTGCAGCACGAGCAAGGGTGAAGGCGAAGCGATGCATGTCGTGCGTCCCTTCAGCCGAACGGCACCTCGACCACCGTCTGCACCAGGCTGCTGGTGTTGCGCGGGCCCTGCACGCGCACCGTCACTCGGTAATGGATGGTGGGGCGCGTCGGCGGCGCCATCATGATTCCGCCGAACACATGGGTGGTCTGCGCGTGGCTGCTGCGGTCGTTGCCCGCCGAGCCCGCCGTCGAAAACGGCTTGCCTCCCACGCACTTGGCCGCCAGTATGGTCACGGTGTCTGCCGGCAACGGCTCGTCGATGCACAGCCGGTCGATCACGTACTGCACGCGATAGAGCGCCGAGTCGGTGCAAGACACCGTCCCTTCCTGGGCAGAGGGCGACCAGCACGGCACATTGCTCCAGTCGATCGAGCTCGGCACACCCCAGGCATCCACGTTCTGCATGAAGCGGAAGTACTTGTTCGGCACGTCCACGTTGGCGCTGGCCAGCGCGGGCAGCTCGCTGAAAGCGCGCTCCGCGCCGGTATCGGCCGCGCCAGTTGCGGCCTGGCGGAAGGCGAGGTTGCCGGCGATCACGCCGGCCGTGTCCGATGTGCGCAGCAAGGCCAGCGCCGCCAGAGACAGCACCAGCAAGGCAATCAGCGCCACATAGACGACGAAGCCGCGCTGCGTGTTGAGGCGATGGGCGCTATGGACGCGCTGGGTGCGGTTGTTCATTGCAGGTTGGCCCAGAGAACGTTGCGCAGGGGCATGACCGCGTCGAAGCTGCGATAGCGGTAGCAGCGCCAATCGGGGTCGTTGCTCAGGTCGATGTCGGGGCCGTCCGGCCAGCTGATGGGCGGCACGCTTGTCACGCTGCAGGCGCCGGTAGTGGGGTCGGGTCTTTCCTTGAGGGCGCTTCGCACCACGATGGCGAGCCGCACGGCCTTGATGCGGCGCTGGTCGGTGGTGGTCGGCAAAGCCCAGTTGCCGCTGGGCCCCAGCGTCGCGCTGACCCACTGGTTCACCACCTGACTGCCGGCGTCGCTGATGCCGTATTGCGCCTTCATGGCGACGACGTTGCTCGCCACATCGACCTGCCGGCTGGAGGTGAAATAGTCGGTCGCCACCAGCGACCCGTTGGCCACCGAGTAGGTGCGTTGCAGCAGCGCGCCCACGTCGTGGATGCGCGGGTTGCTGCTGAAGTCCGAAGGCCAGGCCAGATCGCCCATGGCCCCATCCGGTGGGTTGTAGTTGGGCGCCGCAGCGGTGCCGGTGGCGGGGTCGTGCGAGAGCACGACCGTGTCCGGGCTGAGCACGCTCGGTTCGCTGGCGGTGATGCGCATCAGCGCGCAGTCGTTCTTGTCGTCGGTCAGCCAGACAAAACCGCCCACCCCGGACAAGCCCACCTTGCTCGCCGGCTGAAGCTTGGCGGCGGTGCCGTTGGGCACGGCGGTCACGTTCTGCAGGAGGCCGTCGGCCACGTTGGCGCGGATCGACGTGCCCCACAGTACCGTCAGGCGGTCCGACGCGCCGGGTGCGGTCCCGCCGTCGGTGATGCGCACCGGTGCGACGCCGGGAAAGTCCGGCACCGGGCCGTTGGCACCGCCGTCGTCGAAGTAGGTGAAGTAGCGCGCGCACACCATCGTGTCGGCGCCGGGCATGCCGTATCCGGCGGCCAGCACGTCGCGCGAGAGGATCGACAGGCTGAGCATGCCGCCCTGCTGCGCATCGGCGCCGGCGGAGGTGCTGCGCCGCAGGCTCTCGTTGCCGCTCAGCACCATGTAGATCACGAGGGACACCACCAGCCCCACCACCAGTCCGACCATCAGTTCCACCAGGCTCAGGCCGCGCTGGCGCGCCGCGCGAAGGGTGGAGTGGTGTCGGACTGGCATGGCGCTAGCCCCGGATCTGCGTGGTCATCGAGAAGTTGTGCGGCGTCTCGTCCTGCGGTGTCTGCCAGCACAGCGTGAGCGTCACGGTGTTGTTGGCGCTGACCACCACCTTGTGCCGCAGGCCCGCCGCGCCGGGCAAGGCGCCGGGGTTGTCCAGGTCGGTCAAGCCCTGGAGCCATTCGTTCACCACGGGATTGGCGCTGTTGTTGCCGCCGGCCGGGCAGGTGGCGCTCACGTCCGCATTGAGCGCGTAGGTCGGCACGTTGAACCGGTCCAGCCACATCCGCCCCACCAGCTGGTCGGCCAGCAAGCTGGCCTTAGAGCGGTAGTCGGCGTCGCGCACGGCGCGGATGGCGGTGGCCTGCAGCCCTACGACGCCCAGAATGGCGAAGGAAAAGATGGCAATGGCCACCAGTGCCTCGATCAGCATGATGCCACGCTGCGTGCTGCGCTTCATGATGCGCACCCCTGCGGGTTGTCCGCCAGCGACAACGCCGGATCGCACAGCCGCATGTCGCCACCCGGGCCAAGCAGGATGCGCAGCGGGCGCGATCCCGTCGGCCCGGTGATGTCGATCTGCCGAGCCGTCGTACCCAGGCTCAGGCGACCGGTGGCGCTGAAGCTGATCGTCGCCGGCAAACCCGCGCCCGCCGCGGCGGTGCTTGCATTAGGCGCATCGGCCAGCCCGGCGCGGGCGGTGGAGCGGCTGGAATCGTCACGCCTGACCTGCACCACCTGGCTGGCGTCGGGCACGGTGGGGCTTTCCGGCGTGGCGGCCATCACGGTCCAATCGGTGCCGCCCGAGACCGGCTCGCCGCGCAGCGTGTTTTCCAGCCGCAGCGCCACGGTCATGTTGCGCCGTATCGACTCGGTGCGCGCCAGGGCCAGCCCGCTCATCAGCGATTCCGCCGACGCCCGGATCTGCCCATTCTGGATAAAGCCCGAGAAGCTCGGGTAGGCCACCATCGCCAGGATGGCGATGAGCACGATCGTCACCATCAACTCGACCAGCGTGAAGCCGGCGGTGCCCGCGCCTTGCCGAGCGCCCCGGGGCCTCAGGGCTTGCGCAGCACCCAGATGTCCGGCTCGGTGCCGAAGTTCCAGGCGCAACCGCTGCAAGCGCTGCTGCGGGTGCCCTTCTGGTCGATGCTGTAGGAAAGCCCGGCCACCGTGCCGCCCGTGCCCGTCGCCGTGGCCGTGTAGGCCTGGCCCGAGTTGGTGAGGGTGCAGGCGTAGCTGAAGTATTCGGCGTCGGGCGAGGCCGGCACCGCCACGCCGCAGGTGCTCCCCGAGCCGTAGCTGCGATGGTCCTGGTAGTACTGCTCCATCCGGGCGCGGAAGGTCATGAGGTTGGCTGGCGCTTCCTGCACGTGGCCGCGCCGGATGTAGTCGGTGTAGTTGGGATAGGCCACGGTCGCCAGGATCGCGACGATGGCAACCGTCACCATCACCTCGATCAAGGTAAAGCCACGCAGCGCAGCACAACGCATCGCGCCCGAGGCGCGTGTGGCAGGCCGGTCCATGTGCGCGCATCCCTGTCGATTGCCGGTGGGCAGTCTCTTGAAAACGAAGGTCATCAGACTGTCACTTTCCAGAGGGGGATAGACGCCGCCCAGCCATCTCCCGGGGCCGTTCATCGCCCCGATCGGTGTAGCGTTGTAAGCAGACCTGTCAGGCCGATACGTGATGTTTAGTCCGCAACAAAACTGCCCGATTTGCCACCATGTTTTTCAAGCAGGCGCACGCCCGTGATGGTCATCCCGCGGTCGACCGCCTTGCACATGTCGTACACGGTGAGCAGGGCCACTTGCACGGCGCACAGGGCCTCCATCTCCACGCCTGTCGGCCCCACCGTTTCCACCGTGGCGATGCAAAGCACCTGCGAGGGCTGGTCGGCATCGGGGTCGGCTGGCTGGGTGGCGAACTCCACGGCCACGCGGGTCAGGGCTAGCGGGTGGCACAGGGGCACCAGATCGCTGGTGCGCTTAGCGGCCTGGATGCCGGCGATGCGTGCGATGCCCAGCACATCGCCCTTCTTGGAGCTTCCGGAATCGATCAGTTCAAGGGTGGCGTCTTGCATCTCGATGCGGCCGGTGGCAATGGCAACGCGATGCGTGGAGGGCTTGTCGGCCACGTCGACCATGTGGGCCTGGCCGCGCGAATCAAAGTGGGTAAGGGAACTCATGGGTAAGCTTGGACACGAAAGTCCATCATACGGGCGGCGTGTTTCCTTTTGCGCGCCCGGGCCATCCTCCCAATATGCCGCCGACATCGATTCGCCCCAGCACTTTGCCCATCCTGCGCCGCTGCCTCGTCGCCCTGCTGGTGCTGGCGCAGTTGCTGTTGCCGCCGTTGGCCAGCGCACAACTGCCCGGCATGAGCGGCGGCGACGAGATGACCGCCGCATCCGAACGTCAGTTGGGCGACAGCATTGCGCGCGAGCTCTATCGCGACAACTCCTACATCGACGACCCGGTGCTGATGGAGTACGTGGACGACATCTGGCAGAAGCTGCTGGCGGCCGCCAGGACGCGCGGCGAGCTCACCCCTGAACTGGACGAGCGCTTTGCCTGGCAGATCGCCTTGATGCGCGATCGCGAGATCAACGCCTTTGCCTTGCCCGGCGGCTACATGGGCATCAACCTGGGGCTGATCGCGGTGGTGGGCAGCCGCGACGAGCTGGCCACGGTCATGGGGCACGAGTTGTCGCACATCACGCAGCGTCACATCTCGCGCATGCTGGCGCGGCAATCGCGGCAGGCGCCGCTGATGCTGGCGGCGATGATCCTCGGCGCCATCGCCGCCGCGAAGAGCAAGAGCGGCGATGCAGGGCAGGCGTTGATCGTCGGCACGCAGGCCTATGCGATGAACTCGCAGCTGAGCTTCTCGAGGGACATGGAGCGCGAAGCCGATCGCGTGGGCTTTGGCGTCATGACGCAGGCCGGCTACGCACCGCAAGGCGCGGCCACGATGTTCGAGAAGCTGCAATACGCATCGCGCCTGACGGACAACGGCTCCTACCCCTACCTTCGCAGCCACCCATTGACCTCGGAGCGCATCGCGGACATGCAGTCGCGCTTCCAGCTCTCGCATGGGCAGGCCGAGGTTCTGCCGCTGAAGATGGACCACGCCATGATCTCCGCCCGCGCGCGCGTGATGGCGCGTGCGGCGGTCGATCAGCTGCGCTCATGGACGGAGGCCGTCAACAGCAGCGAGTTCAACCAGGCCTCTCCGGCGGCACAGGCCGGAATGCTCTATGCCGCTGCCATGTCCAGGATGCAGTTGCGGGACGTCGCGCAGGCGCGCGCACTGGCGGCAAAGCTGCTGCAACTTACCGCGTCCAACGAACCGGCGGCCAGGCTTGCCCGGTTGCTCTCGGCTCAGATCGAGTTGTCTGCGGGCGCCCCGATGCGCGCCGTGCCGTTCATCGATGCATCGGCGAACAAGCGCCCAGAGCTTTTCCTGCGCGCGCAGGTGGCGGTCGCGATGCGCCAGGGCGCGAAGGGCTCGGCGCCGCTGGAGCAATCGCTGCGCGACTGGGTTGCCACGCACCCGCGCGACGCGGGCGCGTGGCGCATGCTTTCGCAGCTCTATGAATCTGGAAACGACACGCTGCGCGCCGTGCGCTCGGATGCGGAGGCCAACGCCGCGCATTTCGACTATGCAGCCGCTCGCGACCGCTTCAAGGCGGCGCAGGACCTGGTTCGCAACCTCAAGCCTGGAGACGTCGACTATTACGAAGCGTCCATCGTCGATACCCGCGCCCGCGAGATCGACGCGCTGTGGCGCCAGCAGGTGCGCGAGGAGCGCGATCAGCCGCGCTGAAGAATCAAGACGCCACGCGTGGCGCGAGAGCGGCGTCGATCAACAGGCCCAAGGCCGAATAAATGAGCGAGCCGAGCAAGGCGGCGCCGAATCCGTTGACGTGAAAGCCGCCCAGCAGGCCGGAGGCCGACCAGAACATGAGCGCGTTGATCACGAACAGGAACAGGCCCAGCGTGACGATGGTGACCGGAAGCGTCAGCACGATCAGGATGGGCCGCAGCACCGCGTTGAGCAGGCCAATGACGGCAGCGGCGATCAGGGCCGAGCCGAAGCCCACCACCTGAACGCCGCTGTAGATGTAGGCGACCAACAGCAGCGCAACCGCGCTGAGCAGCCACTTGATGACGAGTCTCATGGGCTCAGGATAGCACCCGAGCGCGCCAATCTATTCGCCCAGGCTGGAGGCCAGCACGAACAACGCACCGAGGCTCGCAGCGCCCGGCGCCAGCCAACCTTGCCGAGGGCCCTTGGGTTGCTCGGGTGCCACGGGTTCGAGCGCAACGCCGGCCTTGGGGCGTCGGGCATCGACCACCTGCGCGGCCGCGCCATGCAGCAAGCGAAGTTGCTGCGTCGTTTCGAGCAGGGGCCGCACGGCCAATTGGGCGGTGACCTCGTTCCCGCCTTCGACCAGCGCGGGGTGAAGCTGGTCCATCGTCTTGGCGAACCACTTGGCGCGCCAGTTCTCGCGCGCACTGTGGCTGACCCACTTGCTGATGCGGTGCGTCATGCGCGGCGCGCAGGCCACCACGATCCAGTGCACTGGAGCGGATGAGCCGCTTGTAGCGCGTTGAGCGAGCAACTGACACGCATAGGCTGCGTCGTCGACGTAAAGAATGGTCTTTTCCATGGCGCAGTCCTTGTTGAGGCGAATTTGAACGAAATGCCAAGCGCCGCCATCAAGCTGGCGAGGCGTCCTTTTCGGCGGCCTTGCGCGCCTTGCTGCGCGTGGCCAGCCAAGCCAGGCCCAGCACCAGCACGATACACACGGCTTCGACCATGTAGCGCAGCAAATGGACAGGGTTTTCCTTGGTGCCGAAGATGTTCGCCAGGAAGGGCTCGCTCACGATCATCTTGGCGGCCGTGTAGGCAAGCACCGCGGCACCGATGTACATGATGGCCGGGAAGCGATCCACCAACTTGAGCACCAGGCGGCTGCCGAACACCACGATCGGCACGCTGATCAGCAGGCCGATGACGACCAGGTCGAAGGAGCCGTGTGCAGCTCCGGCCACGCCCAGCACGTTATCGATGCCCATCAGCGCATCGGCCACGATGATGGTCTTCATCGCGCCCCAGAAGGTGCTGACCGCGACGCCGTGTTCTTCGTGCGAGTCCTGGTTGGCCACCAGCTTGTAGGCAATCCACAGCAGACCCAGGCCGCCCACGAGCAGCAGGCCCGGTACCTTGAGCAGCCAGACCACGCCGATGGTCATGACCGAACGCACCACGATCGCGCCGACCGTGCCCCACACGATGGCTTTCTTCTGGAGGTGCTTGGGAAGGCTGCGCGCAGCCAGGGCGATCACGATGGCGTTGTCGCCAGCGAGAACCAGGTCGATCAGGATGATGGCAAGCAGCGCGGAAAACCACGCGGTACTGAACAGTTCCATTGCAGGACGCTCCGTTTGTTATGTCAGGATTTTCGACTCATCCTGCAGTTGGAGCGGTTTGGGTGTGCTGCTTGCCGGCCCGGTCAAGCGGGCTGAACAAGAAGAGGACACTTCGACCGAACCTTCGGCAGGCTTCAGATCGAAGGTCTTGCTCGGCAGTGTTTGAATACGTGCCAGTCGGGCCGGAGGCAAAAACCCCGTATTGACGACCCAGACAACATCCGGCGCATGCGCACCGAACAGGAGCTACTCCCCTTCTGCGAGCGATTACACCATTGCCGGAACCATGCGGCAAGCACGGAGTTTGACAGCATTTGAAGCAGAATGCTGCTGCAGGCCTTGCTGGCAAACGATTCGATGCTATCGAAATCGGAGCAACAAGACCCGCGGCAGACGCAGGTCTTTGGGCCGACTATCATTCGCGCCCACCTTCGCATCTCGCGACTCGCGACCGATGCGGCTCACTCATTGCGACTCAATTGGCCGCCATACACATCACCGACATCGAGGCCGCCATCAACTACTGGCGCGAGCGCAGCCCCTCGCCAGACGGCGTGACGCTGGCTCCGCAGACCCGCGCGCTGGCCGAGGTCTATGCGCTCATGGTCTTTCACCGGGAAGACGAGGTCGACGAGTTCGGCTTTCCGCCCAAAGCCTGGGAGGCCTGGGAAGCCTGGTACCAGACGACGCCGGACACGCCGTGCATCGCCATCTGCTCGACCAGCCAGGGCGATGACATCTGCAAGGGTTGCGGACGGCGCTTTCAGGAGGTGCAGGACTGGCCGGCAATGTCGCCCGCAGAAAAGCGTGTGACCTGGCGACGCATCACGATGGAAGATACGGCCTGGCGCTTCAATCGCTATGCAGAACGCGCCCGCGAATCCGATCAGGTCGCGCGCGGCGGCGACGCGATCGCGCTGGACTAGGCAAGGCAGGCTGACGGTGCGCCGCCTCGCCCAAGCGCCGAATCTCGCCATCGCCACACTTTGGGCGAATGTGCTGCGTCACGAGGGCATCGAAGCGACGGTCCAGCGCGAGTTCCTGGCTGCCGCGGCGGGCGAACTGCCACCCGACCAATGCCTGCCCGAGATCTGGCTCATCGACGACGCGCAGTTCGACCGCGCAGACCGCCTGCTGAGCGAGCTGCGCAATCGTCCGCGGCGTCGCTGGCATTGCCAGGCGTGCGGAGAGCTGGTCGAAGGCGGCTTCGAAGAGTGCTGGCGCTGCGGCGCCATGATGCCTGCGTAGCGCCTGTATGCCTGCGCCATTCGGCGCGGCTTGGGCCTATTTCCAGCGCTGCGGCTCGAGGTCGACGGTGCCCGAGCCGTTGCTGAGCATCAACTGGCCTTCCTGGATGGTCGCCTGCAACTGCATGCTGCGTTCGGCCAAAGCACTGAGCGCTTGTGCCGAAGCGGTGGGCACGCGCAGCACCTGCAGGTTCGACAGTCGCGAGACCTTGCCCTCGATGCCGCGCCACCACACCTCGGCGGCGGGGCCATAGGGATAGATCAGCACCTCGTCGGCCTTGCCGCAGGCACGCGACAGCGCCTTGTCGTCGGCCTGCCCCACTTCGATCCACATGCGGATGCGACCGGTGAAGTCGCGCAGCACCACGTCCGGATCGTCCGGGGTGGAAAGGCCTGCGCCGAAGGCCAGCGTGCCGTCGCCGTCGCACAGCGATTGCAGCTTGTGGGCATTGAGGGCCAGCGCAGCCAGGCGGATCATCATCCGCTCGTCGGTCTCGCTGGGGTGGCGGGCCAGCGTGAGCGCATGGTCCGCGTAGTAGCCGTTGTCGATGTCGGCGACGGCCACGTTGGCCTTGAAGACGGTCGATTTCAGCGCCACGGTGCGGGCTCCACCGTGGTCGCCGTGTTGAGGGACCGCATCAGAGTCGGCGCGCCAGCTCGGCGGCCTTGCCGGTGTAGCCACCGGGCGTGAGCGCGATCAGCCGGTCCTTTTCTTCCTGCGGAATGGGCAGGGAGGCCACCAGCGTGTGCAGGGCCTCGGCCGTGACGGTCTTGCCGCGCGTGGCCTCCTTGAGCTGCTCGTAGGCGCCCTGTACGCCGTAGCGGCGCATGACGGTCTGGATCGGTTCGGCCAGCACTTCCCACGATGCATCGAGGTCCGACGCGAGGGCTTCCTCGTTCAGCTCCAGCTTCGACAGGCCCGTTGCCAGGCTGGCATAGGCAAGGGTGGCATAACCGAAGGCGACGCCGATATTGCGCAACACGGTGCTGTCGGTCAGGTCGCGCTGCCAGCGGCTGATGGGCAGCTTCTCGCTGAGGTGGCGCAGCAATGCGTTGGCCAGCCCCAGGTTGCCTTCGGCATTCTCGAAGTCGATCGGGTTGACCTTGTGCGGCATCGTCGACGAGCCGATCTCGCCCTTCTTCAGGCGCTGCTTGAAATAGCCCAGGCTGATGTAGCCCCACACATCGCGCGAGAAGTCGATGAGGATGGTGTTGGTTCGCGCCAGCGCGTCGAACAGCTCGGCCATGTAGTCGTGCGGTTCGATCTGCGTGCTGTAGCGCTGGAAGGTCAGGCCCAGGCCGAGTGGCGCGGGCGTCTCGACGACCTTGGCACTGAAGGCTTCCCAGTCGAAGTCGGGCCACGCCGACAGGTGCGCGTTGTAGTTGCCCACCGCGCCGTTCATCTTGCCCATCAGCTGCACGCCGGCGACCTTTTCCCGGGCGATCGCCAGGCGGTGCGCGACGTTGGCGATCTCCTTGCCGACCGTGGTCGGGCTGGCGGTCTGGCCATGGGTGCGGGCCAGCATCGGCACGCTCGCGAAATCGTGCGCCATGGTGCGCAGCGTACCCAGCAGCCCGTCGATGGCGGGCAGGATGACGCTTTCGCGAGCGGCCTTGATCTGCAGCGCGTGGCTGGTGTTGTTGATGTCTTCGCTCGTGCAGGCGAAGTGGACGAACTCGGCAGCGGATTCCAGCTCGGGGCGAGCCTCGAACTTGGACTTGATCCAGTACTCGACCGCCTTGACATCGTGGTTCGTGGTCTTCTCGATCTCCTTGATCGCGCGCGCGTCGGCCTCGGAGAAATTGGTGACCAGGCCCATCAGGTATTTGCGGGCGCCGCCGGTCAAAGGCTTGAATTCGGCAAAGCCGGCGTCGGACAGCGCGATGAACCAGGCCACCTCCACTTGGACTCGACGGTGCATGTAACCCTGTTCGCTCATCAGCGGACGCAGCGCGGCCAGCTTGCTGGCGTAGCGCCCGTCGAGGGGGGAAAGGGCGGAAACGGTGGACAGACTCATGCCACAATTTTAAGCGGCCAATGACACTAAGGCCTTCGCCCCTAGAATCCGCAGGCCTCCGACAGGGGGCGCCACGTCGATCTCAACGAGAACACTGCCTGCCCATGAAGCTGATCGGATCCACTGCCAGTCCCTACGTCCGCAAGGTACGCGTCGTCATGGCAGAAAAGCGCCTGGATTACCAGTTCGTCCTGGAAGATGTCTGGTCGGACGAGACTCACATCGGCGAATCCAACCCGCTGGGCAAGGTGCCCTGCCTGGTGATGGAGGGCGGCGAAGCCATGTTCGATTCGCGCGTGATCGTCGAGTACCTCGACACGCTCTCGCCGGTGGGCAAGCTCATCCCCTCGCAGGGCCGCGAACGCGCCGAGGTCAAGACCTGGGAAGCGCTGGCCGATGGCGTCATGGACGCCGGCCTGCTGTGGCGCATGGAAGCCATCTGGCCCAAGCGCACGGACGGCGAGCGCAGCCAGGCCTGGATGGACCGGCAGCGCGGCAAGGTCGAGGCTGGCATTGCCGCCATGGCCAAGGGATTGGGCGACAAGCCGTTTTGCAGTGGCATCCACCTGAGTTTGTCGGACATCGCCGTGGGGTGCGCCCTGGGCTGGGTCGGCTTCAGGTTCCCGCAGATCGACTGGCAGGAAGAGCATCCCAACTTGGCGCGGCTTTATGACAAGCTCATGCAGCGCCCGAGCTTCGCCGACACTCAGCCTTCGTAAGCTGTAACAAAAAAGCGCCTCTCAGAGGCGCTTTTTTGTGCATCAAGGGCGGGGAAATAAAGAAACTGCAAAGCGCCCCTTGGCGAAGGAGGGAGGGAGGGAGGAGGAGAAGAACCACCTCGGGATTTCAGCCGGGCGAAACCCGGAAGGCTTTGCAGCGAGAAAACTGGGCGGATGCACTGTGACACCGCGCTCAACAAGTATGACGCGCGTGCCTTGAACGGGTTCCGGGCCGGGTGGTAAGGATTTGCTACCGTAGTGTCACCGCGCAGGTTGCCGGGCGGCTCAACCTGGTGCGAGGGCCAGCTGCTTCTCGATCAGGGCAATGAACTCGCGGTCCTGCGGTTCGGTGCGACTGGGAAACGCAGCAATGATCTTGCCGTCGCGGCCGACCACGTATTTGTAGAAGTTCCAGCCAGGCGTGGTGCCCGTCTGCGCCGCCAGTTCCTTGAACAGCGCATTGGCCTGCGGCCCGCGCACTGACGACTTGACGAACATCGGGAACTTCACGCCGAAGGTGTTCTCGCAGAATTCGGCCACTTCCTTGTTGCTGCCGGTTTCCTGCGAGAAGTCGTTGGAGGGAAAGCCCAGTACGACCAGCCCCTTGTCCTTGTAGCGGGCATAGAGATCTTCCAAGCCCCGGTACTGGCGGGTAAAGCCGCAAAAGCTCGCGGTGTTGACCACCACCAGTACCTTGCCGGAATACTGGCACAGGGCCTGGGGCTTCTCGTCCTGCAAGCGGTCGAAGCTTTTTTGCAGCAGGGGCGGGCAGGAATTGCTCGACGCCGCGTTCGTCGAGACCGAAGCGGTCGCGGCGGTCTGACTGGTCGCCACACCGGGCCACAGGCCGAGCGCAGCGGCAGCCGCCAAGGCGCAAAGCACTCCGGAGGCAGAAGAGGACAAGGAAGCACGCGCGTACATTTTTTCTCTCCGCACTGAAAGCCAAAGACCCATCATCGCTCGTCGACCCTAGCCTGCAAAGGCCCGCCGAATACAATCCGGAAGGCCAACGAAAGATTGACATGCTGTACCCAGAACTCTTCAGACAACTCGAATCCGTCCGCTGGGACATGGATCGCGACATCCCGTGGCAGTCTTTCGATGCTTCCCGCCTGACGGAAGAACAGGCGCAGACGATCAAGATGAACGCGATCACCGAATGGGCGGCGCTGCCGGCCACCGAGATGTTCCTGCGTGACAACCGCCACGACAGCGACTTCTCCGCCTTCATGTCGATCTGGTTCTTCGAGGAGCAGAAGCACTCGCTGGTGCTGATGGAATACCTCAAGCGCTTCAGCCCGGAGCACGCGCCCACCGAGGCTGAACTTCACGAGGTGCGCTTCGATTTCGATCCCGCGCCGCCGCTCGAAACGCTCATGCTGCACTTCTGCGGCGAGATCCGTCTCAACCATTGGTACCGCCGTGCGGCCGAGTGGCATACCGAGCCGGTGATCAAGCACATCTACACCACGCTGAGCCAGGATGAGGCGCGCCACGGCGGCGCCTATCTGCGCTACATGCGCCGTGCGCTCGAGAAGTTCGGCGACGAAGCGCGCGCCGCGTTCGCCAAGGTCGGTGTGCTCATGGCCAGCGCCCGCCGCACCGCGCAGGCGCTCCATCCGACCAACCTGCACGTCAACAAGGCGCTGTTTCCCAACGACACGGTGCAAAGCCGCATGCCCGATCCGGAATGGCTCGAGCACTGGCTGGACAAGCAGATCAAGTTCGACGCGGCCTGGGAGACCAAGGTCGGCACGCGCATCCTGCACAACATGAGCCTGCTTCTGGACCGCAGCTTCAAGTCGGTGCAGGAACTCAATCGGTATCGCAAGGAGGTTCTCGCCTCACTTGGGCCGAACGCCGGCTACCAGGGCGCTTGATCGGCGCCTGACCGGCGCCCGACCGGCACTTGGTGATTTGCGCCGGCCGACGCCTTCTGCCAACTGTGCGCGCCCGAGTCAGCGGCGTTGCACGAGGATCGGTGATCCGCCCAACTGCAGGCGCCAACGCGCCTGTATCTGCGCTGCTTCCTCACGGGTGGCGTAGGGCCCGGATTGCAGGCGGAACAACCCGCCTTCTTCCCACACTTGCAGTTCAGCGATCGGCCGTGCGGTGTCGCGGCCAATGCGCTCCTGCATGGCCAGCGCGCCGTCGCGGGTGCTGAACGCGCCCAATTGAACCCAGAAGTCGTTCGCGCTCGCTTGGCTGGCATTGGCCGTTGGTGCGGCTTTGGCGGCATCCGCTGGCAAGGCTGCGCCGTTGGCCGCCGACGCGCCGGGCGCTGGACCTGACAACGGCGCCATGGGGCTCAGTGCTTCCACCTGCAGCGGGCGCCGAGCCTGGGTGGGCGGCAGCATGTCAGTGGGGGCCGTGGTGCCGGTCGCCGCTGACGTCTCTGCCGGATTTGCCGCGACAGGCACCGCCAGGGCGGCCGGGACCATCACCGGCCGGGCGCCGCCGGTTGGGGCAGGGGCGCGCACGACAGGTGGATTGTTGGCGGCGTCCGACATCGCCACCGGCGCCGCACTGGCCACCTGAGTGCCACCATTTCGTCGCCAGGCGCCCGTGCGGATGTCCTCGTTCGTGATGCGCTCGATCTCCACCGGCGCCACGCCCGCAAGAAAACCCAGCCGATTGGCCGCCGCGTAGCTCAGGTCGATGATGCGACCATCGACGAAGGGGCCGCGGTCGTTGACGCGCACGATGGCCTCGCGCCCGTTCGCGGGATTGCGCACCCGCACGTAGCTGGGCAGAGGCAGCGTCTTGTGCGCCGCCGTCATGGCATACATGTCGTAGGCCTCGCCGCTGGCTGTTCGCTGGGCATGGAAACCTGTGCCGTACCACGAGGCCATTCCGCGCTCCTGAAAAGGCCTGTCGTCGGTGATGGGCACATACCGTCGCCCATTCACGTTGTAGGGCTTGGCGGTGCCACCGCTGTCCCGAATCGCCTCTACCTGAGGCTGGGCGTCAGGCACCTGCGACAGGTTCGGTGGCGGTGAAGCGGGGGCGCCGTCGTTGCGAGGGCCGCTTGCGCAGCCAGCGAGCAGGGCGCCCAGCGCAAGGGCCGCGGTGCCCGCCAGGCGCGACCCCATGCTTGTCGCGGCTGCGCTGGCAAGCAGCCGCCTCATGTGGATCAAGATCGCGCTAGCCAAAGACAGCCTTCCACAGTGCGAGCATGGCGTCGCGCTCGACGGCCAAGGCGTCCATGGGCACCTGGGTCGATGCCTCGTCCAGGCGCAACCGGTGCTGCGCGCGGCGTAATTCGCGGTACGCGCTTGC
The DNA here is from genome assembly GCF_030316895.1 of Variovorax dokdonensis. GTDB lineage: Bacteria > Pseudomonadota > Gammaproteobacteria > Burkholderiales > Burkholderiaceae_C > Variovorax > Variovorax dokdonensis. The sequence goes on from NZ_JASZYV010000002.1 coordinate 125,668, forward strand.
CGCGCGCTGTCCGATTCCCGTCGGTAGCAGCCCCGCCTGTTCGGCGCGCTGCAGCAATGCGATGTTGCCCACATTGGGGATCAACTCTGGATGCGCCGCCGACTGCGACAGCACCAGGAACTGCACTGCGAACTCGGCGTCCACCATGCCGCCCGGGCTGTGCTTGACGTCGAAGAGCCCGGGCCTGATCGGATGCGCCGCGCGCACCTTCTCACGCATGGCCACGATCTCGCCCTTGAGTGCTTCCACATCGCGCGGTGCGGTGATCACCGCCTCACGCACCCGGTCGAAGCGTTCGCCCAGTTCGGGCGCACCCAGCACGAATCGGGAGCGGGTCATGGCCTGGTGTTCCCAGGTCCAGGCGGTGTTGCTGCCACGGCCGAGCTGGTATTTCTCGTAGGCCGCGAAGCTGGTGGTCAGCAGGCCGGAATTGCCGTTGGGCCGCAATGCGGTGTCGATCTCGAACAGATCTCCCTCGCGCATCTTGATGGTGAGCCAGTTGATCAGCTTGCGCACGTAGCTGGCGTAGATGTCGGGTGCGTTCTCGTCCTCGTCCTCGTAGACGAACACGATGTCCAGGTCGCTGCCGTAGCCCAGTTCCTTGCCGCCCAGCTTGCCGTAGCCAATGATGGCGAACTGAGGCTGGTCACGATGTCGGCTGCGCACGTGGTCCCAACACCAGGCGGCGGTCATGCGCAGCACGGCGTCTGCCAGAGCGCTGAGGTCGTCGGCCACCTGCTCGACCGTGATGCGACCCTCGGTGTCGCGCGCCAGGGTCCGGAACACTTCGCCGTGATGGGCGCGGCGCAGGATGTTGAGCAAGGCCTCCTCGTCGTCCTCGCCGGTCTTGCGCAGCGCGGAGCGGCGCTGCACCAGTTCAGCCTCGAATTCGGCGGCGTTGAACCGTCCGGCCAGCATGGCGTCGCTGGCCAGTTCGTCGATCACGCCCGGGTGCAGCATGAGATAGCGCGCGGGCCATTTGGCCGCACCCAGGATGCGCAGCAACCGCTCGTGCACCGCCGGCCGCTCCGCCAGCAGGGCGACATAGCTCTCGCGCCGGAACAGCGGCTCGATCCAGTCGGCCCAGCGCAGCGCCGCGTCGACGTGATTGCGCACCTGGCCCTGGCCTTCGCCATCGGGTTCCGAATCCAGCCATTGACCGGTGCGACGAACCAGCAGCCGCAGCTGGGCCTGGGCCTGCTCGCGCATGGCCGTCACGCGCGGATTGCCGCACCATTGGCGCACGCGCTCGGCAAAGGCATTCGGCAGGGCGGGCAGCAGTTCTTCCAGTTCCTGAGGCGTTGGCGTCGCCGACTTGGCGCCGCACCGCTTGCCGTTGCACTGGCCGTTCTGGCCCTCTGCGCCGCCGAGCAGTCGATCGAATTCCTGTGCCACCAACTCACGATGCGTGTCGAGCTGGCCGAGGAAGTCGCAGCAGTCGACGTAGTCCATCGAGGCGGCGATCCAGTGCTGGTCTTCGTCGCTGACCGGCAGCATGTGCGTCTGCTGGTCATCCAGGTACTGGATGCGGTGTTCCACCTGGCGCAGGAATGTGTAGGCCGCCGCCAGTGCGTCGGCCGTTGCCTGCGGCATCAGGCCGGCACTGGCCACGCGCTGCAGCGCGTCGAGCGTGGGGCGCCTGCGCAACTCGGGAAACTGTCCGCCGCGAACCACTTGCAGCAACTGCACGATGAATTCGATCTCGCGGATACCGCCGCGCGACAGCTTGACGTCGTTGGCCCGCTCGGGCCGCCCGGCGCTGCGGCGTGTGGCCTGCTCGCGGATCTGGCGATGCAGCGTGCGCAGCGACTCGAACACGCTGTAGTCGAGATAGCGCCGGAACACGAAGGGCAGCACCACGCCGCGCAATGCCTGGGCCGATCCGTCGGCAATGACGCTGCGCGGAGCCACCACGCGGCTCTTGAGCCAGGCGAAGCGTTCCCATTCGCGGCCCTGCACCTGAAGATATTCTTCCAGCGCGTCCAGCGAGACGACCGGCGGGCCGGAATTGCCATTGGGCCGAAGCGCCAGGTCCACGCGGAACACCAGGCCATGCTCGCCCAGGTCGCCCACCAGCGCATAGATGCGCTTGACCATGGCCGCGAAGTATTCCTGGTTGGAGACCCGGTTCATGCCATGGGCATTGCCCGTGGTCTCGCCGGCCAGGTCGTAGACGTAGATGAGGTCGATGTCGCTCGATACGTTGAGCTCGCGGGCGCCGAGCTTGCCCATGCCGATGACCCACAGCTGAGCCCGACGCCCGTCCTCGGACATGGGCACGCCGTGCACGGCCTCCAGTTCGCGTGCTGCTTCGACGCAGGCAACGTCCAGCGCGAACTCGGCCAGTTGGGTCACGGCCGTGGTCACCACTTGCAACGGGGCCTTGCGATCGCAATCGAGCGTGACCAGCCGCTCCATGACGAGCTGGCGCACGATGCGCAGGCTGTCGCCGATGCCAAAGCCCCGCTCGCGCAGCGCGTCGAAGGCCTGCTGAATGTGGGGATGTTCGGGATTGCCCGGGGGCAGCAGCGCCAGCTCGTCGGCATAACGCCGGCGCAAACGCTGCACGAAACGGGAATACGCGGAAAGCGGCGGCGGCGCCTTGCGCGATGCGGGTTCGCAGGAACCCGACGGGGCGCCGGCGGTCATAATTCCTTGTACCGCGCGCCCTTCAATGAATGTCACAGCGTCTCCCCCTTCACGATGGCTCTCGATCACCGCGGTGACGGCGCGCTGGGCGCTTGGCCTGGTGGCGGCTGCATGGATCGTGTTCGCCTTGGTGGTCGTTGTCCTACACGGCTGGATTGTGCCGCGAATCGGCGAATACCGTGGTGCCCTGGAGGCACAAGCCACACGGTCCATCGGGGTGCCCGTGCGCATCGGCACCATGAGCGCGCAGGCACAGGGCTGGCGCGGCGCCTTCTTCCCCACCATCGAGCTGCGTGATGTCGTGCTGCTCGACCCGCAAGAGCGCGAGGCCCTGCGCCTGCCGCGGGTGGTGGTCACGGTCTCGCCGCGCTCGCTTTGGAACCTGGGTTTCGAGCACGTCTACGTCGAGCGTCCCGAGTTGGAAATGCGCATGGATGCGCAGTCCCGCCTGCATGTGGCCGGCCTGTCCATGCCCGAAGAATCGGCGCGCAACGCCAGTGGCGGCACGCGTGGGGCCGACTGGTTCTTCTCGCTGCGCGACATGCTCATCGAAGGCGGGACGGTCCGCTGGATCGACGAACGCCGCAAGAACGCACCGCCGTTGCTGCTGACGGACGTGCGCTTCGCTGCGCGCAACGGAGCGCGGTCTCATGCGCTGGCGCTCGATGCCACGCCGCCGGAGGGCTGGGGGCAGCGCTTCAGCCTGCGCGGTCAGTTTCGCCAGCCGGTTCTGTCCACGCGCAGCGGCAACTGGCAGCAGTGGGATGGCCAGGTGTTCGCCGACTTGCCCCAGATCGATGTCAGTCGCATCGGCCGCTACGTGGCGCAGGACGAATGGCGCGTGCGCGAAGGGCGTGGCGCCCTGCGCGCCTGGGGCGACGTGAAGAACGGCCGCATCGTCGGCGCGACGCTCGACCTGGGCCTGGACGGGGTCGATGCCACGCTGGCGCCCGAGCTCGCGCCGCTGCAACTGCGCTCGGTCTCCGGACGCCTGGCCTACAAAGATGTCGACGGCGTCTTCGATCTGACCACCACCGGCCTGTCCTTCGAAACCGAAGACCGCCTGCGCTGGCCCGGCGGAGACTTGTCGCTGCGCATGGAGCAGGCGCGAGGCGCGAAGGCCGCTCGCGGGCGGCTGAAGGCAGAACGCCTGGACCTTCAGATGCTCAGCCAGATCGCCGATCGACTGCCCCTGGGCGCCGCACTGCACCGGCAACTGACCGCCCGCGCACCGGCGGGAACCGTCGAGCGCATCGAGGGTGATTGGGAAGGCCCGCTCGAAGCGCCGACCCGCTACCAGATGCGAGGCCGAGCCACCGGTCTGGCCGTGGCGGCCGAAGCCCCGTCGCATGCAGGGGAGCACGGCCAGCCGGGCGTGGCCGGCGCGACGGTGGACTTCGACGCCAACCAGGCCGGCGGCAGCGCCACCATCGCCATTGCGCAAGGCGCGCTGGAGTTTCCGGGCATCTTCGATGAGCCGCGCATTCCCATCGACAGCCTGTCTGCACGCGCCCAGTGGAAGATCGAGGGCGAACGGCTTCAGGTCCAGGTGGACAACCTGCGATTCGCCAATGCCGATGCCCAGGGGGAGGCGCGCGCCACCTGGCGCACCAGCGATCCCGCCACGTCGACCAGCAAGAGCCGTTTCCCGGGCGTGCTGGACATGGAGGGCAGCCTGGGCCGCGCCGACGGCACGCGCGTGTGGCGCTATCTCCCTTTGCATCTGGGCCAGCATGTGCGCGACTATGTGCGCGAGGCGGTGACGGCCGGGCACGCGCGGAACGTCACCTTCCGCGTGCGAGGCGACCTGTGGGACATGCCGTTCACAGACCCGGCCCGTGGCGAGTTCCGCATTGCGGCCACGGTGTCCGACGTCGACTTCGACTACGCACCGCCGCCGGCTTCGCAATCCGCTCGCGCCAAGGGCGCGTCTTCGGCGCCGCGTTGGCCGGCATTGGCCGATGCCAGCGCCGAACTGGTGTTCGAGCGCGCCGGCATGCGCGTCAACAATGCGCGCGGGCGCCTGGCCGGTGCGAACGGAATCGAAGTCGCCAAGGGCGATGCCAGCATCCCCGACATGTCGATCCTGGACCCTGTGCTGCATGTGAACGCGCAGGCCGCCGGACCGCTTGCCGAGGCCCTGCGCGTGGCCGCGCCCCTGGCCGGTCAGGCCCAGTCCTACCTGGAGCAGGTGCGGGCGACTGGCCGTGCCGAATATCGGCTCAAGCTCGAGATGCCGCTCGAGGCGATGGACAAGTCCAAGTTGCAGGCCGGCGTCGAGCTGGTCGACAACGAGGTGCAACTGTCGGCGCAGATGCCTGCGTTCACACAGGCGCGCGGCACGCTCAACTTCACCGAAGCCGGATTCAGCATGAGCGGCTTGCGGGCACGCTTGGCCGGTGGCGACATTCGCCTGGACGGCAAGGGCCGCTACGACGGCAAGGCGAACGACATGAGCTTCAAGGCTCAGGGGCAGCTGAATGCCGAGGGCCTGCGCGACCAGCAGTTCGTGCCCTGGTTGTCCGACCTGGGGCGCCGAATGCGCGGCAGCAGCACCTATCAGGCCGAGTTCGGATGGCGCGATGGCGCGACCGAGTTTTCCTTTGCCAGCAACCTGCAAGGCATGGCGCTGGAGTTGCCTGCGCCGCTGGTCAAGGCGGCCGACCAGCCTCTGGACCTGCGCGTCGAAAAGAAGCTGCTGGCGCGCGGCTCGGGGAAGGGCGCGTCGTCGCCGCTGCAAGATCGCCTGAGCGTGAACCTGGGGCGCATCGCTTCGGCCAGCTGGCTGCGCGACCTGTCGGGTGACACGCCCAAGGTGATCAACGGCGGCATCCTGATGGGCAGCGGCGCCGACGAGGAGTTGGTGATTCCCGCTTCGGGCGTCATGGCCCGGCTGCAGATCGACACCTTCGACATCAGCGCATGGCAGGCGCTGTTTCGCAAGACGTCGGACGGGGTTTCGGAGCCGCCGGACGAGAAGGCCCTGGCCTACCTTCCGAACTCCGTCGCGCTGCATGCGCGCGAGCTGCGCCTGGCCGGCCACAGCCTGCACAACGTGGTGCTGGGCGGCAGCAGGGAAGGCACGCAGTGGCGCACCAACGTCGATGCCGACGAGCTGAGCGGCTACCTGGAATACGGGCACGCCAAGGCCGGACGCGTGATGGCGCGATTCGCCCGCCTGCGGATCGCGCGCAGCGAGGCCAGCGATGTGGAGACGCTGCTCGACGAGCGCGCCGCCACCTTGCCGGCGCTCGACGTCGTGGTGAATGACTTCGAGCTGTATGGCCGCAAGCTCGGCCGCGCCGAGGTGCAGGCGGTCAACCAGGGTGGGCCGCGCCGGGAGTGGCGCATGAGCAAGCTGCTACTGGCCATGCCCGAGGGCGACTTCAACGCAAGCGGCATTTGGGCGATACCGGAGGGCGACAGCGCTGCCGATGGCCGCCGGACCACCATGGATTTCAAGTTCGACATCCGCGACGCCGGCGCGCTGCTCGGCCGCCTGGGCATGAAAGACGTGCTGCGGCGCGGCCAGGGCAGCCTTGGCGGGCAGGTGTCGTGGCGCGGATCGCCTTTCTCCCTCGACTATCCCAGCATGGACGGCAATCTCCATGTGGACGTGCAGAAGGGGCAGTTTCTCAAGGCCGAGCCCGGCATCGCCAAGCTGCTGGGGGTGCTGAGCCTCCAGGCACTGCCGCGCCGCCTGACGCTGGATTTTCGCGATGTGTTCAGCCAGGGCTTTGCCTTCGACTTCATCCGTGGCGATGCGCTGGTGGCGCACGGCGTGGCCACCACCAACAACCTGCAGATGAAGGGCGTGAACGCGGCCGTGCTGATGGACGGTTCGGCCGACATCGCCCAGGAAACGCAGAACCTGCGGGTGGTGGTGGTGCCCGAAATCAGCGCGGGTACGGCGGCGCTGGTGGCCACGGCCATCAACCCCGCCATCGGGCTGGCCACCTTCCTGGCGCAACTGGCGTTGAGCAAGCCGCTGTCCATCGCGGCGACGCAGGAGTTCGACATCGAAGGCACCTGGAGCGATCCGAAGATCACCAAGGTGCAGCGCGCGCCCAGCCGCTCCGTCGACGCGAGCGATCCGGCCTCGGTCGATCGCCCATGACCCCATTGCCTACACAAGGAGATCGAGCATGAAAGTCGCAGCCATCCAGATGGTCTCGGCCGTGGCGCGGGAAGCCAACCTGGCGCGGGCCCACCACCTGCTGGCGCAGGCGCGCGAAGGCGGCGCCGAGCTGGCCGTGCTGCCCGAATATTTCTGCACCATGGGCATGCGCGACACCGACAAGCTGGAGCTTCGCGAATCGCCCGATGCCGGCATGGTGCAAGGCTTCCTGGCCGACGCTGCGCGCGAATTCGGCATGTGGATCGTCGGCGGGACGTTGCCGCTGGAAAGCCCCGAGGAAGGCCACGTGCTCAACACCTCGCTGGCCTATTCGCCCGAAGGCCAGTGCGTGGCGCGCTACGACAAGATCCACCTCTTCTACTTCGACAACGGCCGGGAGCACTACGACGAGCGACGCGTCATCACCCCGGGCACGCAGCCGGTCGTGTTCGAGCTGCCCTCGCGCGACGGGCACGCCTGGCAGGTGGGCATGAGCGTGTGCTACGACCTGCGCTTTCCCGAGCTTTATCGCGCCCTGTCGCGTGCCGGTGCGCAGTTGCTGCTGGTGCCCAGCGCCTTCACCTGGACCACCGGTTCGGCGCATTGGGAAGTGCTGCTGCGTGCGCGGGCCATCGAGAACCTGGCCTGGGTTGTCGCGCCCGCGCAGGGTGGTGAGCACGAAAACGGTCGCCGTACCTGGGGTCAGTCGCTGGTGGCCGATCCATGGGGCACGGTCCAGGCCCAGCAGGCCACGGGCGAAGGCGTGGTCTTGTGCGAGCTGGACTTCGGCCATGTGCAAAGTGCGCGTCAACGCCTGCCGGCACTGTCGCATCGCGTCTTGTAGGCCCCCGCTGCGCTGCCAGGGAGTTCGACCGCCGCATGTCCAGCCTCGCCAAGCCCGACGACGCATTGCCCAGCCCGCTCTGGCGGCGGGCCGCCGTCGCGTATCGGCGGCTGCGCACGCTGTGGCAGCGTTGGTTCCTTTGGGCGTTGCTGGCGCTTCTGGTGATGGCGCTGGTCTCGACCGTGGTCTGGCTGGCCGGACGCCATGAAGTGCAGCAGGTGCAGGAAGCGCTGGAGCGCGATGTCGCCGATGCCGCGGTCGACCTGCGCAACGGCCTGCAGCGCAATGCCCAGAGCCTACGTGCCCTGAACGCCGCCCCCGACCCGCAACGCTGGGCCGATGAGGCGCGCGAACTGCTTCGACTGCACCGGGAATGGCTTCGCATCGAATGGCTCAATCCCAACGCCACCGTCCGCGAGGGCGTAATCACACCGTATCGCGTGCCGGTGCTCGACAACTTCGACCGCCGGCCGGATGAGCTGCGCGACATTCGCCAGCTGTGCCACGGCGCCCGCACCCAGGTAGCGGCCGCCTACAGCCCCAGCCGATTCACGCTGCTGGCCAATGGCGGCGGGATCGAAGTGATGCAGGTCTGCGTCCCGATGGACGACGGCAGCTATGTACTGGCCGCCTATGGCCTGCGCGACCTGCTGAGCGAACTGGTTGCGCCATCGCAGCGACGCGGGCAGGAAGTCTCTCTGGTCGAGCCGGATGGCACGCGCTTGGCGGTGGTGGGCGCGCCGCGCCGCAGCGGCACGCGCGTTTTCACCGCGCTGCAACCGATCGAGCTGCCAGGTGTTCGGCTGCTGCTGCGCATCGACGGCTGGCGTGCCGCACCCGACCTGTTCCCCAACGTGCTCACGGGGCTGGTCACCTTCATCTCGATCGCGCTGGTGTCTGTGCTGATCCTGCTGGCGCGCGACACGCGTCGGCGCCAGAAGGCCGAGCGCGACCTGGCCGAATCGCTGGCCTTTCGCAAGGCAATGGAAGACTCCGTCGTCACCGGTTTGCGCGCCCGCGACCTGCAAGGCCGCATCACCTACGTGAACCCGGCCTTCTGCGAGATGGTGGGCTTCTCGGCCGAAGAATTGATGGGCCAGCACGGGCAACTGCCCTACTGGCCCACTGAACTGGCCCACGAGTACGAGCAGCGACAAGCGGTGCGCCTGGCCGGGACGGCGCCGCCGCGCGAAGGCTTCGAATCGGTCTTCATGCGCAAGGACGGCAGGCGCTTTCCCGTGCTGATCTTCGAGGCGCCCCTCATCAATGCCCAGCAGGTGCAGACCGGCTGGATGAGTGCCTTTGTGGACCTGAGCGAGCAGCGGCGTGTGGAGGAGCTTTCTCGCGCGTCGCAGGAGCGCCTGCAGGCCAGCGCTCGCCTGGCCACCGTGGGCGAGATGGCGTCGTTGCTCAGCCACGAACTCACGCAACCGCTGGCCGCGATCTCCAGCTATGCCACCGGCTCGCTCAATCTGCTCGAACCCGCCGCCCAGAGCGCCTCGGATGACTTGCGCATGGCGCTCACCCGCATCGCGGACCAGGCAACACGGGCCGGCCGCGTGATCCGCAGCGTGCATGACTTCGTGCGCCGTCGCGAGCGTGCCCGAGAAGCCACTCGGCCGGGCAGCCTCGTCGATGCCGTCCTGCCGCTGGTGCAGTTGCAGGCCAGAAAGCTGGGCGTGCGCATCGAACTGAACATCGCCAAGGCGCTGCCGGCGGTGATGTGCGACCGGACGTTGGTAGAGCAAGTGCTGCTCAACCTCGCGCGCAATGGCATGCAGGCCATGGATTCGCCACAGATCGTACGGCGAGAGCTTCGCCTGGGCGCATTGCTCGCACAGGCGAGCCGTTCGAGCAGCGGCGAAGGCCGACGCTGGGTCGAGTTCATGGTGGCGGACATCGGCGTGGGCATCGACGAAGACGTGGCGCAGCGCCTGTTCACCCCCTTCTTCACCACCCGGGGCGACGGCATGGGCCTCGGCCTGAGCCTGTGCCGCACGGTGGTCGAGCAGCATGGCGGCGCGCTCACCTACGAGCCCAACCTGCCCTGCGGCACCATCTTCAGATTCACCCTTCCTGCGGCCGACGGGTCGCCATCCAACGACTGACCATGCAACCCCTGATCGATGGCCTGATCTTCATCGTCGACGACGATGCCAGCGTGCGCGAGGCCCTGGCCTGGCTGCTGCGCTCGCGTCGTCTTCACAGCGAACACTTTGCCGGGGCCGACGATTTCGAGGCGCGTCTTGCGGCCGAAGCCGAACCCGCCGCGCCCAGGCAGCCGCGCTGTCTGCTGCTGGATGTGCGCATGCCCGGCACCAGCGGGCTGGAGCTGTTCGATCGCCTTCGCGCCCGTGGATGGCTCGATGCCATGCCGGTGATCTTCCTGACCGGCCACGCCGACGTCCCGACCGCGGTCGACATGGTCAAGCAAGGCGCCTTCGATTTCTGCGAGAAGCCCTTTTCGGACAACGCGCTGGTCGACCGCATCGAGCATGCGCTGGCCGTTTCGGCACGCGTCATCGACGATCAGAGCCAGCGACGTGTCATTGCGGCGCGCATGGCAGAGCTGACCGAACGCGAACACAAGGTCGCTCGCCTCGTCATCGAAGGCCTGCCCAACAAGCTGATCGCCGATCAGCTCTCGATCAGCGTGCGCACGGTGGAAGTCCACCGCGCGCGCGTGTTCGAGAAGATGGAAGTCAAGTCGGCCGTCGAACTGGCCAACCTGCTTCGAGGGCTCTAGAGAACGCGGTCAGCCCTTGGCTGCCGGAGAACGCTCGCCGGTATAGATCTCGACGCGGCGGTTCTGCGCACGACCTGCAGGGGTGCTGTTGTCGGCCACCGGCTCGCGTGAGCCGCGGCCGTCGATGCGGATCGCCGCGGCGGGCACACCGCGCGACACCAGGTAGTCGCGCGTTGCGGCCGCACGCTGGATCGACAGCGGATCGTTGATCGCATCGGTGCCGGTGTTGTCCGTATGGCCGACGATGCGGACTTCGGCGTTCGGGTTGTTGCGCAGACCTGCGGCGAACTGGTCCAGGATGGGCGCGAAGTTCGACTTGATGTCGGCCCGGCCGGTGTCGAAGGACACGTCGCTCGGAATGTTCAGCTTGAGTTCGTTGTTGGGCGTCTGGGTGACGGCCACGCCGGTTCCCTGTGTCGCCTGCTCCATCTGTCGCTTCTGGTTTTCCATGCGCTGCGACCACAGGTAGCCGCCCGCTGCACCTGCCACCGCGCCAATGGCTGCACCCGCACCGATGGCGCCGCGGTCACCGCCGGTCAGAGAGCCGATCGCCGCGCCAGCCAGCGCGCCCGCGCCAGCACCGATGCCCGTGGTCTTCTGCGTATCGCTCATGTTGGCGCAGCCAGTGAGCAGGATGCCGCTGGACACGACGGACAGTACGAACTTCTTCATGGAGTTTCCTTCCTGGGATCGAATTGGGCTGGCCATTATGGGGAGGTGATGCGGGGCACTTGTGTCAGCCAAAGTCAACGATTGGCGCCGCCTTCGTTGTCGTCCGCCTCGTCGTCGGCCTCGCCGTTCTTGCGGCCCGAGAACATGGTCCACCACACGATCAGTACGAGCACGAGAAGCGCGGCCAGCGCTTCCAGCAAAATCAGACCCATGAAAAAAGGACTCCTTGCGCTTTGGGTGAGCGTGATCCTAGCAACCCTTCTGGTGGGTTGCGGCACGGTTTCGCCCACAGCTCCTCCTGCCCCGGCCCCAAGCCGCCCTGAAGCCCCGATGCCGCCGCTCGGGGGCTCGCTCGCCCATCCGAAGAGTCGATGGGTGCCCGTCGACTGGAGCGAACTGCCGGGCCTGGCCGAAGACCCGACGAGCGAGGCGTGGACTGCCCTGATCTCCAACTGCACGCGTCCCAATGCAGCCTTCGCGCCCTTGTGCGGCGAAGTGCGTCAGATGTTGCTGGGCGACGAGTCGCAGCAGCGCGCCTGGCTCATGCAGCGTCTGCAGCCCTATCGCGTGGAGGCGCTCAACGGCCAGGCCGCCGGCAAGCTCACGAGCTACTACGAGCCCATCTACGACGCATCGCGGCGGCCCGACACGGTGCATACCGTGCCGATCTACGCGCCACCGGTCGGCTTGTCGGCGGGCCGGCCCTGGTTCACCCGGCAGCAGATCGACACGCTGGCGCAGGCGCAGTCCGCGTTGCGCGGCCGCGAGATCGCTTGGATGCGCGATCCGATCGATGCGCTCATGCTGCACATCCAGGGCTCGGGCCGCCTGCGCATCACGGAGCCTGACGGCACGGTGCGCCTGGTGCGCATGGCTTTCGCAGGCACCAACGAACAGCCCTATCGAAGCGTCAACCAGTGGTTGCTGAGCCAGGGCGTCACGCGCATCACGCCGTGGCCCGATGCCACCAAGGACTGGGTGGCCGCGAATCCGCAGCGCCTGCCTCAGTTGCTGTGGAGCAATCCGCGCTACGTGTTCTTCCGCGAGGAGCCGATGAGCGAAGTGGACGCGGCCTTCGGCCCGCGCGGTGCGCAAGGCGTGCCGCTCACGGCCGGCCGATCCATCGCGGTGGATCGCGACAGCATTCCCTATGGCACGCCTGTGTGGCTGGCCTCGTCCGGCCCGACGGTGCAACTGCGCAAGCTCGTGGTGGCGCAGGACACCGGCAGCGCCATCACGGGCGCGGTGCGGGCCGACTACTTTGCGGGCACCGGGCCGGAGGCAGGCAAGCTCGCCGCCGCAGTCGACCAGCCGCTGCGGCTGTGGGTGCTTTGGCCCAAGTGAGTTGAATGCGCCCGCGATGCGGTCGGCACGTTGTGTCTTTCATCCAACGAGTCACGAGACTGTCATGCGCATTCATCGATACGTCACGTGCATTTCCTAAGGTTCCCGCATGGCCCGCCGCTCGGCTGTGGCCAGCGCTAGTGCCGCGTGGCCGCAATTGCGGCGCGCGCACGATCACCCCACGATCCTTGGAAATATCCGACATGACCGACACCGTCGTCACCTATCGCGCCTCGCGTCGCCAGGCGCTCAAGCTGTTTGCCGCACCTCTGCTGCCGCTGGGCGGCGCAGCCCTGCTGACCGCATGCGGTGGCAGCAACGACCCCTCGCCGGCACCGGCGCCCGCTCCAGCACCGGCACCGACCCCGGCACCCGCCGCCGCACCCAACTATGTGTCCACCACGTTCTCGAACATGGCGGCTCCGACGTTGGACAATGCCGCCGCGATGGCGACCACCACGGTCGGTTCGATCATGACGGTGGCCTTCGACGACAACAGCAAGAAGGACTACGCGCTGGCCTACAAGCCCTTCTTCATCACCGGCGACATGGTGCCTAACGGCAGCGGCGGCCAGGTGCTGGCGGGCGGCTACTTCGACATCAACAACCAGCCGATCATGGACAACTCGGTGCCCGGCAAGGAGCGCCAGTTCTTCTCCGATTGCCCAGACGGCACCTCGCTGCTCGCGCTGGACAACCCCACCGTTGCCGGCATCAAGGGCAAGGCGGTGTTTGCCGTGGTGCAGTTCGAATACACCTCGACGGACCAGGCCCTGAACGACATGTACGGCAAGCTGCCGTCGCCCATTGCCGTGCTCACGCTGGACCAGGACCAGACCACCGGCAAGCTGGAGCTGGTCAAGTACCACAACGTCGACATGTCGAGCGCGCACGGCCTGTGGATTACCTGCGGCGCCAGCCTGTCGCCGTGGAACACGCACCTGTCGAGCGAGGAATACGAGCCCGATGCTTTCACCGCCGCGGCCAGCGCGCAGTTCAAGGCTTTCAGCAAGAACGTGTTCGGCAGCGAGACTGCCGCCAAGCCTTATCTCTATGGCCACTTGCCCGAGATCACCGTCAATCCGGATGGCACTGGCAAGGTGACCAAGCACTACTGCCTGGGTCGCATCTCGCACGAGCTGGTTCAGGTCATGCCCGACAACCGCACCGTGCTGATGGGTGACGACGCCACCAACGGAGGCCTGTTCGTCTTCATCGCCGACAAGGAAAAGGACCTTTCCGCCGGCACCTTGTATGCGGCCAAGTACCAGCCCGGCCTGTCGATCGATCCGTCCGCCGCGCCTGCCGCCATCGACTGGATCAATCTCGGCCACGCCACCAGCGCCGAGATCGAGGCATTGGCCAACACCACGTTGGCGACGGACATCTTCGATCTGTCGACCACCGACCCGATGGATGCGAGCTACACCCTGATCTACTACGGTGGCGCGAAGAACTGGATCAAGCTCAAGCCCGGCATGGAGAAGGCCGCGGCCTTCCTGGAAACGCACCGCTACGCCGCTCTGGTGGGCGCCAGCATGGCGTTCACCAAGATGGAAGGCACGACCGTCAACATCGCCGACAAGATGGCCTATTCGGCCCTGGCCAATATCCAGGATTCGATGATCACCAACGGCAAGGGCTGGACTGCCGGCAACAACATCGGCTTTGCCAAGACGCTCAAGGCCGGCGGCGTGCTCGGCCACCGTCTCTCGGGTGGGCTCAAGGACACGGGCAGCGCGGCCATCGACAGCGAATGGATGCCCGCTTCCAGCCACATGGTCATCGTGGGCGAGGACATCACTGCCGATGCCAACGGCAACACCGCCGCGGTCGACAAGATCGCCAGCCCCGACAACCTGAAGTTCTCCGAGAAGATGCGCACGCTGTTCATCGGCGAGGACAGCGGCAACCACGTCAACAACTATCTGTGGGCCTACAACGTCGACACCAAGACGCTCTCGCGCATCATGTCGACGCCCGCCGGCGCTGAATCGACGGGCTTGCATGCCGTCGACGAGATCAATGGCTGGACCTACATCATGAGCAACTTCCAGCACCCGGGCGACTTCATCGGCACGACCGCCGCGAACGTGAAGACCACGCTCGATCCGCTGATCCGCGCCAACTACAAGGACCGCTTCGGCGCTGCCGTGGGCTACCTCACCGCGGACCCGATGCAGCCTTCGCTGGTGGGCAAGGCCGCGACGGCCTGAGCCGGGAAAAAAAGCGGCGGCGCGGCGGCGCGGCCGCGCATCGTCGATCGACTCAATGTCGAGCTGGATCGATGTTGCGCGCCGTGCCCAGCAGCGTGGCGCACAGCGTTTCTCCGCCGTTGCCGTCGACCGCATAGACCTCCGCCGCGCAGATCGTCAGCAGCCGGCTCGCGTCCACCACCCGGCCGCGCGCCCGCAGGTGCGATCCACGGGCCGGCGCCACCAGCTTGAGCGTTCCGTCGATGGTGGCGTTGATCCAGCCTTCGGGCAACACGGTGCCGGCGGCCGACACCGCGGCGAAGTCGGCGATCGCGAACACGGCGGTGGCTTGCAATTGGCCAGGCCGGAAACAGAAGGCGTCGAGCACCGGCATCTGGATCTCCGAGCGCCCGGCTTCCAACTCACGAAAGTCCAACTGCAGCGTGCGGGCCATTGGCATGGCGAGCACCGCGTCGCGGACCTGCTGCGCATTGCTCATCTCTGACTCCTTGGGTCGATGAGCCGCAAGCGTCTCTCCAACGAGGCGCGCCGTGCTATCACCTGCGAGACGAGGCGGCCGTGTTTTGTCTCGCAGGCGTCAGCGGCGGCCAGTCGGATCGCAGTTCAGAAGGAGCTGACCCACACCTGACCCGCTTGCGCTGTCGTTACGGAACTTTGACGGCAGCCCTCCATTTCTTGATGCCGTCTTGTCGCGTCAACGCGCACCATTGGTAGCTCCCCGTGAACGCAGGAGACTTTCCGATGAGTCATGACCCAGAACGCCTCGCCAACTGGATCCAGCCCCAGCAAATACTGGTCGACGTGGACGCGCAGGATGTAGAGCAAGCCTTGACGATCGCTGCAGCGGCTATTTCGAGTGCTCACGTCATCGATGCCGCGCCGATCTTTCGTGCTCTCTGGCGACGTGAGCAGATCGGATCGACCGCGATCGGCCACAACTTGGCGATTCCGCATGCGCGCAGTGACGCAATCGCGTCACCGCTGACAGTCTTCATGCGAACGAGGTCGCCCGTGCAGGTGAGCGACGGCGAACCGATCTCGCAGTTTCTGGTGATCCTTGTTCCGAAGGCGGGGCGCCAGGAGGATCACCTTCAGCTGCTGGCTCTCGCCGCGACGTTGTTCGAAGGCCGTGAGTCGCGCGATCAGATCTCTCGCGCGGCCGACGCTGCTGAGATCGCAAAGGCCTTCCAGAACGCTTTGAAGCGCGTTGCGCGCAACGCCGCCTCCCAGCGCGTCCGACCCGCATTCTTTACGCGTTCTTGATATTTGAAGCGCCAGTATTTACGACGCCTTTTCGACGGTCGAACTAGTCTTGCTGCCTTCTGCAACTTCGCAATCGCGCATGTACTTTTCTCGCACAAGCCTCGCCACAATCGGCGGTGCACTCCTTCTTCCGATGCTGACAGTCTCGACCAGCGCGCAGGCGCAGACGGAGGCTTCGGAGGCCTCTCCCGTCACGGCCAACGTCACGCTGACGACCAACTACAAGTTCCGTGGCCAGGACCAGGACGTGCTGGGCAGCAACGGCAACTTCAAGACCAGCTCGGTCAAGCCGGCCATCCAGGGCGGCTTCGACTACGCGCATGAAAGCGGCTTCTACATCGGCAACTGGAACTCCAGCGTCAACTGGCTGGACGGCAACAGCTTCGAGATGGACGTGTACGGCGGCTACAAGTTCAAGGCCGGTGGTCTGGACTGGGACGTGGGTACCCTGGGCTATGTCTATCCGGGCGCCACGCAAGGCAACACCTGGGAAATCTACGGCTCGGGCAGCATCGCCGGCTTTACCCTCAAGTACTCGCACACGGTCTCGGACGACTACTTCAACTGGGCCGGCAGCAAGGGCGGCTCGGGCCTGTCGGGACGCAATACTGGCTACCTGAACCTGGGCTATGCCTACGAGGTGGTGCCCAAGCTCACGCTGAAGGCCTCGGTGGGCTACACCTTCTTCGCCTCGGACATCAAGGACAACACCACCGCCATCAACTACTACGACTACAACCTCGGTGCGTCGTACGACTTCGGCGCAGGCCTGGCGCTGGGCGCGTACGTGCAAGGCGCCAACAAGGGCAGCGCGTTCGAAGTGACGGGCGCGGACGGCAAGACGCTCAACCCTAACAAGGCCCGCTTCATCGTGGCGTTGACCAAGACCCTCTGACGACGGGTCTGGTCATGGCGGGCATCCTGCGTGTCCGCCTAGTTGACTCGCACCGTACCCTGGATGACGACCCCGGGTTGCGGTGCGGGTACGTAGACCGGCGCAGGCACGTAAGCGGGAGCAGGGCCGTAGTAGGCGGGGCCACGGTCCTTGCATTTGCGCTCCTCCTTGTAGTCGCCGTTTTTCTTCCACTTGCGTTCGACCTTGCAGCCGCCGTCCCAATACTCTTCCTTGTATTCGCGGTGGCCATGCTTGCCCTTGCCGTGTGGGTCGGCTGACGCAAGCAGTGGTGCGAGGACGATGGCCCCGGCCAGGAGAGAAATAACTGAACGTTTCATGATGGGCTCCGTTGTACCCGGACTAGGTTTCCAGCCTTTTTCCGCATATCACGAAGTTAGCAGCGACGACCACTGAGAACGCGCCGTTTCGGGAGCGTTTGCTTGTCAGACGTTGCCGCACCGTAGAGCCGGTACGCATTCCACCGATGGCGCCAAGAATGCTGGCGCCTGGGCAGCAGTCGCGCCCCTCACCCTCAGGGCGCCGCCGGCAAAGGCAGCGCCGTCTTGTAGCGGACCTGCTTGAGCGCAAAGCTCGAGCGGATCTTCTCGATGCCCGCGATGGGTGTGAGTTGCTCGAGGATGAACTTCTCCAGCGCGGCGATGTCGGGCACCGCTACACGGATCAGGTAGTCGCTGTCGCCTGTCATGAGGTAACACTCCATGACTTCTTCATGCTCGCCAATGCGCTGCTCGAAGGCCGCCAGGCTCGCCTTGCTCTGCGAAGTCAGGCTGATGGAAATGAACACGTTCAGGCCGAGGCCCAGCGCCTGGGGATTGGCGATGGCCACATAACGGTCAATCACGCCTGCCGCCTCGAGCGCCTTCACCCGCGCCAGGCATGGGGAGGGCGACAGTTGCACGCGCCGCGCCAGCTCGACGTTGGAAAGGGCGCCGTCGCTTTGCAGTTCCTTGAGGATGCGCAGATCGATGGCGTCGAGCTTCATGATGTAAGAATTTCTTGGATTCGCAGATTGCCGGCAGTTTATGCTGCACGCGTCCACTCGACCGCGTCATATCGGCATCTCATTCTGGACGTCGCGGCCTAGAGTGCGGCACCATGAATGCCCCACTGCATACCGAGCACCTGCGCGCCCTGATGGCCATGACGCCCTCGCCGCTTCCCGATCCCGACCCCGCGGAAAGCGCCGAGTGGCGCGAATCCTTCCTGGCCCTGGTCGACGCGCACGGGCCCGAGCGCGCCCGCTTCATGCTCGACGAACTGGCACGCATCGCGCGCCAGCAGCAGATCGGCTGGCAGCCCGAACTCAGCACGCCCTACGTCAACACGATCGCGGTCGACGCGCAGCCCGCCTTTCCGGGCGACCTCGCCATCGAGGAGCGCCTGGGCTCGCTGATGCGCTGGAACGCGCTGGCGATGGTGGCGCGCGCCAACCAGGCCTACGGCGAGCTCGGTGGGCACATCGCCAGCTATGCCAGCGCGGCCGATCTGTTCGAGGTGGGCTTCAACCACTTCTTTTGCGCGCGAGACGACCGGCACCGGGGAGACCTGGTGTTCTTCCAGCCGCACAGCGCGCCGGGCGTGTATGCACGCGCCTATCTCGAAGGACGCCTGAGCGAGCAGGACCTGCAGCACTATCGGCAGGAGATCGAAGTCGCCGATGGCGCGCGCGGCCTGTGCAGCTACCCGCATCCCTGGCTGATGCCGGACTTCTGGCAATTCCCGACCGGCTCGATGGGCATCGGCCCGATCAGCTCGATCTATCACGCGCGCTTCATGCGCTACTTGTCGCACCGCCGCCTGCTCGACTGCTCGGGCCGCAAGGTGTGGGGCGTGTTCGGCGACGGCGAGATGGACGAGCCCGAATCGATGAGCGCGCTCACCCTGGCCGCACGCGAGAAGCTCGACAATCTGGTTTGGGTGGTCAACTGCAACCTGCAGCGCCTGGACGGTCCGGTGCGCGGCAACGGCCGCATCATCGACGAGCTGGAAAAGCTCTTCGCCGGCGCCGGCTGGAACGTCATCAAGCTCGTGTGGGGCAGCGACTGGGACGGCCTGTTCGCGCGCGACGCCTCCGGTGCGCTGACGCGTGCCTTTGCCGACACGGTGGACGGCCAGATGCAGACCTTCGCCGCCAAGGACGGCCGCTTCAACCGTGAACACTTCTTCGGCCAGAACGAGGCGCTCGCACGCCTGGCCCAAGGCATGACGGACGAGCAGATCGACCGCCTCAAGCGCGGCGGCCATGACATCGTGAAGATCCACGCGGCGTATGCGGCCGCGGCCGCCCATCGTGGCCAGCCGACCGTGATCCTGGCCCACACCAAGAAGGGCTATGGCATGGGCACGGCAGGCCAGGGCCGCATGACCACGCATTCGCAGAAGAAGCTCGATGAAGGCGAACTCCTGGCGTTTCGGAACCGCTTCAACCTGCCACTGTCGGACGAGCAGGCGACGACGCTGTCGTTCTACAAGCCGGCGGCGGACAGCGCCGAGATGCAATACCTGAAGCAGCGTCGCGAGGCGCTGGGCGGCTCCATGCCGCGCCGCGAGACCGCCTGCGACACGTTGCCGGTGCCGGCGCTGGCCAGCTACGCGCAGTTCGCGGTCGCCGCGGCCGGCAAGGAGATGAGCACGACGATGGCCTTCGTGCGCATGCTGGGCAACCTGATGAAAGACGGCCAGTTGGGCCCGCGCATCGTGCCGATCGTGGCCGACGAAGCGCGGACTTTCGGCATGGCCAACCTGTTCAAGCAGGTGGGCATCTATTCGAGCGTTGGCCAGCGCTACGCGCCGGAAGACATCGGCTCGGTGCTGAGCTATCGCGAAGCGATCGATGGCCAGATCCTGGAAGAAGGCATCAGCGAAGCCGGCGCCATTGCGAGCTGGACGGCTGCGGCCACCAGCTACAGCGTGCACGGCCTGGCCATGCTGCCCTTCTACATCTACTACTCGATGTTCGGCTTCCAGCGCGTGGGTGATGCCATCTGGGCTGCGGCCGACCAGCGTGCGCGGGGCTTTCTGCTTGGCGCTACATCTGGCCGGACCACGCTGGGCGGCGAAGGCTTGCAGCACCAGGACGGCAGCAGCCACCTGGTGGCCGCGACCATTCCCAACTGCAAGGCCTACGACCCGGCGTTCGCGGGCGAGATGGCCGTGATCGTCGACGCCGGCATGCGCGAGATGCTGGTCGAGCAGCGCGACGTCTTCTACTACATCACGCTGATGAACGAGAACTACGCGCAGCCGGATGTGCCGCCCGATGCGCATGCCGACATCTTGCGCGGGTGCTATCGCTTCAGCAGCGTCGGGCAGGGATCGCGGCGCGTGACGCTGATGGGCTCGGGCGCGATCTTCACGGAGGTGCTGAAGGCGGCGCGGCTGCTGGCCGAAGATGGCATCGCCTCCGACGTGTTCAGCGTGACGAGCTGGAGCGAGCTCTCGCGCGACGGCCTGGCCTGCGAGGCATCCGGGCAGACGCCGTTCGTGGCGAGCCAGCTGGCGTCGTCGAGCGGCCCGGTGATCGCCGCCACCGACTACGTCAGGGCCGTGGCCGAGAGCGTCCGGGCGCACCTGCCCGAGGGGCGTCGCTTCGTGACGCTGGGCACCGACGGCTTCGGGCGCAGCGACACGCGTGCGGCCCTGCGCCGCTTCTTCGGGGTGGATGCGGCCAGCATCGCGAAGGCGGCGCGCAAGGCACTGGGCGATTGATGCGCGTCGCCTGAACGCGCTGCGCCTCTCCAGGGGCGTCGCCCGCTTCGTGGCGGCGCAGCCTCCCGTCTTGCTTCAGAATGGTCGGCTTTCAGCGCCGACCGTGCCTATCATTGTCCCGGCCTCCAAGCGCCGTGGTACGAGATTTGAAGGAAGTGACGTGGAGACAAGATCGAACACAAGAAGCACCAGCGCGGGGCTCATCGGCCTGGGCGCCATGGGCGCCGGCATCGCCGCCACGCTGCGGCGTGCCGGCTACGACCTGCATGTGTGCGACGCGCGCCCTGGCGCGGCCGAAGCATTCGCGGCCGAAGGCGGCACCGCGCACGCCAACCCGGCCGAAGTCGCCCGGCAATGCGACTGCATCGTGAGCGTGGTGGTGAACGCGCAGCAGACCGAAGAAGTCCTGTTCGGGCCGAATGGAGCGGCGGCGGCCATGAAGCCCGGCAGCGTGTTCATCATGTGCTCCACGGTCGACCCCAATTGGTCGATCTCGCTGGAGCAGCGCCTGGCCGAACGTGGCCTTCTCTACATCGACGCCCCCATCTCCGGCGGCGCCGCCAAGGCCGCGAGCGGCCAGATGACGGTGATGTCTTCGGCCAGGCCCGAGGCCTACGCCAAGGCCGGCAGCGTGCTGGACGACATGGCGGGCAAGGTCTATCGACTCGGCGACAAGGCCGGCGCCGGCAGCAAGGTGAAGATCATCAATCAGCTGCTGGCGGGGGTCCACATCGCGGCCGCCGCCGAGGCGATGGCCCTGGGCATTCGCGAGGGCGTGGCGGCAGATGCGCTTTACGAGGTCATCACCCACAGCGCGGGCAACAGCTGGATGTTCGAGAACCGCATGGCTCACGTGCTGGCCGGCGACTACACGCCGCTGTCGGCGGTCGACATCTTCGTCAAAGACCTGGGCCTGGTGCTCGACACGGCGCGCGCCAGCAAGTTTCCGCTGCCGCTGGCGTCGACCGCACACCAGATGTTCATGCAGGCATCGACCGCCGGCTTCGCGCGCGAAGACGATAGCGCCGTCATCAAGATCTTTCCGGGCATCGAGCTGCCGCCCGCCAAAGCCAAGAAGGAAGACACGCCATGACATTGGCACTGGGCTGCATTGCCGACGATTTCACCGGCGCCACCGATCTGGCCAACAACCTGGTGCGTGCAGGCATGCGCGTGGTGCAGACGATCGGCGTGCCCGACCAACCCGTGGCCGCCGAGGTCGATGCGATCGTGGTCGCGCTGAAGTCGCGCACCATTCCTGCCGCCGAAGCGGTCGAGAAGTCGATCGCGGCGCTGCGATGGCTGCAGGCCCAAGGCGCGCAGCAGATCTATTTCAAGTACTGCTCCACCTTCGACAGCACGCCCGCGGGCAACATCGGCCCGGTGACCGAGGCGCTGATGGATGCGCTCGGCTGCGACTTCACCATCGCCACGCCCGCCTTCCCGGACAACGGGCGCACGGTGTTCAAGGGCTACCTGTTCGCCGGCGATGCCTTGCTCAACGAGAGCGGCATGGAGAAGCACCCGCTCACGCCCATGACCGATCCGAACCTGGTGCGGGTGATGCAGGCGCAGACCGGGCGCAAGGTCGGGCTGGTCGACTACCGCGCCGTGGCGCAGGGCGCCGATGCGGTGCGGGCGCGCTTCGACGAGCTGCGTTCGCAAGGCGTTGGCGTTGCCATCGTCGACGCGCTGTCCAACGAAGACTTGCTGCGTCTCGGGCCGGCGCTGGCCGGCATGCCGCTGGTCACCGCAGGCTCGGGCGTGGCGATCGGCCTGCCCGCCAACTTCGGCGTGTCGCCTTCAGGGGCGGCGAGCGCGCTGCCGTCGGTGCAGGGGCGACGTGCCGTGCTGTCGGGCAGCTGCTCGCTGGCCACCAACCGGCAGGTGCGCGCCTTCATCGAAAGCGGTCGATCGGCGTTGGCCATCGATCCGCTGCGCATCGCCAATGGCGAAGACGTGGTGACCGAAGCGCTGGCCTGGGCCGGGTCGATGCTGATCGATGGCGGACCGGTGCTCATCTATTCCACAGCCGACAGCGGCGCGGTGCAATCGATCCAGGGCCAACTGGGCGTCGAGAAGGCGGGCGCCCTGGTCGAGCGCACGTTGGCCGACATCGCGCGTGGCCTCGTCGCGCTGCACGGCGTGCGCCAGTTGGTGGTGGCCGGTGGCGAGACCTCCGGGGCCTGCGTGCAGGCGCTGGATATCGGGCAACTGCAGATCGGCCCGCAGATCGACCCCGGCGTGCCTTGGTGCCATGCGCCTTGCGAGGCGGCCGGCGACGAGGGACTGCTCATTGCGCTCAAGTCCGGCAACTTCGGAACGGACGACTTTTTCACCAAGTCCTTCGCCGCCGTGCCATGACCGAGAACCAAGCTCGCGACGAGATCGTGCGCGTCGGGCGCAGCCTGTTCGAGCGCGGCCTGGTGCATGCCACCGCCGGCAACATCAGCGTGCGCCTGGAAGACGGCGGCTTTCTCATCACGCCCACCGATGCGTGTCTCGGCTTTCTGGACCCCGCGCGCCTGGCCCGGCTCGATGCGCGAGGCCAGCAGACCGGCGGTGATCGCGCCAGCAAGACCCTTGCGCTGCATGCGCGCATCTATGCCAGCGCCCGCCGATTCGACGCCGACACCTGCTGCGTGATCCACACGCATTCCACCCACTGCGTCGCGCTCTCGATGGACGATGCGACGAACGACGAGTTGCTGCCGGCCATCACGCCGTACTTCGTGATGAAAGTGGGCCACGTGCCGCGCATCGCCTATCAGCGTCCAGGCGCGGCGGAGGCCGCCGATGCCGTCGCGAAGGCGATCGAGCGCTATGGCGAGCGCGGCACGCCCATCCGCGCGGTCATGCTGGAGCGGCTGGGGCCCAATGTCTGGCACGACTCACCGGCCGCCGCCATGGCCACGCTGGAAGAGCTGGAAGAAAGCGCTCGGCTGTGGTGCCTGGCTGGCGCCCGCGCCGGCGGGCATCGGCCGGCGCCGCTGACCGAGCCGCAGATTGAAGCATTGCGCCGCCAGTTCGGCGCGCGCTGGTAGTTCACTTATTCGAGGTCAAAGAACCATGCCCCGATTCGCCGCCAACCTGTCGATGCTCTACACGGAGCTCGATTTCCTCGACCGCTTCGATGCCGCCGCCCGCGACGGTTTCAAGGCCGTCGAATACCTCTTCCCCTATGCCTTCGAGGCGCGCGACATTCGCGCCCGCCTCGATGCCAACGGCCTGCAGCAGGTGTTGTTCAATGCGCCGCCGGGCAACTGGGACGGCGGCGAACGGGGGCTGGCGTGCCTGCCCGGACGCGAGGCCGAGTTCCGCGAAGGCATCGCCAAGGCGCTGGACTATGCGCAGGCGCTGGACTGTCCGCGCATCCACGTCATGGCCGGACTCATTCCCGAGGGCAAGGAACGCGAGGCGGTGCAACCGACCTACGTCGAGAACCTGCGCTGGGCCGCGGCCGAGGCGAAGAAGGCCGGACGCGACCTGCTGCTCGAGCCGATCAACCAGCGCGACATTCCGCGCTTCTTCCTGAACCGGCAGGACCACGCACACGAGATCATCGGCATGATCGGCGCGGACAACCTCAAGGTGCAGATGGACCTCTACCACTGCCAGATCGTCGAAGGCGACGTGGCGATGAAGATCCGTAAGTACCTGCCCACCGGGCGCGTCGCCCACTTCCAGATCGCCGGTGTGCCGCAGCGCCATGAGCCGGACATCGGCGAGCTGAACCATCCCTATTTGTTCAGCGTGATCGACGAGGTGGCGGCGCAATGCGGCTGGCAAGGCTGGGTGGGTTGCGAGTACCGGCCGGCGCGTGGCGCGGTGCCAGGCGGCACCTCCGACGGCCTGGGCTGGCTGCGCGATTGCACAGAGGCAGCGAAGGAATCCGAATGAGCATGGGCAAGCCGATGGCCCGCTACGCCGCATCGCGGCGCGTGGGCGATTTCGTCTTCATGAGCGGCGTGGTGGCGGTCGACACCGCCACGCGCCGCGCGGTCACGACCTACGAGGAGCTGCCCGAAGCGGCCCGCGTGGCACTGCAGGGCCTGGGCTATGCCACCGGGCAGCTGTCGGTCGATGTGTTCGAGGCGCCCATCGTGGCGCAAAGCTGGTTCGTGCTCGAACGCATCCGCGAACTGGCGGCCGGGCATGGCGGCACGATGGAAGACGTCGTCAAGCTGGTGCAGTACTTCCGCCGGCTCGACCACTATCCGGCCTACAGCCGCGTGCGCGGGCTGTTCTATCCGAACGATCCGCCGGTCAGCACGGTGGTGGAAGTGTCGAACTACCTCCCGGGCGAGAACGTCTGGATCGAAGTGGAGGCGACGATGTACCTGCCCCGCAGCTGAGCGGCGGCGCGCCTCGCGATGAGCACGCCTGCCGCGCAGCTGAACTGCGATGTGCTGGTGATCGGCGCCGGCCCGGCCGGCAGCGCGTGTGCCCGCGTGCTGGCGCGCGCGGGCATCGACGTGCTCTTGTGCGACCGGCAGGAATTCCCTCGGGACAAGGTGTGCGGCGACGGGCTCATCGCCGATTCGCATCGCGCGCTGGCGCGCCTGGGCCTGCTCGATGCGGTGCTGGCACAAGCGGCCCAGGCCACGCATCTGGCCTGTCATGCGCCTTCGGGCGGGACGATCGAACTGCCCGCGACCCTGTCGGTGCTCCGTCGGCGTGAGCTGGACGAGTTGCTGCGGCAGGCGGCACTGGCGTCGGGCGCGCGCTGGCTGGCGCCGGCTCGTTTCACGGCCTTGCTTGTCGAGCCTTCGCAACAGGTCGCGGGGGCGCGGCTCGGCTCCGCAACTGCCAGCGTCGAGGTCCATGCCCGCTGGACCGTGCTGGCTACGGGTGCCGACGCGACGGCGTTGGAGGCTGCGGGGGTCGCCATGCGCCGCGCGCCCAGCGGCATGGCCTTGCGCGGCTACGTGCGCCACGCCGCTCGCAACGCGCACGAGCGCGCGCTGGAAGTCGTCTGGCATCGTGCGCTGCGCGGCGGCTACGGCTGGATCTTTCCGGTCGGCAGTGGGGTGTTCAACATCGGCGTCGGCTACATGCACTCCCGGGCCGAGCGGCGGCGCCGCGATGCGTCGGGCGGCAGTTTGCGCGACCTGTGGAACACCTTCTTGCGCGTGCATCCTGCGGCGCGCGAACTGATGGCCGACGGCGTGCTGGAGGGTGAGCTCAAGGGCGCCCCGCTGCGCTGTTCGCTCGAAGGCTCGGCCTGGAGCCGGCCCGGCCTGCTGGTGGCCGGCGAAGCGGCGGGGAGCACCTACCTGTTCACCGGCGAGGGTATCGGCAAGGCGCTGGAAAGCGGGATGGCGGCCGCGCAGGCGATCATCGATTCAAGACGGGCGGGGGCGAATGGGCCCGATGGCGCGGATGCGCAGGCGCTCTATCAAGCGTCGATGGACGCGTTGCGGCCGCGCTTTGCGGCCTATGCACTGGCCAACCGGTTCAACGAGCACCCGTGGCTGGTGGACTTCATTCTCTGGCGCGCCCGGCGGGATCCGGCACTCGCAGCGCGCCTGGCGGGCGTGCTGGACGAAAGCGAAGACCCCAGCCGGTTCGCGAGCCTGTCCGGGTTGTTGCGCAGCCTCTGGCCGGGCTGAGCAGGCGCTGCACCGGATCGGCGTCAGCGCTGCGTCGACTCAGCGCGGCGCGATGTAGCGCGTCACCGTCGGAGGCTCGTCGCCGAGGTGGAAGGCCAGGCGGCGTTCGCGCAGCGCGATGTCGGCGGCCGTGGCGCGGTGAAAGCGTCGCAGATGCTCCGTCCAGGATTCATCCACGATGTGCTCCACGAAATGGCCAGGGTCGTTGATGTCGTGCCACAAGGTCCATTCGATCGCACCCTGGCTCAGGCGGACACGACGCGTCTCGTCCATCACACGGCGGAAGGCATCGGCGCGAGCCGGGTCCACGCGATAGTCGACCTGGATCACGACGCGGCCCTGTTCCTCGGGCTTGGCACCGGGGGGATGCGTGGCCCAGCCTTCCTGGGCGGGGCTGACGTCGTCTTCCTCCGGATGGTCGCGCACCCAGCGCACCGCCAGCGCCATGGACAAGACGCCGGTGATTGCCGACGCCAACAGCGCGGCGTACAACGAGGTGACGGTGGCGATCTGGCCCCAGATCGCGGCGCCGAGCGCGCTCGATCCCATGATGGCCATCTGGTAGGTGGCCATGCCCCGGGCGCGCACCCAGTCGGGCAAAGCGAGCTGGGCCGACACCGACAGCGAGTTGGCGGTCGTGATCCAGGCCATGCCGCCGATGAACATGGCGGGCACCGCCACCCAGGCGTTCGGCGCTACCGCCATCACCGCCGTGGCGCCGGCCTGGGCCGCGGCGCCGCCCATGACGAGCTGGTCGCGGGCCAGCTCCTGGCGCATGCGCGGCAGCAGAAGCACCGCAAAGATGGCGCCGCTGCCCATCGAGGCCAGCAGCAGGGTGAAGGTGCCGGCGTCGCCACCCTTCAGGCCGCGTGCCAGCAGCGGAAGCAGCGCGAGCAGGGCCGTGGAGTGGAAGAAGAACAGGGAGATGCGCAGCAGCACCGCCCGCATGCGCGGCGACTGCCGCACGAACTGCACGCCCACCCGCATCGCGCTCACCAACCGTTCGCGCCCGAGCGGGTTGGGCTTGTGTTCGCGGCGCCAGCGCATCACCACGAAGCCCGAGACCACCGACAGCACCGCGTTGAAGGCGAACACCCAAACGCTGCCGGCACTGGCAATGAGGAAGCCCGCCAGCAGCGGTCCGATGATGCGCGAGGCGTTCATCGAGATGCCGTTGAGTCCAAGCGCCGCGGGCAGGTGGGAGCGGGGCACCAGCTCCGGCACGATGGCCGAGAACACCGGCCAGCGCAGGGCCAGGCCGATGCCGTTGGCAAAGGTCAGCGCCAGCAGCAGCGGCGCCGTGATGACGCCGGCCGCGATCACCGCGCACAGGGCGATGGCGGTGCAGGCGAGCCAGAATTGGGTGGCCATCAGCCAACGGCGGCGGTCCAGGATGTCGGCCAGCGCACCGCTGGGCAAGCCCAGCAGGAACACCGGCGCGGTGGACGCCGACTGCACCAGTGCCACCCAAAGCGGCGAGGAGTCGAGCGTCGTCATCAGCCACGCGGCGGCCACGTCGTTCATCCACATGCAGACGTTGGCCATCAGCCAGGTGCTCCACAGCATGCGGAACACGGGAATGCGCAACGGCTCTAGCGCGCCCACGCGTGCTGGCGGTTTGCGGACGGCGCTGGTCTGTTCTTCGTCGGTGATCGGGGGCGGCATCTGCCGTCGATTGTGCGTTGCTCAGCGCTTCTGTGTCTTGGCCGCGCTCGCCGGCTTGAGGTGGCCCAGCGGCAGCGACGCGCTGGACTTGACCTCGCCCAGCGAGAAGCTGGTGTGCAGGTCCTTCACGTTGGGCAGGTTCATCAGGTGGTGCTGGGCAAAGCGGGAGAAGCTGTCCAGGTCCTGTGCGACCACCTGCAGCTCGAAGGTGCCGGTGCCGCTGATGTAGTGGCAGGCCACGACTTCGGGCAACTGGCGGATCGCCTCTTCCAGCTTTCGGGTGGCCTCGAGGTTGACCCGGTCCGCGTCGAGACGCACGAAGGCGAGCACGCCCAGGCCGATCTTCTGGCGGTCGATCTCGGCGTGGTAGCCCCTGATGAAACCCTGGGCCTCCAGCGCACGCACCCGCCGCCAGCACGGGGCGGCGGACAAGCCCACCCGCTGCGCCAATTCCGCATTGGTCAGGCGTGCGTCTGCTTGGAGTTCTTGCAGGATGGCGAGGTCGAACTTGTCAAGGCTTTCCATTTGTCTGCCATTCTAGAAAGATCCTTTCTGAAACGCCTCAATTTGAGAACGAGAACGCAAACACCTATCCCGCGTGCAGGCATACACTTTGCGTGCAATCATGGCTGAACGTTTCCAATCCGGAAGCGTTCCAACGAGCCATGCCCACAAGGCAAAAAGCCACTGCAAATGGAGACCGCACGATGAATGCACCGCTGCCCGAGCACATCCGCAAGGCGCTCGAGACCGTCACGCTCGATGACAAATACAGCCTGGACTATGGCCGGGCTTTTATGAGCGGCGTTCAAGCGCTGGTCAAACTGCCGATGCTCCAGCGACTGCGCGATCAGCAGGCGGGCAAGAACACGGCGGGCTTCGTCAGCGGATACCGCGGCTCGCCACTTGGCGGCTACGACCAGGCGCTATGGAAGGCGTCCAAATACCTCAAGGCCCAGAACATCGTGTTCCAGCCGGGCGTGAACGAGGAGCTGGCCGCCACCGCACTTTGGGGCACGCAGCAGATGGGGTTCGCGCCGCCCGGCTCCAACAAATTCGACGGCGTGTTCGGCATCTGGTACGGCAAGGGTCCCGGCGTGGACCGCTGCTCCGACGTCTTCAAGCACGCCAACATGGCCGGCACCACGCCCTGGGGCGGCGTGATCGCGGTGGCCGGCGACGACCACATCTCCAAGAGCTCGACCGCGGCGCACCAGAGCGATCACATCTTCAAGGCCTGCGGCACGCCGGTCTTCTTCCCCACCAACGTCCAGGAGATCCTGGACCTGGGCATCCACGCCTTCGCCATGAGCCGCTTCGCCGGACTGTGGTCGGGCATGAAGACGATCCAGGAGATCGTCGAGTCCAGCGCCACCGCGATGATCGACCCCGAGCGCGTCGAGATCGTCATTCCCACCGATTTCCAGATGCCCGAGGGTGGTCTTCACATCCGCTGGCCCGACCATGCGCTGGAGCAGGAAGCCCGGCTCATGCACTACAAGTGGTATGCCGCCCTGGCCTACGTGCGCGCCAACCGGCTCAACCACAACGTGATCGAGGGGCCCAACGATCGATTCGGCATCATGGCCAGCGGCAAGGCCTACAACGACACCCGCCAGGCCCTGCTCGACCTGGGCCTGAGCGATGCCGACTGCCGGCAACTGGGCATCCGGGTGCACAAGGTGGCGGTGGTCTGGCCGCTGGAAGCGCAGCTGACGCGCGACTTCGCGACCGGGCTGCAGGAAATCCTGGTGGTCGAGGAAAAGCGCCAGGTCATCGAATACCAGCTCAAGGAAGAGCTCTACAACTGGCGGGCGGACGTGCGCCCCAACGTGCTGGGCAAGTTCAGCGAACCCGAGGGCGACTTCTCGGGCGGCGAATGGTCCATGCCCAACCCGACCGCCAACACGCTGCTGCGCGCCAACGCCGATCTGAACCCGGCCATCATTGCCCGCGCCATCGTGCAGCGGCTCAAGAAAAACGGCGTGCTCGTGCCCGGTAGCGACATGGCGGCGCGCGTCGATGCGCAGATGGCCATCCTGGACGCCAAGGAGCGTTCGATGCAGACGCTGCAGGTCGGCGGCGTGAACGAAGGCCGCCAGCCCTGGTTCTGCTCGGGCTGTCCGCACAACACCAGCACGGTCGTGCCCGAAGGCTCGCGCGCCATGGCCGGCATCGGCTGCCACTTCATGGCCACCTGGATGGATCGCCAGACCATCGGGTTCACGCAGATGGGCGGCGAGGGCGTTCCATGGGTGGGCCAGCAGCCCTTCTCGAACGAGAAGCACGTGTTTGCCAACCTGGGTGACGGCACGTACTTCCACAGCGGCCTGCTGGCCATCCGCCAGTCCATCGCCGCGGGCGTCAACATCACTTACAAGATCCTCTACAACGACGCCGTTGCCATGACGGGCGGGCAGCAGGTGGGCGAGCGCCCAGAGGGCCACTCGGTACTGCAGATCGCCGAGAGCCTGCATGCCGAAGGCGCGAAGAAGGTGGTGGTGGTCACCGATGAGCCCGAGAAGTACGAGGACGTGAAGATCCCCGGCGCTTACGAAGGCAAGGAAGTGGCAGTGCGCCATCGCGACGAACTCGACGCCATCCAGCGCGAGTTCCGCGAGATCGAAGGCACCACGGCCATCATCTACGACCAGACCTGCGCGACCGAGAAGCGCCGCCGCCGCAAGCGGGGCACGATGGTCGATCCCGCCGTGCGCGTCGTCATCAACGAAGCCGTGTGCGAAGGCTGCGGTGACTGCAGTGTGCAGAGCAACTGCCTGAGCGTGGAGCCGCTGGAGACCGAATTCGGCCGCAAGCGCACCATCAACCAGAGCAGCTGCAACAAGGACATGAGCTGCCTCAAGGGCTTTTGCCCGAGCTTCATCACGGTGGAAGGCGGCACGCTCAAGAAGAAGAGCAAGGCCAAGGTGCCCGCCCCCGCCGGCCTGGGGCCGCTGCCCGAGCCGACCCTGCCGGCGCTGGCCGCGCATCAGGTCTGGGGCACCGTCGTCGCAGGCGTGGGCGGCACCGGCGTCATCACCATCGGCCAGTTGCTGGGCATGGCGGCGCACATCGAAGGCAAGGGCATCGTCACGCAGGATGCCGCGGGCTTGGCGCAAAAGGGCGGCGCGACGTGGAGCCATGTGCTGATCGGCAATTCGCAAGACGACATCCGCACCACCCGCGTTGGTACTGCTGCGGCGGATCTGGTGCTGGCCTGCGATCCGCTCGTGGCCGTCAATGCGGAAACCCTGGCGCGCATGCGCGAGGGCCGCACGCATGTGGCGCTCAATGTGCACGGCTCGCCCACGGCGGCCTTCGTGCGCAACGCCAACTGGAGCAACCCGCAGGAGCAATGCGCGAGCGAACTGGCTCGCGCCGTGGGCGAATCCGGTCTCGGCCAGTTCGATGCCGACCGCCTGGCCACCGCGCTGATGGGCGACGCGATCTACGTCAACCCGATGATCCTCGGCTATGCCTGGCAGAAGGGCTGGCTACCGCTGGCGCTCGAGTCGCTGATGCGCGCCATCGAGCTCAACGCCGTGGCGGTCGACAACAACAAGGCCGCCTTCGAATGGGGCCGCCGTGCCGCGCACGACCCGGCGTCTCTCGAGCGTCTGGTCTCGCCCGGCCAGGTGATCGAGTTCAAGAAGCGCGAGACGCTGCAAAGCCTGGTCGCGCGCCGGGTGGAATTCCTGACGGGCTACCAGAACAGGAAGTACGCCGAGCAATACCGCGAGTTCGTCGAGCGGGTGCGCGATGCCGAGCAGGCCGCCACCGGCAAGAGCACGCTGGCCGAGGCGGTGGCGCGCTATCTGTTCAAGCTGATGGCCTACAAGGACGAATACGAGGTCGCCCGCCTGCATGCCGACCCGGCATTCCTGGAGCGCGTGGCCGGCATGTTCGAGGGCGAGATGGGCAAGGACTTCAAGCTCAACTACCACCTTGCGCCGCCGCTGACGGCCCAGCGCAACGCCAAGGGCGAACTGGTCAAGAGCAAGTTCGGTCCGTCGATGCTCACCGGCTTCAAGTGGCTGGCACGGCTCAAGGGCCTGCGCGGCGGGGCGCTCGACGTGTTCGGCCGCAACGAAGAACGCAAGATCGAGCGCGCGCTGATCGAGGAATACCGCGCCAGCATCGAGGAAGTCCTTCGTGGCCTGAATGGCGAGAACCACGCCCTGGCGGTGGAGATCGCCAGCCTGCCCGAGCAGATTCGCGGCTACGGCCATGTGAAGGACCGCAACCTGGCGGCGGCACGCACGCGCTGGCAGGCGCTTTTGCAGAAGTGGCGCGATCCTCAGGGCGTGCGCGCCGCGGCTTGACGGACGGGCCCGCGCCGGCGGGCCACCTGCAGCCCGATCGCCGGCGCTGCCCGGCAATTCCCTGAATGCCCGGGATCTCCTTGCGCCGGGAGGCGGCGTCGGCAATGCGAAGGGGCTCGGGCCATACAATGCTCGGTTGCACGGGAGGCGCCTGTCGCCTTCCACCCTCCCATCTACCGACCGACGCTGGAGACTCCATTGTTCATTTCCACCGCCTTTGCACAGACCGCCGCCCCCGCTGGCGGCGGTGACATGATGTCCTCGCTGGGCAGCATGCTGCCGCTGCTGCTGATGTTCGTGGTGCTGTACTTCATCATGATCCGCCCGCAGATGAAGCGCCAGAAAGAAACGCGCAACATGCTGTCCGCCCTTGCCAAGGGTGACGAAGTCGCCACCGCCGGCGGCGTGCTGGGCCGGATCACCGAGATCGACGAGCAGTTTCTGACGCTGGAAATCGCCAGCAACGTCCAAGTGCGCGTGCAGCGCCACGCCGTGGTCCAGGTGCTGCCCAAGGGCACCGTCAAGTAAATCCGATACGTGGCGCCCAGCAGGGCGCCGCTTTTTCGTCAGGCGGCCCGTTCCGCAAGTCGAGTGCGATCATGAACCGATACCCGGTCTGGAAGTACACGATCATCGTGATCGTGCTGCTTTTGGGGCTGATCTATGCCCTGCCCAATTTCTTTGGCGAGGCGCCTGCCGTGCAGGTGTCGAGCGCCAAGTCGACCGTCAAGGTCGATCTCGCCACGCAGCAGCGTGTGGAGGCGGCGCTCAAGTCCGCCGGGCTCACGCCGGACCAGCTGACGCTCGACGGCAACTCCGTCCGCGCCCGTTTCTCCAGCACCGACGAGCAGATCAAGGCGCGCGACGCGATCCAGCACGCGCTGGTGCCGGACCCGGCCGATGCCGCCTATACCGTCGCGCTTAACCTCGTGTCGCGTTCGCCCGCATGGCTGACGGCGCTGCATGCGTATCCGATGTACCTGGGCCTGGACCTTCGTGGTGGCGTCCACTTCATGCTGCAAGTGGACATGAAGGGCGCCATGGAAAAGAAGGCCGAGACCTTCGCCGGCGACCTGCGCCAGGCTTTGCGTGACAAGACCATCCGCGGCAGCTCGGTCAGCCGCGACGGTCAAACCATTGACCTGCGCTTCCGCGACGCGGCCAGCCGAGACGCCGCCGAGCGCATCCTGCTCGACCAGTTTCCCGACCTGACCGGCACGCCGTCGCAGGACGGCAACGAGTTCCGCATCCGGGCCGCCTTCAAGCCCGAGGCCGAGCGCCGACTGCAGGATCAGGCCCTCAAGCAGAACATCACCACGCTGCACAACCGGATCAACGAGCTGGGCGTGGCCGAGCCGGTGATCCAGCAGCAGGGCCTCGACCGCATCGTTGTCCAGTTGCCGGGCGTGCAGGATACGGCGAAGGCCAAGGAGATCCTGGGCCGCACCGCGACGTTGGAGATGCGCCTGGTGGATGACACTGCCGAGGCACGCGCAGCCAGCCAGGGCACCGGCCCGGTCCCCTTCGGTGGCGAGAAGTTTCTTGATCGCCAGGGCCGCCCGGTGATCGCCAAGAAGCAGGTGCTGGCCACGGGTGAGAACCTCACCGACGCACAGGCCGGCTTCGACCAGCAGAACCAGGAGCCCAACGTCTCGCTCACGCTCGACGCCAAGGGCGGACGCGTGATGCGTGACGTCAGTCGCGAGAACATCGGCAAGCCGATGGCCATCATCCTGTTCGAAAAGGGCAAGGGCGAAGCCATCTCGGTGGCCACCATCCGCGGCGAACTGGGCACGCGCTTCCAGATCTCTGGCGCCATGGGGATCCAGGAAGCCAACGACCTCGCGCTGCTCCTGCGCGCCGGCTCGCTTGCCGCGCCGATGGAAATCATCGAGGAAAGCACCATCGGCCCGAGCCTGGGTGCCGACAACATCGCCAAGGGCTTCAAGAGCGTGGCCTACGGGTTCCTGGCGATCATGGTGTTCATGTGCGTCTACTACGCGCTGTTCGGCCTGTTCTCCTCGATCGCGCTGGCAGTCAACCTGCTGCTGCTGGTGGCAATTCTTTCGCTGCTGCAGGCCACGCTCACGCTGCCAGGCATCGCTGCCATGGCGCTGGCGATCGGCGTGGCGATCGACTCCAACGTGCTGATCAATGAGCGTGTGCGCGAGGAACTGCGCAACGGTGCCTCACCGCAGGCTGCCATCCACGCTGGCTACGACCGGGCCTGGGGCACGATTCTCGATTCCAACGTCACCACGTTGATCGCCGGCATCGCCCTTCTTGCATTCGGCTCGGGTCCGGTGCGCGGCTTCGCGGTGGTGCACTGCATCGGCATCGTCACTTCCATGTTCTCAGCCGTTTTCTTCTCGCGCGGGCTGGTGAACTTCTGGTACGGGCGCAAGAAGAAGCTCAAGAGCGTGTCGATCGGCACCGTGTGGCGCCCCGCCACCGACGCGACCGCGGTCGCCTCTGGCAAATAAGAGGGAGTCGACGAGATGGAGTTCTTCCGCATTCACCGCACGATCCCGTTCATGCGCCACGCGCTGGTGCTGAACATCGTGTCCTTCGTCACCTTCGCGCTGGCGGTTTTCTTCCTGGTCACCAAAGGCCTGCACCTGTCGGTGGAGTTCACCGGCGGAACGGTCATGGAGGTGGCCTATTCCCAGCCGGCCGATCTGTCCAAGGTTCGCAGCGCCATCGGCAAGCTCGGCTATGCCGACGTGCAAGTGCAGAACTTCGGCACGTCGCGCGACGTGCTGATCCGCCTGCCGGCCCAGAAGGGCGTGAGCGCGTCCGAACAGAGCACCAAGGTGGTCGAGGCCCTGAAGGCCGATGAGCCTTCGGTGCAGCTTCGCCGCAACGAGTTCGTCGGCCCGCAGGTGGGCGACGAGCTCACCACCAACGGGCTGAAAGCGCTCGGGATGGTGGTGGTCGGCATCATGATTTACCTGGCTTTCCGCTTCGAATGGAAGTTCGCTCTCGCGACCGTGCTGGCCAACCTGCACGACGTGGTGATCATCCTTGGCTTCTTCGCCTACTTCCAGTGGGAGTTCTCGCTGGCGGTGCTGGCGGCTGTGCTGGCGGTGCTGGGGTATTCGGTGAACGAGTCGGTGGTGATCTTCGACCGGATCCGCGAGAACTTCCGGCGCTACCGAAAGATGAGCACGGTGGAGATCATCGACAACGCGATCACCTCGACCATCAGCCGCACCATCATCACCCACGGTTCCACCCAGCTGGTGGTGCTGTCGATGTTCTTCTTCGGCGGCCCGACGCTTCACTACTTCTCGCTGGCCCTGACCATCGGCATCTGCTTCGGCATCTATTCGTCGGCTTTCGTGGCCGCGGCCATCGCCATGTGGCTGGGCGTCAAGCGCGAGGACCTGGTCAAGCATTCCGCCAAACGAGACGGCGACCCGGACGACCCGAACGCAGGCGCGGTGGTGTGAGCGGCCGCTGGCGTGGACGTGAAGCGACGTTATGGGCGTCTAAAGTGTTTCAGGACTTGTCTGGATCGCCAGCCACGGGCAAGCTAGTGCCTGCCGGCTACGAGCCTTCCCCATCCCATCCATGAGCAATGAGCGTTCCCATGAGACCGCCCGCCTGATTGCGCGCCAGGCGAGGGAGCGCTTCGTCGCCGCGACGGAAGGCATGATCGCGCCGACTGCCCAGGCCATTCGCGAGCGCCTGGACGCCCTGGCCACCCAGACCGGCAGCGTGCGCGACATGTATGCACACCGCGATGACCTGGTCGCCTTTGCCGAGCAACAGTCGCGCTGGGTCGATCTGGCCCGTACCGCCTGGCGCAAGGCCCTGGGCAACGCGACCATCGGCAACAAGACCAATTCCGCTTCGGCGGGCCTGGAGCTGATTGGCGACGAGGTGGTCGAGAACAACATCCTGTCCTCCCGGCTCGCGCTGGTGATCCAGGACAAGGCCAGTTTCGAGTTGAACGACCTGCGCTTGCGCATCCAGCACCTCGAAGGCATCAACGAGCTGTCCACCAACGACGTGCTGCGGCCTGAAGTGCTGGCCAAGAGCCTGGTCGAACAATGGCTGGCGGCAGGGCTGTCCCGGGCCATGTGGACCAAGGTGCAGGACGTCGTCCACGCGCAGATCCTGGACGTGATCCAGCAGGCGTACAAGAACACCAACCAATTCCTGATCTCGCAGGGCGTCATGCCCGAGATCGACCTCAAGGGCCTCGTTCGCCGTGCTCATGGCGCGCCTTCGTCCGCGCCGATGGGCGTCGGACCCGCCATTGCCGCACGGCCGGCAGGCGCCGCAGAGCCCATGATGCCCGGCGGCTTCGCGCCCGCGGCCATCGGTGTGCGAGCCGGCGCCGCGGCGACGCCCAATGGCGCGCGCTGGGCGGGTGCCGGTGGGGCCGGCATGGCGAATGGCGAAGCGGCGGATGGCGGGCTGGTCATCGGCGGCTCGCCATTCATGGTGGCGCGCCAACGGGCGCAGGGTGTATTGAGCGGTCTCAAGCGTTTCGTCAGTGCGCGCCTGGGCAACGATTTCGTGGGCGGTAGCGCCGCCCAGAGCATGTTGGCTGGCGGAAGCGCCGGCGGTGCCATGGCGCCGGGTGCCGCGTCGCCGGTGTTCGTCCAGGCCATCATGGACGCTGAGGTGGCCTACCGCGCAGCCGCTTCGCACTACGTCGTGGGGGATGAGGCGACGGCCATCCAGCAGGGCATGGCCGACATGCGCCGGCGAACTGCCGAGTTGAAGAAAAAGGCGCCGACCACGGCCGACAAGGCCACGGTGGAAATCGTCGCGCTGATGTTCCAGGCCATCCTGGCCGAGGAGCGCATTCCCTTTTCCGCGCGAGTGTGGTTTGCGCGCCTGCAGATGCCCGTGCTTCGCGTGGCCATTGCCGAGCCGGAATTCTTCGGCACCCTGCAACACCCCGCACGCATGCTCATCGACCGCATGGGTTCTTGCGTCATGGGCTTCGACGCGGCCGCCATTTCGGGCAGCGCCCTCGAGAACGAAATCCGCCGTGTGGTGCAGGTCATCGAGCAGTACCCCGAGACCGGCCAGCGCGTGTTCAAGCTGGTGTATGACGAGTTCGTCGCCTTCCTGTCGAAGTACCTCACGCAGAGCGATGCCACGCAGCGCCTGATGAGCGTGGCGCAGCAGGTCGAGCAGAAGGAGACGATGGCGATCCAGTACACCATCGAGCTTCGCAAGATGCTCAACGACATGCCGGTGCGCGACGAGATCCGCGAGTTTCTCTTCAAGATCTGGGCCGAGGTGCTGGCCATGGCCGCGCTGCGTTACGGCCCGCAAGACCAGCAGACCGTCACCCTCAAGCGCGCGGCGGCCGACCTGGTTTGGGCCGCCAGCGCCAAGCCAAGCCGAACCGATCGCGCGCGCGTCATTCAAGACCTGCCCAACTTGCTGCAACGACTGCGCCAGGGCATGAGCCTGATGGGCATCGAGGGCGAACCGCAGGAGCAGCAGATCCGCACCATCGGCGAGACCCTCTCTGACGCATTCATGTCCAAGACCGACGCCATTCCGTCGGCCCAGATCGATGCCATGTCAAAGCGCCTGGCGAACCTGGAGGACTTCTTCAGCGACGAAGGTGCGACCGAACTGCCGCTGGATGCCGCCAGCATCGAACTGCTGCTGGGCGTGGACGCCACTTCGATCGAGGTGGTGCCCGATACCGGCACCAAGGTCAGCGAAGAAATGCTTGCCTGGGCGCATGAGCTTCAGGTCGGCAACTGGTTCATGCTGGACCACAACAACCGCGTGACGCAGGTGCAATTCGTCTGGCGCAGCGATCGAAAGCAGCTGCACCTTTTCGCCTCGCCAGGGGGCAACAGCTTCCTGATCCAGGCTGGCCGCCTGGCTTCTTATCTGCAAGCCGGCCTGCTGGTGCCTGCCGAGGAAGAAACGCTCACGGTGCGCGCCACACGCGAGGCGCTGGCCAAGCTCGACGCCAACCCCGAGCGCCTCCTGGACTGAGGAGCGCGCCCTGGCCCGCTGGTGCTAGTGCGCGATGCGCCCTTCGGGGTCGTCGCACAACTCATCGAGCACCAGGGCGTCAGGCTCGATGCCGGTGCTCCAGTAGATCATCAGCACGATGATCTTGAGCTCTTCCAGCGAGAGGGGCGCCTCGGGCGCCGCCATGGCGCGTTCGATGATCACCTCGCGCATGCCCGATGGCAGCACCTGCGAGTCTTCGAGAAAGCGCAGGAAGCCCAGGCCCTCGGCGCCCAGGTGTTCCTGCTCTTCGAACGAGTAGACGCGCATGGCGTGCGGCGATTGCGGCTGCAGCGTCCAGGCGCGGAGTGCGGATTCGGAAGGACGCGGCGTGTCTTCGGTGTCTGTCGAATCGCCTTGCAGGCCGGCGGTGGCTATTCGAAGCCCGTCGAGCCAGTTCAGGGCATCTGCGATGTCGGAAGCCTCGAAGCCTTTCGAACTGAGCTTGACGCTCAGCTGCTCGGTCTCGGGACAGGCACCGCCGTGCCAGTAGTTTTCGTAGACAAAAACGAGCACGTCATACATGAGCCCAATATAGCCGACCACTGCGGCTTGGCAATGGAAATCAAGCGTGGCCGGTGCGCTGGAACAGCCCGCCGGGCAGGCGCGCAACAACGCCGTCGAGTTCAAGCTCAAGCAGGCGCGCCTGCAACTGCGGAGCAGGCCAGCCGGTGCGCGCCACCAAGGCATCCAGGCCGGTCGGTTCGTGCCCCAAGGCGACGAGCAGTGGATCGTCCTCGGAGGCCTTCGGAGTCGTTTCATGAGCCGATGAGTTCGACACTTCGACTTGCGTCCCGAGCTCTTCGAGGATGTCCTGCACCGATTCGACAAGCTTGGCGCCTTGCCGGATCAATGCGTGGCAGCCGCGTGATTGAGGCGAATGGATCGAGCCCGGAATGGCGAACACCTCCTTGCCCTGCTCCACCGCCATTCGCGCCGTGATCAGCGAGCCGGACTGCAGTGCGGCCTCGACCACCAGCGTACCGCGCGTGAGCCCTGCGATCAAGCGATTGCGCTTTGGAAAATTGGGCGTCAGCGGCGGTGTGCCCAGCACGAATTCGCTGACGAGCAGTCCGCGCTGGGCGATTCGATGTGCGAGGTCCCGGTGGCGCGCGGGGTAGACCCGATCCAGTCCGGTTCCGACCACCGCGACGGTGGCGATCTGGTCGACCGACGTCGAGGCTGACGCCAAAGCGCCTTCGTGCGCTGCGCCGTCAACGCCCAGAGCGAGCCCCGACACGACCGCCCAGCCCGCATCGCCCAGCGCGCGCGCAAAGGCTTTCGCATGGTCGGCACCTTGCGCAGTTGGATTGCGGCTGCCGACGACCGCGATGCTGCGTTCGAGCTGGAGAAGGCTCAACTGCGGCGGCCCCATGACATGCAAGAGCATGGGTGGATCGGCGATTTGAAGCAGCGAGGGCGGGTAGTGCGCGTCGTCCAGCGTCACGACGCGGCGAACGCCGGGGTCATCCTGCAGCCAGCTCCAGGTGCATTCCAGCAGAGCCGCCAGCGGCTCGGGCGGCTGCGCCAGTGCCGAAGCCTGCTCGGCCGAAGCCACCTGGAGCAGGGCAGCACGCGATTGGGAAAAGATGGCGCCCGGCAGCCCGAAGGCCGCCAGAAGTCGACGCGCAGTGCCTGGCCCCACGCCCGGGGTCAGTGCCAGTCGAAGCCAATCGGAAAGTTCGTCGCGCGTCGGACCCAAGAGTGTCGAAAGAAAGTGCCTTACGGATTGACCAGCAGGTCACCGGCTTGCGGCACGTCGCTGATCTCGAGGACCAGAGCGTACGACACTCTTTGGAAGGTTCGGAACACCATCAGCAATCCGATGCGCTCATTGGGCAATTTGAGCGTTTCCTTGGTTCCGTTCGAACGGTCGGTGATCACCGCGCCATTTTTCAGGATGGCCATGACGTGGCCACTCTCGATGCCGTCGGCAATGCCCTTGTTGATGGCCACGACCTGGTTCTGCGATGCGTACTTCACAGCGTTGCCGTACACCGAGACGATGCGTCCACCCTCCACCGGCGTCGCCGGCGCGTGCGGCACGTAATTGATCAGCTGGCGCGGCGGCTCGGGCAGCAGGCGGTCGCCGGCGCGGATTTCCTCTCGAGCGGCGACGACGTCGAGCGTGGCGGGCACGTTGCTCGTGACCATCTTGCCCTCTTCCAACTGCGTTTCGGTGGTCTGGCTGCGCTCCAGTCGGGCGCGTCCCAGGTACTGCGCTTCGTAGCCCAGTACTTCACCCGTGCCCGGGTCAACCATGGGCGTGGCGTCGCGGAAGATGCGGAACTGCTGGATCGGTCCCGGCTTCTCGATCAATTGCGTCGCATCGCCGCCGGCCGCGTAGATGCGATCGCCGCGCGACAGCAGCACGCGGTCGTCGCGCCCGGCCACAACGCGTGGCGCCCCGGCCAGGGTGTCGTTGTCGATGACGATGCCTTCAGTCAGGAAGGCCTCGATCAGGCTCGGCCGGAGGGTGGGCAGCGCCAGGTCGGACACCGAGTCGTAGCGGGTGCGCGGCGTCAGCTTGATGGTGCCGCCGCTGCCGCCGGCACGAGTAGTCAGGCGGGCGCGGCCGTTGCTGCGCTCCAGATACAGCACCTGACCCGGATAGATCAGGTGCGGGTTCTTGATATCGTTGAGGTTCATGCCCCACAGTTCTGGCCAGCGCCAGGGACTGCGAAGGAACATGCGCGAGATGTCCCAGAGTGTGTCGCCGCGCTTGACGGTGTACTCGTCGGGGGCGTTGGGGCTCAACTCGCTGAGCGGAATGCCGGTTTGCGCCGTCGCCTGTGCCACGGAGCGCTGCTGCGGCGTGATGGGGTACTGGGATTGCGCGTGGGCCGCTGCGCTGGCGCCGAGCACTGCAACCGCCGCCAGGCTGGCAAGCAGGTTCTGGCGCCCGGGGCGCGAAGGGGTACGCAAAGTAGTCATGGTCGAATGATGTGCTTGCCCCGGACGAGGCGGAGTCCGAGGTACATATCCTCACAATTTGCAACGATTCTGCGCTGAAGCCCCGGAGGGGGCAACGTTTATCCGACCGCGCATCCGTCACAAGGGGCCGGAAGTGGCGAAAATAGCCACATTAGCGCGAGTATCCATGGCAAAACGAAACATTCTGAGTTACCCAGATCCGCGCCTTCATACGGTGGCCAAGCCGGTGAAGGCAGTCGATGAGCGCGTCCGGACCCTGGTCTCGGACATGCTTGAGACCATGTATGCGGCCAACGGCATCGGCCTGGCCGCCACACAGATCGACGTTCACGAGCGCGTGGTGGTGATCGACGTTTCGGAAGAGCGTGACGAGCCGATGGTGCTGATCAACCCCGAGATCACCTGGGCCAGCGAGGACACGGTCATCAACGAAGAAGGATGCCTGTCGGTGCCCGGCATCTATGACGGTGTCGAGCGTTCCACGTCGGTCAAGGTCAAGGCGCTGGACGAAAAGGGCGAACTGCGCGACTACGAGGCGGAAGGCCTGCTGGCCGTGTGCATTCAGCATGAACTGGATCACCTGCTGGGAAAGGTCTTCGTCGAATACCTTTCGCCCCTCAAGCGCAACCGCATCAAGACCAAGTTGAGCAAGCTGCAGCGCGAAGAGCAACGCGACTCGCAGCGTGAGCGGAGGGCCTGAATCGTGCGCTTCACCAAGAACTGGCGCGCTGCCTTGGCAGCAGCTGTCGTGGCGCTGCTGGCCGCCTGCGCCAGCGATCCGGCGCGCCTTCCGACCGGTTTGACCAAGTCGCAGGCCCTGCAGCAGTTGGGCGCGCCCACCGCGTCTTTCCCTCTGGCGGCGGGCGAGCGGCTGCAGTACTCCCGCATGCCCATGGGCCGCGAGGTGACCAATGTCGACCTCGACGCCAGCGGGCGCGTGGTCTCGGTGACCCAGGAGCTGGACGAGCGCTACTTCGACAAGACGATCCAGGTCGACCGCTGGACTCGGCAGGACGTGCTGCAGACCTACGGTCCTCCCTACGAAGTCACCCAGGTGAGTTCCTTCGCCGGAAACATCTGGTCGTGGCGCTATCGCCAGATCAACAACCCGCGCATCCTGTACATCTATATCGAT
The DNA here is from genome assembly GCF_030316895.1 of Variovorax dokdonensis. GTDB lineage: Bacteria > Pseudomonadota > Gammaproteobacteria > Burkholderiales > Burkholderiaceae_C > Variovorax > Variovorax dokdonensis. The sequence continues at coordinate 167,811 of NZ_JASZYV010000002.1, forward strand.
CCGCAGGGTGTGGTGCGCCGCTATCACAGTGCCGACGATCCGACGATCAATGATCGGTTCCGCTGGTGAGGGTCGCCTATGCAGGCACCCCGGAGTTCGCCCGCTCCGCGTTGGAAGCCATCGCCGCTGCGGGCCATGAGATCTGCCTGGTCCTGACCCAGCCCGACAGACCGGCGGGCCGAGGCATGAAGCTGCAGGCGTCCCCGGTCAAGCAGGCCGCGCTGGCGCACGGATGGCCGGTCGCCCAGCCGCGCAGCCTGCGTCTGGATGGCAAGTATCCGGATGACGCTGCCGCCGCGCGGGATGCGTTGAACGCAGCCAATCCCGACGTGATGGTGGTCGCCGCCTACGGCCTGATCCTGCCGCAGTGGGTGCTCGATCTGCCCCGGCTGGGCTGCCTGAACATCCATGCTTCGCTGCTGCCGCGCTGGCGCGGAGCCGCGCCCATCCACCGCGCCATCGAAGCGGGCGATTCGCTCACCGGTGTCACCATCATGCAGATGGATGCGGGCCTGGATACGGGCGATATGCTGCTGGTCGAGTCGCTCGAGATCGGGCAGGACACGACCGCCCAACTGCATGACCGGCTGGCGGAGCTGGGTGCGAGGCTGGTGGTGCAGGCGTTGAGCGACGCGCAGGCGGGGCGCCTCAAGCCCGTGCCGCAACCGGAGGACGGTGTGAGCTACGCGAACAAGATCGAGAAGGCCGAGTCGCGCGTCGATTGGGCATTGCCCGCAGACGCCATTGCAAGACGCGTCCGGGCGTTCGACCCCTTCCCAGGTGCGGCGGGTCAAGTCGGCGCCGAGACCGTCAAGCTCTGGCGTGCCGAGCCCTTGCCGAACGCGGACGCCGATGCGGCTCCCGGCACCGTGCTGGCGGCCGGCGCCGAGGGCGTGCGCGTGGCCACCGGTCAAGGCCAGTTGCTGGTTACCGAGCTTCAGCGCGCGGGCGGCAAGCGCCTCGCGGCGGGCGATTTCCTGCGCGGGTTCGAGCTGAAGGCCGGGCAAGCGTTCGAGCGCTGAGGCCTGCCTTGTTTCTTTCGTCCTCCATCCGGCGCCATCCGGCGTTTCGCGAAGGTCTGAACAGCATGGCGCCGGTTGCCGTCGGCATTGGCGCTTGGGGGCTGATGACCGGCGTTGCCATGGTCAAGTCGGGCATGAGCGTGTTCGAGTCGGTGGCCATGACGCTCCTGGTCTACGCGGGCAGCTCGCAGCTCGCGGCCATTCCCCTGATCGTTGCGGGCGCGCCTTTCTGGGTGGTTCTGGCAACCGGCTTTTGCGTCAACCTGCGCTTCGTCGTGTTCAGCCTGCATCTGCGGCCCTATCTGATGCACATGCCGCGCTGGCGCCGCATGACTCATGGCTACCTGACGGCGGACATGAGCTATGCGATGTTCACGGCGCGCTTTCCCGAGCCGCCGAGCACCGACGACCAGCGCGCCAATCAGGAGGCCTACCTGACTGGCGGCTACTTCGTCACGTGGTGCGCCTGGATGGGCATGAGCCTGCTGGGCATTGCCCTGGGCAATCTGGTGCCCCAGTCCTGGGGACTGGGCTTCGCGGGCGTGCTGAGCCTGGTGGGCATCCTGTGCTCGATGGCCACGTCGCGCCTGCGGGTGATGGCGGCACTGATCGCAGGTGCGACCGCCGTGGCCGCCTTTGCGCTGCCGCTCAAGCTCAACATCGTCGTGGGCATCGGTGTGGCTGTGATGCTGTGCTTCTGGATCGAGAAGGGCTTCGTGCCCAATCCGGCTGCGGAGGATGACCGATGAGCGGCACGCAAGGCGGCATCGACTGGTGGACCTTGGCGGTCATCGTGGGCCTGGCCGGCGTGACCGTGCTCACGCGCTGCTTCTTCTTCATCCTCGATCGCCCGTGGGGCCTGCCGGACTGGGCGCACCGCGCGCTGCACTACGCGCCGATCGCGGCCCTCGCCGCGGTGGTGCTGCCCGAGATCGTCATGACCAACGGCGTCTTCGCCCACACGCTGCGTGATGCGCGCATCTATGCCGCGCTGGTCGGCTGCGCCTATTACTTCTGGCGCCGTGGCGTGCTCGGCACCATGGTGGCCGGGATGGCGGTGTATCTGCCGCTGCACATGGGCCTGGGCTGGTAGCTGGCGTCAGCCGTCGCAACCGGCCGCCGGCCGCAGGGCGAGTGCCTGGCGCATCAGGGTGGTGAGCTTCGCCGGCGTTGCGTCGGTCAGGCACGCGCAACGATAGGCGTCGGGTCGCAGCAGCACCAGACTGCCGTTGGGCGGATCGCCCAATTGGTGAAGCAACACGTCGTCTTGCGCCAGCGTCGGCAATGGGCCTTCGCCGCTGATCGCCAGCACGCGGATCGGCATCCTCGTGGCCACCTCGCGCCCAAAGGCTTCGGCTTGCGTAGCGGTGGGCGAGACGAGCAGGCCCAGGCAGTGGGTCGATCCTTGCAACAGGCGTGCAATGCTGGTGGCCTCGCCGTCGAGCAGCAGCGGCAGGTTCTGTACCGAGACGGCACCATCGGGCAGCAGCGGCGCAGGCGGGTAGGGGTTGGGCGCGGACATGCGGCCGGTGTTGACCATGGCCCTGGCGAACGCGTGCCGGGGCGCTAGCGCGACAACGGCTTCGCGAAGCATGTGCTCCATCTCGGATCGAGGCGCCAGGAAGCGGGCCGACCGGCTGGTGACTTGCAGATTCTGCGCGGCCGTCGGCCGCCGCTCGGCTTCGTAGCTATCAAGCAGCGCGTCTGCCGCGCGGCCCTCGACCACCAGCGCAAGCTTCCAGGCCAGGTTGGCCGCATCCTGAATGCCGCTGTTGCCGCCGCGCGCGCCGAACGGGCTCACCACATGGGCTGCGTCACCGATGAACAGCACGCGACCTTCGCGAAAGCGTTCCAGCAGGTGGTCGCGATAGCCATAGGGGCCGATCCAAACGAATTCGAACTCGACATCCGGACCCAGCTGTTCACGCAGCCGGGCGCCGGCGACTTCGGGGCGGCTGATTTCTTCGGGATCACAGTCCTCGCGCATCTGGTAGTCCATGCGCCAGACGCCATCGCCCATCAGGTGCTGCCACACGGCACGGCCTTCGTTGAAGGGCGCGTCCACCCAGGTCCAGCGCTCGACCGGCAGGGGCTTGGTGAAGCGCACATCGCTGATGCACCAGCGGTCGGTGCTGCGCGATACATGGCAGGCGACGCCCAGTTGCTCGCGAATCGGGCTGTGCGCGCCGGTGGCATCCACCAGGTGTTCGGCCTCGATCATGTAGCTGCCCGCAGGCGTCTGCACCTCGACGCACACGCCGCTTCCGTCGGCAAGTGGCTCGACCTTGCCGACGCGGCTTTTCCAGCGCAGGTCGGTCATACCCAGTTCGAGGATTCGCTCGACCAGGAACCACTCCACGTAGAACTGCTGCAGGTTGATGAATGGCGGCTGCTCGGAGCAGCTCTCGGTCTGCAGGTTGAAGCTGTAGACCTCCTCGTCGCCGGAGAAGGTGCGCCCCAGCGACCAGGTGATGCCCTTGGCAACGATGCGCTCGTAGATGCCCAGGCGCGCGAAGATCTCCAGGCTCTTTTGCGCATAGCAGATGCCGCGCGAAGATGCGCCGCGAACGCCCACCGTGTCGTCTTCGTCGAGCAGCACGGACTTGATGCCGCGCTGCGCCAGATCGCAAGCCAGCGTCAGGCCAGAGAGGCCGGCGCCGACGATGACGATGGGATGACGCGCAACGGGTGCATCAGGGTTCAGCAGTTCGGGCGGCGTCTGGAAGGGCCAATGCGGCAGTTCGTAGGGCTTCGCGAATCGGAATGCTTCTTGGGTGTCGCTCATCGATGGCTTGTCTCCTGTCTTGTTGTCGCAAACTCGCTTTCAGCGCAGGGCGTGTGCCCATTCCGCGATGTGGTCAGCGGCCTGCGTCACGAGTTCGGGCTGGCCTGCCAGATAGTGGTTGCCACCCACCACGTCCACGTTGCGGATGCGCGTGCCTCCCGCTTCCAGCCATGCGTCCCGCGTGCTCGGGAAGGTTGACTGGTCGGCTGTGTAGGTCAAGAGCAGTGCCGGCACCGAGGTGCGCGCCAGGTTGGTCGGCCCGTCGGCTTGCGAGCGCGATGACCATTGGGACAAGAATGCGGTGAGCGATGTCGTGCGGCCCATGGCATTGCACGAGTAGTTGACCTGCCGCGCATCGCCCCAGACGCTGCCGGGCACGCGGTCGTTGGGATCGAGCGTCAGGTCGAGGCAGCGCGGGTCGGCATGGGTGCGGTAGACGACGAAGGCCTGATCGCGCGGGGCGCCTGGCATCTGCCGCAGCATCGCCAGGCGATCGACCGCCCATTGCTCGATGCGTGCCAGACGCGCGAGCTGCGCAGTGCGAAAGCGATCGAGAAACTCCCGGTCGTAGGGCATCGCATGGCGGCGGTCGTACATGTCGAGCGCGCTGTCGCAAGAGAGAACGTCGTGCTCGTCAGTGACGGCAGGGTCGATCCAGTCGCGCAGCAATCGAGAGCGTCCGAGGTGCGCTGCGCACAACGCGATGCCGTCGACGGGCGGCAGATCGTCCGGGTGAAGGTGCGTCGGGTCGCCGTCGGCAAAGCGATGCGCAGTCAGTCGTTCTGCCTGCGCCTGGTAGAAGCTGGCCAGCGCGGCGCCTCCCGAGTTGCCGATGAGCAGCACCTTCTCGTAGCCCGCTTCGCGCAGGTACCTCACACCGGCGCCCAGGTCCTGGATCACGCGCTCCATCAGCAGCACCGTGTCGTTGCCCATGTAGCGCGAATTCAGCCCCATGCAGGTGATGCCGCGCGCAGCCAGCGGCGCAATCAAATAGTGCCCCATGAAGTTGCTGGTGGGATGCATCACGATGGCCGCCACGCGCCGGTTGCCATCGGCCGGCGACATGCGTGCGCCGTAGATGCGCGGCCGCAGCAGCTGAAGCCCCGACTGGCTTTCCATCGCCGCGCCGGGCTTGACGTCGATCACCGCCAGTTCCAGCGTGGGCTCAGCCATGGCGGGCCTCCTCGCGCAGTTGCGCCTTGCGCTCGTTCCAGGCGTCCAGGTCCGCATGCGCGTTGCGGGCGTGAGCCTGCATCACATCGGCGCTCACCGTCGGCGTGGTCAATTCGAGCCGGATGCCGTTGGGGTCGAAGAAGTAGATGGAATGGATGATGTGATGGTCGGTCACGCCAAGCACCTGCACACCCGCTGCTTCCAGGCGCGACTTGGCGGCAAGCAATGCGGCCTCGGATTCCACCCGCAGCGCGAGGTGGTTTACCCAGGCGGGCGTGTTCGGCGAGGGCGCGGCAGCAAGGTCGTCGCCCAGGTCGAAAAAGGCGATGTAAGAGCCATCGGCCATCTGGAAGAAGATGTGGACATAAGGGCAGTATTCGCCGGTGCTGGGCACGTGGTCGCTCTTGATGACGTGAACCAGCGGCAGGCCCAGCAGGTCTTCGTAGAAGCGGCGGGTTTCCTCGGCGTCGCGGCAGCGCCAGGCGAAATGGTGAAGCCCCAGCACAGGCACGGGCCCGGCGTTTGCTTCGGTGTGTGGAGTGGCGGATCGGCTCATGTCGGGCATTGGACGTCGCCGAGATCCATAAATCAATCGAAGTTAATTGATGAATTCATGCTGCCTGTTTATGGATCGCGTCGGGCTTGCGCGGGGTGTGCCAGTCGGCGATGGTCCAACGCTCGGGCTTGGCGGCGCTGCCACTTCCTAGAATGGGCGCTTTCGCTTTCCAACCATTCGAGCGGGCCGCGCGCCCTTCGCCACCATGAACGTCATCCGCTTCTCCGATCTGTGCGCCCAGGGCAAAGCCTCCGGGCAGCGCGTCTTCATCCGTGCCGACCTGAACGTGCCGCAGGACGACGCCGGCCGCATCACCGAAGACACCCGCATCCGCGCATCCGTGCCCTGCATCCGCATGGCGCTCGATGCCGGGGCGGCCGTGATGGTCACCTCGCACCTGGGCCGCCCGACCGAAGGCGAGTTCAAGCCCGAGGATTCGCTCGCGCCGGTGGCCACTCGCCTGGGCGAACTGCTGGGCCAGGAGGTTCCGCTGGTCTCGAACTGGGTTGACGGCGGTGTGTCCGTCCAGCCCGGCAAGGTGGTGCTGCTGGAAAACTGCCGCCTGAACAAGGGCGAGAAAAAGAACAACCCCGAACTGGCCAAGAAGATGGCGGGCCTGTGCGACATCTTCGTGCACGACGCCTTCGGCACGGCGCACCGCGCCGAAGCCTCGACCTACGGCATTGCCGAATACGCGAAGGTGGCCTGCGCCGGCCCGCTGCTGGCCGCAGAGATCGACGCCATCAGCCGTGCCTTGAGCGATCCCAAGCGCCCACTGGTCGCCATCGTTGCCGGCTCCAAGGTCAGCACCAAGCTCACCATCCTGGAAAGCCTGGCCAGCAAGGTCGATCAACTCATCGTCGGCGGCGGCATTGCCAACACCTTCATGCTGGCCGCTGGCTTGCCCATCGGAAAGTCGCTGGCCGAGCCCGACCTGGTCGATCAGGCCAAGGCCGTGATCGAAGCCATGAAGGCGCGCGGAGCGGCCGTGCCGATTCCGGTGGACGTGGTCTGCGCCAAGCGCTTTGCGGCAGATGCCCCGGCCACGGTCAAGGCCGCCACCGACGTGGCCGATGACGACCTCATCCTGGACATCGGCCCCAAGACGGCCGAACAGCTCGCCACCATGCTGCGCCAGGCCGGCACCATCGTCTGGAACGGTCCGGTGGGGGTGTTCGAGTTCGACGCCTTCGCCAAGGGCACCGAGACCATCGCCCGCGCCATCGCCGACAGCAGCGCTTTTTCCATCGCCGGCGGCGGCGACACGCTGGCTGCCATTGCCAAATACGGCATCGAGAAACAGGTGGGCTACATCTCCACCGGCGGCGGCGCGTTCCTCGAAGTGCTGGAGGGCAAGACCCTGCCGGCCTTCGAGATCCTCTCTCGCCGCGCGACGAAATAGCCAGCGGCGAATCGCGCGGCTGGCTCATTCATCGGGGGAATTTCAGTTATTCGTCACGAATCTCACATCGTGCAATGCTATATTTTGATGTGAGATAACCACAAACACACCGTCCAGGAGACAGCCCCCATGGCAGCCACGCCCCGCCTTCCCCGTCACGCCACCAAGATCGTTGCCACGCTCGGCCCGGCGACCAGTTCGCTGGAACTGATCGAGCAGATGATCCGATACAAGGTCAGCGTGATGCGCCTGAACTTCAGCCACGGGACGGCGCAGGACCACATCGACCGTGCGGCGATGGTGCGCGAAGCCTCGCGCCGCGCCGGCCGCGAGATCGCCATCATGGCCGACCTGCAGGGCCCGAAGATCCGCGTCGGCAAGTTCGCCCAGGGCAAGATCCGGCTCGAACCCGGTGCCAAGTTCGTCCTCGACGGCGCGCGGACCGAACTGGGTGACGAGCAGGCCGTGGGCCTGGACTACAAGGACCTGCCGCGCGACGTCGTCCCGGGCGACGTGCTGTTGCTCAACGACGGCCTGATCGTCCTCACCGTCGATGCCGTGCGCGGCGACGCGGTGCACACCACCGTGCGCCTGGGCGGCGACCTGTCGAACAACAAGGGCATCAACAAGCAGGGCGGTGGCCTCACGGCGCCGGCCCTCACGGCCAAGGACATGGAAGACATCAAGATCGCGATGAGCTTCCAGGCCGACTACGTGGCGGTGAGCTTTCCCAAGAACCGCACCGACATGGAAATGGCGCGCCAGCTGTGCAATGTGGCCGCTGCCGAATACGGCCACAAGCCGGCCCTGATCGCCAAGATCGAGCGCGCGGAGGCGATTCCGAAGCTGGAGGAGATCCTGGCCGCCAGCGACGGCATCATGGTCGCCCGCGGCGATCTGGCGGTCGAAGTCGGCAACGCGGCCGTGCCCGCGCTGCAGAAGAAGATGATCCAGATGGCGCGCAACATGGACAAGGTCTCCATCACCGCCACGCAGATGATGGAATCCATGATCAACAACCCGGTGCCGACCCGCGCCGAGGTGAGCGACGTGGCCAATGCGGTGCTGGACGGAACCGACGCGGTGATGACCTCCGCCGAGACCGCCTCGGGCAAGTTCCCGCTCGAAACGGTGCAGGAAATGAGCCGCATCTGCGAAGCCGCCGAACAGGCCGAAGACACGAAACGCGACACCGATTTCAGCGGCCAGAACTATTCGCGCATCGACCAGTCGATCGCCATGGGCGCCTTGTTCACCGCCCATCACCTGGGCGCCAAGGCCATCGTCGCGCTGACGGAATCGGGGTCCACCGCGTTGTGGATGAGCCGGCATGCCGCGCACATTCCGGTTTTCGCCCTCACGTCGCGGCTGGCGACCCAGCGGCGCATGGCGCTGTACCGCAACGTGCGCCCGCTGTTGATGGATTCCGAGAACGACCGCGACGCCGCCTTGGCGCAGGCCGAAGCGCACCTGAAGCGCCGCGGCATCGTGCAGAAGGGCGATGTCTACGCCATCACCTGTGGCGAACCGATGGGCGCGCCCGGCGGCACCAACATGCTCAAGATCTGCCGCGTGGGCTGATGGCGCTGCGGCGCCTCAGGACAGGAATCGGCCGGACAGCAAGAGCCGGTCCTGACCGAGGGTCCGCATGATCAGTTCGGCGTCGTCCTCGTCGAAGGCGAAGCAGCCTTCGCTGAGTCCCGACTTGCCTTCGCGCGCGACGACAGCCTCGCTGACATAGTCGGCAGCGTGAACAACGATGGCGCGAGCAAGCGCGTTGCTGTTGCTCCGGTCCAATCCATCCAGGCGCAAGGATCGGCCATACTTGCCGACGTAGAACTCCCCCGTGCGATACGCGCCCTCGGAGCTGGCGTTGGAGTCGACCTCGTTGGAGAAGAACTGGAGCAAGCCGCTGTGTTCCGGGTCGGAACCTCGACCGTGGGCCACCAGAAAACTGCTGACCTGTCGCTCGGGCAGGTTGATCAGGTGAAACCGCCGCTGGCTGGAATGAGCCCCGAAGTCCGCCACGGCCACGACGTCCCGCATGGGAATGACAGGGCCGAGGCGCCCCAACTCCGCCTGCGCGAGTGACCAAAGCCGGCTTTGGACCAGAGACAACCCCGGCGGGGCAGGCGGCGCTGGCTCGGTCAGCGTTGCGTCGTCCATCCACGGCGCGGCGATCGACGGGCGGACGAGCGCGGCGAGGGCGATCACGCCTGCCGCACGGCTGCGTACAAGGAGCGCGCGGCGGGAGATGGGTGCAGAGCGGCACGAGGCAGCCATCCGCAGGAGATTGGCACCTGCAAGCACGGGTTCCCGCTCGTTACATTCGTTTCGCTTCTGGACGACTTTGAACGTCCGCAAGGACATCGGCCCGCTCTGACATGGCGCGCGGGGGGCGGCCGATAGAATCGAGGCAGTCCACCCACTTTCAACATTCATTCAATTTCCCGCGAGAGGTAAACATCATGGCACTCGTCTCGATGCGCGAACTGCTCGACCACGCCGCCGCCAATGGCTACGGAATCCCGGCATTCAACGTCAACAACCTCGAGCAGGTGCAGGCCGTCATGGAGGCCGCCAAGGAAACCGGCGCCCCCGTCATCCTGCAGGCCAGCGCGGGTGCGCGAAAGTACGCCGGCGAGCCCTTCATCAAGCATCTGATCGAGGCTGCCGTCGAGATGTACCCCAACATCCCGCTGGTGATGCACCAGGATCACGGCCAGAGCCCCGACGTCTGCCAGGGCGCCATCAACCTGGGCTTCTCCTCGGTGATGATGGACGGCTCGCTGGAAGCCGACGGCAAGACCATTGCCAGCTACGACTACAACGTCGACGTCACCAAGAAGGTGGCTGATCTGGCCCACAAGGTGGGCGTGACGGTTGAAGGCGAACTGGGTTGCCTGGGCTCGCTGGAAACCATGAAGGGCGACAAGGAAGACGGCCACGGCACCGACGCCACCATGACCCGCGACCAGCTCCTGACCGACCCCGAGCAGGCCGCCGACTTCGTCAAGCGCACCCAGATCGACGCGCTGGCCATCGCCATCGGCACCAGCCACGGCGCCTACAAGTTCACGCGCAAGCCCACCGGCGACATCCTGGCGATCGACCGCATCAAGGAAATCCACCGCCGCATTCCCAACACCCACCTCGTGATGCACGGCTCCTCGTCGGTGCCGCAGGAACTTCTGGCGATCATCCGCCAGTACGGCGGCAACATGAAGGAGACCTATGGCGTGCCGGTCGAGGAGATCCAGGAAGCCATCAAGCACGGCGTGCGCAAGATCAACATCGACACCGACATCCGCCTGGCGATGACCGGTGCGGTGCGCAAGTTCCTGGCCGAGAACCCCGAGAAGTTCGATGCCCGCGAATGGCTCAAGCCCGCGCGCGAAGCCGCCAAGCAGATTTGCAAGCAGCGCTACATCGAATTCGGCTGCGAAGGCCAGGGCGCGAAGATCAAGGGCGAATCGCTGCAGATCGTCGCTGCCAAATACGCCAAGGGCGAATTGGCACAGGAAGTGGTCTGAGCGGGCGAAGCCCCGGTCGACACGCTTTCACGAGCACTCGAGCCACCCTCGCGGTGGCTTTTTTCCGCGCGCACAATGCGCCCTTGCGCGCCTGGACGCCCCCCAGGCCAAGCCTTCTGACAACACGAGTCCCTTCATGACCACCGTCCACACCTCTTCCATCCAGAGCCTGCCCTTGCTTGCGCGTGGCAAGGTGCGCGACAACTACGCGGTCGGCCAGGATCGCATCCTCATGGTGGCCAGCGACCGCCTGTCGGCCTTCGACGTGATCATGGGCGAGCCGATTCCCGGCAAAGGCGAGATCCTCACCAAGATGGCCCTCTGGTGGTTCGACCGGCTCGGCCACATCTGCCCGAACCATCTGACCGGCGAAGCGCCCGAGAGCGTGGTTACGCCGGCCGAGGTGCCGCAGGTCCAGGGTCGCTCGATGCTCGTCCAGCGCCTCACGCCCGTGCCGGTGGAGGCCGTGGTGCGCGGCTATCTGGCCGGCAGCGGCTGGAAGGAATACCAGGAAGGCCGCACCGTGTGCGGCGTGCCGCTGCCCGAGGGGCTCACCAACGCCGCCAAGCTGCCGCGCCCCATCTTCACGCCAGCGGCCAAGGCGCAGGCCGGCGAGCACGACGAAAACATTCCCTACGAAAAGGTGGTCGAGATCGTCGGCCCGACCATGGCCAGCCAGATTCGCGACATCAGCATCGCGCTGTATGAAGCGGCTGCGACCATCGCGCTAGGCAAGGGCATGATCATTGCCGACACCAAGTTCGAGTTCGGCCTGGACGCCGCCGGCCGCCTCGTGCTGATGGACGAGGTGCTGACGCCCGACAGTTCGCGCTATTGGCCGGTGGAGGGCTATGAAAAGGCCTTGGCCGCTGGCGAGAACCCGCCGAGCTTCGACAAGCAGTTCGTGCGCGATTGGCTCGAATCGGCGCGGCCGCACGGCAAGCCCTGGGACAAGACACCGCCCGCGCCGCGCCTGCCCGCCGAGGTGATCGAGAAGACCGCGGCCAAGTACCGCGAAGCCTTCGAGCGCCTGACGGGCTGATCGGGCGCACGTCCCTCATCTGGGGGATGTAAATGCGTCACAAATTTCGCGGCAATAGTTCACCACTCTTTTTAGAAACAAATTTCCATACTTCCTCATACAGATGGATGAGGAGAATGTGATGGAAATAACAATCGAAAGAATGGTCGCTCCCGTCGAAGGGCAGGCGATGCTGCTGGCGCGGGTGCTCGATGAGATCGATCATGGCTTGATCGTGGTCGACCTGACGGGGCGAATCCTGCACGTCAACCAGCCGGCCCAGGCAGAACTGTCGGCGGCGCGCACCCTTTGCGATCGCGAGGGCATGTTGCACGGCAGCGACGACGCCGCCCAGCGCAAGATCCGCCAGGCCTTGCGCGATGCGGGCGACGACGTGCGCGCCATCGTCGACATCGAGGGTGAAGGCCAGCCGATGTCCCTTGCATTCGTGCCGATGCCGTCGGTCAGCGGCCGCATCGATGCCGTTCTGATCATGTGCAGCAAGCGCCAGAACTGCGCCTCCCTCACGATGCAGATGTTTGCGCGTGCCAACCGCCTGACGCGGGCCGAGCAGCAAGTCCTGCGTCAGTTGTGCGACGGCCATCGGGCCGAGGAGATCGCCGGCCTGCAAGGCGTGCGCGTCTCTACAGTGCGCACTCACATCAAGAGTGTGCGCGAAAAGACGGGCAGCAACAGCGTCCGGGAAATCGTGCACCGGCTCTCGCGCATGCCGCAGGTCGTCGCCGGCCGGGGCATGGCGATCGCGACGAACGACTGACGCGACAGGCGGCCCAGACGCCGCAGTTCGGCCGCGGAACGGCAGGGAGCAAGGCCCCCAGGTCAGTGCCTGGGAGATCGCCCTGCCGCCCGAGGTGCGCTAGCCGCTTATATTCGCTGCATGCCGCCGATTCTTTCTCGCCGACCGGCGCCGGTCGCGCCGGCGCCTCTGACCTTGTTGACCCCTCCAGTCGATCGTCTGTCCGCACTGGGCGTCCAGCGGCGCTACCGCAAGAACGCGGTGCTGATCGAGGAAGGCGATGTCGGTGATTCCATCTACATCGTGCTGTCGGGCAAGCTGCGTGCCTATGTCTCGGACTCGCGCGGGCGCGAGGTGACGATGGCCCTGCATGGCCCCGGCGAATACGTGGGCGAGATGTCGCTCGACGGCGGCCGGCGCTCCGCCAGCGTGCAGGCCATCGAGACGACCGTGTGCTCGGTCGTCACGCGCGAGACCGTCCTGCAACACATTGCCGCCGACCCCGAATTTGCGCTGGGACTCATCGAGCGCCTGATCCGGCGCGCGCGGTTGGCCACCGAAAGCGCCCGCAGCATGGCGCTGCTGGATGTCTACAGCCGCCTGCGCGCGTTGCTCGAGCGCCGTGCCGTGCCCGTAGGCGACGGCACCCGCGTGGTGGCCGAACGACTCACGCACCTGCAGATCGCCAGCGAAATCGGTTGTTCGCGCGAGATGGTCAGCCGTCTGCTCAAGGACCTGGAGTCTGGAGGCTACCTTCAGGTCGTCCAGCGTCAACTCGTTCTGATGCAGGATTTGCCCGCGCGCTGGTGACTCGGCAATCCCGCCGCCGCCGGCGGGGCCGCGGGCGCGAGCCTCAGCGCGAAGCGCTGCTGAGCTTGGCCAGGGTCTGGCCGCGCGAGCCGATCAGCACCAGTTCGCCGCCGACGACGCTGTACTGGGTCGTCGCCTCGAGCGCGGCAAGAAAGCGCGATTCGAGTTGTCCGCGCGTCGGGTCGACGCAGGCCATGCGTGTAGAGGCCAGCGGGCCGATCTTGAGCTGCGTGCCGTTGCGCTGATAGCTGCCCGTCAGGCGGTTGCAGCCCCCGGATCCGGCCACACGGCCGTTGCCGTCGAACTCCAGTTGCGCTTGCTGCCGCGCATCGCTGGCGGGCGGAACCGCCTGTCCGTCGATGCTGGCGAGCCGCCAAGGGTGCGACTCGATCGGCTCGTCCAGGCTCACGGTGGCACATCCCGCAAGGACGGCCGCGGCCGCCAGCAACAGGGCAGCGCGGCAGGAAGCAAGGCGCTCGGGCAGCAGACGCATGACAGATCCTCCATGTCGGTGTTCGATCCGGGCATGGTAGCGGCTGCCCGTTGCGGCGCTCAACTGAGCACGACGCTGCTGAGGCGGCGTCGATAGCTGGCGACGGTCGGATCGTCCGGCGGGATCTGGCCTTCGGCCACCTTCGGCTTGGGCGGCTCGATGATCTCCAGCACCGCGATGTAGGTCTTGCGGGCCAGCTCTTCGCTCCAGGCCTTGTCGCGCATGAGGATCTCGAGCAGCTCGTCCATGGCGTCCGTCCACTGCTGCTGGGCCATCAGCAGACGGGCACGGTCGAAGCGGGCCTGGAAGTCACGCTTGTTGGTGGCGATGCGCGCGTCCAGGTCGGCCAGCGATGGTGCCGCGCCCGTGGGCGGGGCGGCGAAGTCGACCGCATCCATCCAGCGCTGCAAGGCATCGAACCGGCGCACCAGGGACGTACGGTCGATGACCGGCGCGAACGCCACCTTGGCGTCGTCCGTGCGGCCTTCGCGCAGCAGCAGCTTGACGTAGTCGAAGCGGGCGTCGTCGTTGGACGGATCGGTGGCCACCGCGTGCTGGAGCTTCTCGAGCGCGCCCTCGGTATCGCCATCGGCCAGGGCGGCGTTGGCCTCTTCTTCCTGCTGCTGTGCCTCGAGCTCGTCGGCACCGGGCACGTGCTTGTCGAGGAACTGCCGGATCTGCTCGGCCGGGATGGCGCCCACAAAGCCGTCCACCGGCTGGCCGCCCACGAACATCACGCAAAACGGGATGCTGCGCACGCCGAACATCTGCGACAGCTGCTGGGAGATCTGCGGCACCTTGTCGGCATCGAGCTTGGCCAGCGTGAAGCGGCCGGCGTATTCGACTTCCAGCTTTTCCAGCACCGGACCCAGCTGCTTGCAGGGGCCGCACCATTCGGCCCAGATATCCAGCAGCACGGGCCGGTCCATCGAGCCTTCGATCAGGTCGGTCTGGAAATTGTCGAGGGTGATGTCAATCATCGGTTCAATCCAAAGGTGCCCAGGGTGGCCTTCCGGCGCGCCGCCCTTGGGGGAGTCAGGAATAAGTGGAAAGCCACATTTTCCCGACAGGGGCGAAACGTAGAATTCCGACCATGAAGCAAGCGATTCAGGTTGGCGTCGTGATGGGTTCGAACTCCGATTGGGAGACGATGCGTCACGCGGTCGAGATTCTGCGGCAATTCGGCATCGCCCACGAAGCGCGGGTGGTGTCGGCACACCGCATGCCGGACGACATGTTCGACTATGCCGAGGCTGCCGCCGGTCGCGGGCTGGCCGCGATCATCGCCGGTGCGGGCGGCGCCGCCCACCTGCCCGGGATGTTGGCGGCCAAGACCACGGTGCCGGTGCTCGGCGTGCCGGTGGCCAGCCGCCATCTTCAAGGCGTGGATTCGCTGCACAGCATCGTGCAGATGCCCAAGGGCGTGCCGGTGGCCACGTTTGCCATCGGTACGGCGGGCGCCGCCAATGCTGCGCTGTTCGCGGTGGCCATGCTCGCCGTGGGCAATCCGGCGCTGCGTGCCCAGCTCGACGAGTTCCGCTCGCGCCAGACCGAAGCCGCTCGCGCCATGACGTTGCCGCCGCCCGATGAGACGGCGGTTTCTCCCTTCACGCCGCAGGGCGGAGGTGCACTTTGATTCCGGCCAACTTTCCTCTGCTGCCAGGCGCCACGCTGGGTGTCCTGGGCGGCGGCCAACTCGGCCGCATGTTCGTCCATGCCGCGCAGCAGTCCGGCTATTTCACGGCGGTGCTCGACCCGGATGCCGACAGTCCGGCCGGCCGCGTGAGCCATCACCACGTGCACACCGACTATCTCGACGGCGACGGGCTCGCGCGCCTGTCCCGCCTGGCCGATGCGGTCACCACCGAATTCGAGAACGTGCCCTCGCGCGCCCTTGCCTCTCTGGCCGGCGACGTGCCCGTCGCGCCTTCGGCCGATGCAGTGGCCATCGCGCAGGACCGCATCCGCGAGAAGGCTCACTTCGTCAAGTGCGGCGTGGCCTGCGCGCCCTACGCGGTGATCGAGACGGCCGAGCAACTGTCCGCGGTGACCGACGACCTGCTGCCCGGCATTCTCAAGACGGCCACGCTGGGTTATGACGGCAAAGGCCAGCAGCGTGTGGCATCGCGCGGCCAACTGGGCGCTGCCTGGATGGATGCGGGCCAGGTGCCGTGCGTGCTCGAAAAGCGGCTCACGCTCGATTTCGAATGCTCGGTCATCGTCGCGCGTGGCCACGATGGCCAGGCCGTGAACTACCGGGCGCAGCGCAACCTCCACCGCGACGGCATCCTGGCCGTCACCGAGGCGCACGAGGAATGCGTGCCTCCCGAGATCGCGAAGCGCGCGGCCGAGGCGGCCTTGTCCATCGCCAACGGCCTGAACTACGTCGGAGTGCTGTGCGTCGAGTTCTTCGTGCTGGCCGATGGCGAACTGGTCGTCAACGAGATGGCCCCGCGACCGCACAACAGCGGCCACTACACCATCGACGCCTGCGAGCTGTCGCAGTTCGACCTGCAGGTGCGCACCCTGGCCGGCCTGCCGCTGGTCGAGCCGCGCCAGCACAGCCCGGCCATCATGCTCAACCTGCTGGGCGACTTGTGGCTGGCCAAGGGCCCTCAAGCGACCGAGCCGCCATGGGCCCAGGTGCTGGCGCTGCCGGGTACGCATCTGCACCTGTACGGCAAGCAGGAGGCGCGGCGCGGCCGCAAGATGGGGCACTTGAACATCACCGGCGCCAGCGTCGCGGAGGTGCGTGCCACGGCGGTGCGCGCGGCGGCATTGCTCGGCCTGCCCTCGCCGGTCACTTCCGCATGATCCTGGACGGCCAATCGGGCCAAGCCATCGAAGAAGCGGCGCGCACCTTGCGCGCGGGCCATCTGGTGGCCTTTCCGACGGAGACCGTGTACGGACTGGGTGCCAACGCCGCCGACGACGACGCGGTGGCCGGCATCTTCGCGGCCAAGGGCCGACCCAGCGACCATCCGCTGATCGTCCACCTTCCGGCCGGCGCCGGACTGGCCCAGGCGGTCGAGCGCTTCGCCCAGCCGCTGCCGGACTTTGCCCAAAAGCTGGTCGTGGCCTTCTGGCCCGGCCCGCTGACACTCATCGTCACGCGCCAGCATGGCGTGGCCACGGCAGCCGCCGGCGGGCAGGACACGATCGGGCTGAGATGCCCCGCGCATCCGGTGGCGCAGGCGCTGCTCGAAAGCTGCGCCGCCCATGGCGTGCCAGGCCTGGCGGGGCCGAGTGCCAACCGCTTCGGGCGGGTCAGTCCCACCACGGCTTCGCACGTGCAGGGCGAATTCGGCGACGACCTCCTGATCCTGGACGGCGGGCCGTGCCAGGTGGGCATCGAATCGACCATCGTCGATTGCAGCCGTGGGGTTCCGGTGCTCCTGCGGCCCGGCCAGATCACCCGGGCCCAGGTCGAGGCCGCCTGCGGCGAACGCTTACGAGCCCGGCAGGAGGTGGGCTCGCCCGATCCGCGCGCCTCGGGAACGCTCGAATCCCATTACGCGCCTTCGGCCAAGGTCCGGCTGATGGACGCCAAGGCGCTGCAGACCGCGCTCGATGTGCTGGGTGCCGATGCTCGGCACATCGCCGTCTGGTCGCGCGCCGAACTCAAGAGCCAGTCCGGTCACATCCTGCGCCGGCGCATGCCGGACGACGCGGCGGCAGCCGCGCAGATGCTCTTCGCCGTGTTGCGCGATTTCGATGCCCAGGGCGTCAAGCTGATCTGGGTCGAGACGCCGCCGGACGATCACGCCTGGGAGGGCGTGCGCGATCGGCTTCAGCGCGCGGCGGCGTAGCCGGACCAATTCGGGCCGGGGCCGTGAGCGAGCCCGGCCCCTCGGACTTCATCGCACCTTGTTGAACAGCGCGCGCGCCTGTGCGTGGCACAGCGGCGGCTCGTAGCTGCCGTGGTAGCTGCCGTAGTAGGTGGCGAATGCCGCGCTCGTGGGGTCCGTCGGCGCCGCGCCGCCGGGGCCGTAGAGCGCCTGGACCTGAGCATCGACGTCCACGACGCTGACCGTCGTCACACCACGCGCATCGAAGTCGGCCTTCATGGGCAGCATGTGGACCGCCGGCGGCACGGTCGGATCACCGGCGCCGCCACACAGCAAGGTGGCTGCGCGCGGGCTCCAGCCGAACAGATCGTTCTTCTTGGCGTCGAGGATCAGTGGGTTCGATGCATTGGTCTGCACGTCCGTGAGGAACGCGCTCTGGAACAGGGCATCGCGTGCCTGGTTGGGCGTGCCGCCGGGCAGTGCGCCGCTGGTCACCAGGGTCGTGTAGTTCAAGGTGGGGCTGGGCAGCAGGTTCTCGATGCCGGCGGCATAGGGCGCCTTGAAGACGGTGTTGACGTCCTTGTAGATGTCGCCGTAGACCTTCTGCCACGACGTGATCAGGAAGGGCACGAAGAACTGGTAGCCGGCAATGGCCTGCGTCAGCTTGAAGGAGCCCGACAGGTTGTAGGGCCCTGCCAGGTGCGCGCCGGCCACGACGTTGAATTCGCCCGGTGCGTCGCGCTCGGCGGCGCGGTGCGCAGCCATCGACGAGTGCCCGCCCTGGGAGTAGCCGGTGAACATCACCTTGCCCGAAAGCAGCGCGCCGAACTGTGGCGCCGCGAGCCGTGCAGCGCGAATGGAATCGAGCACCGATCGCGCCTCCGAGTCGGCATGCAGGTAAGGGTGGTACGGGAACTCCGACTTCGCGTAGCCCAGGTAGTCGGTCGCCACCACCGCGTAGCCTTGGGCGGCATACATGGCCGCGAGCAGGAAGGTCTCGGAATCCTGCGGATTGGCCAGCGTGCGGGGCTTTTGCACATCGGTGCCCTTGGCGTAGGCGATCAGCGGCGCGGGGTTGTTGCAGTTGCTGCCGGTCGGGCCGCTGGGAAGCAGCAATGCACCCGAGGCGTTGGTCTCTTCGTTCTTCGGCCCGAGGGTGCGGTAGTTGAGGGCCACGACCTTGACCTCGCACTGCGCCGGACCGCTCAACGCCTGAAGCCCGCTGCTCTTGGTCGAGGCGTCGATCTGCGCCTGGGTCAGCGTGGCGAGCGTGGTCGGGGGCTCCTTGAGCGTGCCGGGTGCCGTGCTTGCGTGGTCGCTGCCTCCGCCGCACGCGGCCAGGAACAGCAAGGGGGCCAGGCTGGCCAGGGATCGAAGCTTCATTTTGTCTCCATCTTGTTGGACTTGTTGCGGCCTTCATGGACGCCGAGACATTCTGTCGCCCCCACCCGGGCGGCGCAAACCGCGGATGTCCCTCAGTTGTCCGTGGCTGTCCAATCCACCAGCGCATCGAAGGCGGAGCGCGCCGCCGCCGCATTGGCATGGTTGGCCAGCGCGACCAGGACGTAGCGGCGGCCGCTGTTGCCATCGACGTAGCCGGCCAGGCCGGAGACGCCGTACTCGGGCATCGTGCCCGACTTGAGGTGCGCCGTGGCACCCGATCGCAGGTTGCGCCGGCGCAAGGTGCCGTCGACGCCGACGACTGGCAGCGAGGCCATCAGCTCCGACATGACGGGTGAACGCCAGGCCACCTGCAGCATGTGCGCGAGGCCGCCGGCCGTCACGCGGCCTTCCATCGACAGGCCCGAACCGTTGTCGACCAGCGGCCCGCCGTCGCCGGTCCCCATGCGGTCGTTCCACCACTGGCGCATGACGCCGCGCGAAGCGCCGAAGGTCCCGCGACGGCGCTGCTGCAAGCCCAGCGTGAGGAAGAGCTGGTCGGCCATCACGTTGTTGCTGTACTTGTTGATGTCGCGCACCACCTCGGCGAGTGGCGGCGATTCGGTTTCGAAGGCAGGCGCAAGGCCTTGGGGAATTCGCCCGTCGCGCACCGCGCCGCCCACGCTGCCACCCATCTCGCTCCACAGGCCGGCCACCGCGCGCGCGGCAAAACTCGCCGGCTCCGGATAGGCCAGCGGCCATGCGACGTCGCCGCATTCGGCGGGCAGGCCGCCGCCAAAGGAAAAGCGGGCGCTCTGGAAGTCCGCGCGCAACGCCGCCCGCCAGTTGCCGCAGCCCTTGCTGTTGGACAAGGGCACGCTGGCCGGAATGTCCACGCCCGAAAGCGGCGGCTCGGCGCTGAGTCGGGCCACACGCCCGGCAGGGTCGGGCGCAAAACGCAGCACCACCGTCTTGTAGTTGACCAGGAGCGCGTCGGCGCCGGCGTTGTACGACTTGAGCGGACGCCCGTCGAAGGCGCCTGGATCGGGCTCGCCGGTGTCGAAGGCGCTGCGGTCGAGGACGATGTCGCCGCGGATGCGCGTGATGCCCATGGCCTGCACGCGGCGAAGCAGCAGCCACAGGCGCTCGATCACCAGCTTGGGGTCGCCGCTGCCGCGGATGTAGAGGTTGCCCTCCAGCGTGCCGTTGCGCACCTGGCCGTCGATGTAGACGGGCGTCTTCCAGACGAAGGCCGGGCCCAGGATGTCCAGGCCCGCGAAGGTGGTGATGAGCTTCATCACCGACGCCGGGTTCATCGGCGCCTGGCTGCGCCAGGCCAGGCGTGGCGCCTGCTGTCCCTCGGCGTCTGCCACGAAGAAGGACACGGCGTCGACCGGCACCTTGGCCTGGACCAGCGCGGCTTCGACTTCGGGCGGCAGCGCCACCATCTGGCCCGTGCCCGCGGAAGCGGCGATGGGTTGCCGCGCATGGGCATCCGAGTCCTGCGCGCAGGCCAGGCTGGCGCACAGCACAAGCGCCAGACCAACGGCCACCTGGCCAATGGCCGCCGAGGCGGGGCGGAGCGACGATGGGAAGGAAAAGGCGCAGCGGCTTGCTGCGAAGCGGGAGCTAGCGGAAATGGCCGTGGGCATGCGGCCCATTATCCGGGCCGGGATAATCGCCCGATGCCCCTTGCCGAGCCCTCCGCGCCCGCCCCCCGTCTGTCCCCACGCGCCATCGGCATCGGATCCGCCGTCGTCACCGTCGCGGTCTGGACGGCCTTCATCGTGATCGCCCGGGCCTCCGCCTCGGGTTCGCTCACCCCGCTCGACCTCACCTTCGCGCGAATCTGCGGGGCCGGCGTGGTGCTGGTGCCGTGGGGCTGGTGGCTCGTGCGCCGCCTGCGCGCGCAGGGCCAGACGGCCGGCTCGCTCTTCGGCCTGTCGCCCTTGCCACTGCGCATCACGGCGCTGATCGGCGCCTTGGCCGGCGTGATCTATGCGGTGCTGGCGTATTCGGGGTTCTTCTTCGCTCCCGCCGGCCATGCGTCGGTGCTGATGCCCGGCAGCCTGCCGCTGTGGACCGCCCTGCTGGCAGCCGTTTTCCTGCACGACCGCATCACGCCCACGCGCGCCATGGGCCTTGCGCTGATCGTGGCCGGCGACCTGATCGTCGGCGGGCGCAGCCTGCTGCATGCCTTCGGCGACGGCGGCGACGTCTGGAAAGGCGACTTGCTCTTCATGAGCGCCGCCTTCAGCTGGGCCTGCTACAGCGTGATCGCGCGCCGCTTCGGGCTGGACGCGGTGCGCGCCACCATCGCGCTGACGGTGTTCGCGGTGCTGACCTTCCTGCCGGTTTACGGCGTGCTGGCAGCGCTGGGTGCCGTGCGTTCCAACCTCGGCCACGCGCCGTGGGGCGAATTCGTCTTTCAGATGCTGATGCAAGGCGTGGGGTCGGTGGTCATCTCGGGCATCAGCTTCACACGCATGATCCAGTACTTCGGCCCGGTACGGTCCACCATGATCACCTCGCTCGTGCCGGGCCTTTCGGCCGCCGGTGCCGTGATCTTCCTGGGCGAGCCGCTGTACTGGAACCTTCTTGCGGGCTTGGTGCTGGTCACGGCCGGCATCCTGTTCGGCGTTCAGCGCGCGGCACTGCGTCCCATGCCGGCGCCCGGCGGAGCCTGAGGCCATGAGCAAATCCATGCATCGCCTGCTGGCCTTCGACACCAGCACCGAGACGCTGTCGGTGGCCGTGCAACACGGCGATCGGACGATCGTGCGCGAAGGCGCGGGTGGCGCGCAGTCGTCATCGACGCTGCTGCCGCTCATCCAGTCGCTGCTGGCCGAGGCCGGGCTCGAACTGGCATCGCTGGACGCGATCGCCTTCGGACGCGGCCCCGGATCCTTCACCGGCCTGCGCACCGCGTGTTCGGTGGCGCAGGGCCTGGGGTTCGGCGCGGGCGTTCGCGTGCTGCCGGTCGACACGCTGTTGGCCGTGGCGGAGGAAGCCCGGCATCGCCATGGCGCGCAGCGCGTGGTCGCGCTATTGGACGCGCGCATGTCGCAGGTCTATGCGGCGCACTATGACTTCACCGGCGTGCCCGAGGGCGACGCGCCGCTGCCGGCCGATCCGCAGTTGCTTTCGCCCGAGCAGGTGCAGGCCGCCGAAGGCTGGACGCTGGCCGGCAACGCCTTCGGTGCCTATGACGCGCAATTGCCCGGCGGCCTCGCGCGGGTCGAGGCGCTGCCGACGGCATCAGCCCTCCTTCGACTGGCGCCCGGCTTGCTGGCGCAGGGACTGGATGTGGCCCCGGCGCAGGCCTGGCCGCTCTATGTCCGCGATAAAGTGGCGTTGACTACCGCCGAACGGGAAGCCGCGAAGACCGCGGCGCTGCCACCATCCACATCATGAGTGCCGTCCTCGATTCATTTGAAGCCCGCCTGGAGCCCATGACGCTCGATCGGCTCGACGCCGTCTGTGCCATCGAGCAGCGCGCCTATTCGCACCCTTGGTCGCGCGGCAACTTCACCGACTCGCTGGCGGTCGGCTATCACTGTCAGACCCTGGTCGCCGGCCCGGAGGTTCTGGGCTATTTCATCGCCATGAAGGGCGTGGACGAGGTGCACCTGCTCAACATCACCGTCGCGCCGGAATACCAGCGACAGGGCTGGGCGCCGCTGATGCTCGCCGCGCTTCGCGGATGGTCGCGCGGGCAGGGGGCCATGTGGCTCTGGCTCGAAGTGCGCCAGAGCAACCAGCGCGCTCTGGACATCTACAAACGCCAGGGCTTTCGCCAGGTCGGGCTCCGAAAGGGCTACTACCCTGCCTTCGGACAGAACCGCGAAGACGCCATCGTCATGAGCCTGCGGCTCGACGAGCGCGAGAGCGCCTGGGGTGGCCTGAAGTGACGCAGGAGCAGGATGTGATCGACGGCGCCGCAAAGCCGCGCCTGTTCGCGCTCGATGCGCGGCAGTTGGCCATGCTGGACGCCATGGGCGTGCGCCTGGACTGGATGGCCGACCTGCAGCGCATCGCGGCCCGCACGGCGCGGCAGACGGAGCCGGCCGATGCGGACTCGACGGCGCAGCCCACCGTTTCTTCGGCGCCGGCGCCCGACATGCCTCTGGCCGCGCTTGTGGAAGCGGCCCTTGCAGAGCGCGCGGACGTCGCCGCCCCGTTGGCCGAAAGGGCGCCTGCGCCCCAGCCGGCCAAACCGGCGCACACACAACCGACAGCGGCCACGCCGCGCCCGGCGACCGTGCTCATGCCCGGCGCCCAGGCCTTGCTGGCCGATTCGCCCCGCCATCTGCTGGGCAGCGCGCAAGGCACCGGCGGATGGCTGGTGGTGGCCGACATGGCGCCGGATGCCCTGGGCCGGCATGCCGACGACGCCTTGTCCGGCGACGAGGGCCGCCTGCTCGAAGCCATGCTGCGTGCCCTTCAACTGCACGCTGGCACGGTGCCGGTCCACCTGGTGCGCCTGCATCGCGGCGCCGCCCAGTCGGGTGACGGCATGCCCCGCGACTGGAACGAGGTCTACGGCGCCGAGGTGCGCCCGCTGGCGCCGCGCATGGTGCTGGCCCTCGGTCCGCTCGCGGCCCAGGCCCTGCTGCAACGCGAAGGGCCGATCGGCAAGCTGCGCGGACAGGCGCAGCCGCTGGACGATTCGGGCACCGCGCAAGTCGTGGCGAGCTACCACCCAGCCTTCCTGCTGAAGAACGCGTCCGCCAAGGCGAAGGCCTGGGCCGACCTGTGCCTGGCGGCCGCTCGTTTCCCAGGCTGAGCGCGCCGGGCTGAGCGCTGCCGCCATTCCCGGCCCATCAGGGTTGCCACTGAGCGCCACCTACAATCGGGCCCCATGAATTTTCTTGACCAGCTGCACGGCGCGGCCCAGCAAAACCGTTCGCTGTTGTGTGTTGGCCTCGACCCCGAGCCTTCGCGTTTTCCGGCCGGCCTCAAGGGCGATGCCAGCCGCATCTACGACTTCTGCGCACGCATCGTCGACGCCACCGCCGACCTGGCCATCGCCTTCAAGCCGCAGATCGCCTACTTCGCGGCGCACCGGGCCGAGACGCAGCTGGAGCACCTGATCCAGCACATGCATCGCAACGCGCCGCACGTGCCGGTCATCCTGGATGCCAAGCGTGGCGACATCGGCTCCACGGCCCAGCAGTACGCGGTCGAAGCCTTCGAGCGCTACGGTGCCGACGCCGTCACGCTGTCGCCCTTCATGGGCTACGACTCGGTCGCGCCCTACCTCAAGTACGAAGGCAAGGGCGCGTTCCTGCTGTGCCGCACCAGCAACCCCGGCGGTGACGACCTGCAGGCCCAGCGCCTGGCGAGCGTGGACGGGCAGCCCCTGCTGTACGAGCACGTCGCGAAGCTGGTTCAGGGGCCCTGGAACCTCAACGGCCAGCTGGGGCTGGTGGTGGGGGCGACCTACCCGGCCGAGATCGAGCGGGTCCGCCAACTCGCGCCGACGGCGCCACTGCTGATCCCCGGCGTCGGTGCACAGGGCGGCGACGCGGTTGCAACCGTCAAGGCCGGCTGGCGGCCCGACGCGCCCATCGTCGTGAGTTCGTCGCGCGCCATCCTCTACGCATCCGACGGCAGCGACTACGAAGCCGCCGCGCGCCGCGAAGCCATCCGCACCCGCGACCTGCTGGAAGCGGCCAAGACCGCCTGATCGGCCTCCCGAGCTGACACGCCATGTCCTTGCGCCGCCCACCTGGCGGCCGGCAGAGCGACACAGGCTGTCACGTCTTTGCTCCGATGAAGGGATGAAGGACAAAAAAAGTCACAAACTTTGTTGTCCTTGAGTACCTTGGTCATCACTTGGTTAATCAGAGCGTTGCGGCTGCGCGTGGGCACGCCGCTTGCCTCCTGACGTCCCGACCGGCGCACGGCGCCGAGGAGAAGGACGCACATGGACCAGGAGACCCAGGACGCGGTGGAGACCGCGCCCGATGCGACGTTGCGCGCGCCTGCCGCTGCCCTGGCGGTCAGCGCGCTACTGGCCGCCTGCGGAGGCGGAGGCGGTGGTGATGGCGGCGCATCCCCCGGCGCGAGCACCGGCACGACGGACTCGGCCGGCTCCCTCGCCGCCTTGGGGAATTCGCCCACCGGCAGCGGCTATGCGTACACCGCCGCCAAAAGCGACGTCGAGGCCGCCCGCTTCCTGATCCAGGCGCAGGGTTGGGCCGACGAGGCGCAGATCGCCGTCGTGCGCAACCAGGGCTACCTGCCGTGGCTGGCGTCGCAGTTCGATGCCGCGCCGACGCAGGGCGGCTGGTCGTGGCTGGCAGGCAAGGGCCTGAAGGCGGCCGACACCGGCGTCAACAACATGATCTGGCAGCAGCTCATGGCCTCGCCAGACAGCCTGCGCAAGCGGCTGGCCCTGGCGTTGTCGGAGATCTTCGTGGTCTCGGCCAACGACGTGGGCTCGTACTGGCCGGAGTTCGCCATGGCTCAGTACTGGGACACGCTGGTGGCCGGCGCGAGCAGCAACTTCCGCGACCTGCTCGAAGCCATCAGCCTCAACCCGGCGATGGGCATGTACCTCAACACCAAGGGCAACCAGAAGGAGGACAACAAGGGCCGCCAGCCGGACGAGAACTACGCGCGCGAGGTCATGCAGCTGATGACGATCGGCCTGGTGCAACTCGAGGCCAACGGCCAGCCTCGACGCGCTGCCGACGGCACGCCACTCGAAAGCTACACCCAGGACGACGTGACCAACCTCGCCCGTGTCTTCACGGGCTACGACCTGGACATCCAGGCCGGGGACAAGGGGGCGTTCATGCCGTCCGGTTCCACCACGGCCGTGGATGGCAACGGCTGGACCACCCGGCCGATGGCGCTGTTCGCGGCGCGCCATTCCACGCTGGCGGCCAACTTTTTGGGCGCTTCGGTGCCGGCGGGCACCGACGGCAAGACGGCGCTCAGGATCGCGCTCGACACCTTGTTCAACCATCCGAACGTCGGCCCCTTCATCGGCCGCCAGTTGATCCAACGGCTGGTGACCAGCAACCCCAGCCCGGGCTACGTGGGCCGGGTGGCGACCGTGTTCGCCGACAACGGCGCCGGCGTGCGTGGCGACATGCGCAGCGTGTTTGCCGCCGTGCTGCTGGACAACGAGGCGCGCGCGCCGGCTGGCCTGTCAGACCCCAACTTCGGGCGCCTGCGCGAACCGATGCTGCGCCTGGTGCAATGGGCGCGCACCTTCAAGGTCGGTTCCGCCACCGACACCTGGAAGGTGGGCGACACCTCCAGCAACACGAGCAGCCTGGGCCAGAGCCCCTTGCGATCGCCTTCGGTCTTCAACTTCTTCCGGCCCGGCTACGTGCCGCCGTCGACCGCCATCGCCGGCAACGGGATGGTGGCGCCCGAGTTCCAGCTGGTGAACGAGACCAGCGTGGGCAGCTACCTCAACTTCATGCAGAACGTGATCCCCAACGGTTTCGCGAGCAAGGACGTGCTGGCCGACTACAGCGCCGAGAAGGCACTGGTGCTGGACGCATCGGCGCTCGTGGACCGGCTCAACCTGTTGTTGTGCGCCGGGCAGTTGTCGGCGGATTCGCTGGGCGTCATCAAGAACGCCCTGGGCACACCCGCGCTCACGGCCAGTAGCAGCGAGAGCAGCCGAAACAACCGCATCTACGCCGCCATCCTGCTGGTGATGGGATGCCCCGAGTACCTGGTTCAGAAATAAGAGGAAGCACGCGATGCACGTGATCGACCCCCAGGGCCATACCCGCCGCGCCTTCCTGCGCCGCAGCGGCGCACTCGCCATGGCCGGCTCCGCCATGCCCTTCGCCATGACACTGGCCGCGATGGGCGAAGCCGCGGCCCAGAGCGCGCCCGGCGACGACTACAAGGCGCTGGTGTGCGTCTTCCTGTTCGGTGGCTGCGACTACGGCAACACCGTGATCACCTACGACGATGCGAGCCACGCCAAATACACCGCGATCCGGGTTGCACAGGCGTCGGGCGGCATCGCCATCGCCAAGGACGCGCTGGCCGCCACCGCGCTCACGCCGTCCACCGCGCTGCCCGACGGCCGGCAATATGCGCTGCATCCGTCGATGACGGCGATGAAGGCGATGTTCGACGCCGGAACCGCCGCCGTGCAGCTCAACGTCGGGCCGCTGGTCATTCCACTCAACCGCGCGCTCTACAACAACGGCAACAAGAAGCTCTACCCGGTGCCGCCCAAGCTGTTCTCGCACAACGATCAGCAATCGACGTGGCAAAGCTCCCGCCCCGAAGGCTCGACCGTCGGCTGGGGCGGCAACATCGGCGACATTGTCCTGGGCGGCAACACCAATTCGCTGTTCACCTGCATCTCGGTAGCGGGCAATGCGGTGTTTCTTTCGGGCGACCACGCGCTGCAGTACCAGGTGGGCACCGGCGGCGCGGTGAAGATCAACAGCATGAGTGGCACCGGCAGCGTGTTCGGTTCCACCAAGGTCCGCGAGGCCATGTCTCTGCTCACGCAGAAGACGCGCGCGCATACGCTGGAGAACGAATACGGCGTCGTCACCACGCGGGCAGTGAACGCGGAAGGGCAAGTCAACGGCGCCATCGGGACGCCCTTCACCTTCGGTGCCAGCGGCGACTATCCGGACACTGGCCTGCATCGACAGCTGGGCATGGTTGCGCGGCTCATTCGAGGCCGCACCAGCCTCGGTGCCAGGCGGCAGGTGTTCTTCGTCTCGCTGGGCGGCTTCGACCTGCACGACAACCTCATCGCGCGCCAGGGGCCGCTCTTGCAGCAGCTGTCGCAGTCCATCTCGGACTTCCACACGAAGATGCTGCCGGCGGACGTGGCTGGCAAGGTGACCACCTTCACCGCTTCGGACTTCGGGCGCACGCTCAGCTCCAACGGCGACGGCACCGACCACGGCTGGGGCAGCCACCACTTCATCGCGGGTGGCGCGGTCAAGGGCGGGGCCATCTACGGCGCGCCGCCGCCGGTGAGCGTGGAGAACAAGAGCGGCCTGGAAGGCTACGACGGCCATGTGGGCCAGGGCCGCCTCATTCCCACCACGTCGGTGGACCAGTACGGCGCGACCATGGGCAAGTGGTTCGGGCTGAACGACGCGCAACTGCTGGAGATCCTGCCCAACCTGAGCAACTTCGGCGCGGGCAGCATCGACATCGGCGGTGTGTCGCACAGCTACCCGCGCGATGTCGGATTCATGAAGCCGGCCTGACACGGCGCGTCCGAAGAGAAGACAAAAAAGTCACAACGCACATCGCCAGCGAGAACCATAGTCAACACTTGCAGGTGCCGGAACGCGTATGACGTTTGGGCACGCCGCTTGCTCCTCCCCCATGTCTTGACGCTCTGCGTCCAAGAAAAAAAAGGGAGTGCAATGAAGCGGGTCGAACAGGGCGCGGGACACAACGCGCCAGCAGCGCCCATGGGCGGATTCGTCCGCCCGACGGGTGCGAAGGTCGTCATCCTGGACTCGGCGCCTGTGCCGAGCTCGTCCGGTCCTCACCGTCCCTCGACATCGATCGCTTTGGCGATGTCGGCAGGCCTTCTCCCTGCGTGCGGTGGCGGTGGTGATGCCGCCGCATCCCCGCAAGCAACGACCGCCCGGACGACAAACTCGGCAGGCTCACTCGCGCCCTTGGCGAACTCGCCGACCGGACGCGGTTACGCCTACGCCGCGGCCAAGAGCGACGTCGAGGCCGCGCGCTTTCTGATCCACGCGCAGGGATGGGCCGACGACGCGCAGATCGCCGCCGTGCGCAACCAGGGCTACCTGCCGTGGCTGGCGTCGCAGTTCGATGCCGCGCCCACGCAAGGCGGCTGGGCATGGCTGGCGAGCAAAGGCCTGAAGACGCCTGAAATCGGGGTCGACAACATGGTCTGGCAACAGCTCATGGCGTCGCCCGACAGCCTGCGCAAGCGACTGGCATTGGCGCTGTCGGAGATCTTCGTGGTCTCGGCCAACGACATCAATGCTTCATGGCCAGAGTTCGCCATGGCCCAGTACTGGGACACGCTGGTGGATGGCGCGAGCGGCAACTTCCGTGACCTGCTCGAAGCCATCACGCTCAACCCGGCGATGGGCATGTACCTCAATACCCGGGGCAACCAGAAGGAGGACGACGACGGCCGTCAACCCGACGAGAACTACGCGCGCGAGGT
Organism: Variovorax dokdonensis; assembly: GCF_030316895.1. Taxonomy (GTDB): domain Bacteria; phylum Pseudomonadota; class Gammaproteobacteria; order Burkholderiales; family Burkholderiaceae_C; genus Variovorax; species Variovorax dokdonensis. The sequence continues at coordinate 196,696 of NZ_JASZYV010000002.1, forward strand.
CATGCAGCTGATGACCATCGGCCTGGTGCAACTGGAGCCGAACGGCCAACCACGACGCAGCGCCGATGGGCGCCCACTGCCGACTTATTCGCAGGACGATGTGAGTCAGCTTGCGCGCGTCTTCACCGGTTACGAGCTGGACATCGATCCGTCGGAGATGAACGCCTTCGCGGCGCCGGCCTCCGGCAGGCGCGGCGTGAGCAACGGCTGGACAACGCGCCCCATGAGGCTGATGCCGACGCGCCATTCCACGCTGGCGGCCAACTTCCTGGGCGCGTCGGTGCCGGCGGGCACCGACGGCAAGACGGCGCTCAGGATCGCGCTCGACACCTTGTTCAACCATCCGAACGTCGGCCCCTTCATCGGCCGCCAGTTGATCCAACGGCTGGTGACCAGCAATCCCAGCCCGGGCTACGTGGGCCGCGTGGCGACCGTGTTCGCCGACAACGGCGCTGGCGTGCGTGGCGACATGCGCAGCGTGTTTGCCGCCGTGCTGTTGGACAACGAGGCGCGCGCGCCGGCTGGCCTGTCAGACCCCAACTTCGGGCGCCTGCGCGAACCGATGCTGCGCCTGGTGCAATGGGCGCGCACCTTCAAGGTCGGCTCTGCCACCGACACCTGGAAGGTGGGCGACACCTCCGCGATCACCAACCTCGGGCAAAGCCCGCTGCGCTCGCCCTCAGTCTTCAACTTCTTCCGGCCGGGCTTCGTCCCGCCTTCCACCGCCATCGCCGTCAACCGCATGGTGGCGCCCGAGTTCCAGCTGGTGAGCGAAGCCAGCGTCTGCACCTACGTCAACCGGATGCAGGCGGTCATCTCGGACGGCCTGGCCGCCGGCGATCTCATGCCCGACTATGGCGCGGAGCGCAGGCTGGCGCTGGACGCCTCGGCACTGGTCGATCGTCTGAACCTGCTGCTGTGCGCGGGGCAACTTTCCACCGCCACGGTCAACGTCATCAAGACCGCGCTGGGCACGCCGGAGGCGGCCAGTGGAGAAAGCAATCGCGACAACCGCATCTTCGCCGGCATTCTGTTGGTCATGGGTTGCCCCGAATACCTGGTTCAGAAATAAGAGGAAGCACGCGATGCACGTGATCGACCCCCAGGGCCATACCCGCCGCGCCTTCCTGCGCCGAAGCGGCGCGCTCGCGATGGCCGGTTCGGCCATGCCTTTCGCGTCGATCTTGTCCGTGATGGGCGAAGCGGCCGCGCAGAACGCCAGCGACTACAAGGCGCTCGTGTGCGTCTTTCTTGGTGGCGGCTGTGACTACGCCAACACCGTGGTCACCTACGACCAAGCCAGCCATGCGCGATACGCCGCCATCCGAAGTCGGCGAGGGACTGGCGGCATCGCCATTGCCCGCAGGGCGCTGGCAGCGACGCAGCTCGACCCCGCAGAGGCGCTGCCGGCCGGGCGGCAATACGCGCTGCATCCGTCGATGACGGCGATGAAGGCGATGTTCGACGCCGGCACACTGGCCGTGCAACTCAACGTGGGGCCGCTCATCGTGCCGCTCAACCGTTCGCTGTACGAGCACAGCAACAAGACGCTGTACCCGGTGCCGTCCAATCTTTTTTCGCACAACGACCAGCAGTCGACGTGGCAGAGTTCATCGCCCGAGGGGGCCATCGTCGGCTGGGGGGGCAAGATCGCCGACGTCATGTTGAACAACAACGCCGGTTCATTGTTCACCTGCATTTCGGTGGCGGGCAATGCCGTCTTTCTGTCGGGCACCAGCGCGCTGCAATACCAGGTGGCAACGGCGGGCGCCGTGAAGGTCGAAAGCGCCAGCGGGACGGGCAGCGTGTTCGGCTCCGAGACAGTGAGGCAGGCGATGGCGCAGCTCACGCAGAAGCGCAGCGCACACACGCTGGAAGATGAATACGTCAAGGTGATGCAGCGTGCGGTCAACGCAGAAGGGCAAGTCAACGGCGCCATCGGGACGTCCTTCACCTTCGGTGCCAGCGGCGACTATCCGGACACCGGCCTGCATCGACAGCTGGGCATGGTCGCGCGGCTCATTCGAGGCCGCACCAGCCTCGGTGCCAGGCGGCAGGTGTTCTTCGTCTCGCTGGGCGGCTTCGACCTGCACGACAACCTCATCGCGCGCCAGGGGCCGCTCTTGCAGCAGCTGTCGCAGGCCATCTCGGACTTCCACACGAAGATGCTGCCGGCGGACGTGGCCGGCAAGGTGACCACCTTCACCGCGTCGGACTTCGGGCGCACGCTCAGCTCCAACGGCGACGGCACCGACCACGGCTGGGGCGGCCATCACTTCATCGCGGGTGGCGCGGTCAAGGGCGGGGCCATCTACGGCGCGCCGCCGCCCGTCAGCGTTGAAAACAAGAGCGGCCTGGAAGGCTACGACGGCCATGTGGGCCAGGGCCGCCTCATCCCCACCACGTCGGTGGACCAGTACGGCGCGACCATGGGCAAGTGGTTCGGGCTGAACGACGCGCAACTGCTGGAGATCCTGCCCAACCTCAGCAACTTCGGCGCTGGCGGCATCGACATCGGCGGTGTGTCGCACAGCTACGCGCGCGATGTCGGCTTCATGAAACCGGCCTGAGCCGGTTCAATCCATCTTCAGGCCCAGCTGGCTCACCACCGGTGCCCAGCGTGCGATTTCCTGCTGCATGGTGCGCTCGGCCTGGGCGCTGGTGCTGCCGACGGCCTTCAGGTCGACATTGCGCAGGCGCGCCTGGATCTCGGGCATGGCCATGATGGCCGCGGCATGCTGCTCGAGCGCGGCCACCACCGGCGCCGGCGTGCCGCGACGAGCTTGCAGCACGAGCTTGAAGCTGATGTCCAAGTCCTTCTGGTTGAGCGCCTTGGCCAGCGGCGGCACCTGCGGGGCCAGCTCCGACGGCTCGGCCGACGACACCGCCAGCGCCTTCAGGCGACCGGCCTGCACCTGCGGCATGACCGTGGGCGTGGCCAGGAAGCCGCAATCCACCTCGCCAGCCAGCACGGCCGTGGTGGCTGGGGCAGGGCCCTTGTACGGAATGTGCTGCATGCGCGCGCCGGTCTTCTGAAGGAACATCTCTGCGGCCAAGTGGCCGGGTACTGCCGGTCCGCCCGAGGCGTAGGTCATCGGCTGCGTCTTGGTCAGCGCCACGAGTTCGGGCACCGTATCGGCCTTGACCTTGGGGTTGCACACCAGCAGCTGCGTGAAGCTGGCGAGGATCGAGACATTCAACAGGTCCTTCTTGGCATCGAAGGGCATGTTGCGATATACGAGCGGGTTGGTGGTGACCACCGTGTCGGGGCTGACGACCAGCGTGTAGCCGTCCGGCTCGGATTGAGCGACCACGCCTGCCGCCAGGTTGTTGCCGGCGCCGGGCTTGTTCTCGACGACCACCGCCTGCCCGGTGCGCTTTTGTAGCTGCTCGGCAAACAGGCGCGAAGTGATGTCCGAGGGCCCGCCCGGCGGCGAGCCCACCAGGACGCGGATCGTCTTGGTCGGCCAGGCAGCGGCCTGGGCGTGGACAGCGATCGGGGCCAGGGCCGCTGCCGCGGCGGCCAGGAGGGAAAGGGAGAACAGGGGGCGGCGGCTGAACATTCTTGTCTCCTGAAGGAAAGGCTTCAAAAACGGTCAGTCTAGGCAAGCGTATCGTCAATGCCTACGGGGTTGCACCCCATGCGCGTCGGCGGTATTGGCCGCGTTTCACCGCGCGCCAAGCCGCTGGGAAATCGCCCGCGCGCAATCGCGCATGGCTTGCGCCACCGGGCCGTCCCAATCGATGTCGAACACGCCCGCCGGGCCGATGGCCGTGAGAGCCAGCACCATCTCGCCCGCGTGATTGAACACCGGCGCGGCCATCGCGTTGACGCCGGGAATGACCTCGCCCTGCGAGCGCGACAGGCCACGCTGGCGCACTTCTTCCAGTTGCGCCGAGAAGGCCTCCCAGCTTGGCAGCGGGCGTACGGCAGGCATGCCCAGCGGGTTGGGCATGGCGCCGGTGGCGCCGTCGCCTTGGCTGCTCGCCGCGTCCTGCCGGCGCCGCTGCGCACGCATGCGCTCGTCTTCCAGCAGGTGCTGCACCTCGGCAGGATCGCGAAACGCGCCGAACAGCTTGCCCGATGCCGTCTCCGTCAGCGAGAACACCGTGCCGTGCCGCATGTTCACGTGCACCGGCGTCGGCGATTCGGCAATCTGAACAATGGTCGCGCCCCGCGCACCCCACACCACGATGGCCACCGTCTGGCCGATGGTCTGCGCCAGTTGCGCCGCCAACGACCCTGCCACCTGCACCGGGTTCGCCTGCTGCAGGCTGATCAGTCCCAGTTGCAAGGCCAAGGGCCCAAGCTGGTAATGGCCATTGCCGGGGTCTTGCTCGATCAGGCCGAGACGACCGAAACTGACCAGATACGGGTGCGCCTTGGCTGCCGTCATGTCGGCCTCGCGCGCCAGGTCCTTGAGGGCGAGCGAGCGCCCATGGTGCACCAGCGCGCGCAGCAGTTGCCCGCCGACCTCGATGCTCTGGATGCCACGCTGGGCGGCCCCGCGTGCATCGGTCGCGAGTTCCTGGTCAGTAGGGGTGCCGGGGTCGGCCGCCTTGCCGCTTTTCGTTGTGTTGCCCATTGCCAAGTGCCAAGCCCACGTTGTGATGTTCGCCAATACCAAAGGGATTAGACATTAACTGATTTCGGGCCTAAACTGCGTCCCGTTCGCTTTCGACAAATGCATTCTGTTTAGTCAAACGCCAACCCGCCACCACGACCCAACAAGGAGACAAGCGTGAGCCAGCCCGCCAAGAAAGCCTTTGCCAGCCAAGCCGACCTCGAAGCCAAGAAGGTGAGCTTCACCAAGCTTTCGGACAACGCCTATGCCTACACGGCCGAAGGCGACCCGAACACCGGCGTCATCATCGGCGACGACGCGGTGATGGTGATCGACACCCAGGCCACGCCGGTCATGGCGCAGGACGTGATCCGGCGCATCCGCGAGGTGACCGACAAGCCCATCAAGTTCGTGGTGCTGAGCCACTACCACGCGGTGCGCGTCCTGGGCGCATCCGGCTACAAGCCCGAGCACATCATTGCCAGCCGCGACACCTACGACCTGATCGTCGAGCGCGGCGAGCAGGACAAGGCCAGCGAAATCGGCCGCTTCCCGCGCCTGTTCCAGTCGGTCGAGTCCGTGCCGCCGGGCCTGACCTGGCCGACCATGACCTTCCAGGGAAAGATGTCCATCTGGTTGGGCAAGCTCGAAGTGCAACTGATCCAGCTGGGCCGCGGGCACACCAAGGGCGACACGGTGGCCTGGCTGCCGCAGCAGAAGATCCTTTTCTCCGGCGACCTGGTGGAGTTCGACGCCACGCCCTATGCCGGCGACGCGTACTTCCAGGAGTGGCCCAAGACGCTGGACAACATCGCCGCCATGGAGCCCGTGGCGCTGGTGCCCGGCCGTGGCGCGGCGCTGAACACGCCCGCCGAAGTGGCCCAGGGCTTGAAGGGCACGCGCGACTTCATCGTCGACCTGCATGCCGCCGTGGCCGACAGCGCCAGGGCGGGCAAGGACCTGGGCACGGTCTACAAGGAGGCGTATGAAAAGCTCAAGCCCAAGTACGGCCACTGGGTGATCTTCGATCACTGCATGCCCTTCGACGTGAGCCGCGCCTACGACGAGGCCACGCGTCATCCCGATCCGCGCGTCTGGACGGCCGAGCGGGACGTCGAGATGTGGAAGAGCCTGGAGGGCTGATCGCCCCAGGCTGCGCACTGCGTGCTTCGCCCGCCCCTCCTGCTGCGCGGGTGGGGCTGCGAGAGGCCCGAGCCCTTCGTGCCGGGCCGTGGAAAAACGATGGAGACGTGTTCCATGAAGCTTCGTGATTTGCCGGACTTGGTGCGTGCCGAGCCGGATCTGGACTATCAGGCGCTGCGTTTCGACTACGAAAGGCATGCGGACGAGGATGCGGCGCAGGCGGCCCGGCATCCGGTGATCGTCGTGGGAGCGGGCCCCGTCGGCCTGGCGCTGGCGATCGATCTGGCGCGCAAGAAGGTGCCGGTGGTGGTGCTGGAGGCAGGACAGCAACTGTCGGCCGGCTCGCGCGCCATCTGCTTCGCCAAGCGCACGCTCGAAGTGCTCGACCGCATCGGCTGTGCACAGCCGATGGTGGACATGGGCGTGTCGTGGAATGTGGGGCGCGTGTACTTCGGCGCGGACGAGGTCTATCGATTCGACCTGCTTCCCGAAAGCGGCCATCACCGTCCTGCCTTCATCAACCTGCAGCAGTACTACGTCGAAGGCATGCTGGCCGAACAGGCGGCACGCTTGCCCGGCCTGGAGATCCGCTGGCAGCACAAGGTGGTGGGCGTGGCGCCGGATGCGGACGGCGTGACGCTGTCGGTCGAGACGCCTTCGGGCACGCACGCATTGCGCGCCGATTACCTGTGCGCCTGCGACGGCTCGCGCTCCACGCTGCGCGGCCTGATGGGCCTGCAGGCTGAAGGCCGCGTCTTTCGAGATCGCTTTCTCATCGCCGACATCACGATGGACGCGGACGGCACCGACGGCGGCGCAGGCGCCATGCCGCCCGAGCGTCGCTTCTGGTTCGATCCGCCCTTCCATCCCGGCCAGAGCGTTCTGCTGCACAAGCAGGCGGCCGGCATGTGGCGCGTCGACTTCCAGCTGGGTTGGGACGCCGATCCGCAACTGGAGCGCCAGCACGAGCGCATCATTCCGCGCGTGCGCGCCATGCTCGACAGCATCGGCAAGGCGGGGCTGGATTTCCAGATCGGCTGGGCCAGCGTCTACACCTTCGCCTGCCAGCGCATGCACAGCTTCCGGCATGGCCGCGTGCTCTTCGCCGGCGACAGCGCGCACGGCGTGTCGCCCTTCGGCGCGCGCGGCGCCAACTCGGGCGTACAGGACGCCGAGAACCTCGCCTGGAAGTTGGCCGCCGTGCTGCAAAGCGAAGCGCCGGAGGCGCTGCTCGACACCTACGCCAGCGAACGCGAATACGCCGCCGACGAGAACATCCGCCATTCGACCCGCGCCACCGACTTCATCACGCCCAAGAGCGAGGTGAGCCGGTTGTTCCGCGATGCCGTGCTCGCGCTGTCGCCGCACCATCCTTTCGCGCGTTCGCTGGTCAACAGCGGGCGACTGTCGACCGCGACGGTGCTGGCGGACTCGCCGCTGTCCACGCCGGACGAGGAGCCCTTCCGTGGATCGGCGGTCCCCGGCGCCGTGGCGCCGGATGCGCCGCTGCCGCAGGATCGCTGGCTCCTTGGCGCGCTGGACCCGCATCGCTTCAACCTGCTTGTCTTCGGCGATGCGCCCGTCTCGCTGCCGCCGGCGCTTTCGCAGAAGATCAACGTCGTGCGCCTGCCGTTCGATGCGGCGCATGCCGTGGCCGCAGCGCGCTACGACGCGACGGGCGGCACCACGTACCTGCTGCGGCCCGACCAGCACGTCAGCGCGCGCTGGCGCCGGCTTCCCGCCCCGGCCGCGCTGCAGGCCGCGTTCGCCCGTGCGCTGGCGCATGCGCCATCCGCACAAGCCGCCACCGTCGCGGCATGACAGAAACGCCAACGCCCACGCCCATGACAGCCACTTCAACCACCGCCGCGCCTCAGCTCATCACCCAGCTCAACCTGGGTGCGCCGGACGACTTCTACGAGGCGCTGATCGAGACCCACCAAGGCCTGAGCTCCGATCAAAGCCACGCGCTCAATGCGCGACTCGTTCTGCTGCTGGCCAATCACATCGGCAGCATGCCCGTGCTGCGCGAAGCGTTGATCGCCGCGCGCGAGGCCATGCCTGCAGCCAAGCCTTCCTCCTCTTCCGAATCCGGAGCCAAGCCATGAGTTCTTCCCATACCGACGAGCGCCAATATCAGAGCGGTTTCGGCAACGAGTACGCCACCGAGGCCGTGGCCGGCGCATTGCCGCGCGGCCGCAACAGCCCGCAGCGCGCGCCCTTCGACCTGTATCCGGAGTTGATCTCTGGCACCGCCTTCACCGCGCCGCGCCACGAGAACCGCCGCAGCTGGTTGTACCGCCGCCGCCCCTCGGTCGTGGCGGGCCGCTACCAGCCCTATCGCGCTGGCGGCCATTGGCAGACCGGCGGCGACCGCGCCATGGCCGTCTCGCCCGAGCCGCTGCGCTGGCATCCCATGGCGTTGCCCGCCGACGTGGCCGACATCGACTTCATCGACGGCATCCACACGCTGGCCGCCAACGGCGATGCGGACGCGCAGGCCGGGGTGGCGGCGCATGTGTACCTGGCGGGCCGCTCGATGGAGCGGCGTGCGTTCGTCAATGCCGATGGCGAGATGCTCTTCGTGCCGCAGCAGGGGCGCGTGGTCATCACCAGCGAAATGGGCGTGCTCGAAGTCAAGCCCGGAGAGATCGCACTGGTACCCCGCGGCGTGGTGTTCAAGGTGGCGCTGCCGGACGGCGCTTCGCGCGGCTACCTGTGCGAGAACTACGGCGCGCATTTCCGACTGCCGGAACTGGGCCCCATCGGCTCGAACGGATTGGCCAACGCGCGCGACTTCCAGGCGCCCGTCGCGGCCTACGAACACGACGACCAGGGCGGCAACGCGGCCTACGAGCTCGTCAAGAAATTCGGCGGCCGATTCTGGTCGGCGCCGACCAGCCACTCGCCCTTCAACGTCGTCGCATGGCACGGCAACCTGTCGCCGGTGAAATACGACACGGTCAACTTCATGACCATCGGCTCCATCAGCTTCGACCATCCGGACCCGTCCATCTTCACCGTGCTCACCTCGCCCAGCGACACACCGGGCACCGCCAACTGCGACTTCGTCATCTTTCCGCCGCGGTGGCTGGTGATGGAAAACACTTTCCGTCCGCCCTGGTACCACCGCAACATCATGAGCGAGTTCATGGGGCTGGTCTATGGCGAGTACGACGCCAAGCCGGGCGGCTTCAAGCCCGGCGGCGCAAGCCTGCACAACGCGATGGTCCCGCACGGGCCGGACGAAGAGGCATTCGACAAGGCGAGCCATGCCGACCTCAAGCCGCAGAAGCTCGACAACACGCTGGCTTTCATGTTCGAGAGCCGCTATCGATTCATCCCCACCGAGTACGCGATGAACACCGCGCCGCTGGATGCCGACTACGCCGACTGCTGGGCCGGCCTGAAGGACCAGTTCGGCACCAAGCCCTGAACCACGCACACCACATCCGACCATGTACGACATCGACGCCACCCACGACCCCAAGCGCAAGAGCTGGGTCGAATCTGCCAACGCGGCAGGCCATGACTTTCCGATCCAGAACCTGCCCTTCGGGCGCTTCCGACGCGCAGGCAGCGCCGATGCCTGGCGCATCGGCGTGGCCATTGGCGACCAGGTGCTCGACCTGCGCGCAGCCGGCGTCGCAAGCACCGACGACATGAACGTGCTGATGGCCGCGCCGCCTTCGCAGCGCAGCGCTCTGCGCGCCACCATTTCCAACGGACTGGCCGAAGGCAGCGCGCAGCAGGCCGCCTGGTCGAAGGCGCTGGTGCCGCAGGCGCAATGCGAGTTCACCGTGCCCTGCCGCGTGGGCGACTACACCGACTTCTACACCGGCATCCACCATGCGACCACCATCGGCAAGCTGTTCCGGCCCGATCAGCCGCTCATGCCCAACTACAAGTGGGTGCCCATCGGCTACCACGGCCGTGCCAGCTCCATCATCGTGAGCGGCCAGGACTTCAAGCGACCCAAGGGTCAGACCAAGGCGCCGGACGCGGCCGAGCCCAGCTTCGGCCCCAGCAAGCGGCTCGACTACGAACTCGAGCTGGGCTTCTACGTCGGCCAGGCCAATGAGCTGGGCGAGCCGGTCGGCATCGACGATGCCGAGGCGCACCTGTTCGGCGTCGGCCTGTTCAACGACTGGTCCGCACGCGACCTGCAGGCCTGGGAATACCAGCCGCTGGGGCCCTTCCTGGCCAAGAACTTCGCCTCCACCGTCTCGCCCTGGATCGTGACGATGGAAGCTCTGGCGCCGTTCCGCGCTCCGTTCACGCGCCCCGAGGGCGACCCGCAGCCGCTGCCGTACCTGGACGGCGCCGCGAATCGCGAGCAGGGCCAGCTCGACATCACGCTCGAGGTGTACCTGCAGACCGCGAAGATGCGCGCGGCAGGTCAGGCGCCCCATCGCCTCACGCACGGCCGCGTGGCTGAGGCGGCCTACTGGACGGCGGCCCAACTGCTCGCGCATCACACCGTCAATGGCTGCAACCTGCAGCCGGGCGACTTGCTGGGCTCGGGCACCTTGTCCGGCCCCACGCTCGATGCGGCCGGTTCGCTCATGGAGCTGACCTTGGGCGGCAAGCAGGCGATCGAGCTGCCGAACGGCGAGAAGCGCACCTTCCTGGAAGACGGCGACACGCTCGCGCTGCGCGGCTGGTGCCAGCGCGACGGCGCGGTGCGCATCGGCTTCGGCGAGGCGAGCGCGACGGTGCTGGCCTGACAGCGCCCCGGGTCCGCCCGGGCAGGGCATTCGCAAGTCGCGAGCACTCAGGATGGCGCGAGATGGAATAATGCCCTGAGGACGCTCGCCGAGCGACCGCCACGGAGCAAGCTGGCATGAGCGTCGCGCAACGCAACCGAGTCAACGTCGTGGGCGACGGTCCGGCAACCCTGGTGTTCTCGCACGGCTTCGGCTGCGACCAGAACATGTGGCGCTTCCTGGCGCCCAAGTACGGCGAACGCTTCAGGTGCGTCACCCTGGATCTCGTGGGCAGCGGCGCCTCCGACCTCGCCGCCTACGACTGGAAGAAGTACGACTCGCTGCACGGCTACGCGGCCGACCTCCTGGAAATCGTCGACGAGTTCGCCACGGGCCCCGTCATCCACGTCGGCCATTCCGTCAGCGCGATGATCGGCACGCTCGCCGGCATCCGCGCGCCCGACATGTTCGCCGGCCACATCATGGTCGGCCCCTCGCCCTGCTACATCAACGATGGCGACTACATCGGCGGGTTCACCCGGGAAGACATCGATTCCCTGCTCGATACGCTCGAGTCCAACTACCTGGGCTGGGCGAGTAGCATGGCGCCCGCGATCATGGGGGCGCCCTCGCAGCCGGAGCTTGCGGCGGAGCTGACGAGCACCTTCTGCCGCACCGACCCCGACATCGCCAAGCACTTCGCGCGCGTCACGTTCCTGTCGGACAACCGGGCGGACCTGCCCGCCATGCATGCGCCGGCGCTCATCGTCCAGTCGAGCGACGACCTGATCGCGCCGCGCACGGTCGGCGAATACCTTCACCGGACCTGGCCCAGCAGCATGCTTCGCGTGGTGGAAAACGTGGGCCATTGCCCGCACCTGAGCGCGCCCAGCGCCAGTGCCGACGCCATGGACGAGTTCCTGCGGTCCATCGGGCATTGAAGGCATGTCCGGCCTCGACCCTGCGCTGCCCGGCGTAGATCAACTGTATGACCAGGCCCCCTGTGGCCTGGCGCTGACCGACACGACCGGGCTCTTCCTCAAGGTCAACCGGACCTTCTGCGCATGGGTCGGCATGCAGCCCGAAGACCTCGTCGGTCGCAAGCGCCTTCAAGACCTGTTCACCATGGGCGGGCGGATCTTTCACCAGACGCACTGGCTGCCGACGCTGCAGATGCAGGGCTCGCTCGCAGAGGTGAAGTTCGACGTGCGCCACAAGGGCGGGCACACCATCCCCATGTTGCTGAACGCCATTCGCCACGTTGGCGATGGGGGTGCCTACGACCAGGTGTCGATGGTGGTGGCGGAAGAGCGCAACAAGTACGAACGGGAGCTTCTGGGCGCACGCAAGCGAGCGGATGAACTGGCCCTGAAGGAGAAGAACGCCCAGACGGCGTTGGAGGTCGCGCAAGCTCGCCTGCGCCAGGCCATCGAAGTCGGCGCGCTGTATCTGTGGGACGTCGATCCCTCCACCAACGAGCGTCGCTACGAAGAGCACGTGGCCAGGCTGCTGGGCTTCAAGACACCCCAGAAGATCACCGAGGCGATGTTCGTGGCGGCCACCGCACCCCCCGACCGGGCCATCGAGGAAGAGGCGCTGGCCCGCGCGCTGACGCCACCCGGTGAAGTCGTCAGCTGGACCATCCGGATCAATGGCGTCGACGGGGTTCAGCGCGTCGTGTTCGCGTCCGGCCACAGCTTCTTCAGTGAAGGGGGTGTGCTCGCGGCCTTCGTCGGTGTCTTGCGCGACATCACCGAGGTCACGCGGCAGCGCTCCTCGGCCGAAGACCGGGCGTTATTCGCAGAGCAGATGGTGGGCATCGTGAGCCACGACCTGCGCAACCCGCTCTCGGCCATCCTGATGGGCACCAAGCTCCTGGCGCGCAGCGAACTGGAGCCGGGCAAGATCCGCGTGCTGGGCCATGTGTCGGATTCGGCCGAGCGCGCGCAAAGGCTGATCGAGGAACTGCTCGACTTCACCATGGCGCGCGTGGGCCCCGGCCTGAGCGTTTCGCGCGAGTCCATCGATGTTCACAAGGTCGTGGCGAGCGTCGTCGACGAGCTCTCGCTCGCATTTCCCGCGCGTCGCATCGTCCATCGCAAGAGGATCGAAGGCCATTGCAAGGCAGATGCGGACCGGCTGGCGCAACTGGTCGGGAACCTCGTGGCCAACGCGCTGGCTTACGGCGATGCCGACGGCGAGGTGACCGTGGAGTCGAACTGTGTCGATGGGCTGATCCAGGTGTCCGTCCACAACCATGGAGACGCCATCCCGGAGGAAAAGATCATGTCCTTGTTCGAGCCGATGACGCGCGGCGAGCAGGGTGTCGGGGAGTTGCGCAGTGTGGGTCTTGGCCTGTACATCGTGCGTGAGATTGCACGCGCTCACGGCGGGGAAGTGACCGTGTCGTCCACGGCCGACGAGGGAACCACCTTCACGGTCTCGTTCCCGCCCGACCTGCCCTGCGGCTAGGCGCCCTCAGCGCCCGCGGCCGTCGGCCGCGTTCGCGGCGTGCAGGTTCTTCAAGGCTTTGCGGCGCTCGCTTCGGGTCCGGCTCGCGTTGCGTGTCCAACGCTGCAGGGCAAAGTTGGCGACCGCCAGCGCGGCCAGCATCACCACCTGATGCGTCAGGCGGTTGACCTCGCGCGCGACCCGCCGATCGACATCGCGCTGCGCCTTGTCGGCCAGCTTGGCATCGTCCGTCGCCGGCGCGTCGACGTCGTGCGTGATGGCTGAAGAGGCGGCCGATCGCGCCACGGCCACCGGCAACACGCCGGGGCCATCGACGCGATCCGTCCCTTCCTTAGCCTCGGCGGCCTGCACGTCGGTGGCCACCATGGCCTTCTTGCCGGACCGGCTGCCGTTGGCATCCGCATGCACCTTGGTGAACTCCGCGCCCAGCAGGAACACCTGCGCCGCGTAGTAGACCCACGCCAGCACCACCACCAGCGAGCCGGCCGCGGCATAGGACTCGGTGACGCTGCTCATGCCCAGGTAAAGGCTGATGAGCGTCTTGCCGACTTCGAACAGAACGGCGGTCACACCTGCGCCCACCCACACGTCGCGCCATCCGATGGGCGTGGTGGGCATGAACTTGTAGATCATGGCGAAGAGCACCGTGGTCATGCCGACGGAGATCGCCAGGTTCAGCGCCTGCAGCAACACGGTCGCGCCCGGCATCAAGGCGCCCGCCCAGGTGCCGAATGCGGCGACCACCGCGCTCACGACCAGCGACACCATCAGCAGGAAGGCCAGGGCGAGGATCAGGCCGAAGGACAGCACGCGGGCGCGCAGCACGGCCCACACGCCAGAAGGCTTGTCGCGCTCCGGCACATGCCAGATGCGGTCGAGCGCCGACTGCAACTCCGCGAACACGGTGGTCGCACCGACGAGCAGAACCACGCCGCTGATGATTCCCGCAATCAGGCCGCGGTCCGGTTCGCTGGCCGAGCGCACCAGCCCCTGCACGGCCAGCGCGCCATCCCTTCCGATCAGCCCCGTCAACTGCTCGGCAATTTCGCCCTGCACGGCCTCGCGGCCGAACACTGCGCCCGCGACGGCGATCACGATCACCAGCAAGGGCGCCAGCGAAAACATCGTGTAGTAGGCGATGGCCGCGCCCATGCTGGGCGCGAAGTCATCGATCCATGCGTTGACCGATTTGCGGCAAAGCTCGAAGGCTGTCTTGGGTGTCATGAAGGGCGCTCCCCGGCGGCTCTTCGAGCATGGGCCAGGGTGCACCGTTTCGGATGTAGGTCGTGTTCGCGCAGCGGCGAAGGAAAGCGCCAGATGCCGCTAGCGCCGGCAATCGAGCTGAGTGTTGTCTGTGGCGTTGGCCTGCTCCAAAGAAATCGGCGGCTTCTCTTCCTGCTTGTGTCGTTGCCATGGGCGATCGTCGGTCACGAGCAGGAACGTGATCGACGTGCAGACCAGCACGAAGACGAGTTCGGCCGAAAGCGGCATGATGGGTCGGCGCTTCTTCACGATTCGCCTCCGAATGCGCGAACGTGCGATGCCGAATGGCGGCGGTTGACGATGTGGCGGCGTGCCGAAACCGACGAGGCTTGGGCCTCGCCGATCAACCAGTGGCGCATCTGTTTTTCTCCCTGTGCTTCTTGATCTGGTCCGTGATTGTCACGTCCCGAAGCGCGGGGATCGGCGAATGGTTGCCCCTTTGTTAAAGAGGCGTGCGCGAGGGTCGCTCAGCGATCCTTGGCCTTCGCGGCGTCCAGCCGCGAACGCGCGCGCTCGGCTTCGGCCTTGCCCTCTGCCGTTGTCGGCGCGAACGGCGTGACCTGCATCGGACGCCCATGCGAATCGACCGAGACGAACACGATCAGGCATTCGGCCGTCTTGGTCAGTTCGCCGCCCTTGATGTCGCCGCTGCGCACTTCCACGGCGATGTTCATGCTGGAGCTGCCGGTGTAGAGAAGACGGGCTTCCACCTCCACCAGGTCGCCGATCATGATCGGATGATGGAAGCGGATGCTGCCGATGAAGACGGTGACGCAGTAGCGCTTGGCCCAGGCCGTCGCGCAGGCATAGCCCGCTTCGTCGATCCACTTCATGACGGTACCGCCGTGCACCTTGCCTCCGAAGTTGACGGTGCTGGGTTCGGCCAGGAAGCGCAGGGTGATGGCGGAGGTCATGGGCAGGGATGCGCGTCGGCGCGCCGCGATGAAAGTGGGGTGCCGATTATGCGAGCGTGCCCTTGGCGCTGGCAGCGTCGGAGGCGTTGGCGCGTGCGCACGCCACCTTGTGCAGCAGCTCGGCCAGGATCGCCTGCTCGCCAGGGCTGAGCGCGAGCGCGGCGTTTTCCGTCGCAAGGATCTGGTCGGTGGCCTGGCGGACCAGCACCGAGCCTTCCGGCGTCACCGAAAGCACCTGCGATCGGCGGTCGCTGTCGCTCGTGGTGCGTGCCAGCAGGGCGCGTGCTTCGAGCCGGTCGACCACGGCCGTGATGTGCGGCGGCGTGACCGACAAGGCCCGCGCAATGCGCGCCAGCGAGCTGCCCGGGTTCTCGGCGACCAGCGTGAGCACCGTGTACTCGACGGGGCGCAGCGCCAGCGGCTGCTCCACCACGCGCCGAAAAATGCTGTCCGTCACGATCGTCGCCTGCGCCAGCTGGTAGCCGAGCACCCGCTTCAGGCGCGCCTCGTCCAGCCTCCCGGCGGGCGTCTTTTCAAAGTCGGAGCTGCTTCTTCGATGGACCATCGCGCGATTGTGCCCAAGCCCGTTCCCCGCCCGAGTTAATTCACACGATGCACTTTGTTGCATCCCAGTCCTACAAGGGTTTATTCCAAGATCAATCAGGAAAATAGTTCAGTAACTTAATCATTCCCGAAAGAGGATGACTAGGAGACTGAACATGAAATTCCCACAAGGCACCGGTTTGGTCGCCCTGAGCGCACTGGTGGTGGCGCTGGCGACGGCCTGCGGCGGAAGCAATTCGACCGTGCCTCCCGCCGGTGGCAACAATGGCGGCAGCACGCCTCCCCCGGGCTCGGGGAGCGCTGATGGCGGCGATGCCGGCGGCCCCGAGCCTTTGCCCCAGCTGGCAGCAGCCCAGCCCGCACCGCTGATCGGCACCTGCGCCGCGTTGGCCTCCAGCATCGTGGTTCCGGACACCACCATCACCGCCAGCGAGCAGGTGGATGCGGGCGTCCTGACCGTTGCAGGCACGTCGGTGCCAGCGCACTGCAAGGTCACCGGCCGCATGCTGCCGCGCACCGGCCCGATCGATGGCAAGAGCTACGCCATCGGCTTCGAGATGCGGCTGCCGATTCAATGGAACGGGCGTTTCTTCTATCAGGCCAATGGCGGCATCGACGGCAGCGTGGTCACGGCCACCGGTGGTGTCGGCGGTGGCGGTCCTCTTTCGAACGCGCTGCTGAAAGGCTTTGCGGTCATCAGCTCCGACGCCGGGCACGCCGGCAGCATGGGGCCCTTCTTCGGCATCGATCCGCAGGCACGGCTGGACTACGGCTACCAGGCGGTGGGCAAGCTCACGCCCATGGCCAAGAAGGCGATCCAGGTGGCCTACGGCAAGGGTCCGGACCGCTCCTACATCGGCGGCTGCTCCAACGGCGGACGCCACACCATGGTCGCCGCCGCGCGGTACGCCGACCAGTACGACGGCTTCCTGGTGGGCGATCCGGGCTTCCGTCTGCCGCTGGCGGCCATCGCGAACATTAAGGGCGCCCAGACCTACGTGGCGCTGTCGCCCACGCCCAACGTGCCGGCCGACGGCTTCACGCAGCCGGAGCGCAAGCTCGTCTCGGACGCCGTGCTCGCCAAGTGCGACGCGCTCGACGGTGTGGCCGACGGCATGGTCAACGACACGCAGGCCTGCCGCGTGGCGTTCAAGCTCGACCGCGACGTGCCCACGTGCACCGGCGCGCGCGACGGCACCTGCCTGAGCCCCGCGCAGAAGACGTCCATCCAGCAACTCTTCGACGGCGCGACGACCAGCACCGGCAAGCGCATCTATTCGAGCTTTCCGTTCGACGCGGGCCTGGCCACCAGCGGCTGGGCGGGCTGGAAGTTCAACAATTCGCTCAACCTGGATTCGGGCGCGGTGGGGCTGATCTGGCAGGTGCCGCCGGAAGATCCGGCCACGTTCAACGGACCCAACTTCACCTTGACCGGCAACGTGGACACCATGCTGGCCAAGGTCAATGCCACCGATGCCACGTACACCGAGAGCGCCATGTCCTTCATGACGCCGCCGGATGCCGCCAACCTGTCGACCCTGAAGATGCGCGGCGCCAAGATGGTGGTCTACCACGGCACCAGCGACCCGATCTTCTCGAGCGACGACACGCAGCGCTGGTACGACGAACTGCGCGCGGCCAACGACGATGACGCGTCCAACTTCGCCCGCTACTTCGCGGTGCCCGGCATGAACCACTGCTCCGGCGGCCCGGCCACCGACCAGTTCGACATGCTCGAGCCGCTGGTGGCGTGGGTGGAGCAGGGCAAGGCGCCGGCTTCAGTCACTGCCAGCGCACGGGGCACGGGCAACGCCGGCGGCGTCAACGCCGACCTGCCCGCGGCCTGGGCCGCCGACCGCACGCGCCCGCTGTGCCCCTATCCGCAGGTGGCGCGCTATTCGGGCAGCGGCGACATCGAGAAGGCGGCCAGCTTCAAGTGCGTGGACGCGGGCGGATAGCCCCGCTTCGCAGAACTTGCATCGAGAGGGCGGCGCGGCGCAGCCTGTTCAGGCTGCCGGCGACCGCCCGCCGAACAGCTGCGCCATCGTCCTGCGCAGCCAGATGTTCCCGTCGTCCGCATGAAAGCGCGCATGCCAGTGCTGCTTGACGGCATAGTGCGGCAGCGCGAAGGGTGGCTCCACCAGCTTCACCGGCTCCTGAGTGGCCAGCACCTCGCCCAGGATGCGCGGCACGATCACCACCAGTTCGGTCTGCGCCACGATCCGCGCCACGCCCAGGAAGCTGGACAGCCGCACCGCCACCTTGCGCGTCACGCCGGCCTTCGCGATGGTCTTGTCGACGATGGCGTGGCCGGTGCCCGATGAGGCCACCGTTGCATGCGACTCGGCGGCGAAACCCTTCTTGCTGAGCTTGAGGCCGATGCGCGGATGGTCCTTGGCCACCAGGCAGACGAAGTTCTGGCGGAACAGCGTCTGCCCATAGAAGCCCGCATCAAGCTGCGGCATGAAGCCTACCGCCAGATCGACCTCGCCGTCTTCGAGCCGCCGCGCACTGGAGGCCGAGACGATCTCGGTCTCGATCTGCACGCCCGGTGCGTTCAGCTGCAGATGCGCAAGCAGCCGCGGCAGCAGTACCACTTCGCTGATGTCGGTCAGACAGATGCGGAACCGCCGCGTCGCGCGCGCCGGCTCGAAGGCTTCGCGCCCGGCCAATGCCAGCTCGAGATGACCGAGCGCCTCGCGCAGGCGCGGCTGGATCTTCTGCGCGTAGGGCGTAGGCTGCATGCCGATGGCAGTGCGCTCGAACAGGCGGTCGCCGAAGTGCGTGCGCAGCTTGTTCAGGGCCGTGCTGGCCGCGGCCTGCGCCATGCCGAGCTGATCGGCCGCCTTGCTGACGCTGGCGGTGGCATACACCGCATCGAACACCTTCAACCACTCCAGATCCAGCTTGGCCATGAGCGCACCAACTATCGAAAAACACGATACGAAGTATGCAGCTACGGCGCTTGATCCAATAGTGGCGGCCAAAGACACTCCCGGCATGCCTGCCTATCTCTGGACCCCGCCCGCCGTGGCTTCGCTGCCCGTTCGTGGCAAGACCGAACGCCTGCCCGTCAACCGCCTTTTCTTCGTCGGCCGCAACTACCACGCGCATGCGGTGGAAATGGGGCGCCCGGTGGACAAGGCCGCCGAGTCGCCGTTCTATTTCACCAAGAGCATCACCACGCTGGTCGAGTCCGGCGCCACCGTCGCCTATCCGCCGGCCACGCAGGACTTCCAGTTCGAGATGGAGCTGGTGCTGGCCATCGGCGAGCCCGGCTTCGAGGTCCGCCGGGCCGATGCGCATCGCCTGGTGTTCGGCTATGCCTGCGGCCTGGACACGACGCGTCGCGATCTGCAACTGGCCGCGCGCGACAAGGGCCGACCCTGGGACCTGGGCAAGGACGTGGAGCAGTCGTCCGTGGTGTCGGAGATCGTGCCGATGCCCGGCAAGCTGCTGACCGAGGGCGAATTGGCGCTGTCGGTGAATGGTGAGACCCGGCAGAAGTCCGACTTGTCGCGCCTGATCTGGAATATCGCCGAGCTGATCGAAGACCTGTCGAAGTTCTATCACCTGCAGCCGGGCGACCTGATCTTCACCGGCACGCCCGAAGGTGTCGGTGCGGTCAAGGCGGGCGACCGCATCGATGGCCATGTGCAGGGCGTGGGCGAGATTTCGCTGGCCATCGGCCCCGCGCAATGATGTGAAAGCCGCGCGCACAAGCGGCACGTGAACCACAGAGACAAGCCCAAGGACACCGCCATGAATGCCACCACTGCCGTTGTCGATGCCGTGCCGTCGCCCGTTCGCCTGAAGGCCGTGGCCGGTCCGGGGCAGCCCGAGCCCACGCCCGCGCTGGAGCAACTCTATCGCGCCTTCGAAAGCGAGATGCTGGTGCCGCTGTGGACCGAGATCGGCGGCCTGATGCCGTCGCATCCGCGCAGCCAGGCGGCTGCACACCTGTGGCGATGGTCGCGTCTGAAGGATCTGGCGGCCGAGGCCGGCCGCATCGTGCCGGTGGGCCGCGGAGGCGAACGCCGGGCCATCGCGCTGGCCAATCCCGCGCTGGGCGGGCGGCCCTACGCCACGCCCACCCTCTGGGCCGCGATCCAGTACCTGATGCCGGGCGAAGACGCGCCCGAGCATCGGCATTCGCAGCATGCCTTCCGCTTCGTGGTGGAAGGCGAGGGCGTGTGGACCGTGGTCAACGGCGACGCGGTGCGCATGTCGCGCGGTGACTTCCTTCCGCAGGCCGGCTGGAACATGCATGCCCATCACAACGCAGCCACCGAGCCGATGGCCTGGATCGACGGGCTGGACATTCCCTTCGCCTACTACACCGAGTCGCAGTTCTTCGAGCACGGGCGCAACGCCATTGATCAGGCCGAGCGCGGCACGCCCGAGCGCTCGGTCTCCGAGCGGCTCTGGGGGCATCCGGGGCTTCGGCCCCTGTCGCAGCCCGACGCGCCGCAGGCCACGCCGCTATTGGCCTATCGCTGGGCCGACACCGATCGTGCGCTTGGCGATCAGCTCGCATTGGAAGAAGAAGGCCATGCCGCCGGGCAGGGCGCCACGCTCAGCCCCGGCCATGCGGCGGTGCGCTACACCAACCCCGCCACCGGGCGCGACGTGCTGCCCACCATCCGCGCCGAGATGCACAGGGTGCGCGCCGGTGCCCGCACGCGCAGCACGCGCGAAGTGGGCTCGTCCGTGTGGCAGGTGTTCGATGGCGAAGGCAGCGTGCAGGTGGGCGAGCGGCAGTGGGCCGTGTCGCGCGGCGATCTGTTCGTGGTGCCGTCGTGGCAGCCGTTGCGCTTGCAGGCGGCGGCCGGCACGCAGAGCCTGGACCTGTTCCGCTTTTGCGACGCGCCCATCTTCGAGGCGCTGCACCAGCATCGCGTGCAGGTCGATCCCGACTGAGCACGGCATCCATTCCAACCAACGACCGGAGACATACCTTGATTCGTCGCTCGACCCTGCTGGCCGCCCTCGGCCTCGCACTGCCGCTTGCCGCCTTCGCCCAGCAGGCGGCGCCGGCCTATCCGACGCGCGCCGTCAACGTCGTCACGCCCTTTGCGGCCGGCAGCGGGCCGGATGCCGTGCTTCGGATGGTGGGCGAGAAGCTCGGCCGCCTCTGGGGGCAGCCCGTGACCATCGACAACAAGCCCGGCGGCGGCGGCTTCATTGCCATCGAGCAGGCGCGCCGCGCCACGCCTGACGGCTACACCCTGCTCCAGCTGGACAGCGAGCACATCGCCGCGCTGCCGCACCTGTACAAGTCGAAGAACTTCAACACGCTGGACCATTTCGATCCGGTGGCGCCGTTGTTCCGCACGCCCTTTTTCGTGGCGGTGAGTAGCCAGTCCAAGTGGAACAGCATGAGCGACCTGATCGCTGCGGCCAAGGCCAAGCCGGGGCAGGTCAACTACGGCTCGTGGGGCGTGGGCAGTCCCGGCCACCTGGGTGGACAACAGCTCGACGCGTTGGCCGGCGTGCAGATGAACCACGTGCCCTTCCGCGAGGTGTCGCAGCTCTACGCGAACGTCGGCACCGGTGAGGTGGACTGGGCCTTCGCCAGCATTCCGTCGAGCCAGGGCATCTACAAGGCAGGCAAGCTCAAGTACATCGCGGTGGCCACCAGACAGCGCGTGCCGCAGATGCCCGACGTGCCCACCATGGCGGAGGCGGGCGGGCCGGCGGACCTGGAAGTGAACTCCTTCGTCTCGCTGCTCGCGCCCAAGGGCCTGCCGCCGGCGCTGGCTGCAAAGATCAACGCGGACGTGGCCAAGGTCATTGCCGACCCCGAGATCCGCTCGCGCTTCGACACCTTCGCCTTCGAGCCGCTGGCCTGGTCGCCGCAAGAGATCCGCGCCCAGGCGCAGGCCAAGTCGAAGGTCTACGGCGAGTTGGTCAAGCGCGGCAACATCAGCCTGGACTGAGGCGCCGCGCCTCGGTGCGGCCTCAGCCCTTGTCGGACTTGCCGGCCGCGTTCGCAAGCTTGCTCAGCATGCGGTCGACCATCCACGGTCTGCGGCCATCGTCCTCCGCCTGCTCCTTTCGCCGGATCGCGTTGCGAACCACGATCGAGCCGACGTAGCGCATGGGCTCGGGCGGGAACTGGCCCAGCGGCCCCCGGACAATGGGACTGCGCGTCCAGGCGTTGTCGAGATCGAGCAGCAGGGACGAGAGAATCTGGCCGCCCATGTAGCTCGGCCCGACGCCATTGCCGGAGTACCCGAAGCCGTAGTAGATGTGGGGCTGCCCTTCGTAGCGGCCGAAGAACGGAAAGCCGGTCACCGATCGGTCTGACGGGCCGTTCCAGCTGGCGGTGATGGGCGTGTTCGCCAGCGCCGGGAAGAAATCGCGCAGCGCATGCGTCAACTGCTCTTCGTAGGGCGAGCGCTGGTCGAAGATCGGTGCCACGCGTCCGCGCCAGGCGAAGGTGTTTCCCCCCTTGCCCAGCATGAGGCGGCCATCGGCGGTGCTGCGGTAGTAGTAGACGAAGGTGCGCGAGTCGAGCACCGAGACGCCGTCGACCAGGCCGCTTTGGCGCAGCAGGTCGGGGCAGCGTTCGGTGATGACCATGTCGCTGGAGACGATGGCGATGCTGCGCTCGAACTGCGGAAAGGCGCTGGCCATCCAAGCGTTCATGGCGAGCACGAGCTTGCGCGCACGCACGCTGCCCGCTGGCGTGCGCACCTGCGCGGGCGGCCCCGGGACAAAGTCGACCATCGGCGTTCGCTCGTGGATGCGAATGCCCATCTCCAGGGCAACCCGCCTCAGGCCGCGCACCAGCTTGCCCGGATGCACCGTGGCCGCATGCGGCGAGTACACGCCAGCCAGGTTGCGGGCGGAGCCGGAGCGGCGAGCGACTTCGTCGGCCGGCAAATCGCGGTACGAGTGGATGCCGCGCGCTTCCAGCGCCCGCATCACGGGCGCCATGGTGCCGATCTGCGCTTGCGACGTCGCGGTGTAGAGCGTGCCGTCCATGCGCAGTTCGGCATCGATGCCATGGGCCTTGCAGAAGGCGGCGATGTGGCCCACGGCGTCTTCCGAGGCCTTGACCATGCGCACGGCCTCCGCCTCGCCGAACAGGCGCTCCAAGGTGAAGTACTTGGCCGACCAGGTCAGCAGGCAGCCACCGTTGCGCCCGCTGGCGCCGGCACCGCAAAGGTCGCTTTCGAGGATGACGATGTCCAGCTCGGGCGACTGCTGCTTGGCCTGAATGGCCGTCCACAAGCCCGTGAAGCCGCCGCCGATGATGCACACGTCGGCCTGCGTGTCGCCTTGCAGTGCGGGCGCAAGCTCGCCGCCGTCAAACAACGCCTGCTCGATCCAGAATGGACGCATGACCGCTCAGCCGGCTTGGCGCGCCAGATGGTGCTCGCGGGCGGCCAGGCCAAGGTGCCGCGCGAAATGCGCAAGGCCGGGTACCGCCATGCCGGCCATCTTCGCCGTGTCGTCCCAGCGACGCAGCCGCACCGCGTCCAGTGCGAAGGGCTTGGCTTCGAAGTCGCTGGCCTGGGCCGCATCGAACACGCCGCCTTGCAACTGCAGGCTGCGCTTCGAATCCACGGAGAGCGCATCGTGATAGGCCGGCTCGCGGGCACAGAGGAATCGCTTGGCGTCGACGTGCAGCCGGATCGGCTCCAACGTGGCCGCACCGAACAGGCCACGCAGGAAGGGCAGGCATCGGTACTGGTGCACGTCGTCCAGGCCCTTCATGGAAGGCGTGTCGCCGAAGTCGTGCAACAGGTGGCCGATGTCGTGAAGCAGCGCCGCGCTGATGAGCGCACTGCTGGCGCCTTCCTGTTCGGCCAGGTGTGCCGATTGCAGGGCGTGCTCGAGCTGGGTCACGGGTTCGCCGTCGTACTGCTCGTGGCCCCTGGTTTCGAGGAGTTCAACAATGTCTGGAAGGGTGAGGCTCATGGGGCTTACCAGGGCAGTGAGTAGGTCTTCGTGTTGGTGAAGCTCTTCATGGCTTCCATGACGCCTTCCTTGTAGCCGAGGCCGGAGTCCTTGATGCCGCCGAAGGGCGTGAGCTCCAGGCGGTAGCCGGGCACCTCGCGAACATTGACGCTGCCCACGTTCAGCTCGCTGACCAGGCGCGTGATGTAGTCCAGCCGGTTGGTGCACACCGAGGACGACAGGCCGAAGGCCGTGCCATTCGAGATGCGGATGGCTTCGTCGATGTCGCGGAAGCGGATCACCGGCGACACGGGGCCGAAGGTTTCTTCCTTGACGACCGTCATCTCGGGATCGACGCGGTCGAGCACGGTGGGCGAATACAGGGCGCCCTTGCGCACGTTGCCGTGCAAGAGCCTTGCGCCGCCGGCAATCGCATCGTTCACGACGCTTTCGAAATGGCGCGCGGCTTCTTCGTCGATGACCGTTCCCACGTCGGTGGCCGGGTCCATCGGGTCGCCGTGCTTGATGCTCAGCGTCTTCTGCACCAGCAGGTCGACGAAGCGATCCGCCACGCTCTCGTGCACCAGCATCCGCTTGATGGCGGTGCAGCGCTGGCCGGAGTTCTTGTACGAGCCGCTGGCCGCGAGCGTCGCGGCTTCTTCGATGTCGGCGTCTTCCATCACGATGATCGGATCGTTGCCCCCGAGCTCGAGCACCTGTCGCTTGTAGACCGCCTTGGCGGCAATGTATTTGCCGATGGCCACGCCGCCGGTGAAGGTGACCAGGTCCACGTCCGGGCTGGTCAGCATCTCGTCGGCAATCTCCCGGGGATCGCCCGTGATCACCGACAGCATCGGGGGCGGCAGCCCGGCCTCGTACAGGATGTCGGCCAGCAGGAAGGCCGACAGCGGCGTCTTCTCGCTCGGCTTGAGCACCATGCGGTTGTTCGTGGCCACCGCCGGGGCCACCTTGTGGATGACCTGGTTGAGCGGATGATTGAACGGCGTGATCGCGGTGATGACGCCTTGCAGCGGCTCTCGCAAGGTGTAGACCTTGCGGCTCTTGCCGTGGTGGGTCAGGTCGCACGAAAAGATCTGGCCGTCGTCCACCAGCGCCTGGTTGGCGGCGAACAGCAGCACGTCCGACGCGCGGCCCACCTCGTACAGCGAGTCCTTGCGCGACAGGCCGGCTTCGAAGGTGATGACGCGCGAGATCTCGTCCAGCCGCGACGCGATGATCTCGCCGGCACGCATCAGGATCTTGTAGCGCTCGTAGCGCGTGAGCTTGGACTTGTGGGCGCGCGCCACGCGATAGGCCCGGCGGACGTCGTCGAGCGAGGCCTTGGGCACGGTGGCGATGACTTCGCCCGTGTAGGGGTAGGTCACCTCGATCACGCGGTCGCTGTGCACGCGCTCGCCGGCAATGCGCAGCGCTTCGCGATGGATCTTGCCGGGGCTCAGGCTGATTTCGTTCATGCGAGCGGTCTCCCTGGGGGTTCAGGCGGCAACGGCCACCTTGGCGTGATTGAGGGCGATGTCCAGTGCGTCGAAGTTGCGCAGCCGGCGTCCGGCGGCGATGCCTGCCACGGGCCGGTTGCAGATCAGAGGCACGCGCTGCTCGGACACGCCGCCGTGGGAGCGCAGCGGTGCGTCCAGCCCCGACAGGTCGTGGCGGCTGGCGGAGGTGCCCACCACCGTGTTCTTCTCGCTCACCACCACGATGTCGCCGATGCGGTCGGGCGGCAGCTCGAAGCGCTGGGCCGCTTCGGCCCGCGAGAGGACCGACTCCATGCCGGCAACGCCCTTGAGCCGATCGATCCAACCGGGCACGCTGGCTTCGTCGGGCGCGTAGATGGTGGCAAAGGAGCCGAGCGCGCCGTGGTGCACCACGTACGGGTCGGTGATCGGCAGGATGACGCGGGCCGTGCCTGGGCCGTACCAGCCGTCCAGCAGGTCCTGCAGGTAGATCACCTGGGGTGCGCCCTGCGCGTCGTGCTTGTCGTTCATGCCGTGGTCGGCCGTCAGCACGATCGTGGCGCCCATCTCGTCGAGCTGCGCCAGGTACCCGTCCATCATGGCGTAGAAGGCATTGGCCTGGGCGCTGCCCGGTGCCGCCTTGTGCTGCACGTAGTCGGTGGTGGACAGGTACATCAGGTCGGGCCGCCGCGTCTGCATCAGCTTCACGCCCGCGGCAAAGACGAATTCGGACAGTTCGGCGCTGTAGACGTCGGGCACCGGCATGCCGACCAATCCGAGCACGTCCTCGATGCCGTTTTCTTCCTGCGTGACCTGATCGGACTTCTCGGACGAAAAGCAGATGCCTTTCATCTTGTGGCCCAGCAGCTTGCGCAGCTTGTCCTTGGCGGTGACCACGGCCACCTTGGCGCCCGCGTCGGAGAAGGCGGCCAGCACGGTACCGGCACGCAGGTACCGGGGGTCGTTCATCATCACTTCCTCGCCGCGCTCGCGATCGAAGAAGTAGTTGCCGCAGATGCCGTGCACCGCCGGCGGCGCGCCGGTGACGATGGACAGGTTGTTGGGGTTGGTGAACGAGGGCACCACGCAATCGGCCAGCAGATCGGCACCTTGCTCGCGCATGCGCTTCAGGTAGGGCGCCACGCCGGCGGCCACGGCGGCATCCAGGTAGGCCGGCTCGCAGCCGTCGACGCACACCACCACCACGGGCGCAGCCATCCAGCGATAGCTGCGAGCATTGACTTCCAGCT
Source organism: Variovorax dokdonensis (assembly GCF_030316895.1). Lineage (GTDB taxonomy): Bacteria > Pseudomonadota > Gammaproteobacteria > Burkholderiales > Burkholderiaceae_C > Variovorax > Variovorax dokdonensis. The sequence continues at coordinate 222,956 of NZ_JASZYV010000002.1, forward strand.
TTTCAGTCGTCATCGGGTCTTTCCTTCGGTCGTGGAGTCCACGGTTTGATTGGCGGTGCCGGCATCGGGCCGGCCAAAGGCTTTGTGCATGCGTTCGCGGCTTCCGGCGACGTGGCGCCGCAGCGCCAGCCCGGCCTTTTCGGGATCGCCGCTGGCAATCGCATCGACGATGGCGCTGTGCTCGCCCGCCGACACTTCCAGGCCGCCGCCGCTGTCGAGCGCCCGCATGCGAAACAGGTGCAGCTCCTTCACCAGCCGCTTGTAGGTCTCGGTGAGCTTGCGGCTTCCGGCCGTATCCAGAAGCGTGTCGTGGAACTGCAGGTTGAGCTGCGCGTATTGCTCCAGGTCCTTGACCTTGCCGGCGCTGCGCATCGCCTCGACCATGGCGCGAAGGCGCTCGATCGCGTCCGGGGTCATGGCCACGGCCACGCGCCGGCCGATGACTTCTTCCAGCGCCTCGCGCAGTTCGTAGATCTCGTCGGCTTCCTCGAACGAAATCTCGCGAACGAACACGCCGCGGTTCTTTTCGTTGCGCACGAGGCCCGCTTCTTCGAGTGCGCGAAGCGCCTCGCGGATGGGGCCCCGGCTGGTGTTGAAGCGCGCCGCCAGCTCGCTTTCGTTGACCCGGCTTCCCACCGGCAACTCGCCGGTCATGATGAGCCGCTCGATCTCTTCCTGCATGACCATCGGCAGCGAGCTGGATTGCAGGAAGGCCAGGGCCGAGGTGGGAGTGGTGTTGGGCATGGGGGCGATTCTTTCAGCGCAATTGCAAACTGTCAACAGTTGACATTCGACATACGACGATCTACATTTTTGTCCAGAAGCACTTTGACCAGCGCTTCGGCCCACCCCACGTGACAGCCTGCACCAGGAGCTATTCGCATGAAGACTTCCTCCCGCGCCGCCCGATTCGGGCTTTCCCTCTGTCTTGCTGTGCTCGGCCTTGCGGCCACGAGCGCTTTCGCGCAAAAGACACCTCTCCAGGTCTACACGGCGCTCGAAACCGACGCCATGAAGCTCTACAAGGACGGGTTCGAAAAGGCCAATCCCGACATCGAGGTGCGCTGGGTGCGTGACTCCACCGGGATCGTCACGGCCAAGTTGCTGGCCGAAAAGGCCAACCCGCAAGCGGACGTGGTGGCCGGCCTGGCCGCCAGCAGCCTGGCGCTCTTGAAGCAGGAAGGCATGCTCATGCCGTACGAGCCCAAGGGCTTCAAGCAACTCAACCGGGCCTATTCGGACAGCGCCGAGCCTCCTTCATGGGTGGGCATGGACGTCTGGGCGGCCGCGATCTGCTTCAACCGGGTGGAGGCCGAAAAGCGCGGGATCCCGAAGCCGGAGAGCTGGAAGGACCTTGCCAAGCCCGTCTACAAGGGCGCCATCTCGATGCCGCATCCGGCCTCCAGCGGAACGGGCTTCCTGGACGTGTCGTCCTGGCTGCAGATGTGGGGCGAGGACGAGGGCTGGAAATACATGGACGCGCTGCACCAGAACATTGCCCAGTACGTGCACTCCGGCTCCAAGCCCTGCAAGCAAGCGGCCACCGGCGAGTTCCCGATCGGGATCTCGTTCGAGTTCCGCGCCCATCAGGTCAAGAAATCCGGCGCCCCGGTCGACATCGTGTTTCCCAAGGAAGGCCTGGGCTGGGACATCGAGGCCACCAGCGTCATGAAGACCACCACCAAGCCGGCGCAGGCCAAGCGCTTCGCCGACTGGATGGCCAGCAAGGAGGCCAACGTCATCACCGCCAACTGGTGGGCGGTGGTGGCCTACCCCGGCGTCGCCTCCAAGCTCGAAGGCATTCCGGACAACTACGAGAAGCTGCTCGCCAAGAACGATCTGGAGTGGGCTGCCAAGAACCGCGAGCGCATCCTGGCCGAGTGGGGCAAGCGCTACGACGGCAAGGCCGAGCCCAAGCCCTGAGCTGCCCGTGCGCGTGCGACCGGCGCGCGCTCATCTCCCGCGCCTCGTGAGTGGCCGCAGGCCACTTCGCCCGTCATCGAAGAGAGCCCATCATGGAAACGACCGTTGCCAAGCCATCTTCTCCGTCTGCCGGAGCCGCGCCAGCCAGGGTTCCGGCCGCGCTGGAGATCGTCGGCGTCCGCAAGGACTTCGAGTCCTTCAGCGCGCTGCGGGACGTGCATCTGCGCGTCAATGCCGGGGAGATGCTCTGCTTCCTGGGGCCCTCGGGCTGCGGCAAGACGACGCTGCTGCGCATCATTGCCGGACTGGAGACGCAGACCTCGGGACAGATCATCCAGAACGGCAAGGACGTCTCGCGGCTGCCTCCCAATCAGCGCGACTACGGCATCGTGTTCCAGTCGTACGCGCTTTTCCCCAACCTGACCATCGCCGAGAACGTGGGCTACGGCCTGGTCAACAGCCGTGCGAGGCGTGCCGACATCAAGGGCCGGGTCGACGAGCTGCTGCGCCTGGTCGGACTGCCCAGTTCGGGCGCCAAGTACCCGAGCCAGTTGTCCGGCGGACAGCAGCAGCGCGTGGCACTGGCGCGCGCGCTCGCCACGCGGCCGGGCCTGCTCCTGTTGGACGAGCCGCTTTCCGCGCTGGATGCGCTGGAGCGGATCCGCCTGCGCGGCGAGATCCGGCGCCTGCAAAAGCAGGTGGGCATCACCACCATCATGGTCACGCATGACCAGGAAGAAGCCCTGTCCATGGCCGACCGCATCGTCGTGATGAACCACGGCGTGATCGAGCAGGTGGGCTCGCCCATGGACATCTACGAACGCCCGGCCACGCCCTTCGTGGCGGACTTCGTCGGCAAGGTCAATGTGCTGCAGTCGGTGGCCATGGGCGACCAGCGCTTTCGCGTGGGCGACATGGAACTGCAGTGCGATGCCTGCAGCGCCGCGTTCGAGCCCGGCGACGCGGTCAACCTGTATCTGCGCCCCGAAGACCGTGCGGTGGAGCACCTGGACGAGAACACCGCCAACCGCCTCAAGGCGCTGGTGACTCGGGTGGAGTTCCTGGGCGGGCTTTGCATCGCCGAAGTCACCGCCGATGCGCTGCGCGGCCAGACGCTGGGCCTGCACTTCTCGCTCAACCAGTTGCACGACCTGGACATCCGCGAGGGCAACACCATCGACATCGCTTTGCGGGCTAATCGCATCCGCGCATTTCCGGCACGCGCCCCGCAAGCATGAACACACTGACCCGCCCCATGCCAGCGATGCACGTCGCCGCCACGCCCTTGCGCATGCGCTGGAGCCGCGACGAGCTGATCGCCAGGCTCATGCTGCTGGCCGTCGTGGCCATGCTGGCGATCTTCCTGGCCGCGCCCCTGTTCACCATCCTCGTGCATGCGGTGCAGGACAAGCAGGGCCGCTTCGTCGGCCTGAGCCACTTCATCGCCTACTTCAGCACGCCCAGCCTGCTGCGCTCGGTGTGGAACTCGGTGTGGGTGGCCACCGCCGTGGTGGCCATTTCATTGCCGCTGGCCTTCGTCTTCGCCTACGCGCTCACGCGCAGCCGCATTCCTGCGCCGCTGAAGGCCGTCTTTCGCCTGATCGCGCTGATTCCCCTGCTCGCGCCCTCGCTGCTGTCGGCCATTTCGTTCGTGCAGTGGTTCGGCAATCAGGGCGTGCTCAAGTTCATGCTGGGCGGGGCGTCGATCTACGGCCCCATCGGCATCATCATGGCGGAGGTCTACAACACCTTCCCGCATGCGTTGATGATCCTCACCACCTCGCTGGCGCTTGCCGACGGAAGGCTGTACGAGGCAGCGCTGGCGCTGCGCACATCGCCGGGCCGCCAGTTCATGACCATCACGCTGCCTTCGTGCAAATACGGCCTCATCAGTGCCGCCACCGTGGTGTTCACCTATGTCGTGAGCGACTTCGGCGCACCAAAGGTCATCGGCGGCAATTTCAACGTGCTGTCGGTCGACGTCTTCAAGCAGGTGGTGGGGCAGTACAACTTCTCCATCGGCGCCGTCGTTGGGCTGCTGCTGCTCGTGCCCTCCGTCGTCTCTTTCTGCATCGACTACGTGGTGCGCCGCAAGATCAAGGCGCAGCTGAGCGCGCGCTCGGTGCCCTACGTGGCGCCGCGGCGCAAGCTGACCGACGGCCTTCTCACCTTGTTCTGCGTGGTCGTCTGTGTGCTGCTGCTGGCCACGGTCGGCATGGCCATCTTCACTTCGGTGATTTCGCTCTGGCCGTACGACCTGAGCTTCACGCTCAAGCACTACCACTTCGTGCTGGTCGAAAGCGACATGGCGGCGGCGTACACCAATAGCCTGATCGTGGCCTTTGCCACCGCCGTGGCCGGATCGCTGATCGTGTTCGTCGGCGCCTACCTCATCGAGAAGACGCGAAGCATCGGCATGCTCGGGCGCACGCTGCACCTGATGGCGATGTTGTCCATGGCCGTTCCCGGCCTGGTGCTGGGCCTGGGCTACGTGATGTTCTTCAACCATCCGGCCAATCCGCTGAACTTCATGTACCAGACCATGGCGATCCTGATCATCTCCATGGTGGTGCACTACTACACCTCCAGCCATCTCACAGCCATCACCGCGCTCAAGCAGATCGACAACGAGTTCGAGGCGGTCTCGGCATCGCTGAAGGTCCCGCAGTTCAAGACCTTCCTGAGAGTGACGGTGCCGGTGTGCCTGCCCGCCATCCTGGACATCGGCCGCTACTTCTTCGTCGTGTCGATGGCCAGCCTGTCGTGCGCCATCTTTCTCTACACGCCAGACACCATCCTGGCGTCGGTCGCGATCATGCAGTTGGACGACGCCGGCGACATCGGGCCGGCAGCCGCCCTGGCCACGCTGATCGTGCTGACCTCCATCGCGGTGTGCATGGCCTATGCGTTGCTCACCCGCGTGCTGCTGGCGCGCACCCAGGCCTGGCGCACGCTGGCCCGCACCTGAACCCTTTCTCGCCATCCATCATTCCTCGATCCCGGAGATGCCATGAGCCAAGCCCCCAACCCGCCCATCCTGCTGACCCCCGGCCCCCTCACCACATCCAGCCGCACCCGCCAGGCCATGCTGCGCGACTGGGGTTCGTGGGATGGCGACTTCAACGAGATCACCACCCGCCTGCGCCAGCGCCTGCTGGACATCGCCAACGCCGCCGAGACGCACGAATGCGTGCCGATGCAAGGCAGCGGCACCTTCTCGGTGGAGGCCGCCGTGGGCACCGTGGTGCCGCGCGATGGTCATGTGCTGGTGCCCAGCAACGGCGCCTACTGCCAACGCCTGGCGCGCATCTGCCGCACGCTGGGCCGCAAGGTCACGACCATCGACTACACCGAGGATCAGCAAGTCTCGCCCTCCGATGTGGATCGCGCGCTGGCCGCCGATCCCAGCATCACGCATGTGGCCTTGGTGCATTGCGAGACCGGCGCCGGCGTGCTCAATCCGCTGCACGAGATCGCAGTGGTGGCGGCCAAGCATGGCCGCGGCCTGATCGTGGACGCCATGAGCTCCTTCGGCGCCCTCCCCATCGATGCGGCACGCACGCCTTTCGACGCGGTCGTCGCGGCATCGGGCAAATGCCTGGAAGGCGTGCCCGGCATGGGCTTCGTGATCATCCGCCGCAGCGTGCTGGAGACCTGCGAAGGCAACAGCCATTCGCTGGCCCTCGATCTGTACGACCAGTGGGCCTACATGCGCAAGACCACGCAGTGGCGCTTCACGCCGCCCACCCACGTGGTGGCGGCGCTGGACGAAGCCGTCACCCAATACCTGGACGAAGGCGGTCTTCCGGCGCGCGGCGCGCGCTACACGCGCAACTGCGAGGCGCTCATCGAAGGGCTGGCCGCCATCGGCGTTCGTTCGTTCCTGAGCCCCGACATCCAGGCGCCGATCATCGTGACCTTCCATGCGCCGGCGCACCCCAACTACGAGTTCAAGCGCTTCTACGCGGAGGTGAAGAAGCGTGGCTACATCCTGTACCCCGGTAAGCTGACACAGGTCGAGACGTTCCGCGTGGGCTGCATCGGCCACTTCGGCGAGGCGGGCATTCCCGGCGCGGTGGCCGCCATCGCCGAGACCCTGGAAGCGATGGGCATCGCGACCGCCAAGGCGAGCGCCGGGGCGACCGCCGAGGTCTGACGCAAGCCGCGGGCACTGTGGTCAGCACGCACGCATGAGCCGGCCCAGCAAAGCGATCATCGATCTCGCGGCGCTGCGCCACAACTACGCCACCGCCCGCCGCATCCACGGCGGGCGCGTGCTGGCCACGCTCAAGGCCAACGCCTACGGCCACGGCAGCGTCGCCTGCGCCAAGGCGCTCGAGCCGATGGCCGACGGGCTCGCCGTCGCCTTTCTCGAAGAGGCTCTGGCGCTGCGCCGAGCAGATGTCTCGAGCCCCATCCTGATCCTGGAGGGATGCTTCTCGGCCGCGGAGCTGAAGGAGGCCCACGCGCAGGGTTGCTGGGTGGTCGTGCACCACGAGGCGCAACTGCGCGCGCTGGAAGAGGCTGCCCAGCCGGTTCGAGACATGAACGTGTGGCTCAAGCTCGACAGCGGCATGGGCCGGGCGGGCTTTCCGGTCGAGCACGCACAGGCGGCCTACGCACGCCTGCATGCGTGCCCGCAGGTCGGCGCCGTCACCCTGATGAGCCACCTGGCCTCTGCCGACGAGCCGGACAAAGACCAGACGGCCCGCCAGCTCGCCGCTTTCGACGCCGCCACCGCCGGCTTGCCGGGCCCGCAGAGCCTCGCCAATTCCGCCGGCCTGCTCGCCTGGCCGGCGGCACGTCGGGACTGGGCACGCCCGGGCATCCTGCTTTTCGGCGCCGACCCGATGCCAGGCGGGCAGCACGGACTGAAACCGGTCATGACGCTGCAAAGCGAGGTGTTCGCCGTGCGCGAATTGCGGGCGGGCCAGTCGCTGGGCTACGGCGGGCGCTTCGTGGCCGATGCGCCCTGCCGCGTGGGACTGGTCGCCGTGGGCTACGCGGACGGCTATCCGCGAAGCGTCGCGGACGGAACGCCGGTGGCGATCGACGGGCTCCGCTCGCGCATCATCGGGCGCGTGTCGATGGACATGCTGACGGTCGACCTGACGGCCTTGCCGCACGCGGGCATCGGCAGCGTCGTGGAACTGTGGGGCGCCAGCGTGTCCGTCCATGAAGTCGCGATGGCCGCGGGCACCATTGCCTACGAGCTGCTGTGCCATGTGCAGCGGGTGCCGCGCGAGCATGTGGGGCTCGATGCGGATCGTCCGGCGACTGCACGGGGTATTCGGCAGACGCGCGAGGATTGCCTTTAGGCTTGGCAACTTGTCGATAGACGTCACCCTTGAAAGTCTTTCCATGCATCGCACCTTGCTGACGGCCGCCATCTCGGCCTTGTCTGCCATCTGGATGTCACCGGCGTCCGGACAGACCACGAGCTTCGACCTCATCTGCCCGGGTATCGGGGAGCGGCTCGAAGCGCATCAGAGCTACGGGTTCAAGTGGGATCGCAAGCGGCACGAATACACCGATCGAAGCGACATCCAATACGACAACACGCAGATCGAGGGGAGCGCCCAGATCGAAATCCACGACGGCCAGGGTCGCATTCGTCCGCCCAAGCGCCTGCTGCCCCCGCTCGCATCGGGCGACCATGACGGTTGGTGGGACCTGCGCGAGCTGAAGATCGGCGCGGACCGCATCACCGCGTCTTACCGGTTGAATGCCCTCAACCAGCCCACCGTCGACATCGATCGGCGCAGCGGACACATCCGGATCGTCGGCATCGAGACCTTCGAGGGCAGTTGCAGCGCCTTCGATCCCGACAAGAAGCGCTTCTAGCGCGGCGGGCGACATGCCCTTGGCGCGCTGGCGCCGATGGGCCGTGGCGCCCACGTCCCCAACTTGGGTTGCGGCGCACCGACCTGGAACACGCATGGCGCGCGCTGGCGCATGAATGTCGCGCACCCCCTTTGCCTTTGCGGCGCTTCGGATCCGGCCGTCCGCCGCTTCTCCCTCTGACAGACCTCGAATTGCCGCGGCGCAGCACGCGTGGCACGCAATTTGCGTCGTGATCCGCGTCCGCCGGTAAGGTCGCCGCGGACAGCGCGGGCACCCAGCCCTGCGCGACCTCTCCGCTGATGGTGGCGGAACCCGACTCGTGCACGCCCCTTTTCTCGGGCTCGCCTGTCGGGACTTCCAACCCACACCGAATCCTTGCGGAGGTTCAGTCATGAAAATCGTTGTTGTCGGCCACGGAATGGTGGGCCACAAGTTCCTGGAAAGCCTGGCCGAGTCGGGCATCCCCGATCTCGACGTGACCGTGCTGTGCGAGGAGCCTCGCCCCGCCTACGACCGCGTCCATCTCTCCGAATTCTTCAGCGGCAAGAGCGCAGACGACCTGTCGCTGGTCGAGCCGGGCTTCTTCGAGCGCACCGGCTTCAAGCTGCGCCTGAACGTGAAGGCGGCCGCCGTCGAGCGTCGCGAGAACCTGCTCACCACGTCCGAAGGCGACGTGCTGCACTACGACAAGCTGGTGCTGGCCACCGGCTCCAATCCTTTCGTGCCCTCGGTGCCGGGCCGCGAGCGCGCGCACTGCCACGTCTACCGCACCATCGAAGATCTGGAGGCCATGAAAGCGTCGGGCGCCAAGTCGAAGAGCGGCGTGGTCGTGGGCGGCGGACTGCTCGGCCTGGAATGCGCCAAGGCGCTTCGCGACATGGGCCTGGAAACGCACGTGGTGGAGTTCTCGCCGCGCCTGATGGCGGTGCAGGTGGACGAAGGCGGCGGCCGAGTCCTGCGCAGCAAGATCGAGGCGCTGGGCGTCACGGCCCATACCAGCCGCAACACGGTGGAGATCACCGACGGCGCCGGCGCCCGCCACCGCATGGTGTACGCCGACGGCACGTACCTCGAGACCGACATGATCGTCTTCTCGGCCGGCATCCGCCCGCGCGACGATCTGGCGCGCCAGTGCGTGCTGGCCATCGGTCCGCGCGGCGGCGTGGTGATCGACAGCAACTGCGTGACGAGCGACCCCGACATCTACGCCATCGGCGAATGCGCTTCGTGGAACGACCAGGTCTTCGGCCTCGTCGCGCCAGGCTACGACATGGCGCGCGTCGCTGCCAAGCACATGACGGGGCAGGCGGATGCGTCCTTCGTCGGCGCGGACATGAGCACCAAGCTCAAGCTCATGGGCGTCGATGTGGCCAGCATCGGCGATGCGCAGGGCAAGACGCCGGGCGCGCGCAATTACCAGTACGTGGACGAGCGCAAACAGGTCTACAAGAAGATCGTGGTGAGCGAAGACGGCAAGCAGTTGCTGGGCGCCGTGCTCGTGGGCGACGCCACCGAATACGGCGAGCTGCTGCAGATGGCGCTCAACGGCATCGCGTTGCCGGCCGACCCGGAATTCCTCATCCTGCCGTCGAGCGACGGCAAGGCGCGCCCCGGCCTGGGCGTCGACGCGCTGCCCGACAGCGCGCAGATCTGCTCGTGCAACAGCGTGAGCAAGGGCCAGATCTGCGCCGCGGTGTGCGACGGTGCCACCAGCATCGGCGCGATCAAGTCGTGCACCAAGGCCGGCGCGACCTGCGGCGGTTGCGTGCCGCTGGTCACGCAGATCATGAAGTCCGAGATGAAGAAGCAGGGGATGGCGGTCAACAACCACATCTGCGAGCACTTCGCCTACTCGCGCCAGGAGCTCTATCACCTGATCCGCGTGGGGCAGATCAAGAGCTTCGACGCGCTGCTGTCAGCGCACGGCAAGGGCCTGGGCTGCGACATCTGCAAGCCCGCGGCGGCGAGCATCTTCGCCTCGTGCTGGAACGAGTTCGTGCTCAAGAAGGAACTGGCCACCCTGCAGGACAGCAACGACTACTACCTGGGCAACATCCAGAAGGACGGCAGCTACTCGGTCGTGCCGCGCATGCCTGGCGGCGAAGTCACGCCCGATGGGCTCATCGCCGTCGGACAGGTGGCCAAGAAGTACGGCCTGTACACCAAGGTCACCGGCGGCCAGCGGGTGGACCTGTTCGGTGCGCGCGTGGAGCAATTGCCCTTCATCTGGGAAGAGCTGATCGCTGCCGGCTTCGAATCGGGCCATGCCTACGGCAAGGCGCTGCGCACCGTGAAGAGCTGCGTGGGTTCGACCTGGTGCCGCTTCGGCGTGGGCGACAGCGTGGGCATGGCGGTGGCGCTGGAGAACCGCTACAAGGGCCTGCGCGCGCCCCACAAGATCAAGTTCGGCGTTTCCGGCTGCACCCGTGAATGCGCCGAGGCGCAAGGCAAGGACGTGGGCGTGATCGCCACCGAGAAGGGCTGGAACCTCTACGTGTGCGGCAACGGCGGCATGAAGCCGCGCCATGCCGAACTGCTCGCGTCGGACCTCACCGAGAAAGAACTGGTTCGCCTCATCGACCGCTTCCTGATGTTCTACGTGCGCACTGCCGATCGGCTGCAGCGCACCAGCACCTGGCGCGAGGGTCTCGAAGGCGGCCTGGACTACCTCAAGGGCGTTCTGCTGAACGACACGCTGGGCCTGAACGCCGAGCTTGAATCGCAGATGCAGGCGGTGGTCGACAGCTACCAGTGCGAATGGAAGACGGCGGTCACCGATCCGGCGACGCGCGCGCGCTTCCGCTCCTTCGTCAACAGCGACAAGCCCGACGAGCACATCATCTTCGTGAACGAACGCGGGCAGATCCGCCCGGCCAATGCCCAAGAGCGTGCGCTGGCACCCGCCGAAGCATGAACGCCGCCGCCAACAGGAACACCGCCATGCACGTCTCGCAAGCCATGAACGACGCCCACGCCGCCATCGAACGCTGGACCGCCATCTGCGCGGCCGGCGACATCCTGCCCAACGCCGGCGTGTGCGCCCGGGTGGAGGGGCGGCACGTCGCCGTGTTCCGCCTGGGCGAAGACCAGTTCTTCGCCATCGACAACGTCGACCCCAAGTCCGGCGCCAGCGTGCTTTCGCGCGGGCTGGTGGGCAACCTGGGCGAGCGTGTCGTCGTCGCCTCGCCGCTGTACAAGAACCACTTCGACCTGCAGACCGGCGAATGCCTGGAGATGCCCGAGCATTCGGTGCGCACGCATCCCGTGCGCGTGCATGAGGGCCAGGTGCTGGTTGCTCTGAGCTGAGTCCGACGCGCTGCGCATCCGGGCCCGGCACGGCCCCTGCTTTGCACGTGAGGTGAAAGGAATTCGAAGGCGTGGACAATCGCCCTCGGTTTCCCACGCCCACGAAGAAAGCCAGGAGTTCTTGCATGCCAGACCGGGCCTTGCCCTCGCCAGCCGCCCGACTCGCGCTCGCCGCGCGTCGCCGCGAGATCGATGCAGTCCGCCTGCTGGCCGGACGGGTCGAGCTGGCCGAGGCCATCGGCACGCTGATCCACGCACTGCAGCGCGAGCGGGGCGCATCCACCATCTACCTGGCATCGGGCGGCCAGCGCTTCTCGGACGTTCGCCTTGCCATGGCCGAAGGCGCGCGGCAGGCCGAGTCCAGCGTGCGCGCGATGTTCGATGCCTACGAGGCCCCCGGGCAGGGCGCCAGCGCGCGGGTGCTGGCGTTGATGGCCTGGACGCTGCTGGGCCTGGACGCCATGCAGGACCTGCGTTCTCGCATCGAGCGACGCACCCTGAGCGCGCATGAGGAAGTGGCCGGCTTCAGCGCCATCATCGCCGGCCTGGTGGAGCTGATCTATCACCTGGCCGACGCGGCGCAGGTGCCTGGCGTCTCCAGCCTCCTGGTGGCTTTCCTGCATCTGGTGCAAGGCAAGGAGGAGGCGGGCCAGGAGCGCGCGGTAGGCGCGCTGCTGTTCGCGTCCGGGCAGTGCAGTGAGGCGCACCAGCAGCGCATCAACCACCTGATCGAGGCGCAGGAGCGCAACCTGCAGGTGTTCTGCGATTTCGTCGACGCGCCGCTGCGCGAAAAGTGGGAGGCGCAGCAACTGCTGCCGGGTACCGCCCGCCTGGAGCGGCTGCGTCGCACCCTGTGCGCGGCGCGGGCCGATGCGGCACTGGATGCGCAACACAGCGATGCCTGGTTCGAGGTCTGCAGCGAGCGCATCGACATGCTGTGGGAACTCGAACTGGCCCTGGCCCGACGCTTGCGCGAAGCCTGCGCCGAACAGGTGCGCCAGGCGGAGCAGGACCTGCACGACTCCGAGGCCGTGCTGCGCCATCTGCGTGACCGGCCACCCCTGCACCAGCATGCGGTGGAGCGCTACTTCGACCTGGCCAGCCAGCCCGGCGCGGTGCCCGAGGTGATCGATGGCAGCAGCGGCCAGTCCACCTCGCTGCTGGAACTGGTGCATTCGCAGTCGGCACGCCTGTCGAGCATGGAAAGCGAACTCGACGCCGCCCGGCGTGCCCTGCACGAGCGCAAGGTGATCGAGCGCGCCAAGGGCGTGCTGATGTCGCGCCTTCGCATGACCGAGGAGGCGGCGTTCCGCGCGCTGCAGAAGACCTCCATGGACCAGAACCGCCGCCTGCTCGATGTGGCCGAGGCGACGCTGGCCCTGCCCGACCAGGCCTTCCAGCAGTTGGCTCAGCAGGGCGCTGCTGCGGACGCAAAACCGCGCTCGCGCTGAGGCTCGCCCACGGCCGCGCCCACGATGCGGCGGCGCAGCATGTGGCACGCAATTTGCGATCAGCGGGGGTGTCGAGCTAATGGCGGCTCGCTTGCCCGAAACCGGTGCGCCAGCAGCGGCTTTCGGAACCTCATGCACCCAGGATGACGGCGTCCCGGGCGACATCTGCACCTTGTCGGTGTGGATGCGCTCGCGACGCCGTTTTGTCGTTGGTGCGCTGAACTTGGCGAAACGCCTCGCAGCGCCCGGCCCGCTCGCAAAAGGAAACTTCACATGGCCTACATCGCCCCTGCCGAGTTCGTGACCAAGATGGTCGACGCCGGCGAATCCAAGCTGCTCATGTCCACCCGTGACACGCTGATCCGCTCCTACATGGCCGGCGCCATCCTGGCGCTGGCGGCGGCCTTTGCCGTCACCATCACGGTCAACACCGGCAACGCGCTGGCCGGCGCCGTGCTGTTCCCGGTCGGCTTCATCATGCTGTACCTGCTGGGCTTCGACCTGCTGACCGGCGTGTTCACCCTGGCGCCGCTGGCCGTCATTGACCGTCGTCCCGGCGCGACCTGGGCCGGTGTGATGCGCAACTGGAGCCTGGTGTTCTGCGGCAACTTCGCAGGCGCCTTCACCGTGGCCGTGTTCATGGCCATCATCTTCACCTTCGGATTCACCGAGGCGCCCAACGTCATCGGCCAGAAGCTCGGCCACATCGGCGAAGGCCGCACGGTGGGCTATTCGGCCCACGGCGCCGGCGGCATGCTGACGCTGTTCATCCGCGCCGTGATGTGCAACTGGATGGTGTCCACCGGCGTGGTGGCGGCCATGATGTCGACCAGCGTCTCGGGCAAGGCCATCGGCATGTGGATGCCGATCATGGTGTTCTTCTACATGGGCTTCGAACACTCGATCGTCAACATGTTCCTGTTCCCCACCGGCCTGATGCTCGGCGGCAACTTCACGCTGATGGACTACCTGATCTGGAACGAGATCCCGACCGTGCTGGGCAACCTGGTGGGTGGCCTGACTTTTGTCGGCGCAACGCTCTATTCCACGCACTACAAGACGGCGCCCAAGCGCACGGTTTCCGCCAACGCATCGGCCAAGGCCAACACCTCGCGCGCCACCGCCTGATCGGATCGATCGGCCGGACAAAGGCCACGTGTGTACGCACCGGCGCGCACCACGCAAAGCCCGCTCGGCCCGGAGCCCGCTCGCACGGGCCCGCCGGGCGGCGCGTTGCGCGTCAGCCTTGGCCAGCATTCGCAAGCCGCGCATGAGGACGGCATCAACCAGGACTTCCATGGTGCGATGCTGCCGCGCGGTGCCCAACTGCAATCGAAGGGCATTGCCCTGGCGCTGGCCGACGGCATCGGCTCCAGCCGCGTCAGCCAGGTCGCCAGCGCGGCGGCCGTGCGCGGCTTCCTGGACGACTACTACGCCACCTCGGAGGCATGGTCGGTACGGCGCTCGGCGCAGCGCGTGCTGGCCGCCACCAACGCATGGTTGCACGCGCAGAACCAGCGCAGCCACGCGCGCTTCGACAAGGACAGCGGCTACGTCTGCACCTTCAGCGCATTGATCCTGAAGGGGCGCGAAGCGCATCTGCTGCACGTGGGCGATTCGCGCATCTATCGCGTCCATGGCGCATCGCTGGAGCAGCTGACACAGGACCATCGCGTGCATCTTTCCTCCGCCGAGTCCTACCTGGGCCGTGCGCTGGGCGTGAACGCGGGCGTGGAGATCGACTATCACTGCCTGCAGGTCGAACCGGGCGACGTGTTCCTGCTGGCCACCGACGGCGCCTGCAATGCGCTCGATGGGGCGGCGGTGCAAGTCGCGCTGGCGCAGTCCGCGGGCGACCTCGACCGCGCTGCCGAACAACTGGTGGCCCGCGCTCGCGCGCATGGCAGCGACGACGACGCCACGCTTCAGTTGCTCAGCATCGAGGCGTTGCCCGAGCCGGGATCCGACAGCCTGCCGCTGTCGCGTGAAGGCTTGGCGCTGCCACCATCGCTGGCGCCGCGCATGGGCTTCGAGGGCTACACGATCGTGCGCTCGCTGCACGCCAGCGCGCGCAGCCATGTGCACCTGGCGGTGGATGACGAAAGCGGGGCACAGGTCGTCGTCAAGACGCCGTCGGTGGACCTGCGCGAGCAGCCCGACTACCTCGACCGCTTCGTGCTGGAGGAATGGGTCGCCAGGCGCATCCACCATCCGAACGTGCTGCGACCGGCGGTGAACGAGCGGCCACGCCGGCATCTGTTCACCGCCATGGAGTTCGCGCCCGGCCAGACGCTGGCGCAATGGATGACCGACCATCCACGGCCTTCGCTCGACGTGGTGCGCGCCATCGTCACGCAGATCGCGATGGGCCTTTGCGCCTTTCACGGCAAGGAGATGCTGCACCAGGACCTGCGCCCCGAGAACGTGATGGTCGACGATACCGGCACGGTCAGGATCATCGACTTCGCGGCGGTCCACGTGGCGGGGCTTGCCGAAGGTATGGCCGAGCCCGAGGCCCGCGCCATCCTGGGCTCGCTGCAATACACGGCGCCCGAGTACTTCACCGGCGGCGCGGGCACCGAGCGCTCGGACCTCTTCTCGCTGGCCGTGCTGGCCTATCAGATGCTCAGCGGGCATCTGCCCTACGGTTTGCAGGTGACCCAACTGCGTGGGCCGTCGGACCTGCGACGCCTGCGCTACGAGCCCCTGCGCCATCGTCGCCCCGAATTGCCGGCGTGGCTCGATGCGGTGCTGGCCAAGGCATTGCATCCCGATCCGGCCAAGCGCCAGGAGTCGCCAGCAGAGTTCGCGCAGGACCTGAAAAAGCCCGGTGCGCAGTTCCATCGCAGCGGCGCGCCGCCGTTGATCGAGCGCCACCCGGTGCGCTTCTGGCAGGCCGCTACCTTGGTGCTGGCGCTGGCCGTCATCGTGCTGCTGGGGCAATTGCTGGGGCGCTGACGCGAAGGGCGGGCTAGACTTGCCCGTTCACCTTTCGTCACAACGAGACTAGCAAAGAGCCATTCAACCCATGCCTATCGCACGCAGATCCGCCATCGTCGCCGCTTGTTCCACCGCCCTGCTGGCATTCGCCGGCACCGCCAGTGCCCAATCGTGGCCGACCAAGCCGGTGCGCCTGCTGGTGGGATTCCCGGGCGGCTCCACGCCCGACGTGGTGGCCCGCATCGTCGCCGAGCCGCTGTCCAAGGCCCTCGGCCAGCCCATCGTGGTGGAGAACAAGCCCGGCGCGTCCGGCAACATCTCGGCCGACCTGGTGGCCAAGGCCACGGACGATCACACCATCGGCGTGGTGATCAACGGCAACCTGACCTCCTCGCAGATGCTGTATCCCAACCTGCCGTACGACCCGGCCAAGGACTTCAGCTACATCTCTTTGCTCGCCACGGCGCCGCTCGTGCTGGTGGCCAACAACAACCTGCCCACCGGCAAGGAGTTCCTGCCGGCTGCCGCAGCGAGCGGACAGAAGTGGAGTTACGGCTCGGTCGGCGTGGGCTCGGTGGGGCACCTGGGCATGGAGCTGATGGAGTCGCGCGTGCCGGGCTTCAAGGCGGTGCACGTGCCGTATCGCGGCAACCCGCAGATCCTGACCGACATGATCGGCGGGCAGGTGCAGCTGGCGCTCATCCCGCCGGGCCTGGCGATGCCGCAGGTGCAGGCGGGCAAGGTCAAGGCCATCGGCCTGACCACCGCGGGCCGCAGCGCGCTGGTGCCGGACCTGCCCTCGCTGTCCGAGATCGGCGTGAAGGACTTCAACCTCGAAGTGTGGACAGCGCTGCTCGGCCCGGCGAGCCTCTCGCCAGTCGCGCAGAAGCGCCTGAGCACCGAGCTGGCGGTGATCATGAAGTCGCCCGACGTTCGCAAGAAGCTGTTCGACCAGGGCTGGCAAGCCGTGGGCACTTCGCCCGAAGGCATGAAGCTGCGCGTGAAGGACGAGGCGGCGATCATGGGCAAGATCATTTCCACCAAGGGCATCAAGCTGAACTGACGCCCGAGGGGCTTCGCTTCGCTGGCCGCGAGGCGAGGCCCGCAACCATAGTCAAAAGGAATCCGGTTTGAACAGTCTGGTTGAGCCGCAGCGGTCGCTGCCGGTGTTCGGCAGTTTCGATGTGGTCGTGGTCGGCGGCGGGCCCGCAGGCATTGCTGCGGCGGTGAGCGCGGCGCGGCATGGTGCCAGCACGCTGCTGGTGGAGCGCTACGGCTTTCTCGGCGGCATGGGTACGGCTGGCGGCGTGACGAACTTCGCCGGCCTCTACGGCCGCGTGGGCGGGCAGATGCAGCAAGTGGTGCGCGGCGTGGCGGACGAGCTGCTGTCGCGCATCGATGCGCTGGGCGGCCTCAACAAGCCGCAGGACGGCATGGGCGGACGGATCCGCGTGCGTTCCTACGATGTGTCGGCCTACAAATGCGCTGCCGATCCCCTGCTGCAGGAAGCGGGCGTGCAACTGCTGTTCCACGCCTGGGCCGCTTCGGTGATCCGACAGGGCTCGCGCATCGAGGCACTGGTGGTCGAGACCAAGTCGGGGCGACAGGCCATCCGCGCCGGGAGCTTCATCGATTGCTCGGGCGATGCCGACGTTGCCGCTTTCGCCGGCGTGCCGTTCGAGGTCGGCGACGGCGCGGGCAGCGGCCTGTTTCCCACCACCATGTTCAGGGTCGGCCAGGTCGATGCCGCTCCGGCGCTGGAGGCGGTGGGCGAGTTCAAGGCCATCAACGACTGGATCGACCGCGTGAAGGCCGCCAAGCCGGGCGCCTACCGCTTCGCGCGCGAAGGCGCGATCCTGCGGCCGAACATCGATCCGCGCGAATGGCGCGTCAATGTCACGCAGATCCGCAATGCGCAAGGCAAGGCCATGAACGGCGTGGACGCCCGCGAGTTGAGCGAGGGCGAGCTGGAAGGGCGGCGCCAGATCGCCGAGTTCTTCCGCTTCCTCAAGGCCGAGATCCCCGGCTTCGCGCAGTCGGCCATCGTCGACATCGCGCCCCAGGTGGGCATCCGCGAGACGCGGCGCATCCGGGGCCTGTATGCCCTGAGCGGCGAAGACATCCTCGGTTCTGCCCGCTTCGACGACAGCATCGGCCTGAACGCCTGGCCGATGGAGCTGCATGCCGAAGGGCGCGTGGATTGGCGCTTTCCGCGCGACGAGGCCAACGCCGTCAACGAGCTGCCCTGGCGCATGCTGGTCGCCCAAGGCGTGGACAACCTGCTGGTGGCCGGGCGCTGCGCATCGATGACGCACGAAGGCCAGTCGGCCGCGCGCGCCAGCGGCGCCTGCTTCGTCATGGGGCAGGCCGCCGGAACGGCCGCCGCCATGCTCAAAGACAACGCGCGCTTTGCCGACATCGACGTGCCTGCGCTTCAGGCCCGTCTGCAGGCCGATGGGGCCCGGCTGAGCTGAGCTGTTCGGGCGTGCGCCCATGACGCGCGCCCGCGCCCTTGTCGACATGGGTGCTTGACGACGCCGCCTTCAGCGCGGCGCCTACGACCCGCCTCTTCCGCTTCGCGGCCGAATGGTCGATAGTCGCTGCCATGCACACCGCCGACCGTCCAGCAGCCAGATCGCGTCTCGCCGCGGCGCTGGCCTGGGTGGCGCCCGTGCTGCTGGCGGGCTGCGCAGGCCAGATGCAACTGCTGGAAAACGGCAGGACTTATCCCGGAAGCTACAACGGCGTCTCCGGCACCGCCGAGGCGTTCATCGACGGCGAACGCTACACCGGCACCTACAGCAATCCACCACCGATCAGCCTGGGCATCGGCGTGGGCGGCGGCAGCTGGGGCGGCGGTTTCGGTGGCGTGGGCGTCTCGACCGGCACGGGCTACGGCGGCGGGCGTGCCCTGCTGCGCTCGCCCGATGGCCAGCGCATCGTCGAATGCTATTTCGCCACTTCGTTCGGTAGCGGCCAGGGCGAATGCATGAGCCAGGACGGCCGACGCTTCATTCTGGTAATCGGCGGCTGACGCCCCGGCCATCGCTGCATCTTCGTCAGGACAAACCCATGCGACTTCGTGCCACGTGCAAGATGCGGGTGACCGCCAGCAGCGACTGCCCCGTCGTGGCCATGCTGCGGCCGCGCAGCGGCGAGGCGCAATGGATGGTGAGCGAGCGCTACGAGCTGCATCCCTGGGTGCCCACCAGCGAATATGTCGACACCTTCGGCAACCTCTGCCAGCGCATGGTCGTTCCCAAGGGCGACATGCGCATCGAAGTCGATGCCGTGATGGAAGCCGACGACGTCATTGCCGTGGCACCGGATGCCGAGGCCGTGCCGGTCCACAAGTTGGCCTCCGACACGCTGCAGTACCTGCTGCAAAGCCGCTACTGCCCTTCGGACAAGATGGGCGATCGGGCCGAGACGATCGTGCAGGGCAAGATGGCCGGCTATGCCCAGGTCGAGGCCATCCGGCACTGGATCCACGAGAACATCACCTACCAGTACAGCGTGAGCAACGCATCGACCGATGCCTTGCAGACGCTGGAGGCAGGAGCGGGGGTGTGCCGCGACTTCTCGCACGTGGGCATCGCCTTGTGCCGCAGCCTGCACATTCCGGCGCGCCTGGTGGTCGGCTATCTGCACGGCCTCGATCCGATGGACATGCATGCCTGGTTCGAGGCGTACGTCGGCGGTCGCTGGTACACCTTCGATGCCACCCAGTCGCGGCCGCGCGGCGGACGAATCGTGGTGGCCTATGGCCGAGATGCGGCGGACGTCGCGTTTCTTTCGAACTACGGGCCGCTGGAGATGCGCGAGATGGTGGTCTCCGTCGAAGAACTGGCCCGGCCCGCGCAGCCGGCCGTGAAGTCATGACGCCTGGCTGGCGCCCTTGCCTTGCGGCAGTGTGAACAGCGGCGAGCTCGTGCTGGCCAACGCCAGTTCGTGGGAAGCCTGCAGCAAGGGCGTGGCCAGCGTGTCCATGCGCGCGGGCGTCAGTCGCAACATCGGACCGGCGATGGTGATCACGGCGATCGTCCCCTGCTTGCGCCGAACGACCGGTGCGGCCATCGCCGTCATGCCCGGGGCGTATTGCTCCACGATCTGCGCATGGCCGCGACGTCGATCGTCGTCCAGCACCTTCATCAGCGCCTTGTAGGTGGTGGGCGCCTTGGGGCCGAACTGCGCCGGTGAACCGAAGCCCTGCCGCGCCACCAGTTCGGTGGCGCGTTCCTCGCTGAGCGTCATCAGCCACGCGTGGCCGCCTGCGCTGCATGACAAACGCACGTCGATGCCCATGTCCGGGTCGTAGCGCAGGCCGGTGCGCGCGCCCTGCGCCTTGGCCACGAAGATCAGGCTGTCTCCGTCGACCAGCGCCAGCCGCACGAGCTCGCCCGAGGTGTCGGCCAGTCGATCGATGATGGGCTGCGCAATGTCGACGATGCCGGCACCCCCGAGAAAGCTCAGGCCCAGGGCCGGCATCTTGGTCGTGAGCACGTAGTCGCCTTGTTCGCGCAGTTGCCGCACGTAGCCGCAGCGCACCAGATCGGCCAGCAGGCGATGGCAGGCGCTGCGCGGCAGGGCCAGCTCGTCGGCCAGTTCGCCCAGCGCGATGCCTTCGGGCTGATGCGCCAGTTGCTCGAGCAGCGCCAGGACGCGCTCCACGGTGCCGGTGGGCGATGCAGGTTGGGCAGGCGACGGACTTCGCATGATGAAAGCAGTTTCCAGTGTGGAATAACGTTCTGATGACATTCCTATCATGCCGCAGTACGTCGTCCGGAAGGGGACGTGCCATCTCATCGAACAAGGAGACACCTCGTGAAGAAACTCGTGCGCAGCGCCCTCTTCGGCGCCGCCTTCGCCGCCCTCGCCACCATGACGGGCATCGCTTCCGCCCAGGACGTGCAGGAGCGCGTCATCAAGTTCGGCCACCTCAACAACACGGACCACCCGGTCAGCATGGGCGTCAAGAAGTTCGCCGAGCTGCTGGCTGCCAAGAGCGGTGGCAAGTTGAAGGTGCAGGAGTACCCGTCCAACCAGTTGGGCAACGAGATGCAGCAGCAGGCTGCCCTTCAAGGCGGCGTGCAGGAGATGTCGGCCCCGGCCACGACTTCGCTGGCGGGCATCGTCAAGGAATTCGGCCTGATCGACTTCCCGTTCTCGGTGGGCGACTACGCCCAGGCCGATGCGCTGCTCGACGGCCCGCTGGGCCAGGCGCTGATCGCCAAGCTTCCCGAGAAGGGCCTGGTCGCGCTGGGCTATTGGGATCTTGGCTTTCGCAACGTCACCAACAGCAAGCGCCCGATCACCAAGCCCGAAGACCTCGAAGGGCTGAAGATCCGCGTGATTCCCAATCCGGTGTTCCTCGACACCTTCAAGGCCTTCAAGGCCAATCCGGTGCCGATGCCCTTCGCGGAGCTCTACGGCGCGCTGGAATCGAAGGCGGTGGACGGTCAGGAGAACCCGTTCGCGGTGATCCTGTCGAACAAGTTCTTCGAAGTGAACAAGTACGTCAGCGCCACCAACCACGTGTATGCCGCCAACATCATGTTGGTGAGCAAGAAGTTCTGGGACAAGCTCTCGCCGGCAGAGCAGAAGATGATGCACGACGCTGCCGACGAGGCGCGCGACTACCAGCGCAAGGTGAGCCGCGAGGCCGCCAAGAAGGCGGTGGGCGAGCTGCAGGCCAAGGGGATGCAATACAACGAACTCTCGGCGGCCGAGCAGGCGCGCATGCGTGAGGTGGCCAAGCCGGTGACCGACAAGTTCGCTGCCAGCTACGACCCGGCCATCGTGAAGATCTACAACGACGAACTGGCGCGCATCCGCGGCAAGTGAGGCTGTCTTGAAACTTCTCGTGCTGCACGGCCCGAACCTGAATCTGTTCGGCCGTCGCGAACCCCACATCTACGGCACCACCACGCTGGCGCAGATCAACGAGCGGCTGACCGCGCTGGCGCAGGAGCTGCAGGTCGAACTGGAGATCTTCCAGTCCAACCACGAAGGCGCGCTGATCGACAAGTTGCACGACAACATCGACCTGGCGGCGGGCGCGCTGGTGAACCCGGCCGGGCTGACGCAGCACGGCGTGCCGCTGCACGACGCCATCAAGGCCATGCCGTTCCCGGTGCTGGAGATCCACATGTCCAACATCGCGGCACGGGAGACCTGGCGTGCGCATTCGATCATCTCGCCGGCGGTGAAGGCCACCATCCAGGGGCTGGGGTGGCGTTCGTACACGGCGGGCCTGCGTGCGCTGGCGGAGATCGCCCGCGAGAACGCGGCTGCGGCGTCTTCGTCCACCTGAGATTCGGGACGCGGGCCGGGGCCTGAACCCGGCACGCAGGAGGCGCCGCGGCGGCTGCAGGGCTGCATGCGGCGCGACCTATACTCCATGAATGAACGAACTGGTACACGCCGGAAAGCGTCCGAAGAGTCGCAGCAGTGCTCCTGCGCGCAAGGCGCCCGGACGCACCAACGACCCCGAGCGCACGCAGGCCAACATCCTGGCCGTGGCCGAGGCCGAGTTCGGCGAGAAGGGGTTGGCAGGCGCGCGCATCGACGAGATCGCCGAGGCGACCAAGACCAGCAAGCGCATGATCTATTACTACTTCGGCAGCAAGGAAGGCCTCTACCTTGCCGTGCTGGAGGAGTCGTACCGGCGCGTTCGCGACGTCGAGTCCGAGCTGAACCTGCAGGACCTGTCGCCCGAAGAAGCGCTGCGCCGCCTGGTCGAGTTCACGTTCGACCATCACCTGCATCACGAGAACTACATCCGGCTCGTGATGTCGGAAAACATCAATCGTGGCCAGTACATGGCGCGCAGCCAGCGCATCCAGGACCTGAACGTGCCGGCCATCGCCGCGATCAGCCACCTGTACGAGCGCGGCGTCAAGTCGGGCGTGTTCCGCACGGGCCTGGACCCGGTGGACATCCATGCATCCATCTCCGCGCTGAGCTTCTTCAACGTGTCCAACCGCCACACCTTCGGCGTGATTTTCAAGCTGGACATGCTCTCGCCGGCCTACATCGCCCAGCGCCGCGCCAACGTCGCGGAGATGGTGGTGCGCTTCGTGCGCAAGTAGCCAGGCCCCTCGGGATTTCGAGTGCTGCACGCCCCGTCGCGCGGGCGGGCTTGACGCTGCCCGTCGCATCTCGTTTCATCGGTGCCGGGTAAACCCCCAATCGAAAACTAACCAGTCCGTACAAAATGCAAACCCTCGGAGACAAGCCGTGATTCAGACACTCATCGACCGCATAGCCCGGTTGTTCGTCATCCTGATGGTCCTCGCGCTCGCGCTGATGGTCCTCATGGTGTTCGGCAACGTGGTGCTGCGCTATGGCTTCAACTCGGGCATCACGGTGTCCGAGGAGTTGTCGCGCTGGCTGTTCGTCTGGATGACCTTCCTCGGCTCGGTGGTCGCCGTTCGCAACGGAGCGCACCTGGGCACCGACGCGCTCGTCGCGCGCCTGCCGCTGGCGGGCAAGAAGTTCTGCTTTGCTGCCGCGCACATCCTCATGCTGATGATCTGCGTCTTCATGTTCCGCGGCGCATGGGTGCAGACCGGCATCAACTACGGCACCACCAGCGCGGTCATGGAAGCATCGATGGCCTGGCTTTATGCCAGCGGGGCGGTGTTCTCGCTCCTGGCCGGCCTCATGTTCGCGCATGAACTGTGGTTGTTGTTCACCGGCCAACTGGCCCCGGAGCGCCTCGTGTCCGTGCGCGAATCCGAAGAAGCGCAGACAGGAGAGCACGCATGACCATCGTCATCTTCCTCGGGGCGCTGCTGGGCGCCATGGCGCTGGGCGTGCCGATCGCCTTCTCGTTGCTCGTGTGCGGCGCCGCGCTCATGTGGCACATGGACATGTTCGATGTCCAGATCCTGGCGCAGAACACCATCGAGGGCGCCAACAGCTTTCCGCTGCTGGCCGTGCCCTTCTTCATGCTCGCTGGCGAGATCATGAATGCGGGCGGGCTGTCGCGCCGCATCGTCAACTTCGCGATGGCCCTGGTGGGCCACATCAAGGGCGGCCTGGGCTACGTGGGCATCATGGCCGCCGTCATCATGGCGTCGCTGTCCGGCTCCGCGGTGGCCGACGCCGCAGCGCTGGCGGCGCTGTTGCTGCCCATGATGAAGCGCGCCGGCTACGACCCGGCCCGCTCGGCGGGGCTGCTCTCGTCGGCCAGCATCATCGCCCCGATCATTCCGCCGAGCATCGGCTTCGTGGTCTTCGGTGTGGCGGCCAACGTGTCGATCTCCAAGCTCTTCATGGCCGGCATTGCGCCCGGCATCATGCTCGGCGCGGCGCTGTGGGCCACCTGGTGGTGGCTGGTGCGCAAGGAGAAGATCGAGGCGCCGCCTCGCGCCAGCCGGCGCGAGGTGCTGCTGGCCCTGAAGGACGCCACCTTCGCGCTGGTGATGCCTGTCATCGTCATCGTGGGCCTCAAGTTCGGCGTTTTCACGCCGACCGAGGCGGCCGTGGTCGCCGCGGTCTACGCGTTGTTCGTGTCGACCGTGATCTATAAAGAGCTCAAGCTCAACCAGCTCTTCGGGCTGTTCGCGGCCGCGGCGCAGACCACGGCGGTGATCATGTTCCTGGTGGCCGCGGCGATGGTGTCGGCCTGGATGATCACGGTGGCCAACCTGCCGGCCGAGCTGGTCTCGCTGCTCAAGCCGCTGCTGGACAACCCCACGCTGCTGCTGGTGGCGATCATGATCATCACGATGCTGGTGGGCACGGCGATGGACATGACGCCCACCATCCTGATCCTCACGCCGGTGTTCATGCCCATCATCAAGGCCGCCGGCATCGATCCGGTCTACTTCGGCGTGCTGTTCATGATCAACAACGCCATCGGGCTGATCACGCCACCGGTGGGTACGGTGCTGAGCACGGTGGCCGGCGTGGGCAAGATCAGCATGGACGACGTGGCCAAAGGCGTGTGGCCATTCATGGTGGCCCAGTTCGCCGTGATGTTCCTGCTGGTCTTCTTCCCCAGCCTGGTCACCGTACCGGCGCGCTGGCTGCACGGCTGAGCGCACAACACTTTTCCAACGACGACAACGGAGACACTTGTCATGAAGCGCATCTTTCTGAAGACGGTCATTGCGGCAACCGCGCTGGCGGCCATGGGCCTGGCCCAGGCACAGACGCGCACCATCAAGTTCGCCAACCAGAATGCGGCCGGTCATCCGATCGTGCTGGGCATGGAGAAGTTCGCCCAGATCGTCGAGGCCAAGTCGGGCGGCAAGATGAAGGTGAACGTGTTCCCGGGCGGCGCGCTGGGCAGCGACCAGGCCAACGTTTCGGCGCTGCAGGGCGGCACGCTGGAGATGGCCTCGATGAACTCGGGCATCTTCGCCAGCATCGTCAAGGACTTTGCCATCTACGACTTTCCCTTCCTCTTCGGCAACGCCAAGGAAGCCGACGCGGTGGTCGATGGTTCGTTCGGCACCGGCCTGCACAAGAAGCTGGAAGAAAAAGGAATCGTGGGCCTGACCTACTACGAGCTGGGCTTTCGCGAGCTGACCAACAGCAAGCGCCCGGTCACCAAGGTGGAAGACATTGCCGGCCTCAAGCTGCGCGTGATCCCCAATCCCATCAACGTCGACTGGGTGACGGCGCTGGGCGCCAACCCGACCCCGCTGCCATTTCCAGAGCTGTACGCCGCGCTGGAGCAGAAGGCCGTCGACGGGCAGGAGAACCCCGTCGCCACCATCCGTGGCGCCAAGCTGTACGAAGTGCAGAAGTACATGAC
Organism: Variovorax dokdonensis; assembly: GCF_030316895.1. Lineage (GTDB taxonomy): Bacteria > Pseudomonadota > Gammaproteobacteria > Burkholderiales > Burkholderiaceae_C > Variovorax > Variovorax dokdonensis. The sequence goes on from NZ_JASZYV010000002.1 coordinate 248,189, forward strand.
GCTGACCAACCACCAGTACAACCCGCAGTCGGTGGTCATCAGCAAGCGCTTCTGGGAATCGCTGTCGAGCGACGAGCAGAAGATCCTGCGCGACGCGGCGGTCGAATCGGCCAAGTACCAGCGTGAGCAATCGCGCAGCCAGGCCGCCAGCATCCTCGAAGAGCTCAAGAAGAGCGGCATGCAGGTGAGCGAGCTGCCGCCGGCCGAAGTGGCCAAGCTGCGCGAGAAGATGAAGCCGGTGATCGCCAAGCACAGCGCATCGGTGGGCGAAGCCACCGTGTCCGCCGTCATGGCCGAGCTGGACAAGGTCCGCAAGTAAGCGGCTTTAGGAACAGGGAGTCTTCGCTCGTGCACATCGACGGCCGCACCGAGGTGATTGCGCACCTCGGCTACCCCACCCACGCCTTCAAGGCGCCGATGATCTACAACCCGTACTTCGAGGCGGAGGGGATCAACGCGGTGGTGGTGCCGTTCGCCTGCCGGGCGGAGCACTTCGCCGACACGCTGCCCACCCTGTTCCGGATGGACAACGTGCGCGGCGCGCTCATCACCATGCCGCACAAGGTGAGCGTGGTCGGCCTGCTGGACGAGGTCACGCCCACCGTGCGCGTGGCAGGCGCCTGCAACGCCGTCAAGCGCCTGCCGGACGGACGACTGGCGGGCGACCAGTTCGATGGCGCCGGCTTCGTGCGCGGCCTGCAGCGCAAGGGCATGGACTTGACGCGCACGCGCGGCCTGGTGGTGGGTTCGGGCGGGGTGGGCTGCGCCATTGCAGCATCGCTGGCGCTGGCTGGCATTGCGGAGATCGCGTTGTTCGACGTGAATACCGCGTCTGCCGAAGCTCTGGCCGCACGTTTGCGCACTGAATATCCAAGGCTGCCGGTTGGCACCGGAAGCGCCGATCCGCACGGCTTCGGCCTGGTGGTCAATGCCACGCCCCTGGGCATGAACGCCGACGATCCGCTGCCCTTCGATGTCGACCGCCTGCAGAGCGGAACGATGGTCGGCGAGGTCGTCATGCGCAGTGAGACCACCGCGCTCCTGGCCGCCGCACAGGCGCGCGGCTGCAAGGTGCAAGTGGGCACCGACATGCTGTTCGAGATGATTCCGGCGTACCTCGAGTTCTTCGGCCTGCCGAGCACGACGGCCGAGCGGCTGCGGGGGCTGGCGCGGCTGCAGTATTGAGTCGCCCGGCAGGCGGCGTGGGGCGCGCATAGCGTTCGTGACAGCGCCAGGTCGCTGGATTTGCTATGTTCGGAGGGTTTTCCCTAGCCGAATCCCCGCGCCCATGACCAGCACGCCCACCCCCAATCCCGATGCCGCCACCGCGGCCCGTCACGTCGCCGATCTGGTCGCATTGATGAAGCTCGAAGCCACTGGCGAAGACCGCTTTCGTGGCCAGAGCGAAAACATCGGCACGCCGGCCGTGTTCGGCGGCCAGGTGCTGGCGCAGTCGCTGGTGGCGGCCAGCCTCACGGTGCCGGACGACCGCCCGGTGCATTCGATGCATGCCTACTTCCTGCTGCCAGGCCAGCATGCGCCCATCGACTACACCGTGCATCGCGCCCGCGATGGGCGCAGCTTTACCACGCGGCACGTGATCGCCAAGCAGGAAGGCCGCGAGATCTTCGAGATGGCGGCTTCGTTCCAGACACGCGACGAAGGCATCGACCACCAGGACGCGATGCCCGATGCGCCCGATCCGCTGTCGCAGCCCAGCGAACTGGAGCGCCGCATCGCCCTGGGCGATCGCGTGCCCGAGCAGTTCCGCTTTCGCGGGCTGATCTCGCCTGGCCTCGATGTGCGTGTCGTCAATGCGCCGGATCTGGTCAAGCCCACGCCCAGCGCGCCGCGATCGATGATCTGGATGCGTGCCATCGCGCCGCTGCCTGACGATCCGCTGGTGCATCGCGCCCTGCTGGCCTATGCCTCCGACAACGGCCTGCTGCGCGCCGCGATGAACCCGCACGCGCTCACCTTCTTCAGCAACAACCTGCGCGTCGCCAGCCTGGACCACGCCATGTGGTTCCATCGCGATTTCCGCATGGACGAGTGGCTGCTCTACGTCATCGATTCGCCCAGCGCCGGTGGTGCGCGCGGACTGTGCCGCGGCAGCATCTTCACCCGCGACGGCCGGCTGGTCGCCTCCACCGCGCAGGAAGGCATGCTGCGCGTCTTGAAGGATTGAAAGGTGGTTGCGATGCATGCACGAACAATCCGGCTTGCATCGCTCGCCGTGGCCCTGCTTGCCTGTGCAGGCGCTCGCGCCGAGCGCGTGGGCGAGGTCGATACCGCCTTCAAACTGATCGGCCCGGACCACAAGGTGGTGGTCGACGTGTATGACGACCCGAAGGTCAAGGGCGTCTCTTGCTACGTCTCGCGCGCCGTCACCGGGGGCGTGTCGGGTGCGCTGGGACTGGCCGAGGACAAGGCCGAAGCGGCCATCGCCTGCAAGCAGGTCGGGGCCGTCAGCATCGCCGCGCCACTGCCCAAACAGGAAGAGGTGTTCAGCGAGCGGCAGTCCATCCTCTTCAAGCGGCTGCGCGTGGTGCGCATGGTCGACGCGAAGCGGCACACGCTGGTCTACCTGACCTACTCCGACAAGCTGGTCGAAGGCTCGCCCGAGAACGCCGTGGCGGCCGTGCCGCTGGATGCGTCGGTGGCGTTGACGGTCAAGCCCTGATCGTCGGCAACCGGCGGCGCGCCAATCCGAGCGCATGGACATTCCCAGCCAATCCGCCGATCTCCTTCGCCGCCTGCTGCGTGCCAAGGACCGAATGGATGCCGCCTCGCACGAAGACTGGCCGGTGGCTCGCCTGGCGCAGGTGAGCCATGTTTCCCCGGCGCATTTCGCGCGGGCCTTCAAGGAAGCCTTCGGCATCCCGCCGCATCGCTATCTGCTGACACGGCGCATCGAGCGCGCGAAGACCTTGCTTCGCGATACCGACCTGCCCGTGACCGACATTGCCTTTGCGACCGGCTGGGCGAGCTTGGGCACCTTCGGGCGAATCTTTCGTGACATCACCGGCGACTCGCCGAGCGCGGTGCGCCAGCAGGAACGTGCTGCCGCGAATCGCCTGGGTCAGGTGCCGGGCTGTTTTCTCAGCGCGGCGCAGCGGCCCGACCTCACGATCGCAGTTTTGGAGAAGCGGCGCCAGTCGGCGGTCGATAAAAACGGGGACCGCAAACCAGAGGATTCCCGATGACCCAAGGTGTTCAGATGATCGGCCTGTACGTTCGAGACCAGGACGAGGCGCTTGCCTTCTATACCGACAAGCTCGGCTTTCGCGTGCATACCGACGTGCGCAATGGCGACTTCCGCTGGCTGACGGTGCAGCATCCCGATCAGCCCTCGTTCCAGCTCGGCCTGTTCGTGCCGGGCCCGCCGACGGTGGATGCGCAGTCTGCGCAGATGCTGCAGGCCCTGGTGGCCAAGGGCGCCATGCCGCCGCTGCTGCTCGAAGTGACCGACTGCCGGGCCGCCTTTGAGCGGATGCGCACCAAGGGCGTGGAGTTCACGCAGGAGCCGGTGGAGCGCTACGGCAGCGTGGATGCCAACTTCCGCGATCCTTCCGGCAACGGCTGGAAGATGACGCAGACGCGCGCGTAGCGTGGCAGGTGCGGCGGCTGCGGCGCCGGCCTCAACCCCCGAAAGGATTGGCCGTCGCAAACCACAGCGCAATGCCGGTGGCAATGATGAAGGCGCCGTCGGTCACGCCGGCGGCCAGGAAGAAGGTGCTTTGCAACTGGGCCTTCAGCTCGGGCTGCCGGGCCGCTGCTTCCAGAAGCTTGCCGCCCAGGTTGCCGATGCCCAGGCACGATCCGAGCGCGGCAATGCCGATGAGCAGGGCCACGGCCAGGGGGAGGAGGTCGATGCCGTTCATGAGAGAGGTCTTTCCGTCTTTGCTGACGGCCCGCGAAGCCGGGGCCTTTGGCGGCCGGCGCCGCACCAGCGCCGGATGACCTCACTGTCGGCTCGCAGGCGCATGGCGTCCATGACCTGCGAGGTCATGCGCGCCACGCGCCACGCGCCGGGCGACTAGCGCAGTTCGCGGCGCAGGATCTTGCCGACGGTCGACTTGGGCAACGCCGGGATGATCTGCACCTGGCGCGGCACCTTGTAGGCGGTCAGCTGCTCGCGGCAGTGGGCGGCGATGTCGGCTTCCGTGACCGTCGCGCCGGGAACGAGCACGGCAAAGAGCTTGACCGCCTCGCCGGTTTTCTCGTCGGGCACGCCGATGCAGGCGCATTCGGCCACGCCGGGGCAGGCGGTGGCCACGGCTTCCACTTCGTTCGGATAGACGTTGAAGCCCGAGACGATGATCATGTCCTTCTTGCGGTCCACGATCTTGAGGAAGCCGCGCTCGTCGAACACACCCACGTCGCCCGTGCGGAAGTAGCCGTCTTCGGTGAAGGCCGCCGCATTGGCTTCCGGCTTATCCCAGTAGCCGCGCATGACGTTCGGGCCCTTGACGCAGATCTCGCCCGCTTCGCCGATGCCGACTTCGCGGTTGGCATCGTCCAGCAGCTTGACGTCGCTCGATGACATGGGCAGGCCGGTGGTGGCGGTGAACTCCTTCACCGCAGCGGGGTTGAACGACAGCACCGGGCTCGTCTCGGACAGGCCGTAGCCTTCGCGGATCATCTGGCCGGTGACGGCCTGCCAGCGCGCCGACACCGTCGGCACGATGGCGGCTCCGCCGCCGGCGGCCAGGCGCAGCCGCGACCAGTCCACTTCGGCCAGCTTCGGGTGCAGCGTCAGGCCCGCGTACAGCGTGTTGACGCCCGTGATGATCGTGGGACGCGCCTGGCGCAGCGTCTCGACGAAGCCGTCCATGTCGCGCGGATTGGCCACCAGCCAGTTGTCCGCGCCGACGCTGAAGTAGCTGATGAGGTTCACCATCAGCGCGAAGATGTGATACAGCGGGATGGCCGTCACCACGACTTCTTCGCCGGGCCGCATGGCATCGGGCATGAAGAGCGCGTACTGCGCGCAGTTGGCCAGCAGGTTGCCGTGCGTGAGCGTCGCGCCCTTCGACAGACCCGTGGTGCCGCCGGTGTACTGCAGGAAGAGCACGTCGTCGGCGTTTTGCTGCACGGGCGTGAAAGGCAGGTCCTTGCCCTTCGCGAGCGCATCGGCGAAGCTGACCGCATTCTTGAGGCGCTCATCGGCCGGCGGGCTCGGCAGCTTGCTGTCGGCCGCCAGGCCCAGGCCCGCGGTGACGACGCGGCGCACCGACGTGTTGCCGGCGATCTCCGCGAAGGTGGCGGTCGAGCCGGTGTAGATCACCAGCACGCTGGTGCCGGAATCATTGAGCTGGTGCTCGAGTTCGCGCGGCGTGTACAGCGGGTTGACGTTCACCTGGATGGCGCCGGCGCGGATGATGCCCAGCATGGCGACCGGGAAGGCCAGGATGTTCGGCGTCATCACCGCCACGCGGTCGCCGGGCTTGACGCCTTCGGACTGCAACCAGGCCGCGAAGTCGCGCGACAGGCGGTCGACCTCGGCGTAAGTGAGCGACTGGCCGAGCGAGCGCAGCGCGGTCTGGTCCGCGAAGCGTGTCATGGCGGCTTCCAGCATGGCGGTGACGCTGGGGAAGGCGGCAGGCGCGATCTCGGCCGGGATGCCGAACTCGCGATAGGTGGCGAGCCAAGGACGCTCTTGCATGGTGGTCTCCTCTTAGTCCGCGCTGTGGGTCAGGGCGTGACGATGTTGAACAAGGGGTTGAACTGGTCGAGGTTGGCGAAGATGGCGCCCAGCGCCTTGGGGTCGCCCTCGAGCTTGGCCTCTCCGGCTTCGAGCAGCTTGGGCAGCGGCACGCCGGCGAGCAGCATCTTAAAGAATGCGGGGCGGCCCAGCGACAGCGTGGCCTGCGGCGACGCCAGCTTGCGGCCCTTGGTGTTGTTCAGCACGGCGTTGGAAAGCTCGAGCGCGTAGGTCTCGTTGCTGTCGGTGAAGTTCACCTGGATGCCCATGTCGAGTCCGTCCACCTTCTGGTGATTCAGGCGCACGGCCAGGAAGTCGAAGATCATGTCCAGCGTCATGCCGCGCACCATGTCCGGCCCTTGGGTGGACAGTTGCACCTGCTTGACGCCGCCGCGCAGTTCCTGCGCGCCGACCAGGTATTCGTTGCGCCACACGCCGGACTCGGCCTGATAGCCCAGTTGCTCGAGGATGTCGGCCTGCAGCAGGCGCGCCTTCTCGTTGGTGGGATCGGCCATCACGGCGTGGTTGTTGAGCTCGGCAGCCCAGCGATAGTCGCCCTTGTCGAACGAGGCCTTCGCCTTGGTCATGACGGCATCGACGCCACCCAGCGCTGCGACGTAGCGCTTGGAGCTTTCGGTCATGGGCAGCGGGTCGAGCGTGGCCGGGTTGCCGTCGTAGTAGCCCAGGTAGAAGTTGTAGACGCCGCGCAGGTTGTGGCTGAGCGTGCCGTAGTAGCCGCGGGTCGAGAAGTCGTTGCGAAGACCCTTGGGGAAGTAGTCCATGTTGCCCAGGTCGTCCATCTTCGCGCCCTTGTTGGCCATGTTCAGGGCCGCGTCGTGGATGTAGCGGTAGGCGTCGCGCTGGTTCGACAGGTGCTTCTGGATGCGCTCGGCGCCCCACACCGGCCAGTGGTGGCTGCGGAAGGCCACGGTCGCTTCGGGGTAGAAGTCCTTCATCTCGTTGATGTACTTGCTCCATCCCAGCGCATCGCGCGCCTTGGCGCCGCGCAGCGTGTAGATGTTGTGCATGTTCGCCGTGACCACCTCGGACAGGCACAGGGCCTTGAAGTCGGGGAAGTAGAAGGTGAACTCTGCCGGCGCCTCGGAGCCGTTGGCCATCTGGAAGATGACCTTGCGGCCGTCCAGCGTGCGCTCTTCGCCCGTCTTCTTGACGTAGTCGGTGGGCGCGATCAGGCCCATCGAGCCGATGCTCAGTCCATTGCCCAGGCCGCTGCCCAGGCTGCCGCGCTCGCCGTAGGTCAGCGGCGCGCCGAACTGGTAGTGCGAGCGGCGCGTCATGGCATTGCCGGCCAGCACGTTCTCGGCGATCGCATGATCCATGAAGCCTTCGGGTGCGATGACCGGAACCTTGCCCGACTTGACGTCGGCTTCATCGACGACGCCGCGCACGCCGCCGAAGTGATCGATGTGGCTGTGGGTGTAGATGACGGCGACCACCGGCTTCTTGCCGAGCTTCTCCATCGCGAACTCGAGCGTGGCCTTGGCCATCTCGGCCGTCAGCAGCGGGTCGATGATGATCCAGCCGGTCTTGCCGGCCACCAGCGTCATGTTGGCCAGATCGACGCCGCGGATCTGCCAGACGCCTTCGGTCACCTGATAGAGGCCGGCTTCGGCGTTGAGCTTGCCCTGGCGCCACAGGCTGGGGTTGGCCGAGGCGGGTGCGTCGCCCTTGAGGAAGTCGAAGCGCGAGGTGTCCCACACGACGTTGCCCTTGGCGTCCTTGACGACCGGCTCTGGCAGACGCGCGACGAGGCCGCGCGATGCGTCCTCGAAGTCCTGCTTGTTGGCCAGGTCGAGGTTGGCGCCGAACTTCTGGTTGAACTCGGCGGTGGCAGCGGTGGGGGCCTTGGCCTCGTGGGCGGCGGCGGACAGCGCGGTGAGCAGCGCGGCTGCGATGGCAATGGGCTTGAGAAGCATGGCTTGTCTCTGTCGTTTCGAGAAAAGGGAGAGGGATTCGCTGTGAAGGGGATCTATGCGAAGGCGGGCACCTGGGCACTCGCGGGCTTGCGGGTGGCGGCGCGGATCAGGTCGGCGGCCTTCTCGCCGATCATGATGGTCGGCGCATTGGTGTTGCCGCCAACGATGGTGGGCATGATCGAGGCGTCGGCGACGCGAAGGCCTTCGATGCCCCGCACGCGCAACTCGTCGTCGACCACGGCCATGGCGTCGCTGCCCATCTTGCAGGTGCCGACGGGGTGGTATTGCGTGTCGGCCCGGTTGCGGATGTCGGCGGCGATGCCCGCGACGTCGTCGGCACGGGTGGTGTAGAGTTGCTTGCCGCGCACGCCATCGAAGGACTTCGATTCCATGATGCGCTGCTGGATCTGCACGCCCTTGACCAGCACGGGCAGGTCGCGCTCGTCGCTCAGGAAGCGGGGGTCGATCAGCGGCGCCTGGCGCGCATCGGCGCTTTGCAGGCGAACTTCGCCGCGGCTGAACGGACGCATCAGATCGACGTGGCAGGAAATGCCGTGACCCAGGTGCATCTTGCGCGCATGGTCGTCGACGATGGCGAGCACGAAGATCAACTGCAGGTCGGGCAGCTTGGCCTGCGCCGACGAGCGGATGAAGGCGCCGGCCTCGGCGAACGGGCTGGTGATCATCCCGGTGCGATGCTTGCGCCACTCCAGCATCGCGCGCGTGAACTTGGCGCTGCCGCGCGCCGACACGCCGAAGCTCTCGGTGTCGCTGCCCACGCGCCACGTCTGCACGTGGTCGATGTGGTCCTGCAGGTTCTGGCCGACGCCGCCCAGGTCCTGGACGACCGGAATGCCCATTTCGCGAAGGTGCGCGGCCGGCCCGATGCCGGAGGTCATGAGCAGTTGCGGAGAGCCGAAGGCACCCGAGGAAAGGATCACCTCGCGCCGGGCGCGCACCTGCTTGAGCTGGTTGTCCTGGTAGTAGGAGACGCCGGTGGCTCGCTTGTTCTCGATCTCGACGCGCGAAGTGACCGCGCGGGTGATCACCTTCAGGTTGGGGCGCGACAGGTTGGGCGTGAGGTAGGCCTTGGCGGCGCTGCAGCGCTCGCCGTTCTTCTGCGTCACCTGGTAGAGGAATGCGCCTTCCTGCTGCTCGCCGTTGTAGTCGGAAGTGCGTCCGATGCCCTGGCTGGCCGCTGCCTGCAGGAACAGGTCGTTGAGCGGGCTGGTGTGCCGCGGATACATCACGTTCAGCGGCCCGCCCGCGCCGTGGTAGTGGTTGCTGCCGAAGACCTCGCTGTTTTCGCTGCGCTTGAAGTAGGGCAGCACATCTTCGTAAGACCAGCCATTGTTGCCGAGCGACGCCCAGTGGTCGTAGTCAGCGCGGTTGCCGCGCACGTACAGCATGGCGTTGATGGAACTGGAGCCGCCCAGTGTCTTGCCGCGTGGCTGGTAGCCCTTGCGACCGTTCAGGCCAGGCTGAGGCACCGTCTCGTAGCCATAGTTGTTGATCTTGGTGGGCATCATCGCCACCACGCCCACGGGCGCATGGATCAGTACGCTGCTGTCGGGGCCGCCGGCTTCGAGCAGGCACACCGTGACGTTGGGGTCTTCGGTCAGGCGCGCGGCGATCACGCAACCGGCCGAGCCGGCGCCGACGACGACATAGTCGAATTCTTGTGAAGTGCTCATGGTTGTCTCTCTAGTGCTTCTTGATGTTGTTTTGGCCGGCCGACAGCGATGAATCGCCGTCGCCGAGGAAGAACTTCAGCACCAGGCGCTGGACGAAGTTGCCGTAGGGCGGATAGAACAGACTGATCGGGAAGAAGCGGTGGCGCTTGAACACGGTCTTGGCATGCGACAGTTCGCGAAAGCCCTCTTCGCCGTGGTAGGTGCCCATGCCCGAATTGCCGATGCCGCCAAAGGGCGCGTCGTGGTTGATGGTGTGCCAGCCCCAGTCGTTGACGGTGACGCCGCCGGAGTGCGTGCGGCGCAGGATCTGCTGGCGCTCGCTCGCGTCGTGGCCGAAGCAGTAGAGGGCCAGCGGCCTCGGGCCGGCGTTGATGTGCGCCAGGGCATCGTCGATCTGGTCGTAGGGCAGCACGGGCAGCACCGGGCCGAAGATCTCTTCGTGCATCAGGCGCATGTCGGGCGTGAGGCCGGTGACGATGTGCAGCGGCATCCGGCGATCGGAGCCCGTCTGGGCGCAGACCTCGATGCTGGCGCCCTTCGCGCGGGCGTCGTCCAGCAGCGACTGGATGCGCGCCGCCTGGCGGTCGTTGACGATGGCGGTGTAGTCCTCCGATCCGGCAATGCTCTTGCCGAAAAGGTTGACAAAGGAGGACTTCACCTCGGCCACGAATTCGGACACGCCTTCGCGCGGGACCAGCGCGTAGTCGGGCGACACGCAGATTTGGCCGCTGTTGGTGGTCTTGCCGTGGGTGATCCGACGGGCGGCCTCCGCCAGCGAATAGTGGCGGGTGATCAGCGCCGGCGACTTGCCGCCCAGCTCCAGCGTGACCGGCGTCAGGCTCTCGGCGGCCGTGCGCATCACGATCCGGCCCACAGCCGGCGAGCCGGTGAACACGATGTGGTTGAAGGGCAGCGAGGTGAACTCGTTGGGATCGAGCAGCTCTTCGCCGACCACGGCCACCTGGTCTTCCGCGAACACCTCGCCCAGCATGCGCCGCAGCACCGCGTTGGTGGCCGGGGTGACCTCGGGCATCTTGATCATCACCCGATTGCCGGCGGCCAGCGCCGCGGCGAGCGGGCCCAGCGCCAGGTAGATCGGGAAGTTCCACGGCACGATGACGCCGACCACACCCTTGGGCTGGTAGGTCACCTGGAGGCTGTTGCTCAGGAAAAGCAGCTCGGTGCTGCGCCGGCGAGGGCGCATCCAGCGCGACAGGTGCGAGATCGCGTGGTTGATCTCGAGCGTCGAGCCCAGGATGTCCAGCATCTTGGACTCGGCCGGCGAGCGGAAGCCGAAGTCGTCGCTCATCGCCTGGGCCAGCACGTCCTGGTAGCGGTGCAACTGCTTCCTGAGCTGGCGAAGCGCCGTCTTGCGCTCTTCGGCCAAGGGGTAGGGATGGCGGTCGTAGGCCTCGCGCTGGGCGGCAAACAACGCCTGGGTGCGGCTCGCGGATTCGGCTTGCGCCAACGGCAATCGGTCGTTCATGGTGTCTCCTGGGGGCTTCCGGTGGAGCCTGCGCGGATGGCGCTCGCGGTAGCCGGTCGGCAGGCATGAGCCGGACTACGCTGTGAAAGAATGCGCGAGTGTCGTCCTCGGGGGAGGTTTTCACGAGGTTGATGGGCGCCACCCGGAGGGTGAAAATGCGCCAACTCGCGCAAACCCAGGGAAAACACTTAAATGGAGATCATTGGCTCAGAACTCGTTGCAGGAGCCGGCCAGGGTGCTCACAGCATGCTGGGCCTGGGCACGCTCGTGGCCGAAATGGAAAGCCAGGGCATCGCCGCCGAGGCCCTGCTGCAGGGCACGGGGCTGAACCCCCGCCAGTTCACCGATCCGCATGCGCACATGTCCAGCGAGCAGAAGGTGCGCATCTTTCGCAACGCGCGCCGCCTGTCGAGCGTGCCCGACCTCGGCCTGCGAGCCGGGAGCCGCACCCGCCTGAGCGATTTCGGGCTGTACGGCTATGCGCTCGTCAGCAGCCCGACCTTTGCCGACGCGGTGGCGCTTGGGATGCGGCACGTCCGGCTGGCCGGGCCGGTGCTCGAGAAGCGCTTCCGGGTGGAAAACGGCACTGCCATCTTCGAGGCCCGCGACGTGATGGCGCTGGGCGACGTGCTACCGCTGGCGACCGAATACTGGTTCAGCTCGATCCACAAGCTCATCGCCAGCGTGCTCGAGGCGCCGATGCCTTCGCGGCTGTTGCTGCTGCCCTATGCGAGGCCGGCGCATGCTGCGGCGTACGAGCGCGTGTTCGGCTGTCCGGTCCGCTTCGACGCCGGGGCGATGGAGTGGCATTTCGACGCGAGCGTGTTGCCCGAGCCATGCCCCAATGCCAATCCCCTCACGGCAGAGATGTGCGCGCAGATGTGCGAACGGATGCTGCGCGACCTGCCCGACGAATCGGATCTGGAGCGAGCCATACGCACCGCCTGCTACAACAGTTGCGGCGACTTCCCGGTCCTGGACGAAATGGCGGCCAGGCTGGGCCTGTCGGCTCGCACGTTGCAGCGACGCCTGGCCGACCTCGGTCGCCATTACCAGGAGATCGTGGACGAGGTGCGCTCCTCGCTGGCCATCGATTTCCTGTCCGGCACCCTGCTGTCGGTCGAAGAAGTGGCGCAGCGGGTGGGCTTCTCCGACGCCTCCAACTTCCGCAAGGCATTCAGGAAGTGGACGGGCCAGGCCCCCGGCTACTACCGCCGCTCGCAGGGCGAGCCAGTGGGCGAGCCGGCCTGAGCCGCCGCTCGCGCGCCGCCTAGGCTTGCGCCGTCACTTGCCCGAGTTGGCACCCGGGGCAGCTGGCCCGCTGGCGGCGCGCGACAGCGGCCGCAGGCCCGCCCAAAGCCTCGGCCCGTACATCACCACCACCAGCGCCGCGATGATGCAAGCGCTGCCAGCCCATTGCCAGGCGGAGACGCCTTCTCCCAGGGTGAGCATGCCGGCGGCCAGGCCGATGACCGGAACACCCAGGCTGAATGGCGCCACGCGATTGGCCGCATGCCGCTTGAGCAGGCCGGTCCACAGCGCATAGGCCGCAATCGTGGCGAACCAGCCGAGGTACGCCACGCCCAGCCAGCCACCCACGCTGGCGTGCATCCACTGCCAGCGGGTGGCCTCGGGTTCGAACAGCCAGGCCATCGCGGCAAAGGGCAGGATCGGCACCAGCGACATCCACACCACGAACTGCAGCGCGTCGTAGCCCGGCTGGGCGGCCTGCGCCTTGCGCGCAATGATGTTCGAGGCCGCCCACATGAGCGCGGCCATCAGGTTGAGCGCGAGGGCCAGCAGCGTGATGCCGCCAGTTCCGCCGTGGTCGGCGAAGTTCAGGCCGAAGCACACCAGGCCCAGCGCCGCCAGGACCAGCCCTGCGCGCATCGCACCGGACAGGCGCTCGCCGAGCAGGAAGACGCCCAGCAGCGTGGTGAAGAACACCTGCGTCTGCATCAGCACCGAGGCCAGCGCGGCGGTCATGCCCACCTGCAGCGCCACGAACAACAGGCCGAACTGCCCGAGCTGGGCCAGTCCGGCGGGCACCAGCCAACCCCACGAAAGCTGGGGCCGACGCACGAACAGCACCAGCGGCAGGACGGCGAAGATGTAGCGGAAGGTGCCGAGTTGAAACGGCGTGAAGTCGCGCAGCGAGAACTTCATGGCCACGAAATTGAGGCCCCAGATGACGACGACGGCCAACGCGGCCGCGAGGTCCCGGCCACCGAACGGAGTTTGATTTTTCATGAAGAGAGCGTGGCCTCGTCAGTGACGGCGGCCGCTTCGAAGGCATCTGACAGCGCCTGATGGGGCAATTGTCCACGCAGACCGATGGCGATGACGCAGGCGTTGGAGGCGGGCCCGGCATGTCGGGCCGCGCGCAACGAGCCGTGTAGTCCGGCAAATTGCATCTCGGCCATGGCATGTTCGTCCGTGCGCACCAGGCCCTTCAGGCGCAGCACACCGGCCGGCATGGCTTTCAGGAGCAGGCGCAATTGTGCCGCACGCATGGCGGGGGGCTCCGGCAGCACCCAGGTGTCGAACATCGCGCCGTGGTCGGGCTGGCCGGCGCTCCAGCGCGGCGAATGTCCCAGCGTGCCTGACGCGGCAGGCAGGTGCAGGGCGGGGCCCAGGCCGAGGCCCAGCATCGGCGCGGGTACGCGCCCAAACGAAGTCTCGTGGCGCGGCCGGCCGGGCACCTGTGCGTCCAGCCAGCTTCGCAGCGAAGCCAACTCCTCGGGCGACAGCAGCTCGCACTTGTTGATTACGAGCAGGTCGGCCGCGCGCAGTTGCCGGATCACCGAATCGGCGAGCAGTGCGTCGGCCGCCTGCGCCGGCAGCGCCGCCGCATCCAGGAGCACGATCACGCCATCGAGGGTCAGCGCGGGATCCGCGATGCCCACCTGCGCGATCCGCCAGGGGTCGGAGACCCCGCTGGCTTCGACGACGATGGCCTCGGGCGGGCGCGGCGATTCGATCAGCGCGATGAGCGCGGTGCTCAGGTCGTCACCGATCTGGCAGCACACGCAGCCGTTGGTCAGCTCCAGAGTCTTGCCATCATGGCTGGCGATGAGCGACTGATCCAGGTTGATCGCGCCGAAGTCGTTGACCAGCACCGCCAGGCGACGGCCCTGCTCGCCGGCCACCGACAGCATGTGATTGAGCAGCGTCGTCTTGCCGGCGCCCAGGAAGCCGCCGATGACGGTGAGCGGAATGCGCGCAGCGGACATGTCTCGCACCTCAGGCCTGGCCGGGCAGCGGCAGCGGACGTCCGCCGATCACCGTTGCGCAGACGCGGACGTCGCGCAGCCGGGCCGGCTCCACCGCCAGGGGATCGTCTTCCAGCACGCAGAAGTCCGCGAACTTGCCGATCTCGATCGAGCCGATGAGGTGGTCCATCGACAGCGTGAAGGCGGCGCCCATGGTGATGGCGTACAGGGCATCGGGCACCGAGATGCATTCGGACTCGCCCAACTGCTGGCCGCTGGAGGTCATGCGGTTGACAGCGCACCACGCCGTGAACAGCGGCGCCAGCGGGGTGATGGGCGCATCGGAATGAATGGCCATCGGCACTCCGTTGCGCAGCGCCGTGGCGCAGGCATCCATGCGGAAAGCGCGGTCCGGGCCCATGGTCAGTTCGCGATGTGCATCGCCCCAGTAGAAGATGTGGTTGGCAAACAGGTTGGCGCAAACGCCCAGTCGGGCCATGCGGCGGTACTGGTATTCGTCGGCCATCTGGCAATGCTGCAGCGTGTGGCGATGGTCCCAGCGCGGATGCTCGGCCAGCGCTTCCTCGATGCCGTCCAGCGCCACTTCGGTGGCCTCGTCGCCGTTGGTGTGGATGTGCAGCTGAAAGCCCTGCGCGTGGAAATCCTTGATGGCGGCCTTGAGTTCGGCCGGCGGCAGGATCCAGATGCCATTGGGCGCACCGTTGTGATAGCCCGGCCAGCGCAGGCGCGCCGTGAATCCCTGGATGGAGCCGTCGGCCACGATCTTCACCAGGCCGTAGTGCAGCTTGTCGTTGGCCTGTTGCTGGCGCGCGCGGATGCGCTCGCCGCCTTGCGAGCGATGGACCGAGCCGTCCATGCTCAGGTAGGCCGGCACCAGGCGAACAGGGTAGTCGGGGTCGGAGGTCACGTCGGCCATGGCGGCGCAGTTGCCGTCCGACAGGTCATTCACCAGATCGGTCGCGGTGGTCACGCCAGCCAACTGCGCCATCTGCCCGAACAGGCGCAGGCTGGCGGGATCGGAGCCGGCCAGGCGGAAGATGTTGCCCGTCAGGCGCGTGATCGGGAACATCGCGGCAAATTCCTGCAACTCGCCGTTGGGCTCCCCGTTCGGAAAGCGAGCCACGCCTTCGATCTCGGTGTCGCGGGTGATGCCGGCCTTTTCCAGCGCCGCGCGGTTGACGTTCATCAGGTGCTGGCTGGCATGCAGGATGACCACCGGCCGCGTGGTGGACACGCGGTCCAGATGCTCGACCGTCATGCGCTCGCTGCCGAAGAAGATGGGATCGAAGCCCCAGGCCATCAGCGGCGCGTTGGCATCGGTCATGGCGCGCTCGACCTGCTGCAGCCGCTCGATCACTTCGTCGAAGTTCTTGCAGCCTTCCCACACCTTGCCGTCGGGCGACGTGCGCGGGTGAAAGCCGACGAAGGTGAACTTCCACAGACCGCCGGCCATCAGGTGCGAGTGGCCTTCCACCAGGCCCGGCATCAGGACCTTGTCGGCATAGCGGGTGTCGAGCTTGAATTCGCCCAGCGCGTTCATGCGCGCCAGGTCGCCTACGGCCAGCACCCGGCCGTCACGCACGGCCACATAGGTGGCTTGCGGCTGCTGCGGGTTCATGGTGAGGATCTTGCGGGCCTGGAAGACAGTGAAAGTCATGTTGAAAGCAGAAGTGAGGCAGTCAGGAGAAACGAGGGCTGGCGCGGCTCAAGCCGCCGTGGGCCACTGCAATGGGCCGACGGGCTTTCCAGCCACCACCTCGACGCGGTGGCAGGCAACCCAATGGCCGGGTTGCACTTCGCGAAGCTGCTGCGGCTGGCTGCACTGCGGTTCGGCCACGGGGCAGCGACCGGCGAAGCGGCAGCCCGTCGGCGGGTTGATGGGGCTGGGCGGATCGCCCACCAGCTTGATGCGCTGCGCGGCGCGGGTGCGGCCGCCACTGACGGTGGGTACCGCCGACAGCAGCGCCGCGCTGTAGGGATGCAACGGGCGGGCGAAGAAGGTCTTGCGCGGTGCGCGCTCCACGATCTGGCCCAGGTACATCACGGCGATCTCGTCGCAGATGTGTTCCACCACCGCCATGTCGTGCGAGATGAACAGGTACGTCAGCCCCAGTTCGCGCTGCAGGCGGGCCAGCAGGTTGAGGATCTGGGCGCGGATGGCGATGTCGAGCGCCGACACCGGCTCGTCGCACACCACCAGCTCCGGGTTGGTCGCCAGGGCTCGTGCGATGTTGATGCGCTGGCGCTGCCCACCCGAGAACTGATGCGGAAAAAGCTGCTGCTGCTCCGGCCGCAGGCCGACGGCAGCGAACAGTTCATCCACGCGCGCGTCGCGCTCGGCCTTCGTGCCGATGTTCATCAGGTCGAGAGGCGCACGCACCGCCTCGCCCACCCGCTGGCGCGGGTTGAGCGACGAATACGGGTCCTGGAAGATCATCTGCACGCGCCGGCGCGCCTGGCGCATCGCCTCGTCACCCAGCAGGCTCAGATCGGTGATGCCCAGGCGAACGCTGCCATCGGTGATCGGCGCCAGGCGCATCACGGCCAGGGCAGTGGTCGTCTTGCCGGAGCCCGACTCGCCGACCACGGCCAGCGTGGTGCCGCGGCGCACCTCGAAGCTCACGCCGTCCACCGCGCGCACCACCTCCGGCTTGGCCAACAGGCCGCTGCGCGGCCGCGGAAAGTGCACCTTGAGGTCGGTGACGGAAAGCAGCACCGGCGGCGCGGTGTCGGTCGGGGTAGCCATGTTGCTCTTGGGAAAGGGGATCAGGTTGTTCATGCTGCGGCGACCTCCCGGGCGGTCGAGTCGGCTTCGGCCAGCAGCCAGCAGGCGGCCGCATGTCCGGCCTGGCCGGGAAGGGGTGCGTCGAACATCGGCGGCACCTCTTCGGCACAGCGCGCGTGGGCGTTGGGGCAACGCTCGCGAAAGGCGCAGCCATTGCCCAGTTCCCACAGCGAGGGCACGACGCCGGCAATCTCGGCCAGCTCGCCGCGCTCGCCTTCCTGGCTGCTGCCCAGTTCGGGCAGGCAAGCGATGAGGCCGCGCGTGTAGGGGTGCTGGGGACTGCGCAGCACCTCGTCGGTGGTGCCCTGCTCGATCACGCGGCCGGCATACATCACGATCACGCGGTCGGCCATCTCGGCCACGGCGCCCATGTCGTGCGTGATCAGCACGATGGCCGTGCCACGCTCGGCCTGCAGGTCGCGCAGCAGGTCGAAGATCTGCGCCTGCACGGTGACGTCGAGCGCCGTGGTGGGCTCGTCGGCGATCAGCACGTCGGGCCGGCAGGCCAGCGCCATCGCGATCATCACGCGCTGGCGCATGCCGCCGGAAAGCTGGTGGGGGTATTCGTCCACCCGGCGCTCGGGCGCGGGAATGCCGACCTGCCTGAGCATCTCGATGGCTTGGGCATGGGCGGCCTTGCGGTCCAGCCCGGCATGCAGGCGCAGCGATTCGGCAATCTGCTCGCCCACGGTAAAGACCGGGTTGAGCGACGTCATCGGCTCCTGGAAGATCATCGAGATGCGGTTGCCGCGCACCTCGCGCAGGCGCTCGGAGCTGGCCTGGAGCAGGTCCTCGTCGCCGAACAGCACTCGCCCGCCGCTCACGCGGCCTGGCGGCTGCGGCACGAGGCCGAGCACGGTGAGCGCGGTCATGCTCTTGCCGCAACCCGATTCGCCCACGATGCACAGCGTCTCGCCGGCACGCGCCTCGAAGCTCACGCCGTTGAGCACCATGGCTCGGCCACGGCGGGTGTTGAACTCGACGCGCACGTCGTCGACCTGAAGTAGCGTGGATGGATTCAAGATGGATCTCCGGCGAAGCGACGCGAAGTGCGCGAAGACTGGGGGCGGGTCATCAACGTTCGCGAAGCTTGGGGTTGAGTGCGTCGTTCAGCCCGTCGCCAATCAGGCTGACGGCCAGCACGGTCATGAAGATCGCGGCGCCGGGAATGGCCACCGCCCACCAGGACGAGAGCACGTACTGGCGGCTCGATCCGATCATCATTCCCCAGCTCATCAGGTTGGGGTCGCCCAGGCCGAGGAAGGACAGGCCCGCTTCGAACAGGATGGCCGAGCCGATCGCCAGCGTGGCCGACACCACCAGCGGTGCGACGCAGTTGGGCAGGATGACTTTCCAGATGATGCGGGCGTCGCCGGCGCCGATGGAGCGCTCGGCGCGCACGAACTCCATGTCGCGCACCTTCATGAATTCGGCGCGCGCCAGGCGTGCGGTGCCGGTCCAGCTCACCAGGCCGATGGACAGCGTCACCGTCAGCAGGTTGGGCGAGAACAGCGTCACCACCACCATGGCGAAGAGCAGCGCGGGCAGCACCTGGAAGAACTCGGTCACGCGCGAGATGGTCGCGTCGACCTTTCCGCCGTAGTAGCCGGCCAGCGCGCCGAGCGTCACGCCGATCAGCACCGACAGCAGCGCCGCCACGGCGCCGACCAGCAGCGTGGCGCGTCCGCCGTAGAGCAGCGAGATGGCCACGTCGCGACCGAGGTAGTCGGTGCCCAGCCAGGCATCCGCGCTGCCGGGTGGCGACAGCGGCGCGGCGCGGATCTCGAAGGGATCGACCACGAAGACCATCGGGCCGATCACGGCGGCCACGACGATGAGCAGCAGCAGCACCAGGCCGGCGACGGCCGCCGGGTTGCGGGCAAACATGCGCGCGCCTTCTACCAGCGGCGAAGGAGCGGGCGCAACCGGCATCGGCTGCGCGGCGGCGGGCGCGGCGCTCTTGAAGACGGGAAGTGCGGACATGGCGATGGGCCCTTCAGCGTTTCTGGATGCGTGGATCGACCAGCCGATAGCAAAGGTCGGTCAGCATGTTCATCACCAGCACGACGATGGCCGACAGCAGCAGCACGCCAAGGATGGTGGGGTAGTCGCGCCGAAGCACGGATTCGAAAGCCAGCCGGCCGAGGCCGGGCCAGTTGAAGACCGTCTCGACCAGGATGGCACCGGCCAGCACGTTGCCGAACTGCAACCCCAGCACGGTCACCACCGGCAAGATGGCGTTGCGCAGCGCATGCTTGTAGAGCACCACGCGATCGGCCAGGCCCTTGGCGCGGGCGGTGCGGATGAAGTCCGAGCCCATCACTTCGAGCATGCTGGCGCGGGCCAGGCGGCTGTAGTGCGCCAGGTAGACCAAGGACAGCGTGAGCGTGGGCAGCACCAGGTGCCAGGCCACGTCCAGCATGCCGGCGATGCCTTCGCTGCTGCCGTCGATCGAGCGCATGTCCGAGACCGGAAAGATGGGCAGCACCGACGCGAACAGGATCACCAGCATGATGCCGGTCCAGAACACCGGCGCTGCAAAGCCCACCAGCGACAGCACCGTGATCGTCTGCGACAGCAGCCCGTTGGGCTTGCGCGCCGCCAGCACACCGATGCCCGTGCCCAGCAGAAAGGCGCAGACCACCGAGCTGAGCACCAGCAGCAGCGTGGCCGGGATGCGCTCGGTGATCAGGTCGACCACCGGCAGGTTGAAGAAGTACGAGTAGCCCAGGTCGAGCCGCGCCACGCGCGACAGGTAGACGCCCAGCTGCACGGGCAGCGGCTTGTCCAGGCCGTAGCTTTGCCGAAGCTCGGCCTTGAGCTCATCGGACATGCCGCCGCTGGCGCCGGCGATGGTTTCCACCGGATCGCCGGGCGCGGAATGCACCAGGGCGAAGTTGAGCACCACCACGGCCAGCACCAGCAGCAGTGCCTGGCCCAGGCGCGAAGCAAGAAGTCGAAGCAGGTTCATGGCCGTGGTTTCCGTGGGCTTACTTCAGGAACACGTCGTCCAGCGGCGATGCCGGTCCCCAGATCGACTGAGGCACGTTGCCCACCTTCTTGTTGGCCACCGTGTGGTAGGGCGTGAGGTTGATGTAGACGATGGGCACTTCGTCCGTCACGATCTTCTCGAAGGCCGCGTAGTAGGCCTTGCGCTTGACCGGATCGATGATGCTGCCGGCATCGTTGAGCAGCTGGTCGACCTTCGGATTGCTGTAGGACTGCGTGTTCGTCCAGATGATCGGCTTGATGTTGGTCGACAGGTAAGTGCGGTGCACGCCGATCACCGGGTCGCCCCAGTTGAAGACGTTGTCCATCGTCATGTCGAAGTCATGCGATGCGATGCGCTTGGCCCATGCGGGGAAGTCGGCGGACGCGCGCACCTCCACGGCGATGCCGACCTTCTTGAGTTGCGAGCGCAGGTATTCGGCAACGTTCTTCTGCTGCTCGTCGGACCCCGGCAGGTAGTCGATGGTCAGCTTGAAGCGCTCGCCGCCGTCGCCCATCTTGTAGCCAGCAGCATCGAGCATCTCGGCCGACTTCTTCAGATCCAGCGGGTACTTGACGACGTCGGGCACGGCGAACGGGCTGCTGGGCACGATCGGTCCGTCCGCCGGCGTGGCAAAGCCACCCATCAGTGCCTTGGTGATGAAGTTCTTGTCGATGGCCGTCGCAATGGCCTTGCGCACATTCACGTCGTTCAGCGGCTTCTTGGCGGTGTTGAAGGCCAGCCAGTTGATCGAGCCGATGCCTTCATAGCCCTTGTCCGTGATCTGCAGGTTCGGGTTGGCCTTCATGCGCTTGAGGTCCACCGCGTTGGACACATAGGGCACCAACTGGATGTCGCCACGCTCCACGCCCAGCACCAGCGTCTGGCTGTCGGGCGTGATGGTCATGATGAGCTTGTCCAGGTGCGGCTTGCCGGGCAGGAAGAACTTGTCGAACTTCTCCAGCACGATGCGCTGGCCGGGCTTGAACTCGGTGAGCTTGAAGGGTCCCGAGCCCACCACGTTCTGGCTGTTGCGCGGATGGTTCTTCAAGTCGGTGCCGTCGCCGTAGATGTGCTTGGGCAGGATCGGGCAAAGCGCCGGCGACATGGCCAGCACGATGGCAGGGTGCGGCGTGCTCATGCGGATGACGGCGGTGTGGGCATCGGGCGTGTCCACCTTTTCCACCGGCGCGAGCATGGTCGAGAAGGGATGGTTGGCCTTGATCGCCATGATGGAGAACGCCACGTCGGCCGAAGTGACGGGCTGGCCATCGTGGAAGACGGCGTTCTTGCGCAGGTTGAGCGTGAGCGACTTGCCGTCTTCCGACAGCTTCCAGGTCTCGGCCAGATAGGGCTGGGCATTCCACTTGTCATCGAAGCGCAGCGGGCTGGCGAAGATCTGCGTCGAAGGCAGCGCGGTGGCGATGCCCGACTGCACGGCGCCGTTGAGGTGGCGTGGTGCCTGGCCGGTGCCGATGACCAGCGTGCCGCCTTCCTTCACCGCCTGCGCGGATGCGGGCAACGACAGCAGGCTCGTGCCGGCGACGAAGGCGGCAGCCGCGACGGCGAGCGCACGTCGGGAAAGAGAAAGGTTCAGGGTGCTCATGAAGTTCACTCCGGGTTCAAGACAATCGATGGGGTTGCTGTGCAAGATGCGTTCCGCGTGCGGGCTCAGAGCACTTCGTCCTTGAGCCAGTACCACTTGTAGAGAAAGCTCTGGCCCATGCGGCGGAAGGGCGCGGCCCACTCGCCCTGCGCGGGAAAGGGCAGCGCATCGCGGTAGATCGGCAGGAGGTCGAAGGTCGGGTCGGACAGGCCCGCGATGCGTTGCGCCATGCGTCGACCGGCGTGCGCGGAGAACGAGACGCCGTTGCCGCCGTAGCCGAGCGCGTAGAAGATCTGCTGCTTCGCATCGGGCTGCATGACGCGCGGCATCATGTCGTGGCTCACGTCCACCCAGCCCCACCACGAGTGGTCGATCTGGATGCCCTTGAGGGCGGGAAACTTGCGCGCCAGGCCATCGGTGAGCAGCCGGTAGTGCGACTCGCGATGCGCGTCGGCGCCGGTGATGGCGCTGCGGCTGCCGATCTGAAGCCGGTTGCCCGGCAGCAGCCGGTAGTAGAAGCGCAGCGTGCGCGTGTCGGTGATGGCGATGCGGGTCTTGAAATTGGTGGCCTTCAATTCGTCATCGGTCAGCGGGCGCGTGACCATCGAGTTCGACAGCACCGGGAAATAGCGGTTGGTGAGGCTGCGATGCAGCCCAGGCGCCGTGTATGCGCCGGTGGCGATGCCGACGGCACGCGCGCGCACCGTGCCGCCTGGCGTCTTGAGGTGATGCACGCCGTTCTTCGTCTCCCAGCCGATCACAGGGCTGGCGGGATGCACGCGGGCGCCGGCTTCGCGCGCCATCTTCAGGTAGCCGTACGCGAGCTTGAGCGGATGGACCGAGATGCCTTCCGATTCGTACTGCGCGCCCACGGCATCGTGGTCGTCGCACCAGTCGCGGCGCACCTCTTGCGCGCCGAGCATGCGCGCGTCGTAGCCGAAGTGCTTGCGCATCACCTCGGTCTCGTTGCGCAGGAACTCCATCTTCTTCTCGCGGTGCGCGATGAAGAGGTGTCCGCCCGGTTGCGCATCGCAATCCACTTGAGCGACGAGGTCGGTGAAGGTCTGGAAGCCCCAGCGGATCTCGGCATCGAGCTTCTTGGCCACATCCAGGCCCCAGCGTTCGATCCATTGCGAGCGGTAGAGACGTCCGCTGGCGTTCTGGCCCTGTCCGCCGTTGCGGCTGGTGCAGCCCCAGGCCACGCGGTTGGCTTCGAGCACGACGGCCTTGATGCCGTGTTCCCTGGCCAGGAAGAGGGCCGTAGCCAGGCCGGTGAAGCCCGAGCCGATGATGACCACGTCGGCGTCCATGTCCTGCGTGACGGGGCCGTCGTCGTCGGGCGGCGCGCCGGCCGATGCGGCCCACCAGGTGGGCGCGTAGTCGCGATTGCGGCCCGGTCCGTCCGATACCAGCGGGTCGTAGGCCGGGTCGTAGGCGGCGAACATTTCGCGAGAGGTGCTGATGCCCATGGTCGTGCTCCCGATCAGGCCGCTGGCAGCGGAGGACGGTTCTTGCGGAACACGTTCTTGACGAGGATCTTTCCGTCCTTGAAGACGAACAGGTCGACGCCATCCGCTTCGATGCGGCTGCCGTCGGCGGCCGTGCCGGTGAACGTCCATTCCGAGACGCCGCGATCGCCAGCGACGAAGTGACGGCCATTGCGCCACTGCGCATCCGGAAAGTTCTTCCAGGCCGATTCGAAGGCGGCGGCGACGGCCTCGTGCCCGCTGTGACGGTCGCCGCAGGCCAGTGGCCCGGCGGCAGTCTCGAACACGCACTCGGCATGCATGAAGGACATCAATGCCGGCAAGTCGTGCCGGTTCCAGGCGTCGGAAAAGGCGGCGAGCATCTCGACGCTGGCGGGTGCGTATTCGGCGGAAGACATGGCTTGGAAATGGGCTCTCTGAAAGTGGCGCGAAAGATGCAGTGCAGTCTAGAAATCGAACCGCGATACCCATAGAGCCAGATGCCACCGATCGATCAAGCCACCGGCCGCCGGCCGCGCACCAAAGCGGGGAGTACGCCCTGGATGCGTGCGCTTTCACGCAATGACGAAGGGGCGTGCACATGAGCCAGCCGATGGAGCAACCCTTGTGGGCGCGGCTGTTCCAGCTGCCCGATCAGCCGGGCCTGCCGATCCAGGTGCGGTTGCGTGCGGTCGTGGTGCAGGCGATCCTCGACGGCCGCCTGGGCCCGGGGACCGGCTTGCCTTCTTCGCGTGATCTGGCGCAGGCGCTGGGCCTGAGTCGCAACACCGTCACCGCGGCCTACGAGCAATTGGTGGAAGAAGGCTTTCTGGAATCGCGTCCGCGACGTGGCGTGTTCGTGGCGGCCAACGCGGCATTGGCGCGCGCCGATGTCCCTGCACTTCAGCAGGACCCGTTTCGTGCCACCAGCGGCACCGCATCCCAGCGGCCTCCGGATTGGCGCGAGCGCGTGCTGCGTTCGCAGGCCGAGCGGCCCACGCTGGCCAAGCCGCGGGACTGGCACGCCTATCCCTATCAATTCATCTACGGCACCTACGACCCCGAACTCTTTCCGACCGACGACTTCCGCGAGTGCTGCGTGCGCAGCCTGAGCCGCGTGCAACTGCCGCACTGGACGCCCGACTTCGAGAAGGTGGACGTGGAGGCGCTGGTCGAACAGATCCGCCAACGCCTGCTTCCGCAGCGCGGCGTGTTCGCACTGCCCGAGGAGATCCTCATCACCGTCGGCTCGCAGCATGCGTTCTATCTGCTGGCCGAAGCGCTGTTCGATCGAAGCACGCGCGTCGGCCTGGAGGAGCCGGGCCATCCGCATGCGCGCAACTCGTTTTCGGTGCGCGATCCGCAGATGGTCAACATCGCGGTGGACGATGACGGCCTCGTGGTCGACGCCATGCCGAACGTCGACTACGTCTTCGTCACGCCCTCGCACCAGAGCCCGACCACGCGCACGCTGAGCCTGGAGCGGCGGCAGTGGCTGTTGCGCAAGGCCGAACTGCAGGACTTCGTCATCATCGAAGACGACTACGAGTCCGAGAACCTGTATGCCGGCGCGCCCATGCCGGCACTCAAGAGCCTGGACACCAGCGGTCGCGTGATCTACATCGGATCGCTCTCCAAGAGCCTTTCTCCCGCGCTGCGCCTGGGCTACATCGTGGCGCCGCGCGAACTGATCGCCGAGTTGCGCGTGTTGCGTCATGCGCAGGTGCGCCACCCCAGCGCGTTTCTGCAGCACGCCTATGCGCTCTTTCTTTCGCTGGGGCATCACGAGTCGCATGCGCGGCGCGTCAACGCGATCGTCCAGGAACGCCTGGCGCGCGTGGGCGACGCGTTGCAGCGCCACCTGCCGGACTTTCAATTCACGCCGCCGCAGGGTGGCGCCTCGGTCTGGGTCGAAGGGCCCGCGTGGCTCGATTCCGCAGAGTTGGCCGACGTGGCCCGCACGCACGGCGTGCTGATCGAGGCGGGGCGGGCCTTCTACGACCGCCCGCCCTATCCGTGTCCGCAGTTCAGGCTGCGTCTGTCTTCGATCTCCGGGGCGCAGATCGACGCCGGCATCCATGCGCTGGCGCTGGCCGTGCAGGAGTTGGCTGCGGCGCGCGGCATCCGCCGCGGTGGCGGCGGGCTCGTGCATTGAGGCTGCGCCTGGCCGCGTGCGTCGCGGCTGCCCCGAACCGGTGCCGCGCGCTGACGCGCCGCACCAGCCGGGTGCCGCTTTGCGCCGTCTGGCTCCACCGAAGGCGCGGCGCTGGCACTTGGTGGCATGGCGCTTGCGCCGCACAGTCAATTGCGCAAATCGATCAACCTTCGTTGGAGCTTCCCATGACGACATTCGCCCCTCGACTTCTTGCCGCTGCGGTACTGTCCGCCATCGCTTTCGGCGCACATGCGCAGGCCAAGGAGGTGACCATCGCCCACCAGGACATGGTGGTGCCCTGGCGCTATGCCCAGGTGACCGGCGAGATCGAGAAATCGACCGGCTACAAGATCAACTTCCGCAAGTTCGGCGGCGGCGGTGACGTGATCCGCGCCATGGCCTCGGGACAGGTGCAGATCGGCGAGGCAGGTTCGGCCGGCGTGGCCTCGGCACTGTCGCAAGGCATGCCGGTCGAACTGGTCTGGATCCTCGACGACATCGCCAGTGCAGAGGCCATGGTCGTGCGAAATGGTTCCGGCGTGAACGCCGTGGCCGACCTCAAGGGCAAGAAGATCGGTGTTCCCTTCACGTCCACCACCCACTTCCACACGTTGGTGGCCTTGCAGGCGGCGGGGGTCAATCCTTCGGATGTGAAGATCCTCAACATGCGCCCGCCCGAGATTGCTGCGGCCTGGGAGCGCGGCGACATCGACGCCACCTTCGTGTGGGAGCCCGTGCTCTCCAAGGTCAAGGCCACTGGCAAGCAGATCGTCAGCTCCGGCCAGATCTCCAAGGACACCGGCAAGGCCACCTTCGACGGCATCATCGCCAACAAGCCCTGGGCCGATGCGAATGCCGACTTCATGGTGAAGTTCCTGTCGGCCATCGCCAAGGCCGACGCCAGCTACCGTGCCAACACGGCGCAGTGGAGCGTGGGCTCGCCGATGGTCAAGGCGGTGGCACAGGTCACCGGCGCTGCCGAAGCCGACGTGCCGCCTGCCATGGCGCTCTACCGCTTCGTGCCGCCAGCCGAGCAGGCTTCGCCCACCTGGCTGGGCGGAGGCGCCAAGGGTGGCGCGGCCCAGTCTCTGGCGGCCACCGCAGCGTTCCTCAAGACGCAAGGCACGATCGCCAATACGCTGCCCGACTACAGCGTGGGCGTGAACCCGGCGTATGCGGCCAAGGCCGTCGTGGCGCCCTGAGACCATGTCTGGCCTGCGCATCGAGAACGTCGGCGTGACCTACGCCGGCGCCAATGGCAAGGACGTGGTGGCGCTGGAGCGCGTGGACCTGAACTTCGCGCGCGGCGAGTTCGTGGTGGCCGTGGGCGCCTCGGGCTGCGGCAAGACCACGCTGCTGTCTTCCATCGCGGGCTTCATGTCGCCCAGCGAGGGCCACATCTTCGTCAACGGCCGGCACGTCGACGGGCCCGGCGCCGATCGGGGCGTCGTGTTCCAGAAGCACGCACTCATGCCCTGGCTGAACGTGATCGACAACGTGGCCCTTGGGCTGCGAATGCGTGGTGTGGGCAAGAGAGAGCGCCACGACCTCGCCATGAAACAGATCCGCGCGGTGGGCCTGGAGCGCTATGCGACGCAGGCCGTCTATCAGCTCTCGGGCGGGCAGCAGCAGCGCGTGGGCATTGCGCGCGCGCTGGCTTCCGATCCGGCCATGCTGCTGATGGACGAGCCCTTCGGCGCCCTGGACTCGCTGACGCGCGAGCAGGTGCAGGAGCTGGTGCTGCAGATCTGGGCGAGGGAAGCCAAGCTGTGCTTCTTCATCACGCACGATGTGGAAGAGGCGCTGTTTCTGGCCACCGAATTGATCGTGATGACGCCTTCGCCGGGGCGAGTGGCGCGGCGCTATCAGCTCGATTTCGGCCGGCAGTACGTGGCGGGCGGCAACGCCCGTGCCATCAAGTCGCAGCCCGAGTTCATCCGGTTGCGAGAGGAAGTGATCGACGCCATCCACGCCGGCGTGGTGGTTCATTGACATGGGAGTCGTCATGCACGATCTGGCCATGGCGCCATCGGAATCGCCCAAGCCCGCGACTGGCGCGGCACCTGCTTCGGCGCCCGCATCGCCCGTATCGCCCACCCGCAAGGTGCACGGCCATCGCCGGCCGGGCGAGGGGAGCACGACCGTCATCAGCATCGCCACGGTGCTGGTGCTTTGCCTGCTGTGGTGGGCGGCGGCGCATTTCGCCTGGCTACCGCCGCTGGTGCTGCCGTCTCCGGGTTCGGTGTGGGACGCGTTCGTCGCCGCGGTGAAAGGACAGGGCCAGGGCGGCAAGCCGCTGCTGGAGCACTTCCTGTGGAGCCTCGGGCGCGTGTTCGGCGCGTTTGCACTGGCCTGCGTCACCGCCATTCCGGTGGGCATCCTGATGGGTGTGTCGCGCACGATGCGCGGCGTGTTCGACCCGGTCATCGAGTTCTACCGGCCGCTGCCGCCGCTGGCTTACCTGCCGCTGGTCATCATCTGGTTCGGCATCGAAGAGACGTCGAAGGTCGTGCTGATCTACCTGGCCTGCTTTGCGCCACTGGCCGTGGCGGCGCGCGCCGGCGTGCGTTCGGTCGGCAGCGAGCAGATCAACGCTGCGCTGTCGATGGGCGCCAATCGCTGGCAGGTGGTGCGCCACGTGGTGCTGCCCGCAGCCATGCCGGACATCCTGACCGGCATGCGCATCGCGATCGGCTTCGGCTGGACCACGCTCGTGGCCGCCGAGATGGTGGCGGCCACCGCGGGCCTGGGGCAACTGGTGCTCAACGCATCGAACTTCCTGCGCACCGACGTGGTGGTGATGGGCATCATCGTCATTGGCATCGTCGCCTTGCTGTTCGATCTGCTGATGCGACGCATCGAAGGCTGGGTGGTGCCCTGGAAGGGCCGCATGTAGGCCTGCCCCTGCAGGCTTGTCGCGATCCCGCTATAACCGGCGCTCGTGGCCGGCCGCGCCGGCCTTTGCAAATGCATGACGCACGCAAAGGAACACCTCTTGAGCGCCCTCTTCTCTTCGCTTGACCTCGGCCCTCTGACGCTGTGCAACCGCATCGTCATCGCGCCCATGTGCCAGTACTCCTGCTTGGACGGCAATGCCGGTGACTGGCACTTCGTGCATCTGAACCAGCTGGCGATGTCGGGCGCGGGGCTGCTGATCATCGAGGCCACGGCCGTCGAGGACATCGGCCGCATCACGCTGGGCGACCTGGGGCTGTACAGCGACGACAACGAAGCGGCGCTCGCCCATGTCCTCGAGGCCATGCGGCGGTTCTCGTCGATGCCCATCGGCATCCAGCTCGGCCATGCCGGGCGCAAGGCATCGAGCCACGTGCCCTGGCAGGGCGGCGCGAGCCTCAAGCCCGAGGAAGGCGCCTGGACCACCTGCGCACCTTCCGCCTTGCCGCATGCGCAAGGCGAGCCCGCGCCGGTGGCCTTGGACGATGCGGGGCTGGCCCGCATCAAGGCGGCGTTCGTACAGGCGGCGAAGCGTGCACAGCGCCTGGGTGTGCAGTTGATCGAGTTGCATGCGGCCCACGGCTACCTGCTGCACCAGTTTCTTTCGCCTGTCTCGAACCAGCGCACCGATGCCTATGGCGGCTCGCTGGAGAACCGGATGCGCTTTCCGCTGGAAGTGTTCGATGCGGTGCGCGCGGCGGTCTCTCGTGATGTCGCGGTAGGCCTGCGCATCTCGGCGACCGATTGGCTGGAAGGCGAAGCCGGCCTGCCGAGCTGGGACGTCGAGCAAAGCGCGGTGCTGGCCACGGAGATGGCACAGCGCGGGGCCGATTTCATCCATGTTTCTTCCGGTGGCGTCTCGCCGCTGCAGAAGATCGCGCTCGGGCCCGGCTACCAGGTGCCGTTCGCCCGGCGGATCCGGCAGGCCTGCGGGCTGCCGACCATCGCGGTGGGGCTCATCACCGAGCCGGCCCAGGCCGAGGCCGTCATTGCCGAAGGCGACGCGGATGCCATTGCCATCGCCCGCACCATTCTTTTCGAGCCGCACTGGCCTTGGCGCGCGGCCGGCGAGCTGGGCGCCAGCGTGGAAGCACCGCCGCAGTACTGGCGCTCGCAGCCGCGCGACCTCAAGGCCGTGTTCGGCCCCGACGCGCGCATCGGTCAGCGCTGAGCGGCTGGATGGAAGGCCCGCTCAGACCGGGCGCGTTTCCAGCCCTTCCATCGCGTAGCGCGCGGCCTTGCGCCGCAGTTCAGGCGCCAGCAGTGACGGTGGAACTGGCGTCGCAGATGAAAGGACTCCATTTTGGCCAGCGCCTGCACACGCTCGGTCGATGTCACGAAGCCCGGCGTCTTGCTGGTCCATTCTTCGGTGCCTTGCCTGAGCAGGCGCGCCAATGCATCGTGGTTCTCGGGGGCCACGGTGAAGATGTTGATCAACGTGACGAGCTTGTCGTCCGAAGTGGCTTTCAGCATGTCTTGTGCTCCTCGGGCCCGGAAGTCGGCCCGCCTCTGCATAGACGACGCCCGCCCTCCCGATTCATCGGTCGAGCCGGGGCTGTTACAAATCAGGCGCGTTCGAGCAGGCGCTTGAGATAGTGGCCGGTGTGGCTGGCCTCGTTGGTGGCCAGGTGCTCGGGCGTGCCCTCGCCCACCACGGTACCGCCGCCGGCGCCGCCTTCGGGACCCATGTCGATGAGCCAGTCGGCCGTCTTGATCACGTCGAGGTTGTGCTCGATCACGACGATGGTGTTGCCGGCATCGCGCAACTGATGCAGCACCTTGAGTAGCAGTTCGATGTCGGCGAAGTGCAGGCCGGTGGTGGGTTCGTCCAGGATGTAGAGCGTGCGACCGGTGTCGCGCTTGGAGAGCTCGAGCGCCAGCTTGACGCGTTGTGCCTCGCCGCCCGACAAGGTGGTCGCGCTCTGGCCCAGCTTGATGTAAGACAGGCCCACGTCCAGCAGCGTGCGCAGCTTGCGCTCGATGGCCGGCACGGCCTTGAGAAATTCGTGCGCGGCCTCGACCGTCATGTCGAGGATCTGCGCGATGTTGCGACCCTTGTACTGCACCTCCAGCGTCTCGCGGTTGTAGCGCTGGCCGTGGCAGACCTCGCAGGGCACGTAGACGTCGGGCAGAAAGTGCATCTCCACCTTGACCACGCCGTCGCCCTGGCACGCCTCGCAGCGTCCGCCGGCCACGTTGAACGAAAAGCGGCCCGGCCCGTAACCGCGTTCCTTGGCGGTGTTGGTCTCGGCCATCAGCTCGCGGATGGGCGTGAACAGGCCGGTGTAGGTGGCGGGGTTGCTGCGCGGCGTGCGGCCGATGGGCGACTGGTCGACGTTGATCACCTTGTCGAAATTCTCGAGGCCCTCGATGGCCTCGTACGGCGCGGGCTCTTCATGCGCGCGATAGATCTGCCGCGCCGCCGCCGCGTAGAGCGTGTCGTTGACCAGCGTGGACTTGCCCGAGCCCGACACGCCGGTCACGCAGGTGAGCAGGCCCACCGGAAAGTCGACGCTGACGTTCTTGAGGTTGTTGCCGGTGGCGCCGATCACGCGGATCAACTGCAGCGCGTGGGCATCCGCGGCCTCGTTGCGCTGGGCTGCCAGCTCGGCTTCCTTGGCCGCGCGGCGCTGGGCAGCAGGGCTGAGCGGAAAGCGTGACCGCTTGGCCTCGGCCGCTGCGGGTTTGGCGGCGGCTTCGTCGCGCAAGACCGGCAGCCGCGGTGTGCGCCGCGCCGGCACGGCAATGCTGCGCCGGCCGGACAGGTACTGGCCAGTGAGCGACTCGGGCGTGTCCGCCACCTCCTGGTAGCTGCCCTGCGCCATCACCCGGCCACCGTGCACGCCGGCGCCCGGCCCCATGTCGATGACGTGGTCGGCCGCGGCGATCATGTCTTCGTCGTGCTCGACAACGATCACGCTGTTGCCGATGTCACGCAGGTGCTTGAGGGTGCCGATCAGGCGGTCGTTGTCACGCTGGTGCAGACCGATGCTGGGCTCGTCCAGCACGTACATCACCCCGGTCAGGCCCGAGCCGATCTGAGAGGCCAGCCGGATGCGCTGCGCTTCGCCGCCAGACAGCGTGTCGGCGCTGCGGTCGAGGCTCAGGTAGTTCAGGCCCACGTCGTTGAGGAACTTCAGGCGCAGGCCGATCTCGCGCACGACCTTGTCGGCGATCTCGGCCTTGGCGCCGCGAAGATGCAGGCCCTGGAAGTAGGCCAGGCATTCGCGCAGCGTCAGGCGACTGATCTCGTAGATGGCCATGCGCCCGGGCGGCTCGCCCGCCTGCGCGGGCTCACCCACCAGGAACACGTTGCGCGATTCGATGCGCAGGCGCGAGCCGCCGCAGTCCGGGCAGGGCTGAACGTTGCGGTAGCGGGCAAGCTCCTCGCGCACCATCGACGAATCGGTCTCGCGGTAGCGCCGCACCATGTTCGGAATGACCCCTTCGAAGGGATGCTTGCGCGTGAGCTTCTTGCCCGCCTGCGCCCCCGATTCCAGCGTGTAGCTGAACTTGATCTCCTCGCTGCCCGAGCCGTGCAGCAGCGTCTGCTGAACGGATGCCGGCAACGACTCGTAGGGCGCGTCGATGTCGAACTTGTAGTGCTTGGCCACGCTCTCCAGCATGCTGAAGTAGTAACCGTTGCGCCGGTCCCAGCCCTTGATCGCGCCGCTGGCCAGGCTCAGCGACGGGAAGGACACCACGCGTGTCGGGTCGAAGAACTCGCGGTGTCCCAGGCCGTCGCAGGACGGGCAGGCGCCAATGGGCGAGTTGAAGGAGAAGAGTCTCGGCTCCAGCTCGGCCAAGGAGTAGTGGCAGATCGGGCAGGCGAACTTGGCGTTGTAGAGGTGCTCCTTGTCGGCCGAGCCTTCGCTGCCCAGCTCGAGCGCGATGGCGCGGCCATTGGCCAGCCGCAGGGCGGCCTCGAAGCTTTCTGCCAGGCGCTGTTGCATGTCGGGCCGCGCGCGCAGCCGGTCGATCACCACATCGATGTCGTGCTTCTCGTTCTTCTTGAGCTGCGGCAGATCGCTGTATTCATGGATCTGGCCGTCGACGCGGAAGCGCACATAGCCGGCGGCCTGCATTTCGGTGAAGAGCTCGGTGAACTCGCCCTTCTTCTCGCGCGCCACCGGTGCGAGGATCATCAGCCGCGGCTCGTCGGGTAGCCCCAGCACCGCATCGACCATCTGGCTCACCGTCTGCGCCTGCAGCGCCAGCTGGTGATCGGGGCAGAACGGCGTGCCGGCGCGGGCCAGCAGCAGGCGCAGGTAGTCGTGGATCTCGGTCACCGTGCCGACGGTGGAGCGCGGATTGTGGCTGGTGGCCTTCTGCTCGATGCTGATCGCCGGCGACAGGCCTTCGATCATGTCGACGTCGGGCTTGTCCATCAGTTGCAGGAACTGCCGTGCATAAGCCGACAGGCTTTCCACATAGCGCCGCTGGCCTTCCGCGTAAAGCGTGTCGAAAGCCAGGCTGGACTTGCCCGACCCCGACAGCCCGGTGATGACCACCAGCTTGTTGCGCGGGATGTCCAGGTCGATGTTCTTGAGGTTGTGGGTGCGCGCGCCGCGGATGCTGATGCGCGCCTGGGCAAGGGCGGCGCCGAGGTAGGCGGCTTCGGTCTTTTCGGTGGGGGCGTTCACGGGCGGAGCGGGTTCGGCAGGCTGCGGGGCAACCGGCCATGATAGAGCCCCGCGCTGATCAGCGCTCGTTCTCGGGCTCCGTCCGCGCCGGACTGCTGACGGCCTTGGCGACCATGTGCTCGGCCAGTGCTTCGTACAGAGGCCGGCTGATCATGCGCGAGACCAGGCTGGCCAGCATGGCCGAGGACATGAGGCTCAGCACCATGGAGTGACCATCCACCATCTCCATCACGATGATGAAGGCCGTCAACGGCGCCTGTGTCACGGCGGCCAGGAAACCGGCCATGCCCATGGCGATCAACGCGGTCGACAGGCTCGGGTCGGCCAGGCGCGCCACCACGTCGCCGAGCCCGGCGCCGATCGAAAGCGATGGCGCGAAGATGCCGCCCGGCACCCCGCACCAGGCGGTGATCCAGGTGACGACGCCTTTGAGCAGTGCGTAAAGCGGTGACAGTTCCACCTCGCCGGCCAAGACGCGCTTGACGGTTTCCGATCCGGCGCCGAATGTGGCGCCTTCGGTCACCAGGCCGATGACCGCGATGGCCAGGCCCCCGGCCGCCGCGAAGCGCACTGGCCAGCGGGCGCGCCAGGCATTGAAGCGGTCCGGCATGCCTGTGAGCGAGACGGCCATCAATCGGGAGAACAGTCCGCCGGCCGCGCCGGACACCAATGCCACGAGCACGCCGGGACCGAGCAGCTCCCAGCCCAGCGGCGGCACGCGGATGACGCCGAAATAAGTCAGGTTGCCGAACGCGGAAACGGCCACCAGGCCGGACAGGACGATCGACGTGATGATCAGGCCGGCGGCGCGGGCTTCGAGGCGGCCTGTGAGTTCCTCGATGGCAAACACCACCCCGGCCAGCGGCGCATTGAACGCGGCGGCGATGCCGGCTGCCCCGCCTGCGGTGAGCAGGGCGCGCGTGTCGATGCTGCTGCCCGGCGACAGCCATCGGCGGGCGTGCTGCATGACGCCCGCCGCAACCTGTACCGATGGGCCTTCGCGGCCCACCGACAGACCGGCCGCAAAGCCGCCCACGCCCAGCACGATCTTGGCCAGGGTGAGGCGCAACGAAACGAACAGGCCCCGGCGCTCGGGCGGCAGCGCTGGGGAAAGGGCCGCCTTGATCTGGGGGATGCCGGAGCCTGCGGCCCCGGGGAACCAGCGCAGCGTGATCCACGCGATCAGCGCCGTGAGCGCCGGTGTCCAGACCAGCACCGCCAATGGCCAGCGGTGGTAGATCGATTCGAACTGGGCGAAGGCCCAGTCGGCAGCGATGGTGAAGCCCACCACGAAAAGCCCGGCGGCGATGGCGTACGTGAGGACGATTGCCCGGTCGATCCAGGAGCGCCAACCGGAGAGTTCGGCGCGCAGATTCTGGAAAAAGTCCGGCTCGTGGTTCATCGCTTAGATCACATTGTGACAGGCTGATCCGCGCCCACGCCAGGCTGGCGCATCGGCCGATGCGTGCCTCGGGAGTGGAGGCGAGTAGACTTCTGCCTAATCAAAGAAGGCAGCTCCCATGGCATCGGTCAACAAAGTCATCATCGTCGGCAACCTCGGCCGCGACCCGGAATCCCGCACCTTTCCGAGCGGTGGTCAGGTGTGCAACGTGCGCATCGCCACCACCGACCGCTGGAAGGACCGACAGACCGGCGAACAAAAGGAATTGACCGAGTGGCACAACGTGGTCTTCAACGACCGCCTGGCCGAAATCGCCGGCCAGTACCTGCGCAAGGGTTCGCAGGTCTACGTCGAAGGCTCGCTGCGCACCCGCAAGTGGACCGACAAGGACGGAAACGAGCGCTACACGACCGAAATCCGTGCTGATTCCATGCAGATGCTGGGCAGCCGTCAAGGCCAGGGCGGCTCCGGTCCGTCGGACGATGACGGGGGATACGGCGGCGGCGGTGGTTACGCAGGCGGAAGCGGTGGTGGCGGCGGCGGTGGCGGCTATTCGCGCGCGCCGGCTGCTGCTCCGCGTGCACCCGCGGCAGCGCCGCGCCAGGCGCCGGCCAAGTCGTCGTCGGGCTTTGACGACATGGATGACGACATTCCGTTCTAGGTCCTGTCTCGACGCCGTTTATCTCCCACATGCAAAAAAGGGCTGCAGCACAAGCTGGCAGCCCTTTTTGTTTGATCGACGGCGCGGTGCGCGCCGCAGCAGATTACAGGCCGGCTTGGCGCTGTTCCTGGCGACGCACGGCCAGGGAGCCTTGGGTGTAGGCAGCCGGGATCTGGCTGTTCACGAAAGCCTTGCTGTCGAGGTTTTGCAGCGGGTTGTGCGCGGCAGCGACGGCTTGTTGGTAGACGACGGCGCGGTCCACGGCGCCACCGGGCAGGGCGGTCACACCGGCGAACTGGGCGTCGGCGTAGGGGTTGCCCACCACGGCGCGGGCTTCGGCCTGCACTTCGGCGCGGGTGCGCTCGCCGGTCAGGGCGTGCACGCCTTCGTAGGTTTCGGCTTGGGCACCGGCGGCGGCCAGCAGGGCGACGGCGGTAGCGGCGATGATCTTGGCGGTGTTCATTTTCAGGTTCCTTTTTCGAGGGTGTTTCAACAAATCGAACGGGGTCTGGGGCAGTCGTCGTCTTGAAAGTGGTTGTCGACTACAGCGCTCGGGCCTTGTTCACCCAGGCTTGCTGAATTGCTTGCCTGTGCAACGAATTTTGAACCTGTTTTCTAGGTATAAACCCTCGAAAAACGAACCACGGCGTTCACTCAAAGGAAACAATCGAGGCCTGATCGCCGCCGTGGGCCCGCGGCGGCCACCTACACGTGGTGCTTCGCAATGGCGGTTATCAACGAGCTTTACGCGCAATGGAGAGCCCCATGGACAAAGCTTCTACTTGGATCCGATCGATACGCGACGCCGATGCGAGTCGGCCAGACTTTCCCGGCGAACACATCATCGTGTTGGGCGTCGGCCTGGCGCTGATGGCGGTTGCCGGTAGCCGCAATCGGTCGCTGCTGGGCCGCGCCTTGATTGGCGCGGTGGCCGGCGCGTTCATCGGGCGTGCGGCGAGCGGTTCGGGTGGAGTCGCTCGAATCGCCTCCTTGCTCGACGCGCCGCGCCGCCGCTACTGACCGGCTCAAGCGGCTCGATCGGCTCGATCGGCTCAGGCTTGCGCCGGGATCGTCCGGGCGGAGAGGCGGTCCGCGCCGCGGCTCCAAAGCGCGATGAGCAACCCGCCGACCGTGAGCGTGGCGGCGACCCAGCCGAGGGCGGGCAAGCCTGGGCCATGGTCCACGGTCATGCCACCGACCCATGCGCCCAGTGCGTTGCCGATGTTGAACGCTGCGATGTTCAGGCTGGACGCCAGGTTCTGGCCCGCGCCCGCAGCTTGCTCCAGCACGCGCATCTGCATGGGTGCTGCCGTGGCGAATGCGGCGGCGCCAAGCAATGCGAAGTACGGCACCGCGGTCCAGGCCGAGCCGATCGCCCACTGCATGACTGCCAGAACGGCGGCAAGCAGCGCCAGCGTGGTGAGCACCGCGGGCAGGGTGCCCCGGTCCGCAAGCCGCCCGCCAAGCAGATTCCCGACAGCGAAGCCGCCACCGAACACCAGCAGCACGGGCGAGACGGCGGCTTGCGACAGCCCCGTCACCTCGGTCAGCAACGGCTGGATGTACGTGACCACCGCGAAAACGCCTGCAAATCCCAGCACGGTCAGCGCCAATCCACGTAGGACGCCGGGCCGCATCAACACGGCCAATTCGTCACGAAGCGCCGGCACGGCCTTGTCTTGCCGCTGAGCGGGAACCCACGCGGCGATGGCGATGAAGGCCACCACGCCAATGAGGCTCACCGCCCAGAAGGTGGCGCGCCAGCCGTAGTGGAGTCCGAGCCAAGCGCC
The DNA here is from genome assembly GCF_030316895.1 of Variovorax dokdonensis. Lineage (GTDB taxonomy): Bacteria > Pseudomonadota > Gammaproteobacteria > Burkholderiales > Burkholderiaceae_C > Variovorax > Variovorax dokdonensis. The sequence goes on from NZ_JASZYV010000002.1 coordinate 284,698, forward strand.
AGCCGGCACGCCCAGCAAGGTGGCGGCGGTCAAGCCGGTGAACATGATGGCGATCGCCGAGGCGCGGCGCTCGGGCGGTACCAGGCCGGTCGCGACCACCGATCCGACGCCGAAGAAGGTGCCGTGGGCGAGCGCCGTTAGCACGCGCGCGGCCATCAGCCAACCGTAGCTCGGCGCCAGCGCGCACGCCACGTTGCCGAGGGTGAAGATGGCCATCAGCATGAGCAGCACACGCTTGCGCGGTTGCTTGCGCAGCGCGAGCGTGAGCAACGGTGCGCCCGCGGCAACGCCCAGCGCGTAGCCGGAGATCAGAAGGCCGGCGGTGGTGACGCCGACGCCGAGGTCGGTGGAAACCTGCAGCAGCAGGCCCATGATGACGAATTCGGTGCTGCCGATGCCGAAGGCGCCCGCAGCCAAAGCTAGAAGTGAGATTGGCATGATGGGCAGTACTTTGCGGGCCAGCTTCAGTTTTGACTAGGGCGCTTCGAAGACTAAGATTGGTGAATTCAAATCATAAATAAACCGTCTTGATGGCCCGGGTCGAAATCAATCGCGCTGCCGAGATGGAAGTCTTTGTTCGAGTGGTCGAGCGTGGCGGCTTCTCTGCCGCTGCGCGCTCCCTGAACATGACGCCCTCTGCCGTGAGCAAGCTCATCGCCAGGCTTGAAGCGCGCCTGGGCACGCAACTGGTGCGGCGCTCCACGCGAGCGCTGGACCTGACGCAGGAGGGCGAGCAGTTCTACGAGCGATGCGTGCGTGTCCTGGCCGACATCGACGAGGCCGAGCGGAGCCTGAGTGCGGCCGCGGCGCCGCGCGGTCGCGTCACGATCAACACCAGCACCGCGTTCGGACACTTGGTCGTGGCGCCGCTGCTGCCGCGGCTGATGGCGCTCTACCCCGAACTGGCGATCGACCTGGCGGTGACGGACCGCGTGGTCGACCTGCTGGAAGCGCGTGCGGACATCGCCGTGCGCTGGGGGCCGCTGCCCGCCTCGGATCTGGTCGCACGGCGCCTGGGTGCGACCACCCAATCGATCGTCGCCTCGCCGCAATATCTGGAGCGCCACGGAACGCCACGCCGGCCCGAGGACTTGACCCGGCACCTGCGCCTGGATTTCACGTACCGTCGTCGGGTGCCCGATTGGCCCTTCATCGTGGGGGCCGAGTCCGTCGCCGTGTCGACGCAATCGAGCCTGAGGGCCGGCGATGGCGAGACGCTGCGCATGCTCGCGCTCGAAGGTGCCGGCCTGGCGCGCCTGTCGGACTACCAGACCCACGCCGACCGCGCGTCAGGGCACCTCGTTCGCGTGCTGCAGGAATTCAATCCATGCGAACTGGAGCCGATTCACGCCGTGTACCTGGGGCGTCCGGGGCGCCTGCCTGCGCGCGTACGGGCGGTGCTCGATTTCCTGCAGGAGCAATTGCGAGGCGATCCGCGCTTCGTTCAGGGTTGACCGCCGGACGCATCCTTGCGGGCTCGGCCAGGGCCACGCGGGCCCCAGCCGTACCAACCGCCGACCAGGACGGGGATGCCGAGCGTGATCCAGGCCAGCACATCGCCGAAGCCTCCGTCGCTGAACAGCGCCGAGATCAGGCCAATGGCCGTGAGCACGCCCAGCACGATCGGCCAGCCCCACATGGCGCCGAAGGACATCGATGTCTTTTCGCGATGCTGGCTCATGACGCGCTCGTTCCCAGTGAGGACGTTCGCGCCGTCTCCGGCTTGGCCAGGGCGCTCGCCGCGAGACCTGGGTCGGCAAACGGCGGCAGGGGGGCGCCGCCATCGGGCCGGGAAGGTCGAGCGTCCTTTGCCGCATGCACGTGCGTCGGGTCGCCGCGCTTGAGCCACAAGTAGAGCCCGCTGCCCAGCACGATGATGGTGGCGATGTCCAGGATCGCCCACAGGATCTGCATCGGCATGCCGCCGTAGTCGCCGAAGTGCAGCGGTTGGGACACCAGCAGCGCCGTCAGGTACCACGGCAGCGCCGGACTGGCGGTGACGACGTTGCTCTTGGCATCGACCAACACCGGATGCAGCAGCTTCGATGTCAGCGGCTCGTTGCCGCGCAGGAAGATCGTGTTGTGATGCGGGCTGGAGAACGCCGTGCCGGGGAAGGCGATGAACGATAGCTTGTTGTTCGGTGCGTGCGCCATCGCCACGTCGAGCGACTTCTGCACCGAGCCGCGCTCGGCGGCGGCCACCAGAGGCTGGCCTTGGTAGGGCTGCAGGATGTGGGTGAGCTGGTCGTATTGCCAGTACTTGATCAGCAAGTCGGCCCAGGTGTTGATCATGCCGGTGGCGCCCACGACGAACGCCCACACCAGCGTGACGATGCCCAGCAGGTTGTGAAGGTCAAGCCACTTCAGGCGAGGGCGACGTTCGCGCCGGACGGTGCCGAATTCCAGCTTGCGCATGAAGGGCGAATACAGCACCACGCCACTGACGATGGCCACCAGCAGCAGGAGGCCCATGAAGCCCAGGAACAGCTTGCCCGCAAGACCCGCGAAAAGGTCGACGTGAAGCTTGAACATGATCCACATGAAGCCTTCGTCGAACTTGGGCGTGGCCAGCACCTGGCCGTTGCGCGCATCGACGGCCACCGACTTGAAGTCGTCGGTGGGGGCAGGCGTGGGCGTGAGGGTGACGAACCAGACGCGATCATCCTCTTCGTCCTGCGAGACGAACTGCACGACCCGGTCCGGATGCAGGGCGTGGGCATTGCGGATCACCTCGTCGAGGCTGACGCGCTGCTTGTCCGCCGGACCGGCCATCGGAGGCGCCTCCACCTCGGTGCCCAGCAGGTGGCCGATCTCGTGGTGGAAGATAAGTGGCAGGCCCGTGATGCACAGCAACAGCATGAAAGCCGTGCAGATGAGGCTGCTCCACTTGTGGACCCAGGTCCAGGTCTTGATCGATTTGGCTTTCATTCGTCATGTCCCCCTAGGGGCGGCACGGGCAATCGGCCCGCTGTCATCAGAAGCGGTAGGTGGCGCTTGCCACCACGGTGCGGCCTGCTCCCCACCAGCAGTCGCCACGCGACAGGCAGGTGCTGAAGTAGTTCTCGTCCGTCAGGTTGTTCAGGTTCAGAGCGAGGCGCCACTTGGAATTTTCCCAGGAGACCATGGCATCGAGCAGAGTGACCGACGGAATCCTGGGGCCGATACCGTAAGACAGGTCGCGGAACGAGCTCAGGTAGCGCACACCGCCGCCCACCGAGAAGCCGCCGACGTCGCCGAGCGCGAAGCGGTACTTCGCCCAGACGCTGGCTTGATTTTCCGGCAAGCCTTCCAGGACGTCGTCGACCTTGGTGTACGTGTAATTGGCGATCAGGTCGAGAGATGAGCCGATGCGGCCGCGTGCTTCCAGTTCCACGCCCTTGGCGCGCGTGTCGTCGAGTTCCGCGACCGTGTTGGGCATGGGCGAGAAGGTGCGGTTCGTCTCGCGCAGGTCGTAAACCGCTGCGTTGAAGGCCAGTGCGCGGCCTTGCGGCTCGTACTTCACGCCCGCCTCCCACTGCTCGCCGATCAGGGGGTCGAGCATCATGCCGTACTGTGGTGCTTGCGGCGTGAATGACTCGGCATAGCTGACGTATGGCGACCATCCGCTCGGGTGGGCATACAGAAGCGCGAAACGCTTGGTGGTGGCGCTGGCGTCGGCATCGACCGAGCCTTCGACAGCCGAAGTGGTCTTGTCGTAGCGCAAGCCGCCCAGCAGCACCCAGTTGTTCCACTTCATCTGGTCCTGGATGTAGTAGCCCTGGTTGCGCTGCTTGGTCTGAGGTGACGGCGAGCGTTCAGCCTCCATCACCGTACCGTAGACCGGCGCGTAGGCGTCGATGAAGCCGTAGTTGCTGCCGCTCCAGATGTCTTCCTTCTGGTAGGAGAAGTCGGCCCCTAGCAGCAAGGTGTGCGTGACATCGCCGGTGCGGAAATTGCCGACCAGGTTGTTGTCCATCGCGCTGATCTCGGTCTTCGTCAGCGAGCTGTACAGCACGCGACCGAGAATCCGCTTGTTGATCGGGTCCGCCGTCCATGTGCCCGGATCGCCGGTAAAGCCGAAGTCGGCGTAGTGGTAGTAGCCGTCGTTTTCGTTCTTGGCGTACCGGAAGTTGTTGCGGAAGGCCCAGCCATCGCCGAACTTCTGCTCGAACTGCCAGCCGAAGGTCTTGCGTTCGCTGTCGTAGTAGTCGCCCGGCTCACCGATGAAGCGGCTGCGCGGGAGCTGGCCGTTGGGATTGGCCAGCAACGTTCCTTCCCAGGGGAAGAACTGCGACGTGGTACCGGATCCATCCTTCTGGTAGAGGCCCTGCAGCGTAAGCGAGGTGGCGGCGCTTGGCCGCCATGTCAATGCCGGCATCAGCACCGTGCGATCGTCGGGCACATAGTCGACTTGCGTGTCGGACTTGCGGGTCAGGGCGACCAGTCGATAAGACCAGTCGCCATCCTGGCTCAGCGCTCCGGTGAGGTCGGCCTGGATCTGCTTGCGCCCGTAGTTGCCCAGTTGAATGCTCACTTCGCGCTGGGTTTCAAGCAAGGGGCGCTTGCTGACCATGTTGACGATGCCGGCGGCTGTGCCCGATCCATACAACATGCCCGATGGGCCGCGCAGGACCTCGACGCGCTCCAGCGTATAGGGCTCTGTGCGCGTCGTGCTGGTGTAGTAGCCGTAGGCTTGGCGCAGGCCGTCGAGGTAGACGTCGGGGTATGCGCCCCTGACGCGCACCGAATCGGTCCTGCTGTCCAGGCCATAGGCGTCCGAGCGGACGCCGGCGGCGTAGTTCAGGGCGTCCTGCATGTTGGTGGCGCCCTGGTCCACGAGTTGGTCACGCGGAACGATCGTGATGGATTGCGGGGTTTCAGACAGTGGCGTGTCGGTCTTCGTGGCCGTGATCGCGTTGCGTGCGCGATAGCCGAGCACAGGAGAAGCAGCGGTCTCGGGCGTGGCGTTCGCGTCGACACGCACTTCGGGCAACGTGCCTGCCGGATTCTGGGCTTGAGCCCAGGCCGGCGCGCCAGCGGCAATGAGGCTGGCCAGCAAAGTCACCCGGTGTGCACCTACCCGGAAACCGTTCATCAGTCTTCTCCGTCGTTATTTCATGTATCGAACAGAGAATGATAACAATTCGTACTTCCAATTTGGTGTTTATCTGTATTTATGCGGGGTAAATAGGTGACTTGAGTCAAATCATCACGCGGGCAAGGTTGGGCACTTCGGGCCATGATCTCGCCCATGTCCAAACTGTTGCCCAAGCTTTCCATCCTCGACTTGTCCCCGATCTGCGAGGGCGGAGACGCAGCCCAATCGTTCCGAAATTCGCTGGCGCTCGCGCAGCATGGCGAGCGGCTGGGCTTCAATCGCTATTGGATGGCCGAGCACCATGGCATGCCGGGCATTGCCAGCGCGGCCACCGCCGTGCTGTTGGCCCACGTAGGTGCCGGTACCTCCACCATTCGGATCGGCGCCGGCGGGGTGATGCTGCCGAACCACTCCCCACTGGTGATTGCCGAGCAGTTCGGCACACTTGAATCGCTGTACCCCGGCCGGGTCGACCTGGGGTTGGGGCGTGCACCAGGATCGGACCAGCGCACCGCTCGGGCGCTACGGCGAGATCTCGACACCAATGCCGACCAGTTCCCGCAGGATGTTCTCGAATTGATGGATTTCATGTCCAAGGAGCCGCGGCAGTCGGTGCTCGCCGTGCCGGGGCGTGGGCTCGAAGTCCCGATCTGGATCCTGGGTTCGAGCACCTTCGGCGCGCAGTTGGCCGCGCATTTGGGGCTGCCCTACGCATTTGCGTCACATTTCGCGCCGCAGCAGATGATGCAGGCGATCGAGATCTACAAGTCGACATTCCGACCGTCGTCCCAGTTGGCGAAGCCCTACGTCATGCTGGGCTTCAATGTTTTCGCGGCCGACACCGACGACGAGGCGCAGCTGCTCGCCAGTTCCTGGCAGCAGGCCTTCGTCAATTTGCGCAGCGGACGGCCGGGACGGCTGCCGCCCCCGGTGCCCGGTTATCGAGAACGCCTCGGTCCCGGGGAAACCGCGCTGATCGAAACGGTGCTGTCCTGCGCCGCAGTGGGTTCTCCGAGCACCGTGCGCAAAGCCGTAGAGGATTTTGCTGCGCGAACAGGCGCTGATGAGTTGATGGTCACCTCGCAGATCTTCGAGCCTGCCGCTCGTCTGCGCTCCTACGAGTTGCTGGCACGCGAGTGCATGGAGTAGGCGCGTTCGGCAGCAGTTGCCGCGCGCTCGCTCATGACCGGACTCGCAATCAGGCGGTGCCTGCCCAGGGCGACGCCGAAGCGATCACACCGCCACCGAGGCACACGTCCCCGTCATACAGCACCGCCGATTGGCCGGGCGTGACGGCCCACTGAGCCTGCTCGAAATCCAAGCGCAGTTCGGTTTGCGCTCCGGCCGCGGTCTCAGGCAATGAGCAACTTGCATCCGCCTGTCGATAGCGTGCCTTGGCGCCGTACTGGCCAGGAGCCGGTGCATTCCCGGAGACCCAGCTGAGGTCGTCCGCCAGCAGAGACCCCGACAGCAGCCAAGGATGCTCGTGCCCCTGCACCACCCAAAGCGTATTGCTGGCCATGTCCTTGCGCGCGACGAACCATGGCGCATGCTCGCCGCCCCCGCGCGCCGCACCCTTTTCCTTGATGCCTCCGATCCCTAGGCCCTGGCGCTGGCCGAGTGTGTAGAAGGACAGTCCCTGGTGTTCGCCCACGACCCGGCCCCGGTCGTCACGGATGGGCCCGGGCGCCTTGCTGATGTAGCGGTTGAGAAATTCGCGGAACGGCCGTTCGCCGATGAAGCAGATGCCGGTCGAGTCCTTCTTGCGGGCATTGGGAAGACCGATCTCATCGGCGATACGGCGCACCTCCGTCTTTCGCAACTCGCCCACCGGGAAAAGCGTGCGCGACAGCTGCTGCTGGTTGAGTCGGTGCAGAAAATAGCTCTGGTCCTTCGTGACATCCAACCCCTTGAGCAACTCGTGCCGCCCGGTCGATTCATTGAGGCGTACACGCGCATAGTGACCCGTGGCGATCTGCTCCGCGCCCAAGCGCATGGCGTGGTCGAGAAACGCCTTGAACTTGATTTCCGCGTTGCAAAGAACATCCGGGTTGGGGGTTCGGCCGGCCTGGTACTCCCGCAGGAACTCGGCGAACACCCGGTCCTTGTAGTCGGCGGCAAAATTGACATGCTCGATCTCGATGCCGAGAACATCCGCCACGCTGGCAGCGTCGACGAAGTCGATGTTCGAGGAGCAATACTCGCTGTCGTCGTCGTCTTCCCAGTTTTTCATGAAGATGGCGACGACCTCGTGGCCCTGCTGCTTGAGCAGATGCGCTGTGACGGCCGAGTCCACGCCGCCAGACAGGCCGACGACCACACGCTTCTTTTCGGACATGCTCATGGGCGCGTATTGTCCCTGCGCTCGCCATGGTGTGCACGGCTGTGGGCATCTCAGCCCGGTTCGCCCTCAGCCTCGCCCGGAGACAGAGTTGTCGACGTGGATGAGGGACAGCGGATAGCGCATGCCGGCGAGGTAGTCATCGATGCAGCGCATCAGCAGGGGGCTGCGGTGGCGGTCTGTACATCCGCGGATTTCCTCGGCGGACATCCACACCGTGCGCACGATGCCGTCGTCGAGCGAGCGGTCCGGATCGAATCTCGCCAGTTCGCCGCAGAACGCTACTCGCAGGTAAGTGACGTCTTCGGTACCCCGCGCGCCGGCGCGAGACATGTAGAGGCCAACGACATGGGTAGGCCGGAACTCGTGCGCTGTTTCTTCCAGAACTTCTCGTACGCAAGCCTGGGCAGGCGACTCACTTCGTTCGAGATGGCCAGCCGGATTGTTGAGCATCAAGCCGCGCGCGGTTCTCTCTTCGACCAATAGAAAGCGGCCGTCCTTTTCTATGACGGCCGCCACCGTGACATTGGGCTTCCAGCGGTTCATGCAGAGTCGGTCTGATTGGTACCAAGCTTCTTGATCGGGCTGCTCGTCGGCTTGGGCACCATCAGTATGACGCTGCAACCGGCACCGGCGGCGCTCTCGATTTCTACCGTACCACCATGGCGCTGCGCCACCGTCCGGACAAGCAACAGCCCCAGACCGACCCCATGCACGCCTGGGTGCGACTCCCGATGCAGGCGGTGGAACGGCTGGAACAGCTGGGACTGTTGCTCCAGCGGAATGCCGGGGCCTTGATCGCGCACGGTAAGCGCCCAATGCGTACGCCGGTCGTCAATGGAGCAATCCACTTCTGTACCCGCGGGCGAATACTTGAGCGCATTGCTCAGCACATTGGTAAGCGCGCGTGAAAGGAGCCCGCGGTCCCCGACACAAGTGGCGTCGTCTGGAGCATCAGACAGAAGTACCCGTACATCTCTGGCGCGGGAGTCTGCCCAGGCATTGTCGATCGATTGCGTGAGCAGTTCCCGCAAGTCGAGCAGTTCGGCCTGGAATGCCTGGCCCTCTGCACGCGCCAGGTTGACGAAGCCGTCGGCCAGTTCAAGACCCGTCTGAGCGTGGCGCTCGATGCGCTGAAGCAGAAGATCGCGTGGCAGCATCGCAGGACGCGCTCTCGCCAATTCGATCACCGTCAAGATCGAGGCGCTGGGCTCGCGTATATCGTGCGAAATGAAGCGCAGGGCTTCGTCGCGCTGGCTTTGCGCGCGACGCATCCTGGTGATGTCCACCAGCGCGATCATCCAGCCCGCATGGACGTTGTCGGCATTGAACGTCGGTACGCAACGAAGCAGCACGATTCTGCCTTCGCTGTCCTCCCCCTCGCCGGTGATCGAAGCTGGCACATCTGCGCAAAGTGCGCCAGGCGGCAACATGGGCGAGCCGTTGTTGCGCGAACGAATGTCGCTCAGCAGCGCACTGGCATCCTCGCCTTCCAGTGACCAGGCTTCCTTGCGCCAATGATGCGCGGCCGCGCGATTGGCCATGAAGACCTTCCCACGACGGTTGAGTACGAGGGTTGCATCGGGCAGTTGGTCGACGCCGTCACGCACGAAGCGGTGCAGGTCCCGAACCCGCTGCACCGCCAGTGCGCTCGCATCGATCTCGCGGTCGAGAAAGTCGCCATCCGCATGGTCGTCGTTGGGCATGTTCAGCCCAACCAGGACCGTGTTGAGTTCCTGCGTCCCGCGTCGCAGGAAGCGATGGGCCGCCGACAACCGCATCAAGCTCCAAAGTGGAAGAACGAGCACGAGTCCGATCAACCCCGCAGCCGACGAGAATCGCAACCCGATCCAGGGCTGCGCCGCCTGGATCCCCGCCCACGTCACCACGACCCCCGTCAGCAGCGCAAACACGCCGACAGGCCTCAACCACAGCAGGCCGAGCAGCACGATGGCGATCGGGATCAGATTGAACAGAAGATTCTGGCCCAGTGAAGCCTGTCGAATGCGTTGGCCCGCCAGTTCTCCTTGCAGTTCCGCCGCGAATATCTCGACGCCAGGCACAAGCCCATACTGCATCGGCGCAGGACTGGCGTAGAGGTCGGACAAGCTGCTGTCGGTGGCGCCGATCAGGACATAGCGATCTCGAAAGACTTCCTCGGGAACATTGCCGCGCAGCACATCGATGTACGAGACGCTTCGATACGCCGAACTGGCACTAGGCAACACGACTGCGCCATAGTCCTTCCGAGTCCAGGAATCGACCAACGGGGCACGATTGGAGAGAGCAAGTGACGGCTGAGGTGATACGCCCAACCCCTGGCCCGCCTGAGCGAGAGCAAGAGAGAAGCTGGGCCATTGGCGATCGGGAAAGCCCTCGCGTTGGTATACACCCTGGACTACGCCATCACGGTCAAGTGCGAGGTGCGCGTGACCCAGCCCCGTTGCCGCCGATGCGATCAGGGAGGGCGGTAGCAGTTCGGTTTGAGCCTGCCCCTTCGCCAGATGCAGTGCCATGGGCAACACGACGCAACCTGCATGTCGAATTCTGTCCGCCAGCAGCAGGTCGTCCCAAGGATGCTTGGCGTCGGCGCCGTCGAGCAGGACGTCCAGACCGGTGCAGCGTGGATTGCTCTTGGCGATGCGCCGGATGGCTTCTGCGTGAATGGCTCGCCGCCAAGGCCAAGGGCCGATCGCTTCCAGGCTTCGCTGATCGATGGTCACGATCACGATGTCCTCGCTTGCCTTGGGACGAACGACGTCGAGTGCGCTTTCCTGAACCAGCCTGTCGAATCGCGGCATGCTCGCCCACGCCGTCAGTGCGGCGACGAGGCCCAGCAGCGCCATGGCGAGCAGCAGCCAGCCAAGGCGACGCTTGAGCGACGCCAACAGACGCTGAGCGCTGGACGCTGGCGGGGCTTTGTGGGTGGATGCAGAAAGTGGCATTTCGTGGCAATGGCTTACGCCACCGCTTGAAGAGCGGTCGCGAGAAGCTGGAGGAAATATCAGCCGCGGATGCTGGCGACCACGCCGGGCGTCGCAGGGTCGAAGATCTGCCCGCGTCGGCGCATCAGAGCCTGCGGCACCTGGGGCCCGGGCGCAGTGCCGGCGCGAAGGGCGGAGCGGGTACGCACGTCTCCATCGACCGCCGAACTGATGCTGTCATCGGCCTCGACCGCAAGCACGCTGCCGTCGACCAATTGAATCTGCAAGACGCTTTCATGGGCGGCGCTGAGCGCCGCATCGACGTTGGCGCGAGGCCCTTGGACTGAGGGTTCCGCAGCGCAGACCTGGATGCCGGACCACAGAACTCCGAATAGAAGGACCGCGGCGATGCGCGTCTTGTCAGGCATCTCCTGCGTCCGCTTTGGCGGCGAACGGGGCCAGGCTGGCCGGTTCGACCGGTTCGAGGCGATAGCCCAGACCGTAGATCGCCGAAAGCAGGAATCCGTTGTCAGGCCGCAGGTTGAGCTTGGATCGCAAGCGAGAGACGTGCGTATCCAGGGAGCGAGATGGCTCGTCGGGACCATGGCCCCACACTGCTTCTCGCAGGTGCTCCCGCGAGAGAAGGCGGCCCATGTTCTGGAAGAGGAACAGCGCCAGTTCGTATTCGCGATGCTTCAGGTCGACAGGAATGCCGTCGACATGCAACGTGCGCGATTGCGGGAAGAAGTGGTAAGGACCGAACTCCAACTCGACTTCGTGCTGGCTGGGATAGGCACGTCGCAGCAGTGCACGCACGCGCGCTTGCAGCTCCGTGACGCGGAACGGCTTGACCATGAAGTCGTCTGCGCCGGCGGCGAGCCCTGTGACAAGGTCTGCCTCGTCGCGACGATTGGTGACGAAGAGGATCGGCAGGCGACTAGCCAGATCTTCACGGACCCACTTCACGATAGATGGGCCTTGAATGTCGGGCAGTGTCCAATCGAGAATCAATAGGTCGAAAGACTGCACGCGCAGATCGCGCATGAGTGCCTTGCCTTCCGTGTAGAGATGGCATTCGTGCTCGATGCCATTCATAGTGTGGCGAATGAGTTCGAGCTGAGACAGCTCGTCGTCCAAAGCCGCAATTCGCATGTTGTCCGTCCCTTTTGCTAGTTGTAGCCACAGTCTATTACGTAATAGAAAAGTCAAGTCCGCGCGAAACGGTTGCGACTGTCAACTGTCGCGTCAAATGTCACGATGCAACAGACCACTGTTGCCAATGTGCAAGAAGCTTCGCAGGGCCCTTTCGGAAAGGGCCTGCTTTGGACGCATTTGAAGAGTTGTCTAAGGTCAAGAAGTCATCGCGTCATCTTCGAGTAAGCTCCGCGGCGTACGGGCCGGCCCCAGGCCCTCGAGGAGGCTCATATGTTGATAGGCGTGCCTACCGAGACAACGGTTGGCGAAACACGCGTGGCTGCAACGCCCGAGACGGTCAAGAAGCTGATGGCGTCCGGGCACGTCGTTCGTGTGCAATCCGGAGCGGGTCTTGCCGCCTCCGCCACCGATTCGGCGTACGCGGCGGTCGGCGCCGAGATCGTGGATGCTGCAGGCGCGTTGGGCTGCGAGATTGTGCTCAAGGTGCGTGCGCCCTTTGACGACGAACTCGGCCTGATGAAGCCCGGCACGGTGGTCGTAGGCATGCTCAATCCATTCGACGCCGATGGGTTGCAGCGCATGGCCAGTGCCAATCTCACGGCCTTTGCGCTCGAGGCTGCGCCGCGCACGACACGGGCGCAGAGCATGGACGTGCTGTCTTCCCAAGCCAACATCGCTGGCTATAAGGCCGTGATGATCGCGGCGGACAAGTACCAGCGCTTTTTCCCCATGCTGATGACTGCCGCCGGAACGGTGAAGGCGGCGCGCGTGGTGGTTCTGGGGGTGGGCGTGGCGGGCCTGCAGGCCATTGCCACGGCCAAGAGACTCGGCGCGGTCATCGAGGCGTCGGACGTGCGTCCTAGCGTGAAGGAGCAGGTCGAGTCGTTGGGTGCCAAGTTCATCGATGTGCCCTATGAAACCGCCGAAGAGAAGGATGCGGCCGAAGGCGTTGGCGGCTATGCCCGTCCGATGCCGCCCAGCTGGCTGGCACGCCAGCAGGTGGAGGTGGCTAAGCGTGTAGCGATGGCCGACGTGGTGATCAGCACGGCCTTGATTCCGGGTCGCGCGGCGCCCACGCTCATCACCGCCGAGATGGTTCAGTCCATGAAGGCCGGCTCGGTCATCGTGGACATCGCCGCTGGCCGCGGTGCCGACGGCGTGGGCGGCAATTGCACGCTTTCGGAAGCGGGCAAGACAGTGAGGAAGCACGACGTGACCATCGTGGGCGAAACCAACCTGCCAGCGCTGGTGGCGGCGGACGCTTCGTCGCTCTATGCGCGCAATGTTTTGGACTTTCTCAAGCTGGTGCTGCCCAAGGAAGGCGGTATCAAGATCGATCTCGAAGACGACATCGTCGCCGCCTGCCTGGTGGCACGCGACGGCCAGGTCACCAGGAAGTCAACTTAAAACAAAGCCAGAGACCGCCGGAGAACAACATGGATCCCGTCAGCCATACCGTCATCAATCTGATCATCTTCGTGCTGGCCATCTACGTGGGTTACCACGTCGTTTGGACCGTCACGCCCGCGCTGCATACGCCGCTCATGGCGGTGACCAACGCCGTCTCGGCCATCGTGATCGTCGGTGCCATGCTGGCCGCGGCGCTGACCGATACCTGGGTCGGCAAGAGCATGGGTGTGTTGGCGGTGGCGCTGGCTGCAGTCAACGTGTTTGGCGGCTTCATGGTGACGCGTCGCATGCTTGAGATGTTCAAGAAAAAGGACAAGAAACCCGCGGCCGCAACCAAGGGCTCTGGCGAGGGAGTGTCCCAATGAGCATGAACGTCGTCACGCTGCTTTACCTGGTGGCCAGCGTGTGCTTCATCCAGGCGCTCAAGGGCTTGTCGCATCCCACCACATCCATTCGCGGCAACATATTCGGGATGGTCGGCATGACCATCGCAGTGCTGACCACTGCGGCGATGATCGTCCAGTTGGCCGGCAGCGCCCGAGGGCTTGGCTGGGTCCTGCTCGGCCTGGTTGTCGGCGGCGGCTACGGCGCCTGGCGGGCCAAGACGGTCGAGATGACCCAGATGCCCGAATTGGTGGCGTTCTTCCACAGCATGATCGGCCTTGCCGCGGTGTTCATTGCCATCGCGGCAGTCATCGAGCCCTGGGCTTTCGGCATCACGCCGCCGCCGGTCGCTGCGGCCGTCGGCATCAACACGCCGGTGGGCGCTTATGTCGTCGACGGCGTGCTGCGTCATGGGATCCCGACGGGCAACCGGTTGGAGCTCTTCCTGGGCGCGGCCATCGGCGCCATCACTTTCAGCGGCTCGGTGATCGCCTTCGGCAAGCTCTCGGGCAAGTACAAGTTCCGCCTGTTCCAGGGCGCGCCGGTGCAGTTCAAGGGCCAGCACATGCTCAACCTTGTGCTGGGCCTGCTGACCATTGGTCTGGGCCTGGTCTACATGGCGACCGAAAGCTGGACCGCCTTCTTCCTGATGCTGGCGCTGGCTTTCGTGATGGGCGTGCTCATCATCATCCCGATTGGCGGCGCCGACATGCCCGTGGTGGTCTCGATGCTCAACAGCTACTCGGGCTGGGCGGCGGCGGGCATCGGCTTCTCGCTGAACAATGCCATGCTGATCGTGGCTGGCTCGCTGGTGGGCTCCTCGGGTGCGATCCTGAGCTACATCATGTGCAAGGCCATGAACCGCTCGTTCTTCAACGTGATCCTGGGCGGGTTCGGTGGCGAGGCAGCGACTGGCGGCGGCGGTGCCCAGGAGCAGCGCCCGGTCAAGAGCGGCAGCGCCGACGATGCCGCGTTCGTGCTCGGCAACGCAGAGACAGTGGTGATCGTGCCCGGATATGGCCTGGCGGTGGCACGCGCCCAGCACGCCGTCAAGGAGCTTGCCCAGAAGCTGACCGATAAGGGCGTGACAGTCAAATACGCGATCCATCCTGTGGCCGGGCGCATGCCGGGCCACATGAACGTCCTGCTGGCCGAGGCCGAAGTGCCTTACGACCAAGTGTTCGAGATGGAGGACATCAACGGCGAGTTCGGCCAAGCCGATGTCGCCATCATCCTGGGCGCCAACGACGTGGTGAATCCGGCCGCGCATACCAAGGGCAGCCCGATCTACGGCATGCCGATCCTGGAGGCTTACAAGGCCAAGACGGTCATCGTCAACAAGCGCTCCATGGCCGCCGGCTATGCCGGACTGGACAATGAATTGTTCTACATGGACAAGACCATGATGGTCTTCGGTGATGCGAAGAAGGTGGTCGAGGACATGGGGAAGGCGATCGAGTAGCTTACTTTCCCTTGCATTTACGATAGAGGGGCGCGGCGCCAGCGTGGCGACCGCGCCCGTATTGCTTTTGGAGACACTTCTAATGACCGACCGCCCCTGGCTGTCCAGCTATCCGGCTGGTGTGCCCGCAGACATCGACGCGACCGCTTATGGTTCGCTGGTTGCCTTGATGGAAGAAAGCTTCGGCCGTTTTGCCGATCGCGTGGCTTACAGCTTCATGGGCAAGGACGTGACCTATGCCAAGGTCGACCGCGACAGCCGCAAGCTGGCCGCCTATCTGCAGGGGCTGGGCCTGACCAAGGGCGATCGCGTGGCGATCATGATGCCCAACTGCCCGCAGTACCCGATTGCGGTCGCCGCAATTCTCCGCGCTGGACTGGTGGTGGTGAACGTCAACCCGCTCTACACGCCGCGCGAGCTCGAGCACCAACTCAAGGACTCGGGCGCCAAGGCCATCATCATCATCGAGAACTTCGGGGCGACGCTGCAAAAGTGCATCGAAGCCACCCCGGTCAAGCATGTGGTGCTGGCGGCGATGGGGGATTGCCTCGGGCTCAAGGGCTTGCTGGTGAACTTCGTGGTCCGCGACGTCAAGAAGCTGGTGCCGCACTATCAGCTGCCGGGCGCGGTGCGCTTCAACGACGCGTTGAGCAAAGGCGCTCCAGGCAAATTCATCGCCCCGACCATTTCACCCGATGACGTCGCGGTGCTGCAGTACACCGGCGGAACGACCGGCGTATCCAAGGGAGCGGTTCTGCTGCACCGCAACGTGGTCGCCAACGTGCTGCAGTCCGAAGCCTGGAATGCGCCGGTGATGGACAAGATCCCCGCCGGTGAGCAGCCGACGAGTGTGTGCGCCCTGCCCCTGTATCACATCTTCGCCTTTACGGTGAACATGATGCTGTGCATGCGCACGGGCGGAAAGAGCATCCTTATTCCCAATCCGCGCGACCTGGCAGCCACGCTCAAGGAGCTTTCGCGCCATACATTCCATAGCTTTCCGGCGGTCAACACCTTGTTCGCGGGGCTGGCCAATCACCCGGACTTCGACACCGTCAATTGGAAAAACCTGAAGGTGTCGGTCGGCGGCGGAACTGCCGTGCAAAGCGGTGTGGCCAAGCTTTGGCTGACCAAGACGGGTTGCCCGATCTGCGAAGGCTACGGCCTGTCGGAAACGTCGCCGTCGGCCAGCTGCAACCCGGTGACCAGCAAGGAATACACCGGCACGATCGGTGTCCCGCTTCCCGGAACATGGATGAAGCTCCTGGATGACCAGGGCAACGAAGTCCCACTGGGGCAAGCGGGCGAAATCGCCATCAAGGGGCCGCAGGTGATGGCCGGCTATTGGCAGCGGCCCGACGAGACGGCTCGCGTGATGACTGCCGACGGCTACTTCAAGAGCGGCGACATCGGCGTCGTGGACGAGCGTGGCTACTTCAAGATCGTCGACCGCAAGAAGGACATGATCATCGTCAGCGGGTTCAACGTGTATCCGAACGAGATCGAGGACGTGGTCTCGCAGATGGAAGGCGTTGCCGAATGCGCTGCGGTCGGCGTTCCGGACCAGAAGACCGGCGAGGGCATCAAACTGGTCGTCGTGAAGAAGAGCGAGTCGCTGACCGAACAGCAGATCCGCGACTACTGCCGCGCCAACCTGACGGGCTACAAGCAGCCGCGCATCATCGAATTCCGTGCCGAACTGCCCAAGACGCCGGTGGGCAAGGTGCTGCGGCGCGAACTTCGCGATGCTCGCTGAGTGACCACTGCCATCCTGAGCGCTCTGCCGGAGGAACAGGCCGGCCTCGCAGCGAACCTGGAGAACCCCAGCGTCCACGTCTATGCCGGGCGGGAGTTCTACGTGGGGCGCTGGAACGGCCAGCCGGTGGTGTTTGTGCTTTCGCGCATCGGCAAGGTGGCTGCGGCGACGACCGCCGCCGCAGTGATCGAGCGATTCGGTGCGACGCGCCTTTACTTCACGGGTGTCGCGGGTGGCTTGCATCCGCGCGTGAAGGTCGGCGACACCGTGGTCGCGACCGAGTTGCTGCAGCATGACATCGACGCCTCTCCGCTCTTCCCGCGCCACGAGGTGCCGCTCTATGGTCGATCGCGCTTTGCGGCCGACATGGCCGGCGTCGCGCAGTTGACCTTGGCCGCGCAGGCCGTCACCGAAGCCGGGGCGATCGACGATGACGTTCGCCAGCGCTTCGGCCTGGGGGCGGCCCCTTGCGTGCATCAGGGCCTGCTGGTCAGTGGAGACCGGTTCGTCTCCCGAGCTTCGGAGTCCCAGGCGCTGCGCGAGGCACTGCCGGATGCGCTGGCCGTCGACATGGAAGCTGCCGCAGTGGCCCAGGTTTGTCATGACCACGGCGTACCGTTCGCTGCGGTTCGGCATATTTCCGATCGAGCGGACGATTCCGCGCATGTCGATTTCCCCGCCTACCTGGCCCAGGTTGCCGCGCTTCAGGCGCGGGCGCTGATCTCCGCGCTCCTCGACCGCCACGCCCCCGCGTGAGGCCCGGGGCCGCGTGCCCCTGCGATCGGTGCGATCGCCTGCTGCGCTGTTTTGCTTCCTGCGGCATGATCCGCGCACGCGGGCTCGGTCGCCGTCGTCCTGCGTCGATCCTTCGTCATCTTCCCACCCGATCGTCGAGCGAGGCCCACGTGAACGCACAAACCAGCCCATCTTCAGTTGCCGTTGCCCGTTTCGGGAGCGGAAAGGAGGTCCACCGTCTGGAAGACGACGCCTTGCTGAGCGGGCGCGGCCGGTACACCGACGACGTGGGCGCGCAGGGCCAGTTGTTCCTGTCCTTCGTGCGCTCGCCCTATCCGCATGCACGCATCGTTTCCATCGACGTTGCTGCGGCGAGTGCCATGCCTGGCGTGGCCAAGGTGCTGACCGGCGCGGAACTCGTCGCTGCTGGCGTCAAGCCCATTCCAGGCGTCGCCGGATTCGTGCGCGCCGATGGCCAGCCTGCTGCGACAGCTCCGCGCCTTGCCTTGGCCCACGAGCGAGTTCGCTACCTCGGCGAGGCAGTGGCAGCCGTGCTGGCCGACAGTGTCCAGCAGGCGCGCGACGCCGCCGAAGCTGTATTCGTGGAGTACGACGAGTTGCCCGCGGTGGTCGATCCATCGCAGGCTTTGGCACCCGGCGCTCCGGTGATCTGCGACGCCGCGCCCGACAACATCTCCGCCGAGATGCGCCACGGCGACGCTGCAGCGACCGATGCCGCCTTCGCCCAGGCCGCCCATGTCGTGCGGCTCGAGCTACGTCATCAGCGTCTGGCAGCCGTGACCCTGGAGCCCCGCTCGGTGCTGGCCGAATTCGACGTGGCGAGCGGCCGCACCACCATACGCATGAGCACGCAGATGCCCACGGGCGCGCGCAACACCATCGCCGCGGACATGCTGGGCATCCCGCCCGAAGAAATGCGGGTGATCGTGGGAGACGTGGGTGGTGGCTTCGGCATGAAGACCGGCCTGTATCCGGAGGACGCGGTCGTCGCGATTGCCGCACGCAACCTGCGTCGCCCCGTCAAGTGGATCGCAGACCGCAGCGAGGAGTTCATCTCCTCGACGCATGGGCGCGATGTGGAGGCGCGTTGCGAACTGGCGTTGGCAGCCGACGGCAAGATACTGGCGCTTCGGGTTCATTCGCTGGCCAACGTTGGCGCTTACGCAGGTGCGGCCGGCGTGGCGATCCAACTGCTCATCGGTCCCTGGGTGCAGACCAGCGTCTATGACATCCAGACCATCGACTTTCATTTCAAGGCGGTGATGACCAACACCGCGCCCACCGGCCCGTATCGCGGAGCCGGTCGGCCGGAGGCCATCTTCAACATCGAGCGGCTGATGGACGAAGCCGCACGCCAGATCGGCATCGACCGCGTTGCCCTACGGCGCAGGAACTTCATCCGGCCCGAGCAGATGCCCTACAAGAACCCAATGCAGCAGGTGTACGACAGCGGGCGATTCGAGCACATCCTGGACCAGGGGCTGGCGCTGGCCGACTGGGACACCTTCGAGGAGCGTGCCGCGGAGTCGGCCAAGCGTGGCGTTGTGCGCGGCCTGGGGATTGCCACTTTTCTCGAGTGGACCGGCGGCAATGTGTTCGAGGAGCGCGTCACTGTAGCCGTGCAGGCGGAGGGCGTGATCGAGGTCTATTCCGCCGTCAATGCCATGGGGCAGGGCATTGCGACCTCGCTCGCCCAATTGGTTGTCGACGCCTTCGGTGTGCCGATCGATCAGGTGCGGGTGGTGCTGGGCGATACCGATCGCGGCAACGGATTCGGCAGCGCCGGCTCACGTTCGATCTTCACCGGTGGTTCGGCCGTGCAGGTGGGGTCGCAACGCACGATCGAGATGGCGAGAGGCTTGGCCGCCAAGGAGTTCGAGGCGGATGCCAACGATGTGCGTTACGAAGGTGGCCAGTTCAGCGTCGCGGGCACCGATCTGTCGATCGGATTGTTCGAGTTGGCGGGTCGACAACCGGACTCACGCATTTTCATGGACTCGACCAGCAGCGTTGCGGGTCCGAGTTGGCCCAATGGCTGCCACATCTGCGAGGTCGAACTCGACCCGGCAACGGGCGAGGTCACAGTCGATGCCTATGCCTCGGTCAACGACGTCGGCCGCGTGGTCAACCCGATGATCGTGCGCGGGCAACTCGACGGGGGCGCGGTGCAAGGCATGGGGCAGGCGTTGCTTGAAGAAGTGGTCTACGACAAGCAGACCGGCCAACTCCTGAGCGGCAGCCTGATGGACTATGCCCTGCCCACTTCGTCCGGCTCGCCGCACTTCCGCACCGAGATGGACACATCGATTCCCTGCCAGAACAACCCGCTGGGTGTCAAAGGCGTGGGCGAGCTCGGCACCATCGGCGCAACGCCCGCGGTGGTCAATGCCGTGGCCGACGCTCTCGCTCGCGCCGGTCACAAGGACAAGACCGCACGCCTGCAGATGCCCCTCACTCCCACCAAGCTCTGGACACTGCTGCATGCGTCTTGAGCTGGCCCCAGGCGAGCGTAGCGAAGCCCCTTCGCGACACCCACGGTACCGGCTTTGCCGGGCCGTAGGGTGTGCCCCCTTGAGGGGGTAGGGGGACCTGCGAAGCAGGGTAGCCTGGGGGTGGGCTACTTCAACCAGCCCCGGCGCCGGAAATACCACATCGGCCCCAGTGCGCTGGCTGCCATGAGGGCCAGCACATAGGGGAATGCGGCCTCGCCCAGCGCCCGCAGGTCGGGAAAAGCGAGGTTCATGCCGTAGATGCTGGCGATCAGCGTCGGCGGCAGCAGCGCAACGCTGGCCACCGAGAAGATCTTGATGGTCTTGTTCTGGTTGATGTTGATGAAACCGACGGTCGCATCCATCAGGAAGTTGATCTTGTCGAACAGGAAGGCCGTGTGGTTGTCGAGCGATTCGATATCGCGCAGCAGCTGGCGCGCTTCCTCGAACTGTTCGGCATTGAGCATGCGGCTGCGCATCATGAAGCTCACGGCGCGGCGCGTGTCCATCACGTTGCGGCGGATTCGGCCATTCAAGTCTTCCTGGCGCGCGATGGCGCCAAGCGCCTCGCCGGCCAGCTCGTCGCTCACATTGCCCGCCAGCACTTTCTTGCTGACCACTTCGAGTTCGTCGTAGATGTCTTCGAGCGTGTCGGCCGAATATTCGGCGTCGGCATCGAAGAGCTTGAGCAGTACTTCCTTGGCATCCTCGATCAGCCCGGGTGCACGGCGCGCGCGCAGGCGCAGCAGGCGAAACACCGGGATGTCTTCCTCGTGGATCGAAAACAGCACCCCGCAGCTTCGCAGCCCCGAGTTGTGCCGATTGAGGATGAAAGCCACGCGCACCGATCGAGAGTCTCTGTCGTCATCGATCAGGAAGTCGCTGCGAATGTGCAGCTCGCCGTTGTCTTCTTCGTAGAAGCGCGCGGACTCCTCGATGTCCTCGTCCATCGCGTCTTCGGGGATGGAAAGGCCGTAGTACTGCTTGACCCAGCGCTTTTCTTCCAGCGTGGGCGATTCGAGGTCAACCCAGATGGGCTGGAACTTGGACAGTTCTTCGAGCGACTCGATCTCTTCCTGGACGAGACGGCCGTTGGCGAGCGTGAAGATGTTGAGCATGGGCTCACTCCCGGAGATGACGTTCTACAGTTGCGTGGTAGAGGGCGGGGCGCTTTCAACCCCGACCCGCTTCCATCCGTAGATGGCCGTCAGCTGGGAGTTGAAAGCTGCCGAGGCTGGCAGTTTTCCAAGGCAATGCTCCTAAAAGCGTGCAAGTTGCGACGGGCGCGATTATCACACCGTGACGCGAAGTGGGGCGGTGCGCTCGCCATTGACCCGAGGCAAATGTGCCCATGGCGCGACGCTGGATGGATGTACAGTTGCGCTTCTCAGCCCATGACCACGCTGGAATCTCCCCAAAGCCATCTGCAAGAGGCCCTATTGCGCCTGAATGACGCACAGCGTCGGGCTGTGTTGCACGGCGTCGGCGATGCGGCAGCGGGCGCGTTGCTGGTGGTCGCGGGCGCCGGGTCAGGCAAGACCAACACGCTGGCCCATCGAGTGGCCAGCCTGATCGCCCACGGTGGCGATCCTCAGCGCATCCTCCTCTTGACCTTCTCGCGCCGCGCCGCGCAGGAAATGTCGCATCGTGCCGGGCACGTGCTGGCCCGGGCCCTGGGTCTCAAGCATGAAGGCGTGCCCCAACTGCCGTGGGCCGGCACCTTCCATTCGGTGGGGGCCCGCCTGCTCCGGGAATACGCCACCTCGCTCGGCCTCGACCCCGGCTTCACCATCCACGACCGGGGTGACGCCGAAGACCAGATGGGCCTGGTGCGCAATGCGTTGAACCTGACCGCGAGCGGCCGCCGCTTTCCGGGCAAAGCCACCTGCCTGTCGATCTATTCGCGAGTGACCAACACGCAGGACAGCTTGCGCAATGTGCTTGCCCAGGCCTACCCATGGTGCGCCGAATGGGAGGAGGAACTGGAGCGCCTGTTCGGCGCCTACGTCGATGCCAAGGCTGAGCAGAACGTGCTCGACTACGACGACCTGCTTCTGGCCTGGCACGAGATGCTTGGCGAGCCCACGCTGGCGGCCCAAGTCGGCGGCCGCTTTGACCACGTGCTGGTCGATGAGTACCAGGACACCAACCGTTTGCAGGCGGCGATCCTTCGGCGCCTCAAGCCTGACGGGCGCGGGCTGACCGCGGTCGGCGACGACGCGCAATCCATCTACTCGTTCCGCGGCGCCACCGTCCGCAACATCCTGGAGTTTCCCGATCAGTTTGCCCGAGACGGCCAGCCTGCCCACGTGGTCACGCTAGAGCGCAACTACCGATCCACCCAGCCGATCCTCGATGTGTCCAACGCCGTCATCGCGGCCGCAGGGGAGCGGTTTGCCAAGCGCCTGTGGAGCGAACGGGCCTGTGCGGGTCGCCCGCAACTGGTGCTCGTGCCGGACGAGGCGCATCAGGCGCGCTGGGTGGCCGATCAGGTTCTGGCGCATCGCGAAGGCGGCCTGCGCCTGAAGTCGCAGGCCGTGCTCTTTCGCACCAGCAGCCACAGTGCGGCGCTGGAGCTCGAACTGGCACGACGCAACATCCCGTTCGTCAAGTTCGGTGGTCTCAAGTTCCTCGAGGCCTCGCACGTCAAGGACGTGCTGGCACTTCTGCGATTCGCGCAGAACCCCAAGGGGCGTCTGGCGGGTTTTCGGGTGGTGCAGCTCATCCCCGGTATCGGTGCGGCCACGGCCACACGGCTCATGGATGCGCTGCAGGATTGCGCCGACCCCATCGCCACGGTGCGCGACTTCGTTGTTCCCGCTGCCGCGCGCGAGGCATGGGCCGTGTTCGCAGACACCTATGCCGAGCTGCGCAAAGCTGACCCGGGCTCCTGGCCGACCGAACTCGAGGCCGCTCAGCGTTGGTACCAGCCTCATCTCGAGCGTTTGCATGAAGACGCGGCCGTTCGCATTGCCGACGTCGAGCAGCTCGTGCAACTGGCTGCTGGCTACGCGTCGCGCGAGCGCTTTCTGACCGAGCTCACGCTTGATCCGCCTGAGGCCACGAGCGACCGCTCAGGCCCGCCCCTGTTGGACGAAGACTATCTCGTTCTGTCGACGATCCATTCGGCCAAAGGACAGGAATGGACCTCCGTCCATGTGCTCAACGTGGTCGACGGCTGCATTCCTTCGGACATGGCTACGGGTTGCGCCGATGACATCGAAGAAGAGCGGCGGCTGCTCTATGTGGCGATGACGCGGGCGCGCGACCATCTGCATCTGCTGGTGCCGCAACGCTTCTATGTGACCCAGCAGCGCGCGCGCGGCGACCGCCATCTTTACGCAGGCCGCACGCGTTTCATTCCGGGGTCGGATTTGAAGGCCTACCAGCAAATGGTCTGGCCCGCGCCGCCGGTGGAGCCGCCGGCCGTGCCGCCTCCAGCGGCGACCATCGACCTGCGCAATCGCCTCCGCGCCGCATGGCGTTCTGGGCAGGTCGGCTGAAATTCTCCAAGCCCACCAGTTTGGCGCAAAACTCTTGTAACAGGTATCCGTTATTGCCCTGCAGGGCCATCATTGCTTTTCGGTATCCGGCCGGGCATAGTGAATCCGACTCGATCTTCATCTCTTCGCGCTTCTCTCCTCCTTCTTCTCCCGCTTCGTTTCCCAGCTCAACGGTCTTTGCCAGCGACGCATCTCTTCTCGCAAAAGGTTACCCATTTTCCCGTCGGCCAAGCCCCCCTCAGGGCATGGTCATTGTCAAACTGTCAGTTCCAGGAGGTCACACATGAATCTGACGATCAGCGGACATCACCTTGACGTCACCCCCGCACTGCGCAGCTACGTCACGACGAAGCTGGATCGCATCACGCGACATTTCGACCAGGTGGTCGACGTAAAGGTCATCCTGACGGTGGAAAAGCAAAAGGAGAAGGAAAAGCGTCAACGCGCTGAATGCAACATTCACGTCAAGGGCAACGACATGTTCGCCGAATCGAGTCACCAGGATCTCTATGCGGCCGTCGACGAATTGGTCGACAAGCTCGATCGCCAGGTGGTGCGCCACAAGGACCGCCTGCAAGACCACCATCACGAGTCGGTCAAGCGCGTCGTGAACTAACGGCGTAACCGGCTCGCCCGGGACTCCGGGCAAATCCTATTGCGGGCCGCCGAAAGGCGGCCCTTTGCTTTTTGGCTCGTGGGTGCATAATCGCCCCCGCCCCATATCATGAATCGACTCGCGTCCATCCTGCCGCCCGCTCAAGTTCTCGTGAGCGTTGACGCTACCAGCAAGAAGCGTGCCTTTGAAGAGGCGGGCCTGCTGTTCGAAAACCTGCACGGCCTAGGTCGCGCGCTGATCACCGACAGCCTTTTCGCCCGCGAGCGGCTCGGCTCAACCGGTCTGGGTCACGGCGTTGCCATTCCCCATGGCCGCATCAAGGGTTTGAAGGCCCCTATGGCGGCTGTGTTCCAGCTGGCTCAGCCGATCGGCTTCGACGCCCCTGACGAACAGCCTGTCAATTTGTTGATCTTCCTGCTGGTGCCCGAGGCAGCCACGCAAAAGCACCTGGAAATCCTTTCCGAGATTGCCGAGCTCCTCAGCGACTCGGCCTTGCGCGAGCAGATCAAGTCCAGCGGCGATGCCGTCAAGCTGCACGCCCTGATCGCGGGCTGGCAGTCGGCCCAGGTCGCGTGATCCGCGCCTTTCTTGCAAGACCTGCGGCAGGGCGGGCCGCTGACGCATGAAACCCAACGCCATCAGCGCCGACGCGGTGTTCGAGGAGTTCCGCGGCTCCCTTCGCTGGGAGTGGCTGGCCGGCCTGGGCGCCTCCGAGCGCCAGTTCGACCCAGACGTCATCAGTCGCGCACAGTCCGCGGCGGATCTGGTCGGCTACCTCAACTACATCCATCCTTATCGCGTCCAGATCATGGGGGCGCGCGAAGTCGCTTACCTCACGATGGGATCGCCGGAAGACTGCGCTCGCCGGATTGCACGCATCGTGACGCTCGAGCCGCCGATGCTGGTGCTGGCCGATGGCCAGGCAGCACCGGACGAGCTGCTGCAGATCTGCGAGCGCGCGCAATTGCCACTATTTGCAACGCGTGAATCCTCGGCATTCGTCATCGACGTGATGCGGGCCTACCTGTCCAAGCACTTTGCCGAGCGCACCTCGATGCACGGCGTGTTCATGGACATCCTGGGCCTGGGCGTGATGATCACCGGCGAGTCTGGCCTGGGCAAGAGTGAGCTGGGGCTGGAGCTGATTTCCCGCGGCAACGGCCTGGTGGCCGACGACGCGGTCGACCTGCACCGCATCAACCAGACCACCATCGAAGGGCGCTGCCCCGACCTGCTGCAGAACCTGTTGGAAGTACGCGGCATAGGACTGCTGGATATCCGCGCCATCTTCGGCGAGACGGCTGTGCGGCGAAAGATGCGGCTCAAGCTGATCGTCCACCTCGTGCGGCGCGACAGCTTCGAGCGAGACTACGAGCGAATGCCCGCGGCCCCGCTCACGCAGGACGTGCTCGGCGTGCCGATCCGCAAGGTGATCATCCAGGTCGTGGCGGGTCGCAACATCGCCGTGCTGGTAGAGGCGGCAGTTCGCAACTCGATCCTTCAGTTGCGGGGCATCGACACCTATGCCGACTTCGTCGCCCGGCACCACAAGGCCATGGAGTCGTCCAGGGACGACGACTAGGCCTGGCGCGTTTGGCGCGTCAGCGCTTGGCAGCGCACTCGGCGCAGATGCCGTAAAGCGACATGGCGTGGTCTTGCAGCACCCAGCCCTTGTCCTTGGTCACCATCTGCTGGCGACGCTCGATCTCGGCGTCATAGAACTCCTCGACCTTGCCGCATGAGGTGCACACCAGATGGTCGTGGTGCTGGCCTTCGTTGAGCTCATAGACCGCCTTGCCGCTTTCGAAGTGGCTGCGCTCCAGAATGCCCGCCTGCTCGAACTGCGTCAGCACGCGGTAAACCGTCGCCAGTCCGATGTCGGAATGGTCGTTCAGCAGCACGCGGTAGACGTCTTCCGCGGTCATGTGGCGCTGGTTGCCGCTGTGGAAGATCTCGAGAATCTTCAGCCGGGGCAAAGTGGCCTTCAAGCCGGTGCTCTTGAGTTCGTCGATCTTGTCCATGGTGTTGACGGCGGTCCTGACCAGCAAATATGGGCAGAAATGCCTGCCGCTACAATGTTCCGATCATATCGCTTGCCTCTTTTTCCATGACTGCCAATCAACCCCGCCGACCCTGGGCGCTCCTGGCGGCGATCGCCGGCAGTGTCGGTCTTGGCGCATGCAGCACCATCGGTGACAGCGCCCGTGGCGCCATGCGCACCATCACGCCGTACAAGGCTGAAGTGGTGCAGGGCAACTTCGTGTCCAAGCAGCAGGTCGATGCGCTTCGCCCCGGCATGACGCGCCAGCAGGTGCGCGAGATTCTCGGCACGCCGCTGCTGAGCGACGTGTTCCATTCCAACCGCTGGGACTATGTGTTCACGATCCGACGCCAGGGCGTCGCTTCGCAGCAGCGTCACCTGACGGTCTTCTTCGACGGTGAGCGCATGACGCGCTACGAAGGCGACCCGATGCCCAGCGAGGAGGACTTTGTCGCCACGCTCGATCCGCGCGGCAACAAGGAGCCCAAGGTGCCCAAGCTCGAAGCCAGCGAGGAAGAGCTCAAGAAGTTCGACCCCAAGCCCAAGGAGGCGGCGGACGCCGCTGCGGCGGCCAACGCTGCAAGTACGCCTGCGGCGCCCTTGCCGGCCAGCTATCCGCCGCTGGGCACGGGTCGCTGAGCCGCGGCGGCCCGCCGCGCATCGCTCACGGCCGCCGTTCGCTCATCGCCGCGTTGGCGAAATGGCCCGGATGCTGGCGCCGGGCGAGTTGACGTTCAAGTCGAAGGGTGATTTGCCAAGCCCTTCGTTGTATTCATTTGATTCGCCCAAGGAACCTCTGCCTTGACTGCTTCTTCCACTTCATCCAATCCGGCACGCCGCATTGCCGTTGCAGGTGCCTCTGGGCGCATGGGCCGCATGCTGATCGAGGCGGTGCTGGCTGCCGACGATTGCCGCCTGGCCGGCGCATTGGACATCGCCGGCAGCCCCGCGCTGGGGCAGGATGCGGGTGCCCCGCTGGGTGCGACCACCGGCGTCCCGATCGTCTCCGACCTGCGCGAAGGCCTGGCCAATTCGCAGGTGCTGATCGACTTCACGCGGCCCGAGGGCACGCTCGCCCACCTGAAAGTGTGTCGTGAGCTGGGCGTGCAGGCCGTGATCGGGACGACGGGCTTCTCGGACGAGCAGAAGGCGCAGATCGCCGAGATCGCCCGGGACATCGCCATCGTGCTTGCACCGAACATGAGCGTGGGCGTCAACGTCACGCTCAAGCTGCTCGAGATGGCCGCCAAGGCGATGTCGACGGGCTACGACATCGAGATCGTCGAGGCGCACCATCGCCACAAGGTGGACGCGCCCTCGGGCACCGCGCTCAAGATGGGCGAGGTGATTGCCCAGGCCCTGGGCCGTGACCTGAAGGATTGCGCCGTGTATGCCCGAGAGGGCGTGACCGGCGAGCGCGATCCGTCGTCCATCGGCTTCGCCACCATCCGCGGCGGCGACATCGTGGGCGACCACACCGTGCTGTTTGCGGGAACTGGCGAGCGCATCGAGATCTCGCACAAGTCATCCAACCGCAACGGCTATGCGCAAGGCAGCTTGCGCGCGGCCCGTTTCCTCGCTGGCCACAAGAGCGGCCTGTTCGACATGTTCGATGTGCTCGGCCTGCGCTAGCAAGCCGGTCCGATTCCTCTCCCGTATTGACTGAGCGCCGCCTCCC
This sequence comes from Variovorax dokdonensis, assembly GCF_030316895.1. Classification (GTDB taxonomy): domain Bacteria; phylum Pseudomonadota; class Gammaproteobacteria; order Burkholderiales; family Burkholderiaceae_C; genus Variovorax; species Variovorax dokdonensis. The sequence continues at coordinate 312,290 of NZ_JASZYV010000002.1, forward strand.
CCGTCTTCGCCGTCTTTTCCCGCGCCTGGGCGCCACCTGGCTGACAGCACTGCTGATGGTCACGGTGTCCCTGGTCCTGGGGCCACGGCGAGCGGCGGCGGTCGAGGTCTCGATCTCCTGCGGCGCAGTGGGACAGGAACTGGCGCAATGCCGCGAGGGCGCCCAGGCCTGGGCGAAGCGCACCGGCCACACCGTCCGTGTGGTCTCTACGCCCAACTCCGCCAGCGAGCGCCTGGCGCTTTACCAACAACTGCTGGCGGGCGGCAGCACCGCCATCGACGTCTACCAGATCGACGTCGTCTGGCCAGGCATCCTGGCGCGGAACCTCGTGGACCTGTCGCCCTTCGTGGGTGACGCACCTGCCGAGCATTTCCCGGCCATCATCCGCAACAACACGGTCGATGGGCGCCTGGTGGCGCTGCCGTTCTACACCGATGCGGGCGTCCTTTTCTACCGCGCCGATCTTCTGAAAAAGTACGGCCTTCCCGTCCCGCAGACGTGGGACGAGATGACCGATGCGGCGCAACGCATCCAGCAGGCCGAACGCAAGGCCGGCGACAGCGGCATGTGGGGCTACGTCTTCCAGGGCCGCGCGTACGAGGGCCTGACCGTCAATGCCCTGGAATGGATGGACAGCCGGGGCGGCGCCATCGTCGGTCCGGAGGGTAGCGTGAGCGTGGACAGCCCCGCCGCGCGCGATGCGCTCTCGCTGGCATCGAAGTGGGTGGGCACCATTGCGCCGCCTGGCGTGTTGAACTACGCCGAGGAAGAAGCGCGCGGCCTGTTCCAGTCCGGGCATGCCGTCTTCATGCGCAACTGGCCTTATGCCTGGGCGCTGGCGCAGGGCGCAGACAGTCCTGTGCGCGGAAAGGTCGGCGTGGCAGCGCTGCCGAGCGGTGATCCCAAGAAGGGCCCGGCGCGCCACAGCGGCGTGCTCGGCGGGTGGAACCTGGCCGTCTCGCGCCACTCGCGCCACATCCCCGAAGCTGTCGACCTGGCGCTCTATCTCACGAGCGCCGCCGAGCAGAAGCGCCGCGCGGTCGCAGCCGCCTACAACCCGACGCGGCCTGCGCTCTACAAGGACGAACAGGTGCTGGCTGCCAATCCGTTCTTCGGGACGCTCTACCCCAGCTTCGAGTCCGCGGTCGCCCGCCCCTCGCGTGTGACGGGCCGCAAGTACAACCGCGTCTCCAGCGCCGTGGCGAACGCGGTGCACGGTGTGCTGTCGGGGCGCAATTCCGCAGAGCCGGCACTTGCCGACCTGGCGCATGAGTTGCGCGGGATGAGTCGACATGGCTGGTGATCGCGCCAAAGGGCCTGGCGGCCTTGCGCAACAGCGCGTGCGGGCGGCGTGGACGTTTCTCGCGCCGACGCTCATCGTGCTGGCGCTGGTGGCCGGATGGCCGCTGGCGCGCACGCTGTGGTTCGGCTTCACCGACGCCGCATTGGACGACCTGGGCGCAGCCCGGTTCATCGGCCTGGCCAACTTCCTCGAACGCGATGGCGGCGAGTGGTACGGCGTGCTGGCCGATTCCGTGTGGTGGCACGCCGTCTGGCGCACGGTGTGGTTCGCCGCCGTGTCGGTATCGCTCGAGACCGTGCTGGGCCTGGTGGTGGCGCTGGCGCTCAACGTGCGCTTTCCGCTTCGCGGCGTGGTGCGCGCGGCCATCCTCATTCCCTGGGCCATCCCGACGGTGGTCTCGGCGCGCATGTGGGGCTGGATGCTCAACGACCAGTTCGGCATCCTCAACCACATCTTGATGGGGCTGGGGCTGATCGACCACCCCGTGGCGTGGACGGCCGATCCGGATCTTGCGATGTGGGCGGTGGTGATGGTCGACGTCTGGAAGGCCACGCCCTTCATGGCGCTGTTGACGCTGGCCGCGCTGCAGATGCTTCCGGGTGACTGCTACGAGGCGGCGCGCGTCGACGGCATCCACCCGGTACGCGTGTTCTTCCGCGTCACCTTGCCGCTGATCCGGCCGGCCCTGATGGTGGCGGTGATATTCCGTGCCCTCGATGCGCTGCGCGTGTTCGACCTGATCTACGTGCTGACCGCCAACTCGCGCGACACGCAGTCGATGTCGGTCTATGCGCGGCAATGGCTGGTCGACTTCCAGGAGGTGGGCTATGGCTCGGCCGCATCGACGCTGTTGTTCCTCGTGATCGTGCTGCTGACCTGGACGGCTTTGGTGCTCGGCCGAGTCCGGCTGCAAGGGGAGACGCGATGACGCTCGCCATCCGCAAGCGGCAGCGCCCAGCGTGGCCCGTTCATCTGCGGCGCATCGGCTTCGCGCTGCTGCTGGCGGTCATCTTCGTGGTGTCCGTCTTCCCGTTCTACTACGCGCTGGTGTCTTCGCTGCGCAGCGGATCGGAACTGTTCGTGCCCGCGCTGTGGCCCGAGCACTTCGACTTGCGCAACTACGAGCAGATCTTCCTGCAGCAGAACTTCGGGCGCAGCATTCTCAATTCGCTGGCGGTAGCGCTGGGCGTGGTGGCGCTTTCCCTGCTGCTGGGCCTGGGCGCCGCATGGGCACTGGGCCGCGTGCAGTTCAGGGGGCGCGCGCTGCTGCTCATGACGATCCTCGGCGTCTCGATGTTCCCGCAGGTGGCCGTGCTGTCGGGGATGTTCGAACTGATCAGCGCACTGGGCCTTTACGACACGCTGCCGGGCCTTGGCCTGGCCAACCTGGTGCTCACGCTGCCCTTTACCGTGTGGGTGCTGACCACCTTCATGCGCGAGCTGCCGCGCGAACTGGAAGAGGCCGCCTACGTCGATGGCGCCTCGCCCGCGTTGCTGCTGCGCCGCGTGTTCCTGCCGCTGCTGTGGCCCGCCATGGTGCCCGCCGGACTGCTGGCCTTCATCGTGGCCTGGAACGAGTTTCTTTTTGCGCTGACCTTCGCGCTCTCGCCCGACGCCCGAACGGTGCCGGTGGCCATCGCGCTGCTTTCGGGCGGCAGCAGCCAGGAGCTGCCGTGGGGGCCGATCATGGCCGCATCGGTGGTGGTGACGGTGCCGCTGGTGCTGCTGGTGCTCGTCTTTCAGCGCCGCATCGTCGCCGGCCTCACGGCCGGGGCGGTCAAAGGATGAATGCAATGACGACTTCGACGACATCGAACACGACATCCGTAGCCGAGGAATCGGCCAACGACTGGTGGCAGTCGGGCGTGATCTATCAGGTCTACCCGCGCTCCTTCCTCGACACCAATGGCGATGGCATCGGCGATCTGGCGGGCATCACCGCCCGTCTTGACCACATCGCCAGCCTCGGCGTCGACGGCATCTGGATCTCGCCCTTCTTCGTCTCGCCTATGGCCGATTTCGGCTACGACATCGCCGACCACTGCCAAGTGGCGCCCATGTTCGGCACCATGGCCGACTTCGACGAACTGCTCGCCGCAGCGCACGAGCGCGGCCTGCGGGTGCTGATCGACCTGGTCATCTCGCACACGTCGGAGCGCCACGCCTGGTTTGCGCAAAGCCGCGCCGATCGGCACAACGACAAGGCCGACTGGTATGTCTGGGCCGATGCCAGGCCCGATGGCGGCCCGCCGAACAACTGGCTGTCACTCTTCGGCGGCAGCGCCTGGGCCTGGGACACGCGGCGCTGCCAGTACTACCTGCACAACTTCCTCGCGAGTCAGCCTGACCTGAACTTCCACAACCCCGAGGTGCAGGATGCGGTACTCGGCATCGTGCAGTTCTGGCTCGATCGGGGCGTGGACGGCTTTCGGCTCGACACCGCCAACTTCTACTTCCACGACCAGCAACTGCGCGACAACCCGCCGCTGGGGGTGGGCGGCCAGACCGTGGGCGTGCATGTGACCAACCCCTACAGCTACCAGGACCACGTCTACGACAAGTCCAGGCCGGAGAACCTTGTCTTTCTGGAGCGCCTGCGCCGACTCGTCGACACGCGCCCCGGCACGGCGATGGTGGGCGAAATCGGCCCGGACCGCGATCCGGCCGCCACCACGGCCGCGTACACCTCGCGCGGCAAGCGCCTGCACATGGCCTACGCCTTCAGCCTGCTGGGCGATGCCTTCTCCGCCGCGCATGTTCGCAACGTCGTGGAACGGTTCGAGGCCGCCATCGGCGACGGCTGGCCGAGCTGGGCCATGTCCAACCACGACGTGACGCGCGTCATTTCCCGTTGGCGGCTGGAACAGCACGCCGATCGCGCCGCACCCATGCTGTTGGCCCTGCTGATGTCGCTGCGCGGCACGCCGTGCATCTATCAGGGAGAAGAGCTGGGCCTGGCCGAAGCCGAGATCCCTTTCGAATTGCTGCAGGACCCTTTCGGCCGCCAGTTCTGGCCGGAGTTTCCCGGGCGCGATGGATGCCGCACGCCCATGCCCTGGACGGCGGATGCAGTCCATGCCGGTTTCAGCTTCGGCACGCCCTGGCTGCCGGTGCCGCTGGCGCATGCGCAGCGTGCGGTGTCGGTCCAAGAAGCCGACAGCGCCTCGGTGTTGGCGCGCGTGCAGCGCTTCATTGCATGGCGCAAGGGCCAGCCGGCGCTGCAGCGCGGCAGCATCCGCTTCATGGCCGACGTGCCTGCGCCGCTGCTTTGCCTGGAGCGCCAGGTGCCGGGCCATACGCTGCGCACCGTCTTCAACCTGGGGCCGGAGCCCATGACCCTGGCGATGGCCGATGCGCCCGCATTCTTGCCGCAGGACGGTCACGGATTTGCCGCGCAGATGCAAGGCGCGACGCTCGTCGTGCCAGGCTTCGACGCGTGGTTCGCGCGGCGCGACGACAAGGCCGAGGACGTGGCATGACGGCGGTCGAGACCAGCGCAACCGCCTCCGCACAGGCCATCGAGCTGCGCCGAGTTCGCAAGGACTTCGAGGGTCATCCGGTCATCCAGGGCGTCGACCTTCGCATCGAGCCGGGCGAGTTCTGCGTCTTCGTCGGGCCCTCGGGCTGCGGCAAGTCCACCTTGTTGCGCCTCGTGGCCGGGCTCGAATCGCCCAGCGCCGGCGAGGTGCTCATCGGCGAGCGCGACGTGACCGAACTCGCGCCACGCGAGCGCGGCGTGGCCATGGTGTTCCAAAGCTACGCCTTGTACCCGCACATGACGGTGCACGAGAACATCGCCTTCGGCCTTGAAACCGGGCGCGGCCTCGGACGCGCGCAGATCGATGCCAAGGTGCGCGAAGCGGCCGATCGTCTCGAACTCACGCCCTTGCTGAAGCGGCTGCCTCGCCAACTTTCCGGCGGGCAGCGCCAGCGCGTGGCGATCGGCCGGGCCATCGTGCGCGAGCCCAGCGTGTTCCTGTTCGACGAGCCCTTGTCCAACCTGGACGCGCAACTGCGCGTGCAGACGCGCCTGGAGATCGCGCGGCTGCACCAGGCCATGAAGACCACGATGGTCTACGTGACGCACGACCAGGTAGAGGCGATGACGCTGGCCGACCGCATCGTCGTGCTCAACGCTGGACGCATCGAGCAGGTCGGCGCACCCAAGGAGCTCTACCAGCGTCCCCGAAACCTGTTTGTGGCCGGCTTCATCGGCAGCGCACGCATGAACTTCCTGCCGGTGCGCGTGCTCGACTGCGGCGCCGGCCGCGTGGGTGTGCAACTGCCGGGCGGCGGCGTGATGCATATCCCTGCGCAAGGCGAGGGCATCACGCCCGGAGAAACCCTGACCCTGGGCATCCGCCCCGAGCACATTGCCCACGATTTCGGCGACGCCGCCATCGAAGGCCCCATCGAGGTGGTGGAAGAACTGGGCGAGGACCGGCTGGTCTACCTGCGCTCGCCCGACGGCACCTTGCTGTGCGCCCGCTGGGGCACTGAGCCGCCGCTCGGCGAAGGCACGACGACGCGCATGTACCTGCTGGCCTCGCGCTGCCACCTCTTCGGCGCCGATGGCGCTGCGCTCGACGCCCCGTAGCCGCGCCGGGCGTGACCCTGAGTGCCGATGCCCCCGAATGACCATGGCGCAACAAGTTGACCACGGTCAATGACCGGCCAGCGCCACATCCATCAGGATCGTCATCGGACCTATGGTCGGGCATGCATAACCACGTAGCTCATGTGACGTGCGCGCGATCGCAGGCCGCATGAGAATCCCCCTTGGCCGAGAGACAAGCAATACCCCACTGCCGCGAAGCCTGACCGCATCGCCGATGACATGACCACAACCACTACGCGCCCTCCCGAACCCGGTGTCGTGCGACTCGCCACCGTGGACGAGCTTCGCGGAAAGCTGCGTCGCAAGGGCCAGCTCAAGGGCCGCCAGCCCGACCACGTCTCGCTCGAAGAAGTCCAGGCGCTCATCGGGCGTGGTCCGCACAGGAGGGATCTGCTGATCGAGAACCTCCACCGCATCAACGATGCCTGGCAAGGCCTGCATGACCGGCACCTGGTCGCGCTCGCGCGCGAAATGAACATCCCGATGGCCGAGGTGTTCGAAGTCGCGACCTTCTACCACCACTTCGAAGTACTGCGCGGCGATGAGCAGCCCGCCGCGCTCACCGTGCGCGTGTGCGACGGTCTCTCTTGCGAACTTGCTGGTGCGCGCGATCTGCTGCAGCGCCTGCCGGCCATCCTCGGCTCTGATGTTCGCGTGATTCCGGCACCCTGCGTGGGCCGCTGCGAACAGGCGCCGGTGGCGGTGGTCGGCCAGGCACCGGTGGCCCGCGCGACAGCGGACGCCGTCAAGGCCGCGGTGGATCAGGATGCCCGGCAGCATGCGCCGGCGTCGGACGAGGGGCAGTTCGATGCCGCGTCCTCGGGCGCTGCGCCCGTCACCGCATCGCCCGCCGAAGTGTCGCCCGCCTATGTTGGCTACCAGGCGTACAAGGAGCGGGGCGGCTATCGCCTGGCCGCGGCCGTGGCTTCCGGCGCGACGCCGCCCGACGATGTGCTCAAGGCCATGACCGACTCCGGCTTGCGCGGCCTGGGCGGCGCGGGCTTTCCGGCGGGACGCAAGTGGTCCATCGTGCGCCAGCAACTGGCGCCGCGCCTGATGGCGGTGAACATCGACGAGGGCGAGCCCGGCACCTTCAAAGACCGCACCTACCTCGAGCGCGATCCGCACCGCTTTCTCGAAGGCCTGCTGATCGCCGCCACCGTGGTCGGCATCGATGCCTGCTACGTCTACCTGCGCGACGAATACCACGGCTGCCGCGCCATCCTCGAACGCGAGCTTGCGCTGCTGCAGGCCGATCCGCCGTTCGCCCTGCCGCTCATCGAGCTGCGCCGTGGCGCCGGCGCCTACATCTGCGGCGAGGAGTCCGCGATGATCGAGAGCATCGAAGGCAAGCGCGGCGAACCGCGCATGCGTCCGCCCTACATCGCGCAGATCGGCCTGTTCGGCCGGCCCACGCTGGAGCACAACTTCGAGACGCTCTACTGGGTGCGCGACATCTTTGAGCGCGGTGCAGAGTGGTTCAGCAGCCATGGCCGCAACGGACGCCACGGCCTGCGCTCGTTCAGCGTCAGCGGCCGGGTTCGCGAGCCCGGCGTCAAGCTGGCGCCGGCCGGCATCACGCTGCGTGAGCTGGTGGACGAATACTGCGGCGGCATGCTGCCCGGACACGAGCTGTATGCCTATCTGCCCGGCGGCGCCTCGGGCGGGATTCTTCCCGCCAGCATGAGCAACATCCCGCTCGATTTCGATACCCTGCAGCCGCACGGCTGCTTCATCGGTTCGGCCGCCGTCATCGTGCTCAGCCAGCACGATCGCGCACGCGACGCCGCCTTGAACATGATGCGGTTCTTCGAACACGAAAGCTGCGGCCAATGCACCCCGTGCCGCGTCGGCACCGGCAAGGCCGCACAGCTGATGGCCCAGCCGGACTGGGACCACGCCACCTTGGAAGACCTGAACCAGGTGATGATCGACGCGTCGATCTGCGGCTTGGGGCAGGCGGCGCCGAACCCTGTTCGCTGCGTCCAGAAATATTTCCCTCACGAGGTCGCTTGAGATGAATGCACGAGACCCATCCGCCCCGGTGCCCACCGCGGTCGAGTTCCAGCTCGACGGCAAGCCGGTGCATGGCTACGAGGGCGAGACGATCCTTCAGGTGGCCGAGCGCTACGGCGTCGAGATTCCGCGCCTTTGCTACAAGCCCGGCTACCGGCCCGACGGCAACTGCCGCGCCTGCGTGGTCGAGATCGACGGCGAACGCACGCTGGCGCCCAGCTGCTGCCGCGCACCGACCGCCGGCATGAAGGTTCAGGCGAGCAGCGACCGTGCCGTCAAGAGCCAGAAGATGGTGCTCGAGATGCTGCTGTCCGACATGCCCGAGCAAGGCTACAAGTGGGTGGGTGACGACCAGACCCAGCAGCACGGCGAACTAAGCGAATGGGCCACGCGCATGGACGTGGCCGTGCGGCCCGCGTTGGCCGCCATCGGCCGCCAGCAACCGGCGCCCGACCTGTCGCACCCGGCGATGGCCGTCAACCTCGATGCCTGCATCCAGTGCAACCGCTGCGTGCGCGCCTGCCGCGAGGAGCAGGTCAACGACGTGATCGGCTATGCCTTCCGCGGCCATGACAGCGCGATCGTGTTCGACCTGCAGGACGGCATGGGCGACAGCACCTGCGTGGCCTGCGGCGAGTGCGTGCAGGCCTGCCCGACCGGGGCGCTGATGCCCAAGAGCCACATCGGCTCGCAGGAGGTCGATCGCAAGGTCGATTCGGTCTGCCCGTTCTGCGGCGTCGGCTGCCTGCTGACCTACAACGTGAAGGACGAGGTCATCGTCAGCGTGGACGGGCGCGATGGCCCGGCCAACCACGACCGCCTGTGCGTGAAGGGTCGCTTCGGCTTCGACTACGCCCACCATCCGCAGCGCCTGACCAAGCCGCTGATCCGCAAAGCCGGTGTGCCCAAAGATGCCGATGCGATCGGCGATCCGGCCGACTGGAGCTCCGTGTTCCGCGAAGCGACCTGGGAAGAAGCGCTCGAGCTGGCCGGCGGCAAGCTCAGGCAGTTGCGCGACACGCACGGGCACAAGACGCTGGCGGGCTTCGGCTCCGCCAAGGGCAGCAACGAAGAGGCTTATCTGTTCCAGAAGCTGGTGCGCACGGGCTTCGGCAGCAACAACGTCGACCACTGCACCCGCCTGTGCCATGCCTCCAGCGTGGCGGCGCTGCTCGAAGGCGTGGGCTCGGGCGCGGTCAGCAACCAGGTGGGCGACGTCGAGAACGCGGGCCTGATCCTGGTGATCGGCTCGAACCCCACGGCCAACCACCCCGTGGCCGCCACCTGGATGAAGAACGCGGCCAAGCGCGGCACGAAGATCGTGCTGGCCGACCCGCGTGTCACCGACATCGGCCGATACGCCTGGCGCACGCTCCAGTTCCGCCCCGACACCGACGTCGCGCTGCTCAACGCGATGATCCACACCGTCATCGACGAAGGCCTGGTGGACGCCGACTTCCTCACGCGCAGGGCCAGCAACTACGAGGCGCTCAAGGCCAACGTGCAGGGCTACTCGGCCGAGGCCATGGCGCCGATCTGCGGCATTCCGGCCGAGACCATCCGCGAAGTGGCGCGTGAATTCGCGACCAGCAAGGGATCGATGATCCTGTGGGGCATGGGCGTGAGCCAGCACGTGCACGGCACCGACAACGCGCGCTGCCTGATCGCCCTGGTCAGCGTCACCGGGCAGATCGGCAAGCCGGGCAGTGGCTTGCATCCGCTGCGCGGCCAGAACAACGTGCAGGGTGCCAGCGATGCCGGCCTGATTCCCATGATGCTGCCCAACTACCAGCGCGTGGACGATCCGGGCGTGCATGCCTGGTTCGAGAACTTCTGGGAAACGCCGCTGGACGACAAGCCCGGCTACACCGTGGTCGAGATCATGCACAAGGCGCTGGCTCCGGACAGCGATCCGCACAAGATCCGCGGCATGTACATCATGGGCGAGAACCCCGCGATGAGCGATCCGGACCTCAACCATGCACGCCATGCGCTGGCCTCGCTCGATCACCTGGTCGTGCAGGACATCTTCATGACCGAGACGGCCTGGTACGCCGACGTGGTGCTGCCCGCCAGCGCCTGGCCTGAAAAGACAGGCACGGTCACCAACACCGATCGCATGATCCAGATGGGCCGCCGCGCCCTCAATCCGCCGGGCGATGCCAAGCCCGACCTGTGGATCATCCAGCAGATCGCCGCCCGCATGGGCCTGCCGTGGAACTACCAGGGGCCCGAGTGCGGCGTGGCCGAGGTGTACGAGGAAATGCGCCAGGCGATGAGTGCGGTGATCGAGGGCGTCACCTGGGAGCGCATCGAGCGCGAGCAGAGCGTGACCTACCCCTGCCTGTCGGAAGACGATCCGGGCCAGCCCACCGTGTTCATCGACGCCTTCGCGACGAACGACGGCCGCGTGAAGCTGGTGCCGGCGGACATCATCCCGGCCGACGAGCGCCCCGATACCGAGTACCCGTTCGTGCTGATCACCGGCCGCCAGCTGGAGCACTGGCACACCGGCAGCATGACGCGGCGCGCGAGCGTGCTCGATGCCATCGAGCCCATCGCCACCGCATCGATGAACGGCGGCGACCTGCGCAAGCTTGGGCTCGATGCGGGCGATGTCATCACGGTCAAGTCGCGCCGCGGCGAAGTGGCACTCACGGTCCGGCGTGACGATGGCACGCCGACGGGCGCGGTGTTCATTCCCTTCGCCTATTACGAGGCCGCGGCCAACCTGCTGACCAATGCCGCGCTGGACCCGTTCGGGAAGATTCCCGAGTTCAAGTACTGTGCGGTCGATGTGCGGCCCGGCGGCACACCCGCACCGGTGGTGGGCTTCGAGCGCAAGGGCATGAAGGAAGGGCCCGTGCTGGCGTAGGATGGTGCATGCCCTCTTTTGAAGACGAAGCATCGCTCGCCTTTGCTGCCTTGCCGCTGCCCAGGCGCCCCGATGCGCCGCGCCTGAGCCATGCACGCGGCGAGTTGCTGCGCCGGATCGAGATCGTCGACCAGCATGGCGAGCGCCGCGACATCGACATTCCGTCGGAGAGGCCGCTCACCGTCTTTCTCGACAAGCGCGAGCTCGTGACGCTGATGACCCTGGGCGCGTCGCCCGAACTGCTGGTGCTGGGCTATCTGCTCAACCAGAACCTCATCGCGCGCGTGGGCGAGGTCGAGAGCATCGACGTCGACTGGAGCGTCGAGGCCGCGGCCATCAAGACACATGCGGGCGTCACCGGCCTTGCCGAGAAGACGGCGCGTCGCGTCGTGACCACCGGCTGCGGCCAGGGCACGGTGTTCGGCGACGCCATGGCCCAGATCGACGCCGTGCGGCTGCCGAGCGCGCAAGCGGCGCGCATCGACCAGGGCACGCTGCTGCGCATCCTCGAATCGATGCGTGCTCGCGACAACGTCCATCGGCAGGCGGGCTCCGTGCATGGCTGCGCGTTGTTCAGCGGCAGCGACATGCTGGTCTTCGTGGAGGACGTCGGACGGCACAACGCCATCGACACCATCGCCGGCTGGATGGCGATGCACGGCGTGAGCGGCGGCGACAAGGTCTTCTACACCACCGGGCGCCTGACGAGCGAGATGGTCATGAAGTCGGCCCACATGGGGGTGCCGATCATCGTGTCGCGCAACGGCGTGACGGCCATGGGGCATGAACTGGCCGTGAGGCTCGGCATGACACTGTTCGGTCGGGCGGCGAACCGCCACTTTCTCTGCTACAGCGGCGCCGAGCGCTTCGATGCACAGCCGCAGGTGCAGGAGCCGGCCCGGGCGTTGGCCGACGAGTGAAGTCCGCGGCGCCGATGCTCAGCGCCAGCCCAGTTCGCCCTTGAGAAACTGCTCGGCCTTCTCGGGCAACGGCTCGCCCTGGAAGAACTGTTCCACCGGCCGCACCGCGATCAATTCCCCGCTCTGCAGGTAGGCCACGCGCGTGGCCAGGCGCTTGGCCTGCCCCAGGTTGTGCGTGCTCGCGACGATGGTGATGCCGCTGGCGCCGATCTCCTCGATCAGGTTCTCGACCTCGTGCTTGGCGCTCGGGTCCAGGCTGGCCGTCGGCTCGTCCAGGAGCAGCAGGTCGGGCTGCTGCGACCAGGCCCGCGCAATCCCCAGGCGCTGCTGCTGGCCGCCGGACAGCGTCCGGGCCGGGCGGGCGATGTGGCCCAGCAAGCCCACGCGCGCCAGGGCCTGCCGGCATCGCTCGGCCCGCTGCGCCGCCGGCACGCCCGCCAGCCACAGGCCGATGCGGAGATTGCGCCCGACGGACAGGTTCAGCAGAAAGGTCTGCTGGAAAACCATCGCCAGGCGCGGCGGTCGGCCTTCCGGTTGCAGGGGCAGGAAGTCGCACCGCCCCGTATGCGGCACCAGGCCGTGAAGGAGCTTGAGCAGCGTGGTCTTGCCCGAGCCATTTGCCCCGACCAGCACGAGGCGGTCGCCACGCCGCAGGGTGAGCGACACATCGCGCAGGGCCGTGACGGCGCCCAGGCGCACCGTGGCCTTGTCGAGGATGGCAAGGGGCCCCGTGTCGACCGTCACGGCTGCGGGGGGCGTCGTCGCGGGCGTTGGCACGGCCGCACTCACAGGCTGAACCGGGTGCTGCACGCGGCTGCCGAGGCGATGCAGGACACCCATCGCGCCGTTGACCACACCGACCACGGCCAGCAGCACGAAGCCCAGCGCAAGGGCCAGGGCCAGATCGCCCTTGCTGGTCTCCAGGGCGATGGTGGTGGTCATCACACGGGTGACGCCGGCGATGTTGCCGCCCACGATCATCACGGCGCCGACCTCTGCAATGGCGCGGGCGAAGGCGGTGAGCAGCACGGTGGCGACACCCATGCGTTCATGCACGAGCATCAGGAGCGCCACTGTCAATGGCCGGGCCCCCAGCGAGCGGAACTGGTCACCGCCTTCGGCCAGGGCGGCGAGCACCAGGCGCCGCGACAGCGCGGCGATCAGTGGCGTGACCAGGACGCTCTGCGCCACCACCATCGCCGATGGCGTGAAGAGAATGCCCAGTTCGCCTAGAGGGCCTGAGCGCGAGAGCAGCAAGTAGACCAGCAGGCCCACCACCACGGCCGGGAGCGCCAGAAGGGTGTTGACCAACCAGACGGCGATCGAATGCCCCGGGAACTCCGCCACGGCCAGCCAGGCGCCGAGCAGCAGCCCGAGCAGCGCGCCCACCACGCAAGCCGAGGCACTGACCTGGAGGGACAAGGAGGCGATGCGAAGGAGTTCGGCATCGGCGTGCAGGATGAGTTGCCAGGCCAATCCCCAGCTGTCGGACATTGTGTTCATGCGCGGGCTGCTTTTTACCGCAGCCGGTGAACTTGCCCGTAGGTGTCAGCCTCGACCGTGGTTGACCAAGGCTGCGTGACGCAGCCTCAAAAGGCTCAGGGCTTGGCGCCCGCGGGTGCCGCAGGCTGGGTCGTGCTGGGTGGCGAGGCCGCGGTTTGCGGCGGAGAATGCGCGCCCGCTGCCTCGAGCGGCTTGGCCTCCAGAGGCCCCGGGTCGGTGCAAGCCGGCGTGGACGTCGGCTGCAAGGTCTTGCCGTTCGCCCGTGCCTTTTCGAGATAGGCGGCGGCCACCTTGTTCTGCGCTTCGCACAACTGGTAAGCAGCGACCTTGTCGCCCCAAGCGGTCTTGGCCGCTGTTTCCGCAGCTTTGGCCTTGGCTTCGTCGGACGGGGGCGGAAGCTTGGCCGATGCATGGGCGGCGGCGAGCGACAGGACCAGCAGAGCGAGGGTGGCTTTCATGGGGGCGTCTTTCGTGTGCAAGGCGGGTTGCAAGCGGGATCAGGCCTCGCGCGTGCGGGGCGCCGGCTTGGCAGCGCTGCCCTGGCCCGATCGCTGTGCGGGAATCTTCCCGGCCCGGATGTCCTCGTACCAGAGTTCGTGATGTTCCTTGGCCCAGCCTTCGCTGACGTAGCCGCGGCGCATCGCGCCGTAGGCGCCGCGCATGCCGATGGTGCCCAGGTAGATATGGCCGAAGAACGCGCACATCATCAGCACGGCGGCGATGGCATGGAACATGTGCGCGATCTGCATGGCGCCGCGCGTGAAGACCAGGCTGGGAACCAGGTGGTCGAGCACCAGCCCCGAGGCCACCACCGTCAGGCCCAGCGCCAACACGCCGCCCCAGAAGATGAGTTTTTCGCCTGCATTGAAGCGGTGCGAAGGCACTTCCTGCTTGGAGAACATGCCGCCGGCCTTCTTGATCCAGGCCCAGTCGCCCGGCTGCGGGAAGTTGTCCTTGATGAAAGTCAGGATGATCACCACGAGCGTCACCGCGAACAGCGGCCCGACGAAGTTGTGCAACGTCTTGAGCCCATAGGTCAGCGTGCCGAAGATCGAGCTTCCGAGCACCGGCAGGAGGAAGAACTTGCCGAACGCCATGACGATGCCCGAGACCGCCAGCAAAACGAAAGCGATCGCGTTGAGCCAATGCGCGGCCCGTTCGAAAGGCGTGAAGCGCTCGATGCGGCCACCTTCGGGATGCTCGTGCCCCATGCGACCACGACCGAAGAAGAACAGGGCGAGGGCCAACAGCACGATCAGCATCAACGAGCCGCCGTAGGGAATGATCCAGTGGTTGCGCACCTGGCGCCACGCCTCGCCGGCGTTGGTGTGGTCGGAGCCCGGGTAGCGCACGAACTCCTGGATGAGCACGCCTTTTTCGACACCCGGGAGGTTGGTGATGCCCGCCTGCTCGCCCGATTGGCGAACGCCGCGCCAGAAGGGCGCGTTGTTGCCCGGCTGGGAGCGCTCGCGGGCGGCATTGTTTTCATCGGGCTTGGGCTCGGCCGGCGCGACGAAGCCGGCGGGCGGGCCGTTCTGCGCATTCGCGGCGGCGGTCGATGCCGGCGCCTGCGCCCAGGCACCGGAGGCCACCAGCAACAGGCCTGCGAGCAGCCAGCGAGAGAACACCACTTTCATCGTCAGGCCTCCGATTCGTGGTCAGTGTGCAATGCGCACGTATTCGTTCTGGTTGAGGTTGCGCCGCTTGATTTCCTCGGCCCAACTGGCCTGGTCGCCGGGCTTCCAGCCTGCCGCATTGAAGCTCGGCTGCGTGCCGCTCCAGGTCTTGCTCGGCTGCACTTTCGTGCCGGCGGTCTGCGGTTGCTCGGTGCAGGCGCCCAGCAGTGCGGCCAGCACAACGATAGCGACCGCGTGACGGGTATCGGGCTTGCTCATGACTTCGGCTTTCCGTAGGCGGTTCCCCAACCCCAGACTTCGCTGCCCTTGCCGCGCTGCACGACACGGGTGCGCAGGATGTCGGCGATCACGTCGCCGTCGCCACCCAGCAGGGCCTTGGTGGAGCACATTTCGGCGCAGGCCGGCAGCTTGCCTTCGGCCAGCCGGTTGCGGCCGTATTTCTCGATCTCGGCAGCGCTGCCGTTTTCCTCGGGGCCGCCGGCGCAGAACGTGCACTTGTCCATCTTGCCGCGCATGCCGAAGGTGCCGTTGCTCGGGAACTGCGGTGCGCCGAAGGGACAGGCATAGCTGCAGTACCCGCAGCCGATGCAAACGTCCTTGTCGTGCAGGACCACCCCTTCTTCGGTGCGGTAGAAGCAGTCGACCGGGCAAACCGCCATGCAGGGTGCGTCGCTGCAATGCATGCAGGCGACCGAGATGCTCTTCTCGCCCGGCTGTCCGTCACCCAGGGTGACGACGCGCCGGCGGTTCACGCCCCAGGGGACGTCGTTCTCGGCCTTGCAGGCGGTGACGCATCCATTGCATTCGATGCAACGCTCTGCATCACAGATGAACTTCATTCGTGCCATTGAACGGACTCCTTTATGCGGCCTTCTCGATCTGGCACACGGTGGTCTTGGTCTCTTGCATCATCGTGACGCTGTCGTATCCGTAGGTGGTGCCGGTGTTGACGGCTTCGCCGCGAATCACCGGTTCTGCACCCTCGGGGTAGTACTTGGACAAATCGACGCCGTTCCAGTGGCCCGAGAAGTGGAAGGGCAGGAACACCGTCGCCGCGTCGACCCGCTCGGTCACCATGGCACGCACCTTCATGCCCTTGAAGTCGGGCAGCGCCGCCATGGGAGGCGTCCTGACCCAGACCTGGTCGCCGTCGCGGATGCCGCGGTCGTTGGCGGCCTTGGGGTTGATCTCGACGAACATCTCCTGCTGCAGCTCGGCCAGCCAGGGGTTGGATCGCGTTTCCTCGCCGCCGCCTTCGTACTCGACCAGGCGGCCCGAGGTCATGACGAGCGGGAAGGTCTTGCCGATGTCCTTGTTCTTTTCCTGCACCGATTTGTAGAGCGTGGGCAGGCGCCAGAAGGCCCTCTTGTCGTCGTGCGTGGGGTACTTGGCGATCAGGTCGGGCCGGGTGCTGTAGAGCGGCTCGCGGTGCTGCGGGATCGGATCCGGGAAGTTCCAGACCACGGCGCGCGCCTTGGCGTTGCCGAAGGGGTGGCAGCCATGGTTCTTCATGACCACGCGGATGATCGCGCCGGTGGGGTCGGTCTTCCAGTTCTTGCCGTCCGCGGCCTTCTGCTCGGCCTCGCTCAACTCGCTCCACCAGCCCAGCTTCTTGAGCAGGACATGGTCGAATTCCGGGTAGCCGGTGGTCAGGTCCGAGCCCTTGCTGTGCGAGCCGTCGGCCGCCAGCAAAGACTGCCCGTCGCGCTCCACGCCGAAATTGGCGCGGAAGTTGCCGCCGCCATCCATGACGTTCAGGCTGGTGTCGTACAGATTGGCGGTGCCCGGGTGCTTCATCTCGGGCGTGCCCCAGCACGGCCAGGGCAGGCCGAAGTAGTCGCCGTCGAGCGAATAGCCGGTTTCCTTGTCGATGCCGCCCTTGGCGCGCAAGCTCTTCACGTCGAACACGTGCATGTTGCGCATGTGCGCCTTGATCCGCTCGGGGCTCTGGCCGGTGTAGCCGATGGTCCAGACGCACTTGTTGATCTCGCGCAGGATGTCTTCCGGCACGGGCTCGTCCATGCCCTTGACCTTCTGCATCTTGTAGTTCTTGACCAGCTCCTTGCCGAAGCCCAGCTTCTCGGCCAGCTGGTACATGATCATGTGGTCGCTGCGGCTTTCCCACAGCGGCTCGATCACCTTTTCACGCCATTGGATGGACCGGTTCGACGCGGTACAGGAGCCGCTGGTCTCGAACTGCGTGCAGGCGGGCAGCAGATACACCGCCCGGTTCGGATTGAGCTCGCTGGGCTTGCCAGGCATGGCGGCCATGGCGGCCGTCGCGCTGGGGTAGGGGTCGACGACGACCAGCAGGTCGAGCTTGTCCATCGCCGTCTTCATCTCGAGCCCGCGGGTCTGCGAGTTCGGCGCGTGGCCCCAGAAGAACAGGCCGCGAAGGTTGCTGTCCTGGTCGATCAGCTCGTTCTTTTCAAGAACACCGTCGATCCAGCGCGAGACCGTCATGCCCGGCTTGGTCATCATGCCGGGCGCGTACTGTTTCTTGATCCACTCGAAGTCCACGCCCCAGGTGGCGGCGAAGTGCTTGAACGAACCTTCGGCCAGGCCGTAGTAGCCCGGCAGCGAATCGGGGTTGGGGCCGACATCGGTCGCGCCCTGCACGTTGTCGTGGCCGCGGAAGATGTTGGCGCCGCCGCCCGACTTGCCGATGTTGCCCAGCGCCAGCTGCAGGATGCAGGAGGCGCGCACCATCGCATTGCCGATGGTGTGCTGGGTCTGGCCCATGCACCACACCAGCGTGCTCGGGCGGTTCTCGGCCATGATCCTGGCCACCTTGAGCGTGGTGGCCTCGTCCACGCCGCAGACTTCCTGCACCTTCTCGGGGGTCCACTTGGCCATCACCTCTTCGCGGACCTTGTCCATGCCGAAGACGCGGTCGTTGACGTACTGCTTGTCTTCCCACCCGTTCTTGAACACGTGGTAGAGCACGCCGTAGAGGAAGGCGATGTCGCTGCCCGAACGGATGCGGACGTATTCGTCTGCCTTGGCGGCCGTGCGCGTGAAGCGCGGATCGACCACGATCATCTTGCAGCCGGTTTCCTTGGCATGCAGCATGTGCACCATCGACACCGGGTGCGCCTCGGCGGCATTCGATCCGATATACAGCGCCGCCTTGGCGTTCTGCATGTCGTTGTACGAATTCGTCATCGCCCCGTAGCCCCAGGTGTTGGCGACGCCGGCGACGGTGGTGCTGTGGCAGATGCGGGCCTGGTGGTCGGTGTTGTTGCTGCCCCAGAGCGAGAGCCACTTGCGCAGCAGGTACGCCTGCTCGTTGTTGTGCTTGGACGAGCCCACCACGAAGATGGAGTCCGGGCCGCTGGCCTTCTTCAGCTCCAGCATCTTGGCCGTGATTTCCTGCAAGGCCTGGTCCCAGCTCATGCGCTGGTACTTGCCGTTGACGAGCTTCATCGGGTACTTGAGGCGGAACTCGCCATGCCCGTGCTCGCGCAGCGCCGCGCCCTTGGCACAGTGCGCACCGAGATTGATGGGCGAGTCGAACACGGGTTCCTGACGCACCCACACGCCGTTCTCGACCACGGCGTCGACCGCGCAGCCCACCGAGCAATGGCCGCACACCGTGCGCTTGACCTCGACCTTGCCGGTGCCGGTGGCCGGCGCCTTTTCTGCCGCTTCGGCCTTTCTGACCAGCGTGAGTTGCGAGGCGGCGATGCCGGCGCCGACCCCCAGACCGGAGCGGCGCAGGAAGGCCCGGCGGTCGATGGTGGGCACGGCATGCGACAGCCCGCGCGCCAGGTGATGGACCAGTCCCGAGCTACGGGCCGATGCGCCGTTCGCGGCGCTTGTCTTGCGGGTAAGCAGCATGTGCGGATTCCTCGCTAGACCTTGGCGGTCCGGTAGTAGCGCTTCACGTGTTCGGTGAGCTGGTAGCCGCTGCCGGTGTCGGGCTTTGCCCCGACCGACGGCGCGGCCTTTGCGCCTTGAGTCACCGCCGGCAGTGCGGCGGCGGCAGCCGCGGCCGCACCGGCCACGCTGGCTCGGGCGACGAGTTTGCGGCGAGAAAGGGCGTGCTGGCGCGAATCGCGCGAGGGGTCTGGCTGTTGCATCTGGCTAACCTCTTTCCGGCGCATGGGCCGGCGCAGCGTCAAATATGACGATTCAAGCATATGCTGTAAATACTTGTATGTCCGCCCAGGGATTCCACCCATAGGTTGAAGCCTTTGCACGCGGGCATAAACTGATCCGGTCGAGCCGACTTCAACGCGCCAAGCGCGCCTCATTGCCCACGGTGTTCTCCAGCGATATCCCGCCTTCCTTGCGCGTCGCAGTACGCGTCGATCGTCAACGGCAACCCAGCCGCTGGGAGGATTGGCGCTTCACCATTTCGGAGGTCGTCATTGACGACGGGCGTTTCGGCGACGCTGCGCGCGTGCTGCGCGATGACGGCGAATCCACGCAGTGGCTGTTCCCCGCCATGCCGGTGAGCCTGCATCGCGACGAGGCAGAGGGGTACTACCTCAACCTGACATCCGGTGCGCCCGTGTGGTTCGTGATGTGGCGCATCGACGATGCCGATCCTTCGCTGGCCCGCCCGGAGATCGTCACGCTGTCCTACAACGAGGCCGGCCGCTTGCTCGACGCGCAGGAGCGGGTGGACAACTGTCCGCTCGACACCTCGGTGCGCGAAGCCTTGCAGGCCTACGTGGACGCCCACTATCGGCCCGAACCCAAGCAGCGCAAGCGCCCAGCTTCGTTCCTGGCACCCGAGGAGCGCCGCTGATGTCCAGCGAGGAAGACAAGGGCTTCCTGTCGCGCTGGTCGCAGCGCAAGGTCCGGGCCCGCCGCGGCGAAGAGTTGCCGATCAAGCCCGCGCCGGCCGATGTGCCGGTGCCTGCGACCGGCGGCGTGGCGGGCCAAGGTGAGCAGGCCTTGCCTGCCGTGTCCGAGAAAGCTCGCGATGCAGCGGGGCACGATGCCGCGCAAGGCCAGCCCGATGCGCCGCCGCTGACGCTCGACGACGTGGCCACGCTCGATCACCAGTCCGACTTTTCGCGATTCGTCGCGCCAGAGGTGAGCGGCGAGGTTCGCAACGCCGCCTTGAAGAAGTTGTTCAGCGATCCGCACTTCAATGTGATGGACGGGCTGGACGTCTACATCGACGACTACGGCAAGCCTGACCCCTTGCCCGCTTCGATGCTGCGCCAGATGGCGCAGGCTGCATACCTGGGCTTGGTCGAGCCGGAAAAGCCAGGCCAACCAGAAAACGGCACCGTCGACGAAACGGTCGCCACGAAACCCCACGATGAAAACCCTGATCTGCGATTGCAATCGCTCCATGACCCTGGACCGTCCGGCCCTGAGCCGGGCACTGGCGAAGGTACCGGGCGCCAAGGCTGACGGCCTGGAAGAAGTCCACTCGGTGCTGTGCAGGCGCGAGGCGCCGGCATTCCAGCGAGCCGCCAAGTCCGGCGAGGATCTGCTGGTGGCCTGCACCCAGGAAAGCCAACTCTTCCTGGAACTGGCCGAGCAGACCGAAGGCGCCCCTGCGCTCGCCGAACGCCCCATCCGGTTCTTCAACCTGCGCGAGACCGGGGGCTGGTCGCGCGACGGCGACAAGGCGACGCCCAAGCTCGCTGCGCTGATCGCCGCTGCCCAACTGCCACCGCCGGAGCCGGTGGCCACGGTGAGCTATCGCTCGTCAGGGCGCTGCCTCGTCATCGGCAGGGCGGAGCGCGCGCAGGCCGCCGCCGCTTTGATGGCCGACAAGCTGGACATCACCTTGCTGGTCGAGGGCGGACAACTGGCCCAGGCCCACGATCGCGTGGCCGTGCAGGGCCGACTCACGGGCCTGACGGGATGGTTGGGCGCGTTCGATGCGCGATGGGAAACCGCCAACCCCATCAGCCTCGACCTGTGCACCCGCTGCAATGCCTGCATCGAGGCCTGCCCCGAGGGCGCCATCGACTTCGGCTACCAGATCGATCTGGCGCGCTGCAAGTCGCACCGCGCTTGCGTGGCGGTGTGCGAGGCAGCGGGCGCCATCGACTTCGAGCGCGCCGCACGCAGCGACGAAGGCCGCTTCGACCTGGTGCTGGACCTGCGCGAAACGCCGGCATTCACCATGCACCAGCCACCGCAGGGCTACTTCCATGCGGCGGGCGAGTCGCAGCTCATGCCGGCCATCGTCGCGTTGCGCGAGATGGTGGGCGAGTTCGAGAAGCCCAAGTTCTTCCGCTACGAGCAAAAACTCTGCGCGCACAGCCGCAATCAGCAGATCGGCTGCTCGGCGTGCATCGACGTGTGCTCGGCGAAGGCGATCCGGTCCGACGCGTCGCTCAAGGGCAAGTCAGCCGGCATCGCGCGTGCGGCCTCCGCCCAGGCGATGGGCGGCATCGTGGTCGAGCCGCATCTGTGCGTGGGCTGCGGCGCGTGCAGCACCGTCTGCCCGACCGGCGCGCTGGGCTTCGGATACCCCAGCCCGGCAGACCTTGGCCGCCGCGTGCGCGCACTGCTTGCCACCTATTCGGCGGCCGGCGGACGCGACGCGGCGCTGCTGCTGCACAGCCAGGAGGAAGGCACGGCGCGCATCGATGCGCTCGGGCGCCTGGCCAGCATCGGGAAGGCGCACGGCGTGCCGGCGCGCGTGCTGCCGATGGCGGTGTGGCACAGCGCCAGCGTGGGCCTGGACGTGTGGCTGTCGGCCTTCGCCCAGGGCGCGAACCAGGTTTGGGTGATGGTTGGCGAAACCGAGGCGCCGCAATACCGGCAGGCCTTGGCCGACCAGATGGCCCAGGCGCAGGCCATCGTGCATGGGCTGGGCTATGCGGGCGAACACTTCAGGCTGATCGACGCTGCCGACGTCGCCGCCCTCGATACGGCACTTCGCGCTCCGCCTGCGAAGGGCGTGCCCAAGGCGGCCGACTTCGCCATCCAGCAGGACAAGCGCGCGACGCTCGAACTGGCGCTGGCGCACCTGATCGAGCACATGCCCGCTGTGGCCGAGGCGCCGCAGGCCATCGCGCTGCCGGAGGCGGGCGCGTTGTTCGGCAGTCTCGCGGTCGATGCCGCAAAGTGCACGCTGTGCCTGTCCTGCGTGGGCGCATGCCCGGCGGGCGCGCTGGCCGACAACCCCGATCGGCCGCAACTCGGATTCATCGAGAAGAACTGCGTGCAGTGCGGCCTTTGCCAGACCACCTGCCCCGAGGACGCGATCGCCCTGGTGCCCCGCCTGCTGCTGGCCGACGAAGGCCGTGCGCGCATGCGCTCGCGCGTGCTGCACGAGGCGCAGCCCTTCCATTGCGTGCGTTGTGCCAAGCCCTTTGGCACCCTGCGCGCCATCGAGACCATGATCACCAAGCTTTCGGGACATGCTGCCTTTCAGGGTGCAGCCGCCGAACGCCTGAAGATGTGCGCGGACTGCCGCGTCATCGACCTCCATTCCAGCAAGAGCGAAGTCCGCATCACCGACCTGTGAACACCGAACTCTCCACCGATCCGTTCAGCGAGGAAGTCGCGCGTGCCGAGCTCTACGGCCTGCTCGCCAGCCTGTGGCTGGCCCCGCCCGATGCAGGCATGCTCGATCAGTTCCGCGTCGCCGTGACGCAGGCCCCCGAGACCGGCAGTGCGCTCGAAGCGCCCTGGCAGGCGCTGGTGGCGCGCATGCGTGCGGCCACCGTCGAATCTGCCGCGGCCGAATTCGCGGCGCTGTTCCAGGGCGTGGGCAAGCCGGAGGTGTTTCCGTATGCCTCGTTCTTTCTGGCCGGCTTCGTCAACGAGAAGCCGCTGGCGCAACTGCGCACCGACCTCGCGGCGATCGGCCTGACGCGGGATGCCGCGCTGCTCGAAACCGAGGACCACGTGTCCTTCCTGTTCGAGGTGATGCGCTACCTGATTGCCGGCGATGACGCGGGCGTGAGCAACCTCGAGCAGCAGCGCCGCTTTTTCCGCGCGCACATCCAGCCCTGGATCGAAGCGCTTTGCAAGGCCGTCGATGCGCAGCCCGCCGCCGACCTTTGGCGGGCTGTCGCGGCGATGACGCTGGCGTTCGTCCAGGTCGAGACGCAGGCTTTCGACCTGCTCGAAGCATGAGTGCGACGGACATGGCCATTCCCATCGAAAGCATCACCGGCCTGGTGCTCGCCGGCGGCCGCGGCAGCCGCATGGGCGGCGTCGACAAGGGCCTGCAGTCCCACCTGGGCATGCCGCTGGCGCTGCATGCGCTGCTCCGGCTTGCGCCCCAGGTGGGCGAAGTCATGATCAGCGCCAACCGCAATCTGGCCGCTTACGAGGCCATGGGCGTGCCGGTGTGGCCCGACCCGATCGAAGACTACGCCGGCCCGCTGGCCGGGCTGCTGGCCGGACTGGAGCATGCGCAGACCGAATGGCTCGTGACCGTGCCCTGCGACTCGCCCAACTTTCCGCTCGACCTGGTCGCGCGACTGGCTGCCGCCGCGGCCGAGCAGGACGCCGAGATCGCCATGGCCGCCCTGAACGAAGAAGGCCAGTTGCGCCGTCAGCCGGTGTTCTGCCTGCTTCGCACGAGCCTGGTCGAAAGCCTGGTCGCCTTTCTGCACGCTGGCGAGCGCAAGGTCGATCGCTGGACCGCGCGGCACCGGATGGTGGAAGTGGTGTTCGATGAGCCCGCCGATTTCGCCAACGCCAACACCACCGACGAGCTGCGGCAACTGCAGCGTTGAGGTTCAGGCGCGGCTGCGCGCCGGCTTCGCCGGGTCGCGCTTGGGCCGCGCATAGTGCCACCAGGGCAGCGCTTCGGTCAGCGACAGCACCTCGCCCGGCTGCCTGACGCCGTAGCCGGGCAGGGGCGCCAGCGCTTCGGCCCAATCCGGCGACGCAAGCCGCTCGCGCAAGGTGCGAATGGACGGCGTCTCCAGATCTTCCTTCAGGCAAAGCAGGTAGTAGTTCTCGTCCACCAACGGTGAGAAGGCCAGGCCGGCCTCGGCCGCGGCGGCCTCGATGCCGATGCCCACGTCCGCGGTGCCGGCGGCGATGGCCGCGGCGACGGCGACGTGCGTGTCTTCGATGCAGGTGGTGTAGCCCGGCACTTCGTCGGCGCGCAGCCCGGCCTGCGCCAGCAGGTGGTCGGTGAGCAGGCGAGTGCCCGATTCGGGTTGGCGCGACACGAAGCGCCAGCGGCCGGTGCGCAGCGCCTCGACGCTGTCGGGTCGGGCATCGCCCTTGCGCCAGATCCAGCCCTGCCGGCGCCAGTGGCTGCCGATCAGCTTGTGCTTGCCGGGTTGCAGCAGCGGGCGCAGAACCCGGGCCATCATGCTGTCGCTGTCGGCCTGCTGCGCCACATGAAAGCCCGCGACGCGGCAACGGCCGGCGTTGAGCGCGCGCAGCGCCTCCTGGCTACCGGCAAAGCGCAGGCCGATGTGCAGGCCGTCGCGCTCCTCGGCCAGCGTCTGCAGCTTGGGCAGGCCGAGGTCGTGGCTGGCGAAGATCTCCAGCACCTCGAGTGCGGCATCGGCGGCCAGCGCGAAGGCGCGGGCCAGTTCGGCGCGCAAGGCTTCGACGTGCGGCGTCATGCGGACCCGGGCTTGGCGCTCGGCCCACAGAAGGCGCTGCGCAAAGGGCGTCAGCCGCGCGTGCTTGCCCTGGCTCCACAGCACCAGCGGCGAGCCGAGCACTTCTTCCCAATGTTTGAGCGAGCCCCAGGCGTGGCGATACGACATGCCTTGCGCGCGAGCCGCCGCGCTGATCGAGCCGTGCGCCTGGAGCTGCGACAGCAGGTCGAAAAGCGGGTTCTCGATCTGCGCGCCGTGTTGGCCGTGGGGCTGGCCGGATTCGAAGGTGTAGCGCAGGTGGATGCCGGGACGGGGTGAGCTCATGGACGGCAGCGGGGCGGCAAATGCCCGGAGTGTCCCACGGCGATGCGGGACAGCCGTTGCCAGGCCCCCAGGGGCCCGGCGCTCACTGATTCGCGTTCGGGAAGAACAGTTGCTCGCCGCCGATCTTGTAGGAGGCGATGGTCTCCTGGCCGTCGCGCGAGACGACCCAGTCGGCGAACTTCTGGGCCAGGTCCTTCTTCACGTGCGCAAACTTGGCCGGGTTCACCACGATCACGCCGTACTGGTTGAACAGCCGCTTGTCGCCTTCGACCAGGATGGCCAGGTCGCCCCGGTTCTTGAAGTTGAGCCAGGTGCCACGGTCGGACAGCACGTAGGCGTTGGTGGACGAAGCGATGTTCAGCGCCTGCCCCATGCCGCAGCCGCACTCCTTGTAGCCGGCGGGCTTGGCGCTGGCCAGGTCGATGCCGGCGATCTTCCATTGCCGCAGTTCGGCCGAGTGCGTGCCGCTCTTGTCGCCGCGCGAGATGAAGTCGGCCTTGGTGCCGCTCAGGTGCTTGAGCGCGGCCGCGATGTCGTTGCCGCGCACCTTGGCCGGATCGGACTTCGGTCCGATGAGCACGAAGTCGTTGTACATGACCGGGCGGCGCTCGATGCCGAAGCCCTCGGCGACGAACTTCTCTTCGGCCGGCTGGTCATGAACGAACAGCGCATCGGCATCGCCGCGCCGTCCCATGTCCAGCGCCTGGCCGGTGCCCACCGCGACCACGCGCACCTCGATGCCCGACGTCTTGGTGAAGGCCGGCAGAAGATGCTTGAACAAGCCCGATTGCTCGGTGGAGGTGGTCGAGGCCAGGACGATGAACTTGTCCTGCGCCCAGGTCAGCGGTGCGGACAGGCTGGCGGCCAGCGCGAGGAGAGTGAGTGTTCTGCGGGAAATCATGGGCTTGGGGCGGGGTGTTTCGTATGACGCGTCGATTCTGTCGACGTCCCCTCCCATGCGCCATATGACCGGCGCAGCATAGGTTGTGGCGGCGCATGGCCGCGCGCGGCGCGATCACCCGCTTCGCCGCGCGCTCAGGCGTCGATGCGAAAACCCAGTTTTCCCAGCGCAGCCTTTGCTGGAGCGGATTGGAGCAGGCGCATGAAAGCCTGCACCGGTTCGCGCGTCAGCCGCGCGGTGGGCACCACGAAGTCGTAGCGCTCTTCCTGGACGGGTATAAACCCCAGCCCGTACTGTTGCGCGACGGTGTCGATCGCCATGCCCCAGTCGGCGCGCTTTTGCGCCACGGCGACCGCCACGGCGTTGTGCGACTTGGTCTGCACGCCGTAGCCCGGCGGTTGGGCCCCGCCGAGCAACCGGTCGATCAGGATGCGCGTGCCGCTGCCGGCGTTGCGGTTGACCATGGTGCAGTCCGCATCGGCGGCCGCCGCGGCAATGGCAGCGGCCGCATCCCGGCCTTCGAAGCGCGGGTCGCCGATGCGATGGACGATGCCCTGCATGCGGCCATAGCCGGGGATCAGCGTCAGCGCCGGCGTCAGCAGCGGCGTGTTGTAGACGCCCGTGGCCGGGTCCATCAGATGGATGCCCGCGATGTCGCATTCGCCCCGCTTGGCGGCCATGAGGCCACCGGAGCTGCCCACGCTCATCGACTTGATGCGGATGCCCGCGCGGATCAGCTCGCCGGCCAGCCAGTCGAGGCCGACGCAATGGCTGCCGATGAAGATCAGGTCCGCAGGATCGAGCCCCTTGCCCAGCAGTTGCACCTGCACGGGGTCGCCGGCATCGAGGATCTCGGTGTGCTGGTCGATCGTGATGAAGCCGTCGGCGCCGCTGAAGGTGGTGACCGATCCCGAGCCCTTGCCCATCGGATAGGCGCTCAGGCCATCCTCCGTGGGCACCAGTCCCACCAGCAGGTATTCGGTGCGACCGCGTTCGGAATTGATGCGCATCGGCAGCGTGGCCGCCACGTGTTCGCGCCGCTGGGGCGGCATGCCCGCGAAGGCGCGGATCACCGGCGCCAGGAATTCATGGAAGGTGAAGACCGCCGATGTCGGGAAGCCCGGCAGGATCACCACCGGTTTGCCGTCGGTCACTGCCAGGCAGATCGGCTTGCCCGGCTTGAGCGCCACGCCGTGCGCCACGATGCCGGGGTCGTTCAGCGCATTCACCACGCGGTACGACAGGTCGCCTTCGCCCTTCGACGTTCCGCCCGAGAACACCACCGCGTCGTATTGCAGTCCGGTGGCCAGCGCTTCCGAGAGCGCGACCTCGTCGTCCGGGATGACGCCCAGGCGTACGGCTTGGCCGCCCAGCTCCTCGACGGCGGCGCTGATGATGGCCGCGTTGGAGTCGTACACGGCGCCGGTCGGCAGCGGCTTGCCGGGCGCCACGATCTCGTTGCCGGTGGAGAAGATGGCCACGCGCGGGCGGCGATGCACGCTGACCTCGGCCAGGCCCAGGGCAGCGAGCACGCCGATCTCGCGCGAGCTCAGCGGCACACCGGCGCGAAGCACCGTTTCGCCGCGGGCGATGTCGGTGCCCGCATAGCTGACGTTCTCGCCCACCGTGATCGCGCGCCGCACTTCCAGCTGCTCGCCCGCCACGTCGGTGTGCTCGACCATCACCACCGCATCGGCGCCGCGCGGCAGCATGCCGCCGGTGGCGATGGTGGTGGCCACGCCGCGCCGCACTTGTTCAGCCGGCACGATGCCGGGCGCCAGGGTCTCGGTGTTGAGCGACAGCGTGCGCGCCTCTTCTTCCATCGCGCCCCAGGTGTCGGCCGCCTGCAGCGCGAAGCCGTCGACGTTCGAGCGGTCGAAGCCCGGCACGTCGATGGGCGCTGCCACGTCGGCCGCGAGCACGCGGCCCAGCGCGGCATGCAGCGGCACGGATTCGGCGCCCAGCGGCGCCAGGCGCAGGTGTTCCTGGAAGCGGCGCTCGGCCTCGTCCCGGGTCAGGACCTGAAGGAATTGCGATTGGGTTTTCACACGTACTCGTAGAGATGAACAGTCACGTCGCTGCCGGGGCCGTGCCCCTCGCTGTCGGCGGGCACGACCACGAAGCCGTCGGCACGCGTGGTCGAACTGAGCATCGACGCGCCGGACAGCGCCAGCGGCTCCACGCCTTCGGCACCGAGCCGCACGCGCACATAGTCGACCCGCCCGATCTGCGAGACGATCTTGCGCGCCACCACGGCTTGGGTCTGGCGATAGGGCCATTGCGCCGGCAGGCCGCCGAGACGGCGGATCGCACGGCCGGCGAAGAAGTCGTAGGCGCAAAGGCACGACACCGGGTTGCCCGGAAGGAGAAACACCAGCGTCTCGCCGACGCGGCCCATGCCGGCCGGACTCGATGGCCGCATGGCCACGCCGTGCACGGCCAACTCGCCCAGTTCGGCCAGCAGCCTGGGCGCATGGTCTTCCGTGCCGACGCTCGATCCGCCCGAGATGAGCAGCACGTCGGCGCCTGGCCTAGCCATGGCCTCGCGGATGGACGAAGGGTCGTCGCCCAGGCGCACATGCGACTCGACGATGCCGCCATCGCGGCGGACCAGGCCGCGCAGCATGGAAGAGTTGGCGTCGAAGATCTCGAAGGGCTTCTTCGATTCGCCCGGCGCACGCACCTCGTTGCCCGTCACGAGCAGGCGTACGCGGGGTTGGCGCACCACCGCCAGCCGAGGAAGGCCCAGCGAGGCGGCGACCCCGGCATCCTGCGGACGCAGGCGGCGGCCGGCGGACAGCACGGTCGAGCCGAGCGCGATGTCTTCGCCCACATGCCCGACATGCTGACCCGGCGCGACTGCGCGGGTGATGACGAGCATGCCGTTCTGCTCGGTGGCGTATTCGGCGGGCACCACCGAGTCCACGCCCTCGGGGACCGGCGCGCCGGTCATGATGCGGATCGCCGATTGCGGCGCGATGCCGCCTTCGAAAGGCCGGCCGGGCATCGACTGGCCGACCACCTTGAATTCGAGCGGGTTGTACTCGCCAGCGCCGGTGGTTTCCGCGCCGCGCAGCGCAAATCCGTCCATGGCCGCGCGATTGAATTCAGGAACGGCGATGGCGGCGCTCACATCGACCGACAGCACGCGGGACACGACGTCGTCGAGCGAAACATCTTCGCCGGGCAGCGCCTGTGCGTTCGCATCGATCCAGTTCAACCCGACGCCGACTTCCGCGCGCTGGGAAAAGCCGCGCATGCGGACGTCGGACGAAATGCTTGGGGGACGGCTGGACATCGAATCAGTATATGGGTCGCCCCGAGCCTGCGGCACTCGTGGCTTTCCATGGCCCGGCGGCCGATCCGATGCCCTTTGCTACATCTGCCGGAAGCTCTGCAGCGTGTGCGTGGCCCAGTGGGTGGAGTCGTACTTCTCCACGCTGGCGCCCATGCGCTGCATGCGTGTGCGCTGCTCTTCCTTGGGCATGTCCAGCGCGCGCTCGATGGCTTCGTCCATCAGGTGGCGCGAGTAGGGGTTGACCAGCAGGGCGCCGGCCAGCTCGACGGATGCGCCGGTGAATTCCGACAGCACCAGCACCCCGTCCATGCCGCGGCGCGCGGCCACGTACTCCTTGGCCACCAGGTTCAGGCCGTCGCGCAGCGGTGTGATCCAGCACACATCGGCGCAGCGGTAGTAGGCGATCAGTTCCTCGAACGGGATGGCCGAGGTCATCAGCAGCAGCGGCTGCGCCGCCAACGTGCCGAAGCGGCCGTTGATGCGCCCGGCGATCTGCTCGATCTCGTGCTGCACCTTGCGGTAAACAGCCATGCCGTTCGCGGCCGCGACGGACGTCACCAGCAGCTGCACCTCGGTGGCCAGCTCGGGGCGGCTTTCCAGCAGGCGCTCGAAGGCCAGCAGCATGTCGCGCGTGCCCTTGGTGTAGTCGCTGCGCCCCACCGAGATGATGAGCTTGCGTCCGCCCAGCGCCTCGCGGATGCTGGCCTCGCGCTCGGTCGTCGCGTCGTTGGCGGCCACTTCGCCGATGTAGCGCACGTTCGTGCCGACCGGGATCGAATCGACCCGGATCTCGTGGCCGTTGTGCCGGATCCGCGTGGCGACCGACGCTTCGGACAAGGCCAGGCCCACCGGCGACAGCGTGGGCTCCACGTCTACCTCCTCGACGATTTCCACGCCCTTGAGGTTGCGCGCCGTCGCCACGAAGCCCGACGCGTAGCGCGGGATGTGAAATCCCACGTGGTCGCAGGCCAGCAGGCTTTCGATGATCTCGTCGCGCCAGGGCAGGATGTTGAAGATGCTCGACGACGGGAACGGCGTGTGGTGGAAGAAGGCGATGCGCACGTCCGGCCGCATTTCTCGCACGTAGCCGGGCACCAGCCACAGGTTGTAGTCGTGCACCCAGATGGTGGCGCCCTGCTCGGCCTGGGCCACGGCCGCTTCGGCGAACAGGCGGTTGACCTCGCGGAACACCGGCCAGTCGACGGCGTCGTAGTTGTAGCGTTCGGGGAACGAATGCAGGATCGGCCACAGCGCCTCTTTCGAGGTCACGTGATAGAAGCTGCGCACCTGCGCGGCGGTCAGCGGCAGGCGCGAGACGTTGTATTCGCCGTAGGAGTCGTTCATGCGAACGACCTGCTCGAAGTCCTTGTCCTTGTGCTTCGGGTCGACCTGCTTCCAGGCCACCCACGCGCCGCGCTCGACGGCGCCGAAGAAGCTCTTGAGCGTCGGCACGATGCCGTTGGGACTCTTGTGCTCGCGGTAGACGATCTTGCCGTCGACCTCGATCTCCTCATAGGGCTGGCGGTGGTAGACGATCACCAGGTTCGATTTCTTCATGATGTTGTTCTGCGGTTCGTTCGGGGAAAAAGATGAGGGCGCGCGGGTCGTGTTGCTCAGTCGCCTGGCACGAAGCCGTGGAAGCGCAGCGCATCGGCAATGCCCGCGGCGCCGGGCAGCGGGCTCTGGCAGACCAGGGGCCATTCGTCCAGGTGCGCACGCAGGGCCGGCTCCGAGTTGCCGACGGCCACGCCCGTCAGGCCGGTCTGGAACAGCGACAGGTCGTTGAGCGTGTCGCCGGCCACCAGCAGCGATTCGCGCGGCCACTGCAGGTGCTCGGCCAGGCGCAGCAGCGTCGGCCCCTTCGAGATGCCGGGCGGCAGCACGTCCAGGTAGAGGTCGGCCGAAAGCAGGCAGTCGAAGCCGGCATCGCGCACCTTGCGCGCGGTGTCGGGCGACAGCTTGTCCGGCTCGTAGTAGTAGCTCAGGCGATAGCGGAAGGGCGTGTCCTGCAGGCGCAGGCCCGGCTCGTCCTTGAGCAGGGCCTGCATGCGCGCGCCGGCATCGCCCCAGAGCTGCGCGATCGGGCGCTCGAGTTCTTCGATCGGCTCGATGTCCAATCCGCCGGCGATGGTGGTACCGACGTCGCCGATCACGTAGTCGGGCGCGGGCACGTTCGTGGCGCGCACCAGGTTGCGGATGAAGGGCAGGTCGCGGCCGGTCACGAAGACCAGCGTCACGTGCTCGCGGTGGTCGTCGATCCAGCGGTACAGGTGCGCGCGCTGCTCGTCGCTGCCGCCCAGGAAGGTGCCGTCCAGGTCGGTGGCCAGCACCAGGGGGCGCTGCGGCGCGGTGTGGAGCAGGTGGTGGTCGGGCAAGCTCACAGGCGCATCTCCACGGGTTGGTCGGGCTGCGCGATCTGCAGCGACAGCCCTCTGGCCTCGGCGCGGAATGGCCGGGAGAGCAGTTGCACCATCACGTCGCCGATCGGCGCGCCTTCAGCGACGACGGCGCGCACGGCTTCGCAGATGGGCATCTCGACTTCGAGCCGTCGTGCCAGGTCGGTCACCGGCACCACGTTGTCGCGGCCCTCGACCACCACGGGGCGGCCGTCGAAGATGTCGAGCTCGGAGCGCCCCGCCGCCAGGCCCATGCCGAATCGCATGTTGCGCGACTGTTCGCTCGAGCAGGTGAGCGACAGGTCGCCCAGCCCTGCAAGGCCGTAGACGGTGTCGCTGCGCCCGCCGAGGGCCAGCGTCAACTGGCGCACTTCCTCCAGCCCGCGCGTGATGAGGGCGGCGCGCGCATTCGCACCGAAGCCCAGGCCCTGCGCAATGCCGCTGGCGATGGCCAGCACGTTCTTCACCGCACCGCCCACTTCCACGCCGCGCAGGTCGTCGGTCACATAGGGGCGGAAGGTGGGTGTGCCCAGGGCGGCGGCCAGGCGTGCGGCCAGCGAGTGCTCCTGATCGCTCGCCGCATCTTCCGAAGCCAGCGTGACGGCGGTCGGCTGGCCCTGTGCCACTTCGCTCGCGAAGGTGGGCCCCGACAGGACGGCCAGCGGATGATCGGGCAAGCATTGCTCGACCACCTGCGCCATCAACAGGCCACTGGTGTGTTCGATGCCCTTGGCGCAGATGACCAGCGGCA
Source organism: Variovorax dokdonensis (assembly GCF_030316895.1). GTDB lineage: Bacteria > Pseudomonadota > Gammaproteobacteria > Burkholderiales > Burkholderiaceae_C > Variovorax > Variovorax dokdonensis. Next base: position 344,332 of record NZ_JASZYV010000002.1, read on the forward strand.
GCTTTTTGGGCGCGACCCTCGCGAGCGCCTTGCATGTGGCGCGCAGGTGCTGCGAAGGCACGACGAGCAAGGCGGCATCGGCGCCGCGGACCGCGTCGCCCAGCGCCTCGTGCACGGTGACATGCGGCGGCAGGCGATGGCCGGGCAGGAACACATCGTTCTCGCGCGTGGTGCGCATGCGCTGGGCCAGGTCGGCTTCGCGCACCCACAGCGTGGTGCTGCGGCCTGCGCGTGCGGCGCTGATGGCCAACGCGGTGCCCCAGGCGCCACCGCCGACGACGGCGATGCGCTCGGGCACGTCCGCGAGGCCGGATGCCTTGCGAGGCGAATGGTTGGGGGTGGGGGAAGGACGGGTGATCCGTGCCATGTGGACTCCTCTTCGTTGTGTGGGGTCGAAGCACCGGCCGCAGGATGGGCCGATGGGCGAAGCGCAGGTGCGGGCGAGCGAACGCGCGGCTGCGTCGAGGAACGTTGCGACGGGAAGACAAGCGCACTGCCGCCGCGATGCGGGCGGTGTGCGCGGTCGCGTGAAGACTCAGGCCGCCGGAGGCTTGGCGGAGAGTTCGGAGATCAGCAGATGAAAAGGCAGCTCGTCGCGAAGCAGCGGCGACAGGCAATTGCGCGAGCGCAGCATCCCGCAGCTGAGCGAATCACTCAGCCAGGTGGGCAATGTGGCGAGCGCGCCCCCGTGTGCAACGCGTCCGTGGCGGACGCCGTGGGAGGCGCGAATGGGGGCGGAATTCCGCAACCGTTCTTCCTTGTTCAAAGTGCGCCGCACCGTGAGTGCGGCAAGCGATCGAGGTCCATCATTGTAACGGCCGCAACATTTCTGAACCATTGCTGCGCGGAAAGACCTTTCCGGTGCGCGGTCAGCCCAGGCTCACCGGTTTGGTCTTCCAGATGTCGTGCGCGTACTCGGCGATGGTCCGGTCCGACGAGAACTTGCCCATGCCCGCCACGTTCAGGATGGCCATGCGGGCCCAGGCATCGGGGTCGCGATAGAGCGCATCGACGCGCTCCTGCGTCTCGATGTAGCTGGCGTAGTCGGCCAGCAGCTGGTAGTGGTCGCCCCAGTTCACCAGCGCGTCGAAGATGGCGTGGTAACGCGCCGTCTCGCCGTGCGAGAACATGCCGTCGCGGATGGCGTCGAGTGCGCGCTGCAACTCCAGGTTGGCCTCGTAGTAATCGGCGGGCCGATAGCCGCTGGCGCGGATGTCGGCCACCTGCTCGGTGGTGTTGCCGAAGATGAAGAAGTTTTCCGGTCCGACCGCATCGCGCATCTCCACGTTGGCGCCGTCCAGCGTGCCGATGGTCAGCGCGCCGTTGATCGCGAACTTCATGTTGCCGGTGCCGGATGCCTCGGTGCCGGCGGTGGAGATCTGCTCCGACAAGTCGGCGGCCGGGATGATCAGCTCGGCCAGGCTCACGCTGTAGTTGGGCACGAACACCACCTTGAGCAGCTTGTTCGCCCGATCGTCGTTGTTGATCACCGCCGCCACGTCGTTGATGAGCCGGATGACCAGCTTGGCCATCTGGTAGGCCGACGCGGCCTTGCCGGCGAACACCACCACGCGCGGCACATGGTTGCCTTCGGGCTCGTCCAGGATGCGCAGGTAGCGCGTCACCACGTGCAGCACGTTGAGCAGCTGACGCTTGTATTCGTGGATGCGCTTGACCTGCACGTCGAACATGGCGTCGGTGTCGACCGTCAGGCCCATGTGCTGCTCGATCCAGTTGCAAAGGCGCAGCTTGTTCTCGCGCTTGGCATGGCGGAAGGCGCGCACGAACGCAGGCTGCTGCGCCATCGGACGCAGGGCGACGAGCTGATCGAGGTCGCGCCGCCAGCCGCGGCCGATGCGCTGGTCCAGCAGCTTGGCCAGCGGCGGATTGGCCTGGGCGAGCCAGCGCCTGGGCGTGACGCCGTTGGTCTTGTTGTTGAAGCGCTCGGGAAACAGCCGGGCAAAGTCGGCGAAGATGGATTGCTTCATCAGCTCCGAGTGCAGCTCCGAGACGCCGTTGATCGAATGGCTGGCCAGCACCGCAACGTAGGCCATGCGCACGCGCCGCTCGCCGTTCTCGTCGATCAGCGAGAGGCGGCGCATCAGTTCGGCGTCGTGGCCGTGCTTCTGCGTGATGCCGGCCAGGAACCTGGCGTTCAGGTCGAACACGATCTGGAGGTGGCGCGGCAGGATGCGGCCGAACATCTCCACCGGCCAGGTCTCCAGCGCCTCGTGCATCAACGTGTGGTTGGTGTAGCTGAAGATCTTCTGGGTGTGCCCCCAGGCCGTGTCCCAAGGCAGGTCGTGCTCGTCGATCAACAGGCGCATCAGCTCGGGCACCGCCAGCACCGGGTGCGTGTCGTTCAGGTGGATGCTGATCTGTTCGGGCAGCGCATCGAAGTCGTCGTGGTTGCGCAGGTAGCGGTGCAGCATGTCCTGCACGCTGGCGCTGACGAAGAAGTACTCCTGGTGCAGCCGCAGTTCACGGCCGGAGGGCGTGGAGTCGTCGGGGTAGAGCACGCGCGAGACGTTCTCCGAATGGTTCTTGCTTTCCACCGCGTCCATGTACTGGCCGCGGTTGAAGGCTGACAGGTCGATCTCCTCGGTGGCGCGCGCAGACCATAGGCGCAGCGTGTTGGTGGCCTGCGTGCCGTAGCCGGGGATGATGGTGTCGTAGGCCACGGCCAGAACGTCGTGCGTGTCGACCCAGCGGGCGGCGCCGTAGGGCACGCCCTTGCCTTCGCGCTTCTGCACGTGACCGCCGAAGCGCACGCGAAAGCGCACCTCGGGCCGGGCGAACTCCCAGGGGTTGCCGCGCGTGAGCCAGTAGTCGGGCGTTTCCACCTGCTGGCCGTCGACGATGTTCTGGCGGAACATGCCGTACTCGTAGCGGATGCCGTAGCCCAGTCCGGGCACGCCCAGCGTGGCCATCGAATCGAGGAAGCAGGCGGCCAGGCGTCCCAGGCCGCCGTTGCCCAGCGCGGCGTCGGGTTCGCGCTCGGCCACTTGCTCCATGTCCACGCCGAAATCGGCCAGCGCATGCTTGACCGTGTCGTAAAGCTCCAGCGCCAGCAGTGCGTTGGTGAAGGTGCGGCCGATCAGGAATTCCATCGACAGGTAATAGGTGCGCTTGAGCCGCTGCGCGTACTGCGCGCGGGTCGTGCTCATCCAGCGCTCCACCAGCTGGTCGCGCACGGCCAGGGCGGTGGCATGCAGCCAGTCGTCCTGGCTGGCGGCCACCGGGTCCTTGCCGACGGCGTAGATGAGCTTGTTGGCCACGGCGCGCTTGAAGGCCGCGACATCGCGGTCCGGATGGTCGTACTTGAAGTCTTCGATGGTCATGGTGGGGCGATGAGCAAGTGCGGATCTTTGGCGCGGTCTCAGGCAGCCAGTGCCTGTTCGTAGACCGAGACGTATTGGTTGGCGGCCAGGCCCCAGTCGGCGGGCCGGTTCATGGCGGCGGCGCGCACGGCTCGCCAGTCGGTGGGGCGGCGAAAGAGTGCGATGGCACGGCGCACGGCGCGCGCAAAGGCTTCGCCGTCGAAGCGGTCGAACACGAAGCCGGTCGCGGTGCCGTCGGCGATGTTCTCGAGCGAGCTGTCGACCACCGTGTCGGCCAGGCCGCCGACGCGGTGCACCAGCGGCAGGCTGCCGTACTTGAGGCCGTACATCTGCGTGAGGCCGCAGGGTTCGAACAGCGACGGCACCAGCGTCACGTCGCCGCCGCCGAACAGGCGATGGGCCAGCGCTTCGCTGTAGCCGAGCGTGACGCTGACCTGCGCGGGGCTGGCGGCCGCACGCTCGCGGAAGGCCGCTTCGAGCCAGCCGTCGCCGCTGCCCAGCAGCGCCAGTTGGCCGCCCTGGCCCACGATCGCATCGAGGCCCTCCAGCACCAGGGGCAGTCCCTTCTGCTCGGTCAGGCGGCTGACCAGGATGAACAGCGGCGCATCGGCTTGCTCGGTCAACCCGAGTTCGGCTTGCAGCGCCGCCTTGCAGCGCGCCTTGCCGGGCATCTTCTTCCGATCGAAGCGAGCGCCGAGCAGCGTGTCGGTGGCGGGGTTCCAGACCCGGTCGTCGACGCCGTTGAGGATGCCCGACAGCACATGGGCGCGGCTGCGCAGGACGCCGTCCAGGCCGAAGCCCTGCTCGGGCGTCTGGATCTCGCGCGCGTATGTGGGGCTCACGGTGGTGATCCGGTCGGCGAAGCACAGCCCGCCTTTCATGAAGGAGATCTGGCCGTGGTATTCGAGCCCGTTCATGTGGAAGGCGGCGGGCGGCAGCCCGAGTTCCTGCAGGTGCCAGGGCGCGAACAGGCCCTGGTAGGCCAGGTTGTGCACCGTGTACACCGTGGCGGCTCGAGGCAGGCCTGCAGGCTGCGGGACGCAGGCCAGGTAGGTGGGCGCCAGCGCCGCATGCCAGTCGTGGGCATGCACGACCTGGGGTTGCCACTTCGCATCCATGCCATGTGCCAGGCGCGCCGCGGCCCAGCCGAGCAGGGCGAAGCGCAGGTGGTTGTCGCCGTAGGGCTGGCGGTGCTCGTCCTCGTACGGATTGCCGGGGCGGTCGTAGAGGCGCGGGGCGTCGATCCAGTAGGTTGGCAGATCGGGCACGCCGGGCGCGGAACCCGGAATGCGCCCGCGCTGCAGCCGCACGCGCTCTCCCCAGGGGGTATCGAACTCGGCCTGGGGCGCGGAGTCGCGCACGCCCGCCACGATGGCCGGAAAGCCGGGCAGCAGGGCCCGCACGTCGTGGCCGGCCGCTTGAAGCGCCGTCGGCAGCGCGCCGGTCACGTCGGCCAGCCCGCCGGTCTTGAGCAGGGGAAAGAGTTCGGCGCTGACTTGCAGGATGCGCATCGGGCCGCTCATCCCTTGGCGGCCGGGACCGCGTCCGGCGACGCACCTTCCTGGGCAGCCAGCCGTGCCAGCATTTCGCGCGTGACCAGCACCACGCCGCCTTCGGTGCGCTCGAAGCGTGCCGCGTCGGCGGCGGCGTCCTCGCCGATCACCATGCCGTCGGGCAGCACGCAGCCGCGGTCGATCACGACCTTGCTCAGGCGGCAGCTGCGGCCGACCTCCACATCGGGCATGAGCACGGCCTCGTGGATGTCGCAATAGGAATGCACGCGCACGCCGGAGAACAGCACCGAACTGCTGACTTTCGAGCCCGAAACGATGCAGCCGCCCGAGACGATGGTGTTGACCGTCATGCCGTGCTTGCCGTCGCGGTCGAGCACGAACTTGGCCGGCGGCAGTTGCCGCTGGTAGGTCCAGATGGGCCAATCGGTGTCATAGATGTCGAGCTCGGGCGTGATGGAGGCCAGGTCGAGGTTGGCTGCCCAGAATGCATCAATCGTGCCGACGTCGCGCCAGTAGGCCGGTGCATCGCCGCCGCGACGGGCCCGCGTCACGCAGGACATGCCGAAGGGGTGCGCCGCCGCGCGGCCCTCGGCCACGGCGCGCGGAATGATGTCCTTGCCAAAGTCGTGCGACGAATCGGGGTTGGCGTTGTCTTCTTCCAGGAGGCGGTAGAGGTACTGCGAGTCGAAGATGTAGATGCCCATGCTGGCCAGCGCCACGGCGGGCTTTCCGGGCATGGCCGGCGGGTCGGCCGGCTTTTCCAGGAACTCGGTGATGGTGCGCTGCTCGTCCACCGCCATCACGCCGAAGGCGGTCGCGTCCATGCGCGGCACCTCGATGCAGCCGACGGTGCAGCCCCGTCCGTGGGCCACGTGGTCCATCAGCATGATCGAGTAGTCCATCTTGTAGATGTGGTCGCCGGCCAGCACCACCACGTAGTCGTGCGGCGTGGACTTGGAGGCGATGATGTCCAGGTTCTGATACACCGCATCGGCGGTGCCCCGGTACCAGCGTTCGTCACCCATGCGCTGCTGCGCCGGCAGCACATCGACCATCTCGTTCAACTCGGCGCGCAGGAAGCTCCAGCCGCGCTGCAGGTGGCGCATGAGCGAATGCGACTTGTACTGCGTCACCACCGCCATGCGCCGGATGCCGGAGTTCAGGCAGTTCGACAGGGCGAAGTCGATGATGCGGAACTTGCCGCCGAAGTAGACGGCCGGCTTGGCGCGCCGATCGGTCAGTTGCTTCAGGCGCGAACCGCGGCCGCCGGCCAGGACGAGGGCCACGGTGCGGCGGACCAGCTGATGCGCCTGCAGGGTCTGGGGGACGGTGTCTTGTCTCATGTGTGCCTCCTTATGTGTGAAGTCATGCATTCGGATCGGGAGATGCGCAGGCGAGCCACAGGCTGCCGCCAGGAACGTCGACGGCGTCGGCCAACGGTGAGGACTGGGGCTGCGAATCGGGTTCGGCGTCGCTGGCCAGCCGCAACCGCCAGACACCGGGCGGCAGCGCAAAGCGCACCGGCGCGGCCTGCGCATTGATCAGCAGCAGCCAGCGCGGCTCGCGCGAGGGTGCGTCGAAGAGCATCGCCAGGGCGTGGCTTTCGGCGTCGTCCCAGTCGGAGCCGGTCATGGGACGTCCCTGCGGATCGAGCCAATGCAGCGCGGGCTCCCCTGGTTCGGCCCGGGCCGGCCACCAGTGCGCGCGGGCGAGCGGCCTGGCCTCGCGCCGCAGCGCCAGCACGCGGGCGACGTAGCCGGCCAAGCGCAAATCGGCACGTGTCCAGTCCAGCCAGGTGATGTCGTTGTCCTGGCAGTAGGCGTTGTTGTTGCCGCGCTGCGTATGGCCGATCTCGTCGCCGGCCAGCAGCATGGGCGTGCCCTGCGACAGCAGCAGCGCCGCAAGCAGCGTGCGGGCAAGGCGCGCGCGTTCGGCCAGCACGTGCGGATCATCGGTGTCGCCTTCCACGCCGCAGTTGCGGCTGAGGTTGTGGCCATGGCCGTCGCGATTGTGCTCGCCGTTGGCTTCGTTGTGCCGCTCATCGTAGGAGACGAGGTCGCGCAGGGTGAAGCCGTCGTGCGCGGTGACGAAGTTGACGCTGGCGGTAGGCGCGCGACCGTTGCGCTGGAAGGCGTCGCTGGAGCCGGCCAGCCGCTGCGCCAGCGCACCGCGGCCCACGGCGCGGTGCAGCCAGAAGGCGCGCTGGGTGTCGCGGAAGCGGTCGTTCCATTCCAGCCAGCCGGGCGGGAATTCGCCGAGCCGGTAGCCGCCCGGACCGATGTCCCAGGGCTCGGCGATGAGCAGGCATTGCGACAGCACCGGATCCTGCGCGATGGCCGCCAGAAGCGGCGCATGCGGGTCGAACTCGCCGCCGCTGCGGGCCGGGCCGCGGGCCAGCACAGGCGCCAGGTCGAAACGAAAGCCGTCCACGCCCATCTGCGTTGCCCAATGGCGCAGGCTGTCCATCACCAGTTGGACCACGCGCGGCTCGGACAGGTTCAGGCAATTGCCGCAGCCGGTCCAGTTCTCATAGAGGGACGGTTCGTCCGGGCGCAGGTGGTAGTACAGCGCGTTGTCAATGCCGCGCAGGCTCAGCGTGGGCCCGGCCTCGTCGGTTTCGGCGCTGTGGTTGTAGACCACGTCGATGACGAGCTCCATGCCGCGCGCATGGATCGCGTCGGCCAGGGCGCGGAATTCCTGCGTCGGCGAGACGCCCGCGCGGCCGCTGGCATACCGTTGCTCGGGCGCGAACCAGCCGATGGGCGTGTAGCCCCAGTGGTTGGACAGGCCCAGCTTCTGCAGGCGCGCCTCGTCGGCGCGGAACTGAACCGGCATCAGGCTCAGCGTGGTCACGCCCAGGCCTTGCAGATGATCCAGCACGCTGGGGTGCGCCAGCCCGGCGAAGCTGCCGCGCAGCTCGGGCGGCACGCCCGGGTGCAGCCGCGTCTGGCTGCCCACGTGCAGCTCGTACAACACGCGGTTCGATGCGGCAATGCGCGAACACGGCTCGGCCAGCGGCGGGGCGTCGGCGACCACTCGAGCCTTGAGCGCCACGGAGGCGTTGTCGCGCGTGTCGCGCCGGCTCGGGTCGGCCGGGTCGTGGCCCAGGAAGATGTCGCTGCCGTCGTAGCGCCCGACGACCTCGCGCGCATAGGGGTCGAGCAGCAGCTTGGCGGGGTTGAAGCGATCGCCTTGCGCCGGTGCCCAGGGGCCGTGGACGCGGTAGCCGTAGACCAGGCCGGCCCGCGCGCTCGGCAGGCGGCCATGCCAGACGCCGTCGGTGCAGGCCGGCAGCCGCAGGCGCTGCTGCTCATGCAGACCGAGGCCGTCGAACAGGCACAGGTAGACCGCATCCGCCCGCGGCGCGGCGATGGCGAAGTTGATGCCGCCTTCGAGCGCAACGCTGGCGCCCAGCGGGTAAGGCGTGCCGTGCCCGAGCATCAGGCCAGCACCCACATGAGGGTCGCCAGCGGCGGCAGGTTCATGACCAGCGATTGATCGCGCTCGTGCCAGGCGATGGGCTCGGTCGGCAGCACGCCGTTGCCGACACCGCTGCCGCCGTAGCCGGGCTGGTCGGTGTTGATGATCTCGCGCCAGGCGCCCGGCGCCGGTGCCCCGATGCGCCAGCCGTGCCGCGCCACCGGCGTGAAGTTGCACACCACCAGCACCACCGAGCCATCGCGCGCACGACGCTCGAACGCAAACACCGAGTGATCGCGGTCGTCGTGGCAGATCCAGCGAAAGCCCTCGCTCTCGCAGTCGAGTTCGTGCAAGGCGGGGAAATGGCGGTAGACCTGGTTCAGGTCGCGCACCAGGTGCTGCATGCCGCGATGCTGCGCATGCTGCTCCGGCAGATGCCAGTCCAGGCTCCGGTCGTGGTTCCATTCGGCCCACTGCGCGAACTCGCCGCCCATGAAGAGCAGCTTCTTGCCCGGGTAGGCCCACAGGTAGCCGTAGAGGTTGCGCAGCCCGGCAAACTTCTGCCACATGTCGCCGGGCATGCGGCCGATCATCGAGCCCTTGCCGTGGACCACCTCGTCGTGCGAGAGCGGCAGCACGAAGTTCTCGGTGTGCGCATACATCAGCCCGAACGTGACCTGCTGGTGATGGTGCGGGCGAAAGACCGGGTCGATGCCGGTGTAGGCCAGCGTGTCGTTCATCCAGCCCATGTTCCACTTGAAGTGAAAGCCCAGGCCGCCATGCTCGGGCGGGCGGGTCACGCCGGGGAAGCTGGTCGATTCCTCGGCCATGGTGATGGCGCCCGGCCGCTCCACGCCCACCACGCGGTTGGTGCGCCTTAGAAAGTCGATCGCTTCGAGGTTCTCGCGGCCGCCCTGGGCATTGGGCACCCACTCGCCGCTCTTTCGGCTGTAGTCGCGATACAGCATCGAGGCCACCGCATCGACGCGCAACCCGTCCACGCCGTAGCGTTCGAGCCAGTAGAGCGCATTGCCCACGAGGTAGTTGCGCACTTCCGTGCGGGCGTAGTTGAAGATGAGCGTGTTCCAGTCGTGGTGGAAGCCTTCGCGGGGGTCGGCGTATTCATACAGCGCGGTGCCGTCGAACTGGCCGAGGCCGTGCGGGTCGGTCGGGAAATGCGCAGGCACCCAGTCGAGGATGACGCCCAGCCCGGCCGCATGGGCGGTCTGGACGAAATGGCGGAAGTCCGCCGGCGTGCCGAAGCGCGACGTCGGCGCATACAGGCCGATGGGCTGATAGCCCCAGGAGCCGTCGAAGGGGAACTCGCTCACCGGCATCAGTTCGAGATGGGTGAAGCCCAGGTCCTTCGCGTAAGGCACCAGCGAGTCGGCCAGTTCGCGCCAGGTCAGCCATTCGTGGCCGTTCTTGCGTCGCCAGGAGCCGGGATGGACCTCGTAGATGCTGATCGGCGCGTCGCGCCGGTTGGCCGCCGCCCGCTGCGCCGGCAGCACCGCCGGCTCGGGCAGCGGCTGCACCACGCTGGCTGTCCCGGGCCGCAGGCGGGCGGCGAAGCCGTAGGGGTCGGACTTGCGCAGCACCTGGCCCTGGGCCGACAGGATCTCGAACTCGTAGGCGTCGCCGGCCGTCACATGCGGGGCGAAGATCTCCCACACCCCGCACTCGCGCCGCAGTCGCATCAGGTGGCGGCGGCCGTCCCATTGGTTGAAGTCGCCCACCACCGACACGCGCCGCGCATGGGGTGCCCAGACCGCGAAGCGCACGCCGCGCACGCCGGCCATCTCGTGCAGATGTGCGCCAAGCTGCTCGAAAGGACGCAGATGGGTGCCCTCGGCCAGCAGCCAGACGTCGGTGTCGCCCAGCACCGGCGGAAAGCGATAGGGGTCTTCGAGGTGCGAGAAGTGCGTGCCCCAGTCGACCTCGAAGCGATAGCCAAGGCGCGCCTCGGCCGCCGGCACCAGCGCGGCGAACACCTCGCTTTGGCCTTGGCGCGCCAGATCGGCCAGGGGCCAGCCCGAGTCGGCCTGCAGCACGGTCACGCGCCTGGCACCCGGCAGCAGCGCGCGCACCACCAGGCCCGCGTCGGTCTGGTGGGGTCCGAGCACGGCAAAGGCGTCGCCGTGATCGGCCCGCATCAGGGCCTGCACGACGGATTGGGGCAAGAGTTCAGGCAGCACCGATGGGCGCCCCCACAAAGACACCGTACGGAGGCAGGTGCAGGCGGTCGTCGTCCACGCGCGCACCGAAAAAGGGCGAGCCGGAAGCGGGAATGGGCATGTGCGGCACTTCCACCGTCACCTTCTGGTCGGACAGGTTGAACAGCGCCTGCAAACGGTGCGTTCCGTCGAAGCGTTCGAGGCCCAGCAACGGCTCGGGCAGATCGATGAAGCGCATGGCGCCCTCGCGCAGCACGGGGTGACGGCGGCGCCAGCGCAGCAGGGCGCGGCTGAATGTGAGCATCGAATGCGGGTCGCCCTCCTGCCTGTCGATGGCCAGCGGCAGGTGCAATGGGGACACCGGAAGCCAGGGCTCGGCCGACCCGTGGCTGAAGCCGCCGTGCAGCGCGGCGGCGCTCCACGGCAGCGGCGTGCGCGCGCCATCGCGCCCCTTGAACTCGGGCCAGAAGGCACGGCCGTACGGGTCCTGAAGGCGCTCGAAGGGCACTTCGGCCTCAGGCAGGCCCAGTTCTTCGCCCTGGTAGATGCAGGCGCTGCCGCGCAGCATGACGAGCAGCGAAAGCCAGAGGCGGTCGCGCCGCGCGTCCGCCGATCCGTTGGCGTTCCAACGGCTGGCCACCCGCACGGAATCGTGGTTGGAGACGGCCCAGCATCCCCATCCGTCGACCCGATCCATGGCGTCTTCCAGGGCCTTGACCTGCCCGCGCAGATGGTGCGCGCTGTGCTCGTCGGTCAGCAACGCAAAGCTGTAGGCCAGGTGCAGGCGCTTGCCGCGCTCGGTGTAGGCCGCCATCAGGGGCGGGGCGTCCTCGTCGCCCACTTCGCCCAGGCCGACGGCGCCGTACTCGTCCAGCAATGCGCGCAGCCGCTCCAGGAAAGCGAGGTTCTCCGGCCGGCTCTTGTCGTAGAGGTGCCGCTGCATCGCGTAAGGGTTGTCGGCCTTCACCGTGCTGACGTTCTGGCCCGGGTCCGCCGGCGGGTTGTCGCGCAGCAGCGCGTCGTGGAACTGGTGGTTGCAGGCGTCGAAGCGAAAACCGTCCACGCCGCGCTCGCACCAGAAGCGCACCTCCGCCAGCAGGGCCTCCTGCACCGCCTCGCAGTGGAAGTTCAGGTCCGGCTGCTCGGCCAGGAAGCTGTGGAAGTAGTACTGCTTGCGGCGCGAGTCCCATTGCCAGGCCGAGCCGCCGAACACCGACAGCCAGTTGTTGGGAACGCTGCCGTCCGGCTTGGCGTTGGCCCAGACGTACCAGTCGGCCTTGTCGTTGGCCGCATCGCCTTGCGCGTCGGGCCGCGCGCGCCGGCTCTCGGCGAACCAGGCGTGCTGGTCGGAGGTGTGCGAGAGCACCTGGTCGATGATGACCTTCAGACCGAGCGAATGCGCGCGGGCCAGCAGGGCGTCGAAGTCTTCCAGCGTGCCGAACAGGGGGTCGACCGATCGATAGTCGGCCACGTCGTAGCCGAAGTCCTTCATGGGCGAGCGGAAGAAGGGCGAGACCCAGATCGCATCCACACCGAGGCTCGCCACATGGTCGAGGCCGGCGGTGATGCCTGGCAGGTCGCCGATGCCGTCGCCGTTGCTGTCCTTGAAGCTGCGCGGGTAGATCTGATAGATCACCGCTCCGCGCCACCAGTCCGTGCCCATGCCGCCCCCCCGCAGGTTCGAATTTCATTGTGACATGCGAAAACCGGGCCAAGGACCGTGCGCGGCGTGGAATCCGGCCAAGCCGCGATAATCTTCGACTCCCGCACGTTGCAGCTCCCGTCGAGAGCGGCAAATCCCGTCCAGATCCATGAATCCCACCTACAAACCCGCCGACGTCGAGGCCGCCGCCCAAGGCAAATGGGCCGCCGCCGACGCCTATCGCGTCATCGAGGACGCGAACAAGAAGAAGTACTACGCCTGCTCCATGCTGCCCTACCCCAGCGGCAAGCTGCACATGGGCCACGTGCGCAACTACACGATCAACGACATGCTCACGCGCTACCTGCGCATGAACGGCTACAACGTGCTGATGCCCATGGGTTGGGACGCCTTCGGCCTGCCCGCGGAGAACGCGGCGCTGAAGAACGGCGTGCCGCCACATGCCTGGACGATGAACAACATCGCCGACATGAAGAGCCAGTTGAAGGCGATCGGTCTGGCCATCGACTGGAGCCGCGAGGTCACCACCTGCCAGCCCGACTACTACAAGTGGAACCAGTGGCTGTTCCTCAAGATGCTGGAAAAAGGCATCGCCTACCGCAAGACCCAGGTGGTCAACTGGGACCCGGTCGACCAGACGGTGCTCGCCAACGAGCAGGTGGTCGACGGCAAGGGCTGGCGCACCGGCGCACCGGTGGAGCGCCGCGAGATCCCGGGCTACTACCTCAAGATCAGCGACTACGCGCCCGAGCTGCTCGAGTTCACCCAGAACAAGCTGCCGGGCTGGCCGGAGCGGGTGCGGCTGATGCAGGAGAACTGGATCGGCAAGAGCGAGGGTGTGCGCTTCGCCTTCACCCACGACATCAAGGACGCCAGCGGCAACCTGATCCAGGACGGCCGCATGTACGTGTTCACCACCCGGGCGGACACCATCATGGGCGTGACCTTCTGCGCCGTCGCGCCCGAGCATCCGCTGGCCGCCTTTGCCGCCAGCACCAACCGCAAGGTCGCCGACTTCATCGAGGAATGCAAGGCCGGCGGCACCACCGAGGCGGAGCTGGCCACGCAGGAAAAGAAGGGCGTGCCCACCGGCCTGACCGTGACGCATCCCATCACCGACGAGCAGATTCCGGTGTGGGTGGGCAACTACGTGCTCATGAGCTACGGCGACGGCGCCGTGATGGGGGTGCCGGCGCATGACGAGCGCGACTTCGCCTTTGCCAACAAGTACAACATCGACATCGTGCAGGTGGTGCTGGTGGAAGACGAGCCGCACTTCGACTACCACCGCTGGCAGGACTGGTACGGCGACAAGACCCGCGGCATCACCATCAACTCCGACAACTTCAGCGGCATGCGCCACGAAGAAGCCGTGCGGGCCGTGGCCCACGCGCTGGAGCAGAAGGGCCTGGGCGGCCTGCAGACCACCTGGCGACTGCGCGACTGGGGTGTGAGCCGCCAGCGCTACTGGGGCACGCCGATCCCGATCATCCATTGCGCCGAGCACGGCGCGGTGCCGGTGCCCGAGAAGGACCTGCCGGTCGTGCTGCCGACCGACTGCGTGCCCGATGGCAGCGGCAACCCGCTGAACAAGCACGAAGGCTTCCATGCCGGCGTGACCTGCCCGGTGTGCGGCGCGCCCGCCCGCCGCGAGACGGACACGATGGATACCTTCGTGGACAGCAGCTGGTACTTCATGCGCTATTGCGACCCGAAGAACGAGGGCGCGATGGTGGCCGATGGCGCCAAGTACTGGATGCCGATGGACCAGTACATCGGCGGCATCGAGCACGCCATCCTGCACCTGCTGTACGCCCGCTTCTGGACCAAGGTGATGCGCGACCTGGGCCTCGTGGACATCGACGAGCCCTTCGAGCGCCTGCTGACCCAGGGCATGGTGCTCAACCACATCTACTTCACCCGCAACGCGAAGGGCGGCAAGGACTACCACCCGCCGCTCGAGGTGACGGCCAAGCTCGACGATCAAGGCCACATCGTCGGCGGCACGCTGGCGGACGGCACGGTCGTCGAGTACGGCGGCGTCGGCAAGATGGGCAAGAGCGAGCGCAACGGCGTCGACCCGCAGGACCTGATCGAGAAGTACGGCGCCGATACGGCCCGGCTCTACACCATGTTCACCGCGCCGCCCGAAGCCACGCTGGAGTGGAACGACGCCGCGGTGGAAGGCTCGTTCCGCTTCCTGCGGCGGGTGTGGAACTTCGGCCTGGTGGTCAAGGATCTGCCGGCCGCGACCGGTGCCGCCCCGGCGTACGGCAAGGCTGCCAAGGCCTTGCGCCACGAGGTGCACACCGTCTTGCGCCAGGTCGACTACGACTACCAGCGCATGCAATACAACACGGTGGTGTCGGGCGCGATGAAGCTGCTCAACGCGCTCGAGGCCTTCAAGCCGGCCGACGACGGCGACGTGGCCGCGCTGCGCGAAGGCTTCGGCATCCTGTTGCGCTGCCTGTACCCCGTCACGCCGCACATCGGTTGCGAGCTCTGGCAGATGCTGGGCTACGACGCGCTCGAAGGCACCCTGCTCGACGCGCCATGGCCGAAGGTGGACGAAGCCGCGCTGGCGCGCGACGAAGTCGAGCTGATGCTGCAGATCAACGGCAAGCTGCGCGGTTCGGTGCTAGTGCCGGCCACCGCGTCCAAGGAAGAGATCGAGGCGATGGTGCTGGCCAGCGAGGCCTTCGCCAAGCATGCCGAGGGCGCCAAACCCAAGCGCGTGATCGTCGTGCCTGGCCGCCTGGTCAACGTGGTGGTCTGACGATGGCGAGCCGCTGCTTCGATCCTTCGCGTCGCCTGCTCCTGGCAGGCGGCGGCGCGGCGCTTGTGTTGGCCGGTTGCGGCTTCAAGCTGCGCGAGGCGCCCAACTTTGCCTTCCGCACCCTGGCCATGCCCGACAGCAGCGCCTACCTGAAGCAACTCAAGCGCGCCATCGAAGTGACCGGCACGCTGACCACGCTGCCGATGACACAGGCCAACGATGCCGAGGCGATCTTCGACATGCTGGGCGAATCGCGCGACCAGGTGGTGCTGTCGACCAACTCGGCCGGCCAGGTTCGCGAGATGCAGTTGTTCCTGAAGGTGCGCTTCAAGGTGCGCACGCCAGCGGGCAAGGAGATCATCCCGCCGTCGGAGATCACGCAGTTCCGTGACATCACCTACAACGAGACGGCGGCGCTCGCCAAAGAAAACGAAGTGGCGCTGCTGTATCGCGACATGACGACCGACGTGGTCCAGCAGACGGTGCGCCGGCTGGCGGCCGCCAAGTCGCTCTAGCGAGGCCGATGCAGCCACTCGACCGCATCGACCGCATCCTGCTCGAGCGGCTGCAGCAAGACGGCCGCATGAGCGCACAGGCTTTGTCCGAGCTGGTCCACCTGTCGCCGCGCGCCACGCTCAACCGCATCCGTCGGCTGGAGGAGACCGGCGTGATCGAGGGCTACCGGGCGCAGGTGTCGCGCTCGGCGGCGCAACAGGTGGCGGTCTTTGCCGAGGTCACCCTCAAGGACCAGCGCCAGGCCACGGTGCAACGCTTCGAGCGGCATGTCGTCGAATGCCGCGAGGTCGTCGGCTGCTGGCTGGTCAGCGGGCGCTACGACTACCTGCTGCGCCTGGCTTGCCAGGACCTGGCGCACTACCGCCACCTGACCAACGCCTGGCTGGACGACGTCGCGCTGGGCATCGACCGGATCGTCACCAGCACCGAACTCCAGACGGTCAAGGAATTCACCGGCTTTCCGCTGGCCACCTGAGGCGACTTCCGAATCGGAAGCGGCAGGCGCCATCGACCGGCGTTGCCCGCATCGGCGCTGGCGCACAACGTCCGTCGCGACGCGCGCGGATCCCTAGACTTTTCTGCACAGGGCCTGCAATGGCCCGGACTTGCAGGAGAGGCTTTCATGACCCGCTTCATCGACTTTCACGACATGGCGCATCTGGTGCGGCAACTGGGCGTGCCGCGCGTTTGCCGCGAGATGGGCCGATACATCCGCGAGGACTTCCTGCGCTGGGGTGATTTCCACAAGAGCGCCCGCGTTGCCCATCACTCGCCGAGCGGCGTGATCGAACTGATGCCGGTGGCCGACGAATCGCACTACGCCTTCAAGTACGTCAACGGGCACCCGGGCAATCCTGCCCTCAACCTGCCGACCGTGATGGCCTTCGGCCTGCTGGCCGATGTCGCCACTGGCCGCCCGGTCCTGCTCAGCGAACTGACGCTCACCACCGCGCTGCGCACGGCCGCGACCTCGGTACTTGCCGCCGGCGTGTTGGCCCGGCCCGGCGCGAATTCGATGGCGTTGATCGGCAATGGCGCGCAGGCCGAGTTCCAGGCGCTGGCCTTCATGGACGTGCTTGGCATCCGCGACTTGCGCCTGTTCGACGTGGACGCGCGAGCCACCGACAAGCTGCTGCGCAACCTGGCGCCACACCTGGGCAGCGGCGGCCTGCGCGCACGCCGCTGTGCCAGCGTGGCCGAGGCAGTGCGGGGTGCCGACATCGTTACCACCATCACGGCGGACAAGCGGCGCGCGACCGTTCTCGGCGAGGGCCTCGTCGCGCCGGGAACGCACATCAACGCCGTGGGCGGAGACTGCCCCGGCAAGACGGAGCTTTCGGCCGAACTGGTCCGATGTGCCGATGTCTTCGTCGAATACGAGCCGCAGACCCGTGCCGAGGGCGAGCTTCAGCAGATGCCGGCCGATTTCGCGGTCACCGAACTGTGGGAAGTCCTGGCGGAGCGCCGCGCTGGCCGCAAGGATGCGAACCAGATCACGCTGTTCGACTCGGTCGGGTTCGCGCTGGAAGACTTGTCCGCGCTTCGATGCGTGAACCAACTGGCGCGGGAACACGGCGTGGGGCGCGACATCGATCTCGTCCCCACCATGGACGATCCGAAGGACCTTTACGGCTTGGCGATGCGCGGCCATGACGCCGCACGGCTGGCCGCCTGACGGCAATTGGAAGGGAAGAATGCACATGCAAGACAAAGCACTGGCCCTGATCGGCGCCGAAGTCGGCGAAGGCGCGAGCGACCCTGGCTGCAAGTGGGGTGCCCGTGCCCTGCGCGAGCGCGGCCTGGCGGAGTTTCTCGCCCGTCCCGAGCGGCCGGCGGGCTGGTCATCGATGGTGCGTGCCCGATCGGCCCAAAGCGCGGCGGAACGGCTCGACGCCGTCGCGGCCTTCAGCAGTCGGCTGGCCCAGGCCGTGACGCGCGCGCTGCGGCGTGGAGACCTGCCCGTCGTGATCGGCGGCGACCATTCCTGCGCCGTGGGCACTTGGAGCGCGGTCGCCCAGGCGCATCGCCCGGGCGGCCCGATCGGCCTGATCTGGGTCGACGCGCACCTCGACGCACACACGCCCGCCACTTCGCACACGCAGGCGCCGCACGGCATGCCGGTGGCGGCGCTGCTGGGCCACGGCGCATCGGCGCTGGCGGGCCTGTACGGCTGGCTCGGCAAGATCCGGCCTGAACAC
Source organism: Variovorax dokdonensis (assembly GCF_030316895.1). Lineage (GTDB taxonomy): Bacteria > Pseudomonadota > Gammaproteobacteria > Burkholderiales > Burkholderiaceae_C > Variovorax > Variovorax dokdonensis. The sequence goes on from NZ_JASZYV010000002.1 coordinate 361,934, forward strand.
CTGGTCATCGTCGGCGCTCGCAGCTACGAGGCTGGCGAGAAGGCGCTGCTGGAGCGCCTGGGCGTGCGGATCATGTACATGCCCGAAGTTCAGCGCCGCGGATTCGGCGCCTGCATGGAAGAGGCCATGCAGCGCGTGCGACGCGCCACTTCGGCCTGGGGCCTGAGCTTCGACCTGGACGCGCTCGATCCGGTCGATGCGCCGGGTACCGGCACGCCGGTCGAATCGGGCATCGGGCTGCAGGCGGCGCTGGACGCGCTTCGCGACTGTGCGCGCCAGCCCGGATGCGCGGCGCTGGAGTTGGTCGAATACAACCCGGCGCACGACGTCGATGGCCGTACCGCGCTGGCATCGTTCGCGCTGCTGGACGCTGCGACGCCATCGTCCACGGCGCCGCTGCAACGCCTGGTCGCCTGAGGCGCTACCCTCCGATCCGCAGGCGACTGCCCGTTGCGGCGGGCGCTGCGTAAACTCCGCGCCATGGATTTGCCGCTCAACCGGCTGGCCGCGCACCTCGAGAAGGACACGCCCAGGCCGCTTTACACCCTGCATGGCGACGAGCCGCTCCTCATCCAGGAGGCGGCCGATGCCATCCGCAGCGCGGCGCGCGCCCGTGGCCACACCGAGCGGTCGGTCTACAACGTGGAAGGCGCGCGCTTCGACTGGAGCGCGGTGCTCGCTGCCGGCGGCGCGATGAGCCTTTTCGCCGACCGCCAACTGGTGGAACTGCGCATTCCTTCGGGCAAGCCGGGCAAGGACGGCAGCGAGGCCTTGCAGAAGATTGCCGAGTCGGCGCCCGCCAACGAGGACACGCTGACCCTGGTGCTGCTGCCGCGCCTGGATATGACCACCCGCAAGAGCGCCTGGTTCACCGCCCTTTCGCAAAACGGCGCCGTCGTCCAGGTGGACAGCGTGGAGCGGGGCGCGCTGCCCGAATGGATCGCCCTGCGCCTGTCCCGCCAGGGCCAACGCGTGATGGCGGGCGAGGAAGGCCAGCGCACGCTGCAGTTCTTCGCCGATCGGGTCGAAGGCAACCTGCTGGCCGCGCACCAGGAGATCCAGAAACTCGGCCTGCTTCATCCCCAGGGCGAACTCTCGTTCGACCAGGTCGAGGCGGCTGTCAACAACGTCGCGCGCTACGACGTGTTCAAGCTCTCGCACGCGGTGCTCGGCGGGCAGCCCCAACGGGTTGCCCGAATGCTGGAAGGGCTGCGGGCCGAGGGCGAAGCCGAGGTGCTGGTGCACTACACATTGGCCGAGGACATCCGTGCGCTCAAGCGGGTGCGCGACGCCGTGGACGGCGGCCGGCCGCTGCCCATGGCGCTGCGCGAGAACCGCGTCTGGGGGCCGCGAGAGCGGGCCTTCGAGCGCGTGCTGCCGATGCTCGACGGCCGGGTGCTGACCCGTCTGTTGGGCGATGCCCATGTGGTGGACGGCATCGTCAAGGGCCTGCGCCGGCCGGACTGGCCGGCCGACGGCTGGCAGGCGCTGCATCGCCTGGCATTTCGCCTGTGCATGCTGTGCAAGGCGGACCGGCGGCCGCGCCGGGCCTGATCGGCGCGCCCATTTCTCCCCTGGCGAGCATCCACCCCCAGCCGGTGGGAAAATGACGGCCATGAACGCCTTCAACGTCGACGAACACATGCAGGCCCTGGGCGCGCAGGCCAGGCAGGCCGCCGCCCGCATGGCCCGCGCCGATGCCGCCACCAAGAACGCCGCGCTCAAGGCGCTGGCGCGCCGCCTGGGCGACGCCGGACCGGAACTGGCCGAGGCCAACGCGCGCGATGTCGAGCGCGCGCAGGCCGCCGGCCTGGCGGCGCCGATGGTCGACCGTCTGCGCCTGTCCAGCAAGGTGATCGACACGCTGATCCAAGGCTGCCTGCAGCTGGCCGCCATGCCGGACGTGATCGGCGAGATCATCGGCATGCGCCAGCAGCCCACCGGCATCCGCGTCGGCCAGATGCGCGTGCCGATCGGCGTGTTCGGCATGATCTACGAGAGCCGTCCCAACGTGACCATCGAAGCCGCCAGCCTGGCCATCAAGAGCGGCAACGCCGCCATCCTGCGTGGCGGCTCGGAGGCCATCGAATCCAACCGGGCCCTGGCGCAAATGGTGGCCGACGCATTGGCCGAGGCCGGCCTGCCGCCCGAGGCGGTGCAACTGGTGCAGACCACCGACCGCGAGGCGGTGGGCCGCCTGATCGCCATGCCGCAATACGTGGACGTGATCATCCCGCGCGGCGGCAAGGGGCTGATCGAGCGCATCAGCCGCGATGCGAAGGTGCCGGTCATCAAGCACCTGGACGGCAACTGCCATGTGTTCGTGGATGCCGGTGCCGATCTGGACATGGCCCAGGCCATCGTCGACAACGCCAAGACGCAGAAGTACAGCCCCTGCAATGCGGCCGAAGGCCTGCTGGTGGCGCGAAGCGTCGCCGCCGAGTTTCTGCCGAAGATCGGCGCCGTGTTCGCTGCCAAGGGCGTCGAGATGCGCTGTGACGAGGCGGCAAGCGCCATCCTGCGCGCGCCCGGCGCTCTGCCCGAGGGTGCGAGCGTCGTGCCCGCCCAGGAGTCCGACTGGTTCGAGGAGTACCTGGCCGCCGTGATCAGCATCAAGGTGGTCGAGGGCGTGGACGAGGCCATCGCGCACATCAACCACTATTCGAGCCACCACACGGACGCCATCGTCACGCGCGACCACATGCATGCCCAACGGTTCCTGCGCGAAGTCGATTCGGCCAGCGTGATGGTCAATGCCAGCACCCGGTTTGCCGACGGCTTCGAGTTCGGACTGGGCGCCGAGATCGGCATCAGCACCGACAAGTTCCACGCCCGCGGTCCCGTGGGCATCGAGGGGCTGACTTCGCTCAAGTACGTCGTGCTGGGCAACGGCGAGCTGAGGCGATGACCGGCCGGCGTCGGCCGGCAAACAGCCGCCGACATACGTGCAAGCGATAAGAAACAGGGCCAGGGAGGCCCGTCAGTCATGAAGATCATCATCCTGGGGGCGGGCCGCATCGGGGAGAGCGTGGCCGGTACGCTGGTCTCGGAGCGCAACGAAATCACCGTCATCGACACCGACCCGCAGCGCCTGCGCGAGTTGGAGGAGCGCTTCGAGCTGCGCGGCGTGCGCGGCAGCGGCATCGAGCCCGACGTGCTCGCCGAGGCGGGCGCACGCGATGCGGACATGCTGATCGCCTGCGCCGCGCTGGACGAGACCAACCTCGTGTGCTGCAAGCTGGCACACCAGTTGTTCAACGTTCCGACGCGCATCGCCCGCGTGCGTTCCCCCAGCTACCGCGCCGACGATGCGCTGCTGGGCAAGGAAGGTTTTGCGGTCGATCGCGTCATCTGCCCCGAGGAATCGCTCACGCGCTACATCGGCAAGCTGGTCGAGTATCCCGAGGCGCTTCAGGTGCGCGAGTTCGCGGGCGGCCTGGCATGCCTGGTGTCCGTGCGGGCCGTGGCCGGCGCGCCGCTGGTTCGCCACAGCATTGCCGAGTTGCGCGACCGAGTGCCCGACGCCGACATGCGCATCGTGGCCATCTATCGCCGGCTGCTCGACCAGCCCGACCGCTTCATCGTCTGCGAAGGCAGCACGCGGATCGAGCCCGGCGACGAAGTCTTCGTGCTGGCGGCACGCGAGCACCTCAAGTCGGTGCTCTCTGCATTGCACCGGCACCAGGACGACACGCGGCGCGAGGTCACGCGCATCATGATCGCCGGCGGGGGGCGCGTGGGCATGCGCCTGGCGCGGCAACTCGTGGAAAGCGGTCGCGATATCCAGCTCAAGGTCCTGGAGCGCGACGCCCAGCGCTGCGTGACGCTCGCGTCCGAGTTGCCTTCGAGCGTGCTGGTGCTTCATGCGGACGGTACCGACGAAGACCTCCTGGATGACGAAGGCATCGAGCAGATCGACCTGTTCCTCGCGCTGACCAACGACGACGAGAACAACATCATGGCCAGCCTGCTGGCCAAGCGACTGGGCGCATCGCGCGTGCTGGCACTGATCAATCGCCGCAGCTATGCCGACCTGATGCACGGCACGCAGATCGACATCGCGCTGTCGCCCGCGCAGACGATGCTGGGCGAGTTGCTCACCTACGTTCGGCGCGGCGATGTACAGGCGGTGCACAGCCTGCGCCGCGGACTGGCAGAGGCGCTGGAGATCGTGGCGCGAGGCGATCGCAAGACCTCACGCGTCGTGGGGCGCTCCATCGACGAGATCGACCTGCCCAAGGGGGCGCAGTTCGGCCTGATCATGCGAGGCCTGCCAGATGCCGATGCACTGGCCGATGCCGAGCCCGTCGGCGAGCAGGCCGCGCCTCAAGTCATCATCCCGCGTGGCAACACCGTCATCGAAAGCAATGACCACGTCGTGATCTTCATTCCGCGCAAGCGCCAGGTGCGGGAGGTGGAAAAGCTGTTCCGCGTCAGCGCCACCTTCTTCTGAGGCCGAGCCGCGAAATGAGTGCGTTGACGACCCACTTCCTGCCGGTCCTTCGGGTCATGGGTGTGCTGCTGACCTTCTTTGCGCTTGGCGTGGCATTGCCGCTGGGCATCTCGTGGACGCATTCGGACGGGCTGCACGCGATCTGGGCGCAAGCGGGCGCTGGCACGCTGCTGTGCGGCGTGCTGCTTTGGGTCGGCCTGCGGCGCCACAAGCGCGAGCTGCATCCGCGCCACGGCATCATCCTGGTATCGCTGGTGTGGGTGGTGCTGCCGTTGTTCGCATCGTGGCCCATCCGCGAAGCGCTCGCCGCGGTCGGCCGGCCGATCTCTTTCAGCGGCGCCTACTTCGAGGCGGTATCGGGCCTGACCACCACGGGCGCCACAGTGCTGACCGGGCTCGACACGCTGCCGGTGTCCATCAATGTCTGGCGCACCTTCATGCAGTGGCTGGGCGGCATGGGCATCCTGGTGCTGGCGGTGGCCATCCTGCCCTTGCTGGGCGTGGGCGGCAGCCAGCTGTTCAAGGCCGAAGTGGCTGGCCCGATCAAGGACAACCGCCTCACTCCGCGCATCACCGACACGGCCAAGGGCCTGTGGGGCATCTACGCCGCCCTCTCGCTGGCCTGCGCACTGGCCTACTGGGCAGGCGGCATGACGCCCATCGATGCCGTCATGCACATGTTCAGCACGGTGAGCCTGGGTGGGCTTTCATCGCACGACACCAGCTTCGGCCATTTCGGATCCCCCTTACTCGAGGCGATCTCGGTGGGCTTCATGCTGGTGGCCAGCTGCAACTTCGCGCTGTACTTCACCGCCATGCGCAAGGGTCACTGGCGGGGCTTCTGGCGCGATCCCGAAATGCGCGCAACGCTGGTAGCGCTGATCGGCGGAGGCTTGGTGGTCTCTGCCGTGCTGTGGTTCAAGAATGTCTATGGCCTGCTCGAAGCGCTGCGCCTGGGCTTCTTCCATGCGGTTTCGATCGGCAGCACCACCGGCTATGCCACGGTGGACTATCTGGCCTGGCCGGTGTTTGCGCCGATGTTCATGCTGCTGCTGTCGGGCATCGCCACCAGCGCAGGCTCCACCGGCTGTGGCATCAAGATGGTGCGGGTGCTGATCCTGCTCAAGCAGGCCGGGCGCGAGATGAGGCGACTGGTACATCCGCGCGCGGTTCAGCCCGTCAAGCTGGGCGACAAGGTGGTGGACGATCGCGTGATCTTCGCCGTGCTGGCGTTCATGCTGGTCTATGGCGTGACCATCATTTCGCTGGCCATGCTGCTGGTGCTGGCCGACGTCGATCCGGTGACCGCCTTCAGCGCCGTGATCGCGAGCGTGAACTGCATGGGGCCGGGCCTGGGGTCGGTCGGCCCTGCGGCGCACTACGGCGTGCTGACCGACGCCCAACTGTGGGTGTGCACCCTGGCGATGGTGCTGGGCCGACTGGAACTGCTGAGCTTCATCGCCTTGCTGACACCGTCGTTCTGGCGGCGCTGACCCCGCTTTTGCGCCCGGGGGCGCCACCCGGCCGGCGCGCCCTCTTGCCATGGAGCCGGTCATCCCCAAATCCTACAATGGCCCCCCGGTTTCCTGCCGCACACTCCACACAACAAGCTCACAAGGCCGCCGCATGGTTCCCCATCTCGTCACCGCCCTGACCGGACCGATCAACGAACTCGAGCAGCGCATCCTGGATTCGATGCCTGCCATCGAGCGCTGGTTCCGTCTGGAGTGGATGGAGCACACCCCCCCGTTCTACAGCTCGGCCGACATCCGCAATGCCGGCTTCAAGCTGGCGCCGGTGGACACCAACCTGTATCCCAACGGCTGGAACAACCTGACGCGCGAGACCCTGCCCCTGGCGGTGCAGGCCGCACAGGCAGCGATCGAGAAGATCTGTCCGGAAGCGCGCAACCTGCTCGTCATTCCCGAAAACAACGCCAACAGCACCTTCTATCTGGCCAACGTGGCGCAACTGGTGCGCATCTTCCAGATGGCGGGCTTGAATGTGCGGGTCGGCTCCATCGACCCGGCCATCAAGTCGCCCAAGAAGATCGAGCTGCCGCACGGCGAAACCGTGTGCCTGGAACCCGTGGTTCGCAGCCGTCGTCGCCTGGGCCTGAAGAACTTCGATCCGTGCACCATCCTGCTCAACAGCGATCTGTCGGCCGGTGCCCCGGGCATTCTTGAGGATCTGTACGAACAATACCTGCTGCCGCCGCTGCATGCGGGCTGGTCGGTGCGCCGCAAGAGCAAGCACTTTCGCAGCTACGAAGAAGTCTCCAAGCGCTTCGGCAAGCTGCTGGGCATCGATCCCTGGCTGATCCACCCGCTGTTCAGCCACGCCGAAGGTGTCAACCTGGCGGCCGGCAAGGGCCTGGAAGAGCTTGAAAGCCACTGCGATGCGCTGCTGACGAAGATCAGGCGCAAGTACAAGGAATACGGCATCAACGAAAAGCCGTTCGTCATCGTCAAGCCCGATAACGGCACGAACGGCGTGGGCGTGGTGACGGTGCGCGACGTGAAGGACCTCAAGACGCTGGCGCGCAAGCCTCGCGCCGAGGCCGCGGACGGCCCGCCGCAGATCGACGAAGTGATCGTCCAGGAAGGCGTGCTCACCCGCGAACGGGTGCACAACAGCGTGGCCGAGCCGGTCGTCTACATGATGGATCGCTACGTGGTGGGCGGCTTCTACCGCGTCCACGCCGGCCGCGACGAAGACGAAAGCCTCGATTCGCCGGCCGCGAGCTATGTGCCACTGGCGTTTTCGGAGAGTGTGCACTTACCGCAACCTGGTGCGAAGCCCGGCGCGAGCGCACCGAATCGCTTCTACATGTATGGCGTGATCGGACGCCTGGCGATGGTGGCGGCCAGCTACGAGCTCGAGGCCACCGACCCCGAAGCCGAGGTCTACGCCTGAGCTGAGCTCCGGCCGGGCGGCGTTGGCGCGGCCTTTGCAACGCGGCACAATAGCCGGCATCTCAGTACTACCCGCGGACAAAAAGTCGAACGCATGGACCCGCGGGCCTGCGTGCCGCCCTTGAAATTCGCACGCACGTGTCTTCTTCCAGCACCAAATCCGTCCCATCCGCCGCGCTGATCCTGGCGGCCATCGGCGTCGTCTATGGCGACATCGGCACCAGCGTGCTGTATGCGACCAAGGAGGTCTTCAGCCACGATCGGGTGATGTTCACCGTCGACAACGTCTACGGCATCCTGTCGATGTTCTTCTGGACGCTGACGATCATCGTCTCGCTCAAGTACGTCGTCCTGGTGCTGCGCGCCGACAACGAAGGCGAAGGCGGCCTCGTGGCGATGCTGGCCCTGGCCTCGCGCGCGGTGGCCGACCGCCCCCGCCTGCGCCACGTCCTTCTGGTGATGGGCATCTTCGGCACTTCGCTGTTCTATGGCGATGGCGTCATCACCCCGGCCATTTCGGTGCTCTCTGCCGTGGAGGGCCTGGAAGTCGTCTCGCCCCACTTCACCGAATACGTGGTGCCGATCACCTTGGTGGTTCTGTTCTGCCTTTTCGCGGTCCAGAAGCACGGCACCAGCGGCATCGGCAAGTTCTTCGGGCCGATCACGCTCGTGTGGTTCATCTCGATCGCCGTGCTGGGCGTGTTGCAGATCGTCACGCACCCCGAGATCCTGTGGGCGCTGAGCCCGCACTACGCGCTGCGCTTCATCTGGGAGAACCCGGGCACGAGCTTCCTCATCCTGGGCGCGACGGTGCTGTGCGTGACCGGGGCGGAGGCGCTCTATGCCGACCTCGGCCACTTCGGCAAGGGGCCGATCCGCATTGCGTGGTTTTCCATCGTGATGCCTGCGCTCACCCTCAACTACTTCGGGCAGGGCGCACTGCTGCTGCGCGATCCGGCGGCGGTGAAGAATCCCTTCTACATGATGATGCCCGAGTGGGCCGTCATGCCGATGGTGGTGATGGCCACCATGGCCACGGTGATCGCGTCGCAGGCGCTGATCACCGGCGCATTCAGCGTCACGCGCCAGGTGATCCAGCTGGGATTCCTGCCGCGCCTGAACATCGAGCACACCAGCGTGCGCTCGACCGGGCAGATCTACATTCCGTTCGTCAACTGGGGACTGTTCGCGGCGATCGTGCTGGCAGTGGTCATGTTCCGCAGCTCGAGCAACCTGGCCGCGGCCTACGGCATCGCCGTGACCACCGACATGATGATCACGACGGTGCTGACCTTCTTCGTGATCCGCTACGCCTGGAAGCTGCCGCTTTTTCTGTGCGTGGTCGCGACCTCTGCGTTCTTCGTGGTCGACTTCGCGTTCTGGGCGTCGAACCTGCTCAAGCTCTTCGAGGGCGGCTGGTTCCCGCTGCTCATCGGCGGCGTGGTCTTCACGCTGATGATCACCTGGAAAGAGGGCCGCCGCCTCATGCACGATGCCCAGCGCAACGATGCCATCGATCTGCGGGCCTTCCTCGATTCGGTCTTCGTCAACCCGCCGGCGCGGGTGGAAGGCACGGCGGTGTTCCTCACGGCCGATCCGGGCATCGTGCCCAATGCGCTGCTCCACAACCTCAAGCACAACAAGGTGCTGCACGAGCAGAACCTGTTCGTCACGGTCAAGAACCACGAGGTGCCCTGGATCCCGATGGACAAGCGCATCGAGATGGAGCCGCTGGGCCACCACTGCTGGCAGGTCAAGGTCAACTATGGCTTCAAGAACGACATCGACCTGCCCAGCGCACTCGAAGGTGCGCGCCTTCGCGGCTGTCAGCTCGACAACATGACGACCAGCTACTTCCTGTCGCGCGACGTGGTCATCCCGACACTGGGCAGTGGCATGGCGCCGTGGCGCGAGAAGCTGTTCGCGCAGATGCACCACAACGCCAGTGGCGTGGCGCACTTCCTGAGCCTGCCGAACAACGCGGTGGTGGAGTTGGGCTCCAAGATCGAGATCTAGCCCGCATCGCCGAGGCGGGCTTGCCCCTGCCGCGGCGGGGAGCGGGCCGGGGTTGCACAATCGCGGCCATGCGTTTCTTCAAGGATCTGAGCCTGTCGGCCTTCGTGGCCGGGTTCGTCGCGGTGCTGGTGGGGTTCACCAGTTCGGTGGCGATCGTGTTCCAGGCTGCGCAGGCCTTCGGCGCCACGCCGGAGCTGATTGCTTCATGGATGTGGGCGTTGGGCCTCGGCATGGGGCTGTCGTCGGCGTTGCCATCGCTGCTGTGGAAAAAGCCCGTGATGATCGCCTGGAGCACGCCGGGCGCGGCGGTGCTGGCGGTGGCCGGCGCCGGCTTCAGCATGAATGAGGCGGTCGGCGCCTTCATCGTGTGCGCGTTGCTCATCATCCTTTGCGGCGCGACCGGCTGGTTCGAGCGGTTGATGAACCGCATCCCGATGGAGATCGCCTCGGCCCTGCTGGCCGGGGTGCTCGCACGCTTCGGCCTGCAGGCTTTCCAGGCGGCGCAGACGGCGTTGCCGCTGGTGCTGCTGATGCTCGGCAGCTACCTGGTGGCGCGGCGCGTGCTGCCGCGCTACGCGGTGCCGATCACGCTGGCGGTGGCCATCGCTTTTGTCGCGGCGCGCGGCGAGATGGCCTGGCAGGCGGTGCACTTCGACCTGGCTCGGCCCGTGTTCACGATGCCGCAGTTCACCTGGCAGGCGGCGGTGAGCCTGGCACTGCCGCTCTTTGTGGTGACGATGGCGTCGCAGAACCTGCCGGGCGTGGCGGCCATCCGCGCTTCCGGCTACGACATGCCGGTGTCGCGGCTGATCAGCTTCTCTGGTTTCATGACGCTGGTGCTGGCACCGTTCGGCGCTTTCGCGCTCAACCTGAGTGCCATCACCGCGGCCATCTGCATGGGGCGCGAGGCGCACGAAGACCCTGCGCGGCGCTACACCGCGGCGGTGAGCTGCGGCGTGCTCTATGTGCTTATCGGCATCTTCGGCGCCGCAGTCGCCGGCTTGCTCACCGCGTTCCCAAAGGAACTGGTCGCGGCCATCGCCGGCCTCGCGCTGTTGGGCACGATCGGCAGCGGACTGGCCATGGCCGTGCGCGGTGAATCGCATCGCGAGGCCGCGCTCATCACCTTCCTGGTCACCCTTTCGGGCGTCACGCTGGCTGGCGTGGGCTCGGCCTTCTGGGGAGTCGTCGCGGGCGCTGCGGCGCTCGCCATCCAAAGCCTGGGCCGACGCGAAGGCGCAAAGGCCCAAGACAAGAACTCTGCATCCACCGGAAAGACATCGACGCCATGAACCTGCTTTTCGTCGCCGACCCGCTCGAGGTGTTCAAGACCTACAAGGACACCACCTTCTCGATGATGCGCGAGGCTCAGCGTCGCGGCCATCGCATCGCTGCCTGCGAGCCGAGCCAACTGCGCTGGCAGCGAGGCCGGCCGGTGACCGCCACGGTGCGCGAGATCGTGCTCACCGGCGAAGCGGACGACTGGTTCCGCACCGAGGCCACCACCGAGCGAGCCCTGAGCGAGTTCGACGCCGTGTTGATGCGCAAGGACCCGCCCTTCGACGCAGAGTACATCTATGCCACGCACCTGCTGGAACAGGCCGAGCGAGAGGGCGCGAAGGTGGTCAACAAGCCGCGTGCCCTGCGCGACCATCCGGAAAAGCTGGCGATCATGGAGTTCGCCGACCACACCACCCCCACGCTGGTGACGCGCGAGGCGCAGGCCGTGCGCGACTTCCATGCCGAGCATCAGGACATCATCCTCAAGCCACTGGACGGCATGGGCGGCATGGGCATCTTTCGCGTCAAGGCTGATGGGCTCAACCTGGGCTCCATCATCGAGACGCTGAACGACAACGGCGCGCAGACGATCATGGTGCAGCGCTTCGTGCCCGACATCGTCAAGGGCGACAAGCGGGTGCTGGTGATCGGCGGCAAGCCGGTGCCGTTCAGCCTGGCGCGCATTCCCCAAGGCAGCGAAGTGCGCGGCAACCTGGCGGCGGGCGGCAAGGGTGTGGCCCAGCCACTCACGCCGGAAGACCTCAAGATCGCCAAAGCCCTTGGCCCGGTGCTGGCGGCGCGCGGCTTGCTTCTGATCGGGCTGGACGTGATTGGCGGATCGCTGACCGAAATCAACGTTACCAGCCCGACCTGCTTCCAGGAAATCACCGATCAGACCGGCTTCGACGTGCCGGCGATGTTCATCGACGCGCTGGAGCACCTGCTGAAGACGGGCGAATGGCTGCTGCCCGCTGACTGAAAAGGGCGCGGCCGGGTGGCCGCATCCTATGGCGTCAGAACTCCATCGTCGCCGTGAGCGTGAAGGTGCGCGGGTTGCCCAGCACCAGGTAGCCGTTGTCCGGGTAGCCGCCCACCGATGCCCAGTAGTCGCGGTCGGCAATGTTCTCGACGCGGCCGCGCAGCGTGAGCAGTTTGCCGCCCACATCGGTCACGTAGCGCACACCGGCGTCGAAGCGTGCCCAGCCCGCAACGCGCAGATTGTTGGCTGCATCGGCATAGCTGCCGCCGCTGGCGACCATGCGGCCTTCCAGCGTGAGGCCAGTGACGCCGGCGACGTCCCACTCCACGCCCAGCGTGCCTTGCTGCTTGGGCACGCCGATCACGCGGTTGCCGTCCAGCGCCGGGTTGCCGGTCTCTTGTTGCTTGGCGTCCATGAAGGTCACGCCGCCGAGCACGCGCAAGCCGCGCACCGGCTCGCCATAGACGTTGAACTCCAGGCCTTGGTGACGGTCTTCGCCGCCGGCCACGTAGTCACGGTCGGCATTGACGAAGGCGCGCGGCTTGTCGATGGTGAAGTAGGCGGCGCTGGCGCCGATGCCGTTCGCCTCGTACTTGACGCCCACTTCCTTCTGCTTGGACACGTAGGGGGCAAGCATTTCGCCGGCATTGCGCACCGGCAGGTTGCTTGAAAGCGTGGGCGCCGTGTCGCCGGGCGTCAGCGCTTCCACGTAGTTGCCGTAGACGGACAGAGCGTTGGTCGCCCTCCACACCACGCCGGCCAGCGGACTGACGTGACTGTCTTCATACGGCAGCGACGGCGCGCCCGTGTTGTAGGCGTAGGTGCGGGAGTTCAGTTCCTGGTAGCGCGCGCCGAGCGTCAACAGCACGCTGTCGTTCATGAATCCCAGCGTGTCGCCGATCGCGTAGCTGGTGAGCTTGCTTTCCTGGTTGAGCGCCGGATTGTTCAGGTCGTTGCCGAAGATAGCGTCGGCGCTCCAGGGCCGGGACGATGTGAGGATCGGCTGATACAGGTTGGTGCTCAGCGTATTGAGGAAGTCGAAGCCGTAGGCGTTGTCGCGCTCGGACTTGAAGTACGAGTACGAACCCACGAGCTTGTGGGAGACGGAGCCGGTGTTGAACTTGCCGCGCACGCCCAGTTCGCCCGTCTTCACGTCGTCCCGGCCGGTGTTGTCGAAGCGGTAGGTGCTTGCGGCGCCGCTGGCGGCATCGCTCACCGTCAGGTTGGCCAGGGTGTTGGCCTCGAAGTTCTTGCGCATGCCCCCGGCGAACCAGCCGGTGACGTTGTCACTGAAGTCGACTTCGCCGCGAACGGTGCCGAAGGTGTCGCTTTCGTTCGAATAGCTCCAGGGTTGCGCCCAGTTGCTGGAAGCATCGGCGGGCGATGGCACCCCGGCAGTCGCCCCGGAAGTGGGCGGCGTGACGTTGGTGCGCGTCTGCTTCAGGCGATGGTCCTGGTAGCCGACGTCGGCCGACAGGCGCACGTTGCGGCTGCGCCAGTCCAGGCCGACGGAGGCGACGCTGAGCTCCACGTCTTCGTTGTCCACGCCCGTGCCGCCGTCGCGGCGGGCGGCGTTGACGCGGACACCCAGGCTCTGATCGGGCCCGAATCGGCGGCCGATGTCCACCGCGCCATAGAACTGCGACCCGCTGGAAGCGCCCAGCGTGATGGCGGTCAGCGGCTCGTTGCCGGCACGCTTGGGCAGGAGGTTGATGGCGCCGCCGATGGCATCGCCGTCGGGCGACGCGCCGTTGAGGAAGGCGCTCGGGCCGCGCAGCACTTCGACGCGCTCGAACAGTTCGGAGGAGATGTACTGGCGCGGCAGCAGGCTGTACAGGCCGTTGTACGCCACGTTGTCCGAGCTGAGGATGAAGCCTCGGATGAAGTAGCTTTCCTGGAAGTTGCCGAAGCCGCGCGCCACGCGCACCGACGGGTCGTTCTCCAGCACGTCGCCCACGCTCCTGGCTTGCTGGTTCTGAATCAACTCGTTGGTGAAACTGGTGACGGTGAACGGCGTGGACAGGTTGTCCTGCGTGCCGAGGATGCCGACGCGGCCCCCAGTGGCCACTTGCCCGCCCGCAAATGGCTTGGCCAGACCGGCGGCGGAGGCGTCTGCGCTGGCCTCGACGGTCATCGTGGGCAGCGCCGCCGGCGCCGGGGTGGTCGTCGGCGAGACGCCTTGGGCATTTGCCCAGACGGCCTGAACGAGTCCAAAGGCGACCAGGGAAACCCGCCGAAGCGGCACACGGTGTGAACGAGAAGACATGCAGCCACTCCCTGAATACAAATAGGAATGACTATTATTGGTGCTTTGGATGTGCCGCGCCACACCGTTGTACCCTGTTGAACGCCGATGGCGAGACTTGACGTGGATGGCGCGCCGTGTGTCTGGAATACACCACACAGAGACGGCCGAATGGGCGGGCCGCGGACGGCCAAAATCGGCGCCCGGTCCGTGGAGGTCCGTGGCTTTGACCTCAGTCGATCACGCGTCGGCCGTCCACGAACACCCGCAACTCACCCGGCGCGAATGTCGACCATTCCTCATTGGTCGTGAGCGGCGTGGTGACCACCACCGCCACCCTGTCTTGCGGCGTGGTGTGTTCGGCGAAATCCATCGACAGGTCTTCGTCGGCCAGCTGCGCGGTCGCGAAGGGGTGTTGGCGCTCCACGGAACAAAGATGGGTGGATGCATGCGCCCACAACGCCTGCCCGTTGCTGAGCATGAAGTTGAAGGTGCCATGCCTGGCCGCGCGCGGCGCCAGTTCCTTCAGGGTGAGCGTCAGTTCCGAGATGCTGGGCACATCCGCATGCGATTTGCTCAGTTCCTGCATCAGCCAGCAGAAGGCGTGTTCGCTGTCGGTATTTCCGACCGGATGGAAGCTGCCGTGCAGGCGCGGCCTGAAATCCTTGAGGTCGCCGTTGTGCGCGAAAACCCAGTAACGCCCCCACAGTTCCCGCACGAACGGATGGCAGTTCTGCAGGTTGACTTCGCCCTGCGTCGCCTTGCGGATGTGCGAGATCACGTTGCGGCTGCGGATCGGGTAGCGCCGGATCAGCTCAGCCACGGGCGATTCGCAGGCGGGGAGGTGGTCGACGAAATGGCGCAGCCCCCGGTCCTCGAAGAAGGCAATGCCCCAGCCATCGGAGTGATGGTCGGTACGTCCACCGCGCTGCGCAAAGCCCGTGAAGCTGAAGGTCACGTCGGTGGGCGTGTTGCAGTTCATTCCGAGAAGCTGGCACATGTCCGGATTACACAGCGTTTGGGGATGCAGCGGGTGCTCAGGCGTCGGGGGTGGCCGCACTCGCTGGCGCCGGCCTGGTTTCGCGCAACTGCCAGGCGGCCAGGATGGCCAGGGCGCAAATGCCGGCGAGCATGGCGAACACTTCATCGAAGGCGGCGAGGCGCGCCGCGCTCGTGGTCGGATTGGTCAGCGAATCGCCGTGAGCGGCAAGACGCCATTCCAGCACCACCGCGCACAGGCTCACGCCTGCCGCGCCGCCCAGCATGCGCAGGAAGTTGATCGAACTGGCGCCTTGCGGAATCAGTGGCTTGGCCAAAGGCCGCATCGAGCCGAGGTTGAGCGAGGGCAGGATGAAACCCAGTCCGATCCGCCCGATCACGGCGAACACCACCAGCAGCCATATGGCGCTGTCCAGCCGCAGCACCAGCATCAGCGCGAATGAAGCGGCCAGCAGCGCCAGGCCGATGCTCACCAGCGCCCAGGTCGGTTGCCGGTCGGCGAGCCGCCCGACGCCTGCGATGGTGACGGCCAGCACGATACCGGCCGGAAGCAGGATGCTGCCGACATACGAGGCCGACAGCTGCAACGCCACCTGCATGTACACCGGCAGAAGGTAGGTCGAGCCGAACAGTGCCGTGCCGTAGATGAACGCGACCACGCTGCCCATGGCGAACTGGCGATAGCCGAAGAGCGACAGGTTCATCAGCGGCGAGCCGCCTGCGGACGCCAGCTTGCGTTGCCAGGCGATGAACGCCACCAGCGAGGACAGTGCGCCCATCAGCAGCAGCGCGCTTTGCCACGGCACGCCAGCGCGCAATTCGACCAGGCCGTTGAGCAGGCACAGCGTGCCCAACGTCGCCAACAGGAGCCCGCCCCAGTCGAGCCGAGTGCTGCGCGTGGCCGCGATGCCGCCCGGCGCGGTGGTGGGCACGAATTTGTAGGCCAGCCACAACGAGGCCAGGCAGAAGGGCACGACCATGAAGAAGATCGAGCGCCAGCCGAACAGGTCGACCAGCACGCCACCGATGCTGGGGCCGATCGCCGGCGCAAGCACCACGCCCATGCCGAACAGGCCGCTGGCCCGGCCTTGCTCATGCGGCTCGAAGGCGCGCAGGATGATGATTGCCGGGATCGGTTGCACCACGCCGGCCGCCAACCCTTCGGCCACGCGAGCCAGCAGCACCAGCGAGAAGTTGGTCGCCATGCCGCCCACGATGCCGCCGCCAAGCAGCAGCACCATCGTGCCGACGTAGGTCTTGCGGTAGCCGAAGCGCCCCAGCATCCAGGGCGTGGTCAGCATCGACACCGTCATCGCCACCATGAAGCCCGAACTTACCCACTGCGCGCGGCCCTGGTCCAGCGCGAAATGATGGCTGAGGCCAGGAATGGCCACGTTGACGACGGTCGAGGACATGATGGACGCCATCGTCCCCACCATGACCGAAATGAGCAGATACCAGCGATAGCGCTCTCCATAGCGCTGGCGCAGGGCAGACATCGCCGGCGCGGCGGGGGGATTCGATTCGGGATTCATCAATGAGCAGACGGCGCCGTGATCAGGCAACGGCACACAAGGATATCGGCCTTTGCTCTGACAGTCTCGCGCCACCGGCGGCAGCACAATGTCCGCCATCATCAATTTGCCGAGGTAGGCCACATGCCCGAGGAAGTTTCGACCGCCGAGCGGCAACATGCAGAGGAGAGCATCGCTGCGCCCAGCATCAGCCGGGCGTACCTGTGTCAATGCGGCCGGCCTGTCTTCCTGCGCAACAGCCGCTGCCTGGCTTGCAGCACGCCGCTCGGCTTCGTGGTCGAGCGGCTCGGCGTCATGCCCCTGGCTCCCATCGAGTCCGACGATGCACAGGAAGAATTCACCGTCTTCGGCGAGCCCCAGGGACCCCGCCTGCGCCGTTGCGGCAATTTCGACAGCGCCATCGGCTGCAACTGGATGCGGCCGGCCTCCGCCGATGCAGACGAGGCCGAAGGCTTGCTGCCGGGGCTTTGCCTGGCTTGCAGCACGACACGCACGATTCCGGACCTTTCCGTGCCCGAGAACCCGGGTCGCTGGAACCTGCTTGAACAGGCCAAGCGCCGCCTGATGTCGCAACTGCTGGCCCTGGGCCTTCCGGTTCGAACCCGCATCGCCGATCCCGTGCATGGGTTGGCGTTCGACCTGCTTTCCGACCAGGCCCAGCAACGCGTGATGACCGGCCATTCCGAAGGTGTCATCACGCTCAACATCGCCGAGGCCGAAGACGCCGTGCGCGAGCAGGTCCGCGCGCAGATGCACGAACCGTATCGCACGCTGCTGGGCCACTTTCGCCACGAGATCGGCCACTACTACTGGGACGTGCTGGTCGCGCCGCAAGCGGATTGGCTGGACGGATTTCGCGCCGTGTTCGGCGACGAGCGCGCCGACTATGGCGCGGCTTTGCAGACGCACTATGCGAACGGGCCGCGCCCGGACTGGGTGACGCACTACGTCAGCAGCTATGCCGGCTCACACCCCTGGGAAGACTGGGCCGAGACCTGGGCCCACTACCTTCACATGGCCGACACGGTGGACACCGCGATCAGCTTCGGCGTGAACGCCGCCAGGGCCGAAATCGGTGCCGACGATCTTTTCCATGCCGAAGATCTATGGCAACCGCAGCATCCCGATGCCGCGAGCTTTCTCGAATTCCTGAACGCCTGGGTGCGCCTGACGCACGTGCTCAACGAGTTCTCGCGCAGCATGGGCCAGCCCGACACCTACCCCTTCGTGCTGCCGCATGCGGTGGTGCCCAAACTGCAGTTCATCCATGTGCTGATCGCCGACCAGCGCAAGGGGCCTGCGGCGACGCAGGCGCCTTCAGCCCAGGTCGAAGGCGGGTAGCTTTCTGTCGACTGCCACGTTGCGCAGCGTGGCGTAGACGGGCAGGCCGTGCCGATAGGCCGGGTAGTCCTCGCCCTCGATCAGCGGCAGCAGGTAGCGGCGGCATGCCTCGGTGATGCCCCAGCCGTCTTCGGAGATGAAATCGCGCGGCATCATCTTCTCGTGGTTGGCCACCTGGTCGAGCGGCGCGCTGCCGATCCGGTAGGCGTAGGGTGAATCGGAGATGCGCTCGATGGTGGGCATCTCCGCGTTGTGGCCCGCCAGTGCCATCTCGACGGCGCGTTGTCCGAGTTCGTAGGCCTGCCGGACGTCCGTGGCCGATGCGATATGCCGCGCCGAGCGCTGGAGATAGTCGGCCACTGCCCAGTGGTACTTGTGGCCAAGACCTTCCTTGATCATCTGCGCCACCACCGGCGCCGCGCCGCCCAGTTGCGCATGCCCGAAGGCATCGCGCGTGCCTTGCTCGGCCAGGAAGGTGCCGTCAGGGTGGTGCGCGCCCTCCGACACCACCACCGTGCAGTAGCCGTGTTGCTTGACCAGGGCATCGACCCGCGCGAGGAAGGCGGGCTGGTCGAAAGGAACCTCGGGAAACAGCACCACCACCGGAATGCCGTGGCTGGCGGCCAGGGCGCCCGCGGCCGCAATCCAGCCAGCGTGCCGGCCCATCACCTCGAGCACGAACACGCGGGTGGAGGTGGCGCACATCGAGCGCACGTCGAGCGAGGCCTCGAGCGTCGACACCGCCACGTACTTGGCAACCGAGCCGAATCCCGGGCAGCAATCGGTCAGCGGGAGGTCGTTGTCGATGGTCTTGGGCACGTGGATGGCCTGCAACGGGTAACCCAGCACGTCCGACAACTGGCTCACCTTGTGGCAGGTGTCGGCCGAGTCGCCGCCGCCGTTGTAGAAGAAGTAGCCGATGCCGTGCGCGCGAAAGACCTCAATCAGCCGCTCGTATTGGTGGCGGTTCTTTTCCAGCGATCCCAGCTTGTAGCGGCACGACCCGAAGGCGCCGGCCGGCGTGCTGCGCAAGGCGGCGATGGCCTCGGCACTTTCGTGGCTGGTATCGATCAGATCCTCGGCCAAGGCGCCGAGGATGCCGTTGCGCCCGGCGAACACAGTTCCGATGCGGTCGGGGTGTTCGCGCGCGGTCTGGATGACGCCGCAGGCCGACGCGTTGATCACCGAGGTGACCCCGCCGGATTGCGCATAGAAGGCGTTGGTCATCGTCATGAGGGCTGCTCCTGGGATGCAAGTTCGGATGTGGCCGGGACCAACGCGCCAGCCAATGCGCAGCGTGCGCAGATGCAGGCCTTGCCGCTGGCCTGAGGCGCTTGCCGCGCGACCTGTTCGATGAGGGCGGCGTCGATCGGCGTGCTCATGCACCAGCACGGGGGTTGCGCCTGCCCGGTGGCGCGTTCGACTTCGACCGCGCAGCGGTTGTCGCCACCGCACAGGGGGCAGCGGGTCGGGTCGACGTCGGCAGCGGCAGGCATGGCTCGCATTGTCATCCACTCGCCTGCGTCATGGGTGTCGGGCGGCCAAGCGTGTAAGGTCGCGCCATGCAATCACAGAAAGACCGGATGCTGGCCGGCGAGATGTATGACCCCAGCGATCCGGAAATCCAGGCCGACCAGGCAGCCTGCCATGCGTGGCTGGCGCGCTTCAACTCGTCGCTGGGCGACGGCGCGCAAAGATGGCGCGTGCTGCTGCAGGAGCGCCTGGGCGCCGTAGGTGCCTCGGCAGTGATCCGCCCGCCGTTCCACTGCGACTACGGCTACAACATCTTCCTGGGCGAAGGTGTCTTCCTGAACTTCAACTGCACGGTGCTGGACGTGGTGCCGGTGCGCATCGGGGACCGCACGCAGGTCGGCCCGGGCGTGCAGATCCTGAGCGCCGACCATCCCCGCAGCGCGCAGGAGCGAAGCATGGGACTGGAGTTCGGCCGGCCCGTGCTCATCGGCCGCGATGCCTGGATCGGGGCAGGGGCGCTCATCCTGCCCGGCGTCGTCATCGGCGACGGCGCGATCGTCGGGGCCGGCTGCGTGGTCACGCGCGACGTTCCCGCCGGCGCCACCGTGGTCGGCAATCCGGGGCGGGTCAGGCCTGCCTAGGTGCAGGCGGGCGTCAGGCCATCAGCCTGCGGCTGCGCGCGGCGACGATGCTTCGCGTCCGGCCTGGAGAAGACGGGTGCCGGCAGGGCCGCCGGCAGCGCGTGCCGAACCTCGATGTTCGAATCCTCGAAGGCCGACACCAGCACCCGGCGGTGGATGTCGCCTTCGAATTGCTCGCCGGCTTCCAGCACGAGATCGCGCGGATCGTCGTCGAGCGTGAGCCAGACACAACCGCTGCGGCAGGCGATGCTGACGCCGGCGATGTCCTGCACGGTGAACAGGGCGCGGCGCGGCAGGTCCACGCGGAAATGGGCAACAGGGTCGTCGTTCGACATGGCGTGCTCCTTCACATTCGACATGCGAATGAATATATTGGGCGGCCCACCTGTCTGGCACGACCATTTGGAACTCGTCACATGCGCCCAGAGAATGCAAGACCTTGGCGCGACCTGCCGCCGCTCGAACTGCTGCGCAGCTTCGAATCGGCGGCCCGGCTGCTCAGCTTCACGCGGGCGGCGGATGAGCTGAGCCTCACGCAGTCGGCCGTCAGCCGGCAGATCCAGCAGTTGGAGCAAAGCCTGGGCGTGCTGCTGTTCGAACGGCGCCACCGTGCCCTGGGGCTGACCGAATCCGGGCGCATCCTGCAGCGGGCCACGTCCGAATGCCTGGAGCGGCTGCGCGATGCCACCGCGCGCCTGCATGCTGCGCCGATGCTGCGCCAAGTGGCCATCACATGCACGCCGGGCTTCGCCTCGCTGTGGCTGATCCCGCGCCTTTCGCATTTCACCGGCAGCCACCCGGGCGTGGATGTGCGCATCTCCGCAACGCTGGAAGTCATCGACGACCTGGATCGTGCGCGGCTGGACCTGGCGGTTCGCTTCGTTTCGACCGCCATCGGCACCGGGCCGGCCCTGTTCGAGGAAACGGTCGTGCCGCTGTGCTCGCCGAGCGTGGCGCAGCGCGTGCGCGCGCCCTCCGACCTGGCCGAACAAACGCTGCTGACCATCGATTCGCCTGCCGGCAATCATGAGACGCCGACCATCGACTGGGAGCCTTGGCTGGAGATCATGGGCCTGACCGACCTGCGCATGAAGAGCACGCTGCGCTTTACCCACTACACCGATGCGGTGGCGGCTGCGGTGGCTGGTCAGGGGGTGGTGATTGGTCGCCTGCCGTTGCTGGGCGAATTGGTGCGCGACGGCCGCTTGGTCGCACCACTGGGCGCGGGCGCCGCTACGCAGCGCGGCCAATTCGTCGAGGTGTCGCGTCGCGGCGCCGCGAATGCCGATGCGCAGGACTTCATCCGCTGGTTGCGCACCGAGGCGGCATTGATGCCGAAGAGCTGAGGTTCGAAGGCGAGGCGGCCGGCGGATGCCTCAGGCGGACAGGGACAGGTCTTTGGGCAATTCGAAGTTCGTGTGACGCGTCAGGAACCGGATGTCGCAGTCGCCGATGGTGATGACGTCGCCGTGCCGCAACTCCACCTGCTTGATCAAGCGGCCGTTGACGAGCGTGCCGTTGCGGCTGCCCAGGTCGATGAGCCAGGTGGTCTGCCCTTCCACGCGGAGCTCCGCGTGATGGCGGCTGGCCCGCGGGTGGTCGATCTGGACATCGTTGTCCGCGTTGCGCCCGATCAATGTGCGGTCCCCTGAGAGTTCGATCTGTCTTGCAGAACTGTTCTTGCGCATCAGAAGAAGTCGGGCCATGGATCGTGCCTTGCGATCAGCAGGTGTTTGCAGGGATGCAAGGAGTGTAACCTAATGTGTTACATGCGTGTCATCCCATTTGATTAGGACTCCTCTGGGTGTTGGCAAATCCGAGACGCTTGCCCAAAGAAAAAGGGCGCCCTCGTCAGGCGCCCTTTTCATGCTTGGCGGCGGTTCAGCTGGCCTTGACCTTCAGGCGCCAGGCATGCAGCAAGGGCTCGGTGTAGCCGCTGGGTTGCTCGATGCCCTTGAACACGAGGTCCTGTGCAGCCTGGTAGGCAGCACTGGTCTTGAAGTTGCCCGCCATGTTCTTGTAGAGCGGATCGCCTGCGTTCTGCTTGTCCACCACGGCGGCCATGCGCTCGAACGTGGCGTTGACCTGCTCCTTCGTCACCACGCCGTGCAGCAGCCAGTTGGCAATGTGCTGGCTGGAGATGCGAAGCGTCGCGCGATCTTCCATCAGGCCCACGTCGTGGATGTCGGGCACCTTGGAGCAGCCCACACCCTGGTCGATCCAGCGCACGACGTAGCCCAGGATGCCCTGGACGTTGTTGTCCAGTTCCTGCTGCTTCTCGGCGTCGCTCCACTTGGCTTCGGGCGCGATCGGCACCTGCAGCAGGCCGCCGAGCAGGTTGTCGCGCTCGGCGTTGTCGTCGATCTTCTCGAGTTCCTTCTGCACGTCCGCAACGTTGACCTGGTGGTAGTGCAGCGCGTGCAATGTGGCGGCGGTCGGCGAGGGGACCCATGCGGTGTTGGCGCCGGCCTTGGGGTGGCCGATCTTCTGCTCGAGCATGGCGGCCATCAGATCAGGCATGGCCCACATGCCCTTGCCGATCTGCGCGCGGCCGCGCAGGCCGCAGCCCAGGCCGACGAGTACGTTGTTCTTCTCGTAGGCGGTGATCCAGGGCGTGGTCTTCATGTCGCCCTTGCGCAGCATCGGGCCGCCCTGCATGGCGGTGTGCATCTCGTCGCCGGTGCGGTCCAGGAAGCCGGTGTTGATGAAGGCCACGCGAGCTTCGGCCGCGGCGATGCAGGCCTTCAGGTTGACGCTGGTGCGGCGCTCCTCGTCCATGATGCCCAGCTTGACCGTGTTTTCGGGCAGGCCCAGCAGTTTCTCGACGCGCGCAAACAGCGCGGAGGCGAAGGCCACTTCCTGGGGGCCGTGCATCTTGGGCTTGACGATGTAGACGCTGCCGGTGCGCGAGTTGCGGATGCCGTTGGCGCCCTGGCCCTTCAGGTCGTAGGTGGCGATGGTCGTCGTGATGACGGCATCCATGATGCCTTCGGGAATTTCCTTGCCGCCGTCCCAGAGGATGGCGGGATTGGTCATCAGGTGGCCCACGTTGCGCACGAACATGAGCGAGCGGCCGTGCAGGGACACCGGCTTGCCGTCGGCGCCGGTATAGACGCGATCGGGATTGAGGCGGCGGGTGAAGGTGGAGCCGCCCTTGGCGACTTCCTCGGTCAAGGTGCCCAGCTGGATGCCCAGCCAGTTCGAATAGGCGACCACCTTGTCGGCCGCGTCGACCACAGCCACCGAGTCTTCCAGGTCGAGGATGGTCGACAGGGCGGCTTCGAGAACCACGTCGCTCACGCCGGCCGCATCGGTCTTGCCGATCGGCGTGCTGCGGTCGATCTGGATGTCGATGTGGATGCCGTTGTGCTTGAGCAGCACCGCGCTGGGCGCCGCCGCGTCACCTTGGAAGCCGATGAACTGAGCCGGGTCGGCCAGGCCAGTGGTGCCGCCGGGCATGGCGACGATCAGCTTGCCGCCGGTGACGCTGTAGCCCTGTGCATCCTTGTGCGAGCCCTGCGCCAGCGGTGCCGACTGGTCGAGAAACTGTCGGGCGAAGGCGATGACTTTGGCACCGCGCACCGGGTTGTAGCCCTTGCCCTTTTCGGCGCCGTCGGACTCGGGAATGGCATCGGTGCCGTAGAGCGCGTC
This sequence comes from Variovorax dokdonensis, assembly GCF_030316895.1. Classification (GTDB taxonomy): domain Bacteria; phylum Pseudomonadota; class Gammaproteobacteria; order Burkholderiales; family Burkholderiaceae_C; genus Variovorax; species Variovorax dokdonensis. Next base: position 385,463 of record NZ_JASZYV010000002.1, read on the forward strand.
GTAGAGCGAACCCCAGCGTGCGTTGGCGGCGTTGAGCGCGTAGCGCGCGTTCAGGATCGGGACCACCAGCTGGGGGCCGGCCTGCAGGGCCAGTTCGGCGTCGACGTTGGTCGTGCTGGCCTTGACGTTGGTCGGATGCGGCTGCAGGTAGCCGATCTTTTCCAGGAAAGCGCGGTAGCCCGGCATGTTCTTGATCGGGCCGGGGTTGGCCTTGTGCCAGGCATCGAGCTCGGATTGCAGGCGGTCGCGCTCGGCCAGCAACTGGGCGTTCTGGGGCGCGAACTCGTCGACGATGTCTGAAAAGCCTTTCCAGAAGACGTCGCTGGCAATGCCGGTGCCCGGCAGCACCTGGTCTTCGACGAAGCGGTACAACTCGGTGGCCACCTGAAGGCCGTGGGCTTGGGTGCGTTCGGTCATGTTTTCTGAACCTCTCTGGCTGAACGATTACTTGGGGAAGACGGGGCCTGCGGCGCCGCAAGAAGAGGGCCGACAAGCGTCAACCCTGTACTTTATTTGATACTTGGCAGAAGATTAATCTTCGCAAAATCCAATAATTGATGACGAAAATGAAGGTAATGCCCTACGAAGGCATCCGGGTGGTGGAATTCACCCACATGGTCATGGGCCCCACCTGCGGGCTTCTGTTGGGCGACCTGGGCGCCGAAGTCATCAAGGTCGAACCGCTGGAAGGCGACAGCACCCGGCGCCTGCTCGGCTCCGGATCGGGCTTCTTTCCCGCATTCAACCGCAACAAGAAGAGCATTGCACTGGACCTGAAGTCGGCGCAAGGCCGTGAAGTGGCGCTGCGTCTGGTGGCGAGCGCGGACATCGTCAGCGAAAACTTCAAGCCCGGCACGATGAAGAAGCTCGGCCTGGACTACGAGACCTTGCGTGCGCTCAACCCGCGGCTCATCTACGTCAGCCTCAAGGGCTTCCTGCCCGGCCCCTACGACCATCGAACCGCGCTGGATGAAGTGGTGCAGATGATGGGCGGGCTGGCCTACATGACCGGTCGCCCGGGCGACCCGCTGCGCGCGGGCAGCAGTGTCAACGACATCATGGGCGGCTTGTTCGGTGCCATCGGGGCCATGGCCGCGTTGCGCCAGCGTGACCAGACTGGCAAGGGCTGTGAGGTCCAGTCTGCCCTGTTCGAGAACAACGTCTTGCTGGTGGCCCAGCACATGATGCAGTTCGCGGCCACCGGCCAGCCGGCCGATCCGATGCCCGCCCGCATCTCGGCCTGGGGCATCTACGACGTGTTCACCGTTAAGAATGGCGAGCAGATCTTCCTTGCGGCCGTGAGCGATGGCCAATGGAAGACCTTTTGCCAGGCCATGGGCTGGTCCGAGTGGCGCGACGACCCGCGCCTGGCCACCAACAACGACCGCGTGCGTGCGCGTGAGTGGCTCATTCCGCTGCTGCGCGAGCGCCTGGCTGTCCACGAAGCAGCCGAACTGGCCACGCTCTTCGAACGTCACGAACTGCCATTTGCGCCCATCACCCGCCCGCAGGATCTGTTCGAAGATCCGCACCTGATCGCCACCGGCGGCCTGGCGCCGGTGCGCATGAACGACGGACACATGGCGCCGGTACCCCTATTGCCGTTCACGATGAACGGCGATCGCCCTGGCGTGCGCCTGCAGCCGCCAGCCATCGGGGAGCACACGGGCGATCTGCTGGGCCAACTGGGCTACACGCCTGACCAGATCGCGCGAATGCAAGACGCAGGCGTGGTACGCGCAGCGCAAGGCGCGCAGCCGTCTTCGACCGCGGAAGGGGCGCCATGAGCAGCGCGGGCAGCCGCACAGACCGCCTGCGCCAGCTGGAGACCTTCGTCGCGGTCGCCACGCGCGGCGGGCTCACGGCGGCCGCCAAGGTCGAGGGCGTGGCGCCGGCGGTCGTCGGTCGCCGGCTCGATGCGCTGGAGGAACGGCTGGGGGTGAAGCTGCTCATCCGCACGACGCGACGCGTCTCGCTCACCCACGAAGGCAGTGCCTTCCTCGAAGACTGCCAGCGCGTGCTGGTGGAGCTTGCCAATGCCGAGGCCAGCGTCAGCGCCGGCCGGGTCAAGGCGAGCGGCCATCTGCGCGTCACGGCACCTGCCGGCTTCGGACGCCGCCACGTGGCGCCCCTGGTGCCGCGCTTTCATGCGCTGCACCCCGAAGTCACCATCTCGCTGAATCTCAGCGACCGGGTGATCGACGTGGCCGGCGAGAACTTCGATTGCGCAGTGCGGGTGGGCGATCTGCCCGATTCCTCCCTCATCAGCATGCGGCTGGCCGACAACCGACGCCGCTGCGTCGCCACGCCGGAGTTTCTGCGGCAACATGGCCGGCCGCAGCATCCTTCGGATCTGGCGCGCTTCAACTGCCTGACCTTGTCCAGCGACGCTTCGCAGACGCGCGGATGGGCATTCCGAGTGCCGCGCGCCGCGCAGGGACGCGATCACGAACGCGGCCATGCGGACGCTCACCGTGACGACGCCGGTCAGCCGGGTGGCGACCACGAAGTCATCCACCTCAAGCCCACCGGGCCGCTGGACTGCTCCGACGGACAGGTGCTTCATGACTGGTGCCTGGCGGGCCTGGGCATCGCCTGGCGCAGCACCTGGGAAGTGGAAGCCGAAATCGATGCCGGCCTGTTGGTGCCTGTGCTCGACGAGTTCGCCGCGCCGCCCAACGGCATCTACGCCGTCTTTCCGCAGCGCAAGCACTTGCCGCTGCGCGTGCGCCTGTGGCTGGATTTCCTCAAGAGCGAGTATGGTCGGCCCGACTATTGGGGCGGCACAATCGCACCGGCTTCGCGCAGGGCGATGCCACCGGCCCCGTCCACCACGATCCACCGAAAGCGCGCCTGATGACCCTCGAAGCCATCCTTGCCTACGTTCACATCCTTGCCATCCTGACCATGGTGGTGTTCATTGCCAGCGAAGCCGCGCTGTGCCGCGTGGAGTGGATCAACAAGGCGGTGGTCGAGCGTCTGGCGAGGGTCGACATGGTCTACGGGATCGCCGCCGTCATGGTGCTTGCCACAGGCATCATCCGGACGGTCTGGGGCGTGAAGGGCTCTGCCTGGTATTGGACGAACCCGTTGCTGCACGTGAAGCTCACGCTGTTCGTCATCGTCGGCATCATCTCCATCTTCCCGACGCTCACTTACATGCGCTGGCGCAAGGCGGTGCGCGCCGGCGGTGCACTGCCGGCCGAGGCCGAGGTGCGCAAGACTCGCCGCCTGGTCATGATCCAGGCACATCTGATTGCGGTCATCCCGCTGTTCGCGGTCTTTCTCGCACGCGGCTTCGGCAAGTAGCCCGGGCCACGCCAGGAAAAACAAAAGGCCCGCATCTGCGGGCCTTGTTCGTTGTGCGCCCGCGTTTCGGGCGGCGGTCAGTGCATCAACCCTTGACCGCTTCCTGCTCGCACTTCTTCATGAAGCTCGACTTGGCGGCGCCGGCCAGCGCCTTGCCGTTCTTGTCGACGGCCTTGGCCGCGCAGGCCGCCGCCGCACCGTCCATCGCGTCCTTCTCGCACTTCTTGACGAAGCTGGACTTGGCTGCGCCGCTCAGGGGCTTGCCGTTCTTGTCGACCGCCTTGGCATCGCAGCTCTGTGCCTGCGCGGCACCGGCGAGGAGGCAGGTGCCCAGAACAACAAAGGAAAGGAGCTTTTTCATGATGACGTAGACCTTCGCAATGGTTGAACAGAAACGTTGCCCGAATGTCGGGCTGCCCATCCTAACGGTCGAAGGCGCCGGACGGATGACCGGCGATGGGCCTGATCGCATGCGGGTGTCCATGTTCGAGGTGGCGGGTGAAACCGGGGCCGCCCGGTAAAATCCGCCGATGCTATTGGTCAAACAGGAGCTGCTCGCCCAGTTGGCGGACACGCTCGAATCCCTCTCGCCTGGCGCCGGCGCCAAGGCGGCCTTCGAATCGCCCAAGGTGGCGGCACATGGTGATTACGCAAGCACGGCGGCCATGCAGCTGGCCAAGCCGCTGTCGCGCAAGCCCCGCGATCTGGCCCAGGACATCAGCGATGCGCTGATGGCGACGCCCTCTTACCGTCAATGGGTCGAGGCCATCGAAATCGCAGGCCCTGGCTTTCTCAACATCCGCCTCAAGCCTGCGGCGAAGCAGCAGGTGGTGCGCGAGGTGCTTCAGGCCGGCGAGGCCTTCGGCCGCCGGGCAGCACCCGCCGATGGCGGCGAGCGCGTGCTGGTCGAGTTCGTCTCGGCCAATCCGACCGGCCCGCTGCACGTCGGCCATGGGCGCCAGGCGGCGCTCGGCGATGCGATCTGCAACCTGCTGGACACCCAGGGCCTGAGCGTCTGGCGCGAGTTCTATTACAACGACGCCGGTGTACAGATCCAGACGCTGGCCAACAGCGTGCAGCTTCGCGCCAAGGGGCTGAAGCCCGGCGACGATGGCTGGCCCGAGGCGGCCTACAACGGCGACTACATCGCCGATATCGCCGCTGACTTTCTCGCCCGCAAGACGGTCAAGGCCGACGACCGCGAGTTCACCGCCAGCGGCGACATCGACGACCTCGATGGCATCCGCCAGTTCGCCGTGGCCTACCTCCGACACGAGCAGGATCTGGACCTTCAGGCCTTCCGCGTTCGCTTCGATCACTACTACCTCGAATCGAGCCTGTACACGAGCGGCCGCGTCGAGGCCACCGTCAAGAAACTGGTCGACGCCGGCAAGACCTACGAGCAGGACGGCGCCCTTTGGCTGCGCAGCACCGACTACGGCGACGACAAGGACCGCGTGATGCGCAAGTCCGACGGCGGCTACACCTACTTCGTGCCTGACGTCGCATATCACATCGCCAAGTGGGAGCGCGGTTTCCACAAGGTCGTGAACATCCAGGGCACCGACCACCACGGCACCATCGCCCGCGTGCGCGCTGGCTTGCAAGCCAGCGGCGTGGGCATTCCCGCCGGCTATCCCGACTATGTCCTGCACACCATGGTGCGCGTGATGCGCGGTGGGCAGGAAGTCAAGATCAGCAAGCGCGCCGGTAGTTACGTCACCCTGCGCGACCTGATCGAGTGGACCAGCACCGATGCGGTTCGGTTCTTCCTGCTCTCGCGCAAGCCCGATACCGAATACACCTTCGACATCGACCTGGCGCTGGCGCAGAACAACGACAACCCGGTCTACTACGTTCAATACGCCCATGCGCGCATCTGCTCGGTGCTCAAGGCCTGGGGCGGCGACGTGGCTTCGCTCGGCGACGCCGACCTGTCGCTGCTCGACAGCCCCGCGGCCCAGTCGCTGATGCTGATGTTGGCCAAGTATCCCGAGATGCTGACCGGCGCCGCCGCCGACTTCGCGCCCCACGATGTCACCTTCTACTTGCGCGAACTGGCGGCGAGCTATCACAGCTACTACGACAGCGAGCGCATCCTGGTGGACGACGAGGCCCTCAAGCGCGCGCGTCTGGCGCTCGTCGCCGCCGCTGCGCAGGTGCTGCACAATGGCTTGGCAGTTCTAGGTGTGAGCGCGCCGCGCTCGATGTGAGGCAGCAAGAGTTCTTCATGGCAAGTACGAAAAGAAAGAAGCAGTCGGGCAATACCTTCATCGGCCTGGTCATCGGGCTGGTGCTGGGCTTGGGCATCGCCCTTGGCGTCGCGGTCTACGTGACCAAGGTGCCGATTCCGTTCATCGCCAAGACGCAGCGCCTCGGCCCGTCGGACGAGTCCGAAGCCCAGCGCAACCGCGATTGGGACCCCAATGCGCCGCTGGCGGGCAAGGCTGGCCAGCGTCCGCCTGCCTCGACGGTGACGACCACCAACGTGCCGGGCGCGTCGTCCGCCCCGGCGGTCGGCGGAGTCGTCGGCGCGCCTGCTGCCGGTAGCGGGCTCAGTGCGCCAGCCGTGGTCGGCGGTGCCGGCACGGCGCCCGTCGCGCCGACGCGCCCGCCGCGCAGCGTTTCCGGCGTCAGCCCCGACTCGTCCGACCCCATCGGCGACCTGGCTCGCTCGCGCATGGGCGCCGGCGGGGCGTCGAGCGGCACGGCCGTCGCCAGTGCCACGCCTTCGGCCGACGCGGGCCCCGATCCCTTCATCTACTTCGTCCAGGCCGGCGCATTCCGCACGCCTGAAGATGCCGAGGCGCAACGCGCCAAGCTTTCGCTCATGGGCGTGCAGGCGAGGGTGACCGAGCGCGAGCAATCCGGACGCACCGTCTATCGCGTTCGCACCGGGCCATTCGGCAAGAAGGAAGAAGCAGACCGCATGAAGGAGCGCCTGGACGGCTCCGGCATGGAAGCGGCGCTGGTGCGCGTGCAACGTTGAGCGCCTAGGCGCATCTCGAGCCGGAACTTCGGGAACGGAAGGCGGCTCTGAAGTCGATCAAGGAGAACTGATGAAACGTCGTGATTTTTCGCTCGCCGCCACCGCGGTCGGGCTGGCCCCGTGGATTGCCGCACCGAGCGCACATGCGCAAGCTGCCTTCAAGGCAGGCACCGACTATCTGGTGCTTCCGCGCACCGTGTCGGTCGACGCGCCGGCGGACAAGGTGGAGGTGGTCGAGTTCTTCTCGTACAACTGCCCGCACTGTGCCGAGTTCGAGCCCATGCTCGAGGATTGGCTCAAGAAGCTGCCGCCCTACGCGGCGTTCCGTCGCGTGCCGGTGCCTTTCGTGGGCAGCGACGTCGCCACCAAGGCCAAGCTGTACTACGCGCTCGAGGCCATGGGCAAGGTGGACACCTATCAGCCCATCATCTTCAAGACGATCCATCGTGATCGCCAGCCCCTCACCGGCGATGCCGCCGTCCTGGCCTGGGCGGCCAAGCAGCCCGACCTGGGCACCAAGTTTGCCGAGGTGTTCAATTCCTTCACCGTGGCCAGCAAGGTCAAGCGCGCCACGCAGCTGACCGAGGACTACAAGGTCGGCGGGGTGCCCGCGTTGGGCGTCGCCGGAAAGTGGTACGTCGACGGCGAAACCGCTCGCGGCCTGCCGCGTGCCCTGCAGGTGGTCGAATTCCTGGTCGGCCAGGCTCGCAAGAGCTGAGCCGGCAGAGCAAGTCCCAGGCCAGACCAGGCTGTTATCCTGCTGCCGGCAAGTTCGAAGCCCGCGCTTTGCGGGCTTTTTTCATGGAGCAGACCGGATTGCCCTCTACAATGACCAGAGCAAGTTTCGTGCCCTATGACGTTCTGTAACGCACTCCCCCAAAGCCGCAACACCGATGCGTCCGTGCGCCAGCCGTGGCTGTCCAGCGCGGCCGGCGGTCTGGTCGCCCTCGCCCTGGCCTTTGGCACGGGCCTGGCGCAGGCTGAAAAGGCCGATCGCGACAAGCCGATGAACATCGAGGCCGACGCGATGCGCTACGACGACCTGAAGCAGACCAGCGTCTTCACTGGCAACGTCGTCGTCACCAAGGGCACGATCGTGCTGCGCGGCGCGCGCATCGACGTTCAGCAGGATCCGGAGGGCTATCAGCACGGCGTCGTCACCGCCGCGCCGGGCAAGCGGGCCTATTTCAAGCAGAAGCGCGATGGCGCGCCAGGCAGCGACGAATGGGTGGAGGGCGAGTCCGAGCTCATCGAATATGACGGGCGCGCCGAAACGGTGAAGTTCATCCGGCAGGCGGTCATGCGTCGCCTGGTGGGCACCAAGGTCAACGATGAGACCCGCGGCGCGATGATCACCTACGACCAGGTCAACGACACCTACAGCGTCAGCGGCGTCGCCGAGCAGCAGGGCAGCCAGCCGGCCTCGAACGGTCGAGTGCGCGCCGTGATTGCGCCGCGCTCCGAAGAAAAGCCAGCCGCGCCCGCACAGTCGGCGCCGCCGGCAGGCTCGGGCCTGCGCCCGAGCACCACGCTCGGGGGACCGAAGCAATGATCGACCGCGCGGACGCCACCGCCAACAACGGCGATCGCAACGGCTCCAGTCGGCTGCAGGCCCGCAGCCTGCAGAAAAGCTACGGCAGCCGCATGGTGGTCAAGGATGTGTCGCTCGAAGTGCAAAAGGGCGAGGTGGTCGGCTTGCTGGGCCCGAACGGCGCCGGCAAGACCACGTCGTTCTACATGATCGTCGGGCTCGTTCGAGCCGACGATGGGCAGATCAGCATCGACGGCGAGGCCATCGAGCACATGCCCATCCACCGCCGTGCGCGCATGGGCCTGAGCTACCTGCCGCAGGAAGCATCGATCTTTCGCAAGCTCAACGTGGCCGACAACGTGCGTGCCGTGCTCGAGCTTCAGATGGAGCCCGACGACAAGGGGCGCTTGCAGCCGCTGTCTCGCCAGCGCATCGAAGAGCGCCTGAGCGAACTGCTGGCCGACCTGCGCGTCGACCATTTGCGCGAATCGCCTGCGCTGGCCCTGTCGGGCGGCGAGCGCCGGCGGGTGGAGATTGCGCGCGCGCTGGCCACGCAACCTCGCTTCATCCTGCTGGACGAGCCGTTTGCCGGCATCGATCCGATCGCCGTGATCGAGATCCAGCGCATCATCGGGTTCCTTCGTGATCGTGGCATCGGCGTCTTGATCACCGATCACAACGTGCGTGAGACGCTGGGCATCTGCGATCACGCTTACATCATCAGCGACGGGCATGTGCTGGCACAGGGCACGCCCTCCGAAATCGTCGACAACGCGGACGTACGCAGGGTGTATCTGGGCGAACACTTCCGCATGTGAGCGCATGAGTCGATGAAGCAAAGTCTGTCGCTGCGGGTCTCGCAGCATCTCGCCCTCACTCCTCAACTGCAGCAGTCGATCCGGCTGTTGCAATTGTCGACGCTGGAGTTGAGCCAGGAGGTCGAGCAGATGCTCGACGAAAACCCGTTCCTGGAACGCAACGGCGAAGAAGCGCCGCGCGAGGAATTCGGGCTGGACAGCGAGGATGCGCCCAGTGCTCGCGACGTGCGCGACGAGGATTCGGCGGGCATGGCGCTGGCCAACGGCAGCGACACGGGCACGGCGACCACGACGGAGTCCGACCTGGGCATTGCCGAACTGCCCGTCGACACCGCGGACAGCACCCCCGACTGGGAAGGCGACGGCAGCATCGAGTTTTCTCCGGACGACAGCGAATGGGGCGGAGATGCCTTGCCCCGCAAGAGCAACATCGACAGCGACGAGCATGCCGACGCCACCGAGTTGGCACGCGGCCACGAGTCGCTGCAGGACTTCCTGCACCGCCAGGCGCTCGCCTTGCGCCTGGACGAGGTCGATCGCGCTGCCTTGCGTTTTCTGATCGAGTCGCTCAACGACGACGGCTATCTCGAAGATTCGCTGCCCGCCCTGGCCTCCGGGCTGGCAGGCGACGACAACGACCAGTTCGACGACCTGGTGCACCGCTTCCAGGTGGCGCTGGGCCTGCTGCAAAGCCTGGAGCCCGTCGGAGTGGGGGCGCGTGATCTGGCCGAATGCCTGTCGATCCAGTTGCGTGCCCTGGGGCAGGATGGACGGATCGAGCCCGAGGTGCTGACCGTGGCCCAGGCCATCTGCAAGCAGCAGATGACGTTGCTCGCGCGCCGCGACTTCAAGCGCCTGGCCACACTCACCCGCAGCAACGAGGACAAGGTCCGTACGGCCATGCAGGTCATCGCCAAGCTCGAGCCCAAGCCCGGCCGACGTTTCGCGAATGTGGAGCGCAACGTGGTGATTCCCGACGTGATCGTCACTCGGGTGGGCAACGGCACGCAGGCGAAGTTGCGGGTGCAGCTCAATCCGGACGTGATGCCGCGCCTTCGGGTGCATGACATCTACGCGGGTGCGCTCAAGGGCCACAAGGGCGACGGCAGCCAGGCGCTGAGCCAGCGACTGCAAGAGGCGCGCTGGTTCATCAAGAACATCCAGCAGCGCTTCGACACCATCCTGCGCGTGTCCAATGCCATCGTCGAGCGGCAGAAGAACTTCTTCATGCATGGCGAGCTGGCGATGCGCCCGCTGGTGCTGCGCGAGATCGCGGACGAACTGGGGCTGCATGAATCGACCATCTCTCGCGTGACCACCGCCAAGTACATGGCCACGCCCTATGGCACGGTGGAGCTCAAGTATTTCTTCGGTTCGGCCCTGGGCACCGAGACCGGCGGCAACGCATCCAGCACGGCGGTGCGGGCCCTGATCAAGCAGTTCGTCGGTTCCGAGGATGCCGGCAAGCCGCTGTCGGACAGCCAGTTGTCGGAGATGCTCAAGGAGCAGGGCATCGAATGCGCTCGGCGGACCGTGGCCAAGTACCGCGAGGCGCTGCGCATTGCGCCGGCGAACCTGCGCAAGGCGCTCTAGGCTAGCTTTCGCCGGCCTGCGTCGCCAGCAGCAACGCGCGCAGGGCCCGCGGCTGCATCGGCTTGCGCAAGGCAAACCAGCCCCGGTCGCGCGCCAGTGCGCGCGCGGGCTCGTCGATGTCCGCTGACACCAGCGCAATCTTCAGCTTTGGCCGCTTGCGATGCAGCCAGTGGGCAAGGCGCACGCCATCCATGCCACCGGGCAGGCGGATGTCGCACAGGGCCAGATCCACCAGGTTCAGGTCGATGCCGCTGTCCAGCAGTTCGTCGGCGCTGCCGAAGATCTGAACGTCCACTTGCCAGTGGCGCAGCAGCGCCGCCAGGCTTTCCGCAACCACGGCGTTGTCTTCCACCACCAGGACGGAAAGGCCCGAGGGCATCGGCGCGTCCGTGTCGATGTCGGTATCCGGCACTTCTGACGCACCGGGGTCCACGGACGCGCCGAGCGGCAGGTCCGTCTGCTGTCCGCTTGGCTTCGCCACTTCGAACGCGAAGGTCGCGCCGCGCCCCGGCGAGGAGCGCAAGGTGATGCACGTGCCCATTCTTTGCGCCAGCCGCCGCACGATCGCCAGGCCCAATCCATGCCCGTGCCGCAGATTGCGCGCCGCGTTGCCCACCTGCTCGAAGTCGCCGAACACACGCTCGTGCTCTTCGACCGCGATGCCGATGCCGTTGTCGCGCACCTCGATGCGCCAACCTTCGCCACTTCGGCGGCAGGCCACCAGAACGCGGCCGTTGCGCGGCGTGAACTTGATGGCGTTGTCGACCAGGTTGGCGACGATGCGGCGCAACGCCACCGCGTCGCTCCAGCCGACGGCATGCACAGGGCAGTGGATACGCACCACCCGGCCATCCTGCGCCTGGGCAAACTGATCGAGCAAAGGCCCAAGTCGCACGGCAGAAAAATGAAGCGGGTCGGCCCCGGCTTCGATGCGGCCGATCTCCAGCAGTTGCTGCGTCAGGCCTTCGAGTGCGGACTGGGCACGCGCCAGCGCGTCGAGCGTTGACTGCAGCGTCGCCGGGGCGGCGCCTTCTTTCACCTGATGCTGCAGCACTTCCGCCTGCAGGCCGATGGCCATCACCGGTTGACGCAGGTCGTGGTTGGCCGCCGAGAAGAAGCGCAGGCGCTCGGCCTGAGCCAGTTCGGCCGCCTGCAGACCGATCAGCGCTTGCGCGCGGCGTTCGCTTTCGTCGTGTCGTTGGCCGATGGAGTCTTCCAGCTTGCGCGAACGTTCGGCCACCTGGCCCCACATCAGCACGATCAGCCCCGCGCCAAGCGCGGCCAGGCCCATCATCGGCGGCGCGCCAAAGAGCAGCGCCATCAGGATCAACGGCCCCAGCAGCAGCACGATGGCCATCTGCATCGTGCGCGCCACGTAGGAAACGGAGAACGACGACGACAGCGTCATGCCCATCATCACCAGCCCCAGCATCAACTGGGCGACCGTGTCGGCCGTGTCGAAGAGCAGCACACCGGCGAGCCCGTGCACGCCTTCGTGGACCGCAACGCGTGTGCTGTGCAGACGCAACTGCCTGGACAGGTTGGTGGCATCCAGCGTCTCGGGCAGGCGCTGTGGGAAAAAGGCGCGCCAGGCGGTGCTGGCCGCAATCAGTGCGATCCACAGCAGTGCCATGCCGGGCGAATACAGCCAGGCGAAGAGTGCGGCGATGGCGAGGTCGAGCAGGAACTGGACCGCCAGCACGGCATTGCTGGGCTGCGTGCTCAGTCGCAGCAACTGGGCATCGATGACCGTCCGCGCATCCGCCACATGGGCAGATGGGCCGGCTTCCTCGGGCTCAGTCGGGCTGGATGAGGTCATCGCTGGGGTGAATATAGAGGAGGGGCGACAATCGCGGCATGCGATCCATGCAATTGTTCTTGCCTTGCGCCGCCGGCGTCGAGGATTTCCTGGCCCAGGAGGTCCACCGTCTCACAGGCCTGGCCGGCGAGTCGCTGATGGTCGCGCGTGGCGGCGTCAGCGTCCGCGCCGGCTGGGCGGACGCCATGAAGCTCAACCTTCACCTGCGATTGGCCCAGCGCGTGCTGGTGCAGGTTTCGCGCACGCCCTATCGTGCCGAGGACGACCTCTACCGCGCCGCGCACGACGTGCCCTGGGAGGAGTGGTTCACACCGCGCCAGAGCTTCAAGATCGAGACAACCTCCCAGGCCAGCCCGCTCAAGAGCTTGAACTTCGCCACCTTGCGCATCAAGGACGCGATCGCCGACCGCTTTCGTGAGCGCGCGGGCGGCGTTCGGCCCAGCATCGAGACCCAGCGACCCGACGTTCGCGTGTTCGCCCACCTTGATGCCGAATTCCTGAGCCTCTATGTCGACACGAGCGGCGAGCCGCTGTTCAAGCGTGGCTGGCGGGTGGACAAGGGCGATGCGCCGCTCAAGGAGACGCTGGCCGCCGCCATGCTGGCCGCCAGCGGTTGGTGGAATCCGGAAACCGGCCAGGTGTCGGCTGATCAGCCGCTGTACGACCCTTGCTGTGGCAGCGGCACCATCGTCATCGAGGCGGCTCAGATTGCCGCCGGCATGGCCGCAGGGGCGCAGCGGCGCTTCGGTTTCGAAAAGCTGCTGCCGTTCAAGGCGGCCGATTGGCAGGCCCTGCGCGCCCAGGCCATGGCGCAGGACAAGCCGGCCGGCGCGGCCGTGGTGCAAGTCTTCGGCTCGGACGTGGCGCACCGGATGGTGGACTTTGCCGAGCGCAATGCCGAGCGTGCCGGCGTGTCCGGCCTCGTTTCGTTGCGCGGTGGCGATGCGCTGCAGCGGATGCCGCCGGCCGACGGGGGCGTGATCATGCTCAATCCGCCCTACGGCGAGCGCATTGAGGTGGGCGGCGTGGCCGGCGCTGGCGCTAGCAGGCGCGGCCCACGCGTCGGCCGCGAGCGGGCGCAGATGACCGAGACCGCCCAAGCGGCGGATGGCTCCGCAGGCCCGGACGACGCGGGCGCGGACTTCTTCGCCAAACTGGCGACGCACTGGAAGAAGAACTACCCGGGCTGGACGGCTTGGGTGCTGACGCCCGATCTCAAGCTGCCTTCGCGCATGCGCCTGAAGGAATCACGCCGGGTGCCCATGTGGAACGGGCCGATCGAATGCCGGCTGTTCAAGTTCCAACTGCAGGCCGGGTCGTTCCGGGCGCCGGGTGCAGGTGCAACGCCAAGCGATGCCGCCTGAAGCGCTGTGAGCCTGTGAACGTCGACGTCGTTCTCGATACCAACATCGGGCTCGATCTGCTGGTGTTCGAAGATCCCGCCTGTCGGCCATTGCGTGCTGCCTTGGATGACGGCCGTGTGCGGTGGATCGCCACCGCGCCGATGCGCGCAGAAATGGCGCGCGTCCTGGGCTATCCGCTGATCCAGGCTCGGCTGGCTCGCATCGAGCGCACCGCGCAGCAGGTGTTGGACGCGTTCGACGCGCAGGTCAGCCAGGTTGACGTGCCGGATCCGGGGCCAGCTGGCAGCCCGGCTTGCGAAGATCCCGACGATCAGATGTTCATCGACCTGGCCGTGGCGCATCGAGCATTTCTGCTCAGCAAAGACCGTGCGGTGCTGCAGTTGCGGCGCCAGCTGGAGGCGTGCGGGGTGCCGGTGATGACGCAGTGGCCGGCGTGAGCTCAGGCCCGCCCTTTCAGTACCACCACTTTTCCTTGTCCTTGCCGCTTTCGGCTTCTGCCGGCATGGTGGCGTGGTCCCAGTCCGCCGGGGCGGACGTCTGCGGCAGCGGCGCGGTCAGCAGGCGCAACGCCTCCTCGGTGCTGAGCACCTCATCCAGCGCTGCGTAACGCAATTCGAAGTTGCCGATCTCGATGCAATCGCCGTGCGCGAGCAGGTGGCGATCGATCAACTCGCCATTCACGATCGTGCCGTTGAGGCTGTGCAGGTCGACCAGAAATGCCCGGGGGCCATCGAATTCAATGACCGCATGGGTGCGGCTGACCCGGCGCGAATCGAGCGGCAGGTCATTGGTGGCGCTGCGACCCAGGGTGACGCACGGCGGCTGCACGGGCAGCTGCCGAATGTTCCCGGCGGCATCCATCAGGATCAGCTTTGGCATGCGCAGAAATTCGACGATGTAGACATAAAGCAAACATATCGTCGCCGCAGTGCCGCCATGACGCAATCCGCCAAAAGTGGGAGAAACGCGCCGGTCGGCGTAGGCCGTGCGCCTTGTTCGACGCGCGGTGCCTGAGCCCGATCAATAGCGTGTGGGTTCGCAATGCGCCGGATCGGCGCTGTACCAGCGCGCCAGGAGGCGGGCCGCGGCTCTCACCCGCTGGGTATCGCGGCCCCAGCGTCGGCCAGCGGGCAAGCGCCGCAGCCAGCGCATCCGGCGGGCGGCCGTCGAAAGGCGAGCGCGCACTTCCTCCTGCGCTTCTGCCAGCACGGCATGCCAATGGTGGCCGGCGGCATGGGGCGCGGAAGCATGGACCAGCGCCCCGGTCGAATGCAGGTAGCTGAGCCAGTCGCGCGCCTGGCATTCGTCCAGGCTCAGTGTTTCACCCGGGTCATCTTCGAAATCGATGTAGCCGATCACCCCGTCGGGGCATCGAACCAGGTTGCGGGCAAACGCCTGGCTGAGGTAGCAGCCTGCCCGGTGGACGCGGGCAATGGCCTCCAACCCTTCGCGCCAAGTGGCCAGCAAGGTGGCTGGCCCGGCGGCGGCGGCTTGCTCCAGGCGCTCTTGCATCATCTGGGCGCCGACGCCGCTTTCGCCCAGGTCGGAGATGAGCAGTCCATCCGCCTGCTCGGCCAGCACCTGGGGCACGCGCAAGCCAGCCTGGGCAAGCTTGCGCAGGCGTTTCGCTTCGATGGCAATGGCTGCTTCGCCGCCCGGATTGGGCACGGGCTTGAGCACGTCGAGCCGGAACATTCCGGCGGCCAGGCCAAGAAGGCGGTAGCGTGCCATGCTGTGGCGTGGCCCGGCCTTCTTGAGCCAGACGCGTTCGTCGCCCAAGCGATGACGGTCGATCAGCTTGACCTGCTGGGGCAGTGCGAGCTTGAGGAAGCCGGCATAGTCCAGGGCTGCCTGCGAATCGCCGCCGTCCATTTCGAGCGGCGCGGGGGCGGAGGCCGTGCCCCGACGCGAGAACAGCCGCGCCGAGCCGCCGCCGGATCGCAAGGGCACTTTCATGGGATGCGCCGACGTGGGCGGCGCGCAGTCGGAGGGGAAGAAATGAGAAGAAAAATCGCAGTGCTCGCAGGAGGCTTCGCCCTGCTGCATCATAGAGGGTTGACGTGACGCCATGAATCAGAACCAACCCTCCGATCCCGACGGCCCCTCCGGCGCCGCTGCCGGCGCTGCGCCGGACCCCTTGAAGCCCGAGGATTTCGATTTCCTCGACGGCGAGCTCGACGCCATGCGCGAGGCGAATCCGGAGGTCCCCGAATGGGAGTTCTGCGAAGGCTTCCTGGCCGCGCTGGTCTGTACCCGGCGCCCGATCGAGCCTTCCGAGTATTGGCCAGAGCTCCTGGGTGGCGATTTCGTGGCAATGCGGCACATGGAATTCACCTGGCGTTGGAAGCGTCGCCAGGCGGAGATCGAAGCCGCGCTGGACGCGCCTGTGCAGGCGCTCGATGACGATCGCGCCTACCAGCCCGAAATGCTCGACGTGCGCGGTGCGCTTGCTGCCCTGCCGCCCGACCAGAAGGTGGAAGAGGAACTGGACATCGAGAACAGCGGCGCCATTCCCTCCTATGGACAGCTGTGGGCGCTGGGCTTCATGACGGTGGTCGAAACCTGGCCCGAGGAATGGGCCGCTCCGCGCGACAAGGAGGCCGCGTCGCTGCTGCAATCAGCGCTGGATGACATCGAGACGCTGACCGAAGACGACCGCGCCGCGCCTGAGTTTTCGATGTTTGCCGAGGATGGCCCGCCGAGCGTGAGTCGTCAGCGCCTGGAGCAGATCGACCTGGCCGTCTGGGCGGTCTATGACTTGCGCAAGTTCTGGCGCAGCATGGGGCCGCGCGCGGTGACGGTGCGCAAGGAAGCGGAGCCGGGCCGCAACGACCCGTGCCCCTGCGGCAGCGGCAAGAAGTTCAAGAAGTGCCACGGCGCGGGCTGACGCCCGCCAGCCGGCCCCGGCTCAGAGCTTGAAGGCAGCCCGGGTCTCGGGCTTGACCAGATCCAGGTATTCGGGGTGCTTGCGGATGTACCCGGCAATGAACTGGCAAACCGGAATCACGAACTTGCCACGTGCCCTGGCCTCGTCCAGCACGTGGCGCGCCAACCCGGAGCCGACGCCCTGGCCTTCGAAGGCGGGCAGCACTTCGGTGTGCGTGAACATCAGCGCATCCGGGTGCACGTTGTATTCGGCAAAGCCGGTCAACTGGCCGTCCCGATGGGCCTCGAAGCGGTGCTGCTGCACGTTGTCGGAATAGACCAGGGGCGATGCGGAAGCGGTGTTGCTCATGAGGCCTCGATCATGTGAAGAAGGTTCTGCAGGGCGAAATGCACGGTGGCGGCGCGGACGGCGGCGCGGTCGCCGTCGAAGCGGCGGCGCTCGGTGCGCGTCTGGCCAGCGACCGACCAGCCGAACCAGACGGTGCCCACTGGCTTGGTGGGGCTTCCGCCCGTCGGCCCGGCCACGCCGGTCACCGCGACCGACACCTGCGCTTTCGAGCGGGCGATCGCGCCTTCGGCCATGGCGCGCGCCACGGGCTCGCTGACGGCGCCGTTTGCATCGATCAACGCGGCGTCGACGCCCAGCAATTCGGTCTTCGCCGCATTCGAGTAGGTGACGAAGCCGCGCTCGAACCAATCGCTGGAGCCGGCCAGGTCGGTGCACGCGCCGGCGATCAGGCCGCCGGTGCAGCTTTCGGCGGTGGCCATCATCGAGCCGCGCTGGCGCAGCGTGTCTGCCAGCCGGGCGACCAGGTCGGCCGTGGTCGGTTCCGTGGAGGAAGTGGTGCTCATGTTGATTGCTGCCCGTCCATCAAGAGGAAACGAAGGCCCGCCAAAGCGCGATCACCAGCAGCGTGCAGAAGGCGGCGACCAGGTCATCGAGAAGGATGCCAAAGCCGGCCGCGCGCCAGCGCGTGGCTTGCGGCGCTGCGCTGCGTTGCTTGAAGAGCTGGTCGGCCCAGCGCACCGGTCCGGGCTTGGCCGCGTCGAAATAGCGGAACAGCGCAAACGCAATCACCTGTGCCAGCAGCCCGGCCGGCAGCACCAGCCAAAGCACGATCCAGAAAGCGACCACTTCATCCCACACGATGCTGCCCGGGTCGGCGATGCCCATGTGCCGCGCCGTGACGGTGCAGGCCCACCAGCCGATCGGCAGGCCGGCCAGGATGATCCAGCCGATCGTGGCCGGCGGAAGCCAGCTCTGCATGACCAGGAACGCCGCCCAGGCCCACAGCGTGCCCACCGTGCCCGGTGCCCGCCTTGCCAGGCCCGATCCAGCGCCCAGCGCGATGAAGTGCGCCGGATGGGCGAATAGGAACTTGACGGTCGGGCGCGCGGGTGCGGCGGAGGCGGCGCTGGCGCGGCTCGAAGAATCCGGTGAATCCGGGAAGGAGGCCGAAGGTGGCGGCGTGGTGGAGGGCGTGTCGGCGGGCATCTCGGGTGATGTTAGCTGCCCGCGCCGCGCAGTGTCGCCCCGCGCCTCAGATGGAAGAAATCAACTTCGCGCCGCACTCGGTCTTGTCGCCGTCATAGGCCAGCAGCTTGCCCATGTGGCGACGCGGGCCCGCCGGAACGAGGCGGAATTCGCCTTTGCACTTGGGGCACTTGGCAATGCAGTCCTCGCCTGCCACTTCGATGCCCATGGCATCGAGCCCGGGCAGCGATGTCGTCACCACGCCGCCGTGGTCGGTCTTGTCGCCTTTGCGGATCACGCCGCGGCCTTTTTCGTCTTTCATGCTTGGCTCCCTGTTTGTGTTCGTGTTGATGGCTTGCTCAAGCCGTCCTGTTCTGCATGTCGTCGTTGGCAGGCGCAAGGCTCGTGTTGACGCCTGAAGTGCTGCCTTGATAGGCCTGCCGCCAGCGGATGTAGCCCTCTCGCTCGACGGTAATGTGAATGGCCCGCATGGCCGTCTTGAAGGAGCTGTCTTCGGCCATCTTGCCGATGAAGCCGGCATAGGAGTCGTGGACCCAGCCGTCGAAGAACTCCCCTACCTCTTGCGCGACCTTGATCTTCTGGATTCTCGAGAAGATCTCGCGAGCCTTGGCGTGTTCCGTTGTCGAGTTGAGCCATTGCGTCAGGCCGGCGGATGGGCTTTTCAATCCGAACACGAACTTGAACTGATCCAGGAATTCCTGAGAGCCGCTCAACTTCGCCACTTGCGCGGCAAAGATATCCTGGCCTTGGCGGTAGTACTTCAATCCAGCAGGGTCGACGTCCCTTGCATAGCCCACGCTCTTGAGCTGCTCGAACCCCTTGCGTTCGTTCACTTGATAGCGCCAGGCCAGGTAGACCTCGCCGTGCTCGCGCAGTGCCTTGTAGGTGCTCAGGCCTTTGGCGATGCCGCAGTGGTCGATGTAGCTTTGGACTGCTGCCCGGGCGGTGGGGAGGTCGGCGAGGCCGAAGCTTTCAATCAGATCTTTAGAACTGCGAAGGTCGAGCCAAGGGCTCGGTGCATGCCCATGGGTCGACAGCACAGCGGCTTCGTACATCGCGTTGAGCGGCACGTTGGAAAGCCTCATCCCGTCGCTCTTGATGGGAATGGCCTTGGGCGTGACATAGCGGCGGTCGTACTCGATGCGCACCCCCTTGCCCTGTACGCCTGCGGCATAGCCGCCGCCCACGTCGCTGTGCACGCCGGGGCAGACATGTTCCTGGCAGTTCTCCGGCAAGCTGTTGCCCTGCATCACGCTGTCGCTGGGGAAGCTGGTGCGCAACTCATGCAGCGCCACGTAGTGCACGCAGTTCTTCACCTTGGGATGGATGCGCAGGTCTTCGGCGTTGCCCCAGTCGTTGTGGCCGGTGCCCACGATCGTGGAGTCCGATAAGCCCACCGACGACACCGTGTCGAACAGCCCCAGCATCCGCACGCAACTGGGCGCGCCAAACAGCTTGTCGCCGTGAAGCAGGTACTTGAACAACCAGTTGACGAATACGCGCGCCTGTGCGGCGCCGCGACTGAAGCCGAACACATCCAGATAGATGGCTTGAATCGAGGGGCGTGCCTTTCGTGAAGTCACGGCCGCCCATAGCTCGTCGCGGGTCTTCCTGAAGAATTCGTCTCTGACCTTAGGGGCATCGACCAGGCCGCATTTCAGCCCCATCTTCTCAAGTGCGATTGCGTCCTTGTGGACAGATGGCGAGAGCATGGGGAAAGGCGACTGTAGGTGTGCGACCGACGTGGTGGAACAAAGCGCTGCGAGTTGCCCTTGGTCGTAGCGCTCCGTGCTGCTGTTCAGCACCTGGTGAACAGCGTTGCAGATCTGAAGCAAACCGAGAACGATGCGTGCCTCCCCTCCGTTGCCGGTTGATCCTCCTTGAAATTCCCCCGCAGTCTTGCCGATCTCCTTGAATGGCGTGCCGACACCTGAGATGTAAAAGCCAAACGTCTGCTTGTTGTCGGTTGCGTACGCCCTGCTCAGCTTCCATACATTGGTGTCTTCTGTAGGTAGGTAGTGGTAGTGGTTGTTGCCTGTGCCATCGAAGAAGAGGCCGATATTCAGAACGGTCCCGCATTGGAGACCGTTGGGCCATGCCAATTGCGGTATGGCCTTGATGGCTGCAGGTTGAAGTACGTCTAGGAATTTCCCTTGCATCTTTTCTCTCCCTTCTTGGACTACTTGTTTGATGTCGAAGCTGACTCTGATCGAGCGGACGGAGCAGGCGCAGGCTCCGGCTGTTCGCCCGGGAGTGGCTGGTAGGCTGGGGGCAAGCCCTCGAGCCTTGGCCCCGGGTAGTTAGGGTGTTGTGTGCCGGTTCGGGTCACCCAGAGCTCCACTCGGTGGCCGGGCAGAAAGTGCACTCGGAGGCCGGAACTGTTTTCCGGGGCTACTGCAAAGTGGATTGGCGCTCTCGCTTCGTGCCAAAGTGACTCATCGACATTCAGGCGATTGGTCTTCCATCGGACCGTGACGACTACGGGTTCCTTAGGGATGTTCCGAGGCAGGAGCACGCAGCAATCGCCTGCATTGGTTTCGCCCCATCCACGATAGAGCCCGGCTCGGAATTCATCGATGGAAACTTGCGCCACTTCGATGCCGGTGCCGTAGTGGGTTACGCCCGCAACCGCCACGCCAATCGTTGACTTGTCTGGAAACAGGTCCTTGGATTGGCTGTCACAGCCTGTCGCGAGCGCCGCGAGGGCGATCGCCGCCAGCACCGCGCGCGCATTGACCCAACTGCGTTGCACCCAGCTTCGCCAGCTTTGTCTTACATGACCGGTCGTTATCAGACGCGCTGGCCGGCGCATTGCAGAATCTTCATGGCTTTTCATCTCTTGCTCCCTGTCTTTGTCGGTCTTGAGCGCGGCGAATTCGCTTCGACTCAAGACCAAATCCCCATCGCGCTCAAGCCGTCGTCCTGAGCGCCTGCTGATACTTCTCTTTCAGCCACTCGCGATCCTTGAAGCGCCCCGGCTCGCGCTCGAACACCAGGCTCGCAAACTGAAGCAAGGGCCCCCGGCTGGGATTGCCTGTGCTCTTCCAATAGTCAAAGCACGCTCGCGCCGCGTCGTAGTGCAGTTGCGTCAGACGCTCTTGCTGAAGAGTCGGATGCTTGTTGATGGCGCTGAGCAGCGAATCCGGCTCGCTTGCCTCGATGAGCTGTTCGATCTGCTCCTCGCTCAGCCGGAAGATTTCGGGCTCTCCCTCCAAAGGCTGGCCCTTGCTGTCCGACTCGTGGATCGTCAACGTGTTGCCACGGCGATCGTTGATCTGCCACCTGGCGATGGGCGCCGACATCGCGCGCCATTGCCGTTCGGTCAGGATGCGTGGCAGGTAGCTCATCACGCGTGCATCGGCGATGCGCACGCCGTAGGTGTCGCCATGCCTGTCCCTGAACAAGCAAAAGCCCAGCAGATGCTGGGCCAGCGCCTTTCCCGTCAGGGTGGTGCTGATCAATGCCGCATGCAAGCGATGCGGAAAAGCCTCGAGAACTCGATCGAGTTCTTTGCGTTCCGGGCTTTCACGTGGCAATGCCCGCGACTCCACCAGGAAGGGGCCGACCAGCCGCAGCTTGTCCCTTGGATAGATCGGCGTCAGCCAGGAGATGTCGGGGTCGTTGAAGATCTTGGAGTCGCCAA
Source organism: Variovorax dokdonensis (assembly GCF_030316895.1). Taxonomy (GTDB): domain Bacteria; phylum Pseudomonadota; class Gammaproteobacteria; order Burkholderiales; family Burkholderiaceae_C; genus Variovorax; species Variovorax dokdonensis. The sequence continues at coordinate 406,910 of NZ_JASZYV010000002.1, forward strand.
GCACACCCGCGGCCATGGCGCCATCCAACAGACAGTAGACATTCATCGGTGCCCCCTGCTCATCCGACGGAGGGCGTGCACCGTTCGGCCCCGATAGGCCAACGCATCAATCACTTGTTCAAGCTCCCTGCGATTCAGTCGCAAACGCCGAAACGATCGAGTGACAGTTCGATCACGGTTTCGGGTTGGCGAGTCGCCGGGAAGATGTTAGCGAGAGGAAGTCAAGGCGCGCATGTCTTATGCCCGCACATGTGCCCTTTTGATGTCACCCGAAGTGATCGAATGACAAGAACTGTTGCTGCGTCAGTGCCTGGCCGTTGGCGTCCACCCATCGCAAGCCGGGCTGCACGTCGATGCTGCCGATGCGTGTGACGGCCGTTCCGGTCGCATGCCCGGCCTGCTCGACCCGCGCGCGAGCCGAGGTGGGCGCGCAGAACGCCAATTCGTAGTCATCGCCGCCGGACAGTACCAGCGCACGACGAGCGTCCGCGCTCAAGGCGAGCGCGGCAAACTCCGAATGACGCGATGCGGCCATGCATGCAGCCGCTGCGTCCGCGTCCAACGTTGCGCCCACCCCGCTCGCTTCGAGAACGTGGCGCAGATCGCCGGCAAGGCCGTCGCTCAGATCGAGCGCGGCGGTGGCGATGCCGCGCAGTGCCAGGCCAAGTGCCACGCGCGGCGTGGGCATTTCCATTCGATCGCGCGCCAGTTGCGCAAGCCCCGGCGGCAAGGTCAGCTTGCCGCGGAACATCTCGAGTGCCATGCGGGCATCGCCCAGCGTGCCGCTCACCCAGATGTCGTCGCCGGGCTTGGCGCCGCTGCGCAGCAAGGCCTGGCCTGTCGGCACTTCGCCGAACACGGTGATGCAGATGTTGAGCGGTCCGCGCGTGGTGTCGCCGCCCACCAGTTCGCATTCGTGCGCATCGGCCAAGGCCAGCAGCCCGCGCGAAAAGCCTTCCAGCCAGGCTTCGTCCACCGAAGGCAGCGCCAGCGCCAGCGTGAAGGCCAGCGGCTTGGCGCCACAGGCGGCCAGATCGCTCAGGTTGACCGCCAGCGCCTTGTGGCCCAGGCGCAGCGGGTCGACCGTCGAAAGAAAGTGGCGCCCTTCGACCAGCATGTCGCTCGACACGGCCAGTTGCATGCCCGGCGCGGGAGCGAGCAGTGCGCAGTCGTCGCCCACGCCCAGGGGTGATCGCTTCGCGGGCCGCTTGAAGTAGCGCGCGATGAGATCGAACTCACCCATGCTCGCCCCGGAAGCGCAGCGCGGCCTGGCGCACCACTTCTGCCAGCAGGCGCTCCTGCCCCTGGCGCTCGCGCAGCCAGCGCGCGTCGTTGTGGCTGGCCTCCACGTCGGTGCGAAGCTGCGCCATGCCCTCGGTGGCGTCCAGCGCTTCGGCATGCCATTCGAGCTGCGACATGGTCATCAGGATGTGTTCGCGCAGCGGCATATGGTCGCCGGTGGCGGGGTCGACATACACCGCATCCATGCCGAAGCGGCAGGCCTGGAAGCGGTTGTAGGTGTAGACGAGGTAGTCGTCCTCGCTGGGCGTGAAGGGCTGCTCCTGCAGGAACCATGCGGCCAGCGACTGGACGTAGCCGGCCAGCGCCGCGGCCCGCTGAACCGTGAGCGGCGTGTCGAACACGCGGATCTCGATGGTGCCGAACTCCGGCTTGGGCCGGATGTCCCAGTAGAAGTCCTTCATGCTGCGCACGACGCCGGTGCGCGTCATGCGTTCGAAGTAGTGACCGAATTCATTCCAGCTCAACATGAAGGGCGCGCGGCCCGACAGCGGGAACGCGAACACCGAGTTGAGCCGCGCGGAGTCGAACTGCGTGTCTTGTCCCTGCACGAATGGCGACGATGCCGACAACGCGATGAAGTGCGGGATGTAGCGCGACATGCGGTGCAGCATGAGCAGCGCGCCGTCGGCGCTGGGGCAGCCGATGTGCACGTGCTGCCCGAAGATGGTGAACTGCTTCGACAGGTAGCCGTAGAGCTCCGACAGCTCCCGAAAGCGCGGCTTGTCGTAGATGCGCTGTTCGTGCCATTGCTGGAAGGCGTGCGTGCCGCCGCCGACCACGGCGATGTTGAGCTTGTCCGCGCACCGGACCAGCGCATCGCGAATCGGCGTGAGCTGCGCGATCACGTCTTTCGCCGAGTGGCAGATGCCGGTCGAGATCTCGATCATGCTCGACGTCATTTCTGGCACCACGCTGCCGGGCAGCGGCGTCTGCGCCATCAGGCGCAGCATGTCCTGGGCGAACGGGGTCAGGTCGAAGTCGTGGGTGTTGACCAGCTGCAGCTCGAGCTCGACGCCGAGCGACAACGCCTCGGATCGAGAGAAAGGCTCCAGCGCCACCACGCGATCTGCATGCGCCTTCATGACTTGGTCTCCTCGGTATTGCGTGTGCCGGCGCCATCGCGCCGCGTGAGGATGTCGGGCAGCCAGCGCTGAGAACTCTCGCCAGCGGCGTGGATGGCCACGGTGGCGATTACCGCACCCAGCACTTCCATCAGCAGGATGGCCGGAAGGGCGATCTGCGCGGCCATGCCGCCCACCACCGGGGAAGCGCGCACGAACGACGAGATGATCAACAGCGCCACCGCCGAAAGCGGCGACATCGCCAGCCCGAGCCAGAGCGCCTGCGACCAGCTGGCGCCGCTGCCCGGATTGGCGATCGCCACCCCGGTCACCTTGGCCAGCAGCCGAACGCCGATGAGGGCCAGGACCAGCCCGGCCACAGGCAGGCTCCAGTCGGCTTGCGCCGCCACGCTGGAAACCAGCACGAACATCATCATGGTGATCAGCGAAGAAGCCGTGCCGAGCTGTCGCGGCCAGACCCAAGGCTTGGGGTTGAGCTGCTTGAGCAGCACGCCACCGATCAGCGCGGCCAGCGGCGCCGAGGCGCCGATGTAGGCCGCCGTGGCAGCGCCGGCGCCGATGATGGCCAGCAGCAGGATCGACGTGTTCTCGCTGGTGGGGTTCATGACGCGCAGCGCGGAGCGCAGCGCCAGCGCCATCAAGGCGCCGACCACGAAGGACAAGCCCAGCACCACCCCAACCGGGTAGAGCCGCGCCATCCAGCTCACCGGAGCGCTGCCCGCCACGAGCAGGCTCGTGTGCGCGTGGCTGAGCGTGAGTGCATAGAAGGTGTTGAGCGCCGACAGGGCCAGCGCGCGCTCGGTGACCGGGCCGGTGGCGCGCGTGTCGATGGTCACCCTGCCCAGCACGGCGGGCGAGGCCATCAGCGACATCAAGGCCAGCGGCACGGCGATCGCGTGGGGCAGCGTCAGCCACACCAGCACCCAGTACACGGCGAAGTAGGTCAGCGTGGATTCGAGCAGGCTTTGCACCAGCACCATCGGGTTGTGCCGGAACCAGCGCAACGGCAGTCGTCCGCCCGCTTCGAACAGCACGATGGCAACGCCCAGCTCCAGCAGGAAGAGCCCCGTGCCCTGCAGCGGCCAGGTCGCGCCTTCGAAGCCCGCGAAGCCCACGACGGCGCCCACGGCGGTGTAGCCGACCAGCTTGGGCATGCCCGTGTAGCGCTGTACCAAGTGACCTGCGACGGCCGCAGCCGCCAACAGCAGCGACCAGACGATCATCGGCAGTCCTGCCGAGGGGTGGACCCATTGGGACCAGAAGCCCAGGAGATTGCTGAAAAAAGGTGTCATCCAAATTCAATCTTGCGCAAGCGCACTTGTGCAGGGTCGCCACTGGTGGCGACATGCCTTGCCGACGGGAGCCGCCGAAGCCGGCGCGCGGAGTCTAGGGCCTGCCGGCCTAGTGCAGGACGCGCGGCACCGGCGGTTCCTCGCCCGCCCCGGCGTCGAGGACGAAGGCGGGAATGGGCACGTCGAAGCGCTGTCCCGACTCGGTCACGAAAAAGAAACTCCCCCGCATCGTTCCGGTGGCTGCCTGCAGTCTGCAGCCGCTTGTGTAACGATACGTTTCTCCTGCCGGGATGAGCGGCTGCTGGCCGACCACACCGAGCCCCTGCACCTCTTGGGCTTGACCGGCGGCATCCTCGATTTTCCAATGTCGGGAAATCAACTGCGCGGCCTCCTTGCCTTCGTTCATGACGGTGACGACATAGGCGAAGGTGTAGATGCGCTCGCGCGGCGCCGATTGCTCGGGCAGATAGCGAGGTTCCACAAGGACCCGGATCGAGTTGGGCAGGGACATGGCCCGCATGGTAGCCGACGCCTGCGACACCGACCCTGCGACAATCCCGAGCATCATGACCCGCAGCGCCCCCACCTATCGCATTGCCCCATCGCTCCTGTCGGCCGATTTCGCGCGCCTGGGCGCCGAGCTCACCGACGTGATCGCAGCCGGGGCCGACTGGATCCACTTCGACGTGATGGACAACCACTACGTGCCGAACCTCACCTTCGGCCCCATGGTGTGTCAGGCCCTCAAGCCCCACTCGAAGAAAGCCGACGGAACGCCGGTGCCCATCGACGTGCACCTGATGATCGAGCCGGTCGATGCCCTTGCCGGTGCCTTTGCCAAGGCGGGGGCTGACTACATCAGCTTTCATCCGGACGCATCGCCCCATGCGCACCGCAGCGTCCAGGCCATCCGCGCGGCGGGCAGCAAGCCCGGCCTGGTCTTCAACCCGGGCGCCGGCCTGGAGCCGCTGGACTGGCTGATCGACGACATCGACCTCATCCTCATCATGAGCGTCAACCCAGGCTTCGGCGGCCAGAGCTTCATCGATTCGGCGCTGCGCAAGGTCGAGCAGGCGCGCAAGCGGATCGAGCAGACCGGGCGCGACATTCGGCTGGAGGTGGATGGCGGCATCAAGGCCGACAACATCGCCCGCGTGGCAAGCGCCGGCGCAGACACCTTCGTGGCGGGCAGCGCCATCTTCGGCGCCGCGGACTATGGCCAGGTGATCAGCCAGATGCGCAGCAACCTGGCCGAGGTCAAGCTCGGCTGAAGCCGGCCGAGGCGTCGAAGAGACCACACCGCCTTCCAACGCCATCGCCGTCATGCCGGCAGGTCTGCGGCCTCAGCGCTTGAGCTTTTCCCTGTAGAGGCGGTCCATCATCGGGCCCCGGTCGGTGTCGACCACGCCACGCTCCACGTCGTCATGGGCGCGCCGGGCCTTGGCGTCTGGCTTGGCGTTGCTCTTCTGGCTGTCTGCCGATTCGTCATGCTCGTGCGGCAGGCGGGGGCCGCGCGTGGATCGGGTGTTTCCTTCGTCGGGCGTCTTCACGTCGTCTTGCTGCGCGTTCGACGGCCCCTGGGTTGCAGGGCGGGCCATTTTGATTTCTCCGTGGATCGATGCCTTGATCGGTGAAACGTTGTCCCATGCCATCGGGCCGATGGGGGTAGGAGGCGCGTGCGCACCCCTGTAGGATTGCCCGCCATGTCGACTTCGCCATTCAGTGCCCTGCTCGAGGGGGATACCGCCCCCGATCCATCGCAGCCGGTCGCCGAGGTGCCCGACCTTCTGCGGGTGCTTGGCTACAAGGCGCTGCAACCGGGCCCGCGCCTGCTGGTCATCGGGGGCGTGCATGGCGACGAAACTTGCGGCACGCTGGCCATCGAGCGCCTGCGCCTCGAACTGGATGCCGGCTGGCAGGTGCTGCGCAGCGGGCAGTTGACGATGGTTCCGGTTGCCAATCCACTGGCGCGCCGGCGCGGACAGCGAGAAGGCGAGCGCAACCTCAATCGCAATTTCAGGCCGACGCTGCCTGGGCAGTCTCCCGCCGACTACGAGGCGCGCATCGTCGACGTGCTCTGCCCGATCATCGAGCAGCACGATGCACTGCTCGACCTGCACTCCTTCGAAAGCGCGGGCGAGGCCTTTGCCATGATCGGCCCGCGCAACAACACCGGCACGCTCGAGCCCTTCTCCCGCGCGGAGGAAGAGGGCCGCCTCGCGGCGCAACTCGGCACGGCCCGCGTCGTGGAAGGCTGGCTCGACATCTATGCCGACGGACTGGCGCAACGTGCCGCCGCCGGCGAAGTGCTGGCCACGGACGCCATCGACTTCGGCCGCGGCACCAACGAATACATGCGCAGCCGCGGCGGCTACGGCGTGACGCTGGAATGCGGACAGCACCGCGACCCGGCCGCGCCAGAGGTGGGCTATCGCGCCATCCTGGCCACGCTGCGGCATCTGGGCATGATCGACGCCGAAGCCGGTGCCGAGACGCCGCCAGCGCCGCAGGTCCTGCGCCTGGCTGGCGTGGTGCTGCGTTTGAGCGCCGGAGACCGTTTCGAGCGCGAATGGGCCACCTTCGACTCCGTGCAGGCGGGCCAGGTCATCGGCCATCGCGCCGACGGCGAGGTGCTGAAGGCGCAGCGCGATGGCTTCATCGTCTTTCCGAACGACAAGGCGCTTGCGGGGGCCGAATGGTTCTATTTCGCGCACTTGAGCGATCGCAGGCTGGACTGACTGACGCCGGCTGCGAGCAGGTGCCTCGGGCGCTTGGCGCCGCATTCCTACATCGATGCGGCATCGGCGGTACTAATGTGTTGAGCCCACCAGCGGCGCGCTTTCGCGGATTTGCGGAACGCCCGCCGTACCCGCGCCCGATGCAGGCGCTGCCGACCGGAGGACCGATGCCAGCCAAGAAGCGAACAGCGCCCAAGAAGAGTTCCCACGCCAAGGGTGCGCCGCGCGCCCTGTGGAAGGGCGCCATCAGTTTCGGCCTCGTTCATGTGCCGGTGGCGCTGTATCCGGCCACGCGAGATCATGGCGTCGACTTCGACTGGCTGGACAAGCGCTCCATGGACCCGGTGGGCTACAAGCGCATCAACAAGCGGACCGGCCGCGAAGTGAGCAAGGAGCACATCGCCAAGGGCGTGGACACGGGCGGCGGCAACTACGTGCTGCTTGGCGACGATGAGATCGGCAAGGCCTATCCCACCACGACGCGCACGATCGAGATCGAGTCGTTCGTGCCGGCACAGGGCATTCCATTCATCTACATGGACCGGCCGTACTACCTGGCGCCGATCGATCGCGGCGCCAAGGTGTATGCGCTGCTGCGCGAGGCATTGCTCAAGTCCCAGCGGGTGGGCGTGGCCCGGGTCGTCATCCAGACCCGCGAGCATCTGGCCATGCTCATTCCCTCAGGCGCCGGACTGGTGCTGAACCTCCTGCGCTGGAGCGAGGACATCCGCCCCTGGAGCGCGCTGGAACTTCCCCCCGAAGGCGCACGCAAGGCCGGCATCAGTGGCAAGGAGCTGCAGATGGCCGAGCGACTGATCGAGGAAATGGCCGACGACTTCGAGCCCGGGCAATACCACGACGCCTTTACCGAACGCATCGAGGAACTGGTCAAGCGCAAGGCCGCTGCGGGCAAGGCGCGTCCGGTGACGGAGTCGCAGGAAGAAGAATCCGCCCCTGAAGAAAGCAACGTGGTCGACTTGACGCAGTTGCTGCAGCGCAGCCTACGGCAGGGCAAAGGCGCAGCCAAGTCTTCGACGAAGGCCGCAGGCAAGACTTCGACAAAGGCAGCAGCCAAGACCTCGACCAAGCGCGCTTCCAAGCGTTCCGCCACCGGGACGGCTGCGCGGAAGAAGGCGCCGCCCAGAAAGTCCAAGGCCGCCGAGCAGGAACGGCGCGCTGCCTGAAGCCAGCATGGCCAAGCGCGCATCGACCCTCGACACCTACGATCGCAAGCGCGACTTCACGCGCAGCCCGGAGCCGCGCGGCGGCAAGGCGAGCGCTTCGAGCAAGGCGCTGTCCTTCGTCGTTCAGAAGCACCACGCGCGGCAATTGCACTACGACTTCAGGCTGGAACTGGATGGCCGCCTTCTGAGCTGGGCCGTGCCCAAAGGCCCCTGCCTCGACCCCAAGGTGAAGCGCATGGCGGTGGAGGTGGAAGACCATCCGCTGACCTACGGCGGGTTCGAGGGCACCATCCCGCCGGGCAACTATGGCGCTGGCACCGTCATCGTCTGGGACAACGGCACATGGCTGCCGGTGGGTGATCCGCACGAAGGCTTGGCCAAGGGCGACCTCAAGTTCGACCTGCAGGGCCACAAGCTGCACGGGCGCTGGGTGCTGGTGCGCATCCGTGGCCGTGACGGCGAAGGCGCCAACGGCAAGCAGCCTTGGCTGCTCATCAAGGAACGCGATGGGCAAGCCCGGCCACTGGACGACTACGACGTGCTGGTGGCCGAGCCAGGCAGCGTCCTGGCCACGCCCAGGGCGAAGGCCGGCAAGACGACATCGGCGCCGGCTGCGCCCGCGGCCGCAGCAACGCCATCCGAAGCCGATCCGCCCGTGCTCGAACCGCCGCGCGCCGCGCTGCCTGCCAAGCTCTCGCCCCAACTCGCCACGCTCGCTGCCGGCCCGCCGCCGACCCCGGGCGATTGGCTCTACGAACTCAAGTACGACGGCTACCGGCTGCTGTGCCGCATCGACGGCCGATCGGTCAAATGCTTCACTCGCAACGGCCACGATTGGACCGACAAGCTGCCGCAATTGGCCAAGGCCCTGCGCACGCTGTCGCTCAAGTCGGGCTGGATCGACGGCGAAATCGTGGTGGAGGACGAAGACGGCGCGCCCGACTTCCAGGCGCTGCAGAACGCATTCGACAGCGGCTCCACGGCCAACATCGTCTACTGGATCTTCGATGTGCCGTTTCTCGACGGGCGCGATCTGCGTGGCCTGCCCTTCGAGCAGCGCAGCGTGCTGTTGCCAGGGCTGCTGGGGGCCGATTCGCCGCCCATGCTGCGGGTGAGCGAAGCCTTCGATGCCGATCCGCGCGACATGCTGGTGGCGGCCACGCGCCTGGGCTTCGAGGGCATCGTGGGCAAGCGGCGCGACGCACACTATGTCTCGACGCGCTCGCCGCATTGGATCAAGCTCAAGGGCGGCTCGCGCCAGGAGTTCGTGGTGGGCGGCTACACGCGGCCCCAGGGCGGGCGCACCGACTTCGGCGCGCTGCTCCTGGGCGTGCACGACGACGCTGGACAGCTCCGGTATTGCGGCAGCGTGGGTACGGGGTTCGACCAGGCACGTTTGGCCGACGTTCGCGAGCGACTCGACAAGCTGGCCAGCCCCAAGTCGCCCTTCGCCGACCCCTTGCCCGGCACGGTGAAGGTCAAGCAGTTCGCCAAGCCCAGCCTGGTGGCCGAGATCGCGTTCGCGGGCTGGACGCGCGACAGCCACCTGCGTCATCCTGTCTTCCAGGGCCTGCGTGACGACAAGCCCGCCCGCCAGGTTCGACGGGAACGAGCGACCGAGCTTGCCGCTGCGCCTGCCCCTTTGCCCGCCCAAAAGGCCGGAGCGAGCCAGGCAGCCCGCACCGCGCCGCCCTCGATCCGCATCACCAACGCCGACCGCGTGATCGACAGCGCCAGCGGCAGCACCAAGGGCGCATTGGTCGACTACTACGCGCGCGTCGCGCCGCTCATCCTGCCGCACCTGAAAGGCCGGCCGGTGTCGCTGGTGCGCGCGCCCGACGGCGTGGGCGGCGAGTTGTTCTTCCAGAAGCATGCGCAGGGACGCGAGTTGCCGCACGTCACGCAACTCGATCGGGCGCTGGACCCGGGTCATCCCAGCCTGTTGCAGATCGACCAGGCCGAGGCGCTGTTGTCTGTCGCGCAGATGAACACCATCGAGCTGCACACCTGGAACGCGACGTCGCGCGCCATCGACCGGCCGGACCGCTTCTGCCTCGATCTCGATCCCGGGGAGGGCCTGGGCTGGCCGCGCGTGATCGAGGCTGCGCAACTGGTGCATGCGCTGCTGGACGAGTTGGGCCTGGCCGCGTTCCTCAAGACCAGCGGCGGCAAGGGCCTGCATGTGGTCGTGCCCGTGCGCCGTCACTACGACTGGGATGCGGTCAAAGGCTTCTCGCAGGCCATCGTTCAGCATTTGGCCCAGCATCTTCCCGACCGCTTCGTGGCGATCAGCGGCCCGCGAAATCGTGTCGGCAAGATTTTTGTCGACTACCTGCGCAACGGCTTCGGCGCCACCACCGTGTCGGCATGGTCGGTGCGCGCGCGGCCGGGGCTGGGCGTTTCGGTGCCGGTGGATTGGAGCGAGCTCTCGTCGTTGGAGTCGGGCGCGCATTGGACGTTGGCGGACGTCGACGCGAGGCGCAGCGTGGGCAATGGACCTTGGACCGAAATGGAGAAAAGCCGCAACGGCCTGGCCTCGGCGATGCGCAAGCTCGGGTATGTGCCCCCTGCGCCGACCGCAAAGGACAAAGCCGAAGCCAAGGCCAAGGCCAACTGAACAGCCCCGCTCGCAGCGAACCTCGCGAGCAGGCCGGCAGCCCTGGCGCTCGATCGATGCGTTACGAAATGCATCGAGTCCGGGTGCCCTTGCGCTCGAAATTCGGGTGGTGCCGATGTGAGCGTGCGCCCGCTAAGCCTTTAGCGCTAGACCGTCTTGAGAATGTTCGCTCCACTACCCCCCACCTAGACTGCGCCGCACAGGTTTTTTGGGAACGGCGCGCGCTGCCGCGCGTCGATTGAGGGGTCGATCGAGGACACCGCCCAGGCCTGTGCCTGGGGGTTCCATGAATTCTTGCCGGACTAGCACCGACACCGTCACCCGTGAATTCAAGGTGCGATGGCGCGGTACCTTTGGAATGCTGACCGTGGCGGCAGCGCTCGCCGGGCCAGCCGCTGCGCTTGCGCAGGCCGGCGCGCCCGACGCCGAAGCCGCTGCCGCACGCATGGAGAAGGCGAGGCTGGAAGACGTCGACACCGTCTTCGCGCTCACCAACGACGGCGCCATCCTCTACTCGCAGGACGATCTCAAGCTCTCGGGCTACCAGTACTGCAGCCAGGCCATCGCGCTGGCCGAAGGCGGCAACTTCCGCCAAAGCGTGCGGGCGGCAAGCAAGGCGCTGCACCTGGCCAACACCACACGCGATCCGGAGCTACTGGCCTACGCCAATCGCGACCTGGCCATCACCTACAGCTATTCGGGGCAATTGGAAAAGGCCGAGCAGTTTGCGCGCGACGCGCTCCGGCTTCCGGTCAAGAACCCCACCCAGGTCGTCGGCCCCGCCAACAAGGTGGTCGGCGACGTGCAGACCCGCCGGGGCGACTATGCGGCGGCCGTGCTCAGCTACGACACGGCGCTGGCCGGCAGCTCCGAGCGCTACAAGCCGCTGGTCCAGGCCTCGCTCGCCAATGCCCTGGTGGATGCTGGACAGCTCAAGCGTGCGCGTGAAGTGATCGACTCGATCACCCGGCCGAAGGACGCATCGCTGGCCGCGCAACTCGACCGCACGCAGGCCAAACTGTTGCTGGCCGAAGGCAACGCCGAGATGGCGCGCGAGTTGTATCGCGAGCAAGCCACCCAGAAGACAGGCATCGACGCCTCCTACTACCGCATGTGGGCCTGGGACGGCGTCTCGCGCGCCGAGCAGTCCCTGGGCAACAAGCAGGCCGCTGCCGATGCGGCCGGCAAGGCCCTGGCCGCCATCGACACGGTGCGTGCGCGTTTCCGCAGCGAAGAATTCAAGATGGGGCTGTTCTCCGACGTGCAGTCCATCTTCGACCGAGCCATCGGCCTGTACAGCGAACTGGGCGACGACGGGCGCGCCCTGGAAGTGAGCGAGCGCAGCCGCTCGCGCGCGCTGCTCGACGCCGTGCGCGGCCGAGCCAGCACCGGCACGCTGTCGGCCGACGCGCCCGATCTGACCGCCATGCAGCGCGCCCTGCGTCCCGACGAGCGCGTGGTGGAATTCCATGCGCTGCCCGATCGGCTCCAGGTCTGGGTCATCAGCGCCAGCGGCGTGCGCTCGCATGCCGTGCCGATCAAGCGCGACGAGCTGGGCGAACTGGTGGAGGGCTTTCGCAATTCGGTGGTGCGCGGGCGCCGCGGCGCCGTCACCAATGCCGAGCGGCTGGGCGCCGCGATCATCGGTCCGCTGGGCCTGGCGGACGGCCAGCGGCTGGTGGTCGTCCCCCATGGTCCGTTGCACTACCTGCCTTTCCAGGCGCTTCGCGTCAACGGCCGCTACCTGATCGAGACGCACCCCGTCTCGGTGGTCCCGTCGATGGGCATCGCCTTGCAGTTGGCCCAGCGCGGCTCGCAGACGCCGGCCGACCTGGTGGCTTTCGGCAACCCGAAGATCGCCGAGAAATACGAGCTGCCCGGCGCCGAGGTCGAGGTCAAGCAACTGGCCACGCTGTTCCCGCGCAACGAGGTCTTCCTGGGCGCCGCCGCCAACAAGACGCAGTTCCGCAAGGCGGTGGCCGACGCTCCCGTGGTGCATGTGGCGGCGCATGCGGAGGCCGACCAGGTCGACCCGCTCTATTCGCGCATCCTGCTGGCCAACGAAGGCGGCCGCCAGAACTTCCTCGAAGCACACGAGATCCTGGACATGAAGATGGGCAACACATCGCTGGTCACGCTCTCGGCCTGCGAATCCGGCCTTGGCCGCATCGCACGCGGCGACGAGGTGCTGGGCTTTCCGCGTTCGTTCCTGATGGCCGGCGCCAACGCCATGATCGCCTCGCTGTGGCCGGTGTCGGACGACGCCACCGAGTTGCTGATGAGCACGTTCTACGGAGAACTGGCCAAGGGCCGCGATGCCCAACGCGCGATGCAGGCGGCGCAGACCGCAGTGCTGCGCAATCCCAAGCTGGCGCATCCCTTCTATTGGGCGCCGTTCAATCTGATCGGCAACTGGCGCATGACCGTCGGCGGAGGCGCCGCATGAATGCACATGCTTCGCCCTTGACCCGGGCCTTGCAGATTGCCGGAGTCGCCAGCCTGTGCTGGGCTGCCGCGCTGCCGCAGGCGCAAGCCCAGACCCAGCGCATCGAAAGCACCACGCTCACGCCGACGCAGAACCCGTGCACGCAATGCCGGCGTGAAGACGATGTGCTGTCCCAGGGCTCGCCTGGCGCGCCCACGCAGGCGCTGCCGGCTGCGCCCACTGGGCCGCAGGCGAGCTTCCGCCTGAACGACGTGCGGCTCAAGGGCGCCAACGCGCTCGGCGCGGACGAGCTTCGTCCGGCGCTGCAGCCCTACATCGGCCGCGACGTGACGCTCACCGATCTGCAGACGATGGCCGGCGCCATTACCCAGATCTATCGCGACCGCGGCTATTTCCTGGCGCAGGCCCTGGTGCCCGTCCAGAAGGTCGAGGGGGGCGTGGTCGAGATCAGCGTGATCGAAGGCCGGCTTGGCCAGGTCAACGTCAACGTCGCGCCCGATGCGCCGATCAAGGAAGAACGCGTGCGTGCCTTCCTCCAGGCCATCCCCGTCGGCGGCGCACTGGACACGCAGCGCTACGAACGCGCCATGCTGCTGCTGTCGGACCAGCCGGGCCTGCGCGTCAGCTCCACGCTGCAGGAGGGCGCGCAGCCAGGCACCACCGACCTCACCGTCGATGTGGTGGCCGCACGCCGCTGGGAGTTCGCCGTGGATGCGGACAACCACGGCACCGAGGAGACCGGCCGCTATCGCCTGGGTGCGACGGCGCGCTGGCTCAGCCCCTTCGGCATCGGCGACAACATCGACTTGCGCCTGATCGGCGCCGACAGCAGCGGCATGGTGTTCGGCCGGGCTTCGTACGAGGCGCCGATCGGCAGTTCCGGCCTGCGTGCAGGCATCGGCGCGGCGCATGTGCAGTACGAACTGGGCGGCGACTTCGTCAACCTGGACGCGCACGGCACGGCGGACATCGTCGACGCCTCGCTCAACTATCCGGTGATCCGCTCGCGCCGCCACAACCTGTTCATGCGCCTGGGCGCGGACATGCAGGATCTGTCGGACCACTACGACGCCGTCAACTTCAACCCGAAGAAACGCGTCTACGGACTCGGGCTGGGATGGGCCTGGGAGCTGCGCGACGATCTTTTCGGCGGCGGCTACTGGTCGAGCTCGGGCACGCTCTATCACGGCAAGCTGGACTTGCGGGACCAGGCCTCGGAGCAGTTCGACCAGAGCGCCTTCGGCCTGGGCACCGAAGGCAGCTTCGACAAGCTGACCTTCCGCTTCTCGCGCCTGCAGTCGATGTTCCCGCGCCATTCGCTGTACCTGAGCCTGGGCGGGCAGATGGCCGACAAGAACCTCGATGCATCGCAGAAGCTGTCGCTCGGCGGCGCTCGCGCGGTGCGCGCCTACCCGTCGGGCGAGCTGCTGGTGGACGAAGGCTTGCTGGGCACCATCGAATGGCGCTGGTCGCTCAACGACGAATGGACGCCCTTCGTCTTCTACGACGCGGCACGCGGCAAGGTGTCGCACGACCCGCTGGCCATTCCCGGCCTGGACAACACCCAGAGCCTGCGCGGCGCAGGTCTGGGCGTGTCATGGGCGCGCCCCAACAACTTCCTGCTCAACGCCACCCTGGCATGGCGCGCCGGCACGCGCGAGGCGATCACCGATGGCGGTGGCCACAACCCGCGCCTGTTCGTGCAGTTCCAGAAGTTCTTCTAGGCCGACGGTCATGCAATCCCCCCAAAGCTCATCCCGTACCCGTTCGCTGGCGACCGGCACCCTGCGCAGCCGGCGCGCGACGGCCATGCCGCCCCTTCGCCTGCGCCCGCTGGCGCTGAGCCTGATCTGCCTGGGCCTGACGCCGGCGTTGGCACAGACGCTGCCCGTGGGCAGCGGCGTGGCGGTGCAGGGCACGGCGGCGGTGCAGCCTGGCTCGCCGCCGAACGTGATGAGGATCCAGCAGGACACGCCGCGCGCCATCATGGAATGGCAGAGCTTCAATGTGGGTACGGGCAACCAGGTCAACGTGGCCCAGCCGAGCGCGGCCAGCGTGCTGCTCAATCGGGTGCTGGTGGGTGGCCCCACCTCGCAGATCGACGGCGCCATCAATGCCAACGGGCATGTGTACCTGATCAACCCCAGCGGCGCCGTCTTCGGTCCCAATTCGTCGATCAATGTCGGCGGCTTTGTCGCATCGACGCTCAACATCGCCAGCGACAGCGCGTTCATGAACGGCAGCAAGCAGCTCGTGTTCGAGCGTGACGACGGCAACAACGCGTCGGTGATCAACCAGGGCACGATCAACGTCGGCGAAGGCGGCGTGGCTGCGCTCATGGGCGCGTCGGTCAGCAACCAGGGCGCCATCAACGTGGCGCGCGGTACGGGCGCGCTGGTGTCGGCACGAAAGGTCACGGTCGATTTCGAGGGCGACGGGCTCACCCGGTTCACGATCCCGGCCGATTCGCAAGCCACGCAGGCGCTGGTGGAGAACCTGGGCAGCATCACGGCGGACGGCGGGCGCGTTGCCATGCAGGCGGCGTCGACGGCCAGGGCGCAGGTGGTGAACCAGCAGGGCCTGCTGCAGGCGCGCTCGCTGCAAAGCCGCGGCGGCGAGATCATCCTGGGCGCCGGCCCCGATCCCACCGCCGCCAACTTCCAGCAATTGCCCGAGCGAAACAACAGCATGCTCGTCGCCGGGACCCTGGACGTGAGCGCCAGCGGCACCGGGCCGGGCGGCAGGATCAACACCTCCGCCCCGCGCGTGGACGTCGACGCCACCGCGCAGATCAATGCCGGCGGCAATGGGGGCGCCAACGGCACGTGGACCGTCAATTCGCGCCAGGACCTGACGGTGAGCGACCTTCCACCCGCCGTCGAGGAGGGCAGTGGCAGCTACGCGTCCGGCACGGGCGGCAGCATCGTCAATTCGGGCGCCCTGGGTCGTGCGCTCGGCCGCAACACGGATGTCGTGCTCACCACGGATGCGCAGGCGGCGGAAGTCGACCAGGGGCGCAGCTCCGTCGGGACCGGACTCGTGTTCGAGGCTGCGAACGTTGCCAAGACCGAGGGCGGGGACACCACGCTGACGCTCAATTCTTCGCGCAACCTGCTACTGGGTCTGGCCACGGTCGGGTCGAGCAGCGGCGCGCTGAACATCGACATGAACGCCGATGCCGTGGGCGCCGCGCTGCCGGACACCCTGCCGATCCAGCAAGGGGGCACGACGAGCGGCGGTACGGTCCTGATCATCCAGTCGACGGTCGAGACCAATGGCGGCCGCATCCGTGTCTATGGGCAGAGCGACCCCGACAAGGGGCGTGCCGTCGGCTTCTCGCTCGACGAGGGCCGCGGCTCGGACAGCGCCGGCGTCAGGGTGAGAGATTCGCTCCTGTCGACCTGCGCGGCCGGGCAGACGGCATGCAGCGGCGCGGGCGACATCATCCTGCGCGGGCAGGGCACAACGGTGTTCACCGAAGGCGCGATCGCCAGAAGCGGCGTCGGTGTGGGCCTGCAAAGCAGTGTGCTTCGCACGGGCAGCGGGAACATCGAATTGGACGGACGCGGCGGCCTTGCCGCTTCGGGCGTCTATATGGACAACAGCGGGCGCTTCTACAACCCCAGCATCGAATCGAGCAGCGGCAACATCACGCTCACCGGCAGCACGCGCGGCTGGACGAGTGCCGATCCGGCGGTGTTCCCGGAGGTGGGCCTGGACTTGTCGACCACCAACGGCGACGCAGGCGGCGGTGGCGGCGTGGTGCTGGTCGGCACCAATATCGCGACCGGCGGCAACGTGCGCATCGACGGCCAGGGCTCGGACCTGACCGAACTGGGCAACAACCCCACGTTCCAGAACTTCCTGCTGTCGGGCAGCAACTCGGCCATCATGGGCGGCTCGCACGGCGTCGCGCTGTTCGACACCAACGTGACCGCCGGGGCCGGCCGGCAGATCGACATCGCCGGGACGGCGGGCAGCAATGCCTTCACCGTGAACCTCGATCCGTCGAGCGGCGCGATCACGGTATCGCCGGACACCTATCCTTCGTACGGCGTGAACGTCGCAGGCACCTTCGGCAACGGCGCCATCTCGACGGCCGGCGGGCGGGTCAACATCGACGGCAGGGGCTCGGACATCGGCATGAGTTATGTCGACGACTCCGAAGGCGGCCCCATCTCGATGCTCGACGTGTCCTCCACCACCGGCCAGGGCGGAAGCATCTCGGTCACGGGCCGCAACATCCGCGTGTCCAACGACTTCACCGACGAGCCGACGCCCGCCTTCATCAACGCCAGCGGCGCCACGGGCGGCGGCAACGTGCAGCTGCGCGCCTCGGGCTCGATGGGCATCGGCCAGAACAGCAGCATCCGCGCCGACACCACGGGAGCGAGCGGCAACGGCGGAAGCATCGTCGCGGTGGCGCAGGGCGACCTTCGGGCCTACGGCGCCTACAGCGCCCGTGGCGGCGAGACGGGCGGCAACGGCGGCTTCGTCGAAACCTCCGGCACCAACGTGGACCTGTCGGGCATCCGCGTCGACGCATCGGCTCCGGCCGGCACGTCGGGCCTTTGGCTGATCGACCCGTTCGACATCACCATCGCGAACGGCACCGCGGCAGGCACGCTGCCTTCGCTGCCCTTCGTGCCGCTGGCGAACTCGGTCATCCAGGACGGCGACATCAACGCCGCGCTCAACAGCGGCACCAGCGTCACCATCACTACCGGCGCGCCCGATCCGTCATCGTTCGCCGGGTCCATCTTCTTCAATCCGGCGGTGGACATCAACGTCGACACGGGCACGGCGCCGGTCACGCTGCGCCTGGAAGCGCAGCGCGACATCGTGGCGAACAACGGCGATACGCAGATCCGCGCCACCAGCGCGCCCCTGGGCGTCGAATTCGCCGCCGGGCTGAGCGGCAGCACGGGCGGCATCTACTACGGCGGCAGCATCCTCACCAATGGCGGCAACGTCAGCATGACGGCGCTGGGCGGCAACTTCAACAACTGCACGATCTGCCTGGTCAACAGCAAGATCGACACGCGAGCGGGCGGCAGCGATGCCAATGCCGGCGGCAATGTGAGCCTGCAGGTGCCGCAGATCACCGCGCTGGTCGGCGAAGGCTCCGTCTTCACCACCGCGGCGGTCGACATCAACGGCAGCACCATCGCCACGTCGACCGGCAACGTGGACGTCCTGGGCCGGACCAACATCGGAAGCGGCGTGCGCGTGTACGCGCCGCAGGGCATCGGCGGTATCCAGACCACCAGCGGCAACGTCACCATTACCGGCATCGGCGCCTACAGCAGCAACAGCGGCGACGGCGCCAGCCACGGCGTGAGCATCAACGGCGCCAGCGTGCAGACGGCCACCGGCAACATCGCGGTGCGGGGCCTGCGCACCGGCGGTCCGGACCCGTTGCCGCCCCTGGTCGCGCTGGCGGTTCCGGGCCCGGACGTGAGCAATCGCGGCGCTGGCGTTTCGCTGTCGAACGGCGCGCTGGTCAGCGCCACCGGCACCGGGCGGATCGAGGTGACCGGCGAGACGCAAGGCAACGGTGCCGGCGTGCTCGTGACGGCGCTCGAAACCGCAGGTTCCCTGCTGACGCCGGCGTCGAGCATCGACGGCAATGGCAACGTCGTGCTGCGTGCCGCCAACGATGGCAGCAGCGATGCGCTGGCCGTGGGCGGCACAGTCCGCGCGGGCGGCGTGCTCAACCTGCGGCCCGGTGGGGTCGATGCCGCCAGCGGCGCAGGCGTCGATCGCCTGGCCAATCCGATCGTGCTTTCTCCGCTCGGCGGCACCGGCTTCGACATCTCAGCCGACGAACTCACCCGCATCTCTGCGGCTTCGATGGTCTTCGGCAGCGATGTCCACGCCGGCGCGATCAGCGTCGAGACGCCCATCGCATCGAGCGTGCCGCTGACGCTGCAAAACGGTGGCGGTGGCGGCATCTCGCTGCTGGCGCCCGTGTCGGCGCCGCAGTTGGGCCTCATCAGCGGCGGCAGCATCACGCAGGCAGCGGGCGCGAATGTCACGGCCGGCACGCTGCTCGCGCAGTCCTATGGCGGCGACGTCATCCTGTCGGATGCGCAGAACAACGTCAGCGCGACCACGCTGGGTGGCGGCGCCGCAGGGCGTTTCGAGTTCGTCAACGCCGGCACGCTGCGCGTGGGCGCGGTCTCTATAACCGGCTGGAACGCGGCAAGCGAGGCGCCGTTGCCCGTCACCGCCAACTCCATGGCGGCGGACACCGTGCTCGTGCGCACGCTCACCGGCGACCTGCTGCTCGATACGGCGGTGAGCAGCGTCAACGGCGCCGACCTGGTGGCGGCCAACACTTTCCAGAACGTAGGCGGCGGCAGCCTGTCCGGCGCGCCCTGGCGCATCTGGGCCGACACCTGGGTGGGCGAAACGCGCGGCGGCCTCGCCGGCTCCGGGCTCTTCCCCAACTACTACAACTGCGCCTTCCTGGGCACCTGCGGGGTCACCATCACGCCGGGCGACAACCACTTCATCTATCGGCAGCAGCCCACCCTGACGCTGACGGTCGGCGACTTCGTGCGCACGGTCGGCACCGCCAATCCCGCCTTCGGCTACACCCTGGCGGGGCTGATCCTGGGCGACGGCGACAACGGCATCACCGCCACGTACAGCACGCTGGCCGACGCCGGCAGTCCGCCCGGCCTCTATGCCATCGACGCCACGGCGGCGTCGGCCGCGGGCTATGCCGTCAACGTGGTGCCGGGCAGGCTGCAGGTGCTGCAAGCGCTGCAGACCATCGTGAGCCAGTCGCCGACGGGGACGGTGGCGCCGCCTGCGCTGGCGCGCTTCGTCGACGTGCTGCGCGACGAGCCCAACACCTGGGTGTACGACCGCAACATCGGCGTCGCGCCCATCTGTCTGGCCACTGGGCCGCTGGACGGCGGTCGGGCACTGCAGGGCAACGACGTGCTGGCGCGCGAATGGTCGATCGTGCGCACGCGGCCCAATCTCACCAGCTGCCTGGACACGCAACGCTCCAATTCCTGCGGCGACTTCTGAACTGCGGCGCGCCGTCGGGCGCAAGCGGGGCCGGCGCTGCGGGATTCAGCCCCCGCGAACGCCCAGCGCGAGTCCGAAGTCGCCGGTGTAGACCTTGTGACCCTGGTGCGTCAGGCGCGACCGGGTATCGACGTGCACCTTGCCGCCGATGGACTGCCAGCGACGGCAGAAGGCGTAGTCCTCGCTCAGGTAGCGGCCGTTGGCGGGCTCGGCCATCACGTCGAAGAAGCGATGGTGTGCCAGGCTCGCCGGCTGACTGCCTGCCAGGGAAGGATGGCCGCTGGTATCGGGCGTGTAGCGCAGCTCTGGCAACTCGCGCGCCATGCGTTCCAGCACGTGGCGGGCGATCAGCATGAAGCCGGTGGGCGCATCCAGGACTTCGAGAAATCCGTCGGCATCCACCTCGGCCGGCGAGTGGCGCAACAGGTTGGCCGGAAAGCTCGCGTAGCGCGCCTCGAAGTCTTCGCGGTGGCTGCCGGCGGGCAGAGGCGCTTCGAGCCCTTGCGCGGGCCAGCCATCGATCTTGTGCGGATACACGCCGGCCACCACATCGTGCCCGGAGCTCAGCAGTCGCAGCGCGGACTCGGGCTCGAAGCCGATGTCGGCATCGATCCAGAACAGATGGGTCCAGCGCGCGTCGGCCAGGAACTCGGCCGCCATCCGATTGCGCGCCCTCGGCACGAGGCTGTCGCCATCCAGGAAGCGCGTGTTCATCGCAAAGCCATGCGCATAGGCCTGGCCCACCAGCCCCAGCAGGCTGCGCACGTAGCCGGTCGTCAGTCCGCCGGTGTAGCTGGGCGTGGCGATCCAGGGGCGGACCTTCGCCAGGGCCTGGGCGTCAGGCATGCGCGGGTGCGGGCGGCGTGCCTTGCCGCAAGGTGGTCAGCAGCGCGCGCAACTTGGCCGGCGCCACCGGCTTGGTCAGAAGGCGCACCCCGTGTTCGCGCAACTGCTTCAACGATTCCGGCCCGGTGGCGCCGGAGATGAGCACCGCCAACGCGGCGGGCTGCAGGCTGCGCGCGGACTCGATGACGGCCAGGCCGTCGTCGGCGCCGGCCAACTGAAGATCGCACAGGATCACGTCGAAGACGGTTCCCGGGTCGGCCATCAACGCGATCGCGTCGGCCACCGTTTCGGTACACACCGGCTGGCAGCCCCATTGGTAGAGCATCTGGTGCGTGGCCTGCAGGATGGCGTCGTCGTCGTCCACCACCAGGCAACGCAGGCCATTGAGCGGTGCGCCCGCCGGCGCCGGCGCTGGCGGCCGGATGGCGGGCGCTTGCCGCGCGTGCGGCAGCGTGACCGAAAAGACGCTGCCCTCGAGCAGGGCGGAGCGCAGTTCGATCCGCGTGTCCAGCAGCGCCGCAGCTCGGGCACAGATGGACAGGCCCAGTCCGAAGCCCTGGCGCCGATCGCGCTCGGTGTTGGCCACCTGGTAGAACTCTTCGAAGATGCGCTGCTGGTGGATGGGCGCGATGCCGATGCCGTTGTCGCGCACCTCGATGCGCACGGTGCCCGGCCGCGCGCCACGGCGGGCTGCCACCAGCACCGTGCCTTCGGGTGGCGCATGGCGGATGGCATTGCCGATCAGGTTGCTCACGATGCGAAGCAGGAGCGCCGGATCGGTGTGCACCACGCGACCCGCCGGCCGCCAGACCATGCGCACCTGCGATTGCGCCGCCGACGCGCCATGCTGCGCGGCCAGTTGCTCGAACAGCGCGTCGAGCGACACGGCGCTCAACTGGGGCGTGAGCACCTGCGCATCGAGGCGCGAGACTTCCAGCAGGTCGTCGAGCAGCACGCTCATGAATTGCGTGCTTTCCTGCAGGCGAAGCACCGAGGGGCGTTGCGCATCGCTGGCGCCCGGCAGCAAGCCGTCGATGAACAGGCCCATGGCGTGCAGCGGCTGTCGCAAGTCGTGGCTGGCGGCGGCCAGGAAGCGGGCGCGCGACAACGCAGCCTGTTCGGCCTCGGCCATTCGCTGCAGCGCGACGGCGGTCGCCTCGCGAACGCGTTGTTCGCTGGCCTGGTGGTTGTGGGCCAGCCGCTCGGCCAGGCGGTTGATGTCGTGCGCGAGGCTGGCCAACTCATGCACCTGGCCGCCTTCGGCGCCGGCCTTGGGAGGCGGTGCCGTGACGTCGCAGCGCGCGTCGAAGTGACCGGCTTCCAACGCTGCCACGGCCTGCGAGATGCGGCGCAGCGGCCGCGACACGGTGCGCGCCATGTGCCGCACCGACGCCCAGGCCACCAGCAGCGCGATCAGCGCGATGCCGATGCCGGCGAGCAGGGAGCGATCGCGCTCCCGGTCCAGGCTGGCGGTGTCGCGGAAGGTCTGCACCAGGCCGATCGGTGCTTTGGCGCCGGCAGGGGTGAAGCTGTTGGCGCCGGCGCCATTGCCCGGTGGCGCGAAGGTGCTGGCACCCGAGACATCGCGCAGTTGCACCGGCGCGGTGAACACGCGCAGCTGCTCCAGGTTGTCGGCAGCCTGGCCGGCGCTCACGAAGACGCCGGCGTTGTTGCTGATCTCCACCCGCCGCACCTGGCTCGCGCGCAGCGCCGAGTTGGCCAGGTTCTGCAGGGCGGGGAGGTCGCCGGCATACAGGCTCAGGTCGGACATCGAGGCGACCTGGCGTGCGATGGCCTGTCCTTCGGCATTGAAGGAGCGGTCGAGCGCATCCAGCCTTTCGTGCGTGAACCAGGCGGTGAGCGCCAGCGCCGCCGCCGCGCATGGCGCCACGCCCAGGCGCCGCAGATCGCGCCTCAGGCTGCCGGTCATCACGATCGCGTGGTGGCCGGCCGTTGCGGGGTCCTGCGTCTGCGCGGCGGGAACGAAGGCGGATGCGGGTTCCTGCGCCGACGATTCTTCCGGCAGATCAGGCGATGCAGCGGACGACGACGCCGCGGGCGCGGCGCGTCCGGGCGCGGCGTGCGCGGCGGGGAACATCAGCGCGCCTCCGTGCCGCATCTTGTCGACCAGGTCATCTCGCACCACCGATTCGCCGTGCCAGTTCGTCCTCGCTCGGCAGGCGCAGGCCCAGGCTGCGCGCGACGTTGCTGTTGACACTGACGAGCGTGGGGCGGGCCGCTTCGACCGTGGCGCCCGAGGCGCCGGTCGACAGGCGCTCCCCGATTTCCTGCGTCTGCGCGGCCATCTGCGCCGGGCTCGACAGCGCCGCTGCCAGCGCACCCGAACGCACGATGGCATCGGTCGAGCCGAACACCGGCACCCCTGCGGTCGCGGCGGCGCGCAGCACCGCGGCGGTGGCCGTGGGGTCGTTGCCGATCGCGTCGGGCAACAGCATCACCGCATCGCAGTCCTTGAGCACCACATGCAAGGCAGGCCCGATGGATTGGACGTCGGCGACGGTGGAGACTCGCAAGGTCCAGTCCGATCCGGCCGCGCGCTCCAGTTCATGCACCAGCGCCTCGGATTGGGCCGCGGCCAGCACGCCGAGCCGGCGCCGATCGGGAAGCGTCGCACCCACCAGCGCGAGCTGTGCGGCCATGGGCGGCTCGCGCAGCAGCACGCCGACGCGCCGGCCGGCCGGCCACGTCGACGCGGACCTGATCTGTTCGTATTCCGTGCGGCTCAACATCGCCAGGACCAGCGGCCCGCTGCCTTGACGCTCCACGGCGGAGCGCGCTGCCTGCGGTCCCACCGCCACCGTGACGCGGCCCGTCGATGACGCCGTGCCGGCGCTGATGGGCGCGCCGCGCGTGCGCACGCCGGCGTTGACGCCTTGCTCGTCCTCGGGTTCCGCCACCAGCGCCACGGCCGGTTGCGACTTGCCGGACTGGGCACCTTCTGCCTGGCCGCCAGCGCCCAGGCGCACCACCTCGAAGCTGGTACCCGGCTCCTGCAGGTCACGCAGCTGCTGAACGAATTCGCCCTCGGCCTGGCTGCCCGTGGCAAGCACGGTCATGCGCACCGACGCCGCATGCGCCAGGGTCGGCAGCAAGCTGAGCAGGAGCGAAGCGGCCACCAGGACCCGCATGGTCCCGGCCCCGCATGTCTCGAAATTCATGTGAATATTCACCGCGAAGAATGTCCTGCCACTGTAGAGATGGGCTTGCATCCGCGCGATAAGGCAGAGGGCTTATGGCCGCGCACGCGGACGCAGTCGGCGTGCCGTCGCTATGTCGATTGACATAGCCCGAGGCCGCCCGTGAAGCAACGGCGTCTCGATTTGTGAATCAAGTGGTGACGCGCAGCATCGACAGTTGCGTCGCGATCGCCTGGCGCAGCGCCCGTGGCGAGACGGGTTTGTAGAGCACCATCACGCCGGCGCGCGCGACTTCGCGCAGGCGGTCGGGTTTGGTTTCACCCGTCACCAGCAGGCGCGCGGTTCCCGCGTGAATCCCGTTCGGGTGGCGCTCCAGCGCGCCCAGCACGTCCAGGCCGTTGTCGCCGCCTTGCAGGAGCAGGTCCGAAACCACCGCATCCGGCGGCGAGTCCCAGCGGTCGGCCAGTGCCAGCGCCTCGGCGCGGGTTTGCGCAGCCATGACCTGCATGCCCCAGTTGGACAGCACCACCTGTAGCCCTTCGAGAATGGTGCGCTCGTCGTCGATCACCAGCACCCGCACGCCCTCCAGGCTCTCGGCGGCCGCGCCGCCGGACTCCAGCGGGATCGGCTCGGAAGGGATGGCTTCGGCCACTGGCTCGGCCGCGCGGACGAGCAAGCGAATGCCGGTGCCGCGGCCCGGCTCGGAATTGAGCTCCACGCGCGTGTTCAGCAGGGCTGCCAGGCGCTTGACGGTGGACAGGCCCAGGCCCATGCCGCGCGTCGCGCCGTTCTTGCGCTGCGGATCGATCTGGAAGAACTCCTCGAACACCCGTTCGTGGTGCTGCGCATCGATGCCGACGCCGGTGTCCCACACCTCGATGCGCACGCCGCGTCCGCGCCTGCGCGCGCCGACCAGCACGCCGCCCTGGTGCGTGTGGCGCAGCGCGTTCGACACCAGGTTGTTGAGGATGCGCGAAAGCATCACGTAGTCGCAGCGCACCCACAGGTCGGTCTTGCGCACCACCAGGCGCAAGCCCTGCTGCTCGGCCACGTTGCGGAAGTTGCGGCTGACCTCGTCGAACAGGCGGTCCAGCGCAAAGTCGCTCCATTGCGGCTGCAGCACGCCCGCGTCGAGCTGCGACAGGTTCAGCAGCTCCGAGAAAAGCCGGTCCAGCGAATCCACGCATTCGCGGATGTGGCCGATGCGCGCCAGGCGGGCCGGGTCCGTCTCGCCACTGGACAGCCCGTCGGAAAAGAGGGTGAGCGCATGCAGCGGCTGGCGCAGGTCGTGGCTGGCGGCAGCCAGCAGGCGGGTCTTGGACTGGCTGGCCACTTCCAGCTGCTGGTTCTTGCGCGCCAGCTCGGCCGTGGCTTCGCCGATGCGGCTTTGAAGCAGGCGGCGGCTTTCGGCCAGTGCCTCGGCGGCCTGGTTGAAGCCACGCTGGAGTCGCCGCACTTCCGATGTGCCTGCGACCTGCACGCGCGCGTCTTCGCCGGCGCCCAGACGGTCCACCGCCTCGCCAAGGGCCTGGATCGGCGCGCTGATGCGCCGCGCCGCCCACCATCCGGCGAGCCCCACGCCCGCCACGATGGCGGCCAGGACCAGCAGGACGTTGAAGAAGATGGCCTTCCGCGCCGCCGCCACCTCGGCCAGGCTGATCTCGACGATCACCGAGCCACGGCTGCGCCCGCCTTCACCGGGAATGGGCGCCGACACGATCAGGCCGCGGCCGCGCTGCAGGTCGGTGGTCACGGCATCGGCCAGGATCTCGCCGTCCTCGCTCACGATCTGGACCTGGTGGATGTGCGGCTGCGAGGCGCCGGCCTGGGCCGTGCGCATCAGTGCCCGGCGGTCCAGATGGGCCATGGGCGCCTGCGCCAGCGACGACACCTGCAACGCCACCGCCTGGGCACTGGTGCGCATCAACTGAGTCACGCTGTCCAGATGCTGGCGCGTCAGCACGAACATGGCGCTGACGGTGGCCAGGACCGCCGGCAGCACCGCCAGCAGCACCAACTGCTGCGCGAGCGACAACTGCAGAAGGCGTCGCAGCCAGCCCCTGTTCTTCAGGATTGGCGGCGCGAGCGAAGTGGAGGGCATTGAGTCCGTTGTCGTTGGGATGGTATCTAATTGTGTTCCTGCTTCCGGCCCTTGACCATCTGACTTTGGGACTGCCTGCGAAAGGCCCCGAATTTTTTGGAATCGCGATGCTGCTCGAATGCTCCCCGACACGACCTTCCCGGCCGATTCCCCAAGGCCCCCCGCGCTGGGTGGCCGCACTTCGCAGGGCCAAGGCGGCCGTGGTCGTGCTCGCCGCGGCGCCATGGCTCGCTCTGGCGCAGAGTCCGGCCCCGCCCGTCATCACCCCGGTGACGCCGCCTTCGGTGGCCAACTCTTCGGAGCCCGCCCTGCGTTTCGGCATCCTGCCGCTGGGTGGCGCCTTCGAGTCGCGCAACGACTGGGAGCCCGTGCTGGCCGACTTCAGCCGGGCCATGAACCGGCCGGTGAGCATCCTGTCGGTCACGTCGTACAGCGCGCTGGAGCAGGCCATCCAGCGCAACGAGGTGGACATGGCCTTTCTTTCCGGCCGCATGGCGCTCGACGCCGTCACGCTGCACGGCATGCGCGTGGTTGCCCAGGTGACTCGCCATGACGGACTGCCCGGCTATCGCGCGCTGCTGCTGGGCCGCAAGGATTCGCAGCCCGACAAGCTCGAGGCCGTGTTGTCAGAGCCCGAGCGCTGGCGTCTCGCGCGGGGTGAGCGCAGGTCGGTGTCCGGCTACATCGTGCCGCAACTGCAGCTCTTCTTGCCGCGCCACATCCAGATGGAAACGCGCTTTCGAAGCGAGTTGGTCGGCACGCATCAGGTGACGGCGCTGGCCGTTGCCAACGGCGACGCCGACGTCGCCACCAACAACACGGCTGACCTGGAGCGCTTTCGCGTGCAGTTTCCGGCCGAGGCGGCTCGGCTGCGGGTGCTGTGGCAGTCCGAGCTGATCCCCCATGCGCAGATCGTGGTTCGCCGCAGTTACCCGGCGCAGTTCCAGAAAGAGGTGCAGGACTTCCTGGTGGCCTACGGCCGCGGCATGGGCCCGGAGCGCGATGCGCAGCGCGTCTTGCTCAAGTCGCTGCATGACCTGGCCGGCTTCGTCGCCGCGGACGACACATCGTTGCTTCCCGCCGCCGACCTGGCCTACCAGCTGGGCCGGCAAAGCGCGATGGAAGCCCAGTGGGTCGACACCGCATCGCGCGATGCGCGGCTGGCCAGGCTGGAAAAAGAACATGCCTTGCAGGTGCGTGTGCTGCGCGGCGGCACGGTGGATGACAACGCGCCGACGAAGTAGCCGTTTCAGGTGCTTGTGCGTGGGGTCCGCAGCGCTCGGCTAAACTCGCGCCGCTTGCAGGTGGGCATTTCGAGCCCATGCCTGCGCCACCATCGGCAACATGGTGAATAACCTCAAGGAACCATTCAGTGAATCGCATCGAACTCGTCGAGAAAATCGCCACGACCCACAACGTCAGCAAGGCTGAAGCCGGTCGCATCCTGGAAACCGTGACCAGCAGCATCGTGGCTGCCGTGAAGAAGGGCGACCCCGTCCAGCTGATCGGCTTCGGCACCTTCAAGCAAGTGGCTCGCGCCGCTCGCACCGGCTTCAACCCCCAGGCCGGCGCCAAGATCAAGATCGCTGCGCAAAAGGTGCCGAAGTTCGTGCCGGGCGCTGCCTTCAAGGCCGCCGTGGACGCCAAGTTCGCCAAGCGCCAGGCCGAAAAGGCTGCCACCAAGCCAGTGGCCAAGAAGGCCGCTGCGCCGAAGAAGGCTGCTGCCAAGAAGAAGTAAGCACCTCGCCGCACGTCAGTGCGCAGGAAAGCAGAAACGGCCCTTCGGGGCCGTTTTCATTTTGGGCCGATCCGCCTCAATCGGTGCGCATCGGTTGGCCGGCTTCATACCAGCCTTGCGTGCGGTTCACCACCGCCACCACCGCAAGCATCACGGGCACTTCGATGAGGACCCCGACGACCGTTGCGAGCGCGGCGCCGGACTCGAAGCCGAACAGACTGATGGCGGTCGCCACGGCGAGCTCGAAGAAGTTGCTGGCGCCGATCAAGGCGGAAGGGCCGGCAACGCAGTGCTTCACGCCCAGCTTGCGATTGAGCACATAGGCAAGTCCCGAGTTGAGCACCACCTGGATGAAGATCGGCACCGCCAGCAGCGCGATGACGATCGGCTGCTCGAGGATGGCCTGCCCCTGGAAGGCGAACAGCAGCACCAGCGTCATGAGGAGCGCCACGATCGAGAAAGGCCCGAGCCGCGCGGCCACGCGCTCGAAGTGTGCAGTGCCCTGGCGCAGCAGAGCCTTGCGCCAGAGCTGGGAGAGGATGACCGGCACCACGATGTACAGGCCCACGGACACCAGGAGGGTGTCCCAGGGCACCGCGATGGAAGACAAGCCCAGCAGCAGCGCCACCACCGGGGCGAAGGCGATCACCATGATCGCGTCATTGAGCGCGACCTGCGACAGCGTGAAGTACGGGTCGCCCTTGCAGAGCTGGCTCCAGACGAAGACCATCGCCGTGCACGGCGCGGCCGCCAGCAGGATGAGGCCGGCGACATAGCTGTCGAGCTGGTCCGCGGGCAGCAGCGGTGCGAAGAAGTGGCGAATGAAGATCCACCCCAGCAACGCCATCGAGAAGGGCTTGACCGCCCAGTTGATGAACAGCGTGACGCCGATGCCGCGCCAATGCGAAGCCACCTGGCCCAGTGCGCCGAAGTCGATCTTCAGCAGCATCGGGATGATCATCACCCAGATGAGCAGGCCGACCGGAACGTTCACCCGGGCGACCTCCATGCCGCCGACGGCCTTCGACAGGCCCGGCAGCAGTTGCCCCAGTGCGATTCCGGCGACGATGCACAGGCCGACCCAGACGGTCAGGTAGCGCTCGAAGAAGCCGATGGCGGGCGGCGAGGGCTTGGTCGCGGCGATGGTGGTCATGCGTTGCAGGGCGCTAGTTGGACGAGATGCGCGTGAGCTCGGCTTGCAGCTCGGCGTTGGAAAGATGCTGCAGCGGCAGCGCCAGCAGTTGCAGCATCCGGTAGCCAATGGCCTGGCGGGTGAGGTCGAAGGCGGCTTGCCTGCCCGGCTCCGGCGCATTGGACGGGTCCGCGTATCCCCAATGGACCTTGACCGGGCTGCCCGGCCAGTAGGGGCATTGTTCGGCGGCCGCGCTGTCGCACACGGTGATGACGATCCGCATCTCGGGCGCACCGGGCTCGGTGAACTCGTCCCAGCTCTTGCTTCGGTAGCCCGCCGTATCGACGCCCGCGTTGGCGAGCGCCTCCAATGCAAGCGGGTTGATTCGTCCACTGGGCGCACTGCCCGCGCTGAACGCTCGCACGTCCTTGCCCAGCACGCGGGCCCAATGGTTGAGCATGCCCTCGCTCAGCACGCTGCGGGCGGAGTTGTGCGTGCAGAGGATCAGTACATGGGTGGTCACGGGTCAGCGCTTTCCGATGTCCTTGACTTCGCGATGGATGGCCATTGCATCGAGGCGTTCGAGTGGCAGGGCCAGCATCAACTCGATGCGACGCTTGAGCGTGACGGCAGCATCGCGAAATTGCATGCGCTTCTCTACTTCCGTTCCCTCGAAGCTTGCCGGATCGGCGACACCCCAATGCGCAGTCACGGGGTGACCTGGCCATACAGGGCAGACCTCGCCGGCAGCCTTGTCGCAGACGGTAAGCACGAAGTCGAGTTGTGGTGCGTCAGATTGCGCGAACTCATCCCAGCTCTTGCTACGGAATCCATCGGTCGGAATGCGCATGGACCGGAGGGTGTCCAGTGCCAAAGGGTTGACCATTGCGTTGGGATGGCTGCCGGCGGAGTAGGCGCGAAAGCGGTCATGCCCGAGTTCGTTCAAGAGTCCTTCGGCCATGATGGAACGCGCGGAATTGCCCGTGCAGATGAACAGCACGTTGAAGATTTTCTTTGCCAAGACTTTTCCTTCAGCAGCAGGAGGACACCGGCTTACCCGCCGCGTCGACGGGCTTGCCGCGCGAGAGGGCCGTGCAGCAGGCGGCAGCCTGCGGCTGAGCTTCCTGTGCGCTTTCTCCGAAGACGGGGATGTTGTCCAGCGTGCGGAAGTGCTCCCACGCGATGCCTTGCGGGTCCGTGATCCAGTACTTGTCGCTGCGGGCGTAGCAACAGCTGGTTTCGCCCTGGTCGAGAAGGCTCATGTCCGCCTCTTGCGCGCGGGTCTTGAGTTCGGCGAGTTCCTGGGCGTCGTCCGTCTGAAATCCGAGGTGATCGATGCCGACAGCCTGGCCGCGCGTAGAAATGGCGAAGTTGATGCGCGGATCTTCGATCATCCACTTCGCGTAGTCGGACTCGATGCGCGTCGGTTCAGCCCCGAACAGCCTCGAATAGAAAGCGATGCTGGCTTGCAGATCGATGACATGAGCGTGAACATGAAAGCGCTTCATCTTGGTCTCCTATGGGAAAAGAGGATCAGCAGGGACAGGCCTTGGCAGTGGGCTCGACCGCGCAGCCGGCGCCCTGGCAGCAGTTGTCGGTGAGATAGCCGAGCAGCGCGTTCATGTTCTCGTAGGCGGCGCGGTAGATGAGGTAGCGGCTCGCCCTTTCCTGGGTAACGAGGCCGGAGCTCACCAGCTCCTTGAGATGAAACGACAGCGTGGCCGGCGGGATGCCCAAGGCCTCCTGCATCACGCCAGGCGTGAGGCCGTCCTGCCCTGAAACCACCAGCGCCCTGAAAACCTCCAGGCGCACGGGATGGGCCAGCGCGGCCAGGCATTGGACAACGTCTTTGGATTCCATAATTCGAGCATAATCGAAATATGGAATCGCGGTCAACACCGCATTGCTCTTGGCTCGCTCCGATGGGCGAGCCCCAGTCGCTCAGCGACGATCCAGCGCCTGCACTTCGATCTCCACGCGCGCGCCCTTGTAGAGCTTGGCCTCGACGGTCGAGCGCGCCGGCAGGGCGCCGGCGAAGTGCTTGCTGTATTCCTCGTTGAAGGCGCCGAACTCGTTCAGGTCGGCCAGCCAGATGGTGGCGCGCACCACATCGCTCATGCCCAGGCCGCATTCGGACAGGGTCAGCGCGATGCGTTCGAGCACGGCCTTGGTCTGCGCCTGGATGCCACCTTCGATGATGTTGGCCTGCGCGTCCATGGCCAGGACGCCGGAAAGAAAGACGAAGCCACCGGCGCGCACCGCCTTCGAGAACGGAACGGGCAGCGGGCTGGGAATGCGTTCGATGTCGGCGTTGCTCATGCGTGTTCCTCGATGTCTTTTCGGGTGATGACTTGCCCACTGCGCGCACCGGTGTGCGCGCCCAGGTTCCAGGTGATGGCGCCGTTGACGATGACGGTATCGATGCCTTCGGCGGGGCGGGTCGGGGCTTCGTAGTTCGCGGCGTCGCGCACGGTGGCCGCGTCGAAAATCACGATGTCGGCATGGTGGCCGACCTTGATCAGGCCGCGTTCGTGCAGGCCGAAGTTGCGCGCCGTCAGGCCGGTCATCTTCCAGACGGCCGTTTCCAGCGGGAACAGGCCGACGTCGCGGCTGTAGTGGCCGAGCACGCGCGGGAAGGTGCCCCAAAGCCGAGGATGCGGCTTGTCGCCCAGGGGGATGCCGTCCGAACCGACCATGGTTTCCTCGAACGCCAGCACACGCTGCACGTCGTCCTCGTCCATCATGAAATAGATGGCGCTGCCGGGCTGGAGCCGCCGCGCGGCCTCCTCGTTGGGCACGCCCCATTCCTTCGCGATGTCGGCCAGGTCGCGGCCGGCGCATTCCGGATGCGGCTCGCTGCTGGCGATGAGCACGCGACCGTCGAGCAGGCCGCGGTCGGTGCGGATCATGGTCGAGCCGGCCGTGTACGGATAGCAGTCGAGCGAGACGCACTGGTGCTGCATCGCGTTCTTGATGAAGGGCAGCGTGACGCGCGTCTTGCCGAAGTTCTGCGTGTTCTGCACCTTGTGATGCGACACCACCACGGGCACGTCGAGTTCGCGGCCGATGTGGAAGGTCTCTTCCAGCGCCTGCATGACTGCGTCGCTCTCGTCGCGCATGTGGGTGGCGTAGATGGCCTTGCGCGCGCTCAGCGGACGGCTGACTTCGATGATCTCCTCGGTGCTGGCCTTGACGGCCGGCGGATAGAAGGTGCCGGTCGAAAGTCCGATGGCGCCGGCTTGCATGGCCTCCTCGACCAGGGCCTGCATGGCGGCGATCTCGCGTTCGTCGGCCACCCGGTCGAGCGAGTCCATGGTCACTGCGCGCAGGGTCGAGTGGCCGACCATCGCCGCGACGTTCACGGAAGCTGGCGCGGCGCGCAGCGCGTCGAGGTAGGCGCGGAAGGTGGTGTAGCGGCCTTCGTGTGGCGAATCGAGCAGGCTGAGCGGCATGGGCAGTTCCATGTCGTCGCGCAGCGGCGCGGCGCTGATGCCGCAGTTGCCGGTCACCACCGTGGTCACACCCTGCGAGACTTTGAAGGGCACCGTCGCCTGCGACAGCACCGCCTGGTCGTCGTGCGTGTGCGAGTCGATGAAGCCGGGTGCGACGGTGCGGCCTTTCGCATCGATGGTCCGTGTCGCCGTGTGGCTGGCCAGGTCGCCAATGGCGACGATGCGTCCGGCCGTCACGCCGACATCCGCGTCGAAGCGCGGCGCCTTGCTGCCGTCGATCACGGTGCCGCCACGGATCAGCAGGTCGTAGTGGATGGTCATGTCTGGAAGGGTCCTCGTTTCAACGGAAGTGGCAGGCCACCTGGTGTTCGACGGCCGTGTTGCCGGGCCGGGCGCTCAAGGCGGGTGCCTGCGTCTTGCAGATGTCCTGGGCCAGCGGGCAGCGGGTATGGAACCGGCAACCTGACGGCGGATTCGCCGGGCTGGGTGGATCGCCTTGCAGCAGCATGCGCTTGGCCGGCGTGCGCGGGTTGGGCACCGGCGCGGCCGACAGCAGGATCTCGGTGTACGGATGGCGCGGCGACGCGAACAGCGTGTCGCGATCCGCGATCTCGACGATGTGCCCGAGGTACATCACCGCGACCCGGTGGCTGATGTGCCGAACCACCGCCAGGTCGTGAGCCACGAAAAGGTAGGCGATGCCGAACTCCGCCTGCAGGTCCATCAGCAGGTTGACGACCTGGGCCTGCACCGACACGTCGAGGGCCGAGACCGGCTCGTCGCACACGATGAGCTTCGGGTTGAGCGCCAGTGCGCGCGCGATGCCCAGGCGCTGGCGCTGGCCGCCGGAGAACTCGTGCGGGTACTTGTCGACCGCCTCGGGGCGCAGCCCCACCTTCTCGAACAGCCAGCGCACGCGCTCGCGGCGCTCGGCGGCCGAATTCATGCCGAAGTTGCGCAGCGGCTCGGCCACGATCTCGCCGGCCAGCTGGCGCGGGCTGAGCGAGGCGTACGGGTCCTGGAAGATGATCTGCACGTCGCGCCGACGCAGGCGCATCTGTTCGGGGGGCAGCGAGAGCAGTTCCTCGCCGTCGAGCTTGACCGAGCCGGAGGTCGGCTCGATGAGCCGCATCACCGACTTGGCCGTGGTCGTCTTGCCGCAGCCCGACTCGCCTACCAGCGACAGCGTCTCGCCGCGCGCGACGTCGAACGACACGCCGTCGACGGCCTGCACGGCGGGCCGGGCGGGCGCCAGCCAGCGCCGGGGCGAGTGGTAATGCTTCTTGAGGTCGCGCACCTGCAGCAGGGCGGGCGCGGTATCGGTGGCGTTCATGCTGCGGCCGCTCCTTCCGGCGCGGACTCGATGCGGCCTTCCTCGACCGCGAAGCAGGCGACCACATGGTCCTGGCCCTGCGCCGTGAGCTGCGGCACCTCGCCGCGGCAGCGTGCCTCGGCATGGCTGCAGCGCGCCGCAAAGGCGCAGCCGCGCCGCGGCTCCTGGGGCGACGGCACCAGTCCGGGGATCTCGGTGAGGCGGGCGCTGCGGGTGTTCATCGAGGGCATCGATGCCATCAGCGCGCGGGTGTAGGGATGTAGCGGCCGATCGAACAGGTCGAGCACGCTGGCCTCCTCGACCTTGCGGCCGGCATACATCACCACCACGCGGTCGCAGGTTTCTGCCACCACGCCCAGGTCGTGCGTGATCATCACCACGCCCATGCCGCGCTCCTTCTGCAACCGGCGGATCAGCTCGAGGATCTGCGCCTGGATGGTCACGTCCAGCGCGGTGGTCGGCTCGTCGGCGATCAGCACTTCGGGGTTGCACGCCAGGGCCAGCGCGATCATCACGCGCTGGCGCATGCCGCCGGAGAGCTGGTGCGGGTATTCGTTGACGCGCCGCTCCGGCTCGGGGATCTGCACCACGCGCAGCATGTCGGTGGCCCGCTGAAGCGCCTCGGCACGTCCGAGCTTCTGGTGCAGCTGCACCGTCTCGGCGATCTGTCGGCCGACGGTGAGCACCGGGTTGAGCGAGGTCATCGGCTCCTGGAAGATCATCGAGATGCGATTGCCGCGGATGTGGCGCATCTCGCGTTCGCTCAGTCGCAGCAGGTCGGTGCCGCGCAGCCGCACCGCGCCGCTGATGCGCGCGGGCGGCGTCGGCAGCAGACGCAGGATGGACAGCGCCGTCACGCTCTTGCCGCAGCCCGATTCGCCGACCACGCCGAGCGTCTGGCCGGCGCGCACGGTGTAGCTCACGCCGTCGACCGAACGGGCGGGGCCGGAGAGCGTGTCGAAATGGGTGCGCAGGTCGTCCACTTCGAGCAGCGGCTCGCCAGTGGCGGGGGCTTGGGATGCCAGGGGGTTCGTCATGGGGCGCCGCCGCTCAGAGTTGTCGTGCCAGGCGCGGATCGAGCGCATCGCGCAGGCCGTCGCCGAGCATGTTGATGGCCAGCACGGTCGCGGCCAGCAGGATGCCGGGGTACAGGATGATGTGGAAGGCCACGGCCACGAAGTTGCGGCCCTCGGCCATCATGTTCCCCCAGCTCGGCGTCTGCGGCGGCACGCCCACGCCCAGGAACGAAAGCGCCGCCTCGGTCAGCACCGCGGCGGCGGCGACGAAGGTGGCCTGCACGATCAGCGGGGCGATCATGTTGGGCACCACATGCCGCAACAGGATCACCGGCAGCCGCGTGCCCACCGCATGCGCCGCCTCCACGAAAAGCTGCTCGCGCAGCGTCAGCGCCAGCGAGCGCACCAGCCGCACGACGCGGGGAATCTCGGGAATGGTGATGGCGATGATGACCGTCGTCAGGCTGGCCCGCGTCACGGCCATCAACGCGATGGCCAGCAGGATGCCGGGAATGGCCATCAGCCCGTCCATCACGCGCATGATGAAAGAATCTGCCCAGCGCACGAAGCCGGCCATCAGGCCCAGCAGCAGCCCCAGGACGGTGGCGAGCACGCCGACGGACAGGCCGACGATCATCGACACGCGACCGCCCCACACCGCGCGGCTGAACACGTCGCGCCCCAGCGCATCGGTGCCGAACCAGTGGTCGGCCGATGCGGTCTGCATGCGCGACAGGACATCCATGTCCTGCGGGTCGTGGGTCGCGATCCATGGCGCGAAGATCGCCAGCGCCGCCATGGCGACCAGCAACACGCCGCCGATGATCAGCGTCGGGTGCTTGCGCGCCCAGCGAAAGCGGGGCAGCACGAAAGGGGCTTCGTCCGCGGTGGCCGGCGCAGCTTCGGAGGTTGTGGGCAGGGCGGCCATCGTCAGTATTGGATGCGCGGGTCGAACAGCTTGTAGCTCAGGTCGATCAGCAGATTGATCAGCACGTACACGCCGGCGGAGATGAGCAGCACGCTCTGGATCACCGGATAGTCGTGCCGTTGCACCGAGTCGATGACCAGGCGGCCGACGCCGGGAATGGCGAACACGGTTTCGGTGACCACCACGCCGCCGATCAGCAGCGCGATGCCCACGCCGATGGTGGTGGCGATGGGGATGGCCGCGTTGCGAAGCGCATGCCCCAGCACCGGCAGCACACCCAGTCCCTTGGCGCGCGCGGTGCGGATGTAGTCTTCGTGGAGCACTTCGAGCACGGTGGCGCGCGTCATCCGGGTGACGAGCGCGATGTAGACCAGCGCCAGGTTCACGCAAGGCAGCACCAGGCCGCGCAGCCATGCGCCCGCCCCGTCGGCGAAGCGCGAGTAGCCCTGCACCGGGAACCAGGGCAGCTGGACCGCGAACACGTAGACCAGCAGGTAGCCCACGAGGAACACCGGCAGCGAGAAGGCGAGCACCGCGAAGATCATCACCAGGCGGTCGATCCAGGTGCCGGCCCGGTAGGCGGCCAGCGTGCCCAGCGGCACCGCGACCAGCATCGTCAGCACCATGGTCAGCGCGGCGATGGACAGCGTGGGCTCCAGCCGCTGCGCGAGCAGTTGCGAAACGGGGACCTGCGTGAAGATCGAGGTGCCCAGATCGCCGCTCGCCAGCCTGGCGAGCCAGAGCATGAACTGCTGCCACAGCGGCTTGTCCAGGCCCAGCGCGGCATGCAGCTTGGCGATGTCTTCGCCGGTCGCCAGGTCGCCGGCGATCAGGGCGGCCGGGTCGCCGGGCGACAGGTGGATCAGCAGGAACACCACGACGGCGACCACGGCCATCACCGGAAGCGTTGCCGCCAGTCGTCTCAATACGTAGCCCATGGTCGTCGTCTCGTGGTAGTTCGCCTTGGCCCGCTTACTTGTCGAGCGCCCAGAAGACGGGCATGCCCGACCACAGCTTGTCCAGGCCCTTCAGGTTGGCGCTGGCGGCATAGGCTGCCGAGTACTGACCGGCGTTCACGTAGGGCATGGCTTCGTAGGCGCGCTTCTGGAAGGCGTCGAGCAGCTCCTTGCGTTTGGCAGGGTTCGTCTCCTTGATCCAGGCGGTGCGCAGTTCGTCCAGTGGCTTGTCGCAGGGCCAGCCCGGCAGGCTGGTGCCGCAGGCCGCGCCGAGGTAGGCATTGGCGATGGGCGAGTTGGCGTCGAACTCGCCAGCCACCGTGACGTACATGTTCCAGCCGCCGGATTCGGGCGCATCCTTCTTGGCGCGGCGTGCGCCGATGGAGGCCCAGTCGGAGTTCTGCATGTCGACGTTGATGCCGATGCTGCGCATGGTCTGCGCCGCCATTAGCGCCTCGGCGTTGAGGTAGGTGATGTCGGTCGGCACCAGCAGCACCACCTTCTCGCCCTTGTAGCCCGATTCCGCCAGCAGCGCCTTGGCCTTGGCGATGTCGGGCTTGCGGAATGGCTCCGCGCCGGCGGCCGTCTCGTTGGGGCCACCGCAGATGAAGAACGTGGCGCAGTAGGTCACGCGCATGTCGAGCGGATAGCCCATGGCGGCCGTGAACTTCTCCTGGTTGGTCGCCATCGCCACCGCCTGCCGCGCCTTGGCGTTGTTGAAGGGCGGGAACATGTGATTGAAGACCAGGAAGCCCTGGTAGGCACCACCCGAGCCGATCTTCACGCTGGTGTCGGTGCGCAGCGGCGCGATGTAGTCGGCCGGCAGTTGTTCGACGAAATCGACTTCGCCGCGCTTGAGGGCGGCCACCGCGCTGTTGGCGTCGGGAATGTAGAGCCATTCGACGCGATCGACGTGGCTCTTCTTGCTTCCCGAAAGGCCGCTCGGCGCTTCGCTGCGCGGCACGTAGTTCGGGTTGCGAACGAACACCACCTTGTTTCCGGGCACCCATTCGTCGCGCTTGAAGATGTAGGGGCCGGAGCCCAGCACTTCGGTCATCGGCGAAGTGGTCGGCAGCTTGGCCAGGCGCTCGGGCAGGATCACCGGCGGAAAGCCCGAGGGCTTGGCCAGTGCGTCGAGCACCATGCCGAAGGGCTCGTTGAGCGTGAGCGTGAAGTTGCGTTCGTCCACCGCCTTCCATTGCGCGCCGGCAGCGCCCATGGCGCGGCCAAGGCTGTCCTTGGCACCCCAGCGCTGCAGCGAGGCGACGGCATCGGCCGAGGTGACCGGCGTGCCGTCGGAGAACTTGAGCCCGGGGCGCAGCGTGAAGCTCCACTCCTTGCCGTCCTTCGAGGTCGTGTACTTCTCGACCATCTGCGGCTGCGGCTTGCTGTTGGCGTCTTGCGCGAACAGCGTGTCGTAGACCATGTAGCCGAAGTTGCGCGAGATGTAGGCGGTGGTGAACGTCGGGTCGAGGATCTTCAGATCCGCATGGGCCACGACCTTGAGCGTCTTGGTCTGGGCCAGCACGGGGAGGCTGATCCCCGCCAGGCCAATGACGCCCAGGGCAAGGGCGGCGAGTTTGCGTCGGTTCATCTGGAGTTCTCCTCTGGGTGGTCGAAAACGAAGAAGGTCGGAATCAGGTGGCAGCGCCGATGGGCCACTTGGGCAGGCGCGCCTTGCGATAGGGCAGGGTGTTCAGGTCGAGCGTGACGGCACCGGGCGCACCGGCGTAGATGACATGCGCGGCCACTTTCGAGAAGGACGCGTAGAAGTGCTGCGACGACTTGACCACGATGATCTTCTTGGCCGCCAGATCGCAGCCCAGCTGCGTGAACAGGTCGGTGCCCATGGCCTGGTTGCGCAGGGTGATGAGCACGATCTCGATGCCGTCGGCATCGAGCAACGCGCAGTCGCCCAGCGGCACCGGCGTGTTGGCCAGGCCGGTCATCACCATGTCCGGATGCAGCGCCTTGACGGTGCACATGAGGTCCATCGGCTGGCCCGACAGGGGGCTGATCTTGCCGCCCACGCGCATCGCCAGGCGTGCGCCCTCGCCGGCCTCGAAGGCAATGCGCACGGCGATCGGGTCCCACAGCGGGCCGAGCGCCGCGTTGCGGATACCGCGCTCCACCATGCGGCGCAGGATGAAGGTGCTGTCGCTGGCGGCGCCACCGCCTGGGTTGTCGGCGCCGTCGGCCAGCACGACCGGCCCGCCGTCGAAGGCAAGCGCCTGGTCGAGCGATTCGTCGATGCCGGGGTAGCGCACCGTCAATGCGTCGCGCATGCCGATCAGCTCGTCCGCCAGGCGTCGCGCCAGCGTGTTGGCCTGGGAGGCATCGCCATCCGTGTAGACCAGCAGCTTGGTGCCCATCTCCGGCACGTCGCCCCACGAGAAGCCGTGAGCCACCGAGATCGACAGCACCCCGTTCTTGCCCTCCATGGCCTGGATGCGGTCGACGAAGCCACGCGCTGGTTCGCGCGAGGTGTGCATGGTCACGATCATGTCGCAGTCGACCATCGCCGCCACCGGCTTGATCTTCTTCTGCACCATGGCGGCGCACAGGTCGACCAGTTCGAGTCCGCGTTCGAGCACGTCGGTGTGCGGGTATTCCTTGAATGCGATCAGCAGGTCGGACTTCTCGACCATCAGCGGCGTGAGGTGGCTGTGCGGATCGAGCTCGGCACCCACCACCACGTCGGGCCCGACGATGTCGCGAACCCGCGCGAGCAGGTCGCCCTCGCAGTCGTCGTAGCCGTCGGCCACCATCGCACCGTGCAGGCCGAGCACCACCATGTCGACCGGCAGCGCCTTGCGCAGGTCGGCCAGCAGTTCCTCGCGCAGCGTCTCGTAGGCGTGGCGCGTGGTCGTGCCGCTGGGCTGCGCGCCGGCCACCATGCCTTCGACCAGGTCCCAGCCCTGGTCCTTGCCGCGCAGGCGGGCGGCCCACAGCGGGCCCGAGAAGAAGGTCATCGCGTCCGGATGCTGGCCGGCCGGAAAGTAGCCGCGGTCGCGAAACGATGCCAGGCCGGTGGGCATGGGGCCGAAGGTGTTGGTTTCGGTGGCGAGTGAGCCGCTGAACACGCGCATCGTGGGTCGCTCCTGGAGATTGAAGGTCAATGGGGTTGCTGTGCGATCAGGCCGCCAGGCTGGCGGTTCGTGCGCGCAGGCGCGCCGGCGAAAGCATCTCGGCCGTGAGTCCGAAGCTCGCCACATGCGCCGGCACCGGCAGGCCGCGCACCAGCGCCGCGCAGGTCTCGCCCATCGCGGGCGAGGTCTGGATGCCATAGCCGCCCTGGGCGGCCACCCAGAAGAACCCGGGCACTGCGTCGTCATAGCCGCCGACCAGATCGCCATCGGCCACGAACGAGCGCAGCCCGGCCCAGGTGCGCGTGGGCCGGCGGATGCTCAGGTCGCACGCCTCTTCCAGCCGATGGATGGCGATGGCGATGTCCATCTCTTCGGGCTGCACGTCCTGCGGATCGACCGGGTCGGCATTGGCGGGCGAGCCCAGCAACATGCCGGCGTCGGGCTTCATGTACCAGTCTTCGTCGGCGCCGATGACCATCGGCCATCCGCTGGCATCGACGCCTTCCGGCGGCGCGAAGATGAAGGCGGAGCGGCGGCGCGGCTCCAGGCCTATCGGCTGAGCGCCCGCCAGCGCCGCGAGTGCATCGGCCCACGCGCCGGCGGCGTTGACGACCACCGGTGCCTGGTAGACGGCGCCGCCGGCATGCACCTGCCATTGGTCGCCCTCGCGGTGCATGGCGGTGACTTCGGCGTCGCACACCAGTTCACCGCCCTGGCGGCGCATGCCGCGCAGGAAGCCCTGGTGGATGGCGTGGACGTCCATGTCGGACGCGTCGGGCTCGAACACGGCGCCGAGCACGCGTTCCGGTCGCAGGACCGGCACCATGGCCTGCGCTTCGGCGGCGCTGAGGCGACGGGCTTGCGGCGCGACGGACTGCAGCACCTGCCAATGCGCGTCGAGCTGCGCCGCCTGCTCGAAGTTGGCGACGAACACCGCGCCGCGCGGCGTGAGCAACGGATCGTCGCCGAAGTGAGCCGGCGGGCTGGTGAAAAAGGCCCGGCTTGCCATGGTGAGCGCGCGCACCTGGGGCGTGCCATAGCTTTCCATGAAGACGGCGGCGGAGCGGCCCGTGGAGTGATAGCCCGGCTGGCTCTCGCGTTCGAGCAGGATGACGCGGCCATGCGCGGCCAGGCTGTGCGCCACCGATGCGCCGGCAATGCCGCCTCCCACGACCAGGTAGTCGGCAGTGCGTGCGGCGGGGGCTGTCTGTGGGCTCATCGGTCAGGGGATCGTTCTATATCGCGGCGGCAAGTCTATTGACAAATTTGCGCATAAGCAAATCAATGGCAGGGCTTTCCGGGTAAACACGGGTGCATCTTCATGGTGCAATTTGCGTTCAAGCAATTTGCATTCACGCAAAATGCGAGCCAGGTCCGAAATGGCGAGCTCGCATGCCATCCGAGCGCTGCTGGCAGAATCCAGCACGGTAAGAACAGGAACACATCCGTGAAGAACCCTTCACCTGCACCCGCCGCCAAGCCGAACGCCGAAGCGCACACGCTCGATCGCGAGACCTTCGGCAAGCGGCTGCGCGCCGCGCGCAAGCACTTCGGGTGGACGCTGATGCAGCTTTCGGAGCGATCGGGGGTGTCGATCACCACCATCTCGCGCGCCGAGCGCGGCCAGTTGGCGCTGGGCTACGAGAACTTCGCCGCGCTCGGCCAGGCGCTGCAGATGGACATGGGGGCGCTGTTCGCCGAAGCAGGCCGCAAGAACAAGCCCTTTGCGGGGCCGGTGGTCACGCGCAGCGGCGAAGGCGTGGTGTATCGCGGCGCGTCGATGACGTACGAGTTCCTGGGCACCGAATCGGTCGGCAAGCGCATGACGCCGGCGCTGGTCAAGGTGCATGCGCGCTCGGTCGGTCCGGAAGACTTCGTGCGCCATCCGGGCGAGGAGTTCGCGCTGGTGCTGTCAGGCGCGATCGAGGTGCATTTCGACACGGGCGAGGTGGTCAAACTGTCGCGCGGCGATTCGCTCTACTTCGACAGCCGCATCGGCCATGCCTACATGAGCGTGAGCCGCGAACTCGCTCGGGTGATCGGCGTCATCAGCGAGCCGGGCACGCCCACGCAGGCGGGGCATGGCAGCGGCTGGCTGGCTGACATGCGTTGAGGCGGTGAAAGTTACCGGGCCGCCGGCTTGGCAAACAGCTGGTCGACCAGTTCGGTGAGCTTGGGTTCGGTGCGCACGAACTTGTTCAAGTTCGCGCCGCCCGATAGCGAGTCGTAGATGGCTCGACCGGCTTCCTTTCCCTCCGCGTATACGCGCAGGTCAGCGCGGGCCAGATAGATGGCAAGGTCCCAACGGTAGATGGCCTCGTAGGTACTGAGCAGTGGGC
Source organism: Variovorax dokdonensis (assembly GCF_030316895.1). GTDB lineage: Bacteria > Pseudomonadota > Gammaproteobacteria > Burkholderiales > Burkholderiaceae_C > Variovorax > Variovorax dokdonensis. Next base: position 448,703 of record NZ_JASZYV010000002.1, read on the forward strand.
ACGAATCCACCGGGGCCTTGTCAGGAAGGCTGCGGACTAGGAAGCCCTTGCGCTCGAGCACGCCTACGTAGACATCGTGAAAACCGTCCTGAACCACTTCGCTGTTCCGGACGACACAGAGATCTTGCGAGGCTTGCCCCAACGTGTAGGGCGACACCTGTTGCGTGATCGAGCAGCCCGAAGCGGTCAAGACAACTGCCGCAAGGACGATGAAGCGGGAATACATGCAATGCCCTCCGTATCACTCGTCGTTCACCGTCTCCGGCTCCGCCGGCACCAGGACTTCGAGCAGTTCGCAATCGTCGGACCAGCCTACCACCGTGTGGCGGATGCCGGGCGGCTGAACCCACGACGAGCCGGCCACCAGGCGCTGGCGGCCGATCCCTTCGAAGTCGGTCTCGAACCAACCCTTGAGGCAATACACCATCTGGAACTGCACGTTGTGGTGGTGCTTGCGGCTCAGGCTCGGATGGAAGGGCGCCGTCATGCGGATCACCTGCGCCTGCGCCAGGCCGCCCGTGGCCGCCGCGACGCCCAGGTCGCGGTACGACGAATAGTCGCGCAGGCCGTCGCGCTTGAACGCAGCTTCGTCGTGATGGCTGATGGCGAAGTGTTGTGCCTTGCCGTCGTCGGGCATGGGTTGCATGGTGTGTCTCCGTTGGCCGCGTGAAATGGAAAAGGCCCGGCGCGGGCCGGGCCTTTCATTGTGGGCGCATTGGCGCGCCCGCGTCGTGTTTGCTGTCAGGCGTCAGGCGCGCTTGAGGTCCGGATAGCGCACGTGCGTCACCAGTTCCTGCGTCTCGCGCTTGGGTGCTCCGGTCAGCAGGCTCACGATGATGATGACCGCGAAGCCGACCGGCACGCCGAACAGACCGGCCGAGATGGGCTGGATGTCCCACCACAACTGCACCGGGCTGGTCACGCCGAAGATGGAGCGCATCCACGGCTGCGTGGTGGCCATGTAGTAGAAGGTGACGCCCAGCCCGCACAGCATGCCGAGCGAGGCGCCCCATTTGTTGGCCCGTTTCCAGAAGATGCCCAGCACGAGTGCCGGGAAGAAGGACGCCGCGGCGAACGAGAAGGCGGCCGATACCAGGAACAGGATGTCCGCCGGTTTCTGCACCGCTACCGCCGCCGCGCACAACGCCACCACGAGCAGCAGCGCCTTCGACACCGCCACGCGGCGCGAGGCCGGAGCGTTCGGGTCGATCATCTTGTAGTAGAGGTCATGGCTGAGCGCGTTGGCGATCGTCAGCAGCAGGCCGTCGGCGGTCGACAGCGCCGCCGCGAGGCCGCCTGCGGCCACCATGCCGGAGATCACGTAGGGCAACCCTCCGATCTCAGGCGTGGCCAGCACGATGATGTCGCCGCCGATCTTCATCTCCGACAGCTGGAAGATGCCGTCCTTGTTCACGTCCGTGACCGACAGCAGCGATGGATCGACCGCGGACCAGTTCGCGATCCATGCCGGTAACTTGTCGAATGGCGTTCCCACCAGCACGTTGAAGACCTCGAACTTCACCAGCACCGCCAGGGCAGGTGCCGTGAAGTAGAGCAGGAAGATGAAGAACAGCGACCACGACACCGACTCGCGCGCCTCCCTGACCGAAGGCGTCGTGTAGTAGCGCATCAGGATGTGCGGCAGCGCGGCCGTGCCGACCATCAGGCAGAACACCAGCGCCAGGAAGTTGCGCCTGGAGGTGTCGAACGCCTTTTGAGCCGCTGCATCGCCGTTGGGGTCGCCCGCATAGATCTGCGCATGGTTGGGCATGCCGCCCAGCGGCCTGGCCTGGGCCGTGTTGGCAGCGCGTGCCGCTGTCCAGGCCTTGCGTGCGGCCGCTTCGTCGGCAGGCACGGCAGCCAGCGCCTGGCGTGCGGCATCGATCTGCTCGGCCGTGCCGCCGGATGCCTGCAACTCGGTGACCTTGCGCTGCGCCGCCGCACGCTCCGCGTTGAGCGATTCGGGCAGGCCCTTGATCTTGGCGTCGAACTCCGCGGCGCGGGCCTTGAAGATGTTGACCACCTCCAGCTCCTTCGGGTCGGTGCGCAGTTCGTCGCCGCGCTTCGACACCTTCTCGAGCTGATAGCCATAGATGGCCTGCGGCACCGGCACGCCGGTCTGCTTCACCGACAGCCACACCACCGGGATCATGTAGGCAATGATCAGGATGATGTATTGCGCCACCTGCGTCCACGTGACGGCGCGCATGCCGCCGAGGAACGAGCACACCAGGATGCCGGCCAGGCCCACGAAGATCCCGACCTCGAAGGCCAGTCCCGACAGCCGCGCGGTAATCAGGCCCACGCCGTAGATCTGCGCCACCACATACGTGAAGGAGCACAGGATCGCCGCCCCGATGCCGATCAGGCGAGGCAGGTTGCCTTCGTAGCGCGCGCCCAGGAAGTCCGGGATGGTGAACTGCCCGAACTTGCGCAGGTAGGGCGCCAGCAGCAGTGCGACGAGGCAGTAGCCGCCCGTCCAGCCCAGGATGAAGGCCAGGCCGCCGTAGCCCGTCAGGTACAGCGTTCCCGCCATGCCGATGAACGAGGCCGCGCTCATCCAGTCGGCGCCCGTGGCCATGCCGTTGTAGATGGCCGGCACGCGACGCCCCGCCACGTAGTACTCGGCCGCGTCCGTGGTGCGGCTCATGATCCCGATGCCCGCATAGAGCAGCACGGTGGCCAGCAGGAAGATGAAGCCGATCCAGTTGCGCGGCAGGCCCATCTGCTCCAGCACCGCCAGGACGATGATGAAGGCGATGAAGCCGCCGGTGTACCAGCCATACACCTTGTTGAGCTGCTGCTTGAAGGCGCGCCGGTCGCTGGCGCTCGAGGCGCTGGCGCTTGATCCGAATGTTCCAGCCATTTCAGCCCTCCTCGGCAACGCCGTGTTCGATGTCCAGGCGCGCCATGTAGCGCGCGTAGAACCAGATGATCACCACATACACGACCAGTGCCCCTTGCGCAGCCACCCAGAAGCTGAACGGCCAGCCGAAGAAATTGAAGCTCAGGTCGCGGGCGAAATAGCCGATCACGAAGGTCACGAAGAACCAGATCGCCAGGAGGATCCCGGTCATCCGCAGGTTCTTGCGCCAGTAGTCGCGCTGCGTTTCCGTCAAGTCATCCATTTGCTGTGTCTCCTGCATCGCGGCGCGATGCGAGCGTTCTTGCCGACTTGCACATGCACGCCGCCGCCCCGCCGGTCTGGCTGGTCGGATGCGTACGCTTTCGGCCCGCTTCTTGGAGTTGTGTGGCGGGAAGGAACTCGGTGCCTCCTCGGCATCCGATTCCGTTCGGTTCAGGAAGCGAGCAGCCCGGTCTCGCGTTCCAGTTGTTCGGCAATGCGGGGCTCGAAGCCGCGCAGGTGTCGGATGATCCGGCGAGCCTCGTCCGGGTGCTGGCAGTCGGCGTGCACGCGCGCCAGGTGATACCAGCCGTAGGGGCTCATCGGTTGCAGTTCGGTGTTGCGCTTGAGCGCGGCCAGCGCCTCTTCCTGGCGGCCTTGGCGCTGCAGGGCCAGGCCCATGCCGTACCAGGCGCGATCGAATTTGGGATCGAGCGCCAGCGCCCGCTCGAATGCGGCCACCGCTTCCGCATCGCGCCGCGCGGCGTCGAGCAGGAAGCCGAGGTTGAACCAGTCGCCCGCGCCCCGCGCAGGATGCGCAGCCACCAGCCGCTGAGCGTCTTCGATGGCGGCATCGCCGCGGCCCGATTGGGCCCGCAGGAAGCTGCGGCTCGACAGGGCATAGGCATCGGTGGGCCAGATTTCGAGCATGCGGCCGAAGACCGCTTCGGCTTTTTCGCGGCGGCCGGCCAACAGCCAGGCCATGGCCTGCAGGCGAAGGCGCCAGTGGTTCAGCGGCATGCCTGCACTCCGATCTGCATGCAGATGTTTACCTTGGCCAGCGTGGCCACGAGCCAGACCACGGCCAGCAGCAGCAGCGTGGCCAGCGGAACGTGCCGGTCGAGAACGATGCGGGGCGTGATGGCGCGCACCACCCGCGTGAAGGGCTGCGTGAGCACCTGCAGCAGGCGATAGAAGAAGTTCTCTTCGCGCTTGCGCCCGGCCAGAAGGCCCAGAAGCCATTGGCCGATCAGGGCCAACAGGGCAATCTCGGCGATCAATTTGACGGACGACGCGAGCAGCAGCACGATATCTCCGGGCTTGGATCTTTGTGGCGCGATTGTTACGCTTTGCCTTACTGCTTTCTTACGTAGTGGGGCGTCATGCGGGCTATCACGCTCGGGGCTTTCCCTCATCCCGGGCGCGATGCACCTGCGGCGCGGTGCTTCCTGCAGAGTTGTCGTGCGCCGCATGCAGGAGTCCCGCATGGACGAGCAGACCGTTATCGCGCGCCTTGGCTTTCGCAAGTGGTACGAGCGCGAACTGCTGTTCAGCCATGTGCAACTGGTGCTGCTGGTGCTTTCGCTGGTCGGCCTGCTCGGTGCGCTGGAACTGGCGGGCGACCGTCACGGCATGGCGCGTTTGACGCCGCTGGTCTGCGCGCTGGCGAGCGGCGCCGTGGGGCTGTGGGCGCTGCGCCGCTACCTTTGGCGGCTGGCGCATGCGCAGCAGGTGGCCGCGCAGGCGGTGTGCACGGCCTGCCAGGCATGGGCACGCTGGGACGTGGAGCGCGAGAGCGTGCCCGCGGCCGACGAGGCGCCGCGGATGCGTGTGCGTTGCCGGGGATGCGCCAACGTCTGGGACATCGCGCTCTAGCGCTGACCTGCGGATACGAGTTTCCTGGCGTGCCGGCTTGCGCGCCGTCGCGGTCCCCATAGAATCCGCGCGGTTGGTGCAAATGCACGCAAACTGACTTCACTATTAAAAGAAATGGACGAGCGCTTCATGCTCGTTCTTGTGTCAGCGACTCAGGGGGGAAAATCATGAAAGTCATTCAACGGCTGGTCCGCGTGGCCATCCGCAGCATCTTCTGTGGCTTGGCTGTGGCACTTGCTGCCCTTCCGGCTCATGCCGACGACGCCTACGCCCGCACCCGCTATCCCATCATGCTGGTGCATGGCGCGCTGGGCTGGGGTGACATTGGCGGCTATGACTACTTCTACGGCATACCGGACGCATTGCGCGCCAGCGGCGCACAGGTCTTCGTCGCCCAGGTCTCGGCGTTGAACAGCAGCGAGGCGCGCGGCGAGCAACTGCTCACGCAAGTTCGCCAGGTGCTCGCAACCACGGGCGCCGCCAAGGTCAACTTGATCGGTCATTCGCACGGCTCGCCCACCAGCCGCTACGTGGCCGCCGTCGCGCCTCAACTCGTCGCCTCCGTCACGTCGGTGGGCGGCGCCAACGGGCCTTCGAAAGTGGCCGATCTGATCGTGTCCACACCGGAAGGCCCATTGCGGTCGGTGGTCCTGGGCGCATTCCAGGCCGTCGCCGAGATCATCGGCAAGCTGTCGGGCAAAGTCGGACTGCCCGAGAAGGCCGACGCATCCGGCCTGGCGTTGTCCACGCTGGGCAGCGTTGCCTTCAACGAGCGCTTTCCTCAAGGCCTGTCGCGCGATTGCGGAAATGGCCCCGAACTGGTGCAAGGCGTGCGCTACTTTTCCTGGACCGGCACGCAGCCGTTGACGTCGATCGTCGACCCGAGCGACGCGCCGCTGGGCCTGCTCTCCCTCGTGCATGGAGAACCAAACGACGGGCTGGTGACCGTCTGCAGTTCGCGCCTGGGTCGCCATCTGGGCGACTACCCTCAGAACCACCTGGACGAGATCAACCAGTTCTTCGGCATGCGCGATCCGTTCTCGGTCAGTCCCGTCACGCTTTACCTCGAACAAGCGAATCGGCTCAAGACGCTGGGGCTGTGAGTCATGGGGCGTGCATCGAGGATGCCCCTGTGGGGCGTGCTGGCCGCGCTCCTCCTGGGAAGCGTGGCATTGGCCGTGTGGGACGGCGGCAATGATGCCAATGCCTTGCTCGCGGCCAACCAACCTGCGACGCCGGCGCCCATGCCCCCGCCTGCACCGATGCCGGCGCCTCGATCGCCGACTTCGGCGACCGAGGCGGCTTTGCCCGACGTGCTGCTTCAGCCCGATCTCCTGCGCCTGTTCGAGCAGTTGCTGGGCGAGGCAAGGTCCAGGGACAAGGCGAGCCTGCTGAAGGAACTGCGTGGCAAGCTGATTGAACGCCTGCCGCCCGGCTGGCACGAGCGCGCCCTGGGCTTGCTGGACCGCTACATCGACATGCGCGCTGCAATGGCGTCCATCGCCCGTCCGGACCCCAACGATCCGGACGCGCTCCGCAGAGCCATGGACATTCGCGATGAATTGCGGCGCCGCTACTTCACTGCGGAAGAAGTGGAAGGCCTCTTCGGCGCCGACATGAGACTGGACCGTTTCGCGCTCGACAAGATGGACATCCTTCGCGATGAACGGCTCGAAGCCGCCCAGAAGCAGGAGGCGATCGCCAAGTTGGAGCAGACGCACCACCTGTCGACCGAGCAACGTCAATGGCGGCAAGAGGCGACACTGGCCGATCAGGTGGGCCGCCAGACCGAGGCCCTGATCGAGCATGGCGCCACGCCGCAAGAGCGCTTTGCCCAACGTGCCCGGGTCCATGGACCCCAAGCGGCGCTTCGGCTGGCCGAACTGGACGAGCAGGAGACCAGTTGGCAGCAGCGCCTCGACCAATACGCCCATGCCGGCGCCGAGCAGCAGGCGCGGATGCGCGATCAGCTCTTCAGCCCCGAAGAGCAACTGCGCCTGACAGGTGCGCTGGAATTGCGCGCCGCCAACCGCAAGCAGCAAGAGGCCAGGGTGCGGGATTGACGGCGTCGGTCGCGCCCGAGTTAGAGCGTTCGATCTAGGGGCTCACCCGAGCAGCTATTCCGTTGGGCGGATTTGCCCGGCGCGCACGGCACTGGAAACTTGACGTTTCCGGCACACGTGCCGAAGGACGGAGCGCGGATGAGCTGGCGAACAAAAGTGGTTTGGAGCGAGGGCATGCTGCTGCAGCCCCAGCACCTACAGCAAAGCGAACGCCACGCAGACCATGCTCGTCATCTGCTGCTGAGAAGCACCACGCCACATTGCTGGGGCTTCACCGAGCTGGAAATCGACAGCGCCGCACTGCTGCTGGGCAAGCTCGCGCTGGTTCGTGCGGTGGGTGTGTTCGGCGATGGCACGCCCTTTGACATGCCGTCGGTCGATCCGCTGCCCGAGGCGCTGGACATTCCCGATACCGCCAAGAGCGAGGACATCGTCCTGGCGCTGCCCCTGCGACGTGCCGGCGCGCGCGAGTCTGATGCCGAAGCCTACGAAGACCTGGTGCGCCACCGCGTGACCGAGGTCGACGTGCCAGACGCCAATACCGCCGGCGAGCGCAGCGCCACCTTGCAACTGGGCGCGCTGAACACCCGACTGATGCGTGCGGGCGATGCCACCGACGCCTGGTCCACCTTGCGCGTCGGGCGCGTGGTGGAGCGGCGCGTGGACAACCAGGTCAGCCTGGACCGCAGCATTGTCCCGCCGGTGCTCGATGTGGCGGCGCATGCGTTGCCCCGGGCATGGCTCGATGAGCTGTTGGGTCTCTTGCGCCAGCGTGGCGACGAACTGGCCTCATCGCTGACAGCGGGTGGCACCGGAGGTGTGGCGGAGATCGCCGACTTTCTCATGTTGCAGACCGTCAATCGCAACGAGGCGGTGTTCGCTCATCTGGCACAGCCGGGGCTGCTGCACCCGGAGCGTTTCTTCGAGCATGCTGTGGCGCTCGCGGGCGACCTGATCAGTTTTCGCGACGGGCGCCGAACCACGCGCTTCGGCCCCTACGTGCATGACGATCTCGCAATGTGCTTTCGGCCGGTGATGGAGGATCTGCGGCGCAGCTTCTCGGTGGTGATCGAGCGTGCGGCCATCCGCATCGAACTGCATGAACGCAAGAACAACGTTCATGTGGCGCTGGTCAAGGATGTGGAGCTTCAGCGCAAGGCGACCTTCGTGCTGGCGGTCAATGCCCAGATGCCGGGCGAGGCGTTGCGGGCGCGGTTTCCGACGCAAGTCACCATCGGGCCAGTCGAGCGAATCCGGGACCTGGTGACGCTGGCGTTGCCGGGCGTGGCGCTCACCGCGATGCCGGTAGCACCGCGCCAGATCCCGTTCCATGCGGGTGCGAGCTATTTCGAACTCGAAACCCGAAACAGCGATCTGTGGCGCCAGCTCGAGCAGTCTGGCGGCATGGCGATGCATGTCGCCGGCGACTTTCCCGGCCTCGAGCTTGCATTCTGGGCGATCAGGCCGGCCTGACCGCCCGGCTGTGCTTCAGCGCATGTAGTCCACGAACTGCCACCACTCGTTGTCGACCGGGGTGGTCGGGAAGTACCAGTACTGGTTGGCGGTCTTCAGGCGGAAGACCATGTTGCCGGCGTTGAACAGATCGCCAGGTTTTCCGAACCGGTTGTTGGTGCCCCATGCGCGAAGGCTTTCGCTCTTGCGGGGTTCGTCCTTCTTGGAGTGGCGGCCGAGATACGTCCAATCTCCATTGCTGGTCTTGTCGATGGGGAAGTACCAGGGGGAGTTTGACGCCTTGCGGAAGTACTCGACGTCGCCGTTGTACGGGTTGTCATAGACGAAGATGTCGCCGATCACCACGCCGGCTGCATGTCGCTCTTCCCACGTATAGAGGCGGCGGCCGGAGTGGTAGAGGTCATTGATGACCGGGTAACCCCTGCCGATGTACTGCCAGTCGGCGTTCGTCTGCCCAATGGCCGGGAAGCTGCCGGCCGCGCCGGTCTTCAGTGCCCGATAGAGTTCAGGCGTGTCGCCCTTCGGATTGGCGGCATACATCAGGCCCTTGACGGTCTTGTTCGACGAGTTGGGCCACGGTTGGATACCCCGGTAACCATTGCCCACGCCGATCACGTTGTTCTTGCCGTCGAGGTACGAGCGTGAATCGATGTCGGCCTGCGTCATGTTCGAGGTGACCAGAGCGGGCGTGCAAGGCATCGGGTTGTCGTTGTGGTAGCTCTCGCCGCTGGCCGATTTGATCGCCGTTGTCTTGCCGTAGTTGCCTTGTGGCGGCATGTAGGTGGTCAACGAATGACGCAGCGTGTCGCACTGATAGGGCCCCCAGAAGTATTCGAGGAACAGGCCGTTTGACTGAGTGAGTCCACCCCACGACGGCGGCGTCTGCAGTTCGCCCAGAATGTCCGCGCGGCTGGTGGTCAGGTCGGTGAGGATGATTTGCCACCAGCCGGTCGGCTTGGTCGGGCTGCGCTCGAAGCGGAAGCGGTACTCGTGCCCGACCTTCCAGTCGTAAGTGCCCTGGATGGAGCTGCACTTGCCGAACTCGTAGCAGTTGATGGCAGGTATGGCGCCACTGACGGCGTTGAAATATGGAGCGTTGGCCGGCACGTTGTCCTGCCAGAGGCTGACGATCGCCCGCTTGGTGCCGCCCGAGCGCTGCAGGCCCAGATAGCCGCCGGACGCGCCTTGAAATGTCACGTACTGCGCAAAGTAGACCGACGATGGGGACGACCCGTTGGACTGCGGGTACGTTTCACCAGGGTCCACGTCGATGCGGAAGAAGAAGTCGCGAACGTCAGGCGATGGATCCGCCAAGGTCCATCCCCCGGAGGGTGTGACCGCAAAGGCCGTGTTCAAGACTAACAAAAACAACAACCCGGCGGTTGTCAATACTCTTCTCATGCAAGCTCCCTAAACTGCTTTGTTTTAAGAAAAATGCGCATCACGGCAAGCCGCGCCCGAAGGCTCGTCTTGCCGTGATCGCGATGACTACTTCTAGTGCGTGTAGTCGACGAACTGCCACCACTCGTTGTCGGTCGCGACGGTGGGGAAGTACCAATATTGATCGGCGGTCTTCAGGCGGAAGACCATGTTGCCGTAGCTGTAGAGATCTCCTGGTTGGCCATAGCGGTCGTTGGCGCCCCAGTTCGTCCGCAGCTTCTCGGTCTTCAGGGCCTCGCCCTTGATGGCATGGCGACCGAGATACCTCCAGTCGGCATTGCTGGTCTTGTCGGTCGGGAACTTGCCCGAGACGGCCGTTGCCTTGCGGAAATACTCGATGTCGCCGTTGCTCGGGTTGCGATAGATGAAGATGTCGCCGACCATCGCCTCGCCGGCATTGCGCTCATCCCACTCATACAGGCGGCGGCGCATCTGAACCAGGTCGTTGATCACGGGGTAGCCCATGCCGAGGTTGTAGGCGTCCTCGGGTGTCGGCGTGCCGGTCTTCAGCGCCGAGTAGAGCACCGGCGTGGGCGAGTCCGCATCGAGCGAATAGATCAGGCCGGCCACGGACTTGAGCGACGAGTTGGGCCAGCGATGGACGCCGCGATAGGCGTTGCCTTCGGCCACGACGTTCTTCTTGGCATCGAGGGATGAGCTCGAATCGATGTCCTTCTGCGTCATGTCCGGCGAGCGCAGCCCGGGCGCGCAGGGCATGAGGGTATCGTTCTGGTAGCTGCTGCCGCTGGCTTGCTGGATGGCCGTCGTCTTGCCGAAGTTGCCCTGCGGCGGCATGTAGGTGACCTTCGAGTAACGCAGGGTGTCGCATTGGTAGGGGCCAGCGAAGTACTCGAGGAAGAGATCGCTTTGCCGCGCCAGTCCGCCCCATGACGCCGGCGTCTGCATTTCTCCCAGCAGTTCCGCCCGGCTGGTGGTCAGGTCGGTGAGGATGATCCGCCACCACCCGGTCGGGTTGATGGGGCTGCGCTCGAAGCGGAACCGGTACTGGTGCCCCACTTTCCAATCCAAGGGCCCCTGCAGCGACGTGCAGGGAGCGTCTTCCCGGCATTCCACGACGGGAAGGGCGCCCATGAACGCATTGCTGTAGGCCGCGTTGGCAGGGTTCTTCTTGTCGTGCCACAGGGTGATGACGGCCTGCTTGACGCCGTTCTCGCGCTTCAGCCCCAGGATGCCGCCGTCGCCGCTTTCGAAGACGATGTACTGCGAAAAGTTCACCGATGACGGCGCCCCGCTGGATTGCGAATACGCGTCGCCGGGATCGACGTCCACCCGGAAGAAATAGTCGCGAACGTCGGGCGATGCGTCTTTGAGTACCCAGCTGCCCGCCGGCGTGACTGCGGACGCGGTGCCCCAGATGAGTGAGGAAAAAACCAGACCCATGCCCCTAAGTTGCCTGTTCATTGATGCTCCCTTTGTGATTTGCCGGCGCGTGTTTTGATTGCGTGAAATATTCCGGCTGGACGCACGGCGCAGACTAGCGAAGCCGTTGCCCGGCACGGCCCAACCCGACGCCGAATAAGAAGTTTCCGCCGCAGTTTCAGCAAAGTCCCATGGAAAGCCATGGGTCGTGGGAGCGAACCAACGGGCTGAGCAAACGCGCTAGTCCGTAAGGCGGATTTGCCTGTGGTGGATCGGGTCCGACACTCCCTGTCTCGACGGTTGTCGAAGGACGGAGCGCGGCGAATGAGTTGGCAAGAACACCGGACCGGAGGAAGGAGATGCACTCGCCATGACGAGCACACCTGACCCCTTCGCCGGCTACGAATCCGAACGCACGGTCATCAAGCCCCGCCCGCGCGCGTCCGCTGGCGGCCCGGCGCCTGTGCAGCCCGCGTCTGGCGCCGCTCCGGCCGGCACGCCCGATGTCGGCGAACTCGGTCTGGTCAATCCGCTCGTTTCGGCCGCCGGCAAGTTGCTCGTGCTCATCGGCAAGCTGCGCGGCATGGTGCAGCCGCGCGATGTCACGTCGCTGCGCGCCGCGGCAGGCGATGCCGTCCATCAGTTCGATGCCGACGCGCGCCGCGCGGGCATTGGCAACGAGACGGTGCTGGCCGCGCGCTACGTCTTGTGCACCGCGCTGGACGAAGCCGTGGCCAACACGCCCTGGGGCGCGCAGGCGGGCTGGAACAACCAGAGCCTGCTCGTGCAGTTCCACAACGAGGCCTGGGGCGGGGAGAAGGTCTTCCAACTGCTGGGCAAGCTGGCCCAGGACGTGCCCAAGCACCGCGACCTGCTCGAACTCATCTACTGCACGCTGGCGCTCGGCTTCGAGGGCCGCTACCGCGTGCAGGACAACGGCCGCGCCCAGCTCGACAGCGTGCGCCAGCGCCTGGCCGACCTGATCGCCAAGGATCGTCCCGCGCTGGAGCCGGCCTTGTCGGCGCACTGGAAGGGCGAGGGGGCCGGCACCGTGCGGTTGCGCGACTCGCTGCCCCTTTGGATCATTGGCGCGCTCTTCCTGCTGGTGCTGGCGCTGTCCTGGTTCGGCCTGCGCCTGTGGATGAACAACCGATCCGACCAGACCTACACCGACGTGGCCAGCCTGCGCGTGCCGCAGTTGCAGATCGCGCCACCGGCGGTCGTCATTCCCGCCAAGGCGCCGCGCCTGGCGAAGTTCCTCGAGGCCGAGATCAAGCAGGGCCTGGTCACGGTGACCGACGAGGCCGACCGCAGCACCGTGCGCCTGCGTGGCGACACTCTCTTCGCGTCCGGCAGCGCCGACCCGATGGCGTCCTCGCTGCCAGTGCTCGGGCGCATCGGAGACGCATTGGCCGAGGTCAAGGGCGAGGTGCTCATCACCGGCCACTCGGACAACGTGCCGATCCGCTCATTGCGCTATCCGTCCAACTGGAACCTGTCGAACGCGCGTGCCGAGTCCGTCAAGGGCGCGTTGTCCACGCGCGTCGATCCGATCCGCATGCGTGCCGAAGGCCGGGCCGATTCCGAACCCCTCGCGCCCAATGACACGCCTGCCAACCGCGCCAAGAACCGGCGCGTCGAGATCGTGCTCATGGCACCGCCCGAGCGCGTGGCCGCGCAGCTGACGGAGACGAAGCGATGATCCGCAAGCTCCTTCGCACGATCTTCAATCCGCTGGTGCTGACGCTGGTGGCACTGTTGGTGCTGGCCGTGCTGATCTGGTGGGTCGGGCCGCTCATTCGCGTGGGCGAACACGTTCCGCTGGCCAGCGAGATGGCGCGCGCCATCGTGATCGGCGCCGTCGTGCTCCTGGTGCTGCTGCGCGCGCTCTGGCGCCGACTGCGCGTTCGCAGCGCCAGCCGGCAGTTGAGCGACAGCCTCATGCAGGCGCCCGCCGCGCGGCCGGCCGAGCCGCAGAATCCCGAACAGAAGGTGCTGGACGAGCGCTTCACCGAGGCGGTGGCCACGCTCAAGCAGATGCGGCTTTCCGCCGCCGGCAAGAAGCCGGGTCTGCGCGACTGGCTGTCGCTCTCGGGCGGCAGCTATCTGTACGACCTGCCCTGGTATGTCTTCATCGGTGCGCCGGGCGCCGGCAAGACCACCGCGCTCATCAACTCGGGCCTGTCATTTCCGCTGGCCGAAAAGTTCGGCCCGGGCGCCATCCGTGGCGTGGGCGGCACCCGCAATTGCGACTGGTGGTTCACCGACGACGCGGTGCTGATCGACACCGCCGGCCGCTACACCACGCAGGACAGCCATCAGTCCGAAGACAAGAGCGCGTGGGATGGCTTCCTGGGCCTGCTCAAGAAGGTGCGACCGCGCCGCCCGCTCAATGGCGTCTTCCTGAGCATCAGCGTGGGCGATCTGCTCACCCACAGCCCCGAGCAGCGAGCCAATCTTGCGGCCGCGCTGCGCGCACGCCTGCTTGAACTCGACACCCACCTGGCCACGCGGCTGCCCGTCTATGTGCTGGTCACCAAGACGGACCTGCTCTACGGCTTCTCCGACTACTTCGACGATCTGAACAAGGACCAGCGCGCGCAGGTGTTCGGCTTCACGCTGTCGCTGGCAGAAGGCGAGCAGGTGGCGCAGCAGGCATCGCAAGGCATCGGCGCCGCATTCCAGCGCGAATTCGTGCTGCTGCATCGCCGCCTGAACGACGGCGTGATCGATCGCATGCAGCGCGAGACCGACGGCGCGCGCCGCAGTGCGATCTTCGGCTTTCCTGCGCAGTTCGGCACCATCGGGCCGCTGGTGGCCGATCTGCTGGAGCAGGTGTTCACCGGCTCGCGCTTCGCCCGCACGCCGTGGGTGCGCGGCGTGTACTTCACCAGCGGCACGCAAGAGGGCAGCCCGATCGATCGCGTCATGGGCGGCATGGCGCGCGGCTTCGGGCTCGACCGGGCGATGCTGCCGCCGCAGAAGAACAGCGGGCGAAGCTACTTCATCACCACCTTGCTCAAGCAGGTGGTGTTTCCCGAGCAGAACCTCGCGGGCGCGGACGTCAAGCTCGAACGCAAGCGCCACGCGCTGCGACTGGCCGGCATCTCGGCGATGGCGCTGGTCACGCTGGCGCTGCTCGCAGGCTGGGGGTGGAGCGCCTGGCGCAATCTCGACTACCTGCAATCGGTGGAGGCACGCGTCGCGCCCGCACGCGAAACGCTGGCTGCCCTGCCGAAGACGGTGAGCAACCTGGTGCAGGTTGCGCCGATGCTCGACGGCCTGCGCAACATCTGGCGCACGCCCGCCAACCGCGAGGGCGATCCGCCGCTGGGCATGACGCTGGGCCTGTACCAGGGCGACAAGCTGGACGCCGCGGCCCGGCTCGCGCACCAGCGCGCACTCAACGAAGCCTTTCTGCCGCAGATCGCCAAGCGCATCGAAGACCAGTTGCGCACGGCCCAGAAGGACAACCTCGAATACACCTACGAGGCGCTCAAGACCTACCTGATGCTGCATCAGCCCGAGCACTTCGATGCCGACGCGCTCAAGGCCTGGGTCACGCTCGACTGGCAGCGCAACCTGGACCGGGGCATCTCCGAAGACCAGCGGCGCATGCTCGAAGACCAGTTCGACCAGCTCATTGCGCAAGGTCCCCCACGCTCGCCGCTGCCCACCGACGAAGCGCTGGTGGCCAACGTGCGCGCGCTGCTCGCCAGCTACCCGCTGGAGCAGCGCGTGTTCAGCCGACTCAAGCGCCAGAAGCTCGGCGCCGACGTGCCGGCTTTCACGGTGGCATCGGCAGCCGGCGCCTCGGCGCCGCTGGTGTTCGAGCGCGTGAGCGGCAAGCCGCTGACCGAAGGCGTGCCGGGCCTGTTCACCTTCGATGGCTATCACAAGCGGTTCCAGCGCGAGGTGGTGGTCGTGACGACCTTGCTGGCGCAGGAAGATCCGTGGGTGCTGGGGCAGCAGCGCAACGTGGCCGACCGGCTGCGCGATGCGAGTGCGCTCGGCGACCTCACCGACCGCGTCCGGCGCCTGTACCTGCAGGAATACGTGAAGGTGTGGGATGCCTTCCTGGCCGACGTGCGCCTGATCCGCGCCCCGACGCTGGACAAGAGCATCGAGGAGGCGCGCATTCTTTCCGGTGCCGTCTCGCCGCTCGCGCTGTTCCTGCGCGGCGTGGTCAAGGAGACCACGCTCATCCCGCCCGACAACGGCAAGGACGTCGTCAGCAAGGCCAGCGACACCGTGCGCAGCGCGCGCCAGGGGCTGGAGGCCTTGCTCGGCGGTGGTGGCGGCAGCGGCGGTGGCGCTGCCATCGCGCCGCCGGGCAAGCGCGTCGAAAGCATCGTCGACGACCACTTCGAATCGCTGCGCCGGCTGGTCACGCCGATGACGCCCGGCACGCCCGCGCCCATCGACGAGGCGCTCAAACTCTTCAACGAGGTGTACGTCTACCTCACGGCGGTGCAGACGGCGGTCAACTCGCGCAGCTCGCCGCCACCGGGCGACGTCGCGGGCAAGCTCAAGAGCGATGCGGGTCGGCTGCCCGAGCCCGTCCGCTCGATGATCGAGGACTTGAGCCAGGCCGGCGCCACGCAGGCCAGCGTGGCCGAGCGCGGCAACCTCAACCAGGACCTCAAGCCGGTCAACGAGTTCTGCCAGCGCGCCATCGCGGGTCGCTACCCGTTCGTGCAGAAATCCAAGCGCGATGTGCTGCCCGAGGACTTCGGCCAGTTCTTCGGCCCGGGCGGCATGATGGACGACTTCTTCCAGAAGCGGCTGGCCCAGTCGGTGGACACCAGCACCCATCCGTGGCGCTACAAGCCGGTGGCCGAGCGTGCCGGCGTGACCACGCAGGCACTGGCGCAGTTCGAACGCGCGGCGCGCATCAAGGACATCTTCTTCCGTGGCGGCGGGCGAGGCCCGGCCATGCGGCTGGACTTCCGGCCCGTCGAGATGGACGCCAGCATCTCGCAGTTCGTGCTCGACGTCGATGGCCAGCTCGTGAAGTACGCGCATGGCCCCGTGGTGCCGATGGCCGTGCAGTGGCCCGGCCCCAAGGGCAGCAACCAGGTTCGCCTGGAGTTGAGCCCGCCGTCGACGTCCGGCCCCTCGGGCGCCACCACCGACGGGCCCTGGGCGCTGTTCCGCCTGCTCGACGATGGGCAACTCGAAGCCAGCGACGCGCCCGAGAAATTCTTCATGACCTTCCAGGTGGGCGCACGCCGGGCCCGCTTCGAGGTCACCACCAACAGCGTTCAGCATCCCATCCGCCTGAAGGAACTGCGCGAGTTCGCTTGCCCGGAAGGCCTATGAGCGACACCGACACCTCCCGCATCGAAGCGCACGCGCTGCCGGGCTGGTGGGGCAAGCTGCCGGGTATGGGCGACTTTGCCCATCGGCGCCTGCCCGATGCGTTTCGCCACGACTGGGACCGCTGGCTGCAGGGTGGCCTGCAGCAATTGCGTGCCCGGCATGCCAACTGGAACGAGCGCTACCTGCAAGCGCCGCTGTGGTGCTTCATCCTGGGTGACGGCGTGATCGGCGAAGGCGCCTGGATCGGCGTGCTGATGCCGTCGGTGGATGCCGTCGGCCGGTACTTTCCGTTCACCGTGGTCGACAGCCTCAAGCCGGTACCGGCGGAACTGCATGGGCAGTGGATGCTGCATGCGCTTCGTTGGTTCGAACTGGCTGCGCAATGCGCCATCGACGGCTTGGAGCAGGACTTGGACGCGCCGCGATTCGAGGCGCTGCTGCACCAGCGCTTCGCCCCGGGCGCGATCGAAGACCCGGTGCCCGGCCAGGACGCCGCCGATGCGCTGGCCCTGCCCGAGTACGGCCAGTCGCTCTGGTTCACCGATCCGCAGGCACAAAGCGGCCAGGGCATGAGCACGCTCGGGCTGCCGCAGGACGAGCAGTTCGATGCGCTCTTCGGCTTTCCGACGGGCGAGGGGCTGGCCGAGGAGGGGCCCGCGCCATGAGCAGCCAGATGCCCCCCGACGATCCGCAGGACACCACCCGGGTGATCGGCGCCCAGGCGGATGCGCCTGCGCCGGGCACGCCAGCCGATGGCGGCGCCACGCCTTCCGAAGCCGGCCTGCTGCCCGTGGGCAGCCGCCTGGCGGAGTTCGAGCTGACCCGCGTTGTCGGCCAGGGCGGCTTCGGCGTGGTCTATGAAGCCTGGGACACCGACCTGGAACGCGTGGTCGCCATCAAGGAATACCTGCCGGTCTCGCTGTCCACGCGGCAGACGAGCGGCACCGTCGCGCCGCTGTCGGAGCGCACCCGCGAGACCTTCGACCTGGGCATGCGCAGCTTCATCAACGAGGCGCGCCTGCTGGCGCAGTTCGACCACCCCTCGCTGCTGAAGGTGCTGCGCTTCTGGCAGGAAAAGGGCACGGCCTACATGGCCATGCCCTTCTATCGCGGCGAGACGCTGCGCCAGGCACTCAACGCGCGTGGCAGCGCCGGTGTGCCCGAAGACTGGCTCATGGACATCCTCGATGGCGTGACCCAGGCGCTGGCCGTGATGCATGCGGCCAACTGCTACCACCGCGACATCGCGCCCGACAACATCATCTTGCTGGAAGACTCGGGCCGTCCGGTGCTGCTGGACTTCGGCGCGGCGCGCCGCGTCATCACCGACAAGACGCAGGCCATCACCGTCATCCTCAAGCCCGGCTATGCGCCGATCGAGCAGTACGCCGAGATGCCGGACATGGTGCAAGGCGCCTGGACCGACGTCTACGCGCTGGCCGCCGTCATGCATGTGGCGGTGACGGGCCGGGCCCCGCCGCCCTCGGTGGCGCGCATGCTCAACGACAGCTACGTCCCGCTGGCGAGCGACGACACCTTGCGCACGCGCTACAGCGCCCGGTTGCTGTCGGCCATCGACGCGGGGCTGGGCGTGCGGCCGGAACAGCGTCCGCAGTCCATGGCCGAACTGCGCGGGTTGCTGGGCCTGTCCGGCGGTGGGGCCCCGCCCGCGTCGCGACGCATGGTCGATGAGGGCGACGAGCGCACCGTCATCGTCCCGGCGGGCAGCGCGTCGTCCCACTCGATGCCCGCGGGCACCGGCCGCCCGAGCGGCGGTGGCGCCCGCATCGGCATTGCGGCAGCGGTCGTCCTCGCGCTCGCGGGCGGTGGCGGCTGGTGGTGGATGCAGCAGCAGAAGGCGACATCGCCGACGGCGACCGATGACAACGTGGCCGCGCAATCCGGCCCGTCGCCAGCGGCAAGCCCAACGCCGCCTGTTCCTGCTGCGCCGACGCCTGCGCCAGCCGTCAGCGCCGCTACGCCGTCCGCACCGGCTCCGGCTGCGCCGCCATCGACGGTCGCGCAGCCAACGACGAACCCCGTGCCGCCGCCCCCCGCGCCGGCTGCGGCCAAGGCGGTGACGCCGGTCGAATCGCTGCGCTTGCTGGCGCGCGGCGCCACGCCGGGCTTCGACGTGGTGGCCAAGCCGTCGAAGGCCGAGGTCAGCATCGGCAAGGACGCGCTGGGCTTCGAGGTGCGCAGCAACCGCGCGGGCTTCGTCTACGTGTACCTGCTGACTTCGGGCAACGAGATGTTCATGCTCTTTCCGAACCAGCTCGACAAGTACAACAAGATCGCGCCGGGCGCGCCGATTTCTCTGCCGCGCGCTTCCTGGCCCATGAACTCCGGCGGCCCGCCTGGCGCCAACGAGTTCGCCGTGCTCGTGAGCGAGCACGAGCGAGATTTCTCCGGTGCCGGCGTGCAGGACGGCAACAACATCTTCCAGCAGTTCTCGCTGCCCGCCGTCGCGGCGCTGGAGGCTTCGCGCGGCACAGGCCCGGCACCCTTGCTCGGCCGTGTGGTGTGCGCGCCAGACACCCCCTGCCGAGATGCCTATGGCGTTGGCTATTTCAGGATCGTCGAGAAGTGATCGTTTGCGAAGACAGGGGTGCCCGCGCGGGAACCCTCGTCGGAAATCAAGGAGGCTCAGAGATGAACACCCATTCCCCCCTTCGGCCGCAGCCTGGCCGCGCGGCGCGTGCAGGCACGGCCGTGGCCACCGGCGCGCTTGCCGCGCTGCTGGCCGGCTGCACGCTGATGCCGTCCGCATCTGACGAGGCGGCGCCTGCAAGTACTTCGAACGCCGCCGGTTCGCGCGCCACCACGAGCACGACGACGCCTGTCTCGCCCGCGCCCGCCGATTCGACCATGGGCGCACGACCCGCGCCTTCGGCCGCGACGAGGCCACCGCCGCCCGCGCCCATCAGCCTCGGGGGCGCGTCGCGCCCGGCGGGGCGCACGAGCTCGAGCGCGGCGGGCCCGGGCGCCAACGTGGCGGGCGAATCGCGCACCTTCTCGACCCAGTTGGCCACTTACACCTCGGTCGGCTACGACAAGGTGCCGGGTTGGGTGCAGGATGACTTTTCCGAAACCTGGCCGGCATTCCTTACCAGCTGCAAGGTCATGAACCGGCGTGGCGCCGAATGGAAGCAGATCTGCGACCGGGCAAGCACCGTCGACGGTCGCAGCAACGCGGCGATCCGCAACTTCTTCGAGGCCGAGTTCTCGGCCTACCAGATCCGCGACGACGACCGCCGTCCCGACGGCGTGGTCACCGGCTACTTCGAACCCGAGATCGCGGGCAGCCGCAACTACGCGCCGCCTTTCATCTACCCGGTGTACGGCCAGCCGCAGGACATGCTGTTCCTCGACGGGCGCAAGATCCCGGCCGGCTCGACCAGCGTGCCGGCGCGCATCCAGGGCAACCAGGTGATTCCTCAGGCGGGACTTTCCACGCGGGACCTGGGCGCGGCGGGCATCTACGTGCTCGAGCTGTCCGACATCACGCGCGATACGCTGGACCGCAAGATCCGCCTTCGCGCCGAGGGGCGCCGGCTTCTGCCCTACTACACGCGCCAGGAGATCGAGTCGCGCGGGGCGCCCAATGCCAAGGTGCTGGCCTTCGTCGACAACGCGATGGCGCTGTACGAGATGCAGATCCAGGGCTCGGGCCGCATCCGCCTCAACGATGGCGAAGTCATCCGCCTGTCGTATGCGGAGCAGAACGGCCAGCCCTTCCGGCCCACGCTGGCCAAGAACAGCAAGGGTAAGACGCAGACGGCCGTGCGCACACGCGGCGGTGCGGTCGAACTGGTGCTCGACGAGGAAGACGACGACGGTGGGTTCGACACCAGCGTGATCCGCGTCCGCGGTTTCACGCTGGCCAAGCCGACCGTCATGGGGGCGGTGGCGGTGCCCGGACAGCGCACATCGGCGTCCGCCAAGGGCAGCGGCATCCAGGATCCGAGTTATGTGTTCTTCAAGGAATCGACATCCACCGCCGGCGGTCCGGTGGGCGCCTTCGGCGTGCCGCTGGAGCCGGGGCGATCGATTGCGGTGGACCCGCGCGCCACGCCTTTGGGTTATCCGGTGTTCGTGTCGACCACCGAGCCGGTGGGCAACAAGCCGATGCAGCGCCTGACCGTGGCGCAGGACACCGGCGGTGCGATCCGCGGCGCGGTGCGCGCCGACTACTTCTTCGGCAACGGCACGCAGGCGGCATCGCAGGCCCGGCGGATGAAAGAGCGCGGCCAGCTGTGGGTGCTGCTCCCGCGCGGCCTGCCGGTTGCGGCCGCCTCCGGCGGTGCCATCCGAACCCGGGGCGGGGCGGTTGGCGACGGTTTGCCGCAGTGCCTGGTGGAAGAAGAAGGCCTGTGCGTGGATGACTGAGCCTTGGCGACATTGAGCCATCGACAGACATTGCCCAGCCATGCAAGACACGCTCACTTCCGGCGAAAGCACTGAACTGGTCCGCCTCTGGCGGCGCCGGCAGCAGTTGTCGCCCGACGAGATGGGGCGCATGTACCGCATCGTCGGCGACGCCCTGCGCCACTGCAATCCGCCGGAGCTCAAGGTGCTCGGCGAAGGCCGCCAGGAACTGGTCGCGCAGTTCATCTATGTGAAAGTGCTGCGGCTGGATGCCGATCCGGACGAGGGCGAGGAGGGCAACGGCGCCGCCGTGCAGGACGACGAGGCCGGCTCGGGCAGCGCGCCCTCGACCGCCTACGCCCTGTGCGCCTACTTCCGCCGCTACCTGATCGACTGCACCCGCGCCAGCAGCTTCAGGCGCAAGTTGTCGCTGGGCGACCAGGTGAGCGATGCGCAACTCGACGCTCAACTGGGCAGCCAGGATGCACACGAAGACGACAGCCTGGCCGAGCACGGCCTGTCCGACGCCCGGGTGCAGCAGGCCGCGCGCGAGTTCATCCAGGGCCTGCCCGAACCCGAACGCCTGCTGCTGTGCGAGGGCTTTGGCCAGGAAGCGGCCGGCGGACTGTCGGGCGTGGCCGCCAGACATGCCATTGCGTCCTACCACTATCGGGCCGGCCGGCTGGGGCTGGTGCACAAGCGCCAGAGCCTTCCGGCCGACTACGCCCGCACCCAGTTGGGCGGGTGGATCCAGAACACCTTGGGCATCGCCATCGTGCCCGACAACATGGCGGCCATCTTGCGGGTCTTCAAAATCCTGGGTGCTGAAGCGTCTTGGGTCTAGAGGACCCCCTATGCCCAATGAACTATGGCCACCGCTCCAAGTCATCCGTGCCCACCTGGAGCCGGGTGCGCCCGCTGCCGGCGGCCATCCGCCGCCGGGCGATACGCCGGATGCGCAAGGCGCCCCGGCCGATGCCGGCGCCGACCTGTTGCTGCCCATCACCGAGCTGGCGCGACGCCGCGAGGCGCTGGCGGCGCGCAACTTCGGCGCGCGCTGGGCGCCTGGCCGCATCGTCAGCGTGCTGCACGAAGGGCGCCTGCTGGGCGTGCTGCTCGATCGCCAGCTTCCGGACGGTGCCTGGCAAGGCTTCATGGCCGCCGGCGAAGCCGACTGGGCCGGCGTGCACGACGTGCTGCTGGAGCCCGATGACGAACCCTTCGAACCGCTGTTCGGCATGGTCCAGGCCTGGAACGTCGTGACGCTCATGCCCTCGCCGCAGTGGGTGGCGCGGGTGCAGGGCGAGCTGTCGGCGACCCGGCTGGCGGCCGTGCGCGCCGTGCATGACGAATTCGCCGCCGGCCAGGCGACGGACATCGAACCTCAGCCCGGCCGCATCGCGCTTCGCGCCACCGGCGGCGGCGCCTTCAGCGTGCTCAGTGGCACGCCCCTGGGCGCGCGCGACGAGCGCGCGGCCTATCAGCATCTCTATCGCGATGTGGCCGCTCGCCTGGTTGCCAGCGGCAAGGGCGCGGACATGCCTTCGAATGCCCGCTTCGCCGCGGCCGCGCCGGCGGCGCCAGACACGGGCGCAGCCGCGGGCTCTTCCGGCACGCGCACCGCCACCGCGGACGACGACGCGCAGTCCGCCTGGTCCCGCCTGCGCCGCTGGCTCGGTGCCGACGGCTGGGTGCGGCCGGCATTCGCCGCGCTCGCGCTGGTGGTGGTCGTGCAGAACATCGTGCCCATGGGCATGCGCGTGGATCCGGCCGAGGACGAGGTGCGCTTTCGCGGTGCGCCGCAATTGCATGGCGACCCCTCCGCCGACCTGGTGCTCCAGTGGAAAGCCGGCGTGCGCATCGAAGAAGCGCAGCGCCTTCTGCAAACCCAGCAGGCCGACATCGTGGCCGGCCCTGATGCGCGCGGAATGTGGTTTGTGCGTGTGCCCGACCCGGCGGCCGCGCGAGCCGCGCTGGCCGCCTCGCCGCTGGTCGAATCCGTCGGGCTGCCCTGAGCCCACGCAAGGTCAACCATGCGTTCACCGCTGCTTCGCCGCCTGCCGCACCTGCTGGTGCTGTGGCTGGCGTTGACGGCCGCGCTGCCCGCATCGGCCACTGCTCGGGCGTTGCTGGTCGGCGTGTCCGAACTGGCCAACCAGAGCCCGTCGCTGTGGCTGCAGGCGCCGCGCAACGACGTGCTGCTCATGCGCAACACGCTGCAGCAGCAAGGCGTCTCGCAGGCCGACATCTCGATGCTGGCCGATGGCGTGGCCGGCGCCCGGCCGCCCGATGCGCAGGGCATCCACGACGCGTTGGCCGCGCTGCTGGCGCGCTCGCGCAGCGGTGACTTCGTGCTGCTTTACTTTTCCGGCCATGGCACGCGCGTGCGCGACCGGGCCAAGCGTTACGCCGAGCCCGATGGCCTGGCCGAGAACTTCCTGGCCCGCGACGCCCAGCTTGGCCCCGGCGGCGGCGACATGCCGCTGGCCGGCGGCCTGCGCGACGTGGATTTCGACGGCTGGATCCGCGCCTTCCTCGCCCGGGGCGTCTTCGTGTGGTCGGTGTTCGACACCTGCGCGGCGGCCTCCATGACGCGCGGCGTGCGAAGCCTCGGCGGCGACGCGCAGCGCAACGATCCTCAGTCCGACGACGACCCGGTGCGGTTTCGAGGCATCCGTGTTGACCAGCTCGCGCAGGCGCCGGCCGGAACGGCGCTGCCCGCCGACCTGGCGCCGCCCGACGCGCCGCCGCTGCCGCGCGCGCGTTACGTCGCCTTCTTCGCGTCCGAGAGCCACCAGGTCACCCCCGAGCTTCGCCTGCCGCGCGGCGATCGATCGGCGCGGCCGCAGGGGCTGCTGACCTGGGCGCTGGCGCAGGCGCTGGCCCGCCGGCCCGCCAGCTACCGCGCCTTGTACAACGACGTCGTCTCGCTCTATGCACCCGTGGTCGCCGAACTGGAGTCGCGCTTTCCGGCACGCGATCTGCCTTCGCCGGTGGCCGAGGGCAACCTCGACCTGCCGGTCCTGCGCAATGCGCCTGCGCCGCTGTCGACGCGGCCGGTCTGGCCGGCACGCCGCGCAGGCGGCCAGTTGGCGATGAGCGTCGGCCTGCTCGACGGGCTGGAGCCGGGTCAGTCGGTGCGCGTGCTCGCCACGCTCGACGACGGCACGCAGCGTTCTGCCAACGCACGGCTGGAGCGGGTGGATGGCGGCAGCGCGCATCTGCCGGTGCCCTCTGCGCTGGCCGACGCGGGCGATGCGGCGTTGTGGGGTGTCACGCCGCTGGCCGATCCGCCTTCGGCATTGCTGCGCGTGCAAGCGCCCCGGCCGTTGCCCGATGCCATCAGCCTTGCGTATCCGGCGGCCATTCGCGTGGTGCCGGAAGGCGGCGCCGAGGCCGCCGACGTGCAGCTCATGGCAGAAGGCGGCGGCACTCGGCTGCGCATCCTTTCGGCCGAGCTGGCCGCGTTGACGAGCGCACAGCCCCCCGCGTTGCGGGACGAGGGCGAACTGCGCGATTACCTCGCGGCGCTGGCCGAGCTCAAATGGCTGGGCCGGCTGCGGCAATTGGCTCAAGGCAATGGGCTGGCGGGCTTCGAGGCCATGCTGGAAACCTGGGCGGGCGACCGCCTGGTGCGCAGCCAGCCCGCGTTGCGGGCCGATGGCCAGCCCCTTGCCGCCGGCGAACGCGTGGCACTCAACGTGCGCAACACCAGCGGGCAGTCGATCGATCTGGTGGTCGTCGGCATCGAGGCGGACGGCGCCGTCCGGCAGGTGTATCCGCAGGCCATCAGCGAGAGCAATCGTTTCGAACGCGGCACGCGCGAGCAACCGGCGCAGCAGCGCTTCGATCTGTCCTGGCTCGAACCGGCGCGTGGTGGTCGCTTGCTGGTGGTGGCGGCGCCCGCCGCGCCGTTTTCCGCGCCGCGCCTGTTCGGCTCCGCGCCGCCCGATGCACTGCCCGGCTTGCGGCTGCGCGGCGCGCTCCAGCGCGACGACGAGCGGCAAGCCTATGGCGCCCTGGCCGTGTGGCCACCCGGCGCACCCTCCACCGAACCCATCCCATCGACCCGACGGAGCACCCCATGAGCTGGAAACTTGACGGAACCCTGGATCCCGACGAGGCGCTTCGCCTGCTCGATCACATGTCGGGCGAATCGGGCAACGACTTCCTCATGCTCATCGAGAGCAAGGGAAGTCCGGTGGAAGGCGACTCGAAGCGCAAGTTCGAAGACGGCAAGCAGCGCATGCGCATTGCCGGCTACAGCTACCTGTCGGAGATCCGCCGGCCGCCCGGCAGCACCAAGGGCCAGGTCGCGATGAGCGCCATGATCGTGGTGCGCGAATGCGATGCCGCCACCGCCACCATCGCGAGCTTGCTGAAGAACCAGGAGAGCGACCTGAAGGTGCAGATCTCGATCTTCAAGGCCGGTGGCGACAGCTCTTCGGAGCAGCAGCCGATGCTGGAGTTCATGCTCGAAGAAGCGCGCATCGACACCCAGGCCATTCTCACCGGCGGCAACCCTCGACGCCCTTGCGAGATCATCTACTTCATGCCGCGCAAGATGGAAATCCGATCCGCGCCGCAGCAGCAGACCGGCTTGCGCGGTGCGGTCAGGACCTGCATGTTGACGCAGCCCTAGCGGGGCGCGCCGCGATCGACCTCTATTGGGTCATGACCGTGCGGTTGAACTCAAAGACCGACATCTTTCCGTTCACGGTGACCTCGAATCGAATCAGATCATCCTTGTTTGGGTAAGGATCGCAGCAGCCCTTCAGGATCAGTGTGCCGGATACCAGCTTCAATGGGTCGACCGTATTCATCTGCAGTATCGAACCTGCAGCTTGTTCGAGAGCCTGAGCGGTGTACTCGATCTGCTGAATTCCCAATGCGGTCCCGCCCGCGACGGCTCCGCCCGCAAGAATTCCGCTCATCGGATCGTAAACGCGGACGCTGTTCGAGCCCGCAAATGTCGTCATGCCGCCGCGGCCAGAAACATAGCCCGAATAGCTTCCGGAATACGTTCGATGTGAAGCACCGTAGGCCGCTGCGCCGGCGGCAAGACCCCCAACGATTGCAAGGGCAATCTGTTGAGCACGCTTGTTGGATTCAATCTCGGCCGAACGTTCGAGATAGGTGTAGATCGGGACCTCTTGACCACGGAAAAACGCCTTGACGTTTGTGGTGTCGAAGCTCACCGGCTCGGACGAATTGTTTGCGAAGCCGATGATGAAGGTCGGATCTTTCGTGCCCTGCTTCTTGAATGCCGGGTACATGAAGATTTCTTGAGCCTCCGACCTCTGCGTCAGTGTCCCCACCCCTTGTGCATATCGCAGAACTTGATCTGAACTGCTTTGCTTGGGTCCGTAAGACACGACTGTCGAGCAACCTGTGATGGCGATGGAGCACGCTAGCGCGCTCGCAATTCTTTTCAACCCTCGTGTTTGTGAACGATCCTTCGTCCCCAAATTCACTGTTTGCAACTGACTCAACTTTTCCTCTTGGCTGGAGCTATTTACCGAACCGATTCTGGGTGGGCTCGACGCAATGCCAAAGGAAATTTGTCTCGGCGCGTTTGAGTTCTATTTCATCAAAGTTGATGAAAGCAACCAAATGTCTCGCGATATGGAATGATCGTGTGTCAAACGCTTCAACTACTTGAACTCGTGCTCATGCTCATGACGCAAATGAGCTCATGGCCCTCATGACGGAGGACTGGGTACTCGAAGAGTCTGCCGGTCCCGAAGTCTGCAGCCAAAGGGGCGCAGGGCGCAGCCGCCGTGCGTGCCACTTTCGTAGACGTCTGGACCAACTATCCTGGCGCGCAATGGAGCGACGAGCGTTACTTCGTCTTCGGCGAGTTGTTCAGCCTCGCAGCAACAGGATCGCTCTGAAGGGTTCGTACTGGTAACGGCCGTCTCTTGCGGCCTAGGCGGGGACGCCTTCGTTCATCGGCAACCACGAGTCGCGCATTGCCATGCCTCAACGGCATACGCCGCCCGGTGGATGGCGTGGGCCGCTTGCCTGCGTAAGCTCCCTCGATCGCTGGCTGCCCGTGCCCGTTGCCGACGCATGAGCGGCTGCCCGCGCGCCTGCGTGCTTCTTCGAACGTCCTTGCAAAGGCCCGCCATGACCCGCTCTGCAGAACTGCTTCAGGCGTCCGACCCTGCCGGTGCACTCAAGGCCCTGACCGACGAGATCCGCGCCAGGCCGGCCGATTCCAAGTTGCGCGTGTTCATGGCTCAACTGCTGTGCGTGGTGGGGCAATGGGAGCGCGCGCTCAATCAGCTCACCGTTGCGGCAGAGATGGACGCGCTGGCCGTGCCGATGAAGCAGGTCTACAGCGAGGCGATCCGCTGCGAGAGCCTGCGCGCCGACGTGTTCGCCGGCAAACGCACGCCCATGATCTTCGGCGAGCCCGACCAGTGGCTGGCTCTGTTGATCGAATCCCTTTTGCGCCAGGGCGCGGGCGAGGCGGATCTGGCCGAAGACTTGCGCGCACGCGCCTTCGACGCCGCCCCTGCCAGCCCCGGCACGCTGGACGGCCAGGCCTTCGACTGGCTGGCCGACGCCGACATGCGCATCGGCCCGGTGCTGGAGGCGTTCGTCAACGGTCGCTACTACTGGGTGCCTTTCTCGCGCCTTGCGCAGATCAAGCTCGATGCACCCGAGGACCTGCGCGACTTCGTCTGGCAGCCTGCGCACCTCGCCTTCCAGAACGGCGGCGAAGCGCTGGCGATGGTGCCAACCCGCTATGAAGGCAGCGAGCGCTGCCAGGACGGCGCACTGCAACTGGCGCGCAAGACCGAATGGCGCGAGCTTCGCCCCGACGTCTGGGCCGGCTGGGGCCAGCGCATGTGGAGCAGCAACATCGGCGAGGAAGGCTCGGAGCATCCGATCCTGGAAGTGCGCGAGATCAACTTCGACTCGATGGACGACACGGGTGCTCCGGTCGCCGGCAACGAGGACAGAGGTGCCTGAACTCACCGCCCAGGAGCGGCTGCAGCCTTCGCTGCTCGATCGCCTGGTGGACCACGCACCCGGCGAAACGCGCGAAGCCGACGAGCAGCGAGTCCTGACGCGCCAGGCATTGCGACAGGCGGTGCTGCGCGATCTCAGCTGGCTGTTCAATGCGACGCAACTGGGCCCGGCCGTCATCGACGAGCGGCGCCATCCCCATGCGGCGAAGTCGGTGCTGAACTACGGATTGCCTATGCTGTCCGGCCAGTTCACCTCCTCGGTGCAGCGTGTCAGCATGGAACAGGCGCTCAAGAGTGCGATCACGCAGTTCGAGCCGCGCATCCTGCCCCGCACCCTTGAAGTGGAACTCGTCATGGAAGGCTCGGCCATCGAATCGCACAACCGCATCGGCCTGACCATCCGCGGCATGTTGTGGGCCCAGCCAGTACCGCTCGAATTTCTGATGCGCAGCCGCATCGACCTGGAAGAAGGGCGCATCGAGATCGAGGAAGGGCGGTAGTTCGATGGACCCGCGCCTGCTCACGCTCTACGAACAGGAGCTTCGCTACTTCCGCGAAAGCGGCGCGGAGTTCGCGCAGGCCTTTCCCAAGATCGCGAACCGCCTGGGCATGGATGGTCACGAGGTGGCCGATCCTTATGTGGAGCGGCTGATCGAAGCCACAGCCTTCCTGTCGGCGCGGGTGAGCCTCAAGCTCGATGCCGAATACCCGCGCTTCACGGGACATCTGCTGGACATTGTTTATCCCAACTTCCTCGCGCCCACGCCGTCGATGGTGGTGGTCAACCTGGAAGTCGATGCGCAGGACGCCAGCCTGGCCACCGGCCCGACGGTGCCGCGCGGCAGCGGGTTGCGCGCGCGCCATGCGGCGGGCCAGAACACGCATTGCGAGTTCCGCACCGGCCATGCGGTACGCCTGTGGCCGGTGCAGGTGCGGCGGGCCCAGTACTTCAGCTATGCGCCCGACCTGCCGCTGGCCCAGCATCCTGCGGGCCGCGACATTCGAGGCGGCCTGCGCATCGCATTGCAGGCGGGCGGCGGCCTGAAGTTCTCGCAACTGCCGATCGACGAACTGAGCTTTCACCTCGGCGGCGCCGAAGACGTGGCCTGGCAACTGCATGCGTGCCTGCTGGGCAAGCCGCTGGGCGTGATGGTGCAGCCCTTGTCGTCCACCGGGCAACCGGCGGCCGGCAGCGCAGGGGCGATCTGCCACCTGCCGCCCGAGTGCGTGCAGCCCGTCGGTTTCGAGGACGACGAGGCGCTGCTGCCGGTTACGGCGACGGGGTTCTCCGGGCATCGGCTGGTGCAGGAATACTTTGCCTTCGCGCCGCGCTTCCAGTTCGTCCGCCTCGCCGGCCTCGCGAAGGCGCTGGCCCGCATGGACAGCAGTGACGCCGAGATCGTGGTGCTGTTCTCGCGCGGCGAGCCCTCGCTGGAAAAGCTGGTCACGGCCGACAACCTGCGCCTGCATTGCGTGCCGGCCATCAACCTGTTCGCCAAGCGCCTCGACCGGGTGATGGTGAACGAGGGCGTGAGCCAGTTCCACCTGCTGGCCGACCGCACGAGGCCGCAGGATTTCGAGGTGCACAGCGTCACCAGCGTGGTGGGCCACGGCAGCCCGAACGACGGCGACGCGGCGGAGACCACCTTCCTGCCGTTCTATGCCGCCTTCCACGGCTCGCGGTCCGGGCATCCCGCCTACTTCACCACCACGCGCGAGCCGCGCATGCACTCGCAAAGGCAGCGCAGCGAAGGGCATCGCAGCAGCCACATCGGCTCCGAGGTGTTCCTGCAGATCGTCGATCCGCAGCAGGCGCCCTATGCGGCGTCGCTGCGCCAGCTGGCGGTCGGTGCGCTGGTCACGAACCGCGACCTGCCGCTTCTGATGTCGCTGGGGCAGGGCAACGATTTCGAATGCACGGATTCGCATCCGGTGCAGCGCGTGCGCGTGGTGCGCGGCCCGTCACGGCCGGTGTCGCCGGTGGTGAGCCAAGGGCTGGGCTGGCGCGTTCTGGATCATCTGGCGCTCAACTACCTGTCGCTCGCCGACAGTTCCGCGCAGCAGGGCGCCGCGGCCTTGCGGGAGATGCTGACGCTTTACACCGCGCATGGCGACGAGGCGCGGCAATCCCAGGTGCGTGGCCTGTTGTCGGTCAAGTCCAGGCCGGTGGTGCGCCGCCTGCCCTTGCCCGGCCCGATCGCATTCGGACGCGGCCTGGAGGTGGCGTTGGAGGTCGATGGCGCGGCCTTCCATGGCCACAGCGCCTTTCTGTTCGGGGCTGTGCTCGCGCGCTTTCTGGCGCGGCATGTGGAAGTCAATCACTTTGTCGAAACCGCGCTGGTGCTGTCCGGACGCGGCGAGGTCATGCGCTGGAGACCGCTGTGCGGAACCCGACCGATTCTCTAGGCCAGGACGAGGCCGCCCTCGCCGAATCCGTGATGCCTCCGGTACCGGAGGCCGTGGTCGAGCGCACCGACGTGCCAGGCTCACCGCGCGAGCGCGTGGCCGGCTGGCTGCAGGCGCGCGTCGATACGCCCTGGGACTACGACTACTTCGCCGTCATGCGCCGCGTCGAGGCGCTGGCCATGCCCGCGCCGCGCTGGGGCCATGCGCTGTTGCCCAGCGCCGAGCCCGTGCGCATCGGCCAGGAGCCGTCGCTGTCGTTCGCGCCGTCGAGCCTGAGCCGCTTCGAGCCCGGCGCGCGGCACGCGCCTCGCATCCGGCAGATGTTCTTCGGGTACGTGGGGCCGAATGGCCCGCTGCCGGTGCACCTGAGCGACTTCATCCGCGAACGCTCGATCAATCATGGCGACCCGACCTGGCTGGCCTTTCTGGACGGATTTGCGCACCGCTTCTCGCTCTTCTTCTATCGCGCATGGGCACAGGCCCGCCCTGCCGTGGGCATGGATCGGCCGGAGGAAGACGGCTTTCGCAACCGCCTGGGCTCGCTGGTCGGCGTGGGCACGCCAGCGCGATCGAGCCGCGACGAAATCGCGGACGACGCGCGCCTTTACTTTTCCGGCTGGCTGGCGCGCCGCGTGCACAACGCCGAAGGCGTGGAACGCGTGCTGCAGCGCTATTTCGATGTGCCCTTCCGCCTGGAGCGCTGGGTGGGCCATTGGATGAATCTGCCCGCGAGCGACCTCACCCGCCTGGGACGCGGCGGCGCCGCATGCGCGCTCGGTGGCGGCGCGCTGCTCGGCCGTCGCGCCTGGGACCGGCAGCACCGCATCCGCCTGCATGTGGGCCCCCTGTCGCTGGCGGCTTATCGACGCTTCCTGCCGGTCGGGAACGCCCGCCCCGAACTGCAGCGCTGGATGCAGCAACTGCTGGGCGACGAATTGTTCTGGGATGCACAGCTCACTCTGCGCAAGGACGAAGTTCCCCCCACCCGCCTGGGTCAGCACAAGGGCAATTCGGCCCGGCTGGGTTGGGTATGCTGGCTCGGCACGAAGCCGCGCGACCACGATGCGGCCGATGTCCGCATCGACGGCGATGCGCGCTTCGCGGCAAGCACATAAGGAGAGGAAAAAATGTCAGAGATCTCACGCGCCGCCCTGTTCGGCAAGCTCAACCCGCTGGCCTACAAGGCCATCGAAGGCGCCACCGTCTTTTGCAAGATGCGTGGCAATCCGTACGTCGAGCTGGAGCACTGGTTTGCCCAGTTGCTGCAACTGCCGGATTCCGACCTGGGCCGGGTGATCCAGCACTACGGGCTGGACGTTTCGGTGCTGGCCAAGGACATGACGGCCGCGCTCGACCGCCTGCCGCGCGGCGCCACCGCCATCAGCGACTTTTCGCCGCACATCGAGAACGCCGTCGAGCGCGGATGGACCTATGCCACCCTGCAGTTCGGCGAGGCGCAGGTGCGCACCGGCTACCTGCTGGTGGGCATGCTCAAGACGCAGGGCCTGCGCAATCCGCTGCTGGGCATCTCCCGGCAGTTCGAGAAGATCAAGGTCGAGGACCTGGCCGACAACTTCGCAAAGATCTGCGATGCGTCGCCCGAATCGAAAATGCGCGCGCAGGACGGCACCGGCATGGGTTCCGGCGCGCCGGGTGAAGATAGCGGCGCCATCGCCCCAGCTGCCATGGGCAAGGGCGATGCGCTCAAGAAGTTTGCTGTCGACCTCACGGAGAAGGCGAAGAAAGGGGAGATGGATCCGGTGACCGGGCGGGACGAGGAAATCCGCCAGATCGTCGACATCCTGATGCGACGCCGCCAGAACAACCCGCTCCTGACGGGTGAGGCGGGCGTCGGCAAGACGGCGGTGGTGGAAGGCTTCGCGCAGCGCCTGGCGCGCGGCGATGTGCCACCGCAATTGAAGGACGTGCGGCTGCTCACGCTCGACATCGGGCTGCTGCAGGCCGGCGCCAGCATGAAGGGCGAGTTCGAGCAGCGGCTGCGCCAAGTGATCGACGAGGTGCAGGCATCGCCCACGCCGATCATCCTGTTCATCGACGAGATCCACACGCTGGTGGGCGCGGGCGGCGCCGCTGGCACGGGCGATGCAGCCAACCTGCTCAAGCCCGCGCTGGCGCGCGGCAACCTGCGCACCATCGGCGCCACCACCTGGGCCGAATACAAGAAATACATCGAGAAGGATCCGGCACTCACGCGGCGCTTCCAGGTGGTGCAGGTGCCCGAGCCCGATGAGCTGAAAGCCATCCTCATGCTGCGCGGCGTGGCGAGCGTGCTGGAGAAGCACCACCGCGTGCAGTTGCTGGACGAGGCGATCGAGGCGGCCGTCAAGCTCAGCCATCGCTACATCCCGGCGCGCCAGTTGCCCGACAAGGCGGTGAGCCTGCTCGACACCGCCTGCGCCCGCGTCGCGGTGAGCCAGCACGCCATGCCGGCGGAGGTGGAAGACTGCACGCGCCGCATCGAGGCACTGACGGTGGAGCGCGAGATCATCGGCCGCGAGGCGGCCATTGGCATCGATGTGACCAAGCGCGCCGCGCAGGTCGACACGCTGCTGGCCGACGCGCAGGGCGAGCTGGAAAAGCTCAACGTCCGCTGGCAGGAAGAGAAGGGCTTGGTCGATCGACTGCTGGCGCTGCGCGCCAAGCTGCGCGACGGCAACAAGCCGGTGGATGTGCCGGCAGCGGTCGATGCGGGTGCAGATGGGGGCGCCGCCACGCAGGCGCCGGCTGGCGGCGCCACCGATGCGCCCGATCGCGCCGCGCTGCTGGCCGAGCTGCACGAACTGCAGGCCAGCATCAGTGCCGTGCAGGGCGAGTCGCCGCTGATCCTGCCTTCGGTCGACGCACAGGCCGTGTCGTCGGTGGTGGCGGACTGGACGGGCATCCCCGTCGGCCGCATGCAGCGCAACGAGATCGAGACGGTGCTCAAGCTGCCCGTGCTGCTGGGCCAGCGCGTGATCGGCCAGGACCATGCGATGGAGATGATCGCCAAGCGCATCCAGACATCGCGCGCTGGGCTGGACAACCCGCAAAAGCCGATCGGCGTGTTCATGCTGGCCGGCACCTCGGGCGTCGGCAAGACCGAGACCGCCATTGGGCTGGCCGAGGCGCTTTACGGCGGTGAGCAGAACATGATCGTCATCAACATGAGCGAATACCAAGAGGCGCACACCGTCTCGTCGCTCAAAGGCGCGCCGCCCGGCTACGTGGGCTACGGCGAAGGCGGCGTGCTGACCGAGGCCGTGCGCCGCAGGCCCTACAGCGTGGTGCTGCTCGACGAAGTGGAGAAGGCGCACCCGGATGTGCACGAGCTCTTCTTCCAGGTCTTCGACAAGGGCTTCATGGAAGACGGCGAGGGGCGCAGCATCGACTTCAAGAACACCTTGATCCTGCTGACCACCAACGCCGGCACCGACCTGATCGCCAGCATGTGCAAGGACCCGGAGCTGATGCCCGACCCCGAAGGCATGGCCAAGGCGCTGCGCGATCCGCTGCTCAAGATCTTCCCGCCGGCGCTGCTGGGGCGGCTGGTCACGATTCCCTATTACCCGCTCTCCGACGAGATGCTCGGCAAGATCGTCGTGCTGCAGCTCAACCGCATCAAGAAGCGGATCGAGGCGCGCTACCAGATCCCCTTCGAGTACGGCGACGACGTGGTCAAGCTGGTGGTGAGTCGCTGCACCGAGAGCGAATCGGGCGGCCGGATGATCGACGCCATCCTCACCAACACCATGCTGCCGGACATCAGCCGGGAGTTTCTCAATCGGATGATGGAAGGCAAGCCGATCGAGCGCGTCGCGGTCCGGGTGGCCGACGGCGAGTTTGCCTACGACTTCTGAACCGCCGGGCGCCGTGCAACCGCGGCACCCACGCTTCGTATCGATCGGATTGGAGCAACGACGATGAGTGACAAGAAGCAGAGCGACCATCTCGACACCCGAGCCGTGATCGCTGCGGGCCTGGTCATCAAATATCACTCCGACCGGCCGCCTGGCATGAGCACCAAGACGAGGCTGTGCAAGTCGGCCTCGATCTCTCGCAGCGCCATGCGAAGCACCGTGTGGCAGATCGACAAGATCGTTCTGTTCGGTGCCGACGAGCCGGACTGGATGGTGCCCATTCTCGATCGTCACTTCTGCCTGAACCGCGACAACTCGTTGTCCAGCGAACTCTCGGGCAAGAAGCTCAAGAACGCGAAGGCGCGGCGCAAGTACCTGGCAGACGTTCGTACGGCGATGCTCTCGACTTCGTTTCACCTCAACACCGGCATGTACCTCCTCGACGTGGATGCCAAGCACCGCATGAGCGTCGGAGACTTCCACATCGACAACATGGGCGCCGGCTGGGCGGAACTGGACGACGCGGGCAAGAAGGTGGTGAGCCGCAATATCGAGGGCTATGTGCAGGGCCGCACCGGATTGAAGGAGAAGTTCGGCGTTTCGTCCTCGGGCGGCATCCACGTGGGGTTCTCGCTGTTCGACGAATTCGGCTATTCGCCGGAAATGATGGCCCGCATCATCATTCACGAGGCGACCCACAAGTTCTGCAAGACGGCCGACGTGAAGTACTGCTGGGACGCCAACTACGACCATCAGACGCCGCAGGCCATGAAGAACAACGCCGACAGCCTGGCCTATGCGGCGATGTCCATCAGCGCGAAGAAGGTGCTCGACTCGGGCAGCCTGCCAACTCATTCGCACGACACGTAAGGGCAACGCACAAGATGATGGCCGCTTCGCAGACGGGAATGAACGCACCCGGCACGCCGCAGGAACCGCTCATGGAGCTGGAGCCCGAGGCTGCGGTTCGCCTGGCCATGGTCTGGCATCGCGAAGGGCGCCTGGATGCAGCGGAGCAGATCTACCGCAGCCTGATGAAGCGCAAGCCGGTCGACGCCAACGTCCTTCACTTTCTCGGCCTGCTCATGCACCAGCGCGGGCGCAGCGACGAGGCTTGCACGCTGATGATGCGCTCGCTCGCGGCCGACCCGACGGTGCCCGACTGGCACAACAACCTCGGCAACGTGTTGCTCGAAACCGGCCGCGTGGACGAGGCAGCCACCGCCTACGAAGAAGCGGCGCGCCTCGCGCCCGACAGGGCCGACGTGCAGAACAACCTGGGCGTGCTGCGCCGCGAGCAAAGGCGGCTGGATGAATCCGAGGCCGCCTACCGTCGCGCGATCGCGCTGGACGCGCAGTTCGTCGACGCACACACCAACCTG
The DNA here is from genome assembly GCF_030316895.1 of Variovorax dokdonensis. Classification (GTDB taxonomy): domain Bacteria; phylum Pseudomonadota; class Gammaproteobacteria; order Burkholderiales; family Burkholderiaceae_C; genus Variovorax; species Variovorax dokdonensis. The sequence goes on from NZ_JASZYV010000002.1 coordinate 484,094, forward strand.
GGCAACCTGCTGCACAGCCAGCGCCGGGACGAAGAAGCGCTGCACAGCTATTGCGAGGCGCTGGCCCTGCGCCCGCAGAACGTGCGCGCGAGGCAGGCGCTGGGCATGGCCTACTACACGCTGGGCCGCTTCGAGGAGGCGACGCGCGTGTATGCCGACTGGCTGCGCGACGAGCCCGACAGCCCAGAGGCGCGCCACCACCTGGCCGCCTGTTCCGGCCGCGACGTTCCCGGCCGCGCTGCCGACGACTACGTCGAGAAGGTGTTCGACGGCTTTGCCGGCAGCTTCGACGCCAAGCTGGCCAACCTGCACTACCGGGCGCCGCACCTGCTCGCGCAGGAGGTGCGCGATCGCCTGGGCGAGCCGCGCGCCGACCGCATCGTGCTCGACGCCGGCTGCGGCACCGGCCTGTGCGGGCCGCTGCTCAAACCGTGGGCGCGCGAACTGCTGGGCGTGGACCTGTCGGCCGGCATGCTGGCCCGGGCCGAGCCGCGCGGCGTGTACGACAAGCTGGCCAAGGCCGAGTTGACCGCGTACATCCAGGCCCTGCCAGCTGAAGGCACCGATCTCATCGTGTCTGCCGACACGCTGTGCTACTTCGGCGACCTGTCGGAGGTCGTTCAGGCCAGCGCCAAGGCGCTTGCGCCGGATGGCTGGCTCATGTTCACCGTGGAGGCGCTGCCCCAGGATGCGGCGAACCCGTTCCACCTCAATCCGCACGGGCGCTACAGCCACCGGATGGACTACGTCGACGGGGTGCTCGGCGCAGCCGGACTTCGGCCGCACAGCCTGCAACAGGTGCACCTGCGCACCGAGGGCGGCAAGCCGGTGGCGGGATATCTGGTCTCGGCCTGCAAATCCGAGCCGGCTCGTTCGTCTTCCTGAGTGCACGCAAACCCGGGCAAAAAAGGAACCAGAGGCAAGGCGCATGGCCGACAAGAACTTCAGCATCGAGAGTGACTCGCCCGCCAATGGCGACCTGATGTTCTGGAGCATCGTCGGGCAGGAGTGCCTGTCGCGGCCAGCGCACTACGAGCTGACGGTGCTGTCCACCCGAGACGACATCGCCGCGAAGGATGTGCTGGGCCATGCCTTCGATGTGATCGTGAAGTTCCACGATGCGGACGACAGCCCGCACGAGCGCCATTGCCAGGGCCACGCGGTGCGCTTCATGCGACGCGGCCAGGCCGGCCGCTACTTCGAATACCGCATCACGCTGCGATCGTGGTTCTGGCTGCTCACCAAGCGGATGAACTCGCGCATCCTGCAGGACAAGGCGGCCATGGAGATCTTCGACGCGGTGGTGGACGACAGCCCGGTCGGCCGCTTCAAGAAGACGAAGGTCAACCTGATCGGCAAGCACGAGCCGCGACGCTACAGCGTGCAGCACCAGGAAAGCGACTACGACTACCTCTCGCGCCTGCTGGAGGACGAGGGCGTCTATTACTGGTTCGACGCGCACACCGCACCCGGCACCATGCGGCTGGCCGACGATGCCGCCGTGGCCCACGAGAAGCTGCCGGTGCTGGCGCAGATGGACTACATCCCCTTCGGCAGCACCGAGGCGCGCTTCGGCGAGATCACCCGCTGGGTGGATTCGCATCGTCTGCAAAGCGGCAAGTTCGCCTCGCGCGACAGCGACTTCAAGGCCATCAAGAAGAAGCTCGTCGCCGACAAGGACGACCCCGACACGCACGAGCTGGCCGACCTGGAGTTCTTCGAATTTGCCGGCGGGTACTTTCGCAACGACGACACCGAGGACGCCGCCAAGGTTCGCATGGAAGAGCTGGTGGCGCGCCGGCAACTGAGCTGGGCCGTCACCCGCTGGCCCGACGTGGCGGTGGGCAGCACCTTCACCTTCCATGGCCACCCCATGGGCGACGCGGATGCCGACTTCCTCGTGGCTGGCTGCAGCTTCGTGCTGGTGCACGAAGGCTATGAAGGCATGGACGAGCACGGTGCCAACGTGCAGCGCCAGGGCCGCGTGCTGCTCGAGATGATGCAGGAAGACCCGCTCAACGCAGACTGGCGCGGCCAGCTGCGCGACATGGTCTACGGCGAGCCCAACCTCATCGCGCCGATGCGCGGCGTCAGCACCTTCCTGCTCACGGTGCTGCCGGCGCAGGCGCCGTTCCGGCCGCCGCGCGTCACCCAGCGCGTGACGATGCCCGGGCCGCAGAGCGCCATCGTCGTCGGGCCGGCCGGCGAAGAGATCCACGCCGACGACTTCGGGCGCGTGAAGGTGCACTTCCACTGGGACCGCTACGACGAGAGCAACGAGAAGTCCACCTGTTGGGTGCGCGTGTCGCAGCCCTGGGCGGGCAAGGGTTGGGGCGGCTACTTCATCCCGCGCATCGGGCAGGAGGTGATCGTCGACTTTCTCAACGGCGACCCGGACCGGCCCATCATCATCGGCCGCGTCTACAACGACGACCAGCCCAAGCCCTTCGATTCGCACACCCAGAGCGGCTTTCGCACGCGCTCCACGCCGGGCGGCAGCGCTGCCAACTGCAACGAGTTCCGCTTCGACGACAAGAAAGGTAGCGAGCAGGTCTACCTGCACGCAGAGAAGAACCAGGACATCTCGGTCGAGAACGACGAGACCCACACGGTGGGCCACGACCGCACCAAGACCATCGATCACGACGAGACCACGCACGTCAAGCACGACCGCACCGAGACGGTGGACAACAACGAGACCATCACCATCGGCGTGGACCGCACGGAAAGCGTAGGCAACAACGAGAGCATCACCATCGGCGTGAACCGCACCGAGAGCGTGGGTGCGAACGAGGACATCACCATCGGCGCGAACCGCACCGAGAGCGTGGGTGCGAACGAGAGCATCACCATCGGCGCGAACCGCAGCGTGACCGTCGGCTCGAACGAAACCAAGACGGTGGCCGTGCAGCGCACGCACACGGTGGGCGCCAACGAGACCATCACCATCGGTGCCGCGCAGGAGGTGACGGTGGGCGCGGCGCAGGCGATCACGGTGGGGGCGGATCAGACGGTCAGTGTCGGTGCCAACCAGTCCAGCAACATTGGCGCAGATCGGTCGGTTTCGGTGGGTGCCAAGCTTTCGACCGATGTGGGCGCTGACGAGTCGCGCTCGGTCGCAGGTGGCCGCTCGACGACTGTCGGCAAGGATGAGACGCTGACGGTTTCCAAGAACCTCAGCATCAGCGCCGGAGATTCCATATCGATCGTGACCGGCGACGCCAGCATCTCGATGAAGAAAGACGGGACGATTGTGATCAAGGGCAAGAACGTCACCGTCGAAGGGTCCGGAAAGATCAACGTCAAGGCCAGCAGCGACGTGGTCATCAAGGGCAGCAAGGTGGGACTGAATTGACGACGGAACGGGAGCAATCCATGGGTGCCAGCGAAGTCTTGTTCAAACCGCTCCCAGCGAGGGATGCGGGCAGCGAACTCCAGTCGCTCCTCGAGCGGCCGCATGCGGCACAGACCTACTTGCCCAGGTCGTCCGACGGATTGCCGACCACCGCTCGATTCCATGGGTTCGACCTGCAGGGCGTACCGCTGCTCTCAGGGCTGCGTCACTTTCCCGGCGAGTTGGTCCGGGCTCGGACCACCGTGACGCTTCGGACCGAGACCGTCGGCAGCACAGTCCTGGTGCTGTGTGAGGATGGCGACTGGACTCGGGCCATCATCGTGGGCGTTGTCCAGGACCCCGCGTCGACCGCGGCGCCGATCGCGCGCCCGGTCCAGGTCGAGGTGCATGCAGACGACGATCGCCTGGTGCTCAGCGCGCAAAGGGAGATTGTCCTGAAGTGCGGTGCGGCAAGCATCACGCTCACACGTGCCGGCAAGGTGCTCATCGAGGGGAACTACGTCATGTCCCGATCGACCGGCTACAACAAGATCAAGGGCGCGGCGATCGACATCAACTAGGCGCTGCGATGTGGCTCGTCGATAACCGAACTCCCTTTGCCGTCGAACGCGGATGGGTCCGCGACCGAAACGGCGTGGAGATCTGGCTCGTGGCGGTCAAGGCCACGTTCGACGTTCTGCCGGATGGATCGACCGAGGTCGCGCAGGTACAGCCGCCCGTTCTGCGCGAGCCGGCGTACCACGGCGAGCCCGGCAAGAGCAGCATCAAGTACGAAGCGGACCTGGTGCTCACCAAGGCGACGACGGACATCATCGTGGTCGGCCACGCGCACGCACCGAGCGGGCGTCCCGTCGAACAACTGGACGCAGGCTTTCGCGTCGGCCCCGTCCAGAAGATGCTTCGCGTGTTTGGCGATCGGCGCTGGGGGCTTGTCGGGGCGACTTCCCCGTTGCCGTTCACGAAGATGCCCTTGGTGTACGAGCGTGCGTTCGGCGGCGTCGATGCCATGTCTTCGGATCCGGAGCGCGACTGGGAGTGGCGCAATCCCGTGGGCTGCGGCTATTCGATTCGCAAGGACCACCTCGACGGATCGACCCTTCCCAACATCGAAGCGCCCGACCGTCTGATTCGCGCATGGGACGACCGTCCTGCTCCAGCTGGCTTCGGCGCCATCGGCAGCCATTGGCAACCACGCGCCTCGTTCGCCGGAACCTACGGCGAAGACTGGATGAAGACGCGCCAGCCCTTGCTTCCGGTGGATTTCGACGAACGATTCTTCCAGTACGCGCCCGCAGACCAGCAGTCGCCTGAGTTCCTGATCGGGGGAGAGAGCGTCGTCGCGCTGAATCTGTCGCCGCGCGGTGTTCTGCGCTTCAGGTTGCCTAGGTTGTACCTTGGCTTCGAGACCCGCTTCTACGATGGCAGCAACGAAAACCATAAGGTCCGCAAGCTCCATAGCGTGATCCTTGAGCCGGACTATCCCCGTGTATCTCTCGTTTGGCATTCCGCGCTCCCGTGCCATTTCAAGGGGCACAAACTGCAACGCACGATCGTGAGGCTCAAGACCAACCAAAGCACGGGTGAGCCCATCGACGATGCCGCCGAATTCATGGTGGACTGAAGTGAGCGGCACTCTCGGTTACATCGTCGGCTTCGGCGCCAGCACGCCGGTGGGGCGAGATGCGTGGTCCAGCGCTGCGGCGGTGCGTGCCGGCATCAGCGGGTTCGTTGAACACCCATATCAGTTGGACTCCATCGGTCAGCCCGTCAGAGCCGCGATCGCGCCCTGGCTGGATATCGACGTCGTCGTATCGGACCGGTTCGAGTTGCTCCTGATTCCCGCCGTGGGCCAGGCACTGGCGGCTTTGCCGTCGCAGCCCAGTCGAGCGCTGCGCGTTGGCTTGGCGCTTGGCGTGCCGGGCATGCGGCCCGGAGTTCCGCCAGATATCTCGAGGGTTCTGCTGGGTGCCGTGGCCGCGCATTTTCATGGCGTGTTTTCCGCGGCCGCAGCATTTCCGCAGGGTCACGCGGCGGGCTTGATCGGTTTGCAAGCGGCCGCTCAAAAGTTGCGGCAAGGCCAATTTGATGCATTTGTCATTGCCGGCGTCGACTCCTATATCGACCCCGATGCGCTGGAATGGCTGGAGGCCTGCGACCAGTTGCACAGCGCCGGGGCGATGAACAATGCGTGGGGATTCATCCCCGGGGAGGCCGCCGGCGCCGTTCTCGTCGTACGCGAGGAGATTGCCCGCGACGCGAACCGGGACGCCATCGCGCGCATCCTGGCCATTGGCGCGGCGGAAGAAGTCAATCGCTGCAAGACGGAATCGGTCTGCCTCGGCGAGGGTCTGACGGCCGCCTTGCGCGACGCACTCGTCCCCCTTGCCGATGGTGCCAAGGTGACCGACGTGTACTGCGACATGAATGGCGAACCCTACCGTGCGGATGAGTACGGCTTCGCGGGGCTGCGCACCAAGGAACGCTTCGATTCATTGTCCGAATTCGTGGCTCCTGCCGACTGTTGGGGGGATGTGGGCGCCGCCGGCGCTCCGCTGCATCTCATGCTGGCGGCGATCGCGGGTGCCAAGGGCTATTCGCGCGGCGAGTTGGCCTTGACTTGGGCCAGCGCTGAAGCCGGCGAGCGTGCTGCTGCGCTCCTGGCAACCCGGAAGGCTGGGTGACGCGATGCCAGTCACTGTCAAGGTCAACGGCGCTGCCAACTCGCTGGTTCACAAGGGCAGCAACCATATTTCCACGGCAACGATCCCGGATGTGTGCAAGACGCCCTCGCCGGGTGGCCCTGTGCCGATGCCCTATCCCAACATCTCCCAGTCCGCGACGCTGGACAAGGGCACGACCACTGTCAAAGCCGATGGCGGGATGATGATCGCCACCAAGGGATCGGAGTTCTCTCTATCCAACGGCGACAACGCAGGGGTTGCGGGCGGCGTGAAGTCCAGTACCTTCATGAAGGAGTCGACCTGGATCCTGTATTCCTTCGACGTCAAGATGGACGGCCAGAACGCTTGCCGACTGTCGGACAAGAAGATGCAGAACCACGAGAACACGGCGGATCTGATGGGCGCTGTCGGGCCGCCTGTGACGACGCAAGGAACAGACGACGACTGCATCGTCGGCACTTACGACGAGATCAAGGACAAATGCCCGGACGGCCACCAGGCTCACCACATCGTCCCAGACTATTGCGCACGTACCGGCAATCGCAAAGATGGCATTGCCGGCATCGGACGCATCCCTAACTGTCCCAGCTTCGGTGACGGACCTTCGGTGTGCTTGAAGGGGCACGCTCGCACGACCGGCTCCGCGCACAATGTGGCGCATCAGTGCGATGCAAAGATCGCCGGCTTTGGCCAAAGCAGCAGCAACGGGCCCGCCGGAACCGCCCCCAAGTCGGAGGTTGTTCCGGCAGCAACCCAGGCTGCGCAGAATGCGGTGAGTTCAGAAGAGTGCAAGAAGAAGATCAAGGAACAGGTCGACAAGTCTTACGCCAACGTCCCGGACAACCAGTCCATGAGAACGACGCAGATGCCGTCCACCGGGCCTGCATCCACGCACTTGAGCGCCGGCGGCTGTGCCCCCGGCGGCGGTATGGCCGTTTGATAGAAAACAGGATCCACGAATGGAAAAACTGGCCCCGGTTGCAACATTCAGAACGGGCTTCGCGGCGTCGAAGTCGGCGATCTGCCTGTCGGGCTCCATGGACGCATTGGAGCCTACCGAGCCCTATTCGCGCATCTACATCTTCAATCAGCGCCACTCCAACCTCTGGACCTTCAACGAGCACGATTTCTCGATCCCGTCGATCTGCCTCTGGCACGACCCCGCGCCCGGATCATTGCGCTACTTCGTCGCCCTTTCCGAGCATGGGGAAGTGGTCATCCTGCAGCCTGAACTCGTGCATGAACGCATCCCGGACGCGGGCCTCAACCACGATCTCGCCAAGGGCTACGGCTATCTCAACGATATCCAGCAGATCGGGGATCGCCTCTACGCTTGCGGCTTCGCGGGGCAGGTCTACCGTCGCGACGGTCCCGACAACTGGGTGCACATGGACCACGGCATTCTGGAGCCGCCCGGCCAGGGGCAGTATTTCGCGCAGGTCATCAATGGCCCGCACGAGCGAGCCATCTATCTGGCCGGCTGCGATGTCACCGATGGCTACCCGGCGCGCGCCGACTTCTGGGACGGATCGCGCTGGACCAGGCTTCAACTTCCGGTGACGGCCGGACGCATCACCAACATTCACGTTGACTCGGAGGACCGGATCCTGATGTGCGGCGACAACGGGACCTTGCTCGCGGGCAATGCCCGCGTCGGATTTCAGACGATTGGTCCGCTGGGCGCTTCGCAGCTGTTCACGTCGGTCACGAGGTTTCAGGATCTCTACTACCTCGGTTCGAACGTCGGGCTATTCCAGTTCGACCCAAGACTTGCGACACGCGCATTTCGAAAGGTGCGCACACGTCTCCAACCGGAACTGCAGGATGCGAACATCGCCCAGGCTGTCGACGGCGTGCTCTGGTCCATGGGAACAAAGGATCTCGCGCGCTTCGACGGCACCCAGTGGGAGCGGTTCCATCATCCGGACAATCCGCCCATCGGTGGTGCGGCGGGGGCGGGTGGCGCCGGTGCTCCTCCTCGCACGCCATGAGACGCACGTCATGCTGACTGCGAACGCGCTCGCGCCGGGCCTTTCGAGGGTGCTGGCCCATGTCGTTCATCAGCACGTCGAAGAGGCTGCGCACCTGCACGTGCTGCGCGTCAGGTTGCAGACGGCCCCCCACATGAGGCTGGAGCAACTGAGCCGACTTGACGGACGGCTCGTTGCGCACTTGGACGGGATCTCGGTTGCAGACGACGCCGGGCAGCAGATCGCAGAAGAAGCTTTGCGGACAACGGGAAATGGCCCCATGTTCGTTGCAATGGCCAATGCGCTTGAAAAGGGAAACGCCAAAGGTGTCGAAGCGCTGGTGGCCTTGGCCGAAGCAACGCATGACTGCGAGGCGGGCGTCATGGCCGCCTTCGGTTGGGCGTCGGCTCACGACGTTCGGGATCCAGTGAAGGCGATGCTGACGACGCCGGAGCCGTTTCGCAGGCGGCTGGCCCTGTCGGCGTGCTCTGCGCACATGGTCGACATGGGCGCTGCGCTGGCCCCTCTGCTGGTGGATCGGGATTCGACGCTGCGAGCTTGCGCATTCCGATGTGCGGGAGAGTGGGGGCGAGGGGACCTGCTGCAAACTTGTCTAGATGCAGCGGCGACCGATGGCGACGCGATGTGTCGCCTTTGGGCGGGCGTTTCCGCGCTGCTTCTGGGAGATCGGACAGTGTGCGTGCGTGCCTTGAGGGACGGTGCGCAGGCCGCGGATGCCATTGGCAGCGCCGCTCGCACATGGCTGCTTAGGATCAGTTCCCCTCGGGAATCAGTCGCGTTGCTGGGGCCGCTTCGAGACATGCCTGACCAGCGGCGCGCGTTGATTCGTGGCACTGGGATCAGCGGAGATCCGAGGTACGTCGCCTGGCTCATCGACCAGATGGAAGACCCGCTCACCGCACGTATTGCCGGCGAAGCCATTTCCTCCATCACGGGCATCGACTTGGCAAGAGGCGACTTCGAGTGCGTTCGACCGGCTGACTTCGAACCCGACGCCGATGGCGCTGATGCCGTTGAGTTCGACGACGACGAAGGCTTGCCATGGCCAAACGTGGAAAAGGTTCGGGGCTGGTGGGCAAGCCACGCCCATCGATATCCGGAAGGGGTGCGGCATTTTCTCGGTGCGCCACCCTCGAGCGGGCATTGTCTGGACGTGCTGCACAAGGGTTACCAGCGCCAGCGCTCGGCGGCGGCAAAGCATCTATGCCTGCTTCAGCCTGGCCGCAAGCTCTTTCCCACCGAAGCTCCCAGCTGGCGACAGAAGCGCTGGCTATCGGGCGTGTCTGCTTGACCCGTCATGGCAGCCAAGTACATCCTTGCCCTTTTGGCCGCGGTCTTTCTCGCGGCTTCGGTCTGGCGTATGTCGCGCGAGAATTTCAAGCCGGGCCCTGCCAGCCGAACCTGGCTGTTGGTGGCAGTGATATTCGGTCTTGTCTCCGGCTGGCTCTGGTGGTCGGGAACGAGCGCCGCCGGGTGAACGAAAACACGAGGAGAACTTGGCCGTGATTGAACTGGTGGTGCTCAGCTTGCGTGGCGCACCTGTGCCCCAGGCGCTCGCGCGCAGCTTCGGTCCTGGCGGCGGCACCATCGGCCGCGCGCCGTCCAACACGCTCGTGCTGGACGACCCGGACCGAACCGTCTCGCGCATCCACGCCCAGGTGGAGATGCGCGAGGGTCAATTCGTGATCATCGATCGCGGCAGCAATCCGCTTCAGCTCAACGGTCGGCCGTTGGGCGCCGGCAACGAGGCTCGCTTGAATCCGGGCGACCGCCTTGGTATCGGTGGATTCGAACTGGTGGCGCAGGCGGTTCCGGAGGTGCAAGCGGATGGTGGCGCGCGAATGCAGGTGACGCCGGACGATCCGTTTGCCGATCTGCTTTCGGGCCTGGGAGCACCTAGCGTCGCGCCCGCGCCAGGGCTGGCGCAGCGCCCGGCTCCCGATGACGGACCGTTCCCCGACCCGTTCGGCTTGCCGTCAGGCAGCGGTGCCCGGCAAGTTGCGTCTGCGCCGTCGTCAGACGCCGACCCCTTCGCCGACCTCCTCGGCACCGACACCCCCGCACCCAAGCCCGGCGCCATCGAAGACTTCTCGGACCTGGGCCTGCGCGCCCCCGACGCGGCCGCCGGCATCGATCACCTGTTCGGCGATCCGCCTTCGAAGGGCAAGCCCGGCGCCGATCCGCTGGCGCTTTCGCCATTTGCCGATCCGCTGCTGCAGCCCAATACCGCCGGTGACGTCGATCCGTTTGCGGCGTTGGGGCGAGGCCCGGCGCCGCCGCCGGCAGCGCCGCGAGCCGATCACGTTCCCATCGATCGCTTCGGCTTCGATGTGCCCAAGGTCGTCGCGCCCAACGCGCCCCCGGCCGCCTCGTCCGCAGCGGCGGATGATCCCTTTGCCGATCTGCTGCCCGAGGCGCTGATCCCTTCGCCCGCACCGCCGCCAGCACAGGCGCCTGCCATCGCTCCGGCGCCGCAGGCCGCACCGGCGCTGGCTCAGGTCCACGCGCCAGTTCACGCGCCGGCCCACACGCCAGTTCAAGCGCCATCGCACTCGGCAACGCATGCCGTGTCAGCCATGCACGACACCGGCGACAACGCCGAGCTTCTCGCCGCACTCCTGCGCGGCCTCGCCAGTACCCACCAGATGCCCCAGCGCCTCACGCCCGAGTTGATGGAGCGCATCGGCGTGCTGCTTCGCACCTCGGCCGAAGGCACGCTGCACCTGCTGCACGCCCGCCAGGAAGTGAAGAAGGGCGTGCATGCCGAAGTGACCATGATCGCGGCGCAGGCCAACAACCCGCTCAAGTTCTCGCCCACCGTCGAGGTGGCGCTGGGCCACTTGCTCGGTCCGGGCATGCGTGGCTTCATGGGCGCCGAAGAGGCGATGCGCGACGCTTATCAGGACCTGCGCGCGCATGAGTTCGGCGTCATGGTCGGCATGCGCGCGGCGCTCGCCCACGTGCTGTCGCGCTTCACGCCCGAAGAGCTGGAGAAGAAGATCACCAGCAAGAGCGCGCTGGATTCGCTCTTTGCCGCCAACCGCAAGGCCAAGCTGTGGGATCAGTTCGTCGCGCTCTACGGCAGCATCGCGTCGGAGGCCGAAGACGACTTCCACAGCCTGTTCGGCAAGGCCTTCGTGCAGGCCTACGAAGAGCAGATGCGTCGCCTGAAGTCGGGCGGTGGCGAAGGCGGCGGCAGCAGCCACAACCGTTGAACCAGCCAGCAAAGGGGCACAGGGTGGAACTCGAAATCGAAATCGTCACCCTGTCGCGCCAGGGCGGGCGCGACTACAACGAAGACGCCTTCGGCCACTGGAACGACGATCGCCACGTGTTGTGCGTGGTGGCCGATGGCGCCGGTGGCCATGGCGGCGGCGACGTGGCTGCACAGGTGGTGCGCGCGAGCGTGCTGCGCGGCTTTTCCGAACATCCCGCGTTGGCGGCCCAGGATCTGCGCGGTTTGCTCGAGCGGGCCAACGCCGATGTGGTGGCGCGCCAGGCCGAAGGCGGCAAGCTGGCGTCGATGCGCTCGACCGTGGTGGTGGCAGCCATCGACCTGCATGAGCACCGCGTCGCGTTCGCGCACAGCGGCGACAGCCGTGCCTATCTTATTCGCGGCGGCAAGGTGGTCACGCGCACCGTCGACCACAGCCTGGTGCAGCAACTGGTGGCCGGCGGCATGCTCGACGACGAGGGGGCTCGCGCCCATCCCCAGCGCAATCTGCTGCTGTCCGCACTCGGCTCGCTCGATCCGCCGCCCGAGATTGCGGTGATCGACGCGGTGCCGCTGCAGGCCGACGACGTGCTGCTGCTTTGCACCGATGGCCTGTGGGAGCCGCTGGGCGACGAATTGCTGTGCGAGACGCTGGCTGCCTCGCGCGACGCGAGCCGATGGGTCGAGACGCTCGACGCCCAGGTGCGCGCCCGCGCCAAGCCCGGCCACGACAACTACACCGCGCTGGTGCTCTGGGCGCGCGAGGACGAAGAGGCCACGCGGCTGCTGTGACGCGCCCCGGTCAATGCGCGACGCGCCCCGGCCGCACCCTCAGGTAGAGCAGCACTGAAGCCGCCAGCGTCGTTGCGCTGATGGCGAGGGCCGCCACCGCCGCCACCGTGTGGCCGGCCTGCGCCACGACGAAGGCGAACACCATGGGCGCGGTGGCCGCCAGCGCGAAGGCAGGACGCAGCACGGCGCCGACCGTGCGGCCATAGGCGCTGGCATCGAAGATCACCAGCGGCATCGCGCCGCGTGTGATGGTCGCCAGGCCGTTGCCGGCGCCGTAGAGAAAGGCAAAGGCGCCCGCTCCCCACAGCGTGCGGCCGACGGTGAGGTAGCAGGCGAACGCCAGGCACAGGTAGGCGCCGGGCATCAGGTTCAGGCGCACGGCATCCACCCGGTGCGCCCACAGCGCGACGCTGAAGCGACCCGCGAACTGGCCCAGGCCCAGCAGCATCGAGAGGGTGACGGCAGTGGCCGCATCCCAGCCACGTCCGCGCAGCAATTCGAGGAACTGCGCCGCCATGGCGGTCTGCAGGAACAGCACCGTCAGCGCAATCACCGCGAACAGAAGGTACGCACCCTGCACGGGCGCTGTCGGCGTGCCGGCCGTGCCTGCGCGAGCACCGCTTGCATCCTGTGCGCTGGCCTTGTCGTTCTCGCGGCGATGGCGGCTCGCCGGAAGCGCCAGGTGCAGGAGCGATGAAAGCGCCAGCAGCACGGCATAGGCCACCAGCGCGCCGCGCCAGCCCCAGGCGTCGGCCATGGCCTGCCCCAGCGGCCAGAACACGGTGGACGCGAACCCGCCGAACAGCGTGATGAAGGCGATGTGCCGCTTGGCGCCAGTGCCGGCCACGTGGGCCAGCGAGGCGAAGGCGGAGTCGTACAGGGCCAGTCGCATGGCCAAGCCGATGAAGACCCAGGCCACCACGAACTGGGTCTTGCCATGCGCGCCGGCCAGCAGCAGGCAGCCCGCGGCGCCAAGCCAGCAGCCCATCATCATCGCGGCCCGGCCGCCGTGGCGATCGATCCAGGCGCCCACGCGGTACGAGGCCAGCCCCATGATCACCAGCGCCAACGAGAAGCCACCTTGGACGAAGGTGGGGCTCCAGCCCAGTTCGCGTTCGATGGGCGCGGCGAACAGGCCGATCAGATAGTGCAGGGTGCCCCAGCCGACCACCTGGGACAAGCCCAGGCAGACCAGCAGCGACAGGCTGATCCGCGCTGCAGGTTCGACGGAAATGGGTGGTGCGTGGGTGGACAAGCCCCGCAAGTCTATGTGCTGGAGACAGCGAACGCGTGAGACAAGGCGCCAGCGCCAGCGCCTATTGCCGCGGGCGCCGGCAAGAGGCACAGTCCCGCTCCATGCAAGAACCAACTTCTTCCGGCGCTGTCGATGACGTGCCCGCCGCACGACGTTCCGGATGGCCGGCGCAGCGCAGCCGCCGGTCGTTGATCTCGCGCATCGGCCCGTTGCCATGAGCCATCGACCATGAGCGGCAAGAGCAGCTGGTATTCGACCTTCGCCAAGGTGGCGTCGCGCTTCTGCGGCCGCCCGCGCGTGTTCACCTTCGCCGTGGCGATCATCGTGCTGTGGGCCGTCAGCGGGCCGCTGTTCGGCTTCAGCGACACCTGGCAGTTGGTGATCAACACGAGCACCACCATCATCACGTTCCTGATGGTGTTCCTGATCCAGAACACGCAGAACCGCGACACCGAGGCCATGCAGATCAAGCTGGACGAATTGATCCGCGCCACCCAGGGCGCCCACAACGCGCTGCTCGATCTGGAAGAGCTGGAGGAAGAGGAGCTGGAAGCCTTCAGGCAGCGCTATCAGGCGCTCGCCAAGGAAGCGCGCGGCGAGATCGACCGCGGCGGGCTCGACATCGGCAGCCCCGAAGCCTGAGCGAAGCGGCAAAAAAGCAAGGCCGACGGGTGCGGCATGCACACCTGTCGGCCTTGGAGCAAGGGCCGTCCGAGATCAGCCCTTTTCGTTGCCCGCGATGTCCCAGACGAGTTCCTTGGCCGCATCGCCCGTGCCGTCCTTCTTCTGCGGAACGTACTCGTACTTGAACTTGGCGAAGTTGAGCGTCACGTTCTCGGTCAGCCGATCCTCACCGCCGCTGCCGCCGGTGCTCACCGATGAGACGATCAGGTCCGACAGGGTGATCTTGACGTACTCCAGGGGCGTTTCTCCGGCCTTGCGCACCACCAGCGTCGCCTCGGGGATGTGTTTGCCGTTGCAGCAGTGCAGCATCAACGCATGCGACGAAGCGTCGATGTATTTGGTGAACGACAGGTCCTGCACGTTGACCTTGCCCGCGCCGGCGCCGCCGCCCAGGTGGGCCGTGCCCGACTGGCTCATGCCCCAGCTCCAGGCCAGAACATCGATTTCCTTCTTGTGCTTCGAGTCGGCGGATTCGCCGTCGATGTCCTTGATCTTGATGAAGATGTCAACAGCCATGGTGCTCACCTTTGGGATGTGTGGTTGATCGGAAAAGAAGCGCTTCCCGGGCCGTGGTGTCTTGTTCGGACCTGGAGCTATCTGGAGAACGAACGAAACGCGGCGATTGAAAAAAGTCTGGCGCTTCGGGTCAGACTTTTTTCAAGTGGACGTCAGCCCGCGCCCTTGGCCGAGGGCAGCTTGGAAACCAGGCGCAGCGACACCGTCAGGCCCTCGAGCTGATAGTGCGGGCGCAGGAAGAACTTGGACGTGTAGTAGCCGGGGTTGCCTTCCACTTCCTCCACCACCACTTCGGCGGCCGCGAGTGGCTTGCGCGCCTTGGTGCTTTCAGAGGAATTGGCTGGATCGCCGTCCACGTAATTCATGATCCATTTGTTGAGCCAGCGCTCCATCTCGGCCCGTTCCTTGAAGCTGCCGACCTTGTCGCGCACGATGCACTTGAGGTAGTGCGCGAAGCGGTTGCAGGCGAACAGGTAGGGCAGGCGCGCCGCCAGGTTGGCATTGGCGGTGGCGTCGGGGTCGTCGTACTCGGCGGGCTTGTGCAGCGATTGCGCCCCGATGAAGGCGGCAAAGTCCGAGTTCTTGCGGTGGATGAGCGACAGCAGCCCGGCCTTCGACAACTCGGCCTCGCGCCGGTCGCTGATGGCGATCTCGGTCGGGCACTTCTGGTCGACGCCGCCGTCATCGCTCGGGAAGGTGTGCAGCGGCAGGTTCTCCACCGCGCCGCCCGACTCGATGCCGCGAATGCGCGAGCCCCAGCCGTACAGCTTGTACGAGCGGTTGATGTTGGTGGCCATGGCGTAGGCCGCATTGGCCCAGGCGTACTTGCTGTGGTCTGCGCCGGCGGTGTCTTCCTCGAAGTCGAACTCTTCCACCGGGTTGGTCTTGGCGCCGTAGGGCGTGCGCGCCAGAAAGCGCGGCATGCACAGGCCGATGTACTTCGAGTCGTCCGAATCGCGCAGCGAGCGCCACGCGGCGTATTCGGGCGTCGAGAAGATCTTGGTCAGGTCTCGCGGGTTGGCCAGTTCCTGCCACGACTCCATCTGCATCAGGTTCGGGCTTGCGCCGGTGATGAAGGGCGCATGGGCAGAGGCCGCGATCTTGGCCATCTCGCCCAGCAGTTCCACGTCGGGCGGACTCTGGTCGAAGTGGTAGTCGCCCACGATGGCACCGAAGGGTTCGCCGCCGAACTGGCCGTACTCCTGCTCGTAGACCTTCTTGAACATCGGGCTTTGGTCCCAGGCCGTGCCCTTGAACTTCTTGAGCTGCTTGTGCAGCTCCTTCTTGCTGATGTCCATCACCCGGATCTTGAGGTTCTCGTCCGTCTCGGTGTTGTTCACCATGTAGGCCAGGCCGCGCCAGGCGCTTTCGAGCTTCTGATAGTCCTCGTGGTGGATGATCTTGTTGACCTGCTCGGTGAGCTTGGCGTCGATCGCGGCGATCATGGCCTGGATCGACTGGGTCACGTCCTTGCCGATGACCTTGGTGTTGGCCAGCGCCTGCTGCGCCAGCGTCTGCACCGCCGCCTCGACGGCGCTGCGCGCCTCGTCGCTTCGGGGCTTGAACTCCTTGGTGAGCAGCGACGAGAAATCGCTGCCTGCGTATTCAACTTCCTTCAGTGCGCTTTGCTGCTGTTCGGCGGCGTCGGCCATGAGCGTTCTCCTGTGGGTCTATGGGGCGGCGGCTCAGGCGGCGGCCGGGGGCTCGTCGGCGGCCTTGGCGGTGGCCGCCAGGGACTTGAGCAACTCGGGGTCGTCCAAAACCTTGGCCAGCAGCTCTTCGGCGCCGCCCTTGCCATCCATGTAGGTGACGAGGTTGGACAGCTGGTTGCGCGCTTCGAGCAGCTTGTTCAGCGCGTCCACCTTTCGCGCCACGGCGGCCGGCGAGAAGTCGTCCATGCTCTCGAAGTTCAGCTCGACCTTGAGGTTGCCCTCGCCGGTCAGGGTGTTGGGCACCTCGAAGGCGGCGCGCGGCTTCATGGCCTTCATGCGCGAATCGAAGTTGTCGATGTCGAATTCGAGGAACTTGCGGTCCGCCACGGGCGTGACCTTGTCGGGCTCGGCCGGCTTGCCAGAGAGGTCCGCCAACACGCCCATCACGAAGGGCAACTGGACCTTCTTCTCGGCACCGTACAGCTCGACGTCGTATTCGATCTGCACGCGCGGTGCCCGGTTGCGGGCAATGAACTTCTGACTGCTCTGGGCCATGGTCTCTTCTCCTTTTGCGAGGGCAAATGTGAGGGCAGGGGCGCGGGGCGCTATTCGTCGTCGGAGGCTTGCTGCTGCCTTCCGGTGACGCCTTCGATGGTCTCGATGGCGCTGGGCGCCAGGTCCGCCATGATTTCCATGAAGCTCACGCCGATCAGCTTCTTGGCACGCGAGATCAGCAGCGGCGCCGGATTGCCAGGCTCCGCCTGCTGCAGGTAGTGGATGACGCGATCGAGCGCGGCCAGCGCGTCCTGCCGGCTGCGGATGTCGCCGCGAATGGCCGGGGCGCCGGCCGACGTGGCCGCCTGGCCTTCCGAGGGGCTTTCGGCATTCGAGTCCGTGCCCGCGTCCGCGGCATGCGCATCGCCGGCATCGAGCAGCGGCGCACTGGCCTTGGCCAGCACGTTGCACAGGGCGCGCAATGGCGCGAGGTCGACCGCATCTCCGCGGCCCGTCTTGTCCGAAAGCAGGCTTTGCAGGGCGTTCACCTGTTTGGACAGCGCAGCCAGCGTCTGGACGCGCTGAGGCTCCTGCGAGTGGATCGCGGCGAGCGCGCCGTCGACCTGCGCGGTGGAAGGTGGTGCCTCGCCGGAAGGTGGTGCGAGCTGCCCATAGGCCATCGCAACGTCGCGGATGCGCAATGGGCCGGAGCCGCGTGCCACGCCGATCTGCGCGTCATAAAGCTCGCGCAGCACCGTGGTCTCGTCGGCCAGCGGAGCCAGCGCATTCAGGCGCATGGTGGGGTCGTTGTCGTCGTCGGCGTCGAGCTGCGGATGCAGCACATCCCAATACCGATCGAGCAGGCCATGCAGGAGCGCGAGGCCTTGGGAGAAGCCCTCGATGCCCTGAAGGCGCGTGTTGGCACGCAGCAGCAGCAGGGCCACTCGCGCGTCCTTGGTGCGTTCGAGCAGCGACTGCGCCTGCTCGTCGACTTCGCGCCATTCCGGCTCGACGGCCGCGATGACGGTGTCGCCAAACTGCTGCTCGGCTTTCCCTTGAGATGCGGTGGCCAGCGCGATGAAGGCGCTGTCGTATTCAAGGTTGTCGCCCGCCGGCGATGCTTCGCTGATGGGCGCCTGCAGTGCGGCTACACGTTCGGGGTTCAGCATGGTTGTCGCTTGGCGTTGACTGGGGATAATCAAAGATGCACCCAACACGGTCAATGCAACGAAGGCAATAGCATGCACGCCACCGGAACAAGCCATTCGCCCTATGCGGGCCCATCGCCAGCCGCAGTGGGCATGCTGCGCCGCACCGTACTGTGGGGCGGGCTCGCGCTGCTGGCCGGCTGCGCGGGCGACAAGCCGCCGGTCGTCACGCAGCTCACGCTGGATGTGGCAGCCGCGGCCGATCTGAATCCGGATGCTCGCGGACGCGCTTCGCCTTTGACCGTTCGGGTGTATGCACTCAAGACGCCGGGGCCCTTTCAGACCGCCGACTTCTTTTCCCTCTACGACAAGGACACGGCCACGCTGGGCGCTGAACTGGTCAAGCGCGAAGAGTTTCAACTTGCGCCGGGCCAGAAGAAATCGCTGCAGTTCACCTTGCCGCCCGAAGCCAAGAGCGTGGCCGTGATGGCGGCCTACCGCGACCTGGAGCGCGCCCGCTGGCGCGACCTGAAGCCGCTGGACGTGGGCAAGCCCAACACCTTCAAGCTCGAGCTGGGCGCGCGTCAGGTCAGCCTGAACCCGTAAGCACGTTCGCGGCTCAACGCCGCAGTCTGGGGAAGGCGCGCTCGGCCGGCAGGAAGCGTTCGAAGAGGTCGCGCAAAAAGGCGGGGGCCGGAAGGTCGCCCGGCGATGGCGCCGCCACGAAGTACAGGCCACGGCCCCTCATCCGATAAGGCGACTTCCCTGGCGCGAACAGGCGCTTGAGCAGCGCGCTCAAGCTCTCCTGCATGCCCAGGCATTGCCAGAAGAAGCGATGCACGGCCAGTTGCCGCCCAACATCCGCATCCTTGCGCACCAGTGCCATGCGCAGGGCACGCATCCGGTTGGCCAGGTCGTCGAGCACGTCGTCGATCACCAGCAGGCGACCCGGTGGCACGCGGATGCCCACGGCTTGATCGAGCATCGGCGCCGGCAGCAAGGATCGGACGGGTTCGAAGCCACTCAGGCGATCGATGCCGGTCACCAGCACCTGGGTCGGCAGTCGAAGGTGCAGGTGCTGGGACAGCTCGTCGGCGCGGCGCCGCAGACGCGCCGCCAGTGCATCGGCCTCGTCGGGGCCATGGAGGAGGGCCTGCGCATCGACGCACAGCACGATGCCGTCGAGCGGCAGGGCGCTGCGCCGCTGGGACAGCAGCAGCATGGCCTGGTACCAGCGCGCCAGCAGCGCGTTGCCCTCGGCCGATGCCTGCGGCTCGGTGGGCGCTTCGACCAGCATCGGGTCGACTTCGATGGCCACCAACTGGGGCAGCAGGTGCCAGCGCCAGAAGCCTTGCGGCAGTTGCCCATGCACGGACGCGCCGGGTGCGGCGTCATGCAGCAGGTCGCCCACCCGGCTGCCGGACTCGGCAAGGAAGAGTACCCAGGGTCGGCTGTAGAAGGCCATGCGGCCGGCGCCTGGCTGCATCTGCTGCATCTCGCCGCAGGCGCCTTCGAGCGCGCCTTCCAGCGCCTGGATTTCCGATGCGCCGTCCACCCGGTCCAGCACCCGGCGAAGAGATCGGCTGCGGCGCCAGCGCTGTGCGCCGCGAACCGACCACCACAGCAGCGCCAGGCCGATCATGCAGGCCAACGCCAGTTGCCACAGCCATGGCGTTGCCACTGCATCGGTCAACGCGGTGCTCACTCGCGCTCCCGGGTGCGAAGTTCGAGGATGTCGGCCACCAGCAGGTCGCCGCCACGGTTGGCCGCCAGCATTTCGCGCAGCCGCAGCAGGTAGTCGGAGGCCAGTTCGAAAGGCGGACGCTCCGCCGTTCCCGCGAAAGGGGCCGGCGAAGCGAGCGCCGTCACCAGCACCGCGCCGAACGGTGGGCTCACCAGCCAGCTTGCGGGGATGTCCCTGCCCATCTCGATCTCCTGGCCCGGGGTCAGCAACTGTGGCGAGCCGTCCGACAGCAGGTGAAAGACCGATCCGTCGGCGGTGTAGTAGTCGACCCAGACGTTGCCCTTGAAGTTCGCCTGATGCAGTTGCAGGCGGACCGCGTCGCCTTCGCGCAGCCAGCCGTCGCGTGCGGAAGGGGCGCTGAGCTGCAGGCCCAGGTCCTTGCTCCGGTTTCGCGCCCGGTAGGGCTTGAGCACGGTGATCACTTCGCAATGCGGCCAGATCCGCAGCCCCAGATCGAACTTCGGCTCGCCGACGCCGGGCACGGCCAGCACCTCCTGCCGCACCGCCTGCACGTCTTCGGCGCGCGAGACAAAGCCGCGCACGTGGAGGGCGCCGTCATCGGCCTCGGCACTCAGGTCTGCGCAGGCGAAGTGCTGCAGTCGTGCGTCCACGCGCTCGGCGAGCGTGGGTGGCCGTTCGGGTCCGCCGGTCAGAAGCAGCCATGCCAGTGCGGCAGCGGGCAGTGCCACGGCCAGCAGCGACCCGCCCACCAGCGTGTTCCGCTCGCGGCTGAGCGCCGGCCGCGGCCGAGGCGGCTCGGCCACGGAATAGGGCTGGGGTGTGACGTAGCCGTCCGCCAGGGGCTGCAGCGGCGGCGTGGCGAGCTGTTGCCCGTGGAGGTCCTTGAGCTTGCCCAGTTCGCCTTCGTCGTCGCCTTCGAAGTAGTACTGGCCGGTGAAGCCCAGCGCCAGGGCGTTCCAGTAGACCTCGCGTACCTCGTCGTCCTCGGGTTGAAGCGCCGACAGATGATGAAAGAACTCGGTGCGGGCATTGTTCGAATTGAACAGCCGCTGTTGGATCGGAGCATCCGTGCCGGGGCCAAGGCCCGCGCCGCGCATCAGCATCTCGTCGATCCATGCGGCCATGGCGAAACTGGCCGATTCGATGGCGCCGGGCGCGTAGCCCGCCTTGCGCGCCGCGGCACGCGCCTGCTCCAGCAACTCGAAGGCGCGTTCGGCGTGTTGGGGCAGCATGGCCGCGTCGGCGCGCCCCTGCTGCGCGGCCAGTGAGAGGCCGTGCTCGATCAGGAGGGAGAACGAGTCGATGAGGCGAGTCATGCCGCGCCGCCCGTCAACCCCTCGGGCCGCGGTGGCGTTTGGCTTGGCGCCGGCAGCTTTGGCAGACGCTCATCGTCGCACCGCGTTGGAGTGAATGGACGCCGATTCTTGCAGCCATGGCGCGGCGCACCATACCGCAAGTGAGCTATGTCCTTCGATCAGCCGCCCGCCTTGCTGTGGCGCGCATTCGCGGCTATCTTCGGATGTTCCGAAGATTGTCCTAGGGATTGCCATGAAGATCCTGATCGCTGACGACCACCGGCTCGTCACCGAGGCGGTCAAGTCCAAATTGTCCGAGCTGGAAGACGGTATCGAGTTCTGTGTTGCGCTGAGCGTCGAAGAACTGCTGGCCATGGTCTCCGACGACGTCGACCTGGCCGTGATCGACCTCAACATGCCGGGGGCCGACGGGTATTCCCACATCGACGAACTGCGTCGGCGCTTCCCCAGTGTTCCGGTGATCGTGCTGTCGGGCTACGAAGACCCGCAACTGATGCGCGGCGCCCTCGAGCGCGGCGCGCTGGGTTTCATTCCGAAGGCCTATTCGCCGGAGGTGATGCTTTCCGCCGTCCGTCTGGTGCTGGCCGGCGGGGTGTATGTGCCCCCGATGATGCTTTCCGCGGTGCCGCCCGGGGTGGTGGCCTCCAGCGGCGGCGACGCGCCGGCAGGCGGCGGCATGCTCGGTGCGCGGCCGGCCAACCCCACCGCCACGCTCGACGGCTTGCGCAAGGTGCTGACCGAGCGCCAGGTCGAGGTGCTGCAACTGCTGTCGCAGGGCAAGCCCAACAAGCTCATCGGGCGCAGCCTCGGCATCAGCGAGGGAACGGTCAAGATTCACCTGGCCGCGATCTTCCGTGCGCTGAACGTACGCAACCGCACCGAGGCGGTGGTGGCTGCGCAGAGCCTGACCGAGGCGCCGACCGAAGGCTGATCCCGCCGGTCGGGCGCGCCTTACTTCTTGGGCGCGGCCTTGGCAGGCGCGGGCCGCACTTCCACGGCCAGCGATTCGGTCACGCGCGCGGCGACCTGGTCGCCCACCTTCACTTCCTTGAGTACCTTGGGGTCGCGCACGCGAACGTCCACCAGGTTGCCGCTCGGACCCTTGAGGGTGGCGATGTTCTTCTTGCGATCGATGGACACCACGTTGGCCACGATCGTGGTGACGGAAACCGCCATGCCGCCGGGCTTCTCGCCGGGCGCGGCAGCGGTGGAGCCTTCGGATTCGACACGTTGCCGGATCTCGTCGCCGCCCTTGAGCAGCGCGAGTGCCACGCCCACCCGGTAGGTCAGGCGGACGCGGTCGCCCACCTTGACCTGATCCAGGTTCTTGACCTTCGGATCGACGCGCAAGTCGGCGATGTTGCCGCGCGGGCCCTTGATGGAAACGACCCGTTGAGCCGCATCGACCTGCGTGATCTCACCCACCACGGTGACCGATTGCGCACCGCCCTTCGCGTCGACCAGTTCCACCGTCTTGCGCTCCGGCGTGGTTTGCGCCTGCGCGGTGCTCGCGGCGCCCAAGGCGAGCGATACGGCCGCGGTCATCGCGAGGAATGCCTGGTGGCGGCTAGAAAGCTTGTGCATTCAAGGTTCTCCAAAAAATGGATGAGGGATTGGGTCGGCCCATGGATGGCCGGACAGTCTGAAAGCGCCGTGGACTTTACCGCTTGAACATGCTGCTGCGCATCCCCTCTGCGTCAAATTTCGGGGCGCTGGCTGGACGGACAGACGGGCCAGCGGCGGCGTCAGGCGATCAGGACCTCGCAACGGGCAGCCCGCAGGTCGGCCAGCGCGGAAAGCGCTTGCGCGCCCTTGTCGGTGACGACCACGTCGATGTCGGCGATGCGCGCATAGCGCACCCGGCTGCGTAGCCCGAGCTTGCTGTGGTCCGCGAGCAGCACGGTCTTTTGAGCCGCGGCGCACATGGCTCGGGCGACCTCGCATTCATGGCGCTCGAAGCTGGTGGCGCCATGCTGCGCGTCGAGTGCCACGGGCGAAAGCATGGCCATGTCGGCACGGTAGCGGCCGATCTCCCCGATCGTGATGTCTCCGAAGACGGCCGCGCCGTCGCTGTGGATGTGGCCACCCAGAAGCACGACCTCGTTGCCGGCGTCGCGCGACGCATTGGCTGCACCCAGGCTGACCGCGACCGCAATGCTGTTGGTGATGACGGTCAAGCCCGACAGGGTGCCCAGTTCGAGCGCCAGCGCTGCGGTGGTCGTGCCGGCGTCGATCAGCAGCGTCTGCCCGGGCCGAACCAGGCCGAGCGCGGCCTTGGCCATGCGCTGCTTCTCTGCCGCCTGCTTGCGTTGACGCACGGCCAGCGGCGGCTCCGGTTCGATGGCCACCGTCACGGCGCCGCCATGCACCCGGCGCAGGGCGCCCAGGGTTTCGAGGTTCAGGAGATCGCGCCGCACGGTTTCGCGCGAGACGTTCAGATCCCGCGCGACCCTCTCGGTGCTCACGCTTGAAAAGGTGTTGACCAGGCTGCGAATTCGGGCGTGGCGTTCTTCCTGGAGCATAGGCAATGGTCCGGTGGTTTCAGGCGGCGGCCTACCGCCGGGCGATGTTAGCCGCGGCGCCAGGCAGGCGAAGATGATCCTACGGGGAGATCGTGCCCATGGCCGGGTCGCTCACCGATGCTGCGCCGGTCTCCACGCGCCCGGCAAAGCGCCGCATCCAGTTCGGATCGGAGTCGCAGGTCACTTCGAAGTCGTACCAGCGGCCACTGTCGGCCAGTGACCAGTGCAGCTCCTGCTGGCCAGCAGGCGCGACCTGGACGGTCCAAGGGCCGTCGGCGCGATAGGCTTTGGCGCGGATCGAGAAAGCCAGAGCTCGCCGCCCGGCGTTCATCATCGACAGGTAGACGTTGCCGTTGGCCACGTCGTAGCAAACCCGCACTTCGGCGTTGGGGGCATCGGACGTGCGAAGCGCATTGAGGTCGCCCTTGAACTGCCGGTGGTAGCCATTGGGTCCGAGCACCCACAGGTCGTACAAGCCGGCGTTGTCGGTGGCGGCGTTCCACACATCGTCGAGCGACTTGCCGGCCTCCACCATGTAGCGGCGCGGCACACGATCGAGATTGAGGCGGTCGTAGACGTGAAACACCGCGGCCTGCCTGCCCGTGTTGGCGAACAGCAGGCGAACCACGCCGCCCACCGCATCGGCACGGGCGCTGGTGTGCAGTTCGTAGGGCAATGCACGCGATGGTCGCGTGCCGGTCTCCTGCCGGGGAAACGACTGATCGCTGGGCGGCGTGATGGCCGCCATGCCCTGCTGCTCGGTGCGCAGCGCATCGGCCTCGCTGCGCAGCTTGCGTCCGTTCAAGGTCGGCAGCAGCTCGCTGTTGGGCGTGGCGAAATTGAATGCGCTGGTGAGGTCGCCGCACACGGCCCGACGGAATGGGCTGATGTTGGGCTCGCCGACACCGAAGCGCGCCTCGATGAAGCGGATCACCGAGGTGTGGTCGAAGGCTTGCGAATTGACCCACCCGCCGCGGCTCCAGGGTGAAACGACGTACATGGGCACGCGCATGCCGGGTCCATACACACGGCCGTCGCGCGCAGGCTGGTTGCTCGTGCCGGCCGCGGGGGGCTGGGTGTAGTACTCGACGTCCAATGCGGATTCGGGCAGGGTGGTCTTGCCTGCAGCCTGGCCGCTCGCGTCACGCGTGGGTGGGCTCGGCGAAGGGACGTGATCGAAGAATCCGTCGTTCTCGTCGAAGTTGACGAACAGGACTGTCTTGCTCCAGACCTCGGGCACGGCCGTCAGGGCATCCAGCACTTCCTGTGTGTACCAGGCGCCCTGGACCGGGCTGGAGGGGCCAGGGTGCTCTGAGTAGTTGGCCGGCGCCACGATCCAGGTGACCTGGCGAAGCTTGCCGTTCTTCACGTCGTCCTTGAAGGTCTGCAGGAAGCCGCCGTCGGGCATGGTGTTGGCAATGCCCTTGTAGAGCGGGTTGCCGACGTCGTCGCTGGCGGGATCGTAGGCAGGCGACGCACCCGACGCCTTCACCGGCTTTCCGGAGGCCTCGTTGGCGGCCCTGTATTGCTTGAACCCGGCAAGCGGGTTGTCGGTGTAGTTGTCCGGCATGTTCTGGTAGACGAGCCAGCTGATGCCGGCGGCTTCCAGCCGCTCGGGATACGTGGTCCAGTTGAAGCCGTTCGTGGACGGCGCAATCGCGGTCCATTCGTTGTTGACCGTGGAGCCGCTGCCGGCGCTTGGCCCGTTGCTGCCGGTCCACAGGAACATCCGGTTCGAACCGGTCCCGGTGTGCATGCTGCAGTGGTAGGCATCGCACAGCGTGAAGGCATTGGCCAGGGCGAACTGGAAGGGCAGTTCGGCCTCCTTGAGGTAGCCCATGGATTTGGCCGTCTTGTAGCGAGGCCATTCGACCAGGCGCCCATTGGCCCAGGCATTTTGTCCGTCCACCCAGGTGTGGGGTGTGCCGCCGGTGCGCTGCGCATTGCCGACGCTGCCGTCGAGGTGGAAGGGCATCAGCACGTTGCCCGCCGCATCGCCTTGCTCCCAGACCACCTTGTTGCCGGGCAGGGGGATGGGAAAGCGGTCACCGAAGCCGCGCACACCCTTGAGGGTGCCGAAGTAGTGGTCGAACGACCGGTTTTCCTGCATCAGGACCACGATGTGTTCGACATCGGCGATGGTGCCGGTGACGTTGTTCGCCTCGATGGCAAGGGCACGCCGGATGCTGGGCGGAAAGGCGGCGAGCGTTGCCGCGGCGATCCCGGTGCTTGCCGGGCCACGCAGGAAATTGCGTCGTGAGTTCATGACTGGATGGGGTCGGAATGGGTTTCAGGGTGCGCAGCGCAGCTGCGGCTTGTTCGGGGTTCCGGGGTTCTCAGGGATGCCGGGGTTCGCCGGATCGACCGGGGCTTGCGGATCGCCTGGTGTCGACGTGTTGCCGGTGCCGGCGGCTGGTGCCGAAGGGTTCGCCTGCGCAGAGGTTGGGGCGGTGCTGCCGCCGCATGCGGCCAGCGTGGCGCAGGCCAGCGCCAGCGCGGCACAGGCCAGCAGGCGACGGGCACGCGGAAGGGTGCTCGAAAGAGTCATGGAAAGGCCTCGGGAGAGATTCGTGGATTCAGGGCTGCAGCACCGAAAGCGGCTGCCCCGACTTGAAGATGCTGGTGATCTCGGCACTCGTGAGCGCGCGGTTCCAGACGGCGAATTCGTTGAAGTCCAGCGCGCCGGGGGGCGCCTTTGCCGCGTTGCGCTGGTAGTACAGAGCAGTGGCGTCTTCGTTGATCGCAAGGCCCGTTCCGAGCCCCCCGATCTTGGCGATGATGGCGTCCGTCAGCGCCACCGATCCGGTCTGGGTGCCCAGCACGGGATCGAGGGTGAAGCTCTTCATGGTCTTCGCGCTGCGGTCGACCACCATGGCGACGTAGGCCCACTGCCCAGCGCTCAGGCGTGCGCCCTTGTTCTCGGCGCGTGCGCTACCGCTGCCCAGCACGAAGCGCAATTCGCAGTTGCCGAAGATGCCGATGGCCAGGCCGGCGTTGCTGCCGCTGTCGTAGTTCTTGTTGGCGAGCAAGGTGCCGCCAAAGCTCGTGCCCTGGCTGCAGGATTCGTCGCTTCGCACCCAGAAGCCCAGCGTGAATGCGCCGAGCGCACTGTCGGTCGTCACATCGTGGTTCATCTGAAGGCGGTAGCCGCCCTTTCCATCGGCGCCGCGCAGACGGCTGTCGATGCGCAGGGCATGGGCTTTCCACGGCGACACGAAGCCATCGTCGACCTGGGTGGCGCCGTCGGCATCGGCTGCCCACGGCGTCAAGGTGGAGCCGCCTTTTGCATCGAGGGCAGGCAGGCTGTCCAGCGGGTAGTACACCTCCAGCCCATTGGCCAGCGTCGGCGCGAGCGGCGTCGGCTTGACGTAGGCGATCTGTGCGGTCAGCGCGCTGGCTGCTTCGCCTGCCGCGACCGTGTAGCGATGGGTGTAGTCGCCGTCGGCTGCCTCGTCGAGCGCATCGGTGTAGTGCGTCGTGCCTGCGGGCAGCGCGGCAAGGGGTTGGCCGTCGCGGAAGACCTGCACGTCGGTGTCATTGCCTACCAGGGTCCATGCCAGCTCGATGCTGCGCTTGTCGGCGCCTGCCATGGCGCCGAGCTGGCGCAACTCGGTGCTCGATTGAAGTGCCATGCCGGCAAAGCCGTAATCCGCGGGTTTGGTCTGGACGCCCAACTGGCGCAACACCGTGGGTGCGATGTCGGTGGCGGCGGCGAGCACTTGCAGTTGCGATTCGTCTTCCGGTGTGGCGCCTTCCACGCCGGGAAGGCCTGGCAATGTCTTGTTGCCAGCGATGAAGATGGTTCGATTGGGCGTGGCCTGGACGCCGCTGGCGGTCCCGAACGCGTCCATGCCGGCGCTGGTGGTCAGGATCACCAGCCAGTCCTCGTCGGCGTCGATGGCCTGGCGTCGAGCCACGGTCGAGGTCAGTTGTCCAATCTGTGCCAATGTGTCGGCGACCGCCTGGGCATAGCCGCCGCTGCCAGGCCCGTCCGTCAGCGCGGCCGCGGCGGGCGCCGAGTACTGGGCAACGGTGAACTGATAGCCCGTGCTGACCAACACGCTGGCCTTCTCCGTCACGCAGGTCGACTCGCCACTGCAATCCGCGGCGCTCGTGATGGCGCCCGACGCGACATCGCTGGCAAGCAGGGCGAGGTCGAGCGGGCTGCTGACGACCACACCGCTCTTCATGGCGGGTTGGCTTGCGTGCAGCACCGTGAACATGCTCGGCGCACGCGTGGTGTCGATGCGTTGATCGTCGCTGTCGTAGGCCACGCCGTGGCGATCGACCCAGACGCCGGTCATCAGGCTGGCCCATCCCGGCGCGAATGTGGTGCGCTGTGCGGTCAGGGTGCCGTTGCGCCCGCCGGTGAACGCTGGCGCGATGCGCATCGACCCGAGCATGTGCGAAGCGTCGAGCAGTTCGGGCGCAGCCAACTTCTGTCGAAGGGTGTCGTAGGAGATGCCGTCCACCACCACCAACAGCACGCGCGGGCCCGGCGCGCCCTCGTTGACGGCGGCAGGGTCGGCCTGCGGGGTTTCGGGCGCGCCCGGCGTCGTGACGGTGGCAGGGGCGTTGGACGCCGTCGAGGGGGGCGAGGAGGACGATGCGGCAACGTCACTTCCGCCGCATCCGGTCAGAAAAGAGGCAGATAGGCACAACGCCGCCAGCAGATGCGGACGGAGCATGAGTTTCGAATGAGGAGTCGGCATGGGAAATGGGGCAGACGATCAAGACGGCGGGCGACGGACGACGGGCGACATGCTTTCTGATTTGCACAAAACAGCACATACGCACGAATTGCCACAATGTTGGGCGCACCAGATGTCAGGCTTTTGACAGCCGCGCGCGCCTGCTTCGATGCCTGCGGATAGGCTCTGGGCCTCGCTTGCCCCGGAGCCCTTGCTTGTCGTTGTTGAAGTCTTCCCTACTGTCCCGCGATTTCCCCATCGAAGCCGTGATCGTTGATCTCGACGGAACGATGGTCGACACCCTTGGCGATTTCACGGTCGCTGTGAACAGCATGCTGGCCGACCTGGACTTGCCGGCCATTGCCGCATCGCGCATCGAGTCGATGGTGGGCAAGGGTTCGGAGCACCTCATCCGCTCCGTGTTGCGGCATGTGCGCGGCCAGGAGCCCGATGGCGCATTGCAGAGCGAGGCCTGGCGACGCTATTCGCGCCACTATCTGGAAATCAACGGCCAGCACGCCAGCGTCTATGCCGGAGTGGTCGACGGCTTGCATTCGCTTCGAGAGGCGGGCCTGCGCCTAGCTTGCCTGACCAACAAACCCGGTGACTTCGCCCGCCCGTTGCTCGCGGCCAAGGGCTTGGCCAGGTATTTCGACGTCGTCTTCGGGGGCGACGCTTTCGAGCGCAAGAAGCCCGATCCGCTTCCCCTGCGCAAGACCTGCGAGGTGCTGGGCACGCAGCCGCAACGCACGCTGATGGTCGGGGATTCCAGCAACGACGCGCTGGCGGCGCGCGCCGCGGGCTGCCCCGTCGTGCTGATGCGCTATGGCTACAACCACGGCGAGCCGGTCGAGGCCGTGGACGCCGATGGTCTGCTCGATTCGCTGGCCGAACTGGCGCCGATGCTGCGCGCCGGCGCCTGATTGCGCTGCGGCCCGGAAATCAGGTCGCGGGCAGTCCCAGCAGCGCGTCCTTGAGCTTGAAGTCAGCCGGCACCTGACCCAGCCAGATGCGCATCAGCGCGTTGAAGAAGGCCTGTTCCGCGATGGGTGCGCCTTGCTGTTGGCCGTTGATGGCAATCAACGTGCCCTTGCCCGGAACCCAGTCGATGGTGAACGAGTCGCCGGCCTTCAGGTTCTTCTTATCGGCAAAGAGCTGGCCCATGCGCAGCAGGCCGGGGATGAGGCGCGAAAACTCGCTCTTGGGCGAGTTGTCTTCCACCCCGCGCATGAACAGCTTGCCCAGTTCATTGGCGTCGATGTCCCGCAGCATGGTGATGGCCATGCGCTTGGCGCCCGGCGCGGCCAGCGCCTCTTCCATGCTCTGAGCCTTGCGGCTGAGGTAGAGGCCGGCCGTGTACACGCGGATCACGGTCTTGTAGCGCACACCGGCGCCGTTGAGCTGCAGGGCATTGCCCTCCAGATTCAGCTGGTCTTCGATCTTGACGCCGGCAAGCTCGATGGCTGCGGCGTTGGCGCTGGTCAATGCAACCATCAAGGCGGCGGCGAGTAGCCAGCGGAAGGGGCGAGTCATGCTTTTTTCTCCGGAATTTCAAACCAACGACGGGCAATGTATCAATTTGTAGTCGTCTTTTCACTCGTATAAACTCCCACTTCCATGTTCATTCATCACGTCATTCAGACAGGTCAAGGCCGGGGAGCCTGGCCCTGGCGTACGCCAAAGTCATTGCCTGTTTGACCCGCGCGGCTGTCGCCGCGCGCTCGTGGCCCGTGTCCGACAATCGTGGCGCGGCCAACCCAAGAATGATTTCCCGCCGGCCATCTGGCGCCGCCGGGTCCATGGAGAGCTCCCCGTGATCACCGAACTCGAATTCAAGAGCCTTGTCAGCCAGGGTTTCAACCGCATTCCCTTGATGGTCGAGGCGTTCGCCGACCTCGAAACTCCGCTGTCGCTGTATCTCAAGCTGGCCAACGCCAAGGAGGGCGGCCGATACAGCTTCCTGCTGGAGTCCGTGGTGGGCGGCGAGCGCTTCGGGCGCTACAGCTTCATCGGCTTGCCCGCGCGCACCTTGCTGCGCGCCAGCGGTTTTGGCGAAGACGCCCTGACCGAGGTCGTCACCGACGGTCAGGTGGTCGAAACCGCCCGCGGCAATCCGCTGGATTTCGTGGCGGCTTACCAGAAGCGATTCAAGGTCGCGTTGCGCCCGGGCTTGCCGCGGTTCTGCGGCGGCCTGGCTGGCTACTTCGGCTACGACACCGTGCGCCACATCGAGCGCAAGCTTGAAAAGACCTGCCCGCCGGACAACCTGGGCTGCCCGGACATCCTCCTGCTCCAGTGCGAGGAACTGGCGGTCATCGACAACCTGTCGGGCAAGCTCTATCTCATCGTCTACGCCGACCCGGCCCAGCCCGAGGCCTATGCCAAGGCCAAGCGCCGGCTGCGCGATCTGCGAGAGCTGCTCAAGTATTCGGTCAGCGCGCCGGTGGTCAAGCCATCCCAGGCGCACCCGCCGCAGCGCAGCTTCGCCAAGGCCGACTATCTGGCGGCTGTCGAGCGCGCCAAGGATCTGATTGCAGCAGGCGACTTCATGCAGGTGCAGGTTGGCCAGCGCATCAGCAAGCGCTACACCGAGTCACCCCTGTCGCTCTATCGCGCACTGCGCTCGCTCAATCCGTCGCCGTACATGTACTTCTACAACCTGGGCGACTTCCACGTGGTGGGCGCGTCGCCGGAGATCCTGGTGCGCCAGGAGCACACCAACGAGGGCGAGCAGAAGATCACCATCCGCCCCTTGGCAGGCACGCGCCCGCGGGGTGCTTCGCCAGACCTGGACAAGGCCGCCGAGCAGGAGCTCGTCAACGATCCCAAGGAGCGCGCCGAGCACGTCATGCTGATCGATCTGGCGCGCAACGACATCGGCCGCATTGCCAAGACGGGCACCGTGAAGGTGACCGAGGCCTTCGCGGTGGAGCGCTACAGCCACGTCATGCACATCGTTAGCAATGTGGAAGGCACGCTGAAGGATGGCATGACCGCCATCGACGTGCTGCGCGCCACGTTCCCGGCCGGCACGCTCACCGGCGCTCCGAAGGTCCATGCGATGGAGCTGATCGATCAGCTGGAACCGGTCAAGCGCGGCCTCTACGGCGGCGCCTGTGGCTACATCAGCTATGCGGGCGACATGGATGTGGCCATCGCCATCCGCACCGCGATCATCAAGGACCAGACCCTGCACGTGCAGGCCGCTGCAGGCGTGGTGGCTGATTCCGTTCCCGAGTTGGAGTGGAAGGAAACCGAAGCCAAGGCGCGTGCCATCCTGCGTGCGGCCGAACTGGTCGAGGAAGGACTGGAGTGATCGACATGACCAAGCTCCTGATGATCGACAACTACGATTCCTTCACCTTCAACCTGGTCCAGTACTTCGGGGAACTGGGCGCGCAGGTGGAGACGGTGCGCAACGACGAGATCACGCTCGACGAGATCGGTGAGCGCATTGCAGCTGGCGTCTCGCGCCTGGTGATCTCGCC
The DNA here is from genome assembly GCF_030316895.1 of Variovorax dokdonensis. Classification (GTDB taxonomy): domain Bacteria; phylum Pseudomonadota; class Gammaproteobacteria; order Burkholderiales; family Burkholderiaceae_C; genus Variovorax; species Variovorax dokdonensis. Next base: position 515,599 of record NZ_JASZYV010000002.1, read on the forward strand.
GGGCCCTTGTTCCCCGGCCGAAGCGGGCGTGTCGGTGCCCGCCATCAAGGCGTTTGCCGGCAAGCTGCCCATCCTGGGCGTTTGCCTGGGCCATCAGTCCATCGGCGCGGCTTTCGGCGGCAAGATCGTGCGTGCGCAGCAGTTGATGCATGGCAAGACCAGCGACATCCAGACGACGCAAGAAGGCGTTTTCGCCGGCCTGCCCGAGCGGTTCACGGTGAACCGGTACCACTCGCTTTCCATCGATCGCGCCACGTGTCCGAATGAGCTGGCCATTACCGCCTGGACCGACGACGGCGAGATCATGGGTGTGAGGCACGCCGGCTTCGAGCGCGCGGTGCGCATCGAGGGCGTTCAGTTCCATCCGGAGTCCATCCTCACCGAGCACGGCCATGCCATGCTCAAGAACTTTCTGGAGGCTTGAGCATGACCGTGGTGGACTTGCGCAGCGACACGGTGACGCAACCCACGCCCGCGATGCGAGCGGCCATGATGGCCGCGCCGCTGGGCGACGACGTGTTTGCCTCCGACCCGAGTGTCAATCTCCTGCAGGAAAAGATCGCCGATCTGCTGGGCTTCGAGGCGGCGCTGTTCGTACCCACCGGGACCCAAAGCAACCTGTGCGGCATCCTTGCGCACTGCCAGCGTGGCGACGAATACATCGTCGGCCAGCAGGCGCACTGCTATCGCTGGGAGGGCGGCGGCGCGGCGGTCTTCGGCAGCGTGCAGCCACAGCCGCTGGACAATCAGGCCGATGGAAGCATCCGCCTGTCCGACATCGAGGCGACGATCAAGCCGGACGACGCGCACTTCGCGCGGACCCGCATGATGGCGCTGGAGAACACGATCGGCGGCAAGGTTCTGCCTTTCGAGTATGTCGAGGCGGCGACGCGCCTGGCTGCAGACAAGGGCCTGGCGCGGCATCTGGATGGTGCGCGCCTGTTCAACGCCGCGGTGGCGCAGGCTGCCCGGTCTGGGGGCAAGGCGAGGGCCGAAGCTCGGCGGATTGCCCAGTGCTTCGACAGCGTGTCCGTGTGCTTCAGCAAGGGCCTCGGAGCGCCCGTCGGATCGGCGCTGTGCGGCTCGCGCGACTTCATCAATCGCGCGCACCGCATCCGCAAGATGGCTGGCGGCGGCATGCGACAGGCGGGCCTTTTGGCCGCGGCCGCCATTCACGCGCTCGACGAGCATGTCGACCGCCTTGGCGATGACCACGCACTCGCGCAACGGCTGGCCCAGGGGCTGGCCGGTATCGAAGGGCTGACCTTCGAGGCGCCGCAGACCAACATCGTGTTCGTCGACCTGCATGGCGAGCTTCGCGAGCGTGGCAACGATCTGATCGCGCACCTGAAGTCGCAGGACATCCTGGCCACTGGCTTGTACCGGCTGCGCTTCGTCACGCATCTGGACGTGGATGAGGCGGGCGTGGATCGGGCCATCGGCGCAATCCGGACGTTCTTCAAGGCCTGACGCAACTGGAGCCCGTCCGATGCCCGACACGCCCCATCTTCTAGCGTTCATCGGCGCCGGTCTTCTGCTCAACCTCACGCCCGGACCCGACGTCTTCTTCATCATTTCCCAGGCCATGCGACAGGGAGCGCGGGCGGGCGCGGTGGCGGCTTTGGGCATCACGGCGGGATGTTGCGTGCACATCGTCGCCGCTGCCGTCGGCGTCAGCGCCCTGGTGGCGGCTTCGGCCGCGGCGTTCGCGGTGCTCAAGTGGGTGGGCGCGGCCTACCTCGTCTATGTGGGCCTGACGATGCTTTTTGCGCGCACCCCATCGCCTGCGACCGGGTTGGTCCAGGGCGGCGGGCGCGTCGATGATGGCCCCTCGGCGCCCCTGTGGCAGGTATTTCGGCGCGGCTTCCTGACCAATGCGCTCAACCCCAAGGTCGCGCTTTTCTTTCTTGCGTTCGTGCCGCAGTTCATTGCGCCAGGCACGGAGCATCCATCGCAGGTGTTTCTGTTGCTGGGGCTCCTGTTCAACTTCAACGCCTTGTGGGTCAACTTCGGCTGGGCTTTCGGTGCGGCTTGGCTGGCGCGCCGCGCGGGTGCCATGCGACGCGCCATGCATTGGCTCGAGCGCGGTGCGGGCGCGATCTTCATCGGCTTCGGCCTTCGGCTCGCGCTGGCGGACTCACCTGCGGAGCCGGCTTCCCGTTGATCGGATCGGCGGACCATATTTCTAGCGGAGACACATCATGTCCATCACCCCCCAAGAAGCGCTTCAGCGCACCATCGAGCACCGGGAGGTGTTCCACGACGAGATGCTGCACATCATGCGGCTCATCATGAGCGGCGAATGTTCGCCCGTGCTGATGGCCGCCTTCATCACCGGCCTGCGGGTCAAGAAGGAAACCATCGGCGAGATCACCGCTGCTGCGCAAGTGATGCGCGAAGTGGCCACCAAGGTGCCCGTGTCGGACACCCGCAATCTCGTGGACATCGTGGGCACCGGCGGCGATGGTTCGCACACCTTCAACATCTCGACCTGCTCGATGTTCGTGGCCGCGGCCGCCGGCGCCAAGGTGAGCAAGCACGGCGGTCGCAGCGTCAGCAGCAAGTCGGGCAGCGCGGACGTGCTGGAGGCGCTGGGCGTCAACATCAACCTCAAGCCCGAGCAGATCGCCGCGAGCGTGTCCGAGGTCGGCATCGGATTCATGTTCGCGCCCAATCACCATCCAGCCATGAAGAACGTGGCACCGGTGCGCAAGGAGTTGGGCATCAAGACGATCTTCAACATCCTCGGTCCGCTCACCAATCCAGCGAGCGCGCCCAACATCCTGATGGGCGTGTTTCATCCGGACCTGGTCGGCATCCAGGTGCGCGCACTTCAGCGTCTGGGCGCCGAACATGCGCTGGTGGTCTACGGCCGCGACGGGATGGACGAAATCTCGCTGGGCGCCGCCACGATGGTGGGTGAGCTTCGCAATGGCGAAATCCGCGAGTACGAACTGCATCCCGAGGACTTTGGCTTTGCCATGTCCAGCAATCGTGCGCTGCGGGTCGAAACGCCTGAGCAATCGCGCGCGCTGCTGATTGACGTGCTCCAAGGCCAGGCAGGCGCGGCACGCGACATCGTGCTGCTCAATGCCGGCGCGGCGCTGTATTCCGCGAACGTGGCCGAGTCGGTGGCACAAGGCATCGAACTCGCCCGCAAAGCCATCGACAGCGGCGCGGCCAGGCAGAAATTGCAGGCGCTGGTGGACTTCACGCAGCGCGTCGGCACGGAGGCATGAGCATGGCAGACATCCTTGACAAGATCGTCGCAGTCAAGCGGGAAGAAGTTAAAGCAGCCCAAGGCCGCACGTCGCTGGCTGCCATACGGCAAGATGCTGAGTCCCGGGTCCTGACACGCGACTTCGTGGGCGCGCTGCGCCGGAAGATCGAGCGCGGCCAAGCAGCCGTCATCGCCGAAGTGAAGAAGGCCAGCCCGAGCAAGGGTGTGCTGCGCGAAGAGTTCATCCCCGCGGACATCGCCCAAAGCTATGCCGAAGGCGACGGGAAGGTCAGCGCTGCATGCCTTTCGGTGCTGACCGATCGTCAGTTCTTCCAGGGAAGCATCGATTTCCTCAAGCAGGCGCGAGCCTCGTGCGATCTGCCGGTCTTGCGCAAGGACTTCATGGTCGATCCATACCAGGTCTACGAAGCGCGGGCGATCGGTGCCGATGCCATCCTCTTGATTGCCGCCTGCCTGGACGATGCCCAGATGCGCGATTTCGAGAGCATCGCCAGTGAACTGGGCATGGCCGTGCTGGTCGAGGTTCACGATGAGGCTGAGATGGATCGCGCTTTGCGCCTCAAGACGCCGCTCATCGGCGTGAACAACCGCAACTTGCGGACGTTCGAGGTCTCGCTCGATACCACGCTGGCGTTGCAGGCCAAGGTGCCGGAAGGGCGTTTGCTGGTCACCGAGTCAGGCATTGCCACGCGCGACGACGTGGCCCGCCTGCGCGCCGCCGGCGTCCATGCTTTTCTGGTGGGCGAGGCCTTCATGCGTGCCGAAGAGCCAGGCGAGGCACTGGCCCGCTTGTTCCAATGAGCCCAGGCGCCCCAGCATCCACTCAACTCGTCAGCGCCGACCCGACCCAATGGCCGGTGGCGGCCGGGTGGCAGCCGCTCGTAGATGCTTTCTTCGCCAGCGAAACCGGGACGGGCCTGCTTCGCTTTCTCCAAGGGCGACTTGAAGCAGGTGCAACGATCTTCCCGCCCCAGCCTTTGCGGGCCCTGCAACTCACGCCGCCTGAATCGGTGCGTATCGTGATCCTGGGTCAGGACCCGTATCACGGGCGCGGGCAGGCCGAAGGTCTGGCGTTCTCAGTCGCGCCGGGTATTGCCTTGCCGCCTTCGCTGCGCAACATCTTCAAGGAACTGCAGCGCGACCTGGGCGTGGCGCCGCCGCCTTTTCCCGACCCCGGCGGCAGTCTGGTGAAGTGGGCGACGCACGGCGTTCTCCTGCTCAACACCTGCCTGACGGTGGAGGAGGGGCGGCCAGCCAGCCATTCCGGCAAGGGCTGGGAGGCCCTCACCGATGCCGTCATCCGCCATGTGGCGGAGAGCCCGCAACCCGTGGTCTTCATGCTCTGGGGCTCGCACGCGCAGGGCAAACGCGCTCTGATCGACGCCGGACGCCACCAAGTTCTGGTGGCCAACCATCCTTCGCCCCTTTCTGCTCTCCGGCCGCCCCTACCGTTCATCGGCTGCGGACATTTCGGGCTGGCGCGGGAACACCGACTGCGGCATTCCGGCCCGGATGCCCTTGAACGAAACGATGAGCGCCTGTCGACCGAGGAGGGCCCCAAGCCCGGGTAGAATCTGCGCCGGCCCAGCCGCCACGAGTTTTTGTGGCGTCGGGCTGGAATGTGCACTTAAACCGTGCTATATTTCGAGGTTCGCCGGAGAGGTGGCCGAGTGGTTAATGGCAGCAGACTGTAAATCTGCCGGTTTATACCTACGCTGGTTCGAATCCAGCCCTCTCCACCAGCGATGCGATTTGAATGGTTTGAGGCAATTGCCAAGTTTTTGCGCGAGCAAGGCGGGAGTAGTTCAATGGTAGAACCCCAGCCTTCCAAGCTGATGACGCGGGTTCGATTCCCGTCTCCCGCTCCACGGGTCTGGTTCACTGCGCGGAGCGCTCGATAGCAAAACGAGGCACTTGTCTGGAAATTTGCCCATGTGGCTCAGTGGTAGAGCACTCCCTTGGTAAGGGAGAGGTCGCGGGTCCGATTCCCGCCATGGGCACCACCTTTTTGTGTTGAGGCCGGGGTGCCGCGCTCCGCGCACCTGTGGTTGTACTGATCAGTTTTCGGAGTCGATGACATGGCAAAAGACAAGTTCCAGCGCACCAAGCCGCACGTGAACGTGGGCACGATCGGTCACGTTGACCACGGCAAGACCACGCTGACGGCGGCGATCGCCACGGTGCTGTCGTCCAAGTTCGGTGGCATGGCCAAGAAGTACGACGAAATCGACGCGGCGCCCGAAGAGAAGGCGCGCGGCATCACCATCAACACCGCGCACGTCGAGTACGAGACGGCCAACCGCCACTACGCGCACGTTGATTGCCCCGGCCACGCTGACTACGTCAAGAACATGATTACCGGCGCCGCCCAGATGGACGGCGCCATTCTGGTGTGCTCGGCCGCCGACGGCCCGATGCCCCAGACGCGTGAGCACATCCTGCTGGCTCGCCAGGTGGGCGTGGGCTACATCATCGTCTTCCTGAACAAGTGCGACATGGTGGACGACGCCGAATTGCTCGAGCTGGTCGAGATGGAAGTTCGCGAACTGCTCGACAAGTACGAGTTCCCTGGCGATGCCACTCCGATCATCCATGGCTCGGCCAAGCTCGCCCTGGAAGGCGACAAGGGCAAGCTGGGCGAAGAGGCCATCATGAAGCTGGCCGAAGCGCTGGACAGCTACATCCCCACGCCTGACCGCGCGGTGGACGGCGCCTTCCTGATGCCTGTGGAAGACGTCTTCTCGATCTCTGGCCGTGGCACGGTGGTGACTGGCGCTGTCGAGCGCGGCATCATCAAGGTGGGCGACGAAATCGAGATCGTGGGTCTGAAGCCCACGCTCAAGACCACCTGCACCGGCGTGGAAATGTTCCGCAAGCTGCTGGATCAAGGCCAGGCTGGCGACAACGTTGGCGTGCTGCTGCGCGGCACCAAGCGTGAAGAAGTCGAGCGCGGCCAAGTGCTGTGCAAGCCCGGTTCGATCAAGCCGCACACGCACTTCACCGCTGAGGTGTATGTGCTGTCCAAGGACGAAGGTGGCCGTCACACGCCGTTCTTCAACAACTATCGTCCGCAGTTCTACTTCCGCACCACCGACGTCACGGGCTCGATCGAGCTGCCCAAGGACAAGGAAATGGTGATGCCTGGCGACAACGTGTCGATCACCGTCAAGCTGATCGCTCCGATCGCCATGGAAGAGGGTCTGCGCTTCGCCATCCGCGAAGGCGGCCGCACCGTGGGTTCGGGCGTCGTGGCCAAGATCCTGGACGTCTAAAGAGTTCGTAGGGGTATAGCTCAATTGGCAGAGCGTCGGTCTCCAAAACCGAAGGTTGTAGGTTCGATTCCTACTGCCCCTGCCACCTGAAGCGGTGGCCCCAAAAAGAGCCCGTCCCGCGTGACGGGCTTGCGCGTCTTGCGCACGAGCATTGCATGTTGGCCGAAAGGCTGTTGGATATTTGCCCAAGATGGCCACTACTCAAATCGAAACCGTCACGACGACGGCCGACAAGGCCAAGTTGGCTGTGGCCGTCGTATTGGCGGTGGGCGCTATCGTGGCGTTCTATCTGTTGACGCGCCAGGGCGCATTGGTGCAGTGGGCGGCCTTGCTGGTTGGCTTGGCTGCTGCAGTGGGTGCTTTTGCCACGTCCGAGCATGGGCGGCAGTTGTGGGCGTTTGGCCGCGATTCTTGGCGCGAGGTCAAGAAGGTCGTGTGGCCTGCTCGCAAAGAGGCGATGCAGATGACGGCCTATGTGTTTGCCTTCGTGCTGCTCATGTCGATTTTCCTGTGGGTGACCGACAAGACCTTGGAATGGGTGTTCTTTGATCTCATCCTGGGCTGGAGAAAGTAATGACTGAAGCCGTCGAGAGTGTGTCGCCTGTCCTGGCGCCGCCCACGAACCCGGATTTCCGCTGGTATGTGGTGCATGCCTACTCCGGCATGGAAAAAGCGGTCGAGCGCAACATTCTCGAGCGCATCAACCGCGCCGGCATGCAGGACAAGTTCGGCCGCATCCTGGTTCCCACCGAAGAGGTGGTCGAGGTGAAGAACGGGCAGAAGCGCACCACCGAACGTCGCTTTTTCCCGGGTTATGTCCTGGTTGAGATGATCATGGATGACGAGTCCTGGCATCTGGTCAAGCACACCAACAAGGTGACTGGCTTTGTTGGCGGTGCGAAGAATCGGCCCGCTCCCATTTCGCAGAAGGAAGTCGAAGACATCGTCAGCCAGATGCAACAGGGCACCGAGAAGCCTCGCCACAAGGTCGAGTTCATGGTGGGCGAGTTCGTTCGTGTCAAGGAAGGTCCGTTCACCGACTTCAATGGCACGGTTGAAGAAGTCAACTACGAAAAGAACAAGGTGCGGGTGTCGGTCATGATTTTTGGTCGAGCCACGCCGGTGGAGTTGGAGTTTGCGCAGGTCGAGAAGACCTGAGCGCTCGCCTCTCGCAAATAACTGGGGCTTCGCACATCTCGGCTCGGTGCGAAGCTCGTCAATCAGAGCCTTAACCCCGGGGAGCCGCGGCCAAGACCGTGGCGCTATCACCCGCAAGGAGTACTAAAGCATGGCGAAGAAAATCGTCGGCTTCATCAAGCTGCAAGTGCCAGCTGGTAAAGCCAATCCGTCGCCGCCGATCGGCCCGGCACTGGGTCAACGCGGTCTCAACATCATGGAGTTCTGCAAGGCGTTCAACGCCCAGACCCAGGGCGTCGAGCCGGGTCTGCCGCTGCCGGTGGTGATCACCGCGTTCGCGGACAAGAGCTTCACCTTCATCATCAAGACGCCTCCGGCGATCACGTTGATCAAGAAGGCCATCAAGCTCGACAAGGGCTCTGCCAAGCCGCATACCGACAAGGTCGGCAAGATCACTCGCGCTCAGCTCGAGGAAATCGCCAAGACCAAGATGAAGGACCTGACGGCTGCCGATCTGGACGCCGCCGTTCGCACCATCGCCGGCTCCGCCCGCTCGATGGGCGTGACCGTGGAAGGGGTGTAAGACATGGCCAAGATCACCAAGAAGCAAAAGGCGCTCGAAGGCAAGGTCGACACGACCAAGCTGTATCCCCTGGCTGACGCCCTGGCGCTGGTCAAAGAGGCGGCTACCGCCAAGTTCGACGAGTCGATCGACGTTGCAGTGCAGCTCGGCATCGATGCCAAGAAGTCGGACCAAGTGGTTCGCGGCGCTGTCGTGATGCCCAACGGCACTGGCAAGACCAAGCGCGTGGCCGTTTTCGCTCAGGGCGCCAAGGCAGACGAAGCCAAGGCGGCTGGCGCAGACATCGTTGGCATGGATGACCTGGCTGCCATGGTCAAGGCTGGCGACATGCCTTTCGACGTCGTGATTGCCGCTCCGGACGCGATGCGCGTCGTGGGTACGTTGGGTCAGATCCTCGGTCCGCGTGGCCTGATGCCGAACCCCAAGGTCGGCACCGTGACGCCGGACGTCGCGACCGCCGTGAAGAATGCGAAGGCTGGCCAGGTCCAGTTCCGTGTTGACAAGGCCGGCATCATCCACGGCACGATCGGCCGTCGCTCGTTCGACGACGAGAAGCTGCGTGGCAACCTGGCTGCCCTGATCGACGCGTTGGTCAAGGCGAAGCCCGCATCGAGCAAGGGTGTTTACCTGCGCAAGGTCGCAGTGTCGTCGACCATGGGTTTGGGCGTTCGCGTCGACACCCAGTCCATCGCGCAGTCCTGATGTAAAGAATGCGCCGCGCCGCTTCTGACAAGAAATGGTGCGGTGATGTGGTGGGCCGTCGCAGGCAATCGAATGCGACGGGCCATCCAAGACCGCTGGTGCGCAGTCCGCTGCGCTTAATCGTCGACGCGGCCCTCGTCGCCCGACAGCCAGCGCAGATGGCGATCCCGCTGCAAGGAATTGATCTTTATCGAATCCGAACAGTTGGTCGCTGCATGAAGCGCGCTCCCAAAGCCCTTGGGCCTCAAGAGCGCATTGAAAGGAGTAGACCTTGAGTCTGAATCGCAGTGAGAAGGAAGCGGTCATCGCAGAAGTGACCGGCCTCGCCGCAAAAGCTCAAACGCTCGTGATTGCGGAGTACCGTGGCATCACGGTGGCCGACATGACCCGTCTGCGTATCCAAGCCCGCGAGCAGGGTGTGAGCCTGAGTGTTCTGAAGAACACCCTTGCCCGCCGTGCCGTGGCTGGAAGCGCATTCGAAGTTGTCGGTGACCAGATGACCGGTCCGCTGATCTATGGCTTCTCTGAAGACGCTGTGGCTGCCGCTAAGGTGGTGGCCGATTTCGCGAAGACCAACGACAAGCTGGTCATCCGCGGTGGCGCCTACGGTGGCAAGGCCCTGGACGTCGACGGCGTTAAGCAACTGGCCAGCATCCCTACGAAGGAAGTGCTGTTGGCCCAGCTGCTGGGCTTGATGCAATCCCCGATCTCGCGCACGGCCCGTGTTCTGGCCGCGCTCGCCGAGAAGCGTGGCGGTGGCGAAGCCGCACCTGCCGAAGCACCGGCGGAAGCGCAGGCGGCCTGATCGGCCAAGCCTTGCGTTCGAGAAATTCAACCCAATTGTTAGGAAACCAAAATGGCATTCGATAAAGACGCATTTTTGACCGCACTGGACAGCATGTCGGTCATGGAACTCAACGACCTGGTCAAGGCCATCGAAGAGAAGTTCGGCGTGAGCGCCGCCGCGATGGCTGCTCCCGCCGCTGGTGGCGGTGCTGCTGCTCCGGCTGCTGAAGAGAAGACCGAGTTCAACGTCGTTCTGACCGACGCTGGCTCGAACAAGGTCGGCGCCATCAAGGCCGTGCGTGAAATCACCGGCCTGGGCCTCAAGGAAGCCAAGGACCTGGTCGAAGCCGCTCCGAAGGCCGTCAAGGAAGGCCTGTCGAAGGCTGACGCTGAAGCTGCCAAGAAGAAGCTGGAAGACGCCGGCGCAAAGGTCGAACTGAAGTAATTCGTTCCCTGCATGGGGCTGGAGGGCTTGGAAAGGCCCTCCAGCCTTTGCCGCTTTCAGAGCGCACCCAAAAATCGCCCGGGACTCGGGCTATTTTTGAGTGTCTTCTGACCCCGACTGCAGAAGACCCCTTGGTTCGGGTGGCGTGCAACGCGCCATCGTCCGCCATCGGCTGGTAGTGGCCAGCCGCCAAGCGGCGCGCAAGCGCTGAGACAAGTCGCGCAAGACCTCATGTCCGGAGCTCTCATGGCCCAATCGTCCACGTACAGTTATACCGAACGCAAGCGCATCCGAAAAAGTTTCGGCAGCCGCGACAGTGTTGTCGAGATTCCTTACCTGCTTCAGATGCAGAAGGATGCGTACACCGCTTTCCTGCAAGCCGGCGTCGCGCCGCAGAAGCGTTCGCTCGATGGCCTGCAAGCCGCGTTCAACTCCGCCTTCCCGATCGTTTCGCACAACGGCTTCGTGGAAATGAAGTTCCTCGAGTACAACCTGGCCAAACCGGCCTTCGATGTACGCGAATGCCAGACCCGTGGTCTGACCTTTTCCTCGGCTGTCCGTGCCAAGGTTCAGTTGATCATCTATGACCGCGAGTCGTCGACTTCTCAGTCGAAGGTCGTCAAGGAAGTGAAGGAACAAGAGGTCTACATGGGCGAAGTGCCGCTCATGACCGATAAGGGTTCGTTCATCATCAACGGCACCGAGCGTGTGATCGTCTCGCAGTTGCACCGCTCTCCCGGCGTGTTTTTCGAGCACGACAAGGGCAAGACCCACAGCTCGGGCAAGCTGTTGTTCTCGGCGCGTGTGATTCCCTACCGCGGTTCTTGGCTGGACTTCGAGTTCGACCCGAAGGACATGCTGTACTTCCGCGTCGATCGCCGCCGCAAGATGCCGGTCACCATCCTGCTCAAGGCCATCGGCCTGACGCCGGAATCGATCCTGGCCAACTTCTTCGTCAACGACAACTTCCGCCTGATGGACAGTGGCGCGCAGATGGAGCTGGTCTCCGATCGCCTGCGCGGCGAAGTGGCACGTTTCGACGTGACCGACAAGTCGGGCAAGGTCGTCGTGGCTAAGGACAAGCGCGTTACGGCGCGCCATACGCGTGAGCTCGAACAGTCGGGCACCACGCACATCAGCGTGCCCGAAGATTTCCTGGTCGGCCGCGTGCTGGCCCGCAACATCGTCGATCCCGATTCCGGCGAGATCCTGGCCAAGGCCAACGACGAACTGACCGAGGCGCTGCTCAAGAAGCTGCGCGCGGCAGGTGTGCTGGACATCCAGTGCATCTACACCAACGAGTTGGACCAGGGCGCGTACATCTCTCAAACCCTGCGTACGGACGAGACGGTGGACGAGTTCGCTGCCCGCGTCGCCATCTACCGCATGATGCGCCCCGGCGAGCCGCCGACCGAAGACGCGGTTCAAGCCTTGTTCCAGCGCTTGTTCTACAACCCCGATACCTACGATCTGTCGCGCGTCGGTCGCATGAAGTTCAACGCCCGCGTGGGGCGTGATGAATCGACCGGTCCGATGGTCCTGACCAACGAGGACATCCTCGCGGTCGTGAAGATCCTGGTGGATCTGCGCAACGGCAATGGCGAAGTCGACGACATCGACCACCTGGGCAACCGTCGCGTGCGTTGCGTGGGTGAACTGGCCGAGAACCAGTACCGCACCGGTCTGGCGCGTATCGAGAAGGCCGTCAAGGAGCGTCTGGGCCAGGCCGAGCAAGAACCGCTCATGCCGCATGACCTGATCAACAGCAAGCCGATTTCGGCTGCACTGAAGGAATTCTTCGGTGCCTCGCAGTTGTCGCAGTTCATGGACCAGACCAACCCGCTGTCCGAGATCACCCACAAGCGCCGCGTGTCGGCCCTTGGCCCGGGTGGTCTGACGCGCGAGCGTGCCGGCTTCGAAGTGCGCGACGTGCACGTCACCCACTATGGCCGCGTCTGCCCGATCGAAACGCCGGAAGGCCCGAACATCGGTCTGATCAACTCGCTGGCACTGTATGCGCGGCTGAACGAGTTCGGCTTCATCGAGACGCCCTATCGTCGCGTGGCCGACGGCAAGGTGACCACCGAGATCGACTACCTCTCGGCCATCGAGGAAGGCAAGTACGTCATCGCCCAGGCCAACGCTGCGCTGGACGCCGACGGCCGCCTGACCGGCGACCTCGTGTCGGCGCGCGAAAAGGGCGAGTCGATCCTGGTCGGCGCCGAGCGCATCCAGTACATGGACGTGTCGCCCGCACAGATCGTGTCGGTCGCTGCTTCGCTCGTTCCGTTCCTTGAGCACGACGACGCCAACCGCGCATTGATGGGCGCCAACATGCAGCGTCAGGCCGTGCCTGTGCTGCGCCCGGAAAAGCCGTTCGTGGGTACCGGCATCGAGCGCGTCTCGGCTGTCGACTCCGGCACGGTGGTCACCGCCATGCGCGGCGGCGTGGTCGACTATGTCGACGCGACCCGCATCGTGGTGCGCGTCAACGACGCCGAAGCGCAAGCCGGCGAAGTCGGCGTGGACATCTACAACCTGATCAAGTACCAGCGTTCGAACCAGAACACCAACATCCACCAGCGTCCGATCGTCAAGCGCGGCGACAAGATCGCCAAGGGTGACGTGGTGGCCGACGGCGCATCGACCGATCTGGGTGAACTGGCGCTTGGCCAGAACATGCTGATCGCGTTCATGCCGTGGAACGGCTACAACTTCGAGGACTCGATCCTGATCAGCGAGCGCGTGGTGGCCGAAGACCGCTACACCAGCATTCACATCGAAGAGCTGGTGGTGATGGCGCGCGACACCAAGCTGGGCGCCGAAGAAATCACCCGCGACATCCCGAACCTGGCCGAGCAGCAGCTCAACCGCCTGGACGAATCCGGGATCATCTACGTGGGTGCCGAGGTCCAGCCGGGCGACGTGCTGGTGGGCAAGGTCACGCCGAAGGGCGAGACCACGCTGACGCCGGAAGAAAAGCTGCTGCGTGCGATCTTCGGCGAGAAGGCGTCCGACGTGAAGGACACCTCGCTGCGCGTGGACCAGGGCAGCTCCGGCACCGTCATCGACGTGCAGGTGTTCACCCGCGAAGGCATCCAGCGCGACAAGCGCGCCCAGCAGATCATCGACGATGAACTCAAGCGCTTCCGCCTGGACCTGAACGACCAGCTTCGCATCGTCGAGGCCGACGCGTTCGACCGTATCGAGAAGCTGCTGGTGGGCAAGGTCGCCAACGGCGGCCCGAACAAGCTGGCCAAGGGCAGCAAGCTCGACAAGGCCTACCTGGCCTCGATCGAGAAGTTCCACTGGTTCGACATCCGCCCGGCCGATGACGACATCGCCATGCAGTTGGAGTCGATCAAGAACTCGCTGGAGCAGACGCGCCACAGCTTCGACCTGGCTTTCGAAGAGAAGCGCAAGAAGTTGACGCAAGGCGACGAGCTGCCCGCGGGCGTGCTCAAGATGGTCAAGGTCTACCTGGCTGTCAAGCGCCGCCTGCAGCCTGGCGACAAAATGGCCGGCCGTCATGGCAACAAGGGCGTGGTCTCCAAGATCGTTCCGGTCGAAGACATGCCCCACATGGCCGACGGCACGCCGTGCGACATCTGCCTGAATCCGCTGGGCGTGCCCTCGCGGATGAACGTGGGTCAGGTGCTCGAAGTGCACCTTGGCTGGGCTGCGAAGGGCATCGGCCAGCGCATCGGCGACATGCTGCAGGAGCAGGCCCAGGTGGCCGAGCTGCGCAAGTTCTTCGACGAGCTCTACAACGGCTCGGGCCGCAAGGAGCAGCTCGAGCAGTTCAGCGATGCAGAAGTGGTCGAGATGGCCCACAGCCTGGCCAGCGGCGTGCCGTTCGCCACGCCGGTGTTCGACGGCGCGTCTGAAGAAGAGATCCGCGGCATGCTCAAGCTCGCCTACCCGGACAACCTGGCCAAGCTCAAGGGCCTGACCGAGACCCGCACGCAGGCTCACCTGTTCGACGGTCGTACCGGCGAGCAGTTCGAGCGTCCGGTGACTGTCGGCTACATGCACTTCCTGAAGCTTCACCACCTGGTGGACGACAAGATGCACGCCCGCTCGACTGGTCCGTACTCGCTGGTCACGCAGCAACCGCTGGGCGGCAAGGCCCAGTTCGGCGGACAGCGCTTCGGTGAAATGGAAGTGTGGGCGCTCGAAGCGTATGGCGCTTCCTACGTCCTGCAGGAAATGCTCACCGTCAAGTCCGACGACGTTCAAGGCCGTACCAAGGTCTACGAGAACATCGTCAAGGGCGAGCACGCCATCGAAGCCGGCATGCCGGAGTCGTTCAACGTGCTGGTCAAGGAAATCCGTTCGCTGGGCCTCGACATCGAGCTCGAGCGTTCTTAATTCTTGGGGGATAGAGTCATATGAAATCGCTACTCGACCTGTTCAAGCAGTTCACCCCGGATGAGCATTTCGATGCCATCAAGATCGGCCTGGCCTCGCCCGAAAAGATCCGTTCGTGGTCTTTCGGCGAAGTGAAGAAGCCCGAGACGATCAACTACCGCACCTTCAAGCCCGAGCGGGACGGCCTCTTCTGCGCCAAGATCTTCGGGCCCATCAAGGACTACGAGTGCCTGTGCGGCAAGTACAAGCGCCTGAAGCATCGCGGCGTGATCTGCGAGAAGTGCGGCGTTGAAGTCACGCAGACCAAGGTGCGTCGCGAGCGCATGGGTCACATCGACCTGGCCGCGCCCTGCGCCCATATCTGGTTCCTGAAGTCGCTGCCGTCGCGTCTGGGCCTCGTGCTCGACATGACCCTGCGCGACATCGAACGCGTGCTGTACTTCGAAGCCTATGTCGTCACCGACCCCGGCATGACCCCGCTGAAGAAGTTCAGCATCATGAGCGAGGACGACTACGACAACAAGCGCAAGGAATACGGTGACGAGTTCGTCGCCAAGATGGGCGCCGAGGGCATCAAGGATCTGCTGCAGGGCATCGAACTCGACGTCGAGATCGAGAAGCTGCGCGGCGACCTCACCGGCTCCGAAGTCAAGGTCAAGAAGAACTCCAAGCGCCTGAAGGTGCTGGAAGCCTTCCGCAAGTCGGGCATCAAGCCCGAGTGGATGGTGCTGGACGTTCTGCCTGTGCTGCCGCCGGACCTGCGTCCGCTGGTGCCGCTGGACGGGGGCCGCTTCGCGACCTCCGACCTGAACGACCTGTATCGCCGGGTCATCAACCGCAACAGCCGCCTGCGCCGCCTGCTCGAGCTGAAGGCGCCCGAGATCATCGCCCGCAACGAAAAGCGGATGCTGCAAGAGGCGGTCGATTCGCTGCTGGACAACGGCCGTCGCGGCAAGGCGATGACGGGTGCGAACAAGCGCGCCCTCAAGTCGCTGGCCGACATGATCAAGGGCAAGAGCGGTCGCTTCCGCCAGAACCTGCTGGGCAAGCGTGTCGACTACTCGGGCCGTTCGGTCATCGTGGTTGGTCCGACGCTCAAGCTGCACCAGTGCGGCCTGCCGAAGCTGATGGCGCTCGAGCTGTTCAAGCCTTTTATCTTCTCGCGCCTCGAAGCCATGGGCATCGCCACCACCATCAAGGCGGCGAAGAAGGAAGTCGAAAGCGGCACGCCGGTGGTCTGGGACATCCTGGAAGAGGTGATCAAGGAGCACCCGGTTCTGCTGAACCGCGCCCCCACGCTGCACCGCTTGGGCATCCAGGCCTTCGAGCCGATCCTGATCGAGGGCAAGGCCATCCAACTGCACCCGCTCGTCTGCGCGGCATTCAACGCCGACTTCGACGGTGACCAGATGGCCGTTCACGTGCCGCTGTCGGTGGAAGCGCAGATGGAAGCCCGCACGCTGATGCTGGCCTCCAACAACGTGCTGTTCCCGGCTTCGGGCGAGCCCTCGATCGTGCCGTCGCAAGACGTGGTGCTGGGCCTGTACTACACCACCCGCGACCGCATCAACGGCAAGGGTGAAGGCTTGGTGTTCTCGGACATCGGCGAAGTGCAGCGCGCCCTGGACGCCAACGTGGTCGAACTGACCACCAAGGTCAGCGTTCGCATCACCGAGTGGAACAAGAACAAGGAGACGGGCGAGTTCGTGCCGTCGACTTCGCTGGTCGATACCACCGTCGGCCGCGCACTGCTGTCCGAGATCCTGCCCAAGGGCCTGGCCTTCTCGAACATCAACAAGGCGCTGAAGAAGAAGGAGATCTCCAAGCTCATCAACGCCTCGTTCCGCAAGTGCGGCCTGAAGGAGACCGTGGTCTTCGCCGACAAGCTGCTGCAAAACGGCTTCCGCCTGGCGACCAAGGCTGGCATCTCGATCGCCATCGATGACATGCTCGTGCCTTCGGAGAAACACGACATCATCGAGACCGCTTCCAAGGAAGTGAAGGAGATCGAGCAGCAGTACGTGTCCGGTCTGGTCACGGCGGGCGAGCGCTACAACAAGGTCGTGGACATCTGGGGCAAGGCCGGCGACGCCGTGTCCAAGGTGATGATGGCCAAGCTGTCCAAGCAGAAGGTCACCGATCGCAACGGCAAGGAAGTGGACCAGGAGTCCTTCAACTCCATCTACATGATGGCCGACTCCGGTGCCCGTGGCTCCGCCGCACAGATCCGCCAGGTGGCCGGCATGCGCGGCCTGATGGCCAAGCCGGACGGCTCGATCATCGAAACGCCCATCACCGCGAACTTCCGTGAAGGCCTGAACGTGTTGGAGTACTTCATCTCCACGCACGGTGCCCGTAAGGGCCTGGCCGACACGGCACTGAAGACCGCCAACTCCGGTTACCTGACGCGCCGCCTGGTCGACGTGACCCAGGATCTGGTGGTGACGGAGCAGGATTGCGGCACCAGCAACGGCTCGACGATGCGCGCCATCGTCGAGGGCGGTGAAGTCATCGAATCGCTGCGCGACCGTATCCTCGGCCGCAGCGCCGCGGACGACGTGCTTCACCCCGAGACCCGCGCAGTGCTGGTCCCGGCCGCTGAGATGTTCGACGAAGACAACATCGAAGAACTGGAAGCCGCCGGCGTCGACGAGGTGCGCGTGCGCACGGCGCTGACCTGCGAAACCCGTTTCGGCATTTGCGCCAAGTGCTATGGCCGCGATCTCGGCCGCGGTGGCCTGATCAACATCGGCGAAGCCGTCGGTGTGATCGCTGCCCAGTCGATCGGCGAACCGGGCACGCAGCTGACGATGCGTACCTTCCACATCGGTGGTGCCGCTTCGCGTGCCGCCATCGCATCGAGCGTGGAAGCCAAGAGCAACGGCGTGATCGGCTTCAACGCCACGATGCGCTACGTGACCAACTCCAAGGGCGAGCTGGTGGTGATCGCGCGTTCCGGCGAAGTGATCATCCACGACGAGCACGGCCGTGAGCGCGAGCGTCACAAGGTGCCGTACGGCGCGGTGCTGTCGGTGAAGGCCGACCAGCAGATCAAGGCTGGCCTGATCCTGGCCACCTGGGACCCGCTGACCCGCCCGATCATCACGGAGTTCGCCGGTTCGGTGAAGTTCGAGAACGTCGAGGAAGGCCTGACCGTGGCCAAGCAGGTGGACGAAGTCACCGGCCTGTCCACGCTGGTCGTGATCGATCCGAAGCGCCGCGGCGCCGCCAAGGTCGTGCGTCCGCAGGTCAAGCTGGTGGACGCCTCGGGCAGCGAAGTGAAGATCCCGGGCACCGATCACTCGGTGACCATCGGCTTCCCGATCGGCGCCCTGATCCAGGTGCGCGACGGCCAGGACGTGGGCCCCGGCGAAGTGCTTGCCCGCATTCCGGTCGAAGGTCAGAAGACCCGCGACATCACCGGCGGTCTGCCGCGCGTGGCCGAGCTCTTCGAGGCTCGCTCGCCCAAGGACAAGGGCCTGCTGGCCGAAATGACCGGCACCATTTCCTTCGGCAAGGAGACCAAGGGCAAGATCCGCCTGCAGATCACCGACCCCGAAGGCAAGGTCTGGGAAGAACTCGTGCCGAAGGAAAAGAACATCCTGGTGCACGAAGGCCAGGTGGTCAACAAGGGCGAAGTGGTGGTGGACGGCCCGGCCGACCCGCAGGACATCCTGCGCCTGCTGGGCTCGGAAGAACTGGCGCGCTACATCGTGGACGAAGTGCAGGACGTGTATCGCTTGCAAGGCGTGAAGATCAACGACAAGCACATCGAGGTGATCGTTCGCCAGATGCTGCGCCGCGTCGTGGTCGAAAGCACGGGTGACTCCAGCTACATCGTGGGTGAGCAGGTCGAGCGTTCGGAAATGCTCAACACCAACGATGCGCTGCGCACCGATGGCAAGATCCCCGCGACGTACACCAACCTGCTGCTGGGCATCACGAAGGCTTCGCTGTCCACCGACAGCTTCATCAGTGCCGCCTCCTTCCAGGAGACCACGCGCGTGCTGACCGAAGCCGCCATCATGGGCAAGCGCGACGAACTGCGTGGCCTGAAGGAAAACGTCATCGTCGGCCGCCTGATTCCCGCAGGCACCGGCATGGCGTACCACCAGGCACGCAAGGCCAAGGACGCCATGGACGAAGCCGAGCGCCGCGCCATTGCGGAAGCCGAGGCGGCGGAACTGGACGCATCGCAAGCTGCCAGCGCTGAAGCCGAAGCGAGCGACGTCACCGTGGACGCTGCCAGCGAAGGCGCAGCCAGCGAATAAGGCAGCGTGCTGAAAAGCGCCCCCTTCGTTCGATGACCGCGCTTCTGGCCGGCACCCGACGCCCCCCTGCCCACCGAGGCCGGGGGGCGTTTTTCATGCGCGTCCGGCCCGCTCGCCTGTCTGGCGACGAGGCCGCCAAAGCCAGAAGGCCATGGCATGTCGGATTTGCGTGAGTTGATTCCGGCGTCTTTCGGCTGGTGGCTGGCCGGCGCCGTCCTGATTTTCTGGTTCGTGGGCGCGCACAACCGATTGGTGCGTCTGCGTTCTGCCGCGTTGGTGGCCTACGGGGCACTCGATGCGGCGCTGGCTCGCCAGGTCGACTATGCGCGCTCGCGCGTGGCCGACGACGCGAACCTGGATGCGGGGAGCGCACTCGTGGCCGCCGCCGCACAGACCTCCGCCATGATGTCCGCGGCGCGTCAGAAGCCGCTGGAGCCCAATGGCGTCGAGGCACTTGGCACCGCGCTGACGGTCCTGCTCGACGCGTGGGAGAGAATCTTTCCGGGCGAGGCGGTGAGCTTCGATGCGGAAGGCACGCTCTCGCGGCCCGCGTCCCTGGCCTCGTCGGTTCGCGAGGTTGGAACATTGCCCGGCGACCCGCTCGAGTTCAGCGCGACCTCGCCGCCGCTGGCTTGGCCCGAGCCGTCCGCTGCCGCGGAAATCGCCCGCGCCCAGTTCAATCTGGCGGTATCGCGCTACAACCGTGCCATCTCGCAGTTTCCGGCGATGCTGATCGCCTGGGCCTTCCGCCTCCATCGAGCCGCGCCGCTTCTGTAGTCGACCGGTCCGGTGCGGGCCGCGCCGGTAAAGGTGCTGGCCTTACCATCGGTCGAAATCCTGCTTTCCGATCTCTTCCTTTCCTTTCTCCTTGACTACCGATTCCACGCCATCCGAACAGCCTCCCCTTTGGCGCCAATTGCAGGCCTGCGGGGCTGTCATTGCGGCCATCCGCGCGGGGCAGTCCGGCACCGCTGCGTTCGAGGCGGTCGAGTCCGCCCTGCGCCCGGGCGTTCAAGCGCTGGGCTACCAGGTACTGCGCAGCCTTGGGCGCGGCGAAGCCTTGCGCAGGCATCTCGCAAAGCGCACGCCGCCGCCCGCGGCCGACGCGTTGCTCTGCACCGCTTTGGCCTTGGCCTGGGATCGGGATCAAGCGCCCTTCGAGCCTTTCACGCTGGTTGACCAGGCGGTGGAGGCCGCCAAGCGCAATGCTGGCACGCGGGCCCAGGCCAGCTTCATCAATGCCTGCCTGCGCCGCTTCTTGCGAGAGCGCGACGAATTGGTGGCCGCGACCGACAGCGAACCGGTGGCGCATTGGAACCATCCGCGCTGGTGGATCGAGCGCCTCAAGCGCGATCACCCACGTGACTGGCAGCGCATCCTGCAAGCCAACAATGTGCAGGCGCCGATGACCTTGCGCGTCAATCTGTTGCAAACGGGCGTGGGCCCGTACCGCCAGGCGCTCGAGCAGTTGGCGGGCGTCGAATCCAAACCGGTCGGCGACTGTGGCCTTCAACTGGCCCGTGCCAAGCCGGTGCGGCAGTTGCCCGGCTACGACCAGGGCGAGTTCTCCGTGCAGGACGCGGCGGCCCAGCTTGCCGCGCCATTGCTCCTTGACGGGCTGGCTTGGCCAGATGCCACACCGCTGCGGGTACTGGACGCCTGCGCGGCCCCGGGCGGCAAGACGGCGCACCTGATCGAACGCGCCGGAGAGCGCCCGATCGAAGTCACTGCCCTCGAAATCGACGGCAAGCGCAGCGGGCGCATCGAGGAAAACCTGCGCCGCCTGCGTCTGGCCGGCAAGGCGCAGGTCAAGGTCGCCGATGCGGGACGGCCCCAGGAGTGGTGGGACAAACGTCCTTTCGATGCCATCTTGCTGGATGCACCGTGCACCGCTTCCGGCATCGTGCGTCGCCATCCGGACGTGCGTTGGCTGCGGCGGGAGAGCGACATCGAGCAGCTCGCGGTCGAACAGGCCAGCCTTTTGGCCGCGCTTTGGCCCCTGGTTCGGCCGGGTGGGCGCCTGCTGTATTGCACGTGCTCGGTCTTCCGGATGGAGGGCGCGCACCAGATTGATGCGTTTCTTGCGCACAACAAAGACGGTCGATTGATGGCCTCGCCAGGTCATTTGCTGCCCCAAATCGGGCGCAACGCTGGCGCCGTCCCGGAAAATCCCTTGGGTGACCACGACGGCTTCTTCTACGCCTTGCTCGAGAAACGCCCTGACTGAAGCCCGCCGCCCGGCCGGCTTCGGCGTTCTGCTCGTGGTCGCAGCCGCCTGGCTGATGGCGGTCGTGCTGCTCCTGGCGTCGCCGGCGGCTCGAGCCGAGGCCGAGGCGGAGCTCACGCAGCTTCGCCTCGAACGCGTCGACGACGGCGTCTACCTGAGCGCCACCGTCCAGTTCAGCCTGCCCGAGTTGGTGGGCGAAGTGCTGGACAAGGGAATCGCCGTCTATTTCGTCGCGGATGCCGAGCTTTACCGCGAGCGCTGGTACTGGTGGAACAGCCGCATCGCGAGCGTTTCGCGGCACATGCGCCTGGCCTACCAGCCGCTCACCCGCCGCTGGCGCCTGAACGTCTCGCCCGTGCCCATCACCAATGCCGGCTTCGGCAACTCGGTGGCGCAGAACTTCGACTCGCTCGAAGATGCGCTGGAGGCCGTCAAGCGCGTCGGGCGGCTGCGTCTGGCCGACGCCTCTGCCGTCGGCGACGATCCCGAGCACCTGGTGATGTTTCGCTTCCGCCTCGATACTTCGCAGTTGCCCAGGCCCTTCCAGATCGGGGCCGTCGGGCAGTCGGACTGGAACATTTCGATCGAGCGCAACGTGAAGCTTCCCCTGGAGAACAACCGTTGAGCGACAAGCCCGCCCGCACGCCGGCTTCGCCCGAGGCGCGCCGTGCACGTGCCCGGCGCTGGACGCTCAGCGTCGTCGCCGCGCTGGTGACCGCCGTCGGCCTGGTGCTGATGTTCCTGCTCGCCCAGGCTACCAACAACAGCGAGCTGTACGAGCGCAACTACGCCCGGCTGTTCGGCATCAACGTCGTGGTGGCGGTGATGCTGACGCTGGTCCTGGGATGGGTGGCCTTCCGGCTCATCAAGCGGCTGCGCCAGGGCAAGTTCGGCAGCCGCCTGCTGATCAAGCTGGCGGCCATCTTTGCGCTCGTCGGCGTCATGCCTGGGCTGCTCATCTATGTGGTGTCGTACCAGTTCGTCTCTCGCTCCATCGAAAGCTGGTTCGACGTCAAGGTCGAAGGCGCCCTGGACGCCGGCCTGAACCTGGGGCGCGCCACGCTGGATTCACTGTCGCAGGACGTCTCCAACAAGGCCCGTGCGGGTGGCGCCCTGATCTCCGAAGTGCCCGACGCGGCTGCCGGCCTGGCGCTGGAGCGTGTGCGCGAGCAGTTCGGCGCCACCGACGTGCTGCTCTGGACGGGCACTGGTCAGCTGATCGGCAGCGCGGGCGCTTCGCGCTTCCAGCTCAATCCCGAGCGGCCCTCGGCGCAGTTCATGCGCCAGGCGCGCACCACCGGGTCGGTGGCCCATATCGAAGGCCTGGACGAAGTGCCCGCGGGCGCAAATGGCCCCCCTCCCGCCGCAACGGTTCGTGCCCTGGCATTGGTGCGCCGGCCAGGCTTCGACCTGGGCGGCGAGACGCGCTTCATCGAATTGACCGTGCCGCTGCCTCCTGCAGTGGTCGCCAATGCGCTGGCGGTCCAGGAAGCCAACCGCGAATACCAGGAGCGAGCCCTGGCGCGAGGCGGCCTCTTGCGCATGTACATCGGCACGCTGACCCTGAGCCTGTTCCTGGCGGTGTTCGGCGCGGTCCTGCTCGCGGTGCTGTTCGGAAATCAACTGGCCCGACCGCTGCTGGTGCTGGCCGACGGCGTGCGCCAGGTGGCCGGAGGCGACCTGCGGCCGACGGTGGTCTTGCCCGGCAAGGACGAACTGGGAGGGCTGACACGCTCTTTCGCGCTGATGACGCAACAACTCAGCGAAGCGCGCGGTGCGGTCGAGAAGACACTGGGCGAACTCGACGCCGCCCGGGACAACCTGCAGACCATCCTGGACAACCTCACCTCCGGCGTGATCGTGCTCAAGGCGGATGGCACGGTCGTCTCCACCAATCCAGGCGCCACGCGGGTGCTGCGCATGCCCCTGGCGGCTTACGAAGGCCGCAAGCTGACGGACGTGCCCGGGCTCGAAGCCTTCGGGCTTGATGTCGAACAGCAGTTCGCCGAATTTGAAGTCGAGCGCGCACAGCACGGCCTGGACCATTGGCAGCATGCTTTCGAACTGCACCCGGGCGGCGCGGCGGACGACATGGTGAACCTTGTTGCGCGTGGCGCAGAGCTTCCGGGCGCAGCGCGGCTCCTGGTGTTCGACGACATCTCCGAAATCGTTTCTGCGCAGCGCGCGCAGGCCTGGGGCGAAGTGGCGCGGCGCCTGGCCCACGAGATCAAGAACCCGCTCACGCCCATCCAGCTTTCGGCCGAGCGGCTTGAACTCAAGCTGTCGGGCAAGCTCGAAGGCAGCGAACAGGCGGTGCTGGCCAAGTCGGTCAAGACCATCGTCGATCAGGTGGACGCGATGAAGCGGCTTGTCAACGAGTTCCGCGACTACGCAAGGCTGCCTGCGGCCGAGCTGAAGGCCGTCGACCTGAACGCCTTGGTGGCGGACATCCTGCACCTCTACGAGAACGAAACCATCCATGGGCAGGTGCTGGCCGAACTCGATCCGCGCTGCCCCATGATTCGCGGTGATGCGCAGCAGTTGCGCCAGGTGATCCACAACCTCTTGCAAAACGCACTGGACGCCACCGAGGCCGCAGCAGTGGCCCGCCATGCCGCAGCACCCGATGGCGCAGCCGCGCCGGCGGCGCCGGTGTTGGTTCGCACCCGGCTTGGCGAATCCGGCGAGCGCGTGCGCCTGACCGTTCAAGACCATGGAACGGGATTTGCAGAGAACATCCTCAAACGCGCCTTTGAGCCCTACGTCACCACCAAGACCAAGGGCACGGGTCTGGGCCTCGCGGTCGTCAAGAAAATAGCTGACGAACACGGTGCCAGAATCGAGCTTTCCAATCGCATCCAAGACGGGGCTGTGGTAGGGGCTCAAGTCTCGTTATCATTTGCGCTGTCGCCGGAACGGCATTCCGTGGCCGCAACGACACCTTCCGAAGAACATCCCGTCACCTGAGCGCCGACGCTAGAACGTATACATGGCAAATATTCTCGTGGTCGACGATGAACTGGGCATTCGCGACCTGCTCTTTGAAATCCTCAACGACGAAGGTCACAACGTCGAATTGGCGGAAAACGCCGCAGAGGCCCGTGCCGCGCGCCAGCGTGCGCGGCCGGACCTCGTCCTGCTCGACATCTGGATGCCCGACACCGATGGCGTTACCTTGCTCAAGGAGTGGTCCACCGCCAATCTGCTGACCATGCCGGTCATCATGATGAGCGGCCACGCCACCATCGACACCGCCGTCGAGGCCACCCGCATCGGTGCCTTCGCATTCCTGGAAAAGCCGATCACGCTGCAAAAGCTCCTCAAAGCTGTGGAGCAGGGCCTCGCGCGAGAAAACGCGCGTCGTGCAGCTGCGGCAGTGGTGCCGCCCACCAACAACTACGCCACCGTGGTCACGACGACTGGCGACAGTGCCTTGCTGCCGCCCATTGCCGCCATGCCGCTGCCCGATCCTGGCCCGCAATCCACGCAGAGCTTCGACCTCGACCGGCCGCTGCGCGATGCGCGCGACGGATTCGAGAAGGCCTACTTCGAGTTCCACCTCGCCATGGAGAACGGCTCCATGACCCGCGTGGCCGAGAAGACGGGCCTGGAGCGCACCCACCTTTACAGAAAGTTGAAGCAGTTGGGCGTCGATCTCTCCAGAGGGCGCAGAAGCGCTGTATAATCGTGGGCTTCGATACTGTTCAGCCGAACCGGTATCGAAGCCAGAAATGGCCCGGTAGCTCAGTTGGTAGAGCAGCGGATTGAAAATCCGCGTGTCGGTGGTTCGATTCCGCCCCAGGCCACCACATTCAGTTCCAGGTTTGTCCAGGGACGTCCAAAAGCCCAAGAGAATCAACGCTCTTGGGCTTTTTTTTGTCCAGGTTGTTCCAACGAAGTCCAGCCACTTCCAAGCATCCGTGCAGTAACTCCTGCAGTAACCGGCCAGCGCGGGCCGGTTCTGCCGAAAAGTTCCTGCGTTCCGCCCTCGCGAGAGGGCGATGTGGCATGTTGGAAGTGACAGAGAATGGCTAGAAATCTGATCGGCGGTGACCGAACGATCCGGGCGCTGAAACCCGGCGCCAAACGACTCAGCGACGGCGAGGGCCTGTACCTCCTGCCCTTTTTCAAAGGGGGCGCGCACGGGTGGCGGCTGGACTACACCTTCGCAGGGCGGCGCAACACACTGAGCCTTGGGACCTATCCGGCCGTGGGCTTGAAAGCCGCGCGCGAGGCCGCCGTGAAGTGCCGTGAGATGGTGGCCAGCGGTGTCGATCCGAGCGACCTTCGCAAGAAGGCCAAGGTCGCCAAGGTACAGGCAACTGAGGATCGTCGGCGCGCGGCCGTCGGTGAGCCTGCATCCGGGTCCTTCGAGGACGTGGCGCTTCGATGGCACCAGACGAGAATGTGCGATTGGTCGCCGGGTCACGCAACAAGGGTATTGCAGCGATTGAAGCGCGATGTCTTTCCGTTCCTCGGCGGCGAACCAATTGGCGAGATCGATGCGCCAGGTGTTCTCAAGGTGCTTCGGCGCATCGAGGCGCGAGGTGTGATGGAAACCACGCACCGAGCACTCGAGAACTGCTTCGCGGTTTTTGCTTTTGCCATCGCCGAGGGTGCGATCCAGAGCAATCCGGCCACAGGGCTCAAGAGAGCACTCAAGCCAGTCATCCCGAAGCGCTATGCGGCCGTCACGACGCCCGAGGAGTTGGCGCCGATGCTGCGCGCCATGGACGGCTACAAGGGCACGAACGTCGTGCGCGGCGCCCTGAAGTTGCTACCCATGATGACTGTGCGGCCTGGGGAGCTGCGCTTCGCGACATGGGATGAATTCGACCTCGAAGGCGGCTGGTGGCGAATTCCGCCTGCACGGATGAAGGGCTCGCGTGAGAGAAAGCTCAATGGGGCACCGCACTGGGTTCCGCTGCCTGTGCAGGCGCGGCATGTGCTCGAGGAGCTTCGTTCGGTGACGGGGCACTCCAGATATGTCTTTCCGAGTGAGCGCTCGAAAGAGCGACCTATGTCGGAAAACACGATCAACATGGCCTTCCGTACACTTGGCTATCCGAGTGACGTTGTGACGGGCCACGGATTTCGTGCGACCGCGAGAACGATCATGGACCAGGTGCTGCACGTCGACCCGATGGTGCTGGAGGTGCAGCTGGCGCACAAGGTGCCGGGGCCACTGGCCGATTGCTACAACCGCTCCGACTATCGGGAGTTTCGGGCGGTTGCCATGCAGTTGTGGGCAGACTATCTCGATGCATTGCGCAAGGGAGAGGGCGATACATTTGTGGCCCGATGCCGTGCGCCGATCGCCGCTAGACGGATCAACATCGAAAACGTCGCGGCTCTGAATGAGTGAAATCGTTCGAGGCCTCCTGACGAGAGATCAAGGGCGTGCCCCTGAGAAATGAGACCGCCCCTTCTTGGTGACGGTCTCACCCGCAAGGAGCGACTTATGCCTTCATCCGATACTGCGCCATCGCCCAGCCTTGGGGCTTCCAGCTGAAGCTTTGCTGAGCGCCCGCAGCCGGCAGAGGAAGACTCGGTGCGACAGTCTCCGCAGCCGGGGCTTGCTTGGTGACTGGGCCGAATTCGTCGAGGGCTTGCTGTTTGTCGATTTCGATGCGTTGGCTGCCAAAAGCACGGCGAATCCTTTCTGTGAACTCCTTCCCGTGACCTTGACGAAGCGCGTCTAGATAGTCGGCCCAAGTCTGCATCGTAGTTCGGCGAAACTCGCGGTAGTCAGCGCGAAGGTAGATGTCGGCCAGAGGGCCTGGCACTGTGTGCTGCAATTGCACCTCGATCAGATTCTTGTCGACGAACAGTTCGTTCTCGCAAATCGTTTGCAGGCTTGCGCGAAAACCGTGTCCTGTCATCTCGTCCTTCGAGTAGCCGAGGATGCGCAGTGCCTTGTTGATGGTGTTTTCGGACATGGGCCGATCCCTCGAGCGTTGGCCGGGGAACAAGTAGCGGCCGTGTCCCGTCAGCGCGTGCAACTTCCTGAGGAGTTCGACTGCTTGGCGAGGAAGAGGGATCCAGGGCCCTTGTTTATTGCGTCGGCGCTTGATGTCTTGCGACGCCTTCCGAAGCTCAGGGGGCATTTGCCAGCAAGCGCCCTCCAAATCGATATGACGCCATTCGGCGCGGCGCAACTGCCCCGGCCTGACGGCAAGCATCGGGAGCAGTTGTAGCGCGGAGCGCACGACAAGGGTGCCATGGTAGCCGTCGATTGCGGTGAGCAGCGGCGAAAGCAACGCAGGTTCCGTGATGGCGGCTAAGTTGGACGACACCGGAGTTTTGAGTGCCTTTTTCAGGCGGATGGCGGGATTGATGTCCACCAATCCTTCACCAATAGTGAAGTCGAAGATGGCGACGAGATCGCCGTAAATTCGGTGAGCGGTTTCCCTGGCGCCGCGGTCTTCGACGTTGCGTAGGGCATGCAAGAGCATGGGGGCGTCGACCTCGTTGATCGCTTTGCGGCCGAGCTTCGGGAAGATGTCTTTTGCCAGCCTAGTGAGAATCTTGTCCTGCGTCCCTTCCGATCGGCGATCAGCCGATACATCCAGCCACCGTCGTGCCACGGATTCAAAACACTCTTGGCGAGCTCCGGCTCGCTTAGTGGCTTTTCGGTAGGCGCTTGGATCAGTGCCTTGTGCCAAGAGGGCTAGAAGTTCGCCGGCCTTCTCAATAGCTGCTCCCTCGTCTACATTGGCGACGGTGCCAAGACTCAACGTTTTGCGACGACCCTTAAAGCGGTAGTCCATGCGCCATGCACGGGCGCGACCCTTTGTAGCGGGTTTCAGGTAGAGGCGGCTCCCATTGCCCGCCTGCTTGTTCCACGCTGAAAAACGGGGCTTTGTATCGTCCGACATCGTTTTCCCGCTCTCCGCCGAGATCGTCCAGTTTGGGCGGGCAGGGAGACCATCCTGCGCCTCGTTGATTTGCACCTGCCCGAACTCGCCGTCCAGTGGAGGGCGTTCGGTATGGAGGTCTACTTGAGGCGCGTCAATCTGAGCGCCACTCGAAACCACATCTGTCCTCGTGGTGGGCTTGCTTTTCGTCATGTTGTTCAGCCCTCGCGTTACAGACTGGCTTCCAATGCCCTGATGGCGGAATCGCGCCACACTGATCTACGCCGCCCTAGCTTCCCAGGTTCCGGGTAGATGCCTTGCTTGATGCCGGCGTACCACGACGATTTGCTCACTGGAATCCTGCGGAGGACCTCGTCGATTCGGAGTAGCTTGTCTACATGCGCTGGCGCTTCCGACGGAATGGTCAACGATCGTTCATCGCGTTGGGTGGCGTCGTAGGCGTGGTCTTGCTGCGAATTGAGCTGAGAAATGGGTAGAGCCAAGTGGTGGTCCATGTAGTTTGAACCAGCCCAATGCTAATCACGGTTTTTGCCGACTTTGTCGAAAACACTGCAAATAGTCGCCAACTCGGGGGCCTCGCGACCCGGCGATTCCTCTTGAGTAGTTCCAAAGCATTAGTTTGTGGCGTGATGTGGCCTTGTGTCACCGGCGGCGTTGGCGCTGGATCTCAAGCGCGGTTTGGATTTGGTCCAGCCGAAGTAGAGCAGGGCGCTTCAAGCCGGCCGCTTGATGCCCTGGGCGGCCTTTCCTCGAAGAGTTCAAATTCTTGGGGCTCAGCGAATTAACCGCACTTGCCATCTAGAGGAACGCTGGGTCGTGAGCAATCTGCCCTGCACCGGTCGTATTCACTGCGTCAGCAGGCACATCCATCAATATGCGGCTGCGGTCGCCAGCAATGTGAATGACGATGTACTGCACTGGCCGCCGGCGACGATCATGTAGCAGTCGAACCAACCGCACCAGGGGCGCGCCGATCTCGACATTGAGTAAGCCCGCCAGCACCGGATCGGCAGCGACAGCGCTAACTTCCTGAATCACTCGACC
Organism: Variovorax dokdonensis; assembly: GCF_030316895.1. Classification (GTDB taxonomy): domain Bacteria; phylum Pseudomonadota; class Gammaproteobacteria; order Burkholderiales; family Burkholderiaceae_C; genus Variovorax; species Variovorax dokdonensis. Next base: position 544,556 of record NZ_JASZYV010000002.1, read on the forward strand.
GAACTTCACGCCTTCGCTAAGCAGAATCTCAAATAGCGCGCGCTTCTTCAGTTCAGCCGGTGTCACATGACCGCCAACCTCGCGAGGTACCCATGCGTCAGTGAACATGACCGGTGTACCGCGCACTGAACGCAAGCGAACCGCATGCACAGCCGACTCGCCAGGCTCCAGTGCTAGTTGCTGGGCGACCAACGCTGGCGCCGGTATGGTCTCCACACCGAGTACCGTCACCTCAGTCTCTCGCGCCTGCTTATCCAAGGACTCCAGCAACCCGAAGCTCGGGTGGGGCCGCATTGGGCGCGGCGCCGCTCGAACGAATGTTCCTCGGCCAGGGCGTTTTTCGACCAAGCCAAGGTGCTCCAGGTCCGAGACGGCCCGGCGAACGGTAATGCGCGAGACGGCAAAGCGTTCGCACAGTGCGTCCTCAGGCGGGATCAACTCGCCTACCGGGTAGACACCCTGCGCAATCTGATCTCTCAGCACCATGAAGAGTTGCCGGTGCAAGGCTGTTCCGGGCTCTCGGCGCAATGGTGCAGAAGAAGAGGTCGACATTGGAATCAATGGAGTGGGCATGGGCTTTGTCTAGGCAGATTGTGCCCGTCATCCATACATACCCTGCCGACAAAATAAGGTTATATAGTTATGATGTACATATGGGACTTTGATCAGCTTGCAGTTCACATTCCAAATTCACATGGCCATGACTCTTTCAACACCCGCCCGAACCTTGCGCGAACTACTCGCGCGCCCCGAACTCATCGTCGCGCCCGGCGCTTACGATGGCATGACCGCCAAGATGGTGGAGGCTGCTGGCTTTCCCTGCGTCTATATGACTGGGGCCGGTGCTTCCGCGGCTCGAGGCTTCCCTGACTACGGTCTGCTGTCGATGAGCGAGATGGCTGATGCGGCTGGCGTACTGTCGCGATCAGTAGAGGTTCCAGTCGTCGCCGACGCAGACACCGGCTATGGCAACGAGCTGAACGTGACACGCACCGTGCGCGAGTACGAACTGCGAGGAGTCGCCGGCCTGCACATCGAAGACCAGGTCGCGCCCAAGCGTTGCGGCCACCTCGACGGCAAGGAAGTCATCCCTCGTGAACAGTTTGTCGCAAAGATTCGGGCGGCACTTCACGCCCGGAGAAACCCAGACTTTCTGATCATTGCACGCACAGACGCGCGCGCGATGCTGGGCATGGACGAGGCCATCGCGCGTGCCCGAGAAGCACTCGCCGCTGGCGCCGACATGGTTTTTGTTGAAGCAGCCCAGTCCCTGGAAGAACTGGCTTCGATTCCGAGGCGCGTCGAGGGGCCGTGCCTGTTGAACATAGTGCGCGGCGGCAAGACGCCGGATCTGGGGCTCGCGCAGGCGCAGGACATGGGTTACCGCCTCGCGATCTTGCCCAGCCTGCTGCTCGGCGCCGCCGCCTCAGCGTGCGAGATGGCCTTGTCGGCTTTGAAGTCGTCTGGACAGCCTCCAGCATCCACGGGCAGCCCAGGGGTGGCGGAGCGTTTCCGCCGCCTTGGCGCCGCTGATTGGGATGCCCTGCGGACGCGCTTCGCCGAGCCTCGGTGAAAAGGCCATGACACGCATGAGCGAATCAAAACCGCGCACCCTGTTCGACAAGATTTGGGATGCGCATGTCGTGCAGGATCTGGGCGAGGGTTGGGACCTGCTGCACATCGACCGTCATTTGCTGCATGACCTTTCGGGGACGGCGGGACTACGTGACCTCGCTGAGCGCGGGATGCGGGTGCGCAACCCCGAGTTGGCCTTTTCCACGCCCGACCACGCAGTTTCCAGCGCCCCTGGCCGAACGGGAGACACCTTTGCCGGCGGCGCCCGCCTCTACCACGGGCTGAAATTGTTGTCCGAGCGCAGCGGAGTACGGCTGTTCGACCTGGGTGAGCCGGGACAAGGCATCGTCCATGTCATCGGGCCAGAACTGGGCATCGTGCAGCCAGGCATGACGCTGATCTGCGGCGACAGTCATACGTGCACCAACGGTGCGTTGGGCGCGATAGCGTTCGGCGTCGGATCGTCTGAACTCACCCACGCACTGGCCAGCCAGACCCTCGTTCTACGGCGGCCTCGAACACTGCGCGTGGTGTTCGAGGGCCTGCCCGGGCCAGGCGTTGGCGCGAAGGATCTGGCGCTCACCCTGATAGCCCGTCTGGGTGCCAGTGTTGGCAATGGCTTTGCCGTGGAATACGCCGGCGACGCTGTCTCGGCAATGTCCGTTGAGCAGCGTATGACGCTGTGCAACATGTCGATCGAATTGGGCGCCCGCATCGGGTTGGTCGCACCAGATCAGGCGACGGAGTCGTATGTGCGCGGGCGGCCCTATGCGCCAGATGGCGAGCAATTTGCCAAGGCAGCCTCGTGGTGGCGCACACTGGCTAGCGACGCAGGTGCTCACCACGATCGCGAAGAACGCATCCAGATTGCTGACGTCGCGCCTACCTTAACGTGGGGCATCAGCCCGGAGCATGCCGTGTCGGTGGATGGGTGCGTGCCAGACCCTGCTCAGGCAAGAGACGAAGCACAGCAACAAGCCTGGCAGGTAGCGATCGACTACATGGGACTACAGGCGGGGGCTTCACTTGCCGGCACCAGGGTTGATCGCGTGTTCATCGGCTCATGCACCAACTCCCGCCTGTCAGACTTGCGCGAGGCCGCCTCGCTCATCCGCGGACGCAGCGTTGCATCGCATGTGCGCGCCTGGGTCGTACCCGGCTCAGAGAATGTGAAGCGGGCAGCACAGGCCGAAGGGCTGGACGAAGTCTTTCGGTCGGCGGGCTTCGAATGGCGCGAACCCGGGTGCAGCATGTGTGTTGCGGCGAACGGCGAGCAAGCCTCCCCCGGCGAACGTGTGGTGTCCACGTCCAACCGGAACTTCGTCGGCCGCCAGGGACCGGGCGTACGCACCCATCTGGCCAGTCCTGCCAGCGCAGTGGCAGCCGCTTTGTTCGGCGCGATTGCAGACCCTCGGAGTCTTTGAGATGCAGCCCTTCACACTTTTGCGGGGAACGGCCGCGCTCCTTCCTTTGGACAACGTCGATACCGACCTAATCATCCGCATTGAACGACTCACCAGCTTGGCACGCGGCGAGTTGGGCCCATGGGCCTTCGAGTCGTTGCGCTATCGCGCCGACGGCAGTGAAGACCCCGCGTTCGCGCTCAATCAGGCGGGCTGGAGGGAGGCACCGATCCTTGTCGCGGGCCGCAACTTCGGTTGCGGCTCTTCACGCGAAGGCGCGGTCTGGGCCTTGTTGGCCCGCGGGATCCGCTGTGTCATTGCAGCGAGCTTCGGTGACATCTTTCAGGCCAATTGCTTTCAAAACGGCGTCTTGCCCATCCGACTGGAAGTTCCAGCGCTTGCCCAGGTGAAAAACGCCTGCTCACCATCGGCGAACTGGGAGGTGGATCTGCGCACTCAGCGGCTGATGCTTCCCGACTCCACCGTGTTGCCGTTCGAAGTCGATCCGTTGCGACGAGCGGCGCTCCTCGAGGGCCTGGACGACATCGGCCGGACCTTGAAGCTGAGCGAAGAGATTGAACGCTGGCAGGAAAACGACAGGGCGACCCGTCCGTGGGCGTGGCCTTCTTCGGACATCACCGAAGCTGGCCTGCGCCACCACAACGGCGAGTAGCGCTCCTGACCCACACCCCAACCATGAGAGACATGAAGATGACCTTCACCAAGCACTTCGCACAGACCAATCCGCAGCTTCCCCGCTTTGGAGTTCTCGCAATTCGTCTGGGCCGGGCCCTTATCGCAACCAGTGTTCTTTGTGCCGGAGGCGCCTTTGCCCAAACCACCTGGAAGCCGGATCGGCAAGTCACGTTGGTCGTGCCCTACAACCCTGGGGGCGGTACCGATGCTACTGCGCGAGCCGTGGCGAGCCGGTTGACAACGCTTTGGAATCAGCCAGTCGTCGTCGAGAACATCGGGGGAGCGGATGGTTTGATCGGTACGCGCCGCGTGATCGAGGCCGCACCTGACGGCTACACCCTTCTCTTTCAGGTGCCTTCGATTCTGCTCATGAAGTATCAGCGCAGCCTCAAGGGGATCGACCCGGTGTCGCAGCTCACGCCGGTTACGGCAGTAGCCACTTCACCGACGGCACTCGTCATGAGTGCAAGCCTGCCATTCAAGACGCTACCCGAGCTCATTGCGTACTGCAAGGCGCGCCCGTGCAACGTTGGCAGTGGCGAGAATAGTTCCAAGATACGCGCCCAGAAGTTTTCCGCCGACTACGAACTCAAGGACATGGCGGTCGTCAATTACAAGGGCACTTCACCGATCGTGTCCGATCTAGTTTCCGGCAACTTGACCATGGCCTTTACAGGCATTACTGCAGCGATACCACTGCACAAGAGCGGCCGCGTACGCATCCTAGTGACCAACGGAAATCAGCGCGCCCACGCGCTGCCCGATGTTCCCACCAGCATGGAGGCTGGATGGCTGGATTCGTACTCGGTCACTTGGTATGGCATGTTCGCCCCCAAGGGCACCCCTGAAGCAGTGACTCGGGGCATCGCTGACGCAACGCGCGAAGCGGGCAAAGATGTCCACGTGCGCGAGGCGCTGACAGTAGCCGGGGCCGAGCCGGCGTTCACCAGCCCAGCGGAGTTCACCGAGATGATCAAGCAAGACAGCGCCAGACTCGGCGCGTTGGTAAAGAGATTCCCGCTGGAGGACTAGGCGCTCGGAACAAGAGTTTGGCTCGTTCGATAGGCACGGTTTCAAGCAGATCTGGGGTGGCCGATTGGCCTGGCCGCTAGAGACCGCCATTCCTATCCCGCGACGCGAGCGCCAGTAGTCTGGCCATTCCTGACGTCTTCAGCGCCTGACCCGACCTGGCCAGCTAGTCGGCCGAGTTGGGCCCATCGCCCCGTGAATCATTGAATCATCGGTACTGGGAGCCCTTCGGCGGTCAGTGAGCAACACACTTGGTGAACCCAAGCCCAACGATCGCCGCTGCATTCAGGTCTGTCGGAAGACAAAGTATCCGATAGCCGAGATCAGTACGATGCACATTCCGCTCCAGATCGCGTAGGCCAATCCGACGGGGATCGTCTTAAGCACCAGCGCCAAAAAGTAGAACGAGCTGACGTAGCAGGTCGCCATGACCAGTGTTGGCATCGCCCTGGTGAACCGCTCTGACTTCTGCAGAGATGTCGTACCGATGACTTCCAGGAGATGGCTGCACCCAATGTGGCGCAGCTTGAGAAGGGACTTATGCACTTCTCCGATGGAGGCGACATTGTCCCGTTCAGGCATCGTTTGTGGCCCACCCCTTCGGTATGCACCGGACAACTCATCGCGGATTGACGACCGCCAAATCACGTGCGCAACCGTGCGGAGCACAGTTTCACGCGATGGACGCTAACTGCCGGCCTGATCATGCTGCGGGCCTGCAGAGTTAGCCGACTTAGGCGCCTAGACCGCTTGATGGCAGTGACCGGTCGCTGCAATTTGCATGACCTAGGACGCCCTAGTGCCCAAAGCAGTAGTGCGACCCGATGCTTGTAGGGCTCCGGTATTCGGATCAGCCTCCTCTGTCAAAGCAGCAATTCAATCAGCGATGGCCCTTCGGCCGCCTGCGCTCGTCGCATCGCATCCGCGAACTGACCCAGCGTGGAGACCCGACAGGCCGGGACACCGTGGCCCGCCGCCAGTTCCGTCCAGTTCAATGCGGGCCGATCGATGCTGAGCATGTCGCTTGCCCTTCGGCCGGGGGTGCCGGCCCCCACTTGCGCATATTCACCCTTCAGAATCTGGTAGTTGCCGTTTGCGAAGACCACCACGGTGACATTGAGGCTCTCACGCGCCATGGTCCACAGCGACTGCAGCGTGTACATGGCGCTTCCATCGCCTTCCAGAGCGATCACTCGCCGATCTGGTGCGGCAATAGCCGCTCCGACGGCCACTGGCAATCCGAACCCGATGGAGCCGCCCATGTTGGTAAGCCAATCGTGCGGCGCAGCGTCGCGTGTGGTTTGATCGAAGGCGCGCCCGGTGCTGATCGCTTCGTCCACCACGATCGCGTTCTCGGGAATCAACGTTGCCAGCAGGGCTCCGATGGATGCGGGAGTCAGCGGACCTTCCTCATGCGCTGCGGTGGGTACGACCATCGGGCACCGCTGCGGTTGCAGCCTCAAGGCCCCCAGTTCTTCGCACAGCATCTGCAGGGCTTCGGCCGGATCCTGGGCATGGGTTGAAAGCGTTGTGAAGGTCGTTCCAGGCCGAGCCAGTCGTCCCGGCTTGTCGGGATAGCCGAAGAATGCCACCGGCTCGACAGCCCCCACCAACACGATGTGATCGAAGCGCGAAAGCGCATCAACCGCAGGCTGTACCGCGTACGGCAGCCGGGGAATTGGCACCCGGCCAGCACCTCGTTCAATGCGTTCAGCGTAGAACTCGGACATCACGCTGCATCCGGTCGCGGCGGAGATGCGCCCGGCCCACTCGGTAGCACGGGCGCGTACGGCGCGGCCGCCGAGCAGCAGCAAAGTGGTGTCACCGCTATTGCGCAGCGCCTGTGCGGCGGAGATGACTGCGGCTTGCTCGGTAGCCGCCGGGGCAGGCTCATGAATTGCACCTAGCTGCCCGGGCGTTCCGCTGACCGAAGACCACGCCATGTCTGCGGGGAGGGCCAGCGTAGCAATCTGTCCTGGTCGGCCCGCAGCTTGAGCGACTGCCTCGCGGCCATCCTGTGCGATGGAATTGGCGTCGCGCACGGTCCGGACCCAGTGGGACATGGGACGCGCCAGGCCTTCGATGTCGGAAGTCAACGGTGCATCGAGTGCCAGGTGATTGGTTGCGTGCTCTCCTACCACATTGACGATCCCTGACCTCGCCTTACGGGCGTTGTGCAGGTTTGCCAGCCCGTTTGCCAGGCCTGGGCCAAGGTGCAGCAGCGTCGCTGCTGGGCGATCGGCGATGCGGTAGTACCCGTCGGCCGCGCCGGTGACAACGCCCTCGAAGAGTCCAAGCACGCAGCGCATACCAGGAATTCGGTCGAGCGCGGAGACGAAGTGCATCTCGGACGTCCCAGGGTTTGCGAAGCATGTGTCTACCCCAGCATCGAGCAAGGTGTGCACCAGCGATTCAGCGCCGTTCATTCATATCTCCTGATCTTGGGGCGTGCGTCGTGCGCACGGCGAGAAAGTGCAGGAATTGAAGCACGGCTGGACTCGCCAAGCGCATGAGATTCGTTGATGGTGGTATCAGCCAGCAGGCATGGCGTGCAACCACGTCCAGGCCTAGATTCCACTCACCGGCTGGCCACGTCGGCACGCCAGACCACTTCCAACTTCAAAGGAGACCCGCCCATGCCCACGCTGAACCCCACCCCTGCGGAAATGGAAAGCCGCATCGTCCGCGCCAAGACCATCCAGCCCAAGAAGCGTCGCTTTGAGGCCAACGGCGGAATTCCCGCAAAGGCGCTGGAATCGATCGCCGCCGATTCGATCTATCTCTACATGGCGCCCGGCGAAGGCGTGGGCGCGAGCAGCCAGAACCCGGGCATCGTTGGTTTTCCCGGCCTCACGGTCAATCTCTGCCGCTGCCCGGTGGGCCAGGGTCCCGACCTGCATGCTCACGCTCGTACCCTGGAGACCTTCATGTGCCTGGGCGGCCAGTTCGAAGTCATCTGGGGCGATGATGGTCAGTACAAGACGGTGCTGGACGAGCACGACATGATCTCGGTGCCGCCGAACGTGATGCGCGCCTTCCGAAATACGGGCAAGACCCCCGAGGCCGTTCTGCTGGTGCTGATCCAGGGCGAGAACAAGGACATGGCTGCCGACGTGCAGTACGCGCCGGCGACTGGGGAGAAAATTGAGCAGAACTTCGGCTCCGACGTGCGGCAGCGCATCGAGGATATGGGTTGGCGCTTCGACGCAGTGCTGGGCAGCAAAGTCAGCGAGGTTGCTTGAAATGCGCCGGCATTTCCTGCTCACCCTAACGGCGTTGCTCGTCAGCGGCGCTGGTCATGCACAGGGCAACTATCCTGAGCGCCCCATCAAGCTCATCGTGGCCTTCGCGCCCGGCAGCGCCCCGGACATCATGTCCCGCGTCTACGGCGAAAAGCTCAAGGAACAGATGGGGCAGCCCATCGTTGTCGACAACCGCCCTGGAGCCACCGGCGCCATCGGCGCGGACCTGGTAGCCAAGGCACCGGCCGATGGTTACACGCTGCTGCTGAATTCCAGCGCGATGGTCATCAACCCTTGGGTGAAGAAGCAGCCCTTCGATTTCCGCAAGGACCTTGTGCCTGTGGCGCGCACCGCGGACACGCCGTACCTGGTGACGGTGAATCCCAAGCTGCCCATCCACAACCTCGCGGAATTCGTCGACTACGCCAAGAAGAACCCGGGCAAGCTCATGTGCGCGACCTATGGCATCGCCTCTCCGCCGCACCTTGCTCTGGAGCTTCTGAAGAAGGAGGCCGGGATCGACGTGATTCACGTGCCATACAAGACCTTCGGCCAGGCCTTGCCCGATCTCGTCTCCGGTCAGTTGTCCTGCAGTATCGACCCGCCCACGTCGCCCGCTCCGCATGTGGCCGCAGGCGCCATCCGCGCGGTGGCGCAGACTGGCAATGCCCCGATGGATGCGTTCCCGAAGGTGGACCCGATCGGCAAGCGGTTCCCCGTAGCGACGGTGGTGGGTTGGCAGGCAATCTACGCCCCCGCAGCGACGCCTGCGCCAGTGTTGTCGAAGCTTCGTGTCGAATGGCAGAAGGCGCTCGCGAGCGACGCAGTCCAAAAGACCATCCGTGATGCCGGCTTCCAGCCATCCAAGGGGACGCTGGATGACTTCAGCAAGGAGATTGACGCGGACTACCAGAAGTTCGGCCGCGTGATCAAGGACAACGACCTTCGGTTGGACTGAATCGATGACTCAAGGACAGATCAATGCACTTCCCGCGCCGCAGTCGCTCGCGCTTGAACGCAAAGGGCAAGCGATCCCGGCAGTGTTCTGGCAGCCAGCAGGAGGCGCAAAAGGCGTGGTGCTCGCGTGCCACGGTGGCAGCGGACACAAGAAGTCCAACGCTATTCTCTTGATCGCCCAGGCGTGCCTTCCGCTCGGCCTGGCAGTGCTGGCGATCGATGGCCCGGTTCATGGTGAGCGCCGAGCAGATGGCGACCTCGAGCCCGGGACGGCGCGGCAGGCTTTTCGCGAAGCGTGGCGCGCTGGCGTGGGCCGCACTGAGATGGGCGAAGACATGCGCTACGCACTGGACGCATTGATGCGCCAACCTGAGTTCGCTGGACTGCCCATTGGCTACATCGGCGTGTCTATGGGCACTGCATATGGCATTCCTATGCTGGCGGCCGAGCCGCGCATACGTGCCGCCGCCATCGGCCTGTGGAGCACCACATATGCTGCCAGCGAGCACTTGGCAGAACACGCAAAGCAGATCCGATGTGACGTTTGGTTCACCCAACAGTGGAATGATGAGTTCTTCGATAGGGACGGAACGTTCGCGCTGTTCGATGCCATCGGCTCGGCAGACAAGCGCCTGGTCGCCTATCCCGGGCCGCATCGCGAACTGGAGGGCGAGCGGCTGAAGGATGCGGTTGCGTTCGTTGCCGAGCGCCTAAAGGGCTGAGCTAGAGCGCTGGCTCGCCACTCCTACATTGAAGGCCGCTTCGAGAGCTTCTTTCCAATGTCTCGCAGTGACTCGCGCATCCACTTGTGGGCGGGATCATGGTGCAGCCGCTCGTGCCACACCATGCTCACGTCCACGCTCGCGACTTTGAAGGGAAGCGGTAGCAACTGGATGGGCAGTGCCTGCGCCGCGGCCCGTGCCATATGCTCGGGCACCACCGCCAGGAGGTCGGAGCCCGCAACCACGTCAGGCAACAATGTGAGGCTGGACACCAGCAGCGTGATCGGGCGTGCATGGCCAAGTGCATCCAGCGCCTCGTCAACCATGGCTTCCATAGTGGCATGAGCCACGGGCGGTGCACCCCACCGTGCGTGCTGACACGACACGAAATCCTCCAGGCTAACCTTGCCCTTGATAAGAGGATGATTCTGGCGGGCGATGCACAGCAGCCGTTGTGGGTAAAGCACCGTCTGGCGCAACTCCGAAGGGGGCGAACGCACAAACGATAGGGCCAGATCGAAATCTCCGTCTCGCAGATACTCCGACAGTCTGCGGGGGTCGCCAGGCTGTACCGTGAAGCGCATGTGCGGCGCCTCGCGCATCACGAGCGCCATCATCTCGGGCAGCAGCGTCCGGGATATTCCGTCCGACGCCATGATTCGCCAGCGTGCCTGAGAGGTAGCAGGCTCGAAGTGTTCCGCCTCGAATCCGCGGCCCTCCAACATGTCGGCAATCTCCCTCACCCGTCGCACCAGGTCCAGCGCGCGAGGCGTAGGCTCCATGCCGGTTGTGGTCTTGACGAGCAAAACGTCTTTGAAGACCTCCCGCAACCGGGCGAGTGCGGTGGACATGGCGGGCTGGCCGATGCCCATGCGCTCCGCAGCACGCGTCACATGCCGCTCTTCGACGAGCGCCTGCAGATACTGCAGGTGCTGGAAGGTGAGACGATGCGGGAAAGAGGTGGTTGTCCCCTGCCGAGTCCCCGTGGGCATTGCGGCTCCTTGTAGTAACTCTGAATGTTGCGATCCAGCGCATCAATGGGTTGAGCGCGCACGGCTGCGATGCGCTCCTAAGGTCTTTGAACCATCAGGATCAGAAGCCTTGCCAACTCGTCACTGAAAGTGGCGTCGTCACCCTTGTTGATGCTGCTGAGGCGCACGGGTTCGAACAAGAGGCGCTGCTGCAGCAGCGCAAACACCGCGCGGATGCCCAAGTCGACGCGAGAGTCCAGGTCCGAGTGCTGCGAAGTAGACATCGCTACTCGCGAGGTTTCAGCTAGACGAGCTGCAATGTGTTGCACCGTCGACCCCGCCCGTTCGTACACCTCCCGGTCCTGGATCAGAAGGACTGCGGCCAGTAGATTGCGATTTCGGCGATAGAAGGCGACGGTAGTGCCGCAATAGTGAGTTGCGAGTTCACCGAAGTCGCGTCCTGCCCAACGGTTCGGATCAAGTTCGCGATCGACGTCTTCGATCATCTTTTCGCGCAGCGACTCATGCAGCGCAGCCAGGATGCTTGCCTTGTCTTTGAAGCGACCGTAGATGGTCGCGGCGCTGCAACCGGCGCCCGAGGCGATTTCGGGGATTGAGATGTCTGCGAAGGCCTTGGACTGAAGCAGGCTCTCGAGGGCACCCAGAACGCGCTGCAGGCTCTGTTCACTGCGTTGCTGTTTCGGCGCCGTGACTCGGTCAAGCCGTCCTACGACATCAATGTCATAGCTCGGCGCCCGGCGCGTGGTTCGGGTGCGCACGTTTTGGCGCGACTCAGTCAAGTCATTTGCTCCTCGAAGTGACCTCTGATTATCTGCGTGCAGCGCTCGTGCGTAGGGCGGTCGCATGGGCGTCCTCATGCTCGGGTTTCTACTCATGCGCTAATAAGCGAATCCGAATCGAATTCGGATTAAAGCAGAATTTGCCATTCCTCGGAGACCGCATGAAAGCTTCTACTGATGTGAGACCTGTCATCGTCTTGGGCGCAGGCCCTGTTGGCCTCGGTGCCGCGCTGGAACTCGCGCGCTGCGGGATTCGGTCGATCCTCATCGAGCGGAACGACCGCACCAGCTGGCATCCCAAAACACGCAACTTCAATACACGAACGATGGAGATCGCGCGGGGGTGGGGTCGCGAAATCTACGACGAGCTGCGGAAGTTGGACTTGCCGCCGGAGTGGAAAAGCCCGATTCGATTCAGCGGGACGATCACGGGGCCGGAAACCGGGCACATCGTCTCCAATGGCTTCATGGGCGCGGGACCGCTGCTCAGTCCGGTCAACTCCGTCCTCTCGTCCCAGGACATGCTTGAACCGGTGATGCTGCGGGAGATCCGCCGAAGCGGCATGGTCGACGTGCGGTTCAACCACGAGATGCTCCAGTTCGTCCGCGGAAATGAGGAGGGTGCGGATGAAGTGGAGATCCGAGTCCGAGATGGGACGACCGGAGAGGAGAGCACAGTACTCGGGTCAGCCATGATCGCCGCGGACGGTGCGGCCAGCAGCATGCGGACGATCCTGGGGCGAACCTTGGAGGGCACCCTCAAGATCAACCATTTCATGAACTGCTATTTCCGTGCGGACGTTGAAAAGTACGCACGGGAGAGGCCTGGCATCCTCCTGTTCGTGGCTAACGAGAAGGCCCAAGGTGTCTTGCAGCCGTTGGACTCTCGCGGTCGCTGGCTGTGCCAGATCACCGTACCCGAGAGCGAATGGTCGACGGAAACATTCACGAAGGAGCGGGCGGCCCAGTGGATCCGTGACGCAGTGGGCGTCGCAGACTTGCCTATCGAGATTGTCTCTGTCGGCAAGTGGCAAATGAATGCGGTGGTGTGCGACCAACTCCAGGTAGGCCGCATCCTACTCATGGGTGATGCAGCTCACATGTTCCCCCCAACGGGTGGATTGGGAGTGAATACGGGTTTGCAGGGGATGCACAACGCCGTGTGGAAGCTGGCCTTGTTCCTGCGTGGCAAGGCAGGCCGCGGCTTGCTTGAGACCTACACCACGGAGCGAAAGCCTGTTTCCCAGTGGGTGGCCGAACAGTCGTATCACAACGCACGACAGGTGGCGCAGATCGGTTTGATCTCGCGCGGCCAGGCACAGCCGACCCTATCGACGCAGGAAGTCCTGAAGGAAACGCGGCGCTACGGGAACCAGCTTGGTTTGGAGCTGGGTGCCATCTACGCCTCCCCGGCGGTCGTCTCTGATGGCACGTCGGCACCTGAGGTGCAGGATCCATACACCGACTATGCGCCCACGGGTCGTCCCGGGCATCGCGCGCCGCACGTGTGGTTGCGCAAAGGGGATGACACCCTATCGACCTTGGACCTTGTCGGGCCTGAGTTCACCTTGATTTGTGGGGCAGAAGGCGCCGCCTGGTGCACAGTCGTAGATCGCCTTCGCCAACGCTTTGGCCTGGACATGGGCTGCCAATGCATTGGTGCCTCGGGAGGCTACCAAGATGTCGAGGGCACGTTCGAGCAGCGCTACGGCCTGCAGTCCTCCGGGGCGGTGCTTGTTCGCCCCGACGGATGGGTGGCCTGGCGAGCGCAGGCCTGGAACGAGGGTGGCAAAGACGCGCTTGCAGCAGCACTGGGTGCCGTGCTGGCAGTCGAGGCTTGAACATGACTGCTGCGAGAAATTCGGTCTCCTGTGGGGACTGGGAGATCAGCTTTACCGTCCAAGGAGAAGGGCCGGCACTCGTGCTTCTGCATGGAGGGTCGCCCGGCGCCAGTGGCGCAAGCAACTTCCACGCAAACGTCCAGGTGCTGGCCAAGCGCTTCACGACCTATGTGATGGACTTTCCCGGCTGGGGCGCGTCGTCCAAGAACCTGGTCTCGGCTGGAACTTGGGGCAATCCGCTGGAAGCAGGCGGGAAGGCGGTGCTCGCATTCATGCAGGCGGTCGGCATCGACAAGGCTCATTTGATGGGCAGTTCCTTCGGGGGAGCGGCTGCGCTGCACGCGGCTATGCTTCGCCCCGATTCAGTTGATCGCCTGGTCCTGATGGCACCGGGCGGAGGTATCCCGAGGCCCGGCACAGCGGGCCCTGCCCTGAGCAAACTCTTTGGCTATTACGCAGGCGAGGGGCCGAGTCTGGCGAAGTTTGCAGGCCTAGCCCACGACTTGGTCTTCGACAAGTCTCGCATCAGCCAGGCCTGGCTACAGGAGCGCTACAAGGCCAGTCTGGATAAGGAAATCACTGCGAATCCACCGCTTCGTCTTCCACCAGGCTATGTGCCGCAGCCTGCCCAAGCCCTGTGCAACGACCCGCGCCTTGCACAAATGCGCTCGTCGGTGCTGTTCATGTGGGGCGCGAACGACGAAGTGCAGCCCGTGTCGTGCCTACAAAGCTTCTCGGCAATTCCGCGCCAGGACGCTGTGATCTTGGGCGAATGCGGTCACCTGCCGTACTGGGAGCAGGCGGACAAGGTCAACGAGTTGGCTCTCTGGTTCTTGAGCCGAAATTGAAACTTCAACAGGAGCAGAGAAGCAAATGGAGACAAGCATGCAGGATTCGGTTCGCCAGTTGGTATCACCCGAGGAGTGGGAGCAGCGGGTTGCGCTGGCTGCCGCTTATCGGCTGGTGGCCCTTCATAGATGGGACGATCTCGTGTTCACCCATCTGTCGGCGCGCGTCCCCGGTCCCGAACATCACTTCCTGATCAACCCCTATGGCATGACCTTTGACGAGGTGACGGCCTCCAGCCTGGTCAAGGTCGACTTGCAGGGGCGCAAGATGATGCCTTCGGCCTATGAAATCAATCCGGCCGGGTTCACCATCCACAGCGCAATTCACGCGGCACGCGAGGATGCGCAGTGCGTGTTCCATGTTCATAGCGCCAACGGCGTTGCCGTCTCGGCGCAAGAGGCGGGGGTGCTGCCCATTTCCCAGCAGTCCATCTTCGTGCTCGCTTCGCTGGGGTACCACGGCTACGAGGGAGTCGCCCTGCGCGATGACGAAAAGCCACGGCTGGTCGCAGACCTGGGTGGAAAGCAGTTTCTGATGCTCAGAAATCATGGCCTTCTGACGGTGGCAGGCAACGTCGCCAACGCCTTCCAGGCGCTCTACACCTTCGAGCGCACGTGCGAGATCCAGGTGAAGGCGCAGGCAGGCGGCGGAAAGCTGGTGGGCATCCATCCCGAGATCGTGGCGACCGCGATCCAGCAATCCCGTGAAGTCACGCGAGGAGCGGGCGGGGCGCTCGCGTGGCCAGCCCTACTGCGGCGCCTGGATCGCATCGACGCCAGCTACAAGAACTGATGAAGGGGATGACCATGAAGAACCGAATCCCTAGTTTCGTACTGGCCGCGCTGCTAGTCACGGTCTCCCACGCATACGCCGAATACCCGGAAAAGCCGGTTCGGCTGGTCGTAGCATTTCCAGGTGGTACGGTGCCGGACGTGATGGCGCGCGTCTATGCCGAGAAAATCAAGGAGCTCTGGCACGGACAGCCACTGCTGGTAGAGCCGCGGCCAGGCGCCACCGGCACGGTGGGCGCTGAACTTGTGGCGCGGGCACCCGCCGATGGCTACACGCTGCTTCTCAACTCCAGCGGCTTGATGATCAGCCCCTGGCTACTCAAAACCCGCTTCGACGTATTCAAGGACCTGGTGCCCTTGATCCGTACGGCCTACACGCCCTACCTGATCTTGACCTCCGGCAAATTGCCGATAAAGACCTTTGACGAGTTCATCGACTATGCAAAGAAGCACCCTGGACAGCTATCCTGCGCTACCTACGGGATTGGGTCGCCACCTCACATCGCGCTGGAGTTGCTCAATCGGGAGGCAGGAGTGAACATCTTGCATGTCCCCTACAGCACCACCAATTCATTGCCAGACACGGTGGCGGGGACGGTCGACTGCTCGATCGCTCCTCCCCTTGGCCAGGATCAGTACGTGAAGTCGGGCCAAGTGCGCGCTATCGCCCATACCGGCAACGCACCAATTGCCCTGTATCCGGACGCTGTCCCAATTGGGAAGGTCTATCCCGCGGCGACCGTGCTGGGCTGGCAGGCGATCTATGCACCCGCCTCTACACCCAAGCCTATTGTCGAAAAGTTGCGTAGTGACTGGTCGAAGGTGCTCGCCGATCCGATAGTTGTTCAGAGGATTCGCGACGTGGGCTTTGAACCCATGAAGGACTCTTCCATTGACGACGCAACTCGGTCCATGCGGGACGAGTACGAGAAGTTCGGAGACCTGGTCAAGAGCCGAGGCATCAAGGTTCAGTGAATTCGACGCGCAAGCGCTCGGCAATAGGGAGGAGAAGTACACATGTATGTCGGTCACTTTGCCATTGGCCTGGCCATCAAGGCGCGGATGCCCGATGTCCCTACCCTGCCGATCATGCTCGGGGTCGGCTTCCTGGACATCCTTGATGGCCTGTTCATCATCGCGGGATTCGACAGGGTGACGCCCAATTTGCTTGCCGGACCGTACCTGTTCTTCGATCTCACATTCATAGATTGGGATCATTCACTTCTCATGGCGCTACTCTGGTCATTGGTGTGGGGTGCACTTTTCTTGCGCACACCCAAAGTGGCGCTGGTCGCCGCCTTGGCTGCCTTTTCCCATTTCATCGCGGACTGGCCCATGCACAACGGCGACCTGGCGCTGCACCCACATTCGAGTGAGCACCTGGGATGGGGCCTGTGGGGCAGGTGGGGTACGCTTTCCTGGGCTGCCGAAGGCCTATTCGTGGCGGCTCTGTGCAGCTATGCATGGGTGAAGTCGGCAGGCCGTGGCGTCAGCTTGGTTTGGCCGTGTGTGGTCCTGGCGGTATTGATGCTCAATCTGTCGCCGTGGCTGTCTCCCATGAAGGTCATTGCCACTTTGGACGAGCCGGCAGCGCACGTGGCGCACGGAGCGCTCGTGGCTCTTGGATTCCTGGTCCCCGGCTTGCTCATTACGTGGCTCATGAACGCAGCGGAGCGGCGCGCCGGCCCATCTAGTTGCTGAGTCGTAGGGCTGTCCCAGATCGCCTGCGGGCCAGGGGGCGCAATTGTCATGAGCCAATGAAGCGCCAAGTCAGCCTGCGGCCCGCGCTGGCCACGGATCATTGATGGGGTGGAATGTTGCATTGAGGCGCCGACATGGCGATCAAGCTACCGAGTCGGTCCAATGGAGTCACTTTCAAGGAGACTGCCAATGACCACTTCCCACGTTGCTCGCCCGGGAGCCCTCAGCGCCCAAGTCATGTCCCAGCAACTGGCTCGCTTTCCCGAGTACAACAGCAGCGACGAGGCTCCCGCCAAGAGGTTCGACGCCGATGCGCGCGCCCTCTGGGGCGGCCCCCTCACGCCGATGATGGCGAGCGCAGGCGCCAAGGGGCACTTCTCAAAGGCGGCACTCTCCTGCCCGCCAACTGCATGCACAGGTTCGATGGAGTTCGCGCCTGCGGCAGCCTCCCACGCTTGGCGCAATCCGTTGGCGATCGAGAACCTCGTATGCGTCGAGGGTGAGATCGAAGTTACCTACGGCCCGGAACTGGCCGAAAAGTTGACGCTAGGCCTGTGGGACATGGTGTCCATTCCGCAGGATGTGCGCCATCAGGTGCGGAACCCGGGTGAAGCTGCTTCTCGACTGGTTTCGATTCTCAGCATTTCGCCTGAGGGTTCCTTTGACGCAGTGTTCGACCACGCAGTTGCCTCGAATGTCAGCGCTCAAGCGAACGAAAAACTCCGTGTGAGCTTCGACTCCAGCAAGGGTAGCCCGGTAGACGCGGCCACCATCGCGGGCCGCGTCACGCGCTTTGCGACGCTGGTACCGTACAAGAAGGACCTCAATCGCACCAGTGGACTTCCTCCCGAAGCCACCATGCGGCTGTCGGCCGGCTCGGTCTTTCCTCTGATCGTGCCCGAGGGTCACATCGGCCGCTCTCGCACTGCGCCCATGTATGGCAATCAGGGACTGTACATCTCCATCGCCGAATGCACGGCCGGCGACGATGGCCCGCCGCCGCACGCGCACTCGGACACGCAGGAGTCCTTCTACGTGCTAGACGGCAGCTTCGAGATCTGCACCGGCTTCGACAACGAAAGCATGGTTCCTGCGCGGCCAAATGACCTGTTTGCCGTGCCCAACAAGGTGATGCGCACGTTCAGGAACACCAGTGGCAAGCCCGCACGCCTGCTGGTCATCATCCAGGGGCCGGACCGCATGCAGGATACGGTCTCCTTCTCACGCAGCATCGGCGAGGAGTTCAAGACCCGATTCGGCGAGGACATCATCGCGAAGTACGCCGACATCCGCATGACTTTCGACGCCGAAGAAAGGCTGGGTGCGTGATGACCGGCTCGAACGGCAAGGCCGCTGTCGGCGGCGCCCTGGTGCTTGCGGTCGGCAGCTTCCTGAGTCAATCGGCTTCGGCGCAGGATTGGCCAACCCACCCGATTCGCATGATCGTTCCGGCTGCGGCCGGGGGGAGCACGGACATTGGTGCGCGGCAGGTTGCCAAGGTGATGGCAGCCGAACTGGGTCAACCCGTGGTCGTTGACAACAAGGGCGGAGCCGGCGGGCGGCTGGGTGCGCAGGAGGCTGCCCGTGCGACGCCCGATGGCTACACGCTCATCTATGGCAACTCGATCACGCATGCGCTGCTCCCGGCCACCAGCAAGTCCGTCAACTACGATCCGTTGAAGAGCTTCGCACCCGCTGGAAACGTCTTCTGGTATTCGACCTTGCTGGTTTGCAATCCCAAACTTCCGTTTGGGGACGTGGCCGGCTACATCGCCTATGCCAAAGTCAACCCTGGCAAGCTCAACATCGCAACTGCTGGTCTTGGGAGTGGCAACCACTTCAGCAGTGAACTGATGTCGCAGATGGCAGGTATCAAGGTCACCCACGTTCCATACAAGGGAAACGCTCCCGCTGTTCAGGACGTGATGGGCGGAGCTGCCGACTGCATCCAGCTGAGCGAGGCCAAGAGCTATCTTGATGCCGGACGCCTGAAAGCCCTCGGCACGACTGGCAAGGCGCGAGACCCCCGCTTCCCGAATGTGCGGACGGTCGACGAACAGGGTCTGAAGGGATTCGACGCTACCTGGTGGCAAGGCGTGTTTGCTCCAGCGGGAACACCGCCCAACGTGATGGTCAAGCTTGCCGCTGCAGTGCGCAAGGCGGCGGAAGATCCTTCGACCAAGACGGTCGTGTTCGATTCAGGCTTCGTGCCCGAATATGTTGCGCCGGCCCAGGTGGAAAAGCGCATCCAGGCAGACATGGCGAAGTTCCGCAAGCTCGCCGCAGATACGGGGATCGAGCTCGAATGAAAGCGCTGTTGAACCCGGATGTCATCCGGAGTCTGTTCTCCCGCGCTATGTCGGACATGTACCGCGCGGAAGTGCCGCAATACGGAGCCCTGTGCTCTCTCGTTGGCCAGGTGAACACCGGGGTTCTGGCGGGCGATTCGGCCATGGCGCAGCGCATGCGGGAAGAGGGGCAGATGGACCGGCTGGATGTGGAGCGCCACGGCGCCGTCCGCGTTGGCACGGCTCAGGAGCTCGCGACAATGGGGCGGCTGTTCGCCGTGATGGGAATGCAGGCCGTGGGCTACTACGACTTGTCGGTCGCCGGCGTACCGGTGCATGCAACTGCCTTCCGTCCGGTGGACGACGCTTCGTTGGATCGAAACCCCTTTCGGGTCTTCACGTCGCTGCTTCGTACTGAGCTGATCGCCGATGAGCGCCTGCGGCGCACGGCCAAAAGCATCATCGAGCGTCGTCAGATCTTTACCGCGGGCTGTCTGGCCCTGATCGATCGGGCCGAGGGCCAGCGTGGATTGAGTGAGGACGAGGCCCACGAGTTCGTGCGCGAAGCGCTTGAGACGTTCCGCTGGCACGCCGAAGCAACAGTCGACCTGAAGACATACCAGCAGCTGCGGGCGGCTCATCCTTTGGTCGCGGACATCGTCTGCTTCAAGGGGCCGCACATCAACCACCTGACGCCGAGGACTCTGGACATCGATGCGGCGCAGGCTGGCATGCCGGCGATGGGCATCCAGGCCAAAAACTCGATCGAAGGTCCACCTACACGTGCCGTTCCGATCCTCTTGCGTCAGACCAGCTTCCTCGCCCTGGAGGAGCCTATCCGCTTCCTGGGCGAAGGGGGCGACGAAGGCACCCATACCGCCCGTTTCGGTGAAATCGAGCAGCGCGGTTGCGCTCTGACGCGCAAGGGCCGGGCTCTCTATGACCTACTGCTGGGCAAGGCGACGGAGCAATCGAGATCAGGTGTGCCCATCGAGCAAGCCATGCGCAATGCGTTCGGCGAGTTTCCGGACAGCGAGGCGGAATTGCACAAGGAGGGCTTGGCCTTCTTCTCCTACGAGCCGAATCTTCGGGTGGCGCAGCAGCAGGTTGCGCCGGAGAGTGCATCGGTGTTCGAACTGGTGGAGAGCGGCTGGCTGACGCTCAAGCCGCTCACCTATGAGGATTTCCTGCCGGTGAGCGCGGCCGGCATTTTTCGCTCCAATCTGGGCGACAGTGCGCAGCCTGAGTACCAGAGTCAGGGCAATCGAAGTCAGTTCGAGGCAGCGCTGGGCGCCAAGGTGCTCGATGAGATCTCCCTGTACGAGCAGACGTCCAAGCGATCGCTTGCGGAGGCCCTGAAGGCTCTTTCGCGTGTCGCGACGGTTCAGGTGGAGACATGAGCACTGGTGCGATTGCCCCTGCTGAAGTCTTCCGATCGGGGTTGGGCGTGCAAGGTGTCTTTGTCGATGCAGCGGACAAGGAGCCCTATGAGCGATCGGCCAGGCATGGAGGGGGAGACGCCGTTGGTGTCCTGCGTCCTGGCTCGGAGAAGGAGCTAGCCTGGACGGTCGGAATGGCGTCCCAGTTGGGCGTGTTAGTGGTAGTGCAAGGCGCCGCCACCGGGCTGGTCTCCGCAGCTACCCCTACCGCGGACGGACGCCAGTGGGTGTTGTCTACGCAGAGAGTTCGGGATGTTCTGGAAGTGGACCCCATCAATCGATCTGTTCGGGTTTCCGCGGGCTATCGACTGTCGGATGTCAACCGCGCGGCTGCGGAGGTCGGACTGGCGTTCCCCATCGACCTCGGGGCCGATCCCACGATCGGCGGAATGATCGCGACGAACACGGGTGGTGCACGACTGATCAGGTATGGGGGCGTGAGAGAGAACCTCTTGGATGTGCGAGCTGCCTTGCTTGAGCCTGCAGCGGTAGTGGTGGGTTCCGATCGAGCGCTGCGCAAGGACAACACGGGCTTGAATTGGCCCCAGCTCCTGTGCGGCACGTTCGGCGCATTCGGCGTCGTCACCCGGGCAACCTTGAAACTTCATCCGATCCAGCGGCAGAGCGCAACCGCTCTCGTGGCAGTTTCAGACGCAAAGGCCGCCGTGCACCTCATGTGCGAACTCGAGGCTGAGTTCGGCGAGATGATCAGTGCTTTCGAAGGTTTGTCGGCTGGTGCGCTCGATGCGGTGAGACAGCACCAAAAGAACGTGACAGTGCCCTTCGCAACCACGCCGCCCTATGCGGTGCTCGTGGAGGTTTCGAGTGCGATCCCTCCGGGTCGTGGGCTGGACCTGGAGGCCATGATGATGGCCTGGCTGGAGCGGCGCATGGAGGAAGGCGACCTCGAGGACGCTGTCGTCGACAAACCCGCCCAGCTGTGGCGGATCCGCCATTCGGTAAGCGAGGCCGTCCAGTCGCTCGGCAAGATGGTGGCATTCGATCTGGCGGTCAGTCGCTCTCGTTTTGCCGAGTTTCGGGATGCCGCCCTCGAGGCAGTCGCGAAGATCGTACCGGCCGCGATGCTCTGTGACTTTGGACACCTAGGTGATGGGGGGGCGCACCTCAATCTTGTCGTGCCCGCTGAGACGGCGCCCGAACAGATCGCCGAACTTCGTGACGCCATCTACGACCTGACCGTGCTGCGGTTTGAAGGCAGCTATAGCGCCGAGCATGGCATTGGGCCTTACAACGAAACCTACTACAGGCGCTACGCTGATCCGCAGACGCGGCAGCTGGCAACCCTGCTCAAGAGCCGCTTCGACCCGAACGGTCTCCTAGGCAACGTGGATCTTGGATGACTGGTCCCCGGCGGAAAGCGGCGGCCATCGCGCAGAATGAAAGGAGTACGCAATGATCGTGGAAGTGGCTGAGTTCCGGGTGAAAGCCGAGGATCACGCCGAATTTGGCAAGGCGCTAACGGCAGGTGTTGAGAAGTTCCTGTCGAAGTCTCGCGGCTATAGGTCGCACCGCATCCTGGGCGGAATCGAATCACCAGGGCGCTACCTGTTGGTTGTGCAGTGGGAGAGCCTCGAGGATCACATGGAAGGCTTTCGGGGCGGCCCGACATTTGCCGACTGGCGCGCCGTCATCTCTCCATTCTTCGTACAGCCGCCGCAGATGGAGCACTTCGTCCTGTCGGACGGGACTTGATCCCTGGCGCGCGCACCTCGGCGCACCTCCTCTCAATGAGGATCGGCCAGCAGGTTCGGGTTGAGCGAGCTCACGAACTCAGCGAAGTCCTGCCCACCCACTGAAATGTGCTCTTGCATGGCTGCTCGCGCCGCTTCGGCGTCTCCAGACTCGATCGCGGCTGCGATCTTCTCGTGCTCACCCAGCGACTTGAGCAGTCGACCTGGCAGATCAAATCGTGACTGCTGATAGGCAGCGCACCTCAACCGCAGCGCCATGACTTGGCGAGCGGCCCACTCGTTGCGCGCGCCCGAGTAGATGGCGGCGTGAAAGCGCGCGTTGGCCTCGGCATAGCCCTGGCGGTTGCCCGACTTGGCGGCCGAACGGCATGCCTTGAGGGCCGAGCGGAATTCCTCGCGCTGGCCGGCATCCATGCGCTTGGCGGCGAATTTGGCGCATACGCCTTCCATCTCGGCCAGCATCTCCAACAGCCCCAGCAGTTCCTTGATCCCCAACTTGGGCACCACGACGCCAACCCTGGGGATCACATTGAGCAAACCCTGCGCCGCCATGAAGAGCACAGCTTCACGAACAGGCGTGCGCGATACGCCAAAGCGCTCTGCGAGGGAGCGTTCGTCGAGCACTGTGCCGGGTATCAGTTGCCCGTTCAGGAGGTCGCGTTCCATCTCTGCACGAACCGTGTCCGAGAGACTTTCAGGGGATTGAGGCTTGCCCATGCTTGGTATTCTAGATTACAGTTGTGGCATACCAAAGCTAGTATTTGGAATACCAACCATGGAGACGAGATGAGTGAGGCGGAATCTGGACCTGTATTTAGCAGGCCAAGTGCGCACGTTGCGCTGATTGAGCTGAACCGGCCTCAAAGTGCCAATCGCTTGGAGCCGCAGGACCTAGAAGTGCTGCGTAGTCACATTGATGAATGTGAGAGCTCGGCAGATGTGCGCGTACTGGTCCTCGCTGGCCGTGGCAACTACTTCAGCGCTGGCTTTGACCTGCGAGCTCTTGCAGACGGCCTGCGTTCGGGCGTGCGATTCGATGGGGCCGATAGCGCCTTCGAAGCGGTGGCCAACCGACTGGATAGCTCGAAGCTGATTTCGATTGCCGCGCTCAATGGCCCCGTGTTGGGCGGCGCCACCGATCTGGCGTTGGCATGCGATTTCCGTATGGGCTCGTCCGAGGTTTTCATGCAGATGCCTGCGGCCAAGTTCGGCTTGCCTTTGTATGCCGGTGCTCTTCAGCGTTACGTCAGCCGGATGGGCCTGAACCACGCCAAGCGCCTGGTGTTCATGGCCGAGCGCGTTGGCGCACAGGAAATGCTCGACATGGGATTTCTGACAGCCCTCGTCCGGCCAAGTGAGGTGATGGCAATGGCTCTGTCCCAGGCGGCCCATTTGGCCACCATGCCGCCGAAGAACATGGCCGCACTTAAGCAAGTCCTCAATGCGTCGGCACTCGGCGAAGGTACAGCCGTGAGTCAACGCGAAGTGCTCGCTCGAGCTTTCGATCCCGAGGCGATCCTTCAAAACATCGCGGCCAGCCAAGCGGCACGACGCAAGGGCTGATGTTGATGCTCGCGCCAAAGACACAAGGACCCCTTGCCGGTTTGGTCGTGATCGACCTGACCCGGGTACTGGCGGGGCCGTACTGCACCATGACGCTTGGCGACTTGGGTGCACGCGTCGTGAAGGTCGAGATGCCCGGCCAAGGCGATGATGCCCGCCACATCGGCCCCTTCGTAGAAGGCGCTGACGGGGAGCAAACGTCCGGCTATTTCTTTTCGGTCAACCGCAACAAGGAGTCGATTGCGCTGGACCTGAAACTGGACAGGGACAAGGCAGTCCTCGAGAAACTGCTCGACAGCGCCGACGTGTTGGTCGAAAACTATTCCCCAGGCACCATGGACCGACTGGGCTATGGCTGGGACATGCTGCATGCTCGCTGGCCCCGGCTCATCCTGGCGTCGATCTCCGGCTTTGGACAGACGGGTCCATATCGAACGCTTCCGGCCTACGACATGGTCGTTCAGGCGATGGGTGGAGTGCTCAGCCTCACCGGTGATGCCCCCAACCGGCCCACGCGAGTGGGGGTCTCGATCGGTGACATTGCGGCAGGCATGTTCGGGGTGATTGGCATTCAGGCGGCGTTACTCGAGCGGGCACGTTCGCATGAAGGGAAGCACGTCGATGTCGCCATGCTCGACTCGCAGGTGGCGCTGCTCGAGAACGCCCTGGTCCGGTACCAAGTTGATGGGGTCGTGCCCGGGCCTATTGGGTCGCGCCATCCCTCCATCACACCCTTTGGAGTTTTTCGCACCGGCGAAGGCCACATCGTGCTCGCCGCGGGCAATGACCGCCTATTCACTCGACTGCTCGACATTCTTGGGCTTGAGCGCCTGAGCACCGATCCGAGATTTATCGACAACGCCGCGCGATGTGCGCACCCCGATGAGCTGCGCCTGGAGATCGAGCTCGCCCTGGCCGCGAAGTCGACGCCGGAATGGCTGAAGATCTTCACGGCCGCAGGCGTGCCCTGCGGTCCCATGAACGATGTGGCGGCGGTAATGAAGGATCCGCAGGTCCGGGCGCGTCACATGCTCATGGAGCTGCCGGTCTCCAACGACCGGTCGCTCACCATCGCTGGCTCACCCATCAAGTTCCAAGGGGAGATCCTTGGTGACGCACAACCTGCGCCCCGCCTCGATCAGCATCGCGATGCGCTCTTGACGGAGCTCGGCCTGCTCTAGGCCGTCAAAGACTTCACTCAAATAAACAACGGAGACAACATGAAATTCAATCGCATTCTGGTCTCTGCGGCCGTCCTGGCTGCGGCCGCTAGCTATGCATCGGACTATCCGACCCGTCCTGTCACGCTTGTAGTGGGCTTCCCGCCAGGCGGTGGCGCGGATGCTGTTGCTCGCCAGGTGTCGGATGCGCTTGGGAAGGAGCTTGGGCAGCCTGTGATCATGGAATACAAGCCTGGCGCAGGGATGACCCTGGCGTCGAACTACGTTGCGAAGGCCGCACCCGACGGCTACACGCTCTACATGACCAGCGGAAGCCACTATGGTGCTGACAAAGTCCTGTACAAGAAGAGCGTCAACTACGACGGCAAGAGCTTCACCCCTATTGCTCGATGGACCAAGACACCGCTCGTTCTTGCAGTTAGTGCGGCCAGTGGCATCCAATCAGTACAGGAACTGATCGAGCGAGGCAAGGCCCAACCCGGCAAGCTCACCTACGCGTCGTCAGGTAGCGGCGTCGCACCGCATCTCGCTGCCGTGCAGTTTGAGCAGGCGGCCGGCATCAAGATGACGCATGTTCCTTTCAAAGGCGGTGCGCTTGCCGTGAATGCGCTTGCGTCCGGTGATGTCGATTTGACTTTTGGCACCCCGCCTTCGGTGATTCCCCTGGCGCAGACTGGGAGAGTAAAGATGCTGGCAGTGACCTCGATGGAAAGATCACGTGGTCTGCCCAAGCTGCCGACAATCGACGAGTCGGGTGTGAAGGGATTCGACTACACCTTCTGGTTCGGCCTGTATGGTCCAACTGGTCTGCCTAGAGACGCGGTTACCAAGCTGGCAACCGCCAGCTCTAAAGTGTTGGCCGACACGTCCTTGCAAGAGCGCCTAGCTGCAGGCGGCAACGAGGTTTCGGCCACGAAGTCGGCGGACGACTTCGCTGCGTGGGCGGCCCAGGAAGGCACGCGGATGAAGGTTCTGATGGAGCAATCTGGCGCGTCTGTCGATTGATTCAGCGGGGATTGCTAAGCGGCCCAGGAGCAAAGCGCCTATTGGGCGAGGTCCCAACGCCTCGGGGATGAACTTTTGACCGCCTCCCGAGAGCTACTGCCGCATTGCAGCGAGTGCGGACAATGGCTCGACTCGCTCTCTCGACCGCAACCGGCGGACAGCGGCCCCTCGATTGAGCTAACGAGACGACCGCAACGGGCGCGCTGCCGCCGCAAGGGCGGCGGCGGGACACGGCCACCAGCGGAATTTCGCGGGCGGCACACTCCGCGTCGGGAAACCGTCACATAACAGTCATATGGCGTGCCCCTAGTTCGCCGGCTCCGTGCCATTCCAGCTA
Source organism: Variovorax dokdonensis (assembly GCF_030316895.1). Classification (GTDB taxonomy): domain Bacteria; phylum Pseudomonadota; class Gammaproteobacteria; order Burkholderiales; family Burkholderiaceae_C; genus Variovorax; species Variovorax dokdonensis. Next base: position 570,658 of record NZ_JASZYV010000002.1, read on the forward strand.
TTGAAGAGCGTGTATTCGACTACCGATCCAGCATCTTCATCATGGAAGCGTGGTAACGATCACCGCTGACTTGGCCAACAGCGAACATCCGGTCAATTTGGCCGACCGTGTCGTCGTTCAGCGGAATGCGCAACGAGCCGAGGTTTTCCTCGAGAAACTCGAGCGTGTCGCAGCCGCAGATGGCGATCATTCGCGGATTCCTGTTGAACAGCCACGAGAGTGCCAGTTGAGACAGGCTGCAGTGCAACTTCTGCGCGATCTCATCCAGTCGATCCACGAGTGCCAGGTTCCTCGGGAAGTTTTCCGGCGAGAACCGGGGGTACTTTCTGCGCACATCATCGGATGCCAGCTGGGCTAGGCTGCGGACCTTGCCCGACAGCATGCCCCGCGCGAGGGGAGAGAAGGCCATGAGCGTCACCCTCAGCTCGTCGTAAACGCCGAGCATGCGTTCTTCCAGGTCACGGGTCCACAGCGAGTACTCGGCCTGGACCGCTGTGATGGGGTGAACTGCACACGCGCGGCGCAGCGTGGTCTCGGACACCTCACACAAGCCGAGATGTCGGACCTTCCCCGCCTTGACGAGTTCAGCCATGGCACCGACCGTCTCCTCGATGGGCACGGCGGGATCGAGCCGATGCTGGAAGTAGAGATCCAAGTGGTCGGTGTCCAGGCGCTTTAGCGATGCCTCGCAAGCGGTGCGTACGTACGCCGGGTCACCGCGGACACCGAAAGTGCCGTTGTCCGCCGGCACGTAGCCGAACTTGGACGACAGGATGACTTCATTGCGCCGCCCGTGCAGCGCCGTTTCGACCAACTGCTCGTTGTGGCCCCACCCGTAGAAGTCCGCTGTGTCGATGACGTTGATGCCTTCATCGACCGCGCGTCGGATGACTTGCACTGATTCGGCGTCGGAGCGCGTTCCGTAGGCGTTGCTCATCGAGTAGCACCCCAGGGACATGGGGTTCACGAGCCGCCCCGTTCTGCCGAGCTCGCGCCGAGGAAGGTGCGCGCTCATGTGGGAGCCCGATCCTTGAAGCTGGAAGCCAGTGGCGAGATGTAGGCCGGAATCGGCAGACCGTGTTCCCGTACATGGTCCAGGATGCCGTCCTCGATCGCGTTGGCATCGCGAATGCCGAGGAATTTCTCTCCGTCGAAATTCACGTTGGCACCATGAACCACCATGAAGCCTTCGGCCGGACCTTTCGCGTTGGCTGGCACGGAGAAGGTATGAATGGAGCCGGCGGGCTCGTACAGATAGCTGCCCTCGGTCTGAGGGTTCTGAGGATATTCCTTGTAGTTCCACTCGCCCTTGGTGGTGAAAAAGTGCACCGTGCCGGTGTGAAAGTGGGTCGGCAACGTCGTGCCCGGTGCGAACTTGCCGTACAGCACCCAGATCCCGTTCTCGCGATCCAGGAAGAGGGGAATGATTTCGTAGCCGGGTGCCGCACCGGGGATGAAGGCCGCCTCATGAATGTTGACCGTCAGAAGCTCGTCTTGCTTCGTGATGGAAGAGGGAAGTGTCATTGGATGAGTCCTTGCAACTTACAGGAGGCCAAGCTGCTGCAGCTTCAGGTCGGGCGAGGTGTATGGGCGCTCGCAGATGATCTTGGAAGACCCGGGGCCGAACTGGAAACTCGCGGCCATGCGGACCTTGAACTGCCGCCCGGTCGGTGCATAGGTCTTGTCGCGGACCTTGAGCTCGCCGAGGTGGGTGCCCAGCAGGTAGAACTCCACCAGCACAGTGTTCGATGCGTCGTCGACTGCCAGCGAGATGATTTCGTTCTTCTGGTCGGGGAAGGATTGGCGCGAGGCGTCGAAGTACCTCCGGACCTCCTCTTCGCCGTCGTGAACCTGGCCGTTTCCATACATCTCGTAGCGCGGGTGCTCGAAGGTGTCGATGACACCGTCCCAGTCCTGCGTGCATTCGAGCGCCATGTGGTCGCGGACCGTCTGCAGCCGGGCCTGTCTCAGTTCCTCGTTGCTCATGTGAAGCTCCTGTGATCTTGGTAGAAACGTTTCCACAATTCTGATTGGATTGCTTAAGCTCAAAAACTAGGGTTTGTACTATCGGGGATCGCGCCTAGCGGCCAATTTGGCGCCATCCAGAAGGCAATGCTCGTGCGGCGAGCCCGCTTCAATGCCGGACTCGGTAATTCCCCTAGGTAGAAACGTTTCCATTCTCGCAATACATTGCAGCCATGTCGATACCGCACCCACGATTCCTGCGAGAGGTCCGTCCATGAAGCAGCGACCAACGATCAAAGACGTCGCACAGGCCGCGGGTGTGTCCCTGGGCACAGCTTCTCGTGCGCTCAATCGCGCCGGCCGAGTGAGCGAAGAAGCCATCGCTGCGGTCACGAAGGCGGCTCGTCGGCTTGGCTACGAACCCGATGCCGTTGCGCAGAGCATGCGCACGCGCTCCACAGGTGTGATCGGCTTGCTGGTGTCGGATTTCGCCAATCCGCTGTACGCGCGGATCATTACTTCGGTGGAGGCGAGCATGCAGGCGGCGGGCTACACGCTTCTGATTGCGAACACCCACAACGACCGCAAGCGCGAGAAGAGCCTGATCGACACATTCCGTGGACGCAGGGTTGATGGGCTCATTCTTGGGCCTTGCGAGATCGAGTCGGCGGAATTCCTCGAGCGCGTCGATGCCGATCTGCCCGTGGTGGCCATGGATCGTGATTTCTCGGCGGCCGGCACGGGCGTGCATGTCGACCACTACCACGGCGCGCTCCAGGCGACGCGCTACCTGCTGAACCTGGGTCACACCGAGATCGCGCTGATGACGCCCGGCAGCATCCTGCGGCCGGGGCGGGATCGCATCGCGGGCTTCGAGGATGCGTTCCGAGAGCGCGGACTGACGCCCAACCCGAAGCTGATCCGGGCAGAGAAGTCCGCGATGGACTACGCCTTCAGCGAAGCACTGGGCTTGCTGTCGGCGCCGCAGGCCCCGACTGCCTTCATGTGTTTGGGAACTCGCATCTTGTCAGGCGTCCTGCAGGCATTGAAGCACTCGGGGCGATCGATTCCGGAGGACGCAAGCGTGGTCAGCATCGGCGACACCGACCTGTCGCAACTCTTCACGCCGGCCATCACATCGCTGACTTGGGACTTCGAGGCGGTGGGCACGGCGCTGGCCCAGTTGCTCCTGAAGCGGCTCGACCGGGATCACAAGCCGGAGCCCGAGAGGATCGTGCTGACGACGCAGATGGTGCTGCGCGAATCGTGCGCATCTGCACGCCTCTCGAAAGCGAAAGTGCTCGATGCGGGACGTCAGAAGCAGGCGCAAAAGACAGACCAGAAAGGGTAGTCGCGCATTCGAACGTGGCAGCTCCGGCGTCTTCGCGATCGGCCGGGCGGGGTGACGTCGCCTCCGAATCTGCCGCACCGCGAAGCATCCCACGCAATTCATTCTTAGACACAGACCTGAAAGGATTTCATCATGAGTTCAATCTTCGGTGGCGTGCGCCAGATCGGCTATGTGGTCAAGGACATCGAAAAGGCGATGCAGCACTGGGTGAAGCTCGGTGTCGGCCCGTGGTTCTACAAAGAGGACGTCGGATCGACCGAGTTCCGCTACTACGGCAAGGACTCTCGGATCCCGAAACTGTCCATCGCGCTGGCCAATTCGGGTGATCTGCAGATCGAACTGATCGAGCAGCGCGATGATGCTCCTTCGCTGTACCTCGACTCGCTGAAGAAGAACGGCGAGGGAGCCCAGCACGTGGCCTACTGGACGCCCGATCGCTTTGACCAGATCTGCAAACACCTGCTGGAGCAGGGCTACGTGGAGGGCCACAGCGGTCGCATGGGCGCCAACCGCGGCCCTTATGCCTACTTTGTCCACCCAGATCTGCCGAGCGCCATGTTCGAGATCTCCGACTCGAGCGGAGGCAAGGCCGAGTACTTTAAAGAGGTCAGGCGGGCGGCCCAGGACTGGGACGGCAAGGACCCCATCCGCCGCGTCGGTGCTCCCAAATGAGTGTCACGCCATCCTCCATGCAGGCGCTTCCGGATCGAATGAAGGGTGCGGTGCTGACGCCGCAGGGTATCGCGATCCGCGAGTTGCCGGTGCCCCAGGTAGGCAGCACGGAACTGCTAGTCAAGGTGCGGGCGAGTTCGCTGAATCGCGCCGACCTGTTCCTGGCCGAAGGCCGGGTACACGGTGGCCACGGGGGCGCCGGAACACCGCTGGGGCTAGAGTGGTCTGGGGACGTGGTCGCCACGGGCGGCGATGTCACCGCCTTCAAGGTGGGCGATCGGGTGATGTGCTCCGGCATCGGCGGGCTCTCCGAATACGCGGTCGCCGACTGGCGGCGCACCTTCGCGTTTCCGCAGCGCAACCTCGGGTACGAGGCCGCCGCGTGCCTGCCGGTGTCGTTGCGCACCACACACGTCGCCATCGCAACGACCGGCAAGCTTGAGAAGGGCGAGTCCGTTCTGGTCCTGGGCGCCTCATCCGGCGTCGGCCTGATGAGTCTGCAAGTTGCCAAGCTGTTGGGCGCGGGCCGGGTCATCGGCACGTCGACCAAGGCGGATCGGCGTGCGCGGCTCGGCGAATTTGGGGCGGACGTCGCCATCGACAGCAACGACGCCAACTGGGTCGAGCAGGTGCTGGAGCACACCGCTGGCCAGGGCGTCGACTTGCTGATCGACTTCCTGGCCGGTCCTTTGATCAACGACAGCATGCGGGCCGTGAAGGTGGGCGGGCGGATCGTCAACGTAGGACGCATGGCGGGCGAGTCGGGGCACTTCGACTTCGACCTGCACTCGATGCGGCGGATCCAGTACCTGGGCACCACGTTCCGCACGAGGAGTGCCGACGAAGTCCAGGAGATCCAGCACCAGGTGCAAGCCGATCTCTGGCCGGCGCTGGAAGCCGGACGGCTCGGCGTGCCGATCGACGCCACCTTGCCGATCGGGCGCGTGAACGAAGCCTTCGACCTCATGAAAACCAACGGGCACTTCGGAAAGATCGTGCTCACCCAGTCATAGACAACGAATTCGGATCCAGGAGACACCCCATGAAAGCATTCGCCAAACTCGGACTCGTCGCTGCCATGTTGATCGGCGCCGCAGCCACCTACGCGCAACCTGACGCCGCCTACCCCAGCAAGCCCATCAAATTCATTCTGCCGTCGTCTCCGGGTGGCGGTGGCGACATGGTCGGGCGGCTGATCGGGGACGGTCTGTCCAAGCGGCTCGGGCAGCCGGTGATCATCGACAACAACGCGGGTGCTTCGGGGACGATCGCCATCACCCAGTTGTCCAAGGCAGCGCCTGATGGATACACGATCGGCCTGGGCACCATGACATCCACGACGCTGGCCCCGACCGTGTATCCGAAGCTTCCCTACGACCCCGTGAAGGACCTGACCACCATCGCCGGCATTGGAACCTCGCCCATCGTGCTCCTGGTGAGAAACGATGTTCCAGTGAAGAACCTGAAGGAGTTTCTGGACTATGCGCGCAAGAGTCCGGAGCCTCTGCAGTACGGAAGCTGGGGGCTTGGTTCGACGGGGCACTTCTGTGCGGAGGTGCTGAGCCAGAAGACCGGTGTCAAGCTTAGCCACGTTCCGTACAAAGGTTCGGCGCCGGTTATGACGGCGATGCTGGGCGGCGAGATCAAGGCCGCCTGGCTCGACATGGCGACCGGTACGGCCGCGGTTCGGAGCGGAAAGATCCATCCGGTGGCGCTGTGCTCTCGGCCCACCGCGGGCTTCCCGGATGTGGAGACCTACAAGGCGCAAGGCGTCGACTTCGACCAGTGGACGGGCTGGGCCATGTTCGCGCCTCCAAACATGCCCAAGCCGATCCTCGACAAGCTGGCTAATGCCGTGAAGCAGACGATCACCGATCCCGCCGTATCGGCAAAGCTGCTGGACTGGGGCATCACGGCCGAGTTCATTCCAGGTGAGCAACGCAATGCGGACAATGCCAAGGACATCCAGGCGTGGCGAAAGATCGCCGTCGATGCCGGCATGAAGTTCGACTGAGGCCAAGAGAGCGACATGGGAAAGTTCGACGCCCGCGTTGTCCTGGTCACCGGTGCTTCAGGCGGGATTGGCGCCGCGACGGCCCGTTTGTTCACCGAAAAAGGCGGTACCGTCATTGCTGCCGATCTTCGCGAGTCGGAGGACCTCGGAGCAAGAACCTCGACGGTGGAGTCCGTCATGCTCGACGTCACGTCGGAGGCGAGCTGGAGTTCCGTCTTCGCGCACATCCTCGAGCGGCACAGCAAGCTGGATGTGCTGGTGAACGCGGCGGGCATCGTGGGCGACGTGGTGTCCGGCACGCTGGAACTCACCACTCTGGAGGAATGGCGCCGCGTGATGGCGGTCAATCTCGACGGCACCTTCCTCGGCTGTCGCGAGGCGATGAAGGCGATGGCTCGACGGGGGGCGGGTGCAATCGTCAACTTGTCCTCTGTGGGAACGTACTACCCAACGACGCAAAGCGTCGCGTACGGTGCGAGCAAGGGCGGCGTCACCCAGCTGACCAAGTCAGTCGCCTTGTTCGGGAGCCAAGGCGGCAAGCGCATCCGCTGCAACTCGGTGCATCCCGGCCGCACGGACACGGCCATGCTGGACAGCATCGTGGCGCAACGTGCGCAGCGAAGCGGCAACACGGGCAGCGGCGAAGCGCGGGCCTCGGCCGATCGCATTCCGCTCGGCCCGGCGGGCACGCCCCAGGACGTTGCGAACCTGATCGCCTTCCTGGCGTCCGATGATGCGGGGTACATCACCGGCGCCGAGTTCGTCGTCGATGGTGGCTGGAAACTGCTCCGGTGAGGGGTGCGCACTTTCCAGGTGCTGGACGTTTGACGGGCTGTGCCCGGGCCGGCTTGTGTCGAAGAGGCTATCGCCTGCGGGAGGAAGCCTTGATGCACGCCACTACGTGAAGGCGTAGTAGGGCGGCTTGCAGCGATTCCAGTCCGCCGACTCACGCACGCGAATAACAGTCATGGGGCGGGTTGCAGTCGCTCTCCGGCCCTCGGACGAAGGGCTGCAACCTGGAGCAGCCTGTTGATGGGGGCTATTCTCCAGATCAATGTTCAATTCGACGCTCTCCGCGCGTCAACGGTCGCCAGTATCTTTGTGCTCAGCTCGAACCATCAGGTCGTGCGCCAGCCGTCGCATGCGCTCGCCCAGCACCACCCTGCGGGTCGTGCTCAAGCGCGCCTCCGTCGTCACGAGGATCATGGAGGCCACGGGACTTCCATCTTGCCGCAGCAAGGGCACGCTCAAGCCCCAATAGCCCCGAACCATGATGCCCGGGATGACGCAGTAGCCCTTCTCTCGCGTCTCGCGCACCAGTTCGCGAACGACGGTCGGAGTGATGCTCGGATAGTCGCGCGCGGTGACTTCCGCCCGTTGCGAGATGGCTTGTTCGATCTCGTCGTCGCCCAGCGCGGCCAACATGGCAATGCCGCCGGAACCGACGCAAATCGGGAAATGGTCTCCGACCTTCATCGCCGACCCGGGGTAGGCGATGTCGCCACTCTCGCGGGACAGGCAGATCGCATCGAAGCCCTGACGCACCGCGAAGAACACCCACTCGCCGGTTTCGATGGCCAATGAGCGCAGCACCGGCGCCGCCATGCGCTGCAATTCGTAGGCGGGCTCAGCCGCCAGCCCGACGGCAAAGGATTCCGGTCCCAGTCGGTAGCTGCGGGTGCCGGGGTCCTGGCTCACGAAGCGTTCTTCGACCAGCGTGCGCGTCAGGCGCACCGCCGTCGCCTTGTTCAGTTCGAGCTTGCGGCCGATCTCGCTCATGCGCAGGCCGGCGGGCTGGTAGCGCGCGAGTAGCTTGAGGATCGCCAGGCCGCGGCGCAGTGTCTGGGCGCCGGGCGTTTCTTCGGCGGCCGTAGACCCGCTTTCGGATGCTGGTTTACCCTGAATCTCAGGTTCAAATGATGAACCCATTTGCATATTCACTCGCATAAAAGCCCTTTATTTCCGGGTAATGGGGTGTGACGATTCAGTAATCGAATCACATTTTGAACCATATTCATGAGCACCTCACAGCACAACGAGCGCGTTGCCCTGGTCACCGGAGCGGCCAGTGGCATCGGTCGGCAGGTCGCGTTGCAGCTCGCGCTCCAGGAGGGCGCACGCGTCTATGTCGCTGACCGCGATGCCGCCGGCGCAGCCGATGCGGCGGATGCCATCTGCCAGGCCGGGGGGCGAGCGCAGGCGGTCGTGGTCGACTTGGCCGAAATTGCCAACTTGCCGGACGCGTTGCGCGCCATGACGAACACCTATGGCCCACCGGACATCGTGGTGAACAACGCCGGCATCGCCCGCACCATTCCGGCTGCGGACTACCCCGTCGACCACTGGAACACGACGATGGCGGTGAATGTCACGGCGCCGATGCTGCTGATCCAGCACGCGCTGCCGCACATGCGCAAGAAGGGCTGGGGGCGCATCGTCAACATCGCCTCGATCAGTGGCGTGCGGGCAGGCACCGGACGGCTCGCCTACGGCACCTCCAAGGCGGCGCTCATCGCACTGACGCGGCAATTCGCGATCGAGGTCGCCGAATCCGGAGTGACCGTCAATGCGATCGCGCCCGGCCCCATCGACACGCCGATGGTGCGCAGCGTGAGCGGCAACGGCCACCAGTCTTCCTACGCCGACATGATCCCGATGCGGCGCTTCGGCACGCCGGAGGACATCGCCGAGGCGGTTCTGTTCCTGGCCTCGGCGCGCAGCGACTACATCACTGGTCACACCCTGGCCGTCGACGGCGGCTTTCTCGCGAGCGGCGTGCTCGTTCGCAACCTGTTTGAGCCAGCTCCGGCACTCGCAGCCTGAGGGCTGCGGCACTCCATCCCCACCTCACCAGAAGACAGGAGACAACCATGTCCATCACACGACGCAGCCTCGTGAAGGTCGCCGCCGCCAGCACCCTGGGCGTCGCGCTGCCCGCCCGCTTTGCCATGGCCCAGCAGGCCGAGTTCACCTACAAGTACGGCAACAACCTGCCACCGGCGCATCCGCTCAACATTCGCACGAAGGAGATGGCCGAGAAGGTGAAGGCCGAGACCAACGGCAGGGTCGACATCCAGGTGTTCCCCGCGAGCCAGTTGGGGTCCGACACCGACATGCTGAGCCAGTTGCGCGCGGGCGGCATCGAGTTCATGACCTTGTCGGGGCTGATCCTGGCCACGCTGGTGCCTCACGCGGCCATCAGCGGCATCGGCTTTGCCTTCAGCGACTACCCGACGGTCTGGAAGGCGATGGATGGTGATCTGGGTGCGTACATCCGGGGACAGATCGGCAAGGCCAACCTGGTGGCGATGGACAGGATCTTCGACAACGGCTTCCGCCAGGTGACCTCGGGCACCCGGCAGATCAAATCGCCGGACGACCTCAAGGGCTTCAAGATCCGCGTGCCGGTGTCGCCCCTGTGGACCTCGATGTTCAAGTCCTTTGATGCGGCACCGGTCGGCATCAACGCCTCCGAGTTGTACACGGCGCTGCAGACCCGGGTGGTGGACGGCCAGGAGAACGCGCTCACCGGCGTCATGGCGCTGAAGATGTACGAGGTGCAGAAGTTCTGCGCTCTGACCAACCACATGTGGGACGGCTTCTGGTTCCTGGGCAACCGGCGTGCATGGGAACGCCTGCCCACCAACCTGCGCGAGATCGTCGCGCGCAACATCAATGCGGCCGCACTTGCAGAGCGTACCGATCTTGCCGAGCAGGCCGAGTCGATGCAGAAGGAACTGGCGTCCAAGGGCATGACTTTCAGCGCGCCCAAGCCCGATGCTTTCCGCGAGAAGCTGCGCGCCGGTGGCTTCTACGCCGAATGGAAGGGCAAGCTCGGCGACGAGGCCTGGGGTCTGCTCGAACGATCGGCCGGCAAGCTGGGCTGAAGTCATGAGCGTGCCAATGGGTCAGCCGGTGGCCGAAGTGCCGGCATGGGGTTCCGACGGCGAGAGCATGGAACCAAGCGCCGCCCGGTTGGGCACGCGCTGGATGCGGCCGCTGGAAATCGCGGGTGCGGGCCTGGTCGCGGCCATCACCTTGCTGCTGCTTGCCGGCGTGACCTCGCGCTACCTCTTCACACTGCCGGTGACCTGGATGGACGAGGCGGTGTCGATCGCTTTCATCTGGCTGGCCATGATCGGCGCGATCATCGCCGTGCACCGCAACGAACACCTGCGCCTGACGCTCTTTGCGGAAAAGCTGCCGCCTCGCGCCCGCGAGTTCGTCCATGCCTTTGCGTTGGTTGCGGTGGCGGCCGTGCTGCTGGCATTGATCGAGCCCGCCCTGAGCTATGCCCAGGAGGAGTGGTTCATTCGCACGCCGGCGCTGGACATTCCCAACGCCTTCCGGGTCGGGGCGCTGGCCTTTGGTTTCGTCGGGATGCTGGTGCTGGTGCTGTTCTATGCCCGTCGCAGCGTATCTTTCCAGGCACTGGCGGTGGCGGCGGTCGTGGCCATGGCCGTCGCCGGCACCTGCTGGCTGATGTCGCCCCAGCTCGCGCAGTTGGGGACCTTCAACATCCTCATCTTCCTGGTCGGATTCGTTGCGGTCTGCCTGGCCGCAGGGGTGCCGATCGCGTTCTGCTTTGCGGTGGGCGCGGTAAGCTACCTGGCCTTCTCGACCCATATCCCGCTGCAGGTGGTGGTGGGGCGCATGGACGAAGGGATGTCCTCGCTGGTGCTGGTGTCGGTCCCGATCTTCGTGTTGCTGGGCTGCGTGCTCGACCACACCGGCATGGGCAAGGCGATCATCAACTTCCTCGCGTCGCTGATCGGACACGTGAAGGCTGGCATGTCCTATGTGCTGCTGGGTTCGCTGTTCATCGTCTCGGGCATTTCGGGTTCCAAGGTGTCCGATATGGCCACCGTGGCGCCGGCGCTCTTCCCCGAGATGAAGCGCCGCGGTCACAAGCCCGGCGAGATGGTGGCGCTGTTGGCCACCGGCGCGGCCATGGCCGACACCGTGCCGCCGAGCATCGTGCTGATCGTGCTGGGCGCGGTGGCCGGCGTGTCAATTGCGGGCTTGTTCAACGCGGGCTTTGTCGTGGCAGGGGTGCTGCTTGTGGCGTTGGTGGCCCTCGCGCGCTGGAAAGCGCGGCACGAGGACATGCGCGGCGCCGTACGATCGCCGCTTCGAGTGGTCGGGCGCCTGCTACTGGTGGCTGCGCCTGCGCTGGTACTGCCCTTCCTGATTCGCAGTGCCGTGGGGGAGGGGGTCGCGACGGCCACCGAGGTCTCCAGCGTGGCCGTGGCCTATGCGCTGCTGATCGGACAGCTGATGTACGGCGGCATTGGCGTGCGCAAGTTCTACGACATGCTGGTGGACACTGCCGCGCTGTCGGGTGCCGTGTTGCTGGTGTTGGGTGCGGCCTCCGCGATGGCTTGGGCGATCACGCAAAGCGGCGTGGTGCAGCAGTTGTCGGTGTTCCTCACGACATTGCCCGGTGGCGCAATTGCTTTCATGGCCGTGTCGATTCTGGTGTTTCTGCTGCTGGGATGCCTGCTCGAAGGGCTTCCCGCGGTCCTGTTGCTGGCACCGATCATGTTCCCGATCGCGAAGAAGCTCGGCATCAACGACGTGCAGTACGCCATGGTGATCGTCTGTGCGATGAACGTCGGGCTGATGGTGCCGCCGATTGGCGTTGGCTTCTTCATTGCGTGCCGCATCGGCGACGCACGTCCGGACGACGTGGTGCGGGCGATCTGGCCTTACCTGGCGGCCTTGCTGGTGGGGGTGATCGTGATCGCTGCCGTGCCTTGGCTTTCCACGGTCGCGCTGTAGCGCTGGCGAGTCTCGTTCATTCGCGCCCACACCGGCCTTCCATTGTTGCTCCGACCTTCCTGTCCCAGGGGGCGGGCACGCCGATTGACTTCCCACGGAGAACTCCATGTCCCTCGCTCCCCTGATTTCCACACGAGCCGATCGCGTTTATGCCACGCACCGTGAACAGTTGCGCTGGGTCGATGCGTCCCGCCCCGGGCTGCGCATGGCCGCCGTTCATGAAAACCGCGAGACGGGCCGCTTCCTTGGCCTGCTCGGGTTTGAAACCATGAGCTCCTCCGGCCTGCATCACCACGTCGACATCGCCTTCAGCTACATGCTCAGCGGCGGGCTGACCGATTACGCCGGCACTACCGTCGCGGGTCAGATGGGCATCAACATGCCGGCCGCCACGCACGACGCGATCGCCTACGTGCCGACGATGATGGCATCACGACTGGATGGCCCGGTTCTCTATGCGCCAGGTGTCGGGGAGCAGGAAGCGCCGCACTTGCACGCGGGCGGAAGGACCGAAACCTTTCTGAATCCGCGCCCGGAAGAGTCGCCAGACGTCAGTCTGACGCTCGCCAAGCTACCAGCGTGGCCGACGGCGGTGGCAGGCATGTCGCGACAGCTGATCTGCGACTACCGCGGAACGCGGCATGACTTCCGCAATGCCGCGCTCACGCTCATACCGGGGACGTGCGTACCGGCGTTCCGTGCACGCAGCCTCATTGAAATCTTCGTGCTCGGAGGTGGCATCCAGGTCAATGGCCAACTGGTTCTTGCGGGGGGCTTTTGCGTGATCGAACCGGACGCGAACGTCTACATGAAGAGCGGCTTCGGGGCGCATTTGATCGGGTGGAGCGAGGGCCCCATTGAGTGGTTGGATGGGCAACGCCCAGACCTCTTCGGGTTTTGACCGGGTTCTGAGGGGTAGGCTGCTCTGCAGCGAAAGCCGAAGTTCCGCGGCGCACCGCGACATGCCCGTCAGTGCCCGTTGCGGTCTTACCGTGCGAGCGCCGTATCGCGGCCAAGGGCGGGCCTTGGTGGAGGAGGTCCAATCGCCTGATAGCCGACCAATCGACGTCTTGATCCAGAGTTTTGTCGAAAAGCGACTACGTCCCTCTGGCAACCGATTCCTCTGTTTGGAACATGCTGGAGAAGTCGCAGCATTCCTGCGCCAGCATGGCTATCGATTTGACGAGCGAGCTTCGCTGCTCTGAACGGTACATGGCCACATACGCCATTTCCGGCGCGGAAGGCGTCACCTTGATGGTTGCAAGCATGCCGCTCTCGATCATCGGGTTGAGGCATTGCAGCGGCAGGTAGGTGATACCCAATCCCGAGACCGTCATGCCGATCTGCGCCAGCATGTTGTTGCTGCTGATCGAACTCGTCAGCCTCACGCCCTGCGAGTCGAGCCAGCGGTCGAGCACCATGTTCGTCGCGGACTGGGTCTGCAGGAGCAAGGGGTACCTGCCCAGTTCATGCAGCCTCAGCGGCCTTCGTGTTTCCACGAAGCCCGGCTTGCACATCCAGACCACCTCCACGGTGCCGACCGGGTGGGCGGTGAAGCGCGGCTCTTGGAACGCATCGGGAACGATGGCGAGGTCCAGTTCGTCGGCCAGGAGTTTGTCGCGCAGCGCGAGGCCGGTCTCCACCGCAGGCCGGATGGTGACCCTGGGATAGAAGGCCTGGATCCTCGCCACCAGCTTGGGCAGCCATGTCATTGCCGTCAGTTCGGTGATCCCGAGCCTGAACTGGCGCTCCACGATCTCGGGCTTCTGGAACTGCTCGACGGCCAAGTCGCGCTGCTCTAGCAGCCGCTTGGCGACGGCCACCATCTCCTCTCCCTTTTCCGTCAATCGCGAGGTCCTCAGGGTGCGGTCGAACAGGGGCGTATCGAACAAGGCTTCCAGTTCCTGGATGCGCTTGGAGACGGCGGACTGCGTGGTGTGCAACTTCTCCGCCGCCTTGGCAAAGCCTCCGAGCCGCACGACCCAGTAGATCGCCTCTAGTTGCTTGAACGTCATCATGGTGCGTGGTCCTGGGGCTAACCCGATATGCATCGAAAAAAGTGATTGCTTTGAATTCAAAAATATCGCTTTTTTCGAATCGGATGTCCATGAAGAATTGCGCTCACACCGAACGCAAAGCCTCCCATGACCTACCCGCTCGCAAGCCGCCTCGATTCCGTGAAGCCATCCCCGAGCATGGGCGCCAAGCTCCGCGTCGATCAACTGCGCGCCGCGGGTCGCACCATCATCGACTTCACCATTGGGGAGCCAGACTTCCCCACGCCTTCGCATATCGTGGAGGCGGGGGTGTCCGCCCTGACCTCCGGTCAGACGCGATACACGGCTTCGGCCGGCATCCCGGCGCTTCGCCGGGCCATTGCCGAGAAACTGGAGCGGGAGAACGGCCTGACCTACGGGCCCGAGCAGTTGGTGGTGGGGTGCGGCGCCAAGAACATTATCTATAGCGCGCTTGCAGCCACGGTCGGCGACGGGGACGACGTCATCGTTCCCGCGCCGTACTGGGTGTCCTACCCGGACATGGTTGCGTTGCACGGGGGAACGCCCGTGATCGTGCAGTGCGACGAGAGCGCCGGATTCAAGCTGTCCGCCGATGCGCTGGATCAGGCGATCACACCTCGCACGCGCTGGTTGATCCTGAATTCTCCGAACAATCCGACCGGTGCGATCTACTCGCCCGAGGAGCTGAAGGCGCTGGCCGACGTTCTGTTGCGCCACCCCCATGTCTGGCTGATGACCGATGAAATCTATGAGCATTTCTCGTACGGGGACGTGCGTCACGTCTCGATCGCAGCGGTCGAGCCGAAGCTGAAAGACCGTCTTCTCATCGTCAACGGCGTATCGAAAGCCTATGCGATGACGGGTTGGCGGATCGGCTACGGCGCCGGGCCTGTGCCGCTCATCAAAGCCATCACGCTCTTGCTCACGCAAAGCGTGTCGTGCGCCACCACGGTCAGCCAGGTCGCCGCCGTCACTGCACTGCAAGGTCCGCAGGATTGCGTGGCCGAGGCCAAGGCCTTGTTTCAGGCGCGGCGTGACCGGATGGTCGAGTTGCTCGACAAGATTCCCGGCATTCGTTGCCCCCGACCGGACGGTGCCTTCTATGCCTTCGTGTCGGTGGCCGGCCTCATTGGCGCCAGGACGACATCCGGAAAGACGCTCGCCGACGACTTGGACGTCATCATGTTCTTTCTCGACGAAGCCGGCGTGGCCGCCATCGACGGCAGCTCGTACGGTGCGCCCGGCTATGTGCGAATGTCCTTCGCGACGTCGATCGAACAGATTGAGGCGGGCTGTTCCGCGCTTGCCCAGGCCATTTCGTCCCTCGTGACCGCTCCGACCACTTTGAAGGAAACCAACCATGCATAAGCTTTCCATCCCATCGCTTGCCCTTGCCGCAGTGGCCGCGCTTTCCGCTGGATTGGCTCATGCCGATCAACTGGCCGACATCAAGCAAAGAGGCTCGCTGGTTTGCGGCACCCTGGGCATCGCCGAGCCGTTCAGCTTCCCGAATCCGCAGACGCGCGAAATCCAGGGCTACGACGTCGATTTCTGCGCCGCCCTGGCTAAGAGCCTGGGCGTGAAGCTCGAAGTGAAGATGGTGGCCGTGCCCGCCCGGATCCCCGAGTTGCAGCAGGGTCGCGTGGATGTCCTCGCGGCGAACCTGGGCTGGACGCCGGAACGGGCGCAGGAGATCGCGTTTAGCGACGGCTACTACGTGAGCCTGACGAAGGTGGCGACACGGCGGGTCGACGGTTACAAGAAGCCGGCAGACCTTTCGGGCAAGCGCGTCGCCGCCGCCAAGGGCTCCACGTCGGAGGCCGGCGCCCGCAAGGTGATCCCCAATGTCACGACCGTCACCTACCAGGACCCGCCTGCCGTCTTCCTGGCCCTGCAGCAGGGCAAGGCGGACGGCATCGCGGTCTCGGAACTGGTGCTAGTGAAGTGGCAGAAGGAAGTCCAGGCAACGGCGCCGATCGACATCCTGGAGCCGGAACTGTTCTCCGAACCTTGGGGCATCGGCGTTCGCAAGAGCGAACCGGCGATGCTCAAGCAGGTCAACGAGGTGCTGGAGTCCATGGAGAAGTCGGGTGAAGCCACGAGGATCTTCGACAGGTGGCTGGGCACCGGCACGACGTACGACATGCGTCGCGGCTTCAAGATCGAGCCGATCAAGGGCTAGCGCCCGGCGATACCGTCCCCATGAATCCCGTCGATTTCTCGGTGCTTCTGCGCGGCGACTACCCGCGGATGATCGCGAACGGACTGGTCACGATGCTGGAGCTGACGGCTCTCGCGTGGTTGCTGGCCATGCTCATCGGGACCTTGCTCGCCCTTGCGCGCATGACCACGAGCCGCGTGGCGCGCGGCCTGGTGGCCGCCTGGGTGGAGTACCACCAGAACGTGCCGATGCTGGTGCAGGTCTTCCTGTGGTACTTCGGCATTGCCGCGTTGCTTCCGGCCGAGCTGCAGGTCTGGATCAATCGCCACGGCGGCGAGTTCATCTTCGCCACGATCTCCATCTCGCTCGCCATGTCGGCCTACGTGTCCGAAGACCTGCGCGGCGGCATCCGCGCGATCCCCAAGTCGCAACTCGAGGCCGCCCGGGCATTGGGATTGAGCTATCTGCAGTCCTTCCGCCTCGTTGTCCTGCCGCAGGCGCTTCGGATCGCGCTGCCGACGCTCGTCAACCACACGGTGCTGCTGTTCAAGGGCACGGCGCTGGCGATGACGATCGGCGTCGCGGAACTGACCTATGCCACGCGAGAGATCGAAACCCAGACCTTCAAGACCGTGGAGATCTAT
Organism: Variovorax dokdonensis; assembly: GCF_030316895.1. GTDB lineage: Bacteria > Pseudomonadota > Gammaproteobacteria > Burkholderiales > Burkholderiaceae_C > Variovorax > Variovorax dokdonensis. The sequence continues at coordinate 587,264 of NZ_JASZYV010000002.1, forward strand.
CTCTTCACCACAGTCGTCTATCTCGGGTTCTCGCTCCTAATCATGCTCGCCGGCAATCTGGCCGAGCGTCGCTGGGCCCTTGCGGCGAGATAGCCATGAACGACATCCTGAGCATCCTGCGTGAGCACGGGCCCCTGTTGCTCGTGGGGCAGTACCCCAACGGGCCGCTGGGCGGCCTCGCGATCACCTTCATCCTCTCCGTGCTCGGCGTCGCTCTCGCGTTTCCGCTCGGGGTGGTCCTGGCGCTCGCCCGCATCAGCCCGTTCAGGTGGCTGTACTGGCCCGCCACCGCTCTTGTCTACGTGATGCGCGGCGTGCCGCTGCTCATGCTGATCTTCTGGGTGTATTTCTTCCTGCCGGCCTTGTTGGGCCGCCCGGTCAGCGGCTTCAGCACGATGCTCGTGACGCTGGTGGTCTACCAGGCCGCATACATCGCGGAGATCGTGCGTGCCGGCATCGATTCGCTTCCGAAAGGCCAGACCGAAGCCGCGCGCGCTGTGGGTCTGAGCTACATGCAGGCGATGCGCAGGGTCGTCCTTCCGCAGGCGCTCTACAACATGGTCCCCTCGATGCTGAGCCAGTTCGTCTCGACCATCAAGGAAACGTCGCTGGGCTACGTCATCAGCGTCAACGAACTGACCTTCGCGGCGAACCAGATCAACAGTTCCCTGATGACCAAGCCGTTCCAGGTCTTCGCGATCCTGGCCGCGATCTATTTCGTGCTGTGCTTCACGCTGACACAACTCGCGCGCCACCTGGAGCGACGGGTCGCCCGCCGGCGCATGGGCGCGCCGGCTGCTGCGGCGACGCCATCCCTACCCATTGCCGTTCCCGCAATCGCGGAGTGATGCCATGACATCTGCTTCTTCCATGATCCGTTTCGAGCGCGTCAACAAGTGGTATTCGGACTACCACGCCCTCAACGACATCGATGCCGAGATCGGCAAAGGCGAGGTGGTGGTGGTCTGCGGGCCTTCGGGGTCGGGCAAGTCGACGCTCATTCGCACCGTCAATCGCCTCGAGGAAATCCAGAAGGGGCGGATCACGTTCGACGGGCAGGACATCCATGCGCGGTCGCTCGATCTCAACAAGTTCCGCAGCCACGTCGGATTCGTGTTCCAGAGTTTCAACCTGTTCCCTCATCTGTCGGTGGCCGAGAACATCATGCTTGCGCCGACGATCGTTTTGAAGCGCAGCAAAACGGAGGCGAGGGAGCGGGCAGAGCAACTTCTCGCTCGCGTCGGCTTGGCCGCCAAGATTGATGCGTTTCCCACCCAGTTGTCTGGTGGTCAGCAGCAGCGTGTCGCGATTGCCCGAGCGCTCGCCATGGATCCTCCGGCCATGCTGTTCGACGAACCCACCAGCGCGCTCGATCCGGAAATGGTCGGCGAGGTGCTGCAGGTCATGAAGGCGCTCGCGCGCGATGGGATGACCATGATGTGCGTGACCCACGAAATGAACTTCGCACGCGAAGTCGCCGACCGGGTGTGGTTCATGGACCAGGGGCGCATCGTCGAAACCGCCGAACCCGAGCGCTTCTTCTCCGCACCGCAGACGGATCGCGCCCGCAAATTCCTGTCAGACCTCCGAGCACATTGAGGCCCAACGCCATGAACGAAAACTTCACGATCAACGAGGTTTCACCAGCACCCCGCAAGGAATTGGTCGATGCCTTTCTCGGCGTCCCCACGTCCCACATCAGCGACAACCAGAGGCGCCTCGAGGGCATCCTTGGCTTGCGTCGTTTCCATCGGTCACGAAAGCTGATCGGTACTGCCGTGACCGTCAAGGTACGCGCAGGCGACAATCTGCTGACGTACAAGGCGCTCTCCATGATCTCGCCCGGTCACGTGCTGGTGGTGGACGCAGGTGGGGTTACGAATAACGCGATCGTCGGCGAGTTGTTGATGACCTACGCACAACAACGGGGTTGCGCCGGATTCGTCGTCGATGGCGCCATTCGGGATTCCGCCGCATTCCTTGAGGCCGACTTTCCTTGCTATGCGCGGGAGGCAACGCACCGCGGACCGTTCAAGACCGGCCCAGGATCGATCAACGTTCCGGTGAGCATCGGTGGTCAGGTGGTGCAGCCTGGCGACGTGATCGTGGGTGACGAAGATGGTCTCGTTGTCTTCGCGCCCTCCGAAGCGGATCGCCTGATGAGTGCGGCGGAGCGCACGGCCGCGGCGGAGCGTGCCATCCGCGACGAGATCCTGACAGGGAACGTTCGCCAGTCGTGGATGGACAAGATGTTTGCAGCGCACGGCTTGGGATGAAGGAGGGCCGAGTTTTTATCGAGCTCATCCAAGCGTCACTTTGAGCAGTTCGCGACGACCGCAAAAGGAGCCCCGTCGCTTCGGTAGATGAACCGGCGAAGACCGTTGTGCAGCGAAAGCCGACGCTCCCCGCTTGCGACGCGAGCGGCCGCATTTCGGCGCTTCTCCGTCATCCCAGTCGCCCTCGGTTTGGCAACGTCAGAGATCGAACGGGAGCCATGTGACCGCGGGAGTCACGAAGATGGATCGTGTTCGCGCGCGAGCGCCAAGTCTTTCGAAGGGCTCAGGTGGTCGGCGAAACCACGGACCGCTCAAAAGCTAGCCGTAGATCGCCACCCAGAGTCGAAAGCAAGGGCTCATGTCTTAGCCCCCATGTCGAAAGCTAACAGCGCAATGTTTACTCGACGGTCCTGGTCCTGCGGCAACGAAAAGACAAAGCTGTCGCTCGTCTCGTCGAGTCGCGTGGGACCGCTCACATAGCATGGGTGCGTCCTGACAAGCTCACGCATCTTAGCGACGACTGCTGAGAATCCGACGTTCCGATTGAATACAACGATGGCCGTTTTGGTATCACGCCACGACAAGTAGCTCAAAAGCTGATCAATCGTCGCGAGAAAGTGTTTGTCCCCGCCCCAGATCTTGAACTCTGCGACGAAAAGGTTCCCCGCCTCGTGTCGAATCAATATGTCGGTCTTACCGTTGACGTTGAAGGCCTCTCCCGTTGCGTTTCCGAAGTGTGCGTTCAAAGGCACAAGAAACATGTCACGCAATGTCTCTTCGTCTAATGCACGTGTGCGCGATGAGCTCTGCTCAATGCTGCGACCGGCGCCTCGAATGATGCCGAGAATGTTCTCGTACATTTTGATCGCGCACTTGCAATGCGGTCGGAATCAAGTCTTCAATGCTGGACGATTCCTCGATCACGTTCACAGCGATCGGTGGCAGCACCAAATGGCTTAGAGTTCCAGTGAGTTGCTCCGCTCGATACCTAAACATCTTTGTGCGCTTCGTTCGGACAAACGCCTCGAACTGCTCCACAGCGCTGTTCCTTGGCAAAAACATTCGCGTCTCGGCTATCAATCGCCGCCGAAGAGGATGACCGTAGTAGGGGGTAGCCGTCACGTGACTTCGTGCAAGCATGCCCGCAGTCCCCCAAACTAACGCAGATAGATGCGGATCAGACGCTCCGCGGCTCTCTGACCATTCGTCTTGGATCCTTTGCATTGACGAGCTTAACGATGGCGTGACGCACAACTCCCCGAGCATCACTTTGCGGAACTGACCGACTTGACCACCGCTCGGCGAGTAGTCGACGACTTCGAGTACCTCGAGGTTCTCAAGAGGAGACAGCCGGCCCGTGTCTCGCTTCCAGGCATCCACGAACGCGTGGTCAATCTGCAGACGGTCAAAGCAAACGATATTGGTGAGCAGGGTCAGCAAGGCGTCTAGTGGGGTGCTGCCATCCTGCCGTCTCGCCAAGCTCCGAACACGAAAATTCTCGTCAGCGGAACATGCGCCTGCGAAGGCGTCGCTCGCGAAAGTCCCATCGGCGTCTTGTCACCTGTTTCCCTCCTCTTCGCAGTCATCGATTGCGGGGGCGAAGTTTCGCGATCGAGGCTGGGAAGCGCTCGCGTACGAAGCTTTTCAGATCGACCAAGCTGCAGCTACGGCATCCAACAAGTTCCGAATGCGAAGCGCGAATACGTTGTCGAACTAGTCTCCGGAATCGGGTGCATACGCTCACGAACGTTTCGCTTGCGACGCCTTTCGTGCACGTAGTTCCTCGGACGCCTGCCGTGGGCTCTGCACGCGAAGAACAGCCCACGGTCAACTTCGTTGCCGAGCGCTTCGCTTGCGAAACTTCGGGTTCGATGCTGCGCCGACGCGGCCAATTCGCGTTCGAAGTTTGACGGTTGACGGTTGACGGTTGACGGTTGACGGCAGGGTCGAGGAAACACCAACGGCGCCTCACGGCAGAGGCTTCAAATCCGTCGGTCGCCCTTTGACGTTATTGCCCGTGGAACATTCTTGCCTTCGCCATGAGTCAAAGGCGCTTGACCAGCGCCGCCGGCTCGCAGCGTCGAGATCTCTAGCGCGCTCACCAATTTCAAGTCAGAACGGGCCCACCGGAGGCATTTTGAAGAGGCGCATCGCAAATCGGCAGTTAAATTGGACGGACAAGCGCCGCTGATTCAAATAAATCAGCATTCCCCAAAAGGCAACGAAGGAGTCGCGTCAGATCTGACAAGTTTGGGATGCACCGGGAAGTGTGCTAAGTGGGCTTCCTCATCGCACAGTGATCCAGCAGCTGTGGCCAGAAATGGGCGTTTGCTCTCTTATGCGAACGACTTCATCGTCCGCATCCTGCCCTTTCCATGGGGGACGAACTTCGAACCGATCAAGGCCTGCATCGATTTCTTGCAGTAACGTGGGGATGGGGCCGAAACTTGGATCGGAAAATGAGTGCGGATAACGCCCTCGCGAACCTTGCAATAACACCACCAGATAACGCTCACACCGGCCGGCCTCTGAAATTTGCATGGCGAAATTGCCTGGGGCGAGGTTTGCCTAAATTTGATCTGGACGAAAAATCAAGGATGGCGTTCGGTTTTGAGTCGAATCAAAAAAAGCGGCAATGAAGGAATCTCGCAAAAAGATCCGACTCACAAGCCATCGAGAGCTTTCGAAGCTCACCCAATTCCACGGAGTTGATTTGCGCTTACAGTCGTCGATGACGGTCGTCGGACGTCAAAATTAAAATCACTGCTGCCGCATCGCAATAATTGAATGCATATGCCATCATTGAGTCTCGTCGGTCGCAATGCACTTCGTGCCTGAGCGCGGTGCAGGGCGTGGATAATTGTGGGCACCCGGGATGCGTCAATGACGTGATTTGTCAAAGGCGCGAGCCCTGCGCTGTGAAGGTCGACTTGGCCATATTTTGAAAGCTCAGACCCATCTGCAACTATATGATCGCTTGCCAGATCGCATGGAATTTGCAGAAGAGCAAGGCAAGGTAGGGTGCGGTCTTAGGTTGGCCTGTTGAGCAGGCAATATGCCCGCCACTCTTGATGCATCGTCTACGATTTAATTTACGGCTGGTTGCAATAGGGCTGGCACGCTATGCGAGGTGCTAAACGCTAGGGCTCTTGAGATTCGGTGCACCCGATACGCGGAGCAACTCTCGCGGATGGGCGCTATGCTTGCCAAATTAGCCCTGTTGCGAGGTGTAGTTGAAGTGGCGGCGCGTGCCGTTCGCCGCACGAATGACCTAAATGCGCGAGCGGCGCGCCAGATGTACGCGGCGGAAGCGCCCGGCATTGCAAGTGCGAATCAGGTTTAGTGGGCCAGGGTTGAGCTCATGACCAGAAGAGCGCCACTCATATTCATTTCCGGGCAGCTTGGTGATCAGTCGCACCGAGGTCGAGCCGTACTCCCTTCAATTGGAGATCGAGCTGGACATATTTCGTGCTGCGGACAGTCGCTTCGCCAAACGCGACGATGGCACCAAGCATTTCGGCATCCGCTGGCCCGGGCCAGAAGCGCCTCTACCTCCTGCACTTAGCTTTGCCGCACAAGCCGACGGGCGCGATCCGACCGTTCTGCGAGTTCGACTTCGCTCAAGTGGGAGTTCACTGCCGCGTCAAAAGGCAATGCGTGCCAAGCCTCCGCTGAAAGGACCGGCAAGCCCTCAGCGGCGTGCTCGCAGAAAGGTCTTGGCCTTCATCGTTCTGGTCATCCAGATTGACGGCGAGCAAGCTGGCGAGGCTTCTCGCATGGCTCAGCCGCAGCATGCCGAATCGGACGTTAAGGCACCGCCATTTTTGGTCGCGCGTTTTCGCGTCTGCACGAGGACCTGTTGCATAGCCTCCGCAAACTGCCGCATCCCTCGGCGACTAATAGTAGAAGGGTTGACCGTCTTTGAACCCGCGTGGATCTATGGTGCGCATCCTGGGACGTCTGCGTGGTTCCTGCTATTCTGGCGACGCTTGGCCGTGGCGGGATGCAGGTTTCCTTCCGAACGAGTGGCGCAGTAACTGTTGCAGTAACTGTGACGCGTTGAACCGAGGAAACCTAGATTTCATGCGGGTTGGCGGACATCTTGTGGGAGAGCCCCAGGCCACCAAAATTCCAAGCCCTTGATTCCTAACGGAATCAGGGGCTTTTTGTTTTCTGGCCCGCAGCCTCGCGCGCCACGTCGTGCCGTCATTCGCTCGCCCTAGCGAGCCCTTTGATCTGCATCAACCCCCCATCCCTCACGCCTTCTAAGCTGCTCCTCACGTGTTCGCCCGCCATCGGCCCCGCGCATTTCGCGCGCACAGCCGCTGACCCACAGCAGACACCGATCCCAACCCCAGGAGCAGCCTCATGAAAATCCTTCTCGCCGTCGACGGCAGCGAATACACGCAGCGCATGCTGGACTACCTGGGCACCCACAAGGAGTCGCTGGGCGCCAACAGCAGCTATGTGGTGCTGACCGCGGTGTTCCCCGTGCCGCCGCATCCGGCCTCGTTTCTCAGCGGCCCCGTCTTGCGCGGCTACTACGACGACGAGGCGCGCAAGGTGCTTGATCCGATCCGCGCGTACCTCGGCCAACATGGCTTCGCGGCCGAGTACGCGCACCGCGTCGGGCGGCCCGCCGACGAGATCTGTGCGTTTGCCGAGCAAGGTGGGTTTGATTTGATCGTCATGGGTTCCCACGGCCATGGCGCGTTGGGCAACCTCGTGCTCGGTTCGGTCGCCACGCAGGTGCTGGCCCGCTGCAGTACGCCGGTGATGCTGGTGCGTTGATCGTCCAGCCGAGCATGGACGTTTCGCTGGCAGTCGGTCCGCCGCTGGCCGACGCGATGGGTGGCGCGGCGGCTGCACCTCAGCGCGCGCGTGATCACGCCTCCGACCTTTCACAAGCCATCGACGATCCGCAGCACTGGTCGTCGTTCAGCCGCCCGCTGGGTTCGGCTGCCGTGGCGGCGGCAGGCCATGCGCCGCCGCAGCGCTGGGAGTCGCACTTCGTGGTGCGGGGCATGCATTGCGCGGCTTGCGCGTTCCAGTTGGAGTCGGCGCTGGCCGGCTTGCCAGGCGTGGAGCGCGTGGATGTGGATGCGCGCCACGAACGCGCCCGCGTGCGCTGGGTGTCGGGCGCAACGCGGCCATCGCAGTGGGTGAGGGCGGCTGCCGCAGCGGGCTACGGGCTCGCGCCGGCGGGCGATCTGCAGGCGCGCGAGCAACGGCGGCGCGATGCCCGCACCGCACTCTGGCGATGGCTGGTGGCCGGGCTTTGCATGATGCAGGTGATGATGTACGCCTACCCCGCGTACACGGCCCGGCCGGGCGAGCTGAGTGCGGACAGCGCCCAGTTGCTGCGCTGGGCGTCGTGGGTGCTCTGCCTGCCGGTGCTCTTCTTTTCCAGCGGCCCGTTCTTCCGGGGCGCCTTGCGCGATCTGCGTCGCCGAAGCATCGGCATGGACCTGCCCGTAGCGCTGGGCATCGGCATCACGTTCGTGGTCAGCAGCGTGGCCACCTTCGACCCCGGCGGTCCGCTGGGGCAGGAGGTCTACTTCGATTCACTTTCGATGTTCGTGTTCTTCCTGCTCAGTGGCCGGCTGATCGAGGCGCGCCTGAAAGAGCGAACCGCCATCGCCCTGCAGGGATTGACCGCCGATGCACCCCAGGATGCGCGCCGTCGCCGGGCGGATGGCCTGAGCTTCGAGCGCGTGGCCATCGGGCAACTTGCCCTGGGCGATGTGCTGCAGGTTCTGCCCGGCGAGCGCTTTCCGGCGGACGGCCGCCTGATCGATGGCGACACGCTCGTCGACGAGGCATTGCTCACCGGCGAGTCGCACCCCCTGCCTCGCGCGCGAGGCGAGCTCGTGCTGGCCGGCTCGCACAACCTGAGCGCCGCCGTGCAGATGCAGGTGAAGGCACTCGGCGCCGACACGCGCCTGGCCGGCATTGCCGCATTGATGGACAGCGCCGCCTTCGACAAGCCGCGTCTGGTCCAGCTTGCCGATCGGGTGGCGCGGCCCTTTCTCCTGTTCGTCGTGGTTGCGGCCGCGTTGGCTGCTGCGCTGTGGTGGCCCGAAGGCCACGGCCAGGCGCTGATGGTGGCGGTGTCGGTGTTGATCGTCACCTGCCCGTGTGCGCTCTCCCTGGCCGCGCCGTCGAGCATGCTGGCCAGCGCGGGTGCCATGGCGCGCGAGGGCGTGCTGGTGCGTGAACTGCAGTCGCTGGAGGCGCTGGCGGGCATCGACACGGTGGTCTTCGACAAGACCGGCACGCTCACCCGCGAGCCGGCGCGGCTGGATCGCATCTACTGCCGTCGTGGCTTGCGCCCGCGCGAAGCGCTGGAGCGCGCGGCGGTCATGGCTGCGGCTTCGCTGCACCCGGCCGCACGCGGCCTCGCCGAGGCCTGGCATGCCGTGGCAGAGCCGGCGCTGGACCGCTGGCGCCTTGTCCATTGCAACGAGCACGGCGGCCAAGGCCTGCAGGCAAGCCTGCGGCTGCATGGCGACGCGACGGCGCGGCCGCATTCGATGCGGCTCGGCTCGGCGGCCTGGTGCGGTGTGTCGCCGCTGGACGTTGCATCGATCCAGGTGCACCTGTCCGATGAACAGGGCTGGGCAGCCAGCTTCGTGCTGGTGGAAGATCTGCGCCCTGACGCCGCAGACACTGTCGCGCGGCTGCGCGCGCAGGGCTTGCAGGTGCACCTGCTTTCCGGCGACCGCGTCGAAGCCGCGGCCGCGCTGGCGCAGCGCATCGGCATCGAACACGTCCGCGGCGGTTGCCGGCCTGAAGACAAGCTCGACCACCTGCGCGCCCTGCAAGCCCAGGGCCGGCGCGTGCTCATGGTGGGCGACGGCATCAACGACGGCCCGGTGCTGGCCCGCGCCGATGTGTCGATGGCTTTCGGCCGGCAGGCCGCGCCACTCGCACAACAACGCGCCGACCTGATCGTGCTGGGCGAGCGTCTGGCTACCGTTGAAAGTTCCTGGTTGCAGGCGCGCAAGACACTGAGCGTGATCCGCCAGAACCTGGGCTGGGCCGCGGCCTACAACTTCGTGTGCGTGCCCATCGCATTGGCCGGATGGTTGCCCGCCTGGCTGGCGGGGCTGGGCATGGCGCTCAGTTCGCTGGTCGTGGTGGCCAATGCCGCACGCCTGTCGAGGCCGGCGCCTTCCGTGGGCTGACCCATCATGAACATCCTGCTGCTGCTCATTCCCTTGTCAGTCGGCCTGGTGCTGCTGGTGCTGGCGGCGCTCTATTGGGCGGTGGAGCGTGGCCAGTTCGACGACGTCGACCGAGAAGGCGAGCGCATCCTGCACAACGATTGATCTGAATCAAAAGGCCGTCCTCTTGCGCGCAACACACTGGCGCCACAGAGAAAAAGCTCGGAGAGAAGAGGCCTCATGCAGCAGACGTACGAAACGGATTCCCCCGCGAGGGCAATCTACGAAGACTCGGTGGTGCGCCAGTTCGCCATCATGGCGGTGGTGTGGGGCGTGGTGGGCATGCTGGTCGGCGTGGTGATCGCCGCGCAACTGACCTGGCCGCAGCTCAACCTCGATATTCCGTGGCTCAGCTATGGCCGACTGCGGCCGCTGCACACCAACGCGGTGATCTTCGCGTTCGGTGGTTGTGCGCTGATGGCCACCAGCTTCCACGTCGTGCAGCGCACCTGCCAGGTGCCGCTGTTCGCGCCCGGGCTGGCGTCGTTCGTGTTCTGGGGCTGGCAGGCGATCATCGTCGCGGCGGCCATCAGCCTGCCCATGGGCTTCACTCGCGGCAAGGAATACGCGGAGCTCGAATGGCCCATCACCATCGCCATCGCGGTGGTGTGGGTGGCCTACGCGATCGTCTTCTTCGGCACCATCGCCAAGCGCAAGGTGCGCCACATCTATGTGGCCAACTGGTTCTACGGCGCGTTCATCATCGCCGTGGCGCTGCTGCACATCGTCAACGGCGCTTCGATGCCGGCCGGCTGGATGAAGAGCTACTCGGTCTACGCCGGCGTGCAGGACGCCATGGTGCAGTGGTGGTACGGGCACAACGCGGTGGGCTTCTTCCTCACCGCCGGCTTCCTGGGGATGATGTATTACTACATCCCCAAGCAGGCGGGCCGGCCGGTCTATTCGTACCGGCTGTCGATCGTTCACTTCTGGGCGCTCATCTTCACCTACATGTGGGCGGGGCCGCACCACCTGCACTACACCGCGCTGCCCGACTGGACCCAGTCGCTCGGCATGGTGTTCTCGCTCATCCTCCTGGCGCCGAGCTGGGGCGGAATGATCAACGGCGTGATGACGCTGTCGGGCGCCTGGCACAAGCTGCGCACCGACCCCGTGCTGCGCTTCCTCATCGTTGCCCTGTCGTTCTACGGCATGTCCACGTTCGAGGGGCCGATGATGTCCATCAAGACGGTCAACTCGCTCAGCCACTACACCGACTGGGGCATCGCCCACGTGCATTCGGGTGCGCTCGGCTGGGTGGGCTTCATCTCGATGGGGTCGCTCTACTACCTCATCCCGCGCATCTATGGCCGCACCAGCATGTACAGCGTGCCGGCCATCGAACTGCACTTCTGGATCTCCACCATCGGCGTGGTGCTCTACATCGCGGCCATGTGGATCGCGGGCGTCATGCAGGGCCTGATGTGGCGATCGGTCAACCCCGACGGCACGCTGGCTTACACCTTCGTGGAGGGCGTGAAGGCCACCTTCCCCTTCTACCTGGTTCGCCTGGGCGGCGGCCTGTTGTACCTGAGCGGCATGCTGCTCATGGCCTGGAACGTGTGGATGACGGTGATGTCCGGCCGGTCGGTGCGTGCACCGGTGCCGGAGCTGGCCCCCTCGCACGCCTGATCGAAGAAAGAGAAGCGCTGACCCATGAGCACGCCTGCCGACACCCCACGCGGCTTCACCCACGAAAAGGTGGAGACCAACAACTTCCTGATGATCGTCCTGATCCTCATCGTCATCGCCATCGGCGGGGCGGTGGAGATCGTGCCGCTGTTCTTCCAGCGCTCGACCACGCAGCCCATCGAAGGCGTCAAGCCGTACAGCGCGCTGCAACTCGCAGGGCGCGACATCTACCTGCGAGAAGGCTGCTACGGCTGCCACTCGCAGATGGTGCGGCCCTTCCGCTCCGAGACGCTTCGCTACGGCCACTATTCGGTGGCGGGCGAGTTCGTCTACGACCATCCCTTCCAGTGGGGCAGCAAGCGCACCGGGCCCGACCTGCACCGCGTCGGCGGCCGCTACAGCGACGAGTGGCATCGCATTCACCTGATGAATCCGCGCGACCTCGTGCCCGAGTCGAACATGCCTGCTTACCCCTGGCTGGCCACGCGCCTCGTCGACGCCGAAGCGTTGCCCGCCCACATGCGCGCACTGCGCCGTGTAGGGGTGCCTTACACCGACGAGGAGATCGCTGCCGCCAGCAAGCAGGTGGAGGGCAAGACCGAGATGGAAGCCACCATCGCCTATCTGCAATCGCTGGGCCTGGCCCTGCGGTAGCGCCACTCGCAGGAGACCCGAACATGGACCTCAACGACATTCGCGCCGCAGCGACCGTAGCCTGCTTCGTGCTGTTCGCCGGCATCGTGCTGTGGGCCTATTCCCGCCGCAACCTTCGTCGCTTCGAGGAGGCAGCCCGGCTGCCCTTCGACGGCGAGGAATGACATCCAACAACCTGGGGCCGGACCCTTTGCCATGAGCGACTTCATCAACCAGTTCTGGGCCGACTACGTGACCTGGATCACCCTGGCCAGCATCGCCGCATGTGCGCTGCTGCTGTGGATCACCGCGCGCAAGAAGGTGCCGGTGCGTGCGGACAACACCACCGGTCACGTGTGGGACGAAGACCTGCGAGAGGCCAACAATCCGCTGCCGATGTGGTGGGTGGGGCTGTTCGTGATCACCATCGTCTTCGGCCTGATCTACCTCGCGCTGTACCCGGGCCTGGGCCGCAGCGACGGGCGCCTCGGTTGGAGCGCACAGGGCCAGTACCAGGCCGAACGCACCCAGGCGCAGACGGCCATGGAGCCGGTCTACGCCGCCTGGCGCGACCTGCCGATCGAGAAGATCGCGCACGATCCTGCTGCGCGCGGCGTGGGCGAGCGGATCTTCATGAACAACTGCGCGCAATGCCACGCCTCCGACGCGCGCGGCAGCCGCGGTTTTCCCAACCTGACCGACGACGACTGGCTGCACGGCGGCTCGCCGGAGGCCATCCTGCAGACGATCACCAAGGGCCGCGAAGGCGTCATGCCGCCCATGGCCGCAGCCGTAGGCACCTCGGACGAAGTCCGCAACCTGGCGCAGTACGTGCTGAGCCTCTCGGGCCGGTCGACGGATTCGGTGCGCGCTCAGCTCGGGCGGTCCAAGTTCTCGGCCTGCGCCGCCTGCCATGGCATCGGCGGCGTCGGCAACCCGGCGCTGGGCGCACCGCGCCTGAACGACGAGGTCTGGCTGCACGGCTTCGGTGAAGAGGCCATCGTGTCGATCATCAACAACGGCAAGCACAACACCATGCCCGCGCAGGAAGGCCGGTTGACGGAGGCGCAGATCCGCGTGGTGGGCGCCTATGTCTGGGGGCTGTCCAACAAGGCTGCGCACTGAAGGGCCGGGGCAACGTGATGAACAAGCCGTCTTCAGGCCAACCGTCCAGGATCATCCCGATCGCGCTGCAAGAGGCGTCGGAGGTGCGCCTGTACGCGCGCTCGAAGAAGGTCTATCCGCGCGCCATCAGCGGGCTCTTCAACCGCTGGCGCTGGGCCATGGTGTTTGCCACCCAGCTGTTCTTCTACGGCATGCCGTGGCTGGAGTGGGGCGGCCGGCAGGCGCTGCTGTTCGACCTGGCCTCTCGGCGCTTCTACATCCTGGGCCTGGTGCTCTACCCGCAGGATCTGATCTATCTCTCGGGCCTGTTGGTGGTCTCCGCGCTGTCGCTGTTCCTGTTCACCGCGGTGGCGGGGCGCTTGTGGTGCGGCTATGCCTGCCCACAGACCGTGTACTCCGAGATCTTCCTGTGGGTGGAGCGCCGCATCGAGGGCGAGCGCAGCGCGCGCATCCGGCTCGACGGCGAAGCCTTTTCGCTCGAGAAGCTGGTCAAGAAGTGGTTCAAGCACCTGGTCTGGCTCGCCATCGCCCTGTGGACCGGCTTCACCTTCGTGGGCTACTTCACGCCCATCCGCGAACTGGCCATGGCCTTCCTGCAGACGCGCATGAGCGGATGGGAAGTGTTCTGGGTCATCTTCTATGGGCTGGCCACCTACGGCAATGCCGGCTTCATGCGCGAGCAGGTGTGCAAGTACATGTGCCCTTATGCCCGGTTCCAGGGTGCCATGTTCGACAGAGACACCCTCATCGTCAGCTACGACGGACAGCGCGGAGAGCCGCGCGCGCCGCTCGCGAAGAAGCCGGTGGCGGCCGAGCGGCGCGCTGGCGACTGCATCGACTGCAGCCTGTGCGTGCAGGTCTGTCCCACCGGCATCGACATCCGGCAAGGGCAGCAGTACGAATGCATCGGCTGCGGCCTCTGTGTCGACGCCTGCAACCAGGTCATGGTCAAGGTCGGCCGCTTGCCCAACCTGGTGCGCTACGCGACCGAGAACGGCCTGGCGCAAGGCTGGGACCGCGCGGGAATGCTGCGCCGCGTCGCGCGGCCGCGCGTGCTGCTCTACAGCGTGGTCCTGCTGGCGTTGACCGTGGGACTGGCGGTCAGTCTGGCGATGCGCATGCCGCTGAAGGTCGACGTGGTGCGCGACCGCGCGGCGCTCGCGCGCATCGTCGCGGGCGGCCGGCTGGAAAACGTCTACAGCCTGCAGATCATGAACGCCACCGAGCATGAGCAAGTGCTGCGCATCGGCGTGCACGGCCTGCCGGGCCTGGCACTCGCATCCGACGATGTCTTCGCCGTGGGGCCGGCGCAGGCCCGCTGGGTGGCGGTGCGGGTCCAGATGCCGGCCGAGAGCGCGCAGTCCGGCTCCCACCCCATCCACTTCGACATCACCGACGCCGCAGGCAGCCTGCGCGTTTCCGAGAAATCCATCTTCCTGGTGCCACGATGAAAACGATCGAGGAAATGCATTCGACGCCCGGCCTGCCCTGGTGGCGCACCGGTGCGATGTGGCTGGTGCTGGGGCTGCCGGCGGCGGTGGTCGTCGCCGGATTCCTGACCCTGTGGATCGCCCTGGCTCGACCCGATGCGGTGGTCGACCCCGACTACTACGCCAAGGGCATCGCGCTCGGCGAACGTGCCAAGTCGCCCGACAAGGCCCACATTCCCGCACAGATGGGACGCAACCACGCGATGACGCCCGACAAGGACGTGCCCGCGCTCCTCAGGAATTGACCATGCGGTGCAGGGCCTGCTCGTCCAGCACCCGCAGCTGCCGCTGCTGAACGTCGAGGATGCCGTCTTCCATGAACTTCGACAGCGTGCGGCTCACCGTTTCGAGCTTCAGCCCGAGGTAGCTGCCGATCTCCTCGCGGGACATGCGCAGCAGCACTTCGGAGCGCGAGAAGCCGCGGGCATGCAGCCGCTGCAGCAGGTTGAGCAGGAACACCGCCAGCCGCTCCTCGGCCCGCATGCTGCCCAGCAAGAGCATCACGCCATGGTCGCGGACGATCTCGCGGCTCATGATCTGGTGCACGTGCCGCTGCAGCGCAGGCACCTCGCGCGACAGGGTCTCGACGCGGTCGAACGGAATCACGCAGACCTGCGCATCTTCGAGCGCCACGGCGTCGCAGCTGTACTGGTCGCTCACGATGCCGTCCAGGCCCAGGATCTCGCCCGCCATCTGAAAGCCGGTGACCTGGTCGCGCCCATCCTCGCTGGCCACGCGCGTCTTGAACGTTCCTGAGCGGATGGCGAACAGCGCGCTGAACTTCTCGCCGTTGTGAAAGAGCGTCTCGCGCCGCCGCAGGCGACGGCGTGTCGAGACCAGCCCATCGATGCGCTCCAGTTCGTCGGACTGCAGCCCGACGGGCATGCAAAGCTCGCGCAAGTTGCAGGCGGAGCAGGCGACCTGGTTGGAAGTCTTGTTGCAGATCATGTTCCTTTGATTGTGGCCAGTCGCCGCAGCGCCCGGTTGATCTACATCAATACGCCGCGGCCGGCGCTTGGCACATTGAGCCGCATGCAAGTCCAGACCCACAGTCAGGCGCCCTCGCAGGGCGCTTTGTCGGCGCCCGTGCGGCCCCCGACTGCCCCGGTCGCCCCGGCGCTCGTCAAGCGTCTTGGCGGCGGCGGGCCGCGCTATACGTCATATCCGACGGCCGATCGCTTCGTGGAAGCCTTCGACGACACCGACTACATCCACGCGCTTCGCCAGCGTCGCACCATCGGGGCGCAAGGTGCCAGCGCGCTGTCGGTCTATGTGCACATCCCGTTCTGCGAATCGCTGTGCTACTACTGCGCCTGCAACAAGGTCGTGACGCGCCATCACGAACGCGCGGATCGCTATCTCGACCACCTGGCCAAGGAAATCGAGCTGCAGACGGCGCACCTGGGCCGCCAGCAGGCGGTCAGCCAGCTGCATCTGGGCGGCGGCTCGCCAACCTTCCTGGACGATGCGCAACTCGATCGGCTCATGGCGCTGCTGCAAGAGGCCTTCGTCTTCCTTCCCGAAGCCGAGCGCTCGATCGAAGTCGATCCGCGGACGGTGGATGGCGACCGGCTGCGCCATCTGGCATGGCTCGGCTTCAACCGGCTCAGCCTGGGCGTGCAGGATTTCGACGCCCGCGTGCAGCAGGCCATCCACCGCGCCCAGCCGGTCGCAATGGTCGAGAAGTTGATGACCGAAGCGCGCGCACTGGGCTTCGCGTCCATCAACATGGACCTGATCCACGGCCTGCCATGCCAGACGCTGATGAGCTTCGACCGCACGCTGGATGAGGTTTGCCGCTTGCGGCCCGATCGCATCGCCCTCTATGCCTATGCCCATCTGCCCGAGCGCTTCAAGGCGCAGCGGCGCATCTCGACCGAGGAGTTGCCAACCCCGCAAGCGCGTGCGCAGATGCTGGCGCACGCCATCGACCGCCTGGGTGCCGAGGGCTACGTCTACATCGGCATGGATCACTTCGCCCTGCCGGACGACGCGCTGGCCGTGGCCAAGCGGCAAGGGCTGCTGCACCGCAACTTCCAGGGCTACAGCACGCAGCCGGACTGCGACGTGATCGGTCTGGGCGTATCGGCCATCGGCCATGTGGGCGCGACCTACAGCCAGAACGCCAAGGTGCTCGATGACTACTACGACCACCTGGATCAGGGGCGCCTGCCGATCGAGCGCGGCCTGGCGCTGACGCGCGACGACCTGCTGCGCCGCGCCGTGATCATGGCGATCATGTGCCAGGGCAAGGTGGACTTCGAAGCCATCGGCCAGGCGCACCTGGTGAACTTCGTCGACCGGTTCGCACCCGAACTGGCCGCCCTCGGTCCGCTGGTGGCCCAGGGGCTGGTCAAGCTGCGCGACCATGAGCTGGAGGTCACCGAGGCCGGCTGGTTCTTCGTCCGCGCGATCGCGATGGTGTTCGACCGCTACCTGCAGGCCGACCACCGGCGCGGACGCTACTCGCAGTTGGTGTGATGCTGGAGCAGGCCGGCCTCGTGGGCGCCGCCCTCTTGATGGGCCTGGCCGGCGGGCCGCATTGCGTGGCGATGTGCGGCGCGCCTGCGGCGGGGGTCATCCGGCTGGTCAGGGCGCCCTCGCAAGCGGGTGCTGCGGGTGCTGTGCATGCCGGCGCCGCGTCGCATACCGCGCTGCTTTTCCATGCGGGGCGCCTGGCTTCCTATGCAGCCGCGGGCGCGGCGGTCGCTGGCGTCATGCAGGCGCTCGACCTGGCCGGCCAACGCGTGTCGGCGTTGCAACCGCTCATGGTGCTGCTGCATGCCACGGTGCTGGCCTGGGGCCTGATACTGCTGGTGAAGGCGCGGCAACCTGCCTGGGCGCACGGCATCGGCCACAGCTTGATGCGCCGGCTGCAAGCGCAACAAGCGCCAGTGCGCAACGCCCTGGTGGCCGGCGGCGCCTGGGTGCTCATGCCTTGCGGACTGCTCTATTCGGCCCTGGCGCTCGCCAGCCTGGGCAACGGGCCGGCGCAGGGCGGCATGGTGATGCTGGCTTTCGGGGTGCCCGGCGCGCTGGCGCTGGCGTCGTCCGGCTGGCTCTACCAGCGTCTGCGGGCGCGGATGGCGCCGGGCCACGAACGCTGGTTCGCGCGCGCGGCCGGCGCCATGCTCGTTCTGCTGGCGCTCGATGCGCTTTGGATGGACATCGGCCACCAGTGGGCCGAGTGGTGCGCCTGAACGCGGGTGCCGGGCCTTTCAGCGTCTGTGCGGCAGCTCTTCGTGCCGAGCCTGGCAGCTGGCGCATCGAATGGCGATCGGCTGCGCAAACAGGCGGGCCGCCGGAATGTCCTGGCCACAGTCGACGCAGATGCCATAGCGGCCTTCGGACAGGCGCTGCTGCGCCCGCTCGATGTCGTCGAGCCGCTGGCGATCGACCGCCCTCTCGGCCAGGCGCACCTCGTCTTCGCGCTCTGCCTCCGCGTCGTCGGCATTGGTGTGCACTTCCTGCGTGCTGTCAGGCGGGTTGGCGGCAACCTGCGCCGCGTCGTTCAGCTCCGCCAAGGCATGAAGGCGCATGGATTCGAGTTGCTGGCTGATGGAGATGCGGTCGGCGCCGCTGAGATGCTTCATCGGAATACCTCGGGTTGTGACGGCGGCCTATGCCGCCTGTGGCGATATGTGCGGCGCCGAGCGCTGGCGGCCATCTTCCAGCGCCTGCAGCGCATCGGCGAACTGGTCGATCCGTGCGTTCGCCTTGCCTTCCTGAACATCCTGCATGGTGAAGGCGGCGGCGCGCACGCAGGTCCGCCCCAACAGCCGCTCCACCTCCCGCTCGGCATTGCTGGCACCCGCGCCCCCCATGACCGAGACCACCGCCACATCGGGCAGGTGGTCCCGGCGGGTGCGCACGAAGCTGCGCATGGGGCTGGCCAGGCTGAATGCCCAGATGGGCGAGACCAGCACCACCGCATCGAACTGCGTGGGAAACGGGCCGTGGTAGACGATGGCGGGCCTGCGGCGCAGAAGCGAGTCGAGCACGCAGCGCCAGTAGCCTGCGCGGCCGCTGCGCGGCTTCTCGAGCGCGATCTCGGCGTGCTGCCAGCCTGGCCGTTGGGCACACAGACGCCGGCCAACCTGGGTGCAGGTGCCTGTCCACGAGTAGCTGACGACCAGGATGTTGCTCATCGCAGTGCTCCTTCGCCGACGTGCGGCCAGTCGTGGCGCTACTGGATGTTCAGCAGCTTGCTGCCGCTTTCGCCCTGCCGCTTGGGCAGCGTGAGCCTGAGAACGCCGTCTTCCATCTTGGCAACGGCGCCCTTTTCATCGATCTCGCAGGCCAGCGAGAAGCCTCGCGAGAGGCTGCCGCGGTAGGTCTCCCTGACCACCGAGCGGCCTTCCTTCTTCTCGTCGTCCTTCTTCACCTCGGCGGAGATCGAGACGTAGCTGCCGTCGATGGCGACGCGCACGTCGTCCTTCCTGGCGCCGGGCAGGTCGGCCGTGACCAGGAATTCCTTGTCGTTCTCGGTGACGTCGATGCGGATGTCGGTGGGCAGCGCGACGTCTTCGAACATCTGCATGGGCCGCGCCCAGCGGCGCAGCAGCTCGGGAAACATCGAATCCAGTCGGTCGATGCGAGTCAGTGGATTCATGGTTTGCTCCTGTCGAAACAATGGGAATCAAAACTTCCAACCGCCGGGGCAAGCTCGATGTGGCGACCCCGTGTTGCCAATGTAGGCGTCGTGTGGCATGCGGTGTTTGCGATGAATCAACAATGTCGATGAATCGCCGATACACATCGCCCAAAGGCGAGGAACATGTCGGCACCATGGATCCGTTGCCCATTTCCGCCATGAATGCCCATGGACTTGCCGCGCGGCGAGCCGGCATCGACACCTACCAGCAGCCGGTGGTCTATGTGCGCGCCGACTGCCGGGTCTGCCGGGCTGAGGGCTTCGAAGCCCAGGCCCAGGTGGAAGTCATTGCCGGGCACCGCCATGTGCTGGCCATCCTCAATCACGTCAACGGCGATTGGCTGGGGGCCGACGAGATCGCGTTCTCGGATGTCGCCTGGACGATGCTGGGCGCGGCGGAAGGCGACAGGGTGCAGGTGCGCCATCCGCCGGTGCTGGAATCCATGGCGCACCTTCGCGCCAAGGTTCATGGCCAGCCTTTCACCTACGAGGCCCTGCGCAGCGTGATGGAGGACGTGACCCATGGCCGGGTGCCGGACATCCACCTGGCTTCGCTGGTCACGCTGTGCGCGGGCCAGGGCCTGGACGATCAGGAGACGGTGGCCCTGACACGCGCGATGGTCGATGTGGGCGAACGCATCGTCTGGAACATCGAGCCGATGGCCGACAAGCATTGCATCGGCGGCATTCCGGGCAACCGGACCACACTGCTCGTCGTGCCCATCGTCGCTGCTTGCGGCATTGCCATTCCCAAGACGTCGTCGCGGGCCATCACCTCGGCGGCGG
Organism: Variovorax dokdonensis; assembly: GCF_030316895.1. GTDB lineage: Bacteria > Pseudomonadota > Gammaproteobacteria > Burkholderiales > Burkholderiaceae_C > Variovorax > Variovorax dokdonensis. The sequence continues at coordinate 607,086 of NZ_JASZYV010000002.1, forward strand.
GCACGGCCGACGCCATGGAAACGCTGGCGCCCGTCGATCTGGACGTGCCGGCAATGAGGAGGGTGGTGGCGCAGGAAGGCGGCTGCATCGTCTGGGGCGGCAACACGCGCATCAGCCCGGCGGACGACGTGCTGATCCGCGTCGAGCGCCCCTTGAACCTCGACAGCGACGGCCTGCTGATCGCCTCCATTCTTTCGAAGAAGGCGGCCGCCGGCGCCCGTCAGGTGCTGATCGACCTGCCTGTCGGGCCTTCGGCCAAAGTGCGAAGCGTCGCCGCGGCGCAAGCTCTTTCCAGAGGGTTGGTGGCAACTGGCACGGCGCTCGGCTTGCAGGTGCAGACCGTCCTGACGGACGGCACCCGGCCGGTCGGACGCGGCATCGGCCCGGCCCTGGAGGCGATGGACGTGATGGCCGTGCTGGAGCGCGCGGCCGACGCGCCCAGCGATCTTCGCGAACGTGCGTTGATGCTCGCCGGCTTGATCCTCGAGATGGTGGGCAAGGCGGTGTCTGGCGCTGGTCGCGAACTCGCACGCAGGACGCTGGACGAAGGTCGGGCGTTGTCCAAGTTCATCGCCATCTGCGAGGCGCAGGGCGGGCTGAGGATTCCGCCGGTCGCCACGCGCTCGCATGTGGTGACCGCGCCCGCCGCAGGCGTGGTGGACGGCATCGACCTGCGCCTTGTCGCTCGCGTGGCCAAGCTCGCCGGCGCGCCGCGCGACCTGTCTGCCGGCGCGCGACTTCATGTGCAACTCGGCGAGCGGGTCGAAGTGAGGCAGCCGCTGTTGACGCTGCATGCGCGCAGCGAAGGCGCGTTGCGCTACGCGTTGGACTTCATGGCCGCGCAGTTGCCCGTCGTGCGCGTCAAGCCCGAGTTCGCGTAGCGCGTTCGCCAGCGCTCAGTTCAGCCCCACCAGGAGGTTGTTGACGACCTGCTTCACGCCTGGCGCCGACCATGCGGCGCCTTCGGCCGCGCGCCGTTCGGCCCAGGAATGAACCTGGCCGCGCAGCGTCACCTCGGCGCCGTCGACCAACACCTCGATGTGATGGGCTTCGCGCTGCGCCTGGCGCCTCAGCGCCTCCTCGATCTTGTTGCGAACGTCGACGGGCGTGAACTTGGGCAGGACCACGATCTGGTTGACCACCTTGCGCACGCCGAACAGGTGCCGGACGGCTTCCTCGGAGGCCCGGCGCTGGTATTGCCACTCCACCTGCCCGCCCAGCGTGACGCACGCTTTCTCGACGCGCACGCTGATCTTCTCGTGCGGAATCAGCACGTTCCATTCGAGCGCGCGTTCCGCCGCCAGGGCGATGTCGGTGTCGTTGCGTTCGTGCTCGGTGGGAAGGCGGACATCGGCTTCCACGGCCAGGGCCCGGACGCCGTGCACGCGGCGCACCGCATGCTCCAGCGCGCTCAGTTGCGCATGGCTGCTCAGGTGGCCGGTGAGCGTCACCACGCCGTCCTTCACGATGACGCCGACCGGGGCGTCCTTGACGATCGGGTCCCAGCTCAATTCGGCCAGCACCTCGGACTTGAGTGTCGAATCGGATTTCATCTCGAATCTCCTTGAGGAAGGCAGGTGGCACGCGCCCGTCTCGCGGCGAGGGTGCAGCCTGCAATCTAGGAGCGGCTGTGCCGCAGTGCCTTGCGTTGGATCAAGCCCACCGCGCCTTGATCCGCATCAAGCCTCGCGCGCGCCGCAGGAAGCAGGATGTCGGCACGTTCACCATCCATGGCCGGAGCTTCACATGACCTACAAGACCATCCTTGTGCATCTCGACGCATCCCGGCGCTGCGGCGCCAATGCCGAATTGGCGGCGCGCTTGGCGAAGGCGCACGGCGGATTGCTCGTCGGGCTGGTGCCCACCGGCCTGTACGACGGCGTGATTCCCGGTGGCGACGTCGGGCGAGGTGCTGACTTCATCGTCGAATCGGCGGACTTTCTGCGCCGGCGGGCCGAGCGCATCAGCCGCGAGTTCCGCGAACGGATCGGCGACGGCGTCCCCAGCGAGGTTCGAGTGGTCGATGCGATGACCACCGAGGCGCTGACTGAGCATGGCCGCGCCGCCGACCTGATCGTCCTCGGCCAGCACGACCCGGAGGATCCGGACAACGCCTCGGGCGCCGGCGACATCACGCAACGGGTGCTGATGGAGGCGGGCTGCCCGATCCTGGTCGTTCCCTATGCGGGCCGGTTCGACGACGTGCCGCGCAGCGCCGTGCTGGCCTGGGACGGCACGCGCGAAGCCTCGGTAGCGATCCGCGCGGCCCTGCCCGCACTCCGGCTGGCCAACAAGGTCACCGTGCTCAGCCTTGGCGCTGCCGGCGCGGACGATGAAGACCGCCTGATGACGCCCCAGTTGCTGAACTACCTGCGCCGGCACGACGTGCATGCCAGCGCGCATCGCGAAGTGACCGACATCGGCGTGGGCGACGCACTGCTGTCGCGGCTGGCGGACCTGGGCGCCGACCTGCTGGTCATGGGCGGCTACGGGCATTCGCGCATCCGCGAACTGGTGCTCGGCGGCGCCACGCGCAGGATCCTTCAATCGATGACGGTGCCGGTGCTGATGGCGCACTGATCCACCGAGCGATGCGCTGCGCGGGCGGTCCTCAGCGCGCCGTGGCGGCGCGCGCACGGGCGACCGGCACGTAGATCAGACGCTGGTCCCGCAGGATCAGCAGCGCGGCGGGCCGGTCAACTGGGAGCCGTTCGACCGCCTGCCGGTACTGTTCCACGCGCGTCACGCGCTCGTCGTTCACCGCCATCACCACATCGCCAGGGCGAAGCCCTTCGGTGCGCGCCGCGCCGCTGGTCTCGCGCACCAGCAGGCCACCGTCGGTGCGCAACTGGCGCTGCGCGGCGGGGCTGGGCTCCGCCAGCCGCAGGCCCAGGCCATCGAACCATTCGTCGGCCACGGCTGGGGAGGCAGCGAAGCGGCGCGACGGGTCGGGCTCTTCCGCCCAGGTCAAGCGCGCGCTCTTTTGCTCGCCCCGGCGCCAGAGCGTCAATCGGCTCACGTCGCCGGCGCGATAGCCGGAGATCTGGCGCAGGAGTTGGGGCAGGCCGTTCACCGCCTGATCGTCCAGCGACACAAGCACATCGCCGATGGCGATGCCGGCACGGGCGGCAGGCGAGTCGGGCTCGACGCCGGCCACCAGCACGCCGTTGGCGCGATCGAGTCCGAACGAAGCGGCCAGTGCCGGGGTGAGCGCCTGCAACTGCGCGCCGAGCCGCGCGCGATGCACCAACCCATCGCGGCGCAGCTGCGCGAAGGCGCGCATCGCCACGTTGATCGGCACGGCAAAGGCGATGCCCATGTAGGCGCCATTGCCCGAGTAGATGAGCGAGTTGATGGCCACGACCTCGCCGCAGCGGTTGAACAAGGGGCTGCCCGAACTGCCGGGGTTGATGGCCACGTCGGTCTGGATGAAGGGCGCCTCGCCGGCGCCCGGGATGAAGCGGTCGATGGCGCTGACCACGCCGCTCGACAGGCTGCCGCTGAAGCCGAAAGGCGAGCCGATCGCGGCCACCTCGTCGCCGGTGCGCAGTTGCGACGAGTCGCCGATGGTCGCCACGGGCAGGCCGCGCGCATCGATCTTCAGGATGGCCGTGTCTGTCGGCGCATCGCTGCCGACGAGCCGGCCCGCGAAATGGCGGCCGTCGGCCAGGTGCACGCGGATCTCGTCGACGCCGGCCACCACGTGCGCGCTGGACAAGATCAGTCCGTCGCTGCCGACGATGACGCCGGAAGCCAGGTCGCGTTGTTCGCTCAATGCCATCGCGGCGGGAATGGGCCAGGACAGGCGATCGCTGAAGTCGGCGTCTGGTTGGATCTCCGGCTCGAAATCGCTTTCGCCCAGCGTGCGACCCAGGCGCAGCGTGCGGATCTCGACGACGCTGGCCTGGCGGGCGGCGACGGCGTCGGCCCAAGGCAAAGCCAGGTTGGCCCGGCAGGCCGCCGCCGCGGGCGTCGGCGTCGTGGCACAGGCGAGCCCCGCGGCGACAGCGAGCAAAGCGAAGGCCAGCCTGCCCGGCCCGCCAGAGCGCTTCGCTTCGACGAGCGGCACGGTGGTCAATCGCGCGTCAGCAGGGCGATGACCAGGCCGAAGGCCAGCCATGCCGCCGCCGCCACCAGCAGCACCACCGACGCAATCAGGATGGAAAACTTCATGGCCATCTCGCTTCACAGGACAAAGATGTCGCGGTAGGTCGGCACCGTGACCGGCAAGCCGTCGCGCTCCTCGATCGCAAGGCGCAGCGCGTCCGAAGCCACGGGTTCGCCGTGCGTCACGAAAATTTTCCTTGCGCTCTTTTGAGGCGCCAGCCAGCTCAGCAGTTGCTCGCGGTCCGCATGGGCCGAAAGGCTGCTCAGTTGGCACACCTCCGCGCGCACCGGAACGTAGTCGCCGTGGATCTTGATCTTCTTCGCGCCCGCGACCAGGGCCGCGCCGCGCGTGCCGGCGGCCTGGAATCCGGTGAAGAGGATGGTGTTGCGCTCGCCCGGTGCGTAGGCCTTCAGGTGATGCAGCACCCGGCCGCCAGTGGCCATGCCGCTGGCGGAAATGATGATCGAGGGCATGTGCAGCGCATTGAGGCGTTTGGACTCTTCCACCGTGTTGACGATGGTGGCGCCCTTGCGCAGGGCGGTGCAGTCGTGCGCGCTCAGGCGATGCTCGTCCAGATGCTGGCCGTAAATGGCCGTCGTGTCCGCCGCCATGGGGCTGTTCAGGTAGACCCGCACGTCCGGGATTCGGCCCGACGACTTCAGAAGCTGAAGGCAATGCAGCAGCGACTGCGCCCGCCCCACCGCAAAAGAAGGGACGACGAGGACGCCCCCGCGAGCGGCCGTGCGGCTGACGACCTGGGCGAGTTCGTCGAGCGGGTCGATCGGTGGATGGCTTCGGTCGCCGTACGTCGATTCGACGACCACGTAGTCGGCCGGCGCGCAAGGCGCTGGCGGGCGCATCAGCACATCGTCGCTGCGACCCACGTCGCCGGAGAACAGGATGCTGCCCTTTTCCCATTCGATCCGTGCGCTGGCCGCGCCGATGATGTGCCCGGCGCGCGTGAGTCGGATGTTCCACCCGGGCCAGGGGCTGAAGGGGTCGTCGAAGCCGAGCGGTTCCATTCGCACCAGCGCTGCCCGCGCGTCCTTTTCCGTATAGAGGGGCAGGGCGGGCTGGTGCTTGCTGAAGCCGTGGCGATTGGCGAACGCAGCTTCTTCTTCCAGCAGGTGGCCGGAGTCGGGCAGCAAGAGCTCGCACAGCGCTCGTGTTCCGCTGGTGCAGAACACCGGGCCCTTGAAGCCGCTGGCGATCAGTCGCGGCACGAAGCCGCTGTGGTCCAGGTGCGCGTGTGTGAGCAGCACGGCGTGGATGTCTTCTGGTTCCACTGGCAAGGGCTGCCAATTGCGAAGGCGAAGCTCCTTCACGCCCTGGAAGAGCCCGCAGTCCACCAGCAGCCGGCGGCCCCGGTGGGTCAGCAGGTAGCGCGAGCCGGTGACGGTGCCCGATGCACCCAGGAACTGGATCTGCATGATGCGACCCATTGTTCCGCCGTGGCTTGCCAAGGCATTGCGCCATATCAAGAAGCGACCCATGGCGAATGCTTAAATCGGCCATCGGGCGATGGCGCCAAGGCGCCGGCAACAAGCCCGACAGAAGGCAAGGCATGGGCAATCGAATGCACGAGGGCAAAGCACTGGTGGACGCCTTGGCGCGACGCTTCGGCGCGCGCGTCATCGAGACCCACATCTCGTGGGTGATCGTGTGCGCCGATCGCGTCTACAAGCTCAAGAAGCCGCTGCGTACTGCGTTCCTGGACTATTCCACGCCGGAGCTGCGCGAGCGCTTTTGCAAGGAGGAGGTGCGGGTGAACCAGGCCATGGCGCCTTCGCTGTACCTGGGCGTGGTGCGCATCACCGGCAGCGCTGCTGCACCGGAGATCGACGGCCCGGGGCCGGTGCTGGACCACGCGGTCAGCATGCGGCGGTTTCCAGACGGCGCCCTGTTCAGCGAGCGGATGGCCGCCGACACGCTGACGGCGACCGACGTCGATGCCTTCGCGGCCATGCTGGCGGCCGTGCATTCACGTTCTCCCCGCCTGCAGCGCGGTGGAGGCGGCCAACGCGCACCCACGCATCGGCGCGCCTTGGCCGCGCTCGAAGGGGCTGGGCCGCTTTTCTCGGAAGCTCAGGCGCAGCACCTGAGGCAATGGTTGGACGAAGGTGCCCGCATGCTCCTGCCAGCGTGGCGCGAGCGCCGACGCGGCGGGCATGTCCGCGAATGCCATGGCGATCTGCATCTGGCCAACGTGCTGATGCTCGATGGCCGGCCGGCGGCTTTCGACGCGGTGGAATTCGATCCGGCCCTGCGGTGGATCGACGTCGCGGAGGACGCCGCGTTCCCGGCCATGGATTTCGCGGCGCGCGGCCGGCCTGACCTGTGCTGGCGCTTCCTGAACGCCTGGCTCGACGCCACTGGCGAACATGCGTCAGCGGGCGTGTTGCGCTATGCGCTCGTCTACCGCGCGCTGGTGCGTGCGCAGGTCGAGCGGTTGCGCACGGAAGGCGCCGGCCCGGCAGCGGCCTACGCAGCAGCGGCGCTCGACTGGTCGCGGCCTGCGGTGCCCAGGCTCGTCATCACGCATGGGCTTCCGGGCTCCGGCAAGACGTTCCAGTCCCAAGCGCTGATCGAGCAGCAGGGCGCCATTCGCGTCAGATCGGACGTGGAGCGCAAGCGCCTGTTCGGGATGGGCGCACTCGAAAGCTCGCGTGCCCGCGGCGTGGATATCTATTCAGGGCCCGCCACCGAGAAGACCTACGCGCGCCTGTTCGAACTGGCCGGTCAGGTGCTCGATGCGGGATTCAGCGCCGTGATCGACGCCGCCTTCCTTCGACGCAGCGAGCGCGATGCGGCCCGCGAGTTGGCCCGCCGACGCGGCGTCGGCTTCGAGATCCTGGCTTGCGAGGCGCCGGAGGCCACACTGCGACAACGCCTGGCAAGCCGCAAGGCGGATGCCTCGGAGGCCGACGCCTTCGTGCTGCGGCGCCTGGCTGCCGCTGTGGAGCCGCTGACCCCCGAAGAGCGCGCTGCAATCCAGATGGATGACCATCCGCGGCACGCGAGTCGATGACGTCTTTCGGCACCTCGTGCCGCGGGCGGCTCAGTGGCGCCGTTGCGGCGGCGTCTGCTCGATGGACCAGTTGGCCATCGCCTGTTCCGCCTCGCGTGCGCGCTGTTCGTCGATGCGCTTGGCGGTCAGGCGTGCGGACATGCGCAGCTTGTTCAGGTCGCGCTCCTTCAGTTCGGAGTTGGGTGCGAAGCTGAAGCAGCACAGGGTGCCGTAGACCCGTCCGTCGTTGAGCACCACGGGCGTACTCAAGTGCGCGCCGATGGGAAAAGGCGTGGCCGGCAGTTCGGCCGCATCGGGCAGGGCCGCAACGTCGTGCACGAGCTGCGGCAGCCGCCCATCCACCACGCGCTGGCAGAAGCTGTGCTCCAGGGCTGCCGATTCGCCCACCTCGATCACGCGCGCGCCAGGCGCGGTGTCGACGCGCCGGAAGACCCTGCGGCCATCGACGAATTCCGATACGAACACCACGTCCATGCGCAGGTGCTCGCGCAACTGGCGCAGCACTTCGGGCACGGCGTTGCTGATCAGGTCGTCGCTCTGGTCGGGGGTGGCCACCAGCAGGTCGGAGACGCGCACCTCGAAGGCGTCGGGCGCATAGTCGTTGTCGTACAGGGGGTTCATGTCAGACAAGATTCATGGGGCTTGCCGCCGGCGCCAATGCCGCGGCTTCGGGTTTCGATGTTAGCGGGCATGGGCGCTGGCATTGGGTCAGAATGATTGCTTTTGCAGGAGAGCACCCTTATGGCATTCACCTTGCGCAGCCCGAGCTTCGGCGAACAGGACACGCTGCCGCTGCAATTCGTTCACCAGGCCATGGGCGCTGGTGGCGACAACATCTCGCCCGAACTGGTCTGGGAAGGCGCACCGGAAGGCACGAAGAGCTTCGCGCTCACCATGTACGACCCGGATGCGCCCACGGGGTCGGGTTGGTGGCACTGGGTGGTCTACGACATCCCGGCCACCGCGACCAGCCTGCCGCAAGGCGCGGGCAACGGCGACGGCGCAGCCCTTCCGGGCGGAGCCAAGCAGGGACGCACAGATTTCGGCACGGCCGGCTACGGCGGCGCGGCCCCGCCGCCGGGACACGGCCCCCATCGCTACATCTTCACGCTGTATGCGCTCAAGACCGACAAGCTCGACGTGCCTGCAGATGCCACCGCCGCCTACGTGGGCTTCAACATCCATTTCGCGAAGATCGCAGAAGCCAAGCTGACGGCCGTCTACCAGCGCTGAGTTCGTCATCCGGCCCGTTCAAAAGCCGGGCTTCACCGGCGATTCGATGGGGCCGCCGGGCACGACGAGCGTCGTCTCGCCCACGCGGTCGAACCGATAGTCCCGCCCGTTGAGGCGGGCGTTCTTGAGGTTGGTCCAGACGCGGTATTCATGGCCGCCGGGCACCGCGCGCGACTCGAGAATCCGGAACGTGGGGCGGACGATCAGCGTCACCGGGAACGACGATGACCCGCTGCGCGAATGAGGGGTCGGCGCCTGGGCAGCGCCTGCCAGCGGCAGGAGCAGGCTCGCAGTCAAGGCTGCGTGCATGCACTGGCGGCCAAGGCGGGCGCTGTCTGGCGGCATGTCCGCCATTTTGCCGCTCTCTTCGCCGCCGCGGCCATCCGTGGTTGCGAGGGTTGGGACGGAGTCGTGGCAAGGCGGCTGCGCGCCCGGCGCTTGGGCCCGGGCGCAGGCAACGGGTGGCTCGACAGGGGCAGCGCATCTGGACGACATGGTGCCGCCCATGATGCCCGCGACGCCCAGGCGCCATTGCGTGGATCAGCGAAGCAATTTCGGCTCAATTGGCCGCATTGACGTGGCCGCATTGACGTGGCCGCATTGACGCGACCCCTCACAGGCTCCGTGGTCGCTCAATACACGACGTTGACCGTCACGGTGTCCTTGTAGTTGTCCGGTCGGACGTTGGGCAGGCCGGGCACGCGACCGTAGACGGTCAGGGATTGCGTCGCGCCGTTGCCGGTTCCCTCGACATCGTTGGACGACAGGCTTCCCCACTGCGCGGTACGGGCCGCATTGCTGTACAGGCGGTAGGGCACCGTGTCGGCGTTGCCCGACGTCGTGCCTTTCATCGCGGACGAGCCATCGGTTGCATTGCTCGAAGGAATCAGCGTCACGTTGTAGGCGGTCGGGCGCGAGCACAGAACGCGGATGGTGGTCACGGCGTCGATGTTCGCGCTGGAGGCGATGCCATCCACGGAGCCGAAGTTCATCGGGTCGGCCGACACCAGGCAGCTCTTGACCACCGTGGCGTTCACGCTGAAGGGAAAGATTCCGCCGTCCGTGGTGGCCGAATTGCAATCGCTCGGCAGCTGATTGGCGTTGGTGGCGAAGGTGTAGCGCAGGGCCGTGTGGTTGGCGTTGAAATCGCTGGTGTAGGTGCCAGGCGTCAGGCCGGCCTGGCCGGCCTGGATTTCTCCGCGCATGGTGTAGCTGCCCGATAGCGACGAGTTGCGCGCGATGTTGATGACCCGCGCGTCGTACGGATCGGGAATGACCTGTGTGCGCGAACCCCAGATGGTCTGGGTGCTGCCCTGGTAGAGCTGCACGTTCATCTCGTTGCCTGCGGCATTGCGCAGGATGCGCGGCGTCCAGTGTCCGCCCCCGGAGGCGATCGAGGCCGAGCCGTCGCCGATGTTGAAGCACACGAATGCCGAGCGTGAGCCGTTCTGGTCGTTGGTGCAGGTGTAGTTGAGCGTGGCGGTGGCCGACAGCGTGCCGCCGTTCACCAGGTCCACACTGCCGAAGCTGAGCGTGCTCATGGTGGCGGTGCAGTAGGGCGCGGCAGCGGCCTCGCGCGCCGGCAGCACAAAGAGGGCAGCCAGCATCGCCAGCGCCAGACAGTGGCGCCACCAACGGCTTGATCGAGCATTCATCGCGCACTCTCCTTGATGCAGCGCAGCGGGCCGAACTGCGGCAGCGCCTGGCCATTTTTCACGTAGTCGAACCGGGTGGTGCAGCGCCCCTTCGGCGTCTGCACGAGCAGCGTGTTCTTCTCTTCCAGCGAATCGAGATAGGTCTGCCCATCGAAACCCACCAGCGACGAGGCCTGGCCGTTGGCGCGCACCTGCGAGCCGACCGGCAGAAATTGTCCCTGTTCGTCCACCAGGATCAGTGTGGCGGCACGGATGGGTTGGATGCCGAATTCCACCAGTGTGCCGGCGCGGTCGGTGGGCGCTGCGACGGTCTTGACGCGCTCGATGCGCACATCGGCCGGCAGTTGCATCGGGTCGATGGCCAGCTGGTTGTTCTGGTAGGCGTTCAGCGGCGTCACGAGCAGCATGCCGTTCTTGTCGGTCACGCCGACCAGTCGGTTCTCGAGCTTCACGGGCACGTCCGGAACACCCTGGGTCGACACCACCGCGAAGCCGTCGTCCACGCGACGCGCGGCGAACGGCCTGCCAGCCATGAAGATGAGCGAACCCGTGGCGCCCGCGTATGCATAGCGCGTCTCGCCCAATGACGTGGCGCCTGCGACGGCGCGACCGTAGCGGCCCAGGTATTCGACTTCCGCCGATCCGCCGTTGAGCGACGAGTCGCCATACTGGCCCGCCGCACGCCAGCCGACGCCGCCTTCGTAGGGCGCTGGCTGCTGCGCGTTGGCGGTGTAGATCGTGCGGTTGCGGTCGTGCTGCACGCCCACGCCGGTGGAGATGTTGCCGTCCAGCGCCAGGGTGAAGCCCAGGTAGACGTTGCTGTTGCGGCTGTCCACCAGGTCCTGGTTGACGCTGACGCTGAACATGCTGCGCGCGCCGATCGAGCGCGACCAGGTGGCGCTGACGTAGCGCGAGGCCTGTTCGCTCGGATAGCGCAGATACAGGTAGCTCAGGCCGAAGCTGCCCAGCAGCTCGGAGCCCCATCCCACCGAGACACGCCCCGAACGATCGGGCACCGGCGCGCCGTTGAGCGATGCCACGTCGCGGTAGTCGCCATCGGTGCGCGTGCCTTCGAGCGAAAGGTTGAACTCGTTGCTGCGCCACGAATAGCCGAGGTTGAAGAGCGACCCTTCGAGCGACTCGTTGCGGCTGTGGGCAGCGGCCGCGGTGACGACACCGAACTGCCGGCCCAGCAGGTAGACCGCGCCAGCGCCGCCGGCCACGAGGTCGCGCGTGCTTTCGGCATGCGTCTCGATCGTCAGGTTGTTGCTCCAGCCGTATCGCCAGGTGCCGCTGCCGGCGGGGTCGCTGCCGTAGTCGAACGAGCGATAGCCGTAGTTCTGGCGCACGGCGCCGAGGTCGACGGACCAGTCGGACAGGCCGGCCTGCAGCATCCGCTGCTGAACGTCGTAGAGCGAATAGTCCAGCGTGGTGGCGCGCCCGAACGCGTCGGTCAGGACGACCTGCGCATTGCCCGCGCCGCTGATGCCGGGCACCGTGTTGAGCTGGAACGGGCCCGATGGAAGCTGGCCGGTGTACTGCTTCATGCCGTTGACGTACACCTCCACCTGCGACGGCAGTGCCGCCGATCCGAGGAAGGCGGGGATGGGCGTCGTCGTCCGGTAGGGCTGCAGGGCGAAGTTGCGCGACAGCTGGACGCCGCCGATGAGGGTGGAGCGCGACCAGGCCAGCGCGCCGGTGGTGGTGTCGCCCAGGCGAAGCGTCACCATCTCGTCGGGGAACGACCGGCTCCAGGTGGTGTCCAGGCGCACCGAATTCTGTTGCCACGCCAAGTCCTCCGACTTGGAGCCCTGCGTCAGGAACGTGCTGCTCAGGACAGACTTGCCGCTGAAGGCCCGCACTTCGGCAAAGGCATTCAGGCCGGTCGTGCCATGGTCGCCCTGTGTGCCGTACAGGTCGTAGTTGAGTGCGACGCCGGGCGAGGCATTGGCGTCGGGCACTGGAATGTCGTTGGTGTTGATCACCGTGCGGGCCTGCGGCAGTGCCGCGGCGCTGGCGGTGATCTCGGCCGTCTGGCGCTGGGCGTTGTAGACCGCCGTGACGCCGGGCAGGCTGTTCAGGCGCACCGGGTCGTTGGCGCCGGCGGGCAACGCAAAGCCAAGCTCCGACAGGGTGGCTGCGCTCGCCCACAGCTCGCGGTCTCGCAGCAGGAACTGGACGAGCTCCTTGGGGTTGCCGTTGATCGTGACGTCCAGGAACAACTCGGTGCCTCGCGCGGCCGGTGCCTGAGTCACCGCCTGGGCCAACAAGACCTTGCCCTGGGCGGAGTCCGCTCCGGCCACCGCCCCGAGCGGGTGGGAGGCAAGAGCGAACAGAAGCAGGGGGAGGGCTTGGTCAGCGCGCGGGCTCGATCGGCGGGAGTGTCTGCTGCGTTGCGCTGCCATTGATCAGGGCATCCATCGAGCCCCCTCCGCCGCCGAATGTGTTGGGTGGGGTCTTGAGCGGCCAGCGCCGCTTGGCACCTGGCAAAACGTAGCCCAGCAAGCCGGGATGCACATCGGTGCTCTTGCCCTGGGCGTTGGTGAATTTCAGGTCGGCCAGCTGGGCGTGCATGCTGCCCGAGTTGCCGACTTCCAGCACGGCCTGGCTGCCCTCTCGCACCATCTTCCAGTCGAGCTGCGGCGCCACAGCGCCTGCCGGTGCCATGAACACCGGCACCGAATAGCGCAGGACGAACTGGACGCCCTTGTCCGGGCCGGCGGCCACGGGCAGTTCGTCGATCACGACCCGGTACGTGGCCTCGGCGTCGGCAGGCGGTGCACCGGTGCGGATCACGCGGATTAGCTGGCGGTCGGAGGCGGCCAGCTCGATCATGGGCGGGCTCACCAGCACTTCGCGCGAGGGCGTGAGCTGGTCGCCGTCCTTGTCCTGGGTCCATTTGAAGACGCGGACCTGGGCGTGCACCACGGCGTCGCCGGTGTTGCTGAGCCACAGGCCGTCCGCGTTCTGCGTGGCCGGCAGGGTGAGCGAAGTGGGTGCTACCTGCAGGCCGCTGGCGTGCGCCAGCAGAGCAAGCGACCACCCCAGGCCGAGAGAAGCGAGCTTTTTCAACGACATGGGGCGATGGTGCAACCGCTGGGGCTTGCGGACAAGCCGCAGATCAATATTCGACGGAAACGGTCACCGTGTCCTTGTAGGTGTCAGGCTGGACGTTCAGCGAGCCACCGGTGACGCGGCCGTAGACCGTCACGGTTTCGGTATTGCCGGCGGTGTTGGACGGCGTCCAGGAGTTCGTGCCCGTGCCCCAGACGGTCGCGCCAACGTTGCCGCTGCCACGCGTCAGCTGGTAGGCCACGGTGTCGTTGTTGCCGGAAGTCTGGCCCTTCAGCACGCCGGCGCCGTTGATGTCGCCGGTCTTGTTCGTCGATTGCAGGGCGACGGTGTAGGGGGTGCCCTTGGAGCACTTGACGCTGATCGTGCTGGTGCCGGTCAGGTCGGTCGTCGTGCCGGCGTCGGCGCTACCGAAGCTCAGGGCGCTGGCGCTGACCGAGCAGGTCTTCACGACCGTCAGGTTGACTTCGAAAGTAGCGGATTTGGTAACAGCGTTGGCCAAACCGGCAAACGAGGTCAGGCCAGCCAGGACGGAAACGACGAAGAGCTTGTTCATTTGTTGACTCGCAACGGTTAGGTCAGAAATTGAAACGAAAGTGTGTGTGCACGGGTTGAAGTGTAGGAATCTTCCTAGTCATTTGTGGGGACCTTCTGACGCAAACGAATACGAAACGTTAAAAACGGCACGTCCGGATTTCGAGACGTGTTGTTTGTTGTTGTTAGCAAACGTTGTCAATGCGTCCCCTGGTTGCAGAAGTGTTGAAAACCGCACACCCGCTACCATCTGGCCCCTTGGTTCGGCCGCCATCTGCTTCCGATGCAGCTTTCTTGGCGCCAAAAAAGCCGACCGTTTTCAAGGGATAAAGATCAACCAGCCATGACCAGCGCAACCAGCAAGCATTCGTTCCAGGCCGAAGTCGCCCAACTTCTGCACCTCGTCACCCACTCGCTCTACTCGAACAAGGAAATCTTCCTTCGCGAGCTGGTTTCCAACGCGTCCGACGCCTGCGACAAGCTGCGCTTCGAGGCCATCAACAACGATGGCCTGTACGAAGACCAGCCGGAGCTGAAGGTGTTCGTCAGCTTCGACGAGAAGGCGCGCACGCTCACCATCCGCGACACCGGGATCGGCATGTCGCGCCAGGAGGCGATCGACCACCTGGGCACCATCGCCAAGAGCGGCACGCGCGAATTCATGAGCCGGCTGACCGGCGACCAGAAGGCGGACGCGCAGCTCATCGGGCAGTTTGGCGTGGGCTTCTATTCCGGCTTCATCGTGGCCGACAAGATCACGGTCGAGTCCCGCCGCGCGGGGCTGCCGGCCGACCAGGGCGTTCGCTGGACCAGCACCGGCGCCGGCGACTTCGACGTGGAAGACATCGAGCGGGCCGAACGCGGCACCAGCGTCATCCTGCACTTGCGCGAAGACGCGTCCGAGTACCTCAACGGCTGGAAGCTCAAGTCGGTCATCGGCAAGTATTCCGACCACATCTCGCTGCCCATCCTGATGGAAAAGGAAGAGTGGAAAGACGGCGAGAACGATCAGCCCGGCGGCATGGTCAAGACCGGCGAGTGGGAGCCGATCAACAAGGCCAGCGCCCTTTGGACGCGCCCCAAGAAGGACATCACCGAAGAGCAGTACATCGAGTTCTACAAGGCCATCGGCCACGACTTCGAGGCGCCGCTGGCCTGGAGCCACAACCGCGTGGAAGGCAGCACCGAATACACGCAGCTGCTGTACGTGCCGGCCAAGGCGCCGATGGACCTGTGGAACCGCGAGCGCTCGGGCGGCGTCAAGCTCTACGTCAAGCGCGTGTTCATCATGGACGATGCCGAGGCGCTGCTGCCGAGCTACCTGCGCTTCGTCAAGGGCGTGATCGACTCGGCCGACCTGCCGCTCAATGTCAGCCGCGAACTGCTGCAGGAAAGCCGCGACGTGAAGGCCATCCGCGAAGGCAGCACCAAGCGTGTCCTGTCGATGCTCGAAGACCTGGCGCGCCAGCAGAAGGAAGGCGAAACCGACGAGGCCAAGGCCAAGTACGGCAAGTTCTACGCCGAGTTCGGCGCCGTGCTCAAGGAAGGCCTGGGCGAGGACTTCGCCAATCGCGATCGCATCGCCAAGCTGCTGCGCTTCGCGAGCAGCACTTCCGACGTCGCGGACGTGAGCCTGGCCGACTACAAGGCGCGCATGAAGGAAGGCCAGGAGGCCATCTACTACATCACCGCCGACACGCTGGCAGCGGCCAAGAGCAGCCCGCAGCTCGAGATCTTCCGCAAGAAGGGCATCGAGGTGCTGCTGATGGCCGACCGCGTGGACGAGTGGGCGCTGTCGCACCTGCACGAGTTCGATGGCACGCCGCTGCAAAGCGTGGCCAAGGGCGCCGTCGACCTGGGCAAGCTGCAGGACGAGGAAGAGAAGAAGGCCGCCGAAGAGGCCGCCGAAACCTTCAAGCCGCTGCTCGAAAAGCTCAAGGAAGCGCTCAAGGACAAGGCGGCCGACGTGCGCGTGACGACGCGCCTGGTCGACTCACCCGCCTGCCTGGTCGTCCAGGACGGCGGCATGAGCACGCAACTGGCCCGCATGCTCAAGCAAGCCGGCCAGCCGGTGCCCGAGACCAAGCCGGTGCTCGAGGTGAATGCGCAGCATCCGCTGGTCATGAAGCTCGAGGGCAGCGAGCACTTCGACGACCTGGCCAACGTGCTGTTCGACCAGGCCTTGCTGGCCGAGGGCGGCATGCCCGAAGACCCGGCGGCCTACGTGCGCCGCGTCAATTCGCTGCTCGCCTGAAAGCGGCCGCCGCTATTCGGCGGCGTTCTTGCGCTCGACCAGCTTGAAGGTGCCGGTGGCCAGGGCGAGGAGTTCGCCCTGTTCGCTGCGCGCCTCGCCGCGCACGAAGCACAGCGATCGGCCGCGCCGCTCGCAATGGGTGGTGGCGATCACGTCGCCATCGCAGGGTGCGACGAAGTGCAAGGTCATGTCGACCGTGATCACGCCGAATTGCGTGGGCGCAGGCGAGCGTGCCGCCGAAGCCAGGGCGCAATCCATGAGCACGGCCAGCGCGCCGCCGTGAACGTCGCCGCGGCTGTTGCTGTGCGCGACGTTGCGCGGCATGCGCACCTGGGCGCGATCGTTGCCGATCGCCTCGCCCTTGAGCCCGAAGACCTGAACCATCGGCATCGGCAGGCCGAAGAGTTGGTCGGGGGCGTCGTCAAATCGAAGGTTGTTGTCCATAGCCGCTCGAGCCTAGCAGGTCGCATGCTGCGCATGTTGCGCATACCGCGGCCCGGATCCAGGCCGTTCAGGCGTAGAGCGGCTCTTCTGCCATCGCCTCGCACTGGTCCTGCAGCATCTGGATCTGGCCCTTCCAGTAATCGCTGCTGCCGAACCAGGGGAAGTTGATCGGAAAGATCGGGTCTTCCCAGCGGCGCGCGAGCCAGGCGCTGTAGTGGATCAGGCGCAGGGTGCGCAACGGCTCGATCAATGCGAGCTCGCGGCGGTCGAATTCGCGGAACTGTTCGTAGCCGTCGAGCAGGCCGGACAGTTGCCCCGTGCGTTGGGCGCGGTCGCCCGATAGCAGCATCCACAAGTCCTGAACCGCAAAGCAGGTGCGCGCGTCGTCCAGATCGACGAAGTGCGGGCCGCCGCCGGGGCGGTCGGTCGGCGTCCAGAGGATGTTGCCGGGATGGCAGTCGCCATGGGTGCGCAGGCGGCGCATGCCGCTGGCATCGTCCTTGCCGTCGTCGCCAGCCAGCGCCGTGGCGGCGATCAGCTGCAGGGCCTCGTTGCAGGCGGCTTCCCACTCGCGCTGCACGTCCAGCGGGATCTTGTCGTTGCGCAGCAGCCAGTCGCGCGTGCTGGTGCCGAAGGCATGCAGGTCGAGCGCCGGCCGGTGCGCAAATGGCTTCGATGCGCCGACGGCGTGAATGCGGGCAAGGAAGCGCCCGATCCATTCGAGCACCTCGAAGTCGTCCAGCTCCGGCGAGCGTCCGCCGCGATACGGGCTCACGCAGAAGTCGAAACCGCCATGCGCATGCAAGGTGGCACCGCCCAGCTCCAGCGGCGCCACGGCGGGCACTTCGGCCTGGACGAGTTCTTGGGCGAAGGCGTGCTCTTCCAGGATCTGATCGCGGCTCCAGCGTCCCGGACGGTAGAACTTGGCCACCACGATCTGGCGGTCTTCGAGATGGATCTGGTAGACGCGATTCTCGTAGGAGCTCAGCGCCTGCAGCCGGCCATCGCCGAACAGGCCCAGCGTCGCCAAGGCATCGAGCACCACGTCGGGCGTGAGCGATTCATAAGGGTGCGCGGATACCGGCGAAGAGGTCATGCCGACATTGTCGCCTCGGCGCAGATTTCGACGCGTTGCCGGCGCCATGGCGGCGCGGCGGTGCGTCGCGCTTCAGAGCTCGATCACGTGCCCCACGCGCGGATCGAGCCGGCCTGCGGCAAGGCTCGTCCACACCTGCGGCATGGACGCCATCCCCCGCGTGTGTTCCACCCTGAGCCAGGGCGATCCGGCATCGGTCACGCGCTCCGAGAATGCTCGCCAGGCATCGGCCATGCGCTCGCCGAATGCCTGCGCACCCCATTCCTGCGTGCGCTTCCTGATCTGGTCGGGTGCAAAGAAGAAGACCATGCGCGGGCCGGGAAGCTGCTTGCCGCTTCCGGGCAGAGCAACTTCGCTCAGATGTGTGCTGCCGATGGCCAGGCTGTGTGCCAGGCCGGCAAAGTGCGTGTGGACCGTGCGCCGCAACTGTCCATTGCCGGCGAAGTCCACGAACACGCAGGGTGTGTCCGCGGCGAGTTGTTCGACCGAGTCGTAGCTCAGCATGCGCTGATAGCAGCCCAGCTCGCGGCAGAAGGCTTCGTTGGCCGGCGAAGTCAGGCCCACCACCTCGACGCCCGGATGCCGCGACAGGGCCCACGCCGTGCCGTAGGCGGTCTTGCTGGATGCGCTCGACAGCAGCACCGTGGCGCGACCATTGGCATCGCGCGCGCCGAAGAAGTCGTTGTCCGCCAGGTGATCGGCGATTAGCCACGAGGTGATGAACAGCGGGCGCATCAACGCCTGCACGTCTTCGTCGTCGGCCCGATAGAGCGGATCGAGTGCGGTGCGGAAGTACTGGTTGTAGACCCCCGCCAGGCCCGACCGATGAGGGGCCGCATCGGCAAAGCGCTGCGGCGACAGCCGGTCCGGCGTGAGCACCGCATGCGTCGAAGAAGGCCAGAAGCCATACAGGCGCTCGCCGACCGCCACGCCCGGATGCAGCGACTGCACCACGTCGCCAAAGCCCCAGACGGGCACGATGCCCCATCCGTCTTCGCCGCTGGGATAGAAGTCCCAGTAGTGCATGGCCTGGCCGAAGCCGGCATAGGTGACGTTGTTGCTGGTGAGCGCGAGTCGGTCGACGCGCACGCGCACCTGGCCGGGCGCCAAGGGCGTGTCGTCTCTTGTGCGAAGTCGGGTCTGCGTGAGCTCGCCGTGGGCGATGAGAAGGTCGGTGGTGGCCATGCTTGCGCTCCGGAGTGTCCGGCGCGCAAGTTAACCCAGAAGACCGGCCGGCGCGATGACGGCGCCGCGACCAGCGTCACGAAGGTGACGCCGGCACGGGCGCAGGTCAACCGGCGGCGAGCACCAGCGCCAACGCGACGGCGGCCGGCAGTGCCTGGATGAAGAGGATCTTGCGAGCGGACGTGAGTCCGCCGTAGATGCCCGCCACCAGCACGCACACCAGGAAGAACAGCATGAATTCCCGGTTGTCCGTGGCCAGGCCCCACAAGAGGCCGGCCGCCAGGAAGCCGTTGTAGAGGCCCTGGTTGGCCGCCAGCACCTTGGTGGCGTCGGCCATCTGCTGCGACTGCCCGAATGCCTTCAGGCCGGCGGGCTTGTTCCACAGGAACATTTCGAGCACGAGGATGTAGACGTGCTCGATCGCGATGACCAGCACCGCGATCTGCGCCAGAAGCTTTAGCACGGCAGGCGGCCGTTGGGTGCGATCAGGCGATGCTCAGGTCGACGTCGATGTTGCCGCGGGTGGCGTTCGAGTACGGGCACACCTGGTGGGCCGTGTCGACCAGCTTCTTCTTCTGTTCGTCATCGAGGCCAGGCAGGCTCACGGCCAGCTTGACGGCGATGCCGTAGGCGGCACCTTCGCGGATCGGGCCGAGCGAGACGCTGGAGTCGATGGACACGTCGTCCGGCACCTTCACACCGATCTTGGGGCCCACGGCCTTCATGGCGCCGATGAAGCAGGCGGCATAGCCGACCGCGAACAGCTGCTCGGGGTTGGTGCCGGCCTTGTTGCTGCCGGGCGAGACGAGCTTGACGTCGAGGTTGCCGTCGCTGGTCTTGCCGGAGCCTTCGCGGCCGCCGATGACGTGGGCTTCGGCGGTGTAGAGCACTTTGTCCAGAGATGTGGTCATGGTGGATTCCTTTGAGCAGTTGGGTTGGAGGGAAGGGAGCGAACGAAAAGCGAGCGGCGTTCTATGCCGCTGCCTGGATGCGGTCGCGCAGCTGCTGCACCTCGCGGGTGAGCGCCACGATCTCGCCGGGGGAACACTGGCTGGCTGCCAACAGGCAGGCCGGCACGCGGGCGGCACGCGACTTCAGGCGCTTGCCGGCGGTGGTGAGGTGAATGTGCACGCGGCGCTCGTCCTGGTCGTTGCGAACGCGGCTGACATAGCCCGACGCTTCGAGCCGCTTGAGCAGCGGCGTGAGCGTGCCCGAATCCAACGACAGCCGCTGGCCGAGTTCGGAGACCATGGGGCCGTCGTGCTCCCACAGCGCGAGCATGACGAGGTATTGGGGGTAGGTGAGGCCGAGCTGGTCAAGCAGGGGCTTGTACAACCGCGTCATGGCCAGGGATGCCGAATACACCGCAAAGCACAGCTGGTTATCCAGGCGCAACATGGCATCGTTGGAGGCTTGGTCGGTGTGCAGCTGGCTGGGCATGGCTGAAGTCTAGCTGGCAATTGAATTGCGTGCAATTTAAATGGCGAGAGCGACCCTGCGGCAAGCGGGGTCAAGCCCCGCCGGTTTCGCTATCGACCCGAGAAGCGTGCCGGGCGCCGCTCGACGAACGAGCGCACGCCTTCGGCCGCGTCTTCGCTGTTGGACAGGCGCTTTTGCGTCTCGATGAAATCTGCCATCGCCGCCAGCGGGCCTTGCTCGATGGCCTTGAGCACGTTCTGCCGCGTGGCGACCACGGCCAACGGTGCCTGCGCCGCGATGCGCTCGGCGATTCGCAGGGCTTCGTCCAGCACCTGCGCCGAAGGCACCACCTTCTGCACGAAGTTCAGGCGAAGCGCCTCTTCGCTGCCGAATTCATCGGCCGTGAGCAGGTGCAACATGGCATTGCCCAGGCCGGCGCGCTCGGCCATGCGCAGCGTGGCGCCGCCCGTGGCCATGATGCCGCGCTGCACTTCGAGTTGCGAGAAGCGGCAGTCGTCGCCCGCCACCACGATGTCGGCACCCAGCATGAGCTCGATGCCGACGGTGAAGCAGATGCCCTTGACGGCCGCCAGCATCGGCTTGGTGCGCCGACGGTAGCCCGGCATGCCCAGGTCGTGCGGCTCCACCAGCCCGTAGGGCACCGCCTTTTCGCCGCGCTTCATGTATTCGGTGATGGCCGGCAGGTCCAGCCCGGCCGTGAAGTGGTCGCCGAAGGCATGCAGCACGCCCACGCGCAGTTCGGGGTCGTCGTCCAGCCGCGTATAGGCCTCGGCCAGTTGGCGGAACATCGGGGCCGTCCAGCCGTTGCGCTTGGCCGGCCGGTTGATGCCGATCAGCAGCACATGGCCGCGCACCTCGGTGTCGATGCAACCTTCCGCGGGTGGCGTGGTGGGGGTGGCTTGGGTCATTCGTCTTGTCTCCTCTTGCCGGGTTCTCAGTACGTGTAGACGCCTTGCTTGGTCTTGCGGCCCAGGCGGCCCGCCGCGACCATCTCGCGCAGCAGCGGGCAGGGGCGGTACTTGGAATCGCCGAATTCCTTCAGGTAGACCTCCATCACCGCCAGGCACACGTCCAGCCCGATCATGTCGGCCAGTGCGAGCGGGCCGATGGGCTGGTTGCAGCCCAGCTTCATGCCGTTGTCGATGTCCTCGGCCGAAGCGATGCCGTCCGCGAGCACGAAGAAGGCCTCGTTGATCATCGGCACCAGGATGCGGTTGACCACGAAGCCCGGCGCGTTCTTCACCGTGATGGGCGACTTGCCCAGACGCTTGGCCAGGTCCTTCACCGCGTCGTGGGTGGCGTCGCTGGTCTGCAGGCCACGGATGATCTCCACCAGCGCCATCATCGGCACCGGATTGAAGAAGTGCATGCCGACGAAGCGGTCCGCGCGCCCCGTGGCCGCGGCGAGCTTGGTGATGGAGATCGACGAGGTGTTGGTCGCGACGATGACTTCCGGCGCGAGCAGGCCGTCGACCTGTTTGAGGATCTTGACCTTGAGCTCTTCGTTCTCGGTGGCGGCCTCGATCACCAGCTGCGCGGCCTTCAGTTCGTCGTAGTTGGTCGAGCCCTTGATCAGCGCCAGGGCGGACGTCTTCTGCGCCTCGGTCAGCTTTTCCTTCTTGATGAGACGGTCGAGGCTGCCGGCGACGGTGGCCACGCCCTTGTCGACGGCGGCCTGCGCGATGTCGACCATGACGACGTTGATGCCGGATACCGCGCAGGCCTGCGCGATGCCGTTGCCCATGGTGCCTGCGCCGATGATGCCGACGGTCTGGATGCTCATGTTTTCTCTCCTGGTGATAAGCAAGGGAAGCAAGCGCCGCAACCGGGCGCGGCGCCTGCACGAATGGCATTGTCGCCAAGCCGCGCTGGATTACAGTCGCTTGCATGACCACGCTCGGAACTCCCCTTTCCCCTTCTGCCACCCGCGTCATGCTCCTGGGCTCCGGAGAGCTGGGCAAGGAAGTGCTCATCGCGCTGCAGCGCCTGGGTGTCGAGACGATCGCGGTGGACCGCTACCCGAACGCCCCCGGGCAGCAGGTTGCGCACCATGCGCGCACCATCACCATGAGCGATCCGGCGCAGCTCAAGGCGCTGATCGAAGCCGAAAAGCCCATGCTGGTCGTGCCCGAGATCGAAGCGATCGCCACGCCGATGCTCGAGGAACTGGAAGCCGCTGGCGTCGTGCGCGTCATTCCCACGGCTCGGGCCGCGCGGCTCACGATGGACCGCGAAGGCATCCGCCGCCTGGCGGCCGAGACACTGGGCCTGCCGACCAGCCCCTACAAGTTCTGCGACTCGCTGGATGAGCTGCAAGCGGCCATCGACGGCAAGGACGGCCCGGCCATCGGCTACCCCTGCGTGGTCAAGCCCGTGATGAGCAGTTCCGGCAAGGGCCAGAGCAAGATCGACGGACCGCAGGACGTGCGCAAGGCCTGGGACTACGCCATGGCCGGCGGGCGCGTCAGCCACGGTCGCGTCATCGTCGAGGGCTTCATCGACTTCGACTACGAGATCACGCTGCTGACCGTGCGCGCAAAGGGCGAGCGCGGCGAGGTCGAATGCACCTTCTGCGAACCGATCGGCCATCGCCAGGTGAGCGGCGACTATGTCGAAAGCTGGCAACCGCATCCGATGGCCCCGGCCGCACTGGCCAAGGCGCAGGAGATCGCGCGCGCCGTCACCGCCGACCTGGGCGGGCAGGGGCTGTTCGGCGTGGAACTGTTCGTCAAGGGCGAGCAGGTCTGGTTCAGCGAGGTGAGCCCGCGTCCGCACGACACGGGCATGGTCACCATGGCGACGCAGTGGCAGAACGAGTTCGAGCTGCATGCGCGGGCCATTCTGGGGCTGCCGGTGGACACGTCGCTCAAGAGCCCCGGCGCCAGCGCCGTGATCTACGGCGGCGTGGACGCGCAGGGCATCGTGTTCGACGGCGTGGCCGAAGCGCTGCGCATCGCGGGCTGCGACATCCGCCTGTTCGGCAAGCCCGAAAGCTTCGAGCGCCGCCGCATGGGCGTCGCGCTGGTGCACGCCAAGGACATCGACACCGCCCGCCATCTGGCGCGCGAAGCCGCGGCGGCGGTCAAGCCGCGCGCGGCGAGCTGATCGCGCAGGCGCCTTCGTAGCCACTTAACGCAAGTTCGACCCGCGCCGCACCGAGTTGGCGCGCGGCGATGACTCGCGCGCACGCCACACATAGGGAAAGTCCCGCCGGGGGCAACGTGCAACAAACTGCGTTGCGCCGCTACCATCGGCCGCGAAAGCAAAGCGACAGGTAGTACCGGGGACACGCGCCGCCCAGTGGCGAGAGGAGACGAGTTCATGGACGACGACACTCTCGCGCGGAAGCAGCGCGGAGATCGCCTGATGTGGTTGACCACGCATCGCGTGTTCTATGCAGGGCTGCTCGGGCCCGTGCGGGAGCGCGTTCTGGGTGGCTGGAGCATTTACGTTTCGGCGCGTGCGGGCGAGCCGCTTCGCGTGTGCATCGGCGGCGGTGCCTGGCAAGAGGGCGAACTGCTGGTTGTTCCCCCGCATGTGCCCTGCCGGGTCGCCAGCAGCGGCCCGCTGGTGCTCAACCTGCTCATCGAATCCGAATCCGTCGAGCCGGCACGGCTGCCGCTTTTCCTGCAAAGCTGCGGCTTCGTCCATGCGCCGGTCTTCGTCGAACAGGTGCGCGTAGCGCATCGGCGATTGCTGGCCGCATCGGGCCGCGAGTCGTTCGAGCAGTTCGATTTCGATGACGTGTTCTTCGGCCAGCGACTGGCCCCGAGGCCGCTCGATGCGCGCATCGCCACCGTCGTCGATCGCATCAATGCCGATCCGGCCGCTACGGCCTCGGCGGAAGAGTTCGCGCGATCGGTGAGCCTGTCGTTCTCGCGCTTCCTGCATCTGTTCAAGGATGAGACGGGCGTCACGTTCCGGGCCTTTCGGGCTTGGAAGCGGGCTCGCAGCCTGCTGCGCCACGTGCGCCAACCGGCGCGGCTGACGGACATCGCGCTGGACACCGGCTACCCCGATTCGACGCACTTCAGCCATTCGATCCGCCAGGTCTACGGCCTGCGGCCGAGCGAGATCCTTGCCGGCTCGCGCCGACTGGCGCTGCATGACGACGTCAATCTTGCCCGCGCCGCGCGCGTCGCCATGCACTAGGTCGCGCGGTGCAGGTTCTCCAGCTTCTTCTCTCGGGCATCTCGCAAGGCTGCATCTACGGCCTGATCGCGCTGGGTTTCGTGCTGATCTACAAGGCCACCGAGACCGTCAGCTTCGCCCAGGGCGAGTTGATGATGCTCGGCGCGTTTTGCGCCTTCGCCGGCATGAGCGCATTCGGCCTGCCGTTCTGGATGGCGGCGCTGTTGGCGGTGTTGGCGATGGCAGCCTTCGGCGTGCTGCTCGAACTGGCGGTGATCCGGCCGGTGCTCGGCCAGCCGCAGTTCGCGATCGTGATGCTGACCATCGGCATCGGCTACGTCATGCGGGGGGTGATCACGATGGTGCCGGGCATCGGCACCGACACGCATGCGCTGGCCGTGCCCTACAAGGACCAGACCTGGAAGCTGGGCGGTCTGGTAATCAACGTCGAGCAGGCCGTGGTGGTGGCAGCCACGGCGGTTCTGTGTCTGCTGCTGTACCTGATGTTCCGCTACAGCAAGCTGGGCATCGCCATGCAGGCTTCGTCGCAGAACCAGCTGGCCGCCTACTACATGGGCATCCCGGTCAAGCGGCTCAACAGCCTGGTGTGGGGGCTGGCGGCGGCCGTGGCCGCCATTGCCGGCATGCTGCTGGCGCCCATCACCTTCGTGCACGCGAACATGGGCTTCATCGGGCTCAAGGCCTTTCCGGCGGCGGTGGTGGGCGGCTTCGGCAGCCTGCCTGGCGCCATCGTCGGTGGCTTGGTGATCGGCGTGGCGGAGTCCTTTGCGGGCTTCTACCTGCCTGACGGTTTCAAGGACACGGCCCCCTACATCCTGGTGCTGCTGATGCTGATGATCAAGCCCAACGGCTTGTTCGGCGAAAAGCTGCGCAAAAAGGTCTGAGCTCCACGCATGCGCTTCATCTTCAAGACCAGCTACGAGCAGGACATCCGCCTGGCCAAGCACGGCGGCCATGTCTTCTGGTATGGCCTGCTCGCCGTACTGCTGGCGGTGGCGCCCTGGATCATCGACGAGTACTGGCTGGCGCAACTCACCTTCGTGCTGATCTACGGTGTGGTGGGCCTGGGGCTCATGCTGCTGGCGGGCTTCACCGGGCAGTTCTCGATCGGCCATGCCGCGTTCCTTGGAACCGGTGCCTACACGCAGGCGGTGCTGGGCAACATGGGCGTTCCCTTTCCCCTGGCGATGGCCGGCGCCGCCGCGTTGTCGGCACTGGTGGGCGTGGTGGTGGGCCTGCCGGCCCTGCGGCTCAAGGGCATCTACCTGGGCATCGCGACCCTGGCGTTCGGGTTCATCGTCGAAGAGGTGTTCGCGCGCTGGGAGAGCGTGACGGGCGGCAATTCGGGCCTTCATGTGCAGCCACCGCAGTTCTTCGGCGCGCAGCTGGAGTCGGGCACGGGCTTCTATTTCCTGTGCCTGGTGGTGGCGGTCCTGAGCACGTTGGCCATTCTGAATCTGCTGCGGGCGCCCACAGGGCGGGCCTTCGTCGCCATTCGCGATTCGGAGATCTCCGCGCAGAGCATGGGCATCCACCTGGCGCGCTACAAGACGCTTTCGTTCGCCATCTCGGCGGCGCTGGCGGGCCTGGGCGGCGCGCTCTATGCGCACAAGCTGAGCTTCATTTCTCCGGACCAGTTCGGCATCTTGCAGTCCATCGATCTGTTGCTGCTGGTCGTGATCGGCGGGCTGGGCTCGGTGCACGGGGCCTTCCTGGGCGCGATCTTCCTCATCACCATGCCGCAGCTGATCGCGATGTCCAAGGACTGGCTGCCGCCGGTGATCGGCGAGGCCACGGGGCTGCAGGGCCTGGTGTACGGCCTGGTGCTGATTGCCTTCGTGCTGTTCGAGCCATTGGGCATCTATGGCCGCTGGCTCAAGATCCGCACCTGGCTGCAGCTCTTCCCCTTCTACCGGCGCGGCATGTTCAAGCGCCAGAAGTCCTTCACCAAGTCGGATCGACTCCGATGAGCGCGACGGTGCAAGCGCAGGGCGACCTGCTCCTTTCCGCGAGCAACCTGAGCGTGCGCTTTGGCGGTGTTCTGGCCGTCAACGGCGTGAGCTTCGACGTGCGGCGCGGCGAGGTGTTCACGCTGATCGGGCCCAACGGGGCCGGCAAGACGACGGTCTTCAACCTCATCAGCCGCATCTACACGCCGAGCACCGGCGAAATCACCTGGCATGGCGGCGATGCACCGCTGAAGCTTACGCAGCAGCCGCCGCACGCCATGGCCGCGCTGGGCATCGCGCGCACGTTCCAGAACATCGAGCTTTTCGAACATGCGACGGTGCTGCAGAACCTGCTGGTCGGTCGGCATGTGCATCGCCGCACGGGGTTCTGGCGCGAGATGCTCTTCACCGGCGCAACGCGCCGCGCCGAGGTGCATGCGCGCGAGACGGCGGAGCGGGTGATCGAGTTGCTCGATCTCCAGCATCACCGCGATTCGCTGGTGGCCGGACTGCCGTACGGCGTGCGCAAGGTGGTGGAGCTCGCCCGTGCGCTTTGCACGGAGCCGAAGCTGTTGCTGCTGGACGAGCCATCGTCCGGGTTGAATGTGGAAGAGACGGCGGACATGGCGTTCTGGATCCAGGACATCCAGAAGGAACTGGGCGTGTCCGTGCTGATGGTGGAGCACGACATGTCGCTGGTCTCCAAGGTGTCGGACCGCGTGCTGGCGATGAACCAGGGCGAGGTGCTGGCGACCGGGACGCCGCGCGAGGTGCAGACGGATGCGAAGGTGGTGGAGGCTTATCTCGGCTCCGTGGACGATGTGAGCAGCTTGCGGAGGGTGGCTTGATGTTTGGTGCTGTGGCTTGCTGCTTTGGCTTTGTCGGGGGGCGCCCGGGCTGCGCCGCCCGCCGCCGGCCGCCACTGCGCCGGTCGGCGCACAGCGCCGACTGCCCTGCGGTGCTCGTGCAACCGGCCACGCCGTGGAACTCGCTGCGTTCACTTCGTTCACTGCGCTCGAACATCCACGGCAAGCTGGAAGTTGACGCTCGCACACCCGTGCGAGCTTGGCCGGCTGCACTGCGCGCCTCGGCGGCACAGAGGCAGCCGGCGGCGGGCGGCGCAGCCCGGGCTTGGGGGTCCATCGGAGGCGGTGTTGCCCCGGTGAGCGTAGTTGCGCGATGCGCACAGAAGCATGGCACGACGCATCCTCTGCGTGGGTGGGCGGTGTGTGTCGGGGGGCGCCTCTGGGTCGCCGAGGAGCGCAGTGGGGTGGGCCTGCGCGCACGGGTGTGCGCGCTTCAACATCTGGCTCGCGGCAGTTGTCTGAGCGCAGTGAACGGAGTGAACGCAGCGAGTTCTGCCGCGCGGGCCCGCCGCGCGAGCACCGCAGGGAAGTCGGCGCTGTGCGCCGACCGACCCAGTGGCGCCCTCCGGCACGCATCGCCCACCCACGCAGTGGCAGCCAAATTCGCTCCAGAGCCAGCAACAAGATGAGCGCCGACACCCCCATCCTGCAACTGCAGAACGTCGAAAGCGCGTATGGCCCGATCAAGGCCATCCGCGGCGTCAGCCTGAAAGTCAGGCAAGGCGAGATTGCCACCGTGCTCGGCTCCAACGGCGCCGGCAAGACCACCATCCTCAAGACCATCTCCGGCATCATCGACCCGCGCAAGGGCAGCATCGAATTCAAGGGCAGCGACATCACCGCCAAGGATCCTGCCTTCATCGTCCAGCAGGGCTTGAGCCATGTGCCCGAAGGCCGCGAGGTGTTTCCGCTGCTCTCGGTGCGCGACAACCTGCTCATGGGCGCCTACACCCGCAAGGACCGCGACGGCGTGGCACGCGACGTGGAGGCGGTGTTCGGCTACTTCCCCATTCTTCGCGAACGCGCGGGCCAGGAGGCAGGGCTGTTGTCAGGCGGCCAGCAGCAGATGCTCGCCATCTCACGTGCGCTCATGGCCGCACCGCAACTCATCCTGCTCGACGAGCCCAGCCTGGGGCTCTCGCCCAAGCTCACGAAAGAGATCTTCGAGATCGTGGTGCGCATCAATCGCGAGCGGGGCACCACCATCCTGCTCGTCGAGCAGAACGCCAACATGGCCCTCAATGCCGCCGACTACGGCTACGTTCTGGAAAACGGCCGCATCGTGCTGGAAGACACCTGCGAGCGCCTTCGCGAGAAGGAGGACATCAAGGAGTTCTACCTCGGCATGAAAGAGGAAGGCGTGCGCGGCGAGCGGCGCTGGAAGAAAAAGAAGAACTGGCGATGAACTCCCGGACCACTCCACAGCGCCCCTACCGCGCCGCCGGCCTCTGGGATACCGCTGGCATCCAGCCGCGCACCGACATCGCCGTGCCCGGCGAAACCATTCCCGAAGTGTTCTGGAATGCAGTGGACGCCCGCGCCGACCAGGTGTGGATGCGGCAGAAGGAACTGGGCATCTGGCGCACCTGGACCTGGCGCCAGACCGGCGATGCCGTTGCCGAAATATCCGCTGGACTCATCGCCCTGGGCCTGGCCGCGGGCGAGTGCGTGTCCATCCTCTCGAACACCGTCGTCGAATGGGTGCTGGCAGACTTGGCCGTGCTCAGCTGCGGCGGCGTGTGCAGCGGCATCTATCCCACCGACGCGCCGGTGCAGGTCCACTACCTGTGCGAGGACTCGCGAACCCGCGTGCTGTTCGTCGAGGACGACGAGCAACTCGACAAGGCGCTGGAAGTGCGCGATCGCCTGCCCATGCTGGACAGGATCGTCGTCTTCGACATGGAGGGCCTGCGCGACTTCCAGGATCCTGGCGTCATGAGCCTCGACCAACTGCGCGCGCTGGGCCGCCAGCATCTGCAGGCATCGCCGGGCGCGGTGCGCGAACGCGCGGCGCTGTGCAAGCCCGACGACCTGGCCATCCTGGTCTACACCTCCGGCACCACCGGCAAGCCCAAGGGCGCCATGCACAGCCACCATGGGCTGGTCTATACGGTTCGTGGCTACAACACGCTCATCGCGCAGGACGAGCGCGACGAGCGCATGTGCTTCCTGCCGCTTTGCCACATCGCGGAGCGCATGGGCGGCGAATACTTCGCGCTCTACACCGGCTCGGTGCTCAACTTCGTCGAGAACCCGGAGACCGTGCCCGAGAACGTGCGCGAGATCGCGCCCACGGTGTTCACCGCCGTGCCGCGCGTGTGGGAGAAGTTCTATTCCGCGGTGATGATCGCCCTGAAAGAGGCCGGCCCCGTGCAGCAGGCCGCCTATGCATGGAGCATCGGCGTGGGCGAGAAGATCGCCGCCCGCGTGATGGCCGGCGAGCCGGTCGGCGGCTGGCTCAGGCTGCAGTTCCGGATCGCCCGCGCGCTGGCGCTGGACAACGTGCGCACGCTGATCGGCATCCATCGCGCGCGCTTCCTGGTCACTGGCGCGGCGCCCATCTCGCCCGACCTCGTGCGCTGGTACCTGGCGCTGGGCGTGCCCATGCTCGAGGTATGGGGCATGACCGAAACCTGCGGCGCCTCCACCGGCATGCCGGCCGCACGCATCAAGCCCGGCTCGATCGGACAGGCGGCCGGCTACAACGAAGTGCGCATCGACCCGGACACCGGAGAGATCCTGGTGCGCGGCCCCAACGTCTTCATGGGCTACCTGCATCTTCCCGAGAAGACCGCCGAGACCATCGACGCCGATGGCTGGCTGCACACCGGCGACGTCGGTGGCGTGGACGATGAAGGGTTCTTCCGAATCACCGACCGGATGAAGGACATCATCATCACCGCAGGCGGAAAGAACGTGACGCCCAGCGAGCTGGAGAACGAGCTCAAGTTCAGTCCCTACATCACCGATGCGGTCGTCATCGGCGATGCGCGGCCCTACCTGACCGTGATCGTGATGATCGACCAGGAGAACGTCGAGAAGTACGCGCAGGACAACGACGTGCCTTTCTCCAGCTACGAAAGCCTGACGCGCGCGGCCGAGGTGCAGGCGCTGATCCAGGCCGAGATCGACCGGGTCAATGCCAAGTTCGCGCGGGTCGAGCAGATCAAGAAGTTTTTCCTGCTCGAGACGCAGTTGTCGGCCGAGGACGAGGAGCTCACGCCGACCATGAAGCTCAAGCGCAAGCTGGTGCAGACCAAGTATGCGCAGCGCATCGATGCCATGTACCGGGCCTGAACCCAGCCCGCATTCGAATTTCAACCGAAGGAGACGAGCATGAAGGTCAAGCTAAACAGATTCTGGGCACCAGCCCTGGTCGCCGCACTGGCCGCCGGTGGCTCGGCCCATGCCCAGCAGGGCGTGGACAAGGACGAGATCCGCATCGGCACCATCCAGGACCTTTCCGGGCCGCTGGCGGGCTTCGGCAAGCAATCGCGCAATGGCATGCAGCTGGCCGTGGACGAGATCAACGAGCAGGGGGGCATCAACGGCCGCAAGCTCAAGCTGCTGGTCGAGGACTCCGGCTACGACCCCAAGAAGGCGGTGCTGGCGGCGCAGAAGCTGGTCAACCAGGACAAGATCTTCATCATGGCCGGCCACATCGGCACTGCGCAGAACATGGCGGCGATGCCGGTGCAGTTCTCGAAGAACGTCGTCAACTTCATGCCGATCACTGCGGCGCGCGAGATGTACGAGCCCTTCCACAAGCTCAAGTATTCGTTCGCCGCCACCTACTACGACCAGATCCGCCTGGCCCTGCCCAAGCTGGCGAAGGACAAGGGCGCGAAGAAGATATGCGCGATCTACCAGGACGACGAATTCGGCCTGGAGGTGATGCGCGGCGCCGAGGCGGGGCTCAAGACGATGAACATGGAACTGGTCGAAAAGACCTCGTTCAAGCGCGGCGCCACCGATTTCTCGTCGCAGGTGGCGCGCATGAAGGCCGCCGACTGCGACTTCGTGGTGTTGGGTACCATCATCCGCGAGACCATCGGCGCCGTCGGCGAGGCGCGCAAGACCGGCTTCAACCCGACCTTTCTGGGCTCGAGCGCGGCCTACACCGACCTCATCCACAAGCTCGGCGGCAAGGCCATGGATGGCGTCTACGCCACCATGACGGTGCAGAACCCCTATACCGATGAGCAGTCGCAGCCCATCCGCTTCTGGGCCAACAAGTACAAGACCAAGTTCAACGAGGACCCGACCGTGTTCTCGGTGTATGGCTACACCATCATCCAGTCGTTCGCGAAGGCGGCGCAGAAGGCTGGCACCAACCTGAACACCGACAGCTTTATCAAGGTGATGGACAGCATGACCTACGAGCCGGACATGTTCGGCAGCGCCAAGGCCACCTACACGGCCACCAAGCGGCTGGGCAGCGACCTGTCGAGGCTGTCGCAGATCCAGGACGGCAAGTGGAAGGTGGTGTCGGACTACGTGGCGCCTTGAGCCACATCGCTTTCAGGGAAATCCCCTGAGGCGGGCACGCCACTATTGCGGGTGAACCCGCGTCGTTCGCGGCGCGTGTTCACCTAGTCTTGGAGACAACTGACACGTCGCCCCAACAAAAAGAAAGGCGCTCAGATGCAAGTTGCAATCGGAATTGTGGCGGGGATGCTTGCCCTGCTGTGCGTGGTTTCGCTGGTCTACATCTACCGCCATCAGCGGCAAGCCGCCTCGGTCGATGCCGGTGAGCCGGCACCCGGGCGCCGGCTCGAATAGTTGGCGCGAGCAGTGCACCGGGCCGCATGAGCGGCGGCCTGCTCGTACCGCCAGAGGCGTCCTGGCCTCAGCCGGCGATCCGGTATCTCTCGATCTGGCACTCGTAGCTTCCGGGCTTCTCGGCGCAGACGCCGTAGCCGCCCGGCGGCGGGGTGGTGGCGGCGCAGCCGCCAAGACCCAGAAGAAGGCTCGAGAGACCAAGGGCGAGAACGAATTTGTGTTTGATCATGGTGCGCGCAACATAGCAGAAACCTTGACGCTGCACGCCGACTTTGTAGAGGTCGACGCGCTTTGGAAACAGTCCGTGACGCGACTGCACATACGTGGCTCCGATGACACACTGGCGAGACCTCGCCAGAACGCACAAGGAGCCATCATGAGGATCGGGAAACCGCACACCCACCGCAAGACATTCGCCGCTGCCGCCGTCGCCTGCCTGCTTGCGGCAGCGACCACGCTGCCGGCCCAAGCCGCCGGCGAGCCGGCCGCCAAGGCCCAGCTCGCCCCGCTCGTCGACGGCATGTATCCGTCACTCGAAAGCCTTTACAAGGACCTGCACTCGCACCCCGAGATCGCATTCCAGGAGGTCAAGACCTCGGCTCGCCTGGCCGATGAGATGCGCAAGCTCGGCTTCGAAGTGACGGAGAAAGTCGGACGCACGGGCGTCGTCGCCATCTACAAGAATGGCGCAGGCCCCACGGTGCTGGTGCGCACCGACATGGATGCGCTGCCGATGGAAGAAAAAACGGGCCTGCCCTACGCCAGCAAGGTCAAGACCGAATCGAACGGCCGCGAGACCTTCGTCGCGCACAGCTGCGGCCACGACATTCACATGGCCACCTGGGTCGGTACCGCACGCACGCTGCTGGGCATGAAGGATCAATGGAAGGGCACGCTGATGTTCGTCGCCCAGCCGGCCGAAGAGATCGTCTCCGGTGCCAAGGCGATGCTCGACGACGGCCTGTACACCCGGTTCGGCAAGCCCGACCTGGCCTTCGGCCTGCACACCTCGCCCGGCCCGTATGGCGTGGTCGGCTACCGGGCCGGCCCGGTCAGCTCCAACTCCGATGCGCTGGACATCACCTTCAAGGGCCGCGGCGGGCACGGCTCGGCGCCGGACAAGACCATCGATCCGATCGTCATTGCCGCGCACTTCATCACCAATGTGCAATCGGTGGTCAGCCGCGAGAAGGATCCGGCGCAGTTCGGCGTCGTCACCGTCGGGGCCGTGCAGGCCGGCACCGTGGGCAACATCATTCCGGATCAGGCGGTGCTGCGCGGCACCATCCGCTCCTATACGCCAGAGGTGCGCGAGAAGCTGCTCGATGGCGTGCGCCGCACCGCCAACGCATCGGCCATGATGGCCGGCGCGCCCGAACCTTCGGTCGACCTGAAGGCCGGTGGCGCCGCCATCGTGAACGACGCCGCCCTGGTGTCGCGCACCGTGCCAGCGCTGAAAGCGGTGCTGGGCGACAAGAACGTGGTGGAAGTGCCGCCCATTTCAGCCAGCGAAGACTTCTCGGAGTTCGCCAACGCCGGCGTGCCGGCCATGTTCTTCTTCGTGGGCGTCTACTCGCCCGACGACATTGCAGCGTCGCGCAAGCCGGGCGGCAAGCCGCTGCCGTTCAATCACTCGCCCTTCTTCGCCCCCGTGCCCGAGCAGTCGATCAAGACGGGCGTGCAGGCCATGAGCGTGGCGGTGATGACGGCCATGGCCAAGTAGCCGGGCGCCGCAAAGCGCACCTCCATCAACGAAAAAGGCCTCCCGCCCGCAAGGGGCGTGGAGGCCTTTTAGATTGGCGGCGGCTTGGGAATCAGGCCGCGGTCATCATCACGGCCTTGGCCACCAGGTAGGCCTCCATGGCTTCTGGGCCGCCTTCCGAACCGTAGCCCGAATCCTTCACGCCGCCGAAGGGCGCTTCCGGCGTGGGTGTGGCAGGCTGGTTGATCCACAGCATGCCCACTTCCATGTTGTGCATCAGCGCATGGGAGTTCTTGATCGAACGGGTATAGGCATAGCCGGACAGGCCGAATGGCAGGCGGTTGGCTTCGGCGATCGCTTCGTCCAGGCTGTCGAAGCCGCGGATCGCGGCGATCGGGCCAAAAGGTTCGTTGTTGAACACGTCCGCCTTGAGCGACACCTCGTCGAGCACCGTCGGCGCGAAGAAGTTGCCGCTGCTGCCGATGCGTTCGCCGCCGGTCAGGACCTTGGCACCGGTGGCTCGCGCGTCTTCCAGGATCTTGGCCATGGCGTCGAGGCGGCGCGAATTGGCCAAGGGGCCCATCTTGGTGGCGGCATCCAGGCCGTCGCCGACCTTCAGGCTTTCGGCGTGTGCAGCCAGCAGCTTGGCGAATTCGGCACGCACGCTGTTGTGGACCAGGAAGCGCGTCGGCGAGATGCAGACCTGCCCGGCATTGCGGAACTTGGCAGCGCCGGCAGCCTTGACGGCCAACTGCAGGTCGGCGTCGTCGCAGACGATGACCGGCGCGTGGCCGCCCAGCTCCATCGTGGCGCGCTTCATGTGCTGGCCGGCCAATGCCGCCAGCTGCTTGCCCACCGGGGTGGAGCCGGTGAAGGTCACCTTGCGGATGACGGGATGCGGGATCAGGTAGTTCGAGATCTCCGCCGGGTTGCCGTAGATCAGGCCCACCACGCCGGCCGGAATGCCCGCATCGACGAAGCACTGCAGCAGCGCGGCTGGCGAGGCAGGCGTTTCCTCGGGCGCCTTGACCAGGAAGGAGCAGCCGCTGGCCAGCGCGGCACCGAGCTTGCGCACGATCTGGTTGATGGGGAAGTTCCAGGGCGTGAAGGCGGCGACCGGACCGACCGGCTCCTTGAGCACCATCGACTGCGCGGCCAGGTTGCGCGAGGGAATGATGCGGCCATAGGTGCGGCGACCCTCGTCGGCGAACCATTCGATGATGTCGGCGCCGGCCACCGCTTCGAGGCGGGCCTCGGGGAACGGCTTGCCCTGCTCCATCGTCAGGATGCGGCCGATGGCGTCGGCGCGGTCGCGCAGCAGGCCGGCGGCCTTGCGCATCACGGCGGCGCGCTCGTTGGCGGGCGTCTTGCGCCACTTCTGGAAGCCGTCCTGTGCGGCGGCCAGGGCGCGGTCCAGGTCCGCGATGCTGGCATGGGCCACCTTGCCGATGACCTTGCCGGTGGCCGGGTTGACCACATCCAGCGTCTTGCCGCCTTGGGCATCGCACCACTCGTTGTTGATGAGCAGGCGGGTATCGGGGTAGGAGGTGGTCGTTTCGGTGGTGCTTGTCATGCCTTGAATCCTCGAGATGAAAGAGAAAGCGAAAGGTGGCGTCAGGCGCGGTCCGCTCAGCGCGGGACCGGCGGTATGCCTCGTCCGGCGCGCAGGGGCGCGAGCAGCGGTTTGAGCCCGTTGTGGTCGATCTCGTGCATCAGATGCAACAGCCGGCCGATCTCCCCTTCGGGAAAACCTTCGCGCGCAAACCAGTTCAGGTAGTTGCCGGGCAGATCGGCGATCAGGCAGCCCTTGTGCTTGCCGAAAGGCATGGGCAGGGTCACCAGGCGCTGGAGATCTTCCGGCTTCATCGCGTGCGAAGGGGAACGAATGGGAGGTTGTGGGCTCGAGTCCGCCAGCAGGGCGTCGAGCCTCACATCATAGGGCGTGTGACAAATTCCCGCCCCGCGGCGGTCGCCAGCGCGCCAGCCCGATGTGGCCGCAAGCGCCGTCAGGCTGGCAACATCGCAAAGAACTGCGGCCCTGCCGCCAAACGCATTGCAAACAGGATCGCTTATGCGCATCGAAATTCCCGAGAAGAAGAAGCTGGTGTTCGAGATGAGCATCCCCATCCGCTGGGGCGACATGGACGCGATGGGGCATCTGAACAACACCAGCTACTTCCGCTACCTGGAGGTGGCCCGCATCGACTGGATGAACTCGCTGAACACGCCGCCCTCGCCGGAAGGACACGGCATGGTCATCGTCAATGCCTTCTGCAACTTCTACCGCCAGCTCGAATACCCGGGAGACGTGCTGATGAAGATGTACGTCAGCGACCCGGCGCGAACCACCTTCGAAACCTGGGCAACGATGGCGCGCGCCGACGCGCCGGACGTCATTTGCGCCGCCGGCGGCGCGACCACCATCTGGGTCGACTTTCCCAGGCAGAAGGCCCTGCCGCTGCCCGACTGGCTGCGCGCACTGGCCAGCGCGGACTGACGCGACGCGGACTGATGCGGCCAGCCATGGCGTGGGCCGCTGGCCACACCCGACTTGCATGCGCTGCCGTCCTGCACCTGGAACGCCGGGGCCGGCGCAAAATGGCGCGATGCACTCCTCTTGGATAAGTCCGGTCGTCGTGGTTGTTCTGGCGCTGCTCGGTAGCGCGCCTGTGGCCATGGCCGAGGTTTTGCGCTGCATCGATGGCGCCGGCAAGGTGGCCTATACCGATGGCAAATGTCCTGCGGGATCCCGCGTCGATCGACCGGTGACGACCCAGTCGGCGGTCGAGGTCCTGCCAGACCCGGCTGCCGACGCCGCAGCCAGGCGAGAGGCCGCCCGCTCTGTGGCGGAAGACGAGCGCCTGGCTGCCCGGCAGGCAGAGGCCGCGCGCGCTGCGCCGGCCGGCCCGGTGGTCATCGACGGTCGCGGCAATCCTTCGGCCGCCGCCACCACGCGTGAGCAGGAGCGGGCCGAAGAGGCCGAGCGCTGGAGTCGGCAGACCGGCGATCCACTGGTGGTCGAGGAAAGCTGGGGCGGCGCTTACCCATATCCTTATGCCGGCGGCGGACGTCCGCCACCCCCGCCGCGAGACCAGCGTCCGCGCATTCGCGGTTGCGACGCCACCGGTTGCCACGACACCCGCGGCAATACCTACAACCGGCAGGGCCAGCTCGACCGCTACCAGAGCCTGGACAACAAGACCTGCAGGCCCGTGGGCACGACGGTGGTCTGCCGATAGCGGCAGGGTTTTGCGCTGCGAGCCGGCCTGACGCCGCGCGCGTTGCCTTGGCGCTACGCCCGTTCCGTGTCGCAATTCACAGACGGAAGCGTTCTTGAACGCGCCTTCAGTTTCTCTTAAGTGCGTGCCCGCAAACTTTTTTGCCTGTCCTTTTCCCAAACAGGTTTCTCATGAATGCGGTCACTGGCCGGTCCAATCTCTCGCTCGACGGCGCCCAGATGCGTCGCGTGATCGAGTTGCTCGAACTTCACGCCGAAAGCCCCACCCAGGCGCAACAGCTCCTGAACCAGATGGTTCAAGGCGAGCGCCTCCCTGCATCCCAGCACACCGCCATCGCCGCGCTGTTCGCGCTCGGCAATGCGCAGGCCGACCGCGCATTGAACGCCGCGTGCGCCGACGACGAAGCCGTCGAATGCCTGCTGCAACTGCGCACCCATGAAGCGCGCCTCGAGTACGTGGGCGGCGCCCGCCGGTCCGCAGCACGCACCCGCGCCGCGGCCTGAGCGCCCGATCGGGCGCGCGCACCTTGCGCCTGCCTACGGCCTCGGCGGCCGCTTGGCAATGCCCATGGTCTTGGCCAGGATGCCTAGCATGACTTCGTCGGCGCCGCCGCCGATCGAGGCCAGGCGCCCGTCGCGATACAAGCGCGAGACGCGGTTCTCGAGCGTGTATCCCATCCCCCCCCAGAACTGGAGACAGGTGTCGGCCACCTCGCGGGTGAGCCGCCCGGCCTTGAGCTTGGCCATCGAGGCGAGTTCCGTGACGTCCTGCCCTTCCAGGTACAGGTCGCACGCGCGGTAGGTGAGGGCGCGCAGGGCCTCGACCTCGGTCTTGAGTTCGGCCAGCTTGAATTGCACCCACTGCTGGTCCGCCAGCGTGCCGCCGAACATCTGCCGCTGCTGCGCCCATTCGATCGTCTGGGCGATGCAATCTTCGAGCGGCACCAGCGAACTGGCGGCGCACCACAGCCGTTCTTCCTGGAACTGCTGCATCTGGTAGACGAAGCCCTGGCCTTCCTCGCCGACGCGGTAGCGCTGTGGCACGCGCACGTTGTCGAAGTAAATGAGGCCGGTGTCGCTCGAATGCATGCCGATCTTGCGGATCTTCCTGGCCTTCTCGATGCCGGGCAGGTTCATCGGCACGATCACCAGCGACTTGTTGCGGTGCACCGGGCCGTCGCCGGTGTTGACCAGCATGCACATCCAGTCGGCCTGCAGGCTGTTGGTGATCCACATCTTCTGTCCGGAGATGAGGTAGTCGTCGCCATCCTTGCGCGCGTGGCTCTTCAGGCCGGCCACGTCGCTGCCGGCACCGGGCTCGCTCACGCCGATGCAGCCAACCACGTCTCCGGCGATGGCCGGTGCCAGGAATTCGCGCTTGAGCTCGTCGCTGCCAAAGCGTGCGAGAGCGGGGGTGCACATGTCGGTCTGGACGCCGATGGCCATGGGCACGCCGCCGCAGCTGACGTGGCCCAGCGCCTCGGCCATCGCCATGGCATAGGAGTAGTCGAGCCCCGCGCCACCGTACGCCTCAGGCTTGTTCAGGCCCAGGAGGCCCAGTCCGCCCAGCTTCTTGAAGACCTCGTGCGCCGGGAAGATTTCGGCCGCTTCCCATTCGTCCACGCGCGGGTTGATCTCGGCATCGATGAAGCGCCGCAGGGTCTTCTGGATCTCGAGATGTTCGTGGGTGTAGTGCATGAGGCTTGTCTCCAGCGGGCACTGTAGGCATGAGGCAGCGCGAACGCTTGCGGGAACTGGCTGGGGCGGCGGCCCCGCTCATTCAGAGCACGCGCGCGAGCAGCACCACCAGAAACACCGCGACGCCCAGCAAGAGGTTGACGAACACCAGTTGCCGGATGCCGCTCATCGCCGCGCCGGCATCTGGCCATTGCCTGGCAGCGACGGCCGAGGCCAGTCGTGGATAAAGGCCCAGGCGAATGCGCCCGAAGATCAGCATCATCACCACGCCGATGCCCAGCATCGCATGCACCGGCCAGCCCACGGCGGCCATGCCGCCCATGCCCATGATCATCGCGAAGCCGGTGACGAGCAGGACCACGATCGCGACCGTGACGCCCCGGAAAAAGCGGGCCAGCACGCCAGCCAGCAGCGGCAGCCGCAGCGGCGGCTCCAGCAACTGCACGGCGGCTGGACGCACGCAGAAATGCATGGTCGCCATCCCGCCCACCCAGAAGGCGGCGGCAAGCAGGTGCAGAACAAGCAGGAGCAGATGAACGAGGAGCATGGGCGTGGGGCGTGGGGAATGGCCGAGGCCGGCCGGGCAGGGCGCGTCGAAGAGCGGGCCCATCATCAGTGCCCGGTCGGTCTTGTCAAGCAAGGTGGCACCGAGGCGTTCCGACGTGCTTGGCTTTAAGCTGCCTTCTTCGCACCAGGAGACATCGCCCATGCTTCATCCCCAGGCCCGTGCCCTGATCGACCTGATGGCCGCGCGCGGCGTGCCGCCCACGCACACCCTCAGTCCGGAGGAGGCGCGCCGCCTGTACCGCGAGCGCCGAAGCTTCACCCAGCCCGATCCGCCAGACCTGGCTCGGGTCGAGGAACTCGTGGCGCCCGGACCGC
The DNA here is from genome assembly GCF_030316895.1 of Variovorax dokdonensis. Taxonomy (GTDB): domain Bacteria; phylum Pseudomonadota; class Gammaproteobacteria; order Burkholderiales; family Burkholderiaceae_C; genus Variovorax; species Variovorax dokdonensis. The sequence goes on from NZ_JASZYV010000002.1 coordinate 646,404, forward strand.
ATGGCGACATTGCATTGCGGCTGTATGCGCCCCAACCCGCGAGTGCGGGCGCGTTGCCGGTCCTGGTCTATTACCACGGCGGTGGCTGGGTGATCGGCGATCTGGACACGCACGACGTACTGTGCCGCCAGCTGGCGTTGGGCGCGGGTTGCGCCGTCGTGTCGGTCGATTACCGACTGGCGCCTGAGCACCGGTTCCCGGTGGCGGTCGATGACTGCGTCGCGGCGACGGCCTGGGTCTGCGAGCAGGCCGACAGGCTGGGGCTGGATCCCGCGCGCGTCGCGGTGGGCGGCGACAGCGCCGGCGGCAACCTGGCCGCCGTGGTGGCACTGCATGCGCGCGACCAGGGCGGACTGCCGCCGATCGCCCTGCAATTGCTGATCTACCCGGCCACCGACCAACGGCGCGGCGCTCCTTCCCACGCCGCCAATGGGGAAGGCTATTTGCTGACCCGACAGTCGATGGACTACTACCACGACCACTATCTGGTCGATGCGCGCAGCGACACCGACTGGAGGGCATCGCCGCTGTTGCACCAAGACCTGTCGAGGCTGCCGCCAGCGCTCGTCATCACGGCGGGCTATGACCCGCTGCGCGACGAGGGCCTGCAATACGCGCAGCGATTGACCGAATCAGGCAACCACGCCGTGCTGGTCAACTTCGAGCGCATGGTGCACGGCTTCATCCTCATGGGCAGGGCGCTCGACGAGGCCGATGCGGCCATCGCACTGTGCGTCCACGAACTGCGAAGAGTCTTCGCCAGGTAGCCACAGGAACGCGGCCTCGCCCGCGCCCCGTCTCGCCAAATGCCAACCCAGGGAGTGGGTCGGCCAGATTGTTGCGCCCATGCGACATACTGACCCAAAAGTGTGAACGGAACTTGCGTGTCAACTGACCTTTCAGCCTAGGCGCACAAGGTAGTGGCAGTTCCGGGAGCGATCGATACACTGCGACCCGTAAGCTGAAATTCTTACCTTTTTTCACCCTGGTACTTGAATTGTTGCGATGGGCGCGTTCTCCTTTCCAGCGTTCTCGGTGGTGAGCCATGTCGGCTAGGGTGGATTCGCGCGCCTTTTTTGGCTCGACGGGGGGCTTGTTCGCAACGCTGTGGGCGCTTGGCCGCCTACCGCTCGCTCTTTTCCTGCTGTTCCTCGCCCGCCGCCCGTTGCTGGACCTGACCGAGCAATACCTGGGCATCGAGCGAATCACGCATTTCGCCATTTCGCTGATGAGCACGCCCCTGGTGCGCGCCATCCTGTGGGTGGGGCTCGTGCTGGCGCTTGGGGCAGTCTGCGCCTGGTCGGGGCGCAAGCTGAACCCTTGGCGCGCGTATTTCGTGCGGATGGCCGCCGGCGCATTGCTCATCCTCGCGCTCTTCCACCACAGTGGCACCGCCCTGTGGAAAGCCGTGCTGCCGTTGCTGTGCCTGGCGGGCAACCTGCTGCCCGTGACGCCCGCCCAGCGTGTCGATCGACGCTGGTCGGCCTTCATGGCCATCGGGGTCGGCGTGGCCGAGACATTCTTCTTTCGCCGCTACGTCGATTGGTTCCGAGGCCTTCGTGACCACAACCTGCGCGAGGTGCGGCCTGGCACGCAGGCCGCTCGCTGGCCGGATCTCGTCGGGATTGCGTTTGCCGCAGGGTTGGCCGTGGCGCTGTTGTCCGCATCCGGACTGCTCGGTCTCGAGCGCGCCATCCGCATGCCGTCGAAGGTCGAGATCCTGCTGCAGGAGAACATCAACGGGCTTGCCCTCGATCCTTCGGGCCGCCACCTCTACGTGACCGGCCATGGCCTCGCGCAACTTCGGCGCATCGATGTGCTCGATCCCAAGCACCCCTTCATCGAATCGGACGCATCGACCGGTGGCGCCCAAGGCGTGAACTTCGACCCGGCCGCGGGGGAGCTCTACCTGTTCAATGTGAAGACGCGTTCGTTGCAGGTGTTCGATGCCGGTACGTTGGCGCTGCGCCGCGAGATGCCCTTGCCGGATCTGGCGCCGGGCGACCCGTGGGTGGCCACCGATCCGGTCACCGACACCTTGATGGTGGCCTCCGAGGCGGACGAACGCACGGGCTCCGCACTGCTGGTGGTCGACCGGCGAACCGGCAAGGTGCTTGACCGCCGCGACGAGGATGCCGGCAATGTCCTGATGCATCCCCAGGGGGGACGGGTCTATCTGAGCTTCTTCCGCAACATCAACCGGCTCATGCTCTACGACTTTCGCAAGCGTGATTTCGTTGCCGAGGTGGTGACGGATGCACGTGTCGACCGAATGGCCTTCGATGCCTCGCGCTCCGAGGTTCTGCTGGCTTCGCCGCTGCGCTCGGCGGTGCTGCGCTTCGATGCCGACACGCTCAAGCCGCGCGGGCAGATTCCCGGCATGTTCGGCGTGCGCGTCATGGCGATCGACGATGCGCGGGGTTGGATGGTCTCGGGCAGCCTGACGACCGGGCAGATCGAGGTCCGCAGCCTCAAGACCGGTGAGCACCTCAGGAGCATCTACCTCGGCCCCTGGCTGAGAAGCATCGTGCTCGACCCGCAGCGCGCGCTGGCGTACGTGTCAGCGAACGGTGCCTTGTACAAGGTGGCGTATGACTGAACTGAGCAGCGGCGGCCGGCAGGTCTCGATCCCGCGCATTCCGGCGCACGAGGCGGTGGTGCACGGAAGCTCGCATGTGCGCGCGCTCGACGGCATCCGTGGCGTGGCCATCCTGCTGGTGCTGATCTATCACCTGGGCAACAGCGTGGGCGGCGAGTTCGGGTTGCCGCGCATCTTCAGGCTGGCGGCGTTCGGATGGGTGGGGGTCGACCTGTTCTTCGTGCTGTCGGGCTTTCTGATCACCGGCATCCTCTACGACAGCAAGAGCCATTCGCACTTCTTCAAGAACTTCTACATGCGCCGCGCGCTGCGGATATTCCCTTTGTATTTCAGCGCGCTGATCTTCCTTTTGCTGTTGCGCACCGCTTGGCCGAGCCTGGGCCTGTACGGGCAGGCCAGCGACGGCTGGTTGTGGGTGTACCTGGCAAATGTCGTGATTGCGGTGCAGGGATTCGGCGCCTTCGGGCTGATGGATCACTTCTGGTCGCTTGCGATCGAAGAGCAGTTCTACCTGATGTGGCCGTTCGTGGTCTACGCGCTGGACCGCCGTGGGGCCATGCGTGTCGCATTGGCCATGTGCCTGGCAGCGCCGTTGCTCAGAACGATGCTGGCCGTGACCACCGACAACTCGCCTGCCATCTACGTGCTCAGCCCGATGCGCATGGATTCGCTGGCCATGGGCGCGCTGTTGTCGTTGGCCATTCGCGGGCCCGACGCGGTGGATCCGGGCCGGCTCGTGCGGCCGGCACTGTGGACGGTGGTCAGCGCAACGGTGGTGGTGGCGGCGATCGTGCTGGCAACGCGCGACCTCTCGGCGCACTCGTGGGCGATGGAGACCTTCGGGCTGTCGGCCGTGTCGATGATCGGCGTGTCGCTGATCGTTCTGTCGCTCGCGTCGCCCGTCAAGCGATTCTTTGAGCATGGGGTGCTGCGCTGGTTCGGAAAGTACAGCTATGGCCTCTATGTCTGGCACCCGATTCTCTGGATGATCATCTTCCATTCGAACTGGGCGCGATCGCTCCGCGGCAGCAACGAGACCGAGGCGATGCTGATCTCGCTGGCGGCGGCCATCGGCCTGCTCCTGGTCTTCGTCATGGGAAGCTGGCACCTGATGGAAAGCCAGTTCCTCAAGCTCAAGGTTCGATTTCAGTAAGGGGCGACAGCAATGCCGATGACCAAGACGTTGCAAGTCGCCGCGGTGGAGGAAAGTCCGAACGTGTGGCGAGTGTTCCTGCGTTTCGCAAGTGCCGGTGCCGTGGGCACGACAGCGCATTACCTGCTGCTCGTGACGCTGGTGTCGGGCCTGGGGGCATCGGCTTTTGGCGCATCGGTGGCCGGCTCTTTGCTGGGCGCGCTGGTGAACTACCTCATCAACTACTTCTGGGTGTTTGCCACCCGCCCGGGCCACCGGCATGCGTTGCCGCGCTTCTTCGCGGTGGCGGCCGTCGGGCTCGGCGTGAATGCCTTGGCCATGTACCTGCTGGTGTCCGTGGCGGCCTTGCACTACCTGCTTGCGCAGGTGCTCGCAACGCTGCTCGTGCTTGGCATGGGATTCCTGCTCAACGCGAATTGGACCTTCAGGGGAAAGCCATGAACAGCCGTACCAGCCTCGAGCACACCGCGCTCATGCAATCGTCTTCCGAAGACAAGCGCGCGCCCCTCATCTCGGTGGTGGTGCCGGTGTTCAACGAGGAAGAGGTTGTCGAAGCCTTCCACGCCCGGATGAGCCAGGTGCTCGACGAGATCGGTTTGCCGTCGGAGATCGTGTTCATCGACGACGGCAGCACCGACGCCACGCTGCCGGCATTGCAGGCCTTGCGCGAGCGTGATGCGCGCATCGCAGTGCTCAGCCTCAGCCGCAACTTCGGCAAGGAGATCGCGCTCTCGGCCGGCCTGGACCATGCCGCGGGCGACGCGATCGTGGTGATCGACGTCGACCTGCAGGACCCGCCCGAGCTGGTCAAGCAGTTCGTGGAGAAGTGGCGGGAGGGCTACGACGTCGTCTACGGCCAGCGCATGCAGCGCGATGGCGAGTCGGCGGCCAAGAAGCTGACCGCCTACCTCTTCTACCGCGTGATGCGAAAGCTGACCCGCGTGAACATTCCCGAAGACACCGGCGATTTCCGGCTGATGAGCCGGCGGGTCGTCGATGCGCTCAAGAAATGCCGTGAACATCACCGGTTCATGAAGGGCCTTTTCGCCTGGGTGGGCTACAAGCAGTTCGCCTTGCGCTATCGGCGTGATGCCCGTGCCGCCGGAACCACCAAGTTCAACTACTGGAAGCTGTGGAACTTCGCGCTGGAAGGCATCACATCCTTCACGACCGCGCCGCTCAAGGTGGCGACCTATGTGGGCTTTCTGACGGCGGCTGCCGCATTCGCCTATCTGATCTGGATCGTCGGCAAGACGCTGCTCTGGGGTGAGCCGGTACAAGGCTACCCCTCGCTGATGGCCGTCATGCTGTTCCTGGGCGGCATCCAGCTCGTGACCATCGGCGTGCTCGGCGAGTATGTGGGACGCATGTTCGACGAGACCAAGGGCCGGCCTTTGTACATGCTCAAGGAAGCCTGGCCTTCGGACCGCGGCGCCGACAACGTGCCCGACGTGTTCGGCGGCATCGCCGGTTCGGCGTTTTCGCATCCGGCGCTGGTCGGCGCATTGCGCGGCGAGGAACGCCTGCCATGAAGGCATTGCTGGCGCAGGTGCTGCCGCTGATCGGGCTGTTGATCGGCCTGGCCGTGTTCCTGCGCTGGCGAGCGACGGGGCGCACCGTGCCGATCCTGCCGGTTCTCGGCGCGTGCGCGCTGATGGGTGTCGGCCTGTTCGCCGTCTCCGATCCGCCGGGCCTTTTCGAGGACTTCCGCGACGCCTATTTCGGCGCTGGCGTCGCCCTGCAGCAGGGGCCGGCGGCGCTGGGCCCCATGATCGACAAGGGCACCGACGGCTTCGTCAATCTGCCGATCATCGCGTATGCGTTCTGGCCCCTGGGCGCGCTGTCGCTGCACGCGGCGATGGTGATCTTCTCGTTGGCCGGCGTGGTGTGCGTCCTGGCGGCGTGGCTGGCGCTGGTGCGCGGGTTGAGCCTCGACCGCACTTCGTCGCTTGCGCTGCTGTTCGTGTTCGCATGCTGGGGGCCGCTGGCCTACAGCGTCAGGGAAGCCAACCTGACCCACTTCCTGCTTTGGCCATTGGCTGCGTCAATGCTGATGCTTCGCCGGGGCGAGGACTTCCGTGCCGGTGTGCTTCTGGGCCTGGCAGCGCTGGTCAAGCTGCCACTGCTGCTGTTCGGCGTGTATTACCTCTTCTTCGGACGCTGGCGCGTGGCGCTGGGCGGGGCCTTGACTTGCGTCGCGGCTGTGCTGGCTTCGCTTGCCGTGTTCGGCTGGGACATGCACGTGCGTTGGTACGAGGCCTGCATCCAGCCCTATGCGAATGACCCGATGCCGGCCTTCAACGTCCAGTCGGTGCAGGCTTACATCAGCCGCTTGCAGTTGGGCGCGTCGGGGCTGTTCCAGTGGAAGGTGGTGCCGTTGCACGGATGGGCGCCCATGCTGTCCAAGCTTCTGGTGGCGCTGACCTATGCAGGTGTGCTGGTGTTTCTCTGGCATGCGCGGCGCCTGAGTGGCGCGACAGCGGCTGGGGCGCCCGGCCAGAACGGTATGCTGGCCAGCGATGCCGAATTCATGCTCGTCATGGCCCTGGCCTGCGTGACGAGCCCACTGTCCTGGTCGCACTACTACTGCTGGTTCCTGCTGCCCGCTGCCTTCTTCCTGCGGTCGTTGCAGCAGCCTGCCGCGCCGTCGCGTCCATGGCGCGGACTGGGCTGGCTGGCGCTCGTGGCCTGCGCGGCGCCGGTCGTGACGCTGCGGATCGATCCATGGTGGCTGGCCGAGATCCACGCGCGCTCGACCACGTCCGTGCTGTTGTTCGCCGGTCTGCTCTGGATGCTCTGGCTCGGCTTGAGCCTGCGCGCCATGCAAAAGCACAGCCCGAGTCAACGCAGCAGCGCCGAGCGAAACGGGCCTCAAACCGGCTATTTCAGCCCAGAGGGTTGAACTGCCGCGCAAGCCGCACTATTTCGTCTACGTGGTCGAACTGGACGACCGCGTGTGGAACAGCGCGCGGTTCCGGCGCGCCAATCCGCTCTGGCAATTGGGCAAGCCCTTTGTCTACGTCGGCATGACGGGACTGGACCCGGATGTCCGCTTCGACAAGCACAAGGCGGGCATTCAGGCCAACAGCTATGTGCGGGACTACGGCCTGCATTTGCTGCCGGCGCTGTACGAGCGCTACAACCCCATGCGCTACGACGAGGCGCGAGACATGGAAGTTGAGCTTGGCATCGCGCTTCGCGCCAAAGGCTACGGCGTGTGGCAGGGCTGACCCTGCAGTCTCAATCGCTCAGCGCGTTGGCGCGGGGCCGAAAACGAACTGGCAGTCGGCAGGCAGGGGCCAGATCCGCACCATCTCGCATCGCAGGGAGTCGGTGACCGGCCCTGCGGCCAGAATGCCCGCCGCGTCCGGAAGGAGCGTGCCGGACTGCGCATCGGCCTGGTCCGCCCAAAGCAGCGCGAGCGCGGCGCCACCTGCGACGAGGACGGCCAACAGCACGGTCATCCAGCGCACGGGCCGGCTTGCCGTCGGCTGTCCAGTGGCGAGCGTTTTGCGGTGTGGATGTTCAGTCATGGCGGGCTCCTCGATCGGAGCCTTGAAGGTAAGGCTGCGGGCAAGTCCGAAGTGGAGGAAGATCGCGCGGGCGCTTGTCGGACGCTGCCTTGTCGCGCGGCCGAGGGGCGTCGTCGGCAGCGTCGACAATGGCAGACAATGCCTGCCGACTCATCCAAACCGACTCGCCGCTTGTCCGACCGATCGCCACCCCCCGCCCGTCGCGCCTCGGGCAGCCTCGAGCGCACGGCCCCTCCACCCAGCGAGGGAGGCCCGACGCGTCGCGGTGCGCCGCGCGAGCGCTCGGAGCAGATGGAGGCACGCATCCTGGCCTCCGCCATCGAGGAGTTCTCGGAGTACGGCTTTGCAGGCGCGCGCATCGAGCGCATCAGCCAGCGCGCCGGCACGGTGGACCGGATGCTTTACTACTACTACGGCAACAAGGAACGCCTCTACCAGGCCGTGCTGGAGAAGATCTACGCCGACATGATCGGCGAGCAGCGGGCCTTCGTCACGCCCGACGATCCTGTGGAAGGCATGCGCCGCCTGGTGCAGCACTCCTGGGACCACTACGAGTCGCACCCCCACCTGGTGCGGGTGCTGATGAACGAGAACCTGCTGCGCGGCAAGCACATTCGCCAATCCAGCCAGGTGACGCGGACGTCCTTCCCGCTGGTCGAAACGGTGACGAGCCTGCTCGATGCCGGGCAGGCGCAAGGCCTGTTCCGGCGCGATGTATCGGCAGAGCACGTGCTGATGACCATCATGTCGCTGGGCTTTTTCTACATCTCCAACCAGCACACCTGCTCCACCTGGATGGGCGGCGACCTCATGTCGCCTGCGCGCCGGAAGGCATGGCGCGAGCACATCTGCGACGTGGTGCTCAGCGCCCTGGCGCCGACCGCATCGACTGCGCCGACTGCACCGAAGAAGGCCACGGCTGCAGCGCCGCGCAAGGCTGCGGGGCGTCGCCGGCCGGCTTAGCCCGCTGGCCTAGCGCGCCGGGGCGGTGGCGCTTTCTTCCGCCCAGACCTGGCGCACATGCCGTGCGATCGCGGCGTTCTGCCCGATGAGCGAGAAGCGCGCGTTGTGCGCATAGTCGGGCAGGTTGATCATCTCGGTGGTGATGGCCGCCAGGCGCGAATCGGCTCGGCGCGCATGGTGCGCGAGAACCTTTCTCACGACTGCGCGCGTGCAGTCGAGCGCCGAATCGTCCCAGCTTGAATGCCACTCGCCGGGCATCGGCTTCTCGAAGGGATAGAGGATGCCGCGGCCCGGCTCACCGGCCCGGTACTCGAAGATCGAATGCGTGGGCACGGCCGCCACGGGTTGAGTGGGGTCGAGCACCGACCAGCGGTTGCGTGGCCCGTTGGGCGCCACGGAACGCACCTGCAGCCAGCGCACGATGCCCATGTCCAGCCATTGATCCACCAGACTGCCAGGGCGGCGCGGATCGAGTTCGACCTTGCCGGACGCGACGTCATCGGTCAGGCCGCAGATGCGCAACTCCTCTTCGTTGCCCATCTTGAAGATCACGTGGCTGTAGTCCAGCGTGAAGTTGAACGGCACGCCGCGACGGCGGACCGCTTCGGCCACGGGTGCCACCCGGCGCGGGTCTTCGCTCCACATGTTGACGTGCAACTCCAGCGTCGGCTCCACGCCCAGCGGCATGCCCAGGTCGTAGGCGCGCAGGTAGAAGTCGACCACTTCCTCGTCGTCGATCGGCCGCCCCTTCGCATCGTGCCAATGCACCATGATGTTGTGCAGCGTTGCACCCACCTTCGCCGCCAATTGCAGCTTCTGGGACAGCAGGGGTTCGTCACGACCGAGGGCATAGAACCAACTGGCCGTGCCGACCGGCAGCTTCCAGCGTTCGATGCAGGCGAGGTAGGTGTCGACCTGGTCGGGCATCGGCAGCCGGTCGAAGCTGTCGAAGACGCCGGCCTCGCTCACCAGACGAAACTGCTCCTCGATCGACGGCTCGACAAGCGAAACGGGTGCTGCGGGCGACGAGGCCTGCGCCCCGCGCCCGTTGCAGCCGATCGGCGGGAGCGCCGCCGCTTTGGGCGATGGCATGCCGCTCACGAGGCGTTGGCGCGCAGCTTGCGGATCTGCTCGTCGGAAGGCTGCAGCTTGCTGCCGTCCACGTAGGTGCCCGATGGCATGACGCCCTTGCCGTCTTTCACCGCCGTGCGGCCGACGTAGATGCCCAGCGTGGACTGGTTGTCCTGCGGACGGAAGGTCACCGGGCCGAATGGCGAGCCGAACTGAAGCCCCTTGAAGGCAGCGATGAGCTTCTCGGTGTCGGTCGATCCGGCCTTCTGGATGCCGGCCGCAAGCGCCTTGGCCGCCGAGTACCCGACCACCGAGTTCAGACGCGGATAGTCGCTGTACTTCTTCTCGTAGGCAGCGAGGAAGGCCTTGTGCTCGGGCGTGTCGATGTTCGCGTAGGGGTAGCCGGTCACGATCCAGCCGGCGGGCGCGTCATCCTTGAGTGGGTCGAGGTACTCGGGCTCTCCGGTCAGCAGGCTGACCACTTCGCGACCCTCGAACAGGCCGCGCGTCTTGCCCTCCCGCGCCAGCTTGGTCAAGTCGCTGCCGAACAGGACGTTGAAGATGGCGTCCGGCTTGGCATCGGCGATGGCTTGCACCACCGCGCCGGCGTCGAGTTTGCCGAGCGGCGGCGCCTGCTCTGCCACGAATTCCACATCGGGCTGGGCCTTCTTGAGGTTTTCCTTGAAGGCGGCGATGGCGGCCTGGCCGTACTCGTAGTTGGGGTAGATGAGCGCCCAGCGCTTCTTGTTGAGCTTGGCCGCTTCCGGAACGACGGAGGCCGCGAGCGCGTAGGTGCCGGACCGCAGCCGGTAGGTGTAGCGGTTGCCGTTGTCCCACACGACCTTGTCGCTCAAGGGGCCCGATGCCAGGAAGAAGACCTTGCGCTGGCGGGCGAAGTCGGTCAGCGCCAGGCCGACGTGCGACAGCGTCACGCCGCTGATGACCTCGACCTTCTCGCGGGTGATGAGTTCGTCCGCCACGCGCACCGCATCGCCCGGGTTGGCGTTGTCGTCGCGGAAGACGGTTTCCATCTTGCGGCCGAGCAGTCCGCCGGCAGCATTGATTTCGTCCTGGGCCAGCAGCCAGCCCTGCTTGTAGGGCACCAGGTTCTGCGGCAGCGCCTTGTAGCTGTTGATCTCGCCGATCTTGAGGGTGTCCTGCGCGCCGGCAGAGCCGGCCGCAAGGGCGAGGGTGGCCGCCGCCAGGCGTGCGGCAGCGAAGGTTCGAGCGGTCATGGGCAAGCTCCAGTGGGGTGTGCGGGGGGAGGGGCGAAATGCGGGCGCTGCGGGCGATCAGGCGCTGGAAGAGGCGGCCATCTCTTCGACGATGCGGCGCATCTTGATGGACGAGCCGTCGAGCGCGAGATGCACACGCTTCCATTCGCGCGGCTTGTCTTCGTTGCGCTGGATGGCCTCCAGCACGCGCTTGTCCTCGTTGAAGGCCAGGCGCAGGCTGTCGCGCAAACGCGCATCCACGGCGGGGTCCGCCGGCGAGTTCTTCAGCACCAGCCAGTGCTGCATGCAGCTGCGCTGGTCGATCGGCGTGATGAAGTGGCACGCGTACATCTGGATGCAGTCGTCGCGATTGCCTTCGGGCGCGCCGGTGCCGGTGCGGGCCGAGCCGAAATCGATGACGGCGATGCAGGGCGCGTGATAGTGGTAGTAGTGCCAACGGTCCACGTTCGCCCCCCCGAAGTCCTTCAGGCCCTGGAACACCGGGATGAGCGGGCCATCGATCACCCACCGCCACGTCACGACCTTGTTGCCCTGGCGTTCGTGCTGGACGCGCGTTTCTTCGCGCCCGGCGCTGGCCAGGGTGGTCTTGTGGACGTACACCACATGCGTCGGGTCGCAGAGGTTGTCGGCCAGGCTGAGGTAATTGGCCTGCACCGGCAGCGCGTCGCCCTCGACGACGCTGTAGGTGGGGTCGTCGTATTGCGGAAGCCGAAAGACCTGTGCCGGGTCGGCGCGCCGCGGGTCGCCCATCCACACCCACACCATGCCCATGCTTTCGCTGGTCGGATAGCTGCGCACCTGTGCGCTCAGCGGCGGGCGTGGCATGCCGGGCGCCGATACGCAGCTGCCGCTGCAATCGAAAGTCAGGCCGTGATAGCCGCATTCGACCGCGTCGCCTCGCAGCGTGCCCAGGGACAGCGGCGCGAGTCGGTGAGGGCAGGCATCGTCCAGCGCGGCCACGCTGCCGCCTTCGGTGCGGTAGACCACGAGATCTTCTTCCAGCACGCGGCGGGTGGTCAGTTCGCGGCCAACGTCCCGCGACCAGGCCAGGGGGTACCACGCGTCGTACGCAAAGGCGGCATTCATCGTGCAGGCTCCATATCCAGGTTGCGGCGCCGCTTTCGTTCGTGAAGGGAGGCCGCGGAGACGTTCTTGCAGAACTCGTGCCAGATGTTAAGTAAGTATTTTCTCCATTAAATTGGAGTAAACACTTAACTTTGGTGCGAAGCGCGTGCGACGCACCCCGTTTCGGTGCCGCTGGAGGTGCGCAGGTTGGAAAAGGCGCGGGAAATCAGGCGGGGTGGTCCGCCTGGGCGCCGAGAGGCCTAGAGCCAGGTGCCGCCGTCGGTCGGCATGTGGATCTGCATCTCCGGCGAGCCGCCGAAGACGAAGCCGCCGATGATGATGCTGACGATGGAGATGAACAGGCTGGCAAACACGGCCATCCAGAAGCCCGACACCCGGAAGCCCTTGACCAGCGCCGACACCAGCAGCAGCACCAGCGCATTGACCACCAGCAGGAACAGGCCGAATGTCAGCACCGTGAGCGGCAGCGTCAGCACGATGAGCAGCGGCTTGACCAGCGCGTTGGCCAGGCCCAGCAGCAACGCGGAACCGATCAGGGCCCCGGTGCTGTCGAAGCGGATGCTCTTGGTGAAGACCAGGCTCGCGATCCAGAGCGAGACGCCGGTGACGGCCCATTGGGCCAGGAAGGAGGTGAGGTTCTGGAACATGTGCGTGTTGTGTTTGATGTTTTGCTGCACATGCTACTTGGCGAATCGCTTGCGCGTCAGGGCGAGCGCGACCCAGAAGGCCACCGCCGTGTAGGCCACCAGCACGCCCAGGTGCAACAGCCAGTCGCTCGGCCACTGGTCCATGAAAAGAGGCCGCACCAGCGCCACCGCATTGGCCAGCGGCAGCCAGCGCGCCACCGCCTGCACCACGCCGGGCAATTGTTCCAGCGGGAAGAACACGCCCGACAGGAACATCATCGGTGTCATGAACAGCGTGAAGTAGTAGGTGAAGAAGTCGTAGCCCTTGGCCAGCGCGTTGAAGATCAGCGCGATGCACGAGAAGGTGATGCCCACGCCCACCAGCACGAACCACGCGACGATCAGCTTGGGGCTGTGGCTGATGTTCAGCGCCAGCATGACGAACAGGATGGCGGTGGTGGTGAAGATGGCCTTGAAGCCGGCCCACAGCATCTCGGCCAGCACCACGTCGTCCAGACCCACCGGCGCGTTCATGATGCCGTCCCAGGTCTTTTGCACATGCATGCGCGAGAAGGCGGAATAGAGCGCCTCGAACGACGCCGCATTCATCGCGCTCATGCAGATCGACCCCGAGGCCAGGAACAGGATGTAGGGCACCTGCCTGCCGTCCACGGCCACCTGGCCCACCAGCGCGCCCATGCCGTAGCCGAAGGCCACCAGCCAGATCAGCGGCTCGGCGATGTTGCCGATCAGGCTTGGAATGGCGAGCTTGCGCCACACCAGCAGGTTGCGCAGGAACACGGGCCACCAGCGCGCCGTCAGTTGCGGCGGGCGCCAATGCGATGGGGCGGCTTGCGCGGCGAGGGTGTTCATCCGTCCTCCCGGATCTGCCGGCCAGTCAGCTTGAGAAACAGGTCTTCCAGGTTGGCCGGGCGGTGAAAGGTGCGCAGGCCCGCATGCTGGCCCAGCGCGTCGAGCAGGCGTCGAGCGTCCTGCGTGTAGAAGAACACGGTCTCGCCGCTCACCTCGACGCGTGCCGCTAGGTCCTTGAGCGGCGACTGCGCCAGTTGCATGGCGCCGTTGCCGTAGACCTCCACCACGTCGGGCTCGAGGTGCTGCGCGATCAGCTCGCGTGGCCGGCCTTCGGCGATCTTGCGGCCATGGTCCAGCACCAGCAGGCGCGAACACAGGCGCTCGGCCTCGTCCATGAAGTGGGTGGTCAGCAGGATCGACTTGCCTTCAGCCAGCAGCAGCTGAAGGCGTTCCCACATCAGGTGCCGCGCCTGCGGGTCCAGGCCGGTGGTGGGCTCGTCCAGCATCAGCAGCCGTGGGTTGTTGACCAGAGCGCGAGCCAGCGACAGCCGCCGCCGCATGCCGCCGGACAGTTCGCCCGGCTTGGCCTGCGCCTTGTGCGACAAGGCTGCGAACTCCAGCAACTGGGGCGTGCGCACCTGCATCACCTTGCGGCCGATGCCGAAATAGCGCGCATACACCATGAGGTTCTCGGCGCAGCTGAAGTCGGGGTCGAGCGTGTCGAACTGCGTCACCACCCCGAGCTGCGCCTTGATGGCCCGCGCATCCCGCGGCATGGACAAGCCCATCGCCTCGATGCTGCCGGCATCGGGGGTGGTCAGGCCCAGGCACATGCGGATGGTGGTGGTCTTGCCGGCGCCGTTGGGGCCGATCACGCCCAGGCATTCGCCCGGCGCGATGTGGAAGGACAGGTCGTCCACCACCAACTGCTCACCATAGTGCTTGCGCAAGGCGGTGGCGGAAAAGATCGGGGGCGTGTCGTTGGGCACCGGCGCATTGTGGCCCACGATGCGCGTGCCATTGTTGGCCCCTGGGAAACTCAGAACGCCGTCAGCCGCCGCTTCGCTTGACGGTCATGCCGAGCTTTTCGAGGGCGGCGATCACCGTCGATCGGTGGTCGCCCTGGATCTCGATGACACCGTCCTTGGTGGTGCCGCCGCTGCCGCAGGTTGCTTTGAGCTGCTTGCCCAGCTGGACCAGTGCGTCGTCATCCAGGGGCACGCCCTGGATCAGCGTGACGCCCTTGCCCTTGCGTCCCTTGGTGTCGAGCGAAACGCGGACAATGCCGTCTCCCGCGGGGCGCCTGCTGGCCAGGGCCTTGCAGGCGCATTGCGCCATGGGCTGCCCGCAATCGGGGCAGACGCGCCCGGTTTCGGTCGAATAGACCAGTCGGCTTGCGCCGCCGTCGTTGCGCTTCACCTGGGCGTCCTTTCCGTCACTGCTCGTTTCCCTGCTGGCTGTTTCACAGCGTACCCTTCGCCTTCATGTCGTCATTCCAATCTCTCGGCCTTGCCGCCGATCTTCTGCCCGCCGTCGAGGCGCGCGGCTACACCGAGCCCACGGCGATCCAGCGCGACGCGATTCCGGCCATTCTGGAAGGACAGGACGTGCTGGGCATGGCGCAGACCGGCTCGGGCAAGACGGCCGCATTTTCGCTGCCGCTGCTCCAGCGTTGGGCCACCGCCCCGCGAACGGCGCCGCGCCAGCTGTTCGCGCTGGTGCTGGTGCCCACGCGCGAACTGGCGCAGCAGGTGGCCGGCGTGCTGCAGGCGTTGGGCGAGGGGCTGGTGCCGTCGCCCAAGGTGGTCGTGCTGACGGGGGGTGTCTCCATCAATCCGCAGCTGATGCGCCTTCGCGGCGGCGCCGACATCGTGGTGGCCACGCCGGGCCGTCTGATCGACGTGATCGAGCACAACGGCCTGCGCATCGGGCAGGTGTCGATGCTGGTGCTTGACGAGGCCGACCGCCTGCTCGACCTCGGCTTTTCGCAGGAACTGGCGCGCATCCTCAAGCTGTTGCCGGCGCGTCGGCAGAACCTGCTCTTTTCCGCCACCTTTCCGGCCGACGTCCAGGCGCTGGCCGAGCAATGGCTGCATGCGCCGCTGCGGGTCGAGGCCGCGCCGACGCAAGGCGTGGCCCTGATCACCCAGCGTGCCCTGCGCGTGGACGAGGCGCGGCGCACGCACCTGCTGCGCCACCTGGTCGACACCTTGGGCTGGCCGCGCACGCTGGTTTTCGTCGCGACCAAGCACCGCGCGGAGACCGTGGCCGACAAGCTGCGCAAGGCCGGCATCACGGCCGAGCCTTTCCATGGCCTGCTGGGGCAGGGCAAGCGCTCGCAGGTGCTGCTCGACTTCAAGGCAGGGCGCCTGCAGGTGGTGATCGCGACCGACCTGGCCGCGCGCGGCATCGACATTGCCCGGCTGCCGGTGGTGGTGAACTACGACCTTCCCAGGTCGGCCGACGACTACGTGCACCGCATCGGCCGTACCGGCCGCGCGGGCGAGGCGGGATTGGCAGTGAGCTTCGTTCCCGCCACGAGCGAAGCGCATTTCCGCCTCATCGAGAAGCGCCAGGGCATCGCCGTACCGCGCGAGACGATGGCCGGCTTCGAGCCGCAGGACACTGCGCCGATCGATCCTGTCCGCCCGGCGGCCGGAGATCCGAACGGCGGCATCAAGGGCAAGCGCCCGAGCAAGAAGGACAAGCTGCGCGCCGCCGCTGCGGCGGCCCTGGCCGGGCAAGGCGGGGGCGAGGCCGCATGAGCCTGGACTTTCTTCTTTTCGACGACAGCGAGGGTGATGACGAGACCGCCCTGTTCGATGCCATGGCCTGCGTCGTGCCCGAGCACGAAGCCCGGGTCGAGGCCGAGATAGCGACCGTCATTGCATGGGCCGAGCGCAGCTTCCCGGGGCGGCGTGGGCCCATCGAGGAAGGCGGGGAATGGGATGCTGACCTGCAGGTATCGCGCGAGCAGGACGGCCGCCGCACCTACGCCCTGTCGATCACCGGCACCCGCACGTTTGCCGAGGCCTTCCGCGAGCATTTCGCCCAGGCCCTGGGCTGAAGGGCTTTACTGGAAGGCGACTTCGGCGAAGCTGCGCAGCTTGCGGCTGTGCAGACGGCTCGACCCCTCGCGCCGAAGAATGTCGATGGCGGCCATGCCGATGCGAAGGTGCTGCTCCACCCGTTGGCGATAGAAGTGATCGGCCATGCCCGGCAGCTTGATCTCGCCGTGCAGCGGCTTGTCGCTCACGCACAGCAAGGTGCCGTAGGGCACGCGGAAGCGGAAGCCGTTGGCGGCGATGGTGGCGCTTTCCATGTCCAGCGCGATGGCGCGGCTCTGGCTGAAGCGACGCTGCGGCTGGTTGCCCGGCAGCAGTTCCCAGTTGCGGTTGTCGGTGCTGGCCACGGTGCCGGTACGCATCACGCGCTTGAGGTCCGGGCCGCTCACCTGCGTGACCTGCGCCACCGCTTCTTCCAGCGCGAGCTGGATCTCGGCCAGCGCCGGAATCGGCACCCAAAGCGGCAGCTCCTCGTCCAGCACATGGTCTTCGCGAACATAGGCGTGGGCCAGCACATAGTCGCCCAGGTGCTGCCCCTGGCGTAGTCCGGCGCAGTGGCCCAGCATCAGCCAGGCATGCGGGCGCAGCACGGCGATGTGGTCGGTGATGGTCTTGGCATTGGCCGGGCCGACGCCGATGTTGACCATGGTGATGCCGCTGTGGTCCTCGCGCGCGAGGTGGTAGGCCGGCATCTGCGGCAGGCGTGGCGGCGGCGTGCCCTGGCTGCCGTCCAGCAGCGTGCCCAGACTGCCACTGCAGGCGCCGGGCGCCAGGCCGCGCCGACGCGTCACGACATTGCCCGGCTCCACGAATGCCACGTAGTCGCTGTTCTCGTCGGCCATCGCCTCGCGGCCCAGGCGCACGAATTCGTCGATGTAGAACTGGTAGTTGGTGAACAGCACGAAGTTCTGGCACCAGTCCGGCGCGGTGCCGGTGTAGTGGCGCAGCCGGTGCAGGGAGTAATCCACCCGCGCGGCGGTGAACAGCGACAGCGGCTGCGCTTCGCCGGAACGGGCCTCGTGCGTGCCGTTGGCGATGCCGTCGTCCATCGCGCCGAGGTCGGGCAGGTCGAACACGTCGCGCATCAGCGCGCGGCGTTCGGGGCTGAGCGTGCCCTCGATGTGATCGTTTTCGGCAAAGGAAAAGTGAACCGGGATCGGCTGCGTGCTGGTGCCCACCTCCAGGTCGACGCCGTGGTTCTCGAGCAGCAGGCGGAACTGGTCGGCGTAGTAGTGGGCGAACAGGTCTGGCCGGGTGAGGGTGGTTTCGTAGCGGCCGGGGCCGGCGACGAAGCCGTAGCTCAGGCCGGCGTTGAGCGGCGGCGTCAGGCGCGAGGTGGTGTGCGTGTGAACCCGCACGAACGGATAGCAGGCACGAACCCGGCCGGAGAACGGCTCGCCGGCCACGAACCGCGCCATGGCGCCGCGCAGGTGCGCCAAGCCGCTCTTGTAGATGAGTTCAACCTGTGCGAGAGCCGCCGCGGCATCGTTGAACCGGGCGGGGGCGATGAATTCGGGCATGTGCGACATGGCTCATTGTGCAATGCCCAGCGGCCGCGATTCAGCCCATGTTGGGCACGCGCATCGTCACGAACTCCTCGGCCGTCGTGGGATGGATGCCAATCGTGCGGTCGAAATGCGCCTTGGTGGCGCCCGCCTGCATGGCCACCGCGAAGCCCTGGACGATCTCGCCCGCCTCGGCGCCGACCATGTGCAGCCCGACCACGCGGTCGGTGTCCTTGGCCACCAGCAGCTTCATGAAGCAGCGCTCGCCACGTCCCGAAAGCGTGTGCCGCAGGGGCTTGAACTCGGTGCAGAACACGGTGATGTTGTCCGCGCCGAACCGGGCGCGGGCCTGCGCTTCGGTAAAGCCGCAGGTCCCGATGGACGGATGGGTGAAAACGGCGGTCGGCACGAAGTCGTAGTCCGGCGCCTCGCGCGGTGCGCGGCCTGGCTCCGGAAACAGCGCATCCACCACCACCATGGCCTCGGCCAGCGCCACCGGCGTGAGTTGCAGACGGGTCGATACGTCGCCGACCGCGAAGATGTGCGGCACCGAGGTGCGGAACTGCGCGTCGACCACCACGGCGCCCTTGTCGTCCTGCTTCACGCCGGCAAGCTCCAGGCCCAGGTCTTCCGAGTTCGGGGCGCGTCCGGTGGCCATCAGCACGGCATCGGCGCGAAGGTCCTGGCCGCGGTCGAGCATCAGGCGGCATTCGCCGCCATCGCGCCGGATCGCGGAAATCTGGGTGTTGAGCCGGATGTCGATGCCCGCCTTGCCCATCTCGGCCGCCACGAAGCTGCGGATGTCCTCGTCGAAGGCATTGAGCAGATGCGCGCCGCGCTGCAGCAGCGTCACCTGGCTGCCCAGGCCGTTGAAGATGGAGGCCATCTCGCAAGCGATGTAGCCGCCGCCCACGATCACCAGCCGCTTGGGCAGCGGATCGATGTCGAACATGTCGTCCGAGACCACGGCGTGCTCCTGGCCCGGCATCTTCGGCACGAAGGGCCGCCCGCCGGTGGCGATGAGGATGTTCTTGGCGCGCCAGTGGCGGCCGCCTGCCTGCACCGTGTGCGCGTCGAGCAGGCACGCGCGTTCGCGCAGGATGGTGACGCCCGGGCCTTCCAGCAGTTGCTGGTAGATGCTGTTCAGGCGGTGGATTTCGCCGGCGCGTGCCGCCTTGAGCTTGCCCCAGTCGAGCCTGGGGGGCGAATCCAGCTGCCAGCCGAAGCCGGTGGCTTCCTCGAAAGCCTCGCCATAGCCGGCCGCGTAGCTGTAGAGCTTCTTGGGAATGCAACCCACGTTGACGCAGGTGCCACCGAACTCCGCCATTTCGGCGAGCGCCACTCGTGCACCGCGCGCCGCCGCCATCCGTGCAGCGCGAACGCCGCCGCTGCCGCCGCCGATGACGAAAAGATCCACCTGCTCGCCTGCTCTGTTGCCGTCCATGCCGTCGCTCCTTGTGCGGGCACTTTAGCGGCAAGTGCGTCTCGATGCAGGCCGGACCCCGGACCGGTTCCGACCTGCGACGAGCCGCCTGCTCAAGCAGGCGTCAGCGGTAGAGCAATGCCGGCAGCCAGAGTCCGATCTGCGGCCACATGTAGAGCATCAGGATCGCCAGAATCTGGATGCCCATGAACGGCAGCATGCCCAGGAAGATCTGGTTGAGCGTCACGTGCGGCGGGCTCACGCCCTTGAGGTAGAACGCCGCCATCGCCACCGGCGGCGACAGGAAGGCGGTCTGCAGGTTCAGTGCCACCAGCAGCCCGAAGAACAGCGGGTCCACGCCGAAGTTGTCCAGCAAGGGAATGAAGATCGGCATGAAGATCACGATGATCTCGGTCCACTCCAGCGGCCAGCCCAGTATGAAGATGATCACCTGGCTGAGCACCAGGAACTGGATCTTCGTCAGGTTCATGCTGAGCACCCACTCCTCGACCAGCGCCTGTCCGCCCAGGAGGGCGAAGGCGGCCGAGAAGATGGCCGAGCCGACGAACAGCCAGCAGACCATGGCCGACGTCTTGGCTGTCAGGAACACCGATTCCTTGAGCACGCCCAGCGTCAGCCGGCGATAGGCCGCGGCCAGCAGGAAGCCGCCCAGCGCGCCCATCGCCGCCGCCTCCGTCGGCGTGGCCAGCCCCAGCACGATGGAGCCGAGCACCGACACGATCAGCAGCATGAGCGGGAAGAACGAGGCCAGCAGCATCTTGAAGATCTCAAGCCGCGCGAAGCTCAGGAAGAGATAGAACAGCGTGACCATGGCGCCGAAGATGGCGAACACCACCCACCACCAGGTCGGCGCGGGCTGGGTGGTGGGGCTTTGGGCCGCGCTTGCAGCGCCGGCCTTGGCGGGTGCCTGCGAACCTGCGGAAGGCGTCGACGAGCTGCCGGACGCCGTGCCCGGCGGTTCCTGCAGGCCGCCGGACCCAGGCGGTTCGGCCAGCCCGCCGGAAGACGGGGGCTCGGCCAGGCCGCCCGACGATGGCGGCTCGGACAAACCGCCCGGAGAGGAGGGCGGCTCGGCCAGCCCGCCGGCGGAGGGCGGCTCCTGCAGACTGCCGCCACCGCCTGAACCCGCGCCGCGCGAGGCGCCGATCTCCTGGATCTCGTAGCGTTCCTGCACCGGCACGGTGGTGACGGCTTCCCAGCTGATCAGTGCCAGTACCGCGAAGATCACGCCCGGCATCAGCACGATGGCCAGTTGGCCGAGCAGGTAGCGCGTGGGCACCTTCGCATTGCGCGGCCCCTTGAGCGCGCCCACCAGGCGGCTCAGCGCATGGCCTCGGCCGTCGGGCGTCACTTCGCGCAGCGGCGCGGGCAGCGGCACCGCCCGCTCGGCCGCGGACAGCGGCGGCGCCCATGCCGGCTTGAGGTTGGCGACGATGATGACGTAGACCACGTACATCGACGCCAGCATCACGCCGGGGAAGAACGCTCCGGCATAGAGTTGCACCACCGAGACGCCGGCCGTGGCGCCATAGACGATCAGCAGCACCGAAGGCGGGATCAGGATGCCGAGGCAGCCCCCTGCGGTGATCGAGCCGGCCGCCAGCGGCACGCTGTAGCCGGCGCGCAGCATGGCCGGCAGTGCAAGCAGGCCCATCAGCGTGACCACCGCGCCAACGATGCCGGTGGCCGTGGCAAAGATGGTGCAGGTGACGAGCGTGGCCACCGCCAATGCGCCGGGCAGCCGCGCCAGCGCCAGGTGCAGGCTCTTGAAGAGCGTCTCGATGAGGTTGGCGCGTTCCACCAGGTAGCCCATGAAGACGAACAACGGAACGGCGATCAGCACGTCGTTGGCCATCGTCTTGTAGGCGGCCTGGACCATCAGGTCGAGCGTGTGGGTGGTGTTCCGGTCGTAGGCGAACCAGGTGAAGATCATCCCCATGCCCATCAGCGTGAACGCTGTCGGGAAGCCCAGCATGATCGCCACCACGACCAGGCACAGCATGAGCAAGCCAAGGTGGCCATTGGTGATGGTCTCGGCGCTGAGCATGAGTGCGGACGCACCCGTGACCAGCAAGGCCATGAACGTCAGGCCGAACCAGAGTTCCTTGCGGATCTTCATGAGCGGCCTCCCTTGGCCGTCACGACCTTGTCCAGTTCGGCGATGTCGGCGTCATGCACGTTGACCATGTCCTTGAGCTTGTCGACGTCGACTTCCTCCACATCCTCCTCGCGCTTGGGCCATTGGCCGTCGCGGATGCACAGGATGCAGCGGACGATTTCCACCAGGCCCTGCAGCAGCAGCACGAAGCCCGACAGCGGAATGATGTACTTGAAGGGGTACAGCGGTAGTGGCTCCGCCGAGAAGGTCTGCTCGCGAATCGCCAGCGACTCGTTGGCGTAGTTCCAGCCGGCCCAGGTGAGCGCCACGATGCCCGGAAGGAAGAACAGGAGGTAGAGAACCAGATCGAAGATGGCCTGCGTACGCGGACGGAAGAAGCCGTAGAGCACATCCCCTCGCACATGGCCGTTCTTGCTCAGCGTGTAGGCGCCTGCGGTCATGAACAGTGCGCCGTAGAGCATGATCTGCGCGTCCAGCACCCAGGCGTGCGGACGGTTGAGGACATAGCGGCAGAACACCTCCCAGCTGATGAGCAGGGTCAGTGCAACGGAGGACCAGGCGAAGGTCTTGCCGATCCAGGTCGACAGGCGGTCGACCGACAGGAGAAGGGATTGCATGGCGGAGAAACGCGAAAAGATGCGGCCGGAGGCAATGAAAAGGGGCACCTTTCGGTGCCCCGGCGATTCAGGCGGTTCGGGCTGCCATCAGGTCTTCTTGCCGAAGTAGTGGCCGGCAGCCATCTTGAAGTCGACCGTGTAGTCGTTCTGCCATTGCGTGGCGCGCTCGGCAAAGGCCTTCTGCGAGTCCATCACCTTCTTGAACATCGCGTTCTCGCCGGCCTTCTTGGCGGTGGTCTTGTCCCACGATGCCAGCTGTGCCTTCAGGATGGCATCGGGCGTCTTGTAGAACTTGATGCCGGCCTTTTTCAGTTCCTGATAGTCCTGCGAGTTGCGCGCGATGGCCTTCCAGCTCATGTCGGCGCTGGCAGCCTGCACGCCATAGTCGATGATGGCCCGAAGCTCAGGCGGCAGCGCATCGAGCTTGGCCTTGTTGAACAGGATCTCGAACTGCTCGCCCGACTGGTGGAAGCTTTGCAGCATGCAGTTCTTGGCCACATCGGGAAAACCCAGCACGCGGTCGCTCGATGCGTTGTTGAACTCTGCCGCATCGATCAGGCCACGGTCCAGCGCCGGCACGATCTCGCCGCCGGGCAGCGGGTTCACCGCGGCGCCCATGTCGGTGAACACATCCACCGCCAGGCCCACGGTGCGGAACTTCAGTCCCTTGATTTCCTCGGCGCGCGCCACCGGCTTCTTGAACCAGCCCAGCGGCTGCGTGGGCATGGGGCCGTAGAGGTACGAGACCACGTCGAGGTTCAGGCTTTTGTAGATCTCTTCCAGCATGGCCTTGCCGCCACCGTAGTAATGCCAGGCCAGGACCATGTTCGCGTCCATGCCGTAGCCCGGGCCCGAGCCCCAAAGTGCCAGGGCGGAGTTCTTGCCGTACCAGTAGGCGACCACGCCGTGACCGCCATCGAGCGTGCCCTTGGCCACCGCATCGAGCAACTGGAAGGCCGGCACCACCGAGCCCGCGGGCAGCACCTCGATCTTCAGCCGGTTGCCGGCCATGTCATTGACCTTCTTGGCGAAGTCCTGCGCGTACTCATGGAAGATGTCCTTGGCCGGCCAGGTGCTCTGGAAGCGCAGCGTCGCCGTCTGCGCCATGCTCACCATGGGAGCCGACATCGCCCCCGCCGCGACGGCCGCGCCCTTGAGAAGATTGCGGCGGCGGGTTGACTTGCTCACTGTCATTGCTTGTCTCCGAATTTGGAAGCCGATTGGAAGGTAATCCAGGGCGCAATGTTTGACAGTTGGCCCTCGGTGACAAGCGGGGTTTACGAGAGGAAACGAAAATTGGACCCCGTTGGTGCAGCCTCCGCGCGCTGCGCTCCGTGCGAATCTCATTTTCTGGAAGGACGAATGGACATGCAAAAGCCCGAAGACAACAACCCCCGCATGGGCGTTCGACCGGCACAGGGCTATGCCGGCGACGTCACGCCCGAGCAGGCGGCCGCCTGGGTCGAAGCCGGCGAGGCCGTGCTGGTGGACGTTCGCTCGGACGCCGAGCGCGAATGGGTGGGCTACGTGCCCGGTGCGCTGCCACTGGCCTGGAAGCAATGGCCGGGCATGGTCATGAATCCTGGCTTCGACGATGCGGTGCGCAGTGCCGTGCCTGCCGGCACCAAGGCCGTGCTGCTCTGCCGCAGCGGCGTACGTTCCATCGCGGCGGCCCGGCGTGCCACGGAGCTGGGTGTCGAGGCCTACAACATCCTGGAGGGCTTCGAGGGTGACGCCGACGAGGCCGGGCACCGCGGACACAAGGGCGGCTGGCGCCTGCGCGGGCTGCCCTGGCGGCAGAACTGAAGAGGAGCAGGGCCTTCACCCATAATGCCGCGCATGGCTTTCCTAGCAATCGACATCGGCAACACGCGGCTGAAGTGGGCGATGTATGAGGCACCTCGGCCCGGTGCCCGCGTGCTGGCACATGGCGCGGAGTTCCTCGATCACATCGAGCGTCTGGCCGAAGGTCCCTGGAGCGAATTGCCCGACGCCACCTCCATGCTCGGGTGCGTGGTGGCTGGCGATGCATTGCGGCGCCGCGCCGAAGAGCAAGTGCGCGAACGCTTCGATTGCGCCACGCGCTGGGTGGTCCCTTCGCTGGGCGAGGCCGGCATCGTCAATGGCTACGACCATCCCACCCGTCTGGGCGCGGACCGCTTTGTCGCGATGATCGGTGCGCGCCACCGCATGCTTGCGGCCGGCGAGCCGCGGCCGATGGTGGTCGTGCTGGTTGGCACGGCAGTCACTGTGGAGGCCGTGGACCAGCACGGCAAGTTCCTGGGCGGGCTGATCCTGCCTGGCCACGGGATCATGCTGCGGGCATTGGAGTCCGGCACCGCCGGCCTGCATGTGCCCACGGGCGAGGTGGTTGAATTTCCCACCAACACGAGCGACGCGCTCACCAGCGGCGGCACCTACGCGATTGCCGGGGCCGTCGAGCGCATGGTGCAGCACGTGCGCCAGCATTGCGGGGCGGAGCCGGCCCGCTACATGACCGGCGGGGCGGGCTGGAAGATGGCGCCGTCGATGTCCAGCGAATTCGAGCTGGTCGATAGCCTGATCATGGATGGCCTGCTCGTCATTGCGCAATTGCGCGAGCAGGCCGCCTGAGCCGCGCTACGACTTCGCTCCGGCCAGGCCGTCGACTGCCTGGAACATCGCCTGGCGTGCCTGGCTGATGATCTGACCCTTCCAGGCATCGGTGTCGGTGTAGAAGGCGTCGAGCATGCCCTGGCGGATTGCCGCTGCCTGTTGCGCGCTGGCCTGCTGGCCCTTGCTGTGCAGCCAATGGTCGGCGCGCAACGCGCCCGTCACCTCCAGCATGGGCAGGGTGCCGTATTCGAGCGCGATGCCGGTGTACTGGGCCTGCGGGCATTCTTCATAGACCGCGTTGCACATCAGCCCGTTGAGCCTGGCGGACGTTGAACTGCCGTCGTAGACCGAGGTGACGGCGTGCTCGCGGCCCCACCAGTCGTTGGCGCGGGCGTAGGCAGGCTTGTCGTCGCGCGCCGCAAAGATGCGTTCGCCGTGCCCGTTGGGCCCAAGCCCCGTGTGGATGTCGATCCAGGCGATGCTGGCTGCCTTGGCGCCATGCGTTCGCAGCACTTCGCGCAGCGTGCGGTTGCTCCAGGTGGGCGCCTGGCCGCCGAAGAACATGCCGTCCGCAAATTGGTACTGGCCTGCCGTCACGGCCGCCTGGTAGGCCTTGATGCCATGCGTCTCGATCCAGTTCTGGATGGCTGCATTGTTCTCGGGCGTGGGCGGCCATTGCTCGGGCAGCAGCAGTTCGTGCAACTGCGCATAGCCTTCGTTGACCGGCAAGGGCGCATTGAAATCCGCGAAGTTGCGGTTGATGTCGACGTTCTCGTGCGTGACGCGTCGGCCCCACGAGTAGCCGTGCGGATTGAGCGCATGCACGTAGAGCACCGAAACGCCGGCGGCGCGCGCCTTCTCGCGCCATTCGGCATCGTGCAGGGCGAACACCTGCACACCGCTGCCGCAGTGGCCTTCGACGCCGTGGCAGGCGCTGGTGACGAGCAGCAACTCGCGGGCATCCGCCGGGCCGTCCAGGGCCACGTCCATGGCCAGCGCTTCGCCATCGCGGCCAGGCAGCGGATGCGCATGCGACTTCACGGCAAGCCCCGCCGCCGCGCAGGCC
The DNA here is from genome assembly GCF_030316895.1 of Variovorax dokdonensis. Classification (GTDB taxonomy): domain Bacteria; phylum Pseudomonadota; class Gammaproteobacteria; order Burkholderiales; family Burkholderiaceae_C; genus Variovorax; species Variovorax dokdonensis. The sequence continues at coordinate 671,894 of NZ_JASZYV010000002.1, forward strand.
TGCAGGAACTTGTCCCGCGCCTGGGCATAGCTGTGGGAAAAAGCTTCGACCACGCCGATCATGCTGCTGCCTTTCGCGGGGAGGCCAGGAAGCGCTCGGCCAATTGCACCCACATCGATCCGCCCAGCGGGATGAGGTCGTCGTTGAAGTCGTAGCTGGCGTTGTGCAGCGTGCAGGGGCCGGCGCCATGGTGCATGTCGCGGTGCGCGCCGTCGCCATTGCCGATAAAGGCGTAGGCGCCAGGCTTGGCCTGCAGCATGAACGAGAAGTCTTCGGCGGTCATGGCGGGTTCCTGCTTGAGCACGTTGTCGGCGCCGACCACGCTGGCCATCACCTCGCGGGCGAAGTTCGCCTCGGCCTCGGTGTTGATGGTGGGCGGGTAGGTGCGCATGAACTCGAAGTCGCACTTCGCGCCGTGCATGGCGCATACGCCGTGGGCGATCTCGCGCATGCGCTCCTCGATCAGGTCCAGCACCTCCAGCGTGAAGGTGCGCACCGTGCCGCGCAGCTCGCAGTTGTCGGGCGTGACGGTCGGTGCTTCTCCCGCGTGGAACATGGTGACCGAGATCACGCCGGCGTCGATCGGCTTCATGTTGCGGGTGAGGATGGTCTGGAAGGCCTGCACCATCTCAGCGCCGATCGGCACGGGATCGATGCTGGTATGCGGCAGCGCGGCATGGCCGCCCTTGCCGCGAATGACGATGTGAAACTGGTTGGAAGATGCCATCACCGGCCCCGGGCTGACGGCGAACTGCCCGGCCTTCAGGCCCGGCCAGTTGTGCATGCCGAACACGGCCTCCATGGGGAACTGCTCGAACAGCCCTTCCTTGATCATCTCGCGCGCGCCGCCGCCGCCTTCCTCGGCCGGCTGGAAGATCAGGTAGACCGTGCCGTCGAAGTTGCGATGCTTGGACAGGTGCTGCGCTGCCGCCAGCAGCATGGCGGTATGGCCGTCGTGGCCGCAGGCGTGCATCTTTCCGCGGATCTTGCTTGCATGGGCGAAGGTATTGAGCTCGGTGACGGGCAGGGCGTCCATGTCGGCCCGCAGCCCGACGGCGCGGTCGCTGGTGCCGTTCTTGACGATGCCCACCACGCCGGTCGTGCCCAGGCCGCGATGGATGGGAATGCCCCATTCGGTGAGCTTGCGCGCCACCAGGTCGGCGGTGCGCACCTCCTCGAAGCACAGTTCGGGATGGGAATGGATTTCACGTCGCAGCGCGGCGATGCCCGGCGCCTGCTGGACGAGGGAGTCAATGAGCTTCATCCCCGCAGTCTACGCAGTCGGACACTTTTGCGTCGAGGCCGGTCGCGCAACGACCGACGACGGGGCGCGAGGACTACCGACACGCCGGCTGGCAGGTTTGACCGACAATCGTTGCCATGCCTCACGCCCTCTCTAGCCGCGCCCTGGAAATGGCCCAGAGCCTTGTCCGGATGAACACCGTCAGTGCGAACAGCAATCTGGAACTGATCGAGTTCGCCCGCGACCATCTTCGCAGCCTGGGCGTTCGCAGCCGGCTGACCTGGAACGCCGACAAGACCAAGGCCAACCTCTTCGCCACGCTGGGCGAGCACAAGCCTGCCGGCGTCATCCTGTCCGGCCACACCGACACGGTGCCGTGGGACAACCAGGACTGGAGCGTCGACCCGCTTTCGGGCAGCGTGCAGGACTGGCCCAGCGGCTCCGACGACGGCATCGGCCCCCGGCTGTACGGCCGCGGCAGTGCCGACATGAAGGCCTTCATTGCCATCGCGCTGGCCAATGCGCAGCATTTCCTGGACAGCGAGTCGCCCTTCGCGGTGCACCTAGCCCTCAGTTTTGATGAGGAAACCGGCTGCATCGGCGTGCGCGAACTCATCGCCGACATGAAGGATGCCGGCATCACCCCCATGGCCTGCATCATCGGCGAGCCCACCAACATGGTGCCGGCCATCGCGCACAAGGGCGTTTACCGCTGGCGCTGCTGCGTGCGCGGCAAGGAGGCGCATTCTTCGCTCACGCCGCAGTCGGTCAATGCCATCGAGATGGCGGCGCGGCTGGTCGGCAAGGTGCGCGACATGGCCGAGGACTTCGAGGCCAAGGAAAAGCGCTTCGACGGCTTCGATGTGCCTTTCAGCACCGCCAGCGTGGGCCAGTTCCACGGCGGCATTGCCGACAACGTGGTGCCGCGCGACGCGGAGTTCCGCTACGAATTCCGCAACCTGCCCACCGCCGACGCCATGGCCATGCAGGATGAGGTGATCGCCTACGCCCGCAAACTCGAGACCGGCATGCAGAAGGTGGCGCCCGATACGGGCGTGAGCTTCGAGACCATCTGCGAGGTGCCCAGCTTCCTGGGCTCGGAGCGCGACCCGGTCACGCGCCTGGCCCAGCGGCTGGCCGGCCATTCCGAAACGACGCTGGTGGCCTTCGGCACGGAGGCGGGCCTTTTCAAGAACGCCGGCATTCCCACCGTGGTGTGCGGGCCGGGCAGCATCACGCAGGCGCACCAGCCGGATGAATACGTGACCCTCGACCAACTGGCCCGCTGCGAACTGTTCATGCGCGGCCTGGCCCTGGCGCGAACGGTGGGCTGAGCCCGCCTTGACGCCTACCCCGCGCGATGGCGGCGCCGGCTGACCTGCAGGAGCGCCGGCTGGCGCACATGAAGCGGCTGGCGCTGGCGCTGCTCGGCGCCGCGGCGCTCACCTACGCGCTGGCCACGGTCATGGAGCCGCGGCATCCCGCCTGGGGCTATCTGGCCGCTTTTGCCGAGGCGGCCATGGTCGGCGCGATGGCCGACTGGTTTGCGGTGGTGGCGCTGTTTCGGCATCCGCTGGGTCTGCCCATTCCGCACACGGCCATCATTCCGGAGAACAAGTCGCGCATCGGCGCCAACCTGGCCGGCTTCATCTGCAACAACTTCCTGTCGACGCCGCAGGTGCTGGCCAAGCTCGCGCAGTTCGACCCGGCGGGCCGGCTGGCCGACTGGTTGGCGCGGCCCGAACAGGGGCAGCAACTGGGGCGGCTTGGCGTGATGCTGGTGCGCTACGGCCTCTCGGCCTTCGACGATGCGCGGGTGCGGGCCTTTCTGGGCCAGGCGGCGGCGTCCGGGCTGGCGCGGCTGGACGTGTCGCGCGCCGCCGGCCAGGTGCTCCATGCGCTGACCGAAGGCAATCGGCACCAGGCCCTGCTGGACGAGGTGCTGGGCCAGGTGTCTTCGCTGGTGGAGGGCGATTCGGTGCAGGAGCACATCACGGACGCGATCGCCCGCGAGATCAAGGCCCTGCGCTATGTGGGCCTGGACCAGATGGCGGCCCGCCTGGCCACGCGCAAGGTGGTGGCCGTGGTGGCCCGCACGCTGGCCGACCTGGCGGCGCAGCCGGATCACCCGCTGCGGCTGCGCTTCGACATCCACACGCGCGAATTCATCGAGCGCCTGCAGCACGACCCGGCCTTCCAGGCGCGGGGCGAGCAGTTGCGCGCCGACTTGCTGGCCCACCCGTCGCTGGGCGAATACCTGCATGGCCTGTGGGACGAAGTGCTGGCCTGGCTGCACGCCGACCTGGAGCGGCCCGAATCGTCCATCGGCCAGCGCATCGCGCAACTGGCCGGCAAGCTCGGCGAGCGCCTGCGCGCCGACGAGGACATGCGCCGCTGGATCAACGAGCAGATCACCGCCGCCGCGCCGCTGGCCATCGACCGCTACCGCGAGGACATCCGCCGCTACATCGTCGAACGGGTGGACGCCTGGAACACGGACGAAATGACTCGCGAGCTGGAGCGCAACGTGGGGCGCGACCTGCAGTTCATCCGCATCAACGGGACCTTGGTGGGCGGACTGGTGGGCCTGGGGATCCACGCGCTGACGGCCTGGCTGAAGGGCTGAGGGGCCGAAGGGCCGGCGCGCTGCACGCGGCCGCGGCGCGGAGGACAATGACGCGCTAACTGTTTTCCCACGATGGACGAACTGCGAACCACCATGGACACCGCTTCGCTCGCGCCTGAGGCGACCACCGAGACCCACACCGTGCGCGGCGCCTGCCCGCACGACTGCCCCGACACCTGCGCGTTGGTCACCACCGTGAAGGACGGCGTGGCCGTCAAGCTGCAGGGCAACCCCGATCACAAGCACACCGCCGGGGTGCTGTGCACCAAGGTGTCGCGCTACATCGAGCGCAACGACCATGCCGGGCGCATCGTGCAGCCAATGAAGCGCGTGGGCGCCAAGGGCAGCGGGCAGTTCGAGCCGGTGAGCTGGGATGCTGCGCTGGACGACATCGCCCGCCGCCTGGGCGAGTTGGCAGCCAGCGATGCCGAATCCATCCTTCCTTACAGCTATGCCGGCACGATGGGCCTGGTGCAGGGTGAATCGATGGACCGGCGCTTCTTCCACAAGCTGGGCGCCTCGCTGCTCGATCGCACCATCTGCTCGACCGCCGGCGGCGAAGCCTTCGGCTACACGCTGGGCGGCAAGGTCGGCATGCGGGTGGAGTTCTTCAGCGAGGCCAAGCTGATCCTCATCTGGGGCAGCAATTCGATCGCCAGCAACCTGCACTTCTGGCGCCACGCACAGGCCGCCAAGCGCGCGGGCGCCAGGCTGGTGTGCATCGATCCGCGCAAGACCGAGACGGCCGACAAGTGCGATGAGCACGTCGCGCTGCTGCCTGGTACCGATGCGGCGCTGGCCCTGTCGCTGATGCATGAGCTGATCGTCAACGACTGGCTGGACCACGACTACATCGACCGCCACACGGTCGGTTGGCCGCAACTGCGCGAACGGGCGATGCAATGGCCCCCGTCGCGCGCGGCCGCGGTGTGCGGCGTGCCTGAGGCGCAGATCGTGGAACTCGCTCGTGCCTACGGGACCACCCAGCCGGCCGCGATCCGCCTGAACTACGGCATGCAGCGCGTGCGTGGCGGCGGCAATGCCGCCCGGGCCGTGGCCTGCCTGCCGGCGCTGACCGGCGCGTGGCGCCATCGGGCCGGTGGCGTGCTGCTCAGCAGCTCGGGCCTGTATCCGGTCGACCGCGCTGCGCTGCAACGGCCCGACCTGCTGGCCGGCCGCCAGCCGCGGACCATCAACATGAGCACGGTTGGCGACGCCTTGCTCGACCAAGCCAGGCCCGTGCGCGCCGTGGTGGTCTACAACAGCAACCCGGTGGCCGTCGCGCCCGAATCGGGCAAGGTGGTGGCCGGCTTCGCGCGCAAAGACCTCTTCACCGTGGTGATGGAGCAGTTCCAGACCGACACCGCCGACTACGCCGACTACCTGCTGCCCGCCACCACGCAGCTGGAGCACTGGGACATCCATTTCAGCTACGGCCACACCGACGTGCTGTTGAACACGCCAGCGTTGGCGCCGCGCGGGCAGGCACGGTCCAACGCTTGGGTATTCCGCGAGCTTGCGCGGCGCATGGGCTTCGATGAACCTTGCTTTGCTGATGACGACGAGGCGCTGTGCGCACAGGCCTTTGCGCCCGAAGCCGTGGACTACGCCGCCTTGCGCGAGCAAGGCTTTGCCACGCTGCGCCTGCCGGATGCGCCCTTTGCCGAAGGTGGCTTTCCCACGCCGTCGGGCAAGTGCGAATTCTTCAGCCAGCGCCTGGCCGATCAGGGTCAGGACGGCCTGCCGGACCATGTGCCCAACTACGAGGCGGCTGGCACGTCGGCCGACTATCCGCTGGCGATGATCTCGCCGCCGGCGCGCAACTTCCTCAATTCCAGTTTCGTCAACGTGACCAGCCTGCGCGCCATCGAGGGCGAGCCCCTGTTGGAGATCCACGCCGACGACGCCAACGCACGCGGCATCGAAAGCGGACAGGTGGTGCGCGTGTTCAACGGACGGGGCGAGCACCGCTGCCGCGCCGAGGTCTCGCGCCGGGCCAGGCCGGGGGTGGTGCATGGCCTGGGCATCTGGTGGCGCAAGCTGGGGCTGGACGGCACCAACGTCAATCAATTGACCAGCCAGCGGCTGACCGACATCGGCCGCGGCCCCACCTTCTACGACTGCCTGGTGCAGGTGGAGGCGCTGCCGCAACCCGAGGCGGCGGCTGGGGCGTGACGCGCGGCGCGATCCGGCTGGCGTTGGCCGCCGTCGTGGGCGCGGCATTGCTCGCGGGCTGCAGCGGCTGCACCACGCTGGGCTACTACTGGCAGGCGGCCGACGGCCATGTGCAGATCATGCGCGCCGCACGTCCGGTGTCGGAGGTGGTGGCAGACCCTGCAACGCCGGACGCGATCAGGCAGAAGCTGGCGCTGGCACAGCGCATCCGCCGCTATGCCAGCGACGAACTCGATCTGCCCGACAACGCCAGCTACACCCGCTATGCCGACCTGAAGCGCCCCGCCGCGTTGTGGAACGTGGTGGCGGCACCGGCGTATTCGCTCACCCTCAATACCTGGTGCTTTCCGGTGGCGGGGTGCGTGGGCTATCGCGGCTACTACGCGCTGGCGGATGCTCAGGCCGAGGCCAAGCGGCTGAAGGAGCAGGGCCTGGAAGTCGCGGTGTACCCCGTGCCGGCCTATTCCACCCTGGGCTGGCTGAACTGGGCCGGCGGCGATCCGCTGCTGTCGTCCTTCATCGGCTATCCGGAAGGCGAACTGGCGCGTTTGCTGTTCCACGAACTGGCGCACCAGGTGCTCTACGTGCAGGGCGACACGATGTTCAACGAGTCGTTTGCGACCAGCGTGGAGCGTCTGGGCGGCGAGCGTTGGTTGAAGACACACGCTGACGCCGCCGCACGCGAAACCTATGCGCAGTTCGATGCCCAGCGTCAGCAGTTTCGTGCGCTGGCGCTCGAGACGCGAAAGCGGCTGGAGGCGATCTACGCGCAGAAGAGCGATGCCGGTGACGGCCGGATGGCGGAGCAGAAGCAGGCGGCCATGGCCGACTTTCGCGCCCGCTACGCGCAGCTGCGGGCCGGCTGGGCGGGCCCCCGTCAGCATGCCTACGACGGATGGGTGGAGCGCGCCAACAACGCCCTGTTCGCCACCCAGGCCGCTTACGACGCGCAGGTGCCCGGATTCGAGGCGCTGTTCGAGCAAGCACGCCGCGAGGGTGGCGATCCGTGGCCGCGCTTTTTCGAGCGGATCAAGCGGCTCGCAGACCAGCCCAAGGCCGAGCGCGACCGGGTCTTGAGCGAGGCTGCTGCTGCCGCGACCACGCTGCAGGCTGCACGCACCCGCTCGCCGTGAACCCGGAACCACGCCTGCCGAGTTGATCAACCAGATTCAAGACGATGAACGCACCCACCGGACAAGACCGACCTGCTGACAACCACAATCCTGCAACCGCTGCAGGCCCGCTGTCGGGCCTGAAAGTGCTGGAGATGGGTCAGCTCATTGCCGGCCCGTTCGCGGCGCGCACGTTGGCGGACTTTGGCGCCGACGTCATCAAGATCGAGCCACCGGCTGGCGGCGACCCCTTGCGCAAGTGGCGACTGCTCGATGCCGAGGGTACGTCGGTGTGGTGGCAGGCGCAGTCGCGCAACAAGCGATCGCTGGCGCTGGATCTGCGCGAGCCCGAAGCGCAGGACATCGTGCGCCGACTGGCAGACGAGGCGGACGTCCTCATCGAGAACTTCCGCCCGGGCGCGATGGAGGGCTGGGGCCTGGGGCCCGATGGGCTGCGCGGGCGCAACCCGGGCTTGATCGTGCTGCGCATCAGCGGCTACGGCCAGACCGGACCGTACAAGGACCGCCCCGGCTTCGGCGTGGTGGCCGAAGCGATGGGCGGCCTGCGCCACCTGACGGCGGAGCCTGGTCGTGTGCCTGTGCGGGTGGGCGTCTCGATCGGCGACACGCTGGCGTCTTTGCATGGCGTGATCGGCATATTGATGGCGCTGCACCATCGCCACGCCACCGTGAGCGCCGATGCGCCCAAGGGGCGCGGCCAGGTCATCGACGTGGCGCTGTACGAAGCCGTGTTCAACTGCATGGAAAGCCTGCTGCCGGAATACAGCGCGTTTGGCGCAGTGCGGGAGGCGGCCGGCAGCGCGCTGCCTGGCATCGCGCCGAGCAATGCGTACCGTTGCGCCGACGGCTACGCCATCGTCGCGGGCAACGGCGACAGCATCTTCAAGCGGTTGATGCAGTGCGTCGGTCGGCCTGATCTGGCGGGCGACCCGGCGCTGGCGGATAACGCGGGGCGGGTGAAGCAGGTGGAGAAGATCGACGGCGCGATTGGCGAATGGACGGCAACGCGCACCGTGGCCGATGTGCTGGCTGCCTTGGCAGCGGCGGATGTGCCGGCGGGGCGTATCTACACCGTGGCCGACATCGCCGCCGACCCGCACTTTGCGGCGCGCGGCATGCTGCAGAAACTGATGCGGCCCGACGGGAGCGAGTTGCTGCTGCCTGGCTTTGTGCCCAAGCTGTCGGAAACGCCCGGCGGGCATCGCTTGGATGCACCCGCGCTGGGGCGGGACAGCGAGTCGGTGCTGCGCGAAGTGGGGGTGAGTGACGAGCAGATCGCCGCCCTCAGGGCGCGGGGCGTGGTGCGCTGAACCTGCCTTGCGGAGGCAGGCGGCGCTACAGGATCAGCCGTTGCGCAGTTGCTCGATCAGGTCGATGTACTGCTGCTTGGCCTGATCGGTAGACAGGCCCTTGCGGGAGGTCCAGGCGTCCCACTTGGCACGGGCGACGATGTCGCTGAAGGAGGGCTTCTTCTCGGTGTTGTCGCCTTGCGTGGCCTGCTTGTAGAGGCCGTAGATCTTCAGCAGGGTGGGGTTGTCGGGCTTCTCGCTCAGCAGCTTGGAGTTGGCTTCGGCGGATTCGAATTGGGATTGGAGGGTGGACATGGGTGTTTCAGCGCTCCCGCGCTGGGGCAGATGCAAAAGTCCCACAGCCTAACCGCTCCTACGCAGGTGTCGTCGGATTTGCAGTGTCAACTCGGCATCAGCGACAATCGCCACAATGCAAACAAATCTATCCGAACTTCGCTGTGTAGTAATGGGCGGAGGCGGCTTTGTGGGTACCAACTTGTGTCAATCGCTGGCGCCTAAAGTAGCAGAATTGCGTGGCTTCGGCCGGCGTCAAGGTTTTCCCGGCGCCATTCCTGCGAGTACGACTTGGATTCCTGGTGACTTTTCCGATTCCAGTTCTGTGGCTGCAGCCGTCGCTGGAATGGATGTTGTATTTCATTTAATCAGCGCAACTACACCAGCAAGCAGTAATGTTGACAAAGTTGCCGACATTGAGGCGAATCTCATCGGAACTTTGCGCATGCTCGAGGCGTGTCGTATGCAATCGGTAAAGCGAGTGGTTTTCGTCTCTTCAGGAGGTGCTATTTATGGCGCCTCGCAAATGATTCCAACGCCCGAGGATGCGCCGACAAACCCCCTTAATTCCTACGGTATTTCAAAACTTGCCATTGAAAAGTATCTGAATCTTTACAACCATCTTTATGGATTGGACTACCGAATCCTAAGGGTATCGAACCCCTACGGCCCCTATCAAACAGCGCTGCGAAACCAAGGCGCTATCGCGGCATTTTTGACGCGTGCCCTCATGGGGAAGAGTATTGAGGTTTGGGGAGATGGTTCCGTTGCGCGGGACTATGTCTATGTAAGTGACGTTGTCGCAGCACTTGAGATGGCCGCAATTGATCAGGGAGAGGAAAGGATATTCAACATAGGAAGTGCCACTAGTCGCACCCTCTTGGAAGTCATCGAGCTCATAGAAAACTTACTTGGTGAAAAAATCAGCATCCAGTTTGGCCATGGACGAAAGCTTGATACTCCTGTAAGTCGGTTGAACACTGATAGAGCTCGGCTTAATTTGGGTTGGGAGCCTAAAGTCGATTTGGAGCAAGGCTTGAAACTCACTTTGAGTTGGATGAAGGCTCAGACCTGTTTTCGATGAACAGACTCTCATGGACTGCTTGCGAGATTCACGTACCGACAATTCGCAACCGACTCAGTGGGCGTCGCGACATGTTCTGCAAAGTCTTGACAAAAAAATCGCTCGAACGAGGCATGCATCCTGCCGAGGATGTTTCGCTTAGGAGGGATGCATTGCGCTTCATGCGTATCGCGTGGCCAGTACCAGGCACCACCTTGTGAATAACTCCAGCAGATAAGACGGAAAGATTCCAGCCCCAGTCTTCAAACCCAATCTGCTGTTTAAGGTTTGAAGCGGGATAAGGGCACTGAACGAGCAGCTTCTTTGGCGCAAAGCAAAGCGATGTCCAGTAATTGGTTATCGCCAAGCCTGCAATATTGAAGTGATTGGCTTCCATGTCTACATGCAAGAAGACGTGATTATGGCGGCCAAAGTAGACGTTAACCTCCGGATGAAGTACTAAGGCTCGCCTTTCAGTTTCTGCAGTCGTAAATGCAGTAGACAGCCAATTCCCTCCCCAAAGATCGTCTCCATCGAGAAACGCCACGTAGTTTCCGGCGGCTGCCTCGACGGCAACGTTTCGGGAGATCCCTAGATCTCCTGCGTCAGGAAATATTATGCTTACGTTTGAGTGGCTATTGCAATAGCGCTCAGCGATGCTGCATGTCAATTCATTTGGTCTATCAAGTGAGATCACCGTTTGTACGCTGATTCCCTTGCATTCAGCATCCTTAACGCAAAGTTCAACGCTGTCTAGCGCAGGTTTTAGCAGCAAACCTTCGCGGTGAGCAGTCACGACCGCAGTAACGTCAAATCTTTTCATGTCAAATTTCTTCGCTCAAGGAAGCCGCCAGGCAACGTAAGGGCGCTGACAAATGAATCCCAAGATCTCTGTGTCTGAATCAATTTCCGCATGTGGAAAAGGCGTGTTGCAACAAGATTTGAATTTTCAAGTACTTCATTCAATGCATTGCAATATTGAGCCTCATTTTCGATCTCTTCTATCGGCCAGCCAGTTTCATTTGTAACTAACTCGGAAACCCCCCCGACGCTGCTCGCCACAATTGGTAGATTTGCGGCTGCGGCATTTATCAGAACCGTCGGCATCCCCTCAAACCTGGACGTAAACAAGAATGCCGAATAAGTGGACAATGGCAGGTCAGAAAAAGACCTGAATGTGCCGCACAGCCTAACGGAAGGAACCTCTTTCGCGAGGTTACGCATTAGATCTTCCAATTCGCTGTCTCCACTTCCCCATACATCGAACGAAACACCGGGCAACCGCCGCGCAATACGCGCGAGGAGTTCTGGATTCTTCTGATGACAGAATCGCCCAGCCCAAAGCACCCTTGGCATGTGTGGAACAGATCGCCCATCGACAGATTCACTTACGTTGATTGCTTGCAAGACCGGTTGGGCTAAAAAGGCAAGCTTAGCTTGAAGCCCAGCGGTGAGACCGTACCTTTCATTCATCTCGGCTATGAACGAATGGGTATCAAAATAGATGGCTTCAATGTTTTCCACGCAAGCCCGGAAATGCGTATCTGAGTAGCCTGCTCCTCGACCGTCGAGGGTGAAGTCGCGGCAGAACAATGCGGCAAAGATTCTCGTAACAGACCTAAGCGCGAGCCCCTTCTTGGCTATGGCGTCCCACATGGCCAGGCTGTTGACATTGCAGACAGAAACGGGGCGAAGTGCAAATATCAATGATTCAACAATCTGCGTTCTTTCGTCGTTGTTAAGTGTGGCGTCATAGTCCGAGAAAACTAATAGCCGTGTCCCATTTGGCAGCCACTCAAGTGCATCTAGCCTCTCGTGGTCGGTAACGACCAGGAGTACTTTATCTTCACTGCTAACTTCTTGAGCCGCTCGAACTATGTTTGCGCAGGCCAAATCCGCTCCGCCGCGCACGAGCCAGGGTGCGAAAACTATATGTTCAATTTGCGGAGGCAAATCAGCAAACATCGCTTGCCATGCAATTGCCGCTCTAGTAACTGGAATGCTGGTATTTAGCGGAAGCCCAGAAACATCTTGGGCAAAAAAGTCATGGGCTGCCTCAAATTCAGGATCTAGTGACTTCGCATCAAGGATAGTCTGCTTTATAGACCATCGTTGTCCGGCCGAAAGGCCCGGGTTCCTGCCTTCTTGTATCCCATATCGCAGATAGTGAATAAGAGGGTTCATGCCCGATGCCGCGACGTCTGGATAGGTGCGAAGATACGATTCACAATCGAAATCGACGCTCGCTTTCAGACCGAGGGGGCCGCCATTTAGAAGAAAGTGTGAATAGGGATTTTGCCCCATTGCTTCCGGGTGATTTTGCACATACCAAACGGGATCAAATAATTCCGAAGACACGAGCAAATCTATGTCGCTAGCCCGGCGCGCGCGTGCCTGAGTTTGACCGTCATCGGCATGCAGATTGCTCTTGCTTGAGTCGTCGTTATGCAATTCCACGCCGCCGCGCGAAATGGTCGCAAATGCTGCAGCGGCGAAGGCGGAAGGAAATCGACCCTCATTTTTCCCGCTCACCAAGTAGTGCACAAGAGGGTTGATTTCTGCGGATCGGACATCCGGATACTGCGCCAAATACCAGCTCGAATCAAAATAGGGACTGGCAGAGCGCCCCTCAAAGCCTCCATGCCTAAGGTAATGAAAGAGAGCGCGTTTAGGGTTAACATCGGGATTCTGAAGTAGGTACCAACCCCGATCGAAAAATGGCGAACGTTTCAGTAGTCGAGCCCCATTCAGAGTCCTGAGACTTCTTACGAATTTGGTTGCTAGTTGCTTTGCTTTGAAGCGAATTGTTGTGACCATCTTGCTCGAGAGTTATTCGTGAATCGAATTTTTTGCTGAATCACCCAAAATTTGCTTCATTCGATGAATACAATACTTTAATTTCTGGACCTCTTGTCGTTCTTGCTCCAGAGACGCGCGGACTTCTTGGAGTTCGATTCTCATTGAATTTAGTGAGCGGGTGTTGTTGAGATCGGAGCGTGTGAGCTCAATAATCCGATTGCTTTTGTTTTCTTTGATCCGCTCTATCGCATAAGGTCTCGCGGGAAGCTTGTTAATTGTGTTCAGCGCAGTCGCACATTGAGTGACTACATCAAACAGTGAAGTTAATTCGCGCAGGACAAAATCCGGTAGTTGAAGCTCTTCGCCAAACTCGCGCAACCAATCTAAGGAAGTTGCAGCTCGACCTACCATTAGACCCTCGCGCCACGCGTCGCGCGCGCCGTTCAGGTCTCCGTCACTTGCGCGCATTACGCCTAGCTGTAGTGCCGCGCTGGCAACCTTTACACCGAGAAGTATTGAGTAATCCTGATAGGGCTCGCCAATGCACTTGGCTAGAAACTGGGCAGCTTCGCCGCGATTGCCTGTTGCAATGTGAATTTGCGCGCTAACGTAGAGGAGAGAGACCTTCCATCGAATATTGATAGGGGTGCTTGGCTCACGTTGTAGACGAGCCAAATGGCCGTTAATCATACCGATGAGTGATGTTGGCGTCTCCTGGTAATTTTCGTCTGATAGCCAAGCGTATGCAAGTATGCAAGCTGCGGCGTCCCCGTCAGCCTTGTCCGAATCTGCGAGCTCAATATCTTTGGCCACTTGGCACAAGACCTCCTCATTACCCATGCGTAGGCCGATTGATACCATGCCGCGGATAAGCCAGGGATTCTTATATTGACCGTTGAAATCAACATAAGGGGGAAGGTGCTTATTTAAGGTATAGGGCGATATCGCGCGGTCGACTGTGCTTCGAGAGCTAAGCACCGGTGACTTCATGGCCAAAGACACACACCACTCAGAGTCTGGTTGTAGCGATGTTTGGACTTCAGTCCATTCCCGAGGGCTAACATGCCATCGGCCTGCAATTTTCTTCCGACTTGCCGTTTGCAAGAACGCTCTCTCTAATAAGAAATACGAGCTCAGTTGTGCGTGGAACTTTCCCCAGTCATATACGTGAAAGTGAAACGGATTGGGGTCAACCCCATCGGCCTCGCTCCAATCATTTGGCACGCACGTCATGATGCGGCCGCTTGGTGAAAGAACTCTGTGGCACTCTTTCAAGAATGATAAAGGATCTTCCAAATGCTCTAGCGTCTCGAAGCTCACAATGAAATCGATGGTTCCATCATCGAATTGCTTCAGAGCTTGCGGTAAAAATCCAACTTGAAAGGTCGGGGCATCCTCCCCGGGGAATGCAGTTCGTGCATAACGGATGGCATAGTCGCTCCCGTCGATTCCAATAATACTGCCAGCCAACGAGTTTGCTGCGAGGATATGGCTTCCATAGCCTAGCCCACACGCAGCATCTAGAACCCTGTCCCCTTCGCGAATAAAGGCTGCGGCTTTATGGTAGCGAATCATGTGCGCATCAGAACGGCGGCCTTGTTCACGCATCATATCCATGTGCAGATCGCGTTCTTCCGCAAGCGCAGCAAGCGGAAACTCTTCCGTCAACCTAGAAGGAGGACGTTCCATGACAATAGTTATTGAACTTCCTTTCGACTCCAACTCGAGGGCGTTATAGTCAATTGCATAATAATAGCGCGGATGCTTGCGCAGCCCGAGTTTTATGAGGCGCTTCTCCCAATATGAACGATCCCGTTCCGCGGCCTCGCCAACTCTCTGGGAGCGATGCCCGACTCGGAGAATCAGATTTTTTCCAACCAAATCGACCAGATTTGATAATGCGTTGTCAAGCGCGGAGAGGGATAGTGAATCGAGATAGTCGTCACAGACAACGGATTCAAAGCGCACCCTTCCCGATTTAATTTCAGTGCCGCCAGCTGATGGCTCAGCCTCAAGGTCGTCCCTTATGCTGCCAACCGTGGCTTCCAATCCTGAGATTCTTAAATACGTGGCAATAGAATTTGTTTGATACTCATCGACCCCGAAAACGAGGGTTCTCCCCCATCCTATGGTCTCGATGATGTTTTCGGTAAACTGCTGATCATGAGTATTCATATTTTGCGATCCTGGGTGATCTTGCGGAATCTCAATATAGATTAAGATAACTGCGCGGAACTACGTTCTTTGGCTTGCAGAAGGTGGTCTGCTTTGCATGCCCTAGACAAGGGCGGCAGCCATCGCGGGATGGCTTTCTTGCTTAGTCGATCTTGACGTTTCGTCGATGGTGAATGTGTGGTGACGACATGGAACCGGGTGTAACTCTGACGGCGAAGATGGATTGAGGTGTGCAATTGATCTCTGGTAGGCACATTACAAGGAGCCTGTCGAATTTGCTTTGCCGAGATAAGCCTGAGCGATCGTTCTCCGCTGTAAGGTATACCTTCTAGAGAACCACCGACCCACGGGGCGAGCGGGCGGTGTTGTAGTCAACCTTCCATACTGACTTGTCTTTTGTAGCCGTGCTGACTCAAAAGTGAATGCTGTCGCGCAGCATCGAGGTCACTCTCGACCATGCTCTGGATCATCTCGTCCAAAGTGATATCGGGGATCCATCCCAGATCATTCTTCGCAAGAGCCGGGTCCCCCAACAGTGTTTCGACCTCCGCGGGGCGGAAGTAGCGTGGGTCGATCGAGACCAAAACATCGCCTGGCTTGACTGCAGGTGCGGCGTCTCCGGTCACCGCTTCGACGATCGCCTGTTCGTTCACGCCCTTGCCCTCAAAGCGCAAGGTAATGCCCAGGGCTGCCGCTGTCTTCGCAATGAAGTCACGCACGCTCCATTGGACGCCCGTGGCAATCACGTAGTCCTTGGGCTCGTCCTGCTGCAGCATCATCCATTGCATGCGCACGTAGTCCTGGGCGTGGCCCCAGTCGCGCAGCGCGTCCAGATTGCCCATGTACAGGCGCTTATCGATGCCCTGGGCGATGTTGCACAGGCCGCGCGTGATCTTGCGGGTGACGAAGGTCTCGCCGCGCCGTGGGCTCTCGTGGTTGAACAAGATGCCGTTGCAGGCATACATGCCGTACGCCTCGCGGTAGTTCTTGGTGATCCAGAAGGCGTAGAGCTTGGCCACGCCGTAGGGGCTTCGCGGATAGAACGGCGTGCTTTCGGTTTGCGGCGTTTCTTGCACCAGGCCATACAACTCGCTGGTGCTGGCCTGATAGAAGCGCGTCTTGTCTTGCAGGCCAAGCAGTCGGATTGCTTCGAGCAGGCGTAGCGGGCCGATGGCATCCACATCTGCCGTGTATTCGGGCGACTCGAAGCTCACAGCCACATGGCTCTGTGCACCCAGGTTGTAGATCTCGTCAGGCTGCACCTGCTGCACGATGCGCGTCAGGTTGCTGGTGTCTGTCAGGTCGCCGTAATGCAGGTGCAGCTTGCGCTCGGTTTCGTGCGGGTCCTGGTAGAGGTGATCGATGCGATCGGTGTTGAACAGAGACGCCCGGCGCTTGATGCCGTGGACTTCGTAGCCTTTTTCCAGAAGCAGCTCTGCCAGATAGGAGCCATCTTGGCCGGTGATTCCAGTGATGAGTGCGCGCTTGGTCATGAGTTGGGTCAGCCCTTTTTTTGCTCCGCTGCTGGGAGTCGTCCGTAGGTATCTTCAAACCGGACGATGTCGTCTTCGCCCAGATAGCTTCCCGACTGCACCTCGATCACTTCCAGCATGATCTTCCCGGGGTTCTCCAATCGGTGGGTCGTGCCCATAGGGATGTAGACCGATTCGTTCTCGTGGACCATCAGGATGTCCTCACCACGCGTGACCCTGGCCGTGCCGCTGACGACGACCCAGTGCTCGGCGCGATGGTGGTGCATCTGAAGGGAAAGTTTCGCGCCCGGCTTGACGGTCAAGTGCTTGACTTGGAATCGACCACCCGAGTCCACGCTGTCATAGGCGCCCCAAGGGCGGGCGACGCGCCGGTGTTCAGTGGCCTCGGTAAAGCCTTCTTGCGTCAGGCGGGCAACAACATCCTTCACCGACTCGACGCAGTTGGCGCTCGCGACCAGAAGTGCGTCCTGCGTGTCGACGATCACCAAGTCGCTCGTACCCAGGGCGACCACGGGGCGAGTTTGGCCGTGGATGAACGTGTTTGTAGCTTGGGCCGCAAAGCCTTTGCCGCTCACTCGATTTCCATCGGCGTCTGCTTCGTGCAGGCCTGCGACAGCATTCCAACTTCCCACGTCGCTCCACGTTCCGGCAAATGGGATCACGGCGACGCGATCGTGCTTCTCAAGTACCGCGTAGTCGATGCTTTCGCTGCGGCATTGTTCGAATGCGCTGCGGTCCAAGCGCTGGAACGAGCCGTCGCACTGGCTGTCGGACGCGGCCCGCTCGCAGGCTTCAAGGATGTCGGGGGCGTACTTGCGCAATGCTTCAAGGAGAGTCTTGGCTTGAACCAGGAATATCCCGGCGTTCCAAAGATGGCCGCCTTCCAACAACAGTTGTTGGGCGACATCGGCTGGCGGTTTTTCAATGAAACGAGCCACTTGGCGCCCCTGGTCGTCGGGCAGTGCCGGGCCAGGTTGTATGTAGCCGTAAGCAGTGCTCGGGAAGGTCGGCACCACCCCAAAGGTCACGATGTAGCCCGCCAGCGCCGCCGGCATGCCCTTGCGCACGGTTTCGGCAAACAGCTTGGCGTCAGGCACGTGATGGTCAGAGGGCGCAAATAGGAGCAAGGCTTCCGGGTCAGCCGTCAACGCGGCGCAGGCCATCGCGGCGGCAGTGTTGCGGCCCACGGGTTCCAACAGCTGCTTGCCAGTCACCCCCGCCTTCGCACCGGCTTCCTGGACGAAAAATCGGTGTTCGTCCGACGCGACGCAAGTCACTTCTGTGTTGAGATGCCTAAGGCGCTCGAGCGTGAGTTCCAGCAGGCTCTTGCCGCCAATGAGCGGAACAAACTGCTTTGGCCATGCCTTGCGGGACAACGGCCAAAGTCGGGTGCCGCTCCCGCCGCACAGGACGACCGGGGAAATGGGCTTGTCTGGACTCAAGATTCACTCACTTTCCGATATGTGTATCTAAGTTTCGCATTGTGTAGATGTTTTGGCGACTCGAAGGGAAGTGGTAGTCCACCCTTCTTTTGGGGAGGTCTGATCGCTATATCTCGTGCCTCAAGTATCAATTTGACGCATTTGTCGATGTGATAATTCTGAGCAGCAAGCGTGCCACGGTGGCCGTTAAGAAACTTAAAAAAGGACGGAGGGCCATGATCCTCGTAACTGGTGGCGCAGGTTTCATTGGCGCAAATTTCGTGCTGGATTGGGTGGCGGGCAGCGATGAGCCTGTGCTCAACCTGGACAAGCTGACGTACGCCGGCAACCTTGAGACCTTGGCGTCCCTCAATGGCAACACCCGCCACGTCTTTGTTCAAGGCGATATCGGCGACAGCCAGTTGCTCGGCAAGTTGCTCGCCGAGCACAAGCCGCGGGCCGTGGTTAATTTTGCGGCCGAGTCTCATGTCGACCGGTCGATCCACGGGCCGGGCGACTTCATCGAAACCAATGTCGTAGGCACCTTCCGCCTTCTGGAGTCGGTACGGGGCTACTGGAGCGCACTGCCCGAAGCCGAAAAGGCCGCTTTTCGCTTCTTGCACGTCTCGACCGACGAGGTCTATGGCTCCTTGAAGAAGGAAGACCCCGCCTTCACCGAAGAAAACAAGTACGAGCCAAATAGTCCGTACTCGGCCAGCAAGGCGGCCAGCGACCATCTGGTGCGTGCGTGGCACCACACCTATGGCCTGCCGGTGCTGACCACCAATTGCTCCAACAACTACGGGCCCTACCACTTTCCCGAGAAGCTCATCCCGCTGATGATCGTCAACGCGCTGGCCGGAAAGCCGCTGCCGGTCTACGGCGACGGCATGCAGGTGCGCGACTGGCTCTATGTGAAGGATCACTGCAGCGCGATCCGTCGCGTGCTCGAGGCAGGCAAGCTGGGCGAGACCTACAACGTGGGCGGCTGGAACGAAAAGCCAAACATCGAGATTGTGAAGACTGTTTGCGCGCTGCTTGACGAACTCAAGCCCCGAGCGGACGGCAAGCCGTATGCCGAGCAGATCACCTACGTCACCGACCGCCCCGGACACGACCGGCGCTATGCCATCGATGCGCGCAAGCTCGAACGCGAACTGGGCTGGAAGCCAGCCGAGACCTTCGAGACCGGAATCCGCAAGACGGTCGAGTGGTACCTGGTCCACGGCGAATGGGTGCGCAATGTGCAAAGTGGTGCGTACCGCGAGTGGGTGGAAAAGCAGTACAAGGCGGCCCCATGAAACTGCTCCTGCTGGGCAAGGGCGGGCAGGTCGGCTGGGAGCTTCAGCGTAGCCTGGCGCCACTTGGTGAACTGGTGGCCCTGTCTTCTGGCAGCACGGAGTTTCACGCTGACTTCAGCCAGCCGGAGCGTTTGGCCGAAACGGTGCACGCCATTCGCCCTGACGTGATCGTCAACGCCGGTGCGCATACCGCGGTCGACAAGGCCGAGAGCGAGGCGGACTTGGCGCGTCGGCTCAACGCGACGGCGCCTGGCGTCCTGGCCCAGGCGGCCAACGACATTGGCGCGCTCATGGTCCACTACTCGACCGACTATGTCTTCGACGGCGGCGGAACCCGACCCTGGACGGAAGCAGACGCCACCGGGCCGCTGAGCGTCTATGGATCGACCAAGCTTGAAGGCGAAGAGCTGGTAGCGCGGCACTGCGCCCGTCACCTCATCTTTCGGACGAGTTGGGTTTACGCCGCCCGGGGTGGCAACTTTGCCAAGACCATGCTGCGCCTGGCCAAGGAGCGCGAGCAATTGACCGTCATCGACGACCAATTTGGTGCGCCAACGGGTGCCGAACTGATCGCGGACGTCACGGCCCATGCCATTGCGCAGACCCTGCGTGAGCCAGAAAAGGCCGGGCTCTATCACTTGGTGGCCGACGGCGAGACGACCTGGAATAGATACGCCCGCTTTGTTCTGGATCAGGCCCGAGCGGCAGGCGTTGAGCTGAAGGCCGCTTCGAGTGCGGTAGCGCCAGTGCCCACCTCAGCGTTCCCGACACCCGCCAAGCGACCCCACAACTCGAGGTTGAACACCGCAAAGGTCAAGAGTGCCTTCGGCGTGAATCTGCCTCATTGGCAGGTCGGTGTGGCGCGCATGCTGCGCGAGATTCTTTAAACCAACTAGAACGAAACCCCATGACCCAACGCAAAGGCATCATTCTTGCGGGCGGATCCGGAACCCGGCTGCATCCCGCCACGCTGGCAATCAGCAAGCAGCTTCTGCCCGTCTATGACAAACCGATGATCTATTACCCGCTGAGCACGTTGATGCTCGGGGGCATGCGCGACATCTTGATCATCAGCACCCCGCAAGACACACCGCGCTTTCAGCAATTGCTGGGCGACGGCAGCCAATGGGGAATCAATCTGCAGTACGCGGTGCAACCGAGTCCGGACGGGCTGGCGCAGGCTTTCATCATTGGGGACAAGTTCATTGGCAACTCCCCAAGCGCGTTGGTGTTGGGTGACAACATCTTCTATGGGCATGACTTCCAGCATCTGCTGAGCGGGGCGGATGCTCAGGAATCCGGCGCCACGGTCTTCGCTTATCACGTGCATGATCCGGAACGCTATGGTGTCGTGTCGTTTGACGGAAACGGCAAAGCACAAAGCATCGAAGAAAAGCCTGCGCAGCCAAAGAGCAACTACGCGGTCACTGGCCTGTACTTCTACGACAACGAGGTTGTCGAGATCGCCAAGGCCGTCAAGCCAAGTGCTCGAGGCGAACTTGAAATCACGGCCGTCAATCAGGCCTATCTCGATCGCGGCCGACTGAATGTGCAGATCATGCAGCGTGGTTACGCATGGCTCGACACGGGCACGCACGAGAGCTTGCTTGAGGCAGGCCAATTCATTGCAACGCTTGAGCACCGGCAGGGGCTGAAGATTGCATGTCCCGAGGAAATCGCTTGGCGAAACGGATTCATTGATCGGGAGCAACTTGCCAAGCTCGCAGCGCCACTTCAAAAGAATGGCTACGGCAAGTACTTGAATCACCTTTTGGCAGACGGAGTTGGTGCATGAAGGCGACAGCAACTGCCATCCCGGACGTGAAGGTCATCGAATCCAAGGTCTTCGGCGATCAACGGGGATTCTTTTTCGAGAGCTTCAACCAAAGCGCGTTTGATGAGGCAATCGGGCATCACGTTGACTTTGTACAAGACAACCACTCCCGGTCCGCCAAAGGCGTTCTAAGGGGGCTGCACTATCAGATCCGGCGGCCGCAGGGGAAATTGGTTCGTGTGACTCGTGGGGTCGTCTTCGATGTTGCCGTCGACATCCGCAAGTCGTCGCCCACGTTCGGTCGCTGGGTCGGTGTCGAACTCAGCGAAGAGAACAAAAAGCAGTTCTGGGTGCCTGCAGGATTTGCGCATGGATTCGTGGTCCTCAGCGAGTCGGCGGACTTTCTGTACAAGACCACCGAGTACTACGCCCCAGAGCATGAGCGCGCTATCGCTTGGAACGACACGACATTGGGCATTGCCTGGCCGGACATGGGCATGCAGCCGATCCTTTCGGCCAAGGATGCTGCGGCCTTGAGCCTTGCAGACGCCGACGTATTCGAGTAATCGCCCTTTCTGCACCCTGGGTGTCTCTGTCTGCCGGATCAAATATTCGCGCAGGCTGAAGTGCTGCATTGACTACATCATCGATGCGGCAGGGCGCCATATAAGCCATGAATAAGAATCTCTATACGCGCGCTCGATTGTTCTTCCAGTTTTGGCGGGACACCGGCACTCGATCGACGTTGAAGTTGATCTCGAGAAAGGTCAGGCGCGGTCTTGGACTGCCAATCGATGACGTGCATCCGCCGCGAGCGGCTGGAGCAAATCCTTCCTACGGTCCAACATCCGCAAGTGTGCTCAATGTGCGGCGATTCCCGAACACGTGCCCCATTGAGTTCCACCAGATCCCGCAAGCAAGCGAGCCCCGCATCACACTGGTGACCGACAGCATTGGGCCTGGCAGCCTTTTCGGCGGGGTTGGCACTGCCTTGATTCTCGGTGTGCTCATCGCCAACCGTATGCGAGGCACGTTGCGCATTCTTACGCGTACGGAGTGGCCTCAAGCAGACCAGGTGAGCAGTGTTCTCAAGGCCTATGACATAGCGCCTGATAGAGAGCTTCAATTTGCGTTCGCGCCGCTGATCACCGAATCTCGATCCAAGGGACGGTTGTCGGTAGATACGTACCACGGCGAACTGTTCCTCACAACATCATGGTGGACTACGGAAGCGACACTCGCCGGCATTGAGCCAAGCTCGATCCTGTACTTGCTTCAGGAAGATGAGCGAATGTTCTACGCATTTGGAGACGAGCGTCTACGTTGCGAGGGTGTCTTGGCACGCCAGGATATTCGCTACATCATCAATACACGCCTGCTTTTTGAGCATCTCCGCGCGTCCGGAATGGCGCATCTCTCTCAGACCGGTATCTGGTTCGAGCCCACGTTTCCCGCATCCTTGTTTCATCGGCGTCCGGTTGAGCACGGAGCCAAGCGCAAGTTCTTCTTCTACGCACGCCCCAACAATCCCCGAAACCTCTTTCATATGGGAGTCTTGGCAATCGAGCGAGCAGTCAATGAAGGGATCTTGGACTTGCGCCAATGGCAGATTTGCTTCGTCGGCAAGGATATCCCGCGCCTGCAGTTGGGCGACGACTATGAGCCCGAGCGGATTGAGTCGATGGGGTGGAGGGACTATGCAGACCTGATCGGGAAGGTGGACTTGGGGCTGAGCCTTATGTATACGCCGCACCCCAGCTATCCGCCTTTGGATCTTGCCGCTAGTGGCGCAGTGGTGGTCACCAACAAGTTCGGTGTCAAGCAAGACCTCAGCGCATATTCGCCAAACATCATCTGCGCTGATCTGACGATTGAAGCTCTCGTCGCGGCTCTTCGCGAAGGCGTAGCGCGTGTTGAACTCCGAAGTGCGACCGATGGGACGCACTATCAGAATCAGAATGGCATTGGCCCCGGGTGGGAGCCTGCCTTTGCGAACATCCTGGATGCGCTGGTGCAGGGTCGTTGATGTTGCTGCACAAGATATCGCCTGTCGACTACGTCGATCCCTGGAACAAAGGCTATGCGCAGCGCATGCATATGCTGACCAAATCCAAGACCCGAGTTGCCTACTTCTACGAAGAGGCCAACAACAGCACTTTCCGCTACCGGGCCTACAACATGGTCCAAGTGCTTAACGGCGCTCCAGAGTACGGAGTGTCAGGGGGCTACTTTTTCCTGACTGATGCGCTCCACTTCGACGAGATCGCCAAGACCGCGGACGTGCTTGTGATATGCCGGTCGCGCTACTGTGCCCGGCTTGCCGCTCTGGTCATGAAATTCCGGGCCCGTGGAAAGAGAGTCCTTTTTGATGTCGATGATCTGGTGTTCGACACTGATTATGCGCATCTCATCATGGACACCCTAGGCGTCAACCTATCGCAGGAGCAGGTCCTGAATGATTGGTTCGCGATGATCTCCCGAATGGGTCAAACGCTAAGGCTCTGTGACGGCGCTATCACCACGAACGCCTACCTTGCTGGAAAGATCAAGGAGTTCTCAGGGCTTCCCGTCCACGTCGTTCCTAATTTCATGAATCAGGAGCAACTCGCGGTCTCTTCTGCGGTGTTCGAGGCAAAGCAGCATCAGGCGTTCCAATCGCAGGGGCGAAAGTGCTTTGGCTATTTCAGTGGATCGCCCTCGCACCAGCATGATTTCGCCATCGTCGAACATGCCTTGGCCACGGTGCTGGCCGAGCGCGATGACGTGGAGGTTGCCGTCGTGGGCTATATCGAAAAGGGAGTGCTGCTTTCGAGCTTTTCGGAGCGTATCAAGTACTTCCCGTTTCAAGACTACGTGAATCTGCAGCGACTGGTCGGCCAAGTGGAATTCAACCTGATGCCGCTACAGTCCAACTCGTTCACCGATTGCAAATCAGAGCTGAAGTACTTCGAAGCTGCTGCTGTCGGCACGCTGAGCATCGCTTCACCGAGCTTCACCTACAGTCGCGCGATCCAACATGATGCGACAGGCTATCTGTCAAAGGCGCATGAATGGGTCGACATGATGATGCACGCCTTGGACCGAAGTGTCGACTACGCTTCAATGGCAGATGCCGCTCGAGCGGACGCACTAAACAAATTTGGCTGGCAGGTGCAGGTGCCAACCATCCTTCAAGCCCTAGGGTTCTCGGAAGACAGTTGAGTTCCGTTAGGCGCAATTGCCTATCCGACGATGCGCCCGTGCTCCAGATGTATCACCCGATTGCACTCCTTGGCAATCAACTCCGGTGAGTGCGATGCCAAAACCAAGATGCCGGCGTTTGAAACGACATCCTTCATTCGCTGCTCGGCCTTCTCGGTGAATTCCGCATCACCCACAGACAGCCACTCGTCCATCAGCAAAATATCGGCTTTCACGCTCGTCGAGATCGAGAAGGCCAATCGCATCAGCATGCCGGTTGAGTAGGTCCGCACCGGCATGTTGACGTATTCGCCCAGGCCGCTGAACTCGCAAATTTCGGGGGTCAGCGAATCGATCTGCTTCTTGCTCATGCCCATGACCAGACCGCGAAGCATGATGTTCTCAATCCCGGTCGCATCGGGCTCGATGCCGAGCGACGGATCGATCAGGCTCGAAACAGTCCCCTTGCGGACAAAGTCTCCCGACGAGGGCTCATAGACCCCGGCCAGCGTTCGCAGTAGCGTCGACTTTCCGGCACCGTTGTGGCCGATGAGCCCAAGGCGGTCTCCCGCCTTCAATTCGAGGTTGATGCCGCTGAGCGCTTGGACCACGTTGACGCCGGTTTCCTTTCCGAAACGGCCGCCGGTCACTGATGACGCCAGTGTTTTCTTGAGTGAATTGGCGCCTGCTCCGTAGATTGGGAAGTTGACGGCGACGTCTTTGAGCGAGATATAGGGCATGGGTTACAGCCAGTAAACGACGCGACGACGATATTTGGTAAACAGCCAACTGGCGATGGCGAGATTGACGGCCGTCCAGAAAAAGATGCCATGCCAGTTGTGGGCATCAGAGACATTGCCCATCAGAGGCGCACGCAACAGATCCAGCATTTGAGCAAGGGGGTTCCACAAGATGTACTGGGCGCGGCCGGGCAAGCTCTCGGGCAACCAGAAAACTGGCGTCAAGAACATCGCCATCTGCATGACGCTCGTGACGATCTGCGCAACATCTCTGAATCGCGTGCAGACCAGGCCAAGCACCAAACCCAGCAAATGCGCATTGATCAGGAAAAGCACGAACGCGGGAATGAAGAGCAGCGCATGCGCCTTGAGCGAAATGCCCGCCCATAGCGCTACAGGTATATAGAGCACGATCTGGTGAGCGAACTGTATGGAGTTGCGCGCCATGCTGCGCCAGACGAACAGGCTGATCGGAAAGTACCCTTGCTTGAGATAGTTTCCTGAACCAATGAATGCGTTACAGGAATCATTGACCATGCTATTGAAGAAGGTCCAAAAAATGATCCCAAGCGCCAGATGCGGGAAGAACTTGGATAATTCCGTCCCAAACAGCGAACTGTAGAGCGGCCCCATTCCTCCGATCATCGCGCCCATACTCAGCGTGAGCCACAACGGTCCCAGCATCGAGCGGCGGTAGCGCAGCACGATGTCGAACCATGCAAGCGTCCACCAGATATCCGTGCGGCGGGTTCCTTCCCACCAATCGCCCCAAGGGGTGCGATGCAAATTCGAATGTGCTTGACTCATGAATTCTTCGATTCTGGTTGCCACAAGTTGGCATATGCTGGCGACGCAACACAAGTGGCCGCTGGACGCGCAACCTCGCTGACTGATCGGCCGGACGCCACGCCGTTTGCGTTATGGGGCGACATTGTCGCCGATGCCATTTGGAGCGCATCCGGACCAGGTCGATAAGTTTGCCAGACAGTAAGATGCCGGCCTAAAAATCGTGTCAGCCTCAATCTCCGTCGCCCTTTGCACCCACAATGGTGTGCGCTTCATCGCTGAGCAAGTCCGCAGCATTTGCATGCAGACGCGTCCGCCAGCCGAAATTGTTCTCTCTGATGATGACTCCTCCGACGACACGGTTGCATTGGTTCGCGCAACCGTCGCGCAATGTGAGGTAGACCGGCCTGGTTTGAAGATTGCCCTGCGCGTTTTCGAGAACCGGCCCGCGCTCAGGGTGACGCGTAACTTCGAGCAAGCGTGCATGGCGTGCACTGGCGACTTGATCGCATTGAGCGACCAGGACGACACATGGCCGGCCGATCGGCTGGAAAGCCTGGCAGCTGAGTTCGAACGCCGGCCAGACCTTTTGCTGCTTCATACCGATGCCACACTCATCGGCGCGGGCGCAGAGCCGCTCGGCGACACCCTGTTCCATGCGCTCGAAGTGGAGCCGTGGGAAATGGATCGCATCCATCGAGGTGATGCGTTCAGCGTCTTCTTGCGCCGCAACCTCGTAACTGGCGCGACGACGGTTTTTCGACGCTCATTGCTTTCTCGCGCCGCGCCGTTTCCGGTGGAGTGGTTGCATGACGAATGGCTTGCCATCGTCGCTGCGGCGGTGGGGCGGGTCGACGTGCTGGAGCAACCCCTCATCGGCTATCGGCAGCACGGTGGCAACCAGATCGGTGCCGAGCGCGACACGTTTGCTCGCAAGGTTCAGAAGGCGCTCGCGTCCCGTGGCAATACGCATGTCATGCGAGCTCGCAAGGCGGAGTTGCTGCTGGAGCGTCTGGAGTCGATCGGCCAGCCCACCGTCCCCGTCGAGAGGGTGAGACAGGTGCAAGGCAAGCTTGTCCACCAGCGCTTCAGAGCCGCGCTGCCCGCGTCCCGCTTGGCGCGATGCGTGCCGGTACTGCGTGAAGCGATGACCGGCCGCTACAACCAGTTCGGGCGCGGGTTTCGGGGCGTCGTCCGGGATCTTTTCGAGTCCGTCTGAACGCCATTCGAAGAAGAACAAACGATGCACGCCCTACACAAGAAGTACAAGTCGCCGCCGCCGACTGTTGTTGTCATCATCCCCTTCTACAACGGCGCTCGGTTCATTGAGCGAGCGATCGCCAGCGTGTTCTCTCAGTCAGTACCGTCCGACGAGGTCATCGTGGTCAACGATGGATCGGCCCCCGAGGAGCGGGAGGCATTGGGCGAGTTGGCGAAACGCTACCCGTTTCGTATCGTCGACAAACAGAACGGCGGGCAAGGTTCGGCTCGCAATGCCGGCGTCGCTGCATCCTCGTCGAACTACATCTGCTTTCTCGACCAGGACGACTTCTATCTGGACAACCATATCGAAGCGCTGGTCGAGGGCATACCCGTCGACGAGCCCAGGTTTGGATTTGTCTACGCAGACCTCTATGAGGCGGACGGTACGGGCAACGTCATCACGACGTCGATGATTCGCGACCTTGCGGAGCATCCGAAGAAGAAGATCGTGGATCTGCTTCGCCGCGACATGTATGTGTTGCCATCAGCTTCCCTGACCAGCCGCGTTGCTTTCGAGGCGGTGGGCGGCTTCGACGAGCAGTTCATGGGCTTCGAAGACGATGACCTGTTCCTGCGCATTTTTCGCGCTGGCTACACCAACTACTTCATCGACAAGGCGGTGACGGTCTGGTGCATCCATACGGAAAGCACGTCATACAGCATGCGCATGCTGCGTAGCCGCTTCCGATACTTCAAGAAGTTGGTGGCCATGTTTCCGGATGAGCCACATCGCGGACGCTTCTACTTGCGCGACTACCTGTTACCACGCTTCGGCCGGGTATTTGTCGAAGAGGTCTTCCAGTCCATCAAATTTGATCGCGACAACAAGGCTGAGTTGGGCGAGATGCTTGCGGAGTTCACCCGCATCGTCGACGCCAATCCCTATGTGCCTAGGCGCTACAAGCGCAAGCTGAGCTTTGCGGAGTGGTTGTTGCGCAGCAGTCCCCGTAGCGCTGTTCGCTTCGCGTCGGCAGTGGTTCACCTGCCGGGCATTCGTCATTTGCGGCAGTTGCTTCGCCGGACAGGTGGACGCGCCGCTTGACTGCTCAGCGCACTATCCGCCGCACGCCCCAAAACGGCCCGGAAGTCCAAACCTTCCCCAAACTCGTCACATGCCACCACAAATGCCGCCCACTCCTGCGGCTAGCCCTCTGCGCCTCATGCCGCGCCCGTAGCGCTTCCCCGATCTGGATTTGCCACCCCGCCAGCCGCAGCCGGGCGCAGATGTCGAAATCCTCCCCATACATGAAGTAGCGCTTCGCATCGAACCCTTCGATCTGCCGATACGCCTCGCTGCGAAACAGCATGAACAGTCCGGGGATCCAGTCGGGCTTGTCGGGGATCGGGTAGCCGGGTTTGCGGCGCGTCAGGATCTCCAGCGGCGTGATGATCCGCCGGTGCTGCTCCGGCTCCGTCTTCCCCGGCTCCATGATCCGCGGCGCCAGCAGCCCGGCATCAGTGTCAGCCAGGGCGACCAGCGGCGCGATCACGTCGCTGTCCAGCCGAATGTCCGGGTTCAGCACAAGGTACCACTCCGTCTGGCAGCGCTTGAATGCCTCGTTGTGGTTCGCACCAAACCCCTGCCGCACGGAGTTGTGAACCCGATCCAAGGCAAAAGACCACTCGCGGCCGGCCAGCAAGTCCGCCTCCGGCAGGTTGTGTGTCAGCACCACGCGCTCGATGCTGCCTGCACAAAGCCGGTCCAGCTGTTCCAGCAGGGGCACGATCATCCCCAACTGCCCGTGACTGACGATCGACACGGTGACGGGCTTCGGGTGGGTGGAAATGGGGCTGGTCATGGTCTAATTTCGCCCGGGAATTCTAGGGTTTGCCAATACCACCCCAATGCTCGCTCTGATCGTCATCAGCTTTCTCGTTTCGGCCGTCGCCGTGCTGTTCTTCATGCGGCGCGCGCGTCGTCATGCGCGTCGCTACTCGATCGACATGCCGCAGCGCTTCCATGCGGGCCATGTGCCGCGCCTGGGCGGCGCCGGCGTGTTCCTGGGAACGGGCGCGGGCTGGCTGGCAGCCTGGCCGTTGGCCGACGTGGTCAATGTGCCCGCCACGTTCAAGAGTTCGGTGCTCATGCTGCTTTGCCTGGCGCCCGCGGTGCTGGGCGGCATTGTCGAAGACGTGACGCAGCGCGTGTCGGTGCGCTATCGACTGGGTTTGACGATCGGTTCGGCACTGCTGTTGTGCTTCGTTTTCGGGCTCAAGCTCGATCATGTGGGCATCGACGTGATCGACGTCTGGGTGTTGACGCTGCCTTTCGCGGGGCTGATCTTCGCGGCCATCGCCATTGGTGGCTTGCCGCACGCGTTCAACATCATCGACGGCTACAACGGCCTGGCCGGCACGGTGGCGGTGCTGGTCTGCCTGGCCATCTCGCACGTCTCGCTGCAGCTGGGCGACCGGCAGTTGGCCGGCATGGTGCTGTGTCTGCTGGGGGCCACGGGCGGCTTCCTGCTGTGGAACTACCCGCGCGGCAAGATCTTTGCCGGCGACGGTGGGGCGTACGTCTGGGGCATGGTGATCGCGGTGGCCAGCGTGATGCTGGTGCAGCGTCATCCTCTCGTGTCGCCCTGGTTCCCGATGCTGCTGCTCATCTATCCGGTGTGGGAGACCATGTTCTCCATCTACCGAAAGGTGGCCCGCGGCCAGTCGCCCGGCACCGCGGATGCGCTGCACTTCCACCAGTTGGTGTTCCGTCGCATCGTGCGCCAGGTGGTGCACGACAACGAGGCCAAGCAACTGCTGTCGCGCAACAATCGCACCTCGCCTTATCTGTGGACGCTGGCGGCGTTGTCGGTGGTGCCGGCGGTTCTGTTCTGGAACCGCACCGGCATCCTGATGATCTTCACCTTGCTGTTCATTGCCACCTACGTGACGGCTTACCTGATGATCGTGCGCTTCAAGGTGCCGCGTTGGTTGCGCGACATTGCCGGGCACGATTGATCTGATTCACCGTACGCACCTCCCGTCCATCTTCATTCACGGACCACGCCCATGACCGACACCGTCCTGAACATCCCGCCGCGCGACAAGGCCGAGATCCTGGCGCAGGCGCTGCCCTACATCCGCAAGTTTCATGGAAAGACCATCGTCATCAAGTACGGCGGCAATGCCATGACCGATCCGGCCCTGCAGGCCGACTTCGCCGAAGACGTGGTGCTGCTCAAGCTGGTGGGCATGAACCCGGTGGTGGTTCACGGCGGGGGGCCGCAGATCGAATCCGCGCTCAAGCGCCTGGGCAAGACCGGTCAGTTCATCCAGGGCATGCGGGTGACCGACGCCGAGACGATGGAAGTGGTCGAATGGGTGCTGGCTGGCGAGGTGCAGCAGGACATCGTGGGCCTGATCAACCAGGCTGGCGGGAAGGCGGTGGGCCTCACCGGCCGTGACGGCGGTCTGATCCGCGCCCAGAAGCTCAAGATGGCCGACCGCAACGATCCCAAGGTGGAGCACGACGTCGGCCAGGTGGGCGACATCGTCGCCATCGACCCCGGCGTGGTCAAGGCGCTGCAGGACGACGCGTTCATTCCCGTCGTCAGCCCGATCGGCTTCGGCGAAGACAACGAGAGCTACAACATCAACGCCGACGTGGTGGCGGGCAAGCTGGCCACCGTGCTCAAGGCCGAGAAGCTCATGCTGCTGACCAACACGCCCGGCGTGCTCGACAAGAACGGCAATCTGCTGACCAACCTGTCGGCCCGCGAGATCGACGAGCTTTTTGCCGACGGCACCATCTCCGGCGGCATGCTGCCCAAGATCGAAGGCGCGCTCGACGCTGCCAAGAGCGGCGTCAATGCCGTGCACATCATCGACGGCCGCGTGCCGCACGCCATGCTGCTGGAAATCCTTTCGGACCAGGCGTATGGCACGATGATCCGGGCGCGCTGAAAGGCCGAGCGTTCCTCCCGACTACATGGGTTCAGTCGTCGTAGCCGTTCGGGTTAGCTTGCTGCCAGCGCCAACTATCGACGCACATTTGATTCAGGCCTCGCTGTGCCTGCCAGCCCAAAAGCGAGCGCGCCAAGGATGTGTCCGCTACCGATGCCGGCACATCTCCGGTGCGTCTCGGGCCGATCTTATAGGCCACCTTGCGTCCGCTCGCTTTCTCGAAGGCCGTGATCACTTCAAGCACAGAGGCTCCAGCTCCCGTTCCGAGGTTGACCGCAAATAGCCCTGCTCGGGCTTTCGCGTGGCGTAGCGCCGCAACATGGCCTTCTGCAAGGTCTAAAACGTGGATGTAGTCTCGTACGCCGGTGCCATCGATCGTCGGATAGTCATTGCCGTGTACGGTCAAATATTCTCGAGTGCCGACTGCGACTTGGCTTACGAACGGCATCAGGTTGTTCGGCTTGCCCTTGGGGTGTTCGCCAATTAGGCCGCTTTCATGCGCACCAGCAGGATTGAAATATCGCAAAAGGCCAATGTTCCAACCCGGATCCGCGCTATGCAGATCGGTGAGCATCTGCTCAACCATCAATTTTGTGCGCCCGTATGGGTTGGTAGCCCAGCATGGCGCGGCTTCAGGGATCGGCGTGCGCTCCGGCTCGCCGTAGACGGTAGCGGAAGATGAGAAGACTAGGGTCTTGACACCGGCGGACTGCATCGCAGCCGCCAAGACCATGCTGCCGTTCACATTGTTGTCGTAGTACGACAACGGGTCAGCGACGGAATCGCCGACGGCCTTAAGGCCCGCAAAGTGAATTACCGCGTCAATTGCGTTCTCGGCGAAGAGGCGGTCGAGGAACTGTCGGTCCCGAATGTCCCCCTCGATTGCCCGAGGTGGAGGGCCACCGACGATACGGGCTAAACGCTCGAACACCTTGGGACTGCTGTTGCACAGGTTGTCGAGGATGAGCGGCGTATAACCCGCAGCGGCCAGTGCCACGCAGGTGTGGCTTCCGATGTAGCCTGCGCCGCCCGTTACCAGTACGTAATTTTTCATCTTCGGATCTGTGAATAAGCCTGGAATGCCGATGATTCTGCGCGATACCACGGGGTTGACCCGAAAGGCGCGCACTTACTGCGCCGTGCGAGAATCAATTAATTACATTTTTGTGGTCTCCCATGAACGATGAGACGCGTGACCCTGCCCTCGCGGCGCCGGCGGACGACCGCCCGTCTGCGCCTGTTCGCAAGCGCCCCAAGCCGGGCGAGCGGCGCGTGCAGATCCTGCAGGCCCTGGCCGCCATGCTGGAGCAACCCGGCGCCGAACGTGTGACGACCGCGGCGCTGGCGGCCAAGCTGGAGGTGAGCGAAGCCGCGCTCTACCGCCACTTCGCCAGCAAGGCCCAGATGTTCGAGGGCCTGATCGACTTCATCGAGCAAAGCGTCTTCACCCTGGTCAACCAAATCCTGGAGCAGGCTCAGGCTGAGGAAGCTGGCGATGCGGCCAGAGTGGGTGCTCACAAGGCTGCGCGCATCATCATCATGCTCATGCAGTTCGCCGAGAAGAATCCCGGCATGACCCGGGTGATGGTGGGCGACGCGCTGGTGTTCGAGAACGAGCGCCTCCAGCAGCGAATGAACAACTTCTTCGACAAGCTCGAATCCACGCTTCGCCAGGCTCTGCGCCCGGCAGCGCTGGCTGAAGGATCCGGAACGCCCACGGTCGATGCGCAGGTGCGCGCCAGCGCTCTGACTGCTTTTGCCGTGGGGCGCCTGCAGCGCTTTGCGCGCTCGGGCTTCCGGCGGGCCCCGTCCGAGCACCTCGACGCTGCGCTCGCGCTGATGATCTGAGGCCGGGCCCTCACCGGGCTGCCCGCGTCATCGCCAAGCCCTGAGCCGGCCCTAAGCGGCCGGCTATGCCGTGCATAGGCAAATGCCATTCACGAGCCCGGCATGGAATCGCAAAATGTCTGCTCCCGTCCCAAGGCGATAACCAAGGAGCAAACGATGAGCAGCGAGACCGAAGCCAAGTGCCCGTTCCACCAGGGCGCCACCAGCATTCGTGACTGGTGGCCCAGCCAACTGCCGGTGGATGTGCTCAATCAGCACTGTGCCAAGTCCAACCCGATGGACAAGGACTTCAACTACGCCAAGGCCTTCAAGAGCCTCGACCTGGCGGCGCTGAAAAAAGACCTGACCGCGCTGATGACCGATTCGCAGCCCTGGTGGCCCGCCGACTTCGGCCACTACGGCCCCTTGTTCGTCCGCATGGCCTGGCACAGCGCAGGCACCTACCGCACCGCCGATGGACGCGGTGGCGGCGGCCGCGGCCAGCAACGATTCGCCCCGCTCAACAGCTGGCCCGACAACGTCAGCCTGGACAAGGCGCGGCGCCTCTTGTGGCCCATCAAGCAGAAATACGGCAACAAGATCTCCTGGGCCGACCTGATGATCCTGACCGGCAACGTCGCGCTCGAATCGATGGGGTTCAAGACCTTCGGTTTCGCAGGCGGCCGTGAAGACACCTGGGAGCCCGACCACGACGTGAACTGGGGCAACGAGAAGGTCTGGCTGGAAGACAAGCGCTACTCCGGCGATCGCGAGCTGGCCAACCCCTTGGCCGCCGTTCAGATGGGCCTGATCTACGTCAACCCCGAAGGCCCCAACGGCAACCCCGACCCCAAGGCGGCCGCACGGGACATCCGCGAGACCTTCGCCCGGATGGCGATGAATGACGAAGAAACGGTGGCGCTCATCGCCGGCGGCCACACCTTCGGCAAGACGCACGGTGCCGGCCCGGCCACCCACGTGGGCAAGGACCCCGAAGGATCGGAGCTCGAAACTCAGGGCCTTGGCTGGTCCAGCAGCTTCGGCACCGGCTTTGCAGGCGACGCCATCACCAGCGGCCTGGAAGTCACATGGACCACCACGCCCACCAAGTGGGGCAACAACTTCTTCGAGAACCTGTTCAATTTCGAATGGGAACTGACGAAGAGCCCGGCCGGCGCCAACCAATGGGTGGCCAAGAACGCCGAGGCAATCATCCCGGATGCGCACGATCCATCGAAGAAGCGCAAGCCGACCATGCTCACGACCGACCTGTCGCTGCGCTTCGATCCGGCCTACGAGAAGATCTCGCGACGCTTTCTGGAGCATCCGGATCAGTTCGCGGACGCTTTCGCCCGCGCATGGTTCAAGCTCACCCACCGCGACATGGGCCCCAAGGCGCGCTACCTCGGCCCCGAAGTGCCCTCGGAGGAACTGATCTGGCAAGACCCGATTCCCGCCGTCAACCATCCGCTGGTCGACGACAAGGACGTGGCCGCGCTCAAGGCCAAGGTCCTGGCTTCGGGCCTCACGGTGTCGCAGCTGGTGTCGACCGCATGGGCCTCGGCCTCCACCTTCCGCGGCTCCGACAAGCGCGGCGGTGCCAATGGCGCGCGCATCCGCCTGGCGCCGCAGAAGGACTGGCCCGCCAACCAGCCCGATCAGCTGGCCAAGGTGCTCAAGACGCTGGAAGGCATCCAGGCCGAGTTCAACGGCACGGCACCGGGCGGCAAGAAGGTCTCGCTGGCCGACCTGATCGTATTGGCCGGCAACGCCGGCGTGGAGCAGGCGGCCAAGAAGGGCGGCGTGGATGTGACCGTGCCTTTCTCGCCAGGCCGCATGGACGCGTCGCAAGAGCAGACCGATGTGGAGGCGATGGCGGTGCTCGAGCCTCTGTCGGATGGCTTCCGCAACTTCGTCAAGGTGAAGACGCCCGTGCCGGACGAGGCCGCTCTCATCGACAGGGCGCAGCTGCTCAACCTCAGCGCGCCGGAGATGACGGCGCTCGTCGGCGGGCTGCGCGTACTGGGCGCCAATGTCGGCGCCAGCAAGCACGGCGTGTTCACCGACAAGCCCGAGACGCTGACCAACGACTTCTTCGTCAACCTGCTGAGCATGGATACGCAGTGGAAGGCCACCAGCGACGCCAAGAATGAATTCGAAGGCACCGATCGCAAGACCGGCCAGGTCAAGTGGACGGCCTCGCGCGTTGACCTGGTCTTCGGCTCCAACTCGATCCTGCGCGCGCTGGCCGAGGTCTACGCCAGCGCCGATGCGAAGCAGAAGTTCGTCAATGACTTCGTCGCGGCCTGGACCAAGGTGATGAACCTCGACCGCTACGACCTGCGCTGAAGTCCAGGGGCAAGGCGATGCTGGCTCAGAGCATCGACTTGCCCTGGTCCAGCACGAACTCGCAGGCCTTCTTGGTGGCTTCCTTCTGCAGGCCACCGGCACTCAGGTCCATGGACTTGCCATTGCCGCCGGTGAGCATGCCCTTGGCACCGTCCATGTAGCCGGTGTCGGTCTTCGCCTTGGATTCGCCGCCCATCTTGCCCAGAAGGCCATCCTTGACGGCCGACACGCCATCGCCGCTCAGGTAGTTGTTCTTGAAGCAGTACTCGATCACGCCGGCAGCATTGCCCATGGTGCCGGCGCTCATGCCCCCCATGCCGCCTGCCATGCCAGCCATCCCGGCCATGCCGCTGCTGCTCGATCCGCCGCCCATGGCGCTGCTGGCCGCGCCCTTGAGGGAGTCCAGGCTTTGTGCGTGCGCACCAACGGCGGCGCCGCCGAGCAAGGCCACCAGCAGGGCGGCACGAGGCAGGGAGTGAAGGTTCATCTTGCGCATGGTTGTGTACTCCTTGGTTGGGTGAGTACGGTCCACCTTAGCGCAATGCGGCGACGCCGTCGTGATGCGAGATGAAACAGTTCCTCTGTGAAGCGGGACCGACATTCGACCCCGTTCACTGACGATCTACGACAGCGCCACGCCGACCTTGGCGCCCGCGGCGACCAGTTCCGTCCACGTTCCGTCATCCACCGTCACGCCATCGCGTTCGCGCGCCAGGCGCGCCTTTCGCTCGGGCTCGCCGGCGATCTGTACGCCGTCGAAGCCTTCGCCCGGCGGGCTCTGACGCAGCCAGTCGACGAAGGCGCGCGCTTCGGATGCGAAGCTCGCCTGTGTGCCCAGCCTGGCCGGATCGATCAGGATGGTGAGCATGCCGTTGTAGACGGAGCGGGCGCTGTCGGCCGGCCGGTGCCACGTCCCGCCACCGCTGAGCGCACCGCCCAGCAGTTCGCAGGCGATGGCCATGCCGTAGCCCTTGTGCTCGCCGAACGTCATCAGTGCGCCCAGCAGGCCGTTGGATTGCGGCACCACCACCACGCCCGGGTTGTCGGTGGGGCGGCCGTGCTCGTCGATCAGGTAGCCGGGCGGCACCTTCTCGCCCTTGTTGTGGGCGACGCGCATCTTGCCTTGCGCCACACGGCTGGTGGCGAAATCGAGGAGAAACGGAGCGCCATCTTCCAGCGGAACGCCGATGCAACAGGGGTTGGTGCCGAAGCGACCATCGCCGCCGCCCCATGGCGCCACCACGGGGCGCGACAGCACGTTGACGAAATGGATGGACACCAGCCCCTGCGCCACCGCCATCTCGGCGAAGTGGCCGATGCGTCCCAGGTGATGGGCTTGGCCCAGCGTCATGATGCAACTGCCCAGTTCCTTGGCGCGCGCCATGCCCATCTGCATGGCCTGCACGCCGACGATCTGCCCGTAGCCGCGCTGCCCGTCCAGCGCGAGCAGCGTGCCGGCGTCGAGTTGCACGCGCATCGAGGTGTTGGGCTTCAGGCCGCCTTCGGCCACCGCATCCACATAGCGCGGCACCATGCCGACGCCGTGCGAGTCATGGCCGCTCAGGTTGGCCAGCACCAGGTTTTCGGCGACGGCCCGCGCTTCTTCCGGCGCGCTGCCGGCGTGTTCGATGATGGATGCGACCTGCGCACGCAGTTCGGTGGCTGCAAGAGTTCTTGGCATGGGCAATCAGGTTGGTTCAAGAGGGTCCGGCTGGCTTCACATGACCGCGCCGACTTGCCAGGGCACGAATTCGTTCTGGCCGTAGCCGTGCTGTTCGCTCTTGCTGTGCTGGCCGGAAGCGGTGGCCAGCACCAGTTCGAAGATGCGCTGGCCCATCTCCTGGATGCTGGCGCTGCCGTCGACGATCTCGCCGCAGTTGATGTCCATGTCGTCTTCCTGCCGCTGCCACAGCGCGGAGTTGGTCGCCAGCTTGAGCGAAGGCGAGGGCGCGCAGCCATAGGCCGAGCCGCGCCCGGTGGTAAAGCAGATCATGTTGGCGCCGCCTGCCACCTGGCCCGTCGCGCTGACCGGGTCGTAGCCGGGGGTGTCCATGTAGACGAAGCCGTGCGCGTCCACCGGTTCGGCGTATTCGTACACCGCCTCCAGGTTGCTGGTGCCGCCCTTGGCCACCGCGCCGAGCGACTTCTCCAGGATGGTGGTGAGTCCGCCAGCCTTGTTGCCCGGCGACGGGTTGTTGTTCATCTCGCCTTCGTTGATCGCGGTGTAGTGCTCCCACCACTTGATGCGCTGCACCAGCTTCTCGCCCACTTCGCGCCGCACCGCGCGTCGCGTCAGCAGGTGCTCGGCGCCGTAGATCTCGGGTGTCTCGCTCAGGATGGCGGTGCCTCCGTGCGCCACCAGCAGATCGACCGCGGCGCCCAGCGCTGGGTTGGCGCTGATTCCGCTGTAGCCGTCGGAGCCGCCGCATTGCAGCCCGATGGTGATGTGCGACGCCGGGCAGGGCTCGCGCTTCACCGCGTTGGCCCTGGGGAGCATCTCGTTGATGAGCGCGATACCGCGCTCGACCGTCTTGCGGGTTCCGCCCGTGTCCTGGATGTTGAACACGCGAAGGTTGTCGCCTTCACGCAGATTGCCGGTCGACAGCCAGGCGTTGATCTGGTTGGCTTCGCAACCCAGGCCCACCACCAGCACACCGGCGAAGTTGGCGTGCGTGGCATAGCCGGTGAGCGTGCGGTTGAGGAGCTGCATGCCCATGCCTTGCGTGTCCATGCCGCAGCCGGTGCCGTGGGTCAAGGCGACCACGCCGTCCACGTTCGGGAAATCGGCCAGCGCGCCCGGATTGGCCTGGCGCGAGAAATGATCAGCGATCGCCCGGGCCGCGGTGGCCGAGCAGTTCACGCTGGTCAGCACGCCGATGTAGTTGCGAGTGGCCACGCGTCCGTCGGCGCGGCGAATGCCCATGAAGCTCGCCTCGCGCTTTGCCGGGGTTGGCTTCACATCGGCCCCAAAGGCATAGTCGCGCTCGAAGTCGCCCTTGGCGGGGCCCATGTCGAGGTTGTGCGTGTGCACGTGTTCGCCAGGCTCGATCGGCCGGCTGGCGAAGCCGATGATCTGGTTGTAGCGCCGCACCGGTGAGCCGGCGGCAATCTGGCGAGTGGCCATCTTGTGGCCGGCGGGAATCAGGCCGCGCGAGGTCACGCCTTCGATGGAGGTGCCGCCCACCAGTTGGCTGCGGGCGATGACGACATCGTCGTCGGGATGAAGTCGGATGTACGGGTTCATGGCTCGAACGTAGGTTCTGGCTAGAAGAATTGCTTGGGCAGCCACAGTACCAGCGCCGGCCAGTAGGTGATCACCACCAGGCTGCCCAGCAGCGGCACCAGCCAGGGCAGGATGGCCATGGTCGTGCGCTCGAAGCTCAGGTTGGCCACCCGCGCCAGCACGAACAGCACCAGGCCCATGGGTGGATGCAGCAGGCCGATCATCAGGTTGAGCACCATGACGAGGCCGAAGTGAACCGGGTCCACGCCCAGTTGCGTCGCAATGGGCAGCAGGATCGGCACCAGGATGGTGATGGCTGCGGTCGGCTCCAGGAAGCAACCCACGAACAGCATCAGCAGGTTGGCCAGCAGAAGGAACACCCAGGCGTCCTTCGTGAAGCCCAGCACCCAGGCCGCGATGCTGGTGGTCACGCCGGTGGCGGTCAGCATCCAGCCGAAGATGGAGGCCGCGGCGACGATGAACAGCACGGTGGCGGTGGTTTCGATGGTTTCCAGGCAGACCTTGACGAAGCGCTTCCAG
Source organism: Variovorax dokdonensis (assembly GCF_030316895.1). Classification (GTDB taxonomy): domain Bacteria; phylum Pseudomonadota; class Gammaproteobacteria; order Burkholderiales; family Burkholderiaceae_C; genus Variovorax; species Variovorax dokdonensis. The sequence goes on from NZ_JASZYV010000002.1 coordinate 710,488, forward strand.
CTCAGCGTGCCGTACCAGGCAAAGCCCAGCACCATCGCCCACACGCAGGCGGCGATGGCGCCCTCGGTGGGCGTGAACAGCCCGGTGGTCATGCCGCCGATCAGCAGCACCGGAGTCATGATGGGCAGCAGCGCCTCGAAGCGGAAGATCTTGTCGAGCACGAACAGCAGCACCAGTCCGACGATCACCGTCGGTTGCGCTGGCAGGCCGACCTTGTCCACGGCCAGCCACAGCAAGAGCGGCCAGGCGATCACCAGCGCCAGTTCGGTCAGGGCCTTGACCAGGCGCGCGCTGGAGAACTTGAAGTCGGCGCCCCAGTTGTTCTTGTGGGCGTAGTAGGCCACGGTGAGCATCATCAGCACGGCCAGCAGCACGCCAGGGATCAGGCCGGCCAGGAACAGGGCGCCGATCGACACGTTCGCCATCATTCCGTAGATCACGAAGGGCAGGCTCGGCGGAATGATCGGCCCGAGCGTGGCCGAGGCGGCCGTGACGCCCACGGCGAATTCGGGCGAATAGCCGTGCTCCTTCATCGCCTTGATCTCGATGGTGCCCAGGCCTGCCGCGTCGGCGATGGCGGTGCCGCTCATGCCGGCGAACACCACCGAGCCCACGATGTTCACATGCCCCAGACCGCCCTTGAGCCAGCCCACCAGGGACAGCGCGAAGTTGTAGATGCGGGTGGTGATGCCGGCGTTGTTCATCAGATTGCCGGCCAGGATGAAGAAAGGCACCGCCAGCAGTGGAAAGCTGTCGATGCCGCCCACCATGCGGTGAATGACGACGAAGGGCGGCAGGTTGCCGGTGCCCAGGATGTAGACCAGCGAGGCGCCGGCCATCGCGATGGCGACCGGAATGCCGCCCATCATGAAGAAGAGGAAGATGATTTTCAGCATGGGGCTAGCGGTTCGTTGGCTCAGCGGTCGGCCAGGGTGGTCTCGGGGCGTTCGAGGACGCTGTAGCCGCGCTTCCAGTGCAGGCGCGCTACCTGGATCGAGCGGAAGGTCATCGCGGCGAAGCCGAACAGGCAAAGCCCGTAGACCAGGTTCATCGGCGCATCGATGATGGTCATGCGCGATGTGTTGCCCACCTTGGCCATCATCTGCGCCGTCATGATCACGGCGGCGCCGAAGAAGCCGATGCGAAGCACGTCGACCACGCGCGACAGCCAGCGGCCCATGGCGGCGGGCATGTGGCGATAGAAGAAGTCCACCTGGATCTGGTTGTTCTTCGACACGCCGATCGCCGCGCCGACGAACACGACGCCGATGAGCATGTAGCGCGCCACTTCTTCGGTCCAGGCGGCCGAATCGTTCATCACGTAGCGCGTGATGAACTGGTAGAACACCGTCAGCCCCAGCATCCAGAAGAGCGCCAGCGCGATCCAGCCTTCGGCGATCGTGTCGGACAGATCGACCGCCTCGTCCTCGGCATGGAAATGCCCTTCGTCATCGATGATCTTCTGCTCGGCCACAACCCCGGCCCGCAATGTCTGCTCGTTCAAGACAGTCTCCTTTTCAAGTGGGCTCCGTGGCAAGCGCAGCGAAGCCCCTTCGTGAACACCCGCGGAACCGGCTTTGCCGGGCCGCAGGGTGTGCCCCCTCGAGGGGGTAGGCGGACCTGCGAAGCAGGGCAGCCTGGGGGTGGTCAAAGCTTCACGATGCGGTCGTAGTCCTGCTGCCGATATCCATGGTCCGTCGGCTTCGTGCTCTTGAGCACCGCTTCGCTGAAGGCCTTCTTGTCGACGGTGATGACGTTCAGCCCGCGCTTCTTGAACTCGTCCGCCAGGCGTGCCTCGGAGGCGATGATGTCGCGCCCGGTCTTCTCTGCGGCCTCCTGCATGACCTCGGTGAAGATCTTCTTCTCGTCGGCACTCAGCTTGCCCCACAAGGTGCCCGACACCACCGTCAGCAGCGAATCGACGATGTGGCCGGTCAGCGAGATGTTCTTCTGCACTTCATAGAACTTCTTGGCCTCGATCGTGGGCAGCGGGTTTTCCTGTGCGTCCACCGTGTTGTTCTGCAGCGCGAGGTACACCTCGGCGAATGCGATGGGCGTCGGATTGGCGCCCAGTGCCTTCGGGAAGGCCAGGTAGGCCGGTGCATCCGGCACGCGGATCTTCAGGCCCTTCATGTCCTCGGGCTTGGCTACCGGGTGCGCCGCGTTCGAGGTGACGTGCCGCGCGCCGTAGTAGTTGAGCGCCGTGATGTGGTTGCCGGTTTTGTCGTCGTAGCCCTTGGCCAGCTCCTTGAACACGTCGCTCTTCGCGTACTTGAGCTGGTGCTCGGCGTCGCGGAAGATGAACGGGAAGTACGACACGGCCAGCGGCGGATAGCTGCGGCCCGCAAAGCTGGCGCCGGTCAGGATGATGTCCACCGTGCCCAGCGTCAGGCCCTGGTTGATGTCCGACTCCTTGCCCAGCGTGGAGGCAGGAAACACCTCGATCACGTACTTGCCGTTGGTGCGCTTGGCGATCTCTTCGCCTGCCCATACCGAATACTTGTGGAAGGGCTCCGAGGTCTCGTAGACGTGCGCCCACTTCAGCTTGGTGCCTTGGGCACGCGCGGCCGGCAGGCCGCTGGCGGCGAGGGCGGCGGCGCCGAGGGTCTTGAGTGCATCGCGCTTGTTCATCATGTGCTTGTCTCCGTCTTTGGGTGGTTGATGAAAATCGTGAGCCTGTTGACCGGCCCTAAACCTTCCCTGCGCGCCGCCAGCTCGTGCTGAAGCGCTGATGTGACTTGTCCATGTGTTCGTGCATCGCCAGGCGGGCACCCGGCACGTCGCGCGCCTCGATGGCATCGCGGATGGCCTCGTGCTCGGCGATGGCGCGGCGCCAGGACTGCACGGTCTCGAAGTAGCCGCCCAGCCGCGTGAAGATGGGGCCGTTTCGCGAGTCCCAGTAGTTGATCACCGTCTCGGTCAGCACCACGTTGCCGCAGGCGGCGACGATGGCCAGGTGGAATGCGCGATCGCCCTCCAGCGGCATCACGCCGCGATCGGCCAGCTCGCGCATGGTCTCGATGGCGCTCGTCATGGCGGCCACGTCGCGTGCCTTTCGCTGCGCGGCGGCGATGGCCGCCGTCTCGCCTTCGATCACCCGGCGCGCGCGGATGAGTTCCAGCGGCCCCCATTCCGAGGCTTCCTGCGCGGCTGGCGCCGCAGTGCGACGCGCCTTGCGGTCGAGCACATAGACGCCCGAGCCGGTCCGCACTTCGACCCAACCCTCCACCTCCAGGGCGATCAGTGCCTCGCGCACGGAAGGGCGGCTCACGCCCAACTGGCGGGACAGATCGCGCTCGGCCGGTAGACGCGCGCCCACGGCGAACTCGCCCTTGGCGATCAGGGCGCGCAGCTGTTCCGCAATTTGGCGGTACAGGCGCTGGGGCTCGACGGTTTGCAGCGGCACGACGAAGGATGTGTTCGGGAAGAACTAGGGGCTTGTACTGAATTGGACAAGTGGTCAGACCAGTTCAGAATACGAGATGCGTTCAGTGGCACCCATCGGGCCAAACCCGCATGGTGGATTCCGGCGCATCAATCCAGGAGAACAACGCATGAGACTGCAAGGCAAGACGGCACTCGTCACCGCCGCCGGACAGGGCATCGGCCGGGCCAGCGCACTGGCGCTGGCCGCCCAGGGTGCCCAAGTGTGGGCCACCGATGTCAACGAATCGCTGCTCGCCAGTTACGCCGGCGTGCCCAACATCACCACGGCCCGGCTCGACGTGCTGGACAAGGCCGCCATCGGCGCATTGGTGGCGCGCATGCCGGCGGTGGACGTGCTGTTCAACTGCGCCGGCGTGGTGCACAACGGCGCCATCGACGAGGCCAGCGACGAGGACCTGGAATTCGCATTCCACCTGAACGTACGGGCGCAGTTCTGGGCCATCCAGGCCGTGCTGCCGCGCATGCTCGACAAGGGCGCGGGCAGCATCATCAACATGGCCAGCGTGTGTTCCAGCATCAAGGGCCTTCCGAACCGCTGCGTGTACGGCACCACCAAGGCGGCGGTGCTGGGGCTGACCAAGAGCGTGGCCGCCGACTACGTCATGCGCGGCGTGCGCTGCAACGCCGTGTGTCCCGGCACGGTCGACACGCCTTCGCTGGCCGACCGCATCAATGCCAATGCCGATCCCGATGCCGCGCGCAAGGCTTTCATTGCGCGTCAGCCCATGGGCCGGCTGGCACAGCCCGAAGAGATCGCACCGTTGATCGTGTTCCTCGCCAGCGACGAAGCGCAGTTCGTCACCGGCCAGGCCTACGCGGCCGACGGAGGCATCACCATATGAACCAGCTCGACTTCAAGGGCCGGCATGCGGTCGTGACCGGCGGTGCCTCGGGGTTGGGCCTGGGCATCGCGCAGCGCCTGATCGCGTCCGGCGGCAGCGTCACGCTCTGGGACCTGGATGGCGCAACCGCCGAGCGCGCGGCGGCCAGTCTTGGGCCGCAGGCGCATGCGCTGGCGGTGGACGTCGCGCAGCAGCCTTCGGTGGCCAAGGCGGTGGCCGCCACGGTGGCGCATGCGGGCCGCATCGACGCGTTGGTCAACAGCGCCGGGATCACTGGCCCGAATACCAAGCTGTGGGACTACCCGGTCGACGCCTGGCGACAGGTCATGGACGTCAACCTCACCGGTCTGTTCATCTGCTGCCGGGAGGTGGTGCCGCAGATGCGGACGCAGAAGTGGGGTCGCATCGTCAACATCGCCTCGGTGGCCGGCAAGGAGGGCAACCCCAACGCCAGCGCCTACAGCGCCAGCAAGGCCGGCGTCATCGCGTTGACCAAGTCGCTGGGCAAGGAACTGGCAGACACCGGCGTGCGCGTCAACTGTGTGACGCCTGCGGCCGTCAAGACGGCCATCTTCGACCAGATGACCCCCGAGCACATCAGCTTCATGCTCTCCAAGATTCCCATGGGGCGCTTTGGTACCGTCGAGGAGGTGGCTGCGACCGTGGCGTGGCTGTGCACGGAAGAGTGCTCTTTCGCCACCGGCGCCACCTTCGACCTCTCCGGCGGTCGCAGTACCTATTGATCGCAGACCAAGAACCCGTCAAACCTGGAAAAGGAACAACATGAAACTCGTCCGCTATGGCAACCCTGGCAAGGAAAAGCCGGGCCTGATCGACGCGAATGGCCAACTGCGCGACCTGAGCGCCTTGGTCAAGGACATCGGTCCGGAGCAACTCGGCGACGCCGTGCTGGCCAAGATCGCCAAGGCCAAGACCGACAAGCTGCCGTTGGTCAAGGGCAAGCCTCGCATGGGCTGTCCGGTGGCGGGGGTCGGCAAGTTCATCGCGATCGGCCTGAACTACGCAGACCACGCGGCCGAGTCCGGCCTGCCGATTCCGGCCGAGCCGGTGGTCTTCACCAAGGCGATCTCCTGCATCCAGGGGCCGAACGATCCGGTCATGCTGCCCAAGGGCTCGAAGAAGACCGACTGGGAGGTGGAGCTGGGCGTGGTGATCGGCAAGACCGCGCGCTACGTGCCGCAGAAGGACGCGTTGTCGTACGTGGCGGGCTACTGCACCATCAACGACGTGAGCGAGCGCGAGTTCCAGATCGAACGCGGCGGCACCTGGGACAAGGGCAAGGGCTGCGACACCTTCGGCCCTATCGGCCCCTGGCTGGTCACACGCGACGAAGTCCCCAACCCGCAGAAGCTGTCGATGTGGCTGGACCTCAATGGCAAGCGCATGCAGACCGGCAGTACCAAGACCATGATCTTCAGCGTGGCCAAACTGGTGGCCTACGTGAGCCAGTTCATGACGCTCGAACCCGGAGACGTGATCACCACCGGCACGCCGCCGGGTGTCGGCCTGGGCATGAAGCCGCCGCTGTACCTGAAGAAGGGTGACGTGATGACCCTGGGCATCGAGGGCCTGGGCGATCAGCGGCAGGAAGTGATCGCGTTCAAGGCCTGAGGCCGCTCGATCCCCTGCGACGAGGCCCCGCGGCTGGGCCTTGTCGACCTGCTGGAACAGGGCCGACTGCCAATGGCCCTCAAGGATCCTGGGTCTTTGGAGTTGTCGGCACGGCCCGGCTCCTGCAAAATAGAACGATCGTTCGTTTTATTTTGTGTCGCCGCCCATGTCCAGCCGAACTGCTCCCGCCAAAGCGTCGCGCGCCCCGCAAAAGGGCCAGCAGACCAAGGCCGTCATCATCGACGCCGCGCTGAACCTGGCCGCACAGATCGGGCTGGAGGGACTGTCGATCGGCGCCATTGCCGAGGTCACCCAGATGAGCAAGTCGGGCGTCTTCGCCCACTTCGGCTCGCGCGAAGAGCTGCAGATCTCGGTGGTGCGCGAATATCACGCCCGCTTCGAGCAAGAGGTGTTCTACCCGGCGCTTTCGGCCGCCCGCGGCTTGCCGCGCTTGACGGCGCTCTTCGGCAACTGGATGAAGCGCACCTCTGCCGAGATCGATTCGGGCTGCATCTACATCAGCGGCGCCGTCGAGTTCGACGACCGGCCCGGTCCGGTGCGCGATGCGCTGGCCGAATCGGTCAACATCTGGCTCGCCGCCATGCTGCGAGCGGTGGAGCAGGCCAAAGAAGAAGGCCACCTGCGCGCCGACGCCGACGCGCAGCAGATCGCCTTCGAGATTCACGCGCTGATTCTGGCGCTGCACTACGAGGCGCGCTTTCTGCGCAGCCCGCAATCGCTGGCGCGCGCCCACACCGGCTTCGACAACATCATCTCGCGCAGCGCCGCGCCTGAGCCGGCAAAGGCCAGGGCCAAGCCTGCCACGTCGGCGGCCCGCAATGCGCTCAAGGCGGTCGTCTGACCGCGCACCGAATTCCACTTCCCTTTTCTCAGTAACACGTCCCTTCAGAAATCAGGAGCACGCATGCCAGCCTATACCCCGCCCCTTCGCGACATGCAGTTCGTCTTGCACGAAGTCTTCAACGTCGCCGACGAATTCAAGGCCATGCCCAAGCATGCCGAGGTCGACGTCGACACCATCAACGCGGTGATCGACGAGGCCGGCAAGTTCGCCGCCGAAGTGACCTTCCCGCTGAACATGTCCGGCGACGAAGAGGGTTGCACGCTCGACAAGACCACGCACGAGGTGACCGCGCCCAAGGGCTTCAAGCAGGCCTATGAAAAGTTCGTCGAGGGCGGCTGGCCGGCGCTGTCGTGCGATCCGGAATATGGCGGCCAGGGGCTGCCGTTCGTGCTCAACCAGTGCCTGTACGAAATGCTCAACAGCGCCAACCAGGCCTGGACGATGTATCCCGGCCTGTCGCACGGCGCGTACGAAGCGCTGCATGCCTATGGCACCGACGAGCAGAAGAAGACCTACCTGGGCAAGCTGACCAGCGGCGAATGGACCGGCACCATGTGCCTGACCGAACCGCACTGCGGCACCGACCTGGGCATGCTGCGCACCAAGGCCGAACCGCAGGCCGACGGCACCTACAGAATCACCGGCAACAAGATCTTCATCTCGGCCGGCGAGCACGACATGGCGCCCAACATCGTCCACCTGGTGCTGGCCCGCCTGCCGGACGCGCCCAAGGGCAGCAAGGGCATCAGCCTGTTCGCCGTGCCCAAGTACCACGTGAAGGCCGATGGCTCGCTCGGCGAGCGCAACCCGATCTTCTGCTCGGGCCTGGAGCACAAGATGGGCATCCACGGCAATGCCACGGCGCAGATCGTGATCGAAGGAGCCATCGGCACCATGGTGGGCGAGCCCAACAAGGGCCTGCAAGCCATGTTCGTGATGATGAACGCGGCCCGCCTGGGCGTGGGCAATCAGTCGCTGGGCTTGACCGAAGTCGCCTTCCAGAATGCACTGGCCTACGCCAAGGACCGCATCCAGATGCGCTCGCTGTCGGGCGTGAAGGCCAAGGACAAGGAAGCCGATCCGATCATCGTGCACCCCGACGTGCGCAAGATGCTGCTCACGGCCAAGGCTTTCGCCGAGGGCGGTCGTGCGTTGCAGATCTTCTGCACGCTGCTGCTGGACAAGGAACACAACCACCCCGACGAGAAGGTCCGCAAGGAATCGGGTGAACTCGTTGCGCTGCTTACGCCGATCGTCAAGGCGTTCATCACCGACAACGGCCACATCGCCACCAATGCCTGCATGCAGGTGTTCGGCGGCCACGGCTTCATCAAAGAGTCGGGCATGGAGCAGTTCGTGCGCGACAACCGCATCAACATGATCTACGAAGGCACGAACACCGTGCAGTCGCTGGATCTGCTGGGTCGCAAGGTGCTGGCCAACAACGGCGCGTCGCTGCGCAAGTTCGGCAAGCTGGTGGCCAAGCTGGTGGAAGAAGAAGGCGTGAACGAGAAGATGGCCGAGTTCATCAACCCGATCGCGGGCCTGGGCGACCAGTTCACCAAGTTCACGACCGAGATCGGCTTCAAGGGCTTGCAGAACCCCGATGAAGTCGGCGCGGCCGCGGTGGACTACCTGCGCGTGGCGGGCCACTTCGTGTTCGGCTACCTGTTCGCTCGCATGGCACAGGTGGCGCTGCGTGAGATCGCGGCCGGCAACACCGACCCGTTCTATGTTGCCAAGCTGCAGACGGCGCGCTTCTACTTCGCCAAGCTGTTCCCCGAGACGGCCGCCCTGATGCGTACCGCGCGCGCGGGCGCCAAGTCGCTCATGGACACCGACGCGGCACTGGCCTGAAGATGAACCGCCCCCAGGCCACCGTGCTTTGCAGCTCTGCCGACGCCCTCGAGGGCGCTAATCCTGCGGGCCGGCAAAGCCGGTTCCGCGGATGCTCCCGAACTGGCTTCGCTGCGCTTGCCGCGGCGATGGCGTTGCTGGCGAGTGCCCCGGCGCTTGCGCAGATGTCGCCGGTCGGCACCTGGCGCAGCATTGACGACAAGACGGGAGAGGCCAAGGCCGAGATCCGCATCGTCGAGCAGGGCGCCGGCCTGTCGGGCCGCATCGAGAAGACGCTGCGCAAGGACGCCAAGCCCGATGCACGCTGCGACGAATGCACGGACGATCGCAAGGGCAAGCCCGTCGTCGGCATGGAGATCATCCGCGGCGGCAAGAAGGCCGAAGGCAAGGAAGTCTGGGAGGGCGGCAAGATCCTCGACCCCGAGAACGGCAAGGAGTACCGCGCCAGCTTCACCCCGATCGACGGCGGCAGCAAGCTCGAAGTGCGCGGCTATCTCGGCCCCTTCTGGCGCACACAGACCTGGCAACGCGCCCAGCCATGACCACCCACCGCCTCGTCCACGTCATGTGGCCAAGGCATCTCGAGGGGATGCCCCACGCGGCCCGGCACAGCCGGTACTGCGATGCACCCCGACATGAAACTTTTCTACCAAGGGCCCATTGATATGTCCCGATTCCAAGTCAAGAAAGTCGCCGTCCTGGGCGCTGGCGTGATGGGAGCGCAGATCGCCGCGCACCTGGCCAACGTGCGCGTGCCGGTGGTGCTGTTCGACCTTCCCGCCAAGGAAGGCCCGAAGAACGGCATCGTCTCCCGCGCCGTCGACAACCTCAAGAAGCTCAAGCCCTCGCCGCTGGGCGTGGCGCGCGACGCCGAACTGATCGAACAGGCCAACTACGAGGACGACCTCGCCCTCCTGGGTGAATGCGACCTCGTCATCGAGGCCATTGCCGAGCGCATGGACTGGAAGCTCGACCTGTACAGGAAGATTGCGCCCCACGTCTCGCCGACCGCAATTCTTGCGTCCAACACCTCTGGCCTGTCGATCACCAAGCTGAGCGAGGCGCTTCCCGCCGAGATGAAGCCGCGCTTTTGCGGCATCCACTTCTTCAACCCGCCGCGCTACATGTTCCTGGTGGAGCTGATCGGCACGCCGACCACCGAAGCCGACGTGCTCGACAAGCTCGAAGCTTTCGTCACCAGCACGCTCGGCAAGGGCGTGGTGCGCGCCAAGGACACGCCCAACTTCATCGCCAACCGCATCGGCATCGCCGGCATGCTGGCGACGATGAAGGAGGTCGAGAAGTTTGGCCTGACGCCGGACGTGGTGGACGACCTGACCGGCAAGAAGCTGGGGCGCGCCAGCTCGGGCACCTTCCGCACGGCGGACGTGGTGGGCCTGGACACGATGGCCCACGTGGTCAAGACGCTGCAGGACAACCTGGACGAGAAGTCCGATCCGTTCTATCCGAACTTCGCCACGCCGCCGGTGCTGGCCAAGCTGATCGAGAAGGGCCACCTCGGCCAGAAGGCCAAGGCGGGCTTCTACAAGAAGGCCGGCCGCGACATCCTTCGCTACGACCTGGCGCAGGACGAGTACGTCCCCGCTGGCGCGAAGGCCGACGAGGTCTACGGCCGCATGCTCAAGAAGCCTGCCGCGCAGCGTCTGAAGCTGCTGCGCGAAAGCGAAGGGCCGCAGGGTCAGTTCCTGTGGGCCATCCTGCGCGACGGATTCCACTACGCCGCCGTGCACCTGGGTGACATTGCCGAGAGCGCGCGCGACGTGGACTTCGCCATGCGCTGGGGCTTCGGCATGCAGCAAGGCCCGTTCGAGCTGTGGCAGCAGGCGGGCTGGACCCAGGTTGCCACCTGGATCCAGGAAGACATCGACGCCGGCAAGGCGCTGTCGAATGCGCCGCTGCCCAAGTGGGTGTTCGAAGGCCCGGTGGCCAAGGCCGGCGGCGTGCACACGCCCGAAGGCTCGTGGAGCCCGTCCGAACAGCGCTTCGTGCCGCTGCGCCGCCTGCCGGTGCATGAGCGCCAGCTGTTCCCCGAAAGCGTGCTGGGTGCCAACGCACCGCAGGCGCAAGACGCCGGCACCACCCTCAGCGATGAAGGCGATGTGCGCGTCTGGACGCTGGACAACGAGGTGCTCATCGCCTCCATCCACTCCAAGATGAACGCCATCAGCCCCGATGTGGCCGAGGCATTGGCCGAGGCGGTCGCCTTGGCCGAGCGTGAATACAAGGGCCTGGTGATCTGGTCGCCGGACGACAAGTTCTCCGTCGGCGCCGACCTGCAGGCCATGCTGCCCGCCTTCGCGCTGGCTGGCATCAGCGCTGTCGAAGGCGCCGAGCAGGCGCTGCAGGACGTGATGCTGCGCATCCGCTATGCCGGCGTTCCGGTGGTTTCCGCCGTGCGCGGCATGGCGCTGGGCGGTGGCTGCGAGCTGGCGATCCACTCGGCCGCCCGCGTGGCCGCGATGGAAAGCTACATCGGCCTGGTGGAAGTGGGCGTGGGCCTGATCCCCGGCGCGGGCGGGCTGACCTACATCGCCCGACGCGCCGCCGAGCGCGCCGAGGCCTCTACCGGCAACGACCTCCTGCCGTTCCTGACGGAAGGCTTCACCGCCGCCGCGATGGCCAAGGTGGGCACCAGCGCCCTGGAGTCGCGCCAACTGGGCTACCTGCTCGACAGCGACGTGATCGTGCCCAACAAGGACGAGCTGCTCTATGTGGCGCTGCAGCAGGTCAAGTCGATGCACGAGGCCGGCTGGCGCGCACCCGCCCGGCGCAAGTTCAAGGTGGCTGGCCGATCCGGCGCCGCGACCATCAAGGGCCAGCTGGTGAACATGCGCGACGGCGGCTTCATCAGCGCGCACGACTTCCACATCGCCAGCCTCATCGCCGGCGTGGTGACGGGCGGCGACGTCGATGCCGGCACGCTGGTGACCGAGGAGTACCTCATGACGCTGGAGCGCAAGGCGTTCTGCTCGCTCATCCTGCATCCGAAGACGCAGGAGCGAATCATGGGCATGCTCAACACCGGAAAGCCGGTGCGCAACTGAGTTCGCCCCAAGGCGGGCTTGCCTGGCAGGTCTGTCGACCCCCTCGAGGGGCGCTCCCAGCGGTCCGGCAGAGCCGGTCCCGCAGGAGCCCCCGAAACGAATCACCATCAGCTAGAGCCCCAACCGGAGTCTCTTCATGAAACAAGTTCAAGACGCCTACATCGTTGCCGCGACCCGCACGCCGATCGGCCGTTCGCACCGCGGTTACTTCCGCAACACCCGCCCCGACGATCTGCTGGCCACCACGCTCAAGGCGGCGCTGGCCCAGGCGCCGGGCCTCGACCCGAAGGCCATCGAAGACATCATCTGCGGCTGCGCCATCCCCGAGGCGCAGCAGGGCCTGAACGTGGCGCGAATCGGCGCCGTGCTCGCCGGCCTGCCCACCTCGGTGGGTGGCATCACCGTCAACCGCTTCTGCGCCTCGGGTCTTTCCGCCGTGCAGATGGCTGCCGATCGCGTCCGCGTCGGCGAGGCGGAGGTGATGATCGCCGCCGGCGTCGAAAGCATGAGCATGGTGCCCATGATGGGCAACTCGCCTTCGCTGTCGCCTTCGATCTTCGAGCGCGAAGGCGACGTGGGCATCGCCTACGGCATGGGCCTGACTGCCGAGAAGGTGGCACGCCAGTGGAACGTGAGCCGCGAAGCGCAGGACGCGTTCGCACTGCAGTCGCACCAGCGCGCCATGGCTGCGCAGAAGGCCGGCGAGTTCTCCGACGAGATCACGCCGATCGAGGTGACCGACCGCACCGCCAACCTGGAAACGGGCGAATCCGTCGCCAGGACGCGCACCGTCAACCTGGACGAAGGTCCGCGCCCCGACACCAGCCTCGAAGGCCTGGCCAAGCTGCGCGCGGTTTTCGCGGCGCGCGGCAGCGTCACCGCTGGCAACAGCTCGCAGACATCCGACGGCGCCGGCGCGCTGATCATCGCGAGCGAGAAGGCGGTCAAGCAATTCGGCCTGACGCCGCTGGCGCGCTTCGTCAGCTTTGCCAGCAAGGGCGTGCCGCCGGAGATCATGGGCATCGGCCCGATCGAGGCCATCCCCGCGGCGCTGCGCTATGCCGGACTCAAGCAGGACGACATCGACTGGTTCGAGCTGAACGAAGCCTTTGCCGCCCAGTCGCTGGCCGTGATGAACACGCTGGGCCTGGATCCCGCCAAGGTCAACCCGATGGGCGGCGCCATTGCGCTGGGCCACCCGCTGGGCGCGACCGGTGCGATCCGCTCGGCAACAGTGGTGCATGCGCTGCGCCGCAAGCAGCTCAAGTACGGCATGGTCACGATGTGCGTGGGCATGGGGCAAGGCGCCGCCGGCATCTTCGAGCGCGTCTGACCGCTGCTGCGCGGTTGATCAGCGGCGTTGCGGGCCCACACCGGCACGCGCGCCATGCCTCGGCGGACGTTGGACACAAGGAGCTGAAATGCAGTCACTTCGGTTGCCGGTCGAAGAGGGCGCTTCCATCGCCGTTCGCCGTTACCTGCCTGAAGGCACGCCTCACGCCAGCGTGGTGATCGGCGGGGCGATGGGGGTGCGGCAGGCCTTCTACGAGCCGTTTGCCCGCTGGCTGGCGGGGCAGGGCGTGTCGGTCTGGACCTTCGACTATCGCGGGGTGGGCGACTCGCTTGCGGCCACCTCGCTGCGGGACGTGGATGCCGACCTGATGGACTGGGCGCGCGACTATGAGGCCGTCATCGACGCCGCCAAGGCCGCTTTGCCGCAGGCGCCGCTCTATTTGCTCGGCCACAGCCTGGGTGCGCAACTGCCAGGTTTCCTGGAGCGCCCGCAGCAGGTGGACGGGCTCATCAGCATCGCCGCCGGCAGCGGCTATTGGCGCGAGAATGCGCCGCGCCTGAAGCGCAGCATCCTGTATTTCTGGTTCGTGCTGGTGCCGCTGGCCACGCGCCTGTGGGGCTACTTTCCGGGACGCAGGCTGCGCAAGGTGGGCGACCTGCCGCGCGGCGTGATCCTGCAATGGCGCCGCTGGTGCCTCGACCCGCGCTACAGCGTTGGCGCGGAAGGCGAGGCGGCGGCGCGCAGCTATGCCCGCGTGCGCTTTCCGGTGCTCGCGCTGTCGATGACCGACGACGAACTGATGACCTTCGAGGGAACCCGCAGCCTGCTGTCGCTCTACCCGGCCGCGCCGCAATCGCTGCAGCGCATCGCGCCGGCCGATGTGCAGGCCAGGCGGATCGGTCATTTCGGGTTCTTTCGCGAACAGTTCAGCCAGAGCCTGTGGCCACGCCTGATCGGCCAGCTGCAGCAACTGCGCGATCTTGCGGCGGCGCAGCAGCCAGACGTCACGCACACGACTGCGCACCGCATGGCCTGAATGCAAACTGCGGCCCCATGTCTACCCTTCATCCCTTCGACCAGGCCATGGCGCTGCACCACAGCGACCTGCGTTCCGGTCTTTTCACGGGTGCCACGAGCCCCGATTACTGGAACATGGTGGGGCCGTTCGGCGGCACCACCGCCGCGCTGGCGCTGCAGGCCGTGCTGCGACACCCGGACCTGCTCGGCGAGCCGGTGGCGCTGACCGTCAACTTCGCCGCCGCGGTCGAGGCCGGTCAGTTCGAGGTGCTGGCCACCCCGGTGAGAACCAATCGCTCCACGCAGCATTGGACCGTCGTCATCTCGCAAAACGGGCAGGTCAACACCACCGCCACGGTCTTCACGGCCTTGCGCCGCGAGACCTGGAGCGAAAGCGATGTGCCCATGCCCGAGGTGCAGCGCCCGGACGACGTCACGCCGATCCGCATCGGTCCCGAAGGTGTGGCTTGGCTGGGCCAATACGAGATGCGCCCGGTCAGCGGCCAGCCGCCCTCGGTCTGGGACGGAAGCGGGACGCACAGCGAAAGCCTGTTGTGGGTGCGCGAGCATCCGCAACGGGCGTTGGACTTCGCTTCGCTCGCAGCCATGAGCGATGTGTTCTTCCCGCGGGTGTGGCTGCGACGCGCCCACCGCGTGCCGGCGGGCACCGTGTCGATCACCACCTACTTCCATGCCGACGCGGCCGTGCTGGCCAACGTCGGCACCGGCTTCTTGTTGGGACGGGCACGCGCCCAGCGCTTCTTCAACGGTTACTTCGACCAGAGCGCGCACCTGTGGAGCGAGGCCGGGCACCTGCTGGCAACAAGCAACCAGATCGTCTACTACAAGGAGTGATGCATATGGCTTTCCTGGAGAAACTGTCATGAGCGCGGCTGCCTTGATCATCGGGGCCGGAGACGCCACCGGCGGCGCCATCGCCCGACGCTTCGCTCGCGAAGGCTATGCGACCTGCGTCACGCGCCGAAGCCTCGACAAGCTCGCGCCCCTGGTGGCCCAGATCGAGGCCGAGGGCGGACGCGCCCACGCTTTTGCCAGCGACGCGCGCAAGGAAGAAGAGGTGGTCGAGCTCATCGAGCGGATCGAGCGCGACGTGGGCCCCATCGAGTTGATGGTGTTCAACATCGGCGCGAACGTGCCCGAAAGCATCCTCACCGAAACCGCCAGGAAATACTTCAAGGTCTGGGAGATGGCCTGCTTCGGAGGCTTCCTGAATGCGCGCGAAGTCGCCCGCCGCATGGTGGCGCGGCCGATGCCTGCCAATGGCCACCGGGGCACCATCCTCTTTACCGGCGCCACCGCGTCGTTGCGGGGCGGCGCCAATTTCGCAGCCTTCTCGGGTGCCAAGATGGCCCTGCGTGCCCTGGCGCAAAGCATGGCGCGCGAACTGGGGCCCGAAGGCATTCACGTCGCCCACGTGGTGGTCGACGGCGCCATCGACACCGAATTCATCCGCAGCAATTTCCCGGATCGCTATGCGCTCAAGGCGCAGGACGGAATCCTCAACCCTGAGCACATCGCCGACACTTACGCCATGCTGCACCGCCAGCCGCGCGACGCCTGGACGCACGAACTCGACCTGCGGCCTTGGTCCGAGAAGTTCTGACAATCCGGCATCCGCAAGAAGCCACGCACAAGGAGACGCCCCCGTGACGAACAAGACCGTCGAGTTTTTCTTCGACTTCGGCAGCCCCGCCGCCTACCTGGCCTATACCCAGATGCCGCGCATCGCGCAGGAGACGGGCGCCGAGCTGGTGTGGCGTCCGTTTCTGCTGGGCGGCGTGTTCCAGGCGACGGGCAATCGCTCGCCGGTGGAGGTGCCCGCCAAGGGTGTCTACATGATCAACGACCTGATGCGATACGCCGCCCGTTATGGCGTGACGCACAGGCACAACCCGCACTTCCCGATCAACACGCTGATGCTCATGCGTGGCGCCATCGGGCTTCAGATGCACGCGCCCGACCTGTTCGAGCGGTATGTGGACGCCATCTTCCGCGCCATGTGGATCGACGGCCGCAACATGAACGATCCTGCCACCGTGGGTGCCGTGCTGCAGGAGGCCGGCCTCGATGCCGGCAAGCTGTTGGCGCTCACCGCGCAGCCGGACGTCAAGGACCGGCTCAAGGCCGTCACGCAGGAGGCGATCGAGCGTGGCGCGTTCGGTGCGCCGACCATGTTCGTGGGCGACCAGATGTTCTGGGGGCAGGACCGCCTGGACTTCGTGCGCGAGGCGCTGGCCGCCTGAAGCTTCCATTTCCATTCAACACATTGACCAAGAGAACCGCACCATGAGCGACATCCTCGTCCATACCGAAGGCGGCGTGAGCACGCTGACCTTCAATCGCCTGGAGAAGAAGAACTCCATCACCTCGGCCATGTACGCCGCCATGGCGGACGCCGTGGAGCAGGCCAGCGCCGACGCCACGGTGCGGGTGCTCCTGATCCAGGGCGATGCCACCATCTTCAGCGCCGGCAATGACCTGGGCGACTTTCTGAATGCGCCGCCGGGCGGCCAGGACTCGCCGGTGTTCCGCTTCATGCGCGCGCTGTCCACCTTTCCCAAGCCAGTGGTGGCGGCGGTGTGCGGTCCGGCGGTGGGCATCGGCACGACGCTGTTGTTCCACTGCGACCTGGTCGTCGCCGGCGACAACGCCGCCTTCTCCATGCCTTTCGTGAACCTCGGTCTGTGCCCGGAATTCGGCTCCAGCATGCTGGTGCCCCAGATGTTCGGCTATCACCGAGCGGCCGAGGCGCTGCTGCTGGGCGAGCCCTTCATGGCCGAGGCGGCGCAAGAGGTCGGTCTGGTCAACCGCGTGGTGCCGCCCACCGAATGCAATGCGATCGCCGCGACCCTGGCAGGCCGGCTCGCTGCCAAGCCATTGTCGGCATTGGTCGAAACCAAGCGCCTGCTGCGCAAGTCCCAGCTGGCGCAGTTGCCCGAGCGGATCGCCGAAGAAGGCGATAGCTTCCGCCGCATGCTTCGCGAGCCAGCGGCCCGCGAAGCCTTCACCGCCTTCATGGAAAAGCGCAAGCCCGACTTCAGCAAGGTCTGACGCCGGCGCGCCCGGTCATTCCTTCGGCAAGGCTCTCGGCTTGCCGTTGTCGTCGATGGCCACGTAGGTCAGGGTGGCTTCGGTCACCTTGACGAACTCGCCCTGCGCCATGATGCGTTCGGCGAACACCTCGACCTTCACCGTGACCGACGTGCGGCCCACGCGGGTGACGGACGCATAGAAGGAAAGCAGGTCGCCGACCTTCACCGGCTGCTTGAAGATGAACTCGTTGACGGCCACCGTGGCCATGCGGCCCTTGGTGTAGCGCGCCGGAATCACCGAACCGGCGAGGTCGACCTGCGCCATCACCCAGCCGCCGAAGATGTCGCCGTTGCCGTTGGTGTCGCCAGGCATCGGGATGACCTTGAGCACCAGTTCCATGTCGGCCGGCAAACTGCGCAATGGGGGTGTCGGCGGCACGCCGGGGCTGGTTTCGATGGACATGGGCACAATCCCGGGCAAACAAGTTCCCACGATTGTCTCTCATGCGTCGCAGCGGCGAAGCTCTTGCATCCTCTCCTCACGCGGGCGTCGCGGCGCCCGCATCCGGCCCGCGTTCAGACGCCGCCACCCTGTCGCGCCTGTTCCCCTATCTGTGGCGCTACAAGTGGCGGGTGATCGCCGCGCTGGCTTTCATGGTGGTCGCCAAGGTGGCCAACGTGGGCGTGCCCATCCTGCTCAAGCACCTGGTGGACGCCATGACGCTCAAGCCGGGCGATCCGCGGGCGCTGCTCGTGGTGCCGGCGGCGCTGCTGCTGGGCTACGGGCTGCTGCGCTTTTCCACCTCGCTCTTTACCGAGCTTCGCGAACTGGTGTTCGCCAAGGCGACGGAGGGTGCCTCGCGCAGCATTGCGCTGGAGGTGTTCCGGCACCTGCACAGCCTCAGCCTGCGCTTTCACCTGGAGCGCCAGACGGGCGGCCTGACGCGCGACATCGAGCGCGGCACGCAGGCCGTGCACTCGCTCATCTCGTACTCGCTCTACAGCATCGTGCCCACGCTGATCGAGCTGACCCTGGTGCTGACCATCCTGGCTGCCAAATTCGATCCATGGTTTGCGGTCATTACCGGCTTGGCGCTGGTCATCTACATCTTCTTCACCGTCACGGTGACGGAGTGGCGCACCACCTTCCGGCGCACCATGAACGAGCTGGGATCGCGCGCGCAGAGCCGGGCCATCGATTCGCTGTTGAACTACGAGACGGTCAAGTACTTCAACAACGAAGATTTCGAGGCCCGCCGCTACGACGAGAACCTGGAGCGCTACCGCCGCGCGGCGATCAAGAGCCAGACCACGCTGTCGATGCTCAACACCGGCCAGCAGTTGCTCATTGCCGTGAGCCTGGTGGCGATGCTGTGGCGCGCCACGCAGGGCGTGGTGGACGGGCGCATGACATTGGGCGACCTGGTCATGGTCAACGCCTTCATGATCCAGCTCTACATCCCGCTCAACTTCCTGGGCGTGCTCTACCGCGAGATCAAGCAGAACCTGACCGACCTGGACCGGATGTTCGCGTTGATGGAGCGCGAGCGCGAGATCGCCGACGCGCCCGGCGCTCGTCCCCTGATGCTGCCGGACGGAGACGCGACGGTGCGCTTCGAGCACGTGGCCTTCGCCTACGAGCCGGCCCGCACCATTCTGCACGGCGTGAGCTTTGAGGTTCCCAGCGGCAAGACGGTGGCGGTGGTCGGCCCCTCGGGCTCGGGCAAGTCGACGCTGGCGCGCCTGCTGTACCGCTTCTATGACGTGCAGCAGGGCCGCATCACCATCGGTGGGCAGGACACGCGGGACGTCACGCAGGCCAGCCTGCGCCAAGCCATCGGCATCGTCCCCCAGGACACGGTGCTGTTCAACGACACCATCGAATACAACATTGCCTACGGTCGCCCCGGCGCCTCGCACGAAGAAGTGGTGGCAGCGGCGCAGGCGGCGCGCATCCACGACTTCATCGTGTCCACGCCTCAGGGCTACGAGACGATGGTGGGCGAGCGCGGGCTGAAGCTGTCGGGCGGGGAAAAGCAGCGCGTGGCCATCGCGCGCACGCTGCTCAAGAACCCGCCGGTGCTGATCTTCGACGAAGCGACCTCGGCGCTGGACTCGGCCAACGAGCGCGCGATCCAGGCCGAACTGCGCAGGGCAGCCCAGGGCAAGACCACGCTGGTGATTGCGCACCGCCTGTCGACCGTGGTGGACGCGCACGAGATCCTGGTGCTGGACAACGGTGTCATCATCGAGCGCGGCACCCATGCCCAGTTGCTCGAGCGCGGTGCGCGCTACGCCCAGATGTGGGCGCTGCAGCGCAGTGCGGAAGCTGAACCCACCAACGAAATCGTCGGAAAGTGACATGAGCCCATCGCCCAGTCCGCAGGCGTTTGCCGATTACGTGAGCCACGAGGACTTTCAGGCCGGAATGGCCGCCGGTCGCATGCGGGTGATCATCAACCCCAAGCTGGCGCGGCGATTCGTCTCCCAGCGCCTTCTGCTCATGGTGTTCCTGCTGCCGTTGATCGGCGTCGGCGTCGTGCTCGCCCTGGCGGGCAAGCTGTGGCTGGGCGGCGGCATGGTGGCGCTGGGCGTGATCATCAACCGCGCACTGATGTACCAGGCTGGCAAGATCGCCCTGCACCTGGCCCTGCGCGATCCCAACGCCTACGACGCGGCGACCCAGAACGGCGTGATGGAAGTGCGCCCGCTGGATGTCGCGTAGCCTTCCTTGCCTTGTTTCTTCAACGATGAACGATCGAATTCCCCTTCTGGTCCTCAACAGCCTGCTGCCTGAGCATCAAGCCCAGATCGGCGCGCAGTACGAACTGATCTACGCCATCACGCCGCAGGCGCGCGCCGAGGCGGTTGCCACGCACGGCGCTCGCATCCGCGTGGTGCTCACCATCGGCGTGGTCGGCCTGACTGCGGCCGAGGTTGACGCCATGCCGGCCCTGGAACTCGTGTGCTGCATGGGGGCGGGCTACGAGGGCCTGCCGCTGGAGATGCTCAAGCAGCGCGGCATCGCCACGGCCAATGGCGCCGGGACGAACGACGACTGCGTGGCCGACCACGCGTTCGGCCTCATCATCGGCATCATCCGCGGCATGCGCACGCTGGACGCGCAATGCCGCGCCGGCATCTGGCGCGAGGAAATTCCGCAGCCGCCCAACGTGTCGGGCAAGAAGCTGGGCATCTTCGGTCTGGGCACCATCGGTCAGAAGATCGCCAAGCGCGCGGGTGGCTTCGACATGCCGGTGGGCTACCACAATCGCAAGCCGAAGGAGGGCGTGCAGTACCGCTACGCCGGCAGCCTGATCGAGCTGGCCAAGTGGTGCGACGTGCTGGTCTGCGCCACGCCGGGCGGCCCTGCAACGCGCCACGCGGTGAACGCGCAGGTGCTGGACGCTTTGGGGCCGCGCGGCTATCTGATCAACATCTCGCGCGGAAGCGTGGTCGACACCGATGCGCTGGCCGCGGCCCTGCGCGACAGGCGCATCGCCGGCGCCGGCCTCGACGTGTACGAAAGCGAGCCGCACCGGCCGGAGGCATTGATCGGCCTGGACAACCTGCTGATCACGCCGCACATGGCCGGCTGGTCGCCCGAAGCCACGCAGGCGAGCGTGGATCGCTTCATGGCCAATGCCGCGGGCCACTTCGCTGGCTTGGGCGTCGTCTCGCCGATCTGATCGCACAAGGCAGGGCCCAAGCGCACGGGCCTGCGCTTGACGACATGGCGCGCCATGCGCCGCCTTCCGCTGGCACGCATGTTGCAAAACACTCTGCGCATCCAGGAGAAATGCACCGTCGCCGTTCCGGCCTGGTGCATTACCGAAGGCGAGTTCCCACGAACGCTCAGGTTCCAGGACTGGATGCATCTGCACGCTGGAGAGCGTCATCGCCCATAGGCGGATGACCGCCGAAGGGGCAAGCCGCTTGGTGCACGACGCACCGAGCTGGTGAATCTCTCAGGCAAAAAGGACAGCGCCGGGATCAACTTTCTTCGCATTGCCTTGCGAAGACCCGTCCGCGTGCCTTTCCAGAAATCACTTTCCTTTCAAGTCCGTCAGCGTCAACCCCGGGTTCGTCCCATTGGGCACGATTGCTGCTTTACGGCAAACTAGTTGCAAACGACAACAGTTGCTGCTGAAGATCAAAGTGTTTCAGGCTGTTGCCTGATCTTCGTTTTTTCCCTTTCCAGACCTTCAAGGAGTTTGCCTGTGCTGTTCAAGAAGACCCTTCTTTCCATGATGCTCGGTGGTGCGTTGGCGCTGGGCGCCCAGGCGCAAGCCGAATCGGTGCTGCGCGTCGTGCCGCAAAGCGACCTGAAGATCCTCGATCCCATCTGGACCACCGCGTTCATCACGCGCGACTTCGGCTACTCGGTCTACGACACCTTGTTCGGCGTGGACATGAAGGGCAACGTCCAGCCGCAGATGGTGGGCGAGTACAAGTCCAGCGACGACGGCAAGGTCTGGACCTTCACGCTGCGCGACGGCCTGGCTTTCCACGACGGCACGCCCGTTACCTCGAACGACGTCATTCCCTCGGTCAAGCGCTGGGGCCAGCGCGATGCACTCGGCCAGCGCATGATGGCCGCGCTGGACAGCTTCACGGCCAAGGACGACAAGACCTTCGTCATGACCTTCAAGGAGCCCTTCCCGATGGTGCTGCAGGCGCTGTCCAAGCCCTCGTCGAACCCGCCGTTCATCATGCCCAAGGCATCCGCCGAGACGCCGGCGGACCAGCAGGTCAAGGGCACCATCGGCTCCGGCCCCTTCGTCTTCAAGGCCGATGAGTACCGGCCCGGCGAGCGCATCGTGTTCGTCAAGAACACCAAGTACGTGCCGCGCAAGGAGCCGGCGGACGGCACTGCGGGCGGCAAGGTGGTCAACGTCGACCGCATGGAATGGGTGGTGCAGAACGACCCGCAGACGGCCGCCAATTCGCTGTCCAACGGCGAGGTCGACATGATCGAGTTCCTGCCGCCCGAGCAGTACAAGAGCCTGGCCGAGAATCCCAAGGTCGTGGTGGACAGCCAGGTGCCCGCGGGCTCCTATGCGCTGCACCTGAACCGCCTGGTGCCGCCGTTCAACAACACCAAGATCGCGCAGGCCGCCTTGATGGCCATCAACCAGGAAGCGCTGATGCGCGCCGGGATGAACCACAAGGAGCTCTACAACGCCAACACATCGGTCTATCCCACCGGCTCGCCGTATCACGACACGGCCCACACCTCGTACTTCACCGGTAAGCCCCAGTTCGAGAAGGCCAAGGCCTTGCTGAAGGAGGCGGGCTACAAGGGCGAGCCGATCGTGCTCATGAACCCCAGCACCTTCCCGGTGCTCAACAAGTTCCCGGCCGTCATGGCTGCGCTGCTGCGCCAGGCTGGCTTCACGGTCGACCTGCAATCGATGGACTGGCCGACGCTGGTCACCCGACGCGCACTGAAGGTCCCGGCCGACCAGGGCGGATGGAACGCCTTCATCACCGGTTGGTTCTACGCCGACAACTTCAACCCGATGTACTACGCGCCCATGACCGGCAACGGCGAGAAGGGGTGGTTCGGCTGGACCACGGACGAGAAGCTCGAGCAGCTCAAGGCCGACTTCATGAAAGCCGCCACCGATGCCGACCGCAAGAAGATCGCGACGGCCATCCAGGAACGGTCGTACGACGCGGCGGGCTTCGCGCCGATCGGCGAATACAAGCCGCTGCTTGCCTATCGCAAGGACGCGGTGACGGGCCTGGTCAAGTCGCCCGTCAATGTCTACTGGGGCCTGAAGAAGAACTGACCACCGGGGCATCGCCATGTTTGCTTTTCTGCTTCGACGCCTCGTCGCCACGCTGCCCGTTCTGATCGTCGTGGCGCTCATCGTCTTCCTGATGACGCGGCTGGCGCCCGGCGATCCGGCCGCCGTCATCCTGGGCGACAACGCCAGCGCCGAGAACGTTGCCAAGGTTCGTGCCAACCTGGGCCTCGACCAGGCCATGCCCGTGCAGTTCGCGCGCTGGGGCTGGAAGGTGTTGCAGGGCAACCTGGGCGAGTCCTACTTCATGAAGATCCCGGTCACTCAGCTGATCGCCCAGCGCATCGAGCCCACGGTGTCGCTGGCGGCGCTGACGCTGGTGTTCACGCTGGTGCTGGCCATTCCGCTGGGGGTGCTGGCCGCATGGCGCCATGGCGGCTGGCTCGACCGCATGCTCATGGGCTTCTCGTCGCTGGGCTTCTCGATTCCCATCTTCGTCGTCGGCTACGTGCTGATCTGGCTCTTTGCGCTCAAGCTGCAGTGGCTGCCGGTGCAAGGCTACGACCGCATTGCCGACGGCCTCTGGCCCTGGCTCAGCCACCTGTTGCTGCCGGCGCTGGCGCTGTCGGTGATCTACATCGCACTCATCGCCCGTGTCACCCGCGCCTCGGTGGCGGAGGCCATGACCGAGGACTACATCCGCACGGCACGCGCCAAGGGCATCGGCGAGAGACAGGTGCTGGTGCGCCACGCGCTGGCCAACGCTGCGGTGCCCATCGTCACGGTGATCGGGATCGGCATCGCGCTGCTCATCGGCGGCGTGGTGGTCACCGAGTCGGTCTTCAACATTCCCGGGCTGGGCAGCCTGACGGTGGACGCCGTGCTCTCGCGCGACTTTCCGTTGATCCAGGGCATCACCCTGTTCTTCTCGGTGATCTACGTGCTGATCAACCTGCTGGTGGACATCAGCTACCTCGTGTTCGACCCACGCATCAGGTACTGATGACCACCGACCCGCAACAAGCAAAGCATGACGGGATGACCTCGATGTCTGAATCTTTGACTCTCGACAGCGGCCCGGCGGCCGAAGCCGAAGCGGCGCCGCCGCCGCGAAAGCGCCGTACCTTGCTCTCCAAGGTGCTGTCCAACTGGTCGGTGCGACTGGGCGGCGGCTTCCTGGCGTTGCTCATGCTGATGGCGCTGGCTGCGCCTTGGCTGGGCACCATCGATCCGACCGAAATGGATCCGGCCAGCGGCAATCTGCTGCCCGGCACGTTCGGCGAATTCAACAGCCTGAGCGGCGAGACCTTCCAGCACCTGTTCGTCATGGGCACCGACAGCCTGGGGCGTGACATCTGGAGCCGCGTGGTCTATGGCGCCCGCGTCTCGCTGGTGGTCGGCGTGGCGGTGGCGGCGATCACGCTGGTCTTCGGCCTTTCGATCGGACTGGTGGCGGGCTACTTCCGTCGGCTGGATGGCGTGATCATGCGGCTCATGGATGGCGTGATGGCCATTCCGGGCATCCTCTTCGCGGTGAGCCTGGTCGCGATGTTCGGCGGCAGCATGACCACCGTGATCCTGGCCATTGCCGTGCCGGAGATTCCGCGCGTGGCCAGGTTGGTGCGCTCGGTGGTGCTGAGCGTGCGCGAGGAGCCCTACGTGGAAGCGGCCGTCGCGCTCGACACGCCCACGTGGAAGATCATGCTGCGGCACATCCTGCCGAACGCGGTGGCCCCGCTGGTCATCCAGGCCACTTACGTCTGCGCCTCCGCCATCCTGGTGGAAGCCATTCTTTCCTTCCTGGGCGTGGGCTTGCCAGCCGAGACCGCGACGTGGGGAAACATCATGGCCGAGGGGCGGGCGCAGTTCAACCAGTATCCGCACAACGTGCTGTTCCCTGGCGCGCTGCTGGCCTTGACGGTGCTGTCCATCAACGTGCTGGGTGACGGCTTGCGCGATGCGCTCGACCCCAAGTTCAACAAGCGAGGCGAGTAGGCCGACCATGAACGCAAACCTCAATGCCAACGCGGCCCAGGTGCACGACCCCGTCCTGGCGGTGAGCAACCTGGCCATATCGCTGCCGCGCGGCGGCGACCGTCCGTATGCGGTGCAGAACATCTCGTTCGAGGTGCGCCCCGGAAAGATCGTGTGCCTGCTGGGCGAATCCGGCTCCGGCAAGTCGGTCATCGCGAGCGCGGTGATGGGGCTTCTGCCAGAGGGCCTGGCGCCCACCGCCGGTTCCATCCAACTGCTGGGGCGCGAGCTCGTGGGCGCACCGCAGACGGAGTTCCGCGCGCTGCGTGGGCCCGCGATGTCGATGGTCTTCCAGGAGCCGATGACCGCCCTCAACCCGGTCATGACCTGCGGCGAGCAGATCGACGAGATGCTGGCCCAGCACGTCACGCTCGACCGCGCGCAGCGTCGGCGCATGATCCTGGAGATCATGCAGCGGGTGCGACTGCCGGATCCGGAACGCATCTTTGCGGCGTACCCGCACCAGCTCTCGGGCGGGCAACGCCAGCGCATCGTGATCGCCATTGCGCTCATCCTCAAGCCGGCACTGCTCATCTGCGACGAACCGACGACGGCGCTGGACGTGACGACGCAGGCGGAGATCCTCGGCCTCATCCGCGAACTGCAAAACGACAGCGGCACGGCCGTTCTGTTCATCACCCACGACTTCGGCGTCGTGGCCGAGATCGCCGACGAAGTGGTCGTGCTGGAGCTGGGAAAGATGATCGAACGCGGCCCAGCGCGTACCGTGCTCACCCAGCCGACCCAGCCGTACACGCGGATGCTGCTGGATGCCGTGCCTGAACTGGCGCCGCACAACCGGCCGCCGATCACCGATACCTTCCCGCTGCTCGACGCGCGCAACATCGTCAAGACCTACGTGAGCGGCAGCTGGCCCGGCAAACGGCGCGAGGTCCAGGCCGTCAAGGAAGCCACCCTGGTCGTGCGTCCGAGGGAGACGGTCGGCATTGTGGGTGAATCGGGCTCCGGCAAGTCGACGCTGGCACGCTGTATCGCACGGCTGATCGAGCCGACGGGCGGCGAGATCCACGCCAACGGCCGTTCGGTGGCGCACCTGCGCGGGCGCGGCCTGTCGCCGTTTCGCCGCGATGTGCAGGTGATCTTCCAGGACCCGTACCGCTCGCTCAACCCGCGCCAGACGGTGGGCGCATCGATCATCGAAGGCCCGCTCAACTTCGGCGTGCCACGCGAACAGGCCTGGAAGCGGGCAGAAGAGCTGATGCGCCTCGTGCGGCTCAAGCCCGAGGTGCTGCACCGCTACCCGAGCGAGTTTTCGGGCGGACAGCGCCAGCGCATCTCCATCGCACGCGCCCTGGCATGCGAGCCCAAGGTGCTCATTGCGGACGAGGCGGTGTCTGCCCTCGATGTGTCGGTGCAGGCGCAGATCCTGAGGCTGCTCGACGAGATCCAGCAGACCACGGGCGTCGGCATTCTGTTCATCACGCACGACCTGCGGGTGGCCAGCCAGATCTGCGACCGCGTGATCGTCATGCAGCACGGGCGCATCGTCGAGCAGGGCAGTGCGCACGAGGTGCTGCTGTCGCCTCGCGAGGACTACACACGCGCGCTTCTGGCCGCGGCGCCCGGCCAGGGCTTTGCATTCGGGCGCGGGTGAACCGCCTGCGTCCCGAGCGTCATTTCATTCGCGTCTCAAAAGAGAACAACCCATGAGAATCTTCGTTGCCGGTTTCCAGCATGAAACCAACACCTTCGCGCCGACCAAGGCCGACTGGGCCGCCTTCGAGGCCGGTTCGGGCTTTCCGCCTTACCGCCGCGGCCCTGTGATCGTCGAGGCCTACCGAGGCCGCGGCATTCCCATCGGCGGCTTCATCGATCTGGCGGACGAGCGCGGCTGGTCGCTGGTGGGCTCGGTCTGGGCGGGGGCCAATCCGTCGGCACACGTCACCGAAGACGCGTTCGAGCGCATCGCCCGCGAGATGATCGAAGACCTGCAGGCGGCGCGCGCCAACGGCGGCGTCGATGCCGTCTACCTGGACCTGCACGGCGCCGCCGTGACCGAGCACCTGGAAGATCCGGAAGGCGAACTGCTCGCGCGCATCCGTGCCGTGGTCGGCCCGGAGGTGCCCATCGTCGCCAGCCTGGACCTGCACGCCAACGTGACGGCGCAGATGCTGGCGCAGGCCGACGGGCTTGCCGCCTACCGCACGTACCCGCACGTCGACATGGCCGATACCGGCCGCCTGGCCGGTCGCTTGCTCGAGCGGCGCCTGGCGCGTGGCGAGCGCGAGCCCATCGCCATCCGGCGCTTGTCCTTCCTGCTGTCGCTCAACGCGCAGTGCACGATGATGGCGCCGGCCGACGCCGTCTACGACGAACTCAAGGCGCTCGACACCCGCCACGATGGCGTCCTGAACTTCGCCATGGGATTCCCGGCTGCCGACATTGCCGAATGCGGTCCGGTCATCTGGGGCTATGGCGATGGCGCCGAGGTGGCGGTCGATGCCCTGTTCGCGCGCGTCGACCAGCCGCGCGACCAATGGCGACTGGACCTGCGCAGCCCCGAGGCTGCCGTTCGCGAGGCGCTTTCCGTGGCGGCCACGACCGACAGGCCGGTGGTCATCGCGGACACGCAGGACAACCCCGGCGCCGGCGGCGACGCCAACACGACCGGCATGCTCCACGCGCTGCTCGCCCTGGAGGCGGGTGCGCGCTACCCCGGCAAGGTGGCGCTGGGCGTGATGGCCGATGCGGAAGTTGCCGCGCAGGCCCATGCGGCCGGCGTCGGCGCGAGCATCGACATCACGCTGGGCGAATCGGTGCCCACCTGGGGTGGGCAATTCAGCGATGCGCCGGTCAAGGCCACCGCCATCGTGCGCCAGTTGTCGGACGGCAAGGTCACGCTCAAGGGCCCGATGGGCATGGGCGGCACCGTCACCCTGGGCCCCAGCGCCTGCCTGGACATCCAGGGCGTGCTGGTGGCCGTGTCCAGCCTCAAGACCCAGATGCTGGATCGCGAGTTCTTCCGCTTCGTCGGCATCGAGCCCGAGCAGATGAAGTTGCTGGTCAACAAGAGCTCGGTGCATTTCCGCGCCGACTTCGCCCCCATCGCCAGCCACATCCTGGTGGCCAAAGCCGCGGGTCCCATGGCCGCGGACCCGGCGGACCTGCCGTGGACTCGCCTGCCCGCCACGATGGCGCTGCGCCCCTGATTCGCCGGCCCAGCCATTTCAGCCAACCACCCGTTCAAAACCGATCATCAAGATGCCCAAGAGTGCCGAAACCTATCTGAACTACATGCGCGAGCACGGCAAGGAATTCCTGACCGTGCGCCACACGATCCACCAGAACCCCGAGATGGGGTTCGAGGAACACCAGACCAGCGCGCTGGTGGCCGAGCGCCTTGCGGCGTGGGGCTACGACGTGCATCGCGGCCTGGGCGGTACCGGCGTGGTCGGGCAGCTCAAGCGCGGCAACGGCGCGCGCAAGATCGGCCTGCGCGCGGACATGGACGCGCTGCCCATCGAGGAGAAAACCGGCCTGGCCTACCGCAGCAACCGGCCCGGGATCATGCACGCCTGCGGCCACGACGGCCACACCGCCATGCTGCTGGGCGCGGCCAAGTATCTGGCCGAGCAGGGCGACTTCTCCGGCACGCTCAACCTGATCTTCCAGCCGGCCGAGGAAGGCCTGGGCGGCGCGGTCCGCATGATGGAAGACGGCCTGTTCGAGAAATTCCCTTGCGACTCGATCTACGCCATGCACAACGCCCCCGGGCGGCCGCAGGGCGAACTGCTGTTTCGCACCGGCTCGGCGATGGCATCGTCCGACTACGCGACCGTCACGCTGCACGGCGTGGGCGGGCACGGCGCCATGCCGCATCACGCCAAGGACCCGATCGTTGCGGCAGCCAGCATCGTGATGGCGTTGCAGACGATCGTCGCGCGCAATGTCGATCCATTGGAAATGGCCATCATCACCGTCGGCGCGATCCACGCCGGCCAGGCCAACAACGTCATTCCGCAGACGGCTACGCTGGAAATCAGCATGCGCGCGCTGCAGCGAGAGACGCGGGTGCTGCTGGAGCAGCGGCTCAAGGCGGTGGTGGCGGCCCAGGCCGAAAGCTACGGCGTGCGCGGCGAGATCGACTTCCGGCCCGGCTACGCGGTGCTGGTCAACACGCCGGACGAAACCGAGTTCGCCCGCAACGTCGCCCGCGCCCTGGTGGGCGACGCGCACGTGGTGGCGCAGGCGCCCGCCGTGCCAGCCAGCGAAGACTTCGCATTCATGCTGGAAAAGCGGCCGGGCTGCTACCTCAACATCGGCAATGGCCGGGGCGAAGAGCACGGCGCCTGCATGGTCCACAACCCGGGGTACGACTTCAACGACGGCAACCTGCCCATCGGGGCGGCGTACTGGGCCATGCTGACGGAAACGTACCTGGTCGACGGGCAATGAAGATCGGCGGTGAGAGCAAACATGGAGGCAACGGTCGTCGACGCCTGCTATCGTTGTCTGCGCATTCGGTGAGGCGAGACTCACCGCCATCTTCACTCATCGGGGGTCTTCGCTTGTCTCGGCCGGCCATCGACTATCTGACCTTTCGCCTCGACGTCCTGAACGAACAGGCCAAGCGCATCTCTTCCGTCGCCTACGAAGAGGCTCGCGGCGTGACCGTGCGCGACCTGCGCGTCCTTCGCCTGGCCTATGCCCACCCCGGCATCACGCAGTCGCAGGTGGTGGAGGCGGCGTACCTGGAAAAGACACTCGTCTCCAAGCTCGTCACCTCGCTGGTCAAGCGAGGCCTGATTCGCCGGGAGATCGGCGAGGAAGATGCGCGCTGGGTGCGGCTTTTCCTGACCCCTGAAGGCCGCGAGACCGTTCAGCACTGCAACCGCATGGGGCGAAAGATGCAGAACCTCTGGTTGGCCGAACTCGCGCCCGAAGAGATCGAGGCGTTCGAGCGCACCCTGGCCGTGCTGACCGACCGGGTCGGCAAGATCGATCTGCAACGCAAGCGCAAGGCCTGAGAAAGGTCGGCGCGGATCGCCATAATCCGCGCGATGGAAACCAAGTGGCTTGAGGATTTCGTCAGCCTGGCCGAGACGCGCAGCTTCAGCCGCTCGGCCCAGCTTCGGCACGTGACCCAGCCGGCGTTTTCGCGTCGCATCCAGGCGCTCGAAGCCTGGGCCGGCACCGACCTGGTGGACCGCAGCTCCTACCCCACGCGTCTGACCGCCGCCGGGCAGACGCTGTACCCGCAGGCCATCGAGACCCTGCAGGGCCTGCACACGGCCCGGGCCATGCTGCGCGGTCATGCCTCTGCCGGGCATGACGTGATCGAATTTGCCGTGCCGCACACGCTGGCCTTCACGTTCTTTCCCTCCTGGGTCTCGCGGCTGCGCCAGGGCTTCGGCCCCATCAAGAGCAGACTGCTCGCGCTGAACGTCCACGATGCGGTGCATCGGCTGATGGAGGGCGGCTGCGACCTGCTCATCGTCTACCACCATCCCGCACTGCCGCTGGAGCTGGACACCAACCGCTACGAGATGGTCACCCTGGGCCACGAGGTCGTGGCGCCTTGGGTGAAGCCGGATGCCGATGGTGCGCCTCGTTTCTGCCTGCCGGGCAGCCTGGGCCGCCCCTTGCCCTACCTGGCCTATTCGCCGGACGCCTACCTCAGCCGCATCGTCGACCAGTTGCTGCACGCCGCCCCGCAAGCCATGCACCTCGATCGTGTCTACGAGACCGACATGGCGGAAAGCCTCAAGGCGATGGCCATGGAGGGGCACGGCATTGCCTTCCTGCCCTTCAGCTCGGTGCGCAAGGAGGTCAAGTCCCGAACGCTGGTGAGCGCCTTGCCACCGGAAATCGATCGGCTGGAAGCCTCGATGGAAATTCGCGCCTACCGCCAACGGCCGTCGGCAGCCGCCTTGGCGGGCGAGCCGTCGCAACCCAAGCATGCGGCGGCCGCGCTCTGGGACTACCTGGTGGCCATGCCACCCGACGCCGTCACCTGAACGGCAAACGGCCTGCTGGTTTGTGCACTGCACAAACTATGCATGGTCTGCATGAACATTGGGCATTGGCCTGTCTGGCGGGCCGCGTCTACAGTCCCGCCCACTCTTCGTCGCCATCCCAAAGGGCCTCCGCGCCCCAACCATCATGGATTCCAATTTCAGGACCGAACACGACTTCCTGGGCGAGCGGCAGATTCCTGCCAGCGCCTACTGGGGCGTTCACACTGCCCGCGCCATCGAGAACTTTCCCATCTCAGGGACCCCGATATCGGCCATGCCCGACCTGATCCGGGCCCTGGGTTTCGTCAAGAAGGCGGCTGCCCGCGCCAATGCCGAACTGGGCGTGATCGGCGTGGCGCACTGCAGGGCCATCGAAGCCGCCTGCGACGAACTCATCGCCGGGCGCCATCTGGAGCAGTTCGTGGTCGACGTGATCCAGGGCGGTGCCGGAACGTCGACCAACATGAACGCCAACGAGGTGATCTGCAACCTGGCCCTCGAAAAGCTGGGCCAGCCCAAGGGCCGCTATGACGTGCTGCATCCCAACGACCACGTCAACGCCTCGCAGAGCACCAACGACGTCTACCCGACGGCGGTGCGCCTTGCGTTGTGGTTCGCCATCGTGGCGCTGCTCGAAGCCATGGCGCAGCTGCGCGGCGCCTTCGAGGCCAAGGCAGCGGAATTCGCCGACATCCTGAAGATCGGCCGCACCCAGCTGCAGGATGCCGTGCCCATGACGCTCGGCCAGGAGTTCCAGACCTACGCGGTGATGATTGGCGAGGACGAGGCGCGCCTGAGCGAAGCCAGGGCATTGATCGAGGAGATCAACCTGGGCGCCACCGCCATCGGCACCGGCATCAACGCGCCCGAGGGCTATGCCGCGCTGGCCTGCCGCCATCTGGCCGAGGACAGCGGCGTGCCGCTCAAGCCGGCGGTCAACCTGGTCGAGGCCACGCAGGACACCGGCGCATTCGTGCAGCTGTCGGGCGTGCTCAAGCGGGTGGCGGCCAAGCTCAGCAAGACCTGCAACGACCTGCGCCTGCTTTCCAGCGGGCCGCAGGCGGGCTTCGGCGAGATTCGCCTGCCGGCGCGGCAGGCTGGCTCTTCGATCATGCCCGGCAAGGTGAATCCGGTGATTCCGGAGGTGATGAACCAGGTCGCCTTCGAGGTGATCGGCAACGACGTGACGGTGACCATGGCGTCGGAGGCGGGGCAGTTGCAGCTCAATGCCTTCGAGCCCATCATGGGTTGGAGCCTGTTCAAGAGCATCGACCACCTCGCGCGCGCCTGCCAGACGCTTCGGGTCAACTGCGTGGAAGGCATCGAGGCCAACCGCGATTTCCTCGCCAGGCGGGTGCGCGAGTCGGTGACCCTGGTGACCGCCCTGAACCCCATCATCGGCTACGAGAAGGCGGCCTTGATCGCCAAGACTGCCCTGGCCACCGGCGGGGGCATCGACGAAGTGGCCGAATCGCTGGGCATCATGACCCGCGCGGAGATGGAGGCCCTTCTGGTTCCCGAGACGCTCACGCGGCCCGTGCGGCTGTCGGCGGGCAAGAAAGACGGTGCGGGCACAAAGGGTGCTTGAAGAAGGCACCACCGCGGGCAGGCCGCATCGGCCAGCGCACCGTCCCGGAGCGAGTCCGGAGCAGGTCTGCGCCAACCGGGTGCCGCACGCACCGGGTTGGTCCCGTGGCACAAGGCAAATGCTTGACTAGAATTTGCTCTCTCGTTTCCATACGTAACCTAGGAGTCACCCGCATGAAGAAACAACTCGTCGCACTCGCCGTCGTCGCGCTTGCCACCGGCAGCGCCATGGCGCAGGCGAACGACACGCTCGCCAAGATCAAGGCCAGCGGCACCATCGCACTGGGCGTGCGGGATTCGTCCGCTCTGTCCTATACCCTGGGCAACGGCAAGTACGTGGGCTTCCACACCGAAATGGGCGAGCGCATCGTCGACGACCTGAGCAAGGCCGTGGGCAAGAAGCTCAGCGTCAACTACGTGCTGGTGACCTCGCAGAACCGCATCCCGCTGGTGCAAAACGGCACCGTGGACCTCGAATGCGGCTCCACCACGAACAACGCCACCCGCGCCAAGGATGTCGAGTTCGCCTACAACACCTACATGGAAGTGGTGCGAATCGCCGTCAAGGCCAATTCCGGCATCAAGGACCTGAAGGACCTGAGCGGCAAGACCGTGGCCACCACCACCGGCACCACGTCCGTCCAGATCCTGCGCAAGAACGAGCGCGCCCAGGGCATCGACTTCAAGGAAGTCATGGGCAAGGACCACTCCGACAGCTTCCTGCTGCTCGAATCGGGCCGTGCCGACGCTTTCGTGATGGACGCCTCCATCTTGGCCAAGAACATCTCGACGGCCAAGAACCCCAAGGACTTCGCCATCGTCGGTCCCGAGTTGTCGGTCGAGCCCATCGCCTGCATGATGCGCAAGGACGACCCGGCCTTCGCCAAGGCGGTCAACGAGAGCATCGCCCGTCAGATGAAGGACGGCTCGCTCGCCAAGCTGTACGACAAGTGGATGGTCCAGCCCGTGCCGCCGAACAACGTCGCACTGGGCCTGCCGCTGTCCGAAGCCACCAAGGCTGCCTGGGCCAATCCGAACAACAAGCCGGCGGAAGACTTTGCCAAGAAGTGATTTGGCATGATTGAATGACAAGCGCCCGCTTCCAGGCGGGCGTTTGTCTATCCGGCAACAACACAACAACAGCGAGGAGCCTGAGATGGCATGGGATTGGCAGGTCTTCTGCAAGGACACGATCGACGGTGAAATCGTGCCCGGCTGCTTCGGCACCGGCGACGCCTACACCTATCTGAACTGGATGATGTCGGCCTGGGGCTGGACGGTTTCGGTGTCGCTTTGCGCGCTGGCGCTGGCGCTCATCGTGGGCTCCATCATCGGCATCATCCGCACGCTGCCCGACAACCCCTGGCTGGTTCGCCTGGGCAATGTCTGGGTCGAGCTTTTCCGCAACGTTCCATTGCTGGTCCAGATCTTCCTCTGGTATCACGTCGTGCCGTCGTTGTTCCCCGTCATGCGCGATTTCCCGCCTTTCATCCTCGTGGTGATCGCGCTGGGCCTGTTCACGTCGGCGCGCATCGCCGAGCAGGTGCGCTCGGGCATCCAGGCGCTGCCCAAGGGCCAGCGCTACGCGGGCATGGCGATGGGCTTTACCACGCCGCAGTACTACCGCTACGTCATCCTGCCGATGGCCTACCGGATCATCCTGCCGCCGCTCACGTCCGAATCCATGAACATCTTCAAGAACTCGTCGGTGGCCTTCGCGGTGTCGATCGCGGAGCTGACGCAGTTCTATCTGCAGGCGGGCGAGGAAACCTCGCGCAACATGGAGATCTACATCGGCGTGGTGCTGCTGTACATCTTCTCCGCGCTGGTGATCAACCGCATCATGGCCTTCATCGAGAAGAGGTCGCGCGTGCCGGGCTTTGTCGCTGCCGGTACCGGAGGAGGCCACTGACATGACGAACCTTGATTTTTCCTTCTACAACTGGGACCTCGTCACCAGTTTCATCCTCAAGGGCTTCTACTTCAGCCTGTTCCTCACGGCGGTGGCCACGGCCGGCGGCGTGTTCTTCGGCACCCTGCTGGCGCTGATGCGCCTGTCGGGCAAGAAGTGGCTGGACATCCCGGCCGCCATCTACGTCAACGGCATGCGGTCCATCCCGTTGGTGATGGTGATCCTGGGTTTCTTCCTGATCGTGCCCTACATCATCGGGCGGCCCATCGGCGCGGAATACTCGGCCATCATCACCTTCATCGCCTTCGAGGCGGCCTACTTCAGCGAGATCATGCGCGCGGGCATCCAGTCGATCCCGCGCGGCCAGGTCTTCGCCGGGCAGGCAGTGGGCATGACCTACAAGCAGAACATGACGCTGGTCATCCTGCCGCAGGCCTTCCGCAACATGCTGCCGGTGCTGCTCACGCAGACCATCATCCTTTTCCAGGACACGTCGCTGGTGTACGCCATCGGCGCCTACGACCTGCTCAAGGGCTTCGAGACCGCCGGCAAGAACATGGGCCGACCGGTCGAGTCGTACCTGCTTGCGGCCGTCGTCTACTTTGTCATCTGCTTTGCTCTGTCTTGGCTGGTCAAGCGCCTGCACAAGAAGATCGCCATCATCCGTTGACCGAACCGAGGTACAGCCATGTCTGACTCCATGATCGATATCAAGAACGTTTCCAAGTGGTATGGCCCGGTCCAGGTGCTCAACGACTGCAACGTGAGCATCAACAAGGGCGACGTCGTCGTCGTGTGCGGCCCGTCGGGTTCGGGCAAGTCCACGCTCATCAAGACCGTGAACGCGCTGGAGCCCATCCAGAAGGGCGACATCGTCGTCAACGGCATCCATGTCAACAATCCCAAGACCGACCTGCCCAAGCTGCGCTCCAAGGTGGGCATGGTGTTCCAGCACTTCGAGCTCTTTCCGCACCTGTCGGTCACCGAGAACCTGACCATCGCGCAGGTGAAGGTGCTTGGCCGCTCGCTCGACGAAGCCAAGACGCGCGGCCTGAAGATGCTCGATCGCGTCGGCCTCATGGCCCACAAGGACAAGTTTCCCGGCCAGTTGTCGGGTGGCCAGCAGCAGCGCGTGGCGATCGCCCGGGCGCTGAGCATGGACCCGATCGTCATGCTGTTCGACGAGCCGACGTCCGCGCTCGATCCCGAGATGGTGGGCGAGGTGCTCGACGTGATGGTCGGCCTGGCCAATGAAGGCATGACCATGATGGTCGTGACGCACGAGATGGGCTTTGCCCGCAAGGTGGCCAATCGCGTGATCTTCATCGACGTGGGTGGGCGCATCCTGGAAGATTGCTCCAAGGAAGAGTTCTTCGGCCATCCCGAGAACCGCCAGGCGCGCACCAAGGACTTCCTGAACAAGATCCTGCAGCACTGATCCTTCGCCGATCGGCCTTTCCGAAGCGCCCCGCCTTGGCGGGGCGCTCTGCTTTTGGCGTATGCCAAGGCGACAGTGTTCTCTGAGCATCCGCAGGTTCACAATGAACTCAAGCCTGGGGTGTCCAGGCATCGCTCCTGCTCCAAGACGAACCTGTGGACTTCTCCGACACGCAGTCCCTGGTGCCCTGCAGGCATTGCGCCGAGCTGCTGCAGGATGGGGATCGCTTTTGCCGTTTTTGCGGCCTCGACCAGTGGGACGGCGAAGTCATCGACGTGAGCATTCCCGCCAGGCTCGACGCCCGGTTGCCGATGCTCGGCAAGTCCGCCCTCGCGACCGGCACGGCCCTGGGTCGGCCGATGGCCCGCCAGCGAATGATCGAGCGCCCACCCCCCGCATCCGACGTGCCCGAGAGGTGGGAGCGCAACGGGCGCAGCGGCAGCCCGGTGATGATGGGCATTGCCATGCTCCTGCTGCTGCTGTTCGGCGTGATGCTGGTCTACGACCTCTATGCGGAGCGCCAGCGCGATGCCGAGCGACTGACGCAGCTTGGGGAGCAGGTGGAGCAGATGCAGCGTGCCCTCGACCAGGGCGAATTGGGCGCTGTCGAGCGGATCATGAGAAGCCTGGGGGACGCCGCCAGCGCCGACCCGCGCGTCGCCGCGCTCAAGAGCACCCTCCGGCAACAGCAAGAGGCTATGCGGGCGCCAGTGGAAGAGGTCGCCGTGCCGACCCCTCCCGCCCGGACGCCTGCGCGCGCCGATCGCTCGCAACAGGCGGCAGTGCCACCTGACCCGGCTCCGACGCCCGCGCCGACGCCGACTCCAGCGCCGACGCTCGCTCCGGCGGCGACGGCGACCCCCACGCCGAAGCCGACGCCCACGCCAATACAACCCGCCCTGGCGGAAGTCGCGCCGGCGGGCGTCACGGTGCCAGCCCCTGCGCCATCGCTTGCCGGGAACGATGCTCCAGCGAGCCCCGCGAGCCCCGCGACCTCCCCGAGCCTTACGAGCCCCGCCCCTGCGATCGTCGCGCCTGCCCCGGACCTCGCGCCGTCGATCGCCCAAGCTGAAAGTGCCCCGGCCCCGGCCGCGGCCCCGGCACCGGCAGACACCGCGCCCGCTCCGATTTCCGATGCAGCAACCAGCGCCGCGCCCACCCCCGCACCTGGCTGCAGCGATGCGCTTGCCGCCATGTCCTTGTGCGTCCAACCCTGAGCAGGAGAGCGTCCCATGACGATCCGATCCCTCTTCGCGTGCATCGGCCTGGCCATGCTGATGTCGATGCATGGCGCGGCCGCCCAACCGGCGCAATACAAGATCGTCACCGCATCGCCGAGCGGTACCTACATCCAGATCGGCCGCGACCTTGCCAAATGGGTCGCGGCGCCCGCGGACATCGAGCTGGAGGTGCTCGAATCCAAGGGCTCCGCGGAGAACGTGCGGCGCATGCGCTTCGAGCCCGGCGTCAAGCTGGCGCTGGTGCAGTCCGACGTGTTCCAGGCCTACCTGGACGAGGCGAAGACGGGCAACGCCGAAGCGGGCAACATCATCCGGCCGCTGCGGCTCATCCTTCCCCTTTACGACGAGGAGATCTATTTCGTCGTGCGCGCCGATTCGCTGATGACCGGCATCCACGAAATCAAGAACAAGAAGATCGGCGTGGGCCCCTTGGGCAGCGGCACGGCGCTGACCTCGCGCACGCTCTATCAATTGATGTTCCAGGAGCCGTTGCCCGAAGGCAGCGCCCAGTACCTGACGAACGAGGAGGCGCTGGCCAAGCTGACGGTCGACAAGACCATCGACGTGGCGATCATCGTGGCCGGCCAACCGGCCAAGCTGTTCACCGACATGAAGCCCGAGGCCCGCAAATACATCAAGCTGCTCAAGCTCGACGAAGGGGTGCCCGAGGCCGCGCGGGCGCGCAAGACCTACTTTCCGGCCACCATCCGCTCGGCCAGCTATGCGTCATGGCTCGAAAGCGATGTGCCCACCTGGTCGGTCAAGGCCTACCTCGTCACCTACGACTACGGCCTGAAGGCCACCGTCGGCCATCTGAGCCGCTTTGCCGAATCGCTGTGCAGCAACTTCGACAAGCTGCAGGCGAGCGGCCATCCCAAGTGGAAACAGGTGAAGTTGGAACTGCCCTCGCTTGGGCAGGGCTGGCGCTACTACCCGCCGGTGGAAAAGAAGCTGCGCGCCTGCATCGCGGCCAGCGCCATGCCTGCGGCGAGCCCCGCCGGCTCCGTGGGCGTGCCCGGTGCGCCGGTGCGTCCCTGTACCGAGCAGGAACTGGTGCTGGGCATCTGCCGGCGTTGATGCGCGAGGGCGCTCTGCCGCCACCGCGCCGCGCCACTAGCGCCCCTGCAGGTGCGGGTGCTCCGAAAAAAGCTGCGCCGCCCAGTCGACGAAGGCGCGCACCTTGGGGCTCAGATGCCGGTTGGGCGGATAGACCACGTACATCGGCAGCGGGTCGCAGGTCCACTCGGGCAGCACCTGGACCAGTTCGCCGCGCTCCAGGTGCGGCGCCGCCTGGAAGGTGACGCACTGCGAGATGCCGAAGCCCGCCAGCACCGACGAGAAGTGCGCGTTGGCCTCGTTCACGGCCACCCGGTAGGTCACCATGATCTCCAGCTCCTCGTCGTCCTTCCTGAACTGCAGCGGATACGGCCCGCGCGAACGCTGCGTGAAGTAGGCCACCACGTGATGGCGCTTTTCCAGCTCGCTGGGGTGCTGCGGCATGCCGTAGCGCTTGATGTAGTCCGGCGAGGCCACCGTCACGAAGGGCAGCGTGCCGATGCGCCGCGCCACCAGCGACTGGTCCTTGAGCTGGCCCACGCGGATCACGCAGTCCACGTTTTCGCCCAGCAGGTCCACCGGCCGATCGGTCACGCCCATGTCGACCTGGATCTCGGGGTACAGGTCGCAGAATTCCTTGAGCCGCGGAATGACAAGAAGCTGCGCCGTGGAAGAGCCGATGTCGATCCGCAGTTGGCCCTTGGGGCTGGACTGCGCGTTGGTCATGCTCGACTCCAGCTCGTCGAAGTCGCTCAGCAGTCGGGCGGCGCGCTCGTAGTAGGCCGCACCGTCCGGCGTGACCGACACGCGGCGCGTGGTGCGGTTGAGCAGCTTGGAGCGCACCCGCTCTTCCAGCGATTGGATCTGCTTGGTCACCGTGCCCTTGGGCAGGTTCAGCGACTCCGCGGCGCGGGTGAAGTTGCCGGATTCGACGACACGCACGAATGTGCGCATGGCAAGGATGGGGTCCATGCTTTGTGCTTCTCCTCATGGCCCGGCAGTGCCGGGGAGCGGGATTCTCACATGCAGCCAAGCCGCGATTGTTCGTCCATCGGAAACAGACTTGCGTGTGCAGGGGCACTTCCGACAAAAGCCCCAGGGCCTAATATCGGAACCATCAACACGCATTCCCCCATGCCGAACTACAAGGTCTAGCCATGTCGCCCCGAACGCCCGCCACCGCCACCGACGACCGCATCGCGTCGTCCGCCAACCCCTCGCAGGAGCTGGGGGAAGGCGAGCGCGAGATGGAGGTCAAGCTGCCGGGCCACGAGCCTGTGCTGGTGCGCCTGTACGGCGAGCGCAAGGCCGCCGGTGGGCCGCTGGTGCTGCATTTCCATGGCGGCACCTTTGCTTGCGGCGACCTGGACGATGGCCGCATGGTGGCCCGTCTTCTGGCGGAAAGCGGCGCGGTGGTTGCCTCGCTGGCCTATCCGCAAAAGCCCTTCCCGGAGCCCATCGAGGTGGGCTACGACATGCTGGCCTGGCTCTACAAGAGCCGCGTGAAGCTGGCGGGCAAGGATTCGCACATGTACCTGGCGGGCGAGGAAGCCGGCGGCAACCTCGCGGCGGCGGTGGCGATGATCGCCCGCGACCGTGGCCATCCGCCGCTGGCCGGGCAGCTCCTGCTGTCGCCCATGCTCGATCCGTGCACCGGCTCGGCATCCCTGCGCGAGGCGCGTGATGCGGATGCCGACTCGCCTTGCAAATGGGCCGCCGGCTGGGCCAAGTACCTCGGCAAGCTGGCCGATGCGATGCACCCCTATGCGGTGCCCGGTACGTCGCTGCGCCTGTCGCGCCTGGCGCCCACGCTGGTGATGGTGGGCCAGGACGATGCGCTGCGCGACGAGGGGCTGGCCTATGCCCATCGACTTCGCAGTGCCGGCAATGCGGTGACCGAGGTCGTGCTGCCCAGCTCCGCCGGCTGGGAAGATTCGCTGGCCCAGGGCGCCAGCGGCGAATGTCCCTGTGGTCTGGCCGTGAAGCAGCATCTGCGCACATTCCTCAGCGCAGCGCCGCCTCCGGCCGACTGAGCGCCGCGGCGAGCCCTCGCGTTCGGGCCGCCGCCCCCCTCTACTTTCTGCCAAGCCTTTCGTATTGCCACTGGCGCCACCCGCGCCGGTTGGCCTGTTGCATCCCTTCGGACCCAAAAGGAACCTCTTCATGACCCGCCAACAGCTATCGACGTCTGTCCGCAAGGGCCTGTGGCCCACCTTGACCGCCATGACGGCCATTGCCGCCCTGGCCGCCGCGATCATTGGCCTGGACGCCCGCAAGGCCCAGGCGAGCAACATGCCGGCCGAAGCGCCGGCCGTGCCCGTGTCGGTGGCCACCGTGCAGGCCGAATCGGTGCGGACGTGGGATGAATTCTCCGGCCGCCTGGAAGCCGTGCAGCGCGTGGACGTTCGCCCCCGCGTGGCTGGCGCCGTGCTGCAGGCGCATTTCACCGAAGGCGCCCTGGTGCGCCAGGGCGACCTGCTCGTCACCATCGATCCGGCGCCCTACGCGGCCGAGGTCGATCGGGCCGAGGCCCAGGTCGCCGCCGCTCGCGCCCGGCTCGGCTACAGCCGCAGCGAACAGGCCCGCGCCGCCCGCCTCTGGGACGAACGGGCCATCGCGCAGCGTGAACTGGACGAGCGCAGCAACGCGCTGCGCGAGGCAGAAGCCAATCTGCGGGCCGCCCAGGCTGCCCTGAGCAGCGCCCGCCTGAACCTCGACTACACCCAGGTGCGCGCCCCGGTGGCCGGCCGCATCGGCCGGCTCGAGGTGACGGTGGGCAACCTCGTCGGCGCCGGCGCGGCGGCACCGGTGCTGACCACGCTCGTTTCGGTCAGCCCGATCTATGCCAGCTTCGACGTCGACGAGCGAGCCATCGGCAAGGCGCTGAAGGAACTGCCTGGCGGCGCCGGCTCGCGCTCGGCGATCGGCCAGATCCCCGTGCAGATGGGCACCGCCGCCAGTGACGGCACCCCATTCCAGGGCAAGCTGCAGCTCATCGACAACCAGGTCGACGCGCGCAGCGGCACGGTGCGGGTTCGCGCCGCCTTCGACAACGCTCAGGGCGAGCTCATCCCCGGCCAGTTCGCGCGCATCCGGATGGGGCAGGCCCGCAGCAACGAACTGCTGCTGGTCAGCGAGCGCGCCATCGGCACCGACCAGGACAAGAAATACGTGCTGGTGGTGGGCCAGGGCGACAAGGCCGAATACCGCGAGGTGAGCCTCGGTGCGCCGGTGCGCGGACTGCGGGCCGTGCAGAGCGGGCTTTCGGCGGGCGAGCGGGTCGTGGTCAACGGCCTGCAGCATGTGCGCCCCGGCATGAAGGTGGCGCCGCAGATGGTGGCGATGGATGCCACCCTGGCCAAGGCCGCCACCCCCGACACGACACGCGTCGCCACCAACTGATGGGCGCGCGCCTCGCCTGAAGACCAGGCGCGGGCGCCCCGCACTCCAAACCAAATACCGATGTATCCGTGCCGGCCTTGGCGCCGGCTGGAGGGACTCGCCATGAACTTGTCGAAATTCTTCATCGACCGGCCGATCTTTGCCGGCGTGCTGTCGCTGCTCATCTTCCTGGCCGGCCTGATCGCGCTGCGCGGGCTGCCGATCTCCGAATACCCGGAAGTGGCACCGCCTTCGGTCGTGGTGCGCGCGCAGTATCCGGGCGCCAACCCCAAGGTGATCGCCGAGACGGTGGCCATGCCGCTCGAAGAGTCGATCAACGGCGTGGAAGGCATGCTCTACATGGGCAGCCAGGCCACCACGGACGGCGTGATGACGCTCACCGTCACCTTCAAGCTCGGCACCGATCCGGACAAGGCGCAGCAGCTGGTGCAAAACCGCGTGTCTCAGGCCGAGCCGCGCCTGCCGGAAGAGGTGCGCCGCCTGGGCATCACCACCGTCAAGAGCGCGCCCAACATCACGATGGTGGTGCACCTGGTGTCGCCCAACGGCCGCTACGACATCGACTACCTGCGCAACTACGCGGTGCTCAACGTCAAGGATCGCCTGGCGCGCATCGAAGGCGTGGGGCAGGTGCAGGCCTGGGGCGGCGGCGAATACGCCATGCGTGTCTGGCTCGACCCGCAGAAGGTGGCGCAGCGCGGGCTGTCGGCCAGCGACGTGGTGGCCGCCATCCGGGGGCAGAACATCCAGGCGGCCGCTGGGGTGGTGGGTGCGTCGCCGGGCCTGCCGGGCGTGGACCTGCAACTGTCGATCAATGCGCAAGGCCGGCTGTCGAGCGAGGAAGAGTTCGGCGACATCATCGTCAAGACCGGTGCCGACGGCGCGGTGACGCGCCTGCGCGACCTGGGCCGCATCGAGCTGGGCGCGTCGGAATACTCGCTGCGCTCGCTGCTGGACAACAAGGCGGCGGTGGGCATCGGCGTCTTCCAGTCGCCGGGCTCCAACTCGCTGCAGATCTCCGCCGACGTTCGCAAGGCGATGGACGAGCTTTCGCATTTCATGCCCGAGGGGCTGGAATACCGCATCGCCTACGACCCGACGCAGTTCGTGCGCGCCTCCATCGATTCGGTGGTGCACACGCTGCTCGAGGCCATCGCGCTCGTGGTGCTGGTGGTGATCCTGTTCCTGCAGACCTGGCGCGCGTCCATCATTCCTCTGCTGGCGGTGCCGGTGTCGGTGGTGGGCACGTTCGCGGTGCTGCACCTGCTGGGCTTTTCCATCAACGCGCTCACGCTGTTCGGCCTGGTGCTGGCCATCGGCATCGTGGTGGACGACGCGATCGTGGTGGTCGAAAACGTGGAGCGCAACATCGAGGCCGGCGCCACCCCGCGCGAGGCCACCTACCGCGCCATGCGCGAGGTGTCGGGGCCGATCATCGCCATCGCGCTGACGCTGGTGGCCGTGTTCGTGCCGCTGGCCTTCATCTCCGGGCTGACGGGCCAGTTCTACCGGCAGTTCGCGGTGACGATCGCCATCTCGACGGTGATCTCGGCCATCAACTCGCTCACCCTGTCGCCGGCGCTGGCTGCGCTGCTGCTCAAGGGGCATGACGAGCCCAAGGACGCGCTCACGCGCGGCATGGACCGCGCCTTCGGCTGGCTGTTCCGCGGCTTCAACCGTGTGTTCCATCGCGGCTCCGAAGCCTACGGTGGCGGCGTGCGCCGCGTGCTGTCCCGCAAGGCGATCATGTTCGCGATCTACCTCGCCCTGATCGCCCTGACGGCCGGCTTGTTCAAGGCCGTGCCCAGCGGCTTCGTGCCGGGGCAGGACAAGCAATACCTGATCGGCTTTGCGCAGCTGCCCGACGGCGCCACGCTCGACCGCACCGAGGAAGTCATCCGCCGCATGAGCGACGTGATGGCCAAGAACCCGAACATCGAGACTTCGCTGTCCTTCCCTGGCCTGTCGATCAACGGCTTCACCAACAGCTCGAACGCGGGCATCGCCTTCGCCATGCTCAAGCCCTTCGACGAACGCAAGCGCGCCGACCAGAGCGGCGGTGCGGTGGCGCAGCAGCTCAATGCCGAGTTCGCCAAGATCCAGGACGCGTTCATCGTGATGTTCCCGCCGCCGCCGGTGGAAGGGCTGGGCACCACGGGCGGCTTCAAGCTGCAGCTGGAAGACCGTGGCTCGGTGGGCTACGAGGCGATGGATGCGGCCGTCAAGGCTTTCATGGGCAAGGCCATGCAGGCGCCGGAGCTGACCGGCATGTTCACCAGCTGGCAGGTCAACGTGCCGCAGCTGTATGCCGACATCGACCGCACCAAGGCGCGCCAGCTCGGCGTGCCGGTGCAGGACATCTTCGACACCATGCAGATCTACCTGGGCAGCCTGTATGCGAACGACTTCAACAAGTTCGGGCGCACCTACAGCGTGCGCGTGCAGGCCGACGCCCCCTATCGCGCACGGGCCGAAGACGTGGGCCTGCTGAAGGTGCGCTCCAACACCGGCGAGATGGTGCCGCTGTCGGCGCTCATGAAGGTCAATTCCACGTTCGGACCGGAGCGCGCCATGCGCTACAACGGCTATCTGACCGCCGACATCAATGGCGGCGCGGCGCCGGGCTACTCGACCGGCGAGGCACAGGACGCCATCAAGCGCATTGCCGCGGAGACGCTGCCCAAGGGCATCGACTTCGAATGGACCGACCTGACCTACCAGGAGATCCTGGCCGGCAATTCTGCGGCGATCGTGTTCCCGCTGGCGATCCTGCTGGTGTTCCTGGTGCTGGCCGCGCAGTACGAGAGCCTGACCCTGCCGCTGGCCATCATCCTGATCGTGCCCATGGGCATCCTGGCGGCGATGACTGGGGTGTGGCTCACCGACGGCGACAGCAACGTGTTCACCCAGATCGGGCTGGTGGTGCTGGTGGGGCTATCGGCCAAGAACGCCATCCTGATCGTGGAGTTCGCGCGCGAGCTTGAATTTGCCGGACGCTCGCCGGTGCAGGCCGCCATCGAGGCAGCGCGGCTGCGCCTGCGCCCTATCCTGATGACCTCCGCCGCGTTCATCATGGGCGTGCTGCCC
The DNA here is from genome assembly GCF_030316895.1 of Variovorax dokdonensis. Lineage (GTDB taxonomy): Bacteria > Pseudomonadota > Gammaproteobacteria > Burkholderiales > Burkholderiaceae_C > Variovorax > Variovorax dokdonensis. Next base: position 755,045 of record NZ_JASZYV010000002.1, read on the forward strand.
CTGGTGCTGTCGAGCGGTGCCGGCGCCGAGATGCGCAGCGCCATGGGCGTGGCGGTGTTCGCCGGGATGATCGGTGTGACGGCCTTCGGCCTGTTCCTCACGCCGGTGTTCTACGTGGTGATGCGCCGGCTGGCGGGCAATCGCCCGCTCAAGCTGCACGGCAAGGAAGTGCACGAGGCCGAGGCCTTCGCGCCGGCTGGCGACCTGGGCCGCACACCTCCATCCATCTCAGGCGGCGCTGCTGCGCGTCCGCTGCCCGCTGCACCTCACCGGCCGGGCGAATGACGCGCCGGCCCTGCAAGGAGAAAACCTCATGACTTCGACACTGGCCTCGCGCGGCATGCGCCGCCTTGCCACACCACTGGCGGCACTTTTCGCCGCGCTCGTTCTGGCCGGCTGCGCCACGCCGCCGCCGATCGACCTGCAACTCGACACGCCGGCGCAGTACAAGGAAAGCGTCAAGCCCACCTCCGACCGCGCCGGTGCGCCCGGCGATCTGGCGCCCGCTCAGGACAGCGCCCAGTGGTGGACGGTGTTCCAGGATCCGCAACTCGAAGCGCTGGTCGCCCGCGCGGCCGATCGCAACACCGACGTCCAGCAGGCCGCGGCGCGTCTGGCACAGGCAAGAGCGCTGGCGCGTGAGGTCGACTCGGCGCGCGCGCCGCAGGTCGGCCTGAACGCGTCGGCGGCGCGCGGCGCCGGCATCGACAAGGCGCAGGGCGCGCGTCCGGCCAGCCTGTTCTCGGCCGGCCTGGGCGCTTCCTGGGAACTGGATCTGTTCGGCCGCCTGGCCGGCGCCAGCCGCGCCGCGTCGCTGGACGCGCGTTCGCGCGAGATGCTGCTGCAAAGCACGCGCCTGGCCGTGCAGTCTGAAACCGCGCAGCTCTACCTGGCCGTGCGTGCGCTTGACGACGAGGCGCGCATCGTGCGAGAGACCGTCGATGCCTATCGCGACACGCTCGACCTGACCGAGCGCCGCCAGCGCGCGGGCGACGTCGGCGATCTGGACGTGGAGCGCGTGCGCACCGAACTGGCGGCCACCGAATCCGACGCCCTCGCGGTGCAGCGCCAGCGGGCGCAGGTGGAGCATGCGCTGGCCGTAGTGCTCGGCGAGTTGCCCACCAACTTCTCGCTGGACAGCACTGCATGGCGCACGGCACTGCCGAAGATTCCGGCCGGCCTGCCTTCCGAGATGCTCGCGCGCCGCCCCGACGTGCAGGCGGCGCAGTGGCGTGTGCAGGCGGCGCAGGAGCGCATCGGCGTGGCGCAGGCGGCGTGGTTCCCGGCCATCGCACTCACCGCGGACGGCGGCTATGCCTCCACCGACCTCGGCGAGTTGCTCAAGTGGTCAGCGCGTTCATGGGGCGTGGGCGCCTTGTTCTCGCTGCCGCTTTTCGACGGCGGCCGCAGGGAAGCAGGCGTGCAGAGTGCCAACGCCGAGTTCGATGGCGCCATGGCCGAGTACCGCGCGCAGGTGCTCGGAGCGTTCAAGGACGTGGAAGACCAGTTGTCGGCACTGAGGCTGCTGGCCCAGCAGTCGCGGGTGCAGGCCCAGGCCGTCGATTCGGCGCGGCGCGCGACGCGCCTGTCGGACGTTCGCTACCGCGAGGGCGCCATCAGCCAGATCGACCTGCTGGACACCCGCCGCAGCGAACTGCGCAACAGCCGCCAGGCCCTGCTCATCAAGGCCCAGCAGTACCAGGCCACGGTGGCGCTGGTGCGGGCCCTGGGCGGCGGCTGGGGCTAGACTCGGCTCAGCGCGCGGCGATGGCCTTCTCGGCCTTGGTCACCAGCGCGTCGCCGATGCGCGGCTTCCACTTGGTGTAGACCGGGCGGGTGGCCTTCACGAAGGCCTCGCGCTCGGCCGGCGTCAGTTGCACGATGTTCACGCCCAGCGCGGCGATGTCCTTGAGCAGCGGCTGGCCGGGCTGCGCCAGGCCCTTGCGAGCGATCTCGATCTCCTGCTTGCCGGCATCGATGGCCGCCTGGCGCACGATGTCCTGGTCGGCACGGGTCCAGGAATCCCACACGTCCTTGTTCACCACGAACACCAGCGGATCGGCCACGTAGCCCCACATCGTCACGTTCTTCTGGCCCACGTTCTGCAACTTGGCGGCGGTGAAGATGGACATCGGATTTTCCTGCCCGTCGACGGCGCCGCTGGCAAAGGCGGGCTGCGCGTCGGCCCAGCTCATCTGCGTGGGATTGGCACCCAGGGCGGTGAAGGTGTCGAGGAACAGCGGCGAGCCCACGACGCGGATCTTCAGGCCCTTGAGGTCCTCGGGCGTGCGGATCGGGCGCTTGGAGTTGGTGATCTCGCGATAGCCGTTCTCGCCCCACGCGAGCGGCACCACGCCGGCCTTGTCGAGCACCTTGAAGATGTCCTTGCCCACTTCGCCTTGCGTGAGCGCGTCGATGGACTTGTAGTCGGGCATCAGGAAGGGCAGGGAGAACAGGTTCAGCTCCTTGACCTGCGGCGACCAGTTGATGGTCGATCCGACGGCCATGTCGATCACGCCCTGGCGCAGCGCGCTGAACTCGCGCGTCTGGTCGCCCTGGATCAGCGATACGCCGGGATAGAGCTTGATGTTGATGCGGCCCTGGGTGCGTTCCTTGACCAGGTTGGCCCAGATCTCGCCGCCCTTGCCCCAGGGGAAGGCGGTGCCCACCACCAGCGACATCTTGTATTCGGACTTGTAGTTGCTGGCATTGGCGGCCTGCGCCTGCGCGGCGGCCGGCAGCATGGCCAGCGATGCGGCAGCGGCGGCGGTGGCCACCAGCGATGCGAAGAAATGACGGCGGGGTTTCATGGGATCTCGTCTCCTTGGTTGAAATGGCTTCTTGGTTTCGGGTTGGATCTGGATTCAGTAGCCCAGTCGCTCGGGCAGCCAGAGGGCCAGTTGCGGCCATGCGCTGACCGCCAGGATGACCAGCACCATCGAGGCGACCAGCCATCGGACCCAGCGCACCGTGTCTTCCATGCCCACGCCGGCGATCCGGCAGGACACCATCAGATTGACCGCCATGGGCGGCGTGAACTGCCCCAGCGCCACCAGCAGCGTGAGGATCACCCCGAACCACACCGGGTCCCACTGGAAGTGCTGCACGATGGGCCACAGCAGCGGAACGAAGATCAGGAAGATGGACACGCCGTCGAGCACCATGCCGATGGCCACCAGCATCGCCATGATCAGCAGCAGCACGCCGAATTCGCCCAGGCCCGAATTGGCCACGGCCTTGGCCACCGGGTCGATCACGCCGAGGGTGGACAGCGAGTAGGCGAAGATCCCGGCGAGCGACACCACCACCAGGATCACGCCCGAGAGTTCGCCCGAGTCGCGCAGGATGGCGAACAGGTCTCGCACACCGATCGTGCGGTAGACCACCATGCCCACGAACAGGCCGTAGAACACCGCCACCACGGCCGCTTCGGTGGGCGTGAACCAGCCCAGCCGCATGCCGCCGAGGATGAGCACCGGCGCCGCAAGGCCCCAACTGGCTTCGCGCAGGCTGCGCCAGAAGGGCGGGCGCGGCTGCTGCGCCTCGCCGGCGCCCATGCCGTGGCGCCTGGCCAGCCACACCGACGGAACCATCAGCGCCAGGCCGACCATCACGCCCGGAATCATGCCGGCGGCGAACAGCGCCGGCACCGAGGCACCGGGCACCAGCACCGAATAGACGATGAAGGCAATCGACGGCGGGATCAGGATGTCGGTCGCCGCCGCCGCGCCGACCACGGTGGCCGAGAAGGCCATCGGATATCCGGCGCGGGCCATCGCGGCAATCATCACGCCACCCACCGCGGCCGCCGTGGCCGGACCCGAGCCGGAAATGCCGCCCATGAACATCGCCACACCGATGGCGACCAGCGGCAGCATGCCGGGGCCGCGGCCCACGATGGAGATGGCGAAGTTCACCAACCGCGCGGCCACGCCGGAGCGGTCGAAGATCGCGCCGACCAGCACGAACATGGGAATGGCCAGCAGCGGGTACTTGCCCAGGCCAGCGTAGAAGTTCTGAGGCACGGCCAGCAAACCGAACCATTGGGCGTCGCCATTGGCCAGCGCAATGCAGGCGGCGCCGGCCAGGCCCATGGCCGCGCCGATCGGCACGCCCGCGACCATCAACACCAGGAAGGCGACGAACAGCAGCGTCGCGATCATGTCGGCACGCCCTGGCGTGCGCGGCGCACCAGCAAACCCAAGGCGCGCAGGCAGATGCCCGCGCAGACGACCGGCAGCCAGATCGAATACCACCACTGCGGCACGCCGATGCCGGGCGAGGTCTCGCCGAAGCGGTAGTCGTCCCACACCAGCCGCACGCTGAGCACCGTCATGAGCGCGAAGAGCAGCGCCACGGTGCCGGCGCCCAGCATGGCCAGGGCGCGCCTGCGCCGGGGCGAGCCGCGCTCGGCAAAGTATTCGATGCGGATGTGCCGGTCGCGCGCCACGGCGGCCGAGCCGCCCACCAGCGCCAGCAGGATCATCAGGAACACCGAGAACTCTTCCGTCCAGGCGAACGACGAATCGGTGAAGTAGCGCACCAGCACGTTGGCGAAAGTGATGCACGCCAGCAGGCCCATGATGACCACCGTGGCCCAGTCCTCGACGGCCAGCGGCATGCGGGTCTGCTCGTCGGGCTCATCGACGGCGGGAAACTCCGGGGAAGATGGCACGCTGGCCGCGTGGGCGGTCGGTGGATCATCCGGCAATGGGCGGCCGGACTCTTTGGATGCAGACATCGAGAACTGGACACGTCGGCGGCCGGGATTCGGCCAGCGACCGATCGTAACGATCGATAACTATCGGACCCATCGGGTCTTTCCTTAGGGCGGGCGCCTGCGCGACAGGCCCTCTGCCGGGGGCAGGCGGGGTTACAGGCCGAGCGCGCTCAGGCCGGGATGCTCGTCGGGCCGCCGTCCTTGCGGCCAGTGGAACCTGCGCTCGTGTTCGGCAATGGGCAGGTCGTTGATGCTGGCGTGGCGCACCGCCATCAGGCCGGCATCGTCGAATTCCCAGTTCTCGTTGCCGTAGCTGCGCAACCAGTTGCCGGCTTCGTCATGCCATTCGTAGGCAAAGCGCACGGCAATCCGGTGGCCGTCGAAAGCCCACAGTTCCTTGATGAGGCGATAGTCCAGCTCGCGCGCCCACTTGCGCTGCAGGAATGCCTGGACTTGCTCGCGGCCGACAGGGAACTCGGCGCGGTTGCGCCAGCGCGTGTCTGGCGTGTAGGCGAGGGCGACCCGCTCCGGATCGCGGCTGTTCCACGCGTCCTCGGCCAGTCGAACCTTCTGGATGGCCGTCTCGCGGGTGAACGGGGGCAGCGGCGGGCGGGGCTGATTTTCTTGCACGGTGGTCCTTTCGAATGGCAAGCATGAAGGGTGGGTAGACAGGTCTGTCTACTTCTGGAAGCCGCACTATAGATGCATGTAGACAGATCTGTCTACAATGCGCCATGCCGAAGACCGCATCCGCATCCGTTTCAACGCTTGAAGGGCTTCCCGCCCGCGCGCGAATCCTCCACACCGCTCACGCACTGTTCTACCGCGACGGCGTGCGCGCCACCGGCATCGACCGGGTGATTGCCGAATCGGGTGTCACCAAAGTCACCTTCTACCGGCACTTTCCGAGCAAGAACGAGCTGGTGCTGGCGTACCTCGATCACCGGCACGAGCACTGGATGCAGTGGCTGCACTCGGCGCTCGAGCGCAATGGCAGCGCCCGCAAGGGCATCCGCGCGCTGGTGCCGGCGCTGGCCGAATGGCTAGGCGACGAAGAGTTTCGCGGCTGCGCGTTCCTCAACAGCGTGAGCGAGCTGGGTGGGGCGCTGCCCGAGGTTTGCGCCGTCTCGCGCAACCACAAGGCCGACATGGCCGCCGCCATCGCCGGCTTGCTGCCTGCGTCGCGACAACGCGCCAAGCAGGCGGCCGCCATCGCCTTGGCAGTGGATGGCGCCATCGTGCAGGCGCAGTTCGGCGAAACCCCGGAAGCGGCCGTCAAGGCCCTGGGGACGATCATCGACGCGGTGTGCGGCGAGCGGTGACAATCCCGTTCATGACCCGCCTCTCACAGATCACCCTGACCCGCCCCGACGACTGGCACCTGCATGTTCGCGACGGCGCCGCCCTCCAGGCCGTGGTGCCGCACAGCGCCGCCCAGTTCGGCCGCGCGCTGATCATGCCGAACCTGCGCCCGCCCGTGACCACCGCGCAGCAGGCCATCGACTATCGCGACCGCATCATGGCCGCGCTCCCGGCCGGCAGCGCCTTCGAGCCGGTGATGTCGCTCTACCTCACCGACAAGTTGCCTCCGGAAGAGATCGCTCTGGCCGCCCGGGCCGGCGTGCGCGCCCTCAAGCTCTACCCGGCCGGCGCCACCACCAACAGCGATGCAGGCGTCACCGACATCCGCCACACCTACAAGACGCTGGAAGCCATGCAGAAGCACGGCCTGCTGCTGCTGGTGCATGGCGAGGTCACCGATCCGGCCGTCGACCTGTTCGACCGCGAGGCCGTGTTCATCGACCGCGTGCTCATTCCCCTGCGGCGCGACTTTCCCGAACTGAAGATCGTGTTCGAGCACCTGACGACCAAGGAAGGTGCCCAGTACGTGCAGCAGGCTGACGAGTTCACCGGCGCCACCATCACCGCGCACCATCTGCTCTACAACCGCAATGCCATCTTCACGGGCGGCATCAGGCCGCACTACTACTGCCTGCCGGTGCTCAAGCGCGAGACGCACCGCCTGGCGCTGGTGGAAGCGGCCACGAGCGGCAGCACGCGATTCTTCGCGGGCACCGACAGCGCCCCGCACCCGGCGCACCTCAAGGAACACGCCTTGGGCTGCGCCGGCTGCTATACGGCGCTCACGGCGCTGGAGTTGTACGCCGAGGCCTTCGACAACGTCGACCGGCTCGACAAGCTCGAAGCCTTCACCAGCTTCAACGGCGCCGATTTCTACGGCCTGCCGCGCAACAGCGGCACCGTCACGCTGGTGCGCGAGAGCTGGACCGTGCCCGAGACGGTGCCCTACGGCGAAGCCACCCTCAAGCCCCTGCGCGGCGGCGAGCAGGTGCAATGGAAGCTGAAAGCCGACTGACCGAAGCTCGCAACCAAGGATCGACATGCCCCTCATCGCCGAAAAGCAACTGCGCATCGCGCTCATCATCGACGCGGACAACGCGCCGGCCGACAAGATCGACGAGGTCTTGACGGAGCTGTCAACGCTGGGGGTGATCAACGTGCGGCGCGCCTACGGCAACTGGACCAAGGGCGCGTTGTCGGGCTGGCAGGAGCGGCTGCTGGAGTTCGCCATCAAGCCGGTCCAGCAGTTCGACTATTCCAAGCGCAAGAACGCCAGCGACATGGCGATGACGGTCGATGCGATGGAGCTGCTCTACAACGACCGGCCCGACGCATTCGGCATCGTCTCGTCCGATGCGGACTTCACGCCGCTGGTCATGCACCTGCGTGCCAAGGGCGCCGCCGTGTTCGGCTTCGGCATGGCGCAGACGCCCAAGCCTTTCGTCAACGCCTGTTCGCGCTTCCTCTATCTCGAAGCACTCGGATCCACGGAGCAAGATGCGGAGGCGAGTTCCGGGGCGGCGGGCGGCACCGAGCCCGCCACGGCAGCCGGCCGCGAAGGTGGAGAGGCGGCCGCCCCCGGTGTGCCCGGACGTCCGGCGCGGCTGCGCGTACCCAGTGCCGAGCTGCGGCAGGACTCGCGGCTGATGACCTTGCTGCGCGATGCGGCCCAGGCCGTGCAGGACGAAACCGGCTGGGCCCTGGTGGGCGCCGTGGGCTCGCAGATCGGCAACAAGGCTTCGTTCGATTCGCGCAACTACGGCTACGCGACCCTGACCAAGCTCCTGGCTGCGACCGAGGCATTCGAGATGCGCGACGAAGGCAGCTCGCGCGTGGCGGTGCGCGACAAGCGGCTGACGCGTGGTGGAAGCGCCTTGCGCTGATCCCGCCGCGTCCGGTTGGCCGGCGGCCAGCCGGATCGATTGGTCGGTCCCATGGCTCCAGCCGTACGCCGCCCGGGGCCGCCTGCTGGCCAAGCGCGCGGCAGACATCGGCGTGGTGAGCGCGCTGGCTGACGAGCAGCCGGCCGAACGCCGATTCGTGCCTCAGCAGGCCCTTGCGCCCGACACGGCCTACGAGCAGTTCATCGACGAAGCGGCCGCCATCCCCACGCGCGAGAACGCGCACGACTTCTTCAACGCCCTCGTCTGGCTCCATCTGCCGCAGGCCAAACGCCGGATGAATCGGTTGCAGGCCACGGAGATCCGTCGCCTGGGCGTCGGCTCACGGCGCGGCCGGGTGCGCGATGCGCTGACGCTGCTCGACGAGAACGGCGCCATCCTGCAGGCGCCGCCGCCGTTGTGGGATGCGTTGCGCCAGCGCGATTGGCGCCGCCTTTTCGTGGGCGAGCGCTCGCTCTGGTCGCAGGCCCGATTGCAGATCGTTGGCCACGCACTGCTGGAGCAATTGCTCGTGGCGCCGCGCAAATCGCTCACCGCACACGTGCTGCTGGCGCCCGAACCGCACGGCCCTTCGCTGGCAATGGGCGACGACAGGGCACTGGCCGCCGCGCTCGATCCCGACTGGCTGGCGTCCAAGCCTTTCACCCCGCTGCCGGTGCTTGGCGTGCCCGGTTGGTGCGCTCAAAACCAGAACTTTTGCTTTTATGATGACTCCGACGTTTTCCGTCCACGCAGGTCGCCAGAATCAAGAACAACCCATGTGCCTGCAGCCCCTCACCCAGCTTGAAGCGGGCCGCCTGGCCCCCATCTGAGTGGGGTTTCCTCTCCCACGGAGTCCAAACCTTGAAACGCATTCTTCTGTTTGTCCTGACCAACGTCCTGGTGGTGGCGGTGCTGGGCATCGTTGCCAGCCTGCTCGGCGTCAACCGTTACTTGACGGCGAACGGGCTCAACCTCGGGGCGCTGCTCGGCTTCGCCCTCATCATGGGTTTCGGCGGCGCGATCATTTCGCTGCTGATCAGCAAGCCCATGGCCAAGTGGTCGACCAAGCTCCACATGATCCACGAGAACCCGCAATCGGCGGATGAAGCCTGGATCGTCGACACCGTGCGCAAGTTCGCCGACAAGGCGGGCATCGGCATGCCGGAGGTCGGCATCTTCGAAGGCGAACCCAATGCCTTCGCCACGGGTGCGTTCAAGAACTCGTCGCTGGTCGCCGTTTCCACCGGCCTCCTGCAGAACATGACGCGCGAGGAAGTCGAGGCCGTCATCGGCCACGAGGTGGCGCACATCGCCAACGGCGACATGGTCACGATGACGCTGATCCAGGGCGTGATGAACACCTTCGTGGTGTTCCTGTCGCGCGTGATCGGCTATGCGGTCGACTCGTTCCTGCGCCGCGGCAGCGACAACAACTCCGGCCCCGGCATCGGCTACATGATCACGACGATCGTGCTGGACATCGTTCTGGGCTTTGCCGCCGCCATCGTGGTGGCCTGGTTCTCGCGCCAGCGCGAGTTCCGCGCCGACGCGGGCGCCGCCGAACTCATGGGCCGCAAGCAGCCGATGATGAACGCGCTGGCGCGCCTGGGTGGCCTGCCGGCGGGCGAACTGCCCAAGGCGGTCGAAGCCATGGGCATCACCGGCAGCATCGGCAAGCTGTTTGCCACGCACCCGCCGATCGAGGAGCGCATCGCAGCGCTGCAAAACCGCGCCTGACGCCAGGCTCGTCCTTCAAGAAAAGCGGGCAGTCGCCAAGGCGGCTGCCCGCTTTTTTCTTGTGCCAAGCCTGCTCAGTATGGTGGCGCCTTTCGCGCCTTTTGCTCGCGCGTGGCCTCGGTCCACCAGGCCAGATCGTCGGCAAAGCGGCCGAACGATCGCTCCAGCGCTTCGCCCGCCGGGCCGGTGGCCTTGCCGTGCTCGTCCAGCGTCTGCGAAATCGGGCCGACGGCCAGTGTGCTGGAGACAACGACCATCCCCATCTCCGACAGGATCGAATGCCACACCGTGCCCGAGCGCACGCCCGAGAAGCGTCCGGCCGAATAGCTGGCCACGGCGGCGGGCCGCCAGAAGAACTCCTCCAGGAAGTGGTCGGTGAGATTCTTCAGGCCGGGTTGCGGGCCCCAGTTGTATTCGCCAGTGACGAAGATGAAGGCATCGGCCGTCCGGATCTTCTCGGCCAGGTCTTCGAGGGGCTTTGGCGCGCTGCCCTTCGGGTACTCCTTGTACATGCGGTCCAGCATGGGCAGGCCGATCGCCTTGGCGTCGATCAACTCTGGCTGCGCGCCCCGCGCCGCCAGTTTGTCCATGAGGTAGTGCGCCAGCCGGATGCCCATCCGGTCTGAGCGGTAGGAGCCGTAGAACACCAGGATCTTGTCTGCCATGCGTGCGTTTCCTCGGCCCGGCGCGCCGGGCAAAAGAAGACAAGACTAATGCAGGCCGCCCGGATCGACGGCCCGTGTGGGAATCAGGCGGCCTGGTCGGGCACCGGCGAACTTGCCGCGGCGTCAGCGTCGTCGGCGGGCGAGGAGGGTGCTTCGGTGGGCGCCTCGGAGGGTGTGGCCGCCATGGCGCGGTCGCGGCGGGCGCCGGCCAGGAGACGGGCGGCGTCCTTGTGCGTCATGCCATACATGTCGGCGAACTGGGCTTCGTCCTTGCCGCTGGCCTCGAAGGCGCGCAGCATGGCTTCGCGACGTGCGGCCAGGCGGCCAGCCTCGGCCACGGCGTCGTCCAGCAGCGCATTGGCGGCTTCGTCGCGCGTGCGCATGCGCAACTGGTACTCGTCGCGGCGCAGGCCGGAAGCCTCGATCGCCTTCACCAGGCGGGCGCGCAGTTCGTCCGACACGTCCTGGCCGTTGCGCAGGCGGCGGCGCTTGTAGACCTCCATCAGCGCATGGTGAACGTGTTCGGGCGCCATGGGTTCCACGACCTGGCCTTCCAGGTCGTGCCGCGGCAGTCCGGCGGCCACGCATTCCAGATAGCGGGTGGAGCGGGCATGGATGCCCATGGCAGCCTTCAGCGCCTCGGGCTCGAATTCGCTGCCGTGGCGCGCCACGATGTCCTCGTAGACGCCGCGCTTGAGTGGCAGAAAGCGTGCGCCGAACAGCCCGGGATACAACTGGAACAGACGCTCCAGCACCGGGTTGGGCTTGGCGCCCGCGCGGGCCTGGCGTTGTTCGCGTGGCTTGCCGGACGGAGCCGCGGCGGCTGCAGGGGCGGATGCGTCCTTGCCCTGTGCGGCGCCGGCATCCTGCCCGGCCGCCCGGTTCCGGCCCTTGCCGCCCCGGCGCGAGCGGCGGCGGCGATTGGGCTCGGCGTTGCTGTCGCCCTCTGCCGCGGCGACGACTTCGGCGGCAGCAGCAGCGGTGACTTCCGGTTCAGAAGCAGGCGCTTGCGGGACGGTGGTGGGAACGATGTTGTCGGTGGCGTCGGTCATGGCGTGGTCGCGGAAATCAGGTTCGGTGAAGAGAAAGGCGAAGCTCAGGCGGCGCCCGCCTGGTTGGAGGCGGCTCGGGCCAGCGACTGGCCGATGAGCAGGCGAAAGGGCAGCAGCATGAACACGCCCACGGCGAGCTTCACGCCAAGGTCGCCCAGCGCCCAGGTGATCCAGGGTCCTTCGGTGCCGGCAAAGGCGATGCCCCAGAACACGATGCTGTCGAGCACGGCGGCGATCACGGTGGCCACCAGCGGCGCTTTCCACCAGCGGCCCTGCCGCAAGCGGTGGAACACGCCGATGTCCAGCAACTGCGAGGCGATGAAGGCCAGCCCCGATGCCGCGGCAATGCGCACCGGCGCCACCGCCACCGAAGCGGCGACGGCAACCGCGAAACCCAGCCACGCCACGCGGCGCGCCTGGCCGGGGCCGAAGCGGCGGTTGATCAGGTCGCTGACCAGGAAGGCCACCGGATAGCTGAAGGCCCCCCAGGTCAGCCAGTCGTTGATGCTGAACTGCACGAGGTAGTTGGAGGCCAGCACCACCGCCACCATGGCGAGCACGCCCTGGGTGAATTGCGATGCGGGCGGGCGCGGAAAGCGCGCCATGTCTTTGCTTGTCGTCATGAATATCGAGATCTGTGGCGAAGGCGTCTGCGGCCGATCAGGCGGCCAGGGCGGACGCATCGGCGTGGGGCGCGATCTGCCGCGCCACCGCCTCGGCAACCTTGATGCCGTCGACACCGGCTGAAAGAATTCCGCCCGCATAGCCCGCGCCTTCTCCGGCAGGGTACAGGCCTGCCAGGCCCGGGCACTGCAGGGTTTCGCCGTCGCGCGCAATGCGGATCGGCGACGAGGTGCGTGTTTCAACGCCGGTCAGCACCGCATCGTGTCGGTCGAAGCCTCGGATCTTCTTGCCGAAGGCCGGAAAGGCTTCGCGCAATGCCGCGATCGCGTAGTCGGGCAGGGCGGCATGCAGGTCGGTGAGATGGACACCGGGCTTGTAGCTGGGCAGCACCTCGCCGAACTCGGTCGACGGCTTGCCCGCCACGAAGTCGCCCACCAGTTGGCCGGGCGCGCAGTAGTCGCTGCCGCCCAGCACGAAAGCGTTGGATTCGAGCCGCCTCTGCAGCTCGATGCCCGCCAGCGGATGCGGCTTGCCCTGGGCGCTCTCGGGCACGTCGATGTGCTGGTAGTCGGTGGGGTAGTCGCGCGGCTCGATGGCCACCACGATGCCGGCATTGGCATTGCGCTCGTTGCGCGAGTATTGGCTCATGCCGTTGGTGACGACGCGGTTCGGCTCGCTGGTGGCGGCCACCACGGTACCGCCCGGGCACATGCAGAAGCTGTAGACCGACCGCCCGTTGCTGGCGTGATGCACCAGACGGTATTCGGCCGCGCCCAGCATCGGGTGACCCGCGTGCCGGCCCCAGCGTGCGCGGTCGATCAGGCCCTGCGGATGCTCGACGCGAAAGCCGATGGAAAAAGGCTTTGCCTCGATCGGCGCGCCGCGCGCGTGCAGCATGGAAAAAGTGTCGCGCGAGCTGTGGCCCAGCGCCATCACCACATGGTCGGCGCGCAGGTCATGGGATTGGCCGCTGGCCTGATCGAGCACCGTCAGGCCGCGAACATGGCCGCCTTCGACATGAATGTCGGTCACGCGGTGCTGAAAGCGGATCTCGCCGCCCAGTTGCGTAATCTGCTCGCGGATGTTCTCGACCACCTTGACCAGCTTGAAGGTCCCGATGTGCGGATGCGCCTCCCAGAGTATCTCTTCCGGCGCGCCCGCCTTCACCAATTCCTGCATGACCTTGCGGCCCAGAAAGCGCGGATCCTTGATCTGGCTGTAGAGCTTGCCGTCGGAGAAAGTGCCGGCGCCGCCTTCGCCGAACTGCACGTTCGATTCGGGCTGAAGCGTGTTCTTGCGCCAAAGGCCCCAGGTGTCCTTGGTGCGTTCGCGCACCTTCTTGCCGCGTTCGAGCACGATGGGCTTCAGCCCCATCTGCGCCAGCAGGAGCGCCGCAAAGATGCCGCAAGGGCCGAATCCCACGACCACCGGACGCGGCAGGTCCGCGGCATCGCTGGCCTGGAACACCGGGCGATACGTCATGTCGGGAGAAGGCTGCACGTGTGCACTGGCGGCGCGAGCGACCACGGCTGCGTCCTGCTCGGGGTTCGCGAGCGTCACGTCGACGATGTAGACCTGAAGCAGATCCGCCTTGCGCGCATCGAAGCTGCGCTTGTGGACGGTGTGGCTGGCGATGTCTGCCGGATGAAGGCCGAGCGCTTGGGCAATGGCCTGCGACAAAGCCTCGGGAGAATGCTCCAGCGGGAGCTTGAGTTCAGAGATGCGGATCATGGCAAGGGCCCGTATCGATCGGGCAAAGCCGGGATTTTACGGAAATGCCTCCGCCGGCCGCCCGAACGCGTCGGAATGGGCCGCCAACCCAGACGGGCGACGGCCCGGCTGGCGCATCGGGGCTGGCGCGTCAGGCCGGCAGGAAGCCGTCCACCGACAGATAGCGCTCGCCCGTGTCGTAGTTGAAGCCCAGCACCACCGCGTTGGGCGCCAGTTCGGGCAGCTTCTGCGCAATCGCCTGCAACGTGGCGCCCGAGGAGATGCCCACCAGGATGCCTTCCTCGCGCGCGCTGCGGCGGGCCATTTCACGTGCGGCTTCGGCATCGACCTGGATGACGCCGTCGAGCACGGCGGTGTCGAGGTTGTTGGGAATGAAGCCGGCGCCGATGCCCTGGATGGGGTGCGGCGAGGGCGCGCCGCCCGAGATCACCGGCGATGCCGTCGGCTCCACGGCGAACACCTTGAGCTTGGGCCACTTCTGCTTCAGAACACGCGCGCAACCGGTGATGTGGCCGCCCGTGCCCACGCCGGTGATCAGCGCGTCCAGGCCATCAGGGAAGTCGGCGGCGATTTCTTCGGCCGTGGTGCGCACATGCACATCGATGTTGGCCGGGTTGTTGAACTGCTGCGGCATCCAGGCGCCGGGCGTGCTGGCCACGATCTCTTCGGCGCGGGCGATGGAACCCTTCATGCCCTTTTCGCGCGGCGTCAACTCGAAGGTGGCGCCATACGCCAGCATGAGGCGGCGGCGCTCGACCGACATGCTGTCGGGCATCACCAGCACGAGCTTGTAGCCCTTCACGGCCGCCACCATGGCGAGCCCGACACCGGTGTTGCCCGAGGTGGGCTCGACGATGGTGCCGCCGGGCTTGAGCTTGCCCGAGCGTTCGGCGTCCTCGACCATCGACAGCGCGATGCGGTCCTTGATCGAGCCGCCGGGGTTGGCGCGCTCCGACTTGATCCACACCTGCTGCGCGCCGTTGCCGAACAGACGCTGGACGCGGATGTGGGGCGTGTTGCCGATGGTCTGGAGGATGTTCTGGGCCTTCATGGAATCTCCTGTTGGACGGTCGCGCCGGGCCGCCATTGTGGCGGCACGAGCAATTTTGTCACGGGCCCGCGATCGGGTTGCCGGGTCATGCCGGAGGCGTGAAGAGTTCGGCTGGTGACGAATGTCTTCGCGGCATAGCATCGCGCCTCGCGCTTTTTTTGCGCGAACAACCAAAAAAGACATTCAGGGAGAAATCATGAGAGAAGCAATTGCATCGAAAGCGGTGCGCGCGGCGTTGGCCGTCACGTCCAGCGCCGCGGCGCTGACCCTGCTGGTGGGCTGCTCGAGCAGCCCGCCGCGACCCCAGTTCCAGCGACCGTCCTTCGAGCGGGCCAGCATCCAGCAGCGGGAAATGGTGGGCGTGCCGGAGAGCACCCAGGCGCCCGCGTTTAAGCAAGAAAAGGCGCAGCCCGCCAAGTCCGCGCGACCCGATGCGCCGACTTGATAGGCGACACGATTGCCGAACTGCAAGGCAATCCGCTGGCGTCGCCGAGGCGGAGGTCGACCTCTATGCAGGCCCTTGAGCGCTGATCTACGAGAACCTCGCTGGCTCCGACGAGCGGTTTCGCCTCTCGATGGGCGCAGCCCTCGGAACTGCCGGGTTCATGCGCCCTCCAGCCAAGCCAGAGAAACACTGGTGAGCGAGCGGATCCGATCAAAGCACCGATAATCCCACCCGTGAAGCGCGCCGGACCGCCGCTGGTGCAAGTGCCGAAAGGCCGCACTGGAGGAACGTCCGGACTGCATAGGACAGCGCAGGAGCTAACGGCTCCCCACCGTGAGGTGAGGATCAGAGCAACAGAGACGAGTCAGCTTGCCGCCTAGCGGCAGGTTGGGTGAAACGGGCAATCTCTGCGCGCAGCAACACCAAGTAGGCCAGCGTCGAGGTGGTTCCGCCGAGCTGGCGGGTAGGTGGCATCGAGCCGTCCGGGTGACCGGCGGCCCAGAGTAATGGCGGTCACGCCGGGGGCAACCCCGGTGCACAGAATCCGGCTTACAGGCGCGCTTCACACTTTCTTCAAACCCGCTCGTCGGGCCGCAGCAGGCGCCACTGTCCCGCGGGCAGCGCGGCCAGCGCCAACGGTCCGATGCGGATTCGGCGCACGGCCTGGAGCGTCAGGCCGGCGCGCTCGCAGCAAGCTTCGACCTGGCCCGGCTGCAAGCCCTTGATTGCAAATCGCAGGCCGGTCGTGCCGGGTGTCTGCCGGCTGATGCTCACCCGCGCAAACGGCAACTGCTTGAGCCTTGCCAGCGCCTGCGGACTGACTTCGCCGGCCACGTCCACCATCAATTCGTGTTCGATGAAGGCCGCGTCCTCGGTCAGCTTGCGCTCGACGCGCCATTCCTGCGTGTAGATCATGAGGCCGCTGGCCAGCGCATCCAGCGGCGTGAAGCAGGTCTGCCCATGAAGATGCCGTCGCAGCGTCGCCGCCTTGCCCGGGTCATCGGAAGGCGAAAGCTGGTTGGCCGGCACGAGCAGGGCGGCGGCGTCTTCCCACCGCATGCCCGCCGGCTTGTGCAAGAGCAAAGTCACCGGCGGTACGGAAAGGGGCTTGGCGCCGGCCTCGATGGCGACGTCGTCGCCGGGCAGCACGCGTGCTTGCGGCAGCAAGGTGATGTTGCCGTTCACGCGCACCGCACCGCCCTCGATCAGCAGTTCGGCATCGCGACGCGAGCAGCCCGCCAGGGCTGCCACGCGCTTGGCGAGGCGCACCCCTTGCGGGTCTTCAGAGTTCATAGGGTCGAAAGTGCGGAGGGCAGGGCGCCGGGGCGCGAAGCCAGGTCGCGGATGCGTTCGACATGCGCGGCCAATGAACGGGCGGCCACCGGCCACAACTGCTGCGGCACGTCGTCATAGGCGATGGCGAGCCAGTCTTCCATGCTGCCTGCCGGCGCCTTGCGCATGGCGCGCGCAATCTTGGACTCGCGCTGCAGACGGTGCGACTTGAGTCGGCCGATGGCGCCGCGTGCGTCCGCCAGCACATGGCCATGTGCGGGCAGTATGAATTCGATGCTGCCTGCCGCGCAGGCTTCATCGAGCGAGTCGAGCGAGTCGAGGTACTCGGTCATGTTGCCGTCTGGTGGGTCGACGACGGTGGTGCTGCCGTTCAGGATGTGGTCGCCCGAGAAGAGCAGGCCGTCTTCTTCCAGGACCAGGCAGAGATGGTTGGCCGCGTGGCCGGGTGTGTGGATCACGCGCAGCGTGTGGGTGATGGCCTCGCCGGATTCGGCGTCGAAGCCTTCCAGCACCAGCCGCTCGCCGTCGCCCAGGGCGCGCTCCGGCGTGAATCGCGCAGGAGGCCGTGCCGTGGGCGCGGAAGGCAGGCCGAGGATGGGAGGCTTGTGCGGGCACAGCGCCTGCAGGGGCTGGGCGCCGGGGGAGTGGTCGGAGTGCGAATGGGTGCACACGATCATGCGGATGTCGCCATTGGTGGCACGCCACAGGCGCCCCACATGCTCGAAGTCCGCCGGGCCGGGGTCGATGACGATGTAGCCGGTATGCCGATCGCCGATCACATAGCTGTTGGTGCCGGGGCCGGTCATGAGGGACGCGTTGGGCGCGGTCAGCCGCTGCACGTTCTTCAGGAGGGGCACCGGCTCGGTGTATTGCCAGTCCAGCTTGTGCAGCATCTGGCCGTCGGGGCAGACGAGCGCGAGTTCGCCAAAGGGCGCCTCATGCTCCATGAAACGCACGTCCTTGCCTTCCTGCAGGCCGCCGCGCGGGCAACTGGTCCACAGGGGCTTTTCATGCGCGCAGTGCCGCAGGACCGAATCGACATCCGCAAAGACGGTCAGCCGCTTGAGCGTGCGCACCGTCGGAAAGATCATGAAGAAACGCCCCTTGGCGTTCCGCGCCAGCGCGTCGGCCGGGCGCACCCACACGGGCTCGAACTGCTCGGCATCATCGGACACGGGCACCTGGCCTTCGGGCATGCGCGCCACGAGAAACGGCACGTCGAAGCGCTTGGGCAGATCGCGGTCGGTGATCCAGTGCGCCAGCGTATAGACCTGGTCGGTCGACAGGCGCAGGCCGCGCGCGGCACATTGTTCGAAGAAGAAGAACGCGTTCTCGCCCGTGCGGTCCATGGCCGCGACTTCGGCCGCGGTGACCGGCGCTCCCCCTTCGACCCGGTGGGCGAGCAGCACGCCGAGCTCCTCGAACGTTTCGCGCACGGCGGCGATCGACTGGGTCAGTTGCACCCGGCTCTGGGTACGCCGGCGCATGGCGATGGCGCGCCCTTGCAGGTCGGCTTCGTCGATGGCGCCGCCGGGAAAGACATAGGCGCCGGGCGCGAAGCTGGCCTTTTCGGAGCGCCGCGTCATCAGCACCTCGATGCCCTCAGGCCCGTCGCGAAGCAGCAACAGCGTCGCAGCCGCGCGCGTCGGCGCCGGCTCGCGATGGGCGTGGAGCTGTTGGGAAGGGCGGACCATGGGAGGAATGTCGAGCGGACGGTTATACCCGCGATTGCAACCACGTGTGTACGCGGTGTGCAGGCGGCGATCGCCGCGTCGCAATTCACCAACGTGCGGTGCCGAGACGGATGTAGACGATGGTTCGTAGCGCCGCCGCCCGCGGCGCAGGTGGGTCAGCGCTTGCTCTCGACCAGCACCATCCAGCTGACGCCGAACTTGTCGGCCACCATGCCGAAGCGCTCCGAGAAGAAAGTCTGCGCCATGGGCATCTGCACCTGGCCGCCCTCGCCCAGGGCGCCGAACCATTGCTCGGCCTTGGCGACGTCGGGCGCCGAAAGCGCGAATGAAACGCCCTGGAACTGGGGCTTGCCGGTGCACATGCCGTCGGAAGCCAGCAACGCGGTCGAGCCGATCTTGAACTCGCAGTGCATGACCTTTTCGGGATCGATGTCCATGCCGCCAGGCCCGCAACCTTCGGCGCCCGGCTTGCCGGCGTCTGGGTTCTCCTTGAAGCGCATGAGCATGGTCACTTCGGCCGAAAGCACCTTCTTGTAGAAGGCAAGAGCCTCGTCGGTGCGACCGTCGAACATGAGGTAGGGCTGGACTTGCATGGATGGCACTCCTTTGGAAATGGAAGGGGTCAGTGTTGGAATCACGGCATTTGTGTACACCGTCCACAAACGATAATCCATAAAATGAACGCTGTCCACATATGACCATGTCGATTCGACGAATCGCATGACCATATCCTCCATCTCATGAAGAAGTCCGCCGCACGTCAGAGTGCACCCTTGCGCGACACCTACCGCCACGGCGACCTGTATCGCGCCTTGCTCGATGCCGGCATCCAGCTGGCCACCGAAGGCGGGCCGCAAGCGGTGGTGCTTCGCGAAGCCACGCGTCGTGCCGGCGTTGCGCCCAATGCGGCCTACCGACATTTCGAAAGTCGCCAGGCGTTGCTGGAAGCAGTGCGCAAGGCGGGCCTTGCCGCCGTGGCGCGATCGATGGAGGCACAACTGGCGGCGATCCCGCCGGGCAAGGATGCCAAGGCCGCCGCGAGCGACGCCCTGCGCGCGGTGGGACGCGGCTACATGCGCTTCGCGCGCGAGCACAGCGGGCTGTTCCGTGCCGCGTTTGCGCCACCCGAGCCCGTGGAAGAGGTCAGCCCGGATCCCGCCAAGGCCGGCGACAGCGGGCTCAATCCGTTCCAGCTGCTGGGCGCGGCCATCGACCGGATGCAGGAGGCCGGCCTGATGCCGCCCGAGCGCCGACCGGGTGCCGAGTTCCTCGCGTGGTCGGCGGTGCATGGCCTTGCGTTGCTCGTGATCGACGGGCCGTTGCGCAACCTGCCTGCCGCGCGGATCGACGCACTCGGCGAGCGCCTTCTCGACATGGTCGAGAAGGGCTTGTGAAGCAGGCATGCCTTCTGTGCGCAAGGCACGCGGATAATCACGCCCCATGCGAGTGCACTTCACCAAGATGCAGGGCGCCGGCAATGATTTCGTCGTGCTGGACGAGACCTCCGCCGACCTCGGCCTGACGCCCGATCAATACCGCTTCCTCGCCGACCGGCACTTCGGTGTCGGCGCCGATCAGATTCTGAGCGTGCGCCCGTCGCCCGCGCCGGGCATCGACTTCCAATACGTGATTCACAACGCCGATGGCGGCGAGGTGGAGCAGTGCGGCAATGGTGCGCGCTGCTTCATGCGCTTCGTGCACGAGCGCGGCCTCACCTCGCGCGACACCGTGCGCGTGCAGACCCTTTCGGGCGTGATCGAGCCCCGCTTGAATGCAGACGGCCGTGTGACGGTCGATATGGGCGCACCGATTTTCGAGACGGCGCGCGTGCCCTTCGATGCCGATGGCCTGCACCCCTTGGCGCGCGGCGACTGGGAGCAATGGCACCTGGTCCTCGGTTCGCGCGCGGAAGGCGATGTAATTTCGGTGGGCGTGCTGTCGATGGGCAATCCGCATGCGGTGCAGATCGTCGAGGACGTGGACACCGCGCCCGTCGCGCGCCAGGGTCCGCTCATCGAGAACCATCCGCGCTTTCCGCAGCGCGTCAACGCCGGCTTCATGCAGATCGTCGATCGGGGCCGCATCCGGCTGCGCGTGTTCGAGCGCGGGTCCGGCGAAACGCTGGCCTGCGGGACCGGCGCCTGCGCTGCGGTGGTGGCCGGCATCCGGCTGGGTTTGCTCGACGCGCGCGTCGATGTCCAGACCCGAGGCGGTTTGCTCACCATTGAATGGGCGGGCCTTGGCCATCCCGTGCTGATGACCGGTCCGGCCGTCACGGTGTTCGCCGGCGAGATCGAACTGGCATGATCCGGCGCCTGCCGGTGTACGACCCAGCGCCAACCCTCCAAGGCTCGGCCCTGACGATCCGCCGAGCTCCCATTTCCCACGTTCCTCCATTACGACGCACGCCATGACGAACGCCATGAACCCCATCACCGAGGACGACATCGCCAACTACCTGGCCAACACGCCCGACTTCTTCGAGCGGCACGCCCAACTGCTGGGCCAGGTGCAACTGACCAGCCCGCACGGCAATCGAGCCGTCAGCCTGCAGGAACGCCAGGCCGAGATGCTGCGCGAGAAGATCAAGGCGCTGGAGCACCGCCTCATGGACATGGTCCGCCATGGCACCGAGAACGTGGTAACGGCCGACAGGCTGCATCGCTGGACGCGCGGCCTGCTCACGACCCGAGATGCGCGCGGCCTGCCCTGGCAGATCGCTGGCGACCTGCAGACGCTGTTCCTGGTTCCGCAGGCGGCGATCAAGGTGTGGGATGTGCATCCGGACTTCGCCTCCGAAGGCTATGCGCAGGGCGTTCCCGACGATGTGCGGGCGCTGGCGACCTCGCTCACCACGCCGTACTGCGGCGCCAATGCCGGCTTCGACGCCGTCAACTGGCTGGGCGATGCGCGCGCCGCGGTGTCGGTCGCCATGATCCCGCTGCGCGCCGATCCGCAGGAACCGGCCTTCGGCCTGCTGATCCTCGCCTCGCCGGATGCGCAGCGCTTTCATCCCGACATGGGCACCGACTTCCTCGAGCGGATCGCCGACCTCGCATCCGCTGCGCTGTCGCGCCTGCGCCCCTGAACCCGAAAGGCATTCGCTTGGCACTGCGACGGCGACCCCGGTGGCGATTGGCGCTGGTGCTGCTGGCCGCGCCGGTGCTGGTCGTGGCCGCGCTGATGGTCATGCTCTGGCACCAGCAGGCCCAGGCTGACGTGCGGCAGCCCGAACGCGGCGCGCAATATGCGCTGGTTCTGGGCAACCGTGCCTATGTCGATGGGCAGGTCAATCCTTGCCTGTCCAGCCGTGTCGAGCGCGGCGTCGAATTGGCGCGCCAGGGGCTGGTCAGCGGGATGTTGATGTCGGGTGGCGTCGACCAGGAAGACGGTCGCATCGAAGCAGATGTCATGGCGGCCACGGCGCGTGCCGCCGGCTACGGCGGGCCGCTGCTGCTGGAGCCCCGGTCCGAATCCACGCGCGAGAACCTGCTGCTGTCGCGTCCCATCTTGCAGGCGGCGGGCGTCCGTAGCGTCATCGTCGTCTCGGACGCCCGCCACCTCTGGCGCGTTCGCCTGCTGGCCCGCGCCAGCGGCTTCGAGCAGGACTTAGACGTGCAGTACGTGGCCTCGCCCACCGAATGCAGCCCCTCGGTCTGGCGGCGATGGAAGGCCGCGTTGCGCGAGCCGCTGGCCATCGTGAACAATGCCCTCCATGGCTACCTCTAGCTCCGACGAAGGCGCCGCGGCCGATTCATCCTGGGTCGAGAAATACCTGGAGCACGTTCGGGTCGAACGGCGCCTTGCACCGCGCACGCTGGAGCTCTACAGCACACATCTCGCCGACCTGGCCCGCCGGGCCGGCGAAGCGGGGCTCGACCTGCTGCAGGTGCAGCCCGCGCATGTCAGGCGCTGGATGGCGCAGATGCATGGTGCCGGCCGGGAGCCACGCGGCATCGCGCTCGTCCTGTCGTGCTGGCGCAGCTTCTACCGTTGGCTCGGCCATCAGTTGGCCGTGCCGGCCAATCCGGTCCAGGACGTCCACGCCCCCAAGGCCGGACGCCCGTTGCCCAAGGCCCTGTCGGTGGATGACGCGGTGCGCCTGGCCGAGCTGAAAAACGCCGACGCCGACCCGTGGACCGAGTCACGCGACCGCGCCGTGGTCGAGCTGCTCTACAGCTGCGGTCTGCGCGTGAGCGAGCTGGTCGGCCTGGATGCGCAGCCCGGCAAGGACGCACGGGGCTGGCTCGACCTGGACGGCGCCGAGGCCCATGTGATGGGCAAGGGCAGCAAGCGGCGCAGCGTGCCGGTCGGGCGTCAGGCGCTGGCGGCCGTGCGGGCCTGGCTCGAAGTGCGCGATTCGTGCGCGGCGCTGCCGGCCGCCCGTCTGCGCGATCCGGCGAGCAGCGCGGCGCTGTTCATCGGAGCGCGCGGCACGCGCATGACGCCTCAGGCCATCTGGGCGCTGCTGCGTCGCCGAAGCCATGCGGCCGGTCTGGCCGCGCCAGTGCATCCGCACATGCTGCGCCATTCGTTTGCCAGCCACGTGCTCCAGTCCAGCGGCGACCTTCGTGCCGTGCAGGAACTGCTGGGCCACGCCAACATCGGCACCACCCAGGTCTACACCCGGCTGGACTTCCAACATCTGGCGCGCGCCTACGACGCGGCGCATCCGCGCGCGCACCTTCGCGGCGACGCGCCTGCTTCGCCTGCACCCGACAAGAACAAGTCATGAAGACATTGCGACTTCGACCCGGCAAGGAGCGCTCGCTCCTGCGCCGGCATCCCTGGATCTTCGAGGCCGCCGTCGCCAAGGGCGCTGCCGATGCTGGCGAACTGGTCCGCGTGCAGGCCGATGACGGCCGGTTCCTGGCATGGGCTGCCTTCAGCCCGGAATCGAAGATCCGCGCGCGGGTCTGGAGCTTCGACGAGGGCGAGCGCATCGACGCTGCTTTCTTTCGCCGCCGGGTGGCGCGGGCGGTGCAGGCGCGCTCGCTGTTCGACATCCGAAGCGACGGCGTTCGCCTGGTGCACGGCGAGGCCGACGGGCTGCCTGGACTGATCGTCGATCGCTACGGTGACCTGCTGGTCGGCCAGTTCCTGTCGTGCGGCGCCGAGCGCTGGAAGAGCGTGCTGGTCGAAGCGCTGCTCGCCGAGACCGGGCTCGCGCATTTTTTCGAGCGCTCGGACGCCAGCGGGCGTGAGCGCGAGGGCCTGAAGCCCGTCACCGGCTGGCTGGCCGGTGGCGAGGGCGAGCCGACCGAGCGCACCATCCGCGAACACGACTGGCAGCTCACGCTCGACGTGGCCACCGGCCACAAGACCGGTTTCTACCTGGACCAGCGCGACAGCCGACACCGTTTTGCCGAGTTGGCGCGGCATCGGCGCTTCCGGCGCGTGCTCAATTGCTATTGCTACACAGGCGGATTCACCGTCGCCGCGCTGGCCGGATTGGATGCGGCTGGGGCGCTGGACGGGGCGGAGGTCGTGTCGGTCGACTCGTCGCTGCCCGCGCTGGAGCGCGCTCGCGCGCACGTGGCCCTCAATGGCTTCGAGTCCGCCACGACCCGGTTCCTGGATGCCGACGTCAATGCCACCTTGCGCCGCTTCATCGAAGAAGGCCAAACGTTCGACGCCATCGTGCTGGATCCGCCGAAGTTCGCGCCCACGGTGGCCCATGCCGAGCGCGCTGCCCGCGCCTACAAGGACATCAATCGCCTGGCATTCAAGCTCTTGCAGCCCGGCGGCGTGCTGCTGACCTTCTCCTGTTCCGGCGGCATCAGCGCCGACCTGTTCCACAAGATCGTCGCATCGGCCGGGATCGACGCCGGCGTGGACGGCTACATCAGCGAACGCCTGGGCGGCGCCCCGGACCACCCCATGACCATCGAGTTCCCGGAAGGCGAGTACCTCAAGGGGCTGGTGGTGGTGCGCAAGTAGGCGGGCAGGGGCGCCGGGCGGTCCCGCCCGCCGCTGGCCAAGGGCCCGCTCAGGCACGACTTTGCCGCGCTGGCTAAACTTTCGGGTTTTCCCCGTACCCGGAGCACGCCATGGCCCTCATTCCCGCCACCATCCTTACCGGCTTCCTCGGCTCGGGCAAGACGACGCTGCTCAAGCGCGTGCTGGGCGAATCGCACGGCCAGAAGATCGCGGTCATCGAGAACGAATTCGGCGAAGAAAACATCGACAGCGACATCCTCGTCACCGAATCCAAGGAGCAGATCGTGCAGATGAGCAATGGCTGCATCTGCTGCACCATCCGCGAAGACCTGCGCGAGACGCTGCAACTGCTGGCCGCCAAGAAGCGCAAGGGCCTGCTGGACTTCGACCGTGTCGTCATCGAGACCACTGGTCTGGCCGACCCCGGCCCTGTGGCGCAGACCTTCTTCATGGACGACGAGATCGCCGAAACCTACCTGCTCGACTCGATCCTGACCCTGGTCGATGCCAAGCACGCGCCCCAACAGCTCAACGATCGGCAGGAAGCGCGCCGCCAGGTGGGCTTTGCCGACCAGATCTTCATCAGCAAGACCGACCTGGTTGCCGCCGAGGAAACCGAAGCGCTGATCCACCGCCTCAAGCACATGAACCCGCGGGCGCCCCAGCACAAGGTGCACTTTGGCGAAGTGCCGATCGCCGACGTGTTCGATCTGCGCGGCTTCAACCTCAACGCCAAGCTCGACATCGATCCGGACTTCCTGAAGGAAGACGACCACCATCACCACGACCATGATCACGAGCACGGCGAGCATTGCGATCATCCCTCGCATGCGCACGAGGGCCATGGCCACCATCACCATGTCGACGACGACGTCAAGAGCTTCGTCTACAAGGCCGACCGGCCGTTCGATCCGGCCCGGCTCGAGGACTTCCTGGGCGCGATCGTCAACATCTACGGCCCGCGCATGTTGCGCTACAAGGGCGTGCTGCACATGCAGGGCACGGAGCGCAAAGTCATCTTCCAGGGCGTGCACCAGTTGATGGGCAGCGACCTCGGGCCGCAGTGGGCCGAAGGCGAAGCGCGCCAGAGCCGGATGGTTTTCATCGGCATCGACCTGCCTCGCGACATCCTCGAGCAGGGCCTGGAGCAGTGTCTGGTCTGAGCGTTCAGGAAACCGGAACGCCGAAATCGAATGGCGGGAGAAGCCCTTGGATCACCCCGCCTCGGTTCTCTATACAATCGCGCCCCTGTTCGGAGGCACACTACGTCACGTTTGATGGCGTTGCGTGACTTTCGGCATGAAAGAAGACGCGTTCGTGGTTTGCATTCGGGGGTATAACCCCACGGTTGCCGCCGGCGAACAATTCTTGCTTGCAAAAGTAACCTCGGGTTCCGGCCCAGGTTGCCATGCAGCAGAGCCGGTGACAAGAGTCGCGTCATATGCCCATGGCATGAAGGAGCTGTCACCTTGAGCAAAGTTGCCGCCAAGGCCAAGCCTGCTGCGAAGCCGGAGCCCCCAAAGGGCTCGACCGGCCATGCTGCTGCGCCTGCCTCCATGCCTTCCCCGGCGGCAGCTGCCGCCAAGCCGAGTCCCACGCAGAACATGTCCTCAGTCCTAGCTTCTCCCTCTGTGATCAAAAAAGACCCCAAGTTGGCCAACGCCTGGAAGACCAAATCGGCCGAGGAGCTCACCGACGACGAAGTCATCGCGATGCCCGAATCGGAATACATGAACGACAAGCAGATGGCGTTCTTCCGCCTCAAGCTGGTCGAGCTCAAGCGCGGCATCCTCGACAACGCCGGAGAAACCACCGAGCACCTGCGCGAAGACACCGTCGTCGTGCCGGATCCGGCTGATCGCGCCACCATCGAGGAAGAGCACGCGCTCGAACTGCGCACCCGCGATCGCGAGCGCAAGCTTCTCAAGAAGATCGAGCAGTCCATCGCCCGCATCGATGCCGGCGACTATGGCTACTGCGACGAGACGGGCGAACCCATCGGCGTCGGTCGCCTTTTGGCTCGCCCCACCGCCACGCTCTCGCTTGAGGCACAGCAGCGCCGCGAGCTCAAGCAGAAGATGTTTGGCGACTGAGCTGAAAACCTTCGCATCTCCCTGACCAATGGGCAAGGAAGAAACTGGCGGCCGGCTTCTGTCCAAGGTGGCGAAGTTCGTCCGCAATCCGCTCAAGGATTGGTCGGAGCTCGATGCGGGCGATTCCGCTTCGCCCGAGGCCGGCTACAGCCGGGAAATGCTCAAGGAGATGATCGAGCGGCGCCAGCGCAACGACTTCGTGCGCCGACGCGAATTCGACATGCTGCGCAAGCTGCGCCAGCGCGAAGCTGCCGGCGGCGGCGCTGAGGCCGACGGTGTGGCGGCGGTGTCGTCGTCGTTCAACGTCACGTCCGACAAGACAGAAGGCCGCGCGCTCACGCTCAAGAAGATCGACGAGATCGAGGAGCAGATGTCGCAGCAATGGTGGAAGGGGCGCGCGGGCGAGGCCGCGGTTCCTCCCGCCGCCGACGCTGCCGTGCCGCAAAACGGGTCTGACGTCTCTCCCGCTTACGCCGAAACCCAGCCTGGCGTGCCGCCGCCCTCGAAGCAGGTCGAAGCTGCTCTTGCCGAAGAGGCGCCGGTCGGCCGCATGAGCCCTGCTCCCGTGGGCCTGGAAGATGCCGCGATCCGTTTTGCGCAGAGCGACGACGTCGGCGCCGAGAAAGTGCTGCTGCAGATGACTTCGATCGACGGCGCGCAAGCCGAAGACGCGGAAGTCTGGCGGACCCTGCTCGACTTCTACCGCGTCACCGGCGACGCCGAGAAATTCAGCGCGGCAAGCATGCGCTTCGCCCAGCGCCTGCGCCGGCCCGGCCCGGAATGGGTGTCGTTGCGCCAACTGGCGCACGATGCGCAAGCGGCACGCGCCCAGGCCAGCGAGTCGCAGCCGGCGCCGCTTGCCGTGGCTGGGCGACCGGCGGATTGGTCCAGCCCTGCGCAACTGCGGCGAGAGAACCTGGCTGAACTGACCCGTGCCCTTGGAGCGGCCGGCCCGGTCTGGACCATGGACTGGCGCGGGTTGACGCAGATCGAGCCCGACACCGTGGCCCCCCTGCGGGCCCTGTTCAACCATTGGGCCGAATCGCCGGTTCAGTTGCGCTTCCTCGGCGCGGGCCGCCTGCTCGACGTGCTGGCCAAGGCCACGCCCGTCGGCAATCGCAACATGGACGTGATGTGGTGGCAGCTTCGCCTCGCGGTGCTGCGTGCTACCCACGAAAGCGACCAGTACGAGCTGGCCGCGCTCAACTACTGCATCACCTATGAGGTGTCGCCCCCGCCTTGGGCAGACCCTCGCGGGTCGTTCACCGCCGTGGATGCGCCGGAGCCACCGCCCTTGCCGGCGCTGGAAGAGGCCGGGCGCAGCCAGCAGGGGTTGATCGGCAACGTCTCCGGCGATTGCCAGTCGGAACTGCAAAGACTGGACGCGGCCATGGCCCGCTCCGGGTCGACGTTGGTCTCGTGCGCCGCGCTGCTGCGGGTCGACCTTGAGGCCGCGAGGACGCTGATCGACTGGGTTGCCCAGCATGAAATGTCAGGGCGCCGCGTCGAGTTTGTCGATGCGCATCGCCTGGTCGCCACGTTCCTGCAGGTGGTCGGGGTGACCGACCACGCCGACGTCAGCCTGCGCGCCAAATAGGTATCAGGGCGAAAGCGCCCTTGAAATTCCTCCCGTCCAGCCCCAAATTGCTCCGATGGAGCAATTTCACGGAACCACCATCGTCAGCGTGCGTCGCAAGACGCCTCACGGAGACCAGGTCGCCATCGGCGGCGACGGTCAAGTCACGCTGGGCAACGTCGTCATCAAGGGCTCGGCTCGCAAGGTGAGGCGCTTGTACAGCGGCAAGGTGCTGGCGGGATTCGCCGGCGCCACAGCAGATGCCTTCACGCTGTTCGAGCGCTTCGAGGCCAAGCTCGAGAAGCACCAGGGTCAATTGACGCGAGCTGCCATCGAGCTGACCAAGGACTGGCGCACCGATCGCGTGCTGCGCCGTCTGGAGGCGATGCTTGCCGTCGCCGACGCTCACAACTCGCTCATCATCACCGGCAACGGCGACGTGCTGGAGCCCGAGCAGGGCATCGTGGCCATCGGATCGGGTGGCGTCTATGCCCAGTCGGCGGCCAAGGCACTGCTCGAGAACACCGATCTGTCGGCCGAAGACATCGTGCGCAAGTCGCTGGCCATTGCCGGCGAACTGTGCATCTACACGAACATGAACCACACCATCGAAACCCTCTAGACATGAGCCTCCACGTTCTTCTTTTTGCCCGCCTGGAGGACCGTTCATGACGATGACCCCGCAGGAGATCGTCTCCGAACTCGACAGCCACATCGTCGGACAGCTCGACGCCAAGCGCGCGGTGGCGATCGCGCTGCGCAACCGGTGGCGCCGCCAGCAGGTGGACGAAAAGCTCCGCTCCGAGATCACGCCCAAGAACATCCTCATGATCGGCCCCACTGGCGTGGGCAAGACCGAGATCGCGCGCCGGCTGGCGCGTCTGGCGGATGCGCCGTTCATCAAGGTCGAAGCCACCAAGTTCACCGAGGTGGGTTATGTCGGCAAGGACGTCGACTCCATCATCCGCGACCTGGCCGAGGTGGCCGTCAAGCAGACGCGCGAGGCCGAGGCGGCCAAGGTGCGCATGCGTGCCGAAGATGCCGCGGAAGAGCGCATCCTCGATGTGCTGCTGCCGGCGGCACGAGCTGCCGACGGAACCACCTCCGGCGATTCCGGCAACACCACGCGCCAGGCCTTTCGCAAGAAGCTGCGCGAGCATGCGCTGGACGACAAGGAGATCGAGATCGATCTGGCCGAGACTCGGGCGCCGCTCGAGATCATGGGTCCGGCCGGCATGGAAGAGATGGCCGAGCAGTTGCGCGGCATGTTTGGCCAGTTGGGCCAGAACAAGCGCAAGTCCCGCAAGATCAAGATCGGCGAGGCGATGTCGCTGCTGATCGACGAGGAAGCGGCCAAGCTGCTCAACGAGGACGACGTGCGCGCGCAGGCGATTGCCAACGCCGAGCAGAACGGCATCGTTTTCATCGATGAGATCGACAAGGTGGCGGTACGCAACGAAGGGCAGGGCAGCGATGTCTCGCGCCAGGGCGTGCAGCGCGACCTGCTGCCCTTGGTGGAAGGCACCTCGGTCAGCACCAAGTACGGCATCGTGCGCACCGACCACATCCTGTTCGTGGCCAGTGGCGCGTTCCACCTTGCCAAGCCGAGCGACCTGATCCCGGAACTGCAGGGCCGCTTTCCGATCCGGGTCGAACTGCAGTCGCTGTCGGTGGCGGACTTCGAGAGCATCCTGACGCAAACGCGCGCCTCGCTGGTCAAGCAATACCAGGCACTGCTCGCGACCGAAGGCGTGACGCTCGAATTCACGCCCGATGGCATCACGCGCCTGGCGAGCATCGCCTACGAGGTCAACGAGCGCACGGAGAACATCGGTGCCCGGCGCCTTTCGACGGTCATGGAGCGGCTGCTCGACGAGGTGAGCTTCGAGGCCACGCGCTTCGCGGGCCAGACACTGCGCATCGATGGTGCCTTTGTCGATGAACGCCTCAAGGCCCTCAGCCACGACGAGGACCTGTCGCGCTACATCCTGTAGTTGCAGAGCCCCACGGGCCGTTGCAGGTCCGATCGAACAAGCACGGCGCCTCCTGGGCGCCGTGCTTGTTTGGTCGTGCTGTTTTGCGCAGTTTCAACTGCCGCTTCGAGCAGCCGCCAAGAAAGAGTTTGTGACGCCTGCGACGAGGCTTGCGTTCACAAACAACATTCAGTGCTTTGGCTAAGTACTTAGATACAAAGGACTTTTTCGGCGAACCGACCTCCGGAATTCTCGCTAAGTCATTGATTCCATTGGAAAAAATAGCTTCCTGGCCCCATTGCGCGGTAGGTGATTCCTGCTACAGTGCAAAAAAGTGCAGTTAAGTGGGAAAAAGTGTCGGTCGACGCCTCGAATTGGCGTAAACCGGCGTCAATACGGGGTCATTTGTTCGTGTTCCAGGGCGCGTCATCGCTGAGTTTGGATGCCAAGGGGCGGCTTTCGGTGCCGACCCGGCATCGTGACGTCCTGAGCGCAACCGCTGGCGGCCAGTTGACGGTCACGCGCCATCCGCACGGCTGTTTGATGATCTTTCCCCGGCCCGCCTGGGAGCAGTTTCGCGAGCGCATCGCTGCCATGCCGCTCAAGGACCAGTGGCTCAAGCGTCTTTTCCTGGGCAATGCCATGGACGTGGAGATGGATTCGACTGGTCGTATCCTGATCTCCCCGGAGTTGCGCGCCGCGACCAACATCTCGCGCGAGACGCTCCTGTTGGGCATGGGCAGCCACTTCGAGCTGTGGGACAAGGCCACGCACGACGCCAAGGAGGCCGAGGCCATCGCGGCCGGCCTGGCGTCCGAGGCCCTGCAGGACCTTGCTTTCTGACCGAAGAAGAGCCGGCGTTGGACACCGCATGGAATCACACCACCGTCCTCCTGGAAGAAGCGGTCGACGCGCTCCAGGCGGCAGGCTCGCGCGACACGTTCGTCGACGCGACCTTCGGGCGGGGCGGCCATTCGCGGGCGATCCTGGCGCAGCTGGGCCCGCAGGGCAGGCTGATTGCCTTCGACAAGGATCCGGAGGCAGTGGCAGAGGCGGGGCGCATCGAGGATGCGCGCTTTTCCATCCGGCACCAAGGCTTCGCAGACCTGGGGCAATTGCCGCCTTCCAGTGTGGGCGGCCTCTTGATGGACCTCGGCATCAGCTCCCCCCAGATCGACAACCCCGCACGGGGTTTTTCTTTTCGTTTCGACGGCCCGCTCGACATGCGCATGGATCCCACGCGCGGCCAGAGCGTGGCCGATTGGCTGGCGACGGCCGAACCCAAACAGATTGCGGAGGTCATCCGTGACTATGGCGAAGAACGGTTTGCTGTTCAGATTGCAAAGGCGATTGCTGCTCGCCGACAAGAACGGGGCCCGCTTTCAACCACCGCCGAGCTGGCCGAACTCGTGGCTGGCGCGGTCAAAACCCGCGAGCCGGGCCAGAACCCTGCAACGCGCACATTTCAGGCTCTTCGGATTTTCATCAACGCCGAGCTTGAAGAGCTGCAACAGGCGCTAAAAGCGAGTCTGGCCGTGCTCAAGCCACAGGGGCGCCTGGCGGTCATCAGCTTCCATTCGCTGGAGGACCGCATCGTCAAGCAGTTCATCGCCGCGCATTCGCGCACGGTGGTGGATCGCCGCGCACCCTTTGCGGAACCCGCGCCCACGCTCTTGCATTCGGTGGGGCGCATCAAGCCGTCCGAGGCCGAGGTCCGCGCGAACCCGCGCGCCCGCAGCGCCATCCTTCGCGTGGCAGAGCGCACGGAGGCGCCGTGCTGACGCGCCTCAACCTGTTGCTCTTGATCGCGGTGATCGGCTCGGCCCTGTACATGGTCCACCTCAAGTACACCGCGCGCAACATCTACACCGAGATGCACCGCCAGGAGCTGGAGGCGCGCCGGCTCGATCTTGAATCGGACCGGCTCGAAGTGGAAAAGCGCGCCCAGGCGACACCGCTACGCGTCGAGAAGCTGGCGCGCGAGCAACTGAAGATGCGAACGGCCACGCCGGCGATCACGGTGTACGTGCGCGCCGACGGCAGCGTGATCCCGGCGATCGAGCCGCCGCCACCACCGCCCAAGCCCGGTGCAAAGCCTGCGGCCGGCGCCGCATCCGGTTCGGCAGGGAGGCGTCCATGAGCCGCAGCGTCCGCTACACCCAAAGTCCGCTGCTGGCGAGCAAGACGCCGGTCTGGCGCAGCAAGTTCATCGTGGCCGGCATTGCGCTGGGCTTTGCGGTGCTGGCCGGGCGCGCAGCCTACGTGCAGGTGATCGGCAACGACTTCTTCCTGCGCCAGGGCGAGGTTCGCTTCGCGCGCACGCTCGAACTCCCGGCCAACCGGGGCCGCATCGTGGACCGCAACGGCGTTCTGCTGGCCTCCAGCGTGGTGGCGCCGAGCATCTGGGCGATTCCCGAAGACATCGAGCGCGACGACCCGGCTGTTCAGGCCAAGCTCAAGCAGGTGGCCAAGCTGCTGGACATGCCCAGACAGGCCTTCGACAAGAAGCTGCAGGACGAGGACAAGACCTTCGTCTGGATCAAGCGCCAGGTCGACGAGCCGGTGGCCAAGCAGATTGCCGATCTGGGCATCAAGGGCATCTACCAGCGCCGCGAATATCGGCGCGAGTACCCCGAGGGCGAGTCGGCGGCGCACATCGTCGGCTTCACCAACATCGAGAACCTGGGCCAGGAAGGCATCGAGCTGGCCTTCGACGGCGAGCTTGCGGGCAAGCCTGGGTCGCGCCGCGTCATCAAGGACCGGCTCGGCCGCGTCGTCGAGGGTGTTGGCGAGATCACGCCGCCGGAGGATGGCAAGGACATCCAGCTGTCGATCGACAGCAAGGTGCAGTTCTTCGCCTATCAGCAGTTGCGCGATGCGGTCACGGCCAACAAGGCCAAGGCGGGCAGTGTCGTGGTGCTGGATTCGCTGACCGGCGAAATCCTGGCGCTGGCCAACTACCCCAGCTATCAGCCGGACAACCGCCGCAACCTCACCGGCGACCAGTTGCGCAACCGCGCGCTGACCGACGTGTTCGAGCCCGGCTCGACCATGAAGCCGATCACCGTCGCCATGGCGCTGCAGGCCGGGCGCATCACGCCCCAGACCTTGATCGACACGAGCCCCGGCCGCATGAGCATGGGCGGCTTCACCATCAGCGACACGCACAACTACGGCGCGCTGACGGTCGAAGGCGTGATCCAGAAGTCCAGCAACATCGGCGCGCTCAAGATCGCGCAGAAGATGTCGCCGCAGGAAATGTGGAACACCTACACCGCGCTGGGCTACGGCAGCAAGCCGCAGGTTCAGTTCCCCGGGGCGGTGACGGGGCGCCTGCGCCCCTGGAAGAGCTGGAAGCCGGTGGAACAGGCCACCATGGCCTACGGCTATGGGCTTTCGGCTTCGCTGTTCCAGATGGCGCATTCGTACACCGCGCTCGCGCATGACGGCGAGATCATCCCGGTGAGCATCGTCAAGCATGCCGACCGCGCCGAGGGCGTGCGTGTGTTCTCGCCGCAGGTGGCCGCTCAGGTGCGCAAGATGCTGCAGATGGCCGCCGGCCCCGGCGGCACGGGCCCGCTGGCGCAGACCGTCGGCTATTCGGTGGGCGGCAAGTCCGGCACCGCGCACAAGCAGGTGGGCAAGGGCTACGCATCGAACAAGTACCGATCCTGGTTCACCGGCATGGCGCCGATCAACAGCCCGCGAATCATCGTCGGCGTGATGATCGACGAGCCCAGTGCCGGCAAGTACTTCGGCGGCCTCGTGGCCGCGCCGGTGTTCAGCAAGGTCGTGCAGGAAACCCTGCGCGTGATGAACGTGCCGCCGGACCTCGCCGTCAAGCCGCTGGTGGTGACCGAATCGGTGGATGAGAGCTTCTGATGAGCAGCGTCGATCTCCACACCCCGCAACAGGCCGCCCAGTGGCTGCGCCTGAATGTGCGCGGCCAACTGCGGGCCGACAGCCGCGCCGTGCAGATGGGTGACGGGTTCATCGCATGGCCTGGCGCGGCGACCGATGGGCGCCGGCATGTGGCCGCGGCCATCTCCCAAGGCGCGGCGGCATGCCTCGTCGAACGCGAAGGCGTGGAGGCATTCGGCTTCACGCAGGAGGAAGTGGCCCGCTACGCAGGCCTGAAAGCGGCGACCGGTCCCATCGCCGCCGAGTTCTACGACGCGCCGTCCCAGCACTTGTCGGTGCTGGCCGTCACGGGCACGAACGGCAAGAC
Source organism: Variovorax dokdonensis (assembly GCF_030316895.1). GTDB lineage: Bacteria > Pseudomonadota > Gammaproteobacteria > Burkholderiales > Burkholderiaceae_C > Variovorax > Variovorax dokdonensis. The sequence continues at coordinate 789,112 of NZ_JASZYV010000002.1, forward strand.
CTCGACCGCCTGGTGGCTGGCGCAGGCGCTGTCGCGCGACGTCGCCTCCGGTCCGGGCGCATGCGCCGTGGTCGGCACGCTGGGCATGGGCGTGCCCCCGAACCTGCGCTACACCGGCCTGACCACCCCCGATCCGGTCATGTTGCAAGGCTACTTCCGCGAGATTGCGGACCAGGGCCTGCGCGCCTGCGCGATCGAGGCTTCGTCCATCGGAATTGCAGAACGTCGGCTCGATGGCACGCGCATCGCAGTGGCCGTGTTCACCAATTTCACCCAGGACCACCTGGACTATCACGGCAGCATGGAGGCCTACTGGGCCGCCAAGGCCGAGCTGTTCCGCTGGCCCGGCCTGCAAGCTGCCGTGGTCAACGTGGACGACGTGCATGGCGCGAGCCTGGCGGCCAGCCTGGCCGATCAGCCTGAAGCGGAGCGCCCGCAGCTGTGGACCGTATCCGCTGCCGGCGCGCCGGCACGCCTGTCGGCGCACGATGTCGGCTACGACGCGCAAGGCCTGTGCTTCACCGTCGTCGAAGACGGGCAGCCCGCGCAGACGCTGTCGACCGGCCTCATCGGCCAGTACAACGTGGCCAACCTTCTGGGTGTGCTCGGCGCCTTGCGTGCCCTGGGAATGGACCTGGCCCAGGCCGTGAATGCCTGCCGCAGCCTCGGCCCGGTTCCGGGTCGGATGGAGCGCGTGGATGCGGTCTCCGGCGCGCCGCTGGTGGTGGTCGACTACGCGCACACGCCCGACGCCATCGACAAGGCCTTGGCTGGCCTGCGGCCACTGGCGCGTCAGCGCGGCGGTCGGCTGTGGTGCCTGTTCGGTTGCGGCGGCGATCGCGATCCGATCAAGCGCCCGATGATGGGCGCCGTGGCCGAGGCGCAGGCCGACCGGATCATGGTCACGAGCGACAACCCCCGCGGCGAGTCGCCGGACGCCATCATCAGCCAGATCCTCAGGGGACTGAGCCGGCCCGAGCAGGCGCAGGTCGAGCCCGACCGGGCACGCGCGATCGTCGACGTGATCGCGCAGGCGGATGCGAACGACATCGTGTTGCTGGCGGGCCGTGGCCACGAGGCGTGGCAGGAACTGGCGCAAGGCAAGCGCATCGCCTTCTCCGACCGCGAGCATGCGGCCAACGCCCTGGCGGCGAGGAGGTCTGCATGACGATGATGATGACGCTGGCCCAGGCTCAGTCCTGGATCGCGGATGCCCGCCTCGTCGGCGATCCGCAGACGCCGATCGCGCGCGTTCACACCGACACGCGAAGCCTGCAGCCGGGTGATCTCTTCGTCGCCCTCAAGGGCGAGCGCTTCGATGCCCATGCCTTCCTGGGCCAGGCCAAGGCAGCCGGCGCGGTCGCTGCCATCGCCCATGATGGTTTGCAGGAGGCCGGCTTGCCGGGCCTGCAGGTGCCGGACACGCTGGCCGCGCTGGGGCAGCTGGCGGCCGGATGGCGCGCGCAATATTCGCTGCCGCTGATTGCCGTGACCGGCAGCAACGGCAAGACCACCGTCACCCAGATGCTGGCGGCGATCCTCGCGGCCCAGGGTGGCGAAGCGCGTTCGCTGGCCACTCGCGGCAACTTCAACAACGAGATCGGCCTGCCGCTCACGCTGCTGCGTCTGCGCCCCGAGCACCTGCGGGGCGTGGTCGAGCTTGGCATGAACCATCCTGGCGAGATCGCTCGCCTGGCCCAGATCGCCTGCCCGACGATCGCCCTGGTCAACAACGCCCAACGCGAGCATCAGGAATTCATGCAGAGCGTGGAGGCCGTGGCGCGAGAAAACGCGCAGGTGTTCGACGCACTGCCTTCGGACGGTACGGCTGTGTTTCCCGCGGGCGACCCGTTCACGGCCCTGTGGTCCGAGTTGGCCGCCTGCGGTGGCGCCCGGCGCTGCCTGCGCTTTGGCGACCACCCTGGCGCCGACGTGCGCCTCGCTTCGGCGCAGTGGCTGGGCGAGGCGTGGGTATTGGCGGTCGATACGCCGCTGGGCCGTCTGGCGTGCCGCTTGCAGATCGCCGGCAGGCACAACCTGGACAACGCCATGGCGGCCATCGCGTGCGCGCTGGCGGCCGGTGTGTCGCTGTCCCAGATCGGGCAGGGGCTGGAAGCCTTCCGTCCGGTGAGCGGGCGCTCCAACGCGCGCGTGCTGCCGCGTGCAAGCGCCGATCCGCTCACGCTGGTCGACGACAGCTACAACGCCAATCCCGATTCGGTACGCGCCGCCATCGACGTGCTGGCGGCGCTGCCGGGACCGCACCTGCTGGTGCTCGGCGACATGGGCGAAGTGGGCGATCAGGGCCCCCAGTTCCATGCGGAGGTGGGCGCTTGGGCCGCTACGCGCGGCATCGAATCGGTGTATGCGCTGGGCGAGCAATCCGGGCACGCCGTCGGGGCTTATTCGCGGGCCGCGCCTTCTGCCGATGGCCGGCATTTCGACAACAACGACATCGACGCGCTCGATGCCGCCGTGCTGGCGCGTCTGCCGCAGGTGGCGAGCGTGCTCGTCAAGGGTTCGCGCTTCATGAAGATGGAGCGCGTGGTGCAGGCCATCGATGCACACCTTGGCAACAAGAAAGAGGAGGCCGGTCATGCGCATTGAGCAACCGGAAATCGCCCCATGCTGATGAGCCTGGCCCAATGGCTGCAGACGCTGTACCCGGATGCCGGGTTCCTGCGCGTCTTCCAGTACCTGACTTTCCGTGCCCTCATGGCATCGGTGACCGCGCTGCTCATGGGCTTGCTGGCCGGGCCCTGGGTGATCCGGCGTCTGACGGCTCTCAAGATCGGCCAGCCCGTCCGTGGCTATGCGATGGACACGCACCTGATCAAGAGCGGCACGCCCACCATGGGCGGCGTGCTGGTGCTGTTCTCGATCGCCTTCGCCACGCTGATGTGGTTCGACCTGTCGAATCGCTTTGTCTGGATCGTGCTTTGGGTCACCCTGGGATTCGGCGCCATCGGCTGGGTCGACGACTGGCGCAAGGTCGTCAAGAAGGATCCGGAAGGCATGCGCTCGCGCGAGAAGTACATGTGGCAGTCGCTCATCGGGTTGATGGCGGCCTTCTACCTGCTGTTCGCGATCTCGGAAGTGTCGAACTGGCGCGTGCTCGAACTGTTCTATGCCTGGGTCAAGTCCGGGTTCGACCTCGACTTCCCGCCCAAGACCCACCTGCTGCTGCCCTTCTTCAAGGAGATCTCGTACCCGCTGGGCGGCATCGGTTTCGTGGTGCTGACCTACCTCGTGATCGTGGGCGCGAGCAACGCGGTCAACCTCACCGACGGGCTGGACGGCCTGGCGATCATGCCGGTCGTGATGGTCGGCTCTTCGCTGGGCGTTTTCGCCTATGTGACGGGCAGCGCCGTGTATTCCCGCTACCTGCTCTTCCCGCACATTCCCGGCTCGGGCGAGTTGCTGGTGTTCTGCTCGGCCATGGCCGGCGCGGGGCTGGCGTTCCTGTGGTTCAACACGCATCCGGCACAGGTGTTCATGGGCGACGTCGGCGCATTGGCGCTGGGTGGCGCGCTGGGCACCATCGCGGTGATCGTGCGCCAGGAGATCGTGTTCTTCGTGATGGGCGGCATCTTCGTGGTCGAGGCCATCTCGGTCATGGCCCAGGTGACTTACTTCAAGTACACCAAGCGTCGCTATGGCGAGGGTCGGCGCGTCCTCAAGATGGCACCGCTGCACCATCACTTCGAGAAAAGCGGCTGGCGCGAGACCCAGGTGGTCGTGCGCTTCTGGATCATCACCATGCTGCTTTGCATGGTGGGCCTGTCCACCCTCAAGCTGAGATAGGGAAGCCGGCCAGGTGAAGCATCTCAACCAACTCCCCGTGCTGGTCCTGGGCCTGGGCGCCTCCGGCCTGGCCATGGCGCGCTGGTGCGCGCGCCACGGCGCGGTGGTGACCGTGGCCGACACGCGCGAGGCCCCGCCACAGTTGGCCGTGCTGCGCCAGCAACTGCCAGACGTGCGCTTCGTCGCTGGTCCGTTTTCGGCTTCGCTGGTCGAGGGTACGCCGATCCGGGCGGTCTACTGCTCGCCAGGCATCGCCCCAGCCGAGCGTGCGCCGGTGGTGGACGCAGCCCGCGCCATCGGCCTGCCGGTGGGCGGCGAACTGGACCTGTTCACGCTGGCGCTGGCCGACCTCGCGCAACCGCCGCAGGAAGATGAATCCTCGCAAGACGGCGACGACGGCGTTGAACAAGCGCAATCGAATCAGGTCGAGGCAACGGTAGCCCTGGAATCCGAGGCTGAAGCCCCCGAGCCTGCACAGGATGCTGACGACCTGCAGCCGGAGTCGGAGCCGAACGCGTTGCCGGAATCCGTGGTCGATGCCCTCCCGGCCGACGCCGAAGGCGCCGCATCCGAATCGGAAGACGAGCCCACACCCATCGTCGTCCAGGTTCCGCCCGCAAAGCGCGGCTACCAGCCGGCAGTGCTGGCCGTGACCGGCACCAACGGCAAGACGACCGTCACATCGCTCACCGGCATCCTGGTTGAGCGCGCGGGCAAGAGCGTCGCGGTGGCCGGCAACATCGGCCCAACCCTGCTCGACACGCTGGCCGAGCGCATGGATGCGCAAGACCTGCCCGATGTCTGGGTGCTCGAACTGTCGAGCTTCCAGCTCGACACCTCGCACGGCTTCGAGCCGACCGCCGCCACGGTGCTCAACATCAGCCAGGACCACCTGGACTGGCACGGCGACATGGCCGCCTACGCGGCTGCCAAGGCCCGCATCTTCGGCCAGCGCGGTCTGATGCTGCTCAACCGTGACGACCCGCAGGTCATGCAGATGCTGCCGCCGCCGGTGCGTGTGAAGTTGCAGCGCCCGCAGGTGCGCACGCACGTCACCTTCGGCGCCCAATTGCCCAGGCGCCCCGGCGACTACGGCATCGAACGCGTGAACGGCATGGCCTGGCTGGTGCGTGCCCACGAGGCGGACGAAACCATCAAGCGCAAGCGCGGCGCCGTGCAGGAAGAAGAGGAAATCCACCTGCAGCGATTCATGCCGGCCGACGCGCTGCGCATCCGTGGGCAGCACAACGCGCTCAATGCGCTGGCGGCTTTGGCGCTGGCAACTGCCGCTGGCTGTGCGCTCGCACCCATGCTCTACGGCCTTCGCGAATATCACGGCGAGCCGCACCGCGTTCAACCGGTGGCGATCATCGACGACGTCGAATATTTCGACGACAGCAAGGGCACCAACGTCGGGGCCACGGCCGCCGCGCTCACCGGGCTGGGCGAGGAGCGCAAGGTCGTCGTCATCCTCGGCGGCGACGGCAAGGGGCAGGACTTTTCACCGTTGGCCGAACCTGTGGCGCGATATGCGCGCGCCGTGGTGCTGCTCGGCCGCGACGCGCCGCTGATCGAAGAGGCCCTGTCCGCCACCGGCGTGCCGATGCACCATGCGAGCGACATGCATCAGGCCGTCATGGCTTGCGCGCACCGGGCGCACCGTGGCGATGCGGTGCTGCTGTCGCCGGCCTGCGCGAGCTTCGACATGTTCCGCAACTATCCGCACCGCGCCGAGGTCTTCTGCGCCGCGGTGCAGGAACTGGCCGACTCCCCTGATCGGCCCGGCGCAGATCTGGACGAATCCGGCGAGCACGGAGGTGCCGCATGAGCAGTGCACGCGCCGCCAAGGCCAACGAGATGAACGACGCACCGGAAAGCCGCGGGGGCTGGCGCAGTCTGTTCGGACGTCTGCGCAGCAGCGCGGGCGATGCGTTGCCCATGCACCTGCCGGTGCATCTGGGCGGGGCCGGCGTCACCCAGACCAAGGCGGCGCCGGTGCGCGTGCTGGGCTTCGACCAGGCATTGCTCTGGGTCACGGTTGCGCTGCTGGCATGGGGCCTGGTGATGGTCTATTCGGCCTCGATCGCCATCGGCGACAACCCGCGCTTTGCCCGTGCCAACTATCAGGAGACCTACTTCCTGATGCGCCACGCCTTCGCCCTGGTGGTGGCTTTCGTGGTGGCGCTGCTGTCCTTCCAGGTGCCGATGCGCACCTGGGAACGCGCCGCGCCCTGGCTGTTCGTCGCATCGATCATCCTGTTGGTGCTGGTGCTCATTCCCCACATCGGCCGCAGCGTGAACGGTGCGCGGCGCTGGATTCCTCTGGGCTTCACCAATTTCCAGCCTTCGGAGTTGGCCAAGCTGGCCATGGTGATGTATGCGGCCAGCTACATGGTGCGCAAGATGGAGATCAAGGAGCGCTTCTTCCGCGCCGTGCTGCCGATGGGCATCGCGGTCGTGGTGGTGGGCATGCTGCTCCTGGCCGAGCCCGACATGGGCGCCTTCATGGTGATCGCGGTGATCGCGATGGGCATCCTGTTCCTGGGCGGCGTCAACGCGCGCATGTTCTTCGTCATCACTGTGCTGGTGGTGGTGGCCTTCGCGATGATGGTGGCGTCCTCGCCCTGGCGGCGCGAGCGCATCTTTGCCTATCTCGATCCGTGGAGCGAAACCAACGCGCTGGGCAAGGGATATCAGCTGTCGCACTCGCTCATTGCCATCGGGCGCGGCGAGGTCTTCGGCGTCGGCCTGGGCGGCAGCGTCGAGAAGCTGCACTGGCTGCCCGAAGCGCACACCGACTTTCTGCTGGCGGTGATCGGCGAGGAGTTCGGCCTGATCGGCGTGCTCGTGGCGATCGTGCTGTTCCTGTGGCTCACCCGCCGCATCATGCACATCGGCCGGCAAGCCATCGCCCTGGACCGTGTGTTCTCGGGACTGGTGGCGCAGGGCATCGGCGTCTGGATCGGCTTCCAGACCTTCATCAACATGGGCGTCAATCTCGGCGCGCTGCCCACCAAGGGGCTCACGCTGCCGCTGATGAGCTATGGCGGCTCGGCCATCATCATGAACATGGCGGCCCTGGCCATCGTGCTGCGCATCGACTACGAGAACCGCGTGCTGATGCGTGGAGGCCGCGTATGAGGACTGCCCTCGTCATGGCGGGCGGCACCGGCGGCCACATCTTTCCTGGTCTGGCGGTCGCCGAGGCGCTGCGTGCGCGCGGCTGGCGTGTCCATTGGCTGGGAGCACCCACGGGCATGGAGCATGACCTCGTGCCTGCCCGCGGCTTTCCGTTCGAGCCGGTGCAGTTCGGCGGCGTGCGCGGCAAGGGACCGCTGACGCTGGCGCTGCTGCCGCTCAAGCTGCTGCGCGCGTTCTGGCAAAGCATCCAGGTGGTGCGGCGCGTCAAGCCCGACGTGGTGGTGGGCCTGGGTGGCTACATCACGTTTCCGGGCGGCATGATGAGCGTGCTGCTGGGCAAGCCGCTGGTGTTGCACGAGCAGAACTCGGTGGCCGGCATGGCCAACAAGGTGCTGGCCGGCGTGGCCGACCGCGTGTTCAGCGCGTTCCCCGACGTGCTCAAGAATGCGCGCTGGGTGGGCAACCCGCTGCGCGAGGCCTTCGTGACGCAGCCCGATCCCGCGACCCGCTTCGCGCAGCGCAGCGGTCCGCTGAAGCTGCTGGTCGTCGGTGGCAGCCTGGGTGCCAAGGCGCTCAATGCCATCGTGCCGCAGGCGCTGGCGCGAATTGCGCCGGCGGAGCGGCCCATCACGTTGCATCAAAGCGGTGCCAAGCAGATCGACGAGTTGCGGGCCAACTACACGGCGGCCGGCGTGCAGGCCGAGCTCACACCTTTCATCGACGACACGGCCCAGGCTTTTGCCGAGGCCGATCTCGTCATCGCGCGCGCCGGCGCCAGCACCGTGACCGAGATCGCGGCGGTGGGTGCGGCTGCGCTGTTCGTTCCATTTCCATCGGCGGTCGACGACCACCAGACCACCAACGCCCGCTTCCTCGTCGATGCGGGCGCCGGCTGGCTCGTCGCCCAGTCCGACCTGACCCCTGAATTGCTGTCCGACTTGCTACAGAAGATCACACGAGAGGCGCTGCTCGAGCGCGCCCAGAAGGCCAAGAGCCTGCAAAAGACCGATGCGGTGGCCGAGGTTGTCCACGCCTGCGAGGAGCTTGCGAAATGAAGCACGCCATTCGCCACATTCACTTTGTCGGAGTCGGCGGCTCCGGGATGAGCGGCATTGCCGAAGTGCTGTTCAACCTGGGCTACAAGATCTCCGGCTCCGATCTGGCCGACAGCGCCACGCTGCACCGCTTGGCGCAACTGGGCATCGCCACACAGGTTGGCCACCAGGCGTCCAACATCGACGGGGCCGATGCGGTGGTCACGTCCACCGCCGTGCGCGCCGACAACCCCGAAGTCCTGGCCGCGCGCGAGAAGAAGATTCCGGTGGTGCCGCGCGCCCTCATGCTGGCCGAGCTGATGCGCCTCAAGCAGGGCATCGCGATCGCCGGCACCCACGGCAAGACCACCACCACCAGCCTGGCCGCCAGCGTGCTGGCTGCTGCCGGGCTCGATCCGACCTTCGTCATCGGCGGGCGCCTCAACAGCGCCGGCACCAACGCGCGGCTGGGGCAGGGCGACTACATCGTGGTCGAAGCCGACGAATCGGACGCGTCGTTCCTGAACCTGCTGCCGATCATGGCCGTGGTGACGAACATCGATGCCGACCACATGGAGACCTACGGGCACGACTTCGGAAAGCTCAAGAGCACCTTTGTCGACTTCCTGCACCGCATGCCCTTCTACGGCGTTGCCATCCTGTGCACCGACGACGAAGCCGTGCGCGAGATCGTGCCCCAGGTGTCCTGCCCGGTGACCAGCTACGGCTTCAACGAGGACGCCCAGGTGCGCGCCGTGAACGTGCGCGCAGTGGGTGGTCAGATGCATTTCACCGTGCAGCGCCGCAACGGCGTCACGCTGCCGGACCTGGAGATCACGCTCAACCTGCCCGGCGAGCACAACGTGCGCAACGCGCTGTCGGTCATCGCGATGGGCGTCGAGCTCGGTATCGCGGACGAGGCCGTCCAGCGCGGCCTGGCCGAGTTCAAGGGTGTCGGCCGGCGCTTCCAGCGCTACGGCGAAGTGCCACTGGCGGATGGCCAGAGCTTCACGCTGATCGACGACTATGGCCACCATCCGGTCGAGATGGCGGCCACCATCGCCGCTGCGCGCGGCGCCTTTCCCGGCCGTCGGCTGGTGCTGGCGTTCCAGCCGCACCGCTACACCCGCACGCGCGACTGCTTCGAGGATTTCGTCAAGGTCATCGGCCAGGCCGACGCCGTGTTGCTCGCAGAGGTCTATGCAGCAGGCGAGGCGCCGATCGTCGCCGCCGACGGACGGACCCTGACCCGTGCGCTGCGTGTGGCGGGCAAGGTGGAGCCGGTCTTCGTGGACGACATCGTGGCGATGCCGCAGACCATTCTCGACAACGCCAAGGCGGGCGATGTCGTCATTTGCATGGGCGCCGGCTCGATCGGCGGTGTGCCAGCCAAGGTGGTGGGGCTGCGCGGCGCCGCCGGCACTGACATGGGAGCGAAGCTGTGAGCGCGATTGACGCATCCTCTTTGGGCAAGGTGGCCGTCCTGATGGGTGGCGATTCCGCCGAGCGCGAGGTCTCCTTGATGTCAGGCGACGGCGTGCTGGGGGCATTGCGTGCCCGCGGCGTCGATGCCCATGCCTTCGACCCTTCGACCCGCGCCCTGGGTGAACTCAAGAGCGACGGCTTCGATCGCTGCTTCATCGTGCTGCATGGCCGGCATGGCGAAGACGGCACGGTGCAAGGCGCACTGGAGTTGATGGGCATTCCCTATACCGGCTCCGGCGTTCTGGCCTCGAGCCTGGCGATGGACAAGGTCATGACCAAGCGCCTCTGGCTGGCCGATGGCCTCTCGACCCCGCGCTATGCGCGACTGGCCTTCGACCAGCAATCGCGCGAGCAGGTGCGTGCGGTGCCGGACGTGCTCGGCCTGCCGCTGATCGTCAAGCCGCCGCGGGAGGGCTCCTCCATCGGCGTGACCAAGGTGCAGGGCTATTCGCAGATGCAGGAGGCGGTGGAACTGGCCGCGCGCTACGACCCCGACGTGCTGTGCGAGGAGTTCATCGAAGGCGAGGAAGTGACCTGCGCCATCCTCGGTACCGGCCAATACGCCCAGGCGCTGCCGGTGGTGCGCATCGCCGCGCCCGATGGCGCCTACGACTACCAGAACAAGTACTTCACCGACGACGTGAAGTACCACTGCCCGAGCGGCCTGTCGCCCGAACTGGAGGCCGAGATCCAGCACCTGTCGCTGGCCGCCTACCGAACCTTGGGTTGCCGTGGCTGGGGCCGGGCGGACCTGATGATCCGCGCCAGCGATCGCAAGCCCTTCCTGCTGGAGATGAACACGTCGCCGGGGATGACCAGCCATTCGCTGGTGCCGATGGCCGCGCGAGCAGCCGGCATCGACTACGAGGAACTGTGCGTGCGCGTGCTGTCGCACGCCGCGCTCGACGCCGACCGGCCGCTGGCCGGGGGAGCCACGGACTGACCATGGCCGAAAGCATCCCAGTGCCGCTGGACGTCAAGCTCATGAACATCGTCGCGACGCTGTTGTTTGCGTCGTGCGGATTCATGCTGCTGGCCGGCGGTGTCTGGTGGGTGCTGCGTCAACCCTTCTTCCCGCTTGCCGGCATCCGGGTGGACGGGCAGGTGGCGCATGTCAGCGACGTCTCGCTGCGCGCCAACGTCGTGCCGCAACTGGCGGGCAACTTCTTCACCGTCGACCTGGCACGCACCCGGACCGCCTTCGAGTCGGTGCCCTGGGTGCGCAAGGCGGTGGTGCGGCGCGAGTTCCCCAACCGCCTGCGCGTGACACTCACCGAGCAGGACCCGGTCGCCTATTGGGGCGACGACACGGGTTCGCAGCTGATCAATGGCTTCGGCGAGGTCTTCGAGGCGAACGTGGCCGAGGTCGAGCATCCGCTGCCGCGACTGAAGGGGCCGGCCAGCGACGCCAGCCTCGTGCTGGGCATGTACCGCGAACTGGCGCCGATGTTCCATGCGGACGATCTCACCGTCGAGCAGCTGACGCTGTCGTCGCGCGGGAGCTGGTCCATCGATCTCGACACCGGTGCGCACATTGAACTTGGACGCGGAAATGCCGATGAACTGGCTGGGCGGACCAAGCGATTCCTGACGTCGGTTCGGCAGGTCGCCGCGCACTACGGGCGATCCATCGAGTCGGTGCAAGGCGCGGACATGCGCCACAAGGACGCCTACGCCCTGCGCATGCGCGGGGTGAGCACGGTCGGGCCGGACGAAGCCAAAAAGAGATAGCGAACACGAGGACATTCATTCATGCCCAAAGACTACAAGGACCTGGTCGTCGGCCTCGACATCGGCACCGCCAAGGTGATGGCGGTGGTGGCCGAAGTGCTGCCCAGCGGCGACCTCAAGCTCGCCGGACTGGGCATCGCGCCGAGCAACGGGCTCAAGCGCGGCGTGGTGGTGAACATCGACGCCACGGTGCAGAGCATCCAGCAGGCGCTCAAGGAAGCAGAGCTCATGGCCGACTGCAAGATTGGCCGCGTCTACACCGGCATCACCGGCAGCCATATTCGCGGCATCAACTCCAGCGGCATGGTGGCGGTGAAGGACAAGGAGGTCACGCCGGCCGATGTGGCGCGCGTGGTCGAAACGGCGCGCGCCATCAACATCTCCAGCGACCAGCGCCTGCTGCTGGTGGAGCCGCAGGAATTCGTCATCGACGGCCAGGACGTGAAGGAGCCGATCGGGATGAGCGGCATGCGCCTGGAAGCCAAGGTGCACATCGTGACCGGTGCCCAGAGCGCGGCCGAGAACATCATCAAGTGCGTGCGCCGCTGTGGGCTGGAAGTGGATCAGCTCATGCTCAATCCGCTGGCATCCAGCCAGGCGGTGCTGACCGAGGACGAGCGCGAGCTCGGCGTGGCGCTGGTGGACATCGGTGCGGGCACGACCGACGTGGCCATCTTCACCAACGGCGCCATCCGTCACACGGCGGTGATTCCGATCGCGGGCGACCTGGTGACCAGCGACATCGCGATGGCATTGCGCACGCCGACCAAGGATGCCGAGGACATCAAGGTCGAGCACGGCTTCGCCAAGCAACTGCTGGCAGACCCCGAGACGCAACTCGAAGTGCCGGGCCTGGGCGATCGCGGCCCTCGCCTCTTGAGCAAACAGGCGCTGGCCGGCGTGATCGAGCCGCGCATCGAAGAGATCTTCTCGCTCGTGCAGCAGGTGATCCGCGAATCGGGCTACGAGGAAGTGCTTTCGTCAGGCGTGGTGCTCACCGGCGGCAGCGCCGTGATGCCGGGGATGGTCGAGCTGGGCGAGGACATCTTCCTCAAGCCCGTGCGACGCGGCATTCCCAAGTACGCCAGCGCGTTGTCGGACATGGTGGCGCAGCCTCGGGCCGCGACCGTGATGGGCTTGCTCGAAGAGGCACGTCATGCGCGCATGCGCGGCTACAAGGTCGCGCAGCAGAGCGGCTCGGTCAAGTCGGCCTTCGGTCGCTTCAAGGACTTTATCGTGGGGAACTTCTGATGCAAGTGGCACACGTCATTCAAGACGATGCGGGAGGTTCTCCGACATGAGAACAGGCCTCTTGCACCTAGCATCGTCCACCGGGCCGCCACGTCACTTCAACGAGCGATGGCGGCGCACAGGACCACCTTCCTGTTGAGCGCCATCGGCATGTCCGAACAGAACTCGAATCAGATTCATACAGCAACAGCAAACGGCAACTGCAAATTTTCAAGGAGCTAACGATGACCATCGAAATGATCGAAGTCGAAGAATTCAACCAGGGCACGCAGATCAAGGTGATCGGCGTCGGCGGTGGCGGCGGCAACGCCGTGGCCCACATGATCGAGCGCAGCGTGCAGGGCGTGGAGTTCGTCTGCGCGAACACTGACGCGCAGGCACTGACGCGCAGCAATGCGCACAAGACCATCCAGCTGGGCATGACCGGCCGCGGCGCCGGCAGCAAGCCCGACGTGGGCCGTGAGTCGGCAGAGATGGCGTTGGACGACATCCGCGCCGCGATCGACGGCGCGCACATGCTGTTCATCACGGCCGGCATGGGCGGCGGCACCGGCACCGGCGCTGCACCCGTCATTGCCCGCGTGGCCAAGGAGATGGGCATCCTGACGGTCGGCGTGGTGACCAAGCCGTTCGACTGGGAAGGCGGCAAGCGCATGACCAACGCAGAGAACGGCCTGGCCGAGCTCGAGGCGAACGTCGATTCGCTGATCGTGATCCTCAACGAGAAGCTGCTCGAAGTGCTGGGCGACGACGTCACCCAGGAAGAAGCCTTCGGCCACGCCAACGACGTGCTGAAGAACGCCGTGGGCGGCATTGCCGAGATCATCAACGAGTACGGCAACGTCAACGTCGACTTCGAAGACGTGCGCACGGTGATGGGCGAGCCCGGCAAGGCCATGATGGGGACGGCCGCCGCCTCCGGCCCGGACCGCGCACGCATCGCCGCAGAGCAGGCCGTGGCCTGCCCGCTGCTCGAAGGCGTCGACCTGTCGGGTGCCAAGGGCGTGCTGGTGCTGGTCACCGCGTCCAAGGCTTCGCTCAAGCTGTCGGAATCGAAGCTGGCCATGAACACCATCCGCGCCTATGCCTCGCCCGAAGCGCACGTGATCTACGGCGCTGCGTACGACGAGAAGCTGGGCGACGAGATGCGCGTCACCGTGGTGGCCACCGGCCTGTCGCGCAATGCCGCCAACAGCAGCAAGCCGCAGCTGGAAGTCATCCGCACCGGTACCGACAACGTGCCCTTCACCGTGCCGACCCTGGGCGGGATGGGCGCTGCCGCGGCCGGCGCCGGCATGCAGAAGACGAACTACGACGGCATGTCGGTGCCCAGCGTCTGGCGTACCAACCGCACGATGGCGGCGGCCAAGGTGGATGCGCTGTCGTCGGGCGGCATGGACGACTTCGAGATCCCCGCGTTCCTGCGCCGCCAGGCCGATTGATGAGCCACCAGGCCGCTGCGTCTTCCGATCTCGCGCCTGCCCGGCGCGAGATCGGGGCGCTCGCGACGCCTTCTGGCACATCCATCGACGTCCCCACGGGGCGAGCGTAAACCGTGTCGGCTATTGGGCTGATAGGCAGGCGGCTGATGCGGGATGGGGCGGCGACACCTAAAATCCCGGGTGTGCTGCAACAAAGAACCCTCCGCTCCATCAGTCACGCCGTCGGCGTGGGGCTCCACAGCGGACAGCGGGTGGAACTGACGTTGCGGCCGGCGCCGCCGGATACGGGCATCGTGTTCCGGCGCGTGGACCTGCCGGAACCCGTCGAGATCCCGATGGAGGCCGAGTTCGTCACCGATACGCGCCTGGCATCCACGGTCTCCAATGGCAATGCCAAGGTCCAGACGGTGGAGCACATCATGTCCGCCTGCGCTGGGCTGGGCATCGACAACCTTTACATCGACATCACCGCCGACGAGGTTCCGATCCTCGACGGCTCGGCCTCGTCGTTCGTGTTCCTTCTGCAAAGCGCGGGCATCGTGCAGCAGAAGGCGCCTCGCCGCTTCATCCGCGTGACTCGTCCGGTGGAAGTCCGCGAAGGCGAGGGCGCCAACCTGAAGTGGGCGCGCCTTGAGCCCTATCACGGCTTCAAGCTGGTCTTCGAGATCGACTTCGCGCACAGGGTGGTCAGTTCCACCGGCCAGCGCGTCGAGTTCGACCTCGGCCGCGACTCCTACAGTCGCGACATCGCGCGCGCCCGCACCTTCGGCTTCACCAAGGAAGTCGAATACATGCGCTCCAAGGGGTTGGCTCTGGGCGGCGGCATGGACAACGCGATCGTCGTGGACGACACCAAGGTCCTCAATTCCGGCGGGTTGCGCTACGACGACGAGTTCGTCAAGCACAAGATGCTCGATGCGATGGGCGACCTGTACATCATCGGCAAGCCGCTGCTGGCTGCCTACACCGCATTCCGTTCGGGCCACGCGCTCAACAACAAGCTGCTGCGCGAACTGCTGGCACATCGCGACGCGTACGAGGTCGTCACCTTCGATCGCGAGTCGGATGCGCCCGAAGGCTTTGCTGAAGTGGCTCGGGCCTGGTAGGCCAGGCCCCTCCAAAAACAAGCACGAGCCTCGATGCTGATCTTCCGCTGGGCCATCATCCTGCTCTTGCTCGTGGCCGGCGCTTCATTCGCTTTCTATGCGGGCACAGGCCAGGCCAAGTACCGGCGCTTCGGCTGGATCGTGCTCAAGTGGACATTGATCGCGGCGCTGGGCTTCTTCGCGGTGCTCATCGCGGAGCGCGGTTTCTAAAGTCCTTTCTCCGCGCTGGCTCTTTGCGAAATCAGCGCGTGCGTCCCTGGCGATAGGCGCTGCCGGCTCCGCGCCGTGCCGCTTCGCCCAGACGCGCCAGCGATGTGCCCGCATGGGCGTGCGTGATGGCGATGCCCAAGGCGTCGGCCGCATCCGCTCCGGGAAGGCCAGGCAGGTTGAGCAGCCGCTTGACCATTTCCTGCACCTGCGCCTTGGCTGCATTTCCGTGGCCAGCCACCGCCTGCTTCATCTGTAGGGCGGTGTATTCGGCCACGTCGAGTTCGCGCGTCACGAGCGCGGTCATGCAGGCGCCGCGCGCCTGGCCCAGCATGAGCGTGGACTGCGGATTGACGTTGACGAAAATGATCTCGACCGCCGCCGAATCCGGCTGATAGCGGCCGATGATCTCGCCGATGCCGTCGAACAGCACCTTCAGCCGCAGCGCCAACGGCTGTCCGACCATGTGCCGGGTGCTGATGGTGCCACTGGCCACGTAGGCCAGCTTCTGGCCTTGGGCATCGACCACGCCGAAGCCGGTGGTCTGCAAGCCTGGGTCGATGCCGAGGATACGCATGGGCTTAGACACCGAAGTACCAGCGGACCGAATGGAAGAAGATCGGCGCCGCGAAGCACAGCGCGTCGATGCGGTCCAGCAGGCCGTTGGCGCCGGTCACGCCGACGCCGCGCTTTCCCCAGTTCGGGATACCGCGATCGCGCTTGAGCGCCTTCATCACTAGATGGCCCATGGAGCCCGCCACGCAGGCAATCAGGGCCATGACCATCGACTGCCCGATCTTGAAGGGCGTGATGAATGAAAGTACCGCACCGAGCACCACGCCAGGTGCCAGCCCGATCGCCCATGTGGTCCAGTTGAAGCTGCGGCTGACTTCGGGGGCGACAGGGGGGCGCTCCACGTTGCGGGCCACCGCGTGCTGCACCAGCATGCTGGTCTGCACCACACCCACCAGGAAGAACACCAGGAACGCGTTCTTGCCCTCGTAGCCCGGGAACTTCAGCAGCAGCAGCGCGGGCACATGGCTCAGCCCGTAAACGCAGACCATGATGCCCCACTGCAGCTTGGCGTTGCGCTCCAGAAAGTGGCGCGGATCGTTGGACAGCGCGCTCACCACCGGAATGGCCAGAAACACATAGACCGGGATCAGCACCGAGAAGAGATCGAAGCGGGCCGTTCCGACCAGCACATACTGAAGCGGCAGCACGACGAAGAACGCCAGGATCAGGCTCCTGTGGTCACCGCGCCGGGTGGGCGACAAGGTGATGAATTCGCGCAGCGCGAAGAACGAGAGCAGCGCGAACAGCACCGTTGCCACGGTCTCGCCCAGCGCCCAGCCGATCCAGAACACGACCACCATGAACCAGGTGGTGCCCAACAGTGTCTGCCAGTGAGCCAGTTCCGCCTGCCAGCGCTCGCCGTGCACCGGATGGCGCCGTTCGCGCATGGACAGCAACAGCGCCGTCACGCTGGCCACCGTCAGGATCCCGAACACGATGACGAAGAGCATCGCCACCTGCTGAGTGGGGCTGAGTCCGCGAAGAAAGTTCATCATGAGCGTCTTCGCCTATTCGTCGCGCAGTGCCAGCACGGCGGCACGGGCGCGGTCCAGGAAGCTGCGACGCTCTTCGGAAGGCGCCAACCGGATGGGCGCACCGAAGGTCACCGAGCAAAGAATCGGAACTGGCACGACTTCGCCCTTGGGCATCACGCGCTGCACGTTGTCGATCCAGGCGGGCACCAAAACCACGTCGGGAAACAGCGTGGCCAACGTGTAGAGGCCCGACTTGAACTTCTGCGGCTCGCCCGTGTGGCCGCGCGTTCCCTCCGGAAAGATGATGATCGAGTCTCCGCTCTTGAGCGCCTCGATCAGCGGCAGCAACGGTTCCATGGCCGCCGCACTCCCGGGCTCGGCCGGTTGAGCGGCGCTGCCGCCACGCTCCACGTAGATGGCATTGAACACCTCGGTGGTGATCCAGCGCTTGAGCGGGGTGTTGGCCCAGTAGTCGCGCGCAGCAATCGGCCGCGTGGTGGAACGAAGTTCCTCGGGCAGCGCGGCCCAGATCATGACCAGGTCGAGGTGGCTCTGGTGGTTGGCGAAATAGATGCGCTGCTCCGCCTTGGGCGGGCAGCCCAGCCAGCGGGCCTGCGCACCGGTGAGCAGACGCACCAGCGCCAGAAGTACCCAGCCGATCAAGCGTGCAAGCATGTTGTCAATGATAGGAAGCGGCGCAGTGCAGGCGCTGGATCATGGAATGTCCGCCGATGGCATGCGCGCCACGATGGTGTTGGTGCGGCTGGCGAGGTAGCCCGAGCCTTGGCGCGTCTCGTAGTACTTGGGGCTGGGCAGCATCACGGCCAGACGCGCGGCCTGGCTGGCCGAAAGGCGCGCGGCACTCCTGTCGAAGTAGCGTTGCGCCGCGGCTTCGGCACCGAAGACCCCTTCGCCCCACTCGACGCTGTTCAGATAGATCTCGAGGATCCGGCGCTTGTCCAGCAGCATTTCGAGCGCGACGGCGATCACCAGCTCTTGCCCTTTGCGCAGCAAGTTCCGCTCGCCCGAGAGGAAAAGGTTCTTGGCCAGTTGCTGGGTGATGGTGGATCCGCCACGCAATTGCGCGGGCCGGGCGGCCTTGCCGCGCCGTGCCGCCTGCGCAGCCCGTCGGGCGGCTTGAGCTTCGGCGCGTTCGTTGCGCTCGTAGGCGCGCTCGATGGCTTCCCACTCGACACCGTGGTGCGTCATGAAGCCGCCGTCTTCGCTGGCCACCACCGCACGCTTGAGATTGGCGGAAATGCGGCTGTCGGGCACCCATTCCTGGGCCCAATCCTTGTCGCCATTTCGTCGCCCGTGCGTGGTCAACTGCCACGCTTCCGAACGCTGGAAGGCCGTGGACTGGGGATCGACCACGCTCATCGCAGCAATGCGCACCAGGAAGAACAATTGAAGCGCCAAACCCCCAAGCACCAGGAAGCCCAGCCAACGCAGGAGCGAACGCATCCGCTGCTTCAGCCGACGATGGCCCGCAATTCGGACAGCACCTGCGCCGATGGCGGGCGCACCCCGCGCCAGATCTCGAAGGCTTCGGCCGCTTGCTCCACCAGCATGCCCAATCCGTCGCGCGGCGCGGCGCCATGCCTTGCAGCCCAGTCGAGAAAGCCGGCGGCGGCGGGGCCGTACATCATGTCCATGGCCAGGGCGCCGGGCTTGAGCACGCGTGCATCGACCGGGACCTCGTCGCCGGCCAGGCTAGACGCCGTCGCATTGACCAGCACGTCGAAGCTGCCCGAAACGTCTCCGAGGCTGCGCGCCTCGACGTCCGCGTGATGGGGCAGGGCGACGGCCGCATGGCGTTGCACCAGTGCAATGGCCTTGCCCAGCGTGCGGTTGGCCACGACCACGCGCCGGGCGCCGGATGCCAGCAAGGGGCCGAGCACGCCGGCAGCGGCACCCCCTGCGCCCAGCAGCAGCACGTCCTTGCCTTCCAGCGCAACGCCTGCGTTCTGAACGATGTCGTTCACCAGGCCTGCGCCATCGGTGTTGTCGCCGTGGATGCCGTCTTCGCGGAAGGACAGGCAATTGACCGCCTGGGCCAATTGCGCGCGGGGCGTGAGGAATTGGGCGGAGGCCCCAGCGTCGAACTTGAAGGGGACCGTGACGTTGCAGCCGCGTGCGGTGCCTTCCGCACTGGACCGGAACTGGGCCAGCGCCTGTGCAAAACCATCGACCGGGGCCAGCAAGCGCCCGTACTGGAGCGTCTGGCCGGTGAGTTCCGCAAAGCGGGCATGAATCCAGGGGGAGCGGCTGTGCTCGACGGGATTGCCCATCACGCAATAAAGATCCATGGCCGTCTCCTTCCTGTGTCTGACTTCTTCTGGCGCGGCGCGGCTAGCGCGTCGAGGTGACCTGCGCCTCGAGCGTCTGGTCGCGCGTGAACTTGAATCGCGAAGGTAGCACGATCTGGTCGGTGGTCTTGCGCATCTCCGGGTTGAAGCTACCGAAGTTGCCGGCGCTGCGCACGATGGCCTGTGCACGCCGGTCGAGTTGCGCATCGCCAGAGCTTTCGACGACCTCGGTTCCCAGCAGGTTGCCGTCGAAGTTGACGGTGACCAGCATGGTCAGCTCGCCATACAGTTTCTTGCCGTTGCTGGTCGGGAAGTTCTCGGTGCCGCGTGCCTCGATGCGCCGGCGAAGCGCATCGACGTAGACCGCGTAGGCCGCCTCGCGCGTGGCGGGGCTCACGTAGCGTTTGCGTGGGCGCGCATTTTCTTCGTTCACGCGCCGTTCGATCTCGGCCAGCAAGTCGAGCAGTTGCTTGCGCTTTTCTTCCTGTGCGCTGTCCTGGTTGGGCGCGCCCGCCGCGCGCGGATCCGGCACCGGCATGTTGGCCAGTTGCTGCTTGATCTGCGCGAGCAGCATCATCTGCTGCGTCTGCAGGGATTCGATCTGCCGCTGCGCGTCCTCGATGGAGTCTCCGATCGCCGTGAATGCCGAAGGGGGCAGCGGGCTCGTCGCACGTCCCTTGTCCAGATCGCCGCCGCCGGCCAGCGACGTCTGCGCGATGGCCTTGGCTTCGTCCGCCCGCTCGTTGGTCCTGGCATTGACCAGGATCACCTCGAGCGCGTTGTCCTGGAACACCCGGTTGAAGGTCTGCGGATCGACGAAGCGCACGGCCAGCAGGGCGGCATGCGCCAGCACCGAAATGACCAGCGCGATCTGCAAGGTGCTGTACTGGCGCTGCGGCTTCTTCTTGGCGTTGGAGTGGCGGGACATGGCAAGCGTCTTACGAAGGAGTGGCCGGCGCTGCGGTGTCGGCAGGGCCATCGCCTTGCTCGTCCACATCGACCGCGATCGCCAGCGGGCCGGCGACGACTTCTTCTTCGTCGTCTTCGGCGTCCGAACCGGCCTCCGGCGCATCCAGGCGTTCGAGCACGGCGGCGTGAACGTCCAGCGAGATCTCGTCGACGGACTCCAGCCGGGCGCGAACGCGGGCACCGCGCGCCAGGCCCTGGGTGCCGGTCAGGCCGAAGACCAGCGGCAGTGTCTCGGCGCGGGCCAGGGCGCCATTGGGCATGTCCTTGATGATCGTCGCCTCGATCTCGGTGATTCCTTCCTGCGCGAGGTAGCGCAGCGTCCAGAAGCGCTCCATCGCCGCCTGATAGCCGTTGTAGGTGCTGTAGGCCGCGTCGAAGGCGGAGAGGATGGAAAAGAGCGCGGCGTCCTTGGGCTTGAAGTGCGCGGCCAGCGCGGCGGTCTTGCCGTGTCTAGCCGCAGCGATGATCTGCCACTGGTTGACCAGGTCGGTATAGCGGCGCAGGGGCGAGGTGCTCCAGGCATAGCTCTTCACGCCCAGGCCCGCATGCGGCAGCGATTTGGTGCCCATGCGCACCTTGATGCCCGGCGCCAGGCTGGCCTGGCTGCGATACAGCGCGGGCACGCCCAGGTCACCCAGCCAACTGCCCCAGGTGCTGTTGGCCAGGATCATCGCCTCGGAAACGATCAGGTCCAGCGGCGCCCCACGTTGGCGGGTCGAGATGCGGACCTTTTCACTGCCGTCCGGCTCGCCGTCGTTGCCTTCCAGGCGGAAGGTGTAGTCGGGCCGGTTGAAGTTCTCGGGCTTGCCGCGCGCGACTTCTCGCTGGGCCTTCAGATGCTGCGCGAGTCGCCACAGGAACGACAGTTCCGGCCGCAGGCTGGCAGCGGGTTCAGGCACGGGTTGCGGCGGCGCGGCTTCGGCGCTTTCAAGCCAGTCGCGGCTGATGAAGGCGTCGAGCTTGTCGTGGCGCAGGTTGCTGACGATCGGCACGCGCTCCAGGCGGGTTTCGCTTCCCTGCAACTCCAGCGATGCCTCGTCGAAGCGCACGTACAGCGAAACGGCGGGGCAATCGCGGCCTTCTTCCAGCGTGTAGGCGTTCACCACCTCGTCCGGCAGCATCGTGATCTTGTGGCCCGGCATGTAGACGGTGGAAAGACGGCTGCGCGCCACCTGGTCCAACGGGCTGTCAGGCGTCAATGCAAGGCCGGGCGCGGCAATGTGGATGCCCAGCGTCACGGACCCGCTGCCAAGGCCTTGCACCGACAGCGCATCGTCGATTTCGGTCGTGTGCGAGTCGTCGATCGAAAAGGCGCGCACGGAGGCCAGCGGCAGTTCGTCGGCGATGGCTGGCGCCTGCAACGACGCAAAGCCGGTGCCCTTGGGGAAGTTCTCGAACAGGAAACGCTTCCAGTGGAACTCGTAGGGCGAGTCGATGGCGCCTGCCGCCTCGAGCAGCGCAAGGGGCGCCCGATGGGTGGCACGCGCCGCATCGACAACGGCCTTGTATTCGGGCGCGTTCTTGTCGGGCTTGAACAGGATTCGGTAGAGCTGCTCGCGCACCGGCGCCGGGCATCGGCCAGCCGCAAGTTCGGCAGCCCATTCGTCGATCTGCGCCTGGATGGCCTTCTTCTTCTCGATGGCGGCCAGCGCCTGTTGAAGAATTTCGGCCGGGGCTTTCTTGAAGCGTCCTTTGCCTGCGCGCCGGAAGTAGTGCGGCGCCTCGTACAGCGCGAGCAGGGCCGCTGCCTGTTGCACGGTCGTCGGGTTGGCATTGAAATAGTCGGACGCCAACTCGGCAAAGGCAAACTCGCCCTCGGGCGCGAACTCCCACGCCAGGTCGAGTTCAATCGTCGCTGCAAGCGCGCGGGCGTCTTCCAGCAATCGCGCTGGCGCGGTCTGGTCGAAGCGAAGCACGATGTTGGCGGCCTTGACCTTGACCCGCTTGCCGGTGTCGAGTTCCACCTGGGCTGAGGACTCGGCCTCCGACATCACCCGCCCACCCAGGAATTTCCCGGCTTCTTCAAACAATACGAACATCCGGCGATTGTCCCTCAGCCCGGCGCGCTGTCGGTCAGGGTTCAGCCGGTCAGTTGCAAGAAGGCGACCACCGCGTCGAGGTGTGCAGTCTCGAAATCGGAGAGCGCATGGTCGCCGCCCTCGATCAGGCGAAGCGGGCTTCCCGGATAGCGTGCCGTCATTTCGCGCCAATCGAGCACCTCGTCGCCCTTGGCGACGACGGCCATGCAGCGCTCCGGATGCGGCAACGGCCCGGCCTGCAGCAGGCGCAATTCTTCGATGTATTCGGGGCGAAAGAAGAAGTGGTCCTCGGGCGAGTGCCACAGGGTCTGGTCGCCCACGTAGCGCGCCAGGTCTCGTTCAGGATGCACCGCCGGATTGAGCAG
Source organism: Variovorax dokdonensis (assembly GCF_030316895.1). Taxonomy (GTDB): domain Bacteria; phylum Pseudomonadota; class Gammaproteobacteria; order Burkholderiales; family Burkholderiaceae_C; genus Variovorax; species Variovorax dokdonensis. Next base: position 811,545 of record NZ_JASZYV010000002.1, read on the forward strand.
CACGGCCCGGCAGCCCGTGGCCGCAGCGACGTGGGTGGCATAGAAGCCGCCGAGCGACGAACCCACCACCGCGATCCTGTCGCGCGGCCAGTCGCGAATGCCAGCCAGGATGCCGTCCATGGCCGCGCGCGGCGACGGCGGCAGTTGCGGCGCCCACCATGTGACGCCCGGGTGCCGTTGTGCCACGTGCCGCGCCATGACCCTTGCCTTGGCCGACTGGGGCGAAGAGCGGAAACCGTGGAGGTACAGCAGGTGCGTGGTTGACATGAACCGCATGCTATCCGCTTGGCACCAGCCGTCGTGGCGGCCGCGCGCGGGATAATCGCGCCCTCATGGCCGCCGTCTTCAACCAGCCCCCACTTGCACGCCGCCTCCTGCCCGTCTTTCAGGGCTACGACGCCTTTCTGATCCTTGCCGTGCTGCTGCTGTGCGCGGCGGGTCTGGTGACGATGTATTCGTCCGGCTACGACCACGGCACGCGCTTTTTCGACCATGCACGAAACATGATGCTGGCCGGCGGCATCATGCTAGTGGTGGCCCAGGTGCCGCCGCAGCGAATCATGCACTTTGCGGTGCCTCTTTATCTGCTGGGCGTCGGCCTGCTGGTGGCCGTCGCGATGTTCGGCCTGACCAAGAAGGGAGCGACGCGCTGGCTGAACGTGGGCGTCGTCATCCAGCCCAGCGAGATCCTCAAGATCGCCATGCCGCTCATGCTGGCCTGGTGGTTCCAGCGTCGCGAAGGCCAGTTGCGCGCGCTCGATTTCGTGGTTGCGGCCGCCTTGCTGGCCGTGCCGGTGGGACTGATCATGAAGCAGCCCGACCTGGGAACGGCGTTGCTGGTCATGGCGGCTGGTCTGGCCGTGATCTTCTTTGCCGGGCTGCCGTGGAAGTTGATCGTGCCGCCGGTGATCATCGGCGTCATCGCCATCGTGCTCATCGTGATCTATGAGCCCACCCTGTGCGCCGACGGTTTCGACTGGCGCGTGCTGCACGACTACCAGAAGCAGCGCGTGTGCACTTTGCTCGATCCGACCAAGGATCCGCTGGGCAAGGGCTTCCACATCATCCAGGGCATGATCGCGATCGGCTCCGGCGGCTTGAATGGAAAAGGCTTCATGCAAGGCACGCAGACGCACCTGGAATTCATTCCCGAGCGCACGACCGACTTCATCTTCGCCGCCTATTCCGAGGAGTTCGGCTTGATGGGCAACCTGTTTTTGGTCTTCTGCTTCGTGTTCCTCATCTTCCGGGGGCTGATGATCGCGGCCAGCGCGCCGACGCTTTTCTCGCGCCTGATGGCTGGCGCCGTGTCGATGATCTTCTTTACCTATGCCTTCGTGAACATGGGCATGGTCAGCGGCATCCTGCCGGTTGTGGGCGTGCCGCTGCCTTTCATCAGCTACGGCGGCACGGCGATGGTGACGCTCGGCCTGGGACTGGGCATCCTGATGTCGATCTCGCGCGCCAAGGCCCTGGCCATCAAGAACGCCGAGCGCATGGAGATCGGCTGAAGGGGTTTTGCCGACAGGCTCATAATCCTTCGATGATCTCGCGCGAACCCACCATCGAACGCCTGGCCACGGCCCAAGAACTGCTGCTGGCGCCTTTCGGACTCGACGAATCGCATCTCACGCGGGCGCTGTCTGAAATGGCTGCGCACTGGGTGGATGACGCCGACCTCTATTTCCAGTACACCCGCAGCGAAGGCTGGAGCCTGGAAGAAGGCATCGTCAAGACGGGCAGCTTCAGCATCGACCAGGGTGTGGGCGTGCGCGCCGTCAGCGGCGAAAAAACGGCGTTCGCCTACTCCGACGACATTTCCGAAAGTTCCCTGCTCGATGCCGCGCGCACGGTGCGGGCCATTTCGTCCGCCGGCCGATCGGCCAAGGTGAAGACGCCGGCTCGGCGCGTGGCGGCCAGCCGTGCGCTGTATGGCGGCATCGATCCCATCGCCACCCTCGACAGTACGGCCAAGGTGCAACTGCTGGAAAAGGCCGAGCGTCTGGCGCGCGCGCGCGATCCGCGAATCGTCCAGGTGATGGCCGGTCTGGCCGCCGAGTACGACGTGGTCCTGGTTGCCCGCCTGGATGGCACCCTGGCTGCCGATGTGCGTCCGCTGGTACGGCTGTCCATCACCGTCATCGCGGAGCAGAACGGGCGCCGGGAAGTGGGCTCCGGTGGCGGCGGCGGCCGCTTCGGATTGGCCTACTTCGACGATGAGCAGGTTCGGACCTACGTGGAACAGGCGGTCAGCACTGCCCTGGTCAACCTCGAGTCGCGCCCGGCGCCTGCCGGCGAGATGACGGTGGTGCTGGGCCCGGGCTGGCCCGGCATCCTCCTGCACGAGGCGGTGGGCCACGGGCTGGAGGGCGACTTCAACCGCAAGGGCTCCAGCGCGTTTTCTGGGCGCATCGGCCAGCGTGTGGCGGCCAAGGGCGTCACGGTGCTCGACGACGGCACCCTTGCCGATCGCCGCGGCTCGCTCAACATCGACGATGAAGGCCATGCCAGCCAGCGCAACGTGTTGATCGAGGACGGCATTCTCAAGGCCTATATCCAGGACTCCCTCAATGCTCGCCTGATGGGCGTCAAGCCGACTGGTAACGGGCGGCGCGAAAGCTATGCGCATGTGCCCATGCCGCGCATGACCAACACCTACATGCTCGGCGGGGACCGAGACCCGAAGGAAATCGTCGCCAGCATCGAGCGAGGCCTGTACGCCACGAACTTCGGCGGCGGGCAGGTGGACATCACCAGCGGCAAGTTCGTGTTCTCGGCCAGCGAAGCCTACTGGGTCGAGAAGGGCAAGGTCCTTTATCCGGTCAAGGGCGCGACCATCGTGGGCAACGGCCCGGAGGCGCTCAAGCGCGTCAAACTGATCGGCAACGACATGGCACTTGATTCGGGCGTCGGCACCTGCGGCAAGGAAGGGCAGAGCGTCCCGGTCGGCGTCGGCCAGCCCACGTTGCGCATCGATGGTCTGACGGTCGGCGGCACTGCCTGACGCCCGGTGTTGCCGCCTCCTTCAAGCCTGTGCTAGAGTTCGCGCCTATGTCCGCCATCCGCGCCTTTTATTTTGCGTACTTTTGGTTCCCGGTTTCCGGCGGACGAGGGGTGCGCGCCTAAAGGGCAAGCAGACTAGACAGAATCCTCGAAGAAACCGCCGGTGCCAAAAGCCCGGCGGTTTTTTTTCGTCCCAGCACATCCACCAGCAATAACTTTCGAAGGAAGACAACGATGAGTCCCAACACTGCCAACGCCAGCGATGCCTGGTATGCGCGCGTCGAAAAAACCAGCAAGACCGACGACGAACGCATCAAGGACATCAACGTGCTGCCTCCTCCCGAACATCTGATCCGCTTCTTCCCGATCCGGGGAACGCCTGTGGAATCGCTGATCAGCCATACGCGAAAGTCGATCCACAGGATCATGGCCGGCAAGGACGACCGGGTGCTGGTTGTCATGGGGCCGTGCTCCATCCACGATCCGGTGGCGGCCATGGACTACGCACGCCGGCTCAAGGCCATGCGCGAACGCTTCTCGGACACGCTGGAGGTCGTCATGCGCGTCTATTTCGAGAAGCCCCGCACGACCGTCGGGTGGAAGGGATTGATCAACGATCCCTACCTGGATGAGAGCTTCCGCATCGACGAAGGCCTTCGCATGGCCAGGCAACTGCTCATCGAGATCAACCGCATGGGCTTGCCGGCGGGCAGCGAGTTCCTCGACGTGATCTCGCCGCAATACATCGGTGACCTGATTTCCTGGGGCGCGATCGGCGCTCGCACGACCGAGAGCCAGGTGCATCGCGAGCTGGCCTCTGGCCTGTCGGCCCCGATCGGATTCAAGAACGGCACCGACGGCAACATCCGGATCGCGACCGATGCCATCCAGGCTGCGGCGCGCGGCCATCACTTCCTGTCGGTGCACAAGAATGGCCAGGTCGCCATCGTGCAGACGCAGGGCAATCCGGATTGCCATGTGATCCTGCGTGGCGGCAAGGCGCCGAACTACGACGAGAGCAGCGTCGCTCTAGCCTGCAAGGACCTCGTCGCGGCCAAGTTGCCGCCGACGCTGATGGTGGACTGCAGCCATGCCAACAGTTCCAAGCAGCATCAGAAACAGATCGAGGTGGTGGCGGATGTGGCTTCACAGATCGCCGGCGGATCCACCAGCGTGTTCGGGGTGATGGTCGAAAGCCATCTGCATGCCGGCGCGCAGAAGTTCAGCCCCGGCAAGGACAAGGTCGATGCCCTGGAGTACGGCAAGAGCATCACCGATGCCTGCATCGGCTGGGATGATTCCGTGGCTGTGCTCGAGACGCTGTCGCGCGCTGTCAAGCAGCGCCGCGGCTAAACAACTCGCTCAGATCAGGTCCGCAAGTTCGGGCCAATGGTGGCGCATGGCGGCGGCCTCGTCGCTGTCCTGCGCCATGAACGAGAAATCGTCAAAGTCGAATCCCGGGCCCACGGTGCAGGTTGTGAGGCAATAGCCGAGGCTGTCGGGCTTGGTGATTGGGCGAGCTGCCTGCCATTGGCCGGCCGGCACCACGTGCTGTGGATGAAAACCAGGCATGTCGACCGGACCCAGCTTGATGTGGGCCGGTGCGGTGCGCAGCGCGGCGTCGCAGGTGTAGAGAGCCAGTGCATCGCCCCCCACGTGCACCCAAACTTCGTCCGAGCTCACGCGGTGCCAGCGCGAATGCTGGCCCGCCTCGAGCAGGAAGTAGATGGTCGTGAGTGCATCGCGACGCGGTCGCCCATCGGCAGGAGCGACGCGGGCGCTGGACCGGAAGACTTCGCGGTACCAGCCGCCTTCCGGGTGCGGCTGCAGGCCCAAGCTGTCGATCAGTTCGCGCGAGCGCATGTCCGCACTTTAAGTGGCGTTTGCCAGCGCGTCGAGCAGCTTCTGGTGAATGCCGCCGAAGCCGCCGTTGCTCATGCAGACGATGTGGTCGCCCGGCCGCGCCGAGGCCAGGACCTGTCGCACGAGTGAATCGATATCCTGCGCCACCTGCACTCTGTCGCCGAGTGGAGCGAGCGCGGCCGCAGCATCCCAGCCGAGCCCGGCGGCATGGCAGAAGGAAAGGGCGGCGTTCTCCAGGCTCCAGGGCAACTGCGCCGCCATGGCCCCCAGCTTCATGGTGTTGCTGCGCGGCTCGAACACGGCCAGGATGCGCTCGGCTTGATGTCCGCCTGCATCGAGCTTGCGACGAAGACCATCGAGCGTGGTGCGTATGGCGGTCGGGTGATGGGCGAAATCGTCGTAGACCCGAACCGGACCATCGGCAAGTTCGACGGTGCCGCGCAATTCCATGCGGCGACGCACGTTCTGAAAGCGCCCGAGCGCTTCGCACGCCTGCGCCGGATCGACGCCCACATGCTCGGCTGCCGCGATGGCGGCGAGCGCATTCATCCGGTTGTGCTCGCCCGACAGGGCCCAGTCGACATGTCCAACGCGTTCACCGCGCAGCAGGACGTCGAAGGCGTCGTCCGGACCGGTCGAACGCCAGTCGCCGCTGCCGCCGAAGGTGGCGGTTTCGCTCCAGCAGCCTTGCTCCAGCACACGCCGCAGGCTGGCTTCGGTCCCGTTGACGACCAGCCGTCCGGAGCCCGGGACGGTGCGCACCAGGTGGTGGAACTGCCTTTCGATGGCTGCCAGGTCGTCGAAGATGTCCGCGTGATCGAACTCGAGGTTGTTGAGCACTGCCGTTCTCGGACGGTAGTGAACGAACTTGCTGCGCTTGTCGAAGAACGCCGTGTCGTACTCGTCCGCCTCGATCACGAAGAGCGGCCGTTGTTGTGCATGGTTGGTCGAGTCCAGCCGGGCCGACACGCCGAAATCCAAGGGCACGCCGCCGACCAGAAAGCCGGGCGTGCGGCCCGCGCTGTCCAGGATCCAGGCCAGCATCGAGGTGGTGGTGGTCTTGCCGTGCGTGCCGGCGACGGCCAGCACATGGCGACCGGGCAGCAAGGTTTCGGCCAGCCATTGCGGACCGCTCGTGTAGCGGGCGCCGGACTCGAGGATGGCCTCCATCAGGGGGAACTTGGGCTTGCCGTCCGGGCCGCGGGCGCGCGAGACCACGTTGCCCACCACATAAATGTCTGGCGCCATTGCCAGTTGGTCGGCGCCGAAGCCTTCGATCAGGTCAATGCCCAATGCGCGCAACTGATCGCTCATCGGCGGATAGACGCCGGCGTCGCAGCCGGTCACCCGATGACCGGCTTCGCGTGCCAGGGCGGCCAGACCGCCCATGAAGGTGCCGCAGATGCCGAGGATGTGAATATGCATCGGGCGATTCTAGGAGCCGCGCACGAGACCCACGGTCGCGCGGCAGCCCAGCATGGCGCTCAGGCGCGCGCCATGCTTTCTGCAGCGGCGTGCAGCTTGCCCACTTGCGACAAGGCCTCCTGCATCGTCATGCGCGCCACCGGCGCCTGCAAAGCGACGGCGCAGCGCACCGGGCCTTGGGGATGGTCACGCACGGGCACGGCAACGCAAACCAGACCGTCGACGAATTCCTCTGCGTCCACGGAATGGCCCGCCTCGCGAATTCGATCGAGTTCTTGCAGCATGCGCTCGCGGCTGTCGATGGTGTGAGCCGTGTGGCGCTTGAAGGTCAGTGAATCGAGCATGCGCTCGCGCGCTCCGGCGGGCAGATGGGCCAGCAGCAGCTTGCCGCTTGCCGAGCAGTGCAGCGGGACGCGCGAACCGGCGCGCAGTTCGAGCCGCAGTGGAAAGTTGGTCTCCACGCGGTCCAGGTAGACCACCTCTGCGCCGGACAGCGCGGTCAGGTTGCAGCTCTCGCCGACGTCGTCCACGAGTTGGCGCAGGAGCGTATGGCGAAGGCCGGTGGTGCTGCTTGCTCGCAACACTGTTTCGGCGAACCGCGCCAGGCGAGGGGTGACGGCATAGCGGCGGCCATCCGCGCCGCGCGAAAGCAGGCCACCGACTTCCATCTGCTGGAGCATGCGGTGAACGGAAGGCTTGGGTTGGCCGCTCAACCGAACCACGTCGGCCAGCGACTGAGCTTCGCCGGTCGATGCGACCAGTTCGAGAAGCTGCAAGAGCCGCAGGCCTGGTGTGTGAGCTTGTTCTTGTTGGGCGGCGGCAATTTCGTAGGGGGTCATCGGAAAGATATCTCGAATAACGAGACTATTACGCTAGCAATTGTGAGATTTTGCCTCAAAGCAGGTAAACTGCGTGAGTTCTAAAGCAGTTTCCATGAAGCATTTTGTCAACAATTTGGTGATCACCGGGGCGTGTGGCGGGCTGGGGCAGGCGCTGGCAACGGCTGCGTTGGCCCGGGGTTCGCGGGTTGCACTGGTTGGATTGAACGCCCAAGTGCTTCAAAAAGTTTCAGAAACGGCCCCCTATCGTTGCGCGATATACACACCCGATGTGAGCGACGCCGCCGCCATGTCGGCCATGGCGCAGGACTGGATGACGCGCTTCGGCGTGCCGGATGCCGTGATCGCCAACGCAGGTGTCGCCGGCGGATTCGACACCGCCATCGCCTCTGACCTGCAGGTGCTGCGCCGGATGCTGGAGATCAATCTGATCGGCGTGGCCACCACCTTCCAACCGTTTCTGGCGCCGATGCGCGAGCGCGGCAGCGGCACGCTCGCTGGCGTGGCCAGCATCGCGGGCTGGCGGGGCATGCCCGGAAACGGCGCCTACTGCGCCAGCAAGGGCGGGCTGATCCGATATTTGCAAAGCCTGCGGGCTGAGATGCGTGGCACGGGGCTGACGGTCTGCACCATCAGCCCCGGCTACCTGCGCACCGCGCTCACGGCCGGGAACCGGTTCGCCATGCCCGGCCTGATGGAGCCGCAGGACGCCGCCGAGGCCATCCTTCGTGGCTTGGAGCGTGGCCGGGAAAAGATGGTCCTGCCTCGGCAGGTCGGATGGCTGTCCCGCGCGCTGGCGCTGCTGCCCGACCGCTGGCACGATTCGTTGCTACGGCGACAGCCTCGCAAGCCGCGGCCCGGCGAAGCCGGCGACACGCCGATCCCGGGCCTGTCGACTCATCCGCACGGATCGGCGCAGCCCGATTCGGTCAGCCCACCACCCGCTTCGCCGGCCGTTCAGGAAAGCCGGCATTGAGCCGCTGACCACCTCGCCTGCATTCGACATTTCCCCTGGAGTCCTGTTCGTGTCCGTTCCCGAGTCTGTATTCGTCCCGACCCATCAACAGATCGCCCTGATCGGCGCCGGCCCCTCGGGCCTTGCTGGCGCGCGCAATCTTCAAAAGCTTGGCATTCCCTTCCAGGGCTTCGAGGCATTCGCAGATGTCGGGGGGCTTTGGAACATCGACAACCCGCGCAGCACTGTCTACCAATCGGCGCACCTGATCTCTTCCAAGCGCACGACGGAATTCGCGGAGTTTCCGATGGCCGACCGCGTGGCCGACTACCCCAGCCACGCCGAACTGCGCCGCTACTTCAGCGACTTTGCCGACCACTTCGATCTGCGTCGGCACTTCCGCTTCAACACGCGCGTCCTGCGTGTCGAGCCGGTCGCCGAGTCCGCGTCCACCTTGTGGCGCGTGAGTGTGGATGCCGGAGACGGGCGCATCGAGACGGCCGACTATCGAGGCGTCGTGATCGCCAACGGCACCCTTTCAGAGCCCAGCATGCCCCGCTTCGATGGCCACTTCGACGGCGAGCTGCTGCACACCAGCGCCTACAAGTCGGCCGAGCTGTTCGCGGGCAAGCGCGTGCTGATCGTTGGGGCAGGCAACAGTGGCTGCGACATCGCCGTGGACGCGGTGCACCGGGCGCAAAGCGTCGACATCTCTGTGCGACGCGGCTACTACTTCGTGCCCAAGTACATCTTCGGCAAGCCTGCCGACACCCTGGGCGGAAAACGGCCGCTGCCGGCTTGGATCAAGCAGCGCGTGGATGCGAAGGTTCTGAAGTGGTTCACGGGCGACCCGGTTCGCTTCGGCTTTCCCAAGCCTGACTACCGGATGTATGAGTCGCATCCGGTGGTCAACTCGCTCATCCTGCACCACATCGGTCACGGCGACATCGGCGTTCGAGCGGACATCAAGCGTCTGGAGGGGCATGCCGTCCACTTCAAGGATGGCAGCACGCGCGAATACGACCTGATCCTCTGCGCCACCGGCTACAAGCTGCACTATCCGTTCATCGATCGGACCTGGCTCAACTGGCAAGGCATGGCGCCGCAGCTTTACCTGAACATCTTCGCCCCCGGCTTCGACAACCTGGCGGTGCTCGGCATGATCGAGGCCAGCGGGATCGGTTGGCAGGGTCGTTACGAGCAAGCCGAACTCGTGGCGCGCTACTTCAAGGCCATGGCCGACCGGAAGCCGCAGGCTGCGCAGTTCAAGTCGGCCAAGTCAGGTCCGACGCCCGATCTTTCGGGCGGCTACAGCTACCTCAAGCTCGAGCGGATGTCCTACTACGTCAACAAGGATGCGTACCGCCGCGCGGTGCGCGAAGCCTCGGCGGCGCTGGCCTGAGCGCTCTCGCGCAGTCCCGATTTCCTCTGATCAATAGCGCAAAGGAACCGCATGGTCCCCGTTGACGAGATAAGGCTGAACTTCAACCCCGCATCGCTGGTGCTGCTCAATGCGGTGCTCGGCTTCCTGATGTTCGGCATTGCGCTGGACACCCGCGTGTCCGACTTCCGGCGCGTCGCGCGCATGCCGCTGGCCATGGGCGTCGGCATCGCTGCCCAGTTCCTCGTGCTGCCAGCCGTCACGTTCTGCCTGACGCTGCTGCTCAAGCCGGCGCCCAGCATTGCACTGGGCATGATCCTGGTGGCTTGCTGTCCGCCGGGCAACGTGTCGAACATCCTGACGCACCGCGCAGGCGGCAACGTGGCGTTGTCGGTGTCGATGACGGCGGTTTCGAACCTGCTTTCGATCTTCATCATGCCGCTGAACTTCGCCTTCTGGGGGGGCATTCATCCGACGGCCTCTGGACTGCTGCAAACGATCGCCCTCGACCCGGTCGAGATGGTCGGGCACATCGTGGCGATCATCGGCTTGCCCTTCGTAGTCGGCGTTGCGCTGGCCCACCGGTTTCCGCGCATGACGGAGCGCGTGAAAAAGCCGGTAAGGCTGCTCAGCTTCCTGTGCCTCATCGGGTTCATCGTGGGCGCAGTGGCCGGCAACTGGCGGTACTTCCTCGAATACGTAGGCCTGGTGCTGTTGGCGGTGGCGCTGCACGATGCGCTGGCCTTCGGCACTGGCTACGCCTGCGCGAGTGCGTTGCGGCTGGCGGAGTTCGACCGGCGGGCTGTGAGCTTCGAAGTGGGCATCCGCAACGCCGGGTTGGGTCTGGTTCTGATCTTCAGCTTCTTCGGTGGCCTGGGTGGCATGGCCGTGGTGGCAGGGGTATGGGGTTTTTGGGACATCATTGCCGGCCTCGCACTGGCAGGCTGGTGGGCAAGACGACCCTTGAACCCGCCTGCAGCGCCTGCCACCTCAGTGGGTCCATCCGCCTGAGTCATTTCTCCTTTCCTTGCTAATCGATGGACAACACTCTGAATCTTCCCTTGCGCCGCGTGCTCATCACCGGCGCGGACGGCTTCCTCGGACGCGGCGTCGTGGCCGCGCTGGCCCAACTGCCGGACATCGATACCGTCGTCGCGCTGGATGTCCGCGAGGTACCGGCCACCCGCCGCGTGCCGGGCGTCATCTATGAAGTGCAGGATGTGCGCGGGGCCGAACTCCAGGGCGTCATGCAACGCCATGCCGTGGACGCCGTGATTCACCTGGCAGCCATCGTCACGCCAGGCGCCGAGAGCAACCGCGAACTCGAGTATTCCGTCGATGTGCTCGGCACGCGCAACGTCCTCAAGGGCTGCGTCGCGGCAGGCGTCCGGCATCTGGTCGTCTCGTCGAGCGGTGCCGCCTACGGCTATCACGCCGACAACCCCGCATGGATCGACGAAGACCACGCGCTTCGGGGCAACGAGAGCTTCGCCTATTCGCATCACAAGCGCCTGGTGGAAGAGATGCTGGCCACCTATCGCCAGCGCCATCCCCAGTTGCAGCAGACCGTTCTGCGCATCGGCACCATCCTGGGCGAGCGGGTCAACAACCAGATCACCGCGTTGTTCGACAAACCCCAGATCCTGGCCGTGCGCGGGAGCGACAGCCCGTTCGTCTTCATCTGGGACGAGGACGTGATCGGCTGCATCGTGCACGCCATTCGCACCGGGCACGCGGGCTGCTTCAACGTGGCCGGCGACGGCGCGCTCACGCTCGCGCAGATTGCCGCACTCTTGCGCAAACCCCTGCTGGCGCTGCCGGCCCCACTGCTGCGCCTGGCATTGCGCGTGGGTTCACGCTTGCGCGTCTCCCGATACGGACCGGAGCAACTCGACTTCCTGCGCTATAGGCCCGTGTTGTCGAACCACCGGCTCAAGACCGAGTTCGGATATGCGCCGGCGAAGAGCAGCCTGGAGGCGTTCCTGGCCTTCAAGGCGGTCAGGGAAAAGCGCCGCAACACCCATCTCGCCACTTTCGCCTGACTGCTGAGGCGCCACCACGCCCCCGCGCTTTTGCAGGCGCGCTGTCCCCGCGACATGTCCGGCCTCTTCGTGCATCGTCTTGCCAAGGGCACAATGGGTCGATGGACAACTCTTTCTCCGCAAAGCGAGAAATCGCTGCAAGCGCCGCCCGGCTCGTGGTCGAGGAGGGGCTGGAGTACGGCCCCGCCAAACGGCGAGCCGTGCGGGAACTCGGGTTGCCCGCGCGGGCTGCCTTGCCGAACAACGACGAGGTCGAAGCGGCAGTTCGCGAATACATCGACCTCTTCTGTGCGGACACGCAGCCGCGCGAACTCCTGGCGCTGCGGCGCCTGGCTCTGGAATGGATGGATCGAATGGCACCTTTCCGACCCCATCTGGGCGGAGCGGTCTGGCATGGCACAGCCACGCGTCTGTCGGATATTTACATCCAGTTGTTCTGCGATGACTCCAAATCCGCTGAAATCAGCCTCATCGACCATCATGTGGACTATGAGCCGCGGATGGTCACGGGCTTTCACGGCGAGCAGGTCGAGGCGTTGAGCATCCATGCCAAATGTCTTGAGCTCGGGGAGGAAGTGGGTGTGCACCTGCTGGTCTACGATCTGGACGATATGCGCGGCGCGCTCAAACCCGACTCGCAAGGGCGCGTCCCCAGGGCCGATCTGGCCACGCTTCGCAGGCTGCTGGCCGATACATGACGATGACTGATCCCGCTTCTTCTGCTTCTGCGACATCCGCATCCGCCGCCTCGCGGCGCAATTTTCTGTTCGTCGCCGCTGCTGCAGCGGCTGCGACGGCGGGAGCTGGTGCCGCATGGTGGCAGGCGCGGGGCGGCAGTGGCGACGCCGTTGGAGCGGATTTCTGGGCGCGCACTTTCGAGCGCCCCGACGGCGGCGAGGTGCGCATGGAAGCATTTCGTGGCAAACCCATGCTGTTGAATTTCTGGGCGACCTGGTGCGCGCCGTGCGTTGAGGAAATGCCGATGATCGATGCATTCTTCAAGCAAAATGCTGCGAACGGCTTGCAAGTGCTTGGATTGGCCATCGATCAGCCAAGCGCCGTGCGCAAGTTCCTGCAACGGACGCCGGTTGGCTATGAGATCGGGCTTGCAGGAATGGGTGGGACCGAAATGGTCCGGCAGCTCGGCAATGCACAAGGCGGCTTGCCCTTCACGGTGTCCATATCTGCGGGCGGCGAAGTGCTCGCTCGTAAAATGGGCAAGCTAGAGCCTCCTGATCTCGAAGGCTGGCGCCGCGAACTTTTTCACGGTTAGAATCGCCGGTTGCTTTCGGTTCTTTGGCGCAAGTACGCCGGAGTTGGCCGAACTTATTTTGGTTTGATACCAACTTGACACTAATTGGGCGCTCATTGAGCGCTCGAAGACCGGCGATGCCGGCGTTTGGAGGCTCATGGACCTGCGCAAGCTCAAGACACTGATCGACCTGGTGTCCGAATCCAATATTTCCGAACTGGAAATCACCGAAGCCGAAGGCAAGGTGCGAATCGTGAAGGCGGGCGCCGAAGCCGCTCCCATTCAGTACGTGCAAGCCTTGGCAGCCCCCGGCGCAGCCACGGCGCCTGCCGCTGCGGCGCCAGCAGCGTCGGCGCAGCCTGCGCCCGCCGCGGCTCCGGCCCAGTCCGGCCACGTAGTCAAGTCGCCGATGGTAGGCACCTTCTATCGCGCCTCCAGCCCCGGCGCCGCGCCCTTTGTGGAGATCGGCTCGCAGGTCAAGGAGGGCGACACGATCTGCATCGTCGAGGCGATGAAGATCCTCAACGAGATCGAAGCCGACAAGAGCGGCACCATCACCCAGATCCTCGGCGAGAACGGTCAGGCGGTCGAATATGGCCAGCCGCTGTTCATCATCGAATAAGCATGCCAATGAAGCTCGGGGCGGATCGCGGCGCATGTGCCGTGGCTTCCGCGGGCGAAACCCGGCCCTCTTGCCGCGCTCGAGCGCGGGCGACTGTTGGCCGCGGGAGAAACGATGTTTAAGAAGATCCTAGTGGCCAACCGGGGCGAGATTGCCCTGCGGGTTCAGCGAGCGTGCGCCGAGATGGGCATCAAGGCCGTCATGGTGTATTCCGAGGCCGATCGCGACGCCAAGTACGTCAAGCTGGCCCAGGAGGCCGTGTGCATCGGCCCGGCGCCATCGGGCCAGAGCTACCTCAACATGCCTGCCATCATCTCGGCGGCCGAGGTGACGGATTCCGAAGCCATCCACCCCGGCTACGGGTTCCTGAGCGAGAACGCAGACTTTGCCGAGCGCGTCGAGCAAAGTGGGTTCCAGTTCATCGGTCCATCGCCCGAGTCGATCCGCATCATGGGCGACAAGGTGTCGGCCAAGCAGGCCATGATCAAGGCGGGCGTGCCCTGCGTGCCCGGGTCCGAAGGCGAACTCTCGGACGATCCGGCAACCAACAAGCGCATCGCGCGCGCCATTGGCTACCCGGTGATCATCAAGGCCGCCGGCGGCGGCGGCGGACGCGGCATGCGCGTGGTCCACACCGAGGCTGCGCTGGTCAATGCCATCCAGATGACGAAGGCGGAGGCTCAGGCCGCCTTCAACAACGGCGCGGTGTACATGGAGAAGTTCCTCCAGAACCCCCGTCACGTCGAAATCCAGATCCTGGCCGACAAGCACAAGAACGCGGTCTACCTCGGCGAGCGCGATTGCTCCATGCAGCGGCGGCACCAGAAGGTCATCGAGGAATCCCCGGCGCCGGGCATTCCACGCAAGCTGATCGAGCGCATCGGCGAACGTTGCGCTGCTGCGTGCAAGAAGATCGGCTACCGCGGTGCAGGCACCTTCGAGTTCCTGTATGAAGACGGCGAGTTCTATTTCATCGAGATGAACACGCGCGTGCAGGTGGAGCATCCGGTCACGGAAATGGTCACCGGCATCGACATCGTGAAGACGCAGATCATGGTGGCGGCTGGTGAAAAGCTGCCGTTCACCCAGCGCCAGATCGAGATTCGGGGCCATGCCATCGAATGCCGCATCAATGCCGAGCATCCCTACAAGTTCACCCCCTCACCGGGCCGCGTGACCATGTGGCACCCGCCTGGTGGTCCAGGCGTGCGGGTGGATTCGCATGCCTACACCAACTACTTCGTGCCGCCGAACTACGACTCGATGATCGGCAAGATCATCGCGCACGGCGACACGCGTGAGCAGGCGCTGGCCCGCATGCGCCAGGCGCTGAACGAGACGGTGATCGAAGGCATCCAGACCAACATTCCGCTGCATCGCGAACTGATGGTCGACGCCAAGTTCATGAACGGCGGCACCAACATCCACTATCTGGAAGAGTGGCTCGGCACGCACGCGCGTTGAGCCAGCCTTCAAAGGCATCATGTTCGAACTGCGCCTGCTGGCCCCGGAGACAAAAATCGAGATCCTCGGCGAGGCGCTGGACGCCTTGGATGCACTGAGCATCTCGGTGGAGGATGCCGATGCCCAGACCGAAGCCGAGCAGGCCCTGTTCGGCGAACCTGGCATGCCGCCGCCCAAGGCGGGCTGGGAACGTTCCCGTGTGATCGCGCAATTCCCTGACGAAGCCGCTGCGCGCGAGGCGGCGCTGGTGCTGTCCGCTCAGGACTTTTTCGAGGGCTGCGAACTGGTCGGCGTGGCCGAGGTGCCAGAGCAGGATTGGGTGCGTCTCACGCAATCGCAGTTTGCGCCGGTCGAGATCACGCCCGAATTCTGGATCGTGCCGACTTGGCACGAGCCACCATCTGCAGCGCGCCAGGTGATCCGTCTCGATCCCGGACTCGCCTTTGGCACCGGCACCCATCCGACGACGCGCATGTGTCTGCGCTGGATCGCTGGCGCGGGCGACCTGTCGGGGCATCGCGTGCTGGACTATGGGTGCGGTTCAGGCATCCTGGCCATCGGCGCCGCCAAGTTCGGAGCGACTGACATCGACGCGGTCGACATCGACGAGGCGGCCGTCGAGTCCACGCGCCTGAACGCGCAGGCCAACCATGTGCAATTGAAGGCCGGCCTGCCAGACGCCGCGCGGGGCCAATACGGCGTCGTGCTGGCCAACATCCTGGCCACCCCGCTCAAGGTGTTGGCGCCGCTGCTGTGCCAGCATGTCGCCGCGGGCGGATCGTTGGTGCTCGCCGGGATCCTCGAGCGTCAGGCGCAGGAGTTGCAAGAAGCCTACGCGCCCTACTTGGCGCTGTCGGTGAGCGACAGCGAAGACGGCTGGATCCTGATGACGGCGCGCGCCTGAGCGCGCACGCCACACCGGGCACGGCGCGAGGCTCGCGCCCGCGCTTCGCGCGAAGGTGCGCCCCTACAATTTGCGACAAATGAGACTTGTGACCCGCTGCCCGGCTTGCTCGACCACTTTCAAGGTCGTCCGGGACCAGCTTCGCATCTCGGATGGGTGGGTCCGTTGCGGCCGATGCAGCGAAGTCTTTGACGCCACCCAGGCGCTTTGGGAGGCGAACGACGACGGTACGCCTGCTGCCCCGATGCCTGCTCCACAGGCTTCAACGCCGCCCGCAGTTCCCGCCGCGCTGACGCCACCTCCGATCACTGCGCCAGAATTCCACGACGAACTCGGGACAGAAGAACCCTTCGACCTCGGGCCCGATCCGCCGCCCTTGTCGACAGGCCTTCCTCCTTCGGCCCTGTCGTCATGGCCCAGCGCCGACATGCTCGACCTGGCCGCGGCCCGCCCCATGCCTGGCGCCGTGCCAGTCGCGGCACCCCGGCAATTGGATGCATCTGCGCTTGTCACTGGCGCATCGTCTCGGTCGGGGTACTCGATCCAGGAGCCACGCTTCGATGCGCTTCCCTCGTTGGATATCGGTGCGCCTTCGTTCGCCGAGCCCGAAGTGCAACGACGCGAGCCCGCCTTTTCGCCGCAGTTGACCGCGCCTTCGCCGGTGATGTCGCCCATCGAGGAAGCGGTGAACGCGCAGTTGAAGAAAGCGCTGCGGCGCGAGCGTGTCAAGGCCCTGCGCGAGGAGCGAGCCCAAAAGCGCGAACGCGAACGAACAGGTGCCAGCACCGCAGATCCATTGTTTGGCGCTTTGCCCGAGGCCAAAGAGGACGCCGCCGGCCCGAAAGCGCCGGCGAGCGATCAGGCCCTCGACGCTCGCGCACCACTCGATGTTGCGTCGCCCGCGCCGTCTGCGGAGGGCATCGAACCGATGCCCGATGCCGCCTCGGTGCCCAGCTTCATCGGCCTGGACTCGCCGTCGGGGCCAGCGCGTCGCACGGGTTGGCTGTGGGCGCTGGCCTGTCTGGTGGCGCTGGTCTTGCTCGGCTTGCAATACGCAAGGCACGAGCGCGACGTGCTCGCCGCTCGCGAGCCTGCGCTGCGCCCAATGCTGCAAACGCTTTGCGATTGGACGCGCTGCACCTTGTCGCCACCGCGCAGCATTGCGGACATCAGCATTGAAGGGGCGTCGTTCTCGCGTGAAGCCGAGGGCTATCGCCTGGACTTCAGTTTGCGAAACCGTGCGCGCACGCCGTTGGCCATGCCCGCGGTCGAACTGACCTTGCTCGATACGCAGGAGCGCGCGCTACTCCGCCGTGTACTGCTGCCCACTGATTACGGGGCGCCAACTGTGCTCGGCGCCGGTGCCGAGCGCACTGCCTCGTTGCCGTTGCGCCTTGCCGGACCTGACGCGGCGGGGCTGCCACCTGTGGCGGGCTATCGGCTCGTGGCGTTTTATCCTTGAGCGCATCTTCGCGCCACCATCTTCACCGACTCAACCTGGATCACTCCATATGGCTACCGTCATCTGCGGCTCCCTTGCCTTCGACACCATCATGAGTTTCGAAGGGCGCTTTGCCGACCAGATTCTTCCGGATCAGTTGCACATTCTCAACGTGTCGTTCCTCGTGCCGGCCTTGAGGCGCGACTTCGGCGGTTGCGCGGGCAACGTGGCCTACAGCCTGAATGCGCTAGGTGGCGTCGCATTGCCGATGGCCACCGTGGGGAGTGACGGGGCCGACTACGTCAAGCGCTTGCGCGAGCTGGGCATCTCTACCGAATTCGTCCGCGAGCTGCCTGACACCTACACCGCTCAGGCGATGATCATGACGGACCGCGACAACAATCAGATCACGGCCTTCCACCCTGGCGCCATGCAGCAGGCGCACGTCACCCGTATCGAGGCGCGCCCGGACATTCGCCTTGGCATCATTTCTCCGGACGGGCGCAATGCCATGCTCGAGCATGCCGAGCAGTTCCACGCGGCTGGCATTCCATTCGTGTTCGATCCCGGCCAGGGCCTGCCGATGTTCAATGGCGAAGAGTTGACGCGCTTCATCGATTTGGCCGACTGGGTCACGGTCAACGACTACGAAGCACGCATGCTCAGCGAACGCACCGGCCTGAGCGAAGAAGAGATTTCGCGACGCGTGCGCGGTCTGGTGGTGACCTTGGGAGCGCAAGGTTGCGACGTCTGGAAGGACGGCAACAAGTCCCATGTGCCGGCGGTCACGCCGTCAGCGGTGATCGATCCGACCGGATGCGGTGATGCGTGGCGTGGGGCCTTGCTCTTCGGCCTGGAGCAAGGCTGGCCCCTGGAGCGATGTGCCGCACTGGGCAACCAACTGGGAGCACTCAAGATCGCGCAGCGTGGTCCGCAGAACTACGAGGTCGATCGATCCGCGCTGGGTCTCGTCGGCTGAGGCCAGGCGCGAGCGTTTAGAACAAAAAAAGGCCCGACACCTTGCGGCGTCGGGCCTTTGCCTTGGAGAGCCTACGCTTTCAGGGCTTGCCAGCCGTCGGGAACGGCCAAGCAGCTTGCGGGTTCAGCGTTGTCTGAGCCGCAGGGGCAGGCGCAGGGGCAGCGGCAGCGGGTGCTTTCGCGGCTTTCTTGGCAGCGGGCTTTTTCGCGGCCTTTTTCGCAACAGCCTTCTTCGCAGCGGTCTTGACGGCCTTCTTGGCGACGGCCTTCTTCGCTACTTTCTTGGCGACGGCCTTCTTCGCCGTTGCCTTCACCGCCTTCTTGGCGACGGCTTTCTTCGCCGCGGTCTTGGCGACCTTCTTGGCGACGGCCTTCTTCGCTGCGGTCTTCACGACCTTCTTGGCGACGGCCTTCTTCGCTGCGGTCTTCACGACCTTCTTGGCGACGGCCTTCTTCGCTGCAGTCTTCATGACCTTCTTGGCGACGGCCTTCTTCACAGCGGTCTTGGCGACCTTCTTTGCCACAGCCTTCTTGGCCGCGGTCTTCGCTACCTTCTTGGCGACGGCTTTCTTGGCCGGCGCTTTCTTTGCAGTTGCCATTACTTTCTCCTTGATCAAGTTGAAGAATCAACCTCTTGAAGCACTTCAGGATCTCTCATCGAGTCCTTGAAGCGATCCATGGCGTTGGGAACTGCCCAGCGCCATGAACACCTGTACCCCGGGCGCCGCACTCTACCGGTGCATCTGGCGCCAAGGGCAAAACCGATCTTGTTTTACGTTTCAGCGAAGCGAACTCAATCCCAGGAAAGCGCGCCACCCGACTGATACTCGATCACGCGGGTTTCGAAAAAGTTGCGCTCTTTCTTCAGGTCAATCATCTCGCTCATCCATGGGAACGGGTTTTCCTCGTTCGGGAAGAGCGCTTCCAGGCCGATCTGCGTGGCGCGACGATTCGCGATATAGCGCAGGTAGCCCTTGAACATGGAGGCATTCATGCCGAGCACGCCGCGCGGCATGGTGTCTTCGGCATAGCGATATTCGAGCTCAACGGCCTTGAGGAACAAAGCCTTGATCTCGGCCTTGAAGTCGGCGGTCCACAAGTGCGGATTCTCGAGCTTGAGCTGGTTGATCAGGTCGATGCCGAAGTTGCAGTGCATCGACTCGTCGCGCAGGATGTACTGGTACTGCTCAGCCGCGCCGGTCATCTTGTTCTGGCGACCCAGCGCCAGGATCTGGGTGAAGCCGACGTAGAAGAACAGGCCTTCCATCAGGCAGGCGAAGACGATCAGGCTCTTGAGCAGCGTCTGGTCGTTTTCCGGCGTGCCGGTGTGGAAGTCCGGATCCATGATCGCCTCGATGAAGGGGATCAGGAACTGGTCCTTGTCGCGGATGGAGGCGACTTCGTTGTAGGCGTTGAAGATTTCCGATTCGTCCAGACCCAGCGACTCGACGATGTACTGGTAGGCGTGGGTGTGGATCGCTTCCTCGAATGCCTGGCGCAGCAGGAACTGGCGGCATTCGGGCGCCGTGATGTGGCGATAGGTGCCCAGCACGATGTTGTTGGCGGCCAGCGAGTCGGCGGTGACGAAGAAACCCAGATTGCGCTTGACGATGCGGCGCTCGTCTTCGGTCAGGCCGTTCGGGTCTTTCCACAACGCGATGTCGCGCGTCATGTTCACTTCCTGCGGCATCCAGTGGTTGGCGCAGGTGGCGAGATACTTTTCCCAAGCCCACTTGTACTTGAACGGCACCAGCTGGTTGACGTCGGTCTGGCCGTTGATGATGCGCTTGTCGGCCGCGACGACGCGGCGTGCGCTCGCCACTGGCGTTGCGCTCGTGGCAGATGCGGGGCTCTGGCGGGAAGCCACGGGCTGCAGCGACGGCTCGGCGTGCTGCGAAGTCGACAGATCCATCGCGCGGCCCATCGGGTTCGGGGGCGCTGCGTTGTGCTTGACTTCTTCGTCCCAGGTCAACATAGAAATTCCAATACTCAAATTATGTGAGCAACGCGGTGAGTTGCAAAGTGCTCATCCTCACCGCGTGCTTCGATCACGCGTTCATGTTGCTCGCATGCATCGCGATATCGCTGCGCCGTACATGCTTGTGAGCACTTCGACGACGCATGCACGCGCGTTCTTACTGGCAGGCTTCGCAGGTCGGATCGTCGATCGCGCAGAACTTGATGTCGGTGGCAGGCACCGAATTCATCTGCTGCTGCGCGGCAGCGGCCGCTGCCTCCAGTGCGCTCATGCCACCGTTGTCGGCGCCCGAAGACACGGCGTTGAGCCTGCCCGATTGCACGGTCGACTTCTCGGCGTGCGTGGCGCTGATGGTGCGCAGGTAGTACGTGGTCTTCAGGCCGCGCAGCCAGGCGAGCTTGTAGGTCTCGTCGAGCTTCTTGCCCGAAGCGCCAGCCATGTAGATGTTGAGCGACTGCGCCTGGTCGATCCATTTCTGACGGCGCGCGGCCGCTTCGACCAGCCAGTGCGTCTCCACCTCGAAGGCGGTGGCGTACAGCGCCTTGACGTCCTGCGGCACGCGATCGATGGGGCGCAGCGAGCCGTCGAAGTGCTTGAGGTCCATCACCATCACGTCGTCCCACAGGCCCAGACGCTTGAGATCGCGCACCAGGTAGTGGTTGATGACGGTGAATTCGCCAGACAGGTTCGACTTGACAGACAGGTTGCCGAAGCAGGGCTCGATCGACGCATCGACGCCGATGATGTTGGAGATCGTCGCCGTCGGTGCGATGGCCACGCAGTTGGAGTTGCGCATGCCGTCCTGCTTGATCTTGGCGCGCAGTTGGTCCCAGTCGAGCGTGGAGGAACGGTCGACCTCGACAAAACCGCCGCGCGCCTTCTCCAGCATGTCGAGCGTGTCGGGGGGCAGGACGCCCTTGTCCCACAGCGAACCCTTGTAGCTGGAATAGCGGCCGCGTTCCTTGGCCAGTTCGGTCGAAGCCCAGTAGGCGTGATAGCAGATCGCTTCCATCGAGCGATCGGCAAACTCCACGGCATCCTGACTGGCGTAGGGAATGCGCAGTTCGTACAGCGCATCCTGGAAGCCCATGAGGCCGAGGCCGACCGGACGGTGGCGCAGGTTGGAGTCGCGCGCCTTCTTGACCGCGTAGTAGTTGATGTCGATCACGTTGTCGAGCATCCGCATGGCGGTGGCCACGGTGCGTGCCAGCTTTTCCTGGTCGACGCCGCCATCCTTCAAGTGCTGAAGCAGGTTGACCGAGCCGAGGTTGCACACGGCGGTTTCGGTGTCGCTGGTGTTCAGCGTGATCTCGGTGCAGAGGTTCGACGAATGGACCACGCCGGCATGCTGCTGGGGCGAGCGCACGTTGCAGGCGTCCTTGAAGGTGATCCAGGGATGCCCGGTTTCGAACAGCATCGTGAGCATCTTGCGCCACAGGTCGGTGGCTTGCACGGTGCGGCTGGGCTTGATTTCGCCACGCGCGGCCTTTTCCTCGTAGGCCGTGTAGGCGGCCTCGAAGTCGGCGCCGAACTTGTCGTGCAGGTCCGGCACGTTGGAGGGCGAGAACAGCGTCCAGTTGCCCTTTTCCATCACGCGGCGCATGAACAGGTCGGGAATCCAGTTCGCCGTGTTCATGTCGTGCGTGCGGCGGCGGTCGTCGCCCGTGTTCTTGCGCAGTTCGAGGAATTCCTCGATGTCGAGGTGCCAGGTCTCCAGGTAGGTGCAGACTGCGCCCTTGCGCTTGCCGCCCTGGTTCACGGCGACCGCCGTGTCATTGACCACCTTCAGGAAGGGCACGACACCTTGCGATTCGCCGTTGGTGCCCTTGATGTGGCTGCCGAGCGCCCGGACGCGAGTCCAGTCGTTGCCCAGGCCGCCCGCGAACTTCGACAGCAGCGCGTTTTCCTTGATCGATTCGTAGATGCCGTCCAGGTCGTCCGGCACCGTCGTCAGGTAGCAGCTCGACAACTGCGAGCGAAGCGTGCCGCTGTTGAACAGGGTGGGCGTGCTCGACATGAAATCGAAGGACGAGAGCACTTCGTAGAACTCGATGGCACGCGCCTCGCGGTCGATTTCGTTGAGGGCCAAGCCCATTGCCACACGCATGAAGAACGCTTGGGGCAGTTCGATGCGCGCCTTGCGCACGTGCAGGAAGTAGCGGTCGTACAGGGTCTGCAGGCCGAGGTAGTCGAACTTCAGGTCGCGGTCGGCCTTGAGCGCGCCGCCCAGGCGGGCGAGGTCGTACTGCAGCAGCTTCTCATCAAGCAGTTCGTTCTCGACGCCCTTCTTGATGAACTGCGGGAAATAGTCGGCGTAGGTGGTGGCGCGCTCGGCAGGCGCCACTTCGCGGCCGATGATCTCCTTGAAGATCGTGTGCAGCAGCAGACGCGCGGTCGCGAAGGTGTAGTCGGGATCCTTCTCGATCAGCGTGCGTGCGGCCAGGATCGACGCCTTGTACACCTCGTCCAGCGGCACGCCGTCGTACAGGTTGCGCATCGTCTCGGCCACGATCGGGTCGGCGCTGACGCCGTCTCCCAGGCCGGCGCAGGCCGATTCCATCAGCGACTTCAGCTCCGCCAGGTCGAGCGCCACGCGCTCGCCACCGTCCAGCACGTACAGCTGGGGCGCGGCGGCGGGTTGCTCGACCACGCCCTGGCGCGCGCGCTCCTGGGTGCGCCGCTCGCGATAAAGCACGTAGGCGCGCGCCACTTCATGGTGGCTGCCGCGCATCAGGCCCAGCTCGACCTGGTCCTGCACGTCCTCGATGTGGAAGGTGCCGCCGCCCGGACGCGAGCGCAGCAGGGCGCGAACGACAGCCTGCGTGAGCTCGTCCACGGTTTCGCGCACGCTGGCCGAAGCCGCGCCTTGGGTGCCGTGCACTGCCAGGAAGGCCTTCATCATCGCAATGGCGATCTTGTTCGGCTCGAAGGGCACCACTGCCCCGTTGCGTCGAATGATCTGGTAGTTGGCAAGGGCCACGCCGTTGGGCTGGCCGGCCACGTCGCGCGGGGCAGCCGAACTGGCCGGCATGGGGCGCTGAAGTGCGGAGGACGAAGGGTTCAGGGCAGTCTGCATTCGATATGTCCTTTTGGGATGACTTTTGTTGTGCGGAGGTCGGCCGTTGCCGTCATCGCGGGCTGCCGCCTCATTCGGCGGCCCGCGGTGCACACACTATATATGGGGTGCGAGGGGGTCGCAATCTACTAGATATGGTGTTTTCCAGTGTCGTTGACAGTTGCCAACACGTATGTCGCGCGCGCAGTCGGCGTTGCGCTCCCATCCGAACTCATCACTTCAACACAAAGGCAGCATTGATGCGGTTTTCCGGCGCATTCGCCGCTACAGGCCGCATGGTTGCTGGAGATGCCGCTTGCGCCGCCGGAAAAGATGGCGCGCTGAACCCACCCCATCGAAGGCAGCGCGGCGATTGAGAAAATTTAGCGGCCGCTGCCGGGTGGAAACATGGCCGCGGGCCAAGCCAGTGAAGCTTGCAGCCGATGCCAGTCGAAGCCCGGCCCCGGATCGAGCTTGCGGCCCGGCGCGATGTGCTCATGCCCGGCCACATGGCGAATCGGATAGCGCTGCGAAATGGCGTGAATCAGGCGCGTGAGCGCGTCGTACTGGGCAGGCTCGAATCGCTCGCCTTCCAGTCCTTCGAGTTCGATGCCGATGGAGTCGTCGTTGCAGTTGTCGCGCCCGCGCCAGCACGATGCGCCTGCATGCCAGGCGCGGGCGTCGCAATCCACGAATTGCCACAACATGCCATCGCGCCGCACGAAGAAATGGGCCGAAACCTCGATGCCGCGAATGGATTGGAAATAAGGGTGCGCGTCCCAGTCGAGCTGGTTGGTAAAGAGGCGCAATACCTCGTCGCCGCCGTATTGGCCCGGCGGCAGGCTGATGGAATGCAGCACCACCAGGTCGATCTGCGCGCCTACCGGCCGCGAGCCGAAGTTGGGTGAGGGCAATGCATGCGCAGGTGCATACCAGCCCTGATGCCACAGGGCGGACGACGTCTCACTCATCGCCGCCGTTGACCGTTCCGTCGTCGCCATGCGGCGTGCTGATGCCCAGGCGCGCGATGCGATAGCGCATCTGGCGCAGGCTCAGGCCCAATCGGGCGGCGGCGGCGGTGCGGTTGAATCCGCTTTCGTTCAGCGCCTTGACGAGGATGTCGCGCTCGTGTCGATCCAGGTAGCTCTGCAGATCGGAAGGCAGGACGCCCAGGCGGGGCGCGAACGCTTCAGGCGCCGCAATGGTCGACGCGTCGCTGCCTGTGCCAGTTTCTGTTGCGGAGGCCTCGGCGATCGACGACATGGAAGGTTCGGGGATGTCTGTCGTGGCGGCATCGCCATGACGCGCCATCTCGCCCGTTCCGTCGAAGTCGAGGTGGAGTTCGTCGCCGTCGGCCAGCGCGACCGCGCGATGCAGGAGGTTTTCGAGTTCGCGCACGTTGCCATGCAGCGGATGCGCAGCCAGTTGCGACAGTGCCGTGGTGGACAGGCGCACGGTTGGAAGGCCACTTTCGCGGCTGATGCGATCCAGCAAGGCGGCGCACAGGGCGGGCAGGTCCTCTCGGCGATCGCGCAGCGCCGGCACGGGAATCTCGATGACGTTCAGGCGATAGAAAAGATCCTGCCGGAAGCGGCCCGCAGCCACCTCCGCCTGCAGATCCTTGTGGGTCGCGCTGACGATGCGCACGTCGACCGCGTCTTCCTGGGTCGAGCCGATGGGACGCACGATGCGCTCCTGGATGGCGCGAAGCAGCTTGGACTGCATGGCCAGTGGAAGGTCGCCGATCTCGTCGAGAAACAGTGTGCCGCCTCGCGCCGCTTGGAAGTAGCCGTCGCGATCGGCGGACGAACCTGTGTAAGAGCCCTTGCGGGCGCCGAAGAACTCGGCTTCGAGCAGGTTCTCGGGAATGGCGCCGCAGTTGACCGCGATGAAGGGCCCGTCGCTGCGCTGGCTGCACGCGTGCACGGCTTGCGCCACCAGTTCCTTGCCGGTGCCGGACTCGCCGCGCACGTGGATCGGGGCCATACCCCGCGCGACTTTGGCGATGCGTGCCTTGACCTGCCGCATGGCCTCGGACTGTCCGACCAGCCGAGCCAGAGCGACTTCGCCCGTGCCCGTGGCCATGCGCGTCTCGGCCGCCGCATCCAAGGTGCCGACCGGGGGAGTGTTGGCCAACGGAACGCTGGCGGCGGCGTTGTCCCTGTTGGTCACATGGGCCGTCTGAGCGTGCAGTGCCGAGGCCACCACGGCGCGGAACTGCTTGAGGTCGACCGGCTTGGTCAGGTAGTCGAAGGCACCGGCCTTGAGGGCTTCGACGGCGTTCTCGGCCGAGCCGTAGGCGGTCATCACAACGCAGCGCTCGCTGCGTTGTGCGAGCTGGATGCGCTGCAGAAGGTCCATGCCAAGACCGTCCGGCAGTCGCATGTCGGTGATCACCGCATCGAACTGGCGGGCACGCAGCAACTCCCAAGCCTCGGACACCGTGCCTGCCGCCTCGACGCGGTAGCCTTCGCGCAGCAACGTCAGTTCGTACAGCGTGCGCAGATCCGGCTCGTCGTCGACGACCAGGATGCGCGCGGACTGGGAGGGGGCGGTGGCTTGGGTCACGCGCCTATTGTGTCAGCGCCCCGCTGTTGCGCGCGAAGCAGATGTAGAACTCGTTGCCCTCTGGGCCATTGGCCGCCAGCGCCCGGCGTTCGTAGCCGATGCTGGCGCCATGCCGCTCGCACAGTTCGCGGCAAATGAACAGGCCGAGCCCGGAAGAGCGGCTTTCCGACGAGAAGAACGGCTCGAACAGATGCAGGCGAACGGCTGCCTCCAGCGGTGCCCCGTCGCTCCACACTTGCAGGAAGGCACGCCCTTTGTCCTCGACGCGTGTCGCGATCTGTATGGCGCCTTCGCGCTCGCCCGCGTAGCGCGCAGCGTTGTCCAGCAGGTTGACCAGGATGCGGCGCAGGTGTTCGCCGTCGAAAGGCACCACCGCACCTTTCGCGTCCAGCTGCAGCAACACGCCCTGCCGGCGGCTTTGGCGCACCCATTCCTCGGCCAGGGAACGCACGCTGCTGTCCAGGGCCACCTGCTCGGCCAGTGGCAACGCGCGCTGCTGCCGTGCCCGCGCAACGTCCAGCACGTCGTCCACGATTCGCGCCAGGCGCTGCGCGTTGTGCTGCACCATCTCGGTCAGGCGCCTTTGCCCCGGTTCCTGAAGATCTTCCGCCAGCAGATCGCTGGCCTGCGTGATCGCCGCCAGCGGGTTGCGGATCTCGTGCGCCACCGCCGCCGACATGCGCCCCATCGCCGCGAGCTTCTCGGTGCGGATCCGCGCCTCAAGTTCACGCAGGTCCTGCAGGAACATCACGCACAGGCCTTCGCCCGGCGCCGCGGCCGGCGTCAGGCGAGTGCGCACCCGCACTTCGCGGGCCGAGCCTTGTGGTTGTGCGACAGGCACTTCCTGCGAAAGGCCCCGCCCGAGCGCGAAGGTTTCGCGGGCCAGCGCTGCAAGTACGTGCCAGGCGGGGCGCATCTCCAGGGGGAATGGCGTGGCCAGATGGGCCAGTCCATCGCCGAGGATCTCGTCGGCCGCCGGATTGGCGGCATGAACTCGACCACGCGCGTCGATCACCAGCACCCCTTCGCTCAAGGCTTCGATGACCAGGTCGTTGACCAAGGCATGCAGATGCGCGGTGCTGCGGTTGTGCAATGCAATGGATTCCTCGCGCGCCAGGCGCAGGGCCAGTTCGTGCGCCAGCAATGCCACGACGAAGAGGCCGGTGCCCGTCAGCGCCGCCTGGACGAAGCGCGTGGGCGAGTCGCCGCCAGTGTTGAACCAGTGCCAGCCGGCGTCGAAAAGCAGGAGGAGCGTGGCCGCCGCCGTCGTGCCCAGGCCCACCGAAACGCTGCCGAGCACGGCCGCCATGAGCACCGGCAACGCGAAGAGCGGCGTGTAGTTGATGTTGGTCTGCTGCAGCAGTTGCAGCACGGTGAACGCCGCCAGATCGACCGCGACGGTGCTCAACCAAGCCGCGCCGAAGCCACGGAACGGAGGCGAGAACTGCCCGTAGCGCCAGCCCAGAACGGTGGCCACCATATAGAGCGTGGCGATCACAAGCGGCAACATGGGCGCCGTGGAGCCCATCCCCCAGGTGAGCGCCTGCAACACCACCAGCACCACGGCGACGAAGCAGCGGGCGGTCATGAAACCGCGCAACAGGCGCCTCAGGGCGCTGCTGCGGCCATCCAGGCCGGGACGCAGTTCGAGCCCGCCCCAATCGGTGGCGCCTTCGCCACGCGACCAGAGCAGCGGGCTCATGCGTGAGTCTCCGTCCGCCGGGCTCTTGAGCATGGTCGACTCGCGCAGGCGGCCGCTCGGTTCGTCATGCGGGCCCGGCGCTGCGGTGCGCGGGACTGCAATAGACCTTGCCGTCCGGGCCCGGCAGCGCGTCTGCCGCAGGCAGATGCAGCCCGCAGTGGGCGCAGCGCAGCATGGACTGGGGCTCGCCCGGCGTGCGATTGCGCGGCAGGCCGGCTGGCGGCTGCTTGCGCGCAATCTCGTCGCGACGATTTGCCCGCCAGATCATGAAGGCGATCCAGACGACCGCGATAACCAACAGGTATTTCATCAGGCAATGGTGCGGTGAAGGATGACCTCGAGCACGAAGCGGGAGCCGACGTAGGCCAGCAGGAGCAGCAAGCTGCCGGCGTAAAGCACGCGGGTTGCCGCGCGCCCGCGCCAACCGAAACGCGCGCGGCCGATGAGCAGCACGCCGAAGGTCAGCCATGCGAGCACTGAGAACACCGATTTGTGATCCCACTTCCACGCGCGCACGGACGTGCCGTAGAGCTGCTCGGAGAAAAGCAGGCCGGCGACCAGCGTGGCCGTCAGCAGGACGAAGCCGCCGGTGACGAACCGGAACGTGAGTCGCTCCAGGGTCAGCAGCGGCAATCCACCCTCGGGCGCGGTGGCTTGTCGCATCTGGGTTTCGGCCCGGCCCATCAGCCAGGCGTGGATCACCGCGGCGGCGAACAAGCCATAGGACGCAATGCCCAATGCAAGGTGCAGCGGCAGCCAGGGCGACGCGGAGACATGGAGCGGGCTGCCGGGAAAGACCAGGGCCAGCAACACTGCGGCGCCGCCCATCAGCGCCAGGACGCGGCGCACGTTCAGGTGGGGATACATGCGGCTTTCGACCGCGTACACCGTGAGCACCAGCCAGGCGGTCACGGAAAGCGCGGGCGCAAATCCGAAACGCGCGTGCCCCGTGGCCAAGCCATGGATGAGGGTCGCGGCATGGAGCAGCCAGGCCAGGCCCAGCAGAATCTGAGACGCCTTGCGGTCAAGCCTGGAGGCCGCGGCGGCGGTGCTGCCGTAGGCAAGCGCGGTGGCGATGCCCAGTGCCACACCGAGTGGGGAGGGGCTCGCTAGAATCATCGATCGGAGTTTAGCTTCTCGACTTGCTGCGCCCTGCCTGCCGGGGCGTGTCCCGCACCTCTCTCACCCGGCCTGTGTTGTCGGGCCGCATCATGGCCAGCGCCCTTACCGAAAAATTCTCCCGTCTCGTCAAGCAGATGAGCGGGCAGGCCCGCATCACCGAAAGCAACGTGCAGGACATGCTGCGCGAGGTGCGCATGGCCTTGCTCGAAGCGGACGTTGCCCTGCCGGTCGTGCGGGACTTCGTCGCCCGGGTCAAGGAAAAGGCCATGGGGCAGGAGGTGCTGGGCTCGCTCAAGCCGGGCCAGGCGCTGGTGGGCATCGTCAATCGCGAACTGGCCGCGACGATGGGCGAGGGGGTTTCGGACATCAACCTGGTCGCCCAACCGCCCGCCGTCATCCTCATGGCCGGTCTGCAGGGCGCCGGCAAGACCACCACGACCGCCAAGCTGGCCAAGCACCTGATCGAGAAGCGCAAGAAGAAGGTCCTGACCGTGTCGGGCGACGTGTACCGTCCGGCCGCCATCGAACAGCTCAAGACGGTGACCAAGCAGGCTGGCGCCGAATGGTTCCCCAGCACGCCGGACCAGAAGCCACTGGACATCGCGCGCGCGGCGCTCGATCACGCCCGTCGCCATTTCTTCGACGTGCTGCTGGTCGACACGGCCGGCCGCCTTGCGATCGACGAAGTGCTGATGAACGAAATCCGCGAGCTGCACGCCGCCATCAATCCCGTCGAAACGCTGTTCGTGGTCGATGCCATGCAGGGCCAGGACGCGGTGAACACGGCCAAGGCCTTCAAGGACGCGTTGCCGCTGACCGGCATCATCCTGACCAAGACCGACGGTGATTCCCGCGGCGGCGCGGCGCTGTCGGTCCGCCAAGTCACCGGCGTGCCGATCAAGTTCGCTGGCACGAGCGAGAAGATCGACGGTCTCGAGGTCTTCGACGCCGAACGCCATGCCGGCCGCATCCTGGGCATGGGCGACATCGTGGCGCTGGTGGAGCAGGTCACTTCCAATGTGGACGTGGCTGCGGCGCAGAAACTGGCTGCCAAGGTCAAGAGCGGCGGCTTCGATCTCAACGACTTCCTGGCTCAGTTGCAGCAGATGAAGCAGATGGGAGGCTTGTCCAGCCTCATGGACAAGCTGCCCGCGCAGATGGCCGCCAAGGCCAGCGAGGCCGACCTGTCCCGCGCCGAGCGCGACATCCGTCGCAAGGAAGGCATCATCAACAGCATGACGCCGCTGGAGCGACGCAAGCCCGAACTGCTCAAGGCCACGCGCAAGCGTCGCATCGCCGCCGGTGCCGGCGTTCAGGTGCAGGAAGTCAACCGCCTGCTCAATGAGTTCGAGCAGATGCAGGGCATGATGAAGAAGATGAAGGGTGGCGGTCTCATGAAGATGATGAAGCGCATGGGCGGCATGAAGGGCGGCGGTGGCTTCCCCGGCCTGGGCGGCGGTGGCGGCGGCATGCCGCGCTTCTGACGCGTCGGCCGGGCGCGGTATCTGCGGATCCAGCGCTCTTGGCCAACAAAAAAGCCCGGCTCGGCCGGGCTTTTTGCTGTGCGCAGTGTGCTGCGTCTTGCGGCTGCGCAAGTTCGAGTTCAGGCGTATTCGGCCAGCGACTTGCGCATCTTCTTCATGGCGGCCACTTCGATCTGGCGGATCCGCTCGGCGCTGACGCCGTAGACGGCAGCCAGCTCATGCAGCGTCATGCCACCCGAACCGTCGTCGTTGACCTTGAGCCAGCGCTCTTCCACGATGCGGCGGCTGCGTTCGTCAAGAGCGTCCAGCGCCGTAGAGATGCCGTCGCTTGACAACCGATCGCGTTCACGCGATTCGAGCTGCGCCGTCGGCTCCATGCCAGCATCGGCCAGATAGGCGATCGGGCCGAAGCCTTCGTCGCCATCGTCGGCCGGGCCGGGATCGAGCACCACGTCGCCGCCCGACAGGCGGGTTTCCATTTCCAGCACCTCTTCGCGCTTGACGTTGAGCTGGCTGGCCATGCGGTCGACTTCGGACTCGCTCAGCGTGTCGCGATGGCTGGCGCTGGCGTCCTGCGCCGCAGCGTCGGCCTTGAAACCTTGCTTGAGCGATCGCAGATTGAAGAACAGCTTGCGTTGGGCCTTGGTCGTGGCGACCTTGACCATGCGCCAGTTCTTCAGGATGTATTCGTGGATCTCGGCCTTGATCCAGTGCATGGCGTAGCTGACCAGGCGAACGCCCTGGTCGGGATCGAAGCGACGAACGGCCTTCATCAGGCCCACGTTGCCCTCCTGGATGAGGTCGCCGTGCGGCAGGCCATAGCCCAGGTATTGGCGAGAAATGGAAACCACCAGGCGCAAGTGCGACAGGATCAGGGCACCGGCGGCCTCGAGATCGTTGTTGTCGCGCAGACGACGGGCGAACTTCTGCTCGTCTTCGGCGCTCAGCATCGGCAGCCTGTTGGCCGCCGAAATGTAGGCGTCCAGATTGCCAAGCGGCGGCACCATCGACCAGGGATTGGCGACGGCGAGCTGGTTGGCGGGGGCTGCGGTCAAAGCGGTCATAGGGGATGACTCCTTCATTGCGGTCATGTTAGCACTCGGTTGGAGGGAGTGCTAAGGAAAGAGTTCCCAAATGGTCTTGAAAACTGTGATAGGTGTTTTCTTTGTAGTTTTGACCGGGTAAAAAAATGGCTTTCAGTGCCTGTTAGCGGCGGTTCCTTGCTTGAACCCCATGCGCCCCAGCAGTTGCACCACGACGAACAGCGGACCCACATACAGGTACTGCAGATCCTCGAAGAAAGAAGGCTTCTTCCCTTCGATCTTGTGGCCGATGAACTGGAAGATCCAGCCGACGATGAAGATTCCGGCCGAGATCGACAACACACGCTCGCCCATGGCATGGACGAGCGCGAACACAGCGACCGTCCACACCGCCATGATGGCCAGGAGCAGCGGCGCCCGCAGCATCGCGTAATAGACCATGCTGGCTGCCACGAACGCGTAGGCCACCCAGGGATGCAGCGCATACAGCAGACCGACGATGCTCACCATGATCGCCGGGATGGCGATCAGGTGGATCAGTTCGTTGGTGGGATGCCGATGGCTTTCCCCATAGTGTGCGAGCAGGCGGTCCAATCGACTGGTAGGCCGTTGGCCAGTGGGTTCGTCGCCAAGTCCGTGAAATGCGGTGTCGCTCATCGTGTCGTCCTCCTGGCCGTCATTGCGGCGCGTTGCTTCTAAGTCTCGATTCAGGCTCCGAGCCTTCAGCCGAGCAGCGCTTGCGCAAACTCTCGGGCGTCGAAGGTCTCGAGGTCTTCCAGCTTCTCGCCAACGCCGATGAAATAGACCGGAATGGGCTTTTCGCGGGCGATGGCGCACAGCACGCCACCCTTGGCCGTGCCGTCGAGCTTGGTGACGACCAGGCCTGTCAGGCCCAGTGCATCATCGAAGGCTCGCACTTGTGCCAGCGCATTCTGGCCGGTGTTGCCGTCGATGACCAGCAGCACTTCGTGCGGGGCGCCTGCGTCCGCCTTGCCGATGACGCGCTTGATCTTCTTGAGCTCGTCCATCAGGTGCAGTTGGGTAGGCAGCCTGCCCGCGGTATCGACCAGGACCACGTCGCGCCCGCGGGCACGCCCGGCATTGACGGCGTCGAAGCTGACGGCGGAAGGATCGCCCCCTTCCTGGCTGATGATCTCCACCGTGTTGCGATCGGCCCAGACGCCCAATTGCTCGCGAGCCGCGGCGCGGAAGGTGTCGGCTGCCGCCAGCAGGACGGAACAACCCTCGGTCGCCAGGTGCTTGGTCAGTTTGCCAATGGAGGTGGTCTTGCCAGCGCCATTGACGCCGGCCACCATGATGACGGTGGGCGTGAAGCGGCCGATCTCCAGCGGCTTTTCCAATGGCTTCAGCAGATCGGCGATGGCATCGCCCAGGAGCTTGCGCACCTGGACGGCGTTGGTCGCCATGTTGGCGCGCACGCGAGCGCGCAAGTCGTCCAGCAGGAACTCCGTGGCTTTGACGCCTGCGTCCGACATGAGCAGGGCGGCCTCGAGTTCTTCATAGAGTGCGTCGTCGATCTGTGCATTGACGAAGACGGCCTGGATGTTGGTGCCGGTCTTGCGAAGGCCGGACTTCAGGCGAGACATCCACCCTTGGCGCTCTGGAGCCGTGGTCTCGGCGGCGGGCTTCGCTGGCGCGGGCTTGACGGGTGCCGATGTTTGTATCGGGACCGAATAAGTCGGGATGCTTGGCGTGGGCGCCGCGACGGGCTCAGCCGCGGGCTCGGGCGGCGCGGGTTCAGCTTCCGGAGCCGGAGGCGGAGCCGGAGCCGGTGTCGGTGTCGGTGTCGGTGCAGGTGCAGGTGCAGGTGCAGGTGCAGGTGTCGGCGCCGGTGCCGGTGCCGGTGCCGGTGCGGGCGTCACCACCGGCTCGAGGGCGACAGGCTGAGGTTCTGGCGAAGGCGCGGGAGCGGCCGTCGGTGCTTCCTTGTTGCCTCGGCCAAACCAGGTCGAGGGAGAGAACACCGAGCGCGCCGCGTTCACGGCGCCACCGCCGTCGGCCGCGGCGGTGTCCGCGCCTGCCGGCGCATCGGCCGGAGCAGGCGGGGGCGCCACGTCCGGCGACCGCGCGTCCTCGGCAGGCACCTCGGTCGATTTGTTTCTCTTGAAGAAGCTGAACATTGAAGGGTTTCTAGAATCACAGCGATTCTATGAAACAGCCCTTCAGCCCCCATCGCCCGTTCGCGGCCGAACCATCTCGCCAGGCCAAGTCCGGGCGACCGCCATCCTGGCGTCGGGCGTTCGGGCCTGTGGCCATGACGCTGTCCTTGCTCGCGATGCCCGTTGCGTGGTCTGCGCAGAACGCGGTGGAGGGCCAGCCTGCGGCGCCCGCGACTTCGGCCGCCGCTCGTGCCCAGCAGTTCACCCTTGCCAATGGCATGACGCTCATCGTGCTGCCCGATCGTCGCGCGCCGGTGGCTGTCCAGATGGTGTGGGTGCGCGCAGGATCGGTGGAAGAGGTGGACGGCACCAGCGGCGTGGCACATGCGCTCGAGCACATGATGTTCAAGGGCAGCGCCCACACCCGGCCGGGCGAGTTCTCCCGCAAGGTGGCGGCGCTGGGCGGGCGCGAGAATGCCTTCACCACGCGCGACTACACCGGCTACTACCAGCAGATTCCCGTTGGCAAGCTGGAAGAGGTGATGAAACTCGAGTCCGACCGCTTTGCCACCAACCAGTGGCCGGACGACGAGTTCAAGCGCGAGATCGAGGTGGTCAAGGAAGAGCGCCGCATGCGCACCGAGGACCAGCCGCGTTCCTTGCTGGGCGAGCAGCAGAACGCCGTCACCTTCATCGCATCGCCCTACCGGCGCCCGGTGGTGGGCTGGATGAGCGACCTGGACGCCATGACCGCGCAGGACGTGCGTGACTTCCACCAGCGCTGGTACGTCCCCGCCAATGCCGCGCTGGTGGTGGCCGGCGACGTCGACGTCGATGCCGTTCGGCGGCTGGCCGACAAATACTATGGCGCCATCGCGGCGCGCCCCGTGCCCGAACGCAAGCCGCGCACCGAGCCCGAGCAGCGCGGCCTGCGCCGCATCGAGTTCAAGGCGCCTGCCGAGCAGGCCTTCGTGTCGCTCGCCTTTCGCATGCCGCAGCTTCGATCGGTCGATGAGGACAGCGATGTCTGGGCGCTGGTGGTCCTGTCCGCCGTGCTCGACGGCTATTCGGGCGCCCGGCTCGAACGGGGCCTGACGCAGGGGCCCGACCGGGTGGCCGATTCCGTGGGTGCCTATTCGGGCTTCACGGGGCGTGGCCCTCAGCTCTTCGGGCTGCAAGGCGTGCCAGCCTCGGGCAAGACCCCCGAAGCCGTCGAGGCCGCCCTGCGCGCGGAGGTGGCCCGCATCGCGCGCGAGGGTGTCTCACCATCCGAGCTCGCACGCGTGAAAACCCAATGGGAAGCGAGCGAGACCTACAAGCGCGATTCGGTGATGGCACAGGCTCGCGAACTGGGCGCCAACTGGATCCAGGGACTGCCGCTGGACGCCAGCGATCGCATCATGGCGCGGCTGAACGCCGTCACGCCCGAGCAGGTCAAGGCGGTCGCGGGCCGCTATTTCGGAGACGACCAATTGACCGTGGCCACGCTCCGCCCGCTGCCCCTCGACCCCAACAAGCGCAAGCCCGCCGCCACCGTGCACGATGGGGAGATGCGCTGATGACCACGAACCTCAAACACAAACCTGTGATGCACCGCGGCGCCGCCCTTCGACTTGTTACGTTCGCCACATGGGCCCTGGCCAGCCTCGGCGCGAGCGCTGCCTTGCCGATCCAGCATTGGACGCAGCCTTCGGGCGCCAAGATCTATTTCGTCGCGGTCGATGCGCTGCCCATCGTTGATGCGCAGATCGACTTCGACGCCGGAAGCCGCCGCGATCCGGGCCGCCAGGCGGGCCTGGCCGATACCACGGCCGAGATGAGCGAAAAGGGCGTGCAGGCCCAGGGTGATCGGCCGGCGCTTGACGAGAACGAGCTTGGCGAAGCCTGGGCGGACCTGGGCGCGAGCTTCGATGCCGGCGCCGGCAGCGATCGCATGAGTTTCACGCTGCGCACGCTGGCGCGCCCCGATCTGCTGGACAAGGCCGTTGCGCTGGCGGCCCGCGAGATCGGACAGCCCACGCTGGCACCAGACGTCTGGAAGCGTGAACGCGAACGCTACATCGCCGCCATCAAGGAAGCCAATACGCGACCGGGCACGGTGGCCAATCGCGCGTTCTCGAAGGACGTGTACGGCACCCATCCCTATGGCTACGACCCCGACGAGCAAAGCCTGAATGCGATCGGCGTGGAAGACATGCGTGCGTTCCACGCGCGCTACATCGCGCCTTGCCGCGCCAAGGTCAGCATCGTCGGCGCGCTCAGCCGCGAGCAGGCCGACCGTGTGGCCACGGCCTTGCTCGCTCGCCTGCCCGCGCAATCCGATTGCAGCGCATTGCCGCCGGTGTCCGAAATCGCGCCGCTGGCCGCGCCGAAAGTGGACCGAATCCCCTTCGCCTCCGCGCAGGCGCATGTGCTGATCGGCCAGCCGGGCTATCCGCGCCGCGATCCGGACCATTTCGCGCTCACGCTGGGCAACTACGTGCTCGGCGGCGGAGGCTTCGTGTCGCGCCTGACCGAGCAGGTGCGCGAGAAGCGCGGCCTGGCCTACAGCGTCTACAGCGGCTTCTCGCCGGGCCTGCACGCGGGCGCCTTCGCCATCGGCTTCCAGACCCGGCCCGACCAGGCCGATGCGGCGGTCAAGGTGTCGCGCGAGGTGCTGGAAAAGTTCGTCGCCGACGGCCCGACCGAAGCCGAGTTGCAAGCGGCCAAGGACAACCTGATCGGTGGTTTTCCGCTGCTGCTCGACAGCAACCGCAAGCTGCTGGGGAACGTGGCCAACATCGCCTGGAACGATCTGCCGCTCGACTACCTCGACACCTGGATCGAGCGCATGAACGCGGTCACGGTGGCGCAGGTCAAGGACGCATTCCGGCACAAGCTGAGGCCGGCCGACATGGTGACCGTGATCGTCGGAGCCAAGCCTTGAGGGCCTCGCCCTCGCCGCCACCGCCGTCGCGGCGCGCGCACGAGGTGCGCATCATCGGCGGCCGATGGAAGCGCACGCGATTGCCCGTGGCCGATCGACCCGGACTGCGGCCCACGCCCGACCGCGTGCGCGAGACGCTCTTCAACTGGCTGGCCAGCCTGGCGGGCGCCAGTGGAGGCGAGCTGCCGGGTTGGCACTGTCTCGATGCCTTCGCGGGCACAGGCGCGCTCGGATTCGAGGCTGCCTCGCGCGGCGCCGCCTCGGTCCTGCTGTGCGAGCAGGATCCGGCGCTCATCGCGCAGATGCGCACCACCCAGGCCAAGCTCGAGGCGACGGCGGTCCGCATCGAGCGGGGCGATGGCGTGGCTGCACTCAAGCGTGCGGCGCCGGCAAGCCTTCATGCGGTGTTTCTCGATCCGCCTTTCGATCGCGCCGATCTCTACCCGGCTGCGCTTGGCGCCGCTGTGCCTGCGTTGCGCCCGGGCGGCGTGATCTACCTGGAGGCGTCCCGAGCCTGGACCGAGGACGAACTGGCCGCCGTCGGACTCCAACTTCTGCGCCACCTTCGGGCGGGTGCGGTCCATGCGCACCTGCTGCGTACATAATCGTCCGAGGCATACCCCGCATTGAGGAGGAACACGATGTCCGAAGTGATTGCGGTCTACCCCGGCACCTTCGACCCCATGACGTTGGGCCATGAAGACGTGGTTCGACGTGCCACTCAACTGTTTTCCAGGGTGATCGTGGCGGTCGCCGCCGGCCACCACAAGAAGACGCTGTTCTCGCTGCAGGAGCGCATCGACATGGCGCGCACCGTGGCGGCGCCATTCGGCGACCGCGTGACCGTCGAAAGCTTTTCCGGCCTTCTGCGGGACTTCGTGGTGGCCCGTGGCGGCAAGGCCATGGTGCGCGGGCTGCGCGCGGTGACCGATTTCGACTACGAGTTCCAGCTGGCCGGCATGAACCGTTCGCTCATGCCCGAGGTCGAGACGGTGTTCCTCACGCCGAGCGACAAGTACCAGTTCATATCCAGCACCTTCGTGCGCGAGATTGCCATGCTGGGCGGGGAGACCGACAAGTTCGTCTCGGCCGACGTACAGGACCGCCTGGCCGCCAAGGTGCGCAGCCTCGGGCGCGAATGACGCGCTGTCGCCGGGCCTCCGCGTGGGCTTGCGCCGCGGCGCAAAGCCCGTGGTTTTGTCGATGAGCGCGGCGAACCGCCTTCCCCGCATGCATGCGCTGGGCGAGGCCGCCCTGCTGTGCGAACTGCCCCCGCCTGCCTTGCTGGCCGACCAGCAGAAATGGTGGGCGCTGGCGGCCGAGGCTGCTCAATGGCCGGGTGTGGTCGAACTGCTGCCCGGCATGAACAACCTGACCCTGTGCTTCGACCCGGGGCGCGTCGACCAGCAGCAGCTCGAAGCGCAGGTGGCCGAGGCATGGCCCAAGCTCAAACCGACGGGCTCTGCCGGCCGTCAAGTGGAGATCCCTGTCGCTTATGGCGGTGAAGACGGGCCCGACCTGCACGACGTGGCGCGCCACACCGGATTGACTGCGCAAGAAGTGGTTCGCCGCCACAGCCAGGCCGAGTACGTTGTGTATTTCCTGGGCTTTCTGCCTGGGTTCGCGTTCATGGGCGGTCTGCCGCCCGAACTGGCCACGCCGCGCCGCAGCGAGCCGCGCGTGGCCGTGCCGGCGCGCTCGGTGGGCATCGGCGGCGAGCAAACCGGCATCTATCCGCTGCAGTCGCCGGGGGGATGGCAGCTCATCGGCCGCACGCGGCTCGAACTGTTCGACCCCAAGGCTGACCCGGCGACATTGCTGCGTCCTGGCGACCGGGTCCGCTTCGTCGCCGAAAGCGTGAACGCATGATCGAGATCGTCAAGCCCGGACCGCTGGCGTCGGTACAAGACCTTGGCCGCCACGGTCATCGGCAGTTGGGCATCTGCCCCGGCGGCGCGCTAGACACGCTTTCGCTCACGGTGGCCAATCGGCTCGTCGGCAACCCGGACGGCGCCGCCGGACTGGAACTCACCCTGGGCAATGCCGAGATCCGCTTTCACACGCCGACGCGCATCGCCTTGACGGGCGAAGCGTTTGGTGCGCGCCTGGGGACGAGAGATGTGCGCGCCGGTTGGAGCGTGCCGGTCGAAGCCGGCGACGTGCTGCGCCTGCAAGGACAGGCGAGTGGCGATCGACCGGGCTTGCGCACCTGGCTGGCAGTGGCTGGCGGCATCGATGTCGAGCCCATGCTGGGCTCGCGCAGCACCGATCTCAAGGCCGGCTTCGGCGGCCTGGAAGGACGTGCCCTGCGCAAGGGCGATCGGTTGCCGGTCGGCGAGTCGCGCCTGACCGACGCACAGCGCGCGCGGCGCGCCTTCGGCGTGCGTCTGCCCGAAGACGCACCCGCCGAAGACGACGCCACGGTGCTGCGCGTGATGGCCGGGCCGGAGTCCGCGCAATTCACGCTCGCATCTCTCAAGGATCTGCATGCTGCGCCCTGGCGCATCACGCCGCAGAGCAACCGGATGGGCAGCCGTCTGTCGGGGCCGGAGCTCAAGCGCAAGCGCGGTGTGGGCGACATGCTTTCGGCGGGCGTCATCCCCGGTACCGTGCAGGTGCCGCCCTCGGGTCAGCCGATCATCCTCATGGGCGACTCGCAAACCACCGGCGGCTACCCGCGCATCGCGGTCGTGATCCGCGCCGATCTGTGCAAGTTGGCGCAGGCGCCTCTGGGCGGGCTGCTGCGACTTCAGCCGGTCGACGCCGCGGCCGCACTGGCGGCATGGGATGCGCAACAGCGCTATCTTTCATCGGTGGCGACGGGGCTGGCCTTGCTGGGCTGGCCAGGCAGCACTCCAGGAGATCCGCAAGATGGAAATTGATCTGAACGCCGACCTCGGCGAGGGCGCAGGCAGCGACGAAGAACTGCTGGCATTGGTCAGCTCGGCCAACATCGCCTGCGGCTGGCACGCGGGCGACGCGAAGACGATGCAGCAATGCGTGCGCTGGGCGCTCGACCACGGTGTGGCCATCGGCGCGCATCCGAGTTTTCCGGACCGCGAGAACTTCGGCCGCAGCACCATGCACCTGCCGCCGGAAGAGATCACGGCCAACGTGCTCTACCAGATCGGCGCGCTGGCCGCGATCGTCAAGGCCGAGGGCGGGGTGCTCTCGCACGTCAAGCCGCATGGTCAGCTCTACAACCAGGCGGTGAAGGAGCCCCAACTGGCGCAGGCCATCGTCGAGGCCGTGCGCCGCTTCGATCCCGGCCTGAAGTTCTTCGGACTGGCGGGAAGCGGCATGATCGAGGCAGCGCGCCGCGCCGGCCTGACACCCGTGGAAGAAGTGTTCGCCGATCGCGGCTACATGCCCGACGGCAGTCTGGTGCCCCGCAGCCAGCCGGGCGCGTTGATCGACGACGAAGAGCAATCGCTGGCGCAGACGATGTCGCTGGTCCGCGATCATTCTGTACGTGCGATCGACGGCACCCAAGTCAGCGTCAATGCCCAAAGTGTTTGCCTGCATGGCGACGGCGCCCATGCGCTGGCTTTCGCAAGGCGCATCCGCGAGCGGCTGACGAACGAGGGCATCGCCATCCGACCGCGCTGATGGGTCTGCGGCTGCTTCGTCGCCGCCTCCCGCCCAGCTTTCAGTCCCACCCAGGTCAGTCGACCGCGGTTCCCGGTGCAGTTCGCACGCGGGCAGCTTCCCCCTGCGCGCCATGGCTTTCTGATCCAAGGCTGGCCTTGGACGGATCGCCTGCAACCCGGCCTGCCTGGGCGGGCGGCGTTTCCGGATTCCGTCACTCACCTGAGCCATGAGCAAGTACGTCGTCTTTACGCAAATATTTGCCTTTAATTTGAATTGAGATTAACAGTCAAAAATTTAAATTCAAAAACTTTTGTATTTGCAAAAGATCTACGAATAGTAAGTCATTGGTTTTAATTTGCATTGTTGATTGGTTTCGTTTGGCAACTAAATCCACTTGATAGGGTCGATCTTTTGACGGCCTTCTGAATTCCGTGATAAATTGCCTCCCATCAGAAAAAGGGAGAGGTGACACGTGCATTGTGTTGCTGCGGGAGTTTCAAGGGAATTGACATTTCCCTTGGTGAGTGGGAATGAGCGTTGCCTAAAAGAATGTGTCCGCCAATGGGATTGGGAGATACAGTTTTTTATAGGCGTCGCGCCAGCCAAGCGATGGTGTACAGGCGTGAGAGGCGCCCCGTGTCACTGGCAACGTCGGCTTTCTCGCAAACGAGGACGCCCAGTCACGCCTTTCTCCTATTCATATATAGGACGTGAAAATTATTACCGGAGAAGGGACAATTCGGTATTCGCGCTCCAGGTGCCTTCATGGCCAATTACTGAAAATTGCGCGCCTGGATATTCCGGGATGTCGGATGGCATCTTTGTTCATTCTGAATGGAATGGGCAAATCTGTTTTTTATTCCCGGCGATCAAGAAATGAATGTGCGCTGGCTTTTGGCGAGCTTCTCGGCATCGCTTGGTCAAGCACCCCTTCGCCGCTTGAACTTACAGGTGCCGTGGCGTCGCCGTGGCGCCGGATTTGGCGCCCGGCTTGCGCTGGCCGTTGCGGGCGTGCTTCTCATCGGGCCGGGCGGTTCCGTCGTTCTGGCCGACGAATTGCCCGAATGGCTGGACAAGGTGGATGGCGATGGGTCCGACCGCGTCGCCGCCGCGCCGGTGCCATCGACCGAGTCGCCGAGGCGCCAGCGCTGGTTCGTCGAGAGCAGCGCCTATCGCCTCAGCCACGACGCGCCTGCGTCTCACGAATACCGGGGCAACCTCGGTCTGGACGTGCAGGCGACGGAGACGCTCGGCGCCGGTTGGAACTTGCAGCTTGGCGGGCGTGTCGACGTGGATGGTGTTTCCACCGAGGGTCGTCGCCATCAGAGCCGCAGCCTCACGCTGCGCGAGCTCTATGCCAGCAGGCAAGTCGGCGCGTTGGGTCTGAATGTCGGCCGGATCAACGTTCGAGATGGCGTTTCGCCCAATTTCAACCCTTCCGATGTCTTTCGCACCGGAGCCCTGACCGCACGGCGCACCGAGAACCCGACCCGCCTCAAGGAAAGCCGCCTGGGCGTGGTGGGGCTGCGCGCGCAGACGGCTCTGGGCGGCGGTTCGTTGTCGGCGATGCTGGTGCCGCACCTGGATACGTCGTCGACGCCGCATTGGTACGACCCCCAATGGGGCGCCGTCAACGGCGGGCAGTCGCAGGCCTATGTGATGTACACGCCGCCCGGTCTGGAAGGCATCTACGCCAATGTGCTTGCCCATCAGCAGCAGGACGGCAACAGCACCTTCGGCTTGAATGTCAGCAAGAACCTCGGGCAGGCCTGGGTCGCCAGCCTTGAAATGGCGAGCACGCGGCGCAGCCGCTTCGCCGATCTTGCGCAGAGCGCATCGCCATCGACCGAGCGCTATGGCCAGGCTGCCCTCGCGCTGAGCTACACCACCGAGACGCGCCAGACGCTGACTCTCGAATACGACTACAACGGCGGCGGACTCACGCCAAGTGAATGGGCCGGCCGTTGGCAGGGCGCCAGCGTCGATGGCCTGCAGCGCGCGATGAACGAAGCTTCAAGGCGGCAGGAGCCCCTGGGTGGCCACGCTGACGCCTGCCTATCTGGCCGTCATCAACGAAACGCCCGAGGCCTGTGCCCGCGCGCTAGGCAGCCTGCGGCTTTTGATCATGGGCGGCGAACCGCAAGGTCGACCGCCAGCAGTTGCCGCCGCCCGAATGGGAGGACGAGGTCGCCGACGCCGGCCATGCGCGACCGGAAAGCGCCACCGAACAGGCGCTGGCCTTGCTGTGGAGCGGGTTGCTGGGCGCGGGCCAGATCGGGCGCGACGCGCACTTCTTCCTGCTTGGCGGCAGCTCGCTCACCGCCGCACAGTTGGCCAATCGCATCCGCGAGCGCTTCGGCTGCCGCATCGCGTTGACCACGATCATGCAGACGCCGGTTCTGGCCGAGATGGCGGCTTGCATCGACCAGGCAGCGCCTGCCGCGGAGGCGGTGCCGACGCGCGGCGAATCGCGCGTTGAAGGGCCTGCCTCCGAAGCGCAGGCGCGGATGGTGTTCCTTCAGCGCCAGCACGCCGGCTCGGCCATGAACAACATCCCGCTGAGCCTGGCGCTGGCCGGTCCCATCGATCCTGCGCGCCTGAGTCTGGCGGCTGACCGGCTGGTGGATTGTCATCCCGAACTGCGCAGCCGGTTCATGGCAACGCCGGAAGGCCTGCGCGTGCGCTACGACGCGGATGCACCAGCGCTTCGTCATCTCCACGTGGAAGACGAGACCGAGGCGGCGCGCGCCATCGAGGCGCTCCAGTGCGAAGCCTTCGAGCCGGAGACCGGCCCCTTGTGGCGCATCGCGCTGGTCACGCG
Organism: Variovorax dokdonensis; assembly: GCF_030316895.1. Taxonomy (GTDB): domain Bacteria; phylum Pseudomonadota; class Gammaproteobacteria; order Burkholderiales; family Burkholderiaceae_C; genus Variovorax; species Variovorax dokdonensis. Next base: position 854,124 of record NZ_JASZYV010000002.1, read on the forward strand.
GCGCGACACCGAGTCTTGCGCCCTGGCGCTGTGCGTGCATCACGCCATCGCCGACGGCGTCACGCTGATGCAATGGCTGGACGAGCTCGATGCGCTCTACCGCGCAGAGGCGCTGCCCACTGTCGAGCGCCTTGCGTACATCGACTACGGCCTCGACGTGCTGGCCAACGAACCCTCGCTGCGCAGGCAATTGCATGACAACCGCGCAGCCCTGGCCGACGCACTGACCCGCTCGGGCTTCCAGGTCGGCCCGTCGGAAACGGGCATCGTGCCCGTCTATCTTCCGGACGGCATGGCAGGGCGCTTCAACCGCAGGCTCGACGAACGTGGCCTGTTCGTCAACGTCATGGAGTACCCCATGGTGTCGCCGGGGGCGGAGCGCCTGCGCTTCTCGCTCATGGCTCGTCACACGCAGGCCGACATCGACACCGCGGTCGGCATCGTGCGCGAGACGGCCGAAGAGCTCGGCCTGCGGCTGTCGCGCCATGACGCGGGCCACGACGCGCCACAAACACACGCCTGAGGCCCGCACATGCTTGCCCGCGGCAGTGCGCCTTGGTTCGAGGCCGGCGATCTGGCGCCTTTCCTGGCGCAGATCGAGGCCTTGCCGGTGCCATCGGCGGACGTGGCGTCCCCAGATGGCGACCACGACTCGCACCGAGGCTGCAGGACGGCCGAGGCTCAGCTTCGCAGCCTTGGCCTGGTCGGCGACGACCCGGACGCGGCGCCCTGGAACACGTTGAACCCGGCGGATTGGTTCATCCTCTTGCGGGGCATGGCCAGTCGCCGGCCAGACCTCGCGGTCACGCTGGCCGCGCTGGGCACGCGCGTGCGAAGCGGCATCGGCGACATGGATGGGCAGGGCTGGGCACTGCATGCCAGCATGACCGACGGCTGGCTCCAGCTCTGGTCGCCCGAGCCACCGGAGCGCCATTCGCGTTGGCGCTTCTTGATCGGCGACGACGTGCACGTCATCGATTCGGCCTTGGCGCAAGACGCTTCGCTGCAGGCGTGCGGTGCCTGGCTTTCGATCTTCCCGATGCACGGGGCCGAATCGTGTGCGCCCGTCGGGCAGCAGATCAGGCGCTGGCGCCACCACAACGCACTCGCGCTGGTCAGCGGGCTGCTGTGGCGGCTTCTGGATGTCACGCGGGCGCATGCGGCCAACCGTCCGATGTTCGGCCGCCGATTGATCGACTTCCCCACGGTCCAGCTGCGCCTGCTGCGGCTGCATCTCCAACTGTTGACGGCAGAAGAACTGGCCGATGCCGCTTTCGCGGACGAGACCTGCGAGCCTGGCGCCGCCTTGCTGGAACTGGCCGATGCGCTTCGTGTCGACGCCCAGCAGATCTGTGGCGGCAGCGGCTACATGGCGCCCTCGGAGTTCGCCGCTGTGCTCGGTTGGCTGGAATGCGCGGAGCAGATGTTGCGAGCCACATGGCCCGCGAACGCCGGGCGTCCGCTCGATGCATGCGCCATGCGCCAGTGTGCACGGGACCGTTTGCGCAGGGCCGGTGTGCCGCTGGCCTTGCATGCGGCGCAGGTCACGCGGACTGCAGGCGCCGGGGCAGCCCAGGTTGCGAACTAGGACAAGGGCAGACGAACATGCCAAATGCACACACAGAAGTCTGGATCGTCGACATCGCACAGCGCGCCGATGAGGGCGACAGACCACCGGACGAACTTTCGTGGCTGATGGCGGGCTGGCTGAGCGCGAGCGAGTGGGATGGCGCACGCGGGCTGCGCCATCCGCTCATTCGCCGTCAGCATCTCATGGGCCGGGTCCTGGCCCGCACGCGTCTGGCCCATCGGCTCGGCGTGGCGCCACGGCGCGTCAGCTTCGCTTCGGCGCCATCCGGAAAGCCTTACGCCCTGCTCGATGGTGCGGCGATCTCCGTGCACTTCAACATCAGCCACAGCGGGGAACGCGTGGCCCTGGCGCTGGCGGAATGCGAGGTCGGCATCGACATCGAACGGCGTGCGCCCGACATCGATGCGCCGGCCCTGGCCCGGCGCTTCTTCGCGCCGGCCGAGGCGCAATGGATCGAAAGCGGCGGGCCCAGGATCAGCCAGCGCTTCGGCGCACTGTGGGCTTTGAAGGAGGCTTGCCTGAAGATGCAGGGCGCGGGTCTTCCGGGCGGGCTGGGCGGCTTCACGTTCCAGCGCACCGGCTTTCGGCACGTGCGCACCGTTGCCGTGGAGGCTGCCGAAGCGCCCGCGGCTGTGCCCGCCAACTGGCATTGCAGCCTTCGGGCTCTGCCCGACTACTGGGCGGCGGTGTGCACCCTGCTGCCCTTCGCGCAGTCGCGTTGGCACCAGATCACGGCCGAAGCGCTCGCTGTAAGCTAGCGACTCACCTGAGGCCGGAGCGGATCGACCCACCGATCCATCCCGCGCCCACACCAGGACCGAGTCGATGGCCCCGAATTCCCAACCCGTGCTGCAAGTCCTCGTCACCGGCTTCGAACCCTTCGACGCCGATCGCATCAACCCGTCCTGGGAGGCCGCGCGCCGGCTCGATGGCTGGCAGTGCGATCTTGGCGAAGGAAAGGGCGCTGCCGTGGTCCATGCGCGGCGGATGCCGTGCGTCTTCGGCGCCGCGCTGACGGCGCTGGATGCGGCCATCGACGAACTCCAGCCGGACCTGGTGCTCTGCCTGGGCCTTGCCGGCGGGCGCAGCGAAATCACGCCCGAACGCGTGGCCATCAACGTGGACGATGGGCGCATCTGCGACAACGCCGGCTGCCAGCCGATCGACCAGCCGGTCGTTCCCGGCGCACCGGCCGGCTATTTCTCGAGCCTGCCGATCAAGGCCGTGGTGAATGCGCTGCGCGCGGCGGGCATACCGGCGTCCGTCTCGAACAGTGCGGGCACCTTCGTGTGCAACCACCTCTTCTTCGGCCTGATGCATCGCATGGCGACGCGGCCATCCAGGCCCGGCATGCGCGGCGGGTTCATCCATGTGCCGCTGTTGCCCGAGCAGGCCGCGCGATTGCCCGGCGCCTTGCCCAGCCTCGCGCTCGATACGCTGGTCGAAGGACTGCGGATCTCGGTGCGCACTTCGCTGACGGTCCAGACGGACTTGCGAGAAACCGGCGGCGCGCTGCACTAGCAGCCCGCGCGGGGCCGCCGCATCAAGACGCGAACTGCTGCAGCCACTCCCCCAGCACCGCATTGACGAAGCGGGGTTTTTCCATCGTCAGCATGTGCCCGCATTCGGGCACCCAGCGCATCGCCGAGCCGGGGATGAGGGCGGCAATCTCGCGCGAGCAGGCTGGGGGCGTGAGCAGGTCTTGCTCGCCGCACATCACGAGCGTCGGGCATAGAACGGACCGCAGATGCGGCCGCGCATCGGGGCGCTGCATCAGCGCCCGGTTCTGGCGGATCAACTGCCCGGCGCCGGCATCGAGCATCATGGCCATGTAGCGCTGCACCAGGGCGGGGTCGTCCGCGCGCTTGGGGTGGAAGGCGAAGACCAGGTTCGGCTCCAGCACTTCGCGCACTTCGCCGGCGGCGAACAGCTCGATGGCCGACTCGCGCAGGGCATAAGTCTCGGCGCTCTCCGGCTGGGCGTTGGTGCCCAGCAGCGCCAGTCCGGCGATGCGCGACGGCTCCTGCCTGGCCGCTTCCATGGCCACCATGCCGCCCATCGACGCACCCACGAGCACGAGCGGGCCCGCATGCTCACGCAGGACGGCGGCGGCCATGTCCTCGATGCGCTCGTGGCGCATATGGGCATCGCTCGCCACGGGCGAAAGCCGATCGGGAACGACGCTCATCTGCGACTGCCACAGGCGCGCGTCGCAGGCCAGGCCGGGAAGAAGGATCACTTGGGGCATGTGGCCGCCATTGTGCGACAGGGCCCCGGTCCGGCCCATGGCCCTCAGGGCTTCAGCGCCCCCAGCGCAGCACCATCGGATCGAGCCGGCGCGCGGTGCGCAGCAGGCCTTCGCGCACGGCCGGATTCATGGGCGGGAAGGGGTGCCGAGGCGCCTCGCAGTCGATGATGCCGCCCGCCTTCATCAGCGCCTTGGCCGCCAGCAGGCCGGTCTGCCGGTTCTCGTAGTTGATGAGCGGCAGCCACTGCTGGTAGAGCTCGGCGGCCTCGTCCTGCCGGCCCTGGCGCCAGGCATCGACGATCCGCCGCATGCCGTCGGGGTAGCCGCCGCCGGTCATGGCGCCGGTGGCGCCGGCTTCCAGGTCGGGCATGAGCGTGATGCCTTCCTCGCCGTCCCACGGGCCTTCGATCGCGTCGCCGCCCAGCCGGATCAACTCGCGCAGCTTGCTGGCGGCGCCGGCGGTCTCGATCTTGAAGTACGACACCTGTTCGATCTCTCGCGCCATGCGCGCCAGGAACTCGGCCGACAGCGGCGTGCCGGCGACCGGGGCGTCCTGGATCATGATGGGGATGTCGATGGCGGCCGACACGCCCGCGTAGAAGGCGTGGACCTGCGCCTCCGAGACGCGGATGGTGGCGCCGTGGTAGGGCGGCATCACCATGACCATGGCGGCACCCTCGGCCTGCGCGCTGCGGCTGCGTTCGGCGCACACCGCGGTGCTGAAGTGGGTGGTGGTGACGATGACCGGCACTCGGCCGGCCACGTGGGCGAGCAACTCGGAGGTCAGCCGCTCGCGCTCGCCGTCCGACAGCGCGAACTGCTCCGAGAAGTTGGCCAGGACGCACAGGCCGTCGGAGCCGGCGTCGATCATGAAGTCGATGCAGCGTTTCTGGCCGGGCATGTCCAGTTCGCCGTTCTCGGCAAAGATGGTGGGCACCACGGGGAACACGCCCTGGTAGCGGCGCTGGCGTTGGGTCATGCGGTCGGTCTCCTCAGTTGGATGTCGATTCGGGCAGGCAGCCGAAGCGGTGCACGGTGCGGCTGCGGAAGGTCTGGCCGGGTTCGAGCCGGGTGCTCGGAAACTCGCTCGCCGGGCGGTTGGGCGAGTCGGGAAAGTGCTGCGTCTCCAGGCACAGGCCATCGCCTTGGCGCAGCGTCTGCCCGGCGCTGCCGGTCAGCGAGCCGTCGAGGAAGTTGCCGGAATAGAACTGCACGCCGGGCTCGGTGCTCAGCACGTCCATCGTGCGTCCGGAGTGCGGGTCTTCCAGCCGTGCCGACAGACGCAGGCCGTCGGCTTGCGCCGGCCGATCGGCGTCCAGCACCCAGTTGTGGTCGTAGCCGCGTGCGCGCAGGAGTTGCTCGTGCGGCTGTCGGATGCGCTCGCCGATGCGGGTCGTGTCGCGAAAGTCGAATGGCGTTCCCGCGACGGGCGCGATGCCCAGCGGAATCAGGCCTTCGTCGACCGGGCAATAGCGGCTCGCGGGCAGCCACAGGCGGTGATCCATCGCGTCGCCATGGCCGCGCAGGTTGAAGTAGTCGTGGTGGCTGAGGTTGACCACCGTGGGCCGATCGCAGGTGGCCCGGTAGTCGATGCGCCATTGCGGCCCGGGGCCCAGGGTGTAGACCACCTCGACAGCCATCGTGCCCGGAAAACCTTCCTCGCCATCGTTGCTGGTCCGGCGCAGGGTGATCGACACGCTGCCGTCGCCGGCGGGCGGGTTTGCTTCGATGTCCCACCAGCGCTGGCCGAATCCGCGGGTGCCTCCGTGCAGCGTGTTGGCGCCTTCGTTCCGGTTCAATTCGGCGGTGTGCGCGTCTAGCATGAAGCGCCCGCCGGCGATGCGGTTCGCATAGCGTCCGACGATCGTGCCCAGGTGCGGGTTGCGGCTTTCATAGTCATGCAGCGTGGGCAGGCCCAGCACGATGTTGTCCATGCGGCCGCGCCGGTCCGGCACACGCAGCGCCGTCACGATGCCGCCGAACTCGATGGCGCAGAGCGTCAGTCCGCCCGCAGCCAGCGTGTATTCGTGCACCTCGCGGCCGTCGGCGAGCCGGCCGTAGGGGCGGCGTTCGACGCGCGCCGCGCCGGCGTCCGCGTCGTGCTTCAGGTCCACCCGCCGTCCACGACGAAGTCCTGTGCGGTGCACATCGCGCTGTCGTCCGCCGCCAGGAACAGGGCCATCGCGGCGATGTGCTCGGGCATCAGCTTCTTGTTGATGCACTGGCCGCGCGCGATCTCTTCGTAGGAGTCTTCCTTGACCCACATCCGGATCTGCTTTTCGGTCATCACCCAGCCGGGCACCAGCGTGTTGACGCGGATGTTGGCGTGGCCGAGGTCGCGCGCCAGGCTGCGCGTGAGGCCCTGCACCGCGGACTTGGACGTCGTGTAGACGGGCATGCCGCCTTGCTTGAGCATCCAGCTCACCGAGCCGAAGTTGATGATCGAACCGCCGCCGGCTTCGCGCATGTCGGGCGCGACCTTCTGCGCGCAGAAGAACTGGTGGCGCAGGTTCACGGCCACGCCCTTGTCCCAGGACTGCGGCGTGGTTTCTTCGATGCTGTGGCGCATGTCGTTCGCCGCGTTGTTGAGCAGCGCGGTGATCGGGCCGTTTGCGGCGCGCACGCGGTCGATGGCGGCGAACAGGGCGTCGATGTCGGTCACGTCCGCCTTCACAAAGAGCGGCGCGTTCCGGGCGCCGGCGCTGGTCAGCTGCGCGGCCAGCGCTTGCCCGGCGGCTTCGTCGATGTCGATGAAGCCCACGCGGGCGCCTTGCTCGACGAAGCGCTCGACCAGCGTGGCGCCGATGCCGCTGGCGCCGCCGGTGATGAAGACGCTGCGGTCGACCAGACTGGGATAACGGGCGTTGGGATTGGGTGTCGTCATGAGATTGGGTGGTACGTGAACAATGCGCGCGCGCCGGAGCAGGGTGCAACGCCGCGCTTCTAGCCTTCGAACTGCGGCGACGCGACGCCTGGACTGTCGAGCGTGACCGCGAAAAGGCCGCCGGCAAGCGGCTGCCGCGCGCGCTGCGCCTCGTCCAGGCCGCTCCATGCGGTGCTGATGTAGAGCGTGCACAGGTCAGGGCCGCCGAAGGCGCAGTCGGTGACGTTGGCCACCGGCAACTCGATGCGGCACAGCTCCTGCGCGCTGATCGGGTCGTGGCAACTCACGCAATGACCGGCCCAATGGCAGATCCAGATGCGGCCCGCGGCGTCGGTCGTCATGCCGTCCGGAAAGCCCTGCGATTTTGGCAGTCGCAGCCACTCGCGGCGGTTCGAAAGGCTGCCTTTGTCGGGGTCGAAGTCGTAAGCATAGGTACGGCCGATCGCCGTGTCGCTGAAATAGAAAGTGCGTCCGTCGGCGGACCAGGTCGGGCCGTTGCTGACGGTGATGCCGGCTTCTTGCGGGCTGCAGCGGCCGTCGGCATCGAAGCGGTACAGGGTGCCGGCGGGCGCCTGACAGTCGTCGTCCATCGTGCCACCCCAGAAGCGGCCTTGCGGATCGCACTTGCCGTCGTTGAAGCGGTTCCCGGCGGGCTCGTCGGGCTGGTGCAGGTAGCGCGGCGGCGTGCCGGGGCTGCATGGGTCGAACACCGCGAAGCCGCGACGCAGGGTGACGAGCAGCCCTTGGCCGTTGGCGCGTTCGGCCACGGCGCTGATCTGCTCGTCGAAGGTCCAGCTGCGCCGCTGGCCGTCCTCCGGGCGCCATCGATGCAGACGCCGGCCTAGGATGTCGACCCAGTACAGCGCGGACTCGCGCGTGGACCAGAGCGTGCCCTCGCCGAGTTCGGCCTGTGCGTCCCACACGCAGGCGGGCGCATCCAGCAGGCGGGGCGCGGGGAGGGAAGCGGGCAGCAGGGGAGTCTCCTTCTTGGCTGCAATCGGGGCAGCAGCGCTTTGGCCGACCGATGCTAACAACGAGCCGAGATGTACGAAAGAGTCAATTGCGGCATGAAGCCATGCTGAAATTGCAATGTCAGTTCGGCTGTCCGTTCAGACAGGATCGAGGCGCCGCCCATAGACATCCAGGCTGACCGCCTTCAGCGCCCGCATCATGACCTGCGCGGCCGGAGAGAGCAGCCGGTCGGTGCGGGTGATGAGGCCGAAGGCGTCCATGTGGCAATCCATGGCCACCGGCAGGATCGAGACGATGTTGTGCGCCGCGTAGTAGCGAGCCACGTCGGTGGCCACGATCGCCAGCATGTCGCTGCTTTGCAGCATGCGCGTGATGAACAGGAGCGCAGAGCTTTCGATCAGGTTGATGGGCGGGGCCAGTCCTTCTTCCTGGAACATGAGCTCGAAGCGGTGGCGCAGCACGCTGCCGCTTGGCGGAACGATCCAGCCGGTCGACAGCAGGTCGCGCAGCGTCAAGCCCTGAAGGTCGAGCAGCGGATGGCCGGGGCGCACGATGGCGCTGATCGGCTCTTCCACCAGCGCCTCGTAGCGCAACTGCGACTTGTCGTGCTCGGCAAACAGGCGCGCGACCAGGATGTCCAGCTTGCCCTGAGCCAGCCGCTCCATCAGCACCGGGCTGGTCTCGATGTCGACGGCGACCTGCAGGCTCGGATGTTCGCGCTTCACTTGCGCCACAGCCGTCGGAAGAAGCGCCAGCCCCGGCGCGGTGATGCACCCCACCGCCACCTGACCGAAGCGGCCGGCCTTGAGGCCCGCCAACTCGTCGTGTGCCTGGTTCAGGCTGGCCAGCGCCACCCGGGCGTGGCGGATCATGGTCTCGCCGTACCAGGTGGGCCGCATGCCGCGCGGCAGGCGTTCGAACAGGGGCACCTCCAGCACGTCCTCCAGATCCTTGAGCAACTTGGAGGCGGCCGGCTGCGTCATGTTGAGCACCTGCGCGGCGCGGTGGATGTTGCCTTCCTCCGCCAGGGCGACCAACAGAAGGAGCTGTCGCGTCTTGAGCCGGGCTCGGATGAACCAGTGGGTGTAGTGCGTCATGCCTTGGAGTTACAGGGTTTCCATGAATCTCGATTCGGGTATCGATTGAGCCCAAATCTCTATTGGAAAGCTATCGGTCGCATCCCTACACTGCGCGGCACCTTGAAGCGAAGCGACCTGCATCAGCAACACAACGCCCGCCAGTACATCAATGGCCGGTGGGAGACGGGCGCGACCACCGGCGTGCGGCGCAATCCGTCCGACACCGCCGAGGTGGTCGTCGAGTACGCCCGTGCAGATCGCCGCCAGGCCGAACGCGCGGTGCGCGCAGCCGCCGACGCTTTTCCCGCCTGGAGCCACAGCACGCCGCAGCGCCGCGCGGACGCGCTGGACGCCATCGGCAGCGAGATCCTGTTGCGACAGGACGAACTCGGGCTGCTGCTGGCGCGCGAGCAAGGCAAGCCGCTGGCCGATGCGGTGGCCGAGGCGCAGCGCGCCGGGCAACTGTTCAAGTACTTCGCCGGAGAAGCGCTGCGCGCCCATGGCGAGACGCTGGCCTCGGTGCGACCAGGGGTGCAGGTGGACGTGACGCGCGAACCCGTGGGCGTGGTGGCGCTGATGACGCCGTGGAGTTCGCCGCTGGCCGTGCCTGCCCGCAAGATTGCCGCCGCATTGGCCTTCGGCAACAGCGTGGTGTTCAAGCCCTCGGAGCGCGTGCCGGGCTGCGGCTGGGCGTTGGCCGAGATCATCAGCCGCGCAGCGCTGCCGGCGGGCGCGTTCAACCTCCTGATGGGCAGCGGCCGGGAATTGGGTGCGGCCCTGGTCGATGGCGGCCTGGTGGACGCCATCAGCTTCACCGGCCCCGAGTCGGTGGGCGCCCGCATCGTGCAGGCGGCGGCCAAGCGGCGCGCCCGCGTGCACCTGGAGATGGGCGCGCGCAACGCGCTCGTCGTCATGGCCGATGCCGATCTCGAGCGAGCGGTGGAATGTGCCGTGCAGGGGGCCTATTCCTGCAGCGGACAGCGTTGCACCGCATCGAGCCGACTGATCGTCGAAGCACCGGTGCATGCCGCCTTCGTCGCGCGTCTGCGCCAGCGGCTTGCCGCCATGCGCGTGGGTCACGCTTTGGAAAAAGGCGTGGTCATGGGGCCGGTGGTGGACGCCGAACAACTCGTGCGCAATCTCGAGGCGGTGCGCATCGCGTGCGAGGAGGGCGCTGAACTGGTCCATGGCGGCGAGGCGATCGAACGTCCGAGCCGTGGTCACTACATGAGCCCGGCCCTGCTGCTGGCACTGCCGGGCCAGAAGGTCGCGCGCGATGCATTGTTCGGCCCGGTGGCCTGCGTGCTGGAGGCGCTGGACTACGACCACGCGCTGGCGCTCGCCAACGATTCGGCCTACGGCCTGTGCGCCGGCATCTGCACGCGCTCGCTGGCGCATGCGACCCACTTTCGCAGGCATGCGCGCGTGGGCATGACGCTGGTCAACCTGCCGACCGTGGCCGAGGACTACCACGTGCCCTACGGCGCGCGAAAGGCGTCCGGCGATGGCGCACGCGCCCAGGGGCGGCAGGCGGCCGAGTTCTTCACCACCCTCAAGACGAGCTATCTGCAGGCCTAGGCACTTTCATCCCATCCATCCGTTTCCCTCGACGCTCAACCAAGACCTACCAAGGAGACATCCATGAGCATGAACCGTCGTACCTTCTCCGCCGCTGCGGCGGCCGCTTGCGTGGCAGGCGCATTGCCGATGACGTCGGCCTTTGCGCAAAAGAAGATCGTGCTGGGCTTCGCCCAGGTCGGCGCCGAGAGCGAGTGGCGCACCGCCAACACCGAATCCATCAAGTCGGCCGCGCAGGAGGCGGGCATCGACCTCAAGTTCTCCGACGCGCAGCAGAAGCAGGAGAACCAGATCAAGGCCATCCGCTCGTACATCGCGCAGAAGGTGGACGTGATCGCCTTCTCGCCGGTGGTGGAGACCGGCTTCGAGAACGTGCTGCGCGAGGCCAAGGCGGCCAAGATCCCCGTCGTGCTGACCGACCGCTCGGTGAAGGTCAAGGACGACAGCCTCTATGTGACCTTCATGGGCTCGGACTTCGTGGAAGAAGGCCGCAAGGCCGGACGCTGGCTGGTCGAGAACCAGAAGGGCAACAAGGGCCCCGTCAACATCGTCGAACTGCAGGGCACGGTGGGCTCGGCGCCGGCCATCGACCGCAAGAAGGGCTTCGAGGAAATCATCAAGGCCGATCCCAAGTTCAAGATCATCCGCTCGCAGACCGGCGACTTCACCCGCGCCAAGGGCAAGGAGGTGATGGAAGCCTTCCTGAAGGCCGAGGGCAAGAACATCAATGTGCTGTTCGCGCACAACGACGACATGGCCATCGGCGCCATCCAGGCGATCGAGGAAGCGGGCATGAAGCCGGCCAAGGACATCACCATCATCTCGATCGACGCGGTGAAGGGCGCCTTCGAGGCCATGATGGCCGGCAAGCTCAACGTGTCGGTCGAATGCAGCCCGCTGCTCGGGCCGCAACTGATGAGTGCGGTGAAGGACATCGTCGCCGGCAAGCCGGTGCCCAAGCGGATCATCACCAAGGAGGGCATCTTCCCGATGGAGACCGCCAAGGCCGAGTTCCCGTCCAGAAAGTACTGACCCCCAGGCCGGCCTGCCTCGCAGGCCCGGCTGCCCCTTCAAGGGGCCACATCCTCGGGCCCGGCCAAGCCGGCTTCCCGGGTGTTCGCCAAAGGGAATTCGCACCGCTTGCCACGACGGTTCGGCGTGGCGTCACATGAAAGAAAAGACAACATGAAAAGAGCATTCCTGAAGACATTGCTGGTGGGCGCGGCGCTTGCGGTCGGCTTGACGCAAGTGCATGCGCAGGACAAGGGCCTGGTCGCGATCTCGATGCCCACCAAGTCCTCTGCGCGCTGGATCGCCGACGGCAACAACATGGTCAAGTTCTTCCAGGAGAAGGGCTACAAGACCGACCTGCAGTACGCCGAGGACGACATTCCCAACCAGCTGGCGCAGATCGAGAACATGGTGACCAAGGGGCCGAAGGTGCTGGTCATCGCGGCGATCGACGGCACCACGCTTTCCGACGTGCTGCAGAAGGCAGCGGATCGCGGCGTGAAGGTGATCGCCTACGACCGCCTGATCCGCGGCAGCAAGAACGTCGACTACTACGCGACCTTCGACAACTTCCAGGTGGGCATGCTGCAGGCGCAGTACATCGAGAAGGCCCTGGGCCTCAAGGATGGCAAGGGGCCGTTCAACATCGAGCTGTTCGGCGGCTCGCCGGACGACAACAACGCATTCTTCTTCTACAACGGCGCGATGTCGGTGCTGCAGCCCTACATCGACAAGGGCAAGCTGGTGGTGCGCAGCAAGCAGCTGGGCATGGACAAGGTCTCCACCCTGCGCTGGGACGGCGCGGTGGCGCAGGCGCGCATGGACAACCTGCTGTCGGCCTTCTACAGCAATGCCCACGTCGATGCGGTGCTCTCGCCCTACGACGGCCTGTCGATCGGCATCATCTCGTCGCTCAAGGGCGTGGGCTATGGCTCGGCGCAGTCGCCGATGCCGGTGGTGACGGGCCAGGACGCCGAGGTGCCTTCGATCAAGTCCATCCTGAAGAAGGAGCAGACCTCAACCGTCTTCAAGGACACCCGCGAACTGGCCAAGGTGACGGTGGCGATGGTGGACGCCATGATGGCCGGCAAGGCGCCGGAGGTGAACGACACCAAGACCTACAACAACGGCGTGAAGGTCGTGCCTTCGTACCTGCTCAAGCCGGTGACGGTGGATGCCGGCAACTGGAAGCAGGTGCTGGTCGACAGCGGCTACTACAAGGAAAGCCAGATCCGCTGAGCCGGAAGGCGCGGCCCTTGCAGGAAGGACGACAACGAATGAGTGGACCCCTGCTGGAGATGCGCGGCATCATCAAGCGCTTTCCGGGCGTCAATGCGCTGGACAACGTCAACCTCGACGTGGGCGCCGACACGATCCATGCGGTGGTGGGCGAGAACGGCGCCGGCAAGTCCACGTTGATGAAGGTGCTCAGCGGCGTCTATCCGACGGGCGACTACGAGGGAGAGATCCGCTTCGACGGCCAGCCGCGCCGGTTTCGCGGCATCGCGGACAGCGAGGCGGTGGGCATCATCATCATCCACCAGGAGCTGGCGCTGGTGCCGCAACTGTCCATCGCCGAGAACATTTTCCTGGGCAACGAGATCGCCCAGGGCGGTGTGATCGACTGGGGCAGGACTTTCGCGCGCACGCGCGAGCTGCTGGCCAAGGTGGGCCTCCACGAGCCGCCCACGGCGCTGGTGGGCGAGCTGGGCATGGGCAAGCAACAGCTGGTGGAGATCGCCAAGGCACTGTCGAAGAAGGTGCGCCTGCTGATTCTCGACGAGCCGACGGCCAGCCTCAACGAGAGCGACAGCGATGCACTGCTGAACCTGCTGCTGGAGCTGAAGGCGCAAGGCATCGCCTCGATCCTGATCTCTCACAAGCTGGGCGAGATCACCCGCGTGGCCGATGCCATCACCGTGCTGCGCGACGGCACGACCGTCGAGACCATGGATTGCCGCGAGCACGCGGCGAGCGAGGAGCGCATCGTGCGCGGCATGGTCGGCCGCGACATGGCGCACCGCTATCCGCAGCGCAGCCCGCGCATCGGGGACGTGCTGTTCGAGGTGCGCGACTGGCGTGTGCATCACCCGCAGCATCCGGAGCGCGAGCACATCATGGGCGTCGGCCTGTCGGTGCGGCGCGGCGAGATCGTCGGCATTGCCGGGCTGATGGGCGCGGGCCGCACGGAGTTCGCCATGAGCGTGTTCGGCCGCTCCTGGGGCCGCCGCATCAGCGGCAGCGTGCACATGCACGGGCGCGAAGTGGACGTGAGCACGGTGGGCAAGGCCATCGCGCACGGCATTGCCTATGCCACCGAAGACCGCAAGGACGCCGGCCTGGTCCTGGAGCAGGACATCCGCCGCAACCTGAGCCTGGCGCGTCTTTCGGGCATTGCGCGGCATGGCGTGATCGACGATGCGCTGGACTACCGCACGGCGCAGCAACTGCGCGAATCGCTGGCCATCCGCTGTTCCAGCGTCGACCAGCGCGTGCTGAACCTGTCGGGCGGCAACCAGCAGAAGGTGGTGCTCGGCAAGTGGCTGTTCGCGCAGCCGGAACTGCTGATCCTGGATGAGCCCACGCGCGGCATCGACGTGGGCGCCAAGTACGAGATCTACACGCTCATCGACCGGCTGGCCGGCGAGGGCAAGGGAGTATTGATGATTTCATCGGAATTGCCCGAACTGCTGGGCATGTGCGATCGCATCTACGTGATGAACGAAGGGCGCTTCGTGGCGCAGATGCCGGTGCATGAAGCCTCGCAGGAGCGCATCATGCATGCCATCGTCGCATCGGGGAGCAGCGTCCATGCCTGACAGCACCGCCAAGGTCGACATGAGCGTGCGCGCGGCGCCTGACGCGCGCGTGCCCGGCAAGCCGCGCGCGCATGCCGGCTTCCTGAAGAGCAACCTGCGCGAGTACGGCATGCTGATCTCGCTGGTGGCGATCATGGTGCTGTTCCAGGTGCTGACGGACGGCACGCTGATGCGTCCGCTCAACCTGACCAACCTGGTGCTGCAGAACAGCTACATCGTCATCATGGCGCTGGGCATGCTGCTGGTCATCGTCAGCGGCCACATCGACCTGTCGGTCGGTTCGGTTTGCGGCTTCATCGGCGCGCTGGCTGCGGTGCTCATGGTGGAGTACCACTGGCACTACCTGCCCGCGCTGCTCGCCTGCCTGGTGGCGGGCGGGCTGATCGGCGCGTCGCAGGGCTGGTTCGTCGCGTACTTCCGGGTGCCGTCGTTCATCGTCACGCTGGCGGGCATGCTGGTGTTCAAGGGGCTGACGCTGGCGCTTCTGGCCGGTCAGTCGGTCGGGCCCTTTCCCGAGACTTTCCAGCGGCTGAGTTCGGGCTTCGTGCCCGAGTTGACCGGCGCCGCGCCCGGGCAGGGATTGCGCCTCACCTCGCTCCTGCTGGGCGCCCTGGCGGCCGCCGCGCTGGTGTTCTTCAAGCTGCGCGGGCGCAACAAGCTGGCGCGCGACGCCATGACCACCGAACCGCTGGGTTTCTTCCTGGCGCGCAACATCCTGTTTGCCGCTGCCATCCTGCTGCTGAGCTACCTGCTTTCCACCTACAAGGGGCTGCCCAATGTGCTGGTGATCATGGCGATACTGATCGTCGCCTACGAGTTCCTGACCAACCAGACCACGGTGGGACGGCGCATCTACGCCCTGGGCGGCAACGAGAAGGCGGCGCGCCTGTCGGGCATCCGCACGCAGCGCCTGACCTTCCTGGCCTTCGTCAACATGGGCATGCTGGCGGCGCTGGCGGGCCTGGTCTTCGCGGCGCGCCTGAACACGGCAACCCCCAAGGCCGGACTCGGGTTCGAGCTGGACGTCATCGCCGCCTGCTTCATCGGCGGGGCCTCCGCGTCGGGCGGCGTGGGCAAGGTCATGGGCGCCGTGATCGGCGCCTTCATCATGGGCGTCATGAACAACGGCATGTCGATCCTCGGCGTGGGCATCGACTACCAGCAGGTGATCAAGGGACTGGTGTTGCTGGCGGCCGTCTTCGTCGATGTCTACAACAAGAACAAGGCATGAGCGCGCCCGCACCGTCCCGGCCGGTGCTCGAACTCTCGGGCATCCACAAGCAGTTCAACGGCATTCCTGCGTTGGCGGATGTGCGGCTCACGCTGCGGGCCGGCGAGATCCACACGCTGATGGGCCAGAACGGCGCCGGCAAGTCCACGCTGATCAAGGTGCTGACCGGCGTCTACCCGTTCGACGCCGGCGAGATGCGGCTGGACGGGTCGGCCATCCGCCCCGCGTCTCCGCTGGCGGCCCAGCAGCTGGGCATCAGCACGGTCTACCAGGAAGTGAACCTCTGCCCCAATCTGTCGGTGGCCGAGAACATCTTCGCCGGGCGCTATCCGCGTCGTGGCCTGCTGCAACGCATCGACTGGCCCGCGGCCAGGCGCGGCGCGGAGGAGCTGCTGGCTCGCCTCGATGTGCGGCTCGACGTATCGCGGCTGCTGTCGAGCTACCCGGTGGCGGTGCAGCAGATGGTGGCCATCGCCCGCGCGCTGGGGGTGCAGGCGAAGGTGCTGATCCTCGACGAGCCGACGTCCAGCCTCGACGAGGAAGAGGTGAACAAGCTGTTCGACGTGCTGCGCCGGTTGCGCGCCGAGGGGCTGGCCATCCTGTTCGTGACGCACTTTCTGAACCAGGTGTATGCGGTGTCCGATCGCATCACCGTTCTGCGCAACGGGGCCTGGGTGGGCGAATGGGCCGCGGCCGACCTGGGGCCGCAGGCGCTCATCTCGGCCATGGTGGGGCGCGAGTTCGACATGGCGGCCGGCTCGGATGCGGCCCGTCCACCGGTGCCCGAGGGCGCGCCGGTGTTGCTGCAGGCCAGTGGCCTGGGGCAGCGCGGGCAGTTGCAGCCTCTGGACATCGGCCTGCGCCAGGGCGAGGTGGTCGGCCTGGCCGGGCTGCTCGGCTCGGGCCGCACGGAGCTGGCGCGCCTGCTGTTCGGCCTGGCGCGTCCGGACAGCGGCGAGCTGCGCATCGACGGCAAGGCGGTGCGCTTCCAGGCGCCGGCCGATGCGGTGGCGCAGGGCCTGGCGATGTGTCCCGAGGAGCGCAAGACGGACGGCATCGTGGCCGAACTGTCGGTGCGCGAGAACATTGCGCTGGCGTTGCAGGCCAGCCTGGGGCTCAAGCGCAACCTCTCGCGCGCCGAGCAGACCCGCCTGGCCGAAGCGTTCGTGAAAGCGCTGGGCATCAAGACTGCCAGCGTGGAGACGCCCATCGGCCTGCTGTCGGGCGGCAACCAGCAGAAGGCGGTGCTCGCACGCTGGCTGGCCACTCAGCCCCGCCTGCTGCTGCTCGACGAGCCCACGCGGGGCATCGACGTTGCCGCCAAGCAGGAGATCCTGCAGGAGATCCTTCGCCTGGCCGGCGAGGGCATGTCGGTGCTGTTCATCTCCTCGGAGATGGACGAGGTGGTGCGCCTGTCGCACCGAGTGGCCGTGCTGCGCGACCGGCGCAAGGTGGGCGAGTTGCCCGCGGGGTGCAGCGAGGAAGACGTCTACGAAATGATCGCAAGGACATGACCCAGGCCCGACAACCAGGCGCTTCGCTCGTCGCCGCGGCCTTGCGGCATCGGCTCATGTGGCCGGTGGTCACGCTGTGTCTGCTGCTTGCGCTCAATGCCGCGTTCAATCCGACCTTCCTGCACATCGAGTGGCGCGACGGCCACTTGTACGGCAGCCTGATCGACATCCTCAATCGGGCCGCGCCGCTGGTGCTGGTGGCGCTGGGCATGACGCTGGTGATCGCCACGCGCGGCATCGACATCTCGGTGGGCGCGGTGGTGGCGATCGCCGCGGCGCTGGCGGCCTCGATGATCGGAGGCTCGCTGGTGGTGAAGGATGGCGCGGCCGCCGATGTCAGCCGCTTCCCGATGTGGCTGGCCATCGCTGCGGCACTGGGCGTGGCCCTGGCCTGCGGTCTGTGGAATGGCCTGCTGGTGGCGCGCATCGGCATGCAGCCGATCATTGCCACGCTCATTCTGATGGTGGCGGGCCGTGGCATCGCGCAGCTCATCACCGAGGGCCAGATCATCACGATCTACTACGCGCCCTATTTCTTCATGGGGGGTGGTTACCTGCTGGGCCTGCCATTTGCGCTCTTCATCGCGGCGGCGGTGTTCGCGCTGCTGCACCTGGCCGTGTCGCGCAGCGCGCTCGGGCTGTTCATCCAGTCGGTGGGCATCAACCCGGCCGCGGCGCGACTGGCCGGCGTGCGGGCGCGCAGCCTGACCGTTGGCGTCTACATGCTGTGTGCCTTCTGCGCCGGACTGGCGGGCCTGATCATCAGCTCGAACGTGAAGAGCGCCGACGGCAACAACGCGGGGCTGCTGCTGGAGCTCGATGCGATCCTGGCCGTCACGCTCGGTGGCACGTCGCTCAACGGGGGGCGATTCAGCCTGGTGGGCAGCGTGATCGGCGCGCTCATCATCCAGACACTGACCTACGCCATCTATTCCATGGGCGTGCCGCCCGAGATCAACCTGGTCGTCAAGGCCGTGGTGGTCTTCACCGTGATGCTGCTGCAGTCGCCAGAATTCCGGGCGCAGATGCGTGACCTGGCGTTCAGGCCTGCGCGCAAGGGAGCGCGCCCGTGAGCGCACTCGCCACCGATCGCGAGGGCGCCGACGCGGCATCGGCCGGCTCAGCCGTCCATGCCGGCACGCCCGCATTCGCCGGAGCGCGTTTGCAGCGTCGCTCGCTGCCACTCATGGTGACGATGGCGCTGTTCGCCATCATGGCCACGCTCGGCTCCGTGGCCTATCCGGGCTTTTTCTCGGCGCAGGTGTTCCTCAACCTGCTGATCGACAACGCCTTCCTGTGCGTGGTGGCTGTGGGCATGACCTTCGTGATCCTGTCCGGCGGCATCGACCTGTCGGTGGGGTCGGTCATCGCGCTCACGACGATGGTGTGCGCGTCGCTGGTGGAGCACCACGGGTGGCATCCGCTCGCAGCCATGCCGCTGGTGCTTGTAATGGGCACGGGCTTCGGCGCGCTGATGGGCTTCTTGATCGAGCGCTTCCGGCTGCAGCCCTTCATCGTCACGCTGGCTGGCATGTTCCTGGCGCGCGGCCTTTGCTATGTGATCAGCATCGACTCGATCAGCATTTCGAACGAGTTCTACTCGGATCTGTCGTTCATCCGCATACCGGTTGGTGGCGGGGCCACCGTCACCCTGAGCGCGGTCATCGCGCTGGTGGTGGTTGCGGCAGGCGCCTACCTCGCGCACTACACCCAGTTCGGGCGCACGGTCTATGCGGTTGGTGGCAACGAGCAGTCGGCGTTGTTGATGGGCTTGCCGGTGCGCGCCACGGTTGTCGGCGTCTATGCGCTGTCGGGCTTCTGCTCGGCGCTTGGCGGCGTGCTGTTCACCTTCTACATGCTCTCCGGCTACGGGCTCCATGCCCTGGGGCTGGAGCTAGACGCCATCGCCGCCGTGGTGATCGGCGGGACGCTACTCACCGGCGGCGTCGGCTACGTGGTCGGAACGTTGTTCGGCGTGATGATGCTCGGAATCATCCAGACGCTGATTGCCTTCGACGGCACGCTCAGCTCGTGGTGGACGCGCATCGCCGTGGGCGCGCTGCTGTTCGTGTTCTGCCTGATGCAGCGCCTTTTGACGGCGCGCTCAGGCAGTCACTAGGCGCTGCGCGCTTTTGCCGATCAGCGCGGCGTGGCCGGCGTCATCGGCGCGATGGGCGCGCTTTGCATCGGCATCGGCGGGGGCGGCGGCGAGACGGCGGGCGCAGGCATCGTGTTGTAAGTGCGGGCGGGCGGCATCGTCGCCGGCGGCGGCATGGGCCGCGGCGGCGGCATGCCCGAGGTGGGCGTGACGCTGGTCAGCGGCACGGTGGTCACGGTTTCACGGATCGCGCCGCCGCCCATCACGCTGCCTTCGATGGTGGTGTCGCCGGTGCCGAGCACACGCTGCTCGCAGGCCAGCTTGTCGGCCGGCGGCTGCGCACTGCAACGCGCCAGGGCGTTCTGGCGATAGACGTCGGGCGAGGCGTGCGTCAGGTTGCCGCGGCTGGACGCCTGGGCGGCGGCACCGGCCTCGCGCAGGCAGGCCTGCTTGTCTTGCATCACACCGTCGCAGGTGGCGCGTTCGGCCTGGAATTGGTTTTTCTGTGCATGGGCAGGCAGCATGGCAAGGCTGCCCACGGCCAGCAGCGCGGAGGCACAGGTCGTTCTCAAAATGGCATTCATGGTCGGACTCCTCTGTTCGCGAAAGTGCCGCAGCGGATCGCCGTGTGGCGCCGGTGTGCGGCTCGATCTTCGGAGTCGCCAGTTTGGCCGGCTGGTCGCGCCGCGCCTGTGGGCACAGGCGGCACGGCCATGTCGGAGCCGGTGGCCGCGTGGGCGGAGGTGCTGTCCTACGCCGCGCGGGCCGCTCAAAGTCCGCTCAGGCCGCGGCCTCGGTCATGCGCCGGGCCAGATGCGCCAGTGCTTCTTCCACCTGGTCCACCAGGATCAACGACAGGTCGCCGGGCTCCAGGCGATCCAGCGCATGGTCGATGGCGGCGAACTCGCCACGGATCTCCTCGATGTGGTGGGTGCGAGTGGCTCCGTGCAGGCCCTGGCGCAGCAGCGCCATCACCTCGCCGTCGGCGCGGCCACGCTGGGCCGCGTCCTGGTACAGGATGACTTCGTCGAAAGCCTTGCCAAGGATGGCGGTCTGCTCGCGGATGTCCTGGTCGCGCCGGTCGCCTGCGCCGCTGATGACCACCTGCCTGCGCCTGGCCGGCATGCTGTCGACGGCGGCCACCAGCGCGCGCATCGCGTCCGTGTTGTGGCCATAGTCAGCGATGACCGTCGCGCCGCGATAGTCCATCACGTTGAAGCGGCCGGGCACGCCGGCGGCGTCGCTCTTGAAGCTCGCCAGACCACTGCGGATGGTGTCCCAGTCCAGGCCCAGGGCCCAGGCCGAGGCCACCGCCGCCATGACGTTGTCCACCTGAAAGCCGATGGTGCCGCCGCGTGTGATCGGCACGTCGCGCAGTGGCACGCGTTCGCGCCAGGCGCCTTCGGCGGCTATGACGGCGTCCTGGTCCACATACACGGTGCGGCGGCCTTGCGCGCGGTGCGTGGCCATCACGGGATGGGTGCGGTCGGCGGCGAAGAAGATGACGCTGCCCGGGCAGGTGGGCGCCATGGCCGCCACGTTGGGGTCGGCCGCGTTGAGCACGGCAAAACCTTGCGGCGCCACGTTGCGCACGATCACGCGCTTGAGCACCGCCAGTTCTTCCACCGAGTTGATGTAGTTCAGCCCCAGGTGATCGCCTTCGCCGAGGTTGGTGACCACCGCCACCTCGCAGCGGTCGAAGCCCAGGCCCTCGCGCAGGATGCCGCCGCGCGCCACCTCGAACACGGCCGCTTCGACGTCGGGGTGCAGCAGCACGTTGCGCGCGCTCTTGGGCCCGCTGCAGTCGCCGCTGTCGGTCTGGCGGCCGTCGATGTAGACGCCGTCGGTATTGGTCATGCCGGTCACCCGGCCGCTGGAAGCCAGCAGGTGGTTGATGAGGCGCGCGGTGGTGGTCTTGCCGTTGGTGCCGGTCACGGCCACCACCGGGATGCGGCCGTCGTCGCCGTCGGCGAACAGCTGGTCGACCACCGCCTCGCCCACCGCGCGGCCGCGGCCGAACGATGGCGAGATGTGCATGCGCAGCCCGGGAGCCGCATTGACTTCGACCACGCCGCCCGACTGCTCTTCCAACGGCACCTGCACGCTTTCGCAGACGAGGTCGACGCCGCAGATGTGCAGGCCCACCATCTGCGCGGCATCCACGGCGCGCGCGGCCACTTCAGGATGCACGGTGTCGGTCACGTCGGTGGCGGTCCCGCCGGTGGACAGATTGGCGTTGTTGCGAAGCACCACGCGCTGGCCGGGCTCGGGCACGCTGTCGGCGGTGAGCCCCTGCGCCTCCAGGCGGCCGATGGCGATGTCGTCCAGCCGGATCTTGGTGAGCGACGTGGCATGGCCTTCGCCACGGCGCGGATCGAGATTGATGGCGTCGACCAGCTGGCGCACCGTGCTCGTGCCGTCGCCCACCACGTTGGGCGGATCGCGCCGCGCGGCGGCCACCAGGCGGTCGCCCACCACGAGCAGCCGGAAGTCGAAGCCGGGCAGGTACTTCTCGACCATCACCTCTCCGTATTCGGCTGCGGAGGCGTAGGCCGCCGCGAGCTGTTCGCGGCTGACGATGTTGACGGTGACGCCCTTGCCCTGGTTGCCGTCCTGCGGCTTGACCACAACGGGCAGGCCGATCTCGTGGGCGGCCTCCCAGGCATCGTCCAGGCTGGTGACGGGGCGGCCGCGCGGCACCGGAACGCCGGCGGCATTGAGCAGCTGCTTGGTCAGTTCCTTGTCCTGCGCAATCGACTCGGCCACGCCGGACGTCGAATCGACTTCCGCCGCCTGGATGCGCCGCTGGCGCACGCCCCAGCCGAACTGCACGAGGCTGCCGCGCGTCAGGCGCCGGAACGGAATGCCGCGCGCCACGGCGGCATCGACGATGGCGCCGGTGCTCGGGCCCAGGCGCTCGTCTTCGTCCAGCTCGCGCAACTGCGCGATGGCGGCGGCGGCGTCGAAGCTGCCGGCCTCGCTCAGCGCGGCCTCGATCAGCTGGTGTGCCAGCTTCACGGCCAGGCGGCCGACCGGTTCTTCGACGTACTGCACCACCACCTGGTACACGCCTTCCTCGGCGGTGCCCGCGGTGTGGCCGAACGTGACGGCGATGCCGGCCTGCACCTGCAGCGCCAGAGCAGCCGCTTCCAACACATGGGCCAGAGATAGCGGTTGGCCGAGCACGACCGGATGGAGCTCTCCGATGCCGGGGAACAGCGCACGCAGGTGCTGCTCGAAACCGGGCAACTGCTCGATGCTCTGCTCGGCGCCCTTGCAGTGCACCACAGACTCGATGGAGGTGTGCCTGCTCCACAGGTTGGGGCCGCGCAAGGCGCGTGTGCGGATGATGTCCATGGTCGCTCGTCTACTTGTCGTGTTGTCTTGTCGTGGGGCGAATCGGCTCGTCAGGCCAGCTGCTGCGGCACGGTCGGTGCGGCCTCGATGGGAAGGTGGCCTTGCGACAGCTGGAGCGACGACAGGGCCGTGCCCAGGTCGGCTTCGAAGGCCTGCGCGCCGGCACCGATCAGGTTGAACGGAATGCCCATCGCCCAGCCTGCGGCCACAGCGGCGAGCAGGCTTTCTAGTTCGATGCCCGCATGCGTGGCGCGCCATACGGTCAGGCGACCCAGGCCGGGCAGGAAGCTCTCGCTGCTGCCGGTGGCCAGCACCACGCGGTCCTGCCGCACCAGCACGGCCTTGCCGCCCTCGCGCTGGTGACTGGACAGCGAATCGGCATGCGGGTCGGTGCTGTAGAGGATCACATCGCCATCGCAAAGCGGCGCCATGCCGGCGACGCGCGGATCGGCGGCGTTGAGCACAGCCGTGCCTTCGGCCAGCACCACGTCGACCTGGGTGCGCAGCACCTTCACCATCTGGTCGCTTTCGGTGATGTCGAACTGGCCCAGCCGGTCCGCGCCTTCGAGGTCGGTGACGATGCCGACCTTGCAGCGGTCGTAGGGCAGGCCGTCGAGCAGGATGGCCTCGGCACTCGTTTCGATGACCACTGCCTGCACCGTGCTGTTGACCAGCAGGCGATGGCCGGCCTCGAAGTTGGCGCTGTCGCGCGAATCGATGCGCCGGCGTTCGAGGAACAGGCCGTCGCGGCAGGCCAGGCCCGTGTGCTGCCCGCCCAGGCTGACCAGCCAGGCCACCAGCCGCGCCAAGGCGGCGGTGTTGTGCGAGCCCGCGACGCCGACGATGGGGATGCGCCCCGGCGCGCTGCCTTCTTCGTCGCTGTCGGGGAACAGGTGGTCGCAGATGGCGCGGCCCACCGGTCTGGGCGAGCCCACGCCAGGCTTCAGGTGCATCAGCAGCCCCGGTCCGGCGTTGACTTCGACGATGGCGCCGCCTTGGGCCTGCAGGGGCCGCGAGATGTCGCGCGCCACCAGGTCGATGCCGGCGATGTCCAGGCCCACCGTTCGGGCGGCGAGCACCGCCGCATACGCCACTTCGGGGTGGACGAGGTCGGTGCAGTCGGTGCCGAGGTTGCCGTTACGCTGGATGGTCACCACGCGCCCGGCCGCCGGCACCGATTCGCCGTCGAGCTGCTGGCGCTTGAGTTCGAGCTGGAGCTTGGCATCGTTCGGGAGGTCGATGAAGTCGAGCGGAAATTCTTCCTCGACGCCGCGGCGCGGGTCGCTGTTGAGTTGGCTGTCGATGAGCTGGGCCACGCTCTGGCGGCCGTCGCCGGTCACGGTGATCACTTCGCCGCGGGCAGCCGCCACCACGCGGCCGCCCACCACCAGCAGGCGGTGCTCCGAGCCGGGCACGAAGCGCTCGACCATCACGTCGCTGCCTTCGGGCTCGGCCACCGCGAAGGCGGCCATGACCTCGTCACGCGTGTGCAGTTCGAGCGACACGCCGCGCCCGTGGTTGGCGTCCGACGGCTTCACCGCCACCGGCAGGCCGATGTCTTGGGCGGCCTCCCAGGCTTCCTCGGCGTCGGCGACGACCTGGCCTTCGGGCACCGGCACGCCGCAGCTTTGCAGCAGGGACTTGGTCAGTTCCTTGTCGCTGGCGATGGATTCGGCAATCGCGCTGGTGTAGTCGGTCTCGGCCGTCCAGATGCGTCGCTGCGTGGCGCCATAGCCCAGCTGGACGAGGTTGCCGTCGTTCAGGCGGATGTGGGGAATGCCGCGGTCGGCAGCGGCGCCGACGATGCTGGCGGTGGACGGGCCGAGGTAGCAGGCGTCGAGCTTGGCACGCACCGCGTCGACGGCGGCCTGGACATCGGACGCGCCGAACGGGTCGTTGTTGATGCTCGCCATCAGCAGCTTGTGGCCTTCGGCGAGGGCCGCGCGCGCGACCTGCTCGTCACGCGCCCGGAACACCATGCGATAGACACCGTGGCGCGAGGTGCTGCGCGTCTGGCCGAAACCGGTGGGCATGCCCGCGAGGTTGAGCAGTTCGATCACCACATGCTCGAGCACATGGCCGGACCAGGTGCCTTCCTCCAGGCGCTGGATGAAGCCGCCTCGCTCGCCCACGCCGCAGTGGTGCTCGATCAGCGCCGGCAGCAGTGCGGTGAGGCGCGTGGTGAACCCATCGATCTTGTTGGACGGGAATTCCTCCAACTCGCCCAGGTCCAGCCAGACCTCCAGCACCGGACGGTAAGTCCAGATGTTCGGTCCCCGCAGGTAGTTGACACGGAGCAGGCGGATGTCGTCGAAACGGGTCATGAATACGTTTGTAAGGTTTCAGAGAGCGAGGTGTGGACGGCCCTGGTTCCGATATCCGAGATCGGGCACGCGGGCATTCGGTCAGAATCGGTGCCCGGCGCGATCGCCAGGCGTGGGTTTCGGCCTCTGCATTCTTGCTCCGACACCAAGCACTCCATGCAACATCCAGATTCCCTCGACGCCGCCGCACTCGTCCAAGTGCCACGAAGCCGATTGGCTTCCGACGAAAACGTTTTGGAAACCTTCGCGGTTGACCTCGATGCCGACCTGCGTTTCGTCAGCGGCGTCGTGGCATTGACTGGGCGCCGGCTTCTGTCGAAGGATGGCGCTGGCCAATGGCGCGAGTGGCCGCTCACCACGCCCGGGATTACCCTGACCATGTCCGACCATGCCGGCGTGGGCATGCTGGACCTGGCAGATGGACGAGGCCTGCTGCAACGCTGGCACTACACGCTGTCGCAACAAGCAGCAGCGCTGCGTCTGGTGCGCCTGTTCGAGCAGTGCATCAACGCGGCACACGGCGAGGCGCCGGCCGCGGCCATCGAGCCTGCCGCTGCCATCGATCCGGAATCGGAGACGCAAAGTCCGCCTTCCACCTGGGTCCTCTTGCGGCTGGGCCGATTCGCCCGGCCCTATCGGCGGCAACTGATCATCGGGTTTTTGCTGACGTTGGCGTCCACCGCGGCGACGCTGGTGCCGCCCTACCTCACCATTCCGCTGATGGACGACATCCTGATTCCGTTCCAGAACGGGCAGGCCATCGAGGCGAACAAGGTGCTGGTCTACCTGGGCGCGCTGCTGGCGGCTGCACTTGCCGGCTGGGGCCTGGGCTGGGCGCGCACCTACTTGCTGGCGCTGGTGTCCGAGCGCATGGGCGCGGACCTGCGCACCACCACCTACGAGCACCTGCTGACGCTGCCGCTGGATTACTTCGGCAACAAGCGGACCGGCGACCTGATGGCGCGCATCGGCTCCGAGACCGACCGCATCAACGTGTTCCTGTCGCTGCACGCGCTGGACTTCATCAACGACGTGCTGATGATCGCGATGACGGCCGTCATCCTCGTGTCGATCAATCCGCTGCTGGCGCTGGTCACGCTCGTGCCGCTGCCCTTCATCGCATGGCTGATCCACGTGGTGCGCGACCGGCTGCGCACCGGCTTCGAGAAAATCGACCGCGTGTGGGGCGAAGTGACCAACGTGCTGGCCGACACCATTCCCGGCATCCGCGTGGTGAAGGCCTTCGCGC
This sequence comes from Variovorax dokdonensis, assembly GCF_030316895.1. Classification (GTDB taxonomy): domain Bacteria; phylum Pseudomonadota; class Gammaproteobacteria; order Burkholderiales; family Burkholderiaceae_C; genus Variovorax; species Variovorax dokdonensis. The sequence continues at coordinate 880,079 of NZ_JASZYV010000002.1, forward strand.
AAGAGGCGCGCGAGGCCGAGCGCTTCCGGTTGGCCAATGCGTACAACCTCAAGGTGAACGACAAGCTCAACCGCACCTGGTCGCTGTTCACGCCCACCGTTTCGCTGCTGACGGAAGTCGGCCTGCTGGTGGTCTGGGCCTTCGGCATCTGGCAGGTGGCGCGCGGCCGAATCACCGTGGGTGTGCTTACCGCATTCATCGCCTACATCGGCCGCTTCTACATCCGGCTCGATTCGATGAGCCGCATCGTCTCCGTCACGCAGAAGGCGGCGGCGGGCGCCAAGCGCATCTTCGACATCCTGGACCACGTGAGCAATGTGCCCGAGCCGGCCGATCCGGTGCGGCCGTCCAGCGTGTCGGGCCGCATCGAGATGCGCGGGCTGGGCTTTCGCTACGGCAGCCGCTCCGTCATCCGCAACCTCGATCTTTCCATTCGCCCCGGCGAAATGATCGGCCTGGTGGGCCACAGCGGTTCGGGCAAGAGCACGCTGGTCAACCTCATCTGCCGCTTCTACGACGTGACCGAGGGCGCCATCCTGGTGGATGGCACCGACATCCGTCGATTTGCCGTGGCCGACTATCGCAGGCATGTAGGCCTGGTGCTGCAGGAGCCCTTCCTGTTCTTCGGCACGGTGGCGCAGAACATCGCCTATGGCAAGCCGAACGCCACGCGCGCCGAAATCGTGGCGGCGGCCCGCGCGGCGCACGCGCATGAATTCATCCTGCGGCTGCCGCACGGCTACGACTCGATCGTGGGCGAACGCGGGCAGGGCCTGTCGGGCGGCGAGCGCCAGCGCATCTCCATCGCGCGGGCGCTCCTGATCGATCCGCGCATCCTGATCCTGGACGAAGCGACCTCGGCGGTGGACACCGAGACCGAGAAGGAAATCCAGAAGGCGCTCGACAACCTGGTGCAGGGCCGCACCACCATCGCCATTGCCCACCGCCTGTCGACGCTGCGCAAGGCCGACCGGCTGGTGGTGATGGACCGTGGCGAGATCGTCGAGGTCGGCCCACACGACGAACTGATGGAACGCCAGGGCGCTTATTGGCGGCTCTACCAGGCGCAGGCTCGCCAGGTGGACGACGAGGGCGATCCGCCCGCAGCCATGCCCGCCAACGAACACGCCGCCCATCCGGCAGGGAGCGCCTGAACCATGACGCACATCGATATCGAGCGGGACCCCTTCGGTCGCCTGCTGCTCAAGAGCGTCGAAGGGCGCGCCGAAGTGGTGCAGCCGGTGCGTGCCTTTCCGCTGTCCGCGGCCGATGAGGGCGTTTCGCTCGTCGGCGAAGACGGTCGCGAGCGCGCCTGGATCGACACCTTGCACGACCTGGCCGAACCGGTGCGGCAGTTGCTGCGCGAAGCCCTGGCGGTGCGCGACTTCGCGCCCTGCCTGCAGCGATTGCATTCGGTGTCGAGCTTCGGCGTGCCCAGCACCTGGACCGTGAGCACCGACCGCGGCGAGACACGCTTCGTGCTCAAGGCCGAGGAAGACATCCGCCGGCTCGAAGGCGGTGCGCTCTTGATCGCCAGCGGCGACGGCGTGCAGTTCCGCGTGCCCGATCCCGGCGCGCTGGACCGGCATTCCCGCAAGCTGCTGGAACGCTTCTTGTAATCAGGAATGACCATGCATCGATCCGCACTCGTGCTTTTCTCCGGCGGGCAGGACTCGACCACCTGCCTGGCCGACGCACTGTCGCGCTACGAGCGTGTAGAGACGCTGGGCTTCGACTACGGCCAGCGCCATCGCATCGAGATGGATGTGCGTTCGACCGTCCGAGATCGGCTTTGCAGCGCGTTTCCGCAATGGGCGGCGCGTCTGGGCGATGACCATGTGCTGCAGGTCGACGTGCTGGCGCAGGTCAGCAGTTCGTCGCTCACGCAGGACATCGCGTTCGCCATGCAAGCCAATGGGCTGCCCAACACCTTCGTGCCGGGACGGAACCTGCTGTTCCTCACGCTTGCCGGCGCGCTGGCCTATCGGCGCGGGCTGGACGTGATCGTCACGGGCGTGTGCGAGACCGACTATTCCGGCTATCCCGATTGCCGCGACGACACCATGAAGGCCATGCAGCTCGCGCTGTCGCTGGGCATGGACCGGCGCCTGGTGATCGAGACGCCGCTCATGTGGATCGACAAGGCCGACACCTGGCGCATGGCGAATCGCCTGGGCGGCGATGCGCTGGTGCGCCTGATCGTGGAGGAGACGCACACCTGCTACCAAGGGGAGCGAGGCGTGCTGCACGACTGGGGCTATGGCTGCGGCGCCTGCCCGGCCTGCGAGTTGCGGGCTCGGGGCTGGGAGCGCTACGTGCAGGCGGCCTGAACTACACCACCGGCGCGACGTAGGCGATCAGTCGACCGAGCCGGCGGATCACGTCGGACGTGACGATGAACTGCGGCTTGTCGCGCTTCACATATGGCGCGATCTCCGGGGGATTGTCGGCCGGATAGGGCGAGGTGTCGTAGACATCGCCCACATGCTTGCTGCGATAGGCAGTGCCGGTGTAGGGCGTGACCGGCCCGGGGCCGCGGAAGGGATTCACGATCTCAGGCACCGCCGACGTCCAGTAGTTCTTGGTACCCAGTTCGTCGATGAGTTGATTCACCTCGGTTTCGGGCACGGTCGGCGTGGTCATCTTTGCGCCGACGAACAGGTCGGGAAAGTCCACCTCGCGGATGCCGAAGTACTTTGGCAGCGCCGTGGGCTGAGTCACCTTGAGCGGCGAACGCGCCACCATGGCTGCCACGTCGGTGTCGCTCATGCCATTCAGTTCGGCGTAGCGCTTTTCCAGGCTGGCGATGTTCAGTGCGCGGCCGGCCGAATAGTGGCTGATGGTGTTGGTAATGTCCTTGTCGAAGAAATAGGCGCCGTTGTTGATGTTGGAGCCGTAGCGGTGCACGTACAGCGGCTCGTTGGTATCCAGCTCGATGAAGGTCGGATGCGTTCTGCCGCCGCCCAGCAGGGGGTTCTTCTGCACGGCATCGGCAGGCAGCGGCACGGACTTGAGCCAGGCGATGGCCTCGGGAATGCGCGCGAGAAACTTTCGGTCGCCGGTCAGCGTGAAGTAGTTGAACAACTGCTGGATGTTGGTCTGCGTGGTGTGTGTGGCCAGCGAGCGCGGTTCGTAGGTGCGTGCTCCGGCGGGTGATCCAGCAGGGCGGCCATTCGTCTCTCGCGACAGATGCTGCAGGCTCCAACCCGCCTGTGCGCCGGGGTTCTGCAAGGAGCGCATGCATTCCATCGCCCGCGTGATGGTGTCGATCAGGTCGGTACGGCCCAGCGTCATCACGCACAAGGTGAGGAACTTGATGTTCTCGCCCATCACGTCGTCGTTGAAGGTCACGTGCAGCGTGTAGTCGCCGTCTTCCATGCCGTAGCGCGCACCGGTGGGCATCTGGTCGATGTTGGGCTGCGGCATGCTCGCCTTGGAGCCGGCATAGTGCGGAAACCGCTGCGGCCATCCGCCTGAAGCGATGCCGTATTCGGGGCCGAATTGGGCGTTGCGGATGAAGTCGATGGCCTTGTTGACGGGCGCTTCGAAGCGCGGGTCTTTCTTTTCCATCCACATGCGCAGCATGAACTGCGATGCGACGGCGGTGCCGGCATCGTCGAACGTGGCATTGCCGTAGTAGTTCTGGAATTCCTCGAGCCGCCAGCCGTTGCGGCCGATGGTCTCGTACCAATGCTTGAGCGATTCTTCGCCGGCGAAATCGTAGATGTAGTTCCAGCCTCCCGAGGCGTGCTGCGCGGCGACCACGGCCAAGGCAGTGCGCTCTGCAGCCTGGTAGAAGCGCTCGTCTCCGGTGGCGTGATAGGCGTCCAGGAAGATGTGCCCCATCGACGGCGTGCCCGGCGGCTGGATCCAGCACATGGTGCGCTTGGCTTCCATTTCGCCGAAGGTCTGCGTCAGGTCGGGCGAATACGACCACACGTAGCCGCCCCGATACGAGACCACTTCGTCCAAGTAGCTGACGGCGCGCTTCATGGCATCTGCTGCCTTGGCCTGCGGGGTGGCGGGCGCCGGGGGCGGCGCCGGTGCCGGCCCGGGGGGCGGATCGTCGCTGCTGCCGCCACACGCGGCAAGAGCAATGGGGCTCAGGCTGGCAGAAAGAAATGCACGGCGTTGCATGGATTCAGTCTCCTTTTGTTGGTGGATGAGCAAGGTGCAAAAGCACGACTAATCATCAGTCATCGTACAACTGAGAAAGGAAAATGAAAGATCGGGAAGAACCCGGGGGCTGGCCTCCACGTTTTGGATGATGTCCTGCTCCAAGCCACGCTTCACTCTCAGAAACGCGTAGGACAACGAGGACTTCGGTTTTCAGAGCGCAGCTTTACGGTCGGCCCTGACAAGATGACTGTCGTGCTTAGTCATCAGTTGTCGTATCTCTATGTGTCATGTAAAGCCACCGGCGCGCATCGGCACGACGGGGCTGACTGAGAGAAAGGAAGGCTGGAGCGCGCGAGACGGCCGACACCGAAGCCGCGCTATCGGCGTCGGCGTCGGCGTCGTCGCCGACAGGCGTCAGGCCGCGCTCTGCACGATCCGGTAGCGCGCGCCTGCGCCTTCGGGCTCGGGCGTGAGCGTCCAGCGACGCTGGTGGTGATCGCCCACCGCAGCCCGATGCGCGATCGACACCATCGCGCCACCGGCGGCATGCACCTGGGCGGCCAGGCGCTGATAGAGCGTGCGCTCCGCTTGCGCGTCGAGCGCACTGGTCGCTTCGTCGGCGAACAACCAGGCCGGCTTCTTCAACAACACGCGGGCGATGGCCAGGCGTTGCTGCTCGCCGCCGGACAGCTTCTGGCTCCAGGCGTCGCTGTCGTCCAGCCGCAGCGCAAGGTCGGGCAGCAACGCATCTTCGAGGGCTTGGCGCAATAGCGCGTCGCTGTAGTGATCGGCAGGCTCTGGATAGGCCAACGCGTCGCGCAGCGTTCCGTCGGGCACGTAGGGGCGCTGCGGAATGAACATCGCGTTCTCGGGCACCTGGGCCCGTCCTTTGGCAAAAGGCCAGATCCCGGCCAGGGCGCGGAAGAGCGTGGACTTGCCGCTTCCGGAAGGCCCCTGCAGCAGCACGCTGTCACCGGGTTGCACGGACAGGGCGGCGTTGTCGAGCAAGGTGCTGCCATCGGGCAGGGCGATTGAAAGGCTGTCGGCCTGCAGCGCGGGAGCGCCGCCGGTTGCGGGCATCTGTTCCAGCGCGCCGGCGGTGTTTGCGTGCGCCTGCATCGCGGCTTCGAAGCTGGTCAGTCGATCGGCGGTGGCGCGCCAGACGGCCACGCGGTCGTAGTTGTCGACGAACCAGCTCAGCGAATCCTGAACGCGCCCGAAGGCCGAGTTGACCTGCATCAGCTGCCCCAACTGGATGGCGCCGGAGAAGAAGCGCGGCGCCTGCACGATGAAGGCGAAGATGACCGAGGCCTGGCTGAACGAAGCCGTGAAGGCCACAAGGTTCTTCTGCTTCTTGATGAGCTGCAGGTAGTTGCCGAGCACCGCGCCGAATCGCTTGCCCAGTTGGCCATGCTCCACCTGCGCGCCGCGGTCGAGCGCGATCGCCTCGCTGTACTCGCGCACGCGGACGAGGTGATGCCGGAAGTCGGCCTCGTAGCGCTGCTGCCGGAAGTTCAGGCCGATCAGCGGCCGGCCGATGTAGTGGGTGATGATGGTGCCGGCAATGCAGTACACCAGTGCCAGCCAGACCATCGAGCCGGCCACGGTGAACTCACGGCCGCCCAGCGTGAAGCTGAAGTCGCCCGACAAGCCCCACAGGATGCCGACGAAGCTCACCAGGGTGACCACCGCATTGAGCAGGCCCATCGACAGGTTCATCGTGTAGTCGGTGAACAGCTGCATGTCTTCCTGGATGCGCTGGTCCGGGTTGTCGGGCGGCGCGTCGAGGTGCTGCGCGTAGCGGGCCAGTTCGAGCCGGTAGAAGGTGTTGTTGGACATCCAGCGCTGGAGGTAGTTGCGCGTCATCCAGGCGCGCCATTTCAATTGAAGCAGCTGTGTCAGGTAGAACTTGAGGATCGCCATCACGATGAAGCCGGCGGCGATCCAGCAGAAGACGACGATCTCGCGCCAGAACACGGTCTCGTTCTTTTCCTGCAGCGCGTCGTAGAAGCGCGCGAACCACTGGTTGTTGAGCACCAGCATGTAGACCGTGCCCAGGTTGAGCGCCACCACCGCCAGCAGCAGCCCGCGCGCCATCCATCGTTCCTCGGAGCGGAAGTAGGGTGCCGCCAAGCGGCCGATGCGGCGCATCGTCTGCATCAGCGAGGGGTTGGAGGACGTGGTGGAAGCAGATGTGGCCATGCCGTGTGTGCTCGCAAGGGTTGCGCCAGGAGCGGCGTTCAGCCGCGCATCGTAGCCGGGTGGGGCTTAAGCGGGACTTAGCGGCGCGCCGCCATAGGGCGCTTGCGCTTACGGGTTGCTGATGCCGCTGGCGACGTGTCCGGCGGGCACGTGGCGTGCCGCTGCGTCCACGTGGCCGGTCTGGTCGTCGAAGAAGAAATCGGGCTCGAACTCGCGCAGGAACTCGCCCTTGGGCAGCCCGCCCAGGAACATGGCTTCGTCGACGCGGATGTTCCAGGCCATCAGCGTGCGGATGGCGCGCTCGTGCGCCGGCGCGCTGCGCGCCGTGACCAGTGCGGTGCGGATGCGCATGGACGAGTTGCCCGCCATCTGCAGACGATGCAATGCCATCAGCAAAGGCTTGAACGGACCTTCGGGCAGCGGCAGTTCGGCCTTGCTCTGCTCGTGCGCCTGGAAAGCGTCGAGGCCTTCGCTCTGGAAGATGCGCTCGGCTTCGTCGCTGAACAGCACGGCGTCGCCGTCGAAGGCGATGCGGACCTCGTTGGGAAAGGCGTCGCTCGCCTTCACCGATTCGACCAGGACGCGCGCGGCCGGGAAACCCGCGAGCAGCGCCTCGCGCACGTCGGCGGCGTTGACGGAAAGGAACAGGTGCGCGCGCAAGGCGCGCAGGTAGCCGAAGGGTGGACGCCCCTGAGTAAAGACGCCGCGCTGCAGCTTGATGCCGGCGGCGTTGCTGGAACGGAAGATGCGCATGCCCGAGACCGGGTCGTTGCGCGAGAGGATGACGACCTCGACGCGCTGCACCCCGTCATCGTTGAAGCGCAGGAGCTTTTGCACCAGCGAGTAGGCGATGCCTGGCTGCGCGGGCTGGTCGAGTCGCTCGAACTGCAGGCGCATGTAGGCCTCGGGGTCGCCAGCCTCGAACAGGCGGTTCTCTTCCTCGAGGTTGAACAGGGCGCGCGAGGAGATCGCGACCACGAGCTTGTCGTCCAGGGTGACGGGCATGGCTACGGCTGAGGTGAATGCGCTGCGAAAGGAATCCGGTACCGACGCGCATTGTCGCCCGTGAACCGGGGCGCAGCGCGCCGCCGTCGAGGCTCGAAGGTGACAGCGGGGGCGCTCACCTTGGGTCAACATCGTGGCGAGCGGCTCTTCGACACGGGGCTGCCATCGCCGTCACAGCCAAGGAGACCGAATGACCGCCCAAGCCCGAAGCCTGGACACCGGCACGCCAGAACTCGTCGCCGAACTCGAGGAGGGAGTGCTTACCCTGACGTTGAACCGACCCCAGGCGCGCAATGCGATGTCGCGCGCCATGAACATGGCCCTGGCACGCCAGTTGGCGTCGGCGGAACTCGACCCCGAGGTGCGCTGCATCGTACTCACCGGCGCTGGCCAGGGCTTTTGCGCGGGCGGCGACGTGAAGGGCATGGCCGCCGCGGGTGACGGCACGGTGGGGCCGCGCACCATCGACGAGGCGATCCACCTGCAACGCCTGAATCAGCGCGAGACGGCAGGCCGCCTGTTTCGCATGCCCAAGCCGACGCTGGCGGCGCTGCCAGGCCCGGCGGCTGGTGCCGGCCTGTCGCTCGCGCTCGCCTGCGACCTGCGCATCATGGCCAGCCACGCGATCATGACGACCGCCTTCGCGCGTGTCGGCTTCTCCGGCGACTACGGTGGCACCTACTTCATGACGCAGCTGGTGGGCTCAGCCAAGGCGCGCGAGCTGTACTTTCTTTCCGAGCGCGTCAGTGCCGACGAGGCCCTGCGCCTGGGCTTGGCCAACTGGGTCTGCCCGCCGGAGGAACTGGCCGAGCGCACCCGCACCGTTGCCAAACGCCTGGCCGCCGGCCCCACCGTCGCCTATCGCTACATGAAGGAAAACCTGAACCGCGCGATGGCAGGCGATGTGGAGGACTGCATGGACCTGGAGGCCACCCATCACATCCATTGCGGCCAGACCGAGGACCACAAGGAAGCGGCTCGCGCCTTCGTCGACAAGCGCGAACCGGTGTTCCGGGGGCGTTGACCCGCAGAAGCCGCCGGCGCCTTATTTGACGAACTGGTTGAGCTGGATGATGGGCAGCAGCACGGCCAGCACGATCATCATCACCACCACGCCCATCGCGACGATGAGCAGCGGCTCGAGGATGGTGGCCAGGTGCATCGCGCGGCGCTGCACTTCGGCGCCCAGCTGGTTGGCGGCGCGCTGCAGCATCTCGGGCAGTTGGCCCGTCTGCTCGCCCAGACGCGCGAACATCGCGACCAGGCCCGGGAAGCGCTTCTTCTGCGCCAGGGCCGATGCCAGGGGCGCACCCTCGCGCACCAGCACCAGCGCGTCCATCGCGTCGGCACGAAGCTGGCGGTTGCTCAGCGTCTCGGACGCGGCCTGCAACGCGCGCAGGATGGGCACGCCGGCGGCGGCCAGCATGGCCAGGGTGCTGGAAAAGCGCGCCGCGTTGTAGCCGCGCGCCAGTCGCCCCACCATCGGCAGGCGCAACCAGAATGCGTCGAACTTGAGCGCGATGGACTCCTGCGCCAGCGCGACGCGCGCGCCGATGACGGCGATGATGATGCCGCCAAGCATCAACCAGCCGTGTTCGCGGATCATGGCGCTGAGCGACAGCATCACGGCCGTGATGGTGGGCAGGGCCCGCTTGGTGCCGGCAAAGACGTTGGCCACCTGCGGCACCACGTAGCTCATCAGGAAGATGACGATGGCAATGGCCACCACCGTGACGATCGCCGGATAGAGCGCGGCGCCGACGAGCTTCTGTTGCAGGGCCTGACGTTGTTCCAGGTCGTCGGCCAGGCGCTCCAGCACCAGCGAGAGGTTGCCGCTTTGCTCGCCAGCACCGACCACGGCGGTGTAGATGGTCGAGAACTCGCGCGGATGGCTGGACAAGGCGCGCGCAAAGGACGAGCCGGCATTGACTTCGGCACGCAGCGAGGCCACCAGGTTGCGCTGCGCCTCGTCCTCGGCTTCATCGGTCAGGGCGGTGAGCGCGCGCTCCAACGGCAGCCCTGCAGCCATGAGGCCGGCGAGCTGGCGCGTCCAGACGGCCAGCATGGTGCTGTTGAAGGCGCGGCTGCCGCCCATCCAGCGTCGCCAGCCGCTGCCGGATGGTGCGTGCTTGGCGTCGCCTGCAACTGGCGTCACCGACAGCGGAATCAGCGCCTGAGCGCGCAACAGACCGCGTGCGGCGCGCGCAGTGTCGGCTTCCAGGACGCCCTTGCGCGGCTGGCCCCGGGCGTCGATGGCTTCGAAGGAATAGGCGGGCATGGGTGCGTGCGGGCAGGGTCTAGTCGCGCGTTACGCGCAGCAGTTCGGCGCGCGAGGTGATGCCTTCCTGCACCAGCCGCTCGCCGTCCTCGCGCATCGAACGCAGTCCGCCCTTTTCCGCGGCGGCGAAGATCTGGGTTTCGGGCGCGCCGCTGTGCACCAGCGACTGCACCGTGGCGTCGGCCACCAGCAATTCGAAGATGCCGGTGCGGCCCTGATAGCCCGAACTGCCGCAGGTCTCGCAGCCGCTGCCTTGGCAGACGGGGCAGATCTTGCGCACCAGGCGCTGCGCCAGCACACCAAGAAGAGAAGAGCTGAGCAGGAAGGGCTCGACGCCCATGTCGGTCAGTCGCGTGATGGCGCTCACCGAATCGTTCGTGTGCAGCGTGGCCAGCACCAGGTGGCCCGTGAGCGAGGCCTGGATGGCGATCTGCGCGGTCTCGAAATCTCGGATCTCGCCGATCATGATCACGTCCGGATCCTGGCGCAGGATCGCGCGCAGGGCCTTGGCGAACGTCAGGTCGATCTTCGGGTTGACCTGAGTCTGGCCGATGCCCGGCAACTCGTATTCGATGGGGTCTTCCACCGTCATGATGTTGCTGTGGCTGGAATCGAGCCGGGCCAGCGCCGCATACAGCGTGGTGGTCTTGCCGGAGCCGGTGGGGCCGGTCACGAGGATGATGCCGTGCGGCTGGGCGATCAGGCGCTCGAAGCGCGTCAGCGTGTCGCCGAGCATGCCCACTGCTTCCAGCGTGAGACGGTCCTCGTTCTTGTCCAGCAGGCGCAGCACCGCGCGCTCGCCGTGGGCCGAGGGCAGGGTGGAGACGCGCACGTCGACCGCCCGCGTGCCGATGCGCAGCGAGATGCGCCCGTCCTGGGGCAGGCGCTTCTCGGCGATGTCGAGGTCGGCCATGATCTTCAGCCGCGAGATCAGGGCTGCATGCAGTGCGCGGTTTGGCCGGACGATTTCGCGCAGGTCGCCGTCGATGCGAAAGCGCACGCACGATGTGCGTTCGTAGGGTTCGATGTGAATATCGCTCGCACCATCGCGCGCCGCCTGCGTGAGCAAGGCATTGAGCATGCGGATGATGGGCGCGTCGCCTGCGGATTCGAGCAGGTCTTCCACCGCGGGAAGCTCTTGCATCATGCGCGAGAGGTCGGCATCGCTTTGCACTTCGCTCACGATGGCGGCGGCATTCGATTCGCCCTGGGCGTAAGCCACGCTGATGCGATGCGCCAGTTCGGCCGGCGGCATCACTTCGACGGCGCTGACGTGGTACTTGCGCATGACCTCGCCCAGGCCGCTCCTGGCCGGCACGGTGGGCATGCGCAGCAGCAGTTCGCCGCTGTCGGTTTCTTCCAGCAGCAGCTGCTGGCTGCGGGCGAAGGCGTAGGGAAGCGGGTAGCGCATGGCAGTGGGCGAGGTCGGTTCGGCGTCAGGGCAGCTCGCGCGCGCTGGCCGGGTCGGCCGTCGGGGGCAGCGCGCCCTTGAGCGGGCTTGGGCCCAGCGACGGCTCCAGCGGCGCGATGGGCGGCGGCACCAGGCGCGTGCCTTCGATGCGGCGGTCGTTGTTGCTTGACTTGGCGGCATTCGACTGCGTCGGTGCCGGCGTGGGCGGCGGCAACGGCATGGGCGGCAGCATCGGCGCGTCCTTCACGTTGCGCAGGAAGATCTGATCCGCATCCGGCTGCACGCGCGACTGGATGGAGCGCAGCGCTTCGTAGCGGTCGTAGGCGAGCACGTTGCTGGTGTTGTTTTCGCGGATCACGACGGGGCGCAGGAACACCATCAGGTTGGTCTTGGTGCGTGTGCGCGCCTCGTTGCGGAACAGCGCGCCAACGACCGGAATGTCGCCTGCCAGCGGAACCTTGTCGGTCGTGTTGGAGTATTCGTCCTGCAGCAGACCGCCCAGCAAAATGACGTTACCGTCGTCTACGACGACGCTCGATTCGATCGCGCGCTTGTTCGTGGTGGGGCCATAGGCGTTGTTCAGGGTGCCGCCCTGGATGGTCGAGACCTCCTGGAATATCTGCAGCTTGACGGTGTTGTCCTCGTTGATGGTCGGGCGCACTCTGAGGGTCAGGCCCACGTCCTTGCGCTCCACCGTCGTGAATGGGTTGACCGTGTTGCCGATCCCGCTGGTGTTCGTGTACGTGCCGGTCGGAAACGGCGCGTTCTGGCCGACGACGATCTTCGCCTCCTCGTTGTCCAGCGTGATCAGATTCGGTGTCGAGAGGATGTTGGCCTCATCGTTGGATTGCAGGAAGTTCGCCAGGAAGCCAAGCACATTCTGTCCATTGATCGTGGCGCCGATGCCAATGTTCAGGCCCTGCGACGGCGCGCCGGAAGCCGTGCCATTGCCCAGACTCAGGTTGAGGATGTTGGCGCCCGTCACGCTCGAATTGAAGCCGGCGTACTGGTTGTCCTTGCCACCAAGCAGCCCTTGCCACTGGATGCCGAACTGGGCGGCCTTGTCGGCCCGGACTTCGGCGATCAGTGCCTCCACCATCACTTGCGCGCGCCGGCTGTCGAGGCGATCGATCACGGCGCGCAGCTGCCGGTATTGCGGCTCCGACGCGGTGATGATCAGCGAGTTGGTGGACGGGTCTGCCTGCACCTGGCCGCCGGTCGACGGTTGGTTGGCGTTGTTGAGCGGTGAAGTGGCCGCCGAGCTTGCGCCAAACGAGGAGGAGGAATTGCCGCTCATGCCCTGCAAGGCAGAGTTGAGCATCGACGATTGTCCTTGGGTCGACGAGGCCGAAGCCGCGCCGCCGCCGGCCACTCCCATCGATCCGGACTGCGAATTCTTCGGATCTGCGGCGATGGCGGCGCGCAGCGTCTGTGCCAATCTGACGGCGTCCGCGTTCTTCAGGTAGACCACGTAGATGTTGCCGGCTTCGCCGTTGCCCGTCTCGACGGGGGGACGGTCGAGCTTGTCGATCAGCGTGCGAACCAGTTGCGCGCGAGCAGGATTGGCGGCGCGCATGATGATGGCGTTGCTGCGCGGATCGGCCATCAGCGTGGTGCGGAACGAGGCGTCGACCTGTCCTGGTGCACCGCCCGGGCGGCCTCCGCCAGGGCCACCTGGGACAGCGCCGCTGCTGCCGCCTTCGATCAACTGGTAGACCAGCGGCACCAGGTCCGACGCGATCGAGTGACGCAATTGGATCACCTCGACCTCGGATGCATTGGGCACGTCGAGCGCGGCAATGATGCGGGCCAGCCGGTTCATGTTGGTCGCGTAGTCGGTGATGACCAGCGAGTTGTTGCCCGGGTTGACGTTGATGGTGTTGTTGGGAGCGATCAGCGGCCGCAGCACTGGCAGCAGGTTGTTGGGCGACTCGTAGTTGAGCTTGAACACCTGCGTGATGATCTGGCTGCCACCCACTCGCTCGGTGGCGCTGGTGGAGGTGGTGACCGTGTTGGACTGCAGCTTGGCCTCGGCCTCGGGAACGATCTTGTAGAGGCCTTCCGATTCGACGATCGCAAAGCCCTGAAGGCGCAGCGTGGAGGCGAACTGGTTGAATGCTGCAGCCGGCGACACCGCGCGGTCGGTGATCAGGGTGATGTTGCCCTTCACCCTTGGATCGACCACCACGTCCCGTCCGGTCACCACGGCCATGGTGCGGGCGACGGCTTCGATCTCGGCATTGGTGAAGTTCAATGTGATCGGCTCGCCGCGTCGCGGGGCCGGATTTTGCGCCTGGGCCGGCACCGTGCCCAGCGCAGCGAGCATCACCATCTGCGCGGCAATGGTCAGCGTGGCCAGGCGCATGCGGTTCGATGTGGAGGAAAGCTTCATGTGGATCAACCCAGGGTGATGATCGAGCGCGCGCCGTCGCGCCGCCCGATGATGTTCAAGAGATTGGACAGGGCGTCTTCGCGCCCAGGGGCGGCACTTGCTTCGCCGGAAAAGCGCATTGCCTGTCCGTTCCAGCGGCCGGTGCCCGACAGCCGCAAGCTGCCGTCGCGCGTGGTGACGATCATGCTGGAGGCGTTGCCGCCATCGAGCACGACGCGATAGCTGCCCATGGGGCGCAACGTCGACAGGCTCGATGAGATGTCGGTGGCGTCGAGCGTGGCTCGCCCGTCGAAGGAAAGCGTTCGACCTCGAAACGCCAGCGACAGGTTCTGGGTGCTCAGGTCGAGCACGCCTTCAAGCCTGAGCGTATTGAACGGAGCCCCGAAGCCCGTCAGCAACCCCGCAGGCCAGCGGGAGCTGCCATCGACCAGTTGCAGGTGAATGCCGTCGGCGCCCGGCCGAATCTTGACGCCCATCGGAGTCGACGTGCAGCAGGAAAGGTCAAGTTGCGCCGACAGTCCACGCCAGTCAGGGCGAAGGCGCCAGCCCACCACGCCAGGCAGCGAGATGGCATCGGCGCCGCCCACGCCGCTGGCGAACACGACGTTGCCCGAGCCGTTCCAGACGGTGCCTCGCGGATTGAGGATCAGCAGGTGTCCTTGGGTCTGCACGCGCAGCAATTGAGCCAGCCAGCGCGCCGGCGCAGAAAGCGTCAACGTGACCAAGCCGCCCAGCAACACGCCGAGAAGCGCCCAGCGCCAGCCCTGGCGGCGCTCTGCGGGGATGAGCGGTCGAAGCGATCGCTTGGCCATGCTCAACGTTCGGCGGGCAAGCCGAGGACGATGTTGCCGTCCCAACGCGCGCCGTTGCTGTCGGCTTCGTTTCTGGTCGACGGTGCGGTGGGCGAGCCCGCCACGAAGGGGGCGCCGCCGCGCCCAAGAAGGGATCCGCCGATTGCGCCAGATGCAGGCCGCGCCGCGGACGGTGCCGGGCGAGCGACGGCGCCTGATGAGTCGGCGGCGCGCGTCAGGTGGGCTTCGCGCGGAAGCGCACGCGCGTTGTTGCGTGCTTGGGCCAGCCAACGGGCCAGCGCTTCTGCACTGACGCCTTTCATCGACACCCGGACACCGTCTCCGGCGCCTTGCGATTGCATCTGAGCGCCGGCGCCGAGTTGATCCTGGACTGCCGTCTCCAATGCACGCGTGGCGTCTGCGGAATTGGGGCGCGCCTGCGATTGCAGCGCCTTGGCTTGCTGAGCCAATGCGTTCATCTGCTGCAGTTGCGTATCGAGCCTGGCATGTTCGGCGGGCGCCGCGCGCAGGACGCGCAGGGCCGGTGCCAGTGCCACCCACCACACGATGCCCAAGGCAACCAGGCCGACGGCGACGGCGACGAGTTGACGTTCGCGTGGCGCCAGGGCAGCCCAGCGGGCACGCAGCTGTTGCATGACTGGATTCATCGCGCAGCCTCCGCTTGCACCAGCAACAGGTCGCCTTCGCTGCGCGCCTGGTAACCGCGCGGCACGAGTTGACCGCTCACCTGCGTCAGTTCGGCCTGTGACAGGCGCAACCCACGCAGCCGCAATTGCCCACCGCTGAAGTCGATGGCAGTGGGCACACGCCCCGCCGGCAGGGCGCTGCCCAATGCCGCAAGCATGGGTTCGAGATCGGATGCCGCAGTGCCGCCCGTCGCCTGGCGCAACATGGCAACTTCTCGTGCCATTTGCACCGGCGCATCGACCACCAGCTTGACCGATGGGAATGTGCGGGTGAGCACGTTTCGGACGGCCTCTCGCTTGGCCTCGAGCGCGCGGCGCTCTTTCCAGGCCCAGGCGTTCAGGCCGATCAATTGGGCGAGTATCAGCAGCACAACCCCCCAGCGCGCGGCACGCCACTGTGGTGCATGGCGCAGTTCCTGCCACCATGCGGCAAGCTTCTTGCCAGCGCGCGCGCGGTTGCTGCTGGCCAGGTCGAATTGGGCCAGATCCCAAGGACCGCGCGCGGCCTGGAGCCAGCGCTGCGCACGCTGCACGATGGGCAGTTGCACGCCCAGCAGTTCCTCGGCCTGTGCCGCGACCGCGGGTTCGCCGGTGACCACCATGGTGTCGATCGGCGACTGGAGCACGGCCTGCAGGTGCAGGCTGGTAAGCGGCAGGGTCAGCACGCCGCTGGCGTCGCAGACGGTGAGCTGTGGCGACTGCGACTCCCCGGTGGCAAAGAGAAGAGGCGGTGCGCCTTCTGGCTGCGGCGCGAATTCGGGAACGATGCGCACCACGCGCCGGCCGGTAGCTTCCACCGCGTCCACCGCTGCGCGCAGGGCGGCCCGGTTGCACACGGCGATCCAGATGGCTGCGCCCGCCTTGGCGCCGGGCTGCACTGCAAAGTGCGTGTCGGCTGCGTCGTCGAGCAGGCGATCTTCGAGCAGGCCCTCCAGCACCGGCCGCAGCCTGCCGCTAGCCATGCCGCCCGGCGGGACAACCAGGTGGTGCCACGAAATGGCATGGCCTGGCACCATCAGAACGACGTCGTTGCCAGTGGGCAGCAGGGCCAGCGGTGCGCTGCCTTGGTCGGCCACGGCGCTGTCGTCGTCATTGCCACGCACCCAATGGCTCTCGGCATTGGGCGGCGTGGGGGCGAAGGGCGGGGCGACGAGGAGCACAGACATGTATGGCGAGGTGCGCAGGGGCCGGCCATTCTAAGGCGGCACCGGGTTTTCGCTACAAATTTGATAGCTTGATTCGCAAGTGCCGCGAGCTTTTCTGCACACGTGCGAGGTCAAGGACAAGGCAAGCACCGATTTCACCCGAGGCGCGCCGCACAGCCATGGCAATCAAGGCCGCATGCCCGCATTTGTTGCGCCTGCACCACGATGGCGCCAGACGATGGTCACCTGCGTGCCCTGGCGCTCCAGCATCGAATGCTCCTGCACCCAGATGCGATCGAGCCGAAGGCGGCCGATCACCTCGAAGTAGTTTGTCGAGACACTTTGCTGGCCTTCCGTGAACTTGGCATTGCTGCCCGGCAGCGCCTGGCGCGCGTCGTCCAGCGTCGAGAAAAAGCGCTGGCTGCGCTGTTGCACCAGACGACGCGCGCCGGCCAGGTCCAGCCCCGGAATGCTGGCAGCCATGGCTTCGGCGCTCGCGGTGTTGATGTTGAGGGCGGTGCTTCTGGGCAGGATGGTGACGTAGGGCTCGAGCGCAGCAACGGTGCTGGGGGACAAGCCCAGCCACACCAGCTCCGCTTCGGTCTGCGGCATGAGCGGAGCGCCGCCGTCGGAGAACGGGTCGCTGTTCGCAGTGCCGGTCGCGCTACCGGGCGTACTGCCGGTGGTGCTATTCGTTGCGGCTGTGACCAGGGCGGCGGTGGATGTGTTGGAGTTGCCGGTTCCCGTGGTGCTCGTGCTTGTTCCCGTCGACGCGCTCGCGGTCTGGGCCACACCTGTGCCGGCGCGTTGCAGGTTGTTGGCCAATACGTCCACTTCCTGGGTCGGCAGACCAAGCAGGTCGAACAGACGGGTAAAGGCCTCCACGGCCGTATCGACCTTGCGATTGCCAACCACCAGATTGCGGACGTTGAGCTTGGATTGCGCATCGGTGATGCCGCCGGACATGAAGGCGTCGGGCAAGCCCTCGATCGCATCGCTGGCGATGTTCTTGTCGGCGGCAAGGAAGCTGGACAGCCGCGCTTCGGCGAGCGGCACGGCCCACGGCTCGGCGAGGTGGTCGGCGCCGCCAGCCCGTCCGTCTTCGCGCAGGATGAGGCGCGACCAGTCCAGCGCGCCCACCAGCACCCACGCGGACTGCACGCGAGAACGTTCCGCCGATTCGATCTCGACCGAACGCCATTGGCGCCAAAGCGCTGCGGCGGAAAACGTGGCGACCAGCGTGACGATGAGCATGGCGGCCAGCAAGGCTGCACCACGCTGCGCGCTTCGATTGCGCGACGCCAGCTTGCCCGCGGTGAAACGCAGGCCGTTCATGAACGAGTCACCGTGAGGTCGGGCCGCACCCAGTCGCGCACGATCGTGCCCGCCAGACCCGGCCCGGGCGCGAGTTCGATCACCAGGCGCACGCCATCTGGCACGGGCGTATTGGTGCCCAGCGAATCGGCGGGCATGGCCGGCGTCCAGGCGTTGTTCGTGAAGTAGAGCAGTCGCCAGCCGAGCGAGGGAACGAGCGGAACGTCGCTGCCTGTCGGGTCTGGGCTGCTGGCGCCTTCGGCCCACGTGGCCGCTTGCTGCCAGGCCTGCTGCCAGTCACCGCGAGTGGCCACGGGTGGGGACTGCCAACGGTGCCAGCGCCTGCCGTCCGGATCCGTGCGCAGGGCCCAGGCGACGACTCGTACGGCGGGGTCTTCGGCGGAACTGCCGCGCCGCGTGATGCGAAGCACCGCGCCGTTCCAGTCGATGGCCGTCATCGGTGCGGTGGTCACGACCGAATCGAGGTCGGTCTGCCATTGCGCCAATGCGCCTTGCAGCGCGAGCATGGCGTCGCCGCGCTCGCGCATCTGGCTCTGTGCGCGGGCCATGCCGTCGATGCCGCGCCAGCTCATCAGCGACAGCAAGGCGAGCAGGGCGATGGCCACCAGCAGTTCGATGAGCGTGAAGCCGCGCGCTCTGCGACGGGGAAGGTCTGCACGCATCAGTAGCGCCCCACCACCGTCGACAGCCGGATGATCGGCCAGTTTTCCTCGTCGCGAACCTGCACGTCGACTCGTCGGAAATTGGGATTGAGCGTTGCCGTGGTCGACACGGTGAGGTTGAGCACCCGGCCAGCCTGCTCGCAGCTCAAGCCGGCGTCGCCGATGGCAGGCATGACGCGCGCCAGCCTCAGTTTTGCGAACTGGTTCTCGGCGCAAAGCTGAGCCAGTACGAGGTCGGCCTCGCGCTGCCCGTTTCGCACCAGCGCAGAGGTCGCTTGCGTTCCCGCTGCCAGCGCGAGTGCGACGATGGACAGCGCCACCAGCACTTCGATCAGCGTGAATCCGCGCATGAATCCGCGCCGGCTTGCGCGCTTCATGGCGTGATCACCGAAAACGGCCGAAGCCCGTCGCTGCCGACGATGAGGCTGCGCGTGGGCTCTTGCGCATCGGAGAGCACCACCTGCTGTGCTGCGATGATGGGCTCTGGGCCGAGCACCAACGCGGGCACGCGTCGCCCATTGGCTGCGAGGGCGAGCACCCGGACGTCGGCGGCCAGCCAATGATCGGGTAGCGCATCGGGTTCGAGTCCATCGAACACAAAGCCCCGCTCCGTGACGCGCCAGCGCACCGGCGAGCCACTGGCGCGCGATTGCGCACGCGCCGATTCGAACAATGCGGCCAGCCGCTCGGCTTCGCGGTCCAGCGCAGCCTGGCGCGTGTCGCGCAGCGCGAGCCCCACACCTGCCATCGCCATGGCGACGATGGCGATCACGACCAGCAGTTCGATGAGCGTGAAACCCCTCGAAGCCTTGCTCCGCGAGGCGCCGCCGCCCATGCGCAGCGCCACGGAACGGCTATTGCCAACTGCCGATGTCGGCATCGCGGCCCTCGCCGCCGGGTTGGCCATCGGCGCCGAAAGAGAACACGTCGATCTCGCCCTTCACGCCGGGGTTGAGGTATTGGTACGACTGTCCCCAGGGATCCTTGGGCAGCTTTTCGACGTAGGGCTTCCAATTGGGTGCGGCGGGCCCGGTGGACGGGCGTGTGAGCAGGGCTTGCAGGCCTTGCTCCGCCGTTGGGTAACGCTGGTTGTCCAGTCGGTAGAGCTTGAGAGCCTGCATCAGGTTGTTGACGTCGGTGCGTGCAGCAGTGACGCGGGCATCGTCCGCGCGATCGATGACGTTGGGCACGATGAGCGCGGCCAGCACACCGATGATCACCAGCACCACCATGAGTTCGATCAGGGTGAAGCCTCGCACGGCGGCCCGGCGAAGGGTCCGGATGGGGGTTGCGTTCATGAATGTCAAGCCATTGAAAACTGGTATCGCGCGGGCTGCGCGACGTTGCGTTCAATGATAATGCGCGCCCATGTCAGCACTTTCCCACACGCCAGCACGTTGGCCGGTCGCCCTCGGTACCACCGCAGTGTGGACCTTGGCTGCGGCCTGCCTCGTCTATTGGGGACTCAAGCTGGCGGCGCCGCCCGATTCGATGCCGCCGGCAACACCGGTGGCAGCAGCGCTCGCGGTCGATACGGACGACGTTTCGCGTGTGCTGGGTGCGACGGGTGCCGCACCGGCGGTGGCCCCCGGTCCTGATGCAGGCAGTCGCTTTGTTCTGCTCGGCGTGGTGGCAGACGTCGACCAGCAGGGCGCGGCCCTCATTCAGATCGATGGCCAGCCGCCAAGACCGTTTCGCGTCGGTCAGGAATTGGGCAGCGGCTACGTGCTTCAGTCGCTGGACAAGCGCGCTGCCGCCTTGGGTGCGCGTCTGGACACACCGACGCTGCTGACCCTTCGCCTGCCTGATCCGCCGACCGCGCCGGGTATCGTCATCCGCGGCAGTCAGACGCAGTAGGCCCGAGGTCTAGGCCCTGGGCCGGCTGCGCGTCTCGCCCGCCCGCCTTCAGGCTTGCAGGAACAAGCGATAGGCAGGATTCGCAGTCTCTTCCACGCAGGGGTAGCCCAAGGTGTCGAGGAAGGCCGAGAAGCTTTCGCTGTCCGATTCCGGCACCTGAAGACCAACCAGGATTCGCCCGTAGTCCGCCCCTTGATTGCGGTAATGGAACAGGCTGATGTTCCACGTGGGCCGCATCAGGCTCAGGAACTTGAGCAAGGCGCCAGGACGCTCGGGAAACACGAAGCGCAGCAACCGTTCGTCGTGGGCCAGGCTGGTGCGCCCTCCCACCATGTGGCGCAGGTGCTCCTTGGCCAGTTCGTCGTGCGTGAGGTCGATGGCGTCGAAGCCGTGCTCGGTAAAGGTCCGTGCGATGGTCTCGGATTCGCCGCGCGCAGTGGTCGTCAGACCGACAAACACATGCGCGCTTCGTGCGTCGCTGATGCGGTAGTTGAACTCGGTCACGTTGCGGGACGCGCCGGGCAATTGCCCTACCAGCTCGCAGAAACGCCGGAAGCTGCCGCGCTCCTCCGGGATGGTCACGGCAAACAAGGCTTCGCGTTCCTCGCCAACTTCGGCGCGCTCGGCCACGAACCGCAGGCGATCGAAGTTCATGTTGGCGCCGCACAGGATGGCTGCGTACGTTTCGCCACGTGTGCCACGCTGCTCCACGTATTGCTTGATGGCGGCGACGGCCAATGCGCCTGCTGGCTCGACGATGCTGCGGGTGTCGACGAAGACGTCCTTGATCGCCGCGCACACGGCGTCGGTGTCGACCGTGATGAACTCGTCCACCAGTTCGCTTGCAATGCGGAAGGTTTCGGCGCCCACCAGCTTGACGGCGGTGCCGTCCGAGAACAGTCCGACGTCGGGCAGCGTGACGCGCTCGTGTGCATCTACCGATTGCGCCATTGCGTCGGAATCGTTCATCTGCACGCCGATCACGCGAATCTCTGGACGCAAAGCCTTGATGTAGTTGGCCACGCCCGAGATGAGCCCGCCGCCGCCAATAGCCACGAACACTGCGTCCAGCGGCCCCTGGTGCTGGCGCAGGATCTCCATCGCAATGGTGCCCTGGCCAGCGATGACGTCAGGATCGTCGAATGGATGGACGAAGGTCAGCCCATGAAGCTTCTGTTGCTCGAGCGCGTAAACATGGGCATCGGAGTAGCTGTCGCCGTGCAGGTGGACGTCTCCGCCAAGGGCGCGCACCGCGTCGATCTTGAGTTGAGGAGTGGTCACCGGCATGACGATGACCGCGCGCGTTCCCAGTTTGCGAGCCCCCAATGCGACGCCTTGCGCATGATTGCCCGCCGATGCGCAGATGACGCCACGCGCCAGCTGTTCGGCGGTCAGGTGGGCCATCTTGTTGTAGGCGCCGCGCAGCTTGAAGCTGAACACCGGTTGCTGATCTTCGCGCTTGAGCAGAACAGTGTTGCCGAGCCGGGCTCCCAGAGCGCGCGCCGGCTCCAAGGCCGATTCAACTGCCACGTCGTAGACACGCGCCGTGAGGATCTTGCGCAGGTAATCGGCAGGCGTGAGCGACGTGGTGCCGGTTGGAGCGGCATCGGATGGCTTGGGGCTGGATTTCATGATTGGCGGCTCGTATCCCTTGGCCAGATCGCTGGCGGTCCGCGCAGACGATGGCGGCGCACTGAAGGGGGCCGGCAATGATACGGCGCTGCACCATCGGCCTCGCTTAGGGCCGATTCGCCCAAGAAAAAAGCCCCGAGTCTTGCGACTCGGGGCTAAATCCACCAATTGGGAGGGTGGAGGAGACAACCGGTGCACGTCGTAACGTGCGTTGAAATAAAGTATACCTACCTCTTGCTGCGATGCAACACGTCGCCAGCAGCATTTTTGCAACACTTGCGTGAAGTTTCTCGCTACTGCGTCAGAACTTTGCCCTGAACCTGGGTCTATTTTCAGCAATGGAATGCACTGTCAGTTGGACCGGCGGGGCCGGCACCGAGTCGCCCATGGGCTTCTTGGCCGAAACCGGAAGCGGCCATGTCCTCGTCATGGATGGCGCTGCGGATGCTGTCCGGCCGGAAAACGGGGGGCGCAATCTGGCGCCGCGGCCCATGGAGACACTGTTGGCTGGCGCCGGCGGTTGTACGGCCTATGACGTGGTCCTGATCTTGAAGCGCGGCCGCCACAAGGTACAGCGATGCAGCGTCAAGCTCACCAGCGAGCGTGCTGAAAAGGATCCGAAGGTTTTCACGAAGATCCATCTTCACTTCACGGTCGCGGGCACGGGCATTCCCGCCGCCGCGGTCGAGCGAGCGATTGCGCTCAGTCACGAAACCTATTGTTCGGCGACCATCATGCTGGCCAAGACGGCCGAAATCACGACAAGTTTCGAACTGATCGAAGTCTGAAACGCCCCTCTATTGCTTGACGTGTGCGCCGCAGCGCCGTTGGCGCAGGTGCCGAGGAGCGTCAGACGCGGTGCGCCACGGTGGTCATCACCTTGGCGGCGGCGCGCATGAGCGCCCGGGCTGGCGCGGGCAACTCGACCGCCCCGGCGCTCCAGGCATGAGCAGCGTGCCTGGCTTCGTCCAGTTTCATCTGGGTGACGACAGCCCGTGAACTTGCATCGCCCGGTGGCAGGCGGCCCAGGTGGCCATCCAGGTGGGCCTCGACCTGCCGTTCGGTTTCAGCCACGAAGCCCAGGCTGATTTTGTCGCCCAGGCGGCCAGCGACAAGCCCAAGCCCGAAGGCTCCGGCGTACCAGAGGGGATTGAGCAGGGAGGGTCGCGCGCCCAGTTCCTGCAGGCGCTCCCGGATCCAGGCGAGGTGATCGGTTTCCTCGCGCGCTGCTTCCAGAAAGTGCTCTCGCAGCGCAGGGTCGCGTGTGGAGGCCGCTTGCGCCGTGTACAGCGCCTGGGCGCACACCTCGCCCACATGGTTCACGCGCATCAATGCGCCCGCTTCCCGGCGCTCGCTGTCGGTCAAGGGAGGTGCAGGCTGTGCCGCCTTTGGCGTTTCCCGGGCAGCCGGTGGGCGCGCGAACAAGGTACGCAGGGCGTCGTCGGCCAGGGCGACGAAGGGATCCATCGATCGATTCATATCCAGCATTGTGAAACCTCCCAGCGCAAGAGTGCTGGCGCATGTTTTTATTGCGCATTGTGAACTTTGGAGGGCATTCGAAGCTTTGTTGTGTCACTGCAACGAAACGCCAACACAGCGTAGATATTTCGGCTGATTTGCTTTGCCCCGGGCGGGGCGTCTGGTGCAATAGCAACAACTTCCCAAAAGGAGGTTGGCCCGGGGTCCGGTGGGAGCACGACAGTGCCCGTCACGGTGTGTGAACCCTCTGCACCGGTGCCCTATGTTTAACCTTGGAGAAACTTGCAATGAAAAAATCTCTCGTTGCTCTGGCTGCCCTGGCTGTCGCAGGTGTTGCCTCGGCTCAGTCGTCGGTGACGCTGTTCGGTATCGTTGACGCTTCCATCAGCGGCACGACCACCAAGTTCGCCGATGGCTCGAAGGCTTCGTCGACCCGCCTGGACAACTCGGGCTACAACTCCAGCCGTCTGGGCTTCCGTGGCACGGAAGATCTGGGTGGCGGTCTGGCTGCTAGCTTCTGGCTGGAAGCTGGTCTGAGCAACGACGCCGGCGGTGCTGGTTCGGGCTCGGTGACCGGTCAGCTGTTCAACCGTCGTTCGACGGTCAGCCTGTCGGGTGGTTTCGGTGAAATCCGCCTGGGTCGTGACTACAAGCCGACCTTCTGGAACAACACCGTGTTCGACCCCTTCGGCACCAACGGCCAAGGCACCAACGTGCTGCAAAACGTCGTGGGCACCACCACCGGCGTCGGCGCACTGGCTTTCGATAGCGACAACGTCCGTCAGAGCAACACCGTTGGCTACTTCCTGCCCCCGAACCTGGGCGGCTTCTACGGTCAAGTCCAGTACGGCTTTGACGAGAAGACCAAGTACACCGACGGCCTGCCCCCGGCTGGCGCTGACACCCGCAGCGGCGACTACGTCGGCGGCCGTATCGGCTACGCCAATGGCCCGCTCGACGTGGCTCTGTCGGCTGGTCAAGGCACGATCGGTTCGTCGTACTACGCTGGCTACAACGACGAAAACTTCACCTGGAACGCGGGCATTTCCTGGGACTTCGGTTTCATGAAGCTGTTCGGTGAGTATGGTTCGTACGAACTCAAGCGCACCTACGATCCGTCCTACCTGGCTGATGTCAAGCGCACCGCTTGGGGCGGCCTGGTTGGCGCAACCTTCCCGGTTGGTCCTGGCCTGATCCGCGCTTCGTACTCGTACGCTCGCCTGGAAGACTTCCCTGTTGCCAACGATCCGTCGGCTCAGAAGTTCGCCCTGGGTTACGTGCACAACCTGTCGAAGCGCACCGCTCTGTACGCTACCGTCGCCTACGTCGACAACAAGAACGGCATGCCCCTGGGCCTGAACGGTGCTGTGACGGCTGGTACGCCTGACAGCTCGTACGGCTACGACTTCGGTATCCGTCACTCGTTCTGATCTAGCGCTGGCTTAGGCCAGTTCTGATCGAAAGACGTAAAAGGCCACTCGACGCAAGTCGGGTGGCCTTTTTTGTTTCGT
This sequence comes from Variovorax dokdonensis, assembly GCF_030316895.1. Taxonomy (GTDB): domain Bacteria; phylum Pseudomonadota; class Gammaproteobacteria; order Burkholderiales; family Burkholderiaceae_C; genus Variovorax; species Variovorax dokdonensis. The sequence continues at coordinate 904,605 of NZ_JASZYV010000002.1, forward strand.
GGACGCTGGCCATCCACCAAGGGTGCGCGGGCACGTGCCTTGCACGGTATTGAATGAAATTCGGATACTGACTACATGCTTGCTTTTGTGCTTCGCCGACTGGCCCAGGCGATCATCGTCATGGTGGTTGTGGCCTTCTTCGCCTTCCTGCTGTTCCAGTACGTGGGTGACCCCGTCGTTTTTCTTCTGGGGCAAGATGCCAAGCCAGAACAGATTCGCCAGATGCGCGCCGACCTGGGACTGGATCGCCCCTTCTTCGTGCAGTTCTGGCACTTTCTGGTCAATGCCGCCCAAGGCGAATTCGGGCTGAGTCTGCGCCAGGGCGCCAAGGTGTCGCGCCTGATCATCGAACGTCTGCCGGCAACGCTGGAACTGTCGATCGTCGCCGCGATCCTCGCAGTCGTGATCGGTGTGCCAATGGGCGTCTATGCGGCGCTTCGCCGCGGCACCTTCACCACGCAGATGTTCATGTCGCTGTCGCTGCTCGGCGTGTCTTTGCCGACCTTCCTGATCGGCATTCTTCTCATCCTGGTGTTTTCCGTCTGGTTGGGCTGGCTGCCAAGCTTCGGACGCGGCGAGACGGTGAGCATTGGCCGATGGACCACAGGCCTTCTGACGATGGACGGTTGGGCGCACATGATCCTGCCGGCGATCACGCTGGCCGTTTTCCAGCTCACGCTGATCATGCGCCTCGTGCGTTCCGAGATGCTGGAAGTGCTTCGCACGGACTACATCAAGTTCGCCCGGGCTCGGGGCCTTTCCGACCGCGCCATTCATTTCGGCCATGCGCTGCGCAACACTCTGGTGCCTGTGCTGACCATCACCGGCCTGCAACTCGGACAGTTGATCGCCTTCGCCATCATTACCGAGACGGTGTTCCAGTGGCCGGGCATGGGCCTGCTCTTCATCCAGGCCGTCACCTATGCCGACATTCCGATCATGGCGGCGTATCTCTGCCTCATCGCCCTGATCTTTGTCACCATCAACTTGGTGGTGGACATGCTTTACTTCGTTGTGGATCCCCGCCTGCGCGTGTCGACGCAGGCAGGGCATTGAACATGAGCACGATTCGCTACCAGGCCAATGGGCGCGCCTTCGCCCACATTGCGCGCTTCCATCCCGAATTGACCGCGCTGCGGCGTGACCTCCATGCCCATCCAGAGCTGGGATTCGAGGAGGTCTACACCTCCGCCCGCGTCGAGGAGGCCCTGCGGGCAGCAGGCGTCGACGAGATTCACACGGGCATTGGAAAGACAGGCGTCGTGGCGGTTATCCGCGGTCAGTCCACGGGAAGTGGCCGCATGATCGGACTTCGTGCCGACATGGACGCACTGCCCATGTGCGAGGACAACGACTTTGCCTGGCGATCCGCCAAAGGCGGCTTGATGCACGGTTGTGGGCACGATGGCCACACCGCCATGCTCGTGGGCGCCGCGCGCTATCTGGCCGCCACCCGACACTTCGACGGCACGGCCGTGTTGATCTTCCAGCCGGGCGAAGAAGGGTTTGCCGGTGCGCGCGTGATGGTCGAAGAAGGCTTGTTCGAACGCTTTCCAGTCGACTCCGTGTACGCCATGCACAACTGGCCGGGCATGGCGCCCGGTACAGTCGGCATCAATTCCGGGCCGATGATGGCGGCGGCGGACCGGATCACCATCGACGTGACGGGCAAAGGCGGCCATGGCGCGCACGCCTACCAGACGGTGGATCCGGTGGTGGTCACGGCGCACCTCATTACCGCCATCCAGACCATCGTGTCGCGCAACGTCCGGCCGCTGGACACTGCCGTGGTCAGCTTGTGTGCGATGCAGGCCGGCGACCTGGGTGCGTTCAGCGTTGTTCCGGGTAGGGCGACGCTGGTGGGTACCGTTCGCACGTTCAACCCGAAGGTCCAGGCGGAGGTCGAATGGCGTCTAGTCGAACTGTGCAGTTCGGTGGCGCGGGGATTCGGCGCGAGCGCTCAGGTGAAGTTCGAGAAGATCTACCCAGCCACGATCAATACCGCCGCGGAAGCGCTGTTTGCCGGCGACGTGGCCCAGGCCCTCGTGGGGGCGCGCAACCTGGAGCGCAACATGGAGCCGAGCATGGGCGCCGAAGACTTCTCATTCATGTTGGGCGTCAAGCCTGGCGCCTACCTGCGCATCGGCCAGGGCGTGAAGGAGGGCGCGTACCTGCACAACAGCCGCTACGACTTCAACGACGAGATCCTGCCTCTGGGCGCGGCGATGCACGCTGGTCTGATCGAGCAGGGAATGCCGCTTTCGGCCGGCGGACAGGCAATGGAAAACGCCAAGGTTCGGGCATCGGAATTGCAAGCATCATCCACCGTCTAGCTATTTACCATTTTCGAGGAGTGATTCATGAGTTTTAAGCGGACCATGCTTGCGGCGTCGGTGGCTGTCGCGCTTTCGGTGGCCAGCCTGGCGGCAAATGCCCAGACCATCCGCATCGCCAACCAGGGCGATGCCCTTTCGATGGACCCGCATTCGCTCAACGAGTCGCTGCAGTTGAGCGTGACGCAAAACGTTTACGAGACGCTCACCGGCCGCAACAAGGATCTCAGCCTTGCGCCGCTGCTGGCGACCAGCTGGAAGCAGACCAGCCCGACGGTGTGGCGCTTCGAACTGCGCAAGGGCGTCAAGTTCCACGACGGCACGCCGTTCACGGCCGACGACGTGGTGTTCAGCATGGCGCGCGCCGCTGGTGAAGGCTCTGACATGAAGAGCTACACCAACGACTTCAAGGAAGTGCGCAAGATCGACGACCACACCGTGGAAATCGAGACCAAGGTGCCGTTCCCGATCCTCCCCGACGTGGTCTCGCAAGTGGCCATCATGAGCAAGAAGTGGTGCGAGGAAAACAAGGCCACGCAACCGGTGGATCGCCGCAAGGGCATCGAGAACACCGCATCGTTCAAGGCCAACGGCACGGGTCCGTTCATCGTGCGCGAGCGCCAGCCTGACGTACGCACCACCTTCCAGCGCAACCCCAACTACTGGGGCAAGATCGAAGGCAACGTGCAGGAAGTCATCTTCACCAAGATCGGCAACCCCTCGACGCGCGTCGCTGCACTGCTGTCGGGCGAGGTCGATGTGATGGAGCCGGTGCCGGTGCAGGACGTTGCGCGCGTCAACGCCACGCCCAACGCCACCGTGGTCGTCGGCCCCGAATTGCGCACCATCTTCCTGGGCATGGACCAGAAGCGCGACGAATTGCTCTACTCGAGCGTCAAGGGAAAGAACCCGTTCAAGGACAAGCGGGTGCGCCAGGCCTTCTACCAGGCCATCGACATCGAGGGCATCAAGCGCACCGTGATGCGCGGCGCTTCGCGGCCCACCGCGCTCATGGTGGGCCCCGGCATCAACGGCTGGAACGAAGCCCAGGACAAGCGCCTGCCTTACGACGTGGAAGCCGCCAAGAAGCTGCTGGCCGATGCGGGCTATCCGCAGGGCTTCGAAGTGTCGATGAACTGCCCGAACGATCGCTATGTGAACGACGCCCAGATCTGCCAGGCCGTTGCCGCCAACCTGGCCAAGATCAACGTGAAGATCAACCTGGTTGCCGAAACGAAGGGCACCTACTTCCCGAAGATCCTGCGCCGCGACACCAGCTTCTACATGCTCGGCTGGACGCCATCGACCTATGACGCGCACAACGCGCTCAACGCGTTGATGGCCACGCCCGACGATAGCGGTACGGGCCAGTTCAACCTGGGCGCCTACAGCAACCCCAAGCTCGACGAGCTGACCAAGAAGATCCAGGCCGAGACCGACAAGTCCAAGCGCGACCAGATGATCAAGGAAGCGTTTGAACTGCACACCGCAGACATCGGCCACCTGCCCCTGCACCAGCAGTCGCTGGCTTGGGGCGTGAGCAAGAAGGTCAAGCTCGTTCAGCTGGCCGACAACTTCATGCTCTTCAAGTGGATGTCGATCAGCGACAAGTGATCGAAGACGATGGCCATCGCCATAGCGGCGTTGGCCTGACCTGCGACAGCGACACCCGAACCGGTGTCGCTGTCGGCCTCTTACGCGGTTCCCCACAATCCCACGGATGATCAGTCTTCTCAAGCGCTGGTTCGACGGCGACGTCGGCTACAGCTTCCGCACTTCGCCGGTGGCCATCGCCGCGGCGGTGGTCGGCTTCTTCTGCGTGTTCTGCGCCATCTTCGCGCCGTGGCTCGCACCTCACAATCCGTACGACCTGTCCACGCTCGAACTGTCGGATGCGCGCCTGCCACCGGCATGGATGGCGGATGGCTCCACCAAGTACCTGCTCGGTACCGATGAACAGGGGCGCGACATCGTCTCGACACTGATGTATGGCGCACGCATCTCGCTGGTGGTGGGCATCGCCTCGGTCATCCTGTCGATGATCGTGGGCGTGACGCTGGGGCTCATCGCCGGTTTTCGGGGCGGCTGGATCGATGCGTTCCTCATGCGGCTTTGCGACGTGATGCTTTCGTTCCCGGCCATCCTCATTGCTTTGCTGATCGCCGGCGTCGGACGCGCACTCTTTCCGGATGCGCACAACACCGTCGCCTTCGGCGTGCTGATCCTGGCCATCGCCCTGACCAAGTGGGTGGACTACGCGCGCACCGTCCGCGGATCCACGCTGGTGGAGCGCAACAAGGAATACGTTCAGGCCGCACGCGTCACCGGTGTCTCGCCGCTGCGGATCATGCGCAAGCATGTGCTGCCCAACGTGCTGGGGCCGGTGTTCGTCATCTCGACGATCCAGGTGGCAACGGCCATCATCACCGAGGCCACCTTGTCCTTCCTGGGCGTGGGTGTCCCGCCCACTTCGCCGTCGCTCGGCACTCTGATCAGCAACGGCAACCAGTTTCTCTATTCCGGCGAATGGTGGATGACCGTCTTTCCTGGCATCACCCTGGTGCTGATCGCCTTGTCGGTGAACCTGCTGGGCGATTGGCTGCGCGACGCGCTCAACCCACGACTGCGCTGATCGGCACGCACCCATGGCATTGCTTGAAGTCAAGAACCTCGTGGTCGAGATTCCCAACCGGCGCGGCTCGCTGCGCGCGCTGAACGACATCTCGTTTTCGATCGAACCCGGCGAGATCCTGGGCGTGGTCGGCGAATCCGGCGCCGGCAAGTCGCTCACGGGCGCTTCCATCATCGGACTGCTGGAACCCCCGGCGCGAGTGGCTGGCGGCGAGATCATCCTGCAGGGCGAACGCATCGATCACCTCGGCCATGCTCGCATGCAGCACATCCGCGGGCGGCGCATTGGCGCGATCTTCCAGGACCCGCTGACCTCGCTCAACCCGCTGTACACGGTGGGACAGCAAATCGAAGAGACCATCCGTGCGCACCTGCCGGTCACGTCCGCCGAGGCGCGACGCCGTGCCATCGGCCTTCTTGAGGACACCGGCATTCCGGCAGCGGCCCAGCGTATCGACCACTACCCGCATCAGTTCTCCGGCGGCATGCGCCAGCGTGTGGTCATCGCGCTGGCGCTGGCGGCGGAGCCGACGCTGATCGTGGCCGACGAACCGACCACCGCGCTCGACGTCTCGATCCAGGCGCAGATCATTTCGCTGCTCAAGCGCCTGTGCCATGAGCGCGGCGCGGCCGTCATGCTCATCACGCATGACATGGGCGTGATTGCCGAGACCTGCGACCGTGTGGCCGTGATGTATGCCGGACGCATTGCCGAGATCGGCCCGGTTGCCCAGGTCATCCACGAGCCGGCGCATCCCTACACCGCGGGCCTGATGGCCTCCATTCCCGACATGAGCCAAGACCGCGAGCGCCTCAACCAGATCGATGGCGCCATGCCTCGGCTCAATGCCATTCCCAGCGGCTGCGCCTACCATCCGCGCTGCCCGCAGGCCTTTGACCGATGCTCTCGCGAACGGCCTGAGCTGATGGCCGCAGGCGCCACACGCGCGGCCTGCTGGCTCCACGATGCGCACAGCGCGGCGGAGGTAGGCGCATGAGTACCGAAGCCGCTGTGGAAACGCGCACGCTGGTCGAGGTTCACGACCTGGCCAAGACGTTCGACGTCTCGGCCCCGTGGCTCAATCGAGTGCTGGAACGCAGGCCGCGAACACTGCTGCATGCCGTTGATGGCGTGAGCTTTTCCATCGAGCGTGGCAAGACGCTGGCCCTCGTCGGTGAATCCGGATGCGGCAAGAGCACCGTGGCGCGCCTGCTGGTCGGCCTCTATGCGCCCAGCCGAGGCTCCGTGACCTTCGACGGACAGGACGCCCACGCCACCTTTGCATCGGGCCAAGGTCGGGCTTTGCGCAAGCGCATCCAGATGATCTTCCAGGATCCTTACGCGAGTCTCAACCCCCGCTGGAAGGTCCAGGACATCGTTGCAGAGCCCTTGCTTGAGCATGGCCTCGTCACCGATGGCGATGCGCTGCTCGACCGGGTGGGCGAATTGCTTCAGTCGGTGGGCCTGAGTCCACTGGATCGCGTGAAGTATCCGCACCAGTTCTCGGGCGGGCAGCGCCAGCGCATCTCCATTGCGCGGGCGCTCGCCACGGCGCCGGAGTTCCTGGTGTGCGACGAGCCCACGTCTGCGCTCGACGTCAGCGTGCAGGCGCAGGTGCTCAACATCATGAAGGACCTGCAGCGCGAGCGCGGGCTGACCTACCTGTTCATCTCGCACAACCTTGCCGTGGTGCGCCATGTGAGCGACAGCGTGGGCGTGATGTATCTGGGCCGCATCGTCGAGATCGCCGAGAAGCGGGAGCTGTTCGAGTCGCCGCGCCATCCGTACACCCGCATGCTGCTCGACGCGATCCCGCAGATGCATGCGGTCGGTCGTGCGCGCACGCCGGTGCAGGGCGAGGTGCCCAATCCCTTGTCGCCGCCGCCAGGGTGCACCTTCCACCCACGATGCCCGCACGCGAACGAGCGCTGCAAGGTCGAGCGGCCCAAGCTGCTGCAGATCGGTGGGATTCGTGTGGCCTGCCACGCGGTCGAAGAAGGCCGCATCTAGCACCGCAGCGACCGGCGGCCCGGCTCGCCACGGCGGGCGCTGTCAGGCTACTGTTCTTCGCCCCAGGCGAAGCCGTCGCGCGCGATCATCGCGCTGGATGTGCTTGGCCCCCACGTGCCGGCAGCGTAGCTTCGCGGGCGCCCATCCGCACCCCAGCTGTCGAGCAGCGGTTCGACCCAGCGCCAGGCTTCTTCCTGTTCGTCGCGGCGCACGAAGAGATTCAAGCGACCGTCGATCACGTCCAGCAGCAAGCGCTCATAGGCACCCACCCGCTCGGAGCCGAAGCGCTTGTCGAAGTCGAGGTCCAGTTGCACCGGCGCAAGCGACTGCGCGGCGCGGGCGCTGTGGCCATTCGTGCGGGCGCGCTGATCCTGGCCTTGCGCGAGCAGATGCAACTCCAACCCGTCCTTGGGCTGAAGGTTGATCACCAGCTTGTTCGCATTGCCAGCGGGCACACGGAAGATCGCGTGCGGCACGGCGCGGAAGTTGATCTCGATGCGCGCATCGCGCGACGACAGCCGCTTGCCCGTGCGCAGATAGATCGGAACGCCGGCCCAGCGCCAGTTGGCGATCTCGGTGCGAAGCGCGACGAAAGTTTCGGTGCGGCTGTCAGGATCGACACCGGGCTCATCCAGGTAGCCGCCAACCCGTTCTCCGTACGCCGTTCCGGCCGCGTATTGACCGCGCACGGCATGCAGGCCGATCGATTCGGCTGTCCAAGGCTTGAGCGATCGAAGCACCTTGAGCTTTTCGTCTCGGATGGCGTCGGCATGCGCGTTGATCGGCGGCTCCATCGCAAGCGCGCACACCAGCTGCAGCGCATGGTTTTGCACCATGTCACGCAAGGCACCCGTCTGGTCGTAGAAGCTGCCGCGCTTTTCGACGCCGAGGTCCTCGGCGATGGTGATCTGGATGTTGGCCACGTGTTCACGCCGCCAGATGGGCTCGAACAAGGCGTTGCCGAACCGCATCGCGAACAGGTTCTGCACCGACGGCTTGCCGAGGTAGTGGTCGATGCGGAAGATCTGGTTCTCGCTCAGCACTTCCTGCACCGCATCGTTGATGGCCCGGTTCGAGGCCAGGTCATGGCCAAGAGGCTTTTCGAGCACCATGCGGGTGCGAGGGGTGTTCAAGCCCGCAGCCGCAATCTGCTTGACCACTGCGGTGAACAGGTTAGGTGCGGTGGCGAGGTACATCACCACCGTATCCGCCCCGCGTCCGCTGATCATTTCCGCGAGCCGCGCATAGTCTTCGGGACGCGACAGATCCATACGCAGAAAGTAGAGCATCGACGCGAAGGCCTTGAACTCCTCCTCGGTCGGCCGCTTGGCGCCTTCCACGGCCTTGAAGCGGGAGCGGATCAGCTCGCGATAGTCGTCGTCCGACAGCTCGTCACGGGCCACGCCGATGATGCGGCCTCCGTCCGGCAGGCTGCCGTGCCTGAATGCCTGGAAAAGCGCCGGCATGAGCTTTCGCCATGCCAGGTCGCCGGTGCCACCGAAAAGTACGAGATCAAAGCTCATGGGCCGCAGTCACCTGGAAGTTGCTCTTCAGGCGGCCACGAGCCGATTTCGTGCCAGGCCGCTGTTGTTCGGCCCGACTTTAACGGTTGTTCAAGTCATTGAGCGACGCGGATCACACGATCGACATCGAAGCCGAGGCTGCGGGCGTAGTCCAGATGGGCCTGCAACACGGCCTCGTCGAGCCGAGGAGCGCGCGATAGCACCCAGAGGTACTCGCGGTCAGGCGTGCCGACCAGCGAGACTTCGTAGTCGCGATCGAGTTTGAGGATCCAGTAGTCGCCCCAGACGAACGGCAACCAGCCGAGCCAACTCGGGGCGAAGCGCACCTTGAGCCGGCCGGCACCCGGTTGGCCGGAGACCTGAACGGGCCGTGCGATGCCCATCGCCTCGTCCACGCGCCCGTCGTCCCGCACGCAGCGATTGACGACCTGCACCGTGCCATCGGGCATCGGCGTGTATTCGGCGGTGACTGCGCCGGTGCAGTCCTTTTCGAAACGGTTGGGCAGTCGGGCCTGCTCGTGCCACAGGCCGGCATAGCGCTGCAGATCGACGGGCGCCACGGCCTGAAGACCGGCGCGCATCAATGGCGCGCCGTCCGCCGGGCCTGCGGTGGCAGCTTGCGCTCGCACTGCCTTGGCGCCGCCGATGGCTGCAAGCGCCAGCACACCGCCCAGCGCAAAAGCCAGGGCCGTGGTTCCGGCGGAAGGCCCACGCGGGCCGGGGCGCCGGGCAGGCGCGTAGTTGTCTACGTCGGCGCGGTAATGGCGACGAGGTTTCATGAGGATGGCTCCCGAGGTTTCGTTGTGTCGACTCCCACGGTACCCACCGAGGCGCGGCGGCAGCGTCGGACAGGGCGCACACGTGCTGTAGTGAGCCGGCGAGATAATGACCGCATGAACCAGCTCGACGCCCTTCGCCAATGGACCACCGTGGTTGCCGACACCGGCGACTTTCGCCAGCTCGACGCCTTCAAGCCGCAGGATGCGACCACCAATCCGTCGCTGATCCTCAAGGCAGTGCAGAAGAGCGACTATCGCCCTTTGCTCGACGACGTGCTGCGCAAGCACGACGGCCTGCCGATGGACGAAAAGATCGATCGACTGCTGGTGCGCTTCGGCTGCGAGATCCTTTCGATCATTCCCGGCCGCGTGTCGACCGAGGTCGACGCCCGGCTCAGTTTCGATGCTGATGCCACGGTGGCGCGCGCGGAGCGCATCGTCGGCTTGTATCGGGCCGAAGGGATCGACACCGCATCTCGCCTGCTGATCAAGGTGGCGTCGACCTGGGAAGGTATCGAGGCGGCCCGTCGGCTGGAGCAGAAAGGCATCCATACCAACCTGACGCTTCTCTTTTCCTTCTGCCAGGCTGCGGCATGCGGTGATGCCGGGGTCAAGTTGATCTCGCCTTTCGTGGGGCGGATCTACGACTGGTACAAGAAATCTGCCGGTGCAAGCTGGGACGAAGCGGCGAATGCCGGCCCCAACGATCCCGGTGTGAAGTCGGTGCGGCAAATCTACGACTACTACAAGCGCCACGGCATCGAGACCGAAGTGATGGGCGCGAGTTTCCGCAACGTCGGCCAGATCGCCGCCTTGGCGGGCTGCGACCTGCTGACAATCAGCCCGGAGCTGCTCGCCGAGTTGTCGAGCCGTCCGAACAGCGACGCTCCCCTGGTCCGTGCGCTCGACCCGCAGGCCGCGGGCACGCGCGACATCGCGCGCGTCACGCTGGACGAAGCGGCCTTCCGCCTGGCGCTCAACGAAGACGCCATGGCCACCGAGAAGCTGGCCGAGGGCATCCGCGCATTTGCGGCCGATGCGGTCAAGCTCGAAAAGCTGATGACGGAGGCTGCATGACCGTTCGCTGCGACCGAACCCCCGCCTGGCAAGCACTGCAGCAGCACGCCGACAAGGTCGGCCGCGGCTTCGATCTGCGCCAGGCCTTCGCGGCCGATGCCGGTCGCTTCGCCAGCTTCAGTCAGGAGGCGCCGCATGTCTTCGCCGACCTGTCGAAGAACCTCATCGACCAGCGCACGCAGGAGCTGCTGCTGGACCTGGCCCAGCAATGCGGGCTGCAGGCGCGGCGCGACGCCATGTTCGCGGGCGAACACATCAACAGCACCGAAGACCGGGCCGTGATGCACACGCTCCTGCGCGCGCAGGGCGCGGTGCCGCCCGGCAGCAGGAGCGGCGTGGCCGGCGAGCTGGCGAAGGTCCACGAGACGCTCGACGCGATGCTGGAATACGCCGAGACCATCCGCGCCGATCACACGATCACCGATGTGGTCAACATCGGCATCGGCGGCTCCGACCTTGGCCCGCAGATGGTGGTGCTGGCGCTGGCCGAATTCGTGGCGCCGGGCAAGCGCTTTCATTTCGTCTCGAACGTCGACGGCCATGAACTTGCGGGTGTGCTCAAGGGACTGGCCCCGGAGCACACCTTGTTCCTGGTCGCGTCGAAGACGTTCACCACCGCCGAGACGATGGCCAATGCCCGATCCGCGCGACGCTGGTTCGAGCAGTCCGGCGGCAAGGACGTGGCGCGCCACTTCGCGGCGCTGACCACCAATGTGGCGGCGGCGCGCGAATTCGGCATCGAGACCACCTTCGGCTTCTGGGACTGGGTGGGCGGCCGCTATTCGCTGTGGTCGGCGATCGGCCTGCCCATCGCGCTGGCCATCGGCTCGGACGGCTTCCGAAAGCTACTGGCAGGCGCGCATGCGATGGACGAGCACTTTCGCACCGCGCCGCTGGCGAAGAACCTGCCGGTGCGCCTGGGCCTGCTCGATGTCTGGTATCGCAACTTCCTAGGCTTTACCAGCCGCTGCATCGCTCCTTATCACAGCGCGCTGCGCCGGCTGCCCGCCTACTTGCAGCAACTGGAGATGGAAAGCAATGGCAAGCGCGTGGACCTGCAGGGCGCCGCGCTGCCGTTTGGCACGTCGCCCGTGCTGTGGGGCGAGCCGGGCACGAACGGCCAGCATGCCTACTTCCAGATGCTGCACCAGGGCACCGACGTCGTCCCGCTGGAATTCCTCGCGGTGCGCGATGCTGATCACGACTTGTCGGGCCATCATCCGGCGTTGCTGGCCAACGCCTTGGCCCAGGCCCAGGCGCTGATGCAGGGGCGCGCCGATGCAGGCGGACACCGCGACTTCCCGGGCAACCGGCCCAGCACCTTCTTTGTGCTGGAGCGGCTCACGCCCGAATCGCTGGGTGCCTTCATCGCGATGTACGAGCACCGTGTGTTCACCAGCGGCGCTTTGTGGGGGCTCAACAGCTTCGACCAATGGGGCGTGGAACTGGGCAAGGTGCTGGCCAAGGACCTCGAGCCGCGGCTCTCATCGGGCGACGTGACCGGCCTGGACGCCTCCACCGCAGGCCTGTTGGCCCGTCTGAAGCAAGGCTGAACCAGCGGGGGCGGTCGCACTGACCCGGCACGGCGGTTGCATGCCGGCTGGCCATGTCCCCGGCCCTTGCCACCCTTTCCCCCTGCGCCCCCAGCGTCGCGGCCGATCCGCTCTGGCAGCGGCAACTCGGCCTGCTGCTCGAGTCGACCGGGGAGGGCATCTTCGGCATCGACCTTGCAGGCCACTGCATGTTCATCAATCCTGCCGGCGCGCGCATGCTCGGTTGGGAGGCGGATGCAGTGCTCGGCCGCAACATGCACTGGCTGACGCACCATTCGCATGCCGACGGCAGCGCCTACCCGGACAGCGAGTGCCCCATCTTCAACGCCTTCCGGCAGGGTTTGCCTTGCCGCATCGACACGGAGGTGTTCTGGCGGCGCGATGGCAGCGCCTTCGCCGTGGAGTATTCGAGCCACCCGATCCTGGATGGCGAACAGGTGCGTGGCGCCGTCATCACGTTCTTGGACATCACCGAGCGCAAGCGGGCGGAGCAGGCGCTCCAGCGCGCCAAGGACGAATTGGAGCAACGCGTGAACGAGCGCACCCGCGAGCTTTCCGCTGCGCTGGGCCAGTTGCGCGAACTGTCCGCCTATCTCGAATCGGTGCGTGAGGAAGAGCGGACCCGCATCGCCAGAGAGGTCCACGATGAACTGGGCAGTCTGCTGGTCGCACTGCGCATGGACGTCAACTGGCTGGACAAGCGCCTGGGAGAGCAGCAGGCGCGCGAGCCGGGGGAGGCGCAGGCCATGCGCGATCGCATGCGCTGCAAGTGCGGAAACATGAGCCGCTTGATCGAAAGCGCGGTGGACAACGTGGGCCGCATCATCACCGACCTGCGTCCCAGCATCCTTGACCATCAGGGCCTGTGGGCAGCGCTCGAATGGCAGGCGCAGGAATTCGCCCAGGCTGGCGAACTGGCGCTGGATTGGGATGTGCCGGATGCGCCGTTGCCCGAACTGCCCGAGCCGGCGGCGATGGCGGTGTTCCGCATCTTCCAGGAGATGCTGTCGAACATCGGCCGGCATGCGCAGGCTCGGCGGGTTCGGGTGCGCATCGAATGCACGCCGGGGTTGCTGGCCCTGCGCGTGCAGGACGACGGCCGCGGCGCATTGCCGGAGGCCTTCGACGCGCCTGATGCCTACGGCGTGATGGGCATGCGTGAGCGCGCACTGCACCTGGGCGGCACGCTGACCATCGAGAGCCGCCTCGGGCAGGGGTGCGCATTCGACTTGCGGCTGCCAATCGCTGCCCAGGCGGCGGAACGCCCATGAGCGCTCCGATCCGAGTCCTGCTCGCAGACGACCATCGCATCGTGCGCGAGGGCCTCAAGCAGGTGCTGGCCGATGCGCCGGAGATCGAGATCGCCGCCGAGGCCACCAGTGGCGCGGAGGCGCTGGCCGCGGTGCAGGCGTCAGGCGGCCCGCCGGCGCTGCATGTCGTGCTGCTGGACATCGCCATGCCTGAGGGCGACGGGCTGGACGTGCTGCAGGCCCTGCGCAAGGGTTGGCCCATGCTGCCGGTGCTCATGCTCAGCACCTACCCCGAGCGGCAGTACGCCGTGCGCTGCATCCGCCTGGGCGCGGCTGGCTACCTCAACAAGGGCGCGGACCCGGACGACATGATCGCGGCAGTGCGCAAGGTGGCGGCGGGTGGGCGCTACATCACCCCGGCGACGGCCGAACAACTGGCCGGCGCGCTCGACCGGGATCGGGCGCGCGTCGGCCACGAAGCCCTGTCGCACCGCGAGTACCAGGTGTTCCGCCTGCTCACGACGGGGCACAACGTGACCGAGATTGGTGCAAGGCTTCAATTGGCGCCCAATACCGTCAGCACCTACCGCGCCCGCATCCTGGAAAAGACGGGGACGCGAAACGATGTGGAGCTCGCGCTCTACGCCGAGCGGCACGCTCGCGGCGATCCAGCGGCCTGAACTTGTAGGGCTGGCCTTACACGGCGTAGCGCTGCGCGGCGCGATTTCCTGCATCGAGACTTGTGGCGGGCGTTCCTGGCGCGGCGTTTGCGATGAGCGATGCACGTTCATTCGCAAACAGGTGACTGCCCATGACCACTCCGACCGACAAGGCCACGAGCCCAAGCCCGAGCTACGACGCCTACGACGCCGACCGCCCGCTGCTGATGCGTTGCGCCTGTGGCGAGGACCATGCGCCTGACCAGCATGCGCTGTTCACGCCGTCCGCCGGCAAGGAACTTGCCGTGGCCCGCCAGAGCGAGGAAGAGCTTTCGCGTGACTTCGTCGAGGCGACGCTGGTCAAGGCGATCTTTCCGCACGATGGCGTGCGCCGGCGTTTCCTGAAGGCGGTGGGCGCGGGCACGGCACGGGCGGCCATCGCCTCGCTGCTGCCCGTGGGCGCGCTGCAAGCCATGGCGCAAGAGCGCGGTCCGCTGGAAAAGAAGGACCTCAAAATCGGCTTCATCGCCATCACCTGCGCCAGTCCGCTGATCATGGCCGACCCGCTGGGCTTCTATCGCAAGGAAGGGCTGAACGTCCAGCTCAACAAGACGGCAGGCTGGGCGCTGATCCGCGACAAGATGCTCAACAAGGAGTACGACGCGAGCCACTTCCTGTCGCCCATGCCGTTGGCCATCTCGATGGGCATGGGCTCGAACCGGTCGGCGATGAAAGTCGCCAGCATCCAGAACACCAACGGCCAGGCCATCACGCTGCACGTCAAGCACAAGGACAAGCGCGACCCCAAGCAGTGGAAGGGCTTCAAGTTCGCCGTTCCGTTCGAGTACAGCATGCACAACTTCCTGCTGCGCTACTACCTGGCCGAGCATGGCGTGAACCCCGACACCGACGTGCAGATCCGCGTGACGCCACCGCCGGAGATGGTGGCCAACCTGCGCGCCGGCAACATCGATGGCTTTCTGGGGCCGGATCCGTTCAACCAACGCGCCGTGTACGACGAGGTGGGCTTCATCCATATCCTTTCGAAGGAGATCTGGGACGGCCACCCCTGTTGCGCCTTCGGCATGAGCGAAGCGTTCATCCAGCAGAACCCCAACACTTTTGCGGCCCTCTATCGCGCGGTCCTGACGGCCAGCTACATGGCCAATCAGACGAAGGACCGGGCGTTGATCGCCAAGGTGATCTCGCCCACCCAGTACCTCAACCAGCCCGAAACCGTGGTGGCACAGGTGCTCACCGGCAAGTTCGCCGACGGGCTGGGCAACATCCGCGACGTGCCCGATCGCGCAACCTTCGATCCCATGCCCTGGCAGAGCATGGCGGTGTGGATGCTCACGCAGATGAAGCGCTGGGGCTACGTCAAGGGCGAGGTGGACTACCGCACCATCGCGGAGCAGGTGTTCCTGCTGACCGACGCCAAGAAGTACATGTCGCAGGTGGGCTTCCGCCCGCCAGAGGGCGCCTATCGCAAGTTCAAGGTGATGGGCAAGGAGTTCGATCCGGCACGTCCTGACGAGTACTTGAACAGCTTCGCGATCCAGAAGGCCGCCGCGGCATGACGCGAACCCAGTGGCAGGCGACGCTGCTGTCGCTTTGCATTGCCTTGTCGCTGCTGGCGCTGTGGCATGTCGTCACCTTGCCCGAAGCAGGCTCGGGTGCTCCGGCGTCCATGACGCCGGAGCAGCTCGAATACGCCAAGCTGATGGGCAAGGACCCCGGTGCCGAGAAGAGCAGCGGCTTTCCGACGCCGGCGCAGATGGCCGAGGCGGCGTGGCGCCAGTTGTCGAATCCCTTCTACGACAACGGGCCCAACGACAAGGGCATTGCCGTGCAATTGGCCTATTCGCTCGGCCGCGTCGCGCTGGGCTTTCTGCTCGCCTGCGTGGTGGCGGTGCCGCTGGGCTTCCTGATCGGCATGAGTCCGCTTCTGCACAAGGCATTGGATCCGTTCATCCAGGTGCTCAAGCCGATCAGTCCGCTGGCGTGGATGCCGCTGGCGCTCTACACCATCAAGGACAGCTCGGTCTCGGGGGTGTTCGTGATCTTCATCTGCTCGGTCTGGCCCATGCTGCTCAACACGGCTTTCGGCGTGGCATCGGTACGGCGCGAGTGGCTGAACGTGGCGCGCACGCTGGAGGTGACGCCCATGCGCAAGGCACTGCGGGTGATCCTGCCGGCTGCGGCGCCCACCATCCTGACGGGCATGCGCATCAGCATGAGCATCGCCTGGCTGGTGATCGTGGCGGCCGAGATGCTGGTGGGCGGCACCGGTATCGGCTACTTCGTCTGGAACGAGTGGAACAACCTGTCGCTCACGCATGTGATCCTGGCGATCGTGCTGATCGGCGTGGTGGGCATGTTGCTGGACCGCATGTTCGCGTCTTTGCAGAAGCTGGTGACCTATGTGGAGTGAAATGCTCAGCCCCACCTATCCGCCAGCGGCCGTTGCCGCGCCACCACCGGACCTTTCAACACCGCCTTCGGTCGATGCACCGCTGCTGCGCGTGGAAGGGCTGGGCAAGGCCTTCGTGCCGGGGCGCCCGGTATTCGCCGGTGTCGACTTCGCGCTGAATGCGGGCGAGTTCGTCTGCGTGATCGGCCATTCCGGCTGCGGCAAGACGACCATCCTGAACGTGCTGGCCGGCCTGGAGCAGGCCAGCGCCGGCCATGTGCTGATGAGCGGTCGCGAGATCGACAGCCCAGGCCTGGAGCGTGGCGTTGTCTTCCAGGGCCATGCCCTCATGCCCTGGCTGACCGTACGGCGCAACATCGCGTTCGCCGTGGAATCGCGCTGGCCGCAATGGAGCCGTGAGCAGGTCGATGCGCAGGTGCGGCGTTTTGTCGACCTGGTGGGCTTGAGCGCCGCCATCGACAAGAAGCCGGCGCAGCTGTCCGGCGGCATGAAGCAGCGTGTGGGCATCGCACGCGCCTTCTCGATCCAGCCGCGCATGCTGCTGCTCGACGAACCCTTCGGCGCGCTTGACGCGTTGACGCGCGGCACGATCCAGGACGAACTCATGGCCATCGTGCGCGAGACGGCGCAGACGGTCTTCATGATCACGCACGACGTGGACGAAGCCATCCTGCTGGCCGATCGCATCCTGCTCATGAGCAATGGCCACGACGCACCGGATGGGCGATACGTGCCCGGCCGCATTGCCGAAGTCGTGGTCAATCCGCTCCCGCGCGAGCGCACCCGGCGTGGCCTGCACCACCTGGACGGCTACTACGAGCTGCGCAACCACATCGTCGATTTTCTCGTCAGCCGCGCGCTGGGTGCGCCGCCTTCGGCCTGACTTTCTTCAACTCTCTTCCGCCATGCACCATTTCAGAAGGAGCAACTCATGAATCGCAACGACGTCACCGAAAAGATCATCACCGCCAAGGTTGCCAATGGCCTGACCTGGGAATCCATTGCCGCCAAGGTCGGTCAGTCGAAGGAATGGACGACGGCGCTGTGCCTGGGCCAGATGACCGCCACCTCGGAGCAGGCAGCCGTACTCGGCGAGATCTTCGAGCTGACCGGCGAGGAGCAGAAGTGGCTGCAGATCGTGCCCTACAAGGGCTCGCTGCCGACCGCCATTCCGACCGATCCGCTGATCTACCGTTGGTACGAAGTCGTCAACGTCTATGGCACCACCATCAAGGAGCTGATCCACGAGGAGTTCGGCGACGGCATCATGAGCGCCATTGACTTCAAGATGGACATCAGCCGCGAATCCGACCCCAAGGGTGACCGCGTGAACGTCGTTCTTTCGGGCAAGTTCCTGCCCTACAAGACTTTCTAAGCACGAGCAGGTTGCAACGCAAGGTGTACGCCGCGGCGTGTGCCGGCGTACCGAAAACCTCTGCGTCAAAGGTCAAAAACAACGCGTCAGTGAAGAGCGAACTGCGCGCCAGTTCGCGGTGCTAGTCTCCCGAAGGCCGCGGCACGCGGGTGCCGTGGTCTACAAGTACAGGGAGACAAAACATGAGCACACCCACGTGCCAAACTGAGCTCAAGAAGGGCCTGAAGCAACGCCATCTGACCATGATCGCCCTTGGCGGCGTGATCGGAGCCGGCTTGTTCGTCGGCTCGGCGGCGGTCATTCTCAATACCGGCCCCGCCTCGTTTCTCACCTATGCCGTGACCGGCGTGCTCATCGTGCTGGTGATGCGCATGCTGGGTGAAATGGCAACCACGCGACCCACCACCGGTTCATTCGCAGCGTACGCCAGCGACGCGCTGGGCAACTGGGCCGGCTTCTCGGTCGCCTGGCTGTATTGGTACTTCTGGGTCGTGGTCGTCGGCTTCGAGGCGGTGGCGGGCGCGAAGATCCTCACCTACTGGTTGGGCGACGTGCCGCTGTGGCCGCTCGCGTTCGGACTCATGGTGCTGATGGTGGGCAGCAACCTGTTTTCGGTGGGCTCCTTCGGCGAGTTCGAGTTCTGGTTCGCCGGCATCAAGGTCATGGCGATCGTGGTGTTCATCGTGCTGGGCGGGCTCTACGTGTTCGGCCTCTGGCGCGGCCATGCGATGGACTTCAGCGGCTTCCTCGGCAATGGCGGCTTCCTGCCCAAGGGAGGGATGGCCATCTTCAGCAGCATCGTCGTGGTGGTGTTCTCGATGGTCGGCGCCGAGATTGCCACCATTGCGGCGGCTGAATCCGACGACCCGGTCAAGGCCATCACGCACGCGACGCGCTCGGTGGTGATGCGCCTGGGCGTCTTCTACGTCCTGGCGATTCTGCTGCTGACGCTGATCCTGCCGTGGAACTCGTTCGTGCTTGGCGACTCGCCGTTCGTGAGCGCGTTCAAGGTCATGGGCATTCCGGGGGCCGATCACATCATGAATGCCGTCGTGCTCACAGCGGTGCTGTCGTGCCTCAACTCGGGCATCTATACGGCTTCGCGCATGTTGTTCGTGCTGGCCGAACGCAGGCAGGCGCCCGCGAGCTTCACGGCGCTGAGCGCCAAGGGCGTGCCGGTCACGGCCATTCTGGTGTCGAGCGTGGGTGGCTTCGCGTGCGTCGTGGCCGCCTACATCTCGCCAGAAACCGTCTTCATGTTCCTGCTCAACTCCTCGGGCGCCGTGATTCTGTTCGTCTATCTGTTCATCGCCGTCACGCAACTCGTGCTTCGCTTGCGTGAGCCCCAGAAGACGCGCCTCGTGAAGATGTGGCTCTTCCCGTGGCTCACGATGGCCACCATTGCGGCATTGGTGACGCTGCTGGTGCAGATGGGCACCAATCCGGAAACCGCGTCGCAGCTCTACCTGAGCCTGCTGGCGTTCGCGGTGTCGGTGATCATGTATTTCGTGACGAGAGTGATCCAAGGTCGCACGCAGCCGGCGACGTCCTGATCCTTGCGGTTGAATGCAAGAAAAAACCCCGCGGCTTTTGCAAGCCGCGGGGTTTTTTTCTGGATGAACCGGAAGGCTCAGCCGGCGGACATTACATGTCCATGCCGCCCATGCCACCCATGCCGCCCATGCCGCCAGGCATGCCGCCGGCAGGAGCATCTTCCTTCGGAGCCTCGGCCACCATGGCTTCGGTCGTCAGCAGCAGCGAAGCCACGGAAGCGGCGTTCTGCAGGGCAGTGCGGGTCACCTTGGTCGGGTCCAGGATGCCCAGCTCGAGCATGTCGCCGTAGCTGTCGTTGGCAGCGTTGAAGCCGAAGTTGCCCTTGCCTTCCAGCACCTTGTTCACGACGACCGACGGCTCGCCACCGGCGTTGGCCACGATCTCGCGCAGCGGGGCTTCGATGGCCTTCAGGACCAGCTTGATGCCAGCGTCCTGGTCGACGTTGTCGCCCTTGACCCGGTCGCCCACGGCTTGCTTGGCACGCAGCAGCGCAACGCCGCCACCAGCCACAACGCCTTCTTCCACTGCAGCGCGGGTGGCGTGCAGGGCGTCTTCGACGCGAGCCTTCTTTTCCTTCATCTCGACTTCGGTGGCAGCGCCAACCTTGATCACGGCAACACCGCCGGCCAGCTTGGCCACGCGCTCTTGCAGCTTCTCACGGTCGTAGTCGCTGGTCGCTTCTTCGATCTGGATGCGGATCTGCTTGACGCGAGCTTCGATGTCGGCAGCGGCACCAGCGCCGTCGATGACGATGGTGTTTTCCTTGCCCACTTCGATGCGCTTGGCTTGGCCCAGGTCGGCCAGCGTCACCTTCTCGAGCGACAGGCCCACTTCTTCAGCGATGACCTTGCCGCCGGTCAGGATGGCGATGTCTTCCAGCATGGCCTTGCGGCGGTCGCCGAAGCCAGGCGCCTTGACGGCCACGACCTTCAGGATGCCGCGGATGGTGTTGACCACCAGGGTCGCCAGGGCTTCGCCTTCGACTTCCTCGGCGATGATCAGCAGCGGACGGCTGGCCTTGGCCACTTGCTCCAGCGTGGGCAGCAGGTCGCGGATGTTGCTGATCTTCTTGTCGAACAACAGCACGAAGGGGTTGTCCAGCAGGGCAACTTGCTTTTCGGGGCTGTTGATGAAGTAGGGCGACAGGTAGCCGCGGTCGAACTGCATGCCTTCGACGACGTCCAGTTCGCTCTCGAGCGACTTGCCGTCTTCGACGGTGATCACGCCTTCCTTGCCGACCTTGTCCATCGCGTCAGCGATGATCTTGCCGATGGTTTCGTCGCTGTTGGCCGAGATCGAGCCGACTTGCGCGATTTCCTTGCTGGTGGTGGTGGCCTTCGAAGCCTTCTTCAGCTCTTCCACCAGGGCAGCCACGGCCTTGTCGATGCCGCGCTTGAGGTCCATGGGGTTCAGGCCGGCGGCCACGTACTTGCTGCCTTCGCGAACGATGGCTTGTGCCAGCACGGTGGCGGTGGTGGTGCCGTCACCAGCGTTGTCGCTGGTCTTGGAAGCCACTTCCTTCACGAGTTGGGCGCCCATGTTCTGCAGCTTGTCCTTCAGTTCGATTTCCTTGGCGACGGACACGCCGTCCTTGGTCACCGTGGGGGCGCCGAACGAACGCTCCAGCACCACGTTGCGACCCTTCGGGCCCAGCGTGACCTTGACCGCGTTGGCCAGGATGTTCACGCCTTCAACCATGCGTGCGCGGGCATCGCCGCCAAACACTACGTCTTTTGCTGCCATTTTCAGTTAACTCCGAAAAAATTCAATGAATGTTGGACGACGAAGGATTACTTCGCTTCGACGACTGCGAACAGGTCGTCTTCCTTCATGACCAGCAGTTCGTCGCCATCGACCTTGACGGTCTGGCCGCTGTACTTGCCGAACAGGACGCGGTCGCCGACCTTGACGGTCAGTGCGGTCAGGTCGCCCTTGTCGTTCCGCTTGCCCGGGCCGACGGCCAGGACTTCGCCCTGATCGGGCTTCTCGGCGGCATTGTCGGGAATGACGATGCCCGAGGCGGTCTTGGTTTCGCTTTCAATGCGCTTGACGATCACGCGATCGGCCAAAGGACGAAGTTTCAATTGCATCTCCTGGATTTGAAACGGGGTTTTGATTCGTGACCCGCCGACGTGCGGTCGGGTCTGGATCCGACGCGGGGACAGGCTTGTTAGCACTCATCCCCAGCGAGTGCTAATGATAAGGCCTTTTGAGCGCCTTTCAAGAGCCTCCGCAGCGCCGGCGATCCCGAGGATCTGCTGAAAGACGGCCGCGCCTAGCCGACGCCGATGCTTCTTTTCAGGACGTCCTTGGCACGTTTCGCCACGCGCGGCAACCAGAAAGAGGTGGAGCCGCAGCCGTGCGCATGGGTCGGGTAGTGCAATTGCAGCAGCTCGGCCCGCCCTTTTTCGGTGATGGCCAGCACCCGCGCACCGAACTCTGGTGGTTCGTCGAACATGGCAAGGACCAAACCCGCCTGGCGCAGGATCTTGATGGCGTCGAGCTCTTTCTTGGCAGTGAACGACTTGGGCAGTGGTGTGGCAGCAATCTGCCTCAGAAATTCAACGGACATGACGCACTCCTTTCCAAGAATCGGCGGCTGCAACGGTACGTTCCGCTGCGCCGCTCGTTTGTCGACCGGCTTCGACTTGGCGTGTCGGTGGCCGCCTCGTCGATGGCGTCAGCGATCCGCACGACCCTCGCCGGTGTTTCAGGCGAGGTCGTGCCGCGGCGCCAGCTAGTCCGAATTCACGTCGATCGAAATCCGGCGCGGCTGAGCGTGCTGCGCCTTCGGGATGCGCAGCGTCAGCACACCGTTGACCAGTTGGGCGCTGATCTTCTCGGTATCCAGCTCCTTGCTGAGCGTGAAGGACCGATGGAATCGACCGATACCGACTTCGGTGTGCGTGGTCTGCAGGCCCTCAGGCAGGGTCAGGCCCACATCGGCGGCGATGGTCAAGGTGTCGGCCTCGACCTGCAGTTGGAGCTTGTCGCTCGAAACGCCCGGCAAGTCGGCATGCAAGGTGATGCCGGCCGGGTCTTCAGTGACATCGACCGGCGGCGTCAGCGCCGATGGGTCGTAGCGCGGACCTTCTTGAGGTCGGGTCGCAGGCGCGCGTCGCGTGTTCAGGCTTTCGTAGGCGTTCATGGCTGCTCTCCTTAGTTCACGGCGATGCGGCGCGGTTGGGCCGCTGCCTGGCGTTGCACGGTGATGCGAAGAATCCCGTCGCGGTAACGGGCCTGCACGGCGTCTGGATCGGCGTCTTCCGGCAGCGTGACGACGCGGCGGAACGGGCCCTCGAAGCGCTCATGGATGTGGACGACCGTCGCCTTGCTGGCATCGTCCAGGGCAAGCTTGCGCTCGCCGGCGATGGTCAGCAGGTTGCGCTCGAGTTGAACGTCCAGCGTCGCGGGGTCGATTCCGGGCGCGAAGGCATAAATCTCGAACGCGCCCGGCGTACTGCCGACATTCAGTGCCGGGAAGCCCGAGCGGCCGAAGCCGCGGATGGTGGGAGAGAGATCGAAGGCCTGCTGCATTTCGCGCTGCAGGCGATCCATCTCGGCGAACATGTCGCGCGGAAATAAAGATCGGTACATGGCGAAACCTCCGTGAAATAAAGGATGAAGCGCCGGGCCTGTCCCGGCCTTCGGACAGGGATTTAGAGTTGCTCGCGCGACTTTCAAGGGCCCCCATGGCGTCTTTTTTGGGGTCGCCTCCGGCGGGGCTTTCGCTTAAGTTGATAGCGGACCGCAAGCTAAGGAGGACGATCGCGCACAGTCCTGTCAGCGATCGACCGACATGCGTGTCCCGCTGCGAGTCATAGGGTCAGGTGATCGCTTTCACCCTTTCCCGGCATCGCCATGACTCTCGCTCATCACAACCCTCAGCCGGCCGGCAGCGGCTGGCTACGCGCGCCGCTCGGCGTCCTCTTTCTTGTTGGCGGTCTGGCATTGGCCGGCTTCGGTGCGTGGCTGCTCGTGCTGGGCGGCAGCGCCTACTACACGGTCGCGGGTGTGTTGATGCTTGTCGACGGCATCCTGCTCCTGCAACGTCGCCCATCGGCGCTCTGGCTCTTCGCCATCCTGCTGGGCGGCACCTTGGCGTGGGCCATCTGGGAGGCCGGCATGGACTGGTGGCCGCTGGCGGCGCGCTTGGACGTGCTGTTCGTGCTAGCGCTGCTGCTGCTCACGCCGTGGGTGCGTCGCGGCCTCGTCGTCTCGACCGCGACCGGTGCCGATGCCTCGACCGCCACGCCGACGTGGCGTGCGGCGACCCGCTCCGGCACGCTGGCGCTCGGCATCGCCGCGATTGCGTGCGTCGGCGTGGCGGGGCTTTCCGTGGCGAGGGACCAGCATCGCGTGGCGGGGCAGTTCGACTTTGAATCCTCGGCGGCATCGCCGTTGCCCGAATCCGCTGCGGGCGACGCAGTTCCAGCGGGTGAATGGCACGCCTACGGACGCACGGCCTTTGGCCAGCGCTATTCGCCGCTGGCACAGATCACGCCGGCCAACGTCGGCCAGTTGCAGAAGGCCTGGGAGTTCCACACCGGCGACGTGCGCGGTCGTCCTGGCGATCCGGAAGAGACGACCTATGAAGTCACGCCGCTGAAGGTGGGCAATCGGCTGTACCTGTGCACGCCGCATCAGTCCGTGATTGCGCTCGACGCGACCACGGGTGCGCAGGTGTGGCGGCGAGAACTGGGCCTGCCGCAAGGGCTGGCCTTGCAGCATCTGACCTGCAGGGGGCTGTCGTATGCACCAGCAGCGGCTGCCGCCAACGCTGCGCCAACGTCATCCACTGGCGGCGTGGACGCATCGAAGGCCTGCGGCGCACGCCTGTTCATGGCCACGCCCGATGGTCGCCTTCTTGCCATGAGCGCGCAGGATGGCCATGCCTGCCCCGGTTTTGGCAAGGATGGCGCCATCGACCTGAAGGCCAACATGCCGAACTCGAACCCTGGCTCGTATTACTCGACATCGCCGGTGGTGGTGACGCAGCATGCGCTGATCGTCGGCGGAACGGTTTTGGACAACGTTTCGACGAAGGAAGAATCGGGCGTCGTGAGGGCCTTCGACATCGACAGCGGCAAGCTGCTGTGGAACTGGGATTCCGGCAACCCCGATGTGACCACGCCGATTGAGCCCGGCAAGACCTACACCGCCAATTCGCCCAACAGTTGGTCGGCCGCCAGCGTGGACGAGAGCCTGGGGCTGGTCTACCTGCCCATGGGCAATCAGCCGCCTGACCAGTGGGGCGCGAACCGATCGGCCGCGGTGGAGCGCTATTCCTCGTCCGTGGTGGCGCTCGATCTCGCCACCGGGCAAGTGCGCTGGGTTTTCCAGGGTGCGCATCATGACCTGTGGGACTACGACGTGCCCGCTCAGCCCTCGCTCGTGGACATCCGCCGCAACGGCCAGACCATTCCGGCGCTGGTGCAGCCGACCAAGCAGGGCGAGTTGTTCGTGCTCGACCGTCGCACTGGCGAGCCGGTGCTTCCGGTGACGGAAACGCCGGCACCGGGTGGCGCAGCGCCTGGCGATCACACGGCGCCGACACAGCCGGTATCGGCGCTGTCGTTCGCGCCCGAGCCGTTGTCCGGCAAGCGCATGTGGGGTGCGACCCTGGCGGACCAGTTGGCGTGCCGCATTGCATTCCACAAGCTCAAGTACGACGGGCGTTTCACCCCGCCGAGCGAGCAGGGGACCATCGTCTATCCCGGCAACTTCGGCGTGTTCAACTGGGGTGCGGTGGCGGTCGACCCGGTGCATCAGGTGGTGTTTGCAACGCCGGCGTACCTGGCATTCGTCTCGCGCCTGGTTCCGAGGCCCAATGACCACGCGCTGGTGGTCAACGACGAGCCGCCCAAGGGCAGCCTGCCCGCCATCAACGAGAACTTCGGCGCTCCCTATGGCGCCAAGATGAAGCCTTTCCTTTCCCCGCTGGGCATTCCGTGCCAGCAGCCGCCTTGGGGATACGTGGCAGGCGCGGACCTGCGCACCGGCAAGATCGTGTGGCAGCACCGCAATGGCACGGTGCGAGATCTGTCGCCAGTGCCGCTGCCCTTCCACATGGGCGTGCCGGGCATCGGCGGTCCGATCGTCACGGCTGGCGGCGTCGCGTTCTATTCGGGCAACCTCGACAACTACGCGAGGGCCTATGCGATGGCCAACGGTCGCCAGCTTTGGGAAAGCCGCCTGCCCGCCGGCGGCCAGGCGACGCCGATGACCTACTCCGGCGAAGACGGCCGGCAATACCTGCTGGTGGTGGCGGGAGGCCACGGCTCCACCGGGACCAAGCCCGGCGACTCGGTGATTGCCTACGCCCTGCCCAAGACGGGAGGATGAGGCTGGAAAGGGAGCGGCGGTGCCTAGAGCACCGTCAACAGCGCTGCCAACGCGAGCAGGCCGGCGGCCAGGATCAGCGCGTTGCGAATGGTCGGCCCTTGGCGCATGAACGACCGGTCGTTGGTGCAGTCCTGCAGGTGCGAGGCCAAAGGATCGAAATCGCTATCCACGAAATCGAGGCGCGAGAAGGCGTAGGGGCGGGGCGCAGACATGGGTACGAGTCCAGCTAGAAGGCGCGCGGGGCGCGTACCGGAAGACATCCTCCGGGCTCGGAAGGAGCGTAGCCCGCCGGCGCCGCCCGGGGCCGCCGATGCGCTCCGAAGTTCGCGTAGGCGCAGACCGACAGCGCGTGCTCGCGTGCTCGCGTGCTCAGGCGTGCGCGGGAACGAGCGCCCTTCTCAGTCGGGCGCTGGCGCCGTCCACCGCTGCCACCAGCACGAACATCGCGGCGATCACGGTGGCCGCCTGCGCCTGCTGGAACAACGACAGGTGAAAGTACAGCATCTGCCCAAGACCGCCGGCACCGACGAAGCCCAGGGCGGCGGCCATGCGGATGTTCATCTCCCAACGGTACAGCCCGTAGGCCAGCCATTGCGGCCATACGAGCGGAAGGCAGCCATAGGCAAAGGCGGGGGCGGCCGCGGCACCGGCTTCGCGCAGGGCGCGCTCGGGCGCAGGCGGCGCGTTTTCCAGCGCCTCGGCAAACAGACGGCCCAGCACGCCCGCCGTATGAAGAGCGAGCGCCAGCACGCCGGCGAACGGGCCCAGTCCGACCAGCAAGACCGTCAGCACGCCCCACACCAGTTCAGGCACGCTGCGCAACAGATTGAGGAAGAAGCGGGCGCCCGCCCGAGTGAGCGCACCCCATCGCCCCGCGGCGGGAAGCGCGAGCAGCGCACCGGAGCCGAACGCCAGCAGCGTGCCCAATGCAGACACGGCCAGCGTCTGAAGCATGCCCTCGGCTGTCCTGGCGAGGAACGACGCGCTCAAGTCGGGGGGAAAGAATTCGCGAATGAAGCGCCCCATGGATGCCAGCGACTCCGCGCTGAACAGTGTGCGCAGGTCGAGCGACAGCCATGCGAAGCTGGCCACCACGGCCGCCACGAGGCCTGCCCACACCAACAGGCACGGCACGCAAGGCTTGGGCTGCGCCGGAAGCGTCGCGTCGCGAGCGCTCATGCCAGCACCTTGCGCAAGAGCATGCTGACGCCATCGGCCAGCAGCACGAGCAGCAGGAAGACGATGAGGATGGAACTGGCTTCGCCACCGTTGAGCATCTTCATCGACTGGTCCATCAACTGGCCCAGGCCGCCGGCGCCGACGAAGCCCATCACCACCGAGGCGCGCACGGCGCATTCCCAGCGGTAGACGGTGTACGACGCCAACTCTTGCGCCGCGGCGGGCAGCAGGCCGTAGCCCAGGGCGGCAAGGCGTCCGCTGCCGGCTTCGAGCAGCGCGCGGGCGGGCCGCGTGTCGACCGATTCGAGAATCTCGGAATAGACCTTGCCCAGCATGCCCCCGTAGGTGATGGCCAGTGCCAGCACGCCGGCCGCCGGGCCCAGGCCGAAAGCGCGCACGAAGAGCAGCGCCCACACGACTTCCGGACAGGCGCGCAGCACCATGAGCAAGCTTCGTGCGGCGGCGCGCACCGCCGCTGCCGGCCAGCGGCCGGGGCCTGGCCCGATGCGAGAGACGGACAAGGACCGCGTGACCACCAGCGACAGCGGCACCGCCAACACAAACGCCAGGGCCATGCCGGCCGTGGCCATGGCCAGGGTCTCCAGCGTGGCGCGGCCCAGCAGCTTCAGGAACTCGGAGTCGGTCGACGGCGGCACGAACCCGGCCAGGAAGCCGCCCATCACGCGCAGGCTGTTGGCATCGAAGAGCGCGGCCGGCCGGAACTGCGCCACGTGCAGCGCCGGCCAGAGCAGCACGAGGGCCAACACCAGCAAGGTCAGGCGCCGTCGCGCGAGCGGATCGCGCAGCGAGGCGCTCGTTTCAGGCGAGAAGCCAGCCGCCGGGTTCATCGGCACATGAGCACGGGAGCGCGCGCTTCGCCGTCGAGCGCGGAATCTGCATCCACGGGCGGCTGAATCGGCAGCAGCGGATCGCCGGCATAGAGTTGCTGGAGCATGGCCTGAGTCACCTGCTCGCGTGGCAGATCGAACTCGATGCGTCCCTCCCGCATGCCGACGATGCGATCGAACCAGCGCAGCGCAAGGTCCAGCGCGTGCAACGACGCGACCAGCGTGACGCCGGTGCCTTCGCACTGGGCCACCAACGCGCGAAGCGCGGCGTCTGCGCTGGTGGGGTCGAGCGCGGAGACGGGCTCGTCGGCCAGGATCAGGTCGGGCGCCTGGTAAAGCACCCGCGCAATGCCGACACGTTGCAATTGCCCGCCCGAAAGGCGGTCGCAGCGATCGAACAGGCGATCGCCCAGGTCGAGGCGGGCGAGCGCCGCGTGCGCGCCTGCCGCGTCGGCCGGGTGTGCGAGCGAGGCCAGCGCGCGCCAGGTGCCCCACCGGCCCAGCCTGCCGGCGAGCACGGCGGAAACCACGCGCAAGCGCGGCGGAATCGGTGCCGCCTGGTGGATCGTTCCGATGCGCGCGCGCAATGTGCGCAGCTGACGCGCGGCCAGGCCCCAGGGCGCCTCGCCCAGCACTTGCACATCGCCCGTGTTCGGCCGAAGCGAGGTGCCGGCGATGCGCAGCAGCGTGGTCTTGCCGGCGCCTGATGGTCCGATCACTGCCAGGCGCTCGCCGCGCTTGACGTGAAGGCTGACGCCGTCGAGCGCGCGCTGGCCATTCGGATGCACCAGTCTGAGACCGCGCAGATCGAGCATGTTTACTTGATCAGCCCGGCCGACTTGCCTGCCGCCTCGATGCCGTCGTAGTTCGAGGCCTGGGTGGGAATGAAGCGGCTGGCGCGTTGCAGGCCCAGGATTTCCTTGTGCGCCGGATTGGCCGGATCGAGGGCGAGAAAAGCCTCGGTCAACTTGCGCGTGATGGCCGGATCGAGTCCGGGCCGCACGGTCCAGTTGTAGTCGTAGTAGGTGGGTGTGGTGGCCAGCACCCGGACCTTGAGCGCGTTGGGGTTCTTCTGCTCGACCAGCTTGTCCCACACCGATGCGTTGAGCACGCCCGCTTCGGCCCGCCCCGAGGCGACGAAGGCGACGGTCGCGTCGTGGGCGCCGGAGAAGGCCACGGTCTTGAAATCGCGCTCGGGGTTGATGCCGTCCTGCATCAGGAAGTAGCGCGGCATCAGGCTGCCCGATGTGGAGGAGGGCGCACCGAAGGCGAAGGTGGCGCCCTTGAGGTCCTTCAGCGTCTTGGCCGTGCTGTCGGCCGGCACGATGAACTTGCTGGTGAACACGGCGTCCTCGGCGCGTTGGACGATCGGCACGGCACCGCCATCGGTGCGCTTGCGGGCCTGCACGAAGGTAAAGCCGCCCAGCCAGGCCAGGTCGATCTTGTTCGTCGCCAGGCCTTCGACCACGGCAGCGTAGTCGGTGACCGGCGTGAACTGCACCGGCAAGCCGGTCGCCTTCTGCAGGTATTCGCCCAGCGGCTTGAACTTTCGCTGCAGTTCGGTCGGCGCTTCGTCGGGGATGGCGGACACGCGCAGGACCGTGGCCGGCGTGGATTGCGCGTGAGCCGACAGGCCGAGGGTCGGGGCGAGCAGGAGAGCCAGCAGGCTCTGGAGAAATCGTCGCTTCATGGGAATGCAGTGGTCGGTGGAGCCGCCCTGGAACAGGGGAAGGATGCGCGCCGTGGGTGTCCGGCCGTTGTCGGGGTCGGCGCCGCGCGCCTATTATTTACGACGCCGCACCCATCACATAGGGTTTGCGGCGGGTGGCCCTCCGCAACCACGCACAGCAGAATCGCGCTCGATGAACAAGACAAGCCTGGCCTTCATCGGTGCCGCGATCGCGGCGCCGGCACTCGCGCAAAGCTCGGTCGGCACCTTGCCCGCCATCACCGTCACCACGCCGCTGGGCGCAACGCCGCCGCTGTCGGTGGCAGGCTCGGTGGATTCGGTGCCTGGCGACCAGTTGCGCAACGCGCAGATGCAGGTCAACCTGTCCGAGGCCATGGGCAGCGTGCCTGGCCTTCAGATCCAGAACCGACAGAACTATGCGCAAGACCTGCAGTTGTCGGTGCGCGGCTTCGGTGCTCGCGCCACCTTCGGTGTGCGCGGCGTTCGCATCTATGTCGACGGCGTGCCGGCCACCATGCCCGACGGCCAGGGCCAGACGTCGAACATCGACATCGGCACCGCCGATCGCGTGGAAGTGCTGCGCGGACCGTTCTCGGCGCTCTATGGCAATTCATCCGGCGGTGTGATGCAGGTTTTCACCCAGGACGGGCAGGGCGCGCCGCAACTGGGCTTCGGCGTGAGTGGCGGCAGTTTCGGCAGCTGGCGCGAAAGCCTGCAACTGGGCGGCTCCACGGGGCCATTCAGCTACATGCTGGGCGCAAGCCACTTCGAAACCGACGGCTATCGCGACCACAGTGCCGCCGAGCGCAGCATCCTCAATGGCAAGCTGGGCATCCAGCTCGATGACGACAGCAAGCTGACGGTGGTGATGAACGGCGTGCGGGTGCGCGCGCAAGACCCGCTGGGCCTGACGCCCCAGCAGTACGCGCAGGACCCGCGCAGCGCCGCGCTGGCCGAGCAATACAACACGCGCAAGACCGTCGATCAGATGCAGGCCGGCGCCATCTACGAGCGCCGGATCAATGCCGACAACGATCTGCGGCTGATGGTCTATGCCGGCGAGCGCAGCACCACCCAATACCAATCCATACCGCCCAGCGCCCAGCTGGCGGCTTCGAGCGCGGGCGGCGTGATCGATCTGAAGCGCAACTACGCCGGCATGGACGCACGCTGGACGACGCGCGGCCAACTGGCGGGGCGCCCCTTCGAGCTTGCGAGCGGCATCGCCTACGACAACATGGACGAGGACCGGCTGGGCTACAACAACTTCATCGGCAGCCCCGCATCGCCAACGCTGGGGGTGCAGGGCCGCTTGCGGCGCGACGAGTCCAACAACGTCCACAACGTCGACCCCTATGTGCAGGGCAAGTGGCAGTTTGCCGAGCAGTGGACTTTGGAGGCGGGGCTTCGCTACAGCACGGTGAGCTTCGATTCGACCGATCACTACATCGCCCCGGGCAACGGCAACGACAGCGGATCGGCCAGCTACGAGAAGGCGTTGCCGGTGCTGTCGCTCCGCTACGCGCCATCGTCGGACCTCTCGTTGTATGGCGCCTGGGGCCGCGGCTACGAGACGCCGACGCTCAACGAACTGTCCTACCGCCCGGACGGACAGAGCGGCTTCAACTTCGCGCTCAAGCCATCGACCAGCGACAACTTCGAGTTGGGGGCCAAGACACTGCTGGCCAACGGCTTTCTCACTGCCGCCGTGTTCCACACCCGGACCGCCGACGAAATCGTGACCAACAGCAGCAGCGGCGGGCGCTCCACCTTCCGCAACGCGCCCAGCACCGAACGGGACGGTGTCGAGCTGAGCTGGCTGCACGAAACGGTCAGCAACTGGCGCACGCAACTGGCCTACACCTATACGCGGGCGCGCTACGCCGATGCGTTCTGCGCGCCCCTGCCCTGCAGCGGCAGCAATCTGGTGGCGGACGGCAACCAGATTCCCGGCGTGGCGCCTCAGTTCTTCTACGCCGGTTTCGGCTATCAGCCAGCGCAAGGCTGGCGTGCGGGCGTCGAGTTGCGTGCGGCGGCGCGCATCCAGGCCAACGACCAGAACACGGTCAGCGTGCCGGGTTATGCGGTCGCTTCCCTCTACGGTGGCTACCTGCTCCGGCTCGACCGCTGGACGCTCAATGCCTTCGCCCGCGTCGACAACGTCTTCGACAAGGGGTATATCGGCTCGGTGATCGTCAACGAGTCCAACGGGCGATACATCGAGCCGGCGCCTGGGCGTGCCTGGATGGCGGGCCTGTCGGCGACCTACCAGTTCTGAGCGCCGAGCGGCCCAACCCCGCGGCGTTCACGTTCGCAAGAAGGGGGGTGCGTCATGGACGAGCGCTTTGCCGATCGTGCGCAGGCCGGGCAGCTCCTGGCGAAGCGGTGCGAGTCACTTCGGGCCAGTGGCGATCTGCTGGTGCTGGCGCTGCCACGCGGTGGCGTGCCGGTCGCGGCACCTTTGGCTCGCGCGCTGGGCGCGCCACTCGACGTGCTGGTGGTGCGCAAGCTCGGGCACCCGGGACAGGAGGAGTTCGCCATGGGCGCCATCGCGCCAGGTGGCGTGCGCGTCATGGCTCAAGCCGGCGGTCAGTGGCCTGTCTCGACGCGGGAGCTCGAAGCGGTGTTGAAGCGAGAGGAAGCCGAACTGGCCCGGCGCGAACGCGCCTATCGCGGCGAGCGCCCCGCGTTGCGCCTGCAAGGCCGTCACGTCGTGCTGGTGGACGACGGTCTGGCCACTGGCGCAACCATGCAGGCCGCAGTGCGCGCTGCACGCGCCGGCGGTGCCCAGCGCATCACCGTGGCGGTGCCGGTGGCCTCGCAAGAGGCCCTCGCCGCCGTTTCAGCCCTGGCCGACGAGGTGATCTGCCTGAGCACGCCCGAGCCCTTCCATGCGGTCGGGCTCTGGTATCGCGACTTCGATCAGACCTCCGACGAGGAGGTGCTCAGGCTGCTGGGCTGAGGACCTTCTTACAGGCCCGCGGCCGCACGCAGCGCGGCAGCCTTGTCGGTGCGTTCCCAGGTGAACTCGGGCTCGTCGCGGCCGAAATGGCCGTAGGCCGCGGTCTTGCTGTAGATGGGGCGCAGCAGGTCGAGCATCTGGATGATGCCCTTGGGACGCAGGTCGAAGTGTTCCTGCACCAGTTCGGCCAGCTTGGCGTCGGGCATGACGCCGGTGCCCTCGGTATAGACGGTGATGTTCATCGGGCGCGCGACGCCAATCGCGTAGGCGACCTGGATCTGGCACTGGCGAGCCAGGCCGGCCGCCACGATGTTCTTGGCCACGTAGCGCGCGGCGTACGCCGCCGAGCGGTCGACCTTGCTCGGGTCCTTGCCTGAGAACGCGCCGCCGCCGTGCGGGCAGGCGCCGCCGTAGGTGTCGACGATGATCTTGCGGCCGGTGAGGCCGCAGTCACCCTGCGGGCCGCCGATGACGAAGCGGCCGGTCGGGTTGATCAGGTACTTGGTGTCCTTGAGCCATTCGCTGGGCAGCACCGGCTTGATGATCTCCTCGATGATGGCTTCGTTGAAGCTGGCCTTCATCTTGGTGGGCGATTCGCTCTGGTCGGGGCTGTGCTGCGTCGACAGCACCACCGTGTCGATGCTGTGGGGCTTGCCGTCCACATAGCGCATGGTCACCTGGCTCTTGGCATCCGGACGCAGGAAGGGCAGTCGGCCGTCCTTGCGCAGTTGGGCCTGGCGCTCCACCAGGCGGTGCGCGTAATAGATGGGCGCGGGCATCAGCTCGGGCGTTTCGTCGCAGGCGTAGCCGAACATCAGGCCCTGGTCGCCGGCGCCGGTGTTCAGGTGGTCGTCGCTGGCGTGGTCCACGCCCTGCGCGATGTCGTTGCTCTGCTTGTCGTAAGCGACCAGCACCGCGCAGCCCTTGTAATCGATGCCGTAGTCGGTGTTGTCGTAGCCGATGCGCTTGATGGTGTCTCGCGCGACCTGGATGTAGTCGACGTGCGCGTTGGTCGTGATTTCGCCAGCGAGCACGACCAGGCCGGTGTTGCACAGCGTCTCGGCGGCCACGCGCGAGCGGGGATCCTGCTCGAAGATCGCGTCGAGGATGGCATCGGAAACCTGATCGGCCACCTTGTCCGGATGGCCTTCGGAAACGGATTCGGAAGTGAAGAGGAAGTCGCTCGCCATTTGCTTGATTGCTCCTTGTTGACCCGAGGCAGTTGATCGGCGCGTTGCCGGCCTTGGGGAGCACTGGCGAACGCTTTAGCAGTCCTTGTTTAACGTCGCCCTGCAAGTAGTTCCATAACTCGGCGACAATTTACATTCTATAGGAGCCGCGTCCAAGCTGCACCGCACTGGTGGGCCTTCGGGCGATGTGTGTCGGGTCATTTCCTCCCGTTCTTTTCGTTCATTGCTTCGCCTCTGGTTCGGATGCTTGCCCTCTTTCGCCTTCTTGCGCGTTTGCCACTTCCGCTCATGCACCGATTGGGCACCTTGCTGGGCTGGCTGGCGTGGTGGGGTTCATCGGGCTATCGCCGTCGGTTCCGGACCAATGCCGAGGCGGCAGGCTTCACCAAAGAGCAATACCGTCCCGCCATTGCCGCCGCTGGCGCTGCGCTGGCCGAGTTGCCCTGGCTGTGGGGCCGGCCCCAGGGCGAGAGCGTGCTGCCCAAGGTGGTCAGCTGGAGCGGTGTCGATACCGTGGAAGCGGCGCTGGCCGAGCGCCGCGGCGTCATCTTCCTGGCTCCCCACGTCGGAAGCTGGGAACTGCTGGGCCAGGCGATGGCCGAGCGCTTCGTCGATGACTTCGGTCCGATGACCGCGCTTTACCGCCCCGCGCGGAAGGCCTGGATGACCGAACTGGTCGATGGCTCGCGCGATCGCCGCGGCCTGAAGATGCTGCCCACCAACACGTCCGGCGTGCGTGGCCTCATGCGCGCGCTCAAGTCCGGCGGCTACACCGGCATCCTTCCGGACCAGGTGCCACCCCGAGGACAGGGCGTGTGGGCGCCGTTCTTCGGGCGACAGGCCTACACGATGACGCTGGTGCCACGACTCGCACAGCAGACGGGCGCCAAGGTGTTCACGGCCGTGTGCGAGCGACTGGCGCCGGGTGAGGGCTATGCGATCCGCTTCGCGCCGCTCGACGAGCCGGCTTTGCGCGATCCGAAGGCACCTGTGGAAGAAGCGGCTGCGGCGATGAACCGTGGCATCGAGGGTCTCATCCGCGAGCTGCCCGGCCAGTACATCTGGGACTATGCGCGATACAAGGACCCGCGCGCCGAGCTGGAGGTGGGAAGTTGAGCTTGTCGGCACGTCTGGGCATTGGCTTCATGAAGGTGATCGCGCATCTGCCGCTTCCGGTGCTGCGCGGCTTTGGCGCCGTGATGGGCCGCTTGCTCTTTCACATCGCGCGGCCGCGGCGCAAGGTGGTGGACGCCAACCTGGCGCTTTGCTTTCCCGAGATGTCCGCTCGCGAGCGGGCGGACATTGCCCGCCAGACCTTCACCTACGTGGCGCAGTCCTGGCTGGACCGCAGCTGGCTGTGGCATGCCCCGCGCGCAGTCGTGGAAAAGCGGCTCACCATCCGTGGTGCGCCGCAGGACCTGCAGGAACTGGCCAATGGCCAGCAGGCGCTGATCCTGTTCGCGCCGCACTTCCACGGCCTGGACGCCGCTGCCACCGCGCTGACCATGCACATGTCGCGGCCGTCGATGACGATCTACACCACGCCGCGCGACCCGATGATCAACGAATGGGCTCGCGAGGGGCGCACCCGCTTCGGGAACGTGACCGCGCTGGAGCGCCAGGACGGCGTCAAGCCCGTGCTGCAACGCCTTCGCCGGGGCGAAGTGCTGTACCTGCTCCCGGACATGGACTTCGGTCCGAGCCAATCGATCTTCGTCCCGTTCTTCGGCGTGCCGTCTGCGACGGTGCCATCCCTGTCGCGCTTTGCGCAGCTCGGTCGCGCCATCGTCATGCCTGCCATCTCCAAGGTGACGGACGATGGTTACGAGGTCGAGCTCCTGCCGCGTTGGGAAAACTTCCCGACAGGCGACGTGCAGGCCGATACGCTGCGCATGAACCAGGTGCTGGAAGAGCACATCCGCAAGATGCCGGAGCAGTACTACTGGGTGCACCGCCGATTCAAGACGCGGCCCGAAGGCGCGCCGCCGGTCTACTGAGCCGAGACGAAGCGCTCGATGCGCTCGGCCACGAACCCCGGCCGTTCGTGGATCACCCAGTGTGTGGCATCGGGCACTTGCTCGAGCTGGAGCTGCGGTACGAAGTCCTGCAGTCCCTCGATGAGACCTGGCCGCAGCGCGACATCGTCCATCGCCCAGAGCACCAGCGTCGGCATGTTCACCATCAGGCGTTCGCGCGGAATGTCGGGATAGTTCGGCGCAGGCTCGCCCGGCGCTGCGGGCTTGAGCGGGGTGACGCGATAGAGATTGAGTGCGCCGGTCAGCCCCGCATCCCACACCTCGCGATACTGCGCCTTCACCGCTTCGGTGAGCCAGCCGTAGCGGTCAGCGCCGGCGCCCATGTTGAGGAAGAACGGCCACATGCGGCGATAGTCGTCTTCTGCCAGAAGCTGTTCCGCGTCGGGGCGGGCCAGGAAGGTCATGTAGGCGCTGGCGGCTTGCTGTTCCGGGCTTCGCTGCAACTCGCGCAGGAAGGTGCCTGGATGCGGCGAGTTGATGATGACGAGGCGGTCCAGCCGGTCCGGCGCCGCATTGGCCAGGCCCCAGCCGAAGGCACCGCCCCAGTCGTGCGCGACCAGCGTGTGGATGTGGCCGCCCGACGGCGATTCGATGTCGGCCAGGGCGAGGATGTCCTTGATCAGGTGATGGGCTCGGTAGGCTTCGACCTCCGTCGGCGCGCTGGACTTTTCAAAGCCGCGCAGATTGGGCGCCACGCAGCGAAAGCCACCGTGCTGTGGCTGCGCGAAGTGTTCGAGCAGCGTGTCCCAGATGAACGCCGCCTCGGGGAACCCGTGCAGGAACATCATCAGCGGGCGGCCGGGTTCGCCGGCAGCGCGGCAACTCAGCGTGATGCCGTGGGGCAGGGCGCGTTCGAAGGTCTGGATCATGCGGTCGTCTCCTGGTGCCCGTCCGCGTGTCCAGCGAACTCGTCAGGACTCGGGTGCGGCGGGCGCTTCGGTGGTTTCGGGGGTCTCGGGTGCGGCGTGTGTCCACTGCCAGAGCAGTTCGGCCACCGCATCCACACCCTGACGCTTGAGGGCGGAGAAGAGTTTGACCTCGCCGCCGCCGGCCTGCAGTCGCGTGATCGACAGCACCTTGTTGGCTTCGGCGCGGGAGAGCTTGTCCGCTTTAGTGAGCAGCACCAGGAATTTCAGCCCCTCCTCGACGCGCGGGCGGATGAGTTCCAGCAGGAGTTCGTCCAGTTCGGTCAGGCCCAGGCGCGGGTCGCACATCAGCACCACGCCGCGCAAGGCGGGGCGGGTGGCGAGGTAGTTGCCCATCACGCGCTGCCAGCGGTGCTTGGCTTCCTGGGGCACGGCGGCATAGCCGTAGCCCGGGAGGTCGGCCAGCACCGCGTCGTCCACCTGGCCCTTGCCCACGCCGAAGAGGTTGATGTGCTGGGTTCGTCCAGGCGTCTTGGAGGCGTAGGCCAAGCGCTTTTGCTGGGTGAGCGTATTGATCGCCGTGGATTTGCCGGCGTTCGAGCGGCCGACGAAGGCGATTTCGGGAAGGTCGAGGGTGGGAAGCAGATCCAGTTGAGGGGCGCTGAGCAGGAAATGGGCGGTGTGAAGCCATCCCATGGCTTCGCGTGCTCGACCGGCATCAGGGTTGCGACCAGAGGCCGGCGGGGGAGGCGAAGCGTTCATTG
Source organism: Variovorax dokdonensis (assembly GCF_030316895.1). Taxonomy (GTDB): domain Bacteria; phylum Pseudomonadota; class Gammaproteobacteria; order Burkholderiales; family Burkholderiaceae_C; genus Variovorax; species Variovorax dokdonensis. Next base: position 941,664 of record NZ_JASZYV010000002.1, read on the forward strand.
AGGGTTTTCCATAGGAGGCCACATTGTAGAATCGCGAGGTTTTGCGCCCTAAAACCAACCCCTCGATATGAAGCTTGTCAACGTCTTGCGTGCGGCCTTGCTGGCTGCAACCGCCCTTGCCAGTGTCAGTGTCAGTTTTGGGGCCCAAGAGGCCACTCACGCCGCAGCGCAGCCCAAGGTTGCCAAGCCGGATCCGGCCAAGGGTGACACCATTTTCAACGCCACGCCGCCCAACAGCCAGAGCTGCGCTTCGTGCCACAACGCCGATGGCAACTCCGCCATCGCGGCCAATCCGAAGCTGGCCGAGCAACATCCCGAGTACATCCTCAAGCAGCTCGAAGACTTCAAGTCGGGCAAGCGCAAGAGCGCGATCATGAAGCCGCTCGCTTCCGCGCTGAGCGAGGAAGACATGCGCAACATCGCCTGGTTCGTCGGCAGCAAGACGGTCAAGCCAGGGTTCGCCAAGGAAAAGGATCTGGTCTCGCTGGGCGAGCGCATCTACCGCGGCGGCATTGCCGACCGCCAGGTTCCCGCTTGCGCAGGCTGCCACAGCCCCAACGGCGCCGGCATTCCCGCCCAGTATCCGCGCCTGGGTGGCCAGCACGCCGACTACACCTCCGCGCAACTGGTGGCCTTCCGTGACGGCGTGCGGCTGAACAATCCTGTCATGAACTCCGTGGCCGCCAAGCTCAATGACCGCGAGGTCAAGGCCCTGGCGGACTACATCGCCGGCTTGCGCTGATCCGGTCGCGGCAACTCGCCGCTGAACCAACCGCCGCACAACAAACCCAAGAAGGCGGGCCGATCCTCTCAGCGGATCGCCCGCCTTTCGTCATTCAGACAGCGTTCAGCCCCTTTTCTTTCTTCTACCTTTCTTCATGTCGGTCTCTACCCACGGCATTCGCGTTCACCGCGGGCCCCACGCATGGCGGCTTGCGGTGGAGCTGCTGTCGTCGATGCGATTTGCCATCGCGCTGCTGACCGTCATCTGCATTGCGTCGATCATCGGCACCGTGCTCAAGCAGCACGAACCCATTGGCAACTACGTCAATCAGTTCGGCCCGTTCTGGGCGCAGGTGTTCCTGAAGGCCCAGCTGGACTCGATCTACAGCGCGTGGTGGTTCCTGCTGATCCTGTTGTTCCTGGTGATCAGCACGTCGCTGTGCATCGCGCGCAACGCGCCGCACATCGTGCGCGAATTGCGTACCGTCAAGGAAGACATCCGAGCCGCCAGCCTGCGTGCCTTCGGGCACCGGGCGCAGGCGGATTTGCTCGGCGAGACGCCCGAAGCAGCAGCGCAGCGCATCGGCGGCATGCTCGCCGGCGGTGGCTGGAAGGTGAAGTTGCAACGGCGTGAAACGGATGGCGCCGACGGCGGATGGATGGTGGCCGCTCGCGCAGGCGGTGCCCACAAGCTCGGGTACCTGGCCGCGCATGGTGCGGTGGTGCTGGTGTGCGTGGGGGGACTGCTTGACGGCGACCTGATCGTGCGCGCCCAGACCTGGCTGAACGGCAAGAGCGTCTACTCGGGTGGCGGCCTCATCTCCGAAGTGGCACCGGAGCATCGGCTGTCGTCGTCCAACCCGACGTTCCGCGGCAACATCCTGGTGCCGGAAGGGCAGCGTGCCAGTGTCGCCATCCTGAATCAGTCCGATGGTGTGCTGCTGCAGGAGCTGCCATTTTCGATCGAGCTCAAGAAGTTCATCGTCGACTACTACTCCACCGGCATGCCCAAGCTCTTTGCCAGCGAGGTGGTGCTGCACGACCTGGCCACCGGCGAGCAGGTGCCGGCGCGCATCGAGGTCAATCACCCGGCAAGCTACAAGGGCGTGGAGATCTACCAGTCCAGCTTCGATGACGGCGGCTCGAGCGTCAAGCTCAAGGCCGTGCCGATCAACGCCGCGGCCAAGCCCTTCGAGGTGGAAGGCACGATCGGCACGACCAAGCAGCTGACCAACGGCAACGAGCAATTGACGCTGGAGTTGACGGCGCTGCGCGTGATCAACGTCGAGAACATGGGCTCGCCCACCGGAGGCAGCGCGGTCGACGTGCGCAAGGTGGATCTGGCCAGTTCGGTGGAATCGAAACTGGGCGCTGCCAATAAGAGCGCCAATCCCCTGGAACTGCGCAACGTGGGCCCGAGCATCGGCTACAAGCTGCGCGACGCGTCGGGTCAGGCGCGCGAGTTCCAGAACTACATGCTGCCGGTCGACACCGGAGACGGACTGCCCGTGTTCCTGCTGGGCATGCGCGACGCGCCCAACGAGGCGTTCCGCTATCTGCGCATTCCCGCCGACGACAGCGGTTCGATGGACGGCTTCGTGCGGCTTCGAGCCGCCCTTGATGATCCCGCACTGCGGCAGGCGGCGGTGGACCGCTACATCGCCCGCAGCACGGATGAAAAGCGTCCTGAACTGGCTGCGCAATTGCGTGCATCGACGATGCGGGCGCTGGCGCTGTTCGCCGGCAGCGAGCGTGCGCGGCAGGATGCCAAGGCGCGTGGCGGTTGGCAGGCCATTGCCGAATTCATGGAGGCCAACGTGCCCGAGGCCGAGCGCGAACGCGCCGGCGGCGTGCTGGTGCGCATCCTGAACGACGTGCTGTTCGATCTGCTCAACCTCAGCCGTGAGCGTGCGGGCCTGGCCGCCATGCCTGCCGACGAGAAGACGCAGGCTTATCTCACCCAGTCGGTGCTGGCGCTGAGCGACGCCTACTTCTATGCTGCCCCGGTGGCCATGATGCTGCAGGACTTCAAGCAGGTGCAGGCCAGTGTCTTCCAAGTGGCGCGCGCCCCGGGCAAGGGCATCGTCTACCTGGGCTGCCTGTTGCTGATCATCGGCATCTTTGCCATGCTCTATGTGCGCGAGCGCCGGCTGTGGGTCTGGCTGGCGCCGGCCGTCGGCCCGCAGGCAGGCAGTTCGGCCACGATGGCCTTGTCGGTCAATCGCAAGACCCTCGACAACGATCGCGAGTTCGAGCAGCTCAAGCAGCGCCTGCTCGGCATACGGAAGGAAACGGCGTCATGACCACGAGCACCACCACCCTGACCCTAAACGACAGCTGGCTTTCCCGTCGCAACGCCTTCGACTGGGGTTTCGCGGCCCTGGTGGTGGCCGGTGGCTTGTGGGCCTTTGCGCGCTATCTGGCGCACATGGACATCTACGAGCGGGTGATCCTGCTCGCAGCCATTCCGGCCGTGGTCTGGCTGGGCTGGTTCTGGCGGCCGCTGGCCGTGCTGGGGCTCGTGGTGGCTGCGGCCTCGCTGCTGGCCATTGCGTCGTATGGCGGCGATCTGTCGCGCGCCGACACGGTGTTCTGGCTCAAGTACTTCCTGTCGAGCCAATCGGCCATTCTCTGGATGAGCGTGCTGTTCTTCATGAGCACGTTGTTCTACTGGCTGGGCTTCATGGCCACATCGCAATCGGCCACCATGGAACTGATCGGCTCGCGAGTCGCCTGGGCGGCGGTCACGATGGCGCTGATCGGCACGATGGTGCGGTGGTACGAAAGCCATCAGCTGGGCCCGGACATCGGCCACATCCCGGTCAGCAACCTCTACGAAGTGTTCGTGCTGTTCTGCTGGATCACCACGGTGTTCTATCTCTACTACGAAGCGCGCTACCGCACTCGCGCGCTCGGGGCCTTCGTGATGCTGGTGGTCAGCGCGGCGGTGGGTTTCCTGCTCTGGTACACGCTGGTGCGCGACGCCCAGCAGATCCAGCCGCTGGTACCGGCCTTGCAGAGTTGGTGGATGAAGCTGCATGTGCCGGCCAATTTCATCGGCTATGGCACCTTCTCGCTGTCGGCCATGGTGGCCTTCGCCTACCTGATCAAGTCGCAGGCTGACGAGGCTCGCTGGTACAAGCTGGCGCCGATCTGGCTGCTGGGCATTGCGCTGTGTTTCGTGCCGGTGGCCTTCAGGCAGCGCGCGCAGGAAGCGGGGGGCAGCTATTGGCTCGTCTATGCCGCCATCTCCGCGGTGATCATGGCGGCCATCCTGATCGGACGCCGGCGCATCGCGCAGCGGCTGCCCTCGCTGGAGGTGCTGGACGACGTCATGTACAAGGCGATCACGGTCGGTTTTGCCTTCTTCACCATCGCCACGGTGCTTGGTGCGCTGTGGGCGGCCGATGCCTGGGGTGGCTACTGGAGCTGGGACCCCAAGGAGACCTGGGCACTGATCGTCTGGCTGAACTACGCCACGTGGCTGCACATGCGCCTGGTCAAGGGCTTGCGCGGCACGGTGGCGGCCTGGTGGGCGTTGGTGGGCCTGGGCGTGACGACCTTCGCCTTCCTGGGGGTCAACATGTTCCTGAGCGGCCTGCACAGCTACGGCACGTTGTAAGCCTCGCCGTCCGCCTGGACGGAACTTCGTGTGCAGGCGCTGTAACCAACCTCAAGCGCGACGCGAACTATTGGGCGACACTCTTCGATCGCGCACGCGCGGCGAGAGTCCTACACCCCAATACGACCGAGGCGACGAATGCTGATCCGATCCAAAGACGCTGGTTTCCTGCATCCTCATTCCAGCGAAATCACCAGCCGGCATCTCTATGAAGGCCGGCGCGACTTCCTGCGCATGCTTGCCGGCGGCGCTGCGGGCGCGACCCTGGCGGGCTGGGTGGGCCGCGACGCCTGGGCAGCCACTGCGCCGGGCAAGCTGCCCGCGCTGGCTTCGGTGCCGTCGAAGGTGGCGGGTGCGCAGACCATGGAGGTCGTGACCGACTACAAGGATGCGGCCAGCTACAACAACTTCTACGAATTCGGCACGGACAAGAGCGATCCCGCCCGCAATGCCCACACGCTGAAGACGCGCCCCTGGACGGTCGAGGTCGAGGGCCTGGTGAACAAGCCGGGCAAGTTCGGCATCGAGGATCTGCTCAAGCTGAGCGCGCAGGAAGAGCGTATCTACCGCCTTCGCTGCGTCGAAGGCTGGTCGATGGTCATTCCGTGGATCGGCTATTCGCTGTCCGAACTGATCAAGAAGGTCGAGCCACAGGGCAGCGCCAAGTACGTCGAGTTCCTGACGCTCGCCGATCCCAAGACCATGCCCTTCGTCGGCTCGCGCGTGCTCGACTGGCCGTATGCCGAAGGCCTGCGCATGGACGAGGCCATGCATCCGTTGACCCTGCTGAGCTTCGGCATGTATGGCGAAGTGCTGCCCAACCAGAACGGTGCGCCTGTGCGCTTGGTGGTGCCGTGGAAATACGGCTTTAAGTCGGCCAAGTCGATCGTCAAGATCCGGTTCGTCGAGAAGGAGCCGGGCACGGCCTGGAACAAGGCTGCGGCCAATGAATATGGCTTCTATTCCAACGTGAATCCCGAGGTCGACCACCCGCGCTGGAGCCAGGCCACGGAGCGACGCATCGGAGAGCCTGGCGGCTTGTTCGCCAAGCGGCGCAAGACGTTGATGTTCAACGGCTACGAACCCCAGGTCGGCCAGCTTTACGCCGGCATGGACCTCAAGAAGTTCTACTGAGCGGACGCGGGCCCGTCGCATGAACAAGTTCCTGCTGCACAAGGCGGGCAAGCCGGTCGTTTTTATCGCTTGCCTGCTGCCCTTTGCCTGGCTGGTGTGGGGCGCCTTCACGGATGGGCTGGGCGCCAATCCTGCCGAGTACCTGTTGCGCGCCACCGGGGACTGGACGCTGCGCTTTCTGTGCATCGTCCTGGCGGTGACGCCGTTGCGAGTGATGACGGGCACGCCTGCGATGGCGCGCTATCGGCGCATGCTGGGGCTCTACGTGTACTTCTACGTCTGCCTGCACTTCCTGGCCTATGCCTGGTTCGACATGGGGCTCGACTTCGATGCGATCGTGAAGGACATCCCCAAGCGGCCGTTCATCCTGGTGGGCTTTGCCGCCTTCGTGCTGTTGACGCCGCTGGCCGCCACTTCGTTCAACCGCGCGATCAAGGCGCTGGGCGCAAGGCGCTGGCAGTGGCTGCACAGGCTGGTCTATGTGACCGCAGGCCTGGGGCTGCTTCACTTCTTCTGGATGCGTGCCGGCAAGAACAACTTCGGTGAAGTGTTCGTGTATGCCGCCATCATCGGGGCGCTCTTGGCGTGGCGCCTGTGGCGCGCGCTTGCCAGTCGGCAGCGCACACGGACCATGCCGGCTGCCCCCGCTTCGCGCGTCCAGCCAGGCAAGTAGGTTCAGTCGCCGACCGACTCGCTGCGCAGCTGGTCGGCAATCGTTTCGCGCTTGCGGATCAACGTGGCTTTCTCGCCGCCAACCAGCACTTCAGCCGCGCGGTTGCGGGTGTTGTAGTTGCTGGCCATGCTCATGCAGTAGGCGCCGGCAGACAAGACGGCCAGCAGGTCGCCGGCACGGACATTCAGATCGCGATCGCGCCCGATCCAGTCACCGCTTTCGCACACCGGCCCGACCACGTCGTAACGAAGCGGCGCACCCTCGCGATTGGCATCCACGGCTTCGATGCGATGGAACGCCTGATACATCGCGGGCCGCGGCAGGTCGTTCATGGCGGCATCGACGATGCAGAAGTTGCGGTCTTCGCCCGGCTTGGTGAACAGCACTTCGGTCACGCAGACACCGGCGTTGCCGACCAGGGAGCGGCCCGGCTCGATGATCAGCTTGCGGTCGCCGAACCCGCGCGCGTCCAGGCGCGCCAGCAATTGGCGCCACAGATCATCGGCCGCTGGCGGCGTGTCGCCGTTGTAGTCGATGCCAAGTCCGCCTCCGAAGTCGATGTGCGACAGCGGAATACCGGCCGCCTCGATCGACTCGACGAGGTCCAGCACGCGTTCCATCGCGTCGAGGTACGGTGCGGTCTCGGTGATCTGCGAGCCGATGTGGCAATCGATGCCTTTGACGTCCAGGCCCGGCAGCGACGCCGCATGACGGTAGGCGTGCAGCGCGCGGCTGTGCGCGATGCCGAACTTGTTGCCTTTCAGGCCCGTAGAGATGTAAGGGTGCGTCTTCGGATCGACATCGGGATTGATGCGGATGCTGACCTTGGCGCGCTGACCTTGGGCCAGCGCCACCTCATTCAGGACGTCCAGTTCTTCTTCGCTTTCGACGTTGAAGCAGCCGATGCTGGCAGACAGGGCCTGGCGCATCTCAGCGCGGGTCTTTCCGACGCCGCTGAAGATGATCTTGGCCGGGTCGGCTCCGACGGCGAGCGCACGCTCGAGTTCGCCGCCCGACACGATGTCGAAGCCGCAACCAGCCTGTGCGAACACGTTCAGAATGCCCAGCGAAGAATTGGCTTTCATCGCATAGCAAACCAGCGCATCACGGCCGGCAAAGCCTCGCTGGTAGGCCGCCAGCGCGTCGAGCATCCATTGCCTCGAATACGCGAACAGTGGCGTGCCGTGTTCACGCGCCAGCGCCTGCAGCGAGGCGCCTTCCATCCAGAGTTGGCCATCTCGGCGGGCCACATGGGGCTCGCCGGGGAGGGCGTGGTCGGGCTTGCTCATTTCGATCCTTCAGTGGTCTTGCGCGCGCCCGAATCCGTGCTCTGGCTGCTTGGCGAGGCGGCGCTCGCCGGCTTGGCGGCATCCGCATTGCCTGGTGCCCCGCCGGGGATGATGAGCTGGGGCAGCGTGGCGCGGTTGGCGGCCTCCGGCTCGGTGGGCAGATAAAGTGGCCCGCGCTGGCCACAGCCCTGCAGACCGACCACGAGCGTGGCAAGGGCTACGCTGCTCACTAGAATTTGACAAGCATTCAACATTGACGAAATTGTAATGACCGACCTTGAGTACATGGACCACGCCGAGGAGGCATTGGCGGCGATCGAACGTTGTTGCGACCAACTCAACGACCGCACCGACGCCGACCTCGACAACCAGCGCGTCGGCGGGATGATCACCATCACCTTCGTCAACGGCAGCCAGCTTATCGTGAACCTGCAGAAGCCCCTGCATGAGATCTGGCTGGCGGCGCGCTCGGGTGGCTACCACTACCGCTTCGACGGCAAGGCGTGGGTCGACACCAAGACGGGAGAGGAGTTCTTTGCCCAGCTGTCGCGCGAGGCGACAGCGCAGGCCGGGATGACGTTGAGCTTCAGCGGGAACTGACGCCCACGTCTTTGAAGAGACCCCCTGAGCGCCGTCAGTTGCGGAACATATCGAGGATGCGATTGCGCTCCTCGCGCGGCGGTGCCACGGGGGCATTTTCCAGGCCGCCCAAGGCCGGATCGGGCGCCGTTGCCGGCGTCGGCTCGACGCCCAGGCTCTCGATGCCGCGCCCAGGGGCGTAGTCATCGAAGAACCATTCGCCGCCCACCCGAACAACACCCGGCGGCGGTGCAAGTTCAGCCACCTGGACGCCCTTGAGGGCGCTTTGCATGAAGTTGATCCAGATCGGCAGGCTCAGCCCGCCGCCGGTCTCGCGATCGCCAAGGCTGCGCGGCGTGTCGTAGCCCATCCAGGCGATGGCAGTCATCGTGGGCTGAAAGCCGGCGAACCAGGCGTCGAGCGAGTCGTTGGTCGTGCCAGTCTTGCCATACAGGTCGGGGCGCTTGAGCTGGCGCTGCGCGTTGGCTGCCGTGCCGGAGCGAGCCACTTCCTGCAAGAGGCTGTCCATGATGAAGGCATTGCGCGCGGGGATGGCGCGCATGGTCTCGTTCAGCAAGGGTGGCTGCGCATCCACGAGCACCTTGCCGCGATAGTCGGTCACCCGAGTGATCAGTTGCGGCTTGACGCGATAGCCGCCATTGGCGAACACCGAGTAGCCCACTGCCAGCTGCATGGGTGTGACGGCGCCGGCGCCGAGCGCCATGGGAAGGTAGGCCGGGTGCTTTTCGCGATCGAAGCCGAAATTGGTGATCCAGTCTTGTGCGTAGTGCGTGCCGATCGACTGCAGGATGCGGATCGACACCATGTTTTTCGACTTGGCCAGCGCGCGTCGCATCGGCATGGGGCCGTCGAATCCACCGCCGTAGTTCTTCGGCTCCCAGGGCTGTCCGCCCGTTGTGCCGGCATCGAAGAAAAGCGGGCCGTCGTTGATCACCGTGGCCGGGGTGAAGCCCTTTTCCAGGGCTGCCGAATAGATGAAGGGCTTGAAGCTCGATCCAGGTTGGCGCCATGCCTGCGTGACGTGGTTGAACTTGTTCTTGCCGAAATCGAAGCCTCCAACCAACGCCTTGATGGCACCGTCACGCGGGTCCATGGCGACGAAGGCGCCTTCGACTTCGGGCAGTTGCGTGATTTCCCAGCCGTCCTTGGCAGTGCGCGCCACGCGGATCACCGCACCTGGCTGGATGCGCACCTTGGGTTGCGCCTTGGGCGAAAGGCCCGATCGGGCAGGGCGCAGTCCGTCGCCTTCGATGCGGATGGTTTCGCCATTGCCGCGCACCGCAACCACTTCCTTGGGCGAGGCAGACGTCACCACCGCGGCCAAGACGTCACCGTTGTCAGGGTGCTCGGCCAGCGCGTCATCGACGGCCTCGTCCAACTCCTGCGGGTCTTTCGGCAGTTCGATGAACTTCTCGGGGCCGCGATAGATCTGCTTGCGCTCGTAATCCATGATGCCCGAGCGCAGCGCCTGGTAGGCCACCGCCTGGTCTGCTGAATTGATGGAGGTGTAGACCTCCAGGCCACTGGTGTAGGTCTCGTCGCCATAGTTGGCGTACACCAGTTGGCGGGCCATCTCGGCCACATATTCCGCATGCAGGCGGTCCGGGTTGTTGCGTTCGCGCAGGTGCAGTTGTTCGGCCCTGGCTGTCTGCGCCTGGGCTTCGGTGATGAAGCCCGCCTCGACCATCCGGTCGATGACATAGAGCTGACGGGCGCGGGCACGGGTCGGGTTGCTCACCGGGTTGTTGGCGCCGGGGGCCTTGGGAAGACCCGCCAGCATGGCGGCTTCGGCGATCGTGATCTCCTGAAGCGGCTTGCCGAAATAGGCTTCGCTGGCCGCGGCAAAGCCATAGGCACGGTTGCCCAGGTAGATCTGATTGAGGTAGATCTCGAAAATCTGGTCCTTGCTGAGTTGGTGCTCGAGCTTGAACGTCAGAAGGATTTCGTAGATCTTCCGTGTGAAGGTCTTTTCCGAACTGAGGTAGACGTTGCGGGCCACCTGCATCGAAATCGTGGAGGCACCTTGGCTCTTGACGCGGTTCAGGTTGGCGATGGCAGCGCGCATCACGCCCTTGTAGTCAAGGCCACCGTGCGAATAGAAACGTGCGTCCTCGGCCGCCAGCACGGCGTCCTTCATCACTTGGGGGACGGTGGCGATCGGCGTCATGTTGCGCCGCTCTTCACCGAACTCGCCGATCAGCACGCCGTCGGCAGAAAAGACGCGCAAAGGCAGTTTCGGGCGATAGTCGGACAAATCCGACACATCGGGCAAATTTGGATAGGCCACCGCCAGGGCCACGGCGATGATCGAAGCCACGGCCACCACTCCCGCAGCCGCCAGGCCGAGGCACCAAAGAACGATGCGCACGATCCAGGTCAACCAGGTCGGGCGACGAGGCGGTGCCGGGTTGGCGTTGGAATTGGGGGAGTTTGGAGGCCCGGACGGGCGTTTTTTATCTGGCATTTCGTCGGGCAGAGTCAGTGCACATTATAAAAAGTGCGCTGATCCCCGGGCGTTTGGAGGAGGGTAAGACCCAAGTACTCGGTACCGTTGAGTCAGGTTGCATTGAGCCACATTTACGTCAGCTTTTGACAACGATTGTTGCGAACAGTGCAGTTTGTCGCTTGGTGGGGCGTGAAGCTTTGGAATAGCATGTGCCAGCACCCGAAATTTCACGCATTTCTTTCAGTTAGTTACATTTAAACCTCGGGATCAATCTTGGCTGCATTTGGATCGCTCCTTCGCCGTCAACCCGCGCCTCTGCTTGGGTTGGACGTCAGTTCCTCCAGCGTGAAGTTGGTGGAACTCGGACGCGATGCGTCGGGCCAGATGGTGCTCGAGCGTTGCGCGATCGAACCCCTGGAACGCGGCTGGATCACGGACGGCAACGTCGAGAAGTTCGACGAAGTGGCCGAGGCGGTGCGGCGCGTTGTCCGAAAGAGCGGCACGCGCACCAAGAATGTCGCGCTGGCTTTACCGCCTTCGGCCGTCATCAGCAAGAAGATCATTCTTCCGGGTGGCATGAGCGAGCAGGAACTCGAGATTCAAGTCGAATCCGAGGCCAATCAGTACATTCCGTTTTCCCTCGATGAGGTCAGCCTGGACTTTTGCGTCATCGGCCCGAGCAATCAGTCGGCCGGCGACGTCGAGGTGCTGATCGCGGCATCCCGCAAGGAAAAGGTTCAGGATCGCCAAGGTCTGGCCGAAGCCGCTGGCCTGAAGGCCGTGATCCTGGATGTCGAGTCTTACGCCTCGCGCTTGGCGGCGTCGAGACTGATCGAGCAACTGCCTGGCCAGGGTCAGGATGCGGTGGTCGCGCTCTTCGAAGTGGGCGCATCAACCACCAGCATGCAGGTCTTGCGCAATCAGGAAGTCCTGTACGACCGTGATCAGGCGTTCGGCGGCGCGCAGCTCACTCAACTCATCGTGCGCCAGTATGGCTTCTCGATCGAGGAAGCCGAAACGAAGAAGCGCAACGGCGACCTGCCGGATGACTATGGCACGGGCGTGCTCAAGCCGTTCGTGGCCAGCATCGCTCAGGAGATTGCGCGCGCGCTGCAATTCTTCTTCACCAGTACGCCGTACAACCGCGTGGACTACGTTCTGCTGGCGGGTGGTTCGGCCTCTTTGCCTGGGTTGACGAGCGCCGTGACTCGCCAGACCTCGTTTGCCTGCTCGCTCATCAATCCCTTCGAGGGCATGGGCATGGCCGGTGGTATCCGGGAAAAGAAGGTGCGTCGTGAGGCGCCGTCCTATCTCACATCCTGCGGCCTGGCCATGCGGAGGTTTGCGCAGTGATTCTCATCAACCTGCTCCCGCATCGCGAGGCGGCGCGAAAGCGTCGCCGCGAGAATTTCTATGCGGCGCTGGGCGCGTCGGCGCTGGTGGGGCTGTTGCTCGCCGGTATTGCCTACGTGTGGTTCGAGATGCAGATCTCCGCCCAGACATCGCGCAACCAGTATCTGCAGTCCGCCATCACCAAGCTCGACGCCGAGATTCGCGAGATCTCCACGCTCCAGGCCGAGATCGCCGCGCTGCGCGCACGCCAGCAGGCGGTCGAAGACCTGCAGGCCGATCGGAACATGCCCGTCTACCTGCTCAATGAACTCGTCAAGCAGATGCCCGATGGCGTCTACCTGACCAACATGAAGCAGGAGAATCAGATCGTCACGATGCGCGGTATGGCTCAGTCGAACGAGCGCGTGTCCGAACTCCTGCGTAACCTGGGCAACAACAGCCCCTGGCTGGACAAGGCCGATCTGATCGAGATCACGGCAGCCACCGTCACGCTGAGCCCACGCGACGTGCGGCGGGTGGCCAACTTCACGGTGCGTGTCGCGCTCAAGCGACCCACTGACGTCAACAAGCCGGCTGCTGCCGCGCCTGGTGCCAAGCCAGCCGCTGCCGCGGTCAAGGGTTAGGAGAAGGCGCATGGCACGCAAACGCGCTTCTCGAAAGCTCAACATCGGTGCTTCGTTCCAGCGGTTGGGCGACCAGTTCCGCGGTCTCAATCCGAACGATCCATCGGTCTGGCCACCGCTGCCGCGCTGGTGTCTGTTCGTGCTGGTGGCTGCAGCCGTCGTGGTTGCGCTCTGGTTCGTCTGGCTCACCAACTCCAATGACGAGTTGGAGGCGGCTCGCTCCAAGGAAGTCGCGCTGCGCGCCGACTACACCAAGAAGGTCGCCCAGGCTGCCACGCTCGATCTGCTGAAGAAGCAGCGCGAGCAGGTCCAGCAATACGTGATCCTTCTGGAAAAGCAGTTGCCCAGCAAGGCCGAAATGGACGCACTGCTGTCTGACATCAACCAGGCGGGCCTGGGTCGCAGCCTTCAGTTCGAGTTGTTCCGGCCGGGCCAGACCTCGGTCAAGGATTACTACGCCGAATTGCCGATCGCGGTGCGCGTCACTGGCGCCTTCCACGACATGGGTTCCTTTGCGGCGGATGTCGCCAACCTCTCGCGAATCGTGACCTTGAACAACCTGTCGATCGCGCCGGGCAAGGACGGTACGTTGACGATGGACGCCACGGCCAAGACCTTCCGCTACCTGGATCCGGAAGAGCAAGCGGCTCAAAAGCGTGCTGCAGCGGCCGCACAGAAGGGCAAGAGGAAATGAAGCGCCTGGTCAGCATCACCGCCATGGCGCTGGGCCTCGCGAGCCTGGCCGGTTGCTCGGGTTCGAACATCGACGAACTGCAGGCCTGGATGAATCAGCAGCGTGCGCAGGTCAAGCCCAACGTGCCGCCGATCTCCGAGCCCAAGAAGTTCACGCCCCAGGCCTACACCGAGCGTGCTGCCATGGAGCCGTTCAACAGCCTGAAGCTCACGCAGGCGCTGCGTCGCGAATCGAATGTCCCGAGTCTGTCGGGCCTGATCGCACCTGAGCTGGCACGTCGCAAGGAGGCCCTGGAGGCCTATCCGCTCGACGCCATGGCGATGGTCGGCAGCCTTGCCCGCAATGGCCAGCCGGTGGCACTGGTGACCGTCGACAAGTTGCTCTATCAAGTTCGGGTGGGCAACTACCTGGGTCAGAACTACGGGCGAATCACCCGTATCACCGAAACCGAACTCACGCTGCGCGAGATCGTGCAAGACGCTGCAGGTGAGTGGATCGAACGCCCGGCGACGCTGGTGTTGCAAGAGAGGTCGAAGAAATGAGAAGAGAACAATTCGCCGCCGGCAGGTGGTTGCGTGCGTTCGGAGCCGGCATGTTGGCGCTATGCGCTACGGTCGGTGCCTATGCGCAGAACGCGATCGAGTCGGTGACCACTTCGACGCAGTCGGGCTCCGAACTGATTCGCATCGATCTCAGCCAACCGCTGAGCGCGACGCCCAACGGCTTCGTGGTTCAGTCGCCGGCGCGCATCGCGCTCGACTTCCCCGGTGTCACCAACTCAATGGGCCGTTCGACGGTCGACGTGAACCAGGGCAACCTGCGTTCGATCAATGTGGTCCAGGCCGGCGACCGTACGCGCCTGGTGCTGAACCTGAAAGAGCCCACGACGTACAAGGCGGAGCTGCAAGGCAAGTCCGTGCTCGTCTCGCTGGGGCAGACGGTGGCCGCAGCCCCGCCGCAGACGACCACTTCGGCGTTTGCCGAAAACCTCAATCGCGACTCGCAACCGATCCGCGACATCGATTTCCGTCTCGGACCGGACAAGACCGGCCGCGTGATCGTCGACCTGGCCAACAACCAGGTGGGCGTGGACATCCGGCCGCAGGGCAAGAACCTGGTCGTCGACTTCACGAAGTCGACCTTGCCGGAAGGCTTGCGCCGCCGCCTCGACGTGGCCGACTTCGGCACGCCGGTGCGCATCATCAGTTCGCAGCAGGTGGGCGATCGCGTCCGCATGACCATCGAGCCGACCGGCGAGTGGGAGCACAGCGCCTACCAGAGCGACAACCAGTTCGTGGTGGAAGTGCGCCCACGCAAGGTCGACCCGACCAAGCTGACGCAAGGCGTGGGCTACAACGGCGAAAAGCTGTCGTTGAACTTCCAGAACATCGAAATTCGTTCGCTGCTGCAGGTCATTGCCGACTTCACGAACTTCAACATCGTCACTTCCGACTCCGTCACGGGTTCGCTGACCTTGCGCCTGAAGGACGTGCCGTGGGATCAAGCCCTGGACATCATCTTGCAGGCCAAGAACCTGGGCATGCGCAAGAACGGCTCCGTGCTGTGGATCGCGCCGAAGGATGAGATCGACGCCAAGGAAAAGCGCGAGTTCGAGGCGCAGGCCGCTATCGCCAACCTGGAGCCGGTGCGCACGCAGGCATTCCAGCTCAACTACACCAAGGCACAGGTCATTGCTCAGGGCCTCGCAGGACAAGGCCTGGGCGGCGGCGGTGGTGGTGGCAGCACGGCCACCCGCATCCTGAGCCCGCGTGGCAGCGTGATTGCCGAGACTCGGACCAACCAGATCTTCGTGTCGGATATTCCGTCGAAGCTGGCCGACGTGGCCGAGCTGATCCGCAAGCTGGACATCCCCGTGCGGCAGGTGCTGATCGAAGCGCGCATCGTCGAAGCGGCCGACACCTTCGGTAAATCGCTCGGTGTGCGATTGGGCGGCCAGGCCATCAACAGCAACAGCTCCATCGGCGTGCAGCCGACGATCAGCAACGGCGGGGCAACCTTCGGGTCGGCCAGCGCGGGCAACTTCGTCAGCTTGCCGGCGGTCAGTCCGAGCGGCACGGGCAATACGCCGGGGGCCTTCGCGATCTCGCTGTTCAATTCTTCGCTGACGCGCCTGTTGAACCTGGAAATCTCCGCGTTGGAAGCCGACGGCAAGGGCCGGGTGGTCTCGAGCCCCCGCGTCGTGACGGCCGACCAGACCAAGGCGTTGATCGAGCAGGGTACCGAACTGCCCTACCAGGTGGCGACCTCGAGCGGCGCGACGTCCATCGCGTTCCGCAAGGCCAACCTGAAGCTGGAAGTCACGCCGCAGATCACGCCTGAGGGCAACATCATCCTGACGCTGGACGTCAACAAGGACACGGTGGGCCAACAGACGCTGGCGGGCTTCGCCATCAACACCAAGCACGTGCAGACCGAAGTGCTGGTGGAAAACGGCGGCACGGTCGTGATCGGTGGTATCTTCGAACTCACCGAACAGAACGACGAGTCGCGGATCCCGGTTCTGGGAGAAATCCCCTACCTCGGCGGCCTGTTCCGTACACGTAACCGTACCTACAACAAGACCGAGATGCTTGTCTTCATCACGCCGAAGATGATCACCGACCGCAACGCGGCGCGCTGAGGAGCGCCCGCGTGAAAATGGAGCGTAGTGCCGGTAGCGCTGGTTGGTCTTCCAGGTTCGGGTAAAACCGCCGTCGGGCGGCGCCTGGCCCAGCGCCTGCAGTGGGACTTCGTCGACACCGACCAGCTGATTGAAGAGCGCATCGGCTGCACCATCCGGGAATTCTTCGAGCGCGAAGGCGAAGGCCGCTTTCGCGACATCGAGGCCCAGGTGATCGGCGAACAGGGCCGAACTGCGAACACGGTGCTTTCGACCGGCGGCGGAGCCGTCCTTCGGGAGGAGAACCGCCGTCAGTTGCGCCAGAGTTTCCACGTCGTGTACTTGCGATCCTCGCCCGAGGATCTGTATCGGCGCCTTCGCCACGACGTGAAGCGGCCACTTCTTCAGGTGGCAGATCCACTGGGCCGACTGCGCGAACTCTTTTCCGCCAGGGATCCGCTCTACCGGGAGGTCGCCCATGAAAGCGTCGAGACGGGCCGCCCCAGCATCCAGGCCTTGGTTGTCGAAATCCTCGATCGCTTGCAGGCGGCCGGTGTCGCCGTCATGCCGCCGTCGCCCCACTGAGCGCGCAGGCTCAGCCTGAGCAGCACCCGCAGCCAGGAGGGTTGCCCGCGAACCGGCGCAGCCCTGTGCGGTCAACGCCTACACTTGAGGCATGTCCGTCCCCGCACTATTCGAGCGCGTCGAGATCAATCTCGACGACCGCAGCTATTCCATCCTGATCGGCAACGACCTGCTGTCAGACGCCAGGGCATTCGATGGGATTCCGGGCGCGACGAGCGCGCTCATCGTCACCAATACGACGGTCGGTCCGCTGTATGCGCAGGCGCTTCGCGAGCAGCTTGCGGCCCGCTACGCTCGGGTGCATGTGCTCGAACTGCCTGATGGCGAGCAGTTCAAGGATTGGTCGATGCTGAACCTCATCTTCGACGCGCTGCTGGGCCACGGCAGCGATCGCAAGTGCGTGCTGTACGCATTGGGCGGCGGCGTGATCGGAGACATGACGGGCTTTGCAGCTGCCTGCTACATGCGTGGCGTGCCCTTCGTGCAGGTGCCGACGACCCTGCTGGCGCAAGTGGACTCTTCCGTGGGCGGCAAGACGGCCATCAATCATCCGCTGGGCAAGAACATGATCGGCGCCTTCTACCAGCCGCAGCGGGTGTTGTGCGACCTGTCGACGATCCAGAGCCTCCCGGCGCGCGAGTTGAGTGCCGGCTTGGCAGAGGTGATCAAGTACGGGCCGATCCACGACATGGCGTTCCTCGACTGGATCGAGAGCAACCTGGCGGCCCTGCTGGCGCGAGAGCCCGCTGCGCTTGCGCATGCCGTGCGCCGCAGTTGCGAAATCAAGGCCATGGTCGTCGGGCAGGATGAACGCGAATCGGGCCTTCGCGCCATTCTCAATTTCGGCCACACCTTCGGCCATGCCATCGAGTCCGGGCTGGGCTACGGAGAATGGCTGCACGGCGAGGCCGTCGGTTGCGGCATGGTGATGGCGGCGCGCCTGTCACAACGCCTGGGCGGAATCGACGCGGCTTTTGTCGAGCGCCTGATGCGTCTCATCGCTGCAGCAGGTCTTCCTGTGCAGGCACCGCCGCTCGGCGCTCAACGCTACGTCGACCTGATGCAAGTCGACAAGAAGTCAGAGGCCGGCGAGATCCGTTTCATCGTGATCGACTCGCCGGGGCATGCGTCACTGCGCAGTGCGCCCGACGACATGGTGCGCGCCGTCATCGAAGAAAGCTGTGGGGCCTGACGTGGCCGCAAGGTGTCAGGCCGCGTACGGCAGCGGCTGTTCAAGGGGCGGCTGAGATGGCTCTGGCCACTTATGCCAGTCATCCGGCGGCGTCGCGTGGGCGCCGTCACGCCGAGCCGCCCGCGCCCACCCGCGACGACTATCAGCGCGACCGAGACCGCATCGTCCATTCGACGGCCTTTCGTCGCCTGGTCTACAAGACCCAGGTCTTTCTCAATCACGAGGGCGACCTGTTTCGCACCCGGTTGACGCACTCGCTGGAAGTGGCGCAGCTTGGCCGGTCCATCGCACGCCCTCTGGGCCTCAACGAAGATCTCGTCGAAGCCGTGGCCCTTGCGCATGATCTGGGTCACACGCCGTTCGGCCACGCTGGGCAGGACACGTTGAACGAATGCATGTCCGGCCACGGCGGCTTCGAGCACAACCTTCAGAGCCTGCGCGTGGTGGACGAGCTGGAGCATCGCTATCCCAGGTACGACGGCCTCAACCTCAGTTTCGAGACACGCGAAGGGATCCTCAAGCATTGTTCGCGCGTCAACGCACAACGCCTCGAATTGCAGGAGCCTGCCGGTGTCGGCCGACGCTTTCTGGATCGCACGCAGCCAAGCCTTGAAGCTCAACTGTGCAACCTGGCCGACGAGATCGCCTACAACGCCCACGATATCGACGATGGCGTTCGCTCGGGCCTGATCGATACCGATCAACTGGCCGAGGTGGCGCTGTTCGAGCGATTCCGGCGCGAGGCTGTGGACGAGCATCCCGATCTGGCTGGGCGCCGGCTTCTGTACGAGAGCATCCGCCGAATGTTGAGCGCGCAGGTCTATGACGTGATCGACGCCACTCGCGCAGCCATTGCGAGCGCTCGCCCGGCCGACTCGCACGACGTTCGCCGCAGCCCACCGCTGGTGGGATTCGGCACGGCGATGCGCGAGCAGTCTCATGTGCTCAAGCAGTTCCTTTTCTCGAACCTCTATCGCCACCCTCAGGTGTGCCAGACCACGGAGCAAGCCCAAGACGTCGTGCGCGAACTCTTCCGCGCCTATTGCGACCGTCCTTCTGAGATGCCGCATGACTATGCAGCCAACCCACATCGTGAGCGTGCCGTTGCCGACTACATCGCGGGGATGACGGATCGCTTCGCGATGCGCGAGCATGAGCGCTTGACCGGCCGGCCCTGGGTGCAATGAATGGCAGTCGTATGGACAAGCAAGATCCCGGCGTGATGCCGCCCGGCCGGATCGACCGTCTCGATGGTGCAACGGCTGTACCGGCGGTCCGTGGCGCCGCGCTCGTGGTCGTCGCGGCTGGGGTGAGCGCAGCCCTGCACTTGGGCAAGCTGCCGCCAGCGGTGCCGGCGTTGCGCGACGCGCTGGGCATCGATTTGGTCGAAGCTGGCTTCCTGCTCTCGCTCGTTCAGGTGGCCGGCATGACGCTGGGGCTGCTGGCTGGCTTGCTGGCCGACGCGGTGGGTTTGCGCCGCAGCATGCTCATCGGACTTGCGACGCTGACGCTGGCGAGCGCACTGGGAGGCATGGTGACTCCTGGGCCGCACGCGCTGACGTGGCTGCTCTTGCTGCGAGCGGTCGAAGGGATCGGCTTTCTGATGGTGGTCATGCCCGGGCCCGGCCTGGTTCGCGCCCTGGTGCCGAAGGGCGCCGACAAGGCCGCCATGGGGTTGTGGGGTGCCTACATGCCGCTGGGGGTGGCGCTTGCGCTGCTGGGCGGGCCCACGATCATCCAGGCTTGGGGCTGGCATTCGTGGTGGCTGGTCATGTCCGCCATTTCGCTGGTTGCGCTCTTTCTGGTGTGGGCAGTGATCCCTCCCGATGCTCTGCGTAGATCCAAACCCGAGGCGAACTCGCCTACGCTTGGAAGTGGGATTCCCGCACGGCTTCAATTGACGTTGCGGGCCAGTGCGCCGCGCACCCTTGGTCTCGCATTTGCCGTCTACTCGGCGCAGTGGATGGCCGTGATCGGTTTCTTGCCCACGGTGTACGAAAGCGCAGGGGTTGCGGCATCGTGGGCGGGCCTGATGACTTCGCTGGCTGCCGCTGCCAACATCGTGGGCAATGTGAGCGGCGGGCGCCTGCTGCATCATGGTGTTGCGCCAGAACGGCTGCTGCGATGGGGCTTTGGCGCCATGCTGTTGGGCAGCGTCGCGGCCTTTGCCCAGTGGGGCCACGGCGAAGCGGCGGTCGGCCTGCCGCCGATGGTCCGCTATGCGGCTGTGTGCGTGTTTTCGTTGGCTGGAGGAATGGTGCCTGCCACATTGTTCATGCTTTCCGTCCGCTTGGCTCCGTCGCCAGCCACGGTGTCGACCACGGTCGGCCTGATGCAGCAGACCTCTTCGCTCGGTCAGTTCCTTGCACCGCCGTTTGTGGCCTGGCTGGCATCGCGCGTGGGTGGATGGCATTGGACATGGGCCGCTACGGCAGCGCTTTCGGTTCTGGGGATGCTGGTGGCAGGGCAACTCGCCCTGCAGCAGCGCAGGCAGGAGGAGGCCGCACGATGAGCGCAGGACCGACCCATGCTCACGTGTCGCACGCCCCGTCGGTACCGGACGCTGTCGTTTCCGATACGGTACGCTGGTTGGAGCGAGCCGTCATCGGCCTGAACCTTTGCCCGTTCGCCAAGGCCGTTCATGTGCGCGGACAGATCCACTACGCGGTCTGCATGTCGGAGGACGAAGGCGATCTGCTGGCTCTGATGCTGGACGAGGCGAATGCATTGACGAACCTGCCGGCACAGGAGAGGGACACGACCCTGCTGATAGCGCCGCGCATGCTCGCCGACTTTCTTGATTTCAACGATTTCATTGCCCGCGCCGAGCGCCGCCTGGCGCGCGCGGGGTTCGAAGGCGTGCTGCAATTGGCAAGCTTTCATCCGCGATTCCAGTTCGCCGGCTGCGAGGAGAGCGACATCACCAACGCAACCAACCAAGCCCCGTACCCCACCTTGCATCTGCTTAGGGAAGAAAGCATCGACAAGGCCGTGGCAGCGTTTCCGGACGCTGCGAGCATCTACGAACGCAACATCGATACGCTGCGCGCATTGGGCGAGGCGGGTTGGCACGCGCTGGATGTCGGTCGACACGGAGCAAACGAATGAGCCAGCAGATCGATCAAGCCGAACGCAAGTCGCAAGTGGCCAAGCAGCGTCGCGAACAGCCTGCGGCGCGGGCGTCCAAGGCCGAAAAGGCCCGCGCCGATGTTCTTGCCGAACTGCGTCCTGGGCAGTCCGTCGAACTGCTGAAAGACCTGCACATCCTCACGAGCGAAGGTCGTCTCAACCAGGATTCGAGGCGCAAGCTCAAGCAGGTCTATCACCTGTTCCAGTTCATCGAGAAGCTCTTGCTAGAGCTGCCCGAGGGCGGCGCAAACGCCACGCTCGCCGATCATGGGGCTGGCAAGTCCTATCTGGGCTTCATCATTTACGACCTGTTCTTCCGCGAGCGTGGCGCGGGCCATGTGTACGGAATCGAGACCCGTCCGGAACTCGTCGAGCGCTCGCGGGAACTGGCCAGCAGGCTGGGCTTTTCGCGCATGAGCTTCCTCAACGTGAGCGCCGCACAGGCACGCACGTCGCCGGATCTGCCCGAACGCATCGACCTCGTGACTGCGCTGCATGCCTGCGACACCGCGACCGATGACGCCATCGCCTTCGGCTTGGCCAAGAACGCGCGATTCATGGCGCTGGTGCCGTGTTGCCAGGCCGAGGTCGCGGCAAATTTGCGTATGGGAAAGGCGCTGGCCTTGTCGCGCACGCCGCTGGCCGAACTGTGGCGCCATCCGCTGCACACCCGCGAGATGGGCAGTCAGTTGACCAATGTGCTTCGTTGTCTGTACCTGGAGGCGCAGGGCTACCAGGTCACCGTCACCGAACTGGTCGGTTGGGAGCACAGCATGAAGAACGAACTCATCATTGCGCGCCACACAGGTCAGCGCAAGGCGAGCGCCGCAGAAAGGATGAAGGAACTGCTGGCGCAATTCGGTCTGGAATCGCTCGGCGCAAGCCGCTTCCCGCTGCCCGCCTGATCCCTGGCTGCTGCGCATTGGATTCGTCATGGCACGCCTTCCGCGACTGACGCTGCCCGGACTTCCGCACCACGTGATTCAGCGGGGGAACAACCGGCAGTTCATCTTTGTCGACCGCGCCGACCGCGAAAAGATGCTGTCGCTGCTGGCCGAGCATGCGACGCGCCAAGGGGTCGCCGTCCACGCTTATGTCCTGATGGACAACCATTTTCATCTCCTGGCGACGCCGTCGACCGCCACCGCCCTTCCGCAGTGGATGCAGTCGGTGGGGCGACAGTACGTGCGCTACTTCAATGACCGGCATGGCCGAAGCGGCACGTTGTGGGAGGGGCGCTACCGCTCCACGCTCATCCAGCCGGACCGACACCTGATCCGCTGCATGGTCTACATCGACCTCAATCCCGTGAGAGCCGGCTTGGTCGCCGACTCGCGCGATTTCCCATGGTCGAGCTACGGGCACTACGCTGGCACCCGTGTGGACAAGCTCATCACGCCTCACCCTCTTTACTGGGAACTGGGCAACACGCCTTTTTCGCGCGAGGCGGCGTATGCCGAAATGGTGCGCACGGGCATTTCGCAGGCCGACGTGAACCTTCTGACTGACTCCGCACTGCTGGGATGGGCGGCGGGCGACGAAGAGTTTGCGGCTCGGATTCAGGGGAGCACCGATCGTCGAGCTGTGAAGATGCGGCCCGGCAGGCCACCAAAAGCACCTGTGCCAGACGCCTGAATCGACTGACAGCGCCCGATTCATCAGCTTGGAGCGCTATGAAAATTGATGTGTCCCCGAATTAATGGCGATGCCTTGGTGGAGTTTAAAAATCGCATCTGACCCCATTTAAACCATTTGGCATTGTTTGTGCAACGCAATATCCTTACGGTCCCTGCGAAGAGCTAGCTAGAAGGAGTGCGCCATGACGACGGCTGCCGAAATCCAACACCTGCAAGAACACGGCCTGTATTCGGGCGCCGACGAGCACGACGCCTGCGGCGTCGGCTTCGTGGCCCACATCAAGGGCGAAAAGAGCCACGCGATCGTTGGCCAGGCCCTCAAGATTCTTGAAAACCTCGACCATCGCGGCGCCGTGGGCGCGGACAAGCTGATGGGCGACGGCGCCGGCATTCTGATCCAGCTGCCCGACACGCTCTACCGCGAGGAAATGGCCAAGCAGGGCGTCGCGCTGCCGCCGCTCGGCGAATACGGCGTGGGCATGATCTTCCTGCCCAAGGAGCACGCTTCGCGCCTGGCTTGCGAGCAGGAGATGGAGCGCGCCATCAAGGCCGAAGGTCAGGTGCTGCTCGGCTGGCGCGATGTGCCCGTCAACCGCGACATGCCCATGTCGCCGACCGTGCGCGAAAAGGAACCGATTCTTCGCCAGGTCTTCATCGGCCGCGGCGCGGACGTGATCGTGCAAGACGCCCTGGAGCGCAAGCTGTACGTCATCCGCAAGACTGCCAGCGCCAACATCCAGCGCCTGAAGCTCAAGCACAGCAAGGAATACTACGTTCCGTCGATGTCGAGCCGGACGGTGGTCTACAAGGGCCTGCTGTTGGCCGATCAAGTGGGCACCTACTACCTGGATCTGCAGGACAAGCGCTGCGTTTCGGCCCTGGGCCTGGTGCACCAGCGCTTCTCGACCAACACCTTCCCCGAATGGCCGCTGGCGCACCCGTACCGCTATGTCGCGCACAACGGCGAAATCAACACGGTCAAGGGCAACTACAACTGGATGAAGGCACGCGAAGGCGTGATGTCCTCGCCGGTGCTGGGCGCCGACCTGGCCAAGCTGTACCCGATCAGCTTTGCCGGCCAGTCCGACACCGCGACCTTCGACAACTGCCTCGAACTGCTCACCATGGCCGGCTACCCGATCAGCCAGGCCGTGATGATGATGATCCCCGAGCCGTGGGAGCAGCACGCCACCATGGACCCGCGCCGCCGGGCCTTCTACGAATATCACGCCGCGATGCTCGAGCCGTGGGACGGCCCTGCTTCCATCGTCTTCACCGACGGACGCCAGATCGGCGCCACGCTGGACCGGAACGGCCTGCGCCCGTCGCGCTACTGCGTGACCGATGACGACCTGGTCATCATGGCCTCCGAGTCGGGCGTCCTGCCCGTGCCCGAGAGCAAGATCGTGCGCAAGTGGCGGCTGCAGCCCGGCAAGATGTTCCTGATCGACCTGGAGCAAGGCCGCATGATCGACGACGAGGAGGTCAAGGCCAGCCTCGCCAACAGCAAGCCCTACAAGCAGTGGATCGAGAACCTGCGCATCAAGCTCGATGACGTGGAAGGCGCCGGCGAAGCCCCGGCCAGCCAAGTCTCGCTGCTCGACCGCCAGCAGTCCTTCGGCTACACCCAGGAAGACATCAAGTTCCTGATGAGCCCGATGGCCCAGGCCGGCGAAGAAGGCATCGGCTCCATGGGCAACGACTCGCCCCTGGCCGTGCTGTCGGACAAGAACAAGCCGCTGTACAACTACTTCAAGCAGTTGTTCGCGCAAGTGACCAACCCGCCGATCGACCCGATCCGCGAAGCGATCGTGATGTCGCTGGTCAGCTTCGTGGGCCCCAAGCCCAACCTGCTGGACATCAACCAGGTCAACCCGCCGATGCGGCTCGAAGTGAGCCAGCCGATCCTCGACTTCAACGACATGGCCAAGGTGCGCGACATCGCCACCGTGACCCAGGGCAAGTTCAAGAGCCACACGCTCGACATCTGCTATCCGGTGTCGTGGGGCGAGGAGGGCGTCGAGGCCAAGCTGGCATCGCTGTGCGCAGAAGCCGTGGACGCCATCAAGGGCGGCCACAACATCCTCATCCTGAGCGACCGCGCTGTGAATGCCCAGCAGGTTGCCATTCCGGCCGCGCTGGCGCTGTCCGCAGTGCACCAGTACCTGGTGCGCGAAGGGCTGCGCACCACGGCCGGTCTGGTGGTCGAGACCGGATCTGCGCGCGAAGTGCACCACTTCGCAGTGCTGGCCGGCTACGGTGCCGAGGCGGTCCATCCCTACCTGGCGATGGAAACCCTGGCGGCCATGCACGAGGACCTGCCCGGCGAACTGTCGGCCGAGAAGGCCATCTACAACTACGTCAAGGCGATCGGCAAGGGCTTGTCGAAGATCATGTCCAAGATGGGCGTGAGCACCTACATGAGCTATTGCGGCGCCCAGTTGTTCGAGGCCATCGGCCTGAACACCGAGACGGTCGAAAAGTACTTCACCGGCACCGCCAGCCGCGTCGAGGGCATCGGCGTGTTCGAGATCGCCAAGGAAGCGATCCGCATGCACAAGGCCGCCTTCGGCGACGACCCGGTGCTGGCCAACATGCTCGATGCAGGCGGTGAATACGCCTGGCGCACCCGTGGCGAAGACCACATGTGGACGCCCGACGCCATCGCCAAGCTGCAGCACAGCACGCGTGCGAACAACTTCAGCACGTACAAGGAGTACGCGCAGCTCATCAACGACCAGAGCCGCCGCCATCTCACGCTGCGCGGCCTGTTCGAGTTCAAGTTCGATCCCGCCAAGGCCATCTCGGTCGACGAGGTCGAACCGGCGGCCGAGATCGTCAAGCGATTCGCCACCGGCGCCATGTCGCTCGGCTCCATCAGCACCGAGGCCCACTCGACGCTGGCCATTGCCATGAACCGCATCGGCGGCAAGAGCAACACGGGCGAGGGCGGCGAAGATCCCATGCGCTACCGCAACGAGCTCAAGGGCATTCCGATCAAGCAGGGCGACACGCTCAAGAGCGTGATCGGTGCCGAGAACGTCGAGGTCGATCTGCCGTTGAAGGACGGCGATTCGCTGCGCTCGCGCATCAAGCAGGTCGCGTCGGGCCGCTTCGGCGTCACCGCCGAGTACCTCGCATCGGCAGACCAGATCCAGATCAAGATGGCGCAGGGCGCCAAGCCCGGCGAGGGCGGCCAACTGCCGGGCGGCAAGGTCAGCAACTACATCGGCTTGCTGCGCTACTCGGTCCCGGGCGTGGGCCTCATCAGCCCCCCGCCGCACCACGACATCTATTCAATCGAGGACCTGGCGCAACTCATCCACGACCTGAAGAACGTGGCGCCGCATGCTTCCATCAGCGTCAAGCTGGTGTCCGAAGTGGGCGTGGGCACCATTGCCGCGGGCGTGGCCAAGTGCAAGAGCGACCACGTCGTGATCGCCGGGCACGACGGCGGCACTGGCGCCTCGCCGTGGTCGTCCATCAAGCACGCCGGCAGCCCGTGGGAGATCGGCTTGGCCGAGACCCAGCAGACGCTGGTGCTCAACCGCTTGCGCGGCCGCATCCGCGTGCAGGCCGACGGCCAGATGAAGACCGGCCGCGACGTTGCCATCGGCGCGCTTCTGGGCGCCGACGAATTCGGCTTCGCCACCGCGCCGCTGGTCGTCGAAGGTTGCATCATGATGCGCAAGTGCCACCTGAACACCTGCCCGGTGGGCGTGGCGACGCAAGACCCGGTGCTGCGCAAGAAGTTTTCGGGCAAGCCCGAGCATGTCGTCAACTACTTCTTCTTCGTTGCCGAGGAAGTGCGTCAGATCATGGCCCAGCTGGGCATCCGCAAGTTCGACGACCTGATCGGCCGCGCCGACCTGCTCGACATGCGCAAGGGCTTGGCCCATTGGAAGGCCCGTGGCCTCGACTTCTCGCGCCTGTTTGCGCAACCGACGGTGCCAGCCGACGTGCCGCGCTTCCATGTGGACGCGCAGGATCACGGCCTGGACAAGGCCCTCGACATGCGACTGATCGAGAAGTCCCGTCCCGCCATCGACCGCGGCGAGAAGGTGCAGTTCATCGAGGTGGCGCGCAACGTCAATCGTTCCGTGGGCGCCATGCTCTCGGGGGCGCTGACCAAGGTGCATCCGCAGGGACTGCCCGATGATTCCATCCGCATCCAGCTCGAAGGCACGGGCGGCCAGTCGTTCGGCGCTTTCCTGCAGCGTGGCATCACGCTCTATCTGATCGGCGACGCCAACGACTACACGGGCAAGGGCCTCTCGGGCGGTCGAGTGGTCGTGCGGCCGAGCCTCGATTTCGGTGGCGAGGCGGTCAAGAACATCGTGGTGGGCAACACCGCGCTGTACGGAGCGACGACGGGCGAAGCGTACCTTTGCGGCGTCGCCGGCGAGCGCTTTGCGGTGCGTCTTTCGGGCGCGACCGCAGTGGTCGAAGGCACGGGCGACCACGGTTGCGAATACATGACCGGCGGCACCGTCGCGGTGCTGGGCAAGACCGGCCGCAACTTTGCCGCGGGCATGAGCGGCGGCGTTGCCTTCGTCTATGACGAAGACGGCCAGTTCGCCTCACGCTGCAACATGGCCATGGTGTCGCTGGACAAGGTGCTCACGAGCGCCGAGCAGACGGCCAGCGTCAACCGCGCCATCTGGCACGGCGGCCAGACCGATGAAGCCCTGCTGCGCAAACTGCTCGAAGACCATCACCGCTGGACAGGCAGCAAGCGCGCTCGCGAGCTGTTGGACAACTGGGCCTCGGCCCGCACACGCTTCGTGAAGGTGTTCCCGAACGAATACAAGCGTGCGCTGCAGGAAATCCACGATCGCAAGGTGGAGCAGACGAGCACCGGCAACAACGCCCACGTCGGCCTGGAGCCGCACGCCACGCGCCAGCCGGCCAAGGTTTGAACGAGCGCGCTCGAGAACGAAATACAAGGATTGCACGATGGGAAAGATCACCGGCTTCATGGAGTACGAGCGCGTCGAGGAGGGCTACAAGCCCGTCGATGAGCGCGTCAAGCACTACAAGGAATTCGTCATCGGCCTCGACGACGCTCAGGCCAAGGTGCAGGGCGCCCGCTGCATGGACTGCGGCACGCCGTTCTGCAACAACGGCTGCCCGGTCAACAACATCATTCCGGATTTCAACGACCTGGTCTATCGCGACGACTGGCAGAACGCCTTCGCGGTGCTGGATTCGACCAATAACTTTCCGGAGTTCACCGGCCGCATCTGCCCCGCGCCTTGCGAGGCGGCCTGCGTGCTCAACGTGAACGACGATCCGGTCGGCATCAAGTCGCTGGAACACGCCATCATCGACCGCGCTTGGGACGCTGGCTGGGTGCAAGCACGCCCCGCGCGTCACAAGACTGGCAAGAAGGTAGCTGTCGTTGGCTCGGGCCCCGCGGGCTTGGCGGCAGCCCAGCAACTGGCCCGCGCCGGTCACGATGTCACGCTTTTCGAGAAGAATGACCGTATCGGCGGGCTGCTGCGTTACGGCATTCCCGACTTCAAGATGGAGAAGTCGCACATCGATCGCCGCATCGAGCAGATGACGGCCGAGGGCGTGGTGTTTCGCACTGGCGTTGTCGTGGGCAGCGCCAAGGATCCACTGGGCAAAGGATCGAAGGTCACCAACCTGGCCAAGGAAACCGTCACGCCCGAGCAACTGCAGGCCGAGTTCGACGCAGTCGTCCTGGCCGGTGGCGCCGAGCAATCGCGCGACCTGCCGGTGCCGGGGCGTGAACTGGACGGCATTCACTTCGCGATGGAGTTCCTGCCTCAGCAGAACCGCGTCAATGCCGGCGACAAGGTCAAGGGCCAACTGCGCGCCGAGGGCAGGCATGTCATCGTGATCGGCGGCGGCGACACCGGCTCCGATTGCGTGGGTACGAGCAACCGCCATGGCGCCGCCAGCGTCACCCAGTTCGAGCTGATGCCACAGCCGCCGGAAGAGGAAAACCGCCCGCTGACGTGGCCCTACTGGCCGATCAAGCTGCGCACCAGCTCCAGCCACGAAGAAGGCTGCGAGCGCGAGTTCGCGATCGCGACCAAGGAATTCATCGGCGAGAAGGGCAAGGTCACCGGCCTGAAGACGGTTCGCGTCGAATGGAAGGACGGCAAGATGGTCGAAGTGCCTGGCTCCGAGCAGACGCTCAAGGCCGACCTGGTGCTGCTGGCCATGGGCTTCGTCAGCCCGGTGTCGCCCATTCTGGAAGCCTTCGGCGTCGAGAAGGATGCCCGGGGCAATGCCAAGGCCAGCGTCGACTTCAGTGGTGGCTATGCGACCAGCGTGCCGAAGGTTTTCGCTGCGGGTGACATGCGCCGCGGCCAGTCGCTCGTGGTGTGGGCCATCCGCGAAGGCCGTCAGGCAGCCCGTGCGGTGGACGAATTCTTGATGGGTTTCAGCGATCTGCCGCGCTGAGCGGCATCCGATATCATCTTGTTACCGTGAGCCGGGGCTCCGTTCTGGAGTGCCCGGCTTCTTTTTTTGCCATCACGCATTTGACTGCTCCCACCGCCCTCGTTGAATTCAGGAACGTCGTCTTCGGCTACGACACGCGTCGCGTGCTGGATGGCGTTTCGCTGTCGGTGCCGCGCGGCAAGGTCACGGCAGTCATGGGGGCGTCCGGCGGTGGCAAGACGACGCTGCTGCGCCTCATCGGTGGCCAACAGCGGCCCTTGGCAGGCGAGGTGCTGTTCGATGGCAAGTCGGTCGCAAACATGGATACGGCGGAGCTCTACCGTGCCCGCCGTCGCATGGGGATGCTGTTCCAGTTCGGCGCGTTGTTCACCGACATGAGCGTGTTCGACAACGTCGCCTTCCCGCTGCGTGAACATACCCAGTTGCCGGAGTCGCTCGTGCGCGACATCGTGCTCATGAAACTCGACGCTGTAGGTTTGCGTGGCGCCCGCGACCTGATGCCTTCCGAGGTGTCAGGAGGGATGGCTCGTCGCGTGGCCCTGGCGCGGGCAATTGCGCTCGACCCCGAACTCATCATGTACGACGAGCCCTTCGCCGGGCTCGACCCCATCTCGCTGGGCACGGCCGCCCAGTTGATCCGCCGCCTGAACGACAGCCTGGCGCTGACGAGCGTGGTGGTCTCTCACGATTTGCAAGAAACGTTTGCGATCGCCGATCACGTCGTCATCCTTGCCAACGGCAAGGTCGCGGCGCAAGGAGCGCCCGCCGAGGTGCGGGCCAGCACAGATCCGCTGGTTCACCAGTTCGTACATGCGTTGGCCGACGGACCGGTGCAGTTTCACTATCCCGGTCCGACCGTCGACGAGGATTTCGGCCAGGACGGAGGCGCACGCGCATGAGGTGGTGGCATCCGTCCGACGTCGGCTTCGCCGTGCGCAGCAAGCTGGCCGGCCTCGGTTGGGGATTGCGCCTGTTTCTGCAGCTTCTGCTGCGCGGTGCGTCCAGCCTGCGCCGTTTCGGGCTGGTGCGCGACCAGATCCATTTTCTGGGCAACTATTCGCTGGCCATCATTGCGGTGTCCGGGCTGTTTGTAGGCTTTGTGCTGGGACTGCAGGGCTACTACACGCTCCAGCGCTATGGTTCGGCCGACGCCCTGGGCCTGCTGGTGGCGCTCAGCCTGGTGCGCGAGCTCGGTCCGGTCGTGGCGGCGCTGCTGTTTGCCGGGCGTGCCGGCACTTCGCTCACGGCAGAGATCGGCTTGATGAAGGCGGGTGAGCAACTCAGCGCAATGGAGATGATGGCGGTCGATCCGGTGCAGCGCATTCTTGCGCCGCGCTTCTGGGCGGGCGTGATCACGATGCCGATCCTTGCCGCCGTCTTCAGTGCTGTCGGGATCCTGGGTGGCTACGTGGTGGGCGTGTTGCTGCTAGGACTGGACAGCGGCGCCTTCTGGGGCCAGATGCAATCCGGCGTCGACGTGTGGGCGGACGTGGGCAATGGGGTGATCAAGAGCCTGGTGTTCGGCGTCACCGTGACTTTTGTGGCCCTGCTGCAGGGTTTCGAGGCGCGGCCGACGCCGGAAGGTGTTTCGCGCGCTACCACCCGCACTGTGGTGGTGGCGTCGCTGTCGGTGCTGGGCCTGGACTTCCTGCTCACCGCCATGATGTTCAGTATTTGAAGGGACCGGAGTACGACATATGCAACGCTCCAAGAATGATGTGTGGGTCGGCCTGTTCGTGCTGATCGGCGCCGCGGCGGTGCTGTTCCTGGCCCTGCAGTCGGCCAATCTGCTGGGCCTGAGCCTGCAAAGCACCTACCGCGTGCACGCGCGCTTCGACAACATCGGAGGTCTGAAGCCGCAGACGGCCATCAAGAGCGCCGGCGTGGTGGTCGGCCGCGTGGCCTCGATCAGCTTCGACGACAAGCGCTTCCAGGCCGATGTCGCCATCGACATGCAAACGCGCTACGCCTTTCCCAAGGACAGTTCGCTCAAGATCCTGACGAGCGGCCTGCTCGGCGAGCAATACATCGGCATCGAACCCGGCGCCGAAGAGAAGACGCTGCAGGCGGGCGACGTCATCACCGCCACCCAGTCGGCGGTGGTGCTGGAGAATCTCATCAGCCAATTCCTCTACAGCAAGGCGGCGGAAGGCAATACCGCCGATTCCGCCAACAAAAAATGAGCTCGCCCCTTCTTCGAAATTCCGCATTCGGCCGCGCAGCGCGGTGGCTGGGCACCGTATTCCTGAGCCTCGGACTGCTCGGCTGCGCCAGCGCTCCGGTGGAGAAGAACCCGGCCGACCCTTACGAATCGTTCAACCGCGGCGTCTACAAGTTCAACGATGTGGTCGACCGCGCGGTGATGCGGCCGGTGGCTGTGGCCTACGTCGACGTCGTGCCCGAACCGGTTCGCAACGGCGTGAACAACTTCTTCAACAATCTTGTGGATGTCTGGAGCTTTGCGAACAGCGTCATGCAGGCGCGCGCCCAGCAAAGTGCGCAGACTTTCATGCGCGTCAACGTCAACACGTTCTTCGGCCTCGGTGGCCTGCTGGACGTCGCGACCGAAGTCGGGCTGGAGCGTCACCGCGAAGATTTCGGCCAGACGTTGGGCCGCTGGGGTGTGCCGTCGGGCCCTTACCTGATGCTGCCCATCCTGGGGCCGTCCACGGTCCGCGACACGGCCGCACTGCCTGTGGACTACATGGGCGGGCTGATTTCAAACGTCGACAACATCCCGATCCGCAACACCATGTATGGCATGCGCTTGATCGACGCGCGGGCCGATCTGCTCAAGGTCGACAAACTGCTGGACCAGATGGCGCTGGACCGCTACAGCTTCACGCGTGACGTGTTCCTGCAGCGACGGCTCAACGACGTCTACGACGGCAATCCGCCAGACAACCCATGACTGCGCAGGGTCGTCGGCACATGCGCTGACACGCACGGGGGAACCTCGCGTACTGTGTGGGGCCAAAGAGCTCGCGCACAGTCGCGATCTGTGCATCAAGAATCAAAAAAGGGATTTTCACCATGCAGAAAAAATTGCAAGAGTCCGCGTCCTTGGTGGCGCACGTCGGTCGGCGTCAGCTCGGGCGCTTCATGTTGGCCGGCTTGCTGCTGGCCGGGGCCGCCGTTGGCTTGGCATCTAAGGCGTTTGCTGCCGATGAGGCGCCGGACGCGCTGGTCAAGCGACTGACGAGCGAAACCCTGCAGCAGATCCGCTCCGACAGCGCACTCAAGAGTGGCGACATGGACAAGATGATGGCGCTGGTCGATGCCCGGATCATGCCGAACGTCGACTTCCAGCGCATGACGGCTTCGACCGTCGGCCCCAAGTGGCGCGAGGCTTCGCCGGAGCAGAAGCAGCGTCTGCAGGAGCAATTCAAGGTGTTGCTGGTTCGCACCTATGCCGGCGCCTTGTCGCAGGTGACCAATCAGGAAGTGGTGGTCAAGCCTTTCCGCGGCTCTGCCGATGACAAGGAAGTTCTGGTGCGCACCGAAGTTCGCGGTACGGGTGACCCCATCCAAATCGACTACCGCCTCGAAAAGACGCCCGGCGAAGCTGGCGGCTGGAAGATCTACAACCTGAATGTGCTGGGCATCTGGCTGGTCGACACCTACCGCTCCCAATTTGCGCAAGAGATCAACAGCAAGGGCATCGACGGGCTGATTTCGTCCCTGGAGACGCGCAACCGCTCGATGGCCGCGGACAAGGCCAAGAGCTGATCTCGCGAGCCCGCAAAGCCCTACTCCAATGAGCCAAATGCTGGTCCTGCCTGCCAAACTGACCCACCAGGAGGCGCCTGCCTGCATGCGCATGCTAAGCCAGGGCGCAGGCGCCCAGCAGGGCTCGTCGACGGTGGTCGATGCCAGCGCCCTGGCCCAGTTCGATTCGTCAGCATTGGCCGTCCTGCTGGAGTGCAGGCGCGAAGTGATCGCGCTGGGAAGAGGCTTTGCGGTCCGCGGCTTGCCATTGCGACTGCGCGAGCTGGCCACTCTCTATGGCGTAGCGGCGCTACTTCCGGCGGCACCCTAAGCGCGTCGGGATCCGGAGCCGGCGAAGGGCTGCTGTCGGTCGCTCGGCAGGAATCTTCCCGGGCCTCGTAAAATGCCGGGTTCCCATGCCCGCCGTCTCCTTCCAATCCGTCACCAAGACCTATCCCGCGTCCCGTCAGCAGCGCGCTCAAGGCAGCGCCGGCCTACGTGCCCTGGACCAGGTCACTTTCGACATCGAAGAGGGCGAGTTCTTCGGCCTCCTGGGCCCCAACGGGGCCGGAAAAACCACTCTTATCAGCATTCTTGCCGGCCTTTCCCGACCGAGCAGCGGCAGCGTGCGCGTGCACGGCTTCGACGTTCAGGCCGACTTCGCCCAGGCGCGGCGGAAACTGGGTGTGGTCCCGCAGGAACTCGTGTTCGATCCCTTCTTCAACGTGCGCGAGTCACTGCGCATCCAGTCGGGCTACTTCGGCATTCGCAACAACGATGCCTGGATCGATGAACTGCTGCAGAGCCTGGGCCTGGCGGACAAGGCCGAGGCCAACATGCGCCAGCTGTCCGGCGGCATGAAGCGACGCGTGCTGGTGGCGCAGGCGCTGGTGCACAAGCCACCGGTGATCGTGCTGGACGAGCCCACCGCCGGTGTGGATGTGGAGTTGCGCCAGACGCTGTGGCACTTCGTCGCCAAGCTCAACAAGCAAGGCAGCACCGTGTTGCTGACCACCCACTACCTGGAAGAAGCCGAGGCACTGTGCAATCGCATCGCCATGCTCAAGCAAGGCCGGGTGATTGCGCTGGATCGCACCAGCGAATTGCTGCGCGCTGCCGCCAGCAACGTACTGCGGTTCAAGACCGACGGCGCGCTGCCTGCGGCGCTGGCCGGCCAGGCCCGCGTGACCGGACGGATCGTCCAGTTGCCGGCTCACAATGCCCATGAGGTCGAGCAACTTCTGGCCGCGGTGCGGCAGGCAGGCCTGGCCGTGGAAGACGTCGAGATGCGCAAGGCCGACTTGGAGGATGTCTTCATTGACCTCATGGCCGGCGAGCAGACGCCGCTGGAGGTGGCGCGATGAGAGTCAACGCCATCGGCTGGCAGGCGCTTTTGTACAAGGAAGTGCTTCGCTTCTGGAAGGTCGGCTTCCAGACGGTCGGCGCGCCTGTGTTGACCGCCGTGCTCTACCTCATGGTCTTCGGCCACGTGCTCGAAGATCGGGTCAAGGTCTACGGCACCGTCAGCTATACCGCGTTCCTCGTGCCCGGCCTGGTCATGATGAGCGTGCTGCAGAACGCCTTCGCCAACAGTTCCTCGTCGATCATTCAGAGCAAGATCATGGGGAACCTCGTGTTCATCCTGCTCACGCCGTTGTCGCACTGGGGCTGGTTCCTGGCCTACGTGGGGTCCTCGGTGGTGCGCGGCCTGGTGGTGGGGGCGGGTGTTTTCATCGTCACGCTGTTCTTTGCGCGCACCGGGTTTGCGTCGCCGCTGTGGGCTCTGGCATTCGGCGTTTTGGGCGCTGCGCTCCTCGGTACGCTGGGGCTGATCGCCGGGCTTTGGGCGGAGAAGTTCGACCAGATGGCGGTGTTCCAGAACTTCCTGATCATGCCCATGACCTTCCTGTCGGGCGTGTTCTATTCCATCCACTCGCTGCCGCCCTTCTGGCAGCAGGTGAGCCACCTCAATCCCTTTTTCTACATGATCGACGGCTTTCGCTTCGGCTTCTTCGGCGTGAGCGACGTCTCGCCCTGGCTGAGCCTGGCCATTGTCGGCAGCGCATGGTTGATCGTGAGCGCCGTTGCGGTCCACCTGCTGCGCATCGGCTACAAGATCCGGGGCTGAGCGCGGGCGCGCATCCAAAGAGCCAACCCATGACCGCAGACGAACTCAAGACCATCATCGCCGCCGGACTGCCTTGCGAGCACATCGAACTCGAAGGCGACGGCCGGCACTGGTTTGCCACCATCGTCTCGCCCGAGTTCGAAGGCAAGCGCGCCGTATGGCGCCATCAGCGCGTGTACAGGACGCTGGGTGACAAAATGCATACGGACGAAGTCCATGCCCTGTCGATGAAAACCTTCACGCCGGCCGAGTGGGCATCCCAGCCGCGCCAATCCTCCTGAGAACATCATGGACAAACTGCTGATTCGCGGTGGGCGCCAGCTCCACGGCGAAGTTTCCGTCTCCGGCGCCAAGAATGCCGCCTTGCCCGAACTGTGCGCGGCACTCCTGACCGATCAGGAAGTCGTGCTGCGCAATGTGCCGGCCTTGCAGGACGTGTCCACCATGCTCAAGCTGGTGCGCAACATGGGCGTTGCCGTCGACCGCCAGGACGATGGCACCGTCACCTTGAACGCCAGCGACCTCGGCAATCCCGAGGCGCCGTATGAGTTGGTCAAGACCATGCGTGCGTCGGTGCTGGCCCTGGGGCCGCTCGTCGCTCGGTTCGGACAGGCGAAGGTGTCGCTGCCTGGCGGATGTGCCATCGGTTCGCGCCCGGTCGACCAGCACATCAAGGGCCTGCACGCCATGGGCGCCGACATCACGGTCGAGCACGGCTACATGATGGCGCGAATCGGCGGTGGTCGCCGTCGCCTTCACGGTGCGCGCATCACCACCGACATGGTGACCGTCACAGGCACCGAGAACTTCCTGATGGCTGCCGCGCTGGCCGAAGGCGAGACCGTTCTGGAGAACGCCGCTCAAGAACCCGAGATCACCGATCTGGCAGAGATGCTGATCGCAATGGGCGCACGTATCGAGGGCCACGGCACCAGCCGAATTCGGATCCAGGGCGTCGAGCGCTTGTCCGGCTGCACGCATCAGGTGGTGGCCGACCGTATCGAGGCAGGCACCTTCCTGTGTGCCGTCGCGGCGGCGGGGGGTGACGTGCTACTGCGCCACGCCCGCGCCGACCACATGGACGCCGTGATCGAGAAGCTGCGGGAGGCGGGCGCCGAGGTGACGGCCACGCCCGATGGCGTGCGCGTCAAGGCTTCCGGCCGGCTGCGTGCGCAGAGCTTTCGCACCACCGAATACCCCGGGTTCCCGACCGACATGCAGGCGCAGTTCATGGCGCTCAACGTCATTGCGCAAGGCACGTCCACGGTCACCGAAACCATCTTCGAGAATCGCTTCATGCACGTCGACGAGATGATGCGGCTGGGCGCCGACATTCAGACCGACGGCAAGGTGGCCGTCATCAAGGGTGTGCAGCAGTTGTCGGGCGCGACCGTCATGGCCACGGACCTGCGCGCCTCCGCCAGCCTGGTCATCGCCGGCCTGGTGGCCGACGGAGAGACCCTGGTCGACCGCATCTACCACCTCGACCGCGGCTACGAACGCATGGAACACAAGCTGCGGCTGCTGGGCGCCGACATCGAGCGCGTGAAAGGGGTGGCCGCGTGATCACGCTTGCTCTCTCCAAGGGACGCATCTTCGAGGAGACCATCCCGCTGCTTGCTGCGGCCGGCATCGAGGTGAGCGAAGACCCGGACAAGTCACGCAAGCTCATCCTCCCGACCAACCGGCCCGATGTGCAGGTGGTTCTGGTGCGCGCCTCCGACGTGCCGACCTACGTGCAGTATGGCGGCGCCGACCTCGGCGTGACAGGGTTGGACGTGCTGCTCGAGCATGGCAATCAGGGGCTGTATTCGCCGCTCGACCTGAAGATTGCCGCTTGCCGCCTGAGCGTGGCGGTGCGGGCGGACTACGACTACGCCTCGGCCGTGCGCCAGGGCGCGCGCATCAAGGTGGCCACCAAATACGTCGGCCTGGCGCGCGAATTCTTCGCCACCAAGGGCGTTCACGTCGACCTGATCAAACTCTACGGCAGCATGGAGCTTGCCCCGCTGACTGGACTGGCCGACGCCATCGTCGACCTCGTTTCCACGGGCAACACCTTGCGCGCCAACCAATTGGTGGAGGTGGAGCGCATCATGGACATCAGCGCGAGACTGGTTGTCAACCAGGCCGCGCTCAAGCTCAAGCGCGAGCCCATCCGCCGAATCATCGACGCTTTCGCGTCGGCCACGCCGCAAGCCTGAACCATGAATTTGCAAGCCAAGCCCCTGAGACTGTCCACGGACTCGCCGGACTTCGAGGCCCAGTTCAAGGCGCGGCTGCATTGGTCGGCGGATACCGACGCGGCCATCGAGCAGCGCGTCGCCGAGATCCTGGCCGATGTCCAGTCACGCGGCGACGAGGCTGTGATGGCGTACACCGCGCGTTTCGACCGTCTGGATGCGAAGAACATGCAGGCGCTCGAACTGGGCGCCGACGAACTGCGCGCCGCCTTCGAGTCGTTGCCGCCTGCGCAGCGAAGCGCCCTCGAAAACGCCGCGCAGCGCGTACGCAGCTATCACGAAGCGCAGAAAAAGGCCTGCGGCGAAAGCTGGAGCTACAGGGACGCGGATGGCAGTCTGCTCGGGCAGAAAGTGACGCCCCTGGACCGCGTGGGCATCTATGTGCCGGGCGGCAAGGCCGCGTATCCGTCCAGCGTGCTCATGAACGCCATTCCTGCGCATGTGGCTGGCGTTTCTGAAATCATCATGGTCGTCCCGACACCCGGAGGCGAGCGCAATCCGCTGGTGCTCGCCGCGGCCCATGTGGCCGGCGTCAGCCGCGCCTTCACCATCGGCGGGGCGCAGGCGATAGGTGCGCTCGCGTACGGCACGGCAACGGTGCCGGCGGTCGACAAGATCACCGGCCCCGGCAATGCTTACGTGGCGGCCGCCAAGCGCCGGGTGTTCGGTACGGTGGGCATCGACATGATCGCCGGTCCAAGCGAAATCCTGGTTCTGGCCGATGGAACCACGCCGCCCGACTGGGTGGCGATGGACCTGTTCAGCCAGGCGGAGCACGACGAATTGGCGCAAAGCATTCTTCTGTGCCCCGAGCCCGCCTACATCGATCGCGTGCAAGCTGAAATCGACCGACTCCTGCCCACCATGCCCCGCGCCGAAATCATCGCGGCGAGCCTCAATGGCCGCGGTGCCTTGATTCATACGCGCACCATGCAGGAGGCCTGTGAGATCAGCAACCGCATTGCGCCGGAACACCTCGAGGTGAGCAGCAACGAACCCCATCGTTGGGAACCGCTGTTGCGTCACGCCGGTGCCATCTTCCTTGGCAGCTATACCAGCGAGAGCCTGGGCGACTACTGCGCCGGGCCCAACCACGTGCTGCCCACCAGCGGGACGGCGCGCTTCTCGAGTCCGCTCGGTGTCTACGACTTCCAGAAGCGCAGCAGCCTGATCGAAGTCAGCGCGGCGGGGGCTCAGGTACTAGGCCCGGTGGCGGTCATCCTGGCCGAAGGCGAGGGCCTTCAGGCTCACGCCGAGGCCGCTCGCCTGCGCCTGGGCTAGACATGCGTCTGTTGCGTGCCATGCCGATTCTTGTGCTGGGCGGGCTCCTGCTGCTCGGCGCGGAGGCCGCCCAAGCTATGAGCATCCGCGAACTGCGCACCCTGGAGGCCGACGACAAGGACAACGGCAAGCTGCTGGCCAGCTATTACCTCGTGGGCGTGATGGAGGGCATCCGTTATGCGAACGAGAGTGCGCAGCGCCGTGGCCAGAAACCGTCGTTCTGCGTCGAGGGTCGCCGCCTGGAGCCTTCAATGGCGCGCCTGCTCTATCAGGGCGAGATCAGTCGTCATGCCGACCTGTACGAGGCCGACATGCCGGTCCAACTGGTCATGGAGGCAGCGCTTCAGGGCAGCTACCGCTGCACTCGCTGACGCCGTTGCCGTGTCCCGAACCACCCGAATTCATGCGATGACCGCCCAGAGTACGAAATCCGACATCCCCGCATTGCAGCGCATCCGCGATGACGTGCAATCCATGCACGCCTATGCCGTCCAGGACGCGCGCGGCCTGATCAAGCTCGACGCGATGGAGAATCCGTACGCCCTGCCGCCGATGCTCCAGGAAGCCCTGGGCCGGCGCCTGGGCCAGCTTGCGATCAACCGATATCCGGGCGATCGCGGCGCTGACCTGGTGCGTGCGCTGGCAAACCATGCGGGACTGCCCGAGGGCTTTTCGCTCATGTTGGGCAATGGCTCGGACGAACTCATTTCGCTTCTGGCGATGGCCTGCGACCTGCCGGGCGCCGCCATCCTGGCTCCGGTCCCGGGGTTTGTCATGTACGCGATGAGCGCCCAGTTGCAGGGTCTGCGCTTCGTCGGCGTACCTCTGAGCGCCGACTTCGAACTGGACGAGGCGGCCATGCTCGCTGCCATCGAGAAGGAAAACCCAGCCATCGTCTACCTGGCCTATCCGAACAACCCCACCGCGAATCTCTGGGATGACGAGTCGATCGAGCGCATCGTCATGGCCCAGGGCCGGCAGGGCGGACTGGTGGTGATCGACGAGGCCTACCAACCCTTTGCCTCCAAGAGCTACATCGAGCGCATGGCACGGCATCAGCACGTCTTGCTCATGCGCACGCTCAGCAAGTTCGGCCTGGCCGGGATTCGCCTGGGCTACCTGATGGGGCCGCAGGCGCTGATCGCCGAGGTGGACAAGGTGCGGCCGCCCTACAACGTCAGCGTCCTCAATTGCGAGACTGCGCTCTTTGCCCTGGAGCATGCGGACGTCTTCGCCGAGCAGGCGGCGGCCATCCGCAAGGAACGAGACGTGGTCGAATCGGCACTCGATCGGCTGGGCGTGCAGCGCTGGCCAAGCCAGGCCAACATGGTGCTCATCCGCGTGCGGGACGCCGGCAAGACCTTCGAAGGCATGAAGGAACGCGGCGTACTCATCAAGAACGTTTCTAAAATGCACCCGTTGCTGGCCAATTGTCTGCGCCTGACGGTCGGGACGACCGACGAGAACAGGCAGATGCTGGCGGCGCTCGAGCAATCACTATGAATACCCCCACGGCCCCCGAATCCGTCACCGCTGTTGCTGAGGCGCGCACCGCGCAGGTGCAGCGCAACACGGCCGAGACCAAAATCAAAGTCAGCCTGAACCTGGACGGGAGCGGCAAGGCGCAACTGGCCACAGGCATCGGCTTTTTCGACCACATGCTCGACCAGATCGCCCGCCACGGCCTGATCGACCTGGCCATCGATTG
The DNA here is from genome assembly GCF_030316895.1 of Variovorax dokdonensis. GTDB lineage: Bacteria > Pseudomonadota > Gammaproteobacteria > Burkholderiales > Burkholderiaceae_C > Variovorax > Variovorax dokdonensis. The sequence goes on from NZ_JASZYV010000002.1 coordinate 981,487, forward strand.
CGAGGGCGACTTGCACATCGACGGCCACCACACGGTGGAAGATGTTGGCATCACGCTCGGCCAGGCGGTGGCCAAGGCCGTGGGCGACAAGCGCGGCATCCGCCGCTACGGCCATGCCTACGTTCCGCTGGACGAGGCCCTGTCGCGCGTGGTCATCGATTTTTCGGGCCGGCCTGGCCTCGAGATGGACGTCAAGTTCACGAGCGGCGCCATCGGCGGTTTCGACACGCAGCTGGCCTTCGAATTCTTCCAGGGCTTTGCCAATCACGCGCTGGTCACCCTGCACATCGACAACCTCAAGGGCGTCAATGCGCACCATCAGTGCGAGACCATCTTCAAGGCTTTCGCCCGCGCACTGCGCGCCGCGCTGGAGCTCGATCCTCGCGCAGCCGGCATCATTCCGTCGACCAAGGGATCGCTCTGATCCGTCGCCCTTTCTCGTGCAATCCTTGATGTTCCAGTCTTTCGGGAGCCCTCGCCATGGCTGATACGGTGGCCGTGGTCGACTACGGCATGGGCAACCTGCGATCGGTATCGCAGGCGGTCATGCATGCGGCCGATCGGGCCGGGGTTCAGGTTTTTGTCACCTCCGATCCGCAGGTGGTGCGTGACGCCACACGCGTGGTCCTTCCCGGGCAGGGGGCGATGCCCGACTGCATGCGCGAGCTTCGTGAGTCCGGCTTGCTCGAGTCGGTGCTCGAGGCGGCGGCCAGCAAGCCACTTTTCGGCGTGTGTGTGGGCATGCAGATGCTGCTTTCGCACAGCGAAGAAGGTGGTACGGATGGCCTGGACCTGATTCCCGGCCGCGTCGTGCGCTTCGAGCTCGACGGCAGGCTGCAGCCGGACGGCAGCCGTTACAAAGTGCCTCAGATGGGTTGGAACCAGGTGCGGCAGGCCCGACCCCATCCGATCTGGGGCGGCGTGCCAGATGACGCGTGGTTCTACTTCGTCCACAGCTTCTATGCTCGGCCGGACGATCCCCTCCACAGCGTGGGCGAGGCGGATTACGGTGGCAGCTTTACCGCCGCCGTGGCCCGCGATAATATTTTTGCGACCCAGTTCCACCCAGAAAAGAGCGCGGACTTCGGGTTGCGCCTGTATCAAAACTTTCTCCACTGGACCCCCTGAGCCCCCATTTCGGGGTGCCCTTGCCATGCTGCTGATTCCCGCTATCGATCTCAAGGACGGCCGTTGCGTTCGCCTGAAGCAAGGCGACATGGACCAATCCACCACCTTTGGCGAAGACCCCGCCGCCATGGCGCGCAAGTGGGTGGAGGCCGGCGCGCGCCGGTTGCATCTGGTCGACCTCAATGGTGCGTTTGCCGGCAAGCCGCAGAACCATGCGGCCATCAAGGCCATCTTGCGAGAAGTGGGTGACGAGATCCCCGTCCAACTGGGCGGCGGCATCCGCGACCTAGACACGATCGAGCGCTACATCGACGACGGCCTGCGTTACGTCATCATCGGGACCGCGGCGGTTAAGAGCCCCGGTTTTCTCAAGGATGCGTGCAGTGCCTTTGGCGGTCACATCATCGTGGGCCTGGATGCCAAGGACGGCAAGGTGGCCACCGATGGCTGGAGCAAGCTCACCGGCCACGAGGTGGCCGACCTGGGCAAGAAGTTCGAAGACTATGGTGTCGAGTCGATCATCTATACCGACATCGGTCGCGACGGCATGCTCTCGGGCATCAACATCGACGCCACGGTTCGCCTGGCGCAGGCACTGAGCATTTCGGTCATCGCCTCCGGTGGCTTGTCCGGCATGGCGGACATCGAGCAGTTGTGCGCCGTCGAGCGCGAAGGCGTCGAAGGTGTGATCTGCGGGCGCGCCATCTACACGGGCGACCTCGACTTCGCCGCCGCGCAGCAACGTGCCGATGCACTGGCTGGCGCAAGCGACTGATCGCGACGTTCATCCACCACCCGCATCCACCGGTTGACGAGCCGGCCGCCATGACTGTCCAAACCATCAATTTCCACGGACTTCCGGCGTTGCGGCTCGAACTGCATTCAGGTGACAGCGTCGTGGTCGCGCTCCAGGGGGCCCAGGTGCTGTCCTGGGTTTGCGAGGGCAAGGAGCGCCTGTATCTCAGCCCGCGTGCGTTGCTCGATGGCCACAGCGCGATTCGCGGCGGCATTCCGATCTGCTTTCCCCAGTTCAATCTGCGTGGACCATTGCCCAAGCACGGGTTCGCCCGCAATGTCGTCTGGCAGTCCGACGGCGACGCGGCGGGGGATGACGTGCTTTCGCTGGTGCTGCACGATGATGCCGCGACACGCGAATGGTGGCCTCATTCGTTCAGCGTGCGCCTCCGGGTCCGCCTGCTGCCCCGGCGGTTGCGCGTCGAACTCGAGGTTGCCAACACGGGTGGCGAGCCCTGGACGTTCGCTGCTGCGCTGCACACGTATCTGCGCGTGGACGACATCTCGGACGTTGCTCTCGAGGGGCTCCAAGGCGCCCGTCGCTGGGATGCGGTCCGTGACGACCGGCACGTCGAGACGGCGGCTGTCCTGCGTTTCACCAGCGAGTTCGACAGCGTCTATGCGGCGCCGGCCCAAGGCGTACGGGTGACGCAGCCCGCGGGCGCCTTGAGCGTCACGCAAAGCGCGAGCCTGTCCGAAACCGTGGTCTGGAACCCCGGTGTGGACCTTTCGGCCCGCCTGGCCGACATGCCGGATGACGGGTTTCGCCACATGCTGTGCGTCGAGGCAGCCCGCATCGACGAGCCCGTGATGCTGACAGGCGGCGGGCAGTGGACCGGCTGGCAGGAACTGAGCCTCGATTGAGCCAGCCCCAACGCGCAGAACGCGATCTACCTCATCAAACCCCATGCTTGCCAAGCGAATCATCCCTTGCCTGGACGTGACCGGCGGTCGCGTCGTCAAAGGCGTCAATTTCGTGGAGTTGCGCGATGCCGGCGACCCGGTAGAAATTGCCGCCCGCTACAACGCCCAGGGCGCCGACGAACTGACCTTCCTCGACATCACCGCCACCAGTGACGAGCGCGACCTCATCCTGCCGATCATCGAGGCTGTCGCGTCGCAGGTCTTCATTCCGCTGACGGTGGGCGGCGGCGTGCGCACGGTGGCCGATGTGCGTCGCCTGCTCAATGCGGGAGCGGACAAGACCAGCTTCAACTCTGCGGCAATTGCCAATCCGCAAGTGATATCGGACGCGTCGGCCAAGTACGGCGCGCAATGCATCGTGGTAGCCATCGACGCCAAGCGTCGCACCGCCGACGATGCGCAGCGCATCGGCGCGGACGGGCGGCCGGTCGGCCCCGGCTGGGATGTCTACAGCCATGGCGGGCGCAAGAACACTGGCCTGGACGCTGTCCGATGGGCAGTTGAAATGGCGCGTCGAGGTGCTGGTGAGATCCTCCTGACCAGCATGGATCGCGATGGCACCAAGAGCGGCTTCGACCTCGAATTGACGCGTCAGGTGAGCGATGCGGTCAGCGTGCCCGTCATCGCATCCGGCGGGGTCGGCAACTTGGACCATCTGGCCGACGGCATCCAGGCCGGTGGCGCCGATGCGGTCCTGGCGGCCAGCATCTTCCACTACGGCGAATTCACGGTGGGTGAGGCCAAGGCCTGCATGGCCGCGCGCGGCATTCCGGTCCGGCTGTGAGCATGCGCCACACCGGGTATTGCCGGGATGGGACAATGTTCCGATGAACTGGCTCGATGAAGTGAAGTGGGATGCGAACGGCCTCGTGCCCGTGATCGCGCAGGAAGCCGGATCCGGCGATGTGCTGATGTTCGCCTGGATGAACCGCGAGGCGCTCGCCAAGACGGCCGAGTTGGGCCGCGCCGTGTATTTCAGCCGCTCGCGCGGCAAGTTGTGGTTCAAGGGCGAGGAGTCCGGCCACATGCAGTCGGTGCACGAAATCCGCATCGATTGCGACAACGACGTGGTGCTGCTCAAGGTCACGCAACTGGGCCACGAGCCCGGCATTGCCTGCCACACCGGCCGCCACAGTTGCTTCTTCAGCAAGTACGACAATGGGCAGTGGGTTGCGACCGAGCCTGTCTTGAAAGACCCGGAAAGCATCTACAAATAGGCCCGAACCGATGATGAGCAGCACCGATACCCTCAACCGCCTCGCCGCCGTGATCGAGAGCAGGCTGCCCGCCCATGGTGGCAACCCCGACGCCAGCTACGTGGCGCGGCTGCTGCACAAGGGGCCCGATGCGTTTCTAAAGAAGGTGGGCGAGGAAGCGACCGAGGTGGTCATGGCCGCCAAGGATGCTGAACATGGTGGCGACCGCATCAAGCTGGTCAACGAAGTGGCTGATCTGTGGTTCCACAGCATGATTGCTCTGGCCCACTTCGGCCTGTCGCCCGCAGACGTCGTCGCCGAGCTGGCTCGCCGAGAAGGCACCAGTGGCATCGAGGAAAAAGCGCTGCGCAAGGCCCAGGCCCGTGAGGCCAATGAAGACTGAGCTTTGCTGTTTCCCCAATCGGCCGCATGCCCCTGATCGCTTCAAGGAGGTTCCCATGAGCCAAGAACTCGTCCCCGTACCGGACAACGATTCCCTCAAGACCTGGGGGTGGGTGAGCTATCTGCTCCATCTGGTCGTGGCCATCGGGCCGTCTTGCCAATGGCACAGGCTTCGATTGCGCTGCTGCTGCTGGCCCTGGTCATCGATCTGGTCAAGCGAGACGATGCCACCGGAACCTGGCAAGCCTCGCATTTCAGCTGGCGCATCCGCTCGGTGCTTTGGGCGGGCGTGCTCTACCTGGTGACGGCGCCGCTTTGGCTTCTGTTCCTGGTGCCCGGCTGGATCGCCTGGGGATTGATCTCTCTTTGGTTCCTCTACCGCATTGTCAAAGGCATGGTGCGCATGAACGCCAACCAACCCATGGAGCCCGCGAATGTCGTCTGATCCCAACTGCATCTTCTGCAAGATCGTCGACGGCAAGATTCCTGCGCGCAAAATCTACGAAGATGACGAGCTGATCGGCTTCCACGACATTGCGCCCTGGGCGCCGGTGCACTTTTTGCTGGTGCCCAAAAGACACATCGCCTCGATGGCTCAGTTGACCCAGGAAGATGCTGCCCTCATGGGCAAGATCATGACGCTGGCGCCGAGCCTGGCCGTGGAGAATGGCTGCCGGCCCTATCCGGATGGCGGTTATCGTGTGGTGGTCAATACGGGTGTCGAGGGCGGACAGGAGGTGCATCATCTCCATGTGCACGTCATGGGCGGCCCCAGACCCTGGTTGAAGGGCTGATGCCCCACGCCGCGTAAAATTCAAGCAACATTTCAGGAGCATTTCCATGGGTTCGTTTTCCATCTGGCATTGGCTGGTCGTGCTGGTGATCGTCTTGCTCGTCTTCGGCACCAAGAAGTTGAAGAACATCGGCTCCGATCTCGGTGGCGCCGTCAAGGGATTCAAGGACGGCATGAAGGACGGTTCGGCCGACGCACCGGAAGCCCCGGCGCAGCAAGTGACCAACAACAATGCGCAGGCCGAGAAGCCGACCATTGATGTCGAAGCGCGTCACAAGTCCTGAGCTGCGGTTGACGGTCCGAAGAATTCGACGTGCTTGACCTTGGCATCTCCAAGCTGGCGTTGATCGGCGTCGTTGCGCTGATCGTCATTGGTCCGGAAAAGCTGCCGCGCGTAGCCCGCACGGTGGGCACGCTGCTCGGCAAGGCGCAGCGCTACGTCAACGACGTCAAGGCCGAGGTCAATCGGTCGATGGAGTTGGACGAGCTGCGCAAGATGAAGGACAGCTTCGAAGACGCTGCCCGCGAAGCCGAGCAGAGCGTGCGCGACAATGCGCGCGACGTGCAGCAGCAGCTCGAGGGTGTCGGCGCCGAGGCGGCCGCGTCCGACGGCGCCTGGAACACACCGCTGGAAACGCCGGTGAGCTATCCGGAGTACAAAAACCCGCGCAAGAACTGGCGCCTCAAGCGTGGCGCCACGCCCCAGTGGTACAAGTCCCGCAGCGGCGTGCGTACCCGGGCGCAGTCCGGTGCGGCGCGTGTCGCGCGCTTTCGCCCCCACAGGATCGACTAGCAACAGCCGCGCGGTGGCGCCTTGCGCGCCACATCCTGATCAACTCGAACCCGAGCCGAATCCCGGCTGATTGCGCCCCACTCCATGGCCAAATCCGATACCGACAAGAACAAGGAAGACGAGCTCGAGGGCACCGAGCAGCCTTTCGTTGCGCACCTGATGGAGTTGCGCGACAGGCTGATCTATTGCATTTACGGCCTGGTTATCGCCGGAGTGCTGCTGGCGATCTGGCCCGGGCCCTCCGGGCTCATCGACTGGGTCGCCACCCCGATCCGCGCGCACATGCCTCCGGACGCCAAGCTGATCGCTGTGGGTGTGTTCTCGCCCTTCTTCGTGCCGGTCAAGGTGCTGATGATGGCGGCGGTGCTGCTGTCTCTGCCCTGGTTGATGTACCAGATCTGGATGTTCGTGGCGCCTGGCCTTTACAGCCACGAAAAGAAATTCGCGTTGCCGCTCATCATCTTCGGCAGCCTTCTTGCCTACGCTGGCATTGCCTTCGTGCAGTTCTTCGTGCTGGACAAGATGTTCAACTTTATTCAGCACTTCACGCCGGCCAGCGTGGCGGCCACGCCGGACATCGCGTCTTACGTCGAGTCGATTCTGTCGCTGTATCTGGCCTTCGGCGTGGCTTTTCAGGTCCCGATCGTCGTGATGCTGCTGGTGCGCTTCGAGATGGTGACCATCGAAAAGCTCAAGGCGATGCGGGGCTATTTCGTCGTCGGCGCCTTCATCGTCGCAGCCGTGCTCACGCCGCCGGATGTGATCTCGCAACTGGCGCTGGCGGTGCCGATGATCCTGCTCTACGAGGTGGGCATCTGGGGCGCACGCTACTACGTGCGCTTCTCCAGGTCGCCGGAAGAGCGAGAGGGCGGCGACAAGGCGGACTCCACCCCGTCTTCCTCGTAACCGAGACGCTATTCGCGTTCCGGCAGCCTGCGCAGCGGCGTGCTCGGACGCGGTACCGGCGTGACGTCCACTTGGAGCGATGAACTCCCGCGCTGAAGGTCGAACCGAGTGGCCGTGCCCGGTTTCAGCGCAGCCACGGTTGTCAGAAGCTGCTGCACGTTCCCGATTTCCGTGTCCGCCACTTTGGTGATGACGTCACCGGGTCGCAGGCCGGCGCGTGCGGCCGGGCCGTTTTGAAGAACGCCTGTGATGATCACGCCCCGGTCTGCCTTGACGCCAAACGTCTCGGCCAGTTCGGTGGACAGGTCGTTCGGCTCGACGCCGATCCAGCCCCGGGTGACCTTGCCATCCTTGACGATGTCCTGCAGCACCTGCTTTGCCGTCGAGACGGGAATGGCAAACCCGATGCCCATGCTTCCCCCGGAGCGCGAATAGATGGCGGTATTGATGCCTTCGAGATTCCCGTTCACATCGACCAGCGCCCCACCTGAATTGCCCGGGTTGATGGCCGCATCGGTCTGGATGAAATTCTCGAAGGTATTGATGCCCAGCTGGTTGCGCCCCAATGCCGAGACGATCCCACTGGTGACGGTCTGACCTACGCCGAAGGGGTTGCCGATGGCAAGGACCTGATCGCCCACCTGCAGCGAATCGGAGTTGCCCAGCGAGATGGTAGGCAGGCGGTCCAGTTCGATCTTGAGGACCGCCAGATCGGTGTCGGGATCGGTCCCGATGATCTTCGCATCGGCGCGGCGAGCGTCATTGAGCGTGACTTCGATCTCGTCGGCTCCAGCGACGACGTGGTTGTTCGTGAGGATGTAGCCCTGTGGGCTGACGATCACCCCGCTGCCCAGGCCCATTTGCGGCTGATTGTCCTGGTCGCCGAAGAAGAAGCGAAACCACGGATCGTCACTGCGAGGGTCGCGCGATGCGGCTTTGCTGGTATTGATGCTCACGACCGCCGGCGAAGCACGCTGGGCCGCGGCCGCCAAGCTGCCGGCAGCTGGCTGACTCACGCCGCTCGACGGCGCCTGGATCACGGAGACCACGCCGCCCAGCGAGGTTGGTCCCTGGCGCACCCATTCGGGTTTGAGCGTCGAGACGACGAAGTAGCCGGCCAACAGGACCGTGACGGCCTGCGAAAAGAGCAACCAGAAGCGCTTCATTGAAAGTTGAGGGTAATGATGCGCCGCATTGTCCCATTTGCCCGAAAGCCTCAATCACCGGTGCATCGGTCGACTATGCGTCGGTCGTCAGGCGCTATAGAGGGTTAACCCTTAGCATTGGCATGCGTGTCTCAAAACGGGCCGCATCCCCGCCGGCAAGGCAAACACCCTCGCTTCTTCGTCTGGCGTCTTTCTGTCCCGCACCCCGGGGACAGCGCGTACGACCTTTTCCAGCTCGACAGAACGACATGATCTCCCAAGCCAATTCAAATGCGGCCGAGGCGCCGCAGCGCCTGCTCGACGCTCGCGACTACAAGACCCTTGCCCTGTCTGCACTCGGCGGCACGCTCGAGTTCTACGACTTCGTCATCTACGTCTTCTTTGCCACGGTACTCAGCGCCCTGTTTTTCCCGGTCGACATGCCCGACTGGCTGCGGCAATTGCAGACCTTCGGCATCTTTGCGGCAGGCTATCTGGCGCGGCCGCTCGGCGGCATCGTCATTGCGCACTTTGGTGACCGACTGGGCCGCAAGCGCATGTTCAGCCTCAGCATCTTCCTCATGGCTGCGCCCACCCTCGTGATCGGCTTGCTCCCGACTTATGCCGCGATCGGCGTGGCGGCGCCGTTGCTGTTGTTGGCGATGCGCATCCTGCAGGGCGCGGCCATTGGCGGAGAGATGCCGGGTGCATGGGTCTTCGTGGCCGAGCACGTGCCGTCTCAGCGCTATGGACTGGGTGTGGGGACACTGACCGCGGGCATCACTGGCGGCATCCTGCTCGGCTCGCTGGTGGCGGTGGCGATCAACGCCCATTTCTCGGCGGAGCAGATCCATGACCACGCATGGCGCATTCCGTTCATCCTCGGCGGTGTGTTCGGCTTGGTGTCGGTCTACCTGCGTCGCTTCCTGCACGAGACCCCGGTGTTCAAGGAACTGGCACAGCGTCGCCGGCAGGACGCTGAACTGCCGATCAAGACCGTGCTGCGCGATCACCGAGGGGCGGCGCTCTACGTGGGTCTGTTGACCTGGGTCCTGTCGGCGGCGATTGTCGTGGTTGTCCTGTACACGCCGACCTATTTGCAGAAGGTGCATCACGTACCGGCAACACTGGCGCTTCAAGCCAACTGCCTGGCAACACTCACGCTGACGCTCGGTTGCATTCTGGTCGGTTGGGCCACCGATCGCTTCGGCACGCGCGCCGTCATGCTGGTGGGTTGGGCTGGCCTGTTTGCCAGCTCTTATCTTTTCTACACCAGCCTGCCTGGCAACAGCGCTTCGCTGGTATGGCAATACGGTCTGGTCGGTCTGTTCGTGGGAACGATCGCCACGGTGCCGATCGCCGGCGTGCGCGCATTCCCGGCGGCAGTGCGCTTTTCTGGGCTGTCATTCGCCTACAACATGTCCTATGCCATCTTCGGTGGCTTGACGCCCATCGTTCTTACGGTGTGGTTGCAGCGCGCTCCTCTGGCCCCGGCCCACTATGTAGGCGCGGTGGCCATCCTCGGCGCGCTGCTGGCGCTTTTGCCGCTGGCGCACCGCGGCCACGGCATGCGCGAGGCAGCCGCCGGCGCGACAATGCCGCGATGAGCACGACACGGCACGAACTTCTCCACGCCTTCGACCTGCTGCTTGCGCCTGAGCGCTTCCGGGACTACGGACCCAACGGCCTGCAGGTGGAAGGGCGTACGACCGTCCGAAAGATCGTCTCCGGCGTGACGGCAAGCCGGGACCTGATCGAGGCGGCCATTCAGGCGCAGGCGGATGCCATCTTCGTGCATCACGGCTTGTTCTGGCGCGGCCAGGACGGGCGTGTCACGGGCTGGATGCGCCAGCGGCTGGGGCTTCTGCTTGGCGACGATGTGAACCTCTTTGCCTATCACCTGCCGTTGGACGCGCATCCGGAGCTTGGCAACAATGCCCAGCTGGGCGTCAAGCTGGGCTTGTCCGCCCACGCCGGCACTTCAGGCCGTTTCGGTGACCAGGAACTGGGGTTTCTCGGCTCGCCAGTGAACGGCGAGGCTTTTGCCTCGAGTGGCGAACTTGCCGCGCATGTGGAAAAGGCGCTGGGGCGCCATGTCGTGACGGTTGAAGGCGCGGATCGTCCCATCCGGCAGATTGCCTGGTGCACTGGCGGTGCACAGGGGTACTTCGAGGCGGCGATCGCGGCCGGTGCAGATGCGTTCATCACCGGCGAGATCTCGGAGCCGCAGGCTCACTACGCGCGTGAGATGGGCGTCACGTTCATCGCCTGTGGACACCACGCGTCCGAGCGCTACGGCGCGCCTGCCGTTGCCGGGCATGTCGCGGCCCAGTTGGGCCTTCAGCATGAGTTCATCGATATCGACAATCCCGCATGAGCGAGCGAAGCTTTTGATGGACTCCACCGCACCGCTGGCCATCACGATGGGCGATCCGGCCGGCATCGGGCCCGAGATCGTCGTCAAGGCGTTTCGTGATCAGCCCGAATTGACTCGCGCGGCCTTCGTGGCCGGCGACCTGGGCTGCATGCGCAAGGCGGCGGTCGCCGTCGCAGCGCCCGGAACTCCTCCGATCCCCGTCGCCCTGATCGAATCTCCGCTGCAGGTCATGCAAGTGCCGCCTGGTTGTCTGCCGGTATTGCAGGCGGCGGCGGTGCCGACAGGCGTCCGCTGGGGCGAAGTGAGCGCATCGGCGGGACGCGCAGCAGGTGAGTCGGTGCAGTGGGCCGCCAGGGCCGCACTGGCCGGCGATGTGGCGGGCCTGGTGACGGCGCCGCTGCACAAGGAAGCACTGTCCGCAGCCGGGTTCGAGTTTCCCGGCCATACGGAACTGCTGCAGTACGAGGCGGCTCGGCATGCAGGCGTTTCGCCAACCCAGATGCCGGTGCGCATGATGCTGGCCAATCAGGAGTTGCGCACGGTGCTGGTGAGCATTCACATGTCACTGCGTCATGCGATCGACGCGGTGACCTTCGAAGGCATTTCTCAGACGCTGGACATTGCCGAGGCCTCTCTGCAACGCCTGCTCGGCCGCTCGCCGCGTCTGGGCGTCGCTGGCCTGAACCCGCATGCGGGAGAGGGTGGGCTTTTCGGTTCGGAGGAGCGGGAGGTCATCGAGCCCGCTGTCGCCGCGGCGCGCGCTCGAGGCATCGACGCCAGCGGCCCCCATGCCCCGGACACCGTTTTCATGCGTGCACGGCAGGGTGAGTTCGATGCCGTTATCGCGATGTATCACGACCAGGGTCTGATTCCGGTCAAGTACCTCGGTGTGGAGCAGGGCGTGAACGTCACCCTTGGGCTGCCGCTGGTGCGCACCAGCCCTGATCACGGCACGGCCTTCGACCTCGCGGGCACAGGCCGCGCGGATGCCTCGAGTCTGATCGAGGCCATCCGCATGGCGCGCCGGATGCTCAGGGGCGCTTGAGACTGTCGCGGATCTCGCGCAGCAGCGCGATGTCTTCGGGCGGCGGAGGCGCCTCGGCAGGCTTCGGATCCGGCTCGGCCCGCAGTCGATTGATCTGCTTGATCATCAAGAAGATGACAAAGGCCAGGATGATGAAGTTGACTGCGATGGTGATGAAGTTGCCATAGGCCAGGACCGGCACGCCCGCCTTCTGCAGCTCGGGCAGATTGTTGTTGACCCCGGCGGGAACGTTGCCCAGGACGACATACAGATTGGAGAAATCCAGCTTGCCAAAGACCAGGCCGACCAACGGCATGATGATGTCCTTGACCAGCGAGTCGACGATCTTGCCGAATGCGCCGCCGATGATGACGCCCACGGCGAGGTCGACCACGTTGCCCCTGACGGCAAATTCGCGAAACTCGGTCATGAAACCCATGGTGATTCCGATGTTTGGTTACAAGAAGCGCCAGTATAGGGACGCGTGCCCACAACACAGGGACAGTTCTACCCGGCTTGATCGTTGAGTTCAACAATTACGCTCCGCTACAATCGTCCGCTGACCCTCCCAGTAGTACCCCAACGCAAAAGATTGAGGAACCCATGAGTGAGACATCCGTCGGCCCGGGCCGGATCGACAGTAGCAAGAGGACATGGTTGATCGCATCCAGTTGTGCGGGTGTGGTGGGAGGAGTGGCCACTGCCGTTCCCTTTGTGAGCACATTCGAGCCCTCCGAACGGGCCAAGGCTGCTGGCGCTCCGGTCGAGGTGGACATCGGCGCCCTCAAGCCGGGTGAAAAGGTCACCGTCGAATGGCGTGGCAAGCCGGTGTGGATCCTCAAGCGCACGCCGGAGCAGATCGCCGAGTTGCCCAAGCACGACGGCGAATTGGCGGATCCCCAGTCCAAGCGCCATCCGGACGAATTCACGCCCAAGTACGCCCAGAACGAGCATCGCTCGATCAAGCCCGACGTCCTGGTCGTGGTCGGGATCTGCACGCACTTGGGCTGCTCCCCCATCGACAAGCTTCAAGCGGGCCCGCAGCCTTCGTTGCCGGCGGACTGGCAAGGGGGCTTTCTCTGCCCATGCCACGGATCGACCTTCGACCTGGCGGGGCGGGTCTTCAAGAACAAGCCGGCGCCGGACAACCTCCCGGTGCCGCCGCACATGTATCTGTCCGACACGCGCCTTCTGATTGGCGAAGACAAGAAGGCTTGAGGACAGGAACATGGCTGAATACAAGGAAATCTCTCCCAACGCCGCCGCCAGCCAGAAGCTGCTGAACTGGGTCGACAACCGCTTTCCCCTGTCCAAGCTCTACAACGAGCACATGGGCGAGTACTACGCGCCGAAGAACTTCAATTTTTGGTACATCTTCGGCTCGTTGGCATTGCTGGTGCTGGTCATCCAGATCGTTACCGGCATCTTCCTCGTGATGCACTACAAGCCCGACGCGAACCTTGCCTTCGCGTCCGTCGAGTACATCATGCGGGACGTGCCGTGGGGTTGGCTCATCCGCTACATGCACTCCACTGGCGCCTCGGCGTTCTTCGTGGTGGTGTATCTGCACATGTTCCGCGGGCTGCTGTACGGCAGTTACCGCAAGCCGCGTGAACTCGTGTGGATCTTCGGTTGCGCCATCTTCCTGTGCCTTATGGCCGAGGCCTTCATGGGTTACCTGCTGCCTTGGGGCCAGATGAGCTACTGGGGTGCACAGGTGATCGTGAACCTGTTCTCCGCCATTCCCTTCATCGGCCCGGACCTGGCTCTGCTGATCCGCGGCGATTACGTGGTGAGCGACGCTACGCTCAATCGCTTCTTCAGCTTCCACGTGATTGCGGTGCCGCTGGTGCTGCTGGGCCTGGTGGTAGCGCACCTGATCGCGCTGCACGAAGTCGGCTCCAACAATCCTGATGGTGTGGAGATCAAGGCCAACAAGGACGCAAAGGGCCGCCCCATCGACGGGATTCCGTTCCATCCGTACTACACGGTGCACGACATCTTCGGCGTGGTGGTCTTCTTGATGATCTTCTCGGCGGTAATCTTTTTTGCCCCCGAGGCAGGCGGCTATTTCCTGGAGTACAACAACTTCATCCCGGCCGACTCGCTCAAGACGCCCAACCACATCGCTCCGGTCTGGTATTTCACGCCCTTCTATTCGATGTTGCGTGCGATCACCGGCGAGATGATGTACGCGCTCATCGCTTGCGTCGTCGCTGCCGCTGCGCTCGGGGTCTGGAAGGCTCGGCTGATCACTGCTTTCAAGGTGCTCATCGTGATCGCCGCGGTGGCGGTGGCTGCAATGATGTTGACCATCGACGCCAAGTTCTGGGGTGTGGTCGTCATGGGTGGCGCCGTGATCATCCTCTTCTTCCTGCCCTGGCTCGATCACAGCCCGGTCAAGTCGATCCGCTACCGCCCCGATTGGCACAAGTACGTCTACGGCGTTTTTGTCATCAACTTCGTGGTGCTGGCCTACCTGGGCGTGCAGCCTCCGTCGCCCACCGGCGAGCGGGTTTCGCAGGTCGGCACGCTCTTCTATTTCGGTTTCTTCCTGCTGATGCCCTGGTGGAGTCGCCTGGGTGAGTTCAAGGTGGTGCCCGATCGCGTGACCTATTCGGCCCACTGATGGCGGGAGCGTAGAACAATGAAGAAGATCATCCTCACGATCGTTGCGGCCCTGGGCATTGCTGTAGGTGCGCATGCTTCCGAAGGCGGCATCGCATGGGACAAGGCACCCGACCGGACGACCGATATGGGCGCATTGCAAAATGGGGCCAAGTTGTTCGTCAACTACTGCCTCAACTGCCACTCGGCAGCGTTCATGCGCTACAACCGCCTGAAGGACATCGGAATCACCGAACAGCAGATCAAGGATAATCTGCTGTTCACCACCGACAAGGTGGGCGAAACCATGCAGGCCAACTTCAATGCGCGCGACGCAAAGGGCTGGTTTGGCACGGTTCCTCCCGACCTCACGCTGGTGGCGCGTTCGCGGGCCGGACACGGTGGCACGGGTGCTGATTACCTCTACACCTACCTTCGTACGTTCTATCGTGATTCGAGCAAAGCCACGGGTTGGGACAACTTGGTGTTTCCGAGTGTGGCTATGCCGAATGCGCTTTGGGAACTGCAAGGCGAGCGCCGACCCGTCTACAAGGAAGTCGAAGAGCATGGCCACAAGGTTCATGCCTTTGCCGGGTGGGAACAGGTCAAGCCTGGCAAGTTGACGCCGGTTCAGTTCGACCAAGCGGTCGGCGATCTGGTTGGCTACATGCAGTGGATGGCCGAGCCGGCCCAGAACACCAGGATCCGCCTTGGCGTATGGGTGCTGTTGTTCCTGTCCGTTCTGCTGGTATTCGTGTGGCGGCTCAATGCCGCTTACTGGAAGGACATCAAGTAAGTCCGAAGGTGTCGAAAAGGGCGCGCTGACTGCGCCCGCCGGTCCCTCAGAGTGGGTTGCGTAGAGCGACCCACTCTTTTTGATTTTTAGGAGTCTCTCGCCATGATGGTGCTTTATTCAGGAACCACCTGCCCCTTCTCTCACCGTTGCCGCTTCGTGTTGTTCGAGAAAGGCATGGATTTCGAGATTCGCGACGTCGATCTGTACAACAAGCCCGAAGACATCGGTGTAATGAACCCCTACGGCCAGGTTCCGATCCTGGTCGAGCGCGATCTCATCCTGTATGAGTCCAACATCATCAACGAATACATCGACGAGCGCTTCCCGCATCCGCAACTGATGCCTGGCGATCCGGTCGACCGTGCTCGCGTCCGCCTGTTTCTGCTCAATTTCGAGAAGGAACTGTTCGTCCACGTTGCCGCTCTGGAAAATCGTGGCACCAAGGGCAACGACAAGGCACTGGAAAAGGCCCGCTCGCACATCCGCGACCGCCTGACTCAGCTTGCGCCCGTGTTCCTGAAGAACAAGTACATGCTGGGCGACAACTTCTCGATGCTTGACGTGGCGATCGCTCCGCTGCTGTGGCGACTCGACTACTACGGCATCGACCTCAGCAAGAACGCCGCTCCGCTCCTGAAGTACGCAGAGCGAATCTTCTCGCGGCCTGCCTACATCGAGGCGTTGACGCCGTCCGAGAAGGTCATGCGCAAGTAAGCGCGAGCCGTAATCGCACAGGTAGTAGAGTGGTGAGCAGGCTAACGCCTGGCAACACACCGGCACGACAAGCAATCAATGATCAGCGCGATCGAGTCATCTTCCACCCGGCCCTATTTGATCCGGGCTCTGTACGAATGGTGCACTGACAACGGCTTCACGCCGTACGTCGCGGTGCAGGTCGACGAGAGTGTCCAAGTCCCGCGCGAATACGTGAAGAACGGCGAGATCGTGCTGAACATCAGCTTCGACGCCACCAGCGCACTCAAGCTTGGCAACGACTACATCGAGTTCAAGGCCCGGTTCGCTGGCGTGGCACGCGACATCATGGTGCCCGTCAACCGCGTGATCGCCATCTATGCCCGCGAAAACGGGCAAGGCATGGCGTTTCCGCCAGTTCAGCCCGCCTCGGTGCAGGATCTGCCGCAACCGGTCCCGGCGGACAAAGGTGCCGCGCCGGTCGCCGCAAAGACCAAGGGTGCGAGTCGTGGCGCCGACTCGGACCCCGCTCGCGTGGTCCATCTGGTTCCTGCCGACGGCGCGGATGCCGAAGGCTCGCCAACAGGTGCCAAGCCGAGCAGGGACGACGAAACACCGCCCAAGCCACCTGCGGGCGGTGGTGCGAGGCCCTCGCTCAAGCGGGTCAAGTAATTAGCAGCGCCGCGCCCGGCCGGGGCGTCGGCGATCGTAGAATCCTTTCCGCGCCGCTTTAGCTCAGTTGGTAGAGCAACCGCCTTGTAAGCGGTAGGTCGTCAGTTCGATTCCGACAAGCGGCACCACCCCATTCCATTCGCGCTTCGCCACGGAGCACGCAAGGTCCGCGAAGAGTCCGCTCAGTGCGGTAACTCGACGGCGGATCCCGATGCCTTGCGTTTCGGGCTTCGGATGAGCAGCAGCAGCGGGATCGTCACCAACGTGATGATCATCATGACGGCGAAATCGTCCAGATAGCCGATCATCGCGCCCTGACGCGTCACCTCGCTATTGAGCATCGCGAGCCCAGCCATCGAGTTGGTGGCACTGTCGAGTGCCGGAAAGCTGGCCAAGGCGTGGTTGCCCGGGCCGACAGTGGCGGCGATTTGCGCATGAGCGCGGCCGCTGCCCTGGGTGAGCATGGATTGCACGATGGAGATGCCCACGCTGCTGCCGATATTGCGCAGCAGGCTGAACACCGGCGTGCCTTGATTGCGCAGTTCGGGGGCCAGCGTTGCGAAAGCTGCAGTCGACAGGGGCACGAACGTGAAGCCGATACCCAGGCCCTGGATGAAGCCGGACAGGACGATCAAGGTGCTGTCCATCTGCAGCGTCAAGCGGGTCATTTGCCACAGCGAGAAGGCGGTAAGTCCGAAGCCCACCGCCATGATGGCGCGGACGTCGAAGCGCTGCACCAACCGGCCAACGATGATCATGGCGATCATGGTCCCGATGCCTCGGGGCGCCGTCACTTCTCCGGTGTAGACCACGGGATAGCCCATCAGCCCTTGAAGGAAGTTGGGCAGCAGCGCCATCGTGGCATACAGGATCATCCCGACCACGAAAGCAAAGAACAGCCCGGTGACGAAGTTGCGATCCTTGAGCAGCCGCCGATCGAAGAAGGAAACGCCCTGGACCGTCCAAGTGTGTACCGCGAAGAAGCAGAACGCCACCAGGGCCGTCGCAGCCTCAAGACGGATCTCCCAGGAATCGAACCAATCGAGTTGTTCGCCGCGGTCTAGAAAGAGCTGCAACATCCCGATGGAAAGGCTGAGCGTCACGAAGCCGAAGACGTCGAGCTTTTCGCCCTTGGGACGATTTTCCGGAAGGAAGCGGGCGATGCCCCACCAGGCCACGATGCCCACTGGGAGATTGATGAAGAAGACCCATCGCCAATCGAAGTTGTCCGTCAGCCATCCGCCCAGCAGAGGGCCCAGGATGGGGCCGACCATGATCCCCGCGCCCCAGATGGCCATGGCCTGTCCGACTTTTTCAGGCGGATTGATGTCCAGCAGCACAGCCTGCGACAAGGGGACCAGGGCCGCGCCGAAGATCCCCTGCAGCAATCTGGCCGCCACGATCTGTGGCATTGATGCGGCCAGACCGCACAACGCTGAAGCGATGGTGAAGCCGACAACCGAAACCAGAAAGACCTTGCGTCGTCCGAACTGGCCACAGAGCCAGCCTGTGAGTGGAAGCGCGATAGCGGCCGCGACGATGTAGGAGGTGAGCACCCATGTGATCTGGTCCTGCGAGGCTTGCAGACTGCCCTGCATGTGCGGCAGAGCCACATTGGCGATGGTCGTGTCGAGCGCCTGCATGATGGTGGCCAACATGATGGCCACGGTGATCATGCCGCGGTGCTGTACCGGAGCGGAGGCTGCGCGGCTCATCTGTCTTGCCTCTTCGTCGCGACGTTGCCGGGGCTTTCGAGTAGCGTGCGCCGTACGCGGCCGAGCAGGGCCATCAGTTGAGTCTTCTCAGCCGCATTCAGATCGGCCAGCGCCACGGCCTGGATGTCGTCGCTGATGGCCATCGCGTCTTCCAAGGCTTTCGTGGCATTGGGCGCCAGATGAACTTCGTAGGCCCGTCGGTCGGCCGCGCTTGGACGACGCTCGATCCACCCGCCTGCTTCCAGGCGCTCGCACAAGCCGCCGATGGCCATCGGCGTCAGTTCCATCCGTTGGGCCAGGTCGGCTTGCGAAAGTGGCTCTTCGTCTCGCGCCAACTCACCAAGGACGCGGCATTGGGCTCGCGACAGGCCGATGCGTTCGCGAGCCAAGCGATCGAACTGCGCCCCGAACATGCGCGCAACGTCATTGACCAGGAAACCCAGGCGCTGGCTGAAATCTTTTTTCATAAGCATGCATATTATAAAGATGCTTATTAAATGTCTGCAAGTACGCGGTATCGCGTCGCCACGGGGTGCTTGCGGCACTGGCAGACCCGAGAGAACGCCGTTTCTACCGATGCGACCGAATTTTCAGGCGCAGCGTCGTCACATTCCAGCCGCGTTGCCGCAGGCGGTTGACCAGCATCGGCGTCATTTGCCGCAGCTTGGCAGCCGCGGCATTGCCCTGTACGAGCAGGCACCATTCTTCGCCGTCGGCTGGCCCGGCCGCGAGTGAAGAGCGCAAGGGCAGGGGAATCAGATCCTCGATGGCCTTGAGCCGCTCGGCCGCGTCCCGAGCACGCTCGGCCAGGCCGGCCAGCGCGGGGGACGCGTCCGCGGCCTGCTGGAGCGTGAACGAGGTATTGCGGCGGTTGCTGGAAGACAAGATGCGTAGAATGAAGGGTTTGCCGGCGATGGAAGCGGCCTGCCAATGCGGGCTTTTTTGTCACCTGCGTGGTACACGGGACCACCCACAGGCCTTGCAAGACCTTGCAATGGTAGGGGGGCGATCCCAAGTGCCGATATTGTCAATCCTAGGATTCCGGTCCCGCTCCGTGTCTTTCTGAAAAGGCACGGTGTCCGACCAGCACGCATGGCCACCAATTTCCTGACCCAGATCTTCGGCAGTCGCAACGACCGTCTCTTGAAGCAATACCGCAAGACGGTGACGCGCATCAACGGACTCGAGGCGCAGTTCGAGAAGCTCGACGACGACGCGCTGCGCGCCATGACGCAGGAGTTCAAGGATCGCCTGGCCAAGGGTGAAACGCCCGACGACCTTCTCCCCGAGGCTTTTGCCGTCGTTCGCGAAGCTTCCAAGCGCATCATGAAGATGCGGCACTTCGATGTGCAGATGCTCGGCGGCATGGCACTGCACTTCGGCAAGATCGCCGAAATGCGCACCGGCGAGGGCAAGACGCTGACGGCCACACTGCCGGTCTACCTGAATGCACTGGCCGGCAAGGGTGTGCACGTGGTCACGGTCAACGACTACCTGGCCAATCGCGACGCTCAGTGGATGGGCCGTCTGTACAACTTCCTGGGCCTGACGGTGGGCGTCAACCTGCCGAACATGCCGCGCGAGGAGAAGCAGGCCGCCTACGGGGCCGACATCACCTACGGCACGAACAACGAATACGGCTTCGACTACCTGCGCGACAACATGGTCTACGAGACGCGCGACCGCGTGCAGCGTGGCCTGAACTACGCCATCGTGGACGAGGTGGACTCCATCCTGATCGACGAGGCGCGCACGCCGCTCATCATCAGTGGGCAAGCCGAGGATCACACGGAGCTGTACCTTGCCATGCGCAAGGTGGTGCCTTTGCTGGTGCGGCAGGAAGGCGAAGCCGATCCGCGTACCGGCGAGGGGGTGACCAAGCCCGGCGACTTCACCGTCGATGAAAAGACCCATCAGGTCCATCTCACGGAAGACGGTCACGAAAAGGCCGAGCAACTGTTGTCGCAGTTCAAGCTGCTGCCGGAAGGCGCGTCGCTGTACGACCCCGCCAACATCACGCTGATGCACCACTTGAATGCGGCACTGCGGGCGCAGCATCTGTACCACCGTGACCAGCACTACGTGGTCCAGCAGGGCGAGGTGATCATCGTCGACGAGTTCACCGGGCGATTGATGTCGGGCCGCCGCTGGAGCGACGGTTTGCACCAGGCCGTGGAAGCCAAGGAAGGCGTGAACATCCAGGCCGAGAATCAGACCCTGGCCTCCATCACTTTCCAGAACTACTTCCGCCTGTACGGCAAGCTCGCCGGCATGACCGGCACCGCCGACACCGAAGCGTACGAGTTTCAGGAAATCTACGGTCTCGAGACCGTCATCATTCCCCCGAACAAGAAAAGCAGCCGCGACGATCAGCTCGACCGGGTCTACAAGACCACGCCTGAAAAATATCAGGCAGCGATCGACGATATCCGCGAATGCTACGAGCGCGGCCAGCCTGTCTTGGTGGGCACGTCTTCCATCGAAAACTCGGAAATCATCTCTGCGCTGCTGACGCAGGCGCAACTGCCGCATCAGGTGCTCAATGCCAAGCAGCACGCGCGCGAAGCCGACATCGTGGCTCAGGCCGGTCGGCCCAAGATGATCACGATCGCCACCAACATGGCCGGCCGCGGCACCGATATCGTGCTGGGTGGCAACGTCGAGAAGGCCATCGAGGCGCTCGAACTCGATCCTGAAGTGGACGATGCGACTCGCCGGGTACAGATCGAACAATTGCGGGAGCAATGGGCCAAGGACCATGCATTCGTCACGGAGCAGGGCGGCTTGCGCATCATTGCGACGGAGCGTCACGAGTCGCGGCGCATCGACAACCAGTTGCGCGGCCGCTCGGGCCGGCAGGGTGACAGGGGTTCGTCGCGCTTCTACCTGAGCCTGGACGATCCGCTCATGCGCATTTTTGCTGGCGACCGGGTGCGCGCCATCATGGATCGCCTGAAGATGCCCGAGGGCGAGGCCATCGAGGCCGGCATCGTCACTCGCAGCATCGAGAGTGCGCAGCGCAAGGTCGAGGCGCGCAACTTCGATGTGCGCAAGCAGCTGCTCGAATACGACGACGTGTCGAACGATCAACGCAAGGTCATCTACCAGCAGCGCAACGACATCCTCGACGCGGCCGACCTGGGCGCTCAGATTCAGGCCTTGCGCGAAGGCTGCTTTATTGACCTCGTTCGCCAATACGTTCCGGCCGAGTCGGTGGAGGAGCAGTGGGATCTGGCGGGGCTGGAGAAGGCGCTCGCCAACGACTGGGATATCCAGTTGCCGCTCACGCAGATCGTTGAGCAGTCCAGCGCCATTGCGGACGAAGACGTCGTCGAGAAGGTGCTGGAGGCCGCAAATGCCGCCTTCGATGCGAAGGTCCAGCTGATCGGACAGGAAAACTTCACCCAGTTCGAGCGCATGGTGCTGCTGCAGAGTATCGACGTTCATTGGCGCGAGCACCTGGCCGCACTGGACTATCTTCGTCAAGGCATTCATCTGCGGGGCTATGCGCAGAAGCAACCCAAGCAGGAGTACAAGCGCGAAGCCTTCGAGCTGTTTGGGCAACTGCTGGACGCCGTCAAGAACGAAGTGACGCGCCAGCTCATGACGGTGCGAATCCAATCCAGCGAGCAGTTGGAAGAGGCAGCGCAGGTCATGGAAGACCGCGGCGAAAGCATTTCCAACATCACGTACAGCGCGCCCAATGAAACCGGTGAGCCCGAGACTCGGACCGACGAGGCGAGCCAGCGCCGGATTGCCTCGGCGGCTGCAGGCGCACTGCCGGCCGGCGAATTCGCTCGCGTTGGCCGCAACGATCCTTGCCCATGCGGCAGCGGCAAGAAGTTCAAGCAGTGCCACGGCAAGCTGACTTGATGCTGCGCCGGGCGATGCGCTGAGGTGCATGGTCCGGCCTGCGCAGGCTGTCTCAACGCGGATCCATCAGTTTCAGGAGAGTCGTCTCATGCCCGTCAACCTTTCAGCTCCCGACCCGAAGGCTCTGCATTCCGTCAGTGGCGTGCGCATCGGTGTGACCGAAGCCGGCGTACGCAAGGCCGGTCGCAAGGACCTGACCGTCGTGCTGCTGGACGAGGGCGCCAGCGTCGGTGGCGTCTTTACCCAGAATCGCTTCTGTGCGGCGCCCGTCCAGGTTTGCCGCGACCATCTGGCCGCAAATTTCGGCATTCGCGCGCTCGTGATCAACACGGGTAACGCCAATGCCGGTACCGGCGAAGACGGCCTCACTCGCGCGCGCGCCACGTGCATTGCGGCGGCGCGGTTGCTGGACGTCGCACCGGAGCAGGTGCTGCCGTTCTCCACCGGCGTGATCATGGAGCCGTTGCCACTGGACCGCATCGAGGCCGGCCTGCCCGCAGCCATCGACGATGCCAAACCAGAGCATTGGGCGCGCGCCGCCGAGGGCATCATGACGACCGACACCGTACCCAAGGCCTTCAGCCGCCAGGTGCAAGTCGGCGGAGCTACCATCAATATCACAGGTGTCAGCAAGGGCGCCGGCATGATTCGCCCGAACATGGCCACGATGCTGGGCTTCATGGCGACTGACGCGTGTGTCGCGCCTGAGTTGATGCAGCCATTGGCTCGCCAGTTGGCCGAGGGCTCCTTCAATCGCGTGACGGTGGATGGCGATACATCCACCAATGATTCCTTCGTGGTCATCGCCACGGGCAAGGCGTCGCATGCGGTCATTCGTACGCTCGACTCCGCCGAGGGGCAAGCGCTCCTGGAGGCGATGCAGGAAGTGGCGCGTCTGCTGGCGCAGGCGATCGTGCGCGACGGCGAAGGCGCGACCAAGTTCATCACCGTCAAGGTGGAAGGCGGCCGCGACGCTGCCGAGTGCCGGCAGGTGGCGTACGCGATTGCCCACTCGCCGCTGGTCAAGACGGCGTTCTTCGCGAGTGACCCGAACCTGGGCCGCATCCTGGCGGCGGTGGGCTATGCAGGGATCGCAGACCTTGACCAGACCGGCATCGACCTCTTCCTGGACGATGTGCATGTGGCCGTCAAGGGCGGACGCAATCCCGCCTACAGAGAGGAAGACGGACAGCGCGTCATGGCCAGGAGCGAGATCACGGTGCGCGTGGTGCTCGGCCGTGGTCAGGCATCGGACACCGTCTGGACCTGCGACCTCAGCTACGACTATGTGTCCATCAATGCGGACTACCGCAGCTGATTTTCCGATGAACGACAAATTCGAACGCCTGATCGAGCGCGTCGAGCAACTCATCGATCGCGTCCAGGCGGTGCTGCCTCAGCCGCTGACGGCGCCTGCAGACTGGAACGCTTCCATTGCGTGGCGCTACCGCCGCCGCAGTTCGGGGCATGGCACGCTGGAGCCCGTCCGCCATGTGGCCCAGATGGCGCTGGAGGATCTGAAAGAGATCGACGCGCAGAAAGAAAAGATCGAGCGCAACACGCGCCAGTTCGTGCAGGGCAAGCCGGCCAACAACGTGCTGCTGACCGGTGCGCGCGGGACCGGCAAGTCTTCGCTCATCCGTGCGTGCCTGCATGCCTTTGCGCCGCAGGGCTTGCGCCTGATCGAGGTCGACAAGGCTGAGCTGACCGATCTTCCCGACATCATCGAGGTGGTCTCCAACCGGCCCGAGAAGTTCATCATCTTCAGCGACGATCTGAGCTTCGACGAGGGCGAGCCGGGCTACAAGGCGCTCAAGAGCATCCTGGACGGCTCGGTGGCCGCGGCCACGCCGAATGTGCTGATCTACGCGACCAGCAACCGACGCCACCTCCTTCCCGAGTACATGAAGGAAAACCTCACCTATACCCACACCGAGGATGGCGAGGTGCATCCGGGCGAGGTCATTGAAGAGAAGATTTCTCTTTCCGAGCGCTTCGGCTTGTGGGTGAGCTTCTATCCATTCAGCCAGAGCGAGTATCTGGCGATCGTCGCGCAATGGCTGTCGCACTTTGGCGCCGACGCGAACGCCATCGAGGCGGCCAGACCAGAGGCCTTGGTGTGGGCGTTGGAGCGCGGCTCTCGCAGCGGGCGCGTGGCCTACCAGTTCGCCCGTGACTTCACGGGGCGCGCGGGCGCATGACGATGGCGGGCGCTCGCAAGCACACCGAGGTCGCCGTCGGCATCCTGATTCGCAGCGAAGACGACGCGCTCTTGCTCTCCACGCGGCCCGACGGCAAACCTTACGCCGGGTATTGGGAGTTTCCGGGCGGCAAGATCGAAGCCGGAGAAACGGTCGAGCAGGCCTTGCGGCGCGAACTGCACGAAGAACTGGGCATCACCATCGGCGCCGCCGAGGTCTGGAAGACCACCGAGCACGACTATCCCCATGCACTGGTTCGCCTCCACTGGTGCAAGGTGCGCGAATGGCAAGGCGAATTCGAGATGCGGGAAGGCCAAGCGATGTGCTGGCAGCAATTGCCGCTGACGGTCACGCCCGTTTTGCCAGGGGCATTGCCGGTGCTGGCTTGGATGGCAGAGGAACGCGGTCAGGCGCAGACCTGAAGCGATATCTCACTTGCAGATCGCCCGCCGACTGCTGCGGCGCTATTGCAAGCGCGGATCGCCAAAAGGCTCGTCGTCGGGAGGAGCCTCCGCGGGCAATTTGAACTCCTCATTCGCCCAAGCGCCCAGGTCCACCCCCTTGCAGCGCGCGCTGCAAAAAGGTCGGTAGGGATTCTCTGGGCTGTACACACTGTCGCGTCCGCAGGCTGGGCAGCGGACTGTGCGGGCGCTGAACTTTGGCTTGGTGTCTGTCATGCGGGCCATCGGGGCGAGATCGGCAGAAGAATGCGCAGCAAGGTCAGGCGCAAAGCGTCAGTTCGAAGCTCGCGTCGTCGTTGGTGGCGTGGAGTCGATCGTCGGAGCCATGGCGCATCAGCCGCACCGACACCATCAGTCGATTCCCGCTGATCTCCGGAATCAGCCCGAGTGCCGGGTCGATGCGAAGCCGCAGCAGTTGAAAGCTGCGCCCCTGCGGCAAGGTTTGCTGGTACTGCCCGCCGGACGACATGACCTTGTAGGGCACGTCCGCTTCGCGCAGCAGTTTGAGCAGCAGATAGATCGACTCGGCCATCGGCGCCAGGGTGGAAGCCCAGCGCTCGATGTCGGCGCGTCGCTCCGCGGGTGAGTGATGTTGCCAGGCATAGTAAGCAGGCAGGTCGAACTCACAGGTGCCGCCGGGTATGTTGGCCCGACTGCGAATGCTCATCAGCCATTCGTTCTCGGTCAGTCCTTGTCCCGCCTTGCCTGTAGCGGCGTTGAGCGTGTTGAAGTTGCGCTCCAACTGTCCGATGACTTGCTCCAGCACCTCCTCCGAGATGGCGGGATTGCCGCGATAGCTGGCGAACACGCTCTTGTGCTTGTCCAGGTCGCGCATCACGTCGGACTTGAGATCGGCACGCGCCGAGACATCCATGATTTCGAAGATGGTCACCAGCGCGTAGTGGTGAAGCAGGGGCGAATCGCTAGGCACCAGTTCGCCAAGACGGCGAAACAGGTGTTCGAGCCGCAGGTAGGTGCGGATGCGTTCGTTGAAAGGGTATTCGTAGAGGATCACGCGGGTTGGTTTCCAGTCGGGATCGTCAGATTGCAGGATTCGGCAAGGGCCGCAGCGCTCAGACGGCAGGTAGCGCCCATTGTCGCCACAGTTTGCGTACTTCGTCTTCGAGTTGCGCGAAAGTCAGATTTTCGTTGCAAATGATGGCGTCGGCAGCAGCGCGTCGTTGTGCTCTTGATGCTTGCTGAGCGATCACAGCCCTTACCGCCTCGGGGGACCAGCCGGATCGGTCGACGACTCGTTGCATTTGATGCGCTTCGCTTGCATCGATGACGAGGACGAAATCGACAATTCTGCGCCATCGCTGCGATTCCACAAGAAGTGGCACATCAAAGACGACGGCATTGCCGCTCGCCGCGGCGGCCTGACGCTCGCATTCCTGCCCGATGAGGGGGTGAAGAATGGCTTCGAGCCGGCGCTTCGCCTGCGCGTCGGCAAACACCAGGGATCGCATCCTGTCCCGATCGAGGCTGCCGTCCGGGGCAACCATCTGCGTGCCGAACTCGGCCGCGATGGCTGGCATGGCGGCCCCGTGTGCGAGCGTCATGGAGCGCGCGATGGCATCGGTGTCCACCAGCGTGGCCCCCAGGCCAACCAGCATCCGGGCGACGGTGCTCTTGCCGCTTCCGATGCCGCCGGTCAGGCCGATTCGATGCACGCGCGTCTGCTGTCCGGGGGTCAACCCAGCGGAAAGGCGAACGGAATCCATTGCCGAACTGTATCCGGCCCGGCGACGAGGCAAACCAGGCCCGCGCCTGCCAGGAACGGCCCGAAGGAGATGGGAATGTCCTTGTGCGCCAGCTTGCCCGCTAGCAGCAGGATGCTGCCGAGCACAGCGCCTACGAGAGACGAGACCAGCACGATGGCAATCAGATAACCCGAACCCAGCCATGCGCCGAGCGCGGCCAACAGCTTGAAGTCGCCGTAGCCCATGCCTTGCTTGCCCGTGGCCAAGCGGTAGGCGTGGTAGATCAACCAAAGTCCGAGGTAGCCGAAAACGGCTCCCCAGATCGCGGACGCAAGCGGAACGCCGGTCAGACCCAGCGCCGCGCCGATCAAGCCCAACCACAGCAATGCGTAGTTGAGCGAATCGGGCAGATATTGCGTGTCCAGATCGATCAGGAACTGGCACACCAGCAACGCGGCAAAGGCAGCCCAAAGCGCGCCGGTCATTGTCAGACCGAAGCGCCAGGCGCAAAGAGCAAACAGTGCGCCCGTCACGAGTTCGACGACTGGATAGCGCAGGCTGATGCGCGCCTTGCACGACGCGCAGCGGCCGCGCAGGAACAAGTAACTGATCACCGGAACGTTCTGATAGAAGCGCACCGGTGCCCCGCAATGTCCGCAGCGCGACGCCGGCCGCATCAGGTTGAACGCGGGCAGGGCGTCGACTTGCTCGGCCGCTGCCGTGGCCGCCTTCTCGAGGGCAGGCGGGGTGTTGGCGTTCGGTCCGAAGACCAGGCTCCACAGCGAGGGAACGCCATCGACCTTCATGAGGTTGCCGATCGCGTCGTTCAGCCACTGGCGATACATCATCACCGGGACGCGGTAGACCACCACATTGAGAAAGCTGCCGACGAGCAAACCGAGAACGCCGCCGAAGACGGCGTCCAGCCCTTGCGAACCGAGCATCAGACGACCTGGCCGAGCTTGAAGATGGGCAGATACATCGACACCACGATGCCGCCGATGATCACACCCAGGAAGACGATGATGATCGGCTCCATCAGGCTGGACAGGCCCGCCACCATGTCGTCGACCTCTTGCTCGTAGAAGTCGGCGGCCTTGCCCAGCATGTGATCGATCGAACCGGATTCCTCGCCGATTGCCGTCATCTGAATCACCATCGAGGGGAACAGGTTGGCATTGGTCATCGCGCTGGTCAGGCTCGTGCCGG
Source organism: Variovorax dokdonensis (assembly GCF_030316895.1). Classification (GTDB taxonomy): domain Bacteria; phylum Pseudomonadota; class Gammaproteobacteria; order Burkholderiales; family Burkholderiaceae_C; genus Variovorax; species Variovorax dokdonensis. The sequence continues at coordinate 1,008,900 of NZ_JASZYV010000002.1, forward strand.
TCGATACCTCTTGCTGGATCTTGGTCGTCGCGTCTGCGTACACCGAGTTGCCCGACGCACCGCCGACCGAATCCAAAGCCTCCACCAGCGGAACGCCGGCGGCGAACATGGTGGCCAGGGTGCGCGTCCAGCGCGCGATGCAGGACTTGTTGATCAGGTCGCCGAAGATCGGCATGCGCAGCAGCAGTCGGTCCATGACCTGCTGCACGCGCTCGTTGCGCTTCCAGGCCTGCATGAAGAAATACAGGCCGCCGCCGATGACGCCGAAGATCAACCACCAGTAGGACACGAAGAACTCGCTCATTCCCATCACGAAGAGGGTAGGGGCCGGGAGGTCTGCGCCAAACGAGGTGAACACCTGCTTGAAGGCCGGAATCACGAAGATCATGATGATCGACACGACCACGAAGGCCACCACGATCACGGAGGTCGGATACATCAGGGCCGACTTGATCTTGCCCTTGATCGCCTCGGTCTTTTCCATGTAAGTGGCCAGCCGGTCGAGCAAGTCTTCCAGGATACCGGCCGCTTCACCGGCCTCGACCAGGTTGCAGTAGAGGCTGTCGAAGTACTTGGGGTACTTGCGGAAGGCCGACGACAGGGACGTGCCGGTCTCGACATCCGCGCGGATGTCGTTGAGCAACCTGCTCACGCTGGCGTTGGCGTTGCCCCGACCCACGATGTCGAATGCCTGCAGCAAAGGCACGCCGGCCTTCATCATGGTGGCCAACTGCCGGGTGAAGATCGCGATGTCCTTCGGCTTGATGGCCTTGCCGGAGCTCATCCGCTTCTTCTTGATCTTGGTCGTCAGAACGCCTTGTCGGCGCAGCGAAGCCATGACCTGGTTCTCGCCCGCGGCCCGCGTTTCGCCGCGAACGACTTTGCCGTTGCGGTCCTTGCCTTCCCATTCGAAGACGAATTCCTTGTGAGTGCGAGCAGATGCGGCGGTGGCCATGGATTCTCCGGAAATCGGCTGTTATTCGTTGGTGACTGCCACCACTTCCTCGAGTGATGTCAGGCCCTGCATGACCTTCTGCAGGCCAGATTGCCGCAGCGTGCGGACGCCCTCGGTCTCGGCTTGCTGCGAGATTTCGAGAGCACTTCCATCGCGCAGGATGATCTTCTGGATCTCTTCGCTGATCGGCATCACCTGGTAGATGCCGACGCGACCCTTGTAGCCGCCATTGCAGGCGTTGCAGCCGACAGGTCGATAGGGCTTCCACCCGCCGAGTTCGCTCGGCTTGAAGCCCGCATCGATCAGGGCCTCGGTCGGTACGTCGTGCGGCTCGCGGCAGACCACGCAAAGGCGCCGCGCCAGGCGCTGAGCGGTGATCAAGATCACGCTGGACGCGATGTTGAAGGGCGCGATGCCCATGTTGCGCATCCGTGTGAGCGTGGTTGGCGCGTCGTTGGTGTGCAGCGTCGACAGCACCAAGTGACCGGTCTGCGCCGCCTTGATGGCGATATCGGCCGTTTCGAGGTCGCGGATTTCGCCGACCATGATGATGTCGGGATCCTGGCGCAGGAAGGCGCGCAGCGCTGCCGCAAACGTCAGCCCCGCCTTGTCGTTGACGTTGACCTGGTTGACGCCGGGCAGGTTGATTTCGGATGGGTCCTCAGCGGTCGCGATGTTCACGCCGGGCTTGTTGAGCAGGTTCAGGCAGGTGTACAGCGACACCGTCTTGCCCGAGCCCGTCGGCCCCGTTACCAGCACCATGCCGTAAGGACGGCCAATGGCGTTGAGCAGGCGTTCCTTTTCCTGAGCGTCGTAGCCGAGAGCGTCGATGCCCAGCCGAGCGCTGCTGGGATCGAGAATACGGATCACGATCTTTTCGCCGAACAGGGTGGGCAGCGTGCTGACGCGGAAGTCGATCACGCGGTCGGGGCCCACCTTGAGCTTCATCCGGCCGTCTTGCGGAATCCGCTTTTCCGAGATGTCGAGGCGAGAGATGACCTTGATGCGAGACGCCAGCTTTTCCTTGATGACGACCGGTGGGGTTGCGATTTCGCGCAGTTCCCCATCGACCCGGAAGCGCACCCGGTAGCTGTGCTCGTACGGTTCGAAGTGAATGTCCGATGCCCGCATGCTGAAGGCATCCAGCAGCATCTTGTGAAGAAAGCGCACGACTGGCGCGTCCTCGACCTCGGCGGCCACCGCCTGATCGTTCGATTCCTGCGAATCTGAGCTCTCGTCGAACTCGAATTCCGTGCCGACGATGCTGTCGATGGTCTCCGAAGCGCTGACAGCGGCAGCCTCGATCAGGCGGGTCAGCTTGTCGTATTCGGCGATGACCAGGTCGACGCCCATTTGCGAGGCGAACTTGATCTTCTCGACGGCCTGTTGGTCCGACGGATCGGCCGTGGCCACGATCAACCGATTGTTGCGCTTGCTGAGGACGACGACGCGATAGTCGACGCACAACTTTGGATCTAGGAGGTCCTTGGGAAGGCGTTGCGGGTCGACGGCATCGAGGTCCAGCAGCGGTGCACCAAATGCGCTGGACAGGGTATGTGCAAGGTCGGACGCGGAAACCGCGCCACTGCCCGTCAGTTCTGCAATGAAGCTGTTGCGCGATGCCTTGGATTTGCGATAGATGTCTTCTGCAGTCCGGGCCTGCAGGTTGCCGGCGGCAATGAGTGCACGAGCCAGCCCCGGCAATGCCACGGGGGTGCTGTCTCTTGCGAGCGGATCTGCTGCGGCAGCCATCAACTGTTGTTAGAAGTCGTCACAAAATGATTCTTCATCATCGCCGATCGCACCGGCGGTGTAAATCGTGATGATGGGCGAGTGCTGCGCAGCATTTGGCATTACTCGGCCCAAAGTCTCAAGGGGCGCCATGGCATGTTTCCCCTCTGGCGGACCGTTCGCCGGCACAGTCGGCGAAGGATAGCGCAATGCCGGTAGCGGGTGCTCACGATCGCTGTCGCCTCGAGTTGTGTGTCTATTTCTTGCCACGCCGACTCGCAGACCTAGTGCGAAGTGCTTAGTCCTGGAGTTCGCATCGCGGCTGGCAAAGGCCACGGGGTCGCTCGAATGTCTTCGCCGGGCGGAAATGAAAAAGGCACCCGGGTCTGGAGACCTGGGTGCCTTCAATGTTGGTGGGCCCTGAGTGACTCGAACACTCGACCTACGGATTAAGAGTCCGCTGCTCTACCAACTGAGCTAAGAGCCCTTGAACTGTTCGCTCAAGGCGCCTGACGAAGGGGTGCACTGACTCAATGCTGCCTCGTAGGCTTTTGGCGTGCCCGAATAAACTTTGTTGTTTGATTTCAGGCAATCCGTCGATTATAGCCCACTTTTTAGCGTGGAGTCCAACGAGCGCTGGCAATGTTGAAAGACTATCGATGGATAGACCGGAGGTATTCAGCGGCACAAAACAAATGTTTCAATGTGTTGCTGGTTCGCAAAACTGCCAAATAGTGCCGGTCTTCGGGCAGTGCGAATCGCCCATGCGCGTGCTTTGTGGACCTACGATGACCCATCCGCAACAAGCACTCCATTGCACATGCCGGCCCTCTTTCACTCTTACGCGCGTCGCGCAACTGTGCTGCTTGTGCTCTCCGGTGCAAGCCTTGGCGTTGCAGCGCAAATTCATCGCTGCAAGGATGAAAGCGGTCAACTGGTGATCTCGGATCGGCCGTGCGAAGCCAATCCATCGATGCAAGGCTCGCAGCAAGGGTCCTCCGATGCCGTGGCGAGTCGAATCGCCGCGCCCCAGATGGCGGCCGTGCGCTTGCGCGACGCCGATGCGGCCTACGCATTCATTCCCGAGCGAGATGGCCGACCGACACGTTCGGCACAACCCGCTCCGAAATAACAGACCCTCCGCGCGCCGTGATTGCGCGACGTCGGCCGGCAAGCCCGGTCAGGCGTCGGCGATCAAGCTGGCCTTGCGGACAGCCTCGGCGAGGTTTGAAAGCTGGTCCGCATGCTGGATCGCAAGGCTGCCGAGCGTGCGGCGGCCTTTGGGCGTCAGATGGACTTCAACGGAACGGCGATCGGTCTGACTGGGTTGCCGGCGCACCAAGTCCAGGTCTTCGCATCGTGAAACCAGAGCCACGACGCCATGCAGCTGCGCCTGCAGGCGCTCGGCCAGCTCGCTCACCGTGGCCCAGTCTCGCCCCTCGAAGCCTTGGGTGTGAAGCATCAACTGGTACTGCAGTGCTGTCACGCCTTGAACTCGCGCCGCGTCTTCGCTGAAGCGCAGAAAGCTGCGCAGGTGGTAGCGAAACTCCGACAACGCCTCGAAGCGCTGCTTGTCGCTCATGGGGTCCCCAGACATCGCCAAATACCGGTGTTTTGAAATGTGCGCGCACTGTAACAGTGCGGTCGAAGGCGCAATTTCAGCGCGCTTTCAATCTCTCAGGGATATTACTCACGACATGATGTAAAGTTATTCATATCATGAAGTAATCGACTGCGGCCGGCCACTCACTCGATCGGCGTTGGCCCGTACTGATTCCCCCTGGTCATGCCATGCGGTTGCGAAACCGCATGGCTTCTGCCGTGCGGGCATATCTCTCTCTTCAATTTTCCCGGGACTAAAAGGACCGCTCATCAGATGAAGATCAAGCGCCAGAAGGACTTCTATTCAGGACTCATGTTCGCCATTGCCGGCGCCAGCTTTGCCATTGGTGCCGGCAACTACAACATCGGCAGTGCTGCGCGCATGGGCCCGGGCTACTTTCCGCTGCTGCTCGGTGGGATCCTGAGCCTTCTGGGACTGGTGGTCGCGGCGCTGTCGCTGCGCTCGTCCGAGGAGCCCAACACCATCGGTTCGATTGCGTGGAAGCCCCTGTTGCTGGTGATCGGTGCCAACTTGGTCTTCGGCATCCTGCTCGGCGGAATGCCCACCATCGACTTGCCCGCCATGGGCTTGATCGTCGCCATCTATGCGCTCGTGGTCGTGGCGGCCATGGCGGGAACGAAGTTTTCGCTCAAGTCAGCGCTGGTCCTGGCGACAGTGCTGGCGATTGGCAGCTACCTCACTTTCATCGTTGGCCTGAGTCTGCAATTCCAGGTCTGGCCCACTTTCATTTCGGGTTGACCCAGGGGTACGACGATGGAACTGTTCCAACACCTGGCGCTCGGTTTCGAGCACGCATTCACCATCCAGAACCTGATGTACGCCTTCGTCGGCTGCCTGCTTGGCACGCTGATCGGTGTGCTTCCGGGCATCGGACCCGTGGCAACGATCGCCATGCTTCTGCCGGCCACCTACGCACTGCCGCCGGTGGCTGCGCTGATCGCCCTGGCGGGCATCTACTACGGATCGCAATACGGGGGGTCGACCACGGCCATCCTGGTCAATCTGCCAGGCGAATCGGCGTCGGTCGTGACAACGCTCGATGGGCACCAGATGGCCAAGCAGGGACGCGGTGGCCCTGCGCTTGCCGCCGCCGGCCTTGGATCGTTCTTTGCGGGGTGCGTCGGCACCTTGATCCTGGCAGCTTTCGCGCCGCCGCTCACTGAGCTTGCATTCAAGTTCGGGCCGGCTGAGTATTTCTCGCTGATGGTGCTGGGCCTCATCGGCGCCGTGGTGCTGGCTTCGGGCTCGCTGCTCAAGGCCATCTGCATGATCTTCCTGGGCTTGCTCATCGGGCTGATCGGCACCGACGTGAATTCGGGCGTTGCCCGCTATTCCTTCGACATTCCCGAATTGACCGACGGCATCAGCTTCATCGCCATCGCGATGGGCATCTTCGGCTACGGCGAGATCATCGCCAACCTGTCCAAGCCCGAACAGGAGCGCGACGTCGGCGTGGCGAGCGTGACCCACCTGTGGCCGACAGCACAAGACTTCCGCGACATGACCCCCGCAGTCCTGCGCGGGACGGCACTCGGTTGCACGCTGGGCATCCTGCCGGGCGGCGGCTCGCTGCTGTCTTCATTTGCCTCGTACACGCTCGAGAAGAAGATGCCCCTGCGAGCTGGCGAGAAGCCCCTGGGAACGGGCAACATCCGAGGCGTTGCCGGGCCGGAGTCGGCCAACAATGCGGGCGCGCAGACGTCCTTCATCCCGCTGCTGACGCTGGGCATCCCGGGCAACCCGGTCATGGCGCTCATGGTTGGCGCGATGACCATCCACAACATCCAGCCTGGCCCTCAGGTCATGTCGAGCAACCCCGAGTTGTTCTGGGGCCTCATCGCTTCGATGTGGATCGGCAACCTGATGCTGATCATCCTGAACCTTCCGCTCATCAGCATCTGGATCAAGCTGCTGACGATCCCGTACCGGTGGCTGTTTCCCGCGATCGTGCTGTTCTGTGCCATTGGCGTGTACTCGACCAACAACAACACTTTCGACGTCTGGATGGTTGGCCTGTTCGGCATCGTCGGCTATATCTTTCACAAGCTCGAATGCGAGCCGGCGCCGCTGCTGCTTGGCCTGATCCTCGGGCCGATGATGGAAGAGAACCTGCGGCGGGCGCTGCTCCTGTCGCGTGGAGACTGGGGGGTGTTGGTCACCAGGCCGATCTCCGCGGGCCTCTTGATCGGCGCGGTGCTGCTGCTGATCGTGGTGCTGAGCCCGTCTGTGCGCAGCAAGCGCGAAGAGGCCTTCGTCGAGGCGGATTGACCAACTGGTGGCGCGCGGCGGGAGTCGCGCGTCACCCCAAAAGAAAAGCCAGGCCATCGCGAACCGAGGGCCTGGCTTTTGGGACTTTGGTGGAGAGGAGGAGGATCGAACTCCCGACCTCCGCATTGCGAACGCGGCGCTCTCCCAGCTGAGCTACCCCCCCAACGCAGATCGCAAGTCTAGCGTGAAAGCCCGCGATCGGCACATCGGCGTCGCGGCCCCCGCTGACCATGCCATCATCGCCGGCATGGATTCACACAAGAAGACTTCGAGCAAGCCCCGGCTGAAGGATCCCGACTGGCTGGAGCGCATGTACAACAACCGCGCCCTGGTGCCTGACTTCGGCGACTACTTCGAGCGCTGGACCCTGCAGTCCGAGAAAGTGCGCGCCACGCAAACCTGCAGCATCGATCTTCCCTTCGGCGATGGCGAGGGCGAGAAGCTCGATGTGTTTCCCACCGACGCCGCGGGCGCGCCAGTGCTGGTGTTCATCCACGGTGGCTACTGGCGCTCGCTGGACAAGAGCCAGCATTCTTTCATTGCCCCTGCATTCACAAGCCGAAAGGTGTGCGTGGTGGTCCCGAACTACGCTCTGTGCCCAGGCAGTGAACAGGCGCCTGTTTCGATCTCGCACATCGCGCTGCAGATGACCCGCGCGCTGGCCTGGACCTGGCGCCATATCTCCGCCTACGGCGGCGATCCGCGCCGGATCACAGTGGCGGGCCACTCCGCGGGCGGCCATCTGGCGGCCATGTTGCTCGGCTGCGACTGGTCGCGCGTTGCACCCGACCTGCCGCCTGATCTGGCGCGCAATGCGTTGTCGGTATCGGGTCTGTTCGATCTGGAACCGTTGCGGCGAGCGCCGTCGTTCCAGCAGTCGCTCAAGCTGACGCCCGACGAGGTGCGACTCGTGAGCCCGGCGATGTGGCCCCGGCCTCAACGCGGCCAGCTCTACGCTGTGGTCGGTGGTGACGAAAGCCCGGAGTTCCTGCGCCAGAACAAGCTGATCAGGAAGGCGTGGGGCAAGGCGACCGTTCCCGTGTGCGAAGCCGTACCCGGCATGCAGCACTTCAGCGTGCTCGATGCGCTGGCCGAACCCGGCCATTCGCTGAATCAACAGGCGTTTCAACTGCTGCAAGCCTGAAAAGCGAAATGGCCGCCCTGGGGCGGCCATGTTCTGCGGGCATTTGCGAGGCCATCGATGCGCGATGGCTCGGCCAGTTACATCAGCAAATGCTCGCCTGCGTTGTCGCCGCCCAGCGTCACGTAGTTGACCTTGCGGATGTCCATCAGCTTGCGGCCGCCCGCGTAGCTGATTGAGCTTTGCACGTCCTGCTCCATTTCGATGAGCGTATTGGCCAGCTTGCCCTTGATCGGCTCGAGGATGCGCTTGCCTTCCACGTGCTTGTATTCGCCCTTGTTGAAGTCGCTCGCCGAGCCGTAGTACTCCTTGTAGAGCATCCCGTCGACCTCGACCGTCTTGCCGGGCGATTCCTCATGCCCGGCAAACAAGGAGCCGATCATGACCATCGATGCGCCGAAGCGGATGCTCTTGGCAATGTCGCCGTGGTCGCGGATGCCGCCGTCGGCAATGATGGGCTTGGTGGCCACGCGTGCGCACCACTTGAGCGCCGACAGCTGCCAGCCGCCTGTGCCGAAGCCGGTCTTGAGCTTGGTGATGCAGACCTTGCCCGGACCGATGCCCACCTTCGTGGCGTCGGCTCCCCAGTTTTCGAGGTCGATCACGGCCTCGGGCGTCCCGACGTTGCCGGCAATGACGAAGGACTTCGGCAGCTTCTGCTTCAGGTAGCCGATCATGTTCTTCACGCTGTCCGCATGGCCGTGCGCGATGTCGATGGTGATGTATTCGGGCACCAGGCCTTGCTCGACCAGTTGGTCGACGGTCTCGTAGTCGGCCTTCTTCACACCCAGCGAGATCGAGGCGAAAACGCCTTGGGCATGCATGTCCTTGACGAACTTGACGTTGTCGAGGTCGAAGCGGTGCATGACGTAGAAGTAGCCGTTCTTGGCCAGCCACGTGCAGATGGTCTCGTCGACCACCGTCTTCATGTTGGCCGGAACGACCGGGATGCGGAAGCTGCGCCCGCCCAGCTCGACGCTGGCGTCGCATTCGGAGCGGCTTTCCACGCGGCACTTGCGGGGAAGCAGGAGGATGTTGTCGTAGTCGAAGATTTGCATGGCCAAGTCCTATGAAAGGATGTCGAAAAAGCACAAACGGATGAGCGCTTGGCTTGGCCGGTCTTCTTGTGGCGGCTGGAGCGAATTCGCGGGACGCGACGAGTAGCACCCGGACGATTCGGCCACAAAAAACCGGGCGCAAGAAACTTGGGCCCGGTGATTGATTCTACGCCATCACGCCCCTTGCTGCTGCCTGGGGAATTTGTATAGGGCGCATACGCGGTGCTTTCTACAATCGAGAGAATGTCCCTCGAACTTCCGGCGGTTGCCGCTTATTCCCCGCTGCTCGCGAACCTCAACCCCGAACAGCGTGCCGCCGTTACCTTGCCCGAGGGCCACGCGCTGATCCTTGCGGGCGCAGGGTCGGGCAAGACGCGCGTGTTGACGACCCGGATTGCGTGGTTGCTGCAGACCGGGCAGGTGAGCCCGGGAGGGATCCTTGCTGTGACCTTTACCAACAAGGCCGCCAAGGAGATGCTCACGCGCCTGTCCGCCATGCTGCCGATCAACGTGCGCGGCATGTGGATCGGCACCTTCCACGGCCTGTGCAACCGCTTCCTGCGCGCGCACTGGAAGCTGGCCGGCTTGCCCGCCACGTTCCAGATCCTGGATACGCAAGACCAGTTGTCGGCCATCAAGCGGCTGATGAAGCAACACAACGTCGACGACGAACGCTTCCCTGCCAAGGAGACCCAGTGGTTCATCGCCGGCGCCAAGGAAGATGGCCTGCGACCGCGTGACGTCGAGATTCGCCGCGATGACGACCGCAAGCGTGTGGAGCTGTATCAGCTGTATGAGGAGCAGTGCCAGCGCGAAGGCGTGGTCGACTTCGGCGAACTCATGCTGCGCAGCTACGAATTGCTTCGCGACAACGATGCTGTGCGCGAGCACTACCAGCGGCGCTTCCGGCATCTGCTGGTCGACGAGTTCCAGGACACCAACCGCCTGCAATACGCCTGGCTCAAGATGCTGGCCGGCAACACGGTTGATGGGCGCTTCGTCCCGGGCGGCAACAGCGTCCTGGCGGTGGGCGACGACGACCAGAGCATCTACGCCTTTCGCGGCGCACGCGTGGGCAACATGGCCGACTTCGTGCGCGAGTTCCACGTCGACCACCAGATCAAGCTGGAGCAGAACTACCGCAGCTTCAGCAACATCCTGGACTCGGCCAATCACCTCATCGACCACAACACGCAGCGACTGGGCAAGAACCTGCGAACCGACCAGGGGCCGGGCGAGCCGGTTCGCGTCTACGAGTCGCCGACCGATTTCGCCGAGGCGCAGTGGGTGGTCGAGGAAATGCGGCAACTCGTGCGAGAAAACGGCATCGAGCGCAAGGAGATTGCGGTGCTCTATCGCAGCAACGCGCAGAGCCGGGTACTCGAGACCGCGCTTTTCAATGCCGGCGTGCCGTATCGCGTGTATGGCGGCCTGCGCTTCTTCGAGCGTGCCGAGATCAAGCATGCGCTGGCCTACCTGCGCCTGCTCGAGAACAAGGAAGACGACACGAGCTTTCTGCGCGTGGTCAACTTCCCGCCGCGGGGCATCGGCGCGCGAACGATCGAGCAGCTTCAGGATGCGGCGCGCAGCGCGGGCACGTCGCTGCATGCGGCGGTTGGCGCGGTGAGCGGCAAGGCCGGCGCCAACCTGGCCGCCTTCGTTGCACGTCTGGATGTTCTGCGAGAGCAGACGCAAGGCATCAGCCTGCGCGAGATCATCGAATTGGTGCTGCAGCACAGCGGCCTGGTCGAGCACTACCGCGCGGAGCGCGAAGGCGCCGATCGGGTCGAGAACCTGGAGGAACTGGTCAATGCGGCCGAGAGCTTCGTGACCCAGGAAGGCTTCGGCCGCGATGCCGTGGCGCTGCCGGTCGACGAACTGCGGCAGTCCGCGGCCAGCCAGGGCATCGATACCAGCCAGCCGCTCATCGACGAGGCGCTGGTGGCGCCAGACGCCGAGACGGGCGAGACGCTCAGCCCGCTGGCGGCATTCCTGACCCACGCCGCCCTGGAATCAGGCGACAACCAGGCGCAGCCCGGCCAGGACGCGGTGCAACTCATGACGGTGCACGCTGCCAAGGGCCTGGAATTCGACTGCGTCTTCATCACCGGACTGGAGGACGGCATCTTCCCGCACGAGAACTCGATGAGTGACCGTGAAAGCCTGGAGGAAGAGCGCCGCCTGATGTACGTGGCCATCACGCGGGCTCGCCAGCGCCTGTACCTGACCCATTCGCAGACTCGGCTCCTGCATGGCAAGACGCGCTACAACCTTCGCAGCCGCTTCTTCGAGGAGTTGCCTGAAAGCGCGCTCAAGTGGCTCACGCCTGCGCGCGCTGGCTTTGGCGCCGGATCGTCTTCCTACGAGCGGTCAAGCTGGGGCGGCCAACGCGCCGGTGGCGCAGGAGGCTGGAACTACGACCGCGACAGCCTGGCCGGGGCGCCGGTGCCACCGCAGAAAGCGGCTCCCGCACATGGCCTGCGCTCAGGCATGCAGGTGTTTCACAACAAGTTTGGCGAAGGCACGGTGCTGGCGCTGGAGGGCACCGGAGACGACGCCAGAGCCCAGGTCAAGTTCGGACGCCACGGCGTCAAGTGGCTGGCTTTGGCCGTGGCGAAGCTGACGCCGATCTGATGCTGCCGGGGCGGCGCGCCGCTATTCGGAGAAGCTGTCGCGGAAGGTGAACCAGACCGAGCTGAAGAACATCGCGGCCAGAACCAGCGCGCCGCCGATCATCAGCACGCTGCCCATCGCCGTGGCGCCGCCTGCCATGGCGCCCACGGCCATCAAGAGGCCAGTCAGGAGGCTGATCACGATGCCCGCGCCGATGAACACGCCAAACCAGACGATGCCGAATACCGTCAACGCTCCGAAATTGCGAAAGCAGGCCACCAGGCTGAAGAAGATGCTCTTGACCGGGGGCACGCCGTGCCAGTGCAGCAGCGCCGGCGCATGCCAGAAGGCCAGCGACAGTGGCAGGTAAAGCGCCATGGCGATCCACACCGCCATCCGGAAGCTGTCCTGCTGCGCGATCTCCTGCGTGAGCTCGCCGCCGAACAGGTAGATGGATGCAAACTGCCCGCCGTCGGCCAGCGCGGACACGGCCATGACCGCCAGGAAGCCCACGGCATAGATGACGCCCAGCACCGCCAGGGGCTTGAGGTCGCGACGCACGGCGTTCAAGGCTGCCATGAACACACTGCCCGCGGGCGGCCTGCCCGGCGCTGCGCTGGCCGCAGCGGCAGTGGCGGCCAGCAGGGCCAGCGTCATGGTGGGGAGCAAGGCCAACGCCACCGCGCTGCCGACAAACGGCAACTGCGAGGCGATCGACATGATGGCCATGAAGAAGAAGAACAACGAGATGAACGCCAGCGGCTGGCGCCAGAACGTGGACAGGCCTTGGCGCACCCAGAGGATGCCCGTGCGGGCGGAGACGATTTGCAGTTTCATGGAATCTGACCCCGCGGCACCGGGGGCCTAGGCGGCGCAGGCCGGCGCATCGGCCTGCGCTGCGGTGTCGAAGGGATGCAGGGCGCGGGAGCGATGCCGCAGCACACGCTCGAAATGGCGCGGATCATGCGGCTTGAGCATGGCTGCTTCGCGCGGGAGGTAGAAGTCCCACAGTCGGGAGATCCAGAAACGCAACGCCGCCGCGCGCAGCATGGCGGGCAGCAGCGTGCGTTCGGCGGCCGTCAGGGGCCGGACCGATTCGTAGGCCGAGAGCAGCGCAGCCGTGCGGCCTTCGTGCGCTTCGCCCGTCGGCAGGTCGATCGCCCAGTCGTTCAGGCACACCGCCAGATCGAACGCCCAGTGGTCGGTGCCCGCAAAGTAGAAGTCGAACACGCCGGACAGATGGGGCGGATGCCCCGGTTCATCCTCGCGGACGGCGAACATCACGTTGTCGCGGAACAGATCGGCATGCACCGGACCGCGCGGCATGGCCGCAAAGGCGGGCGTCTGGGCCACATGGTTCTGGTAGGCCAGTTCGCTGGCGAGCAGCGTGGACTGCGCTTCATCCAGGTAAGGCATGACCACCGGCGCGGTTTCGTTCCACCAGGTCAAACCACGCAGGTTCGGCTGGATGCGCGGAAAGTCGCGCGCGGCGATGTGCATGCGCGCAAGCGCGACGCCCAACTCGGCGCAATGGGCCTCGGTGGGGGCGAGTTCGCTGCGTCCGGCCAGGCGATGGACCACCGCGGCAGGCTTGCCGGCCACCATGTGGATGAACTCGCACGGCGCGTTGGCAGGAATCTCGAGCGCGTGCCCTTCTGGTGGCACGATGGCCGGATCGGCAAATGGCTCGGGCACCTCGATGCCCTTGCTTGCCAGATGCTTCATCAGGCAAAGGTAGTACGGCAACTGTTCGGCACCCAGGCGCTCGAAAAGCGTGAGCACGTATTCGCCTTGGTCGGTGCTGGCGAAGTAGTTGGTGTTCTCGATGCCGCCTTCGATGCCCTTGAGCGCATGCAGCGATCCAAGGCCCAGGCGCGCCATCAACTCGCGGGCTTCATCGAAGCCGACTTCCGTAAAGACAGCCACAGGGCGGTCAGAACTTCAGGACATTCCAGACGGCCGGCCCGGTGCCGCCGGTCGCCTCGCCTTGCCCCTGCGAGTTGGTGCGCGACGGGTTGGTCGGCTTGACTTCGTACTGAGGCATATTGCCCTTGGGCGTTACCGTGATGTCCTTGGTTTCGCCGCCGACACGGAGTTCGTCGACCTTGGTGCCGCCGTCATCGATGTGGATGCGCTCGATCTTCTGGTTCTGTCGTCCCTCTTCGCGCTGCAGATCCTTGCCCGGGATGGACTCGGCCGCGGGAGGCGCCGAGGTTGCGGGGGCCTGGGCCAGTGCAGAGCCGGCCAGCGCCGCGCAGGCGAGCGTCAGCAGCGTGGCGGGAAGGGAAGGAAGGTTCGGGCGGGGCATGATGGCGGCTATTGTAGGTCTGCTGCCCCGTGCGTGCGCGCCATGGCCGGGTGCCTCGCACAGGTACTCGAACGCAGTGGGCACGCCCCGGGCAGGTCGACCGCGGCAGGCAAAATGCCTGGATGAGCGACAACAAGACCCTGCTGCTGGTGGACGGATCGAGCTATCTCTACCGCGCATTTCACGCCATGCCGGACCTGCGCGCCGTGCCTGGCGACCCGACCAGCGCCGCCACCGGCGCCATCCGCGGCATGATCAACATGATGACGGCGCTGCGCCGCGAGGTCCGAGCCGACTACGCCGCCTGCATCTTCGACGCGCCAGGCAAGACCTTTCGCGACGACTGGTACCCCCAGTACAAGGCCAACCGCTCCCCCATGCCGGACGATCTGCGCAGCCAGATCGACCCCATCCATCAGGTGGTCCGCCTGCTTGGCTGGCCGGTGCTTTGCGTTCCCGACGTCGAGGCCGATGACGTGATCGGCACCCTGGCGCGCACCGGGCAGTCCCAGGGCGTGGAGGTGATCGTCTCCAGCGGCGACAAGGACCTGAGCCAACTGGTGACGGAGCACATCACCATCATCGACACGATGAACGGCAAGAAGCGCGATGTTGCCGGCGTGACGGCCGAGTTCGGCGTGCCCCCCGCGCTGATGGTCGACTACCAGACGCTGGTCGGCGACACCGTGGACAACGTGCCGGGCGTGGAGAAGGTCGGGCCCAAGACCGCCGCCAAGTGGCTCACGCAGTATGGATCGCTCGATGCGCTGATCGCCCACGCGGGCGAGATCAAGGGTGCCGCTGGTGAGAACCTGCGCAAGGCGCTGGATTGGCTGCCGCAGGGGCGCCGTCTCGTCACCATCCGCACCGACTGCGATCTGGACGGCCACGTGCCGGGCTTGCCGGCGCTGGATGCCCTTGCCATCGGCCCGCAGCAGGTCGAGGAACTCAAGGCCTTTTACGACCGCTTCGGCTTCAAGTCCCTGGTCAAGGCGCTGGAGGCGCAGGAGGTGCCGCCCGAACTGCTCGAAGACGCGGTGCGAAAGGCGGGGCAGGGCGCCAAGGCCGGGCCCCAGGCGGGACCGGGACTGTTCGATGCCGCCAGCGATGCGGCCGCATCGGTCGCCAGCAACCTGCGCTACGACACGATCTTCGAATGGCCCGACTTCGATCGCTGGTTGGCGCGGGCCATGGCGGCCGACCTTGTCGCGATCGACACCGAGACCGACTCGCTCGACGAAATGGTCGCTCAGATCGTCGGCATTTCGCTCTCGGTGGAGCCCGGCGAGGCGGCCTACATCCCGCTGGGCCACAACTACCCCGGTGCCCCAGCCCAGTTGCCGCGCGACGAGGTGCTGGCGCGCCTGCGGCCGTGGCTGGAAGACGAGGGCCGCAAGAAACTCGGCCAGCACATCAAGTACGACCGGCACGTCTTTGCCAATCACGGCATCGAAGTGCGCGGTTATGCGCACGACACGATGCTCCAAAGCTACGTGCTCGAAGCGCATCGTCCGCATGGCTTGTCGAGCCTGGCCGAGCGGCATGTGGGGCGCAGCGGCATCGACTACGAAGACCTGTGCGGCAAGGGTGCGCACCAGATCCCGTTTGCCCAGGTGGACATCGCCCGCGCCGCCGAATATTCGTGTGAAGACTCCGACCTCACGCTGGACGTGCACCGTGTGCTGTGGCCTCAGATCGAGGCGGACGAGAAGTTGCGCTTCATCTATCAACTGGAGATGGACAGCAGCGAGACGCTCTGTCGCGTGGAGCGGCACGGCGTGCTGATCGACGCGCCCGTGCTGGCGCAGCAGAGCCAGGAACTGGGCGCGCGGATGCTGGCGCTCGAGAAAGAGGCGCACGAACTGGCGGGCCAGCCTTTCAACCTGGGCAGCCCCAAGCAGATCGGCGAGATCTTCTTCGGCAAGCTGGGCTTGCCCGTGGTGAAGAAGACGCCGAGCGGCGCGCCGAGCACCGACGAGGAAGTGCTCGAGAAGCTTGCCGAAGACTATCCATTGCCCGCGCGCATCCTGGAGCATCGCGGCCTCTCGAAGCTCAAGGGCACCTACACCGACAAGCTGGGCCAACTGGCCCTGCCGAGGACGGGCCGGGTCCACACGCATTACGCGCAAGCAGTGGCCGTGACCGGCCGCTTGTCGAGCAACGACCCCAATCTCCAGAACATCCCGATCCGCACGGCCGAAGGGCGGCGGGTCCGGGAGGCGTTCATCGCCCCGCCGGGTCATGTGATCGCCAGCGCCGACTATTCGCAGATCGAATTGCGCATCATGGCGCACATCAGCGGTGACGAAGCACTGCTGCGTGCCTTCACCGAAGGCATGGACGTGCATCGCGCCACCGCTGGCGAAGTCTTCGGTGTACCGCCGGAAGAAGTGAGCAGCGAGCAGCGCCGCTACGCCAAGGTGATCAACTTCGGGCTGATCTACGGCATGAGCAGCTTCGGGCTCGCGCGCAACCTGGGCATCCAGAATGCGGCCGCCAAGTCCTACATCGACCGCTACTTTGCGCGCTATCCAGGGGTGAAGGCCTACATGGACGAGACCCGGCTGTCGGCCAAGTCGAAGGGTTATGTCGAGACCGTATTCGGCCGGCGGCTCTATCTGCCCGAGATCAATTCACCCAATGGCCCGCGCCGTGGCGGCGCCGAGCGAGCCGCGATCAATGCGCCCATGCAGGGCACCGCCGCCGATCTCATCAAGCTGAGCATGGTCAAGGTCCAGCGTGTGCTCGACGAGGAGGCACGCGGCACGCGGATGATCATGCAGGTGCATGACGAACTGGTGTTCGAGGTGCCCGAAGACGAGGTCCAATGGGTGCGCGCCGAAGTGCCTCGCCTGATGGCTGGCGTGGCGGCGTTGAAGGTTCCTCTGCTGGCGGAAGTGGGCATGGGGCCCAACTGGGACAAGGCTCACTGAGGCGAAAGGCCGGCGTCTGCGCCGTCTGTCTCAGCCCAGTTCGTTGACGACCTGCACGGCCGATCCGAACGCCAGCGTCAGTCCCAGCGCGCCGTGCCCGGTGTTGAACAGCAGGTTGGTCGGCGCCCCCTCGATCCTGCCGATGATCGGCTGCCCCGTGGGCGTGGCGGGCCGCAAGCCGGCCCAGGGGTTCAGCGTTTCGAAGCGGCTGCACGCTGGAAACAAGGCTCGCGCGGCATCGGCCAGCGACTGGATGCGCTCCGGCGCCACGGTCCGGTCATGGCCGACCAGTTCCGCCATGCCTGCGACCCGCAGCCGATCGCCCAGACGGGCGAAGACCACCTTGCGCCTGGTGTCGGTGACGCTCACGCGGGGCGCCGAGTGAGCGCCTGCTCCAGGGTCGACGTCGAGCGTGATGCTGTACCCCTTGAGCGGGTAGACCGCAAGCCCGACGCCCAACATCCGAGCGAGCCGCGGAGAGTCGCTGCCAAGCGCCATCACGAAGGCATCCGCCTGCAGGTCGCCCGCACTGGTGCGCAGTGCCGTCACGAGACCGCGCTCGCGACGAAAGCCCTGCACCTCGCAGTTCAGGTGCACCTGCGCGCCCTTGCGCACGAGGGCTTCTGCCAACGACTGGCAGAGCTTCAGGCTGTCGATGGCGCACTCGCTGGGGGTGTAGACGGCGCCCGCGAAATGCTGGCGATAGCCGTCGAGCGCGGGCTCGATGGCCACGCACTGGGCGGCGTCGAGAACCTCCTGCGGCGCTCCGCCCAACTGACTTTGCAGCAGCACCTGTTGGCGGGCGCCTTCCAAGGCGGCCAACGTCGGTTGCAGGACCAGCTTGCCGGTCTGAGAGAAGTCGCAGTGGGTCGACAGCTCGGACAAGGCGCCTTCGAGCGCGGTGCGGCTGGCGGCCGCCAGTGCCAGCAGTCGGGCAGTGGTCTCGCGCGATTGGACGGCGTTGCAAGCGCCCAGAAAGCTCAAGCCCCAGCGCCACTGCGCGGGATCGAGCCGAGGGCGCAGCTTCAAGGGTGAATCCGGTGCCAGCAGGAGCTTGGGCAACTGCGCCCAGATCGACGGGTCGGCCAGCGGCTGGACGTACGAATAGCTCAGTTGCGCCCCATTGCCGCTGCTGGTTCCGCTGCCTGGCGCTGCCCGGTCGACGATGGTGACGCTGTAGCCGTCGCGCTGCAATTGCCAGGCCGTGGCCAGTCCGACAATGCCCGCCCCCAGGACGCAGACGTGTTTCGAATTCATGCCTTCGAGCATCGCATGAACCGCGCCAGTGGGGCGGTGTCCCGCCGGGCAGGCGCCGGATCGCGCGGGGGGGCTTGACGCGATTGCTAAGATCAAAAAGCGCTTGTGCTTGTCGCGGCTTTTCGCGAAAGACACATGGCCCGTCTCACTTCGCAAGCCGGCCCACCGCCGGCTTCATTGTTCTCACACCATGCAACTCTTCGCAATCTTGCTGGCGACGCTGATCGCCGGCATCGGCAGTGTCTGGATCGCGGCCCTGCTGATCCGCCTGGGTCGTCCTGGCGCGGACGGCGGCTCGTCTGGCGCTCAGTCGCTGCTCAGCCTGGCGGCGGGCGCGCTGCTCGCCACGGCCTTCATGCATCTGCTGCCGGAAGCCTTCGAGGCCGGCGTCCGTCCGGAACTGCTGTTTGCCGTCCTGCTGGGCGGGCTGGTGCTCTTTTTCCTGCTCGACAAGGCGGAGCTTTGGCACCACGGCCACGAGCACCATCACGGAGGGGAAGCTCCAGCGCACTCGCATGACCATCATGGGCATGCCCACCACGCGCATCACCACGACGATGGGCATCGCCCCGGCGGATGGGCGGTGCTGGCGGGAGACAGCGTCCACTGTTTCGGCGATGGGGTGCTGATCGCATCGGCCTTCATGGCCGACATCAAGCTGGGGGCGGTGGCCGCCCTGGCAGTGCTGGCGCACGAAGTGCCCCACCACATCGGCGACCTGGCCGTGCTTCGCCAATCGTCGTCGGATGCGCGTGCTGCGCTGATCAAGGTGTCGTTGGCCGGCACGGTGACGGCCCTTGGCGGAGTGCTCGGTTGGTGGCTGGTCGATCGCCTGCACGGTCTCTTGCCCTATTTCCTGGTCCTGGCCGCCAGCAGCTTCATCTACGTGGCGCTGGCGGACTTGATTCCGCAGCTGCAGCGCCGACTCAGCGCGCGCCAGACGGCCGCGCAGGTCGCCTGGCTGCTGGCCGGCATTGTGCTGGTCACGCTGGTGAGCCACCTGGTGCACGAGGGAAGCCACGACCACGATCACGAGCACGGATCGGCGGCCGGCCATGAAAATCATGCGCACTGAGTAGTAGCCTGGGCTGGCGTTGAGGCGCGAACGCGCGCAACATTGGGGGTCCGACTTCCGAAGATGATTCTTCGAGCATCAGGAATCCGACCATGAAGCGTCAGCCAAGCAAGGCCGCGCCCGTCGCGGCGGCCAAGACTGCACGGGACAAACCGAAGCCCGGCGCCCACCTTTTCGAGCCTCCGGAGAACGAGGAGGAGGACGATTCCGACGTGCCGGATGAACTGGCCGAGGAAACAGGCCTGGATCTGCACGATGCCAGCGATCTCGACGCCGACAACGTGCCGGCTGACGAGGAGTCAGATCGGGTCCTGCGCGCGCCGGACTAGCGGCGCCGCGGGATCAGCGCGAGCGCCCAGCCTTCAAGGCTCGGCGCCTTGGCGCTTTGGCGTTCCGGGGGTGTTGCTCCATTCGCTCCAGCTGCCGGCATAGAGCGCCGTGGGCGCGAAGCCGGCAATGCGCATGGCCAGCAGATTGGGCACGGCGCTCACGCCGCTGCCGCACTGATGCACCACCGTGGCGGGGTCGCGGTCGCCCAGCAGGGATTCGAACTCCGAGCGCAACTGAGCGGCTGGCTTGAACTTGCCATCCGGGCCCAGGTTGTCGGCAAAGGGGCGGTTGAGCGCGCCGGGGATGTGGCCGGCCACCGGGTCCAGTGGCTCGACTTCGCCCCGGTATCGCGCCGCGGCGCGCGCGTCGATCATGGTCTGTGCGGGGCTCTCGAGCGCAGCGACGACCTCCGAAGTGCCGACCAGTCGGGCCAACGGCTCGCCGATCACGTAATTCGACTGGAAGTGCGCCGGCTCCTCGCGGCTGGTGACCTCGTAGCCAGCCGCCGTCCAGGCCTGCAAGCCGCCGTCGAGCACGGCGACGGCCTCGTGGCCCATCCACCGCAGCATCCACCACAGGCGGCCGCAGTAGTTGCAGCCATTGCGGTCGTAGACCACGGCCTGCATCGAATTGGAGAATCCGACGCTGCTGAGCCAGGCCGCGAAGCGTTCCCGGCTGGGCAGCGGATGGCGACCGCCTGAGGCCGGTGCGTCGGCTTCACGCTGCGTGATCACGTTGCCGTCCTTGCCAGGCGCGCCGTGCTTGGCGCTCAGCGCGGTGTCGAGATGGGCATAGACCGCGCCCGGGATGTGCGCCTCGCGATAGGCATGCTCGCCCGCATCGGGCTTCATCAGGTCGAAACTGCAGTCGAAGACCATCAGCGCGGTCGCGCTGTCTGGGCGGGATTGCAGGTCACGTAGTTGCTCGACGGAAATGAGTGTGTCGTAGGCCATGAGGCGCATTGTCTCGCCTCTTGCGCACAACGTGCTCAGTGTTCTTCCGCCGGTGCCTTGGGAACTGCCCGCTGCCGCAGCACGGTGGCGGCAATGCCGCTGACGATGATCAGGGCCATGCCGGCCCAGGCAAGGCCATCGATCGGGTCCTTGAACAGCAGCAGGCTGTAGAGGGCGGCAAAGATGATCCCCGAATATTGCAGGTTGGCCACGACCAGCGTCGCCGCCGAGGTTCTAGCGCTGGAATAGGCGCGCGTCATGCACAACTGCCCTCCGGCAGCCAGCAGGCCGACCGGCAGTAGCCAGAGTGCATGGCCCCAGTCCCATGGGGACATGCCGGTGATCAGCGTCCCCAGGCCGCCGAACACGGCCGAACCCATCGCGAAATAGAAGACGGTGCGGGTCTCGGGCTCACCAATGCGCGACAGCGCGATCACCTGCATGTAGGCAAACGCGGCGGTCATGCCTGAAAGCAGTCCCGACAAGCCCGCCAGTCCCTGGTCTGCGCCCACACTTGGCCGCAGGACGAGCACCACGCCGCCGAAACCCACCAGCACGGTCATCACCAGCGGAACCTGCAGCGGTGGCGGAGCGACGCGCCCATCCCGCCCTCGCAGCGGCACCCAGGCCAGCAATGCGCCGCCGACGAGGAAGGCGGCGATCCACACACTGCTCATGTAGTTCAGCGTCATGGCCGTGGCCAGCGGCATGCCGGCGATCGCATAGAACCAGGCGCCCAACGAAAACACGCCGATGACGCTGCGCCAGACGTGCATGCCCGGATACTGGGTGCCCAGCCGAACGCCCTGGCGCCGCGCCAGCAGCGCGAGGAAGATCATGCCGATCACGCCGCGCCAGAACACCAGTTCGGTCATCGTGAACCAGTTGGAAGCGATCTTCACGCACACCCCCATCGAGGCGAAGAGGAAGGCGGCAAGAATCATCCAGAGCGCTTGCATGTCGAACGTGTGGAGCTGGCAGGAAAAAGCCCCGGCGCTGAGAACAGGCACCGGGGCAGGAATGTGGATTGTCGCAGGAGGATCAGGGCTCGAGGCCGGAAGGCGCCATCTGTTCCCGGTACCACTCGTGGAAGTGCTGCATGCCGTCTTCCATCGGGCTCTGGTAGGGGCCGCGCTCGTCGTCGCCGCGCTGCAGCAGCGCGCGCCGGCCGGCATCCATGCGCAAGGCGATCTCGTCGTCTTCCACGCAGGTTTCCATGTACGCGGCGCGCTGGGCCTCGACGAACTCGCGTTCGAAGGCGGTGATTTCCTCGGGATAGTAGAACTCGACCATGTTCATCGTCTTCTGCGGCGAGATCGGATGCAGCGTCGAGACGGTGAGCACGTGCGGATACCACTCGACCATGATGTGCGGGTAGTAGGTGAGCCAGATGGCGCCGTGCTTGGGCGGCTTGCCCTGGCGATAGGCCAGCAGTTGCTCATGCCAGCGTTCGTAGATCGGGCTGCCGGCGCGGCCGAGCCGATTGGCCACCCCCACCGTCTGGACCGAGTAGTGCTTGCCGAACTCCCAGCGCAGATCGTCGCAGGTGACGAAATTGCCCAAGCCCGGATGGAACGGGCCCACGTGGTAGTCCTCCAGATAGACCTCGATGAAGGTCTTCCAGTTGTAGTCGCACTCGTGCATCTCGACGTGGTCGAGCACGTAGCCGTCGAAGTCGAGTTCCGCGCGCGGGCCCAGGCGTGCCAGGTCGGCGGCGATGTTGCGGCCGTTGTCCTCGAACAGCATCCCGTTCCACTCGGTGAGCGGATAGTTGCGCAGGTTCAGGCAGGGGTCTTGCGCGAAATGCGGCGCGCCGATCAGCGTTCCCGAGGGCCTGGAGGGGTCGGAGGCGGAGTAGGTCCAGCGGTGCAGGGGGCAGATGATGTTGCCCCCCGATTGCGCCGGCAGCGCACCTCGGCCGCGAAGCATGACCGCCTGGCGGTGGCGGCAGACGTTCGAGACCAGTTCGACGCCGTTGGGCGTGTTCAGCAGCGCCCGGCCTTCGTGCTCCTGAGGCAAGGCGAAGTAGTCGCCACGCTCCGGCACCGACAGCCGATGGCCCACGTAGCGGGGCCCCTTGGCAAACAGGTGCGCCATTTCCTGCGCGAAGAGCGCTTCGTCGAAATAGGAGGAAACGTGGAGTTGGCTCGTGGCCTGCTGCAGTTGAAGACTTAAATCAGACATGGGTGACCTGACCAAGCTCCCCACAGGGAGATAGAAACGCGAAATCACACGACTTGGCCCGTTGCAGCCCAAATTGCGGTGCCATGCTCACCTCTGATGGGCGATCTGCACGGGCACTGCTGGTGGCCTTCCCTGAGTGCAGAACCGACCATCGGCAGCACTCGCCAAGTCGCAGGCGGAGAACCGTCAATTGTACCCCGGCGATGCTGCTTCCGGGTCGGCCCCTAAAATGACATGTTTCACCGACAAGTACATGCCCAAGGCTGCCCCCGTTCCCCCCACCGATGCGCTCTTCCAGGAGGACCGCGAAGTGTCCGTCGCCCAGGCGATGCCCGCCACTTACGAGGCCGCCTTGCAGGAGTTGGAGCAACTGGTGGGGGCGCTGGAGTCCGGCCAGTTGCCTCTCGACGAATTGCTGGGCAGCTATCGGCGGGGCGCTGCGCTGCTGGAGTTCTGCCGAGGCAAGCTGCAGGCGGTCGAGGACCAGATCAAGGTCCTCGATGCAGGCAATCTGAAAGCATGGACGACTGAATGACGCTCAACCCCACATTCGAGAACGACTGGGACCAGGCCCGGCTGGCCGGTTGGATGACGCCGCATCTCGATCGCGTCGAGGCCGCGCTGTCGCGTTGGGTGGGCGTCAACGCGCCGGTGGAACTGGGCGATGCGATGCGCTATGCGGTGCTCGACGGCGGCAAGCGCCTGCGCCCGCTGCTGGTGCTGGCGGCCGGCGAAGCAGTCGGCGGCCACCAGGACGCGATGCTGCGTGCCGCCTGTGCCACCGAACTCATTCACGCCTACTCGCTGGTCCATGACGACTTGCCCTGCATGGACAACGATGTCCTGCGTCGCGGCAAGCCCACCGTCCATGTGAAGTACGGCGAGGCCGACGCGCTCCTGGCCGGCGATGCGCTGCAAGCTCTGGCCTTCGAACTGCTGGTGCCCGACGAGACCGACATCGCTCCGGCCGTGCAGGCGAGCCTGTGCCGTCTGCTGGCACGCGCCGCCGGCTCGGAAGGGATGGCAGGCGGCCAGGCCATCGACCTTGCCAGCGTCGGCAAGGCCCTGGACGAAGCCAGCCTGCGCCGAATGCACCGGCTCAAGACGGGCGCTCTCCTGCAAGGCAGCGTCGAGATGGGCGCGGCATGCGCGCCGCAGGTGCCGGCCGCGGTGATGAAGGCATTGCGCGAATACGGCGCCGCGCTTGGCCTGGCATTCCAGGTCGTCGACGATATCCTCGACGTGACCGCCGACTCCCAGACGCTGGGCAAGACCGCAGGCAAGGACGCCGCCAGCGACAAGCCCACCTATGTTTCACTGCTCGGGCTGGATGCCGCTCGCGCCGAAGCCGCGCACCTGCTGGGCGAGGCGCTGTCGGCGCTCGATCGCAGTCATCTGCCCGACACCGGGGCGCTGCGGGCATTGGCTCGCATGGTCGTCGAGCGCGACCGATAACGACAAGGCTCTCGATGGTTCCGATTCTTCCCTCCATTTCCTCGCCGCAGGACCTGCGCCGCCTGGACCGAACGCAATTGCCGCAGTTGGCCGACGAAGTGCGCGCCTGCGTGCTGGACAACGTCTCGCGCACCGGCGGGCACCTGAGCTCCAACCTGGGTACGGTCGAACTCACCGTTGCGTTGCACTACGTGTTCGATACGCCGGAAGACCGCATCGTCTGGGACGTCGGGCACCAGACCTATCCCCACAAGATCCTCACCGGCCGGCGCGAGCGCATGGCCACGCTGCGGCAGTTGGGCGGCCTTTCCGGATTTCCGCAGCGCGGCGAGAGCGAATACGACACGTTCGGCACCGCGCATTCGTCCACCAGCATTTCGGCTGCGCTGGGCATGGCGGTGGCCGCCAAGCAAAAGGGCGAGGACCGCCACTGCATCGCAGTGATCGGCGACGGCGCGATGACGGCGGGCATGGCTTTCGAGGCCTTGAACAACGCGGGCGTTGCCGAGTGCAAGCTGCTCGTCATCCTGAACGACAACGACATGTCGATCAGCCCGCCCGTGGGAGCGCTCAACCGCTACCTGGCGCAGTTGATGAGCGGCCAGTTCTACGCCAAGGCCAAGACCGTGGGCAAGAACGTGCTGTCGAAGGCGCCGCCGCTGTTCGAGCTGGCAAAGCGGCTCGAGGAACACGCCAAGGGCATGGTGGTCCCGGCCACGCTGTTCGAGAAGTTCGGCTTCAACTACGTCGGCCCGATCGACGGGCACGATCTCGAATCGCTCATTCCGACGCTTGAAAACCTCAAGCATCTGGATGGCCCGCAGTTCCTGCACGTGGTCACCAAGAAAGGGCAGGGCTACAAGCTGGCCGAGGCCGACCCCGTGGCCTACCACGGGCCTGGCAAGTTCGACCCCTTGGTGGGGTTGGTCAAGCCGACCACCGCGCCCAAGACCACCTTCACGCAGGTCTTCGGCCAGTGGCTGTGCGACATGGCCGCGCAAGACGGCCGCCTGGTGGGCATCACCCCAGCCATGCGCGAAGGCTCCGGCATGGTGGAGTTCGAGAAGCGCTTCCCGGGCCGCTACCACGACGTCGGCATCGCCGAGCAGCATGCAGTGACCTTTGCCGCCGGTCTTGCCTGCGAAGGCCTCAAGCCGGTGGTGGCGATCTATTCGACGTTCCTGCAGCGCGCCTACGACCAGCTGGTGCACGACGTCGCGATCCAGAATCTGCCGGTGGTCTTCGCGCTGGATCGCGCTGGCTTGGTCGGCGCCGATGGCGCGACGCATGCCGGCGCGTACGACATTCCCTTCCTGCGCTGCATTCCCAACATGAGCATTGCGGCTCCGGCCGACGAAGCCGAGTGCCGGCAATTGCTGACCAGCGCGTACGAACAGGATCATCCGGTGGCGGTGCGATATCCGCGTGGAGCCGGTGTTGGCAAGGTCCCGCACCTGACCCTCGACTCGCTGCCGCTGGGGAAGGGCGAGATCCGCGCTCAGGGCGCGCGCATCGCCATCCTCGCTTTCGGCACACTGCTTTATCCTGCGCTCACTGCCGGCGAGGCGCTGGGTGCCACGGTGGCCAACATGCGGTGGGTCAAGCCACTGGACCGCGAACTGCTACTCGAAATCGCCCGCACCCACGAGGCGATCGTCACGGTGGAAGAGGGCGCCGTCATGGGCGGTGCAGGCAGCGCCGTCTCGGAAGCCCTGCAAGAGGCCGGTCTTCAGCGGCCCATTCTTCAGTTGGGGCTGCCGGACCGCTTCATCGAGCACGGTGATCCCGCCAAGTTGCTCGCCGCAGTGGGTCTGGATGCGGCCGGCATCGAGAAATCGATACGCGAGCGCTTCGCCTATTTGACCGGTGAAGAGCATTCCGCAGGGAAAACCCGGGCGAGCGCGGTGTAAGTGCTTTTTTACAATCGTCTCGCTAAAACCAAAGCGCATGCGCGGCCAAGAGCCGCGTTTGTTTTTTTCATGCATTCGGAGTGAACCTGATGGATCGTCGTTCCCTAATCAAAAACGCTGGCATCGCCGGCGTCCTGGCGGCTGGCATTGCACCTGCTGTCCATGCGCAAGCAGCCGTCCGCTGGCGCCTGGCTTCCAGCTTCCCGAAATCGCTCGACACCATCTACGGTGGCGCCGAAGTGTTCTCCAAGGCCGTCAAGGACATGTCGGGCGGCAAGTTCGAGATCTCGGTCCACGCTGCTGGTGAACTGATGCCCGCCTTCGGCGTGGTGGACGGCGTGCAGCAAGGCTCGATCGAAGCCTGCCACACCGTGCCCTACTACTTTTACGGCAAGGACCCCGCCTTCGCCATCGGCTCGGCCATTCCCTTCGGCTTCAACGCTCGCCAGATGAATGCCTGGATGATGCACGGCAACGGCCGCAAGCTGATGAACGAGTTCTATGCCAACTACGGCATGCTGAGCTTCAACGGCGGCAACACCGGCACGCAGATGGGCGGCTGGTTCCGCAAGGAAATCAAGGGCGTGGCCGACATCAAGGGCCTGAAGATGCGTCTGGGCGGCGGCCTGGTCGGCGACGTGATGACCAAGATGGGCGCCGTGCCGCAAAGCATCCCCGGTGGCGAGGTCTACCAGGCGCTCGAGAAGGGCACGCTGGATGCCGCCGAGTGGGTCGGCCCCTACGACGACCAGAAGCTGGGCTTCAACAAGGTCGCTCCGTTCTACTACTACCCCGGCTGGTGGGAAGGCGGCCCTGAGGTCGACTTCTTCATCAACCAGAAGGCTTTCGACGCTCTCTCGCCCGAGAACAAGGCGATCGTCAACGCCGCCTCGGCCTACGCCGCGCAGGACATGCTGGCGAAGTACGACGCGCTGAACCCGATCGCCCTGAAGCAACTGGCTGCTGCCAAGACCAAGGTTCTGGCCTTCCCCAAGTCGGTGATGGACGCTGCTTTCAAGGCTTCGCAGGAAGTCTACGAAACCAACAGCGAGAAGAGCCAGGCCTGGAAGAAGATCATTGCCGACATGCGCAACTTCCAGCGCGACCAGGTGCTGTGGTTCCGCTTCGCCGAGCAGACCTACGACTCGTTCATGGCGACCGTCAAGCTCTGATCGAGTTCAGTCCGACCCGCCTTGCGGGTCAGGCAAAAAAAAGCCCCGCATCGCGGGGCTTTTTCATTGGCCGTTGCCTGCGCATTCGTCAGGCAACGGTATGCACCACCTACTTCTTGGGCTCGGTTTGGAGCGAATCCTGCAACGCCTTCATCGGGTCGTTGTCGTTGGAAGGGGCAGCGTTTTCGAGCGCCTTGGCGGGATCGTTGTCCGCGGCCGAACCTCCGGTGGACTCCTCCAGCGCCTTCATCGGATCGGCGGCTTCGGTGGAGGGTGCCGCGGGCGTCGCCGGCGCGCTGCCGCCCAGCGAAGGCGCGGACGGGGCGCTGTAGGTCGCATCGGGCAGCAGCGAGTCGAGCTGCTGCGTCGCCTTTTCCATGTCGACGGCTTCCTTCTTGCCCAGGCCCGAAGAGACGATGCCAGGGAAGGAGATGATCAGACCCACCATGATGATCTGGATGATCACGAAGGGCACGGCGCCCCAGTAGATCTGCGTGGTCTTGATCGGCTCGATCGTCTTGCCCGTCACCTTGTCGGTGTAGGGCTTGTCGGCCGCGACGCTGCGCAGGTAGAACAGCGCGAAGCCGAAGGGCGGGTGCATGAACGAGGTCTGCATGTTCACGCCCAGCAGGACGCCGAACCAGATCAGGTCGATGCCCAGCTTGTCGGCCACCGGCGCCAGCAGCGGGATGACGATGAACGACAGCTCGAAGAAGTCCAGGAAGAAGGCCAGGACAAAGATCAGGATGTTGACCAGGATCAGGAAGCCGATCTGACCGCCGGGCAGGCCGGACAGCAGGTGCTCCACCCAGCGCGGCCCGTCGGCGCCCTGGAAGGTCAGGCTGAAGATGGTCGAGCCCAAGAGGATGAACACCACGAAGCACGACAGCTTGGTGGTCGAGAACAGGGCCTGGCGCAGCAGCGAGAAGGTGATGCGCCCGCGCGCCAGCGCCAGGATGAAGGCGCCCAGCGCACCCATGGCGCCGCCTTCGGTAGGCGTGGCCACGCCCAGGAAGATGGTGCCCAGCACCAGGAAGATCAGCAGCAGCGGCGGGATCAGCACGAAGGTCACCCGTTCAGCCATGCGCGAAAGCAGGCCCATGCGAGTGACGCGGTTGATCACGGCGATCACGAAAGCCAGGATCACCGCGCCGCACATCGACACCACGATCACCTCGTCCGTGGGCGCGTGCGTCACCTCCTTGCCGGTGATCGTTTCCATCACCAGGTCGTAGTTCTCGCCGACCCAGATGCCCAGGGCGGCGCACAAGGCGGTCAGGATGCCCAGCGACGTGAGGCCGCTGGAACCATTGGGTTCGCGCAGGGTGCGCGCCTCGGGCGGCATGGCCGGGGCCATCTGCGGGCGCAGGATCGCCATCAGGATCACGTAGCCGGCGTAGAACGCGGTCAGCACGAAGCCCGGAATGAAGGCGCCCTTGTACATGTCGCCCACGCTGCGGCCCAACTGGTCGGCCAGGATGATGAGCACCAGCGAAGGCGGGATGATCTGCGCGAGCGTGCCGGAGGCGGCGATCACGCCGGTCGCCAGGCGGCGGTCGTAGCCGTAGCGCATCATGATGGGCAGCGAGATCAGGCCCATCGAGATGACCGATGCGGCCACCACGCCGGTGGTTGCGGCCAGCAGCGCGCCCACGAAGATCACGGCCAGTGCCAGGCCACCGCGGATGGGGCCGAACAGCTGACCGATGGTCTCGAGCAGGTCCTCGGCCATTCCGCTTCGCTCCAATATGAGCCCCATCAGGGTGAAGAAGGGAATGGCGAGCAGTGTCTCGTTCTGCATGATGCCGAAGATGCGCAGCGGCAGTGCCTGGAGCAGTGGCTCGGGCAGCACGCCCAGTTCGATGCCGATGAAGGCAAAGAACAGGCCGCAGGCACCCAGGCTGAACGCCACGGGAAAGCCGAACAGCAGAAAGCAGATGAGCCCCACGAACATGATGGGGGCGAAATTGGCGATGACGAAGTCCATGTGATGCGTCTCTTGTTCTTGTCAGGCGGTCACTTGGTCGCAGGCGCGGGATTCTGCTCGGCCAGGCGGCGAATCTCCTCCGCGAGCTCTTCCTCTGCGCTCTTCTTCTCGCTCTTGACGCCTGGATCGGGCGCCTTGCCCGACAGGTAAGCGAAGCGCTTGATGACTTCGGACAGGCACTGCAGCAGCAAGAGGGCGAAGCCGGCCGGAATCAGCAGATAGACCGGCCAGCGGATCAAGCCGCCCGAGTTGTTCGACATCTCGCCCGAGACCCAGGCGTTCATGAAGAAGGGCCAGCTGAAGTAGATCACTGCCAGGCACACCGGGAGCAGGAACACCAACCCGCCGAAGATCTCCATCTTGACCTGCGTACGACGCGTGAAGCGTCCGGCGATCACATCGATGCGAACGTGCTCGCCCTGCAGGAAGGTGTAGCCGGCGGCGAGCAGGAAGCTGGCGGCGAACAGATACCACTGCAGTTCGAGGTAGGCGTTCGAGCCCATGTCGAACACCTTTCGCACGATGGCGTTGATGGCGCTGATCAGCGTCGATGCCAGGATCAGCCAGATGGACCACTTGCCCACCTGCGTATTGAGCCAGTCGATGGCCCTGCATATCTTCAATAAAGCACTCATTTGTCCCGTGGCTCCTGGTAGAGGGTGCGGCCCATGCAAGCACACCCGGGACCTGCCTTGTGGACAGGTCGGCCGGGTGTGTCTAGGGTGCGAGGATTCTATCGGTCGCCCAAGAGGCGCCCGGTTTGTGAATCTACGTGGATTCCCCTACGTGAGCTTGCGGATGAGGCCGGGCAATCTCGATTTTCGGGCTGAAGCCCAACGCCCATAATGGCCGCGATGTCACCTCCCTCTTTTGGTGCGGGACCGGGCGCGGCCGCCAAGCCGACGTCCATCGATTCGCCGGACATGCGCCGCGCCGACCGCGAACTGCTCTCGCTGGCCCTGATCGACGCGCGCAATCACACGCTGCACCTGTTGTCGCTGTACGAACAGGCGCTCGAACAGGCCGGTCAGGCGCGCATTGCGCCGACAGCGCAGGTCACGCCGCCGATCTGGCTGGCCGGCCACATCGGCTGGTTCGCGGAATGGTGGATCGCGCGCAATACGCAGCGGGCCTACGGCATGGATTGCCCGGTGCGGCCCACGCGGCTGGCTTCCATCGAACCGCATGCCGATCTCTGGTGGAATCCGACGCAACGCCCGCCCGCCGACCGCTGGGCGCCCGACCTGCCGGACCTCTCCGCCACCAAGGCCTACCTGCTCGAGACCCTCGAAGCCACGCTCGATCTGCTCGAGCGCGCCGGCGAGACCGACGCTGCCTTGTACTTCTATCGATTGGCGCTGTTCCACGAAGACCTGCGCGGCGAGCAACTCGTGGTGATGGCTCAGGCGCTGGGCCTGCCCATCGGTGCCGAGCTGCCGCCCCCATCCACATCGGCTGCGCCCCTGTTGCTGCCCGCCACGCGTTGGCGCCTGGGCCTGGACGCCGGCGAGGGCAACGGCTTCGTGTTCGCGCAGGAGGCTGGTCACGAAACGCTGTCGGTTCCCGAATTCGAGATCGACGCCCAACCCGTCACCTGGCAGCAGTACGTCGAGTTCGTCGACGATGGCGGCTACGACCGCGAGGAACTCTGGGCCGGCGAAGGCTGGCGCTGGCTTCAGCAGGAGGGTCGACGCGCACCACGGTATGTCGAGCAGATCGGCGCAGCCCACCGTGGCAGTGGCGGATCGGTGCTGCAGCAGCGCTTCGGCGCCACCCTGCGCGTGTCGGGCCACCACAGCGCGATGCACGTCGCGTGGTGGGAGGCCGATGCCTGGGCGCGCTGGGCAGGCCGGCGCGTGGCGACCGAAGCCGAGTGGGAGATCGCGGCAACGCATGCGGCGCGGCGAGGCTTTCGCTGGGGCGAAGTGCGCGAGTGGACGGCTGGCACCCTGCGGCCCTTCGATGGTTTCCGTCCCGATCCTTGGAGCGCCGGAACCGAATTCGATCCGCAGCCGCTCTTCGGTCAAGCGCGCGTGCTGCGCGGCGCGTCCTTCGCCACCCGCGCCCGACTGCGCACGTTGCGCGGACGAGCCTTCGCGCTGCCTGACGCCGACGACGGCTTCTTCGGCTTTCGCACCTGCGCGTTGTAGCGTCGCCGGCGCGCGCCCCATGACCTCCCGGGTCATGGCTTCGCGGCGCGCTTGCGCAGAGCATCTGGTCACGCCACCCGATCTTTGGTTGGCGCCCATGCAACGCCAACGAAAGGACAAGCCATGAACACCGTGAACGCCGCCGACGCCATGGACGTCGCCAACGACTACATCGCCCTGTGGAACGAAACCGATCCGCAGCGCCGCCTGGCGCTGCTTGCGCAGAGCTGGACTGACGACGCGCGCTATGTGGACCCGCTGGCCCAGGCCAGCGGCCGCGAAGGCATCAGCACGCTGATCGGCGCGGTGCAGGCGCGCTTTCCGGGCTTTCGGTTCCGGCTGCTCGGGCAGCCCGATTCGCACGGCGAGCACCTTCGCTTTTCTTGGGAGCTGGGTCCACAGCATGCCGGGGACATGATCCAAGGCACCGACTTCGCGCAGTTGAGCGATGGACGGCTGCGCAGCGTGACCGGTTTTCTCGACAAGGTGCCCGAAGGCGCGTGAAGGGCATGAGGTCGCGCCTGGGCTAGGCGCTCACCACCCGCCCGTGCTCGATGCGAACCACCGCCTGCGCCAGAGCGCGAACGTCTTCCTGGTCGTGGCTCACGAGCAAGGTCGGCATGCGCACGCGTTCGAGCATCTCGGCCAACTCGTCGCGCAGGCGGATCCGCAGATCGGGGTCCAGCGCCGAGAGCGGTTCGTCGAGCAGCAACAGCCGGGGCCCGGGGGCGATGGCGCGGGCCAGCGCAACCCGCTGCCGCTGCCCGCCGGACAGGTGACGCGGCAGCGCATGCCGCACGCCGTCGAGCCCGAACTGCGCCAGCAGCGCATCGACACGCTCGCGCGCGCCGGTGGGCAAGGGGCGGCCCAGGCGTCGAAGGCCATACAGCAGATTGCGCTCCACATCGAGATGCGGGAACAGCGCGTAGTCCTGGAACACCAGGCCGATGCCGCGTTCGCGCGCCGGCAGGTCGATGCCGCGTTCGCTGTCGAGAAGCGTGCTGCCGTCGACGCGCACGTGCCCGCGCACACCGGGCAGCAACCCCGCGATGGCCTGCAGCACCGTCGACTTGCCGGCGCCGGACGGGCCGAGCAGGGCGGTGCGCGGGCTCGTGGAGTTCAAGGCCACGTCGATGTCGAAGCTGCGGCCGGGCGAGTGCAGCTCGAGCTGGATGGCGATGTCGATGGTGCTCACGACTTCAGCTCCTGGGACTTTGCAGCAGCCGGTTGGCCAGCACGAGCAGCACGATGCACAGCACCGAGACGATCACCGTCAGCGTGAGCGCCAGCGGATCGTCGCCCGCCTGCACCGCGCTGTAGATGGCCACCGACAGCGTCTGGGTGCGCCCCGGCAGGTTGCCCGCCACCATGAGCGTGGCGCCGAACTCGCCAATGCAACGCGCCAGCGTCAGCGCCAGACCGGCGCCGATGCCGCGCTTTGCCAGCGGCAGGGCGATGCGCCAGAACACCTCGCGCTCGCTGGAGCCGAGCGTGCGTGCGGCCTGCAGCAGGCGCGGGTCGATCTCTTCGAACGCGGCCCGCGCAGCCTTGTAGGCCAGCGGAAAGCCCACCACCGCCGATGCCAGAACGGCGCCCTGCCACGTGAACAGCAACTGAATGCCGAAGGCCGCATCCAGCCAACGGCCGATCGGCCCATTGCGGCCGATGAGCACGATGAGGTAGTAGCCCAGCACGGTGGGGGGCAACACCATGGGCAGCACCAGGATGGCGTCGAGCGTGCCCTGGCCGGCAAAGCGGTGTCGCGCCATCCAATGGCCGGCTCCGATGCCCAGGGCGCCGGCGATCAGCGTAGCCAGCAAGGCCACCTGCAGCGTGAGCAGCAGGGGCTGCAGCATGGCCGGCGTGAAGGGGCCGAACAGACTCACGGCGGCGAGAAGCCGAAGCGCTGCAGGATGGCCTGGCCTTCGCTGCCGCGCACGAACTCGATGAATTCGCCGGCTGCCTTCGACCTGTTGCTGGCCGCCACGCGCGCGATCGGGTAGGTCACCGCGGTCGAAGTCGGCACGGTGAAAGCGACGCGGGTCTTGTCGGGATCGAGCAAGGCGTCGGTGCGGTAGACGAGGCCGGCGTCCACCTCGGCGCGCGCCACGTAGTTCAGCACCTGGCGCACGCTTTCGCCATAGACCCAGCGCGTCTGCAGCGCGCCATCGAGGCCCGCGGCCGCAACGGCGTCGGCGGTGTACTTGCCGGCCGGCACCGAGGCGGGCGTGCCGGCGGCGATGCGTGCATAGCCAGGGTCCGTCAGGTCCTTCAGGGACTTCGGATGGCGAGCGCTGCCGGCAGGCACCACCGCTACCAACGTGTTGCGCGCGAAATCGACGCGGCTGCCCGGGGCGAGCAGCCTGGCATCGGCCGCGCGGTCCATCGTGGCCTGGTCGGCCGAGGCGAACACGTCGACCGGCGCGCCTTGCCGCATCTGTGACAGCAACGCGCCCGAGGCCGCGAAATTGAAGATGACCTTCTGTCCGGGGTGGTGCTTTTCATACGCTTCGCCCACTGCGTTGAAGGCCTGGGTCAGGCTAGCGGCTGCCGAGACCACCAGATCCTCGGCATGGGCTGGAAGGCAAAGGAGCAGGGCGGTGAGCGGCGCGAGGCTTGCGCGCAGGCGCTTCGACTTGAGTTTCATGGTCGCTCTGTCCGGTCGCTATTCAAAAAAGGAATAGCGCAAGTGTAGCGCCGCTGCCATGACAATCGCCGCCATGGTTGAACCCCGCTACAGCGACGCCCTGGGCCATGGCCTGACGGACAAGCGCATCGACATCCTGCGCGGCATCGGGCGCACAGGCAGCATTTCGCAGGCGGCGCGCGAGGCAGCGGTCAGCTACAAGGCGGCCTGGCAGGCCATCGATACCTTGAGCAACCTGGCCGGCGTCGCGCTGGTCGAGCGGGTGGTCGGCGGCGCGGGCGGCGGCGGTGCGCGCCTCACGCCACAGGGGTTGCAACTGCTGTCGCTGGCCGAAGAACTGGGCGAGGCCAGGCGCGCCCTGCATGCGCGTCGCGACATGGCCGGCGGCGCGGGCGGCAATGGCGGAAAGGCCCACCTCGGCGCGCACGCGCTGGCTGGTTTGTCCGGCCTCGCCTTGCGCACCAGCATGCGCAACCAACTGCCGGCGCTGGTGCGGTCGCTGGAGGGCAGCGGCCACGTTGTTCGCGTCATCCTGTCGCTGGGCGATGGGCAGATCGCGGCGCGCATCACGCGCGAGAGTGCGCAGCTGCTGGGCCTGGAGCCCGGCATGGCGGTGATCGCCCTGTGCAAGGCGACGGCGGTGCGGGTGTCGCGACCCGCCGAGAGCGAACTGGCGACGCTGGGCGGCAACGTCCTGCAAGGCACGGTGGGCCGCCTGGATCGCAGCGAAAGCGGCGACGAGGTCAGCGTGACGCTGTCGCCGGGGCTGCAACTGGTCGGATTCGCAGAAGCCCACAGCGGGCTGCGTGCGCGCCAGCGCGTGGTCGCATGGGTGGACGAGGCGGCGGTGGTGGTGGCGCTCGGGGCTTGAGCGCTCGGCTTCGCTTGCAGGCGCCTTTCAGCCGGGCGGCTGCCGCCGCGCCTGCCAGAGCTTGCGATATACGGTCGCGCGGCTGATGCCCAGGGCGCGTGCGGCTTCCGCCACGTTGCCCATGGCATCGTCCACGGCCCGGCGGATCATTTCGCCTTCGACCTCGCGAAGGCTCGGACGGGCGGCCTGCTCGCCATCGTCAGTCACGGCGCGTCCACCCCGCTGGACGCGCGCGCGAACGCGCAGGCCGGACCACAGCGGCACTTCGATCGCGACGTCGTCCCGACGCGCAGCGTCGAAGAGCATGTTCAAGGGCACTGCGAACAGGTCGCTCGCATGCAGCGGCCCCGGCTCTCGCAGCAGCGGGCGGTGCAGCATCTGGCGCGCGCAGGCGTTGGTGCCGGTCACGTGGCCTTCGGCATCCAGCGCCACGAGGCCCATGGCTTCGGGGCCGACGCTGTAGCCGGGCCATGCCAGGTGCAGCAGGAGGGCGCATCGATGCTGCTGGACCAGCGCGTTCTCGATGCTGCGCGCCGACATCGCCGCCAGATGGACCAGCTCCGGGCGCTCCTGCTCGTTCACGCCGGTGAGGTCGAGCATGCCCACGCATTCGCCCTGCGGCCCGAACAATGGAGCGCCGGCGCAGCTGTAGACGCTGGTGACGTCGAAGAAGTGTTCGCCGCGGTGCAGCCACACCGGCTGCTGCTCGGCCAGTGCGGCGCCGATGGCGGTGGTGCCCACGCGGGACTCCGACAGGTCCACGCCCACCCGCGCCAGGTCGAGTGCGCGGCGCTCATCGCTTTGCGTCAGATCGGGCAGGGTGCCGACATCGACCACCAGCCCTTGTGCATCGGTGAGGATGGGGAAATACCGCGTGTCGGCCAGCGTGCGCGACAGGTGCGCCATGACGGGTTGGGCCGCTTCCACCAGTCGGTGATTGCGATCGCGCACTTCGCGCAGCCGGGCACGCGACACCGGGTCGAAATCGACCGAATCGTGCGGTCGTCGGCCAGCGCCGAGGCATCGCTGCCAGGACCGGGTGATCCAGGGCTCGATCGGGGCGGGCAGCCGGCCTGCGCCGTCATCGCCTTCGATCCACTGGCGGCGGGCCTGCGCGATGAGGGCGCCGCGTTCGGGGCGCTCGGTCTGGATGGCGGAGGTGAGCATGTGCTTTCGGGAATGCGATCCGGCGGCGGGCTGGCACCGGATGGGGGCCCGGGGATGCTGCCAGAAGCAAGCGTCCGCGCAATCCACAAAACGGTGCATCCAAAGCGCCCTGTTTCATTTTGAGAATTTCCGAGCCGGGCCGCAATCCGTCTAGGGTTTTGCCTAGCACCCCGTAGGGGCACCGCGTCCAATATCGCTTCGCCCATCAGCCATCACCAAGTTTGGAGACAGCCACATGCAGGTATCCCTGAAAGTCAACGGCCAGGCGACCACGGTCGACGCTCCCCCCAACACCTTGCTGGTCCAGGCCATCCGCGAGCATCTGCGGTTGACGGGCACCCATGTGGGCTGCGATACGGCCCAGTGCGGCGCCTGCACGGTCCATGTGAACGGGCAGGCGATCAAGTCCTGCAACGTGCTGCTGGCGCAGGTGCAGGGCGCCGAGATCACCACCATCGAAGGCATTGCCCAGCCTGATGGCACTCTGCATCCCATGCAGGCGGCGTTCAAGGAGTGCCACGGCCTCCAGTGCGGCTTCTGCACCCCCGGCATGGTCATGAGCGCCATCGACCTGTGCAAGAACCATCCGAACGCGAACGAGGCCGAGGTTCGCGAACTGCTCGACGGCAACCTGTGCCGCTGCACCGGCTACCAGAACATCGTCAAGGCGGTGATGCTGGGTGGCAAGAACATGGCCGCCCCGGCCTGAGCGGTCCGCAGAACAACGATCAGGAGACAGCAAATGGGTGCATCCGATTTCGCGAACCTCCCGCACATCGGCGAGGCGTACAAGCGCAAGGAAGACTATCGCTTCATCACCGGCAGCGGCCAGTACACGGCCGACGTGGTGCTGGATCGCCAGGCGCATGCGGTGTTCGTGCGTTCGCCGCACGCGCACGCCAACATCAAGTCGGTGGACGCCACCGCGGCGCTCGCCATGCCCGGCGTGATCAGCGTCTTCTCGGGCAAGGACATCGACGGCAAGATGGGTGGCCTGCCTTGCGGCTGGCTCATCAATAACCCCGACGGCACGCCGATGAAGGAGCCGCCGCACCCCATCCTGGCCATCGGCAAGGTGCGCTATGTGGGCGACCAGGTGGCGATGGTGGTGGCCGAGACGCAGGAGCAGGCGCGCAATGCCGCCGAAGCCGTGCAGGTCGACTACGAACCGCTGCCCGCGCTGGTCAAGGTGTCGGATGCAGCCGCCAAGAAGGGCGGCGTGACGCTGCACGATGCGGCGCCCGACAACCAGTGCTACAAGTGGGTGCTGGGCGACAAGGCCGCGGTGGACGCCGCTTTTGCCAGCGCGGCCCATGTCACCAAGCTCGACCTTGTCAACAACCGCCTGGTGCCCAACGCCATCGAGCCGCGCGTGGCCGTCGCGAGCTTCAGCCGCGCCACCGACGAATACGTGCTCTACGTGGCCAACCAGAATCCGCACGTCGAGCGGCTGCTGATGACCGCCTTCGTGCTCGGCCTTCCCGAACACAAGGTCCGCGTGATCGCGCCGGATGTGGGCGGCGGCTTCGGCTCCAAGATCTTCCTGTATGCCGAAGACGTGGCGCTCACCTGGGCGTCCAAGCAGATCAACCGCAACATCAAGTGGGTGGCCGACCGGTCCGAATCCTTCCTGACCGACGCCCACGGCCGCGACCACGTCAGCCATGCCGAGATGGCGATGGACAAGGACGGCAAGTTCCTCGCGCTGCGCGTGCACACCGACGCCAACCTGGGCGCCTACCTGTCCACCTTCTCCACCGCGGTGCCCACCATCCTGTATGCGACGCTGCTGGCGGGCCAGTACCTGACCCCGCAGATCTACGTCGAAGTGGATGCCTGGTTCACCAACACCGCGCCGGTCGATGCCTACCGTGGCGCCGGCCGGCCCGAAGCCACCTACCTGCTCGAACGCCTCGTCACTCGCTGTGCCTGGGAGATGAAGCTGGGCCAGGACGAGATCCGCAAGCGCAACTTCATCACCCAGTTCCCCTACCAGACGCCGGTGGCGCTGCAGTACGACACGGGCGACTTCCACGCTGCGATGGACAAGGCCAAGACGCTGGCCGAGGTCGACGGCTTTGCAGCACGCAAGGCCGAAAGCGAAAAGAAGGGCAAGCTGCGCGGCATCGGTTATTCGAGCTACATCGAGGCCTGCGGCATCGCGCCGTCGAACATCGCCGGGGCGCTGGGCGCGCGGGCGGGTCTGTTCGAATGCGGCGAGATCCGCGTGCATCCCACCGGCAGCGTGACGGTCTTCACCGGCTCGCACAGCCACGGCCAGGGCCACGAGACCACCTTCGCGCAGGTGGTGGCGGCGCGCCTGGGCATCCCGGTCGAGAACGTCGACGTGGTCCACGGCGACACCGGCCGGGTGCCCTTCGGCATGGGCACCTATGGCTCGCGTTCCATCTCGGTGGGCGGCGCGGCCATCATGAAGGCGCTGGACAAGATCGAGACCAAGGCCAAGAAGATCGCCGCGCACCTGATGGAAGCCAGCGATGCCGACATCGAATTCGCCGGCGGCGAGTTCAGCGTCAAGGGCACCGACAAGAAGATCCCCTTCGGACAGGTGGCGCTCACGGCCTATGTGCCGCACAACTATCCGCTCGACAAGCTGGAGCCGGGCCTGAACGAGACGGCCTTCTACGACCCGACCAATTTCACCTTCCCTGGTGGCACCTACATCTGCGAGGTGGAGGTCGACGCATCGACCGGCGAGGTGAAGGTGGACAAGTTCACCGCGGTGGACGACTTCGGCACCATCATCAACCCGATGATCGTGGAAGGCCAGGTCCAGGGCGGCATCGTCCAGGGCATCGGCCAGGCGCTGCTCGAGAACTGCGTCTACGACAGCGAGACCGGCCAGCTGCTCACCGGCAGCTTTATGGACTACGCCATGCCGCGAGCCCGCGACTTCCCGCAGTTCAAGCTCGATACCGTCTGCACGCCCTGCACGCACAACCCGCTGGGCACCAAGGGCTGCGGCGAGGCCGGGGCCATCGGCTCGCCGCCCGCGGTCATCAACGCGGTGCTCGACGCGCTGGCACCGCTGGGCATCAAGGACATCGACATGCCCGTCACGCCCAATCGCGTGTGGGAAGCCCTGCACGGCGCCGGCAAGGCCTGAGCTGAACGGAAGGACACACCATGTACGCATTCACATTTGAACGCCCCGCCTCGCTGGCCGATGCCGTCAAGCTCGCCGGTGCCGGCGGCAAGCCTCTGGCAGGCGGGCAGACCCTGCTGGCTTCGATGAAGCTGCGCCTGTCGGCGCCCGAGCAACTGGTCGATCTGGGCGGCATCGCCGAGCTGTCGGGCGTGCGCAAGGATGGCGACCAGCTCGTCATCGGTGCCATGACCCGCCATGCGCAAGTAGCCAGAAGTGCCGATGTGAAGTCGGCATTCCCTGCGCTGGCCTGGCTGGCGGCCCACATCGGCGACCGTCAGGTGCGGGCGATGGGCACCATCGGCGGATCGCTGGCGAACAACGACCCGGCCGCCTGCTACCCCAGCGCGGTCCTGGCCACCGGCGCCACGGTGGTTACCAACAAGCGCGAGATCGCGGCGGACGACTTTTTCCAGGGGCTGTTCACCACGGCGCTGGAAGACGGCGAACTCATCACCGCCGTGCGCTTTCCCGTGCCCCGGCAGGCGGCTTACGAAAAGCTCATCCAGCGCGCCTCGCACTTTCCGCTCGTGGGCGTGTTCGTTGCGAAGTACGACAGCGGCGTGCGCGTGGCCGTCACCGGCGCGGGCAACGGCGTGTTCCGGCACAAGGGTCTGGAGGACGCGCTGTCCAAGAGCTTCACGCCCCAGGCGGCCGCCGGCGTGAAGATCGACGCCAGCGACCTCAACAGCGACCTGCATGGCTCGGCGGCGTACCGCGCCAACCTGATCGGGGTGCTGACGCAGCGCGCGGTCACGAAGGCGATGGGATAGTCTCTCGCGATGACTGCAACGCCTGAAGCCACCACGACGCCCTTCTCCTCGATCGACGCGGTGGTGCAGGCGCTGCAGGGCGCGGGCTACTTTGCCGATCGTCGGCTCGCCACCGCCGTCTTCCTGGCATTGCGGCTGCAGCGGCCCTTGCTGCTCGAAGGCGAGCCCGGCGTGGGCAAGACCGAACTCGCCAAGGCGCTGGCGCAGGCGCTCGGCCGCCAGATGCTGCGCCTGCAGTGCTACGACGGTCTGGAGCAGCGCGAGGCGCTGTACGAGTGGAACTACGCCGCGCAATTGCTGCACATGCGCGCAGCAGAGGCGCAAGGCGTGGCGACCGATGTCGAATCCGAGGTCTACCAACCGCGCTACCTGGTCCGCCGCCCTTTGCTGCAAGCGCTGGAGGCGCCGCCGCCCGGCGCCGTGCTGCTCATCGACGAGGTCGACCGTGCCGACGAGCCCTTCGAGGCCTTCCTGCTCGAATACCTCGGCGAGTACCAGGTCAGCATTCCGGAGCTGGGCACCATCCAGGCTTTTTCGCCGCCGGTGACCATCCTCACCAGCAACCGGACGCGCGACCTGAACGACGCCGTCAAGCGGCGCTGCCTCTACCACTGGCTCGACTATCCCGAGCGCGAGCGCGAGTTGGCCATCGTGCGGGCCCAGGTGCCGCAAGCCAGCGAGCGGCTGTCGGACCAGGTGGCTGACTTCGTGGGGCGCCTGCGTTCGATGCCGCAGCCGAGTGCCTTCCAGCGCGTGCCCGGTATCGCCGAAAGTGTCGAATGGGCGCGTGCGCTGGTCGCGCTCGATACGCTCGAACTCGACCCCGAAGTCGTTGTCGACACGGCGGGCATCCTGTTCAAGCAGCGTGACGACGTGGCCGCGCTGACGAACACCTTGGCCGAGGAACTGCTGCAGCCCGCGCCTGCCGCAGCAGCGCCCGGCGGGTCCTGAGCGCAGGGCCTGCCTTTTCGATGCGAAAGAGCATGACGACGCCAGGCACGCCAGCCAATCCGGCGCCCGGCAATGCTTCGGGCCAGCAGCCCACGCGCATCCACCAACTGGGCGACGCGCGACGCGGCAAGCTCGCCGGCAACATCGCCGCATTCGGCCGCGCCTTGCGCCGAGCCGGCGTGCGCACCGACGCCACGCGCATCGCGCTGGCCACCCAGGCCGCCATGCTCGTGGGCGTGGAGCGCAAGCTGGACTTGTCGGCGGCCATCGAATCGGTGATGGTCAGTCGCGAGCAGGATCGCATGGTGTTTCGTGAACTCTTCGATGCCTGGTTCCAGGACCCGGACCTCGCTCACAAGATGCTCGCGCAGATGCTGCCCAGTGCCGAAGGAAAGGCCCAGCCCGTGCAGCGCAGGCCGCGCGTGCGCGAAGCGCTGGCCGCACCCAAGGCGCCCCGGCCTGAAAACAAGGGCGAGCAGGAAGTCCAGTTCGACGCCGCCATGACCGCAAGCGAACGCCAGCGCCTTCATCATGCTGACTTCAACGCGCTGGGCGCGTCCGAATACCGGCTGGTGGAGCGCCTGGCGCGAGACGTGACACTGCCGCTGCCGACATTGCCGGCAAGGCGTCTGCGTGCTTCCAGCGGCCGTCCGCATTCGCGCATGCATTGGCCCGGTGTGATGCACGAGGCCGGCCGCACCGGCGCGGAGATCGTTCGCCTGCCGCGCCTGACGCGGCGCGAGGAGCCGCTGCCCCTGCTGGTGCTGGTGGATGTTTCCGGATCGATGGAGCGCTATGCGCGCCTGCTGCTCGCCTTCCTGCATGCGGCGACGCATCGTGCCGGGCGGCGCGATGTGTTCGCGTTCGGCACCCATCTGACCGACCTGACGCCAGCCTTCCGCCTGGCCGACACCGACGAGATGCTTTTGCGCGCCGGGGCGGCCATCGACGACTTCGCCGGTGGCACGCGCCTGGGCGATTCGCTGGCCCAGTTGCGCCAACTGCATGCCAGGCGTCTGATCGGGCGCCGCACCCTGGTGCTGCTGGTCAGCGATGGCCTCGACACGGGCGATCCGGAGCAT
The DNA here is from genome assembly GCF_030316895.1 of Variovorax dokdonensis. GTDB lineage: Bacteria > Pseudomonadota > Gammaproteobacteria > Burkholderiales > Burkholderiaceae_C > Variovorax > Variovorax dokdonensis. The sequence goes on from NZ_JASZYV010000002.1 coordinate 1,050,661, forward strand.
CTGGACGATCAGCTGCGCTGGCTCAAGCGCCATGCGCGTCAGGTGCTGTGGCTCAATCCGCTGCTGCGCTTCGAGGGCTATGCGCCCCTGGCGCGTGGTGCGGCAATGCTGCATCGCCATGCGGACGCGATGCTGGCGGTCCACAATCTGAACGCGCTGGAACAACTGGCCCGCAGCCTGGCGGCGCTGATGCGCAGCGCGAGGCGTTGAACACGCTGCGGCCGCAGCCGCACACAACCAAGGAACCGACATCATGGACATGCAAGGCACCCGGCAACTGGCCATCACCCAGCAGCTGGCCTGGGACGCGCTCAACGACCCGGAGGTCCTGAAGAAGTGCCTGGCCGGTTGCGATCGATTCGAGCCGACTGGCGACGACACCTACAACGTCGGCATGGCGGTCAAGGTGGGGCCGGTGTCGGCCAAGTTCAGCGGCAAGGTCACCATCAGCGAGATGACGCCGCCTTCGGGCTACCGGCTCGCCTTCGAAGGGCAGGGCGGCGTGGCGGGCTTCGGCAAGGGCTCTTCCGCCGTCACCCTCACGCCCAACGACGCGGGGTGCGAATTGGGCTACACCGTCTCGGCGCAGGTGGGCGGCAAGATCGCGCAGTTGGGCCAGCGCTTGATCGACGGCGCCGCGAAGTCGATGGCCGATGACTTCTTCAAGCGCTTCGACAACGAGATGCAGCTGCGCCATGCGCCGCCACCGGCCGATGCAGAGGCCGATGCCGCTGTGGCGCCAGCGGAGGGCGGCGAGGCCGCCACCGACGAAGGCGCCAAGCCCGGCCTGTGGGCGCGCCTGCGCGGCAAGAGCTGATCGAGGCGACGGAAAGCGAGCGATGGAAAACCTGGATGTGATGGTGCTGCGCACCCTGCGCGACTGGCGCCAGGCGGGCGAACGGGCGATGTTGGCCACGGTGGTGCGGACCTGGGGCTCTTCGCCTCGGCCCATCGGCTCGATCATGGCGCTGGCCGAAAAAGGCGCGGTGGTGGGCTCCGTCTCGGGCGGCTGCATCGAGGACGACCTGGTTGCCCGCTACACGCAGGCGCACGGTGGCGATCAACACATGCCGGGCGGCGCGCCGGCCTTCGTCAAGTACGGCATCACCGCCGACGAGGCCCATCGCTTCGGCCTGCCGTGCGGCGGCACGCTCGAACTGCTGCTCGAATTCGATCCTGATCCCGAATCGCTGCAGGCGCTGGTGGCACAACTGGAGCAGGGCCAGCTGATGCAGCGCACGGTGCGGCTGGCCGACGGCGCCGTGACCATCGCGCCCGCCGCTTCACCCGCCGCGCTCGAAGTGAATGGCGAGCACCTGGTGAACACCTTCGGCCCCGAGTACCGCATGCTGCTCATCGGCGCCGGCCAGTTGAGCGAATACCTGGCGACGATGGCGCGCTTTTCGGGCTTTGCCGTCACGCTGTGCGACCCGCGCGCCGAATACCGTACGGCATCCGACATTCCTGGCGTGAGCGTCAGCACCGAGATGCCGGACGACGCGGTCAAGACCTTCAAGCCCGATCGGCGCAGCTGCGTGGTCGCGCTCACCCACGACCCCAAGCTGGACGACCTGGCGTTGCTGGAGGCGCTGGAGACCGACGCCTTCTACGTGGGGGCCATCGGCTCGCGGCGCAATGCGCAGGCACGCAGGGATCGCATGATCGAGCACTTCGATCAGACCGAGGCGTCGCTGGCGCGCCTGCGCGGCCCGATCGGCATCTACATCGGCAGCAAGACGCCGCCGGAGATTGCGGTCAGCGTGATGGCCGAGATCCTCGCGGTGAAGAACGCCGTGCAGCTGCCGCCTGAGACCGAAGTGGCACGCGCCAAGAGCCTGCGGGCCGATTGAACCGGGAGCAGGGCGCGGGGCTCAGTCCGCCGTTGCCGGCTCGACGAATTCGGCCATGAAGTCCACGAAGCTCTGTGCCGCCGGAGAGAGCGACCGGGCGCGGCTCGTGAAGACGCACACCTCGCGGAAGAACACCGGCGCGACGAGCGGACGCATTACCAGTCCATGCCCCTGCACCAGCGCCTGCGCGTAAGTCGGCACCGCCGATACGCCCAGGCCAGCGGCCACCAGCCCCAGCGCGGTCGTCATGTACGACACCTGCCGGACGGGCACGATGGGCGCAAGCCCTGCGCCGATCAGTTCAGGCTGCAGCCGGCGCATGAAGTCGAGCGTGGGCGCGATGAACGGGACCTGGGCCAAGTCGCTCCAGCGCACCTGCCGGCGCCTTGCCAGTGGATGGTCGGGCGGACAGATGAGGTCGTGGCGGTCGCGCAGCAGTGGGCGGCGGGCCAGCGGTTCGGCGGCAGATGGCTCGGCGGCTTCGGGCTGATCCGGACCGATGGCGAGTTCCACATCGCACGCATGCACCAGGCCATGCATCTGCTCGGGCAGGGTGTCGACCAAATGCACACGTACGTCCGGAAAGCGCAGGCCATAGGCGGCGATGACGCGCGGCATCAGCGTGCAGGCCATGAGCTGCGGTGCGGCCACGCGCAAGAGTCCGCGCTTCTTGTCGCGCAGCTCGCCGATGCTGGCCACGGCGTTTTCGAGTTCGCGCAACACGCGCTGCGCCTGGGGATGGAATTCCCGACCGGCATCCGACAGCGCCACCTTGCGGGTGCTGCGATCGAACAGGCGCACGCCGAGTTCCGATTCGAGTTCGCGCACCAGCACGCTCACGGCCGCCTGCGTCAGGTGCAACTGGCGCGCTGCCCCGGTGAAGCTGCCGCTGTCGGCCACGGCCGTAAAGGCGCGCAGCTGGCGCAGGCTGAGGTTCATTGCTCAGCGCGGTGGGCGCTTTGCCGGGCGGGTAACGTGTGCGTCCGGCCCGGGGCCGCCGCGCGCGCGGAACAGCGCCGCGCGCATCAGGAAGATGGTCGTGACCGGCGCCGTCACCGCCACGAAGAATGCGATGAGCACCGCATGCAGGAACAGGCTGTTGCCCTGCACCGAGAAGTACGTGATGGTGGCCAGCATCATGGCCCACACGCCCACCGTCGCGCCCAGCGTGGGCGCGTGGATGCGGCGGTAGAAGCTCGGCAGGCGCACCAGGCCGAACGAGCCGATGGCAGCGAAGGCCGCGCCGATCACCACCAGCACGCCCGTGAGGATCTCCGCCCAGTAGGGCAGGGGCCCGAAGATCATGTCTTCCGTCATTCGATCACCTCGCCGCGCAGCAGGAACTTGGCCAGGGCGGTAGAGCTGACGAAGCCGAAGAGCGCGATGAGCATCGCGGCCTCGAAGTACACCGCGCTGGTGTAGTTGATCCCCAGCACCAGCATCATCAGCATGCCGTTGATGTAGAGGCAGTCCAGCGCCATGATCCGGTCTTGCGCCGAGGGGCCCATGAGCAGGCGTGCGAATGCGCAAAGCATCGCCACCGACAGCAGGAAGATGCCCACCTTGAGGGCCCAGAAGAGGACGGGAGTCATGATCCGAAAATCTCCATCAGAGGACGCTCGTAGCGCGACTTGACCATGTTGATGAAGGCCTGGTCGTCGCGCAGGTCGAACATGTGCACCCGCAGCTGGCTGCGGTCACGAGACAGTTCGGCCCACGCGGTGCCCGGCGTCAGGCAGAAGATCATGGCCAGCACGGCCAAGCCGCTGGGATCGCGCATGTCGAGCGGCACGGTCACGAAATGCGAGGCGATGTCTTCGGTGCGATGGGTGAGCAGCAGGCGCGCCACATCGCGGGCGGAGATGAGCAGGTCGTAGATCACATGGGCGCCCAGGCGCAGCATGACGAGCGGACGGCGCACCACCGCATTGGCCGGCCGCAGGCTGCGCGTGAGCACCGGCACCACGACGGCCAGGATCAGGCCCAGCAGCAGCGTGCCCGCAGCCACCGACTGGTTGAGCAGGATCCACACCACGAACAGGACGAACGAGAGCGCAGGCGCGGGGAACCATCGCTTCATGGCTTGTCCTCCGTTGCTTTGGCCGGGGCGGGCTTCTGCTCGGCGGACATCACGGCATCGCGGTACACCTCCGGCGAGCGCAGGTCCTTGGCGGTGGCGCGGGCGTGTTCCATCACGCGTCCGGCGCCCACGGTCAAGGCCAGGCAGACGCCCAGCAGGAGCACCACCGGCCCAACTTCGAGAGCGCGCAACGTCGGCTGCGTGCCCTCGGGCAGGGTCCAGAAATGGCGAATGCCGGCACGGCTGAACGCCACCAGCATGAAAAAGCCCGCGACGAGCATGAGGGCGACGAAGATCCAGCCCGAGGGATAGACCCACGGCGCCGCCATGACGGCCGAAAGCATGGCGAACTTGCCCAGGAAGCCCGACAGCGGCGGCAGGCCCGCCAGCAGCACCGCGCTGGCGGTGAAGGCCAGGCCGAGGAAGGCCACGCCGGCCGGAATGGCACGCCCGTACAGCGCCTGCGCGTCGTCGTCGAGGTTGACTTCGGTCATGGGGCGCAGGTCTTCGGCCAGGAAGGGTGCGGCGTCGCCCGACTCGTAGGCGGCGATGCTGGCGCCCGCGTTGCGCCAGCGCTCGATCATGTCGATCAGCAGGAAGAAAGCGGCAGCCGCCAGCGTGGAGCTGAGCATGTAGTAAAGGGCGCCGGCCCAGATCCCGGGCAGGCCCAGCCCGATCGCCGCGATCAGCGTGCCGGCGGAAATGAGCACCGAAAAGCCCGCGATGTTCGACAGCCGCTGCGTGCCGATGAGCCCCCAGGCCGCCAGGAACAAGGTCGACAGCCCGATGCCCGTCAGCACGTTTTCGCCGAAGCCGTCGAAGGCATAGAACAGCGACCACACGCGCAGCAATGTGTAGACGCCCAGTTTGGTGAGCAGCGTGAAGACGGCACCCACCGGCGACACGGCAGCGGTGTAGGCGGGCACCAGCCAGAAGTTGAGCGGCCAGGCGCCGGCCTTGGCGAAGAAGGCGACGGCCAGGATGGCGCCGGCGGCCCGCGCCAGACCCAGGTCGCCTGGCGGCAGTTCGGCGATGCGCGCGCTCAGGTCGGCCATGTTGAGCGTGCCGGTCACGCCGTACATCAGTGCCGCGCCCACAAGGAACAGCGCCGATGCCGCCAGGTTGATCGCGATGTAGTGCAGACCGGCACGAACCCGGTGCTTGCCCGAGCCGTGGAGCAGCAGGCCGTACGAGGCGGCGAGCATCACTTCGAAGAACACGAAGAGGTTGAACAGGTCGCCGGTGAGGAAAGCGCCATTGAGGCCCATCAACTGCAACTGCAGCAGAGGATGGAAATGCACGCCGGCGCGGTCCCAGCGCGACGTGGAATACAGCGATACGGCGAAGGCCACCACGCCCGTAAGCGCGACCATCATGCTCGAAAGGCGGTCTGCCACCAGCACGATGCCGAAAGGCGCCGGCCAGTTGCCCGGCAGGTACACACCCACCGATCCCGGACCGGTGCCCGTGTCGGGCGCATTCACCCAGCGCAGCAGCGCCAGCGCCACCAGAAGCCCGGCCAGGCCGGAAACCACGCTCAGGATGGCCTTGAGCTGCCGGCGCTGCTCGCCAAGCATGAGCATCAGCGCAGCCGTGAGCAGGGGCAGCAGGATCGGCGCCGCCACCAGGTGGGGCATGGTGGCCTCGAGCAGCCGGTCGAGGAGGCGAAAGAGCTGATCCATCATCGCTCGTCGTCCTCGCCGGCGGGACGCTCTTCAGCATCGACGTGATCGGTGCCGTGCAGGCCGCGCGAGGCGAGCAGCACCACCAGGAAAAGCGCGGTCATCGCAAAGCCGATCACGATGGCGGTGAGCACGAGTGCCTGCGGCATCGGATCGGCCGTGTTGGCCAGCGTGGCGCTGATCGCCGGGTTGAGGATGGGCTCGCTGTCGACCTTCAGCCGGCCCATGCTGAAGATGAACATGTTGACCGCGTAGGAAAGCAGCGTCAGGCCCATGATGACCTGGAAGGTGCGCGGGCGCAGCAGCAGGTAGACGCCGGAGCCGCACAGCACGCCGATGGCAATGGCAAGCACGGCTTCCATCAGGCGCTCGCTCCTTCGGCCGCTTCGCGCTCGGCGCGCTCGGCCTGCTCTTCGGCCCACCGGTGGCTGCGGATGGATTGGTGGGCCAGTGCGGTGAGGATCAGCATCGTGGCCCCGAGCACCAGCGAGAAGACGCCGATGTCGAAGAACAGCGCGCTGGGAACATGGATGTCGCCCAGTACAGGAAGAGAGAAGTGCGCGGTGTGCGTGGTCATGAAGGGGAAGCCCAGCACCACGGCGCCGCCGCCGGTGGCCAGGGCAAGCAGCAGGCCCGTGGCGATCCAGCGGCGCGGGAAGATGCGCAGGTGCTCCTCGACCCACTCGGCGCCGGAGACGATGTACTGCAGAAGCAGCGCGACCGACATCACCAGCCCCGCGACGAAACCGCCGCCGGGCTGGTTGTGGCCGCGCATGAAGAAGTACACCGACACCAGCACCGACAAGGGAAGCAGCAGGCGCACCAGCACGGCCGGCACCATCAGGTAGCCGACGGCGGTGTCGTGGGCCAGTCGCGGGTTGAGCAGATCGGTGGCGCCGTCGTCCGGCGCGGCGAGTTGCTGGGGTGGCAGGGCCATCGATTCGACGGCGGGACGGAAGCGTCGCAGCAAGGCGTAGACCGTCAGCGCGACGATCCCCAGCACGCAGATTTCGCCGAAGGTGTCGAAGCCGCGGAAGTCCACCAGCATCACGTTGACCACGTTGGTGCCGCCCCCTTGCGTGAGTGCGTTGTCCAGGAAGAAGCCGGAGATGCTTTGCGGAAAGGGGCGCGTCATCATCGTCCACGACAAGGCCGCCAGGCCGGTGCCAGCCGAGACCGCGATGACGAGGTCGCGCGTGCGCCGGCCAAAGCGACGCCAGGGCGTGCCGGCCGGCGGTGCCGTCTCGCGCCGCAGCGGCAGCCAGCGCAGGCCCAGCAGCAGCAGCACAGTGGTGACGACTTCCGCGATGAGTTGGGTGAGCGCGAGGTCCGGCGCCGAGAACCAGATGAAGGTCACGCAGCAGATGAGGCCGGCGCCGGAGGCGAGCATGATGGCGGCGAGGCGGTGGAACTTGGCCTGGACCGCGGCCATCACGGCGCAGGTGCCGCCGATGACCCAGAGCATGGCGAACATCGGCGAGAAGGGCAGCAGCGCGGCCTTCTCGCCAAAAGGCGGCATGTACCAAAGGACGGCCAACGGCCCGAGCACCGCCAGCGCGGCCATGACCGTCAGCTGGGGCTGCAGGCGGCGCGTGCCCAAAATGCGCCGGCTGCGCCTGCCGGCTTCGCTCAGGCGCGCCAGGGCGTTCTCGAAGATCCGTTGCCCGTCGAAGTGCCGCAGCAGCGGTGCGGTGTCCAGGTGGCCGCGGGCCCGCAGTGCGCGCTGCACCAGGTAGATGAGGGTGCCGCCCACCAGCGCGAGCACGCTCATCAGGAGCGCCATGTTGAAGCCATGCCACAGGGCCAGTTCGTATTCGGGCAGCGTTCCACCAACGACGGGCGCAGCGGCGGCGGCCAGCAACGGACCGACCGACCAAGCCGGGACGATGCCGACCACCAGGCACAGCACCACCAGGATCTCGGACGGCACGCGCATCCAGTGCGGCGGCTCGTGCGGCGGACGGGGCACCTGGTCATTGCAGGGCGGACCGAAGAACACGTCGACCACAAGGCGCAGCGAATAGGCCACGCTGAACATGCCCGCCACCGTGGCGGCCAGCGGCAGGCCCAGTTCGACCCAGCGCGAGGCCTGGATGAAGGTGGTCTCGGCGAAGAACATCTCCTTGGAGATGAAGCCATTGAGAAGCGGCACGCCCGCCATGGCCGCGCTGGCGATGATGGCCAGCGTGGCCGTGATGGGCATCGGGCCGATCAGGCCGCTGAGCTTGTTGATGTCCCGCGTTCCGGTCTCGTGGTCGATGATGCCGGCGGCCATGAACAGCGAGGCCTTGAAGGTCGCATGGTTCATCACGTGGAACACGGCCGCCACGGCGGCCAGCGGGCTGTTCAGGCCCAGCAGCAGCACGATCAGGCCCAGGTGCGAAATCGTCGAATAGGCCAGGAGGCCCTTCAGGTCGCGCTGGTACATGGCGGCATAGCCGCCCAGCAGCATCGTGCAGACGCCCGCGCCGCTGACTGCCCTGAACCACGCCTCGGTACCGGAAAGCGATGGCCACAGCCGCGCCAGTAGAAACACGCCCAGCTTGACCATCGTGGCCGAGTGCAGGTAGGCCGACACGGGCGTCGGCGCAGCCATGGCGCGCGGAAGCCAGAAATGGAAGGGGAACTGGGCGCTCTTGGTGAAGGCGCCCAGCAGCACGAGCCCCAGCGCAGGCAGGTACAGCGTGCTGGCGCGGATCTTCTCGCCGGCGGCCAGCACTGCTTCGAGCTCGTAGCTGCCCGTGATCCGCCCGAGCAGCAGCACGCCGCCCAAGAGGCACAGTCCACCGGCGCCCGTCACGGTGAGCGCCATGCGTGCGCCGCGCCGTGCGTCGCGGCGGTGGTGCCAGTAGCCGATCAGCAGGAACGAGAACAGGCTGGTGAGTTCCCAGAACACCACCATCTGGATCAGGTTGCCCGAAAGCACCACTCCGAGCATTGCTCCCATGAATGCCAGGAAGAAGCTGAAGAAGCGGGGCACCGGATCGGACGGTGACATGTAGTAGCGCGCATACAGCACCACCAGCGAGCCGATGCCGAGCACCAGCATCGCGAACATCCATGCGAAGCCGTCCAGGCGCAGGTGGAATTCGAGTCCCAGCACCGGGATCCACTCGACGCGCATGTCGATGATTTGGCCGCCCGAGACCTGCGGGAACAGCAGCGCCATCTGCACCGTGAGCCCCAGCGCCACGAGGCCCGCCAACGTCGATTCCCGGTTGCGTGCGTCGTGCGGCATGAGAGCCGCGAACAGGCTTGCGACAAATGGGAGGACGACGATCAGGAGCAGGGCCATTGCGGTCGATTCTATCGACCGACCCTGTGCCATCGTCGTTCCACCGGCGGCCCCGGAAGGGCATTGCCTGCCAGGGCCGCCGCCGCTTTGCGGTGGCTACAGCTTCATATGCTGAGGCAGCCAGGTCACGATGCCCGGCACGAAGTAGATGATCAGCACCGCCACGACCATGAGCGCGAACATCGGCAGCGTGGCGCGGGCGATGTAGGTCAGCTCGCGGCCCGTCATGCTTTGCAGCACGAAGAGGTTGAAGCCCACGGGCGGCGTGATCTGCGCCATCTCGACCACCAGCACGATGTAGATGCCGAACCACAGCGGGTCGATGCCCGCGGCGGTCACCGTCGGCATGATGACGCCCATCGTGAGGACCACCATCGAGATGCCGTCGAGGAAGCAACCCAGCACGATGTAGAACACCGCCAGCATCGCGATCAGCTGGAACTGGGTCAGGCCCAGCGAGCCGATCCATTCCGCCAGATGGCGCGGCAGCCCGATGTAGCCCATGGCCAGCGTGAGAAAGGCTGCGCCCGCAAGGATGAGTGCCATCATGCAGTACAGCCGCGTGGCGCCGAGCAGCGAATCCTTGAACGTCTGCCAGTTCAGGGAACCCTGCGTGGCCGAGATGACCAGCGCGCCCACCACGCCCACGGCCGCGGCCTCGGTCGCGGTGGCCACGCCGGAATAGATCGAACCCAGCACGGCCAGGATCAGCAGCGCGACCGGAATGAGGCTCCCCGAGGCCTTCAGCTTGTTCAAGAAGCTCATGCGGGCGTCCGCGGGCGGCACCTGGTCAGGATGGCGCAACGCCCAGACGGCGATGTAGCCCGAAAAGAGCAGCCCCAGCATGATCCCCGGCAGGATGCCGGCGATGAACAGCTTGGCAATGGAAACGTCCGCGCTCACGCCATAGACGATCATGATGATCGACGGTGGAATGAGCAGACCAAGCGTGCCCGCGCCGGCCAGCGTGCCCACCACCATCCGCTCGGGGTAGCCGCGCCGGCCGAGCTCCGGCAGGGTCATCTTGCCGATCGTGGCGCAGGTGGCCGCGCTGGAGCCGGAGACGGCCGCGAAGATCGCGCAGCCCGCCACGTTGGTATGAAGCAGCCGGCCCGGGAGCGCCTGCATCCATGGGGCCAGGCCTTTGAACATGTCCTGCGACAGCCGTGTGCGGAACAGGATCTCGCCCATCCAAACGAACAGCGGCAGCGCCGTCAGTGTCCAGCTCGAGGCAGCACCCCAGATCGTGACGGACATGGCATCGCCCGCAGGCCGCGAGGAAAAAAGCTCCATACCGATCCAGGCGACGCCCGAGAGTGTCAGCCCGATCCAGACGCCGCTGCCCAGCATCAGGAAAAGGACCAGGATCAGCAGGCCGGCGACCGCCAGTTCATTCATGGAAAGCGGCCTCCTTGGCACGCGCCTGCGATTGCCCGCGCCACTCCAACACGAACTCGTCGACGGTGGCGATGGCCAGCACCACGGTGCCCACGGCCATCGCCAGTTGCGGGATCCACAGCGGCGTGGCGTCGTTGCCGGTGGAGATGTCGTTGAATTCCAGCGACTGCATGACCAGCCGAACGCTGAACCAGGCGAACAGCAAGGCCAAGAAGGTGGCGGCGCCGGCAGCCCAGCGCTCCATCCAGCGGCGAGGCTTTGCCGTCAGCCGCGACAGGATCAGCGTCACCCGGATGTGCTCGCCCTTCTTGAGGGTATGGGCGAGTGCGAGGAAGCCAGCGCCAGCCATCAGGTAGCCCGCGTACGCGTCGACGCCCGGAACGTTGAAGTGCAACTGCCGTCCGAGGATGGACAGCAGCACCATCACGAGCAGGCCGATCATGCAAAGCGCCGCCAGGACGGCGGCGCTGTCGTAGATCCAGTCGAGGATCTTTCTCATGCGAGGCGCCTTACATCTTGCGGTAGGCGTCCACCACGGCCTGGCCTTCGGGGCCAGCCTTTTCCAGGTACTCCTTGAGCATGGTGTCGCCGACCTTCTTCATGTCGGTCTTCAGCTGGGTCGAAGGCGCATGGATGGCCATGCCGTTCTTCTTGAGCAGATCGAGGTATTCGGCCGTTTTCTTCCGCGAGGTTTCCCAGCCGCGCTTCTCGGCGTCGGCGCCAGCCTTGAGCACGGCGTCCTGTTCTGGCTTGGACAGCGCGTCGAAGGCCTTCTTGTTCACGAGCACCGCGTTCTTGGGCAGCCAGGCCTGGGTGTCGTAGAAGTTCTTGATGTATTCGTAGGTCTTGGTGTCATAGCCGGTGGAGCCGGAAGACATGTACGCCTCGATCACGCCGGTGGCCATGGCCTGCGACAACTCGGCCTGCTGCACCGTGACGGGCTGTGCGCCCACCAGTTCGCCGATGCGTGCCGTGGCCGGGCTGTAAGCGCGCCACTTCACGCCCTTGAGGTCGGCAGCGCTGTTGATTTCCTTCTTGACGAAGATGCCCTGCGGCGGCCAGGCCACGGTGTACAGCAGCATCATTCCCTGCTCGGCCAGCTTCTTTTCGAGGACCGGCTTCTGGGCCTGGTAAAGCTTCCAGGCGCTTTCGTAGCTGTCGGCGAGGAACGGTTGGCCGTCCAGGCCGAACAGCGGCCATTCGTTCTGGAAGTTGACCAGCAGCACTTCGCCAGCCTGGGCTTGCCCGCCCTGCACAGCGCGCTTGATCTCGGGGGCCTTGAACAGGGAGGCGTTCGAATGCACCGTGATTTTGAGCTTGCCGCCCGTGGCCTTGTCCACGTCCGCAGCGAATTGCGTGATGTTCTCGGTGTGGAAGTTGTTGGCCGGATAAGCCGTCGGCAGATCCCATTTGGTTTGGGCGGATGCGGCGGCGGTGAATGCAAAGGCGGCGAGAGCAACGCTGAGCTTAGGTGTCATGTGTTCTCCAGAACTGGACTAGGAATGTGAGCAGACGAGCTTACGTGCAAATATCAGGCCATCTGTGAGGCATTTCCCTGCATCGCCTTTTCGCGCGTGACAAGGCGGCCCAATGGAAAAGGCGCCGAACGCATGCCGCGCCGGCGCCTTTGTGATCAGTGGCTTGCGCTCTGTCGCTCTACTTGGCCGTGCTGCTGGCTGCAGGCTTGGCGGCCTTCGAGGGGGCGGCCGAGGGTGCCGTGGCGGCGGGCGCAGCCGCTGTCTTGAAAGCCTGGCCGTTGATGGTCAGCCCGTTCGAAGAAAGACGCTCGGCGCTCTTGGTCTTCACGCCCTTGACGCGGGCCATGAAGTCATCCCAGCTCTTGAACTCGCCCTGTTTGCGTGCATCCACGATGCGCTGCGACATGGCGGGGCCGACGCCCTTGACGTCGTCGAGTTCGGCGACGCTGGCCTTGTTGGCATCGACGGCGGCAAAGCAGCTGGCAGCCGCGAGCATGGCCATGCAGGCCAGGATTTTCTTGAACATTGGTTTTCTCCCTGAGATGGTTTTGATTAAGCGTCAATTCAAAAGACGCTACCGGCGCAGTGTTTGCGTCGGCTCCAACTCAACGATGCAGCAGGCTCGAACGTTGACGAGCCAGTGCCTCAGAGCTCTTCGACGCGGCGCGGCGGGTAGCTGTCCCAGGCCTGGCAGCCGGGGCAGTGCCAGAAGTACTGGTGCGCCTCGAAGCCGCAGGCCGCGCAGCGATAGCGCATCAAGGGCCTCACAGCCTGGTCGAGGGCGCGTTGCACCGGCGGGTGCAAGGCCTCGCGTTCGAAGCGCTCTCCGGCAAGCCAGCGACTGGCGGCGACCAGGGAGGGATGGTGCTGCAGGTGTGCCACGTAGCTGTCGCGCGGATTCGCCACTGTCACGGTGTCGGAACTACCGGCGTCGTCGATTTCTTCAAGGCTGGTGCTGCCACCCAGGGCGACGATCGCGTCGAGCACGTCGATGGATGGCGCCGCCGCGTAGCGCCGCTGCAGCAATGCGAGCGCTTCGCCGGAATGCTGCGATGCCGCCGCGGCCTGCTGCATGAGCGTGGCATACAGCGGCAATGCAAGCGGCGCAGTTTCAGCCAGCGCCTTCAGCGTGGCAAAGGCCTGCGCAGGTGCGCCTTGCTGCAACTGCAACGCGGCCAGATCGATGGCGGGCCGCGGCGCCGCGGGGGCGACCTGCGCAGCTTGCTGCAGCAAGGCGATGGCGCCGTCGGCATCGCCGCGAGCGGCAAGCTCCGAAGCTTGTTCGCAGAGGTAGTGGCCGCGCCGGGTGCCGTAACTGGCTTGTTCCGATTCATCCAGCTTGCGGGCCACGGCCTCGGCTTGCGTCCATTCGCGCGATCGCTCGTAGATGCCCAGAAGGGCCATGCGTGCATCGTTCTCGTAGATGGTGCCTTCGAGCTTCTGAAGTGCGGCCTCGGCACGATCGAGCAGACCCGCGCGCAGGAAGTCCTGGGCCAGCGCATGCTGCGCGCGGTTGCGGTCGGCACGGCTCAGGTCTGCGCGAGACAGCAGATGCTCATGCACCCGCACGGCACGCTGGTATTCGCCTCGGCGGCGAAACAGGTTCCCCAGTGCGAAGTGGAGTTCCTGCGTGTCGGGATCGTTCTGCACCGCCTCGATGAAGGCATCGATGGCCTGATCCTGCTGTTCGTTGAGCAGGAAGTTCAGGCCGCGAAAGTAAGCCTTTGGCGCCTGGCGATTTTCAAGGCGCAGTTGCCGAAGATCGAAGCGCGAGGCCAGCCATCCCAGGATGAAGGCCAACGGCAGGCCGAGCAGCAACCAGCTGAGGTCAAAGTCCATGGCGCGGGATCGGAAGGTCGTTGTCGTTGGAGGTGGGTGACGCCGGCGCAGTGGCAGAGGCCGTCGCGGCGTCGGTGGGCTGCAGCGGAGCCAGGGTCACTTTCTGTCGATGCCGCCACCAGCCGGGCAGCATGCCCAGCGCACCGACCACCATGCCGCCGGCAAAGGCCACGAGCACCACGAGCACGAGCGGCGCGCGCCAGTAGGTGCCAAAGAAGAAATTGACGGTAGCGTCGTGCTGATTGTTCAGCGCGAAGGCGAAGAGCGTAAAAAAAATGGCTGCCTTGAGCAGCCACAGCAGGTATTTCATGGTCGCTTTCCGACTGGGCCGGAAAGATTCTACGGGGCGGGCGCTTCTGCGTTGCCCAGGCCCTGTTCATCGACCGATTCGCGCAAGGCCTTGCCAGGCTTGAAATGCGGTACGCGCTTCTCGGGCACCTGCACGCGTTCGCCCGAGCGTGGGTTGCGTCCGATGCGAGGCGGGCGGCGGCTGACCGAAAAGCTGCCGAAGCCGCGAATCTCAATGCGATTCCCACGCACCAAGGCGTCGCTCATGGCGTCCAGGATGGTCTTGACTGCGGACTCTGCGTCGCGGTGGGTGAGTTGCGCGAATCGAGCGGCGAGTTCTTCGACGATGTCGGAACGGGTCATGTCAAGAATTTGGAGAAATATGGGAAGCGGCTGCCAGCATACAAAAGAAAAGGGACAGGGGGCCCCCCGGGCCGACCCTGTCCCTTGGCTGCAGCGGCTTACTTGTCGCTGCTGCCGTCCAGCTTGGCGCGCAGCAGGGCGCCCAGGCTGGTGGTGCCGGCGTTTTCGCGAGCCGATTGCTGTTGCAGGTTGGCCATGGCGCCTTGCTCGTCGACCATGTCCTTTTGCTTGACCGACAACTGGATGTTGCGGGTCTTGCGGTCGACGTTGATCACCACGGCGGTGACTTCGTCGCCTTCCTTGAGCACGTTGCGAGCGTCTTCCACGCGGTCACGCGAGATTTCGCTGGCGCGCAGGTAGCCGATCACGTCGTTGCCCAGATCGATCTCGGCGCCACGAGCGTCAACGGTCTTGACCTTGCCGGTCACGACCTGACCCTTGTCGTTCACCGAAGTGAAGGTGGTGAACGGGTCGCCGTCGAGTTGCTTGATGCCCAGGCTGATGCGCTCGCGGTCGACATCGACTGCCAACACGATGGCGTCGACTTCCTGGCCCTTCTTGTAGGCGCGCACGGCGGTTTCGCCGGGCTCGGACCACGACAGGTCGGACAGGTGAACCAGGCCGTCGATGCCGGCAGCCAGGCCGACGAACACGCCGAAGTCGGTGATCGACTTGATCGGGCCCTTGACGCGGTCGCCGCGCTTGGTGTTTTGCGCGAACTCTTGCCAGGGGTTGGCCTTGCACTGCTTCATGCCCAGGCTGATGCGGCGCTTGTCTTCGTCGATCTCCAGGACCATGACTTCGACTTCGTCACCCAGCGACACGATCTTGTTGGGCGCAACGTTCTTGTTGGTCCAGTCCATTTCGGAAACGTGCACCAGGCCTTCGATGCCGGGCTCGAGCTCGACAAACGCGCCGTAGTCGGCGATGTTGGTGACGCGGCCGAACAGGCGCGTGCCTTGCGGGTAGCGACGCGAGACGCCCAGCCACGGATCGTCGCCCATCTGCTTGAGGCCCAGCGAGACGCGGTTCTTCTCGGTGTCGAACTTGAGGATCTTGGCAGTGATTTCCTGGCCGGCCTGCACCACTTCGCTGGGGTGACGCACGCGGCGCCATGCCATGTCGGTGATGTGCAGCAGACCATCGATGCCGCCGAGGTCGACGAACGCACCGTATTCGGTGATGTTCTTGACCACGCCGCGCACGATCGCGCCTTCCTTGAGGGTCTCCATCAGCTTGGCGCGCTCTTCGCCCATGCTGGCTTCGACCACGGCGCGGCGGCTCAGCACCACGTTGTTGCGCTTGCGGTCGAGCTTGATGACCTTGAACTCGAGGGTCTTGTTCTCGTAGGGAGCCAGGTCCTTGACCGGACGCGTGTCGATCAGCGAACCGGGCAGGAAGGCGCGGATGCCGTTGACCAGAACGGTCAGGCCACCCTTGACCTTGCCACTGGTGGTGCCGGTGACGAAGTCGCCGGATTCCAGGGCCTTCTCCAGCGCCATCCACGAAGCCAGACGCTTGGCGGTGTCGCGCGAGAGGATGGTGTCGCCGTAGCCGTTCTCGACGGAGCCGATGGCCACGGAGACGAAATCGCCAGCCTCGACTTCGATCTCACCCTGATCGTTCTTGAACTCTTCGATCGGCACGTAGGCTTCGGACTTGAGGCCGGCGTTGACCACCACGTGGTTGTGCTCGACGCGCACGACCTCGGCGGTGATGACTTCGCCCGCGCGCATCTCGGAGCGCTTCAGGGATTCTTCGAATAGGGCGGCAAAAGATTCAGACATTGAGTTTCCTTCCGTCACGCAGGTTTCCAGCCGCAAATGCAAGATTGCGGAACGGCTGTTTCTAGGACTGGCGACGGTGGTTGGGTTTTGGGCTGTGGGCCCGGGTTGGTTGAACAACCCACCTGAGCCGGTGCGCTGACGCGCGGAGGGGGCCCGGTGGACGGTGTGCCTTCGATCTGTGTCCGAAGGCCAGTCTTTCAAGATGACTTGAAAGGCTGCGCTTGGTGCCACCACTGCAGAACCTGATCGACCGATTGCACGACCGATTGCTCAGAGTTGTCCAGCAGCTTGGCATCTTCCGCTGGTTTGAGAGGCGCGGTGCTGCGATTCATGTCGCGAGCGTCGCGTGCTTCCAAGTCCAGGCGAAGACTGTCGAGTGTAACCGAAATACCCTTTGAAATCAACTGCTTATAGCGCCGCTCCGCGCGATGGGCGGCACTCGCGGTCAGGAACACTTTCAGGGGAGCGTCGGGGAAGATCACGGTGCCCATGTCACGCCCGTCGGCGACCAGTCCTGGCAGACGGCGAAAGCGTTTTTGAAGGTCGACCAACGCGGCGCGCACCGCGGGAAGCGCCGATACGCGCGAAGCGTCCATGCCGGCTGCTTCGGTGCGAATGTCGTCGCCGACATCTTCGCCGTCGAGCAGGACCTGGCCACGGATGAACTCGAGCGGCAAATGCAACGCAATGCGGGCAATTTCCGTTTCATTCGACTCGTTGGGCTCAAGCCCCGCCCTCCGCGCCGCCAGACCGGTGACACGGTAGAGCGCGCCTGAATCCAGGTAGTGGTACCCCAGTTGCCGGGCGACCTCGGCCGCCAGGGTTCCCTTGCCGGAGGCGGTCGGACCGTCGATGCTGATCACCGGCACGGTGGCCGGTTTGCACACCGCGAACAGCGTCTCGAAATAATCGGGGAACGTCTTCGCCACGCACTTCGGATCAAGGATGCGCACCGGCCGGGCATCCGGATTGAAGGCGGCCAGCGAAAAGCACATGGCGACGCGATGGTCGTCGTAAGTGTGGATGGAAGCGGCGCGCCAGGTACCTGCGGCAAGCGGCTGAATGCGGATGAAATCGGGGCCGGTCTCGACCTCGGCACCGAGCTTGCGCAACTCGGCCGCCATGGCATCGATCCGATCGGTTTCCTTGACCCGCCAACTGGCAATGTTGCGCAAGGTGCTGGGGCCATCGGCGTAGAGCGCCATGACGCCCAGCGTCATCGCGGCGTCGGGGATGTGGTTGGCATCCAGGTCGATGGCTGTCAGCGGCCAGGCGCCGCGGCGAATCTGCAGCCAGTTGGGGCCACTCACGATCTGAGCGCCCATGGCCCGGGCAGCTTCGACGAAGCGGATGTCGCCCTGGATCGAGTCCCCGCCGACGCCTTCGATGCGGATGCCATCCGTGCCAGTCATGGCGGGCGCGATGGCGCCCAGGGCAATGAAATAGCTCGCCGACGAGGCATCGGCCTCGACGTGGATGCTGCCGGGCGATCGGTAGCGGCTGCCGGCCGGAATTGTGAAGCGGCTCCAGCCGTCGCGCTCAATGGCGATGCCGAAGCGCGCAAGCAGGTTCAGCGTGATTTCGACGTATGGCTTGGAGATCAGCTCACCCACCACCTCGATGGTGATGGTTTGTTCCCGCGCGGCCAGCGGCAGCGCCAAGAGCAGGGCCGTGAGGAACTGGCTCGACACATCGCCCCGCACTCGAATGGGGGCGTCCAGGTGCAAGTCTTCCTGCGCAACGGGATGGATGCGCAGTGGTGGGTAGCCGGGGTTGCCGAGGTAGTCGATCTCGCAGCCCAGTTGAACGAGCGCATCGACCAGGTCGCCGATGGGCCTCTCGTGCATGCGGGGCACGCCGCGCAGCTCGAACTCGCCACCGAGAAGACTCAGTGCCGCCGTGAGGGGGCGCATCGCCGTGCCGGCATTGCCAAGGAACAGTTCGGCCTGACGGATGTCCTTCAATGCGCCGCCGAGCCCGGTAATGCGGGTGGCGCCGTCCGTATTGCCGGTTGAGGCAGGGAGTTCAACCCTGCAGCCCAGTTGCGCCAGGGCTGCCAGCATGACGCGCGTGTCATCCGAGTCGAGCAGGTCCTGAACCAGCGTTTCGCCCTCCGCCAGTGCGGCGAGCAGCAGGACGCGGTTTGAAATGCTCTTGGAACCTGGCAGGCGAACCGTGCCGCCGGCTTCGACCAAGGGCGGCAGGTCGAGGAATTCGGTATCGAACATAGGAAGACTCAGGCGTCCGATTCGGTGCTGCTGCCCAGCTGCCATCCGGCGCGCGAACGGCTGGCGGCCGCAATGGCTTGTTCCAGCGCCTGAGCGTCGCCCTTGATCATGAGCGATTCGAACTGCTGAAGGGCCTGGCGGAAGGCGTGCGACTGGCGCAGCACCTGTTCGCTGTTGGCCATCAGCACGTCGCGCCACATGGTCGGATCGGCCGCGGCGATGCGGGAGAAGTCGCGAAACCCTGGGCCGGCAAGCTCGAGGAACGCGGCGCCCTCGGGTTGCTCGGTCAGGCCGTTGATGAAGGCGAAGGCCAGAAGGTGTGGCAGGTGGCTGACGGCGGCGAAGGCGCTGTCGTGGGCCTCGGGCGTCATGGTGGTCACCCGGGCGCCCACACCTGCCCACACCTGCGTGGCACGTTGGACATTGGACCGCAGCGTGGGCTTGATGGGTGTCAACACCACTTGGCGGCCGTCGAAAAGACTGGCCTCGGCATGCTCGACGCCGGCCAGTTCCTTGCCGGCGATGGGGTGCGCCGGGACGAAGCACCCGAGCTTGCCCTGCAGGCCCAGGCGAGCAGCGGCAATGACGTCACCCTTGGTGGAGCCCACGTCCATCACCAGCGTTTGCGCGCCGATGCCGTGGCGAATCGCCTTGAAGGTCCCTTCGGAGGCGGCAACGGGCACGGCGAGCAGAACGAGGTCGGCACCCGAGACCGCGAGCAACGCCGAAGGCGCTGCCACATCGATCACGCCCAGTTGCCTGGCCCGCTCGGTGGTCGACGGCGACTTGCTGTACCCGACCACGCGCTTGACCAATTTGGCGCGCTTGAGCGCCAGGGCAAACGAGCCGCCCATCAGGCCGCAGCCAATCAGTCCGAGTTGCTCGAACATCCGTGCGCCGTCCTCAGGCCTTGACTGGGTAGGCGCCCAGAACCTTGTAGAACGCGCACAGCTGGCGCAGTTCGGCCAGCGCCGCCGCGACGTGCGGCTGGGAAGGGTGACCGTCGAGATCGATGTAGAAGTAATACTCCCACTGGCCGGTACGGGCGGGCCGGGATTCGAACCGCGTCATGGAAACCTTGTTGGTTTTCAGCGGGACCAGCAGGTCGTGCACGGCACCGGGCTTGTTGGGAACGGACACCACGAGGCTAGTGCAGTCGTGTCCAGAGGCCGGCGGCATGTCGAGCGTTTGCGGCAGCGCAATCACGGCGAACCGTGTGCGGTTGTAGGCGTCGTCCTGGACGGCGTGGGCAACGATGTGCAGTCCGTACTGGGTGGCGGCGCGCTCACTGGCAAGGCCAGCCCAGGCGGGGTTTTCAGCTGCCAGGCGCGCGCCTTCGGCGTTGCTCGATACGGCCCGGCGCTCTGCATGGGGCAGGTGCTTTGCCAGCCAGCCCTGGCACTGGGCCAGCGCTTGTGGGTGAGCCAGCACGGCTTCGATGCCGACCAGGGAGTTTTCTCGCCGCAGAAGGTTGTGCCGGATCAACAGGCTGACTTCGCCCACCACGTGTGTCGGCGTGTGCAGGAAATTGTCGAGCGAGCGGGTGACGACGCCCTCATTGGAGTTCTCGACACCGACCACGCCGTATTGGGCGCTTCCGGACGCCGTCGCGTGGAAGACCTCGTCGAAGCTTGCGCAATAGATCAGGTCGGCTGCCCCGCCGAAATATTCAATGGCTGCCTGTTCGCAGAAAGTCCCCTCGGGGCCAAGCACCGCAACGCGCTGCGGTGACTCGAGCGCTAGGCATGCCGAGGTGATCTCGCGCCAGATGGCGGCCACGTGCGAGCCCTTGAGCGGCCCCGGGTTGGCCTGCTGCACCTTGGCGATCACCTGTGCGACGCGGTCCGGACGGAAGAAGGGCGTGCCTTCGCGCTTTTTGACCTCGCCGACCTTCTCGGCGACGCGCGCGCGGTCGTTGAGCAACTGCAGCAGCTGCGCGTCCAGCGAATCGATCTGGACGCGCAGGTCCGAAAGGCTGGAGGAGTTGTCGGAGGGAGTGGGTGCGGCTGGAACGGTCATGCAGATCAAGCGGAAGAGCGCTCGAATTCTCGCATGTAGTCCACGAGCGCCTGTACGCCCGCCAGCGGCATGGCGTTGTAGATGCTCGCCCGCATGCCGCCTACCGACTTGTGTCCCTTCAGTTGCAGCAGGCCGCGCTCATTGGCGCCGGCCAGGAAGGCCGCATTGCGGCTTTCGTCGGCCAGGAAGAACGGAACGTTCATGCGCGAGCGGCAATCGGGAGCGACCTTGTTCGAATAGAAGTCGGAGCTGTCGATGAAGCCGTAGAGCAAGGCGGCCTTGGCGATGTTGCGCGCCTCGATGGCGGCAATGCCCTGCAGGTCACCCTCTTCCTGTTCGAGCAGCCAGGAAAAAGTGAGACCAGCCATGTAGATGCCCCAGGTCGGCGGGGTGTTGTACATGGATTGGTTGTCGGCCACCGTCTTGTAGTTGAACGCGCTGGGACAGATCTCCAGCGCGTGACCAAGCAGATCTTCGCGAACCACCACGAGTGTCAACCCCGCAGGCCCCAGGTTCTTCTGGGCACCGCCGAAAGCCAGGCCGACACGTGACCAGTCGACCGGCCTCGACGCGACGTGAGACGAGAAGTCGATCACCAGTGGGGCGCGGCTTCCGAGGGCTGCGAGATCGGGCAACTCTTGGAATTCGACACCGTGGATGGTCTCGTTGCTGCAAACGTGCACGTAGGCGGCATCTGCGCTCAACTGCCACTGGGCAGGGTCAGGCAAGCGGGTGTGCCCGTTCGCTGCGTTGCTGGCGGCTTGGTGCGGGGCACAGTAACGCTGAGCTTCCTTGAAGGATTTCTGGCTCCAACTGCCGCTGATGACGAAGTCCACGGCCGCACCGCGCGAGAGGTTCAGCGGAACGATGGCGTTCTCGCCAATGCCCCCACCCTGCATGAACAGCACATGGAACTGCGCAGGGATGGACAACAGCTTGCGCAGGTCGGCCTCGGCTTTCGCCAGGATGATGCCGAATTCCTTGCCGCGATGGCTCATTTCCATCACGCCCATGCCACAGCCCTGCCAGCTGAGCATGTCGGCCGCGGCGCGTTCGAGCACCGCTTGCGGCATGGCCGCCGGGCCGGCCGAGAAGTTGTAGGGGCGCCGGCCCGCAGCCACGCTTGCCGTCACTTTTTCTGCTGCTGCTGGGACTTGCTGCCGGATGAGGACTTGCCGCCGGAATTGCTCGGCGCAGGGCCGGTCGGGGCACCCAGGGCCTTGGCAACGCTGGTGTCCAGGGCGCGGATCTTCGGTTCGATGCTGCTGCGGGTGTCGGCCACCACCTGCTTCATCAGCGCTGCCTGCATCTGAGGATTGAGTTCCTGGTACTTCTTGGCCAAGGGCGAACTGATCCAGGCGATCAGCTGGCGCAGCTCTTCTTCGCTGAAGTTGTTCTCGAGTACGGGGCCAATGGCACCCGGCGCGGCTTGCACCGCCTTGTCGCGAACATAGGGATAGGCGTCGTCGAAGTACTTCTTCAACTCGGCATCGGCGGCCTTGGCCAGCGATTCACGCTTTTCGGCTGGCACTTGTGTGCGCAGGTATTCAGAGCCAGCCATGGCGATCGGATCGCTTGCCTGGGTGACGAGGCCGCGCGCCAGCGCTTCGATGCCCGGCCGCTGGAATTCGAGGAACTGCTTGATGAGATCGGCCTTGCCTTGTGCCCACACGAAGGAAGAGGCCGACATCGCCGCGGCCAGCACGGCAAGTTTGATTCGTTTCACTTAGAGGTTCTCCGAAGAAGAGTTTGGATCGTCGGCGGCGCCTGGTTCGGGCTCGCCATTGGCGTCATTCTCGACGATGCGCTGAAGCCCGCTGAGCTTGGCGTCATCGTCCAGGCCGATCAAGGTCACGCCTTGCGTGGCACGTCCAAGCTCGCGGATTTCTGCTACGCGGGTGCGGACGAGCACGCCAGTATCGGTGATCAGCATGATCTCGTCGTCGGCATGCACCAACGTGGCAGCCACGACCTTGCCGTTGCGCTCGCTTTGAGAGATGGCAATCATGCCTTTGGTTCCGCGGCCGTGGCGCGTGTATTCGGTAATCGAAGTGCGCTTTCCGTAACCGTTTTCGGTGGCGGTCAGCACACTCTGCTGCTCGTCCTCGGCCACCAGCATGGCGATGACCCGCTGGCCTTCTTCGAGTGACATGCCGCGCACGCCGCGGGCATTGCGGCCCATGGGTCGAACATCGTTCTCGTCGAAACGAACGGCCTTGCCGCCGTCCGAGAACAGCATGACGTCGTGGACGCCATCGGTCAGCGCGGCGCCGATGAGGTAGTCGCCTGCATCCAGGTCGACAGCGATGATGCCGGCCTTTCGCGGGTTGCTGAATTCGTCGAGCGCGGTCTTCTTGACGGTGCCCATCGACGTTCCCATGAACACGTAGCGATTGGACGGGAAGGTTCGCGCCTCGCCGGTGAGGGGCAGCACGACGTTGATCTTCTCGCCTTCTTGCAACGGGAACATGTTGACGATCGGGCGCCCGCGCGAATTGCGCGAGCCGGCCGGCACTTCCCAGACCTTGAGCCAGTAGAGGCGGCCACGGTTGGAGAAGCAAAGGATGTAATCGTGCGTGTTGGCGATGAACAACTGGTCGATCCAGTCGTCTTCCTTGGTGGCGGTGGCCTGCTTGCCGCGTCCGCCGCGCCGCTGCGCGCGATATTCGCCCAGGGGCTGACTCTTGATGTAGCCGCTGTGCGATAGGGTCACCACCATGTCGGTGGGGGTGATGAGGTCTTCGGTCGAAAGGTCGAAAGCGCTGTGCTCGACCTGGCTGCGGCGAGCGCCCAGCTTCGTCTGGCCGAACTCCTGCTTGAGCGCCTTGAGCTCGTCGCCGATGATCACGGACACGCGAGCCGGATGAGCCAGGATGTCCAGCAGATCCTCGATCTCGGCCATCACATCCTTGTATTCAGCGACGATCTTGTCCTGCTCCAGGCCGGTCAGGCGTTGCAGACGCATCTGCAGGATTTCCTGCGCCTGGGTGTCCGACAGGCGATACAGGCCGTCACCGCCCATGCCGTAGATGCGGTCCAGCCCCTCGGGGCGGTAGTCGTCGGCATTGACCACGCCGCCATCGGCGCGAGTGCGGGTAAGCATCTCGCGCACGAGCTTGCTGTCCCAGCTTCGTGCCATCAGTTCGGCTTTGGCGACTGGCGGCGTGGGCGCGTTGCGGATGATGGCGATGAATTCGTCGATGTTGGCCAGTGCAACGGCCAGGCCTTCCAGCACGTGGCCGCGATCGCGTGCCTTGCGCAGGTTGTACACCGTACGGCGTGTGACCACTTCCCGGCGATGCTGCAGGAAAACCTGCACCAGATCCTTGAGGTTGCACAGCTTCGGCTGGCCGTCCACCAGGGCGACCATGTTGATCCCGAAGGTGTCCTGCATCTGCGTCTGCTTGTACAGGTTGTTCAGCACGACTTCGGGCACTTCGCCGCGCTTGAGCTCGATCACCAGACGCATGCCCGATTTGTCGGATTCGTCCTGGATGTGGCTGATGCCTTCGAGCTTCTTCTCGCGCCAGAGCTCCGCCATTCGCTCTTGAAGCGTCTTCTTGTTGACCTGGTAGGGCAGTTCGTCCACCACGATGGCCTGGCGCTGCCCGCGGTCGATGTCCTCGAAGTGGACCTTCGCCCGCATGACCACCTTGCCTCGACCGGTCCGATAGCCTTCGCGGATGCCTTCGATGCCGTAGATGATGCCGGCGGTCGGGAAGTCGGGTGCCGGCACGATTTCCATCAGTTGATCAATGGTCGCCTCGGGGTGCGCCAGAAGATGCAGGCAGGCATCCACCACTTCATTGATGTTGTGCGGTGGAATATTGGTCGCCATACCGACCGCAATACCGCCAGACCCATTGACCAGCAAATTCGGAAGGCGGCTGGGCAATACCAGCGGCTCTTTTTCGCTGCCATCGTAATTCGGCCCGAAATCGACGGTTTCCTTGTCGATATCGGCAAGCATTTCATGCGCAATCTTGGCCAGGCGAATTTCCGTATAGCGCATTGCAGCCGCGCTGTCGCCGTCGACCGAGCCGAAATTGCCCTGCCCATCCACCAGCATGTGGCGCATGGAGAAATCCTGGGCTAGACGAACGATCGTGTCGTAGACCGATTGATCGCCGTGCGGGTGGTATTTACCAATGACGTCGCCGACGATACGGGCCGACTTCTTGTAGGCCCGGTTCCAATCGTTGTTGAGCTCGTGCATCGCAAAGAGCACGCGCCGGTGGACCGGCTTGAGGCCGTCGCGCGCGTCGGGGAGGGCGCGCCCGACGATGACGCTCATGGCGTAGTCGAGGTAACTGCGCCGCATCTCCTCTTCGAGACTGATGGGTAGCGTTTCTTTGGCGAACGAGGTCATGAAGGGGGCCGGCCGAGAGCGAAGCCGTGAATTTTACGCCCATGGCGTTGTCGCAAAGCCGCAACACATGGGACGGATTCAAGGCTCTGACTGGCTTTTGGGGGGGGCGTTACGCCCTGTTTGCCAAAGTCCCTATGGCACAATCATCTTCAGCGTTTTGGGTGGTGGTCACTTGAAGCGTCCCCTTGATTCGCAGCGCGGCTGCGGCTTTTTCCCCAAGAGGAGAACCATGAAGAAACTGAATAAAGTGGCGATGGTGTTTGCGGTCGCTGCGCTCGCCACTGCCGCTGGCGCCCAGACCCGTGTCACCGCTGCCAATGGCGGTCCTGTGATCGACAACTGGCAAAACGGCACCGGCGAACTGGTCTGGAAGAACGGTACGAACGAACTGTGCTGGCGCGATGCCAACTGGACCCCGGCCACCGCCGCTGTCGGTTGCGACGGCGCTCTGGTTCCCGCCGCTCCTGCCGTGACGCCTCCGCCTGCCGTTCGCCCGGCTCCTGTGGCTTCCAAGGTGACCTTCGCTGCTGATGCATTCTTCGACTTCGACAAGTCGGTGCTCAAGCCTGAAGGCCGTGCCAAGCTGGACGATCTGGTGCAGAAGATCCGTGGCATCAACCTCGAAGTGATCATCGCAGTGGGCCACACCGACTCGATCGGTACCGACGCCTACAACCAGAAGCTGTCGGTTCGCCGTGCAGAAGCTGTCAAGGCTTACCTGGTCAGCAAGGGCATCGAACGCAACCGCGTCTACACCGAAGGCAAGGGCGAGAAGCAGCCTGTTGCGGACAACCGCACCAAGGAAGGCCGCGCCAAGAACCGTCGCGTGGAGATCGAAGTGGTCGGCACGCAAGCCAAGTAATCCTCAGGGATTGCCATCAAACCCCGCCTCGGCGGGGTTTTTTCTTTTTTGAAGCTGCATTTGCAGGCTTTGGGCCGAGCCTGCCGATAATCGAGAAATGACTGAGATTCTGAATGCGGACGCGGCCGAATTGGCCAAGTTCTCCGAACTGGCTCACCGCTGGTGGGACATGGAAAGCGAGTTTCGTCCTCTGCACGACATCAATCCTCTGCGGCTGGAATGGATTGATGGCCTGTCGCCGTTGGCTGGCAAGCGCACTTTGGACGTCGGTTGCGGAGGCGGGATCCTGGCTGATTCCATGGCTCGCAAGGGCGCCGAGGTCCTGGGTATCGATCTTGCCGAGAAGGCACTCAAGGTTGCGCAGCTTCATGCGCTAGAGGCGGCCACGCCCAATATCAACTACCGGCATGTGAGCGCCGAAGGCTTGGCGGCGGAGCAACCTGGCAGTTTCGACGTCGTGACGTGCATGGAAATGCTGGAGCACGTGCCCGATCCGAGTTCTGTCGTACGGGCTTGCTCGACCCTGGTCAAGCCGGGAGGCTGGGTCTTCTTTTCGACCATCAATCGGAATGCCAAGGCGTTTGCGCTGGCCATCGTCGGCGCCGAATACGTGCTCAACATGCTGCCCAAAGGCACTCACGAATACCGCAAGCTCATTCGGCCAAGCGAACTCGCCGGCTTCTGTCGTGCCGCCGGGCTTGACGTTCAGCAGACTCGTGGACTCGAGTTCAACCCGCTGACTCGCCGCTACAGGCTGAGCAGCGATGTGAGCGTCAACTATCTTTTTGCCACCCGCAAGGCGGATTCCGTCGTCGAATGAAGCTCTCTTTCGTTGATGCCGTTCTGTTCGATCTGGACGGGACTTTGATCGATAGCGCGCCCGACTTGGGCGCAGCCGCAGACAAGATGCGCGTCGCCCGTGGCCTGCCCTCCTTGCCGCTGGAACGCTACCGTCCCATGGCGGGCGCAGGGGCACGCGGCATGTTGGGGGTGGCGTTCGACATGTCAGTCGACCATCCCGACTTTCCCGCTATGCGAGAAGAGTTCTTTGTCAACTATGAAAATGCCATGGCGGTTCGCACCTGCGCCTTCGACGGCATTCCGGAATTGTTGGCGGGACTGTCTCAACTTGGCTTGCCCTGGGGCGTCGTCACCAACAAGTCGGTGCGTTTTGCCGCTCCGTTGACGGCTTCGATGCCGCTTTTTGCCCAAATGGCCGCGTTGGTGTGCGGGGACACAACGCCATATGCCAAGCCGCATCCCGAACCTTTGCTCGAAGCAGCTCGGCGTCTCGCAGTCGACCCGGCGCGATGCATCTATGTTGGCGACGACGAACGCGACATCCTGGCCGGTCGTGCAGCCGGCATGCGCACCGTGGCGGCCGAGTACGGCTACCTTGGCGAGCATGTCGACACCGCTCGCTGGGAGGCGGATGCCAGCATCGACGCGCCATCGGCGCTCTTGGCCCTGCTCCATTCCAATGAATTTTTTGCCGCACCCTTTAAATCGGCCCCAGGCGCCTAAAATACGCTTTCCAAGGGGCTGCATTGGTTTCGACGTAGGCTCGGAATCGCAGTAGGGCATGTCGAGCTGGATTCGCTCGTAAAACCGATTCAAACAAACTAACTGCAAACGACGAACGTTTCGCACTCGCCGCTTAAACACCGGTGAGCCTCGCAACAGTTGGCCGATGGGCTGGGCAAGGGGGCCGCAAGGCGTCCAGGCTGCGAGGGAATCTACATGGGCTGGTCTTGAACCGGGTGCCTTGGTTCAGGGCGAGAAAATAGGGCACTGGCGGCTGGTGTAGCGTGCGACTGCGCGACATTGGCGGCGAGATCCAAATCAGATCGCTAAACATGTAGAACTGCGCGAGGAAGGTTTGCGGACGGGGGTTCGAATCCCCCCAGCTCCACCACCATTCAGAAAAACCAACCGGTCCCCGGTTGGTTTTTTTTCGCCTGCTTCTCCACTGTTGAAGAGCTTTCCGGGCATGTCCGCGCGTGGCGCCTTGGAGGCAGCGGTTTCAGATCATCTACGCGTCGCAGCGAGCCTGCCTACTTCTGCAAGCGTTGCATCCTTGATCTGACTGCTTGCCACACTGTCTGAGAGGTAGGCAGTCACGAGAATCGGGGCGCCTTGCGGGGGAAGCAATATTCCAATGTCGTTGGCATCGGTGTTGTTGGTGCCCGTCTTGTCTCCGACGGCCCAATCAACAGGCACGCCAGCCCTGAGGCGCTTCGTGCCAGTCGTGTTGGCGAGCAGCCATCGACGGAGCTGATCACGTGACGAGTGAGCGAGAACGTCGCCCACGAGCAGCTTGCTCATGGTGACTGCCATGGCTCGCGGCGAGGTCGTGTCCAGGGCGCCGCCTTCGACCCGCGTATTGAGGTCGGGCTCATTGCGATCGAGTCTCGTGACCCTGTCGCCGATCTGACGTGCAAACTGTGTGAGCGCTTGCGGGCCGCCGTAACTGGCCAGAATCAGGTTGCCCGCTGTGTTGTCACTGGTCGTGATCGTGGCATGACAAAGCTGGGCCAACGTCAGCCCTTCGCCACCGGCATGTGCCTCCGTCACGGGGGACCAAGGCACCAAGTCCTGTTTGCGGAAGCGAATGCGCCGATCCAGCGACTCGTCTCCGCGATCAACGCGCGCCAGCACCAACGCACTCGCCAGCAGCTTGAACGAGCTGAGCATCATGAAACGTTCGTCCGAGCGATAACCAAATTCGCGACCACTCGCTGTGTCCACCACATGCACGCCGAGCCGACCCTGGGCCTTGACCTCAAGCTGCTGCAACGACTCCGTCATCTGAGTTTGCTGAGCCAGTGCAAAGCCTTTCTTGGAGTAGATCGCACCAGAACCAAGAGCGGCGCATGCCACTGCGACGGAGAATTTTCGCCTCTTCACTATTTCCACCGGTTAGAAAAGCCGGATCATATTGACGGAGGTGGCCCTCGCATCGATCAGTTCGCACGGCTCGAGCGCGCGGGCCTGCTTCGTTCTCATCGCAAGTCCAGACCCCGGCGCGATGACATCCTCAAGCGGTCATCTCCTATCTTGATGCGTCCGGATAAATCAACGCCGTCACCCAAACTGTGGAGACGTTTTTCGCGGATTTCGCAACTTTTCAACACGTTTTGAAACCCTGAAATGTAACAAGCGCCAGTGATCAAACCTTCGTATTAAGTGTTGCTATAGTTTTCCGATGCACGCTTGTAACGAATCGACGCAGATTCTCATGCCAGTTTCCTCGGCCCAGGCGCGGTTGTGGTTCCTGAGCCGCGTCGAGGCAAGCGTCGGCGATGCATACAACCTTTCGGGCGCCTTGATGTTCGAGGGGGAGCTCGATCAGAGGGTTCTGGAGCACACGCTGCAGGCGCTCTTGGAACGCCACGAAATCCTGCGGGCGACCTTCTGCGAGACCCACGGAAAACTGACACAGCGCATTGCGGTGCCCGGTCCGTTTTCGCTGCAACTGGACGATCTGAGCCACTTCAGCGCTTCCGCAAGGGACAAGCACGAGGCGGACCTCGTGCGACAAGCGTGTTCGGCGCCGTTCGATCTCGAAAACGGGCCCATGGTCCGGGCGCGCCTCCTGCGTTTGGCTGAAGCGCAGCACCTGCTCGTCATGAGTGCGCACCACATGGTCTGCGACGGTCAATCGATCGCCATCTTCATGAAGGAGGTTGCGACGCTGTATTCGGCGTTTGCCCAGGGCTTGCCCAATCCTTTGAAGCCGCTGGAGGCGCAGTACGCGGACCACGTTTCCGAAGAATCGGCATTGGCAGATTCGCCGGTCCGTCGCAGGCGCCTTGAGTATTGGCAGCGTCAGTTGGCGGGGGCCCCGGCGCTCCTCGAACTGCCCACCGACCGCCCTCGGCCGCCAGTGCAGGGGCATGCCGGGGATGCGGTTGACCTCCGCCTTTCACCGCAACTGCTCGGCGCCGCGCGTGAATGGGCGCGCAGCCGGAATGCGACCGTGCCCATGGCCCTGCACGCCTGCCTGAATGTGCTGCTGGCACGCTTGAGTGGTCAGCAGGACATCGTGATCGGCATGCCCGCTGCAAACCGGCGTCGACCTGCATATCGGGAGACGATGGGTTTCTTCGTCAACACGCTGGCCTTGCGCACCGACCTGAGCGGCGATCCGTCCGCCAACGATGTTCTGGATCGCGTGCGCAGCGTTGGGCAAGCGGCCTATCTGCGCCAGGACGTTCCGTTCGAGCAGATCGTCGAACTGGTTCACCCGACCAGAAATGCGAGCCACAGCCCGCTGGCACAGGTGCTGATGGTCATCCAGAACTTCGACACAGAGCCCATTGCCTTGCCGGGTGCCGTCCTGCGTCTGGTCGAACTGCCACCGCAGAGCGTCGCGACCGATTTGATGGTGCTCTTTCGCCAGGCGGGCGACGGCATGGTGGGCCGACTCGCGTATTCGCGTGCGTTGTTCGAACGTTCGACCATCGAGCGCTGGGGGCGCTGCTTCGTGCGCTTGCTCGGTGCGATGGCTGCAGACGGAACGCAACGGATCGGCATGCTGCCGATGCTCGATGAGGTCGAGCAAGCGACGTTGCTGCACCGGTTCAACGACACGCGCTTCTCGCATGGCCCATCGACGGCCATCCACGCGTTGTTCGAAGCCCAGGCCGCGCGGACACCAGAGGCGATTGCCCTGGCGACCGACCGCCGACGCTGGCGCTTCGCGGAACTGGAAGCGCAGGCGACGAGCCTGGCGTTCAAGTTGCGCGAAGAGGGATTGGCGCCAGGCACACGCGCAGCGCTGTTCATGGGACGCGGTGCTCATCTGGTCGCGAGCATGATGGCCGTGCTCAAGTGCGGCGCAGCCTGTGTTCCGCTGGATGCTGCTGATCCGCAGGAGCGGACCGAACAAATGCTCGCCGACGCCGCGCCACGGCTGGTGCTGATCGAATCGAGGCTTCGTCATCGCGTGCCCGATGCATGGACGAGCCAGGTTGTGACGGTCGACGAGTACGAAAAGGTGGACGCGCCGGCAGGGCAGGGCGATCTGCCCGAGGTCGATCCTTTGCAGCCGGCCTATGTCGTCTACACCTCGGGTTCGACGGGGCGTCCCAAGGGTGTCGTGGTGTCTCATGTCGCTCTGGCGAACGTCATTGGCTGGCAGCGGCGACAGCGATCGGGTGCGCCAGCGCCGCGCACGCTGCAATACGTGGCGATCGGATTCGACGTCGCTTTCCAGGAGATCTTCAGCACGCTTTGCGCAGGCGGCACCCTGGTGTTGATCCACGAGGGGGTGCGGCGCGATATGGCGGGCCTCATCCAGGTCATGCAGGCGCAGAAGGTCGAAAGGCTGATCCTCCCATTTGTCGCCTTGCAGCAGCTGGCCGAGCAGGCCGTGCTGTCGGCCGCAGCATTGCCCGAACTGAAGCAGATCGTGACCGGGGCCGAGCAACTCCGGATCGGCCACGACATCCGCGAGTTCTTCAAGAGGCTGGGCGGCGTGCGGCTGCAGAACCAATACGGCCCCAGCGAATACCCTGTCGCCACCGCGCTCGACCTGGAGGGCGATCCGGACGATTGGCCGCACCTGCCTTCCATTGGTCAACCGATCGACAACACCGTGGTGCGCATCCTGGATGGCCAAGGGCAGCTGGTCCCGATCGGCGTCCATGGAGAAATCCATTTGGGCGGCGCAGGCATGGCGCTGGGCTACATGGGGCATCCGGCGCATGAGGGGCCGGCGTTCGTCGACGACCGCTGGGGAGCAGGACAGGGCGAACGCCTCTACAAGACGGGCGACATCGGCCGCTGGCGCAGCGACGGCTGCATCGACTATGTGGCTCGCCGCGACGATCAGGTCAAGCTGCGAGGCTTTCGGATCGAGCCGGGCGAAATCGAGGCGCACATCGGCCAATTTGCGGGCGTCGCCGGCGCCACCGTCATGGTGCGCGAGGACATTCCCGGTCAAAAGCGGCTCGCCGCCTACGTCGCATTGTCAAAGGATGCGCCAGCGTCGTGGACGATCGCGGGGCTCAAGCGCCACCTTGCGGCCATGCTGCCCGAATACATGGTGCCGGCGGACTTCGTGCTAGTCGATCGACTGCCGCTCACGCCGAGCGGCAAGGTGGACCGGCGCGCGCTCGCGCCGCCCGCGCGTGGCCGCGAAGGCGCCGACAGCGTGATGCCGCGCAGCGATACCGAGCGCCTGCTCTGGCAGATCTGGCGCGACGTGCTGCACATCGAGGCGTTCGGCATCGAGGACAGCTTCTTCGAGCTTGGCGGCCATTCGCTGCTGACGATGCAGGTGGTTTCGCGCATTCGCCAGCGCATGGGCATCGAGCCGCCGTTGGCGCTCTTGTTCGAGCATCCGACCATTGCGGCATTGGCGGCGCGTCTCGACGAGGAGTTGCCGCGCACGTGGGCCAGCATGTCGGCGACGATTCCACGCGTGTCCCGCGACGGGCCCTTGCCCGTTTCGCTTTCTCAAAGGCGCATGTGGGTCATCCAGCAGTTCGATCCGGATTCCGTGGCGTACAACGTCTCGGTGTCGCTGCGCCTGCGTGGCTCGGCGGACCCCGAGTTGCTTCAGAGCGCCTTCGATCTCCTGGTGGCGCGGCACGAAGGACTCAGAACGCGCTTCTCGCTCGAAAACGGTGAGCCGGTACAGTGGGTCGCGGCCGAGATGTCCGTGCCCATCGAGCGTATCGACCTGCGCAGTCTGACGGCCATGCACAGGCTCGCTCGGGCCCGCGCCATTCTGGGCGAGCGCGCATGCATGCCTTTCGATCTCAAGGTAGCACCGCTGCATCGGCCCACGCTTGCCACGCTGGCTGAGGGCGACTACGTGTTTCTGTGGGTGATGCATCACGCCATCACCGACAACTGGTCGGTCACGATCCTGATGCGTGATCTGCTGGCGCTGTATTCGTCATTGGAAACGGGCGAGCCCACCGATCTTCCGGCGCTCGGCGTCGAGTTTGCGGACTACGCGGCTTGGCAGCGCTCTGCCGAGGCCACTTCGCGCCGCGAGGCGCAGATCCAGTTCTGGGTTCGCAGGCTGGCGGGGCTCGCGCCGCTGAACCTGCCGACCGACTTCGCGAGGCCGGCCAAGCCGACTTTCCAGGGTGCCAAGGTGTCCGCCGCCCTGTCACCGACGTTGCGCAGCGCCTTGCGCAGCTTCTGCGGGCGTCATGCGGTCACGCCGTTCGTGGTCCTGCTGGCGGCCTACAAGCTGATGTTGTCGCGCTACTGCGCAAGTCAGGATATTGCGGTGGGCACGCCCATCGCCAATCGCCACCACCTGGTCACGGAACAACTGGTGGGGTCGCTGGTCAACACGCTCGTGATGCGCACCGATCTGGGCGGCAACCCTGACTTTTCGCAGCTCGTGCAACGGGTGCGCAATACGGCGCTTGAAGCCTATGCGCATCAGGACGCGCCCTTCGACGAAATCGTCGAAGCGCTGGCTATGGACCGCAAGGTCCATCCGGAAGGGTTGGTGCGCACCTTGTTCAACGTGCCGAATGCGCCACTCGGGAAACCTTGTCAGACGAACTTCGTGTACGAGCCCTTCGACCTCGAACGCAATGCCGCGCAGTTCGACCTCTCGATCCATGTCGATACGGAGTTCGGGCATTGCATCCATCTGGAGTATTCGACCGACTTGTTCGCGGGCGTCTCGGCACGGCGGATGCTCGAAAACTACGTGGCACTGGTCGAGCAGGTTCTTGCGGATGAGCATCGACAGATCGCGGACTTTTCGGTGCTGGCACCGGCCCAGCTCGCGATGATCCGGGACGCATGGAATGCGACGCGCAACGCGCTGCCCAAGGAGCCGCTCATCCATCGTCACCTGAGCTGCGCGCACACCCGCTTGGCGGAGCGCGTCGCCGCCATCGATGCGAGCGGGCGCCGGCTCAGCCATGGCGAACTGCATACGGCGTCTGACTGGCTTGCCGCTGCGCTGCGTGCACGCGGCATCGGGCGTGGCCACCGAGTGGGCCTGAGCATGCCGCGCAACAACGACATGCTGATCGCCTTGATCGGCGTGCTCAAGTCGGGCGCGGCCTATGTCCCGCTCGACCCGGAGTTCCCGCAGGAGCGCCTTGATTTCATGGTGCGTGACGCGGACCTCTCTGCCGTGCTGGCGCCGGCAAATCGTGCCGGTCACCTGAAGGGCGCACAGGTTGCCTTGCTCGATCCGCAAGCGCTCGTGCAAGAAGCGAGGGAGGCCGCCAGCATCCTTGTGTCTGATCCGGCGTTGGATGCTCAGGCGCAAGATGCGGCCTACTACATCTTCACCTCCGGTTCCACGGGCCGTCCGAAGGCCGTGGCCGTGCCGCACATCGCGGTGGTGAACTTCCTGGATGCGATGGCGCGGGAGCCCGGACTGGGACCGAAGGATCGACTGCTCGCGGTGACCACCCTGTCGTTCGACATCGCCGTGCTCGAACTGCTGCTGCCGCTGTCGGTGGGGGGGCAGGTGATCATCGCGAGCGCCGACCAGGCCCGCGACCCGAACGAATTGCGCATGCTGCTCCAGGAGCACCGGGCGACGGTGATGCAGGCCACCCCATCCACTTGGCGAGCCTTGTTGGACACAGGCTGGAGCGCCGAGCCGGGACTGCGCTGCCTGGTGGGCGGCGAGCCGCTGCACGCGGCTCTGGCAGAGCAGTTGCTCGCGCATGGCGCCGAGCTCTGGAACATGTACGGCCCCACGGAAACGACCGTCTGGTCGACCACGTGGCCAGTGCGCGAGCCACGCAACGGCGTTTCGATCGGCAGGCCCATTGCCAACACAAGCGCGTGGGTGCTCGATCCGCATGGGCTGCCATGCCCCATCGGCGTGCCCGGAGAGTTGTGCATCGGGGGCACCGGTGTGGCACTGGGCTATCACCAGCGCAGCGAACTGACGGCAGAACGTTTCATCGCCGACCACTTGAGCGACGAGCCAGGCGCGCGGCTTTACCGGACGGGAGACCTCTGCCGCTGGCGTCATGACGGCTTGCTCGAGCACCTCGGTCGGCTCGATCACCAGGTCAAGATTCGAGGGTTTCGAATCGAACTCGGCGAGATCGAATCCGCATTGCTCGATCATCCGCAGGTGGCCGAGTGTGTGGTCGCTACCCACGCGGTCAATGCGCATGATGTCCGACTCGTGGGTCACGTGGTGCCTTCGGGCGACGACGTATGCATGGCGACGATCCGTTCGCATCTGCATGAATCGCTTCCCGACTACATGGTGCCGCAGCACTTCGTCACGCTGCAGTCGATGCCCGTGTTGCCCAACGGCAAGGTCGACCGGAGCGCCTTGCCCGCGCCGCTGCTCGAATCCGAGCGTGCGCGGCACCCCATCCACCAGCCCCTGGAGACGCAGGACGAGCGCGCGGTGGGCGCCATCTGGGCGGATCTGCTCGGGATCGATGCCGTGGAAGCGCAAGACAACTTCTTCGATCTCGGCGGCCACTCCCTGCTCGCGATGCGAATGGTGGCCGAAGCCCATCGATCGCTCGGCTTGCGCATCGAGCCGCGCCGGCTGATCTTCGAGACCTTGCGCCAGATTGCCCACCGCGAGAATGCGGTGAGCGTCTGAGAAGAGCGCTCGACGATTGGCGCATTTCCAGCCCGGCGTCGCCAGCCCGTATAGTGAAAGGCGTTGAGGCCGCCTGAGCGCATCGCGCAGACGCAGCACAGGCAGGCGGCGACACGCCCTTCACCTTGCTGACGATCGCCCCATGCAAGATCCTGTCAATCGCCTCATCGGCCAGTCCTACGACGCGACGCCCTACGACTCCCATCCCTATCCACTGACGTCACCGGAGCATCTGGAGGCAGTGGCCTACGTCTTCGGAGTCGACGCGCCGCCGCCTTCCATGGCACGCGTACTGGAGTTGGGGTGTGCGTCGGGTGGCAACCTGATTCCATTCGCGGCGCGGCATCCGCAGGCCACGGCCGTCGGCGTCGACCTGTCGGCCGTGCAGGTCAGCCAGGGCGTACAGGCATTGCGCCACGCAGGCCTGTCGAACGTGCAGTTGCGAACCATGGACATCGCCGACATCGACGCGAGCCTGGGCCAGTTCGACTACATCGTCTGCCACGGCGTCTACAGCTGGGTGCCGCCATCGGTGCAGGAGGCCATCATGCGGGTGTGTGCCACCCAACTTGCGCCCAATGGCATCGCGTGTGTCAGCTACAACGTCTATCCCGGCTGGAAGTCGCGCGAGATCGTGCGCGATGCGATGCTGCTGCGCGGAGGCTCCCGCGCTTCGGCGCAGGAGCAGTTGGCGTACGCACGGGGAATGATGGAGTTTCTCGATCGCTTCGTTCGGCCTGGCACCCCGATCAAGGCGGCGCTGGACGAGATGATGCCCACGGTCCGCCAGGCCAGGCCGTCCTACCTTCTTCACGAGTTTCTCGAGACGTGCAACGCGCCGTGCTACTTGCGCGACTTCGTGGCAAACGCCGAGGGCGCGGGCCTGGGCTACCTGGCCGACGCAGAGACCGCCGCCATGTTCGTCCAGAACTACGGCGAAGACGTGCGAGAACCCTTGCTGCGCGAGTGCGGCGGCAGCCAGGTGATGATGGAGCAGTATCTGGACTTCCTGGTCAACCGCAGCTTTCGCCACACGCTGCTGGTGCCCGCGGCCACGGCGTCGCGCGTTCGCTATCGCCTGGACGCCGGTCGCCTGCGTCAGCTTTTCTATGCCGGATCGATCCGAAGCGATGACGGGGCCGCGTTCGCGCTCGACGCGCAGGAGCAGCCGTGTCATGCGTTGTCCGGTGCCCGCTTTACGCTGCGCCTTCCGGCGCATAAGGCGGTGGCCCAGGTGTTGAGCGAGTTCTACCCTGCCGCGCTTTCGGTCGACGCCTTGATGACGGCCGTGGCCGAGCGACTCGGGGCGTCCCGAGCGGCCGTCGACGGCGTCGTGATGACGATGCTCGAAGAGCTGTTCATCCTGAACGCGGTGCGCGTGCGGCGAACGCCCGTCGCTGCGGCTGCTTCGGTCGGTGCGCGTCCGCAAGCGCCATCGTTTGTCAGGAGTCTTCCGGCGCTCGCGTTGAGCGAGGGCCCGCAGGCCTATGCCTGCAACCTGTGGCACGAGATGGTCGAGCTTTCGGTGCTCGAACGCTGCCTGCTGCCCTTGCTCGATGGCGAACACTCGGCAGAAGACCTCGTCGACTTCCTGGTGGAGGAGGCTCGCGCGCAACGTCTTCGCTTCTTCAAGCACGAGCAGGCACTCACCGACGCCGATACACTGCGCGCGTTTGCCGCCGAGCAGGTGGCGATGGCACTGCGCGACCTGCGCCAGAAAGCCATGCTGCAGGCATAAGCGCATGTCGCGGGCCGGTGGGTGCACGCGACACTGACCATCATCGAACAGGAAGGAAGACAAATCATGCAATGGATGCCATCGATTCGCCTCAAGGCCATCTCAGTGGGCCTTGGCCTCGCATTCGTGCTCAACGCGCCGGGTGCGCATGCCGCATCGGCGGCGCCCGCGGCGGCCGAGAACGGCATGGTCGTCACGGCGCAGCACCTGGCGACCCAGGTCGGCGTGGACGTGCTCAAACGCGGCGGCAACGCGGTCGATGCGGCGGTGGCCGTCGGCTATGCGTTGGCGGTGGTCTACCCGGCGGCAGGCAATCTGGGCGGCGGTGGCTTCATGACGCTGCAACTGGCCGATGGCCGCAAGACCTTCCTCGACTTTCGCGAAAAGGCACCTTTGGCAGCCACGGCCAACATGTACCTGGACAAGGACGGCAACGTCGTCAAGGGCCTGAGCACGCGCAGCTTCCTGGCGGTGGGCGTGCCCGGCACCGTGTCGGGGATGGAGTACGCGCGCGAGAAATACGGAACACTCAAGCGAGCGGAGCTGATCGGCCCTGCGATCGCGTTGGCCGACAAGGGCTTCGTCCTGCAGCAAGGCGATGTCGATCTGCTTTCGACGGCGACGGACGACTTCCGCAAGGACGCGCCCTCCGCCGCGATCTTCCTGAACAAGGGCCAGCCCTATGTTGCCGGCCAACGCCTGGTGCAGAAAGACCTGGCCAAGACCCTGCGCGCCATTGGCCGCAATGGCGTCGACGGGTTCTACAAGGGCGCGACCGCTCGCTCGCTGGTTGCCGCCAGCACGGCCGGCAAGGGCATCATCACGCAAGCCGACCTCGACCAATACCGCACGCGCGAACTTGCGCCCATCGAATGCGACTACCGCGGCTATCGCGTGGTGTCGGCACCGCCGCCCAGCTCCGGCGGCGTGATCATCTGCGAGATGCTCAACATCCTGGAGGGCTATCCGCTCAAGGACCTCGGCTTTCGCTCCGCGCAGGCCGTGCACTACCAGATTGAGGCCATGCGGCACGCCTACGTGGACCGCAACAGCTACCTGGGCGATCCGGACTTCGTCAAGAACCCGGTCGAACGTCTGACCGACAAGGCGTATGCCGCCAGCATCCGCGCGGCCATCGATCCGAACAAGGCCGGCGTTTCCAAGGACATCAAGCCGGGCGTGCCGCCGCACGAGGGCATCAACACCACGCACTATTCGATCGTGGACAAGTGGGGCAATGCCGCCTCGGTCACCTACACGCTCAATGACTGGTTCGGCGTGCGCCTGACAGTGCCGGGCACGGGCGTGCTGCTCAACAACGAGATGGACGACTTCACTTCCAAGGTGGGCGTGCCCAATCTCTATGGCCTGGTGCAGGGCGAGGCCAATGCCATCGCGCCGGGCAAGCGCCCGCTGTCCTCCATGAGCCCGACCATCGTCTCGCAAGACGGCAAGCCGGTCATGGTGGTCGGCACGCCCGGCGGCAGCCGCATCATCACGGCGGTGCTGCACACCATCCTCAACGTGATCGACTACGGCATGACGGTGCAAGAGGCGGTGGATGCACCGCGCTTCCACCAGCAATGGCTGCCCGACGTGACCAACGTCGAGATGTTCGCGTTGAGCCCCGACACGGCGAAGATCCTTCGGGACATGGGCCACAACCTGGGCGTGCCGCAACCGGCCAACCACATGGCGGCGATCCTTGTCGGGGCGCCATCGCTCGGGGGCAAGCCGATGGGCACGAACCGCTTCTACGGCGCCAACGATCCGCGCCGCAATACCGGCCTGGCCATGGGCTACTGAAACCGATGCAGATCCAGGAGATTCTTTTCACCCAGGGCTTCGGCACGCGGCGCGTGTGCGCGGGCCTGGTTCAGCAAGGCCACGTGACGGTCGAGGGCAAGCCGGTTAGCGATTCCCTTGCCGAGTTCGAGGCCGCTGACGGCCTCCCGTTCACCGTGCAGGGCCAGGCCTGGCAATACCACGAGAAGGCCTACTTGATGCTGCACAAGCCGGCAGGGACGGAATGCTCGCAAAAACCTTCGACCTATCCGAGCGTCTATACCTTGCTGCCGTCGCCGCTGCGCCTGCGGCCGAACAAGGGTGCGGTGCAGGGGGTGCAGGCCATCGGGCGGTTGGATCAGGACACGACGGGCTTGTTGCTGCTCACCGACGACGGGCCGTTCATTCACCGAATGAACTCTCCGCGCCATCACGTGCCCAAGGTGTACGAAGTGGGCACCAAGCATGCGGTCGATGCTCGCCAGATCGAGCGCCTGTTGGCCGGCGTGGTGCTGGATGACGACCCGAAGCCGGTGCGCGCCGCCGCGTGCGAGGCCACCGGCGAGACCGCGCTGCGCCTGACACTCACCGAAGGCAAATACCACCAGGTCAAGCGCATGCTGGCGGCGGTGGGTAATCGCGTGGAGACTTTGCACCGCTCGCGGATCGGCGAACTGGAACTGCCCGACGATCTGGCGCCGGGACAGTGGCGCTGGCTCGATGCCGACGATCTCGCCAAGCTCAGAAGCCCGGCCTCGCGCAAGGCGCCATAGCAGGCCGGGCGCGTTGCGCGGGACTGACAGGCGCCGCACTTTCGTTCGGCAAGCCCCTGCCGCGGCGTCTGGGATGTCGGCCGGATGCACCGCTGGCTCGTTAATATCGGGAAACCTTCCCGGAGCCGCGAGTTGCAACTTTCCGTATTCCTTTCGAGCCGCGTTGCGGCCGTTTTCATTTGTGCGGCGTCCTTGTTGTCGGCGAGCATGGCGGGCGCCACCGCTGCTGAAAGCCAACTGTCGACGCCAGTGTTCGTGCTGAACTCGCTGGATGCGTCGGTCAGCGTGATCGACCCCAAGACCTGGGAAGAAAAAGCCCGCATTCCCACCGGCAAAGAGCCGCATCACCTCTACCTCACGCCCGACGAGCGTTCCGTGATCGTGGCCAACTCGGCCAGCGATTCGCTCACCTTCTTCGACCCGCGCACGGCGCAGATCCAGCGGACGGTGACCGGCATCATCGATCCGTATCACCTGCGGTTCTCGCCCGACATGAAGTGGTTCGTGACGGCGGGCAACCGCCTGAACCACGTCGACCTTTACCGTTGGGATGGACGCGACCTGACGCTCGCCAAGCGCATCGCCACCGGCAAGACCCCCAGCCACATCTGGATCGACGGCAAGAGCACCACCGCCTATGTGACGATGCAGGACAGCGACGAGCTCATCGCGGTCGACCTGGCCAGCCAGACCATCCGCTGGCGCGTGCCCACCGGCCCCATGCCGGCCGACATCTACGGCGTCCACCAGGACCGCACCTTGCTCGTGGGCCTGACCGGTGGTGACGGCGTGCAGGTCTTCGACGTGGCCGGACCCGCGCCGCGCGCCGTCGGCATCATTCCCACCGGCAAGGGCGCCCACGCCTTTCGCGCCATGGGCGACGGCCGCACGGTGCTTGTGAGCAACCGCGTGGCCAACAGCATCAGCCGCATCGACACCGAAACCCTGCGCGTGCTTGCCAGCTTTCCGGTGCCGGGCGGCCCGGATTGCATGGACGTCTCGGCCGATGGCAAGACGCTTCTCGTGACCTCGCGCTGGGCCAAGAAACTCAGCGTCGTGGATCTGGCCAGCCTGCAGGTGGTGCGCCAGGTCAAGGTCGGTCGTTCTCCACATGGCGTCTGGACGCTCGAACATGCGCGGCGATAAGGCATTGAACATGGCCAGGATCGGACTGGCCGCACTTTCTCTGTGGACCGTCGCGGCCAGCGCGGCTGCGCCGGCGTGCGACAAGCCGGTCTACCTGACCCTGGACACCGGCACCATGAGCGTCGCCCCGCTGGTGGCCGAAGTGCTGGACCGGCAGAAGGTGAATGTCACCTTCTTCGCCGCGGCCGAGCGCACGGTGGAAGGCGGCGACAGCCTGGACAACCATTGGCGCGCATGGTGGAAGGCGCGCGCTGCGGCGGGCGACGAGTTTGCCTCGCACACGTACGACCACGTGTATTGGCGCGGTGACGAGAAGAGCGTCGCTCCGCGCTTTCGCGTGCAACCCAGCGCCGGTGCGCTGGCGGGCCGGCAGTTCACCTGGACGGCGGCCGAGTACTGCGCCAACATCGAACAGGCCTCGCAGCGCATCGTCGACCTGACCGGAAAGAAACCCTTGCCGCTGTTCCGCGCCCCGGGCGGCAAGACGTCGCCCAAGCTGCTGGCCGAGGCCCGCAAATGCGGCTACGAGCATGTGGGCTGGTCGCCCGCCGGCTTCCTGGGGGATGAGCTGCCCAGCGACAAGTATCCGAACGACAAGCTGCTGGCGCAGGCCCTGCAGAACATCCGTGCGGGCGACATCCTCCTGGCACACCTGGGCATTCGCTCCCGCCAGGACCCTTGGGCGCCGGCGGTCCTGGAGCCCCTGATCGTCGGCCTCAAGCGCGAAGGCTTCTGCTTTCGCACGCTGCGCGAGCATCCGAAATACAAGGAATGGATCGCCGCGCATGATCAGCCCGCCGCGGCCGCCACGCCCACGCCGGCTCGGCAGCCTTGATGGCCTGATCGAGGGATTGGAATGATCTTCGACGCCTTGTCCGATGTCTTCTCGGCAGCCCAGGTCTGGCTGTTCGAGACGGTCGTGCAGCCGGTCGTCTTCGCGGTCGGGCTGGGCGGCTGGGTGGAAGACGCCTTCGATGCCACGGGCTGGCTGCTGGTCGGTGTCGTCCAGCTTGCCGTGATGCTCGCGATCATCGGTCCGCTGGAGCGGCTTCGGCCGGTGTATCGGGTGACCGACCGCGCCGCCGTGCGCACCGACGTGCTCTACACGCTGCTGCATCGGCTGGGGTTGTTCCGTCTGGTGATGTTCTTCCTGCTGCAGCCTTTCTTCGATGGCGTGGTGGGGCCGCTTCACGCCGCCGGATGGAATGGTTGGCAGCTCGATGCCATCTGGCCGGGCGTGACCGACGTGGCGTGGGTCTCGTTCCTGCTGTACCTGGTCGTGATGGATTTCGTCGACTACTGGATCCACCGCGGCCAGCATGGACTGAGCTGGTGGTGGAGCCTGCATTCGCTGCATCACTCGCAACGCCAGATGACGATGTGGTCCGACAACCGCAACCATCTGCTCGACGATGCGTTGCGAGACCTCATCTTCGTGGTCGTTGCACAGTTGATCGGCGTGGCGCCCGGCCAATTCATTGCGCTGGTGGCGCTGACGCAACTTAGCGAAAGCCTGCAGCACGCCAACCTGCGCCTGCACTTCGGCACGCTGGGCGAGCGGCTGTGGGTCAGCCCACGTTTCCACCGCCTGCATCACTCGATCGGGCTGGGCCACGAGGCGCCGGTGCGCGACGGCGAGTTTGCCGAGAAGGCCATACCGCGCCTGGGCGGACACAACTTCGGCGTGCTCCTGCCCTGGTGGGACATGCTCTTTCGCAGCGGCGACTTCAGTCACCGCTACGACCCGACCGGCATTCGCGACCAGGTCGAGCCCGACGACCAGGGCCGTCTGCGCGACTACGGGCGCGGGTTCTGGGCGCAGCAGTGGCTGGGCCTGAAGCGCTTGGCCGGACAGGGCTGAGGCGGGGGCCGCCCGCGCTATGCTCGGGCACCGATGCGACTCCTACTCGATTCCTTCTGGCGCGCCGTCGCCTACTGCCTGCATCCGCGCGTCATCGTCCTTTCATTGGCGCCGCTGGCGTTGATGGCGATCGTGGGCGTTGGGCTGGGCTACTTCTACTGGACGCCCGCCGTGGCCTGGATGCGCGAGGCGCTCGACGCCTGGCCCATCCTGTCGACCTTCTGGGGCTGGATCGGCGCCGACGCCGCCAACTTCAAGGACGTGCTGGCCCCCATGGGCGTCATCTTCCTGGCCACGCCGGTCGTCGTGGTTGTTTCGCTGCTGATCGTGGCCGGCATGATGGCGCCGGCGCTGACGGGACTGGTGGCTAAGCGGCGATTTCCTGTCCTGCAGGAAAAGCATGGTGCATCGTTCTTTCTGAGCGTGTTCCGCTCGCTCGGCTTGACGTTGCTGGCCATGCTGGCCCTGGTGGTTTCCATTCCCTTGTGGCTGGTTCCCCCGCTGGTGATCGTTCTGCCACCCATCATCTGGGGCTGGCTCACCTACCAGGTGATGAGCTTCGATGCCCTGGCCGAGCACGCCAGTGCGGACGAACGGCGGCAACTGCTGCGTGCGCACCGCTGGCCGCTGATGGGGATCGGCGTGCTGTGCGGATACCTGGGGGCGGCGCCGAGCATTGTCTGGGCTTCGGGGGTGGTGTTCGCGGCGGCGTTCTTCGTGCTCATTCCGCTGGCCATCTGGATCTACACCCTGGTGTTCGCCTTCTCAGCGCTCTGGTTCGCACACTACTGCCTGGACGCGCTGGCCCGGCAACGCGCCGAGCGCGCCGCCGAACAAGCGGCGGCAGTCCCGGCGCTGCCCGAAAGCGCCACGACCGACGTCACGGCGGCCGCGACCAGTCAATGGAAAGCTCCCTGACATGACCACCTCAGAACCACGCAGCTTCGGCCTCATCATCGTCGGCGACGAAATCCTGTCGGGCAAGCGCCTGGACAAGCACATGCCCAAGGTGATCGAACTGCTCGCCGCACGCGGGCTTTCGCTGTCGTGGGCGCAATACGTCGGCGACGAGCCGGCGCGCATCACGGCGGCCTTGCGCCACGCATTCGAAAGTGGCGACGTGGTGTTCTCCACCGGCGGCATTGGCGCCACGCCGGACGACCACACGCGCCAGTGCGCCGCTGCGGCCTTGGGATTGCCGCTCGAGCTGCATCCCCAGGCCGAAGCGCTGATCCGGGAGCGCATGCAGGACACGGCGCGTGAACAGGGCGTGCCCTACGAGCCCGACCGCGCCGACAACGTCCACCGGCTGAACATGGGCGTGTTTCCGCAGGGCGCACGCCTGATCCTCAATCCGTACAACAAGATTCCCGGCTTCAGCGTGGCGGACGTGCACTTCGTCCCGGGCTTTCCCGTCATGGCCTGGCCCATGATCGAGCAGGTGCTCGACCAACAGTACGCGCACCTTTTTGCGGCGAGCACGGTGCGCGAGAAGTCGGTGATCGTCTTCGGCGCCATGGAAGCGACGCTGACGCCCCTCATGCAGG
Source organism: Variovorax dokdonensis (assembly GCF_030316895.1). Lineage (GTDB taxonomy): Bacteria > Pseudomonadota > Gammaproteobacteria > Burkholderiales > Burkholderiaceae_C > Variovorax > Variovorax dokdonensis. Next base: position 1,094,620 of record NZ_JASZYV010000002.1, read on the forward strand.
CCATCGAAGCCCGGTTCGCGGGCATCAAGGTCTTCAGTCTCCCCAGCGTCGACCACCCGCAATACGGTCGTCACATCGAACTCGGCGTCAAAGGCGACCCGGAACGCCTCGACGAGGCCTACACTTCGCTCCTGCAGGGCTTGCACAGCTTTGATGCGCGCCTTGGCCCCGAATTGGTGCGCTAACGAGAGTCTTTTTCGTCCAATCTCAGTAGGCACCATAATGGTGCAATCCACTGATCCAATTGTGGGGCGCTCATGCGCCGGCAAGTGGCACAGAACCTGCATCCTTGCTCACAGCAAATCTTCACAACCCGTCCAATCAGGAGAAATTGATGGCCAAGTCCGTCGCCGATGTACTCAAACTCGTCAAGGAAAACGAGGTCAAGTTCGTCGACTTCCGCTTCACCGATACCCGCGGCAAGGAACAGCACGTGACCGTGCCTGTTTCGGCTTTTGACGAAGACAAGTTCTCGGCTGGCCACGCCTTCGACGGCTCCTCCATCGCCGGCTGGAAGGGTATCGAAGCGTCCGACATGCTGCTGATGCCCGATCCCAACTCGGCCGTCATCGATCCGTTCTTCGAGGAAACCACCCTCAACCTGACCTGCGACGTGCTCGAGCCCGCCGACGGCAAGCCCTACGATCGCGATCCGCGCTCCATCGCCAAGAAGGCCGAGGCCTACCTGAAGTCCACGGGCCTGGGCGACACCGCCTTCTTCGGTCCCGAGCCAGAGTTCTTCATCTTCGACGACGTGCGCTGGAAGGCCGACATGTCGGGCAGCTTCGTCGAAGTCGACGTGGACGAAGCACCGTGGAACACCGGCAAGAAGTACGAAAGCGGCAACTCCGGCCACCGTCCCACCGTCAAGGGCGGCTACTTCCCGGTTCCCCCGGTCGACAGCACGCAAGACATCCGCGCCGAAATCTCGCTGGTGCTCGAGAGCCTGGGCATCCCGGTCGAAGTGTTCCACCACGAAGTCGCTGGCGCTGGCCAAAACGAAATCGGCACCAAGTTCAGCACGCTGGTCGAGCGCGCCGACTGGACGCAGAAGCTCAAGTACGTGATCTGGAATGTCTGCCACGCCTACGGCAAGACGGCCACCTTCATGCCCAAGCCCATCCAGGGCGACAACGGCTCCGGCATGCACGTGCACCAGTCGATCTGGAAGGACGGCAAGAACCTGTTCGCCGGCGACGGCTATGCCGGCCTGTCCGACACCGCGCTGTACTACATCGGCGGCATCATCAAGCACGCTCGCGCGCTCAACGCCATCACCAACCCCGGCACCAACAGCTACAAGCGCCTGGTGCCCGGCTTCGAAGCCCCGGTCAAGCTGGCCTACTCGGCCAAGAACCGCTCGGCCTCGATCCGCATCCCGTTCGTGAGCAACCCCAAGGGCCGCCGCATCGAAGCGCGCTTCCCCGATCCACTGGCCAACCCGTACCTGTGCTTCTCGGCCCTGCTGATGGCTGGCCTCGACGGCATCGAGAACAAGATCCATCCGGGCGAAGCCGCCACCAAGGATCTGTACCACCTGCCGCCGGAAGAAGACGCGAAGATCCCGACCGTCTGCCACAGCCTCGACCAGGCGCTCGAATACCTGGACAAGGGCCGCGGCTTCCTGACCAAGGGTGGCGTGTTCACCGACGCCTTCATCGATGCGTACATCGAACTGAAGATGCAGGAAGTGACGCGCTTCCGCATGGCGCCGCACCCGGTCGAATTCGACATGTACTACTCGCTGTAAGCCATGCGGCCTCATGGTCGTTGGACCTGAGGCCTTTGGTTCCAAAGCGCAAGGGACGGCAGTGCCGTCCCTTTTTGTTAGTGGGGTGATGCCCGTGTGCGTTGACCGCAATTTGCTTCAAAATGCGTCAATTGCCAGCCACCTCGCCAAGATCATGAAGCTTCGCCACATCCCATGCCTGCTGGCCGCCACGTTGACCTTTCTTGCCCTGTCTGCCAATGCGCAGACCCGCGTCTGGCGCTGCGGCAACGAATACACGAACGATGCGGTGTCAGCGCAGAAGCGCAACTGCAAGCCCATCGAAGGCGGCAATGTGACGGTGGTGCAGACGCCGCGCTACAGCGGCGGCTCGTCCACCAGCACGGCCAGCGCCGCGCGTTCCCCGGCGGGCAGCCCGCGTGTGGAAGACACGCTGCAGCGCCAGCGCGACGGCGAGGCTCGCACCGTGCTCGAGTCCGAACTGCGCAAGGCCGAGGCGCGACAGGCCGAGCTGCTCAAGGAATACAACAATGGCGAGCCCGAGAAGCAGGGCTCCGAATCACGCAACTACCAGAAGTACCTGGACCGCGTGGCCGAGATGAAGGCGCAGGTCGAGCGCAACGAGAGCGACATCGCGGGCATTCGCCGCGAACTCCAGCGCCTGCCGCCAACCTCCAACTGATCGCATCCAACGCGCGGCCAACGGGCCGTGCGCGGGACTGCAGGAAGGCCTGACGCATCATGGCCTTCGGCAAACCCATCCTTCCCGCCAAGCGCTTCCTGGCCTTCGACCTGCTGGCCACGCTGATTGCCGTCATCAAGGATGACGGCACGCTGATCTTTGCCAACGCAGCGCTCGAAGACGCGTTGGGCAGCTCGCGCCGAACGCTCGAAGGGCTGAACTTCGGCGCCTTCTTCTTCGAGCCGCATGTGCTGGCCACCGCCATCGAAGGCGCTCGCGCCAACGACTTCGCCACTTTGCGCTACGAGGCCCAACTGCGTCGCGCGAGCCACGAGCCCATGGCCGTGCAAGTCACGCTGGCCATGGCCGAGCGAAAAGGCGAACTGGTGATCGAGATGACGCCGCTCGATCAGCAGGTGCGCGCCGATCGCGAGGAGCGTCTTCTGGAACAGGCGCGGGCCAACAAGGAACTCATCCGCAACCTCGCGCACGAGATCAAGAATCCGCTGGGCGGCATTCGCGGCGCCGCACAGCTGCTGCAAATGGAAGTGGAATCGCGCGACCTGATCGAGTACACGCAGGTCATCATCCACGAGGCTGATCGACTGCAGACCCTGGTCGATCGCTTGCTTGCGCCGCATCGTCGTCCGCATGTGGTGGGCGACGTGAATATTCACGAGGTCTGCGAGCGAGTGCGCTCGGTGCTCATGGCCGAGTTTCCGACCGGTCTCACGGTGGAGCGCGACTTCGATCCGTCGATTCCCGAATTCCGCGGCGATCGCGAGCAGCTCATCCAGGCCACGCTCAACATCGCGCACAACGCCGCGCAGGCTTTGGCCGAACGCCGCGCGGCGGGCGACGCCGTCATCACGTTCAAGACGCGCGTCGTGCGCCAGGTGATCTTCAACAAGCAGTGGTATCGATTGGCACTGGAATTGCATGTCATCGACAACGGCCCCGGCGTGCAGGACACGATCAAGGACCGCATCTTTCTGCCCCTTGTATCGGGGCGTGAAGGCGGTACCGGACTGGGGCTCACGCTGGCGCAGACTTTCGTACAACAACACCATGGCGTGATCGAATGCGAGAGCAAGCCGGGCCGAACCGATTTCAAGATACTGATACCGCTGCCATGAACAGCAAGCCACAAGGAACTGCATGAAGCCGATCTGGATAGTTGACGACGACCAATCGATCCGCTTCGTACTCGAGAAGGCGCTGCTGCGCGAAGAACTGCCCACGCGCAGCTTCACCAACACGCGCGAAGTACTCGCGGCACTCGAGGACGCCGCCGACGACGAAAGCCAGGGGCCGCAGGTGCTGGTCAGCGACATCCGTATGCCCGGCGGCTCGGGCCTGGACCTGCTCGAAAAGATCAAGGAGAAGCTGCCAGGGCTGCCCGTCATCATCATGACCGCCTATTCCGACCTGGACAGTGCCGTATCGGCCTTCCAGGGTGGCGCCTTCGAATACCTGCCCAAGCCATTCGACCTGCCCCGCGCCGTCGAGCTCATCCGCCGCGCCGTGGACGAGAGCCAACGCGAGGAAGTGGCCGAAGAACGCATGGTGGCGGCGCCCGAAATGCTGGGCCAGGCACCTGCGATGCAGGACGTGTTCCGCGCCATTGGCCGCCTGTCGCAAAGCAATGTGACGGTGCTCATCACCGGCGAATCGGGCTCGGGCAAGGAACTCGTGGCGCGCGCGCTGCACAAGCATTCGCCGCGCGCCAGCGGGCCTTTCGTGGCCATCAACACGGCGGCGATTCCCAAGGACCTGCTGGAAAGCGAACTCTTCGGCCATGAACGCGGCGCGTTCACCGGCGCACAGACCATGCGTCGCGGCCGCTTCGAGCAGGCCGAGGGCGGTACCCTGTTCTTGGACGAAATCGGCGACATGCCGTTCGACCTGCAGACGCGCCTGCTGCGCGTGCTGAGCGATGGCCACTTCTATCGCGTCGGTGGCCACAATGCCGTCAAGGCCAATGTGCGCGTGATCGCCGCCACCCATCAGGACCTGGAGCAGCGCGTCAAGCAGGGCGTGTTCCGCGAAGACTTGTTCCATCGGCTCAACGTCATTCGCCTGCGTCTGCCGGCGCTGCGCGAGCGGCGCGAAGATGTCCCTTCGCTGACCCGCCACTTCCTGCAGCAAAGCGCCAAGCAGTTGGGCGTCGACCCGAAGCGGATCTCGGATGCGGCGTTGTCGCAGCTGTCGTTCTTCGGCTTCCCGGGCAACGTGCGGCAACTGGAGAACATCTGCCATTGGCTGACGGTGATGGCGCCCGCGCAGTTGATCGAACCCAAGGATCTTCCGCCCGAAGTGCTGGTGGGCAATGCGGGCGCTTCGGCTGGCCTGGCCGCAGGTGCGTCTGGCGAGGCGGCGATGCCGGCCTTCGCTGGCGCGATCGCCACGCCAGCGTCCGCTTCCGATGCCGGCGCGGACCCTGCCGCGGCCATCGCGGTGACCACTGCGACTGCGTCGACGATGGCTGGGACTCCTGCGTTGGCGTCGCCAGCGGCGCCATCCGTGCCTGCATCGAGTTCGGCCTCTTGGGAAGCAGGGCTCGAACAAGAGGCGCAGGCCTTGCTGGCTGCCGGTCATCACGATGTCTGGGAGGCGCTGACCCGCCGCTTCGAATCGCGGCTCATCCTCACGGCCCTGGCCAACACGCGGGGACGCCGCATCGAGGCTGCGCAAAAGCTCGGCATCGGGCGCAACACCATCACCCGCAAGATCGCGGAGCTGCACCTGGACCGCGCTGGCGAAGGCGAAGAGTAGGGCGCCCGCGCCCGGCCGTCAGCGGCTCAGCTGGCCTTTGGTCAGCGTATCGAGCTGGAAGCGCTCGCTCTTGTCCCAAAGCCAGGTGTCGACGTAGGTGTGCGCGCCGACCGAGCCGGGATTGGGAAACGGCGAGGCCGAACGAATCATCTCGGCAATCTGCGGCGGCACTTCCGGCGCATGCTCGGGCGTGCGGCTGAAGGCAACGCGCGTCACGTTGCCGTTGGCATCCAGGTGAGTCTCGACCACCACCACGGCGTAGACCAGCGGTGGAATCTTGCTCGGGTAGATGCGCTTGGCGTACTTGCTGTAGACGTGGCGCGCAGCCACTTTGCGGTAGGCCTTGATCTGGGGCGTCTGAACGGAGATGGTGGTCTCGTCCACAGCCTGACTCGAAGGCGGTTGTTCGTCTTTGGAGCCAAAAGGCGACTGGGCACAGCCGGAGAGAAACAGGATCAACGCCAGGGCATGGATCCCGCCGCGAAAGGACGAGGTGGAGCTTCGCATGGTCGCGGCATTGTGCCCGACCTTGTGCGCGTTCAAAGCTCCAGGATCACCGGTGCGTGGTCGCTCGGCTTGGCCCACTTGCGCGGCACGCGGTCGATGGTGCAGGCCTTGACCGCCGGTACCAGGTCCTGACTGACCAGGATGTGATCGATGCGCAGGCCGCGGTTCTTCTGGTAGCCCAGCATGCGGTAGTCCCACCACGAATAGCTCTTCTCGGGCTGGTCGAACAGGCGAAAGCTGTCGACAAGCCCCAATTGCAGCAAGGCCCGGAAATGATCGCGTTCCTGGGTCGTGTGATGGATGGTCTCGCGCAAGCCCACGGGGTCGAAGCTGTCGCGATCTTCCGGCGCGATGTTGAAGTCACCCACTAGAACCAGCCGGGGGTTGGCCTGCAGTTCCTTCTGGAGCCAGTCGCGCAATGCCTCAAGCCAGCGCATCTTGTAGTCGAACTTGTCCGTGCCCGGCGCCTGGCCGTTGACGAAGTAGCCGTTGACAAGGCGCGCGCTGCCCAGAGGGGTTTCGATGGTGGCGCTGATCACGCGCGAATGCTCATCCGTGAAGCCCACGATGTTACGCACCACGTCTTGCACGGGGGCGCGGCTCAGGATGGCCACGCCGTTGTAGGTTTTCTGGCCGAACACGGCCGCCTCGTAGCCGGCAGCGGCGAGGGCGTCCAGCGGGAACTTGTCGTCCGTGAGCTTGAGCTCTTGCAGGCACAGCACGTCGACCGGATTGGCCGCAAGCCAATCCAGCACGTGCTGCAGTCGGGCGGTGAGGGAGTTGACGTTCCAGGTGGCGATTCTCATGACGATGGAAGCTTCGGTCGGCTTGGCGAAAATGATCAGGGCATTGTGCGCGAATGCTGCATGTAGCCATGCACCGCCAGCTTGAGCTCGTCACGCAGCGTCTGTTCGGAAAGCGGCGGCTCGGCCGTCAGCAGGCATTGCGAGATCCAGCCATAGGTGACGGCATGGACCATGCGCGCGACCATCGGCAGGCGATCGGCAGGTGGCGGGTCCGACGCGCATGCCAGCGCGTCGCCCCACGTCTGGACCCATGCGTCGTAGTGGCGTCGAAACGCGCTGGGCGTGGAGATCTGGCGCTCCAGGGTGAAGAGCAGCGTCCAGGTCTGCGCTTGATCGAGGATCGTGCGCACCTGCGTGTCGATCATGGCGTCCACGATGCTGGTTGCCGGCTGCCCGCACCGGGCGTCGAAGGTCTGCCGCAACTGGCGTTCGGCGTCCTTGACGGTGTCGCTGATCCACTTGGCGGCCAGCGCGCGCATGTTCCCGAAATACTCGTAGAAGGTGCCTACCCCGACGCCAGCCACCGCGGCGACTTCCCGGATGGTGGTCTTGGCGTAGCCGCGTTCGAGCAACACGCGGACGAAGGCATCCCGCAACGCCTTCTCGCTCTGCTGAGCCCGTGACTGGCGCGGCCGTCGCCGCACTTCAGGCGCCGTGGGCAGCGGCACCTGCTGGTCGATGGCTTGATCCCGGGAGCGTCTGGTGGGCATGGCCCGTATTGTCAGCCTGCCCGGCCGCGCCGCCCGGGGCCGTCGCGTCAGCCCAGCATGCCAGCGAGGCGCTGGCGGATCAGGCCTTCGGCTTGCGCCATGATGCCGTCGATCAGTTCCTTGACCGTCGGCACGTCGTGGATCAGGCCAGCCACCATGCCGCACGACCAGGCGCCGGCTTCCATCTCGCCCTTTTGCATGATGCGCGGGTAGACGCCGGCCACCTCCTCGATGATGTCCTCGAACTTGATCGAGGCACCGAGTTCGCGCTCCTTCTGCAGCAGGCGCTCCACCGCTTCGTTGGTCAGCACCCGCTCGGTATTGCGCAGCGGCCGCATGACCAGGCGCGTGTCGAGTTCGCTGGCGGCGACGATGGCCTGCTTGACGTTCTCGTGCACTGGCGCCTCCTTGGTGGCGATGAAGCGCGTGCCCATGTTCATGCCCTCGGCGCCCAGCGCCAGGGCAGCCACCAGCGAACGGCCATCGGCCATGCCGCCGGAGGCGACGAAGGGGATCTTGAGTTCTTCGGCCGCCCTGGGCAGCAGGATGAAGTTGGGAATGTCGTCCTCGCCAGGATGGCCGCCGCATTCGAAGCCGTCGACGCTCACCGCGTCGCAGCCGATCGCCTCCGCCTTGAGCGAATGGCGCACCGACGTGCACTTGTGGATCACCTTGATGCCGGCCTCCTTGAGCACGGGCAGCCACTTCTGCGGGTTGTTGCCGGCCGTCTCGACCGCCTTCACGCCGCCATCGATGATCGCCTTGATGTAGCCCGGATAGTCCGGCGACGACACGGTCGGCAGGAATGTGAGGTTCACGCCGAAGGGCTTGTCCGTCATCTCGCGGCAGCGGGCGATTTCGCGGGCCAGCAGTTCCGGGGTCTTCTGCGTCAGGCCGGTGATGATGCCCAGCCCGCCCGCATTGGAGACGGCCGCCGCCAGTTCGGCCAGGCCGACGAAGTGCATGCCGCCCTGAATGATGGGGTGTTCGATGCCGAAGAGTTCGGTGATGCGTGTCTTCATGGAGCGTGTCCTTTTCGGTTGCGGATGTCTCGGCGCAAGCATAGCCGGCGACGGCCGGGCGCCGCAGTCGCCCAGGCGGCAGTGCAGAACTTCGTCTTAAGCCGCAGCGTGACGGCTGACAAAAGCGTGTCGGACAGGACTTGCGCTGTCCTTCATTACCCCCGGGTCGTCCTACGCCCGGTCGCGCCACTGGCTTGCCGATCGGCGTGGATGTGACGCAGAAACTTCGGCCACCAAGTTTTATGCGCTGCATCGATTGAGTGCATGCGAAGTTTTCAACTGCCCGAGACCAGGAGTCCAACAATGCAAAACGCAACTGCCCCCTTCAAGCGCCGCCGCCAGGTGCTGCTGTCCTTCGCTGCCTTTGGTGGCGCTGCTCTGCTGCAAGCCTGCGGCGGGGGCGGTGGCGACAGCATCAGCTCGGAGATCAACGATCGCAAGAACCTGATGCAGTTGAGCGAGTCCAAGCCCGAGCTGAGCGTCTGGGTCGAAGCCATCAACACCGCCGGGCTGCGCGAGCGCCTGAGCCAGTCGGGCAGCAACACCGCCTTCGCGCCGACCAACGATGCCTTCAACGCGCTTCTGGGCGAACTGGGCGTGAGCAAGGATCAGTTGTTTGCAGACAAGCAGACGCTGACGGCCGTGCTGAACTTCCACATCCTGGGCAAGACGATGCTTCGCGAAACCATCCCGGAAGGCGAGGCAATCGAGCCGATCGGCGGCGGCTTCTTCAAGATCGACGACGTGGGCAACAACACGCTGCAGTTCACGGACGGCCGCAGCCGCACCGGCCGCGTCATCAGCACCGATTCGCTCGCGGCGAACGGCGTGCTGCACACGCTCGACCGTGTCATGTTGCCCGAGAACAAGAACATCTCGCAGACGGCTGCAACCAACTCTGAGCTGACCAGCTTCACGGCCGCTCTGGCTGCAGCAGGAATGACCCAGACCCTGGAAGGCGCCGGCCCGTTCACCGTGCTCGCACCGAGCAACGCCGCCTTCGCCGCGCTGCTGGTCGAACTCAACCTGACCGAAGCAGCGATGCTCGCCGACACTGAGAACCTGAAGAAGATCCTGAGTTATCACGTGCTGCAGGCGCGCCTGACCAAGGTGGAACTGCGCCGCGACAGCTCGCGCACGACGCTGCAAGGTGGCGTGGTGCGGATCAGCGACAGCTATCAGATCACCGACGTGAAGAACCGCGTGGCCAACATCACGACGCCCGATGTGTTCAACACCAACGGCGTGATCCACATCATCGACAAGGTCCTGCTGCCGGCCTGATCGTCGGGCTGCTGGTCCGATCAGCCTTCGGCGAAGGTCTCGGTCAGCAGCTCTCGAAGCCATCGATTGCCGGGCTCGCGATGAAAGCGCGCGTGCCAGAAGGCATTGATGGCCACCTGCGGCAGATCTGCAGGATGCGCGCGCACCGCCAGCCCGAAAGGCTCGGCGAGTGCGCGCGCCAGCTTTTCAGGCACGGTGGCGATCATCGGCTGGCTCTGAAGGATGTGGCCCACCGCCACGAAATGCGGCACCACCAGCCGCACCTTCCGCGCGATGCCCTGCGCGGCCATCTGTTCGTCCACCTGGCCATGCCCGGTGCCAGCGGCCTGGATCAGGACATGATCGGCCGACGCGAAGTCCTTCAGCGTCAAGCGTGACTTCGCCGCAAGTGGATGCTGCTTGCCGAAGAGGCAGACGTAGCGCTGCATGAAAAGGCGCCGCTGATAAAAGCCCGCCTTGAGTTGCGGCAACAGGCCGATGGCGATGTCCACCTGGCCCGCTTCCATCTCGTCGCGCAGGTTCACGGCGGTGTTGCGCACCGTGCTGATGCGAATGCCGGGCGCCACCTGGTTCAGCCGCTCCATGAGGCGTGGTGTGAAGTAGACCTCTCCGATGTCGGTCATCGCCAGTGTGAAGCTGCGCGTGCTGGTCGCCGGATCGAAGGCCGTGCTCTGGTTGAGCGCCCCGTGCAGTGCGCTCATGGCGGCGGCCACCGGCTCGGCCAACTGCATGGCCAAAGGGGTGGGGACCATGCCCTGGGCAGTGCGCAGGAACAGCTCATCGCCCAACGCGCGCCGCAGTCGTGCCAATGCATTGCTTACCGCCGGCTGCGAAAGGCCGAGGCTTTGAGCCACCGCCGACACGCGCCTTTCGGCCAGCATGCGATCGAACACCAGCAGCAGGTTCAAGTCGATGTCGCGCAGGTTCATCGGTCTTCGGTCGTTGCGGTATTCACATCCGTGATTTCGTGAATTCACAAAATTCTATTGGCAAATGTCTTCGAGCTTCCGATCATGCGTATTCAGGACCTGCTCGCGGGTCCGAAGCTTGATCAGGAGACACCCCATGAACAGTCCAATCGACGGCGTGCCCGTCTTTCCGGCCGAGCCTCGCTGGGAATCGGACAAGACCAGCCGCATTCCATTCATGGTCTACCAGGGCGAGAGCCAGCATCGCAAGGAACTGGAGCGCTTCTTCTACAAGGGCCACTGGTGCTACGTGGGCCTGGAAGCGGAGATCCCCGAGCCTGGCGACTTTCGTCGCAGCGTGATCGGCGAGCGCTCCGTCATCATGGTGCGCGACATGGAGGGCCGGGTGCATGTGGTGGAAAACGTCTGCGCCCACCGCGGAATGCGGTTTTGCCGCGAGCGCAGCGGCAACCGCAAGGATTTCACCTGCCCTTATCACCAATGGAACTATTCGCTTTCGGGCGATCTGCAAGGGGTGCCGTTTCGCCGCGGCGTGAAGCAGGACGGCCAGGTGCATGGCGGCATGCCGGCCGACTTCAAACTGGAAGACAACAGCCTCAACAAGCTGAAGGTGGCTTGCCGGGGCGGCGTGGTGTTCGCTTCGTTCGATCCGGACGTTCCGTCGCTGGAGGAGTTCATCGGTCCTGAGGTGCTGCACTACTTCGACCGCCTGTTCAATGGCCGAAAACTCAAGATCCTCGGCTACAACCGCCAGCGAATCCCGGGCAACTGGAAGTTGATGCAGGAGAACATCAAGGACCCCTACCACCCTGGGTTGCTGCACACCTGGTTCGTCACCTTCGGGCTCTGGCGCGCGGACAACAAGTCGCAGCTCAGGATGGACGCTCATGGGCGGCACGCGGCGATGATCTCGACGCGCGGCACAGGCGGCGACGCGTCGCAGGCCAGTCAGGTGACGCAGGTGTCGAGCTTCAAGCAAAGCATGCAGCTCAAGGACCCGCGCTTCCTGGACATCGTCCCCGAACCTTGGTGGGGTGGGCCGACTGCGGTGATGACGACGCTGTTTCCCAGCGTGATCCTCCAGCAGCAGGTCAACAGCGTGTCGACGCGGCACATCCAGCCCGTGGGCCCGGACACCTTCGACTTCGTGTGGACGCATTTCGGCTTCGAGGACGACACCGAGGAAATGACGCAGCGTCGCCTGCGCCAGGCCAACCTGTTCGGCCCGGCCGGATTCGTGTCGGCGGACGATGGCGAGGTGATCGAGTTTTCCCAGCAGGGCTTCGAGCAGAAGCCCTTTCACCGTGCCATGGCCGAACTGGGCGGGCGCGAGGTGGAGAACACCGAGCACATGGTCACCGAGACGCTCATCCGCGGCATGTACCGCTACTGGCGTGAAGTGATGGAGCGCTGAGATGATCGATCCCAAGGACTACCTTGCCCTGGCGCAGCTCTACGCCGACTACGCACGCGCCGTCGATTCCGGCCAGTGGGATGCGTGGCCCGCCTTCTTCACCGAGACGTGCAGCTACCGCCTACAGCCGCGCGAGAACCACGAGCAGGGCTTGCCGCTGGCCACGCTCTCCTTCGAAAGCAGGGGCATGCTGGAAGACCGCGTCTACGGCATCCGCGAGACGTTGTTCCACGACCCGTACTACCAGCGGCATGTGGTCGGTATGCCGCTCGTGCATCGTGTCGACGCCGACGGCACCATCCATAGCGAAGCCAACTACGCCGTATTTCGCACCAAGCTGAGCGAACCCAGCACCGTCTTCAACGTGGGCCGCTACATCGACATCGTCGTCCGCACCGACACCGGCTTGAAGTTCGCATCACGCCTGGCGGTGTACGACACCGAACTGGTGCCCAACTCCATCATCTATCCGATCTGACATGAGCCAGCAACCTGATTCACCTTCCGTGGGCGGCGCACAGCCGGCGAACCACGACTTCTGGGTCGACGCCGCGGCCCTCGACGAGTTGCCGGCCGAAGACGTCAAGGGCGTCCAGGTCGAGGGGCTGGAACTGGCGCTCTATCGCGTCGGCGCCGAGGTTTTCGCAACGGACGACTTGTGCACCCACGCCCACGCACGCCTGTGCGAAGGCTTTCTCGAAGGCTACGAAATCGAATGCCCATTGCATCAAGGTCGCTTCGACGTGCGCAGCGGCAAGGCAATGTGCGCACCGCTCATCGACGATGTGCGCACCTACCCGGTGAAGATCGAAAACGGCCGGGTGTTCGTCGCGCTCGACTGACTCCAGGGCGGGCATGCTCAGCCCAGCGGCCAGTCCTCGCCATCCTTGAAGATGTGCCAGCGCGATTCATCCACGCCGGCGAAGGCCTGGCGGTAGCGTTCGGCATTGCGGCCTTCGCTGGTCACGTCGCGGATCAGCACGGCTTCGATGCGGTCGGTTCGCGTGCGTGCCATCTCGCCATAGACCTCGGGATCCACTTCGCCGGAATCGCCCACCAGCAGGAAGCGCCGGTTGGGAAAGTCAGCCACGAGCCGCTGCAGGACGCCCAGCTTGTGCGCCCGGGAGTCGCCGTCCGCGGGCACCCAGTCGCGCATGCGCGTGCTCTCGCGCAGGTGCATGCTGCCGGGCGGAAACTTGGCCTCGTTGAGAAAGCGCTTGAGTGAGGGCAGCAGTTGCAGCGGGCTCGATGACAGGTAGTGAAAGCAGGTGTTCGGTTCCCGGGCGAGCTCCCGATAGCGCCTGGCCATTCCAGGCACCGCCTCGAAGAGACGTGCAAACGTGTTGAGCATCATCTGATGCTGGTTGCGCACGTCGGTTCTCTTGACGGTGTCGTCGATGTCCGAGACCACCGACAAGCCCTCGCTGGGCACCAGCAACGCGCGGCCTTCGATGCGCCGGGGCGGGGAGCCGCCCAGCACGGTGTGGAAGTGCACCCAGCTCATCGACTTGTCCAGCTGGCTCTGCATCGACATGGGCCTGAGTGGCAGGTGCTCCACCACGGCGCGCAGGCCGGTGCGTCCGGAAGCATTGCTCGCAGGCATCTTGATCGTGGGCGTGCCGTGTCCGAACTCGACCGTCAGCGACTTGCCCTCTTCGGGTTCGGCATGAAACATCTCGGTGCGTCGCAGGTAGCGAAGGCGATCGGTCGCCGACAGCTTTTCCAGCTGGATACCGAGGTAGCGTGCCAGCCCGGCATCGAGCAGGCGGATCCGCTCGCGCTCGAAGATCCACGCCTGAAGGTCGACCTCGATCTGGCCGTTGTCGAGAAGGCGCGCTATCGCGGGCAGAAAGAGAACATCCTCGTCGTCGTCCAGGCCGGAGGTCTTGGCGAGCGTGCGTTGCGGATAGGCCGCTGCCGCCAGGGCAAGCACTGCGAGGTGAAGCGGCAGGCGCGCGAGCCGGCGCCGCCGCGGGTCGGGCAGGCGTGCCTCAGGCAGCGCCGGACGGCCGATGCCGCTCATAGGTGACGAAGGAAAAAGGCAGGCCGTCGCTTGCGGCAATCTGCGGTTCGCTGCGGGCCGCCTCTTGCCAGGAGGCATCGAGCTGCGGCGCGAAAGTGTCGCCGTCGAAGTCGCGTTCGATCTCGGTCACGACCACGCTGGCGGCCAGCGGAAGGGCCTGCGCGTAGATTTCGCCGCCGCCGATCACCCACAACTGCGGTGCTGCGGCGCAAAGGGCGATGGCGTCATGCAGGCTCGAGGCGCGTTCGGCGCCTTCGCCTTGCCATTCGGCCTGACGTGTGATGACGATGTTGCGGCGGCCGGGCAGGGGCCGAAAGCGCGCCGGCAGCGAATCCCAGGTCTTGCGCCCCATCAGCACCGGTGCGCCTTGGGTCTGGCGCTTGAAGTGGGCCAGGTCTTCGGGAAGGTGCCAGGGCATCTGGCCGCCCTTGCCGATCACGCCGTTGCGCGCCCGCGCGAAGATCAGGTGAATGCGCGGACCAGGGGCAGAGGCGGCGGACGGGGCGGACATGGCAGTGCGTGAAGTGAATGCACACCAGTCTACCGCCATGGCCTGGCACCTTCGAGTACGGCAGTCGCCCGCTAAACTGATGCGCCATCGGCGTGCACTACGCCATCCCACATCAAAGATGAGCGCTCTTCCCTTTCTTGCAGTGTTCTGCGGCGCCGGTTTCGGCGCCTTGTTGCGCTGGGGGCTGGGCCTTTGGCTCAACCCGGTGTTTCCGCTGGTGCCCATGGGCACGGTGGCAGCCAACCTGGTCGGTGGTCTGCTGATCGGCGTGGCCAGTGCCTACTTCGGCCACCGCGTCGGGCTGGCGTCCGAATGGCGGCTGCTGGTCATCACCGGCTTTCTGGGCGGGCTGACCACGTTTTCGACGTTCTCGCTCGAAGTGGTGGGCCTGGTCGTCCGCCAGCAGTACGCCTGGGCACTCGGCACCGCGGGTCTGCATCTGGCGGGCTCGCTTTCGCTGACGGCCATTGGCTTCTTCGTCGCACGTTCATTGCTTGTTCGGGGCTGAGTGACTCTCACCGTCCTGACCATTTTCGGCCTCGTCTACCTCGGGATGATCCTGGGCGGACTGCCCTTCCTGCAGCTCGATCGCACGGGGGTCGCGCTGCTGGGCGCCATCGCGATGATCGCGACCGAGGCGCTCACCGTGGAGCAGGCGGCGAAGTCCATTCACTTGCCGACGGTCCTGCTGCTGTTCTCGTTCATGGTGGTGTCTGCGCAGATCCGCCTGGGCGGCTTTTACGACTGGGTGACGCTGAGACTGGCTGGGCTGTCGATTCCCCCGGGCGCGTTGCTGGCTGTGCTGATCGCGGCGGCGGCACTTTTGTCCGCTGTTTTCTCCAACGACATCGTCTGCCTGGCCATGACACCGCTGCTGCTGGACGCCTGCCTGCGCCGCAGGCTCGACCCGGTTCCCTTCCTGCTGGGGCTGGCGTGCGCGGCCAACATCGGGTCGGCGGCCACGCTCATCGGCAATCCCCAGAACATGCTGATCGGCCAGACGCTGGGTCTGCCGTTCGCCGGCTATGCGGCCGAGGCGGCGTTGCCCGTGCTGGCCGGGTTGATCCTCACCTGGGCCATCATCGCCTTTGGCTCGCGCGGGCGTTGGCTGTTGCCGGACCTGGGCGCGCGCGTCGCGGCGCCGCAGGCAGCGCAGATCGCGCTGGATCGCTGGCAGACGGTCAAAGGTCTGGGCGTGGCGCTGATCATCCTGCTGGCCTTCCTGTTCGCGCCGTGGCCGCACGAGGTCGTGGCGCTCACGGGTGCGGGCGTCTTGTTGATGAGCCGCAAGCTGCAATCGAGCCGAATGCTCGGGCTCGTGGATTGGGAGCTGCTGGTGCTGTTCGTGGGCCTGTTCGTCGTCAATGCAGCGCTGCAGCGAACCGGGCTGCCAGCCCGGGCCGTGCAGGACATGGCGGCGCTGGGCTTGCATCTGGAGCACCCGGCCACGCTGTTCGGCGCGGCCTTCGTGCTGTCGAACATCGTCTCGAACGTGCCTGCTGTCATGCTCTTGCTGCCCGTTGCCAAGGACCCGATGGCCGGGCCGCTGCTGGCGCTGGCGAGCACGTTCGCCGGCAACCTGTTCATCGTCGGCAGCATCGCCAACCTGATCGTGGTGGATGCCGCGGCCCGGCGCGGCGTGGTGATCGACTGGCGGCGGCATGCGCGGGTCGGCATTCCGGTCACGCTGTCGACGCTGGCGGTGACCGGCCTCTACCTGGCGTGGCGGATGGGCGCCCTGGGCCGCTTCTAGCAAGGCGACCTGACAGGCGCCCCGACGCGCCGGGCAGCAGGATGAGACAATGCCGACCGGCTCGGCCACAGCCGCCGCGCGACCTTTCCACGCCATTCGACCCCAGCGTTTTTCGCCATGCAGCAATACCTCGACCTCGTCCGCAACGTCTTCGATCAAGGCAGCTGGCAGGACAACCGCACCGGCATCCGTACGCTGAGCATCCCGGGCGCGATGCTGCGCTTCGACTTGCAGCAGGGGTTTCCGGCGGTGACGACGAAGAAGCTGGCCTTCAAGTCGGCGGTCGGCGAGATGGTGGGCTTCTTGAGGGCGTCGCGAAGCGCGGCCGAATTCCGCGCCCTGGGCTGCAAGGTGTGGGACCAGAATGCGAACGAGAACGCCCAATGGCTGGCCAATCCGTATCGCCTTCAGATGGATGACCTCGGCCCGGTTTACGGCGTGCAATGGCGCCAGTGGCCAGCCTACAAGCTCGTTGACATGAGCCAGGCGCAGGCTCAGCGGCAAGTGGAAGACGCCCTGGCGCGCGGCTACAGCCGCATTGGCGAACTGGCCGGCGAGCAGGGCGCTGCGCCGCAAGTCTTGCTCTACAAGGCGGTGGACCAACTGCGCCAGTGCCTGGACACCATCATCAAGAATCCGTCCGATCGCCGCATCCTCTTCCACGGCTGGAACTGGGCGCAGCTCGAGGAAATGGCATTGCCGCCGTGCCATCTGCTCTATCAGTTCCTGGTCAACGCCAGCAAGCGCGAGATCTCGCTGTGCCTGTATGTGCGCAGCAATGACATCGGACTGGGCACGCCATTCAATCTGACCGAAGGCGCGGCGCTGCTTCACCTTGTCGGACGCCTGACGGGTTACACGCCTCGGTGGTTCACCTACTTCATCGGCGACGCCCACATCTACGAGAACCACGTGGACATGCTGCAAGAGCAACTCAAGCGCACGCCATTGCCTGCGCCGCAACTCCAGTTGTCCGACCGCATCCCGGACTACGCCGTCACCGGTCGCTACGAACCCGAGTGGCTGGAGAAGGTGGAGCCTTCGGACTTCTCGCTGGTGGGCTACGAGCACCATCCGCCACTGACGGCACCCATGGCGGTCTAGGCGCCGCCGGCGTTTCATGCATTGAAATGCGCGTCGACTAAGATCGCGCACTCAGTCATTGGGGAGTAGCTGCCCTGCGCAATGCAGGGGCTCACGTCAACAGACTTGGCCAAATGGCCATGGCGTGCGCAGCTTTCGAGCCTGGCAAGACCTTTGACCACACTGCCTCCGGATCGGGCCGGGGAGCGGCGTGGTCATTGTTTGGTCCGGCCCTCTCGCACCCACGAATCTCATGGAAGCCTTTCTCGTATCCACCGGCATCGTCGCGCTCGGCGAAATGGGCGACAAGACGCAGTTGCTCGCCATCGTGCTTGCGGCGGCGTTTCGCAAGCCGCTACCGATCATTGGCGGCATCTTCGTCGCGACCCTCGTCAATCACGCGGCGGCCGGCGCCGTCGGTGGCTGGGTCGCCAGCGCGCTGGGGCCGGATGTGTTGCGCTGGGTGATCGGCGTTTCCTTCCTGCTCATGGCAGGGTGGATGTTGATTCCCGACAAGATCGACGAAGACGAATCGCAGACGCGCTCGCGCCTGGGTGTGTTCGGAACGACCGTCGTCTCTTTCTTCCTGGCGGAGATGGGCGACAAGACCCAGATCGCCACCGTGGCGCTGGCGGCCCGCTATGCCGACGTGGTGCCGGTCGTGCTTGGCACCACGCTGGGCATGATGATCGCCAACGTGCCCGCCGTGTTCCTGGGCGAAAAGATCGCCAGCAAGGTATCGATGACGCTGGTCCACGGCATCGCGGCGTTCATCTTCGGCGTGTTGGGCGTGCTGACGCTGCTCAACGTGGGCAAGCTTTTCTAAACCTGCTTCAAGCGCCTGCTGTTGCGGGCTAAGAAGCGATGTCGCCCAGCACCCGACCTGGGTTGAGCGTGCCCTTGGGGTCCAGCGCCTGCTTGATGGCGCGCATCATGCCAAGCGCCACTGGCGACTTGTGCTTTTGCAGCTTGTGGACCTTGAGCGAGCCGATGCCGTGCTCGGCCGAGAACGAACCGCCAAAGCGCTCGACCTGGTCGTAGACGAGCGTGTTGACGCGCTCTTCCTGCTCTTCCAGAAAGCGCCGGGCATCGCCGCCTTCTGGCGCTTGCACGTTGTAGTGCAGGTTGCCGTCGCCCAGGTGGCCGAAGTTGACCAGGCGGACGCCGGCAATCTCTTTTCGCAGCAGCGCATCGGTTTCCGACACGAACTCGGGAATGCGCGAGACGGCCACCGAGATGTCGTGCTTGATGTTCAGCCCTTCTTCCGCTTGAGCCATTGGAATGCTTTCGCGCACATGCCACAGGGCGCGCGCCTGCGCGATGTTCTCGGCCACGACCGCGTCGGTGGCGCAGCCGAGTTCAAAGGCTTGTTCCAGCAGCGCCTCGAAGCGCGCGCGCGCATGTTCCTCGGATTCGCTGTCGGAGTTCTCGAGCAGCACGCACCAGGGTGTGTCGTTGTCGGCGTCGACGAAGGGCACCCGCTGCTGGGGAAAGTGCTTGGTCACCAGACTGAGCGCAAAGCGCCCCATGACCTCGAAGCCGGTAAGGCCCGCTCCCAATTGCTTGTGCGCGAGGCCCAGCAGCTGCACCGCATGTTCCAGCGAGGGCACGGCCGCCCAGGCGGTGAGTTGCGCCGCCGGCAGTGGGTACAGCTTCATCGTCGCGGCGGTGATGATGCCCAGCGTGCCCTCGCTGCCCACCAGCAGGTCTCGCAGGTCATAGCCGGTGTTGTCCTTGCGCAGGCCGCTGGTGCCTTCCCACACTTCGCCCTGCGCCGTGACCACTTCGACGCCCAGGCACAACTCGCGCGCATTGCCATAGCGCAGCACCTGGGTGCCACCGGCGTTGGTGGCCAGGTTGCCGCCGATGGTGCAGCTGCCCTCGGCAGCCAGGCTCAGCGGAAAGAGAAAACCGGCCTGCTCGGCCGCGTCTTGCAGCGTTTGCAGCACGCACCCTGCTTCGACCGTCATCGTCAGGTTGGCCGGGTCGATGCCGCGCACGGCATTCATGCGCGACAGGCTCAGCACGACTTGCGTGCCGCTTTCGTCAGGCACCGAGCCCACCGCCAGGCCGGTGTTGCCGCCCTGCGGGACGATGGAAACGCCGGCCGCTGCGCATGCCTTGACCACTTCAGCCACTTCGGCCGTGCTGCCGGGGCGGACGACGGCCAGAGCCTTGCCCCGTGAGCGCTTGCGCCAATCCAATTCGTAGGCCGTGAGGTCGCCCTGGTCGAGCACCTGCGTGTTGCCGACGATGCCGCGCAGCCGCGCGATGAGTTGTTCGTTCATGGGGTCGGGTTGGTAGCTGGTTGCTCAGGCGCCTCGGCCTTCAAGGCGTCGGCGCGTGCGAGGCGCGTACGCACATGCCAGGCGCAGGCGACGAAGAGCATCAGACACAGCACGATTTCGATGCCAGCGCAGACGCGGCCGGCAAGCTGTGTGTCGCTCCATGCGCGCACCACGCCTTCGGTGAAATAGATCCAGATGAGCAGGCTGACCCAGCGGTAGGTGTACATGCGGCGCTTGAGCAGGCCTGCCAGCGGCACCACCAACGGCAACACCTTCAGCGCCATCAGCGAGCCGCCCGGGCGAAGCGGCGCCAGCCAAAGCTCCCAGGCCAGGCCGAGTGCGATCAGGCCCGCGAGGCTGCCCACCGCCAGAACGCGTGTAGCGGCCACGGGATCGAAGCCCGTGGTGTGCGATGTAGAGGGGGCAGATGGGCTTGAAGTAGACATGGCGCGAAAGGACCCGGTGGCATGATAGCGGCCCATGAATCGCCGTTCGCTTTGGAGGGAGCTTTCCGAATTCCCGTGGCATGGCACGGCGACCGTGTTGCGCGAGCGCTTCCGCGAAGACCAGCTGGGACTGTCGGCGGCCAGCCTGACCTTCACCACCACCATCGCGATGGTGCCGTTCTTTACCGTGGCACTGGCGTTGTTCACGGCATTCCCGATCTTTGCGCGCATGCAGGGCATGGTGCAGCAGTGGCTGGTGCAGAGCCTGATTCCGGACAACATCGCGCGCCAGGTGCTGGGCTACCTGACGCAGTTCGCCAGCAAAGCCAGTGGCCTGGGCGTGCTGGGCCTGCTGGTGCTGCTGGTGACGGCCGTGGCGCTGGTCCTCACGATGGACCAGACCTTCAACAACATATGGCGGGTGCGCACCAAGCGGCCGCTAGCGCAGCGCGTATTGATCTATTGGTCGGCCGCCACGCTGGGTCCATTGCTGCTGGCGCTGAGCCTGAGCACCACGTCGTACGTGTTCTCCAATTCCTCGGGCCTGCTCCGGGCCGAGGGGCTCAAGGTGCTCCTGGACCTTGTCGAGTTCAGTGTGTTGGCCGGCGGCATGGCGCTGCTGTATCACTACGTGCCCAACACCGAGGTGAAGTGGTCGCACGCATGGGCCGGTGGCCTGTTCGTGGCGGTGACGTTGGAAGTCGCCAAGCGCCTGCTGGCCATCTACTTCAACTTCGTGCCGACCTACTCGGTGATGTATGGCGCCTTCGCCACGTTCCCGATCCTGCTGGTGTGGATCTATGTGGCCTGGGTGATCGTGCTATTCGGCGCGGTGATCGCGGCTTACCTGCCGAGTTTGCTCGCCGGGGTGGCGCGCCGCGGTGGGGTGCCTGGGTGGTCATTCCAGTTGGCGGTGGAAGTCCTGCAGCACCTGGCTGCTGCTCAAGGCACACCGACCAAAGGTTTGGGCAACGCCGCGCTGGTCGCCCGCATGCGCATCGACGCACTTCAACTGGTGCCGGTGGTCGAGACGCTGCTGGCGCTGGATTGGATCGGCCGCCTGGCCGAAGACCGTGACGATGAAGACCCCCGCTTGGTCCTGTTGGCCAACCCCGCGACCACGATGCTCGAACCGTTGGTGCGGCAATTGATGCTGCCACGCGACGCGTCGCTGGCGGGGGTTTGGTCCAAGGCGCCGTTGCAGTCGTTGAGGGTGGAGGATGTATTGGGGGGGAGGGAAGGGCGGGGTACTCTGGAGCGGTGACGCCTGAAGCCAACCTATTTGCCTCCCGAGGATGCGACGCAATCAGGATCGTCGAAGAATAGAAAACGCTTGCCGTCTTTTCGGGTGTAACTCAATGCGCCGACCGCCGCCCCTCGGGTTGTCAATGCATAAATTCCGTTTGCTTTCTCACCAATTTTTTCGAGCCATTTGCTCTCCGTTGTTACGGGAACATCGGTAGACAACTTTTTTTCTGAGATTTTCGAAAGTAAAATTTCGTTCTCAGATTTGTTGTATTGAACTGTCGCAGTCAATGGATCAGACGCTGAGAGAGTCATTTTCAGTCGAATTGGGTTCCTGGGATTTTGGTTGTCTTCTTGAAAGCACATCACAACTTGTGCATTTAAATTGGAGGCCAATAACACTAGGAGTAGGGCAATGAGAAGCTTTGAGTTCGGCAGTTTTCCAGCCATAGCGGCGATTGCGTGCTTGCGAGAGAGACGAGGGTTCGTCGAGCAACATCAACACGTTAAGTAGGGATTGAGATCGCCGTGCAACTAGACTTGCTCAGTGAGCATCTTCGTCGGCAATTCCCATTTCGGGCAACCTTCTGGGCTGCCGCCGAATGCATAACTCCAAGGCTTTGGACACCACGCGCTGGTGGCACGCATGCGCATGGACGGGCTTCACACAGCTGGCGAGGGATTGGGAGCAACTGTTGATGCTGCCATGCTGGGCGTCGCGGGTGGAGTCTGGTCGAAGGGCGCCGACGACGCTTGAAGCACAGCGCTCAAGTCAAAATAACGAATTCAATATCTGGAATAGATTTCAAGTCTTCATCGAGAGCAAACGAGTGCTGATATTTCATCCAATTTTGGTTCTAAGGCCTCTTGATTTCTCGTGCATCGAATGCCCTCGTTCGACCGTTCTTTTTCTATTGTAAGTAGAGGCTTCGAATTCATGTGAAGCGGGGTGCTGAATATGTGAATTTCTTCGGTGCAGCACCCCCCGCGCTCACTGACTAAATAGTATCCGTTCTCCACTGTTATTTCAGAGTACCAACGTTTGAAGGCAAGTCTATAACTCCCATTAGAGTACTTGTATATTTCGTGATAGCACGCTTTGTCGCATGCCCCCGTGAACTCTACCTCGGGTGTGCCATCGTTTTCGATGTCGATAAGCGCGTAGTTGGCAAACGGTGTTTCATTGTTTGCCTTGGTGAGCGTTGAGACGAGAATTGATTCCCCATTGCTTTTCATGTAAATTCTTGCTGTCAGCACTCCTCTGTTTTGAGTTGCTGTCAAACTGAATTCATTGGGAGTTTGAATTTCTTGCGAATAAGGTTGCGCAATTGAACTAAAGGAAAGGAGAAGCAACAAGAATGGAATTGCCCAGTTGATCACGTTGTATCTCCTAGTAATTTGAATGCTCTGTCGCAAGCAGCCAAACGTGAAGGCAGGCCAATAGTCCCGCCGTTGATGAGGCGAGTGACCATCTCCACAAGCGCGTGGGAGTATGGTGTGCCATCAATAACGTTGATGGTGCTTCGAGATCGACCCAGCCCATTTTTCCCAGTTCCGCGAATCGGTGTTGCTTCCCAATACCATCCGCCTGCATCGATGGTGCTATGTAGATCGACGCTAATAAATTGAGGATTGACGATGACCGGAGCTCTTCTGCTGCCGACCGGTGGGGACCACCATCTATCGTCAAAATCAGAAAGCGATAACCATCCCCGAAATACCCAATAATAGGCGTAGTTATAGCGACCTGTGAGTTGCTTCAAACCGCGTCCGCGGAATTTGATGTGATCTCGAGTGTCAATGTTTCCGTTTCGATGGGCATAGCCATCGAAGTAATGTTCATCCGGATTATCGTACCAAGTGGTCGTTTCTCGAGTGTAACTTCCACGGGTGTTTCCGCCTTCTGCCATTCTGTTAAGTTCGCTTGCTTCAACCGCCCCTTGTCCCAGAAATAGCGTCTTTCGCAATGGAGTATTGATTCCATATTTTCTCATTCCACTATTCAAGGGAGCCAGAAATTCGATTGAGCTGTCCTTCTTGACGTTTGGGTAGATTGTTTTTAACTCGAACGCGCTGAGCCATGGGCAATTGCGCATATGCGAGATAAACGTCCTGGGATGAATATGCCAAATGGCATCCTTGTATTCTTGCGGTAGTCTCTCAAAAGAAATTGCCTCGCAGTGAGCACTGAAGTCATCCCAAGGTTTGCCTTGCTCAACTTTGAATTCTTCGTCAACCTTCAGCCATCCGTAGCGCTGGGCAATGGTGCTCCTGTCCCACTCGGTGGGAAATTTGCAGATCGCGCGTTTGAGCTTCTCGCGGACGTCGGTGTTGCTCAATCTCTTGGTTAACGCCACTCGCGCGCGGATGCTTTCGGGCGCCGCCTTTGGGTCGCGAATGACTCGCTTGAGTTCCACGGAGTCACAGCGCTGATCTTCCTGGCTGGTGTCGTCGTCGAAGAACTGCCAGCCCTTGAAAGCGGGGAAGTCTGCATCGCTGAACTTGAACGTGTTATCCGCATTCAGATCGGCCCATACGGTTCCACCTGCCGTCGGAATCTGCCGCCAATGCGCCGCGTTGCGTGGCAAGTTATCGGGTCCAAGATTGCGGCCGAATCGAAGCAGTTCATACCATCCACTGGGGCTGCTTGATATTTGGTTTGCCGTATCCAGACTGTTGTGTCGCTTGTTGGCTTCGGTGTAGAGGTTGTATTCGAAGTCCGGTTCGGCAAGAGACTTGCCGATCAGGGTGCCCGCTTTGGCGCCATCTTTGACGTCAGTGGCGCGGTAGCTGCGGACGATGCCTTGGCCCTTGCTGTAGCGGATCTCCACCCATTGCGCCTCGGCCAACTTGCCAGAGGCAATGGATGCTGCGCCCTTTTGGGGCTGCAAATGACTGGTCGGCGCCGTCGCACTTGTGGGTGTGTCTTTGGGCAGGTAGATGTAGACGCTGCCAAACACTGCATCCGTTCGACCATGCGCCGTGGGCGGCACGCTCGGGTCAGTCCAGCTAATCGGTCGTGATGCGCCCACAAGCTTTTGCAGGTTGGCCGCGTCCATGCAGATCTCGAAGTGGATCTGGTTGTCCTGTCCGAAGATCTGTCCGGCCTTGCCGATCTTGTCCTTGCGCCAGATGGGCTTGCTTTCCAGCACCGTGCTCTCAATGCTCGACAGGTGCATGTACACGCTGAGGTAGGTCACGCTGGTGGGCGTGCTGTCAGTTGCGCCGATGTCGGTGGTGTGGCGCACGATCACGATGCCGTTGTCGGTCCAGCTTGCCTCGCTTCCGGACGGGTTGTAGTTCTGCGGGTCCGTCGCGTCGGTGTTGGCAGGCTTTGGTGCGCGTTTGAAGATGACGGTGCCGTCTGCAATGGCTCGCACGGGCAGGCGGCCTTGCTGCGTGGCGTCACTGGGCGCCCGCAAGTGCAATCCGTTGTGCCAGGTCAGTGCCGCGCCGAGCGGGTACGAGCCTGCTGGGGCGCCGCCCGTCGCGATCACCTTGTCCATGGAGTCGAGCATGGCCGATTCGACATAGGCTTCGTCGTCCGCGTGGGCGGCATTGCCTTGTTCCGGCAGGAATGGGGGGCTGATGATCATGTCGCTGGCTCCCCTTCAGAACGACGGCGGGAACTTGCTGCCCGGAGACACCGAGCGCGGCAGATCTGGCAGATCGGCAGCACGTGTTTGCGGCCCATGCGTCCCATGCCCCGCCGCCCAAACCTGATGCCCGTTGGGCGTGTAAAACCTGAAGCCCTGCTGGTCGATGTACAGCGTGCTGCCCTGGGCCTGCAGCACGATGCCTTTCCTGGCCTTGAGCGTGGCCTCGCCGTGGGTGAGCATCTGCAGCATCCGCTGGGCCACCAGTTGGACCTTGTCGTCGTGCGACTGGATCTGCACGGCGCCCTTGCGCGCGAACATCCGAACGCCACCTTGGTAGGCAAACAGGCGCAGCCCCTTCAGGGCGCTCATCAGGACGCTTTTCTTTGCCGCCACGCTGGCGTGCCCACCGCTGGTGATGGCGATGTGCTCTTGCGCGTCCAGCGCAATGTTGCCGCTGGCACTGGCCTGGATGCCCGCTGCACTGGCCAGCAGCAGGTGCGGATCGTCGAGCTCGGGGAATGTGCCTTTGGCGCGATCGGCTTGGCCGTTGCCTCGCAAGGCGTCGTTCTGCGCCTTGAGGCTTTGACTGATCGATGCATGGCTCTGGGACTGCTCCAGTTCATCCCACGCCCCGTGCGTCACCGCCAGGTCTTCGAGCATCTCGTGCTGTTGCTGGGCCTGCTCCAGCCGCTGCACCGTCTCTCCCATGTCCTTCGCATGCGCCTGGGCCTGCTCGTGTCCTTCCGTGCTGATCAGCAAGCCCTCGGCCGCCCGCGCCACCCCGTGCCCATCGGTGCGAAGCTCGAAGCCGTCGCCCCGTTGGTCCTTGCGCCCCTGGTGGTCCTCGATGCGCGTGATGTGCCCCAGGCTCAGGCTCGAATGCTGGTGATCGCTCTTGAGCTGCACCTGAATCTGCCCGGCCGTGTCGTCCATCACCAGGTGGTTGCTGCGCCCGGCAGCGCTGTTGCCGCCCCCCTCATCGAGTTCGCGGCTTCGAAAGCCACTGAGCGCACTTTGCTCGGGCAGCTTCCACGGCGGCAGGTTCACCGCGTTGGCCACCCGCCCGGTGCACAGCGGCAGGTCCGGATCGCCCCCGATGAAGTCGATCACCACCTCTTGGCCAATGCGCGGGATGTGGATGCTCCCCAACTGGTTGCCCGCCCAGGCGCCGGACACGCGCACCCAGCATGAGCTGTGCTGGTTCTTCTGACCGATGCGGTCCCAGGGGAACTGCACCTTGATGCGCCCGAGCTCGTCGGTCCACAGGTTCTGATCCTCGGGGCCGACCACCAGTGCCGTCTGCGGCCCGTGGGTGTGGGGTTTGATGCGGGTGTGCGCGGGGCGCAACTGCTCGCCCACCGGGTGGGTGGTGAAGTCCACCTGCACGCGCCACTGCTGGCCGCGGCCGGCTGAGGTGGCGCCTTGGATCTGGCTGTGCTGGCCGGTGTCCTCGATCAGGAACTGGGTCTGCAGGATCAGGTATTCGGCGTTGGCGCCTTGCCGGGGGTGGCCGCTCAGGTGGAAGGTGTGGCCGGGCACCATGGCGCGCAGGTTGCCGCTGGCCTGGGCGCGGGCGCCGGCATTGCGAAGCTCCTGCATGCGCAGCAAGGCGATCAGGCGGCTTTCTTGTGCGCTGTCGTTCTGGGTGCTGTCGGTGTCGGTGCTGGTACCGCTGCCGGAGCCGGAGCCAGCTTGGGGCTGCGCGTAGTGGCTGGCTCCTTGGGCGCCGTGCCATTGGTAGACCTCGGCGTCGGCCTGCCCGGTGGGGCGCGGGTCGCTGCGGCTGGCGCCCAGGTCGGCCCGG
>NZ_JASZYV010000003.1 GCF_030316895.1 Variovorax dokdonensis
TGCCGGGCGCAGCAACCACCTGGTGATGGACGACACGGCCGGGCAGATTCAGGTGCAGCTCAAGAGCGATCACCAGCATTCGAGCCTGAGCCTGGGGCACATCACGCGCATTGAGGACCACCAGGGGCGCAAGGACCAACGGGGCGACGGCTTCGAGCTTCGCACCGATGGGCATGGTGTGGCGCGGGCGGCGGAGGGATTGCTCATCAGTACCGAGGCACGCGACCGAGCACAGGGCCACGTGAAGGACATGCGTGAGGCACTGGCGCGAATGACGCAAGCCCGCGATCACCACGAGACCCTGGCGCAATTGGCCGAGCATCACAACGCCCAGGACAAGGATGAAGACCAGAGCGCCGTCAGCAAAGACCTCAAGTCGCAAACCGATGCCATTCGGGGCGCCGGAGAGGCGGATGCCCAAGCGGGCCGGTTCCCGGAACTGAGCCAGCCACACCTGGTGATCTCCAGCGCCGCGGGCATCGGCGCGACTGCGAGTGGCAACGTCGCGCTCGATGCCCGCTCGCAGGTTGCCATAACCAGCGGCTCGCACACCAGCATTGCAAGCACCAAGAGCATCCTGGGCAGTGCATTCGAAGCGATCCGCATGTTTGCCTACGAGCGCGGCATTCGGATCTTTGCGGCAAAGGGGCCGGTGCAGGTCCAGGCGCAGGACGATCAGATCGAGTTGACGGCGCAGAAAGCCATCGAGCTGGTCAGCGCGAACGACTGGATTCACCTCAACGCCAAAGAAGGCATATCTCTGACCGCTCAGGGCAGCACCTTCCGTATCGACGGCTCCGGCTTCAGCTTTCGCACACCTGCGTCCCACCACGTCTGGGCGGCCACGCACCAGACCTTCGGCCCGGACTCCGTCCAGGCTTTGTTGCCGGAGCTTCCTCGCAGCGAATGCCTGACTTGCATGCTCAACGCCGCCGTACCCGGCAACCCGTTCACCAGACTTTGACCGAGCCATCGTCCGCCTGCCCTACGAAGGCAAAGGGAGATCACCCAATGAATCAGAACAATGACACCTCGGAGACCCGCGCAGATCCATCGCGGGCTCGCACCGGACTGCTTGCCAAGATCTTCCTTGTGGCAGCACTGGCCAGCACGGTACTGACAACAGGCTGTGCGTCGCGCTCCGAGTCGCTCTCGCCACGGGCGGACATGGTTGCAGTTCCAGTGATGGCCGTCGCTCACTACGGCGCGGGCATTGTTATTACTGAATACTCTCTAGGGAAGGGCGTGAGGGGGGGCTTCGAAGTTGGTTGGGGCGGTGGTGGCGGGGGCCTTTGCTGCGTGCTCTTGCCAAGAGCAATTCCCACCGAGCCGATGATGGTCACAGTCAAGTGGGAGACAAATCGCCAGAAGGTTAAAGAAAGACTTCAACACGAAGTCACTGTGCCTGTGCACTTCGACGTACCACCCGGAAAAAGCGGGGGCATCTATGTCCATTTCTTACCCGGTCATCGAGTCGAACTATGGATTCCTGATGCTGGCCTAGATGGCGTTCCCTACATGGGTCCGCCTGATCCGCGTGGTCCAGCTCCACTGTATGAGCCACTGCCCGACGAGAAGCCATGGCCGCCTGGAACCACGGCGGAACAAGTGAGGACCAAATGATGGGGGGCCATGCATGAGCAACACCAACACCATCCTGGAACCTGCGGCGGTGACATCGCCAGCTTCGCTTGCCAGCGTGAACGGGGGCGAGTGCGAGAGGCTGCTGAACATCGGCATTTTCTTCGACGGAACCAACAATAACCACCACGAGCTTGACGCCTCCGTAGATACGAACATCTCGAAGCTCTTCAAAGCGTACAGGGACATGCCTCATGAAGGTCATTTCCCTCAGTATGTTTCAGGCGTTGGAACGCCATTTGTCGAGCTTAGAAGGGAGCACGCAGAACCAGGCGGAGGACCGTTCGGTGCAGGTGGAGAAGCGCGAATCCTCTATGGGCTTTTACACATCATCAATGTCGCGTACCGGGTGATCAAGGAGAATAGATTTCGATACTTCGACAATGAAAAGCTCAACGCCCTCTGTTCTGATGCACAAGTATTTGAGCACCTCGGAGAATCCAGCGGACAGCCCACCAAAGACCAGCAGGTCCTGCGCGACCTCGGGCTGCCCGATGGGCTCGTCGGCGCAAGCGACGTCTTCAAGAAGAAGTTCTTCTCCCAGGAATGTGCCAGGCTGCACGAGTTGCTCGCCAACCGCAAGACCTGCCCGATCGTCAAGAGCATCTATTTCGATGTCTTCGGCTTCAGCCGGGGGGCTGCGCAAGCGCGCGTGTTCGTGACCTGGCTGCACCGCTACATGCTGATGGGCGGGCAGATCTTTGGTGTTCCAAGCTATGTCCGAATGCTGGGCCTGTTTGACACGGTGGCCTCCGTCGGTCCCTCTGACGCCGCCGCAAGCGATGGGCACCATACCTGGGCCAGCGCGGAAAACCTGCAGATCCATCCCGCAGTGAAAAACTGCGTGCACTACATCGCTCTTCATGAACTGCGCACCAACTTTCCCAGTGACAGCGTGCGTGTCGGCGACACCTTGCCACCCAACTGCCACGAACACATTACCCCCGGCGCCCACAGCGACGTGGGTGGCGGCTATGCGCCGCTTGATCAGGGCAAGGGCGTCCGGCTGCTCAAGGGCACCCTCGAGCCCGTGGCCGATGCGGACATGCGGCTGTCAAACATGCCGCTACAAGCCATGTATGCCGCGGCCCGCAGGTCTTGCCTGAATCATCCCTACGAGCCTTGGCTGGATATCAATGAAGACGAAGACTTGCGAGAGACCTTCGGAATCAGCCAGCAGGATCAACTCCTCGATCAGGTGACGAAGTACTTCGACCGCTGCGGCGTGCCCGCCGGTCTGCCCATTCATGTTGCGCTGCGCGAACATGGCATGCGCTACCTGGCCTGGCGCTACGTGATCAATGATGCAAAGCGCTTCAACAAACTCGACAGCGTGCAGCGTGCCGAGATGTACCCATCAACCTACAAGCACTACAAGATGGGGCAAGAGATTTTCAGCGATCAGGTCTCGGCACTGAAGGCGGACAGGCTGGACCCATCCTTCAATGTGAAGGCCCCTGAGATCTTCCAGGCCGTTAGGGCGCTTGCCAGATCCTTGCAGCCCAAGGCACTCCAAGAGATGGGTACTTTCTTCGATGACTGGGTGCACGACTCCTATGCGGGCTTCATCGGCCAGTTCTACAAGAACGGGAAAGACAGCACCTGGAATGCATTCACGCTCGACTTGGCCGAGCGTCAAGGCTACATGCGCTGGCGCAACATCTATCAGGGCGACAACTTTGGCCTGAACTTTCCACAAAGCGTGGCGCCACGAGCCCAGCAATAGCAACGAGCCATGATTGACCCGACTAGCAACGGCGATGCCGACCACGTGAAGAGCTACTGCCTCATGGATGGCAGCATGGCCTACAACGTGGTGAGCACGTCCAAGGTGCTGAGCGACCCGCAAACACCGTGGGTAGAGACCTTGCTGACCAATGATGCGCTGCGTATGGCCGGTCCGATCCTGATGGACATCACCGGTGTGGGCAAGCACAGCGAGCGCGGTCAAGAGGTCTTTCATGCATGGCGTGCGTATCCGCGCCAACTGCATGTCTCCTTGATCACGACCAAGTTGTCGCTCCAGGCTTTGACCGACCATCTGCGACCCTTTACGAGTTTTCGCCGCCGCAATGGCAACACCTACGGTCTGCGCATTAGCGACTGCCGGGTGCTGGCATATCTGCCAGCGGCTTTGTCCTCGGAGCAGTGGAGCACGCTGACGGCGCCGATGATCGAATGGAAGATCTCGTCCCGCGCCGGTGGGGATCGCCTGCCGTTGTCTTTGGAGGATGCGCGATTCGAGCATTTCGGCGCGCCTGCTCCCCTGCACTTGAGCGAAGAGCAGATCGAGAAGCTTTCTGCGAGCAATGAGCCCGACGCCCTTCTGGCGGAGATCGGCAAAGCGCCCTCGTTCGAGAATGAAAGCCTCACCCAAAGCAACTACGAGACGGCGCTTGAATGCGTCCGCGCATGGAAGGTGGTGAAGGGCTTGCACCGAGACAAGCTCGTCGTGCTTGGGAAAAAAGTCTTTGGCTATCCCCCGTCCCATCGCAAGGATCAGGCTTGGCTCCACGGAAAACTGCAGGAGCTGATACGGGCCTGAAGCCCGCCGCCTCTGCCTCAAAGAAGACTCAGGGCATTCGCCATTCGCATTCATCTAAACCTGCAGTGCACCGCATCCAAAAATCATTCAAAGCGGCGCAGCAATCTTGTCAATAGCTGTCACACATCATGAGCAACACCGACGAAGCATCGTCGAACGACCACGCGCGCCCTGAGTCTTCATCTGCCGAATTCGACGGCGCCTTCCTTGCTGGATCCCGCGTAGATTCAGACGAGCTGTACGCGCGTTCCGGCTCCAAGCCGGACACCGACAACGTAGACCATGGCGTAAGCGAACCTTCGCACGAAGTCCCCCGCGACGCACGCCTGGCCGCCATCCTGGCTGCCGCCAATCCTTTGCTCGAAGCCGCACAGCCCTTGCTGCGCGCGTTGGCCGATATGCCCGACGAGCTGCCCGAGCGCTTGATCACCACGCTCAACACGATGCTCAAGCGGGAGGTCTCCGGATTCCAGTCGCTGTGCCACACGGCAAACATACGTCACGAGCACACCATCGCGGCCAGCTATGCCCTTTGCACAGCGCTCGACGAGGCAGTCCTGAAGACGTCCTGGGGCTCGCCGGGAGCCAACGGCGATGCCAGCGTGTGGGCGAGCATCTCGCTGACGTCGGCCAACCACGGCGAGTCCACCGGTGGTGACAAGTTCTTTCTTCTATTGGGCCGCCTGGCCGCGACACCGCGCGAGCACACCGATCTGCTGGAACTGATGTACATGATCCTCGGCCTGGGCTTCGAGGGCAGGCGCCTGCATTGCATCCCCTGTTGCGGTTGCTGGAGCCCTTCGAACATCGGATTGCCGTCGCCGGGTCTGCAAGCACCACCGCCTTGCCGGCGGACGATTCGCAGAGAAGGCCCACTGAAGAGGCGTTCTTGCCAGCGTCAGGCCGCGCGGGCGGAATCCAAGGTCGCGCCGACGCGCAACGCAGCATCCGCGATGCACGGCACTGGTTCGAACTGCATGAACCGAGCAGCCCTGTCGCCGTCCTGCTCAAGCAGGCCGAGCGCCTGATCGGACGGCGCTTCGCCGAGGTGGCTGACGCCATTCCGATGGACCTGCTTCAGAAGTGGGATGCGCTCGGCATCGACGATGATCCAAAGCACTAAAAAAAGGGAGAACGAAAATGGAACTGCTCGTGGTCGCTCTGTTGGGCGCTCTGATGATCTCGGTACTCAGCGCCAGTCTCACGGCCCGCCTCATGCGGCGGGAGGTTCAGGTCGTGCATCCGCCTGGGGCAACTCAGATCGATGCCCAATCCCTGCAGCTTCTGGCATCGATCGATCAGGGCGCGCGAGCGCAAGAAGCGGCCATCGCGCGCATCCAATCGTCCCTGGCGATCCACGGCCGAACTCTCGAGCGCCTGCTCGGGTCGCTGGAATCACCCCGTTCACCATCCACGGACTTTGATGCCGCCACGATGCTGGCGGCCATCGATCACACCGCAAACCTGCAAAAGGCTGGGTTCGAACGCGTCAGCGCGGCGTTGCTGGCCCAGCGCATGGCCTTCGAACGGCTTGAAGTCAGCTTGACGGAGCAGGTCGAAGCTGCGGCCAGGCAATCGAACCAGAGCATGGCAATCCTGCTGGCCGCAGTGCGCGGCGAGATGTCGGAACTCGACCGCAAGCATCTGGCGCAATGGCAAGCCCTGCGCCAATCCTTGCAGGCGAGCCATGTCGGTGAAACCGTGGCCGCACCTGGAGCCCATTCGGATCCTGTGTCCACGACGAATTCGAGCACGGCGCTGCGCGACCTGAGCGACGAAGAGCTGGATGCGCTTGACCCCGAACTGCCAGCGCCATCCATCGGGTCATCTCCAATGGCGGCCGACACTCTCGAGCCCCAAACCGAATTGACCGACGAAGAGTTGGATGCCCTCCCCCCGGAGTTGCCCGCGCCGGACAAGCCCAGGAAGCGTGTTCTCCCACCCCCCAAGAAGCCCCCACTGAACCGCCTCTGAGCCCGACCCCGGATCGGCCCCAAAGCTCACGCACGACCAATCATTCTTGAATCCAGTGACTTCCGACACGTTCAAGGCCGTCTGGTGACACGCCGCAATTCGTCCGGGTATCGAGGCGGCGTGCCCTACGCCACAATCTACGCCCGTTGCCAGGCAACCCGCCCTTTAAGCCCCCTGTGCCAAAAGCGCGGCGC
This sequence comes from Variovorax dokdonensis, assembly GCF_030316895.1. GTDB lineage: Bacteria > Pseudomonadota > Gammaproteobacteria > Burkholderiales > Burkholderiaceae_C > Variovorax > Variovorax dokdonensis. The sequence goes on from NZ_JASZYV010000003.1 coordinate 6,355, forward strand.
CAGCGACCGATCACGCCTCGCGCCACTTCAAAGCACAACATGCCAGGCATTCAGGAGTTGCACTCCATTGCAAGTTGTTCTCGTTAGAGCCATCCATGCGCGCTGATTTCCAGACTTTCCTCATCAACCTCGATCGCTCGGAAGACCGACTTCGCACCATGCGGCAACGCCTGGAACGCGCGGGCCTGCCCTGGCAACGCGTCGCTGCAGTCGATGGCAAGACGCTGGACCTTCGCAACTTGCGAGAGGTGGATGAACGCGGATTTCGCCGCCGCCACGGAAAGCGCCTGAATCCGGCCGAGGTGGGCTGCTACCTGTCCCACATCAAGGCTCTGAAGGCCTTTCTCGACGGCCCTTGGACCTGGGCGCTCATCCTGGAAGACGACGCAGACTTTCCGGATGACTTCGGAACGCTGATCGAGCAGCTCCTTGAGCGCAGCGACCAATGGGACGTGCTCAAGCTTTCGAGCTTTCACGGTGGCAGTCCGGTGCCGGTGGCTGAGCTTCCCGGCTCAAGAAGGCTGGCGGTCCCGCTGGCTCGACTCATGAACGCCAACTGCATCCTGTTCAATCGGCACGCGGCCAGGGTCTTGCTCAAGCGGTTGCTTCCCATGACGCTGCCTTACGACCATGCGCTCGAACAGGCCTTCGTGTTCGGCTTGCGCCTGCGTACGATCACACCGATCCCTTGCCCGGCTGAAACAGGACTGCCCAGCACCATCGGAGATCGCGCACAACTGCGCCCCTTCAAGTTGCGCTGGTACAAGCGGCTGCCCGCCATGGGGTTTCGCATGTCCATGGAAACGCGTCGAGTCGTTTTCGGGCTGAAGCAGGTGCTGTCCGCCGGCAAGTCCGCACGCCCCGACTGAACAGAAAAAAGAAGAGCCCGCACGAGGCGGGCTCAACAGCAGTTCTCAAGGTGAGGAGGGAGGAGGAGAAGAGACGAGAACTGCCGAGCCCTCACTTTGCTCGCAGCAGCTTAGGCCGGCCTTAAGACGTCATCTCCAAAGCCTGTAGGCGTCGTCCTTCGCCCCTGTGGGAGTGCGAGGCACCCAAGAAAAAAAAGGACCCTCGCGGGTCCTTTTTTTATGAGGAACCCCTGCAAGGGTCCCGTTTGGCAGGCAGATCAGCGCACGACGGCGATCTGCACGCGTTGGCCACCACGGTACGTGTACAGGGTCAGCGCGCCGTTCTTGATGTCACCCTTCTCGTCGAAGGCGATCGGGCCGGTCACGCCCTTGTAGTTGGTCTTGCCCACTTCAGGCAGGTACTTCTCGGGATCGGCCGAGCCAGCACGCTGCATCGAGTCAGCCAGCACCATCACAGCGTCGTACACGTACGGTGCATAGATCTGGACGTCAACGCCGTTCTTCTGCTTGAAACGGGTCTTGAAGTCTTCCAGCGGCTGCTTGTAGTCGCCTTCGACGCCACCGGCTTCGGCGCACACGACCTGGTCTTCACCGATCGCATCGCCAGCCAGCTTGGCCAACTCGCCCGTGCACAGGCCGTCGCCGCCCATGAACTTGACGTTCAGGCCCAGTTGCTTGACTTGCTTGAGCATCGGGCCGCCGACGGCGTCCATGCCGCCGAAGAACAGAACGTCAGGGTTAGCGCCCTTCAGCTTGGTCAGGATGGCGTTGAAGTCGGTCGATTTGTCGGTGGTGAACTCGTGGCCGACGATCGTCGCGCCGGCGGCCTTGGCAGCCTTCTCGAATTCCTCGGCAACGCCTTGGCCATAAGCCGTGCGGTCGTCGATCACGGCAATGTTCTTGCCCTTGAGGGTTTCGACAGCGTACTTGCCCAGCGTGCCGCCCAGTTGGGTGTCGTCAGCGACCACGCGGAAGGTGGTCTTGAAGCCTTGGCGGGTGTACTTGGGGTTGGTTGCCGACGGCGAGATCTGCGGAATGCCCGCATCGCTGTAGAGCTTGGAGGCCGGAATGGTGGTGCCGGAGTTCAGGTGACCCACGACGCCGTTGACCTTCTCGTCAACCAGCTTCTGAGCAACGGCGGTGCCTTGCTTCGGATCGGCAGCGTCGTCTTCTGCGACGAGCTCGAACTTGGCAACCTTGTCGCCGATCTTCACGCCCTTGGCGTTCAGGTCCTCGACGGCCATGCGCGCACCGAGTTCGTTGTCCTTGCCCAGGTGGGCGATCGCGCCGCTGGTGGGGCCGACGTGGCCGATCTTGACGACAACGCTGGCGGCCGCAGGTGCCGCTGCGGGAGCGGCGGCGGTCGGCGCGGGCGCGGGAGCAGGAGCGGCAGCCTCTTCCTTCTTGCCGCAAGCCACCAGCGTCAGTGCCGCCAGGGCAACTGCAGTCCATTTCAATTGCATGAGGATTCCTCCAGGATTTCGAAGTCGATCAGATCAAATAATCGGGACGGCAAGGGCGCCGCCCCTTCAATCAACGCAGCAATTTCCGCGCCGAATCAATTCGTTGACACATGTGCCAAAGAACGGCGCAGTTTAGCCCAAGCCCGCAGGGCCAGAAGGGCCCGCTGACCCTGGGGTTTCCGATAACTCCTGAGCCAGTGCCTCGATGACGACAGCACGCAACACGTCTTCGATCTGGCTGCGAAGCCGCGGCAGCATGGCGTCCAATTGCGTCTGCACTGCTGCGGAGACTGTGTCGGTCAAACGCGCCTCCAGAGACAGGTCGACGCGCTGGAGTACGCGGTGCAAGAGATGCTCTTCGAGCCGAAGTGCCTCCTCCTCCGTCACCGGAACGGCGACCATGCTGCCCGGTGCCGGAGTTCCGGGCGCGACTGCCGGCGCCACGCTGAAATCGAAATCGTCCAACAAAGGTGCGCCAGCTTGGGGCGTGGCGACCTGCGGAGGCTGAGCTGGCGTTTCAGCCGGTGCAGGGGGCGGCGCCACCGGCGGCCGAACTTCCGCAACCTCCGGCAGCTCGACCACTGTCGTGAGGGTCGGCACGAAACGCGGCGGCGTGCGCCCAGGATTGTTGGGCGCGGACATCAGGTGCGCTCCCCGAATGCGCTCTGATGGCGCAGCGCGTAGCCTCGGCTCTTGTAGTGGCGCCACCGCTCGCGGCCGTCTTCTCGGTCCCCATCTGCGGTGCCGACCAGTTCGATCAAACGTTCGAAGCGTTCGAAGCCCTTGGGCACAGCCGCCCCCAGATTCAGCAATACGCCGTGCGGCAAGGCGTCGTCAGCCCCTTGGGACGACTGCGCCAGCACCACTGGCGATCGCCTCAGCACTTCTTCTGGCGCGTCGGCCTTGCAATGCGGCAGGAATTCAGCGGCCGACCGATCCCAAAGGGCGGTGTCGATCGCGTCGATGGTGTCCGCATCGGCAGCAACCACCAGTTGCGCCTGGCCCTGCAACGCGTACTTGCGCGCGAGGCGCAGGGCGTAGTCGAACTTGTCGGGCAGGTCGACGCGAAACTCGATGTCGGTCACGCGCGAGCCCGTGCCTTGCGGGGCGCCTTGCCCGCCGCGCCGGCAGACTTGGAGGCAGCACCTTTGGCCGTCGCGACAGCCTTGACAGGTTGGGCCGCGCGTTCGAGAAGGAAATCCATCAGCAGACCCACAGGTCGACCGGTAGCGCCCTTGGCGGCCCCACTCTTCCAGGCCGTCCCCGCGATGTCCAAGTGCGCCCACTTGAAGTCGGCTGTGAACTTCTGCAGGAACTTGGCCGCGGTCACTGCCCCGGCGGCGCGACCGGCAATGTTGGCCATGTCGGCAAAGTTGCTCTTCAAACCTTCGCCATATTCATCATCCAGCGGCATCCGCCAGCAGCGGTCGAGCGACGACTCCCCTGCGCGCTGCAGCGCACTGGCCAGTTGGTCGTCGGGCGAGAACAGCCCGCTTCGCAAGCCGCCCAGGGCGATCACGCAAGCACCCGTCAGGGTCGCGATATCGATCACGGCAGCAGGCGAGAACCGCTTGGCGTAGGTCAGCGCATCGCACAGGATCAACCGGCCTTCGGCGTCGGTGTTGAGCACTTCCACGGTCTGGCCGCTCATGCTCTTGAGCACATCGCCGGGCTTGATGGCCTTGCCATCGTTCATGTTTTCGCAGGCGGGCACCAGGCCGACGACGTTGATCGCGGGGCGCAGTTCTCCAAGAGCCCGAAACACGCCCAGGACGCTGGCCGCGCCGCACATGTCGAACTTCATCTCATCCATTTCGGCAGCCGGCTTGAGCGAAACGCCGCCGGTGTCGAAGGTGATGCCCTTGCCCACCAGGACCACTGGCGCATCGCCCTTTGCCGCACCCTGGTATTGCAAGACGATGAAGCGCGCCGGCTCGCTGGAGCCCTGCGCGACACCGGCAAAGGCGCCCATGCCCAGCTTTGCAATTTCCTTCGGCCCCAGGACATCGCACTTGAACTTCGGTCCCTTGGCCAACCCGACGGCAGCGTCGGCAAGCATGGCCGGTGTGCAATGGTTGGCCGGCCGATTGCCCCATTCCTTGGCGAACTCGATGCCGGCGACCATACCGACCGCCTTGTCGAACTCCGACTTGACCGATTCAGCGTCGGGGACGCCGATGGTCAAATGGCGCACTGGATTGGCTTCAGCCTTCGAAGTCGTCGTGGTGTAGACATACAGGGCATCGGCCGCGGCCAGCACTGCCGCGCGCACCGCAGCCCCATCCGCCTGCTGCGCGAAAGCCAGCACGACCCGTGCGGGCTTGGCACCCCGGGCCGCTGCCAGCGCGGCCGTCACGGCACTTCGAATCGACCCGCTCTTGCCATCGGCGATCGAAGCCACCACCACGCAGCGCGGCGCTTGCGGCACGGGGTGATACAGGCTCAGGAGCTTGCCGGCCTTGTCGGGCAGGTCGCCCGCGGAGCGCGCTGCCGAGATCAGGTCACTCAAGGGGTCTTTGCCCACCAGGGGCTTTTCGCCCACCAGCACGATCAATGCATCGGCCTTTTCGGAAGCGGACTGGGCCAGGGGGAGCGTCTTGAGTTGGAAGTTCATAATCGCCGTAATCTTTCTCGAGCGATGTTATTCCAATCTTCTTTACGCAAGGAACTGTCGCGTAGCTTCGGCGCGACCTTCGTCGTCATCTTCACCATCGTGGTCACGATGATGCTGATTCGCACGTTGAGGCTGGCCGCCAAGGGCAGCGTCAATCCATCCGAAGTCTTTCTGGTGCTGGCCTATACGTCACTGGGCTACCTGCCGACCATCCTCAGCCTTTGCCTGTTCATCGCGGTCGTGGCCACGCTGTCGCGCATGTACAGGGACAGCGAGATGGTGATCTGGTTCTCTTCCGGGCAGGGCCTGACCAGTTTCGTGCGCCCGCTCTATCAGTTCTCCTGGCCGATCCTCGTCATCATCGGTGCGCTGGCGCTGGTGGGCTGGCCTTGGGCCAATTCGCAGACCGAGAGCTTGCGCCTTCGCTACCAGTCGCGCGGCGACATCGACCGAGTGGCGCCGGGCGAATTCCAGGAATCTCCTGGGCGCAACCGGGTGTTCTTCATCGACAAGGACACGGCCGATGGCACGACCGCCAACAACATCTTCGTCTCGCAGGTCGAGCACAACGAACAAAGCGTGACCTCGGCCCAGACCGGGCGAATCGAAACCATCAATGGCAAGCGATTCCTGGTGCTGCGAAACGGCCAGCGGCTGGAGCGCCCGCTCGACCAATCCGATCTGCAAATCAGCGAATTCAAGGCCTATGGGTCGCTGCTCGGTGGCAAGGCGGGCAGCGCCCTGCCCGGCGACCAGCGCCCGCGCGCCCGCTCCACACCCGACCTGCTCCGCCAGCCGACACCCCCCAATCTCGGTCAATTCAGCTGGCGCATCGGCATGCTGTTGGCTGCCGCGAACTTCGTGCTGCTGGCGCTGACCGTTTCCAGCGCAAATCCGCGCGTCGGCCGCAGCGGAAGCATGCTGTTTGCCACTTTTGCCTTCGTCATCTACTACAACCTGCTGAACCTTGGCGAAAGCTGGATCGGCAGTGGCCGCTTCGAGGCCGGGAGCTTTCTGCTGACCCTCCATGTCGGCGTCTTCGCGGCGACGCTGCTGTGGCTGCTCAAGCGCCACAACAATTGGGTCATCCGATTCCCGCGCAGAAGCGCCCCCCGCGCCGCGAAGGAGAGCGCCACATGAAGACGCTTCGTCGACTGATCTACGTGGAAGTGCTCAAGTCGGTGGGCTTCGTGGTCATCGGGTTTCTTTGCCTGTTCTTCTTCTTCGACCTGGTGGATGAATTGCAGTCGATCGGTCGGCCCGAGTCTCCTGGATACGGAACGCCGCAGGCCTTGCTCTACGTCGCGCTGCTGATCCCCGGGCACCTGTACGAACTGCTGCCCATCGCGGTGCTGATCGGCACCATCTTCGTGATGTCGCGCCTGGCGCAAAGCTCCGAGTACACCATCCTTCGCACCAGCGGCCTGGGTCCGTGGCGGGCGCTGCGCACGCTGCTGATACTGGGGCTCGGATTCGTCCTCCTGACCTTCGCGATCGGCGACTACGTCTCGCCCGTTTCCGAACGAATGGCTCAACTGGTGCAGACGCGCTTCAAGGGTTGGTCGGACGCGGTTCTTGGCAACACCGGCGCGTGGCTCAAAGAGCGCCAGGGCGACAAGTCCTTTGCCGTCAATGTCGCCTCGGTGGCCGCCGACGGCAGCATGAACGCCCCTCGCATCTACGAATTCGACGACCGCGGGTTCCTGGTCTCGCTGACCACGGCCAAGTCGGCCCGCATCGACAGCCAGGGCGTCTGGTCGATGACGGACGTCGAGCGACAGGACTACCTCACGCGATCTGCCGACAAGGCCCGCATCGAGACCGTACGCACGCCGACGGCCCAATGGCGCAGCAGCCTCACTTCCGAGATGGTCGCGGTCGCCCTCGTCAAGCCCGACCGCATGAGCACCGCCGCCCTCTTCAACTACGTCGGCCACCTCGACGCCAACGGACAGACGGCACAGCGCTACGAGATCGAGCTGTGGCGCAAGGTGTTCTATCCCCTGTCGTGCCTGGTGATGGTGGTGCTTGCGCTGCCGTTCGCCTATCTGCATTTCCGCCAGGGCGGTATCACCACCTATGTCTTCTTCGGGGTGATGATCGGCATCAGCTTCTTCCTGCTCAACAACGTGTTCGGCTATATCGGCAACCTGGGCAACTGGCCGCCCATCCTGACCTCGGCGGCGCCGGGGCTGATCTATTCGGTGCTGTCCCTGGGCGCGTTCGGCTGGCTCGTGCTCAGGCGTTGAACTCGTGAGCGATCAGCCTTCGCCCTTTGCGCCGCATCGCGGCATCGTGCTGTTCGCCCACGGTTCGCGCGACGATCGTTGGCGCCAGCCGGTAGAAGCGGTGGCGGCGCTCGTCAGCCAACTCGATGCCCAGGTCGCCGTTCGCTGCGCCTACCTGGAACTGGCCACGCCCGACCTTGCGGGTGCCGTGGCCGATCTTGTCGACCGGGGCGTCAGATCGGTGGAATTGCTGCCGCTCTTCCTGGGCGTTGGCAAGCATCTGCGCGAGGACTTGCCTCGCCTGGTCGACGAATTGCGCAATGTCCATCCCGGCACGGAAATCCGCCTGCGCCCCGCCATCGGCGAGACGCAGGAACTCATCGAAGTCATCGCGCGTATTGCCCTTCGCGGCCCGTCCGAATCCACGGCCGACAGCACAGATTCATAGATTGAGAATGCATAATGAAACCCGAATAAAGACGGGATCGTTATGAATTTGCACCAGTTCAAGTTTGTCCAGGAAGCCGTCCGGCGCAACCTCAACTTGACGGAAGCCGCCAAAGCCCTGCACACCTCCCAGCCGGGCGTGTCGAAGGCGATCATCGAGTTGGAAGAAGAACTTGGCGTCGAGATCTTCGCGCGTCACGGCAAGCGCCTGAAGCGGGTCACCGAACCCGGCCAGCATGTGATTGCCAGCATCGAGCTGATCATGCGCGAGGTGAACAACCTGCGCCGCATCGGCGAACAGTTCAGCGCCCAGGACAGCGGTACGCTGTCGATTGCCACGACCCACACCCAGGCGCGCTACGTGCTGCCCATACCGGTGGTGAAACTGCGCGAGGCCTATCCCAAGGTGAACGTCAGCCTGCACCAGGGTTCCCCCGACCAGGTCGCGCGGATGGTGCTGGACGAAGTGGCCGAGATCGGCATCGCCACGGAGTCGCTGGCGGACTATCCGGACCTCGTGACCCTGCCCTGCTACGAGTGGCAGCATGTGCTCGTGCTGCCGAAGGAGCATCCGCTGGCGACCAAGGAACGCGTCTCGCTCGAAGATCTGGCCGCCGAGCCGCTCATCACCTACCACCCCTCCTTCACGGGCCGGACCCGCATCGACCAGGCCTTTGCCCAGAAAAAGCTCAGCCCCCGCATTGCGCTGGAAGCGATCGACTCCGACGTCATCAAGACCTACGTGCGGTTGGGCCTGGGCGTGGGCATCGTGGCCGAGATGGCCGTGCGCAGCGACGCCGATGCCGATCTGGCGATCCGTCCCATGGGACATGCCTTCGGCCAGAACATCGCGCGAGTGGCCTTCAAGCGCAGCGCGTATTTGAGAAACTTCGTCTTCAAGTTTGCCGAGCTGCTTTCCGATCGGCTCGATCGCCAGCTCATTGCCAAGGCCTTGAGCGGCCACTACGAAGACTACGAACTTTGAGCCCCAGAACCGAGAGCGCATCCATCGTGAGTAACCTTTCCGCCCGCACCCCTGCCGTCCAGACCAAGCTGCCCGCTGTCGGCACGACCATCTTCACCGTGATGTCCGCCCTTGCCGCGGAGAGGAACGCGGTCAACCTCGGCCAGGGCTTTCCGGATTTCGATTGCGACCCGAAGCTGACTGGCGAGGTCACCCGCGCCATGACGGCAGGGCTGAATCAATACCCTCCGATGCCCGGCATTGCCGCCCTGCGCACGGCCATCTCGGCGAAGATCGGCGCGCTGTACGGTCACGACTACAGCGCATCCGACGAGATCACCATCACCGCGGGAGCGACGCAGGCCATCATCACCGCCGTCCTCGCGATCGTGAGGCCGGGTGACGAGGTCATCGTGCTCGAGCCCTGCTACGACAGCTACGTGCCCAACATCGAGCTCGCAGGCGGGCGCGTGGTGCGGGTGCCGCTCACGCCCGGTACCTTCCGCCCCGACTTCGACCGCATTGCCGCCGCGATGGGTCCGCGCACACGCGCCATCATCATCAACACGCCGCACAACCCGAGCGCCACGGTCTGGACCGAGGCCGAGATGCGCAAGCTCGAAGAACTGCTTGCGCCGACCGACGTCTTCCTGATCAGCGACGAGGTCTATGAGCACATGGTCTACGACGGCCAAGCGCACCAGAGCGCCGCGCGCTTTCCGGGGCTGGCGGCACGCAGCTTCATCGTCAGCAGCTTCGGCAAGACCTACCACGTGACCGGCTGGAAAGTGGGCTACGTCGCCGCACCGGCACCGCTGACCGCCGAATTCCGCAAGGTGCACCAATTCAACGTGTTCACCGTCAACACGCCGATGCAGCACGCGCTGGCCGCCTACATGGCAGACCCCGCGCCCTATCTGGAGCTGCCAGCCTTCTACCAGCGCAAGCGCGACTTGTTCGCCGAGGGGCTGGCGACCACCCGCTTCCGGCTGCTGCCCTCGGCCGGCACGTACTTCCAATGTGTCGACATCTCGGAGCTGAGTGATCTGAGCGAAGCCGAGTTCTGCCTGTGGCTGACGCGCGAGATCGGCGTGGCCGCCATTCCGCTGTCCGCTTTCTATGGCGACGGCTTCGACCAGCGCGTGGTGCGCTTCTGCTTCGCCAAGAAGGACGAGACGTTGCACAGCGCACTGGCGCGCCTCGCGAAGATCTGACGCGGGCTCCGGCGCCACGCGCCGCACCTGACACGCGCGGCCGGCATGGCGCAGGCGCCCGGCTGACATTGCCGGTCGGATTCGCCCGACGCCAGTTCGGCCTGCCGTCGGCCTCTGGCCGGGTCAGGGTCGAAGGACGATTCACACATTCCGCCACAACAAGGAGAAAGCTGAATGTCCCTGTCCTTCATCCTGCTGATCGTGCTGATCCTGCTGCTCATCGGCGCCCTGCCCAGCTGGGGCTACAGCCGCAGCTGGGGCTACATGCCCAGCGGCGGCGTGGGTCTCGTTGTCCTGGTGGTGGTGATCCTGCTGCTGATGGGATACATCTAGCCTTCGCCGCAGATCTCAGATCATTCCACCATTGATCGAGATCACCTGGCCAGTGATGTACGCCGCATCATCGCTGGCCAGGAAGGCCACCAGCGCGGCCACTTCATCAGGGGTGCCTGCCCTCTTGGCGGGCACCATCTGGTCGATGAGGGCCTTGTCGAACACGGCATCGGCCATCGGCGAGGCGATGATGCCTGGGGCCACCGCGTTCACCGTCACACCCCGCGGCGCAACTTCAAGCGAAAGCGCTTTGGTGGCACTGTTCAATCCACCTTTTGCTGCGGCGTAATTCACCTGTCCCCGATTGCCGGTCAGCGAAGCGACCGAGGAAATGTTGACGATGCGCCCCCACCGCGTGCGCAGCATCGGAAGCACGAGCGGCTGCGTCACGCGAAAGAACCCGTTGAGCGACACATCCACCACTTTGTGCCATTGCTGAGGCTGCATGCCAGGCAAGACGGCGTCGTCATGCACGCCAGCGTTGTTCACCAGGATCTGGACTGGCCCTTCGGCCAGGATGCGCTCGCAGGCTGCGGCACAAGCCCCGTCACTGCGAAGGTCGAACACGTGGCATTGCGCCTTCCCACCCGCTTTGATGATCTCGGCAGCAAGGGCTTCAATCGCATCCGGGCGCGAGTTGGCATGCAGCAGCACCGTCGCGCCGCCCGCCGCCAGGCGCTTCGCGATGGCTTCACCCAACGCACCACTGGCGCCAGTGACGAGGGCGCGCTTTCCGTTCCAGTTCATGCGAGGCCTTCCTTAGGCAATGGCGAGTTGAGCACGACGACCGCCCGGCCCTGTGCCAGCATGCGGCCGGAGTTGTCGTCGACCTTGAATTCGTAGAGCACCTGTCGCTCGTCTCCAGACAAGCGACTCGCGCGCACTTGCAGGTCACCCGTGACGGTATCCAGTCTTGGCTGACCGAACTGCACGTTGCGCACGCTGGCCAGATAGCCCGCGCTGGCAGCCTGTCCGGGCGCCGCGAGCAAGCCGCCGTGCAACGCCATGGCCTGCGCCGCATATTCGATGGCGCACGGCGCCATCAAGCCACCGCTGCTGCGAAGCGGGTTGTCCGCGCTGCGGTGCGTGCCCGTGCTGCAGCGAATCTCGTCCGCATTCCAGTGATCGAGGCGCTCAAGAAGGCACATGCTGCCGCTGTGAGGGATGCGTGCGGCAATGCCGGCACGGTCCAGCGTCGAGGGATTGGTCAAATCGTGTCCTTGATGGGCGTGGGCTTGAGGTCTGCAACGAGCAGGACATTCGCAAACGGCGTGCCCTGGCTCATGGGCTCGCTGCGCACGGCGAAGCCAAGTCTTTCGAGCTGGCCAATCCAGTCGGACAGCGGCCGCCCCCAGGTGGGCGGCACCCGATGGCCCCGAACGCGCGTCACCGTGTGATCGACCCATTGGCTGATCGAATAGCCGAGCGCCCTGGCCGAGTCGCCGACGCGCAGCAACAGCCGTGGCGGCGCAGCGCCTGGGCCTGCATCGGCGGCGCCTGCCGCCAGCGCTTCTCGGACGCGCACCAAGACCTGCTCCTGAGCCGCCGGATCGACGTAATGCAACACATCGAGGATCACCACCAGGTCGCTCGGCGGCAGCACAGTGCTGCACATGTCGGCGCAGACGAAGGCCGGGGCCGGCCGAAGGTGGCCGATCGATCGCTCGGCCCGCTCCACGTCGCGCGACATCAACTCGATCCCGGTGTAGCTGGGCGCCTGCGGCGTTGGCGACCAGTGGGACGGCCACTGAGCGCCAGCCTGCATCTGGCTCATCGACGACAGGAGGCTGGCGAGCAGGCCCTGGCCACAGCCGATGTCGAGCACGCGCCGATGTCCCGCGGCGATCTGCCCCTGCTCCACCAGCCAGCGGAAGACAGGGTCACGCCCCAGCTTGCCTCGCGCGAAATGCCAGGCAAAACGCCCAGCCCTGCGGTAAGGCTGGGTGGCATGGGCATGCAGGCGACGCCAATGCACGTCGGTGCTCGTTGGATGGCTCATGTCTGACGAAATCTCTGGTCTCATGCTTGTCGCGCGGCTACGGTCAAAGGCTCAGTCGCGCAGCCCCTCGTCCAGCGTGACCGATCGCAGGTCCTGCTGGCGCATGCGCTCGAACAGCAGGGGCAAGACTGCAAGCAACACGGGCCTGCCGTCCGCCATGCGTGCCGCATGCCCATCGTGCAGCAGCAGGATGTCGCCACCGCGAAGCTCGTTCGTGAGCCTTGCCAGAACGCGTTGCGGATCGGACTCGCGGGTGTCGAAGCCGCGGCGGGTCCAGCTGACGAGTCGAAGGTCGAGTCGCTGCAGCACCGGCGCCAGGAACATGTTGCGGAAACCGGCCGGCGCGCGAAAGCAGGTCGGGCGCCGGCCCGTGATCTGCTGGAAGACCACTTGCGCTCGTCCGATCTCATCGGCGTAGCCTCGCGGCCCCAACACCGAGAAGTTATGCCGGTGCCGAGCGGTGTGGTTCTGAATATCGTGGCCCCGAGACAGGATCTCGCGGGCCAATGCTGGATGCACCTGCACGCGCTCGGCAATGCAGAAGAACGTGGCGCGCTGCCCAGCTGCGTCAAGCAGGTCGAGCACGAGCGGCGTCACCTCGGGGTCGGGCCCGTCGTCGATGGTCAGTGCAATCTCGCCGCTCCGCGCTGCGCGCTCCGGCAAGCGGGTGATGTTTCGCCCGAGCAGGCTGCTGCGGGGCGTCAGGCCCGCCGCCGTGATCACCACGTGGTTCAGCACCAGTGCCGCGACCGCCCAGGCAAGCGCGCCCGGGACGAGAAGCGCCGCGCCGATCGCCACCACGTGCACGCCCAGGCTGACGCGCACGAAGGGCGCCAGCGGCCTGAACATTTCAAGTGGCGTGGCGAAAGACATTGGCGATCGGATCGGCGGGCTGATGGGAAGGCGCCATTGTCCCTCAGAGGGATCCGCCATCCACGGGGGCTTTGGCAGGCCGGGCACGCACGAAAGCGGCGGACAACAAGAGCGCGAGCAGCGCACCGGGCGCCACCACGCGCCCGATGGCCGACAGCGATGGAATCTCCGAAATCGCGATCAGGCTGAACGACACGACCGTCGTCAGGTTGGCCAGGAACAGCGATGCCAGCGTGTCTTCATCCGCATGGCCGGTTTCGCGCAGTTGATCGAAGAAGAGCGCGTAGTTCGACCCCACCGCCACGACGAGGAGCAGCCCCACCAGATGCAGGATGCCCAGCGGCACGTCGAGCGCCGCGAACGTGCCCAATGTCAGCAGCACAGCCCCCACCAGCGGGGTACACACGGTCAGGAGCCGACGGCCGGAACGCAGGTACAAGCCCAGCAGGACGACGACCGCCAACGCGCCCAGCAGAACCTGCACGAAGGCCTCGTTGAGGTAGTGGGCGTACAGCGCCCTCAGCTCGTCGCCGACATCGATCAACTGCGCGCTTGGAAGGCCCGACAACGCCGCCTTGAGGCGCGCGGCATCGAAGCCCTCGCCGGTATGCAGCGAGATCACGGCGCTGTACCCCTCGCCATTCGGGCGGGCCATCAACATGGTGCGCACCATCGGACCGAGCGGCCCATCCTGCAGGTCGGCCGGGAGGATGGGCGGCATCTGGCGGGCCGCCTGCGTCTCGGTGATGAACGGCTCCAGACGGGCTGCCGACAAGGGCAGGCCGTTCAGGGCCTGGCCGAGTCGTTGCCGCAGGGTGTCGGCATCGGGCAGGCTTTCGGTGCGCGCACGCTGCGCTGAGTTGCTGGGCAGCACGCGAGTCACGGCATCGAAGCCCGCCAGTTGCCCCGAATCGACGAGCGGCTGCAGGCGCGAACTCGCCCCCTCGACCGCCTCGAGCGTGGATTGCAGATCAGCGCCCTGCACCATCACGAGCGTGCTGGCATCGCTCGCGCCAAGATCGGCGCGCAATTGCGCATCGAGCTCCTGGGCGCGGGTCGGCACGGGGCTCATCGCGCCGAGCCCTGCACGCCAAAGGCTGGCGTGCTGCCAAGCCAGCAACGCAGCGGCGGCCAGGCACAGGCCCAGCAACGGCCACCGCAGCCTGGGCAGCCCGCGCACCACGGCGCCGGCCAGTTGCGCCATGTGACGGCGCAGGCCTCGACCCGAAGCACCATCGGGCGCGAACACCGGCAATACATAGCGGGTTGCAAGCGCTGCGGCGATGAGCCCGGCCACGGAGAACATGCCCAACTGGGCAAGCCCAGGAAAGCCGGAGAAGACCAGTGCGCTGAAACCGCACACCGAGGTCATGACGCCCAGGCGCACGGTTGGCCAATGCACATTGCGCCAGTGGCGCCAACCGCCGCCCGTCACGCCCTCGGCACGACCCTGGCGCGCCTGGATCAGGTAGTAAATGGCGTAGTCGATGGTCTCGCCGATCAGGGTGCTGCCAAAGCCCATGGTCAGTCCATGCACCTGCCCGAAGACCAGGGCGACGGCGGCCGTGCCGCCGACGACGCCTGTGGCCACCGGAAGGATCGACACGGCGAGCGCGCGTGGCGAGGCAAAGGCCAGCAACAGGAGGCAACCCACCACCAGTGCGCCGACAGTGGCCAGCTTCATGGCTTCGGCCTTGATCTGGTCGCGGCTTTGCACCGAGAACACCGGCGCGCCGGTCAATTGCAGTTCAGGCGTAGCGCCCTTCAGGTTGCGCGTGGCCTCGGCATAGGCCGATTGCACTTGGCTGATGGCCGCCGCCTGGGCGTCGAGATCGCTGCCTGCGGCGCGTGTCGTCGCCAGCAGTATGGCGCGCGGCGCAGAGCGCGAAACCCAGACACCGCTTTCCGTTCGGGGGGCCGTCGCCGGAATGAGACCTTCGGCGATGCGCTGCATCTCGCCGGTCGGATCGCGCTCCATCAGCGGCCTGATCGCATTGCCGGCGGGCGTACCGAGCATCGACAGGGTGTCGAGCACGGCATCGCGCAGCCCGTCAACGCTGAACCGCTGTGCGTCGACATCCGCGGCCAGTTGATAGCGATGCGCGAAAAGCCATTCGCCAGCAGCCGTCCAATCGCTGAATTCGCCGTTCTGAACCAGGTCGAACTGGCCACTGGCTCGCAGCTGCGCCGCCATCGCCCGTGAAACCTGTGCGCGCTGCGCCGCGTCGGCGCCACCTTCGATGCCCACCAGCAGACTGCGCGAAGCCACGCCGCCTTGCAGCTGTTCCATCAGCATCTGCTGGCGCGGGTTGGGGTGGTCCGGAAGAAAGGCCGAAAGGTCGGCGGTAAAGGGCGTGCGCGAGATCACCCACACGCACACCGCCAGCGCAGCCAGCCAGATCAGCAGGGGCAACGCACGGCGCGGCCTGAGGTCGTGGTTCGCCAATGCCGGGCCCATGCGCAGTTCGCCTCGAGGGTCAGGAAGGCTTCTTGGGCGCACCGCGCTGCGGCACGATGCGCATCACCGAACGGTCGCCGCCGATGAACTCCATCTCGACGCCGAGCACGTCGCCACCCCGCCCCGTCAGGCGCAAGGTGCGGACCTGAGCGGCAAGTCGCTCGTCGACCGGCGTGAGCTGAAGCGTCCACGCGGCCTCGGTGCCGCCAAGTTCGGTCTTGAACTGCTGGCGCAGCACCCGCGCGTCCCCACTGAGCGTGCCCCGAAGCGCATCCACCATGCCGCGCAGCTCGGGCATGCTGTCCAGGGCCAGCGATCTTGTACGACCGCCGCGAGACAAAGTCAGTGCATTGCCGTCGACCACCATCGATTCTTCGCGCGGCGACTCGGTGCGGCGTACGAGCTTGTCGGGCGCGGTGAAGCTGAGGCTGCCACTCGACTCGAGCGGCCCTTCGATGCCCCGCACGAAGCGTTGTTCGGTAAAGCGCGCCTCGCCCTTCGGCTGCGCCGCAAGCCGGGACATGAGCGTATCCAGATCGAAGGCCCAGGAGACCGAAACCGTGCACAACAAGCAGAGCGCCAAAAGGGCGCGAGCGCGTCGCACAACTTCACCGAGCATCTTCTTGCCAGAAGTCATGGAAATTGAACCAGTTGTAAGGATGCTCGCGGCACAGGGCCTCGAGGCGGGCGACGTAGGCTTGCAGCGCGTCTTGAATGGCCGCTTCGCGCTGCCCGGGCGCAACGGCGCTGAAGTCCGCCAGGGCTTCGAAGCGAACCTCGTAGCGATTGCCGCCCAGGTAGGCACCGGCCATGAAGAAGGCTTTGCGCCGCAGGAGCGCCGCCAGGCGGAACGGGCCATCGTTGAACTCTGCAGGGTGCCCCAGGAAATTGACCGTTCGCGAGCTCCCGCGCTGCCCTTGGTCTTCGGCGCGCGGCGGCAGGGTGCGATCGGCCAGCAGGCCGGCAAGGCCACCGGCGTCGAGCCAGTCGCGCAGCTGCAGCATGGAATCGGGTTGACCGAGCGGAATCACCTCGGGCCGGCAGCGCTTGTCGCTGATGGCCGTCAGCACCGCATGAATGCGCTGGGCGTTGTCCAGGTACATCAACATGGCCAGGGGCAGGCCTTCTGGCTGCTCGCTGGTCTGCCGGCTGGCGCCGACGGCCTCGAAGCTGCCGACGTGCGCGCCGAGCAGGAATGCCCCTCGCCCACGCGCCAGCTCCGCATCCAGGGCTTCGTGGCCCACGACCCGCAGGTCGAACAGGTCCATCCGTCCGCGCAGGAAATAGAGCCGGTCCAGCACCGTCGCGGCGAAAGCGTGGATGAGCCGATAGCCGTCGCGCCAGTTCGACCCACGGCCAATGGCGCGCGCCAGATAGCGCTTGACATGCCGCCGAGGCCCTGGCGAGAACATGAAGAAGTAGAGGGTCAGCGGATGCAGCACCAGCCGCGCCACGCGCCGCCCGCATGCCAGCGCCAGTGCGCAGAAAAAGCGCAGTGCCAGCAGATTGCTTCGCTCGGGCGTGCGCGCCCAGTGAGCGCTGGACTCGCCCATCGCGGCCGCGGCGGTGGTCACGGCCTTACCGGGTCCCGCTGGAACGCTCACTTGTCCGACTCCGAACCCGCCGTCCAGCGGCCGCTGGCGGCCAGCACGTCGCCGCGATGCACCTCGAAGCGGACGCCACGGCTAGGGCCGCTTTCTGGAACCATGGAGATCGTGAGCTGCGCCCCCGGCCCCACGGGCGCAAGAAACTTGGCCGCGGCGAGGCTCGGACGTTCGCCCAGGCGAGCGGCGAGCGCGGGCACTTGCGCGAGCGCCTCCATCACTTCGGCGAGGATGAACGCCCCCGGCAACAAAGGTTGGCCCGGAAAGTGGCCCGCAAAAGCAGGATGGTCTGCCGGCACCTCGCGCGTGAGGCGCACCGTCTCGCCCTCTCCCGCCAGTTGCGCCAGCGCGAACTCGCGCAGCGTGCGAACGGTCAGCTTGCCAGTGGCTTCGCGCGGCAGTGCCTGCACTCGTAGCACGCGCCGCGGCACGAACACCGTTTCCAGGCGCTCTCGCAGCGCGGAAATGATCGACTCGGATGAAAGCTCCGGCGCCACCACGAATGCCACCGGCCGGACCACGCCATCGGTCACCTCGTCGGGGATCCAGAAGGCGCCGTCCTGCACGCCTGGAATGCTGTTGAGGTGGTAGTTCAGGTGCCCGAGCGAACTGCGCCGGCCTGCCACATGGATCAGGTCGTTGGCGCGGCCAAGCAATCGAAAACGCTGGTCATCGATCAGCTCCAGCACGTCCGCCATCGGCGTGGGCGCGGGCACGAAGTCGCCCTCGACGATGTAGCGCTCGGCCGCCTCGCCATCGTCGCCCGGCGCGTCCTCGCGCCGCACGCGGATGTCGCCCAGCA
The DNA here is from genome assembly GCF_030316895.1 of Variovorax dokdonensis. Classification (GTDB taxonomy): domain Bacteria; phylum Pseudomonadota; class Gammaproteobacteria; order Burkholderiales; family Burkholderiaceae_C; genus Variovorax; species Variovorax dokdonensis. The sequence goes on from NZ_JASZYV010000003.1 coordinate 24,223, forward strand.
TCTCCCAGACCTCGCTGCCCGTGGTGTGGCGGGTGGCGATCTGGCCGGTTTCGGTGCTGCCGTAGATCTCGATCAATGGCCCGCCCAGCGCCTGCTCCGCCTGTGCGGCGAGCTGGGGCGACAGAGGCGCCGTGGCCGACAGCATGAAGTCGACCTGCGGCAACTCGATGCCCGAAAGCAGGAGTGTCTTGAGATGGAACGGGGTGGTCACCAACGCGCGCGGACGCGGAACGGCCTCCAGCGCGGCCACGATGTCGGCCGGGAAGAAGGGGCGGGACGAATCGAAGGCCGCGCCGGCGAGCATCGCCAGCAACGCGGAGGACTCGAGCCCGTAGCTGTGCTGGACCGGCACGGTGGCGACCAGGGTCAGACCTGCAAGTGATTCCCGACCGAACAGGGCAGAGAGCCGGGGCGCGGCGGCAGCAACGTCGCCCACCAGAGTCTCCCAGCGCTTGGCGTGGGCTTGGGGCACGCCGGTCGAACCGGAAGTCAGCAGGCTCACTGCATGGGCACCTGCCGCAATGCCCGGGACGGCGCCGACCACTTCCGAAGACGACTCGGAAGCATCTTCCTGATGCAGATCGACCAAGTGGCAGTGCAGGCCGGGCGCATTCAGCTGCGCGTCGTCCGTCAGGACATAGGTGCTGCCGCCAGGCGTTGCCAAGCGCGCGAGCGTGTCGGCGCGGGCATCGGGCGGCAGCAGGCTGGCATGCCCCCGAGAGAGCGCGGCGCCAAGCCCGACCGCAAAGGCGTAGCGATCGCTGCAGAGGTTGAGCACAGGCCCTTGCTGCGGCAGTTGCTGTGCCAGACGTTGCACGTCGAGCAAGTAGCGGTACCCGCTCACCGGGCGCCCTGCTCGCCATGCCAGGGGCGCGGACAGGTCGCGATCGGCCAGCAACGGCAACGGGGCAACGTCGGACATATCGGAGCGTGAAGTCATCGGTGAAGGGTCATTGCGCGCGGCCGCGCCCCATGGCGACGCGCACCACATCGACCAGGCGCGACCGCTCGAATTCCGGATGCAGGCGATAGCGCGCGAAGTGTTCCCCCAGGAACAACGCCACGATGAACAACGGCGTGAGCACGTTGGCCAGGAGGGACCAGGCTTGGAACGGCAGCGTCAGGTAGGTGAGGACAGATGCGGCAGCCATCGCGGCAAAGTAAAGCGCCCACATGCCCGTCACCTTGGCTGTGTAGGTGACGTGGTCGGACGTCAGCGGATGGATGCGTTGCGCGAATTCACCAATCAGCGAAAGGCGGCCAGCCCGCAGCGTGCTGGCAAACCACGCGCAAAGCACGATGTTGATGCCCACGTGTTGCATCACGTACAAGCGGTTGGGGTTGCCGGCCTCACCACGGGTGATCTCGTAGATGCAGAACGCGCCCAGCAGCAGCGTAGCGAGCGCACCCAGCCGGCCGAAGCGACTGGCCGCCAGGCCCACCAATGCCAGCCAAAGTGGCGCGAACAACGCGGCAAGCGCCCAGGGCGCAGCCGCGTGGTAGAGCATCATCCAATGAGACAGCCCGGCATAGGCCGCACCGCCCGCCAGCCACATTGCCAAGCGCCAATGCGACATCGGCCCGGGGCCTTCCGGCGCGCTCAGGGCGCGGTTCGGTTCTCGGCCACGTGCGCGGCCAGGTTGCGCAGCGAGGCGAAGATCACCTGATTGCGTTCGTCATCCGAGCGCAACTGGAAGCCATAGCGTCGCGAGACTTCGAGAGCGACTTCGAGAATGTCGATCGAGTCGAGGCCCAGGCCGTCACCGTACAGGGGTGCTTCTGGCGCGATGTCCTGAGGTGCCACTTCGAGATTGAGCGCTTCCACCAACAAGACGGCCAGCTCGCTTTCGAGGGGGGATTGTTGGGTGGCGTCGCCGGACGCGGTGTTGGAGGACTCGGCAGGCAAGGACAAAGAAAAACTCCTGTGGGGATGGGCCCGAAGGCACGTGCGGTCGATTATAGGGAGAGGCTTTGGATAGACTGCCGCTATCTACCCGCATCTCGGAGCATTCAATGGCTGCCCCCCTACTCCTCGCCCGGCACGAAACGATCGAATGCTCGCTGCTGCCCGCACTGGCCAACCGCCATGGCCTGATCACCGGGGCCACCGGAACCGGCAAGACGGTCACGCTGCAGACGCTCGCCGAAAAGCTGTCGGGCATCGGCGTTCCGGTGTTCATGGCAGACGTCAAGGGCGACCTGACAGGGATCAGCCAGGCCGGCACCATCGGCGAGAAGATGGCGGGTGTGCTCAAGGAGCGGGGCATCGAGCCGCCCTCGCCCATCGCCTGCCCGGTCACGCTTTGGGACGTATTCGGCGAGCAGGGCCACCCGGTTCGCGCCACCGTGTCGGACATGGGGCCGCTGCTGCTGGGCCGCATGCTCGACCTCAACGAAACCCAGGCCGGGGTTCTCAACATCGTCTTCAAGATCGCCGACGACAACGGCTTGCTGCTGCTGGACCTCAAGGACCTGCGGGCCATGCTGCAGTACGTGGGCGAGAACGCCAAGGAATTCACGACTGCTTACGGAAACATCAGCGCGGCCAGCGTCGGCGCCATCCAGCGCGGCCTGCTGGCGATCGAGGCGCAGGGCGGCGACAAGTTCTTCGGCGAGCCGATGCTCAACATCAGCGATTTCATGCAGACGGTTTCGGGCAAGGGGGTCATCAACATCCTTGCTGCCGACAAGCTGATGAATTCGCCGCGGCTTTACGCCACCTTCCTGCTGTGGATGCTGTCCGAGTTGTTCGAGCAGTTGCCGGAAATCGGCGACCCCGATCAGCCGAAGCTCGTCTTTTTCTTCGACGAGGCGCACCTCTTGTTCAATGAAGCGCCCAAGGCGCTCGTCGAGCGCATCGAACTGGTGGTGCGCCTGGTGCGTTCCAAGGGTGTCGGGGTCTTCTTCGTCACGCAGAACCCACTGGACATTCCCGACACGGTCCTGGCGCAACTGGGAAACCGCGTCCAGCATGCGCTTCGCGCATTCACGCCACGCGACCAGAAGGCCGTCAAGGCCACCGCCACGACGATGCGCCCCAAGCCCGGCCTGGACATCGAGGCGGCCATCACTGAACTCGCCGTCGGCGAGGCGCTCGTCAGCCTGCTTGACGCCAAGGGCCGTCCGAGCGTAACGGAGCGCGTCTATGTGCTGCCGCCGGGCAGCCAGATCGGCCCGATCAGCCCTGCGCAGCGTCAACAACTGATTTCGGGCTCGCTGGTGGCTGGGGTCTACGAAAAGGTGGTGGATCGCGAATCGGCTTACGAGAAGCTCAAGAGCCGGGCCGAGAGCGCGCCCGATGCGCCGGCCGCCGCAGGCAAGCCTGGAGCGGCGAAGGAAGAGGAAGGCTCAATGCTCGGCGGGCTCAACCTCAACGAGTTGCTGTTCGGATCCACAGGGCCGCGCGGCGGCAAGCGCGACGGATTGGTCCAGACCATGGCCAAGTCGGCCGTCCGCACGATGGGTACCACCGCGGGCCGGGAGATCCTGCGGGGCGTGCTGGGCGGTATCTTCGGCGGCAAACGGGGCCGCTGAGGAAGACGGCGTCACTCGCTCCGTGTCGTCGTCGCCGCGCCCCCGCCCCCTGCCCTGGCTCGCCCCGGGCGAGACCTTGCCTGCGCCTGAGCAGGCGTGGGGCGCCGGAGATCCGGTGCCTGGCCTGCTGGCTGCAGGGGGCTCGCTCGACGTGCACTCGCTGCTGCAAGCCTATGGTCGCGGCATCTTTCCCTGGTTCAGCGACGACCAACCGATCCTGTGGTGGAGTCCGGATCCGCGCATGGTGCTCCAGACTGCCAGGTTCCGATTGCACCGTTCGCTGGCCAGGACCCTGCGGCGCTTCTCCATTTCGCCCAGGTGTCAGATCCGTTTCGACCATGCCTTCGAATCGGTGATCCAGGCTTGTTCACAGGTGCCACGCGACGGCCAGGCCGGCACGTGGATCCTTCCGGACATGATCGAGGCCTACTTGAAACTGCACCGTGCCGGCCACGCACACAGCGTCGAGACATGGATCGACGGCGAATTGGTCGGTGGCCTCTACTGCGTCGGCATCGGGAGGGCGGTGTTCGGAGAATCGATGTTCGCGCTGCGGCCGGACGCCTCGAAGATCGCGCTGGCCGCCCTGGTTGCGTTCTGCCGCAGCCACGGCGTGGTCCAGATCGACTGTCAGCAGAACACCTCGCATCTGGCAAGCCTAGGAGCCGCCGAAATGCCGCGGGCCGCGTTCCTTTCGCAGGTGGGTCACGATGTTCAACAGCCCGGCCCCCAGTGGCTTTTCGAACCCGTATACTGGAAAACACTCCTGACCGCACGACCGACTTCGACGACGACGTGACGCACCTCAAGGACCTTCCGCTCCAGACCCTGCAGTTCTACGCCACGGCGCCGTATCCGTGCAGCTACCTGCCCGATCGGCTGGCCCGGTCTCAGGTGGCCACGCCCAGCCACCTGATCCACAACGACGCCTACTCGAACCTCGTCCTCGAAGGGTTTCGGCGCAGCGGGATGTTTACCTACCGCCCTTACTGCGACGGCTGCCAGGCCTGTGTGCCGCTTCGTGTGCTGGTTGACCGCTTCAAGCCCACGCGCAGCCAGCGTCGGGCGCGCAACCAGCATTGCGACTTGCAGGCGCGCGTGCTGCGCTTGTGCTTCGTGCCGGAGCACTACCAGCTCTACCTGCGCTATCAGAACGGACGCCACGCCGGCGGGGGCATGGATCACGACAGCATCGACCAGTACACGCAGTTCCTCCTGCAAAGCCGCGTCAATTCGCGCCTGGTCGAGTTCCGCGAAAGCCTGGCGGACGGCAGCCCGGGGCGGATCAAGATGGTCTCGATCCTCGATGTGCTCAACGACGGCATCTCGGCCGTCTACACCTTCTACGAGCCGGAAACCGGCGCCAACTACGGCACCTACAGCGTGCTGTGGCAGATCGAGCAGGCGCGCCAGTTGGGGCTTCCCCATGTTTACCTGGGCTACTGGATCCAAGGCAGCGCCAAGATGGCTTACAAGTCCAGGTTCGCGCCCAACGAAATCCTCCATAACGGGGTCTGGCAAGCAGGATGCGATTTCACAAGATAAAATGACCAGCAGCATCATTCCTGCTGAGTCATGAGAAAAGCACAGTCCGACATTCCCGCCACGCCAGTCATCCAGGTCATCGAGCGCATGTTTTCGCTCATCGACGTGCTGGCTTCCCGCGAAGACGCCATCTCGCTCAAGGAAATCAGCGAAAAGACCGGCCTGCATCCCTCCACCGCTCACCGCATCCTCAACGACCTTGCGGTGGGACGCTTCGTCGACCGGCCCGAGGCCGGCAGCTATCGCCTGGGCATGCGGCTGCTGGAACTCGGAAATCTGGTGAAGGGCCGCCTCAACGTGCGCGACGCCGCCATTTCTCCGATGCGCGAATTGCACAAGCTGACGCAGCAGCCGGTGAACCTCAGCATGCGTCAGGGCGACGAGATCGTCTACATCGAGCGGGCCTACAGCGAGCGCTCAGGCATGCAGGTGGTGCGTGCGATCGGCGGACGCGCACCGTTGCACCTGACCTCGACCGGCAAGCTTTTCCTGGCCCTGGAAGATCCCCAGCGTGTGCGCAGCTATGCCACCCGCACCGGCCTGGCCGGACATACGCGCAACAGCATCACTCAGTTGCCGCAATTGGAGCGGGAATTGTCGAAAGCCCGCCAATACGGAATCGCCCGCGACAACGAAGAGCTCGAACTCGGCGTGCGTTGCATGGCCGCCGGCATCTACGACGATCAAGGCAAGCTTGTCGCCGGCCTGTCGATTTCCGCGCCCGCCGACCGGCTGGACGAGGGCTGGCTGCCCAAGCTGCAGGCAACCGCCGGCGAGATCTCCGGAGCGCTCGGGTACAAGGCTGGGCCCGGCAACGCCGCCGCGGACAACGCCGCGCCCGCCTGACAGGGCCCATTCAGGCCCGGCGCGCCGATCGCTCGAAATGTCAAACGCCCGCTCCTTCCGAAGAAGGCAGCGGGCGTTTTTCAGTTTGCCCGAGGCGCGAACTGTTCAGCTGGCGAAATCGATCGTCCGGATCGAAGTCTGACGATTCGCATTGGAATCGACCGGGGTCAAGGCTGGCGAGGCAGCCGGAGACATGTACTGATTGGCCTCGACCCAGCGGCGCACACGCTCGGCGTCCGCGATGCGTGAATAGCGGCCGACGCCATCCAGGAACACCATGATCAGCTTGCGCCCGGCGATGCGCGCTTGCATCACCAGGCATTGCCCCGCCTCGGAGATGTAGCCGGTCTTCTGCAAGCCGATCTCCCATTCGGGACTCTTCACGAGGCGATTGGTCGTGTTGAACTGGAGCACGCGGCTGCCAACTTCGACTTGCCGCTCGGGCGAGGTGCTGTACTCGCGCAGCAGCGGGTCGCCGTACGCATAGTTCACCAGCACGGCCAGGTCGCGCGCGCTGGACTGGTTGCTGCTGGAAAGGCCGGTCGGCTCCACATAGCGGGTATCGTGCATGCCCAGCGAACGCGCCTTGGCATTCATCATCGCGACGAAGGTGCTCAAGCCACCCGGATAGGTGCGGCCCAAGGCATGTGCGGCGCGATTCTCGCTGGACATGAGCGCCAGATGTAGCATTTCGCTGCGCGGCAACGTCGAGCCGACGCGCAGACGCGAACTGCTGTGCTTCTCGGTATCGACGTCGTCCTGGGTGATCGTGATCAGTTCGTCGCCAGGCAGGTGCGCCTCGCTGATCAGCACGCCGGTCATCAGCTTGGTGATCGAAGCAATCGGCAGGACCGCCTGCTCATTCTTCGAGAACAGCACTTCATGCGTATCCTGGTCGACCACCAAGGCAACGCTGGAGCGCAGGTCGAGAGCGTCATCGGCGCCATGCAGGCCAGCCATTTGCCCGAACGATTGGCGCGAAGGCTCGTAAGTGCGCGCAATCACGCGCTGCTTCGTCACCGACCGGCTCCCGGCGGACTTCGAATAGGTCACCGAGACGCGAGAGCTCGACTTGGCGCTGGTCCGGTCGGCCTTGGCCGTTTGCTTGGATACGGCGCGCTTGCTGCTGGCCGTCTTGGTGGACTTGCTGGGTTTGGAAGAAGCGGAACTGCTCTTGGATGCACTGGCAGAGGTCTTGGCGCGAACGTCCTTCTTGGAGCTCGCGGCATGGACGCCAGACAACAAAAAGGCCGTTGCACAGAAGGCAACGGCCAGATTGCGCCAACCGGGCAGCAACCGCTGGGAGGAAACTCGGCCGGGTCGGGTTTCTGACATTGAAGGAACTCCAGCGGAAACAAAAAGTGACCGCAGTGTAGCCACTTAAAAAATGATATGCAATATCAGCAACTTAAATCCTTTAGTTCAATTGAACACAAAAGACCACAAGCCAAGCTAACCTTGCGCCGCAACTCTCTCAGCTTGGCTCTGTAACTTGTTGAGGGCACTCAGATAAGCCTTCGCCGAAGCGACGACGATATCGGGATCCGCCCCCACGCCGTTGACAACGCGACCGGCATTTTGCAACCGGACGGTCACCTCGCCCTGGCTCTCGGTCGATCCGCTGATGGCATTGACCGAGTAGAGAACCATCTCGGCGCCACTGACGACATGCGATTCGATCGCCTTCAGCGACGCGTCGACCGGGCCGTTTCCGTCCGACTCACCAGAGACCTCCTTGCCTTCCACGGTGAAAATGACGCGCGCGTGCGGGCGCTCGCCGGTTTCGCTGTGTTGAGACAAAGACACAAAGCCAAACCGCTCTCCAACGTGTGATGCCGCTTCGTCGCTGACAAGGGCGAGGATGTCCTCGTCGAAAATTTCGCTTTTGCGATCGGCCAACTCCTTGAAGCGCAGGAAGGCGGCGTTGATGTCCGCCTCGCTTTCCATGGAGACACCCAACTCCTGCAGGCGCTGCTTGAAGGCGTTTCGCCCGCTGAGCTTGCCGAGCACGATCTTGTTGTTCGACCAGCCGACATCCTCGGCTCGCATGATCTCGTAGGTGTCGCGTGCCTTGAGGACGCCGTCCTGATGGATTCCCGAAGCATGCGCGAACGCGTTGGCACCCACCACGGCCTTGTTGGGCTGCACCACGAACCCGGTGGTCTGACTGACCATCCGGCTGGCTGCGACGATGTGGCTGGTGTCGATGTTCAGATCGAGGCCGAAGTAGTCGCGACGCGTCTTGACAGCCATCACCACTTCTTCGAGCGAACAATTGCCGGCGCGTTCGCCCAGGCCGTTGATGGTGCACTCAACCTGACGTGCGCCACCGATCTTCACGCCGGCCAGCGAATTGGCGACCGCCATGCCCAGGTCATTGTGGCAATGCACCGACCAGATGGCTTTGTCGCTGTTGGGAATTCGCTCGCGCAGGTTGCGGATGAACTGGCCATAGAGTTCCGGCACCGCGTAGCCCACGGTGTCGGGCACGTTGATGGTAGTCGCCCCCTCCTGGATGACGGCCTCCAGCACGCGGCACAGGAAATCGACATCGCTGCGATAGCCGTCTTCCGGGCTGAACTCGACGTCGCCCATGAGGTTGCGCGCAAAGCGCACCGACAGCCGGGCCTGCTCCAAGACCTCCTCCGGCGTCATGCGCAGCTTTTTCTCCATGTGCAGCGGCGAGGTGGCAATGAAGGTGTGGATGCGCCCGCGTGCAGCGCCCTTCAGCGCTTCGGCGGCGCGGGAGATGTCCCGGTCGTTGGCACGCGACAAGCCGCACACCGTCGAATCCTTGATGGCATTCGCAATAGCCTGGACGGCCTCGAAATCCCCGTTGGAACTGGCGGGAAAGCCCGCCTCGATCACATCCACTTTCAGGCGTTCGAGCTGGCGCGCGATGCGCATCTTCTCGTCGCGGGTCATGGACGCGCCAGGGGATTGCTCGCCGTCGCGCAAGGTGGTGTCGAAAATGATCAGCTTGTCGGTCATCGTGGTTCTCCTTGAATGTGCCGCCCTCCGGGCTCGTGACTCAGGCGGGCGCAAGTTCGGATTGTGCCCCTTGCCCGGTCTGGGCGAGCCCCCGCCGCAATCCCGAGACGATCGCCTTGAAGGAAGCGGCCATGGTGTCCGCGTCGACGCCAACGCCGAACAAGGTGCGCTGCCCGTCGACTCTCAGCTCCATGTAGGCCACCGCGCGCGCGTCGGCGCCGGTGCCGATGGCGTGCTGGTGATAGTCGATCACGCGAATCTCGTGTCCCGTTGCCTCGGACAGGGCACGGATGAACGCGTCCACCGGCCCATTGCCCCGACCTTCGATGTGCCGCACCGCGCCGTCGAAGTCGAGGTCGCCGCTCAGAACGACACTGGCGCCCTCGCCCTCGCCGACTTCCTGCAGTTTGCGGTGCGAGAACGCGTGCTTGCCGTCCAACCCATATTCGCCGCGGAAGATGGCCCAAAGGTCTGGCGCGGTCAACTCCTTGCCCTGCACGTCCATCACGCGCTGCACCACCTGGCTGAACTCGATCTGCAGTCGGCGGGGCAGTTCAAGGCCGTACTCGCTTTCGAGAAGATAGGTGATGCCGCCCTTGCCGGACTGGCTGTTCACGCGGATGACCGCCTCGTAGCTGCGCCCGACGTCCTTGGGATCGATGGGGAGGTACGGGATGTCCCACGCCTCGCCCTCCTTGCGCGCCGAGAACGCCTTGCGAATGGCATCCTGGTGCGAACCCGAGAACGAGGTGTAGACCAGGTCGCCCACGTACGGATGGCGGGGGTGTACCGGCAACTGGTTGCAGTACTCGACGGTGGCACGGATCTCGTCGATGTTGGAAAAATCAAGCTGCGGGTCTACGCCCTGGGTATACAGATTGAGTGCGACGTTCACGAGGTCCAGATTGCCGGTGCGCTCACCATTGCCGAACAGGCAACCCTCGATGCGGTCGGCTCCGGCCATGAGTGCCAACTCGGCGGCCGCGGTCCCGGTGCCTCGGTCGTTGTGCGGATGCACCGACAGCACGATGCCGTCGCGCCGGGCCAAGTGGCGATGCATCCACTCGATCATGTCGGCAAAGATGTTCGGCGTGGAGTGCTCGACCGTGGAAGGCAAATTGACGATGCATCGGCGCTGCGGCGAAGCCTCCCAAACTTCGGTAACGGCGTCGACGACGCGTTTGGAAAATGCCAGTTCGGTACCGGAGAACATCTCGGGCGAATACTGGAAGGTCCATGCCGTATTCGGCTGGCGCGCAGCCTGCTCTACGAACATGCGGGCATGTCGAGTCGCCAGGTCGACGATGCCATCCTCATCCAAGCCCAGCACCACGCGGCGCATGACCGGAGCGCAGGCGTTGTACAGATGAACAATGGCGCGTTGGGCACCTTGCAGGGATTCGAAGGTCCGCTCGATCAGATGGTCGCGCGCCTGCGTCAGCACCTGGATCGTGACGTCGTCGGGGATGCGATCTTCCTCGATCAGGCGCCGTACGAAATCGAACTCCACCTGGGAGGCCGAGGGAAAGCCCACCTCGATCTCCTTGAAGCCGATGGCCACGAGCGTCTCGAACATCCGCATCTTTCGCTCGATGTCCATGGGCTCCACCAGCGCCTGGTTGCCGTCACGCAGGTCGGTCGACAGCCAGATGGGCGCACGGGTCAGGACGGCATCGGGCCAGGTCCGGTCCTTGAGGCCAACGGGCGCGAACGCGCGGTACTTGCTGCTGGGTTGCTTCAACATGGTCATCTTCAAGCTATGGTTGGATGAACCAGCAACCCCAAAAACAAACGGCCCGTTGCTGGTGCTAACGGGCCGTTGGTCGAGAAAATGCGCGTGCGCTACCGACTCCGCCCGGACGGGAGAATTAGTAGAGCCAGCGAGATCTTCTTCATGGTGTTGCGAAGTCTAACACCAAGTTTCGCAAGAAGGAACACTGGGCAAGCGCACCGAATGGTTCAGCGCTTTTTCCCAGGAGCACGCTCAGCGGTGCAGTCCACGCTCGTCAGGCTCGTCGGTGGACGTGCTGATCACGCTCGTCTGCTGGCCCTTCGCACGGCGCCAGAGGTAGACGGCATAGCCGCTCAAGCCGTAGATGACGAAAAGGCCAAACAGCACGGTGGGCGGATGGATGTTGATGACGGCGATTCCCAGGGCGATGAGCACGATCGCCGCAAAGGGCACGCTGCGCTTCATCTGGATGTCCTTGAAGCTGTAGAACGGCGCATTGGTCACCATGCTCAGGCCGGCATACAGCGTGAAGCCAAAGGTGATCCAGGTGATCTGCTGCCAGCTCAGGTAGAGCACATCCCCGCCCCGTCGTCCCCATTCGTTCATGAGCCAGATGAAGCCAGCAACCAGCGCTGCCGCTGCTGGCGACGGCAAGCCCTGGAACCAGCGCTTGTCGATCACGCCCGTGTTGACGTTGAAGCGCGCCAGCCTCAGGGCAGCGCAGGCGCAATAGACGAAGGCGGCGATCCAGCCCCACCGGCCCAGCCCCTTGAGTGACCATTCGTAGGCGATCAGCGCCGGCGCGGCGCCGAACGAAACCATGTCCGACAACGAATCCATCTGCTCGCCGAAAGCGCTCTGGGTGTTTGTCATGCGTGCGACGCGGCCGTCGAGGCTGTCGAGCACCATGGCTGCGAATACACCCAGCGCCGCCTGGTCGAACTGGGCATTCATCGCCATCACGATGGCGTAGAAGCCGCCGAACAGCGCCGCCAGCGTGAACAGGTTGGGCAGGATGTAGATGCCCTTTCGGCGCTTGCGCGGTTCGGGCGTCGGATTCGTCTCCAGGGATGTGTCGTCGTGCATTTAGGGGGCAAGTTTAGTTCAGGCCATGTTCGTCACCGCCCGTGAACACGGCAAGACGAAAAAGGCCGTCGCATGCGACGGCCTCTTGGCTATTGAAGCAGCCCGAGCATCAGTTGCGGGTCTGATCCACCAGCTTGTTTTTCTTGATCCAGGGCATCATGGCGCGCAGCTTTTCGCCCACGACCTCGATCTGGTGCTCAGCGTTCAGGCGACGGCGGCTGATCAGGGTGGGAGCGCCAGCGGCGTTTTCCAGCACGAAGCTCTTCGCGTATTCGCCGGTCTGGATGTCCTTGAGCACCTGCTTCATGACCTTCTTGGTCTCTTCCGTCACGACGCGGGGGCCGGTGACGTACTCGCCGTACTCGGCGTTGTTCGAGATCGAGTAGTTCATGTTGGCGATGCCGCCTTCATAGATCAGGTCGACGATGAGCTTGAGCTCGTGAAGGCACTCGAAGTAGGCCATCTCAGGCGCGTAGCCGGCCTCGACCAGCGTCTCGAAGCCCGCCTTGATCAGCTCGACGGTACCGCCGCACAGCACGGCTTGCTCGCCGAACAGGTCGGTCTCGGTTTCTTCGCGGAAGTTGGTCTCGATGATGCCGGCCTTGCCGCCGCCGTTGGCGATGGCATAGCTCAGGGCCAGATCGCGCGCCTTGCCGCTCTTGTCCTGGTAGACAGCCACCAGGTGAGGCACGCCGCCACCTTGTGCGTACGTGCTGCGAACGGTGTGGCCAGGCGCCTTGGGAGCGACCATCCAGACGTCCAGGTCAGCGCGCGGCTGCACGAAGCCGTAGTGCACGTTGAAGCCGTGCGCGAAGACGAGCGAAGCGCCTTCCTTGATGTTCGGGGCCACGTCATTCTTGTAGACGTTGGCGATCTGCTCGTCGGGCAGCAGGATCATGACGACGTCTGCCTGCTTGACTGCATCGGCCACTTCAGCAACGTTGAGGCCAGCCTTCTCGACCTTCGGCCACGAAGCGCCGCCCTTGCGCAGGCCGACGACGACCTTCACGCCGCTGTCGTTCAGGTTCTGCGCGTGCGCATGGCCCTGCGAGCCGTAGCCGATGATTGCGACCGTCTTGCCCTTGATCAGGCTGAGATCGGCGTCCTTGTCGTAATAGACCTTCATGATTGCTCCTTCTTGGATTCGTGTGATGGCACAGGTGCCTTAGACGCGCAGGATGCGCTCGCCGCGGCCGATGCCGCTCGGCCCGGTGCGCACGGTTTCGAGGATGGCGCTGCGATCGATCGCGTCGAGGAACGCGTCGTTCTTGCCCAGATCGCCAGTGAGTTCGATGGTGTAGCTCTTGTCGGTCACGTCGATGATGCGGCCGCGGAAGATGTCGGCCATGCGCTTGACTTCTTCGCGCTCCTTGCCGACGGCTCTCACCTTGACCATCATGAGTTCGCGCTCCGTGTAGGCACCTTCGGTCAGATCGACCACCTTCACCACTTCGATCAGGCGGTTCAGGTGCTTGGTGATCTGCTCGATGACGTCGTCCGAACCGGTGGTCTGGATCGTCATGCGAGAAAGGCTTGCATCCTCCGTCGGTGCGACGGTGAGCGATTCGATGTTGTAGCCGCGAGCCGAGAAAAGGCCCACCACGCGAGAGAGAGCACCCGGCTCGTTCTCCAGCAAGACAGCGATGATGTGTTTCATGATCAGTGGGCTCCTCTTTTCGCTGCCCTCCTCCACGCACGGTAATGCGTGGACTCGGCAAGCAATAGATTCGCCTCGAAAGTTTTGAACAGGCCGCCAGGATCGCCCCGGCGGCGGCGACGCCTTCGTCCGGTTAAAGGTCCTCGGAGCCCATCAGCATCTCGGTGATGCCCTTTCCCGCCTGGACCATCGGGAACACGTTCTCGGTGGGGTCGGTGCGGAAGTCCATGAACACCGTGCGGTCCTTGAGCTTGCGCGCTTCGCGCAGCGCCGGCTCGACATCCTGCGGGCGCTCGATCAGCATGCCGACGTGCCCATAGGCCTCGGCGAGCTTCACGAAATTGGGCAGCGCATCCATGTAGCTGTGGCTGTAGCGGCCGGAGTATTCGATCTCCTGCCACTGGCGCACCATGCCCAGGTACCGGTTGTTGAGCGAGACGATCTTGATGGGCGTGTTGTATTGCAGGCAGGTCGACAACTCCTGGATGCACATCTGCACCGAGCCTTCGCCAGTGACGCAAAAGACCTCGGAATCGGGCTTTGCGAGCTTGATGCCCATGGCGTAGGGAATGCCCACGCCCATGGTGCCCAGGCCTCCGGAGTTGATCCAACGGCGAGGTTCGTCGAACCGGTAGTACTGCGCCGCCCACATCTGATGCTGGCCGACGTCGGAGGTGATGTAGGTGTCGGCATCCTTGGTCATGTTCCACAGCGTCTCGATCACGCGCTGCGGTTTGATGACTTCGGTGTTCTCGCTGTCGTACTTCAGGCAGTTGCGCGAACGCCAGCCTTCGATGGACTTCCACCAACTGTCGAGCGCCGCACCGTCGGGACGGATGTCGCTTTCGCGAATCATGGCGATGAGTTCGGTGAGCACATCCTTCACGTCGCCGACGATCGGCACATCCACCTTCACCCGCTTCGAAATGCTGGATGGGTCGATGTCGACATGAATGATCTTGCGTTCGTTTTGCGCGAAATGCTTGGGATTGCCGATCACGCGATCGTCGAAACGCGCACCGACGGCCAACAGAACGTCGCAGTTCTGCATGGCATTGTTGGCCTCGAGCGTGCCGTGCATGCCCAGCATGCCCAGGAACTTGCGATCGGACGCCGGATAGGCACCCAAGCCCATCAGGGTGTTGGTGACTGGGTAGCCGAGCATGTCGACCAGGGTCCGCAGTTCCTGGCACGCATCGCCCAGAAGTACGCCGCCGCCGCTGTAGATGTAAGGCCGCTTGGCCGTGAGCAGCAGTTGAAGCGCCTTGCGGATCTGGCCGCCGTGGCCCTTGCGCACGGGGTTGTACGAGCGCATTTCCACCTTCTCGGGATAGCCGTTGTAGGCCACCTTCTTGAAGGAGACGTCCTTGGGGATGTCCACCACCACCGGGCCCGGACGGCCGGAACGGGCGATGTGGAAGGCCTTTTTCATGGTCAGCGCCAGATCCTTGGGATCCTTGACCAGGAAGTTGTGCTTGACGATGGGGCGGGTGATGCCGACGGTGTCGCACTCCTGGAAGGCATCGAGCCCGATCGCGGGCGTCGGCACCTGGCCGGAGATGATCACCATCGGGATGGAGTCCATGTAGGCCGTGGCGATGCCGGTGACCGCGTTGGTCAGGCCGGGGCCGGACGTGACCAGCGCCACGCCCACTTCGCCCGTGGCGCGCGCATAGCCGTCGGCAGCATGCACCGCCGCCTGTTCGTGGCGCACCAGCACGTGCTGGATGGTGTCTTGCTTGTAGAAGGCGTCGTAGATGTAGAGCACGGCGCCGCCCGGATAGCCCCAGACGTATTTGACGCCTTCGGCCTGGAGGGTGCGCACGAGCACTTCGGCGCCCATGAGATCGGGAGATTGACCGCCACTAGCCGCGGCCGCAGAAGTGATTTCTGCCTTGGAGATTTCCATGATGAACCTTCGTGTTGTTCGGGAACGAAAAACCTTGGGTGCCTCTTCGCCAACTCTTGTGGAGTCGCGTCGAGACTTGAGGCCTTGACCATGAGCGCTTCAGTTTGCGCCGGATCAGGACCCGTTTGCCTTTTGACTGCAGTCGGCGATTATGGCATTTTTCGAGTTGCCTTCGACGCCCGCCTCCCCCAAGAATGACGACTGCGCCTAGTCGCCCCGGGCATAATAACCAGCGCGCCCCGTCCCGCACTTCCTCGCTTGGCCTCCGACATCGAACTCTCCGACTTCCTCAAGAGCGTGGAGCGACGTGCCTTCAAGCGCTCGCTCTATCACGTGAGAGACGAAGAAGCAGCACTGGACATCGTCCAGGACAGCATGCTCAAGCTGGCCGAGCACTATGGCGACAAGCCAGTGCGCGAACTGCCGATGCTCTTCCAGCGCATCCTGTCAAACTGCACGCTGGACTGGTTCCGCCGCCAAAAGACGCGCCGCGCCCTTTTTTCCAACATGAGCGACTTCGAAGGCTCGGGCGAAGGCCGTGGCGGCGACGACGAGTTCGATCCGCTTGAGCACCTGATTTCGCCCATCGGCATTCACGAAACTGAAAGCGCCGAAGACACCACGCGCCGGGCCCAGATCTTGCGCGAGATCGAAGTAGAGATCGCCGCACTGCCAACGCGTCAACGCGAGGCGTTTTTGCTGCGTTACTGGGAAGAGATGGACGTCGCCGAAACCGCAGCCGCCATGGGTTGCTCGGAAGGCAGCGTCAAGACGCACTGTTCCCGCGCCATTCACGCCTTGAGCCGAGCGCTGCAGGGCAAGGGAGTTCAACTGTGACCACACTTCGTTCTCTGGCCCTACCCGTCGACTCGCTCGACGAATCACGCGCCGATGCCGAAGCGCGATTTGCATCCCACGTGACCGCACGACTCGACACCGGCACCCGCGAGTTGCCGCACGACATTGCCGAGCGCCTGCGAGCCAGCCGCGAACGCGCACTGGCAGCACGGCGCAGGACAGCCCTCCCCCATCCGAAGGAGGCCACCGGTGCGCGCGCCGAGCGCGATGCCGCGACACGCGGCACACCCTGGGGGACGCGGATCGCTTCCGCACTTCCGTTGGTGGCGCTGGTGGTGGGCCTGGTGGCCATCAAGGTGGTCCAGGACGACCGGCGCGCCGACGAACTGGCCGAGGTCGACTCCGCGCTTTTGTCGAGCGAACTCCCACCTGCCGCCTACACCGACCCAGGGTTCGCGCAGTTTCTCAAGACCAACGCAGACGCGCCGGTTCGCTGATGGCTCGTGCGAAATACCGGGATGGCGGACGCGCGCGTCGCGTGAAGGCGCTGCTCCTGGCGGCCAGTCTTCTCGCCGCGGCAGCAGGCTCACAGGCGCAAGTCGAGCCGGCCTCCGAGCATGTCGGCAAGAAGCCTGCAGCCACGACCCCGGGAAAGGCATCCGCTGGCCCGAGTTGGAAAGACCTGACGCCTGAGCAGAAGCAGGCCCTTGCGCCGCTTTCCGGCCATTGGAATCGGCTCCACCCTGCGCAAAAGCGCAAATGGCTTGCCCTATCGCGCAATTTCGACGACATGACGGAGCACGAAAAAGCCACTCTGCGCGGGCGCATGACCGATTGGGCAAGCCTGAGTCCCCAGGAGCGGACGCGCGCAAGGCTCAACTACGCCGAGATCGAAAGACTGGCACCCGCCGATGAGCGCAAGGCCAAGTGGGAGGCCTATCAGGCCCTGAGCCCGGAGGAGCGGCGCAAGCTGGCCGACCAGGCAACCACCAGGCTCCCAGGCGCGGCGGTTCCCGCCAAGCCGGTGCCTCAGCGCATGCTGGCCCCCGTGCCGCAGGCGGACGGCAACTCGCAGCGCCCTCCGAAGATCCAGGTCACGCCAGATCGGGCCAAGGCCGTTCCGGCACAATCCGAAGCCGTCGTCCATCAGAAATGAAGCGCCTCGGCGACGACGCCGGCCGCTCAGCTCCCACGCGTGAACCCACTTCCTTCGAGTCCGAAGGCGCAGCCCGGCTCAGCCCAACTCGCAGACTCCGGACCCGCCTCCAACCCCCTGCAAGCGCCCGGCCTGTGGCGCCGCATGGCCTGCTGGCTCTATGAAGGCGTTTTGCTGTTTGCCGTCGTTTTCTTTGCCGGCTGGTTGTTCAGCACACTGGCTCAGATGCGAGACGCGAGCGACGGTAGCCGCCATCCCATCTTTCAGGCTTTTCTGTTCGTCACCCTGGGCGTCTATTTCACCTGGTTCTGGTCCCGCGGCCAGACCCTGGCGATGAAGACCTGGAACATCCGGATCGTGGATGCGCTGGGCCGCCCCCTCACCCAGCGTCGGGCATTGCTGCGCTACGTTCTGGCATGGGTGTGGTTCCTGCCGCCGCTGGCGGCGCTGTCCTTCTTTGCGATCACCGGCGGCGAAGCCGTGGTGGTCGTGTTTGGCTGGGTCGCAGTCTGGAGCATTCTCAGCCGGTTCCAGCGCGAAGGCCAGTTCTGGCATGACGTCTGGGCGGGCACTCGTTTGGTGCAGGCAGAGCGTCGTGGCTGAGCAGGGACAGGCCAATACGCAAAAGGGGCGACGCGGGCTGGAGCGCATCTGGCATGCCGGCCTCATTTCGCTGCAGGGGCTGCAGAGCGCGTGGGGCGAGGCGGCATTCCGACAAGAGGCCATCCTTGCACTTGTTGCCATTCCGCTCGCCTTCTGGCTCGGCCAGGGCTGGGTCGAAGTGGCACTGCTGGCAGGCAGCGTCGTGCTGGTGCTGATCGTCGAGTTGCTCAATACGGCTGTGGAGTCGGCCATCGACCGGATCGGTCCGGAGTGGCACGACCTGTCCAAGCGCGCCAAGGACACCGGCAGCGCTGCCGTCCTGCTCGCATGCATCGTCGCCGGCGGCATCTGGCTGGCAGCCCTGTGGCACCGATTTGTCGTCTGAACACGGCATGATCGAGGGATGCAACAACCCCCCCAGCCATTTTCAGTTTGTGTTTATTGCGGCTCGCGCCCCGGCGCTCGCCCGGAGTTCGCCGATGCCGCGCAGGCCGTGGGCCAGTGGATCGGAGAGAACCGCGGCCAGTTGGTCTACGGTGGTGGGCGTACCGGCCTGATGGGCATGGTGGCCGAAGCCACCCGCACCGCCGGGGGCCGCGTCGTCGGCGTCATTCCCAAGGCCCTGGTCGACAAGGAACTGGCCAATCCACTGTGCGACGAACTGCATGTGGTCGACACGATGCATGAGCGCAAGGCCATGATGGCGGCCCGGTCGGACGCCTTTCTCGCCCTGCCGGGAGGCATCGGCACTTTCGAGGAACTCTTCGAGATCTGGACCTGGCGTCAGCTGGGCTATCACGACAAGCCCGTGGGGCTGCTCAATGTGGCCGGCTACTACGACACCTTGCTGCAGTTCCTGCAGCACAGCGTTCAGGAGGGCTTGATGGGCGAGTGGCAGATGGACCTGATCCGCACCGCAACGGTGCCGCAGGCATTGCTCAAGGCCTTGCGCGACGAGGTGCCGCTGCACCGGCGCGACGATCGGCTATCGGAAAACATCTGAGCGCCACTCACGCCGGCGGGGCGCTCCAGCCGTCGAAGACGGCCGCCTCCGCCCAGTGGGCGGCAACGGCCCCGGCGGCGATCAGACTGCGTTTTCGTCCGTCTCGCCCGTGCGGATGCGCACCACGCGCTCGACGTTGGTGACGAAGATCTTGCCGTCACCGATCTTGCCGGTGCGCGCAGCGCTGACGATGGCGTCCACGCAGCGCTCGACGTCGCCTTCGTTGACCACCACCTCGATTTTCATCTTGGGCAGGAAGTCGACCACGTACTCGGCGCCGCGGTACAACTCGGTGTGGCCCTTCTGGCGACCGAAGCCCTTGACCTCGGTGACCGTCAGCCCCGTGACGCCAACCTCGGCCAGCGATTCGCGAACGTCGTCGAGCTTGAAGGGTTTGACAATGGCGGTGATCTGCTTCATTTCGAGCTCCCGGCGGTTTCGTTGAACTTACTGGTAATAGGGTAGCGCCAATCCTTGCCGAAGCTGCGGTGCGTCACCCGAATCCCCACAGGCGCCTGCCGACGCTTGTACTCGTTGATCTTGATCAGCCGCACCACGCGCTCCACCACGGCCCGGTCGAAACCGGCAGCAATGATGTCGTCGACGCTCTCGTCGTCTTGCATATAGCGGGCCAAGATACCGTCGAGCACCTCGTAGGGGGGCAGGCTGTCCTGGTCGGTCTGGTCGGGGCGCAGTTCGGCGCTGGGTGGGCGGGTGATGATGCGTTCCGGAATGGGGCTTGCACCGGTGCCGTACGGGTCGTTGGCATTGCGCCAGCGCGCCAGCGCGAACACGGTCGTCTTGAGCAGGTCCTTGATCACCGCGAAGCCGCCGGCCATGTCACCATAAAGCGTGCAGTAGCCCGTGGCCATCTCGCTCTTGTTGCCGGTGGTCAGCACGATCGAGCCGAACTTGTTCGAAAGAGCCATCAGCAGCGTGCCGCGTATGCGTGCCTGGATGTTCTCTTCGGTGGCGTCTTCAGCCAGGCCCGCAAACTCGCCGGCCAGCGCGGCCTTGAAGGATTCGAACGTGCTCTTGATGGAAATCTCGTCGTAGCGAACGCCCAAGCGCTGCGACATCTCGCGTGCGTCGATCCAGCTGATGTCGGCCGTGTAGGGCGAAGGCATCATGACCGCGCGCACCCGGTCCTTGCCCAATGCGTCAACCGCCACCGCCAGCACCAGCGCGGAATCAATGCCGCCCGACAGGCCCAGGATCGCGCCGGGAAACCCGTTCTTGCCGATGTAGTCCCGCACGCCCATCACGAGCGAATCCCACAACTGGGCGAGCGCATCGCGCTGGGGCGCCAAGGCCTGGCCGGCTCCCACGCGCAAGCCACCTTCGGCGCGCACCAGGTCGACGAATGCCACCTGCTCCCGGAACGATGGCGCCTGCATGGCGGTCGTGCCGTCGGGCTGCAGCGCGAAGGAGGCACCGTCGAAAACCACCTCGTCCTGCCCGCCGACCAGGTGCGCGAACACCAGCGGCGCGCCCACTGCGCGAGCGCGCTCGGCCATGCGCTCAACACGCTCGCCTTCCTTGCCCACGTGATAGGGCGACGCGTTGATCACGGCCAGCACCTCGGCGCCGGCTTCGCGCGCCAGGCGTGCGGGTTCCTCGAACCAGGCGTCCTCACAGATCAACAAGCCGATGGAGACGCCGCCGGCCTCGAACACGCAGATGCCCTGCCCCGGCGTGAAGTAGCGGCGTTCGTCGAACACCTGGTAGTTGGGCAGCTCTCGCTTGGCGTAGGTTTCGAGCACTCGACCCTCGCGAAGCACGCTGGCAGCGTTGTGGCGCATCTGAACCGACACCGAACGCCCCCGCACGCTGTGGCCGCTGGGGTGGCCCACCACGATCGTCAGGTCCTTCAATCCAGCGGTTTCCCTGGCCACCGTGCGAACGGCCTCGTCACATCCGGTGATGAAGGCGGGACGCAGGAACAGGTCTTCGGCCGCGTACCCGCAAATGGAAAGCTCGGGCGTAAGGAGTACCTGCGCACCTTGCGCATGGGCCGTGCGGGCAGCGTCGATGATCCGGCGGGCATTGCCCGATAGATCACCCACCACGAAGTTGAGTTGCGCGATGGCAATCTTGAGAGTCATGAACAGGGCCGTCTGAAGCTTCGGCGATTATGTCATTCACCCTCTGAATCACCCCGGGCCGCATTGGCCATGCATCCCGTGTCCGGCACGTGATCACGGGGGCTGCTACGCTCGGGCGCGATGTCCTCCGGCTCCACGACTCCACACCCCGCGCTCGATTCGCAGTTGTCCAGGTCGGCGGGTCATGCCTATCTGCTGCTGGTGTTCACCACGCTCATCTGGGGGGCAAATGCGGTGGCTGCTCGCTTGGCGGTCGGACAGGTCTCGCCGATGCTCCTGACCTTCCTGCGATGGGGCATCAGCTGCGTGGCTTTGCTGATCTTTGCACGCAAGCCGATCTCCGCGCATTGGCAGGACCTGCGTGGCCACTGGCGCGCCATCGCACTCATGGGCGCGCTGGGCTTCACAGGCTTCAACGCGCTGTTCTACGCAGCCGCCTATCACACCACGGCCATCAACATCGCCATCCTGCAGGGCACCATTCCGGTGCTCGTGCTCATCGGCAGCGTGTTCTTCTTTCGCACGCGGGTGAATGCGGTTCAGATCTTCGGGGTGATGCTGACCCTCGCCGGTATTGCGGTCGTCGCATCCCGCGGCGACATCGCCATGCTTGCGGGCCTGCAATTCAATATCGGCGACGTGTGGATGATCGTCGCCTGTCTGCTGTACTCAGGCTACGCGCTTGGGCTGCGCAAGCGGCCCCAGGTACCAGCCATCGTGTTCTTCGCGGCCACCGCGTTGGTCGCCTGCCTGGTGTCGCTGCCGCTGGTGGGCATCGAGATCGCGACGGGTCAATTCCAGATGCCCACGGCCAGGGGCTGGGCACTGGTGGCATTCGTCGGCCTGCTTCCATCGTTCGTCTCGCAGATCACGTTCATCCAGGCGGTGGGCATGATCGGCCCGGCCCGCGCCGGCGTGTTCCTGAACCTGGTGCCGGTCTTCGGCCCGCTGCTGGCCTTGGTCGTGCTGAATGAACCGATCTCCGTTTATCACGGCGTGGCGCTGGCGATGGTGCTGGGTGGCATCTGGATTGCCGAACGCCTTGGAGCCCGTCGAACCTGAACATGGCCAAGTCGGAGCTTGTCGCGCGCGTGGTCGGCTCGATCGGCGAGATCGAGGCTTCGGCGTGGAACGCGTTGCTCGCTTGCCAGAGCACGCCCTCGCCCTTCATGCGGCATGCCTACCTGCTCGCCATGGAGGCCAGCGGCAGTGCGGTGCCCGAAAGCGGCTGGAACCCGCGCTTTGTGACGCTGTGGCGCGGCAAGACGCTGCTGGCCGCTTGCCCTCTGTACCTCAAGCCGCACTCCTACGGCGAATACGTGTTCGACTGGGCCTGGGCGAACGCCTATCGCGAGCATGGACTGGCCTACTACCCGAAAGCTGTCGTGGCGGTGCCCTTCACACCCGTTCCCGGGCCACGATTGCTCGCGCGCGACGCGGCCAGTCGCTCCGCATTGGCACAGGCTCTGGTTGCCTACTGCAGCCAGGAGGAACTCTCGTCGCTGCATCTCCTCTTTTGTGACGATGCCGATATCGCTGCCTGCGACGAGGCCGGCCTGATGCTCCGGCACACGGTGCAGTTTCATTGGCTCAACCAAGGCTGGAGCGACTTCGACGGCTTCCTTGCCAGCCTGTCCCAGGAAAAGCGCAAGAAGATTCGACAGGAACGGCGCAAGGTGCGCGAAGCCGGCGTCGAGTTCCGAAGCGCGCGCGGTACCGACATCCGGCCCGAAGACTGGGACTTCTTCTATCGTTGCTATGCGCGGACGTATCGCGAACACGGCAATCCGCCTTATCTGACCCGGGCGTTCTTCCAGGCGATGGCCGACGAGATGCCGCAGTCGTGGCTGCTGTTCGTGGCCGAACGCGGCGGCAAGCCGATTGCCAGCAGCCTGATTGCGCTGTCAGGCGACGGCAGCCCCGGCGCCGAACCCGAGGTGGCCTACGGCCGCTACTGGGGCGCGCTGGAGCGGGTGGATTGCCTGCACTTCGAGGCCTGCTACTACCAGCCGCTTCAATGGTGCATCGAGCACGGCGTTTCTCGATTCGAAGGGGGAGCGCAAGGCGAACACAAGATGGCCCGCGCACTCATGCCGACGAAGACCACCAGTTGCCACTGGCTGGCCCATCCCGCGTTCGCGGATGCCGTCGAGCGCTTCCTGGAGCGTGAAGGCGCCGGCATCGAGGGCTACATGGATCACCTGGCCGATCGCAGCCCGTTCCGGCACGCCTAGATCGACTGAGCACGCCCCGCAACGTGCTCTCTCGGCTTACTTCTTGTAGTTGGCCACGCCGTCAAGAATTTCCTTCTTGGCAGCGTCGATGCCTTCCCAGCCAAGCACCTTGACCCACTTGCCTTCTTCCAGGTCCTTGTAGTGCTCGAAGAAGTGCGAGATGGCCTTCAGCCGCATCTGGTTCACGTCTTCCACCGACTTCCAGTGGCTGTAGATCGGCAGGATCTTGTCGGTGGGCACGGCCAGGACCTTGCCGTCGACGCCCGCCTCGTCTTCCATCATGAGGATGCCCAGCGGACGGCAGGGCACGACCACGCCGGGGTGCAGCGGATAGGGGGTGATCACCAGCACATCGACCGGATCGCCATCGCCCGATAGCGTCTGCGGCACGTAGCCGTAGTTGGCCGGGTAGTACATGGCCGTCGTCATGAACCGATCGACGAAGATTGCGCCGGATTCCTTGTCGACCTCGTACTTGATCGGGTCGGAGTTCATCGGGATCTCGATGACGACGTTGAAGGAATCGGGCAGCGCCTTGCCAGGGGAGACTTTATCGAGGGACATGGATGTGGGCTGTATGAGGAAAGTCTTAGAAGGATTCGGACAAACCCGAAGTTTACTTTCCGCGTCACCACATATTCACACCAAGCGCCATTTTTGCCTGTAGATTGCTCTCGTTGGCCAATCGGCTGCCCGCCAAGGCGGTGCAGCTTCGAGGAAGCAACGCGACGAAGGCTCATCCCCGTGCGCGTTGATTCCCACGGTGAGCAGGCTTCGTCTCCAAGAGTCACATCGATTGATAAATTGGAGAAGCAAACGCATGACTGGCAACACTCCCCTCATCCTGGCCATCGTGTGCGGCCTCGTGGCCGTCGCCTATGGAGTCTGGGCTCGAAGTTGGATCCTTTCTCAGGACGCAGGCAATCCCCGCATGCAGGAAATTGCCGCGGCCATTCAAACCGGGGCAGCGGCATACCTGTCCAAGCAATACCGCACGATCGCCATCGTCGGCGTGGTGCTGGCGGTCCTGATCGGCATCTTTCTTCATGTCACCACGGCCGTCGGGTTCGTGGTCGGCGCGGTGCTTTCCGGTGCCTGCGGCTTCATCGGCATGAACGTGTCGGTGCGGGCCAATGTGCGCACGGCGCAGGCGGCCACGAAAGGCATTGGCCCCGCGCTCCAGGTCGCGTTCCGCGGCGGTGCGATCACCGGCATGCTGGTGGTGGGGCTGGGACTGCTGGGCGTTTCGGCCTTCTGCTGGTTCCTGTTGGGCAGCAACGCCCCGAACGACAAGACCTTGGCCGGTCTGCTCGATCCGCTGATCGGCTTCGCCTTCGGCTCCTCGCTCATTTCGATCTTCGCCCGGTTGGGCGGCGGCATCTTCACCAAGGGCGCGGACGTCGGGGCCGACCTGGTCGGCAAGGTCGAAGCCGGCATTCCTGAAGACGATCCGCGCAATCCGGCGGTGATTGCCGACAACGTGGGCGACAACGTCGGCGACTGCGCCGGCATGGCAGCCGACCTGTTCGAGACCTACGCCGTGACGCTGATCGCCACCATGGTGCTGGGTGCGCTGATGGTGACGGCTGCACCCGTCAATGCGGTGCTCTATCCGCTGGCGCTCGGGGGCGTGTCGATCATTGCGTCGATCATCGGCTGCTTCTTCGTCAAGGCATCGCCGGGCATGACCAACGTGATGCCGGCACTGTACAAAGGCCTGGCGGTGGCGGGCGTCCTGTCGCTGATCGCGTTCTGGTTCGTGACCGCCTGGCTCATGCCGGACAACGCCATCCTGGCGAGCGGCAGCCAGATGCGGCTGTTCGGCGCCTGCTTCGTGGGGCTGGCACTGACCGCCGCGCTCGTCTGGATCACCGAGTACTACACCGGCACGCAGTACAAGCCGGTCCAGCACGTGGCCAAGGCTTCGACCACCGGGCACGGCACCAACATCATTGCCGGCTTGGGCGTGTCGATGCGCTCCACGGCCTGGCCGGTGATCTTCGTGTGCGTGGCCATCATCGCCTCGTACTCACTGGCGGGGCTGTATGGCATCGCCGTCGCGGCCACCGCCATGCTGAGCATGGCTGGCATCGTCGTCGCGCTGGACGCCTACGGGCCGATCACCGACAACGCGGGCGGCATCGCCGAGATGAGCGAACTGCCTTCGTCGGTGCGAGACATCACCGATCCGCTCGACGCCGTGGGCAACACCACCAAGGCGGTGACCAAGGGCTACGCCATCGGCTCGGCTGGCCTGGCAGCGCTGGTGCTGTTCGCCGACTACACGCACAAGCTCGAGACCTATGGCCGGGCGCTGGACTTCAATCTGTCCGACCCGATGGTGATCGTCGGCCTGTTCATCGGCGGGCTGATCCCCTACCTCTTCGGTGCCATGGCCATGGAAGCCGTGGGGCGTGCGGCAGGCTCGGTGGTGGAAGAGGTGCGACGCCAGTTCCGCGAGATTCCCGGGATCATGGAGGGTACGAGCAAGCCGGAATACGGTCGCGCCGTCAGCATGCTCACGGGCGCAGCCATCAAGGAAATGATGATTCCTTCGCTGTTGCCGGTGCTGGTCCCGATCCTGGTGGGTCTTTTCCTCGGGCCGAAGGCGCTGGGCGGGCTGCTGATGGGAACCATCGTCACCGGCCTGTTCGTCGCCATCTCAATGTGTACCGGCGGCGGCGCCTGGGACAACGCCAAGAAGTACATCGAGGATGGTCATTTCGGCGGCAAGGGCAGCGAAGCGCACAAGGCCGCCGTGACCGGCGACACGGTGGGCGACCCCTACAAGGACACGGCCGGCCCCGCCGTGAATCCGCTGATCAAGATCATCAACATCGTGGCGCTGCTGATCGTGCCGCTGGTGGTCAAGTTCCACGGGGGCTGATTTGCCCTCGCCGGCCGCGGCCTGGCCGCGGTCCGGCGCCCTCAATCGGTGGGGGCGATCGCCTCGGCGTAGTCGTAGAGCCGCGAAAGAATCGCCTCGGCCCGATCGTCGCCTTCGGCCCGCTCGGCCAGTTGGTCGATCTCTGCAAAGAACGCATCGACATTGCGGGCGCCGCCCTCGCCTTCGAGCAGACGCGCGGCACGGTGTGCCTCCCAACGCTGCGCGTCGTCTTCGGAAAGGGTCTGGGGAAAGTTGCGGGCACGGTAGCGGAACAGCAACTCTTCGAGCCGCCCGTCGTCGAAGCCGATGCGCGCGTGCGCCAGTTGTTCGGGGGACTGCGCTCGCAACTGCTCGAGGCGGCGCCGATCCGCGTCGCCGACGAATCCGCCGTAAAGATCCTCGTCCACATCGGGCGTGGCTTCGCGCGGTCGCTCGAACACCGCTGGCCAGATGGCGCTCATGTCCGGCAGGCCCATGGCGATCTCGGCGTGGCGCATGGCCTGGGGCAAATCGAGTTGCCAGCGCTCGGCCATCGCGGGCGACAGCGTGCGCAGGTTGCCGACGACCATCGGCGACTTGTTCAGATGCACGCTCTTGATGGGCAGCCGAGTCACGCCTTCGGCAAGCTCCGCCGTTCGCGTGAACAGGCGCATGCGCATGGTGTCGGCATCGAGCGAGGCCAGTTCCGACGGGTCGTGCGCCAGATCCCACGCGAGCAGTTCGTTGCGATTCGTGGGATGGGTCGCCAGCGGCCACATCACGGCGAGGCATCCGCGATCGGCAGGGAACATGCCCGACACGTGCAGGAAGGGTCGCGCGTTGCCCGGCGAGGTCGGCAGACCCAGTTCGCTCGCGACTCGGTCCTTGCGGCGAAGTGCGAGCGCGAAGTCGAACAGCCTGGGCTGGCGCTCGCGGATGAGGCGGGCCAGCGCAATGGTGGCCCGCACATCGGACAGCGCGTCGTGCGCCGCCTCATGCACCAGGCCATTGGCGCGGGTCAGGTCTTCGAGCTTGAAGCTGGTCGTGCCATCTTCGCGCGTCGGCCATTCGATGCCCTCGGGGCGCAGCGCCCGCGTGAGACGGACCACGTCGAGCAAGTCCCAGCGACCGCAATCGTTGCGCCATTCGCGCGAGTAGGGATCGATCAGGTTGCGCCAGAACAGGAAACGCGTCACTTCGTCGTCGAAGCGGATGGTGTTGTAGCCAACGCCGATGGTGCCCGGCTGCGCCAGCTCGCGCTCGATGCGCGCGGCGAACTCGTGCTCCGGCAGGCCCCGCTCCAGGCAGATCTGCGGCGTGATGCCGGTCAGCATGCAGGAGCCCGGGTCGGGCAGATAGTCCGGCGCCGGCTTGCAATAGATCATCAGCGGCTCACCGATCTCGTTGAGTTCGGCGTCGGTGCGGATGCCGGCAAACTGCGCCGGACGATCACGCCGTGGCACCACGCCGAAGGTTTCGTAGTCGTGCCAGAAAAAAGTGGGGGTGGACATTCTTGCAAGAGGTGGGAATCGATCCGTGGCCGGCGATCCGCTTCGGCGGCCGCCACGCTTTCAGCAAGCATAGCGCCTCAAGGTCGGCCTCTCGACAGGTACACCGGCGCCGCGCTGACGATCAGAGCAACGGTGAGAACAAGCGCGCCAGGGAATCGCCAAGCCGCCGCAGGAACGGCTGCTTGCGCAGGTCGCGCACCAGGGTCGCACTGTGCAGATCGGTCTCGAATTGCGCGCCCAGCGGCTTGGCGAGCGCCGGCCCATAGACCACCGCCATCACCTCGAAGTTGAGCCTGAAGCTTCGGTTGTCGAAGTTTGCGGTGCCAATCATGGCGCAGTCGTCGTCGACGACCAGGGTCTTGGAATGCAGCATGCGTTCGCGGTATTCCCATACCTTCACGCCCGCCGCCATCAGTTCAGCAAAGTAGGAACGCGCCGCCGCGCTGACCACCAGCGAATCGCTGCGGCGCGGCACCAGCAGGCGCACGTCCACGCCGCGCAGTGCGGCGCTGGTCAATGCCATCAGCGCCGGCTCTCCGGGTACGAAATAGGGCGTGGTCAGCCAGGCGCGGCGCGAAGCGGCGTGAATGGCCGCGACATGCATGCGGTGGATGGCTTCCTGAAAGGTGTCGGGGCCGCTGGTCACGATCTGCACGGGGATCTCGCCGGCTTCCACATGCGGCATCAGGAGCGGCAGATCCTGGTCGATGTCGTTGGCGGGATCGCCGGTGGCGTAGGTCCAGTCTTCCAGGAAGGTGGTCTGCAGCCAGCGGACCACGCCGCCCTCCATCTTCAGGTGCACGTCGTGATAAGCGTCGTCGCGGGCGCGCCGATCCTCTTCGTCCGTGATGTTCACGCCGCCGGTGAAGCCCACCTTGCCATCGCAGACGACGATCTTGCGGTGGGTGCGGTAGTTGATGACCGGTCTCATGCGTCTGCCGATGCGCGTCTCGTGGAACAGCGCCACCTCGGCACCAGCCTCGCGCAGGGGCGCCAGAAAGCGGTTGCCAATGCGCTTGGAGCCTAGCGAATCGATCAACAGCCGGATCTGCACGCCCTCTCGGGCGCGCTCGACCAGCAAGTCGCGAAGCGCGGTGCCGATGGCATCCGGCTCGAAGATGTAGTACTCCAGATGCACATGATGGCGAGCCTGCCGGATGGCCTCGAAGATGGCATCGAAGGTCTCCGCACCGCCGACGAGAAACTGGATCTCCGTTGCGCTGGACACCGGCAGGCCGCAGGCTCCCGTTCCGAGCGCAGCCATCTGTTGCAGTGCCGCCGGCGCCTGCTTGCCCGATTCGCGCAGCAGCGCGACGTCGGCCGGCGCATGGGCGTTGGCGCGGCTGCGAAGCCGCTTGAGCCGCTGCTTCACCAGCCGTTGCGGCCCAAGAAAGTAATAGATGAAGAAGCCCGCGATGGGAAGGAGCGCCAGCGAAAGGATCCAGCTCAGCGTCGACACCGGGGCGCGCTTTTGCATCACGATCCACATCGCTAGCACGGCGATGTAGAGGCTCCAGCCCACGGATAAGGCCGTTTTCCAGTAGGTCAGGACCAGAGCGTGGAGGTCTTGCAGGTTCAAGGTTGCGGTCAATCCTTCGGCCTGCGCGGCTGCAATCCATTGCAGCATCCTGCGCCCAAAGAAAAAGGCCGGTCGCGCGATGCTACCGGCCTTTTGGGGCTTGGCCGCCGGCGTTTCCCGGCGGCATGAAGGGCTAGGTCAGCCTGCCGCGGTTTCCTCGGCTTCGGGCTTGGACTTGCCTTCCTTCTTGGGCACAGGCGAGATGTCCAGCAGGACTTCGTCGTTGTCGTCCAGGTCCACTTCGAGGCGGCCGCCTTCGGTCAGCCGGCCGAACAGGAGCTCGTCCGCCAGCGCGCGGCGGATGGTGTCCTGGATCAGCCGCTGCATCGGGCGTGCGCCCATCAGCGGATCGAAACCCTTCTTGGCAAGATGCTTGCGCAGCTTGTCGGTGAAGGTGACTTCGACCTTCTTCTCGGCCAGCTGCGTTTCGAGCTGCAGCAGGAACTTGTCCACCACGCGCAGGATGATCTGCTCATCCAGCGGCTTGAAGCTGACGATCGCATCCAGGCGGTTGCGGAATTCCGGCGTGAACAGGCGCTTGATGTCGCCCATCTCGTCGCCCGCCTGGCGCGGATTCGTGAAGCCGATGGTGGCCTTGTTCATGGTCTCGGCACCCGCGTTCGTCGTCATGATGATGATGACGTTGCGGAAGTCGGCCTTGCGTCCGTTGTTGTCCGTCAGCGTGCCGTGGTCCATCACCTGCAGCAGCACGTTGAAGATGTCCGGATGCGCCTTCTCGATCTCGTCGAGCAGCAGCACCGCATGCGGCTTCTTCGTGATCGCCTCGGTCAGCAAACCACCCTGGTCGAAGCCAACGTATCCCGGAGGCGCACCGATCAGCCGGCTGACGGCATGGCGCTCCATGTACTCGGACATGTCGAAGCGGATCAGCTCCACGCCCATGATGAACGCGAGTTGCTTGGCCGCCTCGGTCTTGCCCACGCCGGTGGGACCCGAGAACAGGTAGGAGCCGATCGGCTTGTCCGGCTTGCCCAGACCCGAGCGGGCCATCTTGACGGCCGACGACAGCACCTCGAGCGCCTTGTCCTGGCCGAACACCACGCTCTTGAGGTCGCGCTCGAGCGTCTGCAGCTTGCTGCGGTCGTCGTTGCTGACGTTGGCCGGCGGAATGCGGGCGATCTTGGCGACGATCTCCTCGACCTCGGTCTTGCCGATGGTCTTCTTGCGCTTGGACGCAATCTGGATGCGCTGAGCAGCGCCCGCCTCGTCGATCACGTCGATGGCCTTGTCGGGCAGATGGCGGTCGTTGATGTACTTGGCCGACAACTCGGCCGCGGCCTGGAGCGCAGCCGTTGCGTACTTGACGCTGTGGTGCTCCTCGAACCGGCTCTTGAGTCCCTTGAGGATCTCGATCGTCTCGGCCACGGTGGGCTCGACGACATCGACCTTCTGGAAGCGCCGCGACAGGGCCGCATCCTTCTCGAAGATGCCGCGATACTCAGTGAACGTGGTCGCGCCGATGCACTTGAGCTGGCCGCTGGAAAGCGCCGGCTTGAGCAGGTTGGATGCGTCCAGCGTGCCGCCGGAAGCAGCGCCCGCACCGATCAGGGTGTGGATCTCGTCGATGAACAGGACGGCGTTGGGCTTGTCCTTGAGCGACTTGAGCACGCCCTTGAGGCGCTGCTCGAAATCGCCGCGGTACTTGGTGCCGGCCAGCAGAGCGCCCATGTCCAGCGAATAGACGTTCGACTCGGCCAGGATCTCGGGCACTTCGCCCTGCGTGATGCGCCAGGCCAGGCCTTCGGCGATAGCCGTCTTGCCCACGCCAGCCTCGCCGACCAGCAGCGGGTTGTTCTTGCGCCGGCGGCACAGGATCTGGATCACGCGCTCGACTTCGTACTCGCGTCCGATCAGCGGATCGATCTTGCCCTCTTTGGCGAGCTGGTTCAGGTTCTGGGTGAACTGCTCGAGCGGCGACGCCTTCTCGTTCTTCTCGGCGGTGCCCTCTTCGCCCTCGCCTGGGCCGGACTCGTTGTTCTTGGCGGGCTCGGGCGGATCACTCTTCTTGATGCCGTGGGCAATGAAATTGACCACGTCAAGACGCGTCACCCCTTGCTGGTGCAGGTAGTAGACGGCGTGCGAGTCCTTCTCGCCGAAGATGGCGACCAGCACGTTGGCGCCGGTCACTTCCTTCTTGCCGTTGCCGGTGGACTGCACGTGCATGATCGCGCGCTGGATCACGCGCTGGAAACCCAGCGTGGGCTGGGTGTCCACATCATCCGTACCCGCCACTTGTGGCGTGTTGTCCTTGATGAAGTTGGTGAGCGATCCGCGCAGATCGTCGATGTTGGCCGAGCAGGCGCGCAACACCTCTGCGGCGCTGGGATTGTCCAACAGCGCCAACAGCAGGTGCTCCACGGTGATGAACTCGTGCCGCTGCTGCCTGGCCTCGACAAAGGCCATGTGCAAGCTGACTTCCAGTTCCTGGGCAATCATGTGATTTCCTTTTTGCCTTGCTGTGTGAATTAGGGCTAGATGGGATTGGAGTGGCGGTTATTCAACCGGTTCACTCACGCATTGAAGCGGATGGCCGGCCTGATGGGCGGCCTCCATCACTTGATTGACCTTGGTGGCCGCCATATCCCTCGAGTACACCCCGCAGACGCCGCGGCCGTCGAGGTGGATCTTGAGCATGATCTGGGTGGCTGTCTCGCGGTCCTTGTTGAAAAACTGCTGGATGACGACGACGACGAATTCCATGGGGGTGTAATCGTCGTTGAGCATGACCACCTGGTACATCTGAGGCGGCGCCGTTTTCTGTGGACGCCGCTCGAGGACCACGGAGTCGCCGTCGTCCCGCGCCGGCTTCGTGGCCGGCGCCTTGGGAGGTACGGAGGGAATTCGAGTAGCCATGAATTTCATTCTATCGAGCACGCACGGGACGTGCCTGACCGATAGGAATTGGTGGCGTCTTGCCGACAAATCAAGGCGGACCCGGGTCAAAAGCGTCAGGCGCCTGACTGTGCCGTCCTGAACCGAGGCGATCCCCGACATGAAAAAGCCCCTGGGGCATGCCGGCCAGGGGCTCCGATCGGCATGCCGCCACCCAGGTCAGGCACGCGGCAAGCTCACATGTTCTCAATCATCACCTGACCAAACCCAGAACAGCTCACCTGGGTCGCGCCCTCCATCAGGCGGGCGAAGTCATAGGTGACCTTCTTGCTCGCGATCGCTGCCTCCATCGCGCTGATGATGATGTCGGCGGCCTCCTTCCAGCCCATGTGGCGCAGCATCATCTCGGCAGACAGGATCTCTGAACCCGGGTTGACGTAGTCCTTGCCGGCGTACTTGGGGGCGGTACCGTGGGTCGCCTCGAACATGGCCACGGTGTCGCTCATGTTCGCGCCAGGCGCGATGCCGATGCCGCCCACCTGCGCGGCCACCGCGTCAGAGATGTAGTCGCCATTGAGGTTCAGCGTGGCGATCACCGAATACTCGGCCGGACGCATCAGGATCTGCTGCAGGAACGCGTCGGCGATGCTGTCCTTGATCGTGATGTCCTTGCCCGTATTGGGGTTGCGCACGCGCATCCAGGGGCCGCCGTCGATCAGTTCGCCTGCGAACTCCTTGGCTGCGAGACCATAGGCCCAGTCGCGGAAGGCGCCTTCGGTGAACTTCATGATGTTGCCCTTGTGCACGATGGTCACGCTGGGCTTGTTGTTGTCGATGGCGTACTGGATCGCCTTGCGCACCAGCCGCTCGGTACCCTCGCGCGACACCGGCTTGATGCCCAGGCCCGACGTTTCCGGAAAGCGCACCTTGTTGATGCCCAGATCGTCCCGAAGGAACTTGATGAGCTTCTTGGCGTTCGCGCTGCCTGCCTCGAACTCGATGCCGGCGTAGATGTCCTCGGAGTTCTCGCGGAAGATGACCATGTTGGTCTTCTGCGGCTCCTTCAGCGGGCTGGGGACGCCTTCGAAGTACTGCACCGGTCTCAGGCAGACATAGAGGTCGAGTTGCTGGCGCAGGGCCACGTTCAGCGAGCGGATGCCGCCGCCCACGGGCGTCGTCAGCGGCCCCTTGATGGACACGACATAGTCGCGCACGACCTCGAGGGTTTCGTCCGGCAGCCAGACGTCGGGACCATACACGCGGGTCGCCTTCTCGCCGGCGAAGATCTCCATCCAATGGATCTTGCGCTTGCCGCCATAGGCCTTTGCCACCGCCGCATCCACCACCTTGAGCATGACCGGCGTGATGTCCCGGCCCGTGCCGTCGCCCTCGATGAACGGAATGATCGGCTGGTCGGGCACATTCAGCGAGTTGTCGGCGTTGACGGTGATCTTCTGGCCATCGGTCGGGACCAGGATGTGCTGGTAGGCGGGCATTGGGGGGTGGGCTCTGGTGAATGTGAAGAAGCCGGGCCGCCATCGGGCGCCGGCAGGCTCGATGAGTGATGAGCGCTGGAATTCTAGACGCAAGCACTCGCGGCGACCGTCTGCGGCACGAGCCGCGCCACGAGGCTTTTCGCTTCGTTGTAAGCTGCCGCGAAGCTGATCCGCCCCACGTACACATGACCGCCCTGCTCCGCTTGCTCGACCGTTTCGCCGTCCCCCTGCTGCTCGCTGCCGCCTGCGCGCCCGTCGCTGCGCTCGCGCAGCCCGCAGGCGAGCCGCAGAAGGACCTGCAAAGGGTTCACCTGTCAGCCGGCATGTACCAGATTGAAGCCCAGGTCGCGGCCAGCCCCAGGCAGCGCGAGATCGGCCTGATGTTCCGCAAGGACATGCCCCAGCAGGAAGGAATGTTGTTCGTGTTCGAGCAAGCCGCCGTGCAGTGCTTCTGGATGAAAAACACCCTGCTGCCATTGACGGCCGCCTTCGTGGCCGACGACGGCCGCATCGTCAATCTCGAAGACATGCAGCCGCAGACCACCGACAACCACTGCTCGACGGAGCCGGTGCGCTACGTACTCGAGATGAATCAGGGATGGTTTGCGCGAAAGAACATCAAGGCGGGCGCCAAGCTGGGCGGCACGCCGTTTTCGCGCTGAGTTCGCGGCCGCAAGCCAGACGCGGCAAGTGACGCCGCCATGAAAAAACCGGCCGCGAGGGCCGGTCTCTTGTTTGGGCAGTGCGGCGCCGATCAGCCGAAGTTCTTGGCGGCGAAGTCCCAGTTGGCCAGCTTGGCCAGGAAGGTTTCGACGAACTTGGGGCGCAGGTTGCGATAGTCGATGTAGTAGGCGTGTTCCCAGACATCGATGGTCAGCAGTGCCGTGTCGGCGGTGGTCAGGGGCGTGCCTGCCGGGCCGGTGTTGACGATGTCGACGGTGCCATCGGGCTTCTTGACCAGCCAGGTCCAGCCAGAACCGAAGTTGCCGACGGCCGACTTGGTGAAGGCTTCCTTGAATGCATCGAAGCTGCCCCACTTGGTATCGATGGCCTTGGCCAGCGCGCCGGCGGGAGCGCCACCGCCTTGCGGCTTCATGCAGTTCCAGAAGAAGGTGTGGTTCCAGATCTGGGCTGCGTTGTTGTAGATGCCGCCGCTGGATTTCTTGACGATCTCTTCCAGCGTCATGTTCTCGAACTCAGTACCCTTTTGCAGGTTGTTCAGGTTCACGACGTAGGCGTTGTGGTGCTTGCCGTAGTGGTACTCCATCGTTTCCTTGGAGTACTCGGGCGCCAGGGCATCGATGGCGTATGGCAGAGGTGGCAGAACGTGTTCCATGATCTTGCTCGTGGGTTGGGTTGATGAAATCGCTTGACCGGGCATTCTAGAAACTATTGCCCGCCTTCGTGTGTCGGACCATCGCGCGACTGCTCCTTGGCCAGCACTTTCAGTTGCGCTTGTCCATCGGCCAGCCGGGCGGAGATCTCGGCGCCTGCCTCGAGCTGGGCGATGCTGGACAACGCTCGGCCTTCCTTGTCCGAAAGCAATGCGTAGCCGCGCTGAAGCACCAGCGCGGGATCCAGCAGCTGCAGCCGGGTTTTCGCGTGATGCAACGCCTGAACCTGCCTGGCGAGCGACTGATCGAGCGCACGCGCAAGTCGCTCCTGCAGGCGCTCATGCGCCAGCGAACGGTCGGCCATGCGCGAAAGCGCGCCCTGGTGCAACCGCTGGGCCAGATGCGCACACGCCATCTGCTGCCGCGCGATCATTCCCGACGGCCGCCCCAACCTGGCGGTAGCCCGATCCAGGCGCTGCGCCAGCGTATCGAGGCGCTGCGTCAACGCATCCGAAAGGCGGCCTTCGATCAGGTCGAGGGCGCCCAGCCAGGTTTCGCGCGAGGCACTGACCAGTTCGGCCGCCGCCGTGGGCGTGGGCGCCCGTACATCGGCGCAGAAGTCGGCAATGGTGAAGTCGGTCTCGTGCCCGACACCGCAGACAACCGGCACGGGGCTTTGCACGATCGTGTGCGCCAGTTGCTCGTCATTGAAGGCCCAAAGGTCCTCGATGGAGCCCCCGCCACGAACCAGCAGGATGACGTCCAGTTGCGGGTCTGCCAGTTCGTAGAGCGAACGCAAGGCGCGAATCAGGTCGGCCGGCGCTGCCGCCCCCTGCACCAACGCCGGCGCCAGAACGACCGGAATGTGCGGAACGCGTCGGCGCAATGCCGTCGCCACATCATGCAGCGCTGCCGCGCCCGGCGACGTGACGAGGCCGATGGCCCGAGGAATCACGGGCAGAGGGCGTTTTCGGGCGCTGTCGAACAGGCCCAGGCCTTCCAGCCTGGCCTTGCGCTGCAGGAACTGCTCGAACAGGGCACCTTGGCCAGCGCGCGAGAGGCTTTCGACCACCAACTGCAGATCGCCGCGCGGCTCGTAGACGGCCAGGCGTCCGCGGGCCTCGACCTGATCGCCCTCACGCGGCGCGAAATCGAGCAGCGATGCCGCGCGGCGAAACATGGCGCAGCGCAATTGCCCCGCTTCGTCC
The DNA here is from genome assembly GCF_030316895.1 of Variovorax dokdonensis. Lineage (GTDB taxonomy): Bacteria > Pseudomonadota > Gammaproteobacteria > Burkholderiales > Burkholderiaceae_C > Variovorax > Variovorax dokdonensis. The sequence goes on from NZ_JASZYV010000003.1 coordinate 60,269, forward strand.
TTGAGCGAAAAATAGCAATGCCCGCTGGATGCGCGAGAAAAGCCGGATATCTCGCCCCGCACGACGACGGGATTGAAACGCGCGTCCAGCGCGTCGGCCACCGCGCGGCAGAGCGCGCCGACAGCCCATACCCTCGACTGAGGCAAAGCGGAAGAGGCGTTATGTGACATCACCAATTTGCGGGTTGCCTCTTGCTCACTCTTCCACAAGGGTTCGTGCGGACGGCAAAGACATATTCCGAACGGCGTGCAGGGCTATTGTTGTGGTGCAAGTCATTGATTTCATTGGCAAATCGGCTGCCCGTTTTTCGCTCTACCCGGCAATACCGCCCAACGATGCGGCCTGCGAGCCATTGCGCGGATGGTTAATCACAAAGTTATCAACAGAATCTGTGGGCCGAATCCGACACGTGCATTGCCTGATTTCAGTTCGGCCGCACGGTGGATAATCAGCGCGCATTTGCATTCTTTTACAGAGACCGGAGGGCCTCTTTTTGTTCTCGATCATAGTTGCCGCGGGCTGGCCGATCTGGCCCCTCATTGCCTGTTCCGTCATTGCCCTGGCCCTCGTCATCGAGCGCTTTGTCTCGCTCAAGACGTCCCGCGTGATGCCCCCCAAGCTTCTTGACGAGGCGATCAGCGTTTCGCGCGATGCAGTGCCGACCCCGGAAGTCGTCTCCAAGCTGGAGCGCAACTCCTCGCTGGGCGAAGTGCTCGCCTCCGGCTTTCGCACGCTCAATGCCAACCCCGCTTCGTCCGAGGATGACATCCGCGCCTCGATGGAAGCCAGCGGCCGCAAGGTCGCCCACAAGCTCGAGCGCTACCTGGCGGCGCTCGCCACCATCGCCTCGGCCGCCCCGCTGCTGGGCCTGCTGGGCACGGTGATCGGCATGATCGAGATCTTCGGCTCCCAGTCGCCGGGCTCCGGCGCCGTCGGCTCCGGCAACCCGGCGCAACTTGCGCACGGCATCTCCATCGCGCTGTACAACACCGCGTTCGGCCTGATCGTCGCCATTCCGACCCTCATCTTCTGGCGCTATTTCCGCAGCCGTGTCGACGAATACCTGCTCAACCTTGAAGTGGCCAGCGAGCGCTTCGCCCGCCACCTGAACCGTCTGAGAGGCTGACGGCCGTGAAGCGCAAGACATCGCTGGACTTCCGGCACGGCTCGCGCGACGAACCGGAGATCAACCTGATCCCGTTCATCGACGTGCTGCTGGTGATCCTGATCTTCCTGATGCTCACGACCACCTACAGCAAGTTCACCGAGATGCAACTGCGCCTGCCGGTGGCCAATGCCGATGCGCAGCGCGACTACCCCAAGGAGATCATCGTCTCCGTCGCCGCCGACGGCCGCTACATGGTCAACAAGACGCCACTGCCCGAGCGCAGCGTGGAAGCGGTGGCTTCCGCCCTGACCGCGGCCAGTGCCAGCAAGGACAGCGTCGTGATCATCAGTGCCGACGCCAGCAGTTCCCATCAATCGGTGATCACCGTCATGGAGGCGGCTCGCCGTGCCGGCCTGATGCAGATCACCTTCGCCACGCAGACGGCCGCCCAGGCCGGCCAATAGGCTTGGACATCCAGCGCGCCTGGCTGCGACGCGGTGCCGTGGCGCGGCTGCTCTGGCCCCTGTCCTGCCTGTTCGGCGCCATCGCCGCGTTGCGGCGCCATGCCTATCGCGTGGGCTGGCTGCGCAGCGAACGTGCCGGGCGTCCGGTGCTCGTTGTGGGCAACGTGATCGCCGGTGGCGCCGGCAAGACCCCGACAACCATCGCGATTGCGCGGCACCTGATGGCCCGCGGCATCGCCGTCGGCGTGGTGTCGCGCGGCTTCGGCCGTCAAACGAAGGACTGCAGGGAGATTCTTGCGGGCAGTACGCCCTCGGAGGTGGGCGACGAGCCCCTCTTGATCCACAAGGCCACGGGCGCGCCGGTGGTCGTGGCCAGCCGTCGCATCGAAGCGGCTCGGCTGCTGGTGCAGCGCCATCCTCAGGTGCAGTGGATCCTTTGCGACGACGGGCTCCAGCACCTGGCCCTGGCTCGCGACGTCGAGTTGTGCGTCTTCGATGACCGCGGTGTCGGCAATGGCTGGCTGCTGCCTGCCGGGCCATTGCGCGAAGCGTGGCCTCGCGCATGCGACCTGGTGCTGCACACAGGTGATCACCCCGCATTTGCCGGTTTTCGCGGGCGCCGCGCGTTGGCCGACATGGCCTATGACAAAGACGGTCACGACGTCGCGCTGACCCAACTGGCTGGACGACGCCTGGCTGCCGTTGCGGGAATCGCGCGGCCGCAGGCCTTCTTCGACATGCTGGCCGCCCGGGGAATGGCTTTGGAGCGCACCGTGCCCCTGGCTGACCACCACAACTTCTCGGACTGGCAGTCGCTGGCCGATGCCGGCTTCACGGTCCTGTGCACGGAAAAGGATGCGGCCAAGCTCTGGCCGCACGAACCTTCCGCGCTGGCCGTGCCACTGATCTTCACGCCAGAGCCTGCCTTCTTCCAGGCGCTCGATGCGAAGCTATCATCGGTCGATGGATAGCAAGCTTCTCCAACTCCTGGTGTGCCCCGTCACCAAGGGCCCCCTGACCTGGCACCCCGCCCAGCAGGAATTGTGGTCGCGCAGCGCGCGCCTGGCCTACCCCGTGCGGGATGGCATTCCCGTGCTGCTCGAAAACGAGGCCCGCCCGCTTTCGGACGAAGAACTGGGCCTCTGAGCACGATGAACTCAGTCCCCGGCGGGTTCACCGTCCTGATTCCCGCGCGGCTCGCCTCGACGCGTCTGCCTGACAAGCCGCTTGCCGATCTGCTCGGCCTGCCCATGGTGGTACGGGTGGCGCAGCGCGCACGCGAATCGGCAGCGTCGCGCGTGGTGGTGGCGGCGGACGATGCGCGCATCGTTGAGGCCTGCGAAATGCACGGAGTCGACGCCTTGCTGACGCGCAAGGACCACCCCAGCGGCAGCGACCGGTTGGCCGAAGCCTGCGCGCTGCTCGGCCTGGCCGACGAATCGATGGTGGTCAATGTCCAAGGCGATGAGCCTCTCATCGAACCCGGACTCATCGACGCCGTTGCCCGGACGCTCGCCGAACGCCCCGAGGCCGACATGAGCACCGCCGTCCACGCCATCGACAACCTCGAGGAATTTCTCAATCCCAATGTGGTCAAGGCTGTGCTCGATGCCCGTGGCCTTGCCCTGTACTTCAGCCGCGCGCCCATACCCTGGTGGCGGGACGGCCATGTCGCCGGCGGCTTTTCCAGCCTGCCCTCGCCTGCCCCCTGGCGACACATCGGCATCTACGGCTATCGAGCCGGCTTCGTGAAGCGCTTTCCCAGCCTGCCCGTGGCCCCGATCGAAACGGGCGAGGCGCTCGAGCAGCTGAGAGCGATGTGGCACGGGCACCGCATCGCCGTGCACCAAAGCGAGCATGCGCCCGGTCCGGGCGTCGACACGCCGGCCGACCTGGAGCGAGTGCGGCGCCTGCTGGCCGGCTGAGGTGCTTCACCCGGCTTCTCGCCCTCTGCGCAGGGGGCAGGAGGCCCAAAATCACGTGCTATCCTCGAAGGAGACCCCGCCGGGGTCGCGCCCACCCCAGCAAACACGGCTCCGGCGTTCGACAAAATTACAGATCCTCCGAGGACACAATGAGACTGATCCTGTTGGGACCGCCCGGCGCAGGTAAAGGCACGCAGGCCAATTTCATCTGCAAGAAGTACGGCATCCCGCAAATCTCCACCGGAGACATGTTGCGCGCTGCCGTGAAGGCGGGAACGCCTCTGGGCCTTCAGGCCAAGAGCGTCATGGAAGCAGGCCAACTGGTGAGCGACGAACTCATCATCAACCTCGTCAAGGAACGCATCGCCCAGTCCGATTGCGCCGCAGGCTTCCTGTTCGACGGTTTTCCGCGAACCATCCCGCAGGCCGATGCCATGAAGGCAGCCGGCGTCAATCTGGATTACGTGCTCGAAATCGACGTGCCCTTCGACGACATCATCGAGCGCATGAGCGGGCGCCGCTCACACCCGGCCTCGGGTCGCACCTATCACGTCAAGTTCAACCCGCCCAAGGTCGAAGGCAAGGACGACGTGACTGGCGAAGACCTGATCCAGCGCGACGACGACAAGGAAGAAACGGTGCGCAAGCGCCTGGACGTCTACAGCCAACAGACGCGCCCGCTGGTCGACTACTACTCCGCCTGGGCCAAGTCCGGCGCCGGTGGCGCCCCCGCCTACCGCAAGATCAGCGGCACCGGCAGCGTCGAGCAGATCACCCAGCGCGCATTCGACGCTCTGGCATCCTGAAGCACTGCGGCGCCGGCCAGGCCACCCGGCACGGCGCCAGCATCAGGCCGGATTCGAGCGCAGGCCGTAGGTCTTGTCGGCCACGAAGAGGTATTCCACCCGCATGACGGCCTCGCCGGTTTCGCCTTGGCTCGTGTAGCCGACTGCAGAAATCACCTCGCCCTCCTGGATGGGCTTCACGTTCCAGGCCTGCATGCGCGATAGCGGCGCGAGTTCCAGTGTCCACTGGCGGTCATTGCGCTTGGGTGTGGCGGCCTTGGCGACGATGACCGGACCATCCACATTGGCCGACTGTGCCGGCAGGCTCCGCTGCATCAGAGCGGGCGGCACCTTCAGGTCGGCCGGGACTTCGATGACGAGCTCGGCATGCGGGTTCTGCCACTGCGACTTGGTCACGCGGCCTTCGAGGTAGATCGGGCGGCTCAGGTCAAAGCCACTCCATCCGTGGTGGGCCCACGCCCGCGGCGCCAGCAACGGCAGCGCGGCCGAGGCTGAGAAGAGCACAAGAGCACGTCTTTTCATGGCTGATTTCCTTCCGATCAGTAGGCGATCCATCGACCGCAGAAGATAACCGCAACCCACAGCACTGACGACAGGATCATCTGTGCCCTGGCCAGGACATCCAGGCGCGCAAGCGATCCACGGCCGTGAAACCATAGGGCATTGACCCCTGCGCACGCCAGCAACCCCATCTTGACCTGGAATGTCCTGTTGGCAAGGAGTTCCTGCGGCTGTGTCGCGAACATCAGGCCCCCGGTGGCCGCTGCCAACGAAAAGCCCGTGAGCGCGATGCCCAGCGACAAGCGCGCAAGCGCATGAACAGGCAGAGTCTGCGCGCGGCCAAACACCCGCAGCTCCAGGGCGATGAGGTTGCCCACCAACATGGCAATGCCGAGGACGTGCAAGGACTCCAGCGCCGGATAGGCCCAAGTGCTGGTCTGCAGGGCGGTGAACATCGACACGGCGACTCGTCAGCCGCCCGCGCGGCGCCCGAGCAGATCGAGCATCAGCGCCACGCGCGCCTTCACGGGGCTGAGCGAGCCAGCCGCAGGTAGCGCATCGGACGACTTGGGCAGGATCCGCCCCTGCGTGCAGCGTGTGGCGCGCATCACGGCGACGCCCTCCGCCTGGGCGCGCAATGCGGCTGCCTCCACCTCATGATGCAGCGTGCCGTTTCCCGTCGCCGCAATCACGAGTCCTGCCATCGGATTGGCCACGCCCGGCGTCGCGCGCTCCTGCAGCAAAAGGCCGATCAAACCTCCGCTGGCGCCGGCGTGACTGAGCACCACTTCGACGCGCGGGGCAACTTCGGTGGCCTCGATGCAGGCCAGTGCGTCGCCGTCCGGTGAAGGGCCCCAATCGCGAAAACGGCGCAATTCGCCCTCCTCCACATAGCCCAGCGGGCCGGCGTCGCCCGAGCTGAATGCGTCCGGGCGATAGGTGTGGACCTTCTGCACATCGGCAGCCAGGTGGACGGTACCCGCGCACACCACGCTGACGCCATGCGCGCCCGTGGTCGACGCCACCGCCAGCGCGTCCCGAACGTTCTGGGGTCCGTCGGGCGACAAGGAGGTGGCGGGACGCATGGCGCAGGTCAGTACGACCGGCTTGCCGTGGGCCGGCAGAACCTGCTGAAGAAAGTAGGCCGTTTCTTCGAGGGTATCGGTGCCATGCGTGACCACGATGCCGCACACCTCCGCGTCGGCCAGCCAATGGGCGCAGCGCAATGCCAGGCGACGCCAGATGGCGAAGTCCATGTCCTTGCTGTCGACCTGCGCCACCTGCTCGGCGTCGAGCGAAAAGCCATCGGGCGCGGCAATGCCGGCCAGCAATTCGCTCACGCCGACCTGGCCGGCCACATAGCCGACGTTGTCCGCGCCCTGCGAAGCGCGCCCTGCGATGGTCCCGCCGGTGCCCAGAACCATGATGCGAGTGGCTCGCGAACGACCGCTTTGTTCAGCCATGCTTGCCAAACCTCCAAAACTGTTTAAAAATACAGGTACTGGATGAAACACCAGCTACTGCCCAAGGAGTCCCGCGCCATGCTCAAAGCGCCTTTCGCCGTCAAGCTTACCGCCCGCCAGCAGCAGATCCTCGACCTGATTCAGGCCGCCATCGCTCGCACCGGCGCGCCGCCCACGCGTGCGGAGATTGCCGGCGAACTCGGATTCAAGTCTGCCAATGCTGCCGAAGAGCATTTGCAGGCGCTGGCTCGCAAGGGCGTCATCGAGTTGGTCAGCGGCACTTCCCGCGGCATCCGACTCAAGGGCGACGCGCTGCGCTCTCTCAACGCCACACGCAACAGCCAGTTCTCGCTGCCCCTGCCCGGCCTGGCCCAATTGGCGCTGCCGCTGGTCGGTCGCGTCGCTGCAGGCTCGCCCATCCTTGCTCAGGAACACGTCGACCAGACCTTCTACGTCGAAAGCAGCCTGTTCCAGCGCCAGCCCGACTATCTGCTCAAGGTGCGCGGCATGTCGATGCGCGACGCCGGAATCATGGACGGTGATCTGTTGGCCGTGCAAGCCACCAAGGAAGCGCGCAACGGGCAGATCGTGGTGGCACGCCTGGGCGACGAAGTCACGGTCAAGCGGCTCAAGCGCACCAAGGAAGTCATTGAACTGCATGCCGAGAACCCCGACTACCCCACGATCGTGGTCCAACCGGGCGAGCCCTTCGAGATCGAAGGCCTGGCTGTCGGCCTGATCCGCAACACGATGCTCATGTAAGGCATCCGGGCCGCGCCAGGTGGCGGGCGTATGGCTTTGAGGCCATCACCCTGACGCGGTACCCCCGTCGAAAGCAATCCTGCCTGTGTCCAACCCCTTGCCATTCTTGGAGTTCACATGGGAACCGCTTTTCTCGCCTTCTCCGACCTCTTGTCTCCCCTGCAATCGCTGGCTGACCGCTGGCTTGCGCCTCGCCGTCAGGCGCGTCGCAACGAGTTGCGCTACGTGGCCATTCGGCCCGACAGCGGTCATCGCGCCGCGGTTGCATCCAAGCCGGACATGGGCGCGCCTGCCGCACGCCCCTTGCGCGTCGTGCGGGTGGTCGACGAGCAGACCCGGCCCAGCCAGGCTGGCCGTGTCGTGATTTCCGGGCGGATGTCGGATGTGTGCGCGGAGCTCGACCGCCTGGTTGCGCTCGAGGCCCGCGGCACCGCCAGCGTCGCGCCCGCACTGCACTGAGGCTTGGCACCTGGCGCTGGCAAGGGGCGGCTCAGCCCTGCCAGCAGTGCCAAAAGCAGGCCAGCGTGCCTGCGTAATGAGCAGTCGTCGATGCGCAAGGCACAATAAGGCGCCATGAACATTGTGATCCTCGACGACTACCAGGACGCGGTGCGCAAATTGCAGTGCGCAGCGATGCTCGACGCCTACCCGGCCAAGGTCTACACGAACACGGTCAAGGGCATCGGCCAACTTTCGGTTCGCCTCAAGGATGCCGATGTCATCGTGTTGATCCGCGAACGCACGCAGATCAACCGGCAGTTGATCGAGAAGCTGCCTCGCCTCAAGCTCATCTCTCAGACGGGACGGGCCGGCGCGCACATCGACATCCAGGCTTGCAGCGAACTGGGCGTGGCTGTGGCGGAGGGCACCGGCTCTCCGCAGGCTCCGGCCGAACTGACCTGGGCGCTCATCATGGCAGCGATGCGCCGCCTGCCGCAGTACATCAGCAATCTCAAGCACGGCGCCTGGCAACAGTCCGGGCTCAAGTCGGCCTCGATGCCGGCCAACTTCGGACTCGGTTCGGTGCTCAAGGGCAAGACGCTGGGCATCTGGGGCTATGGGCGAATCGGCCAATTGGTGGCGCGCTACGGCCAGGCCTTCGGCATGCAGGTGGTCATCTGGGGGCGCGAGAACAGTTGCGCCAAGGCGCGCTCCGACGGGTTTCAGATTGCGGCCAGCCGCGAAGCGCTGTTCGCCGGTTCCGACGTGCTGTCGGTTCATCTGCGGCTCAATGACGAAACGCGCGGCATCGTTCGACTGGAAGACCTGGCGCGCATGAAGCCATCCGCGCTGTTCGTGAACACGTCGCGGGCTGAACTGGTGGAACAGGACGCCCTGCTCGCCGCGCTCAATCGCGGCCGGCCCGGCCTGGCCGCGGTCGACGTGTTCGAAAGCGAACCGCCCCTGCAGGGCCATGCGCTGCTGCGCCTGGAGAACTGCATCTGCACGCCGCACATCGGCTACGTCGAACAGGAAAGCTACGAGATGCTGTTCGGCCACGCCTTCGAGAACGTGGTGAACTTCATTCGCGGCAAGCCCAGCAACATCGTCAATCCAGGGGCCTTGGAAGTCCGCCGCTGAACCTGTCCGGCGGGCCCGCGCTTCGCGGACGGCGACCGTTCACAGCCATTGCCTGCAAGGCGCCGGCGAGACCGGCGTTGCTCAGCGCTTGATGGTGAATCGGCCCGGCTTCAGCTCTTCTTCGTTTTCCGGATCGAAGGGGTTGAAGTCGATCACATGAGGATCGCCCGGCGACGAGGGTTGCGCCTTGGGCTCCGGCAGATTCTCGATCGGCGCACGCAAGGTCTGGAATGCGGTTCGATCCAGATCGGCCATGTCCAGGTCGACGGCCGGCATGATCAGAGGCGCTGGCTTCTGGCGGGGCGCATCGGGCAGGTACGGCATGGGCATGGTGTGCTCAAGACCTTCCTCGTCGACGTCCGCGGCTTCCGCCAGCGGCTGCACCACGGTTTCCTGCCCATGCCGGGGCGCGTTACGCATCTGTGCAGCGTGCTCGTGCCGAAGCGCGGCTGCAACGGTCGGCACCGGCGCGGCCGGGTGTTCGGCGGCATCGCGCGCCACCGCATGCAACAGCAGCAGATCTTGATAGGCAGCGAGGTCGAACACCTCGTCGCGCCCGCCGGGCTGGCGAAACAGCAACTCCTCGATCAGGTCCAGGGTGCCTTCTCCCGGCCAAACGGCCTCGATGCGCTGAAGCACCGACGGATAGTGGTCGAGGCCCTGCCCCTGCGCGGAATAGGCGTCGAAGGCCGGCACGTCGACGTTGAAGCGCTGCTCGAACGCCGAGCTCTGACGCGCGTACTCCTCGCGTCGGTCCAGCGAGTGAAGGATGGCCAGCAAATCCAGGTATGCGAGCGCACTGGTTCCAGGGTTCGACGCGATGTGCTCGCGCAGTACGCCGATGGCCTGATCGTGCTTGCCCAGCGACATGAAGAAATCGGCCTGCTGCTGGACGTCGAACAGTTCCTCGGTATTGACCGAGCGGATTTGCGCCCGCTCGAAGCCGGGGCCACCCAGCATGCCGCGGCGCTGACCTTCGGCGAGGACCTGGGCGTCGTCGTGCGTTTCGAGGGGCGCGCCATGCGCGCGTGCATCGTCTTCGTCGTCCTCCTCGTCGTCGTCGGGCAGTTCGCCGATGCGTGACAACGGCCCACGGATCGTGGTGCGGCCAAACTTGCGCGCGGGCGCAACGTCTGTCTCTTCCTCTTCGCCTTCTTCATCAAACTGGCTGGTTCCCTGCCCTTGGCCTTCACGCCACCAGGCAGCCTGCTGCGCCTGGCGCAGCGAACGCCACATGAACAGAAGCAGCAGCAGCAGCACGGCCAACAAGCCGAGCAGCGAATAGACCAGCCAGTTCTGGTAGCGGCTGGACCTCGCCTCCAACAACTCGCTGCGCATCTCCAGCATGAGCTTTTGCGTCTGGTCCGATTGCGCGCGCAGGGTGGCCAACGCTTCTTCCATGGCCTTGAACCTGGCGGCGTCGCGCTCCTGTGCCTGTGGATCGGGAAGAAGCGGTACGGCCGTCGGTGCGGATGGGTTGGCTTCCGCACCACTCGATCCGGCAGCGCCGGAAGAAGCGGCGGGAGCCGCAGCCATCGGCGATGCGGCGGTCTGGCCAGTTGGCAGGGTGGGAACGGCCGGCGCCGCCAGCGGTGTTGCCGCGGCGGGCACGGCTGGCGCGGCGGCCGGAGGCGGGGTGGCAGCCTGCCGCGCCGTGGCCGCGGCGGCGCCGGGGGTGGTCGACGGAACCAAAGGCTCGATCAGGAGGCGGGATTTCCCTTCCTCCGGCGCAGCCTTCGGCGTCGGGCTTTCCTGCTTTGCGACAGGCGCGGCCGGCTTGGGGGTCGCCGCACGCGTGGTCGTCGCAGGCTTGCGAACCGGCGGCGCGGCGGCGCGCTGTCGAGTCCTCGCGGCTTCCCGTTCCGCTTGCGAACGTGTGGACGTTCCGGCCGACGCCGAGGATGAGGCGCGGCGGGTGGATGAGCGCTGCGCCGTTCCTGACGCGCTGCCACCACCGACAGCGCCCGCGCCGGAGCCGGAGCCGGAACCCGAAGACACACCCGTATCCGAATCGCCCGACGTCCAGCGCGAAGGTGCGCGTTCGGAAGGGGCCGACGCCCGGACCGGCGGCGCCACCACGGCTGGCGTCATCGGCAAGTCGGCAAGCAATGTGTACTGGCGCGTAGACTTGAACTCGCAGCCCGCGCTGAGCCGGACCACGACCACCGGTTCGACGATGGCATGCGTGGTCCGCAAGTGAACGCGCGGCGTGTTGGGCGAAGAACCTGGTTCCAGGGACAGCGTGAAACGCTTGTCGTCCATTCGAACGTCGCCTTGGCGTACGTCAGCCTCCAGGCACAGGTTGCCTCCGGCTTCCCGGCCGTCCAGCGTGAGCGGAAAGACCAGGTTGAGCGGCTGCCCGATCCAGGCAGCACCCTGCGGTGGCCCGAGGGTCAACCCATAGGAGGGAATCGCGGAGCCGAGCAGAAGTGTCGCGGCGGAAAGGCTCAGGGCTTTCAAAACGACGTAACGGTAAATAAAGGTAAAACGATTCTGACACGCAAAACAATACTTTCCTCTGACTTTGAACCGATAAGAGACATTTATGGCATTGTTTAACGAAGTGGGTGTCGTCGGTGCGGGCGCCATGGGTCGAGGCATCGCCCAGATCGCCGCACAGGCCGGCAGCCGCGTACTGATCGTCGACAACCAGCCCGGCGCCGCGCGGGCCGCGCTCGAAACCATCGAAGCCCAATGGGCCCGGATGGAGGAAAAAGGCAAGCTGACCGCCGGGCAACGCGCGGACCTTGCCAGCAGACTGGTCGCGGCCGATCGCATCGAAGACTTGGCGAACAGCGATCTCGTGATCGAGGCCGTTGTCGAGCGGCTCGACGTCAAGCGCGAGCTTTTCGCTGCGCTCGAAGGCGTTGTCCGGCCCGATGCCGTCCTGGCCACCAATACCTCTTCGCTTTCGGTCACGGCCATCGGCGCCGCCCTTGCCCACCCCGCCCGCTTCGCCGGCTATCACTTCTTCAACCCGGTGCCGCTGATGAAGGTGGTGGAGGTGGTGGCCGGCTTTCGCACCGAGCCTGCCGTCAGCGAGCGACTGGCCGCTTACGCGCAGGAGATGGGTCATGCTGCCGTGCGGGCACAGGACACGCCCGGCTTCATCGTCAACCATGCCGGCCGCGGCTACGGGACGGAGGCGCTGCGCATCGTCGGCGAAGGCGTGGCCGATTTCGCCACCGTCGATCGCATCCTCAAGGACCAGGCCGGCTTTCGCCTCGGCCCGTTCGAGCTGATGGATCTGACCGCCATCGACGTCTCGCACCCGGTGATGGAATCGATCTACCACCAGTACTACGAGGAGCCGCGCTTCCGTCCCAGCGTCATCACCGCGCAACGGCTGGCTGCCGGCGTGCTCGGACGCAAAAGCGGCGAAGGTTTCTATCGCTATGCGGACGGCGCCGCGCAGGTGCCGGCGGAACCGCCCGCCCCGACGGTCGACGCGCTCCCGCCAGTCTGGGTGTCGCCGCGTGCCGCGCGCCGTGCCGAACTGCTGCGCCTGGTCCACCAACTGGGCGCGAGCATCGAGAGCGGTGCGTCGCCTTCGTCGAATGCCCTGATCCTCGTTGCGCCGCTGGGCTTCGACGTGACCACCGTGGCCGCCGTGGACCGCCTCGACCCGACGCGCACCGTCGGCATCGACATGATGGTCGACGATGCCGCCACGCGCCGCCGCGTTCTGGCCGGCAACCCCGCGACTCGGCGCGACATGCGCGAAGCCGCGCACGCCCTCTTCGCCCGCGACGGCAAGAGCGTGAGCCAGATCCGCGATTCCGGGGGCTTCGTCACGCAGCGGGTGGTCGCCACCATCGTGAACATCGCCGCCGACATGTGCCAGCAGCGCATCTGCACCCCGGCCGACCTGGAAACCGCCGTGCGACTGGGCCTGGGCTACCCGCAGGGGCCGCTCGCAATGGGCGACCTGTACGGTCCGACCAACATGCTGGAGGTGCTGTTCAACATGCAGACCGTCTACGGCGATCCGCGCTATCGTCCCAGCCCCTGGCTGCGACGCCGAGGCGCCTTGGGGCTGAGCCTCAGGCACGAGGAAGACTGAACCCGCCATCCATCCGAATGCACGCATGACCGCACAACTCAAGAGCCGTTCCGAAGGCGCCACGATGGTGCTGCAGATCTCCAACCCCGAGCAGCGCAACGCGCTCGGCCCGGAGATCTATGCCGCTGGCGTCGAGACCCTGAACCGGGCCAGCGGCAATGCCGAAGTCCGCAGCGTGGTGCTGGTCGGCGAAGGCCGCTGGTTCTGCGCGGGCGGCTCGCTGCAGCGCCTGCAAAGCAACCGCGCTCGCGAGCCGGAAGTCCAGGCGCAGAGCATCGAAGGCCTGCACAACTGGATCGACGCTCTACGGGCCTTTCCCAAGCCCGTGATCGCGGCGGTGGAAGGTCCAGCGGCCGGCGCCGGCTTTTCGCTCGTGCTGGCCTGCGACCTGATCGTCGCGGCGCGCGACGCGGTCTTTGCCGCTTCGTACAGCAGCGTGGGCCTGTCGCCGGACGGCGGCATGACCTGGCATCTGGCGCGCAGCCTGCCAAGGCAGATCGCCACCGAATGGCTGATGCTGGGCGAGCGCATCGGTGCCGAGCGGCTGCATGCGCTGGGTGTCGTCAACCAGCTGAGCGACAGCGGCCATGCGCTGACCGACGCTCTTGCACTTGCTGCCCGCCTGAACGAGCGCGCCCCCAACGCACTGGCCAGCGCCAAGGAACTGCTGGGCGAAGGCGTCAGTGCAACGCTGGACGCGCAATTGAACGCCGAGCGCGACCACTTCGTGCGCAACCTGCATCACCCCAATGCCGGCATCGGCATCGATGCCTTCCTTGCCAAGACCAAACCCGAGTACCGCTGACCACGGCGGTCACACCCGCGACAACCCTCAAGCCCCCAGTCGCCGACAGGACAGAACATGGACGACCCCATTCTTACTATCGAAGAACGCGAAGCGATCAACAGTGGTCGCTGGTTCGGTTCCCTATCCCCATCATTGCGCCACGACATCCTTCGATGCGCCTTCGTCAAACGCTTCAAAGACGGCGACCTGATCGCAGCCCGTGGCGATCCGCCCGAGCAGTGGATCGCCTGCGCCAAGGGCGCGGTGCGCGTCAGCTCGACGGCCGTGTCGGGCAAGCAAGTGACGCTGACGTACGTAGAGCCGGGCATCTGGTTCGGCGACGTGGCAATGTTCGACGGCGACCGTCGCACGCACGATGCCTATGCCCATGGCGACACCACCATCCTGTGCGTGGCGCGTGCCGATTTCCAGAAGATCCTCGCCGCGCACGTCGAGCTGTACGAGGCCCTGATGCGCCTGCAGGCGCGGCGCATCCGCACCTTGTTCGGGCTGGTGGAGGATCTCAACACCCTGCCCTTGCGTGCACGTCTGGCGAAGCAGTTGATCCACCTGGCGCGCAGCTACGGCGTGCCCAACCTGGCCGATGGCTCGCAGATGCGGATCGGGCTGCATCTGGCGCAGGAAGAACTGGCGCAATTGCTGGGCGCATCCAGGCAACGCGTGAACCAGGAGCTGAAGACCATGGAGCGTGAAGAGGCCATCCGGGTGGAACCGGCCGGCCTGGTGATCCTCGATCGCGCCACCTTGATGCGCATTTCCGAAGCAGACGAATAAGCAAAGAGACATGACCCAGCAGGACTTCAACAGCTTCGTCGGCACACGTGCCGTCTCGCCCCAGCACGCCTTCGACATCGATGCCTTGTCGACCTGGCTGTCGAGCAACCTCGAAGGTTTCGAAGGGCCTTTGACGGTCGAGATGTTCAAAGGCGGGCAGTCCAACCCCACCTACAAGCTCGTCACGCCCGGCAAGAGCTACGTGATGCGCGCCAAGCCCGGCCCGGTGGCCAAGCTGCTGCCTTCCGCCCATGCGGTGGAGCGCGAGTACAAGGTCATGCGCGGCCTGGCCGGCACCGACGTGCCGGTGCCGCGCATGTACGTGCTGTGCGAAGACGAGTCCGTCATCGGCCGTGCGTTCTACGTCATGGAGTTCATGGCGGGACGCGTGCTGTGGGACCAGTCGCTGCCCGGGCTCGCCAACGACGAGCGATCGGCCCTCTATGACGAGATGAACCGGGTCATTGCCGCGCTGCATACGGTCGACGTGGCCAAGTGCGGCTTGTCCGACTACGGCAAGCCGGGCAACTACTTCGAGCGCCAGATCGGCCGCTGGAGCAAGCAGTACGTCGCCTCCGTCACCGAGCCCATCGCCGAGATGGACAAACTGATGGAATGGCTGCCGGCGCACATCCCGGCCAGCGCGCGCGACGAGCGCGTGAGCGTGGTGCACGGCGACTTCCGCCTCGACAACCTCATGTTCCACCCCACCGAGCCTCGCGCCATCGCCGTGCTCGACTGGGAACTGTCCACCCTCGGCCATCCGCTCGCGGACTTCAGCTATCACTGCATGTCCTGGCACATTCCTCCCGGATCGTTCCGCGGGCTGGGTGGTGTGGACGTCAAGAGCCTGGGCATTCCCACCGAGAGCGAATACGTCCGCCGCTATTGCGAGCGCACCGGCATTGCCACGCCCGAATCGCTGGCGCCCGACTGGAACTTCTACCTGGCCTACAACATGTTCCGCATCGCCGCCATCCTGCAAGGCATTGCATGGCGCGCGCAGCAGGGCACCGCATCGAGCGAGCAAGCCGTGGCATCCGGCCGCGGCGCGCGGCCCATGGCGGAGATGGCCTGGCGCTTCGCCCAGCAGGCTTGAGCCGACCGACCCCATTTTTCTGAGGAGACACCCATGGACTTCGAACTCTCGGCCAAGACCAAAGCGCTTCAGCAACGCGTCAGCGCCTTCATGGACGCTTACGTCTACCCCGCCGAAGCCGACTACACCGCCGAACTGGCTGCCAACACGGCGGCCGGCAAGCGCTGGACCCCGCTTCAGACCATCGAGAAGCTCAAGACGAAGGCCAAGTCGGAAGGACTGTGGAACCTGTTCCTGCCGGTCGACAGCGCCGAAGTCTCCGGCTACCAGGGCGGCGGCCTGACCAACCTTGAATACGCGCCGCTGGCCGAGATCATGGGCCGCGTGCCATGGGCGCCCGAGGTGTTCAACTGCTCTGCGCCCGACACCGGCAACATGGAGACCATCGCCCGTTACGGCTCCGACGAGATCAAGGCCCGCTGGCTCAAGCCGCTGCTCGAAGGCGAGATCCGCTCCGCGTTCGCCATGACCGAGCCCGAGGTGGCCTCGAGCGACGCCACCAACATCTGCACCCGCGTCGAGCGCCAGGGCGACGAATACGTCATCAACGGCCACAAGTGGTGGATCTCGGGCGCCGGCGATCCGCGCTGCGCCGTGTTCATCACCATGGGCAAGAGCGACCCCGAGGCGCCCAAGCACTCCCAGCAGAGCATGATCGTGGTGCCAGCCGACACCAAGGGCATCCGCATCGTGCGGCCGCTGAACGTGATGGGCTACGACGATGCGCCGCACGGCCACATGGAGATGTACTTCGAGAACGTGCGCGTGCCGGCGAACAACATGCTGCTTGGCGAAGGCCGGGGCTTCGAGATCGCCCAGGGCCGCCTCGGCCCCGGACGCATCCACCATTGCATGCGCCTGATCGGCCTGGCCGAGCGCGCCCTCGAACTCATGTGCAAGCGCGCCTCGTCGCGCGTGGCGTTCGGCAAGCCAGTGGCCGCGCAGACCGTGACGCAAGAGCGCATCGCCGAAGCCCGCTGCCGCATCGACATGGCCCGCCTGCTCACGCTGCGCGCCGCATGGCTGATGGACGTGGCCGGCAACAAGGTGGCCAAGAGCGATATCGCCATGATCAAGGTGGTCGCGCCCAACATGGCCTGCCAGGTGATCGACTGGGCCATGCAGGCGCACGGCGGCGGCGGGATGTGCGACGACTTCCCGTTGGCATCGGCCTATGCCAACGCCCGCACGCTGCGCTTTGCCGACGGTCCGGACGAAGTGCACCGCAATGCCATTGCCAAGTGGGAACTGGGCAAGTACGGCACCGGCAAGGACGCCGAGCCGCCCGTCACGCGCTTCTGATCCCTTGCCGCGCCCCACGGCGCCACGCACGGAGCCCGCGCAAGACGCGGGCTTTTTGTTTTCAGCCGTTCATGAAGCCTGCGAAGAACTCGGCCAGTTCCGCATGGGCGTTCAAGGGCAGCACGTGTGCGACGTACTGATCAGGCCGCACGACGACAAGCGCACCGTGCGTGCGGTCGATGCCGCGTAGATCGAAGATGTCCGGCCCGTTGCCGACTTGTGCGCTGAACACCTTCTCGTAGTCGTGCAGGCCATGGCGGCCCTTGCGCGGGCGAAGGATGCCCGGCATGGCGTCGATGGACACGTCGCGGTGGCTCGACTGCAAGATGGCTCGAAGGTCGAAGACGGCATCGGGGTCCTGCCCATCGCGTGTGTAGCGGTTCACCGGCGATTCGGCGGACTCTTCCAGGAATCGGCACAGTCCGCGCAGCCCTGAAGACTCGGCCAAGCTGTCATCCGAACTGGCAAACGCGTAGAGCCGCCAGCGCCCATCCGCCTTCGCCACATGTCCCAGGTGCAATGGCCGCGCATCGGCAATGCGAGTCACCGGCGCGGAATGAAAGCGTGTGCCGATCTCGAAGCCTTTCGCCAAGCGCTGGTGAGCGTTCGACCCGCGAACGATCGACTCGGCATAGTGCGTGCCGACGCCGGCGGTAAAGCGCCCGTGCCGCTCGAAGTAGCGCTGGAACTCCTTGGGGTCCACGCCTTCGCCCGCGCCCAGCTTGGCCCGGTCGCTGAACATCTTGGCCCACTCGCGGTCGAAATCGATCAGTTGCTGGGCCACCACCTGCCGCTCCGCCGAGTAGGTTTCGAGCAACTGTTTTTGCGCCTGCCCGCGCAGGACGGCCGCCAGCTTCCAACCCAGGTTGAAGCTGTCCTGCATCGAGAAGTTCATGCCCTGACCCGCCTTCGGGCTGTGCGTGTGGCAGGCGTCGCCGGCGATGAACACACGCGGCGGCTGGCCATCGACCCCATCGTCGTAGCGGTCGCAGATGCGCTGGCCGATCTCGTACACCGACCACCAGGGCACCTCTTTCACGTCCAGCTTGAAGGGGTGCAGGATCTTCTGCGCAGTGCCGATCAACTGGTCCAGCGAGATGTTGCGGCTGGCCACGCGCTCGTCTTCGTCGAGCTTGTCCAACTCGACATACAAGCGCACGAGGTAGCCGCCCTCACGGGGAATGACCAGCAGGTTGCCCGCTTCGGATTGCACGGCGCACTTGTAGCGGATGTCGGGAAGGTCGGTGACGGCCAGCACATCCATCACGCCCCACGCGTGGTTGGCCGAATCACCCACCAATTGCAACCCCATGGATTTGCGCACCGCGCTGCGGGCGCCGTCGCAGCCGACCACGTAGCGGGCCTTGACCGTCTCCACCTGTCCGGCGTGGGCGCTGTCCGTGCGTTCGAGCCGAACGGTGACCGGATGATCCGCCCCGGTGCGGTCGACCGACACGTCCAGCAGGCGACGCGCGTAGTGCGGCTGAAGGCGGCTGGGCGAATGGCGCATCAGCTCCAGGTAGAAGTCGTGCACCCTCGCCTGATTGAGCACCACATGCGGAAATTCGGACAGGCCGTCCTCGGTGTCCTGGACCCGGCCATGGCGGACGATGCGGTCCGCGGCCCGATCGTCCGGCTTCCAGAAGGTGACTTCGTTGATCCAGCAGGCTTCCTTGAGGACGCGGTGGCTGAAGTCGAACGCCTCGAACATCTCCATCGTGCGGCAAGCGATGCCGTCGGCCTGCCCGAGTTCGAGCGGCCCTTCCTTCTGCTCGACGATGCACACACGGATGTCGGGAAAGGCGCACAACTGGGCCGCAAGCGTCAGGCCGGCCGGCCCGCAGCCGACGATCAGGACGTCGACCTCCGACGGCGCTGCATCCGCAGTTTGGCCAAGTGCCTGGGCGCCGGCCGGCAGGACGAAAGGGTTACCCGCCCGGAAGCCGTTCAGATGGAATTGCATGTTGGTCCGCCTTCGAGTCCAGAAAATTAGATTCTATACATATCGTCAGTATGCTGATGATTAGTGTAGTGAGAGAATCGCTTTTCCGTACTAGCGTTAACCACGATGCCCTCCAAGCCCGCCGCTTCCCGAACGTCCAAGGCCAGGGTCGACCTTGGCGCCCAGCCGGGCCACCGCATCCGCCGGCTGCAGCAGATCGCCGTGGCGGTCTTCATGCAGGAAACCGAGAGCGCCGCCGTCACCCCTGTTCAATTCGCGGTACTGAATACGCTGGCGGAACAGCCCGGCATCGACCAGCGGACCCTCGCGCGGCTGGTCAGCTTCGACACCTCCACCATCGGGGGCGTGATCGATCGCCTGGAAGCGCGAGGCGCCCTCACGCGCAACCTCTCGCCCGACGATCGCCGCGTCCGCCTGCTGCACCTGACCGACGATGGCCGCGAACTGCTGGCGGCCGTCACGCCGACCATGACGCTCGCGCAGGAACGCATCCTCGAACCGTTGTCGGCGAGCGAGAAGAATCAGTTCATGGCGCTGATGCAGCGCGTGATCGCGCACCACGAGGACGCGCAGCGCGGCGAATGAGGCTTCAGCGGGACGCGTCTCGATCGAGCGGGAAGACCGGACGCCTGACCTTGGTGAAGGGAAACAGCGAATAGTCCGAGCTGGTCACGCCCACGCTGTCGCACTCGACCAATGCGGCCGCCATGGGTTCGAAAACCGGCCTGCAGTACATGCGCGACTTGAGCAGCAGGAAGCGATGCCGGCTCGGATCGATGCCGACGCATGCGAACACGCCCACGTCCCAAGGCTCCTGTGTCCGCTCGGTGACCACGATGGACGCCACATCGGTCTTGAACAACACGGTGCGTCCCATGTTGAACTGCTGTCCGGTGTAAGTCGGGCCGGTCACGATGTAGGTGCCGTCGCTGATCCGAACGACTTGGCCCGTCATGGGCACCGGCGTCTTCGATTTGCCGATGCTCGCCAGCGGCATCTTGTTGCCCAGCGGCAGGGTGACCGTCGCGCCCTCCCCCGCGGCGACGAGCAGCGCGACCGCCTCCGGATCGCACAGCGGGCCGACGGCGATGTCCGAAAGGCCCTGTGAAACGGCCTCGCACAACACGTCCATCGTGTCGCAAGTGCCGCCGGACATGCAGTTGTCGCCATGGTCGAGCAACAGGACCGGCCCGGTCGCGCCGCTCGCCGCATCCTTGGCGCGCGCCAACGATTGCGCCAGCGGCTCGCTCTGATAGACGAAGCCTTCGCGCTCTTCCCACATCTGAGCGGCGATCCGCTCGGCGGTGGCCTGCGCCCGCTCGGCAGACTGGCCATCGACCACGACGACGCTCACGCAAGGCGCCTCGATGTCCGACAGCGAGAAGCCGGCAAAGATCGAGACGGCGAGCGATTCGGACGCCTCCGCCTCGCGCGCCGCCTCGATCGCGCGCCGCATCGCACCCGCGAAAGATGCGCTGCGCAGGGTGTGCGACATCAGCGGCAACGACTGCCAGCGCATGAACGGCCGGCGCCTGCCTTCGAGCATGTCGAACAGCAGTCGCCCCGCGTGCGCGCCGGTTTCGTACATGTCGACATGTGGATAGGTCTTGAACCCGACGATGACGTCGGCGTTGCCAACCATCGCGGCGGTGACGTTGGCATGCAGGTCGAGCGCAACGCCAATGGGCACGCCCGGGGCCGCGGCCCGCAGCCGAAGCAGCAGATCGCCCTCCCCGTCGCTGCTGTTGTGCGCCACCATCGCGCCGTGAAGGTCCAGCAGGATGGCGTCGCAACCGGCAGCCGCATCCACGATGCGCTGGGTGAGCACGTCATAGGCGTGCGCATCGACCGTGCCGCTGGGGTTGGCGGAGGCCGATACGGGCGTGACCAGCGTCGCGCCAGCGGCTTCGGCCAGATCGATGAAGGCCGACATGGCCGTGCGCATGCCCTTGTTCTCGCGGTAGGCCGCTTCGTCGAACGTCGGACCGTTCGGCCCGAACGACTCCAGCGGGGTCGGGACGGGCGAGAAGGTGTTGGTCTCGTGGTTCAGGCGTGCGATCAGGACTTTCATGGGAATCTCTAGCGTTCGAAGACGACTCGCCCTTCGAAGAGGGTCATGGTGGGCTGAGTTTGCGCGATATCGCGGGCAGTCTGCCCCTGTAGCGAACGATCGAGCACGACCAGGTCGGCCGACTTGCCAGGTGCGATGGCGCCCGTTACCGCCTCGAGGCCCAGCGTTCTCGCCGCGCTGGTGGTGAACAGCGGCAGCGCCTGCTCCAGCGAGATGGCCTGATCGGCACCGACCGCACCTTCGAAGAGTCCGAAGGGATTTCGACGGGTCAACATGCCCGCCAGGCCGATCCATGGATTGGCATCCGCTGCAGCCGCAGGCCAGTCCGAGCCATAGCTCAGCTCTGCACCGGCGTCCAGCAAGCTCTTGATCTGGTGGCAGCGATTGGTGCGAGCGGGCCCAAGCACCGCGTATTGCCCGGCCGTCACGGGGTTGGGAAACCACAGGCGGGGCGACATTTCGGCGACCGCACCGAGGGCCGCGAAACGCCCCATGTCGACGGGGTCGATGAACGCGGTGTGCCCGATCTCGTGGCGCAGGCCGCTGAAACCATTTGCGTGACGAGCGGCTTCGATGGCATCCAGGCCCGCACGAACCGCCCTGTCACCCACCGCATGCATCTTGACGACGAACCCTCGTCGATCGAACTCGATGACCTCTTGCGCCAAGGTCTCGGGGTCGATGAGCAGTTGCGCATCGGGATCGAAGTTCTGGGCGCTGCAGTCATCGCATGGCAGGTACGGCTGCAGGAATGCCGCAGTGCGACTCGGCGCCACCCCGTCGAGGAAGAGCTTGATGAAACTGTTGTGCAGATGCGGCGATTGGTATTGCACGCGCAGGCGCTCGAGTTCATCGAAAGACTTGACCCCAAGCTCGAGCGTCGAGCGCCGCCCGAGATGCATGGCGGCATGAAGGTCCAGAGCGCCCGCGACATCCGCCTCATGGTAGGCGCGCAGATACGGCTCGTCGACCAGCGCGTCCTTGAAACCCACCAGGCCGAGCCGGTGAAACGAGTCGCGCACGTACCGCACGGCCTCGCGCAACTGATCCGCATCCGGCCGCACCACGTCACGGACGATGGCGGTCGCCGCTTCCAGCAGCAGCCCGGTCGGCTCGCCCGATACCGCATCGCGAACGATCCGCCCGCCAGCGGGGTCGGGCGTGGATGCATCGATCCCGCATACCGCCAGCGCCGCGGAATTCAGCCACATGTGGTGATAGGTCGCGTCTGTCAGCGCCACAGGATGAATCGACGTGCAAGCGTCCAGCAGCAGCCGCGGCTCGACGCCAGTCGCTTCCAACTGTCCGAGGTGCCACGCCCCGCCCGTGATCCAACGCTCGGCCTTGGTCTTGGCTGCGCGCTCGATGACGGCATCGAGCATCTTCTGGATCGACGCGTTCTGTCCGACGCTCGCTTCGAACAGATCTCGCAAGCCGCCGAGCAACGGATGTGCATGCGTATCGAACAAGCCGGGCATGACGAATCGACCGTGCAGATCGTGGCGCCGCGTCTGTGCATTCGCAAGATTGAGGATGTCCTGGTCGCTCCCGACGGCAACGATCCGACCGCCGTGGATCGCGATCGCGGAGGCGCGCGGCTGCCCGGGATCGAGCGTCAGGACATCGGCATTGAACCAGACCGAATCGGCCGTGAGCGTGACAGTCAAAGTGGCGCACTCCCCAGAGATTTGCGGTGCCAGGCCAGCAGATGGTTCTCGATGGCGCGCACCCCGATGTTGATGGTCAAAGAAACCAGGGCAATGGCGATCAGGCCGGCCAAGCCGGCCGCGATTCGAAACTGCTCCTGGGATCGCATGAGGTAGTTGCCGACGCCGTCGGTCGACAGCAGCATCTCGGAGCTGACGCTGATGAGCAAGGCCACGGCAATGGCCACGCGGACACCCGCCATGATCTTCGGCAGCGCCGCGGGCAGATCGATCTGGCGCATGATCTCGACGCGCGTCAGGCCCAGCGACCGCCCTACCTGGACCAGAAGCGGGTGCGTACCCCGCGTCGCGTCGATCGCATGGATGAGCAACGGAAACGAGGCGCTGTAGAAGATCACGCTGATCTTCGCTGCGCTGCCCGTGCCCATGAACAGCATGGCCACCGGCACGATGGCCAGCGGAGGCAATGGCCGAAGCAGATCGATCATCGGCTCGACATATCGGCCAAAGGCGGGCGTGCGCCCGATGAAGATGCCCAAGGGCAGCATGACGACCAGGGCAAGCGCAAAGCCAGCCGCGGCACGCCAGAGCGTCACCGCCATCTGGGGCGCGAGTTCAGCCGAGTCGTTGATCAGCACGCCCAGCACCTGCAGCAATCCGGGGAAATTGGGCGAAGCCACGGCACGGGCCGACCATTCCCACAAGAGCAGCAGCAGTGCCATGAATATCGCGCCGGGCCAGTTGAAGCGAGATGCAAAGCTGGAGAGGGAAAAGTTCATGGCAGCGTCCTCATGCGCGCGCGGTGGCGGACAACTGCTCGTGCCAGCCGGAAACGTATCGGCGCATCCGCAGGATCGCCTGGTTCAACAGCACGCCGTTGAACCCGGCTGTCAGCAGCAAGGCGAACATCTCCGGGATGCGCAGCGAAAAGGCAGTGTCGTAGAGCAGGAACCCCAAGCCGTCCTTGCCTGCGAGCATTTCGGTCGCGACCGTCGCCATGAGTGCGCCTGCCGCAGCCAGCCGGACGCTGGTGAAGACCTCCGGCGCCGCAGCCGGCAGTCGCACGCGCCACAGCGTTTCCCAGCGCCCATAGCCGAAGGTGCGGGCCATGTTCAACTGCACGGGCTCATTGCTGCGAAGCGCGTTGTTCGTGCCCAGGTAGATCACCCACACTGCCGAATACCAGATGATGAACGCAAAGAGCTTGGGCCCCAGCCCCAGCGCGAAGATCGACAGAGGCACCAGCGCGGCCGGTGGCAGCGACAGCATGATCTGCACCAACGGTGCCAGCGCCTGCTCGACCCAACGGAATCGGGCGGCAAGCACGGCGACCCCGACGCCGCAAACCGTTGCAAGCAGCAGTCCGCCGATCGCACGCAGCAGGGTCAGCGCTTCGCCCACCCAGAACGCGCGGTCCGAAAACTGCTCCACCAGTGCGCCGAAGACCGCAGGCACTCCAGGCAAATATTCCTCTGGCACCCAACGCGCGGCAACGATCAATTGCCAGACGGTCAGCAGGCCAGCCAGGCCGAGAAAGGCGCGCAGCGGGTTGTTCCTGGTCGCGGTCATGTGCAGGCGGTTCAGTCCAGGCGGAGCACCACGTCTTCGGCCTTCAGCGGTGCGCTCAGCATGCCGTTGCGTTCGAGCCCTTCCACCAGCGGCTGGATGTCCGAAACCTTGGGCTGCAGATCGGAGAAGGTCAGGTCTTTCTTCATCAGGCTGACCACCGCCGGGCTGAGCTTGAACTCTTCGGTGATGAGATTGCGCCACAAGGCGGGGTCGCGCATGAAGTCATCCAGTGCCGTCTTCAGCCCCTTGTTGAAGCGGCGCAGCGTGTCCTTGTTGGCCTTGCCCCATGCCTCCTTGGCGAAGAGGATGTCGAGGCTGTATTGCGCCGACTTGTCCGCCAGCACACCGGATCCCAGCGTCACGCCCTGGATCGCTGGCGAAACGTTCACGTTGGTGCGGAAGGGCTCGACCAGGCAGGCCGCATCGGCATTGCCCAGTTGAAGGGCCGCCTGCATCTGCGGAAACGGCACCACGATCTTCTTGACCGCATCCCATGCGACACCGGCCTTGGCCAGGTGTTCGCGCACCAGTATCTCGCACAAGGCTCCGCTCGCGTTGATGGCCACGGTCTTTCCGGCCAGATCCTTGGCGCTCTTGACGCCAGACTTCGAACTGGCGATGAGCCACGTCCACTTGCCGTCGGCCTTTGCCGTCTCGTAGGTGAAGGCCGTGAAGATCTGGACGGGCTGGTTCTGCGCGCGGGCATACATCACAGGCAGCACCCCGCTGTAGCCAATCTGGACCGAATCGCTCATCACGGCCGATATCACCGCCGGCCCCGAATTGACGGTCACGACCTCGACGTCCAGGCCCTCGCGCTTGAAATAGCCCTTCTGGAGCGCGTAGGTCACCGGCAGCAATGCCACTGTGCGCAGGCCACCGACTTTCAGCGATGTCTGCGCCAGCGCCGCTGAGCAAGCAGCCGCCAGGCCGAGCGCCAAGCACAAGGAACGCGTGATCGAATGCAGATTCTTTTTCATGGTTTGCGGGAGCAGTTGGGGGATGAATGGGCAAGCACGCTCAATGGACCGCGCGCATCGATCGGATCATGGAAATCACTTCGTGTCGCAGGCGCAGATAGTCCGGGTGTTCGCGCGTGGTGATCTGATCGCGCGGCTTCGGGCAGTCCACGACGAATTCGGTCACGACACGCGTCGGGCGCCTCGACAGCACGATCACGCGATCGGCCACGTACACGGCTTCGTCGACGTCATGAGTCACCAGCAGGCAGGTCTGGTTGAAGCGCTTGGCCAAATCGAGCAGCAGGTCTTGCAGGTCGGCACGCGTCTGGGCGTCCACGGCGGCGAGCGGCTCGTCCAGCAACAGCAGGCGCGACTGGGCCGCCAGGCCTCGGGCGATCGCGACGCGCTGCTGCATGCCACCCGAGACCTGCCACGGGAAGTGAGTCTCATAGCCTGTCAGTCCCACGGCCTGGAGCAATTCCAGCGCACGGGGACGCCTTTGCGCTTCGGGCAGCTCGGTGCGCTTCATCCCGAACAGGACGTTGTCCAGGTTGTTCTTCCAGGGCAGCAGCGACCGGCTGTAGTCCTGGAACACCACCGACACGCCCGGCGGTGGCGATTGGACCTGATGGCCTTGAAATGCCACGCTTCCGCCATCGATGTCGTAGAGGCCCGCCAGGCACATGAGCAAGGTCGTCTTGCCGCAGCCACTGGGACCGACTACGGACAGGAACTCTCCAGGCCGGGCCTCGAAGCTCAAGTCGCTGATGATGGGCTGGCGGGCCGCCCCATCGCCCAGCGACTTGGTGAGACCTCTGACTTCAAGAAGCGCATGCATGGTTGAGACTCTCAGTCGAAGGACTGCGCGGCCGAGAACGCCGCATGCAGGATTCGCAGAGTTTCGTCCACGTCCGCATGGCTGAACACCAGCGGCGGCGACAGGATGAGCCGGTTGCCTTGCACGCGAATGATCGCGCCTTCTTCGCGAGCTCCCTTGACCAATGCCCCGATGAATGCATGCGGCGGGGTCAGCGGTGCCTTGGTCGTCCGATCGCGGACCAGTTCGACAGCGACCATCAAGCCCTTGCCGCGGACGTCACCCACCTGAGCGTAGCGGCGCAGTTCTTCCAGTCGATCGAGCAGGTACCCGCCCACGTCCAGCGCACGCGCGGGCAGGTCCTCGGCCTCGACGATGGCCAGGTTGGCGTTGGCAGCGGCGCATGCGAGGGCATGGCCGGAATAGGTATAGCCGTGCATCAGCGCGGCGGGCACGTCCGGCTTGTCGAAGGCCTGGGCCACGCGCTCGTTGAACAGCGTCGCGCCCAGCGGCACGTAGCCGGAATTGATGCCCTTGGCCATCGCCATGATGTCGGGCGCCACGCCCCAGGCGCGGGCGCCACACATGGCGCCGATGCGCCCGAAGCCCGTCACGATCTCGTCGCTGATCAACAGCACGCCGTGTTTGTCGAGCACCTTGCGCATCAGCGGCCAGTAGGTGGCCGGCGGGACGATCACGCCGCCGGCCCCTTGCACGGGCTCGGCAATGAACGCCGCGATCGTGTGCGCGCCCTGGTACTGGATGGTTCGCTCCAGTTCGTCGGCGCACCGGGCCGCCAGGCGCTCGGGGTCGGTCTCGCCCCAGGGATTGCGGTAGAGATCGGGGCTCTCGATCTGAAAGCAGCCCGGCATCAATGGCTCGTAGGCCGTCCGGAAGGCCGGATTGCCGTTGATCGACGCACCGCCGAAGTGCACCCCGTGGTAACCCTGCTTGAGCGAGATGAACTTCACCCGCTCCGACTGCCCCTCCAGCTTCCAGTACTGGCGCGCGATCTTCAGCGCAGTCTCGACAGCATCGGAACCACCCGACGAGAAGAGCACCTTGGTCATCTTCTCCGGGGCGAACATGGCCGCCAGCCGCTGCGAAAGCTCGATGGCAGGCGGGTTGGAGGTGTTCTGGAACGTCGAGTAGTAGGCGATCTTGCCCAACTGTGCCGTGATCGCCTCCGTGATCTCCGGGCGGTTGTGGCCGACATTGACATTCCACAGGGATGCGACCGTGTCCAGGTAGCGCTTGCCGTCGATGTCGAAGACATGCACCCCGTCGCCGCGCTCGATGATGAGCGGCGGCACCTGCCGAACCACCTTGGGGTCGATCATCGGGTGGAACATGTGCTGGGCGTTGCCGGTGCGCACGTCAAACGTCTTGGCAGAAAGGGGCATGGTGGTTCTCGACAAATGGGAGCTGTTCACCTGAAACGCCGCGGAGCCAATGGCGAATCGGATGGCCATGCACACAAGACTAAGGTCCGACCAGATAATGGATAAAAACCAATAACGCGAAAAAGTAGCTCGACCGGACTACATGCCGGCCCGCTTTTTGCTGGAGACAGTCATGGATACCCCGAATCTCAGGCATCCCGCCTCGATCTTCGATCTGCTGAACTTCCGCGTGTCGGAGTTCTATGGCTTGAGCGGCTCCCTGGTCACACGGATGTGCGAAGGCGAGTTCGGAGTAACGCGCGAGGAGTGGCAGTTCGTCGCGATGCTTGCAACGCTCGGCTGCCTTTCGCCTTCAGATCTCGCGGCCCGCACCACGGTCGACCGCTCGCAAACCTCCAAGACATTGCGCACCTTGCTTTCGAAGGAACTCATCTTCAGGGAAACCGATCGGGGCGATGGCCGCAAGGCCAAGGTGGGCTTGACCAAGTCGGGAGAGGCGTTCTACGCCATGGTGTTTCCCCGTGTCGTGGCGATCCACAAGGCCATGCTTTCCAGGTTGGACGAGAAGGAAATCGAAGTGCTCGCGAACTGCCTGCGCAAGATGCAGGAAACGGCCGTCGAGGTCACCCGGTCGAACATGGTGGCTGCGCAATCCGATCGACGGCATGGCGGCAGCAAGAGCAACTGGACGAAAAGCGAGATGCGTCCCTCGACGGACCTCATGCAGTACCTCGGTGCGTTCTGCGAACCCAGGTTCACCGAATCCGAGGGTGCCGTGGGTTCGCGATAGCTGCCCGCGTCCACAGGGCTGCGGTTCGATAGCAGAATCCAGCCCATGCCCTCACTCACCTCTGCGGCCTTGCCGCCTGGCGTTCAAGTCTTCGAGCGCGGCTGGCTTTCCTCCAACAACATCCTGTTCGACGGCGGCTCCCATACCGCCCTGGTCGACTCAGGCTATGTCACGCATTCGACCCAGACGCTGGGCCTGGTGATGCGAGCCCTGGAGGGCCGCCGGCTGGACCTGCTGGTCAACACCCATCTGCACAGCGACCATTGCGGCGGCAATGCCGCACTCAAAGCGCAGTTTCCCGAATTGAAGGTCGTCATTCCCCCGGGCGAGGCCGAAGCGGTTCGCGCGTGGGACGAAGACAAGCTGAGCTACACGGCCACCGGGCAGCAATGCCCTCGTTTCGAATTCGATGACGTTCTGGCGCCAGGCACCGAAGTCGAGCTTGGGCAGCAGCGCTGGCAAGTGCATGCCGCACCCGGACACGACCCGCACGCCGTCATCCTCTTCGAGCCCGAATCCCGGACGTTGATTTCCGGCGACGCTTTATGGGAACGCGGCTTCGGCGTGGTCTTTCCGGAGATGTGGGGCGAGCCTTCGTTCGCGCAGGTCGGAGCGACGCTCGACCTGATCGAGCAACTCCAACCGGCACTCGTCATTCCAGGGCACGGGCGCATCTTTGACGATGCTCAGGGTGCGTTGATCGTGGCGCGCCAACGCCTGGAAGGCTTTGTCGCGGCGCCGGTCAAGCACGCCCGCCATGCCGTGAAAGTGCTGCTGAAATTCAAGCTGCTGGAGCAGCAACGCATGACACGCCCTGCACTTTCCCAGTGGCTCGCAGGCAGCGGTTATCTGGAACAGGTCTGGCAACGATATGCCTCGGACACGCCCATTCAAGTGTGGGTCGAGGAGCTTCTGGCCGACCTCGCACGCGCCGGCGCCGTTGCGTTCGTGGATGGGGAGATCGTGGACGCCGGATAGTGGGCGGCGGCCGGCTGCGCCTCGAAGCGCCATCGCCGCCGCCGATACGGACAGCCCAAGTGAAAACGCCCCGTCATCTCTTGGATGACGGGGCGTTCAGGAACCGCGAAGGGTTTGTTTTTTTGGCTCCCCGACCTGGGCTCGAACCAGGGACCTACGGATTAACAGTCCGGCGCTCTACCAACTGAGCTATCGGGGAACAAGCCCTAGAGTATAGCGTGATTTTTGGGCCCTCCAAAAGCACGCGAAAATTTTTTGAGGAATCACAGCAGCGTGCGTACCTCGTGCGCCGCATCGACCAGCAGAGGCAGCATCTCGCGCTCCAGAACCGCCGTCGGCCGCACTGCCCCGGACAACACGACATTCAGCGCCGCCACGGTGCGGCCCTGGATATTGCGCAGCGGAACGGCCATCGCCTGCACGCCGACCTCGTGCTCCTCGGTGGCCACGCACCAGTCCTGCGCGCGAACGTTCGCAACCTCGGTGCGAAGCGTCTTGGCCTGCGTGATGGTGTAGTGCGTCAGCCGTGGCAGCGTGCGGCCTTTCAACCAGCGCGACAGTTCGGCGCTGCTTAGCGATGCAAGGAGCACACGGCCGGTGGAAGTCGCATGCGCCGGCAGGCGTGCGCCCAGGTGCAGGCCATAAGCGAGCAATCTGGTCGGCGCGCCGTAGTTGCCACTGCGGGCCACGATCACGACCTCCTCGCCATCGAGCACCACCGCAGAGAACGACTCGCCGGTCTGCGCAGACAGCCGGTTCAGCGTGGGCTGCATGATCCGCGGCAGGCGTGACGAAGCCAGATAACTGCCCGAAAAACGCAGCACCTTGGGCGCCATCCAGAAATAGCTGCCGTCGGTCTCGAGGTAGCCCAGATGGGCCAGCGTGAGCAGATGGCGGCGCGCGGCGGCGCGCGTGATGCCGGCCCGCTCTGCCGCCAGCGTCGCGTTCAGCCTCTGGCGTTCGGTGTCGAAGCTTTCGAGCACAGCCATGCCCTTGGCGATGCCTTCGATGAAATCCGCCTTGGCGATGGTCATGGGAAGAAGCGTCCGGTTCTGCAGGGGGTCGAGTCGGCAAGGCGGTGCGCGATCATCGCGCAACGATTCGCATCATCGCACACAGGCATCCGAAGGGTGTATCGCGCGGCGCCGGCCCGGCCTACGCTTGGCGCATCGGTCAACCCTTTGTTACTTGCCCCATGAAAAAGACCCAGGTCGCCATCATCGGCGCCGGCCCGGCCGGCCTTCTGCTCGGCCAACTGCTGCACAAGGCCGGCATCGACAACATCATCGTCGAGCGCCAGTCCGGCGAATACGTGCTGGGCCGCATCCGCGCTGGCGTGTTGGAGCAAGTCACGATGGACCTGCTCAAGCAGGCGGGCGTCGATGCCCGCGCGCATGCAGAGGGCCTGCCGCACCATGGCATCGAACTGCTCTTCAAGGGCGCACGCCACCGCATCGATCTGCACGGGCTGTCGGGCGGCAAGCAGGTCACCGTCTACGGCCAGACGGAGGTCACGCGCGACCTGATGGAAGCGCGCAAGGCCGAAGGCCGCGAGACCATCTACGAAGCGCGTGACGTGAGCCTGCACGATTTCGACAGCGATCGCCCGCGTGTGCGCTACGTCAAGGACGGCGCCACGCACGAGATCGAATGCGACTTCATCGCCGGCTGCGACGGCTACCACGGCGTCAGCCGCGCCAGCGTTCCGCAACAGGCCCTTCACACCTACGAGAAGGTGTATCCCTTTGGCTGGCTCGGCGTGCTGGCCGACGTGCCGCCTGTCTCGCACGAACTGATCTACGCCAACACCACGCGCGGCTTCGCACTGTGCAGCATGCGCAGCACCACGCGCAGCCGCTACTACGTACAGGTGCCGCTGGAAGAAAAGGTCGAGAACTGGAGCGACGAGGCCTTCTGGAACGAGCTGCGCCTGCGCCTCGACCCCGAAGCGCGCGAACACCTGGTGACTGGCCCGTCACTGGAGAAAAGCATCGCGCCGCTGCGCAGCTTCGTGGCCGAGCCCATGCGCTTCGGTCGGCTGATGCTGGCGGGCGACGCGGCGCACATCGTGCCGCCGACCGGCGCCAAGGGGCTGAACCTGGCGGCGGCGGATGTGGGTTACCTCGCTCGCGCGCTGGAAATCTTCTACGGCGAGAAGAGCAGCTCGGCGCTCGACCGGTATTCGGACCTCTGCCTGCGGCGCGTGTGGAAGGCCGAGCGCTTCTCCTGGTGGTTCACCTCGCTGATGCACCGCTTTCCGGAGACGGGCGAATTCGGCCAGAAGATCCAGGAGGCCGAGCTGGACTACCTGGTGCATTCGCATGCGGCCTCTACCTCTTTGGCCGAAAACTACGTCGGCCTGCCCGTCGAGGACTTCTAGGCCACTACCAGCGCAGCAGCCGGGAACCGATCAGCGCCCCTGCTGCCACGGGAATGAGCATTCCCAGCAGGTACCACACCGCCAGGAACGGTGCGGTCAGCTCGGGACAATGCAGGGCATAGACCGTGGCGCCCACGCCGCCGGCCAGTGCACCGCCCGCGGCGCCTGCCAATGCCGGTTGCGTCGGCGCCAGGCCGCGCAGCGCCACCAGGGCGGCCAGGAACACCGGCAGCGAGATCCAGGCAATGCTGAAGGCGCAACTGCGCCAGGTCTGCCCCATCACCAGCGGCATTCGTTCGTCTGGGGCGGCGGAGGTCCAGGCGATGGCAGCCATGATCCACATCACGAGCACCGGCAGGGCCAGGCCCAGCCAGGCGAGACCTGCCCGCGCACCGGGCCGGGCGAGGCGCTGCACCAGCACGAACGCCGACAGGGCAACGACAAGCGGAAAAAGGATCTTGACCCAAAGCATGGGCCAGAACATGGCCTCGACCAGGTCGTTGCGCACGCCGTAGTCGATGAGCATGATCGCCGCCGCCAGCGGCACGCCAGCCGCAAGGGCCAGCATCAGGCGCCGTGTGGTGGCGCGCCGGGCCACGGGCTCCACGCCCGTCGCCAGCATCGAGATGAGTTCGTCGGTTTTCATGATGGAAGTGATCCCTTCAGCCGCGCCGCCAAGGCCTTCAGGCCGCGGTGCACGTTCACCTTGACCGCGGATTCCGACATGCCCATCCGCTGCGCAGTCTCGGCGACCGACAGGCCTTCGAGCTTGGTGTGGACGATGGGCAGTCGCTGGCGATCGGGCAGGCTGGACAGCAGCACCTGCAGATCGCGTTGCGCATCGCCAGCCTGCGCGCTGTCGTCGGCGAACAGGTCTTGGGCGTCGTCCAGCGGCACCTGCAAGGCCTCGCGGCCGGACTTGGCGCGCAGCAGGTCGATCATCTTGTAGCGCGCGATGGCATGCACCCAGGCCGTCAGGGGCTGGTCGCTGTCATAGGTGTGGCGCTGGTTGTGCATGGCCAGAAGGCATTCCTGTACGAGATCTTCCACATCGTCCGGCCAGCCGAAGAGGCGACGGGCCAGGAAGGAACGCAGGTGCCGGCTCAGTTGCTGCAGGAATGCCTTGTAGGCCGCCTCGTCTCCGCGCAGCCCCTTCAGAAACAGGCCGCGCAGCGCCGATTCAACCGCTTCCCGCGCCTGCTGCGCGTGCGTCTCGTCCCCTGGTTCTGTTCGTTGCATGGAGTGGTTTGGTTACGCGCGGCGCAAAAAAGAAATGCGCAGAGATTCTGCACGCAGCTGTAACCGGCCGGGAAACATCGGCGAATTAGACCTCGACCGCGCATCGTCGGTCGCACTTCGATGTCTATCCAACCCAAGGAGCATTTCCATGAACACACGTCGCATTGCCATCTCTGCCATCGCCCTGAGCGCCATCGTTGCGGGGGCCGCCAGCGCCGCCGACAAGCCGATGGCCGACAAGATGGACAGCGCCGCCAAGGAAAAGTGCTATGGCGTCGCCATGGCCGGCAAGAACGACTGCGCAGCCGGCCCCGGCACCACCTGCGCCGGCACTTCCAAGATGGACTACCAGGGCAACGCGTGGAAGTACGTTCCCGCCGGCACCTGCGCCACCATGAAGACGCCCAAGGGCATGGGCTCGCTGATGCCGATCAAGTCCTGATTCAGCGGAACTGAGCCCACCTCGCACCACAAGGCATACAGCCATGACCCATGCTGCTCTCCTCGCGGGAATGGGCCTCAAGCCCGAACACTACGACGAGGCCGCGAGCTGCGAGCGCGAAGGCCTGTGGTTCGAGGTGCATCCAGAAAACTACCTGGTCGACGGTGGGCCGCGCCTGCATTGGCTACGTGCCGTGCGGGAGCGGCACCCGGTGTCGTTGCACGGCGTCTCGCTGTCGCTGGCCGGCCAGGACCGGCTGGACGAAGGCCACCTGGCTCGGCTGGCAAGCCTGGCGCGCATGATCGAACCGGCGCTGGTCTCCGAGCATCTGGCCTGGTCGGCCTGGAAGGGCCAGTACTTTCCGGACCTGCTTCCGTTTCCGCGCACGGCCGAAGCGCTCGTGCATGTGGCGGCGCGCATCGCGCATGCGCAGGATGCGCTGGGCCGGCGGATCGCCATCGAAAATCCGTCGCACTACCTTCGCCTCGATGATGCCGCGCTGGGGCGTCACGACTGGGACGAGATCGACTTTCTCGCCGAGCTTGTCCGACGCACCGGCTGCGGGCTGCTGCTGGATGTGAACAACGTTCACGTCTCGGCCCACAACCTCGGCTTCGACGCGTGCGACTACCTGGACCGCTTTCCCGCGCAGGCCGTCATGGAGATCCACCTTGCCGGTCATTCGCGCGATCCGGCGCTGGGCGACGCCCTGCTCATCGACTCGCACGACGCACCCATTGCCGCCGAAGTGTGGGCCCTGTATGCGCGACTCGTCCGCCGCATCGGCGCCCGGCCCACCTTGATCGAGCGCGACGGCAACCTGCCTGAGTTCACCACCTTGCTCGACGAATGCGAAACGGCCAGCGCCGTGCTGCGCCAAGGTGTTCCGTGCCATGGGGAGGTGGTCGCATGACTAAGGCACTCCACGCGTTTCAACAATGCTTTGCCGATGCATTGGCTCGGGTCAACGCATCCTCGCCCTCGCCGTTCGACGCGCAGCCCGGCTTTGCGATCTATCGCAACACGGTGATGAAGGCCGGCATCGACACGCTCGAAGCCAACTATCCCAGCGTGGCACGATTGGTGGGGCGCGACTGGTTCCGCGCCGCCGCCGCCTTGCATGTGGCGGCCAGCCCGCCAGCAGACGGCCGGCTCCTGGGCTACGGCCAGGCCTTCGCCGATTTTCTGCTCGACTTCGAGCCGGCAACGGAACTGCCTTACCTGCCCGACGTGGCCCGGCTCGACCGCTTCTGGACGGAAGCGCATGTCGCTGCCGACCAGCCCCCTCTGCAGGCCCACGACCTGGCGTTGCTGCCGCCAGAGGCGCTCGCCCATTGCCGGCTGCAGCCACACCCGGCCGCGCGGTGGGCCTGGTTCAACGATGCGCCGATCTACTCGATCTGGTCGCGCAACCGCGCTGTCGAGGATGCCGATGACGAAGAGATTGATTGGCAAGCCGAAGGTGCCCTGATCACGCGACCGCAACTCGCCGTGCAATGGACGCCCGCCGCGCGCTGCGATTGCGCATTCCTAGACGCCTGCGCCGAAGGCTGCACGCTGACCGACGCGACCGAGTGCGCCGCTCAGGCTGATCCGCAGGCGGACCTCGTCGACATGCTCTCGCGCCTGATGCGCGCCGGTGCGCTGGCCGCACCGCAGGCGCCATCGAAGCCCACCATCCACACCCCGCAAGGCTTTCGCTCATGACCTCCACCTCCGTCACCAACCAGGATCGCGCCGAGGCCGGCTCGACCGCCAGGCATCCCCGCTGGAACCAGATCGCGGCATGGCTGGAACGCATCGTCTCGCACGACGTGCTGGCCATTGGCGCCAGGCTGGCCGTCGCAGCCATCTTCTTCTACTCCGGACGTACCAAGGTGGAAGGCTTTCTGACGCTGAACGACAGCGCCATCGAACTGTTCAAAAGCGAATATCACCTGCCGCTCGTGCCCCCCGAGATCGCCGCGCACCTGGCCGCGTATGCGGAACACCTGTTCCCGCTGCTGCTGGTGCTGGGCCTGGCCACGCGGCTGTCGGCACTGGCCTTGCTGGGCATGACGGCGGTGATCCAGATCTTCGTCTACCCGGACGCTTGGCCGACGCACCTGTCGTGGGCCACGCTGATGCTCTACCTGGTCGGACGAGGCGCGGGCCGCCTCTCGATCGATCGCGCACTCGGCGTGCGCTGAATGCCCATACGCCCTGTGGCGTAGACGCCGCACGCGCCGGCTTGCAAGCCGCAGGGGCGCTCGGTACATTGCGGTTTTTGAGAGTCTGCAATGTCACTTGACGCTCCTGCGAAAGCCTCCACGTCCTCGACCACGCCGTCCGGCACCGGTTCAGTCCCCTCCTCCCCCTCTTCTCCCAGCCCGCGGCACATCCGGCTGACCTCGCACAGCGGCGGCTTCGGCGCGCTGCCGATGGTGTGGGGCCTGCCCAACCCGACAGAGCGCGGGCCTGTCATCGGCACCACCACCACGCGTGCGCACCGCAACGTGATCGGCACGCACAGCGGTTCGTACAGCGTCTACCGCGCACTGGCTGTGGCGGCCAAGGCGCTCGATCCGCAGCACAAGGCGGACCTGACCAACACCTCGCCGACCGACACCATCGGCCCCTACCCCCAATGGCTGGAGCCGGGCAAGATCGTGTCGCTCGACCCGTGGGGCGCCGATGTCGCATCGGTCTTCGCCAACGAACTGGCAGCCGGCTACGACATCCGCCCGACCATCGCGGTGACCAAGGCCCACGTGATCCTGCCCGAGGTCATCGACGCGCTGCAGAAGGGCCGGCTCAAGGCCGACGGCAAGTTCCTCACCGCCAACGGTGCGGCCGTGGTCACCAAGGCGGCCATCGAGCCGGTATGGTGGCTGCCCGGCGTGGCCAAGCGCTTCGGAACCACCGAAGCCGAACTGCGACGCGTGCTGTTCGAGGAAACCGGCGGCATGTATCCGGAACTGGTCACCCGCACCGACCTCGAAGTCTTTCTGCCCCCCATCGGCGGCCAGACCATCTACATCTTCGGCAACCCGCGCGACCTGGCCAATCCGGAGGTGGAACTCACCGCCCGCGTGCATGACGAATGCAATGGCTCCGATGTGTTCGGCTCCGACATCTGCACCTGCCGCCCCTATCTCACGCACGCCATCGAGGAATGCATCCAGGGCGCGCAGCGCGGCGGCGTGGGCCTGGTGGCCTACTCCCGCAAGGAAGGCCGGGCGCTGGGCGAAGTGACCAAGTTCCTGGTCTACAACGCCCGCAAGCGCCAGGTGGGCGGCGACACTGCCGACCAGTATTTCGCGCGCACCGAATGCGTGGCCGGTGTGCAGGACATGCGCTTCCAGGAGCTCATGCCCGACGTGCTGCACTGGCTGGGCATCCGCAAGATCCACCGGCTGGTCTCGATGAGCAACATGAAGTACGACGCGATCACCGGCTCCGGCATCGAGATCGGCACGCGCGTCAACATCCCCGACGAGCTGATCCCGGCGGATGCGCGCGTCGAGATGGATGCAAAGGTGGCGGCTGGCTACTTCACGCCGGGCGTCGTGCCGGATGCCGATGAGCTGCGCAAGGCCAAGGGTCGGGGGCTGGAAACATGAGCCGCGACAACTACGGCCTGGACCCCGACCATCCCACCCACAACCGAGCCGTCCAGGGCGCGGACGAACAGGGGCACGTCGATCCGGCGCTGGAGTTCGAGGCCGACGCCACGTTGCCGGAGTCTGCCGTGGCCATGCTGCGCAGCACGCAGGCGGTGCGCGATCGCGCTCACGCCTTGCTGGCACGGGCGCGGCGCGGCGAATCCAGATGGTTCGAAGTGGCCGACGACAAGATGCCCGAAGCCGTCCGCGTCGTCACCGAGACGATGCGCGAGCGGTACCCGTGGGACAACATTCCATATCACAGCCGCTGGCGCCATTTCGAGGCCGGCGGCGTGGATCGGCGGGCGCAACTCGACCGACTCCTGGGCCCGTCGGTCACTCCCCGCGAACGTGCACGCGCGCAGATCGACCTGGCCGTGGTGAGCGTGCTGCTGGACGCCGGCGCCGGCGCCGCGTGGCACTACGTCGAGCCCGCCACAGGCTTGCGCCTTGCTCGCTCCGAGGGGCTTGGCGTGGCGAGCTTCCATGCGTTCACCAGCGGGCTTTTCTCGTCCGACCCCAAGCACCCGTTGCAGGCGGACGCCGCCGGGCTGCGCGGCCTCGTCACCGACCACCTGGCCGGCGCCATGCAGGTCAGCGAGGTCAACCCCATGGTCGGCCTGACGGGCCGCGCGACGTTGCTGCGCCGACTCGGCGAAGTGCTGCACGAGCAGCCCGAATACTTCGGCGAGGACGGACGCCCCGGCGGCATGTTCGACGCCCTCGTCGGCCCGTACGGCCCCGCCACGCCGCCCACCGCCGAAGTCACGGCGCACGACATCCTCTCGCTGCTGCTGCAAAGCTTCTCGGCCATCTGGCCCGCGGCCAACACATTGCTCGGCGGCGCGGGCGGCATGCCCGCGGCAGATCCGCGACTGGCGCTGGGGGACTGCTGGCGACATTCGGCCGTCGAAGGACCGGGCCTCACGGCCGGATGGATGCCCTTCCACAAGCTGTCTCAGTGGCTCACCTATTCGCTGCTGGAGCCCTTCGAATGGGCCGGCGTCAAGGTGCGCGGCATCGACGCCCTCACCGGCTTGCCCGAATACCGCAATGGGGGGCTGATCCTCGACGCCGGTGTGCTGCGCCCCAAGGACACGGGCGCCACTTCGCGCGCCTGGAAGGCGGGCGACGAATTCATCGTCGAATGGCGCGCCCTGACCGTCGCGCTGCTGGACGAATTGGCCCCGCTGGTGCGCCAGCATCTCAACCGCAGCGCCGCCGAGATGCCGCTGGCCTGTGTGCTGGAAGGCGGCACCTGGGCGGCCGGGCGGATACTGGCACAGCGCTTGCGTGATGGAACACCGCCGTTGAACATCGAAAGCGACGGCACCGTCTTCTAGGCCGACGCTTCGCACCCTGTTTATTCTTGCGAACATCACCAAAACGAAAAGACGCGTCAGCGCCTAACGATCATGAGCAACGTACACCTCGTCGACCATCCTCTCGTCCAGCACAAGCTGACCCTCATGCGCCGCAAGGACGCATCCACCAACAGCTTTCGCCGGCTCCTCAATGAGATCAGCATGCTCATGGCCTACGAGGTCACGCGCGACATGGCCATGCAGGAGATCGAGATCGAGACCCCGCTGGAAACCATGCAGGCCAAGGTGATCGATGGCAAGAAGCTGGTCTTCGTGTCCATCCTTCGCGCCGGCACCGGCATCCTGGACGGCATGCTCAGCGTGGTGCCCGGCGCGCGTGTGGGCCACATCGGCCTCTACCGCGACCCCAAGACGCTCACGGCGGTGGAGTACTACTTCAAGATGCCCAGCGAGATGTCCGAGCGCGACATCGTGGTCGTCGACCCGATGCTGGCCACCGGCAATTCCGCCGTGGCCGCAGTCGATCGCCTGAAGGAGCTTCGCCCCAAGTCGATCAAGTTCGTGTGCCTGCTTACCTGCCCCGAAGGCGTGAAGACCATGCAGGAAGCACACCCCGACGTGCCGATCTACACCGCCGCCATCGACCGTGAGCTCAACGACCACGGCTACATCCTGCCGGGCCTGGGCGACGCGGGCGATCGGATCTTCGGGACCAAATAGTTCGACCCCAGTCTTCGCGCGCTTCGTGTCGCTTCGCCAACCCCCGTCCGGGGGCAGTGCCAGCGGTCCGGCCAAGCCGGTCCCGCGGCACTCCCGACAAAAGGGACCGGCCGGTCGTTCCGTTTTTTCAACTGAGGAGAAGAGTACGTGACTACACGCCGTCAATGGATTCATGGTTCTGTCGCACTGGCTGCCGCGCTGGCGGCAGGCTCGCCGGGGTTGGCACTGGCCCAGGCCAAGCTGAAGGTGGCCGCGGTATACACCGTGCCCTTCGAGCAGCAATGGGTGGGTCGCATCCACAAGGCGCTGAAGGCGGCCGAGGCGCGCGGCGAGATCGAATACAAGGCCACCGAGAACGTGGCCAACGCCGACTACGAGCGCGTGATGCGCGAATACGCGCAGGCCGGCAACCAGCTGATCCTGGGCGAAGTGTTCGGCGTCGAGAAAGCAGCGCGCCAGGTGGCCAAGGACTTTCCCAAGACGGCATTCCTGATGGGTTCGTCGCTCAAGCCGCAGGCGCCCAATTTCTCGGTGTTCGACAACTACATTCAGGAACCGGCCTACCTGAGCGGCATGATCGCCGGGGGCATGACCAAGTCCAACAAGATCGGCATGGTCGGCGGCTTCCCGATTCCCGAAGTGAACCGGCTGATGAATGCCTTCATGGCGGGCGCACGAGAGGTCAATCCCAAGGTGGAGTTCTCCGTCACCTTCATCAACAGCTGGTTCGATCCGCCCAAGGCCAAGGAAGCCGCCTTCGCGATGATCGACAAGGGCGCGGACATCATGTACGCGGAGCGCTTCGGCGTGTCCGACGCCGCCAAGGAGCGGGGCAAGCTGGCCATCGGCAACGTGATCGACACGCAGGCGCAGTATCCGGACACGGTGGTCGCATCGGCGCTGTGGAACATGGAGCCCTCGGTCGACCGCGCCATCAAGCTGGTCAAGGAAGGCAAGTTCACCGCCGAGGACTACGGCCCCTATTCGATGATGAAGCACAAGGGCTCCGAACTGGCGCCGCTGGGCACCTTCGAGAAAAAGGTGCCTGCCGACCTGGTCGCCAAGGTCAAGGCGCGCGAGGCCGACATCCGCGCCGGCAAGTTCACCGTCAAGGTGGACGACGGGCAGCCCAAGGCCAGCTTCAAGTAGGCGGCTTCACGCATGAGGCCATTGCCCACGTGAGCGACGCACCAGCCGCGCGGCCGGTGTTGTCGCTGCGCGGCATCACCAAGCGATTCGGCGCGCTCACCGCCAACGACGACATCTCGCTCGACCTGGGGCCGGCGCAGGTGCTCGCGCTGCTGGGGGAAAACGGCGCGGGCAAGTCGACGCTCATGTCGATCCTGTTCGGCCACTACACGGCCGACGCGGGCGAGATCGAGGTCTTCGGCGAGCGCCTGCCGCCCGGGCACCCCAAGGCCGCGCTGGCGGCCGGCATCGGCATGGTGCATCAGCACTTCACGCTGGCCGACAACCTGAGCGTGCTCGACAACGTCCTCATGGGCACCGAGCCGCTGTGGCGGCCGGCCTCTGCCCGATCCGCCGCGCGCGAGCGGTTGCTCGATGTGGCCGGGCGGTTCGGCCTGCCGGTGCGGCCCGAGGCGCTCATCGCCGATCTTTCGGTGGGCGAGCGCCAGCGAGTGGAGATCGTCAAGGCGCTCTACCGCGGCGCACGCATCCTGATCCTGGACGAGCCGACCGCCGTGCTGACGCCACAGGAAAGCGAGGCGCTGTTCGACACGCTGGCGCACATGGTGGCCGACGGCCTGTCGGTCATCTTCATCAGCCACAAGCTGCCCGAAGTGCTGCGCGTGTCGCACCGGGTCGCGGTGCTGCGCAATGGCAAGCTGGTGGCCCAGGCGCCCACGGCCGGCGTGACCCAGGCGCAACTCGCGTTGTGGATGGTCGGCCACGCGGTGCATGCGCCGACGCGCACACCGGCCAGCCATGTCGGCGAGGTGGTGTGCGCGCTCGACGACGTTTCGACCGAAGCGGACGGCGACGCCGACTCGCGCAACGGGCTTCGGCACGCGTCGCTTACGCTGCATGCCGGGGAGATCGTGGCGATCGCCGGCGTCTCCGGCAACGGCCAGGTCGCGCTGGCCGAACTGCTCAGCGGCACGCGCCACGCCGCTGGTGGCCGCGTGCAGTTGCTCGGCAAGCCGCTGCCTGCGGTGCCAGCGCAACTGGTGGATCAGGGCGTGGCGCGCATTCCCGAAGACCGCCATGCCGTTGGCGTGGTGGGCGACCTGCCGGTGTGGGAGAACGTCGTGGCCGAACGCCTGCGCAGTGCCGCGTTCTCGCGCCGCCTGCTGCCGGGCCTGCGCTGGATCAGGCGGGCGGCCGCCAGGGCGCAGGCGCAACGCGTTCAGCAGGCCTTCGATGTGCGAGGCGGTGGGCTCGATGCGCCCGCCCGGTCACTGTCGGGCGGCAACATGCAAAAGCTCATCCTCGGGCGCTCGCTGCTGGCGCCGGAGGATGCGAAGGGCAACGCGCCCGCACCCCGGCTGATCGTGGCGCACCAGCCGACGTGGGGGCTGGACATTGGCGCGGTGGCCTATGTGCAGCAGCAGCTGATCGCGGCCCGCGATGCCGGAGCCGCCGTTCTGCTGATCTCGGACGACCTGGACGAAGTCCTCGCTCTGGGCGATCG
The DNA here is from genome assembly GCF_030316895.1 of Variovorax dokdonensis. Classification (GTDB taxonomy): domain Bacteria; phylum Pseudomonadota; class Gammaproteobacteria; order Burkholderiales; family Burkholderiaceae_C; genus Variovorax; species Variovorax dokdonensis. The sequence continues at coordinate 101,548 of NZ_JASZYV010000003.1, forward strand.
GGTCGCGGTGATGCACGGCGGCCACATTGGTGAAGCGCGGCCGGCGCAGGCATGGTCGCGCGAAGCGATCGGCCTGGCGATGGCCGGTACCGACGGCAACCATCCATCCCAAGAGGCGCGCGCATGAGGCTGGAACGACGCGCCTCGGTCTCGCGCAGCGCGCTGGTGTTGGCGCCCGTCTGCGCCGTGGCGTTTACCTTGCTGGTGAGCGCATTGCTCGTGCTGTGGGCCGGTGCGCCGGTCGCACGCACCTACGCGCTGCTGCTGCAGGGTGGCTTCGGCTCGGTGTTCGCCTTGAGCGAGACGCTCACCCGCGCCATTCCACTGATCCTCACCGGGCTGGCGGCGACGGTGGCCTTCAAGGCTCGGCTGTACAACATCGGCGCCGAGGGCCAGCTCTATGCCGGCGCCCTGGCTGCCGTGGCGGTGGGGGGCATGCACGGGGGCACGGGGCTTGAATGGCCGATCTGGGTGCTGTTCCCGCTGATGATGCTGGCCGCCGCCGTGGCCGGCGCGCTGCTTCTGCTGGGCCCCGCGCTCATGAAGCAACGCCTGGGCGTCGACGAGGTGGTGACCACGCTGCTGATCAACTTCATCGTGCTGCTGGGCGTGTCGGCGCTGCTCGACGGCCCCATGAAGGACCCGACCGCGATGGGCTGGCCGCAGAGCGTGTCGCTGCAAGACGATCTTTCGCTGGCACGGCTGATCGCCCAGACGCGCGTGCACTCGGGCCTGCTTTGGGGCGTCGCGCTGGCGTTCCTGGTCTGGGGCCTGTTCAAGTACACGGTGTTGGGCTTCGACATCCGCGCCGTCGGCGCCAACGCACGCGCCGCCGCATTCGCCGGCGTGCCGGTCACGCGCACGGTGGTGGCGGTGGCCCTGCTGTCCGGTGCATTGGCCGGGCTGGCAGGGGCGATCGAGGTGGCGGGCCGCACCAGCTACGTCACGCTGGACATGTCGCCGGGCTATGGCTACACCGGCATCGTCATCGCCATGCTCGCCGGGCTGCATCCGCTGGGCGTGCTGGCGGCCAGCATCTTCGTGGCGGGCATGCTGGTGGGCGCGGACACCATGAGCCGGGCCATTGGCGTACCCACCTACATCGCCGACGTGATCGTGGCGGCATCGCTGATCGCAGTGCTGGTGGCCACGCTGCTCACGCAATACCGGATCAGGCGCCGATGAGCGAGATCGCCGACATCCTCGCCAACAGCGCCTTCTGGGTGGCGGTGCTTCGCATCGCGACGCCGCTGATCCTGGGCACCCTCGGGGTGCTGCTGTGCGAACGCGCGGGCGTGCTCAACCTGGGCATCGAGGGCATCATGGTGGCCGGCGCCTTTACCGGCTGGCTGGCGGTCTACCTCGGACTTCCGCTGTGGGGCGGCGTCGCGGTGGCCGCGCTGACCGGCGCGGCGTTCGGGCTGCTGCACGCGCTGCTCACCGTTGGGCTGGCCCTGTCGCAGCACGTGTCGGGCCTGGGCATCACCATGCTGGCCACGGCGCTGAGCTACTACGGCTACCGCGTCAGCTTTCCAAAGGTGAACACTCCGCCCACCGTCACGCCGTTCGCGCCCATGGAATGGCTGCCGATCCCGGTGCTTTCGCAGCAGTCGTCGCTGACGCTGCTGGCCCTGCTGCTCGTGCCGATGGTGGCCTATGTCCTCTATCGAACGCCGGCAGGCCTGGCACTGCGCATGGTGGGCGAGAACCCGCAGGCGGCCGAAGGCCAGGGCGTGTCGGTGGCGGCCACGCGCACCGCGGGCATCATGGCCGGCTCGGCGCTGATGGGCGTGGCCGGCAGCTTCCTGACACTGTCGGCCTTCAACGCCTTTTTCTTCAACATGATCAACGGCCGCGGCTGGATCTGCGTGGCGCTCGTCGTGTTCGCCTCGTGGCGGCCCGGCAAGGCACTGCTGGGCGCCCTGCTCTTCGCCTTTTTCGATGCGCTGCAGTTGCGGCTGCAGCAGGCGGGCGATGCGGTGCTGCCTTACCAGCTCTACCTCATGCTTCCCTACCTGCTGTCGATCCTCGCGCTGGTGCTGGTGGCTCGCAAGGCGAGCTATCCGCAGGCGTTGATGAAGCCGTATCGCAAGGGTGAGCGCTGAAGCAGCCAGGGGCGGCGAGGTCGGGCTACACTTGATTTTGCATCATTTGATGCCATATTTGATGCACCGCTTTGAGGAACTGCCATGCGCACCACGGTCACGCTCGACGACGAGCTTCTCTCGAAGGCACGTGCCTACACGGGCATTCAGGAAAACTCTGCCTTGATCCAACAGGCTCTCAAGAGCCTCGTCCAGCGAGAAGCGGCCCGACGCCTTTCGCTGCTGGGTGGGTCAGCACCCGACCTCGCGCCTGTGAGTCGTCGACAAACCAGACCGAGCAATGATCCTCGTTGATACGTCCGTCTGGATCGATCATTTGGCACGAGGCGATACGCAACTCCAAGCGCTGCTGGAAGAAGACCAGGTCCTCGCTCATCCCTTCGTGATCGCCGAGATCGCGCTCGGCAGTCTTCCGCGCCGCGCGGAGACGCTCGATGCGTTGCGAGCGCTGCCTTCTGCGCCCATCGCCACCAACGAGGAGACGATGGGCTTCTTGGAGAAAGAGCGCCTTTTCGGCCTGGGCATCGGCTATGTGGATCTGCATCTGCTTGCCTCCACCCGGCTCCAGCCGACGACCTACCTTTGGACGAGGGACAAGCGCCTGTTGAGTGCGGCGCTGCAGTTGAACCTGGCCGCGTTCGCCCCTCATTGATCAGAGGCAGCCCGACGCGGGACCGCCACCGCCCACCTCAAACCGCCGACGCTGCCTCAACGTAGGCGCGCAAGTCGACCGTCCGAGCGCCATCGTCGGCGATCAGTCGCAAGCTGGCGGGCGCATCCAGAGCGTCGACCACCAGCACGCCGGTCGCACTGGCCGGCAGGGCCGCGCAGCCATTGCTCGTGAGACTGAGCGACAGCGCGCCAGGCAGCGTGCTGCTGGCGAGTGAGCCCGACAGCTTGCAGGCAGAAGTGCCGGCCGTGATCCGGCCATCCGCGCCGATGTTGAAGTCCGCCGCGGCGCCATCGGACAAGCGCACCACGTAGCGGCCCGCCAAAGTCGCGGCATCCGGCGTCGCCAGCGTACGCGCCTGACTGCTCAGCAACGACACGTTCAGATCGGTTGTCGGCGCCGGGACCGCCACCCATGCCGACGCCGCGTCGGCCCGGCGCAAGAGCAGGTCGACCGAATCGTCCGCATCCTCGAACGCCAGGAGGCGCTTGCCGTCCGCAGCCGCGTAATACCGGCCCACCGTGGGCTTGTCGGCGTCGCCGGTGCTCACCGCGTAGGCGCCGGTGCTCAGGTCTTCGGTCGAGACCTTCGGCTTGGCCGGCTCGGTGGTCGTGGCGCCGCCGCCACCGCTGGCCACCGGCGTGTTGCTGCTGCCACCGCACGCCGCCAGCATCAGGACGGCCGCGCAGGCGGCGCCGTTGAGAATCGATTGCTTCATCACGACGGCCCTTCTCATTGGCCGACCACGTCGCGCAGGCGCAGGCGCAGCCATTCCTGGCCGGCCGGACGATGCTCGAAGCCGATCTGCATGGCAGACACCGCCACCTTGGTGCGATAGACGACCGATTCGTCTTCTGCCTGATCGGCTGTCGGCTGGCCTGAGGCGAGCACGCCGCCGAGGCCGTAAGGCACGCTGTTCTTGAAAGCCAGGTTGTATGCGTTGAACGTGCCGATGCGCGAGAAGGCAAAGGACGTGTCGGCGGCAATGGCCTTCGGGAAGTTGACGTTCAGGGCCACGCCCTGCGGCAGCAGCGGGCCGTTGCCGGCCTTGGCCTGCAGCGCCTGGAGCAGCTTGACCGACAACTGCGCCACGATGGCCGACTTGGGATTGGCCAGACTGGTGTTGTCGGTGGTGTCGGCATCCGCGCTCAGTGCGATCGTCGCAATGCCTCGCGAGCCCGCGAATTGCGCGTTGCCCACCGTGCCCGACGCGTTGATGATGCTGCCCAGGTTCTGCCCTTCGTTGGGGCCGGAAAGCAGCACGTCGGGCGCCTTGCCCCAGCGTGCCTTGCCCGCCACGTCCAGGCCGTACATCGTGGCCATCACCGGCGTGCCATGCACGTAGAAGAAGTCGCCGTTGGTGTAACCGGGCTTGGTGAACGGCCCGACGGCCGGTGCACCGGTCGCAGCCGCGCCGTTGTGGCAACCGCCTTCGGCGTTGATCTGGGTCGAGTCGTTGTCCGGCACGATGGTGTCGGTGCTGTACATCACGATGCCGGCTCCGCGACCGCTCTGGCCGGTGCAGGGCACCGAGACCACCACGTCGTGTCCGGCGGCCTTCAGGGCGTCGTACAAGGCCTTGAGGTTGCTGGTCAGGCCGTCGTCGTTGGAGAGCACGATGTTGAGGGCGAAAGCGGGGCTGGCCAGGCCAAGCGCCAGGGCCGAAGCGGCGAGTCTGAGTTTCATTTTCTTGGAGATGGTTGAATGCAGCAACGAATCGGTGCGGCGACATCGTGCCGGTCGACGATGGCAAATCCGTGACAGTGCGGCACGTGCAGGCCCGGAAGTTGCGACCGGCCTACACTGGACTGCGCACCGCCACCATCGACTCCGAGGCTCTACCCATGCTCGACCTGCTGATCCACGATGCCACCCTGCCCGACGGGCGCACCGGCATGTCCGTCGCCGTTCAAGGCGGACGCATCGCCGAGGTGTCGCCCGGCTTTCGGGCACCGGCGGCCGAAACCGTGGATGCGCATGGCCTGCTGCTGTCACCGCATTTCGTGGATCCGCACTTCCACATGGATGCGACGCTCAGCTACGGCCTGCCGCGCGTCAACCAGAGCGGCACGCTGCTGGAAGGCATTTCGCTGTGGGGCGAACTCAAGCCGATGCTGACGGCCGAAGCACTCATAGAGCGTGCCATGGCGTATTGCGACTGGGCCGTGGCCAAGGGCCTGTTGGCCATCCGCACGCATGTGGACACCAGCGACCCCAGCCTGCTCGCGGTGGATGCACTGCTCGAAGTCAAGCGCCGCGTGGCGCCCTATCTCACGCTGCAGCTCGTGGCCTTTCCGCAGGACGGCGTGCTGCGTTCGCCGGGCGGTGTCGAGAAGCTCAGGCGTGCGCTCGACAAGGGGGTGGACGTGGTCGGCGGCATTCCGCATTTCGAGCGCACCATGGCCGACGGCGCCGCCAGCGTGAAGCTGCTTTGCGAGCTGGCGGCCGAGCGCGGCCTGCCGGTGGACATGCACTGCGACGAATCGGACGATCCGCATTCGCGCCACATCGAGACGCTGGCCTTCGAGGCGCAGCGGCTGAAACTGCAGGGCCGCGTCACCGGTTCGCACTGCACCTCCATGCACAGCATGGACAACTACTACGTCAGCAAGCTGCTGCCCCTGATCGCCGAAGCGGGCGTGAGCGTGATCGCCAACCCGCTCATCAACATCACGCTGCAGGGCCGCCACGACACCTATCCCAAGCGACGAGGTATGACCCGCGTGCCCGAACTGATGGCTGCCGGCGTGAACGTCGCCTTCGGGCACGACTGCGTCATGGACCCCTGGTACGGCATGGGCTCGGGCGACATGCTCGAGGTCGCGCACATGGGGCTTCACGTCGCGCAGATGACCAGCCAGGCCGGCATCCGCCAGTGCTTCGACGCCGTCACCGTGAACGCAGCGCGCGTCTTCGGATTGGCGGACTACGGCATCGCGCCGGGTTGCGAGGCAAGCTTCGTGCTGCTGCAGGCGCGCGACCCGGTGGAAGCGATCCGCCTGCGTGCGGCGCGTCTGAAGGTGTGGCGCGGCGGTCGCATCCTGGCGGAGGCCCCGGGCTCGGCCAGCACGCTGCACCTGGAAGGACGCCCGGCCACGGCGGATTTCATGCCGCCGCGCTGACCCGGCGGGCGCGCCATCGGCGCGCGCCGACCCACGCAGCCACGTCGACAGCCCTCTCGGTTGGGAAACGCCCCGTTCGCCATTCGGCACGGCGGCGCCAGCCTTCGCCGCACCGCGCTGCGCGACACTCCCGATGCCTCATTCCGTCCCGCGCGAGCGCGCCCCTCGGGACCGCCGATCGCGAACCTGCATCCAGACACGACACGAGACAACATCCATGCCCCACCCCACCTCGACCATGAACCGCCGCGCCCTGTTGCGCGCCGCCACTGCCGCCGGCACGGCGCTCGCCATCGGCCCCGTCGCCACGCTGGCCCATGCCGACGCGGGCTTTCCCGCCAAGCCGATCCGCCTGATCGTGCCGTTCCCGCCCGGCGGCGGCACCGACATCCTTTCGCGCCTCATCGCCAATGAACTGGCCACCGCCACCGGCTGGACGGTGGTGCCCGACAACCGCGGCGGCGCCGGCGGCACCATCGGCCTGGCCGAAGCGGCGCGCGCCAAGCCCACCGGCTACGACATCGTGATGGGCCAGAAGGACAACATGATCGTCGCGCCCTGGCTCTACCCCAACCTGAGCTACGACCCGAACAAGGACTTTGCCGCCGTCGCCCACGTGGCCTACACGCCGGTGGTGATCGTCACGCGCAGCGAATCGCCGTACAAGACGCTGGACGACGTGGTCAAGGCGGCGCGCAAGTCGCCCGACAGCGTGACCTACGGCTCGCCCGGCAACGGCACCACCATCCACCTGGCCGGCGAGCAGTTCAAGAACGCCGCCAAGGTGCAGATCCGCCATGTGCCATACAAAGGCAGCAATGCCGCCATGATGGATGTGATGGCCGGCAACGTGGACCTGATGGTGTCGTCGGTGCCATCGGCCATCGGCCAGCTCAAGTCGGGCAAGCTGCGCGCGCTGGCCGTGACCTCGGCCCGCCGCAGCTCGGTGCTGCCCGACACGCCAACCGTGGCCGAGCTCGGCTTCGGCAAGGACTTCGACGTGAGCACCTGGTATGGCCTGTTCGCGCCAGCGGGCACGCCGGCCGACATCGTCACGCGGATCAACGCCGAAGTGAACAAGCTTCTGGCCAAGCCCGAAGTGCAGGCCGCCATCCAGGCCCAGGGCGCCGAATACAAGGCCATGTCGCCCCAGCAGTTCGCCGCGCAGGTGGCCGACGAGTTGCCGAAGTGGAAGGCCATCGTGCAAGCCTCGGGCGCACGCATCGAATAAGCCAGGAGCGCGCGCCACCTACCCACCCACCCACGGACAGGGTCGGCAAGGCGCGCGCACAATCGACGCCATGCAACTGAACTTCATTGCCAACGAGCGCGTGCCCTCGTCATCCGGCCGCACCCTGCCCGTTCTCGATCCCTCCGACGGCCAGGTCTTCGACGAACTGCAGCGCAGCAACGCCGACGACATCGACGCCGCGGTGCGTGCCGCGCAGGCCGCCTGGGCCGATGGCCGCGGGCCCTGGGGCCGCCTCTCTGCCGCCGAGCGCGGCCGTCTGCTGATGGCGCTTTCGCGCAAGGTGGCCGAGCATGCCGACGAACTCGCCCTGCTGGAGCAGCGCGATTGCGGCAAGCCCGTCAAGCAGGCCAAGGCCGACTCGGCCGCGCTGGTGCGTTACTTCGAGTTCTACGCCGGCGCGTGCGACAAGCTGCACGGCGAGACCATTCCGTACCAGGAGGGCTACAGCGTCTTCACCTGGCGCGAGCCGCACGGCGTGACCGGCCACATCATTCCCTGGAACTACCCGATGCAGATCTTCGGGCGCAGCGTGGGTGGTGCACTGGCCGCTGGCAATGCGTGCGTGGTCAAGCCGGCCGAAGACGCCTGCCTGTCGCTGATCCGCGTGGCGCAACTGGCGGCGGACGTGGGCTTTCCGGCCGGCGCCATCAACATCGTGACCGGCTATGGCCACGAGGTGGGCGACGCGCTGGCGCGGCACCCGGGCATCGACCACATCAGCTTCACCGGCAGCCCCAAGGTCGGCACCATCATCCAGCAGGTGGCGGCCGAGCGGCATTGCCCGGTCACGCTCGAACTGGGTGGCAAGAGCCCGCAGATCATCTTCGCCGACGCCGATCTGGACGCAGCGGTCCCGGTGATCATCAATGCCATCGTGCAGAACGCCGGCCAGACCTGCTCGGCCGGATCGCGCGTGCTGATCGAGCGCGGCATCTACGAGCCGCTGCTCGACCGCCTGGGGCGTGCTTTCTCGGCGCTGCGCGTCGGTCCGGCTTCCATGGATCTGGACGTTGGGCCGCTGATCCGCCAGTCGCAGCAACAGCGTGTCTGGGACTTCCTGAGCGACGCCCAGGTGGCCGGCATCCCCATGGTTGCCCAGGGCAGCATCGTCGACCAGGCGCCTGACACCGGCTTCTACCAGGCCCCCACCCTGCTGCGCGACGTGCCGGTGATGCACCGTCTGGCGCAGGAAGAAGTGTTCGGCCCCGTGCTGGCTGCGATGTCGTTCGAGGGCGAGGACGAAGCGGTCGCTTTGGCCAACGCCACACATTTCGGGCTGGTCGCCGGCATCTGGACCGAGAACGGCGCCCGCCAGCTGCGCATGGCCAAGCGCGTGAAGAGCGGACAGGTGTTCATCAACAACTACGGCGCCGGCGGCGGCGTGGAGCTGCCGTTCGGCGGCGTCAAGTCTTCCGGCTACGGCCGCGAAAAGGGCTTCGAAGCGCTCTACGGGTTCACGACATTGAAGACGGTCGCCATCAAGCATGGCTGATCGTCCTGCACCCAACGCACGCCGCGTCGCCATCGTCGGGGTCGGCATGATCGGCACGGCCGTGGCGCAGCGCCTGCTCGATTGCGGCCATGTCGTTCGCCTGCACACCCGAAGCCCGGAAAAGCTCGCGCCGCTGGTGGCTCGCGGCGCGACCGCGGCGACTTCGGCCGCCGAGGCCGCTCTTGGCTGCGAGTTCGTCATCACGGCGCTGAATTCCGCCGACATCGTGCGGCAGGCCGTGCTGGGCCCGCACGGCGCCGCCGAGTCGATGGATGCGCAATCGGTGCTGATTGACATGTCTTCCATCGACCCGCCTTCGACGCGCCGCCTGGCCGACGACCTGAAAGGACGCTGCGGCGCGGCCTGGGTGGACGCGCCGCTGTCGGGCGGTGCGCCCAAGGCCCTGGTCGGCAAGCTGACCGTCATGGCCGGCGGCAGCGCCGAGGACGTCGCCCATGCGGGCGAATTGATGCGCGACCTGTGCGCCAACTACACGCACATGGGTCCGACCGGTGCGGGCCAGACCACCAAGCTCGTCAACCAGGTGCTGTGCGCGCTCAACAACCAGGCGGTCGCCGAGGCGGTGCGATTGGCCGAGGCAGGCGGCGTGGATGCGCGGCTGCTGCCCAAGGCTCTGGCCGGCGGCCGGGCCGACAGCGCGGCGCTGCAGGAGTTCGCGCCGCAAATGGCCGCGCGCGAAACGCCGCCTACCGGCGCCATCCGCAACATGCTCAAGGACATGGAAGGGGTGCAGGCGCTGGCCCATGCCAACCGGCTTCCCCTACCCCTGAGCAGCGCGGTCGCGGAACTGCTGCGCACCTTCGTCGCCGCAGGCATGGGCGACGAGCAGATCGCCGCCATCATGCGGCAGTTCGAGGGCTTCCGGCCGGCGCAGCATTAGGCGGCGGCCCGGCCGGGGCCGCTGCTCGATCAGCCGAGCGCCGTATCGAGCAGCATCATCAGCACGAAGCCCAGCATCAGCCCGCTCGTCGCGTGGGCCTGATGCCCGTCGCGGTGCGACTCGGGAATGATCTCGTGGCTGATGACGAACAGCATCGCGCCAGCTGCGAAGCCGAGCCCCCAGGGCAGCAGCGCCGCCGAACCCGCCACCAGCGCCACGCCCATCAGGGCCCCGAGGGGCTCGACCAGCCCGGTCGCGGCGGCGATGGCCACCGCCTTTCCTCGCGAATAGCCCGCCGCCAGCAGGGCCACGGCCACGACCAGACCCTCGGGCACGTCCTGGATCGAGATCCCGGTGGCCAGTGCGCTTCCGCTGATCGCGTCGCCGCCGCCGTAGCCGACACCGATCGCCAGCCCTTCGGGCAGGTTGTGCAGCGCAATGGCGAAGACGAAAAGCCAGGTGCGTCGCAGCAACTGCGCGTTGCGCACGTCGTCCACGCCTTTGAAGAAGTGCTCGTGCGGCAGGAAGCGGTCCATGGCCAGCATGACGGCGCCGCCCAGCAGGATCGCCATCGCCATCAGGCCGCCAGCGCCCCAGCGGCCCAGGCCGGTGGCCTGCGCGGCTTCCAGACCGGGCAAGACCAGCGAAAAGGCGCTGGCCGCCAGCATCACGCCGGCGCCAAAGCCCAGCAGGCTGGTCTGCACCCGTGCCGACAAGCGCTGCGAGAACATCACCGGCAGCGCCCCCAGCGCCGTGGCAAGGGCCGCGATGCTGCCGCCGGCCAATGCCTGGCCCGCCACGGGCGAGCTTTGCAGCGCCTGCCAGCCGCTCGTGAGCAGCACCAGCAAGCCAGCGCCGACGATGAACAGGCCGGCCAACCTCTGGGCGGCCCTGAGTGGATTCGCGTTTCTGGTCTGGGCGGTGGCGTATTTCATGACTCAATGATAATTATTCTCATTTGCCTGATGGGTTGATCCTTTCAATCCGGCCGATAGCCCTGACGCGTTCTGGATTCATTGACCGCGGTCACCCGCCCGATCGTTCTCATTGGGGTAAATTGCCTCACCGATGACCGAAGTCCGCATTCCGTTGAGCGCCCTGGGGCGGCCCCTGCGCCTCGATGCCGCCGCACCGCCTCTGGCGCCCGAAGGCACCGCCCTGCTCGACCGACTGGGCCGCCCGCTGACGGACCTGCGCATCAGCGTCACCGACCGATGCAACTTCCGCTGCAGCTACTGCATGCCCAAGGAAGTCTTCGACAAGGACTACCCCTACCTGCCTCATGGCGCGCTGCTGAGCTTCGAGGAGATCACACGCCTGGCCCGCCTCTTCGTCGCCCAGGGCGTCCACAAGATCCGCCTGACGGGCGGCGAGCCCCTGCTGCGCAAGAACATCGAACGCCTGATCGAGCAACTGGCCGTGCTGCGCACGCCGGACGGTCAGGCGCTGGACCTCACGCTCACCACCAACGGCTCCCTGTTGGCGCGCAAGGCGCAATCGCTGCGCGACGCCGGCCTGCAGCGCGTGACCGTCAGCCTCGATGGACTGGACGACACGGTGTTCCGGCGCATGAACGATGTCGACTTTCCCGTCGCCCAGGTGCTCGAGGGACTGGAGGCGGCGCGCAGCGTCGGGCTTGGCCCGATCAAGGTCAACATGGTCGTCAAGCGCGGCACGAACGAAGGCGAGATCCTGCCGATGGCACGTCGGTTTCGCGGAAGTGGCGTCGTGCTGCGATTCATCGAATACATGGACGTTGGCGCCACGAACGGCTGGCGCATGGATGAAGTGGTGCCTTCTGCCGAGGTGGTGCAACGCCTGTCCGAAGAGTTTCCGCTGGTGCCGCTTCACGCCACCGCACCGGGCGAGACCGCCCAACGCTGGGGCTATGCAGGCCCGGACGGCCGGCACGACCCCGCCCTGGGTGAAGTGGGCGTCATCAGCAGCGTGACGCAGGCCTTCTGCAGCGACTGCACACGAGCACGGCTGTCGACCGAGGGCCGTCTGTATCTGTGCCTGTTCGCCAGCCAAGGCCATGACCTGAAGCCGCTCCTGCGCGAACGCCAGGCCAGCGATGCACAGATCGCCTCGGCCATCGCCGCCATCTGGCAAGGTCGCGCCGATCGCTATTCGGAACTGCGCGGCCTGCGAGCACCCGACGAAGCGCCGGCCTCGGGCGCTCGCCGGGTCGAAATGAGCTACATCGGCGGATGAGCGTGCCCGTCGCGCTCCGCGTTGACGAGGCGCAGGCCCTCCTGGCGCAACTCGCCACGCGCAGCGCCATCACCGCGCATGAAGAGGTGCCACTGCACGCCGCATTGCAGCGCGTTCTGGCCCACGACCTCGTCTCGCCTTTTTCCGTGCCTCCACACGACAACTCGGCGATGGACGGCTACGCCTTCTCGGGTACCGCACTGCAGGGCCCGGATGCCGAAGTCCGTCTGCAGGTCGTGGGCACCGCCCTCGCTGGCACCGCGTGGCACCAGCCCGTGCGCGACGGCCAGGCCGTTCGCATCATGACCGGCGCCAAGATGCCGCCAGGCCTGGACACCGTCGTGGCGCTGGAGCAATGCCGCATCGACGGCGACGCGGTGCGATTCGACGCGCGCGTCTTGCGCCCGGGCGACAACCGGAGGCTTGCCGGCGAAGACCTTCGCCAGGGCGAGCCCGCGCTGCGCCGTGGCGACCGGCTCGGACCGGCAGCCCTGGGCCTGGCCGGAAGCCTGGGAAGCGCCCGCCTGGCTGTGTTCCGCCGGCTGCGTGTGGCCTACTTCTCGACCGGCGACGAACTGCTCAGCCTGGGCGACGCGCCCCGCGAAGGCGCCATCTACGACAGCAACCGCCACACGGTCTGCGCGCTGCTGCGCGGCCTGGGCTGCGAGGTGATCGACCTGGGGCTGGTGCGTGACGATCCAGCTAGCCTGGAGGCCACGCTGCAGCAAGCGGCCGACCAGGCCGACGCCATCATCACCAGCGGTGGCGTCAGCGTCGGCGATGCGGACCATACGCGTGCCGTCATGCAGCGCCTGGGCGAGATGGCGTTCTGGCGCATCGCCATGCGACCGGGCCGGCCGATGGCGGTCGGATCGATCGCTCACGGCGACCCCGGCCGCGCCCCGGCGGCGCTGTTCGGTCTGCCAGGAAATCCGGTTGCGACGATGGTGAGCTTTCTGGCTTTCGTCCGCCCCGCGCTGCTGCGCATGATGGGCGGCAATGAAGCCGCCGCTGCCGCGCCGCCCTTGCTGCGCGCGCGAAGCGCATCTGCCATTGCCAAGAAGCCCGGTCGCACCGAATACCAGCGCGCATGGGTGCAGCCGAGGCCGGGCGACTTGCCCAATGCGCGCCTGGCCGGCAATCAGGGCTCGGGCGTGCTCAGTTCGATGGTGAAGGCCAACGGCCTCGTCGTGCTGCACCACGACCAGGGTGACGTGGCCGCCGGCGATGAAGTGGATGTGATGATGTTCGAGGGCGTGCTCTAGGCCGTCGCTTCGACTCAGAGCCGGCCCAGCGCCTTCTGCACACCCTTGTTGGCCAGCATGTCGGCGCGCTCGTTGCCCACATCACCGGAATGGCCCTTGACCCAGTGCCATTCGATCTCGTGCCCCCCGCCTTGCACCAGCGCGTCGAGCCGCTGCCAAAGCTCCACGTTCTTCACCGGCGAACCGGTCGACGTGCGCCAGCCCTTGGCCTTCCAGCCGCGGATCCACTCGGTGATGCCCTGGCGCACGTACTGGCTGTCCAGGTAGAGCGCCACCTTGCACGGGCGTTTGAGCGCCCCCAGTCCCTCGATGACGGCGGTCAGTTCCATGCGGTTGTTGGTCGTTCCCAGTTCGCCGCCGAACAGTTCTTTCTCGCTGGCGCCGGCCTTGAGCCACACGCCCCAGCCGCCCGGGCCCGGATTGCCCTTGCAGGCGCCGTCGGTATACATCGTCACTTCGGTCAACGGATGATCTCTTTCGTCTTTTTTCTGTGATGCGTCGAGCCGTGGTGAACGCGTCCGGCAATGGGCACCGGCGCAGCGGCAATGGATGGCTTGCGCTTCCAGTTGGCCTGCAGCATCGTCATGCCACGTACGCGCTTGACGGCCACCACGAAGTACACGGCGCCGAAAATGGGCCACCAGCGCTCGCCGGCGCCATCCAGCCACCGGTAGCGATCGAGCCACGCCTGGCTTTGCACGGCGGGCCGGTAGACGCCGAAGCGTCCGGATTCCACCTCGAAACTCAGCAGCCTCAACCAGTCGCGCATGCGCCAGTAACCGATGAAGTCGCCTGCCTCGGGCAGGAACAACTCGCCGAAGCCCAGGCTCCGGTAGAGCCGCGCGCGCCGCTGGCGCCAGCCCCACAGGCTGGTCGGGTTGAGTCCGCAGATCACCACCTTGCCCTCGGGCACCAGCACCCGCTCCACTTCGCGCAACGTGGCGTGAGGGTCCGGGTTGAGTTCGAGCGCGTGCGGCAGCACCACCAGGTCGAGGCTGTTGGCCTCGAAAGGCAGTGCGGCAAAATCGGTCATCAACGCCGGCTGGCGCTGCGCCGGCAGGTGGTCGGCGGCCAGCCAGCGGTGGGGCATGCGGTTGCCGCGCAGCGCATCGATCTGGGGTAAACCCAGTTGCACAGCGTGGTAGCCGAACACATCGGCCACGGCCTGGTCGAACTGCGCCTGTTCCCATTCGAGCAGATACCTGCCCGGCGGGGTTTCCAGCCATTCCTCCAAACCTATAATTTCGCTGCTCATGACCCTCGTTCCGCTGCCCGCCTTTGCCGACAACTACATCTGGATGCTCCAGATCGAGTCCGGCGCGATTGTGGTGGACCCAGGTGACGCCAAGCCCGTGTTGAATGCCTTGGCGCAAAGCCATGTCAATCTGGCCGCGATTCTAGTCACCCACCATCATGCCGATCATGTCGGCGGCGTCGACGAACTGCGGCAAGCCACCGGCGCCGCCGTGTTCGGCCCGGCCGGTGAAGTCATTCCCGAACCCTGCACGCCGCTTTCCGAGGGCGACGTGGCCGAGGTTCTGGGCCTTCCTTTCTCGGTGATCGATGTGCCCGGCCACACGGCCGGCCATATCGCCTACTTTCTCCCCGCGAAAGCGTCGCCCGACGGCGTGCCGCTGCTCTTTTGCGGCGATACGCTTTTTTCGGGCGGCTGCGGCCGCCTGTTCGAAGGATCGCCGCGGCAGATGCTGCACTCGCTCGACGCCCTGGCGGCCCTGCCGGCCGATACGCGAGTGTGCTGCGCCCATGAGTACACGCTGTCGAACCTGCGATTCGCGCGAGCGGTGGAACCTTCCAACGACGCGCTCGCTCAATACATGACCTCGTGCGAAGCGCGACGCGCCGCTGGGGAGCCCACGCTGCCCTCGCGCATCGACACCGAGCGTTCCATCAATCCCTTTCTCCGCAGCCGTGAAGCATCGGTTCGCCGCGCCGTGAGCACCCATGCAGGGCTCGCGGCAAAGGCGGACGACGCCGATGTCTTTGCGGCTTTGCGCCAATGGAAAAACGACTTTCGATGAAGCTCCTGTGGGCCTGGCTGCTGGCCACCCTCTTCCTCGCCGGCTGCGCCTCGCAGGCGCCCCTGTTCCCCGACGGACCGCTCAAACCCATCTCGCAGACCGACATCGGCGCGGGCAAGGCGCACGGCGTCAAGTCCATGACGCCGCCTGTCGACATGTGGGACCGCATCCGCCGCGGCTTTGCCATGCCCGACCTGGACAACGACCTGGTGCACGACCGCGAGCAGTGGTACGCCACCCGGCCCGACTACATCCAGCGCATGACGGAGCGCTCCAACAAGTACATCTTCTTCATCGTGGAAGAACTGGAGCGGCGCAACATGCCCACGGAGTTGGCGCTGCTGCCCTACATCGAGAGCGCCTTCAACCCTCAGGCGGTATCGAGCGCCCGTGCGATGGGCATGTGGCAGTTCATGCCGGCCACCGGCAGCGACTACGACCTCAAGCAGAACATCTTCCGCGACGACCGGCGCGACGTCATCGCGTCGACCCGCGCCGCCCTCGACTACCTGCAGCGCCTGTATGACATGTTCGGCGACTGGCAGCTTGCCTTGGCGGCCTACAACTGGGGCGAAGGCAGCGTGGGCCGCGCCATCAAGAAGAACCAGAGCGCCGGACTGGGCACGACCTACAGCGACCTGAACATGCCGGCCGAGACGCGCATGTACGTGCCCAAGCTGCAGGCGGTGAAGAACATCGTGGCCAATCCGTCAAAGTTCGGCGTCGACCTTCCCTACATCTCGAACCACCCCTACTTCACCACCGTGGAACTCACGCGTGACCTGGACGTGGACCTCGCCGCCAAGCTGGCCGACGTTCGCATCGAGGACTTTCGCGCGCTGAATCCGGCGGCCCACAAGCCGGTGCTGCTGGCCGCCGGGACGCCGAACATCCTTCTGCCGTGGGACAACGGCGTCATCTTCGAGCGCAACTTCAAGGCCCTCACCGAGGGCCAGTACGCAAGTTGGACGGCCTGGACGGTCCCCGAGACCATGACCGCGGCCAATGCCGCGCAGCGTGCGGGCATGAGCGAGACCGACCTTCGCGCGGTCAACAACATTCCGCCGCGGATGATGATCAAGGCCGGCTCCACCCTCATCGTGCCGCGTTCCGCCCGCGTGAAGGAAGACGTGGCCGCCGTCGTGGCCGACTCGGGACAGTTGAGCTTCCAACCCGAGGTCGTCACACGGCGCACCTCGGTGCGCACGCGGGGCAACGAAAGCGTGACCTCGGTGGCGCGCCGCTACAAGCTCAGCCCGTCCAGTGTGGCGGAGTGGAACGACGTGCCGACCAATCACGTCTTCAAGCGCGGCTTCAACGTGGTGGTGTACCTGCCGGTGCGTGAATCGAGTTCGCAGAGGGTCGGCTCAGGTGCCCGCAGCACGCCCACCAGCAAGCGCAGCGTCGCTGCGTCGCACAGCAAGTCGAAATCGAGCGGTTCGTCCAGCAAGCGCAAGCGCTGAACTGCGGCAGTGCGGCCACGCCGGCCGCGTTCGCGGGTGGCCTACAGTTTTTCCGTCTCGCCGGCCCTGGGCTGCCAAGTCATGAGGCGCCGTTCGATCATGCCGACCACGGCATCGAGCACCAGCGCAAATGCCGTCAGCACGAGGATGCCGGCAAAGACGGTGTTCACGTCGAACGTGCCTTCTGCCTGCAGGATCAGATAGCCCACGCCCCGCGCTGACCCCAGATACTCGCCTACCACGGCGCCGACGAAAGCCAGGCCCACCGAGGTGTGAAGGCTCGAAAACACCCAACTCGTTGCGCTGGGCAGGTAGACGGTGCGCAACAGCTGCCTCTGGTTCGCGCCGAGCATCTTGGCATTGGCCAGCACGACGGGGCTGACCTCGCGCACGCCTTGATAGACGTTGAAGAAGACGATGAAGAACACCAGCGTCACGGCCAGTGCCACCTTGCTCCAGATGCCCAGGCCGAACCACAGGCCGAAGATGGGCGCCAGGATCACGCGCGGCATGGAATTGGCGGCCTTGATGTAGGGATCGAGAATCAGGCTGGCGACCGGCGACAAGGCCAGCCACAGGCCGAACGCCATGCCAAGTACGGTACCCAGTCCGAAGGCCAGCAGCGTCTCGAGCAGGGTCACGCCAAGGTGAACATAGATGTCGGCATTGCCCGCGAGGCCTTCGGCGAAGAGCGCGTTCGGCCCGAAGCCAAACGGCATGAACCAACTCCAGATGCGCCCGAAAACCTGGACGGGTTGCCCGAAGAAAAAGGCCACGTTCGAATTGCGCGAAGCCAGGTGCCACGCCAAGAGCAGCACGATGAGCAGCGCGAGTTGCCAGTAGCGGGCATTGCGTTCGTTGGGCTTGATCATCTCAGGCAGCCTTCTGCAACTGCTGGGCGTAGCCCTTGAGCACTTCGTCGCGCAACACGCCCCAGATCTGCGCATGGAGTTCCACGAAGCGCGGCTGCGTGCGTACCTCGGCCACGTCGCGCGGACGAGGCAGGTCGATCACGAACTCTCCGATGGGCCTGGTCGCCGGCCCCGCCGACAGCACCACCACCCTGTCGCTCATGGCGATGGCTTCGTCGAGGTCGTGCGTGATGAACAGCACCGCCTTGCGCTTGGCGGCCCACAGATCGAGCACCTCGTTCTCCATTAGTTGCCGCGTCTGGATATCCAGTGCACTGAAGGGCTCGTCCATCAGGATGATGTCGGGATCGAGTGCCAGCACCTGGGCCAGCGCCGTACGCTTGCGCATGCCACCCGAAAGCTGGTGCGGATAGCGGTCGCCGAAGCCGCCCAGGCCCACCCGCTGCAGCCATTGGTTGGCCTGCTCCAAAGCCTGGGCCTTGGGCATACCGCGGTACTGCAAACCGACCGCCACGTTGTCCACCGCACGGCGCCAGGGCATGAGCGCCTCGGTCTGGAACATGTAGCCCGCCCGGGTGTTGATGCCTTGCAGCGGCTGGCCGAATACCTTCACGGACCCGGCCGAAGGCGCCAGGAGCCCCGCTCCCACGTTCAGCAGCGTGGACTTGCCGCAACCGGTCGGCCCGACGACCGAGACGAACTCACCGGCAGACACACGCAGGGTGGTGTCAGCGACGGCGGTGTATCGCTGGGAATGGTCATCCTTCGACCGGAAGGTGCACTGGATGTCGATCAGTTCGAGCGCGTATTCGGACATTCGGTAAGAGACTGCGACAGAACGGGGAAAGAAAACGCCCGGCACGATCGGCCGGGCGTGTCCGATGGCGCCAAGGCCGAGCTTCAGGCCTTGAAGCGTTCCTTGGCGCGCTGGGCGAATTCGTTGGTGTAGGTGCGCGAGAGGTCGATCTTGTCGGCCTTGACGTCGGCGCTGAAGCTCGACAGCGCGTTCAGCGCGGTCTTGGGGCCCGAAGTGGGAATCAGCCCGTCGGTGGCGATCGCCTCGCGGATCTTGTCGAACGACGCCAGGTAGAGCGCGCGATCGCCAAGCAGATACGTTTCGGGCACCGTCTTGATGATGTCGCCGGGTCCGGCCGTCTGCAGCCACTTGAGGCCGTGCACGATGGCATTGGCCAGCGCCTGGCAGGTGTTCGGGTTCTTGTCGACGAAGTCCTGCGTGGTGTACAGGCATGCAGCCGGCATCACGCCGCCGAAGACCTCTTGCGTGCCCTTGAGCGTGCGCGTGTCGCTGATGATCTTCACGTCGCCCTTTTGCTCGAGCATCGTCATGACCGGATCGGTGTTGCTGATGGCATCCACCTGGCCCGAGCGCAGCGCCGTCAGCGCACCGGCGGCCACGCCCACGCCGACGTAGCTCACTTCGTTGGCCTTGACGCCACCGCGCGAGAGCACCAGGTTGGCCACCATGTTGGTGGAAGAACCGGGCGCCGACACGCCGATCTTCTTGCCCCGCAGGTCGGACAGGTCCTTGTAGCTGGGCAGGTTCTTGGTCGACACACCCATCGCGATCTGGGGCGCACGCCCTTGCAGAACGATCGAGCGCAGAAACTGGTTCTTGGCCTGCAGGTTGATCGTGTGCTCGTAGGCGCCCGAACACACATCAGCCGATCCGCCGATCAGTGCCTGCAACGCGCGCGAGCCACCTGCGAAGTCCGATATCTCGACCTCGAGTCCCTCGGCCTTGAAGTAGCCCAGTTGCTCGGTGATGGTCAACGGCAGATAGTAGAACGCCGCCTTGCCACCCACGGAGATCGACACCTTGGTCTTCTCCGGCTTGGCCTGAGCGTAGACGAGGGGTGCACCCACCCAGGCCGCCGCCACTGCGGTCGCTGAGAGAAGAGTACGGCGAGTCAACATGATGGTCCCGTGGTCGTGTAGTGAAGAGCTTTGCGAGGCAGCTTAGGTGCCACCTTGCGCCGCAGCATCGGGAACATCCCCCAGCGGGTTTCCACGTAAGCACGAAGGCCACGTGGCCGACCCTGGAGGTCAGCAGTCTTGATGAGGATGGGGCGCCTTCCGAGGCGCCTGCGCCACCTATTTGCCGATGAAGAAGATGGCGGCGTTGGCCAGCATCGCCAGTCCCCAGACCAGGCTTCTTACCGTTGCAGCCCCGGCGCCATAGATCGCAACGTACACCACACGCAGCGCCACATAGGCCATCGCATACAGGTCGAGCGTCGACTGCGAATAGCCGAGTTGGTGGGCAATGATGACGGCGGCCATGAACATCGGCAGCGTCTCGAAGCCATTGGCCGCTGCGGCCATCAGCCTCGAACGCCAGCCCGACTGCCGCGTCGACCATTCCCGCGGCGCCTGGTTGTCCCTCGGGCCGTAGCTGCCTGCCTTGGCGACGAAGGTCGTGAGATAGGGCAGCACGCCCGCGACGATGACGCACCAGTAGGCCGTGGTCAGCGATTGAATGTTCATGGGCTCTTTGGAGGTCTTGGAGTTGACGTCAGCGGCGGTCGACCAGGGCATGCGCGATGGTGCCCAGGTCCACGTATTCGAGCTCGCTGCCTGCGGGCACGCCGCGCGCCAGTCGGGTCACCGTCAGGCCGCGTTGACGCAGCGCTTCGCCGATGACGTGCGCCGTCGCCTCGCCCTCGGCGGTGAAATTGGTGGCGAGGATGACTTCGCTCACCTGCCCGTCCAGCGCGCGCTCGAAGAGCCGCGACACCCCGAGTTCACGTGGGCCGATCCCATCGAGCGGGCTCAGCTTGCCCATGAGCACGAAGTAGTAGCCGCGAAACGCGCCGGTGCGCTCCAGCGCCGCCTGGTCGGCCGGCGTCTCGACCACGCAAAGCTTGGTCGCGTCGCGCCGCGCGTCCAGGCAAAGACCGCAGACCGGCGCCTCGGTGAAGGTGTTGCAGCGCTCGCAATGACGCACCGTCGATGTGGCCTGCTCCAGAGCCCGCGAGAGCAGCTTGGCACCGTCGCGGTCGTGCTGGAGAAGGTGGTACGCCATGCGAGACGCGGACTTGACGCCCACGCCAGGCAGGCGTCGCAACGCCTCGACCAGTCCGTCGAGCGAATTCGAATCTGACATGCGATGGGCGGTGACTGCGTGTGGCCGGCGAGTGCCGCGATCAGAAAGGCAGCTTCATCCCCGGGGGCAGGCCCGGCATGCCGGCGGTGAGCTTGCCCATCTTCTGCTCGCTCGTCTCTTCGGCCTTGCGCACGGCTGCGTTGAACGCGGCGGCCACCAGGTCTTCGAGCATGTCCTTGTCGTCGGCCAGCAGGCTCGGATCGATCGATACGCGCTTGACGTCGTGCTTGCAGGTCATCACCACCTTGACGAGGCCGGCGCCCGACTCGCCCTCGACTTCGATGGTCGCCAGTTCTTCCTGGGCCTTCTTGATGTTGTCCTGCATGGCCTGGGCCTGCTTCATGAGGCCGGCGAGTTGTCCTTTGTTGAACATGTGTGGTCCTGAGATGGATGGGTTGAGTGAAAAGCAGAGATCGGCGGTAACGGCGCGTGCGGCTACAGCGGCCGGAGGCTGCCAGGCACGATGCGGGCGTCGAACTCGCGCATCATGCGTTGGACCAGCGGGTCGTTGCGGATCGCGTCCTCGGCGGCGCGTTGGCGAGCCTCGGCAGCGGCCTTGTTGCGCCGCGCCGGACTGTCGCTGACGGCGCCCACCTCGATCGCGATTTTCACCGAATGACCGATGGCGGCGAGCGCCGCGTGCAGCTTGTCCCGACTGCCAGCCTGGCCGAGCGATTCGCGCTCGACGCGCAGCAGCCACTGATCGTCGTCGCGGCCGACCAGTTGCGACTGCAGCGCCAGTTCTCGCGCCAGGGCGGTGATGCGCTCTTCCGCCACCAGGCGGGTGACCGTGGCAAACCAGAAATCGCCCTCTTCCGTCGGCACGACCTGCGTGGGCGGCTGCTCGTCCCCGGACGGACGAGGCAGATCGCGCGCACCCGCGGCGCCCTGCACACGCAGCGGAACCGCATGCACGGGGTGCTGAGCCGGCCTTGCCGCAGGGCCTCCGGGCGATCTCGGCGCGGAACGCGGATCGGGCCGCTCGACCACGGGCAATTGCTGGCCCGGCGGAAGCGCCTGGTCCTCCCAGGGAGGAACCTCGTCCTGCATCAGCACGACACCGTCGTCTTCCGGCGGTGCGAATTCCCGCTCGGCCAGCGAGGTTTCAGCGGATCGGGCGCTGGTTTCGGCTGGCCGCATTGTCCGAGCGGCGGATTCGACGGAGCGCTCGGGCTCGCGGCCCGGTACGCCATGATCGACCGGGCTGGCCGGCGGCTCGACAACGGGCGGCGGCGATTCGGGCGGTGCCACGACGTTCGGCGCCATCTGACCCCGCGCCTGCGGCGGCATCGCGACTGGCGCCGCCGCCGGCGCGGACGGCGCCACGGGACTATTCAGAGTTTTTTTTTCAGCCAGTCGCTGCGCTTGCGACGCCGAGCGGAACGCCAGTGGCCGCAGCAGCACCATGGTCATGGCCGCGTATTCGTCGGGGGCCAGGCCGAGTTCCCCACGCCCGTGGATGCACAGGCTGTAGAGAAGCTGCGTGTCTTCCGGTGCCATGGCCTCGGCCAGGCGGGCGGTTTCGAGCGCATCGGGATCGTCGGAATCCTGCAGGCCGGCCCGCTCGGGCACCGCCTGCAGCACGGCCATGGCCTGCAGCACCGAAATCATTTCCTCCAGCGTCGAGCCGGCGGACAGGCCGTCGCGACGCAGCCCTTCCGATATCTCGACCACGGTGCGGCCATCGCCTTGCGCCAACGCATCGAGCAAACGGAACACATGGCCGCGATCGACGCTGCCCAGCATCTGGCGCACGCCGGTTTCCGTCAGCTCGCCATTGCAGTAGGCGATGGCCTGATCGGTGAGAGACAGGGCATCGCGCATCGAGCCGCGCGCCGCCCGCGCCAGCAGGCGCAGCGAAGCCGGCTCGGCGGGAACCGTCTCGTTGGCCAGCACGCGCGTCAGGTGTTCGAGCACCGTCTCGGGCGCCATGGGCCGCAAGTTGAACTGCAGGCAGCGCGAAAGGACCGTGACGGGCACCTTCTGCGGATCGGTCGTGGCGAGGACGAACTTCAGGTATTCGGGCGGCTCTTCCAGCGTCTTGAGCATCGCGTTGAACGCGGTGTTCGTGAGCATGTGAACTTCGTCGATCATGAAGACCTTGAAGCGCCCCTGCACTGGCTTGTAGACGGCCTGTTCCAGCAGTCCCTGCACCTCTTCGACGCCACGGTTGGACGCGGCGTCGAGCTCCACGTAGTCCACGAATCGTCCCGAATCGATGTCCAGGCAGGCCTGGCACACGCCGCATGGCGTGGCGGTGATGCCGCCGTTGCCGTCCGGCCCCTGGCAGTTGAGCGACTTGGCAAGAATGCGCGACACGGTCGTCTTGCCCACGCCGCGCGTGCCGGTGAACATGTAGGCATGGTGCAGTCGCTGCGTGCCCAGGGCATTGGCGAGCGCCTGCACCACGTGCTCCTGGCCGACCATCTCGCTGAAGGTTCGGGGACGGTATTTGCGGGCGAGCACAAGGTAAGACATCGGAGCGCATTCTAGAGAGAAGCGTCAGGGCATCTCGCTCGCGATCAGAACAGCACCCCGTCGTCGCCTACAATCGAGCGTGACGGGCCTCCCCGCATGGTGAAGTGGCCAACCGGGTCAGGTGGGGAACCAAGCAGCCCTAACTGCGTAGTCAGTGCCGGGGGTAAGGCTCGTCACCCTTTTCTTGATTGCTCGCCTCACGCTGGGCCGCCCAAGCCAGCGTACCGCGAGCGGCCACCACGCCGCTCGCCATGCTGGCGGTGAGCAGATAGCCGCCGGTCGGCGCTTCCCAATCGAGCATTTCCCCCGCACAGAAAACGCCAGGGTCGATGCGCGCCATCAGGCCATCATCCAAGGCCTCGAGTCGAACGCCGCCCGCACTGCTGATGGCTTCGTCGATCGGACGCGGCGCCACGAGTCGCAAGGGCAGCGATTTGATGGTTGCGGCAAGCTTTTCGGCATCGTGCATGCCTTCCTTGTCCAACACCTCGTGCAAAACGGCGCGCTTGATGCCGTCCAGCCCCAGCCTGGACTGCAGATGGCTGCCGATCGAGCGCGACCCGCGCGGATGCAGCACCTGCTCGCGCACCTGCTGCACGCTTCTGTCGGGCAGCAGGTCAACACGCACCTCGGCGCTGCCATGAGTCGCGATCTCGTCGCGCAGCAGCGCGCTCGCAGCGTAGATCAGGCTGCCCTCGATGCCTGTGGCCGTGGCGACGAACTCACCCTTGCGGCGCGAAAAGACGTTGCCCCGCGAATCGCTGGCCTCGATGGCCACCGACTTGAAGGGTTGCCCGGCAAAGCGTTCGGCAAAAAGTGGCGTCCAGTGCACGTCGAACCCGCAATTGGCGGGTTGCAAAAGGGCAGTCTCGACGCCCCTGGCTTGCAGCCACGGCACCCATGCGCCGTCTGAACCGAGCCTGGCCCAGCTCGCACCGCCCAGGGCCAGGATGACGGCATCGGCCTGCACTTTCACCGGGCCGGCGGGTGTGGAAAAGCACAACGCCCTCGCCTCGCTGCCGGCCGCGCGATCCATTTCCCCGGTCCAGCGATGGCGCATGTGGAACTGCACCCCTGCAGAACGAAGCCTGTGCATCCATGCGCGAAGGAGCGGCGCGGCTTTCATGTCGATGGGAAAGACGCGCCCCGAAGTTCCAACGAAGGTCTGGATGCCAAGGCCGTGCGCCCAGTCGCGCAACTGCTCGGGCGTCAGCACCTCGAGCCAGTCCGCCACCTGCTTGCTTCGCGCTCCGAAGCGTTCGACGAAACGCGGCATCGGCTCCGAATGCGTGAGGTTGAGCCCCCCTCGCCCGGCCAGCAGGAACTTTCGCCCGACCGAGGCCATGGCATCGTAGACGTGGACGGTGGCGCCGGCCTCGGCCAGCGTCTGGGCAGCCATCAGGCCGGCCGGGCCGCCGCCGATGACGGCGACCTGGAAAGTAGAAGAACTCACGGGAAATCGATGCGCTCGGCGCCCCGCCCGGACCGGCGGCGAGGCGCCACAAGTCCTTGGCTATCTCGGCGATAGCCAGCCGGCAAGGCACGTCGGCACTTGGTTTCTGTCACAATGACCTGCACTGTATCGCGGCTCATTCACACCCCGCCGCGAAGCACAGCGCAAGAGGAAAAAACCATGGCCAGTGACCTGATCAAGAACATCTCCGATTCTTCCTTCGAAGCCGACGTCCTAAAGTCCGACAAGCCCGTGCTGGTCGACTACTGGGCCGAATGGTGCGGCCCCTGCAAGATGATCGCCCCGATCCTCGACGAGGTCTCCACCTCGTACGAAGGCAAGCTGCAGGTCGCCAAGCTCAACGTCGACGAGAACCGCGACATTCCGGCCAAGTTCGGCATCCGCGGCATCCCCACGCTCATGCTCTTCAAGAACGGCCAGCTGGCCGCGACCAAGGTGGGCGCCATGAGCAAGGCGCAGCTCACCGCATTCATCGATCAGCAACTGGCTTGAGCACCAATGATGCCGGCGCGCAACGCGCCGGCATCGCGTGCACGACATCCGTTGCCACGCATGCTTTTTTTGCTGTCATAATCAGCCCAGATCGCCGGCCCGCCCGGTTCGAATTCATCGGTTTGAGAGGCTCCTCTCGCCTCTTGCTCAAACCTCCCCCCGTTTATCGTCAGACTGCCCCATGCAAGGGGTCACTCCATGCACTTAAACGAACTCAAGGCACTTCACGTGTCTGAAGTCCTCAAGCAGGCCGAGTCTCTGGAGATCGAAAACGTCGGCCGCATGCGCAAGCAAGAGCTGATGTTCGCCATCATCAAGAAGCGCGCAAAAGCCGGCGAACAGGTGTTTGCCGACGGCGTGCTCGAAATCCTGCCCGACGGCTTCGGTTTCCTGCGTAGCCCCGACACCAGCTTCACCGCCAGCACGGACGACATCTACATCAGCCCCAGCCAAGTGCGCCGGTTCAACCTGCACACGGGCGACATGATCGAAGGCGAAGTCCGCATCCCCAAGGATGGCGAACGCTACTTCGCGCTGACCAAGCTCGACTCGGTCAACGGCGGCCCGCCGGAGCAGAACAAGCACAAGGTGATGTTCGAGAACCTGACGCCGCTGTTCCCGAAGCAGCAGATGCGTCTGGAGCGCGACAACTTCAAGGGCGACGAGAACATCACGGGCCGGATCATCGACATCATCGCCCCCATCGGCAAGGGGCAGCGCGCCCTGCTGGTGGCACCGCCCAAGAGCGGCAAGACGGTGATGATGCAGCACATCGCACACGCCATCAGCGCCAACTATCCCGAGGTGCACATGATGGTGCTGCTGGTGGACGAGCGGCCTGAAGAAGTGACCGAGATGCAGCGCACCGTCAAGGGCGAGGTCATCGCCTCCACCTTCGACGAGCCCGCAGCCCGCCACGTGCACGTCGCCGAAATGGTGATCGAGCGCGCCAAACGCCTGGTCGAACTCAAAAAGGACGTGGTGATCCTCTTGGACTCCATCACGCGTCTGGCCCGCGCCTACAACAACGTCGTGCCATCGTCGGGCAAGGTGCTCACCGGCGGCGTCGACGCCAACGCGCTGCAGCGCCCCAAGCGATTCCTGGGCGCGGCCCGCAATGTCGAGGAAGGCGGCTCGCTCACGATCATCGGCACCGCACTGATCGACACCGGAAGCCGAATGGACGAAGTGATCTTCGAGGAGTTCAAGGGCACCGGAAACTCCGAAATCCACCTCGACCGCCGCCTCTACGAAAAGCGTGTCTTCCCTTCGATCCAGCTCAACCGCAGCGGCACCCGGCGCGAAGAGTTGCTGCTGCCGCCCGAGATCCTGCAAAAGACCCGCATTCTTCGTCAGCTCATGTACAACATGGACGAAATCGAATCGATGGAGCTCATGCTCAAGAACATGAAGGCGACGAAGAACAACATGGAGTTCTTCGACATGATGCGCCGCGGGGGCTGAGGCTCGCCTCCTTCAGCGGTCATCCGACTTCATGCAAGCGCCCGCCTCCAGGGTTTCCTGGGCGGGCGCTTTGCATTGGTGCGGCGCCTCACGCTGACGCGCGGGCCATTGCATTCAGGATGTGGGCAGCGCCCTGCCTTCGATCGCACTGCGCCGCCCCAGGTCGAGAAGCTCCATGAGCTGCACCGCCTCATCGGCACTGACCGGCGGCGCCCCGCGGCCCAGAATGGCATCGCGCATCATGGCGTAGTAGCGCGAGTAGTCGCCGGCGAGGTTGGGCACTTCGACCGTCGATGTGCCGGCGGCGGCATCCGGCGCGACGAGGTGCCCCGCAAGCGGGTCGATCCCCCAGCCTTCGCTGCCCGGAAGCGCGCCGGCGCGCAAGGCGTCTTCCTGCGGATCGACGCCTTCCTTGACATAGCTGCCATGCGTTCCGTGCAACAGGTAGCGCGGCGCCGGATGGGCTGCCAGCGTGGTCGCGTGCAGCACGACGCGCAAAGGCGAGTGCGCACCCCGCTCGTAGCGGAGCACCGCGTGAAAATAATCCTCGACTTCAGCGCTGTCGCGCAGGATCGCGCTGTCCAACTGCAGCGTGTCTGGCACGCCGAACAGTTGCAGCGCCTGATCGAGCAGGTGCGCGCCCAGGTCGACCCAGAGGCCAGCGCCCGGCACGTTCTGCTCCCGCCAGCGAATGCGTACCTCCGAGCGGTATCGGTCGAAGTGCGACTCGAAGTAGACCGGGCGGCCCACTCGCCTTTGGGCCAGCAGTTCGCGCAACGTGAGGAAATCGGCGTCGAAGCGTCGGTTCTGATAAACGCTGACGATCTTGCCCGACCGCTCTGCGAGCGCCACCAATTGCCTGGCCTCGCCTGCATCCAGCGTGAAGGGCTTGTCGACAACCACGTGCCGGCCCGCCTCCAGGGCTGCGCGGGCGATTGGAAAGTGGGCAGCGTTGGGCGTGGCGACCACCACCAGTTGCACTTCCGGGTGAGCGGCGAGCGCCGCGCCCAAGTCCGGGCTTACGGGGACGTCCGGCCAGTCGGCCGCCACCTTGTCGGGCTGGCTGCTGACCACCACAGCCAGGCGCAGCCCCGGCACACAGGCCAGGACCCGCGCGTGAAAGACCTGGCCGGCAAACCCATACCCCACCAGGGCCACCGCGACGTTTTCTGCCTGAGCGGCATCTTGGATCGACATATTTACCCCCTACCCGCAAGTATGCGATAATCGAGGGCTTGTTCGCGAAAAGTGCAGCCGCAGGGCAAAGTCCAAACATCCTTCGATGATTGGCCGCCCAACTTCCGCAGCGCGTTGTGGCTCTCGCATCGACCCAGGAAAGACCATGAAAGAAGGCATCCACCCCAATTACCGCGAAGTTCTGTTCGTCGACCTGTCGAACGGCTTCAAGTTCGTTACCCGTTCCTGCGTGAACACCAAGGAAATGGGTAAGACCGACGACGGCCGCGAGTTGCCGCTCTACAAGCTCGACACCTCGAGCGAGTCACACCCCTTCTACACCGGCACGCAGAAGTCGGTGGACAACATGGGCGGTCGCGTCGAGAAGTTCCGCAACCGCTTCGGCAAGGTCGCCCGCTAAGGCGCCAGGCTTTCAGACAAGGGCAGCCCGGGTTTCCGCGCTGCCCTTTTTCATTTCGGGACACCGTTCGGAACCAGTGAACCAACCGACCCCCGCCATCGTCGCTCAGGAAGCCGTACGCCGCCTGCCGCGGCTTGCCCTGATCCTGCTGTGCGCCGCCTATCTCCTGCCGGGCCTGGTGGGTCGCGGTCCCTGGAAAGCGGCGGACATCACCGCATTCGGGTACATGCTCGAGTTGGCGCGTGGACCTGGCGGCATCGCGCAATGGCTGGATCCGCAGATGATGGGCTTGCGGCCCGACACCCTGGCCCTCATTCCCTACTGGGTCGGGGCCTGGGCCATCCAGATCGCACCACCCTGGATCACGGCCGATCTGGCGGTCCGCATCGTCTTCGCGCTCTTTCTTTGGGGAGCCTTCACCGGCACGTGGTACGCGGTGTACTACTGGGCGCGCACCCCTCAGGCGCAGCCCGTGGCCTTTGCCTTCGGTGGGGAGGCCCGGCCCAAGGACTACGCCCGAGCCATCGCCGACGGCGGCCTGATGGCCATGATCGCCAGCCTTGGCCTGGCACAACTCGGCCACGAAACCACGCCGGCGCTGGCCCAGCTGTTCTTCTTGGCCTGCACCTTCTACGGCATGGCCGCCCTGCCCTATGGGCGGGTATCGGCCAAGGTCGCCCTGGTCGTGGGCATGGTCGGCATGGCGCTCAGCGGCGCACCGACGGTCACGGTGGTCCTGGGCGCAGGCTGCACGCTCATCGCCGCGGCGGAATGGCTTCGGGTCCGGTCCCGGCAAGTCGACGACGAGCCCGGGACGAGCTTCGACACCACCTACGGTGACGAGCCGCCCGCGCAATACACGCTGCCCGCCATCGGGTTGATCGCGCTCGCCACCATGGCAGCCGGTGCGCTCGCTTATGCGCTCGATCTCTTCCAGTGGCGCATCGCCTTGCCTGGCAGCACGGTGGGCGACACCGTGGTCGACGATCTGGAGTCGCTCGCCCGCTTGCTGATCTGGTTCACCTGGCCGGCATGGCCGCTGGGTCTGTGGACGCTGTGGCGCTGGCGTCGCCAGCTGCGGGCGCGCCATGTCGCCATGCCGCTTTGGTTCGCGCTGGTTCCGCTGGCCGCGACCTGCACCACGGACTTTGCGCAGCGGTCCCTGCTGTTGGGCCTGCCTGCCATGGCCACGCTGGCCGCTTTTGCACTGCCCACCTTCCGCCGAAGCGCGGCCGCGCTGATCGACTGGTTCACGCTGCTCTTCTTCAGCGGCTTTGCCATCGGGATCTGGGTCATCTACATCTCGATGCAGACGGGTTTCCCGGCCAAACCGGCCGCCAACGTGGCCAAGCTTGCGCCCGGGTTCGTGCCGGAGTATTCGACCGTGGCGCTGGTCTCTGCCATCGCGGCGACCATCGCTTGGGCCTGGCTGGTGCGCTGGCGCACCGGCCGCCACCCCAAGGCTCTGTGGAAGACACTCGTCCTGCCCGCCGGTGGCACCGCCCTGTGCTGGACGCTGGTCATGACGTTGTGGCTGCCCCCGCTGGACTACGCGCGCAGCTACGTCCCGCAGGTCGACGCCGTGAAGAAACTGGTCGGCACGACGGAATGCATTGCCGAACTGGGGCTCGAACGCACGCACATCGCGGCCATGCGCTATCACGGCGACTACCAGCTCCAGCACCTGAAGGCCGACACCAAATGCCGGTGGCTGCTCGTCAATCCGGAGGTCATCGGCGGCTTGCACGACATCATCGACCTGCACCAGTGGCGGCTGATCCGAACGTTACGGCGTCCGACCGCGCGCACCGACGACTTGCTGCTCTACCAGCGCCTCACGCCGTGATTCGTGTCAGAGGTGCCGCCGGCGAAAGCGGCTACATCGCCCGACACGCCGGCACCGTTCTCGTCGGCCAGCTGGCAGTGATGGCCTTCAGCGTCATCGACACCATCGTCGCGGGCCGCTTCGATGAAAGCGCGCTGGCTGCCCTGTCGGTGGCCTCGGCCATCTTCATCAGTGTCTACGTCGCCCTGATGGGAGTCTTGCAGGCGCTGCTGCCCATCTGGGCCGAGCTGCATGGCGCCGGCAAGCCGCAGGAGATCGGCAGGTCGGTGCGTCAATCGCTCTACCTGTGCGCCATTGCGACCGTACTGGGCATGGCGCTGCTGCTGAATCCCGGCCTATTGCTGCAGTGGACCGGCGTGCCCGATGCCATGCGGCACCAGGTTGAGGGCTACCTGGCCGTGCTGGCTCTCGCGCTGCCGGCCACCCTGCTCTATCGCCTCTTTTCCACGCTGTGCCAGAGTCTGGGTCGGCCGCGCGTCGTCACCGTCCTGCAAGTGCTGGCACTGCCGCTCAAGCTGGTGTTGTCGATCTGGTTCGCCTTCGGTGGCGCCGGTCTTCCCGCCATGGGGCTCATCGGCTGCGGCTGGGCGTCGCTGGTGGTCAACTGGGCGCTGCTCGCCGGCGCAATCTGGCTGCTGCGGCACGAGGCCGGTTTCCTCGCGCTCAATATCTGGCAACGCATGGAAGGGCCGGACTGGCACCAGCTTGCGAAGTTTGCGCACCTGGGCGTGCCGGCCGGCATCGCCGTGCTGGTCGAAATCACTTCGTTCACGCTGATGGCCCTGTTCATCGCGCGCCTGGGCACGGCAGCGGCGGGCGCGCACCAGATCGCCGCCAACCTGACGGCCGTGTGCTACATGGTGCCCCTGTCGCTGGCCATCGCCACCAGCGCTCGGGTGAGCTGGTGGCTGGGCGGTGGCGATCCGCAAGCGGCGCGCCGCGCCTGCCGTACCGGCTTCCTCATGACGCTGGGCGCAGCTGCGGTCGCGGCACTGTGCCTGTTCCTGTTTCGCACGCAGCTTCCACGCGTGTACTCGGACAACGCCGAGGTCACCGCGCTGGCCGCCGTCCTGATCGGAGCGACGGCTGCGTTTCATTTCGCGGATGCGATCCAGGCCCTGTGCGTGTTCGTGCTGCGCAGCTACCGCGTCACGCTGTCGCCGCTGCTCATCTATTGCACGATGTTGTGGGGCGTCGGCCTCGCCGGCGGCTATGGCCTGGCTTATCGTGGGCTGGGGGCTTGGCCAGCCATGCAGTCCCCGCTGGCGTTCTGGCTCATGGGCGCGTCGGCGCTCGGGCTGGCGGCCATCATGCTCGCCTGGCTGCTTCGCCGCGCAGTGCGCCAATCCGTCCGCCTTTCGACGGCCTCCCGATCAGCCAGCGCCTAGGCGCGCAGCCCAACCACGGGAAGCGCGCGCACACGCGATTTCGGCAGGATCAGCGCGAATCGCGATCCCTTGCCCAGGGTGCTTTCCACCCTCAGTTCGCCGCCATGCCGTTGGGCAATGTGCTTCACGATGGCCAGGCCCAGCCCCGTGCCGCCCGTCTCGCGCGAGCGGCTGCGGTCGACGCGGTAGAAGCGCTCGGTCAACCTCGGGATGTGCTCGGCAGCAATGCCGGGACCCGAATCGCGGACCGAGAACTCGCCGCGACCATCCGCAAGGATGCGCCAGATGACGGACACCTCGCCCTGCGCCGGCGTGTAGCGCACCGCGTTGGTCACCAGGTTGGACATGGCGCTTTGCAGTTCCACGGGCGCACCGGAAAGTTCGCTGTCGGCTTCCTGCGAGAAAGTCAGGCGATGACCCTGCGCATGCAGCTGGCGCGAAAGCCCTCTGGCCTCTTCTTCGCAATGCGCCAGCAACGCCCGGGCAGACGTCCACTGGTTGCCCGGTGGTGGCGCATTGCCCTCCAGGCGCGACAGCGTCAGCAAGTCGTTCACCAGCGTCTGCATCCGCTGCGCTTGCTGGGACATCAGGCGCAGGTAGCGCGCCCGCTCCTCGGCGTCGAGCGGCAGGTTCTGCAGCGTCTCGACGAAGCCCATCAACACGGTCAGCGGCGTGCGGATCTCGTGCGAGACGTTGGCAACGAAGTCGCGCCGCATCGTCTCCGCCTGCTCGAGCGCCGTGATGTCGCGGGTCAGCAGCATCCGCCGGTTGCCCGCATAAGGATGGATCTGCACCGACAAGCGCACCGGATTGTCCACGCGGCCCTGTCGCATCGCCGGTGCATCAATGACGACGTCGCGGCTGTAGTTCCAGGATGCCAGGTACGCCACGAAGGCCGGGTCGCGCACCAGGTTCGACAGGTGCGCGAGCACGTCACGCTCGGGATCCACGCCCAGTTGCTGGGCGGCCGTCTGGTTGCACCATTCGATGCGCCCCTGTTCGTCGATGAGCACGACGCCATTGGGAGACGCCTGGATCGCGGCCAGGAACTCCTGCAGACGGTCTTGGGCATCGCGGATCTTCAGGTCGCGCTCTCGCAGCAGCTTGCGGATGCGCTCAGCCATCTCTCCCCAAACACCGCTGCCTCGCGACGGCAGGGCCGAGGGGTTCCTGCGCAGGGCACTCAGCAGCCGCGTGGCGACCAGCGCGTCGAGCATCAGCCACAGCAGGGCACCGGTCCACGCGCCGAACCAGATCGCCCGTACGCCGAACAGGCCGAACCCGATGCCGGCGCCGAGCAAGGAGACGATGAGAAAGGTGCTGATGCGAAAAGGCATTGCGCGGATTATCCGCATCGATGTCGGCGTCCACGGGCGCCACGGGATCGGATGCGCTGCCAGCGCAGCGCGCTAAAGGATTGGCGAGGCGCAGCTTGGCGCCCTCGATGCGCAGGGCTCAGACCGTGGCCTGCGCCGTCAGCCGATAGCCTGCGCCGCGCACCGTCTCGAGCATGGCCGCCGCCGATCCCAGGGATTCGCGCAGCCGCTTGACGTGCACGTCGACCGTGCGTTCCTCGATGTAGACGTGGTCGCCCCACACCTTGTCGAGCAGTTGCGAACGGCTGTGCACCCGCTCGGCGTGCCGCATCAGGTATGAAAGCAGCTTGAACTCGGTGGGGCCGACCTTGAGCGGCGCGCCCTGCCAGGTGACGCGATGGGTGGCCGAATCGAGCACCAACTCGCCCAACTCCACGCGCTCCATCGTCGTCTCGGGCGCGCGGCGGCGCAGGACGGCGCGAATGCGCGCCAGCATTTCCTGCGTCGAGAAAGGCTTGGTGATGTAGTCATCGGCGCCGGCATCCAGGCCTGCGACCTTGTCCGGCTCGTCACCACGGGCGGTGAGCATGACGATCGGCACGGCCTTGGTGCGGCTGTCCTTGCGCCACTGCCGTGCCAGCGTCAGACCGCTCTGGCCGGGCAGCATCCAGTCCAGCAGGATCAGGTCAGGGACGGCGGTGTCGATCTCGCGCTGCGCCGATTCGCCATCTTCCGACCACAGCGGATCGAACCCGTTGTGGCGCAGGTTGACCGCGATCAGTTCAGCGATGGAGGATTCGTCCTCGACGATCAATACGCGTGGCTTCTTCATTGCACTGCCGATTCGACTTCCGAGACCGAAGTGTGCCGCACATCGGCGCCCTTGACGATGTAGATGATGAATTCGGCAATGTTCTTGGCGTGATCGCCGATGCGCTCGATGGCCTTGGCCAGGAACAGCAGATCCAGGCTGGCCGAGATGGTGCGCGGGTCTTCCATCATGTAGGTCACCAGCTTGCGCACGAAGCCGTCGAACTCGTTGTCGATCAGGTCGTCGTCTTTCAGGATCGAGACGGCCGCCTGCACGTCGAGCCGGGCAAACGCGTCCAGCGCCTTGCGCAGAAGGCTCGCCGCCAGATCGGCCGCCACGCGCAGCTCGTTGGAGGGCAACTGGCGTGCCGAGCCGCTCTGGATGATCGACTTGACCATTCGCGCCATCTTGTTGGCCTCGTCGCCGACGCGTTCGAGGTTGGCGGTGGTCTTGGAGATGGCGATCAACAGCCGCAGATCGCGCGCGGTCGGCTGGCGGCGGGCGATGATCGACGACAGCTCGCGGTCGATCTCGATCTCGAGCATGTTCACCTGCTGCTCGACCTCGATGACGCGGTCGGCCGTCTCGGCGTCGAACTGAGCCAGTGAATAGATGGCCTGGTGGATCTGCGACTCCACCATGCCGCCGAGCTCCATGACGCGCGACGAGACGGTGTTGAGTTCGCTGTCGAACTGGCTGGACAGGTGCTTATCGGACATATGTGTACCTTCGCGTTCTGGTTGCCGATCAGCCGAAGCGACCGGTGATGTAGTCCTCGGTCTCCTTGCGCTTGGGCTTGAAGAACATCTGCTCGGTGTCTCCGAACTCGATCAGGTCACCGAGGTACATGTAGGCCGTGTAGTCGCTGCAGCGGGCGGCTTGCTGCATGTTGTGCGTAACGATGACGACCGTGTATTCGCTCTTCAGCTCCGCAATCAGTTCCTCGATCTTTGCCGTCGAGATCGGGTCCAGCGCCGAGCAGGGTTCGTCGAGCAGCAACACCTCCGGCTTGATGGCAATGCCGCGCGCGATGCACAGGCGTTGCTGCTGTCCGCCCGACAGGCCCGAGCCGCTTTGCTGCAGCTTGTCGCGCACTTCGGTCCACAACGCCGCCTTGCGCAGCGCCCACTCGACGCGGTCGTCCATGTCCGACTGACTCAGGTCTTCGAACAGGCGCACGCCGAACGCGATGTTGTCGTAGATCGACATCGGGAAAGGCGTGGGCTTCTGGAAGACCATGCCCACCTTGGCGCGGATCAGGGCGACGTCCTGCTTGGAGGTCAGCAGGTTCTCGCCATCGAGTTCGATCGTTCCTTCGGCGCGCTGCTCGGGGTAAAGCTCGAACATGCGGTTGAAGGTACGCAACAGGGTCGACTTGCCGCAGCCCGAGGGGCCGATGAAGGCGGTGACCTTGTTCTCGGGAATCTCGAGGTTGATGCCCTTGAGGGCGTGGTACTTGCCGTAGTAGAAGTTGAGGTCACGCACCGAGATCTTGGCGCGCTCCTGGATGGCAGCAGTAGCAGTCATGTTGTTGTGAATCAGTTCTTGGCGCGCGTCAGCACCCGCGCAATGATGTTCAGGGCGAGCACGGCGATGGTGATCAGGAACACGCCGGCCCAGGCCAGGTGTTGCCAGTTCTCGTACGGGCTCATTGCAAACTTGAAGATGGTCACCGGCAGGCTCGCCATCGGCTGCGTCACGTCGGCCGTCCAGAACTGGTTGTTCAGGGCCGTGAACAGCAGCGGAGCCGTCTCGCCGGCAATGCGGGCGACCGCCAGCAGCACGCCGGTCACCACACCCGCACGCGCCGCGCGCAGCGTGATCGACGTGATCACCTTCCACTTGGGCGTGCCCAGCGCATAGGCCGCTTCACGCAGGCCCGGCGGCACGAGTTGCAGCATGTTCTCCGTGGTACGAATGACCACCGGAATCACGATCAGCGCCAGCGACACCGCACCCGCGATGGCCGAGAAGCTCTTGAACTTGGCCACGATGATCGCGTAGACGAATAGCCCGATGACGATCGACGGGGCCGACAGCAGGATGTCGTTGACGAAGCGCGTGATCTTCGAAAGCAGGCCAGATGGGTTGTATTCGGCCAGATAGATGCCGGCCAGGATGCCGATCGGCGTACCGACGAAAGTCGCCATCAGGACCATGACCAGCGAGCCGAAGATGGCGTTGGCGATGCCGCCCACCTCGTTCGGCGGTGGCGTCATCTCGGTAAAGGCGGCCAGCGACAGCCCACTGGCACCCAGGCGCAGGGTCTCCCAGAGGATCCAGATCAGCCAGAACACGCCGAAGGCCATGGCGGCCAGCGACAGCGTCAGTGCAATGGTGTTGACGCGCTTGCGCGACGCAAACTTCACTTGGCGCCGTTCGGCCAGATCGCGCGCGGCCAACAGCTTGGTTGCGGTACCGGGGGTGCTCATGACTTGGTCCCTTCGCTCTTCTTCATGCGCATCAGAAGCAGCTTGGACAGGCTCAGCACCACGAAAGTGATGAAGAACAGCACCAGCCCCAGATACATCAGCGCGGCCTGGTGAAGGCCAGCGCCCGCTTCGGCAAATTCATTGGCCAGTGCCGACGTGATGCTGTTGGCGGCCTGGAACAGCGACAGCGAATCCAGCTGGTTCATGTTGCCGATCACGAAGGTGACGGCCATGGTCTCGCCCAGAGCGCGTCCCAGCCCGAGCATGATGCCGCCGATGACGCCAGCCTTGGTATAGGGCAGCACCACCTTCGAGACCACCTCCCAGGTTGTGGAGCCCAGGCCGTAGGCCGACTCCTTGAGCAAGGCCGGCGTGACCTCGAACACGTCGCGCATCACCGAGGCGATGAACGGGATGATCATGATCGCCAGGATGATCCCGGCCGAAAGAATGCCGATGCCCACCGGCGGGCCCGCCACCAAGGCGCCCAGGTATGGCACACCGTCGAGCAGCTTCTGCAGCGGCTGCTGCACCCATGTCGAAAGGATGGGCCCGAACACCAGCAGGCCCCACATGCCGTAGACGATCGACGGAACGGCCGCCAGCAACTCGATGGCCGTGCCCAGCGGGCGCTTGAGCCACGAGGGCGAGAGTTCAGTCAGGAACAAGGCGATGCCGAAGCTCACCGGCACGGCGATCACCAGCGCGATGAGCGAAGTGGCCAGCGTGCCGTAGATCATCACCAGGCCACCGTACTCGTCCTGCACCGGATCCCACACCGTGCTGGTGAGAAAGCCCAGGCCGTACTTCTGGATGGCCGGCCAGGCACCGACGATCAGCGAGATGAGGATGCCAACCAGCAGGGCCAGCGTCAGCCAGGCAGCGCCGCGCGCGGCCCAGGCGAACAGGCGATCGGCCAGCGACCCCGAACGCGAGCGCTTGGCCGGTGGCGGGTTGGCGGATGTGGCACGGGCACGGTCGACGCCAAGGTCGATCGTGCCCGCGGGCGTTGTGGGAAAGGTGGATGACACGGTGGACTCCAAGGACGACGGCGCGCGCCCAGGTGACTTGGCCACCTTGTCCACGCGCGCCACCGTTGACAGCGATTACTTGAAGGAGACGGACTTGCCGGCGGTGTCCTTGACGCCGACCCATTCCTCGGTAATGGCGGTCTTCACCGATGCGGGCATCGGCACGTAGTCCAGATCGCCGGCGGTCTGGTCACCGTTCTTGTAGGCCCAGTCGAAGAACTTCATCACGGCAGCGGCTTGTTGCGGCTTGTCCTGAGCGGTGTGCATCAGGATGAAGGTGGCGCCGGTGATGGGCCATGCATCCTTGCCGGGCTGGTTGGTCAGGACTTGGTAGAACGTGTCTTGCCACTTGGCGCCGGCAGCGGCCGCCTTGAAGGCCGTGTCGTCGGGCGAGACGAAGTTGCCCTCGGCATTCTTCATCTGGGCGTAGACCATCTTGTTTTGCTTGACGTAGGCGTACTCCACGTAGCCGATCGAGTTGGGCAGGCGGCCCACGAAGGCGGCCACGCCCTCGTTGCCCTTGCCGCCGGCACCGGTGGGCCAGTTGACGGCCGTACCGTCGCCAACCTTTTCCTTCCACTCGGCGTTCACCTTGCTCAGGTAGTTGGTGAACAGGAAGGTCGTGCCCGAACCGTCGGCGCGGCGCACGGGAGCGATGGCCGCGTCCGGCAGATTGAGCGAACCATTGAGCGCCTTGATCGACGGGTCGTTCCACTTGGTGATCTTGCCCAGGTAGATGTCGCCCAGCACCTTGCCGTCGAGCTTGAGTTCGCCCGGCTTGATGCCCTGGATGTTGACCACGGGGATCACTCCGCCGATGACGGTGGGGAACTGCAGCAGGCCCTTGGCCTTGAGGTCCTCGTCCTTGAGCGGCATGTCGGACGCGCCGAAGTCCACCGTCTTGGCATCGATCTGCTTGATGCCCGCACCCGATCCCACCGACTGGTAGTTGATCTTCACGCCGGTGGCCTTGTTGTAGTCGGCGGCCCACTTGGCATACAGGGGCGCCGGGAAGCTGGCGCCTGCGCCGGTCACGTCCTGCGCGAAAGCAGGGGCTGCCATGGTCATTGCAAAAAGGCCGGCGGCTGCGAAGGTCGAAAGTTTGTTCATTACTGGCTTTCCTGAAAAGGTCGGTCATGTGCCCGCGTTTGCGGGTTGGGGCGGACTTTAGGCAGGCCTCGTGACACCTTTATGACAACCGCTGCACAGAGGGAAACGGGCGTGTTTGCTGACCTTCTGTTTCATGACGTGTCACACGACTGTCATGTGTCCTGGCGCTTGCAGCCGCTAACATGCTCACCACACTTTCGGAACGATTTCTCCATGCAAGACGGCACCCGCCTGGCCGCGATCGACCTGGGCTCCAACAGTTTTCGCCTTGAAATAGGCCGGGTGGATCACGGACAGATCCAGCGCGCCGAATACCTCAAGGAAACGGTCCGCCTGGGCAACGGCCTGGACAGCCAGCGCAACCTGACTCAGGAAGCGATGCAGCGCGGCTGGGACGCCCTCGCCCGATTCGGCGAGCGCTTGTCCGGATTCAAGGGCTCACAGGTCAGGGCTGTCGCAACCCAGACACTGCGGGAGGCCCGCAACCGCGACGAATTCCTGCTTCGTGCACGCACGGCGCTGGGCTTCGGGATTGACGTCATCCCGGGCCGGGAAGAAGCCCGCCTGATCTACCAGGGCGTGGCCCACATGCTGCCGCACGACGATCTGTCGGACCGCGAGCGCCGCCTGGTGGTCGATATCGGCGGACGATCCACCGAAATGATCCTGGGCCAGGCACTGGAAGCCCACCAGACCGAGTCGTACCGCGTTGGCAGCGTGGCCTGGTCGATGAAGCACTTTCCCGAGGGCCAGTTCTCCGCCACGGCCTTCCGCAAGGCCGAAGTGGCGGCCAAGGCGGTGCTCGACGAGGCTGTGAGTAGCTACGCCAACGACCGCTGGGACGTGGCCTACGGCTCGTCCGGCACCATCGGCGCTGTCGCCGACATCCTGCAGGCCAGCGCGGGCGCTGCCCCGGGGCTGGTCACGCGCGAGGGCCTCGATTGGCTGATGGATCGCCTGATCCGAGCCGGCAGCGCCGACAAGATCCGCCTCGAAGGCCTGCGCGAAGATCGCAAGCCCGTGATCGGCGGTGGCCTGGCAGTGCTGCGCGCGGTGTTCGACCTGCTCGATGTGTCAGAAATGCGGGTGGCGCAGGGCGCGCTGCGCCACGGCGTCCTGTACGAGCTGCTCACCCGGGACGACAACCTGGCCGACATGCGCACGGCCACCGTCGCGCGGCTGGCAGCCCGCTTCGGCACCGACGCGGCCCAGGCCCAGCGGGTGTCCGACGCAGCCAGCGAGATCTTCGTGCAGCTGATGCCGGCGGCGCGCGACGCCAGCACCCTCACCCGGCCGGGCCGGTCGCTGCGCAAGCTGCGCTGGGCGGCCCAATTGCACGAGGTCGGCATCCAGATTTCGCACAGCGACTATCACAAGCATGGAGCCTACATCCTGGGCAACACCGACGCAGCCGGCTTCGACGTGAGCGAAATGAACGTGCTGAGCCAGTTGGTCCTGGGTCACCACGGCAAGCTGCGCAAGGTGGAACCATCGCTGGAAGATGCGACCTTCGCGGCGCAACTGATGGCGCTGCGCCTGGCGGTCGTGCTCTGCCATGCGCGCCGGGCGCCGGAATCGGGCGCGCTGCGGGTCTCCAATGGCAGCGAGCGCGAGTTCCGCGTCACGGTCAAGGGCGACTGGGCGGAGCGGTATCCGCAATCCGCCCACCTGCTGCGCGAGGAAGCGCTGTCCTGGCAGCGCATCGGCTGGCGCATGCGACTGTCGGGCTGCTGAGTCAGATCAGCTCGGGCGCCTGGACCGTCTGCACGATGGTCTGGGTGTCGCCGTCGCGCTCGCGCGTGCGCAGCCACCACAACGATCCCTTGCGTACCGCGCAACTGTCCTGGCGCAGACCCAGCAGCAACGAGATCGCCTGGCCGAGCGAGGGCTGGTGCCCCACCAGCAGCACCACCGACTTGCCGTTCGGCCAGCCCGCGGCGGCCAACAGCGCATCGGGCGTGGTGTCGGGTGCCAGCTCCGTGCGCAGCTTGTACTTGCGCCCCAGCGCGAGCACGGTCTGCTCGCAGCGCTGCGCCGGACTGCAGAGGATTCGCGCGCCCTCTGGCAATTGGCGGTCGAGCCAGCTGGCCATCCGCTTGGCCTGCTTCTCGCCCCGCGGGGTGAGCACGCGCGCCATGTCGTCGCAGCCTTCGGTCCAGTCTTC
The DNA here is from genome assembly GCF_030316895.1 of Variovorax dokdonensis. Classification (GTDB taxonomy): domain Bacteria; phylum Pseudomonadota; class Gammaproteobacteria; order Burkholderiales; family Burkholderiaceae_C; genus Variovorax; species Variovorax dokdonensis. The sequence continues at coordinate 141,670 of NZ_JASZYV010000003.1, forward strand.
AGCTTCGGCATGGCGCCAGAAAATCAGGTCCATGGTCTCCCTTTCTCGAAGTGCGCCGTCATCGCCGCGCCGGGGCCTTGAGGCTGCGTGAGGCATAGCGCCCCATGAGCGCGCTCTGGGCACCGTGGGCTTCGATGGTGCGTGACGCACCGGCCTCGTCCGAATGCGTGTCCTGCATCACGCGGCGGTACACGCCGTCGGCGCCCAGCTCCCAGGCGTCGCGGCCGTCGTGCAGGTAGGCCACCAAGCATTCATCGATGATCCGCTGGCGCAGATTGGGGTCGGTGACCGGCCAGGCCAGTTCCACCCGGCGCAGCATGTTGCGGTTCATCCAGTCCGCGCTCGACAGGTAGAGCGCTTCATCCTCGCCCTGGCGGAAGTAGAAGACGCGCGAATGCTCCAGGAAGCGGCCGATGACCGAGCGCACGCGGATGTTGTCGGTGTAGCCGGGCACTTGCGGCGGCAGCATGCAGGCGCCTCGCACGATCAGGTCGATGCGCGCGCCCTTGCTGCCGGCCTTCACCAGCGCTTCGATCAGCGCCTCGTCGGTCAGCGCATTCATCTTGGCCACGATTCGAGCTGGCTCGCCGCGTTGGGCCGCCGCGCCCAAAGCGTCGATGCGCGCGACGATGTTGCGCTGCAGATCGAAGGGTGCCACCCACATGCGATGCAATTTGGGCAGCCTGGCCTGGCTGGCCAGATGCACGAACACCGCCTCCATGTCCGCTGTCAGCTGCGGGTCGGCGGTCAGGTGGCTCAGGTCGGTGTATAGCCGCGCGGTCTTGGGGTTGTAGTTGCCGGTGGAAAGGTGGCCGTAGCGCACCAGCCGCCGCCCCTCGCGCCGCGTGACGAGCAGCATCTTGGCGTGCGTCTTCAGGCCCACCACCCCGTAGAGCACCTGCGCACCGATCGACTCCAGCCGCTCGGCCCAGTTGATATTGGCCTCTTCGTCGAACCGGGCCTTGAGCTCCACCACCACGGTCACTTCCTTGCCGCGGCGCACCGCCTCGCGCAAAAGGTCCATCAGCTCCGACTCGGGGCCGGTGCGGTAGATGGTCTGCTTGATGGCCAGCACGTGCGGGTCCAGCACGGCCTCGCGCAGGAAGGCGAGCACGCCGTCGAAGCTTTCGAAGGGCTGGTGGATCATCACGTCGCCGCGCCGCAAGCGCTCGAAGAAGCTCTGGCCGCTGGACAGCGTGACCGGATACGACGCCACATAGGGCGGAAACAGCAGCTTCGGCTCGTCCAACAGGTCGATCATCTGCGTCAGGCGCGCCAGGTTCACGGGGCCATGCACGCGAAACAGCGATTCGGGCGGAAGGTCGAACTGGGTGAGCAGAAAGCTCGAAAGCGATTCAGCGCAACTGGCCGACACCTCCAGGCGCACCGCCCGACCGAAGTGCCGAAACTCGAGGCCCTGGCGCAGCGCGGTGCGCAGGTTCTTCACGTCCTCCTCGTCCACCGCCAGATCGGAATGGCGCGTGACGCGGAACTGCGAGAACTCGCCCACCTGCCGCCCCGGGAACATGCTGTGCAGGTTGGCCCGCACGATGCTCGACAGCGCCACGAACAGCGTCTTGCCGCCGGAGACCTTGGCCGGCATGCGGACGATGCGCGGCACCACGCGCGGCAGCTTGACGATGGCGATCGGGTTGTCGCGCCCGAAGGCATCCACGCCGCTGAGACGAACGATGAAGTTGAGCGACTTGTTCGCCACCTGCGGGAACGGGTGCGCCGGATCGAGCCCGACGGGAATGAGCAGCGGGCGCACTTCGCGCTCGAAATAGTCCTGCACCCAGGCACGCTGCGCGGCGTTGCGATCGCTGTGCGAGATGATCTGGATGCCCTGCCTGGCGAAGGTGGGCATCAGGTCATCGTTGTAGAGCTTGTACTGGCGCGCCACCAGCGTGTGCGCCGCCTGCGACAGCTGCTGGAAGGATTCGACGCTGTAGTCGCCCTTGAGGTCGCCGGCGCCGTGGGCCAGCAGGTGCGGCGCGGCACGCACTTCGAAGAACTCGTCCAGATTGGACGAGACGATGCAAAGGTAGCGCAGCCGCTCGACCAGCGGCACGTCCGCGCGCAGGGCCCAGTCGAGCACTCGCTCGTTGAAGGCCAGGATGCTGTGGTCCCGGTCCAGCAGCATGGCACCCGGCTCGGCCGCGGCGGTCTGTGCAGGATCGGTGGAATTGGCGGGCATGAACACTGTTCTAACAGGCGCGGCAACGCGCCGTTGTTGATTTCAGAATCATGACAGTGTCCAAGTCGAATGTGACATTTCCGTGAATCGTTCCATTTTTCCCTTTGGAATCAGGGCACTCTAGCGATCCGGTCCCAGAAAGCGGCGCCGGTAGCGTGACGGCAGGTCATTCAGGCGCAACATGAGCGGCAGGTCGGCCGTGTTGAAGTCCGGATCCCAGGCTGGCGCTCCGAGCACGCGTGCGCCCAGGCGCAGGTAGGCCCGGATCAGCGCCGGCGCCTCGACCTTCAGCGAAGCGTCCACCCCATCCATCGGCAACGAGAGACGAGGCTGGACCTGATAGCGCACCGGCGCCATGTGGGCCGCTGCTGCCTCGCGCCAGATGCTTGCAGCAGCATGGCCGTGCGGCAAGCCCGGGTGGTGCATCGGGATGCTGGCGCAGCCGATCATGAGGTCCAGCTTGTTGCGGTGCATGAAGCCCGCGAGCGCGCCCCACAGCGCCATGATCACGCCGCCCTGCCGGTGTGCCGGATGCACACAGCTTCTGCCCAGTTCCGCCATCTGGCCGCGCAGATCGCGCAGGCGCGTCAGGTCGAACTCGGTGTCGCTGTAGGTGCTGCCGACCCGGCGCGCCTGGACGGGCGTCAGCACGCGGTAGGTCCCGATGACCTCGCCGGTCGCTTCGTCGCTGACCAGCAGGTGCTCGCAGTAATCGTCGAACAAGTCGATGTCGTGACCAGCCAGCGGCGTCGCGAGGCGTGCGCCCATTTCGTCGGCAAAGACCGAATGACGAAGTCGCTGGGCGGCGCGCACTTCGTCTTGGTGCCTGGCCCAGCGCACGTCGAGCGCGGGCGCCGGCGGCGAGGCGGGATCGACCGGTGTCGGCAGCACGATCTGCTGGGCCGGTACGGCGGCGGGAGGGTGCGGCGCGGTGCGCAGCAGGTTGTCGGGCAGGGGCCAGGTCGCGTCGGGCAAAGCTCTCATGTCGCGGTAGTCTCGTGCGCGCCCATGAAGACGGCGTTTCGCTGCCGTGACATCGGCATGACTTCGGCTGCAGGCATGAAAGCCCCTGCACGCACGCGTCCGCGGCCCGTGCGGCGCCGGCCGCAGCACGAATTCGAGTCTGTGGCTATGCTGCCCGCTCTTTGTGTCTTCCATGAAAGATCGCTTCATGTCAGAGCCGACCATCGACGTCTATTCCTGGCCCACCCCCAACGGCCACAAGGTCCACATCATGTTGGAAGAGTGCGGCCTGCCCTACCGAGCCCATCCCATCAACATCGGCAAGGGCGAGCAGTTCGAGCCGGACTTCCTGGCGATCAGCCCGAACAACAAGATCCCGGCCATCACCGACCCACAGGGCCCGGACGGCCGCCCCATCTCGCTGTTCGAATCCGGCGCGATCCTGGTCTACCTGGCCGGCAAGACCGGCAAGTTCCTGCCCCCGGGCGACCGGGAGCGCTACAACGTCCTGCAATGGCTCATGTTCCAGATGGGCGGCGTGGGGCCGATGCTGGGACAGGCCCACCACTTCCGGCTCTATGCGCCGGAGAAAGTGCCCTATGCCATCGACCGCTACACCAACGAGGCCAAGCGCCTCTACGGCGTCATCGACAAGCAGTTGGGCAAGAGCCGCTTCGTTGCCGGGCCCGAATACTCCATCGCCGACATCGCCATCTTCCCCTGGCTGCGCAACTGGAAAGGCCAGGGCATCGAGCTGGACGACTTTCCCAAACTCAAGCGCTGGTTCGAAGGGATTGAGGCTCGCCCTGCCGTTCAGCGCGGCGTGAAGGTGCTGGCGGATCTGCGCAAGCCCCTGACCGACGACAAGGCGCGCGACATTCTTTTTGGCAAGACCCAGTTCGAACGCCGTTGATCAGACTAAAGTCAGGTTAGAATAGAAGGCTTGTCGGAGCGTAGCGCAGCCTGGTAGCGCATCTGCTTTGGGAGCAGAGGGTCGCGAGTTCGAATCCCGCCGCTCCGACCAAGGAAACATGAATGGGGACAGTAGCTTAGGCTGCTGTCCCCTTTTCATTTTGGGCGCTGGGTCATGCGCCCGCCCGCTTCAGGGCGCGGAAACACGGTACATCCTGTACCGATCATCCTGGTAGACGACCGGCAATTCCGGCTGCACCGCCGCCCCGATCTCGGTGATGGCATGCGTTACGCCGTACTTTGCGGCAAGCAGGGCAAAGCGCGCCGCGTCGGCCTTGCCGTAGTCGGCCACCGCCTGCTCGATCCAATCGTTCCTGTGATTTCGGAAGTCCTCCGGAATGCTGAAGTCGAGCGGATGGCCGATGGCGTCTTCGATGCGTTGGCGCCACTCCTCGAAGTACGACAGGCTGAACGTCGTCTCGCCGCCATCCTTGAGCGTGCCGAGGATTCGCCTCCCCGCTGCCCACCGGAAGTTGAGCAGCGGTGCGTGTCCGATGTAGTAGTACGGTGGGATGGCGACGACGGCATCCGCAGGGAGGTTGGCTCGCGCCCATTGGGTGATGCGGCTTTCGTAGTACGACTCGTACGTCGATGCGATGGGCACGTGCCGATACAGGTGCCCGCCGATCGCAGCGACCAGCACCACACCGACGACCCAGCGAAGCGAAGGCTCTGCCTCTTGCCTCGTCGCCCGCTGCGCCCGTGGCCTGAAGATCTCGAGCACCAACACCAGCGCCAGGACCCAGAACGACACCGTGGATGCCATCGAATAACCGCCCGGGTACGTCAGCACTTGGTCGAGACTCAGCGCGGTGACCGCAACGATCGCGCGGACTTTGCCGGCGCTGCCCTGGTTCCAGGCTGCCGCGGCCCAGGGGGCCAACGCTGCCGCGGCCACATAGGGCAGGAAACGCAAGGTCTCCTGCAAGTGAAGTTGCAAGGCCGCGGGAAAGCCTAAAAGCTCCACGCCCACATAGCCGGCAGCGCAGGCCGCCACGATGCCGCAAAGGCAGGCCAGGACCACACGATCACGCTTCGTCCATTGGCTGACGGCGATCGCCACCAAAGGCGGAAGCAGAGCAATCCAGTAGCTGCGGGGCCACAGCGACGGGAAGTGGTGGAACCACAGCAACAGGCGCTGAGCGTCCTGCCAGTCCTTGGGCGGATGCGCAGGCACGCCTGCGGCACCCCCGGTGGTTGCCATGAGGACGAGCAGCGGCGCTGCCCCGAGCAGGAACCACAAGGGCTCCCTGAGCGCATCGACAAGCCGCCTCGGGCCGAATGCCGCAGCGAACCACACGAGGATCGCGCCGTGCGCAGCCGTGGTCGGGTGGATGTTGAATGTCAGTCCCGTCAACAGGAACGCTGCGCGGAAGCGCCCCTGGGCGGCCAGCGCAAGGGCGAACAGAAGTGGGCCGAGCGACAGGCTGCGATTGAGCAACATGACATCGAAGCTCGCCAGGCCCGCGCTCGAGAACCTGGCGAAGAGAACCATGCACGCCGCGAGCACGCCGGCCAGGCTGGCGACCTGCCGAGGTGACAGCGCACGCGCCAGAGCCGCCACGCCCGAGAACATCAAGGCCGCGGAGGCGGCCTGCAGCGCAAGGTAGATCCACTCCAGCGGTGCCAGGTGCATCAAGGCCGCGATGGCGGGCCAGAGAAATGTGGGGTGGAACTGCGCGCGGTCGACCAGCGGGTCGCCGGCAAGAAATTCCGGGTGGAGCGCGCGTTCGATGAAGGCGAAGTGGATGGCGTGATCCGCACCACCGAAGTAATAACCGTTGACTGCAAACGAAGCGGCAACGAACAGGCACGTGAGCAGCAACTGGTGGGCCAGAGGTCGCCCAGGCGCCGCGATGCCCATGCCCAAAGGCGGCCGAAGATCGGCCCGGTCCAGCGACCTGTCGTTTTCATTGACGACCGAAGAAAACACGAGAGGGCGACCAGCAAGCATCCACAAGCTCCTGCAAGAAAAGCGCCGGCCACGCCGCGCCGCTCGCCATGCTAGTGGGAGCGCCGCGATTGCCCCTCCCCACCGTTGCGGATCCGCACCACCAGCCTCAGGCCTGGGCGGCCAGCCATTGCTGCGTCAGCGGGTCGGCTTGGCCGTCGAAGTAGCGCGCCAATCCCTGCGCGAAAAGCGGCTCGTCTGGCGCAACGGCGCCAAAGAGCGTCATGCACGAACGGAACTTCAGGTCGTCGGGTGAATGGAAGATCTGATGCGCGCTGCGCCCCTGGACGCCCAGCACCAGGCTCGTGCAATGACGCAGTCGCTCGCCCAGCTTGGGATGCGCCAGATAAGCCGCTGCCTCGGCCTGCGACCGGATGCCGAAGTGAATCGCCGTCGTGCTGCGGCCGAGCGCCGCCAGTTGCGGGAAGACGAACCACATCCAGTGGCTGCGCTTGTCGCCCGCCGCCAGTTCGGTGCAAACCTGCTCGTACACCGGCGCCTGGGCGTCGATAAAGCGCTGCAGATCGAATGGGTCGTCGCGGGTGGGGAGCTTGTCAGGCATGTCGGGCCTCCGAATCGGCCCATCATGCCCCGTGGCAAAATCCCCACCCGGCAGCGCCGCTTTGCGGCGCCTGTCTGCCCGTAGCTCAGTTGGATAGAGCACCTGCCTTCTAAGCAGGTTGTCGCAGGTTCGATCCCTGCCGGGCAGGCCAATAGAATCAAGCACTTAGGCAATAGCACTTACTAACAAAAGTGCCAAAATCAGCCTCAAACGGCTTCGCTACCACAGAAAATCGGTAGGTCTACCACACCCACCGCTCGCCAGTTTGGCTATGCTCCTGCTCCCCAGGAGATCCCATGAACGTCAAACCAATGGGCAAGCGCTTTCAGTTGCGTGTGGTCAACAAGCTGCTACCCAAGCCCTACTACGACACCTTCGATACTGAGGCAGAAGCCCGCGCCTACGGTGAGCAACTTGAGCGCCTGCTCAAGAACGGCATCGTCCCCCGAGAATTGGCCGCAGCTGCTCCCAAAGCAGCGAACCCCACCGTCCTTGAAGTGATCAATGCCTTCGAGGGAGCAGGCCACAGCAATTCGATGGACAAGCAGTTGCTGGACGCCACGACCGGTGACATCCTTGGTCTAAAGGTGAACGACCTCACAGCCCCCTGGGTCGATCAGTTCATCCACAAGCTCAAGTTCGTCAACAACAATGCGCCAGGCACCATTCGCAAGAAGGTCGGCCTGTATGGCCGAATCCTGGACTGGCACCATCGCCAAACGACCGACATCGACAAGCAGCCACCAGCCAACCCATTTCGCGGCCTCAAGCGCGGCTACAGCGTCTACACCAGAGACGACACAAAGAAGCTCGCCGCCCTGCCCATCAAGCCAGGAGAGAAAGCCAAAAGAGCCAAGAAGGATGTCCAGCGCGATCGCCGCATGCTGCCCGCCGAGTACGAGCGTGTGAAGCTCTCCCTGCAAGGCAAAAAGTTCGAAGGTCAGCCCTGGCACCGAGCCGCGGATCCCGAGCTCGAGATGTTTGTGGAACTGATCCTGGACACCGGCATGCGCCAGCGCGAGGCCTACCGGGTCCATACGGACCACTTGCACCTGGATCGCGGCTTCATGCAGGTTATGGGCTCCAAGGGCAGGCACGGGGAAGTCAAACCGCGGACCGTGCCCCTCAAACCGAGCCTAGTCGAACTGCTGCGCACCTACACCGAGAGCAAGACAGGCCTGCTCTTTCACTGGTGGGACGGCACGCCAGAGGGCCTGGACTCTGCCACCGACGCTCTTGGCCAAGTGTTCCGACGCTTGTTCACTTACGCCAAGGTGCCTGATTTCAAGGAGCACGACCTTCGCCATGAGGCCTGCTGTCGTTGGTTCGAACTTCGCAAGCCAGACGGGAGCTGGATGTTCAGCGACGTCGAGATCTGCAGGATCATGGGTTGGAGCGACTACTCCATGGTGCTTAGATATGCGTCCATTCGAGGCGAAGACCTAGCGTCCAGACTGCATGCGTGAGATCGGCTGCGCAAGACTTGCGCTGCCGACAGAGGCCAATCATCAGCCGCAGACCACTGTTGGCTGATCCGGCCTGCCCCACTTCCTCTTCGACCTGTTGTAGTACATAGTTCACAATTCGTTTCGAATACAGGAGGTGGGAATGGGGTCTGGTCTCTACGTCGGCAGGGACGCCGCCGGTGCTCAACTGCGCAGAGTGCTGCAGGGGCAACTTCATCACGACGGTCGCAAGCTTGTAATTCAAAGTATTGAAGGACCTGGCGGCATCGGGAAGACGGCACTCTTCGACCATGTCGCGAGTCAACTGGATCTTCGAAGCCGCAGATTCTTGACCATGCGGATTGCAGGCAGCGACGACGCCTCACAGACCACGTTTCGGGCCGTGCGTTACCTGATTGATTCGGGCAAGACGGCAAGTCCAACCCGCAAGCCACTTCGCGTCCTCTTCCCACAGGTGGGCGAGGTGGAGGCAGCGTATGCCCATATTCGTCGGCAGATCGTCACGGAGTTGCCTCAGGACGGGGACGTATCTCCGGACGTTCTGATGAGCATCCTCGACTCAGCAGTCTCTGTGGGAAAGCCACTCAACGATCTCTTCCCGGCGACCAAGGGAATGCTCGACGTTTCAGCGGTCGAGAAGAAGATTGAGGAGAACCGCGAAACCATATCCCGACTTCTGGGCAGCAGCGTCACGCTCGCGAGGGAGGCGGTCAGTTGGTGGAACAAGCTGGGGGTCGGCGGTGCGGCGGCACTCAGGAATTCAGTACGAGAAAACGCCCTTGTTCCCCTAGCAGCCGCTTTCGTGAAAGACATGACAGCCGCATTGGCAGGGTATGCGGCCGAAGATGCGTTCAAACCAAGCCCGTCTAAGCTCCTGGGCGTAGACCGACTGCTACTCATTGTTGATGACTACGAAACCACTCAAGGGATCCTGGGTGACTTCCTCGTGGCACATCTTCTCCCTGCCCTACAGGCGGCGCCATTTGAAACCACGGTTGTGATCCTTGGTCGAGATCAGCTACAAGCGACTCATGTGAGCTGGGCTCAACATTTGGGAGGCAGCCTCGCATCGCCACTCCGATTGGATCCCCTCGCCCGCCCCGAGATGGAGGAACTGCTCAAGCATTTCAGTGTGACAGAACAGTCAGAGCTGGATCGCGCATGGGCAGACACATTGGGCTACCCATTCAATGTCCACCTGTGGCTTGAGGAGGTTGGCGAGGGAGGCCGCACTGCACTCATGCTCAAGCGATTCCATGACCGCACGACTCGCTGGATGACCGAAGAACAGACAAGGTGGCTTTATCACACCCTGTTCATGACTGAAGTCGACAAACGCACACTTGCGCAATCCCTTGGCGATGCTGAAGAAGCCGCCAGAGCCAATGCGTGGTTTCAAAGAGAAGGATCAGTTCGGGACCCCCATGCGCCAGTGTTTCGTGTCCGGGAATATCTCCGGTCGAGATTGGCGGACTACCTTCGTGTTACCGATCCCGAACAGTACGAATCGCTGTTGAGACTCAGCACAAACACCTCAACTGCTTGAAGTCTGGACATTGCGCGACTTCGACACACCTGCAAGCGACCAACAATGATCGACAACAATTCGATGCCATTGCCTTCGCCAACCGACCCGCCTCAGTTCTCCCCCCTCAGCCACCTATTTCATCTTTGGTGGCTATTTGTCTTCTGGATTGTTCATCCCTTTCGACTGCCGCCATTGCTTGACGAAGCGAACTATGCAGCGTTGGCGGGCTTCCCCGCAACGCTCGGAGCAATTGCGGGTCTTGTCTACGTGTTGCGAAGGTATCTCAAGCTTGCGAGGCGGCTCACGTTCAGTCGCCTGTTCTACTGTTTGGCCTGGATGATTGTGACCGCGATGACAGTCATGGCATGGTCGAAGCTCACCAGATATTTGTAGGCCTGGGGACGCGAGAGATCAGTCACGAGCTACTCAGATCGGGATCATCTGAAAAGCCTCGGGCAATCAGTACAAAGTAGTCAAGCCTCGAATCGTCGACACAAGCGCACGGATCGCTTGGAAATTTTTTACCGTCACAGAGTAGCGCTGACCGCAACGGATCCGCCGTCTGTGGCGAGGCAAGCGGACATGCTTTCATCCGATGACGCTGCCCTCCGGGCAGTTGGTGAAGACCAAGAACAAGTGATGAAGACCAGGAAACTCACCATCCTATCGATGGGTTTCCCGGCAGCTGTTCCCACACGCGTCGACTCTGGCGCTTTGACATCCAATTGGTTTGACCCCAGTCCCGCATTCATTGCCGCACGCGCCATCCGCAACATCGGCTTCAAGTTGAAAGCCATCACGATCTAGCTCGTGCACAAATCGTCGGCACCCGGGAGTAGTAGTCCGATCTCGTGACGATTGCCTCGCGGCAGGTGCGTCGGCGCGCTTGACGCCCGAGATCAGGTTCTGGAGCGCAAGCTGCATCTGTGCAATCGGACGCCGCGCAATTTTTCCTCACCGGTCGTCGTCAGACATTGACCGATGGCAGATACCCCATTCCCCAAATAACTCATCAATGAAAACAGAACCCAAGAACGAAACCAGTCCACAAGTGATGTCAACGCTTCGCCGAGCAGCGGCGGATGCGCTGACATTGCTCGTAGTCGCCCGTACCGCTACTGATCCCGAGGAAAGAAGCACGGCAGCGCGCCTGCACCCTTTTGCACGAGAGCGATTCCGACAACTTTTGGAGGCTTCCGGCGCACCGTATTCAACGAATGGGCTAGGAGATAGCCTTTGAAGTCATCTCAGGATTCGAGAACTATCTGATTGGCATCGACGGCAAGGTCATCAACTCGAAGACGGGAAACCAGATCACACCATGCCTCAATGAGAACGGATATCTCTACGTTGCTTTGTGGCAAGGAAACAAGGCCAACTCCAGAACTGTCCATCGGCTGGTAGCACAAACCTACATCTCCAATCCCGACAACAAGCCCGTCGTGAACCACATCGACGCCAACAGGGCAAACCCACACAGGGACAACCTCGAGTGGGTCACGCAAAGTGAGAACCTCAGGCACGCGTACCGGCTAGGCACGATGAGTGCGAAAAGAACGCTGAGCTACGCGCAACTGAATGAATGCCTTGCACGATTTCTCGCAGGTGAATCCATGACAAGGCTCTCTGGCGAGTTCAAACACGCCCTGGGCAGGCTATCCATCAACCTCCGCAATCTTGCAGTCGAAATGGGCGTGGTCGACCAGTTCACCAAAGAGCTGATTCGGCAAAAGAACTGGAGGAATAAAGAAGCCAATCGCGGCAAGCAAACCCCAGTACTTCAACTTGACCTAGATGGCCGCGTCGTCGCCGAACATTGCAGTCTGACGGCAGCCGCGGCGAGCCTTGGCAAGGACACGTCTGGCCCCATTAGCAATGTCCTCAGACGGAGGCAAAGATCGGCCTATGGGTTCTTGTGGAAGCTCGGGTAGCCTTCAATTGCTTCTCCCACAGGCCAGTTACCCTCGAAGGTGGATGCTGGCGCTGACTACCAGGGTTGGATGAAGCGCGAGCCATGAGACCACGAGCAAAATGACTGAATCAGTGGACACCTCGCGGGGGAAATTTCGGCGATCGGGGACGAGCCCTCTACGGGTCATGGCCAGTGCCGCCGAAGAAGCCTATCGAGCTCGCCTCAGCGACGAAGGGCTTGCCGCATTCCTCCGACATCATTCACTTCCCATCATCAAGCTTGAGGAGGTCCGTGCGCGGTTGACGGATGGCTGAGCGATCACGTGCATCCCCCAGCTGATTGCGTGAATTACTTCCCTTTTCACAATGGTTTTACTGGGAAACAATTGGCGATTCCACCAAAACAGCGCTGTGGCAAACGGGTCGAGAGAGCATTGAATGCTACCGCCGACAAGGACGATGCTTGGCCTAACAGGTCAACCCGATGCATCCACTGAAAGTGTGAATCTCCTATTGTGTCGACCTTCTACGATGTCCTGGGCGTGCCGCCCAATGCCACTGCCGCCGAGATCAAGGATGCCTATCGCCGCGGAGCCATGCGCTGGCATCCCGACCGGAACCCCGAAAACGTTGGAGTAGCCGAGCGTCGATTCAAGGAGATTGGTGCAGCCTACGCAGTGTTGTCCGATCCACAGAAGCGCGCCGAGTATGACGCTCAAATTCGACGAGGTAGCGCCGAGGACGCCGAGGATGCGGACTTCGACGCAAAGACAGCATCCCGAATGTTTCTTGAGGAGATGGTCGAACTGGCCAACAGCCTGTCCGAAGGTGGTCACAATCGAGATGTGCTTCTTGGCGCATTGCTCGGTCGCGGCCTCCCAGAAGCTCTCGCTCGAAGCATCGCTGACGAGGTCATCAAACGCCGTGCTCAGGCTCAGGCGGACGCAGCACGCCAAAGGCGGGAGCGGCAGGACCGAGAGCGAGCCGCTGAACGCGATCGCAAAGCGCGAGAAAAGCAAGCCGCAGCTGAAGCCAAACGCGAAGCCAAGAAGGGTGAAAGCGGCTCAGGAACTCCCTGGGGAATCATCGGACTTTTGGCCCTCGTCGCAGTCGTTGGCATCGCCAGCAATGGCGGAGAGACAAGCAGGAATGAGAAGGCAGCCATCTCTGTATCCCCGAGCGCTGCATTCCAGGCCTCACCCCCTCAGCCGCAATCCAGAAGCGCCGAGTTGCCGACATTCAAGACGCAATCTCAAGCCTTGGAGGTCAACGAGGGCGCCGTTCGATTTGCTGTCGCAGCAATGAAAGCCAATGTCCGCAGTGCCCCTGGCGCGAAGAACCCAGTGGTAACGGTGCTGTCCCGCGGCGATGTCCTTCTGAGGAGCGACCTTGGCTCGATGAATGGTTTCGTTCAGATTGAGATGGCCGACGGGCGCAGCGGGTGGATAGCCGAAGAGTTGCTGATTCATGCCGATGCCGCCAGCCACCTTGCTTTGAGCCCACCTCCAATCTACTTGGGCTCCTCCCCAGTCGCAGCATCTGTCATATCGAGAAATGACGTCTCTGCCTTCCTCCAGGCGTTCGCCGTTCAGACCGAGCTTCTGTCAACTGCAAACGGCATCTCTGAGCGACTCAAGGAGATTGCGCCCTTGGTCGCTACGGCCAGTGTTCAGCGAGATATCGATGCCTATCGTTGGTGGTCGATGCAGGCGCGTTGGCTAGCGGACAGTGGCGAACCCCCTCAGGCGGTGCTACGCGCGGCGTCCGCTGCAGTAAGGGCAGATCCATTGAACGTTGATGGACTGGTCGCGCTTGGGCTTGCGATGGTTCGAAACGGCGAAAAGGACTATGCGCTCGACAGCACGGTTCGTGTCCTCACGGTACTTGCCCCAGAGACAACCAATACTTGGGTGATATTTGCGGCATGGGCAGCTCAGCGTCAGCAAACCAAGCTAGCAACTGCGGCGCTGGATCTGGCGAGGCGCTATTCACGAAACGCCAAAGTCACCGAAGCGTTCATTGAGCGGTTTGGTGAAGAGTCAAACAATCCCGGCATAGCGGCTGTGTTCAAGCCGTCTGCAAATGACGCCGATTCATCGCGGTCAACGCCTCGGAATCCGGGTGAACAGGCGGGACTATCAGCTGCCCCTGGGATCACGAACACCAATATCTCGTTCGCCACGGGAACCAACCAAGCCATCGCACCGCGAGCAAGAATCATCGCCATCGCTCACCAACGTGCGGGGGCTCTCAAGAAGGCAACAGGCAATTCCGTCCAATGCCCAGCCATGAGCCGCTACGTGGACGGCTATGAAAGCAAGCTGACTCAACTATTCAACAACTTGGGGTACTCGATCCCCAACAATGACCCAGCGTCGAGCGACGGGGCAAAGTTCGTGGCAAATCTTTGCAATGGGTACTACTACTCGGCGTCTGGGATGATCCAACAAGGCAAGATCGATCTCACAGTTGCCGAGGCCGCTCGACTGGCGTTGACACCAAGCATGAGTTCGTTTCTGGACAACCCCGATCTTGCGAGGCTTGTCAAATAGATCAACTCCTTTTTTCCCCAAGAGAACGAGATCAGATCGAGTCTCGTCCCGTTACGACTGAGGGCTTCAAAATGACCTTGTCGGCGGCCCAGATTGGGCGGTGTGGCGAACTGATGGTGCAGTATCAGTTGTTGGCGCGGGGCATTGAGTCTTCGCCGATGAGCACAGACACGGGGATTGACCTGGTGGCGTATTCGCCAGTGTCTAGAGTCCCGTTGACGATTCAGGTGAAGACCAACTTGGCGCCGAGGCCGGCCGGAGGCACTGGGCCAGGGGCCCTCAACTGGACGGTTGACCACCACTCTCCTGCCCAGATCATCGCTCTCGTGGATATGTCGGAAGGTGGGCAGATCTGGCTTTTTACACTTGACGAGTTTCGACGCGAGGCGCAGCAAGACCGCGCTCCTGATGGCAGCAAGTACAAGCGTAATCGATCTCTGCATATGTATGTCGTGGCGACAGATCACGTCCGCTCCGATGGCAAGAGGCGCTATAAGAGCGAGTTTGCGCACTTCGCATTGGAGAAGCGGGTTGCCGAGCTCTTTCATCTTCCGGCTTCCCCCGTGCCGCCGACGGAACTAAGCTCTGATCTCTCGAGGAACGATGATGAGCGAATCTGAATCAGTGGAGGACTGGAGGCCGTGGGCGCTTTCCCTTATTGTTTCGGGCGGCCGTCAGAGCACGCTTGAACTCGAGTTGCGCGCTGTACACGGTTTTCGGGCCAGCGAAGCTGAGATTTCGTTTGTGACCCCTCAGAGGGACGAACTTGAATGGCCTGCCGCCAAGCCCATTTATGTCCGAGCGAAGGTGCCGCTGGACAAGGCCAATGACTTTTTGAAGAGAATGCTTGCTCTGCGGCTTGGACCTCGTCTCGGCCCACCTGGCGTCATGGACGGCACCACGTATGAGTTGGGTTTGACCTCAGGCCGGGACGGTTGGAAGGTCTCTTGGTGTCGGCAAGCTGCCTCGGTCGAATTGGCGGAGGTGCAGGCGATCGCGCATGAGCTTATCGAGCTCGCGGAGAGCAAGGGCTGCCGGTTCGAGCGACAAATGCTCTAAGTCCGCTATTGGCCGAACCGCGAACATTGCTTGGTTCCGCCGTCTATCTATAGGCGGGGGCCTTGCAGTTGTTGTCCTCAGTGAACGTAGCAACCGCCCGCTCGACACCCCAGATCTTCTTCCTGCGCGCTTCGGGTGCTTGAGGAAGTACCAATTCCGCTCCGTAAAGTAGGCATCGATTGCCTCCTGGGCAGCTTCTTTCACCTGGTAGTGGCCGTCCGCAAACCGTCCAGAAATCCCCGCCAGCGGTCACGCTCCTCGCATCAGCAGATCAAGAATGACCTCTGCTTCTCGCTTGGAATGACGTCGTGCCCGTCGGCGCTTCAACAGCCTAGCTGAAGAGGAAGGCTGTGAGCGCAGTTGCTCCGACGGCGGTGGCGGCAGTAGAGATGCTCTTAGTCACGGCTTCAGGAAACTTCCGCTCGCCGCGCAGCATCTGCAGAAGTTCGGCCATCGACGCGACTCCAAGGGAGGCTAGCCCTACGTCACTCGCGCGATGGAAAATGGTGTGGTTATGGAGCGCATCCAGACTCGTGGTCGTGCGGGCATGCAGCTCCTCGTTGGAAACGCCGGTACTGTGTACAGCGGAGTTGTGCATCGAGGCAGCCACCTCATCCGTGGACGCCACGTTGATGTGCGGATAGCGCTGCAAGTGCTCCCGGACCTCGGCAGACGTGGCCACCGCCTTCAGTTGCACTTCACGGATGACCTGGCCAGTGTCGGAATCGCAGATCTGCACATCGGCACCAGCGTGATTGGTGACACCGAACACACGCGCGAACGAGTCCTCATGCAGGTTGTTGTATTGCTCGACGTACCAGAGCTCATGGTAGATGCCCTTGACGTTCGAGGCGACACCGCGCAGTTGCTCGGGCGATAGCGACCGAAGATAGTCGCCAATTTCTGCCGCGGAGGCGTTGGCCAAGCTTATCGTGCTGCGCCGAATAGCTTGCAAAACGAGCCTGCTTTGCATCGAGTCGTCTAACGGTTCGCCAGTGAGCAATGCGGCAAATACGCCCCCAATGACCGAGTGCGCATGACCTTGCATCAGCAAATGCTTGTCTTCGCGAGTATCGGCCTCGGGGCACGCAGGATCGCCCGCTGGAGAGAGTCCCTTCGGCAGCGTCGCTGCCGCCGCAGCCCTTTCGGCGTGCCACGCTCGGCCGTCTGGTGAAGACGCCCAGTTCAAGTAGATGTCCCATCGCTCAATGACGGTCCTTTGCAGATCGGGAATGGCGTGGTGGCGCAGGGCCACTTGGCGAGTGGCGTCTAGCGGCGCGCACAACAACTCCAGATTTTCATCCAGTTCCCGGGCTAGCGACCTGAGGGCTTCCTGAAGTTGTTGCGCCTCTGTGGCACCGAAGTGCTCGGGATGCCGGCGATAGGCGTCGGCTAGCGTGCCAAGCATCCAGCACGACTGAACCAGCCGTAGATCGATCTCCGACAACGTTTCGAGCTCGCGCCGTTCCGAAGCAAGCAGCCTGACAGTCCCATAGCCAACAATTACAGCTAGTCCGCCCGTCAGCAACGCGCCTGCGGCCATCCCTCCGCCAACGAGGGAACCGACCCAAGCAAGCGTAGCATTGGTCGCGGCGGCACCTGAAAGCCCTGCGATCGCTGCGCCGGTACCGGCATTTCCGAAGGTGACCACCAGACCAAGCAAAGCGGCCGCACTGGTGGCCCCGGAGATCTTGGCTGTGACCACTCGTCCGAACTTGCGCCCGAGATCACTCGACGCCTCGGGACTGATCTGCAGAATGCAAGCAGCGACGTAGTTGAGCTCCGTCCGGGTGGACGTGAGGAGTTCCTTCGCATCATAGGTGGGCAGGCTCGGCATGACGACATCCATCACCAGATTGCGTGTCTTGCCATATGCCTGTTCAACAGAATCCAGCCCCTCCTTTACCAGAGGGCTCTCGGTAATGATGCTTACGGCTTTCTGAACTGGATCTAGAAAATTGTTCTGAAGGCCACCGCTGATACCGCTGCTTTGGGCCGCCTTTTGTACGCGGGTGGAGGTCTCGCTGAAAAGCTCTGCCGCTGCTTTGCCGGTAGTCGCCACCTTGTCGCTTACTCCAAGCTGCTGATCCGCCGCCGCGATGACCTCACCTATGCGCTGACCAGTGTCTGCTACGACAGCCGTGATCCCGCGGGTTCTATCCACTTCTTCGAGCCTGTCGACCACAGTCTGCCCTAGGGAGGTAACGGCTTGGGCCACGCTGGAAAAAATCCCTTGCACTCTCTTCTGGGCCGTTTGAAGTGAGGACAGTTCGGGCTCGGGTGGTTTGCTCATGGATCGGCTGCGGTGGAGGCCACGGGTGGAGGGTATTGCGCCAGCTTTCAAGTCGCCGCGCAAGACGCGACTGGCCTGGCTTCAGTTTGGGTGGGCACTAACACTGGTTGATCCAACGCATCTTTTCGCGAATGCCCATCGATACCCACCTTGGGCGCGGGCGCCAACGCTCCCGGCACCAGCAGGAACGACAGGCCGGTTAGTTCCCCCGACAAGGTGAACCAACTCAAGCGCCCCAGAGCCGGCGTGCGCCTTGCAACGACGTAGTCGACGCGACTAGCCAGGTGGTCCGACACGTTGCGGACGGCTCGAATGCGGTCCGGCTTGCTCGCAAGTGCTGGGGAGAAAACCTCACTCGGTTCCTTCGGCGGAACCAGTTGCATCAGCGTTCTCAGTCGATCAAGCGCATCAACGATCGCCCATGTGTCGAGATGGGCCGATGTGATGTATTCGGCTGACTGCTGCTTAGGAAGATCGGCTGCCGCCTCGGCAATGAGAGTCAGCGTGTGACGCAACCGCCGATCTGCAAAGCCAGCCAGGACGACCGTAGCAAGAAGGAGGAGTCTCATGATCTGGGCGTGGCCCGTTTGAACACGGCTCGAAGTGATCTTCCTGTAGTGGCCAGGATTCTGGACGAAGTCGCAATGAGCGCAGCGTGCAATCGTTTACAACATTAAGGTGCCTGCTGCCCTCAAGCTTGAGGAGGCGCGTCTCTGAATTGAGGCGCTTGAACCCTGCTCGAGCTAGGCACGTCATCAAGCCACATGACATAGGCAAAGGTCCAAGCACGGACCCGGTCAGGCAGTGCGCGCAACTTCGGTGAATAAAAGTCAAGCGGTAACCGAGCATCGCCTCCGGTGAGCGTTTACTTTAAATCGCGATACTGAGACTATGAACTCACCGAAGCGGCGCCCCGCCGCGAGCAACAACATGAGGAGAGTTCATGTCGGCATTCGATCGAGACCACATCGCGCTCGCATTCCAGAAGGCCTTGCGGGTTCCGAGGGATCAACTTTACGGTCGGCCTGATGATCAACAACTGCCGCGTTCGATTCCCGAATCAGCTCTGACGCCGTACCTCGGCTTCGTGGGGCCCGGGTATCGGCAAGGCGGAACCCTACTGGTCGCAGCAAACCCTGGCGGAGGCGGGGACTCACAGTCGAAGACACACCGGGACACTCGGCTAGAGAAGGCGCTCCTTGCGTTGCGCGATGCCCACCCGTCGCAAAGCGGCGGCCTTGCAGCGCTGCTCGAAAAGGTCGCATCCGCCTATATCGAACAGATCAAGGTCATTCCCCTGCAGCGCATCATCTACCCCGTACTGACGACCGCGAAAGTGGACCTCGCGGACATCGCGTTCCTTAACGTCTTTCCGTACCGAACTCGCGACAACGCACCGCCGCCGTCGCGCTTGGTTCGCGTAGCCTCCAATGAGATCTGCAAGCCCCTGGTCGACGCTCTCGCGCCATCGCGAATCTTCTTCCTAGGGTCGGGCATGGGCAAGGTGGCCGCAGAGGTAATACATGCCGGCGAAGTCTACGTGCTCAAGCGCACCCGGGGTGATTCGTACCTGCCACCAGAAACACTGAAGCTGCTAGACGGCCTTTCGTCGACATAGTGAGCCTGCACCTCGATAGATAGCGGCCACTTCTATGGAGCCTTCCCCGCGGCTTGTGCCGGACTGGGAATACTCGAACCAAGGCCCACGAACAACATCGCGATCTTTGCGGCTGTGGGCCTCATCGGGGTACTTTGAAGCGAAGCGGTCTTCTGGCCCGTCAAGAAAGGGCGACTGCAGAGGAGCGTACTGCAGACATTCGCTGCCCGACCTAGCACTTGCTTTCCACGACAGACCTCGGGGCAGGCCAGCTTCGCAGAACGCGCCTAGGCCATCCTTCCAAGCCCTAGAGAAGCAGTCGGGACGTGGGCACGAGGGGGCCCAATCCGACAAAGAAAGCTGACGGACTGCCCACTAGTTGCTAACCACAATTTGAGGCAGCGTCCGTCCGGGTCTCCGAACCGCCGGCCCGGGTCATGATGCGCAGGCACCAAGGGCTTCGTGCCCGTCCGGCCCGCGCCGACGAAACCAAAGCAACAGCCACCATGATCATCACTGCCCAACAGCTCGAGCGACTTGCCAGGGAGATGCTTCCCCTCGGACAGCTCCGATTCCGCCGGAATACCGACCCCAAGCGTCTATCCGCGGGGGTCGAGCTTGTGAACCTGCAGGGGCAGTGGGCCATGTCTATATACGGCAACGTCCACAATTCGGCCAACGATGTCGAGATAGCAATCGGACCGGCTCGCCTGACGCCAATGGCCGAGGTGCCTGTGTACCGGATCGAAGAATGGCTCGAAGCGACGCGCGACAAGTTCAAGCACGGCGAGCACAGGCGACACGGCACACGCTACACCGAAGGAGACCCTTTCCTGGTCGGTATGAAGTTGAGCGAGGCGCACCAGTTCCTGGCGCTGCTGATGAAGGAGATCCTGAAAGCCAATCCATGGCGGATCGAGGATTCGTCCGCGCCGGCTGATTCAGGCGATCGGAGTCCCGCAAACCCCTCCCCCTCCATTGCCCCCCGACGCGCAGCCATCGAGCACATGGTGCGCATGGCGCTGGTGGCTCGCGATCAGTCCGGCACTGAGCGGATCAGCATTGCCAAGGACAAGGAGGTTCGATTCGCCTCGGAAGGCGAACTGCAGGCTCACCTGGAGAAGTTGTGGGTTGCCAACACCTGCGCCATTTCAAAGGTGCCCCTGGATCTGAGCCGGTTTGACCCTGATCTCGCACCGTCCCTGGATCGAATCGACTCCAGCGGACACTACGAGCCGGGCAACCTACAAGTCGTCGCCCGGTTCATCAACCGATGGAAGAGCGACGACAATGATGGGAACTTTGCGCGCCTGCTGCGACTGGTGCGCCAGTCCAGCAGCTGACGTCGCCTAGAGCCGGCTGCCGTTGTATTCGGCCATCAGCCGCACCGCCCTCCCGCTAAGGTCCTGATCACGGGTCTTCGCAGACTGCCATAGACGCATGAGGTCGGCATAGATCGCGCCGGCCTTGCTCGTTGCCTGATCCAAGGCGGCTTGCGCTTCAGGCAGCTCGCCGCAAGCTTGGCGCAATCGCGCCGACTGCCGACCAACCTTGGGCGTCGAGCGGCAAAGGCTACGTGCATCGGCCATTCCTGATCTCAACACATCGCCCGCCCCACTGAAGGTCTTCTCAGCGGAAGTGACCTCAACCAATGCCTGAGAGGTGTCCAAGCCCTTCTTGCTGATGGCCGTCATGATCTCATAGCGCCTCGACACAGCTGCAAGACCAGGCTGGGACGTCTGCTCCATCTGCCTAACCAACCCCTGAAGCGCTTCCGTGTTCCGTTCCCATCGCTGCGGCATCTGATTGGCCAGGCGCTCAGCGATAGCTGGCTGATTCACCGAGAAGTCCGCGACGTTGGACAGCAGCATCGAAATGCTCGCAGCCGCTTTGCCAGCGTCCTGCTCATTCTTCCTGACGGCCGCCTCTTTGGCTGCGCTTTGTTGCTTTTGCGCGCTATCCAGAGTCAACCGGCCGACGAGTGAATCGTAGTCGCCCGCCGATCCTCGTTGCATGGCAGTGGTCAGAATGGCGGAAGAGACCCGTAGTGTGTTTCCGGACAAAGTGCCAGAAATCGCAACATCCCCCCCTTGTGCCGGGCCGCGCTCGATCTTGCCAATCAGCGATTCCACGTTGGCCGCCCCGGACACCGGGAAGTCGAGGCTTTGCACGTCGCCGCCGTTCGCGAGTGCCATACGTAAACGCCCAACAACCTTCCCCTCGCCCGCCGGGAGAATCTGCAGAATGGCGCCGCTACGCTCGCCCAGACTCACGAAGGTGCCGGAAAGCGCGTCCGCGTAAGACCACTGCGTCATGCACGCCAGGACCAAGAGCGTAAGGGCGCGAGCAGAAAGCGTCCGCGCAATGCCCAGTTTCAACACCCGATCTCCTCCTTGAAGTAGGTTCGGCGAGCAGTGTGCTCGCAGCGCCAGGAAGGGCCAAGGAACCACTTGGCGCAGAGACAATAGTTTCCGAGGGCTGTCGTGGTGCAACAACACAGCAACGGCGCACTCTCATCAGGCCCGCGACTAGGAATGTGGCAACAGTCGTCGCAACTTGAGAGTCATAGATTGGGGCGCGAAAAGCCTCTCATTTCGTGCGAGGATCTTGGCCCAGATCTCACTTGCAGCGTTTGCAGTCCTTCGCTTCGCCGCTCGCGCAGGACTGCAAGCCTCCGCTTTCCGGCCATTCCCGGCGGCCGATCCCACACGGAAATCGGCTGCATCCAGAAATGGAGTGGTTCGCCTCTTCCCGCCTGAAAAACCCGAGACGATTTGCCCGGAACTGGGATGCTGGGAGAAAGCGGGCGATGTCGGTCACGAGGCCAGCATGCCCGGATCCCGCTCGAGCCGCTGCAGCGCCTGGTTCGTTTCGACTCGCGGGCGGTCGACTCTCGACCAACCCCTTCTCGCTCACTTGTGCACGGCCGGTCACTCTTTCCGCAGCAGCCATGGCTGAGCGCCGAGGCATCCTGCGCCTACCCGCTCGGGACGCGGCGGCGATGGCGTGTATTCGACGGGCGGCGGACCCATCACAAGCATTCGTCCGAGTTGCGGCGCGGCGGTACTGGTGCCGACCAATACCGCAGTAGTGCCGGTGCGTGATCCCGTAGCACGGAGACCTGGTCGTGCCTGAGAGCGGTCCGTGAGGCATGCGAAATCGGGCTTGAGCGCCATGCCGCGTGTCGGACCAGCGCTGGAGTAGCGCGCAATCTCAAACTCACCAGAAACATAGCCGGCAGCTACGTAGGTCGAAGCACCAGTTGCCAACCCATTGAGCGTCCCCACGCGACGAATTGCGGAGTCGAGCGCCTCCTCTTCGCGCGAGGCAGGCGCAACGAAACGGCTTGCCTGAAGCGCTGCGTCGCATAGATAGCTTGCCTTAGCGCGTCGACGCGCGCCCATGTTGTGGTTTGCGCGAGCCACGTAGGCATGCACGCTCCCGTCTATGCCCGAAGGCGTCGGGGCAATCTCGAAATGCCAGCGACCATGCTGTCCCGGCATGCGCCCCGACGGGCCTGGCGCGTACGTTGGACGCACCACAACAAGAACCTTCACGCAATCACCGATCTTCTTGAGGCGTGCCCACCAGGACTTGTCAGGAGCCGCGTTCTTCCCAGGCTCAATTGCGACGGAAGCCTTACCTGGTGCGGTGATCCGCAATGCCGCGGCGCCCGGCAAGACGCCTTTGGGCCACCACAATTCGATGAAAGCTGGCAGCTCTCCGTCGGGCGGGACATGCCAATCGAAGCTTCCGCCATCCGCGTAGTCAACGCGTGCGTGCGATTGAGTCCCGTACGAGTTGCCGGCGGGCAAGCTGATAATGAGCTTCCGCGGTGGGTCTAAGTCCGCTTGCGCCTGCACGAGTTCTTCAATGCCGACCTCCAGTGCCGAGTTCCCATCGTGCGGGCCCGTCTGCGGACCCCAACTGATATTGGCCACCACCGTCCTCGTGTCGGAGCCAGCGCAGGCTAGTGCGTAATTCAGTCCGTCGAGAGCATGTCGCTTGAGCCAGATGCCCGAGGGATCCTCTACGCCCCCTCTCGGGAACTGCACGAAGACGATCTCCCACGGGTCAGCTCCACTCGGCCATGGCGCCTCGGTGTTGGTCAGCAGATCCATGACGTGGGCGCCATGCGTCGCTCGGCGACGCATTCCCGCAAGGCCTGCACCTTGATACGCCTGATCCTGTCTGCCATCGGCTGTGTCGAAGAGATCGTCCAGATCGCCCTTGGAATACTGTCCGCCATAGCCGAAATTCGCCTGCGGCGTGGGCCCCCTTCCAGCGATCAAAGGTGCGCCTCGGGCCTCAGGATCCTGGTTCCAGAGCCACAAAATGCGCGTTCCCATGCCGTCACGAAACCGGTCGTTGGCAAACGCACAGCCATCATCCAGTACAGCGGCAAGCACCGGTGAACGAGAGAGACGCGCCTTGACGTTCTCGGCCCCGAGTTTTCCCTCTGCCATCGGCATTGCCAGTTCGATCCTTGTTGCCAGACGACCCGCACGTCTCAGGAAATCTGGCAACTTCGCCGTCGGCACCGTGAGGGCCCAAACGCGTCGGATCTTCCCTACTCCGGCACTTCGTGATCCGCCGAGGTACACGCTAGGCACGTGGATAACCAGTGCATGGACAAGTTCGGCCGCGTCGCTCGCAGCTTGCTGAGTCTTCCATTCGATCAGCAGACCGACCGACGTGGTCGCGTCCTGATCGATCCGCGCATTCGGAACATCCACATAGTCTGTCTCGATCGCCCACTGCAGGTATAGGTCACATGCAAGCGGCAGGTCGCCGTCGAAATCGTGACCAGAAGAGACCGTAGCATTCATGGCAGGTCCCACTCAGCCCGGGCTAGCTCCTGCAGCTTAGTCAGGTACCTCGACGCCGGCCCTAGTGCCAACGGCGCTACGTCGACGTAACCCCCCTGTGGAAGCATCGGACCGTCGCCCAAGTAGTCGTTCTCGTCATCGTCGCCGCTGCCGGATGGTCCGAAACTGCGGAAGAAGCAGCCCTTGCCCGGAATTCCGCTCATCGACAAGAAGTATTCGCCGACAGTTTCTCCGAGCAGTTGCCCCGCCGGCGCGTCGATCGGGAAATGAACTCCAGCTACTACCCGGTTGATGCTAATGCGCCGCGCCTGACGCACGAGCTGAGTGCGTAGAGGATGCGAATCGGGAATTTTGAGCAAACCCATCAGCGCCACGACGGTCGCAAAGGCCTGTGCGGCATGCCCCATTGGATAGGTGCTGTGGCCTGGCGTAGTAATGATCGGCTGAACCTGAGGCGAGTAGTCCACAGGGCGGTAGGACGCGAACGCGTGCTTAAACATCAACTCCACTTCGATGGTTAGCTGGATCGCGACCAACAGCCACTCCATCGTCCATTTCTTGCGCGACACGTTTAAGCCGGTCACGGCCCCGACGAAAGCGAACTGATTGTCGATCTGAGCCAAGATCTCCGGGGCTCGTTCGTCGCGGAGCTCGGCCCAACTCTGGACATGCGTCAACTGCTTGGCGAAGAAGTCAGGTGTCGGACGATCCATCTTCATCAACACCGCATGCTTCAGTATCTGCAACGGTGCACTTGGTGTGGTTGAGATCTCCAGATGGTGGTAGTGGAGCCTGTAGCTGTCGCTGCCCAGGGGCTCATAGCTCAGGTGACGAGTGAGTTCGGTGACTGCCAACGTGCCTCGCACCCACGGATCCCAGCGGGTCATGGCTTTTGCGTTGTCTAAGTCCGGGATCCCAGAATCGGGAGGAACGCACTTAAGAAAGCCGCTATGCATGTCGCGCTCGAAGGTCCCCTCGCGGCTGGACCACAACGCGCCGACCACTAAGGGGCTAGCAAAACCGTCGGCCAACGTGCCAGAGCCGCCGGATCCCCCTGACCCACCTGACCCCCCCGAGCCGCCGGAGCCGCCGGAGCCTCCAAGCGTGGAACCACCGAGTGTCGAGCCGCCCATACCTGGCATGGTTGTTCTCCTTGGTAGAAAACGGGTCCGTTGCGCTGCGTTCAGGGGATTCCGGCCATGCGCATCGCTCTTGCAATCCTACGTCCGAATGGGAAAAGCGCAGCGACCGACTGCGCCTCATATACCGCTACGGTAAAGTCTGGTCGCAGCCGGCGAATCTCCTGTGCGATAGCCCGAGCTTGCGCCTCTTCACCCGTTTCCGCATACCCTGCGATGAGGATGCGCAAGGTCGACAGGTGCCGACGATTGCGCCGCCGCGCGACCTCACACCAGCGCACTGCCGCCGCTGGATTGCCAGCGCCAAACTCGCACGAGCCCATGAGCGATTCGTAGTAGTAGCGAAGTGGATCGATGGGCGACAACGCGAGCGCCCTTCGCCCGGCGTCGAGTGCGTCATTCGAACGGCCCTGGAAGGCACTGACAACGGCAAAAAAAAGCCACGCTAGTCCCTCATTCGGGTTGACGGCGCAGGCCTCGCGCAGTCGAGCGTCAGCCGTCTCCACATCCTTCTTAAGATGACAGTAAACGAAGCCCTCGATCGCGAGCGCCAAAGCGCTCGATGGCTCCAGATCCAACGCCCGGTGCGTATGCTCGAGCGCGAGTCCGGCCGACCGGGAACCATCAGTGCTGGCACCCTGAATGTTCCGCAACACATACCACTTGCCCAGCCAGGCTTGCGGTGCTGCGACGCGACGGTGGCGCTCGCTGAGTGATTCCAACAGATAGCGGCTTCGTTCGAAGTCATCGAAATGAGCACGGTGCATCATTGCAATGGCACCCAAAAACAGCTCATAACTGCTGAGCGACGGCAACGGCCGGTGGGTCGCCTGCAATGCGGCGGTCTGCAGCAAGCTCTGATGAATGCTCTCGGCCAAACCCTGCACCAGTTCGCACTCCGGCTCTAGCAGAGCCCGCCAGTGGCCGCGCGCCCGGCCGGACCACAAGATCGTGCCAGTCGCCGCATCGGACAGTTCGGCACCGACAAACACCTCCTTGCCATGAATGCCATAGTTGCCGGAGACGATGTAGCGCACATCAAGGCGTGCGCCGATCTCGGTGGCTGTCGCACCGCGACCGCTGAAGCAGGCACTTGACAGGCGAGAAACGACGCGTAGGGTCGGCGACAGTGACAAAGCATTTATGACGCCATCTGCCAGCAAGTCCCCAATGCCCCAAAACTCACGTGTTGGATTCAAGTTCGAAAAGGGGATCACCGCCACAGAGGCGAGCATTGCGGCACCGTAGCTGCTGGTCTGCGGCAAGCTCTCAGGGTGTCGACCCGGGCCGAGGCGGTAGGCGCGCACCGCCTGCTGCACGTGCTTCAGATGGCAATCACCGAGATCCTCAATCTCCGCGTCCAAGGTGTCATCGAGCAAATCGCGCACCTGTGTCGTGGCGATGGTCTCGCCCGGCGCGGCCAATGTGGCCACCCGAGCCGCCAGATTGACTCCAATGCCGTAGATGTCGTTGACGCCGTCGAAGACCATCGCAACGTGAATGCCGGCGCGAAGCCCCAGTCGCGTGCCATCGACCATTGGGGTGCACTTGATTGCCATCCATTCGTGCATAGCCGACGCCGCACGTACGGCGTTTTGCGCCAACTGGAACTCCACCATCAACCCGTCGCCCAAACTCTTAACTATGCGCCCTTGCAGGGGTGGCAGGATGTACTGGTTGACCTCGGCACAGAACGCTTGCCAGCGTTGCACGACGCCTAGCTCATCTGCCTCCATTGCTCGAACGGATTCGACCAAGTCGATCACTAGCACGACGGCGCTGCGGGTCTGCAGCAAGGCTTCCTGGGCCGGTGAGTCACGGGGATCGTCCAAGCGCACCTCCATGCCGATTCCGCGTCGATTGTGGCACCTTGCGCCAGCGCCGTACGCTGGCCGCCCCAAGTTTGCCGAGGCACAGATCTGGGCCAAGGTCGATGGCTCGAACGGGTCCGGCCATCCAAGGGCTACACCCCGGGAAGCCACTGTCTCAAGGGCGTGACAGTCATTAGCCTTCGAGGCCGAACTGCGTGGCGGCTAGGCGGTCTCCGGGGCATGCTCAAGGCCTCGTCCTCTTACCGGCGCACCATATCGAGTTCGGCCTTCAAGCCATGCACCCGATCAGAGCGCGGCCTGCGCCCTTACCAAGGTTGGCAGGCCATTTGAGGTGCTGTGCGGTGGCCGCCGGACCAAGCATGCGAACGCTCCACCCCCGCGACCAGAAATCGCCCGGCTTAGTTCGAGCTCACGAGCGTCCCACGAACACTCCCATCCGAATTGATCGCTGTGAGCACGCCTTCGCGCATGGCGAGCTTTACGCAAACCTCAGCCGGACGCTGCTTGTTCCATGCGGTACAAGATCCAACACCCGGCTGTACTCTCCACGTCCCGACGTCGTTGTAGGTCCCTGAGGCCGTCGCCTTGCCGTCGGTGTCGTGGCGGATTTCATAGTTTTTGCCATCCGCGAGCTTCCAGATCAATGTCTTGCCGGAAAACGCCTTGGTGACTTCAGCGTCTGTCAGGACTCTTTCTTGGGCCCATGCCGAAACCGTCAAGAGCACGGATGCCGGCGCCAAAACGAGTTTGATCATGACCGAATCTCCAAAGGTGCTATTCATGTCACGGCGTGCTCGACATCGCATCCGCAATTTGGTCCTTGACGATCGACGCATAGTCGAATATCGCCATGGATCACCCCCGTCGGGCTCGCGTGCGTTGCAGAAGGCTGCAAGCGCAGCATCAGCGCGTCTTGCAAACGCCCTTTCCAAGGCCGGCTGCAGGATAGGTCGGTAGGCGCCCAGTTTTCTTTACGCTTAGGTAGGTCGATCGGAGCGTCCGAGTTGAGTCGCCGAGCAGACATAAGAAGTGCCCAACTCGAGCGCCCGCAACCAGTCTTGCGCCGAATTGGCGCGCGGCCGAACCTTACCTAAGACCAAAAACTAGGGTGGGGGAAAAAATGGCGCTTACTTCGCTACTGATACTCGAAGGGCGGGCTCTGGTAAGTCGGCACAATACGTTGTAGATGGAACCTCACCCTATTCCGATTGAGAAAGCCAAGGAGTTGCTCGCCGGCGACCTTGGCAACGTGTATCGAAAGATCCTCATGGATTGTTGCGCTCCCATCTACTGGTTCCGGCGCGACATTCCGAACCCTCCCATCGCGCACAACGGTACGTTGACGATCGCAAGAACGCCGAAGGCGCTTCTGGGCATCACTGCGGCTCATGTCTTGGAGCAGTTTTCGAAGGACTGCAAAGCCCATTCGGCACAGCGGCTACAGGTCGCGAATGTGACCGTGGGTGACTTCATGAATCGCGTGGTCGGCGTGTCGACCAAGCTCGACATCGCGACCATCGAGCTCGACGAGGACCTGCTGAAGCGTTTGGGGAAAACGCCCTTAGGCGAGTGGCCGGCCTGGCCACCGCACGAGGGACGGGGGATCATGATCGGCGGCTATCCTGCCGCCGCACGAGAAGAATCCACCGAGACTCTCGAGGTCAATTACGGCCTGTTCACCGCTCTCGGCGTCGCGAGGACAGTGACTCAACGGCAAGTAACTTGGCTCATTGAGCCTGAGTTTCAGCTTTCCGGCACTGCGGTCAAGGCGCCGCCGGCGCAGTACGACTTGGGCGGCATCAGCGGTGGGCCGCTCATCAGCTGGTTCGAAACCGAACAGCATGTGACGCATCACCGTCTATCGGCGATCGTGACCGAGCATCCGGACTATGCGATGAACTCAGACGTGCCACCGATCGCGCGCCTGGTCGCGATTCGGGCGGATGCAATCTCAGAGACAGGGAAGATCTACGAGTAGTCGAAAGAAAGCGACCGTGAAGAAAATTGTGGATCACTTGCCAGCGAGCGTCCGCGAGTTGTGGGCGGGCCTCGATAGCGAGGTGACGCAGCTTCATGCGCGTTGGATCATCTATCGGCAGCTGTACGGGACGAGCGAGGAGCGAGTAGACCTCCTCAATGAGTCAGCTAGTTCGGTCTTTGCGGCCTTGCAAGATGTATGGCTGCACGACGTGCAGCTTTGCTTGAGCAAGCTGGATGATCCGGCAGGGTCTGGAAGCCGGACGAACATGACGCTTGAAGCGCTTCATCAGGCTCTCGTATCCACTGGCGAAGCGGCCGCGGCGGCAAAGCTCGCGGCGTGCTTGCCAGCGTTCCACGCGGCATGCGGAAAAATCCGCCATCGCCGCAACAAGTGGATTGCGCATTTCGACCAGGCAACGATGTTGAGCGCCGATCCACGCATGAGCGCATCGCGCGACGAGGTCGAGACTGCGCTTGAGGCGGTGCGTGACGCAATGAACGCCGTCTCTGTTCACTACGCTGATGGGGGCATTGCCTATGAGCATACGGCGCTACAGGCAGATGGGGACGCGCTGATCTACCGCCTGAGGCAAGGCCTCCGTTACCGCGAACTGGTCCAAGCCGGGTCCATTCCCTGGTCCGACTTTCACACACGCTTCAACGCGGGCGAATAGGGTGACTCCGCCATGACAACCCTCAACGATGGCCAAGCCAGTTCGGAGCGCGTAGTTCTCTCTCCTCCCACCACTCAGCTCTTCCGAGAACTTGCCGCGCGCCTCGAGATGCTGGACCGCGAGTGCTACAGCCGCTTGAGCCGGGATCCACTTCAGCCAATCTTGGGACTGGGAGCCGCGAATTCGCGTTGGTGCTTCATTGGGCGCGATCCGGGCGAACAAGAGGTCCACCAGCAGTGGCCTTTTGTCGGTGAATCTGGCGCGCGGATCCGAGCAGTAATGGATGAATTCCATCTTTCCGATGCGGACGTCTTCTGGATGAATACGGTGCCCTACAAGCCGAAGGGCAACAAAGCCTGGAGGAAGGCGGTGCGGAAGGAGTTTCAGCCCGCGCTGCTAGAACTCCTGGCGGCCTGGCAAGGGACTCGAGTCATTACGTTCGGCGAGCAAGCCTTCAGTTGGTTCGGCCTTAGGAATCCAGAAGTCGCCTCCGCTCTACGCCGCTTCTGGACTCGTGCCGACAAGTACAAGGCTGAGATTGCTGTGACCCTGCAGATAGGCCAAGTAAATAGGCAATTTGCCGTCTGCCCTTTGCCGCATCCTTCCAAGGCAAACGCCTCCTGGGTCAAGGCATTCCCAGATTTGCTTCGCGAGCGGCTCTCTGCTGCCGATGACGGTTCAAGGGAGGCTCGATCGAAATTTCCGTCAGGGTGCGGCTGAAGTACTCGGTGGAATTTTGAGCTCTGGACACCGCTTCGAATGCTGGCCCGGCCTGTCGGGGCCGCAGTGATCACGTCAGCCACAAGCTGTGGACATGTGTTCCATGCAGCGAGCGGCGTACCGCTGATGTCGGCGAAGGCGATACACGAGTTGCTTAACGCCAGTGCTTGACCCGGAGCCGCCAGCGCCGCCACATGGTGACATTGGTGTGCGTTGGGAAGTCGAAGCTCAGTTGCTTCTGCGCTGCTGTCCTCGCATATGCGCCGATCACGCCCTCCTTCAGATGAGCGTGAATAAGAGCTTCATAGCGATCATTGCGTCCCTGGAGCAGGGTACTGCCGCTAACGAGATCCTCTGATGCATCGTCGCCGAAACTCTGTGCCCAGTGCTCCGGAATCGAATACAAGCTACCGTCGCCTAGCACGAAGCCATAGTGAGTAACCTCCACCTTGTGTCCACTACGATTGATCACGTGCATACCATACGCGGGCGTTTCCTCGTAGTGGGCGGTACCGTAGTGAACCTGTATGCGGTCCGCCTCGGCTCGCCACTTCCACCACCAGTTCACCGCAAAGCCTACGACACCTCCGACGAGGGCGCCGATGGAGGAAGCGAGTCCAACTATTCTCTCAGTTTCCATTGAGCTGAAGCCCGCGTTAATCTTCCAGTGTGAGGTAAGGTCTCATCACTTCGTTGAGCCGGCCAAATTGAGCAACTGCTTCCATAGAAGCGCCGGAATGTTCTACTACAACGGCGACGTCCCCGGGCTCGGCAATCAGCTTCAGTTGAGCGACTGACAATTTTGCAATAGCGGGGGCCAATTCACGTGCAAACCAGTCGTGCACATCGTCCTTGAAAAGCCAGTTCATCATGGTCGTGGTGCCGGCAATCGCGTCGAGGTTCTCAGCCTTCACTCCAGCCAGGCTCTTGCGGATGTACTCAGTAATCGCAGTATGGGCAGCAAGTCGCTTCTCAAAGAGCTCGAGCCGCAGCTTATTGCGCGCGGCTTCAGCC
Organism: Variovorax dokdonensis; assembly: GCF_030316895.1. Taxonomy (GTDB): domain Bacteria; phylum Pseudomonadota; class Gammaproteobacteria; order Burkholderiales; family Burkholderiaceae_C; genus Variovorax; species Variovorax dokdonensis. The sequence continues at coordinate 172,909 of NZ_JASZYV010000003.1, forward strand.
TGCGCCTGCGCAATCTCGGCTTGCACTCTTCCGAACCGAATCGCCACGAAAGCGGCAACGCCGGCCGCGAACGGCGTGCCGAGGCTTTTGCGAAGTCAAGGATTTCTTGGTACATCGTGGAATCATAGGATCCCGTGCGGGGCCAGCGCCGCGACGAACCGCCGATCCGACTCGACACTCGCGACGCTGAACCAATCCTGGACGCCTGCAATCGGGCACTGAGCGGACCTCATGAGCGACTACGCCGAACTTCGGCAACCAGTCTGAATCCGAAGTAAAGCTACCGGGCGAAGTTCGGCCGGGATTTATTGGCTGTACCTCGTAGACAACTCCGTAGCAATTCGAGAGCTCAGTGGCCGATGAGTTTGCGCCTGTACCTTTTGAGCGGGAATTCGTTCGAACCAGGCATGCTGCAATCAGCCCCAAAAGGCCTTCCCCCTGCCACTCTTTGCATTGGTCGATCCAGGAAAGGACGCGAGCGTAACTACATGATCACTTTGAGCATGCAGCCTCAGCATCGCACCACTGATTCCACGCTCCCGCAGCGACTCTCAGAGAATTGAAGTCGCCTATCAGTATATGGGAGGGGACTGGATTTACTACAGTGGACATACAGGCGCCTCCGGCGCTGTATGAGTAGTAAAGAGAGAGGAAGCAACCTAGAAGCTACAACTACTCTCAAGAGAAAAGAGCAACTAGAAATAGATCTACAGATGACTACAGACGCTTCCAGCGTACTGGATTATACACAGAAAATGGGAGCATGTGCCTCCGGCACTCGGTGAAAAACAAAAAAGACAAAACCAACAGGTCTGCGAGCAGCCTCAGGCAAAAATCACAGCACTCGCCTCACGGCGGAAACCAGGAAAGAAATCATCGGACCTGCATCCAAGCCAAACGGGGCCCACCGCCAGAGGCACTGAGAGCCCTTTGGAGACGCGATCAGAACTAGCAAGGGGATGGGCAGCGGTAATGCCCGATAAAGCGATGGAGCCCCTCTATGCCCCGATTGCAAGCCGGGGGATATGCGACCCATCCGGCATCTAGGCCACCTGTCGAGGCCTCCTCAACAATAAGGAGGAATCACACAGCCGCAGTTCCTCCGACATCCAGGCAGCCTGGCGAGGGTCGTTCAACTTGTCCCGGCCCCGTCGTTGTGCGGAGGACCTCGCGAAGCGCTCAAGGTGCGATCCGCACAGCTTACAACGCATGGGGCCGCTGGTTCTCATCAACGGTCTTCAGGGCAGCCAATGGGCGCCATTTCAAGTGGTTGACTCGCTTCCCAATCGCCCATCAACAAATGAAAAGGGCCGCCAATTGCAGCCCGCATCTCCCGCGCGTCAATTAAATTAGAGTTCTATATATTCTATATATTCTATATATTCTATATATTCTATATATTCTATATATTCTATATATTCTATATATTCTATATATTCTATATATTCTATATATTCTATATATTCTTTATATTCTTTATATTCTTTATATTCTTTATATTCTTTATATTCTTTATATTCTATATATTCTTTATATTCTTTATACATTGGGTCACAGGCCCTCCGGGCCTGTGACCCAATGTATAAAATTAATATAAATAGTATCTAAATTACTCTTAGGCGTTTCCGGCGCAACTTAATTGTACTTACAAGACCGACAGCAGCCGCCTCGGGGTGTCGTCCGACCAACAATAAGCCGCAACACGCCCCAAGGATAGTGTCCGCTTCGGATTTAGGTGGACACCTCAGCGAGTCGACGTGAGTCAAAGCCTGCCCTCCGGGCAGTGGGTGAAAACAATCAGGAGGCAAGCCACATTGCCTGGCATGGTTCACTACTGGCGCCCTTCCGGCCCGCCAAGCTTTAACCATGTTCGCCTCAGTGCTTGCCTTCGAAGCTGGCGTAGCACTCGGCTCAAACGGCTATTGAACGCCCCCCGCGGCTTGATCGCATCAAGCTCCTTGTCTCGTTACAGCGTCCAACGCGGGGCCTTAGATCTCATCGCGAACACCTGATCAGGCTTCCGGTCATAGCGTCTTCTGGGCGGCGGGATAGCGTCTACCCCGAAATAGCCCGGTGGTTTCAATGCCGCTACCCGATTCCCCCAGCGGCCAATCGAGGGCCATAAACCACTGAGTTCCTGGCTCTTCAATCGAGGGGCGAATTGCGCCCGAACCGCTTGCTCCAAGCCGTATTCCGGACTCCTCAAACCTGAAGCGTTCTTCTCATCGATTTTGATGAGCCACGCGTCTGCCGATCGCCGACAAATCGATATGCGAGATTCAACTGCGCGACGATGTTGTCCAATTGATCACAATCCCAAAGCCTGCACCGCACCGCACCGCATTGAAACGGCGCTCCGGATCGACGCGACAATACAAGCCAATGAACCAAGATCTCAAGAAGACTCTCTGGGCCGCGGCTGACAAGCTCCGGTCCAGCATGGACGCAGCCGAATACAAACACATCGTCCTCGGCCTCATCTTTCTCAAGTACATCTCCGATGCCTTCGATGAGCGCCGAGATGCGCTCAGGGCAGCACTAGCAGACGAATCCTCCGATTTCTACCTTCCCGATGCATCCGACCATCCAGGAGCCCTGGAGGAGCGCGACTACTACACCATGGCCAATGTCTTCTGGGTGCCGGAATCGGCGCGCTGGGAGACCATCCGAGCCAATGCCAAGCAGCCCGACATCGGCACTCGAATTGACCAGGCACTCGTCGACATCGAAACCGAGAACCCCAGGCTCAAGGGCATTCTCGACAAACGCTTTGGCCGCGCTCAGCTCGAACCAGGCAAGCTCGGTGAACTGATCGACTTGATCTCCACCATTGGTTTTGCATCTGCCGATGGACACCATGCCAAGGATCTACTGGGTGAGGTTTACGAGTACTTCCTCGGCCAGTTCGCAAATGCGGAAGGCAAGAAGGGTGGACAGTTCTATACCCCCGCATCTGTCGTCAAGGTCCTGGTAGAAGTCTTGGCTCCCCACAAGGGGAAGGTCTACGACCCCTGCTGTGGATCTGGCGGCATGTTCGTACAGAGCGAGAAGTTCCTGGAAAGCCATGGAGGCAAGTTCGGGGACATCTCGATCTATGGCCAGGAGGCCAATCCCACCACATGGCGACTGGTCGCCATGAACCTTGCCATCCGAGGCATGGACTTCAACCTTGGCAAAGAGCCAGCAGACACATTCCATCGGAACCAACATCCCGATCTCCGAGCGGACTATGTCCTAGCCAACCCACCCTTCAACATCAGTGACTGGGGCGGGGATCGACTACTGGAAGACAAGCGATGGGCGCATGGCACGCCTCCAGCGGGCAATGCGAACTACGCTTGGCTTCAGCACATTCTTCATCACCTCGCTCCGCGAGGCACTGCGGGGGTGGTACTGGCCAATGGTTCCATGTCTTCAAACCAGAACAATGAAGGAGCCATCCGCAAGGCTATGGTTGAAGCCGATGTGGTGGAGGTCATGGTTGCCCTTCCCCCTCAGCTCTTCTTCAACACTCAGATCCCTGCTTGCCTTTGGTTTCTAGCCAAGGACAAGAGCAAGGGCGGAAGAGATCGACGAGGTGAGGTTCTGTTCATCGATGCCCGAAAGCTCGGGCGAATGTCGACCAGAGTAAACCGAGTCTTCGATGATGAGGATGTCGCGAAGATCGCCAGTGCCGTGCATCGTTGGCGGCAGGACGCCCAAGTCAGTGCCGATGAGGTCTATGTTGATGCCCCTGGTTTCTGCCGAGCAGTGAAGCTCGCTGAGATTGCAGAGCATGGGCATGTGCTGACACCAGGTCGATATGTCGGAGCGGAAGAAGCCGATGACGACGACGAGGCGTTCAAAGAGAAGATGGAACGACTGACCGCACAACTCGCCGAGCAGATGGCGAAAGGAGTGCAACTGGATGCTTTGATTCGTGAGAAGCTGGGGGCAATGGGCTATGCAGTTTGAATGGCCCCTAGCGCGTCTTGGCGACCATGTTGACGCCTGTCTCGGCAAGATGCTTGACGCGAAGAAGAACAAAGGTGAACTACAGCCCTACCTCGGAAACGTCAATGTGCGTTGGGGAGCGTTTGACCTCACTGACTTGGCGGAAATGCGCTTCGAAGCCCACGAAGAAGCGCGTTACAGCCTCAAGCCCGGCGACTTGGTTGTCTGTGAGGGTGGAGAACCCGGCAGATGTGCAATCTGGACCGATGTAGTTCCACGCATGATTCAAAAGGCCCTACATCGGATACGCGCTAAGTCGAGCCTGGACAACTACTACCTGTTCTACTGGTTTCGCCATGCCGCCAACGTCGGCTTGCTTGAGCCTCACTTCACGGGCACGACCATCAAGCATCTGACGGGTAAAGCCATTGCCGCACTTCAAATTCCCCTTCCACCGGTAGCGACCCAGCGCTCGATGGTTGAGGTGTTGCGCCAGCTCGACGACCGCATTGACCTCCTGCGCCAAACCAACACCACCCTCGAATCCATCGCCCAAGCTCTCTTCAAGAGTTGGTTCATCGACTTCGATCCGGTGAAAGCCAAGGCAGAAGGTCGAGAGCCTGAAGGGATGGATGTAGAGACGGCGGCTCTATTCCCGTCAGAATTCGAGGAATCGGAGCTCGGACGGATCCCAATGGGATGGTCGGTGAAACGCATTGAGGAAGTTGCCGAACGTATCGGAATGGGTCCGTTCGGCTCGAACATCAAAGTCTCAACATTTGTGGATGCTGGCATCCCGGTACTTTCTGGAGCCTGCTTGAAGGGAGTGCTACTGGAAGATGATGCCTTTCGCTATATCTCCCCCGAACACGCTGCCCGACTTTCCGGGGCACTCGTTTCCGAGGGCGACATCGTCATAACGCATAGAGGGACTCTTGGCCAAGTTTCACTAGTGCCAAAGGGGTCTGCCTACCCAACCTATGTGTTGTCGCAAAGCCAGTTCTTTGTCCGCGCAAAGGCTGATGCCACGACTCCAGAGTACTTGAATTACTTCCTACGCAGCCCTCGAGGACAACATCTCTTGTTGGCAAACGCTTCCCAGGTAGGTGTTCCGTCGATCTCTCGACCGGTTTCATACCTAAGGTCGATCCGACTAGTTGTGCCGCCAGGTTCAATATCAAGCACCTTCAGTGCTGCTTTAGTAGCCATTCACAACCGCGTCATGGCTACAAGGCGTCACTCCCACCTTCTCGTACAGGTTCGCGACGCCCTCCTGCCCCGCCTCATCTCCGGCAAGTTGCGACTCGCCGAGGCTCAGGATGAGATTGCTGCGATCTAGATCGTGACCTGGTGATCCGACTGGAACCAATCTGACCTGGAGAAACCGTCTTGGCAAAGATCGTCATCGAAGACCATGTCGAACAGACCACCCTCGAATGGCTCACTGAGCTGGGCTGGGAGGTTGCTCATGGCCCCGACATCTCCCCTCCTGACGCCAAGACACCAGGTACAGAACGGGATACCTACCGGGATGTGGTTCTCAGGCCCCGTTTGCACGATGCCATCAAGAGACTGAACCCGAGCATTCCGGCAGGAGCACAAGAAGATGCTTTGCGCCTGGTTTTGAACCCAAACGTCCCAGGCCAACTGCAAGCCAACCGCCAAATGCACCGATGGCTGGCAGAAGGCGTTCCAGTCCAGTACCTGAAGGACGGTGAAACCCGCGGAGATCGAGTCTGGCTGGTGGACTGGAAGGATGTCGCCCGCAATGACTGGCTTGCGGTCAACCAATTCAGCATTCAAGGCCTGAAGTGGACTCGTCGTCCTGACATCGTCCTCTTTCTCAACGGGCTTCCCATCGTCGTACTGGAGTTGAAGAACCCAGGAGACGAGAACGCCGACCTTTGGTCCGCGTTCAACCAGCTCCAGGCCTACAAGGAAGATATTCCGGATCTCTTCATCTCCAATGAGCTGCTGGTCATCAGCGATGGCATCGAAGCCAAGGTTGGTTCTCTCACGGCCAAACAGGAGCGCTTCATGGCGTGGAGAACCATCGACGGAGTGACTGTCGACCCTTTGGGTTCCATGAGAGAGTTGGAAACGCTCGTTCATGGACTGTTCCAGCGAGATTTGCTGCTGGACTACCTACACTACTTCATCTTGTTCGAGGATGAAGGGAAGCTCGTCAAGAAGGTGGCGGGCTACCACCAGTTCCATGCCGTTCGCGCCGTCGTTGAAAGTGTTCTGATTGCTTCGAAGCCTGGCATCGACCTGGCTCAGCAAGGCAAAGGTGGCGTTGTGTGGCACACACAGGGCGCTGGCAAGAGCATCGAGATGACTTGTCTGGCGGGCAAGCTGATGCAACACCCGCAGATGGGAAATCCAACCATCGTGATGGTCACGGACCGCAATGATCTGGACAACCAACTCTTCGGTGTCTTCGCCAGCGCAGCTGAACTGCTTCACGAGACGCCAGTTCAGGCTGATACCCGACCAAAGCTGCGCGAGCTTCTAACCAACCGTCCTTCAGGCGGGATCATTTTCACCACGATCCAGAAGTTCACCCCTGGAGAGGACGAAGACACCTTCCCCGTCCTGACAGATCGAACCAACGTCGTGGTCATCTGCGATGAAGCGCATCGAAGCCAGTATGGTTTCCAAGCCAGCATGCCCAAGCTGCAAAAGCAGATGAAGGAAGCTCGCAAGATCTCTTCGAAGGACGAACCACTGGTCCTGAAAGCGGGAGATTCCACGTCCGATGATGGTCGACTGCGCAATGTCCGCTATGGATACGCCCAACACCTGAGAGATGGCCTGCCAAACGCCACCTTTGTGGCGTTCACTGGCACTCCAGTGTCGCTGGAGGATCGTGATACCCGTGCAGTGTTTGGTGACTACGTTCATATCTATGACGTAGAGCAAGCCGTCAAAGACAAAGCGACGGTTCCCATCTACTACGAGAGTCGACTCGCCAAGCTCGAACTTCAGGAAGTCGACGCGCCACTTCTGGACGATGAAGTCGAAGAACTGACGGAAGATGAGGAAGACGACTCGGCCAAGGCTGCTCAGCTGAGAAGATGGGCAGCCTTGGAGAAGCTCGTCGGCGCTCCCCCTCGTATTCACAAGGTTGCAGTTGACCTTGTAGAGCACTTCGAGAATCGCCTAGCTACTTTGGACGGGAAAGCGATGGTTGTCGGTATGTCCAGGGAGATTTGCGTCCACTTGTATGACGCAATCGTTGCACTACGCCCCGAATGGCATGACCCTGACCCCGAGAAGGGGGCCATCAAGATCATCATGACCGGATCTGCCTCGGACAAGGCGCTTCTCAAGCCCCACATCTACAGCAAAGAGGTGAGGAAGCGGCTGGAGCGTCGGTACAAGGACGCTTCCGATCCGTTCAAACTCGTGATCGTTCGGGACATGTGGCTCACTGGTTTCGATGCTCCGTGCATGCACACGATGTACATCGACAAACCAATGAAGGGGCACAACCTGATGCAGGCTATTGCACGGGTCAACCGCGTCTTCAAGGACAAGCCAGGTGGATTGGTGGTTGACTACATCGGCATCGCCAACGAGCTGAAAGCCGCGCTGAAGGACTACACCCAAGCCAAGGGGAAGGGTCAGCCCACCATCGATGCGCACGATGCTCTAGCGGTGTTGCTGGAGAAGATGGATGTGCTGCATGACATGCTCCATGGCTTCAACTACACGGACTTCCGCGCCAAGGCATGGCAGCTGCTGTCTGGAGTCGCAAACCATATCCTTGGACTCGAAGATGGGAAGAAGCGATTCGCGGACACCGTGCTCTCTGCCACGAAGGCATTCGCTCTGTGCTGCACCCTGGATGAAGCACTCGTCCATCGCGACGAACTGGCTTTCTTCCAGGCAGTGAAGGCCGCGCTCACCAAATTTGGTACTTCTGGAAAGAAGCTGAGCGACGAACAAAAAGAACATGCCTTGCGACAGATCATGAGCAAGGCAGTGGTGAGCGCGGAGGTCGTCGACATCTTCAAGGCTGCTGGTTTGAATCGACCAGACATCGGGATCCTCTCTGAAGAGTTCCTTGAAGATGTTCGCCATATGAAGGAACGAAACCTGGCGGTTGAACTACTTGAGCGACTGCTCAAGGACGACATCAAGTCGCGATTCAGGACCAATGTCGTTCAGGAAGCAAAGTTCTCTGAGCTGCTGCAAGTGAGTCTCCAGCGCTACCGCAATCGCGCCATCGAAACAGCACAGGTTATCGAAGAACTCATCGAGATGGCCAAGAGGTTCCACGAAGCTGCGTCGCGTGGTGAACGTCTTGGCTTGAATGCCGACGAGATGGCCTTCTACGACGCTCTGGCAACCAATGAAGCTGCCGTACGTGAACTCGGCGATGAGACATTGAAGAAGATCGCCGTTGAACTGACTCAAAGTCTTCGAGGCTCGCTTTCCGTGGACTGGTCAGTACGTGCCTCGGTGAGAGCCAGGCTCCGAGTCATGGTGAAAACATTGCTTCGACGCTACAAGTACCCGCCCGACCGACAAGAAGAAGCCACGGAGACGGTCTTGAAGCAAGCCGAGTCGTTGTCTTCCGAATGGGTGATTGCATAGCAGGTGGCGAACACGCGATGGGTACGGGCTGCGCCCTACCCAGCCGCATGTTCGCCGTTGATAGGACCTCACCGTCCAGCGCTTTCGACGGAGTTGAAATGCGAGTCGCAACTTGGAATCTCGATGGATATCGGACCTCCGGCACAAGAGCCAAGAACCAGGCTGCCACGCTAGGGGGGCTTGAAGCCGACGTGCTCGTCCTCACAGAGGTCATGGATGACTTCATCATTCCGGGAATGACACCTTGCTTCACGGCACCAGGTCAGCCGCCCTACAAACCTGCAAATCGTGCCGCGGGGATCTGGTCTCAATGGCCAAGTAGTCGACTACCTGTGACCAACGAGCGCTTGTCAGTTTGCGTGGCACTAGATGCCCCCGCGCTATTTGGCCGGGTGATTGTCTATGGAACCATCATCACCTATGCCATGGACGGCGTTCGTAGCAAAGAGGCTAGGGCATGGGAGCGACACCGCGAGGCAGTACGGGACGTAACCGAAGACTGCCGAACGCTGCGCCAAAACTATCCTGAGTGGCATCTGGTACTCGCCGGAGACTTCAACATGAATTTGGACGGGACGAAGTGGTACGGCGACAAGCACGCTACCAACCTTTTGCTTGAGGGCCTTACCAAGACAGGCATGATGTGCCATACGTCGGAAGACATCCGGAAGGTTCACGGTGCTGATCGAGCAAACATCGATCACATTTGGACTAGCGAAGGCCTAGGGGCCATTTCGCCCCTCAAGATCTGGAATGCGCGGCGAGACGAATCAGACCAACTGTCCGATCACAACGGTGTCGCCATTGACCTTCTGCCAAACGGCCATTGAATTTGGAGGCTAGGACTCGCCATGCGAATTGCTGCCAACAACGCCAACAATCGAGTTGGGAAGCGCCACTGATCGCCTGACGCAAGCGTGGAGTTGGTTGGCTCGCTCCGCGGCGAAGCATAGAGATGCTCGGGGGTGATGATCGGTGCCTTCGATGTTTCCTCCCGATCGCGCCTTTCGTCTCGAACTTGCTTGAAGTATTGACTCCCTTTAGGCCCATGCGGCCATCGCCTGTGGTGTGTCTCGCAAACGGCGGCCGGATGCTCGATTCCGCGATTCAGCAGTCAACGAACCCTTTTGTTTTCAGAAGAAGTTCTCTACCATGGCACTTGAGCGCCAAAATGCGGTGGCACAAGATCATGGCGCAATGGCCCATCCTTCTCGTGGAGGTGTCAATGCGTCGATTTGGTTCCGACCTGTCTTCGTGGGTGTTCCGCAGAGCTGGAATCACCCGACAAATGAGTCTTTTGCGAGTGCTCTCGTCGGTCGTCGGCATTGTCATGATGCTGATTGGAAGCACCCTACTCCTTGTCGCTTCGAAGTACCCTATTCAGAACGACATTCTGTTGGCTTTAGGCGGTGCCACGTTGGGTGCTGGCTTGGCAATACTTGTGTCCCGCCTCAGCTCCCAAGATGAAGAACTGATAAATATTGTCGCGGCAGGCGCGATGTCCAAGTCGTCTGCAACTTCTGAAGAGGTCAGGGTCTTTCAGCGTTGTTGGCGCCTGTACCACACTACTCGGACAAAGCGGGGGGTCAAAGACATGAATCGAGGCTTTGTCTGGATCAAGGCGGATGTCGATCTGACTGCCCCGGCTCCAGGAAAGCTCCTCGGGAGATACAAGACGACCGATCCACATAGTGGCTCGTCCAATGAATATCTCATTGAGGGCTATGTGCGCCGAGGCATCGTTGTGCTTCATGTCTTCCCAGGCGACGGCAAAGGCTTCGAAGACATTGAAGCGACCTTCACCTTTCCGCTTGTTCAGATGAGTGCCTTCGTCGCGTATGGCAGCGGCTACCACATGACGTACGCTGGGAAAGGGGACTACGTTCAAAGTCCGGCCATACTCTGTCCTGCCGAGCAAGACGTTCTGGATGATGTGCTCCTAGGCGAAGTGCGAGAAAGCAGCAATCAGTACGAGCTCGACAACGTGTGGTGGAACAACCATAGGTTCAAGATCATGCCCCGCATCTTGAGTCAGTTCTCGCAAAGCTATGCTGACGTAGGCAAGATCGAAGGTCATTGGCGATTTCGCTATCACTTGGTCTATGAAGAAGTCGAGGACCCGGCTGAGACACTAGTGATTGTTCGCCGTAGCGGCGCCCGCGTCCTTATTCATCCAGCAAACGGAGCCACGGGGTCTGGGCACTCGAGAGCCATTGAACGGCCGGACGTCGACCCTACAAACGGGACGGCCAGCCTCTCGTGGATGGCTGAGCTACGTCCAATCCATCCCTACTGCATGACCGGGCGATGGTGGGGCGTTTCCAAGGAAGAGGGGGACTTTCGCGTGCTACAAAGCGAAGGCACGATGCTCTTGCATGTCGATGTCAATGACAGAGGCATATACGGACTCTTCGCTGGGCGACCAGGAACGGCGGGTCGCATGTTTGCCGCTGTAGCGGCAGTTCGCGTGATAGAGGGAGAAACGAGGAAACAAGAGGACGAGAGACTCAGAAGGATGTTCGACCGCGCAAGCAACAGCCTTGCCCGAGCAGCTCGGCCGCAAGCGACAGCAAGTTCTGCGCCGGCCAATGACCCTGCCATACCGGCAGAAGGGGAATCCACTTCCCCTGCAATCAGCAGTTGAGTTGTGGGTTCGTTCAGTCATCGTGAGAGTCGGTCCTCCGCCATTCCCACGGAGGCACAGAGTCAAGATCCCGCCACAAGCCAATCCTTCTCATCCTGGCTTGTGGCCATTGCTTCATAGCTCGACTGATCTTCCATGGTTGGCATAGGCTCGATACCACCATGCCATGCCATGCCTGATCATCTCCAAGCCAACGTCCCGACCGTTGACCGAGACCTTGCAGACGCTTCTGCGATATGGATCGACCTTGTGGCGATCCAGAGCCTGGGTCTTCCCGAAAACCGGGCGCGACATCGCTTCCTTGGCTCGCTGACCAAAAGGTTGCTTCTTCTCCGGCGCATCGATCCCGCTGAGTCTCACCTTGATCAGGTCGTAGGAACCGGGAGAACCACATCGCGCGGTGATTGGTGTCCCCGTCCCTGACACCCACAACTAGGCAGGTCCGGTTGTCTGCATATGCTGAGATTGATACCAAGACTAGCAGGCCGAGACCGAACGCCCACCTCGCAAAGCTCAACTTTCTGCTTTGTAGACGTCCAGCGCTCGCAGGACACTCAGTGACGTGCTCAGTTTTTCCAAGCTCTGCGATGCCAATGTCGATTGCCTGGAGTAGGTCTCCGCGTGCAACTTGATATCACGAAGGGCGACCCGAAGCTCCACCAGCTCATCCAAGAAGGCTTCGGGAACCTCGGCAGAAAGCCATTCGTGACCGCATTCCTGGCAAATCTGCCCGCGGCGGAAGTATTGGATGTCCTCGTGGTCGACCTTGTACCAGCGCTGCCCAGAAGGCGCGCCGAGTCTCGATGCATTGACTGCGCTAACAACCTGGGTCTCCTTGCAGTTCGGACACCACTTTTGTGTCCCGCCCTGTTGGACCTTCATCTCAGATCCTCGTGCTGAGCAGGGCTCAAGGGAACATCCTTTGCGACTCGTCTTGCCAGGACACCGTAGAAGTGAGCCAAAGCCTGCCAGGTGACATCCCATTGGCTTTCACCCTCCTTGGCTTCATAGACCAGCTCCCCGTCAAGGAACAGGCAGAGTCCATCCTGCGTGTATTCAGCCGCACCTAGTGGCGCCGCAATCGTCCATGGACCTTTCCCCACTTGCGGCCAGTAGCGCCAAGCCTCTTCACTGGCTGTCTTGCCGCCGTAGCCCAAGTTTTTCCAGAGACGCTGATCGGGTTGTGCGTCACGGCTCTCATAGCCGTCTCTCAATCTCATTGGCATAGACACCTCACGTCAAAGTAACTTCCATTTCGCGTCACTGGCAACGTGCTGCCGACGACAAAGCACTCGAGGGTTGTGAGAAATTTTGATAGCTATGTACGGAGCCAGGAGAAGACTGAGCGAGGTGGCTTTCCAAGCTACCCCCCCCCCCCCGCAATGCGGAGCTGGGAATTAGAACGCACCCACCCCCCATCAACACATGACGAGGAACACATCCGATCCACAACACAACCGGACAGTCGACCAGATCTCGAATTCTTCAAAGTGGTCCTAACCATGACCTTCATCGATCCGATACTCACCCGATACCCAATGGCAATTTAGTGACTTCCGCGCACGGCACAGGTTGAGGACACGAAGCCCATATCAATAGAACTCAAAACATATCCAGATTACCTCCTACATGGGTAAAGTTCAGTGTCCGTAGAAACCAAGGGACAAGCAAAGTCCTGCTATCGAACAGAAGTATTTAGAAGTTCTCGACAGTCTTTGACGGGCTCCTAAACGGTTCGAATTCAGAATTTCTGACTATATCTAGCCGATATGCAGATGGGTGCCTCCGGCACTGGGTGAAAAACAAATAAAGCACTCTCTTTAGTCGCTTGTTCCAATTCATCTCTTCGCCTTCGAACCCAACCCAAGCCAAGCCAAGCCAAGCCAAGCCAAGCCAAGCCAAGCCAGCCAAAATCGAGTAGCCGAGAAAGGCCATGCGACTGGTTTCTTCCGTCCAAAAATGGTTCCCGCAATTCTTTTGGAGTGACATACACATGCCTGAGCAACCACGCCTTCTTGAACTCATGATGGCTCGCTTTGACCGCATGGAGCAACTGATTGCCCGTCTACAAGGCGAGCGGCTGACCCGAGACGAGATGCTGGAGCGCTTGCGCATCAGCAGCAAAACGCTCACCGATCGCGTAAGGAAGGGCCAGGTGCCGACGCCCACCAGCGACGGCAAATGGCTGCTCTCCGAAGTCCTGAAATGGGAGGTAGAACTTCGCCGTTCATAGCGAACGGTTAACAACACGAGCAGCCGACAATCCAACCCGAAGGCGAATTCGCCTTCTCTGACACCCATAACCTCAGCCCGCCTCGGCTTACGCCAGGCGGGCTTTTTTACTTTCAATCACCCATGCACACCATCTCTGCAAGCGAAGTGGCCACGCTCCTCGATTGCACCAAAGAAACCGTCCTGGACAAAGCTGCTGCGGGCCAACTCGCAGCAATCAAGTACGGGCGATCCTGGGTATTTCTTCGTGATGCCCTCTTTGAAGGCCTGCACCAAGTAGCCCTGTCCAACCTCAAGCCGAGGTCCTTCAGACGCCCCAATGAAGAGAGACCACGGCTCCTCGCGTATGCTGAGGCAGTGCCGTCAAGAACGACCACACGCCGTACGACGCGCCCCATACTACCGGCCATGTGAAGTGTGGTAATAATTTGTGGTACGTCTATAAGTTGTTGATTTTATTTAATCAAAACGGCCTTCTAAGCAGGTTGTCGCAGGTTCGATCCCTGCCGGGCAGGCCACCAGATCCGCCGCGCCCCCCTAGTGCTTCTTCCCCCCGCGAAGTTCGGCAACCGCCGAGGCGCTGACGTCCGCAGGCTGTCCGCCGAAACGAACGCGCAGGTAGTTCGCAAGTTCGGCCACTTGCGCGTCGCTCAATTCCGAAGCAAAGCCAGGCATCTCCTGCATGCGCTCCAACCCCGGGAATTTCTGCGCCGGCAGTCCATCCAGGATGGAAACGAGCAGATTGCGAGCGTCGGTCTGGCGCAAGGTCGAGTTGCCCGACATGGCGACCGCCACGCTCGCCCTGCCCTCGCCTTCGCGGCCGTGACAGCCCGCGCACACGTTCAGGTACATCTGCCGTCCGGGTCCGAGCTTGCGGTCCGCGCTCGTGTCGGGCGCGGGCGGCTGCGCCGGCAGCACGCGGTCACCAGTCAGGTATCGCACCAAGGCCTGGTTGTCGGACTCGGTCAGGTACTGGGTGCTCAGGTCGATGACCTTGTGCATCTCGTCGAACGCAGTGCCTTGCGGCGCGATGCCGGTCGCCATGAAGGTGGCAATGTCCGCTTCGGTCCAGCCGCGAGCAGCCAGGCCCTTGGGCGTGATGTCGGGCGCACCGACGCGCCCGAGAAGCCCACCTTGCAATGGCCGATCCGCATCCAGTTGGCCAAGCTTGCCGCGCGGCGTGTGGCACTCGGCGCAGTGCCCCAGTCCGTTGGCAAGGTATCGGCCACGTTGCCACTGCACCGACTGCCCTTGCGAAGCGTCCGGCAGCTCGTCCTTCAGGAACAGCACCTTCCAGAAGTACACGCCGAAGCGCAGGTTGTACGGAAAGCTCAGGTCCGGTTCCTTGTTGGCCACGCTCACTGGCGGCAACTGCATGAGGTAAGCGTAGATGGCGTCCGCGTCTTCGCGCGGCATGCTGCGGTAGGAGGTGTACGGCATGGCCGGGTACAGCTGCCGGCCACCGGGAGCCGAGCCGTCGTGCAGTGCCTTGTAGAAATCGTCGGCGCTCCATTTGCCGATGCCGTGCTCGGGGTCGGGCGTGATGTTCGTGCCGTAGAGCATGCCGAAGGGCGATGGAAGGGGAACGCCCCCCGCCATCGGCGCCCCGCCGTCGGCCGTGTGGCAGGCGGCGCAATCTGCAGCCCGCGCCAGGTACAGGCCACGGGCGACCTGGTCGGCGCCGGCGGCTGCCGGCTTCGCGCCATTCGCCGGCTTTGCGGCATCCGCCGTTTCGCCGCTGCAGCCACTGAGCGCGGCCGCCAGAGCGAGCAAACCCAAGGCGCCCGACCAACGCAGGGCCGATTCGCCTCGCACCTTGGTCCAGCGTGCGTGGAAGCTATGTGCGTTCATGCCTCAGCCCTCCGTCGTCAGGCCGGGGGTTGAAAGCACAACGTCCTTCACCGCCTCGAAATAGCGCACGTACCCGGTGCAGCGGCACAGGTGGACGTCGAGCGCCTCGCTGATGACCGACTCGACCTTGCTCTTGGGCACCGGCTTGCGCGCCAGCCGCTCAACCAGCACCGTCGCGCCGTTGACGAAGCCCGGCGTGCAGTAGCCGCATTGGAAGCTGAAGTGCTCCAGAAACTTCTGCTGGACGGGCGACAGGGCCACGATCTCGCCCTTCTCGTTGCGCTTGGCGTGACCCTCGACGGTGCGGATCTTCTTGCCGGCAAAGTGGTGCGCGCCGGTGATGCAGGTGCGCATCTCCTCGCTCTCTCCGTCGGCCTTGTCGACGATGACCACGCAGGCCCGGCATTCGCCGATGCCGCAGCCAAGGCGCGAGCCGCTGAGGCTGGCGTATTCGTGCAGGAAGTCGAGCATCATCAGACCGTCGGGCACGTCCATCGGCCCGACCTGTTTTCCGTTGATGTTCATCTGCAGCGGCTTGGTGACCGGTTTTGTACTCATGACAGAACTCCCTTTATTTTTTCTGCCGTGATCGGCAGTTCAGTGAATCGATGGCCCGTGGCGTGCGCCACCGCGTTGACGATGGCCGGTACGACGGCAATCATGGCCACCTCGGCCATGCCCTTCGGCGGGTCGGTCTCGGACAGCGGGGGCAGCACTTCGGTGGTCTGGTTCCAGACCGCAACGTCCTTTGCTCTCGGCAGCAGGTAGCGGTTGAAGTTCCAGGTGCCGTTGCCTGGCCCGTCTTCGTACAGGGGCAGGTATTCATGCAGCGCGTGGCCGATGCCCATGGCCAGTCCACCTTGCAGTTGGCCCGACACCAACGCCGGCACGATCTGGTTGCCGCATTCGAGCGCGGTGTGGTGCCCCAGCAGTTCGACCCGACCCGTCGCGCGGTCCACCGACACTTCCGCCAGCGTGGCGACGGCGCTGTAGTAGGTCACGCCCGCGTTGTTGCGCTGGACGGGCGGATAGAACAGTTGCTTTCGCTCGATCGTCCGGTAGCCCGCGGTGCCCGCGTCCTGGCTTGCGCCACCGCCGAAGCGCACGGCCAGGCCATCGAGCGGCCGCCGGTGGTTCTGGCCATCGACGCTGAAGTCCGCTTCGGCCCATTGCCAGCGATTGAAGGTATGCCCGACGGCGCCGGTCACCAGGCCCATCTCGTGCGCCTTGGCGGCCAGTCGGGCCAGAGTCAGAGGCTCCATGCCCGCACAGGTCAGGCCGCCCTCGATCCAGCGCGCATCTTCGATTCGGACCGTCAAGGGCGCCGACTGTCCGCCGCCGATGCCCGCACCCCAGATCGCGACGGCCGCCGGCCACAAGCCATGCTCGAAGATCACCCGCGCCGTCTCGCGCGAGCCGTGCGAGAAGTAGAAAGCCGAGTTGCTGGCGCTCGACGGCGAGCAATAGGACGGCGTCCACCGCGGGTTCTGCGCAAGCTTGTCCTGCTCGGCCTGGCTCATGATGTAGGGATCACCGCTGCTGACCATCTGCAGCTCTGGCCATTCGGTGATCGAGCTGGCGAACACGTCGGCGGGCTTGCCCAGCCAGCGCGCGCACACCACGGCCTGCGACGTTCCCATGCCGGTGCCCATCTCGGCGCCGCTGTGCCACATCGACACCCGGCCTTCGGGCGTCACCTCGATTCGGACGAAGCACGATTCCGCGCCCGTCCCGAAGTCCTTCTGCACGCAGCCGAACCCAACGCCGTAGCGCTTGCCTGGATGGGTGGCCTCGAACTGGCGCTTGCGCTCGGCGCGCCCTGTCCACATCGGATGGACCTGCAACTTGCGCATGACCTCGTCGGCGCGGATCGCTCCGGCGGGGACCGCACCCTGGCTGTTCTTCATGCCCGACTTGAGCACGTTGCGCAGTCGGAATTCGATCGGGTCGATCTGCAGCTTCTCGGCAAGCTCGTCGATCAGCATCTCGGTGGCGCCCATGGCCTGCAAGGTGCCGTACCCACGGGCCGACCCGGCGTCGATGGCGCGCGACGCGATGCCGACCGCCGAGAAATCGCTCTTGGGCAAGTAGTAGATGGCCTGCGCCGAGGTGGCCGCCACGAGCGTCACCGATGGCGTGAAATTGGCGCGGCCGCCACCGTCGAGCACGAAGTCGCCCTTGAAGACTCGAATCTTTCCCGTCTTGCGCTCCACCGCCATCTGATAGCGCATCTTGATGCTGTGGCGCTTGAGCGAGCTTTGAAACTGCTCGAAGCGGTCATTGGCCAGGCGCACCGGCTTGCCTTGGCCATAGAGCGCAGCCATCAACCCGTAGAACGGAAAATTGCTGTGGTCCTTGGAGCCGTAGCCCACCGTGTAGCAAGGATGAAGGAACAGGTCCTTGACGGCCATCTTGGACCTGCCGAGCATCTCGCGCGCCGACTCCACCACTTCCATCGGAGATTGGGTAGGCACCACCATGTGCAGTTGCTGCTTGTCCGCGTCGTACCAGCCATTGGCGTTGTCGGGTTCAAGCGCTGCGGTGTCGATGGACTGCGAGAAATAGTCACGCGCCAGCACGAGAACGTCGTCGCCCGGCTTTTCAAGCTCTTGCGCGATGGCCGCCGCATGCGCCATGCCCTGCTCGTCGAGCTTGCCGCCGTTGAGCGCCTGCGGCCACACCACTTCGCGCTTGCGGAAGGAAGGAAACAGCACCGTGTCCTTGAGCGTGGAGAAGGTGTCGTCATCGAAGGGCGTCGCCCCGCCCACACGCACGTAGCGAAAGCCGGCCCACGGGTCGCGCTCCAAGGGACCGCTGACCGGTCCGCCCTTGACCACATCCTTGGCTGCGCGAAGGGCGTCCTTGGCATAGCGGAAGGTGGCGAAATCATGAAAGATGAGCAAGGCCACCGCGTGCCCCAGGTAGGCAGGCGTCTTGCCCGTCGGCAGCAGCATGTCGTCGCCGTAGAAGGCAGGGAACGAGAGGCCGTCGCGCGCCAGGTCGTCGGCCGTCACCACCCGGTCCGGCTTGAGTGCATCGCCCAGCATGGACAGGTCGATGCCGGTAAAGGGCCGATCGGCAAACGTGGCCCTCAGCAGCAAGGCGTGGGACTGCTGCTGCGGCCAATGCGGCATGTCGCGCGCGCGGATGTCGTAGGCGAAGACTTTTTCGCCCGTCACCTTCGCGGTGCCATCGATGCGGAACTTCACCTGGCCGTCGGCGGCGTTCCAGGCAATCGGCGTCAGATGCTTGTCTTCGAACAATGCGGCGTAGGCCGCACTGTGCAATGGCGCGATCCACGCATTGATGCCGGTGAGCACGCCCGCCTTGAGCAAGCTGCGGCGCGTAAGCCCGGCCCTGAGTTTGGTATTCATTGACTTCCCCCTGTTGTTGCGACTGCCAGCCTTGCCACGGCACCGCCCGCACCGTCGATCCAGCTGTTCGTCTGCGTTTTGACCAACCCTGCCGACCCTTTCGAGCCGGCGGCGAATTGTCCAACCAAATGGCGGGAACAAGCGCGGCCGGGTTCGCGAGCGGGCGATCTTGCACGCGTCCTGGCGAAGATGCCAGATGGCCCATGCAGCTGCCCGCCGATGCCCCCCAAATGGCTTAAGGCGAAACACTCATATTGCTTTGCCCAGGTAACCAGTTAAGCTAGCAAGTAACATTTGGCAACGTGCAGCTTGCATGGATCTGGACTTCGTTTATCAGAAGGTACAAGTACTGAGCCCCAAGGCGGCCAAGATCGCCCTGCGCATGCTCGACAAGGATCCGCACATCCCCACCGAATGGGTGATCGCGCTGCGCCCGGCGCTGTCGCAACGCGCCAGTGGTTCCGAGGACTTTCGCAGCACCGACTGGATGACGATGGTGGCCATCGAAAGCCCGGGCATCCGCCGCTTCACCGAACGCTTCGAGAGCCGCGAACAGCGGCACGCCCGCCTGTGGGTCATGAGCCTTCGCAAGGCTGCCCGCGCCGCGTTCAACCTGAGCGTCCTGCCCGGCGACGCCGACCCGGACCCCAGCCAAGCTCCCGGCTGACACGATGACGGGCCGTTGGCCCGCGCTCATCGGGCCTCTTCGGCGGCAGGATGCGCAGCCATGACAAAGACCGATCTTTCATGCTGAAGCACGTCTTGCGCCTCTACGGCGTGGCCCATGCGGTGACAGCGTTTCTTTTCGCCCTGGCCGGGCTGACGCTCATCTGGCTCGCCGCGCGAGAAGGCTGGCAGGCGATCCAGAGCGATCAGGCGGTCCATTCCGTCACGCTGGCGCTGATCGAGGCGCTGGGCATCCTGGCCGCCGCCGTGGTGGCACTGCAGATCTCGCAGACCGTTGCCGAGGAAGAAGTGGTGCGCGACGCGCACATCAGCGCCCCCACCCGGGTGAGGCGCTTTCTCTCGCGCTTCATGGTCGTGATCGTGGTGGCTCTGGCGGTCGAAGCGCTGGTGTCGATCTTCAAGGCGCGCAGCGATCCCGACCTGCTCTTGCAGGCCGCCGCCGTGATCACGTCGGTGGGCATTCTGCTCATCGGTTGGGGTTGGTTCATTCGCCTCAATCGCTATGCCGAAGAACTGGAACCCGAGGCCATGGCCGAAGCCAAGAAGGAAGACCACAAGCTGAAGTGAGGCAGCGCGCAGGGCCATCGCTTGCGCGGCGATGCCTGGCTGGGTCATGCTGCGACATGCCGTCGCCACGCCCACTGCCCGCTTTCCGCGAGACCACAGACCGCCGCCGCCTGGCCGCCGCTGCTCTGATCGCCTTTCCCGCCTTGTGGCTGGGCGCGGCGCGACCGGCGCACGCACAAGGCGGGGCGCGCCTGCGGCTGACGCCATCTCAGACCGAGGGGCCCTTCTATCCGCCACAACTCCCTGCCGACCATGACGGCGATCTGTTGCGAACCGGCACGCTGCGCTACACGCGCGGCGATGCGGGCTGGGTGGAAGGCACGGTGGTGGACGCCTCGGGACAACCGGTCAGGGATGCGACGGTCGAGATCTGGCAGTGCGACGAATCGGGCCACTACCATCACCCCGGCGACGGCGGGCGAGCAGATCCCGCATTCCAGGGCTTTGGCCGCACGCAAGTCGACGCCGATGGGCGATGGCGCTTTCACACGATCCGGCCCGTGCCGTATTCGGGCCGCACGCCGCACATCCATATGAAGGTCAAGCGCGGTGAACGCGAGTTGCTGACCACGCAGCTGTATGTGAAGGGTGCATCCGGCAATGCGCGCGACTTTCTCTGGCGCAACATGTCCGAGCAGGACCGCGCCGCGCTCACGCTGTCGTTCGATTCTTCGCCCGAAGGCTGGAAAGCCAGATTTCCGGTGGTCGTCGCAACCTAGCAGTTGCTTCTGCGGCCAGGCTTACAGGTCTTCGATCACCAGCTTGCGATAGCGGCGTGCGATGGAATACGGGTACTCGCGCACCACGAGCATCATGCGCTCCGCATCATCGGCATCCGGGGTTCGAACCAGCAAGCCGTGGTGGCCCTCGCGCGCGAGCTTGGTGAACGCCCGCACGTTCGCCGCGTCGGTGCCCACCGATGGCAAGGGCTCGTCCGCATCCGACGCCGTAGGCGTGATCTGCGAAAGGATGGCCTGCGGCGGGAGCGACAACACTTCGAAGCCGCCTTCGGGCGCGGCCGCGAGCGCATCGCCGGCGTCCGTGGCGGTCCGAGCATCCGGAAACATCAGCATGGTGTAGCCGCTCGGGTAGAAGGCTCCGCCGATGGCGGACAACATGCTGTCGTCAAGGCTGAATGGCTGCGTCATGTCGCCACGATGCGCCAAGCGGATCCTGCCGGATGTAGGAAGAGCCCTTCCAATGCGCGTCAGCCAAGAGCGTTACCGTGCGCCCCGCAGCTACCAGCCCTGATCGGCAGCGGCCTCGCATTGGTCCGCCATCGCCGCGCCTCTTCAACTACGGAGCGGGCGCGCGGACGACCAGTTCCGCCCAACCGGTGGCCGCGTCGGCCTCCCGCGCGAAATGCCACCCCGGCAGCAAGGCGAGCAGCACCTCGGCAGTGGTGCGCACGATGCAGCCATAGCCGGCATGGCCGCCCGTCACCCCGCCATGCAGGTCCGACACGCTCAGATGCAGGTGCGAACCGTTGGCGGCCACGCTGCCGGACAGTGTCAGCAGTTCCACGTCGGCGTCGATGCGACGGATCTCCTGTGCACCTGCCATGCGGATGCAGGCGGGCCGCAGACTGCCGATGCCGGCCACGACGAACGCGGCAGCATGCCCACGACCGGCAACGGCCGCTTCCAGGGCACGCCGAAGGTCGTCTCCAGGCAACAGGCGCAGTGCCAGGGGCTCCATCTCAGACACCCCGTCAACCCACCGCGCGGATGCTTCCTTCCCGCGCAGCCTGCGCCAGGAGGGACGCCACTGCACAGGAAGCAAAGCGCGCGGACTCCGAGTCCGCCCGGCTGGTCAGGATGATGGGCACCTTGGCGCCGAGCACGATCCCGGCGGCGTAGGCGCCCGCGAGGAAGGTCAGGCTCTTGGCCAGCATGTTGCCCGCGTCCAGGTCCGGAACGATGAGAACGTCGGCCAGCCCCGCCACCGGCGAGACGATGCCCTTGATGCGCGCTGCCGTGGCGTCGATGGCGTTGTCCATCGCCAGCGGTCCGTCGAGCACCGCGCCGGTGATCTGCCCGCGTTCGGCCATCTTGCACAGCGCCGCTGCGTCGATCGTGGAAGGCACCTTCGAATTGACGACTTCCATCGACGACAGGATGGCCACGCGCACCTGCGGCAACTTGAGCGCATGCGCCAGATCGATCGCGTTCTGGACGATGTCGACCTTCTCGTCCAGCGTGGGGGCGATGTTGATGGCCGCGTCCGAGATGATGAGCGGCTGGGCGTGGCCGGGCACGTCCATCACGAAGCAGTGGCTGATCCGGCGCGAGGTGCGCAGCCCGCCGTCGCGCCGCACCACGGCGGCCATCAGCTCGTCGGTGTGCAGGCTGCCTTTCATGATCGCGTCGACTTCGCCGCCCGCCGCCATGGCCACGGCCGCAGCGGCTGCCGCATGGCTGTGCGGCGCATCGACGAGCGTCAGGCCGTCGATGGACAAGCCGCTCTCCTTGGCCGCCGCTTCGATCTTCGCGCGCGGGCCGACCAGCACCGGATGGATCAGCCCCATCCTGGCCGCGTCCAGCGCGGCGCCGAGCGCGACGTCGTTGGTGGGGTGCACCACCGCCACGCGCAGCGGCGGCAACTGCCTCACGGTTTCGATCAGACGGTCGTAGTGCGGGTGCGGGGCCCGGTCGTGAAAGTCGTTCATGAGGCAGAGGCTCCTGTCAAAAACATTTCGTTTCGAGGCCCGGGCACCGGGGTCGTGCCAGCGGTTTGAACTTGAACACAAACTGTGCAGAATGTGCTTGCTGCGGCGCAGCATATCGCCAAACGTCTCTGGTTCGACACTCAAAAGCGAGCATCCAATGAACGACACGACTGCGAAGACGCCATTCGTTTCACTGGCCGATGCGGTCCATGCGATGCAGGCCTTGCCCGACTATCTCGTGGACGCGTGGCAACGGGGCGTACTGACCGCCGACGTCCTGCGCGAGCGCGGCGACATCTTCCTGGCCCACGCCCTGAACGGCAAGCCGCCCCTGCTGACCTTCGAGCACGAACTGCTGATGGACGGCCGCGATCTGCCCCAGCCTTGCAACTACGCCCTGTTGCGCATCGTGCCGCCGGCCGGCGCGGTGATCGATCCGGCCAAGCGCCCCATCGTCATCATCGACCCGCGCGCCGGCCATGGGCCGGGCATCGGCGGCTTCAAGCCCGATTCGGAAGTAGGCGTGGCGCTGCGCGCCGGGCATGCGGTGTACTTCGTCTCCTTTGCGCCGGAGCCGGTGGATGGGCAACGGCTGGTGGACGTCGCACGTGCCGAGGCAACCTTCATCGAGGAGGTGACCCGCCGTCACCCCCAATGCCCGCAAAAGCCCGCGGTCATCGGCAACTGCCAGGCCGGCTGGGCAGTGGCCGCACTGGCCTCGGTTCGGGGCGAAGCCATGGGCCCGATCGTCCTCAACGGCGCGCCGCTGTCCTATTGGGCCGGCAGCCCCAGCCAGAACCCGATGCGCTATGCCGGCGGCATGCTGGGGGGCTCATGGCTCTCGGCGTTCACGGCCGACCTGTCCGGCGATCGCTTCGACGGCGCCTGGCTCGTGAGCAACTTCGAGAACCTCAACCTCGGCAACACGCTGTGGGGCAAGCTCTACAACCTCTATGCCAACGTCGACACGGAGCGCGAGCGCTTCCTGGAGTTCGAGCGCTGGTGGGGTGGCTATTTCCGCATGACGGGCGAAGAGATCGAGGCCATCGTCGAGAACCTGTTCGTGGGCAACCGGCTTGCGCGTGGCGAGTTGGCGATGGATGGTGTGCCGATCAACCTGCGCAACATCGCCTCGCCGGTGGTCGTGTTCGCCTCGTGGGGCGACAACATCACGCCGCCCCAGCAGGCTCTGGACTGGATCCTCGACGTGTGGGGCACGGAGAAGGCGCTGATTGCCGCCGGCCGCACCATCGTCTACATGCTGCACCCCACCATCGGCCACCTGGGCATCTTCGTGGGTGGCGCGGTGGCTCGCAAGGAGCATGACCAGTTGCTCAACACGCTCGACCAGATCGAGGCGCTGCCGCCCGGCCTGTACGAGATGAAGATCCTGCCCGGCGATGCCGACGACGCCTTCGCGCATCTGGAAACCGGCGGCTGGCGCGTGCGCTTCGAGACCCGCACCACCGATGACATCCGTGCGCTCAACCCCGAAAAGCGCCAGGACGAAACGCTGTTCAGCACCATTGCCCAATGGTCGGAGCTGAACATGCAGGCCTATCGCACCTGGGCGCAGCCCTTTGTTCGATCCGTCGGCAGTCGGGCGCTGGGCGACGCAATGCGCTGGCTGCACCCCCTGCGAATGCAGCACCTGGCCCTGTCCGACCTCAACCCGATGGCGCCCTGGGTGCGCGCGGGCGCACAGCGCGCACGGAACGAGCGCAAGCCGGCGGCAGGCGACAACCCCTGGCTGGCCTGGGAGCACCAGGCATCGAGCCGCTTCGTCGAAGCGCTCGACACACTGGGCCAATGGCGCGACCAGGCCTCGGTCGAGTGGGTGGAAAAAGCCTATGGACCCATGGCGCTGGGCGCCGTGCTGCCGCCCGAACAGGCCGACGAGATGGCGGCCCTGCAGCGCGCCGGCAAGGACGAAGCACGCGCGCGCAGGCTCGCCCTGGAAAACGTCGACAAGGGCGGCTTTGCCGAGGCGGTGTGCAGGCTGGTGTTTGCGGGCATCGTGAACAGCGGCGCCGTCGAACGGCGCGGCCTTCGCCTGGCCCGGCGGCTGGCTGACCTGCATGCGCAGATGGCGACTCACCTTGGCCTGCTGCATGCGCAGACGCACGACGTCGATTGGCAAAGAACACTGGACGCGCAGGCGCTCATCACCACCTTTGCGCCAGAGGCATCGCTCGAATCGCTACCCAAGCTGCTGCCGCACCGCGCTGAACGCGAACATGCGCTGGCGCTGGCCGCGGCGGTGCTGATGGCCGAGCCGCGCCTGTCCGATCCCAAGTCGCCTGTGTCGCGCTTCGTGCGCGACAAGCTCGACGTGGACCCGGCACGCGTGGCGGCCATGGCCCTTTCGCTGGCACAGACCGCGGCGCAAGAGGACACCGACGCAGCCGGCGCCGAAGTGGCCGGCATTTCCCTGCCAGCACCCAAGCCACCCGCCGCCAAGAAGGCGCCGCGCCGTCCGACCAAGCCTGCCGCAAGACCCACCGCCAAGCGCACCGCCAAGCCCACCGCCAAGTCAGCCGCCAAGCCAAAAGCAAAGGCGGCTGCGCCACGCAAGCGCAAGCCAGCGGCCAAGACCCAGCGCGAACTTCGGCTGGTGGTCAACCGATGAATACCGCCGCGCCCGGTCGGCCCCTGGCGGGCAAGAAGGTGCTGATCACGGGCATCGCCAACGAGCACTCCATCGCCTACGGATGCGCCCTCGCCTTTCGCACCTTGGGCGCGGACCTGGCAATCACCTACCTCAACGACAAGGCCAGGCCGCACGTCGAGCCGCTGGCCCAGGCGCTCGACGCGCAACTGCTGCTTGCGCTGGACGTGATGAACCCCGGCGCGCTCGAAGCCGTGTTCGACCAGATCCGCTCGCAATGGGGCGTGCTTCACGCCGCGCTGCATTCGATCGCCTATGCGCCCAAGGCCGATCTGCAGGGCCGACTGGTCGACAGTTCCGCCGAGGGCTTCTCGACCGCAATGGATGTGTCCTGCCACAGCTTCATTCGCATGGCGCAGCTGTCCGAACCTTTGATGACGGAAGGCGGCACGCTGCTGACCATGAGCTTCTACGGGGCGCACAAGGTGGTCGAGAACTACAACCTCATGGGCCCGGTGAAAGCGGCGCTCGAGGCTTCGGTGCGCTATCTGGCCCACGAACTGGGGCCCAAGGGCATCCGCGTGCACGCCGTTTCGCCGGGGCCGATCCGCACGCGCGCCGCATCGGGCCTGGCCGAATTCGACCGCCTGCTGGACGATGCCACCAGCCGCGCCCCGGCGCACATGCTCGCCAGCATCGAGGACGTCGGCTATGCCAGCGCCATGCTGTGCACCGACCATGCGAGACTGCTGACCGGTTCCACCTTCTACGTGGACGGCGGCTATCACATCATGAACTGAGGAGCCTTCGCATGACGGACGCGCGGTCGGCAAGCACGGGCATGGTCGCAGTGGTCAATGCCGGCTCTTCGAGCCTCAAGTTCTCGCTGTTCGAGTGCAGCGCAGACGGCCTGACGCTGGTCATGCGGGGGCTGGCGCAAGGCCTGGACAGCGCAGCGCGCTTCGAAGCCAAGGACCCGGCCGGCAAGGTCCTGGCGACACACGCGTGGGAAGCCGGACAGCGCATCGGCCACGACGCCGCACTGCATCACGTCATCGAGGCCGTGAGGGGCCTGCTTCCGGGCGTGCAACTGCGTGCCATCGGCCATCGCGTGGTGCATGGCGGCACGGAATTCAGCGCGCCGGAGCTGGTCACGCCCGAGGTGCTCGAAAAACTCACCGGGCTGATTCCGCTCGCGCCGCTGCATCAGCCGGACAACCTGGCCCCCATCCGTCTGGCCTTCGACCTGCTGCCGGACGTGCCGCAGGTGGCTTGCTTCGACACCGCGTTCCACCGCAGCATGGCGCCGCTGGCCCAGATGTTCGCCCTGCCCTACACCTACTACGACGAGGGTTTGCGGCGTTACGGCTTTCATGGCCTTTCGTACGAGTACATCGCCTCGCGGCTGCCCGATGTGGCGCCCGCGTTGGCCAGCGGCCGCGCAGCCGTCATGCACCTGGGCAACGGTGCCAGCGCCTGCGGCCTGCTTGACGGGCGCAGCATTGCCAGCACGATGGGCTTTTCCGCGCTCGATGGGCTGACGATGGGCACGCGCTGCGGCGCCATCGATCCGGGCGTGGTGCTGCACCTGATCCAGCAGCGCGGCATGAGCGCGGCCGATGTGGAGCGCATGCTCTATCGGCAATCCGGCCTGCTGGGCATCTCCGGCGTGTCGAGCGATATGCGCACCTTGCTCGCCAGCGACGAACCGCGCGCGAAACTGGCGGTCGAGCACTTCGTCTATCGCATCGTGCGCGAACTCGGTTCGCTGGCCTTTGCGATGGGTGGGCTGGACGGGCTGGTCTTCACCGGCGGCATCGGCGAGCACGCCGCGCCGGTGCGCCAGCGGGTGGTGGCGCAAATGGCCTGGTTCGGCGCCGAACTGGATGCCGAGGCCAATGCCGCCAACGCCACCTGCATCACGACGCCAGCTTCGCGCTGTGCCGTCTACGTGATCCCGACCGACGAGGAGCTGATGATCGCCCGGCACACGCTGCGGGCGCTGGACGCCTGAGCAAGAGCGCTCAGATCAGGTTGCGCATGGCCTGCGCCGTTTCGCGCAGCACCGGCAGCACGCGAGCCACCGCGTCCTTGCTCGACTCCTGGCCCATCGGCATGGTGATGTTGAGCGCGCCCACCAGATCGCCGTGGCGGTCGCGCAGCGGCACCGCAATGCCGCGCGAGTTGAGGTCGAGTTGCTGTTCGGACAAGGCCCAGCCCTGCGCGCGGATGCTTGCCAGTTCGAGCTTGAGCCGCTCCTTGCTGTCGATGGTGTGCGATGTGAACACCATCAGCTCTCGCGTGGCCAGCCAGTGCTGCACCTGGGCTTCAGGCCGCAGGGCAAGCATCAGCATGCCCGCGGCGGTCACTTGCGCCGGCACGCGCGCGCCCAGAACGTAGCCGGTGTTGACGCTGCGGTTGGGGCCATTTCGGGCGATGTAGACGACCTCGTCGCCATCGAGCACGCTCAGGTAGGCGGTCTCGTGCGTCCCGGCCGCCACCCGCTGCAAAAACGGCTGGACGATGCGCGGCAGCCGCGCCGATTCGAGGTAGGACTGGCCCAGGCGCAGCACGCGCGGCGTGAGCCAGAACAGCTTGCCATCGCTGGCCACGTAGCCCATGTGCTGCAGCGTGAGCAGGTGGCGGCGGGTGGCGGTGCGCGTCATGCCGACGCGGGCGCCGGCCTCCGCTGCGGTCATGCGCGGATGAGCATCGTCGAAGGCCTCGATCACCTGCAGGCCGCGCTGCAGACCGGCAATCCAGTCGCGCCGGTCGAGGGCAAATTCGGCGTCGGTGGCTTGGGCAGCCAGCGCGCCAGTAGCGTCGTTTTCGGGTGCTGAAGTGTTCGGCATCGGTGCGTGCGTTAGGTGCAAACCCTCGGTATGATCGATTATCGATCATTCAAGTTCGATGATCGAACACGCTCTGAAGGCGGCATGCAGCGCTGCGGCGCCGCACCGCCTAAAGTCCACCGCAAACGACGAACGCCATTCGAGACACTCCATGGACATTCACGGCAAGACCGACCTGTACCTGATCCCCGGCGACCCGGTGACCAACGTGCGCCTGCCGCGCATGTTCAATGCGGTGTTCGATCGCTGCAACATCGCCGCCCGGATGGTGCCGGCCCAGGTGCGCGCCCGCGACTTCGCCGTCTGGCTCAAAGCCAGCTTCCTGGCGCACAACGTCAAGGGCATGGTGATCGCGCCGCCGCACAAGCCGCTGGCGGTCGATCTGCTCGACGGCTGCGGGTTGTTCGCCCGCATCGCCGGCTCGGTCAACGTGGTCCGCCGCACGCATACGGGCGAGCTCGAAGGCGACCTGTTCGACGGCGAAGGCATCGTCGGCGCGCTCGACTACTTCGGCATTCCATTTCGGGGCAAGCGCGTGCTGATCCTGGGCGCCGGCGTGAGCGGCGCAGCCATCGGCGTATCGCTGGCCGAGGGCGGCGGCAGCGACAGCGCCGCCTACATCGCCTTTCACGATCCGCATCCCGGACGCTCCGCCGGCGTGGCCGCGCGCATCGACAGCGCCTTCGACGCGCGCGTCGAATCGGTGCCCGACGCAGACCCGCAAGACTTCGACCTCGTCGTCAACGCCACCATGCTCGGCCTGCGCGATGGCGAGGCGTTGCCCGTCGATGTCTCTCGCATGCCCGCGCATGCGGCGGTGTTCGACATCCTTTTGCGCAACCAGCCGACGCCGCTGGTGCGCGCCGCACGCGAGCGCGGCCTGCATGCTCAGGCGGGCTTCGAAATGCTGATCCAGCAGATGGCCTGCTATTTCGACTACTTCTCGCTGCCGCAGGCAGCGGCCCTGGTCCGCCGGGATGCCGATTTCCTGCGTGAACTGGTGTATCCCCCGGCGCTTGCCGGCGAGATCGCCAAACCGCTGCGCTACCCGGACCCGGGACCGCGCTGACCAGGGCGGCCGACGCCTGTCTCCTTCGAGCAGACGTCCCCCGCCTCCGACTCAAAGACTCGTTTTTCTCGTTCAGCCAAATCAGGGAGACACCCCCATGAACGCGCACGCCCCTATGGACCACGAACCGCACGGAACCCACCAGTCGAAAAAGGCCGCCGCCAGCGGCTGGATCGGTTCCGCCCTCGAGTACTACGACTTCTTCATCTACGCCACCGCCGCCGCGCTGGTGTTTCCGCAAGTCTTCTTCCCCAAGGGCGATCCGGCCATCGGCATCATCGCCTCGCTCGCGACCTACGGCGTGGGTTACGTGGCACGGCCCATCGGCGCCTTCGTGCTGGGGCACCTGGGCGACACGCACGGACGCAAGCAGGTGCTGCTGTGGTGCATGTTCCTGATGGGCTTTTCGACCATCGCGGTGGGCCTGCTGCCCACTTACGACCAGGTGGGCTTGCTCGCGCCGGCGCTGCTGGTGCTGATGCGCCTGATCCAGGGCTTTGCGGTGGCCGGCGAGATCTCCGGCGCGAGCTCGATGATCCTGGAGCATGCACCCTTCGGGCGACGTGGCTTCTTTGCCAGCTTCACGCTGCAAGGCGTGCAGGCCGGACAGATCCTGGCGGCAGCCGTCTTCCTGCCGCTGGCGCACTACATGCCCGCCGAGCAGTTCAACAGCTGGGGCTGGCGCATTCCCTTCCTGCTGAGCTTCATCGTCATCGTGGCAGGCTGGATCATCCGCCGCGAAGTGCAAGAGACCCCCGCCTTCACTGACAAGGCCCAGCAGGCCAAGCGCTCGCGCTCCCCAGTGGTCGACGCGTTCAAGTACAACATGCCCGACATGCTGCGCGTGGTGTGCATGGCGCTGATGAACGTCATCCCGGTGGTTGCCACGATCTTCGGGGCTGCCTACGCGGTTCAGCCTGCCTATGGCATCGGGTTCGCCAAGGACGTCTATCTGTGGATCCCGGTGCTCGGCAACATCCTGGCTGTGCTGGTGATTCCGTTTGTGGGCAACCTGTCCGACCGCATCGGCCGCAAGCCGCCCATCGTCGTCGGCGCCCTGCTGTCGGGGTTGCTGGCCTTCGCCTACCTGTATGCCATCAGCATTCGCAACGTGCCCCTGGCCATCTGCATGTCGCTGCTGATGTGGGGCGTGGTCTACCAGGGCTACAACGCGGTGTTCCCCAGCTTCTATCCCGAGCTATTCCCCACCCGCACCCGCGTGTCGGCCATGGCCATCTCGCAGAACATCGGCACCGCCATCACGGCCATGCTGCCGGCGCTGTTCACCATCGTCGCGCCTCCGGGCTCGGCCAACATCTGGTTCACCGTGGGCGCCATCGCATTCGGCATCTGCGTGATCGCCGCCGTGGCCGCGCTGAGCGCACGCGAGACCTATCGCATCCAGATGAACGACCTGGGCCAGCCTGACGCCGTGCCGCTGGACAAGCAGGAGTACGAGCGCCGCCGCGCCGACTCCATGGCTGCCCCGCTCGAACACGTTCACGCCTGAAGCCACGCTTTCAACGACTGCCGGGAGCCTTCCATGTCCATCGACCTTGCACGCTTTGCCTTCAACACCGTCACCATGGGCGGTGCCCTCAAGCACAAGCTCGCCTGCATGAAGGCGGCCGGCTTCTCGGCCGTTGAGTTGTGGGCGCGCGACCTGATTGGGCATCCCGAGGGTGTCGACGCCGCGGCGCGCATCGTGCGGGAGAGCTCGCTGGCGGTCAGCGACTTCCAGCCGTTGCGGGACTTCGAATGCGCACCCGACGCCATGCGGCCGCACCGCCTCGAGATGGCGCGCGAGCAACTGCGTCAGATGAAGCTGGTGGGCGCCGATCTGCTGCTGGTGTGCTCGACGACGCATCCGCTGGCCATCGACGATCCGGATCGCGCGGCACGCGACCTGCGCGAGCTGGCCGACGTCGCAGCCCCGATGGGCATCCGCATCTGCTACGAGGCGCTTTCTTGGGGGCGCCACGTCAACCGTTGGCACCAGGCCTGGGACATCGTGCAGCGCTGCGCCCATCCGAACGTGGGCCTGAACCTCGACAGCTTCCACATGGCCGTGCACGGCGACGACACGCCCGACGTGCTCGCCCAGATCGCCCAGGTGCCGGTCGACAAGATCTTCCTGGTGCAGCTGGCCGACTACTTTTATGCACACGGCAGCACGCAGACCGACATGATCGAGCTGGCCAGGCACCAGCGCCTGTTCCCCGGCGAAGGCCTGCATGACGTGCGCCCGCTGGTGCGCCTGCTCGAGCAGCGCGGCTACCGCGGCAGCTACACCTTCGAGGTGTTCAACGACGACTACATCAATTCGGACCCGGCCGTCGTCGCGCGGCGTGCCATGGACGCTGTGCACTGGCTCGGCGGCGTGCCGGGCGCCGACGACTCGGGCAAGGCTGCGGTCGGCGCCAATGAACGGCCCCGCACCCGCATGTCTCGCGGCCGGCGCAACTGCCAGCCGCACGCACCCATGGCATTCCAGGCATCTTCGACATGATCTCCGGCAAGACCACACTCATCGGGCACCTCGGCTATCCCACCGAGACCTTCAAGGCGCCCATGATCTACAACCCCTGGTTCGAGCAGCAAGGCATCGATGCGGTCGTCGTTCCGATGGGCATCAAGCCCGAGGACTACGCCGCCACCTTGCCCCTGCTGTTTCGGATGAGCAACCTGCGCGGCGCGCTCGTGACCATGCCGCACAAGGTTTCGACGATGCGGCTGGTGGACGAGGTGACGCCCACCGCCCGCATCGCCGGCGCCTGCAATGCCATCCTCAAGCGCCCCGACGGCAGCTTGCTCGGCGACCTGTTCGACGGCGCCGGCTTCGTGCGCGGCGTCGAGCGCAAGGGGCGCACCATGCGCGGCGCACGCGTGCTCGTCTCGGGTGCTGGTGGCGTGGGTTCGGCCATTGCCGCCTCCATCGCTGCCGCCGGTGCGGCCGAACTGATGCTGTTCGACACGCATGCCGGCGCCGCTGAAGGCCTGGCCGAACGCTTGCGCCAGCACTACCCGGCGCTCGTGGTGCGCACCGGATCGAAGGACCCCGCCGGCTGGGACATGGTGGTCAATGCCACGCCGCTGGGCATGCGCGACAGCGATCCGCTGCCCTTCGACATCGACCGCATCGACCCCGGCACTTTCGTCGGCGAAGTCGTCATGAAGGTCGAGTACACGCCCTTGCTTAAGGCCGCTCGCGAACGCGGTTGCCAGGTCCAGGTGGGCACCGACATGCTGTTCGAACAGATCCCGGCGTACCTCGAATTCTTCGGCTTCGGAACGACCACCGCGGATGCGTTGCGGGCGGTCGCACGACTGGCTTACTGACCCACGCGCGCGCTTTTTTTTGGCGCGCAGCAGTTCAAGCAGAATCCCCCATCACAGCCGTATCAAGCGGCGGATCAGGGGGAATCAGTGGTCAAAGTTCATTGCGAACTCGCGCAAGTGTGCGCGTGCGGTTGCATATCTTGCAACTCTGTTTTGTGGCTGTTCAAGGGGGTCGAACAGCGGTCGGGGGTCGATGGGCGTATGCGGATCGAGCGAGCGCATGGCTGAGGCCGGCGTCTTTCTGATTCATGGGCTCGGTGGCACGCAATACGACCTGGGAACGCTGCACAAGCAACTCACCAGCGCAGGCTTCATCACTCACTCGATCGTCCTTCCGGGCCACGGCACCAAGCCCGAGGACTTGATCGGCGTGCATGCCGAAGATTGGCTCGAAGCGGTCTGCGCGAAGTACGACGAGCTGTCGGCGCAGCATGAAGAGTTGCATGTGGTGGGCATGTGCATGGGCGCGCTGCTGGCGGTGGAAGCCTGCAAGCGCCAGCGCCACACCAAGGGGCGCTTGATCGCGTTGGCAGCACCCGTGTTCGTCGATGGCTGGTCCGTTCCTTGGTACCGGGGACTGCGTTATCTGATGTACCGCATGCCACGGCTCACCGACCGCTGGCGCGTGAACGAGGAAGAGCCCTACGGCATCAAGAACGAGCGCCTGCGTGCGGTGGTACGCGCCAAGTTTGCAAAGGGCGATTCGTTCGCCTACAGCTGGGTGCCGTTGGCCTGCGTGCGGGAATTCGACCGCCTGCGCCGTCTCGTCATGAAGGGGCTCGACAGCATCGAATGCCCGGCCCTCGTGATCCACGCCAGGGAGGACGAGCTGACCAGCCTGCGCTCCGCCACGTTCCTCTTCGAACGCATCGGCGCAGGCCGCCGAACCGGCCAGGCGCAGATGGTGGTGCTCGAAGACAGCTATCACCTGATCTGCGTGGACAACGACAAGGAGATCGTTGCCAGACACGTTGTCGACTTCCTGGGCGCCAGTCCTTGCACGGCCGCAGTGGTGCGCGAGGGCGCCACATGCAGCGCATCGGCCAGGACGCTGGACATGCTCGAACGCGCCTGCGCCCTGCTGCAGCAAGGCGCGTTTGCGGCGCTCCACCAACTCGGGACTGCGGACTTCGCCTGGTACCAGCCCGGTCGCAATCGCTGGAGCGGCGTCTTCCGGGGCAGCAAGGGACTGTCCCGGCTGGAATCCACCTTGGCAGGGCGCGCGAACTTCGAGGGCTTCGGATCACCGGTCTTCAATGCCGGCGTGGCCATCGTGCGCGCGACCTTGAGGCTCGGAGGGCACGAGTCGCGCGGCGCGATCGCCTTCACCGTCCGCCGCAACCGCCTGGTCGAAGCGCGCTGGTTCCCGGACGATCCCGTCCGCGAGAACGCCTTGATCGGTGGCGACACGCCGACTGACGAAGCGCCACCGCACGCACGTCGACCGGCGGCGCTCGTGCAGGCTTGAAGTGGGCAGCGATGCAGGGTAAGCAAGGCATGCGGTAGCGCTATCTTGCCCAACCTCGCTGCCTACAATGCCGCCCATGACCGAAGCCACCCAACCCCCCAGGCGGGCCCGCCGCGGCAGCGGCGCCGTCACGTTGCATGACGTGGCCCGATTGGCCGGGGTGGCCCCCATCACCGCATCGCGGGCGGTCAACACGCCGGCGCAGGTCTCGCCCGAGGTGCTCAAGCGGGTCCAGGACGCCGTCGCTCGCACCGGCTATGTGCCCAATCGCATGGCGGGGAGCCTGGCCTCGGCGCGCAGCCGCCTCGTCGCCGCGGTGGTGCCGACCATCGCAGGGCCGGTGTTCCTGCAGACCATCCAGGCGTTGACCGAAGCGCTGGCCGATGACGGCTACCAGCTGATGCTGGGCCAATCCGGCTATGCGCAAAACCGCGAGGATGCCCTGCTCGACGCCATCATCGGAAGGCGGCCCGACGGGATCGTGCTGACGGGCGTGATGCACTCCCCGTCCGCCCGCAAGCGGCTCATGGCCTGCGGGATTCCGGTGGTCGAAACCTGGGACCTGACGCCCACGCCGATCGACATGCTGGTCGGCTTCTCGCATGCGGATGTGGGACGGCAGGTCGCCGCCTTCTTTTGCGCGAAGGGCCATCGTCGGCTGGGCATCGTGCTGGGCGATGACGAGCGTGCCGAGCGCCGCCTGCGCGCCTACGAGGCCGAGTCACTCGCCCTGGGACTTGCACCCGTGCAGGCCGAAGTGGTGACTGCGCCCACCACCCTGCGCAGCGGCCGCGAGGCGCTGGCCCGGCTGCTGCAGCGGCCCGAGCCGATCGACGCCGTGTTCTGCAGCTCCGACCTGCTCGCCCTGGGCGTCTTGACCGAGGCCCAGGCGCGCGGCATCGACGTGCCTCGCCAACTGGCCATCGTCGGCTTCGGCGACCTGGAGTTCGCCGCCGACGTGCATCCCGCGCTCACCTCCGTCCACATCAAGGGCGCGGAGATCGGGCGACAGGCGGCGCGATTCATCCTCGATCGGGTGGAGCACCGAGCCGAGGGGCCGCGCGTGGTCGACATCGGCTTTTCCATCATCGAACGCCAGACCGCCTGAAGAGAGCGCACCGAAGGCCCCGCGCGGGTAAACCCGGATCCTGAAATGCCGAGGTAGCGCTACCATCACCGTGAGCAGTGGTAGCGCTACCAAATGGCCCGAGCACTGTGTCGATCGGTTTGCCAACACCACCCCAGCCGCCACTCGCGCGGTCACACGGAGACCCTCATGAAAAAGCTGCTTTGCGCCCTCGCCCTCGGTGCCACCGCCCTGGCCGTCCAGGCCCAGGCCTGGACCGACAAGACCGTCACGCTGCTCGTGCCGTTCCCGCCCGGCGGATCGACGGACATGGTCGCGCGCACGCTGTCCACGCAGATGGCCAACAAGCTCGGCACCACCATCGTGGTGGACAACAAGGCCGGCGCCACCGGCACCATCGGCGCGGGCATGGTCAAGCGCGCCGCACCGGACGGCACCACCTTTCTCGTCACCTCGCTCGGGCCGCTGGTGATCGCGCCGCACCTCATCAAGGGCATCCCTTACGACCCGATCGCCGATTTCGACACCATCACGGTCGCCGTGCAGGCGCCCAACGTGCTGGTGGTGCCCGCCGCATCGCCCTACAAGAGCGTCGCCGACGTGATCGCCGCCGAGAAGAAGAATCCCGGCAAGCTCACCTTTGCTTCGTCGGGCAACGGCTCCAGCGACCACCTCACGGTCGAACTGTTCTGGCAGCAGACCGGCACGACCGGCGTGCACGTGCCATACAAAGGCGGTGCGCCGGCCATCTCCGACCTGCTCGGCGGCCAGGTGGACGCCTCGTTCCAGAACATCAACGCCGTCGTCACCCATGTGAAGGCGGGCAAGCTGCGCGCACTGGCCGTCACGGGCGACAAGCGGAGCTCCGCCCTCCCCGACGTGCCCACCATGGCCGAAGCCGGCGTGAAGGGCGTGGACGTGTATTCGTGGCAAGGCGTGGTCGCGCCCAAGGGCCTGCCGGCCGACGTGCGCCAGAAGGCACACGCGGCCATGGTCGCCGCGCTGAACGAACCCGAAGTGCGCAAGCAGTTCGACGCGCTGGGCTTCGAGATCGTCGCCAACACGCCCGAGCAGTTCGCCACTTTCGAGAAGAACGAGTACGAGCGCTGGAAAAAAGTGATCCAGACCGGCAACATCACGGCCAACTGAGAAACCCGACATGCCCTCCTCCACCCCCGTCATCACCGCGCTGCGCGCCATTCCCGTCGCCGGACGCGACGGCATGCTGCTCAACCTGAGCGGCGCGCACGCCCCCTTCTTCACCCGCAACCTGCTGGTGCTCACCGATTCATCCGGACGCACCGGCGTGGGTGAAGTGCCGGGTGGAGAAAAGATCCGTCAGACGCTCGAAGACGCAGCCCCGCTGGTCGTGGGCCAGCCCATCGGCGCGCACCAGAAGGTGCTGCAGCAGATGCAGAAGGCCTTCGCCGACCGCGACTCGGGCGGACGCGGCCTGCAGACCTTCGATCTGCGCACCACCATCCACGCGGTCACGGCCATCGAGTCGGCACTGCTCGACCTGCTGGGCCAGCACCTCGAGGTGCCCGTGGCGGCGTTGCTCGGCGAAGGCCAGCAGCGCGACGAGGTCGAGATGCTGGGCTACCTCTTCTACGTGGGCGACCGCAAGAAGACCAACCTGCCCTACGCCAGCGAGCCCGATGCCGACAACGCCTGGTTCCGCCTTCGCCACGAGGAAGCCATGACGCCCGAAGCCATCGTGCGCCTGGCCGAGGCCGCACGCGAGCGCTACGGCTTCAACGACTTCAAGCTCAAGGGCGGCGTGCTGAGCGGTGACGAAGAGGTGGATGCCGTCACCGCCCTGCACGAGCGCTTTCCGCAGGCGCGCGTCACGCTCGACCCGAACGGCGGCTGGCTGCTCAAGGACGCGATCCGCCTGGGCGAACGCATGCGCGGCGTGGTGGCCTATGCCGAAGACCCATGCGGCGCCGAAGGCGGCTTCTCCGGCCGCGAAGTGATGGCCGAGTTCCGTCGCGCCACCGGGCTGCCCACCGCCACCAACATGATCGCCACCGATTGGCGGCAGATGGTGCATGCGCTGTCGCTGCAGTCGGTCGACATTCCGCTGGCCGATCCGCACTTCTGGACCATGGCCGGCTCGGTGCGCGTGGCACAGACCTGCCGCGACTGGGGGCTGACCTGGGGCTCGCACTCCAACAACCACTTCGACGTCTCGCTGGCCATGTTCACGCACGTCGGCGCCGCCGCGCCCGGCAAGGTCACGGCCATCGACACCCACTGGATCTGGCAGGACGGCCAGCGCCTGACCAAGGAGCCGCTGCGCATCGAAGGCGGCATGGTCAAGGTGCCGGCCAAGCCGGGCCTGGGCGTGGAGCTGGACATGGCCGAAGTCGAGAAGGCACACCAGCTCTACAAGCAGCACGGACTGGGCGCGCGAGACGACGCGATCGCCATGCAGGCGCTGATCCCCGGCTGGAGCTTCGACCCCAAGCGCCCCGCATTCGTGCGCTGATTTGTTTCACGGCAGGCGCCGCCGTGGCGCATCATCGACCCCCACACACAACCAGGAGACCGAGCATCATGCGAGCCAATCGATTGCGCGAGCTGTGGAAGGCCGACCAGGCCGCCGTCAATGGCTGGCTGGCCATTCCCAACAGCTTCTCGGCCGAGACCATGGCCCACCAGGGCTGGGACACGCTGACCATCGACATGCAGCACGGCGTGATCGACTACCCCGCCATGGTCACGATGCTCCAGGCGATTTCCACCACGCCCACCGTGCCGATCGTGCGCGTGCCCTGGCTGGAGCCCGGCGTGCTGATGAAGACGCTCGACGCCGGCGCCTACGGCGTGATCTGCCCGATGATCAACACCCGCGAAGATGCGCAAAAGCTGGTGGCCTGGACCCACTACGCACCGCGCGGCACACGCAGCTTCGGCCCCATCCGCGCACTGCTCTATGGCGGCGCCGACTATCCCCAGCATGCCAACGACACCATCGTCACCTTCGCCATGATCGAGACCGCGCAGGCGCTGGACAACCTCGACGACATCCTGTCTGTCGAAGGGCTGGATGCGGTGTACATCGGTCCGTCCGACCTGTCGCTGGCCCTGGGCTGCCGGCCGGTGTTCGATGACGTCGATCCACCGGTGCAGCAGGCCATCGACCACATCCTCGATCGCGCCCAGGCGCATGGCCTCGTGGCCGGGGTCCACAACGGCGACCCGAACGTCGCGCTGTCGCGCGTGGCCAAGGGCTTCCGCTTCGTGACCGTCGGCTCGGACGCGCGCCTGATGGCCGCCGGCGCCCAGCAGGCGCTGGGCCGCATGCGTGCCGGCGCGACTGGCGAACCCGCCAAGACGCAGCCCCCGGCGGCGGGCAGCGCAAGCTACTGAACATCAACGTCCCACAAGGAGAACACGCATGAACATCGGCTTTATTGGCCTGGGCATCATGGGCACCCCCATGGCCCTGCACCTGGTGGAAGCCGGGCACCAGCTTTTCGTCAAGACGCGCAGCAAGGTGCCCGACGCGATCGCGGCGACCAATGCCAAAGCATGCGCCAGCGCCGAGGAAGTGGCGCGCCAGGCCGAAGTGATCTTCCTGATGGTGCCCGACACGCCCGATGTCGAAGCCGTGCTGTTCGGCGCCCAGGGCGTGGCCGCTGGCTTGTCGAAGGGCAAGGTGGTGGTGGACATGAGCTCCATCTCGCCCATCGCGACCAAGG
Organism: Variovorax dokdonensis; assembly: GCF_030316895.1. GTDB lineage: Bacteria > Pseudomonadota > Gammaproteobacteria > Burkholderiales > Burkholderiaceae_C > Variovorax > Variovorax dokdonensis. Next base: position 211,597 of record NZ_JASZYV010000003.1, read on the forward strand.
AGTTCGCCCGCAGGATCAACGAGGCCGGTGCCGACTATGTGGACGCGCCAGTCTCCGGCGGCGAGGTGGGCGCCAAGGCGGCCAGCCTCACGATCATGTGCGGCGCCGAACCCGAGGTGTTCGAGCGCGTGCGGCCGCTGCTCGAGAAGATGGGCAAGAACATCACGCTGGTGGGCGGCGTCGGCGCCGGACAGGTGACCAAGGTGGCCAACCAGATCATCGTGGCGCTGAACATCGCGGCCGTGGGCGAGGCGCTGGTGTTCGCCTCCAAGGCCGGTGCCGATCCAGCCAAGGTGCGCCAGGCGCTGATGGGCGGCTTTGCCTCCAGCCGCATTCTCGAAGTGCATGGCGAACGCATGATCAAGCGCACCTTCGATCCGGGCTTTCGCATCAAGCTGCACCAGAAGGATCTCGCCCTTGCGCTGCAAGGTGCCAAGGAACTCGGCGTGGCCCTGCCGCAGACGGCCAGCGCCGCGCAGCTCATGCAGGCCTGCGAAGCCAATGGCCTGGGCGACAAGGACCATTCCGCACTGGTGCAGGCACTCGAACTGATGGCCAAACACCCGGTGGCCAAGGGCTGAGGTTCACGCCGGTCGAGATTCAGGTCAGGGCCGCGGATCGTCGGCCCGACCTGCGCGCACCACCACGCGAACGATCACGAACTCAGCCGGCTTGAGCGGCGCGAATCCGACGACGACGTTCGCCAGGCCCAGGCTCTGATCGGCTGGCGTGATCGTCGTCGCATCGCAGCGCACGAAGAACGCCTCGTCCTCGGTGCTGCCCGCAAAGGCCCCCTTGCGGAACAAGCCGCCGAGAAAATTGCCTACGGACAAGCGAAGGGTGGCCCACAGGGGCTCGTCGTTGGGCTCGAACACCGCCCAGCGTATGCCCGATTCGATCGATTGCTCGATGAAAAGCGCCAGCCGGCGCACGGGCACGTACTTGTATTCGTCCGCCAGTTCGTCGGCACCGCGCAGCGTGCGCGCGCCCCATACCAGGCGCTGACCCGCGCCCAGCACGCGCAAGCAATTGATGCCCAGCGGATTGAGCCGCTCGCTGGCACTGTCGCCCAGTTGCACCTGCAGGTCCTGCACGCCCACCAGTTCGGCCTCCATGCCGGCGGGAGCCTTCCAGACGCCGCGCGTAGCGTCGGTGCGCGCGATGACGCCGGCCACCGCACCGCAGGGCACGAAGGTGTCGACACGGTCCTCGCGCAGCGGATCGGGCAGGCGAAGGCAGGGAAAGTAGAGCGCGGCATTGCGCCCTGCGCTGCCGGCCTGCCGAAGCGCCGCGCTACCGTCGACCGCACGATCCACCGCCCGGCTTGCCGACGCGGCCCAGCGTGGGTCCGGGTCGACGATCAGGAACGCGCGACGGCGCACGCACAGCGCGAAGGCGGCGTCGATGACGCCCTGAGGCGGCGGCACATAGTCCGATGGCACGACATTGGCGTCTCGCGCCAGCGGCGGTATGCACAGCAGGTTGAAGGCCACGTCCGGCCTGTCGAGCGCGTGCAAGCCGGTGCCCGCGACGGCATCGCCAAGAAGGTCGGCCGCATCCAGCACGGCACCATCCGATCCCGAGGCACTGTCGGCGCGCACCCAGTGCAGGCCGCTGGTTCCGCCCTCCACGCGCGCGGTGCTCGCCGGCCGGTGCGCCGGCATTGGCCCACGGACCTCGACCAGCAAGGATTCGCGCGCCAGCACCTGTGCCAGGCAGCGATCGTCGTCCGGTTGCACCGAGACGTTGCGGAACACCTCTTGCACCAGTTCGCCCCCCTTGCCTTGCCAGCGCAGGTGCAGGTCGAAATGCTGGGCGCGGCGCCTGGATGCGGCTGGCGCCGAGGGCGAAGGTACCGCGGGCACGGCGCGCCCCTCGTACTCCACGGCGGCGCTCAGGCCCAGCCCCCATGCGCCGACGCTGCGCGCCTGAAGCACGAGCGAGGCGCAGCGATGGCCGCCACACGGCAGGCTGATGGTGGCGGCGCGCGCATCGGCATGCGCCACGCGCACCACCAGCGCCTTGCTGCCGCCGTTCTGGAAGAAGTCGCGCACCGCATAGGGCATGGTGCAGTCGACGTGAAGACCTCCGAAGCGGGCCTCGAACTCGCTCGGGCTTTGCAGCAGCACCGGCTGGTTCAACGGACCGAGCGCGGCGCGGCCGATGAACGCCGCGACATCCGTCGGCACGCCTTCGATCAGGTGCGCGCGCGAACTCACTTCCTCGATGTAGACGCCCGGTGCAGCCGGAGCCCATGGCATGTCGTGAAGCCTTCCTGAGACTGGCACCGGGGTGGCGGCGCACCGCTCGGCCCAAACCTGCGAGCGAGTCTGCTTGGGCCTTGCCGCGCCGGATATCCATCAAAGGTGCACACCGGCCGGCCGAAAGCCATAGTGCGCGGCTTTCGTGCAAGATTGGCTGGATGCGAGTGTCACAAGCCGTTCAAAGCCGCCTCTCGGTGCGCGCCTTCCTGCCCGATCCCGTTCCTGCCGATGCCATCCGCCGCGTGCTCGACCAGGCCGCGCGCGCGCCCTCGGGCGGCAACCTGCAACCCTGGTTCGTGGATGTGCTGGCGGGCCCGGCGCTCGAGTCGTTCCGAGCCGCGGTGCGACGCGACATGGCGCCCGACGCGCCGCCCCAGCAGGCCGAATACGCCGTCTACCCGCCCAACCTGGCCTCGCCCTGGCGGGATCGGCGATTCGAGGTCGGCGAAGACATGTATGCCTTGCTGGGCATCGGGCGTGACGACAAGCCGGCGCGCCGCCGCTGGTTTGCCAACAACTTCGACTTCTTCGGCGCGCCGCTGGCGCTGTTCTGCACCGTGGATCGCAGCATGGGGCCGCCGCAATGGTCAGACCTGGGCATGTTCCTGCAGACCGTGATGTTGCTGCTGCGCGAAGAGGGACTGGACAGCTGCCCGCAGGAATGCTGGGCCATGGTGCCGGACACGATCCGGCGCGAACTCGCCCTCCCGCCCTCGCGCATGGTCTTTTGCGGCATGGCGGTGGGCTACCGCGATCCGGCGCACCCGGTGAATGCGCTGGTATCGACACGCGCGCCGCACGACGAGTGGCTGCGCTTTCACGGGCTCTGAGGCCCGCGCTTCGTTCAGGCGCGCTGGCTCAGGGCGCGGGCATGGCCGAGACGAACTGCGGCGCACGCTTTTCCATGTTGGCCCGCACCGCTTCGGACTGATTGGCGCTGCCCATCAGGGCCTTCTGCTCGACCGATTCGCGCAGCAGCAGGCTGGCCGCATCCATGCTCGCGCTGGCATTGAGCAAACGCTTGCCGCCGCGGATGGCGTCCGGGCTCTTGCCCGCGATCTCGGCCGCCAGGCGAAGCGCCTCGGAGCGCGGATCGTCCGACAGGCGGGTTGCCAGTCCGATGCGCACCGCCTCCTCGGCCTCGACGATGCGGCCGGTGTAGGTCAGCTCGCGCATCACGTCGTCGCGCAGCAGTTCGCGCATCAACACCATGCCGCCCATGTCGGGGACCAGGCCCCACTTCACCTCCATGACCGACATGCGCGTGCCGTGCGCCACGAGGCGGATGTCCGCGCCCAATGCCACCTGCAGTCCACCGCCGAAGGCCACGCCGTGCAACGCGGCAATCACCGGCACGGGCACTTCGCGCCAGACCATGGCCACGTACTGCGCCACGTTCGAAATGCCATGCGTGCGGGCGAGGATGTCGCTGGCGGCGCCCTTGCCGAGCAGTTCCGAGCCGCTGCCGTCGCCGCCCGCCATGCGGTCGAACGACTGCATGTCCAGGCCGGCGCAGAACGCCTTGCCCTGGCCACCGATGACCACGGCCCGCACATCGCCGTCGCGCTTGAGGCCTTCGCCGGCGTCGACCAGCGCTTCAAACATCGCCGGGTCGAGCGCATTCATCTTGTCCGGCCGCGCCAGTTGAAGTTCGACCACGCCGTTGGCGTGGCGGATGTGTTCGATGCGAGGTGTCGTGTTGGTCATGGCTTGGGTTGTCTCCGATCGAATCCCGAGTATGTTCGGCCTGACCGCCATTTTCGATCGCCAAGGTGACGCCGCCGCGGCCAGAACAAGGAGACCCCGAGCATGTCCGTCCGAATCGTCCGCCTGGGAAGCGCCCGCGCATCCGGCGAGGGCCTGCGCATCGGCACGGTGCGCCGGCCGCCGCGCGGCGTACCCAAGGAACAGTTCGCCAGCCAGGACTACTACGACGTCTGGTATCCGAACCTGGCGCCCTCCGCCGAGACCATGAAGCTGGGGCAGGCCGCGCAGTCCGACGATTCGGAACAGGCGTGGAAGGCGTTCGTGCGCGCCTTTCGCCGCGAGATGTCGCTGCCCGACGCCAGTCGCAGCCTTGATCTTCTGGCCGCCCTTTCACACCATGCGAACGTGTCGGTGGGCTGCTATTGCGACGATGAAGCACATTGCCACCGCTCCGTGCTGCGCGAGCTGCTCGCCGAGCGTGGCGCGGACATTGCGTGAGCTCCGGCCGAGACCCAAGCGCCGCAAGGCAGGCAAACCCAGCAAAATTGCCCCCCATGCATTCGCCCGACTCCGCCTCACCCGATTCCACGCTGGCCGGCATTCATGTGCTCAGCCTGGCCCTGAACCTGCCCGGCCCGGCCGCACTGATGCGCTGCCGCCAAATGGGTGCCCGCTGCACCAAGCTGGAAGCCCCGCCGCCCCCCGGCATCGCCAGCAGCGACCCGATGGGCAGCTACAACCCCGAGGCCTACGCCGTCATGCACGCCGGCGTCCAGACGGTGCATGCCAACCTGAAGACTCCTGAAGGACAAGCCCGCCTGCACGAGTTGCTGGCCGGCACCGATGTGCTGATCACCTCGTTCCGACCTTCTGCTTCGGCCAAGCTCGGCGTGGACTGGACAACGCTGCAGGCTCGCCATCCTCGGCTCTGCCTCGTCGAGATCGTCGGCGCCCCTGGCGCGCGTGCCGACGAGCCCGGACATGACCTGACCTACCAGGCCGAGGCCGGACTGGTCTCTGGCCTCGATGTGCCACCTTCGCTCTTCGCCGACATGGCCGGCTCGGTCATGGCCAGCGAGGCGGTGCTGCAGACGCTGCTGCAGCGCGCCGCCATCGGGCGCGGCGCCCATCGGCAGGTGGCCCTGTCGGAGGCGGCTAGCTACCTGGCCCTGCCGCACACCTGGGGCCTGACGCGGCCCGAGGGGGCCGTCGGCGGGGCCCATGCGGGCTACCGCGTCTACCCTTGCCTCGACGGGCGGGTCGCCGTTGCCGCGCTGGAGCCGCACTTCGCGCAGCGGCTTTGCACGGCGGCTGGGGTGGCCGGCGAGTTCGGGCGCAAGACGATGTTCGATGCCGCCACCCATTCGGCCGTGGCTGCGTTCCTGCAGGGTCGCACGCGCGCCCAACTCGACGCCCTGGCGCGCGAGCAGGACATTCCGCTGCACACCCTGCCCGCCTGAAGACGCGCGCCCAAAGCTGCCCATGCCCGCCGCCACCGCGTTGCTCACGCCCGAACTGATCGCCATGATCGACAGCGGCGTGTCGACCATCGTCGCCTCGCGCGATGCGGCCCTGCGCCCGAGCCTGATGCGTGCGGTGGGCAGCAGCATCACGCCCGACGGCAGCGAGATCACGGTCTACCTGGCGCGAAGCCAATCGGGCCAGTTGCTGCAGGACATGGCCGCCAGCGGACGGATCGCCGTCGTGTTCAGCTCGCCCAGCACCCACCGCACGGTGCAGGTCAAGGCCCGCAGCTTCACCGGTCGGGCCGCCAGTGCCGAGGACGTGCCCACGCTGGAGCGCTACCTTCAAGCCCTGGTGGTCGAGATCTGCAGCATCGGCCATACGGCGCAGCTGGTGCGCAAGATGCTGGCCTACAGGCTCGAAGACCTGGTGGCCATCACCTTCGCACCCGAAGAGGCCTTCAACCAGACGCCCGGGCCCATGGCCGGTTCGGCGCTGCCGGCAACGCGCGCGGGCGCTGACGCCGCAGGAGGCCAGGCATGAGGCACGAGGCAAGCGGCGTCGCACTGCGCTCCATCCGTGCCTGCTTCGACGGTGCCATTCCAGCCATGATGGCCACCTGCGCGGCCGACGGAACGCCCAATGTGGCCTACCTCTCGCAGGTGTACTACGTGGACGAGCGGCACGTGGCGCTCTCGTTCCAGTTCTTCAACAAGACCCGGGCCAACATCCTGGCCCATCCGTATGCGGCCGTGCTGGTCATGAACCCGATCACGGTCGGCTTCTACCGGCTGCATCTGCGCTACCTGCGCACCGAGACCAGCGGCCCGCTCTTCGAAGGCATGAAGGCGCAGCTGGCGGGCATCGCCTCGCACAGCGGCATGGCCGACGTGTTCCGCCTGCTCGGCGCCGACGTGTACGAAGTGCTGGACATCGACGACGTGCCCGGCGATCGCGCGCCCGAGCCCGACACCCGGCTGGACACGCTGGCCGGCCTGCGCGAAATGGCCGACCGGCTGGCCCGCTGCACCACCACCGACGAAGCCTTGCAGTCCGCCCTCGCGGGCCTGACCGAGCGGCTGGACATCCGTCATGCGATGGTGCTCATGCACGACAACGCAGCCCAGCGCCTCTACACCGTGGCCAGTTGCGGCTACGCGAGCTCGGGCATCGGCGCGGAGATCGAAATGGGCCACGGCGTGATCGGCGTCGCGGCGCGCGAACGCACGCCGGTGCGCATCAGCCACATGACGCATGCGGCCAGCTACAGCCACGCCGTGCGCGCCAGCATGCAGGAGGTCGAACCCGGCCTGCTGCTGCACACTGACATCCCCTTCCCGGGCTTGGACGAGCCGAGCAGCCAGTTGGCGGTGCCGATCATCTCGGCCAACCGGCTGATGGGCGTGCTCTTCGTCGAAAGCCAGCAGGACATGCGCTTCGGCTTCGCCGACGAAGATGCGATGGTCGTGCTGGCCGGCCAGTTGGGCGCCACGCTGGAACTCCTGCAACAGGCGGCCGCGGAGCCGGAGGCGGCGGCCGTGCAGGAAGCGTCCGCCGCGAAAAGCCTCGCGCTCCCCTCGGCCGCTCCCGCGATTGCCAACCCACCGCGCATGCCGCTTGGGCCGCCTTTGCTGGTGCGCCATTTCGAAGCCAACCACAGCATCTTTGTCGACCAGAACTACCTCATCAAGGGCGTGGCCGGCGCCATCCTATGGAAATTGCTGCGCGAGCATCAGGAGGATGGCCGCTGCGAATTCAGCAACCGCGAACTGCGCCTGGACCCGTCCATTGGCCTGCCCGATGTCGCCGACAACCTCGAAGCCCGACTCGTGCTCTTGCAGCGCCGCCTCCTGGAAACCCGCCCAGGCATCTGCCTGGAAAAGACGGGCCGCGGACGCTTCCGACTGCGCATCGAACGCCCGCTGAAGCTCGCTGAAATCGGCGCCTGAAAGCCTTTCGGGCCGCCGTTCGCAGCCGGCAATTCCCGAGCCCCGCACACGGGCATTTGGCAAATTAAATCTTAGGAATTAAGTGTATTTAGATCGAAGGATTTAACTTGCACACACATTTATTTGCTGTTTGAAATTTCATTGAATTGCCGTGCTGTTTCGTCTTGAAACATCTATGCTTCAAGCAACAAACAGGAAATTCCAGATGACTTCTTTGCGCAAAGAATGCATCCAGGCCGCACGCGAACTCGAGGCGGCCTACGTTGCCGACAAGCTCGCCTACATCGACCTGAATCGGCGCAGCAAGGACTTCTGGGCGCTTCAACCGACGAAGTCCTGGCCGAGCACGCCCGACTTCGCACCGTGGATGCGGGCCCGCGAGCGGCTGTTGGCGGCCGAGAAGAAAGTCATCACGCTCTTGCGCGAACGCTGCGAGCAGGCCAAGGCGCGCCGCCGGCAACGCCAGCACATGCGCCTTTTGGCCTGCCGCCCCTACCTCGAGCAGTTGCCGGCCGAAACGATGCCGGACGATCTGCCGCCGAGCAACTTCCTCACGCTCGACCGGTTCGATCCCCCCAAGCTCGCGCCGTTCCTGCAGGTGCAGGCGGCGCACTAGGCCAGGCGCCGCCAGGTCCGCTTCTTCAAGCGGCGGCAGGCAGTTCCAACGCCGCCTGCAGCTTTTCCCACTCTCGCGCCGAAAGGTGCGGACGCGTCGCGCCGAGCACGGCCTCGAAAGCCGGAGCCGGCGCGTGTGCCTTCATGTCGCCCAGCACCATCGCGCGCTCGCCGGCATTCATGAACGGCACCATCCAGCGCATGACCAGCATCATCTCTTCAGGCGGGATGGAGCCGACCAGTTCGGCATGGATGCCCATCAGTTCCTCGTCGCTGTAGTGGGCCCACAGCGTGGCGTTGTGCTGCGTTTCCTCGTAGTTCATGTGCTCGTAGTTGTGCGCGATGAACAGCGACAGGCGACGGTAGAAACCGTGCACCGCCGCGTCGAGGTCTTGCCCGGAGGTGTCGAGCAATGCGCGGACGGATTCGGCCAGCGTGTCGATCTCCGCGACGTGATGCACATGGTCATCGCCGATGTGCTGGCTCGAGCCTGGCGCCCGCGCCTCCAGCGCCTTGTGGACGAAGTTGTTCTCGTGCTCCAGGTGGCTGCGCATCAGGTCGAGCAGTTGCAGCACGCGTTGGGTGGTCTGCGCGAGTTCGAGCGCGTCGTGCGCATCCATGCGGCCCACGGCCAGCAGGGTGTCCGACATCACGGCGCGCAGGGCCTTGTGAATGCCTGCGTAAAGATCGACGCGGGAGGCTGCAGGTGCCTGGGCGGTTTGCTGGACTTCGGCCAGCTCGCGGGAATCGTGCTTCATCTTGCTCTCTCAGTTCAGTTCCGACTTCGTCTGTCGTGGTTCAGGGCCGCCAGTGCCCCATGCACTTGCTGACCTGAATCGAAGTCTAGGAACGCCCCTGAGCGAGCGCCTTTAAGAAATGCTTAGCGAATTACGAACAAGTTCTTAAACGCGTTCGCGCGCCGCGAACCCCTCCCCCACGCTGGGGAGCGGCTTCATCAACGATGAGGAGCCCGCGTCGCGTCGCGGGCAAGTCGACGCTACTTGCGGACTTTGCGCGAGGCAGTGGCGCCCGCGTTGACGGCTTTGCCCGCGGCCGGCTTGCCAGCACGCGGTTTGCCAGAACGCTGTTGCGGCGCCGAGCCGTTGTCGCGCGGTGGCAAGCCGGTGTGCTGGGTCAGCAGCCTGCCCTTGCGCGGTTGGCTGTTGCCCGCGCCGCTTTGTTCGCCCGCGGCGCCGGCGGACACGCTCGAATTCTTGCGGCGTGCGCTCTGGTAGCTGCCATCGGTCAGCGGCTGCCACGACGGGATGAGGTGCTGCTTGCCGTTGCCGATCAGGTCGGCGCGGCCCATCGCCTTGAGCGCCTCGCGCAGCACCGGCCAGTTGTTGGCATCGTGATAGCGCAGGAAGGCCTTGTGCAGGCGCCGGCGACGCTCGCCGCGCACGATGTCCACGGCCTCGCTGTCGCGCGTGATCTTGCGCAGCGGATTCTTGTTGGAGTGGTACATCGCCGTCGCCGTGGCCATGGGCGACGGATAGAAGGTCTGCACCTGATCGGCCCGAAAGCCGTTCTTCTTGAGCCACAGCGCGAGGTTCATCATGTCCTCGTCGCTGGTGCCCGGATGGGCGGCGATGAAGTACGGGATGAGGTACTGCTTCTTGCCCGCCTCTTCGCTGTACTTCTCGAACATGCGCTTGAACTTGTCGTAGCTGCCGATGCCCGGCTTCATCATCTTCGACAGGGGGCCGGTCTCGGTGTGCTCGGGCGCGATCTTCAGGTAGCCGCCCACGTGGTGCTGCACCAGCTCCTTCACGTACTCGGGCGATTGAACCGCCAGGTCGTAGCGCAGGCCCGAGCCGATCAGGATCTTCTTGACGCCCGGCAGCGCGCGTGCGCGCCGGTAGATGCGGATCAGCGCATCGTGGTTGGTGTTGAGGTTCTGGCAGATGCCCGGATACACGCAGCTGGGCTTGCGGCAGGCGGCCTCGATGGCGGGCGACTTGCAGCCGATGCGGTACATGTTCGCCGTGGGGCCGCCCAGGTCTGAGATGGTGCCGGTGAAGCCCTTGACCTTGTCGCGGATCTCCTCGACCTCGCGGATGATGGATTCTTCCGATCGGCTCTGGATGATGCGCCCTTCGTGCTCGGTGATGGAGCAGAAGGTGCAGCCGCCGAAGCAGCCCCGCATGATGTTCACCGAGAAGCGGATCATCTCCCACGCCGGGATCTTGGTTTCGCCGTCGTGGCTGCCTTGCTTGTCCGCATAGCGCGGATGAGGGCTGCGCGCGTAAGGCAGATCGAACACCTGGTCCATCTCGACCGTGGTCAACGGGATGGGCGGCGGGGTGATCCAGACGTCGCGGGCGGTCACGCCCTCGCCGTGCGCCTGCACGAGCGCTCGCGCATTGCCCGGGTTGGTTTCCAGGTGCAGCACGCGGTTGGCGTGCGCATAGAGCACGGGATCGGCACGCACCTGCTCGTACGACGGCAGGCGGATTACCGAGCGATCGCGCGGCGCCACCTTGACCGTGCCCTTGCCACGCAGCGCCGGGTTGGGCACGAACTGCAGGGGCTGGACCGTCTTGGCGGCCTGCGCGGGCATGCGCACGGCCACGCTGGTGTCATTGGCCGCATCGGCCACGGCCTGCGCCTCTTCCTCGCGCGAGCAGGTCGCGCCGGCGGCACGGGCCTGCTCCGAGACCATCAGGTACGGATTGATGTGCGTGTCGACGCGGCCCGGCGCATCGACGTCGGTGGAATCGATCTCGAACCAGCCCTCGGGCGTGTCGCGGCGCACGAAAGCCGTGCCGCGCACATCGGTGATGGCGTGCACCGGCTCGCGTGCCGCCAAGCGGTGCGCCACCTCGACGATGGCGCGCTCGGCATTGCCGTAGAGCAGCAGATCGCACTTCGAATCGACCACGATCGAGCGGCGCACCTTGTCCTGCCAGTAGTCGTAATGAGCGATGCGGCGCAGGCTGCCTTCGATGCCGCCGAGCACGATCGGCACGTCGTTGAAGGCTTCGCGGCAGCGCTGCGAATAGACGATGGCGGCTCGGTCCGGACGCGAACCACCGACGTTGCCCGGCGTGTAGGCGTCGTCGCTGCGGATCTTCCGGTCGGCGGTGTACCGGTTGATCATCGAATCCATGTTGCCGGCGGTGACGCCGAAGAACAGGTTGGGCTTGCCCAGCGCCTTGAAGGGTTCGGCGCTTTGCCAATCCGGCTGCGCAATGATGCCCACCCGAAAGCCCTGCGCCTCCAGCAGGCGCCCGATCACCGCCATGCCGAAGCTGGGATGGTCGACGTAGGCGTCACCGCTGATGATGACCACATCGCAGCTGTCCCAGCCGAGCGCCTCCATTTCCTGGCGCGTCGTGGGCAGGAACTTCGCGGTGCCGAAGCGCGCCGCCCAGTACTTTCGGTAGCTGGAAAGCGGCTTGGCGTCGCGCGGAAAGAAGGAGACGTCGAGCGGCGTGTTCATGGGTATGGGGCGGAGCGGCGCAAGGCGCACTCGGGAGCGGAAGCGGGGCGCGCCGGGCAGCAAGTTGTGAATGATCGCGCGCCGGCGGGAGGGCAACCGGTGATTTTAAAGTTTTCCACAGGGTCTGTCGCGTGCATCCCAGGGCCACCCCGCAGAATCCGAGGCTTAAATGATTGCCTCAGGCAATCATTTAAGTTGACAATGGCACGCATGAGTGAAGTCACCGCCAACCATGAACCCGACTCGGCGTCTACCGACGCCGTCAAGGCCGTTCGCCGCTTCAACCGCTTCTACACGCGCGAAATCGGCATCCTCGACCCGTATCTCGGCGGCCCGCTGTCGCTGACCGATGTCCGTGTTCTCTACGAACTGGCGCATCGGGACGGCTTGGTCGCCAGCGATCTCGCGCGCGATCTGGGGCTAGATGCGGGGTATCTCAGCCGCGTTCTGCGTCGGTTCGAGCAACAGGGTTGGATCACGCGAGGAGCCCACGCCAGGGATGCTCGCCAGAACGTGCTTGCACTATCACCCGCCGGCCGCGACGTGTTCGAACCGCTGCAACAGCGATCGCGCGAACGGACCGCCGCCATGCTGTCGCATCTGGGTACCCCGCAGCGCCAGCGACTGGTCGACGCGATGCAGACGATGCAGTCGCTCTTGACCACGTCCGCCCCAGCATCCACCGCCCCGCCCGCACCGTCCGCCAGAACAATCATCTTGCGCGAGCCGACCTCCGGCGACATGGGGTGGGTCGTCCAGGCTCACGGTGAGCTCTACGCTCGCGAATACGGCCTGGACATGACGTTCGAGGCATTGGTGGCAGAGATCTGCGCGCAGTTTGTTCGCAAGTTCCAGCCGCAATGGGAGAAGTGCTGGATCGCAGAGCTTGATGGAGAACGTGTCGGGTCGATCTTCCTGGTCCGCAAATCGGCCACCACCGCTCAATTGCGCCTTCTGTTGATTGCCCCGAAAGCGCGAGGCCTGGGGCTGGGCGCGCGCTTGACCGACGAGTGCATCGCGTTCGCACGCGCCAAAGGCTATCGGAAGCTCGTGCTATGGACCAACAGCATCCTGACTGCCGCGCGCCACATCTATTCAGCGCGCGGCTTTCAATTGGATAAGTCCGAAGCCTATGAGGGATTCGGCCAGCAGTTGGTCGGCGAGACCTGGTCGCTGCGCCTGCGCCAGACGCGTCAGTTGTAGGCGATATTGACCAGCGCCCGCGCCTTGACTGAGCCGGGAGTCACGGTGCCGGCAGCCTGTACATACTGAGCGCTGATCGGAAAGATCACCGTGCTCCCGAAGTTGTCTAGGTTCTTGAGCGAGAGATCGGTGCCGCCATAGTTGAAGTCCTCGTTGGGCGACATCTTGATGGGGCTGCCGGAATAGACCATCTGCACGCCAACGCCTGTCGCCGTTGATCCGGCGTCGAGCGCCAGGACTGTGCTGCCGTTGATCGGACTCGTGGCGTCGCTGAAATTGATCCTGGCATCTACATTCGGATCGCAACGGAAAGAAAGCGGGACCGACGCGTAGCCCTTTGCGCTGCCAATACCACTGAATTCGTAGGCAGCCACTTCAGGCAAGGTGACCTGCATATTCGGATTGTCCATCACGCAGGTCTGCGTGATCGCCTTGATGTTGATCGTGATCTTGATGGAGCTGGCGTCGGCGGTTCCCTGGTTGGCATATTCGTTGCCGGTGCAGGACACGTGCATGGCCAATACGTAGCTGCTGGCCTTGAGCGTGTTGTCGAGCTTGATGAACCTCACCCTCATGGCAACGGGCTGCAGGCCCTTCTGAATTCGAACGCCCGAATTGATCCGGTTGCCTGAATCCAGGGGCATCGGCTGCCCTGACGCGTCCAGGATCTGATAGGCAAGACCCGAAGGCATATCGGAATGACGGTACACATTCGGAAAGGCCGTCGTGGTGAGGCTCCCCGTCAAGGCAGCCATTGCCCAGTTGGGCGCGTTGTAGCAGCTGTTTCCTTCTCCATTTGTCCACGAGGCTGCGCAGTTGATGTTGAGCGTCATGGCCGTCGTCGAGCCGTTGATGACGGCGCCGTTTGCGAGCGAACTCGGTACGTTGCCGGCAGCCGATGCCACTAATGGAAGTTCCGGGGTGGTGCAGTTGTTGAAGCCGGCATGTGCTGCCGGAGCCACCATCAGCATGAATAGCGCCCACAGCGATGCAACAGGTTTGGATCTATTGGTCATCTGGCTGGCTCCAACGGTGTTGGTGGTTCCTTGGACGGGTGGCGTCAGTACTGGGCGGTCAGAACCCGCTATCTCGAAGCATCGAGCGGCGACTCGCCAGGCAGTGGCTCCGAGTCATCACCGATGGCGATGAAGCGAACGACGGCGCTCTCGCCTGCCCCTATGCCCGGCAGATCCGGAACCGAAAGCACGGTATCGCTTGCGGGCGCCACCATGGCGCCGCGATCGCCGGCAAATTGGCATTGGACATCACGCAAGTCCGAGTCACGAGCTTGGTGGTGATCGTCAGGTTGATCGCACTGTTGGCTGCGACCGCGCCGTTGGCCCACTCATTGTCTTGGCACGAAACCAGCAGCTTCAGCAAGTAGGTGCCGGCGGCTACCGAGTCGTCAAGCTTGACGATCCGCACCTGCAGGGGGAGCGTCTGAGCGCCAGTCTGCAGTGGAACGCCCGTGTCGATGCGCCTGTTGGCGTTCAGTGCAGCCGCCGTTCCCCCTCCCGTGAACACCTGGATGCCAAGACCGGCAGGCATGTTGGGGATGCGAAACACATTGGGAAAAGCGGTGGTGGTGACATTGCCCGCACTGGGGCTGAGCGACCATTTGGTGTTGTTCAAGCAGGTGGTTCCTTCTTCCGCAGACCAGTTGCTCGTGCAATTGATGGTGATCGACACAGGCGTGGTCGAGCCATTGGCCGACTCGCCGGCCACCTGCGTACTGGTGATGCTGTTGGTCACCGAGGCAGAGAACGGCAGTTGCCCAGAGCTGCAGTTGTCGGCGGTCGCATGCGCGACGGGCGCCGCCAGCAAGAGGAAGAGCGCCCACAGGGCCAAGAAGAGAATATTCCTAGTCAATTCGCAGTCCCTCCTATCGAGAACTCCACAATGGCACCCGTCCGGGAACGGGGCCAAGTCGTCATCAATGGCGACAAATCGCACCCACCGAGCCATAGCCTACACCTCCAGGCCTGGCATGGTGAACACCGATTGACGGCTCGCTCGGCAGATAGACCAGGCGCGCGTCCTCGAGCGCGACGCCCGCATGGACGCCTGGATACGGCTTGAACGATGAAGATCATTTCTTCCCGTCGTCCACCCGTTGAGCGCGCGCGTGAGCCTCAATCGTCCAGTTCGCCCAGGAGCGCGCGATGGATCAGTGCACCGATGACGGCGCCGACAATGGGCGCCACCCAGAACAGCCACAACTGGCTCATGGCTTCGGGTGCCGCGGCGAACAGTGCCGGACCGGTGCTGCGCGCCGGATTGACGGACGTGTTGGTCACCGGGATCGACACCAGGTGAATCAGCGTCAGGCAAAGGCCGATGGTCAGTCCGCTGAAGCCCACCGCGGCGCGCTTCGCGGAAGCACCCAGAATCACCAGCAGGAAGATGGCCGTCAAGACGATCTCGCAGATCAGTGCTGCCTGCATGCTGTATTTGCCGGGCGAGAAAGAACCATAGCCGTTGCTTGCAAACCCACCGACTTCGAAGCCGGGCTTGCCGCTGGCGATCAGGAACAGGACGCCAGCAGCCGCGATGGCGCCGAGCACCTGGGCAACGACGTAGCCCGGGAGTTCCGCCACCCGGAACCGCCCTGCGACCGCCAGACCGACCGACACCGCTGGATTGAAATGTCCGCCCGACACCGGACCGAATGCGTAGGCGCCGGTGAGCACCGTGAGGCCAAACGCCAATGACACGCCGACGAAGCCTATCCCCAACTCAGGGTAGGCCGCTGCCAAAACGGCGCTTCCGCACCCGCCAAACGTCAACCAGAAAGTGCCCAGAAACTCCGCTGCTAACTTCTTCATGTGTATTCCCTCATTTGCTTTTTGATGTTGATTGCGGCGACTCGTTACAGAGCCGCCCGGGGCATTCTAGAAAGCGAAAACGGAAAACAAGCAAGCAAATGTCACCGGCAAACAATTCAACGCCGAACAGATCACGGTGCAGGTCCTCCACCTGCCGCCAATGCTTCCGAGCCGAGGCCGCTGGGTCGTGGCTGGCCTCTGAGTGAGCCTCGTTCGTGCGCATAAACCCAGGTGAACTCGGCGCCCAACAGGAAGATCTGGGCCGAGTAGTACACCCACACCAGCACCACCACGAGCGAGCCCGCAGCACCAAAGCCGGACGCCACGCTGCTCTTGCCGATGTACAGGCCGATCAGGTGCTTGCCGATCGAAAAAAGCAGTGATGTGACTGCCGCGCCCACCCACACGTCGCGCCACTGCACTTTGACGCGCGGCATGAGCTTGTAGACCATGGCAAACCCGACCGTGCTGACCAGGAAGCCGAACAGGAAATTCACCGCCTGGCCCAATTCCGCCCAGCCGCCGAACATGGGCTCCCACCATTTGGAGAGTGCGGCAAAGGCAGCGCTCGCGACCAGCGACACGGCCAGAAGAAAGCCAAGCCCCATGATCAGTCCGAAGGACAGCAGTCGCGTGTGGACCATCTTCATCAGACCGCCTCCGCGTGCCCGCATGGGCGCTCGCCAGATGCGGTCGAGCGCGTCCTGCAGTTCGCGAAAGACCGTCGTGGCGCCAAGCACCAGCAGCACCAGCCCCGTGAGCGTGGCGATGATGCCCTCGGCCGGCTTGTTGACCGAAGTGAGCAAGCCCTGGATTGCCATCGCGCCCTGCTCGCCCATCAGCCCGGACAACTGCTCGAAGATGGCACCACGCGCCGCCGCTTCGCCAAACACGAGTCCCGCAACCGAAATGACGATGAGCAGCAACGGCGCGATCGAGAAGACGGTGTAGTAGGCCAACGCCGCGCCCATGCTGGGCGCATAGTCATCCAGCCAGGAAGCAATGGCCTTCTTGCACAGATCGATGAGTTCACTGGGTTTCATGAAGCGAGTGTCCCGTCATGACGCGAGCGACGCAACCGCTGCGCCAGCAAACAGCCTGCGCGAATCCCGGGGCCGATGCACCGCCTGCAGTCATCGGCGTTGGCCTCTATGATCGCCTTCGCCATGAATGCGCCGCCTCCCGATGCCCCCCTTCCAACTCGGGCGCGGCCCGAGTCGCCGAGCGATCTTTTCTGGGCCTTCACGGCCATCGCGATGCAGGGCTTTGGCGGGGTGCTTGCCGTCGTGCAGCGCGCGCTGGTGGAGAACAAGCGCTGGCTCACCCAGGAAGAGTTCGTCGAGGACTGGGCCGTCGCGCAAGTGCTGCCCGGCCCCAATGTCATCAACCTGTCGGTGATCCTGGGCGATCGCTACTTCGGTTGGCGGGGCGCGCTGGCGGCGCTGGCCGGCATGCTGGCGTTTCCGACAGTGATCGTGCTTGCCCTGGCGCTGGTCTATTCGCACTTCGCCACCGATCCACGGCTGGCCGGCGCGCTTCGAGGCATGGGCGCGGTTGCCGCCGGCCTGATCGCCGCCACGGGCATCAAGCTGATGCCCACCTTGCGCAGTCATCCCCTCGGCTGGCGCATCGGACTGGTGTTCACGGCGCTGGTGTTTGGCGCCATCGCACTGCTCAAGTGGCCGCTGATCGGGGTGCTGGCCCTGTTCGGCAGCGTGGCCTGCGTGTGGACCTACCGGCGTATCGCGGCATGAGCATTCATCTGAGTCACGCGGATTGGCTGGCCCTGTTCGGCCAATACCTCTTTCTTTCGCTGATCTCGATCAGCGGCGCCATCACCACCGTGCCCGACATGCATCGGTACCTCGTCGCCGAGCATGGCTGGCTGACGGATGCGCAGTTCAATTCGTCGGTGGCCATCGCCCAGGCCGCGCCAGGTCCGAATGTGCTGTTCGTCGCTCTCATGGGCTGGAACGTCGGCATCAACGCCGGCGGAGGCGCTGCTGCCGGCGTGCATGCCTGGCCGCTCGGTCTTGCTGGCCTCGCGGTCACGCTGGTGGGCATCCTGGTGCCCAGCACCACCCTCACCTACCTGGCCACGAGATGGGGTCATCGCAACCGCGAGCGCCGCAGTGTGCGCGCCTTCAAGCAGGGGATGGTGCCGGTGGTGATCGGCCTGCTGATGGCCACGGGCTGGGTGCTGGCTGCCGCCAACGGCGCAGCCACCGAAGCGCCGTGGCACCTCTGGCTGCTGACCGCGGTGGCTGCGTTCGTGGTCTGGCGCACCCGCATCCATCTGCTGTGGCTGCTTGGTGCCGGCGCCCTGCTCGGTGCGCTCGGGCTTGTCTAGTCTTGTCTGAAAGGAAAACCCATGGAACTGCGCCCTCTTGGCCGCTCAGGCCTTCAAGTGTCCCCACTGGCTTTCGGTGGCAACGTGTTCGGATGGACGGTGGATGAGCCCATGTCCTTCCGCCTGCTCGACGCGTGGCTCGACGCCGGCTTCAATTTCATCGACACCGCCGATGTCTATTCGATCTGGGCGCCAGGCCATGTGGGCGGCGAGTCCGAGACCATCATCGGCAAGTGGCTGCGCCAGAGCGGCCGGCGCAACGAGGTGGTGATCGCGACCAAGGTCGGCAAGCCAATGGGTGGCGACAAGAAAGGCCTGAGTCCCGCCTACATCAAGCAGGCCGTCGAAGCCTCGCTCAAGCGCCTGCAATGCGACCACATCGACCTGTACCAGTCGCACGACGACGATGCCGAAACCCCGCTCGAAGAAACGCTCGGCGCGTTCTCCGACCTGATCCGCGCGGGCAAGGTGCGGGCCATCGGCGCGTCCAACTACACGGCGCCACGCCTGGCGCAGGCGCTCGACGTGTCCGAGCGTCACGGGCTGGCACGCTACGAGTCGCTGCAGCCGCTCTACAACCTGTACGACCGCAAGGTGTTCGAAGAGGCCCTGGAGCCGCTATGCCTCGAGCGCGGGGTGGGCGTCATCAATTTCTACGCGCTGGCCGCGGGCTTCCTCACCGGCAAGTACCGCACCAGTGCGGATTCGAAAAAGAGCGCACGCGGGGCCAACACCACCGCCAAGTACCTCAACGAACGCGGCCTTCGCATCCTGGATGCGCTGGATGCCGCCGCGCAATCCTGCAACGCTACGCCCGGGCAGGTCGCGCTGGCCTGGCAGATCGCCAGGCCGTCGATCACGGCTCCGATTGCCAGTGCCACATCGCTGGAGCAACTCGATGAACTGGTCGCCGCCACCCGGTTGCGGCTCGATGCCTCGACCGTGGCCGCGTTGGATGCCGCCAGCGCCGAAGACTGAACGCCCCATCGCACAAGGACCGCCGAGCACCATGACCACGCCCACGACGTTCGATCCCCTGGCCCCGCCCACGCTGGAGCATTTCGTGCATCTGCAGGTGGATGTCGCCACGCCCATCGTCCTGGGCGAAGGGCCCCAGGGCCTTCGGCGAGTGGTGCCGATCCTCGGCGGCCAGGCACAAGGCCAGGGCTGGAAAGCGCGCATCCTCGCGGGTGGCAGCGATTTCCAGATCTTCCGCAGCCAG
Organism: Variovorax dokdonensis; assembly: GCF_030316895.1. GTDB lineage: Bacteria > Pseudomonadota > Gammaproteobacteria > Burkholderiales > Burkholderiaceae_C > Variovorax > Variovorax dokdonensis. The sequence continues at coordinate 230,638 of NZ_JASZYV010000003.1, forward strand.
ACCATGTCCGAGCTGGACGCGCGCTACGCGCTCGAAACCGATGCGGGGGATCTGATCTACGTGCAGAACCATGCCGTGCGCGCCGCGCCGGCCGAAGTCATGGCCAGCCTGATGCGCGGGGAGCCGGTGGACCCGGCACAGATCTACTTTCGGTGCACGCCCAGTTTCGAGACCGCATCGAAGTCCCTGGGCTGGATCAACGAGCGGCTGTTCCTGGGCGTGGGCGTGCGCGAGCCCCAGCAGGTGATCATCCGCGTGTTCACCGTGCTGTAGGCGCTGCTGGGTCAGTTCAGGGCGATGCCCTTGTCGCGGATCACCTTGCCCCACTTCTCGTAGTCGCCGCGCACGCGCTGGCCCATCTGGGCCGGATCGCCGTAGTTGGCGATGGCGCCGGCGGTGAGCAACCGGTCCTGCACCGCCTTGTCGGCCAGGATGGCCTTCACCTCGCCGCTCACGCGGTTGACGATGTCGGCAGGCGTGCCAGCGGGTGCCAGCAGGCCGCCCCACGAGACCGCGTCGAAGCCCTTGAAGCCTTGCTCGGCAACGGTCGGAACATCCGGCAGTTGCACCACGCGCTGCGGCGATCCGACCGCGATGGCGCGCAGCTTGCCCGACTTGATGTGCGGCAATGCGGCCACCAGGTCCGCGTACATCACGGGCACCTGGCCACCCAGCAGGTCGGTCACGGCCGGCGTGCCGCCCTTGTAGCCAATGTGCTGCATCTCGAAGCCGCCCATCTGCTTGAGCAACTCCATGCTCAGATGGCCGAAGCTGCCTGGGCCAGAGCTGGTGTAGTTGAGATGGCCGTTGGATGCCTTGGCCTTGGCCAGCAGGTCCGGCAGCGTCTTCACGTCGGGAAGCACGGTCGGGTTGACCACAACCACGATCGGGAGGTCATAGACGGTGGCGACCGGCGCGAAATCCTTGAGGACGTCGTAAGGCGTGGACTTGTACAGGTGCGCGGCCAGCAAGGTGGGCGTGGCCAGCATCATGAAGGTGTAGCCGTCGGCGGGGCTCTTGGACACGGCCGTCGCGGCGATCGTGCCCGAGGCGCCGGCGCGGTTCTCGACGACGACGGCCTGCTTGAGCCGCTCGCCCAGTTCCTGCCCGATCACGCGCGACGCGGTGTCGGTCGGCCCGCCTGGCGGGAAAGGCACGATCAGCTTGATGGGCTTGGCGGGCCACGTCTCGGCAATGGCCGGGCTCGCGGCAAGGGTCAGGGCCACGACGCTTGCGGTGGCGGTCAGCAGAAGTCGGCGGTTCAGTACGGTCATCGGTTCAGGTTCTCTTTCATGTCTATTTCTGGGTGGGCGCGGCGCTACCCAACGCTCCGGCATCGCGCAGGGCCTGGATGGCCTGCGAATCCTTGCCCAGCAGATTGCCGAGCACTTCTTCGGTGTGCTGGGCCAGCAGCGGCGGTGCCTTGCGCACGGGCATGCGCTTGCCGTCGATGCGGTAGGGCGGCGCCAACGTCTGCACGGTGCCTGTCTCGGGGTTGGGCAGTTCGGCGATGAGGCCGGCTTCGCTCGAACGCTGCGATTGCAGCGCCTCCAGCAGGCCCAGCACTTCGCCGCACGGAATGCCGGCGGCGCTCATGCGCTCGAGCAGCAGCGCGCGTGGTCGGCGGGCCAGTTCGGCACGCAGTTGCGGCAGCAACTCATGACGGTTCTTCGAGCGGCCCAGATTGTTGGCAAAGCGTTCGTCGCCTGCCAGATCGGGACGCTCGATCACGTCTTCGCAGAAGCGCTGAAACTGCGCGTTGTTGCCGACGGTGATGACGATCGGGCCGTCGGCCGCGTCGAACACACCGTAGGGAACGATGGACGGATGCGCGTTGCCGTACTTGGGCGGGTCGTTGCCCATGAGCAAGGCTTCCATACCGTAGTAGGCACTGATCGTCAGGCCGCAGTCGTACAAGGCCATCTCGACCAGCCGGCCCTGCCCTGTGCGCTGGCGATCGAACAGCGCGGCAAGGATGGCCTGCGCGGCGTACATGCCGGTGAACATGTCGACCGCGGCCACGCCGAACTTCAGCGGGCCCTGGCCTTCTTCGCCGTTGAGCGCCATCAAGCCGGCCTCGCCCTGCACCACCAGGTCGTAGCCCGGTCGGGCGGCTTCGGGGCCGTCGGTGCGGTAGCCGGTGATGGAGCAATACACCAGCCCCGGATTGATCGCCTTGAGCTGTTCGTAGCCCAGGCCCATCTTGTCGATGCCGCCGAACTTGAAGTTCTGGATCACGACGTCGCACTTGGCCGCCAGTTCGCGCACCACTTGCTGGCCTTGCGGCGTTTGCAGGTCCACGCCGACCGAGAGCTTGTTGCGGTTGGCGCTGTTGAAGTAGGCGGTGTTTCGCGAGCCGACGCGAATGCCCCAGTCGCGCGTGTCGTCGCCGCGGCCCGGGTGTTCGATCTTGATCACTTCGGCGCCCAGATCGCCCAGCGCCTGCGCGCACATGGGGCCGGCCAGCACGCGCGACAGGTCGAGCACGCGAACGCCCGCCAGCGGCAGCCTTGCCGCGTCGGCCATCTTGTCCGCCGCGCTCATGGCTTGCCCCTGAGTGACGTGAAATCGGCCTTGCGCTTGCCCATGAAAGCGCCGATGCCCTCTGCCGATTCACTGTCGCCCTGCGACTCGACCATGAAGGCCGCTTCGCTGTCCAACTGAGCATCGAGCGTCGACGACATGGCGTCGCGGCACAGGCTCTTGATGCGCGCCATGGCCCGTTCCGGCCCGCCCGCAAGCTGCGCCGCCAAGGCGATGGCCGCCGCGTCCGCGCCTCCCGGCTCGGTCAGGCGATTGACCACACCCAGGGCATGCAGGCGCTCTGCGCCGATGCGCTCGCCCGTCAGGCACAACTCGGACAGCAACTGCCGCGGCAGCACCTGCGCGAGGAACGAAGTCGCGCCGCCATCCGGCGTGAGGCCGACCTTGACGTACGCAACCGAGAACGCCGCATCGCGCGCCGCCACCAGCAGGTCGCAGCCCAGCGCCAACGACAGGCCGGCACCGGCTGCACCGCCCTCAACGGCGGCGACCAGCGGCTTGGGAAAGTCGCGGAAGTAGCGCACCAGGCCGTGCAGGTTCTCGAGGATGCCGCGTCGCACTTCGGGGGGATGCTCGCGCCGGGTGGCCAGCAGGTTCAGGTCACCGCCCGAGCAGAAATAGCCATCGGCGCCGGTGAGCACCACGGCGCCGACGCTCGCGTCATTGCGCACGCCGTCGAGCGCCTCGCGCAGCGCGTCGTACAGGCCCGGGCTGATCGCATTGCGCTTGCCGGGCGTATGAATGGCCAGCACCAGTACCGCGCCTTCGCGGCGCACCAGGATCGGGGGCACGTTGTCGGTCATGAGAGCGTCTCCTTCTCGTTGCTTCAAGCGGCCTGCAAAGCGATGTAGCGAGCCAGGTGATGGTCCTCGTCGCCGAATTGGTGGTCGATCATCACGAGCCGCTTGGCATAGTGCGGCAAGGGAAGTTCCCAAGTCATGCCGATGCCGCCGTGCAGCTGGATGCTCTCTTCGGCGACGAGGGTGCCGATGCGACCGATGCTGAACTTCGCCGCGGACAGCGCCTTCTCGCGCACGACACGCTCGCCGTCGATGGCCGCTGCCGCGTTGATGACGGCCGAGCGGGCCTGTTCGACCTCCAGCAACAGATCGGCCATGCGGTGCTGCAGCGCCTGAAAGCTGCCGATCGGCACGCCGAACTGTCGGCGCGTGCGCAGGTATTCGAGCGTCTCGCGCTTGGTCACTTCCATCGCGCCGAGCGCCTCGGCGCACAAGCCCAGGATGGCCCAGCCACTCGCATGCTCGAGCACCGCAGCGCCCTCGCCTTCCTTGCCAAGCAATGCGTCTTGCTTCACCGTCACGCCATCGAGGGTGATCTCGGCCGCGCGTCCGCCATCCACGCGGGGATAGTCACGCCGGTGCACGCCAGCCGCAGCGCCCTCGACCAGGAAAAGAGAAATGCCCTGCTCGTCGGCCGCCTCGCCGCTCGTGCGTGCCGACACCAGCAGCAGATCGGCCTGGGCGCCCAGCGGCACCACGGCCTTCGCGCCCTTGAGCAACCAACCGTCGCCTTGACGTTCGGCGCGCGTTTCGACCAGCGTGGCCTCATGGTGAGACTGCGGTTCCTCGTGCGCCAGCGCGGCGATGATGCTGCCGTCGATCAGCCCTGCAATCCGCGCCTTCTGCGCCTCGTCGCCCGCCAGCGCAATGGCGCGCCCGACCGCCAATGCGCCCAGGAACGGCTCGACCACGAGCCCCCGACCCAGGCTCTCGAAGACGACGGCGGCGTCGAAGCCGCTGCCGCCAAAGCCGCCGACCTCTTCCGGAAACAGCGCGCCGATGGCGCCGATCTCGGCCAACTGGTTCCAATGCGTGCGGGAGAAACCCTCGCCGCTCTTGGCGATGCGGTCGCGTTCGCCGAATGCGTATTGGTCGGCGATGTAGCGGTCCAGCGAGTCCGCCAGCATGCGCCGGTCTTCCGTGTGTTCGAAGTTCATTCGTTCCTCACTGCGGGGCGTGTGTTCACAGGCCCAGAATCATCTTGGAGATGATGTTCTTCTGGATTTCGTTGGAGCCGCCGAAGATCGACAGCTTGCGGTTGTTGAAGTACTGCGCGGCCAGCGGTGCGGCCTCGGTCGGCCCCACCGGCGCCTCGTCGAAGCCCTCGTGCAGCGCCGCCTCGATGAAAGGCTGGGCATAGGGCCCCATCGCGCGTCGTGCCAGCGACGACAACTCCTGGCGGATCTCGGTGCCGCGGATCTTGAGCATCGAGCTTTCCGCACCCGGCACGCCACCGCCGGCCACGGCGGCAATCACGCGCAGGTTGGTGGTCTTCATGTTCTCCAGGTCGATCTCCACCTTCGCCAGCCGTGCGGCGAAGAGCGGATCCTGCAAGAGCGGCTTGCCATTGCGCTGCACCTTGGCGGCAATGCGCTTCAACTTCTCGAGCGCGGCCATCGAGAAGCCGACGCCGGCGATGTTGGTGCGTTCGTAGGTCAGCAGGTACTTGGCATAGGTCCAACCCTTGTCCTGCTCGCCCACCAGGTTCTCCGCCGGCACGCGCACGTCGGTGAAGAACACTTCGTTGACCTCGTGCTCGCCATCGAGCGTAATGATCGGCCGCACCTGTACGCCGGGCGAGTTCATGTCGATCAGCAGGAAGCTGATGCCCGCCTGCGCCTTCGCTTCCTTGTTGGTTCGCACCAGGCAGAAGATCATGTTGGCGTAGTGGCCGAGCGTGGTCCAGGTCTTCTGGCCATTGACGATGTAGTGGTCGCCCTGCGCATCGGACTTGAGCACCGCGGTGGTCTTGACCGAGGCGAGGTCCGAGCCGGAGCCGGGCTCGGAATAGCCCTGGCACCACCAGTCCTGGCCGTTGAGGATGCGCGGCAGCCAGTGCTTTTTCTGTGCTTCGTTGCCGTACTTGATCAGCACCGGGCCGAGCATGCTCAGGCCGAAAGGCACGATGCGCGGCGCGCCGGCCAGTGCGCATTCGGTTTCGAAGATGAACTTCTGCACCGCGCTCCAGCCCGGACCGCCGTAGGCCTTGGGCCAATGGTTGGCCAGCCAGCCCCGTTCGTTGAGGATGGCATGCCACTGGGCCATGTCGTCCCGCGTGAGCTGCACGCCGTTCTTCACCTTGTCCGAAAGGCGCTTGGGCAATTTGTCCTGCAGGAATTGCAGAACCTCGCCGCGGAAGGCTTCTTCCTCGGCCGTGAATTTCAGGTCCATGTTGAGTCCTCTTGTGCGTTTCTGGCGTGAGGTCCGCCTTGCGGTTCCTGCGAACCGCATCCGAAAATTGCCGCGGCCGGCGCAATGCCGGGCCGCGGTTTCCTCCCTTGCGGAGGATCTGCTCGATCGCCGGACCGATGCCGGCGCCGGGCTCAGAAGATTTCGAACAACCCGGCCGCGCCCATGCCGCCGGCGATGCACATCGTCACCACGCCCCACTTGACCTTCTGGCCCGCGGCTTTGCGACGGCGGCCTTCCAGCAGGATGTGGCCGGCCAGGCGCGCGCCCGTCATGCCGAAGGGGTGGCCGATGGAAATCGCGCCGCCATCGACGTTCAGGCGTTCCGAAGGGATGCCCAGCTTTTCCTGGCAGTAGATCGACTGCGAGGCGAAGGCTTCGTTCAGCTCCCACAGGTCGATGTCCTCGACCTTCAGTCCGTGGCGCGCCAGCAGCTTGGGCACCGCGAAGACCGGGCCGATGCCCATTTCATCGGGCTCGCAGCCGGCCACCGCAAAACCGTGGAATGCGCCGAGCGGCGACAAGCCCAGGCGTTCTGCTTCCTGCGCTTCCATCATCACGCAGGCGCTGGCGCCGTCTGACAGTTGGGAGGCATTGCCTGCGGTGATGAACTGGTCCGGGCCCTTGACCGGCGCCAGCTTGGCCAGTCCCTCGTAGGTGGTTCCGGCACGGTTGCAGGTGTCGTGGTCGATGGTGACTTCGCGCTTGCTGACCTTGCCGGTTTCCTTGTCGGTCACGGCCATGGTGGTGGTCACCCGGACGATCTCTTCCTTGTAGCGGCCGGCTTCCTGCGCCTCGGCGGTCTTGCGCTGGCTCTCGACCGAGAAGCGGTCCTGCGCCTCGCGGCTGATGCCGTAGCGGCGCGCGACGATGTCGGCGGTGTCGATCATCTCCATGTACAGCGCCGGCTTGTGCTCCATGATCCACGGATCCTGGCCGTTCTGGCCGTCTTCGCGGGTGCGGATGCCCGAGATGCTTTCCACGCCGCCGGCGATCATGGCCGGAGCGCCGTCGACCACGATGCGGCCCGCCGCCACCGCGATGGCCTGCAGGCCCGATGCGCAGAAGCGGTTGATGGTGGTGCCTGCGATGCTCAAGGGCAACTGCGAGCGGATGATGCTCTGGCGCGCCACATTGCGGCCGGTGATGCCTTCGGGGTAGCCGCAGCCGAGGATGGCGTCCTCGATCAGCGCCGGGTCGATGCCCGAGCGGTCGACCGCGGCACGCACGGCGAACGAGGCGAGCGTCGGCCCCTGGGTGATGTTGAGTTCGCCACGGTGCGACTTGGTCAAAGGCGTGCGGGCGGTTGAAACGATGACGGCTTGGCGCATGAAGTGTCTCCTGGTTGGCGGTTCGGTGGTTCGGTTCAGTTGAGCGAAGAGAAGTCCTTGCCCTCGGCGACCAGCCTTTCGAGCAGCGGCGACGGCTTCCAGAACACCGGATCTTCCTCGGCGAATCGGCGGATGTCGGCGAGGATCTTCGGCAGGCCGACCATGTCGGCGTACTTCATCGGGCCGCCGCGGTGGCGCGGAAAGCCGTAGCCATAGAGGAAGGTCACGTCCACATCCAACGGGCGCAGCGCGATGCCCTGGTCGACGACGTTGGCGCCTTCGTTGACCATGGCCGCCATGTAGCGCGCCATGATTTCGTCGGCCGTGAACGAGCGCGGCGTGATGCCCTTCTTCTGCCGCTCGGCATCCACGATGGCCAGCACCTCGGGATCGGGCTGTCCGACGCGTGCCCCTTGCGGATACAGGTAGAAGCCCCGTCCCGTCTTCTGGCCGAACCAGCCGCGCTCGCACACGCGGTCGGCCACCTCGACGTAGCGCGCCTTCGGGTCGCGCGTGGCGGCGCGGCGCTTGCGCGTGGCCCAGCCGATGTCACCGCCGGCCAGGTCGGTCACCTGGAAGGGGCCCATCGGATAGCCGAAGGCGCGCACGGCCTCGTCGATCTCGTAAGGACTGGCGCCGTCTTCCATGATGTAGTCGGCCGCCTGCTTGTACACCGCCAGGATGCGGTTGCCGATGAAGCCGTCGCACACGCCGGCGCGCACCGGCACCTTCTTCATGCGCTTGGCCAGCGCGAAGGCCGTGGCCACGACATCGGGCGCCACTTTGGCCGGCACCACGATCTCCAGCAGCTTCATGATGTTGGCGGGCGAGAAGAAGTGCAGGCCGATCACGTCCTGCGGGCGCGAGGTGCTGGCGGCAATCGCATCGATGTCCAGGTAGGACGTGTTGGTGGCGAGCACGGCGCCCTTCTTGCACACGCGGTCGAGTTCGGCAAAGACGGCCTTCTTGACCTCGATGTCTTCGAACACGGCTTCGATGACCAGATCGACGTCGCTGAACGCGTCGTAGCTGGTCGAGCCGGTGAAGCGCGCCATGACGGCGGCCTTGGCTTCCGCCGTCATGCGGCCCTTGGCGATCAGGCCGTCGTAGACCTTCTCGACATTGGCGCGGCCGCGGGCGATGGAGGCGTTGTCGCGCTCGACCATGATCACCGGCAGGCCGGCGTCGAGCGCGGACACCGCGATGCCGGCGCCCATCGTGCCGCCGCCGACGATGCCGACGCGCTCCAGGGCGCGCGGCTGCGCCGCCTTGGCTTCGGGCACCTTGACCACTTCGCGTTCGGCGAAGAAGGCGTGGATCAGGCCGGCGCGCTGCGGGCTGTTGATGCAGGCCATGAACGCTTCACGCTCCAGCCGCACCGCTTCGGCAAAGGGTTTGTCGAGCGTCGTCTGCACCGCATCGACGATCTTGCCGGGCGAGAACAGGCCCCGCGCCTTCTTGGCGGTATCGGCACGTGCGGCGTCGATGGCGGCCTGGGCGGCTGCCCGGTCGGCCAGGCCTTGCGCATCGCGCGTGCGGCGCACGGGCGCACCCTTGGAGAGGAGTTCCTGCACGTAGGCCAAGCCGGCGCCGGAAGCGTCTTCGCCCTCGGCCAGCCGGTCGACCAGGCCCAGCGCCACGGCTTCCTTGGCCTTGACGTGGCGGCCGCTGAGCATCAGGTCGAGCGACGCCTGCGCGCCCACGAGACGCGGCGCGCGCACCGTGCCGCCTGCACCGGGCATCAAGCCCAGTTGCACCTCGGGCAGGCCGAGCTTCACGTCGGCCAGCGCGATGCGGTAGTGCGCTGCCAGAGCGATTTCCAGCCCGCCCCCAAGCGCAGCACCACGCAGCGCCGCCACCACGGGCTTGGCACAGTCCTCGATGCGGTTGCAGACCTCGGGCAGCGATGGCGGCTTGGGCGCCTGGCCGAACTCGCGGATGTCGGCGCCGGCAATGAAGTTGGCGCCCTGCCCCACGAGCAGGATGGCTTGGACGGACGCATCCGCATCGGCCGCCTGCACCGCCTCCAGAAGGCCGGCGCGCACCGCGCTCGAAAGCGCATTCACCGGGGGGTTGTCGATGGTGATGCAGGCCACGTTGCCCAGCTTTTCGCTGCGCACCACGGAAGAGGAATTGGTCATGTCGTTCTGTCTCCGCTCAAAGGCACGGCCCGCCGGCAAGCCCGACGGCCCTTGGCGCATTCTGATCTGCCCTCCGGTCGACGACAATCCGGTGTTCGTTTGACATACTGTCAAGCCAAATTTGACAATAGCTGGCCCACGGCCATCCACATGGATCTGAACGCCCTGAATCTGCTGGTCGAGATCGTCGAGGCCGGCAACCTGAGCGAAGCCGCGCGGCGCCTGCGCATGAGCCGGGCCAACGTGAGCTTCCGCCTTGCGCAGTTCGAACGCAGCCTGGGTCAGCAGCTCTTGCGGCGAACCACCCGCCGGGTGGAGCCCACCGAAATCGGCGAGCGCCTTTATGCGCATGGCCGCGCCATCCGTGCGGAGCTGGCGGCCGCACAGGAATCGGTGAGCGAACTGGGCCACAGCCTGCAAGGGCGCGTGCGCCTGTCGGTGCCCAGCGGTTATGGGCAACTTGTGATGTCGGAATGGCTGATCGCCTTCAAGCGCGCCTTCCCCGGGATCGTGCTGGACGTGATGTTCGAGAACCGCGTCGAAGACCTGATGCGCGACGAGATCGACATCGCCGTACGCGTGATGTCGGAGCCGCCGCAGAACCTGGTGGCGCGCGACATGGGGCCGGTCCATTACGTGGCATGCGCCGCCAGTGGATGGGCCCGCGAACACGGCATGCCGGTGCAGCTGGAGGACCTGCGCGCCGCGCCGCTCATCACCTCATCGGTGCAAGGGCGACAGGTGCGGGTGGCAGCCTACCTGGACCAGGAGCGCTACGAAGTGTCGATCGAGCCGACCATCATCTCGGAGAACTTTCTCTTCCTGCGCCAGGCGATCCTGGCCGGCCTGGGCGTGGGCATCGTTCCCGACTACGTGGTCAAGCCCGAAGTGGAATCGGGCGAGGTGGTCACCGCCCTGAACGCATGGCGCCTGAGCATCTTCGGCATTCACATGTACATGCTGTACATGCCGGGACGGCACCGCACGCGGGCCATCACGACCTTCATCGACTTCATGCTGGAACGCGCGGCCGAGGCCGGCCGGCGGGCTTGAGCGGAAGGCTCAGCGGTCCTCGGGCACTGAAGGGACGTCGCCCATGGCCTCGTCGTTGCGAAGCACGCTGGCCGCCTTGAGCGTGTCGATGGAGAAGCCTTCCTCCTGTCCCGCAAAACCACCGGCAATGCCTTCGAGCACATCGCCCAGGGGCTTGTCGCCTTCTTCGCGCGCCGCGATGCTGAGGTTGAGCACACGCGCCGCCATCTGCCGGTAGCTCACCACGCCGGAATGCTCCAGCACGGCGATCAGGTCCAGGTAGAGCGCCAGTTGCAGATCGAACACCAGCTTGTCGGTGATCTTCAGGCCGTCGAGGGCGTCGTGGTGTTGCATCTTGGGTGACTCCAATGTGGGTTCTTGGATAAGGCTTCTTCTCAGGCCGCCGCTGCGCTCCTGCGCTGGCGCATGGCTTCGTACAGGCACACGCCGCTGGCAACCGAAACGTTCAGGCTTTCGACCGCGCCGGCCATCGGAATGCTGACCAGTTCGTCGCAGCGCTTGCGCGTGAGCTGGCGCATGCCATCGCCCTCCGCGCCCAGCACCAGCGCCAGCGGGCGGACGAGGTCGGACTCGTAAAGCGTACCGGGCGCATCGCCGCTGGTGCCCACGCACCAGATGTTGCGCTCCTGCAGCTCGCCCATCGTGCGCGCCAGGTTGGTGACCATGAAGTACGGCATGGTCTCGGCCGCCCCGCTGGCCACCTTAGCCACGGTGGCGTTGATGCCCGCCGCATGGTCCTTCGGTGCGATGACCGCATGCACGCCTGCGCCGTCGGCCACGCGCAGGCAGGCACCCAGGTTGTGCGGATCGGTCACGCCATCGAGAACCAGCAGCAAGGGCATCGTGCCTTGGGCATCGAGCCCGTCGAGCAGATCGTCGAGCGAGCGTGCCAGTTCGACTGGGTTCACCCGAGCGGCCACGCCCTGGTGGCCGTGGCTGCCCGCCAGGCGCGCGAGGCGCACGCCATCGGATTCGACGAGCCGAACGCCGGCTTCCTGAGCGCGATGCACGAACTGACGCATGCGCGCATCGCGGCGGCTGGGGTCGAAATACACCTCGATCACCGATGCCGGCGCCGCCTTCAGCCGCACGCCGACCGCGTGGAAGCCGAAGATCACTTTTGGAGAAGAAGACATGGGCGGATTATCCCTGTGCGCGCAGGCTGAACGGCGAGCTCAGACCTCGATCTCCTGCGCCGGCGCCACACGTCCCGCCTCGATGGTGATGCGCCGCTCGCATCGATCCGCGATGCCGCGATCGTGTGTCACCAGCACGAGCGTAGTGCCCAATTCGCGGTTGAGGTCGAACATCAGGCGCATGACCTGCTCGCCGGTGGCGAAGTCCAGGCTGCCCGTGGGCTCATCGGCCAGCAGCAATGCCGGCTGCACCACGAAGGCCCGAGCCAGCGCCACGCGCTGCTGCTCACCGCCCGACAGCACCTTGGGATAGTGGCCAAGACGCTGCCCGAGGCCCACGCGCTTGAGCATCTCGGCGGCGGCGGCGCGGGCATCGCGCCGGTTGGCCAGCTCCAGCGGCAGCATCACGTTCTCCAGCGCCGTCAGGTTGCCCAGCAACTGAAAGCTCTGGAACACGAAGCCCACCTTCTGCGCTCGCAGCGCCGCGCGGGCGTCTTCGCTCATGGCAAAGATGTCCTGCCCGGCCAGGCGCACCGTGCCGCGCGTGGGCGTGTCCAGCCCGGCGATGATCGACAGCAGCGTGCTCTTGCCCGACCCCGAGGCGCCCACGATGGCCGCAGTCTGCCGCGCGCCCAGGGTGAAATGGATGTCCTGCAGAATGTCCAAGGTGCCGGTGGAATCGGACACCGACTTGAACACATGTTCGACGACGACGATGGCGTCATCGGGCTGGACATCGACGGAAGGAATTGAAGGCATGAAGGCTTTGCGCATGGGACAGGATCGTCGCCACTTTATCGCGGCCGCATTGGCCGCCGGCTTTGCGGGGTTCTCGCACGCTCAGACCAAGGCTTCGGGCAAGCCGTCGGTCATCCTCGTCGTGGGCGATTCGCTCAGCGCCGAATACGGGCTCAAGCGCGGCGAAGGCTGGGTGCCCCTGATGGAAAAGCGCATCGAGCAACAGAAGATTGCCGCCACCGTGGTCAACGGGAGCATCAGCGGCGACACGAGCTCCGGCGGGCGCTCGCGGTTGCCCGCCCTGTTGGCCAAGCACAAGCCAACACATGTCGTGCTGGAACTCGGTGCCAACGACGCACTGCGCGGCCTGCCGATCAATGCGACCGAGGACAACCTCGTCGCCATGGTCCGCGCCGCGCAAGCCACCGGGGCCAAGGTGCTGCTCGTGGGCATCCAGGTGCCGCCGAACTACGGGACCGACTACACGCGCCGCTTCGCGGCCATGTTCAAGACCGTCGCCGAGAAGACCCAGGTGCCGCTCGTGCCGTTTCTGCTCGAAGGCGTGGCTGACGCAGCCGACCCCGCCCCACTCTTCCAGGCCGATCGCATCCACCCCAACGCCACCGCCCAGCCGCGCATGCTGGACAACGTGTGGCCGCAGCTGCGCAAGATCCTCTAGCCGAGAAGCGGCCTCGCCCAGCAGGCCAATCAGGCAACCGCCGCGACCTGAGGCGGCTGCCTGGCGGCCTGCCGCTCCATGTGCACCCAGTCGACCACGCGGACGTCGGGGCTGTAGTCTCCGACCAAGCTCTGCAGCAGCTCGCGGATCGGCAAGACGTTGCCCTCGTCAACGGCTTTGGCCAACGACTGAAGGCGCGGTGCCAGCTCCTCCCATGGCAGGAAAGCCTCGTGTGCCTTGAGGATGCGGGGGTGGCAGGTGGGCAGCGGGTTGTTGCCGATCAGCAGCTCTTCATACAGTTTCTCGCCCGGCCGAAGTCCGGTGATCCGGATGGCAATGTCGCCATCGGGGTTCACGTCGTCACATACGGTGAAGCCGGACAGCTCGACCATGCGCCTGGCAAGATCGATGATCCGCACGGGCTCGCCCATGTCGAGCACGAACACATCGCCTCCGGTACCCATGGCGCCGGCCTGGATCACCAGTTGGGCCGCCTCGGGGATCGTCATGAAGTAGCGGGTGATCTCGCTGTGCGTGAGCGTGATGGGCCCGCCTTCGCGAATCTGCCGCCGGAACAGCGGCACCACCGAGCCCGAGGAACCCAGCACGTTTCCGAAGCGCACCATGCAAAAGCGCGTGCCGCCCGGGTGACGGGCCGACAGTTCGGCCAACGCCTGCAAGGCCATTTCAGCCACGCGCTTGGTGGCGCCCATGATGTTGGTCGGCCGCACCGCCTTGTCGGTGCTGACGAGCACGAAGTCATCGACGCCGCATTCCGCCGCCACCTTCGCGGTGACCAGCGTGCCGAAGACGTTGTTCTTCACACCCTCGGCCACGTTGTGCTCGACCAGGGGGACGTGCTTGTACGCCGCGGCGTGATACACCGAGTGCGGTCGCCAGGTCTCCATGATCTCGCGCATGCGGCACTCTTCGCGCGCGGAAGCGAGCAATGGCACCAGTCGCGTCTCGCCTGCTTCGCCATGTTGCTGAGTCGCCAGCAAGGCCGACAGTTCGTGGTGAACGGCGTAGAGCGCAAATTCATTGAGCTCCACCAGCAGCAGCACGTCGGGTCCGCTCTTGATCAGCTGGCGGCACAGTTCGCTGCCGATCGAGCCTCCCGCGCCGGTGACCAGCACCACCTTGCCAGCGACGTTTCTGGAAAGCAGTTCGCCGTCGGGCGATACGGCATCGCGGCCGAGCAGGTCGTCGATCTCCAGCGCGCGCAGGTCGCTGGTTTGTATGCGGCCTTGTGCCAGGTCCTTGAGACCGGGCAGCGTACGCACCGTGACGTGGTGGCGCAGCATGGTCTGCACGATCTCGTTGCGGCGCTTGCGCGGCGCCGAGGGAATGGCCAGGAGCACCGTCGTCACCTGCAACTCCAGCAGCAGGTCGGCCAGGTTCTGCGGGCTGTAGACATGCAGCCCGCCAATCCTGCCGCCATGCAGGCGTCGATCGTCGTCCAGATAGCCCACCACGCGCATGCCCGCGTCGTGCACCATCGCCGTTGCGAGTTGCTGGCCGGCGCATCCCGCGCCGTAGATCAACACGTTGCGCAAACTGCGGCTGCTGACCACCGCTCGGCGCAAACCCGAGCCCGCGAGAACCCGCCGCGCCAACATGCGAGATGCGACGATGCCCAGCAGCAGCATCGGTGGCTGCGTGATGCCCACCGTGCGAGGAACTGCACGCGGACGGTGAGCTTGGGTTCACTGAAGTAGCGGGTGAGCTTTTTCAGCAAGCCGTCGCGCACCTCGTATTCCGTCAGCCCGCCAACCTTGAAGCTGCCGACGTAGGGAAACTGGATCAGTCCGTCCTGGCTGACGTTGTAGCCGTTGCTGACCGGTGAAGCGCTGATGGCATCGGTGGTCAGCGACCCGGCGGGCTGCAGCGACAGCTCGGGGTGGTCCCACACGACGATGTTGAGGATGTCGCCCGGACCGATGCGGTAGGCCGCGGCTTCCGCGAAAAGACCGCGAACGTCAGCACCGACGTCCTGCGGAAGAGCCTGGCGTTGGGCGCGAATGAACTCGGGCGTGATGTCCCGCAGCGCGCCTTCCGGGGGGCGGTCGGAGTCGGCCACATTGATCGGCGCTGTCGTCCCTGGGTCTCCAAGCGGCTGGGTCGCGGACTTGTCGAAGAAGACGCCCGGCGCCCAGGCGCAGCCACCCAGCATGATCATCAAGAGAAGAGACAGCGGCCATCGAATACGGCTCACGACGTCGGACAAGGGTCTAAATCTGGCAGCGGAGTTCACACTATCTTTGGCAGGTTGACCCGCTTTGAAATAAATTGAAAAACTTAGTGAATCGGAAATTTGAAGCGATGACAATTGATCTTCAATTGCAATTTATCTGCAATCTTCGAAAGCAACACCCCAATTCCCGGCAGAAATTCGACTCGCATTCTAGGGCCAGCATTTAGAAACAAACTACGCAATCTGCAGTACCCAGCCTTCAAGTTGACCCACATTGACGCAAAAATCACGTCTTTTCGCGCTACTTAGAGTAATTTACGAAAATTAAACATGCATCCAAATGAAACTAAAGTAACTCATCTAGATTATTCATTGCAGCAACTATATTTTTCATTTGCGCGCGAATTTCCATAATTACTGCGACGCCAAAGGACAATTGAAAAAGAAGCCTTCTGTTGTGATTGAGCGAGATCGAAGCGTCTTTCAGGGCAACAGGAGCCCTCGCCGATCCGCCAGATGCGCAAAGACCCACCCGCGGCAATGCGCGCGGACGACGAAATTCGCCGCCTCAGCGTCAATACCTAAACAAGATGAGTCAGGCTTGGCTCAGATGTCCGAAGCCGGGGCGCAGCCGGGTTGGCGCTACGCGTCGCCTGCCGCGTCAGCGCGCGCGCAGTAGGCGCGCAGCTTCATCAAGGCGCCGAACATGGCGTCTCGCTCCTGCGGATCCAACGAGCGGATCGCTGCCGCCTGGCGCTGACGGGCGATCGGAATCGCACGTTCGTGCAACTCAAGGCCTGCCGCCGTGATGGCGCAAAACACCTTCTTGCGCGGCGTATTGCCTTCGGCCTCGAGCGCCACGAGGCCACGCTCCTCCATCAGCTTGAGCGTCCGGCTGACCAGCGCCTTGTCCGACGTCGATTGAACGACGAGGTCGCTGAATGCAATGCGACCCACCGGCGCCAGCAGCGCCAGCAATCGCCACTCCGGCACCGAGAGCCCGAAGGCATCCGCATACGGCAGCGTGATGGTCCGACGCAACGCATTGCCCACCTGACTCATGAGTGTGGTGATGAAGACATCCACCGTCAGGGTGCTGCCAGCCTCGTCGAGGTCATGCCAAGGGCTTTGGACGGCCTGAAGAGGGGGCTTGGAAGGATCGGATTTGGTGCGCATCGGAGCCGCATTGTTCCATGTCGGTGCGAGCGAAACCCAAGCACGTAAAACTTCATTATTTTCTGTTTGTCAATTGGTAGTGACAGCAAGATGACTGCTCAACTTGAAGCCGGAGAATCAGAATCATTGGTGAATCAGTGTTTCATATATGAATCACCAACTGGTCTCTTGTCCGTCGTCCGCCGCCGCAATTTCGCGGCCTCCTTGAGGAGTCAGTGATGTTTTCGACCCGCCGCCACGTCCTTTTCGCTGCAATCGCAGCCAGTGCCACGCTCGGTGCCGTGCCTGCCTTCGCGCAGGACGACTACCCCACCAAGCCCGTCACGGTAATCGTCTCGTATCCACCTGGCGGCGACACCGACGCCATTGCACGCCTGCTCGCCGAGAAGCTGGGCGAGCGGCTCAAGCAGCCGGTCGTGATCGAGAACAAGCCGGGTGCGGGCGGCGCGCTGGGCAACACCTATGTGGGTCGCGCCAAGGCTGACGGCTACACGCTGCTCTTCACGCCCAACCCCTTCACCACCGCACCGATGGTGATGAAGCTGTCGCCATCGGCGAGCTATGACGTCCTGAACGGCTTCGAGCCCATCATCAATACCGCCACGCAGCCTCTGGTCCTGGTGGCCAACCCTGCCGCCGGCTTCAAGACAGTGCCGGAGATGATTGCCGCGGCCAAGGCCGGCAAGGCGGTGACCTACGCCAGCCCCGGGGCCGGCTCGCCGATGCACATCCTGGGCGAATGGCTGAACCAGGCCGCCGGCGTCAAGATCACCCATGTGCCCTATCGCGGCGTGGGGCCCTCCGTCACCGACGTCGTCGCCGGCCACGTCAACACGGCATGGGTCACGCTGGGCCCGGTTCGCCAGTACATCGACACCGGCAAGCTGATCCCCCTGGCCATCGGCGACGCCAAGCGGTTGACATTGGCACCCGACGTGCCCACCCTGCGCGAACTGGGCTACACCGACGTCGTGGTCGGTTCGTGGAACGGCTTCTTCGCGCCCAAGGGAACGCCGTCGCACATCGTTGCGCGGCTCAACAGTGAACTCAACGACATCCTGAAGTCGCAGGAAGTCACCACCAAGCTGGCGACCTTCGGCGCCTTGCCTGCAGGCGGCGCCGCCGGCAACCTTGGCAAGATCAACGCCAACGACTACGCCGTGCTGGGCAAGGTCATCCGTGACCTGAACATCCAGGCGGACTGAGGCAGCCATGCGGCCAGTCGACTCATCCGAAGCACGCGAAAGCGGTGCATCCACCCTGGGCATAGATACGCCCCAGGTCACTGCGCGTGCCAAGGTGCTGGGCCGCGCGCTCTATGCCGGAGACTACAAGCTGCCCGGCATGTTGCATGGCAAGGTGCTGCGCAGCCCCTATCCTCACGCGCGCATCGTGGCCATCGACACGTCGGCAGCATTGGCCCTGCCCGGAGTCAAGGCCGTACTCACGGGCGCCGATGCACCCGCCGCGCTCTGGGGCGTGCATCACAAGGAACGCGCCATCCTTGCCAAAGGCGTGGTGCGCTTTGCCGGCGAAGAAGTCGCGGCCGTCGCCGCGACCACCGAAGAGATCGCGCGCGATGCACTCGACCTGATCCACGTCGACTACGAGGAACTGCCCGCCATCCTGACGCCTGACGAGTCGCTCGACGAGGCCGCGCCCGGCGTTCACCCTGGCCGCAACAACATCGCGCACGAGATCCGCTACACCCGCGGCGACCCGGATGCCGGCTTTGCTGCCGCCCATCTCGTTCACGAGGCCACTTACGACTGTCATGCCCAGTACCCCGGCTACCTCGAGCCCATGGGTACCGTTGCCACGGTCGATGCAGAGGGCCGGCTGGTGGTCTGGACATCCACCCAATCGATCAGCCAGGCCCGCCTGCGCCTTGCGTCGGCACTGGAGCGCCCCATTTCCAGCGTCCGCGTGATCCAGGCGACCACCGGCGGCGGCTTCGGCGCCAAGATGGTCGAAGATGCCAACAACCTCATCGCCGCCCTGCTCGCCGTAAGAACCGGCATGCCGGTGCGCCTGGTCAACAACCGGCTGGAAGACTTCCTGGCGGCTTGCTCCAGCGTGCCCGAGCGCGTGACCCTCAAGCTCGGCATGGACAAGGACGGCATCATCGTGGCCAAGGACGTTCGCGTGATCGCCGATTGCGGCGCCTATGCCGGCCTCTCTGGCGACGTGATGCACGTGACCAGCATGCGCAGCGACAACATGCACAAGAACGCCAACGTGCGCTCGCATGCCACGCTGGTCTACACGCACACGCCGCCACATGGCGCCTTTCGCGGCTTCGGTGGCGCCCAGATGCAATTCGCGCTCAACAGCCACATCCACACCATGGCCGAGAAGCTGGGCCTGGATCCGGTGGAGGTGCACAAGCGCAACGCATTGAAGGCAGGCGATGTCTCGGTTCATGGCTGGAAGATCGGCAGCACCGGCCTGGCCGAATGCGTCGAGCAATGCACCCAGGCCATCGGTTGGACGCAGAAGCGCCAGCGCCCCAAGGGCACCGGCAGCCGCCGACTCGGCGTTGGCATGGCCGCCGCCATGCATGTGAGCGGCAACCGCACCATCGGCAACTGGGACGGCTCGGTGGTCGTCGTGAAGATCAACGAGGACGGCCGCGTTTTCATCATGAGCGGCGAGTGCGACATGGGCCAAGGCGCCATGACCATGCTCAGCCAGGTGGTCGCACACGAGCTGGACATACCCATCGCCCATACCCTGGTCCTTCCACCCGACACCGACACCTCGCCCATTGCCATCGGATCGCTGGCCTCGCGCGTGACCATTGCAGCCGGCAACGCCGCCATCGTCGCCGGGCGCATGGCCCGGGACAAGCTGCTGGCCATTGCCGCGAAGAAGTGGAGCGTGCCGATCCAGCGCCTGCGGCTCGCCGGCGGATTCGTGTTCGACGACGAGGCGCAGCAGGAACGCCGCGCCACCATCGCCGAGCTGGCTCGCCTGCACATCTGGTCCCACGGCGGCGAGGGCATCCAGGTCAGCGGCACCTGGGACGCCAAGACGCAGATGCACGACGACAACCTCTACGGCAACATCGCCCCCGCCTATTCCTATGCCGCCCAGGCGGTCGAGGTGGAAGTGGACACGCAAACCGGCCGCGTCACGGTGCTCGACAGTTTTGTCTCCGACGACTGCGGCAAAGCGCTCAACCCAACCGCGATCCATGGCCAGACCAACGGCGCCACCGTTCAGGCCATGGGTTGGACGCTCTACGAGCAGATGCAGATCGAAGGAGGCCGCCTGATGAACGGCAACTTTGCCGACTACAACATGGCCACCGCCGACGCCGTGCCGCTCCTGCGTGGCGGCTTCGTCGAAAGCAACGATCCCAACGGCCCTTACGGCGCCAAGGGCGCCAGCGAGACCGCCATCCTCCCCGGTGCGCCAGCCATCGCCAACGCGGTGTACGACGCGGTGGGCGTGCGCATCACCGATCTTCCGATCACCCCGCAGAAGGTGCTGGCGGCGCTGGCCGCCAAGGCCGCTCACGAACAACAAGAGGTGCTTCATGCGTGAGTTCGAACTGCTGGAGCCCGCCACAGTGCAGGAGGCCAGCCGCCTGCTGACCGAGCACGGCGAAGACGCGCGCATCTTCGCTGGCGGCACCGCCCTGATTCTGGGACTGCGCCAGCGCATGTTGTCGCCCACGCATCTGGTGTCGCTGGCCGGCGTCGACGCGCTGCATGGCATCACTTGGGATGCGCAGCTCGGCTTGCGCATCGGCGCCCTCACCCGGCACGCGCAGATCGCATCGTCCCCGCTGGTCAGGCAGCACTGCCCGATGCTCGCCAGCATGGCGGCTCGCGTGGCCAACCCGCAGGTGCGAAACCAGGGCACCCTGGGCGGCAACCTCTGCTATGGCGACCCGTCCACCGATCCTCCCGGTTGCCTGCTTGCGCTCGACGCGCGGGTCCGCATCGGCGGCCTGCATGGCGAGCGCGAACTGACCATCGAGGAACTGCTGGTCGACTACTTCCAGACGGCCCTGGCGCCGGACGAAGTGCTGATCGACGTCCGCATTCCGCCCATGCCTGCCAACACCCGCGGCGTCTACACGCGCTTTCTGCGCACTGCGGCCGAGCATCGTCCGCTGGCCAGCGTCGCGCTCGTGGCACGCCACGAGGACCTTCTGTGCCAAACGGCCCGCCTCGCGGTTGGCGCCTCGACGCCCATACCGACACGCGTGCCGCGTGCCGAGGCATTCCTGGAGAACCGCACGATGGATGCGCAAGCCGTACGCCAGGCCGCGGCCATCGTCGCGCAGGACATCGAGCCGGTGTCCGATGCTCGTGGCGATGCCGAATATCGGCGCCACATGGTGCAAGTGGCGGCAGCACGAACGATGGCCGAACTGTTCGGCATCGACATCGAACAAGTAGAAGGAGTCGCGGCATGAGCGAACACCGCATCGAATGCACCGTCAACGGTGAAAGCGTCAGCGTGGACCGCGTGCCTTCGCGTCGGCTGCTGTCCGACTTTCTGCGCGACGACCTGAACCTGACGGGAACCAAGCGTGGTTGCGAGACCGGCACCTGCGGCGCCTGCTCCATCCGTGTGGATGGCGAAGTCGTCAAGTCTTGCCTGATGCTTGCAGTCCAGGCGCGCGGCTGCAACATCCAGACCATCGAAGGCCTCGCGTGCGGCGACGACCTGCATCCTCTGCAGCAGAGCTTCATGCAATGCGGCGGGCTGCAGTGCGGCTATTGCACACCCGGCTTCCTGATGGCCGCCAGCGCCCTGCTGGAAGCCAATCCCAACCCCACCACCGACGAAGTGCGGCACGCGCTCAACGGCAACCTTTGCCGCTGCACGGGCTACACCCAGATCGTCGAGTCCGTTCTCGACGCGGCGAAGAAGATGCAAGGTCCACCGGAGCCACAGCATGGAAATTGAAAAGACATTGAGCGTCGCGGCTCCGCCAGCGCGCGTTTGGGACCTGCTGCTCGACCCCCAGGCAATGGGCCGCTGTGTGCCGGGCATGAAGTCCATCGAAGTGATCAGCCCCACGGAGTACGTGGCGCTGATGCACGTGAAGATCTCCTTCATCAGCGCGAAGTTCAAGCTCCGCACGAACATCGTGGAGCAGCGCGCCCCCGAGTACCTCCGCGCCGAGGGCACGGGCGAAGACGCGTCGGTGGCCAGTTCTCTCAAGCAACGAAGCGAGATCTTTCTCGCACCCGGCTCCAATGGCGGCACCGACTTGCGCCTGAAGGTGACCGTGGACGTGCTCGGCCGTCTGGGCACCTTCGGCTTGGGCGTCATGAAGACCAAGGCCGATCGCATGTGGGAGGAGTTTGGCGCCAATCTGCGGGACAAGATCGAGTCAGCATCCACGACACCGCCAGGCGCTCCTTCCACCACGACGGCCACCGAGGCGCTGGATTCGGCTCACGACCCCATAACGCCAGGAGCGCCGGCGACGCCACCCGCCAAAGCCACGGAGGCCACCGCTGCACCGTTCGCAAGCGCCCCTGCCCCATCCGCGCATGGCGGGTCGCAGGGTTGGTGGACACGCCTGCTCGGGGCCCGATCCAACGGCGTGCGCGCGACCAGCGACGCCCGAACGATTCGCGTGGAGGTCCGCGATCCAGAGCGGACGATCACGGTCGAATGGCCCGTCGAGTCGGCAGACCAATGCCGCTCATGGCTCGACGACCTGGTGCGGCAGCGGCAACGCTGAACGCAGCGCGCCCGGCTGCTCGCCTGTTCAGGCCTCGAGTTCCTTGAGCAACGTGCCCGACACGTAGATGCGCAGATCCGACCCAGGCGGCTCGCAACTGAGCCGGAACGTCGAATCGCCTTGCGTCCTGCCGCGCCATGTGAGCGTGAAGAAGGGCTCGCTGCCGAGGGCGGATTCGGTTACGAAATTGTGGCGCGTCACTTCCATGATGACGCTCACATCATCGCCATTGCGATCGATCTCGCCGCGGTAGAACTGCAGGCCGTCGACCCCGACGAACGCATTCCTGTTGATGATCACCGCAGCCTTGCCCAGCGTCCCCACGTTCGTCGTGAAGGTGGCCTCGTAGATTCCATTTTTCATGCGAATTTCAGGCTAGCGCCATGGTGGTGGGCACCGCGTAGGAATCGGTCGAAAGCGGCTGTGGGAAGCTGCGGCACGAAGTGAGCCCTGAACACCGCGCCTAGTCCTTGAGCGCCCGAAGCTCCGCCTCGATCTTTTCCACCGTTTGCGGGGGAAACAGCTTGCCGCCGAACTGCACCACAGCGGCCAGGGTCATGCCGCCGGCCATGCCAACTTGCGGGTGCGAAGAAGCCCCGGGAAGGTACTTGTCGATGATCGCCCTGGCGGCATCGTTCGCCAGGAGCTCATTGACAGTGGATTCGAGGGAATAGGCCATTGCTCGTGCAGCGACGTGAAATGAAGATCCATTTCATCGTGCCACGCAAGCGGCCACCAAGTCCCCGTCCAAATGGACTGGTCGGATCGAATCCGACCATTTTTTCAGGCCACGAGCCCTTCCTCCGCGCCCGCGCGCTCCGCGGCGCGTTCGCGCAGCCAGAGCACCAGGCCACACAGCAGCACCACCGCCTGGGTGCCGATCAGTGCGCCGAAGCCGGCCAGGAAGCCTGCGCGCGGCGTGGCCGCATGGGCGATCACGCTGCCCATCAGCGCCGGCATGAAGCCAGCCACCAGGCTACCGACGCCATTGACCACGCCGTAGCCGCTGGCCACATGCTCCGGCCGCGAGAAGTGCTGCACGGTGCTCGGAATGGCCGGGCTCATGAGTCCCCAGCAGAAATTGGCCGCCACCAGGCTGTATGCGGCCAGATAGCGGTGGTCGGTCTCGATCGCGATGCCGACCGCCAGCGCGACGCCCACGCTGCAGTAGACGAACATCAGCGGCACACTGCGGCGCGGAATGCGATCGATGATGAAGCCGCCCACCAGCACCGCGACCACCGTCGCGTATTGCGGCAGGCTGGCCAGCCACCCCATCTCGCGCAGTGAGAAACCGCGCGCATCCTTCAGGTAGCTGGGCAGCCAGTTGCTGCTACCCCAGAGGTAAGCGAGAAAGGCCGATGTGAGCAACGTGACGAGCATCAGGTGCCGCGTCTGCAGTGCACCGCGCACCATGTGGCCCACCTGGGCCAGCGCGGCGCTGGCGCTCGGTGCCTTTGCCGAGCCGGCTTCCACGCGGCGCGGCATGTGCACGAAGGCCAGCACGAGCGGAATGCCCAGCACGATGTTGATCACGCCCAGCACGTGGAACGAGGTCTGCCAGTCGTGCGTGGCCAGCAGGTAGCCCACCAGCGGAAAGCCGATGGCCAGGCCCAGGCCGGTGCCCATGTTCACGAACGAGTTCGGCTTGCCGTTCTCGCGGCTTTCGAAGTGCGCCTTGATGTAGGCGCTGGCCAGCGCGAACACCGGCCCTTCGGACACACCCAGCAGCACGCGCGAAGCGAGCAGCAGGCCGAAGCTGTCAAGCGCAGGCGAAAGAAAAGTCACGACGCCCCACAACATCAGGCCCACCAGCAGGCTGCGCCGAACGCCCAGGAGCGCTGCCGCCAACGGCGTGAGCACCACCGAGGACACGCCGTAGCCGACCATGAAGGCCGTCGCCAGCAGCCCCTGGCTCAACCGGTCCTCGCGCGCCAGGCCCACATGCGCCAGGAAGGCCGGATCGGTGATCAACACCGAGATGTTGATGCGGTCGATGTAGCTGATGGCGACGATCACGAACAGCGTGATCACGCCCCACCAGCGCATGGCTTTGTTGGCTTGCATGATGGCGTTTTCCTGGTTTGAAGAGGACAAGTGGCGTCTGGATCAGAAGACGTGGGTGATGCCGAATTCGGTGCCCGTGGCCGGGCGGCCCGGGGTCGTCGGCACGCCGCCCAGCGAATCCGAAGTGCCGTCGTCGTTGTGAATGCGTGCGACCGTGGCGTACAGCGAGGTGCGCTTGGACAGCAGGTATTCGTAGCCCAGCGCCATCTTGGCGCTGGCCAGGTCGGCCTGGCCGGCCACCAGTGCGTCACGCTCGTAGTAGGCGTACGAAGCCTTGACCATGCCCGGGCCCACCGGCCACTTCAGGCCCACGAGGCCGCCTCGGCCTTCGCGCTGGCCCAGCTTGTCCTGGTGGTATTCGGCCATCAGCTTCAGGCCGCCGACGACGGCCAGCCCCGGGCCGAACGTATAGGCCACGCCGAGGTTGGACAGCGTGAGGTCGCCGCTCGCGTACTGCGCGCGGCCGGTCGATCCGGCAATGTCGAAGCCGGCGGCGCGAAAGCCGAGCCGGGCGCCGACGTAGTCGCCGTCATGCACGTTCGGCTGGCCCTCCACATCGACGTTCTCGCCGCTGGCGGCCATCACCTGACCGTAGAAGCCGCCCAGGTTGGCCGGCAGGAAATAGCCCACGCTGTTGGAGGCACGCGTGCCCACGTACGCGCCCAGCCCGCCCTGCCCCACGAAGTAGAGGTGGTTCGAGCCGATGCCGCCGCCGGTACCGAACGGGTCGAACAGCGCGGTGTTCCAGAAGGTGGGCGTGTAGTCGCGGCCCAGGCGCACTTCGCCGAAGGGGCCGAACAGGCTGACGGTGGCGCGGCGGCTGAAGCCGAAGCTGCTGGCCTGGATGCCGCTCAACTGGTTGTTGACGTTGGTGGGGATCACGCCGCCGCTGTCGCTCTGCAGCCCGGCTTCGAGCCAGAAGCCCGCGCCGTAGCCGCCGCCCAGGTCTTCCGTGCCGCGAAAGCCCAGTCGGCTGAAGCTGTTGCCGCTGCTGCTCATCTGCGTGCGGCTACCTCCATTGGGTCCGCTGCCCTGCGCGTGGATGACCGAGGTGTCGAGCACACCGAAGACGGTGACGGAGGATTGCGCGAACGCGCCATGCGCGGCCGCCAGCGCGGCCAGCGCCAGAACAGTTTTCTTCATGTGGGGAGGTGAGAGAGAAAGAAACGAGCGAAAGGGAAATGGGAGGCAAACCTGGCGTGCGGACAGCGCCGCACGCGCTACACGTCGAGCACCAGCTTCTTGCCCTTGCAAAGGGACACGCAGATCATCATGGTCTTGCCCGACTCGCGTTCCAGCTTGGTCAGGATGCCGTCGCGGTGGTCGAGCTCGCCGTCGAACTCCAGCACCTGCGTCTCGCAGGCGCCGCATACGCCTTCCTTGCAGCTGTGGTCGGGGTTCATGCCGCAGTCGAGCAGGCTGTCGAGGATGGACTTGCCGGGCGGTACCTCCACCGTCTTGCCGCTCTTGGCGCATTCGACGGTAAAGCTCTCGCTGGCCGGCGCCGCCTCCACATGCACGGCGGCAAAGCGCTCGATGTGCGCGTTGGGATAGTCGAGCGCTTCGCAGGCCCGCTCGAAGCTGTCGAGCATCGGCGTCGGGCCGCAGCAGTAGTAGTGGCTGTCGGCGCCCTTGCCGGCAAGCATGGCCTTCAGGTCGGGCGGTGCGCCCTTCTCGTCGTCGAAGTGCCAGGTGACCGCCACGCCCTTGTCGGCCGCCAGTTGCTCGATCACGTCGCGGAACGCCGACTCCTTGCGATTGCGTGCGCAATAGATCAGCTCCGCCGGGCGGCCCAGCGCGGACAGTCGCTGCAGCATGCACCAGATGGGCGTGACGCCGATGCCGCCGGAGACCAGCACCGAGCGCGGCGCATCCTCGTGCAGCGCAAAATTGTTGCGAGGCGCCGAGATCGGCAGCGTCATGCCCACGCGCAATTGCTGGTGCACATAGCGCGAGCCGCCGCGGCTCTTCTTGTCGTTGAGCACGCCCACCACATAGCGCTGGCGATCGGTGCTGGGGTTGCACAGCGAGTAGCTGCGCACCAGGCCATTGGGCAGGTGCAGGTCGATGTGCGAGCCGGCCTCGAAGGCCGGGAAGTCCACATCCGGCGACGCCGGACGCAACTCGACACTGACGATGCCGTCTGCCTCGTAGCGCATCGTGTGCACCAGGGCGTTCAGCGTGGGGGAAGACATGGCATTACCTCGCGGAATACTTGGCGTGTGTCAGGGGGCGGGGGCGGCACTTCGCAGGTCGGCATCGAGCCGGACGGTGGCGTCGATCTCCACCCGCAGTTCAGGAAAGACCAGCGCGCTCACCGCTACCAGCGTCGATGCCGGATAGGCCTGACCGCGGAAGAAGTCGCGTCGCGCGCGGCCGACTTCGTCCTTGTCGGCGATGTCGGTCACATACACGGTCAGCTTCAGGATGTTGTGGATGCCGCCGCCGGCCGCCTCGGCCAGCGCCTGGATCTTGCGCAGCACGACCATCGCCTGCTCGTAAGCGCCCAGCGGCGCGCCGGCAGACGCGGCATTGCGCGTGGCCGGATGCGCCGTCTGGCCCGAGACGATCAGCTCGGGGCCGACGCGCAGCACGTTCGACCACGTCGCGTGCGGCAGGTCGGGCACCACCGCACAGGCGATGCGCTCGACATCCACGGCGCTGACGGCGGCTTCTTGCATCAGGCGGCCTTCTTCTCTTGCGCGGCCAGTTGCTGCTGCGCGAGGCCCTTCATGTGGCGGCGCAGGCGCACGATGCCCAGGTCGTGCTGGTACAGGTTCTCGTGCTGGTTGGCATCGGGCTCCATGTTCTCGATGAGCACGCGGTCCTGCTCCAGCACGTGCCAGTGGCGCGCCTCCAGCCGGTTCTTGTAGAGAAAGCGCCAGGTGTCGCGCTCCCAGCCCTTGGGCAGCTTGCGCACGCGCCAGTGGAAGGCGCAGCTCAGCGTGGGCGAGATGGGCGTGTAGCTGCCGACGATGCCAAAGTTGCCGCCGGGGCCGCCCGTCTTCGGATAGGGGATCTCCAGCCGCATCCAGTGCACGCCGGTGTCGGCCCACTCGGTCCAGTCGAAGTTGACGTTGCGCTGGCCTTCCTTCTCGAACACGAAGCCGGTGTCGGTGGGCCGAACGCCGAACTTGGCCTGGCTGTCGCCCTCGGCCATCGAGTGCGACTGCTTGTGCAGGAAGGTGCCGTGCATCGGGTCCATGACGTTGTCGAGCACGTAGCGGTAGTCGCCCTTCCATTCGGCATAGCAAAGGAAGTGGGAGTACGTCTCGTCGTCCGTCAATTGCTCGGGCAGCACCAGCGGCGGGGGCGTATCCACCGGCTCACGGCTGTTGTAGAGCCACACGGCGCCGGCACGCTCTTCCACGTGGAAGTTGAAGGTGGCGTGGGTGCCTTCGAGCTTGCAGCCGGGGCTGCCGGGTACGCGCGTGACGACGCCGTCGCAGCGCACCTCGACGCCGTGGTACGGGCATGACAGGCGGTCGCCCAGGATCACGCCTTGCGACAGCGGTGCGCCGCGGTGCGGGCAGCGGTCTTCGAGCGCATGCACCTTGCCACTCTGGTCGCGCCAGAAGGCCAGCTTGCGGCCCAGCCGGCGAAGCGAGACGGGCTTTTCCTGGATGTAGCTCGATGGGCAGATCGGATACCAGAGATCCTTCAGGCCGATCTCGAGCAGGTGGTCGACCGGGTCTTGAACGATGGGAATCATGTGGGGCTCCTTCTTTCTTCGACGACCGGGATCAGGCGGCCAGTGCGGCCATGGCCGCGCGGTAGTTGGCTTCGGTCCAGGGCGAGCCGTCGGGGCTGGACAGGCCGCTGTCGTTCAGGCTCTGCACCAGGCCCGGCAGGTCGTGGATGCCGGCGCCGTAGGCGCGCTCGATGGCGTCGCCCAGCAGGTCTTCGTAGGTGGTGGGGGGGCGCTGGCGCGCCTGGTGGGGATCAAGGTTTCGATCGCTCATGTGTCGCTCCTTCGGTATCCGTTGGGTTCTTGCGCGGCCCTACTGGCCGCCATCGCGCACGCGTTCGCGGATGCGCTCGCGCACCGGAACGAAGTCGTAGGTCGGGTAGCACTCGGTGCTGAACACGCCCCAGGCGCGTCGCTCCAGCTCGACGTTGACCAGCGCCAGCTTCTCGGGCGGCAGTTCCAGCGTGAGGATCTGGCCCATGCCCATCGCCACGGTCCACGACACGATGCGGCAGCCTTCCGGCGGGAAGCTCTCCCACCAGTCGCTGGCCTTCATGCGCGCCTGCACGTCGTCCAGGGTCAGCCCAGGGTGATGCTTGAGCACCACCGTGAGCAGCAGCTTGCCGCCGGCGTCGCTCATGCCAGCGACTCCTCTTCGGCGGCCAGCGGCTCGGCCCAGGCGTCGTAGCCGTAGACCCAGTCGGCATTGCCGCCGTCGCGTAGCCAGTTGTTGCCGCGCGAGCCCAGTTGCACACGGCTCGTGCGATCCAGGCGAGCGCGCTCGTAGCGTTGCAGCGCGGCGGGCAGACCGGCCGCGTCCACGCCTTCCAGATGGCGGGCCAGCACGACGGCATCTTCGATCGCCATGCCCGCGCCCTGCGCCATGAAAGGCAGCATGGGGTGCGCCGCATCGCCCAGCAGCGCCATGCGGCCCTGCGTCCAGGCGGGCATCGGATCTCGCTCGTACAGCGCGGTCTTGAGCACGCTGTCGCAAGCGTCGAGCAGCGCACGCGCTTCGGCGTGGTAGTCGGCGTACTGCGCGCGCAGCTCTTCCACGCTGCCCGGTGCGGTCCACGACTCGAGGTGCCAGGTGTCCTGCGCGGTGGTGGCGAAGATGAACACGTCCTTGCCGCGATTGAGCGGGAAGGTCACGATCTGGCTCTGCGGATTCGGCCCCCACCACTTGGTGAATGCGCCCAGGTTCGGCACACCCGCCACGCGCTCGGCAGGCACGACGGCGCGATAGGCCACGATGCCGGTGAAGCGGGGGCTTTCAGCGCCGAACATCGCCGTGCGCACGGCCGAGTGGATGCCGTCGGCGCCCAGCAGCGCATCGACGCGCGACTCGGAGCCGTCCTCGGAGCGCACCGTGACGCCGCCTGCGTCCTGCACGATCGACTGTGCGCGCTTGCCCAGTTGAATGGATTCGGCGGGCACGGCTTCGGTCAGCGCGGCGAGCAGATCGGCGCGGTGGATGGTGAGCTGCGGTGCGCCGTAGCGTTGCTCGGCGGCCTCCGCCATCTCGAGTCGGGAGGTTTCCTCACCGCTGTCGTAGCTTCGGCTGATGCGGTGCGACGGGCGCGCGGCCGTCACCCGCGCCGCCTCGCCCACGCCAAGTCCGTCGAGTGCGCGGACGGCATTGGGCGTCAGGTTGATGTCGGCGCCCACGCGAGCGAACTGCCTGGCCTGCTCGAAGACGATCACGTCATGCCCGGCGCGGCGAAGCGCGATGGCGGCGGCCAGGCCGCCGATGCCGGCGCCGACGATGCCGATGGTGGAACTGCTGTGGCTCATGGTCTGCCCCTCGCGCATCACTGCGCCTCGATGTTCCGGGCCTTGATGATGGTGGCCCACTGCTTGGTCTCGGCACGGATCGCCGCGTCGAATTCGGAAGGCTTCATCGGCTGCGCGCTCATGCCCTGGGCCTTGAGCCGCTCGGCCACGTCGGGCTGGGCCAGGAAGTCGGCCGCGTCGCGCGCCAGTTGCTCGGCCACCGCCGGCGACGTGCCGGCCGGTGCCATGAGGCCGTACCACGACGTGACGTTCACCCCTTCGATGCCCTGCTCCGCCAGCGTGGGAATGTTGGGCGCGATGGGCGTGCGCTGTGCCTCGGTCACACCCAACACCACCAGCTTGCCGTTCTGGATGAAAGGCAGCGTGGCCGGCAGGTTGCTGAACATCAGCGGCACCACGCCGCCCAGCACGTCGTTGAGCGCGGGGGCCGTGCCCTTGTACGGCACGTGCAGGATGTCGACGCCGGCCTGCTGCTTGAACAGCTCGCCGGCCAAGTGCAGGCCGCTGCCCACGCCCGGCGACGCATACGACAGCGTATTGGGCTTGGCCTTGGCCATGGCCACCAGTTCCTTGGCGCTCTTGATGCCGGCCGAAGGCGCCGCCACCAGCACGTTGGGCGCCTTGGCCAGCAGCGTGACGGGCACGAAGTCCTTTTGCATGTCGAACGGGAAGTTCGGCATCAGCGTCGGATTGATGGTCACGTTGCCAGCCGGAATCACCAGCAGCGTGTGGCCATCGCCCTTGGCGCGCTTGACCTTGTCCATCCCGATGTTGCCCGCCGCGCCTGCGGCGTTGTCCACCACGGCCGCCTGGCCGTAGCGCTTGGAAAGCCCATCGGCCAGGATGCGCGCCAACGTATCCACCGGACCGCCGGGCGGAAACGGCGAGACGATGGTGAAGCGTTCGGCGGCCAGTTGCTTCTGGGCGTCGGTGGCTTGCTGGGCATGCACAGGCGCCAGGGCGCACGAGAGCAACAGGGCGGCCGGAGCCAGCAGGCGAATCGTTCGGTTGGTGTTCATGATGTCCTGGGGTCTACTTTTTCTCGGTCAGGAAGGCGCCCTTCGGGCCTTCGACGTTCTTCTGGCGACGCGTGTTGCCGTCCAGTCCGCCATCGACGGCCCATTCGGCGAAGACGGTCGGTCCGGGTTCGAAATCGCGCGGCTGCCAGTCGGCGGTGAGTTGGTCCTCGTCGGCGTAGTACTCGATCAGTCCGCCGGCCGGGTTCCTGAAGTACCAGAAGTACGCCGACGACACCGGGTGCCGGCCCGGGCCGAGCTGGGTGTCCCAGCCGCAGCGGGAGAAGTGCAGCCCGCCGCCGAACACCTCGTGGATGTCACGCACGGTAAAGGCCACGTGGTTGATGCCCCGCTTGCCCGAGGGCAGCTGCAGCAGGAACAGGTCGTGATGCCCGCCGTCGGGCGCGCAGCGCATGAAGGCGCCGCGGCCGGGATAGCGGTCGGACGAGACGAAGCCGAAGCGCGACTCGTAGAACGCTTCCACCGCCTTCACGTCGGCCACGAAGAACACCACATGACCCACCTCGATGGGCGTGGCGCGCTCGTACACCGGCGCCGGCTGATTGACCCGGTTGCGCGAGTTCCAGGTGTTCATCTGCGCGCTGGTCACGTCGACATCGCGCTTGCGCGAAACCTGCAGGCGCACGGCCAGGCCGTTGGGGTCGGTGCAGCCGATGCGGCGCGCGCCCTCCACCTGCGAGTCGAAGAAGCCGGGGTCACCCGCGATGGCGCGGGCATAGCGGTCCAGGTCGGCCTCGCTCTCCACACCCCACACCACTTCGCGCAGCGTCGGACCTTCCTCGATCGCGGCTGGCAGGCCGGGACGGTCCATGGCCACCACATCCACGCGGCAACCGTTGAGGCATTCGAAGCGAAGGCCCTGCGCATCCTCGCCGGCCAGATGCAGGCCCCAGTCGGCGAAGAAGCGCTTGCTGGTGGCGAGGTCGTCGGTGGCGTAGGTGATCTGGTCGATGCCGAGCACGCTCATTTCAAGCTCCCTGCCCAGGCGATGGGCTGTTCGTTCGTGCCCCAGTACATGCTCTTTTGCTCCATGTACTGGAAGATGCCCTCGCGTCCCTTCTCGCGGCCCAGGCCGGAGTCGCGCCAGCCGCCGAACGGCGTGGAGACGGAGAACTGCTTGTAGGTGTTGACCCAGACGGTGCCGGCCTGCACCGCGCGCCCGATGCGCCAGGCGCGCTTGAAGTCGCGGCTCCACACGCCCGCGGCCAACGCGTAGACGCTGTCGTTGGCCTGCACGATGAGCGAGGCTTCGTCGTCGAAAGGCATGGCCACCAGCACCGGCCCGAAGATCTCTTCCTGCGCGGTGCGCGTGCCGTTGTGCAGGCCTTCGAGAATGGTCGGCGTGTAGAAGTAGCCACTGTCGCGCCCTTCCCCATGCGGCCGTACGCCGCCGGTGCGGATGTGGCCGCCTTCCGAGACGCCCAGTGCCACGTAGCGTTCCACGCTTTCGCGGTGCTTGGCCGTGATGAGCGGACCCATCTGCGTGCGTTCGCTGGCCGGGTCGCCGACGCGCAGCGCATTGGCGCCTTCGGCCAGACGCGTCAGGAACTCGTCATAGATGGGCCGCGCCACGAACAGCCGCGAGCCCGCGATGCACGATTCGCCCGACGAGCTGAAGATGCCGTAAAGCACGCCGGCCACGGCATGGTCGATGTCCGCATCTTCCAGCACCATGGTGGCCGACTTGCCGCCAAGTTCGAGCGACACCGGCATCATCTTCTCGGCCGCGATGTGGGCGATGTGCTTGCCGGTGCCGGTGCCACCGGTGAACGACACGCGCTTGACCAGCGGATGCTTGGTGATCGCATCGCCGATCACCGAGCCCTTGCCCGGCAGAACGCTGATCTGCCCCTTGGGCACGCCGGCCTGCTCGCAGATGCGGGCCAGTTCCAGCGCCATCAGCGGCGTGACCTCGGCGGGCTTGACGACCACCGCGTTGCCGGCAGCCAGGGCCGGCGCGAGCTTTTGCGCTTCGCTCGCGATGGGCGAGTTCCACGGCGTGATCGCAGCCACCACGCCCATGGGCTCGTGCACGCTCATCGTCACGTAGGCACCGCGCGAGGGGGTGATGCTTTCTTCCAGCGTCTCGCAGGCCGCCGCAAAGAACTGGAAGGTGCCGGCGGCGCTGGCCACCAGCGCGCGCGTCTCGCTGATCGGCTTGCCGTTGTCCAGGCGTTGCTTCTGGGCCAGCTCCTCGGCGTTGTCGCGGATCAATTGGGCGACGCGGTACAGCACCGCGGCGCGTTCGTGCGGGAGCTTTTGCGCCCAGCCGCTGGTGGCGAAGGCACGCTGCGCGCCCTGGATGGCCTCTTCGACGTCGTCGAGGCTGGCTGCTTTCAGGCGCGCGATGGGTTCGCCGTTGGCGGGGTACAGGCTCTCGTACACATCGCCGCCGCCCAGGCGCCATTCGCCGGCGACGCAGATGGGAAGGAGTTCGTTGGAGATCATTGGCGGACTCTCAGTCGAATGGGTCAGATGGCGAGCGGCCGCACGCGGTTGCGCACGGCACGCAACGCGCTGTAGACCGTCAGCGCCGAAGTCTTTGGATTGGCCGCCAGCGGCTTGTTGCGCATGGTCAGCTCGAATCGGCCGAAGGCGCCTTCGGCTTCGACCTGGTGCACGTTCTCGTCCACCGCGGGATCGGCGATCAGGCGCACGCGCGTCTGGTCCAGCCCAAGGCCGGCGAGCGAAACGGTGGCAGCGACGTTGGCGTTCTTCGGATAGAGCCGCGCCGCCTCGCGTGCGCTGCCCTCGAAGATGACGGTCTCGGTGGCGAGAGAAGCCAGGTTGCGCCCCTCCTCCGCCGGCGTGCCGCTCCAGGCGCGCGGCGGCTTGCGGCCGGTGTAGCGCACCGTTTCGAGACCGCCGGCTCGTGCGGCTGCCAAGGCATCGATGGCGCCAATGGCACCTGCGATGAGCTGCACCTGCGTCTTGCCCGTCTGTGCCGCGCGCTCCAGCGCCTCGGGCAGTCCCTGCGCCGAAAGCGCTCCGACCGAAGCCACCACGCAGGGCGTGCCGCGGCGCAGCGCCGGCAGCACGTGCTGCTCGATCGCCGCATGGCCAGCCGCTTCGACCACGAGGTCGATGCCCGCCAGCGGCACGCTGGACACGACCACGGCGCGCGGTGCCAGCCGTTGCGCCACGGCGCGCGCGGCAGGCATGCCTTCCTCGGGCACCACGATGGCGGCCACTTCCAGCGCCGCGTCGTCCTTCAGCAGCTCCAGCAGGGAACTGCCGATGGCGCCGCAGCCCACGATGGCGATGCGTTCCATGTCGTTGCTCACTGCGGTTGCGCCGAGGCGGCCTCGCCCAGTGCCGGGATCTTGGTGATCTTGTTGGTCGGCGGACCGGCGAAGGTGCTCTTGAAACCACCGATGGAGAGCATGTCGATCTCCAGCAGGAAGGGGCCGCGCTTGGCCAATGCCTCGGCCAGGCGGCCTTCCAGATCCTGCAGGTTGCTGACGCGGGCGTGCGGCAGCGCCAGCGACTGGCAAAGCTGCGCGTAGTCGGGCGTGTGCAGATCCACGTAGCAGCGTCGGCCGCCGTACTGCACGTCCTGGATGTTCTTGATCACGCCGTAGCCCTTGTCGTTCATCAGCACGATGACGAGGTCGGCCTGTTCCTGAACCAGCGTCGCAAGTTCACCCAGGTTGAGGATGAAGCCGCCGTCGCCGGCCAGGCAGAAGGTCTTGCGGCCCGAGCCGGTGACGGCCGCACCGACCGCGGCGCCGATGGCCATGGGCATGCCCTGGCCGATGCCGCCGCCCGTGGCATGCACGCCGGCGCTCGGTTCGAAGATGCGCAGCTCGCGGTTGCCCCACGTGCTGTTGGAGACGGTCACGTCGCGCACCCAGTTGAAATCGCGGCCGGCCACGCCCTGGATCTGGCGCACCAGTTCGGCGTACGGGCCGAGGCCGTCGCGCAGCACCGCCACCGATTTGTCGTGTGCGGCACGCAGGTCTGCCAACAGTGCCGGGTCTGCCCGGTAGCCGGCGGCTTCCAGGCGGTCGGCCAGTCCTTCCAACGCCAGAGCGGAATCGCCACACAGGAAGCCGTCGGTGACGTAGCCACGCCCTTCGGCACTGCCGTCGGCATCGATGCGGAACAAGGGGCGCGGGAGCTTGAGCTCGTACTTGAGCGTCTCGTTGCCGCGCAGGCGCGAGCCCACCACCAGCATCGCATCGCACGTCTGGTAGAAGGCCTCGACGGCCGGCTGGATGTTGTAGGCACCGAGCGAGCCGGCATCGTCTTCCGGCACCGTGCCGCGTCCCTGCGTGGTGGTGACGATGCCGAAGCCCAGGGCCTGCAGGCGACGGATGGCCGCGCGAGCGTGGCGCGCGCCACCGCCCACCCACAGCAGCGGGCGGCGCGCCTTTTGCAGGCGCTCGGCCAACTGGTCGAGCGCGGCGGCCGAAGGCACGGGCACCTCGACGGGCAGCGGCGACAGGTCGGCCGGCATGTCCATCAGCGAGGACTGGATGTCGATCGGGATCTCCACGCTCACCGGGCCGGTGGGTGCGCTGGTGGCCAACTGCACCGCGCGCTTGAGCGTGCCCAGCAGGTTGTCGGTGCTGCGCACGCGCAAGGCGGCTTTGGAAACGGCCTTGAGCATGGTGAGCTGGTCCGGCGCTTCGTGGATGTACGACATGCCCTTGTCCAGGTAGGGCGTCTCGATCTGGCCGGTGATGTGCAGCAGCGGCGCGCCAGCCGTGAGCGCCTCGACCAGGCTGCCGGCGATGTTGCCCGCCGCCGGCCCGGTGCTGGTCAGGCACACACCCAGGCTGGCCGTGGAACGTGCATAGGCATCGGCCATGTTGCCTGCGCCCGCCTCGCCGCGCGCCGGCACGAACCGGATCGCACCGCGCTGCGCGAAGGCGTCGAGGATCGGCATGTTGTGGATCGAGATGACCCCGAAGGCCGCCTTGACGCCGCATTGTTCGAGGAAGGCGGCGACGACGGCGCCGGCGGTGACTTGCTGACTCATTTCAAAGCTCCACAGAATTCGGATGAAGGGTTGCTCGAGCCGCACGCTAAGGTGGGCCGGGCTGGGGTGGGCCTACGCATGGCGGGAATGGCCTCCGGAGATGTCGAGGTGAGCGCCCGTGGTGTACGAAGACAGCGGCGAGGCGAGAAAGACGATGGCGCGCGCGGCTTCTTCGGGCAGGCCCAGGCGGCCCAGCGGAATGTGCTTGGCTGCCGCGAGTTCGCGGGTCCAGGTCGGCCAGTCCTTGGACTTGTCTTCGCGCGCCTCGAAGCGGCGGCGCCATTGACCGGATTCGATCAGCCCGATCAGGATCCCGTTGACGCGCACGCCGTGCGGCGCGAACTCGGTGGCCATCGAGCGCACCAGGTTCAACAAGCCTGCGCGAGCAGCCGAGGTGGCCACCATATGCGGCTCGGGCTGGCGTGCCAGCAACGAATTGGCGCAGACGATGGCGGCGTCGCCGTGCGCCTCGCGCTGTGCGGTCAGTTGAGACAGAAAAGCGCGGGTCGGATGAATCACCGAGAAGAACTTCAACTGCAGCTCTTCGGTCCAGGCTTGGTCTTCGGTGTTGGCGAACGTGGAGACGCGGCCCTGGCCCGCGTTGTTGACGAGCATCGATGCCTGGCCCAACGCTGCTTCGCTTTGCGCGGCGAAGCTGCGCACGGCCTGCGCGTCGAGCACGTCGCAGGTTTGGGCGAAGAGGCGCGCGCCCGGGTGGCGTTCACGCAAGCCGGCCACGGCCTTGTCGAGTCGGCCGGCGTCGCGGCCGCACAGTGACACCGCCGCGCCGCTGGCAAGCAGAAGGTCCACCGTCGCCAGGCCGATGCCCGACGAGCCGCCGGTGACCACGGCCACGCGCCCTGCCAGTGCGTCGGCGGCCAGGAGGTTGCGGGAAGGATCGAAACTCATGTCAGTTCGGTGCCTCAGGCACGTTGGCCGCCGCGCAGCGGCACAACCTTGCCGTTGGCCGCGGGCGCGTAGTTCAATAGGCCGGAAAGCTGGTCCGCCGTCTCGCGCACGCGGGCCACCATCTCGTCGATGCGCGCTTCGTCGATGTGGCCGGAGGGAATGGTGGCGCCCAGCGCGGCGACGATGTGGCCGCTGTGATCGCGCACCGGCGCGGCGATGCTGGAGATGTTCGATTCGAAGAAACCTTCGCCCAGCACATAGCCGCGCTGGCGGTCGGACTGCACCATGTCGAACAGCTCGTGGACGTTCTTCGGCGTGTTGGGCGAGAAGGTTTCGAGCTTGTCTTCTGGATAGAGCGCACGCAGTTGCGGCAGCGTGAGGTCTTCCAGCAGGATGCGCCCGAGCACGGTGGCATGCGCCGGCAGCCGGGTGCCGACGTTGACCGAACTGGCAAAGGGCGAAGCCTGTGACACCTTGGCCACGTAGACGATGGAGCGGGCATCGCGCACCACCAGGTTGCACGAGGTCTTCAGTTCTTCCGAAAGCCGCTGCAGCAGCGGCGTGCCCAGTTGCGTCAGTTCCAGCGAAGCGAGGTATTCGAAGCCCAGGCGCAGCACGGCCAGGCCCAGGCGAAAGTCGCGCCCACCGTCGGCACGTTCCAGGAAGCCCATGTTCTCCAGCGTCGAGAGCAGGCGGAACACGGTGGAGCGCGGCAAGTCGAGCCGGCGTGCCAGTTCGGGCGCCGAAAGCGTGCGATCGTCGCGGCTGAATTCGCACAGCAGGCGCAGGCCGCGCTCGAGGGCGGGCACGTTGTAGCGGTCGGCGTCGTCGGTGATGTCGTTGTCGCTCATGATGTCTCGTTGTGGTGTTTGCAAATGGCGTTCAGCGCGGGGCACCCGACTGCAGCCAGGTCGCGACAGCTTGCGGCTGCTCGACGTAGCAGGCATGGCCGGCGTCTTCGAACAGATGCAACGGCACGCCGCAGGCATGCGCGGCCTGCTCGCAGGCCGTCGGCGTTGTGACGATGTCCAGCGCGCCGCATGCGACGCGCACCGGCATGGCCGGCGGAAGGTCTTGCAGCACGTTCGCGCCAGCGAGCAGTTCCACGGCCTGCAGATACCCGGCCTCGTTCAAACGGCCCATGTTCCAGCGCACCCACTGGCGCGCCCGCGCATCTGCGTGCTCGCTCACCAGGCGCTGGTCGGCCTTGGCGGCCATGCCGGCCACGCCATCGCGGATCAATGTCTCGATGCGCTGGCGCCGTACGCGCTCGGCCTGCTCCTGCTGGCCCGCGGCGCCGTAGCCCAGCGCCGGACTGATCAGCACCAGTTGCTCGATGCGCGCGGCCAACGGCGAAGCGTCGCGGGCTGCCCATGCCGCAGTGATGGCGCCCAGCGAATGGCCGACGAGGACGAAGCGATCGAGGTCCAGTGCATCGACCAAGCCCTGCAGGCGATGCGCATAGTCATGCGCCTTTGGTTGCGCCGGCGCGACCGGCGTCGAATCGCCGTAGCCCGGCATATCCCACGCGATCACGCGCGCGTCGGCCTGCTCGGCCAGCAGCAGCGCCGTATCCAGCCACGACGCCGCACCCGAGCCGATGCCGTGCAGGCACACATACGCCGCCGCTCCGGCCTTCGCCTGGCCGCACTCGCGCACCGAGACGACGCCGCCGTCGGCCAGCGCCACACTGCGCGCGGCAAAGCGCGAGTTCAGTCGCTCGAGCTCAGGGGCGGCGAGATCGTGGGCGAGTGACGACATGATGTTCAGCGGCCGTCTCAGCGCTTGATCTTGGCCAACGGGTGGTCGGCCGGATAGGTCGGCGTGACGGGCTTCTTGGCGCCCAGCATCACGCACATCAGCGCGTCCTCGTCGCCGATGTTGATCTCTTCGCGGTACACGCCCGGCGGGACCGAGATCAGGTCGCGATCGGTCATCACCGTCTCGTAGCGCTCGCCTTCCGGCGTGGTGATCACCACCTTCAGCTTGCCGCGCATGAGGAAGAAGATCTCTTCCACATCGGTGTGGATGTGCGGCGGGCCTTCATGGCCGGCCGGGATGACCATCGTCGAGAAGGTGAAGTTTTCCGAAGGCACGGTGTTCACGTCGCTCGAAACGCCGGTGCCGCCCGTGCCGACATAGCGCATCTGCGCACGACGGAACTTGGGGTCGAAGTCGGCCTGGAACTTCAGCGCGTCCCAGTCGTACTTGCGGGTGGAATAGCGTGCGATGCGCGTCGTCATCCACTGCTCGAGGCTCGCGCCTTCGGGGCGTGTCCAGCTCGGCTGGTCAATGTTCTTCTGCTCGGACAGGTCGCTCATTTCAAATCTCCTGCGAAAGGGAATGGGTTCAGTGCATGACGAAGCCGCCGTTGACGGCAAGCAACTGGCCGGTCACGAATCGCGACAGGCCCGACAGTGCGAACAGCACGGCGCCGCACACATCGGCCGCCTGCTGCTCACGGGGTATGGCGCGACCTTCCAGATAGAACTGGTGACGCGCGGCCGGCACGTACTCGGTGGCCTCCACCAGGGTGAGGCCGGGCGCGACGGCATTGACGGTGACGTGATCGCCGCCCCACTCGCGAGACAGCGAGCGGGTGAGCGAGACGACAGCGCCCTTGCTCGACGTGTAGGCCAGCAACTTGGGCGGGCCCCACAGCGCGGTGTCGGAAGCCAGGTTGACGATGGCGCCGCGCCCGGATGCCTTGAGCGCCGCATGGCAGGCGCGGCTCATGAGCCAGGTGCCACGAACGTTGACGTCCATCACGCGGTCCCAGGTCTCGACATCGAGTTCGTGCGCGTCGCGTCCACCCGAATTGGTGATCGCCGCGTTGTTGACGAGGCCGTCCAGTCCGCCGAGCAAGCGCGACGCTTCGGTGGCGCAGGACTCGATGGAGGACGGATCGAGCAGGTCGACGGCCTGTGCCTGTACGTCGAAGCCAGCATCGCGCAGGGCCGCTGCTTCGCGCTGCGCCTGGTCAAGCAGCACATCGGCCAGCACCACGCGACCACCGGCCTTGGCGATGGTCTTGGCGAAAACCAGACCCAGCCCTCGTGCGGCGCCGGTCACCAGCACACGCCGACCGGCAAGCAGGTTGTGCGGCAGTTCGGCCATCAAGGCACGCAAGCTTTCGTTGTCGCTCTGGTAGGGGGTGGTGCTCATCTTCTGGTTTCCGTGGGCGCGTTCTGCCGGATCAGTCGGCCGTGATGGCGAATTCCTTGATCAGGCTGCCGAAACGCTGGTAGGTCTGGGCCACGTTCTTCTGCAGAGCCTCGGGCGTGCCGCCGGTCGGGATCGCGCCCCAGGTGTTCATGCGCGGCTGCACGTCGGGCAGCTTGATGATCTCGTTCATGTGGCGGTTGAGCAGCGCCACCACTTCGGCCGGCGTTCCCTTGGGCGCGAACAATCCGTGCCAGCCCTCGACGTCGAGGCCCTTGTAACCCTGCTCGGCGAAGGTCGGTACATCGGGAGCCAGCGGCGAACGCTGATCGGAAGCCACGGCCAGCAGTCGCAGCTTGCCTCCCGGCAGGTGAGGCGCGACCGGCCCCAGGGTGATGTAGGTGAGCGGAACCTGGCCACCGAGCACGTCGTTGATCGCCGGCGCGACGCCGCGATACGGCACATGCACGACCTTCGCGCCCGTGGCCTTGTTCGTCATCTCGCCCAGCACATGCATGGGTGATCCGCTGCCCGGCGAGGCATAGGACAGGTCGCCCTTCTTCGAGGCCTCCACCACATCCTTCACACTCTTGTAGGGGCTGGCCGCGGAGGCCACGAGGAACATCGGCAGCGTGTCCGCCTCGATGATCGGCGTGAAGCCGCCCAGCACGTCATAGCTGGACGAGCCTGCGGTCTTGAGCACGTACTGCGCGATGGCGAAGGTATTGGGCGCGAGCAGCAGCGTGTAGCCGTCCGCCGGCGCCTTGGAGACATAGGCGCTGCCGATCACGCCACTCGCACCCGGCTTGTTGTCGACCAGCACCGGCTGCTTGAGCCGCTCCTGCAGCTTCTCGGC
The DNA here is from genome assembly GCF_030316895.1 of Variovorax dokdonensis. Classification (GTDB taxonomy): domain Bacteria; phylum Pseudomonadota; class Gammaproteobacteria; order Burkholderiales; family Burkholderiaceae_C; genus Variovorax; species Variovorax dokdonensis. The sequence continues at coordinate 271,049 of NZ_JASZYV010000003.1, forward strand.
AAACATGCGAGCCAACGCGTCGGTGTCGCCGCCAGCCGGGTAGGCCACCACGATCGTGATGGGCTTGCTGGGGTAGGCGCCCTGCGCCACGCCCACGGAAGGGGCCAGGCTGCCGACGCCGGCCACCGCCAGCGAGAGACCCAAAGCAAGCGTACGGCGGCGAGATGCATTCATCATGGAAGGAACCCTTGCGGTCGGCGCCGAAGACCACCCATCGGCGTTGTGTGTTTCATTGGTGGAACGTGGTTTTATTCCTGGAACGGACCAAAGGATACGTTTGAATGACAGTCCCGAGATAAGTACAAACCCTAGGTGCAACGACTTCGTTTGTGACGAGACGTTGAAGGGCGTTCGTCAGCGAAGCACGTCAGAAAGTCGTCGGGGTGCGGACGCGGGGGGAGAAGGCCCTGCCTGCGACATGCACGGAAGGCGTTCGCGGCGCGCACCGGAGCGAATGTGGGCCGGGCGACTCAGCGCATGGTCCGGCGGCGCAATGGAGGATCGAAGCGCGCACCCGAGACAGATGGGCACGCGGATGCGCATGGCGTGCGATGCATGCGCAGACGATTCGGAAAGGGAAAACCGGGAGGGAAAAACAAAAACGGGCCCGAAGGCCCGTCTTTGAGGTGTGTGGCGGAAACGGAGGGATTCGAACCCTCGATGAGGCTCTACACCCCATACTCCCTTAGCAGGGGAGCACCTTCGGCCACTCGGTCACGTTTCCGCTGAAGAAGCGATTATGCCATGCTCAAGCAGCGTTCTGATCGAGATCGAACGCTTTGTGCAATGCGCGCACGGCCAGTTCCATGTACTTCTCGTCGATCACGACGGAGGTCTTGATTTCGCTGGTGGAGATCATCTGGATGTTGATGCCCTCTTCGCTCAGCACGCGGAACATCTTGCTGGCCACGCCCACGTGGCTGCGCATGCCGATGCCGACGATGCTCACCTTGCAGATCTTGGCGTCGCCCTCGACGGTCGATGCACCAAGCTCGGGCAGCACCTTGCCATTGAGAAGGTCGATGGTCTTGTTGTAGTCGTTGCGGTGCACCGTGAACGAGAAGTCGGTCATGCCGTTCTTGCTCAGGTTCTGGATGATGACGTCGACCTCGATGTTGGCGTCGGCCACGGCGCCGAGGATCTGGTAGGCGATACCGGGCTTGTCAGGCACGCCCAGCACCGAAATCTTGGCTTCGTCGCGATTGAATGCGATGCCCGAAACGACGGCTTGTTCCATGTTCTCGTCTTCCTCGAAAGTGATCAGGGTGCCGGAGGAGGCTTCTTCCTGAATGTCGATGTCCCACGGCGTGAAGCTGGACAGCACGCGCAATGGCACCTTGTACTTGCCGGCAAATTCCACCGAGCGGATCTGCAGCACCTTGGAGCCCAGGCTGGCCATCTCCAGCATTTCCTCGAAGCTCACGGTCTTCAGGCGCCGGGCGTCGGGCTCGACGCGGGGGTCGGTGGTGTAGACGCCGTCAACGTCCGTGTAGATCAGGCATTCGGCCGCCTTGAGCGCCGCGGCCACGGCCACGGCGGAGGTGTCGCTGCCGCCACGGCCCAGCGTGGTGATGTTGCCGGCGTCGTCGACACCCTGGAAGCCGGTGATAACCACCACCTTGCCGGCGTCGAGATCGGCGCGCACGCGCTTGTCGTCGATGTGTTCGATGCGCGCCTTGGTGTAGCTGCTGTCGGTCAGCACCTGGACCTGCCAGCCCGCGTAACTGACAGCCTCGACGCCTTCGGCCTGCAGCGCGAGCGCCAGCAATGCCGACGAAGCCTGCTCGCCCGTGGCGGCCAGCATGTCGAGTTCGCGGCCATAGGCGGCACTGGCCTGTGAAGGCGCGAGTTCCTTGGCCAGGCCGAGCAGGCGGTTGGTCTCGCCGCTCATGGCGCTGGGCACGACGACCATCTGGTGGCCGGCACGCACCCACTTGGCCACGCGCTTGGCCACGTTGCGGATGCGCTCAGTCGAGCCCATCGACGTACCGCCGTATTTGTGAACGATCAAAGCCATGGGTAATGTCTAGAAGTGAAATGCCGCCGCGGCTCGATGACATGGCCCGACATTCAGTGGAAACTGACGTCGGGCAAGTCCGTCGATCGCCAATGGAGGCGCCCGGATGCCCAGCGAGGGCCTCAGCGCGATCCCTCGGGCGGCAAGGGCGCAGTATTGTACCAATCGAGCACATCGCCTTCGCGGCGAATAAAACCGCCCCCCACCTTCAGATGCAGCCGGTGGCCACGTGTCCGGCAGGCCTGAACTTGATCGAGCAGTGCTTCGAGCTGCGCGGCACTGGGTAGGCACCGGTGAGCGGACTGGAGCCAGTGGCGCAACGCGTTGGCCTGCCGATCGCGCGACAAATGCTGCAGCGCCGCGATGGCCGGGGGAGCGCCGATGGTCCGCAGGTCCTGCTCTGCCAACTCGGCCAGCAGCGACTGCGCCTGCGCCGCATGACGCGCCGAACGCGCAAAGGTTGCCCGGAACTGCGGGAAGGCCTGCTGTAACGCAGGCAGCAGCCGCATGCGGATGCGGTTGCGCGTGAAACGCTCGTCCTCATTGCTTGGATCTTCGATCCACGTCTCGTCCTGTGCCAACAACCATTCCCGCAGTTGAGATCCGGGTAGGTCGAGCAACGGGCGGTGCACTGTCAGGTCACCCCAACGAGCCTGCGAAGGCATGGCCGACAACCCGCCGAGGCCGGCGCCACGGGACAAGGCCAGCAGCAACGTTTCTGCCTGATCGTCCGCGTGATGCGCCAACGCAAGGTCGGTCACGCCGTCGGATTGGCGAGCCATGTCGACCAGCGCCTTGCGGCGAGCCTGCCGGGCTGCGTCTTCCGGGCTTTCGCCGCGCGCATGTGCCGCATCGACGCGCCGTACGGCCAGCGGCACGCCCCAGCGCTCGCAGGCGCTGCGACACTGGGCCTCGAAGTCGTCGCCTGCAGCCTGCAGTCCGTGGTGGACGTGCAGCGCCCTCACCTGCCCCGGCCAACGGCGCGCGCAGGCCAGCAGGAGGGCACTGGAATCCGCACCGCCACTGAACGCCACGGCCAGGGGCAGGCGCGGCTCGAAGGCGGCAACGGCCTGAGCCACCGAAGGGGCTTCTTCGCTCGCGCATTGCGTCGGCGTGTTCATGGGGGCATTCTCTGGGCGACGGTCGTTTGGCGGATTTTGCGTCCTCAAGCGGTATTGCCATTGCAATGGCCGACTCGCCCCTCAACTGCCAAGCTGCGCGGCGCATGTGTCGCCGCCAAGGAGATCCATCGATGTGGAAGCTGGGGACACTCTGGTTCGGCCTGCGCAAGGAATTGGCGCTGGCGTGGGCGATGCTGCGCGATCCGTCGACCCCCGTCGCCTCTCGATTGGCGATTCTTGCGGCGGTGGCCTACGTGCTGAGTCCGATCGACCTGGTGTCGGACCTGATTCCGATACTGGGATGGATCGACGACGGCGTGGTGGCGGTCCTGCTGCTGCGCCTGGCGGCCCGGTGGATGCCGGGCGACCTCTACCAAGCGCTCAAGTCACGCGTGGAGCGAAACCCGCCCAGGCGCGACGCGCGCTGAGGCCGCATGCGCCAACTCCGTTCAGCGGCTTTCAGCCCGCGTGTCGGAGTATCGGCCGTAGCTTTGCAAGCGCTCGTAACGGCGATCGAGGAGCTCGCGGGGCTTGAGGTCGGCGATCTGCCTGTACGCGTCGCCAAGTGCCCGTTTGAGAAAAGCAGCCATCTGGCGATGGTCCCGGTGGGCACCGCCGACCGGTTCGCTGACGATCTTGTCGATCAAACCCAGCGCCTTGAGGCGATGCGCCGTGATGCCCAGCGCATCGGCCGCTTCCTGGGCCTTTTCGCCAGTCTTCCAGAGGATGGACGCGCAGCCTTCTGGGCTGATGACCGAATACACCGAATACTGGAGCATCAGCACCTGGTCGCCCACCGAGATGGCCAGAGCGCCGCCGGAGCCGCCCTCGCCGATGATGGTGACGATGACGGGCACTTCGAGCTGAGCCATCTCGAAGATGTTGCGGCCAATCGCCTCGGACTGGCCCCGTTCCTCGGCATCGATACCGGGATAGGCGCCGGGCGTGTCGACAAAGGTGAAGACAGGCAGCTTGAATTTCTCGGCCGTCTTCATCAGGCGCAGCGCCTTGCGGTAGCCCTCGGGCTTGCTCATGCCGAAGTTGCGCGCGGTGCGCTCCTTCGTGTCGCGGCCCTTCTGGTGCCCGAGCACCATGCAAGGCATGCCGTTGAAGCGCGCCAGACCGCCCACGATGGAGAGGTCGTCGGAGAAATGGCGATCGCCGTGAAGCTCGACGAAATCCGTGAAGATCTCGTTGACGTAATCCAGCGTGTACGGCCGCTCCGGATGCCTTGCGATCTTGGTGATGCGCCAGGGCGTCAGGTCACCATAGATGTCTTTGGTCAGCTGAAGGCTCTTCTTGCTGAGCTGGTCGATCTCTTCAGAGATGTCGACTGCAGACTCGCTCTGCACGTATCGCAGCTCCTCGATCTTGGACTCGAGTTCCGCGATGGGCTGCTCAAAGTCGAGGAAGGTTCGTTTTGCCAACGTCTTCTCCAGTAATTCCTGCTCGTTGAAGCTCGGGGCTCAGTAGGCCACCGGCACGGGTTCGAGCGACCGCCAAATATACCAAGTTGCCACGCTGCAATAGGGGCTCCAGGCGGCGGCCACTTCGCGGGCGTCGCTTCGACTGACCGACTCGCCCGAAAAATAGTTGTGGCTGATGCCGGCGATGAGACCGGCATCATCCAGCGGCAAAACGTTCGGCCGCAACAGATGGAACATGAGGAACATCTCGGCCGTCCAGCGACCGATGCCGCGGATGGCGACCAGTTCGGTGATGATGTCCTCATCATCCATGTTCTTCCAGGCTTCCACGTGAACTGCGCCGTTGGCGAAGTGCAGGGCCAGGTCGACCAGGTATTCAACCTTGCGCGCGGACAGTCCGGCGGCACGCATGTCGTCCACCTTCAGCTTGAGCACCGTCGCCGGCGTCATGCGGCGCGGCAGCTTCGCGAAACGGTCCCAGACGGACTGTGCCGCCTTGACCGAGATCTGCTGACCCACGATGCTGCGCGCCAAGGTCGTGAAGGCGTCGCCCCGCGACTCCAGGCAGGCGTCGCCGAACTGGGGAATCAGCCGGCGCATGACCCGATCCTTCTTCGCCAGGTGCTTGCAGGCGTCTTCCCAATAGTCGGGCGTGAAGACCTGGACGGGCACGCTGCTCTTCGTGGTCGTGGCCATCGTCTCGTTCTCCTGGCGGCTCACTGGGCTGCAGCCCAGGTGGTGCCAGTAGCCGAGTCCTTGAGCACGATGCCTTGCTCCAGCAATTCGGCGCGGATGCGGTCGGCTTCGGCAAAGTTCTTTTCGGCCTTGGCCTGCGCACGGGCCGCAATGCGGGCCTGGATCTCGTCTTCGGCAAGCGCCGCGCCAGCGCGCAGGAATGCGTCGGGATCGTCCTGCAGCAGTCCCAGGCATGCGCCCAGCGCGCGCAGCGTGCCGCAAAGGCGCGCGGCTTCTTCGTCGGTCGGCGCACGATTGATGTCGGCAGCCAGTTCGAACAGCACGGCCACCGCTTCGGGCGTACCGAAGTCCTCGTCCATGGCGGCCTTGAACTTCGCAGCCGGGCCAGTGCTCCAGTCCAAGGCGACGGCGGGCGCCTTGGGGCAGCGCTGCAGCGCCGTATACAAGCGCTTGAGTGCAGCGCGCGCATCCTGCAGGTGGGCATCGCTGTAGTTCAGCGGGCTGCGATAGTGGGCGCGCAGGACGAAGAACCGGACCGTCTCCGCGTCGAAGACCTTGAGCACATCGCGGATCAGGAAGAAGTTGCCCAGGCTCTTGGACATCTTCTCGTTGTCGATGTTGATGAAGCCGTTGTGCATCCAGATGCTGGCCAGCGGCTTGCCTGTCGCACCTTCGCTCTGCGCGATCTCGTTCTCGTGGTGCGGGAACTGCAGGTCGGCGCCACCGCCGTGGATGTCGATGCTCTCGCCGAGCAGATCGCAGGCCATGGCCGAGCACTCGATGTGCCAGCCCGGCCGCCCCATGCCGAAGTCGCTGGGCCACTTGGCCTCGGCGGGCTCGTCGGCCTTGGCGCTCTTCCAGAGCACGGGATCGAGCGGATCGTCCTTGCCTTCGAGCACGGCCACACGTTCACCGGCGTGCAACTCGTCGAGCGACTTGCCCGACAGCTTGCCGTAGCCCGGAAACTTGCGCACGGCATAGTTCACGTCGCCATTGGCGGCGCGATAGGCCAGGCCCTTGCGCTCGAGCGTGGAGATCATCGACAGCATCTGCGGCACGTAGTCGGTGGCGCGGGGCTCATGCGTCGGTCGCTCGATGCCCAGCGCGTCGGCATCCTCATGCAAGGCATCGATCATGCGATCGGTCAGGCTGCGCAAGGTCTCACCGTTCTCGACCGCGCGACGGATGATCTTGTCATCGATGTCGGTCACGTTGCGCACGTAGTTGACCTTGTAGCCGGCACACTTGAGCCAGCGCTGGACCGCATCGAAGGCGATCATGGAACGGGCATGGCCGAGGTGGCAGAAGTCGTACACGGTCATGCCGCATACGTACATGCGAACCTCGCCAGGACGCAGCGGTGAAAAATCCTCCAGCTCACGCGTGAGCGTGTTGTAGATACGCAGACTCATGGGGTAGCGGCAGACGCCGATTCTTGATGCCCGAAGAGAAGGGATTTCGCTGCGGGACAAGCGACGCTTTATTTCAGGAAAGTCAGGCCCTGGCAAGTGGGCCTTTCGAGGGCAGTTGCAGTGCAGGTACAAGGGCGCCTTCGCGAGCTTGCGCGCCGGGCCCTCGGCTACAATGGGTCCGCGAGTATAAACGGCCCCGGCCGTGTGCCCTCCCATCACCGAGGCTTCATGCAGCAGGTCGATCTTCCCCGCATCCGCCCCAACCATTTTCTTTGCGCAGCCGTCTTTGGCGCCCTGCTTTTCGCAGGCCTTGGCAGCGCCCGCGCCGACCAGTACGACGACGTCACAGCGCTGTTGCGCCAGGGCCAGGCCGACCAGGCGCTGATGAAGGCCGAGGCCAATCTGGCCAGCAATCCGCGCGATCCGCAGATGCGCTTTCTGCGCGGTGTGATCCTGACCGACCAAGGCAGGAAGCAAGAGGCGATCGACGCGTTCACCGAGCTGACGCGCGAGTACCCCGAGTTGCCAGAGCCCTATAACAATCTGGCTGCGCTCTATGCGTCGCAGAGCCAGTTCGACAAGGCGCGCGAAGCGCTCGAGGCGGCGCTCAAGGCCAATCCGAACTACGCCACTGCGCGCGAAAATCTGGGCGACATCTATGTGCGCCTTGCCGCCGAGTCGTATACGCGTGCGCAGCAGCTGGACAAGGCCAACGCCACTGTCGCGCCGAAGCTCGCGTTGCTGCGTCAGGTCTTCCTGCCCGCCGGCGCGGCGGCACCGTCGACGGCCGAGGACAAGACCTCTGCCACAGTCAATCCCAAGAAGTCGGGCGCCAAGGCGCCCAAACGCTGATCCCGCTGCCTCGTCAGGCAGCAGGCGCATCGGCCACGCTTCACCTTTTGAAAGCACTTCCCTTGACCACTTTGCATCTCACGCGACGCCTCGCACTTGGCATGGCTTTCGGCCTCTTCGTCACAGCCGGCGCATATGCTCAGACAGGCGCATCCTCCGCTGCCAATGCAAGCCCCAAAGTCAAGCTCGCGACGACAGCAGGCGACATCGTCCTGCAGTTGGACGCCGCCAAGGCGCCCAAGACCGTCGCGAACTTCCTGCAGTACGTCAAAGACAAGCACTACGACGGCACCATCTTTCACCGCGTGATCGATGGCTTCATGATCCAGGGCGGAGGCTACACGGCCGACCTGTCGCAAAAGCCCACCCGTGCGCCGATACCGCTGGAAGCCGACAATGGCCTGAAGAACGACACCTACACCGTCGCGATGGCTCGAACCGGCAATCCCAACTCCGCCACGTCGCAGTTCTTCATCAACGTGAAGAACAACGACATGCTGAATGCGCCCAAGCCAGACGGCTATGGCTATGCCGTGTTCGGCAAGGTGGTGTCGGGGCAGGCCGTGGTCGACAAGATCCGGGCCGTGGCCACCGGCTCCAAGGGCGGCATGCAGGACGTGCCCCGTGAGCCCGTGGTCATCACCACCGCCACGGTCGTGGCGCCCTGACCCACGTTCCCATCTCTTCCAAAAACAGGAGTCCCTTATGAGCAATCCCCAAGTCGAACTGCACATCCGCAACCAAGGCGTCGTCGTCCTCGAACTCGATGCCGCCAAGGCGCCCAAGACCGTTGCCAACTTCATCGACTACGTCAAGAAGGGCCAGTACGACGGCACCGTCTTCCACCGTGTCATTCCCGGCTTCATGGTTCAGGGCGGCGGCTTCGAACCCGGCATGAAGCAAAAGGCCACGGGCGCTCAAATCGAGAATGAAGCGAACAACGGCCTGAAGAACGACAAGTACACGATCGCCATGGCGCGTACCAGTGCACCCCACTCCGCCAGCGCACAGTTCTTCATCAACGCGGCGAACAATGACTTCCTCAACCACACTGCCCCGACGGCGCAGGGCTGGGGCTACGCCGTCTTCGGCAAGGTCAGCTCGGGCACCGACGTGGTCGACAAGATCGAACGCGTCAAGACCGGCCGCAGCGGCTTCCATGACGACGTGCCGCTGGAAGACGTGGTGATCGACAAGGCTGTCGTCATTGCTGAATAAGGCTCGGACTGACTTGGTCTCGCGTCCAGCATGAGCATCTCGCCAGTCGCCGAACTGCAGGCGCCGCCCGAATGGCGCATGGTCGACCTGATCTCGGACTTGCATCTGCAGCCCGAGCATCCGGCCACGGTCGAGGCGTGGCGCGGCTACCTGCAGACGACGCCGGCCGACGCGATCTTCATCCTGGGCGATCTGTTCGAGGCCTGGGTGGGCGACGATGCCGCCGAAGCCGATGGTTTCGAAGCGCAGTGCGGCCGATGGCTGCGCGAAGCCTCGGAAAAGCGCAGCCTGTATTTCATGCACGGCAATCGCGACTTCCTGGTTGGCGAGCGCTTTGCCGCCCAGGCCGGTTTCACGCTCCTGCAGGATCCCACCGTGCTCGTGTTCATGGGCGAGCGCTGGCTGCTCAGCCACGGCGACGCGCTGTGCCTCGACGACGTGCAGTACCAGAAGTTTCGCCAGCAGGTTCGCAATCCGCAATGGCAGCAGGCAGTTCTCGCACAGCCTTTGGACAAGCGCCGGCAGATGGCCCATGCCGCCCGCGCCCAGAGCGAGGCCCACCAGCAGAGCCCGGACATGGTCTGGGCCGATGTCGACACTGCCGCGGCCCAGCACTGGCTGCGTGAAGCCCAAGCGTCCGTGCTCGTCCACGGCCACACGCACCGGCCTGCCGAGCACGATCTGGGCGACGGCATGAAGCGGATCGTCCTGAGCGACTGGGACGCCGAGGCTGCGCACCCGCGCGCACAGGTGATGTGCCTGACCTCGGCCGGGTTGCGGCGCGTGGACCTGCGCTGACGAGCTTCGTGCCGCGGCAATCGCCCATTCCATGCTGAAGCGCTGGCTGCGCAGCCTCCGGCCGGCGCCGGTCATTCCCGATGCGGCCTGGCAGGCCGTGCTCGCACGCTACCCTTTTCTCTCCGAGCGCCCTGCTTCCGATGTCGAACGGCTGCGTCAGTTGTCCGCGCAGTTCCTGCGCGACAAGCGCTTTCACGGTGCTCAAGGCTTCGTGATCACCGACGAAGTGGCACTCGCCGTCGCAACGCAAGCCGTGCTGCCCGTGCTCCACCTGCCCGGCGACCTGGACTGGTACGACGATTTCGTCGGCGTGGTCGTGCACAAGTCGGAGGTGGTCGCGCCACGGCAGGTGATGGACGAAGCCGGCGTGGTCCACGAATACGACGAGGTGGTGGCCGGCGAAGCGATGCAACACGGGCCCGTCATGCTCAGCTGGCAGGACGTGCTGGCCAGCAGCGTCACGCAGAGCGATGGCTACAACGTGGTGATCCACGAGTTCGCCCACAAGATCGACATGCGCGACGGGCTGGCGGATGGTTGCCCGCCCCTGCCCGCAGGCTTCGGCGGCACGCGCGGCAGCCGAGCTGCCAAGGCCCATTGGAACGAAACCCTGTCGGCCGCGTACACCGCATTCAGGGAAAAGACCATCATGGCCGAGCGCTTTGGCGCTGAGGCGCCGTGGCTGGACGACTACGCCGCGGAGTCGACGACCGAATTTTTTGCCGTCGCCTGCGAAGCGTACTTCGTCAACCGGGCTCGCTTTGGCGAGGAATTCCCCACCCTGCTCGAACTGTTCGACCAGTTCTTTCTGGGCGGGGGCTGACGCTCAGCGACGCAGCAGCGCCTTGAGTGCTGACTGCAAACGGCGCGCGGACCCTTCGTCGTGCGCCGACTCCAGCACCTTGGCCACGTCCTTTGCCCACGTCTGCTGCGGGCTCGGATCGCCACGGCGAGTGAGCAGCTTCAGTTGCAGGGCCCGTCGGTCGTTCAACTGCTCTGCCGGCGTCGGCACTTCAGCCGCCAGCTCCAGGCGCAGCAGCGATTCGGCCGCCGAATCTCCAGCCTTGGCAGGCGTGCCTACCGACTGCGACCATTCGCCGCGCACCGCTGGAGAAACTGCCCGTCCCAGCTCCTGCAGGCTCGGCAATTGCGAAACGTCGCGATGCTGCCAAGCCCCCATGAGTTGCGTGACCGCCTCGCCATGCGCCTGTGCCGCCAGCTTGCGCAGAGCGGCCTGGGCATGGTCCATGGCATCGCGCTGGGCGCGGAATGCCGAATCTCCCAGGCGTGGGCGATCGACTGCTGGGCGCGGCGAACGGTCGCGATCGCCAAAGCGGTCTCCACCGCGCACACCCCGATCGCCACGATCGCTACGGTCATTGCCGCGCGGCCCGCGGGCGTCACGACGATCACCGCCACGACCACCACGTGCGTCGGCAGGCGCGTCCGGCTTTCTGGCACCGGGGCGGTCATCACCGCGCACGGCAACCACGGGCTTGCGCGGCGCGGCCGGAGCAGGCGCCGGTGCCGCCGCTTCGGCGGCCGACTCGGTCGACGCCTCGGCGCCCTCGACGGCTGCTGCGCCTTCCGTATCCGATGCGGCGGCTGCAGCATCCACCTCGGCGTTCGCGGCCGCGGGCTGGGCCGCAGGATCTGCAGCCGATGCATCTGCGGCCGGGGCTGGCGTCGCCGCCTTCGTGGATGCGCCTTCGCCGCGCATCGCCGCTTCCAACGCAGCCAGGGCGGCCCGAATCTTCTGCGCGTCGCCCTCGGCATTGGCGGCCTCGAGGGCCTTGGCAGCAGAAAGCACTTGCCGGTCGAAGGCGCTGGTTGCGGCCGCGGCCTTTTCACGCTCGGCAGACTTGCGGTTGAACGCTTCGTCGATCGGCGCGCGGAACGCGTCCCACAGTTTCTGTTCTTGACGGCGATCGAGCGGGACGCCCTGCGCTTCGGCCTGCCAGCGTTGCTGCAGCGCGCGAACGGCATCGATGCGCAGTTGAGGCGCGGCGCCGAGTTCGGTCGCCTCGGCAATCATGGCCTGGCGCCGTTCGATGCTGCCTTTTTGGGCAGCCTCGAGCGGCGCGCGAGCCGCTCCGATCGCCTCGACCCATTGGCCTTGCAACTCGGCAAACACCTTTTCGCCGACGTGGCCAGCCTCGCGCCAGCGATCCGCGAACTGGTGCAGCGCCCGGTTGAGCGCCTTGTAATCGGTGCTCTGGGCGTGCGCCGCAGCCCAGGTCTTCAGCTCTTCGATCAGGGCCAGCCGCAGGGCCTTGTGCTCCGCCGCGTCGGCGCGCACCTTTTCCAGCCAGGCCTCGACCACCTTGTGGGCTTCGTTGCAGGCCTCGTCGAAGCGCTTCCAGAGCGCGTGGTTGGGCACGCCACCCTGGTCGGTCTTCTTCCATTGCTCGCGCAACGCGCGCAGGCTTTCCTGCATCTTGCGGCCGCCGAGCGCCTGCCCTTCCGGGCGCTTGAGCAGCGCCTCGGCCTTGGCGACGAGCTCCTCGCGGATCTTGTCGGCGCTCCAGCGCTGCCAGCCTTCGAGCTCGCCCGCGGCAATGAGCGCGGCATGGACTTCACCTTCGAGCGGCTGTTCGACCAGACGGCCATGTTCCTTGAGCACGGCGCGCAGCGCAGCCGACGCGCTGGCGGTGCCCTTGCCGTGCCCCTCGGCGGTTTCCTTCTTGAGCCGCTCCAGCGCCGCGGTCACGGCTTCTTGCGCCGCGGCGCGGACCGCCGGATCGACCTTCGGTGCGCGCGGCGCAGCGGGCCGCTCGGCGGCTTCCGTTGCCGCGGCCTCCGGCGCCAACCCGCGGGCGACGCGAAGCTCATCCGCCCAGACGGGCACGGGCGGCAATGGCGCCGACGCATCGGCAGCTGCAGCCACGGCTTGCGCCAATGCGGCCTGGAACGCTTCGGATACGGCGGTCAACTGGGCGCGCGAAGCTTCCAGCTGAGGCGCCAGACGGGGGTCGAGACTCTCCCAGTTGGCGTCGGAGGCAATTTCGGTCGCTTGCTCTTTCCATGCGGCAACGTCCGAAGCCAGGGCATCGCCCGTGGCCTGGGCGTCTTGCCAGCCCTTGGTGGAAAGGACGTCGAAGCGCTGCACGAGCAGCACCGCCGCCTCGCGGTGAACCTGAACACGGTGCTGAAGGTCTTCGATGCCCTTGATCCGTTCGGCCAGACGCTGGCGCAAGCTGGCGAGGGGCTCGCGCGACAACGGCGCGCCTGCCTTGGCAGCGTCGCGCTGCCAGGCCAGGGCGTCGGCGATGTTCATCCGGGGTTGGTCAAGCAACGCTTGCGCCTTCTGCTCCCATTCGGCAGCGATGGCGGCCTGATCGCGTGCACGCCGGGCCTCGTCGAGCTTTTCGCGCACCAGGCGCGCCGCCCCCTTGTCGCGGCTGCTGAGTTCCTTGAAGACTTCCTGCAGCTGCTCGGTGGCGGGGCTGCGAGCGAGCCAGTCGCGGACACGCTGGGCGCGCTCTCCGGATGTGGGCGCCGTAAAGGCGCCGCCGGTCAAAGCGTCAAGAGCCTGGATGTCGTGGGGCTTTGGGGAAGAAGAAGTCACTTCGGATCGCTTGTCGGAATGGGGGCTTTTCAAAAGAAACGGCGCCGGAATTTCCGGCGCAGCCCTCCATTTTGACCGACGCGCCGGCTCGGCTCAACGCACCTCGACTTTCAGCAGGGCGCTGGGCTTCCAATCCGCCCCGCTCGGCTTGGTCTGCACCGCCCCCAGGAAGAGGCTTTCTGCGGGCACTTTGTGCTCCAGCAGATAGTCCCGCACGACCACGCCGCGCTCCACCGCGAGTTTCCGGATGGACTCGTCATCCACCTTCATGTCGGCCATGAGCAGCTTTTCCATCTCTTCCTGCGGAAGGTCCTTGGCGATGCCGATCAGGTTGCGCGGCTTGCTGATGTCAGCTCGCTTGTAGACGGCCTCGAGCAGTGCAGGATATTCCGCATCGGTGACAGGCTCGACACTCGACGCGTCCTTGCCGGCGCGCACGGCGCTTCGGCGCTTTTCAGCCTGTGCCATCTGGCGCAGCCTGGCGCGCTGGTAGGCCTCCTTTTCCTTCTCGAGGCTGGCGGTGCCGACCACCGTCATCTGCAAGCCGGCGCGGTCGGTCATGGCCTTGGCGATCTTGTCCAGGCTCTGCTTGGCGGCGGCATCGAGCGTGTCGAGGCCGGCACCGAAAGCGATGGCGTCCGAGGGCCCGCCAGAACCACCCCCGCCTCCGCCGGTGAGCAGGCTGATCGGCGAAGTGATGGCCTTGACGATCAAATTGACGATGCCCTTCCAGATGAGTGGGGCGATGCTGAACTGAGGATCGTTGACCGACCCCGACAAGGGCAGATCGACGTCGATCACGCCATTGCGGTCGGCCAGCAGCGCCACCGCGAGCTTGACGGGCAAGGTGCTGGTCGCGCCGGGCACTTCCTCGCCGAAGGTCAACTGGTTGAGCACCAGCTTGTTGGTGGCGGTCAGGCGGCCGTCGGGCTCGACCTTGTAGTCGACGTCCACGCTCATCTTGCCCCGCTCGATGCCGTGCCCCGTGTAGCGCACGGTGTAGGGCGAAAGCGGCGCCAGCTCCAGGTCGCGGACCTTGGCGCCGATGTCCAACTGCAACGGCTTGACCAGCGGGTTGAGCTTGCCGGCAATTTCGAGCGACGCCGTCTGCTGCGCCTTGCCGCGCAGCTCCAGATCGGCCATCTGGACAGCCCCGTCGACGGGTTGCGAGGAGAAGGCGCTGAGCTTGCCGGTCAGCGCGCTCAGGTCGGCGGAATAGTTGGGCTTGATGAAATGGTCGGTGAAGTCGATGCGGCCGTTGACCAGCGAAATCGGTCCGAAGTTGATGACAGGCTGCGGTCCGGCCGGCTCCGCGGGGGTTGCGGGCGCGGCCTGCGCCGTCGGCGGTGCCGCATCGCCGCCCACCATCTGTTCCGCCGGAACGGCCCCACCCGCTGCGGCGGGCCGCCTGGTCGTCGCCTGCGCAGGCGCCGCCGAACCCGGCGTCACTGGCTGATCGGACCGCGTCACCGTCTCGCCGCTGATGGGCTTGCGCACGGTGGTCGCTGCGCCCGCACCCGCTGCAGGTGGAGCGACCGGTGCAGCGGCCTTGTCGCCTGGCTTGGGCGGCCCTGCCACTTCCACCGGCTTGCTGCTGGCCAGATCCTGGAGATGCAGCGTGCCGGCCTCGTCGATCACGATGCGGGCAAACAGATCCGTCAAGGCCGTTTCACGCACATCCAGCTTGAAGGGCGTCTTGGGCACCATGTCGAACTTGACGCCGCGCAACTGCAGCGATTGCCACGACAGCAGGCGACTCGCGTTGCGCCCAAGGGACGAGCCACCGCCGGCCGCCTCGACCAGCACGGAGCTGTTGACGCGCATGTTGTCCACCGACGTGTCGCCCTGCAGGCTGACGCGCGGTCCGGCCGACTCGCTGGCGAATCGAAGCGCGCCCTTGTAATTGAAGTACGCGCGGCGCAGATCCAGGTTGGGAAACTGATCGGCGACGTAGGCCTTGAAGGCATGGACCGGAATCGACCCCACGTCGAGTTGCCCCTGGGTCGTCAAGGGCGTGAGGGCCAATGTTCCCTTGTACGAGAAGCGTCCAGGATTGGACCGAGCACCCGAGGCAATGCGCCCGGACACGTCGATCGGCATCGCGCCCTTGCCGTCCAGACTGAACTTCTGGGCAGAAACATCCAGCGACGTCAGCTTGACGTCCACTTCCTCGCCTTTGACGGACTTGTCGGAAAAGCCCACCTGCCCATCCGACAGCTTCAAGCTGTCCAAGCTAAGCGCCCAAGGCTTCTCGGCGCTCTTGGCGTCGTTCGCGTTGCGCTTGCCGGCCGGCCTGTCGGCACCCTGGCCGGCCGACGTCGATGTCGACGTCTTGAGCCAATCCTCGTACATCCAGCGACCACCGCCATCCCGCTCCACCTCGGCCACCGGCTTGGCAAGCTCTACACCCTGCACGGTCACATTGCGTTCGGTCAAGTTGACCTTGGCGCCCGTCACCGTCAACTTGGAAACGCTGGCAAGCGCCGCCTTGTCGCGGCGCAGCGCCAGACCATCGGCAGTGAACTGCTGGACATCGACCAACAATCGATCGGGCTTGCTCCATTGGAGACCGACCCGGCCAGCCAGCGTGCCATCCAGGGCCGGATCCAGGAACTGCGACACATACGGCGCAGCCAACTTGAGGGGCAACTGACCGACCTCGGTCTGCACCTTGGCCATTTGATCGGTGGCCTCACCCTGGAACTTCAGGCTGCCTCCGCCCAAGCCAACCGCGCCCTCGAACCGGGCAGGCTGCTCCATCGGCCAACGTACGTCCTGAACCTTCAGTTGCAGTCCGGTCAGCGATGCCTCGGCCGCCGGAGAAACAGACGCGTCACGCCATTGAACGGCGCCGTCGTCCAGTGTGACGGCGTCGATCTGTGCCGTCCACGCCAGCTTTTCCGCCGCCCCCTTGGCCGCCTCGGCGACAGGACGTGACACTTCCGGCGGCTCTCCGGCATGCGCGCCGGGCTGGGTCGGTTGCAGGTTCAGCCGCCCATCTGCCTCACGCGAAACGAGCAGTTGCGGACCGGTCAGCGCCACCTCCGAAAGGTGCACCTTGCCCTCGAGGGGACGCACATCCGCCAGCACCACTTTCAGGCCCTTGAGGGAGGCCAGGTCCTTGTCGCGAGCATCAAGCAGCTTGGCGTCGCGCACTTCGACCGTGCCGCTGATGCGCAACCCCTCGCTGGGCCCCTGCTGGAATTCAACCTGCAGGTCGGCATCGAGGCTGCCGCCTGCGAGCTTGGCGACCTGATCTCGTGGCGCGTAGGCCAGAAAGGGCTGCAGGTCGAGCCCCTGGAAATGCATGCGCGCGCCCGTCTGGCGCGTCTCGGCAAATGGCAGCGCCTCTGCGCTGGAATCGAAATGGCTGCCGTTCAGGGTAAAAGCCAGCTTGGGCATCACCTTGACCTCGCGCTGCGAAGGCAGGCTGCTCAGGAACGGAACGCCCAGGGTTAGATCGCGGATCTCATGCTTGGGGCCCAGCGCCTGGTCATCGAAGTCGACACTGCCGCCGGTCAGTTCGATGTTGTAGATGGCGAAGCGAGCGGGCTCCGAGGCGTCCTTTTTCTCGGGCTGCGGTGAGGCCGCAATGCGCTTGAGCACATCGTCGAAGTCGTAGCTGCCGTCCTTGTTGCGAACGGCCCGGATGGTGGGACGCTCGATCTTGACCGCATCGACCACGGGAGCCAGCCGAAGGATGGACTGCATCTCGGCGTCGACATAGATGCGACCCACCTCGATCTGGGCGTGGCTGCCGTCGGCACTCGCGATGCGCAAGTCGTTGACTGCAAGCTCCAGGGTCCAGGGCTTGAAGTCGATCTTGCCGATCGTGACCTCGCGCCCCAGCGCCGCACTGGCATGTTTTTGCGCCTGACTCTTCGCGATGGGGGGCACCGCGAGCCACAGGATGACCCACAGCAGCACCAGCGCTCCCAATGCGTAAGCAACTCGCCGGACCCACTTGTTGTTCTTGATCGTGACAGCTTTCATGAGCGGCAGTGTGCCGCAATCGGCCAGGGCTTCCCACCCCGAAAACATGAAAGCCGAGCGCACAAATGAGAAAGCCCGGATGCACGACGGAGAAGTCTTGCATCCGGGCTCGATGGCGAGCCCGAAGCTCATGCCATCTCTTTGCGCCGCCGAAAGAGGATGGTTCCGGCAGTGCTGGCGGCAAGAGATTGCCACCGAGGAGGCCTCGACCGTCGGACGCGGGGTGTTTGGTTTCCCCAGGCCAGCCGGGTCTCGGCGAGCGCCTGAAACAGTCAGGCAGTTGCAGGTTAAGCCTGTCTCGCCTGTCGCGCAACTTGAAAATTCAATGGGGTCGCCCTGGTCGATTCATCCCCTTTTTCGGACTTTTCTATCGCACGTTTAGGCATAAAAAATAAGCCCCTTATGCTTGACCGTGTATTTTGACCTCCCTAGAATCGCCGCTGGCCTCGACATCCGACCCCTCGAGGCCCACTGATTCCGCTGAAATGTGAACTTCTGTCCACATTCTCGATGTCTCAGGCATCGGCGCCCATTCCCTCCCTCGCGCTGACCTGATACACGCCGATCCAACGCGCTGTCCCTCCAAACCGTGGCCCTTCGTGGGCATCGTTTCGAGGTCCGCAACGAAAGGAAAGAGCAATGAAACAGGCGTTGTCGGCCGCAGTCCAAGGACTGAGGACATTCGTGTCCGACGTGGCAGATGGCTTTTTCGAAATCACGCACAACGGCTTTGCCCTTCTGGGTCTGGCGACCGTGTTTGCCGTCCTCGCGCTTTTTGCACGACCAGACCTGCGCCAGTCCGGCGAGGAACAACTCATGGGCTGGCTGGAGGCGCGTCGCGCCGCGCTGCGGCCCGCCGAGCCCGTCAGCCCCGTCGCGCTCGAACCGACGGCGTTGGAGCGCACGACGGCGGCGAGCCCGATGGATCTGCCCAAGCAGCAAGCCGCAATGGCGTTCTGGCTGGCACGCAAATATCGTGTCGCGCCTGAGCCGCTGAGCGTGCTGGTGGCCGAGGCCTACGACCTGGGCCAGCGGACCAAGCTCGACCCCGCCCTGATCCTGGCCATCGTGGCTGTGGAGTCCAGCTTCAACCCGTTTGCGCAGAGCCATGTGGGAGCGCAGGGGCTCATGCAGGTCATGACCCGGGTGCACGGTGACAAGTACGAGCCCGCCGGCGGCACGCTGACGGCTTTCGATCCCGTCACCAACATGCGTGTTGGCGTGAAGGTCTTGCTTGAATGCATCTCGCGGGCCGGCTCGCTGGAAGGCGGCTTGCGCTACTACGTCGGCGCGGCGAACCTCGAAAGCGACGGTGGCTATGCGAGCAAGGTGTTGGCCGAACGCAGCCGCCTGCGTCAAGTCGCGGCAGGCAAGGCCGTGGCGCCCAATGCCGCTCCGACGCCGGTGCGCGATGCACCCATCTCGGCGACCAACGACAAGAAGCCCGCCGCGACTGGCGACGACAAGGTCGCGCTGCTCTCCGACGGCTCCTGAGCTCGGCTAAACTCACCCCCGTACGCGACTGGCGATAAGCGCCTGTTCCTGTCGAACGATCGGTGCCCGAAAGGGCCCAACCATTCGGCATGCGAGCATGGGCGCCGACGTGGGGCACACCACTGGGAAGCGTACCGCCCGCCGGCTTGGCACAAAGCGGCGGGCGATCAGCCGTTCGCCTGGGCAGCCCTTGTTTGATTCCTGAACAAGGCCCAATGTCTTGACTGAAGGACTGCCATGTATCAACGCAATATTCTGGTCGAACAGACCGACCCCGAAATCTGGGCTGCCATCCAGGCCGAACACGCCCGCCAGGAACATCACATCGAGCTGATCGCGAGCGAGAACTACGCTTCGCCGGCGGTGATGGCTGCGCAAGGCACCCAGCTGACCAACAAGTATGCCGAGGGCTATCCGGGCCGTCGCTACTACGGTGGCTGCGAGCACGTCGACGTCGTCGAACAACTGGCCATCGATCGCGTCAAGAAGATCTTCGGCGCAGACGCCGCGAACGTGCAGCCCCATTGCGGCGCCTCGGCGAACGAGGCGGTGATGCTGGCCTTCCTCAAGCCTGGCGACACGATCATGGGCATGAGCCTCGCCGAAGGCGGACACCTGACGCACGGCATGCCGCTCAACATGAGCGGCAAGTGGTTCAACGTGGTCAGCTACGGCCTGGACGCCAAGGAAGCCATCGACTACGACGCGATGGAGCGCAAGGCGCACGAGCACCGCCCCAAGCTGATCATCGCCGGAGCCTCGGCCTACTCTTTGCGCATCGACTTCGAGCGCTTCGCCAAGGTGGCCAAGGACGTCGGCGCGATCTTCATGGTCGACATGGCTCACTACGCCGGCCTCATCGCCGCTGGCGTCTACCCCAACCCGGTGCCGCATGCCGACGTGGTGACTTCCACCACCCACAAGAGCCTGCGCGGCCCGCGCGGCGGCATCATCCTGATGAAGGCCGAGCACGAGAAGGCGATCAACAGCGCCATCTTCCCCGGCCTGCAAGGCGGCCCGCTGATGCATGTGATCGCGGCCAAGGCCGTGGCTTTCCAGGAAGCGCTCTCGCCCGACTTCAAGACCTATCAGCAGCAAGTGGTGAAGAACGCCCGCATCGTCGCCGAGACGCTGACCGAGCGCGGCCTGCGCATCGTCAGCGGCGGCACCGAGAGCCACGTGATGCTGGTCGACCTGCGCGCCAAGGGCATCACGGGCAAGGAAGCCGAGGCCGTGCTGGGCCAGGCCCACATGACCATCAACAAGAACGCCATTCCCAACGATCCGGAGAAGCCGATGGTCACCAGCGGCGTTCGCGTCGGCACGCCAGCCATGACCACGCGCGGCTTCAAGGACGAGGAAGCGCGTGCCACGGCAAACCTGATCGCCGACGTGCTGGACAATCCGCGCGATGCGGAGCACATCGCTGCGGTGCGTGCCAAGGTGAACGCGCTGACCGAGCGCTTCCCGGTCTACCGCTGATGACGGGCTGCGCCGCATGAAGTGTCCTTTCTGCGGCCATGCCGAGACCCAGGTCGTCGAAACGCGCCTGAGCGAAGACGGTGAGTTCGTGCGCAGGCGCCGTCAATGCGGCGACTGCGACAAACGCTTCACCACCTATGAACGCGCCGAAGTCACATTTCCGGCTGTGGTCAAGAAGGATGGACGCCGCGCGGAGTTCGACTCCGGCAAGGTGCGCGCATCCATGCAGCTGGCGCTGCGAAAGCGGCCGGTGAGCATCGAGCAGATCGACAACGCGCTGCTGCGCATCGAGCACAAGCTCTTGTCGAGCGGCCTGCGCGAGATCGAGTCCACCAAGCTCGGCGAAATTGTCATGCGCGAACTCAAGCGGCTCGACAAGGTGGCTTACGTGCGCTTCGCCTCCGTCTACCGCAGCTTCGAAGACGTCGACGAATTCAGGCAATTGCTTCGCGATATCTAGATCGTTGCTCGGGAGGCGCGTTTTGCTCCAACCGAGCACGTTTGTTGAGCCGGCGTCACCAGAACGCCCGATGATTCCGCTCATCCGCTGCATAAGACCGATCGGCGGTCGTCTCGCCTGAATCCGCGTTCTATCCCTAACAATCTCGCCCGAGATATGGAGGGAGGAGAGCATGGGAAGCGACGCGTGTGCGGCGGGGTGCCGGAGTGCACCCCGCCAGCGATGTACTCGCGGATTGGTGCTGCTGGAATTGTTGGTGGCCATCGCCATCCTGGCGGTGATGGCGGCATGGGCCGCGCCCAGTTTCGCCGCATTGACAGAGCGAATGCGCGTGCGTGCGGCGACTTTCGCGCTGCGTGACAGCCTCTACCTGGCCCGAGCCGAGGCCATCAAGCGTGGCGGCCGCGTCCTCCTCGCGCGCCTTCCAAGTCTCGGCGATTGCGATTCAAGCGCCGACGGCGCCGGTCAGTGGCGTTGCGGCTGGGCCATCTTTGCAGACGCCAATGGCGACGGCGCTGTCTCTGCGAACGACGAGTTGCTCTTTTCCACGGCAGGGCAGGACAGCGTCAACGTCGCACAGACCAGTTCTCGCGAGCGCCTGCAACTGGACGCTCGTGGCCAGTTCGGCCTGATTGGCGTGGGCTTCAATCTGCAATCGCGCTTTGACAAGGAGATCGTCAGCGCGATCTGCATTTCTGCCGGCGGACGCATCCAGACATGGATTGGAGAAGAACGTTGTCCAGGGTAGGCCATCGGAGCGGCGCCAGCACTTCGCGAGGCTTGGCGCTGATGGAAGCGCTGGTCGCGCTGGCCCTGGTCTCCATGGCGCTGATGGGCCTTCTTTGGGCGCAGTGGAAGACCTTGGCAGACAGCGCCTCAAGCCTTCGCAGAAGCCAGGCCATCCAGTTGATCGCGGATCTTTCGGAGCGGGTGCAGTCCAATCCGCAGGCACGCGCCCGGCTGGACGACTACCGGGTCGAATGGGCACAAGCGGTCGATGCACTGACTGATTGCCAGCTCGAAGCGTGTGACCCTCGCCAACTGGCGCGTTGGGATCTGGCGCACTGGAAGCGGTCCGTCGAAGAGCAATTGCCGCAGGGCGATGCCACTGTCTACGCGTTGTCCGATCAGAGCGGCGGTCACGCACCGGCGTTGGGCGTGATGGTGGGATGGCGATCGAGCGACGACTCGCCGCCAAAGCCAGACGATGGTCAAGTTCGCTGCCCGCCAGGCTGGGCCTGCCACTTCGGTCATGTCCAGCCCTGAACGCATGAAGCGCCACCGCCGATGCGCCGCGCACCTCGTGCGGGGTGCGCTGCTGGTCGAGCTCATGGTGGGCCTGACCGTCGGTGGACTGGTCACCCTCGCTGCGCTGGCGGTGTTGCAGACTTTCGGGCAAACGCAGCGGATCGTCGACGACCAGAGTCAACTGCTGCAGCAAGCCGGCTTCGTCTTCAGACTGCTGGGACAGCAGATCCGCACGGCAGGGTCTCGCGACATCGAGGCTGCGGGAGATGCGGACCCGACGACAGGAGCAACGCCGTACCGCTATGTCGCCCAGGCCACGTCCGCCAACACGACCGTGGTGCGCGGCACGTCCGGCATGCCCCATGACACCCTCACGCTTGCCGCTGCGGCCTATATAGCGCCGGACGGTGTTCGTCGCGACTGCCTGGGACAGAAGGCATCGACTCAAGTCCCGCTGGCCGCCACTTTCCAGGTGGATGCGGGCGGCGTGCTTCGCTGCAAGAGCAGTTCGGGGCAGAACCAGCCGATCGCCTTTGGCGTCGCGGCGTTCCGGATCCGCTATCGCCTGCGCAATGGTGAAGCCATGCGCGACCTCGATGCCTCTGCGATCGAACAGGCTGACCAATGGCGCCAGGTCGTCGCCGTGGCGGTGTGCATCGACCTGCGCGGGGATGCGGTCCTGGCTGGCACGGAGCAACGCTATGTGGACTGCGAAGGCAAGGCCGCCACCGACAAGACGCGCCGGCATCTGGTCCTGCAGCGCCTTTTCCATCTTCGAGCGGACGGATTGACCTGAATGAATCGCTCCATTTCGGCTTCTCGATGCAACCAGCAAGGGTTGGCATTGATGATCGTCATGATCGTGCTGCTGATGGCCACGCTCCTCGTCGTCGGGGCGGCGCGCACAACCTGGTTCACCGAACGCCTGATCGGCAACGATGCGGACCAGGAGCGCGCGCTCGCCAACGCGCAGGCCATGCTGGCTGACGCCGAGTACGACATTCGCGCCGAGTCGCCCGACGGACGCCCGTGTACAGGGGAGTCGCCGCCAAGCCCCAGGAACTGCCGCGCGCCAGGCGATCCGCAATCCAGCGTACCCTGGATTCCGCGCGAGGGACCGCTCGACTTCGCTCGCCTTCGCAACGTGCTGATGACGCAAGCGGTAGGCGGCGGCATTGCGTGCGCTCAAGGCGTGTGCCTGGCTGGCGCGCTGCCTGCAAGATTCTGGCAACTTCCGCCCGCGGAACTCGCACGCATCGAGAACACGGGTGCGCGCTATGCCCAATTCAGCGGCGCGCCGGATGCCCCGGCGGACAACCCTTTGTTGTCGTCCCGAGCCTGGTATTGGATCGAGATCCTCCCCTATTCCGGTCCGACTGGCACTGCGCTCGCGCCCGATGCCGACAACCCGTTCATCTTTCGCATCACTGCATTGGCATCGGGACGCCGCCCGACGACCCAAGTGGTGCTGGAGCGTCTCTTCGTCTGGAAGCGGGTGGATGCATGACCAGGCCTCTGCATCGAAGTCGGCAAGCCTGGCTGGCAAGCGCGCTGATTGGCGCGAGCATGTGCGTCACCCATGCGGTTGCAGCGGACGCCAAGGATTCAAACGGCCTCTCGTTCGAATCAACGCCCGTTCTCACGGCAGGTCGCGTGCCCGTGCCCAGGCTGATGATTGCGCTCTCTCGACTTCCGAGCGACCAGAACAAACGCAAGGATCTGTTGACGGCACTTGGCGGGACCATCGATCAGTTGCCGGATGCCAGCGTGCAGCTGGGATGGGTGGCGCCATCTTCCTGCGAGGCACCTGATCAAGCCGGCGAGTCGTGTTCGAGCGGGGCAACGCCGCAGACCCTCGATGCCGCGACGCGCGCCGCCTTCAAGGCGTTTCTGGCTGCGGCCGGTCGGCAAACAGGCGCGTCGGAGAGCAGCGATGCCCCCACGACAACGGCGCGGACGATCGCCTACGCCGAAGAGCAAAGCAGCCTCGCCGCCGCACATCAGCCGCAGAAGGGCGCCGATCTGCTGTGCCGCCAATCTCACGTGGTCCTCGTGGGTACGGACGTGGGGCCCGGCACGCTGCGGCCAGACCAGCCGCATGACGGAGCAATGGCGCCCAAGCCGGTCATCCATCAAGTCGCCGCGGCAGGCGACGGCCTCGCCGCGCAAATCGACGAAGCGGTGCAGACCGCCGTCGCCGAAAGCCAAGGGCCTGACGACACCCGCACCCTTGCGCTTGCCATGGTGCCGAACGCCAAGGGCGGCGAACAAGCTGTCGTTGCCGCCCGCTACAACGCACATGGCTGGCACGGCGAACTCGCCCTTCGGACCTTGCAGCGCGCCGGAATCGACACAAGCTCGGCACCCTGGGGCAGGCAAGCCGGCAGCGGCGAGCCGCACACCACGGCCACGCTGCTCGATGCAAGGGAGCCCGACACCAGGGTGATCCTTTCCAGCCAGGGCGAAGGCCAGCAACTGAAGGGCCTTGCCTGGCGTTGGACCGAGTTGCCGCAAGCGCAACGCGCGCTGCTCGAACGGGATGCCCACCAGCGCCCCGACGGCCTCGGCAGCCAACGCCTGGAGTGGCTGCGTGGCGTCCGCGCTGACGAACAGGCCAATGGCGGCAAGTTGCGCGACCGTCGATCGCCGCAGGCTGACATGTTGGGCAGCGTTCCATGGGCCAGTCCGGGCCGGCTTGCGACGCGCACGACGCCAGCCCAACCGACGATGATCTACGCAGCCGGCAACGGCGGCATGCTCCACGCCTTCGATGCCGAGAGCGGCCAGGAGCGATTCGCGTACGTGCCCCAAGGTGCGCTTGCCAAGGTTGCGGCCATGAGCCAGCCGCAGTATCTGCACCAAGCTTCCATCGCCGCATCGCCATTCACGGCCGACTGGCAAGAAGGCGACCAGACTCGTCGCTGGCTCTTCGGCACGCCAGGCGCTGGCGGCAAAGGCTATTTCGCATTGGATGTGAGCAACCTCCAAGGCTTTGCCGACGAATCGCAGGGGGCGCAGCAGATCCGGCTGGACACCACCGCGTCCGAAGATCCCGATCTGGGCCATATCTTCGGGACGCCGGTCACCGCCGCTGGCGACCCGTGGCGCAGCGCCTCGGTCATGCGACTGAATGACGGCCGAACGGCGCTGGTGCTCGGCAACGGCTTCGGCAGCGAGTCCGGCCGTGCCGTGTTGCTGCTGCACTACCTGGATGGTGCGCGCGAGTTGCGCAAGATCCCTGCAGGCAAGGAGGTCGGCAACGGCCTCGGCCCGGTTCGCCTGGTCGATCTCGACGGCGATCGGAAAGCCGATCTCGCCTACGCCGGCGACCTCCGCGGGTATGTCTGGAAGTTCGACCTCCGCGCCACGGACCCTGCCCAATGGCGCGTCGCTGTAAAGAGCCAGCCCATGTTCATGGCGAAGGACGAACAAGCCCATCCGCAGCCGATCACCAGCGCCCCCACGACATGGCCGCACCCAGAACGTGGCCGCATCCTGGTCTTCGGTACTGGGCGAATGCTGACACCGGACGACCGCGGCGATACATCCACCCAAACGATCTACGGCATCCACGATCGGGATGACGACGAGCCGGCCAGCCGCGGGCGCGCCGCACTGCGCCGCCGCGAACTCGTGTCAGGCGCAAGCCGGGTCACCACGGCGGCTGCGAGCGACTCCGCGGCAGGCTCGGCACCGGGCTGGTATGTCGACCTCCCCGTGCCCGGCGAGCGGGTGCTTGACCATCCTCGGCACTTCGATGGCCAGCTGATCGACATCGTCAGCTCCGTGCCGGCGCCTGTTCCACCTGTCGGCGCCGGCGAATCCTGCAAGACCGCCAACGAGCGGCAGTTTCGCAACACCCTCAGGGCACTGGATGGCGAGCCACCGCGGACAGCGATCCATGGGACGTCCGACGCTCCATTGACCGTCGGGCGCCTGGAGCTTTCGGCAACGCCGAGCGTCGCCGTTCGCAGCCTGAGTCGCGAAGTCCGGATGAACTTCGAGGGTGGTCAAGACGATGCGACGCGCGCGCGCCTGGGCTTTATCGCCGTCCGACCTTCATGGCGACAGCTTCAATGACACGATTCGAACCGCGGGCCCTGCCCTCCTCCCGCTCGGCATCGGGCCCGACGGGATTCACGCTGCTCGAGATGCTGATGGTGATGCTCATCGTCGCCGTGCTGGCGGCCGTGGCGCTGCCCGGCTACCAGAGCCATGTGCGCAAGGCTCGCCGGGCCGAAGCGCGCACGGCACTTCTGCGGGCAGCCCATTGGATGGAGCGACAGGCCACCGTCCGCGGCCTGTATCCGGATGCCGGCCTACCGCAGGATCTTGAGCTTTCGATCAACAAGTACTACCGCATCGTCCGCAGGCCTCCCAACGACGAGGACGACGCTGGCCTGCACTTCTGGCTGGAAGCCGTACCCCAGGGCGTGCAGGCATCCGACGCTTGTGGCAGCTTCACGCTCAGTCATGCCGGAGAGCGCGGAGTCACCGGGCCAGGCGCTTCGGCATCCGACTGCTGGTCGCGCTAGGCCGCCCCGAACGAGCGCGGATCGACCCGAAGGCGACACGGTCCCTGCATGCGCCGGCTATGCTGCACATCCATGATGCAGCTTGCCCTCGAGGCCGCGCGCCACGCGCTGCGGCTGTCCCCCCCCAATCCGGCCGTCGGATGCGTGCTGGTCGCGCCCGATGGCAGCGTCATCGGTGTTGGCCACACCCAGCGCGCAGGCGGGCCGCATGCAGAGATCATGGCCTTGCGCGATGCACAGGCCCACGGCCGCTCGGTCGAAGGCGCCACGGCCTACGTCACCCTGGAGCCATGCGCCCACCACGGACGCACCGGTCCCTGCTGCGACGCCCTGGCCCAGGCGCGCATCGCCAAGGTCGTCGCCTCGTTGACCGACCCCAACCCGCTGGTCGCCGGCCAGGGCTTCGCACGCCTGCGGGCTGCCGGCGTGGATGTCGAGGTCGGCCCCGGCGCCGACGAAGCGCGCGAGCTGAACATCGGCTTTCTGAGCCGCATGGTGCGGGGCCTGCCATGGGTTCGCATGAAAGCCGCGGCCACGCTCGATGGCCGCACCGCCCTGGACAACGGCGCGAGCCAATGGATCACCGGGGCAGCCGCGCGCGCCGACGGCCATGCCTGGCGCGCGCGCGCCGGCGCGATCCTGACGGGGGTCGGCACGGTCATGGAAGACGACCCCAGGCTGGATGTACGAGAAGTCGAGACAACGCGCCAGCCGCCCTTGGTGCTGGTCGACAGCAGGTTGCAGACTCCTCCCGACGCGCGCCTTTTCGACGTGCCGGGCCGCGAGGTCTGGATCTACGCGGCGCAGGAAGATGCTGGCCGGGCGGGTCCCCTGGAAGACCGGGGCGCCCAGGTCAAAGTCCTGCCCAATGCCGATGGCAAGGTCGATCTGGCCGAATTGATGCGCGACCTGGCCCGGCGCGAGGTCAACGAACTGCATGTGGAGGCCGGCCAGAAGCTCAATGGCTCCCTGCTGCGCGAAGGCCAGGTGGACGAGCTGCTGCTGTACGTGGCCCCCACGCTCTTCGGCGAAGGCATGGGCATTGCCAGTGGCATCCACGGGCGCGGGCCGATGCAGTCCCCCTCGGATGCACTTGCGCTTCAGTTCCGCTCGGTCGATCCGATCGGCCATGACCTGCGCATCCTGGCCCGCCTGCCCGGTCGCGATGGCTTCTAGGGCCTCCCCGCCCAAGGACCGGAGCGGATGACAATCTCTGCGAAAATACGGGGATGTTCACCGGAATCATCACCGGCGTGGGGCGCATCGCCGCCGTTCACGACCTCGGAAGCTCTTCATCGCACGGCAAGCGCCTGCACATCAGCGCGCCAGCCGGCTACCTCGGCGATGTGGGCCTCGGTGACAGCATCGCCCTCAATGGTGCCTGCATGACGGTCACCACCTTCGATGCGGCAAAAGACGAATTCACCATCGACATCTCGGCCGAATCGCTGGACAAGACCGCGGGCCTGGCCGACGTCGGCGCCAGCATCAACCTCGAGAAGGCCCTGCGCGCCAGCGATCGCCTGGGCGGGCACATCGTCTCGGGCCATGTCGACGGTGTCGGCACGGTCAGCCGCTTCGAACCGATGGGCGAAAGCTGGGAGCTTCGCATCCAGGCACCGCGCGCCCTCGCCCACTTTCTCGCCTACAAGGGCTCCATCACCGTCAATGGCGTGAGCCTGACCGTCAACAGCGTCCAGGACCTGGCCGACGGCAGCGAGATCAGCATCAACCTCATCCCCCACACGGTTCAGAACACCGCGCTCGGACAACTGCACCAAGGCAGTCCGGTCAACCTCGAGGTGGACACGGTCGCCCGCTATGTCGAGCGCATGCTGCAGGCCGGCGCCATCGCGCTGCCTTCGGCGAAGGACCCAAAAGCATGAACGCAACCGTCACCCCCTTGTCGACCGTGCGCGACGATCGCCCGCGCGCGCCCATCTCCCCCGTCTCGGAAATCGTCGAAGAGCTTCGCGCCGGCCGCATGGTCATCCTCGTGGACGAGGAAGACCGCGAAAACGAAGGCGACATCGTCGTCGCCGCCGACCACATCACGCCCGACGCGATCAACTTCATGGCCCGCCACGCACGCGGCCTGATCTGCCTGACGCTCTCGCGCGAGATGTGTGAACGCCTGAACCTGCCGCCGATGGTGGCGCGCAACGGCGCCAAGCATTCCACGGCCTTCACTGTCTCCATCGAAGCGGCCGAAGGCGTGACCACCGGCATCTCGGCGGCAGACCGTGCCCGTACCGTGCAGGCTGCCGTGGCGCCGAATGCGGTGGCAGCGGATCTTGTGCAGCCCGGTCACATCTTTCCGCTGCAGGCGGTGGACGGCGGCGTGCTCATGCGTGCGGGCCATACCGAAGCGGGCTGCGACCTCGCCGCCATGGCCGGCTGCTCGCCGGCCTCGGTCATCTGCGAGGTGATGAACGACGATGGCACCATGGCCCGCCTGCCGGACCTGCAGCTGTTCGCCGCCGAGCATGGCCTGAAGATCGGCACCATCGCCGCGCTGATCGAGCACCGCAGCCGTACCGAGACGCTGGTCCAGCGCGTCGGTGCCAGCCGGGAAATGCAGACACCATGGGGCACCTTCACCGCGCATGCGTTCCAGGACGCGCCCAGCGGCGGCGTTCACCTGGCGCTGGTATGCGGCCAGTGGGCACCCGAAGAAACGGTGCCGGTCCGCGTGCACGAGCCCCTGTCGCTCCTCGATGCGCTCGAGCTCAACCGACCGATGCACTCCTGGAGCCTGGACGCCAGCCTGGCGCGCATCGCCAAAGAAGGGCGCGGCGTCGCCGTGTTCCTCAATTGCGGCGAATCAGCGCAGGAGCTGCTCGCCCAGTTCGAAGGCACCGCCCGCCCCGCCCAGGCGCCCGAGCGTGGACGCATGGACCTTCGCAGCTATGGCATCGGAGCGCAGATCCTGCGCGAATGCGGCGTGCAGCGCATGAACC
The DNA here is from genome assembly GCF_030316895.1 of Variovorax dokdonensis. GTDB lineage: Bacteria > Pseudomonadota > Gammaproteobacteria > Burkholderiales > Burkholderiaceae_C > Variovorax > Variovorax dokdonensis. The sequence continues at coordinate 300,330 of NZ_JASZYV010000003.1, forward strand.
TGCTGGGCACGCGCCGGCGCATGCCCAGCATGGCCGCAGGCTATGGCCTGGAGATCGCCGGCTACATCACTCGCGACTGAATCGCCCCAAGAACCTCTAGAAACACACAACAACATGCAATACGCCAACAAGGGAGCCGCTCCCCTGCCGCTGGACGGCAAGGGACTGCGCATCGGCATCGTCCAGGCGCGCTTCAACGAAGACATCACCGACGCACTGGCCGCGGCCTGCCTCGGAGAGCTCGAATCGCTGGGGGTGGCCTCGTCGGACATCGTGCACATCACCGTTCCGGGCGCGCTCGAGGTGCCGACCGCCCTGCAGGCGCTGGCGGTCCGCGGCGGCTTTCAGGCGCTGATCGCGCTGGGCTGCATCATCCGCGGCGAGACCTACCACTTCGAACTCGTGGCCAACGAATCCGGTGCCGGCGTGAGCCGCGTGGCCCTGGATGCCCGCCTGCCCATCGCCAACGCCGTCCTGACCACCGAGAACCACGCGCAGGCCGTGGCTCGCCAGGAAGAGAAAGGCCGTGACGCCGCCCGCGTGGCGGTCGAGATGGCGCAACTGCTGGCACGCATCAAATGAGCGACGAAGACAACAACTCCGCCGGCAACCGCCGTCCACGCAGCCCGCGCGGCGGCCTCACCAGCACCGGCGCGCGCAAGGCATCGGCCAAGTCGGCCCGCAGCCGCGCGCGCGAGTTCGCATTGCAAGCGCTCTACCAGCACCTGGTCGGGCGCAACGACGCCGAGTCCATCGACGAATTCACGCGCAACCTGTCGGGCTTTCACAAGGCCGATTCCGCGCACTACGACGCGCTGCTGCACGGCTGCATCGGGCAGGCCGTCGAGATGGATGCGCTGATCGTCCCCCTGCTCGACCGCAAGCTGGCCGAGATCTCGCCCATCGAGCATGGCGTGATGTGGATCGGCGTCTACGAGTTCATGCATTGCGCGGACGTGCCTTGGCGCGTGGTGCTCAACGAGTGCATCGAACTGGCCAAGGAGTTCGGTGGCACCGACGGCCACAAGTACGTCAATGCCGTGCTCAACGGCCTGGCGCCTACCTTGCGGGCGGTCGAGGTCGAAGCAGACCGCGCCAGCGGCAAGATCCGCTCCTGATGCCCAACGCCAAGCCCATGAAGATTTCTTCGCGCGCTGAACGCATCGAGCCTTTCTACGTGATGGAGGTCGCCAAGGCGGCCACCCAACTGGCAAAGGAAGTGGCCAGCAGCGACCGGCCGATGATCTTCCTGAACATCGGCGAGCCCGACTTCACCGCCCCACCGCTGGTGCGCGAGGCGGCGGAACGCGCCATTCGCGACGGCTCGACCCAGTACACCCCCGCATGTGGCCTCGATGCCCTTCGCGAACGCATCAGCGGCTGGTATGCCGAGCGCTTCGGCGTTCAGGTGCCGGCGCGGCGCATCGTCGTCACCGCCGGTGCCTCGGCGGCACTGCAACTGGCCTGCCTGGCGCTGATCGAGCGCGGCGACCAGATCCTCATGCCCGACCCGAGCTACCCCTGCAACCGGCATTTCGTCAGCGCTGCCGAGGGCGAGGCCGTGCTGCTGCCGACCACCGAGGCCGAGCGCTTCCAGCTCAGTGCGGACAAGGTGGAGGCCGCCTGGGGCGACAAGACGCGCGGCGTTCTGCTGGCGTCGCCCTCCAATCCCACCGGCACGTCGATTGCGCCCGACGAGCTGCGGCGCATTCACGAGTTCGTGCGCGCCAAGGATGGCATCACGCTGATCGACGAGATCTACCTGGGACTGTCCTACGAAGACGCGTTCAGCCAGACCGCGCTGGCCATCGACGACCAGGTCATCAGCATCAACAGCTTCTCCAAGTACTTCAACATGACCGGCTGGCGCCTGGGCTGGCTGGTGGTGCCCGAAGCGCTGGTGCCGGTGGTGGAGCGCCTGGCCCAGAACCTCTTCATCTGCGCGAGCACCGTCTCGCAATACGCCGCCCTGGCCTGCTTCGAGCGTGAAAGCATTGCCGAGTACGAACGCCGGCGCGGCGAGTTCAAGGCACGGCGCGACTGGTTCATTCCACAACTCGAGGCCGCCGGCCTTCCTGTGCCGGTCGTGCCCGACGGCGCGTTCTACGCCTGGGCGGATTGCACCGCGCTGTCGCGGCAGTTGGGTGTGGACGGCAGCTGGGACTTCGCCTTCGAACTCATGAAGCGGGCCCACATCGCCATCACGCCGGGCCGCGACTTCGGCTCTGCAGACACCCGCCGCTTCGTGCGCTTTTCGACCGCCAGCGCCATGGGCCATCTGCAAGAGGCCGTCGAGCGCCTGCGGGCGCTCTAGTGCCTGACGGATCCATGGGTTTCACGCATCCGATCCGCGTCTACTGGGAAGACACCGATGCGGGCGGCATCGTCTTCTATGCCAACTACCTGAAGTTCATGGAGCGCGCCCGCACCGAATGGCTGCGCTCCCTGGGCATCGAGCAACAAAGGCTTCGAGAAGAAACGGGCGGTATCTTCGTCGTGAGCGAGACGCGGCTGAAGTACCATCGCCCGGCCCGACTCGATGACCAACTGCTGGTCAGTGCACACCTACAGGAAGCCGGCAGCGCCTCGTTGATAATCTTCCAGCGCGTGCTGCTGGCCCATGCAGCCGGCAACCAGCGCGAACCATCGAATCAAGCCACTGCGGCACACGCCTTGCTCTGTGAAGGCAGCATCCGCATCGGCTGGGTGCAGGCAAGCACGCTGCGGCCGGCAAGACTGCCAGCCTCTGTCGCCCAAGCCTTCTCGCACCTGTTACCGAGCACGTCTCCCATCCGGGCCACTCAACCGTGAAGCCATGAATCAAGACTTCTCCATCGTCACACTCATCCTCCACGCCAGCTTCGTGGTTCAGTTGGTGATGGCTCTGCTGCTGTGCGTTTCCATCGCCAGCTGGGCAGCCATCATCCGCAAGTACTTCGCGCTCAAGCGCACACGCGCGCTCAATGAAGACTTCGAACGCGAGTTCTGGTCGGGCACCAGCCTGAACGAGCTTTTCTCGTCGGCCGCGCAGAACGCCAAGTTCGCCGGACCGATGGAACGCATCTTCGCCAGCGGTATGCGCGAATATCACAAGCTGCGCGAGCGGCAGATCGGCGACGCCACCACCCTGATGGACGGCGCCCGCCGCGCCATGCGCGCCAGCTTCCAGCGCGAGCTCGACGCCATCGAATCCAACCTGTCGTTCCTGGCGACCGTCGGCTCGGTCTCGCCCTACGTCGGCCTGTTCGGCACGGTGTGGGGGATCATGCATGCCTTCACCGGCCTGTCGAGCATGACCCAGGTCACGCTGGCCACCGTGGCGCCCGGCATCGCCGAAGCGCTGGTGGCCACGGCCATCGGCCTGTTTGCCGCCATTCCCGCAGTGGTGGCCTACAACCGCTTCGCTCGCGAGATCGACAAGATCGCGATCGCGCTGGAGACCTTCATCGAAGAATTCAGCAACATCATGCAACGCAACCTGTCGGCGACCCAGCGCTGAGCGCGCGCCGACCCGAACGCAAAGACCCGAGGAACGCCCGACATGCCCGCCGTCAGTTCCCGCGGCCGCGGCCGCCGCACCATCAACGAGATCAACATGGTGCCCTTCATCGACGTGATGCTGGTGCTGTTGATCATCTTCATGGTGACCGCGCCGCTGATCGCGCCCAGCGAGATCAAGCTGCCCAGCGTCGACCGCGCCAGCCAGCGCGAGGACAAGCCGATCGAGATCGTCATCCGCAGCGAATCAGAGATCCGCATCAAAAAGGACGCATCGAGCGGCACCGGCTTCACTTCCATCCCCTTCACCCAGATCGGCGCCGCCGCTCGCGAGGCTCAGGGTGGCGACGAGACGCGCCCCGTGGTGCTCTCGGCCGACAAGGACGTGAAGTACGACACCGTCGTGCAGGCGATGAACCAACTCAAGCGAAGCGGAATCGAACGCGTCGGACTGTCCGTGCAGACCACGGGCACAACCAAGTAAGCCGCGCATTCGCCCATGTCACTTGCCGCCGACCGCCCCGAATTCGCCCCCCCGCCACAGCGAGGGACGACACGCGCGCTCATCCTGGCGCTCATCGCCCACGCGCTGCTGATCGCCGCGCTCACCTGGGGCGTGCGCTGGAAGCGCGATAGCGAAAACGCCGCGGTCGAGGCCGAACTGTGGTCGAGCACTGTGCAGCGAGCCGCACCGCGCGCTGTCTCGCCGCCCACACCGCCCACGCCTCCGGTCCCACCGACACCGGCACCACCACCGGCGCCGGAGCCGCCCCCACCGCCTCCACCACCCCCCGCACCCGCGCCCACGCCGCCGGCACCACCGCCACCGGCCCCGGCCCCCGCCCCCGCTCCTGCACCTGACATCGCCTTGCAGGAGGAAAAGCGCCGGCAGGCCGAGCTCAAGCGCCAGCAGGAATACGAAGACCAGAAGCGACGCGCCCAGGAGGAATACCAAAAGCGCATCGCCGAGGAAAAGCGCGTGGCCGAACAGAAGAAGGCCGAACAGAAAAAACTCGAAGAGCAAAAGCGCGTCGAGGAACAGAAGCTCGCCGAGCAGAAGAAGCTCGAGGAGCAGAAAAAGGCCGAACAACAAAAGCTGGCCGAGCAAAAGAAGCTCGAAGAGCAGAAGAAAGCCGAGCAGCAGAAGCTGGCCGAACAGAAGAAAAAGGAAGAAGCCGCCAAGCAGGCTGCTGCCCAGGCCGCCAAGGACCGCGCCGATCAGCTCAAGCGCCTGCAGGCGATGGCCGGCACCGGCAGCGAGAGTTCGACCGGCCAGGCGGCCCGAAGCTCGGGCCCGTCCGGCAGCTACGGTGCGCGCATCGCGTCGGCCGTGCGGCCGAACATCACTTATCCCGATGCCGACACGGTGCGCGGCAATCCGGCCACCGAGTTCGATGTGAAGCTCGCGCCAGACGGCACCATCGTCGACATCAAGATGGTGCGCTCCAGCGGCGTGCCCGGCTGGGACCAAGCCGCCGAGCGCGGCCTGCGCAAGACCGACAAGCTGCCTCGCGATACCGACGGGCGCGTTCCGCCCGCAATGCGCATCGCGCTGCGTCCGAAGGACAACTGAAGACGCCCGACGCCCGGCGGCATGCAGCGCCGCCCGGACGTCTCAGCTATTCGTAGACGACGGTCGCATTGCCGGACTCGGCTTGCGCAGTCCAGCTCGCCAGCGCGGCGTCGGTCGGGAAGAAGCGCGCCGCCTCCCCCAATTGCAGCTCGACCTGGGCACCGGCGCGCTGGAGTGCCAGTCGCACCGCCATGCCGTGCCGCAGCTCGCCATGCTCGCTCGTTTCCAGCTGTGGCGGGAACTCGCGCGCCAGCCGTGCGATGTCGGGCGCATGGCCGTTCACCGCCACGCGCAGGTATTTGCCAAAGCGGCAGCGCGCCTGCGCGAGGTCCCAGACCTGCTGGACCACGAAGCGCGCCTCGAAGCCTCCGCGGCCCGGCTGGAGCCTGCCGCTGACAACGACGAGTTCGTCATCCTTGAGCGCATTGCGGTTAGCGTTGAGCAAGGCTTCGTCCACGGTCGCCTCGATGGCGCCGGACTTGTCGTCCAGCTTGAGGATGCCCACCCGCCCGCGCATGCCATTGATGACGCGCAGTTCGCCGACGATGCCCGCGATCATCTGCGGATCCCGGGTGTCGATCAGATCGTCGATCTGTCGCTTGCAGAAGCGCCGGACCTCGTGCGATACCTCGTCGAACAGGTGGCCGGACAGGAAGAAGCCGATGGCCGTCTTCTCGTGCGTGAGGCGCTCGCGCACGCCCCACGGCGTGGCATCGACGAGTTCCGGCTCCACGCTGGCCGAGCCGTGCTCGCCGTCGCCGAAGATGTCCACCTGTGCGGCGTTGGCCGCGGTGGCATTGGCGAACTCGAAGGCGCGGTCGAGCGACGCCACCAATGAAGCCCGGTTCTGCTGCAGGTTGTCGAAGGCGCCCGCCTTGATCAGCGCCTCGACGGTGCGCTTGTTGATGCGCTGGCGGTCCACCCGCACGCAGAAGTCGTAGAGGCTCTTGAAGGGGCCACCTTCCTCGCGCGCCTTGACCACCGCCTCGATGGCCAGTTGGCCCGTGCCCTTGACGGCGCCGAGCCCGTAACGGATCACCTTGTCGCTCACTGGCTCGAAGCGATAGTTGCCGCGGTTCACGTCCGGCATCTCGAAGGTCATGCCGAAGTTCTTGGTCGCGTCTTCGAACAACACCTTGAGCTTGTCGGTGTTGTCCATTTCCACCGTCATGTTGGCGCAGTAGAACTCGGCCGTGTAATGGACCTTCAGCCACCCGGTGTGATAGGCCAGCAGTGAGTAGGCCGCGGCGTGCGACTTGTTGAAGCCATAGCCGGCAAACTTCTCCATCAGGTCGAAGATCTCGTCGGCCTTTTCCTGCGGGATGTTGTGGGTGGCCAGCGCACCGGCGCGGAACTTCGTGCGGTGCTCGGCCATTTCCTCGGCCTTCTTCTTGCCCATCGCGCGGCGCAGCAGGTCGGCGCCGCCGAGCGAATAGCCGCCCAGGATCTGCGCCGTCTGCATCACCTGCTCCTGGTAGACCATGATCCCGTAGGTCTCGCTGAGCATGTTGGCCACGGCCGGGTGCGGATACTCCACCTGCTCGCGGCCATGCTTGCGGGCCACGAAGCTGGGAATCAGGTCCATCGGGCCCGGGCGGTACAGCGCGTTCAGGGCGATCAGGTCTTCCAGGCGCGTGGGCCGCGCGTCTTTCAGCATGCCTTGCATGCCGCGCGATTCGAACTGGAACACGGCTTCGGTCTTGCCGTCGGCAAACAGGCGGTAGGTGGCGGCGTCGTCCAGCGCGATGTTCTCGTAGGCGAAGCCCTCCTGCCCCTTGTGCCGCTTCATGATGAACTCGCGGGCGATCTCCAGGATCGTCAGCGTGGCCAGGCCCAGAAAGTCGAACTTCACAAGACCGATGGCCTCGACGTCGTCCTTGTCGTACTGGCTCACCGCCGAATCGCTGCCCGGCTGCTGATAGAGCGGGCAGAAGTCGGTGAGCTTGCCCGGCGCGATCAGCACCCCGCCGGCGTGCATGCCGATGTTGCGCGTCATGCCCTCGAGCTTCTGCGCCATCTCGACCACCGTGCGCACCTCTTCCTCGCGCTCGATGCGTGCGGCCAGCATCGGCTCGGCGGCGATGGCGTACTTTTCCTTGTCGTCGTCCTTCAGGTCGGGCGGCGGATACTGCAGCGTGACCGGCTTGCCCGGCTTGTTGGGAATGAGCTTGCTGATGCCGTCGCAGAAGTTGTAGCTCATGTCCATCACGCGGCCGACGTCGCGGATGGCGGCGCGCGCAGCCATGGTGCCGAAGGTGGCGATCTGGCTGACCGCATTGCGGCCGTACTTGTCCTTGACGTAGTCGATCACGCGGTCGCGGTTGCCCTGGCAGAAGTCGATGTCGAAGTCAGGCATCGACACGCGCTCCGGATTCAGGAAGCGCTCGAACAGCAGGTTGTATTGCAGCGGATCGAGGTCGGTGATCTTCATCGCGTAGGCCACCAGCGAACCGGCACCGGAACCCCGGCCCGGCCCCACCGGGCAGCCGTTGTTCTTGGCCCACTGGATGAAGTCGCCCACGATCAGGAAGTAGCCCGGAAAGCCCATCTTCAGGATGGTGCCGATCTCGAATTCCAGCCGCTCGACGTAGCGCGGCCGCTCGGCATCGCGCCTGGCGACGTCCGGGTACAGGTGGGCCAGGCGTTCTTCCAGGCCCTCGAACGAGGCGAAGCGGAAGTACTCGTCGATCGGCATGCCGTTGGGCGTCGGAAAGTCCGGCAACTGCGGCTTGCCCAGCACCAGCGTCAAGCTGCAGCGCTTGGCGATCTCCAGGGTGTTGGCCACCGCGCTCGGCACGTCGGCAAAGAGGGCCTCCATCTGCGACGAGCTCCTGAAATACTGCTCGGCGGTGAAACGGCGGACACGGCGCTGGTTGCCCAGGATCTCGCCTTCGGCAATGCAAACGCGCGCCTCGTGCGCCTCGAAGTCCTCGGGCGTGGCGAACTGAACCGGGTGCGTGGCCACCACCGGCATCGACAGGCGGGCGGCCAGTTGCACCGCTGCCACCACGTGCGGTTCGTCGTCCGGGCGGCCGGCGCGCTGCAGCTCGATGTAGAAGCGGTGCGTGAAGATGCCGGCGAGCTCCAGCGCAATCTCGGCGGCGCGTTCCTGCCCGTGCGCGCCGCCGGCGAGCAGCGGGTGGCCCAGCGGCCCGTACTGCGCACCCGAAAGCGCGATCAGGCCGGCATTGAGTTCGCGCAGCCAATCCAGCTTGCACACGGCCTGCGATTGACCGCGTCCGACGTTCTGGGTCCAGGCCCGGGCCAGGAGCTCCGACAGGTTCAGATAGCCCTGCTTGTCCTGCACCAGCAGCAGCATGCGGGTGTAGGCGCCCGGGTCCTTGCCCATGCCTTCGAGAAAGATCTCGCAGCCCAGCACCGGCTTGATGCCTTTGCCCCGCGCTTCCTTGTAGAACTTGATGCCGCCGAACAGGTTGTTGAGGTCCGTGATGGCCAGGGCCGGCTGGCCATCGCCGGCGGCCGCCTTGACGACCTCATCGATTCGGTTGGTGCCGTCGACGACGGAAAACTCGGTGTGCAGGCGCAGGTGAACAAACATGCCCTGATTGTAGAAAGGCGGCCCATCCCGGATGCTGGAATGGCGAGTTTCTAGAATATCGCCCTCGTGTCTGAAATCCTCAACATTGCCGCCTACAAGTTCGTCGCCATCGGCGACGGCCCCGCCCTGCGCGATCATCTCCTGGCGCACGCCCGCACGCTGGAGCTTCGCGGCACGGTGCTGATCTCGCCCGAAGGGATCAACATGTTCCTGGCGGGCACGGCGACCGCCGTCGAAGACTTCCTGGCCTTGCTCCGCGCCGATGCTCGCTTTTCGGACCTTGTCGCCAAGAAGAGCTGGTCGGCCACGCAGCCGTTCCGGCGCATGCTGGTCAAGTGCAAGCGCGAAATCATCCGCATGGACCACCCCGCCATCCAGCCCGCTTCGGGCCGTGCGCCGGGGGTCGAGCCGGCCACCCTCAGGCGGTGGCTCGACCAGGGCCACGACGACGAAGGCAAGCCGGTCGCGCTGCTCGACACCCGCAATGCCTTCGAGGTCGACTACGGCACCTTCGAAGGCGCGATCGACTGGCGCATCAGCAAGTTCACCGAGTTCCCCAAGGCGGTGGCCGAGCATCGCGAGCAACTGGCCGGCAAGACGGTCGTCAGCTTCTGCACTGGCGGCATCCGCTGCGAGAAGGCCAACCTGCTGATGCACGAGATGGGTCTGGACAACACCTTGCAGCTCGAAGGCGGCATCCTGCGCTACTTCGAGGAAGTGGGCGGCGCGCACTACCGCGGTGACTGCTTCGTCTTCGACGGCCGCGAGGCGCTTGCGCCCGACCTGAGCGCGCGGCGGCAGGACGTGAGCGCCCGGGCCCCTGAAGACCCGGACCTGGGCGTCAAGCGACCTATGGCTGCGCCGGCGTCCTGAACACCGGGTGGTCCGGCAGCGGAATGAATTCCGTCTCGCCGGGCACCTTGTCGAAGCGCTTGGCCTCCCAGTCGGCCCCAGCCTGGGCGATGCGCTCGCGCCGACTTGAAACGAAATTCCACACCATGTGACGCGGCCCATCCAGCGCTGCACCGCCCACCAACACCGCGCGCACGGGCGCATCGGCCGTGGCCTTCAGCACCGCCGCGTTGCCGCCCTCGGGCAAGACCACCATCGCGTAAGGCGGCACCGCCTCGCCATCGAGGGTGACCGAGCCTTGCGCCACATACAGCGCCTGTTCCTGCACCAGTGGCGGCAGCTCGATGCTTCCGCCAGGCGGCAATTGGATGTCGAGGTAGAGCGTCGGCGCGAAGGTCGCGACCGGCGAGCGCACGCCGAAGGCCTCGCCCACCAGCACGCGCACCGCATGGCCTTGCTCGCTCACCTCGGGAATGTCGGCCGCGCCGGTGTGGAAGAAGCTGGGTGCCACCTCTTCCTGGTCTTGCGGCAATGCGGCCCAAAGCTGCAGGCCGTGATTCACGAACTCGCCGCGCAGAAGGCGATCGGGCTTGCGCTCTGAATGCACGATGCCGCGCCCGGCGGTCATCCAGTTGATCGCGCCGGGGCGGATCTCCTGCTCGCTGCCGATGCTGTCGCGATGCATCATCGCGCCCTCGAACAGGTAGGTGACGGTGGCCAGGCCGATGTGCGGGTGCGGCCGCACATCGTGCGCCCTGCCCTCGTGTTCGGTCACCGGCCCCATGTGGTCGAAGAAGACGAAGGGGCCGACCGAGCGACGGCTGGCGGCCGGCAGCAGGCGGCGCACCAGAAAGCCGCCGCCAAGATCCTTCTGATGGGGTTCGAGCAATTGCATTGAAAGCTTCCTATCTGGACTTGATTCGGCGCCCGGGATGACTCAGCCCGCCAGGCGCTGCGCGGCGGCAGCAACGCGCTCGCCCAGGGCACGGGCGGTTTCCAGGTCGCCCCGCGACATCTCGGATGAACTGGCGTCGGTCGGCGACGTGGCCAGTGCGCCGGCGTAGCCGCCAACGTAATTGGGCGAGTCGCGGGTGGCGGCCTTGTCGTTGCTGGGCAGCACGCCCAGGCTGACCCACAGGCCGCTATGCTGCATGGCCAGCGTCCAGAAGTAGGCGATGGTGGCGTGCTTGTCGCCATTCATCGCACTGGAATTGGTAAAGCCGGCGAAGAGCTTGTCTTTCCAGGCCTGCACGAACCAGGGCTTGGAAGACGCATCGGCAAACTTCTTGAACTGCCAGCTCGGCCCGCCCATGTAGGTGGGCGCACCGAAGATGATGGCGTCGGCGGCGGCCAGCGCCTCCCAGCCGCCGCGCGGCAGGTTGCCATCGGCATCGATGGCGATCAGGTGGGCGCCGGCGCCTTCGGCCACCGCCTGCGCCATGCGCTGCGTGTGGCCGTAGCCGGAGTGGAAAACAACGACGATGTCAGACATCGCCCGAGTTTCCACGCCGAATCACTTCTTGTCGATGGACAGGCGACCAGGACCGAATGCAGCCAGGGCCAGCAGGCCGCCGACGATCGCGATGTTCTTGGTGAACAGCAGCGTCACGATCATCTTCTGAGCTTCCGGCGCGGACCAGTAGGGATGGAAGAAGAACGAGGCAGCCAGCGTGAACACGGCCAGCACGATGGCGGCGATGCGCGTCTTGTAGCCCAACAGCAATGCCGCGCCGGCGCCCACTTCCACCAGGATGGCGAGCACCGCGCCCACCGCCGGCAGCGGCAGGCCAACGGAGCCGATGTAGCCGACGGTGCCGGCGAATCCCATGATCTTGCTGATGCCTGCCGGGATGAACATGTAGGCGATCAGCACGCGGCCGATGAGCGCCAGGGCATCGCTGCCCGGCATGGCGACGGCGCCGGAATTGGAAGAAGCGGTGATCGAGTTGGACATGGGAAGACTCCTGGGGTTGAAAAAACAAGAAGGAAAAAAGGACAGTGGAGCGCGGCTCACTGCGCCGCGCATCCCTCGAAGGTCAGGGCTGCAGGTCGAACACCAGCACCTCGGCCTGCTTGCCGTGGGCCAGCGACAGCGCGTCGACGCCCTCCAGCTTGGCGGCATCGCCACCGGTCAGCTTCTGGCCGTTGACCTCCAGCTCGCCGCGCACCAGGTGCACGTACGTCTTGCGGGCCGGATCGAGTGGCAGGCTGGCGTGCTCGTCACCGTCGAACAGACCGGCGTACAGGCGCGCATCGGCATGGATCCGCACCGAGCCGTCGGCCGAGTCCGGCGACGCCACCAGGCGCAGGCGACCGCGCTTCTCGGCTTCGGCAAACGCCTTCTGCTCGTAGCCAGGCTCGATGCCCTTCACGTTCGGCTCGATCCAGATCTGCAGGAAGTGCGTGGTCTGGTCGGACTTGTGGTTGAACTCGCTGTGCGTCACGCCGCGCCCTGCGCTCATGCGCTGGACCTCGCCGGGCGGAATCGATTCCACGTTGCCCATGCTGTCCTTGTGGGCCAACTCGCCCGAAAGCACGTAGCTGATGATTTCCATGTCCCGGTGGCCGTGAGTGCCGAAGCCAGCACCGGCCGCCACGCGGTCCTCGTTGATGACGCGCAGGTTGCCGAAGCCCATGTGAGCCGGGTCGTAGTAGCCCGCGAAGGAAAAGCTGTGGAACGAGCGAAGCCAGCCGTGGTCGGCATAGCCGCGTTCCTGTGATCTGCGAATTTGAAGCATCTTTCACTCCTTGTCCGCGGGGCGCTCGGCCCGGCGGTTCCTGGTAAGCCGCGCCTGACTGCGCAGCGATGGGATGAAGTTTGAGCGTGTCGGGGCGGCTCGCGAGGCTGCCGATTTGAAGGCATCATTCAATTTTTTCGAACGATCGGAATTCCAGCCATGCCCAGCGCCCGCGACGCCCTCACCCCCGATGCCCTGGCCATGCTGCAGGCCGTGGCCCAGACCGGCAGCTTTGCCGGCGCCGCCCGCGCTCTGGGGCTGGTGCCCAGTGCGCTCAGTTATCGGGTGCGCCAGATCGAGGACGCGCTGGATGTGCTGCTGTTCGACCGCAGCGCGCGGCAGGCGCGCATCACCGAAGCCGGCGCTGAATTGCTGCGCGAAGGCAACAGGCTGCTCGGCGAAATCGACGCGGTGGCCAATCGGGTGCGGCGCGTGGCGACCGGCTGGGAGGCGCAGCTGACCATCGCCATGGACACCGTCATCGCCCGCGATCCGGTCATGGATCTGGTGGGCGCCTTCTACGACCTGGCCCCACCCACCCGGCTCAAGCTGCTGGACGAAACGCTGCTGGGCACTGTGCAGGCGCTCACCGAAGGCCATGCGGACCTGGCCATCGGCGCCATCGTCGATGCGGCCACTCTGTCCTACACCTCGCCAGGCGTGCACAGCTGCCTCCTGGGCGAACTGAGCTTCGTCTATTGCGTGGCACCCAATCATCCGCTGGCCCGCGTGCAGGGCCCTCTGGGCGATGACGTGCTTCGCCAGCACCGCGGCGTTGCCGCCGCGGATTCGTCGCGAACGGGGCAAAGCCTGAACGTGAACCTCGTCAGCGGGCAGGACGTGCTGACCGTCCCCAGCATGCATGCCAAGCTGGCGGCGCAGTTGCACGGCCTGGGCGGCGGCTTTCTGCCCGAACCCATGGCCCGTCCCTACATCGAGGCCGGCCATCTCGTCGAATGCCGGACCGAGCGCACGCCGCCCAAGGGGCAGATGCACTGCGCCTGGCGCGTCGCGGGCACCGGCAAGAAGCCCGGTCGCGCGCTGCAATGGTGGCTCGCGCGTTTCGAACACGAAGGCACGCGTCGGGCCTTGCTGGAAAACCATCGGGGGCGCTGAGCCGGCATCGGGTGCGCTTGCGGTTAGAGTCCAGCCACGATCGCCAGCACGCCCAAGAAAGCACTCATGCCCCAAACACGTTCACGCAAAGCCTCCAGCAAGCATTTCGCCATCATCGGTGCGGGCATCGCCGGCGTCGCATGTGCCCGTACGCTGGTGCAGGCCGGCCACCGGGTCACGGTGTTCGAGCAGGCTGACCGCCCGGGCGGTCGGATGGCCAGCGAGGATTCGCCCTTCGGCAGTTTCGACAGCGGGGCCCAGTACTTCACCGTGCGCGACCCGCGCTTCATGCGCGTCATCCAGATCGAACCCGAGCTGTGCCGTCCCTGGAGCGCCAATGCCGTGCGCGTGCTCGATGCCCACGGCCGCGTTGCCGAGGCCGCCCTGCCCAGCCACGAGCCGCATTTCGTTGCCCAACCCGGCATGGGCGCGCTGGTGCGCCATTGGGCCGCGCCGCTGGGCGATGCGCTCGTCACCGGCACCGAAGTGACCGGCATCGAGGCCGACGCGCTGGACGCGCAGCGCTGGCAGTTGCGCACGCGCGGGGCCGACGATTCGCAGCACGTCTACTCCGGCTTCGACGCGGTCTTGCTGGCCACGCCGCCCAATGCCGCTCGGCGCCTGCTCGAAGGACGCGCGTCAGCACTCGTCCAACAAATGGCACATGTGCAGGTCGCGCCTTGCTGGACGCTGATGATCGCCTTTCCCAACGCGAGCCAGCCCACGCTGCCCCACCTGGGCCCGCAGTGGAACGCAGCGCGCAGCACGCACCATCGCGTCGCCTGGCTGGCGCGCGAATCTTCCAAGCCCGGCCGGCAGACGCTCGAGCGCTGGACCGTTCAAGCGAGCCCCAAGTGGTCGACCGAGCACCTGCGCGACGATCCCCAGCGGGTCCAGGCCAAGCTGCTGCGCGCGTTCTCCGAAATCACCGGCATCCGCGCGGAGCCCGGCTACGCCCTTGCGCGCTGCTGGCCCGAGGCCCAGACCAGTGTGCCGGCAGGCCGCCCGCACCTGTGGGACGCCAAGACGCGCCTGGGTGCGGCTGGCGACTGGTGCACCGGCCACCGCGTGGAGGAAGCCTTCCTCTCGGGCCTGTCGCTGGCGTTGGCCGTCGCCTGACACGGACTCACGCATGGCCGAGGTCGGCCGCTTCGCCCCATCGCCCACCGGTCCGCTGCATGCGGGCTCGCTGGTCGCCGCGCTGGCCAGCTGGCTCGACGTGCGGGCGCGCGGACCGCACTCGCGCTGGCTGGTGCGCATCGAGGATGCCGACACCGAGCGCTGCAAGCCTGAGTTCGCAACCCTGATCCTGCGTCAATTGCAGGACTGCGGCCTCGTGCCCGACGAGCCACCGGTCTGGCAGACGCACCGGACGGCGCTCTACAACGCCGCCCTCGAACAGTTGCGACACGGCGGCCTGGCCTATCCCTGCGGCTGCTCGCGCAAGGACATCGACGCCGCGCTGGCCGCCCAGGGCTTCACGCACGAGCGTCACGGCGAACGCGTCTACCCCGGCACCTGCCGCAACGGACTGCATGGCAAGCCAGCGCGGGCTTGGCGTTTTGCCACGGAGCATTTCCAGCGCCAGCGGATGGACGATTCGCCCCTGCATTGGACCGACCGCCGCCTCGGCCCGCAGGTGCAGGGTGTGGCGCGCGAGGTTGGCGACTTCATCCTGCGCCGCGCCGACGGCCCCTGGGCCTACCAACTGGCGGTGGTGGTGGACGATGCCGACCAGGGCATCACCGACGTCGTCCGTGGCGAGGACCTGGCCGACAACACGGCGCGCCAGATCCTGCTGCAGCGCGCGCTCGGGCTGCCGACCCCGCGCTACCTGCACACGCCCCTGGTGCTGGGGCCCGACGGCAGCAAGCTTTCCAAGCAGAACGGCGCCACGGCCATCGATACCGCCACGCCTGCTGCCGCCGCGGCGGCCCTGGCCGATGCTGCCAAAGCCCTTTGCCTCGTGGGCGACGAGCGTGCCGGCTGGGTGGCCCAATGGCGCGCTCTTTACAATCGCGGTCCCCATGAACGCGCATGACCCCGACCCCGCGGCTGGCGACCAGGACGCCGCTCCGCCCGCCCCCGACGCCACGCCTCAAGACCCCGCCGAGGAATCGCCCCATCCCCTGCACCGGAGACTGCGCAGCTTCGTGCGCCGCGCCGGCCGCACCACCGAAGGCCAGGCCCGGGCCTACCGGGAGCACGGACCCTCGTTTCTTCTGCCCTACAGCGCCTCCAGGCTGGACCTGGCTGCTGCCTTCGGCCGCGAGGCGCCAACGGTGCTGGAGATCGGCTTCGGCATGGGCGAGGCCACAGCACACATCGCCGGCCTGAAGCCCGACATCAACTTCCTGTGCTGCGAAGTGCACGAACCCGGCGTCGGCGCGCTGCTCAAGCGAATCGGCGAGCAGAACCTCGGCAACATCCGGATCTGCGCGCACGACGCGGTCGAAGTGCTCGACGACATGCTCGCCCCCGGCGTGCTGGCCGGCGTGCACATCTTCTTTCCGGATCCATGGCACAAGAAGCGCCATCACAAGCGCCGCCTGATCCAGCCGCCTCTGGTGAAAAAGCTCGCCGACCGCCTGGCCCCCGGCGGCTACCTGCACTGCGCCACCGACTGGAAGCCCTACGCGGAGCAGATGGTGCAGGTGCTGTCGGCAGAACCGATGCTGGCGCCTTCGCCCGACGCCTCGCCCGAAGGCTTCTCGCCCAAGCCCGACTACCGTCCGCTCACCAAGTTCGAGAACCGCGGCATCAAGCTGGGACACGGCGTCTACGACGTTTTGTTCACGAAACGCTGACTTTTTACCTCTTCCCTGGCACCGCCCTTGCGTAGCATCGGCAGGTAACGATTTGTTAAGGAAGATGGAATGAAGTCAACGCGCAGGCAGTGGATGGCGCAGGCCGGCGGTATCGGGATGGGGATGCTGGCGTGGGGTAGCCTGAATGCTGCTCATGCCGCGCCGCCGCCGGGTCGCAAGCTGCTGATCGGCCAATCGGTTCCACTCACCGGCGCGGCCAGCGAGATCGGCCTGGCCTTCGCGGCCGGCGCGAAGCTCTACGTCGATGCCTTCAATGACCGCAGCGACGTGCCGATGGGCCTGGAATTGCGCCAGCTCGACGACGGTTACGACCCCGCGCGCGCCGGCGCCAATGCGAAGAAGTTGATGGCCGAAGGTGCCGACCTGCTGTTCGGCTTCGTGGGCACGGACGCCGCCGCCAATGCCGCTTCGATCGCCCGCCAGAACAACGCCGTGCTGTTGGCGCCCTTCGCGGCCGGCGATGCGCTGCGCGACGGCTCGCAGCCCCAGGTCTTTCACGTGCGGCCGAGCATTGCCGACGAGGCTTTCAAGATCGTCCAGCACTGCGGCACCATCGGCCAGACCCGCATCGCCGTGCTCGGCGAGGACGACGCGATGGGCCGCGCTGGCCTCGCCGCGGTCGAGCGCGCGCTCAAGGAACTGAAGATGCCGCCGCCGGTGGCCAGTGCCTTCGTGGCACCCAACAGCGACAAAGTGGATGCGGCAGTGGCGACGATCATGGCCGGCAAGCCGCAAGCGGTGGTGCAGGCCTCGCTCTTCAAGACCACGGCGGCCTTTATCCGGGGCATGAAGAAGGCGGGCTACGGCGGCGCCTTCATGAACTTCTCGGTGGTGGGCATGGACCCGCTGTTCGTCGCGCTGGGCAAGGACATCCGCGGCGTGGTGGTCAGCCAGGTGGTGCCCTCGCCGCGCAGCTCGGCCACGCCCATCGTCCGCGAATATCTGGCGGCCATCGACAACTCCGATCAGTCGCCCAGCTACGAGAGCCTGGAAGGCTTCATTGCCGCCAAGGTGCTCGGCGAAGCGGTGCGACGCGCCGGGCCGGGGCTCAACCGCGCGGGCATGCAACGGGCACTGTCGGCGCTGGGGGACCTGGACGTCGGCGGCCTGCGCATCAACTTGCGCGCCGGCCCCCGCGATTCCGCCTGGGCGATCGACCTGGTGACCATCACGGCCGACGGACGCGTGGTGCGCTGAGGGGCATTTGCCTTGCGGCAATGTGTGTCCGCTGCCGGACACACATTCGGTCGCGCGCTGGTCTAGAGTGCTTGTCGAAGCGGCGAGAATTCGACGCGCGCCACGCGCAAGACACCACAAGGAGACAACCCATGAACGCCACCACGTCAAAAGAATCCGAAGCCCTGCGACGCCTCGTCGGCGAAGAGGAATGGCAGTTGCGGCAAGACCTCGCCGCCTGCTATCGGCTCGTGGCCCTGTACGGCTGGAGCGACCTCGTGTTCACGCACATCAGCGCGCGCATTCCCGGGCCGGAGCATCACTTCCTCATCAACCCCTACGGCTTGATGTTCGACGAGATCACCGCATCCAGCCTGGTGAAGGTGGACCAGCATTGCAACAAGGTGATCGACTCGCCCTACCCTGTCAATCCGGCGGGCTTCGTCATTCACAGCTGTATCCACGAGGCGCGTGAAGACGTGGCCTGCGTGCTGCATACCCACAGCCGCGCCGGCGTGGCGGTAAGCGCGCAGAAGTGCGGCGTGCTGCCCATCAGCCAGCAGAGCACCTTCGTGCTCGCCTCGCTGGGCTATCACGACTACGAAGGCGTGGCGCTGCGCGATGACGAGAAGCCGCGCCTCGTGGCCGACCTGGGGCACAAGACCTTCCTCATGCTGCGCAACCACGGCCTGCTGACCGTCGGCAAGAGCGTGCCCGAAGCGTTTCTGTCGATGTACACCTTCGAGAACACCTGCCGCATCCAGATCGATGCGCAGGCTGGCGGTGAACTGGTGCATGTGGACCCGCGCATCCTGCAGGGCCTGGCCGAGGTCATGAAGACCGTCACGGCCGGGCAAGGCGCCGGCATTGCGTGGCCGGCGCTGCTGCGCAAGCTCGATCGCGTCGATCCTTCCTACAAGTTGTGACTCGGCGCTACGTGCGCTGCGCCGCCTGAATCGCACCGAACTGGCGCAAGCGGCGCACCACTGCCGCGCATGCTGAGGCCGTCGAGCCTCCACACCAGGGCCTGCTCGCACTACAAGCGTTCAGGCCCGTTTTTTGCCCCTGTTCGCGTGTCGTGTGAAGGCTTGGACAACGGCCTCTGGCCCTTAACATCTTCATCACGCGTACAGCGCGCGCGGCTCGCGCTTTCTCGACGCCGCATGGAAGGGAGTCATCACACCATGCAGCGCTCACACCCCACGCCCATTCGCCACATCGCCACTGCGGCCATCACGGTGTTCGCGCTGTTGGTCGCACCGAGTTGCGGTGGCGGCAACAGCAGCGAAGGCCCGGCAGACTCGGCCAGCCCGGCCGATGAGCAGGCAGGCTCGAAGAACGAGAGCATCTGGGGCGTCGCGCCTTCCAGCGCCACATCCAAGACGCCCGCGACGTGGTTGCCTTCGATGGCCGGCGCAGGCGTCACGACCGTTCGCAACTTTCACGCAGCGCCGAATGATGATCAGCTGACGCCGATCACGGCGGCAGGCATGACAGTCGTCGGCTTCCTGATGTGGAGCACCGCTGCAAACCGGCCGGGCGCCGATTGGACACTGCCCGTCGACGACCTGGACGGATGGCGCGCCTACGTCACCGATCAGGTCAAGCGCTACAAGGGCAAGGTCAAGTACTGGGAGATCTGGAACGAGCCACCCAACTTCACCAAGGACACATCGCCGGCGTCTTATGGCAAGGTCGTGGCCGCTGCCTACGACGCCGCCAAGGCCGCGGACCCGAGTGTGCAACTCGGCCTTGCGGCCAAGAGCAACCACGTGAACTATCTGGCCGAAGCGATCGCCGCAGGGGCCGCCGACAAGTTCGACTTCGTCACGCTGCACCCCTACGAGACTGCGGAGTTGCTGCCACAGGGCTGGGAAGGCCAGTTCATGTCCATCGTGCCGCGCGTGCGGCAGATGCTCGAGGTGATGAACCCTGCGAAGGCATCGGTGCCGCTGTGGTTCACCGAGATCGGCATATCGGCCGCACCGCCTGCCGAGCGGGGACTTGGCCCGCAAGGCCAGGCCGATGCACTCATCAAGATCTACACCATGGCCTTTGCGCAAGGCGTGGCCCGCCTCTACTGGTTCGAGCCGCGCGACAGCGAAGGCCTGCAGATGGGCCTCACCACCGCCGACGGCACGCGGCGCCCCGCATGGAGCGCGATGCGCGGCCTCAAGGCCGCGCTCGGCGCCACGCCGCGCTACGTGGGCTGGACCCAACCGGACAACGCCTGGTACGGCTTCGTCTTCCGGGGGCCGCAGGGCGTCGTGCTGTCGGCCTGGTCGCGCGCTGGCGAATCGACGACGTTGCGGCTCGGCTCCGAAGTGCGGGTGGTCAACCCGCGCACCGGCGCGAGCACGACCACCCGCACCCCGTCCATCACCGATGCGCCGATCCTGCTGATCGCACCCAACGGATCGAACCAGGCGCGCAAGTGGCTCGACGAAGCCCAAGCGAACGACGGCAAGACCTTCCCATGGAATGGCGACCACAGCGCGTCGACCAGCGTTCAACTCGAACCTGGCGCGAAACCCGCCGGCGTCTTCATGAAGAACCCGCCGCCCACCACCGTCGTGAACGGCGTCGCTGAAGCGAGCCTGGAAGGAACCATCGGCGCCTGCTTCGCCGTGGACCCGACCTTTCTTTCGTACGCCTACAAGACCACACCGATCCGCATCAGCGCGACGGTGCGCGGGCACGGCATCGGCAAGCCTGGGTTTTTTCTCCTGTATGAGTCGGGCGCGCCGATCGCATCGACGGACGTCAACAACCTACGGCAAGCCGATGGCGGCTCGTTCGACATCCAGGGCACGAGCGTCCAGCAAAAGACCTGGACCGTGCCCGACGCCCGCTTCATCGGCCTGTACGGCTATCACTTCTGCTTCTATTCGCCGAGCCTGGAGCAATCGCACTTCAGCGTGCAGCGGGTGACGGTGAGCCGGTAGGTTTCATCGCCGGCAGCCCTGACAAGGCGTCATGTTGTCTGGCATGATGAACACAAAGTAACTACACGCGGTGTGTTGCCCATGGTCAGACTTCTTGGCTCATTGTTCGGCGGCCGGCCTGCACCGGCCGCTTCCCCAACCCCGGCGACGGCGGATCCGCAAGGCGAGCCCCCAAGCTTCGAGCAGTATCTGGCCGTGGCCATCCGGCATTCGCGCGCGCTCACGCCGCGTGGCGAGGCCGTGATGACGGAACACATCCGTCAGTTCGCGCAGATCGCGTGCGAAGGCGCGGACCGCCGCGACGACGCCAGGCGCAACGCCCGCCATGCCGCGGAGAACGCCCTCGACATCCGCGCGGCCGAACTGCTGCGAATTCCGCTTTCGCCAAGACGCACTCTCACGTCTTTCGCCGCCGAGCTGTATCGCGACGCGATGCTGCGAAAGGCCAGGCACGATGCCGTGGTGCAGATGCGCCTGTTCTGCAGCGAGATGACGCTGAACGTGCTGGACACGGGCGCCGAATGCGATTGGTGCAAGGCCAACGATGGCAAGGCCTTCCCGGTCAGCGAAGACCCCAACGAACTGCTGGCCAGGCATTGCAGCTGCGCGCCGTATTCGTCTGCGACGTTCTACCCGGCCGAAGTGCACTGCGGCTAGTGCCTTGGCAGGTGCGCAGGCTCATGCCCGTGCGCTCTCACACGGCTTGGGGCAGATAGCTCGGTCTGGGTGCCGTCATGCCCTGCTTCACATGCAGGGTGAGGTCATCGGCGAGCACCTCGTCCGCGCCCGATTCAAGTCCGTCGAGTGCCCGCTTGACGATGGCTTCGGGGCTGGATTTCGGCGCATCGAGCCCGCGCGTGAGGTCGGTATCGACGTACGCCATGTGGAGCCCGAGCACCTGTGTCTTCTGCGCCGCAAGCTCATTGCGAAGTGCATTGGTGAGCGACCAGGCCGCGGACTTGCTGGCCGAGTAGGCCGCCAGTTCACCCCCGTTGATCCATGAAGCGATCGACAACACGTTGAGCATCGCCCCGCCGCCGTTGGCCTTGAGGATCGGCGCGAAAGCCTTGCTGACGCGCAACATGGCGAAGAAGTTGGTCTCGAAGATGCGCCGAGCGACCTCTTCACTGTCGGGCGCAAGAAAACCACCGGGTTGGGCAATGCCAGCGTTGTTGACCACGAGCGTCACGTCGGACGCGAGCTCCGCAGCAGCCGCCACATCGCTTGGCGAGGTCACGTCGAGCTTCAGAGGTTGAACCCCTGCTTGCGTCACGGATGCGGGGTCGCGTGCACCGGCATAGACCTTGCGGGCGCCGCGAGCGATCAACTCACGCGCGAAGGTCAGGCCGATGCCGCGATTGGCGCCGGTGACGAGGACGACGGCATTCTGAATCTTCATGAGGAACTCCAAAGGGGGGTGGTGTGGAAAGAAGCGAGGTCACTTGACCTTGATGACAACCTTGCCCTTCGCGCGGCCGGCTTCGACGTAGGCAAGGGCTTCATTGGTCGACTCGAACGCGAAGGTGCGATCGATCACGGGGCGGATTGCTCCGGCCTCGATGAGGCGGGAGATCTCTTGCAGTTGGGCGCCGCTGGGGCTCATGAAGAGGAACGAGTAACCAATCCCTCGCGCGCGCGCCCTGCGCCGCACGCCTGCGCTCAGTAGCCGAACGACCCATTGCACGAAGCGGGGCGCCTCGATGGCCTTGCCGAACTCAGGGTCTGGTGGCCCCGAGATGGAGATCAGTCTTCCGCCGCGCTTGAGTACTCGCAGCGACTTCTCCAGCGTCTTGCCGTCCTGGCTGTGAAGCACGACGTCGTAGTCGCGCAGCACCTCTTCAAAATCTTGCGACTTGTAGTCGACCACAACGTCGGCGCCGAGACTTTTCACCAGCGCGGCATTGGCCGCGCTCGCCGTCGTGGCGACGGTCGCACCCAGATGCTTGGCAAGCTGGATGGCGAACGTGCCGACGCCGCCGGAGCCTGCCTGAATGAAGACCTTTTCATCCTTCTTGAGATGAGCCTTCCCGACCAGTGCCTGCCAAGCCGTCAGGCCCACCAGAGGGATCGAGGCGGCTTGCTCCATCGACAGGTTGCTGGGCTTGAGCGCAAGGGATGTCTCCCTGACAGGGACGAATTCGGCGAAGGTGCCGATGCGCAAGTCGTCGACTCTTGCATAGACCTCGTCCCCCACCTTGAAGCGCCTTGCGCGCGATCCCGCCTTCACGACGACACCCGCGACGTCGTGCCCCAAGACCACGGGCAGGCGGTAAGGCAGGATGAGCTTGAACTCTCCATCTCTGATCTTGGAGTCCAGTTGATTCACGCCAGCGGCATGGACTTCGACCAGCACCTCGTCATCGCGCAATTCCGGAGTGGGCAGCGCCATCGAGCGCAGGTCACGCTTCTTGCCATAGCGCTCCAGGACAAATGCTTTCATCACTTCATGTCACTCCGTCGAATGGGATGCGGCCATTTTTGCATGATGACCATCATATTGAATGGCGCACGAAAATGTTGATCACTCGTCGGCTCCTCAGTCGCCGATCGACGTCAATTGCTTGATAGCGGTCTCGCGCAGATCGTCCGACAGCGAGGGCTCGTCGACCGCACGGGCCAGCAGCAGCGCTCCAACCATGGTGGACAGGGTCACGAGCGCCCGCTCGTGGGCGCCTGGCTTTCCCCAGTCCGGCAGTTGGCGGGCGACGAGATCGATCATTTCCTTGATATGCCGCGTGACCGCCCGACGCACCTCCGGGACCTGACGCGATGTCTCGGAACCCAGTGCAACCAGGGGGCAAAGGATATCGGCTCGGTCCAGGTGCTCCTTGGACAGATACGCAGCCACCAGGGTCGCCAGCGCCGCATCGCCAGGCGCGCCGGCCACCACATCCGCTGCCGCGGCCGAGGATTCGGCGCACGCCTTTGTCGCAGCTTCGGCCAACATGGCATCGCGCGAGGCGAAGTGGGCGTAGAAGGCGCCGTGCGTGAGGCCAGCCTCCTTCATGATGTCGGCGACGCCGGTACCGCCATAACCGCTGTGACGAATGGCCCGGGCGGCCACCGACACGATGCGCTCGTGCGTAACGTCTTTGGCGGCTGATCGGGTGGATTGGCGCTTTCGCATGACCGTCATCATACTAAATTTGGCCAACATGCGTGTTGCCCAGCCTTCCCTTCCGACGCCTGAAGGCCTGTCTCTTGCGCTGTTGCGGGAGGCAGGTACGCTTCGATCCCCATGAGCCAAGCCTTTCACAATCCCGAACTTCGCGCCGCCTTTGCACCCAAGGGTGCGCTGCGTGCCTCGATCAACCTGGGCAACCCCATCCTTGCGCGCCGTGACCAAAGCGGCGCACCTGCCGGCGTGTCGGTGGACCTGGCGCGCGCCCTCGCCCGCCTGCTGGGGCCGGAGATCGAGTTCAAGGTGTTTGAAAAAGCCGCAGCCTCGGTGGACGCGGTGCGGCAGGAAGAGGCGGACATCGGGTTCTTTGCCATCGATCCGGCCCGCAGCGAGGGCCTGTCATTCAGCGCGCCCTACGTGTTGATCGAAGGCAGCTACCTCGTGCCATCGGCCTCTTCCATCCAGGCCAACGACGCGGTCGATCGTGAGGGCCTGCGGGTGGCCGTCGGCGAGGGCAGCGCCTACGACCTGTTCCTCACGCGCGAGCTGAAAGCGGCGACCATCGTGCGCGTGCCCGGCGCGGCCGGCGTCATGCAGGCGCTTCGCGCGGGCGAGGCCGACGTGGCTGCCGGCATCCGGCAGGTGCTGCAAGCCGAGGCCGCCGCCGCTGGTGCGGGCCTGCGGATGCTGCCCGGCCGCTTCATGGTGATCCAGCAGGCGATGGGCATGCCGGCGTCGCGCGGCGCCGGAGCCGCCCGCGCCTTGCACGACTTCGTCGAGGCGATGAAGGCCAGCGGCTTCGTGGCGCAAGCGCTGGAGCGCCACAACGTGCAAGGGGCCAGCGTGGCGCCCGCGGCACAAGCCTGAATCGGCGCGCTGCCCTTGGCAGCTGCTCGCTACTTCTGGTTGTTGGTGTAGACCTGATCGAAGCTCGCGCCTTCGGCGAAGTGCGCCTGCGTCGCCTTGCTCCAGCCGCCGAAGGCTTCGTCGATGGTGAAGAGCGCGAGCTTGGGGAACTGCTTTGCGTACTTGGCTTGCGCCTTTTCAGAGGTCGGGCGATAGAAGTGCTTGCCGGCGATGTCCTGGCCTTCGTCGCTGTAGAGGTACTTGAGGTATTCCTCCGACACGACGCGCGTGCCGCGCTTGTCGACCACCTTGTCCACCACCGTCACCGCCGGCTCGGCCAGGATCGACACCGACGGAACGACGATCTCGAACTTCTCTGCACCGAACTCGCGCAGCGCGAGGAAGGCCTCGTTCTCCCAGGCCAGCAGCACGTCGCCCACGCCGCGCTGCACGAAGGTGATGGTGCTGCCCCGTGCGCCGGTATCGAGCACCGGCACGTTGCGGTAGAGCCGGGCCACGAAGTCCTTGGCCTGCGCATCGCCGCCGTACTTGCGCTTGGCAAACTCCCACGCGGCCAGGTAGTTCCAGCGCGCGCCGCCCGAGGTCTTGGGATTGGGCGTGATCACCTGCAGGCCGGGTTTGAGCAGATCGTCCCAGTCCTTCACGCCCTTGGGATTGCCCTTCTTCACCAGGAAGACGATGGTCGATGTGTAGGGCGACGCGTTGTGCGGCAGGCGCTTTTGCCAGTCGGCCTTGACCCACTGGCCGTTGCTGACCAGCGCGTCGGTGTCGCCACCCAGCGCCAGCGTGGCCACGTCGGCCTCCAGCCCGTCGATGATCGAGCGCGCCTGCTTGCCGGAGCCACCGTGCGATTGCTTGATGCTTACCTGCTGCCCCGTCTTGCCCTTCCAATAGGCGGCGAATGCCTTGTTGTAGTCGGCATAGAGTTCGCGGGTGGGGTCGTAGGACACATTCAGCAACGTGATGGGAGCCGCCGAGGCGCCCGCCTGCTGCTGTGCAAGGGCGGCCGGAGCCGCGCCGATACCGGCCAGGCCGGCGGCCGTCGCCGCGGCGCCCAGGGCGGCGCGGAAGATGAAGCTGCGTCGTTGTGTGTTCATGGTTCTCGAATCCGTCGATGTGCAAGGCGACCGATTCTTCGCGGCAAGCCGAGGCAGGAGAACGAAGCACTTCGCACATCCAAGCACGAAAAACGCATATGGCGGCCGAGCCCTTAGCTGCGGGGCCGAATAAGCATTCAACCCATAAGCAAGCAAGAACTCTGTCGTTGGTGTGTGCCCCTCGGCACTCCAGAATGAGTGCGCCCAAAGCTGCCCGGGCCCGACGCTGCCCGCTTGCACCCCTCATGAACTTCCAGCAACTTCGCACCGTCCGAGAGGCCGTGCGCCGCAACTTCAACCTGACCGACGCCGCCGAGGCGCTGCACACCTCGCAACCGGGCGTGAGCCGGCAGATTCGCGAGCTGGAGCAGGAACTGGGCATCGAGCTGTTCGTTCGCGCGGGCAAGCGTCTGACCGGCCTCACAGCGCCGGGCGAGCACGTGCTGCCGATCATCGAGCGCGTGTTGCTGGAGTCTGGCAACCTGCGCAAGGCCGGCGAGGACTTCGCGCATCAGACACGCGGCGAACTCTCGATTGCCGCCACCCACACGCAAGCACGCTACGCCCTTCCCGAAGCTGTGCAGGAGTTTCGCGCCAGGTTCCCGGGCGTGCGGCTGCGGCTGCACCAGGGCTCGCCCCGGCAAGTGGCGCAGATGCTGTTCGAAGGCGAAGCCGACGTCGCCATCGCCACCGAGGGCCTGGCCGACCACGACCAACTCGTCGCCCTGCCCAGCTACAGGTGGACGCATTGCGTGATCGCACCGCCCGGCCATCCGGTGCTCGACGGCACGATCACGCTCGAGCGACTGGCCGAACACGCACTCATCACTTACGACGCCGGACTGACCGGCCGAACGCGCATCGACCTCGCCTTTGCAGGCGCCGGCCTGCAGCCCGATATTGCGCTTGCCGCCATGGACGCCGACGTCATCAAGACCTACGTGGGTCTGGGCATGGGCGTGGGCATCGTGGCCAGCATGGCGTTCGAGGCCGAGCGGGACACCGGCCTTCGCGCTGTGGATGCGGGCCACCTGTTCGGCGTGAACCACACGCGACTGGCGCTGCGTCGCGGCAGCTACCTGCGCCGCTATGTATATGCCTTCATCGAGTCGTTCTCGCCCAGCCTGACGCAGGAGGTGGTGCAGGCGGCGGTGACCGCGCGGGCAGAACCTGCCGCCAGCGCGCAAGTCGAAGGCAGCGGTGAGAACGGGGCCGCAACCCTCAATTGAGTCGAAGCCCGCTGTCGGCGTCGAAAAGATGCGCGTGCGCGGCCTGCGGCCGCAGCGCCAGTCTTTCCCCGGGCCTTGCCTGAAGGCGCTCGCGAAACGCCGCCAACACCTCGTGGCGGCCCAGGCGCAGCGCCACCTGCGTCTCGGCTCCGGTCGGTTCCACCACGATCACCTCGGCACTGTGACTGGTGGAACTCACGAACTCGAAGTGCTCGGGCCGCGCCCCGTAGAGCACTCTGGCACCCTCGGGCGCTGCGCCCTGCACCAGCGGCAGTGACAGGCCATCGTCGGTCAGCACATGGGTACCCGATGCGCCGACGGTGACGCGGCCCGGAATGAAATTCATCGAGGGCGAGCCGATGAATCCGGCAACGAATGCGTTACGCGGCCGGTCGTACAGTTCAAGCGGCGTACCCACCTGCTCCACCCGCCCGTCGCGCAGTACCACGATGCGGTCTGCCATGGTCATGGCCTCCACCTGGTCGTGCGTCACATAGATGGTGGTGGTGCGAAGTCGTTGGTGCAAGGCGCGGATCTCGGTCCGCATCTGTACGCGCAGCTTGGCGTCGAGGTTGGACAGCGGCTCGTCGAACAAGAATGCCTCGGGCCGCCGCACGATGGCACGGCCCATTGCCACGCGCTGCCGTTGGCCGCCCGACAACTGACGGGGCCGCCGATCGAGCAGCGGCGTGAGCCCGAGCACCTGCGCAACCTCCAGCACGCGGGTGTTGATCTCCGCCCGTGGCACACCTTGCAGCTTCATTGCGAAGCCGAGGTTTTCGCGCACCGACATGTGCGGATACAACGCATAGTTCTGGAACACCATCGCGATGCCGCGGTCACGGGGCGCGACGTCGTTGATGACGCGCCCGCCCAGGCGAATCTCGCCGCCACTGATGCCTTCCAGACCTGCGATGGCGCGCAGCAAGGTCGACTTTCCGCAGCCCGACGGGCCGACCAGGGCGACGAATTCGCCGTCAGGGATGTCGATGTCCACGCCGTGGATCACCGGCGTCTGGTCGTAGTGCTTGAAAACGTTGCGCAATTGAAGAGAAGACATTCGGGGTCCTTGGGTCAGTCCTTGACGCTGCCGGCCGTCAGGCCATGCACGAGATAGCGGCGCACCAGCACCGTGAAGATGACCACCGGCAGCGCGACCAGCGTGCCGGCGGCGGCGATCTTGGTCCATTCCCAGCCTTCGTACTGAAGGAAGTTGACGATCGCCACGGGCGCGGTGACCGCCTGCGTCCGGGTCAGGACCAATGCGTAGAAGAAGTCGTTCCACGAGAACACGAAGCACAGCACCGCAGTGGCCGCCAGCCCGGGTGCCGCCAGCGGCAGCGTGATCCGCCAGAAAGCCTGCCAGACGCCGCAACCGTCGATCCAGGCGGCCTCCTCCAGTGCGGGTGGCAAGGACTCGAAGAAGGTCTGCATCAGCCAGATGACGATGGCGAGGTTGAAGGTCAGGTAGACGAGCGCCAGTCCGATCACCGTGTCCTGCAGCCCCAGCCATCGATAAGCCAGGAAGAAGGGGATGGTGAAGGCGATGGGCGGTGCCATGCGCGTGACGAGAATCCACAGCGCCACATTGCGCCGCCATCTGAAGTTCCAGCGCGCGAGCGCGTAGGCGGCAGGCACGCCGACGGCCAGAGAGAGCGACGTCGACAGCGTGCTCACCAGCAGGCTGTTGGCGAACGAACGAGGAAAGTTGCCCTTGAGCAGGCCCATGAACCCATCCAGCGTCGGCTTGAACAACAGTGCGTCGTCGAACACTTGCGCCGCCGGGCGGAATGCAAGCTGCACGAGCCAGAGGAAGGGCAGCAACACCAGGAACAACAGCACGAGGGCGACCAGCACACGCGCGTGCTGGCGCAACCAGCGCGGGCGCCGAATGGCGGCCGGTTGCAGTACTGCCAGGGGAAGATCAATGTTCAGGGTGCTGCTCATGGCTGTTCCATCCCAGCTTGCCCACGGCCCAACTCAACAGGAAGACGCCAGTCAGGATCGCTACTGCGATCGCGCTGCCATACCCCCAGTAGGAGAAGTTGAACGCCTGGATGAAGCCGTAGTAGTTGGTGACTTCGGTGACCGTGCCCGGTCCGCCATCGGTGAGCACATAGATCAGGGGAAAGGCCTTGAAGCTGTCGATCAGCCGGAACAGGCCGCAGACCACCAGCACGGGCCGGATGTGGGGAAAGACGATGTAGCGAAACAACTGCCAGCGGCTTGCGCCGTCCAGATTGGCCGCTTCCACCGGGTCTGGCGGCAGTGTCTGCAGTGCCGCAAGCACCATCAGCATCGTGAAGGGAAACCACTGCCACGTCTCGGCCACCGTGATGGCCCACAGCGCCGTATCCGGGTTGGCGATGAGCGAGCGCACTGGCCAGCCAATCGCCTCCAGGGCTCGATGCATGGGGCTGATGTCCGGCGTGTAGAGGATCTTCCAGATCAAGGCCACGACGACGGGCGGCAGCACCATCGGAATCAGGAATGCCGTCCGGCTTGCGGACAGCACACGCGAGCGCCCGTTGAGCAGCAGGGCGATGCAGAGGCCGAAGCTCAGTTGCAGCGCCACGCTCGACAGCGAGAGCTTGAGCTGCGTGCCGATCGACTGCAAGAAGCGCTCGTCGGCCAGCAGGTGCCGGTAGTTGACGAGTGGGTCGTCGAAGCGGAAGGTGTTCGCCGGATCGGTGAGCGATAGCGGCGTGAGGCTGCCCACCACCAACGCGCCTGCAGGCACCAGGGTGATGGCGACCAGCACCAGCAGCGCCGGTGCCAGGCCAACCATGAAGGCACGCTGGCGCTGCGCCTGCCAACCGGCGCCGCGAAGAAAGACAGCGACCATGGCTAGAGGCTCAACCCGGAGCGCTTGAGCTCGGCGATCGACTGCGCCTGTGCCTGCTGCATCGCCTGCTTTGCCGTGGCCTGCCCGCTGGCGATCAGGGCGATCGCCTTGTTCAGCTGCTGATCGACCTGGGGATAGACCGACACGGTGCGGTACTTCATGTGGCCGCTCTTCTGAGCCAGCTCGATCGAATCGATCGCCAGTTGGGCAAGGTCACTGCCGTTCACCACTTGCCGCGATCGATAGGCCTGCGAATCGATGTCGCTGCGCCTTGCCGGAGAACCGTAGCCGGCCGCCACGGCACGCCGCGTCGTCTGCTTGGACAGCGCCCATTGGATGAACGCCCACGCCGCCTCCTTGTTCTTCGAGCCGGCCGGTATGCCAAGCCCATGCACGGCCGTACCGGGAAAGCGCCCGGCAGGGCCCTTGGGCACCAGGCCGAACTTCAGGGTGTCGACCGTCTTGCTCGTGTTCCTGTCCCCAAGCTGCGCCAAGTGGAGTTGCCCCGCGTCCGCGAAGTTCACGCGCCCCTGCTTGAGCGCCTGCGTCACCTGGTCGGGCTGGTACGTGATGGCACCGTCGGGGCCGAACTCGCGCAGGAGATTGGCGTAGAAGTCGGCGGCAGCCACGGTCTCCGGCGTGTCGAGCGTGGGGAAGAGATCGTCCGGCGCCTTGCGGAAGACGTCGCCTCCGAAGGCATGCAGGTAAGGCACGAAGGTCCAGCCGTAGTGGCTGTCCGAGACGAATCCTGCCACCCGCTCCTTCTTGTTGACCACGCGCAGCACCCTGAGCAGATCGTCGGTGGTCTCGGGAAAGGCCAGTCCTTCGCGGGCGACAAGATCGAAACGGGACGAAACCGAGAGCAACGCCTCTGCAGTCCACGGGATGCCGTAGAGCTTGCCGTCCTTGCCGGTTTCGGGCGCACGGGCGCCGGGCAGGAAATCCTGGACGTCGAAATCCGGCGAGGTGAGGTTCGGATTGCGCAGATAGTCGTCCAGCGGCGTGAGCCAGCCAGAGCCGATCCAGCGGCTCGAGTAGATGAAAGTGACGTTCACCACGTCATAGGCGGCGCCGCGGGTGGAAAGCTCCAGGTCGACACGCTGGTTGTAGATCGGGAAGGACGGCGCGTCGAAATTGACCTTGGCGCCCGTCGCCTCCTCGAACTCCGGAAGCCACTGCTGCAGCAGCTTGGGATAGGTGGCACTGAAGGTCGAGACGTTGAGCGTCACGCCCTGGAACTTCTTCGCACCGCCCTGCGCCAGCGCGAGCCCTGGCAGAAGCGCACCTGCTCCCAGCGCGGCGCCTGCCGCCAGCACCCGCCGGCGAGAACTGGATTCGATGTGGGTCATCTGCATCGCTCCTGTGTTCAAGCGGTGGCCGCAATGACGGCGTCGACTTGCGAATCGTTGCTGGCATCGGGCCGACGCCGCGTGCGGCTGCGCTGTCCATCGACCGAAACGGCCGCCTCGCCATGCACGGTGACGCGGCGAACCACACGCGGCTGGTTGCCGTAGTCGTTGACGGCGTAGTGCTGCGTTGCGCGGTTGTCCCAGATCGCCACGTCGTCCTTCTGCCACTGCCAGCGAACGGTGTTTTCGAGCCGCACGGCACGCGACTGCAACAGCTCGAACAGGCGCTGCGATTCGTTGCTGGACAGGCCCACGATCTTCTTGAGGAAATGACCAAGGATCAGCGCGCGCTCCCCGGTTTCGGGATGGACATGCACCAGCGGATGCTCGGCCTCGTAGTGGGCCGACACGAACACATCTCGGTGATGGCGCAGGCGTTGCTCCGAAAGATCCGATCGGTCGGCCGCATAGTCGTAGTCGTTGCCGTGTACCGCCCACAGCGATTCGACGAGGCGCTTGAGCGCATCGGGCAGCACTTCGTAGGCACGCGCTGTATTGGCCCAAACCGTGTCGCCGCCATAGGCCGGAATGGTCACGCCGCGCAGAATCGAAATCTTGGGAAAGGCCTCCACGAAGGTCACGTCGGTGTGCCAGGAGTCAGCCCGGCCGCCCCCTTTCGATGCATCGAGCTCCAGCAGCTTGGTGTCGCCCGGCGCCGGAACGGTCGGGTGCGCCACGATGCGGCCGAAGCGCTCGCCGAAGGCCTGATGAGAGGCGTCGTCCAGATGCGACTGGCCGCGCACGAACAGCACCTTGTGCGCAAGCAATGCGGCCTTCAGGTGTGCGAAGGTTTCGTCGGTCAGTTGTTCATCCAGCCGAAGGTCGAGGACCTCGCCGCCGATGTGCCCGGAGACGCGACGGATGCGCAGGTCGCCAAAGCGGGTGTCGATGTTGTCGTTGTGCGTGAGGCTGGCAGTCAAGTGATGCTCCTGAGGAAGGTGATCTCGAAAGAAGCCCGATGCTAGGAACGCTTGCCTGTTTGCGTTGGAAGGTTTGCGCATATCGATAGGCGAGCGGCAATGGAGCGGCGCGTTGCGGTTACCGACGCCGCCGGAGCCGGCATTGCCGGTGATGCCTTAGGATGCGGCGATGCGCCGACACCTCAGATCCTCACTCTGCGCGGCAGCCCTGACTGCCATGACCTGCTTGGTTGCCCATGCGCAATCCGACAGCAGCACTTCGGCGGGTTCCATGCCCGACGGCAGTACTCCCAAAGGCGAACAGGCCGGCTCGCAGAGCCACGACAGATCGCCGTGGCTGCTGGTGCCGCTGGTCAGCAGCAACCCCAAGCTGGGAACTTCGGCCGGAGGCATGGTGGGCTATGTCACGCGCTTCGACGAGCAATCGGAACCATCGCTCTTTGCCGTGCAGGGGCAGACGTCGAACACCTCGTCGACCACCGTGGCAGTGGGCAGCAAGGCGTTCTGGAACGCCGATCGCGAGCGCCTGTCCGTCGGCGCGGTGGGCGGCAAGGTCAGCAACGACTACCTCGACTTCCTGGGCACCGGGCGCGAGGTGCGCTCCGACGAGAACCTGCGTGCCTTCTTCGTGCGCTACCAGCACGAAGTGCTGCCCAACTGGTATGTGGGTGCGCAGGCGCTCTATGCCAACTACGCCGTCGACGGGCTGGACCCGACGTCCGACCTGATCCTGGAGCAGGCGGGCCTGGCCGGGCTGGTGTCTGCCGGCGCCGGCCTGATCACCTCGTACGACACGCGCGACAACACCAACAACCCCACGAGCGGCGTCTATGCGCAGTTGCACAACCTCGCCTATCGCGAAAGCCTGGGCAGCGACGACAACTACGATGCCCTGACCGCAGACATCAAGTGGTATGCCACCACCGGCAAGAACAATGTGCTGGTGGCGCATGCCAAGGGCCGCTGGACCAAGGACGCACCGGCCTCGCGCGAGAGCACGGTCCAGCTTCGCGGCTACACCTCGGGGCAGTACCTGGGCCGCAACGCGCTCACGCTCGAAGTGGAAGACCGCTACATGGTCTTGCCGCGCTGGGGCGTGAAGGCATTCGCCGGCGTGTCATGCCTGTACGGCGATGGCAAGAGTTGCAGCGGCGACCAGGTCTATCCGATGGTCGGCGGCGGCGTGTTCTTCATCGTCAAGCCCGAAGCGAACATGGTCGTCAGCGCCGAGTTCGCCAAGGGCAAGGACGAGAACCAGGGCTTCTACCTGACCTTCGGGCACCGCTTCTAGCCGGCGCTCGCTCCGCGTCGGCGCACGGCTATCGGTCCAGCAGCCGCGCAATGGTGCGCGTCCACGACGCGACGTCGGGGCCGGCAGCCGCCGTGGCACCCATGCCGAACACCAGTTGGGCCGCATGCCCGCCTTCGGATGCGGGGCGCAGACAGACGACATGCACGCCGGTCCGGCGCGCCGCCTGCACAGCCGCATGCGCGTCCGCGGCCAGATGCCCGTCCAGATGCACGTCGACGTCATGCGGCTCGCCGTCGCCAAGCACGACGACCCAGCGCCCTTCGTCGGATCGAGCGGCCAAGTGGCGAGTGCCGTGGCGCAGCACCGCGCCCAGGCGCGTCGACAAGCCGGCACGCAGGCCAGCCAGTCGCGCCGCGGCCTGCGCATCCCACGGCGCGCCGTAGTCGAGCACGCGATGCATCTGCACACGATGCCGCCCGTCGGAACAGAAACCATGGATCGACACGCGCCACCCCGCTCGCAGCATGGCCTGCGCCAGCGTGGCGGCCTGCGCACACTGGCGATCGAGGGCGCGGGCGCCGGTGTCCGCCAGCCGGGCGGCGCTGGATGCCGACGCATCCACCAGCAGCGCGGCGGCCATGCGCCGCGGCACGGTGCGCGTGCGCTGGTAGGGACGCAGTGACGCGCCCGACAAGCCAGATCGCTGCAACACCGCCAACTGCACGGCTTCGCGCAGGTCGATCTCGTCGCCAGACAGCGCATGGGGTTGCCAGCTGCGCGCATCCCGGGCCGCGCGCGCCAGCGCCTGAACGAGCGCAAGCGGCGGCGGGGATGCGTCGACCGGCGCCATTGCAACATCCGCCTCGGGCGCCGGCCCTTCGCTGACGGTGCACCAATCGCTGCGCATCACGGCGGCGCGATGGTCCCACTCCGGATAGCGCCAACTCAAGAGGGTCGCGGGCGGCGGCTCTTGCAGGGTCCGTTCGCGCGGCGTTGCCGGCGCCGGGGCGGGTTGCGGCTTGGAGGCCTGAAGGCTTTCGGCGTGCCACAGCCAGCGGTTGTCGTCCCGGTAGTACGGTTGGGGGCGATGCATGCGCAGGTTGAAGCCCATGCGCATCTGGCCGATGTCGTGGCCGAGCGTCGATGCCAAGGCACGCATCTGTCGCGCATCGGGTACGCGCAGCACGCGCTGTGCTTGGTCCTGCCAGAACATGGCGCGGCCTTTGCGCACCCAGGGGTGCGGATCGTCGTAGTCGGCATCGGCGAGCGCGCGCGAGAGGCGTGCCATCAGGGCTTCGAAATCGTCGCCGTCCTCCGGGCGTGCCACGTGCTGGCTGCTCCAAAGGCGGGCCAGTCCTGGCAGCTCGCGCGCCGCCAGCGCCTCCGCCCGCGCATCTTCGAGCAGCCCCGTCAGCGCCACGGTGACGGGCGCCGCGCCTTCGCGCATGAACACGCTGCGCGAGAACACGAGGTGGGCGGCGGCATGTGCGCTGGCGGCGCGCAGCCAGTTCGCGCCTTGGTCCGCGTCCAGCCTTGGCGGCACCGGCGGCAGATGAATGCCCGTTCGCGACAGCCAGGGCGCAGGCATCGCCCCATCGGTGCCAGCAGGCACCGCCATCAGCGGCGGCGCAATGCCCCAAAGCATGCGCAGCCACGGGCCGATCATGCGCAACTCATGCGCGGCGCCCGTGTTTTCGGAGTCAGAAGGACGCATCCACGGCCGCCATCAGCGCGTCGCAAAGCGCCGCTTCGTCGGTCAGCGGCACCACCAGCGCGGCGATGCACGCGTCGCGCGCAGACATGCCCTGGCGTAGCAGTTGCGCGGCGCGCACCAGCATGCGGGTCGACGCGCCCTCCTCCAGCCCGTGGCCCGCCAGCCGACGCGTGCGACGGCCCAGCGCCACCAGCGCGGAGGCCATCTCCACATCGACACCGCCTTCACGCATCAGGATCTCGGCCTCGTCTTCCGCATCGGGGTAGCCGAAGCGCATGCCGCAGAAGCGCTGGCGTGTCGAAGGCTTGAGCTCGCGGCTGCCGCCGGGGTTGTAGCTCACCACCAGCATGAAGTCGGGATGCGCGCGGATCACCTCGCTCGCCCGATCCAGCGGCAGCATGCGCCGCGTGTCGGTCAGGGGATGGATCGCGACCACGGTGTCGGGCCGGGCTTCGACGATCTCGTCCAGGTAGCAGATGCCGCCGTGGCGCGCCGCCAGCGCCAGCGGCCCGTCCTGCCAGCGGGTGGCACCGTCTTCCAGCAGCCAGCGGCCCAGCAGATCGCCTGCAGTGGTGTCTTCGTTGCAGGCCACGGTGACGAGCGGACGGCCCATGCGCCAGGCCATGTGCTCGATGAAGCGCGTCTTGCCGCAGCCGGTCGGGCCCTTGAGCAGCAGCGGCAAGCGGCGTGACCATGCCGCCTCGAAGCGATCGCACTCGTCGCCCTGCGGCTGGTAATAGGGCTCGCTGCCCAGGCGCCATGCCGCCAGCGGATCGCTCATGCCGCGCCTCGTTTTCAGCGGTGCGTGGCCGCGCTGTTTTCGTTGGGAATGCCTTCGATCGGCGCCTCGGCCGTGCCGACGGTCTTGCGGGTGAACGACTCGACCATCTCCCGCGTGCCTTGCGGATCGGCGATCCACTTGCCATAGAACTCGTAGGGACAGGCAGCCACGCCCTGGTCGCCTTCGCCGGAATTGATCATGCCGGTGTAGCCTCGGTGCAGCAGCTTGAACAGGTGGTTCTCGCTCTGGCCGTTCTTGCGGAAGTCGCGGATCAGGCTCTTGGAGAGCGCGGCGTACTGCACGCCCATCTCTTCTTCGCCGCATTCGCCGAGCGTGCGGCCGTCGAAGCCGATCACGGCCGAATGGCCGAAGTACGAATACACGCCATCGAAGCCTGCAGCGTTGGCCACCGCCACGTAGGTGTTGTTGGCGAAGGCCATGGCCTTGCTGATGAGGATCTGCTGTTCCTTGGCGGGATACATGTAGCCCTGGCAGCGCACGATCAGCTCGGCGCCCTTCATGGCGCAGTCGCGCCAGATCTCGGGGTAGTTGCCGTCGTCGCAGATGATCAGGCTCATCTTCAGGCCCTTGGGACCGTCGCTCACGTAGGTGCAGTTGCCCGGATACCAGCCCTCGATGGGCACCCAGGGCATGATCTTGCGGTACTTCTGGACGATCTCGCCCTGGTCGTTCATCAGGATGAGCGTGTTGTAGGGCGCCTTGTTCGGATGCTCCTCATGGCGCTCGCCGGTGAGCGAGAACACGCCCCACACCTTGGCCTTGCGGCAGGCCTGCGCAAAGATCTCCGTCTCGAAGCCGGGAACGGACGCCGCGTTCTCGTACATCTCCGCGCTGTCGTACATGATCCCGTGGGTGCTGTATTCCGGAAAGATCACCAGGTCCATGCCCGGCAGGCCCGCCTTCAGGCCCACCACCATGTCGGCGATCTGCTTGCAGTTGGCCAGCACCTCGGCGCGCGTGTGCATGCGGGGCATCTTGTAGTTGACCACTGCCACGCCGACGGTGTCGTGGCTGCTCGATATGTCGCCGTGGATCATTGGCTTTCCTCGTCGTGTCGATGGGGTTGCGTGGGTGAACGGCGCTCATGTTGCTTCGGCGTGCGCGCCCACGGCATACGTTGATTGACGTATCGAGCGCCATGCACCGACGACAATCGGTCTCATGCCTTCGAACGATTCTGCCCAGCGCGCCGCACCGCGCATCTATCTCGCCGGCCCCGATGTCTTTCGTGCGGACTGCGCGCCGTTCTTCGCCGCCCTGAGCACGGCGTGCAAGCGTCTGCACCTCGTGGCCGTGCCGCCCTCGGACGGCAACCTGCCCCACGGTTTCGACGGCGACGACCAGGCGCATGCGCAACGCATCTACGACGACAACATCGCGCTCATCAAAACCTGCGATGGCGTGATTGCCAACCTGGCGCCATTTCGCGGCCTCGAACCCGATTCCGGCACGGTGTTCGAAGTGGGCTTTGCGGTCGCGCTCGGCCTGCCGGTCGTGGGCTATGGCATTCCGGCCAGCACCTACGCGCAACGCGTGGGCGAACAGATCGAATGCCAACCGGACGCCCAAGGCGTGCTGCGCGAGCGCGCCAGCGGCCTGATGGTCGAAGGCCTGGGCCAGCGCGCCAACCTCATGCTCACCCGCTCCGTGCTGGCGCTCGCCGACGATGCCGAGGATGCGCTCGCACGCCTGGCCCGCCACTTTCGCGTCGGTTGAGCAGGCCGCCACGCCCTGAGCGAGGGGCCAGCGGATCGGCTGCGTACATACGTTGATTGACGTATGGCGCGCCAACGTCAGAATGCGCGTCCTGGAGACAGCCGGAGACATCCATCATGCGCATCCCGAAGATGGTCTGGGCGGGCGTCGTCGCCGCGCTCGCGGCAGCGCTGGGCGCAACGGCGGCCCATGGCGCCGGACAGTACGAATCGACGCTGGACGGGCATCCGTCCGTCACCCGCTACGTCTCCAACGACGCACCCTTCGTGGTGTTTGGCGTCACGCCCACGCACCTGGACGGCCAGGGCGGCCCGCTGACGCTGACCTTCATCGCCACCGACCGGCTGGAGCAGGTCAACGTGTTCCCCTTCGTTCGATCGGCGCCGGGCGGCCAGGCGGTCATGCGCAGCAAGGTGGCTTGCGGCCCGCGCGATGCCGGTTCGTGGAATTGCTCCGTGCCCGTGGCCGATCTGCTGGAGCGGATGGACAGCTCCGAAGGCCAGTTGGGCCTGCGCATCGAGGCCCAGGGCGAACTGCACGACCTTCGCCAGCACAGCACGGTCATCGTCACGTTGCCGGTGCGCCGGCGCTCGCCTTCGCTGTAGCCCGGGCACCGCCGTTTGGCCGCCGGCCGGGCGCTTTTCCTTGCGCCCGTAGAATCCGCCCCATGACCACTGAAAAGAAGCAAACCGCGTTCACGCGCGCTCTGACCCCCAGCAACGAACTGGCAGCCATCATTGGCGCCACGCCTCAGCCTCGTACTCAGGTCACCAAGCTGCTGTGGGACTACATCAAGGCCAACAACCTGCAAAACCCCGCCAACAAGCGCAACATCCTTTGCGATGCCAAGCTCCAGGCGGTGATGGGCAAGCCTGAAGTCACGATGTTCGAGATGTCCGGCCTGGTCGGAAAGCACCTTTCCTGATCCGAACCCGCAGTGCGGGAGACGACGCAGGAAGCCGCCGACGCCTGTCGGCCCGTGCTTGCATGCAGTATTGGCACGCGCTGATGCACAGACCCCGCCACTGTTGAGACACTGACTTCACG
Source organism: Variovorax dokdonensis (assembly GCF_030316895.1). Taxonomy (GTDB): domain Bacteria; phylum Pseudomonadota; class Gammaproteobacteria; order Burkholderiales; family Burkholderiaceae_C; genus Variovorax; species Variovorax dokdonensis. The sequence goes on from NZ_JASZYV010000003.1 coordinate 338,634, forward strand.
GCGCCGGCCAAGCCCTCACGGGTACCCCGGAGTCGCAGGGGCCCTCCGACCAAGACCACTTGGCGGAGGGCTTTCTGTTTTGTGGCGCCCTGAAAGCTGAACGCCGCAAAGTGGCAAGGCGTTACATCCCGGGTTCGCAAAGCCGAACACCCCATGACGCATGGCGTCCTAGACTTTTTGGCTGCCGCAAGGGCAGAACCAAAGAGAGACAAGACCCATGAGATCCAAGACCGCCACCCTGACTGTCACCTGCACGGCCATTGCCGCCGCATTCCTCTGCCTCAGCGCAGCCGCGCAGTCCCCCGCCCCGCTCGACGCCGCGGCCTCCGACCCGGCCGTGATGGGCTGGATGAAGGGCGCACCGCCGCCGGCCGACAAGACCATCCAGCGCGCCGACGCCAGCTACTACAAGTTTCCCCAGACCCGTTGGTCCTTCTCCAACTGGAGCCAGTTCATGCCCACCCACAGCGTGTGGCGCGGCGAAGGAGCGGTGGCCAAGCTTTCGGGCGCTTCTGACGGCAAGCTGGAGCAGCTGCACTTCAAGCCCATGAACGGCGGCCAGGACATGACCGTCGCGCAGGCCCTGGCCGCCGGCTATACCGATTCGGTGGTCGTGCTGCACAAGGGCAAGATCGCCTACGAGCGCTATTGGGGCGTGACCAGCGCGCACACGCAACACATCGCGATGTCGGTCACCAAGTCCTTCGTCGGCACCCTGGCCGCGACGCTCATCGCCGAGGGCAAGCTCGACCCCAAGGCCCTGGTCACGCAATACATCCCCGAACTCAAGGAGTCAGGCTTCGCCCAAGCCACGGTGCAGGACGTGCTGGACATGACCAGCGGCGTGCGCTTCTCCGAAAACTACGCCGACCCCAAGGCCGAGATCTGGACCTACGTGCGCGCGGGCGGCATCTTGCCGCGCCCCGCCGACTACAGCGGCCCGACCAATTTCTACGACTTCGCGAAGACGGTGGACAAGGCGAACGAACCCGGTTCGACCTTCGCCTACCAGACCGTCAATTCGGATGTGGCCGGCTGGCTGGTGCGCCGCGTCTCGGGCAAGAACGTGGGCGAGCTTTTGTCGGAGCGCATCTGGAGCAAGCTCGGCGCGGAGCGCGACGGCATCTTCGCGCTCGATTCGGCGGGCAACGAGTTCGCCGGCGGCGGCCTGAATGTGACCACCCGCGACCTGGCCCGCTTCGGCGAGATGATGCGCCTGGACGGCCGCTACAACGGACAGGTCATCGTGCCCAAGGCCGCCGTCGACAGCATCCGCGCCGGCGGCAACCGCGAAGTGTTCGCGACGCCGGCCAACGCGCTGCTTAAGGGCTGGAGCTACAAGGACATGTGGTGGATCTCGCATGACGACCACGGCGCCTACATGGCCCGCGGCGTTCATGGCCAGGCCATCTACATCGATCCGAAGGCGCAGGTCGTGATCGCCCGCTTTGCCTCGCACCCCGCGGCAGCCAACTCGGCGAGCGATCCGGTCATGCTGCCGATGTACCGCGCGATCTCGGACGAACTGATGCAGCACTGAGGCGAAGCGACGGCGCGGCCGGATGGGCGCCATCGCCCATACTCCACGCATGATCTGGATCGCACTCTACTTCGCCACCGGCGCCTTCGTGGGCTTTCTGGCGGGGCTTCTCGGCATCGGCGGGGGGATGACGCTGGTGCCTGTGCTGGCGGCGATGTTCACGGCGCAGCAGTTCGCGCCGGACCATGTGGTGCATCTGGCCTTGGGAACGGGCATGGCGTCGATCATGTTCACTTCCAGCGCCAGCGTGCGTGCGCACCATCGCCTGGGCGGCGTCGACTGGGCCCTGGTGAAGCGCCTGGGCCCGGCCATGGTCGTCGGGGCGCTACTGGCCACCGCGATGTCGGCATGGGTGCCGCAGCGCGCACTGGCCCTGGCCTTCAGCGCCATCGTCTACGCGGGGGCCACGCAGATCCTGCTGGGGCGCAAGCCGTCGGCCGCGCGCACGCTGCCGGGCACGCCTGCCCTGGTCGGTATCGGGCTCGTGATCGGCGTGATCTGCGGGCTCGTCTCGGCGGGCGGCGCTTTCCTCACCGTGCCGTTCATGCTGTTCTGCGGGGTCTCGATGACCACCGCGATCGGCACCGGCGCCGCCCTGGGCGTTCCGGTGGCCGTGATGGGCACGCTGGGCTATGTGTTCAGCGGCTGGAGCGTCCCGGGCCTGCCGCCCCTCGCACTGGGTTTCGTCTACGGCCCCGCGCTCGCCGGCATCGTGGCCGGCAGCGTGCTGACCGCGCCGATGGGTGCCCGCGCCGCGCATCGGCTGCCCATCGTCCTGCTGCGCCGCGTCTTCGCCGGCCTGCTCTACCTGCTGGCGACGAAGATGCTGTGGACCTACCTGTAGGGCCCGCCTGCCTGCAGTGCCCGCTGGGGCCGCCCCGTCAACGTCTTTCAGATCGTGCCGTGCGCTCAGTGCCGCCCGACAACGCCCGAATCCTCAGTCCAGGTTCTTGCGGGCCAGAAAGTCCGACATCAGATCGGCAATCTGCACGTTGTTCAGATCTGAAAATGGAAAGTGCGTGTTGCCCCGGATGCCGATCTGGGGCAAGTGCACCAAGGTGGCATCGCCCCCGTGTCGATTGATGGCCTCGACCCAGAGCCGGGCCATCGCGAGCCGAACCCGCCAGTTGTCTTCGCCGGGATTCGGCGAGGGCTGCGCGGGAATGTTGTCGCCATAGAAGACCACGATGGGGACGCGCGTCAGCTTGTCGAACTCGGCCTTTGCCACCTCGACCGCTTCGAGCGGCCCCGCCGCGCTAGGCATCGCGGGCGGCGCTTCGCCGGAAGGAAAGACGAAGCCGCTGCCGGGCTCATAGGCGACGACCCCGCGCACCTGCGGGTTCATCATGGCCACGGTCCATCCAAGTCCCCCGCTGTGCGAATGTGTCACAAGCACACCCGGCCCGATCTTGTCGAACAATGCGGACACCGCCTGGGTGGCCACCTGAGGGTCGAAGGGCCCTGTGTCGGGAACCATCTGGCGGAAATACTGATTGAGCGCCTCGGCGTCCCGCGAGAACTGCACACCCGCAAAAAACTCCGGCCAGCGGCCCAGCCTGAACATGTTGAACCAGCGCTGATCGTCGGGCGTTGCGCTGACACTCCCGGCGACCGTGCTCCGCCCCGCCCCTGCCCGGCGCGGCTGATCGACCAGATAAACCGGGAAGCCCCGACGCAGGAAGATCGTCTGGTAGCCCTCCCTGCCGTCAGCCGTGGTCTCCCACGTCTTTCCGAACTGGCCAAATCCATGCCACATGACGAGCGGAAGCTGGCGCCGGTTCTGCGGCACCTGATAGAAGACGCGCGCATGGTCGCCGTGCAGGGTCTGCCCCTGCGGCATGACGGGACGAGCCGGGTCAAACGTGCCCGGCTGCCGCACCACCGTGCCACCGACCGCAAAGCTGCCTTGTGCCTGAATCACCAACGGCGCCTGCTCGACCACCCTGCCAGGTGCAGTGACTGCAGCCATTGGCGCCGCCGCATTCTCCGCAGCGACTGCCACGCCGGAGAGGATCAGGCTGGCCGCCGCGCACGCGCGCAGGAACCTTGAAGCTTGCTCGCCAAGCGGCAGCCCGGCGATCAGGCAAATTGGGTTCGCCATCAGACGTCCAGCCGCCGTTCGCTCATCCACTTGACGATGGCCGGATCGCGGTGCGAGAAGAAGCTGCTCGTGCCTGCTTCCAACGTCCCGATCTGCGCCATGTCCTCTTCGGCCAACGCAAAGTCGAAAATGTCCAGGTTCTCCACGATGCGCTCCTTGCGCACGGATTTCGCCAGTGCCACGACCCCCCGCTGCACGAGCCATCGAAGCACAACCTGCCCGATCGACTTGCCATGCTTTTCCGCAATCGCCCCCAACACAGGGTTCTGGAACAGGTGGTTGCGCCCCTCGGCGAACGGTGCCCACGCTTCGGCCTGAACGCCGTTCTCACGCATGAAGGCAACGGCGTCTTCCTGCTGATGAAATGGATTGATCTCGATCTGGTTGACCGCCGGGGCAATCTCGTTGAAGGCCTTGATGTCCATCACTCGATCCGGGTGGAAGTTGCTCAGGCCGATCGCGCGCAGCTTGCCGGCCTTCTGCGCTTCTTCCATGGCGCGCCACGAACCATGGACGTCGCCGAAGGGCTGATGGATGAGGTAGAGATCGAGATGGTCGAGTCGCAACCGCTGCAGCGACTTGTCGATGGCCGCTCGCGTGCGCTCGAAGCCGGCGTCTTGCACCCAGAGCTTGCTCGTGACGAACAGCGACTCGCGTGGCACGCCGCTGGCACGCAGGCCGCGGCCCACGGCTTCTTCGTTCATGTAGGACGCCGCGGTGTCAATGAGGCGATAGCCGGCCGCGATGGCATCCGCAACGCTGCGCTCGCATTCTTTGGCGTCGGCGATCTGGAAGACACCGAAGCCGACGATGGGCATCTCGATGCCGTTGTTCAAAGTGACGTGTTGCATGGCATGTTGCCTCTCTCAGGGGTTGTGACGTATGTCGGCTATCGCCGAAAAGGTTGTTGGCGAAGCCAGTGATCCACGCGCTCCATGACCTGGCGCTCCTGCTCGCCCTGCATCACGAAGCCTTCCTGAAGGCGCGCCGCCGGCGCATGCCGGGCGATCACGTCGCGGCTGTTGCCCACGCCGTAGCCGCCATGCGTGATGAAGGGAATCAGCGTCTTGCCCGCCAGATCGTGCGCCGCCAGGAAGCTTCGGACAATCGGCGGCGCTGTCTCGCCCCAGATCGGAAAGCCCAACAGCACGGTGTCGTAGCGGTCGATGTCGGCCACCTTCGCCCTGAGCGCCGGCTGGGTGGCGCGGTCGCGCTCCTGACGTGCCTGTTCAACGGTGGCCAGGTAGTCCTCGGGATAAGCGGTCGCCGGTTCGATCTCGAACTCCTGCGCGCGCAGCGCGCGCCGAAGCAATCCGGCCACGACACGCGTATTGCCTGTGCGAGAGAAGCAGGCGACGAGTACGGTCGAGTCCGTCGTCGACGGCGCTGCGTCTTGCGCTTCGGCCAGCGTCGAGCGGCCGAACGCGACGCCTGCCAGCGAAGACAGCAGCAGGCGGCGAGTCGGGTCATTCATCGAAGGCATTCGCCGATCCCCGAGATCTAGCGGCCGACCCGAGCTTGCAGCGCAGCCGGATAGCGCTCGCCCTTCACCGCGACCTGCGCCAAGGCGTCGGCCATCTTCTTCAGGTCGGCCGGCGAAAGCTCCAGCCTCGCGGCGCCCATGTTTTCTTCGAGGCGCGGCAGCTTCGTCGTGCCCGGAATCGGCACGATCCACGGCCTTTGCGCCAACAGCCAGGCGAGCGCCACCTGCGCGGGCGTGGCCCCCATTTCCTTGGCAATGCTGCGCAGCAATTCGACGAGCGCTTGGTTGGCCTGCAGCGCTTCGCTGGCAAACCGGGGCACGACGCTGCGGAAGTCGTCACTGCCGAAGGTGGCATCCGGCCCTACCGTGCCGGTCAAAAAGCCCTTGCCCAGCGGGCTGAAGGGCACGAAGCCGATGCCCAACTCCTCCAGCGTGGGAAGCACGTCCTTCTCCGGCTCACGCCACCAGATCGAGTACTCGCTTTGCAAGGCGGTCACCGGCTGAACGGCATGCGCGCGCCGGATCGTCTGCACGCCGGCCTCGGACAAGCCAAAGTGCTTCACCTTGCCGGCCTGGATGAGGTCCTTGACGGCGCCGGCCACGTCTTCGATCGGCACGTCCGGATCGACGCGGTGCTGGTAAAGCAGATCGATGACGTCGGTCCGCAGTCGTTTGAGAGAACCCTCGACCGCCTTCTTGATGTGCTCGGGACGACTGTTCAGGATCTGCTGCTTGCCGTCGTCGCCAAAAGTGAAGCCGAACTTGGTGGCAAGCACCACGCGGTCGCGCACCGGTTCAAGTGCCTCGCCCACGACTTCCTCATTGAGATAGGGACCATAGACTTCGGCGGTGTCGAAGAAAGTCACGCCGCGTTCGACCGCGGCGCGGATCAGGGAGATGGCCTGCCTGCGGTCGGTCGCAGGACCATAACCGTGGCTCAGACCCATGCAGCCGAGGCCGAGGGCCGAGACCTGCAGGCCGCTACGGCCCAGTTGTCGAAGTATCACGAATCGACTCCTTCTCTTACTTTTTCTGAAAGACGTCCTTGGCCACCGAGATGGCGGTGACGGAACTTGGCCAGCCGGCGTAGAAGGCCAGGTGGGTAATGGTTTCGACGACCTCGTCCTGCGTCACGCCGTTGTCGCGTGCGCGGATCAGGTGCGAGCGCAACTGGTCGGGCCGGTTCATGGCAACCAGCGCACTCACGGTGACCAGGCTGCGGTCGCGCGGCGACAGTCCGGGGCGTTTCCAGACGTCGTCGTAGAGCACGTCGTCGGTCAGTTGCGCAAACTTCGGCGCGATGTCGCCGAACATGCGCTGCGCTGGCGTTTGCGTAGGGGCAACCGGCGCCTGGGCCTGCGCATTGGCGCCGAAGGCAACAGCCACGGCCAGTGTGCCGACGGCCAGGAGAATGGGATTCGATGTCATGGGCGTACTCCGTATTGGGCGTCGCTGACTTTTTCCAGCCAGTTGACCGACTTGCCATCGACCGGTTCGGTGATGGCCATGTGCGTCATGGCCGTGGTGGCGCTGGCGCCATGCCAGTGCTTTTGGCCAGGTGGAATCCACACCACGTCGCCGGGCCGGATATCGTGCACCGCGTCGCCCCAGCGCTGCACATGGCCCGAGCCTGCCGTGACGACCAGGGTCTGCCCCGCCGGATGCGTGTGCCAGGCCGTGCGGGCGCCGGGTTCGAACGTCACGTACGCGCCGGTCGCATGGGTCGTGGGGCGAGTCTGGAAGAGCGGATCGACCCGCACCGCGCCCGTGAACGATTGCGCGGGCCCTTTGAACGAAGCCTGTGTACCGTTGCGGCTGACCTGCACGCTGCTTTCGGACTGCGCGAATCCCGATGCCGCCATGGACAGGGAAATGGCCGTCATTGCCATGGATTTCAATGCATGCTCCTTGCTTGATGTCGAGGTGGGCTCAGGCGGACGTCACCGGCGGCATCTTGCCGATCAGCTTGTCCAGCGTGACCGGGTAGTCCCGCACACGCACGCCGGTTGCGTTGTAGATGGCGTTGGCCACGGCCGCCGCCACGCCGCAGATGCCCAGTTCGCCCACGCCCTTGGCCTTCATCGGTGAAGAGATGGCGTCGGTCTCATCCATGAAGACCACTTCCTGATGCGGAATGTCGGCATGCACCGGCACTTCGTAGCCGGCCAGATCGTGGTTGACGAAAAAGCCCAGGCGCTTGTCGATCGCCAGCTCTTCCATCAGCGCCGCGCCCACCCCCATCGTCATGGCGCCGATCACCTGGCTGCGCGCGGACTTGGGGTTAAGAATCCGGCCCGATGCGCACACGGCCAGCATGCGGCGAACCCGCACCTCGGCGGTGTAGGCATCCACGGCCACCTCGACGAAGTGCGCGCCGAAGGTGGACTGCTGGAAGCGCTTGTTCAGCTCGGCGAATTCGATGGTGTCTTCGGCCACGATGGGGGTGTCGCCGGCCAGGCCGGCCAGAGGCACGCTGCGTCCGCCCGCGGTGACCAGGCCATCGGAGAAGCTCGCACCCGACACGTCCACGCCCACGCGCGCCGCCACGGCTTCGCGCAGCTTCACGCACGCCGCATACACGCCGGCGGTGGAGCAGTTGGCGCCCCATTGGCCGCCCGAGCCCGCCGAAACCGGGAAGGTCGAATCGCCGAGCCGAACGACCACCCGCTCCAGCGGCACGCCCATCATCTCGGCCGCGGTCTGCGCGATGATGGTGTAGCTGCCCGTGCCGATGTCCGTCATGTCGGTTTCCACCGTCACCAGGCCCTGGCGGTCGAGCGCAACGCGTGCGCCGGACTTGGTGACCTGGTTGTTGCGGAAGGCCGCGGCCATGCCGGTGCCGATCCACCAGCGGCCTTCGCGCCGCTGCGCCGGCTTGGTGCTGCGCTGTGCCCAGCCGAAGCGCTCGGCGCCGACGCGCATGCACTCGACCAGTTGGCGCTGCGAGAACTTGCGTTCGGGCTTTGCCGGGTCGACCTGCGTGTCGTTGATCACGCGCAGTTCGAGCGGGTCCATGCCGAGCTTTTCGGCCAGTTCATCCATGGCGATCTCCAGCGCCATGAGACCGGGCGCCTCCCCGGGGGCGCGCATGGCGTTGCCCTCGGGCAGGTCGAGCGTGGCCAGGCGCGTGCCGGTCAGCCGGTTCTCGCCTGCGTAGAGCCAAAGCGTCTGCTGCACCGCGTTCTCCGGCTTGCCGCCGACGAGGTTGCCAGACCAGCTCTCGTGTCCGATGGCAGTGAGCTTGCCGGCCTTCGTCGCGCCAAGGCGGATGCGCTGGATCGTCGCAGGCCGGTGAGTGCTGTTGTTGGCCATCAACGGACGTTGCATCGCCACCTTCACCGGCCGCTTGACTGCGCGCGCGCCCAGGGCCGCCAGCAGCGCGTCGGCGCGCAAGAACAGCTTCGCGCCAAAGCCGCCGCCGACGTAGGGCGAGACGACATGCACCTTGTCGCGGCCGATGCCCAGCGTGGTCGCCAGCTCGGACGCGTTCCACTCGATCATCTGGTTGGAGGTCCAGATCGTGAGCTTGTCGCCGCTCCAGGCCGCCGTGGTGGCAAACGGCTCCATCATCGCGTGCGAATGGTCGGGCGTGGAATAGGTCGCGTCCAGTTGCACCTCGGACTTGGCGAACGCACCGGGGAAGTCGCCGATGGCGCTGTTGCGGTCGATCGTCTTGCGGTCGGTCGCGGCCCTCGCATCGGCCAGGTCGTAGACGCCGTCGGCGTGGGTGTATTGCACCTTCAGCAAGTGCGCCGCGGCGCGTGCCTGCTCGAAGCTCTCGGCCACCACCAGCGCGATGGCCTGATGGTAGTGCTCCACGTTCGGCCCGCCCAGCAGCCTCGCGGTGTTGTAGCTGCCCTTGCCGAGCTTGCCCGCGTTATCCGCCGTCACGATGGCCAGCACGCCGGGCGCAGCCTTGGCGCGCGCCTGGTCGATGGCAGCGATGCGGCCCTTCGCGACGTCGGCGCCGACGATATAGCCATAGGCGGCGTGGGGAGCCACGTCCTGGCGCTCGTAGGCATAGCGCGCCGTGCCGGTGGTCTTCAGCGGACCGTCGATGCGGTCCACCGGCTTGCCGACGACCTTGAGCTGATCGATGGGGTTGGTGGTGGCGGGGGTGTCGAACCTCATCGTTCAGCTCCTTGCTTCGGCCAGTACGGCCTCAAGCGTGCGCTCGGCCAGAGCCAGCTTGAATTCGTTGTGCTCGGTGGGCCGGGCGCCCGCGAAGAGCGCGGTGATCACGGCGCTGGCACCGCGTGGCAGCCGCGCTTCGGCGGACTCGAGCCGCCACGGCTTGGGCGCAACGCCGCCGAGCGCCACGCGGCCGGTGCCGCCCGGCTGCACGATGGCCGCCACCGACACGAGTGCGAAGGCGTACGACGCCCGGTCGCGCACCTTGCGATAGACGTGCTTGCCGCCCACCGGTGCCGGCAGCGTGACGGCGGTGATCAGTTCGCCCGGCAGCAACGCGTTCTCCACATCCGGCGTCTGGCCCGGCAGCTTGTGGAAGTCCGCAATGGGGATCACGCGCCGGGCGCCGCCGCCGCGCAGGGTTTCGACCTTGGCGTCGAGCACTCGCAATGCCACCGCCATGTCGCTGGGGTGCGATGCGATGCAGGCGCTGCTCGTGCCCACCACGGCGAGTTGGCGGCTGACGCCGCCGATGGCCGCGCAGCCGCTGCCCGGCTTGCGCTTGTTGCACGCCTGGGCGGTGTCGTAGAAGTACGGGCAGCGCGTGCGCTGCAGCAGGTTGCCGGCCGTGGTCGCCTTGTTGCGCAGTTGCGCCGAGGCGCCGGCGAGCAAGGCACGCGACAGCACGCCGTAGTCGCGCCGCACGCGCTCGTGCGCCGCCAGGTCCGTATTGCGCACCAGTGCGCCGATGCGCAGGCCGCCATCCGGCGTGGCCTCGACAGTGTCGAAGCCCAGGCCATTGACGTCGATGAGGTGCGTGGGCGCCTCGATCTCCAGCTTCATCAGGTCCAGCAGGTTGGTGCCGCCAGCAATGAAGCGCGCATTGGGCGAGCGGGACGCCGCACTGACCGCTTGCGCCGGCGAGGCCGCGCGTTCGTAAGTGAAGGCCTTCATGCTTTCTCCCCCGCGACTTCGGCGATGGCGTCAGCGATGTTGCTGTAGGCCCCGCAGCGGCAGATGTTGCCGCTCATCCGTTCGCGGAACTCGATGGTGCTCATCTCGGGAGCGCCGTTCAGGTCGACCGTGACGTGGCTGGGAACGCCCTCGGCCACTTCGGCCAGCATGCCCACGGCAGAGCAGATCTGCCCGGGCGTGCAGTAGCCACACTGGTAGCCGTCGTGCTTGACGAATGCCGCCTGCATGGGATGCAGATGGCCGGGTTGCCCGAGGCCCTCGATGGTCGTGACCTTCGCGCCTTCGTGCATCACCGCCAGCGTCAGGCACGAATTGATGCGCCGCCCTTCGACCATGACCGTGCATGCGCCGCACTGGCCGTGGTCGCAGCCCTTCTTGGTCCCCGTGAGATGCAGGTGCTCGCGCAAGGCGTCGAGCAACGTCGTGCGTGCATCGAGCACGAGCCGGTGCGTCTTGCCGTTGACGTCGAGCGTGACCGGCATGGGCGCGGGTTCGCCGGTGGCGCGCACGGGATTGGTCTGGGCGGACGGGGCGGCTGCGGCACCCGTCAGGGCGGGCACCGAAGCAGTGGCGGCACCCGCCTTCAGCAGGCCGCGGCGGGAGATCGTGAACTCGTCGGGGTGGGTCATGCGGGGGTCCGTTTCATCGAGGGCGGCGTATTGAGTGGTCGCTCAGGGCGCGCTGCACACGGATTGCCGGCGCAGCTGGAGGATCGGCCGCTTCGCCAACCCTGGGCAGGACTTTAGGACCGCGCTTGCGGTCCGACTAGACCACGCGGACTTGAAGGACTGACAAGGTGCTGTTGATAATGGGGCCGCTAGGATGCGCCGATGCCCATCAATGAACTGCGTTCGATCGCGACGTTTGCCAAGGCCGCCGAACTGGGCAGCCTGCGCCAGGCTGCCGCTGCCCAAGGCATGACGCCACAAGCGGCCAGCCAGGCCCTGGCGCAGCTTGAGCGCTACCTGGGCGTGCGGCTCTTCCACCGCACGACGCGCAGCCTGTCGCTCACTGACGAGGGGCGCCAATTCCTCGAAGGCGCGCAGCCCGCGCTGATCGGCATGCAGCGGGCGCTGCTCATGGCGCGGCAGTCGAAAGACGAGATCGCAGGACCACTGCGCATCGTCGGGCCGCACTCTGTCTTTGCGCCGGTGCTGTGGCCGGTACTCGACGAGTTCTGTCGCCTCTACCCGGAGGTGCAGCCGGACGTGCAACTGGACGACCGCATCGGCAACTGGGTCGAAGACCGCGTCGACGTCGGATTTCGCATCGGCCGATCGCCGGCGGAGGGGGTCATCGCGCGCAAGCTGTTTCCGCTTCAGCTCATCATCTGCGCGGCGCCCGCGTACCTTGCGGCGCATGGCGCGCCGGACAGCCTCCATGCGCTTGCCGTGCACCGCTGCAGTGTGTTTCGCAGTTCAGCGACCGGTAAGGTTCTTCCCTGGTACGTCAAGGTGGAAGACAGCATCGTCCAGCATGAGGTCGTGCCCGCGCTGTGCTTCAACGACGAAGTGCTGGAGACCGAGGCCGTGCTGGCGGGCCACGTGCTGGGCCTGCTGACCAGCGTGGCGGCGGCGCCGCACATTCGGTCGGGGCGACTGGTGCCTTTGCTGGTCGATCACGTGGCCGACCAGTCCAGCACCTTCGTCTACTACGGCAGTCGCGCCGAACAACCCAGGCGGGTGCGGGCGTTCATCGACCTGGCCGTCCAGCGGCTGACCGACAACCCGGACTATGTGTTGACCGCCAAGGAGTTGAGAGGCGCGCAAGCCAAGGGCCGCAAGGCCTTTGAGCGAGGGTAGCTGGCGTTCGACCGGGTCGCCCAGTGCCCGACTTGCTGCGCCGCGCTCCCTAGTGGCTGATCATCCAGGGCCGCTTGCTCGGAAACGCCTTGGCGCCGTTGGGTGCCGTCACCGTCGCCTTGCGCGTGCGTGACGAGTTGCTGCAGCACCCGCAGCCGGCCGGATGCTTGAAGCGCTGATAGTCGCGCGAGGTCTTGGGCTCGTGGCTTGCCCGCTCGTTCACGTCCATCGCGCGACGCGTGCTTTCCTCCAGCAACCCCAGTCGGGGCGCGCTGGCGAACACGCGCGGCGAGGCTGCGGCGCAGTGCGGGCAAGGCGCCGGCTCGTTGCGATCGCGCAGGGCGCGAATCGCATCGAAGCCGCCGCAGTCGCGGCATTCATAGTCGTAGGTCGGCATGCGCGGCTTTCTTCGCTCAGACCAGATCGGGCGACAGCGGCATGTCGATGCTGCCGTCCAGGAACTTGGTCGGGCCGGCGGCAGTGGGGTTGATGTCGAAGTCGAAGATCTGCGTGGGCAGCCACAGCGTGGCGCAGGCGTTGGGCACGTCCACCACGCCGCTGATGTGGCCCTGCACCGGCGCCGTGCCCAGGATCGAATAGGCCTGCGCGCCCGAGTAGCCGAACTTCTTCAGGTACTCGATGGCGTTCAGGCAAGCCTGGCGATAGGCCACGTTCACGTCCAGGTAGTACTGCTTGCCGCTCTCGTCGACGCTGATGCCTTCGAAGATCACGTAGTCGTTGTAGGTCGGCACGATCGGGCTGGGCTTGAAGATCGGGTTCTTGATGCCGTACTTGGCCATGCCGCCCTTGATCAGGCTCACCTTCATGTGGACCCAGCCGGCCATTTCGATGGCGCCGCAGAAGGTGATCTCGCCGTCGCCCTGGCTGAAGTGCAGGTCGCCCACCGACAGGCCCGCGCCATCCACATAGACCGGGAAGAAGATCTTGGAGCCGCGCGACAGATCCTTGATGTCGCAGTTGCCGCCGTGCTCGCGCGGGGGCACGGTGCGCGCGCCGGTGGCGGCCGCCTTGGCCTTGGCGTCACCCGTGAGCTTGCCCATGTGGGCCGTGCCGGCGAAGGGCGGGTTGGCCAGGCCGCTGGTGGCGGGGTCGGAGTCGATCAGCGCCTGCTCGCGAGTGTTCCAGGTCTCCAGCATCTTCGGATCGGGCAGGCAGCCGATCAGGCCGGGGTGGATCAGGCCGGCGTACTTCACGCCGGGAATATGGCGCGAGGTGGTGAACATGCCATGGAAGTCCCAGATCGACTTCTGCGCCTGCGGGAAGTGCTCCGTCAGGAAGCCGCCGCCGTTCTTCTTGCTGAAGAAGCCATTGAAGCCCCACAGAGAATCGTCCTTGGCGCCGATGTCCAGCAGGTCCACCACCAGCAGGTCACCGGGCTCGGCGCCCTTCACGCCCACCGGGCCCGAGAGGTAGTGCACCGTCGTCAGGTCGATGTCGCGAACGTCGTCGGCGCTGTCGTTGTTCTTGATGAAGCCGCCGGTCCAGTCGTAGGTCTCCAGCACGAAGTCGTCGCCCGGGTTCACCCAGCAGGCCATCGGGATGTCGGGATGCCAGCGGTTGTGCACCATCTCGTTGGTGGGCGCAGGCTTCGTCAGATCGACCTTGATCAGGGTATCGGGCATGTTCACGTTCTCCGGTTCGGGTTGGAAACTAGCGAGAAGAAGGCAGCGCTTCGCGGCGGGCGCGCAGCGCCAGATTCCAGAGGGTCATACCGACAGGTAGGCCTTGATGTGCGCCTCGTCGGTCTTGTCGCGCGCGGTCTCGTGCACCAGGCGGCCGCCCTCGATCACGAACAACCGGTCGGCCACCTCCATCGCGAAGGAAAGCACCTGCTCCGAGACGATGATGGTGATGCCCTTCATCTTGCGGATCTCGTTGAGCGCCTTGGCGATGTCCTTGATGATCGACGGCTGGATGCCCTCGGTGGGCTCGTCCAGCAGCAGCACCTTGGGTTCGGTCACGAGCGCGCGGGCAATGGCCAGTTGCTGCTGCTGCCCGCCCGACAGGTTGCCGCCCTTGCGCCGGCGCATGTCGAACAGCACGGGGAACAGCGCGTAGATCTCTTCGGGAATGCGCCGCGTCTTGCTGTTCTCCAGGCCGGTCTGGATGTTCTCTTCCACCGTGAGCGTGGGGAAGATCATGCGGCCCTGCGGCACGTAGGCAATGCCCTTGGCCACGCGGCGAAAGCTCTCGTCCTTCGTCACGTCCTGACCGGCGACCTCGATGCGGCCGCTCTTGGTGGGCAGCACGCCCATCAGCGCCTTGAACAGCGTGGTCTTGCCCATGCCGTTGCGGCCCATGATGGCCACCGTCTCGTTGGCGTTGGCCTCGAACGAAACGCCATGCAGCGCCTGGCTCTGGCCGTAGGCCACGAACAGGTCCTGGACTTTCAAACGCACGTTGCTCATGTTCAATGCCCCAGGTAGACGTCGATGACTTTCGGATCGGCCTGCACCTTCTCCATCGGCCCTTCGGCCAGGATCTTTCCCTGGTGCATCACGGTGACCTTGTGCGCGATCTGCTTGACGAAATCCATGTCGTGCTCGATCACGATCACCGCGCGGTTCTGGCAGATGCGCTTGAGCAGCTCGGCGGTCAGCTCTCGCTCCTTGGCGCTCATGCCGGCGATGGGCTCGTCGAGCATCAGCAGTTCGGGCTCCTGCATCAGCAGCATGCCGATCTCCAGCCACTGCTTCTGGCCGTGGCTGAGCAGGCCGGCTTCGGTCTGCAGCTTGTCGGCCAGGCCGATGTCCTCGGCCACCACCTGCACGCGCGCCTTGACTTCGTCGGTGCACTTGAAGGCCAAGGCGCCGAGCACCGAGCGGCCCGAGGGGTACGACACCTCGAGGTTCTGGAACACCGAGAGGTTCTCGTAGATCGATGGCGTCTGGAACTTGCGGCCGATGCCCAGGCGCACGCGCTTGTGCTCGGCCATGCCCGTCAGCTCGGTGTTCTTGAACTTGATGGAGCCGGCGCTGGCCTTGGTCTTGCCGCAGATCAGATCGAGCAGCGTGGTCTTGCCGGCGCCGTTGGGTCCGATGATCACGCGCAGTTCATTGCGGTCGATGTACAGGGTCAGCTGGTCGATGGCCTTGAAGCCGTCGAAGGAGACGGTCAGGTCTTCCACGGCCAATGCGAAGTCGGTGTTGCTCATGCGGTGGGCTTTCTGCTGCGTTGCGTGATTCAGGCGCTCTGGCCGCGCATGCCGTCATGCAGGCCGCCATGCTGTGAGCCCGGTTCGGCCGATGTCGGCTTGCCGGCGGTACGCGGCGGCAGCGGCTCCGGGTAGGCCGCGTGCGCAGCGGCCACGCGCGCCGCCTCGGTCTTGCGCGTCACGCCGCGCTGGCGCCACCAGGGCTTGATCTTTTCTTCCCACAGGCCCGCCAGGCCCATCGGGAAGGCCATCGTCACGCCGATGAAGAGCGCGGCCATGAGGAACAGCCACAGGTCCGGAAAGCTTTCCGAGAACAGCGTCTTGCCCGCGTTGACCAACAGCGTGCCGTAGACCGCGCCGACCAGGCTCATTCGCCCGCCCACGGCGGCGAAGATCACCATCTCGATCGATGGCACGATGCCCACGAAGCTGGGCGACATGAAGCCCACCTGCAAGGCGAACAGCGCCCCGCCGATGCCCGACAGCCCGGCTGCCAGGCAGAAGGTGAACACCTTGAAGTTCGACACGTCGTAGCCCGAGAAGCGCACGCGGTCTTCCTTGTCGCGCATGGCCAGCAGCAAGGTGCCGAGCTTGCTGGTCTGGATCCAGCGGCACAGCACGATCGAGCCGATGAGCAGCGCCACGCAGACGAAGTAGAGGATGTACTTGGCGCTGTCGGTGCGCGTGTCCCAGCCCAGCAGCGTCTTCAGGTCGGTCATGCCGTTGACGCCGCCGGTGTAGCCCTGCTGGCCGATGATCAGCACGGTCAGAATCAGCGCAACCGCCTGCGTGATGATGGCGAAGTACACGCCGCCCACCCGCCGCTTGAACATGGCGAAGCTGATGAGCCAGGCCAGCAGCATGGGCACCGCCACCACCAGGATCAGCGCCAGCGGCAGGCTCTTGAACGGCAGCCACATCAGCGGCAGCTCGGTGATCTGGTTCCAGTCCATGAAGTCCGGAATGCCGGGCGTGGACTGGATCTTGGTGCTCACGGGGTCGGAGGCTTCCAGCTTGAGGAACATCGCCATCGCGTAGCCGCCCAGCCCGAAGAACACGCCCTGCCCCAGGCTGAGCACGCCGCCGTAGCCCCACACCATCACAAGCCCCACGGCCACGAAGGCGTAGCACAGGTACTTGCCCACCAGGTTGAGGCGGAAGATGTCGAGCGACAGCGGCAGCACCACCGCGAGAAGCAAGGTCAGCAGCAGCAGGCTGCCCAGTTGATAGCGAAGCACGAGGGCCTTGATGGCGTTCATGGATATCTACTCCCGATGCGAGAAATCAGCGGCGGACCTTGGAGGCGAACAGGCCTTGCGGCCGCAACATCAGAATCAGCACGATCAGCGACAGCGTCAGCACCTTGGCCATCGAACCGGTCATGAAGAATTCAGAGATCGACTGCGTCTGGGCAATGCCGAAGGCAGAGACCACGGTGCCCAGCAGGCTGGCCGCGCCACCGAAGGTGACGACCAGGAACGAGTCGACGATGTAGAGCTGCCCCGAGGTCGGGCCGGTGGAGCCGATGGTGGTGAAGGCGGCCCCCGCCACACCCGCAATGCCGCAGCCGATGGCGAAGGTGAGCCGGTCGGTCTTCTTGGTGTCGATGCCGGTGGCGTTGGCCATCGTGCGGTTGGCCACCGTGGCGCGCACCCGCAGGCCCCAGCGGCTTCTGTGCAGCGCCAGCAGCACGCCGGCCGTGACGATGGCGGTGAGCGAAAGCACGAACAACCCGTTGATCGGAATGTCCAGCCCCTCGGCCGGCGCCCATGAGCCCATCAGCCATTCCGGCAGCGTCGGGCTCACTTCCTTGGGATTGATGAAGGTGCGAAAGCACTGCTGCAGCCCCAGGCTCACGCCCCAGGTGGCCAGCAGCGTGTCGAGCGGTCGGCTGTAGAGGTGGCGGATCAGCGCCCATTCCATGATCCAGCCGAAGATGAAGGCCACCCCGAATGCCAGCACGATCGCGATGGGAAAGTAGTAGGCCATCGCACCCGGCGCCATGTGCTCGGTGAACTGCGCCGACATGTAGATGGTGTAGGCGCCGATGGCCATGAACTCGCCATGCGCCATGTTGATCACCCCCATCTGCCCGAAGATGATCGCCAGCCCCAGCCCCATCAGCAGCAGCACTGCGAACAGCGACAGCCCCGCAAAGCCCTGCATCAACCCGATGTTGAGCATGTCCGAAAAAGTCATGGCGTACCCGAATAGCGAAGTGAATCAACATGGCGACGTCGGGGCTGCCTCGCGGCGAGCGAAGCGAAGCCCCTTCGGGAACACCGCGGAACTGGCTTTGCCAGACCGCAGGTGTTGCCCCCTCGAGGGGGGATGCGAGCTACACGAAGTGAGCGAGAGTCGGGGGTGGTTTACTGGTAACCCTTGGGAAACGGATCCGGCTTGATCAGCTCCGGCGACTCCGCCACCACCTTGAAGGTGCCGTCGGGCTGCCCTTGCGCAATGCGCGACTTGCTCCACAGGTGGTGGTTGGCGTCCAGCTTCACGTAGCCTTCGGGGGCAGTCTTCAGTTCGATGCCGGGCGATGCCGCCACCACCTTGTCCACGTCGAAGCTGCCGGCGCGCTCCACGGCGGCCTTCCACAGCCAGGGGCCGAGGTAGCCGGCCTGCGTCACGTCGCCGATCACCGCGTCCTTGCCGTACTTGGCCTTGAAGGCCTCCACGAACTTCTTGTTGTTCGGGTTGTCCAGCGTCTGGAAGTACTTCATCGACGAATAGAAGCCCGCGAAGTTCTCGCCGCCCACGCCGGTCATCTCGTCCTCGGTCACCGACAGGGTCAGCAGGAACTGCTTGTCGCCGGTGATGCCCGCCGCCTTGAGCTGCTTGTAGAAGGCCACGTTCGAGCCACCCACCACGGCCGCGAAGATGCAGTCGGGCTTGGCGATCTTGATCTTGTTGATCAGCGAGTTGAAGTTGGTGTGGCCGAGCGGGTAGTACTCCTCGCCCTTGACCGAGCCGAGCTTGCCCACCGTCTCGATGTGCTTGCGCGCGATCTTCATCGAGGTGCGCGGCCAGATGTAGTCGGAGCCGACGAGGAAGAAGGTCTTGGCCTTCTTCTCCTTGGCGCCCCAGTCCAGGCCCCAGATGATCTGCTGCGTGGCTTCCTGCCCGGTGTAGATCACGTTCTTGCTCTGCTCCAGGCCTTCGTAGAAGGTGGGGTAGTACAGCAGGCCGTTTTCCTTCTCGAACACCGGCAGCACGGCCTTGCGCGATGCACTGGTCCAGCAGCCGAACACGGCAGCCACCTTGTCGTTGACGAGCAGCTTCTTGCTCTTCTCGGCGAAGGTCGGCCAGTCAGAGGCGCCGTCTTCCTTGATCACCTTGATCTTGCGGCCCAGGATGCCGCCCATCGCGTTGATCTGGTCGATGGCCAGTTGCTCGGCCTGGATCGAGCCCGTTTCCGAGATCGCCATGGTGCCGCTGGAAGAGTGCAACTGGCCCACCGTCACTTCGGTGTCGGTCACGGCCAGCTTGGTGGTGTTGACCTGCGCGGTCGGCGGCGTCTGGGCCAGCGCCAGACCGCCCAGGCCCATGGCCGGAAGGGCTGCCGCGCCTTGCAGCAGTCGGCGGCGACGCAGGTCGAGTTGTTCGGCGGGATCGAGGGAACGAGGCATCAAATGACTCCAGGCAGTTCAACGAAAGGGCGCGCTGCACCATCGCAGTGCGGTCGTCGGTGCCGCGAAGCACCATGGCCGCAACTCTAGGAACGCCGCTGCGTAGGTCGAATACGTCATTCAACGTAGCGTTGCGCGCCGTCGTCGCGTCAGACTGCGCCGTATCGAGAGCTAGCGGCGCCGCGCCGGCACAAGGAGCGGTTCTTGCAGTACCAGGGCACCCTGCCGCTCCCGGCCTCGACGCTGTTCGCACACGCCATGTCTTCCTCACTGCCCGGCCAGAAAATCTTCCGCATCCGGCGCGACTACAACACCTGGGTCGCCAACGAGACGCTGGAGGACTACGCCCTGCGCTACACGCCGCGCAGCTTTCGCAAGTGGTCGGAGTTCCGGGTGGCCAACGCGGCATTCGGCGCCACGTCGTTCCTGGCGCTGGAGGCCATCGGCGGGTCGCTGGCGCTGTCGTACGGTTTCACCAACGCGATGTGGGCGATCCTGGTGGTGGGCCTCATCACCTTCCTCACGGGCCTGCCGATCTCGTACTACGCCGCACGCCACGGCGTCGACATGGACCTGCTCACGCGCGGCGCCGGCTTCGGCTACCTGGGCTCGACCATCACGTCGCTCATCTACGCGAGCTTCACGTTCATCTTCTTCGCGCTGGAGGCGGCCATCCTCGCGCTGGCAGTGCAGATGTACGTGGACTGGCCGCTGCCGGTGCTCTACCTGCTTTCGTCGCTCGTCATCATTCCGCTGGTGATGCGCGGCATCACCATGATCTCGGGCCTGCAGTTGTGGACGCAGCCCATCTGGATCGTGCTGTTCTTCCTGCCATTCCTGGCGGTGCTGGCCAAGAACCCCCGGCTGTATGCCGACTTCACCAGCCTGGTGGGACGCGTGTCGGGCAGCAGCGGCTTCGATCCGCTCATGTTCGGCGCGGGCGCCACGGTGGCTTTCTCGCTGGTGGTGCAGATCGGCGAGCAGGTCGACTACCTGCGCTTCCTGCCCGAGAAGACCCGCGAGAGCCGCTTCCGCTGGTGGACCGCCGTGCTCGTTGCCGGGCCCGGCTGGATCGTGCCGGGCATGCTCAAGATGATGGGCGGCGCGTTTCTCGCGTTCCTGGCCCTCCAGCACGAGATCCCGCCGGAGCATGCGGTCGAGCCCACGCGCATGTACCTGGCCGGCTTTGCCTACGTGCTGACCGACCCGGTCTGGGTGATGGCCATCACCGCGCTGTTCGTCGTGGTCTCGCAGATGAAGATCAACCTGACCAATGCCTATGCCGGTTCGCTGGCGTGGTCCAACTTCTTTGCGCGCCTGACGCACAGCCACCCGGGGCGGGTGGTGTGGCTGGTGTTCAACGTGATGATCGCCGTGCTGCTGATGACGCTGGGCGTTTTCGGCGCACTGGAGCGGGTGCTGGGCCTGTACAGCAACATCGCCATCGCCTGGGTGGGCGCGCTGGTGGCCGACCTGGTCATCAACAAGCCGCTGGGCTACAGCCCCAAGACCATCGAGTTCAAGCGCGCCCACCTGTACGACCTCAATCCCGTGGGGCTGGTGTCGATGGTGGTGGCGGCGGGGGTGGCGATCGTGGCCTACGCGGGCCTGCTGGGCGAATGGGCGCAGGCCTTTTCGTCGTTCATCGCGCTGACCGTGGCCATGATCGCCTCGCCGCTGCTGGCGCGCCACACGCGCGGGCGCTACTACCTGGCGCGCACCGACGTCAGGCGCTGGACGCCCGGCCAGGTCGTGCGCTGTTCGGTCTGCGAGAACCGCTTCGAGTCAGAGGACATGGCCTGGTGCCCCGCCTACGGCGAGCCGATCTGCTCGCTGTGTTGCACGCTCGAATCGCGCTGCCACGATCGATGCAAGAAGGACTCGCGCGCGGCCGAGCAGATCAGCGGCTGGTTGCGCGCGTGGCTGCCCGGCCGCATCGCCACGCGGCTGAACTTCCGCGTGGCGCACTACCTCGTGGTGGCCAGTTCGCTGGTGGCCCTGGTCGCGGGCATCATGGGCATCGTCTACGCGCAGGAGGGCATCACCGGCACCGGCACCGAACTGCTGCGCTCGCCCTTCCTGAAGGTGTTCGCGCTGCTGTCCCTGGTGGCGGTGGTGGGCGCGTGGTGGGTCGTGCTGGCCAGCGAGAGCCGGCACATGGCGCAGGAAGAATCCAACCGGCACAACCACCTGCTGTCCGAAGAGATCGAGGCGCACCAGCGCACCGATGCCGCGTTACAGGCCGCCAAGGAAGCCGCCGAGGCCGCAAACCAGGCCAAGACGCGCTACGTGGCCGGCATGACGCACGAGCTTCGAACCCCGCTCAACAGCATCCTGGGCTATTCGCAGATCCTGCTCAAGGGCGGCGCGCCGACGCCGCCGCCGCGCGAGGCGCTGTCGACCATCCACAAGAGCGGCGAACACATGCTGGGCTTGATCGACGGCCTGCTCGACCTGGCGCGCATCGAAGCCGGTCGGCTTCAGCTCGAGCCCGCGCCGCTGTCGCTGCCGCAGTTCCTCGACGAGATCGTGCACATGGTTCGGCCGCAAGCCGAAGACAAGGGCCTGGCCTTCGTCTACACCGTGGCCGGCGAACTGCCGCCCTGGGTGCTGGCCGATGCCAAGCGGCTGCGCCAGATTCTCATCAACCTGCTGGCCAACGCGGTGCGATTCACCGAAAGCGGCACCGTCACGCTGCTGGTGGACGCGCGGCGCGAGGTGCTTCGCTTCGACGTGATCGACACCGGCATCGGCGTGGCGCCGCAGGACCGGCAGCGCATCTTCCTGCCCTTCGAGCGCGGCGCCGCCGGCCGCCGCGCTGGCGTGCCGGGCACCGGGCTGGGCCTGACCATCACCGGGCTGCTCACATCGCTGATGGGCGGCGAGCTGACCCTGGCCGACAGTTCGTCCAAGGGCAGCACCTTCAGCGTTCGCATCTATCTGCGCAAGGTGGCGGACCCCGGGCCGCAGGTGGAGGCCCGGCGGCCCATCTCGGGTTACTTCGGCCCAAGGCGCACGCTGCTGGTGGTGGACGATCAACCGGTGCAGCGGCAGATGCTCGCGGGCATGCTGATGCCCCTGGGTTTCGACGTGCGCGAAGCCGCCAGTGGCACCGAATGCCTGGACAGCCTGCGCGAGAACCTGCCGTCGGCCATCCTCATGGACATCAGCATGGACGAGATGGACGGCTGGGACGCCGCCTCCCGCGTGCGCCAGGCCGGCTACACCGAAGTGCCGATCCTCATCGTCTCGGCCAACGTCTTCGAGAACCAGGCCGAGCGCCTGCAGGCCGCCGGATGCCAGGCCTTCATCGGCAAGCCGGTGATCGAATCCGAGCTGATCGCCGTGCTCGAACGCCACCTGGGGCTGGAATGGTTGTCGCACCCGCCGGCTCATGGCGTAGGCACTGCGCAGATCGCCGACCCCGCCCCTGCGGCAATGCACTTGCCCGACGAAGCGCGCGCCGAGTTACTGCGGCTGGTGCAGTTGGGCCATGTGCGAGGCCTGCAGCAGTCGCTGGACCGCTTGGCCCAGGCCCACCCCTCTTTGGCTGCGGCCTGCAGCCACCTGCGCGGCATGGTCGCGCGATTCGAATTCGACAAGCTGCGCGCCGCGCTGGCCCAACCACATGCAGACCACACGCTCAATGCCTGAAGATCCCATCGTCCTCGACGACGACCCCGCCGAGCGCCCTGTGGTGCTGGTGGTGGACGATGCGCCCAGCAGCCTGGGCTTGCTGTGCGATGCGCTCGAAGGCGCTGGCTACACCGTGCTGGTGGCCGCGGACGGCGAATCGGCGCTCGAACGCCTGGACTTCGTCGCGCCTGACGCCATCCTGCTCGACGGCATGATGCCGGGGCTGTCGGGCTTCGACACCTGCCGGCGCATCAAGGCCAACCCCGCGCATGCGCACATCCCGGTGCTGTTCATGACCGGCCTGTCGGAAACGCCGGACGTGGTCGAAGGCTTTGCCAGCGGCGGCGTGGACTATGTCGTCAAGCCGATTCGCGTGCAGGAAGTGCTGGCCCGCCTGCACACCCACACGCGCAACGCCCGCATCACGCGAATGGCCCGCGATGCGGTGGACGTGGCGGGCATGGGCACCGTGTTCGTCGATGCGCATGGCCGCATCGCGTGGCGATCGCCACAGGCCGCGCAGTGGCTGCCGCTGCTCGGACCCGTGGAGCACGCGGGCCACCTGCCGCGTGCGCTCACGCCGGCGCTGAAGGCCGGGGCTGCGCTTCGCGCCACCACCAGCACCGGCACGCGACTGTCGGTGCGAAACCTCGGCAGCGCCACGCTGGGCGAGACCATGCTGCTGCTGGCCCAGGAGCGCGGCGCTGGCGCGGGCCGGCTGGCCGAAGCGGCCCTGACGCCGCGCGAGACCGAGGTTCTTTCGTGGCTCGCCAAGGGCAAGACCAACCGCGACATTGCCGAGATCCTGGGCATGAGCCCGAGGACCGTGAACAAGCATCTGGAGCACATCTTCGAGAAGCTGGGCGTGGAGACCCGTGCGGCAGCAGCGGCGCTGGCCAGCGGCCAGCTGGATTGAGGCGACTCCTTCCTACACGCGACGCGCCTGGCGTCGGCGACGATCTCGTCTTGCCCAGGACAAGTGAGAGGGAAGATTTGCCCCTGAGTCGCATCAAGGAACGCCTGGCCCACGCCTTCAAGCGTCTGCGCCATCTGGTAATGGCCACGCCCGGCATCAACGTCATCGCGCGGGCCATCCGCAACTACATCCTTCATCAGAGCGCCAACCAGGCCGGCAGCATGGCGTTCTCGTCGGTACTGGCCATGTTTCCGCTGCTGATCCTGCTGTCTGCCGGCGCGGCCTACATCGGCGAGCCCGGCGACGCGGCGGCATTGGTCTCGCGCGTGCTGAGCTACGCGCCGCAGCTGGTCTCCGACGCGATGCGCCCGGTGATCGAACAGGTGATGGCACAGCGCAACCAGGCGCTCCTGGCCATCGGCTTCGTCGCGACGCTGTGGACCGCGTCTTCGGGCATGCAGTCGGTACGAACGGCGCTCAACCGCTCCTATGGCATTCAGCGCGGGTTGTCGTTCTGGAAGGCGCGGCTCAAGGTGACGCTGTTCACCGTGGTCGTCGGCGGCGCGGTGATCGTCACCTTCAGCTCGGTGATCATCATGCCGTACGTGTGGAAACTGCTGGAGACGCAGGTCGGCGTCGGGCAGGACGTCATCTGGGCGCGCAACAGCGTCCGATATGGCTCTGCCTTCCTGGTGCTCACCGTGCTCTACGCCCTGCTCTATGCCTGGCTGCCCGACATCCGCCAGCGCGTGCGCACCGTCCTGCCCGGCGCACTGGTCGGCGCGGCGATGTGGGTCGCATTGGCGGCCACGCTGTCGTACACGCTGCGTTCGGCCGGCAACCTGGCGCTGTTCTATGGCAGCTTTGCCGGCGTGGTGGCGACGCTGGTCTTTCTCTACCTGAGCGCGAGCACCCTGATCTACGGCGCGGAAGTCAACGCGGTGCTGCACGAGAAGGTGCAAGAAGGCGAACGAGGCGCCCAGCAAGACGCATCGGCCGACCAGGCCACCGGCGACCCGGCCAGCCCACCTTCGCCCGCCTGAAGCAAGCCGGGCGAGCAATTCACTCGGGCGCATCGGGCCCGGCCTGCACGCATCGCCCGGCGGCGAGACAATCGGCGCTGGCCGATCCGCGCAACTCTCCGCGACCGGCGCGCCACCGCTGCAGCCCCTGCTCATTTTCATGTCGTCCCACCCCGCCCCGTCGGCGCCCGCCGCTTCCCCCGAGTTCTCGCTTCGCAAGATCGCCGTTCCCGCCTTCGGGCCGTCTCTGCTCTTCGGGCTGGGCGAAGGCGCCATCCTGCCCATCATTCCGCTGACCGCGCGCGATCTGGGCGCCTCGGTGTCGATGGCGGCTCTGATCGTCGGCCTCATCAGCCTGGGCTCGCTGCTCAACAACATTCCCGCCTCGCTCATCACCATGCGCTGGGGCGAACGCTGGGCCATCGTCGCGGCCGGCGTGTGGAGCGCCATCGGCATGGCCTTGGCCGTGATGACGTCGCACCTGGGCCTGTTCGCCGCCGGCTGCGTCATGGTGGGCATGTCGCAGGCGGTCTACAACCTCGCGCGGCAAAGCTACATGACCGAGGCCGTGCCCATCATGTACCGGGCTCGCGCGCTCTCCACGCTCGGCGGCGTGATGCGCATCGGCATGTTTGCCGGGCCGTTCCTTTCGGCGGCGGCCGTGCATGCCTTCGGCTTGCAGGCAGCCTATGTCATCGGCATCGTGGCGGTTCTGGGCGCGGCGGCGCTGGGGGCGAGCATGCCCGACCTTCCGCCGCTGCAACTGCCACCGGGCCAGGCGGCGCCCACGGCGGTCACGCTGCGATCCACGCTGCAGGACCACCGGCGCCTGTTCCTCACGCTGGGCATCGGAGTGCTGCTCGTGAGCGCCGTGCGCGCATCGCGCCAGGCGGTCATTCCGCTGTGGGCAGACCACCTGATGCTGGCGCCGGCCGTTGCGTCGCTCATCTATGGCCTGGCGGGCGGCATCGACATGCTGGTGTTCTATCCCGCCGGCAAGGTGATGGACCGCAAGGGTCGCGCATGGGTTGCCGTGCCTTCGATGCTGATCATGGGCCTGGCGATGCTGGCGATGCCGCTGACCACCGGCTTCGTCAGCCTGCTGATCGCCGCGCTGGCCGTCGGCTTCGGCAATGGCATCGGCTCCGGACTGATCATGACGCTGGGCGCCGACCACTCGCCCCGCCATGGGCGCGCCCATTTCCTGGGCGTGTGGCGTCTGCTGTCGGACATCGGCGCCTCCTGCGGGCCGGCGCTGCTCTCCTTCCTGGCGGCGAGCCTGTCGCTGGCGGCGGGCATCGCCAGCACCGGCTTGCTGGCGCTGGCTGCGGCCGCGGCCTTGGCCATCTGGATTCCGCCGCGGCGCCGCAGCCCCGACAAGGAACACTGACGCCACAATGGCACACCACCATGTGCCCGATCGCTCGTCGCCAGTTCGCCCATCCTTCGACCCGCCCAGGCCTTTGGTCATGCGCCTTGAGGTGGATGGCCGTCGCGCTGCTTGGCGCCAACCTCGCGCTCTTGTCCGGATGCGCCCTGCCGCCACTGGACGGGCGCCCTTCATCGCAGGCGCTGCCGCAGGTCGAAGCCCGCACCACGTCGCTCGGACGTGAGATCGGCGCCGTCGCGGCGCAGCACCCGCAACAGACGGGCATCCATGCACTGCGCGACGCACGCGAGGCCTTTGCCGCCCGCGTGCTGCTCGCACGCCAGGCCGAGCGAACGCTGGATGTGCAGTACTACATCTGGCGCGACGACACCACCGGTCATCTGCTGCTGGACGAACTGCGCCAGGCCGCCGATCGCGGCGTACGCGTGCGCCTTCTGCTGGACGACAACGGCATCGCCGGCATGGACGATGCGCTGGCCGCGCTCGACGCGCATCCGCAGGTGGACGTGCGCCTGTTCAACCCCTTCGCGTTCCGGTCATTCAAGCCGCTGGGCTTCGTCACCGACTTCCAGCGCGCCAACCGGCGCATGCACAACAAGAGCTTCACCGCCGACAACGTTGCCACCATCGTCGGTGGGCGCAACGTGGGCGACGAGTACTTCGGCGCCACCGACGGCGTGCTGTTCGCCGACCTCGACGTGCTCGCGGTCGGCTCGTCGGTCGACGAAGTCTCGGCCGCCTTCGATGCCTACTGGTCCAGCGCGTCGGCCTATCCGTTGTCGTCGCTGGTGAGCATGCCGTCGGCGCAGGCGTTGCAGGCCATCGAGGACCGCGCCGCGCGCATCGACCGGTCCGAACACGCCGCCAGCTACAAGCAGGCCGTGCGGGCGTTGCCGTACTTTCAGCACGACTCGAAAGCCGATGTGCCCTTCGTGTGGGCGAACGCACGTGTGCTGGTCGACAACCCGGCCAAGGGCCTGGGCGAGGCCGCGCCCGAGCAACTGTTGCTGCACCACATGGGCGAGGCCATCGGCGAACCGCAGCGCAACCTCGACCTCGTGTCGCCGTACTTCGTGCCGACGCGCCAGGGCGCGGAATACTTCGTGGGGTTGGCGCAGCGCGGCGTGCGCGTGCGCATCTTGACCAATTCGATGGCAGCCACCGACGTCCTTGCCGTGCATTCGGGCTACGCGCGCCATCGCGAGCAGCTCGTGCAAGGGGGCGTGACGCTGCTCGAGCTCAAGCCCGACGCGCAGGACCGATCCGGCGCGTCGTCGTCCAAGGACACATCGCTCGGCAGTTCCGGCTCCAGCCTGCATGCCAAGACCTTTGGCGTCGACGGGGAGCGGGTCTTCGTGGGGTCGTTCAACTTCGATCCACGCTCGGCGAGGCTGAACACCGAGCTGGGCCTGGTGATTCAAAGCCCTCAGCTGGCAGCCACGATGGCCAAGGTGTTCGATACCGCCGCCCCGCAGAGCGCCTGGGAGGTCCGGCTCGATCCGCAGACACAGGCATTGCGGTGGGTCGACACCGCCCGGCAACCCGAGCAGATCCTGGAAACGGAGCCCTTGACCCATTGGTGGCAGCGCGCCTGTGTGCGGCTGCTCGGCCTGCTGCCGATCGAATGGATGCTCTAGCGTCGCATGCGGGGCCGCATTCAGCGGCGCAGCCAGGACGCGAAGCGGCTGCACCAGCTGCGCGCCTGCAGCAGCCGACGCTGATCGCGCTGCTGCGCAACCCACTCCAACGTACGTGCCACGCGTTCGGCGCGTTCGGCGTCATCGCCCATCGGCTCGGCGCGCCAGCGAGCGGCCAATTGCCTCAGCTCGGCACTGGAGTGAAGGTGGGTCTTGTTGGGGCCTGATGAAGACTCGCCGCCGTCGGCTTCGTGGCAAGCGTGGAGCGATGAAGACGCGACGGCGAGTTGCATGACCTGATCCCGGTTCCTGGTTGAGCAGCGAAGAAGCCGCTACCGTAGCCGCCGCTGTTCGGCAGGCTTGCAGGTTGAGGGGGTCAGGTGATGCGGGGGTTGTCCTACGCGTCCTACGTCAGCCCTGGTGTGCTCGCTTGCCGACGTTCTTCTTGCTGCGCGTTGCCGGGCCGCGCTCCAGGCTGCGGCGCTGGCCCGTTCCGTGGCGGACCGCGGGGTAGCCTTCCAGTGGCTTCGGCGGCTTGGTGGCTTTGCGGTCTGCTTCGGTGACGATCTTGTTGCCCATGGTGTTTCCTTGACAGTTTCGGATGAAGCCGCGAATTGTACGGAGGGCGCCGGAGTCAGCCCTTCAACGCCGTCGCAGCAAGCGCCTCAGCCAACGCGGCCAACGCCTTCCCCGACCGATCGCCACTTCGCGGAACATGGCGCGATGTTCTTCCAGGGCCTGCTCCAACGCGCGCAAATTCGATTCGTTGTAGATCCACGCACCTGACACCACGATCTTCCCCGACTGCGCAGCCTTGACCTGGATGTCGGTGGTGCCGATGCGCTCCACCACCGCCACGCGTGCCGAAGCCTGCATGGCCGGGTCGCCCTCGGATGGAATAGGCCGCGACAAGTCGAAGCTGATCATCTGCACACGCGGATGGAAGTGTGCGATGTGCGCACAAGCCTCGTACAGCAGCAAGGCGCCGACGTTGCGCGGCTCATCCTGCACGACCGACGTGGGCGCGAAGGTTTCGAAATGCACGTCCGCGCCGCCATTGCTCACCACCACAGGGTCGACGCGCCCCAGGAACACCTGGCCCGCGAACATGAGCATGGGCTGACCCAGTCGATACGGCCCGCCACCGGGGCCGCTGATCTGAACGAGTGGAGCTTCCATAGGAACGGTCCGCAGACTGCGGACAGTGACCTTGCATCATAAGTTGCGTCGGTCGCTGGACACTTGCAAACCGCTCGGTTATGGTCGGCCCGCGTTTGAAACACGAGACATTCGTGCCCCGACTTGTTTATGGAGGAATGCTTTATGCCGCTTTTCAGGCTCAATGCGATCTGCCTGGCCGTCTTGCTCAGTGCCTGCGCCAGCTCGCCCCCCTCGGCCACCGGCGCCTCGTCGTCGAACATGGCGGGCAGCATGACATCGACGGGTGCGGTTGTCGCGCCTCAGGCCGCCACCGCCAGCGCGAATGCGGTCGACCCCGCAGCCGTCCAGGCGGTCAAGAGCATGAGCAGCTATCTGCAGACGCTGCAGCGCTTCGCCGTGACGGTGGACCTGACCGGTGAACGCGTTCTGTCCGATGGCCAGAAGCTCATGCACTCGGCCGAGGCCGACATGCAGGTGGCACGCCCGAACCGCGTCGCCGTGCAGACCGCCACGGCCACGTCGCGCCGCAACCTCTACTACAACGGCAAGAAGGTCACGCTGCAGTTCCCGGACGCCAACTACTACTCGAGCGTCGACTACACGGGCACGGTGGCCGAACTCATCGACCGCCTCAAGGCCAACTACGGCGTCGAGTTTCCTGCGTCCGACCTGTTCCTGCTCGGCACGCCCGCCGCGCCGCTGGACAACCTGACCTCGGCCATGAACGCCGGACAGTCGCTCATCGACGGCGTCGTGTGCGACCAATACGCTTTCCGTCAACCTGGCATCGACTGGCAGATCTGGATCTCCACCGGTCCCAACCCGTTGCCGCTGAAGCTCGTCATCACCGACCTGACCGACGATGCCCGACCACAATCGGTCACGCATTTCAGCTGGACCATGCGGCCGTCGTTCCCCGACTCGCGGTTCACCTACGTCCCCAGCAGCAGCGCCAAGGCCATCGAGATGGTCCCGGTCAAGAAGTGAGGTGCATGCCATGAAGACTCGACTCCATACCCTTTCCCTGATCGGCGGCGCGCTCGCCATGGTGACTGCCTCCGCACTCTGGTCGCCTGAAGCGGATGCGCGTCCTGCGCGCGGCGGCGGCGGCGGTGCACATGCGGGCGGAGGCCACGCAGGCGGTGCACGCGCAGGCGGCGGCCGGCCGCAGGTCAACAACGCGAGGGCCGACTCCCGGACGAGGGATGTGCGCTCGAACAGCGTCAACAACGTGTCGAACCGCAGCGCCAACGTCAACCGCAACACGAACATCAACAGCAACCGCAATGTCAACGTCAACGTGGACAGAGGCGGTTGCTGCGGCTGGGACAACGACTACCACCCGGTCGCCACGGCGGCTGCAGTCACGGCCACGGTGGCGGTCACCTCTGCGGTGGTCGGTTCGATCGTGCGCACGGTGCCTTCGGGCTGCTCGGCCGTGAACTATGGCGGCATGATCTACCAGCAGTGCGGCGCTACCTGGTATCAGCCGCAGGGTTCGCAATACATCGTGGTGAACCCGCCGTATTGATAGGAGCTCGGCATGCCGCAAAGCGGCGAGCCGCGCTCGCCTACTGACGCAACTGCGCCCTTCGCGCTTCCAGCTCGAGCGCTTCGTACGAGGCCTTTTCGACGGTGATGGCAACGCCCTGAATCGAGCCGCCGTGGAAGGCGCCAGGGGTTTTGTACTCTCCGCTGACGGCGTCGCCGCTGTCGTAGCCAACGCACAGACCGTCGCCGGACAGGGTGAACTTGGCCGGCTGGGTCTTCATCTCCCCTTGGGCGACGACCTTGTCGTTGACGTAGAGCTTCATCGTGCCGAGCGATTCCTTGTGCGGGCCAGCCCCGGTGCGTGTGAACTCCATGCCCAAGGTGTACTTGCCTGGCTTCAGTTCCTCCGAAGAGACGAACTTCTGCTCGGGCTTGATGCCAAGGAAGTTGTAGACGTAATAGAGTTTGTGATCCTTGATGAACAGCGCATGTCCGCCGAAACGCGACCCATGGGCAAAGATCACCCCGCCCGCGTCCGCCTCGGTGATCTCCACATTGGCCAGGATCTTGTATGAGCGGTTTCGCACGCTGACCGCTGCGCCTTCCGGGACAGGCGCGGTGTCGGGGTAGTAGACGTAACGGTCGCGCACGGGTTCGCCCGACGGGCGCTCGATCAGCAGGATCTCGGAGGCTGTGCGGTCGTCCACCGGCAGCGCCAGATTGATCCTGGCCTCTTCGTCCCACGCCTTCTGAAGCGCCGCGAGCTTCTCCGGATACTGCTTTGCCAGGTCGGTGGATTCCGAGCGGTCCGCATCGACGTGATACAGCTGCCACTGGTCCTTGTCGAAGTTGCCTTTTCCGGTGAACGGTGCATGCACGGCCGCGGCCAGCCATCCGTCCTCCCAGATTCCGCGCGTACCAAGCATGCTGTAGAACTGCCGCTTCTTCTGCGTCGGCGCATTCGGTGCGGCGTCGAATGTGTACTTCATCGAGATGCCCGAGAGCGGAAACTGCTCGACCCCACGATAAGTCTTGGGCATCTCCAGCCCGACGATGTCGAGCAGCGTCGGCACGATGTCGACCGAATGGTGGTACTGGTCGCGCATCTCTCCGCGCGCCTTGATGCCCTTGGGCCACGAGATCACGAGCGGGTCGGCCGTGCCGCCGGAGTACTGGGCATAGCGCTTGAACATCTGGAATGGCGTCGAGAAGGCAACCGCCCATCCGGTGGGAAAGTGGTTGTAGGTATCGGGACCGCCGAGTTGGTCCATCAGTTTCATGTTCTCGGCAAGATCGTCCGGATAGCCGTTGAAGAACTTGTTCTCGTTGACCGAGCCATTGGGAGTGCCTTCGCCAGAGGTGCCGTTGTCGGCCGCATAGAGGACGACCGTGTTCTCAAGCTGCCCCGTCTTTTCGAGGTATTCGACGACTCGCCCCGTTTGCACGTCGGTGTATTCGGAAAGGCCAGCGAAGACCTCGGCCATGTGCGAGAACAACTTCTTCTCGTCGGCGTTGAGCGTATCCCAAGGGCGCACGGCGTCGGCCGGGTTGGCCTGTGACTGCGGCAGCGGGTTGATCGGCGTCAGCTTGGTCCCCTTGGGCAGCACGCCCTTTTCGATCATGCGCGCCAGCACCCAGGTTCGGTAGGCCTCGTAACCGTCATCGAACTTGCCCTTGTACTTGGCGATGTACTCCTTCGGGGCGTGGTGCGGGGCATGATTGGCGCCCGGGTTGTAGAACATGAACCACGGCTTGGTAGGGCTGGTTGCCTGCTGGTTCTGGATCATCTTGATCGCCTGGTCGGCAAGATCCTTCGACAGGTGGTAGCCGTTCTCCGGTCCATATGGCGGCTCGATGAACCGGTTGTCTTCGACAAGATCGGGGTACCACTGGTTGGTCTCGCCGCCGATGAACCCGTAGTACCGCTCGAAGCCCTGCCCGAGCGGCCACGTCTTCCGGTCTCCGCCCTCGGCGACATCCTGCTCCGGGACATTGTGGTTCTTGCCCAGCCAGAAGGTGCTGTAGCCGTTGTCCTGAAGCACCTGTGCGAGCGTGGCGGCTTGCGGTGGAATGCGGCCAGCCCAGCCAGGGAATCCATTGGAAGCCTCCGTGATGGCGGCCATTCCGTTCAACGTGTGGTTGCGCCCTGTGAGCAGCGTCGCGCGTGTCGGCGAGCACAGTGCAACCGTATGCCATTGCGTGTAGGTCAGCCCCCGGTCCGCCAGCTTTTGGAGCGTGGGCATGTTGATTCGCCCGCCGTAGGGGGACCAGGCGGCAAGGCCCGTGTCGTCATAGAGCACGAACAGGATATTGGGCGCGCCTGAAGGTGCTTTCTTCGGCGTGAATGGCCCCCAGTCAGGCTTCGAATCCCGGACATCGAGATTGATGGTCCCCTTGAAGTCCTTGTAAGGCCCCACAGGCGCTGGAGCCTGCTGTGCCATGGTGGTGGAGAGGAACAGCGCGGCGAACGCGCCGACCATTCTGCGGCACAGCAATGTCATGATGAGGCCCTGCGTTGGTCCGATTTCTCGGTATGGCTCGGTCACTTCTCAAGCATTGGACTGGACGCCGTTGCGTGAATGTTTGATCTGGCGCAAGGATGTGAACGATGCAGGGGCTTCCTGGGTTTGCAGTTCACTAGCGCCAGGCATTCCCCACCTGGATGTACCAAGCGCTTTCCTCCGGACCTTTGGCAACGTCGATCCCAACCCAGAGCCCGAGTTGCTTGGCGAGCAGGTAGCGAAACCCGACCCCTTTCGATACCTGGCTGGTGCTGTCGCCGAAAGCTTCCTGCCGCCCCCAAGCGCGCCCCGCGCCCATGAAGCCGATCAGGGCCCACCGCGGTGTGACGTTCCAACGCAGTTCCGTTTCCAGTACCGCGGTGTTTTCATCTTGATAGCGAGCCGCGGGAATGCCACGCAGATCGATGAAGGGCAGTTGGTAGTACGGCACGCGGCCACGCGCCGCGCGGCCGTCGACTCGGCCTCCAAGCACCACTTCCTTGCCGATAGGAAGGTACGCAAACACATGGCCACGGTAGGCCTGAAACCGCGTGCTGCTGCCCCAGTCGGGGTCATAGAACATGGCGTCTACCGCACCGGTCCAACCCTTGTTCGGCGTAAAGATGTTGTCGCGCGAGTCGTACTCGAGGGTCAGCCCGAGCCCCGAACTCTTTCTGCTGACCTCTTCTGGCAGCAGCTTCGAGAGGCGCCCATCCAGATCCACCTTGCTGTTGAAGTCCAGGTAGATCCAGCGCGCGCCAAGCCAGGTATTGCTGTGACTGTCGCCCAGGCGGCGCAGGATCTGCTGGCTCGACATCCAGCCGTCCAGCGAATAGGCGAGGCTGCGCGTTCCACTTTCCAGCTGGCCGCCGGCGCCGTAGAAATCGAGGTTGACGTCGGTGCGCCCCACCCCGCCTCGATAGCGCCAGCGGTCTTCGTCGAAGCTTGCCATTCCGCCACCGAAGACAGCGCGCGTGCCGTTCTCCGTTCCGGCCCCGCCAAGCACCCAGATGTCGGGCGGCGTAAGGTGGCCGGTTTCCTTGGCCCGCTTGGCACTTTCGCCCAGGGAGTTGCGCACGAACATGAGCGCAAGCCCACCCCCGTAGCCCACCGCTGGCTCGGTGATGACGAGGGGGATGGGCAGAAAGCCCTTGCGATTGACCAGCCAGTCGGACATGTCCAGATAGCCGTCGCTCGGGTCGATGAAGCCTTCCATGAAGGCTTGGCTCGGGGTACCGCAAGCGAACAGCCCAAGAAGCACGGTTGCTTTGCGGGCCAGTCTTCGAGCCTTGGTCAGCGTAGTCATTTGCAGCAAGCGCTCCTCCACATGGTCGATTTCCAAGCTGACTCAACATGCACGAACGATGTGCACACCGTCACCGCCGGCCGCGAAAACCGCCGCCGCCCCGGAAGCCTCCGCCATGAAAGCCGCCGCCGCCGAAATTCCCTCCACTGATTCGCCCGCCGCCGAAGCCATGGCTCACGCTCGAGCGTTGCAATTGGTCGTTGCGCTGGATGCCCTGCAGGCGGGCGTCGCGGGCTTGGTCGAGTTGCTGTTGCAGCTCGGGCCGCGCACCTGCCGCCGCCGCGGCGCCGCCACCATTCACGGGCTGCCAACCGTCGGTCCCATGCTTCTCCCAACCGTCCCCGGTATTTCGGTAGACATTGCCATCATGGCCGGCATACACATCGTCGCCGATGCGAGCCGCCGCGCCACGGTCTCCCGAAGCGGCGGAAAAGGTTGTTCCTTTGCCAGTGGCCGGGTCGTAGATGAATCCGCGGTTCGCGTGCATGCTGTCGCCGCTGATCGCGTTGCCGGCGGTGCCGCGCGCACCGCCCGCGATCACCCCGTCGGGGCCGCGCGCCACCCCACGCGCGCCTGCTGCATAGTTGCCGGTATACACATTGCTCACGACGCCGCGCTGCCCAGCGGCGATGGCGCCGGTGCGGGAGTTGTAGGCGATGCCTGTGCGCCCGGCCCAGCGGTTGCCACTCCAGGCGTCGAAGCCGCCGCTCACACGCGAGACGCCGGCCACGTCGCCCCAGCGACGGTAGATGGGCCCCGAAAAGCCAGCCCACCCGCCGGGCCCCCATGCCGCTGCGCCCCCTGCAGGGCCATAGGCCACGCCGCCCCACCAACCGCCCCAGCCATAGGCCCAGGGTCCCCAGTATGGGTACGGTCCCCAGCCCCAGGACCAGGCCGACGTCACCGCGCCCCACGCCCAGCCGAAGCAAAAGCCAAAGGCCCAGCCGATCCATGGCGTGTAAGTGACTGCCGCGCCGTAGCCGTATGTGGCGGGCCAGCCGATCCAGCTGGCGTCCACCCAGGGTTCGTAGACGTAGCCGGTCCCATACACCACAACACCGCTGACAGGGTCCACGTACTCGCCCAGGTAGCCGCCGGTGTAGCCCACGTACACGTAGTCGCCTGAGACGCCGTAGATGCGCACGTAGGTGACGTAGTGGATCGGCGAGCTGGGCGGGATCCCATAGATCGCGGCGGGCACAGTGGTGGCGACCTCCCATGGCCCTTGAACGCTCGCAGCTGTGAACCACACGCCATCGTGCAGCGCGTAGTAGCTTCCTGCCGCCCGAATGAGGGGCGTCGAGCTGTTGGGCGCCCACTCGAGCGAAGTGCCTGCAATCGGTGCCCAGCGCGGCGACCCGCCGTCGAATCGCAGCGGCGGCAGCTTCGCCTGCGACATCCGCACGGCGGCCGTTTGAGGAACGTTGGTGGCGATAGCCGCCTCGCGCGCCTGACTTGTGCCGGCGATGGATGCCTTGACGTTCTCCTTCTCGCTGTCATCGGGAATCCTGGAAAAGTCGGTTGGCAATGCGTTGGCCGCGACGAAACTCCAAGGCCCTGCTTCGTCCGGTGCTCGGAACCAGCGGCCAGATGCGAGCAGATAGATGTGCTGATCGACGTTGTCACGGAAGATGTTGCCCGTGGTGTTCTTCACGTACAACAACCGGGTGTCGGCAATCGGCGCCCACGACCAATCGCCCTCGCTCACGATCAGTTCCGTGGGCTTGGTAGCGACATAGATGAGCGGCGGCGTACCTTTCTTGAGAGACGG
Source organism: Variovorax dokdonensis (assembly GCF_030316895.1). Taxonomy (GTDB): domain Bacteria; phylum Pseudomonadota; class Gammaproteobacteria; order Burkholderiales; family Burkholderiaceae_C; genus Variovorax; species Variovorax dokdonensis. The sequence goes on from NZ_JASZYV010000003.1 coordinate 374,304, forward strand.
GGGCGTCTGGCGCACGTCGCTTGCCTTGTCGCTGGTGGCCGCCGTCTCGCCCGAAAGAAGATCTGCGGCGCGGTTGCTCTGCGCCTCGGTGCGAAGCTTGCGAAGGTCGGCAGTTTCTGCAGGCACGACCCGCCAGGCTGCACGACTGTCGATGGCGTCGGCCATCATCCAGCCATCGAAGACGTGAAGGTAGTGCCGGCCCTGTGCATCGCGCACAAGCAGCACGCGGGTATTGAGCACGCGCTCCAGCGCAGTACCTTCGGCGCGCACGTAGCGCGGCAAGCCGTCGATGTTGACGAGGATGGCGGCCTGGCGCGAAAAGATGAATGAAGGAGCCTCGTTCTTCAAAGGCAGGCTTGCATTGCGTTCGGCGACCTGCACGCCTTGCACCTGCGCCTCCAGTCGATCGAGGCTGATGGTTCGCTGCTTGCCCGCCGCGTCCTTTTGAAGCGCATCGACCCAGGCCTGAGCTTCCCGGCCTGCGGTGGGGAACTGCGCTTTGGTGACGGTGTATTGGTCAAGGACAACACGACGCGATCCCTTGTCGACCAAAGTTCGGGCAGCGAGTTCGACCACGCCGTAGGTTGCGCGTGAGCTGTCCTTGCCGGTCTTGCCGCCGCCCTCTCTCACAACAACGGCGGCGCGCCCATGCAACTGCAGCCCATCCCAGCTGTCGATCTGCGGCGGGTAGACCTGCAGTACGTCCTTGGCATTCAGGCGAACCGTGTAGGGCCACGGACTTTCGCTCTCTGCTCGGACCGCAGTCGGCTTGCCCGCCCCCTGCGCGGGCGCCGCATGCAGCGCACCTGATTGCCAGGCACAAGCGACAAAGAGAATGCAGACGGCTGCTCTTGCCCAACCGAATTGCTGTCGTTGCTTCGAGAACCCCATTGGCTGACTCCATGTGGCGACCATGAGCAATGTATCTGTCGGGGTGGAGCCATCGCAAGGTGCGGATGAGTTTTCGGTGCGTCGCCAGCGACTTTCAGTGCCTCGAACATATGAAGTCCATCTCCATGCGTAGGCGTCGTCCTACGTCGCATCACATCGACCAAACTTGAGGTTGCGCGCATGTCGTGCCGCGCTTAGATTGCGCACTTCACGTCGAAGCGAATCCTTTTAGGAGAGAGCAGTATGGAGAAGCGATTCAAGTCTCGTTGGCAGGTGATGGGCTGTGTAGCGCTGACTGGCGCTTTGGTCTTCTTGGGGTCATCCCAGGTCTTTGGCCAAGCCAAGCCTCCTGCAGCCACCCCGGCTCAACCAAGCACCACTCAGGCTCCAAGCCAGGGCTCGCCGACAGCGCCTCAGACGTCCAAGCCCAACATCCTTGTGATCTTCGGCGACGACGTGGGGATCACCAACATCAGCGCCTACGGCGGTGGCGTGGTCGGCTACAAGACGCCCAACATCGACCGCATCGCCAAGGAAGGCCTGCGCTTCACCGACTACTACGCCGAGAATAGTTGCACCGCTGGGCGCGCGACGTTCGTTACCGGCCAGACTGCCAAGCGAACCGGGTTGAGCAAAGTGGGTGTGCCGGGTGCGCCGGTCGGCCTGCAGGACCGTGACGTCACCATTGCCGAGGCTCTGAAGGCCCAAGGCTATGCCACCGGACAGTTCGGCAAGAACCACCTTGGAGACCGCGACGAATATCTGCCCACCAAGCACGGCTTCGACGAATTTCTGGGCAATCTCTACCACCTGAACGCCGAGGAAGAGCCCGAGCGCCCGTACTGGCCGAAGGACAAGAACGATCCGTTCGTCAAGAACTTCTCTCCGCGCGGCGTGCTGCACACCTTTGCCGACGGCAAGACGGAAGACACTGGCCCCCTGACCCGCAAGCGCATGGAGACCATCGACGACGAGACCACCTCGGCCGCGATCGACTACATGAAGAGGCAGACGGCTGCTGGCAAGCCCTTCTTCACCTGGATGAACTTCACCCGCATGCACCTGTTCACCCATGTGCGCGAGTCGATGCGAGGTCAGGCGGGCATGCCGGGCAACGAGTATGCGGACGGCATGATCGAGATGGACAACAACGTCGGCAAGCTGCTGCAGGCAGTCGACGACCTGAAGATCGCGGACAACACGATCGTGATCTTCACGACCGACAACGGGCCGAATCAGTTCAGTTGGCCCGATGCCGCGACAACGCCGTTCCGCAGCGAGAAAGATACCAACTGGGAAGGCGCCTTCCGCGTGCCGGCGATGGTGCGTTGGCCCGGCAAGGTCAAGGCCGGCGAGGTGACCAACGAGATGTTCTCGGGCCTCGACTGGTTCCCCACGCTGTTGGCCGCCGCGGGCGACACCGACATCAAGGACAGGCTGTTGAAGGGCGCGACGATTGGTTCGAAGACGGGCAAGATTCACCTCGATGGCTACAACCAGCTCGACTTGTTGACCGGCAAGTCTCAGAAGGGCGCGCGTGACGAGTTCTTCTACTTCAACGACGACTCCGAATTGGTTGCTATGCGCTTTGGCGACTGGAAGGCCGTGTTCTGCGAACAGCGGGCGCCGGGCGGCATGCAGGTCTGGGCCAACCCATTCACTTGTTTGCGCCTGCCCAAGCTGTTCAACCTGCGCATGGACCCGTATGAGCGGGCGGACGTGGTGTCCGACCAGTACTACGACTTCCAGACCAAGAACGTCTACCTGCTGATGATGGCTCAGACTAAAGCCATCGAACACCTGAAGACCTACGTCGATTACCCGCCGAGCCAGTTGCCGGCCGAGTTCGGCATCAACGAAGTGCAAAGGAAGATCAACGAAGAGATCGAGCAGAAGATGAAGAAGCCTGCTGCGCCGGCTGGCGGGAAGTAGGTTCAGAACACCCTGGGGCTTGGCGAGTGTCGATGTTCGGCCCGCAATGCCTCAGGGATGCTCAGCGCCGGCGCCGCGGCACGGGCGGCCTCCGACATCAAGTGGCGTCGAGATCTCAGACAGAGTCATTCCGGCGAGCCGCAGTTCGTCGATGAGCCCGAGCGTTTCAATGTCCAACCTCCTGGCGTGCTTGGGGCTGGTCAGGGCGGTGAAGCGACCCGGCACCTTTCGCGGCAGGCTTCTCACTCTCCCGAGATTCGAAGCCCGGTAGTCAGACCCCAGGCCTGCCTCTTACGTGTCGAGCCTTGGATGCCCCCTACGGGCCCGTGACTTTTCATCTTGGCTCAATGGAGACGAACATGACCAAGAGCAGTGCCCCGGCCAATAGCAGTCCATTTGATTGGAAGGCTTCCGGGCGGACAACCTCTTCTGACCAGGAGCGCATGAGCGCGCGCAAAGCGGAAGACTTGCGGCGCAAAGGTGCTGCGCGTGTGCAAAGCACCAAGGGCGACCTGCACGGCAGTGGCGCCCCTTCGCAGGTCAAGATTCGCTCGGACAAATGAGGCGGTATCCGAGGGTCGTCTTTCTCTGGATGCCTCTTGCCTGGCTGGATCTTCGCGCCAACGTGGAACATCGGGCGGCAGCCACGCAAATCGGTTCCATAGGCACTTGGGCTTTGGCGAGCAAGGACCGGTGAGCTTGCATGGGCGGCTTCTGAATGCTTTCGTCGAGCAGTGGCCGAGATCGCCCAAGACAGCGAACGCCAAAGTCAACCAGCAGGAGCTGAACATGCCCCCGCCCCGCACGAAGTTGTGGCACCGGCGATTGAGCGAGCGGCTGCGACCCCGATACAGCCCTTTCGCCTTGGCCATCGGATGCGTCGGCCTGTGCCAGACGTCCGCGAGCCTTGGCCAGACCGCGACGTGGACCGGTTCGACGGCCTATGGCGACTGGTTCGATCCAGCGAACTGGAGCACTGCCGCCGTCCCCGTTGCACCGACGCAGGCCCTGGTGGGTGGCTTCGCCACCGTTGTCATCGGGCAGCCGGGCGCAGCTGCCGCCGGCGTGGATCTCATCGACTACAGCGGCTTGCTCTTCCAGGGGAGCGCCAGCGCCGGCGCGATGAGAATCAACGTCTTCAATCACGAGGGCAACAATGGCCCGGCTCTGATCTTTCAGGATTCTTCGACCGCGGCGCAATCAAATATCAACCTGACCGGCGTCGCGGCCACGACGTTCGCCGACGCGGTTGCCAACTTTGAAGCGGCTTCGACCGCTGCGGATGCGGTGATCACGATCGGCAACGGCGCGCAGGTCGGGTTCTATGGTTCAAGCACGGCCGGCCAGGCGACCATCATCAACAACGCTGGCGGCATGACGGGCTTCGTCGGCTCGTCCTCGGCAGGAGCTGCCACGATCACCAACAACGCCGGCGGCGTGACGGTGTTCTGGCAGCAGTCCACTGCCGACACGGCCAGCATCATCAACAACGCTGGTGGGTCCGTTGATCTTTCCTTGAAGGACGCTTCGTATGGCGGCGACGGCGCACTCACGGTGGGCTCGCTGTCCGGCGCGGGCAACGTCTACCTGGGGTCGTCTTCGCTCACGCTGGGAACACTGAACCGCAACGAGACCATCAGCGGGGCGATCGCCGATGGATTCTCGCCGCAGTTGCTGGCCTATCTGGATGAGAACGGCCTGCAACCGCCGCCCTTGTCGGGCGGCTCGTTGGTGAAAAGCGGGACGGGCACGCTCACGCTCTCCGGTGCCAACACATACACGGGCGGAACCGCCGTCAATGGCGGCGTCCTCGCCGTCAGCAGCGATGCCAATCTGGGCGCAGCGGCCGGGCCTCTGCGTCTGGACGGGGGCAGCCTGCGAACAACGGCCAGCATGTCGACAGCACGTGCCATCACGCTTGGAGCGGCAGGGGGAACGTTCGATACGGGCCCCGCCACCAACCTGATCCATGGCGGCACCATTGATGGCGGCGGAGCGCTCTTCAAGACGGGCACCGGCACCCTGACCTTGGGCGGAAGCAGCACGTATTCCGGTGCGACCAGCCTGAACGCCGGCGTGCTTCGCGCGGCGGCCCCCAACGTGTTCAGCGCGGGGTCGGCGCATGCGGTAGCGCAGGGCGCCACGCTCGATCTGGACGGCCACAGCCAGGTATTGGCGTCGGTGACGAACAGCGGAACGGTCAATGTTCAGGGCGCGGCGCCTGGAGCCACACTCACGGTCCGAGGCCCATGGATCGGCAACGGGGGGACCTTGCGCTTGGGTACGGCACTGGGCGACAACGCGAGCGCCAGTGACCGATTGGTGCTCGATGGCACTTCTGCGAACGCGAGTGGCATCACCAGCTTGCAGATCGTCAACCTCGGTGGCTTGGGCGCATTGACGTCGGGAAACGGGATCGAGGTGGTCAGCGCTGTCAACGGCGCGACCAGCAGCGCGCAATCCACGCGCGACGCCTTTGCACTCGCAGGGGGGCATGTGGACGCCGGTGCTTACGAGTACCGTCTCTATGCCGCGGATGCCAGCGGGGCCGGTGAGAACTGGTACCTGCGCTCGACCACCCCTGCTCCTGCCCCACCACCCGCTCCACCACCCGCTCCGACACCCGCGCCAGCACCGGCGCCCGAGCCATCGCAACCGCTGCCCGATTCGCCACCACCTGCTTCGAATGCTCCGCCACCACTACTGCCGGCGCCGACGGGGGCGGTCCAGAACGTGGTGCCGACGTATCGTGTCGAGGTTCCGTTGATAGCTGCCCTGCCCGAGCAATGGCGGCAGGCCAGTTTCACCGCCCTCGGCAACCTGCACCTTCGCGTCGGTGACGAAGGCAGCTCCCAGGCGTCGGGCCCTCGGGCATGGGGCCGCTTCATCAGCACCGATCGGCATGTCGCCCAAAGTGGCACCGTCGAGCCGTCGAGCGAGGGCCGGCTCTGGGGCGTCCAGGCAGGCACGGACCTATGGGCACGGCCCGGCTTGCGTGCCGGTCTCTATGTGGCGCAACTCGATGGCAAGGTCGATGTCAACGGCTTCGCGCGAGGCATCAGGAACTATGCGGCGGGATCCGACGATCTGCGCAACGAGTACCTTGGAGCCTACGCGACATGGATGGACCAGCAGGGGGCCTACGTCGACGCAGTGCTCCAAGGGGGTCGCCATCGAGCGGGCCTGGAACCCGCGACGGGAAGCGGAGGATCCATCCGAGGACACAGCGTCCTCGCATCGATCGAACTGGGACAAGCTATTGGCATCGCCCCAGGCTGGATCGTGGAGCCTCAGTTGCAGGTGGCTTATCAAGGCATGGACGTCGACGATGCACACCTCCCCGGATCGACGGTGCACCACGATGTCGATGGCAGCTGGATGCTGAGGCTGGGCGCAAGGATGGTCGGCGAGCTCGCGACATCCGCTGGTTTGTTGCAGCCTTACGCGCGGCTGAACTACTACCGTGCCAGCGGTGGGAACGACATGGCGACCTTCATCGGACCGAGCGGCTCCACTGCCATCGTGACGCAAAGCGGCGGCGCGAGCGTCGGACTCGCGGCCGGTGCCACCTGGCACATCTCGGCCCGCACGAGCGTCTACGGCGAGGTGGGCAAGCTCTGGGGCACGAGCGGCAGCACAGACCTCGGCGGCGGCCTGAATGCCAGCCTCGGGTTGAAGGTTCAATGGTAGGTCCAGGTCTCTGATCAGCGCAGTCCGCGGATCTCCACATCCGGCAGCCCCGACGACCCGGTGGCGGCGGCACGCATCAGCTTCTGACCGTCGCGATAGAACTGCCAGCAGCCACTTTCAGGCCGGCGCGCCTGGTTGGGCTGCGCCGGAGGCGCGGCATTGAAACGGACGCACAGGCTGCCATCGTCCTTGAACTCCCATCGGCCCGATCCGTTGGTGCCCGCGCGCCCCAGCGACAGGCTGTTGTAGTAGACCGTCCCGCCACCGCGCAAGTCCCATTGCTGCACGTCGCGGATGCTGCCGTCCTCGAAGCTGTGGGACTTGCCGACCAGCAACTGCTGCAACTCGTCGCGGGCCAGGTACTGGCGCTCAGAAGTCGCTGCAGGCAATGCTGTCGGCGCCGCCAGCGCAACGACGGGGGCCGGTGGTCGAGGCTGCAGCGTCTGCGCTTGGACCGCAGGTGGCACCACTGGCAAGGGCGCAGGCGCCACCTGCGAACCAGGCGGCGCGGCATTGACCGCCTCGCGCTCGCGGCGCGCATTCGCAATCGCCGTCTCGATGTCCTTCGGCACGGCCTGTGGCGACGGGGGTGAGGTCGCTGGCGAAGCCAGCGCCAAGCGGGTGTCGCGCCCAGACGGATTGAAGCTGAAGTTCGACGTGAGCGACGTGTTGACCCAAGGCAGTTGTCGACCTTGCGTGTCGCGCAGCACACGCACCCGCACGTTCTTGAACATCTGCTCGACCTCGATGCCCGGCACCACCATTTCCTCGGCGAGGCTCTTGGAGTAGACGCTGTTGCCGCCATCAGGGCCGTCTTCCGCAGCAGCGCCGGGCGACGATGCGAAGGCGATCAGCGTGCCTCGCGCACCCATTTCCGCCAGGCCGCCGGCCGCGTTGATGTTGCGCGTCTTCTTGGCGAACGGGTTGTTGCGACAGGCATCGAGGATCACGATGCGCGGATAGGAGCCGACCTTGTCGATGCGACCGATGAACAACTCGTCGATGTCGACGGACTCGTCCTTCACTTCTTCCTGGTCGCGCAAGTCGACATCCACCGGCAGGAGGAAGTTGCGTCCGTCGATCTGCACGCCGTGGCCAGCGTAGTAGAGCACCGCGATGGCATCGTCCTGCTGCACCCGCCTTGCAAACTCGCGCAGCGTCCGCCTGAACTGCACCACGCCGAGGTTGTATTGCTCGGTCACCTGAAAGCCCAGGCCGCGCAGGCGGGTGGCAATGAGGCGCCCATCGTTCTCCGGATTGGCCAACGGAAATTTCGGATACCGCGCATTGCCGATCACCAGCGCGATGCGCTGTTCGGCACCGGCGGGCTGCGCCAGCGCCAGCGTCGGCACCGACACCGCGCTGGCCACGAGCATCAGAAGGCAAAGCCATGCCCGCAAGGCGGCCAGCAGGTGCGCGCGGCGTGGGGCGATCATGAGCCGCAATATGGGCCGATGCTTTGCAGGATGCAAGCTTCCAGGGCCAGGCGCCTGCGTTGAGCATTCCCGCAAGGTGGTGGATCATGCGCGCGGTTCGACCATCCGACAGGAGTGTTCCCGATGAGCCCCCCCAGCGTCCGCACCGAAGTGCATGGCCCCGTGGCCACGATCATCCTGAGCCGCCCGCAGCAACGCAACGCCGTCGACCGGCCGACCGCCGAGGCACTGCATGAAGCCTTTGCGGCATTCGAAGCGAATGCCGATCTGCGCGCGGCCGTGCTGTGGGGTGAGCACGGCACCTTCTGTGCCGGTGCCGATCTGCGCGCCGTTAACGATCCGGCGCGCCGCAACGAACTCGATCCGGAAGGCGGTGGCCCCGGTCCAATGGGCGTGAGCCGCATGGCCCTGTCCAAGCCGTTGATCGCTGCCGTAGCCGGTCACGCGGTGGCCGGCGGCCTGGAGCTGGCCTTGCTGGCCGACATGCGCGTGGCCGAGCAATCGGCCGTGTTCGGCGTGTTCTGCCGCCGATGGGGCGTGCCGCTGATCGACGGCGGCACGGTGCGCCTGCCACGCGTGGTCGGCATGGGGCGCGCCCTGGACATGATCCTCACCGGCCGCGCGGTGGACGCCTCCGAGGCGTTGCAGATGGGGCTGGCCAACCGGCTCGTGCCCGACGGCCAGGCGCGAATCGCCGCCGAGGAACTGGCGCTGCAGATCTCGCAGTTCCCGCAGATGTGCATGCGCGCCGATCGTCACTCGGCCTATGCGCAGTGGGACTTGCCGCTTGAACAGGCCCTGCGCCAGGAGGGGCGCCTGGGTGTGCCGATCGTCGAGGCCGAAGGCGCAAGCGGCGCAGCCCGTTTCGCCCAGGGCGCCGGGCGGCATGGCCGCTTTGGCGAAACGAACGTCGATGCCGCGCCAGAGCGCAGCTGACAGCTTGCTCAGCGACGCGCAAACAACGGCTGCTCGAAATGCGCGACGCGTGTCGCCCTGTCCGCGATGCACACCTCGCGAAACTGATAGATGAACGCCGCCGTCGGTGCGGCAATCCAGCTGTGGCCGACGGGCATGCGCAGGACGGGCTGGTCGCTGTCTTCGATCGCGTCGAGCCACGGCGCATCGGCCCGCATGAACTCGGTCATCGGTATGCGATGGATGCTCTCGACCTCGGCTTCGCTGCGCACCAGGTCACGCGCCGCACCGGCCCAGACCACGACGGGCGTGATGGCGAAACCGGAGCGCGTGACGAAGTCGTCCAGCCGGCCGAGAACGGCGTCTGCTTCCAGCCGCAGGCCCACCTCCTCTTCCAGCTCGCGCAACGCGGCCTGTTCGGGCGTTTCGTCACCGTCGATGCGGCCACCCGGCATGGCCCATTGCCCGGCGTGGTTTCGAAGCTGGGAGGAGCGGCGAGTCAACAGCAGCGCTGCGTCTGGGCTCCATCCATTTGGCGAGGCGATTCCGGGGAGCATGGCGCCTTCGCCCTCCTCGATCAGCGCCACGGCCACCGCCGCGCGGCGAAGTCCCGGGGCACTGAGGCTCAGCACCTCGAAACGCCCCAGGCGTTCGGCAATGAGCAGTCGCAGGGTGTCGTCGAGCCGCATGGTGGCCGCGAATGCTGTTGTGGCTAGACGCCCAGCGCCCGGACCATGGCCGATGGCGTGAGCGATGTCGGCTTGTCGGGCCACACATCCAGCAGTTCGACCATCTTGGCGTTGCGCGGCGCGTGCGTGCCGTGTGCCTGTGCCAGCCGGACCACCTCGCCGCTCAGCGCGTCGACCTCGGTGCGGCGCCCGAGCGCAAGATCGTCGGCCATGCTCGAACGCGCCTTGGCGTCGATGCGCAGCATGCGCGCAGCCACCAGACGGAACAGCGGCGTGGGCAGGCGCAGCACCATGATCAGCTTGCGCCAGGGCAACGCCGCCACGGGCGCAGGCGTGATGCCGGCGCTGGCCATGACGGACAGGGCTTCTTCCATCAAGGCTGCGAAACATCGGCGGTAGCCACGCTCCATCAACTCGGCACGCAGCGGCAGGCCCGACAGCGCATTGACCGGGTTGTTCAGGTTGAGCAGCAGCTTGCCCCACTGGATGGACAGCACGTCGGGCAACACGTCGAGCGGCACGCCGGCGCGATCGAAGACAGCCGGCCATGCATCGACGGCGGAATGCGACTTCGCCACCAGCCGTCCCGCTGTGCCGCGGTGATACACGCCCGGTGCGATCTCGGCCACGTTGTAGGGCACCATGCCCGGCAACAGGATCAACTCCGGCGCCACCTGCTGGGCCAGTTGGGCATTGCTGATGCCGTTCTGCATGGAGATGACGGGGGTGCCCGCCGGCAGCGCCGCCGCCAGTTGCGCAGCCGCCTCGGCCGTGCCCCCGCTCTTGACGCACAGCAGCACCAGCGCGGGTCTTGCGCCTTGGGGCACCTGTGTCGCCAGCCGCACTTGGCCGAAAGGCACGTGGCGCTTCGCGCCGTCGAGGTCGGTCACGGTCAGGCCATGCTCCGCCAGCGCGTTGAGCGTGCGGGGCCGGCCTACCAGGGTGACCGGAATGCCGGCGGCCGCGAGGCAGCCGCCGAGGTAGCAGCCGATGGTGCCGGCGCCCATCACCAGCACTTCGCCGGGAATGGCGGCGCCGGATGCGGAGCCGGTGCCGCCAGGCAGGCTCATGCGCGTTCTGCGACCCAGCCCGCCACCGATTCGAGCGCCTTGGGCAGTGCGGCTGCGTCGCTGCCGCCGGCCATGGCCATGTCGGGCTTGCCGCCGCCCTTGCCGCCCACCTGCTGGGCGACGAAGTTGACGAGCTCGCCCGCCTTCACCTTGCCCATCACGTCGGCCGTGGCGCCGGCGGCCAACTGCACCTTGGCGCCGTCGACAGCCGCCAGCACGATGGCGGCGGACTTGAGCTTGTTCTTCAGTTGGTCGAGCGTGTCGCGCAGCGTCTTGGCGTCCGCGCCGTCCAGTCGGGCAGCCAGCACCTTGATGCCCTTGATGTCGACCGCCTGGCCGGCCAGGTCGTTGCCTTGCGACGAAGCCAGCTTGCCCTTGAGGGCGCCGACTTCGCGCTCCAGCGCGCGCACTTGTTCGAGCACCTGCGCCAGGCGCGGTTGAAGTTCTGCGCTGGGCGCCTTCAGCGTCGCGGCTGCCCGCTGCACCGTGGATTCGAGCTGCTGGACGTAGGCCAGCGCGTTGGCGCCGGTGATGGCCTCCAGGCGGCGCACGCCGGCGGCCACGCCGCCTTCGCTCACGATCTTGAACAGGCCGATGTCGCCAGTGCGCGAAACGTGCGTGCCGCCGCACAGCTCGCGGCTGGTGCCGATGTCCAGCACGCGGACCGTGTCGCCGTACTTCTCGCCGAAGAGCATCATGGCGCCGGTCTTCTGCGCCGATTCGATGTCCATCAGGCGCGCTTCGGTGGCCGCGTTGGCCAGGATCTCGGCATTGACGCGGCGCTCGATCTCGGTGATCTGCTCGGCCGTCATCGGCGCGTTGTGCGCGAAGTCGAAGCGGGTCTTGTCGGCATCGACCAGCGAGCCCTTCTGCTGCACATGCTCGCCCAGCACCTCGCGCAGCGCCTTGTGCATGAGGTGGGTGACCGAGTGGTTGCGCATGGTGGCGGCGCGGCGCGCGGCGTCCACGCTGGCCTTGACCTTGTCGCCCACCTTCAGGATGCCCTGGGTCTGCACGCCGTGATGGCCGAAGACGTCGGCCTTGATCTTCTGCGTGTCTTCCACGCCGAACTGCATGCCCTCGCCCGCGATGACGCCGGCATCACCCACCTGGCCGCCGCTCTCGGAATAGAAGGGCGTGGTGTCGAGCACGACGATGCCGCCCTGGCCCTCGGTCAATTGCTGCACGGCCGTGCCTTCGTGATAGAGGGCGAGCACCGTCGCGTCTTCGCTCAGGTGCTCGTAGCCGGTGAAGGTGTTGGCGGCGCCGCCGTATTCCACGGCGCGATCCATCTTGAACTTGCCGGCCGCGCGGCCGGCGGCCTTCTGGCGCTCCATGGCGGCGTCGAAGCCGGCCACGTCGACCTGCAGGCCGCGCTCGCGGCAGACGTCCTGCGTCAGGTCGAGCGGGAAGCCATAGGTGTCGTGCAACTTGAAGGCCACATCGCCCGGCAGCGTCTTGGCATCGCCGGCCAGGGTGGTGTCCAGAATCTCCATGCCGTTGGCCAGGGTCTCGAAGAATCGCTCTTCCTCGGCCTTGAGCACGTCGGTGATGCGCTGCTGGTCGGCCACCAGCTTGGGATAGGCGTCGCCCATGAGCGCGACCAAGTCCTTCACCAGTTTGTGGAAGAAGGGCTTCTTGCAACCGAGCTTGTAGCCGTGGCGGATGGCGCGGCGCACGATGCGGCGCTGCACGTAGCCGCGGCCTTCGTTGCTCGGCACGACGCCGTCGGTCACCAGGAACGAGGTGGCGCGGATGTGGTCGGCGATCACGCGCAGGCTGCCGTTGCTCAGGTCGGAGGTGCCGGTCTCGCGCGCGGCGGCCTTCACCAGGGCGTCGAACAGGTCGATCTCGTAGTTGCTGTGCACGTGCTGCAGGATGGCCGCCAGGCGCTCCAGGCCCATGCCGGTGTCGACGCAGGGCGCGGGCAGCCGCTTGACCGAGCCGTCCTCGGCCATGTCGAACTGCATGAACACGTTGTTCCAGATTTCGATGAAGCGGTCGCCGTCTTCATCGGGGCTGCCGGGCGGGCCGCCCGGGATCTCGGGGCCGTGGTCGTAGAAGATCTCGCTGCACGGGCCGCAGGGGCCGGTGTCCGCCATCATCCAGAAGTTGTCGCTCTTGTAGCGGCCGCCCTTGTTGTCGCCGATGCGGATCACGCGCTCGGGCGGCAGGCCGATCTCCTTGGTCCAGATGTCGTAGGCCTCGTCGTCTTCCTGGTAGACGGTGGCCAGCAGGCGCTCGGGCGGCAGCTTGTAGACCTGGGTGAGCAGTTCCCACGCCCACTTGAGCGATTCGCGCTTGAAGTAGTCGCCGAAGCTCCAGTTGCCCAGCATCTCGAAGAAGGTGTGGTGCCGCGCGGTGTAGCCCACATTCTCCAGATCGTTGTGCTTGCCACCGGCGCGCAGGCAGGCCTGGACCGAAGCGGCGCGAACGTAGGGGCGCTTGTCGGTGCCCAGGAACACGTCCTTGAACTGCACCATGCCCGAGTTGGTGAACATCAGCGTCGGGTCGTTGCCCGGCACCAGCGGGCTGGACGCCACCACCGTGTGGCCCTTGGAGGCGAAGAAGTCGAGAAAGGTCTTGCGGATTTCGGCGACGGTGAACGTGGGGCTGCTGCTCATGCGAGGGCTTCCAGAACTACTGGCTAAGTGCTTGATTTGATTGGAGTCGACTCGACCGAGCCGAACGTTCCATTATAGGTTTGGGGCAGCACCGCGGCGGCCGCACGGCCATTGCCCAATGCGCGCATGACCGCGGCGGTGCGCGTTTCCACGCCAAGCTTGATGTAGACGTGTTCCAGGTGCTTTTGCACCGTCCGCGCGCTGATGGACAGCAGCGCACCGATCTCGGCGTCGGTCTTGCCCGCCATGAGCCAGCGCATGACATCGGCCTCGCGTGCGGTCAGGCCGGCGGGCCACTGGGGCCCGGCAGCGTCCATCGGCGCATTCGCCTGGGCTTGCCCGCTGTGCGCAGCGCCTTGGCGGGAACGGGCGGCCCTGCCGTAAAGGAAGGCCAGATGCGGCCGCAGCAGTTCCAGGCGCTCGCGGTCGCGCGGCCCGAAGTCCGCGCCTCGACGGGTCAGGACCACGCTGACCACCGTGCGCTGCCCCGCGAAAAGCGGAACGGCGACGGACCTGTCCACCCCGCCCCCTCGGGGGCCGGCGTCGGGCACACGCACCTCGTTGCGCAGGTCCGGCAGACATGCGAGCGCCCGCTGAACCTTTCCCAGACTGCACACCGAGACGGCCGCCCATTCACAGGGGACGAAATCGCTCAACGCCTGCATCACCGCCTGGACGAAGGTCGGCAAGTCGGCGCAGGCCGACTCCAGCTGGCCCAGCACGACCAGCGCCTTTGCATAGTCGCTTCGCGTGAGGTGGTTCATCGCACCGCCCAGGTACCGGCACGTCCCTGCGCGGCTTGTCGCGTGCCGCGCGTACGCAAGGCTGCGTATTGGCTTTGGCTTGCCGCGAAGGGACGATCCCGTGGCGCACCGATGCCAACTTTTTCAGTATAGGCACCAGCCGCCTGCGCCGCCACTTCTTTGCGGGGGAATTGCCATGGCCATCTCGGAAGACAAGCTCAATGCTTTCATGGGCGAATTCGTGCACGACATCGGCGCCGTGATGCATGCGGCCACGGTGGTCGTGGGCGACCAGCTCGGCCTGTACAAGGCGCTGGCGAAAGGCCCTGCCACGGTAGAGGAACTGGCGCGAAGGGCCGAAGTCGATTCGCGCTACCTGCGCGAATGGCTGTGTGCTCAGGCAGCCAGCGGTTACGTCGGTTACGACGCCGACAGCCAACAGTTCTCCTTGAGCGAGGAGCAGTCCTTTGCACTGGCCGAGGAAGGCAGTCCCGCCTTCATCCCGGGCGCATTCCAGATCGCCGTGGACCAGTTCAAGACCATCCCGAAGATGATGCAGGCCATGCGCACCGGGCTGGGCCTGGGCTGGCACGAACACGACAGCGCCCTCTTCCATGGCACCGAGCGCTTCTTCCGTCCCGGCTATGCCGCCAATCTCGTGTCGCAGTGGATTCCGGCGCTCGAAGGCATGTCCGAACGCCTGACGAAAGGCGCGAGCGTCGCGGACGTGGGCTGCGGCCACGGGTCGTCCACCCTGCTCATGGCACAGGCGTACCCCAACTCGAGCTTCGTTGGCTACGACTACCACGAACCCTCCATCGAGCAGGCAAGAGCGCGGGCGGCCGAAGCCGGCGTCGCTCAGGACCGCGTGCGCTTCGAGGTGGCCAGCGCCCAGGACTTTCCGGGCAAGGACTACGACATGGTGGCCTTCTTCGATTGCCTGCACGACATGGGCGACCCCGCCGGCGCTGCCAGGCACGTCAGGTCCAGTCTCAGGCCGGACGGCTGCTGGCTGCTGGTCGAGCCCTTCGCCAACGACCGCCTCGAAGACAACCTCAATCCGGTCGGCCGAGTGTTCTTTTCCGCATCCACCTTCATCTGCACGCCCGCGTCCCGCGCACAGAAGGGCGCGGCCTGCCTGGGTGCACAAGCCGGCGAAGCGCGCACGAGGGAAGTGGCGATGCAAGGCGGCTTCTCGCACTTCCGACGTGCCACCCAGACGCCGTTCAACCTGGTCTACGAAGCACGTCCCTGATCCGTGGACGACAAGGAGAAGCACATGACTCGCCAATACATCGACTGCCGTGCCTTCCCGAGCGAGAAGAACTGCAGCGTGGCCATCGCGGCCGACAACGCACAGGAGTTGCTGGAGGCGGCGGTGCAGCATGCCGTGGCCGTGCACGGCCACACCGACTCGCCGGAACTGCGCCAGCAGATCAGCGCCTCGTTCAAGGAAGGAACGCCGCCGGTCGAAGCGCCCAAGCAGGTCGCGGCCTGATGGCGCCGCAGCGCGCCACAGGCGCGCACGGCGCGATTTGCCCAGCGAAAGCGCAATGAAAGCCATGCCTGCCCGGCTCGCGTATAACGCGGACTTCGGGTCCGGCCTGCGCATGCCTCCAGCGGGCGGGCCCATGTGCCTCTTGCCCACAGTCCCATGCGCATTCTCCTGGTCGAAGACGAAGCCGAACTCGCCGCCTGGCTCGCGCGCGCCCTCAAGCAAAGCGGCTTCGTGCCCGACCACGCGCCGGACGCAGCCACCGCCGACGCGCTGCTCGCGGCGAACGAATACGACGCGATCCTGCTCGACCTGCGCCTGCCCGATCGCCACGGCCTGACCGTGTTGTCGCGCATGCGCGATGGCGGCGATCGCACGCCAGTGCTGGTGTTGACGGCCGAAGGTGCCCTGCAGGACCGCGTGCGCGGCCTCAACCTGGGTGCCGATGATTTCCTGACAAAGCCATTCGCGATCGAGGAAGTCGAAGCGCGCCTGACGGCCCTGGTTCGACGCAGCCGTGGCGTGGCCACGCCGCGCGTTCAGCTCGGCTCGCTCAGCTACGACAGCGCCAGCCGCGCCTTCATGCTCGCCGACCAGCTGCTGGCCCTCACGCCACGCGAGCATGCCGCCCTGACCGCCTTGCTGATGGGCAGCGGCATGCCGGTGGGCAAGCAGCGCCTGGCCGGCAAGGTGTTCCCGCACGACCGCGACGTCGGCCCGGCCGCCATCGAACTGGTGCTGCACCGCCTTCGCCGCAAGCTGGCCGGCAGCGACGTGCGCATCACCACCGTGCGCGGCCTGGGCTACATGCTCGAACTCGGCGCGGCCCCCGATGCCGACGCGACGGCCGGCGAAGCGCCCACGGATTCGCCCGCCTCCGACACCGACCATGCCTGACCGGCACGGTCCGCAGGCATGACCGACCGCAGGCGCCTGGGCATCCGGGCGTTGCTGCTGGCGCTGCTGCTGCCGGTCCTCGTCGCGCTGCTGGCGCTGGACGCCTGGAACGACTACCGCACCATCTCGCAGGTGACGTCGGACGCCTACGACCAGGTGCTGCTCGAACCCATCCAGGCACTGGCCGAAAGCATCACGCCCGATGACAAGGGCGAGCCCCTGCTCGCGCCGGCGTTCTCGGTGCAGGCGATGTTCGAATCCACCCGGTCGCGCCACAAGCACCTGCACGTGAGCCTGCGCGCCTTGCCGGACGGGCCGGAGCGCACGCTGATGGGCGTCGACGACCTGCCGGCGCCGCCTGCTTCCGAACCCGGCGTCCCGGTGTTCTACGACGCCCGCTACCGGGACTATCCGGTGCGCATCGCCGCACTGCGCCAGCCCTTCGATCTGCCGTCGGGCGCGCGGCAGGAGCTGCTGATCCAGGCCGCCGAAAGCAGCAGTCTGCGCGAGCAGGCGCTGGCCGACTCCTGGCAAAAGGCCCTGTGGAACGACACCCGCCTCGTGCTGCTGATGGTGCTGGTGGTGTGGCTTGGCGTGTGGCTGTCGCTTCGGCCGCTGGAGCGCCTGCGCCGCGCGCTGGCAGGGCGCCGCCCTGGCGAGCTGGCACCGCTGGACACGCGCGGCGTGCCGCGCGAGGTGATGCCGCTCGTGGAGGCCGTCAACCAGCACATCGAGAGCCAGAGCCGGCTCCTGGCCGCGCAATCGAGCTTCCTGGCCGATGCCTCGCACCAGTTGCGCACGCCCCTGGCCATCATGTCGACCCAGGTCGGCTATGCGCTGCGCGAGCCGGACACCGCACCGCAGCGCGAAACCCTGCAAGCCATCTTGCAGCAGCTCGGACGCGCAAGGCGCCTGAGCGAGCAACTGCTGGCCCTGGCGCACGCCACCGAACTGCCCGCAGCCGCCGCCCCCGCGAGTGGTCATGCCGACCTCAATGCCGTGGCGCGCGAAGTGGTCCTGCAGCACCTGCCGCTGGCCCTGGAAAAACAGCAGGACCTGGGATGGGTGGACGCACGCGGCGAGGCCGCCGCCGACGCACAGGACGCGGATGCGGACACGGACGCTGGCGAGCCCGCCGACCTCGATGCGGACGCCGAGGAGCACGATGTCGCGCCCGTCAGAGCCGACCCCGCGCAGTTGCACGAGCTGCTGTCGAACCTGGTGCACAACGCGATCCGCTACACGCCTCGACGAGGACGCATCACCGTATCGGTGACGCTGCAGGACGACATGGTCGTGGCCGAAGTGAGCGACACCGGCCCTGGCATCGAGCCCGAGCGCCGCAGCGCCGTGTTCGAGCGCTTCCAGCACGGCACCACCGCGGGCACGGCCAAGGGCGGCGGCGCGGGCCTGGGACTGGCCATCGCACGGGCCTACGCGAGGCGCATGGGCGGCGATGTGGTGCTCGAAGACGCCCCGTCGATCGACGGCATGCACGGCGGCTTGCGCGCCGTGCTGCGGCTTCCTCGCCTCGGGTCCGACCCGATTCGTGATAACACGTATTTTGAGGACCGCCGCCCGATCTGAAAGAGGATCGGAAGCCTGCCTTCCTAGACTGGATTGCGAATGGCGCGCATGTCGCAGCGCCTCTTGGAGACATTCGCAATGCAACGCTCGACAGGACCGGCAGGCCGCAAGCGGGAGGCGTTCCGATGAACGCGCCGACATCTTCAGCCACGCGCAAGGACTACTACGGCGGCGGCCTCATGATCATCGTGGGCCTGGCGGCCGCATACGCGGGCCTGAGCTACCACGTGGGAACGCCCGCGCACATGGGCCCTGGCTTCTTCCCGGTGGCCATCGGCGTGCTGATGGCCATCACCGGCGCCATCATTGCCCTGGGGGCACGCAACCAGCCCGACACCGGCAAGGAGCCGGCCGGCCACGGCCACGGCGACGGAATGCCTGACGTGCGGGGCGGCATCTGCATCATCCTCGGCGTGCTGGCCTTCCTGCTCTTCGGGGTCTATGGCGGACTGGTGCCTGCCACCTTTGCCATCGTCTTCATCTCGGCGCTGGGCGACCGCACCAACACCGTGGTGCAGTCGGTGCTGCTGGCACTGGCCATGTGCATGGTCGCCATCGTCGTCTTCTGGTGGGGTCTGCAGTTGCAGATGCCGCTGTTCCAGTGGGGGATGTGAGCGATGTCGCAAGCCTTGCATGACCTCTGGTTCGGCTTCGGAGTCGCCTTCCAGGGCTCCAACCTGATGTGGTCCTTCTTCGGCGTGCTGGTGGGCAACCTCATCGGCGTGCTGCCGGGGATGGGCGCGCTGTCGGCCATCTCGATCCTGCTGCCGCTCACCTATGCGATGCATCCGGTGCCGGCGATCCTGATGCTGGCGGGCATCTTCTACGGCTCGCAATACGGCGGCGCGATCGGCGCCATCCTGCTGAACCTGCCCTCGCATCCTCCGCATGCGGTGACCTGCCTGGACGGCTACCCGATGACACGCGCCGGCAAGGGCGGCACGGCGCTGGGCATCACGATGATCTCGTCGTTCTTCGCGGCGTCGGTCGGCATCCTGGTGATGATCTTCGCGTCGCCCCTGCTGGTGTCCATCGCCTTCAAGTTCGGGCCTGCGGAGATCTTCTCGATCATGCTTCTGGGCCTGCTGGCCGGCTCCACCATGTCGCGCGGCTCGCCGCTCAAGGGCGTGGCGATGACGTTGTTCGGCCTCTTGTGCGGCGTGGTGGGCACCGACGTGAACACCGGCAGCTTTCGCTTCTCGTTCGGCATTCCGGAGCTGAGCGACGGCCTGGAACTGGTGGCCATCGCCATGGGCCTGTTCGGCATTGCCGACTTCCTGCTCAACGTGAACCGCATGGCGGTCATCAGCACCGACACCAAGCTGCGCATCCGCGACATGCGACCGAGCAAGGAAGAGCTGAAGGAAGCCTTCTGGCCGATGGTGCGCGGCACGCTGGTGGGCACGATCTTCGGTGCCATGCCGGGCACCGGGCCGACGATCACCACTTTCATCGCCTATGCGCTGGAGCGGAAGGTGTCGAAGACGCCGGAGAAGTTCGGCACCGGCATGATCGCCGGCGTGGCCTCGCCCGAAGCCTCGTCGCACTCCAAGACCCAGGTGGATTTCGTGCCCACGATGAGCCTGGGCATTCCCGGCGACGCTGTCATGGCGCTGATCCTTGGCGCGCTGATGATCCAGGGCATCACGCCCGGCCCCCAGCTGATCACCGAGCATCCGGACATCTTCTGGGGCCTGATCGCCAGCTTCTGGATCGGCAACGCACTGCTCATCATCCTGAACGTGCCCATGATCGGCGTGTGGGTGAAGATGCTGCAGGTGCCCTATCGCTACCTGTACCCCTCGGCGCTGTTCTTCATCGCGGTGGGTGTCTTCAGCACGCAGAACAGCCTGTTCCAGATCTGGGAGGTGCTGGCGTTCGGCATCATCGGCGCGCTGCTGATCTGGCTGCGCTTTCCGGTCGCACCCATCCTGCTGGGCTACGTGCTGGGGCCGATGGTGGAAGAGAACTTCCGCCGCGCCATGCTGCTGTCGCGCGGCAGTTTCGCCGTCTTCGTCGAGCGGCCGATCAGCTGCGCCTTCATCGTCCTGTCGAGTTTGCTGCTCATCGGCGTGACCTGGTCGAACCTGCGCGGGCGAGCGCTCAAGAAGGTAGAGCGGCAGGCCGACCGCTTGGGGACGGAGGCGGTGTCCGACGCCTGAGCGGGACTTGTCTTGGTCGGCACGCATCTTGCCGTTAGGATTTGGCCCCGAACATTCTGCCGGGCAAAAATCCCAGGTCGTCGATGCCGCCAAGCCTTGTCCACACCCTGCTTTCTCGCCCGCTCGGCCTTCTGGCCCTCCTGACGGCGGGCACCATGGTCGCCAGTTCCGTCCAGGCGCAGGTCCTGAGCGGCCTGCGCCAGGCACGCATCAAGGATCACGCCGACGGCATCCTGTCGCTGATGGCCTATTCGGTGGTGCCCGACCTGGCCTCCAGCAACCTGTCGATCAAGAACGGCGCGACCGAGAACCCCTCGGTCTTCATGACGCAGTTGGGCGGCGGCGACACCATCAGCAAGAGCATCCCGGTGTATCTGGAGGGCGCCATCGCCTACAGCCGCTACGACCCGACCTTCATCGCCAGCGCCGGCGGCGAGACGCGCACCTTTCCGACCCGCTGGAATTCGATCACCGGCACCGGCGGCATCGGCTACGACTTTCACATCACCGACGAATGGGTGATCCGGCCGATCTTCGATTTTTCGCTCGGCAAGGTGGCCAGCGACCTGCGGGTGGCCCAGGCCTTCCTCAACTACCGGACCGACCTGGACCTGGACTTTCTGGACGGCGGGACCCTCAATGCCTACGGCCTGGGCGGCGCCGTCATGCTGGACTGGGAGCACATCCGCACCAACTACCAGATCGACCTGGAGCTGCGCTACACGGACATCCGGCTGCGCACCTTCGGCAACACGTCCGCCGCGGTCGAAGGTGAGGCCTCGGCGCGCACCGCCAACGTGTACTTCCGCTACCGTGCGCCGACCGGCTTCTATTCGATGGGCCGGCCGTTGCGCTACGTGACCGAGTATTCCTACTCGCGCTACATGGGCAGCCAAGCGGAAGTCCTGGGCTTCAACCAGCTCAGCACCGTCGGTCTCGGCCTCGAACTGGACACCAGCAAGTACAACCCCTTCTACGTGAGCCGCCTGCGCCTTGTCGCGCGCTATGTGTTCGGCAACAACGTCGAGGGCGTTTCGCTGGGGCTGGCGGCAAGCTTCTGAGCTTCGCGGCGCATCTGGCCCAATGAAAAAACGCCCATGCCTTGGCGGGCATGGGCGTCTTGCGTCGAGGCTCGCCTGTGGGGCGAGCGCTCCAGGCCGATCAGGGCGTGGTCGTCTGGATCTGGGCCATGACGCCGTAGGTCTCCAGGCCCACCCAGTCGGCACCGTTCTTCAGCACGTTGCTGGTCGTTGCGCCAGCCGTCGGCGAAGCCTTGGCGACTTCGTAGAGGCCGACGTTCAGCGAATCCCAGCCGCCGGTGGCGCCGATCGGCGTGGGGCCGTGGGTGCGCGTGTTGTATTCGACGGCGAAGCGGACCGCGTCAGGCAGCGTGACCTTCAGGCTGGCCATGTCGAAGACGATCTTGAAGGCGTAGCCGTTGTAGCACTTGCCGTCGCCGCCCTTCCACTGCTTCGTATCAGCACAGGTCGCATCGGCGGTCGGACGATAAGGAATGGCGAATTGCTGGGTGCGCACGGCCAGTTCGTTGCCCATGTTGTCGAACAGGCGCAACGTGATCTCATGCGGGAAGCTGGCACCGACTGCTGAGGTGCAGGTGCCCAGGTTCCATTCGCCGCTTTCGCATGCCCAGCTGCTCATGCCGACGGTGACGCTGTCGAGAAGGCGCGGCACGTCCGCGGCCAACGTGACTGCCTGCCCGACGTTCTTGAACGAATAGGCTTCGGCGCCCACGCTGGGCATGTTGAACGGGAACGTGGCCGGAATCGCATCGAAAGCGGCCGACTTCATCGCATCGACCGTCAGCTCGACCGTGGAAGCGGCGCTGTCGACCTTGCCGTCGTTGACGATCAGGCTGAAGGTGTACGTGCCGGCCATGTCCGGCGTGAAGGTGGGTTCGGCGCTGGTGAAGCCGCTCAGTGCGGCGGTGCTGCCGTCCGGCTTGCTGGCCACGGTCCAGACGTACGTCAGGCTGTCGCCATCCGCGTCGGCGCTGGCCAGGCCGCTCAGCGAGACGGACTTGCCCGTCTTGCCCGTCAGGGCGGCGCCGGCGTTGGCAACGGGTGCCACATTGCCCTTCGGCGTGACCGTTTCGCTGGGCTTCGGGGTCTGGGTCGAGGTGTCGGTCGCGGCTGCGTTCGATCCTCCCCCGCCGCAGCCGACCAGAGTGGCGGCGACGAGCATGGCGAGTGCGGTGGACGAGGCTTGAATGGGGCGGAATTGTTTCATTGCCTAACGTTCTATATCTTTTGTTACAACGTTAGGAATTCTATGAATCCTTTCGTCTTAATAAATAAGACAAACAGGCCTTTTCGCCTATTCAGGTAGGAAACTTCTGCATTGGTGAGACTTTTTTCCGTCTTTGTTGCCAGATGTCAACAGATAGCGGCAACATGACGTCATCAACACTGATGAGACTCGGCGCGCTTCGCATGCCGGCACAATGGCGGCGTCACATTTGAAAGACGTTTCTCGCCTCCTCATGACCATGCCCGACACCGCCGCCATCCGCGTGCTGATTGCCGATGACCAGGCGCTGATCCGCCGGGGGATGGGCATGCTGCTGGATGCCGCGCCAGACATCGAAGTGGTCGGTCAGGCTGCCGACGGCGTCGAGGCCGTGGCGCTCGCCCGGCAGTTGCAGCCGGACGTCGTGCTGATGGACCTGCACATGCCGCGCATGGGCGGCGTGCTGGCCACGCGCCAGATCACCGCCGCCCTGCCCCACACCCGGGTGATGGTGCTGACCACCTTCGACCGCGACGACCTGGTCTTCGACGCGGTGCGGGCGGGGGCGCAGGCCTACCTGCTCAAGGACGCCTCCGAAAGCGAAGTGATCGACACGGTGCGCGCGGTGCACCGGGGCGAGTCGCGCCTGACGCCGCAGATTGCGCGCAAGGTGATGGACCAGTTCCGCCTGCTGGCCGATCGCATCGCGCATGAGCCCGAGCATCCGGCGGCAGTCGCGCCAGTGCCGGCGACAACATCCGGGGCCGTGGCAACGGACCTGCAAGCAGCCGAAGCCGGTACGCCCGACCCGTTGACCGACCGTGAAACCGCCGTGCTCGAACTGATCGCCAAAGGCCAGAGCAACCGGCAGATCGCCACGGCGCTGCACCTGGCCGAAGGCACGGTCAAGAACCACGTCAGCCGGATCATGCAGAAGCTGCACGCCAACACCCGCACCGAACTGGCGGTGCTCGTGCTGGCACGCAACAAGCGCCAGCACGAAGTCTGAAAGCAACACGGCGCGCAGCCCTTTCAGACTGCGCGCCGTGTGTCGCGGCTAACGTTGCGCGCCCCGGTTGTCGACCGGGGGCACGAAGGCGGATCAGCCTGCCGAAGCCAGGCCCTGCATGGGCTTGCGAGGCGGCTGCTCCTCGGGCGGTGGCAGCTTGGTGCCGGCCACATGTGCCGCCAGCATCGGCCGCAGGGCGACGATGGCCAGGAAGGCCGCGAACAGATCCAACCCCGCCACCGTGTAGAGCACGGTCGACCACGTGCCGGTGGCTTCCATCATCAGGTTGCCGAGCGGCACGAACAGCGCGCCGATGCCCTTCGCGCAGTACAGCACGCCGTAGATCTTGCCGATGTGCTTGGTGCCGAAGGCATCACCCGCCAGGGCGGAGAACAGCGAATACACCTCGCCCCAGGCCAGGAACACCACGCCCGACAGGATCAGGAAGGCCCACGGGTTGTGGCCGAAGTAGCCCAGCGCGATGATGCCCAGGCCCTCCAGCGTGAAGGCGATCACCATCGTCTTCTCGCGGCCGATGTGGTCGGAGATCCAGCCGAACAGGGGGCGCGAGATGCCGTTCATGATGCGGTCGAGCATCAGGGCAAGCGGCAGCGCGGCCATGGTGAAGAAGTACAGGTCGACCTTGAAGCTCTTGACGCCCAGATCCTGCGCGATCACGCCCAGTTGAGCCACCGCCATCATGCCGCCGGTCACGACGCACGAGAACATGAGCAGCATCAGCCAGAACAGCTTGGTGTGCAGCGCCTCCTTGAGCGTGTAGTCGCGGCGGCTTTGCGTGAGCTTGGCCGACGCCGGGACCTTGGCGTTGGCGCCGGGCGAACGCAGGAACCAGGCGGCCACGAAGGCCAGCGAGCCCTGCAGGATGCCGAAGAACAGGAAGGCGCTCTGGAAACCCGACGATTCGATCATCGCCGCGATCGGCAGGATGGTCGCGGCCGAACCCGCGCCATAGCCGCCCGCCGTCAGGCCCACGGCCAGGCCGCGGCGATCAGGGAACCACTTGAGCGCGTTGTTGATGCAGGTGGCGTAGATCGAGCCCACGCCGATGCCGCCGATGGCCGCACCGATGTAGAAGCCGAGCAGCGTCGTCGCCTGCGAGTTGATCACCCAGGCCACGCCGATGAAGATCGCGCCGAAGGCCACGATCAGACGCGGCCCGAACTTGTCGATGAAGTAGCCCTCGATCGGCGCCAGCCAGGTCTGCACCAGCACGAAGATGGTGAAAGCGATCTGGATCGATGCGCGCTCCCACCCGAACTTGCCCTGGATCTCGGGCACGAACAGCGTCCATGCGTACTGGATGTTGGCGGTGGCGATCATGCAGACGATGCCGACGGCCAGTTGCAGCCAGCGGTTGTCGTACCAGCGCTGCGGCTGTCCTGACGATGTGCCGGCGTTGCCGTGCGTGAGTGGGGCGGTGGTCATGCGCTCATGTCTCCGTGCGTTGAGTGGAACCGGGAAGAACCGCGTCGTCGTGCCGTCGTGGCGACCCTTGTCGGACTTGGTTCGCGTGTGGCATGCACTGTCTTCCCGAACGCCTGGCGGCGCGCCTGCCGTAAGTCACGCGCAGGATCGAGACAAACCCCAATCACCTGGGGAAACTGCCCATGACGAAAGTCATTGGCCCATTGGTATTCATCGCGTTTGTCGCGAGGGCAATCACCCCGTGCCTTTGCGACAATGCGCCGCCCATGACCTTCGCGCAGCGCATCGACCCACGCCGAAGCCTTGCCGCGGCAGTCGGCTGGTTGCTGATCGCGCTCGCCCTGTGCCTGGTGCTGGCGGCCAACCTGTGGCTGCGCGGCTTCGTGAGGTCCACCTTGCTCGAACAGCACAGCCAGCGGCTGGAAGGCGCGGCCGAGCACGTGAGCGCCGAACTCGACACCGCCCTGCTGCTGCGCCTGCAGTCGGTCAGCGTGGTCGCCACCATGCTGTCGGAAGACGTTCAGAGCAGCGACAGCAACAGGCTGCGGCGTTCGCTGGAGGCGGTGCGCCGAAGCGTGCCCGATCTGATCTGGCTGGCCGTGACCGACGCCGACGGCTTCATCGTCGGTGCGACGGACGAAGCCGTCGTCGGCCAGAACATCTACCAGCACGCCTGGGCCTCGCAGGGGCTGGACGCGGCCTGGATCGAGGAAGGCCGATCGCCGCGCGAGCACTTCCTGAAGTTGACCGCTCCGGTGAGCAATGCCGACGGCGCCATCGTCGGCGTGGTGGCGGCGCACATCAACTGGCGATGGGTGCAGCAGATGGTGGCCAGCATCCGCGCATCGCCCGGGCAGTGGCTGCTGATCGATCGCGACGGCGTGGTGCGCGACGGACCGCCGGCGCTGGTGGGCCAACGCTGGCGCGAGGCCGGCGATCCGCTCACGCCTTTCGACCCACGCGTCGCCGGCCTGGGCAACGACGGCTCCGACCTGCCGTCGCGCATCCAGGTGCGGCGCCTCTTGAACAACCAGCCCTACATCATCGCCACACCACCGCTGGCGCCGGGCGGCACGCTGCGCCGGCTGGGCTGGCAGGTGGTGGTCATCGAACCGGTGGAAACGCTGGCGGCTTTTGCTTCTGCCATCGAGTGGCGCATCACGCTGGTCCTGAGCCTGCTGGGGCTGGGCATCGCGCTCGCGGGCGTTGCCGCCGCACGGCGCCTCACGCGGCGCGTCAGCGTCATCGCGCAATCGGCCGATGCGGTGCTTGCCGGAAGCGCCCACCGCATCGAAGTGCCCGAAGGCAGCGACGAGGCGGCACGCCTGGGCACCGCGCTCGACAAGTTGCTCGATACGCTGCGCCAGGAGCGCGACGAACTGCGACAGCTCAACGCCGAGCTGGACGAACGCGTGAAGCAGCGCACCTCGGAGATCAGCCGCCTGGCACAGGAATCACGCGACGCGGCCGTGGTGCGCGAACGCCTGCGCCTTGCGCGCGATCTGCACGACACGCTGGCCCATTCGATGATGGCGATGCTCACCGAGATCCGCGTGCTCAAGCGCCTGGCCATCGCGCGGCCCGAAGCCTTGCCCGATGAGCTGGTGCGCGCCGAGCAGGCCGCGCGCGACGGACTGGACGAAGCACGACGCGCCATCGACCAACTGCGCAGCAACCCCGTGCGCGACATCGGCCTGGGCGCCGCACTGACCGATCTGGCGCGCAACTTGGCGGAACGCACCGGCATCTCGCTCGACTGCCGGATGGCACCGCCGCTGTCCACGCTGGCTGCCGAGCCGGCCGAGACCCTGTACCGGATGAGCGAGGAGCTGCTGCGCAACATCGAGCGCCATGCCGGCGCACAGCTGGTCCGCATCAGCCTGCAGGTGGATGCCGAGGGCGTGCCCACATTGGAAATTGCCGACGACGGCATCGGCTTCGATCCCGAAGCGGGCCCGGCGGGCCACTACGGCCTGGTCGGATTGCGCGAGCAGGCGGAGGCGATCGGCGCGGAACTCGTCATCGACACCCAGCCTGGCGGCGGCACACGCACCGTTCTTCGCTGGGGACAGACGCAGGAAGTGAGCGTCTAGCAGCCCTGGGGCTGCGCCACCTTGCCATCGCTGGCGCACGTCTTGCGCAGCGACTGGCGGGCGCTTTCGAGCGCCGCTTCCAGGTCTTCGAGCCGGTAGGGCTTCTGCAGCCAGATGGCGTTGTTGCCAGGTGGCCGCGGCTGGCCGGTGGCGAAGATCACTTCCAGCGGCGATCGCGCGCTTTGGCGGATGGTCTGCACCAGCTCGTCGCCAGACAGGCCCGGCAGGCCGATGTCGGTGATGAGCACGTCGAAGGCGCCGTCCAGGAAACGCGAGCGCGCCACCTCGGCGCTGCTCGCGCCGGCCGCGAAATGGCCCAGCGCCTGCAGCGCGCCCGTCGTGGTGGTCAGGGCGCTGGGATCGTCTTCGACAACCAGTATTCGTAGCTTCCCGCTCATCTGGCCGGTGTCACCGGCTTGGCCACTGGCCGGTTCGGCTGAATCTGACTCGGACGCCCTCTTGTTCATGCCTGACATCGTGGGCGCTTCGGACGCGAATTGCTCCCGGCGCGCGGCGCATGGTCGTGTAGGACGGCAGCGGTGGTGGGTCGTGACTGCCCCTCCACCCTTCTGATGGCCTACGCCGAATAAATGCAACAAAAGTTTTCAGCTCGTGCAAGAATTCCCAGCGTTCTGGCACGTATGAGAGGACCTGGATGTTGACGATGCGAAACGACGCGGCGAGTGTCGGCCCTCGACTTGCATCAAGCCTCGCGCTGCTTGCTCTGGCCGTCATCGTGCTGGTCGGCCCGCGGCTGTACTTTGCCGGCCTGGGCCTGCCGATCCAGGTGGGCGACGCGCTGTTTTTCATCCCCACCGCGTTGCAGCACCTGCTGACGGGGGAGTTGTCGAACCCCTACATGAGCCCGATCCAGGCCGGCGGCGGTCCATACACCTGGCATGGCTGGCTCTATCCGATGGCGCTGAGCTGGATGGGCCACGGGTCGGGCGTGCACGCGGTGCGTGGCCTGCTGGTGCTGGACACCCTCCTGATTGCGCTGGCCTCCTTGATCCTGGCGTGGAAGGTCAGCACCGTCCGCGCGCCGCTGCTGCTCAAGTTGGCCACGATCGTCTGCGGCTGCGGCTTGCTCGTCATCAGTGCAGGCCGGCCGGAAGTGATGGCGCAACTGCTGCTCGTGCTGTGGCTGGCCGTCGTGCGTTGGCCCATGGACCGGCACTCGGAGATCGCCACTGCCGTGCTGCTGGCGCTGATCGCCGTGGCGCAACCCACCATCGCCCTGCTGGGCGGTGTGCTCTTCGCCATCCATCGCACCTGGGTCGGCACAACGCGCGAGGCTGTACCGGCGATTGCCTGGATCGCCGCTTCGTCCATCGCGCTGGCCTTGCTGCTGACGGCGCTGATCTACCCGTGGCCCCTGGCGGACCTGGCCCATGGGCTCGTCGAGCAGGCGCGCAGCCTGTCAAGACGCGACGACGGCGACTTCTTCATGATCTACGTCGGGTTGGCAAGCAGCCCCATCCAGATCGTCTGGCTGGTCCTGGCGGTGGCCCTCGGTGCGGTGATGTACGCGCGCGGGCCCGCGGGCCGGCCGGCCTCGTGGCTGTTCTATCCGCTCGTTGTGCTGGGGGCCTTTCTCGCGTGGCGCTTCGGCATGCGCATCTCGTACACCGCGTACAACCTCTGGGTGTTCTTCCCGCTCGTGGCCTACGCCATGCTGGTTGCCGCCAGCACCGAACGGCTGAAGCCGTTTCATCGCTTCTTTGCAGCGGCGCTGGTGGGCATGGCCCTGGTGCTGCTGTTGGCGCAAGTGCGCACGCTGATCACGCTGGATCGCTCTGCGCAGGACATGGCCAGCCTGGATCAACTCGTGCAGCAGGTCGAGGCCGATCTGAAGGCCGGCAGGCGCGTGGCCATCAGCCCCAACCTGGCGCTGGCCCGCTTCGACTGGCACACCCGCCGCAACGTGTCGGTGATGCCGTTGAACGACATCCAGAAAGCCGGAGCGGCCGATGTCGTCTATCTGAACCAGGCCTCCACCGGCAAGCGCAGCGCGCCCCGGTACGAGGGCTGGCGCATCGACGGCGACCACTACATGGATGCCCTTCAACTGCGCGGCATCCGCATCGCCAATACGCCGCTGTCCTATGCCTATGCGCGCTACGTGCGATCCGGGATGCCCGGTGCGGCCAAGGCGCCGGCCGACTGAGGCCTGGCGGCGGCGCCGCGCAGCAATGCGGTCAGCAGCGCCAGCATCAGCAAGCCGCCGAAGAACACATACGACTGCAGGACGTTGAGCCGGGAATCGGCCAAGGGCCGCGTCGCGTCGAGCAGCGACTGGCTGACCAGCACATAAGCCACGAACAAGGCCGGCACGCTCGCGACGCCCCAGGGCCGCCGTTCGAGCACCGCAGGCAATGCGAGCGCAAAGATCGGAAAGAGCACGCCGTAGTGGTGCGTCCAGGCAATGGGCGAGGCCATGGTCAGGGCCAGCATCACAAGGCCCAGATGCAGTGCCGTCGGCGTGGCCGTTCGCCCGAAGAGCAATCCGAAGCCCAGCAAGGCCACGGTCGACACCAGCGTCACCCCGTACACCAGCGGGTGATAGGGCGCGAACGAATTCGCCGTCCATGCCACGTTGCTGCCATTCAACAAGGCCCGGTTGATCAGTCCATTCATCGTCTGGTTGTCGAAGAATGCTTCGCCGCGCTGGCCGATGTAGGAAGCCACGGCCGCATAGTCCAGCACGTTCTGCAACCCGTACATGGCGATGGCCAGCACGCCGAACAGCGCCGTGGTGCCCGCGATGGCGGCGGTCAGGCCCCACTGGCGCCGCAGCATCGCCCACGGAACGATCACCAGCCAGTGCGGCTTGACGATGCAGCACAAGCCGATGCAAACGCCGGCCGCCACCGGCGCACCGCGCAGCCACGCCCACAGGCCCAGCGCCGCCAGCAGCGTCATGATGGTCTGGATCTGTCCCAGCGTTTCCGACAAGGCGATGGGGTAGAAGCAGATGGCACTGGCGGTACCCGCGGCCATCGCCGCCAGCCATTGCGGCAAGGACAGCGGCAGATTGCGCTCGGCCGGCGAGCGGGACGCATCGATCAGCAGGGCCGAGAACACCAGTCCGATCAGCGGCACACAGGCCCGTGAGATGACCTGGGCAGCCACCAGCAACGTATCGGTGCCCACGGAAAAAGCACGCTGCAGCAAATCGAAACCCACGAGCGAGGTCAACGGGTACTGGAACTTGATGTGCTGCTCGAAAAAGAGCACTTGGTAGATCCGCTCGCCCGGGTTCTCCCGCAGGAAGCGGATGGCCTCCAGCATCGGAGCCCAGGAATCGACGGCGCCGCGCGGCACGAGCACACGCAGGGCGTGGCGGAACGAACTGTTTTGCGGATGGCCATCCAGCATGGACACCGCGAATCCCACCAAGAGGCCGCCCAGCACGAACAGCGCCCACATGCGCCAAGCGCGCCGGACGCCCGCGGCGCCTTTTTCGCTACCCATTCCACCTCCGTCCAGTGATCTTTGGATTCTGCAGCGCACCCCTGCCCTTCATGCCTTTTTTGGGACTAGGCCAAGTGGCAGGGAAAAGCGTGCAACAAGCCTGCCAAAAGGAGAGTTGTGTCATGAGGTGACATAGATTAACCTTTTGTATTAAGTATTCCTACCACCCTCGCGACGGCGGGCCGGTGGACAGCCAACCGCCCTGCGCTCCATGAACCTCGCCACTTTTTCCATCATCCTGGCCGGCGTCTGCCTGAACTCGGCGGCGCAGTTGCTCCTCAAGGCCGGGGCCAGGGCGATCGGCCACGTCTCCCTGGGTAGCGCGGCATCGACGATGGCCGCCACATGGGCCGCCGCCACGCAACCGTGGATCGTCATCGGCCTCTTTTGCTACTTCGTGAGCGCCGGCCTGTGGATCGTCGCCCTGACGCGCGTGGACATCACGGTCGCCTACCCGATGCTTTCCATGGGCTACGTGATCGCGGCGCTGCTGGCCTGGCAGTTCTTCGGCGAGCAACTCACGCTCTCCCGCGTCCTGGGGATCTCGATCATCCTGATCGGCGTCGTCGTGCTGGCCAGAGGCTGAGGCCGTAGGCAAGGAGAAACTTGGTGAGCACTTCGAACACGTTGTATGTAGATCTGGACGGCTCCCTGATCGCCACCGACCTGCTGCACGAGTCCACGCTCAAGCTGCTGCGGGTGTCGCCGCGGTCGCTGCTCGATCTGCCCAAGTGGCTCATGCAGGGCAAGGCCAGGCTCAAGCGCGAGATTGCCTCGCGGGTCGACATCGACGTGACGACCCTGCCCTACCGCAACGAGGTCGTCCAGTTCGTCCGCGATGCGAAGGCCAGCGGCCGGCGCACCGTTCTGGTCACGGCCAGCGACCGGCAGTTCGCGCAGGGCGTTGCACAGCATCTGGGGCTGTTCGATGACGTGATCGCATCCGACGGCCTGGCCAACATCAGCGGCGCGCGCAAGCTGCAGGCGATCAATGCCGATGCCGAAGGCCAGGCGTTTTGCTACCTGGGCGACCACGCGGTGGACCTGGACGTCTGGCGCGGCGCAGACAGCGCGGCCGTGGTCAGCCGCTCTTCCTCGCTCTTGCGGCGCGCCTCCAGCGCCACACGGGTCGAGGCCCACATCGAACCGCCTGCGGTGCCCATCAAGCGTTACCTGTACGCGATGCGCGTGCACCAATGGCTCAAGAACATCCTGGTCTTCCTGCCGCTCTTGCCGGTGCTGCATGAACTGACCGCCAGCGTGGTCGGTCACGCATTGCTGGCCTTCGTGGCGTTCGGCCTCATGGCCTCGGGCATCTACGTGCTCAACGACCTGCTCGACCTGGAGTCCGACCGCAAGCACAAGCGCAAGCGATTCCGGCCGTTTGCCTCCGGCGAAATCCCCGTGCGCACCGGCGTGATGATGTGCCTGGGTCTTTGCGGCGGCTCGCTCCTGCTGTCGGTGCTGCTGATCAACCTGCCGTTCCTGTGCGTGCTGATCGCGTACATGCTGCTCACCACGGCCTATTCGTTCTTCCTCAAGCGCCGGGCGATCGTCGACGTGTTCTCGCTGGCCAGCCTCTACACGATCCGTGTCGTGGCGGGCGCCGCCGCCACCGGGCTGCCGCTGTCGCTGTGGATCCTGTCTTTCTCGCTGTTCATCTTCCTGAGCCTGGCGCTGGCCAAGCGCTACGTGGAACTGTCCGGCACGCCGGCAGAGGTCATGCAGATGGCCCGCGACCGCAACTACCACCTGAGCGACGTGCCGCTGGTGCTTGCCGGCGGCGTGGCGGCCGGCCAGATGGCCGCGTTGCTGCTGTGCCTGTACCTTCAGGACCAGCAGATGCTCGAGCGCTACGCGCAGCCCCACGCCTTGTGGATCCTGGTCCCGGTGTTCCTGTTCTGGATCATGCGCATCTGGCTGAAGGCGGTGCGGCACGCCTTGCACGACGATCCGGTCGTGTTCGCCGCTCGCGACTGGGTGAGTCGGTTGTCGGTAGGTATTGCCGCAGTGGCGTTCTGGTTCGCGGGGTAGCCAGTGCGGCCGGGCCATCCAGCGGGTCGGATGACCGGCGACGAAAACGATGGAACCTGGCCCAATGCAGTTCTCGGCAAGCCACTGCAGGCACTCGCGATTGCCGCATCGATCTCGGCATTGACGCTGTGGCTGACCGGGTTCGTCTATGGCTCGAACCTCAACCTGTTCAACATCCCGTTCGTCGAGCGATTCCTCGAACGCGAGGAGTTTGCGGCAGACGCTTTCGTGACTTCCCTGGATGGGTTCACGAGCGCGGTATGGCCGCCCATGCGCTGGCTCGCGTTGTACGTGTCTGCGCCAACGCTTTTCCTGCTTGCGCACATCGCCACGAGATTCGCGACAGTGCTGGCGCTGTTGCTTCTGGTGCGGCGGTTCGAGCGCGAGCCATGGGCCATGACCGCCTCGGTCTTGATGGTCGCCCTGGCCATGATCCTGATGGAGCATTCGCCGGTCGGCATCCATCAGATGTTCATCGATGCGTTCACCCATTCCATGTTGACGTGGCCGTTGATCTTCCTGCTCCTGGGCACGCTGCCCACGAGCCGCTTTCGGCTGTCCGCGGTCATCCTCGCTCTGCTGCTGGACATCAACGCATTCGTAGGGCTGTGGATGCTGGCCTTGGCGATCGCCCTGCGCGGGCGGGAGTTTTGGCTCGCGAACCGGCGCGTCCGCGTTCAGAGCACCGTTCTGTTTCTGCTTTTCGCCTTGCCTGTGGTTGCCTGGATCCTGGGCTCCATGGTGCATACCGGCGTGGCGACATCGTTCAGCTACCGGCAATACGTGCGCGAGTACTTCCCCCAGCACTTCCTGATCGAAGCCGCATCGACCCGCAGCCTGATTCGTGAGGGCCTGTACCTGGCCGCGGGTTGGCTGGCTGCGGGCCTGATCGATCACACGGCGTTCTGGCGCCGCGCGCTGGCCTGCCTCGCGGCGATCTTTCTGCTGGGATGCGTTCTGCCCTATCTGTTCGATTCACGAATCGTCTTCAACCTGCATCTGCTGCGGGTGGACGGCGTTCTCATCGCCGTCAGCCTCATCGTTCAGAGCCTTGCCTTCGTGCGGATGATTCGCACCACGTCGAACTGGTCCTACCGCCTGCTGCTGGCGCTGGTTGCCGCATCTGCCTTCGCCTTGCCGCTGAGCATTTCCTTGGGGCTGGGCGCCTTGCTGATCCTTGCCTTCCATGCGTGGGTCGTGCAGCGGCACGCACTCCAGCAACTGCGCCCCTATGCCCAGCGCCTGCCCCGCATCGCCCGGGCTGCGCCCATCACCGCAGCCTTGCTTTCGTGTGCGCTCGTCCTGCTGGCCACCTGGCGCGCCGTGGCCGTGCTGCCCGCGCCCAAGCCTCCGCTCGGCGCCTCGTGGGACCAGGTGGCCGCCACAATCCGGCAAGACGGTGGCCCCGGCCCCTACCTGGTGCCGCTGGGGGACGACGGGGACGTCTTCCTGCTGCAGGCGCAACGCCGGCCCTGGGTGAGCTGGAAGGAAGGCGCCGCGGTCATGTGGAACCCCGGCTTCTTTGCGCAGTGGCACGCCAGGCACAGCGCGGTCATGCAGTTGAAAACGCCGCAAGCGCTGCTGGGCTATGCACAAGCGAATGGCATCGCACAGGTCGTGCTCAAGACACCCGCAGACTGCGGACCCGCGTTCCATGAGGCACTCAGGACCACCGACTATGTCTGGTGCAGCACGGTCCGCTGAATCGCCACCATGAGCGCGCACCCCATGAATACGCCGCCGTCGTTCGCCGCTCGACGCCAGCAGTTCCGATGCTGGCGCTTCTGGCTGCTGCTGGTGGTGGGCGCCACCGCGTTGAACGATGTCGTGCTGCGGCTGGCAGGCTTGGGCGCAGACTCCACGATTCGAACGGCGCAGCTTCTGCTGACCAACCAGTCGTATCTCGATTCATGGGCGCCGATGCTCAAGGCTTCGGACTTCCTGATCGCGCACCCGGACACGTCGACCTTCTATCAAACGATCTTCTTCGAGCAGCGCGTCAAGTTCCAGTATCCGCTGACCTCGCTGCTGATCATCGACATTCCTCGGCGCCTGCTGGGCGTGGACGCGGCCGTGATCATCAAGCTGCTGCTGTATCTGTCGCGATTGGCGGTGCCGGCCATCGGCCTGGCCTTTGCAGCGCTCATGAAGAATGCGCTGGCCGAAACCCGATCTGGCGACGCGCGGACCGGCCTTCTGAATGCCTGGATCGCCGTGGGCGTGGGTGTGTTGAGCGCCGCGCTCTTCTATCCCATCGCCCGCTCCGAAGTCCTGGGCCAGATCCAGACGCTCATGACGCTGCTGGCCGCGCTGGCACTCCTGGCGTGGCAGCGCGGCGCCAGGTTCACTTCGGGCCTCTTGCTGGGCTTGTGCTGCG
Source organism: Variovorax dokdonensis (assembly GCF_030316895.1). GTDB lineage: Bacteria > Pseudomonadota > Gammaproteobacteria > Burkholderiales > Burkholderiaceae_C > Variovorax > Variovorax dokdonensis. The sequence continues at coordinate 409,115 of NZ_JASZYV010000003.1, forward strand.
TCGTCAAGCCCCACTGGGCGGTGCTGCTGGCTTGGGCAGTGCTGCGGCGCCAGTGGCAGTTCGCCTCTGCGGCGGCGGCCGTGATGTGCGGATCGCTTCTGGTTGCCTGGGCCTTCTACGGCGCCGGGAACGTCCTGGGCTACGTCTCCGTTGTCGAGTTCATCGGCCGGCACGGCGAGAGCTTCTTTGCCAATCAGTCGGTCAACGGCCTGGTCAACCGCATGCTCTTCAATGGCAACAACACCGAGTGGGACGCGCACGCGTTTGCGCCCTTCCACCCGGTGGTGTATGCGGCAACCGTGAGCTCGACGGTGATCCTCCTGCTCTTCGCGCTGCTCTGGAGGCGGCGAGACGAACCGACGGCGCTGCATCTTTGCGTGGCCTTGCTCGCGCTCACCATGGCGTCACCGATCGCCTGGGAGCATCACTACGGCGTGCTCTTTCCGATGTATGCGCTGGCCTTGCCTGCCATGCTGGATCGCCGGCCGCTGGGCAGCGCGACCCTGCCCATCCTGGCCTTGACCTACCTGCTGACCAGCCAGTCCTTCTCGCCCTTGACGAACCTGCTGGCCCAGACGCGTTGGAACGTGCTTCAGTCGTACCAGCTGTTCGGCGCGGCCCTGATGCTATGGCTGGTCGCGCGCCTGGCGAGAGACTCGGCCAGGCATGGCGCGGCCACACCTTGAGCCGTCAGAGACCGCTGGCTGTCGACAGCACGAGCCGTGCGTCTTCCACAGACGCCGCCTGCCCCGCCCATGCGACGAACTGGTCGGGCCGAACGAGGACGAGGCCAGCGGCGTAGCGTGCGGTCTCGTCGGTCTGCACCGCCTCGACGATGCTCAGTGGAAGAGACATCGCCTCGGCCGCCGCACGGAACTGTTCGAGCGTCGCCGGTGGCGCATCGAACGCGAGCAGCGTGAAGCCTGTGCCCAGCCGGTCGTAGACGTTCTGGCCACCGGGCTGGCTCGCGGGCGCAAGATGATGGCCGTTGCGAGCCTCGAACTGGTGCGACCCTTTGGCACTGCTGCTCCGCCCCGCACTGTCCCACACCACCGGCGAGCCCTCGTAGTTCGGCTCGAAGGCGTGCACCTCGCCCACGGCCCCCTGCGCCCTCGCCTGCCAGGCGGCCTCGAAGGCATCCTTGTCCACGGCAGGGTCGTGCCGGGCCAGGAACTGATCGTCGCTCTCGATGGACTTGGCAATGAAGTCCCCGATGGTCGAATCGAACACGGGGCGCCGCTCGGCATCGTAGGAATCGAGCAGGCGCTCGCCGCCCCAACCCTGAAGCACGGCAGCGAGCTTCCAGCCCAGGTTGCGGGCATCTTCCAAGCCTGAATTCACGCCGTAGCCGCCATAGGGCGGATGGCTGTGCGCCGAATCGCCGGCCACGAAGACGCGGCCCTTGCGGTAGCAGTCGGCAAGCATGAAGCGCAAGTCCCAGAAGCCAATGTGCTCGAACTCGACGTCGAAGGTCTCGCCCACCGCTTCATGAAGGTAGCCGGCAAAGTCGAAGTTGTCGCGCGTCGTGCCGGGCGGCACCGGCGCGTGGAAGAACCAGGTGGTGCCCAGGTCGACACGGCCGAAGAACTTCCAGTAGCCGTTGAGCTGCGGCTGCAGCACGTTGTAGTAGGACTTGCCTGGATAGCGTTCGAGCAGACGGTGCAGCGCCTCGGAGCGGAACACCAGCAGCACCATCATCCGGTCGTGATCCGTCCTGGTCTGCGTGATGCCAGCCTGCTCGCGCACGACCGAACGCGCACCGTCCGCACCGACCACATACGCCGAACGCAGCAGCTTGCGCCCGTCGCCCTGGCGCTCGCGCAGCGTGACCGTCACGCCGTCGGCGTCCTGCGCCACGGCTTCGGCTTCCCAGCCGTAGAGCGTCTCGATCGATGGCAACTGCGCCGCACGTTCGCGCAGCACGCGCTCGGTCGCGTATTGCGGCAGCCGCTCGTTCGCCATGAAATAGAAGGGCTTGACCAGGTCGCGTTGCAGCCAGTCGTAGTGATAGGGCCCGAGCAGCGTGCCGTAGGCCGTCAGCCCGCCGATGCCGTAGTTGGGCGGGATGGTGCGCGCGGCGCGCAACTGAGGCTCTGCCCCCCAGAAGTGAAAGTGCTCCATCGTGCGCTGGGTCAGGTTCTGGCCCTTTGGAATCGGTTGCGGCTCGGGGTAGCGCTCGACCACGATGACCCGAACGCCGCGTTGGCCGAGTTCGATGGCCAGGCCCATGCCGACCGGGCCGCCGCCCACGATGATCACCTCGGCGTCGTTCGCGCCGGGCGTTGCTTGTTGCTTGCTCATGCCCGCCCTATTCCGCCGTGATGCCTTGTGCCTTGATGAGATCGGCCCAGCGCTTGGCGTCGCTGGCCATCAACTTGCCGAATTCCTCCGGCGTTCCGTGGGCGGGCGTCATGCCCTGGGTCTCGAAGGCCTTGGCCACCGAAGGCTGCGCCAGGATGTCGCCCAGTTCCTTGTTCAAGCGCTCGATCACCGGCCGCGGCGTTGCGGCGGGCGCCAGCACGCCGTACCACATGTCGACTTTCAGGTCGCCGAGGTTCAGGCTGTTGAGAGGCGGCACATTGGGCAGCAGGGCATTGGACGTGTCGGAGCTGATGGCCAACGCGACCAGCTTGCCGGCCTTGACATGCTGGAGCGCCACGTGGATGGGCAGGAACATCACGTCGATCTGGCCGCCCAGCAGGTCGGTCACCGCCGGCGCCGTACCGCGATAGCTGATGTGCGTCAGCGAGACGTGCGCCCGGTTCTTGAGCAGCTCCATGGCCAGATGGTGCGGCGTGCCCACACCCGGCGAGCCGTAGTTGAGTGCGCCCGGCTTGGCCTTGGCCCTGGCGATCAGCCCTTGCAGCGAATCGATCTTCGTGCCCGGATTGGTGACCAGCAACAACTGGCCCCAGCTGGTCTGACTGACCGGCGCGAGATCGGTGAGCGGATTGAAGCCCGCGTTGGGATACAGCGCCATGTTCATGACCAGCGTGTTCACGCTCACGAGCAGGGTGTTGCCATCGGGGGCGGCGCGGATCACTTCCTGCGTGCCGATGTTGCCCGAGGCGCCCGGCTTGTTGTCCACGAAGAAGGGCCGCTTAAGCCGCTCCGACAGCACAGGCCCGATCTGACGTGCGATGAGATCAATGCCGGTGCCGGCCGTGAATGGAACCACGAGGCGGATGGGCGCATCGCCCTGGGCTCTGACGATGGGAGCCGCGAGCGCGGCAAGACCACCGCACAGGATGCGGCGGCGCAGGGTCGATGGTGGCAGCAGACGGGCCGCTTTGGTCATGTCGTTGTCTCTCTTGAACTGGAGGCCAAATTACAACGACACTCCTTCGTTTGATCAAACGGAAGATTCTGATGAACTCTTCATCAAAGCTGATCAATGTGAGCAGCCGCCAACTGCATGCCTTTCTTCAGGTGGTGCGTCTTCAGAGCTTTGCGAAGGCGGCCGAGCAGGTGCACCTTTCACCCTCGGGCATGAGCATGCTCGTCAAGGAACTGGAGGAGCAGGTGGGCGCGCGCCTGTTCGACCGCACCACCCGTTCGGTCTCGCTGACCGACGCCGGCAAGCGGCTCGAACCCGTGGCCGAGCGCATCGTCGGCGAACTGGGAGAACTCGCTGCGGTGGTGGGCGGGGCCGAGGCGGCCGTGCGCTCGCGTTTGCAGGTTGCGGCCACGCCGATGGTGTCGGCCAGCCTGCTGCCTGGGGTCATGCGCGACTTTGCCAAGAGCCACCCGCAAGTGAGCCTGCATCTGGAAGACGTGGAGGTGGGCCTCGTGCGGCAGAAGGTGCTCGACGGCGAAGCCGACATCGGCCTGGGCTTCTTCGTCAAGCCTGCCACCGGCCTGTCGCGCCAACCGCTTTGCAAGTTCAGGCTGATGCACATCAGCCCGCCGCAGTCGGCGCGCAAGGGCCTGCTGACGAGCCAGCCGTGGACCAGCCTGGCGGACGTGCCGCTGGTGAGCCTGCCGGTCGGCAATCCGATCCAGGTCCTGATCGAAAAGCATCTGGCACGCCTGGGCCGGGCCAACGAGGAGCGGCCGCGCGTGAACCTGATCGGCACCATCATCGGCATGGTCCGCGCCGGTCGCGGGCATGCCGTCATCCCCTCCTTCGCGATGGAGGAATGCCTCACCCGCGGGCTGGGCGTGACCTTGCTGCGTGAGCCGGAAGTGGAACTCGATCTTTATCTGGTGTCGCGCCGTGGCTCGAAGCACAAGCCTGCGGCGGTGGCGTTCGCCAATGCGCTGAACGAGGCCGCGTCACGGCTGGCGGGGTAGCTGCGCGCCACTTTCTGCCGCCGCTGGCGGCCGCGCTAGAATCCGCTCCCATTGCGGGTGTAGTTCAATGGTAGAACGGCAGCTTCCCAAGCTTCATACGAGGGTTCGATTCCCTTCACCCGCTCCAAACAAGTCGACGACAAAGGGCCGCAATCCAGCGGCCCTTTTTCTTTTCAGGCCGCGCCACCCCTCTGGCCGGCCTCCTCCACCGGCAAGCGCATCAGCGCCTGTCCCATCTGCACACGCTTCCCGGTGGCGATGCCTTCTGCCAGCGCAAATCCTTCGGGCGCAAAGACGATGATGGTGGAGCCCTGCTCGAACCATCCCATCTCCTGGCCCTTTTCGTAGCGCGCGTTGCAGGGCATGCGCGTGGGGCCCTTCCACTTCAGGTGCAGTAGCACGTCCAGGCAGTGCAGGCGCATGCTGGCCACCAGGATGGCCGCCACCGGCACCAGCGCGATGCGGTGACCTGATGCGCTCAGCCGCGCCTGGAGCACGGCCCGCTCGTTGCGGCAGAACAATCGTTCCACGCGCTTGAGCGCCACGGGGTTCACGTTCCACGTGTCGCCCGACAGGTAGCGCACCTCCTGCACCTCGCAATCGTGCGGCGCATGGAAGCGGTGGTACATGCCGGAGCGCAGTCGCAAGGTCACGAAGGTGCCGTTCCTGAAGGGCTCGATCGCCTGCGCGTCGCCGAACAGTTCCGCCGCCGAATAAGGAAAGCCCTTGGCCTGGAACACGTTCACGCCGGACATCGGGCCGCAGGCGCCGACGATGGCGTCGCACGGGCTGGCCAGGATGGAAGGTTCGGCCTCCACCGGCCGCGCACCGGGCCGCAGTTCGCGGGTGAAGCAGTCGCGCATGCTGCGAAAGGGCCGCTGCACGGTGTCGTGCAATTCCAGGTCGCCGAAGAACTTCCATACGGCGATCGATGCTCGGCTGACCAGCGGCTGCTCGATGCGGCTGAACCAGCCCATGAAGCGTGTGAGCGCGATGCGCGGCACGCGGTTGGTCAGCAGGAAGTTCAGGTCTTCCTGCATCAGCAGCGCGTCGCGCATGCGCCGGACGAGCGACGGCCTGGCGGTCGCGGGGGTGTTGGCAGTTGGTGTTTTCATGATGATGTCAAGAAGGGCGGATAGACAGTGCACCAGCCATCAGGAGTGCTATCCGAACATGACTCAGACCCTCGTTCTTTCTTCCGTGGCGATTGCCGCGGCTCTGGCCACTGCGCCGCTGGCGTGGCGCCGCCTGGAGCTCTCGCGCGCCAAGCACCCGTCGCTGCGCGGGCATTCGCGCATCGCGCGCCGCGTTGCGGCCCAGGTGCCGGGCTATGCCTACGACGACGACCTTTTCTTCGCGGTCGATGGCGCGCCGCCCGAGGTGGCGGCCCGCAGGCGCGCGGGTTTCGAGGCGCTCTCGCGCACCTTCAAGAGCCGCTTCGCGCGCAGCATCGCGGCAACGTCCGAATTGCGGTCCGGCCTGTCGGACCTGCAGTTCACCAGCAACTACCGCGTGCCCTACCCTTTCAGCCCGCTGGTGCGCGAACACCTTCCCACCGGCAGCTTTGCCGCATCGACCCACGGCGTGACGATGACGGACCTGGACGGCAACCTGTTCTACGACCTGACCGGCTCGTATGGCGTCAACCTCTTCGGCACCGACTTCTACAAGGCCTGCATTGCCGAAGGCAGCCGGCGGGCCGAAGCGCTGGGCCCGGTGCTCGGCACCTTCCACCCCTGCGTGGCCAGCAATGTCCAGCGCCTGAAAGCCATCTCGGGCCTGGACGAGGTGTCGTTCCACATGTCCGGCACCGAGGCCGTGATGCAGGCCGTGCGCCTCGCGCGCTATCACACGCGGCGCAGCCACCTGGTGCGCTTCTGCGGCGCCTATCACGGCTGGTGGGAAGACGTTCAACCGGGCCCCGGCAATCCGGTCGACGTGCGCGCCACCTACACGCTGCGCGAGATGGACGAACGAAGCCTGCAGGTGCTGCGCAAGCGCAGCGACATCGCCTGCGTGCTGGTCAACCCGCTGCAGGCCCTGCATCCGAACGCCGGCGCACCGGGCGATTCGTCGCTGGTCGACAGCAGCCGCGGCGCCGGTGTCGACCGCAACGCCTACGCGCAATGGCTGCAGCAGTTGCGCAAGGTGTGCAGCGAGCGGGGCATCGTGCTCATCCTCGACGAGATCTTCGTCGGCTTTCGCCTCGCGCCGGGCGGCGCGCAAGCGTATTTCGGCGTGCAGGCCGACATGGTCACCTATGGCAAGACGCTGGGGGGCGGCCTGCCCATCGGCGTGCTTTGCGGCCGGGCCGCACTCATGAAGCGCTTTCGCGAAGACCGGCCGGCCGACATCTGCTTCGCGCGCGGCACCTTCAATGCGCATCCCTATGTCATGGCAACGATGAACGTGTTCCTCGAGCGTCTGCAAGAGCCCGACATCCGCGCGCACTACGACGGCCTCGACGAGCGCTGGAACAACCGCGCCGAGCTGCTCAACACCCGCCTGCGCGAAGCCGGCGTGCCGGTGCAGGTGGCGAACCTGTCGTCGATCTGGACGGTGTTCTACACCCAGCCCTCTCGCTACAACTGGATGCTGCAGTACTACCTGCGCGCAGAAGGGCTGGCGCTGAGCTGGGTGGGCACCGGCCGCATCGTCTTCAGCCTGGCCTACGGCGATGCCGATTTCGAGGAAGTGGCCCGCCGCTTCGTGGCTGCGGCGCAGGCGATGCAGGCCGATGGCTGGTGGTGGCACGACGAATCCGTGAGCAACAAGTCGATCCGGCGCGGGCTGCTGCGCGAGATGCTCGCGCAGCGCTGGGCCGCGGCGCTCGGGCGCTGAGACCAAGCCGCGCCCGCGCCGGGTTCAGGTGCGGCTGCGCGCCGCCGCGCCGGGCATGCCCAGGTGCGGATCGATCAGCTCGCCGCGCAGCAATGCCAGAGGCGCGCGGTGATAGAGCCAGATGTCGTGGAACGGGTCGGTCAGGATCTTGGTGGCCCACACCAGGCCCGTCCGGATGTCCTGGAGCAGAAACAGGTGCACGGTGCGGAACACCAGTCCGCCCGCACCCAGCACCAGCCAGACCAGTCCCAGCTGATGCAGGTAGCCGGACATGCCCTGCGTTGGAGCCATCAGGCCCAGGAAGCTACGGTCCCACCACAGCAGCACCGGCACCGCGGCCCACAGGGCCATCAGCACCACCTTGCGCCGCAGGTTGTAGCCGACCTTGATGTCTTCCTTGTGTTCGTGCGTGGCCTGGTTGACATGGTCGTAGCCCTTGGGCTCGAAGAAGAAGTGGCCGGCCTGGCGCGTCGTCATCGACACGCACCAGCCCAGCAGCGCCGCCCAGGCCGGCTCCACGAAGAGCAGCGCATAGGCGACCACGAAGCTGATCGCGCTCACGAGGTGCAGCGACTGGTTGATGCGGCTGTGATGGTAGTAGCGATGGTCGTCCCAGCGCTGGGTCTGCAGGCTGTTGAAGAAGTCGTTCAAGCGGCGCTCCTCGTGCTTCGGTGGTGGATGTCCGTGCGCGCACCGCGAGCCGGTCGCCCGCCGTGCGTGACGGCATCGTGACGCGCCAACGTGAAGCATTGGTGACGAAGCACGCTCCGTCATGCGCCTGTTGCAATCGCCCGCCAACATGCGCGCATGACCGACATCGCCAACGCAGACCCGATCGTCGTGGACCACATCCCGCAGGCGCACCGCACGCTGCGCATCGCGCTGGTCACCGAGACCTATCCGCCTGAGGTCAACGGCGTTGCCATGACGCTCCAGCAACTGGTGCATGGCCTGCATGCGCGGCAGCACGAGATCCAGCTGGTCCGGCCGCGCCAGGCCGAGCAGGACGCCGCCCGCCGCGTCGACGGCCTGCAAGAGGTGCTGATGCGCGGTGTGCCCATTCCGCGCTATCCGGAGATGAAGATGGGGATGCCGGCCCACCGCGCCCTGCTTGCGCTGTGGTCGCGCCAGCGCCCCGACGTGGTCCACATCGCCACCGAAGGCCCGCTGGGCTGGTCCGCGCTGAAGGTGGCGCAGCGGCTCAAGCTGCCGGTGTGCTCGGACTTTCGCACCAACTTCCATGCGTACAGCCGCCACTACGGCATCGGCTGGCTCGCCCGGCCGATCATGGGTTACCTGCGCAAGTTCCACAACCGCACCGCCTTCACCATGGTGCCCAGCGAAGCCCTGCATGAAGAGCTGCGCGAGTTCGGCTTCGAACGGCTGGTGACCGTGGCCCGGGGCGTGGACACCCGGCAGTTCGATCCCGCGCGCCGCAGCGAGGCCCTGCGCCAGTCATGGGGTGCCGGACCGCAGACGCCGGTGGCGCTCTTCGTCGGCCGCCTGGCTCCCGAGAAGAACCTGACCGCCCTGGTGCGGGCCTTCGTCGCGATGCGCGAGCGCCGCTCCGACACCCGGTTCGTGATCGTCGGCGACGGCCCGGCCACCGTAGCGCTCGCCAGCGCCCTGCCCGACGCCACGTTCTGCGGAACACGGCGCGGCGAGGATCTGGCGGCGCACTACGCTTCGGCCGACTGCTTCGTGTTCCCGAGCATGACCGAGACCTTCGGCAACGTGACGCTCGAAGCCATGGCCAGCGGCCTCGCAGTGCTGGCATACGACCACGCCAGCGCCGGCCAGATGATCACCACGGGCCACAACGGCCTGCTGGCCCCGTTGGGCAACGAAGAAGCCTTCGTCGGCCTGGCCCGTCACCTGGTGGATGAACCGCTGCATGCGCGCCGCATGGGCGAGCAGGCACGCTTGCGAGCGCAGGAAGCCGGCTGGGCGCGCATTGTCTCGCAGGTCGAAGAGGTGCTGTTCAAGACCGAAGCACTCGCGCGCATCGCCGGCACGAGCGGCGCATCCGCGGCGACTTCTCCCGTCCTGGCGCGTTAGCTCAGACCGCTGGCGCGCGTACGTCCAGCGTAGAGGCCGAGGCGTCTGGCATGCGCCCTGCCAGAAGATCGCTCATCGCACGGTGCAGCTCCCCCGGCAGCACCGGCTTGTGCAGCAACGGCACGCCGGTGGCCATCGCCTCGCGCAGGCGCTCCGGTGCCGTGTCGCCGGTGACGAGCAGCGCCGGCATGTCGCCGCCGAACTCGCGCCGCAGCGTGGCCACGGCATCGGCGCCGGTGCTGTGGCCGCGCAGGCGATAGTCCACGATGGCCAGGTCGGGCCGGTGCCCGGTGCCGAAGATCAACACTTCCTCGATCGAGTCGGCCACGTCGCATCGGCACCCCCAGGCCCGCAGCAATTGCTGCATGGCCGTGCGCACCGTTTCGTCGTCGTCGATCACCAGCACGCGCATGCCGTCGAAACTGCGCTGCGCGGCTGGCTTGTCTGGCACAGCAGGGGCCATCGGCATGCCGGCGCGCGCCAGCGGCAGCCGGAAGCGGAACACGCTGCCGCGCCCGGCAACCGACGACAGGCGAAGCTCCTGCCCCAAGGCACGCGCGAGCCCTTGCGCGATGGCCAGGCCCAGGCCGAGACCCTTGCGCCGGTCGCGCTCGACGTTGCCCAGTTGATGGAACTCGCGAAAAATGGTCTGGTGGTGGGCCGCCTCGATGCCGACGCCGGTGTCCCACACCTCCAGCGAAACCGATCCGCCCCGCGTGCGGCAGGCCACCAGCACGCCACCGTCGTCGGTGTAGCGGATGGCGTTCGACACCAGGTTGCGCAAGATGAGTGCGACCAGCGCCGGATCGCCCTTGACCACCGCCCGCGTCTCTCGCGATCGGTACACGATGCCCTTGGCATCGGCCAGCGGCGCGAGCTCGTTCTCGATGCGGTTGAGCAGCGGCTGCAATGCGAAAGCCTGGAACACCGGCTTGACCACGCCGGCTTCCAGCCGCGAGAAGTCCAGCAGCGTGTCGAGCATTTCGGCCGAGGCTTGCCAGGTGGCGCGTGCATTGGCCAGCGCGGCCTTCTGCTCGATGGTCAACGGCGTGCGCGCCAGCACCTCGAGGAAGAGGCCCTGCGCATGGATGGGCTGGCGCAGGTCGTGGCTCGCCGCAGCCAGAAAGCGGGACTTGGCCAGGTTGGCCTCTTCGGCAGTGCGGTGCGCCTGCTGCGCGTGTTCGCTCTCCACGCGCAAGCGCTCGACCAGGCCCACGTTCTCCAGGCCCAGCGCAATGGCGCGCCGCGCCGCACGCGCGCCATTGCGCGCCTGCCCGATCAATGCAGCGATATAGAGCAGCACGGCCACCGCCAGCGTCCGGTAGGCAGGGTCGTCCATCGTCCACAGCTTGCTCGACAGCATCGCCGCCTCGGACAGGCCGAACACCACGAACAACGGGAAGATGGGTGCGAGCGAGGACATCGAGCTGCCGGCCACGCCCGCAAGCGTCGCCACCACCAGCACGCTGCCGGCCACGGTGGTCGAGCCCAGTGCGGCCCACGCCAATGCGCCCCAGAGCGCCCCGTCGATGAGGTTGAGCACCATCTTGCGCCCGAGCACGCTGCGCGCGGCCACCGGCGTGATGGTCGTTTCCAGCAGGCGGCGTGCATCCCATGCCAGGAAGAGCTTGAAGATGATGATGGCCGCGCACCAGGCGCCAAGCGCGAAGCCGTTGCTCGGGTTGGCCAGCACGAAGACGAGCGTCGGCGCCACCAGAAGCGTCGGAATCACCGAACTGCCGACGTTGCCCAACTGCAGCCGCAGCTGCTCGACCAGCATCCGATCTTCGGGCAGCGGAGGGTCGATGCCAGCCATCAGGTGACGATGCCGCGCTGGCGCGCCGCAAAGCTGGCTTCGGACCGGCTCGAAACCTGCAGGGCCGCGAGCACCGCCTGCACATGGCCGCGCACGGTGTTCTCGGACAGATCGAGCCGCCGCCCGATGAGCTTGTTGGACAGCCCCTGGCACATCAGCGCAAGCACCTCGCTCTGGCGCGGCGTGAGCAGCGCCGGCTGCGGTGCGGCCGGTGCCTGCGCACTCACCGGCAGGCCGCGCCGCACCTGCGCGATGACCGAAAGGATGGTGTCGGCGGGTTCGGCCTTGGAGACGAAGGCGGCGGCGCCGCGCTCGATGGCCGCCGACACCTTCTGCGGCGCGACCTCGGACGAAAGCATGATGACCGCCGCCTGAGGCCAGCGGCGCTTGACCAGGGCAATGCCCTCCAGGCCGCTCAGCCCCTGCAACTGGATGTCGAGCAGCACCAGCGCCGGATCGCCGATCGGCAAGGCCATGGCCTCTTCGAGCGAAGCGGCCTCGCTCGCTTGCAGATCGGGAATGGCCGCGCTCAGCACCATGCGCAGCCCGCAGCGGAACAGCGAATGGTCGTCGATCAGCAGGATTTGGGGCGGCAACAGCATGGGCCACCGGATTTTGCCCAAGCCACGGATAGGCCGACCGGTCCAAATGGACTATTTACCGCGCAAGCGGGAGCGACGACGATCGGCAGCACTCCCGCAGAACAGCAAACGCCGCGAAATGAAGCCTTTGGTTCACGTCCAACGCCTCGAGAAGAATGCCTACACCTACGACGTGAGCGCGTTCGGCAATCTGACGGCGGGCGACGGGGTCACCTTCGAATCGCTGGAGCTGTGCCTGTTCGACGCCGCCGCTTCGCTGGACCAGTACTTCGCCAACGTCGAACTCCAGCTCGACGGCCGGCCCATCGGCCCCTGCGCCACCCGGACGATGCGGCGCGATCCGGCCTGCGTGGCCCAGCGCATGCGCCGGCATACCCAGCGCTAGCCACTGTTTGCGCCACGCCAGGCGCGGCGCCGCGTACGGCCCGCGTACGGCCCGCGTACCATGGCCGGATGCCGCTGCAACCCGACGACCTGGCACGAATCACCGCCACCACGCTCGCGCACTACGACCGCAACGCGCAGGAGTTCCGCGAACGCACTTGGGACCATGACGTTCAGCAGAACATCGACGCGCTGCTGCGCCACATCGTGGTCGCGCCTCCCTTTTCGATCCTCGACTTCGGCTGCGGACCGGGCCGGGACCTGATCGCCTTCTCGCGCCTGGGGCACCGCCCCACCGGGGTCGAAGGCTCGCCCGCGCTGGCGCAGATGGCGCGCGAGGCAAGCGGCTGCCCGGTGCTGCATCAGGACTTTCTGGCGCTCGATCTTCCGCCCGAAAGCTTCGACGGCATCTTTGCCAATGCCTCGCTGTTCCATGTGCCGGCCCAGGAACTGCCGCGCGTGCTGCGGCAGCTTTGGGCCAGCCTCAAGCCCGGCGGCGTGCTTTTCTCGTCCAACCCGCGCGGCGAAGGCCAGGAAGGCTGGCGCGGCGAGCGCTACGGCAGCTGGCACGACCTGCCCGCATGGCGCGCGCACATGCAGGCCGCCGGCTTCACCGAACTGGAGCACTACTACCGCCCCGAGGGCCTGCCGCGCGAGGAGCAGCCTTGGCTGGCCAGCGTCTGGCGGCGGACAACCCCGGTTGCGTGAGGCGGATTCGGGCCGGACAATGGTTCGGCCAGGCCCTGGCCACATGGGCCGAAGGAGACGCCCATGCCAAGCCGATCGAGCGGCCTCGCGGCCGAATTGGAACAAGTACGCACCTTGGCGCTCACCGGCCCGTCGGCCAGCGGCAAGACCACCCTGGCAGAAGCCCTGTTGCAGGCCGCAGGGATGATCGGCGCGGCCGGCAGCGTGGAGCGCGGCAGCACGGTCAGCGACCATGATTCGATCGAGCGGCGCATGCAGCACTCGCTCGTCTCCTCGGTGATGCACCTCACGCATGCCGACACCCGCGTCCATTTCATCGACACGCCCGGCAGCCCCGACTTCCTCGGGCAGAGCCTGCCGGCGCTGGAAGCGGTAGAGACCGCCGCCATCGTCATCAACGCAGCCACGGGCATCGAGCCGATGGCGGTGCGCATGATGCAGTACGCGGCCCAGCGCAACCTCGACCGGCTCATCATCATCAACAAGATCGACAGCCAGGGCGTGCAACTGGGCGACTTGCTCGCGCGCATCCAGGCCACCTTCGGCCGCGAATGCCTGCCGCTCAACCTGCCGGCCGACGGCGGCGCGCGCGTGGTCGACTGCTTCTTCAACCGCGAAGGCGAGACCGACCTGGGACCGGTCGAAGCCGCGCATCGCGCGCTGGTCGAGCAGGTGGTGGAGGTCGATTCCGAATTCGTCGACCGCTACCTGAACGACGGCGACGTCGATGCCACCGAGCTTCACGCGCCGCTGGAGCAGGCGCTGCGCGAGGGGCACCTTATCCCCGTGTGCTTCGTCTCGGCGCGCACCGGCGCGGGCCTGCCGGAGCTGCTCGACGTCATCGTCAGGCTGCTGCCCAACCCGACCGAGGCGAATCCGCCGGCGTTCCTCGTCGGCGAAGGTGAAGAGGCACGCCCCATGAAAGTCGAGCCCGACCCGTCGCGGCATGTGCTGGCCCATGTGTTCAAGGTGTCGGTCGACCCCTTCGTCGGCAAGATGGGCATCTTCCGTGTGCATCAGGGAACGCTGGCGCGCGACGGCCAGCTCTATGTCGGCTCGAGCCGCAAGCCTTTCAAGGTGAGCAACCTGTTCATGCTGCAGGGCAAGGACCATGTGCCCGCCGGACGGCTGCTGCCCGGCGACATCGCCGCCGTCGCCAAAGTGGACGACCTGCACTTCGATGCCGTGCTGCACGACGCGGCAGAAGACGACCACGTCCACCTGGCCCCGCTGGACTTTCCGGTGCCGGTCCACGGCCTGGCGGTCGAGCCCAAGCGCCATGGCGATGAGCAGCGCATGTGGGAGATCCTGGGCAAGCTGGTGGACGAAGACCCCTGCCTGCGCCTGGAACATGTGGCCGCCACCAACGAGACGGTGATCTACGGCCTGGGCGAGTTGCACCTGCGCGTGCTGCTCGAACGGCTGCAGGAGGTCTACAAGTTCGAGGTCAACACGCGCCCGCCCCGCATCGCCTATCGCGAGACCATCACCGCCCCGGCCGAAGGGCACCACCGACACAAGAAGCAAAGCGGCGGTGCCGGCCAGTTCGGCGAGGTGTTCCTGCGCATTGAGCCTCTGGAGCGCGGCGGTGGCTTCCAGTTCGTCGACGAGGTGCGCGGCGGCACCATCCCGGGCCAGTTCATCCCTGCGGTGGAAAAAGGCGTGCGCGAGGTGCTGGAGCACGGCGCCATCGCGGGCTACCCGGTGGTGGACGTGCGCGTGGTCGTGTACGACGGCAAGCACCACAGCGTGGACAGCAAGGACATCGCCTTTGCCACGGCCGGACGCAAGGCTTTCATCGAAGCGATCCGCGCGGCGCGCCCGATCGTGCTGGAGCCGGTGGTCAACATCGACATCGCGGCGCCCGAGCAGTCGATGGGCGACATTACCGGCGACCTCTCAGGCCGTCGCGGCCTGGTCAACGGCACCGACAGCGACGCCGCCGGTGTCGTGCAGATCCGCGGCCAGGTGCCGCTGTCGGAGCTGTCGGGCTACCAGTCGCGCCTGAATGCCCTGACCAGCGGCCAGGGCCGCTACACGATGCTGCTGTCGCACTATGCGGCGGTGCCGCCGTCGGTGCAGCAGACGCTGACCTCGCAGCATCAGCAGCGCGACGACGACTGAGCCTCACTCACTGGCACGCATAGCTCGTCGCCACGCGCGGGTCGGTGCCCTGGTAGACCGGCTTGGCCGGATGGCTGCACAGCAGGCCCGACGCCTTGGTCGGCGCCGAAGCCGGCGTCTGGATCTCGAGCCGCTCGGGCGAGTTGCCCTGCTCCACCCAGCCGGTCAGTGCCGCATAGAGCTGGTCGTTGGTCGGCAGCGGCAAGGATGCGGCCGTGTTGGTCGTGCCGTTGGAAAAGCCGTGCGCCATGCCGGGCACCAGGAACAGCCGGTAGTAGTTCTTCAGGATCAGCGGCGACACCGGGTCGTTGGCGATCTGGGCGTTCAACCGCTCGTAGTAGTTGAGCGTGCCTTGGATCGGAATGAGCGTGTCCGCCATGCCGTGATAGACCAGCATCTTGCCGCCACGCAATGCGAACTCGTTGAGGTTCGGATCGTCGGTGTTGATGTTGGCAAAGGTCGATTGCAGCGCCAGGCCCTGGTCGGCGGCGTTCGACAGGTTGGCGTAGGTCAGCGTCTTCCACTTGTCCATGCCGTTCGAGACCGCATTGATGAAGTTGGGCTGCGCATAGCTCGCATCTTGCAGTTCGAGCGCGACCAGATCGGTGGCGATCGGGAACGGCGTCGGCCCGGCCAGTCCCAGCATGTTGGTGCCGCGCGTCAGGCCGAACCACCGCTGGTTGGACGCCAGCATCGGCCCCATGCCGATGTCGGTGGCCGGGAACGGCACCGAGCCGTCCGTCGTCTGGCCATACCAGATCTTGTTCATCGCCTGCGCCTGCACCTTGGTCACGCAACTGGCGGCCGGACCAGTGCCGCCATCGCTCACGCACAGCACGGTGGCGTCGAGCGACGGGTCGTAGCGGCAGGACATCGGATCGGTGATGTAGCCAAGATGCTGGCCGCCCACCACGTCACAGGCGTTGATCGCCGCATTGCCCATGGCCGTGAGTTGCGCGCTGGTCAGCGGCACGCCGGCCAGGTCGCGTTGATAGACGACCTGCGGGTACAGCTCGCCGGTGATGAACTTCGTCCAGTTGATCGCAGGCGCGCCGGCCAGGATGCCGTCGAAGTCCTTCGGGTAGACCTGCGCCAGCTTGTGCCCCTGGCGCCCGCCGGTCGAGAAGCCGTTGAAGTACGCGTACTTGGCCGGCTCGCCGTAGTACTGCCTGGTCAGCGCCTTGGTCTTGTCCGCCATCTCGTGAATCGCGCGCTGGGAGAAGTCGTTCCACAGCACGGTGTTGGGCGTGCCGTCGGGCTTCATGGCGAACGAGCCGCCGTTGGCGGTGTTGGCGTGGCCGGTGTCGGTGCTGGCGGACACGGCGCCCTCCACCATCGCCGTGGTCGCGGGCGCGCCGGAGCTGCCGCCCGACGTGCCTGCCAGCACCGTCAGCGAGGTGTGCGCGCCGCCCGCCCAGCCGCCACCGCCCTTGGCGTGAATGCGCTTGTTCCATCGATCCTGCGTTGGCAGCCAGACCTCGATGCCGATGCCCGCCGAAGTCGACGGTGCGTCTTCCGGCCCCGGGTTGCCGGGCCCGACCAGCAGCTTGACCATGCACACGTCGGCGCTGGCCACGACCGGTGTTCCGGGCTGGGTGCCGCCGGGCAGCGCCAGGGTGTCGCCCTGCTTGAAGGCCCGCACCAGAAGCACCTTCGTCTGGTCGTCGGGCGTGAAGCGCGACTTCATCGTGTCGTCGCACGCCAGCTTGGCTTCGGCGGGCGGTGTGCCGGGGCCGGGGCCACCGCCTCCACCGCTGCCGCCCCCGCACGCCGCAACGACCGCGCCCGCAAAGGCAACGGATAACCACCGGATCGAGGCGACCGGCACCGGATGCTTGATCTCGAAACTGCGCATGAATGTCTCCTTCGGTTCGCCGGGGCAACGTGCGGCGGCGTGAGGCAGTTTTGCGCTCGGGCTTTTACGTTCGACGTAGGCACGAAGCGAACGGCGCGTGGGACTCGCCGCACACGCACGAGGCTGCCCAGAGAGAAAGCGCTTGTAGGACTCGGTGCCCCAACTTTACGAAGGCTACGTTGCCCGTCGGCAACGCAGCGAGCCATGCAACAGATGTGGCAAGCTGTGAGCGCCATGCATGAACACGTCACCACGCCGAGGCTGCTGGCCATTGGGCGCGCAATTGGGCACGCAATGGGGCACGCAATGATCGAGATCCATCGCTGCACCGCCGTTGCGCGGTCAATCGCGGCATGAAGGGCGAAGCGCGGCGAGGCAACGTGCGACGCGATACGCCGTCAGGTCTTGCCCGCTTTCGCTTCGTGCGCGAGGGGCACCTGTGGCACGGCCTTCAACTCGCGGTGTCGATCGCGCTGGCCTACGGCGTATCGCGTGCCTTCGCCCTGCCGCAGCCGCACTGGGCCGTGATGAGCGCGTTGATCGTCAGTCGGCCAGATGCGAGCGCGACGCGCTCGGTCGGGCTGCAGCGACTGACGGCAACGCTGGGCGGCGCGCTGGTCGGGCTCGGCGGGGCGGGCCTGGTTCACATCGGCTTTGGGCCTGCAGAGCTGGTGACGTTGATCGTGGTGATCGCATTGGCCATTGCGACGGCCGACCGCATCGGCCTGCGCAGCGCCAGCATCACGGCGCTGATCGTGATGGGATCGGGCGCGCTGCAGGACGGATCGCCGCTGGCCGTGGCGGGCCTGCGCACTCTGGAGATCGCCGTCGGCGCGTCGGTGGCCATGGGCTGCGCATGGGCCGCGCACCGCCTGTCTGTCGTGTCTCGGCCTTCTGCGGTGGTGTCGGGCCTGATGCTCGAACTGGCGGCCCAGGTCGAAGCGTCGACGAGCGACGACCGCGCCTTGCGTGAGGCGCAGAGCAGCCTGGTGCGTGCGACGCTGCGCCGCTTGGGCGAGATGGTTCACGGGGCGCCGGCAGGCTCTTCGCAGCGAACGCTGTTCGGCTTGGCCATGCGCGTGGCGCAAGACGCCGGATGGTTGGCGCGGCAGGCGGCCGAGGTCGCATCGTCGTCGCCGGAGCAAGTCAGGCAAACAACATCTGCCGCCGCCAATGCGCTGCGGGCGGCAGCAAGAAGTTTCGATGGGATGGAAAGCGCGGAGACAGCAACGGCGGCCATCGCGGCGATGAGCACCGTTGGCGGCGAAGCCTGGCGGGTCGATGCCTTGTTGGCCTTGCAACAGGACCTGCGCAAGGCGCTGAAGGTAGCCGATGCCACCGGCTCGGCTTTGGCGAAGACGTCGGGTCGACCGCCCAGTCCGCCCAACTGAGCGCACCGCTTCGGGCCGCCGGGAAAGCTCAGAGCAGGAAGCGCTTGACCACCACCGCGGCGACCACCACGACCACGAAGATCAGCGCGATCTTCAAGAAGCCGAAGTTCGAAGGTGGCGGGGTGCGGCGGCCAGACTCCAGACCGGCGCGAAGCGAAGCAAATTCCGAGCGATCGGGCTTGTCGCGAATGGAGTCGTAGTAGGGGTTGCGATCCTGAGACATTGTGTAAGCCATTGTGCTTACTTTGTCTTACTGTGTCTATTTGTTTTTGAGCTCGCCTTCGCTGTCGGCGGAATGCCAGTCGTCTTCCACCAACAGGGCCTGCGCATCGTCATCGAATCCGGCCATCGGTTGAGCCTTGGCCAGCGCCATCCAGACTCCGAACGGCAGCCGTGCCTGCGGCCGATGCACCGCCGCCCGGGCAACCACCAACTGGCCGTCCTGCGCCACCAGCACGCCGCATTCGGCCGGGATTTCCTCCGGCCGTGCGATCGGCCGGCCGCGCGCATCGCAGCCCAGCACGTACCAGCACTCGCCGCCCAAGTCGAGGTAGGCGGCCCGCTTGTCGGGCTTGCGCAGGTCCGACAGCAGATCGGCACGCCGCACCTTGATCTCGTGCACCACCGGTCTCGCATAGGCTTCGACGCTGGTGTTGCGGATGGAAAAGACGTCGGGCTTGGCGATGCACCAGCGGGGCGGATCGCCCTCGTTGGCGCCCGCAAGACGCGCGCGAAGTGCCAGGCCGCGCCAGGCGATGCGGCCGGCGCGCGTCATCTCGCGCGCCACGCGCTCCACCAGCGCCTCGTGCGCCGTCAGCACCGCCCGGTTGCTGCTGAGCGAGTCGGCGATGCGCGCGATGCCGGCGTCCGTGACGCGCAGCGTCTCGTGCCCCAGGGGTGAACGCACCCGCTCCAGCAGGCCCGCCGCCAGCAGTTCGATCTCGATGCCGTCCTGGCATGGCCAGCCCGCCGAGCGATACATCTCCCGCAGGCGCCGCGCATGCAGCCGCCCGAACGGGATGGCGCCCTCGACTCCAGGCAATTGGTCAGCCATGGCAACAAAGACTAGTGCATCCGAGGCAACGCAGCGAAGCCTTTCGCGAACACCGCGGAACCGGCTTTGCCGGGCCGCAGGTGTTGCCCCCTTGAGGGGGTGGGCAGTCAATGGAAATCACGGCTGCGGCTTTGCTCGGCCAGGCGGCCCAGCAGCGGTGTCAGGTCCTTGAACCCGGTGGCCAGCACGTGCCGCACTTCGCCGCCGGTGCCGTGGTCGCGCTGCCAGGTGCCTTGTACCGCCAGCAGCCTGGCCTTGAGCAGCGGCTCGCGCCAGGCCTCGGCCACGTCCTGCCAGACGATGACGTTGACGTTGCCGGTTTCGTCTTCCAGCGTGACGAACATGGTGTTGTTGGCCGTCTGCGGACGCTGGCGGCCCATGACGATGCCGCAGGCGCGCACCGTGCGCCCGTTGGGCAGTTCGCGCAACTGGGCCGCGCTGGCCAGCCGCATGCGCTCCAGGCGCGGGCGCAGCAGCGCCAGCGGATGGCGGCGCAGGGTGAAGCCCAGCGACGCGTAGTCGCCCACGATCTCCTCGCCCTCCGACGCGGCCGGCAGCGCCAGCGGCGCCTCGTGGATGGGCACGCCCTTGAGCAGCGCCGGCGCGCGGCGCTGGGCCGTGGCCTCCCACACCTGCTGGCGCCGATGGCCGGCCAGCGACATCAGCGCATCGGCCGCGGCCAGCGCCGCCATGTCGCCGGCATCCAGCCCGGCGCGCAAGGCCAGGTCTTCGGCATCGGCAAAGGGCGCCTGGTCACGCGCCAGGACGATGCGCCGGGCGCCCTCCTCGCTCAGGCTGGCCACGCGGCGCAGGCCCAGGCGCACGGCCGGCTGGTTCGCATCGCCCTGGCGTCCGGCAAGCCGGGGCTCGTGTTGCGGCACCGGCGGCGCATTGGGCGCGCGCGGCTCCAGCGTGCAGTCGAGTTCGCTCACGCACACATCCACCGCACGCACCTCGATGCCATGGCGGCGCGCATCCTGCACCAGTTGCGAGGGCGAATAGAAACCCATGGGCTGCGAATCGAGCAGCGCAGCCAGAAAGCAGGCCGGCTCGTGCAGCTTGATCCAGGCGCTGACGTAGACCAGCAGCGCGAAGCTGGCGGCATGGCTTTCGGGAAAGCCGTATTCGCCGAAGCCCAGAATCTGCTTGAAGATGCCCTCGGCGAAGTCGGGTGCATAGCCGCGCTCGATCATGCCCTGCACCAGCGGCTCGTAGAACTTCTCGATGCCGGCCTTGCGCTTCCAGGCGGCCATCGAGCGGCGCAGCCGATCGGCCTGGTCGGCGGTGAAGGCGGCGGCGATCATGGCGATCTGCATCACCTGCTCCTGGAAGATGGGCACGCCCAGGGTGCGGCCCAGCGCGGGGCGCAGCGCCGGATAGGGCTCGGGCAACGTCTCGCCAGCGCGCAGCTTCTCGCGGTTCTTGAGGTACGGATGCACCATGCCGCCCTGGATCGGCCCGGGCCGCACGATGGCCACCTCGATCACCAGGTCCTCGTAGCAGCGGGGCTTGAGGCGCGGCAGCATCGACATCTGCGCGCGGCTCTCGATCTGGAACACGCCGATGGTGTCGGCCTCGCAGATCATGTCGTACACAGCGGCGTCGCCCTGGGCGATCTGATGCATGCCCATCGGCACGCCACGCCAGCGCGCGCGCAGGTCGAGCGCGCGGCGGATGGCGCTCAGCATGCCCAGGGCCAGCACGTCGACCTTGAGCATGCCCATGGCTTCGAGGTCGTCCTTCTCCCATTGGATGATGGAGCGATCGGGCATGGCGGCGTTTTCCACCGGCACCAGCCGGGTGAGCCGGCCTTGGGTGAGCACGAAACCGCCGACGTGCTGGCTCAGATGGCGCGGAAAGCCGCGGATGGCGCGCGTCAGCTCGATCCACTGCGCCAGCTTGAAGGGCGCTTCGCGCACGCCGCAGCGTGCCTGGGCTTCTTCGAGCCGCTCATCGACCACGTCGTCGCTGAACCAGTAGTGGTCCTTGGCGAACTCGTCGACCAGCCGCTCATCCACGCCCAATGCCCGGCCCATGTCGCGCAGCGCGCTGCGCGAACGGTAGCGGATCACCACCGCCGCGATGGCGGCGCGCTCGCGGCCATATTTGGCGTAGATGTACTGGATCACCTCCTCGCGCCGCTGGTGCTCGAAATCGACATCGATGTCGGGCGGCTCGCGCCGCTCGCGGCTCATGAAGCGCTCGAACAGCAGGTTGCCCGTCTCGGGGTTGATGGCAGTGATGCCCAGGCAGTAGCAGACCGCCGAGTTGGCCGACGAGCCCCGTCCCTGGCACAGGATGTTCTGCTCGTTCGCAAAGCGCACGATGTCTTCCACCGTCAGGAAGAACATCTCGTAGCCCAGCTCGGCGATGAGCGCCAGTTCGTGTTCGACCTTGTCCTTGACCTTGGGCGGAATGCCGTTGGGATAGCGCTTGCGCGCGCCCGCCCAGGTTTTTCGCGCCAGCGTCTGCGTGGGCGTCTCGCCATTGCCGACGTTCTCCAGCGGATATTGGTAGTGGGCGCGAATCTCTTCCAGGCCGAAGCGGCAGCGTCCGGCCACCACCAGGGTGTTGGCCAGCAGCTGCGGCGGATAGAGCGCGGCCAGCCGCATGCGCTGGCGCAGGTGGCGCTCGGCATTGCCCTGCAGCGCAAAGCCGCATTCATGCACAGGCTTGCCTTGGCGCACCGCAGTGATCGCGTCCTGCAGCGGCTTGCGCGACCGCAAGTGCATGTGCACGTCGCCGCTGGCCACCAGCGGCACCCCGGCGGCAGCGCCGGCCGCCTGCAGATGGGCCAGCCACAGGTCGTCGTCGAATTCGTTGGGCAGCGCCACCGCCAGCCACAGGTGCGCTCCGAACAGGCCGGCAGCGCGCTCGAGATGGCCGCAAAGCGCCGGCAGGTCGAGCTCCGCGCCGGGCACGCGCCGGGGCGCATAGAGCACTTCGCAGTGCGCGAGCGAGGCCAGGTCGCTGCGCAGCCAGTCGACCCGGTAGTGGCCCTTGTCGGCATTCATGCGCGCCGCGCTGATGAATTCGCACAGGCGGGCCCAGCCTTCGAGATCATGCGGCAGCACCACCAGCCGGCCATGGCCGAAGTCGAACTCGCTGCCGGGCAACAGCCGGAAGGCATCGTTGCGCGGTTGCGGCGCCTGGCCGGGATGTTCGAGATCATGTTCGTCCAGCGTCTCGAGGTGTTCGCGCAGGCCCACATGCGCGCGCACGACGCCGGCGACGGAGCATTCGTCGGTGATGGCCAGTGCGGTGTAGCCGAGCCCATAGGCGCGCTGGACCAGTTCCTCCGGATGCGAGGCGCCGCGCTGGAAGCTGAAGTTGGTGATGCAGTGCAGCTCGGCATAGTCCGGCAGCAGCCGCACCGGCTCGCGCTGCGACGCGGCGGTCGGACGGGGCGGCAATTGCAGCACCTTCGCCCGGGCGCTGCGGCGCGCACGCAGTTGCTTGTCGCTCAGCTCAGGCATACAGGCCCTGCAGGTACCAGCGCGGCGGCCGCTCGCTCGCCAGCCACGCGGTGGGACGCTCGCGATAGATCCACACCAGTCCGGCGCCGGGGCTTTCGGCGATGTAGTAGTCGCGCACGGCCAGTTGCCCTTCTTCCCACCAGCCGGCTTCCACCCGCTGCGGGCCGCTCAGGCGCGTCAGGCGCCCCTGGTAGTGGGGATGGCCTTCGCGCACTTCCAGCGCCAGCGGCTCGCGCAGCAGCCAGGGGGGATAGAGCGAGCCCGGCGCCTGGGAAGAGGCGGCCGCAGCAGCTGATGGATCGATAGCCGATCTGGCCGAAGGCTTGGAGGGCTTGGAAGGTGCAGCAGCGGGCCGCCAGCGCTGCATGCGCTCGGGTCGGTGGTCGGCCTGCGACATCGGCACCAGCACCTGATCGGGGCCCAGGCGTGCGCCCAGGCGCTCGACCAGTTCATGCAGCGGGTCGCCCTTGCGGTTGTCCTCGGGCAGGAAGCTGGCGCTGGCGGCGCGCCACGGCGCGGTGTCCAGCGCACGCAACCGCAGGGCATTGGCCGGCGCTGCCAGCCGGCCGCGAGCCAGGCGCTCGTTGAGCAGCCGGCGCAGATGCGCCATGTCCTGAACGGGCTGGGCGGTGCGCACCTGGATCTGCTCGTGGCGCGGCAGGTCGACGCCGTCGACGCGGCGCAGATCCAGCGTCCATTGCAATTCAACGGCCAGCACCCCGAGCTGGCGCGCACGCAGCCACTGCTGCAGGTTGCCCAGCAGGCGTTGGGTGGCGCCCATGAGCGCAGGCGCGCTCTCGGCCAGTGCCGGCAGTTCGATGGCCTGGTCGAACACCTCGGGCAGGTGCAGCCAGACATGGCGTTCGGGCGCCCGGCCCCAGGCGGCGTCGAGCGCCTCGCACAGCACGGCGCCGAAGCGGCGCACCCGGCCGCCGCGCGGCAGCGCGTCCAGGTCGCCCCAGGTCCGGCAGCCCAGGCGGGCCAGCAGTTCGAGATGCGGGCGGGCGGCGCCGAGGGTTTCCAGTGGCAGGCCGCCGGGCAGATCGCGCGGCGGGGTGGCGCCCTCGGCCCGCAGCCGCAGCAACGCCAGCGCCACCAGGGCCGTGCCGCCGCCGGCCTGCAGCAGTTGCATGCGCGGTACCGGGTTGCGCGCGGCCAGCTCGCGCCGCAAGCCCCGCGGCCCGCCCCACAGGCGTTCGCAGGCCGAGACCTCGAGCACGAGCGCCTCGTCCAGCCAGCTGACGCGCGGCGTGAACTGCAACGCCCACCAGCCCAGCGCCTCGCGGTCCGGCGGCGGATCGGCCGCATCGCTGGCAGTCGGCGCCTTGGCATCAGGCGAGGCGGACGGCGGCTCAGGCAGCCATTGCAAGGCGATCCACCGCATGGCGCGATTCCTTTTCGGTCGTGTTCAGCGCTGGCGCCTGGATGCGCACCACCGGCGCACCCGCCAGCGGCGCGCCTGCCTGCTGCTGGCGCACCTTGCGCCGCAACTGGCCGGCCGCCAGAAGAGCCGTCATGCGCTGGCTGCGTGCCGGCAGGCTGACCGGCGCGGCCAGCGGCGGCCCGCGGCGCTTGAGGATGTGGATGTCCATGTGCTGCGGCCCGGCGTCGGCCAGGCGCAGCCGCAGTCGCGCCGGCGAGGCGGATGCCGCCAGCGCCTCGGGACGGCAGACGAAGAGCAGCGCCTCGTGCTGCGCCGCCGCCAGCTGCAGCCGGCGCAGTTCGCCCACGCGCGCGGCCGGCAGCCAGGCGAGCACCGCCGCCACCTCGGCACAGCGCAGCGCCTGCTCGCAGGCCCACAGGCGCGCCGCCGGCGCCTCGGCACGGATCCACAGCAGGGCCTCGGGCGGCAGGCCCGCGGCCGCCAGCGCAGGCGCAAAGGGTTCGCAGGGCGCGCCGAGCAAAGCCACCGGGCCGCGCCGGCGCTCGATCGCCTGCACCAGCGCCGGCAGCAGCAGTTGCCAGGCATGGGCCGCCGGGCTGGCCTGCAACAGTTCGGTGAGCGCCCCCAGCGGCCAGCCGCCGCCGGGCAATTGCGCGTCGAGCGCGGCATGGCCAGTGGGCAGCACCGCCGACGAATCGGCCGCGCTCAGCTCGTCACCGCGCCAGATCGGCTGACCGGCGGCGGGAACGTAGGCGGCTTGAAGAAAAGAGTGGCCCATATGCATCCAATGACTGTATTTTTATACAGTATTTGACGCTCCGCCACCATCGGCCGCAAGCACCTTTTTTTGGCCCCGGCTAAAGTCTCGCCCTCCCCGGGAGACCCCTTTGTTCCACTTCTTCGAAAAACTGCTGCACCCCTACCCCGCCGCCGAGCCATTGCCGCCGCCGGGGCGCTTCTTCGCCTTCCTCTGGAAATGCACGGCCGGGGTGCGCGGCAAGGTCCTGGCCATGGCGCTGCTGACCGCCGCGATGTCGGCCTTCGAGGCCCTGCTGTTCGCCATCCTGGGCCGCGTGGTCGACTGGCTGTCGGACGTGGCACCGGGGCAGTTGTGGGCGCAGCGCGGCAATGCGCTGACCTGGCTGGGCGTGGCCCTGGTGGCCAGCATCTTCGTGGTGGCGCTGCAGACCATCGTCAAGCACCAGACGCTGGCGGTGAACCTGCCCATGCGCCTGCGCTGGAACTTCCACCGCCTGATGCTGGGCCAGAGCATGGCCTTCTATCAGGACGAGTTCGCCGGCCGCATCACGACCAAGGTGATGCAAACCGCGCTGGCCGTGCGCGACACCATCTTCGTGCTGGCCGACGTGCTGGTGGCCATGATCGTCTACGTGGCCACCATGATCATCCTGGCCGGCGTGTTCGCCGGGCCGATGGTGTGGCCCTTCGTCATCTGGCTGGTGCTCTACATCGGCGCGATGGTGTATTTCGTGCCGCGCCTGGGCCACATCGGAAAGATGCAGGCCGACGCCCGCTCGACCATGACCGGCCGCGTCACCGACGCCTACACCAACATCGCCACCGTCAAGCTGTTCTCGCACACCCAGCGCGAGGCGGCCTTCGCGCGTTCGGCCATGCAGGAATTCATGGTCACGGGCTACGGCCAGATGCGGCTGGTGAGCGCCTTCGAGATCGTCAACCACACCCTCAGCATGGGCCTGACCGCCGGCATGGCGGGCATGTCGCTCTGGCTGTGGTCGCAAGGCACGGTGGGCGTGGGCGCGGTGGCCGCTTCCACCGCGATGGCGCTGCGCCTGCAAGGCATGTCGCACTGGATCATGTGGGAGATGACGGGCCTGTTCGAGAACATCGGCACGGTGCAGGACGGCATGAAGACGCTGTCGCGCCCGCGCACGGTGGTGGACGCGCCCGATGCCAAACGGCTCGACGTGCCGCACGGCGAAGTGCGCTTCGAGCACGTGAGCTTTCGCTACGGCGCCGCGGACGACACGCGCCGCGTGATCGACGACCTGACGCTCACCGTGCGTCCGGGCGAGAAGATCGGCCTGGTCGGCCGCTCAGGCGCGGGCAAGTCCACGCTCATCAACCTGCTGCTGCGCTTTCATGATCTGGAGTCGGGCCGCGTGCTGATCGACGGGCAGGACATCGCGCAGGTCACGCAGGATTCGCTGCGCCAGCACATCGGCATGGTGACGCAGGACACGTCGCTGCTGCACCGCTCGGTGGCCGACAACATCGGCTACGGCCGCCCGGACGCGACGCCCGCGCAGATCGAGGCGGCCGCGCGGCGCGCAGAGGCGCACGAGTTCATCCAGACGCTGAGCGACCCCGCCGGCCACCGCGGCTACGAGGCGCAGGTGGGCGAACGCGGCGTCAAGCTCTCGGGCGGCCAGCGCCAGCGCATCGCCATCGCTCGCGTCATGCTCAAGGACGCGCCCATCCTGCTGCTCGACGAGGCCACCAGCGCGCTCGACTCCGAGGTCGAGCACGCCATCCAGGAAAGCCTGTATGCGCTGATGGAAGGCAAGACCGTGATCGCCATCGCCCACCGCCTGTCGACCATCGCGGCGATGGACCGGCTGGTGGTGATCGACGAAGGCCGCATCGTCGAGGAAGGCGATCACGCCAGCCTGCTCGCGCGCGGCGGACTCTACGCGCGCCTGTGGGCGCACCAGAGCGGCGGATTCCTGGGCGAAGACGCCAAGGAATGGGCCGCCGCCGCGTAGCGGCACACAACGCCGCAATAGATCGCGGCAATACCCCGGCGAAGGCCGTCGCGCGAGCGCGGCCGAGCCATGAATCGAGACGACGTCCTTGCTGGACAAGCCCCTCAATATCAATGAACAATTGTCAGGTTCACGAGGGAGACGACGACATGCCGGCCATTTGCCGCAGTTGCCAACGCAACAACCGAGACGACGCCAAATTCTGCGATTCCTGCGGCAAGCCCCTGAGCCCTGCAGGCGTGAGCGCGCCGCCTCTGCCCGCCCCGGTCGAGTTTCGCTACGGCACCTTCCTCTTTTGCGACATGGTGCAGTCCACTGCGCTGGCCAATCGCATCGATCTCGAAGAGCTTCGCCAAGTCTTCCGCTGGTTCCGCGAACAGGTCGGTGTTGTGGCAAACCAACACGGCGGTAACATTATTCGCTTCGTCGGCGACGGCGCCTTCCTCTCATTCGGGCTGCCCCAGGCTACCGAAGACGCGACCGAGGCAGCCGTGCTGGCCGGCCTCGCGCTGGTCAAGGCCGTCTCGGAAAGCGAACCCATCCCGGGCCTGCGCATCGCCTTGCGCGTGGGCATCGCGTCGGGCACCGTGGTCTACGGCGACATGATCGAAGGCGCGGCCTTCAAGGAAGAATCGATCGTCGGTGCCGTCGCCCACCTGGCGGCGCGCCTGGCCGCCGCGGCACCACCCGACGGCGTGGTCATCTCCGACCACACCCGCCGCGCCATCGGCCAGTTCTTCGAATGCAAGGACATCGGCCGCATCGAACTCAAGGGCTTCGAGAACGGCGAGCGTGCCTGGCAGGTCATTGCCCAGACGCAGATCGCTTCGCGCTTCGAGGCCTTTCGCGGCCACACCAGTTCCAACGAGCTGATCAACTGCGTCGAGATCATGGCCGCGCTGAACGAGGCGTGGACCCATGCGCTGGCGGGCCATGGCAATGCCGTCATCCTGGTGGGCGATCCGGGCATCGGCAAGTCCAAGCTGGCGCGCGTGCTGCGGGCGCGAGCGCTCGAATCGCACGCCACCGTGGTCGAGATCGACTGCACGCCCAGCACCCGCAACACGCCGCTGTTCCCGATTTCCGTGCTGGCCCGCCGGCTTGCCGGCATCCGCGCCGAAGACTCCGACGCCGAGCGCCTGCGCAAGGCCGAAGCACTGCTCAAGCGCGTGGCGCTGACGCAGGACCCCGAGGCCGCACTGACTTATCTCGAACCCATCTTCGGCATCGTGGACACCGCGCGCCCCGAAGGCGGCGACAGTGCCGAGCTGGTTCGCGAACGCACCATCGGCCTCCTGGTGGACATGATCAAGACCGCCATGCGCAGCGGCCCGCCGCTGTTCATGCTGTGCGAAGACATGCACTGGGCCGACGCATCGACCATCCTGGTCCTGCAGCGCGTGGGCGAGGCACTGGCAGGGCTGCCCGCGCTGATGATCGCCACCATGCGCCCCGGCCCCGACAGCGTGCCCTTCGACCTGAAGGATGCACGCCGTCTATCGCTGGCCGCGCTGGACGAGAAATGCGCGCAGGACCTGGTCCGCCTGCTGACGCCTGCCAAGAGCCTGAGCGATGCGGCCGTGGCCCGCATCATCGAACGCGCCGAGGGTGTGCCGCTGTTCCTCGAGGAGCTGTGCCGCAGCGAGCTCGATGCGGCGAGCCAGCCGATCCAGCACAGCGCACCGCGCGCGCGCCCGTCGGCGGTGCCGCAGATCCTGCAGGGCGTCATCGAGGCCCGCCTCGACTACGCGCAGAACATCAAGCCCATCATTCAGGCGGCATCGGTCATCGGGCGCAACTTCTCGCTGCCCCTGCTCGCCGAACTGCTGCCCGAGCGTCGATCCCAGCTCAACGACGCCGTCGCCTGGCTGGTCGACTCGGGGCTGCTCACTTCCGGCATCGACGTGCGCACGGGCCAGATGAGCTTCCGCCACGCCTTGATCCGCGAGGCGGTGTACGAGACCTTGCTGCTCGAAGACCGCGAGCGGCTGCACGGCCAGGTCGCGCAGTTGCTGGTCCGCCACTTCGACCGTCTGCCCGAATCGGCACCAGACCTGGTCGCGCACCACCTCATTGCGGCCAAGCGCTACGACGAAGCCGTGGTTTCGCTGATTGCCGCCGGCTCGCTGGCTTCGGGCCGCGCCGCCTATCAGGAATCGGCCAGCCACAGCCGCATGGCGCTGGCGCTGCTCGACAAGCTGGAAGACACGCAGCGCAAGCACCAGCTCGAACTGCAGTTGCTGGTGCAGCTCGGCGTGGCCATCAGCGCGACGCAGGGCTACACGGCCCCCGAAGTCGAAGCCACCTATCGCCGCGCGCGCGAGATCGTTCACGACGCCGACCCCGCGCAGGCCTTCGGCGGCGTGCGTGGGCTGGCCACCTACTACTTCGTGCGCAACGAACAGGCCATGGCCGACGAGATGTCGACGCTGGGCCTGTCCATGGCCCGCAGTTCCGGACGCATCGACTTCGTCATCGAGGCGCTGACCGTGCGTGGCTACACCGATCTCTACACCGGGCAGCTCGACGCCGCCCGCGCCGCGCTGGAGCAATGCCTCGACCTGTACCGCGAATACGACGGCTCGCGATTCGACTACCCCTCGGTGCAGGACGCCGGCACCGCCGCATGGTCGGTGCTGGGCATGGCCTGCTGGCTGCGCGGCGACAGCCTGGGCGCGGACCGCAGCGTCGAAGGCGCGATGAGCCACATCGAGCGGCTTGCGCGCCCCTTCGACACCGCCTACGCCAACTGCTTCATCGCCCAGCAGTTGAACGTGCAACGCCGGTTCGCCGACGCCCTGCGCCATGCCACCGCCTGCGTGGAGATGTCGCAGGAGCACGGTTTCGCAACATGGCTGGTGTGCGGGCTGATGCAGCAGGCGGTGGCGGCCGCGTCGCTCGGACCGTCGCAGGCTGCGGTCGATGGCTTGCGCGGCGCCATGACGGCTTACCTGGGCGCCGGTGCACAAGCCGCCATTCCCTTCTTCTGCTGGGGCCTGGCGCGCGGCCTGCGGAACCTGGGCGACGACGACGGTGCGCGCGCCGCGCTGGCGCAGGGGCTCGAATCGGCCAAGTCGACGGGCGAGACCTACCTCGTCGCCGAACTGCTCATCCTGTCGGCCGAACTCGCGGCCTCCGACGAAGCCGCCCTGCTGCTGCTCGAAGAGGCGCGGCAGGTGGCCACCGACCAGGGCGCCGTCGCGCTCGCGCTGCGCGCGTCGCTGACTGCGCTGCGGCGGCGCAAGCTCGTTTCGGACGATGCCGAGCGCGACGAACGGGCCTGGCTCGTTCTCGAAGGACAGGCGCCTACGCCCGACGATCCGCGCTGGGCACAGGACGCCCTGGCCGCGGTCTCGCGCGCGCTCACCAGCTCAAGCTATCGCTGACGCTCAGGTCCAGGTTCATCCTGAGCCTGTACCAGTCGCCGGCCGGTAGGTTGATGTCGTCCTGGCCCAGGACCTCGCACAGCGCGCGCCACGGATCGCCTTCCGGCCTGCCTTTCGCCGACAGGCTCAGCGAGGCAATGCCCGGTGGGAACAGCGCGGTCATGCTCGTGATCTTCATCTGCCCGTGAATCCACGTGGGCGGCAGGCCGCGTTTGTCTACCGGCGTCGCCTGCACCGTTCTAAAGCCGCTGAAGCCGTTGGACATGGCTTGCCGGGCGAACGACTTGCGGAATTCGCGGCCTCCGAAATCGCTTTGGCGCCAGCGCGAGAAGCCGGGCATGTTGCCGAGCACGGCATCGAGGTCGACGCGCTCGAATCGCTGGTCGTCGCCCGAGTGCGTCGGATAGCGCAGTTCCAGCAGCCGATGGCCTTGCGCATCCCGAAAGCCAGGCTGCGAACGCACCAGCACCACCTGCGACACCGAATGCTCGCGGTCATCCCGCCTCCCGGCCATGTCCAGCGGGTGGAGTTGATCGTCCTCGCGGATGCAGAACTGCGCGAGTTCCTTGGGAAAGCCCTGCGACTCCCGGCCCACCATCTTCGACCAGGGGTTGTCGACGAAGATGGTCGGCACGAACAGCGATGCGTCTCGCGCCTGCGAACCATCGTCGTCGACCTTGCCCACCAGCAGGCGCACCAGCACCTCGTGCTGCGACATGTAGTCGTGCGGCATGAGGGGCGCGGCCGGAGAGCGCGTGCGCATCTGGCCGTAGTGAAGCAGTTCGATCACCACCGTCGGCGTGGCGACGCGCCAGCTGAAGTCGTCCATCGCACCAGGTGCGTCGCGATGGAAGTTCAGCGGCCCTGCCAGTTTCTGCAACATCGGCATGGCCGAATCCGGCAAGCTCAAGCGGAAGCCGACCACCTCGACGTTGTCGAACACGAAATGCGGCGCACCGAACACGCTCGCCGCGGGCAAGCGCTCCACCTTGGGAGGCACGGGCTTGTCGGGAGCTCGGGGCCAGCAGGAGAAGGGCAGCTCGGGGAACGGCAGGGTCGAGAAAGCTGGCGACGGCGCAAACACCGATGTCGGGTCCAGAAAGCGGCCCGCTGACAACTGCTCGAAGCCTTCGGTGACGGGTGCGCCCGCCTCTTGGCAGAACACGTCGGCCAGCGCCGGCCATGCGGCCTGGTCGACATGCAGGGCCACACCGGCCCCATCGAGCGTGCGCAGGCCGCGCCGCAAAGGCGACCAGCTGAAGCGGCTGATCGACAGATCGGTGGTCTGCCGCGCGATGTCCGGGGCCGACTTGAACTGGCGGTAGCCCGGTGCCCAACCGTCGCTGTAGTGCAGATCGTCGCCATCCAGCGCGAACCTCACGCCCTCGAGCGTGAGGATGCGCTGGTCGCGCAGCGTGATGGGCATCGACATCGAACGTAACGGATAGGCCGGCGAATGCACGACGAGCCGGATCGCACCATCCGGCCCACGTTCGAGGTCGATGCGCGACTCGACGATCGGAATTCCGTGCCTGCGAAAGTCGTCGCACCATGGCTCGTCGTTTGAAAACGCCATCCAGCACGTCAGGGCGCCGGCGTGTTGGCCCACGCCTTCCACCGAGATCAGCAGGGCGATGCGCCGCCTGGCCTCGGGCGACGCGCCCGGATCCGGCTGCGCGCTGATCGCCTCGATCGTCGCGAGCGGCGAAACGCCCCCCGTGATCGCGTCGCGCAGTGCGGGGTCGAAGGCCTGCGCCATCCGACTCAGCGGCTCCAACTGCATCGGCAGACGAACTTGCCAGAAGTTGTGTGACATCGCTCGTCCCGCCTACAAGGGCTGCAGGGGCCGCAGCCACTCGCAGCCGGCGAGCGGTCCATCCGCGGCGCCCACCATGGCATGAATGGGCGACAGCACCGCGGCCGGCGTCTGCCAGCCCCTAGGGGCATCGTTCACGCCGCACGCCACGGCCAGCACGAGTCGGGCCGTCAGTTCGTACGGATCGCCGGTCTTGAGGCACGCATCGATCATCGGCTTGCGCCACGCGTTCTCGATCTGCAGCACCACGCGGTGCTGGTTGTCGCGCCGCTCCTCGTCGGTGGGCCCCTCGGGCAGCGCATCGACCTGCCACTGCGTGAGTTCGCGCAGCATCGGCAGCTGATAGGCCGCCGCCACCGTCGACGCCACCTGGTAGGTCATCCGCAGCGAGCCCGACATTTCGATGTACGACTCGACGCTATCCGCGTTCACCCCTCGCCTGCGCAGCGTGTTGCGCGCACTGAGGGTGTCAATCATGTTGGCGGCGGTGGCGATGCGCGGCATGGGCGCCTGCTTTTCGTGGGCACCGCTGCCGCCGAAATTGAAGCTGCGTTCGATCTTGCCGATGGGCGCATGCTGGATGAGCAGCTTGGTCTTTTCGGCATTCGCGCGCGCCACCGTGACCTGTTCGCGAACCATGCGCAGCATGGTCCTGGCGCTGCCGCGCGAGAGGTACTTCATGCGGTCCACGGCGATGCGCACGGCGCCAATGCCTTGCGGCACCTTTGCCCGCTTGTCCAGCTTTTCCAATGCGGCGTCGAGCATCAGGTCCGACAGGGCCGAAGTGTGGCCGGCGCCGCAGACGATCGTGACGTCCCGGCTGTTCGCCACATAGCCCAGGTCGTCCATGCGCTTGTAGACATCGACCTCACCGCCGATGTCCACGTAGTGGCAGTGCACGCTGATGGCCGACTTGGCCAGGCGCTCGCCCGTGGCGCTGAAGGGGCCGGCGGCGTTGATCACCACGTCGAACCCGCGCAGCGCATCGGCGACCTCGCGCTCCTCGTCCAGGCCGAAGGCACGCCACTCCAGACCCAGCCGTTCGGCGAGGGCTCGCAGGCGAAGGCGATCGCGCGCGGCCAGCACGACTTCCATCGACGATGCGCCATGGCGCATCTGGCGCGCGGCTTCCTGCGCAATCAGGCGGCCGGAATAGCCGGTCGCGCCGTACAGCAGGATGCGTCGCTTGCTCGTCATGACAGATCTCCGTTCTTGGTTCTTGGTGCGCGCGAGTTCAGTGCAGCCTGCGCAGGACCCACGTCACCAGCGCGCGCACGAACCGCAGGTCGCGCCCCTCGGGCAATCCAGCGAAGGCCTGCGAGAACTCGTGCAGCGCCGCGCCGGCCAACCCGTGCGCCACCTGGCGGGCATGTTCGATGGCGCCGGTGCGCGCCATCAGGCCGAGCACCCACTCGACTTCGCCCG
This sequence comes from Variovorax dokdonensis, assembly GCF_030316895.1. Taxonomy (GTDB): domain Bacteria; phylum Pseudomonadota; class Gammaproteobacteria; order Burkholderiales; family Burkholderiaceae_C; genus Variovorax; species Variovorax dokdonensis. The sequence continues at coordinate 442,475 of NZ_JASZYV010000003.1, forward strand.
TGTCGCGCTCGGCGCGCGGCAGGGACAGAAAGCGGTGCAGCCTTTCGCGCTCGGCTTCGCTGGCCTCGCGCATGGCGTGGATCAGCATCAGCGTTCGCTTGCCTTCCAGCAGGTCGCCCGCGCGTTCCTTGCCGTAGTCCTGGCCCGGCTCCAGGTTCAGGATGTCGTCCTGGATCTGGAAGGCCGCGCCGAAGAAGAAGCCCAGCCGCACCAGCGTGTCCAGGTGCTGCGATGCGCCGCGCGTGCCGATCAGGTAGCCGATGCGAAGCGGATGGATGGTGGTCAGCCAGCAGGTCTTCTTGAGCACCATGGTGAGGAAGGCCTCCTCGTCCACGTCTCGGGTGTTGTGCTGGCGCCATTGCAGTTCGAGGGCCTGGCCTTCGGTGGTCTCCCAGGCCATGCGCTCGGTCTCCTCGAAGATGCGAAACGCCAGGTCGCTGCCGAGCCGGTGGATGTTGTCCTTGAGCGGCCGCACGCTCAGCAGGCCCAGCGCATCGCCCGCGTTCAGCGCCAGTGGAAGGCCATGCAGCGCGTGCAGCGTGGGCGTGCCGCGGCGCTCTTCGCTGTCGTCCTCGATGTCGTCGTGGATCAGCATGGCGTTGTGCAGCAGCTCGATGGCGGCCGCGCACGGCAGCGCATCTTCCAGCGAGGCGCCGAAGGCCCGCGCCGTGGCGATGCACAGGCTGGGGCGCAGCATCTTGCCGCCGCGGCCCGGATAGTCGGCGATCATCCGCGCCAGGCCGTCGTCGCCCTCCGGAGCCGGCAGGTAGCGGGCCAGCCGCTCGCGCGTGCTGGCGCCGTATTCGGCGCACACCTGCGCAACCAGCGCATCGTCGACGCCGATGTCCGCGAATGCGCCGGTGTCGTTGAAGCCCATGGTGGCGCCTAGAGCTCGATCTCGATCAGGCCGAGTTGCTCGCCCTGCAGCGAGCAGACGGCCGCGCGCCAGCGCCCTGCGGGGTCGTCCTCGTGCGTGGCCAGGCGCAGCACGGGCGAATCGCCCTCCTGCGACACGCGGGCCGGTGCCAGCTTGTGGGGCGTGCTGGCATCGAGCAGGAAGAAGACCAGTTCGAGTTCGGTGTCCAGTGCCTCGCGCGCCACCTCCCAGGTGCGCAGCGTCACCGCCCGGCGGGCACTGCCCGGTTCGTGCATGACCCGCACGCGCGGCACGCGCTGCGGCTCGAAACCGCTCGAGGCCTGCGCCCGCGTGCCCGGCCGCTCGTCGGGGTGGTCCGCCGAAGACGCCGCGCCATCGTGCGCATGCCGTGCCTTCCGGAATGCGTTTCGGCCGTGGTCCTTCTGCAGCCCCAGGAAATCGCCCAGCATCCGGTACTCGGCCGCCAGCAGGCGCTGCACGAGGCTGCCGGGGTCTCCGGACATCGATTCGAGCCATTGCAGGCCGGTCATCGCCGCGTTGTTGGCCAGCCGCTCGCCGGCATCGAGCATCTTGCCCGGATCGCCGCTGTGGCCGCTGCGCTCGGCGGCGCCGCGAAGCCGCTGCGCCGCGCGCATGCCGCGTTCGATCTGCTCGTCCACCACGCGATAGCCCATCTGAACGGCGGCCACGACGGCGTCTTCGGCCGTCTTCAAGGGCACACCGCGAAGCAGCTTGCCGTCGACCATCCGGTCCGGGCTGCGGTAGTAGCCGCCAAAGCTTCGGTTCGGTCCGAGCTGCTGCGGCTCGGCGCGGACCCAGCGTCCGTGTTCGTCCTGTTTCATGGGTGGTCGTAGCCAACGATGTCGGCAAGTGCCGGGAATCCGCAGATGGCGTGCGACGCCAGCATGCCGGACATGACAGCCGCCTCGACGCAGCCTTCGTTGAAGCTGCACTCGGTCCAGTCGCCCGCGATCGTCATGTTGGCCACCGACAGGTCGAGCGGCGAGATGCGGTAGGCGATGGTGCCCGGCATGGCCAGGGTGTAGCGCTCGGAACCCTTGAAGTTGGCCTGCATGTGCTGCTGCTCCAGCGCCTCCTTCAGGTCGTCCAGCGGCTTGCCGTCCAGGCCGACCAGCGCCTTGAGCACCGGACTCTCTTCAGGCTTGGCCACGTCGCCCGTGGCGGCGGGCCACAGCGTGGCCATGCCGCGGGTGAGCTTTTGATAGAGGTTGTCGCGCACCAGCTTGCGCAGGCGTTCCTCGTTGCCGCCGTGCTCGCGGATGTCCTTGTCGCTGAGCACGCCGGTGAAGTAGGCGATGGAGCGCGTCTCGTGCACCGTCTCGATGCCGTTGGCGTCGCGCCAATTCTGCTCGGCCTCGAAGGTGTCCGACAGGTCGCCCCACGATTCGAAAGGCGGCTCCAGCGCGGAAACGAGGCCCGGGCCGCGCATCCAGCCCAGTTGCGTGGCACTGCGGTCGAGCCAGACCTGCGCGGACTGCGTGCCCACCGTCTTGACGTGCCTTTGCATGGCATCCCAGCGCGGCAGGCACCTGAAGAGCCCGGGGCGCTTATCCGCTTCTTCGTCGCTGACGTGGCACAGGGCGCGGAAGTCGTCGATGCCCATGGCGAAGATCACCATGTCGAAGTCCTCGCCATCATGAAGCTCGATGCGTTCGGACTGGCCCGCCAACGCCTCGGGCTTTTCGTAGGCCCAGCCGCCGCCCTTGTCCAGCGCGTCGTCGCTGTAGGCCGCCACCTGCGCCTTGGCGCAGGGCAGCTTGAAGGTCAGGCGCTGCACGCGGGCCTCGGGCTTGCCCAGGTCCGGCGTGAAGTCGATCGATTCCAGCTCGTGCGCCAGGCGAAAGCGCACGCCGCGGCGCTTGAGCACGCTGTACAGCGGCGAGAACATGGCGTCGCCCATGCCCGAGCGCATGCGCCAGAAGAGCGAGCCGCGGTAGGTGAAGAACATGCGCAGTGCACCGCGCAGTGCCTGCCCGGCCGCCAGCGCCGGCTTGCTGCGGTCACCTTCGCGGAAGCAGAAGGCCAGGTCGTACAGCCCGAGCACAAAAGGTGAATCCACCGATTCGCGCATGGCCCCGTGCTTGCGCAGCCAGTCCATGCAATCGATCTCGTTGATCGCGTCCAGACCTTTAGGGTCGAACAGCACCCGGTCGCGGTACAGGCCGACCATGATGGTCATGATCAGGTCGATCACCTGCGTCTTCTGGCGCACCTGCGGATCGACGCTGACCACGTCTTCCAACTGGCGGCGCACCTGGGCCACCAGCGCTTCGATGAAGGCCAGCACCGACGTGGTGAACTGCGGCGCCGGATTGTGCTCGCGCAGCCAGTTCTCGACGATCGTCAGGGCCTGAAGCACGCCGGCCGCGGTGGTCAGGGTGCCCACGCGCAGCAGTTGCGTCATGCTGTCGAGCATCACGCCGGGCGATCGCATGGCGTCGAAGGAAAGGTTCAGCTCCAGCGCCTCGTCCAGCGCGGAGCGGCTGGCCTTGCCCGGCTTGCCTGAAGCCGGCGCGATCAGGCTGAGGATGAGCGCCTTGCTCAGTGCCACGCAGCGCGCCAGATAGCCGGACAGGGTGAATGGGTTGGTCTCGTCGTCGAGCGGATCGCCGGGCATGCCCTTCATGGGAGGCAGGAAGCCCGACCAGACTTCCCACGCGCCATGCATGCGCGTCGCCACGCCGATGTGCGGCTCGGGAAAATACGCGTCGTCGAAGGTGCGATGCGGCAGCGGGCCGTGCTCGGGCGTCACCATGCCGTAGCAGTCGCGCATCATCTTGAAGGCGTTCTCGTAGAAGCCCAGCCAGATGTGCAGCCCGTGCTCGCGGATGCGGCCTGCCGCGTCCCGGCCCGAGCCGCCCTTGCCACCCAGGCGGAAGCTGCGCTCGTACACCGTCACTTCGAGCGGCGGCACGAACTGCTCGGCCTCGCCTGCCTTGCCGTCTTTTGCGGCCTCGCGGCATTCATCGATGTGGCGGGTGAGCTGCCATGCGGCCGTCATGCCGGCGACGCCGCCGCCGACGATGGCCACGCGCATGGGACGATGGTTGGCCGTCATGCGCGGCCACCCGGCAATCGGATGGCGACAGGCGCATCTGCACGCCACCTGTTCGTGCAGCAGCACCAGGATTGAAAACGACGCTTGCCCACGCTGCTCACCTTTCCCGTGTTCTTATTCCGTTTCTCCACAACGCTGTGGAGCCTTGCAGCGACGAGCCGCCGGCGGCGGGAATTCTGTCACGAGAATTGACGTTTGTGATGCAAAAGTTACTACATCGGGGCGTCTGTCGATTCGGCGCACCACTCGATGGCCCGTGCAGCACGTGGGCGTGATCTCGATATAGTTTTTGCGCGCTACGTGGCGCTAAAAAATACGAGACAGGGAGAACCATGAAACGCTTATCGAGCGCGTGCTGCGCCGTCGCCATCCTTCTTTGCGGACCGAGCGTCCGGGCCGAAGACAACAAGCCGATCGACTATTCGCGCCAGCATCAATGGGTTGGTGAGCTCGACCGGGCCCAGTCACCCATCGACATCGTCACGAAGCAGGCACAGCCTGCCGGGCCGAACGAACCGCACGGGCTCGATTTCCGCAACACACGCCGTGTGCTCGGCCGTCTGCAGGACCAGGGGCACTCGGTGCGATTCGACACCGGCGCCGACACGATCGAGGCGCACTTTCGCGGGCGCTATTTCCGGCTGGTGCAGTTGCACTTCCACCTTTTTAGCGAACACGCGATCGACGGCGTGCACCAACCGATGGAGGCGCATCTGGTCTTCAAGGCCCAGAACGGCGCGCTGGCGGTCGTGGGCGTCCTGTTCAGCCAGGGCGACAGCAACCCGGCCGTGCAGTCCATCCTCGACGGCCTGCCCGAGTCGGGTAAGACCGGCAAGGAGCAGGAACTCGACGTGCGCGAGCTCCTGCCCGAGAACCTCGCCTACTTTCACTACCTGGGCTCGCTCACCACGCCGCCGCTGACGCAAAACGTCGAGTGGTACGTGCTCAAGCAGCCCGTGTCGGCGAGCGCCGCGCAACTGGCCGTCTTTCGCGAGCGCTATGCCGACAACAATCGCAAGCTGCAGCCTCGAAACGGCCGCCCGCTGATCGAATCGGGCGACTGAGGGCGCGGACTGAGGGCGCGCCACGACTCGGCGATTGGGCCACGGCCGGTGGTTGTGGTCCAATTCCGGGTTCCGTGCCGACCCGTCCGCCGGACAGAACCGAACCCGTACGCAAATCATGAGCACCATCCTGCAGAACCTCCCCACCGGCCAGAAGGTCGGCATCGCCTTCTCCGGCGGCCTGGACACCAGCGCCGCGCTGCTGTGGATGAAGAAAAAGGGCGCCGACCCCTACGCCTACACCGCCAACCTGGGCCAGCCCGACGAGCCCGACTACGACGAGATTCCTCGCAAGGCGATGGCCTACGGCGCCGTCAAGGCCCGGCTCGTGGACTGCCGCACCCAGCTGGTGGCCGAAGGCATCGCGGCCATCCAGGCCAGCGCCTTCCACGTCTCTACCGGGGGCATCACCTACTTCAACACCACGCCGCTGGGCCGTGCCGTGACCGGCACCATGCTGGTGGCGGCCATGAAGGAAGACGACGTCAACATCTGGGGCGACGGCAGCACCTTCAAGGGCAACGACATCGAGCGCTTCTACCGCTACGGGCTGCTGACCAACCCTTCGCTCAAGATCTACAAGCCCTGGCTCGACCAGAAGTTCATCGACGAACTGGGCGGCCGCAAGGAGATGAGCGAATTCCTCATCGCCAACGGCTTCGACTACAAGATGAGCGTCGAGAAGGCCTACAGCACCGACTCGAACATGCTGGGCGCCACGCACGAGGCGAAGGACCTCGAGTTCCTCAACTCCGGCATCCGCATCGTCAACCCGATCATGGGCGTGGCCTTCTGGAAGGACGACGTGGCCGTCAAGGCCGAAGAGGTGACGGTGCGCTTCGAGGAAGGCCAGCCGGTCGCGCTCAACGGCAAGACCTTCGACAGCGCGGTCGACCTGATGATGGAAGCCAACCGCATCGGCGGGCGCCACGGCCTGGGCATGAGCGACCAGATCGAGAACCGCATCATCGAGGCCAAGAGCCGCGGCATCTACGAGGCACCCGGCATGGCGCTGCTGCACATCGCCTACGAGCGCCTGGTGACCGGCATCCACAACGAGGACACGATCGAGCAGTACCGCATCAACGGCCTGCGCCTGGGCCGCCTGCTCTACCAGGGCCGCTGGTTCGATCCGCAGGCCATCATGCTGCGCGAGACGGCGCAGCGCTGGGTGGCTCGGGCCATCACCGGCGAAGTGACGCTGGAACTGCGCCGCGGCAACGACTACTCCATCCTCAATACCGAATCGCCCAACCTCACCTACAAGCCCGAGCGCCTGTCGATGGAAAAGGTGGAAGACGCGCCCTTCTCGCCAGCCGACCGCATCGGCCAGCTGACCATGCGCAACCTGGACATCGTCGATACGCGCGAAAAGCTCATGACGTACGTCAAGACCGGGCTGCTGCTGCCGTCGACGGGCACCGAGCTGCCGCAGCTCAAGGACGACCGCAAGGTCTGAGGCGCGACCGCGCCGCCGCACCGACGCCTTGGCCGCCTCCTCGCCGCTGCTCACCGAAGCCATCCGCGCCCTGGAGGCGGGCGGGCCGCTGGAGGATGCTCAGGCCTCGCGCGCGGCCGCTCGCGCCGCCGCCAGCGATGAAGACCGCATCGCCCATCGCGCGGCCTTGCTGGCCGAGCGACGGGGCCTGCCGGAAGGCCTGGCCCGGGCTCGGCGGATGGCGCCCTGGGTCTTGCTGGGCCTGGCGCTGCTGGTGACGCTGGCCGGCCTCGGACTGGCCGGCACGGTGGTGGATGCACAGCAGCGCCGCATCAATGTACTGGCGGCGCTGGTCGCGCTGCTCGGCGCGCACCTGTTGAGCCTGGCGGTCTGGCTGGTGGCGCTGCTCTGGCCGGGGACGCACGGTGGCGGCAGCGTGCTGGGCCGGGCCTGGCTCTCGATCACCGCCCGGCTGGCGCTCGGTCGCGGCGCCGAGGCGGCGGCGGTGGCGCAAGGCGCTCTTTCTCTCCTGCAGCGGGCCCGCCTGCTGCCCTGGCTGGCGGGCCTGGCCAGCCATATCGTCTGGGCCGTCGCCCTGTTCGCCGCGCTGGGGGCGCTGGTGTTCGCCCTGTCCTTTCGCGCTTACACGCTGGGCTTCGAGACAACCCTGCTCGACCCCGCCGACTTCGGTCGCGCCGTGCAGGCGCTGTCGGTCGTGCCGGGCTGGCTGGGATTTGCCGCGCCCGACGTCGATGCGCCGTCCGACCGGGCGCTGGCGCAGTGGCTGTTGGGTTGCGTGCTTGTTTACGGCCTGCTGCCGCGCATCGTGCTCGCGCTGCTGTGCGGCGGCGTCTGGCTGGTGCGCGCCCCCCGGCTGCGCCCGGATGCCTCGCTGCCCTACTACCACCGCCTCGCCGCGCGCCTGGAGGCGCTGGTGCCGGCCACGGTGATCGATCCTGACACGATCGCCCCGCCCGCCCATGCCCGTCATTCGCGGGCTGACGCCCCCTTGAGCGACGCCGCCCTGCTTGTTGGTTTCGAGCTCGCCCCCGAGCAGCCCTGGCCGCCCGCGCCGCTGCCGACCGGCATCGAGGCGCTGCCTCCGATCGACGGCAGCCAGGCGCAGCGCCAGCGCCTGCTCGACACGGTGGCGCAGCGCCGCCCGCGACTGCTGGTGCTGGCGCTCAACGCCGCCGCGAGCCCGGATCGCGGCACCGAGCGACTGCTGAACGATCTGCTGCCCCTGGCCGGCGAATGCCGCCTTTGGCTGCTGGCGCCAGAAGACCGGCCCGGAAACGCCCAGCGGTGGCTGGACTGGATGCGCGCGGCCGGCTTCGGCGACCTGGTCAGCTTCACCGATGCTTCGGCCCTGCAGGCGGCCAACACGGTCGACACCGCGCCATGAGCAAGCCCAACACGGATGGCGCGCTGCGCATCGCCGTGGTCGGCCACACCAATGTGGGCAAGACCTCGCTGCTGCGCACGCTGACGCGCCGGGTCGACTTCGGCGAGGTGTCCGACCGCCCCGGCACGACGCGCTACGTCGAGGCGATCGACCTGCGCGTCGAGGGGCGCGCCGCCGTCCGCTTCCTGGACACGCCAGGCCTGGAAGATGCCGTCGCCCTGCTGGCGCATGTGAGCACGCTGTCCGGCGACACCCGGCTCGATCGTGTCCGCCATTTTCTTGCCGGTCCGGAAGCACGCGGAAGCTTCGAGCAGGAAGCCAAGGTGCTGCGCGCGCTGCTCGAACAGTCCGACGCCGCCTTCGTCGTCATCGACACGCGCGAGCCACTGCTGCCCAAGTACCGCGACGAGATCGAGTTGCTTTCCGCCTGCGGCCGCCCCTTGATGCCCGTGCTCAATTTCGTTCGCGACCCGAACACGCGCGAAGAATCATGGCGGGCCATGCTGGCCGAATCCGGACTGCATGCGGTGGTGCGCTTCGATGCCGCAGCGCCCTTCACCGGCGCCGAGCACGAGCTCTACACCGACCTGGGCACCCTGCTGCCCGCTCGCCGCGACGAACTGCGCGCCGTCGTCCGACACCTGGAGCGCGAAGCACAGGAGCGACGCGCCGAAGCCTGCCGCGTGATCGCCGCGCAGCTGATCGATTGCGCGGCGCTACGCGACGAAGTGGAAGGTGCCGATTGGGACGACACTGCGCGCCGCGAACAGGCCATCGAGCAACTGCGCCGACAAGCCCGTGCTCGCGCGCAACGCGGCGTCGACGGCCTGCTCTCGCTCTACGGTTTTCGTCCGGGAGATGCGGCCGAGGCGCCGCTGCCAGCGCTGGAGGGCCGCTCCTCGCCCGACCTGTTCAACCCTGAACTGCTCAAGCGCGCCGGCCTGCAGCTTGGCGGTGGCGCTGCAGTCGGTGCTGCGCTGGGCGTGGTGGCCGATCTGGCCGTGGGTGGCGCGTCGCTGGGCGCCGGTGCGGCGCTTGGCGGCGCCCTGGGCGGTGCGCTGTCGCAAGGCTGGGGGCCATTCGGCCGGCGATTGATGGGCCGGCTGCGCGGCACCCGGGAGCTGTCGGTCGAAGACGCGGCGCTTTTCGTCATGGCCGACCAGCAGCTGCGGCTGGTGCAGGCGCTGGAACAGCGCGGGCACGGCGCCGTCGCGCCGCCCGTACAGCCCGATGCGGCCCATGCCGGCGACGACCCTGCGTCGGACGCCCTCAGCGACGCGGTGCGCGCCACCCGCCCCGCGCGCGCGCATGAGGAATGGGCGCAGACGCCTTCGCTGCGAGACAGGCTGTCCGGCACCTCGGGCGAGCGATCCGAAGCGGTCGACGCCGTCGCCCGCGACCTGGAGCGCGCGCTTCGATCGCTGGACGCGGCGAGCGCTCGGCCCTGAGGCGCGGCGACACGTCCGCCCGCCCTGGCAGGCGGCTTTGGGCGGCGCGCCAGTTTCTCGTGTCCTACACGCAGCCGCAGCCCACTCCGACGGCGCGAACAAGCCCCTACAGCCAAACTGGCAGCACACAAAACAACGCACAGGAGCTTCGCAGTGAACACCATCATCTACGTCGTCGGCTTGGTCGTCGTCATCGTCGCCATCTTGTCCTTCTTCGGACTTCGCTGACGCAGTGGGGTGTGGCCGGTGCATGATTGGGCCATGGTCCAAGCATCGGCAACTCAAATCCCCCCTGATTCCACGGCGGGCGCAGTCAGCGCCCGTACTTTCCTGATCGTCAAGGCAGGCGCCACCTTCGATGAGCTGCGCGAAGAGCGCGGCGATTTCGAGGACTGGTTCAAAGCAGGCCTGCAGTCTGGCTTGGCCGGCCAGCCGAATGCGTCCACGGACAAATCGGCTGGCGTGCCAATCCAGGTGCTCGACCCCCGGACAACTTCGGACTGGCCTTCGCCCGATCACGTTGCAGGCGTCGTTCTGACCGGGTCGCACAGCATGGTCACAGACCGCGAGCCCTGGAGCGAGCGCACCGGCCAATGGGTGGCGGAACTGGTCAGGGCCAAGGTCCCGGTGCTGGGCATCTGCTACGGCCATCAATTGCTGGCCGACGCACTTGGCGGCGAGGCAGGCAATCATCCGGTCGGCATGGAGCTTGGCACCGTCGAAGTCGAGACGCATGCGCAAGCGGCGCACGATCCGCTCTTTGCCGAACTGCCTTCGCGTTTCGATGCCCACGTCGTGCATCGGCAAAGCGCGCTGCGGCTTCCTCCGGAAGCGGTGACGCTGGCCAGCAATGCGTTCGAGCCGCACCATGCGTTTCGAATCGGCCCGAATGCATGGGGCCTGCAATTCCATCCCGAGTTCGACGAGGCTGCCATGCGCGGCTACGTCGACCGCATCGCGGCCACTCGCAACGACTCGCAGGAAGCCTCCGAGGCGACCCACGTGCGCGTGGGCCCGACGCCGCATGCGGCCGGCTTGCTTCCGCGCTTCGCACAGATCGTGGCGCAAGCGGAACGCGAGCGCGCCGCGCCCAGAAAGGACCTGGCATGAACGCACCCGATTCCTCCAAAGCCCCGCGCAAGCATTTCTCGATGATCCGCGGGTTTCACCTGGCGGACCTTTTCACGCTGGGCAATGCCGCATGCGGCGTGGGCGGCGTGCTGCTGGCCCTGGCTTCGCTTGCGAATCGCTCGGTCGATCTTTTCCTTTGGGCCGCTGCCCTCGCGCCGGCCGCTTTCGTGTTCGACGTGTTCGATGGCCGCATCGCCCGCTGGCGCCAGACGCACTCGGCGCTCGGGCGTGAGCTCGATTCGCTGGCGGACGTGATCTCCTTCGGCGTGATGCCCGCCGCGCTCGCCTACGCAGCCGGCCTGGACGGTGGCTGGGACGCCGTGGTGCTCATCTATTTCGTCTGCTGCGGCGTGAGCCGCCTGGCGCGCTACAACGTGACGGCGGAGTCGCTCTCCGGTGGCAGCGACAAGGTCAAGTACTTCGAGGGCACGCCCATCCCGACGAGCGTGGTGCTGGTGGGTGTGCTGGCGCTGGCGGCATGGCAGCAGCGCATCGGCGATGCCGTCTGGCTGGGCGCCATGCAGATCGGCCCGTGGGTGCTGCATCCGCTTGTGCTGATGTTCGCGCTTTCGGGAACGCTGATGATCAGCAAGACCTTGCGCATCCCCAAGCTCTGAGCATCATGGCCAACGGACTCGATCAGCTTCTGGCGCTGGGCGCCGGCCTGCCTCTGGCGCCCCAGTGCGAGCGCTTCTACTTTCTGCGCCACGGGCAGACGGCCCGCAATCTGGCGCGCATCTTCCAGGCGCCCGAAGAGCCGCTCAACGACACCGGACTGGCCCAGGCGCGCTCGGCCGCCGAAGCACTCGCCCGTGAAACCATTGCCGCGATCCTGTGCAGCGATGCGGTCCGCGCGCGACAGACGGCGGACATCGTCGCGGCGCCGCACGGCCTGACGCCCGTTGCGAGCGAGGCGCTGCGCGAGCGCAATTTCGGCGCACTCATCGGCACCTCGTCGGCGCAGATCGACTGGGCCTGCATGCCGCAGGACGGCGAGACGCTCGCCGACTTCATGCAGCGCAAGAACATCGCGCTGGCCGATGCGCTCGGGCTGCCCGGCCCGGTGCTGGTGGTGGCCCATGGCGGTTCGCTGTTCGCACTGGCCGCCATGCTGGGCGTGCCGGTCGGCATGGACCTGCTGGCCAATGCACGGCCCTTGCGATTCACACGCTGCGGCCCCACCTGGGAGATCGAGGCCTTGTCGCCTCCTTCGTATCAGGCCGCGGACGGCGCGGCCATCGCCTGACCGATCACACCGGACACACCCACAATGGACTTCAAGGACTACTACCAGGCCTTGGGCGTCGAACGCAGCGCCTCAGAGGACGAGGTTCGCAAGGCTTACCGAAAACTTGCGCGCAAATACCACCCGGACGTCAGCAAGGAGCCGGATGCCGAGGTGCGCATGCGCGAGGTGAACGAAGCCTATGACGTGCTGCGCGACAAGGAAAAGCGCTCGGCCTACGACGCGCTGGCCGACCGCGTTGCGCAGGGCTACGGTGCCGGCGCGCAAGCCGGTGGCTTCCAGCCGCCGCCAGGCTGGGACGAAGGCTTCGAGTTCCATCAGCGATCCGGCAGGGGCGGCCCGGCCGACGATGCCGAGTTCAGCGAGTTCTTCTCCTCGCTGTTCGGCCAGGCCCAGCGTCGCGGCGCAGCCCGCCAGAACTTCCGCGCGCGCGGCGAGGACCACCATGCGGCCATCGAGATCTCGCTGGAAGACGCCCTCAAGGGCGCAGAGCGCGAGATCACGCTGCGCGCCATGGAGCTTGACGCGCAGGGCCAGCCGCAGTTCGTGCCGCGCACGCTGCAGGTCAAGATTCCTCCCGGCGTCGGGCCGGGCCAGTACATCCGGCTGGCCGGACAGGGCATGCCCGGCCACGGCGGCGAGCCGGCCGGCGACCTGTACCTCGAAGTGCGCATCGCGCCGCACAAGCTGTACCGCGTGGAAGGCCGAGACCTGTACATGACGCTGCCGGTGACGCCCAGCGAAGCGGCGCTCGGCGCCCAGGCCAAGGTGCCCACGCCCGCCGGCGGTGTCGTCGAGGTCTCGGTGCCGAAGAACGCCCGCAACGGCCTCAAGCTGCGACTCAAGGGTCGCGGGCTGGCCGGCAAGACGCCGGGCGATCTCTACCTGCTGATCGACATCGTCCTGCCGCCTGCCGACAGCGACGCGGTGCGCCAGGCCTACGAGGCGTTGGCCAGCGCCAGCGCACGCTTCGATCCGCGCAGCCATCTGGGCGTCTGATAAACGCGAGAGCAAGCCATGGTCACCATCAAGCACAGCTTTACCGCCACCGTCGTCGATGACCGGGGCGTCCTGGTCGCCGAAGAACTGGCGCATGCATGCGGCGCCGAGGTCGAATGGGTGGTCGAATTGGTCGAGATCGGACTGCTGCAGGCCGAAAGCGACGCTTCATCGCCCGCGCAATGGCGCTTTGCCAGCAGCGCCTTGCAATGCGCCCTGGAGGCGCGCCGCCTGCAGCGCGACTTCGGCGTCGGCGTCGATGCGGCGGCGCTCATCATCGACCTGCAGCGCGAGATTCGCCGCCTGAAGGCGGTGGTGCACAGCGAAGGAATTCATCTGCGCTGAAGCCGGCGACGGCGTACCGGCTGGCGTCTGCCTGGTCAGGAGCGGGATTCGGCAAGCCACTCCCGCACCGCCGTCACATGGTCGCCCACCTCGGCGAGCGCCTGGTGCAACTGCGAGTCCGTGCAGCCCAGTTGCGCGCACCAGTATTTCAACTCGATCGGGTCCATGCCATTGATTCGCCCCGGGTCGAGCGGGTGGAAGGTCTTCGGGTCCTCGTTCATGGAAGTTCTCCTTCGAGATGGCCGCAGGATACGCCCGCAGCCGGGACCTGACTGTTGACCTTACGCAGGCTTTTGCAGCGACTTCAGCACGCTCGAGAAATCCAGCGCGCCATGTCCCGCAAGGCTGTGCGCCGCATACAGGTTGCGCGCCAGCCCGCCGAGCGGCGTCGCGGCCTTCACGGCCATGGCGTTTTCCTGCGCGAGGCCCAGGTCCTTGAGCATGAGGTCGGTGCCGAAGCCGCCGGCGTAGTTCTTCGATGCGGGCGCAGTCTCCATCACGCCGGGCATGGGGTTGTATTTTTCCAGCGCCCAGTTGCCGCCCGAGCTGCGGCGCATGATCTCCGACAGCACCTTGGGATCGAGCCCGTTGGCCACGCCCAATGCCAGCGCCTCGCTGGTGCCGATCATGAGGATGCCCAGCAGCATGTTGTTGCAGATCTTGGCGGTCTGCCCGGCCCCGGCTTCGCCGGCATGAAAGATGTTGGCGCCCATCTTTTCCAGCACGGGCCGGGCGCGCTCCAGATCGGCCGGGGCGCCGCCCACCATGAAGGTCAGCGTGCCGGCGATGGCACCGCCGGTGCCACCCGAAACCGGCGCATCGATCATCGCGATGCCGCGTGCCGCCGCTGCTTGCGCCACCTTGCGCGACGTGGCCGCGGCGATGGTGCTGCTGTCGATCAGGAGCGCGCCGGCGCGAATGTGCTCCAGCAGTCCGGCCTTGCCTTCGCCGCCCAGGAACAGCGCTTCCACGTGCGCGCTGGCCGGCAGCATGCTCACCACGATCTCGGCATCGGCCACCGCCGCCTGAGCCGACGCCGCGATGGCCACACCGTCGGCCGCCAGCTTTTCGCAGGCGGAAGCCGACAGGTCGAAGGCGGCAACGTGGTGGCCGGCCTTGTGCAGGTTCAGCGCCATCGGGCCACCCATGTTGCCCAGGCCGATGAAGGCGATCTTGCTCATGTCTTTGTCTCCGTTGAAGTCTTTGTCTTGAAGTGAAGGCGCCGCTCAGGGCAGCACGGCCAGTTCGTCCGGCATCTCGCCGCGCACGCGAAGGTGGTCCCGCACGAACTCCGGCGTGATGTCTTCCAGCCGTGCGGGCTTCCATTGCGGATTGCGGTCCTTGTCGATCAGCACCGCGCGGATGCCTTCGGCGAAATCGTGGTGCGCGCAAAAGCCAAGCGACGCCCAGTACTCGAGCCGGAACACTTCGGCCAGCGACATGTGCAGCACGCGCTGCCAGAGCGCGAAGGTGACGGCGGCCGACGAAGGAGCGCCCTTCGAAAAGGCCTGCGCCGCGTTCTGCAGCCATGCGTCTTCACTCTTGAAATCGCGCAGCCTGTGCGCGATGTCGAGCAGGTCTTCGCCGGCCATGAGGGACTGGATGGTGTCGTAGTGCTCGCGCAGCCTGGAAGCCGGCTGCGTCGCGCCCTCGCCCGCACGCGCCAGCAGGCGCGAGAGTTCGGCTCGGTCGGGCGCCGATTCACCCTTCCAGCTTGTCTGGGCAATGGCAGCGAACACGTCGCCCTTGGCTGCCTGCGGCACCAGGTGATCGGCCAGGCCGACGAACAGCGCGTCGGCCGCGTTGATCTGCGCCGCCGTCAGCGCCAGGAAGAGGCCCGTACGGCCAGGCATGCGGCGCAGGAACCAACTGCCGCCCACGTCGGGGTACAGGCCGATGTTGATCTCGGGCATGGCCACGCGGCTGCCTTCGGTCACCACCCGGTGCGAGCAGCCGGCCATCAGCCCCACGCCCCCGCCCATGACGATGCCGTGGCCCCAGCACAGGAGCGGCTTGGGATAGGTGTGGATGAGGTAGTCGAGCTCGTATTCCTCGCGGAAGAAGTCTTCGGCGTAGGTGTTGCGCTCGGCGCCGCATTCGCGCAGCGTGGTGTAGAGCTGGCGCAGGTCGCCGCCCGCGCAGAAGGCTTTTTCGCCCGCGGCCTGCAGCATCACGCCGGCAATGCCGGTGTCGTTGGCCCAGGCGTTGAGCTTGGGCCACAGAAGGCGAACCATGTCGACGGACAGCGCATTGAGCGCGGCCGGCGCATTGAGGGTGGCGATGCCGAAGCGGTGGCCGCTGGCGGTGTGGATTTCTTCGAAGAGAACGACGGATTCAGTCATTGAGAAAGCATTGGGTCATCGGATGTCGGCATCGCCTTCGAGCAGCTTGCGCGCGACGATGACGCGCATGATCTCGTTGGTGCCTTCCAGGATCTGGTGCACCCGAGTGTCGCGCACCAGTCGTTCGAGCGGGAACTCGCCCAGGTAGCCATAGCCGCCGTGCAGTTGCAGCGCGTCGTTGCACACACCAAAGCCCGCATCGGTGGCGAAGCGCTTGGCCATGGCGCAATAGGTGCTGGCGTCGGCATGGCCGGCGTCGAGCTTGCTGGCGGCCAGCCGCACCATTTGGCGCGCGGCCACGAGCTCGGTGGCCATGTCGGCCAGCTTGAACTGCAGGGCCTGGAAGCTGGCGAGCGGTTTGCCGAATTGCTGGCGCTCGTGCAGATAGCGGCGAGCGGCGTCGAGCGCGCCCTGCGCCGCGCCGACCGAGCAGGTCGCGATGTTGATGCGCCCCCCGTCCAAGCCCTTCATGGCGATCTTGAAGCCTTCGCCTTCGCTGCCCAGCAGGTGATCGGCCGGCACACGCACGTTGTCGAAGCTGATGGTGCGGGTGGGCTGGCTGTTCCAGCCCATCTTGTGTTCCTTCTTGCCGTAGCTGATTCCGGGCGCATCGGCAGGCACCGCGAAGGCCGAGATGCCGCCCGCGCCGCCCCCACCGGTTCGGGCCATGAGCACGAGCACGTCGGTGGAGCCGGCGCCGGAGATGAAAGCCTTGCCGCCGTTGATGACGTATTCGGCGCCTTGCAGTTCGGCGCGGGTCTTGAGCGAACCGGCGTCGGAGCCCGCGCCGGGCTCGGTCAGGCAGTAGGAGGCGAGCTTGCGGCCGCTGGTGAGGTCTTCGCCCCAGCGCTCTGCCACCGCGTCGGTCGCCCAGGTGCCGAGCATCCAGGTGGCCATGTTGTGGATGGTGATGAAGGCGGTGGTGGAAGGATCGACCGCGGCCATCTCCTCGAACACCAGCGCGGAATCCAGTCTTGGCAAGCCGAGCCCGCCGATGCGCTCGGGGGCATAGAGGCCGCAGAAGCCGAGTTCGCCGGCCTTGGCGATGGCATCCTTGGGGAAGATGGCCTCGGCATCCCACTGCGCGGCATGCGGGGCGAACTCCTGTTGTGCGAAGGCCCTGGCGGTGTCGGCGAAGGCGCGTTGGTCTTCGGTGAGTTCAAAGTCCATGTCTTGTTGTCTTCGGTTGGCGAGTGGCTTGGGCTCTAGCGTGGCGCGTGCGTGGCGCGTGCGTGGCGCGTGCGTGGCGCGTGCGTGGCAGGGGATTGCCGTGGCGGGCTCATACGCGGGTGGTCGATGCCGAAAGCATCGACGCCGCTGCGGTGCTCGGCTTCGGGGGCTGCATCGCGGAACTCACTCCGCGAGCTGCGCCCGCTGCGTTCAGACATGAGTCAGAGGTTGAAGCGCGCAAGATGCTCTTGCACGCATGCCCCCGAAGCCTGCGCTTCTCGCCACCCGCGAAATCACCCACCACGGCAATCCCCTGCCACGCGTCAAGCGAGTGTCGCATCCGGCCGCCGAGCGACCGAGGCGCGTACAGCGGAAGCAGGCCTGGGCTTTCCCGCACAACGCAGCTCCCGCAACGAGCCTTACTTCAGGCTGATCGTCGTGTTCACCCCGTGCGACACGGTCGAATCGTCGAACCAGCGCTGCGTGACCGTCTTGGTCTGCGTGTAGAACAGCACCACCTGCTTGCCGTAGGGGCCCAGGTCGCCCAGCTTGGAGGCCCGCGAACCGGTGAACGAGAACATGGGCACCGGCACCGGGATCGGCACGTTGATCCCCACCTGGCCCACGTCGATGTCTTCCTGGAACTTGCGCGCCGCCGCGCCCGACTGCGTGAAGATCGCCGTGCCGTTGCCGTTGGGGTTGGCGTTGATGAGTTCGATCGCTTCGTCGATGTGCTCGGCGCCCACCAGGCACAGCACCGGCCCGAAGATCTCCTGCTCGTAGATCGACATGCCCGGCTTCACGTCGGCGAAGATGGTCGGTCCGACAAAGTTGCCCTTCTCGTAGCCCGGCACGGTCGGCTTGCGGCCATCGAGGGCCAGGGTCGCACCTTCGCTCACGCCGCGATCGATGAAGCCCGAAACCCGATCGTGGGCCGCGCAAGAAACCAGCGGCCCCACGTCCACGCCCTTGTCCACGCCCGCGCCCACCTTCAGCGTCTTGGCCTTGGCCACCAGGTCGGGCACCCAGTTGCGCGCCTCACCCACCAGCACCGCCACCGACACCGCCATGCAGCGCTGCCCCGCCGCGCCGAAGGCCGCACCGGCCAATGCATTGAGCGTCTGCTCCTTGTTGGCGTCGGGCATCACGATGGCGTGGTTCTTGGCGCCCATCATGCATTGCACCCGCTTGCCGGCCAGCGACGCGCGGTTGTAGACCAGCGTGCCGACCTTGGTCGAACCCACGAAACTGATCGCCTTGATGTCCTGGTGATCGCAGATCGCGTTGACCACCGACTCGCCGCCGTGCACGACGTTGAGCACGCCCGGCGGAATGCCGGCTTCGAGCGCGAGCTCGCAAAGGCGCATGGTCACCATCGGGTCCTGCTCGGAAGGCTTGAGCACGAAGGTGTTGCCGCAGGCGATCGCCATCGGGAACATCCACAGCGGAATCATGGCCGGGAAGTTGAACGGCGTGATGCCCGCGCACACGCCCAGCGGCTGCAGCACGGAATAGGTGTCGACGCCGTTGGCCACGTTGTTGGCCAGCTCGCCCAGTTGCAGGTTGCCGATGCCGGCGGCGTGCTCCACCACTTCCAGGCCGCGGAACACGTCGCCTTCGGCGTCAGGCAAGGTCTTGCCCTGTTCTGCGGTGAGGATCGCGGCCAGCTCACTCATGTTTTCGCGGATGAGCTGCTGGTACTTGAGGAACACGCGCGAGCGCGCGCCGATGGGCGTCTTGCGCCAGGTCTTGAAGGCCTCCTTGGCGCTGGCGACGGCGGCGTTCACCTCGTCCTCGGTGGCAAAGGGCACACGGGCCAGCACTTCCTGCGTGGCCGGGTTGACGATGTCGCGCCATTCGCTGGTCTTCGACTCGACGAACTGGCCGCCGATCAAGAGCTTGACGGTGGCGACCTGCGCCTTGGGGGTGGTGGTGGCGTCCATGAAATTTGTCTCCGGAACAGTTCGGTGTGATGCGTGCGCGCAAAGAGGGAAAGCACACGGCAGGCAAGCATCGTAGCTTTGCAGATTTGCCATAACAATACCCAAATGTGCATCATTGATCTGCAAATTTGCAGACACTCGACCATGGACTGGGACAACCTGCGGTACTTCCTCGAACTCGCGCGCGCGGGCACGCTTGTGAGCGCGGCACGCCGGCTTGGGGTGGACCACACCACCGTGGCGCGGCGAATCCAGGCGCTGGAAAAGGAAATGGACAGCGCCCTCTTCTCGCGCGAAGCCGGCGGCCACCGGCTGACCGAAGCCGGCCGCCGGCTGCAGCCGCAGGTGGAAGCCATGGAGCAGGCGTTTCGCGCGGTCGAAAGCGCCGCGCCGCACACCCCCGATGCGGGCCTGTCGGGTCTGGTGCGCATCGGTGCGACCGAGGGCTTCGGGACGGCGATCCTCGCGCCGCACCTGGCGCGCTTCGCGCAGGCGCATCCCAAGCTGGTGATCGACCTGCTTGCCATGCCCCGGCTGGTGCACCTGTCTCGGCGCGAGGCCGACATCGTCATCTCGCTCGAACGTCCGGCGCGCGGGCCGGTGCTCGTCACGCGGCTGACCGACTACACGCTGCGTCTCTACGCCGCGCACGAGTACCTGGCGGAGCGCCCGCCCATCGCAAGCCGCGAAGACCTGCGCGGCCACAGCTTCATCAGCTACGTCGACGACCTGCTGTTCAGCAAGGAACTGCAATACCTGGACGAACTGCATCGCCCCGACGCCTTTGCGCTGCGCAGCACCAGCGTGCTTGCGCAGCACCGGGCCGTGGCAGCCGGTGCGGGCATTGCGGTCCTGCCCGCCTTCCTGGGCGACGAGGACCCTCGCCTGCAGACCCTGCTGCCCGAGCAGGCGCATTTCACGCGCACCTTCTGGATGTCCATGCCGGCCGAAGCCAAGCAGTTGAGCCGCATGCAGGCGGTCTGGGCGTTCCTGCGCCAGATCGCCGCCGACGAGCGTGAACGCCTGCTGAAGTAGTGATGGCCGGCGCCTTCAAAAGGCGCACATGCAGGCGGGAAAGTCGCGCCTCGGCCGGCGCGTGAACGTCCTACAGACACCGCCTGGCCCCTCGTGGAGGATCGACCACAAAGGCGAGGAACGCGGGCCGTACAGCTTCACGTTCCGACTCTTCGACATGAACCCAGCCAGCCCAGAAGCCCAGCCGGCGGTCGCCCCCGATCCGGCCGCCCCACCAAAGCCAGCCATGCGTCCCCGCTGGCAGCGGGTCACGCTGGCCGTGATGCTCACGCTGGTGCTGCTTGTTGCCACCTTCTTCGTGGTGGCCGCCACCTTCGATTGGAACCGTGCGCGCCCGTGGATCGAACAGCGGGTGAGCGAGGCCACCGGCCGCAGCCTGAAGATCAACGGCGACCTGCAATTGCAATGGACGCGCGGCGGCAAGGACCAAGGCGGCTGGCGCTCATGGGTGCCATGGCCGCATCTCAAGGCCCATAATCTTCAGTTCGGGAATGCCCAGTGGAGCGAGTCGGGCAAGAACATGGCCGAGCTGAGTTCGCTCAGCATCTCGCTCAATCCGCTGCCCCTCATGCGGCGCACGATCCTGATCACCGAACTGGAGCTGGACGGGCCCCAGGTGGTGTTGGAGCGCCAGGCCGATGGCCGCAACAACTGGACCTTCGATACGCCGCCCAAGGATGCTTCCAAAACGGGCAGTGGCAAGCCCTGGGGATTCGAGGTCGAGCGGTTGATCCTGAAAAAGGGCGGTCTGCGTTACGACGACGACAAGCTCAGGATGGACTTCAACCTCGCGCTCGACACCATCGACGACGCGGGCGCCGGGCCCTACGGCGTTCGCTGGAAGCTGGACGGCACCTATCGCCAGGCCAAGCTCGAAGGCGAAGGCCAGGCCGGGCAGGTGCTGGACCTCACCGACAGGGACACGCCCTTCCCCATTCAGGCCAAGGTTCGCGCCGGCCGCACGCGCGCGCAGGTCGAAGGCACGCTGCTGCGCCCGACTTCGCTCGCCGGCATGGACCTGAAGCTGCAGCTGTCGGGCCAGAGCATGGCCGATCTCTACGAGCTGACCGGCGTCACCCTGCCTAAGACCGCGCCCTACACAACCCAGGGCCGCCTTGTCGGTCGGCTGGCCGACGGCAACCAGAAGAGCTGGACCTATCGCGACTTCACCGGAAAGATGGGTTCCAGCGACATTGCCGGCACGCTCGAATACCTCATGCGTGAGCCGCGGCCGCTGCTGCGCGGCAAGGTGCGATCCAAGCTTCTTCGCTTCGACGACCTGGGTCCGTTGATCGGCGCAGGCCCGTCGAGCACCCAGTCGGAGTTCGAGGAAAAGAAGGAGAAGCAGCCTGGCAACCGCGTGTTGCCGGTGGCCGACTTCGACACCGACAGTTGGGGGGCGATGGACGCGGATGTGGTGGTCGACGGCGATCGCATCGTGCGCGACGAAGACCTGCCGATCAATTCGCTGCATGCCAAGCTCAACCTCGACAACAAGGTGCTTTCGCTCAAGCCGCTCAACTTCGGCGTGGCCGGCGGGACGCTGGGCTCGGACATCCAGCTGGACGCGCGCAGCGGGACCATCGCGGCCGACACGCGCATGCGCATCCGCGCCCTGCAGCTGTCCAAGCTGTTCCCAAAACTGGAGGACACCAAGGGCAGCCTGGGTCAGCTCAACGGCAGCATCGCGCTTTCAGGCAAGGGCAACGACATCGCGACCATGCTCGGCGGTGCCGATGGCGAGGTGAAGGCCCTGGTCAGCAAGGGCACGCTGAGCAAGTTCGTGCTCGAAGCGATGGGCCTGAACATCGGCAGCGTGGTCATGACACGCCTGTTCGGCGACGAGCAGATCCAGCTCAACTGCCTGGCCGCCCGTTTCGACGTGAAGGACGGCTTGATGCGCACCGATGCCTTCGTGCTCGATACGAGCGAGTCGCGCGTGGAGATCAAGGGCACCGTCAGCCTCAAGACCGAGGAAATGAACCTGGACATGGTGCCCACCAACAAGAAGCTGCGCCTGCTTTCGCTGCGCGCGCCACTGCACGTGCGCGGCAACTTCGCCGATCCGGCGGTCAGCATCGACGCGCCCACGGTCGCACTCAAGCTCGGCGCCGCCGCCGCCCTGGCTGCCGCGGCGCCCATTGCGGCGCTCGTGCCGCTGACGAGCCTGAACCTGGGCGACGACGAGGAGTTCACTGGCTGCCGAGACCTGCTGCGCGCGGCCGCCGGTAGCGCCCAGGCGCCCAAGGCACGCTGATCTTCGGGCCGCCTACTCCAAACGACCAGTAGGAACAAAGCGCTACATGTGATTACATTTCTTGACGGCATTTGCCGTTTCGAGGAGTGGTGGTGTTCGCAAGTCTCCAGACAGCCCGCGACAAGGCGGCCTACGAAAAGAAGTTCATGACCAACATTGAAGAGAACCTGTTCATGGGTTCCTTCAAGTCGTTCGACGATGCGCGCCAGAACGTGCCCGCCTCCCACGCGGGCGGCTACGACAACGCGGCGGGCGCCAAGACCATGTACAGCCACCAGATCTACAACTGGGACTACCCGGCCCTGTTCTGGATCGGCGACTCGATTCACCGCGGCATGCGGCGCATCTTCGACCTCGGCGGGCACGTGGGGATCAAGTTCTACGCCTTCGGGCGCGTGCTGGACTTTCCGGCGGACCTGAGCTGGACGGTGTGCGACGTGCCCGGCGTGGCGCAAACCGGCCGCGAGCTGGCGGCCGAGCGTGGGGCGGGCCCCAAGCTGCGCTTCTGTACCGACTGGCGCGAGGCGGACGGCACCGACGTGCTGCTCATCTCGGGCGCCCTGCAGTACCTGCCCACCACCCTGGGCGAAATCCTCCAGGGCCTGGCGCGCAAGCCGCGCCGCGTCATCCTCAACACGACCGCCATGCACGGTCAGCGGACCATCTTCACCCACAACAGCATCGGCATCGGCATCTGCCCCTACCGCATCCAGTTGCAGGACGAGATCCAGCAGGACCTGGTGCAGGCCGGCTACCGGCGCAAGGATTCCTGGATCAACGAAGGCAAGCCGATCCAGGTGCCCTTCGTCGAAGGTGGAGATGGCGCCTATTACGGCGGCATGTGCTTCGACCTGAAAGCGCCGGACTGATCGGCGCGAGCCACCGCACCGCCGGGCATCACGAGGTCGGGGGCACGGGCGCAGCGGAGGGTGTGCGCGCCTCCAGCACCCGCTCGAGGGTGCGATGGATCTCTTCCGGGTCCGCCGGCTTGATCAGGTGGCCCGAGAATCCTGCGCGCATGGTGCGCTGCATGTCCGCCACCGAGCCGTAGCCGCTGAGCGCGACGACCGGCAGTCGCGGGCTCAACGCCCGCCCGATTTCCACGCCGCTGCCGTCCGGCAGGCCGAGGTCCGTGAGCACCACATCGAACGGATGCTCGTCGGCCAGCGCCAGCGCCGCACCCACGCTGCCGGCATGCCTGACCCGGTAGCCATAGTCTTCCAGCGCCATGATCATCAGCGGTGCCGCGTCCATGTTGTCTTCCACCAGCAGCACCCGGGCGCCTGGCCCGGCGGAACGGGGCGCGGCGGTGGCCGGCGCCGTGATGGCCGGCAGCTGCTCCACGCTCAACAACGGCAGCTCGAGCGTGAAGGTGGCGCCGCGCCCGATGCCTTCGCTGGCGACGCGCAGATCGCCGCCATGCTCGGCCACAAGCAGACGCGAGACCGAAAGCCCCAGCCCAAGCCCGCCGTAGCGCTTGGTGACCGACGAGTCGGCCTGCTCGAAGGCGTCGAAGATGCGATCGAGCGCCTCAGGATCGATGCCGATGCCCTTGTCCACACATTCGAGGCGGTAGCGCTGGCCATCGATGTTCGAGCGCAGTTCGATGCTTCCGCCGGTCTCGCTGAACTTGTGGGCGTTGCGCAGCAGCGCCAGCACCACCTGCCGGATGCGCACCGGATCGGCGCGCACCGTTGCCGGCTGCGCGCACAGGGCCACCTTCAGGCGCATGCCCTTGGCGTCGATCTGCTCGCGCATGTCTTCGACCACGTCACGCACGCAGTCGTTGACATCGATCGGCGCGAGACGCAGCCGCAGCTTGCCGCTGGAGATGTCGGACAGGTCGAGCAGGTCGTCGACCAGCCGCGTCTCCAGCGCAACACTGCGGCGAATCTTCGGCACCAGGTCGGCATAGCGCTGAGGCACCTTGGCGACGTTGGACAGGAGCTGCGCCGCCACCGAAATCGCCGTGAGCGGGTTGCGCAGCTCGTGCGAGAGCACCGCCATGAACCGATCCTTGGCGGCATTGGCGCGCTCGGATTCCTCGCGCGCACGGTCGGCAGCGATCTTGGCCTGGCGCAGCCGCTGCTGGTCCTCGTACCTCGCCGTGGTGTCGCGGGCGATGTGGCAATAGCCGCGCAGCGCCGCGCCGTCTGGATCGAAAAGCGGCGTCAGCAGACATTCGATCCAGGCCGGCTCTCCGCTCTTGCGGAAGACCCAGCCCTCGCGTTCCACGCGCCCATCGGTCCGGGCCTTGTGCAGCAGCCCGTCGAAGTCGATGCCCAGGGGTTCGCCCTCCAGAAGCAGATCGAGCCGGCGCCCCAGCGCCTCCGGGGCGGCATGGCCGAACATCTGCACGGCGCCCTGGTTCCAGCTGGTGGCGCAGCCGCCGGCGTCGAGCAGGATGACGGCGTACTCCTGCAGCGACTCGATCACGCGCGCGAACACGGTGTTGACCTCGTGCAGCTCGCGCTGCGCGTCTAGGCGGGAGTGCCGCTCGCCGGCTTCTTGCAAAGCGCGGCGCACGGCGGGTGCAAGGCGATGCAGCCGCTGCTTGCTGACGTAATCCGTGGCGCCCGCTTTCAGCAGATCGACCACGCTCTCTTCCTCGACCATGGAGGCGGAAAGAAAGATGAAGGGCAGTTGCGGGTCGTGCTCGCGCACGATGCGCAGCACCTCCTCCCCCGAGCCACCCCGCAGTTGCAATGCCGAAAGCACCAGGGACCATGGCCCCTGCCGATGCAACGCGTCGTGCAGTGCCACGCAATCCTCCACCACGGTGGATTGAGCGGACGGAAATTCCAGATTGAGTGACTGAAGCACCAGTGCGGTATCCGCGGCGGCAGGATCGTCGAGCACCAGTACGCGGTGCGCAGCGCTTTCGCGCGGACGGGGGGCGGCAAGCGCTTCAGACATTGCCGCACCGTATGCGCCGCAAGCGCTGCAAAGCGGAAGTCGGCATGACCCCTGAGACGTGTTGGACGCAGCTGATGTTTCGCACCGTTTTATTGTGTTTCACCTCCCTGCGCCGCTGCGTCAGCGCTGCGCGCCAACAGTGACAGCGCAGGCACTACGACGGCGTAGTCTGGTTCCTACGCTGTTGCGGTGGTTTCATTCATCGCGCAGGTCGTCGTCAAGGCTGTCGCGAGTTGGCCCACAGTCTGCATCGCCGACGCAAAGCGCGGATCGCCAGCGTGGCCATAGTTCAGGCGCAGGCAATGCCTGGCGCGATGGTCAGTGAAAAAGAGCGGTCCCGGTGCCAAGCTGATGCAGCGCTCGCGCGCCAGCGCATGCAGCTTGATGGTGTCCACGCTCTCGGGCAGTTCGAGCCAGAGCAGATAGCCGCCCTGAGGCACTGACACGCGCGTTCCGGGGGGAAAGTGGGTCTGCACCGCCTCCATGGCGATGGCCAGATAGCGCGTCAGCGCCGCGCGAAGGCGCCGCAGATGTCGATCGTAGCCACCACGGTCAAGATAGGCGGCGATGGCCGCCTCTGACGGAATCGCCGGCGAGAGGGTATACATGAGGCGCATCTGCTCGATCTTCCCGGCGAAGCGCCCGCCGGCAACCCAGCCCACGCGGTAGCCTGGTGCCAAGCACTTGGAGAAGGAGCCGCAATGGATCACGAGTCCTTTGCTGTCCAAAGCCTTGGCCGGCAGCGGCTTCTTTGCGCCGAAGTAGAGCTCGGCATAGACGTCGTCTTCGATCAGCGGGATCTCGTGCTCTGCGAGGAGTGCAACCAGTGCCTTCTTGCGGTCATCGGGCATAAGACTTCCCAGGGGATTCTGGAAATTCGTCATGAGCCAACAGGCCGCCACGCGCTGACATTTCAATGCTTCGGACAGGGCATCGATGTCGATGCCCCAGGTCGGAGAGGTCGCGACCTCGAGCGCGCGCAATCGCAGTCGATCGAGCGCCTGCAGCGCGGCGTAGAAGGTGGGTGACTCCACCACCACCATGTCGCCCGGCTTCGTGACCGCCTGCAGACTCAGGTTCAGCCCCTCCATCGCCCCGTTGGTCAGTACCACTTCAGTGGGAGCGACGACCATGCCATCCATCGCGTAGCGCAATACGATGTGGCGGCGCAGCGACTCGTTGCCCGGCGCGAGATCCTCCACCAGGCGCCATGGATCAAAGTCACGCATTTCGGTCCCGAGGTGTGCCGCCAATCGTGTAAGCGGGCACAGCGTCGGGCTCAGGAAGGCCGAGCCGAGCGGCACGAACTCGCGGCGGCTCAGCGAACCGACCAGCTCGAAGACCAACTGGCCAATGTCCACGAACTTTGCCTTTCCGTTGGGCTTTGAATCGTCGGGCGCTTCCAGTCCAGCCTTGGCAGGATCTCCTTTGACGTAGTAGCCGGAGCGCGGGCGCGCCTCGATGAGGCCCCGTGTCTCGAGTAGGTAATAGGCTTCGAAAATGGTGGTCCGGCTGAGTCCGCGGGCCGCACTCGCGGCCCGCACCGAGGACAGTCGATCGCCAGGCCGCAGCATTCCCGAGCGGATCAGCTCGGCAATCTCGTCCGCATAGCGCTCATAGAGGTTCATGGCGTCACGGACGCGAGGGCCAGGGAGCCAGCTCCATGCACAAGGCGCCGGCTAAATGCGCCCAACGTGTTCCGGTTCGGGCAACGGTACTCCAATTCGCACTGAGTGCCACCGATGACCCTGGTGGCGACGCATCTGGCCCGGTCGATTTCGTCCCGATCTGACTCTGTTCGGTGAGCGCGCGTTTGCGAACAATGGTGGGCACAACCGAACTCTTGGCCAGATGAATACAAACGAAGCGCTGGAGCTCGAACGGGCTATCCACCAGATCCAACTGATCCTCCAATCCCGGTACCGTGACCACGAATACACGCCATGGGCCGGACCCACGGGGCTCGGCGAACTTCCGCCGACGGACAAAGAGATGGCCATCCACATGGTCGAAGCAGCCAACGAGGCATCTCGGGAGCGAGTCGCGACCCACTTTGTTCTGACGTCCTCCACCATCCTCCTCGGAGTGGCCCAGCGCCTCATGAGCGCGCCGAGCTATCTTTCGCCGAAGGACCGCGCGGCGCGCATGCGGCAACTGACCGACGATCTCCGCACCGGAGCACGGACCGCGTATCGCGCCGGGCTGATGCTGCTCGACGTGGATCCGTGCCTGCCGCCATCCGCCGATGGAGCGAAGTCGTCCAACGCCTGACGATTCGGCCGATCGGCTCCTTTGGGGAACGTGCCGGACGCGCAATCGGCGCGTCCCCGGTCATGGTCGGCTCCTGCCCGACGCGTCAATCTTTTTCAGCAAGCTCGCCCCGCGGCGGATCGCGCTTGATGAAGCTGATCTTGCCGTTGGGTTCGAGCATCGCCCACGCCACATCTTCGAGCCGCGCGATGCCCGCCAACCGCATCTCGGACTCGATCTCCATGCGCGTCAATCGATCGCGGCGACGGTTGTCATCGAGCACCTTGCCGTGGCGCACGATGACGCGCGGCTCTCCTTCAAGCACCCTGGCGGCCCTGGGCGACAGGTACGACAGCCAACTGAGCACCAGGCCCCACAGTGCAAAGGTGCCCACGGCCAGGGTGGCGCCCGTCAGGCTGAAGTCGTTTTGCGTCACCCCCTGCTGGATCAGGTCTCCGATGACGACCATCACGATGAACTCGAACGGCGTCATCTGACCAAGCTCGCGCTTGCCCAGCAGCCGCACCAGCAGATAGAGCACGGCAAACATCGCTGTGGCGCGCAGGACGATTTCCATCAGGGCATCACCCTCAGTTCGCGACGGCTGGCGGCGATCAAGCGGCCGTCGTCGAGCACTCGTATGTCGCCGGCCAAGCGTCCGAAGAAGCGTGGGTTGATCTGCGCGTCCACCTTGAAGATCAACGCTTCACCCTGGGCGAGCGCATCGAAGCCGAATCGGATGCGCCCGTCCTTGAAGGTCTCGCTGTCGGCAGCTGGCACCATCGAATTGATCGTGGTCTCGGTCCACAGGTGCGGATCCACCTCGATCTGCAGCCGCGAGATGTCCGTATTGGCATGCACCTCGATGAGCGCTTCGTACAGGTCGCCAGTGCTGACGACTGTCGGCATCGCCACGCTCAAGTCCACGGCGCCCGTGGCGTGACTGCGCTCGGGCCAGGGCTTGCCCAGCCATCCCGAAGCGCCGAGGCCCACCACCGCAAGCAGGACAAGCAGCGACAGCGGGCTGGCGTGGCGTGCAATGGCGCTGCCGGTCCGCAGATGGGCCGGATCGATGCCGTCCGGCATGGCGCCGGGAGTTTCGTTGGGAGCAGACACGTTTCTTCTCTGGCGAAGAGATGCACAGCACAAGCGTTGTGCAGTTTCGGCACGACCGCTTGGCGGCGCATGTCGTCCGTTGTCGCCGGCACGTGTCCGCTGCTGGCGACAGGCTGACTTCGCCGTCTAAGGCGCCAGAGAAAGATACTGTATATACTTACAGTACCATGGCGTTGTCGATCCTTCGCAAGCTGTCCATCCTGGCGGACGCCGCCAAATACGACGCGTCGTGTGCATCGTCGGGCGCCCAACCGCGCAACTCCCGTGATCAGAAGGGCATTGGCTCCACCAACGGTTGCGGCATCTGCCACAGCTATGCGCCCGACGGCCGGTGCATTTCGCTGCTGAAGGTGCTGCTGACCAACTGGTGCATCTACGACTGCCTCTATTGCGTGAATCGCGAGTCCAGCAACGTGGAGCGCGCCCGCTTTTCCGTGGAAGAGGTGGTGCAGCTCACCTTGGACTTCTATCGCCGCAATCTCATCGAGGGCCTGTTCCTGAGTTCGGGAATCATCCAGACGCCCGACTACACGATGGAGCAACTGATCGAAGTCGCGCGCCGACTGCGCGAGGACCATCAGTTCCGTGGCTATATCCACCTCAAGACCATTCCCGACGCGAGCGCTGATCTGATCGCGCGCGCCGGCCTTCACGCGGACCGCCTGAGCATCAACATCGAGCTGCCGACGCAGGCCTCGCTCGTGCAGTTGGCTCCGCAAAAAGATGTGGGCGGCATCAAGCGCTCCATGGCGCGCATCCGCCTTCAGCTCGACGACGCCAAAGAGGCACAAAAGAACGCCCGGCATACCCGTTCCATGCCCGGGGCACCCGCCGCGCGACCGGCGCCTGCTCGCTTCGCCCCCGCTGGGCAAAGCACGCAGATGATCGTGGGCGCCGACGCGTCGGACGACCGCGTCATTCTTCGCACCAGCGTGACCCTCTATCGAAGCTATGGGCTCCGACGCGTCTACTACAGCGCCTTCAGCCCCATTCCGCATGCGAGCGCGCTGCTGCCCGGCCGCGCCGCGCCGTTGATGCGCGAGCACCGCCTCTACCAGGCCGACTGGCTCATGCGCCACTACGGATTTCAAGAGCAAGAGCTGGTCACCGACGCGGGCCTGCTGCCTCTGAACATGGACCCGAAGCTGGCCTGGGCGCTCGCTCATCCCGAGTGGTTTCCGGTCGACCTGAACCGCGCGCCGAGAGAAACGCTGCTGCGCGTGCCCGGGCTGGGCACACGCTCGGTCGAGCGCTTGCTGAAAGCGCGCAGCCTGCGCCAGGTGCGCAAGTCGGACGTCTTGCGCCTGGGTGCTCCGGGCGCGCGCATCCTGGCCTTCGTCGCGCTGCCCGATCACCGACCTGGCAATGACGCAGCCCGCCTGCTCGAAGCGGCCATGCGCAGCAAGGCGCCGGGGCCATCGTCGCGGGTCGCAGCGGCCGCGCAGCAGGGCGATCTTTTCGAGACGGCCGCCCCTGCGGACATGCCTGCCCCGGCCGCGCTTGCGGGCGAGCCTGTCCTGGCGTGACTTCGGTTGCGGCACCATGACCGAAAGCTGCTCGCCCGTGCAGGGGCACGACGATTTCGAAGTCTTCCTCGCACGCTTGCGCGATGCCTTGCATCGCGGGCTGGAACCTGGCGAAGTGTCTTGGGAACGGTCTGCGCAGACCTCCTTGCTGGACGAAGCCGACAGCGCGCCGGCCGCCATCGACGCTGCTGCCGAACGAGCACGGCCGGTGCTGCGACTGCCGCGCGGATTCATCGAGCTGCTGCGCGTGGCGATGCTTCACGAAGGCGCTGACCGCTTCCATGCGGCTCACACACTGGCTGTAGCCATCCTTCAGGACCGCCGCGCATGGAGCGACGTATTGCGGGGCGATCGCCTGCAACTCGAGCGCATGGCGCGAGAGGTTCGCCGCGAGATTCACAAGATGCACGCCTTCGTCCGATTTCGGCCGATGAACGACGACGACGGCGAATGCTTCGTCGCCTGGTTCGAGCCCACGCATCGCATCGTGCGGGCGGCCGCGCCCTTCTTCGTCGACCGCTTCGCTGCCATGAGGTGGGCGATCCTCACTCCGCAAGAGAGCGTGCATTGGGACCGGCGCGAATTGCGCTTCGGCCCAGCGGCAAGGCGTGCCGATGCGCCCGGGCCGGATGGTGGAGAGGCTTTGTGGATCGAGTACTACCGCAGCATCTTCAATCCCGCACGCGCCAACCTGACGATGATGCGCCGCGAGATGCCCGTGCGCTTCTGGCGCAACCTGCCGGAAGCCGCGCAGATTTCTTCACTTCTTCGTGAAGCCCAATCGCGCGCGACGGACATGCAATCACAGGTCACACCGCCGCGCGAACGACGAGCCGGCCAGCGCGGCTGCGGCCAAGACGATCCTGCACTGCTGCAAGCACCTGCCGGCGACGGCCCGACCGAGCGGCTGGCCGTGCTGGCCCGTCGTGCAGCCGGCTGCGAAGCGTGCCCTTTTTCTGCGGATGCAACGCAGACCGTCTGGGGCGAAGGCGCGGCTCATGCGGCACTCATGCTCGTGGGCGAACAGCCCGGCGACCAGGAAGACCTGGCCGGCCGGCCCTTCGTCGGACCGGCCGGGCAACTTCTTCGGCGCGCCATTGCGCAGTTGGGGTGGCCGGCCGACCAGATCTACCTGACCAACGCCGTCAAGCACTTCAAGTACGAATGGCGCGGCAAGCGGCGCATCCACAAGACGGCCGCGCAACGCGAGGCGCTGGCGTGTGCGGATTGGTTGGAAGCCGAGATCGACGCCGTCCGACCACGTGCGCTGGTGGCACTGGGTCGCACCGCGTTGACCAGCCTGATGGGGCGCCCCCTCAGCATCGAGGAACATGCAGGGCAATGGCTGAGACGCAGGGTCGATGGGCTGCCGGTCTACGTCATGCCGCATCCGGCGGCGGTCCTGCGTGCGGGCGATGCCGACTCAGGCACGCGGGAGGCCGAGTGGACCCGCCTTCTCGCAGGCGCCGGCCAGGCCCTGCGAGCCGACGGCGACTGAGCAGTTCGCACCACCCCGCCGAATCGAACGGCAGCGAATCAGGCGCATGCGCGCGATGCGATCTCGGGCGCAAGGTAGAGATAAGCCGGATCGAATTTGGCGACCCTGACCAGTTCCTTGAGATTGAGTATCCGCACCCGCGAGGCACGAACCTCGCACAGTTGCGCCTCGCGCAACTCCCTCAGCACACGATTCACATGCACATTGGTCAGCGCGCAGACCTGCCCCAAGTCCGCCTGAGTCATTGGTAGCGCGAACTCGGCTCCATCGGAAGCGCCGATGGCCAGCAGGCGCGCATTGGTTTCGCACAGGAAATGCGCGACCCGTTCGACGGCGGTGAGGCTTGCCAGCCGATAGATCCACTGTCGATGCATGGCCGCGTCGAGCAGGGTCAGGAACCAGAGTCGGCGTGCGAGCGTTGCATCTTCTACCTGGATCTGTTTAAGCGCCGCATGCGTGAACAGGGCGATCTTCACGTCCGTCAGCGCGCCGACATCGTGATCGAGGCGCTTCAGGACGTAGGCGTGCAGGTCCACGAAGTCGCCGGGCACGTGCATCGCAACCAGATGGCGCTTGCCATCGACTGCATCCACATGCCGCGTCATCAGGCCCTCTACGAGCAAGGTGCTCACTTCGACCGGTGAGCCCTGGCGCACCACGATCTGCCCGGCTGCATAGGTGCGCGTGAACGAGATGCTGCTTTCGAGGGTGTCGCGCTCGGCGTCCGAGAGCTCGGTGTTTCGAAGACGAAGCACATTGCGAGTGAGCATGGTCGAGCCCTTGCTTGGGATGGTGCGCGAGAAGTGCGCCGCCCGCATTAATGTGAATCAAAGTCTGAAAGATATTTCGCTCTGCCATCGCAAAGGGATCGTGTCCTACGTGGCGGCCGCCACGGCCATCCCAATCTTCGATGCATGAAGACACCTCAAGAAACGCCGAGCGAGCCTCGCACAGATACAGCGTCGACCCACGAGGATCGCGTCCGTCGCGCGGCCTACGAGTTGGCTGAACGCCGCGGCTTCGCGCCGGGGTACGAGCTTGAGGATTGGCTTGCGGCAGAAAAGCAAGTTCTCGGCGATTCGGCCGTGGACGAAACCGGAGTGCCGACGCAAGGCAGCGGCGAGCAAAAGGGCAATCCGTGATCGGGGTCGTCGTCCCCGCCCACAACGAGGCAGCGCTGGTGATCGATTGCATCGACGCGGTCGTTGCTGCGGCCCGGCATCCCGACCTGGGCGGCGAGCCCGTTGAAATCGTTGTCGTGCTCGACGCCTGTTCAGACGGCACGGCGGACATCGTGGCTAGCATGCCGGTGAGCGCGATCGAGGTGCAGGTGCGCAACGTCGGTGCCGCACGTGCGCAAGGGGCGATGCGCCTGCTTGAGCGCGGCGCTCGTTGGCTTGCCTTCACGGATGCGGATACGCAGGTTGCGCCCGATTGGCTCGTGCAGCAACTTCAACTCGACGCCGAAGTCGTTTGCGGAACGGTGGCCGTCAATGACTGGTCGGAGCACGCGCCCCACGAACGGCGGATGGAAGAGCACTTTCGGGCGACCTACTCCGATGCGGATGGTCATCGCCATGTGCATGGGGCCAATCTGGGCATCAGTGCCGCTGCCTATCGACTGGTGGGCGGATTTTCTGCGCTTGCATCCAGCGAAGATGTGGCACTGGTCCAGGCATTGCAGGCCGCCGGGGTCCAAGTCGCCTGGAGTGCCGCGCCGCGCGTGTACACCAGCGCGAGGCGCCGCGCACGTGCGCCTTCCGGCTTTGCCGCGGCACTTTGCGCAGCAGCCGAGGCGTTCGCCATTCCGGCGATGGCCGTGAAGTAGCGGGCTCTGGCTGCGGCGAAAGTCCGGAATCCGGTTGCATCGACCTCCCACGGCGCCTGAAGGAACCGGGGCCGAGGCCAGCATGCCGCGTGAACGCACGATTGAAAGCCGCCTCGGATTGGTATCCGACGTCCTCCGCGATTTCGCCGATGCTCCCGTCGACTTGAATCAGTAGGGTGGCGGCGCGCTCCATGCGCAGCCGCGTGAGCAGGAGGATAGGCGTCGTACCGCTCAATCTTGCGAACGCGCGCCAAGGGAATTGCGCTGCGCACCCGCAGCACCCAGCACCGACTGAACACCGATCCGGTGCCGGTGCGAAGGCTGATTGGCAATATCGTCTCCAATGCCATCAAGTTCCATCTCGATTCTGAATCGCTGAGCCAGAACGCCCAACTGCGCGGGCTCAACTCACTGGCAGCTCACGGCCATGAGCGGACGTTAACTTTGGTGACGAAGCCCACATGTACAACGTCAGGATGTATTTGGCAGAAGCGGTTGCGAGCTTGGAGGTAGAGGGGCCATACAAGCCCCACGACAAGCACGCCATGCTGATCTTCATTCGCCAAGCGGTTGAGTCGGAGCATGACTGGAAACTTGCGGAGGCTGGTGCAGCCAGCGCCGGATGGGTGGACGTTGTGCTAAAGAGGGCGGGCACGCTTGAGAGCGAGAACCTGAACGGGAGAGATCAACAGTTTCGAGATGCCTTTGAATCCGCTATGCAAGGAAGGTGCGGACTTGTTGTGTATCGCGACCCGATTCCCGAAGGCGACGCCTAGCGGCCAACAGCGGACTTCCAGCGCAAGCACACGTTACACACACCCTTCGGTATCGTGGTTCGCTACCTGGTTAGTTCTCGCTTCCAGAGGCAAGGCCCCCAGGTTACTTTCGCGGGCAGCAACCCTCTACGGACCTCGATGCTACTCTTCAACTATTCGACCGCCGTGCTGTTCTGGGTACTGCTTGCGCTAGTGCCCTTGGGGGTCACCGTCGCGTATGTGAGTGCAGCACCCCGCGACCTGTCCGTCGTGCAGCGGTTCACTACATCCACGCATGGCGCTGCACTATCTGCGCTCGGGCTCGCAGCACTGCTCGTCAGCATCCTCGGAACTCCGCAGCAATCGAACTGGGACGTCTTCGGTCCGATGTGCTTTCTCCCTCTCGTTCTGATGGCCTATTCGCTTTGATTGCCAGCCGCATGCTTCGCGCCGCTAGGAATTTCGAAGACGGGCCAATCACGTAGTCGCACTGGCAGGTCACCCGGCTCGGGGCCTGCGAAGGTAGGCACATCGGGAATGTCTAGAGGGGCTCAACCTACGGACGCAGTCCCGTCAAACTCTGCCTGTCCTCAGTGCGCAAGGGCGCCTCTTCCGTGCATGCAGAGCGATTTGCTTCCAGGTGGGTTAGCAAACTAGCGTCATCTGCTGCGCTATCAGGAAGCAGCAAACGAGTCCACGCCTAGAAAACCGACCGAGGACTCACGCAAACGCGCGCCTACCTATTGCTTCGAAGGGGGCCTCGGCGGCTGAATGAGGCAAACAGCGTAGGTAACTAGAAAGCAGACCCCGGCTGCGAACATGCCGTAGCTCGCTGCCGCCATGTAAAGGACAAAAGGCGAAGGCAAGGCCCCCATTACCGTTCTAGTCAGAACGACAACGTAGAAGGCAGTGGCTGCTAAGAACAGACCCGCAGCACTTCGACACAGCCACGGCGCATTCCTGTAGAGGGTTCGCGGATTCGGCGGGTCAACAATCATCAACAGAAACGTGACTACCACAGCCATCACTCCTGCAGTTAGGCCTATCTGTGTGAGAGGGCCCTCAAACCGCTTTATTGGGGGCATGAGTACGGGGATGAGGGCTGATGCCAACGACACAACCCCCTTGATACCCTTTAGTACCACTGCGGCTCCTACTTCGTGTCGGATGTTGTGACGTACCGAAAGCCTTGCACTATCGCCCCGTCTTTGTCTAGGGCAAGGACGGACCGGTATTGAATTAACTTCTCTTTCGCGGGGTTCAAGAGCTCATACTGCACTTCGCGCGCATACTTCGCACTCGAGCGAATCAGGATGAAGGCTTCATCCGAACTACCTTTGAGCCTGAGGAATTCCTGGGCACGTTTGGCGTCCTCTTTGGCAATTTTCACTCGGCTCATCAGTGCGGCTCCAGAGACGATTTCGACCTGATTCGGCAGCTTATTAGCCTTTGCGTGGAAGTCCTTGACTAAGGCCTCCCGAGTTGCTTGGCTGTACTTTGCGAGCTCGAGAATCAAGCTGCCAACGGACTCCTCCCATTTGACGCTGTAGTACTCCGTAGGCCCTTCGCCTTTGAGCACAACTTCAACGGTCACGACCTCGTCGGGAAGGTCACGCTCTGTGGGCAGTGTGGCTTCGTTAGCGTCAACAAGTGCCTTGTATATTTTGCTAGTGAACGTCCCTGCGGGAGCCGGGTACTGGCCTTGCGCCCAATAGGTGGACGGGAGCTTGGTCCATCCCGATGGGAGAGCAATGTCCGATGACGCAGTCCGCCACTGCCCCGGGCCTTCCAGCCGAGCCCTGTCGCAAGTGGTAGGCCTTTGGGGCTTGAGGATGCTGTTCAACAAGAACTGCTCCCACCCATATGCGAGGTTCACTTTGCCGCGATTGCAGATTTCGTACACCAGCGCTGGTTGTCCTCTACTCAGGTCAACCGCTGAGAGATAAGCGAACTTTTGGTCTTTGCTCGCGCCCTCAGACTCGCCGCTGTACGGCTTTGGGTCAGAGGAAGCCGCCGGCGCTTGGTTCGGAGGCTCGGCTGCCGGGGAATGCAGGGCAATGAGTGCCAGGGCAGACAAGAGCACGCCAAGTCGAAGCATCCCGAACCTCCAGTCCCGCAAAGTTGGACCGATACGATTGTCGTACAGCGATTGACTTTCAACCAGCGGCGCAGTGAATCCGTCTGGTTCTGGAAGCGGCCCCCCGGCCCAAAGCTATCCGTGCGGGTGAGCACGTACCTTGTGCTTCTGCTTAGGTCATCAACTAGGGGGATGACGACACCGAAATCAGGCAAAACACTCGAAACCGTTTGCGGGTTAGCAGGCTCATGCCTCACGGCTACTTGACCGCGAAGGAGAAGAATGAAGTTTCGAGTCCCCCTCTACCTCGTTCTCGTCGCCATACTGGTTACCGCAGCAGGATGCAGCGCGCCGAGACCGAAACTGACTTACGCCGCGCTACCCGACGGTGGAACGCCCGGCGCCGGCTTTCCGTTCGTTGTTCCTCGTACCGCAGTGAGAGTTGCTCCAAGCTTTGATAAGGGTGGCGCATTGGAAGGCGTGAATCTCACCCCGGTGCCCATGGCGGGCGCAGATGACGGGAAGACACCCCTTCCGGCTTTCGTTGCGACGGATAGCAGCACCGGCGGTTGGGCTTTTGCCCCCACGACACTAAGTTCAGTCAAGTACGTGGACGAACTTATAGTGAGCGAGATTGGCACGCAGGTCACCGACAACCGAAAGGATGTACTTGGCGTGCTGGTTACCGCCGCTAGCCTGGGAGGCGCATTTGCACTCACGAAAGATTCGAAGAAGTGCGATGGCACTACACCACTGAAGCCATTCGTCATTGAGGCAACGCATACTGAAGCAGGTGCTCCAGCCAAGGATGTCGAATGCTGGGGCTACTCGGTCACGTTGGCCAAGTTCAATCCCGTGGCTCGCAAGCGGTTCGACGTCAAGGAAATTGCTTCGATAGGAACAGTGGAGTGGTTCCCTATCGCGGCTTGCAAGAGCTACGTTGTCAGCGTGTACCCCTGCGCTGACAAGAGCTGCAAGACGCCAATGTCGGACAAGCAAGTATTCGTGACTACGCTGCCGCTTTCGGATGGAACGCAATATCAACGAGTGCCGTTGCCCGCAAAGGGAAAGATTACGCTGCACACGGACTTTTGCGGCGCAGACACCACCGATGAAGCCGGAGCAACGGACAGCGATTGGAGCTTGCTCAAGCAGTTCCTGAGCGATGTCAAATCCGAGAAGGAAAAGGCGAAGTAGCCAAGAAGGCGTGTTCCAGAGCTTCGGGTCGGCTGAGTGTCACAGCTACCCGAATCTTTGGGCAGAACTCCTGGGCCCCTCAAACTGACCTATGGATGGAGGAAACCATGCAGGCGTCAATGTCTCGGTCGCTTTGTCTTACCGTGACCATGTTGCTCGTCGGATGCAGTACGACAACGGAAATGCCGCAGGACTGAATCGCCCCGGGATTCGCGGAGGCTATTTGGTTTAAGTCAGGCCACCGCCTCGGTGTTCTGACTGGCGAGTTGCCGGTAGTAGTTTGCCTCGGCTTCTGCTGGCGGGATATACCCGATGGGTTCGAGCAGGCGATGATGGTTGAACCACGACACCCATTCGAGCGTTGCGAGCTCCACGGCCTCCTTGGTTTTCCAGGGTGCTCGGCGATGAATGAGCTCGGCCTTGTAGAGCCCGTTGATGGTCTCGGCCAAGGCGTTGTCATAGCTGTCGCCCTTGCTGCCCACTGACGGCTCGATGCCCGCTTCTGCCAGCCGCTCGGTGTAGCGAATGCTGACGTACTGCGAGCCCCTGTCGGAGTGACAAACCAGGCTTCCATCGCGTTCGGGCTGCCGGGCGTATAGAGCTTGCTCCAGCGCATCGAGCACGAAGTCTGTTCGCATCGAACTGCTCACTCGCCAGCCTACGATGCGCCTGGCAAACACATCGATGACGAAGGCCACGTAGAGCCAACCCTGCCAGGTCGAGACGTACGTGAAATCGCTGACCCACAACTGGTTGGGCCGCTCGGCACGGAACTGCCGGTTGACCCGGTCCAGCGGGCACGGTGCCTTGGCATCGCCGACCGTGGTGCGCACGACCTTGCCGCGCACCACACCACGCAGGCCCAGCCTGCGCATCAATCTCTCGACCGTACAGCGGGCCACGACAACGCCTTCGCGCGCCAGTTGCCGCCACACCTTGTCGGCGCCGTAGACCTGCATGTTGGCCTGCCAGACACGTTCAATCTGTGGCATCAGCATCTCGTCGCGATGAGCCCGGGCGCAGCGCTTGTGCGGCTCGCGCAGCAGCGCCGCATGCCTTCGATATGCCGACGGGGCGACCTGCAAGACCTTGCAGAGCGGCTCGACCCCGAAGGCATCGCGATGCTTGTCGATGAAGTCCTTCAGGACTTGAGCCGGCGGTCGAGCTCCGCCTGGGCGAAAAACGCGCTGGCCAGCTTCAATATCTCATTGGCCCGGCGCAGTTCCTTGACCTCGCGCTCCAGCTCCTTCATCCGCTGGGCTTCGCTGGTCGTGATGCCTTCACGCACGCCGGTATCGACCTCGGCACGCTTGACCCATTCGTTCAAGGTCTGCGGCACACATCCAATCTTGGGCGCGATGGACTCGATGGCCGCCCACAGCGACGGGTATTCCCCCCGGTGCTCCTGCACCATCCTCACCGCGCGCTCACGCACCTCGGGTGAGAACATGTTCGACTTGCTCATGGCTCAATCCTCTCAGAGTGTTGAGCCTCCTCAAAACCCGGGGCGATTCAGGATGTATGGGCGGCCCAAGGCCGCATCCCTTTTCATTGGCAAAGAAGTATGGGCGCAGATGACCATGGATTCCCCTCTTCGTATGCAGGTAGGTAGCCTGCCCGTGACGAGCGGCGGCTCCGCTGCCTTCAAGGAGTCTGTTAGCACGCAGATTGCGGCATTTCAGGAACGCTGGAACTGGCTCATCAGTCCTCTCGTGGTGCCGGTCGGGCTTGAAGTCATCGTTCGCCCTGCCCCAAGAACGCCTGCAGCGGTGCTTCATGACCTCGACAACATTGTTCGCGACTACCTTATTCCCGGAATCGTTCCCTCATTCGGAACGGTGACCGACCATCGGTGGACCACGGATACTGAAAAGCTGAAGTTGAGTGGTTCAAAGCTAGCCAAGTCCTGGGAGCCGATGCCTCCCGCGGGAACGAGAGTTGGCGTTACTCGCTATGAAGTTTGGCGGCTTCCAGCAATCGAAGATGCGCCAGGTTTCGTGAGTGTGGCGCTTGTCGCCGACGTCGACGCGGCAGGCGACATGATGGAGGCGGCCGACCGAAGAATTGCTGAGTGGAGAGAGACCATCCTCCGCAAAGCACGCTGACAGCACTAGGAACGACATGGCACCGCGCGAATAGGGGCAGTCAGG
Source organism: Variovorax dokdonensis (assembly GCF_030316895.1). Taxonomy (GTDB): domain Bacteria; phylum Pseudomonadota; class Gammaproteobacteria; order Burkholderiales; family Burkholderiaceae_C; genus Variovorax; species Variovorax dokdonensis. The sequence continues at coordinate 481,567 of NZ_JASZYV010000003.1, forward strand.
TCCTTTTTATCGCCATCGACCGAGGCAGCGCAGAACCTTAAGCACGTAGCTCGGCAGTCTTTGCAATCTTCCTCGTGAAATCACATCGAGGAAAAGTACTGCAACCATAGAAGCGTCCGTAGCGCCCCTTGCGCGGGACGAGAAAGCCCTTGCCGCAAGTCGGGCAGACTTCGCTGCTGCTCATTGAGCCATCAGCAGTCAACACCTCCAGTTGCTGGTCCTTCACCAGCTCAGTGATGAAAGCAGACTCCTTGTGCTCAATCGAAATGAGTGTGGCCGTTGCGCGTGCGCGAGTGAGAGCGACATAGAACAGACGACGTTCTTCGGCGTACTCGTACGAATCACCACCTGGCATTGAAAGTTGAAGCACAGGGTCGTCGGCGACCCGACTGGGAAAGCCGAGCGTCTCCGAGGTCATTCGCGGGACGATGACGTGGTCTGCCTCCAAACCTTTCGACGAGTGCACAGTGATGAACTCTACGTCGACCCACTGCTGCTTTGGGGTCGAAGGCAGGTATGCAGAATCCTTGCGGTATCGCCCAAGGAGGTAGACCTTCGAGCGCCTGCCGCGCTCAATCGCCTCCTGCGCAATCTCATTGACGCGGCGCTCGACAGCGGCGCGAATGTGGTACTCGCTTTGGACACTGACGATGCGCACTGGCTTGTCTATGTCCGGTTGGACCGAGCGCACGTTCTTCGCAGAACGAAGACCTGGTCAAGAACGCCGACGGTACCGTCGATGTTTACTTCGGACCAAAAGCACCGGCCGGAAAGGCGTCGAACTGGGTCCAGACCAATCCTGGTGGCAAGTTCGAGGTGCTGTTTCGTCTCTATGGTCCTCAGTAGGCGCTGTTCGACAAAACCTGGCAGTTGCCAGATATTCAGAGGATGGTCGGACGTTGACGTGCGGCTATCACAGAGAGGTCAGGAGAGAGAGCCAAAGGTCAACCGTGGAATGGCTGCTTCGGAGAAAACCGTACAGCCGCTTTGGGCCCAAAGCGGCTGTACCTGAAGCTCCGTTCCGGACATTGAACGAAGGTCCGCTTTCAAGAAGTCCCGATGTCCGCAACGGGCGCGTATCAGCCATTGGCTCCAGCGACGCACAGGTCTGCTGGGCGACGTAGCCCGTGTTCTGCAGCCAGAGTGCCGTCGCCTCTGCATGCGCTGGAGCGGTAACTCAAGCGCACTCAAAGCACACAGGCTCAGGCAGCCAACGCAAGCTCGTGCAGGTCCGCCGCCTTGAAGCTGCGATCAGGAGGCGACCAATCCCAGCGCTCCACGACACAGGGCGCATGAAGCCGGTCGTCGCAGCGCAGGACATTGACCGAATTCGGTGCGTTCCGGCGCACACGCGAAGAGACCGCCGTGCCGGCCTGCACGGCCCACAGCGGACGCGCGCAAGGCGCGAAGACTTCATGAAGCGGCCGCACGAATGGCAGGTGGATGTGCCCGCCCAGCACCAGATCGGCGCCGGCCGCTGACCAACGCGGCACGGCGGCATCGCGGCCATGCAAGCGATTCTTCGCATCTTCGGGCAGGGTCACGGCCAGGGGCTGGTGCACCACCACCACACGCAATTGGCGGGGGGTTGCCGCTTCCAGGCGCGCGGCCACGCGTTCGATTTGCGCCGCCGAAAGCTCGCCGTCTTGATGCCGGTACCAACGCGTGGTGTTGACGGCCACGACCAGGCAGTCGTCCGACTCGAACACCGGCTCGAGGTCTTCGCCGAAGGCCTCGCGGTAGCGGGCGTACGGTGCCAGCAGGCGCGTGCCGAGGGCGAACAGCGGGATGTCGTGGTTGCCCGGGATCGCCACCACAGCCGGGATGCCGAGCCGGTCGACGAAGGCACGCGCCGCGCTGAACTGCGCGCGCGTGGCCCGCTGCGTGATGTCGCCCGACAGCACCACCACATCCGGACGCTGCTGGCCGGCGAAGTGCTCCAACGCCTGCAGCACCGGCGCCTGCTCGGTGCCGAAGTGCGGATCGGAGATGTGCAGCAGCACGCTCATTGGCGCGTCGCCTCCAGTTCCGGAGCGACGGCGGGGCGCACCAGCCACAGCGGTTCGGGCGAAACCCGAAACTCAAGCGGCATGGCGCACCAGCCGATCTCGCCGTCGGTCGCCACCTTCACGCGTCGATGGCCGCGCATGGGCCGCACCGTCATCGACTCGAAGGGAAAGCTCACCACGCTGTCCGCCTCGCCGAGCCGGCCGCGCGCGCCACTGACCAGCAGTCCCAGCATCGACAGCGTACTCAGCGGCTTGAGCGCGATGGCCGCGAGCTGGCCCTGCTCCGGTGCATCGGCTTCGGGCAGGCCCACCTGGTGCAACTGCAGCGCGTTGTTCGCGACAAAGAGGGTCTTGGTGCGGATGTCGCGCTGCACGCCATGCCAGGACAGGTGCAAGTACCACGGCCGGTGCCCGCGCAACGCGGTCAGCAAGGCCGACCAGAGGGCCACCCAGCGGCGCCTGCCAAACTGAGCCTTGTAGGCCTCGCGGTCTTCAAGCAGTTGGGCATACAGGCCCAGGCTGGCATTGACGAGGAACACGCGATCGTTGACCTGCCCCACCTGCACGGCGCGCGGCTGCTCGTTGAGCAGCACGCGCATCGCCTCGTCGGTATCGGTTGGAATGCCGTGTGTGCGGCTGAAGTAGTTGAATGTGCCTTGAGGCAGCACGCCGAAGGCGCAGCCGCTGCCCAGCGTCGCCTGCGCCACCGCGTTGATGGTGCCGTCGCCACCGGCAGCGACGACCACGCCCTGCACCGCCTTGGCCCGCTCTACTGCCTCCTGCACGCAAGGCTGCAGGCGGCGGTGCCTGTCGACCTGGTAGATGTGATGCTCGCGGCCCGCCTGCGCGCAGGCGCTTTCGATGCTGCGCCTGGCATTGTCAGCCTCGCCCCGACCGGAGGCGGGGTTGAGCACGATGAAGAGCGGCGCATGCTCTGCGATGGCCAGCGGCGTCATCCCCAACCTTTCAGCGCGGTGACCGGCAGGCAGATCGAGCCAGCAAACAGCGGCGCCAGCGACGGCGCAGCCAGAGCGACGCCCGCCACATGCGACGCGGCCAAGGCAGCAAAGACGAGAGCGGAACGAGGAAGCACGTTAGACACGAGGCGGCTTGAAGATCCACGAATCAACAGATCCTACCTGCCGCGCTCGCCGCACAGCCCTTAGTGCCTACCAGCTCACCTTCAACCCGATCGCCGCATTCAAGCCGCCATCGATCTCGGCGCTGCTGCCGCCGGAACCCCACATCTGCCCCACTTCGCCATAAACGCTGAGGGCCGGGCTGAGTTGCCACGTGCCGCCGACGGCCAGCTCGGTGCTCAGGCCGCCGGTGCTGCTGTAGAGGTTGGTCGCGGCGGCCGGGCCGACGAAGCGGACCACGTCGGTCCCGCCACTGCTGCGGTAGACGTTCAGTCGCGCATAGGGCTGAAGCACGCCGGCGCCGGTGCTGATCTCGCCCTTCACGCGCATGCCCAGGCGCATCAGCCAGTTGCTGTCCACGTCCTGCTGCACGAGCGCGCCGCCGATGGCCACGTCGTCCAGGTCGATGCGCTGGTGGACCAGCTGGATCTGCGGCTCCAGCGACCAACCCGGCATGAGTGCAAAGGCCCGGCCCATTTCGAGCGAAGCCAGCATGCTGCTGCCCTTGCCGTCGCCGACGCTGCTGGATATCGAGTCCACGTCGTAACGCAGGCGTCCGCCTTGCAGCACGCCATCGACATAGATGCCGCTGGCCGAAGTCCACGTCGCGTAGGCGCCCAGGTACTGCGCGCGCAGGTCGTTGCTGCCCACCGCCAGGTTGCGCACGCCGCGCGCAAAGCCATTGACGTCCATGTCGCCATCGAGCTGACCCACGTACACGCCGGCGCGCCATTGCGCATCGGCCCAAAGGTCGGTGCCGGCCTGGAACCCGTCGAGGCGGCCTTCGCTGTGCGCGTCGAGCGTGCCAGCCTGGGCCATGTCGCGCTCCATCGAGATGACGCGCCCCCAGGCCTGGCGTTGGCGCGGGGCCGTGCCGGTTTCGTCGCCCACCCGCTGATGCAGGTTACCCACCATGGACAAGCCCGTCTCGCGCAGTTGCTGCGGCAAGGCGGCGAACAAGGGCGCTTCGGCGCGATAGGTGGGCACGACGACGGCCGTGCCCGCAGGTGTCGCGGCGCCCGATGGCGCCTGGCCTGCCTGCGTGATCGGCGGCGTTGCAGGCACGGAGGGAACGTCGGAGCGCAGGTACCAGTTCTCGCCAGCGCCAGCTGCGTCAGCCGCATGAAGGCGGTACTCGTAGGCGCCGGCATCCACGTGGCCGCCGGCCAGCGCGAACGCGTCCTTGGTGCTCTGAGCGGTGGTGGTCGCGCCATTGACTGCGCTGATCACCTCGATGCCATTGCCGCTGGTCAATGCGCCCAGCCCATTCAGGTTGGTGATCTGCACGCGGGTGGTGCCACTCGCCACGGCGGAGCCGCCATCGAGGATCAGCCGGTCGCTGGCGCTGCTGCTGTCGCCGAGCGATGTGCCCAGGCGCAGCTCGCCGTTGTTGCCGACCCAAGGTCCGGTGACGGTCAGGGTCGTGCCGGGCGCGCTGCCCAACAGGCTGACCGTGCCGGCGTTGGTCATGCCGTTCACGCGCTGGCTGTAGCCCGCCAGGTCCAGCGTGGCGCCAGCGGACACGGTGTGGGCGGAGTTGGGGCTGAGCGCATTGGCGGCGCCTGCGCTCAGGGTGCCCGCAGCCACGGTCGTAGTGCCCGAAAAACTGTTGGACCCGCTCAGCACCAGCGTGCCAGCGGTGGTCTTGGCCAGCGAGCCGGTGCCGGCGATCTCTCCGGCGAAGTTGCCCTGCTGCACTTCGAGCGCCGTGGCGCCCATCACGCGGCCACCACCTTGCAGATCGAGAATGGCGGCGCTCTGGCCGGCGTAGTCCAGCGCGGCGCCGGCATCGACCGTCGTGCTGGCCAGGCTGCCGGTCAGGTCGCCAAGCGACGCGCCCGTCAGCGTCCCGCCCAGCACATGCAGCGAGCCCGGCGTTCCGTCCATCGCGACCGTGCCTGCCGCCGGCAGGACGACGGTGCCGGCATCCGCCGCGCTGCCGATGCTCAGGTTGGGATTGGCCTGCAGGCCCAGGTTCGACACGGTCAGGGTCGTTCCCGTGGCCGCGCCGATGGTGCCGTCGCCGGAAACGACAAGGCTGGGGTTCGACACGGTGATGTCGGCGGTGCCCGTCAGCGAGCCGCCACCCGTCACCGTGACCGCGCCGGTGCCCAGCGCCTGGCCGTCGGCGATGCGGGCATGGCCGCCCTGAATCGTCGTGCCGCCCGAGTAGGTGCCGGCAGCGTTCATGGCCACCGTGCCGGCGCCGGTGATCGTCAGCCCGGCATTGCCCGAGACGGGGCCCGTCATGTTCAGGCTGGCGCCAGCCGCGGCGTCCAAGGTCGTCGCGCCGCCGACATCCGCACCGTCCAGCGACATGCCGGCAGCACGTGCTTGCAGTGTGGCCGTGGCGGCGCTGCCGACCACGACGCGCCCGCTCAACGTCGAGCCGGTGTCGAGGACCAGGGTGTTGGTGCCGCCGTTGAACTCGACAGCGGCCGCGCGCGTCGAGCCGTCGCCGCCCAGGCCGCCGGAGATGGCGCCGGTATTCAAGATCGACAGGTTGGCCCCGAGCACGCCGACGCCGCCGGCACCGTTCGCGCCGGCGGCCCCGCCGTTCGTGTTGGCGCCGCCCACGCCACCCTGGCCGCCGGAAATCGTGCCGCTGTTCGTGATCGTGGTGGCGATGGCCGATTGCACCTGCAAGCCGACGCCGCCGTCACCCCCTGCACCGGGGGCGCCCACCCCGCCGACGCCGCCGCCGCTCGATCCGCCAGCGCCGCCGGCACCACCGGTGATCAGTCCCGTGTTGGTCACGCTGCCGACATTGCCCGTCAACAGCGCGCCCGAGCCGCCTTCGCCGCCGCCACCGCCCGCTGCGTTGAAGCGCACGGGCGAGATCTCGCCGCCCCCGGCACCGCCTGCGCCGCCAACGGCACTTCCGGCGTTGTTGAATGAGCCTGAGGTGCCACCGATGTGGATGGCGACACCTGCACCGCCGCCGCCTCCGCCACCCGCCTGGGAGTTGGCGTCGCCGCCGGCACCGCCGGCACCGCCCGTCGACATGCCGGAGTTGCCGTAGCCGGAGTCCACCGTGAAGCTGGTGCCGGCGCCGCCAGCACCACCGCCGCCCGCAGCCCAATAGGCTTGTCCTCCGGCACCGCCGGCGCCGCCGGTGTATTGGCCGAAGGCGCTCGCGCTCAGGGCATTGCCCGTCAATGCGTTGGCGCCGCCGCCACCACCGCCGCCAAAGCCTTCGCCCGCCACCTGCGATTCGCCCGCCGAACCGCTGCGGCCGATCAGGACGCCCATCGTCGGGTTGTCGACGCCGGTGGCGGCCGCGCCGCCCTGCCCTTCAGGCGCGATGTCGTAGCTGCCGTTGTCCGCGCTGCTGCCTGCCGTCGGGCCGGCCGCCGTGGTCGAGCCACCGTTGCCGCCGCCCGACATGTAGTTGCTGTCGTTGAAGCCGCCGAAGCCGCCGCTTCCCGCACTGCCTCCCGAGCCTGCGTGCAGAACTGGGTCGGACGCCTGGCCGCCCTCGCCGCCTGCCGCCCAGGTGCAGGCGGGTGACAGGGTCAGGGCCACGGCCGTGGCCACCGCCGTGAGGGACATCCCCCGGCCTGTCTTCACATCCGCCGACTGGCGCGAACGTCGGTCGGATCGGGACATCGCTACCCCGCTGACCGGGGGGTGAAAGTTCAACGCGCTGCGCGGGGCTTGGCTATCCATCTCGGGTCGTCTCCATGAGGAGCGACGGTCGCGCCCCATTGCGCGGTCACGTCACTCGAAGAAAGTACCCGGTGAATTTAATCTAAAGTTTACGTTTTAAACCAACTAGTAACACTTTTGGTTGCCTATTTGCATCGAAACCGGCCTTCTGGCGTAGGTGTTCTTCCCGCTCAATCGACCAAGGCAAACGACGCGACCTGCACATCCTGCGAATCCAGTCCCAGCTGCAACTTGAACTCACCCACCTCGGCGCCGTACTCCAGCTTCGCGTTGAAGAACTTGAGTTGCTCCTCGCGGATGGTGAAGGTCAGTTCGCGGCTTTCGCCGGGCTGCAGCATCACCTTCTGGAAGTCCTTCAGTTCCTTGACCGGGCGCACCACCGAGGCGGCGACGTCCTGCAGGTAGAGCTGCACCACCGTGGCGCCGGCACGATCGCCGGTGTTCTTGACGGTGATGCGCGCCTGCACCTGGCCGCCACGCTTCATGGTCGGGGCGGACAGCTTGATCTCGCCCAGGCTGAAACTCGTGTAGCTCAAGCCGTAGCCGAAGGGATAGAGCGCGCCCTGCGGCTGGTCGAAGTACTGCGAGGTGTAGTTGCCCGGCTTGCCCGGCGTGAACGGCCGGCCCAGGCGCGAGTGGTTGTAGTACGTGGGGATCTGGCCGACCGAGCGCGGCAGCGAGATCGGCAGCTTGCCCGACGGGTTCTCGTCGCCGAACAGCACATCGGCGATCGCGTGGCCGCCTTCGGTGCCGGCGAACCAGGTTTCGAGCATGGCGTCGGCGTTCTCGCGTTCCCAGTTGAGGGTGAGCGGTCGGCCGTTCATCAGCACCAGCACCAACGGCTTGCCGGTGGCCTTCAGGGCCTTGAGCAGCGCCTGCTGGCTTTCTGGCAGGTCGAGCTCGGTGCGGCTGGACGATTCGTGCGACATGCCCCGCGCCTCTCCCACGGCCGCGACGATCACGTCGGCCTGCTTGGCGGTGGCCACGGCCTCGTCGATCATGGCCTGCGGCGAACGCGGGTCCTGCGTGACCTCGGGCTCGTCCCAGTTCAGGAAGTTGAGGTACTTGACGATGTCCTCGCGGTTGGTGATGTTGGCGCCGCGCGCATGCAGCAGCTTGCCGCGTTGCCCGGCCATGGCGGCTTCCAGGCCCGACTTGAGCGTGACGGTCTGCTTGGCCACGCCCTGCCCCGACCAGACGCCCAGCATGTCGACCTGCGAATCGGCCAGCGGCCCGACCAGCGCGATGGTGGCGCCCTTGTTCAGCGGCAGGGTCTTGTTGCGGTTTTCCAGAAGCACCATCGACTCGCGCGCGACCTCGCGGGCGGGTGGACGGTGCAGGCGGCTGTCGGCCTTGAGGTCGACCGGATCGTCCTCGGGCTTGCCGATGCGCAGGAACGGCTCCTTGAACAGGCCCATGTCGAACTTGGCGCCCAGCACTTCGCGCACGGCGTTGTCGATCTCGGCCATGCTCACTTCGCCGGACTTGACCAGCCCCGGAAGCTCCTTGATGTAGACCTTGTCGGCCATGCTCATGTCCACGCCCGCCTTGATGGCGAGCTTGGCCGCTTCGGTGTCGTTGCTTGCCACGCCGTGGTTGACAAGTTCCGTGATGGCGCCGTGGTCGCTGACCGTCACGCCCTTGAAGCCCCAGTCCTTGCGCAGCAGGTCCTGCAGAAGCCAGGTGTTGGCCGAGGCGGGCACACCGTTGACGGTGTTGAGCGCGATCATCACGCCGCCCGCACCCGCATCGATGGCCGCCTTGTAGGGCGGCAGGTAGTCGTTGTACATGCGCATGGGGCTCATGTCGACGATGTTGTAGTCGCGCCCGCCCTCGACCGCGCCATAGAGCGCGAAGTGCTTGACCGAAGCCATGATGCTGTCGCGCTTGGCGGGCGATCCGTTCTGGAAGCCCTCGACCATCGCGCGCGCCAGTTGCGAAACGAGGAACGTGTCTTCGCCAAATCCCTCGGAGGTGCGGCCCCAGCGCGGGTCGCGCGCAATGTCCACCGTCGGCGCGAAGGTCAGGTCGATGCCGTCGGCGCTGGCCTCCTGGGCGGCAATGCGCGCCACCTTCCTCACCGCATCAAGGTTCCAGCTCGACGCCAGGCCGAGGCCGATCGGGAACGAGGTGCGATGGCCATGCACCACGTCGTAGGCGAACAGCATGGGGATCTTCAGGCGGCTGCGCTGCACGGCAGCCTCCTGCAGCGGTCGCTGTTCCTTGTGATTGACCGAATTGAAGGTGCCGCCCACCCTTCCCGCCGCGACCTCTTCCGCCAGTTGCGGCGCCGGCATTTCGGGGCCGATGCTGATGAGGCGCAACTGCCCCACTTTCTCATCGAGCGTCATCTGGCGCATGAGGTCGTCGATGAAGGCTTTCTTGTCGCCCATCAGCGCGGGGTTGGGTTGCGCGAACGCAAAAGGGCAGCCAAGGGCAAGCGCGGCAACGGCCGCGTAGGACAACTTCGACGACAGCAAGAGGGGCTCCTAGGGAGTGCAGGCAGGACAGCGTATGAATCGGCGGCGAATCTTAACGTTCGCCTGTCAAGCGTCCGGATATACCCGGATATCACGCGGGCCGATGCTAAGCTCGCCCGCCATGTTCCTTCGACATGCAGCCCTGCGATCGCTTCTGTTGTCTTGCGCCGTCGTCATGACGGCACTGCCTTCGGCAGCCCAGAAGCCCTTTTCGATCGACGACGTCGTCGTCCGCGCACGCGAGTTGGCGGCCGCGCCGTACCAGGCGCCGGTGAGCAACCTGCCGCCGGCATTTGCCAACATGCAGTTCGACGACTACATGAAGATTCGCCCGCGGCCCGAGCGTTTCGAATGGCATGACCAGTCGACGCCGTTCCGCCTGAACTTCTACCACCAGGGCATGCAATTCAACGCACCCGTTCGCATCAGCGAGATCGTGGACGGCAAGGCACAGGAAATCCGATACGAGAGCGAGCGCTTCGACTTCGGCGACCTGAAGTTCGACAAGCAATCCACGAGCCAACTGGGCTACGCGGGCTTTCGGGTGCTCTACCCGATCAATCAGGCGGGCAAGCTCGACGAGGTCATGAGCCTGCTGGGCGCGAGCTACTTCCGCGTGATCGGCAAGGACCAGGTGTACGGGCTTTCGAGCCGGGGCCTGGCCATCGACACGGCACCGCCCGGGGGCGAGGAGTTCCCACGCTTTCGCGAATACTGGGTGCAGCGCCCTGCCCCGCAGGATCGCGAGCTGGTGCTCTACGCCTTGCTCGATTCGCCCCGCGCCACAGGCGCCTACCGCTTCGTGCTCAAGCCCGGCGCCGACACCGTGCTCGACGTCCAGGCCCATGTGTTCGTGCGCGGCGACATCGGCATGCTGGGCATCGCGCCGCTCACCAGCATGTTCCTCTACGGGCCCAACCAGCGGTGGCCGGAGCACCAGAACAATTTCCGGCCCGCCATTCATGATTCCAACGGGCTGGCCATCCATGCCGGCAATGACGAATGGATCTGGCGCCCGCTCAACAACCCGCGCGCGGTTGCCATCAGCAGCTTCCAGGTCGAGAACCCCAAGGGCTTCGGCCTGCTCCAGCGCAGCCACGACTTTCACGACTATGAAGATCTGAAAGACCGCTACGACCTGCGGCCCAGCGCCTGGATCGAGCCGCAAGGCAACTGGGGCAAGGGGCACGTGACGCTGATGGAAATTCCCACCGCGGACGAGACCAACGACAACATCGTCGCCTTCTGGGTGCCCGAGGCACCCGCCAAGAAGGGCCAGGCGCTGCAGTTGAACTACCGCATGCACTGGACCAAGAACGAGCCAGCCCTGCACGCCGGCAACAACGCCTGGGTGCGCCAGACCTTCCAGACGCCGGGCGAACGCTATCAACCCAACCTGATCCGGCAGCCCGACGGCAGCACCGCGCTGATGATCGACTTCGAAGGCCCGGCGATGGCCGATCTGCCCGCCAATGCCGCGGTGCAGACGCAGCTGAGCACCAGCCCCAACGCCGAACTGCTCGAGAGCTCGTTGCAACCCAATCCGCCCATTCGCGGATGGCGCCTGACGATGCGCGTGAAGGTGAAGGATCCGACCCAGGTCAGCGAAATGCGCGCCGCGCTGGCCCTGAATGGCAAGCCGATCAGCGAGACCTGGAGCTTCCAGATTCCGCCTGTGCCGGCGCCCCCGAAGCCGGCAGCGGCGCCTACACCGGCACCCGCGGCTGCGGCTCAACCGGCCGCCTCGCCACCGCAGCAGGCGCCTGCCGCTCCAGGCGTAAAGCCGTAAGAGCATCGCGGCGACGGTCGGGTCGCAGCCCGATGCGGCTCACTCGACGTCGTCGCCCGACGGTGCCGCCTTGCGGCCGGTGACCATGGCGCGAACCAGGTTCTCGCCGTGCTTCCAGCCGGTGACCAGCACGCCGGCCAGGTGCAGCGCCACCAGCGCGACCAGGAGCCAGCCCAGGACGAAGTGAATGTCGTACAGCCATTCATAGCCCCACAGCCACTCGGTGGTGTAGAGCCAGCCGCTGAGCGCCAGCCCGGCAACGCACGACAGCAGCGCCACCACCATCCACCCGCCCAGCGGGTTGTGGCCCAGGTAGCGAGGTGCATGGCCCCGCCATGCGGCCCGCGCGTATTCGATCGTGCTGCGCGGCGACCTGACGAACTGGCCGAACCGCGCGTGACGACGGCCCAGGAAGCCCCAGGCGAGCCGCAATGCCACCACGCCGCCGGCCGACAGGCCGAGCCATTCATGCCACTCGCCCAGCGTGTCGCTGGAGCCGCCCAGGATCCAGGCACTGATGACCGCGAGCGCGAGCAGCCAGTGCAACGCGCGCACTGGCCAGTCCCAGATCAGAAGCTCACTTTTCTTCAACGCGCTCGAAAGTCTTGGGGTCGAAGAAGGCTTCGATGCGCTTGCCCTCGGGGGTCTTGGCGTAGACCTCGTAGCAGGTGTCCGTCTTTTCCATGCGGCGCACGACCCAGCCTTCCTTGGTGAGCTTCTCGGCCAGTTCGGTGTGCGGACGCCATTCTTCCTTCGGATGCTTGGGGCACTGCACGTTGCCATGCGCCCATGCGCCGCCGGCGGCCAGGGTGAGTGAAGCAAAGACGAGTCGAATGCGAAGCGAAGCCATCGATGTTGTTCCTTTCGTTGGATGTGATGCAGCGGGCCAGGCTCAGGTCGAAGCCCAGCCGCGCAGGAGGTTGTGATAGATGCCGGTGAGCTTGAGCACCTGCGCATCGCCTTCAGGCAAGGCAGCGGTCAGCGACTGGATGGATTGGTCCAGATCGAACAGCAGCGTGCGATTGGCTTCGTCGCCGACCAGGCTCTCGATCCAGAAGAAGGACGCGATGCGCGCGCCGCGCGTCACCGGCGTCACCCGATGCAGGCTGGTGGCGGGATACAGGATCATGTCGCCGGCATCGAGCTTGACGCTCTGCAGGCCCAGCGCCCCTTCGATCTCGAGCTCGCCGCCTTCGTATTCGTCGGGCTCCGAGAGGAACAACGTGGCCGACAGATCGCTGCGCAGCGCGGTGCTCGTGCCGGGGATGGGCATCACGGCGTTGTCGATGTGCGCCGCGTAGTTGCCACCGCCTTCGTACTTGTTGAACTTGGGCGGGTAGATCTTGCGCGGCAGCGCCGCCGAGATGAACAGCGGGTTCACGCCCAGTTTGCGCAGGATGTGCCGCCCGAGGCTCAGTGCGGGCTCTTCGCCATCGGGCAACTGGAGGTTGTGCTTGCCCAGGCGGGCCAGGCTTCCCGCCGTGCGGGCTCCGTCGGCCCATGGGGCCTGGTCAAGGTGCTGGCGGAACTGCCGCACCTCGTCCTTGTCGAGGACGTTCTCAATGGAGATCAGCATCGGCGGCTCTTTGTGGCGATTCGGCGTTCGCCGGTTTTGGCAGGAGGCAGTCTGGGCCGATGTCGGCCAGGGTGGCGCAACCCGCCAGGGCCATGCAGGCTTCGAGTTCTTCACGCAACAGCTTGAGCATGTGCGCCACGCCCAATGCACCCGCCACCGCGAGCGCATAGACCTGCAGCCGCCCGATCAGCACGGCATCGGCACCCAGGGCCATCGCCTTGAACACGTCTTCGCCGCAGCGGATGCCGCCGTCGAACAGCACCGGAGTGCCCTTGCCCACACGCGCGCGAACCGCCGGCAAGGCACGCAGGCTGGCCGGTGCGCCGTCGAGGCTGCGGCCACCGTGGTTGGAGACCACCAACCCCGCCGCGCCGCGCTGCACGAACTGGGCAGCGTCGTCCGGATGCATCACGCCCTTGACCCATACCGGCAAGCGCGTCTGGGCGCGCAGCCAATCGAAGTCGTCCCAACCCGGCGCTGTCCGCATCATCCCCTGGAAGATGCGGCTGTCGCCGGGCTCGGCGGTCGCAGGCGCGGCTGGCAGTCCCGCGAGATTGGCGGGCACGCAATCGGCAGGCATGCGAAAGCCCGCCCGAAGAGCGCGCAGGCTGGCCGGCTGGATCGGCGCGTCGAGCGTCACGACCAAGGCGCCGTAGCCGGCTGCCTCGGCGCGACGCACCAGGGCCAGCGTGGCATCGCGGCTTGGCTGGAAGTAAAGCTGAAACCAGCGCGTCGGGCCGCCGGCGCTCGCGATGTCCTCCAACCGGAAGCTCGACAGCGTGCTGGCGAGCATGCAGGTCTCGGTGGCATGGGCTGCTCGCGCGGTTTCGATTTCGCCGCGCGGATGCACCAGCGTCTGAAAGGCCACCGGTGCCAGCAGCAACGGGTGCGCCAGTGCCGGGCCGCCGAGCGACAGGCGGGTGTGGCCCGCACCGACATCGCGCAACAGGCGCGGCCAGATCGACCACTGGCCGAAGGCCGCACGGTTGGCATCGAGCGTCTGGTCGCGCCCCGCGCCGCCGGCGATGTAGGCCATCGTTGCCCCCGCGAGCGCCTTGGCTGCCAGCGCTTCGTAGTCCTGCGCACAGAAGACACCCGCTGGAATCCCAGTTGCGGCTTCGGCGGGTGTGGGCTGCGCGTTCATCGGCTTCACAAATGCAGATGCCGGGGCGAGCCCCGGCATGGTGGTGGTCTACCTCAGGAGTTTGAGCGAAATCAGAACTCGATGTCCATCGTCACGCGGAACGCGCGGCCATCACCCTTGTACAGGAACGAACCCGACCGGTAGGCGGCCGTGTAGTACTCCTTGTCGAACAGGTTCAGCACGGCGGCACGCAACTCGAGGTTCTTGTTGATGCGATAGCCGGCGAAGAGGTCGTACACGGTGAAAGGCTGGACACGCTGCGAGCAGTAGCCATCGGCCGTGTAGCCCGCGCCGGTGTCGGGCTGGCCCGCGCACATCTCGCTCTGATAGGTGAAGCCGCCGCCGAAGTAGAAGGCCGGGGTGGCCTGGTACTTCAACTGGCCCGAGATCGAGTTGTTCGCGAAGTTGGCAAGTTCACGACCGACGTTCGCCGCCACGGCCGACTCCAGCACCTCGGACTTCATGAACGCAGCGCCGATCTGGCCTTGCAGTCGCTTGGTGAAGTTGCCGGTGACGCCGAACTCGACGCCACGCACGCGGTTCTTGCCGGAGTTGGCGCTGCCCGTGGACTCGTAGCCGTTGCCCTCCATCACGTCGCTCTTGGTGGTCTGGAACAGCGCGGCGGTGGCCAGCAGCTTGTCGTCCATGATGTTCCACTTGGTGCCCAACTCCCAGTTGAGCGACTTCTCTGGCTTGGCGCCGATGTTGCCGTTCGGGTCGATGATCAGGCCGCCGTAGCCAGCGCTCGTGCCGGTGTCGGCCTCGCCGCCATTGATGTCGGCAGCCGAGCCGACCGCGCCATAGACCATGCCCATCGGGTTGATCTTGTAGGTCAGGCCCAGTTGGCCGTTCGTGAGCGTGTCGCTGTAGCTGTAGTTGTTCTGGATGCCGGTGTTGAGGTTGCGCGTGCCCAGTTCGTATTCATAGCGGTCGAAGCGAATGCCGCCGAAAGCGCTCAGGCGCTCGGTGAAGTCGATGGTGTCCATGACGCCGCCCGACCAGGTCTTGACGCGCCAGTCGTTGCTCCACGGGTTCTCGGCAATGCTGCGGTTCATCAGCGTGTTCAAGCCGTTGACCGATGCGCCGCCGGGCACCTGGGTGCAGTATCCGGTCGCTGCGCCCGTGGCCGCGGTACGGCAATTGGTCGCGCCCAGGTTGCTGATGTTGTAGTTGCCGCGCACGGACTGGTTGTCCGAATACTCGAGCGTGAAGACGAACTGGTTCTTCATGCCGCCCAGCGTCGTGTCCCAGCGCAGGTTGGTCTGGTTGGCGAAGTAGTCGATGTCCTGCCAGCCGTTGTGCGTGGACAGCGTGCCCGACTGGTAAGCGGTCGCGGCGTTGCGTGGGCCGGTCAGCGGATAGACGGTGGATTCACGCGCGCCGGTCACCACGTAGCCATTGTTGGCCTGGCCGTAGCGCGTCAGGTTCTGCAGCTTCACCGTTGGCGAGAACGCGTACATCACGCGTGCGGTGAAGGTGTCGACGTCCGATTCCTGGAAATCCTGTGCCTGCGCATAGACCGGCGGCACGGGGTTCTTCGGCCAGCGGTTGGGCGCGGTGCCCACGAGGTAGCTGCCCAGGTCGGGGTAGGAATCCTTGGCGCGCAGACCGTAGTAGTCGAGCGTGACCGACAGGTCCTTGTTGACTTCCCACAGACCCGACAACGCCAGGCCCTTGCGGCTGCGCTCCGACGGGTCGCGGTCCGGCACGCCCTCGTCGCCATACAGCGCATTCGCACGCAGCGCGAACGAATCGCTGAACGCCTTGTTCATGTCGATCGTGACGCGCTTGTAGTCGTCCGTGCCCAGGCCCACCGAAGCGTGGGTGAAGTCGTAGTCCAGCGTGGCCTGCTTGGTGATGGCGTTGATGGCGCCGCCTGCCGAGCCGCGACCGGCAAAGGTCGAGTTGGGGCCTTTAGAGATTTCGAGCTGCTCGATCGCGAAGGTCTCGCGCGTCGTCATGCCGGGGTCGCGCAGCCCGTCGACGAACACGTCGCTGCGAGCCTCCTGGCCGCGGATGATGTAGCGGTCACCGAAGGAATTGCCGTTCTCGCCCGTGCCCAGAGTGATGCCGGGAACCGCGTCGAGGATTTGCTTGAGGTCGGTCAGGCCCGAATCCTTGATCGCCTCGCCGGTGATGACCTCGATGGTCTGGGGTGTTTCAGCCAACGGCTTGGTGTGGCGGAAGTCGCCCGAGGTCTTGGCCTTGTAAGGCGCGCCGACTTCGGCGTTGGGATTGGGATCGATGCGTTGCGCCTCGACCGTCACGGCTTCCATCGTGCCCACGGCACTGGGGGCTGCCGGTGCCTGAGCCTGCGCGAACGCCGCGAGCGGCGCCAGCATCATCGTCGAGATGCCGAGCGCCACGCTGCCCTTGGCAACGTGGTTCGGGCTGATGGGCTGCTCGGCGCGCAGGCTGCGAACTCGGCGTTTGCCGATCTGGTTCTTCACGGTCACTCTCTTCTCTCCGGTTGAATTCTGTGTCGGTCGACATTATTGCGAATCATTCCCATTTGTCTTCTATTTTTTAATGACGCTTTGGAAGATGTTTCAAGAATGCGACACACATGGCGAACGAAAAGCGACACAGCCCCCGCTGGAGGCGCGAGTTCGCAGCCCCGGAAACGAGAAAGGGCGCGGTATCGACCGCGCCCTTGCACAAGAGATGGGGCAAGACCGGCTTGCCCGCCGTCGACGTCAGCGAATGAGCTTCACGCCCGTCTTTTCCTGCAGTTCCTCGAAGCTGACACCGTCGGCCAGTTCCACCAGCTTCAGGCCCTCGGGCGTCACGTCCATCACGGCCAGGTCGGTGATGATGCGGTCGACCACGCCAACGCCGGTCAGCGGCAGCGTGCATTCGGGAAGGATCTTGAGGTCGGTGGTGCCGTCCTTCTTCCTGGCCACGTGCTCCATGAGCACGATCACGCGCGGCACGCCGGCCACCAGGTCCATGGCGCCGCCCATGCCCTTGACCATCTTGCCGGGGATCATCCAGTTGGCCAGGTCGCCCTTCGCGCTCACCTGCATGGCGCCCAGAATGGACAGGTTGATCTTGCCGCCGCGGATCATGGCGAAGCTGTCGTGGCTGCCGAAAATCGCGCTGCCCGGCAAGGTGGTGACGGTCTGCTTGCCAGCGTTGATGAGGTCGGCGTCGACCTCGTCTTCGGTCGGGAACGGGCCGATGCCCAGCATGCCGTTTTCGCTTTGCAGCCAGACCTCCTTGTCGCCGACGAAGTTGGCCACCAGCGTGGGAATGCCGATGCCGAGGTTGACGTAGAAGCCGTCTTGGAGTTCCTGCGCCGCGCGGGCGGCCATTTGGTCTTGCGTCCAGGGCATCTCAATCTCCCTTGCTGTTCTTGATGGGGGCCGGCACTTCACTGCCGACAGCAGCCTGGGCAATCGCGGCCTGGGCTTCGACCTTGGCGGCGACCGGATCGACCGGTGCGGCGGCGCTCAGGGTGCGCTTCTCGATGCGCTTCTCGGGCTTGCTGTTGACCACGATGCGATGCACGTAGATGCCCGGCAGGTGGATGTCGTCCGGCGCGATCTCGCCCACTTCGACGAGCTTTTCGACCTCGACGATGCAGATCTTGCCGGCCATGGCGGCAGCCGGATTGAAGTTGCGCGCCGTCAGGCGAAAGCGCAGGTTGCCGGCCTTGTCGGCCACGTCGGCCTTGACCAGTGCGACGTCGGGGACCAGCGAGCGTTCCATCACGTAGGTCTGGCCGTCGAATTCGCGCAGTTCCTTGCCCTCGGCCACCTGCGTGCCGACGCCCGTCTTGGTGAAGAAGGCCGGAATGCCAGCGCCGCCAGCGCGCAGCTTCTCGGCCAGCGTGCCCTGGGGCGTGAACTCCAGGGCCAGTTCGTCGGCCAGGTACTGGCGCTCGAACTCCTTGTTCTCGCCCACGTAGCTGGCGATCATCTTCTTGATCTGCCGCGTTTCCAGCAACTTGCCCAGGCCGAAACCGTCGACGCCTGCGTTGTTGGAAATGACCGTGAGGTTCTGGACCTTCGAATCCTTGAGCGCCTCGATCAGCGCCTCGGGAATGCCGCACAGGCCGAAGCCGCCCACGGCCATCAGTTGTCCGTCCGCGACCACGCCCTTGAGCGCATCGGCGGCGGTGGGATAAAGCTTGTTCACGCGTGCTCCTAAGAGAACAAATGTCGGTGTTTGACAGCCATGGACGATACTACGTATTCATCTACGTAGTAATTCGTAATGGTGCGCCCCGATGACGGAAGAAATCGACTACCGCCTGGCCTTCGAACTCGCGCCCGTGGGCATGGTGGTGTCGCGCCACCGCGCCATCGTCGCATGCAATGCGCAGTTGTGCGACATGTTCGGGGCAACCGCACCGGAGCTGGTCGGGCAATCGTTCAGCGTGCTCTACCCGAGCGTGGCCGAGTTCGAGCGCATCGGCCAGCGGATGACGCCCATCCTGAACGCCAGCGGCCACTACGCCGACAACCGCATGATGAAGCGCGTGGGCGGGCCGCACCGCGGCGAGACCTTCTGGTGCCACGTGACCGGCCGCGCGCTCAATCGCGAGGCGCCTCACGAGGCCGGCATCTGGACTTTCGAAGACCTGGGAGCCCGGCGCCACGCCGGTACGACCGATTCACTCACGCCGCGCGAGCGCGAAGTGGCGGCCCAGGTGATGCGCGGACTGACCAGCAAGGAGATCGGCAAGGCGCTAGACATCAGCCACCGCACCGTGGAGATTCACCGTGCCCGTCTGATGCGCAAGTACGCGGCAGCGACGACGGCGGAGCTCGTGCAGAAGCTGATTGCCGGATAGCGGGCCCGAGGGGCCGCGCCCTCAGCGCCCCTTGACCGCGATCAGCTCCACCTCGAACTCGAGGGTCGCGTTGGGCGGAATGATTTCGCCGACACCCTTGGGGCCGTAGGCGATGCTCGCCGGGCAGGTCAGCTTGGCCTTGCCGCCGACCTTCATCTTCTGCAGACCCTCGGTCCAGCAAGGAATGACGCGGTTGAGCGGGAATTCCGCCGGTTCGCCGCGCGAATACGAGCTGTCGAACTCCTTGCCATTGTTGGGCAAGGTGCCCCGGTAATGCACGCGCACCGTGTCGCTCGCCGCGGGCGAGGCGCCGGCGCCATCCTTGAGCGACTGGTACACCAGCCCGCTCGACGTGGTCACCGGGGCGCTGCCGCCCTGGGCCCAAGCTGGCGCGGCGAAGGCAGCAATGACAGTGGCGCACATCAGGAATTTCACGGCGGGTCCTTGGGGTTGACGTCGAAGGCGGTCATTATTACCGGATGCGCTACGCCACACGCATCGGCCACGAACAGTTCCCTTTCGACGATCTGCGCCATGTGCTGGCCACGGCCAGTCCGCCCCGCTCCGGCGACGAACTCGCTGGCGTGGCCGCCACCAGCGCGCAACAGCGCATGGCTGCGCGCTTCGTGCTGGCCGAGGTACCGCTCGCACGCTTTCTGCAAGAGGCGCTGGTGCCCTACGAGAGCGACAACATCACGCGGCTGATCATCGACACGCATGACGCCGCCGCGTTCGCGCCGGTGGCGGCGCTCTCGGTGGGCGAGTTCCGCGACTGGCTGTTGTCGGAACACGCGACGCCCGAGGCGCTGGCCGCCCTCGCCCCGGGCCTCACGCCCGAGATGGTGGCGGCCGTGTCCAAGCTGATGCGCAATCAGGACCTGGTGGCGGTGGCGCGCAAGTGCCGGGTCGTCACGGCGTTTCGCGACACGCTCGGCCTGCCCGGACGCATCGCCGTTCGCCTGCAGCCCAATCATCCGACGGACGATCTGCGCGGCATTGCGGCCTCCATGCTCGACGGGCTCATGCTGGGTGCCGGCGATGCGGTGATCGGCGTCAACCCCGCATCCGACAGCCTGCCTGCGCTCGGCCGCCTGGCGCGCATGCTCGACGAGGTCATCGGCCGCTTCGAGATACCCACCCAGGCCTGCGTGCTCACCCATGTGAGCAACACGCTGCGACTGATCGAGACCGGCGTGCCCATCGACCTGGTGTTCCAGTCCATCGGCGGCACCGAGGGCACCAATCGCAGCTTCGGCGTCACGCTCGACCTGCTCGACGAAGCCCACGCAGCAGCCCAGTCGCTGTCGCGCGGCACGGTGGGTCAGAACTGCATGTACTTCGAGACCGGGCAAGGCAGTGCGCTCTCGGCCAATGCGCACCATGGCGTCGACCAGCAGACCTGCGAAGCGCGGGCCTACGCGCTGGCACGGCGCTATTCGCCGCTGCTGGTCAACACGGTGGTGGGCTTCATCGGCCCGGAATACCTCTACGACGGCAAGCAGATCATCCGCGCCGGCCTGGAAGACCACTTCTGCGGCAAGCTGCTGGGGCTGCCGATGGGCTGCGACATCTGCTACACCAACCATGCCGAGGCCGACCAGGACGACATGGACAACCTGCTGGTCATGCTCGGCACGGCGGGCCTGAACTTCCTGATGGGCGTGCCCGGCGCCGATGATGTGATGCTGGGCTACCAGAGCACCTCCTTTCACGACGCGCTGTTCCTGCGACGCACGCTGGGCCTGGCCCGGGCGCCGGAGTTCGAGCAATGGCTGGCACGCATGCAGATCTCCGACGCGGCGGGCCAACTGCTGCCACCCTCCAGCAGCCACCAGCTCTCGGGCATGGAAGCGCTGAAAGCACTGGCTGCGCCATGACGACGAACGAACGTTCTCCTGCCGCGCCTGACAAGGAGTCCCCGGCCTGGACGACGCCCAGTCCATGGACCGCCTGGCGCGACGCTACCCCGGCGCGCATTGCACTCGGCCGCAGCGGCGACGCGCTGCCAACAGGTGAACTGCTGCGCTTCGGCTGGGCTCACGCCGGCGCGCGCGATGCCATCCATGCCCAGGCGGACTTCGACGCGCTGCAAGCTCAGCTGCAAGACCAGCACTGGCCCGCGCCACCGCTTTGCGTGCGCAGCCAGGCCCCCGACCGGGCGACCTATCTGCGCCGGCCCGACCTCGGCCGCGCATTGGCGCCGGAAGATGCGCAGCGCCTGGACGAACTGGGCCGCGCAAGCGCCGATGGCTTCGACCTGTGCCTGGTGATCGGCGACGGGCTGTCCGCGCTGGCGATCGAGCGGCACGCGGTGCCGTTACTGTCTGCGCTTCGCTCCCTGCTACCAGCCACGCTCGCCATCGCACCGCTGGTGTTGGCCGAGCAGGCGCGAGTGGCCCTGGCGGACGACATCGGGCAGCGCCTGCGCGCCCGTCTGTCGGTCATTGCGCTGGGCGAGCGGCCCGGCCTGAGCGCGCCAGACAGCCTGGGCGTCTACCTGACCTTCTCGCCACGCGTGGGCAATACCGATGCGCAGCGCAACTGCATCTCGAACGTCCGCACCGAAGGGCAGACCCCGGCCCAGGCGGCGGCGCGACTCGCCTGGCTCATTCGCATGGCTCTGAAGCGCGGCGAGTCCGGTGTCGCGCTCAAGGACGAAAGCGAGTACGCGGTGCTCGATGATGCAAGCCCGAATCCCAGACAACATGGAGACGACGAATGAAACAGCGCTACCCGATGGCCGAACTGGCCGACCTGCCCGAAGACATCCGCAAGAGCATTCTCGAAGTGCAAGAGAAGGCCGGCTTCGTGCCCAACGTGTTCCTGGCGCTGGCACGCCGCCCGGCCGAATGGCGCGCCTTCTTCGCCTATCACGATGCACTCATGCTGAAGGAAGAAGGCTCGCTCACCAAGGGCGACCGCGAGATGATCGTCACCGCCACCAGCGCAGCCAACCAGTGCCTGTACTGCGTGGTGGCGCATGGCGCGCTCCTTCGGATTTACGAGAAGAAGCCGCTCGTCGCCGACCAGGTGGCGGTCAACTGGCGCAAGGCCGACATCACGCCGCGCCAGCGCGCCATGCTGGCCTTTGCCATGAAGGTGTGCAACAGCGCCCACGAGATCGGTGAAGACGACTTCCCGCCCTTGCATGAGCATGGTTTTTCGGACGAGGACATCTGGGACATTGCCGCCATCACGGCCTTTTTCGGCCTGTCCAATCGCATGGCGAATTTCGCGGGCATGCAGCCCAATCCCGAGTTCTTCCTGCTGGGCCGCGTGCCGCGCGAGGCCAAGCCGAAGTAAGGGCAGGTGGTCCGGCTTGACCTGGCTCGGCGCGGCAAAAAAGGTTGAGGAGCCCCTATGCCAGCAATGTCTTAAGACACAACCGGATACGGACGGCCTCCCCTATCATCAGGGACCCCTCTCCCCGCGACATGCCCGCCATCCCGACACACTTCCCCACCGATCCACGCGACAGCCTGCGGCGCGCCACCGCAGCGCTGCACGATCGGGTGGATGCCTGCATGCCGCTCGCGCGCCCCACCGTCACGCTGGCCGACTACCAGGAACACCTGACGCTGCTTCGAGCCTGGGTCGACGCATTGCGCCTTCGCCGGCCTAGCCTGTCGCGGCGGCTGGCACAGGAAGCCGACGTTCTCGATGCCGACCTCGAGCTTTGCCTGCAATGGCTCGGCGAGGCCACGCCCGCCCCAGCTCTTTCGCATGGCGGCGAAGCTTCACTGACTGTCGAGCCGATCACCGCCGATGCCGACTTCGACTGGGGCATTGCCTACGTGCTCGAAGGCTCACGTCTGGGCGGGCAGGTGCTGTACCGCCGGCTGTCCGACGCATTGGCTCCGCATCCCTTGAACTACCTGCGCGGCGCCGGCGCGGACACCGGCGCGCATTGGAAAGCCTTCCTGGCCGAATTGACGGCGGCGCTGCCCACGGCGCCGCGCATCCAGACCGCCTGCGACGGCGCCGTCATGGCCTTCGATCTGCTGCTGCAATGCCATGCCGAGCGGGAGTCCCTTGCCGAGGCCGTTCGATGAGCCGACCGATGGCGCCGGGCGACGAGGTCACGCTCGACAACTGCGATCAGGAGCCCATCCACATCCCGGGGCTGGTGCAGCCGCACGGGGCGCTGCTGGCCTTCGATGCCTCCGGCTGCCTGAGGTACGTGAGCGCACAGGCCGCGACCCTGCTGCCTACCGCATTGCCAGTGCTGGGCGAACCGCTGGCTCCCCAGCACTTCGACGCCCTGCCCGAAGTGCATGCCGCCCTTGCCGACGGCCAACGCGAGCCGATTGCCGGCCAGCCCGCGCACCTCGAGGTGCAGTTGGGCGGACGCCCCTACGACCTCATCGTCCACGCCATCGGCACGACGGTGGTGGCGGAATTCGAGCCACGCCCGCAGGACGCTCAAGCCCATGCCGATTTCGCGATCGCCGCGCACCGCGCCATGGGCAAGCTCAAGCGCCAGACCGATCTGGACGCGCTGCTGCGCGTGGCCACATCGGCGGTGCGCGAACTGACCGGCTTCGACCGCGTGATGGCCTATCGCTTTCGTCACGATGACAGTGGCGAGGTGGTGGCCGAGGTCAAGGCCGAAGACCTGGAGCCCTTCGAGGGTCGCCGCTATCCGGCCAGCGACATCCCGGCGCAGGCCCGGCGTCTGTACGTGATCAACACGCTGAGGTTGATCGCGGACGTGAGCGCCACGCCCCAGCCCGTGCTGGAAGCGGCCCGCACATCGAGCCCGCTGGACATGAGCCACTGCGTGCTGCGCAGTGTCTCGCCGGTGCACATCGAATACCTGCGAAACATGGGCGTGGGCGCATCGATGAGCATCTCCATCGTGATCGACGGCGCGCTGTGGGGCATGCTCGCCTGCCACCATCGCAGCGCCCTTCAGGTTCCCTATACCGTTCGAATGGCCTGCGACGTCGTTGCGCAGGTGCTGGCGGCCAACGTGCAAAGCCTTCTTGCGCGCGATCGCGCCCGAGAGGCCGAGGCCGCCGTCGAACTGCGGGCCAGCGTGATCAACGCTGCCGTCCATGCCGATGACCTGGTCACCGCCCTGGCGCCGCTGGCGCCTGCGCTGGCCAGCGCCTTCGACGCGCCCGCCTTGCTGCTGGCTCAGGAGGGCCGACTGCTGGTGCACGGGGCCATCTCTCGCGACGACGCGGCGGATCTCATCCAGGGCCTGCGCGAGCTGCCCGAACCGCACGACGACGTGCTGTCGACGCAGGCGATCGGCCGGCATCTGCTGGCTAACGCGTCGGCGGCGACGGCAGGCTGGTGCGGACTGCTGGGCCTGCGCTTCGATTCGATGCTCGGGGGGTGGCTGGTTCTCCTCAGGCGCGAACAGATCGAGACCATCCACTGGGGCGGCCGACCCGAGAAGGAATACACCTCCGGACCGCGCGGACCGCGACTGACGCCGCGCGGGTCCTTCGAGGTCTGGAAGGAAGAGGTGCGTGGCACCAGTGCGCCGTGGAACGACGCGCAGCTCGCCTTGGCGCGACAGCTGCTCGACGAACTGGCACGCGCCACGACCGCGCGCATGGCCGACCTGAGCCGCGCACGCACCGAGCTGCTGGCCATGCTGGGCCACGACCTGCGCGACCCGTTGCAATCGATCTCGATGGCGGCCAGGGTCCTGGAAAGTGGCGTGGGCGATGCGCAAGGCAAGCATGGCACGCGCATCGGCCAGCGTATCCAGTCATCGAGCAACCGCATGGCGCGGCTGATCTCGCAGGTTCTCGACGCTTCGCGCATGCAAACCGGACTGGGCCTGGAGATCCGGCCCCGCGCTGTCGACCTGGCGCGCCTGCTCGAAGACCTGCTGGACGAAGGCGCAGTGGCGTATCCGGGCGTCCTGATGCAAAAGCATCTGCCCGAATCATTGCCGGCCCACGCCGATCCCGACCGAATGGGCCAGTTGTTCGGCAACCTGCTGAGCAATGCGCGCCACCATGGCCAGCCCGGCGAGCCGGTGACGGTCGTGCTGCGGCAGGACGGCGACCGCGTGCTGTTCCAGGTGACGAACCGGGCATCGCCCATACCGCCAGACCTCGTTCCCAACTTGTACAGTGCCTTCAAGCGGCACACCGGCTCGGGCAACGAACGCAACAAGGGCGGGCTGGGCCTGGGCCTGCACATTGCGCAGGCAATCCTTCGCGAGCACGGCGGCGAGATCGAATACACCTACGACGAAGGCCACGTCGTGTTCAGCGCCCGATTCCCGGTCCAGCCGCCAGCCTGAACGCGGACGCCGGCTTCAGGATGGCGCGGCAGCGCGACGCAGTACGCGCCACTGACGCGCAACAAGCGCCCGCTCGACCACCAACGCGATCAAGGCGCCCAGCATCGCGCCGACAACGATGTCGGTCGGAAAGTGCAAGCCCAGGAACACCCTGCTGAGCGCCACCAAGGCCGCGGCCACCACATATGCCGCGCCCCAACGATCGAAGTGCAGGCGCAGCACCATCACTGCCACCGCGAAGGCGCCTGTCGCATGCAGGCTCGGAAAGCCGGGCCGCTCCCCTTGCGGCAGCCATTGGGTTCCGATGTCAAGCGCCGCCGGTCTGGGCATGGGCAGGTATTCGCGGAACACGCGAACGGAAACCCACGCGATCAGGAGGCTCACCAATGCCGCCCACAAGGTGCGACGCCAGGCAGGCCGACCTGCCGCCATGGCTGCCAGCAGCAAAACAAGCAATGCCGGCAGCCAGTTGGAGATGGCGGCGGCCAGGGCAATTCGCCAGGCGGGCGTTCCCGGCACGGCGTTGAGCCAGACGAACAGCTGAATGTCCAAGAGCGTCATGTGTGCGCCTGATCTTCATTCAGCCCGATGACCGCTTGGCGACGGTCGTGTGAAAGTTCGAAGCGAGCGCGCAAAAGAGCTCGACGCTAGGCGTCCGATGGGCTGCGACATTCGTTCAGCACATCCATCGAAGGCTTGTAGGTCCGCGTCTGGACGTCCATCAACCCCAGCACCGTGTGGTAGAGGTTGTCGTGGCTGATGGGCTCGTCGTGCGACTTGCCCAGGCATGCTGCAGCCAGTTTGCCGCGCTTGCGCATGTCGTCGCTGATCCACATCACCCAGGGGATGTGCTTTTGCACATCGGGCGCGAAGCTGTAGGGCACGCCGTGCAGGAACAGCCCATATTCCCCCAGCGACTCGCCGTGATCGCTCATGTAGAGCATGGCAGGCTCATAGCTCTTCTGCTGCGCCTTGAGCCAGTCGATGCTCTTGCCGAGGAAACGGTCGGTGTAGGCGATCGAATTGTCGAAGGCGTTGATCAGCTCCGCATGGCTGCAGTCGGCCAGCGAGTTGTTGGTGCACTCCGGCTTGAAGCGCTTGGCATCCGGCGACGAGCGCAAATGGTAGGCAGGGCCATGGCTGCCCATCTGGTGCATCACCAGCACCACGCCCTTGGCGCGCCGCTCTGGCGGCAACGCGGCGATGCGCTCGTCGAGGCCCCGCAGCATCACATCGTCAAGGCACTCGTCGCCGTCGCAGTTCTGCTTGCGCGTGGCGGCGTCCA
Source organism: Variovorax dokdonensis (assembly GCF_030316895.1). GTDB lineage: Bacteria > Pseudomonadota > Gammaproteobacteria > Burkholderiales > Burkholderiaceae_C > Variovorax > Variovorax dokdonensis. The sequence continues at coordinate 507,724 of NZ_JASZYV010000003.1, forward strand.
GGCCCTTGAAAGCCGACGCATGCGGAATGCGATCGCACACGCCCTTGCAGCCGCCGGGCTGGTTGTCGAGCCAGAAGACGGCCAGGCCCGACGCCTGCAGCACATCCATCAGGTTCTCGTAGTCGTCGCTGCGGGCCTCGAACGCGGCCTTGCCCAGGGGAGAGAACATGCAGGGCACCGAAGCGAGCGTGCTCGTTCCGCAGGACGTGGCATGGGTCCAGTTGCTGACGTGCCGGGCCGCCAGTTCGGGCGTGGTGTCGCGCGGATAGCCGTTGAGCGAGAAGTGATCGGCCCGCGCCGTTTCGCCCACCACCAGCAAAAGCATCGGTGGCTTGGCCTGGCCCGCGTAGCTCGCGCCCAGGTGGACGCCGGCAGTCATCGGCACCAGCTTGCGATTGCGGGTGAGCAAGGGCTTGGCCGCGGCCTTGCCCGCCGAGTAGAGGCTGGCCACGGGGTTCATCGTGTAGCGCAGACCGACGTGGTTGCGCATCAGCGGAGCCAGCGTGCGGTTGCTGGCAACGATCGTGACCGCAGCGACGACAGCCAGCACGACGAGCATCGCCAGGTTGCGCCAGGCGTTGGAGAGCACACCCATCCGCAGCACGGGAATGCGCCACATGGCCCATGCCGCCGGGAGGACGACGATGGCCAGCCGGGAAAGCATGGTGGTGCTCAGCAGGTCGCGCACTTCGCCAGCGTCGGTCTGCAGGGCATTGGCCAGCATGCCCGGGTCCATGACCACGCGGTATTCGAGCATGTAGTGCTGCGCCAGCGCCGCCGCCACAACCACCAGCAGCCAGATCAGCTTGCTCCAGCGCGACCATGCGAAGAGCAGCAGGACTGCCGTGTTGGCGCACATCACCAGGATTGCCATCAGCAGCACGGAAGGCATGTAAAGGCTCGGGGCTCCGCCGCCGATGTGGGCCAGTTGTCGCCACAGTGGCCAGTTGGCCGCCAGCAGCAGATAGACCGACAGCCAGACGGCCAGCGTCCGGGGAGAACGCGGGGTGTCCAGCCAATGCGCCAGACCTGCAAGCGGGGGCAGGCCCGCCACGCCGTCGGCGCGTGCCGTGCCGCCATGCTGGGGGGAGAAGATGGGAAGGGAGCTCACGGTAGAAAGACCTCAGACAGAAGGAGAGAACCGCAAGACGCGCCGCGCCTGTCGGGCCTGGAACAACGCGTCCAGCGCCATCGACACGCTCCAGCAGATCCAGGCCGTCCAGAGGGTGTGACTGGCGTAGTGCGCACCGCGCAACTGCTGGCTCACACCAAAAGTGAAGCCGGCGACCAGTGCCACCCAGAGCCAGCGGCGGGCAGCGCGCGGCGCGACACTGCGCAGGACGAAATAGCCGCCCAGCCAGGCAAAGCCTGCGGACGCATGCCCTGCGGGAAAGCAACGGCCCGGCCCCCCGTCTCGAACGCCCCATGCCCAGTGCGACACGTGATGCGCTGCGCCGCCGAACTGCTCCAGATCCCAGGGGCAGCTGGTGGTGCTGCCATGCTTGACGAGCGTCACGGCGATCACCGACAGGATGAGCGACAGCACGAGCTGCAGGCGCCCCGCGCGGTCGAGTTGGCGCAGCACCCCGAATGGCCTGAACAGCGCCACCAGCATCAGGCCGAGGCCGGCCCAACTCAGGAAGCGCCCGCCTTCATGCAGGACGCGCACGAGAAAGACGTTGTCGCGCAGGGCAAAGCCGGCGCCATCGGCGGAAAGGGATGCAAGAGGGAGGTCCAGCCCGGAGGCGTCCCATGCGAGCAGCAGGAAGAGCGCCATGACGGTCCAGGCCACGTCACGACGCCAGGAAGCAGATTCATTCATCGGCGCCGATGTTGCGAAACGGCCCTGAACAACGCATGAACCCGCCTGAACGGAATCTGAACGGTTCTCCCCCTAGACTGGAGGGACTTTCAAGGAGCAATGCTGTCGTGCGAATCCTGCTGGTCGAAGACGACGCCGATCTGGCAGACGCCGTCCGTGGCTACCTCAGCGCCAAGGCGTTCGTGGTGGACGTGGCACCCGACCTGAGCAGTGCCCGGGCCGCCTTGGCCGGCGCCCACCACGCCGCCGTCCTGCTCGACCTGCACCTGCCCGATGGCGAGGGGCTTAGCCTCCTGCCGGCCATCCGCGCATTGGCTGAGCGCCCCATCGTGATCGTCCTCACCGCGCGCGACCAGGTCAGCGACCGCATCCGCGGCCTGGATGCCGGCGCCGACGACTACCTGACCAAGCCCTACGACCCGGCCGAATTGCTGGCGCGCCTTCGTGCCGTGGAGCGCCGCCGCAGCACCGGCAGTGCGCCAGTGCTGCGCCTGGGCACGCTGGAGATCGACCTGGGCAACGAGACGGTCCGCAAGGACGGCCTGGCCGTGCAGCTCACCCAGAAGGAATGGGCGGTCCTGCGCGCCATGGCCTCCCGGCCGGAGCGCATCCATACGCGCGAGCTGCTTCAGGACGCGCTCTACGGCTTCGACGGCGAGGCCGACAGCAACACCCTCGAGGTCTTCATCAGCCGGCTGCGCCGCAAGCTGGGCCGAGGCCACATCCTGACGCTGCGCGGGCTGGGCTGGCGACTGGGCGACTCGGGGGAGCCCGATTGATGGCGCATTCGGTGGCGGGGCGATCCAAGCCCCAATCCCTCGCCAGCCGCCTGACCCGGTCCCTCATCCTGTGGGTCGCCGGCGTCTGGCTGCTGGTGGTGCTCGCGGTGGTCTGGTACGTGGACAGCGAGATCAACCACAACTTCGACAGCGAACTGGTCGAAGTCACGCACCGCCTGTTCGACATCGCCGTCAACGAACTGGACGAGGCGGGCGACCTCTCGGGCAAGCATCTGCCGATCCTGGCCAAGCGCCCCCTCTTCCCGCAGGACGAAGTCGTCTTCCAGTTGATCGACGGCCAAGGCCGCTTGCTGATGCACTCCGAAAAGGCCCCGGCGATGGGCTTCGACGTGCCCAATTCGCAAGGCTTTGCCGACACGGGCCCGTGGCGGGTCTACACCGCCCGGCATCCCGAGCGCGACCTGTTCATGCGGGTGGCCGATCCGCTGGAAGAACGGCGCGAAGCACTCAACCGCACGCTGTTCGGGCTGATCCTCGTCCTTGTGGCCGTCTTGCCGATCCTGGCACTGCTGTTGCGCGGCGTGGCCCGCCAGGAGCTCCATCCCCTGGAGTGGCTTGCCAACCAGATCGGCCAGCGCAGCGGCAGCGACCTGCGACCGATCGCCCTGCCCGCTCTCCCGCGCGAACTGCTGGCCGTGGGCGACGACGTCAACCGCCTGCTCGATCGCCTGGCTCAGGCCCTGGACGTCGAACGCGCGCTGGCCGCCAATGCCGCCCACGAGCTGCGCACGCCGCTGGCCTCCGCGCGCCTGCGGCTGCAGACCGCGCTCGACCACGGCCTGCAGCGCGAGGAGGTCCAGGCGGCCCTCGATGCGCTGCGTGTGCTGAGCAACCGCGCCGAGAAGCTCCTGCAACTGTCACGCGCCGAATCGGGTGCGACCTTGACGCGAGAGCCCGTCGACCTGCCTCAGTTGGCCGCCCAGCTGGCTCAGGAGTACTGGCGCGACGCGCAGACCCTCCAGCGCCTGCATCTGGTCGTGCCGGACGACGAAAGCCTGCATCCCGCACTCGGCGACGTCGATTCGCTGGCCATCGCCCTGCGCAACCTGATCGAGAACGCGCTGCGCTACAGCGACACGCGGGTGGTCGTCGAGCTGGTGGCGCCGAGCACGTTGGTCGTCCGCGACGACGGGCCGGGCGTCGATCCTGCGCATCTGCAGAGCCTCGCGCGCCGGCACGTGCGCCAGAGCTCGGACCGTGCCGGCTACGGGCTTGGCCTGTCGATCGTCAGCACCATCGCTGCGCGGCACGGCGGCCGGCTCGAACTGTATTCGCCGCCGCCGGGCCGGCCGCGCGGCTTCGAGGCTCGGCTGGTGCTGCCCAACGCCAGCTAGGCCGGCGCATCGGCGCGCAGCGGCCTGTGCCGTGGGGCCTACGGCGCCTGCCGGCCCGCGCCCGCACGGCTGCAAAAATGTCACGAATAGAATCGAAGTCTGACCGCCGCGGGGGCGTCGCGCGCCTGCTCGAAGAATCACTATCCAGACCACCCCATGACCCAAGACGAAATCCTCGCCCAGTTCGGCCCCAGAGAAGCCATGGAGTACGACGTCGTGATCGTCGGTGCCGGCCCTGCCGGGCTGTCGACCGCGATCCGCCTCAAGCAGCTTGCCGCCCAGCATGACAAGGAAATCTCGGTGGTGGTGCTCGAGAAGGGCTCCGAGCCCGGCGCGCACATCCTGTCGGGCGCGATCATGGATCCGCGTGCCCTCAACGAACTGCTGCCCGACTGGCGCGAACAGGGCGCACCGCTGAACCAGCCGGTGACGGAAGACGCCTTCCTGTTCCTGTCCGAGACCGGCGCCACCCGCACCCCGAACTTTCTGCTGCCCAAGAATTTCCACAACGAGGGCAACTACATCATCAGCCTGGGCAACGTGGTGAAGTGGCTGGCGCAGCAGGCCGAAGGCCTCGGCGTCGAGATCTTCCCGGGCTTCCCTGCCGCAGAAGTGCTCTACAACGAAGACGGTTCCGTCAAGGGCGTGGCCACCGGCAACATGGGCATCGGCAAGGACGGCGAGCCTACCGAGAACTTCCAGCTGGGCATGGAGCTGCACGGCAAGTACACCGTGTTCGCCGAAGGCGCGCGCGGCCACCTGGGCCGCCAGCTCATCGCCAAGTACAAGCTGGCCGATGGCAAGGATCCGCAAAGCTACGGCATCGGCATCAAGGAGCTGTGGGAGATCGACCCGGCCCGCCACCAGCCCGGTCTGGCCGTGCACACCTCCGGCTGGCCACTGCCGTCCGACACCTACGGCGGCTCGTTCCTCTATCACGCCGAAGACAACAAGATCGTGATCGGCTTCGTGGTGGGCCTGGACTACCAGAACCCGCACATGAGCCCGTTCGAAGAGTTCCAGCGCTTCAAGACGCACCCGAACATCCGCTGGTACTTCGAAGGCCAGGACAAGGGGCTGAAGCCGGCCAAGCGCCTCTCCTACGGCGCCCGTGCCATCACCGCCGGCGGCCTGCTGTCGCTCCCCAAGACGGTGTTCCCGGGTGGCGCGCTGGTCGGTTGCGAGGCCGGCTACATGAATGCCAGCCGCATCAAGGGCAGCCATGCCGCCATCAAGACCGGCATGCTGTGCGCCGAAGCCGCCTACGACGCGGTCATGGCCGGCCGTCAGCATGACGAACTGGCCGCCTACCCCGCCTCGTTCGAGAAAAGCTGGCTGCACACCGAGCTGAACAAGGCACGCAACTTCAAGCAGTGGTTCAAGAAGGGCCTGACCACCGCCACGATCATGACGGGCATCGAGCAATTCGTGCTCAAGGGCAACATCCCTTGGACGATCCACCGCACCGAAGCCGACCATGCCCGCCTGAAGCCAGCCGCCGACTGCAAGCCGATCGAGTATCCGAAGCCGGACGGCAAGCTCACCTTCGACAAGCTTTCGTCGGTGTTCATCAGCAACACCAATCACGAAGAGAACCAGCCCGCGCACCTGACGCTGAAGGACCCGACGGTCCCCACGCGCATCAACCTGCCCAAGTTCGACGGGCCGGAGGCACGCTTCTGCCCGGCCGGCGTGTACGAATTCGTGCCCGACGAAACCAATGCCGGCCAGCGCCGCCTGCAGATCAACGCCCAGAACTGCGTGCATTGCAAAACCTGCGACATCAAGGACCCGACGCAGAACATCGTCTGGGTCACCCCCGAAGGCGGCGGCGGCCCGAACTACGTGGGCATGTGATCGCCTTCGAGGCCGACTGAATGGTCCGGCGCGCCCTCGAGCTTGCGCCCCATTGGCTCCGCTGGCTGCGCTGGATCGTCTTCGCGGCACTGCTGTCGATGCTCTTATGGCTGGTGGTGCGCCATGTCAGCCCGGTGCCTCCGCGCACGCTGGTCATGACAACAGGCGCCCCCGATGGCGCCTATCAGCGTTTCGGTGAGCGCTACCGGCAGATCCTGCGCAGCAACGGCGTCGATCTGGTGCTGCAGCCATCCGCGGGTGGCCTGGAAAACATCGAGCGGCTCAATGCCGGCTCGGCCATGGTCGGCTTCGTTCAGGGCGGGACCGGCATCCTGGCGACCAACCCCGAGGCAACCGGCGATGCGTCGCCGCTGCGTGCGCTGGCCACAGTGGCCTACGAGCCGGCGTGGATCTTCTCGCGCGGGCTGAACCTCGACGACGGCCTCGACGCACTGGCCGGGCGTCGCGTGGCGGTCGGCATCAACGGCAGCGGCAACCTGTACGTTGCGCGTGAACTGCTGGCAGCCTACGGCATCCGTCAGGGCGGGTCGGAGGGCACGACCTTCGTGCGCGAAGGCGGCACTGCGGCGGCAAAGCTCCTGATCGAAGGCCAGGTCGATGCGGTGATCATGATCGCTGCGGCCCAGGCGCCGGCCGTGCAGCTGCTGTTGTCCGAGCCGGGCGTGCGCCTGGCCTCGCTGGCGCAGGCGTCTGGCCTGGCCCAGCGCCATCGCTACTTCGAGCCCATTGTTCTGGGCCGCGGCGCAGCGGATCCCGCCAGAGATCTGCCTCAGGAAAACGTGACCTTGCTGGCGACCACGGCCAACCTGGTCGTGCGCGACGACATTCATCCCGCACTGGCCTACCTGCTGCTCGACGCCGCGCGGCAGGTCCACGGCCAAGGCACGTTGCTCAGCCGACCCGGCAGCTTCCCGAGCGCCAAGGGCGCGGACTACATGCTCTCCGACGCGGCCGACCGCTTCTTCAACAACGGCAGGCCGTTCCTGCAGAACTACCTGCCGTTCTGGGTCGCCATCTGGGTGCAGCGCCTGCTGCTCCTGCTCGTTCCGCTTGCCGCGATCATGGTGCCGCTCGCGCGAGTGCTGCCAGGCATCGTCACATGGCGGCGGCTGAGCAAGCTGTATCGCCGCTACGGCGAGCTCAAGTACCTGGAACAGGATCTGGCGTCGCACAAGCTCGACGATGCAGAACGCCGCGCCGCGCACGCGCAGCTCGACCGCATCCAGGACGAGATCGTCCACACGCAGTTTCCGCTGGAGCTCTACGACCGCGTCTACACGCTGCGCCAGCACGTGGACTATGTGCGCACCCAGCTCGATCGGCAGGCCGGGCGGAGCCAGCACGCCGGCGACAAAGGCAGCTTCCCAGCCGACGGATCGTCGTAACCGGTTTCATGGAAATCCCGCTCCTTGGGGCGAGTTCGGCCGTGGCATAGTCCATTGCTTGCCTTGTTTGCATGCAGCGCGCGTGCCAGTCACGCTTGTTATTCCCCAGGAGACATTGAAATGAAATTGAGCCAGTTGGCCGCAGGCCTGGTTCTCGGCTTCGGTATTGCAGGCGCCGCCATGGCGCAGACGGTGATGAAGATCAACATCTCCACCGCGCAGAACTCGCACCAGGGCGTGGCCATCGACACCTTCGCCAAGGAAGTCGCCGCACGCACCAACAACCGCTTCAAGATCGAGACCTTCTACAACGGCTCGCTGGGCGGCGAACGCGAGTCGATCGAAGCGGTGCAACTGGGCACGCAGGCCCTGACGTTCAGCTCGACCGGTCCGGTGCCGAACTTCGTGCCCGAAGCCAAGATCCTCGACGTGCCTTTCCTGTTCCGCGACAAGGCGCATGCGCGCGCTGTGCTCGACGGCCCGATCGGCCAGGAAATGCTGGGCAAGTTCGACTCCAAAGGCTTCAAGGCACTGGCCTGGGCGGAGAACGGCTTCCGCCACATGACCAACAGCAAGCGCGAAGTGCACGCGCCGGGCGACCTCAAGGGCCTGAAGATGCGCACGATGGAAAACCCCGTGCACATCGCCGCCTACAAGCAGTTCGGCATCGTCACGACGCCGATGGCCTTCCCGGAAGTGTTCACCGCCCTGCAGCAGGGCACGGTGGACGGCCAGGAGAACCCGCTGTCGGTGATCATCTCGGCCAAGTTCGACCAGGTGCAGAAGTACCTCTCGCTGACCGGCCACGTCTATTCGCCCTGCATTCTTCTGATGAACAAGGCTGAATACGACAAGCTCAGCGCCGACGACAAGAAGGCCTTCCTCGAAGCGGCCAAGGTGGCCGTCAAGGCCAACCGCGACCGCGTGGATGCCGACGACGCCAAGGGCGTGGCCTACCTGCGCGAAAAGGGCATGGACGTGACCACCGACGTCGACAAGTCGAAGTTCGTTTCGGCCCTGGCACCCGTCGAGTCCCAGTTCGAGAAGCAGTTCGGCAAGGAAAACCTGGACCGCATCCGCAACTACAAGGCGCAGTAAGGCTCAGGCTTCTTTCTGCCCGCGCCCGCCAAATGGCGGGCGCGTTTTCGTTTTGGAGAGATGCGCGGCGCCTGGGTGCCGCACCGCAGCCATGAAAAACGTCATCCTCAAGATCGACCGCGCCACCACCGCGCTGTCCCTGGCCATCGCCTGCTTCATGCTGGTGGTGGCATCGTGCCTCGGCATGTTCCAGATCATCACCCGCTTCGTGCTCGAAACGCCGGCCGAATGGACCGAGATCCTCATCCGCGTGAGCCTGATCTGGATGGTCTTCATGGGCATCCCCACGGCGTTCCGGCAAGGCGCCATGGTCAGCGTCGACGTGCTGCGCCGCTGGAGTCCGCCGGCCGTGCGACGCCTGCTCGACGTGGTCGTCTGTGTGGCGGCGCTGGCGCTCATCGCCGTCATCATCTGGTGGGGCGCCGACTACGCCTGGCGTGGCCGCGTGCAGACCATGGCCGGCCTCGAATCGATCTCGATGCTGTGGGCCTACCTGGCCATGCCCGTGGGCGGCGTTTTTTGCGTCATCGGCATCCTGGCCAACCTGGCCGATCCCCGCTACAACGAACTCGAGACCGCGCAATGACTCCCGTCATGATCCTCACGATGGTGGTGTGCTTTGCGCTCACCATCTCGGTGGCCGTTTCCATCGGCCTGGCCTCGGTGCTGGGCATCCAGGTGAGCAATGCCAACATGCTCATCTCGGTCAAGGAGATGTTCAACGCCATCAACAAGTTTCCGCTGGCGGCCATCCCCTTCTTCATCCTGGCAGGCAACCTGATGGAGGCCGGCGGCATCTCGCGGCGCCTGGTCGAATTCGCCAAGTCGCTGGTGGGCGGCGTGCAGGGTGGCCTGCCCATGACCTGCGTGCTGACCTGCATGATCTTTGCGGCGGTGTCGGGCTCGTCGGTGGCCACCACCTTCGCCATCGGCGCCATCCTGATCCCGGCGCTGATCAAGCACGGCTACCCGACCACGTGGGCCGCGTCGCTGCAGGCCACCAGCGCGGAGCTGGGCGTGATCATTCCGCCTTCGATTCCGTTGATCCTCTACGGCGTCAGCGCGGAAGTCTCGATCGGCGAACTGTTCATCGCCGGCTTCGGCCCCGGCTTGCTCATCAGCCTGTGCCTGATGCTCTTCGTTTGGGTCTATTGCAAATTCAAGGGCCTGGGCAAGAACGATGGCGACGGGCGCCTGGGCGTCTTTGCGGCAACCAGGCAGGCCGGATGGGCGCTGCTGATGCCGGTGATCATCCTGGGCGGCATCTACGGCGGCGTGTTCACGCCGACCGAAGCTTCGGCCGTCGCGGTGTTCTACGCATTGCTGGTGGGACTGGTCGTCTACCGCGAGATCCGGCCTGCGCAGTTGGTCGAGGTGCTCAAGAAGTCGGTGATCTCGTCGTCGGTGATCATGTTCATCATCGCCAACGCCGGCCTCTTCGCCTTCCTGATCACCCGCGCCGGCGTGCCCGAGGCCATCGGCCATTGGCTCGAACAGGTGCTCCAGTCGCCTGCCTGGTTCCTGCTGGGTGTGAATGCGGCGCTATTCCTGATCGGCATGTTCATCGAGACCAGCGCCGCCATCATCGTGCTCGCTCCCATCCTCGCGCCCGTGGCGGTCCACTTCGGCATCGACCCGGTTCATTTCGGGCTGATCATGGTGGTCAACCTGGCGCTGGGCATGATCACCCCGCCATTCGGCGTCAACCTGTTCGCAGCGTGCACGGTGGCGCGAATATCGCTCGACCGGATGATCAAGGACCTGATCCCCTTCGTGCTGGTCATCCTCGCCTGCCTGATGGTGATCACCTATGTGCCCTCGCTGTCGCTGACGTTGCGCGACCTCGTCTACGCGCGCTAGACAACGAGCCGCGTCCGGCCCGCGAGAGCAGCCCGCTGCAAGGGGAAAGCAGAACGAATAAGATCGGCCAGTGACCCCGATCCGCAACGCCGACCTGCACTGCCACTCCGTGGTATCAGACGGCACGCTCACGCCAGAGGAACTGGCCGTGCGCGCGGCGGCCAACGGGGTCGACCTGTGGTCGCTCACCGATCACGACGAGGTCGGCGGCCAGCACCGCGCTGCGGCCGCTGCCCGAGCCAGCGGCATGCGATACCTCACCGGCACCGAGATCTCGGTCACCTTTGCCGGTGAAACCGTCCACATCGTCGGCCTGGGGTTCGATCCCGATGACGCCGCCATGTCCCAAGGCCTCTACGACACGCGCAATGGCCGCGGTCGACGCGCGCAGGAGATGTCCGAAGGCTTGGCCAAGGTCGGCATTCATGGCGCCTACGAGGGCGCGCTCAAATTCGTCGGCAATCCCGAACTCATCTCGCGGACCCACTTCGCCCGCTTTCTGGTCGAAGCGGGTCATTGCCGCGACACGAACGAGGTGTTTCGCAAGTTCCTGACCGAAGGCAAACCCGGCTTTGTGCCGCACCGCTGGGCTTCGCTCAAGGACGCGATCCATTGGATCAACGAGGCCGGCGGCCTGGCCGTGATTGCCCACCCTGGGCGCTATCGCTTCACGGCCAACGAGGAATACGCCCTCTTCCTTGAATTCAAGGCGCACGGCGGACGCGCCATCGAAGTGGTCACCGGCAGTCACACGCCGGCCGAGTACGACGAATACGCCGCCAAGGCGCTCGAATTCGGCTTTGCCGCCTCGCGCGGCAGCGATTTCCACAGCCCAGACGAAAGCCACTGCGACCTCGGTTCCTTGCCCGCCCTGCCCGGCGCGCTAGAGCCAGTGTGGGACCTGCTGGAAAGCCGCATTCAGTGATTGCCTGTCTGCCGCGCCGCGACGGCGCCGGCCAGTCCCACCCACTTCAGAAAGAGCGCCGGTCGGCGACCCGATGAGCGCTGTATCACCCCAGAAAGCACCGCGCGGTGCGCGCGACCTGAACGCCGAACGCGTGCTGGCCGGCATCGGCCTCGTCATCCTCGCGACCGCCTGCTTCGCGACGCTGGACACGGCCACGAAGGTATCGACCGCCGCCGTCCCCGTCGTCATGGGCGTGTGGTTCCGCTACACCTTCCAGGCCGTCGCCATGGCGGCGGTGCTGCTGCCCAAGCACGGCCTGTCGGTGTTGCGCACCGCGCACCCCAAGTACCAGGCGCTGCGCGGCGCGCTTCTGCTGGGCTCGAGCGTGTTCGCGTTTCTGAGCCTTCGCTACATGCCGATGGCCGAATTCACCGCCATCGTCCTCATCACGCCGCTGGCCGTCACATTGCTGGCCGCCGTTGTGCTCAAGGAGCAGGTTTCAGCGCTGCGCTGGAGCCTTGTGGCTGGCGGCTTCGTCGGCACGCTGGTCATCCTGCGGCCGGGTGGCGATGCCTTTTCCTGGGCCATGCTGCTGCCCATCGGCCTGGTGGTCACCAATGCGTCGTTCCAGTTGCTGACGAGCAAGCTGGTACAGACCGAGAACCCGCTGACGATGAACTTCTACACCGGCTGGGTCGGCGCGCTGCTGGCCTCGCTGGCCCTGCCGTTTGCCTGGACCGCGCTGCCATCGTGGGAATGGTGGGCGCTGCTGTGCCTGATGGGCTTCATGGGTACGGTTGGGCACTTCATGCTCATCCTGGCCTTTCAGCGGGCACCGGCCTCCACGCTGACGCCCTACCTCTACGCGCAGATCGCCTTTGCGATGCTGGGTGGCTGGCTCATCTTCTCGCGTGTGCCCGATGTTGTCTCGCTGCTGGGCATCGGCCTGATCGCCGTGTGCGGAGCGGCCGGCGCATGGCTCACGGTCAAGGAACGGCGCGTGCCGATCCAGCCAGCCGAGTCGTAGGGCCCGATCGTTCTAGACTTCCTGTTCCATGGCCCAGTACTTCGAAGTCCACCCGGACAACCCACAGCAACGCCTGCTCAAACAGGCTGCCGCGCTTCTGGCGCGAGGCGAGATCATCGCCGTGCCGACCGACTCCAGCTATGCGCTGGCTTGCCGGCTGGACGACAAGGACGCGGTGGAAAAGCTGCGGCGCATTCGCCAGGTCGATGAAAAGCATCACCTGACACTGTTGTGCCGCGACCTGAGCGAGCTGGCGAACTACGCCATCGTCGACAACCGGCAATACCGCCTGCTGAAGGCCGCGACCCCGGGCCCCTACACCTTCCTGCTCGAGGCGACGAAAGAAGTGCCGCGTCGCGTGAGCCATCCGCAGCGCAAGACGATCGGCCTGCGCGTGCCCGAACACAACGCCCTGCTCGAACTGCTGATGCTCCACGGCGAGCCGTTGCTGGCCACGACCCTGATTCCCCCCGGCGAGACCGAGCCGATGAACGACGCGCAAGCCATTCGCGAACGCTTCGAAAAGCAGGTCGGTGGCGTCATCGATGCTGGCGCCTGCCCCTCGCAGCCGACCACCGTGGTGGACCTGGTTCCGATGGGCGCCGGCGGCGATCCGGAACTCGTGCGCCAGGGTCGCGGTCCACTGGGACCGCTGGGGCTCTAGCTCGTCTGAGACAATGGCCCGGTGGACATCAATCAACTCGTTCAAACCGTACTCATCTACGCATTGCCGGTGATCTTCGCGATCACGGTGCACGAAGCCGCCCACGGCTACGTGGCGCGCTACCTGGGTGACAACACCGCCTACGTGCAGGGGCGCGTGACGCTCAATCCCGTCAAGCACATCGATCCGTTCGGCACCATCCTGATGCCGATACTGCTGTATTTCGCCACTTCCGGCGCCTTCCTTTTCGGCTACGCCAAGCCCGTGCCAGTGGACTTCGGCCGACTTCGCCATCCCAAGCGCGACATGGTGTGGGTGGCGTTGGCGGGGCCGGCATCCAACTTCGCACAGGCGATCCTGTGGGCAGTGATGCTGGTCGTGCTCCTGGGCATGGGCGTCTCCGAGACCTTCTTCATCCAGATGTGCCGCGCGGGCATCCTGGTCAATCTCGTGATGTGGGCGTTCAACCTTTTCCCACTGCCGCCGCTCGACGGCGGACGGGTGCTGGCCGGCCTGTTGCCGCGCGGCCGGGCGCAGATGCTGTTGGCCCGCATCGAGCCCTTCGGGTTCTTCATCGTGATGGGCCTGGTGATCGTCGGGGTGGTCGGCAACCTTTGGCTGCGTCCGCTCATGGACCTGGGCAGCCAGGTGATCGGCTTTCTCATCACGCCCCTGACCGCACTCCTGCGCTGAGCGACCTCACTCTTTCCCGTTCGACCTCATCATGGCTGAGTCTTCTTCCATCACCCGATACCTGACCGGCATCACGACCACCGGCACGCCGCACCTGGGCAACTACGTCGGTTCGGTGCGCCCGTCGGTGGCCGCCAGCCGTCGCACCGACGTGCAAAGCTTCTATTTCCTGGCCGACTACCACGCGCTCATCAAGTGCGACGAGCCGTCGCGCATCCAGCGCTCCACCATGGAAATTGCCGCGACTTGGATGGCTTGCGGGCTCGACCCCGAGCGCGTGACCTTCTATCGCCAGTCCGACATTCCCGAGATTCCCGAACTGACCTGGATGCTCACCTGCGTGAGCGCCAAAGGCATGCTCAACCGCGCTCATGCGTACAAGGCGGCGGTCGACAAGAACGTCGCGCGTGGCGAAGACCCGGACGGCGACGTGAGCGCAGGCCTTTTCATGTACCCGGTATTGATGGCGGCCGACATCGTGATGTTCAACGCGCACAAGGTACCGGTGGGCCGCGACCAGGCTCAGCACCTCGAGATGACGCGCGACATCGCCCAACGCTTCAATCACCTTTACGGAGAGCACTTCACGTTGCCCGAGGCGGAAATCGACGACGCCGTGGCTTTGCTGCCTGGCCTGGACGGCCGCAAGATGAGCAAGAGCTATGACAACACGATTCCGCTGTTCACGCCGCGGGCGCAATTGCAAAAGCTCATCGCCGGCATCCTGACCGATTCGCGCGCACCCGGCGAGCCCAAGGACACCGAAGGCTCGGCGCTCTTTCAGATCTATCAGGCATTTGCCAGCGCCGACGAGACCGAGACGCTGCGCCGCGCGTATGCCGAAGGCATTGCTTGGGGCGACGCCAAGCAACTGCTGTTCGAGCGCATCGACCGCGAGATCGCACCACTGCGCGAGCACTACGAAGCATTAATGGCCGATCCGGCTCAGATCGAGCGCACGCTGCTGGCCGGCGCCGAGAAGGCGCGTGCGCAGTCACGTCCCTTCATGGCGCGCTTGCGCCATGCAGTGGGCCTGCGCGGCCTGGCTGAAAATACCGGGGCAAAAACCAATAAACCTTCAAAACCGGTCAAGTCCAATTCGAAAGCCGGTTTCAAACAGTATCGCGAAAGAGATGGCCTTTTTTATTTCAAGCTTCAAGATGAAAAAGGAAGTACTCTTTTGCAAAGCCGCGGTTTCAAAAGTCCACAAGATGCGGGCCGAGTTATTGGGGCAATGCAACAAAACCCGTTGGATTTTGTGAATTCCTTCGCGGATCAACTAGAACCCGTCGACAATCAGACAGCGCTCGCTGCGTCCAAAGTGCTGGAGACTCTGTCCCAAGCGGCAGCCGAGTCGTGAGGGAGTGAAGTCCATCTATCCCGGTTCCCCGGAGTGACATGGGGACGAGGCTCGATACAAGAGCCATGCAGCCGGTGAACATTTTCTGAAACCAGCATGAGTATCTACGTCATCGACGATCACCCCTTGATGCGCGACGCCATCGTCATGGTGCTGCGCCGCCTTCGGCCCGCCGAGAACATCGTCGAACTCGAACGCCTGGACCGCCTGCCAGCCGCAGTGCGCCAACACGGCACGCCCGACCTCTTCTGCCTCGACCTGAAGCTGCCTGACACCACTGGCGTCTCCGGCGTCATCTCGGTCAAGACCAGCTATCCCGGCATTCCGGTCGCTGTGTACTCCGCATCGCCGGCCGCCGACATGGAAGAAGCCTGCGTCGAAGCCGGTGCCGACATCTACATCGAGAAATCAGCCGGCTCGGCCGAACTGACCGCGGCCCTGCGCGGCCTGCTGCAGGCCGACGACGAGCGCGAAGAAGCCACCGCTGCCGCCCCTGGCAAGCTCTCCAAGCGCCAGACCCAGCTGATCGCCATGCTGGACCGCGGCATGAGCAATCGCGAGATCGCCACCCAACTCGAGATCAGCGAGCACACGGTGAAGGTGCATCTGTGGCGCCTGTTCCGGCGCCTGGGCGTGAAGAGCCGCACGCAGGCCCTGCATCACGCTCGCAGCCACGGTCTGCTGTCCAGCTCGAACTGAAAACGCCGGGCTCAGGCCCTGGATCGTTTGCAAGGGGGCTTCGGCCCCTTTGGTTTTTCCGGATGCGCCCTCAGCCCACCGCGCCAGAGATGCGCGTTTGCGCGCGCGCCTCGTCGGCATCGTGCAAGGCCACGCGGAAGACGCTGCCCCGGCCAAGGCGCGAGCGCACGCTGACCGGATGGCCGAGCGCATGCGACAGGCGCGCGACGATCGCCAGGCCGAGGCCGAAACCGTCGGAAGTGCCTGCGTGGTCGGCCACCTTGTAGAACTCCAGGAAGACGTCGCGAAGGTGTTCGCGCGCGATGCCGATCCCGGTGTCCCAGACTTCCACGCGCAAGCCTTCGCTGGTCTGGCGCGAAGCGAGCAGCACGCCGCCCTCGGGCGTGTACTTGATGGCATTGGCAATGAGGTTACCCACCATGCGGCGCACGCGGATCGGGTCGGTGAGCACCGTTCCCGGGCAACTGTGCACCCGGAAGCTGAGCCCCTTGGCTTCGGCCACCGGGCGGTACTGCAGTTCCAGATCGTGCAGTAGTTGTTGAACGTCAACCCGCTCGATGTGCAGCCGCACCTGGCCCGAGTCGATGCGGGCCAGATCGAAGAGCGAATCGAACAGCGCGTTGACCGCATGAGTGGCGCGCACGATCTTCGGCGCGATCTCTTGCACCAGTTCGGGCTCGTTGCGTAGCCAGTCGGCGTACAGCGACAAGGCCAGCACCGGCTGGCGCATGTCGTGCGCCGCGCTGGCCAGGAAGCGGTTCTTCATCGCCACCGCCGAAACCGCCGCCTGCCGCTGCTGGGTGAGCGAGTTGATCAGGATGTGGTTGTGATAGAGCAGCTCGAAGCTGTTGTGGGCCGTCTCGTGGATGCGCTGGCCGGCGCGCAGCAGCATCCACCAGTGCAGCAGCGGCAGCGCCAGAAAGCCGCCGTAATTGAAGTCCACATCGTTCAGGTCCATCTGCAACACGCGCAGCGCCACGCCGGCGAGCATGGTGACGAACAGGGTATTGACGTAGCGCTTGAGCAGCGGCGGGTGCAGGGCCAGTCCGCTAAGCGGGAACGTGGCGACGCCTGCCACGATGAGCCAGCTCATGAACTCGTTCATGAGCGGCGTGCGCCCGAAGAAGATCAGGATCGACAGGCCCCACACGAAGGCGCTGCTGGTCCACAGGAAGTGGTAGCGCGCCATGTAGGCCTGCTGCGCCGCCGAGTCGCGCGCGGCGTAGCGCGTGGCATACACGCGCTCGCCCCAGACTCGCAAGCCCGTGGCCGCGCCACCGAGCGCCAGCCACAGAATGAGTTGCCACGACGGAATGTGCCCCCAGCTCAGCCCCGCCAGCGCCGGCATCAGCGCGGCGGACAGCAGGTACGAGCCCCGCGCCGCGCGCATGAGGCTGCGGATGAGCTCACCCCGGACCCAGGGTTCCGCCTCGTCGACCGTGACCGGTGCCGGCGACAGGTTGGCGAAGGAGGAATTGCCCAGCCCCGCGAAGGCCGAGCTGCCTCGCATCTCAGCCGCCACGCGCTGCACCCGATGCGTTGCCGGCGGGCACCTTGGCTTGCTGCCGTGCCTTCCAGAGTTGATCGTCCATCACGAGCCGGAAGCCCAGGTGCGACATGCTGGTGTAAGGGTCGGTGCCTCGACGTGCGCTGGGGCGGTAGCTCATGCAGTAGTCCTCGTTGCAAAGGAAGGAGCCGCCGCGAGTGACCCGCTTGGGCGCATTGACCGGCACGCCGGGTTCCGAGGGATCGAAACTGTCGGTGGGCCCCAGCGGATTGTCGGCCACCTTGCCGGCCTTAATCCGGGCCTCGCGTGCGAACTGGTCGGCGCGGTACCAATCGGACACCCACTGCCAGGCATTGCCCGTCATGTCGACGAGGCCGTAGGCGTTCGGCGGAAAGCTGCCGACCGGGCTCGTTCCGACCGCCCCGCCCGCTTTCGCGCTGACGACCGGGAATGGCCGTTCCTGCTGGCCCTGCCACACGTTGGCCATCTGCTTTTGCCCGGGCGCGAAGTCGTTGCCCCAGACGTAAGTGGCTTGCTCGAGTCCGCCGCGCGCCGCGTATTCCCATTCGGCCTCGGTGGGCAGACGCTTGCCGGCCCACTCGGCGTAGGCCTTCGCGTCGGCGTAGCTCACCTGCACCACGGGATGGTCGTCCTTGCCGTCGATGTTGCTGTCCGGCCCGGTGGGGTGGCGCCAATCGGCACCCGGCACGTAGCGCCACCAACGCGAAAAATCGCTGTAGTCGACCACCGCCGGCGTGCCCACGAACACCATCGCGCCCGGCACCAGCGCGCTTTCGGGCGGCTTGGGTGTGCCTGGCGGCAGTTGCGGCTTGAGGGTTTCCCAGTCGGGCGGAAGTTCGGCGGTCGTCTTGTAGCCGGTCGCCTGGACAAATTGGCGGAACTGCGCGTTGGTGACGTGATGGCGGTCCATCCAGAATCCGCTCACGCTCGCCGGGTGCGCCGGGCGTTCATTGGCCTGCGCGACCTTGCTCTCGCTGCCCATCATGAACTGGCCGCCCTCGATCCAGACCATCTCCGCAGGCCCGCTCTTGCCGTCGCCCAACACCACTTTGGGGCCAGCGGGCTTGGCGGTCATCCAATGGACTGCGCCATACCCGCCCGCCGCGCAGGCGACGACGACCAGCCCCGCCAGCAGGCCTTGGCGCCGCGTGCTCTTGGCCGGCGCCGGCGCGTTGGCATCTGCAGGCTTGGCATTTGCCGGCACTTGGCCTTGCTGACCGGAAGATGAAGGGTTGCGACGACTCATCCGCGCACTGTAGCAAGAGTGGGCATCAGCGCCACGCTTGTGGACGTATGCAAGGACGCTTGACATGCCTTCCGATCGGCTCAATACTGAACCTTATGGTTGAGTTTAACGATGTTGTCGACGAGGCCGATCTGGACCGTGTGTTCGCCGCCCTGGCCGATCGCACCCGGCGCGGCGTGCTGCAGGCGCTCGGCACCGGCGAGCACACCGTCTCCGAACTGGCCGAGCCTCATGGCATGTCGCTGACGGGATTCATGAAGCACCTGCGCGTTCTCGAAGACGCGGGCCTCGTGGCGCGCACCAAGCAAGGCCGCGTCGTCAGTTGTGTGCTGTCGCCTGCGCCGCTGCAAGAGGCCGCCGTATGGCTGTCGCGCTACGAGCAGTTCTGGACCGAGCGTTTCGACGCCCTCGGCCGTTACCTGGACCAGCAAAAGGAGTTGCAAGCATGCCCGACACCGCCACCGACGAGCGCCCCGTCCTCCGGCTCCAGCGCGAGTTCGAAGGCGTCGACCCGGCCCAGGTCTGGCGCGCGTGGACAGACACGCAAGCGCTGAGCGCCTGGTTTTGCCCGGCCCATCCGAAAGACATCTACCGGGTGGAATGCGACGTGCACGTGGGCGGCCGGTTTTGCATTGGCTTTCGCATGCCCGACGGGCAGGCGCATGAGGCGAGCGGCAAATATCTCGAAGTGGCACCGCCGCATCTGCTGATGTTCACCTGGGCCTGGCGCGATGCACCGGAGCGCGAGTCGCTGGTCACCATACGCCTTTCCGATAGCGCGAGCGGCACCCGCATGGATTTCGAGCACGCGCAGTTCCTCGACGAGGCGGAGCGTGATTCGCACGAAGGCGGTTGGCGCCCGGCGTTCGACAACCTGGCCAACTTTCTGGTGGAGCTGCGCACTGTCGCAGCGCCCTTGTCCAACAAAGGCCGAAAAGGAGCCCCGTCATGATCATCAGCACGCCAGCACGTCGCATCGCTTCGCGAGACGAATGGATCGAGGCCAGCCGCCGCCTGGTGGCCAAGGAAAAGGAGCTCACCCGTGCCCATGACGCCCTGGCACGCGAGCGCCAAGCCCTGCCTTGGGTACGCGTCAGCGAACCCTACGGCTTCGACACCCTCGAAGGTCGACGCACGCTCGCAGAATTGTTCGGCGACGACAGCCAGTTGATCGTCTATCACTTCATGCTGGCGCCCGGCGATGAAGCCGGCTGCATCGGATGCTCGTTTCTCGTCGACCAGATCCAGGGCGCGCTGGTTCATCTGCGCAACCACGGCGTTCGTTTGGTGTGCGTGTCGCGCGCTCCCCTGGCGCAGATCGAGCGCTACCGCCAACGCATGGGCTGGACGGTCGATTGGGCCTCGTCCAACGGCAGCGACTTCAACTACGACTTCGGTGTTTCTTTCCGTCCCGCGCAGATCAAGCGTGGAGAAGTCATCTACAACTTCGCAAGCCAGGCACCGTGGGGCGAGGAAGCATCGGGCGTCAGCGTGTTCTTCAAGGACGAGCAAGGCACGGTGTTCCACACCTATTCGTCGTTCGGACGCGGCGGCGAAGCCTTGCTGCCGGCCTATGCCTTGCTCGACATGACGCCACTCGGCCGGCGCGAGCCCGAGGACGGGCCCAAGATGACCAGCTGGGTGCGCCGGCACGATGAATATCCGGCGCCGGCATCGCAAGCGACATCACAACCGGCGTCGAAGCCCGCATCGAGCCTCATGGCGGCCTTCGCCCAGGCGCCGAGCGGATGCTGCGGGTGAGGCGGCGCTGCCGGCATCAGCGTGGCGCGTCGCCCTTTCGGTAGTCGGCCGTCAGGGCGTCGAGACGCTGCTTCAGCGCAGGATCCAACGTGTAGCTCGCGGCGGCAATCGTGGCATCGAGCTGATCGGGCCGACTGGCTCCGAGCAAAGGCGCCGTCACCCCTGGGTTGGCCATGACCCAGGCGACCGCCAGCGTGGCCAGCGGCACGCCCGCCTCGTCGGCCATCGCGCCCAATTCGGCCACGGTGTCGAAACTGCGCTCGTTCCAATAGCGGTCCTGGTACATGCCGCCGGCTGTGCCGAGCGTAAAGCGCGTGTGATCCTGCGGCTTGTCCCCGCGCCGGTACTTGCCGGTGAGCAGCCCGCCCGCCAGCGGGTTGTAGGGAATCACGCCCAGGTCTTCTTCGGCGGCAAGCGGAAGCAGCTCGCGCTCGATCTCCCGAAACAACAGGCTGTAGCGCGGCTGCACGCACACGTAGCGCGTGAGCCCGCGCAAGTCCGCCCGGCCGAGCGCACGGGCCAATCGATAGGCGAGGAAGTTCGACACCCCGATGTAGCGGGCGCGGCCCGACTTGACGATGACGTCCAGCGCTTCGAGGCTTTCGTCCAGCGGCGTCTCGCGATCGTCGCTGTGCAGTTGGTACAGATCGACGTAGTCGGTCTGCAGGCGCTGGAGCGACGCGTCGATCGCATCGAGCAGGTGCTTGCGCGAAGCGCCCTGGTTCCACGGATGCGGCCCCATCTTCCCGACGGCCTTGGTGGCAATGATGTAGTCGCCCCGCGCGCCGGCGCCCTTGGCCTTGAGCCAGCGACCGATGATCTCTTCGGTGCGTCCGGCGGTCTCGAGCGTGCCGCCCAGCGGATAGACATCGGCCGTGTCCAGGAAGTTGATGCCGGCGCCGGTCGCCTTGTCGAGGATCTGACCCGACACCGCTTCGTCGGTCTGCAGACCGAAGGTCATGGTGCCCAGCGCCAGCCGGGAGACGATGAGGCCGGTCCGGCCCAGGCGTGTGGTGGGGATGCTCATGCGGCGTTCGCTCCTGCCAGAAGGTTCACCGGCATCATAAGCAGCCGGGCTGCAAGCCGCAGGGGCGCCCTCTGCCCAGAGGCTTTGCAGCGACCCGGTCCACTCCGATAATTCGGGTTTTCCGCCATACAAAGTGCATTCTGTCGTGTATACAGTTTTGGGTACAGACACTGTTCACACCTGAATCCTGGCACCCGCCCGCCACTCCGAGGAGTTCACGCCATGTCGGTCAACCACGCAGCCACCGCATCAAGTGGCGTCCACCCCGTCGACCAGCACCTGCCGCTGGGCAAGGTCACGGCCCTGGGTCTGCAGCACGTCCTGGTGATGTATGCCGGCGCCGTGGCGGTGCCGCTCATCGTTGGCCGGGCGCTCAAGCTCAGCCCGGAAGAAGTCGCGCTGCTGATCTCTGCCGATCTGTTCTGCTGCGGCATCGCCACGCTGATCCAGTCGCTGGGATTCACGCAGTGGTTCGGCATCCGCCTGCCGGTGATGATGGGCGTCACCTTTGCCTCCGTCGCGCCGATGGTCGCCATCGCGAATGCCAACGGGGGGCACAGCGGCGCACAGCTTCTGTTCGGCTCCATCATCGGGGCCGGCATCATCTCGATCCTGATCGCGCCGATCGTCAGTCGGATGCTGAGGTTCTTCCCGCCCGTCGTGACCGGAACCATCATCACGGTCATCGGCATTTCGCTGATGCGCGTGGGCATCAACTGGGTCTTCGGCAATCCGGTAGGCCCGACGGCGCCCGCCATCGTGGACCCGGTCTATTCGAAGTGGCTGGCCGAGGTCACCTCCCCTGGCTCGGCGCTGCCCCCGGTGCCCAAGGGCCTGGCACTCATGCCCACAGTGCCCAACCCGAAGTACGCCGATCTCGGCGGTCTCGGCATCTCCGCGCTGGTGCTGATCTCGATCCTGTTCATCATCAAGTACGCACGCGGCTTCATCGCCAACATCTCCGTGCTTCTGGGCATCGTGATCGGCGCGGTGGTGGCTGCGGCCATGGGCCTCATGACCTTCGAGAAGGTGGCTCGCGCCAAATGGTTCGACGTTGTGCTGCCGTTCCACTTCGGCATGCCGCAGTTCGATCCCGTGCTGATCCTCACCATGACGCTGATCATGATCGTGGTCATGATCGAATCGACCGGCATGTTCCTGGCGCTGGGCGAGATGACCGACCGCAAGGTCAGCCAGCAGGACCTGGCGCGCGGCCTGCGCACCGACGGCCTGGGCACGCTCATCGGCGGCATCTTCAACACCTTCCCCTACACCAGCTTCTCGCAGAACGTCGGGCTGGTCGCCGTGACGGGGATCCGCAGCCGCTTCGTCTGCGTGGCCGGCGGCATCATCCTGGTGGTGCTGGGCCTGCTGCCGAAGATGGCCGCATTGGTCGAATCCGTTCCGACGGTGGTGCTCGGCGGCGCGGGCCTGGTGATGTTCGGCATGGTCGCCGCCACCGGCATCCGAATCCTGGCCGGCGTGGACTTCAAGACCAATCGCTACAACCCGATGATCGTGGCCGTGTCGATCGGCGTGGGCATGATTCCGCTCATCGCGCCCAACTTCAAGCAGTGGATGCCGCACGCCATCCATTCGCTGATCGAATCAGGCATCTTGCTGGCGTCGATCTGCGCCGTGCTGCTCAACCTGTTCCTCAACGGCGCCAAGCAGGACAACGAAGCCATCGTCAACGCCGCCAAGCAGGCCGAAGCGCATTGAAGGCACATTGAAGGCGCATTGAGCGCCTGACGCTATGCAAAAGGCCCGGCGGGCAACCACCGGGCCTTTTTCATTCGTCCAGGAATCCGCCCCGGAAAAAGCACCACGCCGTGCCATCGTGCAGATAGAAGTGGCCGTCGGCGCAGAAGTCCTTGCCGGGGAAGAATTCGCGATAGGCCTTGGGCACCAAACGGGCCAGTTGCTCGTCATCGAGCTCTTCGAATTCCTCGGGCGTGATGGGCTGCCCGACCCGCAGTCTTCGGCCTGTCATTGGCGGCCTCCGGCTTCGGCCTTCGCATTGAGCGCTACCGCCCGTTGATAACCGTCCGGGCCCTGCAATGTGCCTGCATCGCCGACCCCGAAAGCGCTGCGTGCGACGCGCGCCTTCATGAACGTGCCTTCTGCCTGGTGGTGCGCCACGCGCATCCTGCCGCGTGATCGTCGACGATGCCGACCGCCTGCAGCCAGGCGTAGACGATGGTCGGACCGACGAACTTGAAGCCGCGCCGCTTCAGTTCCTTGGACACGCGTTCCGACAATTCAGTGCTCGCCGGCAACGTCACGCCGTCGCCCTGCAGCACCTTGCCGCCGGTGAACGACCAGCAGAAGCCCGAAAAATCTTCGCCACGGGCCGTCATGTCGTTGTAGATGCGCGCTCCCTGGATGGTGGCCTCGATCTTGGCGCGCGAGCGGATGATGCCTGCGTCCTGCAGCAGGCGTTCGATGTCTTGCTCGCCCATGCGCGCCACGCGAACCGGGTCGAACCCGTGAAAGGCCGTGCGAAAGGCTTCGCGCTTGCGCAATACGGTGATCCAGGACAGGCCGGCCTGGAAGCCCTCGAGCATGAGGCACTCCCAGAGCGCCCGGGAATCGCGCTCGGGCCGACCCCACTCCTCGTCGTGATAGGCCTGCATCTGCGTGTCGTTGCTGGCCCAGGCGCAGCGCGGCGTGTTCGTCTTGCTCTCGGTCATCGGGTCGTGTTCGTTGTCTTCAGATCATGGCGAGCGGGCCTTTGCGCCGCGGTGGCGGATGCAGGCGATCGATCTGCGCCAGCACATCGTCACCAAGCACGAGCGAAGCCGCCGCCAGGTTGTCGGCCAGATGGGATTCACGCACCGCCTTCGGAATGGCCAGCACGCCCGGGCGGGAGAGCACCCAGGCCAGCGCCAGTTGCGCAGAACTCACACCGAGCCCCTGCGCGATCTGCGCCAGGCCCTTGTCGCTCGCCAACGCGCCTTGGTCGATGGGGCTGTAGGCCATCAAGGGCATGTTGCGCTGTCGCTGCCAAGGCAGCAGGCTGTGCTCGAGCCCGCGCTCGGTCACCGAAAAATAGACCTGGTTGGCGACGCAATCGAACTCGGCGCCGCAGGCCTCAGCCAGTTCCTGCAGATCATCCACATCGAAGTTGCTCACGCCCCAGCGCCGGATGCGACCGGCAGCCACCAGTTCGCGCATGGCATCCACCGTTTCGGACAGCGGCACGCTGCCGCGCCAGTGCAGCAGGTACAGGTCGATGTGGTCGAGCCCGAGCCTTTGCAGGCTCTGCGTACAGGCTTGCGGCAGGCTCTTGCGCCCGGCGTGATGCGGGTAGGCCTTGCTGACGACAAAAAGGTTCTCCCGAGCAACGTCGCCAGCACGCATGGCGGCAGCCAGCGCCTCGCCGATCACTTGTTCGGCGCCACCTTCGCCATACATCTCGGCGGTATCGATCAGGCGATAGCCCAGGTCAAGGGCGCAGCGCAATGCGGCCAGTTCGGCGGCGCGCTGTGAGCGGCTTTCTCCCATGCGCCATGTGCCCAGTCCCAGCGAGGGCATCGTGCTGCCATCGAGCAGGCGAATCGTCGGTATCGTCGCCACGGCCTCAACCCGCCCGGGCCTCGGCCGCGAAATCGGCGGCCGCGTCCTGCTGATGCCACATGCTCGTCGGGTAGTAGCCGGCAAACTCCGAAACGATGCGCGCATGCGGCAGGTCTGACCACAGCCCATGGTCCTTCAGATAGCTCATGTGGCGAGTGCCTGCCGCGTCGAACTGCTGCAGCAGCGCATCGTCCCGTCCGTTGAACTCGGTCGGCGGCACCTTCAGCAATGCGCACAGTTCAGCGTTGAACGCCGGTGAGGCCTTGACCCAGCGGTCCTCCAGCCACAGCGCGACCCAGCCATGGTGCAGAAAGACTTCGCGCCCTCCCATTGCTGCCTTCATGCGCGGCGAATTAAAGTGGTTCACCACGTCCGACAGGCCCATCGCGCTGGGAATGCCAACGCTTCGAGCGGCCGCGGCAAGCAATACCGCCTTGGGGATGCAGTAGCTTCTGCGGCTTCGCAACACTTCGCTGGCCGAGAAGGCTTCGGGCTCCAGGCGGATGCAGTAGGGGTCGTAGCGAATCTGGTCGCGCACCGCATAGAACAGGCGCACGGCCTTGTCGGTCGGCGTCGACCCCCCGACAGTGGCATCGTGGGCAAACTGCGCCACGGCGTCATCGTCGAAGTCCAGGAAGCGGGTGGGTGCCAGGTACAGCGGGCCCGGCGTCGGCCAGTCGTAGGGCGTGAACTCGATCCGTGCGGGGCGCTGCGATTCGGGATTCGTCATGCGCAGCATGTTAGTGCGCCTTGGGCCGATGTGCCGGCGCTCTCCCACACGCGCGCGAAGTCCAGTGGGCTACAGTCGCCCCCCATGAGAAACGCCCGGCTCCAGCGCAACTGCTTTCTACTGCTGCTTGCCGCAGTCACCATCGCCTTCGGCTGGATCCTGTTGCCCTTCTTCGGCGCAGTAATGTGGGCAGTGGCACTGGCCATCCTGTTCACGCCGGTCTATCGGCGTTTGACCCGCATGCTCAAGGGCCGCAGCAACCTCGCCGCACTGATCACGTTGACGGCGGCGCTGGTGATCGTGGTCCTTCCCCTTGTAGGCATCGCCATCTCGCTGGCGGGTGAGCTGACGAAGTTCTCGCAGCAGTTGCGAACCGGCGAGATCAGCATCAGCAACTACTTCCAGCAGATCACGGCCATCATCCCGCGATGGGCACTGGATCTGCTCAACCGCTTCGGCCTGGGGAATTTCGAGGCGCTCACTTCCAAGGTGGCCGCGGGTGCGGCGGCTGCCAGCCAGCGCATCGCCACGCAGGCCGTCAACCTCGGGCAGAACGCATTCGAGTTCCTGGTGAGCGTCGGCCTGATGCTCTACATGCTGTTCTTCCTGCTGCGCGACGGCGCGCAGCTTTCGGTGACACTGCGCGACGCCCTGCCCTTGGCCAAGCCGCACACGCGCTTTCTCGGCCACAAGTTCGCAACGGTCATTCGCGCCACCATCAAGGGCAACATCGTGGTGGCCATCGTGCAGGGTGCGATCGGTGGGCTTGCTCTGTGGGGCCTTGGCGTACAAGGTGCGCTGCTGCTGGCCGTTCTGATGGCAGTTCTGTCGCTGCTGCCGGCGGTGGGCGCCGGCCTGGTCTGGTTGCCCGTGGCCATCTATTTCCTGGCGACGGGCGCCATCTGGCAGGGCGTGACGCTGATCCTGATCGGCGTGTTCGTCATCGGCCTGGTCGACAACGTGCTGCGTCCATTGCTGGTGGGCAAGGACACGCAGATGCCCGACTACATCGTGCTCATGTCCACGGTGGGCGGCATCGCCCTCTTCGGCATCAACGGATTCGTGATCGGGCCGGTCATCGCCGCGATGTTCATGGCAGCCTGGCAGGTGTTCGCCTCCTGGGACAACGACACCGTGGCGCCGGCGCTCGAAGATGCCAATGTTGCGCCTGCGCCAGTCGTCGTTACCCGCAGCGAGCTCCCACCATCTTCCCCTGCGGATCCACCTCGAGGATGAGACGCAGCGGGTCGGGCGGCGTCGGCATGGCCTGGCCGCTTCGGACGGTGACGGCCTGATCGGCGCCCGTGCGGTCGCGCGCCTGCTCGAGCATCTGGTTGTCGATCGCCTGGCCCAACGCAAAGCGCGCCTGCGTCGCATCGCAGCGCCGCTCGACCTTGACCATCTCGGGGGGCGGCGGAAGTTGAGGACCCAGGGGGCGTTCAGAGGGCGGCGGTGCGGCGCACCCAGCCAGCATGGTCATGCCGACAAGCGCGGCCATCCCCGCCAAGTGCGCGACCACAAAGCTGCAAGGCCCCTCCTGCGCAGGCACATCGACGGCGGAATTCGGACTTCTTCTCATGGCTACCTCCTTCTTTGTCTCTGGCTCCGGAGCCACAGCCTAGCGCGTCCACCAAGGTCCGTCGAATTGCCCTTGCAGGAACGCAACAAAGCTTGACACTTTGCCGGGCACCAGTTTCGGCGAGGGGAAGACCGCGTGAATCTCCTGTTCGGCCAGGCCATGGTCGGGCAAGACCTCGACCACGGCGCCGGCACTGATCGATTCGCTGGCCACGTAGCGCGGCATCAGCGCGATCCCCAGGCCGGCGCGCGTGGCAGCGAGCACGGCGGAGAGATTGTTCGAACGCAGGCGTCCCGACACGGGAACGGTCACGCGCTCGCCCTTGGGTGTCTGCATGAGCCAGACGTCGTCGCCCACCACGCTGCTGTAGATCAGCGCCACGTGGCTGCTCAGGTCTTGCGCACGGCGCGGTGTGCCGTGCTTCTTCAGGTAGTCCGGCGCGGCCACCATGACCCAGGGGTTCATGCCCAGGAAGCGCGCGCCAAGCGACGAGTCGGCCAGCTTGCCCATCCGCACGGCCACGTCGATGCCTTGCGCCACCAGATCGACATAGCGATCGTCGAAGCTCAGGTCCACCTGAACTTGAGGATGGCGCGCCATGTATTCGAGCGCCAGCGGCACCACCACACGACGGCCGAAAGCCACCGAGGTGCCGATGCGCAGCAGCCCCTGTGCCTGCGATTGACGCAGTCGCACGATGCTGTCCGCATCCTGAGCATCGCGCACGATGGCCTTGCACTTGTCGTAGTAGAGCGCGCCCGCCTCGGTCAGGCTGACGCCACGCGTGTTGCGGTTGAGCAGGCGCACCTTCAGCCGCGACTCGGTGGCCGCGACCTGCTTGGTCACCGTGGGTTGTGTGGTGTTGAATTCGCGCGCGGCCTTGGAGAAGCTGCCGGTCTCCACCACGCGCACGAACATTTCCATCGCAAGCAGTCGATCCATGCCCGGATGCTAGAGCATTTATTCCAATGCGGAATAGCTTTTATGGCCGAGCGTCGTCTTCTGTTGCAAGGCGACCCTGCATACATTGGCCGGCGAAGGAGTCAACATGCCAAAGTTCGCAGCCAATCTCACCATGCTCTTCACCGAGCTGCCTTTCATGCAGCGCTTCGAGGCAGCCGCCAAGGCCGGCTTCAAGGCGGTGGAATACCTCTTTCCCTATCCCTTCCCCAAAGAAGAACTGGCCGCGGCGCTGAAGGCCAATGGCCTGGTGCAGGTGCTGCACAACCTGCCAGCCGGAGACTGGGACGCCGGCGAGCGCGGCATCGCGTGCCATCCGGATCGCGTCGACGAGTTCCGACAAGGTGTGCCTCGCGCCATCGAATACGCCACGGCCCTGGGCTGTGCGCAGGTCAACTGCCTGGCCGGCAAGCTGCCCGCGGGCGTGAGCGAGGCACAGGCGCGCAAGACGCTGGTCGACAACCTGCGCTTTGCCGCCGAGGCGCTGCGCGGCGCCAACATCCGCCTGCTCATCGAGCCGATCAATGTGTTCGACATCCCCGGCTTCTTCGTCAATCGCACCGATCAGGCGCTGGCCATTCTGGACGAAGTCGATTCGAGCAACCTCTTCGTCCAATACGACATCTACCACGCGCAGCGCATGGAAGGCGAACTGGGCAACACGCTTTCCAAGCACCTGGCGCGCATCGGCCACATCCAGCTGGCCGACAACCCGGGACGCGGCGAGCCGGGTACGGGCGAGATCAACTATGCGTGGCTGTTCAAGCACATCGACGCCATCGGCTACACCGGCTGGATCGGCTGCGAATACAAGCCGCGCACAACCACTGCCGAAGGGCTGGGCTGGCTCCAGACAGCGTCGGCCTGAGGGGCTCCGGCCGCGCATCCGTCACGACTTCAATTCCATAGAGACACAAGGAACGCAATGACTCAAAGCAACCAGAAGATCGGCTTCATCGGTCTGGGCATCATGGGTGCGCCGATGGCCGGCCACCTGGTGGACGCCGGACACCAGCTCTTCGTCAACACGCATGGCGCCGTCCCGGACACGCTGGCCAGCCGGGTGACCACGTGCAAGAGCGGGGCCGAAGTGGCCCAACAGGCCGACATCGTCTTCCTGATGCTGCCCGACACGCCCGACGTGCAACTGGTGCTGTTCGGCGATGGCGGCGTGGCCGCAGGCCTGTCCAAGGGCAAGGTGGTGGTGGACATGAGCTCCATCGATCCGATCGCCACCAAGGGCTTCGCGGCCAGGATTCGTGAATTGGGCTGCGACTACATCGACGCACCCGTCTCCGGCGGCGAGGTGGGTGCCAAGGCGGCCAGCCTCACCATCATGTGCGGCGGTGACGAAGGCGTCTTCGGCCGGGTGCGTCCGCTGCTCGAGAAGATGGGCAAGAACATCACCCTGGTGGGCGGCAACGGCGACGGCCAAACCACCAAGGTAGCCAACCAGATCATCGTGGCGCTGAACATCGCGGCCGTGGGCGAGGCGCTGGTGTTCGCCTCCAAGGCCGGTGCCGATCCGGCCAAGGTGCGCCAGGCGCTGATGGGCGGCTTTGCCTCCAGCCGCATTCTCGAAGTGCATGGCGAGCGCATGATCAAGCGCACCTTCGAACCTGGTTTCCGCATCTCGCTGCACCAGAAGGACTTGAATCTCGCGATGACCGGCGCGCGCGCCCTAGGCGTGGCCCTGCCCCAGACCGCCAGCGCCGCCCAACTGATGAACGCGTGCGCCGCGCTGGGCCACGGCCAGGCCGACCACAGCGCGCTGGTCCGCGCGCTCGAAGCGATGGCGCAGCACCCGGTGATGCCCGACGCCACCTGAGCGAGCGCTTCCGAGGCGGTCCCACGGACCGCCCACGCGGACAGGCATTTCGTTTCATTCGCGTGTAACCCCACTCGAAAGAGAGGCACCGCTTGCGGTAGCCTCTCTTTTCGCGTTTTCGAATCCCGATTTCAATTTCAACCACAACAAGGACCCAAGGAGAGACCATGGCCCAAAATGAACTGTCACCGGCCGAGCAAGCCCTGCGCGAAGCCGCCCGCGACTATCACCGCAGCCCCACGCGCGGCAAGATCTCCATCA
Organism: Variovorax dokdonensis; assembly: GCF_030316895.1. GTDB lineage: Bacteria > Pseudomonadota > Gammaproteobacteria > Burkholderiales > Burkholderiaceae_C > Variovorax > Variovorax dokdonensis. Next base: position 537,750 of record NZ_JASZYV010000003.1, read on the forward strand.
CGCCCACCAAGGCGCTGCTGAACCAGCGCGACCTGTCCCTGGCCTACTCGCCCGGCGTCGCCTATCCGTGCCTGGACATCGAGGCCGACCCGGCCAAGGCCTATGAGTTCACCTCGCGCGGCAACCTTGTGGGCGTGGTCACCAACGGCACCGCCGTCCTTGGCCTGGGCGACATCGGACCGATGGCGGCCAAGCCGGTGATGGAGGGAAAGGGTTGCCTGTTCAAGAAATTCGCCGGCATCGACGTGTTCGACATCGAACTGGCGGAGCGCGACCCGGACAAGCTCGTCGAGATCATCGCCGCGCTCGAACCCACGCTGGGCGGCGTGAACCTCGAGGACATCAAGGCGCCAGAGTGCTTCTACATCGAACGCAAGCTGCGCGACCGCATGAACATTCCGGTGTTCCACGACGACCAGCACGGCACGGCCATCATCTCGGCAGCGGCGCTCATCAACGGGCTGGAACTGCAGGGCAAGAAGATCGAGTCGGTGAAGATCGCCGTTTCCGGTGCCGGCGCCGCCGCCATTGCCTGCCTCGATGTCATGGTGGGCCTGGGCGCGAAGGTCGCCAACATCTACGCCTGCGATTCGAAGGGCCTGATCTACGAAGGCCGCGCCGGCGGCTTCGACGAGTCAAAGGCGCGCTTTGCGCAAAAGAGCACCGACGCGCGCACCCTGGCCGACGTGGTCAAGGGCGCCGATGTGTTCCTGGGCTGCTCCGCAGCCGGCGTGTTGAGCGCGGACATGGTCAAGTCGATGGCCGACAAGCCGATCATCCTGGCCCTGGCCAACCCCGAGCCCGAGATCCGCCCCGAACTGGCCAAGGCCGCGCGCCCGGACTGCATCATCGCGACCGGCCGCTCGGACTATCCGAACCAGGTCAACAACGTGCTGTGCTTTCCCTACATCTTCCGCGGTGCGCTCGATTGCGGCGCCACGAAGATCACCGAGGAAATGAAGCTCGCCTGCGTGCGCGAGATCGCCGAACTGGCCAAGGCCGATATCAGCGAAGAAGTGGCCAATGCCTACGCCGGCAAGGAACTGTCCTTCGGGCCAGACTACATCATCCCCACGCCCTTCGATTCGCGCCTGATCCTGCGCATCGCGCCGGCGGTGGCGAAGGCGGCGCAAGCCTCGGGCGTGGCCACCCGCCCCATCGAAGACCTGGCCGCCTACCGCGACCAGTTGACCCGCTTCGTCTATCACACGGGCATGTTCATGCGTCCGGTGTTCGCCGCCGCCAAGCTGGCCACGTCCAAGCGCCTGGCCTATGCGGACGGCGAGGACGAACGCGCACTGCGCGCCGCCCAGTGGGCAGTGGACGAAGGTATTGCAACGCCGATCCTGGTGGGCCGACCGGCGGTGATCGAGGCGCGCATCAAGAAGGCCGGCCTGCACATCAAGCCCGGCGTCGACGTCGAGGTCACCAACCCTGAGGACGATCCGCGCTTCCGCATCTACTGGGAGGCCTTCCACAAGCTGATGGCGCGCAACGGCGTCACGCCTGAAGCGGCCAAGGTGATGGTGCGGCGGTCCAACACCACCATCGCTGCGCTGATGGTGCACCTGGGCGATGCCGACGCCATGCTGTGCGGGTTGGTGGGCCGCTTCGACGCGCACCTGGAACACATCCGCAACATCATCGGCCTCAAGCGCGGCGCGCCGGGCTTCGCCACGCTCAATGCGCTCACGCTGGACAGCCACACCCTCTTCGTGGCCGACACCAACGTCCATGAAGACCCGAGCGCCGAGATGCTGGCGGGCATCGCCGGCATGGCCGCCGAGGAAATCCGCCGCTTCGGCCTGCCACCGAAGGTGGCGTTCCTGTCGCACTCCAACTTCGGCACCTCGACGCGGGCCTCGGCCAAGAAGATGCGCCTGGCGCGCGACCTGTTCGCGCAGATGGAGCCCGACGTGGAATGCGACGGTGAGATGCACGGCGACTCGGCGCTGTCGGCGAGCGTGCGGCGCAATGCATTGCCCGAAACCTCGCTCACCGGTGACGCCAACCTGCTCATGTGCCCCAACCTCGACGCAGCGCACATCCTCTACAACGTCTTGAAGATGACGGGCGGGCACGGCGTGACGGTTGGCCCGGTACTGCTGGGTGCGGCACGGTCGGCCCACGTGCTGACCCCCTCATCCACCGTGCGCCGGGTGATCAACATGACGGCGCTGGCGGTGGCGAACGCACAGGTGCCGGCGAGCCATCGCTGATGGCTTGGCGCGGTCGCGCGGTGCCGCGACCGCGGTCTACTGGTACGAAAGGGTGATCGTCGAGCGCGCGGTCACGCTGCCGGGAACACCTATTTCGGCCAAATCTAAAAACTCACGAACTGGCCTCTCACATCGCTGACGCAGCATCGGTGAATTGGCGCTTGCCGGATGAGGCGCGATGACCGGCTAGCGCTGCTGCGAATCCCTCTCGCGCAGCAATCTCCAACTTGGTGCATGCCCCGATCACGATGCACCAATCCTGACCGCGACATCTTCGACTCGGCACTCCAATGGTTCCCCCTTACGGGCTGGCACCAATACCGTGCAGGCATTCTTATTGCTTGAATTGGTCACCGTCATTAACAAGCTTCAACACAAATGATCAACAAGCGCCAGCTGCTTCAGTCCTTCCTCGCCGCTTCTGCCCTGGGCCTCGGTGTCAGCGCCGCTCATGCACAGACGCCGATCAAGTTTCAGCTGGACTGGCGCTTCGAAGGCCCCGCCGCCCTGTTCCTGCATCCCGCCGCCAAGGGCTACTTCAAGGACGCTGGCCTGGACGTGAGCGTGGACGCCGGCAACGGCTCCGGCGGAACGGTCACGCGGGTCGCCTCGGGCGCTTACGACATGGGCTTCGCCGACATGGCGGCGCTGATGGAATTCCACGCCAACAACCCCGACAGCCCCAACAAGCCGGTCGCGGTGATGATGGTCTACAACAACACACCCGCTTCGGCCATGGCGCTCAAGAAGAGCGGCATCACCAAGCCCACCGACCTCACCGGAAAGAAGCTGGGCGCCCCGGTGTTCGACGCCGGTCGCCGCGCTTTCCCGATCTTCGCCAAGGCCAACGGCATCGGCGCGGTCAACTGGACCGCGATGGATCCGACGCTGCGCGAAACCATGCTCGTGCGCGGCGATATCGACGCCATCACCGGCTTCACCTTCACGTCGCTGCTCAACCTGGAAGCCCGCGGCGCCAAGGCATCGGACATCGTGGTGCTGCAATACCCCGACTACGGCGTGAAGCTGTATGGCAACGCCATCATCGCCTCGCCCAAGCTGCTCAAGGAAAAGCCAGAGGCGGTCAAGGCTTTCCTCGGCGCGTTCCTCAAGGGCACCAAGGAAGTCCTGGCCAACCCGGCCGAGGCCATCAAGTCGGTCAAGGCGCGCGACGGCATCATCGACACCAACCTCGAGACGCGTCGCCTGAAGCTGGCCATCGACACCGTGATCAACAGCCCCGATGCGCGCTCCGAAGGCTTCGGCGTGGTCGAGCCTGCCCGCCTGTCGCTGATGGCATCGCAAGTGTCGGATGCCTTCAACACCAAGACCCGCGTGAGTGCCAACGACGTCTGGACCTCGGCCATGCTGCCGTCGAAGGCTGCGCTGGACATCCTGCCCAAGAAGTGACGTGGTCGGCGCACCAGGCGCCGCACGCCATGTTCTGAATCGATGACTCTCTCGCATGCGCCGGTACGCGGATGGCCGCGGCCGGCGCTTTTGACAAACGCCGCCCACTACTTCGCTTTGCACCATGCCAGCCAATGACAACCCCGCACCCGGCGAAGAGCCCTTCGTGCATTTCGACGATGTCTGGCTCGCCTACAACGAACAACTGCTGCGCGAGAACCACTTCGCGGTCGAAGCCATCGACCTGAAGGTGAACCGCGGCGAATTCATTGCCATCGTCGGGCCTTCGGGCTGCGGCAAGTCCACCTTCATGAAGCTGACGACCGGCCTGCGCATGCCCTCGATGGGCCGCATCCGTGTCGACGGCAAACCGGTCACCGGCCCGCTGAAGATCTCGGGCATGGCCTTCCAGTCGTCATCGCTGCTGCCCTGGCGCACGACGCTGGACAACGTCCTGCTGCCGCTGGAGATCGTGGAGCCCTATCGCTCCAGCTTCAAGGCCAAGCGCAAGGAGTACGAGGACCGCGCGCGACGCCTGCTGGCCAAGGTCGGCCTTGGCGGCTACGAGGACAAGTTTCCGTGGCAGCTTTCCGGCGGCATGCAGCAGCGCGCCAGCATCTGCCGCGCGCTCATCCACGAACCCAAGATGCTGTTGCTCGACGAGCCGTTCGGCGCGCTCGACGCCTTCACGCGCGAGGAGCTGTGGTGCATCCTGCGCGACCTGTGGACCGAGCAGCGCTTCAACGTCATCCTGGTCACCCACGACCTGCGCGAATCGGTGTTCCTGGCCGACACGGTCTACGTGATGAGCAAGAGCCCGGGCCGCTTCGTCGTGCGCCGCGAGATCGAGCTGCCGCGCCCGCGCGAGCTGGACGTGACCTACACCAAGGAATTCACCGACATCGTGCTGGAGCTGCGCGGCCACATCGGCGCCATCCGCTCGGGCGCCGCCGGCGGGCAGGTTTCGCCAGCCATCGCCCAATAACTTCGCCGCCTCGCGTTCACACCTTTTCTCCTGCTCATGACCTACAACAAACGCATCGAACGCTGGTCGCCCTGGCTGCTGCTGGTCGCGGTGATCGCGCTGTGGCAGATCATCTGCTCGGCCTTCGAAGTCTCGGAGTTCATCTTCCCGAGTCCCTGGCGCATCTGGACGCAGTTCTGGGAGTTCAAGACCATCATCGCCGGTCATGCCTGGCGCACCTTCTGGGTGACGATGGCCGGCTTCGGCCTGGCCATCGTGGTGGGCGTGCTGCTGGGCTTCGTGATCGGCAGTTCGCGCATTGCGTATGCGGCCGTGTATCCGCTGATGACGGCCTTCAACGCGCTGCCCAAGGCCGCCTTCGTGCCGATCCTGGTCGTGTGGTTCGGCATCGGCGTCGGCCCGGCCATCCTCACCGCGTTCCTGATCAGCTTCTTTCCAATCATGGTGAACATCGCCACCGGCCTGGCCACGCTGGAGCCCGAACTCGAAGACGTGCTGCGCGTGCTGGGCGCCAAGCGATGGGACGTGCTGATCAAGATCGGCCTGCCGCGCTCCATGCCCTACTTCTACGGTTCGCTCAAGGTGGCGATCACGCTGGCCTTCGTGGGGACGACGGTGTCGGAGATGACCGCCGCGAACGAAGGCATCGGCTACCTGCTGATCTCCGCCGGCTCGGCCATGCAGATGGGCCTGGCCTTCGCCGGCCTGGTGGTGGTGGGCGCGATGGCCATGCTGATGTACGAAGTCTTCAGCGCCATCGAGCGCCACACCACCGGCTGGGCGCACCGAGGCACCCAGGGCTGAAGCCGGGCCCGCTCAGGCCTTCATCTGATCGCGGATCGGCAGGTTGCGGATGCGCTTGCCGGTCGCCGCGTGGATCGCATTGCACAGCGCCGGAGCGATCGGCGGCACGCCCGGCTCACCCACCCCACCCAAGGGTGCGTCGTAGTCACCAGGCACCATGTGGACGCGGATCTCGCGCGGCGCCGCACTCATGCGCAGCACCTCGTACTGATGGAAGTTGTCCTGCATGGGCCGGCCGTCCTTGAAGCTGATCTCGCCCGCCAGCGCATTGCCGATGCCCATCACGCAAGCGCCTTCCATCTGCGCCCGCACACGCTCCGGATTGACGATGCCGCCGCAATCGATGGCGATGTCCACGCGCGGGATGACCAGCTCGCCCTTGTCGCCCACCGCCACTTCGACGACGGACGCCACGTAGGTGGTGAAGCTGTAGTGCGCGGCAATGCCCAGGCCGTGTCCCTTGTCCATCTTCCGTCCCCAGCCGGCTTCCTTGGCCGCCAGTTCGGCCACGCGGCGCAGGCGACCGGTGTCGATCGGGTAGAGCGCCGGATCCTCGCCATGGTTCCAGGTGTCGTTGACGTCGCGCGGATCGATCTTGCGCGGCGGCCCCAGCAGCTCCAGCAGGAAGTCCTTCGGATCGCGGCCCGCGGCCACCGCCAGTTCGTCCACGAACGACTGGATGGCAAAGGCATGCGGGATGTTCGAGACGGCCCGATACCAGCCCACGCGCGTGTGGGCCGCCGCTTCCGGGTTCTCCAGGCGCAGGTTGCTCACGGCGAACGGGACGTTGGCCAGGCCCATGCCCAGCTCGATCGGCGATTCGAGCTTCGGATCGGGCATGAACAACGCCATCAGCGTCGGCCCGACGCTGCGATGCAGCCACGCCACCGGCTTGCCCGACTTGTCCAGGCCGGCCTCGAGGTGTTCCACCGACACCGTGTGATAGAAGCCGTGATGCAGGTCGTCCTCGCGCGTCCAGATCACCTTGACCGGCTTGCCTTCGGTCTGCCCCGCCAGCAGGGCGGCCTCGGTCGCGAAATCGCCCTTGCTCTTGCGGCCGAAGCCGCCGCCCAGCAGAGTGACGTTGACGGTCACGTCCTTGGCATCCATGCCCAGTCGCTTGGCCACGTCACCGCGCACGGCCTGCGGGCTCTGGAACGGCCCCCATAGCTCGCAGCGGCCGTTGGCCACGCGTGCGGTGGCGCTGGGCGGCTCCATCGGCGCCTGCGCCAGATGCGGGATGTAGTAGCTCGCCTTCACCACCTTGTCGGCCGACTTCATGGCCGCGTCCACGTCACCGGCGGTGCGGACCACCTTGCCAGGCTTGGCCGCCGCGGCTTCGAGTTCGGCCCGGTACGCGGTCGAGTCGTAGTTGCCGTTGGGGCCGCCCTCCCATTCGAGCTTGAGCGCCTTGCGGCCCTGCATCGCCGCCCAGGTGTTCGTCGCGATCACGGCCACGCCGGGCAACGGCAGGTAGGCCGCGGGCACAGGAGACCCCTTGATCTCCACCACCTTGACCACGCCCGGCACCTTCATCGCCTCGGCCGCGTCGAAGCGCTTGAGGCTGCCGCCGTAGCTCGGGCTGCGCGCCACCACCGCGAAGAGCATGTCGGGCTGCAGCACATCGATGCCGAACTGAGCGCGCCCTGTGGTGATGTCGAAACCATCGACGATCGGCACCTTGCCCGTGCCGATGTAGCGAAAGTCGGCCGGCTTCTTCAGCCGCAGATCGGCCGTGGCGGGCACCGGCAGCTTGGCGGCGTCTGCGGCCACCTCGCCGAAGCCCAGCGTGCGCCCGCTCGGCCCGTGCACCAGTTGGTGATTGCGCGCGCTCACCTCCGCTACCGGTACGCCCCAGCGCGCAGCGGCGGCCGATTCCAGCATCTGCCGTGCCGCCGCGCCGCAGCGGCGCATGGGCATGAAGAAGTGGCGCGTGGTGCGTGAGCCGTCGGTGTCCTGGTTGCCATAGCGCGCCTCGTCGCCGGGCGCCTGCGTGACGCGGACCTTGGCCCAATCGGCCTCCAGTTCGTCGGCCAGGATCATCGGCACGCCGGTGCGAACGCCCTGGCCCATCTCGGCGCGGTGGCAGGTGATGGCGACGATGCCGTCCGCGGCAATGGCGACGAAGACGGTCGGGTCTTCCACCACGCCGTTGGGCATGCCTGCGCCGCCGTATTTCTTGGCCTCGCCCTGCGCGCCGGCGCCAGGGTGCCAACCCAGGCCGAAGACGAAGGCGCCGGCAGCGCCCGCACCAAGGAGGGCGCGGCGGGTCAGGCCGGACGTGGAAGCAACGGAGTTGACTGATGTGTTCATGTCGTTCTCCCTGTCATGCCTGTGTGCCCGCGGCTTGCTTGATGGCCGCCTTGATGCGCGTGTAGGTGCCGCAGCGGCAGATGTTGCCGGACATGGCGGCATCGATCTCCGCGTCGCTCGGGTTCTTCTTGTCCTTGAGCAGCGCGGCCGCCTGCATGATCTGGCCGCCCTGGCAATAGCCGCATTGCGGCACGCCGGCTTCGCGCCAGGCCACCTGCAAGGGATGCTGGCCCTTGGCATCCAGCCCTTCGATGGTGGTCACCTGGTGGCCCAGCGCGGCGCTCATCGGCACGCTGCACGATCGCACCGCGGCGCCATCCAGATGCACTGTGCATGCGCCGCACAGCGCCATGCCGCATCCGAACTTGGTGCCGGTCATGCGCAGTTCATCGCGCAGGAACCAAAGCAGGGGCATGTTGGCATCGCCCTCGAAATTGTGCGACTTGCCATTCACCGTCAACGCAGCCATGGATGTCTCCTTCGGTTGTTCGATCCAGTGACCGCCCAGGTGGCGCGGCCTGTGGGGGCGCCCAATCTATTCCTCGGCGGCGGCCTTCGCAAGCGCGGCCGGACCGGTGGTGCGCCTGCCCCGGGGCGCCGGCTCGTTCTATGCTCGGACCAATGACGCTTTTTCCCGGCGCGATCGCCGCCTGCCTCTGCCTGCCGCTGTTGACCCTGATGCCCGCCCAAGCGAGCCCGGCGCCGGCGCCCATGCCTGCCGATGCAGCAGCAGCCGCCTGCATGGCGGGCGCCAGCGCGCCGGCTCGCCCCCGCGCCCTTCGGATGGCGCAACTGGCCATGCTGGAACACCAGGCCTTCGGCGGCCAGGCCCTCGACGCCGAAGGCCGGCTCATCACTTCGGGGCGAGCCGAAGCCGAGGACACGCGCGCGTCCTGGCTCGACGCCGCGCCGTGGCAGCGCGTCGTGGCCTACTGGCGCGCGGTCGAGCCCGAAGGTGATCGTTTGCCCTCTCAATTGCGCTTCGGCGGACTGCGCCCGGCGCAGCGCTGGCTCGTCGCGCAGGCGCTCGATCAGGCAAGCTCGGATCGGCTTCAGGGACTCGGCGTCGGGCCGGACCAGGGCCTCAGCAGCAGCGAGTTGCGAGCCGCGCAGGTGGCGCTCACCCGCGTGGCGGTGATCGACACGCCCTGGTCCGCCGCTTTCATCTCGTGGGCGGCGCGCGAGGCGGGCTTGGCGCAAGACGAGTTCACTTTCTCGGCCGCCCACGTCGACTACGCGGCGGCAGCCTGGAAGGCGGGTGCCGAAGAGTCGAACGGACACGGCACGCGCTACGCCCTGCGCGCCTGCGAACTCGCCACCACGTCGCCACGCGTCGGCGACCTGATGTGCCAGACGCGCGCCGGCGCTGCCGAGCTCGACCGCTTCGACGACCTGGGACGTGCATTGCAGGCCCACGTCACAGGCCGTGGCGGTCTGCCGATGCATTGCGACGTTGTCGTGGACGTCGACGGCCAGGGCTTCGACACCATCGGCGGCAACGTGCTGCAATCGGTGACGCGAAGACGCATCGTCTTTGCGCCGGGCACCGGGCACCTCGACCCAAGCTATCTCCCGCAGGGGTGCGGCGCAGGCAGCACAGGCTGTGTCGACCGGCACATGAGCCGCCAGCCGTGGTCCCTGCTTCTTCAATGGCGATGAACATGAATGCTGTGCCGATCTCCTCCACGCACGCGCACCGCTGGCTGCGCTTCAGTCCGGCCGCGGCGGCCGCGCGCGCCGAAGGCCGTCCGCTGGTCGCACTTGAATCGACCTTGATCGCGCACGGCATGCCCTACCCGCAGAACCTGCAGACGGCACATGCGCTGGAAGCCGAGATCCGCGCCCAGGGCGCCGAGCCCGCCACCATCGCGTTGATGGACGGACGCATCCGCATCGGCCTGGACGACGAGGCGCTGGAGCGACTGGCACGCGACGGCAACGCGCGCAAGGTCAGCCGGCGCGATCTGCCCGGCGTGCTCGCGGACGGCAGCCTCGGCGCCACCACCGTGGCCGCCACGATGATCTGCGCCCACCTGGCGAGCATCGAGGTCTTCGTCACCGGCGGCATCGGCGGCGTGCACCGGGGCGCGGCCGCCAGCTTCGACATCTCGGCCGACCTGCAGGAACTGGCGCGCACGCCGGTGGCCGTGGTGTGTGCCGGTGCCAAGTCGATCCTGGACATCGGGCTGACGCTCGAATACCTCGAAACGCACGGCGTGCCAGTGCTCAGTTGCGAGCAGGACAACTTCGCCGCGTTCTGGCAGCGCGACAGCGGCCATCGGGCCGACCTGCGGCTGGACGAGCCGGCCGCGCAGGCACGCTTCATTCGCACACAGTGGGAACTGGGGCTGGGCGGCGGCGTGCTGCTGAGCACCCCCGTGCCCGAAGCCGACGCACTGCCCGCGGCCGAAGCCGATGCGCTCACGCGTCAGGCCCTGGACGAAGCGCAGGCCCAAGGCATCCGCGGCAAGGCGATCACGCCCTTCCTGCTTTCACGCATCGTCGCGCTGTCGGGCGGCCGCAGCCTTGCGGCCAACATCGCGCTGGCCCGCCACAACGCGCAGGTGGGCGCGCGGCTGGCAGTGGCGCTGTCTAAGCTGCCGATCGCCTTCAGCGAATGAGTCCGCGTCAACGCTTGGTGGAAAACCACCCGGTGCTGGTGGCGCTGGCCCTCTCGCTGGCCGCCGCCTGCGCGTTGGGTTTCTCGCGGTTTTCCTACGGCCTGCTGCTGCCGCCCATGCGGGAGGATCTGGGCTGGTCCTATCTGTTGGCCGGCACCATGAACACCGCCAACGCATTGGGCTACTTTCTGGGGGCGCTGGCCACGCCGGCGCTGATGCGACGCCTGGGCGTCTGGCGACTGCTGATCGCGGGGGCAGTGCTCGCCGGTGTCTTCATGCTGATGTCGGGCACGGTGACCGACACCGCCGCCCTGCTGGTGCAGCGCGTGTGCGCGGGCATGGCAAGCGCGTTCACGTTCATCGCAGGCGGCGTGCTCTCGGCGCGCCTGGGCTCCATGCACAGCTCGCGCGCGGGATTTCTGATCGGCCTGTACTACGGCGGCACGGGCATCGGCATTGCGCTGTCAGCCCTGTTCGTTCCGCCGGCGTTGCATGCGGCCGAGGCGCACGGCGCGGCGCATGCCTGGCAATGGCCGTGGTTCGCGCTGGGTTCCGCCTGCCTGTTGGCCACGGTGTTGATGGCCACGCCTTCGAAGGCGATTGGCGAAGCGCCGGCGGCGCGGGGGGCCGAGAGCCATTTTCCGATCGGCCGATTCGCGTTCGGGCTGGCCGGTTACTTCATGTTCGGCGTGGGCTACATCGGCTACATGACTTTCGTGGTCGCGCTGCTCAAGCAGCAAGGCATGAGCGCGGTGTTGATCACCACCTTCTACACGTTGCTGGGCCTGGCGGTGGTGGCTTCATCTCGCATCTGGGCGCGCATGCTGGACCGCTTCAAGGGCGGCGAATCGCTGGCCATCCTCAATGCGCTGCTGGGTGCGGTCTGCATCCTGCCGGCGCTGACGAGCGCGGTGCCGGTGGTCTTCGCGTCGGGCATCGTGTTCGGTGCGGTGTTCCTGTCGGTGGTGGCCTCGACGACGGCGTTGGTGCGGCACAACCTGCCGCAGCAGTCCTGGTCGGCCGGCATCAGCGCGTTCACCGTGGCTTTCGCCTTCGGCCAGATCATCGGCCCGATCGCCGTCGGCTGGGTCTCCGACGGCCCCGGCGGACTGGAGCGCGGCCTCATCGTCTCGGCACTGGCGCTGTTCATCGGTGCGGCGCTCGCATCGCGGCAGAAGGCATTGCACATGGCCGATCCAAGCTGAGCCGAGGACCCAGACCGGGCCACGCGTTCCCTTCACGCAACAGATTCGGGCCGGCAAGACCCCACAAGCGCCTCGCCAGCTGGCATTGCGGGGCGTTGCCGCTATAGGATTCATAGCAACCGAAGCCAGCAGAGACCGCCTTGCCCGCCCTTCGATGGCCCGCCGCCGCTTTCATGATCGCCGCCAGCGCACTGTTGGCGGCCTGCGGCAGCGCCCCCACGCGCACGTCCGCCCCGTCTTCCTGGAACTACGTGCCGCTGAGCTCGGAGCAATCCGAGGACATCGCCATCCACGCCCTGGGCCTGGTGGGCACACCTTACCGCTACGGCGGCAACACGCCTGACAGCGGCTTCGACTGCAGCGGCCTGATCGGCTACGTCTACCGCAGCCGCGCCGGCCTCGCACCGCCGCGTACCGTGGCGCAGTTGTCCAGCTTTGGCGAGCCCGTGAGCCGCGACGACATCCGCACCGGCGACCTGGTCATCTTCGGCCGCGGCCGCCCCACCCACGCCGGCATCTACGTGGGCGACGGCCGCTTCGTGCATGCGCCCTCCACCGGCGGCACCGTGCGGCTCGATCAACTCGCCGGCGTGTATTGGGGCAAGCAGCCGCTGGAAGTGCGGCGCCCCTAACCGGCAAGGCATCCCCCGAGGGGGACTCGCTCAATACCCCTTCTTGAAGTTCGCCGCGATGCGCTGCTTGAGGTAGTCACCCGCCGTGATCGGGGCGTACTTGCCGGTGGGCGACTCGATCAGTGCATCGGTGTTGGCCTGGCAGAAGAAAGCCAGGCTGTAGCGCGGCCCCATGTATTCGCCGGGCAGCGGGTTCTTCACGCGGTGGAAGTTGCTGGGCAGCTTGTCGTCGCTCCAGCGCATGAGCATGTCGCCGATGTTGCAGGTGATGAGGTCTTCCTCGGGCGGGATCGGCGTCCATGCCTGGTTCTCGGCTTCCTTGCCCGGCAGCACTTGCAGGCCGCCCTGACCCTGGCGCTGATAGAGCAGCGTGAGGCAGTCGAAATCGGTGTGCGCGCCGGCGCGCCACAGCGAGAGCTTGTCCTGCATCTCGGGCGGGATGGCGTAGTAGTGCAGCAGGCGCAGCGTGCTCTGATAGGTGCTGCTGTCCATGTCGTGGGCACGGCGGAAGAAGTCTTCGTCAAAGCCCAGCTTGAGCGCAAAGCACGACAGCACCTTCATCCCCACCTCCCAGCTCTTGAGCTCGAAATCGTGCATGGCCTTCTTGAAGCCGGGCAGTTCTTCCTCGGTGGGATACAGGCCTTCCATGCGGGTGCGCGTGATCTGGTAGCTCTCCTTCTGGTCGGCCGTGCCGGTCGAAGGACGCACCTGCGCCCGGCTTTCCCAGCCGGCATTGGCCTTGAGCGGGTATTGGCCCTTCACTTCGTCGGGCAGTGCGAAGAAACGCTCGGCCATCTCGAAGGCTGCGCGGATCTCCGACAGGTCGATGCCGTGGTTCGCGATCTGGAAGAAGCCGACGTCGACGGCAGCGTCCCAGAGTTGGTCTGCGATCTCGGCCTTGCGGTTCTCGAAATCGGAAATGTCGATGCGGCGAATCTCGCGGGTGGTGGTTTCCGAACCGATCGCGCCCATGCGCGATTCCTTTTGCAGTTCGGCCATGTCGTAGGTGGCGTTGCTCATGACGGTTGCTCCTGAATCAATGACAGACAAGTGGGTGCCTGCGAGCGGCCGGTCGGAGCACGGGAGCAAATGCCAGGCCGGGATGGGCGGGGCTGCATCTGCAACGAAGCTCTTGGTGACCGTCCGCTCGCTGGCGGCGTCCAAGAGCAATTCCCGGCCGGCTCGTGATGGGCCTTGCACGTGCGGCAAGGTCACAAGCGGTGAACGCTTCTACTCTTGCGTGCATTTTCACATTGATTCGCCCTCGGACGCCAGCAATTTTTGATGCCCCGATGCGATGCCACCACGCATTGCGAAGGTGGTGCGGGCCATGCACCAACTGCAGGCGCAAATGACCATCCGATGCACTCCAGACGTGCATCGAGCGCGTGGCTGCCGCGGTGCGGACGGGCCCTGCGCGTGGCACGGATGCTGCAACCTTCGATGCACGAGTAGAAGCGTTCAGCCGCCTTCGCATCTTGCCCCGATGCGCCCTGGCCGCCCGGAAATTGCTCTGAACGCGCAGCGTCGTGCTGCGCGATCCGCGGTCCATGCCATCGAGCTGGCCGGGGAGATTGCCTTCGTCTGATTCCGGAGTTCGCCATGCAACGTCGTTCCCTTCTTCGCGCCACCGGCGCCGCAGCCCTTCTTGCCGCCACGCCGCTGGTGCGCGCCCAGGGCAACCTCAAGCCCTTCAAGTTCAACCTCGGCTGGAAGGTCGAAGCCACCGCAGCGGGCTTCCTGGTCGCGCAGCAGCGCGGCTACTACAAGGACGCGGGGCTGGACGTGACCATCGACACCGGCAACGGCTCGGCTGCCGCCATCAGCCTGGTGGCGGGCGGCGCCTACGACTGCGCCTCGGCCGACCTGTCGACGATGATCGAATTCAATGTGAAGAATGCCGGCGCGGCGCTGAAGGCGGTGGCGATCCAGTACGACCTCAACCCCAACGCGATCCTCGTGCGCAAGGATGGCCCGATCCAGAAGCCGGCAGACTTTGCCGGCAAGACGCTGCTGGGCCAGCCGTTCAATGCCTCGCGCAAGCTCTTCCCGGCATTCGCGCGCGCCCAGAACTTCGACGCCTCGGGCGTGAAGTGGGAGAACGTCGCACCAGACATCGGCGACACGCGCTTCGTGCGCGGCGACTTCGACGGCGCGGCCTACTTCTACTTCACCGGCCTGCTCAACCTGAAGGCGCGCGGCATGTCTCTCGACCAGATCCGCATGTTCCGCTTCTCCGACTACGGCATGAAGTCGTACGGCAACGGCCTGGTGGCCAACGCCAAGAGCATGGAGCAGGCCGAGGCGATGAAGGCGTTTGTCGCGGCCACCACGCGCGGCTGGATCGACGCCATTGCCGACGTGAAAGCCGGCGCCGCAGCCATCAAGACGCGCGAGCCGCTGGCCAACGAGCCGATCGAACTCGAACGCCTGCAGTTGATCGTGGACGGCAGCATGGTCACGCCCGGCACGCGATCCCATGGCTGGGGCGCTGCGACGACCGAACGCCTGCAGGCCACGATCGACGAGACGGTGGCGGCGTTCGCCCTGCCCAGCGCACCCAAGCCGGCGGACATCTGGACCGACGGCTTCCTGCCGGCCGCCAAGGCGCGCCAGTTGAAGGCTTGAGATGGCCGCGGACAACATCGCGGCGATTCCGCTCATCGACCTGGGCGATGCCTTGATGCCGGGCGCCCCCGGCAGCGCCGAGGCTGCACGGCTGATGCGCCATGCCGCCACGATTTCAGGGTTCTTCTATGTGCGCAATCACGGTATCGACGCCAACAGGGTGGACGCACAGTTCAAGCTTGCAGCAAAGCTTCTCGACGTGCCGCCACAGCGTCGCGCCGCCATGGACATGCGCCATTCGCCAACGATGCGAGGCTACGAGAACCTGGGTGCGCAAACCCTCGATGCGACCGCACGCCCGGACCTGAAGGAAAGCTTTTATTGCGGCATGGCGTATCCGGCCGACCATCCCTACGTGCTGGCCGGCTACCAGACCTACGGCCACAACCAGTGGCCCGAAGAGGTGCCCGAGGCGCCGGCGCAGTGCGAGGCCTACATCCAGTCGATGCTGGGCCTGTCTCGTCGATTGATGCAGCTGCTCGCCTTGTCGCTCGACCTGCCCGAGGGCTTTTTCGACGACACCGCAGAAAGCCCCATGGTGACGCTTCGCATGATCCGCTACCCCGCGCATCCTGAAGGGGCGGACGAGCGCACCTTCGGCGCAGGCGCGCACACCGACTGGGGCGCGATCACGATCCTGGCCCAGGATTCGCACGGAGGGCTGGAGGTGCAGATGCCCGACGGCCGCTGGGTGCCGGCCACGCCGATGGAAGGCTGCTTCGTGGTGAACCTGGGCGACATGATTCCCCGCTGGACGAACGGCCTGTACCACTCGAACCCGCATCGCGTGCGCAACCTGCATTCGGGCGGCGCGCCGCGCTATTCGATCCCCTTCTTCTACGAGCCCGACTATTTCGCGCGCATCGAGCCGGTGCCGGGAACGGTGGCCGAAGGCGAGTCGCCCCGGTTCTCGGCCTGCACGGCGGGCGAACACTTGCGCGAGATGTACCTCAAGACCTACGGCATGGCGGCGAAGGACGATGCGCCCAAGGCGGCCATGGCATGACGCGCAAGCCGCCAGGCAGGCAATTGCAAAAAATCAATCGCCGGGAACCGGAAAACCATCGGCACGCCGTATAAACTCTCTTCGTCAGGAGAGAGCCCCGCACTGGCAGGGGCCGCCGAAGGCGCAGGCACCGTTCAGGCAAGCCGAACGCTCAGGCAAAAGGACTGACAAGGCGCCCCCGTTTCGTTGGGGCGTTTTCCCGGCTGGAGAGAGATGACAGGCCGCGTCATGCGCGCCAAATCATCCACCGAAGGAGCAAACCCCGATCGTGGGGTGAATCTCTCAGGTAAAGCGGACAGCAGGGGTAGCACATGGCCTGGGCCATGGATTTCGACTGCCCCTTCAAGGAGACTCCCTTGACCACCGCTGCCACCGCCGACCTGCTCAAGACCCCGCTGTACAACCTCCACGTCGAGCTCGGTGCGCGCATGGTGCCCTTCGCCGGCTACAGCATGCCCGTGCAGTATCCCGCCGGGCTCATGGGCGAGCACAAGCACACCCGCACGGCAGCCGGCCTGTTCGACATCTCGCACATGGGCCAGCTGCGCCTGGTCGGGCCGGACGCCGCAGCGGCCTTCGAAACCCTGATGCCCGTCGACGTCATCGGCCTGGCGCCCGGCAAGCAGCGCTACGGCCTGCTGCTCAATGACGATGGCGGCATCCTCGACGACCTGATGTTCTTCAACGAGGGCAACGACGCGCTCTTCGTCGTCGTCAACGGCGCCTGCAAGGCGGCGGACATCGCCCACATCCAGGCAAAGATCGGCCATCGCTGCCGCGTCGAGCCAATGCCCGACCACGCACTGCTCGCACTGCAGGGGCCGCAGGCCGCCGAAGTGCTGGCGCGCCTGTCGCCCGGCATCGAGCGCTTCGTGTTCATGACGGGCGGTGCCGTGGAGATCGGCGGCATCCCCGCCTTCGCCACCCGCAGCGGCTACACCGGCGAGGACGGCTTCGAGATCTCCGTCGCCGCCGACCAGGCCGAAGCCTTGGCCCGCCTGCTGCTCGCACAGCCCGAAGTGCAGCCCATCGGCCTGGGCGCGCGCAACTCGCTGCGCCTGGAGGCCGGACTCTGCCTCTACGGCAACGACATCGACACCACCACCACGCCGGCCGAAGCCGCGCTGGGTTGGGCCATCCAGAAAGTGCGTCGCACCGGCGGCGCCCGCGCCGGCGGCTTCCCGGGGGCCGAAAAGATCCTGGCCCAGCTGGCCGTCGCCGCCGATCTGGCCGGGCACGCCGACCAGGACGTGCTCCTGCGTCGCCGCGTGGGCCTGGTCGCGCTCGAACGCGTTCCGGTGCGCGAAGGCTGCGAGCTTCAATCGTTCGAGGGCCAACCCATCGGCACCGTCACCAGCGGCCTGCTCGGCCCCACCGCCGACCGGCCGATCGCCATGGGCTATGTGGCCACGGCCTTCTCGCAGCCGGGCTCGCGCATCCAGGCCATCGTGCGCGGCAAGGCCGTCCCGATGGAAGTGAGCAAGATGCCCTTCGTCCCCAACCGCTATTTCCGGGGCTGAGCTTCTCGCCGGCACGGCACTCCACTACGCTTGGCCCTTCTCCCCCTTTTCTTTCACTCTTCCCTTACCCCGGAGCGCACCATGCCCCTCAAGTACACCAAGGAACACGAATGGATCGCCACGGAAGGCGACATCGCCACCGTCGGTATCACCCTGCACGCGCAGGACGCGCTGGGTGACGTGGTCTTCGTCGACCTGCCCGAGGTCGGCCAGGGCTACGCCCCGGGCGAAGTGGCGGGCGTCGTCGAATCCGTGAAGGCCGCGGCCGATGTCTACATGCCCATCGCCGGCGAAGTCACCGAAGTCAACGAGGCGCTTCGCGCCGACCCGTCGCTGGCCAACAGCGATCCGCTGGGCGCCGGCTGGTTCTTCAAGGTCAAGATGACCGAGCCGGCCCAGCTCGACGCGCTGATGGACGAGACCAGCTACGAGGCCTTCTCCAAGGGCTGATCCGCCCGCGCACCCTAGCGCCCTTCTCCGATTCGCTCCTTCCCTTCTTCACCCGCCATTCCCATGCCCACGCCGTCGCTCGCCGCTCTTGAAAATCACGAGGAATTCATTGCCCGCCACATCGGCGTCAGTGCCGAGGACGAGGCCAGGATGCTCGAGGTGGTGGGATCGGCCACCCGCGCGGAACTGATCGACGGCATCGTGCCCAAGGCCATCCGTCGCAGCCGGCCGATGCAGTTGCCCCAGCCCGTCACCGAGGCCGAGGCATTGGCGGAACTGAAGACGCTGGCGGGCAAGAACAAGGTGCTCAAGAGCTTCATCGGACAGGGCTACTACGGAACGCGCACGCCCGGCGTCATCCTGCGCAACATCCTCGAGAACCCGGCCTGGTACACGGCCTACACGCCCTATCAGGCCGAGATCTCGCAAGGCCGCATGGAGGCGCTGGTCAACTTCCAGACGATGGTGTGCGACCTCACGGGCATGGCCATCGCCAACGCGTCCATGCTCGACGAGGCCACCGCCGCCGCCGAGGCCATGACGCTGGCGCGCCGCTCGGTCAAGGCCAAGGGAAACCTGCTCATCGTCTCGGGCGACACGCATCCCCAGACCATCGAGGTGCTGCGCACGCGTGCGGCGCCGCTGGGCCTGTCGCTCAAGGTCGTCATGAGCGAGCCCGACTGGAACGATGCCCTGGCACAAGGCGACTACTTCGCCGCCCTGGCGCAATATCCCGCCTCCAGCGGCTGGCTGCGCGACTGGACCGCCGACGCCGACACCGTGCACGGCAAGCATGCCGCGTTCATCGTCTGCGCCGACCTGCTCGCGCTCACGCTCATCAAGCCGCCGGGCGAGATGGGCGCGGACATCGTGGTCGGCAATACCCAGCGCTTGGGCATGCCCATGGGCGCCGGCGGCCCGCACGCCGCCTACATGGCCTGCCGCGACGAATACAAGCGATCGCTGCCCGGCCGGCTGGTGGGCGTGAGCGTCGATACGCATGGTGCGCCGGCCTATCGCCTGGCGCTGCAGACGCGCGAACAGCACATCCGCCGCGAGAAGGCCACCAGCAACATCTGCACGGCGCAGGTGCTGCCCGCCGTCATCGCCAGCATGTACGCGGTCTATCACGGGCCCGACGGCCTCAAGCGCATCGCCAGCCGCGTCGCGCGCCTGACGGCCATCCTCAAGGCCGGCCTGGTGCAACTGGGCTTCACGCACGAGCACCACGACACCGCTTTCGACACGCTCGGGTTCAAGACCGGCGACGCCACCGACGCCATCGCCGCCCGAGCCGTCGCACTGGGCGCCAACCTGCGCAAGGACTGGGACGTCTACCTCTACGTCTCGCTCGACGAAACCACCACGCGCGACGACGTCAAGCTGCTGTGGCGCATCTTCGCCGGCGAAGGCAAAGCGCTGCCCGACTTCGACGCATTGGCCGAATCGGCGCCCGAGCTCGTTCCCGAGAACCTGCGCCGCACCAGCGATTTCCTGTCGCACCCGGTGTTCAACACCCACAAGAGCGAGACGGCCATGCTGCGCTACATCCGCAGCCTGTCCGACAAGGACCTCGCGCTCGACCGCAGCATGATCCCGCTGGGCAGCTGCACCATGAAGCTCAATGCCACGAGCGAGATGATCCCGATCACCTGGCCCGAGTTCGCGCACGTGCATCCCTTCGCGCCGGCCGACCAGTTGCAGGGCTACGCGCTGCTCGACCAGCAACTGCGCGACTGGCTGTGCCAGGCCACCGGCTATGCCGGCATCAGCCTGCAGCCCAACGCCGGATCGCAGGGCGAATACGCGGGCCTGCTGGCCATCATGGCGTGGCAGGAGGCGCGCGGCCAAGGCCATCGCAAGGTGTGCCTGATCCCCTCGTCCGCGCACGGCACCAACCCGGCGAGCGCCCAGATGGCCGGCATGAAGGTCGTGGTGACGGCCTGCGACGCGCAGGGCAACGTCGACATCGACGACCTGCGCCGGGCCTGCGAGGCCCACAAGGACGATCTGGCCTGCGTGATGATCACCTACCCCAGCACGCATGGCGTGTTCGAGACGCGCGTCAAGGAGCTGTGCGAGATCGTGCATGCCCATGGCGGCCGCGTCTACGTCGACGGCGCCAATATGAACGCGCTGGTGGGCGTGGCGGCCCCCGGCGAATTCGGCGGGGACGTGAGTCACCTGAACCTGCACAAGACCTTCTGCATACCGCACGGCGGCGGCGGGCCGGGCGTCGGTCCGGTCTGCGTCGTCGAAGACCTGGTGCCCTATCTCCCAGGCCATGCGACAGCCGGCGGCAAGCCTCATGTGGGAGCCGTCTCGGCAGCGCCGCTGGGCAACGCCGCGGTGCTGCCCATCAGCTGGATGTACTGCCGGATGATGGGTGCCCAGGGCCTGAAGGCCGCAACCGAAGTCGCCATCCTCTCGGCCAACTACATCAGTGCGCGCCTGGCCGACCACTATCCCACGCTGTACGCAAGCGCTAACGGCCATGTGGCCCACGAGTGCATCCTCGACCTGCGGCCCATGAAGGAAAGCAGCGGCGTCACGGCCGAGGACGTGGCCAAGCGGCTGATCGACTACGGCTTCCATGCGCCGACGCTGAGCTTCCCGGTGGCCGGCACGCTGATGGTGGAGCCCACCGAAAGCGAGCCCCTGGCCGAACTGGACCGCTTCATCGACGCCATGATCGCCATCCGCGGAGAGATCCGCCGCGTGGAAGAAGGCGTCTGGCCCAAGGACGACAACCCACTGAAGAACGCTCCGCACACCGCCGCCACGCTGATGGGCGCGGAATGGGCGCATCCCTACTCGCGCGAACTGGCCGCCTTTCCGCTGGCTGCACTCAAGCAGGGCAAGTACTGGTCGCCCGTCGGCCGGGTCGACAACGTGTACGGCGACCGCAACCTGTTCTGCTCCTGCGTGCCGATCGAGGACTACGCGGCCCAGGAATAGGCCAGCGCGCAGCCCCATCGCATCGATTTGCTTCACAGCCGACCGAAGAACCCACCTTCGTCCGACGATACCGATGGCGCTGCATCACCCGCCGATGCTATGGTGCCGACCATGCCTCACCTGCTCGCATCTCTCGGTGCCATTGCCGCGGCCTTGATCGCGGCCCCGTTCATGCTGTTCATCTCCCTGAGCGTGCTGCTGCTGATGACCTTCGTCTACATCGGCTTTGCGGCGAGGGCCATCAGCAAGGGGCAGCCCTTTTCGCTGCACGACTTCTTCTACAAATCCTGGAACTGAGCGCCAGCGTCCACGGCGCGCTGCGCGAGCAAGAACGTCGCAGCATTCCAGCTTTGGCCGGCCATGCCCATGGGCACGAGGGTCTTGCCATGGAACCATTCGGTGAAGCGCCAGTCGTCCTGCGCGTTTGCCTGCGCCAGGCGCTCCAGCGCCGCCCTCGCCTCGTCCTTGAGGCCGAGTTGCGCCAGCGCCATCACCCAGAAGCCGCCGACGAAAGGCCAGAGGCCGCCATTGTGGTACTGGTGCACCAAGTTCTGACGATGGCGGCCCATGTACGCTCGCCACAGGCCGTGCGTCGGAGCCATCGGATGCAGTGTCACGCGCACCGGCCACGGATCGGCGGCGTTCGCCGCATCGATGGCGTGAGCGATGCTGTGCGACATCGACTCGTCGGCCAGCCCCGTCAGCACCGCCAGGACATTGCCGAACACATCGCCCTCGTCACCCACGAACGATAGGTTGACGAAGCTGAGGAACATGCCGGGGTCGCGCCGGCCCCGGCGCGCGTAGTGGCGCAGCAGCCGGGCACGGTGGTATTGCGGCAAGTCGCGCTGGAACGGGTTGAACAGGTGGTTGAAGTGATGCAGCGTCTCTTGCGCATGCGCCAGCCCGAACCTGCGCTTGACGTCGAACCACAACGCATTGGTGTAGAGCACGTAGCCACTGCGCGGCATGATGTCGGCCCAGTCGCTGGCCTCGTTCTGCTGCAGCAGCCGAAAGTGCTGATGCTCCTGCGCCAGCAGCCAGGCGATCGCGCGCTGGATGTTGTCGTCCCATCGCGTCGCGTCCACCCCGCCGCGGCGGCGCACATGATCCACCGCGATCAGCCACCACAAGGTCGCATCGATGCAGCCCAGGTACCAGAAATCGGCATCCTGCCCTTCGGGGTCCACGTACTTCGGGATCTGTCCGTTGGCCGCCTGTTGCGAAGCGAGCGCATCCAGGCTGGCAACGGCGCCGTCTTCGAGCGCCGGCACGCCGCTGCCGCTCATCGCCAGCACGCAGATGGCCGCATCGCGCCCGAAGATTCGCGTGTAGCGACGGGCGATGGCCGCATCGGTGCGGCTCGCCGCCAGGATGCCATGCGGCGTGAGATTGGCTTCGAGCAGCGCCAGCGACGCCTGGGCACAGCGGGCAACGAAAGAGGAATCGGCTTGGTCAGGCATGCGGCGTCACTCTACCTGCACATGCGGTGCCACACGAGGCCCGCGCACCGAGCCGACCAAGCCGACCGCGCCGAGTACGCCTAGTGCGCCGAGTCCGGCCTGGCCACGCGCACCACGCGTCCTCGCTCCCCGTCGGTCAGCAGATACAAGCCGCCGTCCGGGCCCTGGCGGATGTCGCGGATGCGCTCGTTCAATTCGGTGAACATCTGCTGGCGGCGCTTGACCTGCGGCGCTTCATCGTCGCCACCGAGTTCGATGCGCCAGACCGACCGGTCTGCCAGCGCGCCGACGAACACGTTGCCCTCCCATTGCGGAAACTGCCCGCCGCTGTACAGGATGAGATTGGACGGCGCGATGCCCGGCCGCCCCCAGAAGGTGAACGGCTGCTCCATGCCCGCCATGTGCGTGCCCGAGCCGATCTGCTCGCACGTCACGTATTCGCAGCCATAGGTGATGACCGGCCACCCATAGTTCGCGCCCTTGCGAACGATGTTGATCTCGTCGCCGCCCTGTGGCCCGTGCTCCGAGACCCACAACTGCCGCGTGCGCGGATGCACGAAGGCACCGCCCGGGTTGCGGTGGCCCAGGCTCCAGATCTCCGGCCGCGCGCCCGGCGTCTGCACGAAGGGGTTGTCCGCAGGCGTCGAACCGTCCGTGCGCACTCGGACGGTCTTGCCCTCGTAGTACGCCGGCGACTGCGCGCGCATGCGGTCCTTGGCGGCGTAGCGGTCTCCGACAGTGAGGTAGAGATAGCCGTCGTCCGACGTGGCCATGCGGCCACCGAGGTTCTCGCCGTTCTCGACCCCGGGCATCTGCCTGAAGAGGATCTGGTAGCGATCCAGGTACGTTGCATCTTCGCTCAGCCGGGCGCGCGCCACCGTCAGGCTGTTGCGGGCCGGGCCCGTGCCGCGTCCCACCTTGCGCGTGAAGCTCAGGTAGATCCATCGGTTCTCGGCAAAGCGAGGATCGATGGCCACGTCCAGCAGGCCGCCCAGATCGCGGTAGTCCACCTGCGGCACGCCCACCACGGCGGGCGAAATCTGATGCCCGTCAGCGCTGACCACTCGCAGTCGGCCTGGACGCTCGGTGATGAGGAGCCGGCCATCGGGCAGGAACTCCATGCCCCAAGGTCGCTCCAGTTCGTCGGTGTAGTAGCTCAGCTGCGGCGCGTTGGCACGCGCCTCGTCCACCGAATCGAGCGAAGACGCACAGGCATGCCACGCCATGAACGTGCCGCAGCAGCCGACAAGGCACAGACGCGCTGCCGCACGCCGAACCATGAACAGGACCATGACGATGCTCCTTTCGATCCGCGCAGCATCGCCGCAACGCGACGCCCCCACGCTGCGATGGGTCAACGGCAACGTCCTGTTGCTTTGTAAAGCGCGGAACTTCAAGGATCATCCGGCCGTCGACGTTCCACGTTCCAACGAGGAGTGCCCTGCATGCAGCCCACGCCCACGCGGTTGACCGCCCACGACTTCGACCAGGAGTTGCTCGTCCTTTTCGATGCCTACGTGCATGGCGACATCGACCGGCGAAGCTTTCTCGGCGGCGCCAGCAAGTTCGCCAAGGCGGGCATGACGGCCGCAGGATTGCTGGCCGCGCTCAGTCCGGACTTCGCCATGGGCCAGCAGATCAAGCCCGACGACCCGCGCCTGAGCATCGAGCGCGTGAGCTACCCCTCCAGCGGCGGCAGCGGCACCATGAAGGGCTATCTCGTCCGCCCGGCCAATGCCGGTGCCCGCAAGCTGCCCACGGTGCTCGTCATCCACGAGAACCGCGGGCTCAATCCGCACATCGAGGACATCGCGCGCCGCCTGGCATTGGACGGCTTCATGGCCTTCGCACCCGATGCGCTCACGCCGCTGGGCGGCTATCCCGGTGACGAAGACAAGGCCCGCGCCGAGTTCGCCAAGCTCGACCAGGGCAAGGCGCGCGAGGACTTCGTGGCCGCCGTCACCTGGCTCAAGACTCGACCCGACACCACGGGCAAGATCGGCGCCGTGGGCTTCTGCTGGGGCGGTGGCATGGTCCACCAGTTGACGCTTCGCGTGCCGACACTGGCGGCCGGCGTGGCCTTCTACGGCAACACGCCCGACCCGTCCGAAGCGACGAAAGTGAAGACGCCGCTGCTGGTCCAGCGCGCCGAGACGGACGAACGCATCAATGCCGCCTGGCCCGCGTACGAAGCAGCGCTCAAGGCGGCCGGTGCGCGCTTCACCGAGTACCAGTATCCCGGCACACAGCACGGATTCAACAACGACACGACACCGCGCTACGACGCGAAGGCGGCTGAACTCGCCTGGTCACGCACGGTGGCGTTCTTGAAGGAGCACCTGGGCGGGCCGGGCTGACGGCCGCAGCCGTTTCAATCCAGCGCGGGAATGCCGGCGTCCTTGATCGTGCGGCCCCAGAGTTCGAGGTCGGCTTTCTGCTGCGCGGCCAATGCGGCGGAGCCTTCGCCCACGGGCTCGAAACCGAGCTTGACCAGCTTGTCGCGCGTCGCGCTGCGCTGCAACGCCGCGTTCACCGCCGTTTCGAGTCGCTGGCGAACAGCCTCGGGCAGGCCTGCGGGCGCATACATCGCGAACCAGGCGGTGGCCTGCATGTCCACGCCCGCTTCGCGAAGCGTGGGCACGTCGGGGACCTGCGGATCGCGCTTCGGCCCGGTGACGGCCAGGATGCGGACCTTGCCGGTGCGGTGCAGTTCGGCTGTCTCGGCCACGACGTCGAACTTGTAGCGGATGTGCCCGCCCAGCAGCGCGGTGTTGGCCGGCGCACTGCCCTGGAAAGGAATATGCCGCATCTGAATGCCCGCCGCCTTCGCGAACATGGTGCCCAGCAGGTGCGGCACCGTGCCGGTTCCGGCCGAGCCGTAGGTCGCGCTGTCGGGATCGGCCTTGGCCTTGGCGACGAGTTCCGCGATCGAGCCGGCGTCGGCCGCCGGCCCCGATACCACCCCGAACTGGAAGCGCGCCAATTCCGAGATGGGCGTGAAGTCCCTGGTCGGATCGTAGGGCAGCGACTTGTAGAGGTGGGGGAACAGCACCATCGGCCCGTTGGGCAGGATGATGACGGTGTGCCCGTCCGGCGGCGAATTCTTGAGCGCGGTGAGCGCGATGCGGCCGGCCGCGCCGGGACGGTTCTCGACGACGATGGCGGAAAAGTCGTCCTTCATGCCGTCGGCCACAATGCGGGCGATGGTGTCCGCCGAGCCTCCGGGAGGAAAGCCCACCAGGATCTTCAAGGGGGTGTCGGCGCGGGCGGCCAGCGGCAGGGCCATGGTCGACCCGAGCGCCGAGATGGCCAGCAGCTTCAGCAGGATTCTCTTTGACATGGTGTGTCTCCGTGTGCGCCGTGTCGCCCGGCTGCTGCTGCCATGCTAGGAGATGCAGGCCCGTTGATCTAAACATCGGACATGATGCAAAACCCTAACTCCCCTGCCCTCGAAGACGCGGGCAGCCCGCGCAGCATCGAGTCGCTGGTGCTGTTCCGGATGAGCAAGATCCTGTCGATCGGCGGCAGCCTGGTCACCCGACTTTGCGAAGGCCGATTCGGCATCGCCCGGCGCGAATGGGCGGTGCTGTCCATCCTGGCCACGCAGCCGCAGATGCCGTGGCCGGAGCTGGCGCGCAGGATGGAACTGGACAGTCCTCGCCTTTCGCGCGCGGTGTCGGCGCTGGCAAGCAAGGGCCTGGCCATCAAGTCCGGCACCGGCCGGCAATTGCGCGTGAGCCTGACGGACTCAGGGCGCGCGCTCTATGCCGAGATCTTTCCGCTCGCCAGTTCGATCAACCAGGCCATCGTGCAGGACCTGGACGCCGAGTCGCTGCAGACGCTCGACCGCGCCCTCTGCCAGATGCACGAGCGGGCCGGCGAGCTTTCGCAGGCGATGGACATGCCCAAGGCCGCGCGGCGCCTGGGCAAGCGGCGCTGAAACGCCGCGCCGGCGGGCGAGCCGTCTATCAGCGCTTTGTTCGCCCGGTCTTGCGGACCGGGCCGTTGCCGCGAGCAGCCTCCGTCGGCGCGGCCGCGGCGGCTGCTGCTGCGGCTACGGCCGCAGGCTGGAACGGCTCCAGTGCGGACAGCGCGTCCACATACGACATCAACTGATGCAGATAGCCGGGCGCCGCGCCTTGCATGAGCGTCAACGCGCGGTGCACGAGCTGCTGCGAATTGAGCGGACCGGCATTCGCCGGCAGGCTGGCCTGACTCTGGGCCAGGCGCCGACGCGCATCCAGCCGCGTCCAGGTGCGGCGGAAGTAGGTCAGCGCCTCCTGGGCCTGACCTGGGCGCGGCTCCGGTGAGGCAGGGGCCACCTGCCCAGCCTGCCCAACCTGTCCCGATGGCCGCTTCGCGCTGCCGGATGCGATGACCTGGGCGGCCGACGCCGCACTCGCGACGCCGCCTTGGCGCGACACGTCGACCTGCGCGAGCAATTGCGCCAGCGCGCCCGGTGCCGCGGGTGCCGCGTTCGCGCGGCGCGCCGATGGCGGCGGCTGCTGGTCCGGCGCATCGCCATCGAGCACGCAACCGGCCTGCTCGCAAGCCTCGCGATAGCGGGACATGGCCTGGCCGAGCTTGTCGTCGAGCAGAGGCCGAGCCGCGCCTTCGCAAGCCGCGGTTCGCCGAGCCAGCGCCTGCAGGAAATCGAACCGGAGCGGATCGACGCGACGAGCGCCTCGTTCTTGCCAAACCCTCAGCGTGACGAGCGCGTCGTGCTGTGGCACCGTCGTCGCGGTGCCTTCAGAGACGTCCTGTTCAGCCACCCTTGACGTCCTTGCCCGCAACCCGCCGGGGCGTGGGCGCGATCTCGACGCGCCGATTCCGCGCACGACCTTGATCGTCGGCATTCGAAGCCACCGGCTGCTCGGCGCCGAAAGCCGCGGCAAAGACCGACGACGGCGACACGCCCGCTTCGATCAGCGAGCGCGTGACCGTCAAAGCCCGCTGCGCGGACAACTCCCAGTTGTCGGCGAACTGGCGGTTGTTGCCGTGCACCTGCAGATCGTCGGTGAAGCCGCTGACCATCAGCACTTCGTTGCGCTCGGCCAGGTACACCGACAGCGGGCCCGCCAGGCTCTTGAGCAGCTGCTGGCCTTCGGCCTGCAACTGTGCCGAGTTGAGCTTGAACAGCACGTTGCCGCTGATGCCGATCCGGCCATCCGCCAGCGTGACCCGGCCTGCCGCGAGCGGTCCGGCCAGGGCTTGCTCGAGCGCCTGCCGCCGCTGTAGTTCGGCCTGGTGCTGCTGCGCCTCGGCCTTCAGCTTGGCGGTCAGGTCGAACTGCATCGCCACCACGCACACCAGGATAAGCACGAAGGCGCCAAGAAGCCCGGCCATGAGGTCGCCGAACACGGCCCAGACGGGCGCGTTGGTTTCGCCACCGGCGTCCGAATGATCGTCCAGCGTCGTCATGCGTCGGCGGCGGCCGGTTGGCGCTGATGCGCCAGTTGCTGAAGGTCTTCGACGATCTGCTTTTGCGACAGGATGCTCAGGTCGATCACCTCGCGCGCCTGGGCCACGTAGTAGGCCAGTTGTTCATCGCTGCGGGCCATCGATTGCGTGAGCGCCGTCTCGATGCGCTGCAACTGCGCGGCCAGCTTCTCGTTGGACTGGCCGAACTGCTGCACCGCGGCGCCGAAGGCATCGCCGAGGCTCGCCATCTCGACCGCGCTGCTGCCCACCTGCGCCGCCACGTCGGCCAGCTTGCCGGACTGCGCATCGGCTTCCTGCGCAAAGCGCTGGCCCACGCGCTCCATCAGGTCGGCGGAGGTGCTGACCAGCGCATCGATGGCCTCGCGCTGGCCGACGCTGGCATGGTTGACGGCGTCCAGCAGCGTCTGCAGTGTCTCGAGCATGCGGCTGCGCTCCTCGAGCATGGCGTTGTCGCGCACCATGCTGTCGGAGAGCTTGGTGCGCAGCTCGGCCACCACGTCGGCGGCGGCACGAGGCGCTTCGGATGCGGCGTCCACCAGCCTGCCGATCTCGGCCAGCGTGTCCTGCGCCTGCGCTTGCGATTGCCGGGTGATGTCGCTCGCGGTGCGTTCGAGCGTCTGGCAGATGGCTTGCTGCTGCGCGTTGCTGTTCGTGATGGCCTGTTGCCATTGTTCCTGCAGCGCGCCGGACATGTCCTGCAGTGCCTGCGACCACGCGGCCAGGCGCGCTTCATCGCGCTCGGCCAGCCGCGCCTGCAAGGCTTGCTGCATGTCGCTCGCCTGCGCGTGCTGGGCGCTTGCATGATCGGCCAGCGTTTTCGAATGCTCGGCCAGCGCTTCGTTCCAGCGCTGGGCCACGCCCTGTGTGGCGCGATCGGCCTGCTCGGCCAGGCCCTGCATCTGACGCTCGACGCCTTCCTGAACCAATGCCCGAAGCGCAGCGGCTTCCCGGGTCACAGCTGCCATGGCCGACTCGACCGCCGGCTGGATGGCATCGCCTGCGGCGCGCGCGCCATCGACCAGGCTCTTTTGCAGGCTCTGGTCCACCGAGGCGGCCAGCGCGGCATACGCGGCTTCGGTGCGCGCCTGGAACTCCGCCTGGCTGGCCAGCAGATGTTCGTGGGTGGCGCGCTGCTGTTCGGCCAGGGTTCGGGCGATCGCCTCCTGCTGCTCGCCGATCGATTGCGCCAACACGCGCTGCTCCTGCGCCAGCGATTCGGCGACGGCGCCTTGCTGCCGGTCGATGACGGCCTGGAGGCTGCGCTGTTGCTCGTCGATGGAAGCGTGCATGCTGCGCTGCTGCGCATCGGTGGCCTCGCGTGCTTCGCGCTGCTGGCGGTCGATCGCGTCGCGCGTGGAGTCCAGCCGCTCGATCAGCGCGGGCAACGCTTCGCCCTGTCGGCGCAGCAATTCGGACGAAGCCTCGATGGCCGGCTGCATGGCGGCGCCGGCCGCGCGTGCGCCGTCCTCGAGGCTCTTGTGCAGCGTCTGCGCCACCGCGGCGGCGAGGTCGGTGTAGGCGCTGCCGGCCTGCGACTGGAAGCGATCCTGCGTGGCCAGCAGTTGGGCATGGGTGGCCCGATGCTGTTCGGCCATGGCACTCATGGCCGCCTCCAGCCGTTCGACCAGCGCCGGCAGGGCTTCGCCCTGGCGGCGCATGAGTTCGAACGATTCCTCGCGCCGCTGGGCGCGCGAGAAGGGGCGCAGCGTGCTGGCAATCTGCGCGTCGAGCAGGCGGGCGGCCTCGATGCGATCGCGCCGGCACAGGCTGGAGACCAGGCCCAGCATGGCCGAAGCGGCCACGCCGGCAATGGACGTGCCGAAAGCCAGTCCGAGGCCCTTCACGGGTTCGGCCAGCACCGCGCGGATGGCGTCGAGGTCGGTCGCATGTTCGAGCGCGAGGCCGGTGCCGCGCAGCGTGACCACCATGCCCAGGAAGGTACCCAGCATGCCCAGCAGCACCAGCAAGCCCGCGAGATAGGGCGTGAGCGACGGCCCCGGCAGGCCGACGCGCTCGCCTTCGATGCGCAGGCGAACGGCGCCTTGCAGCGATGGGTGTACGCGGGCAAGCCAATCGCCCAGGTTGGCGGGCGCCTGGGCGGCGTCGCGCTCCAGGGCTTCGCGCAGCGTGCTGGTGGCGCGATCGAAAGCGAACAGCTCCAGGGCGCCCGACACGTAGAAGACCAGAATCAGCAAGCTGATCCCCAATGCGATGGTGTTGGTGCCGATGTAGCCAAAGCCGATCCAGCACACCGTGGCCAACCCAGCCACAAATGCCAGGCGTTGTGCCAGGCGTTCAATCAATCTGTTCATGTTCTCGTCGTAGTCGGGGGTACGGCAGCGCCGTGCCCCTGGCGAAGGGCTTCCACGAGCCCCTGCACCGGATGAAAGCGGATCTCGAGTTCGGCCATCAGCAAGGCCTGCATGTCCTGGCTGAAAGCCGGCAACCAACGTCGGCCTCGCACCGGCGCGGCACCGGGCCTTGCGGCGGGCGCTTCGTCGCCGGGCGCCTCACCCTCGGCAGCCTCCGCAGCCTCCGCAGCTTCGGCAGCTTCGGCAGCGGCCTTCAGCGCCGCCGCGTCGTCCGCGCGCTGCAGCCGCTCGAAGTAGCGACCGAGCATGCCGGGCAACGGCGCAAGCAGGCGCTGCTCCTGGTGGCCCAGCACCTGCTCCATCACCGTGTCGACAGCGGCCAGGCGCGCCAGTTCGGGCGAGACCTGGGCCATCCGGGCACGCAACCGCTCACGCAGCCGCTCGATGCTCTGCGACATCGCCAGTTGCCGCGACAGGTAGCGCTGCCGGCAGACAGCGGCATCGGCCGCCCGGTCCTTGGGGTCCTGTGGCGGCGTCACCGCCGGCATGGCGGCCATGGCGCGCACGTCTTCGGCGATGGCGGCGACCAGCGATTCATGCACGCGCCTTGCCTGCGCCGCATCGAGCTCGGCGGATTCCACCTGTGCAGGCGCCGACGCCTGCGGCTGCGCATCGAGCGCCGCCGAAAGCGGAATGGCGTCCGTCCAGCGCAGCCATTGGCTCATTTGCTGGGCGAAATCCTGCCGGGGGGGATGGGATATGGCGTCGTGGGGACCGGCCTCCGAGCCAGCCAGACGATGCAGCAAGCGAAGGAGGGCCGAGCCGGTGACACCCGTGCGACCTGTCACGTGCTCGAAAGGGGCAATTGTGAAAAACCTGGCAGTCTAGCCGATGGGTGTATCCGGACCTGTAACGCAGCCGAGCCGGTTCTAGCCCAGCGCCAGCACCTGCCGGGCGAGGGTTTCGATGCCGACTTCGTCCAGCACATCCGCCGGCACGGTCTGCCGGTCGCTCCACGCCGAAAAGTGCCGCGCCTGAGAGCGCTCGTAGAGCGGGTCGTAGTGCTCGGTCATCAGTTCGGCGAGCAGCGGCTCGAATTCGCCGTCCCGTGCCCATTGCTGCCAGCGCTGGACGTTCTCCTTGCCTTGCAAGTCCTTGAGCGGCGCGAGTTGGCCGGCGAGCCTCTCGCGGTCCTGCGTCAGGTAGACGTAGTCGCGCAGCAGGTAGGCAAGGCGTGCCGGCAGCCCGGCTTTCAGCTCGATCAGCCGCGGCGCGGCGCGCATTCGCGCCACCAGCGGCAGTGGCAGCGACAGCCGCCCGATGCGCGCGCTTTCGGCTTCGACGTACAGCGGCCTGGCCAGGTCGATGCCTGCCAGCGCGCCGTGCAGCAGCGTCTCGAAATGCTTTTGCGTGGGCTGCGGCTGGCCGGGCATGCCACCCAGCAACGAGCCCTTGTGGCTGGCCAGTTCCTCCAGGTCGACCACCTGCGCGCCCTGCCGCGACAACGCCTGCAACACACGCGTCTTGGCGCTGCCGGTGGCGCCGCAGATCACGCGCAGGTCGAGCCCGGGGCAGATCGTGTCGAGCTGCTCCACCACGTGACGGCGAAAAGCCTTGTAGCCGCCGGCGAGTTGCTGCGCATCCCAGCCGACCAGACGCATCACCGTCACCATCGAGCCGCTGCGCATGCCTCCGCGCCAGCAATACACCAGCGGGCGCCAGTTGGCGGGCTGCTCGGGAAAGCGTTCGCGCAGGTGGCGGGCGATGTTCTGCGCCACCATGGCCGCGCCCACGCGCCGGGCCTCGAAGGCGCCGGTCTGCACGTAGATCGTGCCGACGACGTGGCGCTCCTCGTCGTCCAGCACGGGGCAGTTGATGGCCCCGGGTATGTGGTCTTGCGCGAACTCGGCTGGAGAACGCGCGTCGATGATGGTGTCGAACGCGTGCATGTCGGGCACGCGCACAGGGACGTTGTGGCTCACCGCGCGAGCCCCTCGGGGCGCTGCGCCCATGCACAATCGTCGTTCTCGGCCTGCGATGGCCGAACCCACTCTTGACGCCAGATGACGATGACGGACCGAATTGCGCTCACTTCCTTCTCTCACGGTGGCGGCTGCGGCTGCAAGATCGCGCCGGGCCTGCTCGCGCAGATTCTGGCACGCGCACCGCAGGGCCTGGTGCCGCCGCAGTTGCTGGTCGGCACCGAGACGGCCGACGATGCCGCCGTCTACCAGTTCAACGATACGCAGGCGCTGGTGGCCACCACCGACTTCTTCACGCCGATCGTGGACGATCCGTTCGACTTCGGACGCATCGCCGCGACCAACGCCCTGTCCGACATTTACGCCATGGGCGGCACGCCCATCCTGGCCCTCGCGCTGGTGGGCATGCCCATTGCCCAGCTGCCGCCGGAAGTCATCGGCCGCGTGCTCGAAGGCGGCGCCGCCGTTTGCCGCGATGCCGGCATTCCGATCGCGGGCGGGCACAGCATCGACGTGCTCGAACCCATCTATGGTTTGGTGGGACTGGGGCTCGTGCATCCGGACCGTGTGCGCCGCAACAGCGATGCCCGCGCCGGCGACGCCCTGGTGCTGGGCAAGCCATTGGGCGTCGGCATTCTTTCGGCCGCGCTGAAGAAAGGCGTGCTGGGAGACGACGGCTATGCGCAGATGCTGCGCCATACCACCCAACTCAATCGGGTCGGCAGCCAACTGGCCCAGCTCGAAGGCGTTCACGCCATGACCGACGTGACGGGCTTCGGCCTCGCCGGCCATCTGCTGGAGATGTGCCGGGGCGCAAAGTTGTCGGCCCAGGTGCGGCTGCCCGATCTGCCGCTGATCGACATCGCCGCACGCTTTGCCGAGCAGGGCATGGCCACCGGCGCATCGGCCCGGAACTGGACGGGCTATGGCGCCGAAGTCGACTGGCCCCTGGACGCGCCTGAATGGCAGCGCGCGATCGTCTCCGATCCGCAGACCAGCGGCGGCCTGCTGGTGAGCTGCGCCGCCGAATCGGCCGATGCGGTGCGAGCGGCGTTCGTCGACGCCGGCTTCGAGCAGGCTTCGATCATCGGGCGCATGGAAGAAAGCGCAGACACGCCGCGCCTGCGCTTCGTGCGGGACTGAGCGGCCTACTGCGCCCTACTGCTTGGCGGTCGTCGGCGCAGTGGCTGGCGAAGAGGCCGGTGCCGCCGCCGGGGCGCCGCCAGCCAGGATCTGCGCGCGGAAGGCCCTGAGCCGCGCCTTCATGCGGCGTTCGTTCACGAGGCCCATGCGCACCATGATCTTCTGTCCGGCGGACATCGACTCCAGGCGCGGGTCGGCAAACTCGTAGTGCGCCCACGGGCGGGACATCGGGACGTCGCTCTTGACCTCGACGCGGGTCACGCGAACGGGCTCGGTCGGCTCGGGGGCCGACAGCAGGTGGTCGATGACGGCCACAAGCCGATCGTTGAAGTAGCGGCTGCCATAGCCCAGTTCTTCGTACGCCTCCTGGAACAGCGGGTACAGCCGGAAATACAGGCGCGCGGCACTCGCGGCATCGACCGACTCGGCCAGCAGCACCATGGGGGTGTAGCGCCCGGCGTTGTCGGCCGCGATGACCTGCGAATCACCCTCGCCGCTCACCATGAACTGCGGCGCGGTGGTCTGCACCGGCCACATGCGAGAAGGCGCATATTCGCGCGGCAGGTTGTCCACCGTGGCCACGAAGCGGCGGATGAAGCCATCCACCTGCAACATGCCGCCCACGCTCTTCTTGCCGATCAGCTCGTTGAGCGCAGACGTGACGCGCGGATCGGACTCGCCCACGCGCGGCAGGTTGGCATCGGGCGGCGTCTGGATCGGGTGCAGCGGCGGCGTCCCGGCCTGCTGCTGCCCAGGCAGCGGCATGTCCGACGGCGGCGCGGCAGGTGCCTGCGGCGGCATGTCCGGCGGCGCGGCCGGTAGCGTGGATGACTGCTGCTCGCGCTGGGAAGGCGATGTGATTCCCGGAATGTTCAGATCCGGCCAACGCCACCAGATGAAGGCGCCGATGAGCAACAGAAGAATGAGGACCACGTAGATCCAGATCGAAGGCTCCTGCCGGTGTCGACGGGCCTGGCGGGGGTCGCGTTCTGCCATGTGGTCGATCCTATCGTGTGCCAGCCATCGGCGGCATCAGGGCCGTTGCTGTGGCGTAACGTCCGGTGACAATCGCGTGCGTCAAGCCGGACGGTGCGCGCGGAGCGCCGCGGCCAGTTCGCGCGTGAGTTGCGCGGCCGGGATCGGCTTGCATCCGCTGGCGTTCTGGCCAGACCAGAGCGGCGAGAAATCGCCGCTTCCCTGCGCCTCGGCCGCGGCGCGCAGTGGCGCGATGGCGGCCGTGGCCAACGGAAACTCGGGCGGCGCATCGCTCATCGCGCCGACTTCGCGAATGATGCGGTTGACGATGCCGCGCGCAGGCCGGCCGGTGAACAGCCGCGTCAGGGCCGTGTGGCGCGCCCCTTCGCCGGCCAGTGCCGCCCGGTGTGCGGCGCTGATCGTCGATTCCGGGCACAGCAGGTAGGCCGTGCCCACCTGCGCGCCGGCTGCGCCCACGTCGAGCGCGGCGGCAATCCCCTGCGAGTCAGCGATGCCGCCAGCTGCAATGACGGGCTTGTCGATGGCGCGCACGATCTGCGGCACCAGCGCCAGCGTGCCCATCTGCCGCGTCAAGTCGTCGGACATGAAATGCCCCCTGTGGCCGCCGGCCTCCAACCCCTGCGCGATGATCACATCGGCGCCCTGCTCGGCCAGCCAGCAGGCCTCTTCGACAGTCGTCGCCGACGCGATCACCTTGGCGCCCCAGGCGCGCACGCGTTGCAGCAGCGCCGGCACCGGCAGCCCGAAATGGAAGCTCACGACCGGCGGACGGTACTGTGCAAGAAGATCGGCCGCCTGCTCGCTGAACGGCAGGCGCCCCGCACCCGCGCCGATGCCGGCGGGGTCGATGCCCAACTCCGCGTAATACGGGCCGAGCGTCTCGCGCCAGCGGGCTTCGCGTGAAGCATCCGGCTCAGGCGGCACGTGGCAGAAGAAATTGACGTTGAACGGCCTGGACGAGGCATCGCGGATGGCCTGCAGTTCGCTGCGCAGAGCATCGGGCCCGAGCATCGCGCACGGCAGAGAACCCAGCGCGCCCGCGCTGCTGACGGCAATGGCCATCGCACTGCCCTGCGCACCGGCCATCGGCGCCTGGATGAGGGGCAGCTCGATGCCCAACAGTTCGCACAGACGATCGGTCGCCGCCATCGTCTCAGGCCTCCTGCGTGTCGCGAGGAGCCGCACCGGCGATCTGCCGGAGTGCGCGCTCGAAGAGTTCGGCCGGTTGGCCGCCCGAGATCAGATGCTGGTTGTTGAAGATGATCGCGGGCACCGAATGAATGCCGGCGCCGGTGTACATGTGCTCGCGTTCGCGCGTCTCGGCCGCGAACTCGTCGCTCGCCAGAATCTCGGCGGCGCGCTGCGTGTCGAGCCCGGCCTCACCGGCCAGGCGGACCAGCAGGTCGTGGTCGGAGGGGCTCAGGCCATCGCTGAAGTAAGCCTTGAACAGCGCCTTCTTCAACGCGTGCTGCTTGGCCAGATCGACCTCTTCGGCCCAATGCAACAGGCGATGCGCGTCGAAGGTGTTCCACACGCGCTTGCGCCGCCCCAGGTCGAAATCGAAGCCGACGGTCGCGCCGCGCCGGCGAAGGTGCTCGCCATTGGCACGCACCTGCTCTTCGCTGATGCCGTATTTCTCGGTCAGGTGCTCGATGGAGTCCTGCCCCTCGGGCGCCATGTGCGGATTGAGTTCGAAGGGCTGGAAGTGCAGCTCGGCGCGAATGTCCGGCGCTACGCGGCCCAGCGCCTGCTCCAGCGCGCCCAGGCCGACGGCGCACCATGGGCAGGAAACGTCGGACACGAAATCGATGCGAAGGGTGGTCGGTGTGCTCATGCGTCCATTCTCCACCCGCCGGGCCATGGCTTAGGGCGAGCGGGGTTACTGCGACCTGGGCACGACGCGCTCGGTTTCGCGCTGAAGCGCAGGCAGCCATGCAAACGCGATCAGCATCAGGATCACCCCTGCGACCACCATCGGAGCGACCATCGGCCAGGCGCCGTGGGTGTAGGCGGCATCGACGAAGCTGGCTGCGATCTGCCCGGTGCAGAAAGCCACCAGCATCATGACGAACCCCGACCACGAAACGGCCCGGCCCGCCAGGTGCGGCAGATCGCCCACTGCTCCGGCCTGCCCGCATGGCTGATGAATGCCGTGGCCCATGCAGAACACGGCGTGGCCCAGCAGCAGCGGCCACGCGCTGTGCGGCAGAAGCAGGCAGCCCAGCGCCTGGATGACGGCGCCGCAAAGACTCAGCGTCGCGCCGATGCGCACCGTGACGTAGGGCCCCTTCGCTCTCAGCAGTCGACGACACAGCGTGGTGCTGCAGATGTAGATGGCCGAGCCACCGGCCGGGATCCATCCATACAGCGCCGGCGAGAAGCCCAGGTAGCCGATGTAGACCATCGGCGAGAGCAACAGAAAGCAGAACAGTCCGCCATACGTGGCCGCGGCCAGACTGCTCCACACGCGAAAGCTGCGGCTTGCGAACACCTCGCGCAGGCCGCCCTTGGGCATCGGCTGCCGATCGTCCCGGACGGGCAGCGTCTCGCCGAAGGAATGCCAACACATGGCGAGCAACACGACCGCATACAGCGCCATGGTCGCCAGAACCCAGCGCCAGCCTGCCCATTGCACGATGGCGGCACCGAGAATCGGCGCCATCAGCGCGACCACGCCGAGCCCCGTCAGGCCGCGCGCCATGACGTGCGGCCCTTCGTGGGCCGGATAAAGGTCGCGCACCGCCGCGCGGGCACACACGAGGATGCTCGCCATCGCCACGCCCTGCAGCGCACGCAATGCGGCCAGCACTTCGACGTTGGGTGCGAGAGCACCCGCGAGCGCCGCGATCACATACAGGATCAGTCCGCCGATCAAGACCGGCCGCCGCCCGGCGCGGTCCGCCAGCAGGCCCACCGGAATCTGCGCGATGCCGAAGGCGAGCACGAACACCGTCAGGCTGCTGCTGGCCGACCCGAGGTCGCGAGCGATCTCGGGCAATGCCGGCAGATAGCTGTCGGTGGCCACCGGCTGCGCCGCCAGCAGCAACGGCAACAGCCAGACGAAGTCGATGCCGTTCGGCGAGCGCTTCACGAAGGCACCCGCTTCGTGGCCAGCGCACGGCGAATCAACGCCACCTGCTCTTCATGTTGCATCGCCGCCTTGTTCCTTCCCTGTCCCGATGAGCATCTCGATCACAGGCACACCTTGCCCGCTTGGCCCGCATCTTACTTTTCGGACCGCGCACGGCGCTGGTGCATGGCACGCCTCGTGCATGATCGGGGTGCATGAGTCCTCCCACAGAAAATACATTGGATGAACGCGATGGCCGCTACTTGCGCAAGGCCATCGTCTGGTCGCACGCGGGGCGCCGCCGCGGCAATCGCCCCTTCGGCGCGGTGATCGTCTCGAGCACCGGCGAAGTGCTCTCCGAAGCCTATTGCGATACCGCCGAAACCGGCGACTGCACCGGCCATGCCGAAGTCAACGCCATCCGCCGCCTGGCGGGCCGCGGCCTGTCGCGCGAGCAACTGGCCGGCGCCACGATCTATTCGTCGGCCGAGCCATGCGTGATGTGCGCCGGCGCCATCTTCTGGTCGGCCATCGGGCGGGTGGTGTACGGCATCGATGCCGAGCGGCTGAGGGCCTTCCGCGGCGAGCGGGCAGACCAGGTGGATGCCGAGTTGTCCTGCCGCGACGTGTTCCGCGCATCCCCCAACCCCATCGAGTGCATCGGCCCGGCCTTGATCGACGAGGCCGCTGCCGCACACATGGGCGCCTGGAAGACGGATTGATGGGCTGGCACGCGAAGCTCGCACTCGACTACCGCTTCGATCCGCAACGCCAGCGCACGGTGGCCCGCTCGAGCCACAGCGGGCCGCTGCGCGTCTTGCAAAGCCTGTATCCCGAAGGCGACGCGGTCTGCCACAACGTGCTGATCCACCCGCCCGGTGGCTTGGTGGGCGGCGACGTGCTGGACATCGAACTGCACGCCGGCGCAAGTAGCCACGCCCTCGTCACCACGCCGGGGGCTACGCGCTTCTATCGCACCGAAGGCCAGGTCGCCGTGCAGCGCACGCACCTGGTGCTCGAACCTGGCGCGCGACTCGACTGGCTGCCGCTCGAAGCCATCTGCTTCAACGCCTGCCGCGCCGAGAACCACCTGCGCATCGACCTCGCCCCTGGCGCGCAGATGCTGGGCTGGGACGTGATCGCACTGGGCCTGCCCGGAGCAGGCCAAGCCTTCGAAGCAGGCAGTCTGCTGCAGCACATCGAGATGCCGGGTATCTGGCTGGAACGCGGCCGCATCGACGCCACCGACACGCGACTGCTCGAAAGCCCGCTGGGGCTGGCCGGCCAGCGCAGCCTGGCGACGCTGTTCCTGCTCAGCGGCGAGCCCCTGCCCCCCACGCAGCGCGATGCCCTGCTCGACTCCGCCCGCGCGCTTTGCGACGCCAGCCCGCTGCAGGGCAGCAGCGGAGCCACCAGCCCTCACGCGCAGGTGGTGGTGCTGCGGGCGCTGGCGCCGGTGGTGGAGCCGGCGATGAATCTGCTGCGCGAAGTCTGGCAGGCCTGGCGCGCACAACTTTGGCAAATGCCTCGCGGCATGCCCCGAATCTGGGCAACCTAGCGACTCGCCGACGGCGGCAGGGAGGTCGCAATCCGTCACATCTTCAATGCACCAAGCGGCCCGGCCACTGA
Organism: Variovorax dokdonensis; assembly: GCF_030316895.1. Lineage (GTDB taxonomy): Bacteria > Pseudomonadota > Gammaproteobacteria > Burkholderiales > Burkholderiaceae_C > Variovorax > Variovorax dokdonensis. The sequence goes on from NZ_JASZYV010000003.1 coordinate 576,538, forward strand.
GAAAATCAGGCCAAAAATGTGAACTTCCATTTGCGTTTCTGGCCGATTGGACCCATGGTGCTCAACCCCGCCCTCGATGCCTTGAACGAACGATTGAGTTTCGCCGAGATGCTGGTGACCCTCGTTCGACAACGTTGCGCTGAAACGGGCGCCACGCGCACCTCGCGCACCGGCCTGCAACTGCGCGTGCCGGTGGATGAGCGCCCGTCGGTACGGCGGGGCCTGGATGCGCTGATCGACCTGGGCGTGCTGGGCACTAACGGCGAGGACATCGGCCTGACGATGCAGGGCCGAACCTTCCTGGCTTATTGCCGTCGCCTGCGCGGCGAACCCACCGGACCCAACGAATTGCGCGACCTCAACGTCGTGCATCGCATCGTCACGTCCATCGAGGACGACGCCCGGCTCGATTCGGACCAGTCGCCCGACGAGGTGCGTACGCTACCGGGCCGGCTGGAAGAAGAGTTCCGTGAACGCCACAAGTCTGGCTCTTCGTCCAAGTTGTGGATCGTCATTGCGCTGGTGCTGGCACTGGTGGGCGTCATCCTGCTCGCGCTGCCACCGCACTGATCCTGATCTGCGCGCGCGGCGCTAGTTGCGCGACCCGACGCCGGCGGCCCGGGCGCTCTTGGACAGCAGCTTGATCGCATCGGCCGAGCGCGGACCGGGAAAGCGCTGCACCACACCGAGCAAGAGCACGTCGAGCAGGAGCTCGAGGTGGGCCTCGGCGTCCAGGCGCTCGATCCAGGGGTCGTCGCCCGATGCGATGCGCAGCGAGGTCATGCCATGCACGCCTTCCCAGATCATCTGGGTCATCAGGGCCTGTTGCATCTGATCGCCGGCCACGTGGCCTTCCTTTGCGAGCTGTGCGATCAGGTCGCAGACGAAGGCATACGGGTCGTGCTGCGGGTCACCGAACGTCAGCGTCGATGTCTCGATGGGCGGCGCGGGGCGCGGCTCCATGAAGAGCAGGAAGTACACGTCAGGATGCTGCAACCCGTTGCGCACGTGCGCGCGGCACACGAGGCGGATGCGCTCCAGCGCTGTCTTGCCGCCAGAAGCCGCATCCATCATCAGCTTGTGCAGGCGGATCAGGTCGTCGTCGAGCGCGGTCGTGATCATGGTGGCCTTGTCGCCGAACAATGCGTAGACCACCGTATTGGAAAAGCCGGACTCCTCTGCGACCTTGCGCATGGTGATGTCGCGCGCACCGCTCCTGGCGATCATCTTGCGCACGACCTTCAGGATGTCCTTGCGCCGCTTGGCCAGCTCTCGCTGCTTGCGTTCCTCGAGCTTGCTGCTGGGCATTCAATCCTCTGAATTGCAAACCGCTTGATCTTATTCGCCCATCCACCATCCGGAGGCGGGGCGTCGTCGCTTTGACGACACGCGTTTCAAAAGATACATCGTTTCTTTTCAGAACAACGTTCTAGAATCTCGCTCGCTGTCACTGCCCCGGTTGGCCGATCACCATCGGACAGGTCGAGGCTCGAACGGCAAAGCAAAACAGGGAGACAAAACGATGAGAAGAAACAGCACCCGGCTGGCGGCAGCGCTCGCCTGGCCATTTCTGTGCGCGACAGCGAGCGCCCAGAGCACATTGCAGATCTACGGCGCCGTCGACGCCGGCCTGCGGCACGAGACCAATGCCGCCGACTACGGACCCGATGGCACACCACAAGGCACCGGCGTTCGCACCGGCTTTGCCCGGGGCGGCGGCGGGCTGACCCAGAGCTACTGGGGCATCAAGGGCACCGAGGATCTTGGCGGCGGGAGTCAGGCGCTCATGGCGCTCGAGAGCCGCTTCGACCTTGCCAAAGGCCAGATCGAGCGCAACTCGCCCTTCTTCGAACTGTCCTATGTGGGCCTGCAGCTGCCCAATCTCGGCCAGTTCACGCTCGGTCGCCAATACAACGTGGCGCTCGAGGCTGCCTCGATGGTTTGGGGCTCCAACCTGTGGGTCGACTACTTCAACGCCTTCAAGCCCGAGCACACGATGCTCGCCGTCGGCCGGGCCAACAACATGCTCCACTACGGCGCGCAGCTTGGCGACGTTGTGGCCTTGGCCCAATACACCTTCGGTGAGGCCGAGGGCAGCATGCGCCGCGGCGCGCAGTACGGCGGAGCCATCGCCTACGTGCCCGAGAAAGGGCCGCTCAAGCTCAGCGGCTCGTGGCTTCGCAGCACCGACGACTCCACCGGTGGCAAGTTCGACGCTTACAACGCCGGTGCGCAAGTCAGTCTGGGCGAGAAGACCTCGCTGCAGGCCGGCTACCTCGTCAACAAGCGCGACAACAACTTCCAGTCGTTCAGGAACGCGGGCGTCGGGCCGATCGAACTGGCCGCACTGGCCATCATCTCGCCCGCCCAGGTGCTTTATCCGGACATGCCAGGCGGCATCAAGCGGCGCCAGATGGTGATGGGCGGGGTGACCTACAAAGCCACCCCGCTCCTGACCTTCGCGGCCAACTTCTGGCTGACGCGCCAGAGCGGCTACACGCAGGACTTCGACGGCTCGGCCAGCCAGTTCCAGCTGGTGGCGGGTTACGCGCTGTCCAAGCGGACGCTGCTCTACCTGGAGCTTGACCGCTCGATCTATCGCGATGGCATGGTCGGCACCCAGCTCACCGGCCTGAGCGAACAAAGTCCCACCCTCGAACGTTCTCAGACCGGTACGACGGTCGGCATCCGGCACATCTTCTGATGAAGGCCGACGTCATGCCTCGCTGCCTGCGCAAGGCAGCCCGTTGGGTGGCTTGCGTAGGCATGTTTGCCGCAGCGGTTGTGGCCGGCCCGGTCGCCTTGGCGAACACGCTCGAAGAGGTGCGGCAAGCCGAGGCGCTCCTGCCCGACGACGCCGCCCTGCGCGAGCGCTACCTGCGCTCCTGCGTCATCTGCCACACATCGATGGAGGCCGGCGCGCCGCTGACGGGTTCGATCGAACAGTGGCGGCCTCGCCTCACCAAGGGGATGGACACCCTCGTCAAACATGCAATGCAGGGCTTGCGCGCCATGCCACCCAAAGGCCTGTGTGCCGATTGCTCCGAAGCCGACATGCAGGCATTGATCAAATTCATGAGCCAAGGGAAGGAGAAAAACAGATGAAGAAATCGACAAGCGCGCATCGCGACGAACGCCGTGCGGTGCTGAAAGCGGGCACAGGCATGGCGGTCGGTGCGGCACTCACCGGCCTTGGTCTGGACGCCGCCGCCGCGCCGGCGGCCGATGCGCCCGCAGGCGCAGGCGCAGGCGGATCGGCTTCTGCGGATCGCGCGATCACCGTCGCGGCCGATGCGCGGGACGCATGGTCCAACTGGTCCGGGATCCAGTTCTGCTCGCCGCAGGTGATGGCCACGCCAGGCAGCGAGACCGAACTGGCCGACGTGCTGGCCGATGCTGGCGGCGGCATACGTTGTGTCGGCGCCGGGCACTCGTTCACGGGGCTGGTGCCGACGGACGCCACGCTGATCTCGCTCGACCGCCTGTCCAAGCTCCAGTCGGTCAGCGCAACAGCGCAAACCGCGACGATCCAGGCGGGCATCCGGCTCGCCGCCTTGTCCCGCCAGTTGGACATCCAAGGCTGCGCACTGCGCAACTTGCCGGACATCGATACCCAGTCCTATGCAGGTGCCATCGCCACCGGCACCCATGGCACCGGCAAGGCACTGCCGGCGTTGCATGCCGATACGGTAGGCCTGCGGATCATGACTTCCACGGGGCAACCCATCGAATGCAGCGAGACGGACCAACCCGATCTGCTCGCAGCCGCCCGCGTTTCGCTGGGGTGCCTCGGCGTGGTCACGCAAGCCACCGTTCGTGTGGTGCCGGCGTACAACCTGCACCGGCGCGTCTACCTGCTTCCCGTGCAGGACATGCTCGACCAGGCGCCTGCCCTGGCTGACAAGCATCGGAACTTCGAGTTCTATTACCTGCCCCACACCGGCTTCGCGGCGAGCATCGTGCACGACGTCTATGAAGGCGACGACGTGGCGCAATCGCCTTCGGCCGCTGAAGACGTGCTGACCGACCTGCGGCGTTTGCGCGACTGGTTCAGCTGGTTCCCAAGCTTGCGCAGGATGGTCGCCGGGTGGGCGATCGATGCCGACCAGACCGAGGAAGCACGCAACCGATCCTGGAAGCTCTTGTCCACGCAACGCCCCACCAAGTTCAACGAGTCGGAGTTCCACGTGCCCCAAGCCCTCGGCATTGCCTGCGTGCGCGAGGTGATCGCCGCACTCGAGCAGCGCGCCGACACGTACTTCCCCATGGAATTACGGTTCGTCAAGGCCGACGACGCATGGCTGAGCCCCTTCTACCAGCGCGACAGCTGTTCGATCGCCGTGCATGCCGCGCAAGGCGAGCCCTACGACTACCTCGTCTCGCAGATCGGGCCCATCTTCCGCAAGCACGAAGGACGTCCTCATTGGGGCAAGCTGCACGACCTGAGCGCCTCCGACCTGGCTGGGCTCTATCCGCGCTGGAAGGACTTCCTGTCGGTGCGAGAGCAACTCGATCCCCAGGGTCGCATGCTCAACCCGTACACGCGACGATTGTTCGGGCTGGCCACATGAAGCGCCGGAACATGCTTTTGGCTGCTCTGGGCACGGCGACCGCATCGGCGCTCGTGCTCCGTCCGTCCGACCGAGGCGCGCCCTACGACGACTACTTCCGGGCGCTCAACCTGCAGCTGAAGGAAAGCGGCCCGATGCGACCATGCATGGTGATCGACCTCGACCGGCTGGACTTCAACCTAGACCTTGTCCTGAAGAGCCTGAAGGAATCCGGCCGGCACTACCGCATCGTCGAGAAATCCCTGCCCTGCGAGGGCCTGATCAACTACGTCATGCAGCGTTCGGGAAGCCAGCGCCTCATGTCGTTTCACCAGCCCTTTCTCAACAACGACGCGCGTGTATTTCCGGGCAGCGACATCCTTCTGGGCAAGCCCTTGCCGGCCGCGTCGGCGGCGCTGTTCTACGAGCAGCTCAAGCCACCGTTCGATCCGAAGCGGCAGCTGCAATGGTTGATCGACACGCCTGCGCGCCTATCGCAGTACCTCGAGCTGGCCCGCGGCATCGGCACGCGGATGCGGATCAACATCGAGATCGACGTGGGCCTGCACCGCGGGGGAGTCGCCAAAGACGCCACCCTGGCATGCATGCTCGACCTGATCGAGGACAACCAGGCCCATCTGGAGTTTTCGGGGTTCATGGGCTACGACGCGCATGTGGGCTTTGGCGTGCCGAGCGTGCTCGGCACGCCCGAAGAATTGCTGGCGCGCGCGATGGCGATCTACCAGTGCCACGTTGACCATGTCCGAAGCCGCTATCCCGCGCTGTGGAACGACAGGCTCACGCTCAACACCGGCGGAAGCCCGAGCTACAAGCTGCACAAGGCCGAGTCCTTGAGCACCGAGGTCAGCGTGGGCACCGCGCTGCTCAAGCCCACGCACTACGACATCCCCACGCTCGCCGACCATGTGCCCGCGGCTTTCATCGCCACGCCGGTGCTCAAGGCCACCGGCCCCGTCAGGCTTCCCGCCCTGGACGAGCGATCGAAGGTATTTTCGTGGTGGGACGTGAACCAGCGCGAGACGTTCTACATCTACGGCGGCTACTGGCTGGCGGAATACGAATCGCCCAAGGGCCTGCAGACCAACCAACTCCTTGGCCGCAGCGCCAACCAGGAGAACGTCATGGCATCGCCCTCTGTCGGGCTCATGGTGGACGACCATGTCTTCCTGCGGCCGACCATCACCGAGGGTGTGCTCCTGCAGTTCGGCGACCTTCTCGCCATCCGCAGGGGAAGAATCGAACACCGCTGGCCGGTGTACGGGCAATCGGGCTGAAGGCACGCGGAAAACGTATCGCCCTGCCGCCCGAAATGGCACCTTGCAGGATGCCGCCACGGGCCTAAACTGTTCCCTCACAAGCCAATCGAAGCGGACCAGAGACAACCGCATGCAGCTCCCCACGGTCGAACATCTGCAGCAGATGGCGCTCTTCGGCGGCGTCGGCGCGGGCGCGTTGCACCTGCTGCTCGACAACGCCCGCGTCGTCGAGCGTCAGCCCACCGGCTTCTTCCTGCGTGAAGGCGATACGTCGGGCAGCTTCTACGTGCTGCTCCAGGGACGGGCGGCCGTCTGCCGGCACTGGGGCAACCGCGAAGTGCAGTTGGGGGTGCTGAGCGCCGGCGATGTGTTCGGCGAGATGGCTCCGCTCGACCTTCGCCCGCGCAGCGCTTCGGTGCAGGCGCTGGAGCCCAGTCGCGCTGTGGAGATCGGCGCCGACCGCTTGCTGAGCCTGTTCGAAAGCGAACCCCGCGAGTTCGCGATCATCCAGATGAACCTCGCTCGCGAGCTGAGCCGTCGGCTGCGCCGCATCCATGACCAGTTGTTCGGCTCCACCAGCGAGGAGGAGCGCGACCTGGTCCAGCGCATCCTGCAGCGCGACGTGGACTGAAGGCTCAGTCGTATTTCTCGATCACCGTGTCGGCGGTGAGTTTTCGGTGGTTCCAGAACATGCCGTGGATGCGCTCGCGCAGACGGTGCAGCGTCTCGGGCGGCAGGTCGTCGTAGTGGAGCATCACCGAAAGCTGGCTGCCGTCGCCCGGCATCTCCTCGAAGCTGGCAAATGGCGGAAAGCCGTACTTGGCAAGAAATTGCGCCAGGGTTTCCTCGGAAGTGCCGGGCTCGATGTTGCCCAGGATCAGACAGGTCATGCGTGGGTTCTCCGACTAAGCGCCCACTCTCTCATCATGCGGCGCGCGCTGCAAGCGCGACGCGCCTTGCCCCGCAGTTTCAGATGGCCACCAGCTGGCGCACGCCCTGGGCTTCCATGTCCTTGCCCAAACCGCGGGCGAGCACTTCGCCGCGCTCCATGACGATGTAGTCGTCGGCCAGCTCCTGCGCGAAGTCGTAGTACTGCTCGCACAGAAGAATGGCCATGTCGCCTCGCTGCGCCAGCATCTGGATGACGCGGCCGATGTCCTTGATGATCGACGGCTGGATGCCCTCCGTCGGCTCGTCGAGGATGAGCAGCTTGGGCCCGGGCGCCAGCGCTCGCGCAATCGCCAGTTGCTGCTGCTGGCCGCCCGACAGATCGCCGCCGCGCCGATGCAGCATCTGCTTGAGCACCGGGAACAGCTCGAACAGTTCGGGCGGGATGGGGGTGCCGGCACTGCGGTAGGCCAAGCCCATACGCAGATTCTCCTCGACCGTCAGCCGCGCGAAGATCTCGCGGCCTTGCGGCACGAAGCCCATGCCGGCGCGTGCGCGCTCGTAGGGCGTTCGCTTCTGCACCGGCTGGCCGTCGAACTCGATGCTGCCGCTCTTGATGGGCACCAGGCCCATGATCGACTTGAGCAGCGTGGTCTTGCCCACGCCGTTGCGGCCCAGCAGCACGGTCACCCTGCCCGCCTGCGCCGTCAGGCTCACGTCCCGAAGGATGTGCGAACCGCCGTAGTACTGGTGGATGTTCTTGACTTCAAGCATCGGTCTTCAGCGCCCCAGATAAACCTCGATCACACGCTCGTCGGCCTGCACCTCGTCCAGCGTGCCCTGTGCCAGCACCGAGCCGTCGCACAGCACCGTCACGATCTCGGATATGGTCTTGATGAAGCTCATGTCGTGCTCCACCACCATGAGCGAATGCTGGCCCTTGAGCCTGAGGAAGAGTTCGGCCGTGCGTTCGGTCTCTTCGTCCGTCATGCCGGCCACGGGCTCGTCGAGCAACAGCAGCTTCGGGTCCTGCATGAGCAGCATGCCGATCTCCAGCCACTGCTTTTGTCCATGGCTGAGATTGCCCGACATGCGCGACACGCTGGCCGACAGGTGGATGGTTTCCAGCACCTCGGCCAGGCGGTCGCTCTGCGCCGAGTCGAGCTTGAACATCATCGACGACTTCACGCCCTTGTCGGTCTTGAGTGCGAGTTCGAGGTTCTCGAACACGGTCAGCTGCTCGAACACCGTGGGCTTCTGGAACTTGCGGCCGATGCCCAGCTGGGCGATCTCCGATTCCTTGTGGCGCAACAGGTCGATGGTGCTGCCGAAGTACACGGTGCCTTCGTCGGGCCGCGTCTTTCCGGTGATGATGTCCATCATCGTGGTCTTGCCCGCGCCGTTGGGCCCGATGATGCAGCGCAACTCGCCCGGCGCAATGTCCAGGCTGAGCTTGTTGATCGCCTTGAAGCCGTCGAAGCTCACGCTCACGTCTTCGAGGTAGAGGATGCGGCCATGCGTCACGTCCACTTCGCCGGCCGTGACCGGTCGGGCGAAGCCGGCCTTGCGGCCACCGGACTCGGTCTGCGGCTCGATCGGCAGGTGCTTGTAGTGGGCGATGCGCTCGGCACCGGCTTCCATCTGGTCGGGGGTCATGCCCGTGCTCCCTTCGGATCTGTGGACAGCGGCGCCAGCACCTCGGACTCCATGCCCTCTTCCGCCGCGGTCGAGCGGCGCGCCGAGGCGGCCGCGCCTTCGCCGGCGGCGGCGACGGGCGTGAAGCCCGAACTGTCGGTGCCCGGCGCCGGGGCCTCCTTGGCGCCGCGCTTGAAGATGCGGCGGGCCAGGCCCACCACGCCATCGGGCAGGAACAGCGTCACCGCGATGAAGAGCGCGCCCAGGAAGTAGAGCCAGAACTCCGGATACGCGACCGTGAGCCAGCTCTTGGCGCCATTGACGATGAAGGCCCCCACGATCGGCCCGACCAGCGTGGCACGCCCGCCCACGGCCGTCCAGATGGCGATCTCGATCGAAGCGGCCGCACTCATCTCGCTCGGGTTGATGATGCCCACCTGCGGCACGTACAGCGCCCCGGCCACGCCGCACATCATGGCCGAGATGACCCAGATGGTGAGCTTGTAGGGCAGCGGGTTGTAGCCGGAGAACATGACGCGCGACTCGGCATCGCGAATGGCCTGCAGCACGCGCCCGAACTTGCTGCGCACCAGCCAGCGCGAGAAGAGGAAAAAGGCCAGCAGCACCGAACCGGTGATGACGAACAGCGTCATGCGCATGCCTTGCGTGGCGATGGGAACGCCCAGGATGCGCTTGAAATCGGTAAAGCCGTTGTTGCCGCCGAAGCCCGTCTCGTTGCGGAAGAACAGCAGCATCGCCGCGAAGGTCAGTGCCTGCGTGATGATCGAGAAGTACACGCCCTTGATGCGCGAGCGGAAGGCGAAGAAGCCGAACACGAAGGCCAGCAGGCCCGGCACCAGCAGCACCAGCAGCATCTGCAGAACGAAGGAATCGCTGGCCAGCCAGTGCCAGGGCAGTTCCTTCCAGTCGAGGAACACCATGAAGTCCGGCAGGTCGCTCTTGTAGTTGCCGTCGCGGCCGATCTGGCGCATGAGGTACATGCCCATCATGTAGCCGCCCAGCGCGAAGAACAGGCCATGCCCGAGCGAAAGGATGCCGGTGTAGCCCCAGATCAGGTCCATCGCCAGCGCACAGATGGCGTAGCACATGATCTTGCCGACGAGCGCCACCATGTAGTCGCTCATGTAGAGCGCGCTGTCCGGCGACACCCAGAGGTTGAGTGCGGGTGCCACTGCGCACACCGCGATCAGCGCCACGAAGAACGCGGTCCAGCCCGTGCCGGTGAGCAGCGGACCCTTGGAAGGAAGTTGAATCTTGGCCATGGAGTGACTCACGCTTCGGCGCTGCGGCCCTTGACTGCAAAGATGCCCTGGGGCCGCTTCTGGATGAAGACGATGAGGAAGACCAGCACCGCGATCTTGGCCAGCACCGCGCCAGCCCAGCCCTCGATGAACTTGTTGAGAATGCCCAGCCCCAGCGCCGCGTAGACGGTGCCAGCGAGCTGCCCCACGCCGCCCATCACGACCACCATGAAGGAATCGACGATGTAGCTCTGGCCCAGGTCGGGTCCGACGTTGCCGATCTGCGAAAGCGCGCAGCCGGCCAGTCCGGCGATGCCCGAACCCAGCGCGAAGGCATAGGTGTCGATGCGCGCGGTGTTCACGCCCATGCAGGACGCGATCGGCCGGTTCTGCGTCACACCGCGCACGAACAAGCCCAGCCGCGTGCGGCCGATCAGCCAGCCCATGGCCAGCAGTACCAGCACAGCGAAGATGACGATGCAGATGCGGTTCCACGGAAGCGTGAGGTTGTTCATCAACTGCACGCCGCCGCTCATCCACGAAGGATTCTCCACGCCCACGTTCTGCGCGCCGAAGAAGCTGCGCACCAGTTGCTGCAACACCAGGCTGATGCCCCAGGTGGCCAGCAAGGTCTCGAGCGGACGGCCGTAGAGGAAGCGGATGACGCCGCGCTCCAGGATGGCGCCCACCAGTGCCGAGGCGCAGAAGGCCACCGGGATCGCCGCCACCAGGTAGAAGCTGAACCAGGCTTCGGGCAGGTAGCTGCGGAACACGCCCTGCATGACATAGGTCGCATAGGCGCCGATCATCATCAGCTCCCCATGCGCCATGTTGATCACGCCCATCAGGCCGTAGGTGATCGCCAGCCCCAGCGCCGCCAGCAGCAGCACCGAGCCCAGGCTGACGCCGCTGAAGATGGCGGCCAGCCGCTCGCCCCAGACCAGCGATGCGTCGATGTCGGCGATGGCGGTCTTCAGCGCCGCCTTGACCTGCGGGTCATCCTCCGTCGACAGGCGCTCGTTGAGCAGCAGCTTGGTGTCGGGGCTCTTGCTTTCTGCCAGCAGCTTGGCCGCCTGCAGCCGGCGCGACTTGTCCTGGCTGCTGATGAGCGATGCGGCGCGCGCCATCTCGAGCTTGGCCTTCACGGCGTCGCTCTTCTCGGCGGCCAGCGCCTTCTCGACCAGCGCCAGGCGCGATTCGTCCGGATCCTTGAACAAGGCATCCGCCGCTTCGGCGCGCACCTTCTCGTCCGGACTGGTCAGGCGCAGCGCGGCCTGGGCCGCGTCGAGCGCGCTGCGCATGTAGTTGTTGTTGACGACGTCTTCCGCCGTCTCGGGCACCGTCACCTCGGCGCCCGTCACCGGGTCATAGCCCTTGTCGTCCTTGATGATGAAGACCTTGTCCTCGGTGAACTTCACCGAGTCGTCGGCCAGTGCCTGGATGAAGGCCTGCGTTTTTGCGTCGGCGTCCAGCACCGCCTGGTTCAGCGCCTGCACGCGCGATTCGGAATCCCCACTGGCGATGGCCAGCGCCTGCTGCGACGTGAGCGCCTGCGCTTGGCCCACCAAGGCCCAGAGCACCGCCACCCCCATCACCCGCCAAAGTCGCCCCAGCAACATCGTCAACCCTTCCAAGAACCTGGCACAAAACACCAATGAGCCATCAACCTAAAAACAAGGGGAGCCCCAGCTCCCCCAAAACACCCCGAAGCCACACCCCCAGGTGAGCGCAGCGAAACCTCGTTCGGGGCCGCCGCGGAACCGGCTTCGCCGGGGCCGCAGGCGGCACCCCTTGAGGTCAAGGCGGACCTGCGAAGCAGGCCAGCCTGGGGGGTCCTACATCTTCGTCTTGCCGTCCGGCTCGTCCTTCTTCTTGTCGTTGCCTTCGATGAACGGGCTCCACGGTTGTGCCCTGACCGGCGCCGGGGTCTTCCACACGACGCTGAACTGGCCGTCGGCCTTCACTTCACCGATGAACACCGGCTTGTGCAGGTGGTGGTTCTTCTCGTCCATCTTCACGGTGAAACCATCGGGGGCCTTGAAGGTCTGGCCGGCCATGGCGGCGATGACCTTGTCGGTGTCCGTGCTCTTGGCCTTCTCGACCGCCTGCTTCCACATGTGCATGCCGATGTAGGTGGCTTCCATCGGATCGTTGGTGAGCGGCTTGTCGGCCTGGCCGGGCAACTTCTTGGCCTTGGCGTAGTCGCTCCACTGCTTGATCCAGGCAGCGTTGGTCGGGTTCTTGATGGACATGAAGTAGTTCCATGCAGCAAGGTGGCCCACCAGCGGCTTGGTATCCACGCCGCGCAGTTCTTCCTCACCCACCGAGAAGGCGACGACCGGCACGTCCTTGGCCTTCAGGCCCGCATTGCCCAGTTCCTTGTAGAAGGGCACGTTGGAGTCGCCGTTGATCGTCGAGATCACCGCCGTCTTGCCACCCTGGCTGAACTTCTTGATGTCGGCCACGATGGTCTGGTAGTCGCTGTGGCCGAATGGGGTGTACTTCTCGTCGATGTCCGAATCCTTCACGCCCTTGCTCTTGAGGAAGGCGCGCAGGATCTTGTTGGTGGTGCGCGGGTACACGTAGTCGGTGCCCAGCAGCACGAAGCGCTTGGCGCCGCCGCCTTCCTTGCTCATCAGGTATTCCACGGCGGGAATGGCCTGCTGGTTGGGCGCGGCACCGGTGTAGAACACGTTCTTGGAAAGCTCCTCGCCCTCGTACTGCACGGGGTAGAACAGCAGGCCGTTCATCTCTTCGACCACCGGCAGCACCGACTTGCGCGACACGCTGGTCCAGCAGCCGAAGATCACCGCCACCTTGTCCTGGCCGAGCAGCTGCTTGGTCTTCTCTGCGAACAGCGGCCAGTTCGAGGCGGGGTCGACCACCACCGGCTCGAGCTTCTTGCCCATCACGCCACCCTTGGCGTTGATCTCCTCGATGGTCATCAGCGCCATGTCCTTGAGCGCCGTTTCCGAGATGGCCATCGTGCCCGACAGCGAATGCAGGATGCCGACCTTGATGGTGTCGGCGGCATGGGCGCTGATGCCCACGGACGCGAGCGCGACCGCGGCGGTGAGCGCCTTGAGGGTGAAACGACGTTGTTGCATGAGTCCTTCTCCGTGGTTGTGAACAAACGATGCGATGGGAAGGAGTCTGCGCAGCAGCGCCCGAGCTGCAAATACGCCCCCTGGCGTACAGGCTTGGTGCATGGGCGCATCGACGCCCGGCGGCGCAGCTAGGCGCCGTGGCGCTCGCGGAAAGCGCGCTGGGCGAAGGCCCAGATCATCCGCGTGGCGTCGGGGCCGCGCGGGTCGCTGAAGGCCTGGCTGCCCAAACCGCCGCTCCAGGCGTGCCCCAGACCTTCGACATCGACCAGGCGCACCATGGTCCGCTTGTCGCGCCGGAATTCGGTGACGAGCGCAGGACGTCGCTGGCCCCTTTGCAGGGCACGCGGCGCCAGCGGCCGCGCGCCGGTCGCGGTGGCCCACACGCTGGCGAGATTGCCCGCATTGGCGTGTGCCACCACATGGTCCGCATCGCCATGCAGCACCAGCAGCGGCGGCAGCAGGGTGAAGTGGGCCGCGGCGCCGATGGCCTTGCCCACTGCCGTGGGCAGCACCGCAGGCAGGTTGCGGCCGCGCATCGCGCCGATGGCACCGCCCGCCGAGCCTGCCGCGCCGGGCGCTACACCCGAATGCGCCGCCACCGCATGAAAACGCAGCGGATGCCGCGTGGCCATCAGCACCGCCATGCTGGCGCCGGCCGACAGCCCCGCCAGGGCGACGCGGTCGCGATCCACCGGGTAGAGCATCTGCACCTGATCGAGCGCGGCCATCAGCGTGGCGAGTTCGGCCTCGGCCTTGCCCGAGCGGCGTTCGAACCAGTTCCAGCAACCGTGGGCATTGGCCATGCGGTCCTGCTCCGGATAGAGCACCAGGAAGCGCTCGCGCGCAGCGAGCCGGTTCATGCGCGTGCTGATGGCCAGGGCGCGGCCGGTCTGGCCGCAGCCGTGCAACATCATCACCAGCGGAAGCTTCTCGCCGAGAAACTTGAGCCCTGGCGGCCGATACAGGTGATAGGTCCGAGCACCCGCAGGCCCGAGCGCCACCCCGGTGAGCCAATCGCCAGGGCCTGGTGGCGGTGCGTGCAACTGCTCGGTGGCACGGCGCACCTGCCCTGCCAGGCGCTTGCCGCCGGCCAAGGTCGCACGCGTCATGGCCTTGAGGTTTCGCTCGTAGACCTTGGCCAGGATGGAGGCGGCATTGGCGCCGGAGCGACCGATTCGACGAACCATGGTGCTTTCTGGTGGTTTGAGTTGCACGCCAAGGGCGCGTCAGAGCATTGCGTCATGCAAGAACATGACCAGAGCAGGCGGCATCGGAAATGGCCAGGCGCCTGGCCATCGGCATAGGCCGCCTCCACCCTACTGCGGATTCTCGGTTCACCCTCGATGTGCTACGTTTGTACACACTAAAGAGCACATCGAGCGAGGGGTACCGATGTCCAACGCCAGGTTCGCCCTTCTCGCACGATCACGTTCATCCACTGGGCCTGTCGATCGAGGAAACCTTTCGGCGGATGGAGGAGCCCGGTTCCTGGCTGGCCCTCTACAACGTGCAGACCGACGCCCGATATGCAGAAGCACTGCAGCGAATCGTCGACGACTTGCGGCCGGTGATCGAGCCGGAACAGCCAGGCATCTTCCTGGTCACCGGCTTCGTCTTCATCTCCGCGCCGCCCTCCGTGACGCCGTTCCACATCGACCGCGAGAACAACTTCTGGCTGCAGCTCAAAGGCCGCAAGACGATGTACGTCTGGGACAGCGAAGACCGCGAGGTGATCCCCGCGCGAACGGTCGAGGACTTCATCGCCGGCGGCGGCCAGGAGCCGTTCCGCGAGGCGTTTATTGCGCGTGGCCGCGCCTTCGACGTGGGCCCGGGCGATGGGGTCTACTTCCCGAGCACGTCGCCGCACATGACACGCACCGATACCTCGTGGGTCCGACCGAGCGACGGCATCTCGATATCGCTCGGGGTGAACTTCTACACCTCCGTAACTCGCCGGACGGCGCGGGTCCACCAGTTCAACCGCCTGCTTCGCGGCATGGGCACGGAGCCGACCTACCCCGGGCGCTCGCCCCTTCTCGATGCCATCAAGGCGCCGATGGGGCATCTGCTTGCAGCCGCGCGCTACAAGCGGCTGGGAACCACGCCGCCGCCCGGCGCCTACTAGTAGACCTCGGGCACCATCATCGACTGCGGCACCGGCTGGCGCAGGTAGTCGGGGTGGCGCTCCCGCTGCGGCAGCGCGATGGGCGGATGCTCGACTTCGGCATAGGGCATCTGGCCGAGCAGGTGATGGATGCAATTCAGGCGCGCCTTCTTCTTGTCGACGGCCTGCACCACCCACCACGGGGCCTCGGGAATGTGCGTCCGGTCGAGCATGATTTCCTTGGCGCGGGTGTATTCCTCCCAGCGCCTGCGGCTTTCCAGGTCCATCGGGCTGAGCTTCCATTGCTTGAGCGGATCGTGGATGCGCGCCAGGAAGCGGTTGTGCTGCTCGTCATCGGTGATCGAGAACCAGTACTTGATGAGCCGGATGCCCGAGCGCACCAGCATGCGCTCGAACTCGGGCACGCTGCGAAAGAACTCTTCGTACTGCTCGTTCGTGCAAAAGCCCATGACACGTTCAACGCCGGCGCGGTTGTACCAGCTGCGATCGAACAGCACCATCTCGCCGGCCGCAGGCAGATGGGCGACATAGCGCTGGAAGTACCACTGGGTCCGTTCGCGGTCGTTCGGCGCGGGCAGTGCGGCCACGCGCGCCACGCGCGGATTCAGCCGCTGGGTGATGCGCTTGATGACGCCGCCCTTGCCGGCCGCATCCCGCCCCTCGAACAGGATCACGACCCGCTCGCCGGTGTTCTGCACCCAGTCCTGCAGCTTGACCAATTCGCCCTGCAGACGGAACAGTTCCTGAAAGTAGGCGCGGCGCGCGGCCTTGTCGTCGTGACCGATCAGCTGGCCATCGGCATCGAACTCGCGGTCCTCGAACTCCAGTTCGAGTTCCTCGTCATAGCTGTCGATCAGGTCGCGCGAGATCTGCTCCAGCGCGTCGGCATGTTCATTGGGAAGGTTCGGGATCATGGCCTCAATCGTCCAGTGGCGTCATGCCCATGATGTTGCAAGGCGGTGACCGGTACGTGACAGGCCGTTGCGGCGATGTCCGTCAGACGGCACACCACATCGCCCGCGCACAATGGGCGGATGAGCGACTACACCATCTATCACAACCCATCCTGCAGCAACTCGCGCAAGGCACTGTCGCTGCTGCGCGAACACGGCATCGAGCCGGCGATCGTCCAATACCTCGACAACCCGCCGGATGCGGACACGCTCCGCAAGCTTCTGGCGCAGATGGGCCTGCCCGCCCGCGAGCTGCTGCGCAGCAAGGAGGCCATGTTCGACACGCTGGGCCTGCACGACCCGGCATTGACCGACGACGCCTTGATCGACGCGATGGCGCAGCATCCCATCCTGATGAACCGGCCGATCGTTGTGTCGCCGAAGGGCACCCGCCTGTGCCGCCCGGGTGAAACCGTGCTCGAACTGCTGCCAAGCGCCTAGGAAGCCTGCATCGGCCCGGGCGACTGGTTCAGCAGGCGGTGCCGCCTCACCACGCTCCAGGCGCACAGCGTGCCGGCCAGCGACAGGCAGGTGGCCGCGACGTACATCGGCACGTAGCCGACCTGCTGCGCCACCGCGCCGCCGGCCAGGATGCCGAACACGCCACCGAATCCGTAGCCGATGACGGTGAAGAGGGCCTGCCCCCGACCCCGCAGCCCGCCGGGGAAATGTTGCGAGACCAGCGCCACGCAGGTCGTGTGGTGCGCCGCGAAGCTCAGCCCGTGCAACAGTTGGGCGAGCACCAGCGCAGCCAGCCAACCGCCCAGGCCCGCCGTGAGGCCCATCCGGGCCACGGCCGCCAGGCCGCACAGCCAAAGCCATCGCGGCATCGGCAGGCGTGCCATCCAGCGGCCCTGGGCGAAGAACCACACGATCTCGGCGGCGACCGACAGGCCCCAGAGAAAGCCGATCATCGCCTTGTCGTAGCCCAGCGAGTCGAGGTAGAGCGAGAGGAATCCGTAGATCGCGAAATGCGCGCTCACGTGGAAGAAAAGCGCGGCGAAGAACCAGCGCACCTCCGGTTTGCGAAGCACTGGCCAGACGGGCTCGCGCACCCGCTCCCGCGTTGTGGCCGGCTCGCGCGTGTCGGGCAACCGGAGCGTGGCCCACAGCACCAGCAGCAGCGTGATGACGGTCCAGGCGGGAAAGTCGCCCATGCCGAAGCGGTCGAACCAGGCACCGGCCACGAACACGGTGAGCAGGAAGCCCGCCGAGCCCCACAGCCGTATGCGCCCATAGCGGCCCCAGTCGCCGGCCACCAGATGCGCCATGGCCGCCTCGGTGAGCGACATCATCGAACTGGTGTGCGTGAACATCAGCAGCAGCACCGCGGCCAGCCACCATGCGCCGCCGTCCGACCACCAAAGGCCCAGCGCCGCGCAGCATGCCACCGCCGCGCTGATGCGCAGCAGGCGCACCCGCTCGCCGGTGTGGTCGCTCAGCGCGCCCCAGGCATAAGGCGCGAACACCCGCGTGACCGACTGCACCGAAGTCAGCAAGCTGATGGTGAAGATCGGCAGGCCCAGTTCCTTCAGCCAGAGCGGCAGGTAAGGATTGAAAAAGCCGATGTGTGCGAAGTAGCTCGCCGACAGCGCGGCGAAGGCCAGCAGCGGGCGTGGCCCGGCGGAACTCACACCAAGCCGTGTGTGATCACAGGAACGACGACTCCGGCGACGCTGCACGCGCCAAGGCCGCCTTGTCACCGCACTGGGCGCGGTGCCGCAATGCGTGGTCCATCACGACCAGCGCGAGCATGGCCTCGGCGATGGGCGTGGCACGGATGCCCACGCAAGGGTCGTGGCGGCCCTTGGTGACCACTTCGACGGGATTGCCCGCCACGTCGATGGACTGGCGCGGCGTGATGATGGAGCTGGTGGGCTTGATCGCAATGCCCACTTCCAGGTCCTGCCCGGTGCTGATGCCGCCCAGCACGCCGCCGGCGTTGTTGCTGGCAAAGCCCGCCGGCGTCATCGAATCGCCGTGCGTGCTGCCGCGCTGCGCCACGCTGGCGAAGCCGGCGCCGATCTCCACGCCCTTGACCGCATTGATGCCCATCATCACGTAGGCGATGTCGGCATCGAGCTTGTCGAACAGCGGCTCGCCCAGGCCCACGGGCACGTTCTGCGCCGTGACGCGAAGGCGCGCACCGCACGAATCGCCGGATTTGCGCAGCGCGTCCATGTACGCCTCGAGCGCCGAGACATCGGCCACCGGGGCGAAGAAGGGGTTGTCGGGCACGTGGTCCCAGCTTTCGAAGGCAATGGGCATCTCGCCGATCTGCGTCATGCAGCCACGAAAGCGCGTGCCGTACTGTTCGCCCAGCCATTTCTTGGCGACCGCGCCGGCCGCCACCATGGGCGCCGTGAGCCGGGCCGACGAGCGACCGCCACCGCGCGGATCGCGGATGCCGTACTTCATCCAATATGTGTAGTCCGCATGGCCCGGGCGGAACTGCCGGGCGATCTCGCCGTAGTCCTTGCTGCGCTGGTCGGTGTTGCGGATCAGCAGGGCGATGGGGGTGCCGGTGGTGCGGCCTTCGTACACACCGCTGAGGATCTGCACCTCGTCGGCTTCGTTGCGCTGCGTGACGTGGCGGCTGGTGCCTGGGCGACGGCGATCCAGGTCGGGCTGGATGTCGGCCTCGGACAAGGCCATGCCCGGCGGGCAGCCGTCGATGACGCATCCGATGGCCGGCCCATGCGACTCGCCGAAGTTCGTCACCGTGAAAAGAGTACCGAGTGTGTTGCCGCTCATGGCCGCGATTATCACGTCTGCCAAATGGCGTATGGACGCTTCGTCGGCACGGACGTACGGTACCGCCTGTTACAGGACATACAAAATGCAGCCGCACCTCGACATCCGCCGAATTGCGCCGGACTTCTTCACGTACAGCGTGCACGCGGGCGCTGCGCCCACCTCCTTCACCGAAGACTCCACCGATTCGCTGGCCGGCTGCCTCGGCGACGCGGGCGATTCGCTGGTCGGCTACTTCCCCGAAGTTCGCGTCAGCATCGACGGCCAGGTGCTGGGCAGCTATGCCGTCGCGCGGCTGATGAACAACCCGGTCGACCTTGCGGCCGAGCTGATGATGAAAAAGCGCAGCTAGGGCCCGCGCGCCTTATTTGACCCGCTGCTTTTCGAGCTTTCGCGCCAGAGTGCGCCGGTGCATGCCCAGGCGCCGCGCGGTCTCCGAGATGTTGAAGCCCGTCTCGGCCAGCATTTCGTGAATGCGCTCCCATTCCAGCGTCTTGATCGAGGTCGGGCGGTTCGTCAGGCCGACCTCGGTGGTGCCCTCGGCGCGCCCGAAGGCCGCCTCGATGTCGTCCGTGTTCGATGGCTTGGCCAGGTAGTGACAGGCGCCCAGCTTGATCGCCTCCACCGCGGTGGCAATGCTGGCGAAGCCCGTCAGGACGACGATCAGCATGTCTTCGTCATGCGCGTGCAGCGCCTGCACGCAGGCCAGGCCCGATGCCTCGCCATTGAGCTTGAGATCCACCACCGCGAATCCCGGCGTGCGGTGCTCGAGATGCATGCGCATCTCGTCGATCGTGGCCGCCAGATCGACGCTGTAGCCTCGCCGCTCGAAGGAACGCTTGAGCGTGCGTGCGAACGCCGCGTCGTCTTCCACGATGAGCAGGTGGCGCTGATCTGGCGCGGGCGTGTCTTCATTCGTCGTCGTCATCTTCGAGACTCTCGTCTTCGTCGTCGCTCAGCACCAGGGCGGCCAGCGGCAGGTTGATCGTCAGCAGCGCGCCACCCTCGGTCTTGTTGCGCGCCTGCACGCTGCCTCCCAGGGTGCGCGCCACATTCACCACCAGGAACAGCCCCAGCCCGCCCCCGGGACGCCCCTTGGTGGACTGGTAGGGCTTGCCGAACTGCGCCAGGATGCGCGGCTCGAAGCCCGGGCCGGCGTCGGTACAGGTGAGCACCAGGTCATGGCCATGCCGGGTGACTTCGAACATCAGCCAGTCGGGCGATGCTTCCAGGGCATTGTCCAGAACGTTGTGGATCATCTGCTTGATGGCAGCGTCCGAAACGATGGGCAGGTCCTGCCCGAATCGATTCTCGTAGATCATGCTGGTGACCGGCCGCGTGCTCTGCCATTGCCCCACCACCTGGTCCAGGAATTTGACGACGCTGGTGCGCTCGGAAGACTCCCCCCTCGCCTCCCCGGCCGACAGCAGGATGCCACTGACGATCGCCTTGCAGCGGTGCACCTGCGCCTGCATCTCCGTCACTTCGGCACGAATGTCGGCATTGCGCTTGACCAGCGGCATGTGCTGCCAATCGCCCAGGATCACCGACATCGTGGCCAGCGGCGTGCCCAGCTCGTGCGCGGCGCCAGTGGCCAGCAGCCCCATGCGGACGATGTGTTCCTCCTCGGCATCGCGCTGGCGCAGCTCGGCCAGCCGGGCGTCGCGCCTGCGCAGGTTGCGCTCGATGCGCGTGATGAACACGACCACGAGCGATGCCAGCAGGGCGAAACACACCAGCAGCCCCAGCACGTAAGGTCCGGTCAGCCCCTGCCCCGCTGCAAGCGGCAGTCGCAACGGCGGCGCAAAGAGGGCCAGCAACGCGAAACAGACGCTGGTGACGCCGGCGATGGTCCAGGTGGACCAGGAATCGAGCAGCACGGCGGCCAGAATGACCTGCAACAGGTAGACGAAGACGAATGGATTGGTGGCGCCGCCGCTCAGGTACAGCTGCCCCGTCAGCATGCCGACGTCGACCAGCAAGGCGATGAACAACTCGGCGTTGGTGACGGCATGATGGGCGCGCCAACGCAGCTGGCTGGCCGCATTGAACGCCGCCAGGCAGGCGAGCACCACCAGCATCTGGTGCAGTGGCAAGGGCACGCGAAGCAGGTAGTACGCCACCAGGATCGTCACCACCTGGCCGAACACCGCGATCCAGCGCAATTGGATCAACTGCTGCATGTTGCGCATGCCAGCGGCCACCTGCAGCCGGCCGCCCTGCACGGCGCCGGTGGGCGCATGCGGCATGGCGGCAGCGTTCGGGTTGGTCTTTGGCGCGGCGGGATCGCCGCCGGTTTTCGCTGTGCTGTCCATCCCCCGAGTCTGCCTTGAGTCGGACGGCCGCAGCCGAGGTGCCCCGAGCCGTGCCGGCGCCGCCGGGATCAGGCTTCGCCGCGGCGTGCCTTGCGCCGATCGCCCAGGAACAGCCACCAGGCGGCAAAGGCCGTTCCGAGCGCCATCGCGAACCACGTCAGGGCGTAGCTCATGTGCGTGTTGCGGAACTGGATGACCGTCAACCCGCCTTCGGGCTGATCGGGTGTCGCGCCGGCCTGCGCACCGGCGTCGACGAAATAAGGCGCCACAGGCCCGACAGACTGCAGCGAACGCGCGGCCGCGATGGCGGCAACGTCGCGCGAATACCAACGGTTGGCCGCGGGGTCATTGCGCCGCAGGAAGCCACCGCCAGGTTCGCTCAGGCGCAGCAGGCCGACGATGTCGACATCACCCTTGGGTTCGTCTGCCGCCCGGGCCGCGCGCTCGCGCAGCGCAGGCGTGACGAATCCGCGATTGACCAGCACCACCGTGCCGTCGGCCTGTACGAGAGGTGTCAGCACCCAGAAGCCGGCGCCGCGATCGGAAAGCGCCTGCACCAGCGATTCGCGGTCATGAAGAAAGCGGCCGCGCAGAGACACGCGGCGGTATTCGTCGTTGGCCGCATTCACCTGCGGCCAGGCGGCCTTGGCGGGCGCGGGGACCGGTGCGGCGTGCACTCGCGCGTCGACCCGGGCGATGAGATCGAGCTTCCAGGCCCGCCGCTCGAGCTGCCAGACGCCCAATGCGCAGAATGCGACGAAGGCCAGCAGCAGCAGTGCGCCGAGCGCCAACAGCCAGCCGGTGCGCGGCGCGGCAGCCTGCGGCTCTGCGCCCGCGGGGCGCGACGTGCCGGGTGCCGCCCCGTCGGTCAAGGCGAGACGCGCGCTTCCGCTGGCGTCATCGAGTGCGGCATCATGTTCTCGTTGAGGTGGAACATGACCCACAGCGAGCCCGTCAGCGTGATGGCCACCAGCACCACCGTGAAGATGAGCGCCAACAGGTTCCAGCCGCCCTCGGCCTTGGCGTCCATGTGCAGGAAATAGACCATGTGCACGATGATCTGCACCAGGCCAAAAGCCAGGATCACCATGATCGTGGTGCTGGGCTTCTCGAAAACCTTGCCCATGACGAGCGCGAACGGGATCGCCGTGAGGATCACCGACAGGAAGAAGCCCGTCATGTAGCCGCCGAAGGTGGCGTGCGGGCCACTTTCGTCGTGCTCGTCGTCATGGCCATGATGGTCGTGGCCGTGTGCGTGGGGGTCGTTGACGTGCGTGGTCATTGAATTGCTCCGGAGTGCGCCGCCGACATCAAGGCAGCGAACCCATCAGGTAGACGAAGGTGAAGACGCCGATCCAGACCACGTCCAGAAAGTGCCAGAACATCGACAGGCACATCAGGCGGCGGCGGTTGGCCGGGATGAGGCCATGCTTGCTCACCTGCACCATCAGGGTGACGAGCCAGACAATGCCGAACGTGACGTGCAAGCCGTGCGTACCCACCAGCGTGAAGAACGACGAGAGGAAGGCGCTGCGCTGCGGACCCGCGCCTTCGTGGATCAGGTGGGCGAATTCGTAGATTTCGACGCCCAGGAACCCCAGGCCGAACAGGCCGGTGATCGCCAGCCAGAACAGCACCGCGCCCTGGCGGCGGCGCTGCATTTCCAGCATCGCGAAGCCATAGGTGATGGACGAGAACAGCAGCAGCGCCGTGTTGAAAGCCACCAGCGACAGGTCGAACAGCTCGGCGCCCGAGGGGCCAGCCGCGTAGCTGCGCCCCAGCACACCGTAGCAGGCGAACAGCACGGCGAAGATGAGGCAGTCGCTCATCAGGTAGAGCCAGAAGCCCAGCAGCGTGCCGTTCTCCGGATGATGCTCGCGCGTCAGGTAGAAGTGGTTGGCCGAGCCGCCTTCGGCAGTCGGCGCCGCGCCTGCGGCAGCGGGATTGAGCGTGAGATCAGACATGGGCAGCCGCCAGCGCACGGGTGCGCGCTTCTTCGGTGCGCGTCACTTCATTCGCAGGAATGTGGAAGTCGCGCTTGTAGTTGAAGGTATGGATCAGGGTGGCGATGATGGTGGCCGCGAAGCCGACCACCACCACGCCCCAGGCCTGCCAGATCAGGCCGAAGGCACACAGGGCCGACAGCGCGGCGATGACGAAGCCGGCCGCCGTGTTCTTCGGCATGTGGATCGGAATGAACCCGCCAGTGGGCCGCGCATAGTGGCGACGCTTCATGTCGTACCAGGCGTCACGGTCATGCACGATGGGCGTGAACGCGAAGTTGTAGTCCGGCGGCGGCGACGAAGTCGACCATTCCAGCGTGCGGCCATCCCACGGGTCGCCCGTGGTATCGCGCAACTGTTCGCGGCGCATGTAGCTCACCACCAGCTGGATCAGGAAGCAGCCGATGCCGGCGGCGATCAGCAATGCGCCCAGGGCAGCGGCGATGAACCAGGGTTGCAGCGAGCCATCCTCGAAGTGGCTGACGCGGCGCGTGACGCCCATCAGGCCGAGCACGTAGAGCGGCATGAAGGCCAGGTAGAAGCCGACCACCCAGAACCAGAAGGACAGCGTGCCCCAGAACTTGTCGAGCTTGTAGCCGAAAGCCTTCGGGAACCAGAAGTTGATGCCGGCCAGCAAGCCGAACAGCACGCCGCCGATGATCACATTGTGGAAGTGGGCGATCAGGAACAGGCTGTTGTGCAGCACGAAGTCGGCCGGCGGCACGGCCAGCAGAACACCCGTCATGCCGCCGATCACGAAGGTCAGCATGAAGGCCACGGTCCACATCATGGGCAGCTCGAAGCGGATGCGGCCCTTGTACATGGTGAACAGCCAGTTGAAGATCTTCGCGCCCGTCGGGATCGAGATGATCATCGTGGTGATCCCGAAGAAGCTGTTCACGCTGGCGCCCGAGCCCATGGTGAAGAAGTGGTGCAGCCACACCACGTACGACAGGATCGTGATCACCACCGTGGCGTACACCATCGAGGTGTAGCCGAACAGCCGCTTGCCGCAGAAGGTGGACACCACTTCCGAGAAGATGCCGAACACCGGCAGGACCAGGATGTACACCTCGGGGTGGCCCCAGATCCAGATCAGGTTCACGTACATCATGGCGTTGCCGCCAAGGTCGTTGGTGAAGAAGTTGGTGCCGACGTAGCGGTCGAGCGAGAGCAGCGCGAGCACGGCGGTGAGCACCGGGAAGGCGGCGACGATCAACACGTTGGTGCACAGCGCGGTCCAGGTGAAGACGGGCATCTTCATCATCGTCATGCCCGGTGCGCGCATCTTCACGATGGTGGCGATCAGGTTCACGCCCGAAAGCAATGTCCCGACCCCGGCGATCTGCAACGACCAGATGTAGTAGTCGACCCCGACATCAGGACTGTGCAGGATGCCCGACAGCGGCGGATAGGCCAGCCAGCCCGTCTTGGCAAACTCGCCCACGAACAGGGAAGCCATGACCAGCACGGCGCCGAACGTGGTCATCCAGAAGCTGAAGTTGTTCAGGAACGGGAACGCCACGTCGCGCGCACCGATCTGCAGCGGCACCACGTAGTTCATGAACCCGGTCACCAGCGGCATCGCCACGAAGAAGATCATGATCACGCCGTGGGCGGTGAAGACCTGGTCGTAGTGGTGCGGAGGCAGGTAGCCCATGTTGTCGCCGAAGGCGATGGCCTGCTGGCCGCGCATCATCAGCGCATCGGCGAAACCGCGCAGCAGCATCACGATGCCCAGCACGATGTACATGATGCCGATCTTCTTGTGGTCGATGCTGGTGATCCAGTTGTTCCACAACGGCGACCACCACCGCATGTAGGTGATGAAGCCCAGCAGCGCGATGCCGCCCAGGCACACGGCCGCGAAGGTCACAAGAAGGATGGGCTCGTGGAAGGGGATCGCCTCCCAGCTCAGGCGGCCCAGGAAGAGCCGGGCAAGGTCAAGGTGTTCTGACATCTCTATTCTCGGAAAGTCTCAGCCTGGGCAGCCGGGGCGCCAGCCACGTCGATCGTGCCGTCGACGCGGCAAAGGCCGGCAACGAAGGTGCGCACCGGCGAATTCGGGTTCTTGGGATCGAGCGCGCGCTTCTCGATGTCGTAGACGCTGGGCAGGCCCATGCCGCCTTGCGCATCGATGGCCATCATCTGGTGCATGCACATCTTGCCGGCCTCGACGCAGCGATTGAGGATGGCGTGGTACAGGTCCGGAGCGACGGTGGCCCAGCGGCGCACCGGCTCGCGCTCGCTCGGCTTTTCGAGCGTGAGGTAGCCGCCGCGGTCGAGCGAGCCGCCAGCGGCCTTGGCCTGCGCGACCCACTTGTCGAAGTCGGCGTCGGTCGTACCGTGGAAGGTGAAGCGCATGTGCGAGAAGCCCGCGCCGCTGTAGTTGGCCGAGAAGCCCTCGTACGAGCCGGGCTTGTTGATCACTGCGTGCAGCTTGGTCTCCATGCCTGGCATGGCGTAGATCATGCCGGCCAGGGCGGGCACGTAGAACGAGTTCATGACCGTCGAAGCGGTGATCTTGAAGCGGATCGGCCGATCGACCGGCGCTGCGACATCGTTGACCGTGGCGATGCCCTGCTCGGGATAGATGAACAGCCACTTCCAGTCGAGTGCGACGACCTCGATCTCGAGCGGCTTGACGCCCTCGGGAACCGGGCGCTTGGCATCGATGCGGCGCAGGTCGCGGTAGGGATCGAGCGTGTGGGTGCTGATCCAGGTCACCGCGCCCAGGGCGATGATGATCAGCAGCGGCGCGGCCCAGATCGCCAGTTCGAGCTGAGTGGAGTGGTCCCACTCGGGCTGGTAGTCGGCGCCGCGATTGGAAGAACGGTATTTCCAGGCGAAGAACACCGTCAGCGCCATCACCGGCACGATGATCAGCAGCATCAGGACCGTGGAGACCACGATCAGCCTGCCTTGCTGCATGGCGACGTCGCCGGAGGGGTTGAGCAGAACGGTCCCGCAGCCACCCAGCATGAGCAAGGGCACCAACAGGAGCAGCCGACGGAGTTTATGGAGGTGTGCCATGCCTGGAAAATGTGCAAGTGTGCGCAAAACCCCGGGAATCTAGTCGTTTTCCCCCTCTTTCGCGAGTGGACGTTTTGTCCTATGGCGAAACGTCCGAGATGGTGACATGCTCGCGGGGTTTCAAAAAGGCACCTTCCGCAAGGTCCCTCTTTCCATACAGCACCAGAAGATGTCGAGCACCCACCTGCCCACCGCCGATTCCGAAACCCCCGCCGAGCGGGCTCGTGAACTCCAGCAGATCCATGAGGAGCGCTCGCATGTCACGCCCGGCGAGATCGCCGTGGGCGTGGTGATCGGCCGCGCTTCTGAGTATTTCGACTTTTTCGTCTACGGCATCGCGTCCGTGCTGGTCTTTCCGACCCTGTTCTTCCCGTTCAAGGATCCGCTGCAGGCCACGCTCTGGTCCTTCGTCATCTTTTCGTTTGCCTTCATCGCGCGCCCGTTGGGCACCGTGATCTCAATGAAGATCCAGACCCGCTTCAACCGCGAAGTCAAGCTCACCGTGGCCCTGTTCCTCCTGGGCATCTGCACCGTGGGGATCGCCTTCCTGCCCGGCTACGCCACGCTGGGCTTCGGCGCGGTGATCGTCCTCTCGCTACTTCGCACCGGCCAGGGGCTGGCACTTGGCGGTTCGTGGGACGGCCTGCCTTCGCTGCTCGCGCTCAACGCACCTGCCGGCAAGCGCGGCTGGTACGCCATGATCGGCCAACTGGGCGCACCGCTCGGCTTCGTGCTGGCCAGTTCGCTTTTCGCCTATCTCTATTCGAGTCTGCCGCAGGAAGACTTCCTGTCCTTCGGATGGCGCTATGCCTTCTTCGTCGCGTTTGCGATCAACGTGGTGGCGCTTTTCGCCCGTCTGCGGCTGGTGGCCACCGACGAGTACCGCCACATGCTCGAAGAGCGCGAGCTGGCCCCCGTCCCGGTGTCGGAACTGGCAGGCACGCAAGGCCACAACATCCTGATCGGCGCCTTCGCAGCATTGGCGAGTTACGCACTGTTTCACCTGATCACGGTTTTCCCGCTGTCCTGGATCCGCCTGAACAACCCGGAGTTGCTCACCCGATTCCTGGTCGTGCAGGTGGTGGGGGCATTCCTCTGCGGCGCCGGTGTGGTGGGCTCAGGATGGCTGGCCGATCGGTTCGGACGCCGTAGCACCCTCGGCTCGTTGGCCATTGCCATCGGCGTCTTCAGCCTGGCGATGCCCTGGCTGCTGAGCACGTCCAGCGGATACATCGGCAAGGACCTCTTCCTTCTGGTGGGCTTCGTGCTCCTGGGCCTTTCTTACGGACAGGCCGCCGGCGCCGTGACGGCCAATTTCGAACTGCGCTATCGGTACATGGGCGCGGCACTGACCTCCGATGTCGCCTGGCTGATCGGCGCCGCCTTCGCACCGCTGGTGGCACTGGGCCTGGCCGCACATTTCGGCTTGCCTTACGTCAGCATCTACCTCTTGTCGGGCGTGGTGTGCACGTTGGTCGCACTGCGGTTGAACAAGGCGCTGACGGCGCGCTCCGACTGAGGTCGGCAACCCCGAAAACACGTACGAAGGGCGCCCGAGGGCGCCCTTTTTTGTCTGGGCAGAAAGAGAAGTCGCATGGCCAAGCTCGTCTTCGGAATGAATCAGTCCCTCGACGGTTACGTCGACCACACGGCCTTTGCGCCCGGGCGCACCCTCTTTCGCCACTTCATCGAGGAAGCACGGCAGCAAACGGGCAGCATCTACGGTCGCGGAATCTACGAATTGATGCGCTACTGGGACGACGAGCATCCCGAATGGGATGAAGACGAGCGCGCCTTTGCGGCGGCCTGGCGCCGGCAGCCCAAGTGGGTCGCCTCGCGAACCCTGGAATCGGTCGGCGCGAACGCAAGCCTGCTGGGAGAAGATCTGGAAGGTGCGATCCGCGCCTTGAAGGACGAGCGCGACGGTGAAATCGAGGTGGCTGGTCCTCGTTTGGCGCACAGCCTCACCGAGATGGGTTTGATCGATGAATACCGCATCTACCTGCACCCCGTCGTGCTGGGGAGGGGCTCACCCTATTTCGCCGGCCCCCGGCCGCGCCTGCGACTGGTGAGCTCCGATCGGGTGGACGAGGATGTGATCCGACTGGTCTATCGCCCGGCGTAGCGCCCAGCCTAGCGGGCCATTGCCGGCTCGCGCATCGGCCAGAAGAATGTGATGCCTTCGCGTGCGCACAGGGCCCGCGCTTCCAGTTCCGACAATTCGCTGACCGTCACGCCGTCGTCGAGTTCGGCCCGCGTCATCGGATGCGAGATGGCCGCGGCCTGCGGCATCGGGCGGGCGGCCTGCACGGGTTTGGCGGCTGCGGGCTCACGGTGGCGGGACTGAAACAAGCTGCGCATGTCGGACTTAGTGATCGAGTCGGTGTGTAACGCATTGTGATTACTTTTCTGCACCCGGGACAGGTAAAAATGCACACCTAAGTACGAACGTTCTGCTTTCGTCTCAGAAATTTCGCACACGATCCCCGCTTGACGCCGAGCTCCCGTCTCCGTGGGTGCACCGTCGGCGGGCGGAACGCTTTATGCATGCTGCGGCGCACCATCCCAAAGGTAGATCCAGGAGCGCCCCATGTTGGACAAGACCCAGACCCAGTTTTCGCATGTCAAGCCCGGTGACACGAAATTCGTCGGCGGCGGACTGCGCGATTTCTTCCTCTACCGCGATCTGGGCATTGCCCAGGCTACGAATGGCAAGGTCATCGCCCACCTGGTCAAGGCCAACCTGCCCCCAGAGGAGGGCACGGGTTGGCACCGCCATGAGGCGGACTTTCAGATCGTGATCATGATGAAGGGCTGGGCCCGCTTCATGTACGAGGACAAGGAAACGCTGGTCGAAGCGGGCGATGTGGTTCACCAGCGACCGGGTATCCGGCACTACCTGTTCGACTATTCACCGGACATGGAGTACCTGGAGATCGTGTCGCCGGCAGACTTCAAGAGCATCGACGTCGAGCCTGCGGCGCAAATCCCCAAGCCCACGCCCTGGCCCGCGCAGCGGACCGAAGACTAGCTAGTGGGGCCGCTTGGGCGCGTCCAGTTTGTCGTGCCGCAAGGCCTCGTCTTCCATCAGTTCGAACCACATCGCGTTGAGCACAGCAAAGGCGGCCGCCAGGGGCAGGCCGAGAATCCAGGCGAAGTACCACATGTGAAGGCTCCCTTGGGTTTCAGTAGGCGTGGTCGCGCCCTTCGGCGATGTCGTCGGCACTCACCTTGCCGCGCATGATCGAATAGACCCAGCTGGTGTAAGCCAGGATCAACGGCAGGAAGATCAGCACGCACACGAGCATGATGAACAGCGTGGTGTGGCTGGACGAAGAATCCCACACCGTCATGCTCATTCGCGGATCGACCGTCGAGGGCAGGATGATGGGGAACATCGACACCCCCACGCTGAGGATGATGCCGGCGATCCCCACGCCGCTCATGATCAGCGCCAGCAATGGCCTGCTTGCCAGCATCAGCACCCAGGCAAGTGCAGCGCCGGCCAGGCCCAGCACCGGCACCACGTAGAGCATGGGCTGCGCCGCGTAGTTGGCGAACCATGCACCAGCCACCGGCTCGACCGTCTTGGCCAGCGGGTTGGAAGGGCCAGTGGTCGAGATGTCGCTGGTGATCTGGAAGCCGCCGATGAACATGAACAGCAGCACCCCGCCCAGCAGGAACAACACGACGGTCAACAGCGCCGCCATGCTGCCGATGCGGCGCGCACGCGCCGCCACCTCACCATCCGTCTTGAGTTGCAGCCAGGCGGCGCCATGCATCGCGATCATCGCCACGGACACCAGCCCGCACAGCAAGGCGTAGGGATTGAGCAGGCCGAAGAAGCTGCCCAGGTAGTGGATCTGCATGTCGTCTTCGAGCTTGAACGGCACACCCTGCAGCACGTTGCCCATCGCCACGCCGCAGATCAGTGCGGGCACGATGCCGCAGAAGAACAGGATCCAGTCCCAGCGTGTGCGCCATGCGGCGTCCTCGTTCTTGCTCCGGAACTTGATGGCCACCGGTCGCAGGATCAGCGCGAACAGGATGATGAACATCGCCAGATAGAACCCCGAGAACGACACGGCGTACAAATGCGGCCAGGCGGCGAAGATCGCGCCTCCGCCGAGCAGCAGCCAGACCTGGTTGCCTTCCCAGACCGGACCGAAGGCGTTGATCACCACCCGTCGCTCCAGGTCCGTCTTGCCGACGAACGGCAAGAGCATGCCGGCGCCCAGGTCGAAGCCGTCCGTCACGGCAAAGCCGACCAGCACCACGCCCATCAGCAGCCACCAGATGACGCGCAGGACGTCGTAGGAAATCAGTTCATGCAAGATCATGTCGTGCCCTCCTCATTCGGCACCGGCCGGAGAGACCGGCGGTGTCCAGTTTCCGCGCCGGCGTGCGTCGGCGATCGTCTCGGCCCTGAGCTCCGGCCCCTTGCGGATGGCCTTGAGCAGAAGCTTCCATTCGATGATGAGCAGTACCGTGTAGAGCAAGGTGTAGATCACCAGTGTCAGCAGCACGGTACTGGCGCCCAGGTTGGACACGGCCACCGCGGTGGGCAGCACCCCTTCGATCACCCAGGGCTGGCGCCCCAGCTCGGCAACGATCCAGCCGCATTCGGCGGCCAGGAATGGCAGGGGAATGCTCCACACCGCCACATGCAGCAGCCAGCGGTGCTTGTCCAGGCTGCGCCGGGCGGACAGCACGAAGAAGGTGCCGGTCAGCAGAATGAAGAAGATGCCAAGTCCGACCATGACGCGGAAGGACCAGTAGAGCGGCGCGACGGGCGGCACGGTGTCCCACGCGGCCTTGGTGATCTGCTCTGGCGTGGCCTTGCGCGGGTCGTCCACATAGCGCTTGAGCAGGAGCGCATAGCCCAGGTTGCCGCCGTGGGCCTGGAAGGTGAGCTTCGCGTCCTGGGGGATGTTGGCTGTGCTGCCGGCCGCGCGGATCTTCTGCAGCGCGTCGTAGGCATTGATGCCGCTGGCAATGCGCTGCTCGGCCTTCTTCTGCAATTCGATGATGCCGGGGATCTCGGTGGTCAGCGATCGCGTGCCGATGAGGCCCATCACCCAGGGGATGTGCACGGCGAAGTGCGTCTCGCGCGCCTCCTGATCGGGAAAGCCGAAGGCGGTGAACGCCGCGGGCGCGGGCTCCGTCTCCCACATGGCTTCAATGGCGGCGAGCTTCATCTTCTGGTGCTCGGTCGACAGGTAGCCGCTTTCGTCGCCCAGAACCACGACGGACAGCGACGCAGCCAGGCCGAAAGAAGCCGCCACCGTCATCGAACGCTTGGCCAACTCGATATGCCGCCCCTTGAGCAGGTACCAGGCCGACACGCCCAGCACGAACAGCGCCGCCACTGTGTAGCCGGCCGAGACGGTGTGCACGAACTTGGCTTGCGCCACGGGGTTGGTCAGCACCTCGAAGAAGTTGTCCACCTCCATGCGCATGGTCTGCGGATTGAAGGCCGAACCGACCGGGTTCTGCATCCAGCCGTTGGCAATGAGGATCCAGAGCGCCGAGAAGTTCGAGCCCAGCGCCACCGCCCAGGTGGCGACCAGGTGGCCCACCTTCGACATGCGCTCCCAGCCGAAGAAGAACAGGCCGACGAAGGTGGCCTCGAGGAAGAAGGCCATCAGTGCCTCGATGGCCAGCGGCGCACCGAAGATGTCGCCCACGTAGTGGCTGTAGTAGGACCAGTTCATGCCGAACTGGAACTCCATGACCACGCCCGTGGCAACGCCCATCGCGAAGTTGATCCCGAAAAGAATGCCCCAGAACTTCGTCATGTCGCGCCAGATGGGCCGACCGGTCATGACATACACGGTCTCCATGATCGCCAGCAGGATCGACAAGCCCAGCGTCAACGGCACGAACAGGAAGTGATAGAGCGCCGTGAGTGCGAACTGCAATCGCGACAGCGCAACGATGTCCAAGTCCATGTGGATTCCCTTCTCTTTGAATCTTCTCAATCCGGCCTGAGCGTGCGGAGCATCGCGTCGAACGCGGGCGTGCCCCGAGCCGCTTCTTCGGTCAGGCGGCCGTGCTCGATGCGCAGCAGCCGGTCCGCCAATTCCGCCTCGCGCCGCAGGTGCGTTGCCAGCACGAGGGTTCGTTCTCCCAAGCGCTCCTTCATCCGGGAAAGGACGTCGTGCGCAGCGCGAGTGTCCATGCCTTCGGTCGGCTCGTCCAGTAGCCACAGGGGGGAGTCGCGCAGCAGCAGGCGCGCCAGGGCAAGGCGCCGCGACTGGCCTCCCGACAGGCCCAGTCCACCTTCGCCCAATGGCGTATCGAGGCCGTCTGCCATTGCGCAGACTTGCCCGGCCAGGCCGGCCGATTCGAGCGCTGACCACAACCGTGCGTCGTCGGACGCGGGCGCGGCCAGAAGAAGGTTGTCGCGAAGCGAGTCGCTGAACAGCTCGGTGCGCTGAGTGAGCCAGCTCGCGGGCAACGCCTGGGCCGAGCCGAGGCTGGGCTTCAGCTCTCCGGCGATGGCATTGAGCAGGGTGGACTTTCCCGAGCCGCTGGCACCGATCAAGGCCACGCGTTCGCCGACATGCACTTGCAGATCCACGGCACGAATGGCCGGCAGTCCACTGCCCGGATA
Source organism: Variovorax dokdonensis (assembly GCF_030316895.1). Classification (GTDB taxonomy): domain Bacteria; phylum Pseudomonadota; class Gammaproteobacteria; order Burkholderiales; family Burkholderiaceae_C; genus Variovorax; species Variovorax dokdonensis. The sequence goes on from NZ_JASZYV010000003.1 coordinate 609,056, forward strand.
GGAGATGGACAGCCCCTGCAGCACCACCGCAGAGCCGGTGGCCGGCGCAGGCATTGGCACAGTCGCCGCGTGGCCGTCGTACTGTCCGTCTTCCAAGCTCGGTGCAATGCGGCGCACGGCCAGCAGGGAACGCCCCAGTTCGACGGCGCCGCGCCGCATGGCGGCAAAAGGCTCCACCGCGCCCAGTGCGAGCAGCAACAGCAGCGCCGCCATCGGCGCTTCGATGGCCTTCGACTCCGCAAGCCACGCGGCAGCCAGCAACACGCCCGCAAGCAGCAGGCTGCCGAGCGCGCCATAGGCGAGGCCGGCACGCGTCTCCAGACGATGCAGCGCACCCTCGCTGAGGCCCATCCGCTGATCGACGCGCACAAGCCGATCGCACTGCGACTGCAAGCGCCCCGCCATCAGCAACTCGGCCTGTCCTGCGACGAGGTCCACGGTGCTTGAGCGAAGCCGTTCCAACCGCAATCCGCGGGCCATCGACGGCCGCATGGCCTTCATGCCGGTGGCCACCGCAATGCCCCAGCCACCAACGAGAAGCGCCACCGCCAGGCATGCGCCAAGCCACGCGTCGAAGAATCCGGCAACGATGCCCATCAGCATCGCAGCGCCCAAAGCCGCGAGCCCGGGAACGACGCCCCGCAGGTACAGCGACTCGAGCGCGTCGACATCTCCCGTCAGCCGATGAAGCGCCCGCGCCGGTCTCGCCAGCAGGCGGCGCGCAGACAGCGGCGTCGCCAGGCCCAGGAACAGGCGCTCGCGCAATGCGGCGCTGACCGCCAGCGTCGCATCGTGCGTGACCAGCCGTTCGCCGTAGCGGGAAGCCGTGCGTCCGACTGCCAGCAAGCGAATGGCCGCCGAAGGCGCGAACACATCGAAGGCCAAGGCGCTGGCCGCCTGAAGCCCGGCCAGAGCCGTGGCGGTGATGAACCACCCCGCCACACCGAGCAAGGCCATGCCCATGAGCACGGTCAATGCAGACAGAGCCGCACCCAAGGCGAGCAAGCCGGGCTGCGATTGCATGTGCAGGCGGGCGACGGTCCGCAGTTGACGCCGCAGTCGCATGATCGGACTCATGCGCAGGCCTGCGCGAGCTCGCGCGCTTCTGGTTGAAGATGAATGACGCGATCCATCCGGGCCGCCAGCAGTGGATCGTGCGTGGCGACGATCAGGGTGCGTCCGGCAGCCAACTCCAGCAGACCCAAGCGCACACGTTCGGCGGTCTCGCCATCCAGATGGGCAGTGGGCTCGTCGACCAGCAGCAGGTCTGCAGCACGCGCTCGCACCGCCAGCCGCGCCAAGGCCAGACGAGCCAGCTCGCCCCCTGACAATCCCGCACCGCCCTCGCCCACCGCCGCGGCCGGATGCGCCTGCGCAACCTCGTCGAGCGCAGCGAATCTCAAGGCATGCGAAACGACTGCGTCCGCAGGCGGCTGATCGCCCGGGCTCAGATTGGCCTGCACCGAACCGGCAAAGACATGCGGCCTCTGCCCCATCCAACCGATGCGCTTGCGGATGACCTGCACCGTGGCTTCGCGAAGCGCAACACCACCGACCTCGATCTGCCCGGCCAGCAGTGGCAACTGACCCGACAGCAGCGCCAGCAGCGTGCTCTTGCCACTGCCGCTCGGGCCGAAGAGCGCAATGCGCTCTCCGGGCGCCACGTCCAGCTCGAAGTCGGCGCCGACATGCAGGCGCGGCCCGTTGCCCATCTGCAGCTGGAGCGCGCGCATCTTCACGGCGGGAGGGCCATCACACATCGACGCCTCGCCGCACGTCCCCTGGCCCGAAGACATGGCACCTGGCAAGTCCAGGCCCGGCACCGTGAGTGGACGCATGGCCTTCAATGCCGCCTCTCCGGCCGCGCGGTCGTGCCATGCGGCCGAGAGCTCCCGCAGCGGTTCGAAGAATGCCGGCGCGAGCATCAACACGAACAGACCCTGCCCTAGCGAAAGACGTTCGCCCCAGGCCCCGAACTCGAGTTGGCCCAGCAGATGAAAGCCGACGTAGACGGCAACCATCGCCACGCCCAAGGCGGAGAACAACTCGAGCACGGCCGACGAGAGAAAGGCGATGCGCAGGACGGACATGGTGCGCTGGCGCAGGGCCTGCGCGCTGGCTCGCAGGCGCAGAGCACTGGCCGACACGGCCCCCAGGCCGCGCAGCGTTGCAAGCCCGCGAAGTCGATCGAGCAGGAACGCGTTCATGCCGCCCTGCTCCAGCAATTGCGCCTCGCTGGCCGCCTGGGCGCGCCAGCCCACGAACGCCATGAACAACGGAATGAGCGGCGCCGCCAGCAACAGCACAAGCGCCGCAACCCAGCTGTGTGCCGCAACCGCCACCAGGATGAGTGGCGGCACCAGCATCACTCGCCAGCGCGCGGGCTGATAGCGCAGCAGGAAGGGCATGATGAGCTCGGCCTGCTCACCGAGCAAGCTGGCCGCCTGGCCCGATGCAGCACGCGTCCGGTCGAGCGGCGAGCGCGATGCCAATGCCTGCGCGGCCTGCGCACGCAGTTCGCCAAGTGCCGCTCGCGCCTCGGCAAACATGCGATGTGCACCCTCGGCTTCGCACCATGCGCGAACCAGGCCGACTGCCAACACGGCGACAGCAAGCCATGCGATGTCACGCACGCCGCGTCCGTCGGCGATACGCTGCACGGCCAACGCCATGGCAGCAGCCTGCGCGATCCACAGCAGCGACGCCACCACCTGCAGCGCCACGCCGGGCCGGGGACGCTTGCTCAGTTCGCGGATGCGCTGAACCGCAGGTAGGTCATGCATTGTTTTGATTCGAGAGCAGTCGTGGGCGTCATCCCTCACAATGCCGTCCCGATGCGCCCCGATCATGCTCCCGAACGGGCGACCCGCAAATCCAAGCCCCATCATCCCACTCGCCTATGACGAAGATCAATGTTCGCGTCGCCTGCGCGCTGTCCCTGCTCCTGCTGGCCCGTGCGGCACAAGCCCACACGGGCGTTCATCCGGCGGGCCTCGAAGGCGGTTTGCTCCACCCCCTGCTCGGACCCGACCACCTGCTGGCCATGGTCTGCGTAGGCGTGGTCAGCATGCAGCTCGGCGGCAGCAGCGTCTGGCGGGTGCCGGCTGCATTCGTGCTGGCCATGATCGTCGGCGGCGCGACCGGCATGGCTCGCCCGGGCGCCGGCTTCGCCGAGGCGGGCATCGCCATCTCGCTGGTCGCACTTGGCTCAGCCATCGTGTTTCGCCAACGCATGCCGCATGCGCTGGTGATGGCGTGCGTGGGCGTGTTCGGTTTCTGCCATGGCTACGCGCACGGCGTCGAGATTCCGCAAGCGGCCAGCCCATGGCTGTACACGGTGGGCTTCGTGACCAGCACCACGCTACTGCATGTCTGCGGGGTCGGGCTGGGTTGGCTCGGTGCGCGCGGGCGCACGCAGGCCATGGCGCTGCGAGCCGGTGGCCTGGCGGTTGGCGTGATGGGGCTGGCCTACCTCGGAGGCTTCGCCGGCCTCGCGGCCTGAAAACAAAAATGCCCGTGCGCTTCCTTAAGAAACGCACAGGCATGTCGGGTGCCTGACCGGCCGAACCTCGGCGACTCGGCGGGTCGGCCCGGGTAAAGGCGGCCTTAGAGCGCCAGGCGCTGCCGAGCTTCCTGGTACTCGCGCTTGAGCTTCTCGACGAAGGCCGCAGCGCCCGTCACTTCAGTGATGGCACCAATGCCCTGGCCCGAACCCCAGATGTCCTTCCAGGCCTTCTTGGCACCGTCGCCGCCGAAGTTCATCGTCTTGACATCGCCTTGCGGCAGGTTTTCCGGGTCCATGCCCGCGGCGCGGATCGAGGGCGCCAGGTAGTTGCCGTGCACGCCGGTGAACAGGTTCGAATAGACGATGTCGTCGGACGTTCCTTCCACGATGGCCCGCTTGTACTCTTCAGCAGCGCGCGCCTCGTGCGTGGCGATGAAGGCCGTGCCGATGTAGGCGAAGTCGGCGCCCATGGCTTGCGCCGCGAGCACCGCACCGCCGGTGGCGATGGCCCCCGACAGCGCCACCGGGCCGTCGAACCACTGGCGGATCTCGTGGATCAGCGCGAACGGGCTCTTCACGCCCGCATGGCCGCCGGCACCTGCTGCCACGGCGATGATGCCGTCGGCACCTTTCTCGATCGCCTTGCTGGCGAACTTGTCGTTGATCACGTCATGCAGCGTCACGCCGCCGTAACTGTGCACGGCCTGGTTGACGTCCTCGCGCGCGCCCAGCGACGTGATGATGATCGGCACCTTGTACTTCATCACCATCTCCATGTCGTGCTCGAGCCGGTCGTTGCTCTTGTGCACGATCTGGTTGATGGCAAACGGCGCAGCCGGGTTGTCCGGGTTGGCCTTGTTGTGGGCGGCCAGTTCCTCGGTGATCTCGGCCAGCCATTCGTCGAGCTGCGATGCCGGACGCGCATTGAGCGCGGGCATCGAACCCACCACGCCCGCCTTGCATTGCGCGATGACGAGCTTGGGGTTGCTGATGATGAACAGCGGCGAGCCGATGACGGGCATCGGCAGGTTCTGCAGGGCGGGTGGCAACTTGGACAAGATGAGTCTCCGGGGTGCTTGGAACTTGCTTTGTGATTCGATGAGGCGTGCGCTTCAGAAGGCGTCGAGCGCCATGGCGGTGGCGCTGTCGGCGCCCTCGACGATGCTGTGCGCGGTCGCAGGCACGCCGTTGAGCACATGGTCGGCGAAGAAGCGTGCGGTGACGATCTTGGCCTGCATGAACGGCACATCCTGCCCCTTGGCCGCAAGCTCGGTTGCCACCAGCAGCGAACGCGCCAGTTGCCAGCCCGCCACGAGGCGGCCGGCCATCAGCAGATAGGGCACGCTGCCAGCGAACACCGCGTTGGGCGATGCCTTCATCGATCCGACGACGAACTCGACCACACGCACGAAGGATTCGCGCGCAGCCTTCAGCCGATCGGCCACGGCGAGCGCCTCGGCGCTGCCCAGCTTGGCGAGTTCGGCCTCGGTCTTCTCGATCTGCGCGGCAATCGCCTTGGCGACCTGCCCACCATCGCGCAGCGTCTTGCGGCCGACCAGATCGTTCGCCTGGATGGCGGTGGTGCCTTCGTAGATGGTCAGGATCTTGGCATCGCGCAGGTATTGCGCCGCGCCCGTTTCCTCGATGAAGCCCATGCCGCCGTGCACCTGCACGCCCAGCGAAGCCACATCGAGGCTCATTTCGGTGCTGTATCCCTTGACCAGCGGCACCATGAATTCGTAGAAGGCCTGGTTCTGCTTGCGCACTTCAGCATCGGGATGGTGGTGCGCCGCGTCGTAGGCTGCGGCAGCCACGGTGGCCATGGCGCGGCAGCCTTCGGTCTGCGCGCGCATGGTCATGAGCATGCGGCGGATGTCGGGGTGATGGATGATGGGTGCGCTGCCCGCCACCGAACCATCCACCGGTCGGCTCTGGACGCGCTCGCGCGCATAGCCCACGGCCTTCTGGTAGGCGCGCTCGGCGATCGCGATGCCCTGCATCCCCACTGCGAAGCGGGCCGAGTTCATCATGATGAACATGTACTCGAGGCCACGGTTCTCTTCGCCGACCAGATAGCCCTTTGCGCCGCCGTGGTCGCCGTATTGCAGCACCGCGGTGGGCGATGCCTTGATGCCCAGCTTGTGCTCGATGCTCACGCAGAACACGTCGTTGCGCTCGCCGAGGCTGCCATCGGCATTGACCAGGAACTTCGGCACCACGAACAGGCTGATGCCCTTCACGCCTTCCGGCGCGCCCGGCACGCGAGCGAGCACCAGATGCACGATGTTCTCGGCCATGTCGTGCTCGCCGTAAGTGATGAAGATCTTCGTACCGAAGACCTTGTAGGTGCCGTCGGGCTGGCGCTCGGCGCGGCTGCGAACCAGCGCGAGGTCGCTGCCGGCTTGCGGCTCGGTCAGGTTCATGGTGCCGGTCCATTGGCCGGTCACCAACTTCTCCAGGTACGTGGCTTTCAGCTCGTCGGAGCCGGCGGTCAGCAGTGCCTCGATGGCGCCGTCCGACAGCAGCGGGCACAGCGCGAAGCTCATGTTGGCCGAGTTGATCATCTCGGTGCAGGACGCGCCGATGGTCTTCGGCAGGCCCTGTCCGCCGAACTCGGTGGGCTGCTGCAGGCCCTGCCAGCCCCCTTCGGCATATTGCACGTAGGCGGCCTTGAAGCCGGGCGTGGTGGTGACGACGGTGTCCTTGAGCGAAGAGGGATTGCGGTCGCCTTCGACATTCAGCGGAGCGATCACATCCTGGTTGAGCTTGGCGCACTCCTCCAGCACCGCCTGAGCCGTTTCGAGGCCGGCGTCTTCGAACAGCGGCAGCTTGGCCACTTCATGGATGTTGGCCAGGTGCTCGATGTCGAACAGCATGTCCTTGAGGGGGGCGATGTAACTCATGATGTGCTCTCTCCTGAATGCACGGTCGGTGCGCTATCGAATGTCTGTCTTGTGTCTTGTCTTGCGTGATCCACGCGAAAAAAAGGGCATCGACGACAGGCGATGCCCTTTTTTCGAGGAAGGCGCGTGGATCAGAGTGCCTTGACCAGTTCCGGCACGGCCGTGAACAGATCGGCCACCAGGCCGTAGTCGGCCACCGAGAAGATCGGCGCCTCTTCGTCCTTGTTGATCGCCACGATCACCTTGGAGTCCTTCATGCCGGCCAAGTGCTGGATCGCGCCCGAGATGCCCGCTGCGATGTACAGCTGCGGCGCCACGATCTTGCCGGTCTGGCCCACTTGCCAGTCGTTGGGTGCATAGCCCGCATCGACGGCAGCGCGGCTGGCGCCCAGGCCCGCGCCGAGCTTGTCGGCCAGCGGCGCCATCACTTCCTGGAACTTCTCGGCGCTGCCCAGGGCGCGACCGCCGGAGACGATGATCTTGGCGGCCGTCAGTTCGGGGCGCTCGCTCTTGGTCACTTCGCGACCCACGAAGGCGCTCTTGCCGCTGTCGGCCACGCCTTCGGCGTTCTCGACCGAGGCGCTGCCTCCTTCGGCCGGCGCGGCGTCGAAGCCGGTCGTGCGCACGGTGATCACCTTGGTGCCGTCGCTGCTCTGCACGGTGGCGATGGCGTTGCCGGCGTAGATCGGACGCTCGAAGGTGTCGGCGCTCACCACCTTGGTGATGTCGCTGATCTGCGCGACGTCCAGCTTGGCGGCCACGCGAGGCGCGACGTTCTTGCCGTTTGCAGTGGCAGGGAACAGGATGTGGCTGTAGTTGCCGGCGATGGCCAGCACTTGCGCGGCCACGTTTTCGGCCAGGTTCTCGGCCAGCGAGGCGCTGTCGGCGGCGATCACCTTGGAAACGCCGGCGATCTTGGCAGCAGCGGCAGCGGCTTCGGCAGCATTGGCGCCAGCCACCAGCACGTGCACGTCGCCCGACTGGCAGGCCACGGCGGCGGTCACGGTGTTCAGGGTCGACGCCTTGACGGCGGCGTGGTCGTGTTCAGCAATAACGAGTACGGTCATTTGTCTTTACCTCTTTCCCTGATCCTCAGATCACCTTGGCTTCGTTCTTGAGCTTGTCCACCAGCGTGGCGACGTCGGGCACTTTGATGCCGGCACCGCGCTTGGGCGGCTCGGACACCTTCAGCGTCTTCAGGCGAGGCGCAACGTCGACGCCCAGCTCTTCGGGCTTGAGCGTGTCCAGCTGCTTCTTCTTGGCCTTCATGATGTTGGGCAGCGTGACGTAGCGCGGCTCGTTCAGGCGCAGGTCGGTGGTGATGACTGCGGGCAGCGAGAGGCTGAGCGTCTCGAGGCCGCCGTCCACTTCACGGGTGACGCTGACCTTGTCGCCGGCCACTTCGACCTTGGAAGCGAACGTGGCTTGCGGCAGGTCGGCCAGGGCGGCGAGCATCTGGCCGGTCTGGTTGGCGTCGTCGTCGATGGCCTGCTTGCCCAGGATGACGAGTTGGGGCTGTTCCTTGTCGACCAGCGCCTTCAGCAGCTTTGCGACGGCCAGGGGCTGCAGCTCTTCGGTCGTCTCGACCAGGATGCCGCGGTCGGCGCCGATGGCCATTGCGGTGCGCAGGGTCTCCTGGCACTTGGCTTCGCCGCAGGACACGGCGATCACTTCGGTGACGACGCCCTTTTCCTTCAGTCGCACAGCTTCTTCGACGGCAATTTCGTCAAAGGGGTTCATGCTCATCTTGACGTTGGCGATGTCGACGCCCGTGCCGTCACTCTTGACGCGGACCTTGACGTTGTAATCGACGACCCGCTTGACGGGAACAAGAACCTTCATTGCGATGACTCCGTTGAATAGGGAAACCTGAGAGAAGAAAGCGAACCGACGATTTTAGGTCGGTGCCTGCGGAGCACCTGTTCATTTCGATCAGCCCGTGAGCCAGGCCTTGGGAACGAAAAACGAACGGTCGTGCTTTTTTGTTAACGATTATAGGCGAGCGTGCGAGCGGGGCGCCGAAACCACCAAGGCGCGGCGTAAGAAAACGATACGTCCAATCGCACGGCGATCCGCAATTGCCTGGATCAATCAGACGTCGGCCAGCGCGCGCAGATGCTGCTCCACGCTTTCGGCCAGGGCGTCGAGGTTGTAGCCGCCTTCGAGCACCGAGACGATGCGGCCTTCGCTGTGACGCCGGGCCACGTCTCGGATGCGGCTGGTGATCCAGTAGTAGTCGTTGCCTGTCATGCCCAGTTGGCCCAGGTCGTCTTCGCGGTGGCCGTCGAAGCCTGCGCTGACGAAGATCATCTGGGGCTTGAAGTCCTCCAGGCGCGGCATCCACAGCATCTCGACGATCTCGCGGATCTCCATGCCTCGCGTGTAGGCCGGCAGCGGAACGTTCAGCATGTTGGGCGCCGGATGGTCGGTGCCGCTGAACGGATAGAACGGGTGCTGGAAGATGCTGACCATCAACACGCGCGGGTCGTTGGCAAGAATGTCTTCCGTGCCATTGCCGTGATGAACATCGAAATCGACGACGGCCACGCGCGACAGCCCATGCTGGTCCAGCGCATGCCGTGCGGCGATCGCGACGTTGTTGAAGAAGCAAAAGCCCATCGCCTTGTCGCGGCAGGCATGGTGCCCCGGCGGACGCGCCGCGCAGAAGGCGTTTTCCATCTCGCCAGACATCACCGCGTCGGTCGCGGCGACGGCCGCGCCCGCTGCGCGACGCGCCGCCAGCATGGTGAAGCCGTTCATCGAGGTGTCGGGGTCGATCTGGGCATGGGACGGGCCGCCGGCGGGCGCGTCTGCGACCAGCCGCTGACTCAGTTCCTGCAGGTGCTCCACATGCTCGGGCGAGTGCGCGAGCAGCAACTGGTCCATGGTGGCCAGGGGGATGTCGTCGCGACGCTCGAGCGCGTCGCCGACACCGCTGGTCAGAAGGCGGTCTTCGATCGCGTCCAGCCTTTGAGGGCACTCCGGATGCCCGCGACCCATCTCGTGCTTCCAGAAGTCGCGATGAATGAACAAGCCCGTCTTACCCATGGTGTCTCTTTTTCGAAAGGGCGCGGAACGAAGGCACGTGGGGTTATTGAGCCTTCAGTTATCGTTTGCAGATGGATACAAAAATGGACGTCGCAGCCAAGCTCGCGAGCCTCTTGAATCAGCTTAACACGGTGATCGTGGGCAAGCCGTCGCAGGTGCGCGATTGCGTGGCCTGCCTCCTGGCTGGCGGCCATCTGCTGATCGAAGACGTGCCGGGCGTGGGCAAGACCACGTTGGCCCATGCCCTGGCCCACACCTTCGGACTGCAGTTCTCGCGGGTGCAGTTCACGGCCGACCTGATGCCCGGCGATCTCTCCGGCGTCGCGCTGTACGACCGGACGCAGCAGACTTTCGTCTTCCATCCCGGCCCGGTCTTCACCCAGGTGCTGCTGGCCGATGAGATCAACCGGGCCAGCCCCAAGACGCAAAGCGCGCTTCTGGAGGCGATGGAAGAGCGCCAGGTGAGCATCGAGGGCGAGACCCGCCCCCTGCCCTCGCCCTTCTTCGTGATTGCCACGCAGAACCCGCACGACCAACTCGGCACCTTTGCGCTGCCGGAGTCGCAGCTCGACCGCTTCCTGATGCGCATTTCGCTCGGCTACCCCGATCGCGCGGCCGAACGCGAACTGCTCGCCGGCGCCGACCGGCGCGAAATGCTCACCAAGCTGCCCGCCCTCCTGACCGCCGGCGAACTGCTGGCGCTGCAGCAGCGCGTGCAGCAGGTGCATGCGGCCGAGCCGCTCCTGAACTATGTGCAGGACCTCTTGACCGCGACGCGCTCCGGCCGCTGGTTCCTGCAGGGCCTGTCGCCGCGCGCGGGCATCGCATTGCTGCGGGCGGCCAAGGCGCAGGCGCTGCTGGCCAACCGCGACTACGTCGCCCCCGATGATGTGCAGGCGGTGCTGCCGCAGACCATCGCGCACCGGCTCACGCCCGTCGGCGACGCGGGTCGAGGGGCGGTCGAACAGGTCCGCGCCATGATGGCGGCGACCCCGTTGCCTTGATCCCGCCCCGCACCTTCGCGAAAGCAAGGCGATGAGCATCACGCTGCGACAACGGATCGACGGATGGTTCCTGTCGCGCCGGCCCCCTTCGGACCGCCTGCAGTTGATGCAGAACAACGTCTACATCGTCCCCACACGGGCGGGCTGGATGCTGGCCGCCACCGTGCTGGTGCTGCTCGTCGCATCGATCAACTATCAGCTCAACCTCGGCTATCTGCTGACCTTCCTGCTGGCCGGCAGCGTGGCGGCAGGCATGCACATCTGCCATGGCACGTTGCGCGGGCTGGCGCTGCACCTGCTGCCGCCGGAGCCGCAGTTCGCCGGCGCGGCGGCCATCTTGCGGGTCGTGCTGGACAACGACCGGCGCTCGCCACGCTGGGGCATCGGCGTGGCCGTCCGCCAAGGCGACGCGCGCCAATGGGCATGGTGCGACGTGCCCGCGTTGGGCAGCGCGACGATCGAGGTGGCCTTTCGACCCGAGCGTCGCGGCCTGCACCCAGTGCCGCCGCTGGTGGTGGAAACGCGTTTTCCGCTCGGAACGTTTCGCGTGTGGACGGTCTGGCGCCCTGCGGCCAAGGTGCTGGTGTACCCGGCGCCCGAGGCTCATCCGCCGCCGCTGCCGCCCGGTGAACCCCGCACCGACACGCAGGTCGGCGCAAATGCCCGCATCAATTCGCAAGCCGGCGAGTTCGATGGCGTGCGCGCCTATCGGCGTGGCGACCCGCTCAAGATGTTGGCATGGAAGCAGGTCGCGCGCGCCATGGCGGCCGGCTCCGACGATCTCTACAGCCGCGACGCGCAGCAAGTCCGACAAAGCGAGCTTTGGCTGGACGCGCAGCATGCCGGCCTGCCTTCGCACGAGGCGCGGCTGTCTCGGCTGACGGCATGGGTCCTGATGGCTGACCGCCTGGGCACCGACTACGGACTGCGCGTGGCGGGCCGGCAGGTCTCGCCCAGCCAGGGCGAGGCGCACAAGCGCCAATGCCTCGAGATGCTCGCCACATGCTGAAGCTGCCACGCCCATCGAGCCTGCCCCGGGAAGCGCGGGACACGCTCTTCCTGCTGGCGGTCATTGGCGTCATCGTCATGCCGCAGGTGCCCAATCTGCCGATCTGGTGCAGCGTGCTCACGGGGCTGATTTTGTTGTGGCGGGCGCGCCTGGCCCTGCGTGGCCAGCCGCTGCCTGGGCGCATCGTGCGCATCACCCTGCTGCTGGCTGCGCTGGGCGCCACCGCGCTGACCTTCCGGACCCTGCTCGGGCGGGACGCGGGTGTGACGCTGGTGGTGCTGCTGCTGGCCATGAAGACGCTGGAGATGCGTGCGCGGCGCGATGCCTTCGTCATCTTCTTCCTGGGCTTCTTCGCGATGCTCACGAACTTCTTCTACTCGCAGTCGCTGCCGACGGCACTGGCCATGCTGGTCGCGTTGCTCGGCCTGCTGACGGCACTCGTCAATGCCCACATGCCGGTGGGGCGTCCGCCGCTGATGCTGGCGGCTCGGATGGCCGGACGGATGGCATTGCTGGGGGCCCCGATCATGTTCGCGCTGTTCGTCCTGTTTCCGCGCGTCGCGCCGCTCTGGGGCATGCCCAGCGATGCGATGGCCGGGCGATCCGGCCTGGGCGGCGAGATGCGCGTCGGCTCAGTCACCGAACTGGCGCTGGACGACGGGATCGCCGCGCGGGTGAAATTCGCCGACGACCGCGTTCCACCGCAGCGAGACCTGTACTTTCGCGGCCCCGTGCTCAGCCGGTTCGACGGACGCGAGTGGCGCGCCCTGCCCGATTACCTGGCCAGCCGCGTGCCGGCAAACATTCAAGTCCAGGGGGCACCGATCGATTACGAAGTGACGCTGGAACCCAGCCACCGGCCTTGGCTGCTCACCCTGGACGTCACGCCCGCCAGGCCGGAAGGTCCGCCCGACCTGCAGGTCCGCCAGACCAGCGAACTGCAATGGGTGTCGCTGCAGCCAGTGCGCGAACTGCTGCGCTACAGCGTGCGCAGCTATCCCCAGTTTCGCAGCGGCCCCATCGGCTTCGACCCCAACCTCGGCATCTACACGCAACTGCCGCCACAGGCCGACCCGCGAACGCGCGAGATGGCACAGCAGATGCGCGCCGAGCCGGGCCTGGCCCAGGACAACGCGGCCTTCGTCCGCGCCGCGCTCGCGCGCCTGCGCACCGGCGGCTACAGCTACACGCTCGAGCCTGGCGTCTACGGCCAGCACACGGCCGACGAGTTCTGGTTCGACCGCAAGGCGGGCTTTTGCGAACACATCGCCTCCGCGTTCGCGGTCCTGATGCGCTCGGCCGGCATTCCGGCGCGCATCGTCACCGGCTACCAGGGCGGCGACCGCAACCCCATGGACGGCGTCTGGACCCTGCGTCACCGCGACGCCCACGCCTGGACCGAGGTCTGGCTGGCTGGCCAGGGCTGGGTGCGCGTCGACCCGACCGGCGCCATCTCGCCCGACCGTGTCGGCGCCTTCAGGCGCCTGAGCGCGCCCGAAGGCGTGTTCGCCGGCGCGGTCAATGCCATCGATCCCGGCCTGATGCTGAACCTGCGCGGCGCCTGGGAGGCCGTGAACAATCGCTGGAACCAGTGGGTGCTCAACTACACCCAAGGCCGCCAGATGGACCTGATGCGCAAGCTCGGCATTTCGGCCCCCAGCATGCAGGACCTGATGGTGCTGCTGCTTTCGCTCGTCGTTCTCGCCAGCCTGGCCGGAGCCCTATGGACGCTGTGGGAGCGCCACCGCCAGGACCCGTGGCTGCGCCTCCTGGCGCGCGCCCGCCGGCAACTGCAGCGCGCCGGCCTCGATACGACCGATGCGACGACGCCGCGCGAAATGGCTGCCCTCGTCAGACAGCGGTTCGGCGATGGCGACGCCAGGGCCATCGCGCTGTCCGACTGGCTGCTGCAGCTCGAAGCGCAGCGCTACGCGCCGGTCTCCCATGGCTCGCTGGCGATGTTGCGGGCCCAATGGCGCGGGTTGCCTTCGCTGGCTTGAGTGCAACGGGCTGTCACGCCGGGCGCGGCCATGGCGCCGGGAACGGCACAATGAAACGATGCGTCGTCGCGATCTCAATTTCCTTCCCCTCGCCCTGGCCGCGCTCGAGCTGACCAGCCCCGTCAGCGCCTGGGCACAGGGCAAACGTTCACCCAACCGCTCGCGCGCCGAAGCCGCGCCCATCTACTACGCCGGCCGCGCCGATGCCATGGATCTGGCCGACCAGATCGCCATCCGCAATCGCCTCGACCGCATGTGGGTGCGCGACATGATCGGCCAGGCGCGTTTCCTGACCAACGTGCCCCGGCTCATGCTGCCGCGCGGGGGCGGCGGTGGGGGGCGTCGCCGCAACTGGCAAGCCTATCGGCAGCGCTTCGTCGAGCCCATCCGCATCAATGCCGGCGCCGAGTTCTGGCGCACCCACGCTGCGACGCTCTCGCGCGCCGAGCGCGACTTCGGCGTGCCGCCCGAGATCGTGGTGGGCATCATCGGCGTGGAGACTATCTACGGCCGCATCATGGGCAACTTCCGCGTGATCGATGCCCTGGCCACCCTGTCCTTCGACTTTCCCCTGGAGCACCCACGCGCCGACCAGCGCATCGCCTATTTTCGCGGCGAGCTCGAAAGCTTCCTGACGGCCGCCAGCCGCCAGGGCGACAGCCCGCTCGATCCCCTGGGCAGCTACGCGGGCGCCATGGGCATGCCGCAGTTCATGCCGAGCAGCATCGACAAGTACGCGGTGGACTACGACGGCAACGGGCACATCGACCTCGCCGGCAGCCCGGTGGACGCCATCGGCTCGGTGGCCAACTACTTCAAGGGCTATGGCTGGCAGGCCGGGCAGCCGTCGTTCTTTCCCGCCAGCGTGGACGAGACCAACCCGCTGATGCCGACGCTCCTCGCGCCGGACATCGTCCCCAGCTTCAGCGCCGACAGCATCAGCGCCGCCGGCGTCGAACTGCCGCCGGTCGCCAAGCGCTACGGCGGTCTGCTGGCGCTGATCGAATTGCAGAACGGAAGCGCGCCCACCACCTTCGTGGCCGGCACGCAGAATTTCTACGTCATCACCCGCTACAACTGGAGCAGCTTCTACGCGATGTCGGTGCTGGATCTGGGGCAGGAAGTGAAGGCGGCGCTGTCGCTCTAGGCACCGCCGCGGCCGTTCAGGCCACGCCGAAGCTCGACCTCCCCACCACCTTCGCCGACGCATCCAGCACCACGGCCTCGCCCATCGAGGTCGACTCACCCGTCAAGGCGGTGATGTTGACCTGGTGCGTGACCCACACTTCGAAACGACCGGGCGCGATTGACCGCAGGCGCGCCAGCAATTGCGGCCTGGCCTGCTGCGCCTGCTCGCCCCGACCGAAGCTGGAGTCCAGCGCGGGCCAGGGCTCCTGTTGGCCGAACGCCAGCGTGGCGGTGTCGATGCAGCGGCACCACGCGCTGGAAAGCACGGCAGAAGGCTTCAGCGCCCTCGTCTCGAACCACCGACCGATCGCGGCGGACTGCTCGCGACCTGCGGCACTCAGGTTGCGTTGCGTCCGGCATTGGCCGATGACGAACTCCGGCGGGTCGCCCACGCCGGGGTCGGTTCGTGAATGGCGCAGCATGACGGCGCATCCGCCGGCCCGAAGACGCGCAGCCAGCTCGGCGTCGGTGGTCGGCGCCTGCGCCGCCGCGCCTTGCGCAGACAGCAAGCCCAGCATCAACCCGCCGAAGCGACGGCGATCCAGGCGGTGCAGTGCGATATGGTGTGGGTCGTTCATCGGCGCAGCGTAACAACGCCGCGCCGACCTCCATGGCAACAGGGGCGCTCGGGTCCGGGCACTCGGCCCCGAGCTGCTTCATGCCGTCAGCGCACGCGGCCTTCCTTCCACGCCGTCAGCAGCTTGTTGTAGTCCACGGTCTCGCCCTTGGGCTTTTCGTTGGCCAGCTTCTTCCAGGGCGCGTGCTGGTCGCTCAGCCACTTGGCCGGGTCGCTCTTCGGGTTGAGCTTGGGCGGGCACTTGGCCATGCCGGCGCGTTCGAGCCGCGCCATCACCTGGTCCATCTCCTCGGCGAGGTTGTCCATGGCCTTCTGCGGTGTCTTCTCGCCGGTGACCGCCTCGGCCACGTTCTTCCACCACAGCTGCGCCAGCTTGGGATAGTCGGGCACGTTGGTGCCGGTGGGCGACCAGGCCACGCGCGCCGGGCTGCGGTAGAACTCGACCAGGCCGCCCAGCTTGGGCGCCAGGTCGGTCATCGCCTTGCTCTGGATGTCCGATTCGCGGATCGGCGTGAGGCCGACGATGGTCTTCTTCAGCGAGGTGGTCTTGGCGGTGATGAACTGGGCGTACAGCCAGGCGGCCGCTGTCTTGTTCTCGTCATGCGCAGCGAAGAAGGTCCACGAGCCGACGTCCTGGTAGCCGTTCTGCATGCCCTGCTTCCAGTAGGGCCCGTTGGGGCCGGGCGCCATGCGCCACTTGGGCGTTCCGTCGCTGTTGACCACCGGCAGGCCAGGCTTGGTCATGTCGGCCGTGAAGGCGGTGTACCAGAAGATCTGCTGCGCGATCTGCCCCTGCGCCGGCACCGGGCCGGCCTCGCCGAAAGTCATCCCGGTGGCTTCCTTGGGCGCGTACTTCTTCATCCAGTCGACGTACTTCGTGAGCGCGTAAACGGCCGCTGGCGAGTTGGTGCCGCCCCCGCGCGAGACCGAGGCGCCCACCGGCGTGCACTTGTCGTCCGCCACGCGGATGCCCCACTCGTCCACCGGCAGTCCGTTGGGGTTGCCGATGTCGGCCTCGCCGGCCATCGAGAGCCACGCATCGGTGAAGCGCCAGCCCAGCGACGGGTCTTTCTTGCCGTAGTCCATGTGGCCGTAGATGGGCTTGCCATCGAGCGTCTTCACGTCGTTGGTGAAGAACTCGGCGATGTCCTCGTAGGCGCTCCAGTTCAGCGGCACGCCCAGCTCATAGCCGTACTTGGCCTTGAACTTGTCCTTCAGGTCCTGGCGGGCGAACAGGTCGGCACGGAACCAGTAGAGGTTGGCGAACTGCTGGTCCGGCAACTGGTAGAGCTTGCCGTCGGGCGCGGTGGTGAACTTGGTGCCAATGAAGTCCGCGAGATCGAGCCCCGGATTGGTGTACTCCTTGCCCTTGCCTGCCATGTAGTCGGTCAGGCTCATGATCTTGCCGTAGCGGTAGTGCGTGCCGATCAGGTCGGAATCGGAGATCCACCCGTCGTAGATCGAGCGGCCCGACTGCATCGAGGTCTGCAGCTTCTCGACCACGTCGCCTTCCTGGATCAGGTCGTGCTTGACCTTGATGCCGGTGATCTCCTCGAATGCCCTGGCGAGCGTCTTCGATTCGTACTCATGGGTGGTGATGGTTTCGGAGACCACCGAGATCTCGTTGACGCCCTTGGCCTTGAGCTTGGCCGCGGCGTCGATGAACCATTTCATTTCCGCCGCCTGCTGCTCCTTGGACAGGGTGGATGGCTGGAACTCGCTGTCGATCCACTTCTTGGCCTCGGCCTCGCCGGCCGATGCCGCCTGGGCGGCGCACAGGGCCGCGGCCAAGGCCAGTGCGTTGTAACGCATCCTCATCGCTTGTCTCCTCTTTGCGCACCGCCCCGATTTCGTGGCATTCGACCGCGGCCCAGGGGCGGCATAAGGGCCGGATTGGAAAGAACCTTGCAGGGGAGTCAGCCCTTGCGCATGACCAGCACCAGCACCGCCATCGAGATGACGAAGCTGATCCAGACCGACGGCTCGGCATCGAGCGAAAGCATGTCCTGCAGCCATCCGCCCATGCCGACGAAGGCGAGATTGATGTAGGCGGCCAGCAGCAGGCCGATGAAGAGGCGATCGCCACGCGTGGTGGCGATGGGCAGCCAACCACGACGCAAGGTCGTCGGCGAGCGAAGCTCCCAGATCGTCATGCCGACCAGCAGCAAGGCGATGCAGCAGAAGAACACGGCCACCGGGGTGGTCCAGACCATCCAGTTGAACATCACACCCTCCCCATGGCAAAGCCCTTGGCGATGTAGTGCCGCACGAACCAGATGACGATGGCGCCCGGCACGATGGTGAGCACGCCCGCAGCGGCGAGCGTGGCCCAGTCCATGCCCGATGCGCTCACCGTGCGCGTCATGGTGGCGACGATGGGCTTGGCATCCACGCTGGTCAGCGTGCGCGCCAGAAGCAGTTCGACCCAGCTGAACATGAAGCAGAAGAAAGCCGCCACGCCCACCCCCGCCTTGATGAGCGGCAGGAAGATGGTGACGAAGAAGCGCGGGAAGGAGTAGCCGTCGATGTAGGCCGTCTCGTCGATCTCGCGCGGGATGCCGCTCATGAAGCCTTCGAGAATCCACACCGCCAGCGGCACGTTGAACACCAGATGCGCCAGCGCCACGCCCAGGTGCGTGTCCATCAGGCCCACGGTCGCGTAGAGCTGGAAGAACGGCAGCAGGAACACCGCGGGCGGCGTCATTCGGTTCGTCAGCAGCCAGAAGAACACATGCTTGTCGCCCAGGAAGGTGTAGCGCGAGAACGCATAGGCGGCCGGCAGGGCGACGGTCAGCGAGATCACGGTGTTGATCGCCACGTAGATCAGGCTGTTGATGTAGCCCGAGTACCACGACTCATCGGTGAAGATGCGCGCGTAGTTCTCCCAGGTGAACTCGGCCGGAAAGAACGAGAAGCTCGACAGGATCTCGCTGTTGGTCTTGAAGCTCATGTTGACCATCCAGTAGATGGGCAGCAGCGCGAAGACAAGGTAGAGCAGCAGGAAGATGCTGCGCTTGCGAAAGCGGCGTGCGTCGTTCATTCCCGTGGCTCCTTCGCATCGTGGGTGCCGACCCGCTGCATCCAGTTGTAGAGCACGAAGCACAGCAGCAGGATGATGAGAAAGTAGATGAGCGAGAAGGCAGCCGCAGGCCCCAGGTCGAACTGGCCGACGGCCTTCTGGGTGAGGTACTGGCTCAGGAAGGTGGTGGCATTGCCAGGCCCGCCACCGGTGAGCACGAAGGGCTCGGTGTAGATCATGAAGCTGTCCATGAAGCGCAGCAACACGGCGATCATCAGCACGCCGCGCAGCTTGGGCAGCTGGATGTAGCGGAACATGGCGAAGCGGCTCGCACCGTCGATGCGCGCGGCCTGGTAGTACGCATCGGGGATCGAGCGCAGCCCGGCAAAGCACAGCAGCGCGACCAGCGGCGTCCAATGCCACACGTCCATCACCAGCACGGTGAGCCAGGCATCGCGCGCATTGCCGGTGTAGTTGTATTCGATGCCCATGCTTTGCAGCGCATAGCCGAGCAGCCCGATGTCGGCGCGGCCGTAGATCTGCCAGATGGTGCCCACGACGTTCCACGGAATGAGCAGCGAAAGCGCCACGATGACCAGCACCGCCGACGCCTTCCACCCCGTTGCCGGCATCGACAGCGCCAGACCGATGCCCAGCGGAATCTCGACGGCCAGCACCGCCAGGGAGAAGCCCAGTTGCCGCAGAAGAGCGGCATGCAGCTCGTCGTCGCGCATCACCGAAGCGAACCATTCGGTGCCGACGAACACGCGGCGCTCGGGCGAGATGATGTCCTGCACCGAATAGTTCACCACCGTCATCAGCGGCAGCACCGCCGAGAAGGCCACGCAGATGAGCACCGGCAGCACCAGCAGCCACGCTTTCTGGTTGACTGGCTTGTAGGTCGTGTTCATGTCTTGCTCCCTCCTTCAGGCCACCAGCTTCTCGTCCTGGTAGAAGCAGGTATTGAGATCGATCACCCGCAGCCAGACCGTCTCCCCCACCGCCGGCTGCGCGGTGCCGTTGGGCAGCCGCGCCTTGAGGGTCGCGCCTTGCGCCTGTGCGGTCAGCAGGATGCAGGTGCCGATGTCCTGCTCGGCCAGCACGGTGGCAGGCACTGCGCCGGGATCGCCCTCGTCGACCAGCTTCAGGTGCTCGGGCCGGATGCCCACCTTCAGCTCGCCTTCGGGCAGCGATTGCGGTGTTGTCAGGTCCACCCCGCCCAGGTGAAGATGACCGCGCCGGCTGTCGGCGGGCATGAAGTTCATGCCCGGCGAGCCGATGAAGTGGCCCACGAAGGTGTGCTCCGGCCGCTGGAACAAGGCCTCGGCGGTGCCCACCTGCACCGCGCGGCCGCGCGACATCACCACCACCTCGTCGGCGAAGGTGAGCGCCTCGACCTGGTCGTGCGTCACGTAGATCAGCGTGAGCTTGAGCTCGCGATGGATCTCCTTGAGCTTGCGCCGAAGCTGCCACTTGAGATGCGGATCGATCACCGTCAGCGGTTCGTCGAACAGCACTGCCGAGACGTCTTCGCGCACCAGGCCGCGCCCGAGCGAGATCTTCTGCTTCGCATCGGCCGACAACCCGGCCGCGCGCTGATCGAGCTGCCCCGTGAGTTCGAGCATGTCGGCGATGCGCGCAACGCGCTCTCGAATGCGTGCCGCCGGCACCCCGCGATTGCGCAGCGGGAACGCCAGGTTCTGCGCCACCGTCATCGTGTCGTAGATCACCGGAAACTGGAACACCTGCGCGATGTTGCGCTGCTGCGGCGTCTGGCGCGTCACGTCCTGCCCATCGAACTTCACGCTGCCCTGCGACGGCGTGAGCAAGCCGGAGATGATGTTGAGCATCGTCGTCTTGCCGCAGCCCGACGGCCCCAGCAGCGCGTAGGCGCCGCCGTCGGAAAAGCTCATCTTCAAGGGCAGCAGCGCGTAGTCGCTGTCGGCTTTCGGGTCGGACCGATAAGCATGCGCGAGATCGAGGTCGATGCGGGCCATGGCTTGTTCATCCTTGCGTTTTGCGCGAGTGCGGCGCGAGCACCAGATCGCCCGCCGCGTCGAACACATGAAGCTGGGACAGGTTGAATCGCAGCACGAGCAGTTCGCCCAGCGCGAAGCGATGCACGCCTGTCAACTGGGCGACCAGCTCACCCGCCGGGCTCTCCAGGTGGACGAAGGTGTCGGAGCCGGCGATCTCCGCCAGCACGATGCGCGCAGCCAACTCGACACCCCCGGGTTCGGCGGCATGCCCCGCGCCGACGGTCAACGCGCTCGCGCGCAGCCCCACCGTCACGTCGCCCTGCACTTCGGGCGGCAAGTCCAAGGGCAGCGCCAGTCCGCCGCCAAGCTGCACGCCGGCGCTGCTGGCCTTGCCGGGCAGCAGGTTCATCGGCGGGTCGCTGAACGCGCGTGCCACCCGCAGCGAGCGCGGCGCATGAAAGACCTCGGCCGTCGGCCCGTACTGCAGCAGTTCGCCCGCGTCGAGCACCGCCGTGTGTCCGCCCAGCAGCAAGGCTTCGCCCGGCTCGGTGGTCGCATAGATGACCGTCGATTCGCCCGCGGCGAAGATCTGTGCCAGCTCCTCGCGAAGCTCTTCGCGAAGCTTGTAGTCGAGGTTGACCAGCGGCTCGTCGAGCAGCATCAGGGGCGCGTTCTTCGCCAGAGCGCGCGCCAGGGCAACGCGCTGCTGCTGGC
Source organism: Variovorax dokdonensis (assembly GCF_030316895.1). Taxonomy (GTDB): domain Bacteria; phylum Pseudomonadota; class Gammaproteobacteria; order Burkholderiales; family Burkholderiaceae_C; genus Variovorax; species Variovorax dokdonensis. Next base: position 630,002 of record NZ_JASZYV010000003.1, read on the forward strand.
CGCCCGACAGCTCGGACGGATAGCGGTCGAGAAAGGCGCTGATGTGCAGCTTGTCGGCAAGTTCATTGACCTGCTCGTCCACATGCCTGGCGCCCCGCAGGCGCAGCGGCGAGGCGATGTTGCGCGCCACCGTGAGCGATGGGTAGTTGATGAACTGCTGATACACCATGGCCACGTTGCGCTCGCGCACGGGCACGCCGGTCACGTCCTTGCCGTCGACGAGCACGCGACCGCTGCTGGGCGCATCGAGCCCCGCCATCAGCCGCATCAGGCTGGTCTTGCCCGACTGCGTGGCGCCCAGCAAAACGGTCACCGCGCCGGGTCGCGGCGCGATGCTCATCTCGTACAACCAGGTCTGGGCACCCACTTTCTTCGTGACGCGCTCTAGGCTCAGCTGCAAGGCGGACCTCCTTGTGTCGTTGTTGACTACCTACCGTGGCGCCGGATGCGCCTCCATCCATCGTTCGATCTGACCGCAGGCTTCGCGGGGCAGGCTCAGGCCCAGCTTGGAGCGGCGCCACAGCACGTCCTGGCCGCTCACCGCCCATTCTTCATCTTGCAGATAGCGCAGTTCGCGCTCGTAGACGCCGGGCGCCACTTGCTCACCCAGGTCCTGCAGCGACTGCGCGTCGCCCAGCACCCGCTCGATGCGCGCACCATAGGCCCGCGCCAGGCGCCGCGCCAGCGCTTCGCCCAGCCACGGGTGGCGCGCGTGCAGCGCTTCGACGAAACGGTCGAAGTCGGTATCGGGCCGATCGGCGGCGCCGATCCAGCCGGACAGGTCGCCCCCGGCCAGGAAAGCGCCTTCGGTCCAGGCCGGGCGCGCTTCGCCGAGCATGCGACCCACCTCGTCGGCCGCATCCTCGGCCAGCTTGCGGAAGGTGGTGATCTTGCCGCCCCACACCGACAGCAGCGGGGCACCGTCGCGCTGGCTTTCGAGCATGTAGTCGCGCGTGACGGCGGATGGGTCGCCCGACGCATCGTCGAGCAAGGGGCGCACGCCCGAATAGGTCCACACCACGTCCTCGGGCCGGATGGGCTTTTCGAAGTAGCGGCTGGCCTGCGTGCACAGGTATTGCACTTCCTCTTCGGCGATGCGCGCCGCGCCCGGGTCGTCGCCTTCCAGCTCGATGTCGGTGGTGCCGATCAGGGTGAACTTTTCCTGGTACGGAATGGCAAAGATGATTCGCTTGTCCGGGTTCTGGAAGATGTAGGCGTGGTCATGCTCGAACACGCGCGGCACGACGATGTGGCTGCCCTTGACGAGCCGAAGGCTGCGCGTCGCCAGCGTCTCGGCCGCCGACGGGCGCGCGACCTGGCGCAGGAACGACTCGGCCCACGGCCCCGCGGCATTGACCAGCGCGCGGGCGCGCACCGCCTGGCGCACGCCGTCCGGTCCTTCGAGCACTGCGCTCCAGCCCTGCGCGTCGCGCCGCGCCTCCACGCAGCGCGTGCGCGTGAGCACCTGCGCACCGCGCTCGCGTGCGTCGATGGCATTGAGCACCACCAGGCGCGCATCGTCCACCCAGCCATCCGAATAGACGAAACCCCGCCGGTACTGCCCCTTGAGCGGCACGCCCGCTTCATGCGCACGCAGGTCGATGCCGCGCGAACCCGGCAGCACCTCGCGCCGGGCCAGGTGGTCGTACATGAACAGGCCGATGCGGATCATCCAGGCCGGCCGCATGGCCGGGTCGTGCGGCATGACGAAGCGCAGCGGCCACATGATGTGCGGGGCGCTCTTGAGCAGCACCTCGCGCTCCTGCAACGCCTTGCGCACCAGCGAGAACTCGTAGTACTCCAGATAGCGCAGCCCGCCGTGGATCAGCTTGGTGGACGACGAGGACGTGTGCGACGCCAGATCGTCCTTCTCGGCCAACAGCACCCGCCAGCCGCGCCCGGCCAGGTCGCGAGCGATGCCGCAGCCGTTGATGCCACCGCCCACCACCAGCACGTCCACCTCCTGCACTGCCGAGGATTGCGGCACCTGCGAGGCGGGCGAAGGGTTCGAAGAAATGGTCGTTATGGGAACTGCGCTCATTGCGTGAAAGCCTAGCTGCCGAACATTTCAAGGCGACGCATCGGCCGTCTTGGTTCGCTCTGATTCATTTTGATTCGCTCATTTTCCATTTTGCATGGCGTTTTCCCTCGGTTGCATTCGGTTTCTTTCGTTTTAAAGTTTCCACCATTGACGCGGCCGCCCCAGGCCGCTACCCACGCGCCGCCTCATGGCCCTTGCGAATTCGAATCCTCGACAGATCAACCTGCTCGACACGGTGCGCCAGCGCGGCGCCATCAGCGTCGAGGAGCTGGCCGACATGCTCGGCGTGACGCTGCAGACCGTGCGGCGCGATGTTCAGCGCCTGGCCGACGCCGGCCTGCTCACCCGCTTCCATGGCGGCGTGCGCGTGCCCTCCTCCACCACCGAGAACATCGGCTACCAGCAGCGCGAGACGCTGCACGCCGAGGGCAAGGCCCGGATCGCGCAAGCGGTGGCGGCCAAGGTGCCCGACGGCAGCTCGCTGATCCTCAACATCGGCACCACCACCGAAGCGGTGGCCAAGGCGCTGCTGCGCCACCGGGGCCTGCGCGTGATCACCAACAACCTGAACGTCGCCAACATCCTGTGCGCCAACGCGCAGTGCGAGGTGATCGTGGCCGGCGGCACCGTGCGGGCGCGCGACCGCGCCATCGTCGGCGAGCCGACGGTGGACTTCATGCGGCAGTTCAAGGTCGACATCGCGGTGATCGGCATCTCGGGCATCGAGGCGGACGGCTCGCTGCGCGACTTCGACCTGCGCGAGGTGAAGGTGGCCCAGACCATCATTTCGCAGGCGCGCGAGGTCTGGCTCGCCGCCGACGCGAGCAAGTTCAACCGACCGGCGATGGTGCAACTGGCCGAGCTGTCGCAGATCGACTGCCTGTTCACCGACGCGCCGCCGCCACCGCCTTTTCCGGAACTTCTGGAGCAGGCCCAAGTCCGTCTTGAAATCGCCAATCCATGACCTATCTCCTCGCCCTCGACCAAGGCACCTCCAGTTCGCGCAGCATCGTCTTCGATGCCGACGGCCGCATCGTGGCCATGGCCCAGCGCGAGCTGACGCAGCATTACCCCCAACCCGGCTGGGTCGAGCACGATCCGATCGAGATCTGGGAAAGCCAGCTCGCCACCGCGCGCGAAGCGCTGGCCAACGCCAAGCTCGAGACCAAGGACATCCGCGCCATCGGCATCACCAACCAGCGCGAAACCACGCTGGTCTGGAACCGCAAGACCGGCAGGCCGGTGCACCATGCCATCGTCTGGCAGGACCGCCGCGCCGAGCCGCTTTGCGCCCAGCTGCGCGCGGAAGGCCTGGCCGACACCATCCGCGACAAGACGGGGTTGGTGGTCGACGCCTACTTCTCGGCCACCAAGCTGCGCTGGCTGCTCGACAACGTGCCTGGCGTGCGCGCCCAGGCAGAGGCCGGCGAGCTGGCCTTCGGCACGGTGGACAGCTGGCTCATCTGGCAATTCACGGCCGGCAAGGTGCACGTGACCGACGTGACCAACGCATCGCGCACCATGCTCTTCAACGTGCATGACAACCGCTGGGACGAAGAGCTGCTGGAGGCGCTTCGCATTCCCGCCGCGCTGATGCCGCAGGTGCAGCCGTCGAGCAGCCACTTTGCCGACATCGATGCCCATCTGCTGGGCGGTTCTCTGCCCATTGGCGGCGTGGCCGGCGACCAGCAGAGCGCGATGGTGGGCCAGGCCTGCCTGAAGGCCGGCATGGCCAAGAACACCTACGGCACCGGCTGCTTCCTGCTGCTGCACACGGGCGCGGAGTTCCAGCCCTCGAACAACGGCCTGCTCGTCACCAGCGCGGCGCAGTTCGACGCCACGCCGCAATACGCGATGGAAGGCAGCGTCTTCGTCGGCGGCGCGGTCGTTCAGTGGCTGCGCGACGGGCTCAAGGCCATTCCCGGCAGCGCGCAGGTGCAAGGCCTGGCCGAAAGCGTGCCCGATGCCGGCGGCGTGATGATGGTGCCGGCCTTCACCGGCCTGGGCGCGCCTTACTGGAATGCCGAGGCACGCGGCACCATCACCGGTCTGACGCGCGGCACCACGGTGGCCCACATCGCCCGCGCGGCGCTGGAAAGCATTGCCTACCAGAGCGCCGCCCTGCTCGGTGCGATGAGCCGCGACACCCTGGCCGCTGGCGGCACGCCGGTGTCCGAACTGCGTGTGGACGGCGGCGCCAGTGTCAACGACATGCTGATGCAGTTCCAGGCCGACCTGCTGGGCATTCCGGTGGTGCGGCCGCAGGTCACCGAAACCACCGCGCTGGGCGCCGCCTACCTCGCCGGCCTGTTCTGCGGCGTGTACAAGAGCACGGCGCAACTGGCTTCGCAGTGGCAGGAGGAACGTCGCTTCGTGCCCACCTGGAGCAAGGCCCGGTCGGACGAAGCCATGGCGCGCTGGGAGCGCGCGGTGCGACAGGCCACGGCCACCTGACCGAAGCGGCGCCATGCAGGCTGATCGACCGCCACGCCTTGCGCGCCGAACCTTCCTCCAGATGCTGGCGGCCGGCGTCGTGCCCGCCGCTACGGCGCCCGTGCTGGCACAGACAAGCGCGCCGCTGACACGCGCCATTCCCGCCAGCGGCGAACGCGTGCCGCTCATCGGCCTGGGCACCTGGATCACTTTCAACGTCGGCGCCGATCCGGCGGCGCGCCAGTCGTGCGCCGACGTGATGCGCGCCTTCTTCGATGCCGGCGGACGCATGATCGATTCGTCGCCCATGTACGGCTCGTCGCAGTCCGTCGTCGGCGAAGGCCTGTCGCGCATCGGGCGCACGGGCGATGTGTTCTCCGCCGACAAGGTGTGGATCGGCGACGGGCGACGCGGCCCCGCGCAGATCGAAGAGTCGCGCAGCAACTGGCAAGTGCCGCGCTTCGACCTGCTCCAGGTGCACAACCTGCTCGCGTGGGAAGACCACCTGCCGCAACTCTTCGCGATGAAGGCAGCGGGCCGGCTGCGCTACGTGGGCATCACCACGTCGGAGGGCCGACGGCATCGCGAGTTCGAATCGGTGATGGCCGGCCACCCCATCGACTTCGTGCAGGTCAGCTACAACCTGCTCGATCGCGAGGTGGAGTCGCGCATCCTTCCGCTGGCGCGCGAGCGGCGCATTGCGGTCATCGTCAATCGGCCGTTTCGCCAAGGCGCCCTGCTGCGCGCCTTGCAGCGCCAACCGTTGCCGGCGTGGGCGGCAGAGATCGGCTGCGACAGCTGGGCGCAGGTGGCGCTGAAGTTCGTCGTTTCGCACCCCGACGTGACCTGCGCCATTCCCGCGACCAGCCGCGTGGACCATGTGCGGCAGAACATGGCCGCCGCGCGCGGCCCGCTGCCGGATGCGGCAATGCGAAAACGCATGGCCGACCACGTGCGTTCGCTCTGACCGGCGCAAGGAATACGCAATGGGCGAGTGGTGGAGCGAATGGTCCAGCTACCGGCCTTCGGACTTCCTGCTGTTCTCGGCACGCACCTACCAGCGCATGTTCGAGTCGTACAACGCGCAGGTCTGGCCGGTGCATGTGCTGGCCCTGGCACTGGGGCTCGGCGTGTTGACGGCGCTGGCACTGCGCAGGCCGTCCGTCTCGCTCACGGCGCGAGTGGCATTCGCGTCGCTCGGGGTAGCCTGGCTCTGGATGGCCTGGGCCTTCCATTGGCAGCGCTATGCGCAGATCAACTGGGCCGCCACCTGGTTTGCGGCGGGCTTTGCGGTGCAAGGCGCGTTGATGCTCGTGGCCGCATCGTTCGAATGGCAGCGGCACGACGGGGCGCGAGGCTGGGCCGGCTTGATGCTGCTCGGCTTCGCGATCGTGGTCCAGCCGTGGTTGACGCTCGCCTTGACCGACCGTCCCTGGACCGAAGCCGAGCTCTTCGGGCTCGCGCCCGATCCGACGGCAATCGGCACGGTGGGCTTGTTGCTGGCGATGCGGCTTTCGGCGCGGTCAGCAGGGGTTCGCATGGTGGGCCTGCTGCTCTGGCCCATGGCGCTGACGTGGTGCCTGATCGGCGGCATGACTCGATGGACGCTGTGCGCGGCTTGTCACGCATAGGCAACGCGCCAGCAGGCCTTTTGTAAATAAGAATTCCTCTCATATACTCCATCGCTGGCCGTGACGGCCAATGAACGAGCCAGCGAGATCGCCGCGCCGCGCGCGCCGAATCCAGCGAGCAGTCGAACAACTGTTACCTGGATTCACACGTGACCCTTTCCCGACCTTGCTTGCCGGAGTTCCGGCTTCGACTCCTAGCTGGCCTCATCGGCAGCGTCTTTGCCACCGGCGCCGTTGCGCAGGAAAGCGTCCGCACGGCCGCGCTCGACACCATCGTGGTCAGCGGCTCGCGCTCCGAGCAGAAGCGCGACGACGTGCCCGCCAGCATGGAAGTGCTCGACCGCGAGACGATGGAAGCAGAGCAGGTCAACGACATCCGCGATGCGGTGCGCGACATGCCCAACGTTTCGGTCAAGCGCGCGCCTGCCCGCTTCGGCCTGGCCGCCGGCAACACCGGGCGGGACGGCAACGCGGGCTTCAACATCCGCGGCCTGGACGGCAACCGGGTGCTGCTGCTCACCGACGGCATTCGCACGCCGCGCAGCTATGTGTTCTCGGCCAACGCCTTCGGCCGCGACTACTTCGACATCGGCCTGATCGAGCGCATCGAGGTGCTCAAGGGCCCGGCCTCGGCGCTGTATGGCTCGGATGGCATGGCCGGCCTGGTCAACCTCATCACGCGTGAGCCGCAGTCCTTCCTGCAAGGCGACACCACCTTCGGCGGCAGCGCCAGCGTCGGCTACAGCGGCGAGGACGACGGCTGGCACACCGGACTGTCCTTGGCAGGCAAGGCTTCGGACACGGTGCAGTGGCTGCTTTCCGCCAGCGGCAGCAAGACCGAGGGGCTGAAGAACATGGGCACCAACGATTCGGCCAACAGCGATCGCACCACGCCCAACCCGCAGGACGACACCAACCGGGCCCTGCTGGCCAAGGTGATCCTGACGCCGACAGCCGACCAGCGCCACGCCCTGACCTACGAGCACATCGACAAGACCTCCGACTACGACATGCTCAGCGGGCGTTCGAAGCCGCCCTACACCTCCACATCGGTGATTGACTTGCAGTCGGAGACGACGATGAAGCGCGACCGCTTCACCTACGATGGCCGCATCAAGGTCGACAGCGCCATGGCCGATTCGATCCAGGCGGTGCTGAGCTACCAGAAGGCCGGTTCGAACGAATACGCCTACGAGAACCGCTACACCGCCGCCGACCGCGTGCGCGACGTCGACTACGACGAGGACACCTGGCAAGCCATATTGCAGGCCAACAAGGTGGTGCGCGTGAGCCCGGACTGGGCGCACAGCCTCACCTACGGCTTCGACTTCACGCGCACCGACGTGACCAACCTGCAGACCGGCCTGGTCCCGCCCGCCGGCGAGACTTATCCGCTCAAACGCTTCCCGGACACGCGCGAAACAAGCTCGGCCTTCTACATCCAGGACGAGATCATCCACGACCGCTGGAGCATCACCCCCGGGCTGCGTTTCGACCAGTACGACATCGATGCCGACCAGACCGGCTTCAACGCCACCGCGGCATCGACCTCGGGATCGGCCGTTTCGCCCAAGCTGGGTGTGCTGTTCCGCGCCACGCCTTCCTACAGCCTCTACGGCAATTACGCCACCGGCTTCAAGGCGCCCAACGCCTTCCAGGTGAACAACTTCTTCGAGAACGTCCAGGCCGGCTACAAGACCATCCCCAACCCGGACCTCAAGCCCGAGAAGAGCCAGAACTTCGAGATCGGCGTTCGTGGACGAACCGGCATCGTCAACTTCGACGTGGCCGCCTTCACCGGCAACTACAAGGACCTGATCGAGGAAAACCGCCTGGTGGGCGGACGCGGCATTCCGCGCATCGATCCGCTCGTGTTCCAGTCGGTCAACATCGGCGAGGCACGCATCAGCGGCTTCGAGTTCAAGGGCGATGTGGACTTCACCGAGCAGGGCCGAGGCTTCTCCGTGCCCTTCGCCTACGGCCACACCGAGGGCACCAACAAGACCGACGACCGCCCGCTCAACTCGGTCGATCCCGACAAGGGCAGCGTGGGCCTGAAATACAACGCCGGCGCCTGGAGCGCCCGCCTCGACGTCGTCTACTACGCCGGCAAGAAGCGCGGCGATGTCGACCCGAGCGAAGTGACCACCGGCCAGCAGTTCCTGCCGCCTTCGGCCACCACGCTGGACATCAGCGCCCAATGGCGCATCAATCCCAGGTTGCGACTGAACGTGGGCATCGTGAACGTCACCGACAAGAAATACTGGCGCTGGTCCGACGTGCGCGGCCTGGCCAGCAACTCGACGGTGCTGGACGCCTACAGCCAGCCCGGCCGCACTTTCAACGCGACCCTGGTCGCAGACTTCTGATTCGAGCCAACCATGAACACATCGACCCACGATCTGCTGGACCGCTTCGCCCAGACGCGCGAAGCGGGCAAGCGCCACAAGGACGCCGCCAAGGCCATCGGCATCAGCGAAGGCCAGGCCATTGCGTTGCACGCGGGCACGAGTGGCCGAGCCATCCAGGCAACGCCGCTGCGCGGCCCCTGGCTGGAACTTCTGCAAGGCCTGGAGGCCTGCGGCCCGGTGCTCGCCCTGACCCGCAACGAAAGCACGGTGCACGAGAAGACGGGGACGTATCGCAACCTTTCGGGCAGCGGGCACGTCGCGCTGGCGCTGGGCGAAGAGATCGACCTGCGCCTGTTCTTCAACCATTGGCATGCCGGCTTCGCGGTCAGCGAGGGTGCGAGCCAGAGCCTGCAGTTCTTCGACAAGTCCGGCGTGGCCGTGCACAAGGTGTTCGCACGCGACGCGACGGACAGGGCTGCCTTCCAGGCGCTGATCGACAAGCATGCCGATCATGGCCAGGTGGTGGCATTCGTGGCGTCCGAGTCCAAGCCGCAACCGCGCCCCGACGGCGCCATCGATGCCAGCGCCCTGTCGGGCGCGTGGGCCGAGATGAAGGACACGCACGAATTCTTCAGCCTGCTGAAGAAGTTCGACGTCGAGCGCCAGCAGAGCTTTCGCCTGACCGAAGGCGCCTTCACCCATCGAGCGGCCAAGAGCACGTTGCGCGACCTGCTGCACGAAGCCGCATTCGACGGTACGCCCATCATGGTCTTCGTCGGCAGCCCCGGTTGCATCCAGATCCACAGCGGGCCGGTGCAGCGCATCGAGCCGATGGAGATGCATGGCATGCGGTGGCTCAACGTGCTCGACCCGGGATTCAACCTGCATCTGCGCGAAGACCTTGTCGAATCGGTCTGGGTCGTGCGCAAACCGACCAGCGATGGCGTGGTCACCTCGGTCGAGGCCTTCGACGTCGACGGCACCCTCATGGCCATGTTCTTCGGCGTGCGCAAGCCCGGCAAGCCGGAGCTGGACGCCTGGCGCGCCATCGTCGAGAAGGTTGCACCGCAAGGGGCCGCGGCATGACGTTGAAAAGCATCGAGCTCAAGGCCTTCGTGCCTGCGCAGGACTTCGAGCTGTCCAAGCGCTTCTATCGCGAAATCGGCTTCACCATGGCGTCGGAGGGTGGCGGCATTGCCTACTTCCACCACCAGGGCAGCTGCCCTTTCCTGCTGCAAAGCTACTACGTGAAGGAGTTTGCCGAGAACCTGCAACTCCACTTGCTGGTGGAGGACGTACAGGCCTGGTGGTCGCATCTGAAGGCCATCGACATCACCGGACGCTACGGCGTTCGCATGACGGACCCCGTCGAGCAGCCCTGGGTCATGATCGACTTCAGCTTGACCGACCCGTGCGGCGTCTGCTGGCGCATCGGGCAGAACATCCCGCGCAAGGACGCAACGCCATGAGCCCGACCCCCAACCTGGCGAAGTCTGCCGGTCGGCGAACCGTGTTGCGCATGATCGCGGCCGCCGCAGCCGGCGCGCTGGCGCTGCCTGCCACGCGCGCCGCCAGCCGACCCGAGGCCCGCATCATCACCATCAGCGGCGCCGTCACCGAAGTGGCGTACGCGCTCGGCGCGGAGGGGCAAGTGGTGGGCACCGATACCACCAGCATCTTCCCGGCTGCGGCCCTCAAGACGCCCAAGGTGGGCTACATGCGCCAGTTGTCGGCCGAGGGCCTTCTGTCGCTGCGCCCCAATGCCGTCATCGCGACCACCGAGGCCGGTCCGCCTGTGGTCCTCGATCAGTTGCGCAGCGCCGGCGTCAAGCTCGAACTGATCGAAGCCGATCACACCTGGGGCGAAGTCCAGCGCAAGGTGCATGCGGTGGGCCGCGCCGCCGGACGCGAGACGCAAGCCGCCGATCTGCAGCGCAATCTCGATGCGCGATGGGCCGAGGTCCAATCCCGCGTGGCCTCGGCCAGCGGAAGGCGCAAGCCGCGCGTGCTGTTCGTTCTTTCGCACAGCGCGAGTCCGCAGGTTTCCGGCGAGAAGACCGCCGCCAACGCGGTGATCGGCTTCGCCGGCGGCGTCAATTGCCTGTCGGGCTTCCAGGGCTACCGACCGATGACGGCAGAGGCCATGGCCAGCGCTGCGCCCGACGTGATCCTGACCAGCACGCAGAGCATCGAGGCACATGGTGGCGCAGACCGCTTCTGGCAGCGTCCCGAACTTGCGTTGACGCCCGCCTTTGCCAGGCGCGCGCTCATCACGCAGGACGCGCTGCTTCTGCTCGGATTCGGCCCGCGCCTGCCGCAGGCCGTCGACGAACTGCACCGGCAGCTTCAGGCGCTATGAGCCTGGCCATGGAAACGCGGCACCGTCTGCCGACGCGCACGGTGCTGGTCGCCGGCGGCGCCCTGCTGCTCGTGGCGTTTGCAGTCGCCGCGTCGAGCGGCGCCTACGCCATCAGCACCGGACAACTCTGGGGCGTGCTGCGCGATGCGTGGCAAGGCGTGGCGTCGCCCTCGCCGGAACATCTGGTCTTCATGAACATCCGGCTGCCGCGCCTTCTGCTGGGCGTGGCCGCCGGCTGCGGGCTCGGCATGGCCGGCGCATTGATGCAGGGGCTGTTTCGCAACCCGCTGGCCGACCCGGGGCTGATCGGCATCAGCAGCGGCGCTGCATTGGCGGCCGGCATCACCATCGTCATGGGCGCCTGGTTGTGGCCGGTGCTGCCGCGCACGCTGGGCAGCTGGACGCTGGTGGCCACCGCCTTCTGCGGCGGCTTCGCCGTCACCTTTCTGATCTACGTGCTCTCGCGCAGCGAAGGCGGCACGCGCATGGCGCTGATGCTGCTGGCCGGCATCGCCGTCAATGCGCTGGCCGGCGCCGGCCTGGGGCTGCTGAGCGTGCTGGCCACCGACGAACAGTTGCGCAGCCTGCAGTTCTGGTTGCTCGGAAGCCTGGGCGGCGCGCGTTGGAGCGCCGTGATGCTGGTCGGCGTGGTCGTGGCGCTGGCCTGCGCTGTCGCACTCACGCTGGCGCCAGCGCTCAACGCGATGGCGCTGGGCGAGCCGCAGGCGCGCCTGCTCGGCATCGACGTCGAGCGCGTCAAGCGTCGTGCCATCGTGGTCACAGCCTTCGCGGTCGGCGCCGTCACGGCCACGACGGGCGTCATCGGATTCATCGGCCTGATCGCGCCGCACTGGGTGCGCATGGTGGCGGGGCCAGACCACCGCATCGTGCTGCCCGCCTCCGGCCTGCTGGGCGCTGCACTGGTGCTGGCGGCCGACACCGTGGCGCGCACCATCCTCGCGCCGGCCGAGCTACCTCTGGGCGTGCTCACCGCTTTCATCGGCGTGCCCATGTTCCTGCTGATGCTGCGCCACTACCGCAACCGCCTATGAGCATCGCCTGCACCGATGCCGGCCTGTCGGTCGGCCACAAGACCTTGCTGGAAGGCGTGGACGCCCGGTTCTTGCCGGGGCGCGTTTGCGCCATCCTCGGCCCGAACGGCGCGGGCAAATCGACATTGCTGTCGTTGCTCTGCGCCCAGCGGCCGCCCACTCGCGGACGCGTGATGCTCGATGACCGAGACATCGGCTCGCATTCGCCGGCAGCGCTGGCGCTGCGACGCGCGGTGATGCCGCAGGAAAGCAGCGTCGCCTTCGACTTCAACGCCGAGGAGATCGTCGCCCTGGGTCGCCTGCCGCATCGCCTTGCGCCCGAACCGCAAGAGCATCGCATCGTTCCGGAAGCGATGACGCTCACCGGCGTGGCAGGCCTGGCGCATCGCGTCCTCAACACCCTCTCGGGCGGCGAGAAGGCCCGTGTGCACCTGGCCCGCGCGCTTGCGCAACTGTGGCACCCCCGCCCGGACGGCACGACGCGCTGGCTGATGCTCGACGAGCCTACCGCTGCGCTGGACGTTGCGCATCAGCATTCGGTGATGGCGCTAGCTCGGCGATGGGCCGGGCAAGGCGTCGGCGTGGTCGCCGTGCTGCACGACCTGAACCTGGCGCTGCGCTATGCCGACGAAGTGATCGTGCTCAGCCAGGGCCGCAAGGTGGCGCAGGGCGAGACCGCGCAGGTGCTGCAGCCCGCATTGGTCAGCGAGATCTGGCGGACCCCCTGCGAGCTGGTCAGCGGTCGGGACGGCGCGCCGCAGTTTCTTTTCGGCGGCTGATTCTTTACGCATTCTTGACGCCTCACCCCCGGCGTCGAATGGATTGTTTACGCCCTTCGGGAGAACACTGCCAGCGATTCGACAACGATTCCTGCTGGCATGACCGAAACCATCCTCGTCTTCGCCCTGGCCCTGCTTCTAGGCTGGCCATTGGGCAACTACCTCGCGGCCGTGATGCGCGGCGCGCCAATGCGCGGCGACGCGTTCTTCCGTTACATCGAGCAGCCCATCTACCGGCTGCTGGGCACGAAGCCCGAACACGGCATGGACTGGAAGGGCTACGCCCTTGCCTTCCTGGCCAGCAACCTGGTGCTGGCCATTCTGGTCTGGCTCATCTTCATGACGCAGGCCTGGTTGCCGCTCAACCCCAACGACGCGCCCAACATGCGCTGGGATCTGGCGCTGCACACCATGGTGTCGTTCCTGACGAACACCAACCAGCAGCACTATTCCGGCCAGGCCCAGCTGTCCTACCTGGCGCAGATGACCGGCATCGTCGGCCTGCAAGTGGTGACGCCCATGATGGGGCTGGCCATCGTCGCCGCGACGCTGCGCGGCATCTTCGGCGGGCGCAACGCCAGCCGTTCGACGGGCGCCAATACCCCGACATCCGGCCAGGTCTACGTGGGCAACTACTGGGCCGACGTGATCCGCCCCACCGTGCGCTTCATGCTGCCGCTGTGCCTCGTGTTCTCCCTGGCGCTCACACAGCAGGGTGTTCCGGCCACGCTGCTTGGCGGACCGGTGGTCGCGCCGGTGGATTCGAGCGTGCAAATGAAGGAGCAGAAGATCCCGCTCGGCCCGGTGGCGCCCATGGTGGCCATCAAGCAACTCGGCACCAACGGCGGCGGCTGGTACGGCCCCAACAGTGCGGCGCCGCTGGAGAATCCGACGCCTTTGACCAACCTGCTGGAAACGCTGGCCATCATCCTGGTGCCGGTGGCCGTGGCCTTCATGGTCGGGCCTTTTACCGGCCGACGTCGCTTCGCCGCGCTGGTGGTGGGCTGCATGCTGCTGATGTCGGTGGCGTCGAGCGGCCTCGCCATCTGGTCCGAAGGCCACTCCGTCACCTCGGCCGACATCGCGCTGATGGAAGGCAAGGAAGTGCGCCTGGGCGCGGATGCGTCGGCCTTGTGGGCTTCGCTGACCACGCAGACTTCCAACGGCTCGGTCAACGCCATGCACGACTCGCTCGCGCCGCTGACCGGCCTCGTCACGATCAGCGACATGCTGGTCAATGCCGTGTGGGGCGGCATCGGCTGCGGACTGCAGCAGTTCCTGGTCTACCTGATGCTGAGCGTGTTCATCGCCGGCCTCATGACCGGACGCACGCCCGAACTCTTCGGCCGCAAGATCGAGGCGTCCGAGGTGCGCCTGCTGGCCGTGCTGGTGCTGCTGCAGCCGCTCGTGCTGCTCGGCCTGACGGCGCTCACGCTGTCGTGGCCCGGATTGGCGGGCACGTCGAACCCGGGCTTCCATGGCATCAGCCAGGTCTTCTATGAGTTCACCTCGGCCTTCGCCAACAACGGCTCGGGCTTCGAAGGCCTGGGCGACGCCACCTACTGGTGGAACCTGAGCTGCGCGGTCGTGCTGGCGCTGGGCCGCTACCCCGCACTGATCATCCCGCTGGCCATCGCCGCGATGCTCGCCAGCAAGCGCCGTGCGCCCGAAGGCGCTGGCAGCCTGCAGATCGAGACGCCGACCTTCGCACTCACCTTGATCGCCGTGATCGTGATCCTCACGCTGCTGCAGTTCATGCCCGTGCTCGTGCTGGGCCCGGTGGCCGACCACCTGTCGCTGGCCGTGCGATGAATACGAAAGAGAAAGCCACTGTCATGACCCGAACCACTGAAAAAGATACCGGCCGGAGGGCTTCGCCAATGGGCGCAGCGCTGGTCGACGCTTTCGTCAAGCTTTCGCCCCAACATGCCCTTCGCAACCCCGTCATGGCGGTCGTCTGGCTGGGCACGCTCGTGACCGCCGTGATCACCGCCACCGGCCACACGGAGCTGGGCTTCGGCATCGCCGTGACGGCGCTGCTGCTGATCACCGTGCTGTTCGCCAACTTCGCCGAAGCCATCGCCGAAGCGCGCGGACGCGGCCAGACCGCATCGCTGCGCCGGGCCCGCCAGGACCTGATGGCGCGCCGCATCGACCGTTCGGGCGGCAGCCTCGCCGAAAGCCGCATTCCCGCGGCCGAGCTGCGGCCCGGCGACGAAGTGGTGGTGGAGGCCGGCCAATGGATTCCCGCCGACGGCGAGATCGTCGAAGGCCTGGCCACCGTCAACGAAGCAGCCGTCACCGGCGAGTCCGCGCCGGTGCTGCGCGAAGCCGGAACCGACCGCTCGGGCGTCATCGGCGGCACGCAGGTGCTGTCCGACCGCATCGTCGTGCGCATCACTGCCGAGCCGGGGCACAGCTTCCTGGACCGGATGATCGCGCTGGTCGAAGGCGCCAACCGCCAGAAGACGCCGAACGAGATCGCCCTGGGCATTCTGCTGGCGGTGATGACACTGACCTTCGTGATCGTCGTCGTCACGCTGCCGTTCATCTCCGGCGCGGTCGGCGTGGACATCAATCCCGTGCTGCTCGTGGCCCTGCTGGTGTGTCTGATCCCGACCACCATCGGCGGCTTGCTGCCGGCGATCGGCATCTCCGGCATGAACCGGGCACTGCGCGCCAATGTGCTGGCCAAGTCCGGCAAGTCGGTGGAGGTGGCCGGCGACGTGGACGTGCTGCTGCTGGACAAGACCGGCACCATCACCCACGGCGACCGTCAGGCCACGGCGTTCCACGCGCTGGCCGGTGTGGATGCCGCGACGCTGCGCGAAGCCGCCCTGCTCGCCTCGCTGGCCGACCCCACGCCCGAAGGCAAGTCGATCGTGAAGCTGGCTCGCGAAAAGGGCGTGGCGCCCACCGAGCCGGCCGAGGCCCACTTCATCGCCTTCACCGCCCAGACGCGCATGTCCGGTGTCGACCTGCCGGACGGCCGCATGATCCGCAAGGGCGCGCTCGATGCCGTCATGCGGCACGTGCAGCAGATGGACGGCCGCGTGCCGGCCGAACTGGTGGCGCGCGTGGAGCAGGTCGCGCGTGGCGGCGCGACGCCGCTGGTGGTGGCCGACGGGCGTCATCTCCTGGGCGTGATCGAGCTGTCCGACGTGGTCAAGCATGGCATCAAGGAGCGCTTTGCACGCCTGCGGGCCATGGGCATCCGCACCGTGATGATCACCGGCGACAACCGGCTCACCGCCGCCAGCATCGCCGCCGAGGCGGGCGTGGACGACTACATCGCCGAGGCTCGCCCCGAGGACAAGCTGGCCCGCATCCGCGAAGAGCAGGCACAGGGCAGGCTCGTGGCCATGGTGGGCGACGGCACGAACGATGCCCCCGCCCTGGCGCAGGCCGACATCGGCCTGGCGATGAATTCCGGCACGCAGGCCGCCAAGGAGGCCGGCAACATGATCGACCTGGACTCCGACCCCGCCAAGCTTCTGGCCGTGGTGGAGATCGGCAAGCAGCAGCTCATCACGCGCGGCGCGCTCACCACCTTTTCGCTGGCCAACGACGTGTCGAAGTACTTCGCGATCCTGCCGGCCCTGTTCGCCGCGGCCATCCCGCAGATGGCGGCGCTGGACGTGATGAACCTTTCCAGCCCGACCGGCGCGGTGCTGTCGGCGCTGGTGTTCAACGCCATCATCATCCCGCTGCTGATTCCGCTTGCGCTGCGCGGCGTTCGCTTCCGGCCCGCCAGCGCCACCGAGCTGCTGCGCAACAACATGCTGGTCTACGGCGTGGGTGGCGTGCTCCTGCCCTTTGTGGCCATCAAGCTCATCGACGTGGTGCTGTCCAGCGCCTTCCCGATCTGAAAACATCCGAAAGCAAATCATGGCAACGAATGAACGATCCGTCGCGCTGACAGCCCCGCGCGAGCCGGCCCAGGCCAGCATCACTGGCAGCGCGCCCTGGCGCGGCGCCATCGGCCTGGCGGTGCTCGCGCTCGGCGGCTTCGGCTTTCTCTACTCGCTGGCCGGCGTCGGCCTGGGGCAGGCGCTGTTTCCGGCCAGCGCGCAAGGCAACCTGATCGAGCAAGGGGGCAAGGTCGTCGGGTCTGAATGGGTGGCGCAGCCCTTCGCGGATGCGCGCTACTTCTCGCCGCGACCCTCCGCGGTGGACTGGCAGCCGATGTCGGCCGGCGGCAGCAACCAGGCCCGCACCAATCCGCAGATGCGTGAACGCGTCGAGGCGGCACGCGCCGAGGTCGCGAAGCGCGAGAACGTCGATCCCGCGCAGGTTCCATCCGACCTCGTGACGCAGTCGGGCGGCGGCTTCGATCCGCACATCAGCCTGGAGGCCGCACGCATCCAGGTGCCGCGCGTCGCCCAGGCGCGCGGGCTCGATCCAGCGGTGGTGCAGCGCCTGATCGACGGCACCGCCGAGGGCGCACAGTTCGGCATCCTCGGGCAGCCGCGGGTGAACGTGCTGGCCCTCAATCTCGCCCTCGACCGGTCGGCAGGTGCGCGATGATCGGGGCCGATGGGATCTGAACAGCAACACGAGCGGGCCGACGCCCTCGCCGGCGAACTGCGCCGGCAGGCCGCCGGCCGGCTCACCGTCTTCCTGGGCGCCGCGCCCGGCGTCGGCAAGACCTACGCCATGCTGGCGCGGGCGCGCGAACTGCATCGGCAGGGCGAAGACGTCGTCATCGGCATCGTCGAGACCCACGGCCGCAGCGAGACGCAGGCCATGGTCGACGGCCTGCCGGCCGTGCCCCGGCGCAGGGTGGAGTACCAAGGCCGCTCGCTCGAGGAGATGGACCTCGACGCCCTGCTCGCGCGCAAGCCCGCCATCGTCCTCGTCGACGAGCTGGCCCATCGCAACGCTCCCGGCAGCCGGCACGAGCGCCGTTGGCAGGACGTGCAGGAACTGCTGGACGCCGGCATCGACGTCTACACCACCGTCAACGTCCAGCACCTGGAGAGCCTGAACGACGAGGTGCACCACATCACCGGCGTTCGCGTGAGCGAGACGGTGCCAGACGCCGTGTTCGACCGCCTGCGCGACATCCGACTGGTCGACCTTCCACCGCGCGAACTGATCGAGCGGCTGAACCAGGGCAAGGTGTACCTGCCCACGCAAGCCGCCCAGGCGCTACAGGCCTTCTTCTCGCCCTCGAACCTCACCGCCTTGCGCGAACTGGCGATGCAGACCGTGGCCGAGCAGGTGGACGCCGACCTGCGCGAAGCTCGGGCGGCGCGCGGCCTGCCTGGGCTGCCGATCCAGCGCCACGTGATCATCGCCATCGACGGCCAGGGCGAATCCGAATATCTCGTGCGCGCCGGCGCCCGCCTGGCCGAGCGGCGCGGGGCGCCCTGGTCGGTGGTGACGGTCGACACCGGCCGCTCCGCCTCGGCCACGTCGCAGGCCGACACCGCCCGGCGCGGCGCCGCGCGGCTGCAAGGCTCGGCGGCCGCCGAGCAGGCGCGCCAGCTCGAGATCGATCGTGCCTTCGCGCTCGCGCGCAAGCTGGGCGGCGCCACCGAGGTCCTGCATGGCGGCGACGTGGCCGGCGCACTGCTCGACGCGGCAGCGGCCCGCGGCGCGCGCGCCATCGTCATCGGCCGCACGCGCGAGCGCCCGCTGGCGCGTGCCTTCAACCGCACGCTGACGCAGCAACTGCTCCAACGCGGGGCACGTTACGAACTGACCATCGTCAGCACGCCGCGCGAGCGCGTCCGCGAACGCCGCGTGCCGTGGCTCAACGGCACCCGGCTGACGCCACGCGAAGCCATGCTCACCGTCGCTGCCACCGCGCTGGCCGTGGGCGCGGCCATGGTGGGCGAGAAGTTCATCGGGCTGCAGGACCTGTCGATGGTGTTCATCGTCGCCGTGATCGGCGTGGCCGCGCGCACGCGCATGTCGGCCGCCGTCGCCACCGCGACCTTCTGCTTCCTGGCCTACAACTACTTCTTCATCGAGCCGCGCTTCACCTTCCTCATCACCGGCAACCAGGGCGTGGCCACGGTGATGATCTTCCTGGCGGCGGCACTCATCGCCGGCCGGCTCGCGTCGCGGCTGCGCATGCAGGTGATTGCGCTGCGCGCGGCCAACGCGCATGCCACGGCCATCCAGGACTTGGGACGCCGGCTGGCCAGTGCGGCCGACCTGGGCCAGGTGGTGGCCGCCGGCACCACGGCGCTCGAATCCACGCTGCAGGCGCAAGCCTGGATCAGCATCGGCGACCTGCAGGCGCCCTCGGCGCCGGGTGCATCGCCGGACGACAAGGACCGGGTGGCCGCCGACTGGACGAAGCGGCGCGGACTGGCCAGCGGCCGCTTCACCGACACGCTCACCCAGTGCCCTTGGTGGTTTCTGCCGGTACGCCTGGACGACGAGACCGTGGGCGTCGTCGGCTTGCGCTTTTCGGACAAGGTGTCGCGCCTGGCCTTTGAACAGCGCCGCCTCGCCGAAAGCATGGTCGAGGACATCGCCCTGGCGGTGCAGCGTGCCCGGCTGGTGGAAGACCTCGAAACCGCGCGCGTCGGCGGCGAGACGGAGCGCCTGCGCTCCGCGCTCCTGTCGTCGGTCTCGCACGACTTGCGCTCGCCGCTGTCGTCGATGATCGGCGCGGCCGGCAGCCTGTCGAGCTACGGCGCGGACATGAGCGAGGACGATCGGCGCGAACTGCTGCAAACCATCCGCCAGGAAGGCGAACGCCTCGATCGCTACATCCAGAACCTGCTGGACATGACCCGGCTGGGGCACCAGGGCCTGACGCTCGCGCGCGACTGGATCGGCGTGGACGAACTCATCGGCTCGGCCGCCCGGCGCTTGCAGCGCTATCTGCCTGCCTCGCGCGTGGAGGCCGACGTGCCGCCCGGCCTCGCGCCCCTGCACGTGCACCCCGCCCTCATCGAGCAAGCGCTGTTCAACGTGATGGAAAATGCCGCCAAGTTCTCGCCCCCGGGCGAGCCGATTCGCGTCGCGGTGAGCCGCATGCAGGGCGACACCTTGTGCATCGACATCAGCGACCGGGGCCCGGGCATCCCCGAGGACGAACGCAAGAGGATCTTTGACATGTTCTACAGCGTGGAGCGCGGCGACCGCGGCAAGCAGGGCACCGGCCTCGGGCTGGCCATCGTCCAGGGCATCGTCGGCGCGCACATGGGCAAGGTAGAGGCGCTGCCGGGGCCGCAGGGCGCCGGAACCACCATCCGCATCACGCTGCCCTGGGGCGAAGCGCCCGCGGCGCCCGACAAGGCCGGCGCGTGACGAGTCCGGCCAGCTCCGGCGATGCCTCCCAGGCCAACGCGCTGTCGCCGCGTGTGCTCGTCATCGACGACGAGCCGCAGATCCGCAAGTTCGTCGACATCAGCCTGCGCTCGCAGGGCTACCGCACGCTCTTGGCCGAGACCGGTGAGCAGGGGCTGATGCTGATGGCCACCCAGGGCGCCGACCTGGTCGTGCTCGACCTGGGCCTGCCCGACCGCGATGGTCGGGACGTTTTAAAGGAACTGCGCGGCTGGTCGCGCGCGCCCGTCATCGTGCTCACCGTGCGCGCCGACGAAGCGCAGAAAGTGGCTTTGCTGGACGCGGGCGCCAACGACTACGTGACCAAGCCTTTCGGCATCGAGGAGCTGATGGCGCGCATCCGCGTTCTGCTGCGCAACGCCAGGCAGGCCCAGGGCGAGGCGGCGGCGCCGGTCTACGACGATGGCGTGCTGCGCATCGACCTCGCCGCACGCGACGTGCAGGTTCATGGCGAGCCGGTGTCGCTCACCCGCAAGGAGTTCGCGCTGCTGTCGATGCTCGCGCGCCAGCCGGGCAGGCTCGTCACGCAGACGCAGCTGTTGCGCGAGATGTGGGGGCCGACCCATCAGGACGACGCGCACTACCTGCGCGTGCTGGTCGGCAAGCTGCGCGGCAAGCTGGGCGACAACGCCGCTGCGCCGCGATACATCGTGACGGAGCCGGGGGTGGGGTTGCGGTTCTTGCCGCACGACCGGGCCGCGTCCTGACGGGCCGGCCACTTTCGCTCAGCGCGCCAACACCCGCCACACCATCTCGATCCCCGCCGACCACAGGTCGGTCGTCAGGTCCAGGCGCTCCTTGCGCTCCTCGCGCTGTGCGTTGGCGCGATCGCGCTCGATGGCCATCAGCGCATCGGCCAGGTCAGCGCTGCGCGAAGGCTGCGCACCCGGCTTTGCAGCGGCGCTGGAAT
This sequence comes from Variovorax dokdonensis, assembly GCF_030316895.1. GTDB lineage: Bacteria > Pseudomonadota > Gammaproteobacteria > Burkholderiales > Burkholderiaceae_C > Variovorax > Variovorax dokdonensis. Next base: position 650,869 of record NZ_JASZYV010000003.1, read on the forward strand.
GGCGCTGCAGCGCCTGTTCCACCGCGGCCGGATCAAGCAGCGAAAACGGCGCGCGGCAATGCGGGCACGCATGGTCCTTGCGGATGTCCACCGGCGCGCCGCAGCCGGTGCAGAAGATGGCGTCCACGCGCCGAGCCAGGTCTTCGATCTCGGGCCGAGTCATCTGCCGCACGAATCCCTTCTCGACCATGAACGACGAGAAGGTGGCGAAGCGGCCGTGGGCCTTCGCACAGCGGTAGGTGACGTAGCGGCCGCTCTTGACCACGTCGAAGCCGCGCGACAGGACCGACCTGCAGCGCGGGCAGCGCAGCGTGTCGCTCAACGGCGCATGGGCGTCGGCGCGGTGGCGGTGCAGCAGTTCGAACAGCTCGAGCACCGCATCGGGCGCGAGCTGCGTGTTCTCGTTGGGATCGAACCACAGCCCCTGGCAGCCGAAGCAGATGTCCAGTTCGACGTGGCCGCCGTTTCGAGTGGCGAAACGGTGCGCCTCCATGGGGTGGAGGCAGGAGGGGCAGTTCGACGTTGCAAGCACGCGGCGAGTATCGCGCAGGCGGCGGCCGGTCCGGACGGGCCGGCGATCAACGCATGCTCAATGCGTCGCCGGCATCAAAAAGTCTTGGCTGATGCGTCCGCCCAGGTCGTTGACCCGGTCGAGGAACTGCGTCAGGTACGCGTGCAGGCCCGTGGCCAGGATCTCCTCGACCTTGCTGTACTGCAAGTCGGCCAGCAACTTGCCGGCGCGCCGCTGCGTCTCGCTGCTCTGCTGGTTCTTCACCTTCTCCAGGTTCATCACCACCTCGTGCATGCAGGCGTGCAGCGAGCGCGGCATGTCGGCGCGAAGGATGAGCAGATCGGCCACGCGCTCGGGGCGGATCACGTCGCGGTAGACCTTGCGGTAGATCTCGAAGGCCGAGACCGATCGCAGGATGGAACTCCAGTGGTAGAAGTCGTATTCCTGGTCTTCCTCGGTGGCAGCGCCGAAGAACTCGGTGTTGAGGGCGTGGAACTTCACGTCCACTAGGCGCGCCGTGTTGTCGGCACGCTCCAGGAACGTGCCCAGGCGCGCGAAGTAGAAGGCATCGTCCTGCAGCATGGTGCCCAGCACCACACCGCGCGAGAGGTGCGAGCGGAACTTCACCCACTCGAACACGTTGGCCGGATCGCGCTCGAAGTCGCCGGAACGCAGCATGCGGTTGATGTCCAGCCACGTGGTGTTCATCGTCTCCCACGCCTCGGTGGTGAGCGCACCGCGAACCGCACGCGCGTTCTCGCGCGCCGCGCGCAGGCACGAGACGATCGACGACGGGTTGTCCTCGTCGCACACCATGAAGTGCATGGTGGCCTCGGGCGTGATCTGCTCGTGCTTGCTGTTGAAGTTGGGCAGCAGTTCGCTGATCGACAGCAGGCCCTGCCAGCCGTACTTGGCCACTTCGGCCGACTGCGGCAGCAGCGAGGTCTGGTAGTTGACGTCCAGCAGGCGGGCCGTGTTCTCGGCGCGCTCGGTATAGCGGGCCATCCAGTAGAGGTGATCGGCGGTGCGCGACAGCATCTTCGTGTGCTCCTGTTCTTTTTGTCAGAGGCCAGGTGCCGTCTGGGTTTGGGACTGCGTGCCTTGCAACTGGCTCTGCGACATGGTCCGGGTGCGCGGGCCTTCGAGGATCCAGGTGTCCTTGGTGCCGCCGCCTTGCGACGAGTTGACGACGAGCGAGCCTTCCTTGAGCGCCACGCGGGTGAGGCCACCAGGCACCATCTGCACTTCCTTGCCCGTGAGCACGAAGGGGCGCAGGTCGATGTGGCGTGGGGCAATGCCCGCTTCCACGAAGGTGGGCGACGACGACAGGCTCAACGTCGGTTGCGCGATGTAGCCGTCGGGCTTGGCAATGACCGCGGCGCGGAATTCCTCGATCTCCGCCTGCGTGGCGGCCGGGCCGATCAGCATGCCGTAGCCGCCCGCGCCGTGCACTTCCTTGACGACCAGGTCCTTCAGGTGCGCGAGGGTGTAGTCCAGGTCTTCCTTGTTGCGGCACATCCAGGTCGGCACGTTCTTCAGGATGGGTTGCTCGCCCAGGTAGAACTCGATCATCTTGGGCACGTAGGGGTAGATGGACTTGTCGTCCGCCACGCCGGTGCCCACCGCATTGCAGATCGCCACGTTGCCGGCGCTGTAGGCGCGCATGAGGCCGGCGCAGCCCAGCGTGGAATTGGGCCGGAACACATCGGGGTCGAGGAAGTCGTCGTCCACGCGGCGGTAGATCACGTCGATCTTCATCGGGCCCTGCGTGGTGCGCATGTAGACGAAGTCGTCCTTGACGAACAGGTCCTGCCCCTCGACCAACTCCACGCCCATCTGCTGCGCCAGGAACGCATGCTCGAAGTAGGCGCTGTTGTACATGCCGGGCGTGAGCACGACCACCGTCGGGTCGGCGCTGGCCGGCGGCGCGCTGGCGCGCAGGGTCTCGAGCAGCAGGTCGGGATAGTGGGCCACCGGCGCGACCCGGTTCTGGCTGAACAGCTCGGGAAACAGCCGCATCATCATCTTGCGGTTTTCCAGCATGTAGCTCACGCCGCTGGGCACGCGCAGGTTGTCTTCGAGCACGTAGTACTCGCCGTTGCCGCCGGAATCCGCCGCCCGGATGATGTCGATGCCCGCGATGTTGGAGTAGACGTTGTTGGGCACCGTCACGCCCATCATCTGTGGCCGGAACTGCGCGTTCTTCGTGATCTGCTCGGCCGGCACGATGCCCGCCTTGATGATCTCCTGGTCGTGATAGACGTCGTGGATGAATCGGTTGAGGGCCGTCACACGCTGGACCAGGCCTTTTTCCATGCTCGCCCATTCGTGGGGCGGGATGATGCGCGGCAACAGGTCGAAGGGAATGAGCCGCTCGGTGCCGGCGCCGTCTTCGTCCTTGGCGCCATAGACCGCGAAGGTGATGCCAACCCGCCGGAAGATGACTTCGGCCTCTTCGCGCCGGCTGCGCATCAGGTCCTCGGGCTGACGCGCCAACCACTGCGCGTACCGCTGATAGTGGTCCCGAACCGGTGCACCTTCGTAGGGCAGCCTGTCGTACATCTCGTCGAATTTCTGCATACAGCCTCGTTCCTCTGCAAGGTAGCAAAGCAATTTCAGGACCAACCTGGTGCACAGCCCGAAAAAGTGCGGGTCGGGATGCCTTGTCCGTGCTCTAAGCTCGACATCCTGCCATCAGGGGAATAAGAAACAAATGAGTAACTTCAAGGACATCGTAGGCGAGTTTGCATCGCATGGTACGCGGCAGACGCGTCCCTATCCTCGCCTGACGGTCCGCCGCGGGGCGGGGAAATGTCTGCTGGCCACGCTGGCGCTGCTCGCCGGCCAGGGGGCACTGGCGCTCAAGTTGACGCAGGTGTCGCCGCGCGGCGAGGTCGCGCAGGTCAACCAGGTCGTCGCCACGTTCGACGCCGCTGCGGTTCGCCTGGGCAATGCGAAGGCGCCCGATCCCCTGGAAGTGACCTGCGACAACGCCGAGGCCGCCCGAGGCACAGGGCGCTGGACCAGCGAGCGCCGCTGGGTCTTCGATTTCGAACGCCCCCTGCCCCCCGGCGTGCGCTGCACCGTCTCGACACGCGCCGATTTCCGGGCCACCGGCGGCGAGGCGCTGCCCGCGGCCACCAGCCGCTTCCAGACGGGCGGCCCCGCCGTCGTCAACCGCTGGCCCTACGGCGGCCAGATCGAGGAAGACCAGGCCTTCCTGCTCGAACTCAATGGCCCGGCCACGCCCGAGAGCCTGGACAGCGGCGTCTGGTGCGCGGTAGAAGGCATCGGCGAGCAGGTGCCCGTGCGGCGCCTGGACGACGCCACCCGCAAGGCGCTGGCCGATGCGCGCGGCATCGACGCCAAGCGCCAGACCATCGCCCTGCAATGCAAGCGCACCTTGCCTGCGGGCGCCAAGGTGCAATTGGTCTGGGGCAGCGGCGTGCAGACGCCATCGGGCGTGCCCAACAAGGTGGAGCGGCGCTTCGACTACAAGGTGCGCGAACCGTTTGCCGCCGAGTTCAGCTGCGAGCGCGAGAACGCGCGCGCCGGCTGCCTGCCGATCCGGCCGATGACGCTGCGCTTCAACGCGCCGGTGCCGCGCGCCATGGCCGAGCAGGCGCGCCTGGCCGGTGGCGACAAGGCGCGCGAGCCGAAGATCGACGAAGGCGGCGGCCCTGACGACCTCGTTTCGTCCCTGCAGTTCGCGCCGCCCTTTGCCGAAAAGACCAACTACCGCATCGAGCTACCCGCCGACTTCAAGGACGCCTCCGGGCGTTCGCTGGCCAGCGCACAGTCCTTCCCGATGACCGTTGCCACCGGGGCGATGCCGCCGTTGGCCAAGTTTTCCGCCGCGCCTTTCGGCGTGATCGAGCGACTGGCCGAGCCCGATGGCCAGGCCTACATGCCCATCACCGTGCGGCGGGTCGAGAACGACCTGCAGGTTCGCCAATTGGCCGACCTGCAAGTGAAGGACGACGCCGAGATCATCCGGTGGAGCCGCCTGCTGCCGCGCTACGACAGCGGCACCATCGCCCGCACCGACGCGCGGCGCGACAGTCCCAAGCCCTTGCCGCCGCCTCGCGACAAAGACGACCGCAACGACGTCGAAACGCGCGTGGTGTCGCTGCTGGACGGCCGCGCCGGCGTGCGCCAGGCATCGTTGCCCAAGCTCGACGGCAATGCCGAACGCCCGTTTGAAGTCATCGGTGTGCCGCTTGCGCCGGGCTTTCACGTGCTGGAAGTCGCCTCGCCCTTGCTGGGCCAATCGCTGCTCGATCCGCGCTACGGCGAGCAGCGCACGATGTACGTCCGCACGAGCGCGCTCGTCACCAATCTGGCGGTTCACTTCAAGCAAGGCCGGGAGAACGCGATGGCCTGGGTGACCAGCCTGGACCGTGGTGCGCCGGTGGCTGGCGCGCAGGTGCGGGTGCTCGGTTGCGACGGCAAGGAAGCAGCCGCCGGCCGGACCGACGAGCAGGGCCGAGCGATGTTCGCCAGCCTTTCCGGGCGGCCGCCGGCCTGCCCGGGCGCCGATGAGTGGGAAGAGCGCGCCTGGTTCGTCAGCGCCCGCGCCGCCGACGACAAGGGCGTGCAGGACATGGCCTTCGTGTGGAGCAACTGGCAGCGCGGCATCGAAAGCTGGCGCTTCAACTTCCCGACCAGCACTTCGCCACAGGCCGATGTGGTGGCGCACACGGTGTTTGATCGCTCGCTCTTGCGCGCTGGCCAGACCGTGTCGATGAAGCACTTCCTGCGCAGCCAGACCGCCGCCGGTTTCGGCCTGCCTTCGGACCGTCCGCAAACGCTGGCCATCATCCACGAGGGCAGCGACCAGGAGTTCACCCAGCCGCTGAAGTGGCGCAAGACCGGCAGCGGCGGGCTGAGCGCGGAAAGCAGCTTCACGCTGCCCGCTTCCGCCAAGCTGGGCAGCTACCGCGTCGAGCTTCGCCCCGCCGAGGAAGGCGAGGGCGAGGACGATGGCATGCGCACCTTCCAGAGCGGCAGCTTTCGGGTCGAGGACTTCCGCCTTCCCGTGCTGTCCGGCCGCATCGGCGCCGGTGGCGACGCGCCGCTGATCGCGCCGGAAAGCATCGATGCGGACGTGCATCTGCAATACGTCGCGGGTGGCGCCGCCGGCAACATGCCGGTCAAGGTTTCGGCGATGGTGCGCCCGCGCATGCTGCAGTTCGCGGACTACGAGGCCTACAGCTTCAGCCCGCCCCGCAAAGTGCGCGGCGGCGAAGAGGCGGACTCGCAGGACAGCAACGAAGCCCGCGTGATTGCCGATGCGCTGGCACTCGACCTCAACGCGGAGGGCGACGGACGTACCCGCATCGCGCCCCTGCCCAAGCTCGAGCAGACGCCGCGCGAGCTGGTGCTCGAAGCCACCTACGCCGACCCCAGCGGCGAGATCCAGACCCTTCGCAGCAACAAGACCCTGTGGCCCGCCGAAGTGATTGCCGGCGTGCGCGCGGAAAGCTGGATCTCGGTGGACAAGGCCCTGCCCTTCCAGGCACTTGCGCTCGATCTGAGCGGCAAGCCGCGCGCCGATGTGCCGATCGAAGTCAAGGCCGTGGCGCGCATCACCACCAGCAGCCGCAAGCGCCTGGTGGGCGGCTTCTACAGCTACGACAACCACACCGAGGTGCGTCAGCTGGGAACCGTGTGCAGCGGGCGCAGCAATGCCCTGGGCCTCCTCGAATGCAAGGCCAAGCTGGAGACGGCGGGTGAAGTGGAACTCGTGGCAATCGCCAAGGACGGCCAGGGCCGCACCAGCGCCGCGTCCACCGGCGTTTACGTCACGCGCCAGGGCGAACTCTGGTTCGGCGGCGAAGACCACGACCGCATGGACGTGCTGCCCGAAAAGAAGAGCTACAAGCCCGGCGAGACGGCACGCTTTCAGGTGCGCAGCCCCTATCGCCATGCCACCGCGCTGGTCACGGTGGAACGCGAAGGCGTGCTCGACACGCAGGTGGTCCACATCGACGGCGACGACCCCACCGTCTCGCTGAAGATCAAGCCCGAGTGGGGGCCCAACGTCTACGTGGGCGTGCTGGCGCTGCGCGGCCGGCTGTACGAAGTGCCGTGGTACTCCTTCTTCACCTGGGGCTGGCGCAAGCCGCTGTCGTGGTGGCAGGCGTATCGGGAAGCCGGCAAGGACTACACGCCACCAACGGCGATGGTCGACCTGAGCAAGCCCAGCTTCCGCTTCGGCGCGGCAGAGATCAATGTGGGCACCGACGCCAACCGCATCCAGCTTGCGCTGTCGACCGACCAGGCGCGCTACCAGGTCCGCGGGCAGGCCGTGCTGCGCATCCGAGGCACGCTGCCCGGCGGCGCACCGGCGGCCGGTGCCGAAGTGGCCGTGGCGGCCGTGGACGAAGCCCTGCTCGAACTGCAGCCCAACACGAGTTGGAACCTGCTCGATGCCCTGATGCAGCGCCGCAGTTGGGGCGTCGAGACGTCCACCGCGCAGATGGAGATCGTCGGCCGTCGCCACTATGGCAAGAAGGCCGCTCCGCCCGGCGGAGGCGGCGGCAAGAAGCCCACCCGCGAGTTGCTCGACACGCTGCTGCTCTGGCAGCCGCGCATCGTGCTCGACGCACAGGGCCAGGCCGAAGTGCGCGTGCCGCTCAACGACGCGCTGACCAGCTTCCGCCTGGTGGCGATCGCCGATTCGGGCGCCAGCCTGTTCGGCACCGGCCAGACCAGCATCCAGACCACGCAGGACCTGCAGATCATCAGCGGCCTGCCGCCGCTGGTGCGCGAAGAAGACCGCTTCCGCGCCCAGTTCACGCTGCGCAACACGACCGACAAGCCGATGAAGGTCAAGCTCGCGCCTCGGGCCACGCTGCTCACGCTGTCGCCGCAGACCATCGACCTCGGCGCCGGCCAGTCGCAGGAGGTGGCCTGGGAAGTCACCGCGCCGGCTCAACTGGCACGCACCCGCGCCGAGTCGATCCTGTGGGAGATCGAGGCCGAAGACACGCTGGGCAAGGCGCGCGACGCGCTCAAGATCATCCAGCGCATCCTGCCCTCGCTGCCGCTGACGGTCCAGCAGGGCACGCTGGTGCAGTTGGCCAACGCGCTGGGTGCGCCATTCCAGGTGGATGTTGCGCCGCCACCCGGCGCACTGGCGGACAACGGCCAGCCCCGTGGCGGCCTGCAGATGTCTCTGCAGCCGCGCCTGGCCGACGGACTGCCCGGCGTGCGCGACTGGTTCCTGCGCTACCCCTACAGCTGCCTGGAGCAAAAGAGCAGCATCGCATTCGGGCTGCAGGACGTGCAGCGCTGGCAGAAGGTCGTCGCCGACATGCCGGCCTACCTCGACCGCGACGGCCTGCCCAACTACTTCCCGCCACGCGACGGTGACAGCAGCAGCGGCAGCGACACACTCGCCGCCTACCTGCTTTCGGCCAGCGACCAGGCCGCCAAGCTCGATGCGCGATTTGCATTGCCGCCCGAGTTGCGCCGTCGGCTGGAAGACGGCCTGGTCGCCTTCGTCGAAGGCCGGCTGGAACGCAAGTTCTGGAGCCCGCGCAGCGACCTCGACGTGCGCAAGCTGGCGGCGATTGAAGCGCTGTCCCGCCACGGCCGCGCTTCGGGCGCCATGATCACGTCGATCACCATCGCGCCCAACCAATGGCCCACCGGCGCCGTCATCGACTGGCTGCAGGTGCTGCAGCGTGTGAAGGACGTTCCGAGGCGCACAGAGCGGCTGGAAGAAGTGCAGCAGATCCTGCGTGCCCGTCTGTCCTACCAGGGCACGCGGCTGCTCTTCGCCGACGAGCGCGGCGACGACTGGTGGTGGCTGATGACCGGCGCCGACGTCAATGCCGCACGCCTGCTGCTGGCGGTGATGGACGATCCGGCCTGGCGTGATGATGTGGGCCGCCTGGCCACCGGCCTGATCGGCCGCCAGACCCGCGGGGCCTGGCAGACCACCACCGCCAACGTGTGGGGCAGCCTGGCGCTGGCACGGTTCAGCGCGCTCTTCGAACGCGAGCCGGTCGAAGGCCGAACGCTGGCCGAACTGCGGCCCGCCGGTGGCGGCAATGCGCAGGAAGCGATGGTGGACTGGCGCCAGCTCGGCAAGCCGGCTGCTTCGCCTGTCGCCGGCACCACGAGCGGGCCGACCGACCCTGGCATGTTCCTGCCCTGGCCCAAGGGCGGCGACGCCACATTGCAGGTCCGGCACAACGGCGGCGGCCAGCCCTGGCTGACCCTGCAGGCCACGGCCGCCGTGCCGCTCGCCGGGCCGCTGGATGCCGGCCTGCGCGTTCGCCGCAGCGTCACACCCGTGCAGCAGGCGCGCACCGACCTGCCGCCGGGCCGCTACAGCCGTGGCGACGTGCTGCGCGTGACGCTCGATGTGACCTCCAGCACCGACCTCACCTGGGTCGTGCTGAGCGACCCGGTGCCCGGCGGCGCCACCGTGCTGGGCGGCGGGCTGGGGCGCGATTCGCAGATCGCGACGCAGGGCGAGAAATCGCCACGCGGCGCCTGGCCGGTCTACGAGGAGCGCAGCTTCGAGGCCTATCGCGCCTACTACGACTACTTCCCCAAGGGCAGCATGAAAGTCGAATACACCCTGCGCCTGAACAACGCCGGCGACTTCGCCCTGCCGCCCACGCGCATCGAGGCCATGTACGCGCCCGAGATCTTCGGCATGTCGCCCAACGCCCGCGTGCAGGTGGAGGCCGGCAAGTGACGCCTTGGCGCAGCGCCGTCTCGGCCGCCCTGATGCTGGCGTGCGCGGCTGCGTGTGCCACCGGCACCTCTTTCGAGGAAGTGCGCGCCGGATGGCGCCCCTCGTACACCATGGTGCAAGACCGCAACGGCGAGCCATTGCAGCGCGTGCGCACCGATTTCGGCGCCAGGCGCGGGGCCTGGGTGTCGCTGGCCGAAGTCTCTCCCGCCCTGCGCGCGGCCCTGCTCTACAGCGAGGACCGCCGCTTCTGGGAACACAGCGGCGTCGATTGGCAGGCCGTGCCGGCCGCGGCCTGGGGCAACCTGTGGCACACCCGCACGCGCGGCGCGTCGACCATCACGATGCAGCTGGTGGGCCTGCTCGACGACAACGACGCACCCGGGCGGCGCGACATTGGCCAGAAGCTCGACCAGGCCATCGGTGCCTTGCAACTGGAGCGCAGCTGGCGCAAGGACCAGATCCTCGAGGCCTACCTGAATCTGCTGCCGCTGCGCGGCGAACTGGTGGGCATCGACGCGCTTTCGCGGCAGCTCTTCGGCAAGGCGCCGCACGGATTGAATGCGCGCGAGTCTGCCGTCACCGCGGCACTGGTTCGCGCGCCCAATGCCGCGCCGACGGTCGTGGCGCGGCGCGCCTGCGAGATCTGGCGCACGGCCGACGCGGAGCATGCGGACTGCGCCGCCCTCGCCTTCTACGCCGAGGCGGTGCTGCGGCGACGCGAGTTCGCACCCAGCGCCGGCGACGCGCCGCATGCCGCACGCCAGGGGCTGCGCGTCTGGCGCGAAGCACATCCCGATACGCAGCAGGCACCAGAGCAGCTGCGCACCACGCTCAGTGCGCCGCTGCAGCGCATGGCGGTCGCGCTGCTCGATCGACAGCTGCGCGAACTGCGCGATCGCAACGTGCGCGATGGCGCCGTGGTCGTGCTCGACAACGCCAGCGGCAACGTGCTCGCCTGGGTGGGATCGTCGGGCAAGGCCAGTCGCGCGCCGGAAGTCGATACCGTCCTCGCCCGCCGCCAGCCGGGCTCCACGCTCAAGCCCTTTCTCTACGAACAGGCCATCGAGCAGCAACGGCTGACGGCGGCGTCGCTGCTGGACGATTCATCGGCGCAGATTCCCACGCCGGGCGGCCTCTACATCCCGCAGAACTACGACCGCCAGTTCAAGGGCCTGGTCAGCGTACGGACCGCGCTGGCCGCTTCGCTCAACGTGCCTGCGGTGCGCACCCTGGTCGCCGTCACGCCCGACGCCTTTGCGCGCAGGCTCGTCGCGCTGGGACTGCCCCTTGACCGGCCGGGCGACCACTACGGATACAGCCTGGCACTGGGCAGCGCCGAAGTCACCCTGCTGTCGCTGACCAACGCGTTTCGCACGCTGGCCAATGGCGGCCGATACGCACCGACGCGACTGCTGCCCGGCGACCCGTCCGCCGCGCCGACCCAGGTCATGGACGAACGCGCCGCCTTCATCGTCGGCGACATCCTCTCCGACCCGAATGCACGCATCCGCACCTTCGGCCTCGACAGCCTCCTGGCCACGCCGTTCTGGAGCGCGGTGAAGACCGGCACCAGCAAGGACATGCGCGACAACTGGGCCGTGGGATTCTCCGAGCGCTACACCATCGGCGTGTGGGTAGGCAACGCCAACGGCGAGCCGATGTGGGATGTGAGCGGCGTGAGTGGCGCCGCGCCGGTCTGGAGCGAGCTGATGCGCGCCCTGCATCGCGAACTGCCCAGCCATGCGCCCGCGCGGCCGCAGGGCGTCGTCCGCAGCCAGGTGAAGTTCGGCCCAGTGCTGGACGGGACTGGCGCGCCCATCGAAGCCGCTCGCGGCGAGTGGTTCGTCGCGGGCACGGAGCAGGCCGAATTCATCGCGCAGCGCGATCGCCCAACGGCCCCGGATGGCGCCACCGAGACGGCGCGCATTGCGCGGCCTGCGCCCGGCACGTTGCTGGCGCTGGACCCCGACATCCCGCCCAGCCACCAGCGCCTGCGGCTGGAGGCCATCGGCCTGGCACGCGATGCGAGCAGCGCCCAGCAGGTGCAATGGCGCATCGGCGGACGCACCATTGCGAGCGGTGCGCAAGCACAGTGGCTGCCCTGGCCGGGAAGGCACACGCTCGAACTGGCCGACGCGCAGGGCCGCGTGCTGGATCAGGTGCAGTTCGAGGTGCGTGGGGCCGGCGTCGTGGCGGGTGCTGCCATGCCGGCGGCTCGATGAAGTCAGGCGGCCGACCGGCGCCCTGACACGCGGCTGCGCAACGAACCCATCACCGCATAGCGCAGTGCCATCGGCCAGAAGCGCGGGGGCAGATGCATCACGTCGCGCAAGGCGCCGGCGATGGAATCGCCCGCCCGCCTGCGCAGCGGCGAATCGATGGCGATCCAGTAGAGCCACTCCTGATAAGCCGCGAGGATCCGCCGGGCCGCCGCGCGGCGCGGGCCGGGCTCGCCCACCGGCAAGCGCGATGCGCTCGCCACCACGCGACGCACGCCGCGCCACATGGCCGGCCCGTTCTTGCTGAGCGATCCGCTGCGCTGCCGGTACACCGCCAGCGTGTGATCCATGCGGACCCAGCGCGGTGAGGCGACCGCCAGGCGCAGCCAAAGGTCGAGGTCTTCGGCGTGCGTCAGGTCCGGCCGGAACAGGCCGCAGCGCGCGAACAGTTCGCGCCGCACGATGATCCCGTTGGTCGGCACCGTCTCGGCGTTCAGCACGCTCAGGAACGGGGTCGGCTGCAGGCTCGGCGCATCGTGGTGGCCGACGTGCCGCCCGGCTTCGTCGATGAGCTGCATGCCGCAGATGAACACGTCGGCATCGGGGTTGGCGGCCCAGGCCTTCTCGAAGGCCTCGCGATAACCGGGCCGCAGCAGGTCGTCGCTGTCCAGGAAGAGCACGAAGTCGGCACGGCTTTCCAGAATGGCCCGGTTGCGCGCCACCGAAGGTCCGGCGTTGCGCTGACGGATCACCCGCACGCCTTCGTGTCGCTCCGCGTCGTCGGCCGAGCCGTCGGTGGAGCCGTCGTCCACCAGCAATACGGGAATGCGGTTGTCGTTCCAGGACGAATCGAGCGTCTGGCCCAGCGTGGCCTTCGCGTTGTACGAGGCCGTCAGGGCTTCGAGGCTGGGGCGCTTGTCATCGGCCACTGGCGACTCCCGAGATCGGCCTGCCCTGGCGCCAGTCCGCGACGATGCGTGCGCCAAGCTCTCGCCCCTTGATCTCGGCCAGGTAGAAGCGTCCGATGGGCTCCGGAAGCCGAAACGCGCGCCAGCGCTGCGCGAGCTTTTGCAGGGCGCCCAGGCGACGTGGCGGCGGCCTTTCGAAACGGATCTGGTCGACCAGCACCATGCCCAGGTAGATGCTGGTCAGCAGCTCTTCCATGTAGGGCGCGGTCAGCCGCCCCGCCGGCATGATGTGCTCCAGCTTGAGCGCCGCGAAGCGGCCGAAGCCGAGGCCGACGTCGAGCGACGTCAGCATCAGGTCCATGTCTTCGCCGCCGATGCGAACGGTCCCTCTCGGCCCAAGGATCTGGCGCAGCGGATGCGTGCCATAGATCGCCAGGTATTTTTCCCAGACGGCACGGCGCACGAAGGCGCCGGCAGAAGGCGGAATGCCGTCGTGCGACCCGACTTCCGTGCAGACGATGTCGCCGGCAAGCGGGAAGATGGCCAGGTACTTCTGGTAGTTGGGCAGCCACTCGGGCGGCGGCGCGAGGAAGCGCGCGATCAGCTGTCCGCCCCAGCAGCCAAGCTCGGGATGCTCGGTGGCGATGCGCAGTCCTTGCGCCAGGTAGTCGGGCGCAAGGATGTTGTCGTCGTCCACGAAGAGCAGCAGCGATGCACCCTGCGCCGATGCTTCTTGCAAGGCGCGCGCGCGGGCGGCCGAAATGCCCAGCGACGCTTCGACGACGATCCGCGCGCGCGGGTGCCAGTCCAGGTCGAGGCGGTCCGACAAGGCGGGCGTCGACGCGTTGTCGATGACCAGCAACGACCATTCGGTGACCGGCACCGTCTGGGCACGCAGCGCGGCGAGCGTTTCGTCGATGAATTCCTTGCGCGGGTTGTGCGCGCAAATGGCAACCGTCAGTTCGGACATGTGCCGCGCCAGCTAGGTCCGCCGCCAGTCGTCCGGGCACTCGAACGTTCCCAGCGGCCGTGCGGGATTGCCGCCAACCATGGTGCGTGCGGGAACGTCCTTGGTCACGACGGCGCCGGCACCGATCACGGCATGATCGCCCACGCTCACGCCGGCAAGCACGATGGCGCGGTGGCCGATCCACACGTTGCGCCCGATGCGCACCGGCGCGGTCTTGACCGGCTGGTCGGGCGAAACGCAATGGAAATGGGTGTCATGGATCGCGACGAACTCGCCGATGTGGCAATGCTCGCCAATCTCGACCGAGCAGGCCGCGGCCATCGTGGTGCCCTGGTTGATGAAGGTGCCCGCGCCGATGGCCATGCCAGCGCCATCGCCGACGAAGACCTCCACCGGATGAACCGGCGAATAGAAGTCGACGCCGTGGCTCAACTGGAGCCGCCCGTGATTGACGATGCGCGGCAAAACGCCGGAGGCAAACACTTCACCCTCGGCAACGACGCCTTGCCGGCGCAGGAACCTGGCAACGCTCTTGCTGCGCACGCCCTGCCGCCATTTGTCCAGGCGCCCGCCGATGCGCGACAACAGCCTCATGGCGCCGCTCCCACCAAGCGATTGCGATCCGGCGCCGGCCTGGGGAATGGGTGCGTGGGAGTTGCCCATGGCTTACCCCCTTGCAAGGGGCGTCTTGAACGGGCTCTGGTTCGCGCCTTCCGGGCCGAGGCCGGATGTCGGATCCGCCTCGCTGCGCGTGGTCAGGCTGGAGGCCATCCGCAGCAGTCCGTGGCGGCCTTCATGCACGTTGGGATAGGCGCGCGGCGCGCCCGGCAACGCCAGCGGATGCAGTTCGAGCTCGACGCACTCGGGCGCGGAAAAAACTTCGTTGACCGGATCGAAGAGATAGAAGTCGACGAAATAGCGCCCAGGCAGCACGGTCATCGAGTTGAGCTTCAGGCGAAACGAGAAGCGGCCTTCGTAGCGCTGGAAGTCCACGCCCTCTTCAGGGCCCCAGACGTCCGACAGCTTGAGCCCATTGGCATCGTGCCAGCGAAACAGCGGCACGCATGAAGGCGTGGGCGTGGGCGTTTCCAGCACCACTTCGATCTCGACGGGCTCCAGGAAGTCGATCGCGCTCATGTTCGTCGCAACGCCGTTGACCTTGATCTCCACCAGGTCCACGCCGATCGAACTCTTGTACTGCACTTCCGATACCGACGGCGTGCGCCTGGCGTACTCCTCCAGCACTTCCTGCGCCGTGCCCTGCAAGGCGAGGCGGCCGTTGGCCAGCAGCAGGCCCTTGTTGCACAAGGACTTGACCACCGCCATGTTGTGGCTGACGAACAGCACCGTCTTGCCGCCCTCGGTGCTGACTTCGCGCATCTTGCCCAGGCACTTGTTCTGGAACTGCGTGTCACCGACGGCCAGCACCTCGTCGATGATGAGGATCTCCGGATTCAGGTGCGCGGCCACCGCGAAGGCCAGGCGCACGTGCATGCCGCTTGAATAGCGCTTGACCGGCGTATCCAGGAAGCGCTCGACCTCCGAGAAATCGACGATGGCGTCGAACTGCCGGTCGATCTCGCGCTTGCGCATGCCCAGGATCGAGCCATTGAGGTAGATGTTCTCGCGCCCGGTCAGCTCGGGGTGGAACCCTGTTCCCACTTCGAGCAGCGAGCCCACCTTGCCATACAGGCGCACTTCTCCCGCGGTCGGCTCGGTGATGCGGCTGAGCACCTTCAGCAAGGTGCTCTTGCCGGCGCCGTTGCGGCCCACGACGCCGACCACGTCGCCCTTCTTGATATCGAAGGAAACGTCATCCAGCGCGCGGAAATCCTCGAACTGCTGCGGACGGAAAAGATTCTTCACCGCGGCGAAGGCAGCATCCGTCACCTTGTCGTGGCGCTGGGCCAGGTGCGAGATGCGGTATTCCTTGGTCAGGCCGCGAACGGAAAGCGCGAGATCAGACGACATCGGCGAACCTCCGCTCGGACCGCTGGAAAATGGCCAGCCCCACCACGAACATCAGCACCGAAGCTACCCCGCTCCAGGCCACAGCGCCCCAACTGGTCACAGGAGTTCCAAGGACCGCCCAGCGGAAGGAATCGAGGATGCCCACCAGTGGGTTGAGCGCCACCAGCCACTGCACCGACTGAGGAATGGCCGAAGCCGCGTACGCCACCGGGCTGGCCCAAAGCAGGAACTGGGTGAGCACAGGCATCAGGTGACGCACATCGCGGTAGCTCACGTTGAGCGCCGCCGCCCACAGGCCCATCCCCAGGGCGAGCAGGATGGCCATGACCAGGGCCACCGGAAGAAACAGCAGCTCCAGCCCCGGAACGATGCGGTAGACGAACATCAGCGCCACCATCACCGCGGCGCCGATGCTGAAGTCCAGCATCACGCCGTAGATCGAGGACAAGGGCAGCACCATGCGCGGGAAGTAGATCTTGCTGATCAGCCCCGCGTTGACCACCATCGAATCATTGGTCTTGGTGAACACCTGCAGAAAGGCGTTCCAGATCAGCAGCCCGGCATAGCCGAACACGAAATACGGCACGCGGTCGTCGCCCGTGGGCAGCTTGGCGATCACGCCGAACACGAAGGTGAACAGGCCCGCTCCGATCAGCGGCTGCAGCAGCACCCAGGCCACGCCCACCACCGTCTGGCGATAGCGCAGCTTGATGTCGCGCTGCGCCATGATGTGCAGCAGGTCGCGGTATTCCAGCAGGTCGCGCCAGGGCAGCAGTGCGCCGCGCCGTCGCGGCTTGATGATGAGCAAGGGTTCGCCGGCGGTAGTCATCGATCAGACAGCTCCAAATCCAAGCCACGCTGGCCGATCAGCCGACAGCGTTTATAAGACATTAGTTTCACTATCTTACACATGGATGACCCAAGGTTAATCAGCCAGACAGCCATCTGACGGACGGCTAGGGCTCGGCGGCCGTCTGGCGCGCCTCATGATTCCAGTAGCGGCCCCGGGCCTGTCGCTCGCACGTCCACGCTCCGGGATCGAGGCTGCGCCAATGCAGGGCGCCGCAGCCTGGCGAGTCGAGCGTCTGGACTCCGGCGTGCACATAGCGTGCCCGCACCGCGGCCGCAGGATGGCCGAACCGATTCCGATAACCCGCCTGGAACACAACGATGGACGGGTCCACCGCTGCCACGAAGGGCGGCGACGACGAGGTCCGGCTGCCGTGGTGCGGCGCCAGGAGCAGGTCGGCTCGCAGCCCCTGCGGCCCGACCCGGCGCAGCAATTCGGCTTCTTGCGCGGACTCGATGTCGCCGGTCAGGAGTGCGGCGGCGCCGTCGGCCGCGACGATGCGCAGGACGCACGATTGCCCGTTCGGGCGGGTTCTGGGCGTCGCCTCGGGCGGCTCCAGCGGATGCAGGATCTCGAAGCGCACGCCGTCCCACATCCAGCCGCGCTCCGCCACGCACGGCGTGAAGGGGCGCCCGGTTCGCAGGGCATGGCCTTCGGGCAGCGAACCCATCCATCGGGCCTGCGGGAGCGCTCGCATCAGCGCCGGTGCGCCGCCGATGTGGTCCAGGTCGCTGTGGCTCAACACCACCAGATCCGGCGAATCGCCCAGCGCCCGCAGCAAGGGCACCAGCACCTGCTGGCCTGCATCCTGGCCCGTCAGTCCGAAACGCGGGCCGGCGTCGAAAAGAAGGCTGTGGCCAGCCGTGCGGACCAGGATCGCGCTGCCCTGCCCCACGTCGGCGGCGAGCACCTCGAAGCCGCCAGGCTCGGGCCTCGACGGCTGCCAGAGCAACGCCGGCAGCAGGAGCGGCAAGCCGAGAAGCCGCATCGGCCACGGCCAGCGCATCGCCAGCACCAGTCCGCCCGCCACGCCGGCCGCCGCCGCCCACAGGGGCGGCGCCGCCATGCCCACCTGTGCCATCGGCCAGGCCGCGAGCACTTCCAGCAGGCTCATCAGCCCCTGCAGCGACCAGGCCGCGATCGACCAGAGCGGCGGCGCCGCGACCCCCAGCAATGCCAGGGGAAGCACGCCGAGCGTGACCCACGGAATCGAGACCAGATTGGCCAGCAGACCCACGAGCGAAGCCTGCTGGAAAAGCAGCAGCGTCAGCGGCGTGAGGGCCAGCGTCACCGAGGCCTGTTCGCGCAGCAGCCGAAGCGGTGCGGTCCACCAGGCGGAGCGCGTGTCCCGCGACTTGCCGGCATCGGCGGCGAACAGGACGCCCACCGCCACGAAGCTCAACCAGAATCCCGCCTGGGTGAGGGCCCACGGATCGAGCGCCACGACGGTCGCGCAGGTCAGCAGCCAAGCCATGGGCCAAGGCCAGCGTAAACCGCTGCCGCGCAGCAGCGCCATGACGGCCAGCATGCACACCGTGCGCTGCGACGGCACACCCCAGCCGCTGAAAAGCGCATAGGCGGCAGCAAGCACCACGCCCCCGAAGGCAGCCGCATGCTGGGCCGGCCAGCGCAGCATCAGACGACGGCTGCGCCGCCAAAGCCAACCGACCGCGCCGCCCGCCATCCATGCGAAGAGCGTGACGTGCAAGCCCGAGATGCTCATCAAGTGGGCAACGCCGGTGGCACGGAACAGGTCCCAGTCGGCGCGATCGATGGCCGCCTGGTCGCCCACCGCGAGCGCGGAAAGCACGCCGGCCATGCGCGCGTCGCTCACACGGGCGGCAATGGCATCGCGGACGTGTTCGCGCGCCTGCTCGACCGGATGCGACCAGCCGGCCGATGACAGGCGTTCCGGCGCGGCGCCCGCGGCAGAGCGCACGTAGCCGCTGGCCTGCAGCCCCTGCACCCAGGCCCAGAGTTCGACGTCGAAGCCATAGGGGTTGAAGCTGCCGTGCGGCGCCTTCAGGCGCACCGGCAATCGCCATCGTTCGCCGGCGCGCGGCATGTCGACGGGCGGTGCGGCCGCCATGCCGGTGGGCGCTGCCTCTTCATCGGAACCCCATCGACGGTCCTGCGACGCATACCAGGAAAGGGCAATGCGCGGCGGCACGCCGGCCGGCCCGTCATCCACGTCGAGCCTGAAGCGCAGGCCGCCTTCGAAGGGCGTCGGCATCTGCACGACCACGCCGGTCAGGAGCAGATCGCGACCCTGAAGTGCCGGATCGAGCGCCGTGGCCACGAAGGCGCAGCCTCTGACCCCGGCCAGGCCCGCACCCAGGGCGGCGCCCCCGATCAATGCCACCAACCACGCGCGGCGTGTGGCGAGCCGTCTTGCGCGGATCACCGTGCCGATGCACGTCGCGCCGGCCAGGACCAACGCCACATAGGCGGCCCAGTGCCAAAGCGCTGCCTGCTGCAATTGCAGCGCACTTCCCGCCACGAAGCCGCCCAAACCCACGAAGGGCCAGGCCGCGCGTGCGGCATGCCGATCCCTCATCCACTCCCCCTGCCGGCGCCTTGCTGGCGCACTACTTGCATCCTTCTCCGCTAGTATGCGCCGGACCACGGCATCGCCGCGGCCAGCCTGCAGCACCAACGCCCGGGAGAACCATGTCCATTCACGCAGCGCTTCACCACGTCACGCATTACAAGTACGACCGTCCGGTGCAACTCGGTCCGCAGGTTGTCAGGCTCCGTCCGGCACCGCACTGCCGAAGCAATGTCATCTCCTATTCGCTGCGGATCGAACCCGCGCAGCACTTCATCAACTGGCAGCAGGACCCCTTCGCCAACTACCAGGCCAGGCTGGTGTTTCCCGAGAAGACGCGCGAATTCAAGGTCACGGTGGACCTGGTCGTGGAGATGGCGGTCTACAACCCCTTCGACTTCTTCCTGGAGCCAGAGGCCGAGAACTTCCCCTTCCGATACGCGCCCGCCGTCAAGGAAGAACTGACGCCCTACCTGGCCACCGAGCCGATGACGCCGCTGGTGGAGCAGTACCTGTCGAAGGTCGACCGCAGCGAACAGCGCACCATCGACTTCCTGGTCAAGATCAACCAGCAGGTCCAGCAGGACGTGCGCTACCTGATCCGCATGGAGCCCGGCGTTCAAACGCCCGAAGAAACGCTCAGCGCCGGCAGCGGCTCCTGCCGCGACTCGGGCTGGCTGCTGGTGCAGCTGCTGCGCCACTTGGGGCTGGCCGCCCGCTTCGTCTCGGGCTACCTGATCCAGCTCACGCCCGACGTCAAGGCGCTGGACGGGCCGAGCGGCACCGAAGTCGACTTCACCGACCTGCACGCCTGGTGCGAGGTTTACCTTCCAGGCGCCGGCTGGATCGGCCTGGACGCCACCTCGGGCCTGCTCGCCGGCGAAGGCCACATTCCGCTCGCATGCACGCCGCAGCCTTCCGGCGCCGCGCCAATCGAAGGCCTGGTGGACGACGCCGAAGTGGAGTTCGGCCATGACATGAAGGTCAGCCGCATCTACGAGGCACCGCGCGTCACCAAACCCTATACCGACGACCAATGGGACGCCGTGCTCGCCCTTGGGGACAAGGTCGACCAACAACTCGTGGCCGGCGACGTGCGCCTGACCATGGGCGGCGAACCCACCTTCGTGGCCACCAGCGACCGTGACGCGGCCGAGTGGAACACCGATGCGCTCGGCCCCACGAAGCGCGGCTATGCCACGGAGCTGGTGCACCGCCTGCGTGCACGCTACGGCGACGGCGGCTTCCTGCACTTCGGCCAAGGCAAGTGGTACCCCGGCGAGCAACTGCCGCGCTGGGCCCTGTCGATCTACTGGCGTGCCGACGGCCAGCGAATCTGGAGCAATCCCGCGCTGTTCGCCGACGAACGCCATCCGACCCACTACACCAGCGACGACGCCCAGCGCTTCATCCGCACACTGGCCGGCAAGCTGGGCATCACCGAGCGCTACATCCAGCCCGGCTACGAAGACGTCTACTACTACCTCTGGCGCGAGCGCCGCCTGCCGGTCAACGTCGACCCCTTCGACTCGCGCCTGGACGACGAGATGGAGCGTGCCCGCCTGCGCCGCGTGTTCACGCAAAAGCTCGACGCCGTCATCGGCTACATGTTGCCGCTGGCACCCGCCAACGCGGAGGCCGGGCTGCCGGCCCTTTCCGGCCCGGGCTGGCAGACCGGCCCCTGGTTCCTGCGCGACGACCGCCTCTACCTCGTGCCGGGCGATTCGCCGATGGGCTGGCGGCTGCCGCTCGATTCGCAGCCCTGGACCTCCAAAGGCGACTTTCCCTATCTGGTCGAACGCGACCCCATGGCCCCGACCGGGGAACTGCCGGACGCCGAGACCCTTCGCGCCCGCTATGCCGAAGCCGGCGGCATGGCCACCGACCTGCGCGACCTGCCCTACGACATGACCGCCCCCCCGGCGACGGCCGCCGCGCTGCGCATGCAGACCGCGCTCGACCTGGGCACCGGCGCAGGCGCGGGCGATGCCGGCTTGCCGCCCGCCAAGTCGGCCGCCGCGAGCAACACCCGTTCGCCCCAGCGCTTCGAATCGGCCCACTGGATCACCCGCACCGCGCTTTGCGTGGAAGTGCGCGATCCGCGTCGTGCCAACGGCCCCGCGGCCGAGAAGGTGGGCGCGGCATCTGGTGTGCTGTATGTCTTCATGCCGCCGCTGGCGCGGCTGGAGGACTACCTCGACCTGCTCACCGCCGTCGAGGCCTCCGCGGCCGAACTGGGCGTGCAGATCGTGCTGGAGGGCTATCCGCCGCCGCGAGATCCGCGCCTGAAGCTGCTGCAGGTCACGCCCGACCCCGGCGTGATCGAGGTGAACATCCACCCCGCGCACAACTGGGGCGAACTGGTCGAGCACACCGAATTTCTCTACGAGGCCGCCTTCGAGACGCGCCTTTCGGCCGAGAAATTCATGACCGACGGCCGCCACACCGGCACCGGCGGCGGCAACCACTTCGTGCTGGGCGGCGCCACGCCCGCCGACAGCCCCTTCCTGCGCCGTCCCGAGGTGCTCGCCAGCCTGCTGCTTTACTGGCACAACCATCCATCGCTGAGCTACCTCTTCTCGGGCATGTTCATCGGCCCGACCAGCCAGGCCCCGCGTGTGGACGAGGCGCGCAACGACCAGCTCTACGAACTGGAGATCGCCCTCAAGCAGATCGCCCGCAATCGCGAGATCTACGGCGAGAGCATGCCGCCCTGGCTGGTCGACCGCACCCTGCGCAACATCCTGATCGACGTGACGGGCAACACCCATCGCAGCGAGTTCTGCATCGACAAGATGTATTCGCCCGATTCCACCACCGGCCGCCTCGGCCTGCTGGAACTGCGCGCCTTCGAGATGCCGCCGCATGCCCGCATGAGCGTGGCCCAGCAACTGCTGATGCGCGCCCTCATCGCCCGCTTCTGGGACACGCCCTATCAGGCACCCGCCACGCGCTGGGGCACCGAGCTGCACGACCGCTTCCTGCTGCACACCTTCGTCAAGGCCGACTTCGAGGATGTGATCGCCGAGATGAACCTGGCGGGCTTCGCCTTCGATGCCGCCTGGTTCGCACCGCACCTGGAATTCCGCTTCCCCCTGGTGGGCCAAGTCAGTGCGATGGGCATGGAACTGACCGTGCGCAATGCGCTAGAGCCGTGGCACGTAATGGGCGAGGAAACCGTGTCTGGCGGTACCGCGCGCTATGTCGATTCGTCGCTGGAGCGCATCGAGGTGCGCGCCACCGGGCTGAACGAAAGCCGCTACGTCGTCACCGTCAACGGTCGCGCGCTGCCGCTGCAGCCCACGGGCACGGTGGGCGAGTTCGTGGCCGGCGTGCGCTACAAGGCATGGAACCCGCCTTCGTCGCTGCATCCGAGCATCGGCGTGCACGCACCGCTCACCTTCGACCTGGTCGACACCTGGATGAAGCGATCGGTGGGCGGCTGCCAATACCACGTGGCCCATCCGGGCGGACGCAACTACGACACCTTCCCGGTCAATGCCTACGAGGCCGAAAGCCGCCGCCTGGCGCGCTTCTCGCGCATGGGCCACACGCCGGGCACGATGGCCACGCCGCCAGCGAACATCGAGGTGACCGGCAGCCGCGAATTTCCGTTCACGCTGGATTTGCGGCGCTAGCCCCGCCGGGTTGGCACCGGCGCGCTGGCCGCGCCGGGCGTCAATCTTGCTTGCACCGCTCGGTGGCGGCAGGGCCGCCAATCTGCGGCCCAATCTGCGCAGAACTTGCCAGATGCGCCTTGCCTCGCGTCCCCCGAATTGATGGGAATGTGAAAATCGACCGGTTGTGGATTCACTAAACCCCTCCTTGTTCGACGTCAATTCGCCGCAGGCGCTGGCTGCCCTGGCCGCCAACCTTGCGCCGCCGGCTGCGCCCGGCCATTTCGACGAACTGCGCGGCCGCTTCACGCCACCGCCCCCCCCATCCAACGCCGTCAGCACCTCCGCCAGCGCCACGGGCGCATCGGCCGGCGCTCCGTTGCGCGACGCCGCTGCACCCGCCATCGCGCCACCAACCATCGACGACGCGGCGGCTGGCTCCTCCAGGCTGGCCGAAGCCGCCCCGTTGTCGCCCGCCTGGACGCAATTCTTCGAAGAACTCGGCACCGACGGCTTCGACAGCCTGTCCGAAAGGGCTCGCAGCCTGGCGCATCAGATCCGCGACAACGGCGTCACCTACAACGTCTATGCCGACCAGAACGGTCCGCAGCGCCCCTGGTCGCTCGACCTGTTCCCGCTCATCCTCTCGCCCGAGACCTGGGCCACGATCGAAGCCGGCGTGCTGCAGCGGGTCAAGCTGCTCGACCGCATCCTGGCCGACGTGTACGGCCCGCAGACGCTGCTGTCGAAGGGCTTGCTGCCCAGTGCCCTCGTACAGGGTCACCCGAGCTACCTGCGCGGCATGCACGGCGTGCGGCCGCCGGGTGACACCTGGCTGCACATCGCCGCCTTCGACCTGGGCCGCGGCCCCCACGGCAACTGGCGCGTGCTTTCGCAGCGCACGCAGGCGCCCTCGGGCCTGGGCTACCTGCTCGAAAACCGCATCGCGGTCTCGCGCCAGTTCCCGCAGGCCTTCGAGTCGCTGCACGTGCAGCGACTGGCCTCCACCTACATCGCGCTGATGGACGCCCTGCAGCGCATGTGCCCCACCGAGGCCCAACCGCACATCGCGCTGCTCACACCGGGCCCGTACAACGAGACCTACTTCGAGCACGCCTACCTGGCGCGCTACCTGGGCATCACGCTGGTCGAAGGCAGCGACCTCACCGTGCGCGACTCGCACCTGTTCCTCAAGACGCTCGAAGGCCTGCGACCGGTGCATGGGCTCATCAAGCGCCTGGACGATCAGTTCCTCGACCCGCTCGAACTGCGCCCCGACTCCACGCTGGGCGTGCCCGGCCTGCTGCAAGCCATCCGAGCCGGCAACGTGCTGGTGGCGAACATGCCGGGCTCGGGCTTCCTGGAGTCGCCCGCGCTGCTGGGCTTCCTGCCCGGAATCGCACAGGCCTTGACGGGCGAGAGCCTGCAGCTGCCCTCGCTGCCGACGTGGTGGTGTGGCGAGCACGCGGCCATGGAAGCCGTGCTGCCGCAACTGAGCGAAAGCGTCATCAAGTCCACCTACCCGGACTCGAACGGGCAGTTCCAGGTCGTGCTGGGCAGCCAGATGGATCGCCGCACGCGCGAGGAGTGGGCGGGGCGCATCGCCCTGGCCGGCGAAGCGCATACGGTGCAGGGCTACCTGCCGCTGTCGCAGATGCCGACCTGGGCGGGCGGCGACGCGCGCAGCGGCCAGATCGCGCCACGCGCCGTGGTGCTGCGCGTGTTCGCCATCAGCGACGGCCCGGGCAGCTGGCGCATGCTGCCCGGCGGCATGGCGCGCATCGCCGGACCCGACACCAAGATCGCCTCGATGCAGCGCGGCGGCAGCAGCGCCGACACCTGGGTGCAGACCCATGACGTCATCGACCGCACCACCTTGCTGGCCACGCATGCCAGCATGCATGCACTCACCCGCAACCGCGCGCCGGTCACCAGCCGGGCGGCCGAAAACCTTTTCTGGTTCGGCCGCTACACCGAGCGCGCCGAAAACACCGTCCGCCTGGCCCGCCTGGCGCTCAACCTGCTGCCGGGCGAAGACCAGGCGTCGCCGGCGCTGCTCGACTGGCTCTACCAACTGGCGCGTCACAACGGCCTGGTGCCGCGCGACGCCCAGACGCTGCCGCGATCGCGCCGCGTGTTCGAGCGCACCCTCATCGCCGAGCTGGGCAACCCCGACGGCGGCAGCGTCTCCTTTTCGTTGCGCTGCATCCGCGATGCAGCCAGCGCCGTGCGAGAACGCCTGTCTGTGGACCATTGGAACCAGATCGAGCGCACCAACGCCGACTTCGCCGAAGCCGCCGCCGAGCTCGTCGGTGGCATAGGCAACGGCCCAAACGCCACATATGCCGCCCTCGGCGCGCTCGAACGCGCCACGCAGGCGCTGGCCGCGCTGACCGGCGCGCAGACCGACCGCATGACGCGCGACGACGGCTGGCGCCTGCTGTCCATCGGCCGTCACATCGAGCGCCTGGCCTTTCTGACCGACGCGCTGATGGTGGGCATCGCCAACGGCGCCGTGCATGAACTGCCGGGCTTCGAGGCCATCCTGGCCCTGTTCGACAGCACCATCACCTTCCATGCCCGCTACCAGCAGCGGCGCGACGTGGCGCCGCTGGTCGACCTGCTCGTGCTCGACCGCGACAACCCGCGTTCCCTGGCCTGGGTCACGCACACCCTGCGCGGCCGCATCGCGCGGCTGGCGGGCAGCGCGCCGGGCGAACTGGCCGAGTTGTCGCACCGCTTGCCGGACCCGGCCGAATGGTCGCTCGCTCGCCTTTGCGCGCCCGAGGAATCGCCCGACCATCCCACGCTGATGGCCCTGATCGATTCGCTCGAGACCGCGACCTACCAGGTGTCCGACGAGATCGGTGCCCGCTACTTCACCCTGACGGCCGAGTCCCTGCGTTCCGTGGGCGCCTGACGAGATCACCATGCTCCTGCGCGTCACCCACGAAACCCGCTATGCGTATTCGCCGGCCGTCGAGACGGCGCAGCACATGGCGCACCTCAAGCCGCTGGACGACCGGCATCAGACCCTCCTCACGCATTCGCTCGAGATCTCGCCGCAGCCCACGCAGCGCAGCGAATCGGTCGATGTCTACGGCAACACCCGCGCGTTCTTCGCGTTCGATTCGACGCACGACGCGCTCTCGGTGGTGGCAAGCAGCCTGGTGCGCACCTGCGCGCCACCCGCACCAGCTTCCGCCTCACTCCTGCCCTGGGAAGACGTGCGCCGCCGCTACACCTACCGCAAGCACGCCGCCTACGATCCCGCATGGGAATTCGTCTTCGCATCCACCTACGTGCCGCGCCATGACGACTTCGCCGCCTACGCACGGCCCAGTTTCGTCCCCGGCCGCCCGCTGTTCGAGGCGGCCATGGACCTCACTCGGCGCATGTATGCCGAATTCATCTACGACGGCGACAGCACCCAGATCAACACGCCGGCGGTCGAGGCGCTCGCGCAGCGCCGCGGCGTGTGCCAGGACTTCGCCCACATCATGATCGGCTGCCTGCGCACGCTGGGCTTGCCGGCGCGCTATGTCAGCGGCTACATGCTCACGCAGCCGCCTCCGGGACAGGATCGGCTGATCGGCGCCGATGCCTCGCATGCGTGGGCTTCGGTGTACCTGCCGGGCGCCGACGGCGCACCGGGCATGTGGACCGACTTCGATCCCACCAACGGCCGCCAGCCCGGCGAAGACTATGTGGTGCTGGCCGTGGGCCGCGACTTTGCCGACGTCTCGCCGATGCGCGGCGTACTGCACGGCGGCGCCCGCCACACGCTGGGCGTCGCGGTGACGGTGGAGCCGGTGGACGAGCCCGAGGACGACGCCGTCGAAGCCGACGACGCGGCCTGAACCGGGCCGCCAGGGCGCGGTCCGGCAACCAGTCAAAATGGGCGTTTTGCACCCAAGGAGCGAACACCCATGAACGTCTACGACAAGATCAAGCAACTCGGCTTCGAACTGCCGCCGGTGGCGGTGCCTGCGGCCGCCTACGTGCCTTTCATGCGCACCGGCAACCTGGTGTTCCTGTCGGGTCACATCGCGAAGAAGGACGGCAAGGTCTGGGCTGGCCAACTGGGCGGCGGCATCGGCACCGAAGAAGGCCAGCAAGCCGCGCGCGCCGTCGGCATCGACCTGCTGGGCACGCTGCATGCGGCCGTGGGCGACCTGAACAAGGTGCGCCGCATCGTCAAGCTGATGAGCCTGGTCAACTCCACGCCGACCTACACCGAGCAGCACCTGGTGACCAATGGCGCCAGCCAACTCATGGCCGAAGTGTTCGGCGACAAGGGCGCGCATGCGCGCAGCGCCTTCGGCGTGGCGCAATTGCCGATGGGCGCCTGCGTCGAGATCGAACTGATCGCCGAAGTCGAGTAACCGGCACGCATGCGATGCGCCGGCCCATCAAGCCCGGCGCATGGCTACCAGCGCAAGGTGGCGCCGACCATCGGCCCGTTGAAGTTCAGGTCTTGCAGCATGCCGCCGGACTTCATGTCGTACGACACGTAGCGCCACATGCCGGTGATCTCGCCCCACGAAAAGCCGTAGCTCACGCCGAGCGCGGCCTGCCACGTGAGTTTGGATTCGCCGGTGCCCAGGTCCAAGTAGAAGGGCACGCTCCAGGGCCCGCTGCCACCGGGCGTCCAGCGCCCCTTGGCGCCGACAATGCCGTCCCACAGCGTCTCGCTGGTTTGCACCTGGCCGGTTCGCGAGCCCGACGCAATGCCTTGCAGATCGCCCTGGATGCTCCAACCCAAGCTGGGCTTGAGCCAGAACGCGCGCACGCCGCCCAGCAGGTCGAGGCGCAGGCTCGGGTCGGTCGGCACGCGGTACTGGCCCGCCACTGTCCAGAGAATGCCCTTCAGATCCCATTTCAGATTGGCCGAGGTGCTGCCCGAAACCGGCGTGTCGCCGATTGAAAAGTCGCGGCTGTTGGCCTTGCTGCCGCCCAGGTCGAGGTAGATGAAGTCGGTGAACACCCCGTATCGGCCGTTGTGGGCATCGAAGCTCGTCATGAAGGCGAACTTGAGCGCGTCGATCACCTTGCCGGCATCCACATTCAGCGAAGGGCCGCCGGCCGACGTCGGTGCGCTGGTGCTTCCGCCCACGCTTGGAAAGTAGCCATAGACCGACAGGCCGTAGCGCCAGGCGCCGGTGTCCTGCATCGAGGACTGGGCCTGGGCCGCGCAAGGCGCCAGGGCTGCCAGCAAGGCCGGGGCGGCCCACCGGCCGGGTGACATCGACATGCGAGAGATACTGAATGGCACTGTGAGCACTCCTCCAGGCGACAAGGCCGCCAGCATAGTTCACCCGTGCGCGAAGCCGCTGTCTGCCCGCCTGGCATTCAAGGCGAAAGCAACAGCTCGGCCCCCTTCTCGCCGATGACGATCGCGGCGGCGTTGGTGTTGGCCGAAGTCATCGTCGGCATGACGGCTGCGTCGATCACCCGCAGCCGCTCCACGCCGCGAACGCGCAGCGCGGGGTCGACCACCGAAAGCGCATCCCCGCCCATGCGGCACGTGCCTACGGGATGGAACACCGTGCCGCCGCGCGCGCGCGCAAATGCTTCGAGGTCGACCTCGGTGGCCACGGCGTTGCCCGGCATGTATTCCACGCCGGTGACCAGATCGCGGAAAGCGGGTTGGGCATAAATCTGGCGCAGGATCTTCAGGCCTTCGACCAGCACCTTCACGTCGTGCGGCGCGGTCAGGTAGTTGGTGACGATGCGCGGCGGGGCCAGTGGATCGGCACTGGCCAGCGACACGCTGCCGCGCGACTCGGGCCGACATTGCGCGGCCGATGCGGAAAAGCCGGAGAAGCCGTGCAGCGCATCGCCCGGCTTGTCGACCGACAACGGCATCACGTTGAACAGCACGTCGGCGCGCTCGTCCTTGGCCACGTGCGTTCGGACCATGCCCCCGACCTGCCCTGCGCCGACCGTGAGCGGACCGCGCTGCTGGAAGAGCCACTGCGCGCCCATCCTGGCAAGGCCCAACGGGCTGCGCACCTGGTCGTTGAGCGACATGCGCTCGCGCAGCTTGACGATGACGCGCGCCTGGTAGTGGTCTTGAAGGTTCTGGCCCACCTCGGGCGCATCGGCATGAACGCGGATGCCATGCGCCTGCAAGGCGGCCGCGGGCCCGATGCCCGAAAGCTGCAGCAGTTGCGGGCTCTGCAACGCGCCCGCGGCAAGGACGACTTCGGCGTCGGCGCGCGCGCTCTGGAGCTGGCCGCCTTCGTCCAACCATTCGACGCCGACCGCGCGGCCTTGTTCGATCAACACGCGCGTCACGCGCACGCCGCAGGTCACCTGCAGGTTGGGGCGATGCCGCACCGGCGCGAGAAAGGCCGTGGCCGCGTCGCAGCGCCAGCGTCCGCCCAGCGTGAGCTGGTAGGCGCCCAGGCCTTCGTCATGCTCGCCGTTGAAGTCGTCGCTGGTCGGATAGCCCGCCTCCGCGCCGGCCTGCAGCCACGCCGCGCAGTAGGGATGATCGTTGCGAAGGTCGGACACGCGCAGTTCGCCCGAACCGCCGTGGAAGGCCGTCTCGCCGCCGTCGTAGCGCTCGGACTTCTTGAACAAGGGCAGCAGGTCGCGATAGCCCCACCCGCCGCCATCGGTGGAGCCAGCGGCACGCGCCCAATCGTCGAAATCGGCGCGCTGCCCACGGATGTAGATCAGGCCGTTGATGGCGCTGGAGCCCCCCACCACCTTGCCGCGTGGCCAGACGATGCGACGGTCGGCCGTCTCGGGCTGCGGCTCGGTCTCGAACTGCCAGGAAAAGCGCGTGTCGTAGATCGAGCGAAAGTAGCCGACCGGCAGCCGCAACCAGAAGTGGCGGCTGTCGCGCCCCGCTTCCAGCAGCAACACGCGGCGACGCGGATCGGCGCTCAAGCGATTGGCCAGCACGCAGCCGGCCGAGCCGGCCCCGACGATGATGTAGTCGAAGCCGGCGCCTTGCGAAGCAATCACGATGCGCGCCCTTTTGCTCGCCCGCTGGGCGCCAACGCCGGCATGCGCATCAAGCCTTCACCAGGCCGGTGAACAGCGACGGATCGAAATACTGCTTGGCCGTCAGCGCGTTCTGGATGTTCGCATTGCTCACGAAGAAGTCGGTCACCTGCTGAAGCCAGCCGGTCACCGTGCCGTCGGCATACTTGGCGCGCCACTCGGCCGACGAGTAGTACTTGCTTGCCTTGAACTGTTCCTTGAACTGGTCCAGCGGCACTTCCTTGTACTGCGACTTCTGCAGTGCGGTGGCGGCGCCGTCCGGGTCGTTGATCATCCGCTCGTTGGCCGGCAGCCAGCCGGCGATGAGCTTTTGAAGCACCGGCTTGTTCTTCTCGTAGAAGTCGTTGCGCGCGGCCCAGCCGCCCACGATGGCCGCCTGCGGGAAGAAGGCCGACGCATCGATGAGCTTCTTGGCGCCGGGCACCTTCTGCCGCACCGTGGTGTCGAAGGGCGACCACAAGGCCACAGCCGGCACCGCGCCCGAGATGAAAGACGTGACCGCCTCCGACATCCGCTGGTTGACGATGTTCACGTCCTTGGCCGGATCGAGCTTGGCCGAGCGCAGTGCGCGATCGAGGAACACGTGCGCCGTCGTGCCGGTGGTGGTCGAGATCTGCTTGCCCTTGAGGTCCGCCAGCGTTTTGATGCCCGAGTCCTCGCGCACCCACAGTTGGGCGGTCGCGTACTCGATGTTGTTGATCAGGAAGACCTTGCCCTGCCCGCGCGCGGGAAAGTTCGACAGCACCGCGCCGGTGGCCAGCACGTCCAGGCTTCCACCGACCATCGCCTGGAAGATCTCCAGCCCGGTGGTGAACTGGCGCAGTTGCAGATCGAGCCCCTGCTTGGCAAAGGTGCCCATCTCCTGGCCGAGCCAGATCTGGCCGTCGACCGCGGGCGTGTGCAGATAGCCCACGTTGACCTTGGTGCGCGCCTGCGCCCAGGCTGGCAGCGACAGGCTGGATGCGGCGGTGGCGGCCAGTGCGGCGCCGCCGGTGATGAAGCTTCTGCGTTGAATCGTCATGTCTACTCCTTTGAAGCAAGAAACCCGAAACCATGCCCAGGCCGCGAGGGCCGAGCGCCCACACGATCAATCCGACAGGCGCACCTGCTGCCGTGACTGGGCCGCGTACTCCTGCATCACGAGTTCGCGGAT
The DNA here is from genome assembly GCF_030316895.1 of Variovorax dokdonensis. Lineage (GTDB taxonomy): Bacteria > Pseudomonadota > Gammaproteobacteria > Burkholderiales > Burkholderiaceae_C > Variovorax > Variovorax dokdonensis. The sequence continues at coordinate 681,349 of NZ_JASZYV010000003.1, forward strand.
CTGCGCTCGCAGCGCGGCAAAGCGCGGGTCTTCGTGCACCGATTCGCCGCGCGGATAACCGAAAGGCACGTCGATCACGGTGCGGATGCGCGCCGGCCGGGCGGTGACCACGACGATGCGGGACGAGAGGTAGATCGCCTCGTCCACCGAATGGGTGATGAGCATGACCGTCTTGCCTTCGGCCTGCAGCACGTCGAGCAGCAGGTCTTGCATGGCGCTGCGCGTCTGCGCATCGAGCGCGCCGAAGGGCTCGTCCATCAGCAGGAACTCGGGTCGCACGGCATAGGCCCGCGCAAGGGCCAGGCGCTGGCGCATGCCGCCGGAAAGATGCTTGGGATGGTGGTCGGCAAAGTCCGCCAGCCCCATCAGCCGCATGTAGCGATCGACGATGCCGGCATGCCCCGACTTGGGTGTCTTGTTGGCTGAAAGGCGCAGGCCGAAGGCGATGTTCTGCCGCACGGTCAGCCACGGGAACACGCCGTATTCCTGAAAGATCACGCCGCGGTCCGGCCCCGGCTCGGTGACGGGCTTGCCGTCGAGCAGCACCCGCCCCTGGGTGGGCTGCACGAAGCCGGCCAGCATGTTCATCAGCGTGGTCTTGCCGCAGCCCGACGGGCCGATGATCGACACGAACTCGCCCTGGTGGATGTCGAGCGAAAGCCCGTCGAGCACGCGCATCGGCCCCTGGGCGGTGGGGAACTCGACCACCACATCCTCGAAGCGCACGCGTGGCGTGCCGGTGGTGGCATGGGTCGAAGGGTTATCCATGGTGGCGGTGTTCATGCGAGCCTGTCTTGCCAGGCCACCATGCGCCGCGTGGCGGCGCGCAGCAGCAGGTCCATCGACAGCGCGATGAAGCCGATGCAGATGATCCCGACATAGATGATGTCGAGCTGGAAGAAGGCCGATGCGTTCTGGATGAGCGCGCCAAGACCCTGCTGCGCCGCGATCAACTCCGACGCCACCAGCGTGGCCCAGGCCACACCGAGCGCCACGCGCACCGCCGTGAGGATGTGCGGCACCGTCAGCGGCACGATCACGCGGCCGAAGATTTCCAGGTCGCTCGCGCCCAGCGTGCGGGCCACGCGAACATAGATCGGGCTGATCTGCGCAATGCCTTCGTACATGACGATCACGCCGGCGAAGAAAGATGCATAGAACAGGATCACCGTCTTGGCGATCTCGCCGATGCCGAAGTAGACGATCACCAGCGGAATGAGCGCGATCGGCGGCAGCGCGCGAAAGAAGTTGATGACCGGGTCGATGAACACCCGCACGCCCCGATACCAGCCCAGGCAGAAGCCCACCGGCACGGCCACCAGCGTGCCCAGCGCCACGCCGATGAACACGCGCTGGGTGGACATGAAGATGTCCATCGGCAGGCGGTCGCCCATCAGGGAAACGAAGCGCTGTGCCACCTCGTGCGGGGCCGGCACCAGCGCGGGATTGACCAGGCCGCTGTAGCGAAGGGCATACCAGATCGCCAGCATGAGCAGCCAGGGCAGGAGGATCAGAACCACGCGGCGCGCGGCCGAGCTGGAAGGCATGGGCTTGCTTGTCTCTCTATCGAAAAGAGGTGGCGCGCGGCCGGCCCCTTCTGCTATATTGGTTTAAACGTACTATAGACCATACCTTTAGAACACCGAAGATGGCAAGTGCGGATTCCCCCCGCTTCTCCGACAGCCCGATTCCCCGCTATCTGCAGCTGGCCGAATTGATGCGCCAGCGCGTTTCGCGCGGCATCTGGCCGCAGGGGCATCGCCTTCCTTCGCTCGACGAGCTCGGGCAGGAATTCGGCGTGGCGCGCGTCACGGTGCGCCAGGCAGTCGACCTGCTGGCGCGCGACGGACTGCTGTCGCCGCAACAGGGTCGCGGCACCTTCGTCACCGGCCAGGCCAGCGAGCGCTGGCTGAGCGTGCAGACTTCGCTCGAATCGTTAGCGCGCATGTATGCCGACACCGAGCCGCAGATCGTCAACATCGACGAGTCGACCAACGCGCCCGCGCTGAGACCCGGCGAAGGCCATGCGGCCAGCCGCTACGTGTTCATGCGCCGCGTGCATTCGCGCCAGGGCGAGCCGTATTGCGTCATCAACATCCACCTGGCCGAACAGGTGTTCCGCCGATCGCCCAAGCGCTTTCGGGACGAGCCGGTCATACCCATCCTGGTCGCCCAGAAAAGCCTGCGTATCACCAAGGCGCACCAGGTGCTGACCATCGGAACGGCCGACATCGAAGTGGCTCGCCTGCTCGGCGTGCCCGTCAACTCGCCCGTGGCCGAAGTGCGCCGCGTGTTCCGCGACGACAAGGACTGCGTCGTCTACCTGGGCGAAGTCACCTACCGCGGCGATGCGGTGCATGTGGAGATGAACCTGCTGCCATGACCACCCACGCCACGCCCGCCCTCCCCCGCGACCGCTTGCGCATTGCCAGCGTCGAGGCGCATGTGTTCCGCTATCCGATCCAGGTGCCGGTGCGAACATCGTTCGGCACCATGACCGACCGGCCCGCCGTGTTCGTCAAGATCACCGACGACGAAGGCGCCACCGGCTGGGGCGAGGTGTGGTGCAACTTTCCGGCATGCGGGGCAGAACACCGTGCACGACTGGTGCACACCGTGATGGCGCCGCTGCTGCAGGGCCGCAGCTTCGACGGACCGCAAGCCGCCTGGGAGGCGCTGACGGCGCAGACCGCCGTGCTCGCCATTCAATCCGGCGAACCCGGTCCGATGGCGCAAGCCATCTCGGGCATCGACCTCGCCCTGTGGGACCTGGCCGCACGTCGCGCCGGCCAGCCCTTGTGGCGCTACCTGAGCTGCAACACCGCCGGCACCGAGCCCGCCCGCATTCCCGTGTACGCCAGCGGCATCAACCCCGATGGCGCGGTCGAGAGAGCGCAGCAGATGCGCCAAGCCGGCCATCGCGCCTTCAAGCTCAAGGTGGGCTTTGGCGCCGAACGCGACACCGCCAACCTGCAGGCGCTGCGCGCCGAGTTGGGTGACGCCACGCTGCTGATGGCCGATGCCAACCAGGCATGGACGCTGAACGACGCCATCGCCATGACGCCGCGCCTTGCGCCGCTGCGCCTGGCGTGGCTGGAAGAGCCTTTGCGCGCCGACACCCCCTGGGCCGAGTGGCAGTCACTGAAGGCCCGCGCGCCGATGCCGCTGGCCGGCGGCGAGAACCTGGCGGGCGAGGACGCCTTCGACGCCGCCGTGCATGCGCGCGTGTTCAGCATCCTTCAGCCGGATGTGGCCAAGTGGGGCGGCATCTCGGCCTGCTGGGGCGTGGTCCACCGGGCCCGCGCCGCGGGGCTGCGCTATTGCCCTCACTACCTGGGCGGCGGACTGGGCCTGCTGGCCTCCGCGCACCTGCTGGCTGCGGTGGGCGGCGATGGGCTGCTTGAGATCGATTCGAACGACAACCCGCTGCGCAGCGCGCTGAGCCCGGCCCTGTCGCGCATCGATGCGGGTTGGGTCGCTCTGGATGAGGTGCCTGGGATCGGGGCGCCGGAGGATGTGTTGGGCGTGGGGCAGTCAGTGGCGGGGCAGGCTGCTTGAAGTTGCGCTGAGTTAGCTCGCGCTGCTGCCCAGGCTCCATGGAAACAGACGGCGCTGCAGCCACACGATCAGCGAATACAGCGCCAGGCTGCAGCAGACCAGGATGGCCAGCGACGCAAATGCCACGGGCACCTTGAACGACGAAGTTGCAAAAAGGATCATGTAGCCCAGCCCCAATTCGGCGGCGACGAATTCGGCCACCACGGCGCCGATGACCGCCAGCGTGATCGCCACCTTCAGCGCCGAGAAAATGTAGGGAATGGCAAAAGGTAGCCTGATCTGCGTGTACTCGCGGGTGCGCGGAGCGCGCAGCGAGCGCGACAGTTCGATCATCTCCGGCGGCACCGAGGCCAGCCCTGTGGCAGTGGAGATCACGAGCGGAAAGAATGAGATGAGCGTGGTGATGACGATGCGCGGCAGGTTGCCGGCGCCCAGGGTCACGACGATGATCGGTGCAATCGCCACGATGGGCGTGGACTGCACCACCACCAGCCAGGGCATGACGGTCCGCGACAGCAGCGCGGAGTTGGTCAGCCCGATCGCCAGCGGCAGGGCAATGGCGATCGCGACCAGGTAGCCGGACACTGCCACCTGCAGCGTGGCGAGCAGGTGCTCCAGCCAGCGCGCGCCACCCACTTCCATCGCCGAAGTCACGATGGCGCTGGGGGACGGCAGCACGAACACCGGCAACGGAATGGCTCGGCAGGCAACCTCCCACAGCACCAGCACGGCAATGAAGGACAGCAGCGACGCGTGCCGGTTGGCGAAACTCTTGAGTGCATTCATTCGGGCTTGCGCGTGAAGACCTTCACGCGAATCTCGTTGGCCAATTGGGTGAAAACCGGGTCCGACAAAGTCGCCAGGTTGCGCGGGCGCGCCAGCGGCACGTCGATGATCTCGGACACGCGGCCCGGGCGCGCGCTCATCACGACGATGCGGTCGGACAGCAGCAGAGCCTCCTGGATGGAGTGCGTGACGAACACCACCGTCTTGGGCCGCTCGGCCCAGATGCGCAACAGCTCGAAACTCATCTCGTCGCGCGTGAGCGCATCGAGCGCCGAAAAGGGCTCGTCCATCAGCAGGATGTCCGGGTCGTGCAGCAAGGCACGCGCAATGGCCACGCGCTGCTGCATGCCGCCAGACAGTTCGTTAGGCCGCTTGCGCGCGAAGTCGCGCAGACCGATGGTCTCCAGCAACTCGTTGGCGCGCTTGACGTCGCGCTGTTCGACACGGCCGTACTTGTGGCGCATGGGGAACGTGATGTTGTCGATCACGTCCAGCCACGGCAGCAAGGTGGGCCGCTGGAAGGCAAAGCCGATCTCGTCGCGCGGCGCGGTCACCGGCACGCCGAAGATCGACACCGTGCCGCTGCTCGGCATGAGCAGCCCCGCAGCCAACCGCAGCAACGTGGACTTGCCACAACCCGAGGGGCCGATGACCGACACGAACTCGTGCCGGCGCAAGCTGAGGTTCACGCCCTGCAACGCTTCGACGCGACTGCCGTCGCTTGAGACGAAGGTCTGACCGACGGACTGGAAATCGATCACGGGCGGCGAGATCGCCGTGCCCGATGCGGCTACGGGGGTGGGCAAGGCGGTCACTGCGCTCATCGGTGGCTTACTTGGGCAGGAAGTTGCGGTCGACCAGCGTTTCCGGGTTGACCTTGTCCGGCGCGTAGTTCATCGACTTGGCGACCCAGCCCCAAGTGGTGGCCAGCAGCTTGGGCTCGAACGTGCCCATGCCGTCCTTCTTGGAGACTTCGTTCTGCAGCAATGGGAGCGAGGCGCGGAACTCCGCGGCCGCCACGGCCTCGTCCGCCTCGGGCACCATGGCCTTGAGTGCGGCAGCCGATTTGTCCGGATTGGCAATCGCGAAATCGAGCGACTTCTTGAGCGCACGCAGGTAGCGCTTGAGCACTTCCGGGCGCTCCTTGATGGTCTTGTCGCTCGCCATCACCGACCAGCCATAGCCGTCCAGGCCGTAGGCGCTCCACGGCAGCACGCTCAGGTCCTTGCCCGCTTGCTTGAGCACCGGCTGCACGCCCGGCGCCACCGTGACCCAGTTGATCGTGGCGTCGACCTTGCCTTGGGCCAGCATCGGCGCGAGCGTGGCGGGGTCGACCTTCAGCAGCTTGATCTTCGACGCGTCGATGTTGTTCTTCTGCAGCACGACCGGCCACAACTGGTTGGACGAAGAGAAGGTCGAGGTGGCAACGGTCTTGCCTTCGAGGTCCTTGAGCGATTCGATGCCGCTGCCCTTGGTGGTGAAGATGGCGTCAGGCTGCTTCGAGTAGAGCGACATCACCGCCTTGACCGGCACGCCGTTCTCGGCGGCCGCCATCATCAGCGCCGAGATGCCGCCGAAGCCGACGTCGGCGACACCGGTGCCCACCTTGGTGATGGCATCCGATGAGCCACGGCCCAGCGAGATCTTCACGTCCAGCCCTTCGGCGGCGAAGAAGCCTTCCTTCACGCCGGCATAGACAAAGCTCTTGTCGCCACCGGGCAGCCAGTCGAGCTGCACCTTGACGACGTCAGCCGCGTGGGCGGCCAAACCGAGGACAGAGCAGCCCGCAAAAAGAAGCGAGGCAACGAGGGGTTTGATACGTGTGTTCATGGGTATGGAAAGATGAGGAAACTCGGAGGGAACGAAAGCAGAAATCAGATGCTGGCCGGCTCGCCGCGCGCCGCATTGACCAGCGGTTCAAGGTGTGGGAGCAGCAGCGCCGTCAGCCGCTCGGGCTGCGCAAGCTGCGGCACGTGGCCGCAATCGAGCACCACGCGCACCGCGCCCGGGCTCAACTTCTGCATGTGCTGCTGGATCGGCAGCAGCACTGACTGGTCATGGCTGCATTCGACATAGATGCGAGGCACGCGGCCGAAGTGCTCGGCACTGAGCGTGTTGCGCATGGCGCGCCCGCTTTCGGGCTGCGCGCGCAGCAACGTCGCTACTTTGCGCGCCGCGTCGATTTCGCAGTCCTGCACGAAGCAAAGCAGCGCGCCCTCTTCGCGCACCGTGCTGGCGGTGCGTCCCTCGTCCCAGTCGAGCCAGGACCCGACGCCGCGCAGATCCACGCCGGGGTGTTCGAGCGCTACCTGGCCCAGCAGTTCGCCATAGCTCATTGCGCTGGGCAGCATCATCCCGGCCAGGTAGACCAGCGCTGCGACGCGATCGGGCATGCGCTCCGCCACCTGCGAGATGGTGACGCCACCACCGCTGTGCCCGACGAGCACGACGGGCGCGTCGATCGCGGAGATGATGTCGGCCACGTGCGCCGTGTAGGTGTCCAGGCTGGCGGGCGCGGCGCCTTGTTCGCCCCAGCCGTTGCCAGGCAGGTCCACCGCATGAACCGTCCAGCCGGCCGCTTCCAGGAACGGCCGCCAAGTGGCGAACGACCAGCTGCCCTGCCACGCGCCGTGAACCAGCACCATGTGCCGAGCGTTGCGCACTTCAGGCATACGTCCTCCGATAGCACTCGCGCAGGTGTTCTTCCACCGTCACAGCCGCATACCGGGGCGCTTCACCAGGGGCCGCGCAGCCCGGCAGGCACTCGACAAGGTGCGTCGGGTTGCCGGTGAAGAAGAAGGCCACCGAGAGTCGCTCGCGGCCGGAGCTGTTGATGACCCGGTGCAGCGTCGAGTGGTAGCGTCCGTTCGTCCAGCGCTCGAACAGGTCGCCGATGTTGACCACGAACGTGTCGGCCACGGGAGGCGCGTCGATCCAGCTCTCGTCGAGGGCGTCGCGCACTTGCAGGCCGCCAGACTGGTCCTGCAGCAGCAGGGTCACGCCACCGAAATCCGTATGGGCGCCACAGCCTTTTTCGCCAGGAGACGGGTTCGGTGGCTGCGGCGGGTAGTGCAGCAGCCGCAAGGTGGAGGCAGCGTCCGTCAGGTAGTCGTCGAAGTGGCTGGCAGGAAGGTCGAGCGAGGCGGCCAGAGCGCGCACGATGAGCACACCCAGTTCATGGGCCTGCGCGAAGTACGCGTCCATCGTCTCCCGGAAGGCTGGCAGTCCGCTCGGCCATTGGTTGGGGCCGGTGTTGAAACGGCCGGCCAGCACGCGCGGGTCATCGGCGCCGATCTCCTCGCCGATGTAGAAGCTCTCCTTCAGATCGGGCGGCGCTCCCGCCTCCAGGGTTTGCGCACGCAACGGCTCGTAGCCACGGTTGCACGGCGAGAACGACTTGTCCAGCGCCAGCTTCGTCTCGGGCGGCAGGTCGAAGAAGCCTTCAGAAGCATCGAAGACGCGGCTGATCAGCTCCTTCGAGACGCCGTGATTGCGGATGTAGAAGAAGCCGCGGTTCTCGCATGCGCTGCGCAACTGCGCAGCCACCTCGGCTTTTTGCGCCGCGTCGCCGCCGCGCAGAGGCCCGACATCAATCACCGGGAGGCCTTTCGTGGCGGCGGGAGACGCGGGTTCGGGTCGATGGAGGGCGTTCATGTCTGGCTCTTGGCGTTGCAATGTGGGCCAGTCTATGGAAGGCCTCGTGATTGCGATAGCGCAGACTTTTGCTCGGGGTGATGCCGAAACGGCATCACCTACTCCAAAGCGCGGCGACTGGGCGCAAGTGCGCCGGCAGCACCGACAGGAAAATCAGGCCGGCTCTTCGGTCTCGCGGCGCTCGATTTCTTCGGCCAGGATGCGGATGAAGGCGTCGACGGCTGGCGGCAAGGTGCGGCCAGCCCGCACGTAGACACCGAGTTCGGTCGCCAGCCGTACCTGCGCCTTGAGCGGTACGTGCACCAGTTGTCCCGATGCAATATCGGGCTCCAGCCCGAGCCGAGTCTGAAAGGCGATCCCCACGCCGCGCCCCACCATTCGCTTGGCCAATTCGATCGATGCGGTTTCAAGAAGCACGGTCAACGCACGCTTGTGGTGCGACAGCAGCGGCTTCATGACGGCATGGATCGACAACTGTGCACTGGCCAGGATCAGCGGATAGCGCGCGCATTCTGCAAAGGTCACCTGCTTCTCGGCGGCCAGAGCATGATCGGCGCGCACGACCGCGCCCAGGCCGAAGCGCCCTACTGCGCACTGACGAAGCCCTTCGCGCCGCTCCAGCGAAAAGCCGATCGCAATGTCGGCATCGCCGCTTTCCACCGCTCGGCCGGTCTGCTCCGAGCCGGTGGAGGCGACGTGGATGCGGATCATCGGATAGCGCGTCATCATCCGTTCCAGGCAGGCCGGCAGCAGGTCGGCGTTGAGCCCTTCGACAGCCGCGATGCTGATCGACCCTCGCCGGATACCGCGCAGCATGTCGAGTTCGCTGGCCATGCGGCGCTCGTCCTGCAGCACGGTGATGACGTGCCTCGAGAACACCTCCCCCGCCGCCGTCAGGCGCAGGCCTGTGGTCATCCGCTCGAACAGCGGCGAACCCACTTCCGACTCCAGTTGAAGCAGTTGCCGGTTGACCGCCGAAGACGCGACGTGCAGTTGGCGGGCCGCCTCGCGGATCGAACCACAGCGGCGGATCATCTCGAAATACTGGAGGGAGCGAGCGTGAATGTGCATGTGCGTATGGATGCTGTTTGGCTGCAAGACCCTGAGGCGCGCTATTCCAGGGAACTTTGCCTTTCCAACTCCTCGTCGGCAAAGCGCAGGAATGCGTCGACTGCCGGTGGCAGTGATCGCCCGGCCCGCACGTATATACCCACCTCGGAATAGAGCTTGCCTGGCGCCCGCAGAGGCAGGAACACCAACTTCTTCTGGGCCAGATCCGCATCCATCCCGATGCGAGTTTGAAACGCAACACCAGCGCCAGTTGCCGCAAGCACCTTCATCAATTCGATAGATCCGGTGCGCAGCGCCACCTTGTAGGGCCGCTTGAAGTTTCTCAAGATAGGCTCCAGGACCGCATACGTCGACAATTGCTCGTTCGCCAGGATGAGTGGGTATTTGGCGCAGTCGGCCAAAGTCACTTGGGCTTGGTTCGCCAAGGCATGATCCGGCGACACCACGGCGCCGAATGCGTATCGGCCGACGCCGACCTGACGCAGATCGGTTCGTCGTCTCAGCGCAAAACCGATGGCGACATCCGCCTCGCCATTGGCCACTGCCGAGGCCATGCGTTCAGCGTCACCCGCGCCTACGGTGATGTCGACCATGGGGTACTTTGCCAGCATCCGCCCGACAAGGGTGGAAACCATGTTCGGCATGAGCCCCTCGGCCGTCATCAGGTGCACGCTGCCTCGACGTATTCCACGCAGTGCATCCAGGTCGTTGGCGAGACGATGGGAATCCTGCAACACGGTGATGACATGGCGGGCAAACGATTCACCGGCCGATGTCAGTTGCAAGCCGCTCGGCAAGCGTTCGAAAAGCGGAGTTCCCACTTCCTGCTCGAGTTGAAGCAACTGGCGGTTGATCGCCGAGGCAGTGACATGCAGGTGCTTGGCCGCTCCTCTGATCGAGCCGACCCTGCGAATCATGTCGAAGTAGACGACCGATCGGGAATGAATGTGCATGGGCAGGCCGCTCAAACGGGGGGTGCTGACTTTTTCGAAGCACCTCTGTTCGAATTATGCGCTATTCGAATCGCCCACCCGGGCCTACATTTCGCTCAACAGTACTCGCGATCCATTGCCCATCTTGAAGGTCACCACCATGAAGCACCAACGATCAGACGCAGCGGCGGCCGACCTGGCGCAGTTCCCGCTGACGACCTCGCGCTAGCCCTCTGACGGGGCACCCGCGCCCCGTTCTTCCCCGACACGCATTGCAGATGCTGCTTCCCCGCGGCAGGGAGAACTCACGTCAGTTCCTGAGCCGCGGTCGGCCAACAAATATTCCAACCCCCACGCCTCAGAAGGCTATCGCCATGAAGTTTCATAGAGTTTCGCCTGCGCTCTTCCGTCCATCTGGCACCTTGAGCGCCTTGGCGCTGACGAGTGCCATTGCCTTGGCTTCGTTCAGCCCACTGGCCAACGCACAGTCGGCTTCAAGTGTGCGCATGTACGGCTTGGTCGACATGTCGATCGGTCGCTTCCAAGCTCCTGGTGCTCGTCCCATCTACGGAACGGAGAGCGGAAAGATGACGACCAGCTACTTCGGCTTTGCTGGCACCGAAGACCTGGGAGGCGGCGTCTCCGCCATCTTCGCCCTCGAGTCATTCTTCCTGGCCGATACGGGGGGCATCGGTCGCTTCGTGGGCGACGTCTTCTTCTCGCGCGCCTCCTACGTCGGACTCAACAGCGGCTTTGGCCGCGTGACCGTGGGCCGCCAAGCCACCGCCCTGTTCAATTCGACGTTGCTCTTCAACTCCTTCGGCAGTTCGTTCGGCTTTTCACCGAGCATCCGCCACTACTTCACCAGCGGCACCGTCACTGGCGACTCGGTCTGGAATGACGCCGTCCAGTACGCCACGCCCAAGTTCGCCGGCTTTACGGCATCCGTGATGGTGGCCCCCGGAGAAAGCAACGGAGGCAACAACGTCGGCGGGAACGTGATCTATGGGGCTGGCCCGTTCGCCGCGACGGCCGTCTACCAGAAGGTTGCGAAAGGTGCCACGGTCGACGACAGCACGACCTGGCAGCTTGGCGCGTCGTACGCATTCGAGAAGGTCAAGCTGTTCGGCCAGCACGGACGCGTGCAGAACGAAACCACCACGCGGGACTACAACCTCACGGAAGCAGGACTCAGCGTCACGTTTGCCAGCAGTCGCGCGATGCTTTCCTACGGAACGATCAATCCTGATGTCGGGCCGACGCGCGACACCATCAGCCTGGGCTACAGCTACCTGCTGTCGAAGCGGACCGATGTCTACGCCGTGGTGATGAGCGACAAGATCGAAGGCCTGTCTGCAGGGAACAACTACGCAGTCGGAATGCGTCACTCGTTCTGATCGATCTCATCCGTGCATCTTCATTGCGAATCGAATTACCGGAGCTTTCCATGACAGCCCAGAACATCCCTGAATCGCTTCCCGTGATCGATGTCAGCGCCCTCTTTGGCGACGATCTTGATGCTCGGCAGGCGATCGCCACGCAACTGCGCGACGCCTGCGAGAACCGCGGATTCTTCTACATCCGGGGCCACGGCATCGAACCGGCACTCATCGACGAAGTGTTTGGCCAGTCCGTCCGCTTCTTCAGTCAGCAGACTGACGACAAGATGCTGCTCGACAAGGCAAAGTCGAACTGCCACCGCGGCTACGAGCCCATGCGCAACCAGACCCTGCAAGCAGGCTCGCCGCCTGACCTGAAAGAGGGGTACTACATCGGCGTCGATCTGCCCGCTGACGATCCTCGGGTCATCGCCGGAAAGTTCAATCACGGCCCGAACCAATGGCCGGCCGACCTGCCCGGCTTTCAAGAGACGATGAATCGCTACATTGCGCAGGCGACTCGACTGGGGACGACGCTGATGCGTGCCTTGGCACTGTCGCTGGATCTTCCGGAGCGCCACTTCGACAGCTTCCTTGAAGGGGCAATGCTGACGCTGCGACCGTTGCACTACCCGCCCCAGCCACCAAATCCACAGCCCGGAGAGAAGGGCTGCGGCGAACACACCGACTTCGGAAGCCTGACCATCCTGTTGCAGGACCATGTCGGTGGCCTGCAGGTGTGGGACGCCGAGTCGAATGGCTGGATCGATGCGCCGCCGGTGCCCGGAACCTTCGTGGTGAACATCGGCGATCTGATCCAGCGCTGGACCAATGGTCGCTACCACTCGACCATGCATCGGGTGGTCAACATCTCCGGTCGCGAGCGCTATTCGGTGCCGTTCTTCCTCACTGGCGCCCCGGACTACGAAGTGTCTTGCCTGCCCACATGCCTTGGCGAAGGCGAAGCGCCTCGTTGGCCATCGATCACCGTGGCCGAGCATCTTTCGGAATGCTACCGGCGGACCTATGGCGATGGGAAGGCCTGAGCTCGGTTGTGCCTCGCAAGCAGCGGCCAAGCTGGGAATCGCTCAATCCGCAATGAGCCGGCACATGTCTGTGCTGCGCACGTTGAGCGGTGATGAACTGCTTGTACGGGTAGGCAATCAGATGGTGCCGACCGAGCGCGCCACGGCGTCATGGACGAGAAGGCCTCCCCCGCCATGCCCGAGGCGTTACCACTCGGCCAAGGCGTGCCTGTGTGGAAGAAGGCGGATGTGACCGTGTGGCAGGGGATCTTCGCACCGAAGGGAACACCGCCTTCGGTGATTGCAGAGGAAGCTGGCGTCACGCCCATCGGCGCGGGCCCCGAAGAGTTCTCTCGGTTCATCAAGAGCGAGCATGCCAAGTTCGCCGAGGTGGTCGCCAGAGGCAACGTGAAGGCAGAGTGATCCGAGCCCGCTATCCTGGCACCGACGACGGGGCGAGCGTCGCAAGATTTTCCTTGCCCCATGCCAGCAGCATGTCGTGAAACAGTTGGGCTGCCGGTGACAGGCCCCTCAGCTTCTGGCGAAAGGTCACGACCAGACGCTTGGGGACGGGCGGGGTGAGCGGTCTGAATGTCAGGCCCTGGACTTCCGGCATCTGCTGTGCATTGGCCGGCAACACCGATACACCCATTCGCTGTCTGATCATCGCGAACACGGTGCTCGGGAAAGATACCTCGTAGGCCACTTTGGGATTGATCCCGAGTATCTTGATGTGGGCGTCGATCTCGCGGCGTATCGGGCTCAGAGGCGACAACGCAATCCAGGGCTCGTCCTCCAGCAATCGCCAAGGTACGGCACGCTTGCCGGCCATGGCGTGGCCAGCGGGCAGCACGGCCCGATAAACGTCGCGAAAGAGCAAGGTGGCGACGATCTCCGGGTCTGTCTGAATCTGCGTGCCGATGCCGAAATCCGCAATGCCGTCGAGCACCGCACGCTGGATGCCCTGCTCGGCAACGTCGATGAGTTCCAGCCGCACGCCCGGATGCTTGGTGTTGAACACCTTCATGAACGGAACCACCAGCGTGGTCGAAAGCACAGTGGCACAGGCAACGGAAACACGTCCGCGATTGAATGTCGCCACCTCGCGGGTGACGTGAAGGGCCTGATCCAGTTCTTGCAGAACCCTTCGGGCTCGGTCCAGAAAATCTACCCCGGACGTGGTCAGCCGCACGCTTCGAGTGTGTCGATCGAAAAGGCGAACGCCCAGCTCGCCTTCAAGCTCCTTGACCAGGGCGCTGAGCGCCGACTGGCTGATGTGAATTCGACTCGCTGCCAGCGTGAACTGCCCGACTTCGGCGACAGCCACAAAAGCGCGCAATTGCCTCAAGGTGATGTTCATAGGACTTCCCGGCGCACCGCATTTAGACGCTTATCAGGTTAATCGATCGTAATTTGCTGATTGTCATATCGATCGGACGGGAGTTCAATCGCTCACTGCCATCCGACCCCACTTCCTTTCGCCTGACATGAGCGACCTCAACCCGAATCTGATCTCCGTCTACGTACGCGGAATCCGCCTCGAAGCCGAGGGGATCCGGTCTTTCGAGTTGTGGCCGCACGAGAACATCAAGCTTCCGGTCGCGCGGGCCGGTGACCATATCGACGTTCATCTGCCTGCTGGTTTGATCCGTCAGTACTCGCTCATCAACACGGGCGACGACCGGCGCTACATCATCGGTGTGAACCAAGACCTGAAGAGCCGGGGTGGTTCGCGCCACATGCACGAAGGGGTCCGCGTCGGCGATCGGCTGCAGATCAGCGCGCCGCGCAATCACTTCGAGTTGGAAGAACGCGCAACGGAAACCGTGCTCGTCGCGGGCGGCATCGGGATCACGCCGCTGTACGCCATGGCCAGGCGTCTGATCGAACTCGATCGCCGCTTCACGCTGTATTACAGCGCCCGCTCGCGCAACCGCGCCGCATTCCTCGACGATCTGCGCCACCTGGTCAGAGGCAAGCCCGATGCCGCGCTTCAGACGGTGTTCGACGATGAATCCGGCGTGGCATCGCTCGACCCGAACGCGGTGGTTGCGCGTCACCCCGGCGCGCATCTCTATTGCTGCGGGCCGGTTCCGCTGATGGATGCATTTGTTCGAGCCTGCGAATCGGTCGAGCCCGCCCGTGTTCACCTCGAATACTTCGGCGGCACGCCTTTGCCAGCAGCACCGGCTGACGCGGCCAACCCCGCGAAGGGCTTCGTCGTGCGCCTGGCACGCTCCGGGCGCGAACTGGAAGTCACACCCGACGTGTCGATCCTCGGTACCTTGCTGAACAACGGTGTGACGGTACTCAACTCCTGTCGGGAGGGCGTCTGCGGCTCCTGTGAAACGGCGGTGCTCGAAGGCACGCCAGAGCATCGCGACTGCGTGCTCAGCCCCGCGGAACGTGCTGCCAACAACACCATGATGGTCTGCGTCTCACGTTGCCAGGGTGCGTCTCTCACCCTCGATATCTAGTCGTCGGAGACACATCGCCAACGAACGGCCTGCGTCTTCAATCTTTCATCTCTGCATCGAACTGACATGTCCCAACTTCTGAATGGTCGCACCATCATCCTGACCGGCGCCGGCGGCAACATTGGCCGTGCCTTTGCCATTGGCCTCGCCCGCGAGGAAGCCAACTTGGTGCTTGCCGACCGCGTCCCCCTGCCCGACCTCGTCGGCGAGATCGAGGCGATGGGTCGCAAGGCCATCTCGGTCGTCGTCGATGTGGCTGATGACGCATCGACGCAAGCCATGGCACGCACAGCGTTCGAGCGCTTCGGCCGCATCGACGGACTGATCAACAACGCCGGCTTCTTCAAGGGCTGCACCTTCGGTTCGTTCATGGACATTCCCGCCGAAGAATGGGATCTTTGCTACGCCATCAATGTTCGAGGCGTCTGGCAGTGCTGCAAGGCGGTCGTTCCGTTCATGCGCGAAGGTGGTGGCGGCAAGATCGTCAACATCTCGTCCAACACGCCGTACAAGGGCGTGCCGAATTTCCTTCACTACGTCTCGTCGAAGGCCGCCGTCCTCGGCTTGTCCCGCGCCATGGCACGCGAGGTTGGCGACGATGGAATCTGCGTCAACAGCCTGTGCCCTGACCTCATCCCCGATCCGGACATCATCGCCAAGCAAGGGTCTGCGGCGGACGAGAAGACCGTCGCACAGCGCTGCCTGAAGCGCACCCAGTTGCCCAGCGACATGGTGGGTGCTGCGGTGTTCCTGGTCGGACCAGGCTCGGACTTCGTCACCGGACAAAGCCTGCTGGTCAACGGCGGTGCCTACTTCAACTGAACGCCATAGCGAGGATCCGGACCATGAGCGCACTTCCCAGCAACAGCATCCCGATTCACCGGCACGATAGCGCCACACCGGCCCTGTACTCGGCGCTGCGAAAGTTCTGGCATCCCGTCGCCTATGCGTCGGACGTGCTGGACGATCCCGTTGGCGTGACCTTGCTCGGCGAGCAGATCGTCCTGGCCCGGCTGAATGGAGAGTTGCGGGCCATGCATTCGCGCTGCCCGCACAAGGGCACCAATCTGGCGCTGGGACGGGTCGTCGACGGCACGATCGAGTGCCCCTATCACGGCTGGCGCTTCGACGGCGAAGGCCAGTGCAAGCGGGTGCCGGCACGCGAGGAACTGAATGATGCAATCCGCGCGGCCTTGCCAACGTACCACGCCGTCGAGCAGGCCGGCATCGTCTGGGTGGCACTGGAAGAGCCCAGCATGGCCGCACCGGAGTTTGCCGAACTCAACGATCGCGACTACCGGGTACTGCAGGGTCGACCCTATGACTGGCACACCAGTTCGCCACGACGGCTCGAGAACTTCGTCGACTTTGCTCACTTCTCGTTCGTGCACGATGGCTCTATCGGCAGCCGGGACAATCCACGCGTCGAGCCGGTCAAGGTCTGGCGTGAGAACAATGTGCTGCGGTTCGATCGAAGCGGCATCAAGGAACCCGGTGTCGGACTGAAGAAGCAACTGCTGGGCATCACGGAGGAGTGGATCGAGCCGGTCAACGAGTACCACGTGACCATGCCGCACACCGTGCATCTCAAGCGCACGTTCCCGAACGGCAAGCGCTACGTGCTGTTCATGGCCGCCTGCCCGATCGACGAACACACGACGCGGAGCTTCTGGTGGCAGGCACGGGATTTCGGCACCGAGCCAACCTGGGACAAGTTCTTCATGGACTTCGAGGACGAGGTGCTGGCCCAGGACAAGCCCATCATCGAATCGCAGCGACCGCTTTGGTTCCACCTTACCGGCGCACCCGCCGGCGAGCGTGAGATCCCGGTGCGGCATGCCGACGTCGTGACCATCGAATACAGAAAATGGCTGGCCGAGATTGTCGCGGCGGCGGCCCAATGAAGCACGCTGTCACCGGACCGGTGCGACACCATTTCATTCCGGCTGCAGGTGTACTGCTGCATGCACTGGAGTTCGGCAAAGACACCAGTGACATGCCGCCGCTGGTCCTGTTGCATGGGGTCACCGGCCACGCCTGGCTGTGGCACGACGTCGCTGCCCGGCTGGCGGCGAACCGCCGCGTCATTGCCTACGATCTGCGCGGACACGGCGACAGCCAGTGGTCCGCCGAAGCACGCTACGACAGCGAAGACCACATCGCGGATCTGCAAGCGCTGTCGAATTCGCTGTCTCTAGAGCGGTTCTCGATCGCGGGCCTGTCCTGGGGTGCGCTGATCGGCATCGGCTTTGCCGCCCGCCATCCGGAGCGCGTCGATCGCATGGCCATCGTCGATGTCGAAGCCTCGTTCTCGGTTGACCAGGATGCGGTAGCCCCCCGACCGGAGACTTTCGCCTCGATCGAAGAAGCCATGGCGTGGGAGCGCAAAGCCAATCCGCACGCACCTTCAGACCTGCTCGAACTGTTCGCACGGCAATCGGTGCGGCCGGCGCAGGCCGGGGGTTGGGTTCGCAAGCACGATCCGTTCTTCTTCCGGCGCTGGCCCTTCAGGCGTGATGACCGCTGGAGCGAACTGCGCAGCCTGCGCATGCCACTGGTACTGGTCAACGGCGGGCGCAGTTTCGTACGCACGGAGGTCATGCAAGACATGGCCGCCAGCGTGCCCGGCGCGCAGTTCGAGATCGTGGCCGACAGCGGCCATCTGATTCCACTCGAAGCGCCAGACGTCCTGGCGCAACAGCTGGTGCGCTTCTTCGACGCCCCGCTATCCGGATCAAAGTAGCAAAAAGCGGCCCCACCAACCACGACAGTGCCAATTCAACAATGGCCGAGGAGACAACGATGAATGACACGTCCATGCAGGCTGATCGTCTGACGCCTGCGACTCCGGTTCGCTCTGGGTCGACATCGAGGGCACACTCAGTGAATGAACGCCTTCCGACCGGCAAGTTGACGGTCCTGGGCTTGCAGCACGTGCTCGTCATGTACGCGGGGGCCGTCGCTGTCCCGCTGATCATCGGTCGCGCGCTCAACCTGACGCCGGAGCACGTGGCGTTGCTGATCTCGGCCGATCTGTTTTGCTGCGGCGTCGTCAGCATCATCCAGTCGATGGGCGTCACGCAATGGTTCGGGCTTCGCCTGCCGACCATGATGGGCGTGAGCTTCGTGTCGGTCGGGCCAATGCTGGGCATAGCACACGCGTACCCGGGGCATACGGGAGCGCAGTTGCTGTTCGGATCGATCATTGGCGCCGGCATCATCGCGATGTTCCTGGTCCCGGTGATCAGCCGCCTTCTGCGCTTTTTTCCGCCGGTGGTCACCGGCACCATCATTCTGGTGGTCGGCATCAACCTGATGCGTATCGGAATCAACTGGATCTTTGGCAACCCCTTTGGCCCGACGGCGCCGAAGCTCGTCAACCCTGAGCACGCCAAATGGCTGCAGGATGTGTCTGCCTTGGCGCAGGCCGGTGGCCATGGTGTGCCGGCACCGCCGAAGGGGCTCAGCCTCGGCGCCAGCGTGCCCAACCCCTCCTACGCAAGCTTGGGCGGCATCGGCATCTCGGCACTGGTAATGGTGTCAATCCTGCTCTTCGCCAAATTTGCCAAGGGGTTCCTTGGCAACATCGCGGTCTTGCTGGGGCTGATCATCGGCGGCGCGGTGGCCACCGCTTTCGGCATGATGAACTTCGACCGGGTGGCCAAGGCGCCCATGTTCGATGTCGTGTTGCCCTTCGCTTTCGGCACGCCCATCTTCGACCCGGTACTGATCCTCACCTTCACGCTGGTGATGATCGTGATCATGGTCGAGTCGGTCGGCCTGTTCTACGCGC
The DNA here is from genome assembly GCF_030316895.1 of Variovorax dokdonensis. Classification (GTDB taxonomy): domain Bacteria; phylum Pseudomonadota; class Gammaproteobacteria; order Burkholderiales; family Burkholderiaceae_C; genus Variovorax; species Variovorax dokdonensis. The sequence goes on from NZ_JASZYV010000003.1 coordinate 700,024, forward strand.
TGGGCGAGATCTGCGACACCCCGGTCGACCGCAGGACCATGGCGAATGGCCTGCGCACGGATGCCCTTGGCACCATCATCGGGGGCGTCTTCAATACCTTCCCGTACACCAGTTTCAGCCAGAACATCGGGCTCATTGCCGTCACGGGCATCCGCAGCCGATTCGTGTGCGTCATGGGCGGTGCGATCCTGATTGTCCTGAGCTTCCTGCCCAAGATGGCAGCCGCGGTGGAATCGGTTCCGACCTTTGTGCTCGGTGGCGCCGGGCTCGTGATGTTCGGCATGGTGGTTGCAACTGGAGTGCGAATGCTGTCGACGGTCGACTTCAGGGGCAGTCGCAACAATCTCTTCATCGTGGCAATCGCAGTTGGCATGGGCATGATTCCATTGATCGCGCCCAACTTCCATCAATGGACGCCCAAGAGCATGCACTTGCTGATCGACTCGGGGATCTTGCTGTCCGCGGTCACCGCCTTGGCGCTCAACCTGTATTTCAACGGGAGCAAGGGCGACATGGCTGGTTCGATCAACGCAGCAAAGCAGGCAGACTCGCATTGATGCTTCCGGCAAGCGCTCGGAGCGACGCCGAGTTGCGGCCAGAAAGACCGAGCCAAGCGCTGACGCGAGGTGACAACGGTTGAATATCCAAAGCGAGTTCAGTATTATCGAACTGAGTTCGTGATATTTGAACCATGCTTGCACCTCCTCCACGCCAGCTCGCCTTTCTCACCATTGGCCAGGCTCCCCGACACGATCTCTCGGATGCCATCGAGCAAGGTCTGCCGGCGCATATCGAGGTTCGGCATGCCGGTGTACTGGACGGCCTCGACCGCATAGGGGTCGAGGCAAACTTCGCCCCCACCACCGGCCGGGCACAACTGATCAGCCGGCTCGCCGATGGCAGCATCGTCACGCTTTGCGCCGACGCCATCGGCAGGGAACTGCAGCACTGCATCGATCGCTTGGAAGACGATGGCGTCGATGTGGTGGTGCTGCTGTGCACGGGAGAATTTCCCGGGCTGCGGACGCGCCGCGCCTGGCTGGTCGAGCCCGATGCCGTGGTCTGCGGCACAGTCGCAAGCTTGCTGCGCGACGTGCAAGCCGGCGTGATCGTGCCGATGCCGGGCCAGGAGCACGAGGCGCGGGACAAGTGGCGCATTCTGGACAAGCAGCCGCTGTTTGCAGCGGGCTCTCCGTACGCAAGCACCGCCCAACCGCTGGTCGATGCAGCGAAGACGCTGCAGGCTCAGGGCGCACATGCACTGGTGCTCGATTGCATGGGTTATTCGCCGCAGCACAAGCAGGCGCTTCGCGATGCCGGCTGCAACCTGCCCGTGCTCGTGTCCGGCAGCGTCCTGGGCGGCGCGCTCGGCGCCTTCCTCTAGGCGCCGGTCAATGTGGGCTCATGCCCGCTTCGACGAAGCGGGCTCCGCTTCGGCTGCGAAGTCCAGCCAATAGGCATCGCCAATACGCTTGCCCACCGTCATGGCGGCATCGCGCACGCGGCGGCCGAATCGACGAATGAGATCCTCGGTCAGGTCTTGCGCGGGCAGGCCGATGCCGATGCCGTAGACCTTGCGGCTGCCGGCGTCGACAACCGCGGCGGAGATGCCAGCGACGTTAGGCACGAACTCGCCGCGCGACAGCGCCCAGCCCTGGGTGCGGATGGTCGCCAGTCGCTCCAGCAAGTCTTTCCGGGTTCGAGGAATGTCGCCGCGGCGCACGTCCAGGCGGCTGCCGATCAGTTGGTTCACCTCGTCGTCGGTCAGCCGCGCAAGGATCGCGCGGCCCATCGAGGTGGAATACGCAGGCGCTCGCGTGCCGACCGGCGTGTACACCTGAAGCGCGCCACCGGTGCCGGTGCGCATCTGCACCACCATCGAGTCGGCACCGTCCAGCACGTTGATGTAGCCGGTGTAGCCCGTATCGCGGACCAGCACGTCCAATTCGTCTTCCAGCAGGGACGACGCATTTCGCGATGCGCGGAAGTGGTAAGAGGCCTCCATGATCAGACCGCCGGGGCGGTACGCGCGCGTGACCGGGTCGCGATCGAGAAAGCCGTACTCGGCCATCATGCTCAGCGTGCGGGATACCGAACTCTTGGGCAAGCCGAGTTCGGTGGCCACGTCCGTCACGGTGATGTCGCGCCGCAGCCGCGCCATCAGCTTCAGCACGTCCATGGCGTTGGCGAGTGTGCTCATCGTTCCTGAATCTCCTTTTCGATCATAAACCGCCCCCTCTTGCACTCGGCTTGCCTGGCGGGCCGGCAAGCGCCGTTCCGCCGTCTGGGCTTGACAACGCCCCCTCGTTGAATACCATAATATCGCACTTGGTTCTATATTTTAGAACTCGCGCAAGATCCTAATGCGGCAAAGCAAGACATCCACAGGAGACAGACCATGACCCGCGATGCCACTGCCGGAGAAATTCCGGCCTCTCCCGATCCGGCCGGCAGCCATCCGCGCGCGCTCGCCCCAGGCAACTTCATCCTGACGGTGGTGTTGAGCGTGTTCGGCGCCATCGTGGGCATTCAGCTCCTGGCCAGCCTTGGCATCACGCCAAGCACTTCGCTCATCGGCGCACTGGCCGCCATGTCCCTGGCGCGCATTCCGCTGGCCATGTTCAAGGGCTTCCGCTCGGTTCACTCGCAGAACCTGGCGCAGACCAGCATCTCGTCGGCCACCTTCGGTGCGGCCAACAGCCTCTTCCTCCCCATCGGCATCCCCTTCCTATTTGGTCTGCCGGACATGGTCCTGCCCATGTTGGTGGGCGTCTCGCTGGCCATGCTGCTGGACGCCTGGCTGCTCTATCGCATGTTCGACACGCCTGCCTTCCCGGCCAGGAATCCGTGGCCGCTGGGCATTGCCGCTGCCGAAGCCATCAAGGCTGGCGACACGGGCGGCAAGCAGGCCAGGCTGCTGCTCGGCGGCCTCGCCACCGGCGTGGCGGGTGCGGTGTTCGCACTGCCCATGTCGGCGTTCGGTGTGGCACTCATCGGTGGCCTCGGAGCCATGACCGCGTTCGGCATCGGCCTGCTGCTGCGCGGCTACACGATGCCGCTGTTCGGCCTGGACATCGCCAAGCTCTACATCCCGCACGGCATGATGATCGGCGCTGGCCTGGTGGCGCTGGTGCAGGTTGGGCGCGTGGTGATCAAGCGCGGCAGCGAAGCGCAAGGCGCTGCGTCGGCCACCGACAGCAACGGTGCTGCCCGCTTGGGCCGTTCGCTGCGCCTGGGCACCGTGGGGTACCTGGCCATTACGCTGCTGCTCACAGTGGGCACCGGCATCTACACGGGCATGTCGTTCGGCATGCTTGTCGCCTTCGTCGTCTACGGCACCTTCGCCGCCTTCGTCCATGAACTGATCGTTGGCATCGCGGCCATGCACTCGGGCTGGTTCCCCGCGTTCGCGGTGGCGTTGATCACGCTGCTGGTGGGTATCCTGATCGGCTTCCCGCCCGAGGCGCTGGTGGTGCTGGCGGGCTTCTCGGCGGCCACCGGCCCGGCGTTTGCCGACATGGGCTACGACCTGAAGGCCGGCCACCTGCTGCGTGGCGAAGGCGCCGACCCGGCTTTCGAAATGGAAGGCCGCCGCCAGCAGTTGATCGCCGGAATGATCGGATTCGTCGTCGCCATCGTGGTGGTGCTGGCGACCTATCACATCTTCTTCGCCAACAAGATGACGGCGCCCATCAACGCCGCCTACGTGGCGGCCATCAAGGCAGGCATCTCGATGGAGACCGCACACAGCCTGGCACTGTGGGCCATCCCCGGCGCGCTGCTGCAACTGCTGGGCGGTTCGCGCCAGCAACTCGGCGTTCTGTTCGCCACCGGCCTGCTCATCAACTTCCCTGCCGCGGGCTGGATGGTGGCGGTGGGCATTGCCTGCCGGCTGGTGGTGCAACGCATTGGCGGCCCCGCCGTTCGCGAGCGCATGGAGGTGTTTGCCGGCGGCGTGATCGCTGGCGACGCGCTCTATTCCTTCTTCTCTGGCGCATTCAAGGCATTGCGCAAGTAAATCACCCGCCAAAACGGAGACCCTGACATGAAACGCAAACTGACGATCGACGACGTGAAGGCAGCCGTGATGGGCGGCGCCATCCTGGGCGGTGGTGGCGGCGGCATCATCGAAGCCGGCGAGCGCGCTGCCAGCCTGGCGCTGCAGGTCGGAACGCCCGAGCTTTGGAGTGTGGATGAATTCGATCCGCAAGGCCTTTCGGTGACGGTCGCGCTGGTCGGCGCACCGGCCGCGCCGCATCCCTTCGTGCAACCACGCCATCTCATGCGCACGCTGGAGTTGCTGCAGCGCGAGCTGCCGCAAGGCCAGCGCCTGGTCGCCATGCACACCAACGAGAACGGCGCCGAAACCACGGTCAACGGCTGGCTCCACGCCGCCCTGTGCGGCCTGCCCGTGATCGACCTGGCGTGCAATGGGCGCGCCCATCCTTCGAGCATCATGGGTGCCCTGGGCCTGCACACCGAAGACGACTACGTCTCGATCCAGGGCTATGCCGGCGGTGCGCCGGAGCGCTACATCGAAGGCGCGGCCCGCGGACGCCTGGAGGCCACGTCGGCCGTCGTGCGCCGCGCATCCATCGACGCCGGTGGACTCGTGGCGGTGGCCCGCAATCCGGTCACCGTCGAATACGCGCAGCAGCACGGCGCACCCGGCGCCATCAGTTTTGCCATCGCGCTGGGCAAGGCCTACCTGGAAGGCGGCATGGAAGCCGCTGCGCGCCACTTGAAGGGCCGCGTCGTTGCAGAGGGCACCGTACGCCGCTACCGCTGCGAGCAGCGTGAAGGCTTGGACGTCGGCATCGTCGAACTCGACGACGACGACGGCGCCACCACACTGCATTTCGTCAACGAATACATGGTGCTCGAACAACAAGGCCGCGCCATTGCGCGCTTCCCTGACCTGGTCATGACCTTTGCCGAAGATGGCTACCCGCTCGTCTCCGCGCGCGTGGTGGAAGGCCAGCGCATCCGCGTCCTGCATGCACCCGGCTCGAACCTGCTGCTTTCGCGGACCATGTTCATGCCGGAGCTGTACCTTCCGCTGGAACAGGCCATCGGCCAAGCCTTTGCGCCCAAGGCCAGCGTCGCTGCCCATGCCTGAACTGGGCACGATTGCGCTCGATCTGGCGCGTGCGCAGGACTTCTGCAACCGCCAATGGGACGACGAGCTGATCGGGCTGCTCTCGGACTACATCCGCGTCCCGGCAAAGAGCCCTGCGTTCGACCCGGATTGGGAAACACGCGGCTTGCTCGACCAGGTTGTGAACGAAGCTGCCGCCTGGGCAAGGCGCCAGCCCCTGCCCGGCCTGCGCGTCGAAGTGCTTCGCACGCCCGGCCGAACGCCGCTCATCTATTTCGAACTGCCCGCGCGCGGCTGCGATACGGATGAAGCTGTCTTCTTCTACGGCCACCTGGACAAGCAGCCGGAGTTCGAAGGCTGGCGCCCCGGCCTCGGCCCGTGGGAGCCGGTGTACGACGGCACTCGGCTCTATGGGCGCGGAGGTGCCGACGATGGCTATGCCATCTACGCCGCCATCACTGCACTGCAGGCGCTCCACGACCAGGGCGCGACGCACCCGCGCTGCGTCGGTGTGATCGAGACCTGCGAGGAATCGGGCAGCTACGACCTGCCGCACTACCTGGAGGTGCTGCAACCGCGCATCGGCAAGGTCGGACTGGTGGTGTGCCTCGACTCCGGCGCGGGCGACTACGAACGTCTCTGGCTGGTGAGCTCGCTGCGCGGCTATTGCGGAGGCACCCTCGAAGTGCAGGTACTCGACGAAGGCGCGCATTCGGGGGATGCCGGCGGCATCGTGCCTTCGAGCTTTCGCGTGCTGCGCGGCATGCTCGACCGGCTGGAAGATAGCGCCACTGGCCGCCTGCTGCCTGCAACCCTGCATTGCGAAGTACCGGCCGACCGGCTCGCGCAAACGCGAGAGGCCGCGCGCATCCTGGGCGAACAGGCGTGGAAGCGCTTTCGATGGCACTGCGGCGAAGACGGGCAACCGGCGCTGCCGGTTACCACCGATCCGGAACAGGCCCTGCTCAACCGCGCATGGCGACCGTCGCTGGCCGTGATCGGTGCCGAAGGATTGCCGGCGCTGCAGGGTGCAGGCAACGTTCTGCGCCCACGCACGGCCTTCCGGCTTTCGCTGCGTTTGCCGCCGCTGGTCGACAGCGCATCGGCACTGGCGGAAGTGAAGCGCGTTCTGGAAGACTCGCCCCCCTACCGCGCCGGCGTGCGCTTCGTGCCGGATCGCGGCCACGCAAAGGGCTGGAATGCACCCGCGTATGCGCCCTGGCTCGAAGAAACGCTCGACCTCGCCAGCCGCGCCTGCTTCGACGGCAGGGGATTTGCCAGCATCGGCCAGGGTGGAACCATTCCACTGATGGGCCTGCTCGGGTCCACCTATCCAGCGGCGCAGTTCATGGCCTGCGGCGTGTTGGGCCCCAACGCCAATGCGCATGGGCCCAACGAGTTCCTGCACGTGCCATACGCCAAGCGCCTGACGGCCTGCCTGGCGATGACGTTGTCTGCATCTGTCCACGCTCCAAGGCGCTCGTGAGGGCCGCACAGATGTCTTCGATGCCCTGTTGACAGCAAGCCCATGGCTCAGCGGTCCCCCGGCTGCTGCGGCTTCCCATCGATGCCATGGAGCGCGGCACTCACCCGCGCCGATCGAAAGCTTTTTTCCATTCGATCAAATCACAGCAGCAGGTTGCGTCCTGCAAAACATTAAATTACACGAAGGTCTTGGGTAAACCCCAGGACCTTTTTTTTGACCGTATGGATAATTTAGGCTTGCCATCCGCCAACGCGAAAGGTCAGCCACGATGAATCCGCCCCGCATCCGTAGCCGCTTCTGGTCGGACCTGACCAGCGAAGAGTTCTCCCGCCTCGACCGCTCGCGACTTGTTGCCGTGTTACCCGTGGGCGCCACCGAACAGCACGGGCCGCACCTGCCCATGTCCACCGACACCGCCACCATCGACGGCATGGTGGCCGCCAGCCTGCCGCACATCCCCGAAGACCTGCCCGTGCTTTTCTTGCCCACCGTTCCCTACGGCAAGAGCAACGAGCATTCGCGCTACCCCGGTACGCTCACCGTCTCGGCCCGTACGCTCATCTCCATGTGGACGGACATCGGCAACTGCGTGGCCCGCGCTGGCGTGAGGAAGCTGGTGCTCTACAACAGCCACGGCGGCCAGATGAGCGTGATGGACATCGTCGCGCGCGACCTGCGCGAGGCGCACGGAATGATGGTCGTGTCCGCCAACTGGTACACCCTGGGCCTGCCCGAGGGCATGTTCACCGCGCACGAAGGCAAGCACGGCGTGCATGCCGGCGACCTCGAAAGCTCCGTCATGCTGCATCTGACGCCTGACTACGTGCGGCGCGACCAGTTCCAAAACTTTCGCTCGATGACCGAAGACCTCTCGGCGGAGAACAAGTACTTGTCGATCGGCCCCAGCGGCAAGCTGAGCTGGCAGATGCATGACATCAATCCCAACGGTGCAGCGGGCGACGCCACCCGCGCCACGCCCGAAAAGGGCAAGGCGGTGCTGGACCTCGTTGGCCGGCGCTTCGTCGAGCTGCTGCGCGAAGTCGATCGTTTTCCGATCGAGCGCTTGGCCAACGAGCCGGCTTGGCATTGACACCAGGAGACGCGGTGACTCCACACGATCTTGTCGCTCCCCCGCTGGTCAGTCTGCGCAATGTCAGCAAGCGCTTTGCCAACGGCACCCTCGCCCTGCAGGGCATGTCTCTGGACGTCGGCGAGCATGACTTCATCAGCTTCCTGGGCCCCTCGGGCTGCGGCAAGAGCACCGCGCTGCGCCTGGTCGCCGGGCTCACGCGCCTGAGCTCGGGCGACATGCGCTGGTCGGCCACCCCGGCCGGCACCGTTGCCGGAAAAATCGACCGCGACCTGGGCTTCGTCTTCCAGGAGCCTACGCTCATGCCGTGGGCCAAAGTGTTCGACAACGTTTGGCTACCCCTCAAGCTCACCGGCGTATCGCGCGATGCCGCCGCGCCGGTGGTGCACCAAGCGCTGGAGATGGTGGGCCTGTCACGCTTTGCCGACGTGTACCCGCGCGAACTGTCGGGCGGCATGAAGATGCGCGTATCCATCGCCCGCGCCCTGGTCACGCGCCCTCGGCTGCTGCTGATGGACGAGCCCTTTGCCGCGCTCGACGAAATGACGCGCATCAAGCTCAACAACGACTTGCTGTCCATCTGGCGCGAGCACCGCTTCTCCGTCATCTTCGTCACGCACAGCGTGTACGAGTCGGTGTACCTCTCCAACCGCATCGTGGTGATGGCCGCGCGCCCGGGCCGCGTGATCGACGAGATCCGCATCGAGGAGCCCTATCCGCGCGGCGAAGCCTTCCGCACATCCACCCGCTACAACGCACACTGCACCGCGGTATCTCAAGCCCTGCACGGAGCCCTCCATGGCGTCGACATCGATCACTGAAGCCGGCCTCGTCATGCAAGACGCCGAACGCGCCCCCACCACAGAAGAACTCAAGGCGCGCGACGACGCCATCCGCAGGCGCGAGGCCATGCTGCGCATCGCTGTGCCGGTGATCGTGGTGGGCGGCCTGCTGCTGCTGTGGGAGGCCGTGGTGCGCATCAACCAGATCCCGCACTACATCCTGCCGGCGCCCTCCCTCATTTTCACCACGCTGATCGAGAACTGGGACACGCTTTCGGCCGCACTGTGGTTTACCGTCAAGCTCACGCTGCTGGCCCTTGCGGCGGCCATCGTGGGCGGGGTGCTGCTGGCAGTGGCGTTCGCGCTGTTCAAGTGGGTGGAGATCGGTCTGTTCCCGATCGCGGTGATCCTTCAGGTCACGCCGATCATCGCGATCGCGCCGCTGATCCTGATCTACGTCTCGAGCACCACGGCGGCGCTGCTGCTGTGTGCCTGGATCGTGGCCTTCTTCCCGATCCTGTCGAACACGGTCATCGGTCTCAAGAGCGCAGACAGCAACCTGCGCGACCTGTTCACGCTTTACAAGGCCTCGCCCTGGCAGACCTTTCGCTACCTGCTGGTACCCAGTGCTCTGCCCTATTTCATGGCGGGCCTGAAGATCGCCGGCGGCCTGAGCCTGATCGGCGCGGTGGTGGCCGAGTTCACCGCGGGCACCGCGGGCCGCGAAACAGGCCTCGCATCGCGCATTCTCGAATCGAGCTTCCGCACCGAGATCCCGATGATGTTCGCGGCGCTGTTCCTGGTGTCGCTCCTGGGCATCGTCATCTTCCTCGTGTTTGCCGGCCTGTCGCGCGCAGCGCTCGGGCACTGGCACGAGAGCGAAATGAAGAGGGACGGCTGATGAGCGCCGTGCCGAACACCGAAGGCCAGCAACGGGCCATCGACTGGGACGCGGTCCAGCGCGACCTCGCGGGGCTGAACATCATCGACGCCCGCGGCCAGCGCAAGCAGCTTTCGCGCGACTTCTACTGGTACAGCCCCATCCTCAGCGCGCAGTTGGACAACTGCATCGCCGAATTGGTGGTGAAGGTCTCCACCGAAGACGACGTGCGGCAGGTGGCCGCAACCGCCGCCAAGTGGAAGCTGCCGCTCACGGTGCGCGGCGGCGGCACCGGCAACTACGGCCAGTGCGTGCCGCTGGAAGGCGGCATCGTGATGGACGTCACCGGCATGAGCCGCGTGCTCGACGTCGCCGATGGCCGCATTCGCGTGCAGGCCGGTGCGCGCATGCACGACATCGACCTGGCCGCGCGCGAAACTGGCCAGGCGCTGCGCATGTGGCCTTCCACCTGGCATGTGGCCACCATCGGCGGCTTCGTCGCGGGCGGCTTCGGCGGCATCGGCTCGTTCCGGCACGGCATCCTGCGCGACACCGGCAACTTGCTCAACGCGCGCGTCATGACCGTGGAGCGCGAGCCGCGCATCATCGAACTGCGGGGCGACGACATCCAGCAGGTGCAGCACGCTTTCGGTACCAATGGCGTGATCCTCGACGTGGAAGTGGCGCTATCGCCTGCCGTGGATTGGGTGCATTGCACGGTGCTCTTTCCAAAGTACCGGCAGGCTTTGGATTTCGGCATCGACGCGGCGTCGCCCGACCTCGACCTGTTCCTATTCACCACGGTGGAAGCGCGCTTCGCGCCCTACTACACAGCGATGGGCGACCGCTTTCCGACAGACCGCCACGCCGCGTTCGCGATGGTCGCGCCCGAGTCCATGGACGACTTCCGAAAGGCAGCCGCCGGGCACGGCGGCATCATTTCGGTGGCAGGCACCGAAGACCAGCTTCTGGCGTTGGGCCTACCGCCCGCCTACGAGTGCGCCTTCAACCACACCACACTGCAAGCCCTCAAGCTCGACCGTAGCTGGACCTACCTGCAGATCTCCTACGCGCAGCCCTTCGACCCTGCGGTCGTCGAACGACATCTGGCCATCTTCGGCGACGAGGTCCTGCAGCACCAGGACTTCGCCCGCGCCGGTGGCGAAGCCGGCACCTTCGGCATCCTGCTCGTGCGCTGGAAGGGCGAGGCGCACCAGTACGAGGTGATCCGCGAGATCGAGTCGCAAGGCGGCTGCCAGGTCTTCAACCCGCATGTGTTCACCATCGAGGACGGCGGCATGAAGACCATCGACGACGCGCAGATCCAGTTCAAGAAGCGCAGCGACCCGTTGGGACTGATGAACCCCGGCAAGACGCGAGGCTGGACGAGCGATATGGCCAGGCAAGTCTGACCTGCGAAGCAAGCACACAACCCCACCCAAGGAAGACAAGCGATGAAAACCAACGCACCCTTCTCCGCCCGCTGCCTTCTGGCCGCCGTGCTGGCCACCACGACATTCGCCGCCATCGCGCAGGACAAGGTCGTGCTCGCCACCAACTGGCGCGCACAGCCTGGTCATGGCGGCTTCTACCAGGCGCTGGCCGACGGCACCTACAAGAAGTACGGCCTGGACGTCGACATCCAGCAGGGCGGCCCGCAGGTCAACAACCGGCCGATGCTGCCGGCCGGCAAGGTCGACTTCCTCATGACCGGCAACATGCTGATGGCCTTCGACAACATCAAGCAGAAGGTTCCGACCGTGGTCGTGGCGGCATACTTCCAGCGCGACCCGCAGGCCATCATTGCGCATCCGGGCCAGGGCATCGACAAGTTCGCCGACATCGCCAAGGCCAAGACGGTGCTGCTGGCCAAGGACGGGCAGATCAGCTACTGGCAATGGATGAAGAAGGCCTATGGCGTGCGCGACGAGCAGGTTCGCCCCTACAACTACAGCCTGTCGCAGTTCCTGGCCGACAAGCAGGCGGTTCAGCAGGCCTATGCCACCTCGGAGCCGTTGGCGGTGGAGAAGCAAGCCGGCTTCAAGCCGGTGGTGCTGAGCTTGGCGGACGCGGGCTGGTCCACCTACGGCATGGTCATCGAGACGCGCCAGGACCTGGTCAAGAGCAAGCCGGACGTGGTTCGCCGATTCGTCGAGGCGACCAACATTGGCTGGGTGAACTACTTGTATGGCGACCACAAGGCGGCCGACGACATCATCAAGAAGACCAATCCGGACATCACCGACGAGTACATCGAGAAGTCGATCCCGATCCTGCGCGCGCACATCGACGTGGGCGATGCCAAGACGCAAGGCATTGGCGCCATGAGCGACGCACGCATGAAGGACTTCTACGACAAGGCCGTCGAAGCCGGCCTGTACAAGCCCACCGACTTCGACTACCGCCAGGCCTACACGCTTCAGTTCGTGAACAAGGGCGCCGGGCTGGATCTGCGCAAGTCGCTGGCCAAGGACTGAGGTCACCCCATGGTGGAGCGCACCCTGACCGTGCGCGTCGAGCGCATCCGGCGCGAGACGCCGGAAATCCTGTCCTTCGAACTGGCGCATCCGTGGGGCCGCGAGCTGCCGGGCTTCGAGCCTGGCGCGCACATCGACGTGCGCATGCCCGGCGGCTTCTCGCGCCAGTATTCGCTGGCGCGCGCCCCGGACGCTCAAGACCGCGGCCGCTACCTGATCGGCGTGAAGCGCGAGGCCGCGAGCCGGGGCGGCTCTGCCAGCATGCACGAACGCGTGCGCGAAGGCGACCTGCTGCCCATCAGCGCTCCGCGCAACACCTTTCCGGTGCATGCCGATGGCCGCCGGCACCTGCTGCTGGCCGGCGGCATCGGCATGACGCCATTGCTGGCCATGGCGCAGGCCCTGGCACGCCGGGGTGCTGACTTCGAACTGTGCGTGTTCGCGCGCAGCCGAGAACACCTGGCCTTTGCCGATGCGCTGGCGGCGCCGGACCTTGCCCCGCAGGTGCGTGTCCATTTCGACGATTCCGCCGCGCCCGAGAAGATCGATCTCGCCGCGATGCTGCAGACCCACGAAGCCGGCATGCACCTGTACATGTGCGGCCCGGCCGGCTTCATGAGCGCGGTGCGCAAGGCGGCGGCACACTGGCCCGAAGACGCGGTGCATGCCGAATACTTCGCTGCCCCTGGCGAGAGCAGCGTGCCGGCCGGGCGGGCCTTCAGCCTGCGCCTCACGCAACGTGGCTTCACCGTGCCGGTGGCCGCCGACCAGAGCGCAGTAGACGCGCTACACGATTTCGGCATCGACGTTCCCGTTTCTTGCGAGCAGGGCCTTTGCGGCACCTGCGTGGTGCCGGCACAAGGCGAGGGCGCAGAGCACCGAGACTTCTGTCTGACCGGCGCCGAGCGCCGCCACAAGGTGGCCCTGTGTTGTTCGCGCGCACGGGAGCGGGAGCTGGTGATCCATCTCTGAGCTGGCTCTGGCACCATGCGCTTTCGATGAACACCAGCAACCCCGCGTCAACCGCAGAAGCAGCCGATTTCGAGTCCAAGTCCTCGTCAACGCGTGGCCGCTCGCGCAAATACGCTCAGGTGTTGGCTGTCATCAACCAGGCGGCGATCGAGGTATTTGCCGCCGACGGACCGCAGGGTGCGACCACGCAGGCCATCGCAGACAAGGCGGGCCTCTCGAAGGCGCAACTGCACTACTACATCGGGAGCAAGGACGCGCTGTATCGCCAGGTGTTGCAGGACATCATCGACGACTGGATCAGCGTGTTCGGCTTTGCAGACGAGGCCTACGGCGCGCGGCGGGTGCTGTCGGACCTCATCCGGCGCAAGATGATCTTCTCCTTCGAACAGCCGCTGCGCTCGCGCATCTTCGCCGCTGAAATGATGCGCGGCGCGCCGGTGCTGCGTCCGATGATGGAAGTACAGAGCAAGCGCCGCACCGAGCAGGCCGCGGCCGTCATTACCAACTGGACGAGCCAAGGTCAGATGGGCCCGGTGGATCCAGTGCTCTTTCTATTCCACCTGTGGGCGGTGACGCAGTTCTACGCAGACCACGCGGAGCAAGTGCACTTCTTCCGCGGAGGCGCCACCGCCGATGATCCGAAAGAGCGCGAGTACCTGATCGCGCAGGTTACGGCGTTCTTGCTTCGCGGTGCAGGTGTGAAGTAACGGGATGCGTTGCTCCGTTCTTCATCTTCTTTCGAGAATGCGGCCAGCACGAACGACGGTGCGCGCGTGGCCTCGCACGTCCAGCAGCTCAAATTCGTCCGCGGCGTCCAGCACAAGAAGGTCGGCGGGGCAGTCGGGCGCGATGAGGCCGTCCCATGCCAGGCCGAGTGCGGCAGCGGCATGCGTGGTGATTGCTCCAAGCCAATCTTGCGCAGGTGCGAGGTGCGCCATCTGGACACCAAGTCCAAAGGTCTGCATCAGGTCGTAGCTGCCGTAGGGATAGAAGGCATCCTGCACGTTGTCCGTGGCCAGCACTGGCCGCAGGCCGATGGCCTGGGCTTCCCGAACACGCGTTATGCCACGCTCCAGCGGCGTGGCGCTCCATGCGCCTTGCAAGTACAGATTGGTGGTGGGCAGCGCGATCAGGTGAATGCCTGCCAGAACGCATAGCCGCAGCGTTTCGTTGGCTTCTTCGGCCGCTTGCATTGAGAGCGAGCACGCATGTCCGCAGACCACACGCAGCCCGGGCAAGCCGCCACGCTCGATCACAAGCTGTGCGATGGTTCTCAGTCCAGTGGCATCTGCGTCCAGCCCTTCGTCGACGTGGAAGTCCAGCGAGAGGTGATGTTCTTGAGCAAGGTCAAGTACCCGACCCAGCTTGTGGACCAGATCGTCGTTGCGATAGATGAAAGCGCCCAGCACGCCCCCCGAACGCTGAACTTGTTGTGCGATGCATCGGCCTGCGTTCACGTCGGCAAAAACGTCCAGCGGCGTGAGCGAGACGAATTGCAGCTCGAGCCGTCCCTGCCAACGGTGGCGGGCCTGCTCGAAGGCTGCCAGCGCGAGCGGCGGCTCAGCGCCCTTCCAATCAAGGTGAGTGCGCAAGGCGCGCGTGCCGGCGTGCCACGCGTCGTGAAGGGCTTTCTCCATTCGAGTGGTGATGTGCGCCTCGGTCCAGAGCGCGCTGTGCCTGTCCATGCGGGAGATGGCGGCGAACAGATCGCCATTGGCCGGACCGACCTCCCTCACCGTGTAGCTCTTGTCGATGTGCACATGCGCGTCTACCGGCGAACTGATCACCGTGCCACGGGAACGCTGATCGGCAGCACCTTCTACCGCGACCACCTTCCCCGATTCGATCGTGATGTCGAAGACCTCGCAATCCGCATCCAGCCCGTTGCCGCGCAGCGGGCGAGGAATTCGAAGTGAACGCAGTTTCATGGAAGTTCCGCCCTTTTTCGGATCTGGATCGACAAGCGATGGCGCGTGGAGATGGTCGTGCGAAGTCAGGGCATTCATCGGAGCACTTTAGGCCTCGAAGGCTGGAATCTGATGCCGAACATGTTCGTCGAACATCGTTCGTTCAGCACAATCAGCCGCGCTTCTCGAATGCACAGCATGAAAATTGACGCCAGGATTCCGCTCGAGCTTCGCACTCAAGCAGGCCCGCTGAAAGACGGCCCTTCCCTTGCCCGGCTACAGCCGCCCCTACCCGCCCCCATTCCCCCGATAGCTCACCCACCCCGCCACCACCGCCTTGCCATCCCCATCCTTCGGATGGTTCCGCCCTTCCGACACCGGCACCTCGTCGAAGTCGAAGGGGCTCAGGCCGTCGATGCACGCGGCGTTCACGCCGTATTGGTTCGGGTTCGAGCGCCGCGAGTGGAAGGTGTAGATGCCGCACACCGAGCAGAAGTAGTGCTTGGCCTGTCCGGTGTTGAACTGGTAGAGCGTCAGCTTGTCGGCGCCTTCGACCACATGCAGGTCGTCCAGGTTGGCCGACAAGGCCACGGCGCCGCGCATGCGGCAGTAAGAGCAGTTGCAGCGCCGCGCGCTGCGCAGCCCATCGGCGAGCAGCACACGAAAGCGCACCGCGCCGCAATGGCACGCCGCCTGAAGCTCGCGGCGCCCGTCGAAGTCGGCGGGGTTCATGCGTGCGACGGCGTCAGTTGGCCGCAAAGCAATACATCAGGCCCGCGCTGCCGCTCATCTTGAGCTGATCCACGCTGCAGCCACGCGTGCCGTGCGACGAGTTCCACGAAGCATTGGCCACCGGGTCGGGGTTGGTGCCCTTGTGGTCGTGGTGGCCCACGATGGCGGAGCCGCCCTCGCTCCGGGTCCAGTTGCCGCAGGTGGTGTCCTTGCCCGCATCGGGAACGGCCACGGTACCGTCAGGGCGCGAGCCGGTCAGGATGTCGTGCCGGTTCACCGGGTCGCCGTAGCCGGAGACGACTTCGCCTTTTTCGGTGAGCGAGGTGTCCTTGCCGACCTTGGCGTTGGGGCTGTGCAGGTCGGCCACGCTGGTGGCAACGACGACGCCCTTGGCGTTGGTCCAAGGCCCGGTGCCGATCCGGTCGCGCGCATTGACGGCAGGCTGCCCACTCTGCGCGACGGTGCTCAGGTAGGCGCGCCAGGTCTTGTTGCCGGCCCCCACGCTGGATGCCAGCGACTGGCAGTAGCGATCGGCGCCGGCCAGCCCGCCCAGGTCGCCGCCCTTGCCGGGGTTGGTGCTGGTGATGAAGAAGCTCATGGGTTTCTTGTCCGAAGAACCCATGGCACCGCAACCGACGATCAATGCGGCAACTGCCAGGGCGGCACCACTGGCAGAGAGAATGAAGCGACGAGGCATCGAATGGCTCCTTTGGACGATTGGAGCCGGGAGGCTATCTCACCGCAGACCGCCTGTGAAGCTCAATGCCTGTGAAGCTCAATTCTTGCCAGCCGGCGCGCCGCCCTTTGCCAGCACGGCCACCAGTTCCGGCACGAAGCGTTGTGCCCCGCCCTGCGCCACCGCGCCGGCATAGGTGGCCAGCACCGCGTCCGCAATGCCTTGGGCCGCTGTCGCGCCTTGCGCCATCTCGGTGTAGTACCCCAGGTCTTTCTGCGCGTTGCTCATGGCAAAGCGCAGCCCGCTCGGGTCTTGCTGGGTGATGAAGGACTTGAGCCGCTCCAATGCCACGCCGCCGCCGCCGCCCTTGGCCAGCACGTCGACGAACACGTCGGGGTTGACGCCCGCGCGCTGCGCGCAGGCGGCCGCCTCGGCGATCAGCGCCACAGTGCCGAGCGACACGTAGTTGTGCAGCAGCTTCATGCCGTGGCCGGTGCCCACCGCTCCGCAATGGGTGATGTTCTCGGCAAAGCACGACAGGATGGGCCGGCATTGCTCCAGCAACGCCGCATCGCCGCCCACCAGCAGGTTGAGCCGGCCTTCGGCCGCTTCCTTCGGGGTGCGCGTCATGGGCGTGTCGAGAAACTGCCCGCCCGCCGCACGTACCGCCTGCGCCACGCGCTCGGTCGACGTGGGAATGGCGGTCGAACAGTCGATGACGATGGTGCCGGGCTTCATGCTTTCGACAAGCCCGCCCGCGCCGAGGACGATGGCCTCCACCTGCGGCGAGCCCGTCACGCAAAGCACAATGACCTGCGCATTGGCCGCCAGCGCGGCCAGGCTGTCGACCGACTTCACGCCGGCTGCCTTGAGCGCATCCAGCGGCTGGTTGCCCGGGTGCTCGAGCACCGTGAGCGGATAGCCGTGCTTGGCGATGTTGCTGGCAATGCCGTGGCCCATGAGGCCAATGCCGACCATGCCGATTGAAGGCTTGATGTCGTTGCTCATTGGAATGCTGTCTCCTGAAATGGTTGGATGGGCTTCAGCCCTTGGCCGCGACCGACGACCCTCGCACCAGCAACTGTCCGGGCAGCAGCAGTTGGCGCGGCGGGCCTTCAAAGCCGCGCAGGCGTTCGATGAGGCAAGTGGCCGCCGCATGGCCGATGGCGTCGGTGGGCTGTGCCATGGTGCTCAGGCCGCTGCCGATGAGCGATGCCCATTCCGTGTCGTCGAAGCCGACAAAACCCAGTTCCTGGCCAAACTGCCAGCCCAGCCGTGTCATGGCCGCGGCCACGCGCAGCGTGACCACCGAGTTGCCTGCCACCACCGCCGCGCGCCGGCCGCGACCGGCCCGGCGCTTGAGCGCCTTCAGCGCGCCATCGAGTTCTTCATGCGCCTGCGGATCCGCGTCGTCGTGGCTTTCGAAAACCTGGGCTGCCACGTTGGCGCCCTGTGCCTTGGCGCAATCGCCAAATGCGGCAATGCGCTCGCGCCGCGAGCTCACGCCCTTCGACGGTTCGCTGATGTAGAGCAACTCGGTAAAGCCGCCCGCCACCAGATGCGCGCAAACGGTCTGCATGGCTTCGCCGTTGTCCAGCGAAACGAAGTCGGCACGCATGCCCGGGTGGCGCCGGTCCACCAGCACCGCGGGCTTGCCATGCAGCGTGTCGGCATCGACCGCCGATGCACCGCGCCCCAAGGTGTTGAGGATGAAGCCGTCCACCTGGTAGCGCACCAGCGCGTCGATGGCCTCGCGCTCGCGGCTGCCTTCGTTGCCCAGGTTGAACAGCATCAGCAGGTAGCCGGCCTCCTGGCAGGCTTTTTCCGCGCCCCGCAGCACCGCCACCGAAAAAGGATTGCTCACGTCGGCCACCACGAGGCCGATGAGGCGCGATCGCCCCCGGCTGAGTGCCTGCGCCATCGGGCTGGGCGAATACTGCAGCTTGGCCACTGCGGCTTCGACCCGCGCGGCAATGTCCGGGCTGAGCAGCCGTTCGCGATGGTTCAGAAAGCGCGAGACCGTGGCCTTGGAAACGCCGGCGGCCTCGGCCACGTCGCCGATCGTGGCCCGCCCCGGCGCGCGGCCGACAGACTTGCGCGTACTCATGAATCAGAAGCAGCGCGGGACCTGGGCATGTGCCGGCTCATGCGGCGCTCAGGTCGTATTGCGCCGGCACCGGCCGGCCGGCAAGCGCGGCCAGCAGGTTGTCCACGGCCAGTCGCGCCATGTCGTGGCGCGTCTCGTGCGTGGCCGAGCCGATGTGCGGCAGCGGCGTCACGCGCGGATGAGTGCGCAGCGGCGAATCGAGCGGCAGTGGCTCCTTGGCGAACACGTCCAGGCCGGCGGCGCGCAAGTGGCCGCTGTCGAGCGCGGCCAGCAGCGCTGCCTCGTCCACCGTGGCGCCTCGCCCACCATTGATGAACACCGCGCCCGGCTTCATCTGCGACAGCAGCTGCGCGTTGATCATGCCGCGCGTGCTGTCGGACAACGGCAGCATCGCCACCACGAAATCGGATTGCGAGAGCAGGTTGGGCAACGGCGTGTGCAGCGCATGGCCTTGCAGTTGCGGGGCCTGCGAAGCCAGGTCGACCGGCCGGCGCGAGTGGTAGAGCACCGGCATGCCAAAGCCCAGCGCGGCCCGGCGCGCAATGGCCTGGCCGATGCGCCCAAAGCCCAGCAGGCCCAGCGTCTTGCCATGCACGTCGAAGCCGAAATGCTCGTCGTCGATGTTCTTGGCCCAGCGGCCCTCGCGAACCATGTTGGCCAGTTCCACCACGCGGCGGCTGGTGGCCATCAAGAGCGCGAAGACGGTGTCGGCCACCGTCTCGTCCAGCACGCCGGGCGTGTGGCAAAGCATGATGCCGCGCCGATGCAGTTCGCCCAGCGCATAGTTGTCCACGCCCACCGAGACGCTGGAAATCGCCTCCAGCTTGGGCGCACGGTCGAGCACCGCGGCGTCGATCGTGAAGCTTGATCCGATCAGGCCCTGGGCCGTGGGCAGTGCGGCGTCGAACGCGGCGCGGTCGGTCTTGGCGTCGGCCACCGTCACCGAATGCTCGGCTTGCAGGCGGGACAGCTGATCGGCGGGGATCTCCCGGAATACGAGGATGTTCTTGCGTGTCATGTCAAAGCCCTGCGGCCTCCAGTTCGGCCCGTGTGGGCAGCCCCTCAGTATCGCCCAGCACTTGCACCGCACGCGCGCCGATCCAGGCGCCGCGCCGCACCGCCTCTGGCACCGTGCGGCCTTCCAGCAAGGCGCTGACAAGGCCGGCTGCAAAGCCGTCGCCAGCACCGACGGTGTCGATCACTTCCTTGACCGGAAAGGCCTCGACCCAGCCGATGCCCGCCACGTCGCTGTCGAAGTACGCTCCGCGCGAACCGAGCTTGATCGCCACCAGCCGGGCGCCGCGTTCGCGGTAGTAGCGCGCGATGGCTTCGGGCGTGTCGTGCCCGGTGAGGAAGCGCCCTTCCTCGATGCCCGGCAACACCCAGTCGGCCTGCGCGGCCAGCTCGTTGAGCGTGTCGCGCATCAGTTCGGGCGTGGCCCACAGCGTGGGGCGCAGGTTGGGGTCGAAGGAGATGGTGCGGCCCGCCTCGCGCATCACGGCCAGCGTCTTGCGCGCGGCCGCGAGCGTGGTGGCCGACAAGGCCGGGAACACGCCGGTGGCGTGCAGGTGGCGGGCCGAGCGCAGCCAGGCCTCGTCCACATCCTGCGGCCCCATCTGGCTGGCGGCCGATCCCTTGCGGTGGTATTCGACCGGCGGGTCGCTGCCGTCGGTCACGCGGCCCTTGAACTGGAAGCCCGTCTTCTGCTGCGCGTCGCACACCACGTGCGAGCAATCGATGCCCTCGCCGCGCATGCTGGCGATGAGCGAACGGCCCATCGAATCAGTGCCCAGGCGACTGGCCCAGCCCACCTTCAGGCCCAGGCGCGACAGGCCGATGGCCACGTTGGTCTCGGCGCCGGCCGTGCGCTTGTGGAAGGACTGGGCATCCTCGATGGGACCCGGACGGTCGGCCACCAGCAGCATCATGGCCTCGCCGAACACGGCGACATCGAGGGAGGAAGCGGGAGCAGTCATGCGAGTGCGCGAACAGATTTGACGAGCGCGATTTCATCACGCGTGGTGGCCAGCAGGTCGTTGCCGGCCAGCGGGTATTCGATGGCATGCGGCACGTCGCCCGGCAACGCGCGCAGCACGGCGCGCCAGGGCGCGATGGAGTCGCCCAGCGGCACCGCGATCCATTTGTTGGGCAGGCGCTGCGCGCCCTTGCAGTGCACGTAGCGCACGCGCGGCGCCAGGGCCTTGGCAGCTTCGAGCGGCGATTCGCCCTGATGGTGCCAGTTGCCCATGTCGAAGGTCATGCCCAGGCTCAGGCCGACGTCGTCGGCGGCCGCGAAGAAGGCTTGCAGCGCGCCCAGCGTGCCACCGGTCTCGGTCTGGTCGTTCTCGATCAGCAGTTGCGCCTTGGCGTCGGCCAGCAGGATGGACAGGTCGTTGAGCGAATCGCGCCGCTCGATCCGAAAACCGCCGATCGACATCTTGAGCACCGGCGCACCCAGCACGGCCGCGCGCTTGAAGCCGCGCTGCAGAGCGCCGCCGTCGAGCTCGCCATCGGCCGTCCACAAGCCCATCGGCTCCGAATAGACGGCCGTGAAAGGCGCGAGCAGGCCCAGCTCGGCATGCAGGTGGTCGTCGGCAGGCGTGTCGTGCAGCAGCTCGCCGCGCACTTCGACACCATCGGCGCCGGCCTCGCTGGCCAGCCGCGCGAACCAGGGCTGGCCGTGCCGGCCCACTTCGGCGGCGCCAAAGGCGCCCAGAGAGATGTAGACGGGGAACATTGGCAACCTCCTGGGGCACGAGGCCCGTTTTGTCGACGCTCGATGGTTCTTGATTCTTGCGTGTGCCGGTCAGTGCGCGTGCGCGGAGCTCAGGATCTGGCCGAGGAACTGGCGCGTGCGCTCGTCCTTCGGCTGGCGGAAGAACTCTTCCGGCGGCGCCTGTTCCACGATGCGCCCGTCGGCCATGAAGATCACGCGGTCGGCCACGCTGCGGGCAAAGCCCATTTCGTGCGTCACGCACAGCATGGTCATGCCGTCTTCGGCCAGCCCGATCATGGTGTCGAGCACTTCCTTGACCATTTCGGGGTCGAGCGCCGAGGTGGGCTCGTCGAACAGCATGATCTTGGGCGACATGCACAGCGCGCGGGCAATGGCCACGCGCTGCTGCTGCCCACCGGAAAGCTGGCTCGGGTACTTGCCGGCCTGCTCCGGAATGCGCACGCGGGTGAGGTACTTCATGGCCACCTCTTCCGCCTGCGCCTTGGACATGCCGCGCGAGCGCATCGGCGCCAGCGTGCAGTTCTGCAGGATGGTCAGGTGCGGGAACAGGTTGAACTGCTGGAACACCATGCCCACTTCGGCACGCACGGCGTCCACGTTCTTGCCGCCGGCCGTCAGCTCGATGCCGTCGACGACGATCCTGCCCTTTTGCACCTGCTCCAGCCGGTTGATGCATCGGATCAGCGTGGACTTGCCCGAGCCCGAAGGCCCGCAGATCACGATGCGTTCGCCGGCACGCACCGTCAGGTCGATGTCCGTCAGCACCTGGAAGCTGCCGTACCACTTATTGACACCTTCCATGCTGATGATGGTGTCACCCGTTGCGTGCGTGCTCATGCCAATGCTCCGCGTCGGCTCAGAACTTCGGGAAGTCGGCGCCGAGCCACTTCTGGTAGAGCTTGCCCAGCTCGCCATTGGCGGTGTTCTTCTGCACGAAGGCGTCGACATTCTTGAGCAGGTCTTCCTGGCCCGGGCGCATCGCGATGCCCATGGCCTGCTGCTTCAGGGTGAACTTGTTCTCGAAGGTGTTGGCCGGCACGCGCTTGGCGATCTGGGCCGCCACCGTCACCGAGCAGCCGATGGCGTCCACCTGGCCGGAGATCAGCGCCTGCATGGCCGAAGCGTCGTCGTCGAAGCGGCGGATCTCGGTGCCTTCAGGGGCCGACTGCGTCACCACCACGTCCTGCGTGCTGGCGCGGGCCACGCCCACGCGCACGCCCTTCAAGTCGGCGGCGGCCTTGATCGGCAGGCCGGTCTTGGCATACAGCACGATGGTCGCGGCGGCGTAGGGCTGCGAGAACTGCACCTGCTTGGCACGCTCGGGCGTGATGGCCAGCGATGCGACGAGCAGGTCGACCTTGTTGGTCAGCAGGAAGGGAATGCGGTTCGGGCCCGTCACGGGCACGATGTTGGCCTTCACGCCCCAGTCCTTGGCCAGGAGCTTGGCCACGTCGGCGTCGTAGCCGTCAGGCTGGTTCTGCGCGTTGGTGGTGCCGTAGGGCGGGAAGTCCACCAGCATGCCGATGGTGACTTCGCCCTTCTTCTTGATGTCGGCCAGCGACTGGGCCGAGGCCTGCACGGCACCGATGGTCAGCGAGACACCGGCAATGGCGGCCAGGACGGTGCGGCGGTTGAAGTTCAAGCTCATTCGAATCTCCTGGAGTGAGGATGGGTGAACAAAACAAAAAAGGAAACTGACGGGGCCTTCAGCGGGCCAGGGTGCGTGCGCGCTTTTTTTCCATGCGCGCGGCCAGCAGCGACAGCGGCCAGCAGATGAAGAAGTAGATGGCCGCCACGGTGGTGAACACTTCCAGCGGCTGGAAGGTGGCGTTGTTGATGATCTGGCCGGCGCGCGTCACTTCGGTAAAGCCGATGATGGCCGCCAGCGACGTGCCCTTGATGATCTGCACCATGTAGCCCACCGTGGGCGGCAGAGCGATCTTGAAAGCCTGCGGCAGCACCACGTCGCGCATGCGGTCGATGTAGCTCAGGTTGAGCGCGTGCGCCGCCTCGGACTGCCCGTGCGGAATGGCCTGGATGCAGCCGCGCCAGATCTCGCCCAGGAAGGCGCCCGTGTTGAGGATGAGCGCAATGCCGGCCGCGATCCAGGGGTTGATGTCCAGCCCGATGACCGGCGCACCGAAGAAGATCAGGAACAGCTGCAGCAGCAGCGGCGTGCCCTGAAAGATCTGGATGTACACCGCCGCCACCCATTGCGCTGTGCGGCTCTCAGAGGTGCGCGCCAACGCCACCAACAGGCCCAGGATCGAGCCGCCGACGAAGGCGATGGCCGACAGCGCCAGCGTCCAGCGCGCGGCGTCGAGGATGAACAGGAACTCGGCAAATCCGAAGGTACGCATCGTGTGGCTCCCTGTTCCTTACCGGCGGTCCGGGTAGTCCAGCATGTGCCGGTAGATGGTCTTGAACAGCAGCGAGAAGGCCAGCGCCAGCGCCAGGTAGATGGCGGTCACGACGATGTAGATCTCGAAGCTGCGGAAGGTCTGCGACTGCAGCGTGGCCGCCACCGAGGTGAGGTCGTCCGCCGAGATGACCGACACCACCGCCGAGCTGAGCATGAGCAGGATGAACTGGCTCGTCAGCGCCGGGTAGATGGCCTTGAGCGCCGGCTTGATGATGATGAAGCGGAAGATCTCCCAACCCTTGAGGTTGAGTGCGCGGCCGGCCTCGATCTGCCCCTTGGGGATCGATTCGATGCCGGCGCGGATGATCTCGGTGGCGTAGGCGCCCAGGTTGACCACCATGGCCGTGAGCGCGGCCGTGTAGGGCGACCAGCGCAGGCCGATCACCGGCAGCGCGAAGAAGAAAAAGAACAACTGCACCAGAAACGGCGTGTTGCGGATGACCTCGATGTAGGCGTTGATCGGGAAACGCAACCATGCCGGCCCCGAGGTCTTGCCCCAGGCGCAAAACACGGCCACGATGAGGCCGAGTGCGGTGGCCGCCAGGGACAGCTGGATCGTGATCCAGGTGCCCTTGAGCAGCAGCGGCCAGGCGGCGAACACCGCGTCGAACTGGAACTGGTAGTTCATTGGCGTTGGGAAGAATGCATGGCGAAGCGGCGGGCAAGGCCCTTGGCAGCGTCGACGTTGTCTCCGATCCGTGAAGGCGCCGTTGGCGGCGCATGAGGCCAACTTTATCTGAAACCGGTTTCAGGACACCTGGGGTTTGTACGTATCGGACCGCACGGCCCGAGCCGGTGCCTAAACTGCCTCCATGGCGCCCACGACAACATCCGAGACCAGCCACCCTTCCCCATTCGCACACGCAGGCGCGGACGCGTCGATGGCGCGCGCGGCGCAGCCGCCCACCGTGCGCCATCTGCGGCAGATCCTGCTTTGGCCGCTTCGGCTCATGCATCCGGAAGACAGCGCGCCGGGCCGGGCCTCGGGTTCGCTGCTCGACCAGCTCGTCGCCGGAGGAACGCCATGGCACGAGGTCCACGACGAATACACCGGCGGCAGCGACGACTTCCACGAGCGGCACTACAACGAGTTCGTGAGCTTCCTGCCCTACGTGCAGCAGTTCATCTACGGCGAGGGCCGGGACCGGAGCAGCGCAGGCGGCGCGGCAGACGCGTCGCGCGAATCGCCCATGCGCGTGTTCCGACGCAATGACATCGCGGCACTGCGCGTGGTGCCGCGCGAAGGCGACGCGCCCATCACGCTCGACGTGGTGCACATCGACCTTTACTTCTTCTTCGACGTCGACGTCGTCATCCTTAACGTCGAGGTGGGCGCGAACGACCTGACGCTGCCGCAGGCGCACGAGATGCTCTACCGCTTCGGCCGCGCCTATCCGGCCGGCTGGGATGCGCAAGGCCAGGCACTGCACTGCATGGCCGAGGCCGAATGGCTCGATGCGGATGGCGGCGTGCTGGCCAGTTCTGATGCGCAGGAGCGCGAGCTGTTTCTGTCACACGTGGCAACTCACCGCGCGCCGCGCACCTCGGCGCACTGGGCCTTCGTCATGCAGCCGCTGGTGGCCCAGAACAGCCAAGAGGCCGGCGAGTTGCGCTACCGCCAGATCGAGTACTACCGCATGCCGATGATGGCCTACCTGGCCCTGGACGACCCGCGCCGTCTCACGCGTGCCGACTTCATCCGCTTGGGGCTGGTGACCGGTGCAGGCGCCGACACCAGCGAAGACGCCCTGCCCTACGGCGAGCAGCACCTGGCCGATTTCGAGCGCAACTACTGCTACGACCGCTTCTGGTCGGAAGCCGGCGCAGCGCCCAACACACGCTATCTCTGCAACGGGCATGCGCTGATCGTGGTGGGCGATGCAGGCTCGCAATTCTTCGGGTGCCGGGACCGGGGCGTGCTCGCGCAGTTCAGGCACCAGCACTTCCTGCTGTTCCTGATCGCGCATTTCCAGAAGGCGTCTCTGCTGATGTTCTCCGACCAATTGGTGGAGGCACTCAAGCGGCTGGACATTCGCAGCGTCGAGAGCGTCAAGCGATTCAAGCGCGCCATCCGCGCCAGCTTCGAGCGCTTCCTGCGCTTTACGCACCGCTACTGGTTCCACGAGATTTCTCAGCAGGCGCAGGTCAAGGCCCTGTCGCGGCTGTGCGCCAGGCACCTCGGCCTGGACGAGCTCTACGACGAGGTGCGCGTGCGCATCGACGACATGAACGCCTACCTCGAAGCCGACAGCCTGCGCCGCCAGGCCAACACGGTGGTGCGGCTGACGGTGGTCACGCTGTTTGGCCTGATCGGCACCGTCACCACGGGCTTCCTGGGCATGAACCTGCTGGCCGAAGCGGACGCCCCGCTCTCCACCAAGCTCGCGTACTTCGGCGTGGTCTTCGTCTTCACGACATGGCTGACGGTCTACACGATGATCAAGTCCAAGCGGCTGTCGGACTTCCTCGATGCGCTGTCGAACGACCGCATGCCGCTCAAGGGCAAGTTGGCAGCGTTCCTGAACGTCTGGCGGGCGGGCGCGGAATAGCGCTGCCATGAGGAGTCGTAGTTGCTGCGTGCGCTGGGCCTGAGACGATGGGGCAGGTGCGTATCAACTTTGATCCTTGGCCTGGCCGATCTGGTCAAGGTTGCTGCGCGAGTTCGCGCTGAAAAGGCAGAGTTGGTGAATTACGGCTTTGTGCCGCCGGTGATGTCGGCTTTGCGCCCGCTGCGGTCGTTGGGCTGCGCGACGCTTATGACCGGTTCAGACTGGTTGCAGTCCTTCGACGTGCCTAGGCGTTAAGACCGCTTAGGATGAGATTGCCGTCATAGTCGGCGCCATGACGCAAAGGTCGGGGCATCCTTGGCCTGTGTGTCCCTTCTTCGTCGCAAAGAACTGCTAGGTGGCGCTGCGCGCCAATTGAGCTCCAAGTTCATGAGCCAACTGCAGCATGCCTTCTGGAATCCTAACGATGTCTCTATTCATGGAGCGCGCGAGTGGGACCGCGATTGGACGAGTAAAGAAGTCTCCTTGCATATTCCGAGACTGATAGATGCTGAGATGCACGTTATACGTGTGAATCACGAAATCCTGCTCAAGTAAGAAATCTCGAACTTTACGAGCAGCATTCCAGCTGGACGACTCGAAAACAGTAATGTGCGGTTGAATATGCTTGCGCGGGACCCTGAAATCAGGTTTGTCCCACAGGTTGGGAAACACTGAGCATTCCGCGCGGAGGAACACCGCGAATCCCTTGGGAGTATCGAAGGAGCCGCCACTGCCTATTCTTACACCGAGGCCTTTCAGTTGCTCCGCGTATCCATCCAATTGACTCAAGGTTGGAGGTTTCTTGTAGGGCCCCCTGAGCGTGACATGTATCGGAGAGACGTCTGACTTCGCCTGAAGAGCCCTCCGCAACGCCGTCAGAAAGTTGACGACACCGTCGTTGCCGAACTCGGCGAATACAAAGTACGCCATGTCAGCTAGATCATGACGTATCGCACCAGGTCACGGTCGAGATTCAGGCTTCCCAGTGCATCGTGCAAGAAATCGTTGAGGTGCTCGGCTTTCACGCTGAAGTCGGCCACTGGAGCGGGCTTCGATTGGCCCTCGAGCTCTCGATGAGACTTCACTGCGAGGAACTCTTCATAGTTGTCGAGGACCTCGGCAAATCGATCCAAGAGGGAGTGGTCGTTCATGGTGTCTAGAGCGAAAGCGAGCCGCTCCATCGGAGTCATTCGAGCGATGGGCAGGAACGCGTCTTCTGTCGTGAGACGGGTGGCGATAACTGCCAGGACGGTCGAGAAAACCGTAAGCTTGCGGGGAAACTTCAAGTTCAAGTTGACCTTCCACCACGGCTTCCCCAGATCTTGGCGCGCCCTTTCGTAGTTTAAGCATAGCGTTCGCCAATAGCGCAGGATGTCATTGAGAAGAAACAGTGGCCGGTAGCCGCGTCGACCTCGTCCATCCCTGAAGTACATCTCTAGTACTTTTGCGACCGCTCTGTCATACACCGCATCCCCTGCTATCGGTTTGCTCTCAAGTAGCAGGAGCAGACGTGTGGTGAAAAGATTCTCGCTGTCGTCTTCGGCAGTGCCGGTACCGTCGATGATGTCCGATAGTTCGTGAATCTTTAGATACCTACCGTCCCCGCTGAACGGTTCGAGATCCAGTTCAGCATTCAGTCGCACTAGATCAGCGAACGCTTCAATCTCTTGGAGCCTAGAGATGCTGCGCTCATTGGAAGACCTGCCATTTCGATCACCTATGAAGAATAGATCCAGGTCAGAGCTCCGTCCTGTTTCATAGCGTGCCAGGCTTCCAGCCGCAAAGATGCATAGATCCGAGCGGGTGCAGGCGGGTCGCGCCAGCAAGTGCGACCGAATTCTTGCGACCGTGTCCTTGCTGAACACCATGCGCTCTTGGAGCGCTTTGTGTTCAGACAACAGCTTTCGGAACTGCGACATCTGTGTCCTCCAAATCGACGGGCGTATCCAGTTTGACTTGCGGCCTTTTCGCTCGCGACGCCGCCCGCCGGATGAAACCGCAAATTTAGTGCAGTTGCTACGTCTGGGCTCTCCTCAATCTGGAGGGCTTCCGCCCAAGTCAGTGACTCTCGACGCGTATTTAGCCGTTGATCGCGAACTCTTTACGCGCTCGCACAAGGCAAGTCTGCGGCTGGCGGCCTGGTATTTGCGGCCGAGGGCATAACATGTCGCACAGAAAAGAGATGTTCGCCGCGAAGAAATAGAGGCTCAGCACCAGTGATTACTATCGAAGTTCCGAAGGACGGGTCCAGGCTTCCTCTAAGCCGCGCCCCAAGACTTCAAAAGATTCTCTTTACCCTCACGCTTCTTGGAACGATCTACGCGGGAGTAACCCGACACTGGTCGGATTTCCTTTTATACGTTCCTCTCTGCGCGGCGCCTGCGATCCTGGGACTTTCCATTGCGATCGGGCGGCGCCTTTGGCTGGGCGAGCGGTCGAAGAATTTAAGGCTCGGAGTCACGATGCTGGGGATAGTGTTCCTATTCGTGGGATTGTTCTACTACGGCCTGATCGTGTCGGGGAAGGACTTCTTCCGCTGGATCGATCCGAAGCTTACGTCACCCGTGTCGCGCGCAGCCTTCTTCAGTATTGTTGCTCTCGTAGTCGGCTCGGTCCTGTTCTTCGTTAGATCCTTTGCCCGCGCCTTCTATGGATTTCACGAGGCGCTCGTCGGCATTTTCATAGCCGGCTACAACGCCTACAAGGCCGTCGGCTTCCCTTCGAGTTGGGATTCAGGCGTGTACCTCGCATTGGTAACGGCGGGGGTGTATCTCGTCGTTCGTGGGCTCGACAACATTCAAGTTGGCATCACGAAGGAGCCCTATGACCCATTCGGGCGTGATCTCTTCCGGGACTATTTCGACAAGAAGGACGACCCCAGGATGGTCAAGCTCTCTATGTACCTATCCGACGTGTTCTTTGCACGGTTCCCCGAGTTTCCTACGGGCTCGGAAGAGCCGCCGGGTCCGCGCGTGCGCTACACCTTCAAGTGGACGGGGCCGTACTTCAATCCGAACCCTCGACGGCCACAGGCGTCCTAAGCATCGCCGCGCAGCACGCCGTCTTGGATGAGGGGGCGAATCTCCGGCGGCGTCTGGTGATCAATGCGCTCGCGGCACGCCGAATCACGTCGGCCAAGTCTGAAAGCTTGAGTCGACGGCTTTGAGCCCAAAGCGAGAGTTCCCAGGCGGAACGACAGGAAAGCGCCAGACTCCGGCCGCTAGAGCCGCGAAAAGGGAGGACCGCTCTCGCCTCCTTAGCCGACATTGTCCGGGCCGCTTCGAAAGACCGCAAACGCTGCACTGCCGACCCAGCCGGATCGACCTCTCTGGCTGCACCGCCCTAACGAGAGGTACCGACCGCCAGAAGGCAGACAGTCTGAAGCAAGCCTGGGGCGCTCGGATAGCGCACGGAGCTCGACGCCCCGGGCAAGTTCTGAGCCAGCCGCCGCTCGCCCGGCCTCTCACTCATGGTCTGGGCCTGAGACCCAGGTGACCACTGCGCGGCCCGGCCCATGACGCGTCAAGCGCAGGCCACGACACGAATTGACGCCATTCGCCTACACGGCGCTCGGACGCTGCGAGGTCCTGCCGCGCAGGCGCGCCGCTAAATTGTCAGGGTGCCACAACAGCATCCGTGACTATGACAACTCATCCTGCCTCGTTCCAAACGCCGACGCTGGAGCCCACCGGCGTGACCGGTCTGGACGACGTTCTGGCGGGCGGGCTGCCCGCGGGCCACCTGTATCTGGTGGAGGGAACGCCCGGTTCCGGCAAGACCACCCTGGGACTGCAGTTCCTGCTGCAGGGCCGCCAGCTCGGCCAGCGCTGCCTGTACGTCACCCTGTCCGAGACGTCCGAAGAATTGGCCCAGGCGGCTCAGTCCCACGGGTGGACCCTGGACGGCCTGGAAGTCTGCGACCTGGTGAGTGACGAGGGCCTGAGCCCTGAAGCTGAGCAAAGCATCCTGCACCCCTCCGACTTCGAACTGGGCGAGACGATCAGCAGCGTGATGGCGCTGGTGGAGCGCGTGCGCCCGCAGCGCGTGGTGTTCGACAGCCTGTCGGAGCTGCGCCTGCTGTCGCAGAATCCGCTGCGATATCGCCGCCAGATCCTGGCGCTCAAGCGCTTCTTTCATACCTTGCGCAGCACGGTGCTGATGCTGGACGACAAGTCCAGCAGCGCGGGTGATCTTCATCTGCACAGCATTGCGCATGGCGTGATCCACCTGGAGCAGAACACGTGGACCTACGGACCGGACAAGCGCCGGTTGCGCGTGGTCAAGCTGCGCGGCGTGAAGTTCCGCGAAGGGGAGCACGACTTCAACCTCAACCGTGGAGGCCTGCACGTGTTCTCGCGGCTGGTCGCCAACGAACACGGGCGCGCCCATTCCAGCACACCAGTCAGCTCGGGCAATGCGCGGCTCGATGGCCTGCTCGGGGGCGGGCTCATTCCCGGGAGCAACCTGCTGTTTTCGGGTCCGGCGGGTGTGGGCAAGACTTCCACGGCGGTGTGCTGTGCGCTCGCCAGCATTCAACGTGGCGAAAAGGCGGCCATGTTCCTGTTCGACGAAGGCATCAAGACGCTGTTCTCGCGCTCGCGCGCGCTGGGCATGGACATCGAGAGCCATGTCGCGTCCGGCCAATTGGTCCTGCACGCCATCGATCCGGCCGAGATCTCCGCCGGACAGTTTTCCCACCATGTGCGCGACGTGGTGGAGAGGCAGGGCGTGAGCACCGTCGTGATCGATACGCTCAACGCCTACCTGATCGCCATGCCGGGCAGCAACTTCCTGCTGTTGCAGATGCACGAGTTGCTCACTTACCTCAACCTGCAGGGCGTCACCACCATCCTGGTGCTGTCGCAGCACGGCCTTGCCGGCGAATTGCCCAACGACGTGGACCTGAGCTACCTGAGCGATTCCCTGCTGCAGTTCCGCTACTTCGAGGCGCGCGGCCAGATCTTCAAGGCGGTCTCGGTCATCAAGAGCCGGGTGAGTGCGCACGCATCCACCATCCATCAGTTCCGCCTGAGTGCCGGCGGCATCGAGGTGGGCGAGGCACTCACGGATTTCCAAGGGGTCATGGCAGGCCTGCCGCGCTACAGCGGGCGCTCTGCGCTGCTGGGCGACGTCGACTAGGACGCAGCGCGTGCACAACCGAATACTCGTGCTGGCGCCTTTCGGGCGGGATGCCAAGGTGATCAAGGAGGTGCTTGCACCCCGGCAGATCGAGATCCATATCTGTGCCGACGCCGCCTCCCTGGTCGAGGAACTCGGCAAGGAGTCGGCAGGGACGATCATCACCGAAGAGACACTCGCCCAGGACTTGGTCGATTCGCTTCGCCTGCTGCTCGGGCGCCAGCCACCGTGGTCGGACTACCCCTTCGTGGTGCTCGCTGCGCGCCAGACCGTGCGCCGCTCCGATCGTGCCAGGCTGGCGTTGCAAGAGCTGAGCAACCTGGTGCTGCTGGAGCGCCCCGTCAACCCGGACACGCTGGCCAGCGCTGTGCAGTCCGCATTGCGCGCGCGGCGCCGCCAGTACCTCACCCGGGAGCACCTGGCCGAGTTGCAGCAATCCAAGCACTCGGTCGAGCGGCTCAACAACGACCTAGAAACCCGGATTGCCGAACGCACCGTCGATCTGGCCTCTGCAAATGATCGGCTCATGCACGAGATGGTGGAGCGCGAGCGGGTGGAAAACTCACGCGTGCAGAACCAGAAGATGGAAGCCCTGGGCCGCCTGACTGGCGGCATCGCGCATGACTTCAACAACCTCCTTCATGTGGTCACCCTGAACCTGCAGCTGATCGAGCGCATGGCCCCCAAGGAGGACCGGATACGCAACTTCGCGCGCCAGGCCAAGGAGGCGGTCGAGCGGGGCTCGCGACTGACCGGCCAGCTGCTCTCGTTTGCGCGCACCCAAAGCCTGGTGCCCAAGCTGCACGATGCGAACGAGCTGATCCGCAACATGGCCGACCTGATCGCCATCTCGGTGGGGGCGCAGGTCAAGCTCTCGCTGGCACTGAGTTCCGGCCCCGCGCATGTGGTGGTGGATGCGGCACAGATGGAGATGGCCATCCTCAACCTGGCGGTCAATTCGCGCGACGCCATGCCCAAGGGCGGCAGCCTGGAAATCCGCACGGACATCGACGCCGGGTATACCGGCCATGACGAATCGGGCGGACGGGCCTACCCGCTGGGCGCGGTGCATGTCACCGTGCGCGATACCGGCGAGGGCATCGCGCCCAACCTGCTGAGCAAGGTCTTCGATCCCTTCTTCACCACCAAGCAGCACGGCGGCACCGGCCTGGGGCTCAGCCAGGTCTACGGCTTTGCGCGGCAGTCCGGCGGGCGGGCGCAGGTGAACAGCGAACTGGGGCGGGGAACGAGCGTGCGCATGAGCTTCCCGCTCTCGCCTTCGCAGGAGCACGAAGTGGCCGGGCGGGAGATGCAGGCGCAGCAGCCGATGGCGAGCGGCCAACCCGCCGAGATCCTGGTGGTGGAGGACGACCCGGCCGTGCGGCGCAGCATGGTGGAGAGCCTGCAGGTGCTGGGCTTTCGTGTCCGCGAGGCCGCCGATGGCATGGCAGGCCTGCTCGAGCTGGAAAACGGCCGGCCCGATCTGCTGCTGGTGGATTACCTCATGCCCCGCATGAATGGCGCCGAACTGATTGCGCAGGCGCGCGGCATGTACGGCGACCTTCCTGTGCTGATGGCCACGGGCTATGCGGACATGAACGACGTGGAGCGTCTCATCGGGCCGCAGTCCGTGCTGCCCAAGCCCTTCGACCTGGACACGCTTGCCAAGGCCGTGGCGACGGAGCTGCGCCAGGCGCGTCCGGCGTCCGACGAGGTCTTGCAGCCCCCATGTCAAAAGACATGAGCCGACTCTGCTGCTCGGCCACCGGGCCAAGCCCTCCTCCCAAGCGTTGGCGACTAGACTCATCAAAGGGCCCTCGTGCCCACGTTCACCAAGCGTCATGCTCGTTGCGACCTGGAACATCAACAACATCGTCAAGCGCTTGGACCTGCTTTGCGACTGGCTGGCCGCGACGCAGCCCGATGTCGTTGCCCTGCAGGAACTGAAGACGCAGACCTCAGATTTTCCGGAGGAGCGACTGCGCGAACTTGGGTATCACAGCCTGGTCGTCGGCCAACGTACATGGAACGGCGTGGCCATTCTGTCGCGGGGGCACAAGCCGCTGAAGGTCGCCACGGCGCTCCCGGGTGACCCCGACGACAAACAGGCTCGGTACATGGAAGCTGCCATTGATGGTGTGCTGTTCGCGTGCCTCTATCTCCCGAACGGCAACCCTCAGCCTGGCCCGAAATTCGACTACAAGCTGCAATGGTTCGAACGGATGCGCATGCGCGCCGAAGCCCTTTGGGCGTCCGGCCATCCCGTCGTGCTTCTGGGCGATTGGAATGTGGTACCTACCGACGAGGACATCTACAAGCCAGATACCTGGCGCGACAACGCGCTGTTGCAGCCGCAAGCCAGAAAGGCATTTGCCGACATCCTGGACCAAGGCTGGACAGATGCCCTCAAGGCGGCGTGTCCGCAGGACAAGCTGTTCACGTTCTGGGACTATCGCCGCAAGCGCTGGGAGCGCGATGCAGGGCTGCGCATCGACCACGTCCTCATCAGTCAATCCCTGAGAGTCGTCGACGCAGGCGTTGACCGCGAGGAGCGCGGAAAGGACGGAGCGAGCGACCACGCCCCGGTGTGGGCGCTGCTCGAACCTGCCAAAGTGTCGAAGCCGAGGAAGGCGCGTCGCCAGTGAGGTCCGAACTGGCAGTGTCTGCCGACGCTGCTGAACTCACTAGGATGGCATTGTTGAAGTTGATTGGAGTTTGGGATGAAAGTCTGGGACCGGCACGCAAAGATGGACGAAATGGAAACGCTCGAATTAGGCGGCCACGAGTTCCTGTGCAGTGCAGAGCAACTTCCAAGTGGGGACTTTCACGCGGTCGTGCGCTATCGAGCCTCGCCCAGCGACGACATTCGAACGCTCATCCTGGACCAACAGCGCCTCGGAAGTTCCGCCGCCGCGCTCGAGCTCGCGAAGGATCTGGCCAGAACCTGGGCTCGCGAGCACGGCCAACTGGCGCAGTAGCGGCCTCGAAGGCAATTCGACGTACGCCGGCAGTCCGAGGCACGCCCTCGTGACGTGCGCAAGGTGCGAGGTCCGAGACTTCGTCATCGATGGACATCAACAAGAATGTCTTTTGACATTTCCAAACGGTGCCTCCTACGTATGGAAGCGATGCGCGGCTACCCGCTGGTCGCCACGTGTGCAATAGATTGAAGACGGAGCGCTCTTGCTCCGCTTACCAGGAGACACTCATGGCCAATCAACCAGGACAAAGCAATCCGAACCAGCCGGGCAATCAGCCAAACCAGCCCGGGCAACAGGAGCAAAACAATCCGGGCAGACAACAGCCCGGCCAGGGCAGCCCGAGCTCGCCCCAGCAGCAGCCGGGTCAGGGCCAAAAGCCCTGACACCGCTTCACGGCCGCCACGCGTGGCGGCCGGCGCCGGCGCGGCGGTAGCGGCGCCGGCCTAGATCGTGCTCTGCCGCGACTGTTCAAGGCAGCACCACACGCCAAGCCGAAACCTGCTTCTGGAAGCCCTTCAGAACCAGGTCGCCCGCGTGCTCAATCCGCCCTTCACACTCGATCGGCGCCTGCAAGGCCCCGCGCACGCGCTGCGAAATGAGGATCTCTCCGCCGGCCGCGTCGCCGCACAGGCGCGCTGCGAGGTTGGTGACCGTGCCGATCGCCGCGTAATCGATGCGCCCGTCGAATCCGATGCTGCCCATCGTCGCGAAGCCCTGCGCGATGCCGATGCCCATGCTGAGCTCGTAGCCGCGCTGGCACCACTGCGTGCGCAGCGCACGCACGTCCTGTTGCATGCGCACCGCCATGCGAACGGCACGGTCGGGTGCGTCGGCAATGGGCTGCGGGTCGTTGAAGAAGATCATCATCCCGTCGCCCGAGAAACGCTCCAGCGTGCCTTCGTGCGCCAGCACCTGCCTTCCCATCGCCTCGTGGTATTGGGCGAGCACGGCCATCACTTCCTCCGGCTCGGCCGTCTCGGTGAAGGCGGTAAAGCCGCGCAGATCCAGGAACACCACCGTGATTTCCCGGCGATGGCTTTGCAGCGGATGGCTGCCGTTGGCATCCGCATCCAGGATGGCTCGGGCCAGGTGCGGCGAAAAGAAGCGCTTGAGCTGGCCGAGTCGTTCAAGCTGGCGGACGCCCTCGGCCACGCGCTGTTCCAACGTCTGATTCCATGCCTGCAGTTCCAGGCGCTGGCGAGCCACCTCGTCGTAGAGCGTCTTCACGCGAAGCAGGGAGCGAACGCGAGCCAGCAGCTCCGCCTGATGGATGGGCTTGGCCAGGAAGTCGTCGGCGCCGGCGTTCAGACCTGTCACTCGCTCACGGTCCGGGTCCAGCGCCGTCACCAGCACCACCGGCAGCACTGCATGCGCGGGGTCCGCACGGATGGCGCGGCACACGTCGTAGCCGGTCATGCCGGGCATCATCACGTCGAGAAGGACGAGATCGGGCGGCTCGGCCGCGATGCGCGCCAACGCCTCCTCGCCGCTCGACGCCGGTGTGACGCGATAGCCCTGAATGGCGAGGATGTCCGAGAGCAGCCTCACGTTCTTCTCGACGTCATCCACCACGAGGATGTGCGCGCTCATGGCGATCGCCCTTCTCGCAGGACCCGTTCCACCGTTTCGATGAAGGGCTTGATCGAGATGGGCTTGGTCAGGAAAGCGTCGAAGCCCGAGCTGGCGATGTGGCGGCGGTCATCGGGCATCACCGAGGCCGACACCGCAATGATGGGCACCGCGTCCAGCGCGCGCACCTCTCGGATGCGCTGAAGGGCGGCGATACCGTCGATACCGCCAAGGTGGATGTCCATGAGGATGAGGTCCGGACGATTCGCTATGGCCAAGACCACGCCCTCTTCACCCGTCCTGGCTTCCAGCGTGGCATGACCCTCATGTTGAAGCAGGTCCCGCGCCAGCTTCATGTTCTTGTCGTTGTCTTCGATGATGAGGATGGTGCTCATGGCAAGGCCTCCATGTTCTGCCTGGGCAGCAACAGCGTGAAGGTGGCGCCAGCGCCCAGTTCGCTTTGCACGGCCAAGGTGCCGCCGTGCAGCTGGGCAAAGCGCCGGGCGAGCGAGAGGCCCAGGCCCGTTCCCTCGGCCTTGCGCAAGGGGTCCTGCCCGCCCTGGCGGAACTCGTCGAAAACCACGGCCTGGTCCTCCTGCGAAATACCGATGCCGGTATCGGAAACGCTGATCTCGGCCAGCTCGGCGCCGTCGCGCTCGATGCGTCGCGCAGACAGGTTGACCCGACCACCGGCTCGCGTGAATTTCACGGCGTTGGACAGCAGGTTCACCACCACCTGCTTGATCTTGCGCGCATCGCCCACCCAGTCCTCGAGGCCCTCGCCCACGTCGATCGACAGGGTCTGGCCGCTGCGCTGCGCGCGTTCGCGCACCAGCGTCATCGTGTTGTGCAAAAGCAAGCCGAGGTCGAAACAGCTCAGGTCCAGCTCCATGCGGCCCGCCTCGATCTTGGTGAGGTCGAGCACATCGTTGATGAGCGACAGCAGATGCTGTCCGGAGGAATGGATGTCGCGCAGGTATTCCTTCTGCTTGTCGTTCACCTCGCCGAACATCTGCTCGGCCAGCACTTCGGAAAAGCCGATGATGGCGTTCAGCGGCGTACGAAGCTCGTGCGACATGTTGGCCAGGAAGTCGGACTTGTGCTGGTTCGCCACCTCCAGCTGCCGGCTCTTCTCGGCAATCTCGCGGAACAGCCGCGTATTCTCGATCGCGATCACGGCCTGGTCGGCAAAGGTCTCCACCAGGCGTATCTCCGCGGGCGAGAAGGGTTGCGCCTGCTTTCGGATGACCGCAATGCAACCGTGCGAGGCACCTTCGCGAACCATCGGCACGGCCAACACCGTCCGAAAGCCGTGGCGCGCCTGGGCGGCCCTGGAGTCTGGGTATTCCGTGGCGAGCAGTCGGGTGACGTCTTCCACGTGCACACTGCGCCGATCGAGAAAGGCACGGCCCACCACCGAGCCGCGTGTGAGCGGAAGTTCCTCGTCGCGGCCAATGGCATCGTTGCCGCCATGTCCCAGGTAGCCCGTCATCGACTGCAGATGGTCGCCCTGCGGCAACCAGATGCGGCAACCATAGGCGTGGCAGAGCACCGCCGAACGTTCAGCCACGGCCAGCAGCACCGGTTGCAGGTCAGCGGGGAATCGACCGATGACGCGTAGTACTTCGGCGGTCGCGGTCTGGCGTTCCAGCGCTACGGTGAGTTCAGCGGTGCGTTGCTGCACCTTGCGCTCCAGTTCGCCATACGACTCCTGCAGCTTGGCAGACATTCGGTTGAACTGTTCGGCCAGTCCTTCGAGTTCGTCGCCCGTGTTGACCACGATCTTCTGGTTCAGCTCGCCGCGCCCGATGTGCCGGGCGCCTCGCGCAAGCGTTCGGATGGGCCGCACCATGCTTCGCGCAAGCACCCAGGCCGCAATGGCCGACACGACCAGGCCCGCCAGCAACTGCAGCGCGGCTCGCAGCATGGACGCGTTGAGCTTGGCGTAGACCTCGCCGATCGGCTGCTCGACGAACACGCGCCAGCCCAGCGGCTGGATGGGCGCCGTCGATGTCAGCACGACTGCGCCCTTCAGGTTGCGCGAGGTCATCGCTTGCGAGGCCTCGCTTCCCCCTGCCGCCTGCACGTGCGGCAGGTGCGCGACGCTGGTCTTGCGCAGCACGAGGCCGATGTCGGGATCAGCCACCAGAAGGCCGTTGGCGTCGACGACGTAGGCCTTGCCCATTTCGCCGATGTGAATGCGCGATACGACGCCCCAGATGAACTTGAGGTTCAGCTCGGCTACCGTGACCGGTCCCTTGTCGCCGCCGGCGCGAACGGCGACCACCATGTACGGCTCCGTGTCGCGGTTGAAGTACACCGGGCCGAGCCAGGGCACGTCTGGAGTGGGTTTGCGAAACGCCGGTTGCGCCGACAGGTCGATGCCGGAGCCCAGTACATCCAGTCCCAGTCGCGATACCTTGATCTGCTCGCGGCCCTGGCGGTCTAGCCAGGCGATGTCGGTCACCTCGGGCGCCTGCCTTAACAGTCGCCAGAACTCGGTGCGGCGCCACTCTGGGTCGGCGACGTCGAGCTGCGCCAGCGAGGCATAGTTCAATTGCTCGATCAGCTGGCGCATGTACTGCTCGATGCGCGACGCAGCGCCTATGGCCTTTTCCTGCTGGAGGCTGGCCAGTGCATCCTTGTTCTCCCCGTACGAAAAGTACAGGCTGGTGGCGCTGGACACCAACAGCACCGATGTGACAAGCGAGAGGATGAGCAGCAGGTATTTGCGAAACAGGCGTCCGCGGTGCGCCTCCAGCGCGCTTTGGGCCGCTTCTGCGCGAGGGGCAAGGCCGGGCGACCCGCCTGCTTCGAGCGGCGCCGGGGTCGATGTGTCCGGAGGCGACATGGCGCGTCAATTGGACATCGGCATGGGAAGGATGTGAAGGCTGCGGAAGTCGGCCTCATGGCCGATGCCCATCCGACTTTCCGGTGAGTGGCAGCAGCGCCCGGAGGCGCGCACAATCGCGCCGTGAAAGCGCTGGACCTGCTCCTGGCCACTTCGAAGACGCGTCTTAGGTGGCGCCATGCGGCACTTTGCGCGGCGATGTTTTCATCGCTTAACGCCGTGCATGCGCAGCAGCCCACGGGCAAGACGCCTCGCCTTGGCTATCTCGCTGCCGTTTCAACCGCGGCCGATACCCCGCGGCTGGAAGCCTTCCGCCAGGGACTGCGCGAGCTGGGCTACGTCGAAGGCAAGAACATCCTCATCACCTACCGTCACGAGAGCCAGGATCTCTCTCGGCTACCCGAGCATGCCGCCGAGCTGCTGCGCGGGAACATCGACGTGCTGGTCGCAGTGACGAGCAACGCAGCGCAGGCGGCAAAGAAGAGCACGTCGACAGTTCCCATCGTGTTCATGGGCGTGACGGATCCGATCGCGATCGGCCTGGCACAAAGCCTGGCGCGTCCGGGCGGGAACAGCACCGGCATCACCAACGTGGCCGCCATCCTCACTGGAAAGCGCCTGGAGATCCTCAAGGAAAGCCGCCCTGCCATACGACGGGTGGCCGTCCTGTGGGACCCCAAGGCGCCCGGCTCCATTCCCCAATGGGAAGCCAGCCAGGCGCCGGCCCGGAAACTGGGGCTGGAACTCATCTCGATGGTAGCGAGCAGCCCGGCGAGCTACGACGCAGCTTTCAAGGAGGCGATCAAGGCACGGGCCGATGCGGTGTGGGTCACGCTCAACCCGGTCGCCAATTCCAATCAGGCACTGATCGCCCGATTGGCCATCGAGCATGGGCTCCCGTCGATCTGCGCGCGGGGCGACTATGCGCAAAACGGCTGCCTGATGGCCTATGGGCCCGGCTACGACACCGAGGGCCGGGATGGCGCGCGCTACGTCGATCGCATCCTCAAGGGCGCCAAGCCGGCGGACCTGCCGATCGAGCAGCCGACCAAGTTCGAATTGCTGATCAACCTGCAGACGGCGCAACGCCTTGGCTACACCATTCCGCGCGCCGTGCTCAATCGCGCAGACAAGGTGATTCAATAGTTGAAGCTTCGTGTCGAGCGTTCATGCTGCCCGTAGCGGACCTGGACTAGCGACTCTCGTTCAAGGAGCGCTGCATCCGCTTTTCTTCGCGCAGCATGAACAGATAGAGCCCTTCCACCTTCTCTCGTGCCCAGGGCGTCTTGCGCAGAAACTTCAGGCTGGACTTGACGCTCGGGTCATGCGAGAAGCAGCGTACCGGTATCCGCTGCGCGAGCTCGGCCCATCCATAACGGGCTTCCAGCGCTCGAACAATTGTCTCCAGCGTCAGGCCGTGTAGAGGGTTTCGCGGCTGGGCGGCGGGAGGCGGGGCTTCGTGCATTCAGAGATTCTGCACCCGGATGTCCGACGTGATTCGTGAGCGCAGGGCTTGGTGGGCACCGAGGTCGAGAGGCGGCTCCTGGCCGGCCTCAGGCGTCGGGCAGGACCTGCGCGACCTCGTCCGCCTTGTAGATCTTGTGCTTGGCCGCGCCGGTGAGCGCATCGGCCACCACGAACAGCCGCCACAGCTTCTCACCCTTGGCGCTGGCTTGCTCCTGGGGGGAGAGCTTTCGGGTCTGCACGCCGACAGACGCGCCCCGAACGCACACGCGCAGCAGCAACCCGCCCTTCTTGTCCTTCACCTCGACGTCGTAGCCCAGGGCCTGGCTCGAAACGTCTTCGGCCTGATAGCCGTAGCTGGAGAAGTGCCGAATGATGTAGCCCTTGGCGGCTTCATCGACATCCTGGGCCGACGCGCCCTGCGCGGCGTCGCCGTCGGCGGCTGCGCCACCCGGCAAGGCGTGCGATCGTCGGGCCGACTTCAGCTCATCGACCGTCGGTTGCCAGCCGCGCGCGCCGCGCACGAGCACGGCCAGCTGCAGCTCTTCGGACCACGAGGCGACGTGCCATTCTTCGTCGTCGCGCACGCGGATCGAGATCTTGGCGCTCCTGTTGCTTTCCGCCTCGACGATGCCCAGGCGGTTGGTCTGCAGCACGGCCCGAAAACCCTGGCCGGCCTCGAATGCACGCTTGAGCTGCGCCAGTCGGAACTCCGCGCGCTGCGCCTGCGTGGCATTGCGCTCGCGGCCATCGGCCCGCACTTCGGCATTGAGCGACTCGACGATGTACCACTGGCCGTTTGCGGCCACGTTGACGTATTCGGCCCAGATGGCGGCCACGACGCTGTCGCCGGTGGCCAGCCATGCGCTTTCGAAGGGCTTGCTGCGGGCTTCGAGCACGCCCAGCTTGGAGAGCACCTCCACGGGCGTGAGCGGCGGCCCCGACAGGCGCTCCTCTTCGATGACGGCTAGAACTTTGGGGTCGACTTCGCTTTCCATGGCGCGGGCTGGCAGGTTGGGTGGAGTTTGGAAACGGGGGCGCGAGTATGCCGCATGGGGCCGAATCAGCCCAGTTCGCGCGCCACCTCGCGGATCAGATCCAGCATCGCCTTCTGCGTGAGCGTGGCCGGCCGCTGCGAACTCATCGCCAGCATCAGCTTGCTCTTCAGCGGCGGCGTGCCGATAGGCCGCAGCGCGAAAGCTTCGGGCCGCGACGAGGTGGCGACCGCGTTGCGCGAAAGAATGGCGCTGCCGGCGCCTTCCTGGACGAGATCGAGGATGGTGGCGACGCCATCGATCTCCAGGGCCACCTGCGGCCGCAGGCCTTGGTTGGCCATTTCGGTCTCGACCAGCATGCGGATGGCGTTGGGGCGCGTGGGGATGACGAGCGGGACGGCGGCCAGTTCGGCCAGCGAGATCGGCCGCGGCCGCCCTGCCGTCCCCGCCCCGCGCTGCTGCACCAGGAACAGCGGCTCCTCCAGCAGCGGCGCAAGCTCGATGTCGGGCGACGGGCTGGCGTTGTAGAGCAGCGCGATGTCCAGCCGGCCGTGAGCCAGCGCTTCGTGCATGGCCTGGGTCAGGCCTTCGCTGACCGACAGGCTGGCATCGGGCATGCGCTGGCGAAACTCGCGGATCAGCGGCACGCTGAGCGCCCTGGCGACGCTGGGCGGCAACCCGACCGCCACCCGGCCAGCCAGGGCGCCGCGCAGGCGCCCCAGTTCCTCGCGCGCCCGTTCGACCTGGTGCAGGATGCCGCGCCCATGCTCGAGCAGCAGCTTGCCGGCTTCGGTGGGGGCGGCACCGCGCCCGTTGCGGGTGAGCAGGTTCTGGCGCAGCTCCACTTCCAGCAGCCGAACCTGCCGGCTCAGCGCGGGCTGAGCCACGTCCAACGCGATGGCGGCACGGGTAAAGCTGCCCATTTCGGCCACCCGCACGAAATATTCGAGCTGCTTCAGGTCCATGCCAATATTTCTTGAATACCGAGCGTTCGATTATGCCGAATTGATATAGCTGATAGCGGTGAGGGCCGCTTGCCGGGATCGGCGCAGTTCGCAAAATCGGAGCATGCTTTCCACACACTCCGAGTGCGCTTCATGAGCGACGCGATCAAGGGCATTTCTTCCATGGCCACCCGCCAGGTGCTGGCCGAGCTGATCGAGGCATGGCAGGCGAAATCGGGCCGCCAGGTTTCGATGGAATCGGTGGGCGGCGTCGATGCGGCCAAGCGGGTGCAGGCCGGAGAGGCTTTCGACGTGGTCGTGCTGGCCGCCAACGCCATCGACAAGCTCATCGCAGACGGCAAGGCCGTGGCCGGCAGCCGCGTCGACCTGGTCAACTCCGGCGTGGCGGTGGCGGTGCGTGCCGGCAGCGCGCGCCCCGACATCGGCAGCGAAGAGGCCCTGCGCCGCGCGGTGATGGCAGCGCCGAGCATCGGCTATTCCACCGGCCCAAGCGGCGTGGCGCTGCAAAAGCTGTTCGAACGCTGGGGCATCGCGCAAGACGTCGCGGCGCGCACCGTGCAAGCGCCGCCCGGCGTACCGGTCGGCTCGCTGGTCGCCAAGGGCGAAGTTGCGCTGGGCTTTCAGCAATTGAGCGAACTGTTGCACCTCGAAGGCATCGAACTGCTCGGGCCCCTGCCCGACGAGATCCAGATCACCACCACATTCTCCGGCGCGCTGTGCGCCACCTCGTCGCAGGCCGACGCGGTGGCCGACATGCTCGCCTTCATGGCCAGCGAAGCGGCCACGGCGGTCAAGCAGCGCCATGGCATGACGCCGGCCTGAAGTTCCCGATCTCATCCAAGGAAGACAAACCCATGATCATCGATTGCCACGGCCACTACACCACGGCACCCAAGGCGCTGGAGAACTGGCGCAACCAGCAGATCGCCGGCATCAAGGATCCGTCCGTGATGCCCAAGGCTTCCGACCTGAAGATCAGCGACGACGAGCTGCGCGAGAGCATCGAGCAGAACCAGCTGCGCCTGATGAAGGAACGCGGCAGCGACCTGACGCTGTTCTCGCCGCGCGCGAGCTTCATGGCGCACCACATCGGCGACTTCAACGTCTCGTCGACCTGGGCGGCCATCTGCAACGAGCTGTGCTTTCGCGTGAGCAAGCTGTTCCCCGACCACTTCGTGCCGGTGGCGATGCTGCCGCAGTCGCCGGGCGTGGACCCCAAGACCTGCATTCCCGAACTGGAGAAGTGCATCAA
Source organism: Variovorax dokdonensis (assembly GCF_030316895.1). Classification (GTDB taxonomy): domain Bacteria; phylum Pseudomonadota; class Gammaproteobacteria; order Burkholderiales; family Burkholderiaceae_C; genus Variovorax; species Variovorax dokdonensis. The sequence goes on from NZ_JASZYV010000003.1 coordinate 743,155, forward strand.
CGAATACGGCAACGTCGGCATCAACCTGAACCCCGACCCGTCGGGCGGCCACTGGAACTCGCCGCCGCTGTCGGACAAGCACTGGTATCCCATCTACGAGAAGATGGTGGAGTACGACATCCCCGCGATGATCCACGTCAGCACCAGCTGCAACCCGTGCTTCCACACCACCGGCGCGCACTACCTCAATGCCGACACCACGGCATTCATGCAGTGCCTGACCTCGGACCTGTTCAAGGACTTCCCGACGCTGCGTTTCCTGATTCCGCACGGCGGCGGCGCGGTGCCCTACCACTGGGGCCGCTTCCGCGGACTGGCGCAGGAGCTGAAGAAGCCGCTCCTGTCCGAGCACCTGCTCAACAACATCTACTTCGACACCTGCGTCTACCACCAGCCGGGCATCGATCTGCTCAATACCGTGATCCCGGTCAAGAACGTGTTGTTTGCTTCGGAGATGATCGGTGCCGTGCGCGGCATCGACCCGGAGACCGGCAACTACTACGACGACACCAAGCGCTACATCGAGGCCTCGAAGATCCTCAGCGCCGAAGACCGTCAGCAGATCTACGAAGGCAACGCCCGCCGCGTGTTCCCCCGCCTGGACGCGCTGCTCAAGCAGAAAGGACACTGAACATGACCAACGTTGGAACCACCCTGGGCATCGTCAAGCGCAACATCGTGCGCGCCGACCGTGCCGCCACCGACCAACTCGCCAAGTACGGCGCAGCCACGGTGCATGAAGCCATGGGCCGCGTCGGCCTGATGAAGCCCTACATGCGGCCCATCTACCCGGGCGCGCAGGTGTCGGGCACCGCCGTCACCGTGCTGCTGCATCCGGGCGACAACTGGATGCTGCACGTCGCCGCCGAGCAGATCCAGCCCGGCGACATCGTCGTAGCCGCCATCAGCGCCGACTGCACCGACGGCTACTTCGGCGACCTGCTGGCCACCAGCTTCAAGGCGCGCGGCGCGCGCGGCCTCATCATCGACGGCGGCTGCCGCGACGTGAAGACGCTCAAGGAGATGGACTTCCCGGTGTGGAGCAAGGCCATCAGCGCCAAGGGCTGCATCAAGGCAACCCTGGGCTCGGTCAATATTCCCGTGGTGTGCGCCGGCGTCAACGTGAACCCCGGCGATGCCGTGGTGGCCGATGACGACGGCGTGACCGTGGTGCCCGCCGAGTGGGTCACGCGCGTGGCCGAGGCCGCCGCCGCCCGCGAGGCCAACGAAGGCGCCAAGCGCGACAAGCTGGCCTCCGGCGTGCTCGGCCTGGACATGTACAGCATGCGCGAGCCGCTGGAAAAGCTGGGCCTGAAATACATCGATTGATCGAGCCACCTGACATGACCGAATTCACCAAGACCCCTGGCTGGCTCGACTGGTACGCCGGCCCCAGCAAGCCCGCCTTCAAGCTGCCGCCCGGTGCGGTGGACGCACACTGCCACGTCTTCGGCCCCGGCGCGCAGTTCCCCTATGCGCCCGAGCGCAAGTACACGCCGTGCGACGCCAGCAAGGACCAGCTGTTCGCCCTGCGCGACCACCTGGGCTTCGACAAGAACGTCATCGTGCAGGCCACCTGCCACGGCGCCGACAACAGCGCGCTGCTCGATGCGCTGGCCCATTCCAACGACAAGGCGCGCGGCGTCGTCACCGTTCGGCGCGACGTGACGGACGAGCAGCTGCAGTCCATGCACAAGGCCGGCGTGCGCGGCGTGCGCTTCAACTTCGTCAAGCGCCTGGTCGACTTCACGCCCAAGGACGAGCTGATGGAGATTGCCGCGCGCATCGCCCCGCTGGGCTGGCACGTGGTCATCTACTTCGAGGCGGTCGATCTGCCCGAGTTGTGGGACTTCTTCACCGCCCTGCCCACCACCGTGGTCGTGGACCACATGGGCCGCCCCGATGTGACCAAGCCGGTGGACGGCGAGGAGTTCGAGCTGTTCATCAAGTTCATGCGCGAATATCCCAACGTCTGGTCGAAGGTCAGCTGCCCCGAGCGGCTGAGCGTCTCCGGCCCGCCGGCGCTCGATGGTGAGCGCAATGCCTACCGCGACGTGGTGCCCTTTGCGCGCCGCATCGTCGAAACCTTCCCCGATCGCGTGCTCTGGGGCACCGACTGGCCACACCCCAACCTCAAGAACCACATGCCCGACGACGGGCTCTTGGTCGATTTCATCCCGCACATCGCGCCGACGGCCGAGCTGCAGCAGAAGTTGCTGGTCGACAACCCGACGCGCCTGTACTGGGGCTGAAGAAGGAGAAACATCATGTCGCTCGACAAGCCCTACCTGGACGTGCCCGGCACGACCATCTTCGATGCCGAGCAGTCGCGCATCGGCTATCACCTCAACCAGTTCTGCATGTCGCTCATGAAGGCCGCCAACCGCGAGCGCTTCAAGGCGAACGAGCGCGCCTACCTCGATGAATGGCCGATGAGCGAGGAGCAGAAGCAGGCCGTGCTCGACCGCGACCTGAACCGCTGCATCAAGCTCGGCGGCAACATCTACTTCCTGGCCAAGATCGGCGCCACCGATGGCAAGAGCTTCCAGCAGATGGCCGGAAGCATGACCGGGATGTCCGAAGAGGAATACCGCAACATGATGGTGGCCGGCGGACGCTCGGCCGACGGCAACCGATACATCGGGGAGAAGAAGTAATGGCCCGCATCACCGCCAGCGTCTACACGTCGCATGTGCCCGCCATCGGCGCGGCCATGGACCTGGGCAAGACGCAAGAGGCGTACTGGCAACCCCTGTTTGCCGGCTACGACTTTTCCAAGCAATGGATGAAGGACAACAAGCCGGACGTGATCTTCCTGGTCTACAACGACCATGCGACGGCCTTCAGCCTGGACCTGATACCGACCTTCGCCATCGGCACCGCTGCCGAATACACACCCGCCGACGAAGGCTGGGGCCCGCGCCCTGTGCCCAAGGTGTATGGGCATCCGCAACTGGCGTCGCACATCGCGCAGTCGGTGATCCAGCAGGACTTCGACCTCACCATCGTCAACAAGATGGACGTGGACCACGGCCTGACCGTGCCCTTGAGCCTGATGTGCGGCCAGCCCGACGCATGGCCCTGCCCCGTGATTCCCTTCGCGGTGAACGTGGTTCAGTACCCGGTGCCAAGCGGCCAGCGCTGCTACAACCTGGGCAAGGCCATCCGCAAGGCCGTCGAGAGCTACGACGAAGACCTGAACGTCCACATCTGGGGCACCGGCGGCATGAGCCACCAGCTGCAGGGCCCGCGCGCCGGCCTCATCAACAAGGAATTCGACAACGCATTCCTCGACGAGCTGATCGCGGACCCTGGCTCGTTGGCGCTCAAGCCGCACATCGACTACGTGCGCGAGGCCGGCAGCGAAGGCATCGAATTGGTGATGTGGCTGATCGCCCGTGGCGCCATGGCCGATGCCAACGGCGGCCCCAAGCCCACGGTCAAGCACCGCTTCTATCACGTGCCCGCGTCGAACACGGCGGTGGGCCATCTCATCCTGGAGAACGCATAAATGACCAAGCCCATCAAGGTCGCGCTGGCCGGCGCCGGCGCATTCGGCATCAAGCACCTGGACGGCATCAAGCTGATCGACGGCGTGGAAGTCGTGTCCATCGTCAGCCGCGACATCGAGAACACGAAGAAGGTGGCCGAGAAGTACGGCATTGCCCACGCCACCACCGACCTGGCCGAAAGCCTGGCGATGAAGGAAGTGGACGCCGTCATCCTGTGCACCCCCACCCAGATGCATGCCGACCAGGCCATGCAGTGCATGAAGGCCGGCAAGCACGTCCAGGTGGAGATTCCCCTGGCCGACAGCCTCAAGGCCGCACAGGACGTGGTGGCCATGCAGAAGCAGACCGGGCTGGTCGCCATGTGCGGGCACACGCGCCGCTTCAACCCCAGCCACCAGTTCGTGCACAAGAAGATCGCCGCGGGCGAGTTCAACATCCAGCAGATGGATGTGCAGACCTACTTCTTCCGCCGCACCAACATGAACGCGCTGGGCCAGCCGCGCAGCTGGACCGATCACCTGCTGTGGCACCACGCCGCGCACACGGTCGACCTGTTCGCCTACCAGTGCGGCAGCCCGATCGTGAAGGCCAATGCCGTGCAAGGCCCGATCCATCCGACGCTGGGCATCGCGATGGACATGAGCATCCAGCTCAAGGCCGCCAACGGCGCCATCTGCACGCTGAGCCTGAGCTTCAACAACGAAGGCCCGCTGGGCACCTTCTTCCGCTACATCGGCGACACGGCGACCTACATCGCGCGCTATGACGACCTGTTCAACGGCAAGGAAGAAAAGATCGACGTGAGCAAGGTCGACGTGAGCATGAACGGCATCGAGCTGCAGGACCGCGAGTTCTTCGCCGCCATCCGCGAAGGCCGCGAGCCCAACTCCAGCGTGGCCAAGGTGCTGCCCTGCTACCAGGTGCTGCACGATCTGGAGCAGCAGCTGGCAGACTGACGCTCGATTGCCGGCGCGACGTCGAAGGCGCGCCGGCGAACCACCCCGTCGAACGTCCCGCACTGCGGGACTTTTTCATTCAGGAGCTCGCATGAAGACACGACAGATCGGCCCGTTCGAGGTCAGCGCCATCAGCCTCGGCTGCATGAACCTCAGCCACGCCTACGGCACGCCGCCCAGCGCCGAGCAGGGCGAGCGCGTGCTGCTGGCCGCGCTCGATGCCGGCGTGACGATGTTCGACACCGCCGCGCTCTACGGCTTCGGCGCCAACGAGACACTGGTGGGCCGCGTGCTCAAGAAGCACCGCAACCAGTTCACGCTCGCCAGCAAGGGCGGCATGGCGGGCGTGCAGTTCGACGATGGCATCAAGCGCGTCATCGACGGGCGCCCCGAGACGATCCGCAAGAACTGCGAAGACAGCCTGCGCCGCCTGCAGACCGAGGTGATCGACCTGTACTACCTGCACCGCTGGGACAAGAAGGTGCCCATCGAGGACAGCGTGGGCGCCATGAGCGACCTCGTCCGCGCCGGCAAGGTGCAGGCGTTGGGCTTGTCGGAAGTCTCCGCCGCCACGCTGCGCAAGGCACACGCGGTGCATCCCATCAGCGCGGTGCAGACCGAGTATTCGCTGTGGACCCGCAACCCCGAGATCGCCGTGCTCGACGCATGCAAGGAGCTGGGTACGGCCTTCGTGGCCTTCAGCCCGGTCGCGCGCGGCTTTCTTTGCGACGCGCTGCAGGACGTGAGCACGCTCGATGCCAAGGACATCCGGCGCAGCATGCCGCGCTTCGCGCCCGACGCCTACGCGGCCAACCTCAAGCTGCTGGCACCCTACAAGGCATTGGCGCAAGAAGCCGGCTGCACGCCCGCGCAACTGGCATTGGCATGGCTGCTGCACAAGGCGCCGCACATCGTGCCGATTCCGGGCACCACCAGCGTCGACCACCTGCACGAAGACCTCGCGGCCGCGGATGTGAAGCTGTCGCCCGAACTCATCGCCAAGGTGGAAGACCTGATCAACCAGCAGACGGTGACCGGCCATCGCTACAGCGCGCAGAGCGCGAGCGAGGTGGATACCGAGACGTTTTGAGCCGGGACCGTACTCAGTAGCCCGGCGTCCGCGTGCTCGCGCTCGGCGTCGGCCGGGGCAGCCACACGTCGATCGTTCCGTAGGCGGCGGTCTGAGTGCTCGGCAACGGACGCACGACCCATTTGCCGGTGGGCGGCGGCGCGGCCCGGGCCATGGCCTTGGCGCATTCGGCCTGCGTCTCGTAGTGATAGAGGATGGTCGGCTGGCGTTGCCCTGATGGCGCCGAGCGGCCCGCGATGCGAGAGCTTTCGAGCACGTCCTCGGTGCGCGGCACGGTGGCGCCCAGGGCGCGCCACGGCGCCCTGAAGTCCCTGGCCTGTTCGCGCGACTCCTGGCCGTAGACCTTCACGTAGACCAGGTTGCCTGCGCAGACGTTGGGGCTCGGCGGCGGCACGCTCCTGGCAGGTTCGGCGGGCGCGGCAGGTGCGGCCGGGGCAGCAGCGACGTCGGACGCCGGCGGTGTCGCCACCGCACCAGCTGCAGCACCGGCGCCAGCACCTGTACCTGCACCAGCACCAGCACCGACGTCGCTCGAAGGCGTTGCGCCATCCGCACCAGCAGCCCCCGCAGCGGGCGCCTCGCCCTCCGCTGCAGCAGCGACGACCGGCGGCGACGGTAGCGGCTCGGCGGGCGCGGGTGCGGCACTCGACGCCGCGCGAGTTGCCGACGCATCCACCGTCTGCGCCGGGGGCTCCCTGAACCGGATGCGGAACGACTCGTCCGCACGCGCCATCAGCGCAGTCACGAACGACGTGGAACTGCTGCCCAGGCCACTGCAGTTCTCCTGCGGCGGCGTGCGGCCCGAATAGTCGCGCGCCCAATAGCGCGGCTTGCAGGCGGGTTCGCTCGCGGGCTGCAGGCAATCGATGCCGTTGCCGCGATCCAGCAGGCGCTGGCAGGCCGGCGTGCGACTGTTGGGCGATTGAGATGCGCAGGCGGACTTGGCGTCGTCCACGATACGCACCGACAGCCTGAAGTTCGCCATGAAGTTCTGGCGCCCCTGCCGACACAGCAGGTCGCCGGTGCGCAGCAGTTCCGCGGCGAGCAAGGACGTCGCCTCGTTCGAACTGCTGCCCGCGCGCAACCGCGCCCAACGCTCGCTCAAGTCCTTGAAGGCGGCGTTCTCGGCCGCGTCCTGCTTCTGCTCCTCGGTACGCACCGCGTCGATGCTCTGCCACAGCGCCACGCCGATGGTCGCTGCCGTGCCGATGCCCAGCGAAGCCGTCACCGCGCCGGTCTGGATCACCCGCGCCTGAAGCCGGCTCATCGAGGCGACGGCGCCCGAGACGCGCGCCGCGCCTTCGCCATTCGTCTCGGCCGCCGGCACGCTGGTGGGCCGACCGTCATCCAGGTCGAACAGGCCGCTCGTGTCGCGCGCCACGCGGTCCAGCACCTCGGCGTCCACCCGCTCGCCAATGGCCGCGCCCAGTCGGAAGTAGCACTCCCACTGGGCTTCGTCGAAGAACTGGTCGGTGGTGGGCTGCTGCGGAAAGTTGGGGTTGGCCGCCTTGAAGTTGACCAGGTCCACCGCGAGATCGGACGACACGTTGGGCTTGACCAGCAGCAGATGCCCGCGCTGCCCGCTGGCGTAGTTGATGCGCGCCAGCGCCAGGCAGGCCTGGCTGGTGCTCGAAGCCAGATCGTTGAGCGAACCGAACAGGCCCAGCCGGTCCCAGTTCGCCGTGGTCGGGCAAGGCTTGAGAAAGTCGATGTCCGCATTGAGATCGATGCGTGCGCGGCGCACCAGGTTCTCGACATCGTGGAAGCGGTAATCAGGATCTGCGCCGCAATCGGCCACCACGATCAACTCGGCCTCTTCGCGCAGCAGCGCGTAGGCGCCGGTGTTCTCGAAGTGCCCGCCATCGCTCAGGTACCAGAACGGCGAACCGCTGCCGGGAAACGCGCCGAAGCATTCCAGCAGGATGAAGCGCGACTTCATCAACAACGTGCTCACGCGCCGAGCCGCGCCCAGCTGGGTCAGGCCGGCCTCCTTGCTGTCCCACCAATAGCCCAGCCGAAGCCCTGCGAACACCGACAGGGCCGCCAGGCCACGCCGCGTCAGGCGCCCGAGGCCGGGCGCAAAAGCCGCGCCCGAGATGGCCGCCCAGGCGCCGAGCGTGAGCGCACCCTTGGGCATGGCCTGCGTCCACTGCGAGCCCGCCACCTGCATCCAGCCCTGCGGCCCGACGGTCAACGGCAGGCTCTTGCGATCGCGGTTGAACAGCTGCTGCTTCGGGTCGTGCGTCTGATTGATGCACACGTTGACCAGATGCACCGGCCCGCCGACGCGGTGCGGCGCATATTGCGAGATCGCGATGTCGTCGTGCTCGTCCACTTGGCCGACCGGCACCCTGGGCGGCGACAGGCCCGACAGCGCATCCAACGGATCGGCGCCCAGCCGGCTGGCATTGGCCGCGCCCAGGTAGCCGCGGACGATGCGCGCCTTGTAGAACATGTGCAGCGACGAGGCATTGAGAAAGCCGAAGTTGCGGCCCGTCACCAGCGCATAGCTCACGATGATCACGCCGATGGTGCCCAGCCAGATCCAGCCGCGCGAAAAGTCGAGGCCCGTCGGCGTGAAGACGGGCAGCAGCACCGCCGCATAAAGCACGCCGATCCACCACGCCGCCAGGCAGAAGGCGACGATCAGCCCGAAGACGCTGGCCAGCGTCATCAGCAGGCTCTTGCCCAGCCCGGGCGCCTCGCGCTTGCCGGAAAAGAACATGGGCAGCAGCGCACGCATCGCGCCGGCCACCACCAGGAGCACCCCGCCGTACGACGCCCGCAACTCGCGCGTGTGCGCCGCCAGCCACCAGGCGGCCCAGTCGAGCATGCCGAGCAACACGACGATCAGCGCCGCATAGAGCACGGACGCCAGCGCATCGGTCAACTGGTTGCGCAGAATGTTGGGCGGCCGGCCACGGCCGCGCTGCACCAGCACCCACGAAAGCGCCAGCACCCAGCAGGTGGCAAACACGAGGAAGGCCGGCGCCAGCCACAAGGGGCCGCCGAAGCGATCTTCCAGGATGGGCCCGACCCACCACGCACCCGCGCCCAGCACCACCCACAGCAGCACCTGCCGCAGCATGCTGGCGCTGGTTGATTTGTCGCGCACCGCCCAGTAGCAGTCGGCCACGACGATCGAACACAGCCAGGGTATGAGAAGCAGCAGCCACAGCGTGGGCAGTTGCGTGGCCCAGCGCACGGGCGCGACGGGCGGAAGGTCGGCGTTGTCCAGGTCGACCAGCACCGCCATCAGTTCCCAGGCGCCCAGGTTGATTGCCGCCAGCACCATGCCCACCAGCGTGGCGGCAATGGCCAGTTCGATGTGGGTGCCCAGGAGGTTGCGCAGATACAGCGCCACCGCGAACAGCGTGTCGCGCATGCCGCCGGGAATGAGGTAGCGGCCATTGCTGCGAAGCCACCAGCCGAAGCGCAGCTTGTCCAGTTCGGCGAATGCGCCTTCCACGGCGCGCACGCCGTCGGCATCGCTGGCGTGGGTGCACAGGCGGCCGAACATCGAGCCCACGTAGCCTCCGCCCGAGACGGTGGATAGCAGGTCGAAGCGCAGCAACTGCCGGTTCGAGGCCAGCGACTTCATCAGCCCCAGGCAGAAGGTCGCGCTGCGGATGCCGCCGCCGGAAAGCGCGAGCCCCCACGGCCGGCGACCATCGTCGCTGCCCGTGAGCGCCTTTCGGCGCATGCTGACCAACTCGCGCATGGCGTTGTCTTCCATCTCGCGTCCCTCGGTCCGTGCTTGTCGCCGGAGCAGGCGCAATGTGTCACGCTCCGGCGGGGCGCGGCAATTTGGCGAATGGTCTATGCCGCGTGGTGGCACATCCGCCCAGCCATGGGGGACTTGGGATCCGGCCATGCATGGCAGTCGCAAGACTGTCACGAGATGAAGTTGGGCGCATCGAGAATGTGCGCTAGGCTGAGGTCTTTGCCAGTGCGGCAAGAGGAGTTGCCAGTGAGCGTTCGCCGAGTCTTTTCTCCCTGCCATGTGGCCGCCCAAACGGTCGCCGCTTCAGCGCTTGCCGCTTCAGCGCTCGCAGTCGCCTCTGCGGCCTATGCGGCCACCACGGCCGCGCCGACATCGCCGAGCGCATCGTCTCTTTCCAAGATGCCGGACAGCTATCTGGAGATGGCGGCCAAGGACATCTACTTCTGGGCGTGGCCCATGACGAACCTGTACAACCGCAGGCTCACCTTCAAGGACTTGCCGCACGCAGGGCTGATGGGCGGCACGGTGCCCGTGGGCCCGTCCAATCGCCTGTCCATGCTGAGTGACTACATCACGCCGGACGAGCGCCTGGTGGCCTGTCCGAACCAGGATGTGGTCTACGGCTTCATGTCTCTGGCGCTGGACCAAAGCCCCGTCGTCATCCAGGTTCCGGACTTCGGCAACCGTTTCTGGGTCTACCAGGTGGTCGACCTGCGCACCGACAGCTTTGCCGACATGGGCAAGATGTACGGCACCAAGCCCGGCTTCTACCTGCTGGTCGGCCCGGATTGGAAGGGAACCGTGCCGAAGGGCATCACCAAGGTCTTCAGGGCCCGAAGCAATACGGGGGCCGTCATTCCCCGCGTCTTCCAGGACGACACGCCGCAGGACAAGAAGGCGGTTCAGGCGCCGCTGACCGGCATCAACGCCTACCCGCTCTCGGAGTTCACCGGCAAGATGCAGCTTGTCGACTGGACCAAGTCGCCGAAATTCCCGGCCCAGGCGAGCAGCGGCGACGCAGAAACCAAGTGGGTCGTCCCCGAGAAGTTCTGGGACACGCTGGGCGCCGTGCTCAAGGACGCCAAGCCCCTGCCCGGCGAGGAAGCGATCTATGCGCGGGCCAACACCCTGGTGGCAGTCGCCGCAGCAGACCCGAAGGCCAAGGAGGTCCTGGTCAAGGCAGCGGCCGATGCGGACAAGCAGATCGTCGATCCGTTGTTCCAGTTCCGGAACTACGGCCTGCAGTTGCCGGCCAACTGGAGCACGGTGAAGAACGGCGCCAATTTCGGCAGCGACTACTTCACGCGCACCGCCGCGGCGAAGTCCAACATCTTCATCAACAAGGTCAACGAGACCCAGTACTTCTATCAGGACCTGGATGCCGACGGCATTCGTCTCAACGGGGCGAACAAGTACACCGTGACGTTTCCGAAGGGGGCGCTGCCGCCGGTCCGGGGCTTCTGGTCGCTCACGCTGTACAACCAGCACCACTTCTTTGCCGACAACGCGCTCAAGCGCTACTCCCTGGGCACGAAGAACAAGAACCTTCAGCCCAACGCCGACGGCTCGATGACGCTGTACGTGCAGTCCGACTCACCCGGCGCCGACAAGGAGAGCAACTGGCTGCCTGCGCCGAAGGCCGAGGAGTTTTCGCTGTACATCCGCACCTACTGGCCGCAGGAGCAGATCCTGTCGGGAGCCTGGACGCCACCGCCCGTGAACAAGGCGCCGTGACCGCGCGCGCCCCCGAAGCAGCGCCCGCCCCTGCCCGTTTCCGGGCGGCCTGCGCAAATTCCATTCACAAGGAGCTATTCGCATGAGTGCAAGCCGCATTGCCGTGGCCATGGCCACGGCGCTCGTCGCCATGGGCGCGACCGCCGCATCTTCGAGATTCGACGAACTTGCCAACGTCCCGTTCAAGCAGGGCTATCCCACGCAGAACGACGTCAATCGCCTGAAGGACGAACTGCTATTTCAGCGTGCGGTTCAGAGCTACATCTGGGCCCAGCCGGCGCTGAACATGTACGCCATGAAGGAGGGCTCTGAAAAGCAATTCGGCAAGGGCTACAACGTCCTGCCCATCTGGAAGGACCGACTCAATGCCAAGACCTTGGTGACCACGCCGAATTCGGACGTCATCTATGCGATGGGCTACCTCGACCTCAAGCAGGACGGCCCCATGGTCATCGAGGTGCCGCCGGGCATGCAGGGCATCTTGGATGACTTCTTCCAGCGGCCCATCTGCAGCGAAGGCGAGATCGAGGGCCGCCGGTGGTGCGGCGACGTCGGGCTGCCTGGACCGGACCAGGGCAAGGGAGGCAAGTACCTGGTGCTGCCGCCGGACTTCAAGGGCGAAGTCCCGGCCGGCTACATCACGATGCGCTCGCGCACTTACGGCGTGTTCGTGTTCTGGCGGGGCTTCTTCTCCGACCCCAAGCAGCTGGCTGAGCCGGTCGAGGTCATGGAACAGACCAGGATCTATCCGCTGGGCAAGGAGGCGCAGGCCAAGCCGATGGAGTTTCCGAATGCCTCCAACGTGCCGGTCAACATGCTGTATCCGCGCGACGGCTCGGCCTTCAAAATGCTCTCGCGCTTCATCGAGAACGAATACGTCGACCCTGCTGACATGGAGATGCGCGGCATGCTCGCGAGCCTGGGCATCATCAAGGGCAAGCCATTCGAGCCCGATGCGCGCACGGCCAAGATCCTGGACCAGGCCGCGCGCACCGCCACCAACATCGGTCATGCGGTCGCTTACTCGCCGTCTCCCATCGTGCCCAATGGCGTCTGGTACCCCGACCGCAAGTGGCTCAATGTCTTCCCGGGCAACGCCACATTCACGGCAGACACTTTCAACTACATCGATCCGAGAACGGGGTTCTTCACCTTCGCGTATTCGGCCAGTCCGGGCATGGCGGTCAACATGGAGAACGTCGGCGCCAAATACCCGGCGACCTATGTCGACTCGAAAGGCGAGTTCCTCAACGGCTCACGCCGCTACAAGCTCAATCTTCCCAAGGACATCCCCGCCAAGCTCTTCTGGTCGGTGACCATCTACGACTCCATCACCGCAGCCGGTGTCGACAACGGCCAGCCCTTTCCTTCCATCAACACGATGGACAAGCCCGTCCAGAACGCCGACGGCTCGACCGACATCTACTTCGGTCCGAGTTCCCCGGGCAACGGAAAGAACTGGTTGAAGACGCTGCCGGGCAAAGGCTACTTCGTCCTTCTTCGGCTCTACGGACCGGAGAAGGCGTTCTTCGACAAGGCGTGGAAACCTGGCGACCTGCAACGCTTGTCCACTGCCGAACGCGGGCAGCCGGCCGCGCGCTAGGATCTTCATGCGTGGCCAGTCGGCCACGCCTGCTTTAAGCTAAGGATGTCATGAGCAACATACACACTCGCGCCTGCCTGATGAGCGCCGCTCTCGCCATCGCCGGCACCACCCATGCCCAGCCCCCCTCCCCTCAGCCGACCGCCGGCGCCTTGCCCGTCACGGTCGACAATTTCGTGCGCGCGGAATCCGACAGGTACGTTGGCGCATTGGCCCAGCAAGGCGGGCTGGGCAAACTGCTCCATCGTCGCGAGCCGGCCTCGATCGAGCACCAGACGGTGATCCGCCTGAATCGCGACACCTTCTACACCTCGGGCGTCTTTGACCTAGACGCCGGCCCGGTGACCATCACCATGCCCGATCCGGGCAAGCGCTACATGGCTCTGCAGGTGATCAACGAGGATCACTACGTTCCCAAGGTGTACTACGGCGCGGGCACCTACACGTTGACGAAGGAGAACGTCGGCACGCGGTATGTCGTGGCGGCGATCCGAACGCTGGTGGACCCCTCCAGTCAGGAGGACATCAAGCAGGTCCATGCCCTGCAGGACGCGATCAAGGTCACCCAGAGCGATGTCGGCAAGCTCGAGTTGCCCAACTGGGACCCGGTGAGCCAGAAGAAGGTGCGCGACGCGCTGATCGTGCTGTCGACCACCATCCCGGATTTCAAGAAGGCCTTTGGCACGCCGGCCGAGGTGGACCCGGTTCGCCGGCTCGTGGGCGCCGCCGCGGCCTGGGGCGGCAACCCTGACAAGGATGCGACCTACCTCAACGTGACTCCGCCGAAGAATGACGGCAAGACGGTGTACCGCCTCACGGCCAAGGACGTCCCGGTCGACGGCTTCTGGTCGGTCAGCGTCTACAACGCGCAGGGCTACTTCGAGAAGAACGCGGCAAACGCGTACACCCTGAACAACCTCACGGCCAAGAAGAGCGACGACGGCTCGATCGTGATGCAGTTCGGCGGCTGCGACAGCGGCGCGGCGAACTGCCTGCCGATCGTCGAGGGATGGAACTACACCGTCCGCCTGTATCGTCCACGCGCCGAGGTCCTGAGCGGCGCCTGGAGCTTCCCGCAGCCACAGCCGGTGAACTGACGCCCGGGGCCGCGTGCAGTCACGCGGCCACCTGGCATGCTCACTTCGACGCCACCGGCGTCAAAGGCGGAAGCTTCCAGGTGCCATCCATCGCAGCTTTGCTCGGCCCGTAGATGCGCGCGACGGCGCTGTATTTGCCATCGGGTGCAGGAAGCCAGTTGGATTCCTTGTCCGGACCGGGCGACTTGTGGCCGACGTACAGCGTCAGGCCACCATCTGCATCGCGCTTCAAGCCCTTGGTGCGATCGCCGATCGAGTAGCGCTTGAGGTCATTCGCATACAAGAAGCGGTCGGTCAGCGTGTAGAGCGTGATCGACCAGAAGAACCTGGCGGGGGGCAACTGCCCTTTTGCGAAGTGGATCGTCTGCAGCTGCGTGCCGTCGCCCACGTAGCCGCCGTACCAGGCCTCGACCAGCGAGTTGCCGTACAGCCCCTTCTGCGCCGCAATGGCGCGCGTGAGGTAGTCGTTCTTCATGTCGGCGCGGCTGCCGAACAGGCCGTTGGACGACAGCGTGACCTTGGCCTTTTCTGCGAGCGCTTCCTGCGCGTCCTTGACGCCCAGGTCGATCGCTGCCAGCGTCTCGGGCGGCAGGCTCGCCGCGTCGAAAGGCTTGCCCGGAGCGATGCCGATCGAGGCAAAGCGCTTCATCAGTGCCACTTCACTCGGATGCGGCGGCTGGGTGAACTGCAGCAGAAAGTTGAAGTAGCCGATGAAGTCGTGCGAGCGCGCCTTGGCCGGATCGTAGGGCGGGAACGTGATGGCCGGCGCCGCTGGAGGTGGCGCCTTGTGCACGTAGCTGCTGAGCGGCTGCAGCTTCATGCCCTGTTGCACCGCCTTGACCGCCTCGATGTCCTCGGGGCCATTGAGCGCAGTGCGCGTGAGCGTCATGACGATGTCCGTTTCCGAGCGGAACACCTTCTTGATGCCGGGCGGCGTCTTGCCCTTCCACTTGGGGCCGGCGATCATGTAAGTGCCCGCGCCGTTGCCGGTGGCGCGCGAGCCGATGTATGCAAAGTTGTAGGTGAACAGGTCCACCCACTGCTGAACGTAGTAGCGTTTGTCCGCGACGGCGGGCACGCTGACGACCCAGGGTTCGGCGCGAAGGTCGAGCCACGCCCATGAATAGGGCGTGTCGTTGTTGGGGGTGACGACGTCGTGGTTGTCCGGCGTGTAAGCCTCGGCGTAGTGGCGGAACTGCCCGAAGCCGCCCACGTATTCCTTGCCGCCCGGCGTGCCCACCTGCTTGTACATCGTGTTGTAGTTCTCGAGCATCGAGAAGGAATAGATGTACGCCTCCTTCGCGATGGCCCGCGTCTCGGCTGGCGTGGGTGCAGCGTGCGCCAGTGCGGCCGAGGCGACCAGCGGCAGGGCAAGCACCCAGCCAAAAAGCTTCAGGGGAGATCGATTCATGGTGCTGCCAACCCGTGCAGAAAGAATGGAGCACCGAGCATACCGAAGGGTCCCCCGCTGAATGAGCGGTGCCGGATGCGCACCGCGTTGCTCCAAATTACTTGGCGGGTACCGGCGTCACCGTTTCGCGGATCACGCCTCCTCCCATTACGCTGCCGCTGCTGGAACTCGCGCCGCTCCCACGCACGCGTGCTTCGCAGTCGGCGCGATCGGCGGCCGGTTGCATCTGGCAGCGGGCCAGCGCATTGGCGTCGACCTTCGCATCAGCAGGATTCGTCAGCCCGCCGCGGCTGGCTTCTTCCTTGGCCGCACCGGCTTCGCGCAGGCAGGCGGCCTTGTCTTGCTGGACACCGTCGCACGTGGCGCGCTCCTGCTGCACGCGTGCAGCCGTGCCTGGCGCAGCGCTGGTCTGCGCGAATGCGCCGTCAGATCCGATGATCGCCGCCAGGATGAAGGCGACGGCAAGAAGAAGCGGAAGCGGGATGGGCATGGTCTCTCCTCTACGCGGCAAGGGGGTGCCGCAATGGAGTGTCATTGTGGGCAGCCGCCATGCCCGCGCCGTCATCCCCCGCCGTCAGCCCCGGTAGGACGCCACGCATCGCCGCCCGCCATTCCCGCGCGTCTGCCAGCGTCTCAGCCGGCCACGCAACTGAAGTTGGCCGCGTCTTCGATGCTGCCCGATCCCTTGTAGCGAGCGAAGGTCGGATAGGGGCACAGCGGCCGTGTGCGATTCGGGAAGTAAGCGTTGCTGGCGCTGGCCTTTGCCGCGATCACGTCCGGCGCCACGCCCCTCTCCACCCAATCCACCATGGCCTGCAGCGAATCGAAGTTGTCTGTGGCGGGCCCGCCAGAGCAATGCGTCATGCCGGGCACGAGGAAGGTTCGCGCGAACGAACGCGTGGCGTCGATGCCGCCGTTGTTGGCTGCAAGCCGCTCGTAGTACTCGACCACTTCATCGGCCGAGAAGATGGGGTCGGACATGCCATGGATGAACAGCAGCTTGCCGCCCCGGCCCTTGAATGCCGAAAGCCGGTCGTCGCGGTAGGTGTCGTAGATGGCCGAGAAGGCCTGCATCCGCGCCGGGTCGGTGTCGAAGTTGAACGCCAGCGGGTTGAAGGTCGGATCGGGCGGAGTAAAGAACTCGTTGACCAGCGCATCGACCATCAGCACGTTGTAGCGGGAGTTGGGTGTGCCGGTCGTGGACGTGCCCAGCGTCCAGGCACGCCAGCCCGCATCGCGGATGCCGGCGTCCCACGGCTGGGTCACGTACAAGGCCTGCCCTGCGGAATTGACCGGGCCGCCGAACACGGACTTGAGCGCGCCCACCTGCGGTGCGCTCAGGCACTGGTCGGTCTTGGGGCCCGCACACTGCAACACGGCCGGATCGAACTTGCAGGCACGCGTGTTCTGCACCATGCCGTCGGTGGCGCCGTCGCCCGCGTCGCAGGCAGCGAGCACGGCGTTGGAGACCAGGTTCAGGTCGCCGTTCGAGAAGGCTTGCGACAGCACGGGCTTGCCATCGGCACCGGCCGGGGCGATGTCGGTGAACTTGCGGTTGTTCCACATGGCAGCCACCGTGGCGCCGCTGGACACGCGCATCGCGGGAGCACCTGCGGTGATGCCATCGAAGTAATCGGGAAAGCGCTGCGAGAACATCATGCCCTGGCGTCCGCCGCCCGAGCAGCCCGAGAAGTACGAGTAGTTGGGCTTTCTGCCATAGCGCCATGCGATCAGGCTCTTGGCCGTCTGCGCGGTCTTGTCGTGCGCGTTGTAGGCATGATCGATGCGCGCCTGCGGGTCGGCGCCGAAGCTTGCGCTGGTGCCCTGATGCCCTGCGTCCGTCGAGACCACGGCATACCCTTGGCCCAGCGGCGAGGGTGTGCCGATCGAGATGCTGGAGCTGAGCGAGGTGTCTCGCAAGGTGCCGTCGTTGCCGCCGCCGCCCAGGTACAGGAAGCGCCCGTTCCAGTGATCCGGCAGGCTCAGTTCGAAGCCGATCGCGTAGGGCTTGCCATCGACGCCGGTACGCGGGTCGACGCTGCCCGTCACGACGCAATGGCCGGGCAGGAAGTCGCCCGATGTCTGCGTGCCCGGCCGGCGCGTGCCCGCCGCCACGTAGCGCGTCTTGAGTGTCGTGGACTGCAGTCCGGACTTGGTCGCGATATCGGCGCAGCGCGCCTCCGAGGCCTGCGCGTCCAGATTCGTCAACGCCACCACGTTGCCGCCACCGCCGCCGCACCCGGCCAGCACGGCCAGGATCGGCACCGTCAATGCATTGGATGTGAAAGTCCGCATGGTTTGTCTCCGGTTGATGTGTCTTCGATCGGCGCCCGTGATGTTCTAGTCGGCCCTGAAGCCGGTGGCCTTCACGGCCTTGCTCCAAGTGGCGGTGTCGGCCGCGATGATCCGCGCGAATTCCTGCTGGCTCGTTCCCGTCACCTGGAACCCCGCGTCTTCCATCTTCTTGCGGCCATCGGGCGACTGCATCGCCCGAACGATGTCGGCATTGAGCTTCGCCACGATCTCGGGCGGCGTCTTGGCCGGCGCGACGATGCCGAACCAGGAGTTGAATTCCAGGCCAGAGAAACCCTGTTCCTTGAAGGTGGGCACGTCGGGGAGGATGGGCGTGCGCTGCGCGCCGGTGCTCGCGAGCGCCACCAGCTTGCCCGACTTGACGTTGGGCGCCGACAGCCCCGCGCTGGCAAAGACGCCCTGCACGTCGCCGCCGAAGATGCCGCTCAAGGCGTCGCCGGTCGACTTGTAGTGCACGGCCTCGGGCTTGAGCTTGACCGCATCGCCGAACATGAAGGCGCCGAAGTGGCCGGGCGTGCCTGCGCCGAAGGTGGCCATGAACAACCCGTTCTGCTTCGCGGACCAGGCGACGAATTCCTTCACGTTGCGCGCCGGCACCTTCTGCGGATTGACCAGAAGCATGAAGTCCGAAGTCACCACCTGCGACACCGGCACGAAGTCCTTGGCCGGGTCGTAGGGCAGCTTGGCATAGCTGCTCGGCGCAATGCTGAGCTGGCCGGTTTCGCCAAGCATGAGTGTGTAGCCGTCGGGCGCGGCACGGGCGGCCTCCGAAGCCGCGATCAGCCCGGCCGCGCCGGGCTTGTTGTCGACGATGACCCCGAGATTGCCCCAGCCTTCCGAAAGCTTCTGCGCCAGCAGGCGCGCGACGATGTCCGGGCCAGTGCCGGCCGGGAAGCCGACGATGATCCGCACCGGCTTGTCGGGATACGCGGCCTGGGCGTGAACGGCAAAGGGCGCCAGTGCGGCGAGGCACAACGCCAGGCGTCGGCTCAAATTCATGTCATGTCTCCGATTCATGGGTAAGAAAAAGTCAGTCGAGCGCGAACAGGCGCATCGCGACGCGATCCGGCAAGCGAGCGCCGGCGCCGACGAACAGGCGCTCGTTGATCCAAGCCAGCGCCTGCGATGCCGTCTCGAAGCGAGGCTGGCAGCGAAAGTAGATCTGCGACGGATCGACCGCCTCGCCGCGCGCGATCTGCTGCATCAGCGCCGGCGGGCCGCTGCGCACCGCCTGGTTCTTCACGAACACCAGATCGCCGCCATCGGCCTCGATGACGTAGCGGGCATCGAGCTCCACGTAGCCAGGATGCACGATCAGCTGGAAGTCGGCGCCACCGGGCAGCACACGGCCACGCCAGCCTTCGCCTTGCACGGTGCCGCCGATGATGGGGATCACACGGCGCATGCCGTACACGGCCTCGCCCACTTCCTGTGGCCGGGCCACCTCCACCGACAGGTCGCAGAAGGACCTCAATGTCGGTGGGGCAATCGATTCGAATTCCATGGCGGTGCAAAATCAGCTTCAGTGCCGCCGAGCGTAGGTGGACCCACGGGCGAAGACTGTCATCCCAGAAGATGACAAGGCACGCAATCACGGAGACAAGACATGCGCAAATGGACCCCCGCCAGCTGGCGCCCGGCCGGGACGCCGGCCGAAGACTCGGCCGCAATGGGCGCTGCAATGGCCGCCATGGGCGCGATGGTCGGGCACCTGGGCGACGAGGCATTCGAGAACCAGCTCCTTGCGCAACTGCATCCGGTGCTGCCCGCCGCTTCCTGGTCGGTCTACCAATTCGGCCCGGCCAGTGCGCCGCAACTGCACATGTCGGCAAGCCTGGGCGTTCCCGATACCACGCGCTCGTGCTGGAACGCTTATCTGTCCGGCCCCTGCCGCGCGGACCGCAGCCTGCGTTTCGACGATTCGCCGGTGCAGCGCACGCACTTGTGTCACATCACGGCTGCCGAGGTGGCCGACGACCATCGTGCGCGAGTCTATGAAGCGCACGGCATGCTGGAGCGGCTGTCCATCGTGCAGCACGATGACGACGACTCGCTCTTCGCGGTCAACTTCTATCGGCACGCGCACCAGCACGAACTCAGCGATGCGCAGATCGGCGCTTTCGAGCAGTTGGCGCCGGCATTGCTGGCGCTGGCTCGCAAGCAGGTGTCTCTGCGTGCCAAGACCGTGAGGCGCCCGCCCTCGCCCGAATCGCTACGCGAGCGGCTTGCGAGCCTCAGCCCCGAACTCACTGCGCGCGAACTGGACGTCTGCGCCCGCCTGCTGGTGGGCATGACGCAAGACGGCATTGCCGAAGACTTGCGCCTGTCGGTGCCGACCGTCAAGACCTACCGCAACCGAGCCTTCGCCCGGTTGGGCATCCACTTTCGCAACGAGTTGTTCGCGCTGGTGCTGCCGCAGGGCGGCGCGCGCTAGGCCTTGGCCTTCGCACCCGGCGCGATGGTCGGCGGCGCCTGGTTGAGCGCGTCGATGGCAAAGCCTGCCGCCTGCTTGTAGCGCGCCATGAAGGCGTTGCGCTCTTCGGGCGGGATGACGTCGTCGATGTTGTCGAACACGCCGCCACAGCGGTCGTCGACCAGGCCGAGGATGCCGAAGGGGCCTGCGCCGCGGTTGCGCAGCACCAGCGCGGAGATGTCCGCGCACAGTCGTTCGTCATAGGCCTGCAGCGCCTGCGGCGTCATGCCACGCTCGACGATCGATGCGCCCAGCACGCGTGCATCGACGATGGCCTGGCTGGCACCGTTGGAGCCCACCGGATACATCACGTGCGCGGCGTCGCCCAAGAGCGCCACGCGCCCGTCGACCCAGGTCGGCACCGGGTCGCGGTCGATCATCGGGTATTCGAACACTTCCTTGGCACCTCGCAGCATGGCCGGCACGTCGAGCCAGCTGTAGTTCCAGCCATCGAAGTGATGCGCGAAGTCCTCGAGCTTGACGCGGCGGTTCCAGTCGCCCTGCGTCCAGCCCTTGGAGTTGTCGACGGTGATCTCGGCAATCCAGTTGATGGTGGCCAGGCCGGTCGCCGCATCGGGCGGCGAGATCGGATAGAGCACGACGCGATGGCGCAGCGACCCTACCCCTACGAACGACGCTCCGGTGCGGATCGGCACCCCCGGCGTCGTGCCGCGCCAGAGAATGGCGCCGCCCCATTGGATCGGCGGCTGGTCGGGATGCATCTGCGCGCGGATGGCCGAGTGCAGTCCATCGGCCGCCACCAGCAGCCGCCCTTGCACCTCGCGGCGCTGGCCATCGGCCTGCTCGACGAAGGCGGTCACGCCATCCGCATCGTTGCGGTAGCCGCTCACCCGCTGACCCAGCCGCACTGCATCCGGCCCCAGCCGTTCCAGCGCGGTGCGATACAGCAGCATCTGCAACTGGCCACGATGCACCGAATACTGGGGCCACCGGTAGCCCGCCAGCAGACCGCGCGGCTCGGCGTACACGTCGTTGCCGTTGCGCCCCACCAGCGCCCATTCGCGCGCCTGGATGCCGATGGTGTCGAGCAGGCGCTCGTCGATGCCCAGGTCGTACAACTCGCGCACGGCGTTGGGCTGCAGGTTGATGCCCACCCCCAGCGGCTGCAGCTGCGGCACCGCCTCGAACACGATGCAGGGCACGCCGATCTGATGCAGCGTGAGGGCAAGCGACATCCCTCCGATGCCGCCTCCGGCGATCAGGATGGGGCGTTGGTCTTGGCTTGAGTCGGTCATGGGCGCGCATTGTCCCCGATGGCACGCACGTTCCCCACTGCTGCAACAATCGGTCGCCATGCCGTCGCTCACCCGCCAACAACTCGCCCTGCTCATTCCACTCACGCTTTTCTGGGGTCTCAACTGGCCGGTGATGAAACTGGGGGTGACCGACTACCCGCCGCTCACCTTCCGCGCGCTGTCGATCTGGCTGGGCGTTCCGGTGCTGGGTCTGGCCCTGGTGTGGATGAAGGTGCCATTTCGGGTGCCGCGCCAGCACTGGCTCCAGCTGCTGTGGCTGGCCGCGACCAACATGTTCGTCTGGCACGCCTGCATCATCGTCGCGCTCAAGCACTTGCCCAGCGGCCGTTCGGCCATCCTGGGCTACAGCATGCCGATCTTCTCGGCACTGCTCGGCGCGCTGCTGTTCAAGTCGCCCATGGCGCGCCGAGGCTGGCTGGGCGTGGGCGCCGCGGCGCTGGGCGTCTTGCTGTTGCTGTGGCATGAGTTCACGCACCTGGCGGGCCATCCGGGCTATGTGGTGATGGCGCTGGTGGCTGCCTGCACCTGGGCGCTGGGCACGCAGCTGCTGCGCCGCACCACCATTCCGCTGCCGACGCTCACGCTGTCGTTCTGGATGACGACGCTCACCGCCATCGTCATGACGCTGCTGTGCATCGTGCTGGAGCGGCCGCAGTGGCACGCACCCGGGCCGGCGACATGGGGTGCCGTGCTCTACAACGCGGTGCTGATCTTCGGCTTTGCCCATGCCGCCTGGTTCGTGCTCGCGCGCAGCCTGCCGCCCGTGGCCTCCACGCTGAGCGTGATGCTGATCCCGGTGATCGGCGTGTTCAGCAGCGCGCTATGGCTGGGCGAAACGGTGCATTGGCAGGACTGGGTCGCGGTCGTGTTGATGGTGCTGGCCATCGCGTCGGTGCTGTGGCCCGCGCGTCAGGGCAGCGCCGCGACAACGGCCGCCTGACACTGGCACGCGCGCCATGCTCCCCTTGCCGACCCTCCCGCAAGTGGTGGACGCCACATCGGCCCTGGCGCTGATCGACGTTCTGCAAGCCGCGCTTCGCGATGCGGGTCACACGGACCGGATGCGAGCACCGCCCCCGCAGCCCACCACCTGCTGCGGACGGGGCTGCAACGGCTGCGTGTGGGAAGGCTATTTCGACGCCCTCGTCTTCTGGCGCGAAGACGCGCTGGCCTTGCTTGTCGAAGCCCCGGCGCCTTCGGCCTGAACCGTGCTCCGCATCCTCTACCAGGACGAGGCGATCGTCGCCATCGACAAGCCAGCCGGCCTGCTGGTGCATCGCACCGGCCTGGATGCCGGCGAGACGCGCTTTGCGGTGCAGTTGCTGCGTGACCAGATCGGCCGGCCGGTATGGCCAGCGCACCGGCTGGACAAGGGGACGAGCGGCGTGCTGCTGTTCGCGCTCGGTGCCGAACATGCGCGCACCTTGGGCCAGGTCTTCGAGGCGCCGGATGCCGTGCGCAAGCACTACGTGGCGGTGGTGCGCGGCTGGCCGCCGGAATCCGGCCTGATCGACCATCCGCTGCGCCGCATGGAAGACGATGCACGCGCCGGCCGACTGGAAGAGCAACCTGCGCAGACGCGCTACCGCACGCTCGAACGGTACGAACTTCCGCTGCCCTACGGCAGCTTTCCGAGTACGCGCTGCGCCCTGCTCGCACTCGAGCCGCTGACCGGCCGGCGCCACCAGTTGCGCCGGCACATGAAGCACATCGCGCATCCGATCATCGGCGACGCCACGCACGGCAAGGGGGCGCTCAACCGCGCAATCGCCGAACGCCTGGGCCTGCAAAGGCTGTGGCTGCATGCCACGCAGCTGGAACTTCCGCATCCGCAAAGCGCGTTGCCGATGCGCATCGAGGCGCCGCCCGGCCGCGAATGGGCAACCTGGCACGACTGGCGAGCCTGACTCGGCGTGCCCGGCCAGCGCTGCGCCGGCAAGACGGAAGTGTTCAGGTCGCGGCGCGCTTGCCGCTGCCCAGCATCTTCTTGACGCCTTCCACCACCAGCAGCACCACCGCGCCGGCGACGATTCCGATGACCGCATTGGCGAGCATGTTGCCCACCACCGCGCCCACGCCGCCCCAGCCGGCCAGCACCTCTTCGATGGCGTGCGCGACGGACGGCACGCCATGCACCAGGATGCCGCCGCCCACCAGGAACATGGCCGCCGTGCCGGCGACAGAAAGCGCCTTCATGAGCCACGGCGCGGCGAAGAGGATGCCGCGGCCGATGGCCTGGGCAACGCTGCCGGCCTTGCGGCTGAGGTACAGGCCCAGGTCGTCCAGCTTGACGATGCCGGCCACGAGGCCATACACCCCCACCGTCATCGCCAGCGCGATGCCCACCAGCACCGTCAGCTGCGTGGTGAAGTTCTGGGCGCTCACCACGCCCAGCGAGATCACGATGATCTCGGCCGAGAGAATGAAGTCGGTGCGGATCGCGCCCTTGACCTTGTCCTTCTCGACCTTCATCAGGTCGGCCTCGCCGGTCTCCAGCGCCTTCTTGAGTTCGGCGCGCTCGGCATTCGCCTCTTCCTTGTGCAGGAAGCGGTGCGCCAGCTTTTCGACGCCCTCGAAGCACAGGAAGGCGCCGCCCACCATGAGCAACGGTGTGACCAGCTGAGGCACGAAATGCGCGATGAGCAAGGCGGCCGGCACCAGGATCGCCTTGTTGATCAGCGAGCCCTTGGCCACCGCCCACACGACGGGCAGTTCGCGATCCGCCTTGACGCCGGCCACCTGCTGCGCGTTGAGCGCCAGGTCGTCGCCGAGCACACCGGCAGTCTTCTTGGCAGCGACCTTGGTCAGGACCGACACATCGTCCAGAACGGTGGCGATGTCGTCGAGGAGGAGAAGAAGGCTGGATGCCATTGCGTTCCGATGGTTGGATTACTTGGGAAAAAGGAAGACCGCGATCGCGCGTGCGCCCCATCCGTGCGGGCCGTTCTCAGGGCTGTCGGCCCAGTAGCGCGCACCCACGCCGAGGCTCACCGGCTGCTGGCCGAACTTGACCAGCTTGGAGACCATCGCGTTGACCGGAACCGTCCATTCCTTGTTCTTCCAGTCGTAGCTCGATTCGCTGTTGACCGTGAAGGTCCAGGCCGTCGGCGTGGTGTAGGACAGGAAGGGTTGCAGGAAGGTGTTGCTCACGTCCTGGCGCGTCTCGACACCGCCGAAGCCCCAGATGTGGTTGGCCAGTGCGCCGTAGGTCCAGGGCCCGTCCTGCTTGAGCACCACGGCGGTCGGGCCCGCGCCCCACTTGCGCGCGCTCAGCAGCGGATCGGAACCCGTAGGCAGCAGCAAGGCCGGTCCGACGCCCCAGATGAGACCGCCGGCTGTCGGCTCCTTGGGGGAAAAGAAAAAGCTCTGCGTGATGTCGCCAATGCCCGACTGGCTGGTGCCCGGCACCACGTTGCTCTGGTCGACCAGCGGCAGGATGGTTCGCGAGATGACGTTCCATTCGCTGTTGAGCGAAATGGGCACCACCGGCTGAAAGTTCATGTAGGTCTTGTGCCCCTCGCGGTTGGGACCGAAACCTTCGTCGTAGTTGAACTGCAGCGGCACGCTGATCAGCGCGGCCACCGGGTTGCTCAGCTTCTTGGCGAGGTCTTGCGAATCCTGCGCCATTGCTGGCGCCATGCCCGATGCAGAGGCAGCCATGTACAAGGCAAGGTTGCGGACACTGCGGGCACGACGGTCGAGTTGCATGAAAGGTTCCAGTCGAAGGGAGGCGGTAATGGCAGACGATCTTGGGCACATACGCCGGCAAAAAGCAAGAAGCCAACGGCGCATTTGCATGCCGCCCCCGACTTGCCCTGTCAGCTCACGTCGCGCTTGAGGCGGATCTGCTCGATGCGCGCGGTGCCGACGGCCGTGGTGCCGGCGGTCTTCATCTCGCGCTTGAATCCGGCCAGTTCCATGAAGCGCATGGCGCGGTCGTTGCGCAGCGGCACCCAGATGGTGACGGTGGTGCAGCCCTCTTCGTCCAGGCCTTCGCGCGCGGCGTCCCAAAGCGCGACGCCCACGCCCTTGCCCCAGTGTTCGGGCTTGATGTAGATGGCCCAGATCTCGCCGGCGGTGGCCGGTGTCTTGGGGTCGCGCGAGCGATCGAAGCCGACGAAGCCGACCACTTCACCGTCGAGCATGGCCACGTGGACCTGCGGCTCGGCGTATTCGATCGCTTCGCGCCATTTCGATTCGCGCGAGGCAGGCGCCAGCGCGGACAGCTGGTCGTCGGGAAGGATGCCTGCGTAGGCAGCCTTCAGGGCAATGGCATGGACTTCGGCAACGGCCTTCGCGTCACGCAGGGTGGCGGGCCGGACTTGGTATTCGGACATGGCAAACGTGTGGCGGCCCCGGGGACCGCGCCTTCAGCGGAAAACCCGCTATTGTCGCCCGAGGCGAGAATCGACCCCCGACCAGGGTCGGCAGCCAGACCACCGACATGAAGATTCGCATCGAACCCGCTGGCCTTGAATTCGCCGCCCTGCCCGGCCAGACCGTGCTTCGGGCCGCGCAAGACGCGGGCATCGACTTGCCCACCTCATGCCGAAACGGCACATGCCGCACCTGCATGTGCCGCATGCACGAAGGCGGCGCGGTGCGCTATGCGATCGAATGGCCGGGCCTGCTGCGCGAAGAGAAGGAAGAAGGCTGGATCCTGCCGTGCGTGGCCGAGCCGCTGACGGATCTGCGCCTGCACATCCCCCAGGCGATCGATCTGTTCGGTGATTGAGCGGCTCAGGCCTTCGATCCGCCAACGTCCGCCTGCAAGCGATCGCGCCGCGCCAGCGTCGGGAACAGCCACACCCACGACAGCGCCACCAGCACCGTGCCCACGCCGCCCAGCACCACCGAACCCACCGGTCCGAGCCATGCGGCGGTCGCGCCCGATTCGAATTCGCCCAACTGGTTGCTCGCACCGATGAAGATCGAGTTGACCGAACTCACGCGCCCCCGCATCTCGTCCGGCGTCTCCAGCTGGACCAGCGTCTGCCGGATCACGACGTTGACCATGTCCGCCGCGCCGGAAATCGCCAGCACCGTCAGCGACAGCCAGAAGCTGCGCGACAGGCCGAACACGATCATGCACAGGCCGAACACGCCGATGGCCACCAGCAAGGTGCGCCCCACGTGCCGGTCCGGTGGTCGACGCGTGAGCACGACCGACATGGCCAGCGCGCCGATGGCCGGCGCACTGCGCAGCAGGCCCAGCCCCCATGGCCCCGTGTGCAGGATGTCCTTGGCATAGATGGGCAGTAGCGCCACGGCGCCGCCGAGCAGCACCGCGAACAGATCCAGCGAGATGGCGCCCAGCACGCTCTTGCGCTGCCAGATGAAGGTCACGCCCGCCAGCAGGGTCTGCAGGGTGACCGCCTCCTTCTGCCGCTGCGGCTGCTGGTAGCGCACCTTCACGATGACGAAGGCGGCCAGCGCGAAGAGCAGCAGGCATGCGCCGTACACCGTGCTGGCCCCGGCCACGAAGAGCAGGCCACCCAGCGCGGGGCCACCGATCACCGCCCCTTGCGTGCCCGCGGAGCTGAAGGCCATGGCGCGCGGCAACATCAAGGGCGGCACCAGCAGCGGCACCAACGCCTGCTGCGCCGGCATCTGGAACGCGCGCACACCGCCCAACGCCAGCGACAAGGCCAGCAGGAGTCCGCGCGAGGCAAAGTCGCCCACCTGCGCAAAAAGCAGCACCGCGGCCACCGCGCCCTGCACCGCCAGGCAGGCCGCCAGGATGCGCCCGCGATGGTGCCGGTCCACCACGTGGCCGGCCCACAACGCCAGGGCGAGTGCAGGCACGAACTGATAAAGGCCCACCAGACCCAGGTCCCAGGCGCTTCCGGTGAGGTCGTACATGTGCCATCCGATGGCGACCATCAGCATCTGCTGGCCGGCAGTGCCGAAGATCCGCGCGAGCCACAGATGCATGAAGGAACGCACGCGCGTCAGCTCTGCAAAGCTGGGCTGCTGCATGAATGGCTCGGGCGACGGCATCGCGCCGAGCATAGCCCGGCATGAAAGCTGCTCGTCCCATCTGCGGGCAATCCCGCTGGACCGGGCCGCATGGGCTGGCTAGGGTCAGCGGTTCAAGCCATCACAACTCACTCTTTCTTTTCCCGAGGAGCATTCCAGATGAAGTTCAAGCACATGGCCGTCGCCCTGCTGGCCACCGCAGCCCTGGTAGGCACGGCCGGCGCGCAGCAGTTCTTCCGCATTGGCACCGGCGGCACCGCCGGCACCTACTACCCGGTGGGCGGCATGATCGCGAACGCCGTCTCGCAGCCGGGCAAGATCGTGGTGACGGCACAGGCCAGCAACGGCTCGCTGGCCAACGTGAACGCCATCGCCGGCGGATCGCTGGAGTCGGGCTTCTCGCAGGCCGACGTGGCCACCTGGGCCTACACCGGCACCGGCGCCTTCGAGGGCAAGCCCAAGGTGACGGACATCCGCATGATCGCCAACCTCTACCCCGAAAGCATCCACCTGGTGGTCAAGAAGGGCTCGGGCATCAAGAGCGTGGCGGACCTCAAGGGCAAGCGCGTGGCGCTGGACGAGCCGGGCTCGGGCACGCTCATCAACGCCCGCATGGTGCTGGCCGCATTCGGCGTGAAGGAGTCCGACATCAAGCCCGAATACATCAAGCCCAACCAGGCCGGCGACAAGCTCAAGGATGGTGCGCTGGACGCCTTCTTCTTCGTTGGCGGCGCACCGGCCGGCGCCATCGCCGAGCTGGCATCGAGCGGTGCCGGCATCGAGCTTCTGCCCATCAGCGGCGCACCGGCGGACAAGCTGCGTGCCGACAGCCCCTACTTCTCGGTGGACGACATCCCGGCCGGCACCTACAAGGATGTTCCGGAAGTCAAGACGCTGGCCGTCGGCGCGCAATGGGTGACCAGTGCCAAGGCCGACACCGACACGGTCTACCAGATCACCAAGGCGCTCTATGGCGATGCCGCGCAGAAGGCGCTGGCGGCGGGCCATGCCAAGGGCAAGTACATCACCAAGGAAAACGCGGTGAAGGGCGTGGCGATTCCGTTCCACCCCGGCGCCGAGAAGTTCTACAAAGAAGCCGGCCTGATCAAGTAAGCACGCCGATGTTCTTGCGAGCAGTGCAACCCGCACGGCTCTTTTTGTTTTCGACACCGCCCCCATGACCCAAGCCGCCGCAGCGAACCTGCCCGACGAAACCGCGCTCCAGGAACTGGAACGCAAGTACGACCCAGAGATGCGCTTTCGGCCGACGGTGCCGCCAGCCACCTGGATCATCGCGGCGCTCCTGCTGCTGCTTTCGCTGTTCCACTACTACACGGCGGGCTTTGGCCTGCTGCAGGAGATCACGCATCGGGGCGTGCACCTGGCCTTCGTGCTGGGGTTGATCTTCCTGGTGTTTCCCATGCGCAAGAAGATGCTGGAGGCGCCCGCGCGCTCCGGCATCCTTGCGCCGGGCGGCGTTCCACTCATCGACTGGCTGCTGGCGCTGGCCATTGCCGCCAGCGTGCTCTACATCCCGATCGTGTTCGACGATCTGGCGTTCCGGGTGGGCAACCCGAGCCTCACGGACGTGGTGTTCGGCTCCATCCTCATCGTCACGCTGCTGGAAGCCACGCGCCGCAGCATGGGCTGGCCGCTGCCGGTGATCGCCATCCTGTTCATGACCTACGCGCTGGCCGGTCCGGCGTTCCCCGGGCTGCTCAAGCATGCGGGCGCCAGCTGGTCGCAGCTGGTGAATCACCAGTACCTCACCAGCCAGGGCATCTATGGCGTGGCAGTGGGCGTGGTGGCGACCTACGTCTTTCACTTCGTGCTCTTCGGCGTGATGGCCACGCGCATCGGCCTGGGGCAACTGTTCCTCGACATCGCCTCCAGCGTGGCGGGGCGCTACGCGGGCGGGCCGGCCAAGGTGAGCGTCTTCGGCTCGGCGATGTTCGGCATGTTGTCGGGCTCGTCGGTGGCCAACGCGGTGACGGTGGGCTCGCTCACCATCCCGGCGATGATCCGCGTGGGCTATCGGCGCGAGTTTGCCGGCGCGGTGGAGGCAGCGTCTTCGACCGGCGGGCAGATCACGCCACCGGTGCTGGGCGCGGCAGCGTTCCTCATGATCGAGTTTCTCAACCTGCCCTACCAGACGATCATCGCGGCGGCGGTGGTGCCGGCCTTCATGCACTTCTTCGGCGTGTTCATGCAGGTCCACTTCGAGGCCAAGCGGCATGGTCTGCGGGGCCTGACCGATGAAGAGATGCCGCGCCTTCGCGCGTCGCTCGCCGAGCGCTGGCCAACACTCGTGCCGCTGGTGCTGCTGATCTGGATCCTGGTGAGCGGGCGCACGCCGTACCTGGCGGCCTTCGTCGGCATCAGCTCCTGCATGATCGTCGGCCTGAGCCTGCGCACCACCGGCAACGTGGCGCTCAACTGGGCGGTGGCCGTGCTGGCGCACGTGGCGCTGGCGCTGCTGGCCTTTGTCGACTGGGGCCCGATGTCGATGCAGATCCGCATGGGGCTCTTCGTGGCCGCCGCCGTGCTGATGTGGGCCGCGCACCGCTTCGGCGGCATGCAGGGGCGCATCGAATGGCCGGTGATTCCCGAGGCTTTCGCGACCGGGGCCAAGTACGCGCTGGCGGTAGGCGCCGCGGCGGCCACGGTGGGGCTGGTGATCGGCGTCGTCACGCTCACGGGCGTGGGCTTCAAGGTGAGCTACATCATCACGAGCGCGGCGCAGACGCTGGCGCAAGCGGCCTCGGTGGTCGTGCCCGCCTGGCTCGCCAGCACGCAGGGCATGAGCCTGTTCGCGGCCCTGCTCATGACCGGCATGGTCTGCATCCTGATGGGCTGCGGCATTCCCACCACGGCCAACTACATCATCATGGTCACGGTGGCCGCGCCCACGCTCGTGCAGATGGGCGTGGAGCCGCTGGTGGCGCACTTCTTCGTCTTCTACTACGGCGTGCTGGCCGACATCACGCCACCAGTGGCGCTGGCGGCCTATGCGGCGGCGGGCATGTCCGGCGGCGATCCGTTCAAGACCGGCAACACGGCGTTCCGGCTCGGCCTCGCCAAGGTGCTGGTGCCCTTCGTGTTCGTGTTCTCGCCCAGCCTGCTGCTGGTGGCCAAGGGCTTCACCTGGGGCGACTTCATCGTCACCTTTGCCGGCTGCGTGCTGGGCATCACCGCGCTTGCGGCGTCGCTCAGCGGCTATTTCCTGACGCAGATGAAGCGCTGGGAGCAGGTCCTGTTCGCGCTGGCCGCAGTGCTGCTGATCTTTCCGGGCCTGGTGCCGACGCTGGCCGGCGCCGCGCTGGCCGTGCCGGTGGTGGCGCGGCAATGGACAGCCTGGCGGGCCGCGCGAGCGTCGATCGCCCTGGCGTAGCCGCGCTTCAGGCCGCGTGGCGCTCGCGTGCGAGTGCCGCGCCCAGGCCGAGTGCCTGCAGCTTTGCCAGCGCCACTTCGCGGCTCATCGGCGCGAGGCCACAGTTGGTGCAGGGCAGCAGGCGATCGGCGGGTACGTACTTCAGCGCTTCGCCGATGGTCTGCGCGACCTGCTCGGGCGTCTCGATTTCTTCGCTGGCCACGTCGATCACGCCCACCATCACGTCCTTGCCGGCCAGCAGCTTCATCAGCTCGGGCGGCACGTGCGAATGAAAGCATTCCAGGCTCACCTGGTCGATACGGCTGGCCGCAAGGGCCGGGAACACCTGCTCGTACTGGCGCCACTGGTCGCCCAGCGTGGCCTTCCAGTCCGTGTTGGCCTTGATGCCGTAGCCATAGCAGATGTGGACCGCGGTGGTGCACGTCAGGCCCTGGGCGGCGCGCTCCAGCGCCTTGACGCCCCAGTCGGCGGCATCCTTCATGTAGACATTGAAGGCCGGCTCGTCGAACTGGATGATGTCCACCCCATCGGCCTGCAGGGCCAGCGCTTCCTGGTTGAGCAGTTCGGCAAAGGCCATCGCCATCTTCACGCGATCGCCGTAGAAGCGGTCGGCGACGGTGTCGACGATGGTCATCGGACCAGGCAGCGTGAACTTGATCTTGCGGGTGGTGTGCGCACGCAGCAACTGCGCCTCGGTCGCATGCACCCGGCCCTTGAGCCGGAGCGCCGACACCACTTGCGGGACCATCGCGTCATAGCGGTTGTCGCGGATGCCCATCTTCACCTTGTGCTCGAAGTCGATGCCCTCGACCTGCTCCAGAAAGCCGTGCACGAAATGCTGGCGCGACTGCTCGCCGTCGCCGATGACGTCGAGCCCGGCGTCTTCCTGGGCCTTGATCCACAGCAGCGTGGCGTCGGCCTTGGCCTGGGCCAGCTCGGCACCATCGGCCTTCCACTGAGGCCAGAGTTTCTGCGTCTCGGCCAGCCAGGCCGGCTTGGGCAGGCTGCCGGCAATGGTGGCGGAAAACAGGGGGCGGTCCATGCGTATCTCCTTCGGTGCGTTGGCGGGCGATGCTACGGCAAAGTCCAGGGCCGCACCTGCAAGGCTTGCGCAGAGGCCCCCTTGCATTCGGGCCCGAGCGGCCGCATCTGCGCCGCATGACCACCGCCGAATCCATCCACGTCGTCTGCCCGCATTGCCACACCACCAACCGTGTGCGCACCGACCAGCTTGGCGCCGCGCCCGATTGCGGCCATTGCCATCGGCCGCTGTTCGCAGACCATTCGGTGGCGCTCGACACTGCGAGCTTCGACAAGCACCTTGCACGCAGCCAGTTGCCGCTGCTGGTCGACTTCTGGGCGCCATGGTGCGGCCCCTGCCGGCAGATGGCACCGGGCTTCGAGCAAGCCGCCGCCCAGTTGGAACCGGGCATGCGCCTGGCCAAGGTGGACACCGAAGCGGTGCCCGCACTGGCCGCCCGCTACGGCATCCGCAGCATCCCCACCTTGATCCTGTTCAAGGGTGGCCGCGAGGTGGCGCGGCAGGCCGGCGCGATGGGCGCGGCGGACATCGTGCGTTGGGCGCGCGGGGCAGGCTGATCCGGCCAGCCCGCCGCCCTTCCGTCACTGACCCAACGCCGCGGCAGTGAGCGCCGTGTTTCTGGGTGCCGACAGCACCGGACCCTGCGGCACGAGCGCGCCGGTGGCGTGGTCGATGGCGGCCATCTGCATGCCCTGGGTCGCCGTCAGCGCGTAGGCATAGCGGCCCGCGGGATCGATCTGCGCGGCCAGCAGAGGTTCGCCGAGTGCGTCCGTGTGGCTCGTTTCGTTCAGGGCGCCGCTGTTTGCATCGACCGTGAAGGTGCGCACGGCGCCATTGGCCATCAGCGCGTAGACGAATCGTCCGTTCGGATGCACCTTCAGGCCGACAGCGCTGCCCACGCTCAGGGGCATGCCCGATGCGGTCAGGCTGCCGTCACCCTGGTCGATGTCGAAGCTCTGCAGCTGGATGCGATCCTGGGTGCACGACGTCAGCCCGTCACCGGAGCCGCGACGCAGGATCCAGTCCGACACGCAGCCCTTGACGCCTTCGGTGTCGGTCGTGAGGGCATAGACCTTCCGCCCATCCGGATTGGCCGCCAGCGCAAGGACGAACGCATTCACGTTGGCGCTGGAGGTTGCGCCGGCCAGGCCGTCTTCACCGACCGGATGCACGCCGATGTACTTGCCGTTGTTGGCGACGTACATGTAGCGGCCGGTGGGATCGGCGGCATAGGCAATCGGTGCAACACCCACGTCGACGCGGGGCTTGGCGCTCAGCGTGCCGTCCTGGCCAATGGCCAACGCGGTCAATCGGCCCTGGTTGCCGCTGCCCTGGAACATGTCGATCGCGTAGACGAATCGGCCCTTGGGGTCGAGCACCAGCGCGCTCGAGGTGGCACTGACACTGACCCTGGCGGGGCTGAGCGCCGTGGCAGCGCCGCTGGACGCCACGGCGAACTGGTCGAGCTTGCCGCCAGCGCTGAGCACCCATGCGAACTTGCCGCTGTCGGCCACCGCCACACTGAGCGGAGCGAAATCGGTCGGGGCCGGGTCAGCAGCCGGTGCCGCGCCAGGAAGTCCGGTGACGGGGTCGATCGAATAGGCGGACAAGGCGCCCTTGAGCGAAATGCCCTGCGATGCCACATGCATGAAGCTCGCAATTCGGCTCAGGCAATCCACCGTCACATCGGACACATCGGCATTCGTGATGCTGCCCGAGCCGTTGATCACCGAACAAGTCTGCGAGACCAGCGTCGGCTGGGTCTTCACCTTCACCGCGTAGCTGGTGCCGCTGGCCACGGGTGCGGTGAACATGTGGTCGCCATTGGCGGACACGGGCAGGTCGTCGCCGTCGTTGTTCTGAAGCACGAGGCCGACGCCGTCCAGACCGCTGACCTTCAGCTTCACGCTGTAGCTGTTGATCGAGCAGTTCACCGACACGTTGTTCACCGCGCCGGCGCCGATGGTGCCCGCGCCGTTGTTGACGGTGCAGGTCTGGCTGGGCGACGTCGGTTGCTGGGCCACCGTCACGGCGAACCCGGCGCCGCTGGCCACGGTCTGGCTGAAGGCGAAGTTGCCATTGCCGTTCACGGCGATGTCGTCGCCCGCGTTGTTCTGCAGCTTCAGGCCGCTACCCACGAGGCCGCTGACCGAGCCGCCCACCGCGAAGCTTTCGGTCGAGCAGACGATGTTCACATCGTCGATCGCGGCGTCCACCATGCGGCCACTACCCTTCGAGACGCTGCAGACCTGCGTCGGGTTCTGCGGCTGGCTCTTCACGGTGACGGCGTAGTTGGCGCCGCTGGCCACCGCATCGGCAAAGCGGAAGCTGCCGTCCGCAGGCACGGTGACGTCGCCACCGCTGTTGTTCTGGATCACCAGGCCGCTGCCCTTCAGGCCCGACACCGATCCGCCGACAGCGAAACTGCGCGTCGCGCACACGACCGCGACATTGCTCACGTCGGCATCGCCGATGCTGCCGCTGCCCATGTTGACCGTGCAAGTCTGGACCGGATCGGCCGGCTGCGTCTTGACGGTCACGGCATAGGCCGCGCCCTGCTGCAAGCTCGCCGGGAACACGAAGCCGCCATCCGCGTTGACCGACAGATCGTCGCCGGCATTGTTCTGAAGCACCAAACCCTTGCCGGCCAGGCCGCTCACCGAACCGCCCACAGCGTGCCCGGCTGGCGTGTTGGACGGGGACTGCGACTGGGCTGGCGTAGAGGGTGTGGTCGTCGACCCTCCCGAGCCCCCGCTGCCGCCGCCACCACCGCCGCAGGCCGAAAGGCCGAGGAGGAGCGCAGAGGCTGCTGCCGTAGCCAGCAGGCGCATCGAGGAATTGGTATCGCGGGCAGAAGATTCGCCGGCGGCCAAAGGAAGTTTGACTGTTGTAATCATATGTTACTCATAGTAACTAACGATTACACCCAAATGGTTTAGTGCAAACCCCGGCGTGCGCGTCTAACGTGAGATGGCTGGCTAGGTTGAGAAAAACTTCTCACAGAAACTTGGGCAAAGGCCGCTTGCCGACGTTGTTCGTTGGCGACAAGAGGATTTCAAGCTGCTCGCACGCGATCGCCGGCGCGACGGCGGGACCGATCAGGCCACGCTGCGAAACGTGCGAGAGGGCCGCCAGGCTGGTCCGCCGCCCGTCTGCCCACTCTCGGCAAGGATTCGCGCCAGCAACTGCGGCAGCTCGAAGGCCGCGCGATTGTTCACCCGCGCCGTGGCCGCGCGGTGCTCGGGCAGATCGGCCAGCAGGCGCGCCACGGCCGGACGCAGCGCAGCGGCGCCGAAGCCCCGGCACACCACGCCCACGCCGCATTCCTGCACCCACTGGGCGTTGTAGCGCTCCTGCGGCAGCGTCGAGCGGTTGCACGAGACGATGACCGGCAAACGCATCTGCACCGCCTCGCTGATGCTCCCCGGCCCTGGCTTGCCGATGAAGAAATCCGCCAGGCGCATGTAGTGGGCCACGTCGGGGGTGAAGCCCAGCACCACACGCGGGGCACGCTGTCCGTGCGGCTGGCGCAGGGCCTGTGCCAGCCGCTCGTTGCGCCCGCAAGCCAGGATGAGTGCGGTATCCGGCAGATGACGCGCAATGTCGAGCATGGCCCGTGAGCCTTGTCCCCCGAACAGCACCAGGCCGGTCGGCTGCACCGGATCGAGCCCCAGCCGAACCCGCAGCGCCGCGCGTTCGTCCGCCGGCAGCGATGGCGCCTCATGGAACTCGGCGCGCAGCAGCATGCCCGAGGCGGCATGCGCGTTGCGGTCGTCGTAGCCCGCCGCACGCGCCTGCGCCAACGCACGATCCGAACCGCACACGATGTGCTGAGCCAAGCCCGGCTCGATCCAGAAGTTCGGGGGATGGTCCGCCAGGTCGGTCAGCACCGTCACGTAGGGCACGCCGGGCAGGCTGGTCGCCAGCGACTCGCACAGCGCGCGGTTGAAATTGGGGATGAGCGAGACCACGAGATCAGGCTCGCGCCGCAGCCACGCCCGCTGCAACCTGCGCACCAGGGGCGTGTGGCCCCAGCGGATCAGCCCCTGCAGCAGCTTGAGTTCCTGCGCCAGCCCCACGGTCCAGCCGCGGGCCAGTCGCTGGTTGTAGAAGTCTTCTGGGTCCATCCCCGTCACGCGACGGAAGGCGCCACGCGGATCGAGCATCTCGCGCAGGTTCACCAGCCGCACGGTCCATGGAAGTCCCGCTCGCTCAATGGCCGCCTGCAAGGCCAATGCGGACGCGCGGTGGCCGCCGCCGGCATCGATGTAGACCAGATCGACCACCGTCGGATGACTGCGCGCCGCGGGCGTCGGCGACCTCATGCCGGAGCCTTCATGCCGGCGCCGTCTCGCCACGCGCGCGCACCGGCCTGGCTTTTCGCTGCGCGGGCAACTGGGATTCCCAGTGCAGGATCTCGAGCCGGCCATCGGCATGTTCGGCCAGTGCGGTCAGGCTTTCGACCCAGTCGCCGTCGTTGGCGTACAGCGTGCCCTCGATGTCGCGCAGTTCGGCCTGGTGAATGTGGCCGCACACGACGCCCTGCAGCCCGCGCTTGCGCGCCTCGCGCGCCACGGCGCTTTCGAAGTCGCTCACGTAGTTGACGGCCCGCTTGACCTTGCCCTTGAGGTAGCGCGACAGCGACCAGTAAGGCAGACCGACGCGCGCGCGCAGCGAGTTCAAATGGCGGTTGAGCTTGAGCGTGAACTCGTAGAGCGAATCGCCCACATAGGCGAGCCACTTGGCGCACTGGATCACGCCATCGAACAGGTCGCCGTGGATGACCCAGAGCCGACGGCCGTCGGCCGTCTCGTGCACCCACTCGTCGGCCACTTCCACGCCGCCGAAGTTGTGGCCGAGATACTTGCGCGCGAACTCGTCATGGTTGCCAGGCACGAAGATCACGCGCGTGCCGTGCCGCGCCTTGCGCAGCAGCTTCTGGATCACGTCGTTGTGTTCCTGCGGCCAGTACCACTGTCGGCGCAGTTGCCAGCCGTCGATGATGTCGCCGACCAGGAACAGCGTCTCGCACTCGGTGTGCTTCAGGAAGTCGAGCAACGCCCTTGCCTGGCAGCCCGGCGTGCCCAGGTGCAGGTCGGAGATCCACAGGGTGCGAAAGCGCTGCACGGGCCGCTGCGGCGGCTCTTCGCTGGCCTCACCCACCGGGTCCCGCCATGCGGCGAGAAATGCGTCGTCGCGTTGCATGGAGGCGAATGGTTGTCGCGTTCGATGTCGCGGCAATGTCCAAGCAGTGAACGCACCATGACAGCCCGGCTTCGGCTATCGATCCTTTCGTTGGCGCCTCAGCGCGAGCCAGCCGGCAACGATGGTGAAGGCGCCGACCAGCGCCACCACGATCCAGAAGCCATGTCCGCTTTCCGCCAGCGGGATGCCACCCACGTTCATGCCGAAGAGGCCCGCCAGGATGTTGATGGGCAGCGCCAGCACGGTAACCACCGTCAGCACGTACAGGCTGCGGTTGTTGTCCTCGTTCACGCTGGCGGCGATCTCTTCCTGCAGGAGCTTGATCCGCTCTTGCAGCAGTTGCATGTCGTGCAGCACGACCGAGAACTCCTCGGCCGCCGCACGCAGCTCCTGCACGTCGGTCGGCGCCATCCAGCCCGGCGGGTTCTGCAGCAGCCGGAACAGCGTGGCCGGCTCGGGCGCCAGCAGGCGCTGCAACCGGACCAGCACCCGGCGCAGGCTGCCCAGGCGGGCTCGCCGGGCCACGCGGCGGTCGGCCAGCAGGTCGTCTTCCACCCGATCGACGCGCTCGGTGGCCGACCGCACGATGGCCACCAGCACATCGGCCTGCGTGCGCATGAGCCGTTCGAGCAGATCGGTGGTGGAGCGGATCTGATCGCCGCGCGCGATCGCCGTGCGCAGGCGATCGGCCGTACGCAGCGGTTGGCGCCGCGCGGTCAGCACCAGCCGCCGGTCGACGCTGATCCACAAGGTGGAGATGTCGGAGGCATCCAGCGCGAAATCGAAATGCACGTCGTTGATGACGGCGAAGAGCGACTGCTCCACCCGCTCGATGCGCGTGGAGGCCACCCCGTCGTGCAGCATCTCGTAGAACTCGGGCGCCAGCCCTGCATGGCGCGACAGCCAGCGTTCTGCCGCGACGTGCGCCAGGTTGAAGTGCAGCCAGGCAAACTGCCGGCCATCGGCCTGCCCACCGGTAGCGCCGGCATCGAGCCACTGGGCGGCCGCGGACGAATCCAGCGGACGGCCCTGACCCTCGGCACCGAAGAGAAAGCCGCAGATCAGGCCTGCCTCGTCGCCACCGTAGTTGCCTGCGACCGAGACGCTCGCGTCCAACAGGCTCACAGTCGCCTCACCCGGTCGGTAACCGCATCGGTGGAGCGGTCCGGCGTGCTCTTGCCCGGGCCTACCCGCATGAAGTGATGGATGTCCAAATCGGACAGGACGACCGGCTTGCGGTCAGGGCTGCATCTGCGACAGTTGCAGCGACAAATCGAAGAGCTTGGCCTTGCCGGCGTAGTAGCGGTCGAGCCGCCATTCCTTGAGGATCTCGATGGCCAGGTCGAATTGGGCGAGGTCGAGCTCGTACAGCTCGGACAACTCGAAGCCGTGTTCGGTCTCCAGTGCCAGCACCAGCCGTGACAGGATCTGGGCCGAAGGCTCCATAGGGTACTGCTCGATGTATCGGCGGGCACGCTTGATCGCGTTCATGACTTTCCTCTTGGATCAACGTTCGAGGTTGCGCGCGGTATATGACGGATTGATGACAACCCGAGCGCGACGCTCGGGTGGTGAGTCTGCGCCTCGAACGTTCCGAAAGGCAAATGGCCTTGCCGCCCATGCGGCCGACTTCGCCCTCGCCCTCGCCCTCGCGGCGCGACCGGCGTCGTTGTCTCAGGCCGCAGCAGCCGCCGACTGCGCTTTTGGCTCGGCGCGCGGCACCAGGAGCCAGGCCTGGGCAGTGGTGCTGAGTACTTTCTTGATGACGGCGGACGGATTCATGACGAAGGACGGAACTTGCATTGGCGTTTGACCTGAGGGGCATCTTGCCGCCCTGACGTGGCTGAACGATGACAGCCTGCTCAGATCAACGATGATCATGACCGACTCCCGCCGCAAGAGCATCCCCCGGCGAAGGGAGCCTTGCCCATGCTTCCCGACGAACCACCCTACCTCCCGCCCCCTGGCCTCGATCTCATTCACGAGGACGCCGACCTGCTCGTCTTCGACAAGCCTTCCGGCCTTCTGTGCGTGCCCGGCCGAGGCGCCCACAAGGCCGACTGTCTGGCGGCGCGCGCCCAGGCGCGATGGCCGGACGCGCTCGTGGTTCACCGCCTCGACCTTGCCACCAGCGGCCTGGTACTGATGGCCCGCGGCGCTGAAATGCAGCGCCTGCTGAGCGAAGCGTTTGCCACCCGGGCGATGGACAAGCGCTACGAGGCCGTCGTCGATGGCCTGCCCGAATACGCATCCGCGCCCTCCTCCGATGACGACGAAGCGCACGCCTGGCAAAGCATCGACGCACCACTGATGGCCGACTGGCCCCGCCGACCGCTGCAGAAGGTGGACCCGGCCGGCAAGCCGAGCCTCACGCGCTGGCGCGTGAAGAGGGCATATCCGGAACACGGCGCCGCCTGGCTCCTGCTTTCGCCGCACACCGGGCGATCGCACCAGCTTCGGCTCCATCTGGCGCACATCGGCCACGCGATCCTGGGCGATCCGCTGTATGCCGGCGCCGCGGTGCAGCAGCGTGCCCCGAGGTTGATGCTGCATGCGAGCGAATTGTCCTTCGCGCATCCGCGCACCGGCGAGACGGTGCGCTTCGAATCACCCGCGCCATTCGTACCGCCTGCGGCCGCAGGCCGCATGGCGCCCTGGCGCGTCGCGCCTTGAAGGCGCCCGCGGGCTGATCACGCCTGCGGCAGCGCCGCTTCGGACGGCTGGGCATCGCTGCCCGAAGGCGCCCCGTCCGGACGATTGAAGGCCATGATGGCCTCGAACATCGCCTGCTGGGATGGAAAGCGGCTCTGGTCGTAGCAACCCAGCGGACTCGTCGCCGTGCGGCCGACGCACTTGTTGCAGCGCGTGCAGCGCGGCACTTGCGAGGCCTCGCGGCGGATCAGGCGGCGGGGAAGATCGGGGTCGGCCATCAACGCGCGTGCCATCGAGACCATGTCGCAAGCCTGGAGAGCACGCTCGATGTCGGGCCGATCCTGGAACCCGCCGTTGACGATGACCGGGATTCGCACGGCGGCCTTGATGATGTTGGCACTGTCCAGGTTGACCGCATTGGCCTCTTTCCATCCGATGTTGGTCAGCCAGTCGAGCCACGCCGTGGGCGCGACATGCGTCAGCGCGGCCCGCGCCGACGCCTTGGCGCTCAAGTGCCGAACCGAGTCGAAGAACATCCGAACTTCCTCGAAGGGAAAGCGCCCGGGCACATCGTGTGGATTCGGAAATCCATAGCCCGCGGTGATGTGCAGGAAATCGACGCCCAGGTCCTGCAGGGCGAGCGCGTGCTTGCGCATCTGGTCGATGCCGCTGCCGCTGCGGCGCTCCTCCGGCTTGAAGTGCCAGGGCAGCCGCCCCCACCAGAGCAGGCGCGGATCCTGGTTGTGATCGGCCGCAGAAAGGCGCACGCCCACCAGAAAGTCCTTGCCCACGGCGGCACGCACCGCATCGACGACGCAGGCCAGGAACCGGAATCGCTTGTCCGCAGAGCCTCCCCAATCGTCGTCTCGGGCGTTGATCCCCGGATTGAGAAACTGATGGATCAGGTAACCCTTGGCCGCGGTGATCTCGACACCGTCCGCGCCCGCCTCGCGCACACGGGCAGCCGCACTCGCATAGTTGGAAATGGCCTCCTGGATCTGCGCCTGCGACATGGCACGCCGCCGATTCGTGTAGCCGAATGCGAAGTCGAAGCCGTCGGACGCGCTCAGCCCATCCGTGTCTTCGGGGAACAGGCTGGAGTAGGTGGCATAGCCCGGATCGCCGATCTGGACGATGTAGCGGGTGCCATGCTCTTCCCGGATTTCGGGCAGGAACTTCTTGAGCGCGAAGACGTGGCGTTGCAGCGCGATCGACGGATATTGCAGCGGCGCCAGGCGAGACTGGTTGACATGAAACGTGGTGGAAATGATCCCGCCCACGCCACCTTGCGCAAAGCGCTTCTCGAAGTTCTTCCACACGTCCGTGACGCTGCCGTCGTAGTTGCAGTTGCGTCCGCCAACGCTCGATCGCAGCAAGCGGTTCTTGAAGTTGACGTTGCCGATCGTCAGCGCTTGCCCAAGCACCTCGGCCGGCATGGGATGCAGATCGCTCATGTTGTGCTCCTCACCGAAGGGCCGACATCAGTTCGTCCGCCGCGCGCAGATCCGCCGTGCCCTCTCCTTCCGTGATCTGCGCGCGTACCGGCAGCAGGATCGCGCTTGCGGCAGCGCCTTCGCCCTGGCGCGCCAGCAGCGCCGCCAGGCTGGTTGCGGAACGCAGCGCCAGCGAGCCTGCTTTCTGCGCCAAAGCCATCGAGAACGAGGTCTGCAGTGCGGCCCTTGCTTCGGCCACGCGATCCGGGCCGCCCATCAGCAGCACCTTCGCCTTGATTCGCCAGACCTCGGGCGCCCACTGACGTTCGCCCTTGCGCTCCATCGCCTGCAGCGCTGCCTCGATCGCTTCCATGGCCTGGGCCGTACGCCCGACCCCGGCATGTCCGAGCGCCATGATGGAAAGCAACCAGGGCAGGCCCAACTGTGCCTGCTGTGCCTGGAACTCGTGCCACGCCAACTCCACCTGCGCCAAGCCTTCGGCGTGGTGGTCGGTCTCGATCCAATGTTGTCCTCGCAGGACCTTGGCGCAACTGCCCAGGTAGACCAACCCGTGCTCGCTGGTGACGGCGAGCAACTCACCCAGCGGCTCGTCCAGCGCGTCGTATCGGCCGCAGCAGGCCAGCGTGGCGCAATGGAAGAACTGGGCCATGGCGAGCGCGAGCGGCTGGTTCAAGGTACGGGCGGTGGCCACCGCGCGCGCACCACACGCCAGGGCCGATCCCGGTCG
Organism: Variovorax dokdonensis; assembly: GCF_030316895.1. GTDB lineage: Bacteria > Pseudomonadota > Gammaproteobacteria > Burkholderiales > Burkholderiaceae_C > Variovorax > Variovorax dokdonensis. Next base: position 784,795 of record NZ_JASZYV010000003.1, read on the forward strand.
CCCCAGGATCCAGAGTCCCCAGGTCAGGTGACTCCACGCATTGACGGCCGGATCGATCTGCAAGGCCAAGGTCGTCGCGCCGTCGGCATGAGGTGAATAGAGAGAAGCCGCGCGCTCCAGTCGTTCGCAAGCGTCGCCGAACTCGCCACGCCAGAAGGCCATGACGCCGAGCATCCACTCGGCAAGGACGCGGGTATCGCGGTCGCCCGGATGGTGCTCGGCAAGTTGCATCACCTGCTCGCCCTGGTGCCGCGCCAGGTCGAGTTCCCCACGTGCGTAGTAGAAGGAAAACAGCCCCCGACGAACGTCCACCACGTGCTGGGCATCGCCCAGCCGCTCGCACAGCACCAGCGCGCGCGCAAAGCTCTCCATTACGTGAGCGGATGCAAAACCGTGCACCGCACGATGCGCCGTGCCTTCGATCATGCGAAGGGCAAGCTCGACCTGGTCTCGCGCCTCGCCTTCCTGAACGTGTTCGAGTTGCTCCAGCCCCAAGGCCGTGTGCCCCAGGGCCTCCAGGTTGGCCCATCGGTCGAGGCTGCGCTTGCCCGCCAGCGCCGAATAGCGCGCGGCGGCCAGCGCCTGTCCGGCGAGCGCATAGTGGTGAGCGACGAGCTCGGGCTCCACGGCGGCACCACCGGGCTGGACGTTGGCGAGTATCGTGCCCGCGCGCCCATGCAGTTCCTGGCGGCGATGGCGCAGCAGGCTGGCATAGGCCGCCTCCTGAACCAGCGCGTGCTTGAATGCGAACGCCGGGTGCGGCGGCGAGCCCCGCCCGAACACCACCTGGGATTCCATGAGCACGCCCAGTGCCGCGTCGAGCGCTTCGTGATCCAACCCGCACAGACCGGCCAGGCCGTCGCGTGTGAATTCCCGGCCAAGCACCGCCGCCATCTGCGCGACCTGCTTCGCGCTGCCCAGCCGATCCAGGCGTGCCATGAGCGAATCCTGCAAAGTCAGCGGAACGCCGAAGGCACCGTTGTCCGGCATCGACCCCAGGTTGGAAAGCCGTTCGCCGCCGGCGTTGCTCTGCACCGGCATCCGGGATTCGACCGCCTTGGTGAATTCCTCGATGAAGAGCGGCACACCATCGGTCAGGCGCACGATCTGCGCCACCAGCTTCGCGGAAGGCGCTTCGTCCGCCAACAGGCTGCACGCCATGGCCCCCGCTTCGTCCGCGCCAAGGCGATCGAGCAGGATGACGTTCACATGGCCGAGCGCAACCCAGGGGACGTCCAAGGTTGTGCGCGAGGTGATGACGATGCCGGCCGGCGCATCGGCGGCGCGGCGCACCAGCAGGTCGAGCAGCTGCAGCGACGTCGGATCGATCCAGTGCGCGTCCTCGACCAGCACGAGGCACGGCCCACTGCCGGACGGGGCCAGCAGCCAGTCGGCCGCCACCTCGAGCGTGCGCGCCTTCAGTTGCTGGGCGGTGAGTTGGGGCGGTGGATAGCGCGGATCCTCGGGCAGCGATAGCAAGGCCGCCAGCACCGCGACGCGACGCGCAAGGTCGCCGGGTTCAGGCTCATCGGCGCTCGCCGAGGCGAGCAACTGGCACAGCCTGTCGTGGGCCTGCCCCGGCGCCTCGCAACCGTCCAGCCCGGCTTCGTGCCTGAGGCGCTGGATCAAGGGATGCAACGCACTGTGCGGATGGTAGGGCGAGCACTGGAGCCGCACGATACGCGCAGCCCTCTGCTTCGAGCCGTCCAGCAGCGTTTCCGCAAGTCGCGACTTGCCGATGCCCGCCTCACCCAGCAGCAGGAGCACCTGGCCCGCGCCATCTTCGACACGACGCAGCAGAGCCTGTCCTCGGGCGACTTCTTCTTCGCGCCCGATGAATGGCGTCATGCCCCGATCGCGCAGCGCGTGGAAGCGGCTCTCGGCCACTGCGCCGCGAACCACTTGCCAGGCGCGCACGGGTTCGTCGAAGCCCTTGATGTCGTGCAACCCGTGATCGCGGAACTCGAATCGCCCCTGCGTCAGCTCGCGCGTGCGATCGCTGATCACCAGGCAGCCCGACGGCGCGAGCGACTGAAGCCGCGCAGCCAGGTTGATCGATTCGCCGACCGCCGCTGCCTCCTGCGACGCTCCAGCGCCAATACGGTCACCGACCACGACGAGCCCGGTGGCGATCCCGACTCTCACCTCCAGGCGCGCGCCAGACGGCAACGATGCGTCCGCCGTGTAGGGCGCGGCCACGATGTCCAGGCCCGCCAGCACCGCGCGTGCCGGATCGTCCTCGTGCGCGGTGGGATAGCCGAAATAGGCCAGGATGCCGTCGCCCATGTAGCGGGCGATGTCGCCTTCGTAGCGCTCGATCAGGCTCCGGGCGGTGCGCTGGTAGCGAAGGATGATGTCCCGCACGTCCTCGGGATCGAGATGGTGCGACAGCGCCGTGGAGCCGACGAGATCGCAGAACAGCACGGTCAGCTGCCGCCGCTCGGGCCCAGCGGACGCTGCCTCGGTCTCGCCGTGCGGCCCCGCCATCGGCGCACCGCAATGTCCACAGAACCGCTGATCCGGCAGGCAAGAGGCGTGGCAGGCCGGACAGCGCCGGGCCAGGACTTGCCCGCAAGCCGAACAGAAGCGCCTACCCTCGGGATTGGAGAGTCGACAACGCGAGCATTCCATGCAGCCCCCTCTTCGGTCGGCATCCGAACGGTCGGCAAAAGCGCATGGTAGCCATAACCCGTCGCCAGAAGAAGCGCCAACACGCGGGGCTGCATGGCGTCCTGCGCGCCGGCCGATGCGGTCGCTCGCACCTTCAGAAAATATATTTGCACGGTGCTGCATCCAGATGCGGGCCTCGCGGCTAGTGGCATGTGTGAGCGTCGGCCAATGCCGGCGAAGTCACGCATCTCAACCTCAGGAGAATCGCCATGCTCAAGCCCGATACGCTTTCGTCCCTCTTCACCCGTCGCTCGGTGCGACTGGCTCTTGTCGCGCCGACCCTGGCTGCTGCCGGTGTGCTTTCGGCCTGCGCCGACATGTCGTCGATGCCCGCATCCAGCTTCAGCCAGAACGACCTGCCCGATGCGGTCAAGGTGCCGGCGGGTCATCGCGTGGCCATGGAAACCGTGGGCGTGGGCGAGATCGCCTATGAATGCCGGGCCAAGACCGGCGCCGCCGGATCCTTCGAATGGGTGTTCGTCGGACCGAAGGCGCAGCTCAACAACCGGGCCGGCCAGACCGTGGGTCGCTACTTCGGACCGCCGGCCACCTGGGCCGCGCAAGATGGCTCTGCCGTTACCGGAACTCAACTGGCCGTGGCGCCGAGCGGAAACGGCAACATCCCCATGCAGTTGGTCAAGGCCAATCCGGCCAGCGGCATGGGCGCGATGAACGGTGTGTCGTACATCCAGCGCGTGGCCACGCGCGGCGGTGTGGCTCCGGCCACCGCCTGCAACGCGGCCACCACCGGACGCCAGGAGATCGTGCGCTACCAGGCCGACTACATCTTCTGGAAGGCCGCCTGACCGGACACCGGCGGCGCGCCGCTGCTACAGTCGCGCCGCCCCCTGGCCCTATTGCATGGACAACGCCGTTCCGTTCGACTATGAAGCCGCCGTGCTCGCCTGCGCGCGCGGCGAGCGCTTTGCGCTACGCGCCCTGTATCTTCGCGAGGCACGTTGGCTGCTTGGCGTGGCGCTGCGCATCGTGCGCGACCGTGAACAGGCGCAGGACGTTCTGCAAGACGCCTTCCTGCAGATCTGGCAGAACGCCCACACGTTCCGGCCGGAGCTGGGGTCCGCACGCGGCTGGATCTACACCATCGTGCGGCATCAGGCCATCAAGGAGGCCCGAAACCGCAGCCGCATGGAAAGCCTCGATCCGGACGATCTGGCCGGACTTTCGGATGCACAGCAGCACCAGGACGCCAGCGATGCGCAGCGCGCGCTCGACGGCGAAAGCCTGGAGCGCTGCCTGCAGCGCCTCGAGGCCTCGCGGCGCACCTGCGTCATGCTCGCCTTCGTCGATGGCATGACGCACGAACAGATCGCCCAGCGGCTGGACACGCCGCTGGGCACGATCAAGTCCTGGATCCGGCGCGGACTCTCCAGCCTGCGGGAGTGCCTGGCGTGATGGACCTGTCGACCCCTCAAGACCGCGACGCGGCCGCCGCCGAATTCGTGCTCGGCACCCTGAACGCCGAAGAGCGCGCCGGGTTCAGCGCCGCCATGGCGCAAGACCGCGCGCTGCAGGCGGCCGTGTACGCCTGGCAGGACCGGCTGCTGCCGCTGTCTGCTCGCGTGGCACCCGCGCAGCCCGATGCCGTGCTGTGGCAACGCATCGAAGTGGCGCTCGAAGGCGCGTCGATGCCCGCCGCCCGCGCGCGCCCACGCCAGGGCCCGTGGTCGAGGCTGCGCCTGTGGCAGGGCCTGAGCGCAGCATGCCTGGCCATGGCGGTGGCGCTCGGCACCGTGCTGCTTCAGCAACCGGATATGCCAGCGGGACCGCGCTATGTGGCGGTCTTGAACAGCCCCGACGGCACGAATGCCGGCTGGGTGGTGGAGCTCGACCAGGACCGATTGCGCCTGGTGCCTACCGGCGAAACACCCCCCGTGCCATCGGGCCGCTCGCTTCAGTTCTGGACGAAGGCGCAAGGCGCGGCGCAGCCCAGCTCGCTGGGCCTGGTGCAGGCTGGCCAGACGGTGGAGATGCCGGTGTCGCGGCTGCCCAGCGTCGGGCCGCAGCAGTTGTTCGAGATCACCCTCGAACCCGAAGGCGGATCCACCATCGGTCGGCCGACGGGGCCGATCCTGTTCGTGGGCCGCAGCGTGGCGTTGTAGCGGTGTTGCGCGCAGCCCTTCAGCTGCGCACCACCAGCACCGGCACGCGCGACTCCTGAAGCACGCGCTGGGTCACGCTGCCCAGCAGCAGTTTCTCGATGCCGTGCCGGCCATGCGAGCCCATCACGATCAGGTCGCAGCCCAACGAATTGGCGGTGTCGACGATGCCCTCGTGCACCACATGGCCGTCGATCACCCGCTGGTCGCTGTGCAGGCCTTCGGCCGCGAGCGCGGCGACACCGCGCGCCAGCGCCGCGTTGGCACTGGCGGTGGCGGCGGCCAGGTATTCGTTCTGGCCCAGCGCATAGTCGGCGCCCACGCCGATGAAGGGATAGTTGTCGATCACGTGAATGAGCGTGATGCGGCTGCCAAAGGCAATCGCCAAGCCGCTGGCCTTGCTCACGGCCGTCATGGATGCCTCGGAGCCGTCGATGGGGACCAGGATGTGGTTGAACATGGCGGACCTCGCTTTCTCATTCATGAACACGTCTTAGACGGGGGCCACTGTACAGGCTCGGCGCGCAAGCTCCATGTAGGAATCACCCGGCCCGGCCCGCGACGGGACCGCGCCTGCACCGCCGCAAGCTTCATGCCGAAGCCCCGGCGACCTCAGCCGCCCTGGAAGGCGCCCTGCCGGCAGGTGATGACCAAGGTGTCGCGCCAGCCCGGCGTGTGTTCGGCCAACGGCTGGATGGGGGTCGATTCGTGGATCACGCGGGCATCGTCCAGCAACATGAGCGTCCACGGCTCGCTCATGGTGAAGCGCTCGCCGCGCCGGCCTTCGGCCTCGAACACGCGTGTCTCGCCGCCCTTGACGTTGTGCCGGCCGACGAGGGCCACCGCCACCAGGTCGACACCATCGCGGTGCGCGCCCTCGGGCGTTGGCCGCCCGATGCCGCCGGCGGTGTCGATGCGGAACTGGTGCGCCTCGATGTACCAGCGCTGCGGGCCACGCAGGGCGCTGGCCGCATCGGCCAGACGCAGCAACAGCCGTTGCCAGGCCGGCCTCACAACCGTGGACGCCATCATCGGTGCGAACCAGCGCTGCATGCCGCCATGCAAGGCGTTGTATTCCACGGGCTGCCAGTGCGCGCGGTGCGGAACCTGCTCGACCTCGCCGCCATGCACCACGAAGCAGGCGTGTCGACGGGTGCGATATCGGCCGCCGTCCTTGAGGTATTCGTCGGGCGGCAGGCCGTTCCAGTCGTCGTGCATCGCCTCGAGGTCGGACAAGGGCACGTCGAGCCATTGGGCCGTGGCGGCGGGCTCCAGGATGGCGTAGCCGTCTTCGGCCAGCGCGGTCAGCAGGCGCTCGGGCGTCGTGCCCGGCGCGGAGAATTCGCGGGTCATGCGCCGGCCTAGGTTTCGACCTTCACGCCCTTCCAGAAGGCGACACGGTCGCGCACCATGTCGGCTTCGGGCTTGGGGTCGGGGTAATACCAGACGGCGTCGGTGTTCATCTCGCCATTGACCAGCAGCGAGTAGTAGCTGGCCTGCCCCTTCCACGCGCACATGGTGCGGTGATTGCTGAAGGTGACGAATTCGCGCTTGAGCGAATCGGCAGGAAAGTAGTGGTTGCCTTCAACCAGCACAGTGTCATCGCTCTCTGCGATGGTCACGCCATTCCAGGTGGCTTTCATTGGGCTTGCTCCGGTCGGGCCCGCGCAAGCGGCGGGCATTCACGGGAGCTATTGTGCCGCCGGCAGCCAGTGCACGCTGAACAGGCGCTGCGGATCGGTCCACACCGGGCCGATGCCGAAACCCGCACGCAAGGCCAGCGCCCGCAGCGCTTCCACGGTGAACTTGTGGGAGTTCTCCGTGTGGATGGTCTCGCCCTCTGCAAACTCGACTTGCTGGCCAAGCAGACGGACAACCTGCGCACGGCGGCTCAACAGATGCATCTCGATGCGCTTGAGGGGCGCGTTGTAGAAGGCAGCGTGGCCGAAGCCCCGCGCCACGTCGAAATCGGCGCCAAGCTCCCTGTTCGCGCGATGCAGCAGGTTGAGGTTGAACTGCGCCGTCACGCCCTGCGCGTCGTTGTAGGCCGCATGTAGCAGCGCCGGGTCTTTCACCAGATCGACCCCGAGCAGAAGGCCGCCGCCACGCAGCACGTGCGCCGCGCCTTGCAGGAACGCCAGCGCCTCTTCGGGCGTGAAATTGCCCAGCGTCGAGCCAGGGAAGAAGCCCACACGGCGCCTGCTTCCCGCAAGCAGCGGCGGCAGGTCGAAGGGGCGCGTGTAGTCGGCCACGACCGGATGCACCGGCAAATCGGGGTACTCCGCCTGCAACGCGGCGGCGGCACCTTGCAGGTGCTCGCCGGAGATGTCGATCGGCACGAAGCGGCGCGGCGATTCGAGCGCGTCCAGCAGCAGGCGGACCTTGCGCAAGGAGCCGGCGCCGAATTCGACGATCTCGGCATCCGGGCCGATGCGTTGCGCGATGTCCGCGGCGTTGGCGCTCAAGATGGCCAGTTCGGTGCGCGTGGGGTAGTACTCGGGCAGCTCGCAGATGGCGTCGAACAGGCGCGAGCCTTCGGCGTCGTAGAAATACTTGGGCGAGATGCTGCGCTGCTTGCGCGACAGGCCCTCCAGCAGTTCACGACCGAACTCGGCATCGGCGCTGGCTGGGTCGGAACGGGTTGCGGCAACGGGAAAGCGCAGCGGGGCTGGGCGCGTCATTGGATCTCCTTGGCGAGCCGAAGCCCGGAAAACTGCCAGCGCGCGGCTGGCGGGAAGAAGTTTCGATAGCTCGGCCGCGAATGGCCTTCGGGCGTGGCCAGGCTGCCACCGCGCAGCACCAGCTGGCCCACCATGAACTTGCCGTTGTATTCGGCGGCCACACCAGGCAGAGGCCTGAAGCCGGGATAGGGGTCGTACGACGAGCGCGTCCATTGCCAGACGTGCCCGGTGGCCTGCTGCATTTGCGCGCTGGCCGCCTCCCACTCGAACTCGGTGGGCAAGCGCGCGCCGGCCCATTCGGCATAGGCAGCGGCCTCATAAAAGCTCAACTGCATGACAGGCGCCGTGGGGTCCATCGGCCGGACACCTTGCAGGCCGAACACTTGCCAACCGTCGGCAGCGGGCCGGTCGCGCGTCAAGCGCGGGTCATCCGGCGCAAGCCAATACGCAGGTGCCTGCCATCCTTGCGCCTGCACCGCGGCCCAGCCATCGGACAACCAGAGCGACGCAGTGCGATAGCCACCGTCCTCGATGAACTGCGCGTACTCGCCGCACGTGACCAGTCGACGCGCAATGCGACAGGGGGCCAGCAGCGCGGCATGCCTGGGCGTTTCGTTGTCGAACGCAAAGCCGGCCCCCGAATGCCCCACCTCGACCACGCCGCCATGGAGATCCACCCAAGGCGATTCCGCCGGTGGCGCAGCAGCCAGACGCAGCGACGGCCCCGCAGGCGCCTCGTAGGCCGGCAAAAGCGGATTGCACCAGAACGCATGCAGGATGTCGGTGAGCAGAAGCTCCTGATGCTGTTGCTCGTGATTCAACCCCAGCGTGACGATCGGCTCGACCACGCGCCAACGCGCTTCATCGTCCAGTTGCGCCAGCAGTTGCTGCACGGCAGCGTCCACATGCGCGCGATAGGCATGCACCTCTTCGATACCCGGGCGAGTGAGCAGGCCGCGCTGCGGCCTCGGATGACGCGGCCCGAGCGCCTCGTAGTACGAGTTGAAAAGGAAGTGCCAGCGCGCGTCGAACACGCGGTAGCCTGGCAGGTGGGGCTGCAGCAGCACGGTCTCGAAGAACCAGGTGGTGTGTGCAAGGTGCCACTTGGTCGGGCTGGCGTCGGGCATGGACTGCACGCACTGGTCTTCTGCGGACAGCGGCGCGGCAAGCGCCATGCTGTGCTGTCTCACGCGCTGGAAGTGTTCGTGCAGTGCGCCAGCCTGGGCCTGAAGGCCGGCCCGTGATGGGGCGCTCGATAGCGGCATCGGAGCTTTCTCCTGGTCGTCGCGGACCTGACTTTCTAGCCGATTTCAGGGAAATGCGTAGGTAGGACAAGGGCGCCTACTGACAGGACGGTGTCAGTAGGGTGCCGTTGCTTCGTATCATCCGGACCATGAATCCAGCGTCCAAGCCCGCCGCATCGCGGCCTCACATCGTCGTGGTGGGCTGCGGCTTCGGCGGCCTCGAAGCCACCCGTTCGCTGCGCAAGGCGGACGTCGATGTGACCGTCATCGAACGCACCAACCACCACCTGTTCCAGCCCCTGCTCTACCAGGTGGCGACCGCGGGGTTGGCGGCGCCATCCATTGCCGCGCCAGTGCGCGTGCTGTTCCGTCGCTATGCCAACGTGACCACGCTGCTCGGCGAAGTGACGGGGATCGAGCCGGCCACTCGCGAAGTCGTGCTGGCCGATGGCGCTCGCATCGGCTATGACCACCTGATCGTGGCCGCGGGCGCCACCCACAGCTACTTCGGCCACGACGAATGGGCGCCGCATGCGCCCGGCCTCAAGACACTGGCCGACGCATTCGACATCCGAAGGCGCATGCTGCTCTCGTTCGAGGCGGCCGAGCGCGAATCCGATCCGCAGCGCCGGCGCGCCCTGCTCACCTTCGCGGTGATCGGCGCGGGCCCCACCGGCGTGGAGATGGCCGGCACGATGGCCGAGATCGCGCGCCACACGCTGTCCGGCGAGTTCCGCCGCATCGACCCGGCCAGCGCCGAAGTGCTGCTGATCGAAGGCGGCAGCCGCGTGCTCCAGGCCATGCCGGAGAGCCTGAGCGCCAAGGCACTGGTGCAGTTGAGCAAGCTGGGCGTGCAGGTGCGCCTGAATTCGCGCGTCACCAGCATCGACGCCACCGGGCTCGACACCAGCCAGGCCGATGGCAGCGTTTCGCGCATCGACAGCCATTGCATCGTGTGGGCGGCGGGCGTGGCCGCTTCGCCGCTGGGCAAACTGCTTGCACAGGCCACTGGCGCCACGCTCGACCGCGCGGGGCGCATCCATGTCGAGCCCGATCTGAGCCTGGCCGGCCATCCGGAAATCAGCGTCGTCGGCGATCTGGCAGCCGCGCAGAGCCACGTGCCGGGCAAGCCGCCAACGCCGGTGCCGGGTGTGTCACCCGCGGCCAAGCAGATGGGCCGAACTGCTGCAGCCAACATCCTGGCGCGGCTGAGCCAGCAAAGCGCCAAAGCTTTTCGATATGCGGACTACGGCAACCTGGCCACCATCGGTCGCAACTCGGCAGTGGTCGACCTGGCAACCCCTTTCGGCCCGTTTCGCATGAGCGGCCGGCTCGCGTGGCAGTTCTGGCTGTTTGCCCACGTCTATTTCCTGATCGGCTTTCGCAACCGGCTCGTGGTCTTGATGGACTGGGCGAGCGCCTATTGGAGCTTCCAGCGTTATGCGCGAGTTGTGCCGGATACCGAGGCTCCACTTGCCAGCACCGCAGGTCGCCCGGTTCCGAACGCGCCAAATGACGCGGATGTCATCTTGCAGAAAGAGTAGGCATAGGGTGCCTTCCTATACTTGGAGGCCATTGCAAGTCGCTGCCAAGCGAAGCAATGGTCACACAAGGTAAACAACAGGAAGGAAAACATCCAATGAAACGCACGCTTATCGCACTAGGAACACTCGCACTCGTCTCCACCGCATTCGCTCAGCAGCACGTCCACAACCCTGAAGCTGCGCCCGACCACGACACCAAGCCACAAGTCGCCGCCGACAGCAAGGCCCAGGCCAAACAGCCTGGCGTGACGAAGATCAAGGATGGCAGCACGGCCCGCGGCCAGGGCTCTGGCGTCGCGAAGGCGAGCAAGGCGGAAGAGCACGGCCAGAGCCATGCCGATGCGCGCGAAGCCAAGCCCCACACCGTTCCCGAGCAAGGCGGCACGCCGAAGTGATACCAGCCTGATCCAGGCATGGAAAAAAAAAGGGCGCATGGCATCGAGGCCATGCGCCCTTTTTCGTTGGGTTCAGCCCATCACCTTGGACGGCAGCCAGGTGGCGATTTCAGGGAAGATGCAAAGGATCACGATCGCCAGCACCATGCAGCCCATGAAGGGCAGCGCCCCCTTGAGGATGGTGGGCAGGCTCACATCGGGCGTGATGCCGTTGATGACGAACAGGTTCAGCCCCACGGGCGGCGTGATCAGGCCCAGTTCCATATTGATGGTGAGGATCACGCCGAACCAGATCGGATCGAAGCCGGCCGCCGTGATGACGGGCATCAGGATCGGCGTGGTCATCAGGATGATGGCCGCCGGCGGCAGGAAGCAGCCGGCCACCAGGAGCATCAGGTTGATCGCCGCCAGGATGACCCAGCGATTGACCTGCATGTCGGCAATGGCCTCGGCCACCGACTGAGTGACCTGCAGCGAACTCATCATGTAGCCGAACAGGATCGACGTGCCGATGATGAGCAGCAGCATGCCCGACTCGCGCAGACCGTCGCGCAGGATGGCCCACAGGTCGGCCGGCTTCCACACGCGGTAGATCACGATCACCATCAACAGGCACAGCGCGGCGCCAACGCCGGCCGCTTCCGAAGGCGTGGCAATGCCGCCGTACAGCGCATAGACCACCCCGACGATCACCGCGAGGAAGGGCAGCAGGCGCGGCATCAGCTCGAGCTTTTCCTTCATCGTGTAGATGCGATCCTGATCGACGATGCGCGTGCCACGCTTCCAGCTCAGGAAGATCGACCACGCCATGAACAGCGCCACCAGCAAGAGCCCCGGCAGGATGCCCGCGATGAACAGGCGCCCGATCGAGGTTTCGGAAGCGATGCCGTAGAGGATCATCGTGACGCTGGGCGGAATCAGGATGCCCAGCGTGCCGCCGGCGGCAATGGCGCCGGTGGCCAGGTCGGCGTCGTAGCCGCGCTTGCGCATTTCCGGAATGCCCATCTTGCCGATGGCCGCGCAGGTGGCCGGCGAAGAGCCGGTCAGCGCCGAGAACAACGCGCAGGCCCCGATGTTCGACACGACCAGCGAGCCAGGAATGCGATGCAGCCAGCGCGCCAGGGCTTCGTACAGGTCGCTGCCCGCGCGTGACGATGCAACCGCCGCGCCCATGATGACGAACATCGGCAGCGAGACCAGCGTGAAATCCGTGAGGCCGGCGAACACGGTCTCCGGCACGAAGTGCACGCTGTTCCAGCCTTCGAAGAAGACCATGAAGGCCAGGGCCACGGCACCCAGTCCGAAGGCGATCGGCATGCCGGTGGCCAACATGAGCGTGGTGATGAAAAAGATCAGAAGCCCGATCAGCAGAGGACTCATGGGAAGAATCGATTCAGTTCACGGGTCCTACAGCCGGGCATCGCGTGCAAGGCCGAAGGGCAGTTCCAGCCCGCGCAGCACCAGCACGATCTGGGTGAGCAATTGCAGGCAAAGCAGGCCCAGGCCCACCGGCACGGACAGATAAGGAATCCACAGGCGCGCGCGCCACATCGACGAGGTGGTCTGGCCTTTTTCCCAGACTTCCCACCACCAGGGAATGGCGCCGTAGAGAAACGCCGCGCAGAACGCCAGCGATACCAGGTAGCCGAAGGCAAACAGCACGCAGCGCGCGCGGTGGCTCACCATCAGCGGCACCACGTCCACCGCCACATGTCCGCGCGTGAGCAGGATGTAGGGGGCGCCCAGAAAGGTGGCAGCCACCAGCGAGAAGGTGACGAACTCGGTCTGCCAGATCGACGACTGTCCGAGCACCGCGCGAATGAAGACCATGTGGCACACGACCACGATGGAGATCACGATCAGCGCCGCCGCCGCAACGCCGAACAGGCGCGAGACGGCATTGACCGCACGCGCCCATCCCGGCAGCGCGGCCTCGTGTGCCGCGTTGCCGACGCTACTTGACACTCAGCGCCTTCTCGATGAGTTCCTTCCCGCCCGGCACCTTCTCGGCGAATTCCTTGTACGAAGTCTTCTGTGCGACGGCACGCCATGCGTCGGCCTCGGCCTCGGTCATCGTGACGACCTCGGAGCCGCCCTTCTTGAAGGCCTCGATCATCTTGTCGTCGAGCTTCTTGGATTCGGCGGTGAAGTAGGCCTGCGCCTTCTTGGAGGCTGCCGTCAGCGCGGCCTTCTGCTTGTCGTCAAGCTTGTCCCAAGAGCGCTTGGAGATCAGCACCGGCTCGTACATGAACCACAGCGCGTTGTCGCCAGGCGCGGTCACGCACTTGAGCTGCTCGTACAGGCGGAACGATGTCATCGAACCGGTCGACGTATCGGTGGCCTGGGCCACGCCCTGCTGCAACGCGTTGTAGACCTCGTTGGACGGGATCGCGACGATGGAGGCACCCGCGCCCGCCCACATCTGCGAGAAGGTGGCGCCGGCGGAGCGCACTTTCAGGCCAGCGGCGTCCTCGGGCTTCCTGATGCACTTTTCCTTGCCGCCGAATGCGCCGGCCAGCCAGGCGTCGGCCAGCACCTTGGCACCGCCGTCCTCGATCACCTTGCGGATGTCGTCCATGAACGGCGACTTGTTCAGCCGCTCGGCGTGCTCATGGCTCTTGACCAGGCCAGGCATGAGCGTGGCGCCGAACTGCGGATGAAAGCCCGACGCATAGTCCAGCGGGAACGAGGTCATGTCGATCTGGCCCGTCTGCATGGCCTTCCACTGTTCCTGCGCCTTGACAAGGCTGGAGCCCGGATAGACCTTGATCTCCAGACCGACCTTGGCCGCATTCACGTCGCGCGCGATCATCTGCACCATTTCGTCGCGCACATCGCCCTTGCCACCCGGGAACTGGTGCGAAGCCTTGAGCACGATGTCGGCGGCATGAGAGGCGAGCGGCGCGGCAAGCAGCGCGAGGCTGCCGAGGATGTGGGCCAGTGTCTTGCGACGGAACATCAGGGGAACTCCTTGCATGTCGATGGAGGAAACCGATTTCGGGCGCGATGAAAAAAAGCGCCCGAATTTCGGCCGATCGCCGAATGTAGGCAATTAATGGTTACAAGTGCATAGTGGATTCCATGAGCACGGATGGACCGGGCCAGGGCTTGCAGCCCCGGCTTGATACCAAGGTGTTCGCTCAGGAAGGGTCGGGGGCCGCAGCGCCATCCGGCGCCACGGGCGGCCGTCCGTCCGGCCGCACGCGCCCGAGCGCTGCCTCGGCATCCGGCGACACGCTGCGCACATGCAGGTCACGCTGCGGATACGGCACTTCGATGCCCGCATCTGCCAGCGCGTGGTAGACGCGGGTGGCCAGGTCGCTGCGAATCGCATACCAGTTGTCGAAGTCGAAGGTCCAGGCTCGCAGGCTGAATTGCAGTGCGCTTTCGCCGAATGCGGTGAAGAAGGCCGTGGCTTCGGGGCGCTTGACCACGCCCTTGGTCTGCTGCGCGGTGCTGACGAGCAGCGCGATGACCTGCGCCGGATCGGCCTTGTAGCTCACACCCACGCTCAGTTCGATGCGGCGGCTCTGGTCGCGCAGTGTCCAGTTCACCAGGTTGCCCGCCAGCAGCGGGCCATTGGGCACCACCACGTCCGCGCCGTCGAAGGTACGCACGGTGGTGGCGCGAAGGCCGATCTCCGAGACCGTGCCGGTCAGCGTGCCAATTTCAATGGTGTCGCCCGGCTGCACGGGGCGCTCGAACATCAGCACCAGTCCGGAGACGAAGTTGTTGACCACGTTCTGCAAGCCAAAGCCGATGCCGACCCCGAGCGCGCCGAAGACCAGCGTCAACTGGCTGACCTTGAAGCCCGCCGCGGACAGCGCCAGCAGCAGACCCAGCAGCAGGACCGCGTAGTAGGTCAGCGATGCCACGCTGTTGCCGACGCCGCGAGACACATGCATGCGGCCCAGCACTTCGTCATGCACCAGCGCGCGCACGGCCCGGGCGGCCCAGAAGGCAATGAGCACGGCGATCACGAACACCAGCACGTTGCCCAGGCTGATCGAGATTTCTCCAAGCGCAAACTCGGCCGTCAACACCCGCGACAGCCATGCGTAGGTCGGTCGAAGCGCACGCAGCTCGCTCAACGTGTAGGCCACCCAGCCAATGACCGCTGCCAGCCGAAGCAGACGCGAGACGATCGATGCCAGCGAAGACGCGCGCTGCGGCGCGCGAACGAAGCGCTGGGCCACCGGCCGCCCCAGCGCCCAGTGCAGCAGCGTCGACAGCACCGAAATGCCCACGTAGAGCAGCAGGCCCACATAAGCGCTGTCATTGACGCCGAACACCAGCGTCTCCGCCAGCGACACGTTGCCCGCCACGTTGGCCACCGTCGCGATGACCAGCAACGCCACACCGACCCACGAAGCGATGATCAGCGCACGCCCGGGCATCCATGCCGGCGGCCGGCCGTCTGGCGCAGGCTTGGCGCGGTAGAGCATCCAAAGCGTGACGCCCAGCCCCAGCAGGCCCAGCACGAGCAGGAACAGCCGGTAGAGCAGTTCGCTGCCCAGCACCATGATTCCCAGCCGCGCGAGCAGGAACAGCGCAGTGACGATGTACGGCCAATGGCCCAGCCACTGTCCGGCCCGCAGCGGCAGAAGGCGCAGCACCGGCACCAGCGCCAGCACGAGCACGATCTGGTGCACCAGCAGCGGCGCATCGGGTTCGATCGCGAACACGGCCATCGCCGCCAACAGCACCCACAGCGAGAACGGCCGCGTGAGCGCACGCACGGAATCCGAAGGCACGTCGCCCGATGGCAATTGACGGCTGCGCCACGACATCCACAGCAGCACCGGCAGGAGCCCGAACTGCATCACGTTGAGCAGCAGGACGCGATCCCTGGATGCTTCGCGGAACTCGGTGGCGAAGCGCGTCTCGATGTCCAGTCCGGAGCGAACGTTGGCCACCGTCTTTCCCTCGCCCTGCGCAGCCCACAGCGGCGGCGAGTCAAGTCGCAGAAGTCGGCGGTCGACCGCCTGGATCGCCTTCTCCACCGAGGTTTGCCCCTGCCGGATGCGCGCCTCGACATTGATCGCCCTGCGGCGCAATTCGAGTTGGCTGGCCAGCGTGTGGGCGAGCGTCTGTTCGGTCTGCGCCAGGCGCGTTTGCAGCGCGTCGAAACGCTCGCCCAGCACGGACGGTAGTTCATGCGCGCGCAGCCCCTCGCGCGTGAGCGCCCATTCGGCGCGCCGGCGGGCCAGCAGCGCGGCGTCGTCCAGGTAGGGTTGCGTGGACGCCTCCATTTCCTCGCGCCAGTTGCCAAAGCGCCGCTGGTTGAAGCGCCAGTGCCGCTCCAGGCTTTCAAGGCGCATCACCGGCAGGCGGCGCAACTCCTGGGGCGTGTAGGCATGGAGCATGTCCTCGACCGAGACTTCGATGGCATCCAGACGAGCGCCGAGCTCGATGGCAGGGTCCGGGGCCTCGACACGCTGCTCGATCCGATCGGCCATGCGCTCGTCGTCATCCGCGCGGTCCGCAACCTGCTGAACCGGTATCGGCGCAACCGGGCCAGTGGCGGTCGGCGACCCGGCGGCAGCGCTCGCCGGACTCTGCGTGCCGGCCGCACTGCCGGTAGCGGCACCTGGCGTTGACTGGGCCACGGCCGCGAGCGGCATCGCAGCAAGCACCAGGCTCATCAGCAAGGTTCGCCACTGAACGAATGGGATCATCTGACCTGCGGGCATTGACCTGAACGTCTTGCGGGGTTTCCCCGAGGAGGGCCATTGTGGGGCAGATCAGGCCGGGCGATGGACAAGCGCCGCACCCTCGCTATGCTCGGTCCACATGGCCTTACGAGCACTCCTCATCGTCCATCACACGATGACCGGCGGCACGGCGCAGATGGCGCAGGCCGCCGCCGAAGGCGCACGGGCCGAAGGCGGCGAAGCCCTCAAGGTCGACCTGCTGCGCGCGCATGAAGCACAGCCCGAGCATGTGCTGGCGGCTGACGGCTTCCTGTTCTGCACGCCCGAGAACCTGGCAGCGATGTCGGGGATCATGAAAGACTTCTTCGACCGCTGCTACTACCCCGCCCTCGACCGTTTGAACGGGCGGCCCTATGCGGCCTTGGTGTGTGCCGGCAGCGACGGCAGCAATGCGGTGCGGCAGATCGAACGCATCGCCACGGGTTGGCGCCTGCGTGCGGTGGCGCCTGCGGTGATCGTCTGCACGCACGCGCAGACGCCCGAACGCATCCTCGCACCCAAGGTCATTGGCGAAGACGACCTGGCACGTTGCCGCGAACTGGGCGCGGCCATGGCGGCCGGCTTGACGCTCGGCGTGTTCTGATCTGAGCGATCGCCTTGCGTCGATTCGGGCGCCGTCACGCGCTTCGTCTCACTGTTCGAGACCCCCTTCGTCTTGAATGCTGGAACGTTCGCGAAAAAGTGTGGGTTTCACGCGAATATTTCTACCTTTGTATTCGTCGATAAGAGGCCCGAACACCACTTTGTTCACACGTTTGCCGCCAAACGTTACTAACTGTGTCCGGTGCCGACTGAGACTTGATGGGTCCGACGGCTCGCACTTTCGTTTGCGCTTTTGAGCCGCCGGCTATCGATCCACGCTCGCGCCCTGGCGTCCTCGTTCGAGCGCTTCGACGGTGTGGCGAATCAACTCAGTCAAACGTTAGATGAAAAAAACATCAATTGCATTGGTGGCAGTCGCGGCCTTGTTGGCCGCTTGTGGTGGCGGCGGCGGAAGCGACACCACCGCCACCTCGACCACCGTCCAGGCCCCTTCGCAGCCCGCGGAATCGGTCACGCCGAACGTTCCCGTCAACACAGCGCCCGTCGCGAAGATCGCCGACGTCCAGAGCGTGATCACCGGCCGGGCCTTCATGCTCGACGGCAGCGGCAGCACCGATGTGGACGGCGATACGCTGAGCTTCGAATGGAGCCTTCAAAGCGTTCCAGCCGGTAGCACGGCGAACTTGGGCGACAAGGCCATCGCCAAGCCATCGTTCACCGCCGACCTCGCGGGTGACTATGTCTTCGGACTCGTCGTGAACGACGGCAAGTCCAACAGCGCGCAAGTTTCGATCACGGTTTCCGTGGCCAAGGCAACCTGGAAAGACGCCGACTGCTCGCACTCGGGCACCGCCCTGCCCGCTTGCGGCACCCATTTCTCGGACAACGGTTCGTCCGTCACCGTCCAGCAGGACGGCAGCATCACCGCGCTGAAGTTCGAAACCCTGGCCACCCCGCTGGCCGCAATGCCTAGCCAGAACACCGGCATCAAGGGCAATCGCGCCACCCTCGGCCTGGACTTCCTGCACGGCGTCAAGCTCTCGGAGTTCGAAGGCATTTCGTTCAAGGCCAAGGATGACGGCACCGGCGAGACCGGTGCGGGCCTGCCCTACGTCACCTATTCGATCAGCAAGGAATGCGACGGCACCGTCTGGAACAACCTGATCACCAACCTGACGGACATGACGGCTTCGGGGCCGGATGCCGACGGCTACTTCAGCTACTCGGCCGCCGTGAGCAGCCCGAGCTGGAAGTCGACCAGTTGGAGCACTTCGATCAAGGCCAAGGATGGCAACACAGCGGTCCTGCCGCCCAACGGTTCCGCAACGGCTGCAAGCCTGGACGCGCTCATCGCGGAATACCCGAACGCCTGCATCTACAACTGGCCCAACCCTTCCGCGGCTGATCCGACGACGGCCAAGACGCCTGCCGTCATGCTGATGCTGGGCAACAGCACCAACGTCACGGCCAAGTTCGTCTGGATCCGCGACCTGATGATCGGCACGAAGTCGATCTTCTGATTGCGCGCCAGCGAGTCGCATGAAAGAAAAACGGGCCCTCGGGCCCGTTTTTCTTTGGCTCGGCCGTCGCTCTACTTGGCGCCGTCCTCCGCCTCCTGTAGCAGCCGCCACATCACCTTGCCGCTGCCGCTCTTGGGCAAAGCGTCGACGAACTGCACCGTGCGCGGCACCTTGTAGACCGCCATGTTCTCGCGGCACCAGTCGATGATCTCCTGCTCGGTGGTGTTCTTGTGCGTGGCGCGAAGCACCACCACCGCCTTGACCGATTCACCGCGATAGGCGTCCTTGGTCGCGATGACACAGGCTTCCTGGATGGCCGGGTTCTTGAACATGAGCAGTTCCACCTCGGCCGGCCAGACCTTGAAGCCGCTGGCGTTGATCATGCGCTTGAGGCGGTCGGTGATGAAGAAGTAGCCGTCCTCGTCCATGCGGCCCATGTCGCCGGTGCGGAAGAAGCGGCGGCCATCCCATTCGATGAAGGCCGAGGCATCGGCATCGGGCCGCTTCCAGTAGCCGGCGAAGACGCCGGGGCCGCAGGTGATGATCTCGCCCGATTCGCCCACCGGCATCTCCTGCAGCGTGTCGGGGTCGACGACCCGCGAATCGGTGCTCATGAAGGGAATGCCCAGGCACTGCTGCTTGGGGTTCTCGAACGGGTTGGCATGCGAGGGCGCCGCCGTCTCGGTCAGGCCGTAGCCTTCCTGGTAACGCAGCCCGTACTGGTCGAAAAGGCGCTGCGCCACGGCCTGCGGCATGGCGGCCCCGCCGCCGCCGATGTAGCTCAGGCTCGACAGGTCGAAGTTCGCGAAGTTGGGGCTGCCCATCAGGTCGATGACCATGGTGGGGATGTTGGTCCAGCTCGTGACCTTCCATGACGAGATCAGGCGGCCCGCGAGCTCCCGGTCCCAGCGCGGCATGATCACCAGCGATGCGCCCACCGAGATGGCCGTGTGCAGCATGCTCACCGTGCCGGTGATGTGGAACATGGGCACCACCGCCAGCGCCACCATCTCCGGCGAGCCCAGGCCCCAGATCTGGCTGGCGAAGACGTTGTGCTGAATGCTCGAGTGCTTGTGGATGCAGCCCTTGGGCAGGCCGGTCGTGCCGCTGGTGTAGGGCAGCAGCGCCATGTCTTCGGCGCCCACCACGTGCTCGGGCGCGGCATGGCCCGCGGCCAGGGCGTCGGTCCAGGCGGTCACGCGGCCGCCGTCGAGTTCAGGCAGCGCATGGCGCGTGAGCAGCCAGTCGCGCCACGCGGCGGGCATGGTGCTGTCGTCCTGTGCAGCGGCGTCGAAGCTGTCGGTGAATTGGGTGACGACCAGATGCGCCAGCCGTTGGCCCGCGGGCAAGGCGTTGCTGGCCTTGACCAGTTCGGGCGCGAGATCGGCCGTGGTGATCGCCACCTTCGCATCCGGGTCGGTGATGTAGTGCTTGAGCTCCTCGGCCCGATTCATCGGGTTGACCGGCACGACCACCGCATTCGCACGCAGGATGGCGTAGTGCGCCACGATCAGCTGGGGGCTGTTCTGCATGTTCAGCACCACGCGATCGCCGCGCCGCACGCCCATCTCGTGCAGGGCGCCGGCAAGCTTTTCGACCTGGTCCGCCAGGCTGCGGTAGGTGATCACGTTGCCGAAGAACACCAGCGCCGGCTTGTCCGGGTAGCGGGTGGCACTGACGTGCAGGTTGTGCCAGACCGAGGTCGCAGGCACGGTGATGGATTTGGGCAGGCGCTTTGGCCAGAACTTGTAGTGCGGTCGGTCCATGGTGTCTCCGAGAAGGCTCGCAGGGTACATGGCCGCCGCCAACTCGGGAAATCGGGGAATGCCGGGTACGGTCACCTTCGCGACGCATCCCGGGCAGCAGGCGCCGGACGCCACAAAGGCACGGCTCTTGCTTCAAGGCTTCGACCCTCTTTTATCGCGAGACAAGGAAGCCATGTCCGTCATCACCACCCGCCGCGCCGCCCTGGGCCTGTCCCTGGCGTGCGCCCTTTTCAGCGCCGGCGGCATCGCCCACGCCCAGGCCGCACTAGACAACATCACCAAGAGCAAGACCGTCAAGATCGCCGTGCCGACCGACTACCCGCCCTATGGCTCGGTGGACAAGTCGATGCAGCCGGTCGGACTCGACGTCGACATGGCCAGGCTCATCGCCACCAAGCTGGGCGCCAAGCTCGAACTGGTGCCGGTGACCAGCGCGAACCGCATCCCCTACCTGCAGACCAAGAAGGCCGACCTCGTCATCTCCACGCTGGGCAAGAACGCCGAGCGCGAGAAGGTGATCGACTTCAGCGCGGCGTATGCACCGTTCTTCCAGGGCGTGTTCGCCGCCAAGAGCCTGCCGATCAAGGCCTTCACGGACATGGCCGGCAAGTCGGTGGGCGTGACCCGCGGCGCGATGGAAGACCAGGAACTGCAGAAGGTCGCGCCGCCGGGCGTGGACTTCCGCCGCTTCGAGGACAACAACGCCACCGTGGCCGCCTTTGTCTCCGGCCAGGTGCAGACCGTTGCCATGAGCGGCGCGGTGGCGGCCGAGATGATCAGCCGCAACCCGCAGCTGGGCGCCGAATACAAGCTGTTGCTGAAGGACAGCCCCTGCTTCGTCGGTATCGCCAAGGGCGAAGACGCGCTGAAGGCCAAGGTCAACGAGATCATCGCCGCCGCCAAGGCCGACGGTACGCTCGATGCCATGTCCAAGAAGTGGCTGGGCCGCGCCGCTGGCGACCTGCCGGTGTAAATCAGCGACGTCGACGCGATGCAACTGGACTTCTCCGCCGTCCTGGTCGACTGGCGCCTGCTGGGCGTGGGCGTGCTGTGGACGCTGGGCCTGACGGCGATCGCCACCGTGCTGGGCATGCTGCTGGGCGTGGCCTGCGCCTGGGCCCGCGCGAATGGCCCCGGCTGGCTGCGCTGGGTGGTGGGCAGCTATGTGGAGCTGATTCGCAACACGCCCTTCATCGTCCAGTTGTTCTTCATCTTCTTCGGCCTGCCCGCGGCCGGCGTGAAGCTGACGCCCGAGTTGGCCTCAGTCATCGCGATGGTGCTCAACCTGGCGGCCTATGCCACCGAGATCATCCGCGCCGGCATCGAAGCCACGCCGCGCGGACAGATCGAAGCCGCGATGAGCCTTGCGATGACGCGCGCGCAGGTTTTTCTGCGCGTGGTGCTGCCGCCCTCGCTCAAGCGGGTGTGGCCGTCCATGGTGAGCCAGATCATCATCGTGATGCTGGGATCGGCCGTGTGCAGCCAGATTTCGGTCGAAGAGCTCAGCTACGCCGCCAACCTCATCCAGAGCCGCAACTTCCGCGCGTTCGAGGCCTTCATCGTCGCCACGCTGGTCTACCTGTGCCTGTCGGTGCTGCTGCGCAAGCTGCTCAACTGGGCCGGCCCGCGCTTCTTCTTCGGACGCTAGGTCATCGATGAACCAGTTCACCCTCTGGGACATCCTTCGCAACCTGCTGATGGCGCTGCAGTGGACGGTGGCGCTTTCGCTCATCGCGTTTGTCGGCGGCGGCATCGTGGGGGCGCTGCTTCTGCTGCTGCGCCTGCGCGCGGGGCGGCTGACCGACCACGCGATCGGGCTGTATGTCCAGCTCTTCCAGGGCACGCCGCTGCTGATGCAGCTCTTCCTGGCCTACTTCGGCATTGCCTTGCTGGGCGTGGAAGTCTCGGCCTGGACGGCCGCCGCGCTGGCCCTCACGCTCTACACCAGCGCCTTTCTCACCGAGATCTGGCGCGGCTGCGTCGCCGCCGTGCCCAAAGGCCAGTGGGAAGCCGCAGGCAGCCTGGCGCTGGGGTTTGGCGAGATGCTTCGCCACGTGATCCTGCCGCAGGCCACCCGCCTGGCCATACCGCCCACCGTCGGCTTCCTGGTGCAGGTGGTCAAAGGTACGGCGCTCGCCTCGGTGATCGGCTTTGTTGAACTCACCAAGGCCGGCAGCATGATTTCCAACGCCACGTTCAAGCCGTTTCTCGTGTTCGGCTGCGTGGCGCTGATGTACTTCGCGTTGTGCTTCCCGGTCAGCCTGCTGGCCCGCCACCTGGAAAGAAGAACCCATGGCCGCCGTGCCTGAATCCCTGCTGACCGTGAACGTCGAAGCCGCGGGTGCGCCCATCGTGCGCATCACGGCACTTCGCAAGTCCTACGGCAACAACGAGGTGCTCAAGGGCATCGACCTGGACGTCAAGCGTGGCGAGGTGATCGCCATCATCGGCAAGAGCGGCTCTGGCAAGAGCACGCTGCTTCGCTGCGTCAATGGGTTGGAAGTCTTCCAGGAAGGCTCGCTCACCGTCGACGGCAAGCCATTGCTGCACGAAAGCGCGATGGCCATGCGCGAGCTTCGCCAGCGCGTGGGCATGATCTTCCAGAGCTTCAACCTCTTTCCGCACCTGTCGGTGGGGCGCAACATCATGCTGGCCCCCACGCTCGTCAAGAAGCGCGGTAAGGCCGAAGCGGCGTCTCAGGCGCGCAAGTTGCTCGCGCGCGTGGGCCTGGCCGAGAAGTTCGATGCCATGCCCGAGCAACTCTCGGGCGGACAGCAGCAGCGCGTGGCGATCGCCCGTGCATTGGCCACGGAGCCGGCGGTGCTGCTGTGCGACGAGATCACCTCCGCGCTCGACCCCGAACTCGTCGGCGAAGTGCTGCGGGTGGTGGAGTCGCTGGCCGTCGAGGGCATGACGCTGCTCATGGTCACCCACGAGATGAACTTCGCTCGCAAGGTGGCCGACCGCGTCATCTTCATGCACCAGGGCCGCGTGCACGAGATGGGCCCGCCGGACGAGCTGTTCAGCCAGCCCCGCACGCCCGAGCTCAAGCAATTCCTGTCATCGTTGCACGACTGAGTCGCCACGGGCCGCAACGGCCCGCTCTTCGCGCAGCGGCCCCAGGGGCAGTGCCCCCGAAGCCGCGCTGGACGCACTGGACTCGCTACCAGCTGTACTTCAAGCCCGCCTGGATCTTGCCCGCGCGGTAGCCCTGACCACCGACTTCGCCGCCAAGCGCGCCCCAGGCGCTCACGTTCTTCGACAGGTTGCCCTGCAGGCCCACTTTCGCCTCGATGCGATTCGACGGCAGCCGATCGGCCACGACATCGCCGTTGAAGCGCATCGTTGCGTCGGCCGTGCCGTGCCACCAGTTGAGCTCCGCAAAGGGTCGCAACTGGCGGTTGCCGCCATCGTCTTGCACGTTGCCGTGCAGGCGCACCCCGACGCGGGTGGTGACCTGCGTGTCGTTCAAGCCGGAGACCACGGTGCCGGACCGCTCCGCGTAGTTGCCGGCGTTGTAGTTCGACACGATCACCTGGGCTTGGGGCTCGAGATAGACCGTCGACTTTCCGTCGTCATTCAACTTGAACGAGTAGCCGGCTTCGATGGACGCGGTGACGCCGGTGGCGCTGTACGACTCCTTCGCGAGGCCTTGGCCCTGCACCGAGTTGCGGTAGCGCCCGCCCATCACCCAGGCATCCACGTAGGGTCCCGAGAGGATGTCCTGATTGCCATACCAGGTGCCGTAGACGCCTGCGCTGTAGCCATCGAGCTGGCCCTGGGCAACGCCGCGCTTGTTCTGGTAGGTGCTGTTGGTGTGGCCATACATGCCCATCGCCCCGATGCGGACACTGCCGTCACCGCCATCGCCGAAGCGCAACAGGTCGGCACCGCCATGCAGCAGGTACGAACTGCCATCGACCGTGCTCATCGGATCGACGCCGTTGCGCTGGCTGTTGGTGCCAGCCACGCGCAGCCAGCCGTTGGCATCGCTTTCGGCGCCCTTGCCGGGCAATCGACCGTCCAGATCCAGGCCCGGCGCCTCGCCCTGCCGCTCATGCAACGTGTGGAACGTCATCTGCATGGCAGCGGCGCGGTTGGCCAGGTAGGCCCCGACTTCCGGGCGATAGCTGCGGGACGGCGCGGCGGCGCCGGGGGTCATGTTGGGATTGGTGCCCGTGTCGGTACCGGTACCCTTGCCCGAGCCATTGGCGCCATCCTTCGTCTCCGAGGTCAGGTACCAGTCCTCGGCCTGGCCGCCGTTGCCACCACGCACCAGGCTGTAGTCGTAGGCACCGGCCACCAGCGTGCCCCTACCCTGGCGGTAGCCGGTCGAAGAGGCATCGAGTCGGAACGCATCGGCTGCGGTCGTGCCGCCGTTGCGCGTCTCGACCACGCGAATGCCCTCCATCGTCTGTGCGCCCCGGCCACCGGCGCCTTGCACGATGACGGCCGTGTCTCCCGAAGCCCGGCCGCCGTCGATCACCAGTTTGTCGGTGGCCGATGCGTCGTCCCCCATCACGGTTCGGATCTGCAGGCGGCCGCCTGCGCCGACGTAGTCGCCCTTGACGTGCAGGACATTGCCCGGCGTGCTGCCATCGGGCCCTGCCAGCATCACCAGGCCGCGGTTGACCAGGCCGTGATTCAGCGTCAAGGTGCTGTTCGCCACCCGCACGCCCAGGACCTGCAACTTGGACGGTTGCGCGGTGTTCTGCGTCTCGGTCCCAGGCTTCGCGGGCACAGCGTTGAGGGCGCTGATGACGCCATCGTTGGTCACATGTCCGCTGACCGTGCCGCGACCCGAGAGCGTGGCGCCTTGCGCCACCGTCACTTCACCCGCATCGGCAGCACCCAGCACGCGATTGGGATGCGCCGCATCGCCCACGACCAGGGTGCCTGCCTCGATCCGCGTGGCGCCACTGTGATGCACCGCGTCGCCGATATTCAGGACACCGCTGCCGCTCTTGACGAAGTCTCCAGCGCCGGCGACGACATTGGCGAGCGTCCAGTCGGTGGTGTTGTTCACGACCAGTTGGCCGTCGACGGCGACGGTCGCGTTGCCCAGGTGCTTGGCCTCCTGCACGCGCACAATGGCGTCGCCGTCGATGGCAAGGCGACCGCCGAACGCCTGGTTGTTGCCCGCCAGGGCCACGTCCGCACCGTTGCTGGCGACCAGGTTGCCGCTGCCGCTGACTGCGTTGACCAGTTCGCCTTGCGCGCCGTCGAGCCTCAACGTGCCTGCATTGGCGATCGCGCCAGAGCCCAGGCCCGCCACGTCGTTCATGCGAACCTGCGCGGCTGCAGCGATCGAGGTGGCGGCGCTCAGCGCGCCGTTGGCACCTTGTACGTCCAGAAAGCCGCCGGCGACGTTCAGTTGACCCGCGCCCTCCAACATGCCAGCGGAAGTTCCGCCGTTCTCGATGGTCAGCTTGCCGCCGTTGAAGTCGAGGGTGGAGCCGAGCTCGCCGTTCAGTGCGCCGATGGTCTGCGCCTTGCCGTTCAGGTCGGTCTTCGCGCCGTTGGCGATGTTGAGCTTGCTGGTCTGGCCAAGTGCGTTGTTCGCATCGAGGCGCAGCGTGCCCGTCGCGGCCGTTGTCTCGCCGGTGTAGTCGTTGCCTTCGTTGGACAGGGAGATGACGCCTGCCCCCGCATCGGCCACCAGGTTCCCCATGCCGGTGATCTTGGCCGACATGTCCGCCGCCGCGCCCATGGCGCCGCTATCTTGGCTGAATGTCAGGCTCTGGCCTTGCTGCAGGTCCAGTTGCTTGAGTCCCCAGTTGACGTACAGACCATCGCCGGGCGCAGTGGTCAGGCGATAGTCGTAGGTGCCCTTGGCCACGATGGTCCCACCCTGGCTGATGTCCACCATGCGGCCGTCGCTGATGGCCTGGCCATTCTGGTCCTGCAGCGTCAGGTTGCCACCCAGCCCGGTGATGCTGGCGGCACTGACCAGCTGGGTGCCGATGTTGCCGTCGTCCTGTGCCAGCAGGTTGACGCTGGAGGGCGTGTCCTTCGGGCTGGCTTCGTAGGCAACCGGCAAGCTGACCTGCACGATCCCCGCGTGCGTGACATCCAGGGTTTCGGCCTTGATGGTGGTGGAAGCGTGGACCTGGTCCGGCACATTGGCCGCGAAGCGCAGCGTGCCGCCTTCGATGTCCAGCCCCCCAATGCGCTGCTCGCCGAGGCCGACCGTCGTCACGCTGCCCGAACCGGCACGCAAGGTGGCGTTGCGCAGCGCGGTCGTGTTCTGGTCCTGCAGCGCAAAGCGGGTGTCGCCCAGGAACAGCGAGCCGGTGAAGTCCGCGCCGGTCTTGTCGGCGTTGGCGGAGCCGAAGTCGAAGGACTGGCCACCGCTGGAGGTGGTGACCATGCCTGCGCCCTGCAGTGGGTTGTTCAGCACAAAGGCACCCGCGCTGGCCGCAACCGCCAAGGTGCTGCCGTCATCGATGACGATGGTGCTGCTGTCGGTGCCATCGTCCGCCGCGACCAGGGCCTGCTTGAGCGTGACGGTCGAGTTGTTCGACAACTGCACCGTGTCGATGTGTCGCATGGCTGCGCCGTCGTCGTAGGTGTATTGCGCACCGTCGAACACGACCCTGTCATTGCCTGCAATGCCATCGATCGCGCCGAAGCTGGCGTTGCCCTTCACGGTGACAAGGTCGTCGGCTGCGCCGCCCCGCACGGTACCCGACAGCGTCGAGTCCTGGTCGAGGGACGCCGTGTTGGTGCCTTCGCCGAGGTTCACGTCACCGGCGATGGTGCCCCGGTTGACGAACTCGGAATCGTTGTCGCCCATGACCACGGCTTTGCCGGTCCCGCTCGCGGCGATGAAAGCCCCGGCGGCGTTGACGAAGCGTTGGGCATCGCCCGCGTCCACCGTCGGCGCCGCAATGCTGACCGACGTCAAGGAACCACGGTTGATCGCTTCGGTGACGCCGTCGCCCAGCACGAGCGCCGAGCCGCCAGCGGCGTGGCTCACATCGACGTTCACCGCCGTGTCGACCCGGCCGGTGGCGTTGGCCACGATGCCACGCCCGTCCGCGCCGGTCACGTTCACGGTCAAACCGGATGATGCGGACAGGTCCAGTGCGTTCGCGCTCTGGCCGCCATCGGCGTTCTGGAAGGCAATCCCGATGCCGCTGCCGGCCACGTTGATCGTGCCGCTGTTGTCCTTGGCGATGCTCGCCGCGGTGCGCAGCCCGATGCCGTCGGCCACGTCGATCGTCGTGTCGTTCAGGCGCAGATTGGCAATCTCGGCCGCGTTCTCGACGCCATGCCCGGTGGCGCCGGCGGCATTGACGACGATGTGCGCGCCATCGACGTTCAGCCCCGTCGCTCCCTCGCCGATCAAGACCCCATGCGCCGTGCCTCTGCCTTCGATGGTTCCCGCGCCTGAGCCTGTCAGGTCGAGGTGGGCGCCCTGCCCCAACGCGATGGCGGCCTTGCCGTCGGTGGCAAGGATCCGGCCGGTGTTGGCGACTTTCGAGTCGGCGCCCTGCACTTCCACCGCCGTGCCGTTTGCCACGATGTCACCCGAGTTGTCCAACTGCCCGGACAGGATGCGCACGCCCTGCGAGTCGGCGCCGCCGAGTGCGATGTCGCCCCGGTTGACCAGCTTGCCCTGGTTCTGGGCGACAAAGCCGATGGCGCCGGCTTGGGAGGTGCTCAGGTCCGCCGAATTGGTCAACGTCGAGGTGGTGTTTGAAGCTTGTTCGCTGCCATCGAGGCCGTAGCGCTTGCCATCGACCACGCCAGCGGTCGCACCGGCGCCGTCCAGGTTGACCTGGACCCCATTCGTCAACTCGACCTGGGCACCGCCAGTCACGTACAGACCTCGCGCGTTGGTCCCCGTGACCGACAGCGTGCTGCCCGCCTCCACGCTGCCGACCGTCTGTTCGCCGTTGAAGTGAAGGGCCGTCGACTCGTTGCCGCTGGCCGTCGCATGCACTTTGCCGGCAATGGCGGCGCCGTCGTCCAGGCGATAGATCGTGCTGCGCTCGCTCGGCGCGTACAGACTGACGGTCGATGCCGAATCCACGTTGATCTTCGAGCCCGCGCCACTGAGGTGGAACAGGATCTGGTCGCTCGACGCGGCACCGAACCCTGGCACGGCCGAGTTCGCGAGATTGACGGTGGCGCCATTGGTGGCCTGCACGCCGATCGCGCCGTCGCCATTGAGCATGATCGTCCCGCCGGTCATGTTGACCGACGTGTTCGCGCCGCTGGCGCTGATGCCCACGGTTCGCCCAGCCATCGTTCCGCCATTGAGCACGAGGTCGCCGGAGTTGTTGACGACCGTCCGCTGCGCTCCGCTCGCGTCGCGGGCGACGATGCCCGTGCCTCCCGCGCCCACCTCGATGCTGCCGGAGTTGGTGCCGCGCGCACCTGCCTCGACGCGGATGCCGGTTGTGCCTTCGCCGGTGAAGACGATGCGGCCGGTGTTCGCAATCTCGGCGCCGTTGCGCGCGATGTAGCCAGTGACGCCATCCAGCGTCGATCCAAGCGCTGCCTCGCTGACCAGCACCGTTCCGCTGCCAAAGCCCTGCGCGCCAGCTGCTTGGCTGGCGTCGGACAACGTACCCGCCACGGGCAGGCCTTCGTCCGAGCCATCGATGTCGCGCTTCTGCCCGTCCGCGATGCCGGCCACGGCGCCGACTGCCGCGAGGTCGATGACGGTCGGATTGGTGATCTTGCCCTGCGCGCCGCCTTCGACCCGTACGCCCGTGGCGCCCTGGCCGACGAGGTGCACGTTGATCGAGCCCGAGTTGAAGGCGGACACGTCGCTGCCGCTGGTGCCAGTCACCAGCACGGCCGTGCTGTCCGCGCCCGATGCCGTCAGCAGGCTGCCCGTCCCCACGCCGCCGAGGAAGTCTGCGCCGTCTTCCATCCGGAACAACGTCGACCCCTGCGTGGTGACGTCCTGCGGGGCCGTACCGGAATTGGTGATGATCGAACCCGGCCCATGAGCGAAGAAGCCGATCTGTCCCTTGCCATCCGACATGTTGACCGCGCCGTCGCCGGCAATGGCCACGGCGCCGCCGTTGCGCGCATGCACGCCGATCGCACCGTCCCCGGTGACGTTGACCGCCCCTGCGATGTCGACACTTGCACCGGCGCCCTCGGCCCAGGCACCGTAGTTGCGCAGGCCGGTCTGCGGGTCGACCGCTCCGGCCACGTTGATGACGCCTGAAGACTGGACGCGGGCGGAACCGCCGTCGGAGGCCTGCGCCTTCAGGCCCACGCCGTTGACGCCCTGCAGGTTGATCGTGCCCGTGTTGATCACGACGCTCGCGCCGCTGTTGACCGCATGCATGCCCGCGTTGATCAACGGGGTGCTGCGACTGCGGCCGTAGATGTCGATGACGCCGCTGTTGCGCGCGTCGGCGCCAGTGGCCCCCTGGACCAGGAAGCCGGCGGAGTTCTGGGTCAACGAGCCGATGGTGATCCGGCCCGCGCTTTCCGCCTTGGCGTTGCCGCTCAGCCTGATTGCCACGCTCTGCACGGTGCTGTCGGTATCGGCCACCGACTCCGGCGAGAAGACGTCGTACTGGGCGGCACGGCCGATGTACATGTACCCTGATGCCGAGTTGGTAAAGCGCGTGTCGTCGTGCGCGATCACCCCGTTCACGGAGCCGTTCGTGGCCGAATTGGTGTCGCCGATGTTGATGGTGCCGTTGTTGGTGCCTTCGGCGCCGTCCCTGAGCTGGATCGCGTACTGGTCGAAGGGGTTGGTGCTGAGGTTCCAGCCGGCAACGTTCATGATCCCGTTGTTGGTGAACGTGCTGCCCGCATTGGCCGCGTTGACCAGCATGGCTTCCGCGTACTTTCCGTTGAAGTTGCCCTCGCCCGTGGTGTCCCATCCGTTCTCGGCGTAGTTGCCCCCGGTGATGACGCCATTGTTGGTGGCCGATCCGCCGGTGCGGACCCTGACGGCCACGTTGCCCGAGGAAGACACCGAGCCCCCCTTCTCCACTTCGAACGCGCCGCCGTTGACGACGCCGATGGAGACGGCCCGCTGGTCGATCTGTGCGCCAGCGCGCACCTTGCCGCGGGCGCCCGCGCCGTCGACGTACATGGAGTAGCTCTGGCCTTTCGGGACCGTGAGTTCGTCGCCCGCGTTGATGTTCTGGTCGTAGGTGTATTGCTCTTGCTGGAACGTCACCGCCTGCTTGAACGCGGCGTCGTATTGCTCTTGGGACTCGAGCCGGCCGGCACGCAAGGCGGCCACCAGCGCATCGTTGTATGCGGCGAGCTCCGCGACGTTGGTCACCGTGTAGGTGCGCCCGTCAAAGCCGGTGAACGTGCCGGCGTAGGTAGGCACAGAAACGTTCACGCTCGCGGGGCCGGTACTGCTGGCGAGATGCCCCGCCACGAAGATGACCAGGTTGCGCGATGCCCATTCGACCGAACTGCCGGCGCCTTTCGCCACGGCAATCTTCGTGTCCTTGGCGGCCATCGTGATCGCGTTGACCTTGGCGGACGGCGCCTGCCGGGCATCGCCGACGTTGAACACGGCGGTGCCGCCGTTTTGCGCGGACAGCATCGTCGAGCCGATGTATTGACCATCCCCCACGTTCTTGTACTGGTCGGCCCTGGCGTCTGCCCAGTCGACCGACTCGAACTGCGTGCTGTCGAAAGTCGCCACCGTGCGGGTTCCACCGGTGATGGCGTCCGGCGTGGTCACGCCCTGCACCTGCGCGCCGAACGAGAGCTTCTGTTGCCCCTTGAGTTCGGGAATCAGTTCGCCATAGGTGGGATAGACGAGCCCGCTGTCGCCCAGCGCGATCTTGTCCGCCGTGCCGAGCAGCGTCACCGTCTGCCCGGCGCCGTCAGCGACGGTGGTTCCGGCCGAGCCGTCGTTGTCGATCGGGTTGTAGTTGACCTGGCACTCGCCCGCCATCGGCATCGAGCCGTCACCGCAGGTCGTCGCGGCCGATGCCGCGCTTGCTCCACCCATCGCCAGCGCGACCGTGCAAACCACGGCAGCGAGCAACTTGTTGCCTGTTTTGCCTCTTCCCTTGCTGGCCTCCGAAGCCGCAACCCACCCGCCGACGGCGGCACTCCAGACATTTCGATAGATCTTGTTCATTTTTCGTCCTGGTACCTAAAAAACTTCCGCAATGGGCGAAAGCGCCAGAATTGCAAACGAAAGGTTTGATCCGGGTTGTGCGAGTTTTCTTGGCTCGCGCATGCGAAATTTCCCAACACGTCATGGGAAATGGATGCGCAGGAAGGCTTGGTTGGACGAATGGCGTTGCGCCACATGGCGTCAACAATCCGCCGTCGGCACGGACGGTTGCGGGTTCGGCGACCCTGGCGCACGATACGGCGAGCGTGCGGGGATTTGCCCTTGTCGCGGTCCAACGCGAGGCGCAGTCGATGTTCTTCCTCTGGCCCAAACTGCTCTGGCTGCTGACGGCGCTGGCTTTGCCGGTGGCCGCATACGTCTGGCTGCAGCGGCGTCGCGCCCAGACGGCAATTCGCTTCAGCAACCTTGGCGTCGCGCGCGCGGCCAACGTGCACAGGGCGTGGCGCCGCCACGTGCCACCGGCGCTGTTCCTGCTCGCCGTGGCCGCCATGCTGTTCGCCTCTGCGCGGCCGGTCGCCCGGGTTCAGTTGCCCTGGGTGCGCTCGACCATCCTGCTGGCGATCGACGTGTCGCTGAGCATGAGCGTGTCGGACGTCAAGCCCAGCCGGCTTGTGGCCGCGCAGGATGCGGCCAAGTCCTTCCTGCGTGAAGTGCCCAGGCAGATCGAGGTGGGGCTGGTCACCTTCGCCGGCAGCAGTCAGGTCGCGCAGCGCCCGACGCTGGACCGCGAATCGCTGGCCGCCGGGATCGACCTGTTCCAGATGCAGATCGGCACGGCCGTCGGCAACGCCATCGTGCTGTGCCTGGCAGAACTGTTCCCCGAGCAGAACATCGCGCTGGGCGACATGACCTTTTCGAGCATGAAGCTGTCGCCGAGCCTGGACGACAAGGCCCGGCGCAAGCCCAAGGAGGTCGCCCCCGTCGCGCCGGGCTCCTACAAGTCGGCCGCGATCATCCTGCTCAGCGACGGGCGGCGCACCACCGGCATCGACACGCTGGAGGCCGCCAAGATGGCCGCCGATCGCGGCGTGCGCATCTACACCGTCGGGCTGGGCACGGTCAACGGCGAAGCCGCTTCGCCCGAGGGCATGGCGCTGTACCTGCAACTGGACGAGCCGACCCTCAAGGAGGTGGCGCGCATGACCGGCGGCGAGTACCACTATGCCGGCACGGCCGAGTCGCTGCGCACGGTCTACGAGCAGTTGGGATCGCGCGTGCAGGTCGAAACGCGCGAGACCGAAGTGACCGGCATCGCATTGCTCGCCGGCGCACTGCTGGCGCTGCTCGCGGCTGCGCTCTCGGTGTCGTGGGTGGGCCGCATCGTCTAGGCGGGTGGCGCCTTTTTGCGTTGACGGCCGACAGCCGGAACCAGGGCCCCGTGGCAAGCTCCAAGGGCCATGCCGAAACATCTGCCGAAAATCGTACCCAGCGCCCTGCACGCGCGGCGCCAAGTGCTGCGCATCGCCGCCGCCGGCACCTTGCTGCCGTTGATCTCGACCGCCGCACGTGCAGGTTTCAATTTCTTCCTGAACGAATACACCGCCACGCGCGAGGAATTGCAGGCGCAGATCACCCGCCGCTTTCCGATCACCGAGCGCTATGCCGAGATCTTCAGCGTGACGCTGCTCGAACCGCGCCTGTCGCTCGATGGCGCGTCGAACCGGGCCACGCTGGCCGCGCAGCTTTCCATTTCCAGTCCGCTGCTGCAGCCTTCGACCGTGCCCGGCCGGGTCGCAGTGAGCAGCGCGCTGCGCTGGGACGCCGCTTCGCTGGCGCTACGCCTGCAGGACCCGCGCGCCGAAAAGGTCGAGCTCGACGGCGTACGTGGGCGCGATGCGCAGCAGTTGCAGCGCGTCGGCGCCGCCGTCGCGGAGCAATTGCTGCAGGGCTATGCGTTGCACACCTTCAAGCCGGAAGAACTGCGTGTGGGCAACAAGACCTATCAGGTGCAAGGCATCACCATCGGCAATGATGCCGTGCAGGTGGCGCTCAAGTAGCCCGCGAAGGCGTCTTGCGCTTGTGGCAAGCTGCGCGGCCATGTTCCTACGCTTCATCCCCACCTTTCGCGTCGCCGTCTGCACGCTGGCGGCGCTGGCTGCCAGCGCGGCCCATGCTTTCGATCTGCAGGCGCACCGCGGCGGCCGAGGCCTGGCGCCCGAGAACACGCTGGCAGCCTTCGCCAATGCCGTCGCGCTGGGCGTCGATACCCTGGAGCTCGACGTCGGCCTCAGTGCCGACGCTCAGGTGGTCATCTCGCACGACCTTGCGCTCAACCCCGAACACACGCGCGACGCGCAGGGCCAGTGGCTTTCCCAGCGCGGCCCGCTGATCCACGATCTGACCGCCGCGCAGCTTCAGGGCTACGACATCGGTCGTCTGCAGCCCGACTCGGCCTATGGCCGCCAGTTCCCAGAGCAACGGCCGGCCGACGGCCAGCACATTCCAACGCTGGCAGCACTGTTTGCCGAAATGAAGCGCCTGGGCGCCACGCATGTGCGCTTCAACATCGAGACCAAGATCGACCCCGCTCGCCCGGGCGACACCGCACCGCCCGAAGCCATGGTCGACGCCTTGCTGGCCGAGATCGACCGCGCGGGCGTGGCGTCGCGCACGACCGTCCAGAGCTTCGACTGGCGCACGCTGGCCCGGGTGGGTGAACGCGCTCCGAAGATGGCGCGCGCCTATCTCAGCAGCCCGCGCACGCTGTCCGATCCGCGGTGGACCGCCGGGCTCGCTCTGGCCGAGCATGCCTCACCGGCGCGCCTGGTCAAGGCCGCGGCCGGTGGCTCGCCCACGGCGCCAGTCATCTGGTCGCCGGCCTTCAAGGACCTGACGGCCGATCAGGTGAAGGAAGCCCACGCGCTCGGGCTCCTGGTGCTGCCCTGGACCGTGAATCAGCCTTCCGAAATGACACAACTGCTCGACATGGGGGTGGACGGCATCATCACCGACTATCCCGATCGCCTGCGCAAGGTCATGCAATCGCGCGGCATGCCATTGCCGGAGCAGGTCAAACCATGAGCGCGTCTGCCCATCAACAGCAATGGCAGCGCATTCAAGACGCGCTCCAGGATCTGCGCTCCGGCCATGGCTCGATCGATGCCCTGTCGGCCTGCGCGAACGACGCGCGCGACCTGCTCGCTGCCCTGCCACCGCGGTTCCAGACCGTGCTCGACGATCTGCTCGATCGCCTGAATGCCAGCGTGCTGTTTTCCGAGGAGAGCTGCTCCTTCAGCCAAAAGGACCTGCTGGACGGCCTGCAGGGCTGGCTGGATCACGCCCACGCGCGAATGGGGCCGGCCGACTGAGCGACTCAGACATGGCGGTGCGCGGGGCTCGCGCCCAGCGGCTCCAATGGCTGCACGTCTGCGCGCCGGTGCAGCGCCTCGATGATCCGGCAATGCGGTCCATTGCCGTCGCAACCGTTGCGCAGCGCGACCAGATCGGCCTCGAGTGCCCGCAGTTCCTCCAATCGCTGGCGAACATGCGAAAGATGCTCGTCCAGCGTCACGCAGGCGGCTTCGCAGTCGGCCTTGCTGCGCAGGTCGAGCGCCAACAGCGTGCGTACTTCGTCCAGAGACATGTCCATCGCCCGGCACAGACGGATGAAGCGCAGTTGGTGCACGTCAGCCTCCGAATAGAGGCGATAGCTGCTTTCGCTGCGCTCTGCCGGCGCGATCAGGCCCTGGGCCTCGTAATAGCGGATGTTGGCTGCGCTGACGCCGCTGCGCGCCGCCGCCTGGCCGATGCGGTAATCCTGCACGGCGTGCGGTTTCGATGCATTCATGGCTTGACCTTCAAGGGACTTTAGGCTTTTCAATGGTGGCACAACCTAACCAGAAGAAGCCTTGTCATGGAGAGAAACCTCAATACCCAAGCGGCCGCCGCACAGGGCAGCCAACCGCCCATGGGCGCGCCGCGCATCAAGATCGACTGCTGCGGTTCAGCGTCGTGTTCGTCCGCGCCAACGCATGCGCACGCCGATGGCCATGATCACGGGCGCGCGGATGGCAACCATGCGCAAACCGAAGAGGCCGGGCACGACCACGGTCCCCTGCCCAGCACCGCGCGACTGATCGCGGCGCTGTGCCTCGCACTCGGCGCCGAAGGCATCAATTGGTTCGCCGCAGACCGCCTACCCTGGGAGATCGCCGGCATGGTCGTGGCGGCCGTCGCCATCGTGCTGGCCGGCCTGGGCATCTACGTCAGCGGACTTCGATCGCTGCGCCGCGGCAAGCTGGGTATCGACACGCTCATGTCAGTGGCCGTGACTGGCGCCTTCGTCATTGGCCAGTGGCCCGAGGCGGCGATGGTGATGGCGCTCTACGCGCTGGCCGAACTCATCGAGCACCGCGCGGCCGATCGGGCGCGCAACGCCATTGCCGGACTCATGGCCCTGGCCCCGCAAGAGGCTGAATGGCAGCGCGCGGATGGGCGCTGGGAACGCGGCCCCAGCAGCGAAGTCCCCATGAGCGCCCGAGTGCGCGTGCGCCCCGGCGAGCGACTGCCCTTCGACGGCGAAGTGGTGCTCGGTCACGGCGCCATCGACCAGTCGCCGATCACTGGCGAGAGCATTCCGGTGGACAAGGGCGTGGGCGACAAGGTCTTCGCGGGCACCATCAACCAGAGCGGAGAACTGCAGTTCACCGTCACCGCCTCGGCTGGCAGCACGACACTCGACCGCATCATTCACGCGGTGGAGCAGGCCCAAGGTTCGCGTTCGCCCACCCAGCGCATGGTCGATCGCTTTGCCGCCGTCTACACACCGGCGGTGTTCGCCCTGGCGGTAGCTCTGGTACTGGTGATGCCGCTCGCGTTCGGCTGGACCTGGCTCGATGCCATCTACCGCGCGCTGGTGCTGCTGGTGATCGCCTGCCCTTGCGCACTGGTCCTGGCCACGCCGGTGACGGTGGTGAGCGCGCTCACCTCGGCCGCACGCCGCGGCATCCTGATCAAGGGCGGCGTGCACCTGGAGGCCGCGCGCACGCTGAAGGCCATTGCGCTGGACAAGACGGGCACCCTCACCGAAGGCAAGCCTTCGCTGGTCCACTGGCAGGCCTGGGCCGGCGCGGACGCACAACAGGTTGAACGGGCGGCTGCGGCGCTCACGACTCGCTCGGACCATCCGGTCTCCAAGGCCATCCTGGCGGGACTGCAGCCCGCCGGCGAACTGCCGGACGTCGAGAGCTTCCGCGCATTGCCCGGCCGCGGCACCGAAGGGCGCGTTCAGGGCCGCGCATTGGCGCTGGGCAATCACCGCCTGATCGAGGAACGCGGCCAATGCGGACCCGAACTCGAAGCCCTGCTGGCCGAACAGGAGCAGCAAGGCCGCAGCGTGAGCCTGCTGGCCGACGAAAGCGGCGTGATCGGCATCTTCGCGGTGGCCGACACGCTCAAGCCCCACGCTCAGGAAGCCGTCGCGGCGCTGCAAGCGCTGGGCGTCACACCCGTGATGCTCAGTGGCGACAACCAGACCACCGCCACCGCCGTCGCCGCGCAAGCCGGCATCCAGGAGGTTCGAGGCAACCTGCTTCCCGAGGAAAAGCAGCAAGCGCTGCTCGAATTGCAGGCCAGGCACGGCCCCACCGGCATGACCGGTGACGGCATCAACGACGCGCCCGCATTGGCTCAAGCCAGGCTGGGCTTCGCAATGGGCCGCGCCGGCACGGACATCGCCATGGAGACCGCCGACGTGGTCATCATGAACGACGACCTGCGCCGACTGCCCGAGACCGTGGCCCTGTCGCGCCGCACGCATGCGGTGCTCTGGCAGAACATCGTCATCGCGCTGGGCATCAAGGCGGTGTTCATGGTCCTGGCCGTTGCCGGCAGCGCCACGCTGTGGATGGCGGTTTTCGCCGATGTGGGCGCAAGCCTGCTGGTGATCGCCAACGGACTTCGCCTGCTGCGCATGGGCGAGCGCTGACACCTGGGGCGCATGGCGCGTGCGGCCCGCATAATGCGCCGCCATGTCCAGTGCTCCAAGTTCCCGTGACGCCGGTGCAGGCGCCATCACCGACGTTGCCGGCATCGAGGTCGGCCACTTCAGCGACACGCGCCGCCCGACCGGTTGCACCGTGATCCTGGCGCGCGAAGGCGCGGTGGCGGGCGTCGATGTGCGGGGCGCCGCACCCGGCACGCGCGAGACCGACCTGCTCGACGACGGCAACCTCGTGCAACAGGTCCATGCCGTCATGCTCGCCGGTGGCAGCGCCTGGGGTCTGGCCGCGGCCGACGGCGTCGTCCGATTTCTCGAAGAACAAGGCGTCGGCATGGATGTGCGCTACGGCCGTCTGCCCATCGTCCCCGCCGCGGTGCTGTTCGACCTGCCCGCGGGTGATGCGCGCATCCGGCCCGACGCCGCTGCCGGCTTTGCCGCCTGCCAGGCCGCCAGCAGCCAGCCGCCTGCCGAAGGCAATGTGGGCGCAGGCAGCGGAGCGCTCGTGGGCAAGCTCTTCGGCATCGACCGCGCGATGAAGGGCGGCATCGGTACGGCGTCGGTCAAGGTCGGCGGCATCACCATCGGCGCGCTCATCGCCTGCAATGCGCTGGGCGACGTGATCGATCCGGACACCGCGCGGGTGGTGGCCGGCGCACGCACCGCCGATGGCCGCTCGCTGCTCGACACGCGACGCGCGCTGCTGCGCGGCGATCTTCCGAGGCCGCTCCTGGCCGGCACCAACACCACGCTGGGTGTCGTCGCGACCGACGCGCGGCTCACCAAGGTGCAGGCCAACCGCCTGGCTTCGGTGGCCCACGACGGTCTGGCGCGCGCCATCAACCCGGTGCACACCATGAGCGACGGCGACACGCTGTTCGCGCTGGCCACCGGGCAGGTGACGCTTGACGAAAACACGCCCGGCATGACCGTTCTGGGCGCGCTGGCCGCCGAGGTCGTGGCTCGCGCCACGCTGCGCGCGGTGCAGGCGGCGCGCACGCTGGAAGCGACGGCACCCGACGGCGCGCGGCTTCGCTTCCCCGCGGCCGCGGACCTCGGCTGAGCGCCGTCCCACCCGATTTGCGAACCGTGGTGATGCCCAAGACGCTGCGCCTTGTCCTGCTTTCGTTGCGCGACCTGCTGGTATCGGCCGGCCCCGTATTGCTGCTGGTTTGCGGCTTGCTGGTGCTGGCCTACTGGTGGCTCGATCCGCAGCCGCCCACGAAAGTCACGTTGGCCACCGGACCGGCCGACAGCGCCTATGCCAACTTCGGCCATCGCTACGCGCAGGCTCTGGGGGCCAACGGCATCGAAGTCATCCAGAAGAGCACCGATGGCTCGCTCGACAACCTCGCGCTGCTGCGAAGCGGCGAGGCCGATGTGGCCTTCGTGCGCGGTGGCAGCGCCGATCCGCAGGCCGACGAGGAGGCCGGCCTGCTCTCGCTCGGTGCCCTGTTCTACGAGCCGCTGTGGATCTTCGTGCGCAAGGATGCCTTGAAGCGCGTCCTGCGAAAGGGCGAGGAGCCCGGCGCGCTCGCGCAGATCAAGGGCTTGCGCCTGAACGTCGACAAGCCCGGCAGCGGCGTGCCTGAAATCGTGGACCAGTTGCTGCGCGCCAACCAGCTCGACCCGTCGGCGATGACGCTGTCTCACCTGGAGCCGGCGCCAGCGGTCGAAGCCCTGCTCGGCGGCATGCTCG
The DNA here is from genome assembly GCF_030316895.1 of Variovorax dokdonensis. Taxonomy (GTDB): domain Bacteria; phylum Pseudomonadota; class Gammaproteobacteria; order Burkholderiales; family Burkholderiaceae_C; genus Variovorax; species Variovorax dokdonensis. The sequence goes on from NZ_JASZYV010000003.1 coordinate 823,715, forward strand.
ACGCCGTGGTGCTCGCATCGGCCCCGCAGTCCCGCCTGGTGCAGCAGTTGCTGCGCAGCACCGACGTCACGCTGATGGACATGCAGCAAGCCGAAGCCTACGTACGGCGCTTTGCCTATCTTTCGGCCGTGACCCTGCCGCGCGGCGTGGTCGATCTTGCAGCCGACCTGCCGCCGCACGACGTAACGCTGCTGGCCACCACCACGTCGCTGCTGTCACGCGAAAAGACCCATCCGGCCTTGCGCCAGTTGTTCGCCCAAAGCGCGCAGACCATCCACAGTGCCGGCGGCTGGTTCAACCGGGCGCGCGACTTTCCCAACACGCGCACCAGCGAACTGCCCGTCAGCCCCGAAGGTGATCGCGCCATCAACGGCACGCCGCCCTTCTGGCAACGCTACCTGCCCTTCTGGGCGAGCAATCTGTTCGAGCGCATGTGGCTGGTGATCGGCGGTTTGCTGGTGCTGATGCTGCCGCTGTCGCGCGTGGTGCCGCCGCTCTACCAGTTCCGGGTACGCTCGCGGGTGTTCCGCTGGTATGCACGACTGCGCGACATCGAGCAGCGTGCGGACGACGCCGCCGAGCCAGGCGCGCCACTGCTGGCCGAGCTGGATACGTTGGAGGAGCATGTGAACAAGGTCACCGTGCCACTGTCCTATGCCAACGAGCTCTACGAGCTGCGCGGGCACATCCACGCCGTGCGCCTGCGCTTGCGGGCGCGCACCACGCCCGGAACATGACCGAAGACGGAGCGCCTGCCGCCGGCCAAGGCGCCATGCCGGCTGCTGCGGCGGGCGACGTCCGGGCGGACGAGGCCATCCTGCTCAGCGAGGGCGAGCGAGAACGCATCTCGCGCGAACGAAGGCGCTTGCTGCGATTCCTGTTGCGGCTGGGCCATCTGCTGCTGGCCACCGGCTCGCCCGTGCGTCTGGTCGAGACCACGCTGCAGCGCGTGGCCTCTGTGCATCAGATCGCGCAGTTCAACGCGCTGGCCCTGCCGACCGTGCTCTTCGTCAACTTCGCCGAGGAAGACGACGTCCTGCAAATCGAATTCACCGCCGAGCAGGGACTGGTGCTGCGCTTCGACCAGATCGAGGCCACCTTCGAACTGGCCCGCGATGCCGAGCGCGCACCGCTGGACCCCACCGAGGGGTTGCGCCGCATCAACGCCATCCTCGCCATGCCGCCGCGCTATCGCTGGCAATGGGACCTGCTGGGCCACGTGCTGGCCACCGTGGGCATTGCGCTGGTGCTGCAGCCGTCGATCGACCTGGTGGGGGTCGTCGCTTTCTTCGGACTGCTGGTGGGCGGCCTGCGACTGGTGGCGCGCCAGCGCAGCATCCTGACCACCCTGCTGCCGACCTTCTCGGCCTTCGTGGTGGTGCTGGTGTCCCTGCTCGGGGCACAGCACGGGCTGCAGGCCAGCCCCACGTACGTCTTGATCGCGTCGCTGCTGACCTTTCTTCCCGGCGGCATGCTGGCCATCGCGACGGTCGAACTCGCCTACGGCGACATGGTTTCCGGCGCCACCCGATTCATTTCAGGGCTGCTGCAACTGGTGTTCCTCATCCTGGGCATGCTGGCCGCGGCTTCGCTGGTGGGCCTGCCCGCCAACGACCTGCTCAAGCCCGCGACGGACAGCTACGTCCGCGCCTGGGCGCCCTGGCTGGCCGCCGTGCTGTTCGGTGTCGGACATTGGCTGCACTACTCGGCCACGCCACGCGCCCTGCCCTGGATGGTGCTGGTGCTGCTGATCGCCCAGGCCGGGCAGATGCTGGGCAATGCCGTGTTCGGGGGCTACATGAGCGGCTTCATCGCCGCGGTGCTGATCACGCCCGCGTCGTACGCGGTGCAGTATCGACTCGGCGGGCCGCCGGCCACGGTCACTTTCACGCCCGCGTTGTGGATCCTGGTCCCAGGGTCGCTGGGGCTCATCGGCATGGCCGAACTGGCCAGCGACAACAAGCTGGCGGGGCTCGAGAACTTCGTGACGACGCTCTTTTCCATCGTCGCCATCGGCCTGGGCACCGTGGTGGGCACGGCCTTGTACAACCTGCTGTTCGACCCGGTGTTCGTGCGCGCCGGGAACATGGCCAACCTGATGCTGCGCTACCTGCGCCTTCGACGTTGACGGTCGCGCCGAAGGGTCTTTGTCCGGGCAGCGACAGACCTCACGCCGGGCGCACGGCACAATCGCCCGGCCGGCGCGCGTTCATGCATGCCGGCAAAAGCGTTCTCAGGGCGGGGTGAAATTCCCCACCGGCGGTAAAGGCAGGCGGCGAAAGTCGCAGCACGAGCCCGCGAGCGCCCGCACTTCGTCCCCAAAGGCTGCAGGTGCGGGGTCAGCAGACCCGGTTGGATTCCGGGGCCGACGGTCACAGTCCGGATGAAAGAGAGCGCGTAGCCGCCGCATGGCGTCGCACGTGGCCCCCTGGGGCATGCGCGCGTCTGCCGTGCGTTGGCTCCGTGCGCCCTGATTCAGGCCAACCTGCAATGCATTGAGGTGCACCATGAGTCAGATCAACGACCTTCCCCTTTCCGCCATTCCGGCTGCCAACGGCGGCCCCCAACGAATCGCCTTCGTCCAGGCGCTCTGGCATCGCGACATCGTCGACCAGGCGCGCGACGCATTCCTCGAAGAAATGCAGCGCCTGGGCGTCGATAGATCCCTGATCGACCTGATCGAAGTCCCCGGGGCATTCGAGATTCCGCTGCATGCCAAGCGCCTGGCGCGCTCGGGCCGCTACGCCGCCATCATCGGATGCGCGCTGGTGGTCGATGGCGGCATCTATCGCCATGAATTCGTCGCCAACACCGTCGTGTCCAGCCTCATGAGCCTGCAGCTTGAATGCGATGTTCCGATGCTGTCTGCCGTGCTCACGCCGCACCATTTCCACGAGCATGTGGAGCATCGCAAGTACTTCCATCGGCACTTTGCGATCAAGGGCACCGAAGTGGCGCAGGCCTGCGTGGGCACGCTGGCATCGCTGCGGCAGGTGGGCGAACTGGCCTCGGCCTGAGCACTGGCGTCGGCACTGACACGGCTTTGCCCGGGGGCGCCGGATGCGGTGGCATCATGGGCAGATGCCAGACACCCAAACGCAGCGCGACCCGCAGGCCATCCTCGATTTCTGGCGCCAAGCCGGTCCGGAGAAATGGTTCCGCAAGGACGATGCCTTCGACGCCGATTTCAAGTCCCGCTTCGAGGCGGCCCACCATGCGGCCGCGCGGGGCGAACTCGACGCGTGGATGAACGAGCCAAATGGCGCGTTGGCGCTGGTGCTGCTTCTGGATCAATTGCCCCGCAACGCATGGCGCGGCAGCGGCCACATGTTCGCCACGGATGGCAAGGCGCGCCAGGTGGCGCGTCATGCGGTGGAATCAGGATTGGACAGACAGATCGAGGACGTGCAACTGCGCGCCTTCTTCTACCTGCCCTTCATGCATTCGGAAGAACTGTCGGATCTGGATCGTTGCGTGGCGCTGTGCGGAACGATTCCCACCGACAACCTGAAATTCGCCGAGCACCACCGGGACATCATTCGGCGTTTCGGTCGCTTTCCGCATCGCAATGCGGCATTGGGGCGCGAGAGTACGCCGGAAGAACAGCGCTTTCTGGCCGAGGGCGGCTTTTCAGGCTGAGGCGCAAGCGCCTCATGCCGCTCGAGATCGATCAGGCGTAGGCGCGCATCGAAGCCAGGGCTCGCAGACGTTCCATCTGGCGGGCCTCTTCAGCTTCACGCAGGCTGCGAGCAGCGCGCGCCGCCACATAGGTGACGTAGAGATTCTCGATCTGCCGCGTCCATGCTTCTTGCGCGGCACCGTCGCCGGGATGTGCCGGAACGGTGTAGCCGGCCTTCGTCAGGATCTTGGATTTTTGCAGTGTGTCGAGCATCTTTGCCCCCTACGGAAAACGTTGGAGACAAGATTAGCCACATCGTCTGCAGGTATCCATCAGCTAAAAAGCGTATGCGCTTGTAAGACGCTGCCCACTATTCCCGCTTTGGGCGGAAATGTTGATCAAAGGTCAAACGGCTGGCTGATCGCCTCGGGCAAAAAGGCACTGCCAATCGCACGCCTCAGGCACTCACCAACGTCGTGCGCCGCGCCTTCTGCACATTGAAGGCGCCGGCAATCAGCGCCGCCTGCACCACGGCCAGGCCGAGGATGACGCTGCGGAACTGTCCGTGGTCCATCAGCGTGCCGAAGATCAGCGGCGCCAGGGCCTGCCCAATGTCCAGTCCGGCATACACCACGCCATAAACGCGGCCCGATGCATTGGCAGGCGTCGCCCGCTTGACGATCAGGTCGCGTGAAGGGCCGGCCAGACCGCTGGCGAACCCCATGGCGCCGAACAGCACCGGCACCAGCCCTGCTCTGAAATCGCCGAAGGCAAGCACCAGCGCCATCAGCGCGGCCAGGCCGAATCCGATCGCCACGATCCGCTCGCAGCGCGAAGCATCGGCGACCAGGAAGCCGCCGACCAGCATGCCGCCTGCGCTGGCCACCATGTAGGCTGTCAGGCATACCGCGATCAGTGCCACCGGCACGTCGTGCAGGTGCGAAGCCGCCGTCGGAGCGAAAGTCTGCACCACGCTGATGACCACCGCATAGAGGAAAAAGAACCCGAAGCACATCCACACGGCGGGAATGCGAAGGAAGTCGAGTTCGCCACCGGCATGCGAGCCGCCGGTGGCCTTGCGCACGTCCTTGACGTCCAACTCGAGCACGTGGCGCCAGAGCCAAAGCACGAGCATCACGGCCAGCGCCACGGCACCCGCCGCCGCGATGGCAACGCGCCAGGAAAAAGCCAGCGCCAAGGGAACCACGAAAGCCGGCGCCAGAGCCCAACCCAGACTACCGGTGATGCCGTGCACGCTGTAGGCGTGCCCCAGGCGGGTCGGCGCCACCTTGCGGTTGAAGAGCGTGTAGTCCACCGGATGGAACACGCCGTTGCCAATGCCGGCCAGCGTCGCTCCGAGGAAGAGCATCCAGTAGCCCTGCGCGCTGGCATAGACAAAGCCGGACAGCCCCAGCAGCGCCAGGCCGCCGAAGAGCACAGGCCGCGGTCCCATGCGATCCACCAGGAAGCCCGACGCGGCCTGCACCACGCACGAGACCACGAAGAACACCGTCAGCACCGCGCCCAACTGGGTATAGCTCAGGCCGAAGTCGTCCTTGATCCAGGGAAAGAGCGGCGCCAGCACGAGCTGGCTGAAATGGCTGATGGCGTGGGCAAGGCCCACCAGTCCGATCAGCTGTGCATCTGCGCCGACGGTGCGTTGCGAAGATGCGGAGGCAGGGGCGGTCATGGCGTTCTTGGAGTGGTTCTTTTTTGAAGGAATGTTGATCCTATCTGCGGACTTCGCGTCAGAATGGCGATACCGCGACAAGATTTGTCGAAACCATGACAAACACTGAAACGCCCCCGCACCGCCGGCCGCGGCCGCCGTCCAGGCAGCCGCTCACGCCGGTGAACAGCGTCAGTTCGCTCACGCCGCATCTGTTTGCGCCCGATGCCGTGCGACCGCTCCGGGCCAAGGAGCACTTCCTCAAGGCGGACACGCTGGTGGAACTGCACACGCATCCGTGGCCGCAGCTGACGTTCTCCACCCGGGGCGTGATCCGCCTTTCGACCGAAGACGGCAGCTACATCGTGCCGCCCTCACGCGCGCTGTGGGTACCGGCCAACATGCCGCACAGCATCACCCTGATCGAAGACGCCGAACTGCGCACCGTGTACGTCCATGCCTGGATGGCGCCGGCCTGGGAGAAATGCGAAGTGCTGGAGATCAGCCCCCTGCTGCGCGCACTCATGCTCGCGCTGGACACCACCGCCGACGGCCAAGGGCCCGTCGACTCGCATGCTGCGCAGCGCGAGCGCTGGATCGCGCCGCTGCTCATCGACGAGGTCGAGCGCGCCACGCAGATCCGCATCGACGTGCCCCTGCCGTCGGACAAGCGGCTGCGCCAGTTGTGCGAAGCGGTGCTGCGCGCGCCCGACAACCGCGCCACGCTGGCCGAACGCGCCCAGGAGATCGGCGCCAGCGAGCGGACCGTGGCGCGCCTGTTTCGCAACCAGATGGGCATGAGCTGGCAGCAATGGCGCCAGCAGGCCGTGCTGGCCCATGCGCTGCCCCTGCTGGCGCGCGGCATGCCCGTCAGCCAGGTCGCGGCCGCCAGCGGCTACGCCACCGACAGCGCCTTCTGCGCCATGTTCAAGGCCGCTACGGGACAATCACCCACTTCCTTCCAACACAAGCGAAAGTCCGCCACCGCCGCCACATGACCGCCCGCCAGCTCGACGACAACAACAAGATGAGACAACGCCTGCAACGCTGGCTCCCTTTCCTTTCCTGGCCGCGGCCCGATCGCGCGCTGCTGATCAACGAGGCGTCCGCCGGCGTGACCGTGGCGCTGATGGTGATCCCCCAGGGCGTGGCCTATGCGGCGCTGGCGGGCATGCCCCTCGTCACCGGCATCTACGCCGCGCTGTTTCCGGCGTTGATCGCCGTGCTGTTCAGTTCCTCGGCGCGGCTTTCGGTGGGTCCGACGGCATTGACCAGCCTGCTGGTGGGCGCCTCGCTTGCGCCCCTGGCACGGCCCGGCAGCGACGAATGGGTGGCCTTGGCCGTCTGGCTCACGCTCTTGTCTGGCGCGATGCAGATTCTGCTGGGAGCGGTGCGCTTCGGCTGGCTGCTGCGCCTGGTCAATTCGCCGGTGCTGATGGGCTTCACCCAGGGCGCGGCGGTGCTGATCACGCTGTCGCAATTGCCGGCGCTGCTCGGCTTCATGGGGCGCAGCTACGGTTCGCTGCTCAATGGGCCGCCACCGGACCTGTTGGCCATCGGCTTCGGACTGGGCGGCATGGCCATGTTGTGGCTGGGCAAGAAGTGGCTGCCCAAGTTTCCGACCACCATGGCGCTCATGGTGGTGGCCGGCGGACTCAGCTATCTGCTGGACTACGCACTGCGCGGCGGCGCAGTGATCGGCGCACTGCCCTCGGGCCTGCCTTCTCTGTACCTGCCGCACCTGGTCACGGGCAATGAATTCGCCAGCCTGCTGCTGCCGGCCTTCCTGATCACGCTGGTGAGCTTTCTGGAAACCGCCTCCAGCGCCAAGGTGGACAACGCGCGGGCCGGCACGCTCTGGAACGAAAACCAGGACCTGATCGGCCAGGGGCTGGGCAAGATCGCCTCGGGCCTGACCGGCTCGTTTCCCACCAGTTCGTCGTTCTCGCGCTCGGCCATCACGCTCTACGCGGGCGCCAAGTCGCAGTGGTCGACGCTGTTCTCGGTGCTGGTGGTCGCGGCGGCGCTGCTGTGGGCCATGCCCCTGCTCTACGGCGTGCCGCAGGCGGTCCTGGCCTCGGTGGTGGTCACGGCCACGCTGGGGCTCATCAAGCCGCGCGCGTTCGTGGCGCTTTGGCGCATCTCGCGCATCGAGGCAGCCATCTCGGCGGGCACCTTTGCGCTGACCATCGCCACCGCACCTTCGATCTACTGGGGCGTGCTGGGCGGCCTGCTGGCCTCGCTGGCGCACTACATGTACCGGCACCTGCACCCGCGCATCATCGAAGTCGGACTGCACCCTGACGGCAGCCTGCGGGACCGCCACCTGTGGCAGTTGCCGCCACTGTCGCCGCAGGTGTATGCGCTGCGTATGGATGCCGATCTGGACTTCGCCACCGCCAACCCGCTGGAGCGCAACATCAACGAAGTGCTTGCGCAACGGCCTGAACTGCGGGACGTCTGCCTGTTCGCGCAACCCGTCAGCCGCGTGGACCTGACCGGCGTCGAAGTGCTGGGCAGCATCCGCCGGTTGCTGGAGTCCAAAGGCGTGCGCCTTCACCTGAGCGGACTGAAGCTGCCGGCGCAGCAGATCCTGGAGCGGGCCGACCTGCTGGCTCCCGGCCCTCTGCTGGCCTGCTACCGCACCGATGCCGAAGCACTGGCTGCACTCAAGGCCATGGCAGAGCTGGACCAGGCGGGCAACCCCAAACCGAAGGAATAGGCCGCGCCGTTTCGCCAGCGCACCGTCACGCTCAATCGAGCGGCCGGGCGCGCAGGCGTTTGACGTCCGAGCGCTCGCGCTTCGCGTCCAGGCGGCGCCGCCGCGAAGCCATCGTGGGCTGCGTGGCTCGTCGCACGCGCGGCGCGACAGCGGCTGCATCGATGATGGCCTGCAGGCGCGCCAGCGCGTCGGCGCGGTTCATGTCCTGACTGCGGTACTGCTGGGCCTTGAGCACCAGCACGCCTTCGTCGGTCAGGCGGCTGTCGCGGCTGGCCAGCAGCCGCGCCTTGACGGCATCCGGCAGCGACGACGCCGGCACATCGAAGCGCAGATGCACCGCGCTCGACACCTTGTTGACGTTCTGCCCGCCCGCACCCTGGGCCCGGATGGCGGTCAGCACCACCTCTTCGGACAGGAACGTGATGCGCGGGCGCGGATGCATCGTGCCGGATCGACTTCAGACGCGTTCGAAGATCGCCGCGATGCCCTGGCCGCCGCCGATGCACATCGTGACCAGCGCATAGCGACCCTGCACGCGCTGCAGTTCGGCCAAGGCCTTGACCGTGATGATCGCGCCGGTCGCGCCCACCGGATGGCCCAGCGAAATGCCCGAGCCGTTGGGGTTCACCTTGGCGGGATCGAAGCCGAGCTCCTTGATCACCGCGCAGGCCTGTGCGGCAAAGGCTTCGTTGGATTCGATCACGTCCAGGTCGCTGACCTTCAGGCCGGTGCGTTCCAGCACCTTGCGGGTGGCGGGGACCGGGCCGATGCCCATGTAGGCCGGCTCCACGCCCGCGTGCGCATAGCCCACCAGTCGGGCGATCGGCTTCAGTCCCAGCGCCTTGGCGCGCTGCCCTTCCGCCAGCACCACGGCACCAGCGCCGTCGTTGATGCCGGAGGCATTGCCCGCCGTCACCATGCCGTCCTTCTTGAAGGCGGGGCGCATGGCGGCGAGGGTCTCGAGACTGGTGTCGGCGCGCACATGTTCGTCGGTGTCGAAAAGCACCACGCCCTTGCGCGTCTTGACCTCCACCGGAACGATCTGCTCCTTGAACCGGCCGGCGGCGATGGCCGCGGCGGCGCGCTGCTGGCTCGTCACCGCCAACTGGTCCTGCTGCTCGCGCGAGATGCCGTAGCGGGCCGCGACGTTCTCGGCCGTGATGCCCATGTGCATCTTCTCCCACGGGTCATGCAGGATGCCGAGCATGTAGTCGATCAGTAGCGCATCACCCATGCGCGCGCCGAAGCGGGCGGCGGTGTCGAAATAGGGGCCGCGGCTCATCGACTCGGAGCCGGCGCCGATGGCGATATCGCAATCGCCCAGGGCCACCGCCTGCGCGGCCGAGACGATGGCCTGCAGGCCGGAGCCGCAAAGGCGGTTGACGTTGAAGGCCGGTGTCTCGATCGGGCAGCCGGCATCGACTGCGGCCACGCGGCTGAGATACGCATCGCGCGTGTCGGTGGGAATCACGTTGCCCATCACCAGATGGCCCACCTCCTTGGCGTCGACGCCGCTGCGGCTGATGGCGGCCTTGACGGCCGTGGTGGCCAGCTGGGTGTTGGGCACGTCCTTGAGCGATCCGCCGAAGGTGCCGATGGCGGTGCGGGCGGTGCCGACGACGAAGATGTCTCTCTGTGTCATGGGTGGGATTCCTTCAGTATGGACTTGGCGAATGATGACGAACCGTGCAACGCCAGGAGCGGCTCCGGCCCGGTTGAAGACCGCTTCGGCCCGCCGCGCCGTCAGCCAGGGCGACCGGCTGTTTTTGCCCGAGGCGCCAGCGGGAAACAGGAGCAGGCATTCTAGAGAACGCGCTCTGCCACGGCGCGGCGGGCGTCGGCGGCCCGCTTCTAGTTTCCGCCAAGCCCCAGCGCCTTGAGCCGTCGATAGAAGGTGCGTTCGCTCAACCCCGCCATGGCGGCCATCTCCTTGCGGCTCAGGCGACCGTCGGCAACCAGGCGGCGAATGGCTTCGTCGGACTGCGCTGCCGCCGACATGTCGGCGCGAGACACGGCACTTGGCTGCGTGTGCGGACCATGCGGTGCACGCAGCCATTCGGGCAGGTGTTCGGCACGAACCACACCATCGTCGGCAAACAGGCGCGCCCGCTCCAGGACGTTGCGCAGTTCCCGGATGTTGCCGGGCCAATCGTGAGCCTGCAGCAGCGCCATTGCCGCCGGCTGAACGACCACCCTTTGGCCCGACCTGCTGCCGCGCTGCAGGAAGGAATCGACCAGGAGCGGAATGTCCGAACGACGTTCGCGCAGCGGCGGCAGGACGATGGGGAATGCGGCGATGCGGTAGTAGAGGTCTTGGCGAAACGCGCCTTCGGCCATCATCTGCTGCAGGGGCTTGTGCGTGGCGGCCACCAACCTGAAGTCGGCCTGCTGGGTCTCGGTGGCGCCAACGCGCCGGAAGGTGCCGGACTCGATCAATCGCAGCAGCTTGACCTGCATGGCCAGTGGCACATCACCGATCTCGTCGAGGAACAGGGTGCCGCCGGCAGCCGTCTCGATCAGACCCTTCTTGCGGTTCTGCGCGCCCGTGAAGGCGCCCTTCTCGTGGCCGAACAGCTCGCTTTCGAACAAGGTCTCGGGCAGGCCGGAACAGTCGACGACCACGAAGGGTCCGCGATGCCGCTCGCTGGCCTCGTGGACCGCGCGCGCGAACAGTTCCTTCCCCGTGCCTGATTCGCCCAGCAGCAGCACCGGCAGGTTGGACCGGGACACCCGCTGCACCGCTTCCAGCGCCGCATTGAAGGCGGCCGAGCTGCCCACCAGCCCTTCCTTGCTGGGCCGGGCGGAGGCGTGGCGGACCGTCGTCAGCCGTTCCACGTAGGCGACCACACGGCGCTCGCCGTCGAGGATGGGGCGCAACTCCACATCCACATGCTCGGGCCCTCGCGGCGTGTGATGGATGTGCAGCACGCGGTCCGGCCCCTTGAGTTCGAACGCGTGCTTCATCGGACAGTGCTCTCCTGCCTGGTCGCACGGCACGTCGTAGTGGTGGGAGATCCGATAGCACTTGTGCCCGATGTAGGGGCGATCCGCCGTGCCGAACTGACGCTCGTAGGCCGTATTGGCCGCCAGGATGTTGTAGTCGGGGTCCAGGACGATCATGGGCTGGGCCTCGTGCTCCAGGTACGAGATCAGCGACTGGACCTGGGGCGGGTGGTTCGTTTCGCTGGCGGCGAGCGTCGGGGTTGGTGTCATGAGGTCGATCCTTTTCGCGTCGACTGCCATTTTCTGCCAATGGCAGCGCTTTGGCAGATCTTTGGCATTCGAACGGCAGTCGAGCGACGCTGGACTGCATGCCGACCAGGCGAGCCATCTCGACAATCTTCTTTGGCATCAACAACTTGCATTCTTTTGGGAGGAAGTGCAAGCGCTGGCACGGCTTTTGATCTATCAGTAGCGCAAAGCCATCGCCACTGCCATCTGGCGGCGATCGCTTCAACCGCCACCTGGAGATCGTCATGAAGCTGAACGAAGGAACCCTCGACCGTGCCCTGCGTGTCGTTGTCGGCCTGACCCTGATCGGACTCACCGTCGCCGGAACGGTGGGCGTCTGGGGGTGGATCGGTGTCGTGCTGCTGCTGACGGGCCTGGTGGGCATCTGCCCGCTGTACTCGCTGCTGGGCATCAACACCTGCCCGCGCTGAGCGGACTGCTCACCGGAGAACCACGTGCACCCACCCTCCACGATGCAGATCGAACCCTTCTTCGACGCCGCCACCTGGACCATCAGCTACCTGGTGCTGGACCGCGCCAGCCTGCAATGCGCCATCGTCGACAGCGTGCTCGACTACGACCCCAAGTCCGGCCGCACCGCGACCACCAGCGCCGACCGGCTGATCGCGCGTGTGCACCAGCTGGGCGCCGAAGTGCAATGGATTCTCGAAACCCACGTGCATGCCGACCACCTCTCGGCCGCGCCCTATCTGCGCAAGGCACTGGGGGGCAAGCTGGGCATCGGCGCGCAGATCACCACGGTGCAGAAGGTCTTCGGCAGCTTGTTCAACGCGGGGCCGGAATTCGCGCGCGACGGCGCCCAATTCGATCACCTGTTCCAAGACGGCGAAATTTTCTCCATCGGCGGCCTGCAGGCGCGCGCGATGCACACGCCGGGCCACACGCCGGCCTGCATGACGTACGTGGTGAGTTCCGGCGAAGGGGTCGATGCCGATATGGCCGCTTTTGTCGGCGACACCCTGTTCATGCCCGACTACGGAACGGCACGCTGCGACTTTCCGGGCGGCGATGCCCGCACGCTGTACCGATCCATCAGCAAGGTGCTGAGCCTGCCCTTGCACACACGCCTGTACATGTGCCACGACTACCAGCCGGGCGGTCGCGAGGTCCAGTTCAGCAGCACGGTGGCAGAAGAGCGCGCGCACAACATCCACGTCCGCGACGGCATCAGCGAAGACGCCTTCGTGACCATGCGCCAGGGACGCGACGCGACGCTCGATATGCCGACGCTGATCCTGCCTTCGGTGCAAGTGAACATGCGCGCCGGCGAACTCCCGCCCGCCGAGGACAACGGCATGCGCTATCTGAAGATCCCGTTGAACGCGCTCTAGCTTTCGGCCACGGCCCCGCGACATCCAGGAGACAACCATGGAATTCAAGACGCTGACGCCGGAGCTGTCGGTCTCCGCGCAGATCACCGCTGTCGATCTGCCAGCCATCGCCCAGGCCGGCTTTCGGGCGGTGGTCTGCAACCGTCCCGACGGAGAGGGCGGCGACCAGCCGGTGTTCGACGAACTGGCCCAGGCGGCGCTGGCCCTTGGACTGCAGACGCGCTATCTGCCCGCCGAATCCGGGAAGGTCAGCGATGAACAAGGCCGGCAGTTCGGCGAGTTGCTCGCGCAATTGCCCAAGCCGGTGCTGGCCTTCTGCCGCACCGGCATGCGCTCGACCACCATGTGGGCGCTGTCGCAATCGGGCACGCTGCCGCTGCCACAGATCATCGAGCGCTCGGCCGGCGCCGGGTTCGACCTCAAGGGCGTAGTGCGCCGACTGGTCAACGGCGGCAAGACGCCGGTCGAGGTGGCCGATGCCACGCACGAGGTCGTCATCGTCGGTGGCGGCGCCGCTGGCATCGCCGTCGCCGCGAGCCTGCTGGCTCGCCAGCCCGGCTTGGACATCGCCGTCATCGACCCGGCCGACATCCACTACTACCAGCCCGGCTGGACACTCGTCGGCGGCGGCGTCTTCGATGCGTCGACAACGGCCCGCACCATGGCGTCCGTGCTGCCGCGCGGCGTGCACTGGATCAAGTCGGCGGTGGCCGCTTTCGAACCCGAGCGCAATGCGGTCATCCTGGACGGCTGCCGCGTTGTCAAGTACAAGCAACTGGTCGTCTGCCCTGGACTCAAGCTCGACTGGCATGGCGTCGAGGGCCTGCCCGAAACCTTGGGCCGCAACGGCGTCACCTCCAACTACCGGTACGACCTGGCCCCCTACACCTGGAAGCTGGTGCAAGGCCTGCGTCATGGGCGCGCGGTGTTCACGCAGCCACCGATGCCCATCAAGTGCGCCGGTGCGCCGCAAAAGGCGATGTACCTCTCGGCCGATCAATGGCGCCGCGCCGGCGTGCTGCGCGACGTCGACATCCAGTTCTTCAACGCGGGCGCCGTTCTTTTCGGCGTGGCCGACTACGTGCCGGCGCTGATGCAGTACGTGCGCGACTACGGCATCCATCTGAATTTCAACCAGACGCTGGTGTCCATCGACGGCCCGGCTCGACGGGCCGTCTTTTGCCAAACCCTGCCCGACGGAAGCAAGAGCCTGTCGACCCGCGAGTTCGACATGATCCACGTCGTGCCTCCCCAGAAGGCGCCCGACTTCATTCGGGTGAGTCCGCTCAGCGATGCCGCTGGATGGATCGACGTCGATGCCGCGACGCTGCGCCACAAGCACTTCGACAACATCTTCGCGCTGGGCGATGCAGCCAACACCGCAAATGCCAAGACCGCCGCCGCGGCGCGAAAGCAGGCGCCGGTCGTGGCGTACAACGTGCTGTCAACGCGAGGCCAGGCAAAGGGCGAAGCGCGGTACGACGGCTATGGCTCCTGCCCACTGACGGTCGAGCGCGGCAAGATCGTGCTGGCCGAGTTCGGCTACGGAGGCAAGCTCGCGCCGAGCTTTCCGAGCTGGCTGATCGACGGCACCCGACCCTCGCGCCTGGCCTGGTATCTGAAGGAGCGCATCCTGCCGCCACTGTATTGGCAAGGCATGCTCAAGGGCCGCGAATGGCTGGCCCATCCCGAGATGGTGGGTTGAACTCATGGCCCTTTTCGACACGTACGGACTGAGCCTCCTGATGGGTGCGGCGGTCGGGTTCGTGTTGGCACTCACCGGGGCTGGCGGCGGCATCCTGGCCGTGCCGCTGCTGGTGTTCGGACTGCACTTGCAGATGGCCGATGCGGCGCCGATCGGCTTGCTCGCAGTCGGCTTGGCCGCTGCCATCGGCGCCCTGTTGGGATTGCGCGATGGCATCGTGAGATACCGGGCGGCCTTGCTGATCGGGACGACAGGCATGCTGCTCGCTCCACTCGGCGTGCGGCTCGGGCGCTCGCTGCCCAATGCGCCGCTGATGGCGGCATTCGCGCTGGTGCTGGCCTGGGTCGCCTGGCGCAGCTTTCACCAGAGCGGCAAGGCTGCGTGCGCGTCGCCGACCGGCCAACCCCATCTGTGCGCCATGAACGCGGCGACAGGTCGCTTGACGCTTCGCGCGCCGTGTGTGCTGGCGCTGGCAGGCACGGGGGCACTTTCAGGCTTGCTGAGCGGGCTGCTTGGGGTGGGCGGCGGCTTTGTCATCGTGCCCATGTTGTCCCGCATCAGCGATGTGACGATGCGCGGCATCGTCGCCACGTCGCTGGCTGTCATCGCATTGGTGTCGGTGGGCGGGGTGGCGGGAGCCGCGACGCAGGGCGGCATGGCCTGGTCGGTAGCATTGCCGTTCGCGGCCGGAGCCGTGCTTGCATTGCTCGCCGGACGACGGGTCAGCGCACGTCTGGCCGGGCCGCGCCTGCAGCAGGCCTTTGGGGCAGTCGCCGGCGGCGTGGCCCTGCTTCTTCTGCTGCGCGCGGTGCGGATGCTGGCCGGCGGTTGATCTGCGAACTCGCTCGATGCAGGCACATCCGCACCTGCTGACGAGAGACTCCAGGACTAGTCTGAAGACGGCCCGGCAGGCCGTGCGCGCACGTCGGTCACGTCCTGAGCGCCGCCGCCCAGGTTCAACGGGCTGCGCGTCGATTCACCGCGCGCACGGGCGTTCATCACGTCCGCGGCAGTCGGCTCCTGCGCGCGACGGGTCGCAGCGCGGTAGGCCTCGAAGCCAGAACCCGGGTTGAAGCGCATGACCCAAGGAGTGACCGGCTTGCCCGTCAACCGCGCCCACGCGTAACGCAGGCCCCAGGCCGCCGCCAGAATCAGGACCGCGACGGCGAGGCTGGCGGCGAACACCAGCCCCAGCATGAACAGGACAAGTCTTAGTACGAAATTGAGCATCTGGTCTTAGGCCACGCGCGCGTCCGCAGGTTCCCCGGCCCGGGTAAAACCGAACTGGCCAGGGTTGTGAATCGGGTCGGTATCGACGCGAATCGTGTCCTTCGGTCCGAAGGTACCGTCCAGCAGCAGCTTCGACAAGGGATTCTCGATCCGATGCTGGATGGCCCGCTTGAGCGGACGCGCCCCGAACGTCGGATCGAAGCCCACCTTGGCAATCTCCGCAAGCGCAGCCGGCGTGACGTCGAGCCCCAGTTCGAGCTTGGCCAGGCGCTGACGCAGCACCTTGAGCTGGATCTCGGCAATCGCCTCGATGTTCTTCGCGTCGAGCGCATGGAAGACCACCGTCTCGTCGATGCGGTTGAGGAATTCGGGCCTGAAGTGATTCTTCAGCTCGTCCCAGACCGCGTCCTTGATCTCTTCGGCCGGCCGTCCGACCATGGCCTGGATCAGCGGCGAGCCGATGTTGCTGGTCATCACGATCACCGAGTTCTTGAAGTCCACGGTGCGGCCCTGGCCGTCCGTCAGGCGGCCGTCGTCCAGCACTTGCAGCAGCACGTTGAACACGTCGGGGTGCGCCTTCTCGACTTCGTCGAGCAGCACCACGCTGTAGGGCTTGCGGCGCACTGCCTCGGTCAGGTAGCCGCCCTCTTCGTAACCCACGTAGCCGGGCGGCGCGCCGATCAGGCGGGCGACCGAGTGCTTCTCCATGAACTCGCTCATGTCGATGCGGATGAGGTGGTCCTCGCTGTCGAACAGGAAGCCTGCCAGTGTCTTGCACAGCTCGGTCTTGCCCACACCGGTGGGGCCGAGGAACAGGAAGGAGCCCGTCGGGCGGTTGGGATCGGAAAGGCCCGAGCGCGAGCGGCGGATGGCATTGGCCACCGCACCGATGGCCTCGTCCTGGCCCACCACGCGTTCATGCAGCTTGTCTTCCATCTGCAGGAGCTTTTCGCGCTCGCCCTGCATCAGCTTGGACACCGGGATGCCGGTGGCGCGTGCCACCACTTCGGCGATCTCTTCGGCACCGACCTGAGTGCGCAGCAGCCTCGGCGCGCCGGCGGTGCCGGTCTTGCGCTCTTCGCTGTCCAGCGCCTCCTTGAGGCGCTTTTCAAGCCCGGGCAGTTGCCCATATTGAAGCTCGGCGACCTTGTTGAAATCGCCCTTGCGGGTGAATTCCTCGATCTGGAACTTGAGCTTGTCGATCTCTTCGCGCACTTGCGCGCTGCCCTGTGCCTGGGCCTTCTCGGCCTGCCAGATTTCGTTGAGATCGGCGTATTCCTTCTGCAGCTGCGTGATCTGCTCTTCGAGCAAGGCCAGGCGACGCTGCGACGCCTCGTCCTTTTCCTTCTTGACCGCTTCGCGCTCAATCTGCAGCTGGATGATGCGGCGGTCGAGCCGGTCCATGACCTCGGGCTTGGAATCCATCTCGATCTTGATGCGGGCGGCCGCCTCGTCGATCAGGTCGATGGCCTTGTCGGGCAGGAAGCGGTCGGTGACGTAGCGGTCGGACAGCTCGGCCGCGGCCACGATGGCCGGGTCGGTGATCTCCACGCCGTGGTGCACTTCGTACTTCTCCTGCAACCCGCGCAGGATGGCGATGGTGGCCTCCACGCTCGGCTCGCCGACGAGGATCTTCTGGAAGCGGCGTTCCAGCGCGGCGTCCTTCTCGATGTACTTGCGATATTCGTCCAAGGTGGTGGCGCCCACGCAATGCAGCTCGCCGCGCGCCAGCGCCGGCTTGAGCATGTTGCCGGCATCCATCGCGCCTTCGGCCTTGCCGGCGCCCACCATCGTGTGCAGCTCGTCGATGAAGACGATGGTCTGGCCTTCTTCCTTGGCCAGTTCGTTGAGGACGTTCTTCAGGCGCTCCTCGAACTCGCCGCGGTACTTGGCGCCTGCCAGCAGGGCCGCCATGTCGAGCGACAGCACGCGCTTGCCCTTGAGCGAATCGGGCACTTCGCCGGCGACGATGCGCTGGGCCAGGCCCTCTACGATCGCGGTTTTGCCCACGCCGGGCTCGCCGATCAGCACCGGGTTGTTCTTGGTGCGACGCTGCAGCACCTGGATGGCGCGGCGAATCTCCTCGTCGCGGCCGATGACCGGGTCGAGCTTGCCGTTGCGAGCACGCTCGGTGAGATCGAGGCAGTACTTCTTGAGGGCCTCGCGCTTGCCTTCGGCATCGGCGCTGTTCACGCCCTCGCCGCCTCGCACGGCATCGATGGCCGCTTCGAGCGACTTGCGGGTGAGGCCGTTTTCCTTGGCGATCCTTCCAACGTCGGACTTGCTGTCGGCCACGGCCAGCAGGAAAAGTTCGCCTGCAATGAACTGGTCATTGCGCTTGATGGATTCCTTTTCGGTGGCCTGCAGCAGCTTGGCCAACTCGGGGCCGACCTGGACCACATCGTGGCCCTGGACCTGGGGCAGGTTCTTGATGGCTGCTTCGGCCGCCTTCGACAAGCCTTGCACATTGGCGCCAGCGCGCTCGAGCAGCGCGCGCGGGCCTTCGTCCTGGCGCAGCATGGCCAGAAGCAGGTGGGCAGGCTCGATGTAGGCGTTGTCATGGCCCAGGGCGAGCGACTGCGCGTCGGCCAGGGCTTCTTGGAACTTGGTGGTGAGTTTGTCTTGTCGCATGGGGTGAAAACCTCCGAAACTGTCAGGCATATAAGGTCGCCACCCTGCGATTCAAGCGGCGAATGGCAGATCCCGCCTCCGGCCGACCCACATTCTTTTCATGCCTGTACGGCAGGCGGGTACGCATCCTGCATCATCATGCGCACCCATCGAATACCGGAGTTGACGCTACATGTGCCCTGAAATCCCGAAGTCCGCAACCCTTTCTCGCCGCCGATTCACCGCCGGCGCTGCCGGCGCCGCCCTGCTCGGCGCCGCCGGCCTGGCCCAGGCTCAGTCCGGCAGCGCCATCCGCCTGCTGGTGGGGTTTCCCGCCGGCGCCGGCAGCGATGCCATCGCGCGCCTGCTGGCCGAGCATCTGAAGGACGAACTGAAGGCGCCCGTGGTGGTCGAGAACCGCGCCGGCGCCGGCGGGCAGATCGCCGCGCAGGCCCTCAAGGCCGCCGCGCCGGACGGCCGGACGCTGTTCCTGACGCACGACCACTCGATCTCGATCCTGCCGCAGGTGGTCAAGACCCCTGGCTTCGACCCAGCCGTCGACTTCACGCCCGTGGCGGGCTTCGCGACCTTCTCGAATGTGCTGGCCGTTTCGGGCGGCACCCCGGCCAAGTCGATCGACGAGTACGTGAACTGGGTGCGCAACCAGCGAGGCGGCAAGGAGACCATCGGCGTGCCCGCTCCTGGATCGATTCCCGAGTTCCTGGTCAAGCTGATGGCACAGAAGTACAAGCTCGACCTGCAGGCCGCGCCCTACCGCGGCAGCGCGCCCATGACGGCCGACATGCTGGGCAACCAGATCACCGCAGGCATCGCTTCGGTGCCCGATTTCATCGAATTGCAGAAGGCCGGCAAGGTGCGCATCGTGGCGGTGATCGGCGCCAAGCGCCAGCCGCTGCTGCCAGCGGTTCCGACCTTCAGCGAACTCGGCTTCGCCAATCTGGACGACTACCCGTACTACGGGATCTTCGCGCCGGTCGGCACGCCCCAGCCGGTGGTCGACCGCTTCGGCGCTGCGCTGCAGAAGGTGCTGGCGATGCCCGAAGTGAAAAGCAAACTCACGGCGCTGGGCCTGAACGTGGCTTACGAGCCTCAGGGCCAATTTGCCGGGCGGGTGCGGACCTACACGGCGACCTGGACCAACATCATCCGCGCCACCGGCTTCGTGCCGCAATGAAGCGCGGCGGGCGCTTCAGCTGTTGCTGCCCGCCTCGATCCCCCAACGCGCCAGCGCAGCGTCGTCGCTGGAGCGTGCGTCCACCCATCGGCCGCCTTCTGGCGTCTGCTCCTTCTTCCAGAACGGCGCCTGGGTCTTGAGGTAGTCCATCAGGAATTCGCAGGCCTGGAAACTCTGGCCACGGTGGGCGGAAGTGACCGCCACCATCATGATCTGATCGGCCGGCGCCAAAAGCCCAACGCGGTGGATGACACGCGCACCCAGGATGTCGAAGCGCCGGTGCGCCTCGTCGATCATGGCTTCGATGGCCTTCTCGGTCATGCCGGGGTAGTGCTCCAGTTCCATCGAGGCCACCTCGCTGCCGTCGTTGCGGTCGCGCACCGTGCCGATGAAGCTGCACACGGCGCCAACGCGGCCGTCATTGCCGCGCAAAGCGGCCACTTCGGCCTTGAGGTCGAAATCCTGGGTCTGGATGAAAACGCGCTGCTGGCTCATGAGCGGATTGTTGCACTTCGCATGGCAAGAGACCGCCGCGACAGTGCGCCGCCGCAAGCCCCTGGTAAGCCGCGCTCAGCCGCCCGTGACGGGCGGGAAGAACGCCACTTCGCAGCCGTCTCGCAGGACAGCGTCTTCGCCGCTCATTTCCTGATCGAGGGCCATGCGCACCGCGCGTCCTCTCGCAAGCACCTGGGCGTAGACGCCACCACGTGCGATCAATTCGTCGCGCAGCTGCGCCAGGGTGGTGGCGGACGTGCTCAGCGTCTCGGCGCCGGTGGCCAGTGCCTCGCGCACCGAGGCGAAGTAGCGCAAGTGAATCTGCATGGTCATGCCAGCAAGGCGGCGAAAGGGATGAACTGCACGTCGTCACCCACGCCGAAGGCATGGCCTGCCGGCGTGTCGATGACACCGTCCGCCCACACCGTCGAAGTGAGGACGCCCGAACTCTGGTTGGGAAAGAGATCGAGTCCGCCTTGATCGTTTCGGCGCGCACGCAGAAATTCGCGGCGGCGATCGGGACGAGGCCAATCGAAATTGGCGCGCATTGCGATCGTTGGCAGCGCCAGGTTGCTGGCGCCCTGCAGCTTGAGCAGGAATGGCCGCACCAGCAACAGGAAGGTCATGAAGCTGGACACCGGATTGCCCGGCAGGCCGGTGATATGGGCATTGCCAATCCGGCCATGCGCAAACGGCTTGCCCGGCTTCATGGCCACCGACCACAAGTCGAGCGAACCGAGCGCCTGAACGGCGGCGCGGATGTGGTCTTCTTCCCCTACCGACACGCCGCCCGTGGTGACGATGACGTCATTCGACTCGGCAGCACGGCGCAGGGCCTCGATGGTCGCTTCGCGTGTATCTGCCACGATGCCGAGGTCGTTCACCTCGCAGCCCAGACGACGCAAGAGCGCACGCATGAAGAAGCGGTTGGAGTTGTAGATGGCCCCAGGCTTCATGTCCTGCGGTGCGACTTCGCCCGGCATCGCCAATTCGTCACCGGTGGACAGCAGTGCCACGCGCGGGCGCCTGGAAACCTCCAGCGCATCCATGCCAACGCTGGCGGCCAGCCCCAGCGCCTGCGGGGTCAGTCGTTCGCCGCGCTTGAGCACGACATCGCCCAGCGCGACGTCTTCGCCGGCGCGGCGGATCCAGCGGCCAGGCGCTGGCGGCAGTTCGATGCGCACGCGGCCGAATGCCTCGCCGTCGGCATCGAGCGCCGTCGTGTCTTCCTGCATCACGATCGCGTCGGCGCCCTCGGGCACCTGCGCGCCGGTGAAGATGCGTGCCGCCGTGCCTGCCACCAACGCCGATCCCACCGTGCCAGCCGGAACGCGTTGCGACACCGGCAGGACGGTACCTGGCTTGACGCAATCGGCGACGCGGACCGCATAGCCGTCCATCGCGCTGTTGTCGGCAGGCGGCACGGTCAGGGGCGAGACCACGTCCTGCGCCAGCACACGTCCATCGGCCTCGAAGGTCGAGACCCTCTCGCTGCCCAAGCCCGCGCCGGCGCTTTCCAGCAGACGCGCGAGCGCCTCATCCAGCGACATCAGCGGCGGACGGGCGCGAGTGCCTGAAGGCCGGTCAGACATAGAGATCGGCGTTGTATTCGAACCGGTGCCCATTGCGAAGCAACCAGTCGACGATGCCGTCCACGTGGTTCAGATCGAGCAGCGGCAGGCCGGTGGCGTGAGGCAAGTGCTCAGGGGCGTCTGTGGCGATCGCACAGACGAAGTCATCTTCTGGATAAAGCACGGCACGCTGCTCTTCACCCGGGGGCGATGGGCGCCACACTTCGATCTTGTGCAAGTCGCAGTCCCGAAAGCCTTCCACCAAGACCCAGTCGACGCCCTCGTACAGCTCGGCGATGAGGTGATGAACGCTCAGTTGCGCGGGCTGCTCGAACTCGCGCATCAACACAAGGCGCTGGTCTGACGCGGCGACCACTTCGAAGGCTCCTGCCTGACGATGGCGCCAGGTGTCCTTGCCCGGATGGTCGACATCGAAGCGGTGATGCGCATGCTTGACCACCGACACGCGCTGCCCTTGCAGCTTGAGCGCGGGAATGAGCCGCTCCACCAGCGTGGTCTTGCCCGCACCGGAGTAGCCCGCAAAGGCGATCACGTTCATCGGAACTTGCCTGTTCAGTCGCAGTGTTCGGAAATGTAGCGCTTGACTGCCTCGACGTCGGACGGGAGCCGGGTGACCCGCTTGGGCAGATCCTCGATGCCGACGAATCGCTCCGGCCGATCGGGCTCATGGCCGAGCGCCTCGACGATGCTGGCCGCAAACTTGATCGGCAAGGCCGTCTCGAGCACCACCATCGGAACACCGGGGGTCAGGTGCTCGCGCGCAGCCTTGAGGCCGTCTGCGGTGTGCGTGTCGATCAGCGTGGCAAAGCGCTTGTCGGTGTCGCGGATGGTGGCGATGCGGTCCTCGTGCGTGCTGCGGCTGCTGCGAAAGCCAAATCGCGTCGCGGCTTGCGCGAAGGCCGGATCGGTCCCGAGGTCGAAACGCCCCGCGCGCCCCAGTTCGTCCTGGAACAGCGTGCGGACCCGGTCGGTATCGCGGCCCAGCAGGTCGAACACGAAGCGCTCGAAATTGCTGGCCTTGCTGATGTCCATCGAAGGGCTCGAAGTCTCGTGCGTGTCGGCCGCGCCGCGCACGCGGTAGACGCCGGTGCGGAAGAACTCGTCGAGCACGTCGTTCTCGTTGGTGGCCACCACCAGCGTGTGGATGGGCAGGCCCATCTGGCGCGCCACGTGGCCGGCGCAGACGTTGCCAAAGTTGCCCGAAGGCACAGCAAAGCTCACCTGCCGGTTACTGCCTGCGGTCGCCTGGAAGTAGCCGGCGAAGTAGTACACCACCTGCGCCAGCAATCGCGCCCAGTTGATCGAGTTGACCGTGCCGATCTTGTACTTGCGCTTGAAGGCCAGGTCGTTGCTGACGGCCTTGACGATGTCCTGGCAGTCGTCGAACACGCCAGCAACGGCGATGTTGTGGATGTTGGCGTCCTGAAGGCTGAACATCTGGGCCTGCTGGAATGGGCTCATGCGGCCATCCGGCGAAGTCATGAAGACGCGCACGCCCTTTTTGCCGCGCATCGCGTACTCGGCCGCGCTGCCCGTGTCGCCGCTGGTCGCGCCCAGGATGTTCAACTCTTCGCCGCGCCGCCCCAGTTCGTATTCGAAGAGATTGCCCAGCAACTGCATGGCCATGTCCTTGAAGGCCAGCGTCGGGCCATTGGACAAGGCTTCGAGGTACACGCCGTCTTCCAGTTCGCGCAGCGGGACGATCTCCTCGGATCCGAACACCTCGGGGGTGTACGTCTTTGCACACAGCGCCCGCAGGTCGTCGGCCGGGATGTCGTCGATGTAAAGCGACAGGATCTCGAAGGCAAGTTCAGCGTAGGGCAATGCGCGCCAGCGTTCGAGCGTGGCAGCATCCACCTGCGGATAGCTCTCGGGCATGTAGAGGCCGCCATCGGGCGCGAGCCCCTCGAGCAGGATCTCGCAGAAGCGCCGGCGCTCCGGGTGACCGCGGGTCGACAGGTAGCGCATCACGACAACTCTTCCTTGCGGATGCGAACGATGGGCGCCAGCACCGTTGGCAGGCCCTGCAGTTGCGCCAGCGCGTCGTCCAACGTGCCTTCGCGCGTATCGTGGGTCAGGATGATGAGATCGGTCTGCGTCGAGCCTTCGCCACCGACTTCATCAGCCTCGCGCTGCAGCACGGCGTCGATGCTGATCCCGGCGCCTGCCAGCAGGCCGGTCACCTTGGCCAGCACGCCGGCCTCGTCCGCGACGCGCAGGCGCAGGTAGTAGCTGGTCACGACCTCGCGCATCGGCACGACTTGCAGATCGCTCATCGAATCGGGGTGGAAGGCGAGGTGCGGCACTCGGTGTTCCGCGTCGGCCGTATGCAGGCGGGTGATGTCCACCAGGTCGGCGATCACCGCGCTCGCGGTGGGCTCGCTGCCTGCGCCCTTTCCGTAGTAGAGCGTGGTGCCCACGGCGTCGCCCTGCACCACCACCGCGTTCATCGCGCCTTCGACGTTGGCCAACAGGCGCTTGGACGGCACCAGTGCGGGATGCACGCGCAGCTCGATGCCCGTGGCGCTGCGTCGCGTGATGCCGAGCAACTTGATGCGATAGCCCAGTTGTTCGGCGTACTTGATGTCCTGAGAGGCAAGCTTGGTGATGCCTTCGACGTGGGCACGATCGAACTGCACCGGCGTGCCGAACGCGATCGCGCTCATCAGCGTGACCTTGTGGGCGGCGTCCACGCCCTCGATGTCGAAGGTGGGGTCCGCCTCGGCGTAGCCCAGTCGCTGCGCCTCCTTGAGGACGGTGTCGAAGTCCAGGCCCTTGTCCCGCATCTCCGACAGGATGAAGTTCGTCGTGCCGTTGATGATGCCGGCGATCCACTGGATGCTGTTGGCCGTCAGGCCTTCGCGCAACGCCTTGATGATCGGAATGCCGCCCGCAACGGCAGCCTCGAATGCGACCATCACGCCCTTGGCATGGGCAGCCGCGAAGATCTCGGTGCCGTGCACCGCCAGCAGGGCCTTGTTGGCCGTGACCACATGCTTTCCGGCTTCGATGGCCTCCAGCACCAGTTGCTTGGCGATGCCATAGCCGCCGATCAACTCGATGACGATGTCGATTTCCGGATTGGCAATGACAGCGCGCGCATCGTTCACGACCTGCACGGCGTCGCCCACGATCGACTTGGCACGCACGGTGTCGAGATCGGCAACCATGGTGATCTCGATGCCGCGGCCCGCGCGGCGCTTGATCTCTTCCTGGTTGCGCGCCAGCACCTTGAAGGTGCCGCTGCCGACGGTGCCGATGCCTAGCAGGCCGACCTGAATGGGTTTCATGTTTCTCTCACTGGTTGCCGGGTGCCACAGGCGCCCGAAAAATTCTGATGGCCGGGCTCAGGTGCCGAATCGCTTGCGCTGCCGTTCCAGAAAGCGCGCGATGCGACCGATGGCCTCGCGAAGGTCTTCCTCATGCGGCAGGAACACGATGCGGAAGTGATCGGGCGTGGCCCAGTTGAAGCCGGTGCCCTGCACCAACATCACCTTCGTCTCCTTGAGCAACTCCAGGAAGAACAGCCGGTCGTCCTCGATCGGATAGACCTTCGGGTCGAGCCTGGGGAACATGTACAGCGCCGCGGTCGGCCTGACGCAGGTCACGCCCGGAATCGCGGTGATCAGTTCGTAGGCCAGGTCGCGCTGACGGCGAAGGCGACCGCCTTCTCGCGTCAGGTCGTTGATGCTCTGGTAGCCACCCAGGGCAGTCTGGATCGCCCACTGGCCCGGCACGTTGGCGCACAGCTTCATGTTCGAGAGCATGTTCAGGCCCTCGATGTAGTCCGCTGCAGAAGACTTGTCGCCCGACACCACGAGCCAACCCGCCCGGTAGCCGCAGGAGCGATAGCTCTTGGACAGCGAATTGAAGGTGAGCGTCAGGACATCGGTCGACAGGCTTCCCAACGCGATGTGCTGCATGTCGTCGTACAGCACCTTGTCGTACACCTCGTCGGCCAGGATCACGAGGCCGTGTTCGCGCGCGATCTGCACGATGCCGCGCAAGAGGCTTTCCGGGTAGATCACCCCGGTCGGGTTGTTCGGGTTGATGACCACGATGCCCTTGGTACGCGGCGTGATCTTGGCGCGGATGTCGTCGAGGTCCGGCAGCCACCCCTTGGATTCGTCGCAGAGGTAGTGCACCGGGCGACCTCCGGACAGGCTCGTGACGGCCGTCCACAGCGGATAGTCGGGTGCCGGGAGCAGGAGTTCGTCGCCGTCGTCGAGCAACGCGTTGGTGGCCATGGCGATCAGCTCGCTGGCGCCGTTTCCGAGATAGATGTCTTCCAGCGTGACGCCCGAGATGCCTTGCTGCTGCGTGTAGTGCATCACCGCCTTGCGCGCCGCGAAGATGCCCTTGCTGTCGGAGTAGCCGGCCGAGTTGGGCAGGTTGCGGATCATGTCCTGCTGGACTTCTTCCGGCGCATCGAAACCGAACACCGCGAGGTTGCCGATGTTGAGCTTGATGATCTTGTGCCCGTCCTCCTCCATCTGTTTGGCGGCTTCCATGATGGGGCCGCGGATGTCGTAGAGCACATTGGCCAGCTTGGCCGATTTCTGGATGGTTTTCAAAGTCCCTCCGCGTTTTGCGGCACTGGCCCGGGCGAGCCGTCTTCTCACTGGGGAAAACCTATAATTTGACCACAGATCGGATCCTCCGAATGAAGCTCCAACCAGACAAATCCGACGCCCCGACCCTCACAGCACACGGCCCCGGCTGGGTCGCCATCAACAACGAGAAGGTGACCCGCAGCGTGGTCGTCGGCTCGCATGGGGAGCGCATGGACTGGCAATGCAGCCGCTTCGAAGACCTTGAGGCACGGCATTTCGAGCAATTGGCGGGTCTTGACGCCGAGTTGATCATCTTCGGAAGCGGCAGTCGCATCCGATTTCCTCGGCCGGCTTGGTTGCGCGCGCTGATCGAGCGACGCACTGGTGTCGAAACCATGGACACGCCTGCGGCTTGTCGCACCTACAACATCCTCGCGTCCGAGGGGCGACACGTCGTCGTCGCCCTCTTGATTGAGGATGCCAATCAAGGCTGAGCAAGCGGTTTCGCGGTACAATCGCAGGTTGCAAACTGCTTGACCGGCCCCACTTTCTCATAAGACTCTTTGAGTCCATCGAGTGAGTGAATTACCGGCCGCGCAGATCGCCTTTTTCTGGGTTCGCGGTTTTTTCGTTCGTGCCCAGGCTTCAACGGCGAGCAACGACCAACCTTCCTTGCGGGGAATCTAAGCGGAGATACACAGATTCATGGCGATCGTTGTCAATAAACCAATTCCAGAGTTCGAAGCCACTGCAACGGGCGGAATCAAGGTCACCAATACCTCGCACCTGGGCCAAGTTCTGGTGATGTACTTTTACCCGAAGGACAATACGCCGGGTTGTACCACCGAAGCCATGCAATTTCGCGATCGCTTCAAGGACTTTGAAAAGGCGGGCGCTACCGTCTTCGGCGTTTCGCGTGACAACATGAAGTCGCACGAGGAATTCAAGACCAAGCTTGAATTGCCGTTCGAACTCATCGCCGATACCGAAGAGAAGATGTGCCACATGTTCGGCGTGGTCAAGAACAAGATCATGTACGGCAAGAAGGTGAAGGGCATCGAGCGCAGCACCTTCCTGATCGGTGCCGACGGCATCCTGAAGGCAGAGTGGCGCGGCCTCAAGGTGCCTGGCCACGTCGACGACGTGCTCAAGGCCGTCAAGACGCTCAAGAAGGCCTGAGCGTTCGTCGGAAATCGACGCACCTGCAGGTGCGTCGTTGTCCGACGTTGGCAGTGTGCAACGCCGACGTTTTGCAGTCTCGCCTGGGGTGTATAGTGGCCTCATGCAGTTGACGCCCGCGTCCGCATCCACCTCGAAAAGCCGCCAGGGTCTTCCGGCGGCTTTTTTGTTTTCTGCAACTGCCCCCGGGTTATTTCCAGCGAGCTCAAGACCACATGCCCTTGCCTCCCGCCCCCATGAAGCGCGCGTCCTTTCTTTCTCCGGACGCCATCGACGCACCTGCTCGCGGCGCCCATAGAGGCAGCCCGCGCACCGGTGATCGAAGCTCAGATCGCCGAACTGCGGGCAAAGACGGAACATTGGAACTACTCGACCGCCACGCCTCTGAAGTTGGGGCTGGCCAGAAGGCCCGCGCCAAGATCCTGCAAGCGCCTGTGCCGGTGCAGCAGGAAGAGGTTCGACTTCCGGCAACGGCTCGTGTCGATGTCCCAGCTTCCGAGCCTTCGCTTCGGCAGCCTGCCAAGTCCGCACGCAAGCGCTCCACGACGACCGGCGATGCCGATCCGATCGTTGAACCGCAGTCGTCGCAGCGCCAAAAGCGGACCCGCTCCGGCGGACCCGTGAAGCTTTTCGTGCTCGACACCAATGTGCTTCTGCACGATCCGATGTGCCTCTTCCGATTCGAGGAGCACGACATCTTCCTGCCGATGATCGTGCTGGAGGAGCTCGACGCACACAAGAAAGGCACCACCGAAGTCGCTCGCAATGGCCGCCAGAGCAGCCGCATGCTTGACGCGCTGGCTGCCGCACAAGGCGCGGACATTGGCAAGGGGTTGAAGCTCGACAGCACGGGGCACAAGGAAGCGGGCGGTCGACTGTTCTTCCAGACTTCTCCGCTCGATTACTCGCTGCCCACTAGCCTGCCTCAAGGCAAGGCCGACAACCAGATCCTTGGCGTGGTGCAGGCTTTGCGCGATCGCCATGCCGTCGAGGCACCCGGACATCCCAAGCGCCAGGTGGTTCTGGTGTCGAAGGACATCAACATGCGGGTCAAGGCACGGGCGCTGGGCCTGGACGCCGATGACTATCAAAACGACAAGACGCTCGAAGACGGGGACCTGCTCTACGCCGGCTCGCTGGCCCTCCCCCCCGACTTCTGGACCCGACAAAGCAAGACGGTCGAGAGTTGGCAGAGTGGGAGCAACACCTTCTATCGCATCAGCGGCCCGCTCGTTCCGGGGCTCTACATCAACCAGTTCGTTTATTTCGAGGCACCGGGCGAGCCGAGCATGTACGCCCGCGTGACTGAAATTCGCGAGAGCACCGCCGTTCTCAAGACGCTGAAGGACTACTCGTCGGCCAAGAATGCGGTCTGGGGGGTCACCACGCGCAACCGGGAGCAGAACTTCGCGATGAACTTGCTCATGGACCCTGAAGTCGACTTCGTCACCCTGACGGGCACGGCGGGAACCGGTAAGACGTTGATGGCCTTGGCATCCGGCCTGACGCAGGTGCTGGATGACCGGCGCTATACCGAGATCATCATGACCCGCGCCACTGTGAGCGTGGGCGAGGACATCGGGTTCCTGCCCGGCACCGAGGAAGAAAAGATGGGCCCGTGGATGGGCGCACTGGACGACAACCTCGAGTTCCTGGCCAAGGGGGATGGCGGTGGCGCCGGCGAGTGGGGCCGCGCAGCTACGAACGAACTGATCCGATCGAAGATCAAGATCAAGAGCATGAACTTCATGCGCGGACGCACGTTCATGAACAAGTACGTGATCATCGATGAGGCGCAGAATCTCACCCCCAAGCAGATGAAGACGTTGATCACGCGCGCGGGTCCCGGTACCAAGATCATCTGCATGGGCAACATCGCGCAGATCGACACACCCTACCTCACGGAAGGTTCGTCTGGCCTGACCTACGCGGTCGACCGTTTCAAGGGCTGGCCGCATGGCGGGCATATCACCTTGGCGCGCGGCGAGCGCTCACGCCTGGCTGATTTCGCGAGCGACGTCTTGTAAGCGACGCCGCCAAGCTCCGCGAAAGACAAAGGCCCACGGTCGCCTCGCGGCGTCGTGGGCCTTGCCTATTTCGGCCCTGAAGGCTGTCAGGCAACCGGCTCGCCACTGCTGACAACACGCTGTCAGCAGGCTCGTCGCAACATCGTGCCCCTGAATCAGAGGAGCATGAGATGTCACCCCAGATCGAACACGTGGAGAGTTTTTTCGTCGCCGGCTTGACCGAGCGAACCTGCATTGCGGCCGAATTGGACCCCGCTTCGAGCCGCATCGGCCCGCTCTGGGCGCGCTTCTTCGATGAAGACGCCTACGAGCGCCCCGAGCGAACGGATGACTTTCGCCTGTTCGGCGTCTACACCGGTTATCGACTCGACCAGACGACCAGTTTTGACATCACCGCCGGGGTTGCGGTCACCGGAGGATCGCCGCTCGTGCGCATAGAGGGCGGCGAGTACTTGGTGTTCCAGGGGCGCGGACCCATGCCCGCTCTGGTCCATGCACTGTGGGAACAGGTCGATGCCTTCTTTGAGCTTCACCCGAATCTGCGTCGCCGCTATCGCAGCGACTTCGAGGCCTATACCGGTCCCGCAGAAGTTGCGCTGCACATCGGTGTGCAGCGCAACGCGTTCGCCAATTGAATTTTGTCCACCCAAGAAGGAGATATGCCATGCAAGCCGCCATCAACTGGTTCGAAATTCCTGTCATCAATCTCGACCGTGCGCAGGATTTCTACGAGAAGGTCCTTGACCGAAAGCTGCAACGCGCGGAATTCGGCGACGGGCTGGTACATGCCGTCTTCCCGCACGGCGACAACGCGACTGGCGGCTGCCTGCAGACAGGCCCTCGCCCCGCTGCGAACCTGACGAGCGGCGTGCGCGTATATCTCGATTGCTCGCCGAGCCTGGGCGCGGCGCTCGATCGGGCGATGACCGCGGGCGCAAAGGTGCTGCAGCCGCGCACCGACCTGCCCGGCGACCTGGGTTGCTATGCGGTGATCGCCGACACCGAAGGGAATGAAGTCGGCCTTCACGCGCTGCAATGAAGCACCGGTCGGCACTGCCATCGTGCTCCCCGTGGACGACTGTACCTCCAACACGGGGACAATAGCCGCCCATGCGACGTGCCGATCGTTTGTTTCAGATCGTCCAACTGGTGCGGGGCCGACGGCTGACCACCGCCGCTTTTCTCGCCGAACGGCTGGAAGTGTCCGAGCGCACCGTCTACCGCGACATCGCCGATCTGCAGCGGCAAGGGGTGCCCCTGGAAGGCGAGGCGGGCGTGGGCTACCGACTGGGCGCTGGATTCGAACTGCCGCCATTGATGTTCACGCAGGATGAGGCAACCGCGCTGGTGGCCGCCGCACGGCTGGCACAGAGCTGGGTCGACGGTGCCATGGCCCGCGACATCGAAAGCGCGCTGGGAAAGATCCTGTCGGTGCTTCCTCCGGCGGCGCGCACCGCCGCGGAAAGTCTGGCCGTCTATGCGCCGGCATACGTGATGGACGAACGCATGCGCGAACGCCTCCAGCTCTTGCGTGAGGCCGTGCAATCACGCAACAAGCTGCGCATGGACTATCGGGACGTCAATGGCGCGGCCAGCCAGCGCATCGTGCGCCCCCTTGGCTGCTTCTACTGGGGCAAGGTGTGGACGTTCTCGGCCTGGTGCGAGTTGCGCGATGACTTCCGCGACTTTCGCATCGACCGGATCGACACCGTGGATGTGCTGCAGGACCGATTTCGGGACGAGCCGGGTCGGACGCTGGCCGATCGGCTGCGTCGACTCAGGCAAGAGGCTCAAGACGCCAAAGAAACTGAAGCGCCATCACCTCACGGCGGCTAAAGCGCGCTTCCTGCCGGCTCAGTATTCGTACTCGCCCGTGGCCAGATTCTCGAACTTCGTGAGCGGCTTGAGGAAGGCGAGCTTTACCGTTCCTGTCGGGCCATTGCGGTGCTTGCTGATGATCACTTCCGCAACACCCGGCTCCTTGCTTTCCTTGTTGTAGTAGTCGTCGCGGTAGATGAACATGATGAGGTCGGCATCTTGTTCGATGGCGCCGGACTCACGGAGGTCACTCATCATCGGACGCTTGTCGGTGCGACTTTCAACCCCGCGCGACAACTGCGACAAGGCAATGACTGGGCACTTCAGTTCCTTGGCCAGCATCTTCAGGCCCCGCGAGATTTCACCAACCGCCGTCGCGCGATTCTCGTCGCTCATGCTCGACGACGTGCTCATCAGTTGCAGGTAGTCCACGACGATCAAGCCGAGGCGTCCGTATTGGCGCGCAAGCCTTCGGGCATTGGCACGAAGTTCGCTCGTCGTCAGGCCCGGCGTCTCATCAATGTGAAGTGAAACCGTCCGAAGCTTCTCGATGGCCTCGGTCAGTCTCGGCCACTCTTCGTCCGTGAGCTTGCCAGTGCGCAGGTGCCCTTGATCGATGCGTCCGATCGAGCCAACGATACGCACCGCCAACTGCGAAGCACCCATTTCCATCGAGAACACCGCCACCGGGAGACCCTCTTCGAGCGCCACATGCTCGGCGATGTTGATGGCCAGCGAGGTCTTGCCCATCGAAGGACGCGCAGCGAGCACGATCATGTCGCCCGGCTGCAAGCCCGATGTCATCCTGTCGAATTCGTAGAAGCCAGTGCGCACACCCGTGATGTCGTTCGGGTTGTCGGCCATCTCGGTCACCCGATCAAGCAGTTCGACGACCAGGGAATCCATGCTCTGGAAACCCTGCTTCATCCGCGTACCTTCTTCGCCGATGTTGAAGATCTTCTGCTCGGCTTCGTCGAGGATCTTGTCAACGGCCTTGCCTTGCGGATTGAAGGCATTCGTCGCGATCTCATCGCTGGCGGCCACCAGCTTGCGCAGGATGGAGCGCTCGCGGACGATCTCGGCGTAGCGGCGGATGTTGCCGGCGCTGGGTACGTACTGCGCCAGCGAGTTCAGATACGTCAGCCCCCCTACCTCGTCGGCCTGTCCGAGGTTCTGGAGATGCTCGTAGACGGTGATGACGTCGGCCGGCTTGTTAGCGTTGATCAGCACGCCCATGGCTGCATAGATCAGCCGATGCTCGTGTCGGTAGAAGTCGTTGTCTACCAGTAGATCGCCCACCCGATCCCAGGCGCCGTTGTCCAGCAGCAAGCCGCCCAGCACACTGGATTCGGCCTCCACGGAATGCGGCGGCACCCGCAGTTGGGCAACCTGTCGGTCGGAAGTGGGATCGTTGTCCGCTTTGGAAAAAACTGCTGACATTGTGTTGTCGATGGCAACCGCACATCCTAAGCCGCTCGGGGGCTCAGGTCACGGGACAAAGCTGTGGATATCCGGTGATCTTCCGGTGACTGTCGCGGGACAACCGCAAACGCGATACGCAAAAAGCAAAGGCCGCCCGAAGGCGGCCTTTTGATTTCCGGCGATCTCGCCTAAAGCGGTGCCGGACGCGCGATCAGGCGCTCTCGCCGTAGACGGTGACGCCGATTTCGACAACCACGTCCGTGTGCAGTGCCACCGACACGGTGCTGTCGCCAACAACCTTGATCGGACCGTTGGGCATGCGCACTTGCGACTTGGCAACCTTGTAGCCGAGCTTGTTCAGCTCTTCGGCCACGTCGTGGTTGGTGACCGAGCCGAACAGACGGCCGTCAACGCCAGCCTTCTGGGTCAGCTTGATGCTGGTGCCAGAGAGCTTCTCGCCCTGAGCCTGAGCTTCCGCCAGCTTGGCAGCGGCGGCCTTCTCGAGTTCAGCGCGCTTGGCGGCGAATTCAGCCTTGTTGGCTTCGGTTGCGCGACGGGCGCGGCCAGAAGGGATCAGGAAGTTGCGGGCGTAGCCGTCCTTGACCTTCACCACATCACCCAGCGTGCCGAGGTTCAGGATCTTATCCAGAAGAATGATTTGCATGAATTGCTCCTTGCCTTGATCAGACGCGATGCTGATCGCTGTACGGCACCAGGGCGAGGAAGCGGGCACGCTTGATCGCGGTGTTGAGTTGGCGCTGGTAGATGGCGCGCGTGCCGGTCAGGCGCGCGGGAATGATCTTGCCGTTCTCGCTGATGAAATCACGCAGCGTGTCGATGTCCTTGTAGTCGATTTCTTCGACGCCAGCGACGGTGAAGCGGCAGAAGCGCTTGCGCTTGAACAGCAACGATTGGGTGTTGCGGCGCGGACGCTTGTCCTTGTTGAATTTCTTGAACGTGGCCATTTGCGGACCTCTTTCTTCTAGAAAACTTAATCTTGCTGAAAATTCTGGATGTGCAAAACGGGATGCTTCGCCGAGCCCGGGGTAGCCAGAAAGCCCTGAAATCGCCAGAGACTTCCCAATGCTTGTACCGCCAGCCGCTCGGCCTGCGCGCCGAAGGCCACTGCCTTCAGCACCGCCTTGACCTGCCTTCGTTGCCCCGCATCTTCAAGGGTCGACTCATGTTCGAGCCGAAGATCGAGTGCCGGCAGACCAGCAGGCGTGTAGCGCAAGGATCCGCGTTCGGCGATCACGGCAGTCAGCATGAGCTGATTGGCCGTCACGCCGGCGACTTCCATCAACCGTTGTTGTTGGCGGCGTATTCCGCTTGCTGGGCCTTGCGGGCCTCTTCACGCTCGACGGTCTTCATCATCGAGGAAGGCGCGGTGTCGGCCTTCTTCTTCTGGACCGTCAAGTGGCGCAGGACAGCGTCGTTGAACTTGAAGGCATGCTCCAGCTCAGCCATCACAGCCTGATCGGCTTCGATGTTGATGCACAGGTAGTGCGCCTTGTTCAGCTTGTTGATCTGGTAGGCCAGTTGACGACGGCCCCAGTCTTCCTGGCGATGGATCTGACCGCCGCCGGCGGTGATCATGCCCTTGTAACGCTCCAGCATTGCCGGAACCTGCTCGCTCTGATCCGGATGGATCAGCAAAATGATCTCGTAGTGACGCATGGCACTCCTTTTGGGTGGGGCCGGCTCAAGGCTCGCAGCTTGTCTGCGGCTTTTGCCGGCAACTGTGATCAGCCACCTACAGCGTCAGCGTAGTGTGGCAAGGCAAAGCCGAGCATTATAGCCCGCTTTCCAAAAGGATTGAACCGCTTGGGTCTAGACGTCCAAAGCGCGATCGAGTTCCGCCGACGCGTCCGGCCCGACTGCTGCCCTGATCTTCGGCGCCAACGCGACCAAGTCTTCATAGCGCGTCGCGCCTTCCACCTGTAAATTGAGCTTGAATCCGCGCAATCCCAGTCCGGCTGTCAGCCGAGTGGCAATCGGATAAGCGTCTTGATACCGCTGCTGAGGCGTGCGGCGTTCCTCCGTGGCTGCGTCCGAACCAACCGCGGCCTGCGGCTTGCTCGGCGCTTCGGCCGCTGCAGCGCGTGCGGGCATACCGTCAGCGGATGCCAGGAGGCCGGCGAGCACCAGTTGATCCACATCCTGCTCACTCACACCGAGTCCCGCGCCGACCACGTCGGCCACCGACCGTTTGCCATCGAAGAGGATGAACGCCGAGCGTTGACGCGGCGTCAGCCCCAGCGAGCGATCCTTGAGGGCCAATTGCCCAGCGTCAGTCTTCACCAAGATCATGTGCGCTTCCCCTGTTCACGATCTGTCGGCCCCGCGTCTTGGTGATCTTTTGGTATTGAAGCCGCGCCGACACCGTCCCCTGTGCCAAAGTCTGACACCGAAGACGCTTTTTGTTTCAACAATATCCGGCTGACGGCGGGATTACGCGCAATGAATGTGGAATTTTGTGTCGCACGACAGCAACAGCCGTCGCGCGACACGGGCGTTCAGCTCAGCGCGAAGCCAGCAACTGCCAGGTTTCGATCACACTGTCCGGGTTCAGCGAGATCGATTCAATACCCTGCTCGGCCAGCCATTGGGCGAAATCCGGGTGATCGCTGGGCCCCTGACCGCAGATTCCGACGTAGGCGCCCTTGGCCTTGCAAGCCTTGATGGCACGCGAAAGCATTGCCTTCACGGCCGGATCGCGCTCATCGAAGTCCTCGGCCAGCAGTTCCAGCCCCGAATCGCGGTCGAGGCCCAGCGTCAACTGGGTCAAGTCGTTCGAGCCGATCGAGAAGCCATCGAAGTATTCGAGGAACTCGTCTGCCAGGATGGCGTTGCTCGGCACCTCGCACATCATGATCAGCTTCAGGTCGTTCTTGCCGCGCTCCAGGCCTTGTTGCGCCAGCAACTGCGTCACGCGGGCCGCCTGCCCGAGCGTGCGCACGAAGGGCACCATGATCTGCACGTTGGTCAGGCCCATCTCGTTGCGAACGCGCTTGAGGGCTTCGCACTCCATGGCGAATGCTTCGCCAAAGTCCCTGCTGAGGTAGCGCGCGGCACCACGGAAGCCCAGCATGGGGTTTTCTTCTTCAGGCTCGTAGCGCGAGCCGCCGATCAGCTTGCGGTACTCGTTGCTCTTGAAGTCCGACAGCCGCACGATGACCTTCTTGGGCCAGAACGCCGCAGCGATGGTCGCAATGCCTTCGGTCACCTTGTCCACATAGAACGCGCGCGGCGACGCATGCCCCCGGGCCACCGACTCCACGGCCTTCTTGAGATCGTTGTCGACGTTCGGATAGTCCAGGATCGCCTTGGGGTGGACACCGATGTTGTTGTTGATGATGAACTCAAGCCTGGCCAGGCCCACGCCTCTGTTGGGCAATTGGGCGAAGTCGAAGGCCAACTGAGGATTGCCGATATTCATCATCAGATCGATGTCGATCTCGGGCATCTCGCCGCGCTGCACTTCGGTCACTTCGGTTTCGAGCAACCCGTCGTAGATGAAGCCGGTGTCGCCCTCGGAGCAACTCACCGTGACCAGGGTTCCATCCTTCAGCAAGTCGGTGGCATTGCCGCAGCCCACCACCGCCGGGATTCCCAGCTCCCGCGCAATGATGGCAGCGTGGCAGGTGCGTCCACCCCGGTTGGTCACGATCGCGGCGGCGCGCTTCATGACCGGTTCCCAGTTGGGGTCCGTCATGTCGGTGACGAGGACGTCACCGGCCTGGACCTTGTCCATCTCGCTGATGTGGTGCACCAGGCGAACCGGGCCGGTGCCGATCTTCTGCCCGATGGCGCGGCCTTCGGCGAGCACGCTGCTGCGCCCCTTGAGCTTGTAGCGCTGCTCGGCCTTGCCTTGCTGCTGGCTCTTCACCGTCTCGGGGCGAGCCTGCAGGATATAGAGCTGACCGTCCGTGCCGTCCTTGCCCCATTCGATATCCATCGGGCGGCCGTAGTGCTGCTCGATCACCAATGCATAGCGGGCCAGTTCTTCGACCTCGGCTTCGGTCAGCGAATAGCGGTTACGCAGCTCGGTCGGCACGTCGATGGTCTGCACCAGTTTGCCGCTGGCAGCCTTTTCCTGGGCAGAAGCAAACACCATCTGGATAAGCTTGGAGCCAAGGCTGCGTCGGATAACCGCCTTCTTGCCCGCATTCAGCGTCGGCTTGTGGACGTAGAACTCGTCAGGGTTGACGGCGCCCTGCACCACGGTCTCACCCAAGCCGTAGCTCGAAGTGATGAACACCACGTCAGCAAAGCCCGATTCGGTATCGATGGTGAACATGACGCCGGCGGCGCCCTGGTCCGAGCGAACCATGCGCTGTACGCCAGCAGACAGGGCCACGACGTCGTGCGCGAACCCCTTGTGGACGCGATAGCTGATGGCGCGATCGTTGTAGAGGGAGGCAAACACCTCCTTCATCTTGTGAAGGACGTCCTCGATGCCCACCACGTTCAGGAAGGTTTCCTGCTGGCCCGCGAAGGATGCGTCTGGCAAGTCTTCGGCGGTCGCCGAAGAACGGACGGCGAAGCTGGCCTGCGCATTGCCCTCGGACAGCTTGGCAAACGACTCGCGCACGGCCTTTTCAAGGTCAGCCGGGAACGGCTGGGCCTCGATCCACCCCCGGATTTCGGCGCCGGCGGCAGCCAATGCGCGGACGTCATCCACGTCCAGCGAAGCGAGACGCTGGTGGATTCGATCCGTCAGGCCTTCATGCGCCAGGAATTGGCGGAAAGCGTGGGCCGTGGTCGCGAATCCAGTGGGAACGCGAACACCTTGAGGGAGTTGGGAAATCATCTCGCCCAGGCTGGCGTTCTTGCCACCGACCGCTTCGACATCGGTCATCCTGAGGTTTTCGAACGGAACGACCAAGGCGGTCGGCGCGAAGAGTTGAGACATGCAAGGCTCCGGAAGTTAAAAAACGGGGGCTGCCTTGCCGGCGTGCGCGCGCGATCGTTCTGGTTGCTTTGGGCGGGCGCTCATCGGCGTGGGCGACAGAAATCTCAGGGGCGGTGCGGAATATCCGCCTGCGATGGGCAGCGGGATATCTCCATAATCCGTGGAATTGTAGGCGCCAGCCGCTTGGCGCATCGCAGGACAAGGCCTCGCCCCCTATGACCATTCGTACTGTCTTCTTCGTTTCCGACGGCACCGGCATCACTGCCGAGACGTTCGGCAATGCCGTGCTGGCGCAATTCGAAATCAAGCCCAGACATGTGCGCCTGCCCTTCACGGATACGGTGGACAAGGCCCATCAGGCCGTGCGACAGATCAACCACACCGCCGAACTCGAGGGCGTGAGGCCGATCGTCTTCACGACCCTGGCCAATTCAGACGTTCTTGCGGTCATCGAGACCGACTGCAAAGGGATGCTGCTGGACATGTTCGGCACATTCGTGCGGCCGCTTGAAATCGAACTGGGTATCAAGTCGAACCACCGCATCGGACGCTTCTCCGACGTGAGCAAGAGCAAGGAGTACAACGACCGCATTGCGGCCATCGACTTCAGCCTCGCTCACGATGATGGGCAAAGCAACCGCGATCTCGAGTCGGCCGATGTGATCCTTGTCGGCGTGAGCCGGAGCGGCAAGACGCCGACCTCACTCTATCTGGCCATGCAGCACGGCTTGAAGGCAGCGAACTACCCGCTGATTCCAGAGGACTTCGACCGCCGCCAATTGCCGCCCGCGCTGGTGCCGCATCGAAAGAAAATCTTCGGCCTGACCATCCAGCCCGAACGACTCGCCGAGATCCGCAACGAGCGGCGGCCGGGTTCGCGATACGCCAGTCTCGAGAACTGCCGCGCCGAGGTCGGCGAGGCCGAAGCCATGATGCGTCGCGCAGGCATCCGCTGGCTTTCGACCACGACGAAGTCGATCGAAGAGATCGCCACCACCATCTTGCAAGAAGTACGTCCAGAACGCTTGACCTACTGAGGCCTGGGCA
The DNA here is from genome assembly GCF_030316895.1 of Variovorax dokdonensis. GTDB lineage: Bacteria > Pseudomonadota > Gammaproteobacteria > Burkholderiales > Burkholderiaceae_C > Variovorax > Variovorax dokdonensis. The sequence goes on from NZ_JASZYV010000003.1 coordinate 862,096, forward strand.
CTTTTTCGGCACGTCCAGGCCGGATGGCGGGGGGCGAAATGGCAATCAGGCCGGTGCCGAGGTGCGGATCAGGTGATCGAACGCACCAAGCGCAGCTTTGGCCCCATCGCCGGCGGCGATGATGATCTGCTTGAACGGTACGGTCGTCGCGTCGCCGGCGGCGAACACGCCTGGCACAGAGGTCTGGCCGCGTTCGTCAACGACGATCTCGCCGTGCCTGGACAGTTCCAGCGCTCCCTTGAGCCACTCGGTGTTGGGCACCAGACCGATCTGCACGAAGACCCCTTCGAGCTCGACGCGGTGTTCCTCGCCACTCGAACGGTCCTTGTAGGTCAGGCCGTTGACCTTGTCGGTGCCGGTGATCTCGGTGGTCTGCGCGTTCATGATCACGGTCACGTTGGCCAAGCTGCGCAGCTTGCGCTGCAGCACTTCGTCGGCACGCAGCTTGGTGTCGAACTCCACCAGGGTCACATGCTTGACGATGCCGGCCAGGTCAATGGCAGCCTCGACACCCGAGTTGCCGCCCCCGATCACCGCGACGCGCTTGCCCTTGTAGAGGGGACCGTCGCAATGCGGGCAATAGGCGACGCCCTTGTTCTTGAACTCGTTCTCACCAGGAACATTCACGTTGCGCCAGCGCGCCCCGGTCGAGAGGATGACGGTCTTGGCCTTGAGCGACGCACCGCTTTCAAGCCGCACCTCGACGAGATCCTTCCCCGGCACCAGCGCCTTGGCACGCTGCAGGTTCATGATGTCCACGTCGTAGTGCCGCACGTGCTCCTCCAGGGCCAGCGCGAACTTGGGGCCTTCGGTTTCCTTGACGGAGACGAAGTTCTCGATGCCCAGCGTGTCCAGCACCTGCCCACCAAACCGCTCTGAGGCAATACCCGTGCGGATGCCCTTGCGGGCCGCATAGACGGCAGCCGCGGCGCCAGCAGGTCCGCCGCCAACGATCAGCACGTCGAACGGCTCCTTGGCGTCGATCTTTTTGGCTTCGCGCTCCACGCCGCCGACGTCGATCTTCGCCAGGATCTCCTCAAGGCTCATGCGGCCGCTGCCGAACATGGTGCCGTTCAGGAAGATCGTGGGCACGCCCATGATCTGGCGCTCCTTGATCTCGTCCTGGAAGGTACCGCCCTCGATCATCGTCGTCTTGATGCGCGGATTCTGGATCGCCATCAGATTGAGCGCCTGCACCACGTCCGGGCAGTTGTGGCAGGTCAGCGAGACGTAAACCTCGAATTCGAAGTCACCATCCAAAGCGCGGATCTGCTCCAGAATCGCCTGCTCTACCTTTGGCGGATAGCCGCCCACCTGCAGCAGAGCCAGCACCAAAGACGTGAACTCGTGGCCCATTGGGAGGCCAGCGAATCGCGGACCGTGGCTCTCGCCCGGCTTGTTGACCGAGAAAGAAGGCTTGCGGTGCGAATCGTCGCGACTTTCGATGAGGGTGACGAGCTTCGAGGATTCCGCCACGTCCTTGAGCATGGAAAGCATCTCGGCCGAAGCGGTCGAGTCGTCGAGTGAAACGACGATCTCGATCGGGTTCGAAGTGCGCTCCAGATAGCTGGCGAGTTGGGCTTTGGTACTGGCGTCGAGCATGAGCGTTCTCTTTCTTTCCGTGGATGGGGCGTCTGCACAAATGCAAAAGCCCGAGGCCTTGTGGGCGCCCGGGCTTTGGTTCGGCGTCGGGGGCCGACGATCGCCGGCCCCTGACGGGCAGCGTCAGCCGCCGTGCCCTCCCCCAAGGGAAGTGAGCACGGCAGACCAAGCGGCCAGCCGGGCGGGGAGCATGTCGGTTTTAGATCTTGCCGACGAGGTCGAACGAAGGCTTCAGCGTCGAAGCGCCTTCTTCCCACTTGGCGGGGCAGACTTCACCGGGGTGAGCGGCAACGTATTGAGCAGCCTTGACCTTGCGCAGCAGTTCCTTCGCGTCGCGGCCGATGCCTTCAGCGGTGATTTCGACAGCCTGGATCACGCCCTGCGGGTCGACGATGAAGGTGCCGCGGTTGGCCAGACCTTGATCTTCACGCAGGACTTCGAAGTTGCGGCTGATCGCCAGTGTCGGGTCGCCCAGCATGAAGTACTTGACCTTGCCGATGGTTTCCGACGAATCGTGCCAAGCCTTGTGGGTGAAGTGCGTGTCGGTCGAAACAGCGAAGATCTCGACGCCCATCTTTTGGAACTCGGCGTAATGGTCGGCCACGTCGCCCAGTTCGGTCGGGCAAACGAAGGTGAAGTCGGCGGGGTAGAAGAAGAAGACGCCCCACTTGCCCTTGACGTCGGCGTCCGAGACTTGGACGAATTCGCCGTCCTTGAAGGCGGTGGTCGCAAAGGGCTTGATTTCGGTGTTGATCACGGACACGTTCGGTTCCTTGAAAGTTGTGGGTGAAACGAAAGGGTGGAAACCCGAGTATATATATTGCAGCGCAATATTCGATAGAGTTTGTCTATTGCCCCTTGCGTCAAAGGCAATCGATTGAGCGTTCTGTCGTTGCCCCCTCGGTTGAGAACGGCAATCACCCTCAAACGCATGCAGAGCGTCGCTGTACGGATAACGGAACGGAAATTTGCAGCCAGCGTGCTCAGCCCGGAGAATCCCTCGATTCGCAACTACAACTAGAAGGAATTCCATGAAGGGCGACCCGAAAGTCATCGAGCATCTGCAGGCCCAACTCAAGAACGAGTTGACGGCGATCAACCAGTATTTCTTGCACTACCGGATGCTCAAGCACTGGGGCTTGGACAAGCTGGCAAAGAAGGAATACGAAGAATCCATTGGCGAAATGAAGCACGCAGACATCCTGATGGATCGCATCTTCATGCTCGATGGACTGCCAAACCTGCAGGATCTGGGCAAGCTCAATGTCGGCGAGGACGTGCCAGAAATCCTCGCGTGCGACCTCAAGAGCGAGCAAGGTGCGCAGGCCACCATCAAGGAAGGCATTGCGCATTGCGAGTCCGTGCGCGACTACGTATCCCGCGATCTGCTCCAGGGCATTTTGGACGACACCGAGGAGCACATCGATTTCCTGGAAACGCAGATCGACCTTCTCGGCAAAGTGGGCCTTCAGAACTATCTTCAGTCCCAGATGGGCGAGGTCTCTTGAGCTGACTTGAGCACGGGACCGAGGCGCACCAGGAACCTGGTGGCGAGCCAAGGAACGCCAAGACGAGACAAGCGGGGCAATGACCCCGCTTTTTTGTTTCTGCGCCGCCCTCCAGACCCTACCGGTAGCTCACGATTGCAAATGCGATGAATTCGTATTTATAATCGCTCCAATTGTTCATCACTCAGCCAGCCTCTTCGCTGTCTCGCCATGATCGTCTGTGTGTGCCGCCGAATCTCTGACCGCGAAATTGCGCGCCATGCGCGTGCCGGCATGAGCTTTGACGAAGTTCAGCTCGAACTTGGCGTGGCCACCCAATGCGGCCAATGCGAAGGATGCGCGCGCGAGGTCGTCGCCCAGTGCGCCGCCTCGGGGTCGGTGGCCGCGTGCCATCGCGACGGCGCCAGCGCAGTCATCGAGCTCGCCACGTCCATTGTTGAAAGCAGGGCATGGCACTCTTCGCGATCGGTTGCAGTCTGATCCTCGTACTCGGGTCTGCTTGGTGGGTCTTTCGTAAGTAGCGGCGCGCCATTGCGGCGGCCGGCGGACACTTTGGGTGGCCGTCTCTGGTCATAGGTTCCAACGTGTCTGACAGATTCAGTTCGACGTCAACCGGCGTCTCGCGCAATACGCTCATTGCCGCTGGCGTCGTTTTGTTTCACCTCGGCGCTCTCTGGGCCTTGCAGAGCGGCCTGCTGCGCCGGACCGCCGAAGTGATCGTCCCCGTGCAACTCCTTGCCCAGATGATCGACCCACCCAAGCCGGTGGAACCCCCTCCTCCTCCGCCTCCCCCGCCGCCGCCAGCGCCCAAGCCGCCGGTGGTCGAGCCGCCGCCACCGCCACCAGAGCCGCTTGCGGTCAAGTCGCCGGCGCCGGCGCCCAAGAAAGCCCCCGTCGTCAAGCCGAAGCCGCCGGCCCCTCCGCCGCCTGTGCCGGTCCAGGCTGCGCCAGTGCCGCCCGCACCGCCGGCTCCGCCTGCGCCGCCCACCCCACCCGCGCCACCGGCACCGCCCAAGGTGCAATTGCCCACCACCAATGCAGACTACGCACAGGGCTGCAGGCCGGTTTATCCGTCCATCAGTCGGCGCCTTGGCGAACAAGGCCATGTCATGCTGAGGGTGACGGTAGGCGCCGACGGCCAGCCGCGTGACGTGCAGGTCAAGAAGTCCAGCGGCTTCGAACGCCTGGACCAGGCGGCGCGCGATGCGATGCTGCGCTGCCGCTTCATACCCGGCAAAGTCGATGGTGTGGCCCAATCCATGGCCTACGACGCGCCGATCAACTTCGTACTGAACCAGTAATCCGCCTTTTGGAGTCGCTACCTATGGAATCGCAATTCGGCATCTTGAACCTCTGGCAGCAGGGCGACTTCGTCACCAAGGCGGTGGCCGTCATCCTGCTGGTCATGTCGCTCGCATCTTGGATCGTCATCCTGACCAAGGCTCTCGATGTGATCCGCTACAAGCGCCTCGCGCGCCGTGCTTCCGACTTCTGGCACAGCGAAGACTTCGCAACGGCGCTCGAGAAGCTTGGTCGCAACGAGACCAACCCATTCCGCGTCCTCGCGCTCGAGGGGCGTGAAGCGACGGCGCACCATCGCAACACCAAGGCTCATCTGCACGATTCGCTGGACGTGAGCGACTGGGTGACGCGCTCGTTGCGCAATGCCATCGATGAGTTCACGGCCCGGCTGCAAAGCGGCTTGGCCATCCTGGCTTCGGTGGGGTCTACCGCCCCGTTCATCGGGCTCTTCGGGACCGTCTGGGGCATCTACCATGCACTCATGAGCATCAGCGGCGCGGGCCAGGCGACGATCGACAAGGTTGCCGGCCCCATCGGCGAGGCGCTGGTGATGACGGCCCTTGGCCTGGCTGTGGCGATTCCCGCAGTGCTTGGCTACAACGCGCTCGTTCGTGGCAACAAGTTCGTACTTGGCAAGCTCAACAGCTTCGCGCACGACTTGCACGCCTACTTCGTCACCGGCGCACGCGTGCAAGCCAGCAATGCCAGTGCCGACGCGCCCGTGGTGGTTTCGCTCAAGAAGGGTTGAACCATGGCCTTCGGAACCCAGGACGATACCGACGACGTCATGAACGAGATCAACATGACGCCGCTGGTCGACGTCATGCTGGTGCTGCTGATCATCTTCATCATCACCGTCCCGGTCATGAAGCACGCGGTCAATATCGACTTGCCGCGCGCCAGCAGTGAACGCGAATTGACCAAGCCAGAGACGATCCAGTTCAGCGTCGCAGCCGACGGCACCTACTACTGGAACGAGCGCACCATCAGCGACGCAGAACTGCCTACGCTGTTGGCTGCGGCGGCCGCCCAAGACCCGCAGCCTGAACTGCACATCCGTGGCGACAAGGCGGTCCGCTACGAACGCATTGCACTGGCCATGTCGGCCGCGCGCGAAGCGGGCGTCAGCAAGATCGGCTTCATCACCGAGCCCAAAGCCGACCGCTGAAGTTCGTGGCGAATGGCAATAGCGTCGAAATGGCCATTGACCACGCAAATGATAACGATTATCATTTGATCATCGACAACGCCAAGCAAACCTTGCTATGTCCTCTACGACGATTGCCTCCTCGCTGCTTCGCCAAAACCCCAGCATTGACGCGCGCCTTGCTGCGGCATCGAACGAGCGCCCTGCCGCGCTGGTCGAGAGCACCGACCTGCTGCGTGGCCAGAAAGCAGTGGGCATCCTGCACAACGGCGCCCTCTATCGACTGCAAGCCACCAAACTCGGCAAGCTGATCCTGACCAAGTAAGGACTCAGCCGCCTACCTCGCAAGTTTCATCGTGGGGCGACTCAAGGAGCATGGCTCCAAAGGGTCGTTTTTTGCTAGCCAACGGTTCGCCTCAGCCAAGCATTTTTTCCCCGCGCAACTGGATCTCCCAATAAAAAAGCCGCAGGTTCGAACCTGCGGCTTTTTTATTGGGGCGAAGCGCCCCGTGCCTCGCCTCGGCGAATCAAAGACCGAGGGCCGCGATGCCTGCGCGCGCGACTTGCGCGTCTTCGTTGGACTTCACCCCGCTGACGCCTACGGCGCCGATGACATGGCCATCCTTGACGATCGGCACCCCGCCTTCGAGCATGCCTTGCAAAGTGGGCGCCGACAGAAAGGACGTGCGGCCTCCGTTGATGACATCCTCGTAGCCCTTGCTTTCGCGGCGCCCCAGTGCGGCCGTATTTGCCTTGGCCGGGGCAATGTGGGCGGATACCGCCGCCGCCCCATCCAGGCGCTGAAGCCAGAGCAGATGGCCGCCGTCGTCGACGATGGCGATGGTGACGGCCCAGTTGTTCTTCAATGCCTCCGCCTCGGCTGCGGCGGCGATCGCCTTCACGTCGGACAGTTCCAGGAATTGCTTGCTTTTCATGATGTTGACTCTCGCTTCGATCGAAACCGTCGAGGATAACTTGCGGCTCGCCGTGCCTGCCCCTCATGAGTAGCCCTACAGACTGTATGAACATGCCGTGTCGGGTATTTGCGCCCCTGGCTCTTGCAGCGGCCTAGAATCGTCCTCAACTGTCCGGGGAACACCCTTCGGGGCAGCAACCACAAGGAGAACTCATTGATGAATGACCGTGTCAGCACTGTCGATACCGCCCGCGGCTATGGGCTGAGCGTCGATCAGGCGCAGCGCCAGCGTGTGCTGCGCAACACCTACTGGCTGTTGGCACTGAGCCTGCTGCCCACGGTTTTGGGGGCTTGGCTGGGCGTGGCCACCGGCATCACCCGTTCGCTTCACGGCGGCCTGGGCTTGATTGTTTTCCTGGGCGGCGCCTTCGGATTCATGTTCGCGATCGAGAAGACCAAGAACTCTGCGGCGGGCGTGCCGGTGCTGTTGGGCTTCACGTTCTTCATGGGCCTGATGCTCTCGCGGCTGATCGCAGCCGTGCTCGGCTTCCAGAACGGCAGCGAGTTGGTCATGACGGCGTTTGCCGGAACGGCCGGCGTGTTCCTGGTCATGGCCAGCCTGGCGACCGTCATCAAACGCGATCTGTCGGGCATGGGCAAATGGCTGTTCGTCGGCGCACTGGTGCTGATGGTCGGCGCCGTCATCAACGTCTTCGTGGGTTCGACCGCCGGCATGGCGGCCATCTCGGTGGCGGCCATTGGCATCTTCTCGGCTTACATGCTGTATGACCTGAAGCAGATCATCGACGGCGGCGAAACCAACTACATCAGCGCCACGCTTGCGCTGTACCTCGACCTGTTCAACGTGTTCCAGAGTCTGCTTGCGCTGCTGGGCATCTTCGGCGGCGAGCGCGACTGACGCAAACCCTCATCAGACCACCACCCAAAAAAGGGCCCCAGTCGGGGCCCTTTTTCTTGAAGCCTGCCTTCGCAGGCGAGTCGCTCAGGCGAGGTCGAACACCGCCATGGATTCGACGTGAGCGGTGTGGGGGAACATGTTGACCACGCCTGCGTGCGTGCAGCGATACCCAGCCTGATGCACCAGCAGCCCAGCGTCGCGGGCCAGAGTGGCCGGATTGCAGCTCACATACACGATGCGTCGAGGCGGCGTCCAGCCATGCGGCGCGGGCGTGGCGGCGAGTTGCTGCTGGTGCAGTTCCGCCAGAGCCTTGGCCAATGCGAAGGCGCCTTCGCGTGGCGGATCCACAAGCCAGCGGTCCGCCGCGCCATCCTGGACGAGTTGCTCGGGAGTCATCTCGAACAGGTTGCGTGTGACGAAGGCGACGTCGTCGGAGAAGTACCGACCTGATTCCTTCGCCACACGCCGATTGGCCTCGCAGTTCTCGGTCGCGCGCGCCACCAGCGTGTCGCTGCCCTCTATGCCCAGAACCGCCGCAGCGCGCGTGGCCAGCGGCAGCGTGAAGTTGCCCAGTCCGCAGAACCAGTCGATCACACGTTCGCCGGTGCGCACGTCCAGCAGCCTTAGTGCTCGCGAAACCAGCACACGATTGATGCTCGGGTTGACTTGCGTGAAGTCGGTCGGCTTGAACGGCATGCGGACGCCGAAATCGGGCAGTTCGTAGGCCAGGGCTGCACTTTGAGCGTCGAGCAAGTGTGCCGTGTCCGGCCCCTTGGGCTGAAGCCACCACTGAACGCCTGCATGTTCTGCCGCAAACGCAGTGAGCCGATCGATGTCCGCCGCGGACAGCGGCTCGAGATGACGCAGGACCAGCGCAATCACGCCCAACTCGGTCGAGCCTGGCGCATCACCGCAAGCCAATTCGATCTGCGGGCAGGTGTCCCGAGCGTCCATTGATGCAATCAGCCCACGCAGTGGCAGCAGCATGTCGCTGACGCGGCTTGGCAGCACCGGGCAGGTTTTCATGTCGGCGATGTAGCGGCTCTTTCTCTCGTGAAAGCCGATCAGCACCGCGCCCTTCTTCACCACGTGCCGCACCGACAGTCGGGCCCGATATCGGTAGTGCCATGCCGGCCCCTGGAGCGGACGCAGCAGGCTTTCGGCCTTGACCTTACCCAGGTGCCAGAGCTGATCCTCGAGTGCCCGTTGCTTGACGGCCACCTGCGCGGTCGCGTCGAGATGCTGCATCTTGCAGCCGCCACAGGCGCCGGAATGAAGGCCGAAGTGCTGGCAACCGGGGCGCACGCGCTGGGAAGACTCGCTCCGAAGCTCGGTCAGTTCGCCTTGTTCCCAGTTGTTCTTGGCGCGCAGGCGCTTGTAGCGCACCTCTTCGAAGGGAAGCGCCCCCTCGATGAAAATCACCTTGCCGTCCGCGCGGTGGGTGACGCCTTGTGCCTCGAGATCGAGCGATTCGACGCGCAGCCAACCGTCGTCGGCCTGGGGCGGCGTCGGTGCGACGCCTTCTTTCTGAATGGATTCCGTCATCTCCCGATTTTCTCAGGCCGCGACAGCCGGAATTCCGAACACCCCAACATAAGGGGCATGAGCCCCAAGCCGATCAACGCGGCGGAAGGTAGCGCGCCGGGTCCACCGGCTTGCCTTGGCGCCGAATCTCGAAGTGCAGTTTCGTGCGATCGGCGTCGCTGCTGCCCATCTCGGCGATCTTCTGGCCCTTCTGGACCGATTGATCTTCCTTCACCAGTAGCGTCTGGTTGTGCGCGTAGGCCGTGAGATAGGTGTTGTTGTGCTTGAGGATGATCAGGTTGCCGTAGCCGCGCAAGCCGGCGCCGGCATAGACCACCTTGCCATCCGCCGATGCGTAGATGGGGTCGCCGGCGCGGCCGCCGATGTCGAGTCCCTTGTTCTTGGCATCGTCGAACCCCGCGAGCAGTTGGCCGCGCGCTGGCCACATCCATCCCAGGTCGTCATCGGCAGCCAAAGGCTGAGACGGCTTGGCCGCTGCCACGACTGCCGGAGCCGATGCGGCCGCAGCCGCGGCTGCCGCTGCAGGCGCCGCTGCCGTCGAAGGCGTGGCAGGCGTTGTCGCCACCACGGCGGGGACAACAGGAGCCGCCGCAACGGCCGTCGCACCATTGGTCGGCGGGATGATGCGCAGCACCTCGCCCACTTCGATCACATTTGGATTGTCGAGATTGTTCCAGCGAACAAGGTCGCGCCAGCTCTGTCCCGACTCGAGCCCGATGCGGATGAGCGTGTCACCCGGGCGCACGGCGTAGTAGCCGGGCTTGCCGTAGTTCTCGATGCCTCGCAGCGGCTTTCCTGAAGCGTCGGTCGTGATGGGTGGGACCGGCATACCGGGCACACCTGCGCTCGCGGCGCTGCGGTCCTCGACAGGTGCTTGCGACGGCGGCGAAGTCGAGCACCCTGCCAACACCAGCAACGATGCGTACGTGAAAACCGTGCCGGCAACACGTGCTCGACGACCTAGACCCTGCATGCAACCTCCTTCAAGCAATCCCGGATTTTAGGGGGACAAAGTTGACCGCCTCAAGAACGCTGCGCTGCACGCCCGCGTTACTGCGATCGATGACCACCAGCGCCTGCCCGCCCTGTGCCGAACGAATGGGCGCAACGATGCGTCCACCCACGGCCAGTTGGTCGATCCAAGTCTGGGGCAAGACGTCGCCACCCGCGGCGGCGATGATGCCGGCATAGGGCGCCCCCTTGGCGTAGCCCTGCATGCCGTCGCCAAGCAAGAGATGCACGTTCGCCAGGCGAAAGTGGCGCAAGTTGGCGCGAGCGCGTTCGTTCAGCCCGCGCAGCCGCTCGATGCTGTAGACCTCGTCAGCCACACGGCCGAGCACCGCGGCTTGATAGCCGCAGCCCGTACCGACTTCGAGCACACGCCCCAGACGCGCGCCGCTGCGTCCCGCCATGGCAGGCGCAGCCAGCAGCAGTTCGATCATTCGCGCGACGACACTGGGCTTGGAGATGGTCTGTCCCAGGCCAATCGGCAGGCTGGTGTCTTCGTACGCCTGGTTCATCAATGCGCTATCGACGAAGCGGTGGCGTTCTACCGTCCCCATGGCGCTCAGCACTCGGGCGTCGGTGATGCCTTGGCCTGCCAGTTTCTGCACCATGCGCGCCCTGACCGCCTCGTAGGCCGTCGAAGGCGCTGTAGGGCTTGTCGGATTCGGGCGGGTCGCGACGGATTGCTGGCTGGCAGGACGCACAGACGGCTCGAGTGCAGGCGCCGGTCGGGCCGGCATGCTCGCAGGAACGCGTGCAGTCCGGCCGGCGTTGCCTTGCGCTCCGCCCGTGTTGATTCGCGCCGGAAAGCTGGGACGTTCCTTCACGCTCCGCGGCCCTGCGCCTTGCCGGTCAGGCGATCCACTGCATCGCGCCATTCGCCGAGCCGACCATGGTCGGTCAGGTCGATCTGCAAAGGCGTGAGTGCCACGTGGCCAGAGGCCGTCGCATGAAAGTCGGTGCCTTCGCCGCTGTCCTTGGCGCCGCCCGCACCGGCGATCCAGTACATGGTTTCGCCGCGCGGATTGTCCTGCGTGATGACCCGCTCGCCAGCATGCCGCCGGCCCAGGCGACAAACGCGCACCGGCTTGAGTTGGTCCAGGGGAAGATTCGGAATGTTGACGTTGAGCAGCCAGGCTTCCTCGCCCAGCATGCCCTCCTGTTCGACACGCTGCACCAGACTGCGCGCCACCTGGGCCGCTGCGTCCACATGCGCCCAGCCCTTCTCGATCTGCGAAAACGCAATGGCCGGAATGCCGAACAGGTAGGCTTCCATGGCCGCGCCTACCGTGCCCGAATAGATCGTGTCATCGCCCATGTTCGCACCGTTGTTGATGCCTGAGACAACCAGGTCCGGCCGATAGTCCAGCAGGCCCTTGAGCGCAATGTGCACGCAGTCGGCAGGCGTGCCGGTGACGTACCTGAACCCGTTGTGCGCCTCGCGCACATACAAAGGTGCAGCCAGCGTCAGTGCATTGGATTTGGCGCTGTTGTTGTGCTCCGGCGCGATCACCTCGACATCGGCCACGTCACGCAATGCCTCGTACAGCGCCACGATGCCCGGCGCCTGATACCCGTCATCGTTTGAGATCAGTATTTTCATATCGTCGAATTGAAACTCGATTCTAGGTGGCTGCGCCCCTGCCCCGCCACGCCGTCACCGCAGGGACATTCGCGTGCCAAGGCGACTCTTATCATGATCGGCTGCCCCAACGAGGAGACTGCCCCTATGCATGCATGGCTTTGTGAAAACCCGGTCGGCGTCGATGCGCTGACCTGGAAGGAAATTCCGACTCCCCAGCCCGGTCCCGGCCAGGTGCTGGTGGAAATCAAGGCGGCCAGCCTGAATTTCCCCGATCTGCTCATTGTCCAGAACAAATACCAGATCAAGCCGCCTTTGCCTTTTGTACCTGGCTCCGAATACGCCGGCGTGATTCAGGCGGTCGGCGAAGGCGTCGAGGGGCTCAAGGTCGGCCAGAACATTGCGTGTCTTTCGGGCACAGGCGGATTTGGAACGCATACCTTGGCGCCCGCAGCGCTTTGCATGCCATTGCCCGACGGCTTCAATCACGTGGATGCTGCCGCCTTCATCATGATCTACGCCACTTCCTGGCATGCATTGATCGATCGCGCGCAACTCAAGGCTGGCGAGACCGTTCTGGTGCTGGGCGCAGCCGGCGGCGTCGGCACCTCGGCCATCCAGATTGCCAAGGCCGCGGGCGCAAAGGTCATCGCAGCTGCATCGACCGACGAGAAGTGCGCACTGTGCAAATCCATTGGCGCGGACGAGACCATCAATTACACCGCGCATGCGCTCCCCAATGATTTCCGCGAAGCCGTCAAGCAAGCCACCGGCGGCAAAGGCCCCGATGTGATCTACGACCCCGTTGGCGGCGATTTTGCGGAACCCGCATTTCGCGCCATCGGTTGGCGTGGTCGCTATCTGGTGGTCGGATTTGCCTCCGGTCCCATTCCCTCGCTGCCGCTCAACCTTGCATTGCTCAAGGGGGCTTCCATCGTGGGTGTGTTCTGGGGCGATTTTGCAAGGCGCGAACCGAAGGCCAATGCTCAAATGATGCAGCAATTGGCGCAGTGGTATGGACAGGGCAAGGTCAAGCCGGTGATCGACCGGGCATTGCCCATGGCGCAATTGAAGGAAGCGTACGCTCTGATGGGATCTCGCAGCGTCAAGGGCAAGTTGGTGATGACGAACTGAGATTGCCGAAAACAAGAAAGGCCCGCAATGCGGGCCTTTTTCGTTGATACGTCCAGCGCCGAGGTCAGACCTCGAAATCAGTCAAGGACTTGCCAGCGGCCAATGCTTCCGTGACCCAGCGCGGCTTGCGGCCGCGGCCGCCCGACCAGGTCTCGCCCGTCGGGCTGCGGTATTTGACGGCGCGCACCGCCGGACTGGCAGCAGCACGGCGACCTGCGGGAGCGCGGCCGCTCAACTTGAGGTCGGAGGCGGAAATGCCGTACTCCGCAATCTGCTTGCGGATCTGCTCGATCACTCCGGCACGTTCTTGATTGCGCAATGTCTCAGCCTGGCGGCGCAATTGCGAAATCTGTTCGTCGTGCTTTTTGATCTGGGAATTGATTTCTTCAAGTGTTGCCATTCCGAATCCTGCGAGGGGTTTGAGAAACGTCGCAAATTCTATTTCAATGCCTTCTCACCAACCAACAATTTTTATCAAAGCCCCTTGAAGTCAGAAAAAAGCAACAGTTCGTTTCGAATGTCTTTGGGAGCGCACGTGTGTGGGCGCAAGTTCAATCAGCCGGCGGTTTTCGCTGCAGAAGCGGCGAGGCCAGTTGTTCATAGACGGCGGCCAATCGCAAAAGCTCGGCGTCGGCGCCCGGGCGGCCGATCAATTGAAGGCCCATTGGCCAACGGCCACTGGGATCAAAACCAGCGGGAACGCAGACGGCTGGCAATCCCGCGAAAGTCGCATAGAGCGTGACTTCCATCCAGCGGTGATACGTGTCCATTTTCCGACCTGCAATTTCGCGCGGCCAATGCATCTCGCGCTCAAATGGCCAAAGCTGCGCGGAAGGGAGCGCGAGTGCATCGAAATCTTTCAGCAGGCTCAGCATCTGCGCATGAAATCCGGTTCGCGCCACGCTGGCACGCATGAATTCATCAAAGCTCAGGCCCTGTTCACTGTCATGTTCCCACAATGCCTCGGGCTTGATCTTTTCCCGCGCGCCCGGGACGGCCAGCGCAGCAGCCACATTGGGCGCCACCAATGCGCGGCGCCAGACCAGCCAGCTTTGCCAGACAGAGCCGGCGTCGAAGCCGTGAGCCACTGAATCGACCTGAGCCCCCGCTTGTGCAAAGAGATTCAGCGCACCGCTGCAAACATCGAGAATTCCTGGCTCCATCGCCAGATGGCCGTCCAGATTGCCCAGCCAGCCAATGCGAAATTCGCTCGCCGCTGGCAATTGCGTCGGCACGTAATCTCGCGGCCCTTCAGCGATGGACAACGGCGCCCGCGGATCATGCCCGGCCTGAATGGAAAGCAGCCGCGCCAGATCGCGCACGTTGCGCGCCATCGGGCCGTCGGTCCCCAACTGGCTCACCCACACATCCGGTCGCGGCCAGCCCGGCACCCGACCCTGGCTCGGCCGCATGCCGAACACGTGGTTCCAGCCGGCGGGGTTGCGCAACGAGCCCATGAAGTCAGACCCGTCTGCCACCGGCAGCAGCCGCTGTGCCAATGCCACGGCAGCGCCACCGCTGCTGCCGCCAGCCGAGCGATCGGGGTCCCACGCGTTGCGGGTGGTTCCGAACAGGTCGTTGTAGGTGTGCGAGCCCAGGCCGAACTCGGGCATGTTGGTCTTGCCGATGACGATGCAGCCCGCCGCCTTCATGCGCGACACATACAGGCTGTCGACCTTGGGCATGAGTTCCCTGTAGACCGTGCTGCCCAGTGTGGAAGGGAAGCCCACCGCATGCCCCGTGTCCTTGATGGCTTGCGGCATGCCGTGCATCCAGCCGCGCGAATGACCTCGACTCAACTCGGCATCGCATTCATCGGCCTGCCTGAGGAGCGCTTCGGGCGGCGCCAGATTCACGATGGCGTTGTAGCGCGGATTAACTTGCTCGATGCGGGCCAGATAGGCCTGCATGACCTCTCGGCAGGAAGCGTCGCGTGAATGAATGGTGCGCGAGAGCGCGTCGGCGTCCAGGTCGGTCAGATTTCCCATCTGCCAATGCTACGGCTTCGTTTCGATCTCCGCGATGACTTGCCCGGCGACCACCTGTTCGCCGCCAGCCACGTGAACCGCGATGACCCGGCCGCCCAGCGGCGCCGAATGGACATGCTCCATCTTCATGGCTTCCAGCGTGATGATGGGTTGTCCCGCCTCGACCAGTTGCCCCTGGCTCGCCACCACGCTGACCACGCGGCCCGTCATCGAAGCACGCAACTTGCCATCGCCGCCTGCGTCACCCTGACGTGCCGACGCGGCCCGGGTCTGGTCGTCCACGCGCAGTGCCAACGCACGGTAGTGGATGTACAACGCCGCGCCATCGACGCAGTACGCAGCGTGCTCCATCAGGTCATCGCACACGAACCGCACGGCGTTTGGTTCCATCGCGACGAGTTCGACGTTCAAGCGTCGATCCTGAAAGCGCACTTCGAACAGGCTGGAGCCTTGCGCAATGACCTCGGCGCTGTGCAGTTGGCCGTCGAGCTTGAAGCGCGGCGACATCGGCAACCGACGCGAAAGATGGATAGCCGGTGCACGCGGCCGATCCTCGACCAGATCCACGCACAGCAACACGGCGGCGAGCGCGGCGGCTCGTTCGAGCGCCTCTGAATCCGGCGCCAGCAATTCGCCCAGATGGTCTGCAATGAAAGCGGTGGTGGCACCGCCGCTCTCGAACTCGGGATGCAGCAGGCAACGACGCAGGAAGGCCAGGTTCGTCTTCACCCCCAGAGCCACGGCATCTTCAAGCCCGGCAATGAGCTTGCGGCGCGCTTCTTCGCGTGTAGGGCCGTGGCCGATGATCTTGGCGATCATCGAGTCGTAGTACGGCGCGATGGCGGCGCCGGAAGCCTGCGCATCTTCCACACGCAGTTGCGTCGGCATCTGCCAGAGCGCCAGCGTGCCGCTTTGCGGCAGAAAGCCCTGGTCCGCATCCTCTGCGCAAAGTCGCACTTCGATGGCATGACCGCTGAAGCGCACGTCTTGCTGCGTCAGCGGCAGGGCCTCGCCGGCTGCCACGCGCAGCTGCAGTTCGACCAGATCGAGTCCAGAGATCGCCTCGGTCACCGGATGCTCGACCTGCAGGCGCGTGTTCATCTCCATGAAGAAGAAATTGCCCTGGCCGTCGAGCAGAAATTCGAGCGTGCCGGCCCCTTCGTAGCCGATCGCCTTGACGGCGGCAACCGCAGTGGAGCCCATGCGCTCGCGCAAGTCGGCATCGACGGCCGGCGACGGTGCCTCCTCGATCAGCTTCTGATGACGACGCTGGACCGAACAGTCGCGCTCGCCCAGATGAATGACGTTGCCGTGCCGGTCTGCAAAGACCTGGATCTCGATGTGTCGCGGCCGTACGATCGCGCGCTCGAGAATCACCTCGGGATTGCCGAAGGCGCTCTGCGCTTCCGATCGTGCGCTGCTCAGCAATTCCCCGAACTCATTGGCCGATGACACGAGCCGCATGCCGCGCCCACCCCCGCCCGCCGTGGCCTTGATCATCACCGGAAAGCCGATGCGCGCCGCCTCCAGCGCCAGGCGCTCCTGGCTCTGGTCTTCGCCCTGGTAGCCCGCCATACACGGCACGCCGGCCGCCTGCATCAAGGCCTTGGCGCCAGCCTTGTTGCCCATCGACGCGATGGCCTGCGAGGAAGGTCCGATGAACACGAGGCCGGCATCCTCGCAGGCCTGTGCGAAGTGTTCGTTCTCCGCCAGGAACCCGTAGCCGGGATGCACGGCGTCGGCTCCGCTGAGTCTGGCTGCGTCGATGATGCTTTCGATGCGCAGGTAGGACTGCGAGGGCATCGCATCGCCGATGCACACGGCCTGGTTGGCCTCGCGCACATGCTGCGCCTTCGCGTCGGCCGTCGAGTAGACGGCCACGGTGCGATACCCGAGCGATCGAGCGCTGCGCATGATGCGCAGGGCGATCTCCCCGCGGTTGGCAATCAGGATCTTGCGAAACGGCGTCTCGCGGTGGCTCGAAGCGGTCATGCGAAGCGGCCCGGTGGTAGTTCGTTCACGGACGCGCGACTGCGAACTGCATGCGCTGCGGCTGCCGAAGCTCGGCATCGCGGCAGATCGACAGCACGTTCAGCAGCACGGCCCGCGTGTCGCGCGGATCGATCACGCCATCATCCAGCACGCGCGCACTGGTGGTGAACACGCTCATCTGGCTGTCGAAGCGGTCGATGATGCGGCGCTCCAGTTCCTGGAGCTTCTCTCGGTCGACGTCGCCGCCCTTGCGTTTCATGGCGGCTTCGGTCACGTTGACCATGGTCTGGGCCGCCTGCTCGCCGCCCATGACGGCAGTCTTCGCATTGGGCCAGGAGAAGCAGAAGCGCGGATGAAAGCCCCAGCCGCACATCCCGTAGTTGCCAGCACCGAACGACGCGCCGCAGTAGATGGTGATCTGCGGCACCGTGGCGTTGGTGACGGCCTGGATCATCTTGGAGCCGTGCTTGATCATGCCCGCCTCTTCGTACGCCTTGCCAACCATGAAGCCGGTCGTGTTGTTGAGGTAGAGGATGGGCGTCCTGGACTGGCAGCAGGCCTGGATGAAGTGCGTGGCCTTGGTCGCCCCGGCGGGGTCGATGGGCCCGTTGTTGGTCACAACGCCAAGTGGCTGGCCTTCGAGCTTGATATGACCGACCACGGTGGCGCTGCCGTAGTTTTCGCCGAACTCGAGGAATTCCGAATCGTCGGCGATGCGGGCAATCACCTGCTTCATGTCGACGGGGCGCTTGTGGTCCATCGGCATGATGCCCAGCAGTTCTTGCGCGTCATGGCGCGGCGGCTTGAAGCTTCGATCGGTAGGCGCCGGCATGTCTCGATGCCAATCGATCTGGTCGACGATCTCGCGGGCAATGCGGATGGCATCGCGATCGTCTTCGGCCAGGTAGTCGCCCAAGCCGGAGATGGCGGTGTGCATCTCAGCACCGCCCAGTTCCTCTTCGGTGGCAATCTCTCCCGTGGCCGCCTTGAGCAATGGCGGGCCAGCCAGGAACGCCCGTGAGCGCCCGCGCACCATGACGATGTAGTCGGACAGGCCGGTCTGATAGGCACCACCCGCGGTCGAAGATCCATGCGTGACGGTGATCACCGGCAGTCCCGCCGCCGACATGCGCGCGAGGTTGCGAAACAGGCTGCCGCCGGTGACGAACTCCTCGACCTTGTAGGTCATGAGATTGGCGCCCGCACTCTCGACCAGCTGGATGTAGGGCAGCTTGTTCTCCAGCGCCAGTTCCTGCAGGCGCAGTTGCTTGGGAATGCCCATGGGCTGCAACGCGCCGGCGTCGATGCCGGAATCGGAGACATTGACCATCACCCGAACACCCGACACCCAGCCGATGCCGCCGATCACGCCACCGCCGGGCACGCTCTTTTCCATGTCGGGATTGTCCAGGCCCAGGCCGGCCAGGGAGCCGATCTCCAGGAACGGCGTGCCGGGATCGAGCAGCAGCGACAACCGCTCGCGCGGCAGCAACTGTCCGCGCTTTTCGAAGCGCTCGCGCGAATTGGCTGAGACGGCGGCACTGCGCGCTTCGTAGCCCCGCACGCGTTCGAGCAAGGCCAGCATGCCTGCGCGACGAGCCTTGAAGGCATCACTGCCAGTGGAAATGGTCGATTCGATGATTGCCATGTGCCGTGCGTCAACTGACTGGCGGCGAGCTTAGCCGTCGCCCTTGGCACGGTCTTGCGCGAATTGGCTGAGTCAGCGACGCAGGCTGGCGCGAAACTTGGGAATGAGGGCAGCCGGACCGTAGGAGCGCTTGCTGCGCCTGAAGCCGGGCAGCCCCATGTCCTGCTCGAAGTTGAGCCAATCGACCGGCCGCGCGAAGCTGCGACAGAAGTGCTGGAACATGTGCGGGTAGATGCCAACGTGGCTGTCGAGGCCCTTGGCAAAGCGCATGACGAACACGCGCGGTTGAAGCTCCTGGGCGAGAACGAAACCCACGGGCAGGCCATCGGCGAAGTGCACAAACCCTTCAAGGCCGAAGCGGCCCGCGTTCTCCAGAGCCTCGATGCAGGCGCTTTCGTCGGCTTCGCCCGCGACCTTGGACTTCTGAGACATCCAGCCTTCCAGCACCTGTCGAGCGGCACCGAGCCCGTCTTCGTCAAACGCCTGCGCCGAGAGCACGTGCGCGCCTTGCAGATCGCGCACCTGGCCACGCTTGTCGCTCATCACCCGCCCCGAGTACTCCAGGAACTGGCTGGCCGCATAGAGGTAGTCGGCATCGTCCGCAGACTCGGCAAGGGCGAACAAGGAGGATGGCAACGCGTCTGCATCGCGCCGCGCCAACGGGTAGAGCGCATCGTGCGCTTCCATCAGCGAACAAAGCAGATCGATCGGTGCATCGGACAGCGCGAACAAGGGCATCAGGTGCCGCATGCCGTCGTAGGTGCGCCCGGTGATGCAGGGCCACGGCCCAGGCAGGTAGCGGTAGTCGTGCGCGGCCCTGAACAGATACAAGTTGGAGAACGCGTGATCCGACAGGCAATGCTCGCCGCTTCCGTCGCGCAGGATCGCGAGCGCAGCCTCGATCGGCGCCTGCATGTCCAGAGAGAGGGGCAAGCCCGTCATTCGTCGTCGTAGTCCACCTGTCGAACACCGGGGGCGGGCGGGTCGGCCGGCGGGCCTGCGAAGCATTGCGCCATCTGCAGCCATTCCTTGGCGCTGCCTGAGGTGTAGCGCAACGCGGTGTCGACCAGGTTGCGCCGCTGCGTGACCAAAAGACAGAAGTCGGAGGCGCTGCCGCGCACGTATTCCTCGGACGTCGGATCGCCCCAACGCCAGGTTTCGCCACCCGGCGCCTCGAGTTCAACGAATGGCACGATGGGCGGCACCGGCAAGCCGCGATTGACGAAGGTCCAGCCATAGGTGGTCACGCCGATGTGCGCAATGTGCTTGAGCCTGGCCGAGGCGGGCCGGCGGCGGCGCACCACGTCCCAGATGTCTTGCCCGTGGGCCCAGGTCTCCATGAGCCGAGCCGATGCAAACGATCGCGCGCTCATGGTCGGGCCGTACCAGGGCAGTCGTGCCTTGGGGTCGAGGGGCGCCAGCAGGTCTGTCAGGCGAACTGCGATCGGCTCCCAATGTGCCAGCAAGGCAGGGCCGTCCAGGTGCCCATATTTTTCCCGCGCGATGGCGCTGATCTCGCGGCCCGCCGCCCATGCGTCGTTGAGTGCCGCGGCGTCCCTCGCGAAGGCCGGAGCATCGAGGATCGCCATCGTGGCCGTTTCGTCGAAGAAGCACAGGTGCGCCACCTCGTCCCACGGCGTCCAGCCGAAGAAGACGCTGTGCAGGCGCCACTGCTGCGGCGTCAACGTTCGGCAAAGGCTTGCCAGCTCCTGGTATTCGGCGCGCAGATCGTTCGCAGTGTCTTGCATCGTGGGCTCAGGCTCCGATCAAAGGCCAAGTTGGCGGGCAGCGAGGTCCTTCATGATTTCTTCGGAGCCGCCGCCGATCATCATGACCTTGACTTCGCGGTAGATGCGTTCACTTCGCAGGCCCCGCATGAAGCCCATGCCACCGAGCAGTTGCACCGCCTGGTCGGCGCAGAACTGCATCGCCTGCGTCGCCTGCACCTTGGCCAGACACACGCGTGCCACCAGCTTCGCAGGGTCAGCCAACTGATGCTCGACACGATAGGCCAGGTCGTAGACGAGCGTTCGCGCGGCATCGATGCGCATCACCATGTCCATGATCTTGTGGCGCACCACCTGCCGCTCGGAAAGCGGCGTACCGAAGGTGGTGCGCTGGCGCGTCCAGTCCACGGCCTCTTCGAGGCACACCTCGGCAAAGGTGCAAGCCTGCGCCGCCATGTAAAGGCGCTCGGCATTGAAGTTGTTCATGATGAGCTTGAAGCCTTCGTTCTCTACCCCTACGAGATTCCCGACAGGGACGCGGCAGTTCTCGAAGCGAAGATGGGCGGTGTCGGAACTCCACCAGCCCATTTTCTTGAGCGCTGTTCGCGTGAGTCCGGGTGTGTCGCCTTCGACCACGAGCACCGAGATGCCGCCCGCACCCCGCTTGGAAGGATCGGTGCGGACCGCAGCGGTGATGAAGTCCGCGCGCATGCCTGAAGTGATGAAGGTCTTCTCGCCGTTGACGACGTAGTGGTCGCCTTCGCGCACCGCAGTTGTCTTCAGGCTTGCCACATCGGAGCCCCCGGACGGCTCGGTAACGGCCAGGGCAGCGATCTTCTTGCCGGCCAAGACCGGCGGGATCACGCGCTGCTTGAGTGCCTCTGTGCCGGCCTTCAGGATCGGGGGCAGCGCAATGGAGTGCGAGCCCAGCGATGCCTGGATGCCGCCGCTGCCACAACGGGCCAATTCTTCGGCAACGATGATCTGAAAGAACACGTCTGACGGGGTGCCTCCCAGAGCCTCGGGATAGCCCAGCCCCTGCACGCCCAGATCTGCCAGGCGCTGGTACAGGGCGAGCGGAAAGGTTTCTGCCTCATCCCATGCGGCAGCATGGGGCGTGATCTCGCGCGCCACGAAGTCGCGCAGCGTGTGGCGGAACTGCTCGTGCTCCGGCGTGAAGTGGAACGAGAGCGGCGGCGCCTCCAGAAATTCCATGAACCGATGTCTCCTGTGGCGGGCAGCTTAGCCAGGCCGGCATCGCCCGTCTTGCGCCGACTGGCTGTCCAGCGAGTAGACACAAGCACGATGCCCCCGCGCCCACTAAGCTGCCGGCATGAACACTTCCGCGACCAAGCAGAAGGTGGTGCGCATTGGCGGCGCGTCAGGCTTCTGGGGCGACAGCATGGTGGCAGCACCCCAGCTGGTCAAGCTCGGCCGGCTCGACTACCTGGTGTTCGACTACCTGGCCGAGACGACGATGGCCATCCTGGCGTCGGCGCGTGCCAGGAAACCAGAGATGGGCTACGCCACCGACTTCGTCGATATTGCGATGAAGCCCGTGCTGCGCGAGATCAAGCGACAAGGCATCAAGGTGGTGAGCAATGCCGGCGGCATCAATCCCAGGGCCTGCGCGGCGGCGCTCCAGACACTGGCCGATTCCGAAGGCGTGCCCCTGCGCATTGCGGTCGTCGAAGGCGACGACGTGAGCGCGCAGATGCCTGCCTTGCGTGAAAGCGGTGCGCGCGACATGTACACCACCGAGCCACTTCCCGACAAAGTGCTCAGCGCCAACGCCTACCTGGGTGCGCTTCCGATCGCCGCCGCGCTCGAGGCCGGTGCCGATGTCGTCATCACCGGCCGTTGCGTGGACAGTGCCGTCACGCTCGGGCCGTTGATGCACGAGTTCGGCTGGCGCAGCGACGACTACGATCTGCTCGCCTCCGGCAGCCTGGCGGGCCACATCATCGAATGCGGGTGCCAGGCCACCGGCGGCTTGCACACCGATTGGGAAGACATTCCCGACTGGGCAAACATCGGCTATCCGATCGTCGAATGCCATGCCGATGGCAGCTTCATCGTGACCAAGCCCGCAGGCACGGGCGGCAAGGTGATCCGTGCTGCAGTGGCGGAGCAACTCCTCTACGAGATCGGCGACCCGGCCGCCTACGCGTTGCCCGACGTGATCTGCGACTTCCGCGCCGTCGCGATCGAGCAGGCTGGCGAAGACCGCGTTACCGTCACTCGAGCGCGTGGGCGTGCGCCCTCGCCCGACTACAAGGTTTCGGCGACCCAACTCGACGGCTTTCGCTGTTCTGGCAGCCTGGTGATTGTCGGGATCGACGCCGAGAAAAAGGCAGTGCGTACGGCCAGGTCGATCATCGAGCGCACCAGCGAGATCCTCGCCCAGATGGGCTTGCCGCCATTCACTGCGGCCTACTTCGAGGCCATTGGCTCCGAGTGGATCTACGGACCGCATGCACGCACGAGGCAAGTTCGAGAAGTCATGATGCGTGTGGTGGCCAACCATCCGCAGAAGGCCGCGCTCGAGATGTTCGCCCGTGAAATTGCGCCCGCCGGCACCTCCTGGGCACCCGGCACCACCGGCCCGGGCGGCGGTCGCGTGGCGGTTTCTCCATTGATCAAGCCCTTTGCCTTCACGCTCGCCAAGAGCGCGGTGCCCGTTTCATTCGAGTTGGACGGTGCCTCCCATCCCGTTCCGGTGCCCGGTTTCGGTGTCGCCGCAACGAATGCGGAACCCTCGTCCGAGCCTCCGGCGTGGGCGGAAGATTCCGGAGAGCAGGCGGAGGTACGCCTCATCGATCTGGCCTGGGCGCGCAGCGGCGACAAAGGCAACCTGTCGAACATCGGTCTGGTTGCTCGGCGCCCTGAGTGGCTGCCGCTGATGTGGGAACGGATCACGCCGGAGGTCGTGCGCAACCATTTCGCGCACCTGGTGATGGGCAAGGTCGAGCGCTTCTACTTGCCCGGCATCGCGGCGATGAACCTGCTGCTGCACGATGCGCTCGACGGCGGCGGCCCCTCCTCCATGCGCATGGACCCGCTCGGCAAGGGCATGGGGCAGATGCTCCTCGACATGCCTTTGCAAGTGCCCGCCTCGGTGGCAGCCGCCATTCGTCGCCAATAGCCTCGCCGCCGCGCCCGCTCGCGCACCGTTGACAAGCGGTCCCGCAAGGCCTAGCATTTGAACGACTGTTTAAAACGTGTGGTGAGCGATGGCCCTGAACCCTGTTTCCGGCCGCCGGCCGCGAAAAGCCACGGCCCTGAAGCTTCGCGAGGGCGATGCAACGCTGACGCGCGAGCGCATTCTGGATGCAGCCTTTCGCCGTCTCGTGACCGAAGGCTACGCTGCACTGAGCGTGCGCGAAATCGCCAAGGACGCCGGCGTCAATCACGCGTTGATCAACTATCACTTCCGAAGCAAGGACCAGCTCGTCATCGAGGTCCTTGACGCGGCGAACGAGCGGTTGCTGGCACGCCAGGCTTCGATGTACGCCAGCAAGGAGAGCCTCGCGCAGAAGTGGGCGAGTGCGCGTCGCTTCTACGAGGAAGACCTGAAGTCGGGATTCGTGCGCCTGCAGGCGGAGCTGTGGGCGGCCAGCCTGGCCAACGAAGCCTTGCGCGAGAAGTTCCTGCCGCGTCTGCTGGCCTGGAAGAAGCTCGTGCTCGTCGGGGTTCGCGAGGCCATTGCCGCGTTGGAGGCCAACGGCACCCCGCTTCCACCGCCGCTCACACCCGAGGTCATCGCGTGCTGGATCTCCGAGTTCTGGCTGGGCATGGAGTTCACTGACTTGTTGGGCGTTGCGGAAGAGCAGGCACAACACCATGCAGCGCTTGATGGTGTCCAGTGGTTGCTGGAATCGCTGGATGCCAAGGCTGCGCGAGCATCGCATGCCGCGCCCCGAAGCAGGAGGCGCGCATGAACGACGATGCCAATCGCAGCAAGCCACCGGAGCGCCTGGCACTCATCGCAGGTCCGCTGCCCGAGCCTGGGGCATTGCCCGATCCCGGTGGCTCCCCGTACGACACCGTGGTGCCCTCCCACACCGGCTTCGTCGATCGCGATGGCGTGAAGATCTGGTACGCAACATGGGGCGACCGCGGTCCGTGGATCGCGTTTGCCCCACCCTTCCAGATCGTGCACAGCCAGATGCTCAAGTGCACCGTGCCCTATCTCTCGCGGCATTTCCGTGTGATCACGATGGATGGTCGTGGCAACGGGCGCTCCGACCGGCCCTTCGGCCAGGCGGCCTACAGCTTTGACCATTTCTATGCCGACTTCGTGGCGGTAGTAGATGCAGTGGGCGCCGAACGCGTGGCCCTGGTCGGCATCTCGGCAGCCGCGATGACGGTGCTGCGCTTTGCTGCCGAACAGCCGCAACGTGTCACACACGTGGTCACCGCTGGCGGCTTCGCAGATTCGATCGCCACCGACGAGAAGATCGCCCAGCGCATGAAGCTGGAATCCGAGATGCTGCAAGGCGACTGGCCCGGCTACATCGACTGGTTCATGAGAACCATCTTCAACGAGCCGCATTCGACCAAGCCCTATGAGGACGGCGCGCACTACGCCTGGGCCACGCAGGCCGAGTGGCTGGGCTGGTGCCGCAATGCCTGGCTAGGCAACGACGTGCGCGAACTGGCGCGTCGAGTGACCTGCCCGACGCTCGTCATCCACGGCGCAGAAGACCACCGCGTTCCCTACGCGAAAGGCGCCGAAATCCACGCAATGGTGGAAGGCGCCTCCATGCTCACCGTTGGCGGCGGCGGCCATGTCACGGCGGCACGTGACCCAGTGGCCTTCAATCTTGCGTTGCGCACCTTCATCGGCGGCATGCCCCGACAGCTCACCTGGACGCGCGCCATGAAGCGCCCTCGCCGTGCGTTGTTCATCTCCAGCCCGATCGGCCTCGGCCACGTCCAGCGCGACCTGGCCATCGCACGCGAGCTTCGAAACGTGCAGCCAGACCTGGCGATCGACTGGTTCACCACGGACCCTGCAGCAGGCTATCTGGAGCGCGAAGGCGAGCGCCTCCATCCGATCACCCAGCGTTTGGCCAACGAAAGCCGACATTTCGAGCAAGTCGCCGGCGAACACGATCTGTCGGCCTTCTTCGCGATGCGCACGATGGACGAAACCATGAGCCATAACTTCATGGCCTTCGTCGATCTCGTCTCCACAGAGCACTACGACATGGTGATCGGAGACGAGGCCTGGGATGTGGACTACTACTATCACGAGAACCCAGAACTCAAGCGCCAGCCATTCGTCTTTCTCACCGACTTCGTCGGCTGCCTGCCCATGGAGCCGGGCAACGAGCGAGAAGCCATGCTGTGCGCCGATCGCAATGCCGACGACATCGAGCATGTGGCGCGGTACCCTTATCTTCGCGACGCGGCCATCTTCGTCGGAAACCGGGAAGACGTGACGGAGCGGCCCTTCGGCCCCGGCCTGCCGGGAATCCGGGACTGGACCGACCGCAATTTCTGCTACTGCGGCTACTGCCTGCCTTTCGACCCAAAGGCTTTGGCCGATACGGAACGCCTGCGCGTACGCCACGGCTATCGCAGCGACGAAAAGATTGCCATCGCCGCGGTGGGCGGCACAGCCGCGGGTCGACACCTGCTGCACCGGATTGCTGCCGCGTTTCCACGCATGAAACGCGAAGTGCCCGAGTTGCGGCTCATCCTCGTCACGGGGCCGCGCCTATCCACCGACGAGTTCGAGCCTCAGCCTGGCCTCAAGTTGCGGCCTTACGTCCACAACCTGTTCGAGCACCTGGCGTGCTGCGATCTCGCGCTCGTGCAAGGCGGACTCTCGACCACCATGGAATTGGTGGCCACGCGCCGCCCGTTCCTGAGCTTTCCGCTGCAACGCCATTTCGAGCAGTGCGTGCATGTACGCCAGCGACTCGCCAACTACGCGGCCGACCGCTCGATGGACTATTCAGCGACGCTGGACCCGGACGCACTCGCGCGACGGGCCTTGGCCGCCATGCATGAACCTGTTCGATACAAACCGGTGGAAGCAGACGGAGCTGCGCGAGCCGCCTTGCGCATAGCGCAAGTGCTCGAGAACCGTGGGTGGGCAAGATGAGGCAGCACAAGGCCCACGGCTGCGAAGTGCCCTAGCGCTGGCGGCACCCGCAATCGCGCCCTCTTGGCGCGCCAACCATGTCTTTCGATGCCTGTACCGCACAGGCACGCGGGCAGGCTCGTTCTCGATCATCGCCAAAGGAGAGTCATCATGGCAATCTTTACTGCACTGTATGGGCTGGTGGCATACCTGTTCTTTCTCGCCACCTTTATCTACGCCATCGGGTTTGTAGGCAACCTTCCCCTGCTGCCCAAGACACTCGACAGCGGCTCCTCCGCCCCACTGGCCGAGGCCATTGCCGTCAACATCGTGCTTCTAGGGGTCTTTGCAGCCCAGCACAGCGTCATGGCCCGGCGCGGATTCAAGCGCTGGTGGACCCGGCTGATTCCCGAAAGCATGGAGCGCAGCACCTACGTTCTCGCGGCAACCGCGGCGCTGGCCCTGCTGCTGTGGCAATGGCGGCCAATCGCCGAACCGGTGCTATGGGAAGTGAGCGACCCGGCAGGACGTTTTGCCGTGCACATCGTGTTCTGGTCGGGTTGGGCCATCCTCCTGATCAGCACATTCCTGATCAACCATTTCGAGCTATTCGGCCTGCGGCAGGTGTGGGCCAGGCTGCGAGGAAAAACGCTTCCGGCCGCGGAGTTCCGGACGCCGCTGTTCTACCGCCATGTGCGGCACCCGATCTACCTCGGCTTCATCCTTGCGTTCTGGGCCACACCGACCATGACGGCTGGCCACCTGATGTTCGCCGCCGCCACGACGGGCTACATCCTGATTGGAATCTGGTTCGAAGAGCGTGACCTGATCGCGCAGTTCGGCCAGCGCTACGAGGCCTACCGGCAGCAGGTTGGCATGCTGTTGCCAAGGCTCAATCCGCGCGACCGTAAGGGACACACCCGGCCGTAAAAGCAAAAAAGCCCGGCACATGGCCGGGCTTTTTGCATTTATTTGGGGTGGCTGATGGGGCTCGAACCCACGACAACAGGAATCACAATCCTGGACTCTACCAACTGAGCTACAGCCACCGTAGAAGCAAGCTCGAAATTATAGCCGGAAAATTCGGCCCTCGGTCGCTTGGCGCGCTCAGCCGCCAAGCACCGGCGCTGCGGCCGGACGCGGCACCAGGATCTCGGTCTTGTAACGCGCCTTTAGCAAGTTGTAGTAAGCCTGGTCCTCGGCCTGCGAGATGGCCTGCGAATACTGTGCCACCTCGCTTTCGGCGACCTGTGGCGTCGGCGGATCGCGCGGCACAGCCTTGTTGACCTTGACCACCGCGTAGCCCTGGCCGCCCAGATCCACGCCGACCCAGCCGGGCAGCTTGCTGTCGTCGGTACGCAAGGCCGCCTCCACCACCGCCCCTGGCTGGTTCTGCGCGTCCGCTCGCGAGACCAGCAGGGGTGCCGACAGGCTTGCACCCTTGGCATCCGACTTCCACGCGGCCAACTTGGCCTCGCCATCCTGCTTGGCCAATTGGGCAGCGCGCGAATCGATCAACGCCTTCCGGACCTCGGCCTTGACTTCGTCCAGGGTGCGGGTGTGCGCAGCGGTGTACGAGGAGACGCGGCCCGCCGCCAGTTGGTTGCTGCCCAGGTCGATCGCTTCGGTGTTGTTCTTGCGCTCCAGCGAGTCGGGCGAGAACAGCGCCGACAGGAAGTTGCTGCTGGCCAGGGCGCCCGTTGCGTCCTTGGAGGGTTGGCGCGTCACCTTGGCAGTCTGGATCTTGAGCTTGAACTTGTCGGCCACCGGCTGCAGCGTGTCCGACTGCTGATAGACCATGTCGCTGAAGCTCTCGGCCGCCTTCGCGAACTCGGTGGCGGCTTGTTGCGCGCGCAGATCCGCCTCGATGCGCGAACGAGCCTCTTCAAAGGAAGGCGCCGCGCCCGGCTTGATGTCGTCGAGGCGAATGATGTGGAAACCGAACTCGGACTCCACCAGCTTGGGATCGATCTCGCCCTTCTTCAGCGAGAACATGGCGTCGTCGAAAGGCTTGACCATGGATCCGCGCGTGACAAAGTCGAGATCGCCACCCTTCTCTGCCGAGCCGGGGTCTTGCGAGTTCTTGCGCGCCACGTCCGCAAAACTGTCGGGCTTGGCCAGCACCTGCTTGAGCAGGGCCTCGGCCTTGTCCTTGGCCTGCTTTTTCTGCTCGGCACTGGCTCCGGCCGGTACCGTGATCAGGATATGGCTCGCGCGCCGCTCTTCGGGCTTGCCCATCCGATCCTTGTTCTGGTCGTAATAGGTGCGCACGTCCGCGTCGTTCACGGCAATCTGCTTCTTGACCGCATCCATGTCGAGCACGACGTATTGGACGGTCGCCTCTTCCGGCGCCTGGTACTGCGCGATGTGTTCCTTGTAGTAGGCCTCGACTTCGGCGTCCGTCGGCTTGACCTTGGCGGCGAAGTCCTCGGTCTTGAAACGGGCCACCTGAACTTCGCGACGAGCATAGATGCTGCCGAGCGTTGCCTCGGCCTGTGCCGGTGTCGCAAACGCACCGTTGTGCAGCCCGTCCATCACCTGCTGGGTGGCCAGGCTGGCCCGCACGCTCGCTTCGTATTGCTGGGGGGTCTGCCCGGTCGCGCGCTGGAAAAGCTCGCGGTCGAACTTGCCATCGGCAGTGCGGAAGCTCGCCAGGCCGGGATCGCTCGTAAAGATGCGGGCCAGGCGATCTTCGGTGGTGGTCAGGTGGGACTTGGCTGCCGCCGCGCCGAGCACGCGCTCGCGCACCATGCGCTCCAGGGTCGCGTAGCGTGCGGCCTCCGAATCGAGCATGGCGAGGTCGACGCTGGGCATGCGCTGGCGGATGCGATCGATCTCGTTGCGATGGCGAAAGTCCCATTCCTGGCGTGTGATCTCCTGACCATCGACCTTGGCGACCGCTTCACCGCGACTGCTCGAATCGAAGAAGCGCTCCACGCCAAAAAGGGCGAACGAAGGGATGATCAGCAAGAACAAGATCGCCATCATGAACTTGTTGTACTTGCGGAAAAAATCAAACATGGTCTTTCATCTCCTTCGAGGTGCGCGGCCGTGAGCTGGGCGGCTCGCGCGGCGACGCGCAACAAAAAAGGCGAACAATCGTTCGCCTTGGTTTGCCCGGGTGGTGGTGGGTGCTGAGGGGTTCGAACCCCCGACCTACGCCTTGTAAGGGCGCCGCTCTACCAGCTGAGCTAAGCACCCCACCGAGAAGATCCGCCTTTCAGTTCAGCGCGTCCTTGAGCGCCTTGCCGGGACGGAACTTCGGGATCTTGGCGGCCTTGATTTTAATCGCAGCGCCGGTGCGCGGGTTGCGACCCGTGCGTGCGGCGCGCTTGCCGACGGCGAATGTACCAAAACCGACGAGCGAAACGGAGTTTCCTTTCTTCAGCGTGGTGCGAATCGCGCCAAGCGTGGACTCGAGCGCGCGGGTCGCTGCGGCCTTGGAGATGTCTGCGTTTTTTGCGATGTGCTCAATCAGTTCGGTCTTGTTCACAAGGGCCCCTTGTTGAAATAAGTTGATCGGTGATTCGTCGACTGCATGGCCATCCGCGTGCAGCATGGCCGCACCGTGCTAGGCGATGGAGGAGGTTAATCAGGCAGGTCGGCAGCGCACTGCCGGCAATGATTAAAGCCACTGGCCTACGGGGTGTCAATAAGACGGCGCCCGCTTGTTGACCAGTCGTGCATGCAATTCTAAGACGATTGCCCGATTCGAGAATTGATGGCGAGTCATCTGCCTTGCTCCAGGTGGCCCGCCACTCGCAGTCGATGGCCCTGAATGTCCGCCGCTGGCGGCGCCTGGCCCGACGCCGCTCGGCGCGATCAGAGCGCCTCTGCGATCGCGCGGCCCAGGTCCGACGTGTTGGCAGTGCCGCCGATGTCGGGCGTGCGCGGCGCTCCACTTTGGGGCATCAGCACTTTTTCGATGGACGACAGGATGGCATCGTGCGCTTCCTTGTGGCCCAGAAACTCCAGCATCATGGCGCCGCACCAGATCTGCCCGATCGGGTTGGCAACGCCCTTGCCTGCGATGTCCGGCGCCGAGCCGTGCACCGGCTCGAACAGGGAAGGATGCGTGCGATCCGGATTGAGGTTGGCGCTCGGTGCGATGCCGATGGTTCCGGTGCACGCCGGTCCCAGGTCGGACAGGATGTCGCCGAACAGGTTGCTGGCGACCACCACGTCGAAGAAGTCGGGCCTTTGCACGAAGTGGGCGGTCAGGATG
Organism: Variovorax dokdonensis; assembly: GCF_030316895.1. Lineage (GTDB taxonomy): Bacteria > Pseudomonadota > Gammaproteobacteria > Burkholderiales > Burkholderiaceae_C > Variovorax > Variovorax dokdonensis. The sequence goes on from NZ_JASZYV010000003.1 coordinate 892,430, forward strand.
TCGATGTGGAACTTGTCGAGCCTGACGTCCGGGTACTTCTTGGCCATCTCGGCCACGCGCTCGTCCCAGTAAGGCATGGTGATGGCAATGCCGTTGCTCTTGGTCGCGCTGGTGAGGTGCTTCTTGGGGCGCGATTGCGCCAGTTCGAATGCGAACTTCAGAACGCGATCAACGCCCACTCGCGACATCACCGTCTCCTGCATGACGATCTCGCGCTCGGTGCCTGGAAACATGCGCCCGCCGATGCTGGAGTATTCGCCTTCGGTGTTCTCGCGCACGATGTACATGTCGATCTCGCCCGGCTCGCGTGGCTTGCCGTCCTTGCGCACCACCGGCGCGATGATGCCCGGCATGAGCCGCGCCGGACGCAGGTTGACGTATTGGTCGAACTCGCGGCGAAACAGCAGCAGGGAACCCCAGAGCGAGACATGGTCTGCGATCTTTTCGGGCCAACCTACGGCGCCGAAATAGATGGCGTCATGACCGCCGATCAGATCTTTCCAGTTGTCCGGCATCATCTGCCCGTGCTTCTCGTAGTAGTCCCAGCTCGAGAAGTCGAAGTGGTCGAAAGCAAGGTCGATACCGAACTTGCGCGCCGCCTCGTCGACCACGCGCAGGCCCTCGGGCATGGTTTCCTTCCCGATGCCGTCGCCGGCGATGACGGCAATGCGCTTCTTGGTCTTGCTGGTGTTCATGGCTTGTCTTCCTTGAAAAATGAAACGGCCTCGCGGGCCAGGAGGTCGGGCGCTTCCTCGGGAATGTAGTGCCCGCATGGCAGCGACTGTCCGCTCACGACGTCTGCACGCTCGCGCCACAGCGCGAGCACATCGAAGCAGCGACCGACGACGCCGTGTTCGCCCCAAAGCACGCGGAGCGGCTGCTGCAGGCGCAAGCCGGCCGCGATGTCGGCGCGATCGTGCTCGAGATCGATGCTCGCGGACGCCCGGTAGTCCTCGCAAAGCGCACGTGCGGATCCGGGAAGCCCCAGGCAACGCTCGTACTCGGCCAGCGCCTCGGGCGCAAATGGCGCCAGGCCGGCATGACGCCCACCCATCACACTGCGCACATAGCGTGAAGGATCGGACTCGATCAGGGCCTCGGGGAGTGGCGGCGGCTGGATCAGGAAGAACCAGTGCCAATAGGCGCTGGCGAATTCCCGGTCGGTCTGCTCGTACATGGAAAGCGTGGGGGCGATGTCGAGAAACATCAGGCGCTCTGCACGATCGGGATGATCGGCAGCCAGTCGATGCGCCACGCGCGCACCGCGGTCATGCGCCAGCACATTGAAGCGATCGAAGCGCAGGTGCTGCATCGCTGCCACGGCATCGAGCGCCATCTCGCGTTTGCTGTAGGCCCCATGGCGCTCGTCTGCCGGCGGTCGGCCCGAGTCGCCATAGCCGCGAAGGTCGAGCATGACGAGCGTGAAGTGCCTCGCCAACAACGGCGCGATGCGATGCCAGATCACGTGCGTCTGCGGATGGCCGTGCAGGAGGAGCAAGGGCTGCCCCTGCCCTCCGGTTCGTCCGTGAATGCGAACGCCGTCGCGTTGGAGGTCAAAGGCTTTGAAATCGTCGAGCACGAGCTGGATTCTGCGTTGCATCGAACGTCGGATCAAGAAACAATCAGCCAATCCACTATTTCCTCATTGGCAAGAATATGTTGGAGCGATCCGACCTCGACCTGGTGCTCAAGGTGCGCGACGGCGGCAGCCTGGCTGCCGCGGCGGACGCGTTGGGCGTCGTCCCTTCGGTAGTGACCAAGCGCCTGTCCGCGCTCGAGTCGCGGCTTGGCCAGCGCTTGTTCGAACGCACAACGCGCCGTCTGGTCCTCACGCGCGAAGGCGAATCGCTCTGCGGGCATGCACGCGATCTGCTCGACCGCTTCACTGCGGTGGAGGCGGAAATGAGCGAGCGCCAGCAATCGCTGTCGGGCACCGTCAAACTCGCGGCGACGCTCGGCTTCGGACGCCTGTGGGTCGGGCCGACGCTGGCGGAATTCCAACGGGCGCATCCGCAATTGCGAATCGACCTCCGCTTGGGCGAGGAATTGCCAGACCTGTCTGCCGAGGGCTTCGACGGGGCCGTGTGGCTGTGGTCGGTGCAATCGCGCCACGCGGCGGACTGGCTCACGCGGCGATTGGCGCGCAACCAACGCGTCCTTGTGGCTTCGCCGGCCTACCTGGCCTCGCGAAGTTCGCCGCAAGTGCCGGCAGACCTGGAACGACACGCTTGCCTGCGCGTCAACGAACACGAAGATGCCAGCCGGCCCGCCGTTGCGGCCACCTTCTGGAACCTGCGGCACGAGCGTGACGGCACCCAGAGCAGGGTTCGCGTGGAAGGCCCCTTGAGCAGCAATTCGGGCGAACTCGTCCGCGACTGGTGCCTGAGCGGCCACGGCATCATGCTGCGCAGCTTGTGGGACGTGGCTCCGCACCTGGCCGCCGGCACGCTGGTACGCGTGCTGCCGCGCCACGTCATGAGCGATGCCGACATCCATTGGATCGCGCCGCGGCAGCCGCGCACGCCCCGCCGGGTCCAACTGCTGGTCGAAGCGCTGGCCGCGCGCTTTCGCAGCGAGCCGTGGAAGTCAGCATGACGACGGCCGAGGCGCGCCGTTCAGCCGTTCTGCTCGCGCACCACCAGGCTCACGCCGATGGCGGTGATGGCGGTGCCTGCCAGCGTCAGCACCGTGATCGGTTCGCCGAACAGCAGCCAGGCCATCAACGCCGTGCAAGGCGGCACCAGGTAAAGCAGGCTGGTCACCGACGTGGCGCTTCCCCGCTGGATGAGCATGTAAAGCAATGAACTGCCGCCCAGCGTGAGCGCCAGCACTGACCAGGCCATCGCCCCGATCGAATGAGCGTTCCATTGCATGGCGTCAGTCTCCAACAGCGCGAAGGGCAGGCTCACGAGCAGCGCGGCCGTCAGTTGCGCGAGGCTGGCGGTGCGCACATCGCACGGCTTGACAAAGCGCTTCTGATAGAGCGTTCCAGCCGTGATGCTGAGCAGCGCCAACAAGGCCAGCGACATCGTTTGCCACGTCACTTCCGCACCGGGGCCGGCCAGCACCAGCTTTCGCCAGACCACCATGACGAGGCCGCCGAACCCCAGCGCCAAGCCGAGCCACTGGCGGCCTGAAACCCTGCCGCCCAAGGCCGACAGCCAGATGGCCGTCAGAACCGGCTGGATGCTCACGAGTAACGCGGAAAGGCCGGAACCCATGCCCGCCTTGACGGCACCCCAGACGCCACCCAGGTACCCCGCCTGGATCAGCATGCCGGTGACCGCCAGATGCATCCACTGGGCGCGGCTCGAAGGGCCCGGCACGCGAGCCACCGCGACCCAGACGCCGAAACAAAGAATCGAAAGCGCGAAGCGCACGGCCAGGAACTTCATCGGCGGGGCATACGGCATGCCGTAGCGAGCCACGATGAAGCCTGTGCTCCAGATCAGGACGAAGACCGCCGGCATCGCGCGCAGCCAGCGTGAGCTGTCGGCAGGCACAGCCGTGCCGATCATTCTGTGCGGGCGCGGATCTCGGGGATCGCCTTCTGCAGGTAATAAACCATCGACCAGACCGTGAGCACCGCAGCCGCCCAGATGAGCCAAGTGCCCCACAAGCCGGTGTCGATCACGCCGAACAGCATGCCATCGAACAGCAGGAAGGGAATGGCCACCATCTGCACCGTCGTCTTGACCTTGCCGAGCATGTGCACAGCGACACTGCGGCCCGCGCCGATCTGCGCCATCCACTCGCGCAGCGCGGAGATCGCGATCTCGCGGCCGATGATGATCAGCGCGACGAAAACGTTGGCGCGATCAAGATGCACCAGCACCAGCAGCGAAGCGCAGACGAGGAACTTGTCGGCCACCGGATCGAGGAACGCGCCAAAGGCCGATGTCTGGTTGAGCCGGCGCGCCAGGAAGCCATCGAGCCAGTCGGTGGCGGCGAACACGACGAACATCACCGTGGCGATGAGATTGCGGGTCGGCGCGTCCAGTGGCAGGTAGAACACTCCGACGATCAAGGGAATCGCGACGATGCGCGTCCAGGTCATGATGGTGGGGAGCGTCCAGAACATGGGGTGATTGTGGCATGCGCCTGTGACAGGCCTCGCTCAATGAAGCGCGCGGTAGATCTCTTCGGCCAGCTCGAACGCGATGCCCTCGACGGATGCCAGTTCTTCCACGCTGGCGGCTGCCACGCCGCGAATGCCGCCAAAGCGCTGCAGCAGGCGTGCCCGCCGCTTCGGTCCGATGCCCGGAATGTCTTCGAGCTGGCTGCCACCCACGCGAACCTTGGCGCGGCGCGCGCGCATGCCGGTGATGGCGAAACGGTGCGCTTCATCCCGAATCTGCGCCACCAGCATCAGCGCCGCCGAGTCGCGGCCCAGATAGACCTTCTCGCGGCCGTCGGCAAAGACCAGCTCTTCAAGACCTACTTTTCGTCCTTCGCCCTTTTCCACGCCGACGATCAGCGACAGCGGCAGACCCAGTTCGCTGAACACCTCGCGCGCCATCGAGACCTGCCCCTTGCCGCCATCGACCAGTACCAGGTCGGGCATGCGGGCGCCCGCCGTGCCGGGGCGCGCATCGGCGCCCGACGCGTCGCCTGCAGTCGGTGCGTCGACTTCCGCTGCCATTGCCTCGGCCAGCTTGCCGTATCGGCGCGTCAGAACCTGTCGCATGGCGGCATAGTCGTCGCCCGGGGTGATGCCCTCGATGTTGTAGCGACGGTATTCGCGGTTCTGCATCGCGTGATTCTCGAAGACGACGCACGAAGCCTGAGTCGCTTCGCCAGCCGTGTGCGAGATGTCGAAGCACTCGATGCGGAACGTATCCAGCTCATCCGGCTCGAGTTCCAGTGCCTCGATGAGCGCGCGTGTTCGCGCCTGCTGGGACCCCTCTTCCGCCAGCAGCCTGGCCAGCTGGATGTCGGCGTTCTTCTGCGCCATTTCGAGCCACAGCCGCCGCTGCTCCCGCGGCTGGAACACGGCCGTGATACGGCTGCCCGCCTGGGTCGAGATCGCCTCGATCAGCTCGCGTCCCACGGGCTCGCCGAGCACCAGCGTCGGTGGCACCGGGACGTCGATGTAGTGCTGGGCGATGAACGCCTCGAGCACCTGCTGTTCGATCGATGCGGTGGCGGCCGCCTCCTCTTCGGCCTGCAGGCCCGCAGCATCTTCGACGTGCACGGGGAAATAGGCGCGATCGCCCAGATGGCGGCCGCCGCGCACCATCGCCAGGTTGACGCACGCCTTTCCGCCCTGCACCTTCACGACCAGGATGTCGACGTCCTTGTCGGATGTGCTTTCCACCGACTGCTGGTGCAAGACGCGCGAGAGCGCCGAGATCTTGTTTCTAAGCTCAGCCGCCTGCTCGAACTCGAGCCGCTCGGCATGCGCGGTCATGCGCGACTCCAACTGCCTGAGCACAAGCTGCGAGTCGCCAAGCAGGAACGACTCAGCGTTGGCCACGTCGGCCGCGTAGTCTTGCGCAGTGACCAGGTCGACGCAGGGACCGCTGCAACGCTTGATCTGGTAGAGAAGGCAAGGCCGCGTGCGGTTGCTGAAGACGGTGTCTTCGCAGGTACGGATCCGGAACACCTTCTGCAAGAGCTGGATCGACTCTTTCACCGCCCATGCGCTGGGATAGGGGCCGAAGTAGCGATGCCTGCGGTCGATCGAGCCGCGGTAGTAGGCCATGCGCGGAAACGCATGCGAGGCGATCTTGAGGTACGGGTAGCTCTTGTCGTCGCGAAACAGGATGTTGTACCTGGGCTTGAGCGACTTGATGAGGTTGTTCTCGAGCAAGAGCGCCTCGGCCTCGGTGCGCACCACGGTCGTCTCCATGCGCACGATCTTCCCCACCATGTGGCCGATGCGCGTTCCTCCGTGGTTCTTCTGGAAGTAGCTGCTGACGCGCTTCTTCAGATTGCGCGCCTTGCCCACGTACAGAACGCCGCCTGCAGCGTCGAAATAGCGGTACACGCCCGGCAGCGACGGCAAGGCAAGGGATTGGGCAAGCAGGGCTTCGAACGGACTTTCCGACATGTCTCGAAATGGTTGGCCGAACAGGTCGGCCGGGTGCGGGCAGCGCGATGGGCTTAGAGTATCTCCCGCCATGCGCTGGGACATTTTCTGCAAGGTCATCGACAACCACGGGGACGCCGGCGTGTGCTGGCGCCTGGCGCGCGAGCTCGCGGGCGAGGGCGAACAGGTCCGCCTTTGGATCGACGATCCGTCGGCGCTGTCCTGGATGGCGCCCGTCGGCGCCCCGGGCGTGGACGTGATCCATTGGCGCGACGCGCATGACATCGACGCCGCAAGGCTTGCGCCGGCGCAGGCTCCGGACGTTCTGATCGAAGCCTTCGGCTGCGAACCAGCCGAGGCCGTCATCGCCCAGCTCGCGCGAGCCATCTCTGAAGACGGCGTTCCGCGGCACTGGATCAACCTCGAATACCTGTCGGCCGAACCCTATGTGGAGCGCCTGCACGGTTTGCCCTCCCCCGTCTTTCGCGGCGCGGGCGCGGGCCTGACCAAACGATTCTTCTATCCGGGCTTCACCCCCGCCACCGGCGGTCTGCTGCGCGAACACGGCTTGATGGCCGAACGGGACGCCTTCGATCGCCCGGCATGGCTGGCGGCGCAAGCCATCCCTTGGGGCGGCGAGCGGCTGGTGTCCCTGTTCTGCTACGAACCGCCTGGCCTGCCCGCCCTGCTGGATGCCTGGCGCCGCGGCCCGGAGCCGACGCTGCTCGTGGTCACCGCCGGTCGGTCCAGTGCAGCGGTGCGATCACTGCTGTCCGAGTCAGAAGTCGGGGCAGGCGCCACTGGCGCGCTTCGCCTGCATTGGCTGCCTCATGTCCCGCAGCCGGATTTCGATCGCCTCCTCTGGTCATGCGACCTCAATTTCGTTCGGGGCGAGGATTCGCTGGTGCGCGGCCTTTGGGCGGGCGCGCCCCTCGTGTGGCAGATCTATCCGCAGGATGACGACGCCCACCACGTCAAGCTGGGCGCGTTTCTCGAATGGATGGATTCGCCGGCTTCCCTCGTCCGCTTTCACCACGCCTGGAATGGTTTTTCCGACGCGACGCCGCATTTGCCGACGCCAGAAGAACTCGTGCAATGGGGAGCGGTGGCCGCCGGCGCCCGGACAAAACTTCTGGCCCAGGAAAGCCTCGCGCAACGGCTTTACCGCTTTGTCGGCCGAAAAAGCTAAAATAGGGGGCTTTGCGGACGAAGGGGCGGCACGATGCCGCTGCAAGCAGCAACCACCTTCGAGCCGCCGAACCCGCCGCGGGTCATGCGCGCTGGGCCGGATTGCATCCTCAACCGATGCCGTTTTGTGCCCTGCCGATGCGCCAAGCGGCACATCATGCCCAGAGACTCGCTATGAAAATCGCTCAAGAAATCCGCGCCGGCAACGTCATCATGCACGGCAAGGACCCGATGGTCGTCCTCAAGACCGAATACAGCCGCGGCGGCCGCAACTCCGCCACCGTGCGCATGAAGCTCAAGAGCCTGATCGCCAACTTCAACACCGAAGTGGTCTTCAAGGCCGATGACAAGATGGACCAGATCGTGCTCGACAAGAAGGAGTGCACCTACTCCTACTTCGCCGACCCGATGTACGTCTGCATGGACTCGGAGTACAACCAGTACGAAGTCGAGGCCGAAAACATGGGCGACGCCCTGAACTACCTGGAAGACGGCATGCCCGTCGAAGTGGTGTTCTACGACGGCAAGGCGATCTCGGTCGAATTGCCCACCAGCGTCGAGCGCGAGATCACCTGGACCGAACCTGCCGTCAAGGGCGACACGTCGGGCAAGGTGCTCAAGCCTGCCAAGATTTCTACCGGCTTCGAAGTGCCCGTGCCGCTGTTCGTCAGCCAGGGCGACCGCATCGAAATCGACACGCGGACCGGCGAATACCGCAAGCGCGTCTGATCGCCTTGCCTTCCAATCCACGCCCGCATGCGGCGCCTGAACCAGGCGCACGGCGGGTGCAAGGCTCCCGCGGGAGCCTTTTCTTTTTTGCGGCCGCGCGGCCCGATTCATGCTTGATGCCTGCCTGTGCGGCGGCTTCGTCATCGATCTGCGCACGCACGAGGACATCATGAACAACAAGCACGATCTACACGACAAGCGCCTGGCCGATGCCTGGGCCACGCTGCAGGCGCACGCCGACAAGGGCCTGCCCCTGGACAATGATCCGTCCCGCCTGGCCTTTGCCGATCCCGAGTTCCTGCTTCGCCGCGAAACCCGGGGCCTGCGCATGCAGCTCGAGCTGATGAAGCCAGACCTGGAAATGCGCGCGCACGGCATCGAGAACACGGTGGTCGTCTTCGGCAGCGCGCGTTTTCGCAGCCAGGAAGAGTCCGGCGCCCTGATCGCGCAGGCCGAGGCCGCGAACGATCAGGCCGCCGCCTCACGCTGGAAGCGCCTCGCACGCGGCAGCCACTACTACGAGCAGGCCCGCGCCTTCGGCGCGCTGGTGGCTCGCTACAGCAACGACAAGGATCCCGAGGACAAGCTGTTCGTCTGCACCGGCGGCGGCCCCGGCATCATGCAGGCGGCCAATCGCGGTGCCTACGAGGCAGGCGGTTTGAGCGTGGGCCTGTCGATCGCGCTGCCGATGGAAGAGCAGCCCAATCCCTACGTCACGCCGGCGCTGAGCTTCAAGTTCCACTACTTCGCCATCCGCAAGATGCACTTCATGATGCGGGCGAAGGCGCTGGTGGCATTTCCGGGCGGATTCGGGACCCTGGACGAACTGTTCGAGGTCATGACCCTGGTCCAGACGAAGAAGTCCAAGCAGGTGCCGATCGTCCTGTTCGGCTCCGATTACTGGCGTCGGTTGCTCGACGTCGACTTCCTGGTCGAGGAAGGCGTGATCTCGGAAGGCGACCTCAAGCTGTTCGAATACGTCGACACCGTCGAGGACGCGTGGGCGGCCATCGCACGCTTCTACCGGCTCTGATCCGAAGGCGGGCTTGATGGCGCCGATGGCGCTGCCAGCCCGCGCACGGCTGGCGTGCCCAACGCCACGACCGCGCCAACGACCCAGAACAGCCCCGCCACGCCGATCAGGGCGCCGGCTGCGCCGAACATCATCGGCATCGCCACGCTGGATGCATTGAGCGTCATCACGCGCAGCGCCAGGGCCTCACCGTAACGCGCCGCCGGCGTGATCTGGTGCAACATGCTCATCACCATCGGCTGCACCGCGCCCAGCGCCACGCCCAACAGGACGGAGCATGCACCCATCGCCCAGGCGCCGGGCATCAGGGGATAGGCGGCGAACACGGCCGCGGTCAGCACGTTGGCCGCGGCAATCACCTGACGCTCGGTCCATCGCCCGGCAAGCATTGGCAGGATCAGCCGGATCCCAGCCGCCGCGACGGCGAAGGCGCCAAGCAAGGTGCCGATGACCGAAGCGCTCAGTCCCCGCTCATGACCCAGGAGCGGCAGGACGAAGGTGTGCACGTCCCATGCCGCCGACTGCATCCAGTTGATGAACAGCAGGCGCCGGAACATCGGGGCGGCCAACAGGTCGAGCGCACGCGGCTTGGAGCCACCAGGCATCGGCGCATGGCCCGGCGCGTCCTGCGTGCGCCTTGCCAATGCCCAGCAAACCAGCGGAAGCAGGGCCAGCACCAGCAACGCCACGCGGAATCCCGGCATGTCGCCCGGTGTACGACCTGCATGATCGATCAGCAGGCCTGCGCCGAAGGGTCCCAGGAAGTTGGCCGCAGCCGGGGCGATGGCCAGCCAGCTGAAGACCTTGCGCAGCTCGGCCGGTCCAGTCGCGGCTTGGCCCACATGCCGCTGCAATGCGATCACCGCCACGCCGGTCGCGCCACCGGTCAGCAAGGCGGCCACGCACAAGGTGACGAATGCCGGGTGGATGGCCGCGATGGCGGCACCACTGCAAGCCGCCATCACCGCCATGCCCAACGGCCGCTTGAGGCCGTGGCGATCGGCGAAACGCCCGGCCGGCAATGCCAAAAAGACCTGGGTCAGCGCGAACAGCGACAGGAGCACCCCGACCGCGGCCGGGCTGTAGCCCAATTGCAAGGCCAGGAGCGGAGCGGCCATGCGCGTGCCTGTCATCGCCGCATGCAGGCAGACCTGCGCGACGATCAGACGTAGCAGTTCGGGCGGCATCAGGCTCGTGCAATGACGACCGCGCGCGCCCTCTCCTCCGCATCGCAGCGCATGCTCATGCCTCTTCCTCGTCGCCCATATCGCCGACGGGCGCATCCAGGCCGGCGAGCAGGCCTTGGGAATTCGCCTCGGGCAAGGCTTCCACCTCGCGCAGCTTGCGGTTCAGCACGTTGGTGCGGGTCTGCGCCTTGTCGAGGGTGTTGAGCACGGTTTGCGTTTGGCGCCGCACGTCCGCCAGCACGCCGCCGAACTTGAGGAACTCGGACTTGACCGCGCCCAGCACTTGCCAGACTTCGCTGCTTCGCTTCTCGAGTGCCAAGGTGCGAAAGCCCATCTGCAAGGAGTTCAGCAGGGCCAACAGAGTCGTCGGCCCCGCCAGGGCCACGCGGCTTTCGCGCTGCAGGGACTCGACCAGACCGGGCCGGCGCAGGACTTCAGCGTAGAGGCCTTCGGTCGGAAGAAAGAGGATGGCGAAATCGGTCGTGTGCGGCGGCTCGAGGTATTTGTCGGCGATGCCGCGGGCTTCGAGACGAATGCGCGTCTCAAGCGCTTTCGCGGCGGTCGCCGCACCCTCGGCATCGGCGCGCTGCTGGGCATCGAGCAGTCGCTCGTAATCTTCGTTGGGGAACTTGGCGTCGATCGGCAACCAGACCGGCTTGCCGTCGTCGCCCCGACCCGGAAGGCGGATGGCGAAGTCCACCACCGCGCGTGAACCGGGCCGTGTCGCGACCTGCTCGGCGTATTGCTCGGGCGACAGTACCTGTTCCAGCAATGCTCCCAACTGCGCCTCGCCGAACATGCCTCGCGTCTTGACGTTGGTGAGCAGGTGCTTGAGGTCGCCCACGCCTTGCGCCAGCGTCTGCATCTCGCCCAAGCCCCGGTACACCTGCTCCAGGCGCTCGGCCACCTGACGGAAGCTTTCGCCCAGGCGCGCTTCCAGCGTGCTCTGCAGCTTCTGGTCGACGACCTGACGCATCTCGTCGAGCTTGGTGGCATTGCTGGCCTGCAATTGGGCCAGTTGCGCTTCCATGGTGCCGCGCACTTCGGTCATGCGCCGCGCGTTGGATTCGCCCAGGCTTTGCAGTTGGCTCGCCAGCGTCTGCGCCATTGATTCCCGCAGTGCCTCGATCTGGCGTGCAAAGGCATCCAATCGCTCGCTCTGGGTCCTGGCGGCTTCCGCGCCTTGCTGCACCAGCGCGTTCTGAAAATTGGCCAGGCCGGTGCCCTGCTCTCGCCGCGCGGCAGACGTGGACTGCGTCACCTCTTCCAGCTTGGTCGCGTGCGCCTGGTGCAGCGCCGCCAGCTGCGCCTCCATCGTGCTGCGCACTTCGGCCAGGCGCCGCGAGTTGGCCTCGATCAGATCCTGCAACTGGGTATGCAGGGTATCGGCCAGCATCTTCTGCAGGTTCGCAAGCTGGTGGGCAAAGGCGTCGATCTGCGCGTTCTGCGTCCGCGTGGCTTCGGCGCCTTGCGCCAAAACCGCCTGCTGGAAATGCGCCAGCGCCTGCGTGCTTTCCTGCCGGCTGCCGCGTGCGCTGTCGGTGATCTCGCGGCGAAGTTCGCGTTGGGTTCGATCGGCCTGCTCCGCAACGGCTTGCAGGATTTCGTGATGGTCGGCTGCCGGCGGTTTGCGAAGCAGCAGCCAGAGCAGAAGAACGAAGTTCAGCCCGGCCAACGCGCCCAGGCCGACGAGGATCCAGAAAATGTCCAAGTTCGCCGCCGCTTCAGGATGCCTTGGCTGCGCCGATGACGGCCGGGTTGAGCGGCGTGAGCGCTTCACCCCGCGTCAGGTAGGCAATCAGGTTGTCGGCCGCCAGGTCGGCCATGGCCCGGCGAGTGGGCACCGTCGCGCTGGCGATGTGCGGCGTCAGCACCACGTTGGGCACGGTCAGCAGATCGGGATGGACCTTGGGCTCGCCTTCGAAGACGTCCAGGCCGGCGGCCGCGATGCGCTTGTCCTTGAGGGCCTTGGCGAGGGCGGCATCGTCGACGATGCCACCGCGCGCAATGTTGACCAGCGTGGCCGTCGGCTTCATCAATGCGAGCTCCGCCTCACCGATTGTGTGGTGCGAGGCGGCGCTGTAAGGAACGACCAGCACCACATGATCGGCGGTGCGCAGCAGCTCTTCCTTGCTCACGTAGGTGGCGCCGCATTGCGCCTCGATCGCAGCGTCGAGGCGCGAGCGATTGTGATAGACCACCTTCATGCCGAAGCCCATGGCTCCGCGGCGTGCGATGCCCTGCCCGATACGGCCCATGCCGATGATGCCCAGCGTGCTGCCATGGATGTCGCTGCCCGCGAACATGTCGTAGGACCACTTGGTCCACTTGCCCGCGCGCAGAAAGTGCTCGCTCTCTGTGACACGTCGGGCGGTGGCCATGAGCAGCGCAAAGCCGAAGTCGGCCGTCGTCTCGGTCAGCACGTCTGGCGCGTTGGTGGCCAGCACGCCATGCGCGGTCATGGCGTCGACGTCGAAGTTGTTGTAGCCCACGGCCATGTTCGCGCAGATGCGCAGATGCGGGCAGCCATCGAGCAAGGCGCCGTCGATGCGCTCGGTGCCGGTGGTGAAGGCACCCGCCTTGTCCTTGAGCCTGTCGGCCAGTTGCGACGGCGACCAGGTTTCGTCCGCCTGATTGCTCTCGACCTCGAAGTGCGTTTTCAGCTTTTCGATGGTCTCGGGAAAGATGGCGCGCGCGACAAGGATCTTGGCTCGGGTCATGGCAGATCAGATGAAGAAGATGTAGGTCTGGATGGCGAACAGCGGCAGCAGGATGCACGACGACCACAGCATGTAGCCGAAGAAACTGGGCATGCGCACCTTGCGGTCTTCTGCGATGGCCTTGACCATCAGGTTGGGCGCATTGCCGATGTAGCTGTTCGCGCCCATGAAGACCGCACCGGCCGAAATGGCGGCCAGGGTGGCGGCATGCGTGGTCATGAGAAGCGCGGCGTCTCCGCCAGCGCTGTTGAAGAACACCAGGTAGGTCGGCGCGTTGTCGAGGAACGAACTCAGGATGCCGGTCGCCCAGAAATACATCGCCGGATTGGGCGAACCATCGGGCCGCGTCACCGCGCTCACGATCGCTCCGAACGGGCCGTCGACGCCGGCGCGCAGCATGGCGATCACGGGCACGATCGTCAGGAAGATGCCGGCGAAGAGCTTGGCCACCTCGGCCATCGGGCCCCAGTTGAACTGGTTGTCGTCGTGCACTTTGCTCGGCGTGATCCACAGTGAAACCAGCACGATGGCGATCAGCCCGACGTCGCGCACGATGCCCTGCAGGTCCATCGGCGTGCCGTAGACGTCGATGGTCACGCCCGACTTCCACACGCCGCTCATCAGGACGAGGCCGACCACGCACAGCAGCAGGATGAAGTTGACGGAGCCGTCGAAGCCCAGCCGCTCGGTGTCTGGCGTCGGGTCGACGGGCAGCACGCCTTCCTTGCGATAGAAGTGGCTGTCGATCACCCAGAACAGCGCAAGCAGCGCACCGACGATGAACAGCGTCTCGGGAAAGATGTGCTTGGCCGTCCAGAAGAACTCGACGCCCTTCAGGAAGCCCAGGAAAAGCGGTGGATCGCCCAGCGGCGTGAGCGACCCACCGACGTTGGAGACGATGAAGATGAAGAAGATCACCACATGCGCCTTGTGCTGGCGGTTGTCGTTGGCGCGGATGAGCGGTCGGATGAGCAACATCGAGGCGCCCGTCGTCCCCATCAACGATGCGAGCACGGCGCCGATGGCCAGCAACCCGACATTGAGCGCCGGGCTGCCATGCAGGTTGCCCCGGATATAGATGCCCCCGGCCACAGTGAACAGAGCCGTCAGGAGAAGGATGAAAGGCACGTACTCGGCCAACGCCACATGCACCAGTTCATGCACGGTTTCCGACGGGCCGAACTGCATGGCGAACGGAACCAGGAAAGCCAGTGCCCAGGCGGCGGCCACCTTCCCATAGTGGTGATGCCAGAGTTTGGGTGCCACCAGAGGAAGGATGGCGATCGACAGCAGCAGGCCGGCAAAGGGCACGCCCCAGAGGGGCGAAAGGGTGGCTCCGTTCATCAGTCTCTTTTTTCTTGGGTCAGGCAGGTTGGGCGATGTCGAAGACCTGGCGCAGGTAGGCAAGGTAACGCTCGTCCTCGCACATGTTCTTCGACGGCGTGTCCGAAAGCTTGGCCACGGGCTGGTCGTTGCATCGGATCATCTTGATGACGATCTGCAGGGGCTCATAGCCCAGATCGTTGGTGAGATTGGTGCCGATGCCGAATGCCAGCTGGCATCGCCCGCGGAAGCGCTCGTACAGCTCGATGGTACGCGGCACCGTGAGGGCATCGCTAAATATCAGAGTCTTCGTACGGGGATCGACCCGGTTGACCGCATAGTGTGCAAGCATCCTTTCGCCCCACTGGAAGGGGTCGCCGCTGTCATGGCGCGCGCCGTCGAAGAGCTTGCAGAAATACATGTCGAAGTCGCGCAGGAAGGCCGTCATGCCGTAGACGTCGGACAGCGCAATGCCCAGGTCGCCGCGATATTCACGCGCCCAGCACTCGAACCCGAAGACCTGGCTGTCGCGCAGGCGCGGTCCGAGCGACTGGCACGCCTGCAGGTATTCATGCGCCATCGTTCCCAACGGGATCAGCCCCTGCTTCATGGCGAACAGCACATTGCTGGTGCCGGCGAACTGCGGAGGATGCTGCGAGGTCGGTGCACCCGCGGCACCGGGCGGAATGACGGCGCCCAGCCGTGCCGTGAGGGTGCGCAGCACTTCTTCGTGCCACACCTTGGAGAAGCGCCTGCGCGTGCCGTAGTCGGCGATCTTCAGGTCATCGAGGCCATCCGCTTTCAGCAGGGCGATCTTGGCTTCGAGACGGCGGCGGCCTTCAGCCAGGTCGGGCTGCGGCTGCGTATTGCGGAAGTACACCTCGTTGACGATCGCCAGCACCGGGATCTCGAACAGGATGGTGTGGAGCCAAGGTCCTTCGATTCGGATGTCGAGCTCGCCGGAAGGCAACGCGGCGATGTGGATGTATTTCTCGTTGAGCTGAAACAGCCCGAGGAAATCGACGAAGTCGCTCTTGATGAAGCGCATCGAGCGCAGGTAGGCCAGCTCGGCCTCCTTGAAGCGCAGGCTGCAAAGGGCCCGCACCTCTTCCCTGATCTGGCCCGCGAAACGCGCAAGGTCGACGCCGGGGTTCCGGCACTTGAAGCGGTATTCCACCCGCGCGCCTGGGAATCGATGCAGCACCACCTGCATCATCGTGAACTTGTAAAGGTCGGTGTCGAGCAGGCTCTGGATGATCATCTTCGAAGGTGCAGTCGCGCAGTGTCGTGCGCTCGATTATCACGGCGCGCGTCGGCGGGTGCCTACGGGGCGTTCCCGGGCGGTCCTACCGGCTCGGCGAAGCTTGCCGCCTAAAGTTTCTTCACCCCGGAACACATCGCTCCGGTCGATCATTCAACTCAAGGAGATCAGTGATGAACAAGGACACCATCGAAGGCAACTGGAAGCAGGTCAAGGGCAAGGTCCGCGAGCAATGGGGCAAGCTCACCGATGACGACTTCGACGTCATTGCCGGCAAGCGCGATCAGCTGCTGGGCCGCATCCAGGAACGCCACGGCATCAGCCGCGACGAAGCCGAAAAGCAGGTCAAGGACTGGGAATCGCGCAACCCCGACTTCAATTTCGAGAAGTACTGAGAAGACGTTCAACCGCCAGCCATCCGCCTCCCTACAAGAACATACAGGAACCCAATATGAAGAAGCAACTGCTCGCCATCGCCCTCGTTTCCATGTTTGCCGCCGGCCACGCCAGCGCCATGACGCAGGACGAATACAAGGTCGCCAAGGAACGAATCGAAGCCGATCACAAGGTTGACAAGACCAAGTGCGACACGCTGGAAGGCAACGCGAAGGACGTGTGCAACAAGCAAGCCGACGGCAAGCAAAAGATTGCCAAGGCCGAGCTTGAGAACCAGTACAAGCCCAGCGCTTCCCATGCCCGCAACGTCGAGCAGCAGAAGGTCGAGACGGCTTACGACGTCGCGATGGAAAAGTGCGAAGACCAGAAGGGCGACGCCAAGAACGCATGTGAGAAGCAAGCCAAGGCCGACCAGGCTCAAGGCAAGGCTCACGTCAACGCGATGAAGATGTAAGCACCATCTTCTCGACGACAAGAAGGGCCAGCCGCAGTTGATGCGGCTGGCCTTTTTTTATGACGCCTGTGCGGGCGCCTCAGGTGGTTTGAAGCGACAACGCCGCGTCCCGCAATGTCTCAGGCAAGGGCACCGGCCGTTGACTGGCGCGATCGACGTACACATGCACGAAGTGGCCTTGGGCCGCGGCTGTCTCCGCGCCTTCGGCAAACAGGCCCACTTCGTAGCGGATGCTCGAGGTGCCCATATGCGCCACTCGGATGCCCGCCTGCACCAGTTGAGGAAAGGCCAACGGCGCAAAGTAGTTGCATTGGGTTTCGACCACGAACCCCACGACCGCACCCCGGTGGATGTCCAGCGCGCCCTGCTCGATCAGGTGGGCGTTGACGGCCGTATCGAACCAGCTGTAGTAGACGACGTTGTTGACATGCCCATAGAGATCGTTGTCCATCCAGCGCGTCGAGATGTCCCTGAATACCGAATAGTGGCTGCGCGGATGGGGCGTTGGGCGGGTGCTCAAGGGTTTCTCCGTCGTTCAAATTGGCGTTGGTGATGGGCGCTCGTGGCGGAGCTAAGGACAGGCCCGAGTCTGGCGCCGCATTCTGCCAGTGGCACCGAATCAGGCAGTCGCACGCAGGACGCCAGCCGCCCCTACATACAGACCGACACCGGCCGTGAAGGGTTTCGATACGGTTTTTGCTGCAATGCAGCAAAAATTTCTTGATTCCTTGCCAGACATCGCCCATACTTCGTTCCATGCTGCACCGCAACATGAATTCGCCGGTTTGCAGTTGACCTCAAGAGCAAGCTTTCTTTCTTCAATCTCGACTGGAGCATTCAACATGGCCCTGACCGCCGACCAACTCATCGCAGCCCAAAAAGCCAACCTGGAAACCCTCTTCGGCCTGACCACCAAGGCATTTGAAGGCGTCGAGAAGATCGTCGAACTGAACGTCACCGCGTCCAAGGCCGCGCTGACCGAAGCCGCTGGCACCGCCCAAGCCGCGCTGGAAGTCAAGGACATGCAAGAGCTGCTGGCTCTGCAAGCCAGCCTGCTGCAGCCGATGGCCGAAAAGACCGCCGCTTACAGCCGCCACCTCTACGAAATCGCCCAAGGCACCAGCACCGAGTTCGGCAAGGCTTTCGAAGCCAAGGCCAGCGAAGCCCAGCAAACCTTCGTGAACCTGGTCGACAGCGCCTCGAAGAACGCACCGGCCGGCTCGGAAACCGCCGTCGCCGTGATGAAGAGCGCCGTGGCTGCGGCCAACAACGCCTTCGAATCGGTCCAGAAGGCCGTCAAGCAGGCATCCGACGTTGCCGAAGCCAACTTCAACGCCGTCTCGGCCCAAGCCGTGAGCGCTGCCAAGAGCACCGCCACCGCGACCCGCAAGCGCTGATCGCGCCCGGCACGCGCCAGCCGCGCGCGCCGCTAGTTGTCTCCTTGGTTCCCTATGGGATCCAATTGAGCCCCGTCCTGCGACGGGGCTCTCTTTTTTTGTGCGGCCGATTTTTTCACTCCGGGCGGCGGGCCCGCTGCGCTGATTCGATAATGGCCGGCTGACACTGACAAGGAGATGGATTCATGCAGATCGAAGGCAAGGCGTTTCTGGTGACCGGAGGCGCGTCCGGATTGGGCGAAGGCACCGCCCGCATGCTGGCCGAAGCCGGTGGCAAGGTGGTCATCGCCGACATGCAGGAAGAGCGTGGCGAAGCGGTGGCGCGCGAAATCGGCGCGAGTTTCGTCAAATGCGACGTGAGCCAGGAGGCCGATGGCCAAGCCGCCGTGGCCGCGGCCGTCAAGCTCGGCAAGCTGGTGGGTCTGGTCAATTGCGCAGGCATTGCCCCGGCGGAGAAGACAGTAGGCAAGAACGGCCCGCACGCCCTCACTGTCTTCGAGCGCACCCTGCGCGTCAACCTGCTGGGCAGCTTCAACATGATCCGTCTGGCCGCGGACGCCATGAGCAAGAACGATCCGGAGCCGACCGGCGAGCGCGGTGTGCTGATTTCCACGGCGTCCGTCGCGGCCTACGACGGCCAGATCGGCCAGGCGGCCTACAGCGCCTCCAAGGGCGGCGTGGTCGGCATGACCCTGCCCATCGCGCGCGACCTTGCCCGAAATGGCATCCGGAACATGACCATCGCTCCCGGCATCTTCGGTACGCCGATGCTGTTCGGCATGCCGCAAGAGGTCCAGGACGCACTGGCCGCGTCGGTGCCGTTCCCCTCGCGCCTGGGCACGCCGCAGGACTACGCCAAGCTGGCCCGGCACATCATCGAGAACGACATGCTCAACGGTGAGGTGATCCGCCTCGACGGCGCCATCCGCCTGGCGCCACGCTGACTCGTTTTCCGCTGCCGCGGCTCCATCGGCTCGCGGCGCCGCCCCTGCCATGACCATTCCCGCCGGATTTCTCCAGGACCTGATCGCCCGCGCCGACATCGTCGAGATCGTCGGGCGCCATGTGCCGCTCAAGAAGGCCGGCGCGAATTACATGGGCCTGTGCCCCTTCCACGGGGAAAAGTCGCCTTCGTTCTCGGTCAGCCCGACCAAGCAGTTCTATCACTGCTTCGGCTGCGGCGTGCACGGAAACGCCATCGGCTTCCTGATGGAGCACCTGGGCATGGGCTTCGTCGAGGCGGTACAGGACCTGGCCGGCCAGTACGGCATGCAGGTGCCGGAAGAACAAGGCTCGCCGCAGGACCGCGCCCGCGCGGCGGCGGCGCGGCAGAAGCAGGCCACGCTGGGCGACGTGCTGGCGCGTGCCGGCGCCGCCTACAAGGCCGCACTCAAGCGCTCGCCGCGGGCGGTCGAATACCTCAAGGGCCGGGGGCTGAGCGGCGAAGTCGCGCGCCAGTTCGGCCTGGGCTATGCGCCCGAAGGCTGGCGCGGTTTGGCGAGCGTCTTTCCCGAGTACGACGATCCGCTGCTCGTCGAAAGCGGCCTGGTGATCGCCTCCGAAGACGAGGAAGGCAAGCGCTACGACCGGTTCCGCGACCGGATCATGTTCCCCATTCGCAACGTCAAGGGCGAGCACATCGGCTTCGGCGGCCGCGTGCTGGGCGACGAGAAGCCCAAGTACCTCAACTCGCCGGAAACGCCTGTTTTCAGCAAGGGCCGCGAACTCTACGGCCTGTTCGAGGCCCGCACGCCGCTGCGCGAGCATGGCTACGCCCTCGTCACCGAGGGCTACATGGACGTCGTCGCGCTGGCCCAGCTTGGTTTTCCGAACGCGGTGGCAACGCTCGGGACAGCCTGTACGGCCGAGCACGTGCACAAGCTGTTCCGCTTCACGGACTCGGTGGTCTTCAGCTTCGACGGAGATGCCGCTGGTCGCCGGGCTGCCCGCAAGGCCCTGGACGCTGCCCTGCCCTTTGCCAACGACACACGTTCCGTCAAGTTCCTGTTCCTCCCGGCGGAACACGATCCCGACAGCTTCATCCGCGAATTCGGCGCCGAGGCCTTTTCCCGATTCGTCAATGAAGCGACGCCGCTCAGCCGCTTCCTGATCGAGTCGGCCCGCGAAGGCTGCGACCTTGGCAGTGCCGAAGGCCGTGCCCATCTGAGCAGCAACGCTCGCCCTTTATGGAGCGCATTGCCCGACGGTGCCCTCAAACAGCAGCTGCTGGCAGAAATCGCAGGCCTGGTGCAGCTGGACATGAAGGCGCTGCAGGACCTTTGGGCTGCCAGCGCCACGCCACGGCGCCCCGTCCCGCAGGAGGACGACAACGGCGCACCGCCGTGGGAGATGGGCGGCGAAGCCGACTACGAATACATGCCCGGCGCATCTTCCGGCGCCCCAAGTGGCTTTGGCGGCAGCTCTGGCGAACGCGGCAGCTGGAAGAGCCGCGACAAGCGCAGATTCGACGGCGGGCGCGGCCGGCGCGACTGGCAGCCGGCGCGGCCGCGGTTGCCGCGCGTGCAGCCCCTCGGTCGTGCGGAAGTGGCGGCGCGACTGCTGCTGGCGGACATGACCCCTTGGGGCGGGCTGTCGCATGAACTGCACGAACTGCTGTGTGGCACGCCCGCAGACGCCGGCGAGTTGTTCCGCTGGCTGGACGCCCAGTATCACGAGCACGGCAACCAGCCCTGGGCGGCGTTGAGGGAAGGCCTGCGCGGGCATGCCGCCGAAAGCCTGGCGGTACGGCTGATGGCGGGCCCCGACGGCGCTGTCGCCGATGCGGATTCGCCCGAGCATGCCGCGGACGCCCAGGCCGAACTGCGCGACGTGCTTGCGCGCATGCTGATCGAGCACCTGGGCACCCAGCTCACGGAAGCCGCCGAAGCCTTCGGCAGCGATCCGGCAGCGCCGGAACGCTATCGGGCACTTGAAGCGCGGCGCCGCGAACTCCAAATGTCCCTGAGCACCTGATTTCGCGGCCCTCCGGCTGGGGAATCAGGAAATTCAGGGTTTGCGAGAATTGGCGGGCGCTTGAAAAATCAAAGAAACGCTATAATGTAAGGCTTCGTGCAACGTTTACATGTTCGCACGAGCTGGCAAGAGCGACAGCAGCACCTCCGGACCGGCCCCTAGAAGCGCAATGCACATCCCGAAAACACGGGATCAGGGCCAACTACCGCAAGGACTGCACACCAAATGTTCGCCCGACATCTTGCCGGTGCATTTTGTACGCAAGGGTGCGCGCAGCCCCCTCGTGCCCGCCTTTTCTTGCCCGCGCCGGGTTAGTGGCGCCTGTGGTTCGTTAGTCCATTCTTGTTGTTCGAGGTCGTATGCCCAGTTCAAAGAAGCCTGCCGTTTCCGCCGCCAAATCCGCCGCTGGCGCCAAATCGACCAAGGCCGCTCCGGCGGCCAAGAAAGCTGCAGCCGCCGCCAAGACGGCCGTGGCCACCAAGACGAAGCCAGTGACCAGTACCACCGCCAAGACCACCAAGGCTGCCGCAGACGCTGCCGCCGAAACCAAGAAAGTCATCAAGGCCGCCGCCAGCACCGATGCAGCGCCCGCGCCTGCACGCAAGGTGGGCCGCCCGCCCAAGGCTGCCAGCGCCACCACCGCGGCTGCCCCGGCAACCGGCGCCAAGCGTGGCCGCAAGCCGAAGGCCGCCACCACCGCGGCCAAGTCCAAGGGCGAGACCGACGACATCGATCTGTCGGATCTCGAAGAAGACCTCAGCGGTGAGCCGGCACCGGCGGTCGAGGAGAAGGTCAAGCCCCTACGCATGAAGATCAGCAAGGCGAAGGAACGCGCCTTGATGAAGGAATTCGGTCTGGACGAGACCGTCCTGTCCGAGGAAGACCTGGCCAAGCGCCGCCAGCGCCTCAAGACCCTGATCACCCTGGGCAAGACGCGCGGCTATCTGACGCAAGGCGAAATCTCCGATCACTTGCCGGACAAGCTGGTTGACGCCGAGACGATGGAAGTCGTGGTCTCGATGCTCAACGACATGGGCGTGGCCGTCTACGAACAGACGCCCGATGCCGAGACGCTGTTCCAGAACAACGTCGCGCCGACCGCTGCCACGGTCGAAGAAGCCGAAGAAGAAGCCGAAGCCGCTCTGTCGACGGTGGACAGCGAATTCGGCCGCACGACCGATCCGGTCCGCATGTACATGCGCGAGATGGGCACGGTCGAACTCCTGACGCGCGAAGGCGAAATCGAGATCGCCAAGCGCATCGAAGGCGGTTTGATGGACATGATGCTGGCCATCTCCGCATCGCCCGCCACCATCGCCGAGATCCTGCGCATGGGCCAGGAGATCCGCGAAGGCAAGGTCGTCATCTCCACGGTGGTCGACGGCTTCTCCAATCCCAACGAGGCCGACGACTATGTGGCCGAGGAAGACTTCGACGAATTCGACGAAGACGACGACGACGACGGCAACGGCGGCTCCAAGGCGCTGACCAAGAAGCTCGAGGAACTCAAGCGCGAGGCGCTGTCGCGCTTCGACCGCATGGGCGAGCTGTTCGAGAAGATCCACAAGATCTACGACAAGGAAGGCTACGGCTCACCTGCCTATCACAAGACGCAGCAGCAGCTCTCCGACGAGCTGATGACCATCCGCTTTACCGCGCGCACCATCGAGAAGCTGTGCGACATGGTCCGCACGCAGGTGGATGACGTGCGCAAGAAGGAGCGCGAACTGCGGCGCATCATCGTGGACAAGTGCGGCTTCCCGCAGGAAGAGTTCGTCCGCGACTTCTCCGGCGTCGACAAGAAGGGCAACCCCGCACCCTCCAACCTGCTCAACCTGAAGTGGGTCGAAAAGCAGGCCGCTGCGGGCAAGCCCTGGAGCGCCGTGATGCAACGCAACATCCCGCCGATCCAGGAGTTGCAGCAAAAGCTGATGGACACCCAGGCCCAGGTGGTCGTTCCGCTGACGGAGTTGAAGGAAATCAACCGCCGGATGATTGCCGGCGAGACGTCTTCGCGCGATGCCAAGAAGGAAATGATCGAGGCCAACCTGCGCCTGGTGATTTCCATTGCCAAGAAGTACACCAACCGCGGCCTGCAGTTCCTCGACCTGATCCAGGAAGGCAACATCGGCCTGATGAAGGCGGTCGACAAGTTCGAATATCGCCGCGGCTACAAGTTCTCGACGTATGCCACCTGGTGGATCCGCCAGGCCATCACGCGCTCGATCGCCGACCAGGCCCGCACGATCCGCATTCCGGTTCACATGATCGAGACGATCAACAAGATGAACCGCATCAGCCGCCAACACTTGCAAGAGTTCGGCTTCGAGCCCGATGCGTCCATCCTGGCAGCCAAGATGGAGATCCCCGAGGACAAGATCCGCAAGATCATGAAGATCGCCAAGGAGCCGATCTCCATGGAAACGCCGATCGGCGACGACGACGATTCGCACCTGGGCGATTTCATCGAGGACAGCGCCAACACCGCGCCGATCGAGGCGGCCATGCAGGCCGGCCTGCGCGATGTGGTCAAGGACATCCTCGACAGCCTGACGCCGCGCGAAGCCAAGGTGCTGCGCATGCGTTTCGGCATCGAGATGAGCACCGACCACACGCTGGAAGAAGTCGGCAAGCAGTTCGACGTGACGCGCGAGCGTATCCGCCAGATCGAGGCCAAGGCGCTGCGCAAGCTCAAGCACCCCAGCCGTTCGGACAAGCTGCGCAGCTTCATCGATACGCTGTAATCGCCCGCCCCAATGCCGCATTGGGGTCCCGCGCGCCAGTTGCTGTACATGCGACTGGCGCTTTTTATTTGCTGTTTAGGATCTCCATGACCAAGGGCGTTTCATGAATCCCGATGCCGCCACGATCTGGAAAGCGCCGCGCTGGGCGCTGGCGGTGCTGCTCGCCTTGCTGGGCATGCTGGGGCCCTTCTCGATCGACACCTACATCCCCGCGTTCTCCGGCATCGCACAGTCGATCGGCGCGACGCCTGTCGAGATGCAGCAGACGCTGTCGGCCTATCTGTTCGGCTTCGCGTTCATGAACCTGTTCCACGGCGCCCTGTCGGACAGCTTCGGCCGCCGACCGGTCATCCTGGCCGGGCTGGCCGTGTTCACGCTCGCCTCACTGGGCTGCGCCTTGTCGCAGACCATTGGTCAACTGGTCGCTTTTCGGGCGCTGCAAGGCCTGGCGTCCGGGGCAGGGATCGTGGTGTCGCGCGCGGTCATCCGGGACATGTTCCCGCCAGCGGAAGCGCAACGCGTGATGAGTCAGGTGACCATCTACTTCGGCGTGGCGCCTGCGGTGGCACCGATCATCGGCGGCTTCCTGTTCGTGCACCTGGGGTGGCACAGCGTGTTCTGGTTCCTGGTCGCGGTGGGTGTCGTGCTCTTCGTCTTCAACTGGCGCATGCTGCCCGAGACGCTGCATGCGAGCCAACGCCAGCCCTTCCATCCTGCCCCGCTGATGCGCGGCTACTGGACGCTGGTGTCCGACCCGCGCTTCATGCTGCTGGCGCTGGCCAGCGGGGTGCCTTTCAACGGCATGTTCCTCTACGTGCTGTCGGCGCCCGAGTTCCTGGGCCACCATCTCGCGCTGGCGCCGCAGCAGTTTTTCTGGTTCTTCATCCTGACCATCGGCGGCATCATGCTGGGCGCCTGGCAAAGCGGCAAGAAGGCCGGCAGGGTGCGGCCCAAGCGGCAGATCCGCGACGGCTTTCTGATCATGCTGATCACTTCCATCGTCAACGTGGTGGCCAACCTGATGTTCGAGGCCCACGTGAGCTGGGCGCTTTGGCCCCTGGCCGTGTTCGCCTACGGATGGGCATTGATGGTTCCGGCGGTGACGCTGCTGGTGCTCGACCTGCATCCCACGCGGCGCGGCATGGCCTCGTCGCTGCAGGCGGTGATCGGCGCGGTGGCCAACGGCGTGGTCGCCGGCGCCGTGGCGCCGCTGGTGATGCACTCCACCCGCGCGATGGCACTGACTTCCGCCGCGATGCTGGCCATCGGCATCGTGGCCTGGTGGGTGATGCGCCGCCGCTGGCCCGAAGTGGGCGGCGATCACGCCGTCTGAATCAGCGCCCCACGCCCAGCAGACGCCCAAGCAGTTCAGGCTGAGCCTTCAGCGAGGCAGCCGTATCGGCGTGCACCACTGTGCCGTGATCGAGCACTACGGCTTCGTCCGAAATGGCGAGGATCGCCTGCGGATGCTGCTCGACGATGATGGCCGCCAGGCCCTCTTCGCGCGTGATGCGGCGGATGGCGCGCAGCAGTTCCTCGACGATGATGGGCGCCAGGCCCTCCAGGGGCTCGTCCAGCAGCAGGAGCGTCGGGTTGAGCACCAGCGCGCGGCCGACGGCCAGCATCTGCTGCTCGCCGCCCGACAACTGCGTGCCGAGGTTCGTCTTGCGCTCCGCCAGGCGCGGGAACATCTCGTAGACGCGCTCAGGCGTCCAGGCTGCCCCGCGCGACCCTTCACGACCGGGCCGCGCCACGGCCGTCAGGTTCTCGTGCACGGTGAGCGACTTGAAGATGTTGCGCTCCTGCGGCACCCATCCGATGCCGGCGGCCGCACGCTGGTGCGGCGCCAGCTTCGACAAGGCCACCCCGCCGAGCTCGATGCGCCCGCCGTGCTGGCGCGTCACGCCGGCCAGCGTGTTGATCAGCGTGGTCTTGCCGGTGCCGTTGCGCCCCAGCAGTGCCAGCGTCTGGCCCTCGCCCAGCTTGAGCGTGACGTCATGAATGACGACCGCCTCGCCATAGCCGGCACTCAGCTGCTCGATGCGCAGCAATTCAGACATGTTCTTCCTCCCCATGACCCAGATAGACCTCGCGCACGCGCGGGTCGGCGGCAATCTCGTCGGGCGTGCCCTCGGTGAGCAACGTGCCGTTGACGAGCACCGTCATCCGGTCGGCGAAGCTGAAGACCAGGTCCATGTCGTGCTCGATCAACAGCACCGACACGTCGGAAGGCAGTGCGGCAACGGTCTGCAGCAACTCCTCGCGCTCACCGGCCGGCACGCCTGCCACGGGCTCGTCGAGCAAAAGCACCCGAGGTTCGCTCGCCAGCGCGATGGCAATCTCCAGCAGACGGCGCTTGCCGTAGGCCAGTTCGCGCGTCATGACCTGAGCTACGTCGGTCAGGCGGAAGGTGTCGAGCAGCTGGGCCACGCGTTCCATCACGGCGCGGTCACGACCCAGGGGCTGCCACCACTTGCCGCCCAGCCCGCGATGCTGCGACACCACCAGTGCCAGAGTCTGCAGCGGCGTCATCGAGTCGAACAGCTGATTGATCTGGAACGTGCGGACCATCCCGCGCGCGACGCGCTGATGGGGCGCAATGCGGGTGATGTCCTGCCCGAGCAGCTCGATGCGGCCCTCGGTTGGCGTCAGCACACCGGTCAGAAGGTTGATCAGCGTCGTCTTTCCGGCACCGTTGGGGCCGATCAACGCGTGCCGCGCGCCAGGCCGCAACTGCAGCGAGACGTTGTTGGTGGCCGTGATGCCGCCGAACCGCATGACGAGGCCATCGGCCTTCAGCACGGGCGCCGCGATGTTGTTCGCCGGGTTCATGCGCCCACCTTCGCCTTCTTCGGAGCGGCTCCGATGCCGAACCACTTCCACGGGCGCAGCAGCCGCTCGCGCCCCACCAGCACCAGCAGCACCAGCAGCAGGCCGATCCAGAACATCCAGTACTGCGGCGTCACCGTCGACAGCCAGTCCTGGAGCACCTTGAACACGATGGCGCCCGCCACCCCGCCGTAAAGCCAGCCCACGCCGCCGATGACCAGCATCAGCATCACGTCGGCCGAACGGTCGAAGGCCAGCACGTCCAGCGACGCAAAGCCGGTGGTCTGCGCCAGCAGCGCGCCGGCCGCGCCCGCGATGGCCGCGGCCACGGTGTAGATCGCAAAGATGCGGCCCACCACCGGAACGCCGATGGCCATCGAACGCAGGCGGTTGTCGCGGATCGCCATCAGCGTCGCGCCGAAGGGCGAATGGGCGATGCGCCGCATGATCAGGAACAGCACCAGCAGCACCGACAGCGAATACCAGGCGGCCGTGCGGCCATACAGGTCGAAGTCGAACATGCCCAGCACCGGTCCCATGATCACGCCCTGCAGACCGTCGGCGCCGCCGGTGAGCCAGCTCATCTTGTTGGCCAGTTCCAGCAGCAGCAAGGCGGTGCCCAGCGTCACCATCAGCCGCGTGAGGTCAGTCCCCCGGAAGATGGTGACGCTGGCGATGGCCCCTAGGCCGCCGCTCAAGGCGATGGCCACCAGCAGCCCCAGCGTCGGGTCGGGATGCACCAGCTTGGCAAACAAGGCCGCCGCATACGCGCCGAAGCCGAAGAAGGCCGCGTGTCCCAGCGAAACAATGCCCGTGTAGCCCAGGATCAGGTCGAGCGACATCGCGAACAAGGCGACGATGGCGATCTCGTTGATCATCAACGCGTGGGACGGCGTGACGAACGGCAGCACGAAGGCCACCGCCCACAGCACAAATTCCCACCAGCGCCAGCGCGCCCGCTTGAGCAGCGCTTCCTGCAGCGAAGCAATCTGGTTCGACATCAACGTCCCCCCTTGCGCGTGAACAGGCCCTGCGGCCGCCACATCAGAATGACGATCATCAGCAGATAGACCGTGAACGCCCCCATCTTGGGAATGAAATACTTGCCGGCCACGTCGGCAATGCCCAGCAGCAGCGCCGCGAGCAGCGGCCCGGTGATCGACGAAGTGCCTCCCACCGACACCACGATCAGGAAATAGATCATGTACTTGAGCGGGAACGTCGGGTCCATGCCCAGCACTTCGACGCCCAGGGCGCCGCCCAGGCCCGCCAGGCCCGAGCCCATCGCGAACGTCAGCAGGAACACCACGTTGACGTTGATGCCCATGCCGGAGGCCACGCGCGGATCGTCGACCGAGGCACGAAGCCGGCTGCCGAAGCGCGTGCGCGTCAGGAGCAACTGCAGGCCCACCGCCAACACCGCACAGACGGCGATGATGAACAGGCGGTAGTGGCCCATGCCCAGCAGGAAGTGGCCTTCGCCGATCTCGCTGCGCCCGCGCAGGAACTCGGGGATCTGGATGTTCTGCTGCGACGAGCCGACGAAATAGTCGATGGCAGCCACCGACATGAACGCCAGGCCGATGGAGAACAGCACCTGGTCCAGGTGCGACTTGCCGTACATGGGCCGGTAGATCGTGCGCTCGAGCACTGCGCCGAGCAAGGCCGTGGCCACGAAAGCCAGCGGCAGACACGCCAGGAACGGCACGCCCAGGTGCTGCATCGCCAGCACGGTGAGGTAACCGCCAACCATGGCGAATGCGCCGTGGGCGAGGTTGATGAAGTTCATCAGCCCCAGCGTCACGGCAAGGCCTACCGCGAGGACGAAGAGCAGCATGCCGTAGGCGATGCCGTCAAAGAGGATGGTGAGCATTGGATTGCCAAAAAAAGAAAGCCCCCTCGGCCGGAGACACCACGGCACGTAGCCGCACCGTGAGTGTCGCCCCCGCAGGGGGATGGCGGGCGGCACCGGAGTGCCGCGCTGCCTGGGGTCGACTTACTTGGTCTTGCCGGGATCCTTGACTTCCTTGATCACGTCGAATTCCATGTTGTAGAGCTGGCCGTCCTTCTTCTCGACCTTGCGCAGGTAGACGTCCTGCGTGATGTCGCGCGTCTGCGCGTCGATCAGCACGGGGCCGCGCGGGCTTTCGAACATCTGTCCCTTCATGGCGGCCAGCAGCGCGTCGCCGCCGCCCTTGCCCTTGGTGTCTTCCAGCGCCTTGTAGATGATGCGCATGCCGTCATAGCCACCCACGGCCATGAAGTTGGGGCGCATTCCCTTGTTCGCCTTCTCGAAGGCGGCGACGAACTTCTTGTTTTCGGCCGACGGGTGGCTGGCCGAGTAGTGATGCGAGGTGACCACGCCGAGCGCTGCGTCGCCCATGTCGTTGAGCTGATCGTCGTCCGTCACGTCGCCGGTGCCGATGAGCTTGATGCCGGCCTTGTCCATGCCACGCTCGGAGAACTGCTTCATCACCGCCGCGCCGGCGCCCGAGGGAACGAACACGAACAGCGCATCGGGCTTCTCGTCACGCACCTTCTGCAGGAAAGGGGCGAAGTCCGGGCTGCGCAGCGGCACGCGCAGCTTCTCGATCACCTTGCCACCGTTGGCGGCAAAGCGCTCGGTGAAGTACTTCTCGGCGTCGTTGCCGGGACCATAGTCCGACACCAGCGTCACGACCGACTTGATGCCGTTCTTGGGCGCCCAGTCGCCCATGGCCACAGACACCTGCGGGAGCGTGAAGCTGGAACGGACCACATAGGGCGATGCGGCGGTGATCGCCGACGTCGCCGCGGCCATCACCACCATCGGCGTCTTCGACTGCGTGGCCAGGGGCGCGGTCGACAGCGCGGCCGGCGTGATGCCGAAGCCTGCCAGCACGTCCACCTTGTCATTGACGATGAGTTCCTGCGCCAGGCGCTTGGTCACGTCGGGCAGCGTGGTGTCGTCCTTGACGATCAGCTCGACCTTGCGGCCGGCCACGGTGTCGCCGTGCTGAGCCATGTAAAGACGGGCGGCCGCCTCGACCTGGCGGCCGGTGCTTGCCTGCTGGCCGGTCATCGGCAGGATCAGGCCGATCTTGAAAGGCGCGCCCTGCGCCAGCGCAACGGACGATGCCAGCGCGAGCGCGGACAGCCCGGTGATTTGGATGAGATGACGGCGATTCATTCGACAAGCTCCTATTGAATGAGAGGGTCAGTGCGACAAGGTCGTATTTTCAACAATTTGCAACAGTTCGGGCCGAGCGATAGTCCCATTGGGATTGAACCGGCCCGCGATTGTTGCGCGATCACCATAGGCGCTGCGCGATGATCGCGCAGCAAGGGATTGAACTGAACGCATGGCGCAACTCAATGGCGGCGGCGGATCAACTGCACGCCGGGCAAGGCATGGTGCGCGCTGCCGTGCAGCGCTTCATGCAGGTTTCGGCGGGCAATGCGGCTGTGCTCGCGCATGAGCGACTCGGCACGAGCGCCTTCGCGTGACTCGATGGCGTCCAGGACCTGCCGGTGCTGGTCCTGCGCGATGACGAGCATGTCGCGCGCGGCCGGCGAATTGGCCTGCACCACCACGAACCCCGAGGGTGACGCGAAAGGAAGGTTCACCACGCGTTCGAGCTGCTTCGAAAGCAGATGGCTTGCGGCCATCTCGGCCAGCAGCGCATGAAAGCGGGCATTGGCACTCACGTAGCGCGAGAAAGCGGCATCGTCCAAGGCCGGCTCGCGCAGCAGTTCATCGATCTGGTCCAGGCAATCGCGGGCCTCCCGCAAGACGACCGGCGGCGCGCCCCGCTCGGCGGCAAGTCGCGCCACCAGGCCTTCGAGGGTGCCGCGCAATTCGATGGCATCGGACACATCGCGCTCGGAAAACGTGCGCACCGCAAAGCCGCCATTCGGCAATGCTTCGAGAAGCCCTTCCTGTTCCAGCCGCATCAGCGCACTTCGCACCGGCGTGCGCGACACGCCCAGCATCTCGGACACCGCGACTTCCGCAATGCGGGCGCCGCCGCCCAGCTGGCCGGCCAGGATCATCTCGCGCAGCCGCAGTTGTGCCTTCACGGCTTGGGAGCCGGTCGCTTCCTGGACTTCGGCGCCTCCCACATCGGCGCCACGCGATGCCGGCGACGTCATCTGCCGCCCACCCTGCCCGTTGCCACAATCCGTTGACTCACTCGAAACATGGATACGCAATGTATACATTTGCGGCTCAAGAATGTCACTCGTACGGCTGGATTGAGGGTAAACACCAGTCTCCGTGTATACATCGAGCCACATAACGATCGGTTTACGATTCGCTCTTTTCTGCCACCCGCCCCGCACGGAGACCCCATGTCCGAACATGCCCACCTGCCTGCCCGTTTCGACCACGTCGGCAGCTTTCTGCGTCCCGCCTACCTGCTGGAGGCGCGCGAGAAGAAGGCCAAAGGCGAGATCAGCGCCGAGCAGCTTCGCGAAGTCGAAGACAAGGCCATCACCGAGATCGTGAAGTTCCAGGAAGGCATCGGCCTCAAGAGCATCACCGACGGAGAATTTCGCCGCACCTATTTCCACATCGACTTCCTGGAGCAACTGGGTGGCGTGAAGACGGACATCCCGGTCACGATCCGCAAGGCCGACGGCACCGAAGAGCTGGCCCCGCCCGTCATCCGCGTGATCGACAAGGTGCGCCATGCCAAGAACATCCAGCTGGCCGACTTCCAGTACCTCAAGAGCCAGGTCGCGGCCGGCAACACGCCCAAGGTGACCATCCCCTCGCCCACCATGCTGCATTTCCGCGGCGGGCGAGCGGGCATCAGCCGCGAGGCCTACCCCGAGCTGGACCCCACGTTCTACGACGACGTGGCCAAAGCCTACGGCGAGGAGCTGCAGTCCCTGGCCGATGCCGGCTGCACCTACGTGCA
The DNA here is from genome assembly GCF_030316895.1 of Variovorax dokdonensis. Classification (GTDB taxonomy): domain Bacteria; phylum Pseudomonadota; class Gammaproteobacteria; order Burkholderiales; family Burkholderiaceae_C; genus Variovorax; species Variovorax dokdonensis. The sequence continues at coordinate 923,596 of NZ_JASZYV010000003.1, forward strand.
GATGGACGACACCAACCTCGCCTACCTTTGCGACGTGAACCTGCGCGAAGCCGCCCGCCAGCGTGGGGACGACCCCAATGAACTGCCGCACCGCTACGCGCAGTTCATCAACAAGATCGTCGCGCACAAGCCGAAGGGCATGCTGCTGGGCATCCACTTGTGCCGCGGCAACTTCAAGAGCACGCACGCTGCAGCCGGCAACTACGAGCCGGTCGCCGAAGCACTGCTCAAGGAAATGGACGTCGACGCCTATTTCATGGAGTACGACGACGCCCGCTCGGGTGACTTCAAGCCGCTGCGCTATCTGCCCAAGGGCAAGACCGTGGTGCTGGGCCTGGTGACCACCAAGTTCGGCGAGCTCGAGGACAAGGACGAGCTCAAGCGCCGTATCGAAGACGCCGCCAAGTACGCCCCGCTGGAGCAGTTGGCCCTGTCGCCGCAGTGCGGCTTCTCCAGCACGGTGCACGGCAACAACATCGCCGTGGAAGACCAGCGCCGCAAGCTGCAGCTGGTGGTGGAGACGGCGCAGGAAGTCTGGGGCTCGACCTGATCGGAAGGCGCTGAGCGCCTTTGCCTGAGGCATCATCGCGCCCATGCCGAACAACGGGCTCGACTGGCTGCCTTCACCGTCCCAGCATTTCCTGGTCGTCGCCGTCGCCCTTCTGGTCTATGTGCTGACCACCCGGGCGCGGCGCGAGCATCGTGCGCCGACCACCGCCATCGCGTGGGTCATGGCGCTGTTGCTGATGCCCTACGTGATGCTGCCGATGTACCTGCTCTTCGGCCAGCGCAAGCTGCGTCCCGCCGGGCACGTTCGCCTGCCACGCACCGGTGCGCACGGGCACTGGGCCGCCGAGCTGATCGAAAGCTTCGACCTGGCGCCGCCCAGCGCCTGCGACATCCGCATGCATGCCGATGGCGTGGCCGCCCGCGACGCGCTGTGGGAAGTGATCGAGGGCGCACGGACGCGGCTGGACATCGGCACCTTCATCATCGGCAACGACCCCTTCGGCCACGACGTGCTCGAACGCCTGGCGCGCCGCTCGCGCGACGGCGTGCAGGTGCGCGTGCTGCTCGATGGCTTCGGAGCGCTGCAGTTGCCGCGCGGGCACTTTGCCGAGTTGCGCGCTGCCGGCGTGCAGGTTTCGGTGTTCCGCCCCGTCTTCAGCCTGCGTCGCACCGGCCCGCGCAACCTGCGCAATCACCGCAAGCTGGCGGTGGCAGACAACGTGTGGCTATGGAGCGGCGGCCGCAATCTTGCGGGCGAGTATTTCTGCGGCAACGCGGCGCACCCCCAGGCTTGGCGCGACCTGTCGTTCGACCTGCGCGGCGGCGCGGCCCTTGCCGCGGCGCGGCAGTTCGAACAGGACTGGGCTTCAGCCAGCGGTCGCATTGTCCAGAGTCTCGACGCACCGGCGCCGATGCCGCCCGGCGAGCACATGGCGCAGTACCTGCCCAGCGGCCCGGACCAGACCGAAGACACCGCCATGGCGTTGCTCATCGACGCGTGCTTTCGGGCCGAGCACCGGCTCTTGGCGATCACGCCGTACTTCGTCCCCAGCGACGGACTGCGCGACGCGCTGCGGCTTGCGGCGCGTCGCGGTGTGCAGGTCACCATCGCCATTCCCCAGAAATCCAACCATCCGCTGGCCGACTTCGTCCGCACTCGCGCCATGCGTGACCTGGCTCGGGCGGGCGTCATCTTCCGCATGCTGCCCTTCATGGCCCATGCCAAGGCCGTCGTCATGGACGACAGCCTGGCCCTGTGCGGCTCGATCAATCTCGACGGACGAAGCCTGCTGCTCAACCATGAGAGCGCCGTCGTCTTCTATGACGAGCAGCAGATCGAATGGCTGGCTCAGTGGATCGAATCCACTGCATCGGCCGGCGAAACCTTCCGTGCCCGCACGCCCGGCCTGGGCCGCGACATCGCCGAGGGCCTGGTTCTGACCTTGGCCTTTCAGCTCTAGAAGCCGGCCGATCAGGATGGAGCGCGAACCGGCTCGCGGTTCACGTACGTCGCATTCCCCAGGCCCGTGCCGATGGTCAGCACGGCCCAGTGACGAACGTCCTGCATGAAAGGCAGCTCGCTCAAGCCCTGGATCACTGCGTCGTTGTGCAAAAGCACCTGCGGTCTTTCACCGCCGATGTCCGGCAGCAACTCGCCGAGCGCCCGAGGCAGATGGAACTTGTCGCGGCTCCAGTCGCCCGGCATGTTGTGGGCGCCGCGCGATATGGCGCCGTCGCGCAGCACGCGACCCGGGCACGCGACGCCGACAAAGGGTGCGAGATCGATCTTTTTGCGCCGCGCATGCGCGGCCAACTCGTGCAGCATCTGCGCAATGCCGTCGAGCAGTTCGCTGCGCGCGGGCTTGTCGTCCGCATGCCGCCATTTGCTTCGCCGAATGACTCGCGCACGCGAAAGGTCGGACGCCTTGTTGCGGCGCGTCTCGACGATGCCGCAGCGAACGTTGGTGCCGCCAATGTCCACGGCCAGGATCGCCTCATGGCGCTCGATCAGCGCAGGCGGCGTCAGGTGGACCCATCCCAGCAGGCCGGCGTCATCCACGTCATGGCAAAGGCGCGCCAACTCCACCGGGCAGTCCTGATGGTGGAGAACCGCGGCAGCCTGCAACAAGGCGTGCTCACCCACGGCGCTGCCGGGAAAGCCGCCGCCAATCACGATGCGCTGCACCTTCTTCCACGAGTCGTGCTGCCGGTACTGCAGGATCACGTCGGCCAGGTCTTCGGCAAAGTCCTCGATCGCGGCATCGAGCATGTCGCTGGCCGCGCTCGCGACCGGCGCGCTGAGCACCTCGTCGAGCACCCGCTTGGACACATGCTCTCCATTCTTGGCGCCACCGTTGCCGGCCAGCGGGTCGCGCAGGTAGCGCTTGCGCTGCCGCTTGCGCCAGGTCTGGAGCAGCTTGCGAAACGCCGTCTGGCTGGCGGCATCGCCAATGAATCCCTTCGCGCCCCGGATGGCGAGGCTGTAGCCTTCGACGCACACCGAAGGCAATTCCATCGTGCCATGGCGCAAGGGCGCGGCGAGCGCCTCGGACTCGCTGGAGGCGGTCGCTGAGTGTTTGGACATGCCCGCACTCTGAGTGAGCGCCGCATCGGGGTGCGGCGGCAAGGGCCTGCATTGCGTGTAGGAACGCGGCGCGTCCACGCCGGGTCATGCCGGGTCGCACTCATCGACGGATCGCCCTAAACTGCGCCCGATGCATTGGCCCTGCCTACGCCGCCGAGTCGGCACCCTGCTCGCGCCTCTCCTTTTGACCCTGCTCGCGGCCTTGCATGCCAGCGACGCCATGGCTGCCGAGACGCTGCGCATCGGCTCCAAGCGCTTCACGGAGTCGTACATCCTTGCCGAGGTGCTCGCCCAGAAGGCGGCCACTGCCCTGGCGGAACCTCCGCAAGTCAGGCAGGGGCTGGGCAACACCGCCATCGTCTACGAGGCGCTGCGCTCGGGCGCGATCGACCTCTATGTGGAATACACCGGCACCATCGCGCTGGAGATCCTCAAGGGCCAGCCGCAGATGTCACGCCAGGACATGCAGTCGGCCCTGGCCGCGCTCGGGCTTGGCCTGGGACCCGCGATGGGCTTCAACGATGGCTATGCGCTGGCCATGCGCGAAGCCAAGGCGCAGCGCCTGGGCATCCAGACCCTCAGCGACCTGGCCCGCCATCCCGGATTGAAGCTGGGCCTGTCCAACGAATTCATCGGCCGCGCGGACGGCTGGAATGGCTTGTCCGAGCGCTATGGGCTGAAGCAAAAGCCCACCGGCCTGGACCACGGCCTGGCCTACGACGCGATCGCAGCCGGCCAGATCGACGTGATGGACATCTACACCACCGATGCCAAGATCGACCACCTGGGTCTGCGCGTGCTTCGCGACAACCTCGGCTTCTTCCCCCGCTACGACGCGGTGGTGCTGTACCGGCTCGACGTTGCCCAACGCTTTCCCAAGGCATGGGCGGCGATTACCGAACTGGAAGGTCGCATCGACGAGCCCGCCATGATCGCGATGAACGCCCGCGCCGAGTTGAACAGCGTCGCTTTCGATGTCATCGCGAAAGACTTCCTCGCAAGCGCCAGGGCCGGCCCCTCTGCCGCCGCCGGCACCGGCGCCGCGGCGCAGGAGCGCGGCTTTGCCGACAAGCTGTTCGGCCCCGACCTTGTGCGACTTGCGCGCCAGCACCTGCTGCTGGTCGTGGCCTCGGTCGGGCTGGCCACGCTGATCGCGCTGCCGCTGGGAATTGCGGTCTTCCGAATGCCGCGCGTGCGGGCGCTGGTCCTGGGGCTGACCGGCTTGCTGCAGACCATTCCTTCGCTGGCGATGCTGGCCATCCTCATCTGGCTCCTGCGCAGCATCGGCACGGTGCCGGCCCTCGTGGCGCTGACGCTCTATGCGCTGCTGCCCATCATGCGCAACACCGTCACCGGGCTGGCCGAGGTGCCCAACGGCCTTCGCGACGCCGGCACGGCCCTGGGCATGACACGGAGCCAGTCGCTGCGCCTCGTGCAACTCCCACTGGCCCTGCCCACACTGGTGGCGGGCGTGCGCACGGCCACCACCATCGCCATCGGCACCGCCACCATTGCGGCGTTCATCGGCGCGGGCGGCTTCGGAGAACGGATCGTGACCGGGTTGGCCTTGAACGACACGCAGCTTCTGCTCGCCGGCGCCCTTCCGGCAGCGGTGCTGGCACTTCTGAGCGAGGCCTTGTTCGAGGCCGTGGAATGGTGGATGCGCCGGCGCAGCGGCCGTACGGATTGAGCAGCCTTCGCACCAGTGCCTAGCGCGACGCGCCGCGATCGCCCTGGCTCAATGCCCACGCCACATGCTCGCGCACCAGCGCGCTCGCATCCTGCGCACGCGACATCAGCGCAGCACGCGCCGACTCGTCACCCCCTCGCAGCGCGTTGCCCAGCGCCACGGCAATGTTGCGCAGCCAGCGCTCATGACCGATTCGGCGGATCGGGCCACCCTCGGTGCGGCGCAGGAACTCCTCTTCGCTCCATGCAAACAGGTCGGCGAGCGAATTGCCCGCCAGCCCTTCGCGCGCATCGAAGTCGGGCAGTTCGCTTCGCACGGCGAACTTGTTCCATGGGCAGGCGAGTTGGCAATCGTCGCAGCCGTAGATGCGGTTGCCCATGAGCGGCCGCAACGATTCGGGAATGGCGCCAGGGTGCTCGATGGTCAGGTACGAGATGCATCGCCTCGCATCGAGGCGATGCGGGCCGATGATGGCGCCGGTGGGGCAAACGTCGATGCAGGCGCTACAGCTGCCGCAATGCGGGCTGACCGGCTCGCTGGGCGGCAGCGCGAGGTCGACGTAGATCTCGCCCAGGAAAAACATCGACCCCGCTTCGCGATTCAGCACCAGCGTGTGCTTGCCGCGCCAGCCCTGGCCGCTGCGCGCGGCGAGTTCGGCCTCGAGCACAGGCGCCGAGTCGGTAAACACACGGTGGCCGAAGGGACCGACCTCTGCGGCGATGCCGTCCGCCAGCTTCTGCAGTCGCGAGCGCAGCACCTTGTGATAGTCGCGGCCTCGCGCGTACATCGAGACCACGCCTTCTTCAGGCCGCCGCAGCCGGTCGAACTCGATGCGCTGCCAGTCGCCTTGCGTGTTGCGCGGCAAATAGTCCATGCGCGCGGTGATCACGCTGACCGTTCCGGGAACAAGCTCCGCGGGGCGTGCGCGCTTGAGGCCATGGGTTGCCATGTAGCCCATCTCGCCATGGAACCCTTGGGCCAGCCAATGCATCAACCCTTCTTCCGCGCTCGACAGGTCGACGCCGGCCACTCCGATTTGGGAGAATCCGAGCGACCTTGCCAACGCCTCGATACGGGACATCCATTGCTTGCTGCCGATCACTTGCCGATTGTAGAAACGCGCCACTGGCCTGACGAGCAGGCCACGCATGATTTCGCCACGCGCCTTCGCGATGCCATTGCGGCCGATGCCGACCTGGGCAATGCCTTCATCGCGCTGCACGGTGACCTGGGCGCAGGCAAGACGACGTTCGTGCGCCACCTGCTGCAGGCCCTGGGCGTGCGCGGCCGCATCAAGAGCCCGACGTATGCCGTGGTGGAGCCGCACACCGCGCAGAGCGGTCTGGCCATTCATCACTTCGACTTCTATCGCTTCAATGATCCGCGCGAATGGGAGGATGCCGGATTCCGCGACATCTTCGCCGCGCCCGGCCTGAAGTTGGCCGAATGGCCTGAAAAGGCCGCGGGCCACATTCCAATTGAAGATCTTGCTATTAAAATTGAAGCGATGAGCGACGACACACGAACCGTCATCCTGCAGGCCAACAGCGCGCGTGGCGCGAGGCTGATCAAGGGCGCGCCGGCATGAAGCGGCGTTCCATGCTCAAGGGCGGCAGCCTGGTCCTCCTGCTGAGCCAGCAGCACATCGCCTGGGGCGCGTCCATCCTCGCCGTGCGCGTGTGGCCCGCCCAAGACTACACCCGCGTCACCATCGAGTCCGACAAGCGCCTGCAATCGCGCCAGCTCACGGTGGGCAATCCGCCCCGGCTGGCGGTCGACATCGAAGGCATCGACCTCGACCCCAAGCTGCGCGAACTGGTCGGCAAGATCCGTCCGGACGATCCCTTCATCAATGGCCTGCGCGTGGGGCAGTTCGCGCCGCAGGTCGTGCGGATCGTGCTCGACCTCAAGCAGACCGTGCTGCCGCAGGTGTTCTCGCTGGCGCCGGTGGCCGCCTACCGCGACCGCCTGGTGCTCGACCTGCATCCGGCCAACCCGATCGATCCCATGGAGGCGCTGATCGCCGAGCGGCTTCGCGACGCACCGGCCAAGCCTTCTGCGCCCGCGCCGGCCACGGCCTTCCAGCAACCCAAAGGCGGCAAGGCCGGCGACCCCCTCGGCGATTGGCTGGCCAAGCAGGAAGGCCATCAACTGCCCATGCCGGGCACGCCCATGTCGCCGTCGGTGCCGGCCAATCCGCCGCTGCCACCGTCGGTGGCACTCGCCACGCCCAAGCCGGCGCCGCCGCCGAGCGTTTCGCCGCCGCCTGTCACGGCCACGGCCAGCCGCACCGACCGCATCATCATCGTCGCGCTCGATCCCGGCCACGGCGGCGAAGACCCCGGCGCCACCGGTCCGCGCGGCACGCGCGAGAAGGACATCGTGCTGCAGGTGGCCTTGCGCCTGCGCGACCGCATCAACCGCGCCAATGTGGGCGGCAATCCGATGCGCGCCTTTCTCACGCGCGATGCCGACTTCTTCGTGCCGCTGGGCGTTCGGGTGCAAAAAGCGCGCCGCGTGCAGGCCGACCTGTTCGTGAGCATCCATGCCGATGCGTTCACAAACCCCAGTGCGCGCGGTGCGAGCGTCTTCGCGCTGAGCCAGCGCGGCGCCTCCAGCAGCGCCGCACGCTGGCTGGCGAACAAGGAGAACGAGTCCGACAAGATCGGCGGCATCAATGTCGGCGAGCAGGACATGCACGTGCAACGCGCCATGCTCGACATGAGCACCACGGCCCAGATCAACGACAGCCTCAAGCTCGGCACCGCCATGCTCGGCGAGATCCGCAACGTCGGCAAGCTGCACAAGGCCAGCGTCGAACAGGCGGGTTTTGCGGTGCTGAAGGCGCCCGACATTCCTAGCGTGCTGGTCGAAACGGCGTTCATCAGCAACCCCGAGGAAGAGAACAACCTGCGCAGCACGGCCTATCAAGAAGACCTGGCCGACGCCCTCATGCGCGGCATCGAGCGCTACTTCGCGCAGAACCCGCCGCTGGCACGCAGCAGGGCGCTCTAAGCATCGCCCGCCCGCAGCACAGCGGGCGATCTGCCGCGGCTTTCGGGCGGCTGCCGACACGGCTTGACGCGCTTGCCCTCACACGGTGCGGTGCCTGATTCCTACAGTCTTGGCGAGCCGTCGCCACCACCATGGAGCCATCCAACAAACCCCTGGAGGCTATCCATGAATGCTCGACTCTTCATTGCTTGCGGTGCCGCTACGGCGGCCCTGGCGCTCGGTGGCTGCGCGACCGGCCCGAGCGGTCAACAGATCGGCACGGTCGGCGGCGCGGTGGTCGGCGGCGCGGTCGGCAATGCCGTGAGCGGCGGCAATGCCATCGGCACGGTGGGCGGTGCGGCCGCCGGCGCGTTGATCGGCAACGAAATCGGCAAGCGCAACGACTACAACCGCAACTACAACAACGGCTACTACAACCCGAACTACAACAACTACCCCGGCTACGGCCCGAGGTATTGACGCCCTAGCGGGCCTTTCGAAATCAAGGCCGGGCGGCGCTGGCGCGTGAGTTGCGCGCTCCGCGCCAAGCCCCGAAGATGGCGATGAGGCCCGGCACGATGATCAGTGCCCAGATGAATTTCTCAAGGTGCTGTTTCACGAACGGCAGGTTGCCGAAGAAATAACCCGCCGTCGCAATGCCCAGCACCCACAGCAACGCGCCGCCGACGTTGTAGGCGCTGAACTTGGCCCTGCTCATCGCAGCCACGCCGGCCACGAAGGGCGCGAAGGTGCGAATGAACGGCATGAAGCGCGCCAGCACGATGGTGATGCCGCCGTAGCGCTCATAAAACGCGTGCGCCTGGTCGAAGGCCCGCCGATTGAAAAAGCGCGACTGCTCCCACTGGAACACCTTCGGCCCCAGGTAGCGGCCGATCGTGTAGTTGCACTGGTCGCCCAGGATGGCGGCCGCAAGGAGCACGCCGCAGGCGATCGGGAAGCTCATCATTCCTGCGCCGCACAGCGCGCCCACGATGAATAGCAATGAATCGCCCGGCAGGAAGGGCATGACCACCACGCCGGTCTCGACGAAGACGATCAAGAAAAGCAAGGCGTAGACCCATGCGCCGTAGTTCACCACGAAGGCTTCGAGGTGCTTGTCGACGTTCAGGATGAAGTCGATGAGAAAGCTGACGATTTCCATGGCTGGGCATTATCCGGGCGACAGACGCCGCTCCTAGAATGCCCGTGTGAGCGCGCTCCCTACTCCCCCCCACATTGCCCCTGCTGCCCAGCGCCGGCCGATTCGCGAATTGCCCGATGAACTGGTCAGCCAGATTGCCGCCGGAGAGGTTGTCGAGCGGCCGGCATCCGTCGTGCGCGAGCTGGTCGACAACGCCCTGGATGCCGGGGCACGCCAGATCGTGGTGCGCCTGCTGGCCGGCGGCGTCCGGCTCATTTCCGTCGAAGACGATGGCCTGGGCATCGCTTCGGACGAATTGGCGCTGGCCTTGCGACGCCACGCCACCAGCAAGATCGCCAGCCTGGCAGAACTGGAAACCGTCGGCACGATGGGTTTTCGAGGCGAAGCCCTGGCGGCCATCCATTCCATTTCCGAGCTGACCCTGCATTCGCGCAGCAGCCAGGCGGCAGACGGCGGGGGCTGGTCGCTGGACGGCCGCTCGGGCGAGCTGCGGCCGGTCGCGCGCGGCGTCGGCACGACGGTCGAAGTGCGCGAGTTGTTCTTCGCCACCCCGGCGCGGCGCAAGTTCCTCAAGACCGACGCCACCGAACTGGCCCACTGCATCGAGGCGGTGCGCCGCCATGCGCTGGCCCGGCCCGAGGTGGGCTTTGCCATCTGGCATGAAGGCAAGCTGGTCGAACAGTGGCGCCCCGCTGCCTCGCTCGACGCGCGGCTGGCCGACACGCTGGGCGCGGACTTCATCGAACGCAGCGTGGCGGTCGATTCGGAAAGCCGCGCGGCCAACGGAAGCACCATCCGTGTGCGTGGCCGGGCCGGCATCCCGGACGCCGCCCGTGCGCGCGGCGACCAGCAGTTCTGCTACGTCAACGGCCGCTTCGTGCGCGACAAGGTGCTGATGCACGCGGCACGCAGCGCCTACGAAGACGTCCTGCATGGCCAGCGCCAACCGATCTACGCGCTTTACCTGGAAATCGACCCGGCGCGCGTGGACGTGAACGTGCACCCCACCAAGATCGAAGTGCGTTTTCGCGAAAGCCGCGAGGTGCACCAGGCCGTGCGCCATGCCATCGAAGATGCGCTGGCCGCCCCGCGCGCGGGGCAGGCAACGGGCGCGGTCGGTGACCAGGGCGATGCGGCCGTGCAGCCCGGCCAGCTTGGCGACGATCCAGGTGGATTGCCCAACGCGGCCCCGCCCTCGTGGCTCGGTGCTGGCAGCACGTCCTTCGCTCCGCCGCGCGCCTGGCCGCAGTCGCCCCTGCAGTTCGCCGCCGAACGCCGGCAGGGCTGGGGCGATGGGGATGCCATGTGGCCCACGCGGCCGGCACCGCTCGATTCGACGTCGAACCCGCCAATGCCGGATGCGCTGGCCCCACGAGGTCCGACCGACGCATCGCTTGCTCGCTTCGCGCCGACGCCTGCCCTGCCCGCCACGCCAGCCGGCCAACCGGATTGGCCACTGGGCCGCGCATTGGCGCAGCTGCAGGGCATCTACATCCTGGCGGAGAACGCGCAGGGGCTGGTCGTCGTCGACATGCATGCGGCGCACGAGCGCATCGTCTACGAGCGGCTCAAGAAGCAACTGGACGGCGCCGCCATCACCAGCCAACCCCTGCTCATCCCCGCCACGTTCGCCGCCACCCCCCAGGAAGTGGCCACCGCAGAAGCCTGCGCCGAGGTGCTGCCCACGCTGGGCCTGGAGATCACGCCCTTTTCCGCGCGCACCCTGGCGGTTCGCGCAGTGCCTGGCGCACTGGCCGATGGCGATCCGATCGAGCTCGCGCGCAGTGTGCTGGCCGAACTGGCCCAGCACGACGCCAGCACCGTGGTGCAGCGCGCCCAGAACGAGCTGCTCGGCACCATGGCCTGCCACGGGGCGGTCCGCGCCAACCGGCGCCTGACCCTGGAAGAAATGAACGCCCTGTTGCGCCAGATGGAAGAAACCGAGCGCTCGGACCAATGCAACCACGGGCGGCCCACCTGGCGCCAGCTGAGCATTCGCGAACTCGACGCCTTGTTCCTGCGCGGGCGCTGAAGCAGGTAGGGTCAAGCGAGCCCGGCCCGGCCCGCCCTTGTAAAGCCGTGCCGGTCTGGCACGCGCGTTGCATCGAATTTCCTGTCGCCGCGCCAGACTTTTGCCCTCCAAGCTAAGCTCGCGCCTCTCTCGGCCAACTGCACTGTCCGTTCCGAATGAAACGCTGGTCCTTCGTCGCGCTTGCCCTGCTGCTCGCTGGTGCACTGGCGGGTGGCTGCTCGACGCTCGACACCCACCAGCGCGAATGGATCTTCCAACCCAGCGACCGCAGTTGGGGCAACACCGCCGACTTGGCCTCGGGGATGGACGAAGTGTGGATCGACTACACGCCCCGCGGCGAGAGCGCGCAGGTGCGGCTGCACGGCTTGTGGCTGGGCGGCAAGGCACCGAGCTCGCCGCAGACGCCCGTCCTGCTTTACCTGCATGGCGCGCGCTACAACGTCGCCGGCTCGGCGCCGCGGATGCAGCGCATGCACGAGCTCGGGTTCGCCGTGCTGGCGGTGGACTACCGGGGCTTCGGCAAGAGCACCAAGGCGCTGCCCTCCGAGGATTCGGCGCGCGAGGACGCGATGGCCGCCTGGAAGTGGCTGGCCGAGCATCACCCCAAGCAGGCGCGCTACATCTTCGGCCACTCGCTGGGCGGTGCGATCGGCATCGACCTGGCCTCGCGCGTGGACGACGAGGCCGGCACCATCGTCGAAGGCACCTTCAGCTCCATCGCGGATGTGGTCAGCACGTTCAAGTGGGGCTGGCTGCCTTTCAAGCCGCTCATCACCCAGCCATTCGATTCGATGGCGCGCGTCAAGCAGATCGGCTCGCCGCTCCTGGTGGTGCACGGTTCGCTCGACAGCCTGATCCGACCCGAGCTGGGCCGCAAGCTCTACGACGCGGCCGCCTCGCCCAAGCTGTTCGTCCTGGTGCAGGGTGGATCGCACTTCAGCACCAACTCGGTGGGGCACGACCAATACCGGGCGGCACTGTCGCAGCTGTTCCGGATGAGCTCGCCGGATACGTTGGACGACCCGGCGCAGGCGGACGCATCGCCGGTCACGCCGCGGTCCTGAAAGCGCGGCTGGCCCATACGCGCCGTGCCCGTTGCGGCGACGGCCAGATCGCCTGGACCGATGGCCTCACGCCGCCGGGGCCGACGCCGCTTTGTTAACCTCGCCCGCATGTCTGCCCCTCCTTCGCTTGCCGCATCCTGGCTCGGCCTGACCGGCCCCACCGCCAGCGGCAAGACGGCAGCCGCGCTGGCGCTCGCGCGCGTGGTGCCGGTGGAGATCATCAGCGTCGATTCGGCCCTCGTCTATCGCGGCATGGACATCGGCACGGCCAAGCCCAACGCGCAGGAACTCGCGCAGGTGCCGCATCACCTCATCGATATCCGCGAGCCGACCCAGGCCTACAACGCCGGCGCATTCGTGCGCGACGCGACGCGCCTGATCGACCAGATCCGATCGCGCGGCCGACTGCCCTTGCTGGTGGGCGGCACCATGCTGTACTTCAACGCGCTGATCAACGGCATCGACGAGATGCCGCAGGCCACGCCCGAACTGCGCGAAAGCATCGAGCACGACGCCGCGCAACTGGGTTGGCCGGCCATGCACGCCCGGCTTGCCGAGGTGGACCCCATCACCGCCGCCCGTCTTTCGCTCAACGACAGCCAGCGCATCCAGCGCGCGCTGGAGGTCTGGCATGCCAGCGGACGCCCGCTGTCGAGCTTTCATGCACAGCGAAGCGACGCACCGCCTACGGTGGCGCCGCCGATGATCTCGCTGGAAGCGGCCGATCGCGCGTGGTTGCACGAGCGCATTGCACTGCGCTTCGACGCCATGCTGGCCAGCGGCTTCCTGGACGAAGTGCGGGCCCTGCGCGCTCGCGGTGACCTGGATGCGGGCATGCCTTCGATGCGCTGCGTCGGCTACCGGCAAGCCTGGGAAGCCCTGGACGGCACATGGCCGATGGCCGAATTGCGCGAGCGCGGCATCGCCGCCACCCGCCAGTTGGCCAAGCGCCAGATCACCTGGCTGCGATCCATGCCACAGCGGCATGTGGTCGAAGCAAGTTCACCCGATGCGCAGGACCAGGTGCTTGCGCAATCTCTCGCCTGGTTGCGCGAGGGTCGGGTGCAGGCGCCATGAAGGCGGGCGTGCGCGGCCTGTCGGTGCAAGCACTGGCCAAGCGCTATGGCGACGCCTCGGTGTTCCAGAACGTGTCGCTCGATGTGGCACCGGGCGAGTTCGTGGCCATCGTCGGCGAGTCGGGCGTGGGCAAGTCCACCCTGCTCAACTGCATGGCGGGGCTCGATCATTGGGACACCGGCCGCATCGTGCAAGACGGCACGGACCTGGGCAGCCTGGATGCGCAGCAGCGCGCCCTCTGGCGTCGACGCCATGTGGGCTTCGTGTTCCAGGCCTTTCATGTGCTGCCGCACCTGGACGTCGCGCAGAACGTGGCGCTGCCCCTGATGCTCCTGGGCCAGCGCGACGACGCGCGCGTGTCGGGCATGCTCGATGCCGTGGGTCTGGCCGGCACCGGCACACGGCTGCCGCAGCAGTTGAGTGGCGGCCAATTGCAGCGCGTGGCGATCGCGCGCGCCCTGGTGCACCGCCCCGCACTGCTGCTGGCGGATGAGCCCACCGGCAACCTCGATCCCGCGACCGCGGCCCGGGTGATGGAACTGCTGGCCAGCCAGACGCGGGAGCACGGCGCATCGCTGGTGCTGGTCACGCATTCCGAAGCAGCTGCCGCGCGCGCCGACCGCGTGCTGCACCTGCGCGCCGAGGGCATCGAAGGCGCCTGAGCGCCTTTTTTCGCACCATGAAGAAGGTCATCTGATGCTGGCCTTGCTGCGCACCTTCTCCTGGCGCGAATTGCGCCATCACCCCTGGCGCAGCAGCGCAGCGGTGATCGCGGTCATGCTGGGTGTGGCCTTGGCCTTCTCGGTGCAGCTCATCAACGCATCGGCGCTCGAGGAGTTTTCCAGTGCCGTTCGTTCGGTCAATGGGCAACCCGACCTGGAACTGAGGGCCGCCCAGGGCAGCTTCGACGAGCGCGTGTTCCCGCTGGTCGCCGGCGCGCCGCAGGTGGCATTGGCCAGCCCCGTTCTGGAAGCGCAAGTGCAGTGGCTGCAGGCGGACGGCAGCCGCGCCGGCCTACGGGTGATCGGCGTCGATGCCCTGGTGCTGCCAACGCTCGCGCCTTCGCTGATGCCCGTGCCCGCACCGGATGCGGATCGGCTGGCGGTGCTGTCGCCGAACCAGGCCTTTCTGAACCCGGCCGCGCAGGAACTTGCCGGCCCGCAGGCGCAACGCATCCGCATCGAAATCGGCGGCGAAGCACGCACGCTGCAGGTGGCCGGTCACGTCGCCGCCGGAGGCTCGCCGTTGGCCGTGATGGACATCGGCGCCGCCCAGGACCTGCTGGCGCGCCAGGGTCGACTGAGCCGCATCGACCTGCGCCTGCGGCCCGGTGCAGATCGCGCCGCGCTGGTCCGCGAGCTCGAGCAATCGCCGGCGTGGCCCAGCGGCATCCGGGTGGCCGAGCCGGGCGATGCCGCAGCGCGAGTGAGCAACCTGTCGCGCGCCTACCGCGTCAACCTGACGGTGCTGGCGCTGGTGGCCTTGTTCACCGGCGCCTTTCTGGTGTTCTCGGTGTTGTCGCTCAGCGTGGCCAAGAGGGCCCAGCAGTTCGCGCTGTTGGGTGTGTTGGGGCTCACGCCACGCGAGCGGCTGCGGCTGGTGATGCTGGAGTCCGGCGTGCTGGGCCTGATCGGCAGCCTGGCCGGACTGGCCTTCGGCACGGGCTTGGCGGCAGCGGCGCTGCGTCTGCTGGGCGGCGACTTGGGCGGCGGGTACTTTCCCGGCGTTCAGCCCACGCTGCGCTTCAGCCCGGTGGCAGCCGCCGCCTACGGCCTGCTCGGGCTGCTTGCGGCGTTGGTCGGGGGCTGGTGGCCGGCGCGCGCCGCGCAGGTCATGCCCGAAGCCCAGACGCTCAAGGGCCTTGGCGCGACGCAGGCGGCGTCCGGCTCGCGACGCTCGCGCTGGCTGGGAATCGGGCTCATGCTGGCCGGCGGCGTGCTGGCGCTCGCCCCGCCCGTGTTCGGCGTGCCGGTGGCCGCCTATCTCGCGGTGGGCTTGCTGCTGGTCGGCGGCATCGCCACGCTGCCGCTGCTCATCCAGGCGCTCTACGACCGTCTCGCGCCCTGGCTGGAGCCGCACCTGTTGCCCATGCTGGCGCTGGAACGCGCCCGCCGAATGCGCGGCACAGCGGCGGTGGCGGTGAGCGGCGTGGTCGCGAGCCTGAGCCTGGCCGTGGCACTGACGGTGATGGTCGCCAGCTTTCGCGACTCGGTGGCGCACTGGCTCGACGCCGTGCTGCCCGCACAGCTTTATCTGCGCGGCGCAGGCAGCGGCGCATCGACCGCGGGCGCGTTGGATGCCGCGGCCTTCGACCCGGCGTTCGTGCAGGCCGTCGGCGCGCTGCCCGGCGTGGCGCGCACGGCCACGCTGCGCACACGCTCGCTGCTGCTCGACAGCACGCGCCCGCCGGTGACCTTGATCGCACGTTCCATCTCCGGCGATGCTGCGAGCGAACTGCCGCTGGTCGGCGAGCTGAAGCCGGTGCCGGCCGGTGCCGTCGCCATCTATGTGAGCGAGGCGATGGTCGACCTCTATGGAGCCAGGCCGGGCCAGGTGTTCGAACCGCTGGCGCGAGTCTTCGAGATGCCGCAAGGACAGCGCGCGCCTTCCTTCTTCGTGGCCGGTGTCTGGCGCGACTACGTGCGGCAGTTCGGTGCCATCACGCTGAGTGCGCGGGACTTCGAGACGCTGACCGGAGAACGCGCGGTGAGCGACGTCGCCATCTGGCTGCGAGAGGGCGCAAGCGAAGAAGCCGTGCAATCCTCGCTGCGCGAACTCGCAGCGCGGCGCCTGGGCAGTGCGGAGGCTGTCGAGATCAATGCTGCAGGTGCGATCCGCGCCAACTCGCTGCGCATTTTCGATCGCAGCTTCGCCGTGACGTATTGGCTTCAGGCGGTAGCGATCGGCATCGGCCTGTTCGGCATTGCGGCGAGCTTCAGCGCGCAGGTGCTGGCGCGGCGGCGTGAATTCGGCTTGCTCACGCATCTGGGCTTCACGCGCGGGCAGGTGCTGGCCGTGGTGGCAGGCGAAGGCGCGGCCTGGACGGCCGTTGGTGCGCTGGCGGGACTCGCGCTCGGCCTGGCGGTGTCACTGGTGCTGGTGCACGTGGTGAACCCGCAGAGCTTTCATTGGACGATGGATCTCGCCGTGCCGTGGCTACGGCTGGCGCTGCTGTGCGCGGCGGTGATGGTGGCGGGCACGCTCACAGCCTGGCTGTCGGGTCGTGCGGCGGCCGGCCGCGATGCGGTGCTGGCCGTGAAAGAGGATTGGTAGCCGTCGCCCTGCGCCGTGCAAGCACCGCGCAGAGCGAGCCGCTCGCGAGTTCAGCTGGCTGCGGCCGTCTTCGGGGCCTTCTTGCTGGCCATGTGCTTCTTGCTGCTCTTCTTCGAGCTTTGCTTGCTCGACTTGGCCTTGGTGGAGTGGGCGCTGGTGGCGGGCTTGGCGGCGTCGGTCGTCGCTGCGAACGACGAACCGGCGGCCAGGGCAAATGCGGCAGCGATGAGGGAAAGGGCAATGCGCTTCATGGTATGAGATGTTGGAGTGAGGAAGCGACCCGTACAACGCGCACGAGTCACGATGTTTAACGCGGCCGAAGAAGCACGGATGACTGCCGCACCACTTTTCTTTTTTGCCCGCACGCTCGAATGCAAGCAAGGACAATCACAACGTGACTCGCAAGGAAAGCCCATTGAAAGCATCACCCGCCGATCTGCAGCGCCGACGGCTGCTCGCCTTCGCAGGTGCGACAGGACTGGTGGGTTGGGCGCCCCTGCCCGCGTGGGCGCAGACGATGCAAGGCCCGGTGTTTCCCCGCGACTTCGGCAGTCATCCGGAGTTCGCCACCGAGTGGTGGTACATCACCGGCAATGCGCGCACGTCGGCGGGCGCGGCGCGCGAGTTCGGTTTTCAACTGACCTTCTTCCGCTCGCGCGTGGCCGCCGCGCAGCCCATCCAGTCGGCCTTTGCCGCGCGCCAGTTGATCTTCGCGCATGCCGCGATCACCGATCTGCAAGGCCAGCGTCAAGTGCACGACCAGCGCATTGCGCGTGCCGGCATGGGCGTGGCTTTCGCCAGCGAGCAGGACACCGACGTGCAGTTGCGTGACTGGCGCCTGCGACGCGATGCCGCGAGCCGCCGCTACGAGGCTCGCCTGCCGGCGTCCGACTTCGGACTCTCTCTCAACTTCGCGCCCACGCAACCGGTCCTGTTGCAAGGCAAGGCCGGCCTTTCGCAAAAAGGGCCGGAGCCGCAGGCCTTCAGCCACTACTACAGCGAGCCGCAGCTGAGCGCCTCGGGGACGCTGCAGGTGCTCGGTCAGGAGTTCGCCGTTCAAGGCCGGGCCTGGCTGGACCATGAGTGGAGCGATGGCTACCTGCCCGATCGCGCCGTGGGCTGGGACTGGATCGGCATGAACCTCGACGACGGCAGTGCGTTGATGGCGTTCATCATGCGCGACCGCGACGGCAAGACCGTGTGGGCCGGCGGGAGCTTCCGCGATGCGGCTGGTGCAAGGCGCGTCTTTGCTGCAGACGAGGTCCATTTCGCCGCGGGTCGCGTCTGGCAAAGCGCGGCAACGCAGGCACGCTATCCGGTGGAGTGGACGGTGGGCACGCCGTCGGGGACCTTTGTCGTGCGCACGCTGCTCGACAACCAGGAACTCGACAGCCGCGGCTCCACCGGCACGGTGTATTGGGAAGGCCTGTGCGACCTTCTCGACACGCAGGGCCAACGCGTGGGCCGCGGCTACCTGGAAATGACGGGCTACGCGGCGCCCCTGAAGATGTAGAGCGCCCTCAGCGCGCGAGCATCCACCCACCGATCGCCGCGAACGCGACGACCACAACGGCCGACTGTCGGCCGATCGTCAACAAGCCGAGTGCGGCCACGGCCAGGGCGACATCGGACCACGAATGGATCGCGCTGGTCCACACCGGGTTGTACAGCGCGGCCGCCAGGATGCCGACCACCGCGGCATTGACCCCGGCCATCGCGCGCCGCACATCGTCCCGCTGTCTCAAGCCTTCCCAGAATGGCAACGCACCCGCCACGAGCAGGAAGCCAGGCAGGAAGATGGCCAGCAGCAGAACCAGTCCGCCCGTCCATCCACCCAACGGCGTCGTCATCGCCGCGCCGAGATAGGCCGCCAACGTGAACAGTGGCCCCGGCACTGCCTGGGCGGCGCCGTATCCGGCCAGGAAGGCATCGTTGCTCACCCAACCGTTGGGCACCACGCTGGCCTGTAGCAAAGGCAGCACCACATGGCCGCCGCCGAAGACGAGCGCGCCAGACCGGTACACGGCGGCCACGGCCGACAGCGCCGGCAGCTGCGCGACGGCGGCCAGGACCGGCAGCAGCGCGAGCAGGAGGAAAAATAGCAGCAGCAGGATCGCGCCGGTCTTCTTGCTGACGCCGTACTCGTGATGCCTGGGATGCGGTGCGTGCCGCAGTCGCAGCGCCCAGCGACCGACGATGGCGCCCGCGACGATCGCGGCCAGCTGCCCGAAGACCGAGGGCACGGCCGCCACCAGCAACGCGGCGGCGATTGCGATGCCCGCCCTCTGCCAATCGGGGCACAGCGAGCGCGCCATCGCGACGACGGCCTGTGCGACAACGGCGACCGCCGCGATCTTCAGCCCCTGCAGCACGCCAGATTGGGACAGCCCTGCCCATCGCGTGAAGCCGATCGCCAAGAGGATGAGCGCCACGGCGGAAGGCAATGTGAAGCCGGCCCAGGCACCCAACGCACCCAGCCAGCCCGCGCGGCCCAGTCCGATGGCCATGCCGACCTGGCTGCTGGCCGGCCCCGGAAGAAACTGGCAGAGCGCGACCAGGTCCGCGTACGACCTGTCATCGAGCCAGGCGCGACGCTCGACGAACTCCGCGCGAAAGTAGCCCAGGTGCGCGACCGGGCCACCGAAGGCAGTCAGCCCCATCTTCAGGAAGGCCACGAAGACCTCCAGGGCCGAATGCGATGCGGCAGGCCTTCGTGGCGAGGTGTTGGGCATGGCGCCCGAACGGCTTGCGGGCCTATCCGCCCCGCGCGCGCCGCCGGTCGAAAAAGGCGATCACCTCACCCATGATGCCGCGGCGGAAGGCCAGCACGCACACCACGAAGATCAGGCCCGTGACGATGGTGACGGACTCGCCCAGCGTGCGGAACCAGTCGACATGGCTCAGCGACGCCAGCAGGTCACCGAACTCGCCGACCTTGTTCTCCACCAGCACCACCACGGCAGAACCCACCAGCGGGCCCGACAAGGTGCCCAGGCCGCCCACCAGCGTCATCAGGATGACGTGGCCGGACGC
Source organism: Variovorax dokdonensis (assembly GCF_030316895.1). GTDB lineage: Bacteria > Pseudomonadota > Gammaproteobacteria > Burkholderiales > Burkholderiaceae_C > Variovorax > Variovorax dokdonensis. The sequence goes on from NZ_JASZYV010000003.1 coordinate 943,015, forward strand.
GCTCCAGTGAACGTCCGACAAGGTGGCAAAGCCCAGCACCAGCGCCTTGAGCGAGCCAGCCAGACCCGAGATGGCGGCCGAGATGACAAAGGCCAACAGCTTGTAGCGATTGACCTCGTAGCCCAGCGAGATGGCGCGCGGCTCGTTCTCCTTGATGCCCTTGAGCACCTGGCCGAACGGCGAATGGATGGTGCGTGCGATGAGCAGGAAGGCGGCCACCACGATGACGATCGTCACGTAGTAGAGCGTCAGGTCGTCGCGCAGGCTGACGATGCCGAACAGCTTGCCTCTGGGCACGCCCTGCAAGCCATCTTCGCCGTGGGTGAAGGGCGCCTGCAGCGCGATGAAGTAGATCAGCTGCGCCAGCGCGAGCGTGATCATCGCGAAGTAGATGCCTTGCCGGCGTATGGCCAGCCATCCGAAAGCCAGGCCGAGCAAGGCGCCCACACCGGTGCCCAGGAGCAAACCCAGTTCCGGCGTGAAGCCCCATACCTTCATCGCGTGGCCGGCCGCGTAGGCCGCGCCGCCAAAGAAGGCCGCGTGCCCGAATGAAAGCAGGCCCGTATAGCCCAGCAGCAGGTTGAATGCCGATGCGAACAGTGCGAAGCAAAGCAGCTTCATCACGAACACGGGATAGAAGCCGATGAACGGTGCCACCAGCAACCCGGCCAGCAGCAGGAGATAGACGACGAGGGATATCTTCTTCATGGTCTTGCCTCGCTCACTTCTCGCTGCCGAACAGGCCGGCGGGGCGCAGCAACAGCACCACGACCATGATCAGGAAGACGACGGTGGACGACGCTTCGGGATAGAACACCTTGGTCAACCCCTCGATCAGGCCCAGTCCCAGGCCGGTCAGGATGGCGCCCATGATGGAGCCCATGCCCCCGATCACCACCACGGCGAAGACGACGATGATCAGGTTCTGCCCCATCAGCGGCGAGACCTGAATGACGGGCGCCGCCAGCACGCCGGCAAAGGCCGCAAGCGCCACGCCGAAGCCGTAGGTGAGCGTGACCATCAGCGGAACGTTCACGCCGAAGGCCTCGACCAGGCGCGGGTTTTCGGTGCCTGCACGAAGGTAGGCGCCCAGGCGGGTCTTCTCGATGGCCCACCAGGTGGCAAAGCACACCACGAGCGAAGCCACCACCACCCATGCGCGGTAGTTGGGCAGGAACATGAAGCCCAGGTTGGTGGCGCCACGCAACTGCTCCGGCGCGCTGTAGGCAAGGCCCGAGACGCCGTAGATCGAACGGAAGCCGCCCTCCAGCAAGAGCGTGATGCCCAGCGTGAGCAACAGGCCGTAGAGATGGTCGAGCTTGTAGATCCAGCGCAGCAGCGATCGCTCGACCACCATGCCGAACAGGCCGATCAGGATCGGTGCCGCAATCAGCATCACCCAGTAGTTGATGCCGAAATAGGTGGCGGCCATCCACGTGGCGATGGCGCCCATCATGAAGAACGCGCCGTGCGCGAAATTGATGACGTTGAGCAGGCCGAAGATCACCGCCAGCCCAAGGCTGAGGATCGCGTAGAACGACCCGTTGACCAGCCCCAGCAGGAGCTGGCTGAGCAGAGCGGGCATTGAAATGGTCATGAGAGCGAAGCGGTGTCAGTCGTAAGGCACGTTGGATCGAAGCACCGCGGCCAGGCCCCGAGGGCCCTGGCCGCGGCGCGGCTGGTCAGGCAGATGCCGCCTGCCCGGTCATTTCCACAGGGCGCACTTGGTTTCGGCCTTGGTGGTGTAGACCTCGTCGCCCTTGATGGTCTTGACCACCTTCAGCAGATCCCACGGGCCCTTGGATTCGCTCGGCTTCTTGGCCTCGACCAGCAGCATGTCGTGCACCATGCGGCCGTCGGGGCGGATGACGCCCTTGGCATAGAAGTCGTTGATCGGCGTCTTCTTGAGCTGCTCCATCACCTTGTCGGCATCGGTCGTGCCGGCCGCCTTGACGGCGTTCAGGTAGGCCATGGTGGCGGAGTAGTCCGCGGCCTGGATGTCGCTCGGCTTGTTGCCCGTCTTGGCTTCGTAGCGCGTGGCCCACTTGCGAGTCTCGTCGTTGTAGTCCCAGTACCAGCTGGTCGTGTGCAGCAGGCCCTGCGTGGCTTGCAGGCCCAGGCTCTTCACGTCGGTCAGGAACACCAGCAGGCCGGCCAGCTTCATGGTCTTGTCGATGCCGAATTCCTTGGCGGCCTTGATCGAGTTGACGGTGTCGCCGCCCGCGTTGGCCAAGCCCAGCACCTGTGCGCCCGAGCTTTGCGCCTGCAGCAGGAACGAAGAGAAGTCCGACGCGTTGAGCGGCGCGCGCACCGCGCCCTTGACCTCGCCGCCCTTGGCCTTCACGACCTTGGTGGTGTCAGCTTCCAGCGCGTGGCCGAAGGCATAGTCGGCCGTCAGGAAGAACCAGCTCTTGCCGCCGGTGTCGACCACCGCGCCGCCCGTGCCCTTGGCCAGGGCCACCGTGTCGTAGGCATAGTGAACGATGTAGGGGCTGCACTGTTCGTTGGTGAGCGCCGATGTCGCGGTGCCGTTGGTCATGAACACGCGCTTCTTCTCGGTCGCCACCTTGGCCACCGCGAGGCCCACGCCCGAGTTGGTGCCGTGGAAGATCATGGTGGCGCCGGCGGTGTCGATCCACTCGCGCGCCTTGGAGGCACCGATGTCGGCCTTGTTCTGGTGATCGGCCGTGAGCAGCTCGATGGGCTGGCCCAGTGCCTTGCCGCCGAAGTCGTCGATGGCCATCTGGATGGCGGCGGCGCCACCCTTGCCTTCCAGGTCGGCGTAGAGGCCGGACATGTCGGTCTCGAAGCCGATCACGACCTTCTGCTGTTGTGCCTGTACGGCATGGCTGGCCAGGCCCGCGATACCGAGCACCAGGACCAGAGCTTTCAGATTGCGCTTCATGGAGTGTCTCCTTGGGTGGTTTTCAAAGCTGTTGAAGGGTTGGGGAAACGGGGAGCGAACAGCGCCCCGCGGCGAAATCTTTGCATTCGGTCGGTGCTAGACGCCCAGCAGTTCGCCCAGCACCGGCATCTTCGAATCCAACTCCTTGGCTCCGAACGCTTCGACGATGCGGCCGTGCTCCATGACGTAGAAGCGGTCGGCCAGCGGCGCGGCGAAGCGGAAGTTCTGCTCCACCATCACGATCGTGTAGCCCTTGGCACGCAGCGTGTGGATCATGCGGGCCAGCGCCTGCACGATCACCGGCGCCAGGCCTTCGGAGATCTCGTCGAGCAAAAGCAGCCGCGCGCCCGTGCGCAGGATCCGCGCCACCGCGAGCATCTGCTGCTCCCCGCCGGAAAGGCGCGTGCCCGGGCTGTGGCGCCGCTCTTCGAGGTTGGGGAACATCTCGTAGATCTCCGCCACCGACATGCCCTGCCCCGCTCCCTTGAGGGCCGGCGGCAACAACAGGTTTTCCTCGGCCGACAGGCTGGCGAAGATGCCGCGCTCCTCGGGGCAGTAGCCCACACCCTGGTGCGCGATGCGGTGCGTGGGCATGCCGATCGTTTCCACGCCGTTGATGAGGATGTGGCCCTTGCGGCTGCCGGTCAGTCCCAGGATCGCACGCAGCGTGCTGGTGCGGCCTGCGCCGTTGCGGCCGAGCAGCGTGACGACCTCGCCAGGCTGCACCACCATGTCCACGCCATGCAGCACATGCGATTCGCCGTACCAGGCATGCAGGTCTCGGATTTCGAGGGCGGGAGTGCCTGCCATGTCAGTGCGCCCCCTCGAGCTGGCCTTCGGTGGTGCCCATGTAGGCCTCCATCACCTCGGGGTTGGATGAGACCTGCGCGTAGCTGCCTTCGGCCAGCACGGCGCCGCGCTGAAGCACGGTGATGGTGTCGGCAATGTCTGCCACGACGTTCATGTTGTGCTCCACCATCAGGATGGTGCGACCGGCGGACACGCGCTTGATCAGCTCGGCCACGCGATGCACGTCCTCATGGCCCATGCCCTGGGTCGGCTCGTCCAGCAGCATGAGCTCGGGCTCCATGGCGAGCGTGGTGGCAATCTCCAGCGCACGCTTGCGTCCATAGGGCAGGTTGACCGTCAGTTCCTGTGCGGCGTCATCCAGGCCCACCTGTGCCAGCAGGTCGAGCGCACGCTGGTTGAGCGGCTCCAGCGTTTTCTCGCTCTTCCAGAAATGCATCGAGGTGCCCAGACGGCGCTGCAGCCCCAGGCGCACGTTCTCCATCACCGTCAGGTGAGGGAACACGGCCGAGATCTGGAACGAGCGGATGATGCCGCGCCGCGCGATCTGCGCCGGTCGCTCGCTGGTGATGTCCTGCCCGTTGAAGAAGATGCTGCCCGCCGAAGGCACCAGGAACTTGGTCAGCAGGTTGAAGCAGGTGGTCTTGCCGGCGCCGTTGGGGCCGATCAGGGCATGGATCGCTCCGCGCTGCACCTTGAGATCGACATTGCTGACAGCGGTGAAGCCCTTGAACTCCTTGGTGAGCTGGCGCGTCTCGAGAATGATGTCGCTCATCTCGCTGGGGCGCCTGAAGGAAAAGAAGTTGGACGTGGGTTCATGCGATTCGACCGGGCGCAGAGGGCGCGAGGTCGAGTCGCATTGTTGTGGCGTCTTGTTGCAATTTCCTACTGGGGCAAATGCGGATGCTGCGCTGCACCCATCGCATGGTCCATGCCGCACACGGCGCGCGCCAAGCGGGCCCGCCGCGTGCGCTGCGCCGCGCTACTGTCGTTCAAGCGACAGTTGATGCGGCGCTTGCCCCGTTTCAGTGCGCGCCGGCTGCAGCGTCGCTGGCACCGCCGCCGCGTTGCGGCCGGGACAGCCACACCAGCGGAATCAGGAACAGGAACAACACGGCCGAGGCATAGAAGATGTCGGACGTGGCCAGCATGAACGATTGCTGCGTCACCAACTGATTGACCTGCGCCAGCGCCTGGCCCGAGTCAAGGCCGGCGCTGCCCAGCCCGGACAGCGCGCTCGTCGCCGCGTGGCTGCCCTGCGTGACCGACTCCACCAGATGCGCGTGATGCAAGGTGGCGCGGTTCTCCCACAGCGTGGTCGTGATGGACGTGCCCATCGCGCCTCCGGTGATGCGCAGGAAGTTCGACAGGCCCGACGCGGCGGGAATGCGATCGGGCGTCAGTCCCGACAGCGTGATGGTCACCAGCGGGATGAAGAAGAACGCCATCGCCACGCCCTGCACCAGTGTCGGAATCATGATGGTCATGAAGTCCGCCTGGGTGTTGAAGCGCGAGCGCATCCAGAGCACGAGCGCAAACACGAGGAACGAGAACGTCGCGTAGCGACGCGCATCGACCTTGCCCACGGTGAGCCCCACCACGGGCGACAGGACGATCGCCAGCAGCCCCACAGGCGCCATCGCCATGCCCGCCTGCGTGGCGGTGTAGCCCATGAACTGCTGCAGCCAAAGCGGCAGCAACACCACGTTGCCGAAGAACAGGCCATAGGCCACGGCGGTGGCCACGGCACCCGTCCAGAAGTTGCGGCGCTTGAACAGCGACAGGTCGACGACCGGATGCTTTTCGGTCAGCTCCCACGCCAGGAAGAACAGGAACCCGACGCCCGCCAGGACCGCGAGCAGGACGATCTGGCCGGAATGGAACCAGTCGAGCTCCTTGCCCTTGTCGAGCATCAGTTGCAGCGAGCCCACCCAAAGCACCAGCAACGACAGGCCGATGATGTCGATGGGCACGCGGCGCGTATCGCTTTCACGGTCGCGATAGATCGCCAGCGTGATCAGCGCCGCCAGGATGCCGACGGGGATGTTGATGTAGAAGATCCAGGGCCACGAGACGTTGTCGGTGATCCAGCCGCCCAGCAGCGGCCCCATGACCGGCGCGACCAGCGTGGTCATGGACCACAGGGCCATCGCCATGCCCGCCTTGGCCCTCGGGTAGCTCGAGAGCAGCAGCGTCTGGGACAGCGGAATCATCGGTCCGGCCACGAAGCCTTGCAGCGCCCGGAAGGCGATCAGCGAGGTCATGTTGGGCGCCAGGCCACACAACCAGGACGTGATGACGAACAGCAGGATGCTCGCCACGAACAGGCGCACCTGCCCGAAGCGCTGCGTTAGAAAGCCGGTGAGCGGAACCGCGATGGCATTCGCCACCGCGAAGCTGGTGATGACCCAAGTGCCCTGGGTCGTGCTCACGCCCAGGTCGCCGGAGATCGCCGGCAGCGAAACGTTCGCGATCGACGAATCGAGCACGTTCATGAAAGTGGCGGCCGACAGGGCCACCGTGCCCCACATGCGCGCGGAGCCTTCCAGCGGCGGCAGCGGAACGTGTGCGGGTTGAGCAGAAGCCATCGCGAAGCGAAAAGAGCGTACGGATCAGGAAGGATTGGCTTCTGCGCCGCGTGCGGCGGTGCCGTGCAGCGGGCTCTTGGGCGAATGCGCCTTGCTGCCCGACTTGGGCGCCTCACCGCTTCCTGCAACCCTGGGCTCGCCCAGGTTGGCCGCCACGATGCGGTCGACCAGCGCGTTCGCACCCTGGTCGAGTTCGCCATACACATCGGTCTGCGTTGCGGCGGCAGGACGCGGCGCGTCGGCGAGCATCTTGCCGCTCTTGTCGGACACGTCCACCTCGACATCCATCGACAGACCCACGCGCAGAGGCGAGGCCTTCACTTCCTTGTTGTCCAGCTCGATGCGCACCGGCACGCGCTGCACCACCTTGATCCAGTTGCCGGTGGCGTTCTGCGCCGGCAGCAGCGCGAACGCTGCACCGGTACCCACACCCAGGCCCGCGACGTGGCCGGCGTATTCGATCTTGCCGCCGTACATGTCGGCCGTGAGCTTCACGGGCTGGCCGATGCGGATGTTGCGCAGCTGCACTTCCTTGAAGTTGGCATCCACCCAGACCTTCTGCAACGGCACCACCGACATCATCGGCGCCCCAGCCGCCACACGCTGGCCCAGTTGCACGGTGCGCTTGGCCACATAGCCGTCGACCGGCGCGACGATGTTGACGCGCGCCTGGGCCAGGTAGGCTTCGCGCAGCTTGGCCGCGGCGGCCTTCACGCTGGGGTGGTCGGCCACGCTGGTGCCTTGGGTGAGCGCCTGATTGCTGGCCAGTTGCTCCTTGGCGGCCGTCACACCGGCCTGCGCCGCGGCAAGCGCGCTCTTGGCATTGGACAGCGCCGTCTCGGCATGGTTGAGTTCTTCCTTCGACACCGCCCCGTTGCCCGACAGAGCCTTGCGGCGCTTGAGATCGTCTTCTGCGCGGGCAATGTCCGACCTGGCCTTGGCGATGTCGGATTCCTTGAGCGCCACCTGGGCCGACAGCGAGCCGTTGTTCAGATACAGCGTGCGCACCTGACGCACGGTCTGCGCCAGCGCGGCCTCGGCCTGCTCCAGCGCCACGGTGGCATCGGCGGGATCGAGCCTGACCAGCGGCTGGCCGGCCTTGACGTAGTCCGTCTCGTCGGCACCGATGCTCATGACCGTGCCGGAAATCTGCGGCGTGATCTGCACGACGTTGCCCTGGACGTAGGCGTTGTCGGTGGTTTCGTAGTGACTGGCCACCAGCCATTCGTAGGCGCCCCAGCCCGCTCCGAGGACGACGACGGCCGCCGCCAGGGCGGTCAGGGCCTTGCGGCGCTTGCCGTTGCCGGGAGCCTGCTCGGCAGGCGCAGTGTTTTGAGCGTCGGACATGATGATTCTTCCTGTAATCGTCTAACTGTGTTTGGGATCAGCGCTGCACGGTCGCGGCGGCGCTGGCGGCGTGGGCCTGGGTGTTGGCGGCTGGGGCGGCGCCGGCCGAAGCAGCGGCGTCTTCCTGCGGCCGATAGCCGCCGCCGAGAGCCTGGGCCAGTTGTGCCTGCGTGGAGAGAGCGCGCGCGGCCAGGTTGACCTGGTCACGCCGTTGAGCCAGCACGCTGTTCTCGGCTGTCAGGACGTCCAGGTAGGTGCCAAGTCCTGCGCGATAGCGCTGCAGGGCGATGTCGTAGGCGCCTTCGGCGGCCTGCTGGCCCTCGCGCTGCTGCACCTGCTGGCGAGCCACCGACTTGACCGACGCCACTTGGTCGGCCACGTCGCGAATCGCATCGATCACGGTGCCGTTGTAGCTTTCGACGGCCGCGTCGAGGTCGGCGTTCTTGCCGCGCAGGTTGGCGCGCAGCCGGCCGCCTTCGAAGATCGGCAGCTTCACGGCTGGGCCGACGCTCCACATGAAGCTCGAGATGTTGAGCAGCTTGTCCACGCCCAGGGCCTGGTAGCCGATGGAGCCGACCAGATCGATGTTCGGATAGAACTGCTTCTTGGCATAGCTCACGTCTTGCGTGGCCGCCTCCACGCGCCAGCGCGCAGCCACCACGTCGGCGCGATGGCCGAGCAGGTCGGCCGGCAGATGCGCCGGCATGGCGGGCACGGAAAGCTTGTCGAGTTGAGGCGCCTGCAACCTGCTCGTGGCATTGGGCTGCGCCACCAGTGCATCGAGTGCGTGATGGGCAATGGCGATCTGCTCGTCCAGCTCTTCGATGCGCTGGCGGGCCTCAGGCAGTCCGGCCTCGCTCTGTCGCAGTTCGAGCCGAGTGTCCAGCCCCGCGCTTACGCGATCGCGCACCAGCTTGAACGTTTCCTCGCGCTGAGCCAGCGTGCGGCGCGCCACGCCCTGCAGGGATTCGAGCCGGGCCCATGCGATGTAGGCGCTGGTCACGCGCGACGACAAAAGGATGCGCGCCGCCTGTTCTTCGGCCTGAGCGGCATTGCTCGCGCCCACGGCAGCAGCAACGGCCGCGCGGTTCTTGCCGAAGAAGTCCAGCTCCCAGCCGGCGTCGAGTGTGAGCGAGCCACTGTTGATCACCGCGCCGGCGAGCGGCTCGGGAACGGTGTAGTTCTCGCTGAACTTCTGGCGCGTGACGCCGAGGTCGGCGTTCACTTGAGGCAGGCTGGCCGAGTGGGCAACGTCGATCGCCGATTGCGCCTTGGCCAAACGCGCGCGGGCCGTTCCCAGGCTGGGGTTGCCCTGGAGGGCCTGTTCGACCAGTGCGTCGAGTTGCGGATCGCCGTAGGCGCGCCACCACTGGGCATCGATCTCGGCGGTGGCGATGTCGCTCACGCGGGCCGTGCTTGCGGGCGCTGCGGACGCATCCTGAAGCCCCAGAGAAGCGGCGTCGCGCATGCGCGCCTGCGAATCGATGCCCGACATGTCGGCACAGCCCGACAGAAACGCCAGAGCGGCCAACGTGAGTGCCGTGGCAGCCGTCTTGACGCCGCGACGTGCCGGCTCGGATGAATGGATGAAAGTCATTCTTGCTTCTCTCCGCGGGCGTTGATGACCTGCGCGTTTTCGAGGATGCGGCGCAGGTAGCCCTTGAGTTGTTCCCACTCCTCGACGGAGAAACCCGCGAGGTATTCGTTCTGGACGCGCGCAAGGATGCTCGGCACTTCCTGTGCGGCCGCCCTGCCCTCGTCGGTGAGTTCGATGTTGACGACGCGCCGATCGGCCACGGAGCGGACTCGGCGGCAGAGATTCTTGGCTTCCAGGCGATCGAGCAGCCGGGTCATGGCGCCGGCATCCAGGCCGCATTCGCGCGCCAGTTCGGCCACCGTGTTCACGTTGCCCACATGCAGCTTGTGCAGCGGCATCCATTGCGGATAGGTGGGCTGGCCCGGCTCGCAGATGCTCGTTTCCACGGTCTGCGACAACGCCGCGAGGATGCGCTTCATCATGTAGCCAATGCTTTCGTCGACGACGTAGGCGTGCGGCTTGTAGAAGTCGACTACCGCTCGATCGCGTGGCGATTGGCTGTCGTTTGCCGAATCGTCGGCGTTGGAATCTGCCCGATTTGTCATGCCTAGATAATAATTGCCTCGGCATTTATTGTCAAGGTTGACTTTTGGTGTGGCAAGCGTTGGTTAAAATGCGGGCACATGGCCGCCGTCGCTCCCCCCTCCTCCTCCGATTCGTCCGCACAACCTGCCAGCAAGGCTTCGCCACGTTCGCTCTCGGGGCTGGGCCCATTTCTGCGTCCCTACCGCCTGCAGATCAGCCTGGCGGGCGTCTTCCTCGTACTGGCGGCCGTCACCACGCTCGTGTTTCCTATCGCGCTGCGTGGCTTGATCGATGGCGGGCTCATCAGCGGCGACCGGGGCCAACAGGTCATGGGACTGGCCGAGCACTTCCTCGAACTGTTTGCCGTTGCCGTTGCGCTGGGCATGTTTTCGGCAGCGCGCTTCTATACGGTCAGCTGGCTGGGCGAGCGCGTCACCGCCGATCTGCGCAACGCGGTCTATACCCACGTGCTGCGTCAGAGCCCGGCGTTTTTCGAGACCACGCAAAGCGGCGAAGTGCTGTCACGGATCACCACCGATACGACGCTGGTGCAGACCGTCGTCGGCTCATCCCTGAGCATGGGCCTGCGCAACGCGGTGATGGGCATCGGCGCCCTGGCGATGCTGGTCTGGACCAACCCCTATGTGATGACGCAGGTGCTGCTGATCCTGGTGCTCATCATCCTGCCGAGCATGTGGTTCGGCCGGCGGGTGCGACGGCTTTCGCGTGCGAGCCAGGACCGGGTGGCCGACTCCAGCGCCATCGCGGCGGAGGTGCTGAACGCCATTCCCGTGGTGCAAAGCTATACCGCCGAGACGCGCGAGTCCGAACGGTTCCGCGCCTCCACCGACAGCGCATTCAAGACGGCCGTGCGCCGCGCCAAGGCGCGCGCGGTGCTGGTGGCCTTCATCATCATCGCCACGTCCGCTTCGCTGCTGTGGGGGCTGTATGAGGGCACGCAGGCGGTATTGCACGGCGAGATCACGCCCGGCCACCTGGGGCAGACGGTCGTCTACGTGATCATCCTGGCCAGTTCGGCGGCCGTGCTCGGAGAGGTCTATGGCGACCTGCTGCGCGCGGCCGGTGCCACCGAGCGCCTGATGGAACTGCTGCACGCCGAATCGGACATCGCCTCGCCGCAGTCGCCAGCGATTGCGCCGCAGCCGGTGGGCGGCAGCACGCTGGAATTGGAAGGGCTCACCTTCCACTACCCTTCGCGGCCCGATACCGCCGCGCTGCGCGACTTCAGCCTCACCGTTCGCCCTGGCGAGACCGTCGCGCTTGTCGGGTCGAGTGGCGCGGGCAAAAGCACCGTGCTTCAGTTGCTGCTGCGTTTCTACGATCCTCAGCAAGGCCGCATCCGCCTGGATGGCGTACCGCTCGATGCGTTGGCCCTGGACGATCTGCGTGCCCGCATCGGCCTTGTTCCGCAGGACGCAGTGATCTTTTCGGCCAGCGCGATGGAGAACATCCGCTACGGACGGCCCGAAGCCAGCGACGACGAGGTCCGCGCGGCGGCGACAGCCGCCTTCGCAGACGAATTCATTGGCGCCCTGCCGGAGGGATATCACACCTTCCTCGGGGAGCGCGGCGTGCGCCTGTCTGGCGGCCAACGCCAGAGGCTCGCCATCGCACGCGCGATCCTCAAGAACGCACCGCTGCTGTTGCTGGACGAAGCCACCAGTGCTCTCGATGCGCAGAGCGAGCGGATGGTGCAGGCCGCCCTTGAAAGCGCCATGGAGAACCGCACCACTGTCGTCATTGCCCATCGTCTGGCAACGGTGCAGAAGGCCGATCGGATCGTGGTGATGGACCACGGTGGCATCGTCGAGCAAGGCACGCACGCCGATCTCGTGGCGCGCGGCGGTGTCTACGCCCGACTGGCCGCGCTGCAGTTCAGCGCCTGAGCTACTGCAACGTTTCCTTGAGGGCCTTGGGCAGCGCGACCTGCATCACGGCAATGCCCTCGTCGGCCAGCGCTTCGGTTTCTTCTCGGGTCGCCTGACCACGTATGCCCCGCTCCGGTGCGTCGCCATGGTGAATGCGCCGCGCCTCGTCGGCAAAGCGATCGCCGACGTCTTCGGTGGCGGCAATGAGTTCGCGCACGGCGCGCAGCCAGCGCCCCTGGACCTGCATGGCAGCCTGCGCAGCTTGCCTTTCTTCTTGACTGGAAGGCTGTACAGCGACGGGGGTTGGTGCGGCACCGAGATTGAGGCGCGGGGCAGACAATTGCTTGGCCACCGCCTTGTCGCCGCACATGGGGCACTCCACCAGGCCGGCGGCCTTTTGCTCCTCGAATGCATCGTGCGAGGCAAACCAGCCTTCAAAGGCATGTCCGACACCGCACTTGAGATCCAGCACCTTCATGGGCGCATTATCCCGCCGGGTTGGCTTGGTGCGGAGTCATCCAGTCCAGTGGCCATGCCCCAGACAGGTATTGGGTCAGCCAAAGCATGCAGGTGAGACTTTTGGCATCGGTCACTGTGCCGTCGCGGCACCACCCCAGCAATTGATCGACGGGTGCGGCAAAGACGTCCAGAAACTCGCCGTGGTCGAGCTGGCGCTCCCCCGCAGTCAGGCCGCGCGCGAAATAGACGTGAATGATCTCGGTCGAGTAAGCCACCGCCAAATGCATGGCCCCGGCATGTGCCCATTCTCGCGCGCGATAGCCGGTCTCTTCCAGCAGTTCCCGCTGTCCGCAGATGAGCGGATCCTCGCCTGCGTCCAGCTTGCCTGCCGGGAACTCGACCATGACGCGCTCGACCGGATAGCGAAATTGGCGTTCGAGCACGACTCGTCCGTCGTCAAGCAAGGGAACAACCACCACAGCGCCGGGGTGGATCACATATTCGCGGGTAGCGCTGTGACCGTCCGGCAGACGAACGGTATCGCGCCGTGCCGTCAGAAAGTTGCCCTGGAACAGCAGTTCGCTCGCGGTAGCGACTTCCTTCAGGTGCGGATCGTCGTTCGTCAAGTGTCAGCTCCGATGTTTGAGCAGGTATCGCCAGGTAAAGCCGGGAAAGGCCAGCACGAGGAACAGCGCGGCGGAGACGGCATAGAACTCCCACCCTTGGGCAAAGTTCTGGCCCAGCCTCTTCTCGAAGAGCATGCCCACGCCACCCACCACAAAGAAGAGCACGACCAGTTCCGCAAGGCGAACCGGTAGCGACTTATGGGCCGACCCAAGCGGCACGACCGCCATGAGGCGGTCGTTCAAGAAAGGCAGGTTGGCGCCAAGCAATGCCAACGCCAACACGACCCAGACCGAAGCATTGAGCGCTGTCATGTCAATCAGTTGGGCGTACGGGCCGCGCGCAGTCGTTCAGGCTGGCGGGCCACCACCAACTCAGGTCGCCAGCGTGGCCACGATGGCCTTGGCACAAAGCGTCATCAGGCCGCCGGGAACGATACCCAGCACCAGGATCAGCGCGCCATTGAGCGACAGCACGGCACGCACGTCGCCAGGGGCCGAGACGGTCGTCGCCGTCACCGGCTCGTCGAAGTACATCACCTTGACGACGCGGATGTAATAGAACGCACCGATCAGCGACGCCAGAACCGCAAACACCGCGAGGCCGATGTAGAGGCCCTGGCCCGTACCGATCAGCGCCTGCAGGACGGCAAGCTTGGCATAGAAGCCGACCATCGGCGGGATACCAGCCAGCGAGAACATCGCAATGGCCATGACGGCCGCGTACAGGGGGCTGCGCTGGTTGAGCCCAGCCAGATCAGTGATCTCTTCGCTCTCGAAGCCTTCGCGAGCCAGCAGCAAGATGATGCCGAAGCTTGCCAGCGTCGTCAGCACGTAGGTGATGATGTAGAACATCGACGCGCTGTAGGCGAACTGGGCGTTCAACGTATTGCCGTTGACCACGCCCGCCGCCAGACCCAGCAGCATGAAGCCCATCTGAGCGATCGTCGAATAGGCGAGCATCCGCTTGAGATTGGACTGCGCAATCGCGGCCAGGTTGCCGACCAGCAAAGACGCCACCGCAAGCACGATCAGCATCTGCTGCCAGTCAAACGCCAGCGGCAGCAGACCTTCGACCAGCAGACGGATGATGATCGCGAAAGCCGCCAACTCTGGCGCCGCGCCGATCATGAGCGTGATGGCTGTCGGTGCGCCGTGATAGACGTCAGGCAGCCACATGTGGAAGGGCGCCGCGCCGACCTTGAAGGCCAGTCCCGCCACGACGAACACGAGGCCAAAGACCAGCACCTGATGCTTGACCGAGCGGCTGGCGATTACCTTGAACACCTCGTTCACATCCAGGGTGCCAGTGGCGCCGTAGATCATCGAAAGCCCATAGAGCAGGAACCCGCTCGCGAGTGCGCCCAGCACGAAATACTTCATGGCGGCTTCGCTCGCCAGCACGTTGTCGCGACGCAGGGCGACGAGCGCGTAGCTCGACAGGGTGAGCAATTCCAGACCCAGGTAGATGACCAGGAAATTGCTGCCGGAGATCATCACGAAGATGCCCAGCAAGGCCAGCATCGACAGCGTGAACATCTCACCGCCACGAAGCATGTCCCGATCTGCAGCGTAGGGCCGGCCATAGACCAACGTGACCATCAGTGCCAGCGTGGCGAAGCACTTGAGCCAGTTGCCCATTGGATCGCTGACGACCATGCCACCGAAGCCGAAGACGGTCTGGCCCGCAACGGCATTCGATCCGGAAAGGTACGCCACCACGGCGAGGGTCAGCAGCGTCAGGATATAGGTGCGCGTGCGCCGGGCATCGGTACCCATCAAGTCGACCAGCGCAATGATGCAGGCCATCACCAGAAGAACAATCTCCGGGTAGACGGTGATCCAGCTGAGTTTGTCAATCATCTCGTTCTCTTGTTCGGGCTGGACTTATGGAAGCTTGGAGATCGCCACGTGGCGCAACAGCTCCGTGACCGAGGCATCCATCACGTCGGTAAAGGGCTTGGGATCGAGACCCATCCAGAGCACCGCGATGGCCAGAAGCGCCAGCATCAGGAACTCGCGACCATTGATGTCGGTGAGCTCCTTGACGTGGTCGTTGGCGACCGGGCCCATGTAGACGCGCTTGTACATCCACAGCGTGTATGCCGCGCCAAAGATCAGCGCCGTGGCTGCACCCAGGCCAAGCCAGAAGTTGGCCTTGACGGCACCGAGGATGACCATCCATTCGCCGACGAAACCCGCCGTGGCCGGCAGGCCACAGTTGGCCATGGCGAACAGCAGCGCGAAGGCCGCGAACTTGGGCATTGTGTTGACGACTCCGCCGTAGTCGGCGATCTGCCGGGAGTGCATACGGTCGTACAGCACTCCGATGCACAGGAACATGGCGCCAGAGACAAAGCCGTGGGCGATCATCTGCACCAGGCCGCCGGCGACGCCCAGGTCGTTGAAGATGAAGAAGCCCAAAGTGACGAAGCCCATGTGCGCCACCGAGGAGTACGCCACCAGCTTCTTCATGTCCTGTTGGACCAGGGCGACCAAGCCGACGTAGATCACGGCGACCAGAGAGAGTCCGATCATCAGCCACGCCCATTCGTGGGCAGCGTCCGGGGCGATCGGCATCGAGAAACGCAGGAAGCCATAGGCGCCCAGCTTCAGCATGATGGCGGCCAGCACTGCCGAGCCGCCGGTAGGTGCCTCGACGTGCACGTCGGGCAGCCAGGTGTGGACCGGCCACATCGGCACCTTGACGGCAAAGGCTGCGAAGAGCGCGAAGAAGATGAGCGTCTGCACATGGCCGCTCAACTTGACTTGGTGCCATTCCAGGATGTCGAAGCTGCCACCGGATGCGTTGTAGAGGTAGATCAGTGCAACGAGCAGGAGCAGCGAGCCCAACAGCGTGTACAGGAAGAACTTGAACGCTGCATAGATCCGGTTCGGACCGCCCCAGATGCCGATGATCAGGTACATCGGAATCAGCGTCGCCTCGAAGAAGACATAGAACAGCACGCCGTCGAGTGCGGAGAACACACCGATCATCAGTCCTGACAGGATCAGGAATGCGCCCATGTATTGGTTGACGCGCTCGGTGATCACCTGCCAGGCCGAGATCACCACGATCACGGTGATGAACGACGTGAGGAGCACGAACCACAGCGAAATGCCGTCCACGCCCAGGTGGTAGTTGATGTTGAAGCGCCCGATCCAGGGCGACTTCTCGACGAACTGCATGGCGGCCGTACCCAGCTGGAAGCTGGTGTACAGCGGAACGGTCACCACGAAGCTGACCAGCGAGCCGATCAGCGCGACCCAGCGCACCAGCGGCGCGCGGTCGTCACGCCCGAAGGCCAGCAGCACGGCGCCAAAAGCGATCGGCACCCAGATGGCAAGACTCAGCAAACCCATTTTTCTTTTTCTCCAGTGCCGCCGCTTATCGCTGGAACCACACGAAGTAGGACATCAGCACGAACACCCCGAGCAGCATGGCGAACGCATAGTGATAGATGTAGCCCGACTGGAACCAGCGCACGACACCCGCCAGGCGCCCCACCAGTTTCCACGAACCGTTGACGACCGCGCCGTCGATGAGCGCCTGGTCGCCGCCCTTCCAAAGGCCGACGCCGAGTGCTCGTGCGCCGCGTGCGAGCACGTTCTCGTTGAACCAGTCCATGTAGTACTTGTTCTCGAACAGCACGTACACCGGACGGAAGACGCGGGCAATCGCTTGGGGGATGCTCTGGTTGACCAGATAGAAGTACCAGGCGACGACCACGCCGGCCAGCGCCAGCCAGAACGGCCAGGCGGTCAGCCCATGGATCGCCATGGCGATCGGGCCATGGAATGCCTCTTCCATCTCCGTCATCGCGTGGTGACGCGCGGCGTCGATAAAGATCGAGTCCTTGAAGAACTCGCCGTACAACATCGCATCAATGGCCAGGTAGCCGATCACGACTGACGGGATCGCCAACAGAATGAGCGGCAGTGTCACGACCCATGGCGACTCGTGCGGCTTGGCGTCATGCCCATGGCCGTGCTCATCATGGCCGTGAGCGTGGTCGTCGTGATGCGCATCCGGATTCTGGTCGTAGCGCTCCTTCCCATGGAAGACAAGGAAGTACATCCGGAACGAGTAGAAGGCCGTGATGAACACACCCGAAAGCACAGCGAAGTACGCGAAGCCCGAACCCCACAGGTGGCTTTCGTGCACCGCTTCGATGATGCTGTCCTTCGAATAGAAACCCGAGAACAGGGGCGTTCCGATCAGGGCCAGTGAGCCGACCAGCGACGTGATCCACGTAATGGGCATGTACTTGCGCAGCCCGCCCATCCAGCGGATGTCCTGGTTGTGGTGCATGCCGATGATCACCGAGCCCGCACCAAGGAACAGCAGCGCCTTGAAGAATGCGTGCGTCATCAGGTGGAACACCGCCACCGAATAGGCCGATGCACCCAGCGCCACCGTCATGTAGCCGAGTTGCGAAAGCGTCGAATAGGCGACGACACGCTTGATGTCGTTCTGGATCATGCCCAGGAAGCCCATGAACAGGGCCGTGATGGCACCGATCACCAACACGAAAGAGAGCGCGGTATCCGACAACTCGAACAGCGGGGACATGCGCGCCACCATGAAGATGCCCGCCGTCACCATCGTGGCGGCGTGGATCAGCGCCGAGATCGGCGTTGGGCCTTCCATCGAATCCGGCAGCCAAACATGAAGCGGGAACTGTGCGCTCTTGCCCATCGCACCGATGAACAGGCAGATGCAGGCCACGGTGATCAGCATCCAGTCGGTGCCGGGCAGCGTCAAGCCAGCCAATTCGGTCTTCTTGGCGAACACCTCGCCGTAGTTGAGCGATCCGGCGTACGCAGCCAGCAGGCCAATGCCCAGGATGAACCCGAAGTCACCCACGCGGTTGACGAGGAATGCCTTCATGTTGGCGAAGATCGCCGTCGGCTTGGTGTACCAGAAGCCAATCAGCAGGTACGACACCAGGCCCACTGCCTCCCAGCCGAAGAACAGCTGCAGCATGTTGTTGCTCATGACAAGCATCAACATGGAGAAGGTGAACAGGGAGATGTAGGCGAAGAAGCGGTTGTAGCCTTCGTCTTCCTCCATGTAGCCGATGGTGTAGATGTGAACCATCAGCGACACGAACGTGACGACGCACATCATCATCGCCGTCAGGCCGTCGACCAGGAAGCCGACTTCCATCTTGAGGCCGCCGACCACCATCCATTCGTAGATGGTGGCGTTGAAACGCGCACCGTCGACCGCGACGCTCCAGAGCGTCATCGCCGAAATGACGAAGGCAATGGCCACGCCCAGGATCGTGATGGAATGGCACGCGCGGCGACCAAGCAGGTTGCCGCCGAACTTGGTACCGAAGATGCCGGCGACGACGGAACCGACCAGCGGCGCCAGTGGAACAGCCAGCAGTGTGGATGCGGACAGGGTTGAGCTCATGAATGTCTTACCTATCAGCCCTTGAGCTCGTTGAGTTCGTCCACGTTGATGGTCGACTTGTTGCGGAACAACAGCACCAGGAGCGCGAGGCCGATGGCCGACTCGGCGGCCGCCACGGTCAGGATGAAGAACACGAAGACCTGGCCGTGCATGTCGCCCAGGTAGTACGAGAACGCAACGAAGTTGATGTTGACCGCCAACAGCATCAGTTCGATGGCCATCAGCAAGATGATCAGGTTCTTGCGGTTCAGGAAGATGCCGATTACCGACAGCGCGAACAGGATCGCGCCGAGCGACAGAAAGTGTCCGAGTGAGAGGGTCATGCCTTGGCTCCCGGTTGAGCGGCGTCAGAGGGCTCCTGGGCGGGCTCTGCGGCACGAGTCACCGGCATCTGGACGATGCGCACGCGATCCTTGGCCTTGACGCGGACCGCCTCGCTGGCGTCGATCGACTTGCTGTCCTTGCGCTTGCGCAGCGTCAGGGCAATGGCCGCAATCATCCCGACCAGCAGGATCACCGCAGCGACTTCGAGCGGATAGAGGTATTCGCTATAGAGCAGCTTGCCCAACTCCATCGTGTTGGACGTGCCGGGGACAGCAGCAAGCGCGGCACCGCGCGGAGCGCCATCCATGCGAAAGCCCCCCATCAGCACGGCCGCCATTTCGAGCGCGATCAAAGCGCCGACAGCGGCGGCCAACGGAAAGTGCTTCCAGAAGCCCTTGCGCAGTTCCGTCACGTCGATGTCCAGCATCATCACGACGAATAGAAAGAGCACCATCACGGCCCCGACGTAGACCAGCACCAAAGTGATGGCCAGGAACTCGGCGCGCAGCAGCAGCCAGATGGCCGATGCCTGGAAGAACGTGAGCACCAGATACAACGCCGAGTAAACGGGATTGCTCGCGGTGATGACGCGGAATGCTGCGAACAGCAGCACCGCGGAGAACAGATAGAACAGGCCGGTCGTGACGTCCATGGTCGTTTTTCTTTTGGGGCTGGGCCGACCGCTTCAGCGGTATTTGGCGTCAGCTGCCTTGGCAGCGGCGATTTCGGGCTCGTAGCGGTCGCCAACGGCCAGCAACATGTCCTTGGTGAAGTACAAGTCGCCTCGCTTTTCGCCGTGGTACTCGAAAATGTGTGTCTCGACGATGGAATCGACCGGGCAGCTTTCTTCGCAGAATCCGCAGAAGATGCATTTGGTCAGGTCGATGTCATAGCGCGTCGTGCGGCGCGATCCGTCATCCCGTACGTCAGACTCGATCGTGATGGCCATCGCCGGACAGACGGCTTCGCACAGCTTGCAGGCGATGCAGCGTTCTTCGCCGTTTTCATAGCGGCGCAGCGCGTGCAGGCCGCGGAAACGCGGGCTCAGCGGCGTCTTTTCCTCGGGGAACTGAACGGTAATCTTGCGGCTGAAGGCGTACTTGCCCGTGACGGCGAGCCCCTTGAAGAGCTCGACCAGCATGAAGGACGACAAGAAGTCCTTCAGCGAGAACGGAGCGGCAGCGGTAGTGGAGTTCGTGGACATGATGGTGGCTTCCGTCATTTCCAGATGTTGAAGGGGGTCTGCATCCATGCGCCGACCACCACCAGCCACACCAGCGTGACCGGAATGAAGATCTTCCAACCCAGACGCATGATCTGGTCATAGCGGAAGCGGGGGAATGTCGAGCGCACCCACAGGAACATGGTCACGACGCAGAACGTCTTGATGCCCAGCCAGATCCAGCCCGGAATGAAAGCGAGGAAATCGAAGGGAGGCAACCAGCCGCCCAGGAACATGATCACGCACAGGATCGAGACGAGCCACATGTTGGCGTACTCGGCCAGGAAGAACATGGCGAAGCTCATGCCCGAGTACTCGATCATGTGACCGGCAACAATTTCCGATTCGCCTTCCACAACGTCGAAGGGGTGGCGATTGGTCTCGGCCAGGCCGGAGATGAAGTACACGAGGAAGATCGGAAGCAACGACAGCCAGTTCCAGGACAGGAAGCCCACGCCCATCGAAGCGAAGTGGCCCTTGCCCTGTCCGGTGACGATGTCCGTCATGTTCAGGCTGGCCGAAACCATGAGCACCACCACGAAGCAGAAGCCCATGGCGATTTCGTAGCTCACCATCTGTGCCGAGGCGCGCAGCGCGCCCAGGAAGGCGTACTTCGAGTTCGACGCCCAGCCGGCGATGATCACGCCGTACACCTCCAGCGAGGTGATGGCCATCACGAACAGCAGGCCGGCATTGATGTTGGCCAATGCGACGTCCGGACCGAAGGGAATCACTGCCCACGCGGCCAGGGCCGGCATGATGGTCATGATCGGGCCGAGGAAGAACAACCCCTTGTTGGCCACCGTCGGCGCGATGATTTCCTTGGTCAGCAACTTGAGCGCGTCGGCAATCGGCTGAAGCAGGCCCAGCGGCCCGATGCGATTGGGGCCGATACGGATCTGCGTGAACCCAATGGCCTTGCGCTCCCACAGGGTCAGATAGGCCACCGCACCCATGAGCGGAAGCACGACCACGACGATCTTGATGAGCGTCCAGATGACGGGCCAGACCACCCCCGTCCACCAACCCGCCGAAGCCAGGCCAAGTCCGAAGCCGTAGATCGAATCGATCATGCGAGCACCTCCTGCTCGGCGGCGGCTTGTTCAAGGGCACGACGCGCGTCTGCAGTCAACTGCAGAGATGGCGCTCGGCGCACGATTCCATCGAGTTGGTAGATGCTCGCGACGACGGGTTCGGGCAACGCGCCTTGCGCGATGGCCGGCTGTGCCAAAGTGGCATTGCTCATGCGCTCAGCCGGCACATTGCCGGTGACGCCCGCGGCTTGCAAGACGTCCGCGGTGCTCTCGTATTCGAACCCGGAAAGCCCCAACAGATTACCCAGCACGCGCAGCACTTTCCAGCCCGGGCGGGCTTCGCCCATCGGCTTGACCACGGCGTGGAAGCTTTGAACGCGACCTTCGGCATTGACGAAGGAGCCAGGCGTTTCGGAGAACGGGGCGATCGGCAGGAGCACGTCGCTGAATTCCAAGTTGGACTTGAAGGGGCTCAGCGTGACGACCATCTGTGCTTGCGACAGCGCTTGCGCAGCTTGGGCACCCGCGGCCGAGTCGAACACCGGCTCGGTGTTCAGCAACAGCACGGCCTTGAGGCCACCTGCCAGCATCTGGCCGGCATTCAGGCCGTCCTTCTGGGGCTGGGCGCCCACGCATTGAGCGCCGACCGTGTTGGCCGCCTCGGTCAGGTAACCCACCGTTGCGCCGGTCTGAGCACCGATCCAGTTGGCCAAGGCCAGCAAGGCATCGGCCTGCGCGTGATGCGCGGCTGCGTTGCCCAGCAACACTGCCTTGCGCTCACCGCCCAGCAGCGAGTCGGCCATGGCGCGGGCTGCGTCATCGGCTTCGACGCCCGAGATCGGCGCGGCCACACCCTTGGCTTGCGCCACGGCAGAAGCAACACGGCCCAGCGCAGCCACCCACTGGGCGGAATCCGTGACGGTCGCGTTGGCCACGGTCATGGCCCAGGCTTCGCGGTCGGCGAACAACTTGTTCGACGTGATGGCGCTCAGTACCCCGCCCTTGCGGATGGCCTGGCGGATGCGCTGCGCGAACAGCGGATGGTCCTTGCGCAGGTTCGAACCCACGACCAGCACACGCTGCATCGTCGACAGCGAGGCAATCGAAGTGCCAAGCCAGCGCACGCCCTCGCCTGCCGCGTCGAACTGCGCGCGGCGCAGACGGTGATCGATGTTGTCGCTACCCAGGCCGCGGGTCAATTGACCAGCGAGGATCAACTCTTCCAGCGTGCTGTGCGGGCTGACCAAGGTACCGATGCTGCCTGCGCCGTGATCGGTCTTGATCTGCTTGAGGCCATTGGCCACGTATTCCAAGGCAGTCTGCCAATCAACGGTCTGCCATTGACCGCCCTGCTTGAGCATGGGCTGCGTCAGGCGCTCGGGGCCATTGAGGGCTTCGTACGAGAAGCGGTCGCGATCGGCGATCCAGCACTCGTTGACCTCTTCGTTCTCGAGCGGCACGACGCGCATCACGCGGCCGCTCTTGACCTGCACGATCAGGTTGGCACCGGTGGAGTCATGTGGGCTGACCGACTTGCGGCGCGACAGTTCCCAGGTGCGGGCGCTGTATCGGAATGGCTTGCTCGTCAGCGCACCAACGGGGCAGATGTCGATCATGTTCCCCGAGAGTTCGGAGTCCACGGACTGGCCCACGAAGGTTTCGATCTCGGAGTGCTCGCCTCGGTGCGACATGCCCAGTTCCATCACGCCGGCCATCTCCTGGCCGAAGCGCACACAACGGGTGCAATGGATGCAGCGGCTCATCTCTTCCATGCTGATGAGCGGGCCTACGTCCTTGTGGAAAACAACGCGCTTCTCGTCGTCGTAGCGCGACGCGGAACCGCCGTAGCCCACCGCCAGGTCCTGCAGTTGGCATTCGCCACCTTGATCGCAGATCGGGCAGTCCAGCGGGTGATTGATGAGGAGGAACTCCATCACCGACTGCTGGGCCTTGATCGCCTTGTCGCTCTTCGTGCGAACGATCATCCCCTGCGTCACGGGCGTGGCGCAGGCCGGCATCGGCTTGGGTGCCTTCTCGATGTCGACCAGGCACATGCGGCAGTTGGCCGCGATGGAAAGCTTCTTGTGATAGCAGAAGTGCGGAATGTAAGTACCGGCCTTGTCGGCCGCATGCATGACCATGCTGCCTTCGGCGACTTCCACCTTCTTGCCGTCGAGTTCAATTTCAACCATGGGGTGTTTCCGGTCTCAGACCTTGGCCGCGGCCGGCTTGGCAACATAGCCCGGGATCATTGCCTCGAACTCGTGCCTGAAATGCTTGATCATCGCGCGCACCGGCATTGCGGCGGCGTCGCCCAATGCGCAGATGGTGCGGCCCTGGATGTTGTCAGCCACCGAATTGAGCAGGTCCATGTCGGTAGCCTTGCCTTCGCCGCGGTGGATACGGTCGACCAGGCGCCACAGCCAGCCCGTGCCTTCACGGCAAGGCGTGCACTGACCGCAGGATTCGTGCATGTAGAAGTACGACAGCCGCTTGAGCGACTCGACCATGCACCGGCTGTCGTCCATCACGATGACGGCGCCCGAGCCCAGCATCGACCCAGCTTTGGCGATGGAGTCGTAGTCCATCGTGCACTCCATCATGATCGAAGCCGGCAGTACCGGAGCGGACGAACCGCCTGGGATCACCGCCTTCAGCGTGCGGCCCTTGCGCACGCCACCGGCGAGCTCCAACAGCTTGGAGAACGGCGTGCCCATCGGCACTTCATAGTTGCCCGGCAGTTCAACGTCACCCGAAACCGAATAGATCTTCGTGCCGCCGTTGTTCGGCTTGCCGCATTCCAGGTAAGCCTGACCACCGTTGTTGATGATCCAGGGCACCGCGGCGAAAGTCTCGGTGTTGTTGATCGTCGTCGGCTTGCCGTAGAGACCAAAGCTGGCCGGGAACGGCGGCTTGAAGCGCGGCTGGCCCTTCTTGCCTTCCAGCGATTCGAGCAGCGCGGTTTCTTCTCCGCAGATGTAGGCGCCGAACCCATGCGCAGCATGCAACTGGAAGTTGAAGTTGCTGCCCATGATCTTGTCGCCCAGGTAGCCGGCGGCACGGGCCTCTTCCAGGGCTTCCTCGAAGCGATCGTAGGTCTGGAAAATCTCGCCGTGGATGTAGTTGTAGCCGATGCTGATGCCCATCGCATAGGCGGCGATGGCCATGCCTTCAATGACGATGTGCGGGTTGAATTGAAGGATGTCGCGATCCTTGCAGGTACCCGGCTCGCCCTCGTCCGAGTTGCACACCAGGTGCTTCTGGCCCGGAAACTGCCTCGGCATGAAGCTCCACTTCAGGCCGGTGGGGAAACCTGCACCACCACGGCCACGCAGGCCTGAACCCTTGACTTCGGCGATCACCTGGTCGGGCGTCAAACCCTCGGTCAGGATCTTGCGCAGCGCCTTGTAGCCGCCACGCGCCTCATAGTCGGCCAGGCGCCAGTTGGTGCCATCCAGCCCGGCATAGATCTGGGGCTCGATGTGACGGCCATGAAAGCAGGTCTGGACTCCGGTCGCCTGGAACTGGGCCAACACTTGATCGGCGTTCATCACGAAGCACTCCCTTCGACGCTGGCACGCAGGCCATCGACCAATTGGTCCAGCTTGTCGTCGCTCATGAAGCTGCACATGGTGCGATCGTTGACCAGCATGACCGGCGAATCGGCGCAGGCGCCGAGGCATTCGCTCTGCTGCAGCGTGAACAGGCCGTCGGCCGTGGTCTCGCCCATCTGGATGCCCAGCTTCTTCTCGAGGTGGTGCAGCGCATGCTGGCCGTCGCGCAACTGGCACGGTAGGTTCGTGCACACATTGAGCTTGAAGCGGCCAACCGGGCGCTGGTTGTACATGTTGTAGAAGGTCGTGACCTCATGCACGGCGATCGGCGCCATGCCGAGATACTCGGCCACTTCGCGCTCGCGCTTCACGCTGACGAAGCCTTCTTCATGCTGCACGATGGCCAGGCAGGCCATCACGGCCGATTGCTGTTGGCCCGCTGGATACTTGGCCACTTCGCGGGCAAAGCGCTCCAGCGTGGCAGCCGACAGCGGCGCGCTGCCGGGACCCTGTTCGGTATTCATGTGCGTACTCATCGATCAATCTCGCCGAACACGATGTCCATGGTGCCGATCACAGCCACGGCGTCGGCAATCATGTGGCCTCGTGCCATTTCGTCCAAAGCCGCCAGGTGGGCGAAGCCGGGCGCACGGATCTTCAGGCGGTAGGGCTTGTTCGCACCATCGCTCACGAGGTAGATGCCGAACTCACCCTTGGGATGCTCGACCGCCGCATAAGCTTGACCCGGCGGCACGTGGAAGCCTTCGGTGAAGAGCTTGAAGTGGTGGATCAACTCTTCCATGTTGGCCTTCATGGATTCGCGCGAAGGCGGGGCCACCTTGTGGTTGTCGGTGATCACCGGGCCCGGGTTGGCGCGCAGCCACGCCGAACACTGCTGGATGATCCGATTGGCCTGGCGCATCTCTTCGACACGGACCAGGTAGCGGTCATAGCAATCTCCAGTCTTGCCCACCGGAACATCGAAGTCCATGCGGTCGTAGACGTCGTAAGGCTGCTTCTTGCGCAGATCCCACTCGACGCCGGAGCCACGCAACATGGCTCCGGTAAAGCCCAGATTGAGGGCTCGCTCGGGCGAAACCACGCCGATGCCGACCGTGCGCTGCTTCCAAATGCGATTGTCGGTGAGCAGCGTCTCGTACTCGTCAACCATCTTCGGAAAGCGCTTGCAGAAGTCGTCAACGAAATCCAGCATCGAGCCCTGGCGGTTCTCGTTGAGCTTGGCAATCGCCTTGGCATTCTTGATCTTGCTGACCTTGTACTGCGGCATGGTGTCCGGCAGATCGCGGTACACGCCACCAGGACGGAAGTAGGCCGCGTGCATGCGAGCACCCGACACTGCCTCGTACAAGTCGAACAAGTCTTCCCGCTCACGGAAGCAGTAGATGAGCATGTTCATCGCGCCGCAATCCAGCCCGTGCGCACCAAGCCAAAGCAGGTGGTTCAGCAGGCGCGTGATCTCGGCGAACATGACGCGGATGTACTGGGCACGCAGCGGCACTTCCAGACCCAGCATCTTTTCGATGGCCAGGCAATACGCGTGCTCGTTGCTCATCATCGAGACGTAGTCCAGCCGGTCCATATAGGGCAAGGACTGGATGAAAGTGCGCGTCTCGGCCAGCTTTTCGGTGGCGCGGTGCAGCAGGCCAATGTGCGGATCTGCGCGCTGGATGACTTCGCCATCGAGCTCGAGCACCAGGCGCAACACGCCGTGCGCCGCCGGGTGCTGTGGCCCGAAGTTGAGTGTGTAGTTCTTGATTTCAGCCATGGAACTCGTGCGCCTCAGTGAAGGCCGCTGCCGTACTTGTCTTCGCGGATCACGCGCGGCGTGATTTCGCGCGGCTCGATGGTCACCGGCTGATAGATCACGCGCTTCGCCTCGGGGTCGTAGCGCATTTCCACATGACCCGAGATCGGGAAATCCTTGCGGAAGGGGTGGCCGATGAAACCGTAATCCGTCAGGATTCGGCGCAGATCTTCGTGCCCTTCGAACACGATGCCATAGAGATCGAATGCCTCGCGCTCGAACCACACAGCCGCGTTCCAGATGGCACTGACAGAGTCGACCACCGGCAGATCATCGTCAGGCGCAAAAACAGTCAGGCGCACGCGTTGATTGAGGGCCACGGACAGCAGGTGGCTCACCACGCCGAAGCGCAAGCCCTCCCATTCGCCGTCGCGGTAGCTGGAGTAATCCATGCCGCAAAGGTCGATCAACTGCTCGAACCGGCAGCCCGGCGCGTCGCGCAACAGGCGGGCCACTTCCAGATAGTCAGCCGCGTCCACCACCAGGTTGACTTCACCCAACTCGACGCTGACGCGCTTGGCTTTGCTGCCCAGCACCTCAACCAAGGTGGCCTGCAAGGATTCAGGGGAAATTGCGAAATCGCTCATCGTCGGCATCCGCGTCTCAAGCGCGCGCAATGGTGTTGGTGCGGCGGATCTTCTGCTGCAGCTGAATGATTCCGTAGAGCAGCGCCTCTGCCGTCGGCGGACAGCCAGGCACATACACGTCGACGGGAACGATGCGGTCGCAGCCACGCACCACCGAATAGCTGTAGTGATAGTAGCCACCGCCGTTGGCGCAGGAGCCCATCGAGAGCACCCAGCGCGGCTCCGGCATCTGGTCGTAAACCTTGCGCAATGCCGGCGCCATCTTGTTGCACAGCGTGCCGGCCACGATCATGAGATCGGACTGGCGAGGGCTGGGACGGAACAGCATGCCAAAGCGATCGATGTCGTAGCGAGCCGCACCCGCATGCATCATTTCGACCGCGCAGCATGCAAGACCGAAAGTCATCGGCCACAGCGAGCCGGTCTTGGCCCAGTTCACCACGGTGTCGTACGTCGTGGTGACAAAGCCTTCTTTCAAAACGCCATCAAGGGCCATTTGCTTAGTTCCTCGTCATTCCCAGTCAAGGGCGCCTTTTTTCCACTCGTAGACGAAGCCCACGACGAGGATGGCCAGGAAAATCATCATGGCCCAGAAGCCAACAGCGCCGATCTCCTTGAGCGCAATGGCCCAGGGAAAGAGAAATGCAATTTCAAGATCGAACAGGATGAAGAGGATGGCGACCAGGTAGTAGCGCACATCGAACTTCATGCGGGCGTCCTCGAAGGCTTCGAAGCCGCATTCGTATGGGGAGTTTTTCTTGTCGTCAGGGCGATTGGGGCCCAACAAGAAACCGAGGACCTGCGGTGCAACTCCTACACCGACACCGACCAGGATGAACAAAAGGACGGGGAGATAGGAATCGAGGGTCATCGGGGGTTCTTTACCGCTTGCCACCGGCAGGAAGGAATTCCTGCCGGTGAGATTTGGTGCCGTCGGCGAGACTCGAACTCGCACAGCTTTCGCCACTACCCCCTCAAGATAGCGTGTCTACCAATTTCACCACGACGGCTGTATTCGTGTGCCCGGATGGCATGAGGTACCGAGGCGAGTACCTCTGGCTTTTGGCTTTCCGGACAGCTTTAGAGTTTACCCTGAAATGCGGTCGTTTCCGTCACGACTGCACACAAGTTCACCAACTCATTTGTTTGGGATCTGATCGGCACTGCCAGACGCCGGTGCTTTTGCGCCCGCGGGCTGCCCTGCAGCGGCGCCCGTCGAGGGAGCGGCAGCCGGCTTCTGGCTTGCGCCAGCCGGAATTTCAGAGGCAGGCGCGACAGGTGCAGCCGCCGGAGCCGCTGGGGCCTGGGTCGCTGCGCGCTCGAGCAAGCTGTCGCCGCCGGCCGGACGCGAGTGCCCCAGGTAAGCCAGGCCCAACGTGCATCCAAAGAACACCACTGCCAGGGCCGCCGTCGTGCGCGACAGGAAGTTGGCGCTGCCACTGGCGCCAAACAGGCTACCTGCACTGCCACTGCCGAAGGCAGCGCCCATATCCGCCCCCTTGCCATGCTGAAGAAGGATCAGGCCAATCATTGCCAGGGCTGCCAGCATTTGGACGCCGACCAGCAAATTCATCATCACGTTCATTCGTTCTTACTCCGGATTTCTTGTTTCTTGGGTATCAGGGGCGGACGCCAGCTTTTGCGACGTCGTTCGCGGCAGCAATGATCTGCAGGAAGTCGGCCGACTTCAGGGACGCGCCGCCGATCAGGCCACCGTCGATATCGGGCTGGGCCAGCAACTGTGGCGCGTTGGCAGCATTCATGCTGCCACCGTAAAGGATACGAATGCCGGCGGCATGGTCGCCAGCTGCGTGGTGCAATTGAGCGCGCAGCAAATGGTGCACTGCCTGCGCCTGCTCGGGCGTGGCGGTCTTACCAGTGCCGATGGCCCACACCGGCTCATACGCGACGACGATCTCGCTGATGCAGTGACCGTTGTCGTGAATGACGGCCGCCAACTGCCGCTTGACCACCTCTTCGGTCTGACCGGCCTCGCGCTCGGCGAGCGTCTCGCCGACGCAGACGATGGGCGTGATGCCGTGTCGGAGGGCCATCGCCGTCTTGGCAGAAACGACTTCGTCGCGCTCGCCGTGGTACTGGCGACGCTCCGAGTGACCTACGATTGCATAACGGACACCGAACTCCTGGAGCATCGCCGCCGACTGCTCGCCGGTGTATGCCCCGCTCGGATGTGCAGAGACGTCTTGCGCGCCGAGCGCGATCGCGCTGCCACTGACGATCCCGCCCACCTGGGCAAGGTAGGGACCGGGGACGCAAACGGCGACATCGCACACGGACGCACCCAGACCTTCCAGCACCGCCTTGAGCAAGGTCTCATTGGAAGCCAGGCTGGCGTTCATCTTCCAGTTGCCGGCAATCAGTTTGCTCTTGTGAACCGTCATGCTTTCAGTTTCCTTGCCAGTTCAGCACGATCTTCCCGATGTGCTGATTCGATTCCATCAATGCGTGCGCCTGTGATGCTCCGCTAGGTTCGCCAGCAGCAGCGAACGTGCTGTGGATCACGGGTCGCACGGCTCCGCTTTCCAGCAGCGGCCACACCTTCTCGCGCAGGGACTTGGCAATGGCCCCCTTGAATTCCACCGGGCGCGGACGCAAGGTCGAGCCCGTGATGACCAGCCGGCGACGCAGGACCTGCCCGGCATCGAAGCCGCTTTTGACACCCCCCTGAATCGCAATGATCACGAGTCGACCGTCATCGGCCAGGCAACTGACTTCGCGCGCCACGTACTCGCCAGCGACCATGTCCAGGATCACGTCCGCCCCTTTGCCGCTCGTGAGGCGCTTGACCTCTTCGGCAAAGTCGGCCGTCTTGTAATTGATGGCGTGATCCGCGCCAAGGCGCTTGCACGCCTCGCACTTTTCATCGCTTCCCGCCGTGGCGATCACTGTCGCACCCAGAGCCTTGCCGAGTTGAATGGCAGTGACGCCGATTCCGCTCGTACCGCCCTGGATCAGCAGGGTCTCGCCTTTTTGCAGGCGACCGCGATCGAAGACATTGCTCCACACGGTAAAGAACGTCTCTGGCAACGAGGCCGCCTCGATGTCACTCCAGCCCTTGGGAACCGGCAGGCACTGCGCCACGGGAGCGACGCACAATTGCGCGTAGCCGCCGCCAGCCACGAGCGCGCACACGCGGTCACCCACCTTCAGCCCAGCCTCTCGCATGGCCGCCTCGTCGCCCGAGACAATTTCGCCTGCGACCTCCAACCCTGGAAGGTCAGACGCACCCGGCGGAACCGGGTAGTGGCCTTTGCGCTGAAGCACGTCTGGCCGGTTCACGCCGCTGGCCGAAACGCGGATCAGCAGTTCGCCCGATCCGGCAGCCGGATCGGGACGCTCGACTTCACGAAGTACCTCGGGGGCACCGTAGGACGCAATTTCAATGGCTTTCATGATCCCTCTGGCGACGAAGCCGCCAGCGTGTTAACGCGGGCGGCTGAGTTGGCAAAGAATACCGAGAGTGATGCCCCGCCACACAGGCGAGGCACGCACTGTCAGCCCTGCTGGCCGGGTTCGGCGTCGCCAGACGGCTGCTGTTGCTGCTGGTTGACCGAAGCGTCGTTATTGCCTTCGACGTTGCTGGCACGTGGCGCGCGTTCCTCGCGCGGAGGACGCTCGCGACGGTCACCGCGTTCGCCACGCTCACCCCGCTCGCCGCCTTCCGGCATGCCAGCCGGTCGCTCGGCCAGAGCCTTCATAGAAAGCTTGACGCGCCCCTTGTCATCGGTCTCGAGGACCTTGACCTTCACGATCTGGCCTTCGCTGAGGTAGTCGCTGACCTTCTCCACACGTTCGTGCGCGATCTGGCTGATGTGCAGCAGGCCGTCCTTGCCGGGCAGCAGATTGATCAGCGCGCCGAAGTCCAAGATCTTGGTGACCGGGCCTTCGTAGACCTTGCCGATTTCCACCTCTGCCGTGATCTGCTCGATACGGCGCTTGGCCTCCTCGGCCTTGGCGCCATCGGTAGCGGCGATCGTGATCGTGCCGTCTTCCTCGATGTTGATCTGCGTGCCGGTTTCGTCGGTCAGCGCACGGATCACGGCGCCGCCCTTGCCGATCACGTCCCGGATTTTTTCCGGATTGATCTTCATCGTATAGAGCTTGGGCGCGAAGTTGGACACCTCGGTCTTGGCCTCGCCCATCGCGTCCTGCATCTTGCCCAGGATGTGCATGCGTGCCTCCTTGGCCTGCGCCAGAGCGACTTGCATGATCTCCTTCGTGATGCCCTGGATCTTGATGTCCATCTGCAGCGCGGTGATGCCGTTGGTCGTACCGGCCACCTTGAAGTCCATGTCGCCAAGGTGATCTTCGTCGCCCAGGATGTCGGTCAGCACGGCGAAGCGGTTTTCTTCCTTGATCAGGCCCATGGCGATGCCTGCCACGTGCGCCTTCAAGGGCACACCGGCGTCCATCATCGACAGGCAGCCACCGCAGACCGACGCCATCGACGATGAGCCGTTGGACTCGGTGATCTCCGACACGACGCGGATGGTGTAAGGAAACTCGTCCTTCTTCGGCAATACGGCCACAAGGGCACGCTTGGCCAGGCGGCCATGGCCGACTTCCCGGCGCTTGGTCGAGCCCATGCGACCCACTTCGCCAGTGGCAAAGGGAGGCATGTTGTAGTGGAAGAGGAAATTGTCTTCGTATTCGCCCGCCAGAGCGTCGATGCGCTGCGCGTCGCGCTCCGTGCCCAAGGTGGTCACCACCAGGGCCTGCGTTTCGCCGCGGGTGAACAAAGCGGAGCCGTGCGTACGGGGCAGCACGGCGTTGCGGATTTCGATCGGGCGAACGGTGCGCGTATCACGACCGTCGATGCGCGGCTCGCCGGCCAGAATCTGGCTGCGCACGATCTTGGCTTCGAGTTCGAACATGAGGTCGCCGACCTTGGCGGCATCGACCGCTTCGCCGGACTCACCCAGAGCAGCGAGCACATCGGCCTGCGCCTGGCGCAAGGCCTGGGTACGAGCCTGCTTGCTGCGAATCTGGTAGGCGGAGCGCAGCTTTTCTTCGGCCACGGCGGTGACCCTGGAGATGAAAGCCTCGTCCTTAGCGGCGGGCTGCCAGTCCCAGACAGGCTTGCCGGCGTCGCGGGTCAGTTCGTGGATGGCCTCGATGGCAACGCGGGCCTGGTCGTGGCCGAAAACCACACCGCCGAGCATCACTTCTTCGGACAACTGCAGGGCTTCGGATTCGACCATCAGCACGGCAGCTTCGGTGCCGGCGACGACCAGATCCATCTGCGAGTCCTGGCGAGCCGTCTTGCCTGGGTTGAGCACGTACTGACCATTGATGTAGCCCACGCGCGCAGCACCGATCGGGCCGCTGAACGGAATGCCGGAGATCGAGAGTGCGGCGCTGACGCCGATCATGGCGGCGATGTCGGCATCCACCTCGGGGTTGAGCGACAACGTGTGGATGACCACATGCACTTCGTTCAGGAAACCTTCGGGGAACAGCGGGCGGATCGGCCGATCGATCAGACGCGACGTCAGGGTTTCAAGTTCGCTGGGCTTGGCTTCACGCTTGAAGAAACTGCCGGGAATCTTGCCCGCCGCGTAGGTCTTCTCGATGTAGTCGACCGTCAGCGGAAAGAAGTCCTGACCCGGCTTGGCGCTCTTGGAGGCCACCACGGTAGCCAGCACAACGGTGCCGTCGATGTCCACCACCACTGCGCCCGTGGCCTGACGGGCGATCTCACCCGTTTCCATGACGACGGTCTTGTCGCCCC
This sequence comes from Variovorax dokdonensis, assembly GCF_030316895.1. Classification (GTDB taxonomy): domain Bacteria; phylum Pseudomonadota; class Gammaproteobacteria; order Burkholderiales; family Burkholderiaceae_C; genus Variovorax; species Variovorax dokdonensis. Next base: position 975,475 of record NZ_JASZYV010000003.1, read on the forward strand.
ACTGGAAGGACTTGGTGACTTTATTGAAAAGGCTCATGTTTGCTCCTTGTTGTGAGCAGGCCCCGGAAAAGGTGCCTGCAACGGCCGGAGCAGCTTGCCCAGAACACGATGCCATTCCAGCAAAACCCGCCACATCACAAGTGGCGCAGACCTTGTTGGAATGACACAGCTTCGCTCTGTGGTGCAGCTCCGAAGTAAAAAACGCCTGAGCTAGCGGGCTAACTCAGGCGTCTTGCATGTGATTGGCGCTTACTTGCGCAGACCCAGCTTAGCGATCAGCGCAGTGTAGCGGTCGGCGTCCTTGGACTTCAGGTAGTCCAGCAGCTTGCGGCGGCGGCTCACGAGGCGCAGCAGACCGCGGCGGCCGTGGTGATCCTTGGCGTGCGTCTTGAAGTGCGGCGTCAACTCGTTGATGCGAGCGGTGAGAATGGCGACTTGCACTTCTGGGCTGCCCGTGTCGTTGGCAGCGCGTGCGTTGTCCTTGACGATCTCTGCCTTGGCGGCGGAATTGATCATGTTTGATTTCCTGTCGTTCCGGAATATTTGACTTGCGAGCGCGCGATGGAACTGCACGCGCCGTGTGCCCTTGCGAGATGCAAAGCCCGACGATTATATACCGGGCCATAAAACGGGGGATTTATTGCGCAGACAACCAATTGCGTAGGCGCTCGACACCTTCTCGCAAGCGGGCCGGGTCCTTGGAGGCAAAACACCAGCGAAGCCACCCCTCGCCCTCTTCTCCGAAGGCAGAACCGGGCGCCAGACCGAGGCCTGCCTCGACCACCAGTCGCTTGGCGAGCGACAGCGAGTCGCTAAAACCGTCGATCCGGAAGAACGCGTACATGCCTCCCCGCGCTGGCGCCACCTGTACGCCAGGCACCTGCTTCAGCAACGGCACCAATGTGTCACGGCATTGCTTGAGGTGCGCAACCACGCGCGGAGTCACCTCATCGGTGCGCTGCAAGGCGGCGATGCCAGCCCGCTGAGTAAAGACGCTTGCGCAAGAGGTGTTGAACTCGATCAGCTTGCCAATGCCTTCGACCAACTGCGGCGGAAGGACCAGCCAACCCAGACGCCAACCCGTCATCAGAAAACTCTTGCTGAAGCTGTGGACCACCACCAACCGATCATCCGGCGAGGCAATATCGAGGAAGCTCGGCGCGCAGCCGTTGGTTGTTGGCTCGAAATAGAGCCGCTCATATACCTCGTCGGCCAGGATCCAGGTGCCCGTCGCGCGGCAATGTGCGAGCAATGCCTCCTGCTCCGGGCGACTGAGCGTCCAACCGGTCGGATTGTTGGGCGCGTTGACGATCAAGAGGCGGGTTGCCGGCGTGACGGCGGCACGCACGGCGTCCATGTCCAGCATCCACTCTCCATCGCGCGAAGTGAGGGACACGCACCGGACCTTGGCGCCCATGATGGCCGGTTGAGCCGTCAGGTTTGGCCAGACGGGAGTAATGGCCACGACGTCATCGTCCGCATCGACCAGCGCCTGGACGGCCAGCATCAGCGCGCTGACGCCGCCCGAAGTCACCGCGATGCGCCCGGCATCCACCCTGGGGTGGTAGCGACTCATGTAGCCGGCCACGGCGTCGCGCAATTCGGGCAGGCCGAGGTTGTGCGCGTAGAACGTCTCGCCCTTGGCCAGGGAGTCGAGCGCGGCTTGCCGGATGAAGTCAGGCGTGACTTCATCGCTCTCGCCGAACCAGAAGGCCAGCACGTCGGTGCGGCCGATGCCGGCATTTGCCACCTCGCGAATGCGAGATGCTTCCAGGTTCGAAATGGCTTGTCTCATGTCATTGTCCGGAAATGTCTAGTCGCTCAAGGTCGCACCATGCGGCAGGTCGTCGGCATGCGCGCCTGTTCGGCCGAGAGGCTGCGGATGACGCGGAAGCCGTAGCCAGAGCCCTCCACATCGAACTGCACGCCCGGCTCACCCCGGCGGTCCATCACCCCGACCACGAGCGACTGTTGGAATTGGTGGTCTTCGGATCGCATGAAGCCGCGCTGCCCCGCGAGCGAGACGTCGGCGTGCTCAAGTGCCCGCGCCACCGGCGATGCTTCACTGCTGCCAGCGCGCGAGATCGCCTGGGCCAACGCCTCGATCATGAGCTGCATGCGCATGTGAACGTAGTCGTCGGCTGGCTTGGGGAAGCGTTCGCGAAATGCCTTGTAGAAGGCGGCCGATTCGCCAGTTGGCACGTTGGGCAGCCAGTCTGCCACCGCCACGACGCGGCCAACACCCGCCTCGCCGATGGCCGCCGGCGCACCCAGCGCATTGCCATAGAAGGTATAGAACTTGCCCGAAAACCCGATCTCGCGTGCAGCCTTCACCAACAGCGTCAGGTCATTGCCCCAATTGCCCGTGATCACCGCCTGCGCGCCGCTGGCCATGATCTTGTTCGCATAGGGCGCGAAGTCCTTCACCCGGCCCATGGGGTGCAGTTCATCACCCACGATCTGCACGTCGCCGCGCACTTCGCCGAGTTGGCGGCGTGCTTCGCGCAACACGGCCTGTCCGAAGCTGTAGTCCTGTCCGATGAGATAGACACGCTTGAGCTCACGATCATCGCGAATGACCTGCATCAGCGCTGCCATGCGCATATCGGCATGAGCGTCGAAACGAAAGTGCCAGAAGCTGCAGCGCTCGTTGGTGAGCGCCGGGTCGACCGCCGAGTAGTTGAGGAAGACCGCCTGCCTGGAGGGGTCGCGTTGGTTGTTCTTCTCGATGGCATCGACAAGCGCTGCGGCAATGGCTGAAGAATTGCCCTGCAGCACGATGCGCGCTCCGTCATCGAGCGCCGAACGCAGCGCGGACAGCGCCTCTTCGTTCTGCCCCTTGCTGTCGTAGCGTTCAAGCGCCAGCAGCCGCTTCGTGCCGGCGATCGTGACGCCCCCCCGCTGGTTGACCCGCTCCGTTGCCCAGATGAGGTTGCGCCAAACGGCTTCGCCGGTATTTGCAAAGGCGCCACTGAGGCTCTCGATCAGCGCCAGCCGGATGGGCTCGGATGAAGCGGCCTTGGCTTGGCGGGTTGCCGCCAAAGCTTGCGAAAGACTCACGCTACCGGCGCCGGCGCATAGTGCCGCGGCGCCCGTTTTCAAGAGTTCACGTCGCGAAAAAAAGGGATTGCGCATCGACTTGAAAAGCGCCGCGCACATTCCCAGCTTGGATGCATGCGGCACTCATGGTTGAAGGCCGCGCAGTGTAAGGGACGCGATTCTCCGCGCCCGTCGTTTGCCCAACTTCTTCAAGGAGCCGTCCATGTTTTTTGCACCCACCGTCATCCGTAGTCGCAACTTCTCCCCGCGCGCATTCGACCGCAGCTTCGAGCGATTCTTCAACGAAGCCTTCACGGCAGCTCCCTCGCGGAACATGCAGTTCGAACAGGACGAGAAGAACTGGAGCCTGTCGCTTGACGTCCCAGGCCTGTCCCGTGACGACCTCGCCATCTCGATCGAAGGCGCGACGGTGCGCATCGAGAGCAAGGCTGACGCCAAGCGGCAATTCAAGGCTGCTTACGAGTTGCCGCTTGAGATCGACGTCGCGGCCAGCGAGGCCAAGCTCGAAAACGGCGTCCTGAGCCTGAAGCTTTCCAAGAAGGTCCCGGAACGCAACATCAGCCAGCTCGCGATCAACTGAGATTTCGGAGAGCCAAAGGGCGGATCCACAGCGCCCAAAACGAAGAAACCCGCCGGTGTCGAAACCGGCGGGTTTACTTTTTTGTTGCACTAATCTGTAATTGCAACATTCAGTTGCTTTTGGTTTCACAACAACAGCCGACAATCCGGAAGCATCCCTACGTCTTTTGAGGCACAAAGGCTTGTTAACTTTGTGCTTATGAGGACGGATTGACGCTTTATAGATCGTATTGTGGCCAGAAGGAGCTGTAACCGATGAAACCAATGGGCACGCAAATCATGCGTTCGGGCAAAACTTCACGCTCGGACACACTGATGATCTTTCTGCCCGGCGCGTATCTGGCGCCCGAGGACTTTGAGCGCGAAGGTTTCGTCAGCGCAGTGCGAGAGCGGGACCTCGAAGCCGACGTGCTCCTGGTGGACGCCGACGTCTCCTACTACTACGACCAGACCTTCATCGAGCGACTCGACGCCGATGTGCTTCAACCTCAACGGGCGCGCGGCTACGAAACGATCTGGCTGGTGGGCATCTCCATCGGCGGCTTCGGCGCTTTGATTCATGAACTGGCTCGGCCGGGTGGCGTGGACGGCATCGTCGCGCTGGCGCCCTACTTGGGCCGCCGCCCGCTCGGCGCAGAAATCCGCAAGGCCGGTGGGCTGCGTACCTGGCGGGCTCCGGATGGCCCGGCGCCCGACGAGGAGATCGACCGCAAGTTGTGGCCTTGGTTGCAGCAGTACGCCGACGGCGGCGAGGCGGCGAAGCACCTGCCCCCTCTTTACCTCGGTTTTGGTCTGGCCGATCGCTTCGCGCCCAATCACCAGTTGCTGGCCGATGCCCTTCCGTCCGATCGCGTATTCACCACCGAAGGTGGCCATGACTGGCCGCAATGGTCCGAGTTGTGGACGCGCATGCTCGACGTGCTGCCGCTGCAGGCGACTCGCCGCGCAAGCCGCACCCGCAGCCTGGCCGACGGCATGCCTGAAGGGATTTCGCTGGAGCCGTCGCGTCCGGTAACCGTGCCGCCTATGCTGCCGCGCCAGCCAGCGGCAGTGCATCAAGCGGCCATCGCGGCTTGACGTCGAAGGCGTAGCGGGCCGACGCGGCTTCCAGGCCCGCTTGCATGCGCATCGCCGCCGCCATGGCAATCATGGCGCCGTTGTCTGTGCACAGGGCAAGCTCGGGATAGTGAACGCGGACATTGCGCCGAGCGCAGGCTGCGTTCAACTGCTCCCGCAAGCTGCGATTCGCTCCCACGCCCCCAGCCACGACCAATCGGCCAAGGCCGGTGCGATCCAACGCGGCCAGCGATTTCTTGAGCAGCACTTCGACGATGGCTGCCTGCGTGGAGGCTGCGAGATCGCTCTTTCTCGACTCGAGGTCGTCGCCGAGACGCCGCGCCTGCGTGAGCACCGCAGTTTTCAGTCCGGCGAACGAGAAGTCCAGATCGCCGCTGTGCAGCAGCGGGCGAGGCAGCTTGAAGGCCTGGGAATCGCCCTGTTCGGCCAACTTGGCGAGCCAGGGGCCACCGGGGTAAGGCAGGCCGAGCAGTTTTGCGCTCTTGTCAAACGCCTCTCCTGCGGCATCGTCAATGGTCTCGCCGAGGATTTCATAGCGTCCGACGGCTTCGACCGCCATCAATTGCGTATGACCGCCAGAGACCAGTAGCGCGACAAACGGGAACTCGGGGGGATCCGCGCTCAGGAATGGCGACAACAGATGCCCTTCGAGATGGTGTACCCCCAGAACGGGCTTGCCCAACGCAACGCCCAGGGCGCAAGCCACGCCGGCGCCAACCAGAAGCGCGCCTGCCAAGCCAGGCCCACGCGTATAGGCCACCACGTCCACTTCGTCCAGGTCGCGGCCGCTTTCGCCCAGCACCGATTGCGTCAACGGCAATACGCGGCGGATGTGATCGCGACTGGCCAGTTCCGGCACCACGCCCCCGTAGGCCTGGTGCATGGCAATCTGACTGTGCAATGCGTGCGAAAGCAGCCTGGGCACGGCCGAGCCTTGCGTCTCGACCAACGCGACCCCGGTTTCATCACAAGACGATTCGATTCCCAACACCAGCATGGCCGGAAGTGTAGGCGGCGAGGCATGGCAAGGCACGGGACTTGCTCAATGGCCCTCGAGTCACACAAGAGATCCCTTCCGCACGCGATGAAGTCCGGTCTGAGCTTCCTGGTCGCTGCCAGGCAATGCGAAATCGAAGTCCTCGAACAGTTGGGCCGCTCGGTCGAACTGGTCGGTGCCATCGGTTCGCTCGTGCATGCGCTTCAGCGCGAACGGGGTCTGTCCAACGGCTGGCTGGGCTCGGGCGGGCAGCGCTTTGCGCAAGAGTTGGATGGGCAGACGGCGCAGAGCGACGAGCAGGAAGGGCATTTGCGCAACGCGCTCGCACATTTGATCGAATCGCCGCATGGCGCTCCGGGTGCGCGCCTTTGCAACCGCGTGGCCTGGGCGCTCGCGGGGCTGGACGCTCTTCCCGCATTGCGCCGGAGCATCCGGGCGCAAGGGCTTTCGGCCGAACGTGCCACCTCGGCCTACGTCAAGCTCATCGGCGCCCTTCTGGGGGTGGTCTTCGAAGCAGCTGATGAGGCCAGCGATCCGGCCCTGTCCCGGCCGCTCGTCGCGCTGTTCAATCTGATGCAAGGCAAGGAGTTCGCCGGCCAGGAGCGCGCTTGCGGTGCGCTGGCGTTTGCCTCGGGTGTGAACGACCTGGCACGGCAGCAGCACTGGCTTCATCTGATCGACTCGCAAGAGCAGTGCTTTCGCATCGTCGCAGAGTTCGCCAGTCCTGCATTGCTCCAGTTGTGGAAAGCCAGCCTGGACGAAGCGCCGACGGCCGAACTGGAGCGACTTCGCCGCATCGCGTGCGCAGCGCTGCCCGGCGCCACGCTGGATGGCGAACAAAGCGCCGTGTGGTTCGAGGTGTGCTCGCAACGGATCAACGCCATGCGAAGGACCGAGGTTGAACTCATGAGGGAACTGCTGACTCTCAGCCAGGATCGGCTGGTCCAGGCGCGTCACGAGCTTCAGACACAGCACGCGCTGCTGGCAAGACTGCCTGGTGCACCGGCCCACACGCCCGAAGACTTCTTCGACCGCGCGCCCTTGATGCCGACCGCCATCGGAGGAGCACGTTCTTACGGGGTGCAACTGCAACGCTCCATTCTCGATCTGGTGCAGGAGCAGGCCCAACGCATACAGGCCGTGAACGATGAGTTGCAGACGGCGCGCGCCTCGCTCAACGAGCGCAAGCTGGTGGAACGCGCCAAGGGGTTGCTGATGGCGCACCGGCGCCTGTCGGAAGAAGACGCCCACAAGATGCTGCGCCAGACCGCCATGAACCAGAACCGGCGCCTGGTCGACGTGGCCGAGTCGGTGCTGGCCATGTCCGAGTTCCTGCCCACGAACGAAGCACGTTGAACCGGATCGTCCGGCCGCCCCGGCCCGATTTGGTGCAATGCACAAGCACTGTGCCTGCGCACTCAGTTCCGGCGAGTTGCGCGACGTCCCGCCCCGATCCGCGTGCGCATTGGCGTTGCTGCTATCGATTTGGGAGCGCGGAGCACTGAACAAGGCTTGGCACGCGGCTTGCTCAACTGAGCGCGTAGACCCATCAGGGGTCTGAAGGCAACGCAGTCCAATGACGGAAGGCGTTCAGCCGACCAGGACAAAGGCGTCCTCGAATGCATTCGCCGCTGCTTCAGTGCAGCACGGCGAACGCGGATCGAGGACGCCTTTTTTGTTTTCTTTCTTTGGTTTGTCTGGAGTCCACGATGCCTCAGTCCTCTTCCCGCACGCTTCGCCGCCGCCAATGGCTCGGCGGTGCTGCCGCCCTGGCCGGCAGCACCGTCCTCGGCCTGCCCCGCGCCTTTGCCGCCAAAGGCGGCGTCGAGAAAGACACGCTGAAATTCGGCTTTATCAAGCTGACCGACTGCGCGCCACTGGTCATTGCCTATGAGAAGGGCTTCTTTGAAGACGAAGACCTTGCCGTGACCCTCGAAGCTCAGGCGAATTGGAAAGTGCTGCTCGACCGCGTGATCGACGGCCAGCTCGACGGCGCACACATGCTGGCAGGCCAACCTCTGGGCGCCAGCATCGGCTTCGGCACCAAGGCCGACATCGTGACCGCCTTCAGCATGGACCTCAACGGCAACGCCATCACGGTCTCGAACGCGGTCTGGGAACAGATGAAGCCGCTGCTGCCCACCGAGGCCGGCAAGGTCAAGCACCCCATCAAGGCCGACGCGCTCAAGAAGGTCGTGGACAAGTGGAAGTCGCAAGGCAAGCCTTTCAAGATGGGCATGGTGTTCCCGGTATCCACGCACAACTACGAACTGCGCTATTGGCTCGCTGCCGGCGGACTCAACCCCGGCTACTACACCGAAGGCGACATCACCGGCACCGCCAAGGCCGATGTACTGCTGTCGGTGACACCGCCGCCACAGATGCCCGCCACCATGGAAGCCGGCACCATCAACGGCTACTGCGTTGGCGAACCCTGGAATCAGCAAGCCGTATTCAAGGGCGTCGGCGTACCGGTCATCACCGACTACGACATCTGGCGCAACAACCCGGAGAAAGTGTTCGGCGTCACGCGTGGATGGGCCGAAAAGAATCCCAAGACCCACGTGGCCGTGGTGAAGGCACTGATTCGCGCCTGCATGTGGCTCGATGCCAGTCCCAAGAACCGTGCCGAGGCGGTGAAGATTCTCAGCGGCAGCGCCTATGTGGGGGCCGACGAGGCGGTCATCGCCAACAGCATGACCGGCACTTTCGAGTACGAGAAAGGGGACAAGCGCCCCGCGCCAGCCTTCAATGTCTTCTTCAAGGACTTCGCCACCTACCCTTTCTACAGCGACGCGGTCTGGTATCTGACGCAGATGCGCCGTTGGGGTCAGATCGGCCAGGACAAGCCGGACAACTGGTATCTGGAAACCGCCCGTCAGGTCTACCGCCCCGATGTGTACATGACGGCCGCGCGCGCGCTGATCACCGAAGGCAAGGCCAAGGAAGCCGATTTCCCGAAGACCGATGGCTTCAAGGGGCCGCAGGACGGCTTCATCGACGGCATCGTCTACGACGGCCGCAAGCCCAATGACTACCTCGCCAAGTTCCCCATCGGCCTGAAGGCCGGCGACAAGCTCTGAGCCCGGGCTCGATACGAAGGACATCGTCATGACCGCATTGATGCAACGCCTGTTGCCCATCCGCATGGACGGCCGCAAGCTGCTCCTCAACGTCGGCGCGCCGCTGGCCGCACTGGTGCTGTTTCTTGTGTTGTGGTCTGCCGTGGCAGCACGCATTCAGACCAGCCTCGGCGCCGTGCCAGGCCCACAGGCCGTCGTCGAACAGGCGCAAGGACTTTGGAGCGAACACCTGGCAGAGCGCCAGCGCGCCGTCGAGTTCTACGAGCGCCAGGACAAGCGCAACGCGCAGCGCCTGGCCGAAGACCCCGCCTACCAGCCACGCCATCGCCAGTACACGGGCAAGGCCACGTACTTCGACCAGATCCGCACCAGCCTACTGACGGTGTTCACCGGCTTCCTGCTCGGCACGCTGATCGCCGTGCCGCTGGGCATCATGGCCGGCGCGTCGCGCGTCGTGCAGGCCGCCATCAACCCGCTGGTGCAGATCTTCAGGCCCGTGTCGCCATTGGCCTGGCTGCCCATCGTCACGCTCGTCGTGAGCGCGCTGTATGTCAGCCAGGGCGAACCGATGTTCGAGAAGAGCTTTCTCATCTCTGCCATCACGGTCACGCTGTGCTCGCTGTGGCCCACGCTGATCAACACCGCGATCGGCGTGACCTCGGTCGACAAGGAGCTGGTGAATGTGGGCCGGGTGCTCCAGCTGCCCTTGGCCACGCGAGTGAGCAAGATCATTCTGCCCTCCGCCCTGCCCTACATCTTCACCGGCATGCGCCTGTCGCTGGGCGTTGGCTGGATGGTGCTCATCGCGGCAGAGATGCTTGCGCAGAACCCGGGCCTGGGCAAGTTCGTCTGGGACGAGTTCCAGAATGGAAGCTCCGATTCGCTGGGTCGCATCATGGTGGCGGTGTTCACCATCGGCCTGATCGGCTTTGCACTCGACCGCGCCATGCAGCTGCTGCAGCAGCTGGTGACGCATCGCTGAAGCGTGAAGTGGGGAACGACATGGAACTGGCCCTGCGAACCACTTCGCTGCTTGAAGCGCGTGGCGATGAAGCGAACCACGCTTCGACACTGTCGGTCGTGCCAGCAACTGCCGCGCTGGAGCTTCGCGGCGTGCACAAGGGCTTCGGGCGCGGCAACGCACGCACCGAAGTTCTCTCGGACCTGAACCTGCGCATCGCTCCAGGTGAATTCGTCGCCATCGTCGGCTTCTCCGGAAGCGGCAAAACGACCCTGGTCAACCTGCTGGCTGGCCTTGCCGACGCCGACCGCGGCGAGGTCCTCAAACGCGGCGAGCAGATCCAAGGCCCCGGGCCGGATCGCGGCGTCGTCTTTCAGAGCTACTCACTCATGCCATGGCTCACGGTGCGCGAAAACGTTGCACTGGCGGTGGATCGCGTCGCATCTCACCTCGCAGCGAACGAGCGCGCCGCGCTGGTTCAGCGCTACGTGGCGATGGTGGGCCTGAGCGCCGCCATCGACAAGAAACCTGCCCAGCTTTCCGGCGGGATGCGCCAGCGCGTGAGCGTCGCCAGAGCCCTCGCCACCGACCCCGACGTGCTGCTGATGGACGAGCCATTGTCCGCTCTGGATGCGCTGACCCGCGCCCAACTGCAGGACGAGATCGTGCGCATCTGGGGCGAAGACCCGGCGCAGCGCAAGACAGTGCTTCTCATCACGAACGATGTGGACGAAGCGCTGATGATGGCCGACCGCGTCATCACCCTGACCCTGCCGACCAAGGGCGGCGCCGGCGCGACACTGGGCCGCAGCTTCGACATCGACTTGCAAAGGCCGCGCGAGCGCTCGGCCATGAATCATGATCGACGCTTTCAACAACTGCGCGCCGAGATCACGCAGACCCTCCTGACGCTTTCGCACGAGCGCCAGCACCAGGGCAGCGGCCAGGTCATCGCGCTGCCGACGCTGGTACCGCGCGCGGTGAATGCCCCGGCACAGCGCCCCGCGCTGCCTCGCGTCCTGCGGATGCGGCACGCCGCGCTGGTCGAGCGCATCGAGCAACAGGCGCAGCAGGCGACAGGGCCCGCGCTGCGGCCCGGGGCACCAACGCTGGAGGCGCGGCATGGCGACGAGCGATTCGTCGAGTTCTCCAATGTGGTCAAGACCTATCCCACCCCTCAAGGCCCGCAGACCGTGGTCGATGGCTTCGATCTGCGCATGGCCAAGGGCGAATTCGTCTCGTTGATCGGCCATTCGGGCTGCGGCAAGAGCACGGTGCTTTCGATGATGGCAGGACTCACCGATCTCAGCGACGGTGTGATCGTGCTCGACGGCCGTGAAGTACGCGACGCGGGCCCCGATCGGGGCCTGGTGTTCCAGTCTCCCAGCCTGGTTCCGTGGTTGAGCGCCTTCGACAACGTGATGCTTGGCGTGGCGCGCGTCTTCCCCCACGTCAGTGATGGCGAGCGGCGCGACGCCGTCGGCTACTACCTGCAGCGCGTGGGCTTGGGCGACGCGATGCACAAGCGCGCCAGCGAACTGTCCAATGGCATGAAGCAGCGCGTGGGCATCGCCAGGGCCTTTGCGCTGCAGCCCAAGCTGCTGTTGCTGGACGAACCGTTCGGCATGCTGGACGCGCTCACCCGCTGGGAACTGCAGGAAGTGCTGATGGAAGTGTGGGCCCGCAACCGCGTCACCGCGATCATGGTCACGCACGATGTGGACGAGGCCATCCTGCTGGCAGACCGTGTTGTGATGATGAGCAACGGCCCGCGCGCCCGCATCGGCAACATCATGGACGTGCCGCTGCCCCGCCCTCGCACGCGCGAAGCGCTGCTGGCCCACCCGCGCTACTACGAGTTGCGCGAGGAGCTGATCGGATTCCTGGCGGCCTGTGGCCATCAGCATTGACCGACCTGCACGAGGATTCCACGATGCACAGCGCGAAGGAACAGGGCCGGCCGCGCCTGGTCATGATCGGCAACGGCATGGCCGGCGTGCGCACGCTGCAGGAGCTGCTGCGCATTGCACCGGGACGCTACGACATCACCGTCTTTGGCGCCGAGCCACATCCGCACTACAACCGCATTCTTCTGTCGCCCGTGCTGGCCGGCGAGCAAACCCTGGACGACATCGTGCTGAGCGGCTGGGACTGGTACGAGAAGAACGGCATCACCTTGCATTCAGGACGCAAGGTGGTGTCGGTGGACCGCCGCCGACGCGTCGTGCGGGCCGACGACGGCACAGAGGCCACGTATGACCGGCTCCTGCTGTGCACGGGTTCGCGCCCGGTCATCCTGCCGATTCCAGGCAACGATCTGTCCGGCGTCATCGGATATCGGGACATTGCGGACACCGAATGCATGATCGACGCCGCGCGCACGCACCAGCGTGCCGTTGTCATTGGCGGTGGCCTGCTGGGCCTGGAGGCCGCCAATGGCCTGATGCGGCGTGGCATGCAGGTGACGGTCGTTCATCGGGGAGCCTGGCTGATGGAGCGACAGCTCGACCGTGCCGCCGCAACGCTGCTGCGCACCGAGCTGGAGCAACGCGGCATTGCGTTTCGCATGCAAGCCCAGACCGAAGCCCTGCTGGGCACCGACAGCGCGCGCGTTTGCGCCGCGCGCATGGCCAACGGCGACGAGATCGCCGCCGACCTTGTGGTCATGGCCGCTGGCATCCGCCCCGAGGTCGAGCTGGCACACGCGATGCGCCTTCACGTGGAGCATGGCGTCGTCGTCAACGACACACTGCAGACCGTGACCGATGCGCGCATCTACGCCGTGGGCGAATGCGCGCAGCACCGCGGCGTGGCCTATGGCCTCGTGGCGCCGCTTTACGAGCAGGCGCAGGTGGCCGCCAATCACCTGGCCGAGTACGGCATCGGACGCTATGCCGGTTCGGTCACCTCGACCAAACTCAAGGTGACGGGCATCGAGCTGTTCTCCGCCGGCGACTTCATGGGCGGCGGCGACGCCGAGGAGATCGTGCTGAACGATCCGTTGGACGGCGTGTACAAGAAGTTGGTGATCCGTGGCGACAAGCTGGTGGGCGCCTGCCTCTATGGCGACACGGCCGATGGCACCTGGTATTTCCAGTTGCTTCGCGAGGGGCGCAGCGTGGCCGGCCTGCGGGACTCGCTCATGTTCGGCAGAGACACATCGCCGCATGCGGAGGCAGCGACATGACCGAGACGAAATCGACCTGCCCCTACTGCGGCGTCGGCTGCGGCGTCATCATCGAAAGCGCGGGCGGACAAATCACTGGCGTTCGCGGCGATCCGGCTCATCCGGCGAACTTCGGACGGCTGTGCACCAAGGGCTCGACGCTTCACCTCACGGCAACCGCCGAGGTGACGCTGCAGACTCGCCTGCTGCAGCCCATGCGCCGCGTCGCGCGTGGCATGCCGCCGACGATCACCACATGGGAAGGCGCCCTGGACGACGTCGCCGAGCGCTTTGCGAGCGTCATCGACCAGCACGGACCGGATGCCGTGGGCTTCTACGTCTCGGGCCAATTGCTCACCGAGGACTACTACGTCTTCAACAAACTCGCCAAGGGCCTTGTCGGCACCAACAACATCGACACGAACTCGCGGCTGTGCATGAGCAGTGCGGTTGCAGGCTACAAGAAGACGCTGGGAGCGGATGCGCCGCCAACCTGCTATGACGACGTCAACCACGCCGACTGCCTGTTCTTCGGGGGCAGCAACGCGGCGTGGGCCCATCCGGTCTTGTTCCGGCGCATCGAGGATGCAAAGCGCGCCCGGCCCGACATGAAGATCATCGTCGCCGACCCGCGACGCACCGACACGGCGGAGATCGCCGACCTGTACCTGCCTCTGCGGCCCGGCACCGACGTGATGCTGTTCAACGGCATGCTGCACGTCATGTTGCGTGAAGGCTGGACGAATCCCCGCTTCATCGCCGAACACACGCGCGGCTTCGAGGCACTGCGCGAGCGCGTTCGCGACTGCACGCCCGAGCAGGCAGCCGCCACTTGCGGCATCACGCTTGAGCAGTTGGTGCGCGCCGCGCGGCTTTTTGCCACCTCTCGCGCCACGCTGAGCCTCTATTGCCAGGGGCTGAACCAGTCCTCCTCCGGTACCGCCAAAAACGCGGCGCTGATCAACCTGCATCTGGCGACCGGCCAGATCGGCCGCCCCGGCGCCGGCCCCTTCTCACTCACGGGACAGCCCAATGCGATGGGCGGGCGGGAAGTGGGCGGACTTGCGAATCTGCTGTCGGCGCATCGGGACCTGGCCAACGCCGGTCATCGCGCCGAGGTCGCTGCGCTCTGGGGTGTGCCGTCGGTTCCTGAGCGGCCCGGCAAGACGGCGGTCGAGATGTTCCAGGCCGCCGCCGACGGCGAAATCCGCGCGCTGTGGATCGCCTGCACCAATCCGGCCCAATCCATGCCGGACCAGGCGACGGTGCGACGTGCCTTGGATCGCTGCGAGTTCGTGGTGGTTCAGGAGGCTTTCTCGACCACCGCCACCTGCGCATTTGCCGATGTGCTGCTGCCGGCGACCACCTGGGGCGAAAAGATCGGCACCGTCACCAACAGCGAGCGCCGCATCTCGCGCGTCCGCCCGGCGGTGCCGGCGCCCGGGGCGGCGCGGCACGACTGGTCGGTCGTGGTCGATGTGGCGCGGCGGCTGGAGACTCGGTTGCCGCGGCGCACGAACGACGGACGTTCCCTCTTTCCCTACGCGCTTGACAATGCAGCCGGCGCAGAGGCCATCTGGCTCGAGCACCGCGAGTCGACGCGCGGGCGCGATCTGGACATCACCGGCCTTGACTGGGCCCAGCTCGACGCGCAGGGCCCACAGCAGTGGCCCATGCCTGAGGGCGCACTCGAAGGCTGCAGCCGACTGTACGAAGACGGGATCTTTCCCACCCCGGATGGCAAGGCGCGCTTCGTCGACGCCGTCTACGCACCGACCGCGGAAACACCGGATGCCGAACATCCGCTGTGGCTCAATACGGGCCGCTTGCGCGACCAATGGCACGGCACCAGCCGCACCGGCACCCTGGGGCGACTGTTCGGTCACGTGCCGGAGCCGGCGCTGCAAATGCATCCGCAGGACATGGGCAAACGGCAACTGAGCGACGGCGACCTCGTGCGCGTCTCTTCCCGGCGCGGTGCCATCGTGCTGCCAGTAGAAGGCTGCGCCGATCTCACGCCCGGACAAGTGTTCTCAGCCATGCACTGGGGCAGCGAGATCGTCGGCGGCCAGGGGCCAGAGGGTGCGGCGCTGGGCGGTGTCAATGCGCTGACCAACAACGCCTTCTGTCCGGATTCGAAGCAGCCCGAGCTCAAGCACGCAGCCGTGCAAGTCGCCGCCGCGCGGCTGCCATGGACCCTGTTGGCCATGGCACTGCTGCCGTCGTCCAGCGCATTGCAAATCCTGCATCTTCTGCGAAGCAAGATGACGCAGTTTCAGTTCGCCACCTGCGTGCCCTTTGCTGCCGACGGCGTAGCGCTTGGCGCGTCAGACGCGGCTTGGAGCGGCGTCTTGCTGCGTGCGGCGCACCGCGAGCCCGTAACCTCACGGTTGCTCGACGAGATCGAAGCACTGTTGGGGCTGGATGCCCCCGAATCGATGCGCTATGCCGACGCCGGGCGCGGCCAGCGGCGTGCCCTGCGGTTGAATGACAGCAAGATGGGCGACGGTCGCCTGCGCGCCGTTCTTCTGGCCGGTGACACGCGCGCTGAATCCTGGATTCGCACCCTGGTGCAAGACCAGTTGCCAGCTCAGGCCTTCGGACGCCAGTTGCTGCGGTCGAGCAGCCGCGCGCCCAGCGGCGTCAGCGCCCGCGGCAAAGTGGTGTGCAACTGCCTGGATGTGTCCGAGACCGCCATCGTCAACGTATTGGGTCGCGCCGATGCGCCGCGCGGGAGCGAAGACGAACGCTTGGCCGACCTGCAGTGCCAACTGCGTTGCGGCACCAGTTGCGGCTCCTGTGTGCCTGAACTTCGCCGGATGCTGCGTGCCAGCGAAGTCACCGTGGCGGCGCCATCGTGAAAGTCGGCCCTCCGCAATTTCCGCATGCCGTGCGCGGGCATAAGAACCTGGGCGATTCGGCATAAGGCTTGCTGGACAATCGGGGGCAGCCAGGACCACTCATGGGTATCAGCCACTACATCAAGGAAATCGGACGCGGTGCCCGCGGGGCACGGTCGCTCGACCGCGACCAGGCGCGTGACCTCTTCGGACAGGTGCTCGACGGGACGGTGACCGACCTGGAGATCGGCGCCTTCTGTCTGGCCATGCGGATCAAGGGCGAGACGCCCGCCGAGATGGCCGGGTTTCTCGACGCCACCCATGAGCGCATGGCACGGTTTTCATCTGGCCGGTTGACAGTGGTTCTGCCCAGCTACAACGGTGCTCGCAAGCTGCCCGTGCTCACGCCGCTGCTCGGCTGCCTGCTGGCCCGCGAGGGACACGCCGTGCTGTTGCACGGTACCCAGACCGAAACGCGGCGCGTCACCTCGTCATCGGTGCTGGAGGCGATGGGCATCGCGGCCGCACTGGACGTTCAGGCATTGCGTGCCGGCGAGCTTGTTCATGTCGATACGGGCGTACTCAGCCCCGGCCTCAAGCGGCTGCTGGCCGTGCGCCAGGTGGTGGGCCTGCGCAATCCGGCTCACAGCGTGGTCAAGCTGATGCAGCCGGCGCTTGGTGGCAACCTCGTCCTGTCGAGCTACACGCATCCGGCGTACCTGGATTCGATGAATCAGACCTTTGCGCTGCTGGACATGCATGCCCTGCTCTCGCGCGGCCTGGAGGGCGAGAGCGCGGCCGATCCGCGCCGCACCGCGCAGGTGGATGGCTACGTGCATGGGCAGCGCATCGAGCTTCAGGCCCAGGCCGCGGGCACGCTCGACGAAGTGCCCGGCCTGCCGGAAGCCATCGACGCAGACACGACCGCCCGCTACACCCAGGATGTGCTCGATGGTCGACTGCCGGTTCCGCTTGCCATCGCTCGCCAGATCGAGCACGTCGCGCGGCTTTGCGCACTGATCGAAGCGGGGCGCGACAGCGCCGAAGCATCTCAACCTCAACTGGCCGCGACCATGGCCCTCGACCCATGAATGCCATCCCATCCCTGCAAGGCACTTGCACCCTGGTGGGTGCCGGCCCTGGCGACCCCGAACTGCTCACCCTCAAGGCCGTCAAGGCGATCAGGGCTGCCACGGTGCTGCTGGTGGACGACCTGGTGAACGACGAAGTGCTTTCGCACGCTCGGCCCGACGCCCGAATCGTGCATGTCGGCAAACGGGGCGGCTGCAAGAGCACGCCGCAGGCATTCATCGAGAAGCTGATGATTGCGGCGGTGCGTGAAGGCGAGCATGTGGTGCGGCTCAAAGGCGGTGACCCGTTCATCTTCGGTCGCGGCGGCGAGGAGGTGGAGCACTTGCGGGCTGCGGGCATCGAGGCGCGCGTCGTCAATGGCATCACCTCCGGCCTGGCTGCGGTCACCGCGCTGAACGTGCCGCTCACCCATCGAGACCGGGCGCAAGGCGTCGTCTTCGTGACCGGACATGCCAAGGCCGATGCTCCAGATGCCCATTCGACCGATTGGCTTGCGCTGGCTGCAGCCGCTCGCGATGCGCGCCTGACGCTTGTCGTCTACATGGGCATGGCGGGCGCCGCTCACATCCAGCATGGCTTGCTGAGTGCACTGCCCGGCGAAACGCCGGTGGCCGTGGTGCAGCATGCGACGTTGCGCGAACAGCGCCACGTCGTGGGCACGCTTGGCCGACTGCACGAGATCCTGGCCAACTCCGGACTTGGCAGCCCGGCCGTGATCGTCGTGGGCGATGTGCTCAAGGGCATGGCCGCCGCGATGGCGACAGACGAGAAGGGCAAGGCCCAACCCGACGGCGCACAAGCGTCCCGCGTGGCTTGAGCGCCGACTTCGACGTCATCGTCATTGGCGCGGGTGCAGCCGGGCTCTTCTGCGCCGCCAGGGCCGGTCAGCGCGGCCTGAAGGTGCTTCTGGTCGACCACAACTCCCGCGTGGCCGAAAAGATCCGAATCTCTGGAGGCGGGCGAGCCAACTTCACCAATCGCGACCTCGATCCGCGCGCGCCGCAAAGGCACTTCGTCGGCGGCAACCCGCACTTCTGCCGCTCCGCACTGGCCCGCTTCACGCCCCAGCATTTCATCGACTTGGTGGAGCGCCACGGCATCGCCTGGCACGAAAAGCACAAGGGCCAGTTGTTCTGCGACGGACCTTCGCAGCAGTTGATCGACATGCTGATCTCCGAATGCGAGCGCGCCGGCGTGCTGCACTGGCAGCCTTGCAGCGTGCTGGCTGTACGACACGAGGGAGGAGCCTACGTGCTCGACTCCTCGCGCGGAACTTTGCGTGCGGCCAAGCTCGTGGTCGCGACGGGAGGTTTGTCGATTCCGCAGATCGGTGCGACCGACTTCGGCTTCAGGCTGGGCAAGCAATTCGGCCTGCGCGTCGTGGAACCGCGCCCGGCTCTGGTGCCACTCACATTTGGCGGCGAGGCCTGGTCGCCCTACGCTGAGCTCGCGGGCCTCGCCCTGCCCGTGACCATCTCGACTGGCACAGGCAAGTCGCGGATGAGCTTCAACGAAGACTTGCTCTTCACGCATCGCGGTCTTTCCGGGCCGGCGGTGCTTCAGATTTCTTCCTATTGGCAGGCCGGCGCTCCTTTGGTCGTCGACTTTGCGCCGGAGGTGGCCATGGAGGAGCGCCTTCGCGAAGCCAAGAACCGATCGCGCAAGCAGGTGGCCAACGAATTGGCGCAATGGATGCCGGCGCGACTGGCCAATGCGTGGGTCGCGCAGGATGCGGGGCTTGCTCGCCCTGTCAATGAGGTGGCCGACCGCGCCCTCGTGCAACTGGCCGAGCGCATCGGTCGCTGGCAGATCACGCCCACCGGCACCGAGGGCTACAAGAAGGCCGAGGTGACAGCTGGCGGCATCGACACCCGAGATCTGTCGTCGCAGACGATGGAGTCGAAGCAGCCGGGCTTGTATTTCATCGGCGAGGTGGTCGATGTGACCGGCTGGCTGGGCGGCTACAACTTCCAGTGGGCCTGGGCCAGCGCGGACGCCTGCGCACAGGCTCTCTGATGCCGGAACCCGGATCGCTCCGCCGGTGACTTTTACGGAGGCTGAAGCCTCCACGGTCCGCCGGCCATCAGCGCAGTCCCTCCCACCAGCGTCGGTTGTCTCGCTGCTTGCCAATCGTGAGCACTTCGCCGATCTCCGGCGTCGCCAGATCGATGCCTTGAGCCTGCGCGAGCGCCGATACGCGTTCCAACGGGTCTCGCCAGGTGTGGAACGCCAGGTCGAAGGTGCTGTTGTGAACCAGATAAAGCGTTCGCGCGCCCAAGTCGCGAAAAGCCTGGACTGTCTCTTCCGGGCGCATGTGCACGCTGGGCCAGTAGCTGTCGTAGGCCCCGTTTTCCATGAGCGCGATATCGATCGGCGGCAATCGACGCCCGATCTCCTTGAAGCCTGGAAAGTATCCCGAGTCGCCCGAGTAGAAGATGTGCTGCTCCCCGCTTCGCAGCGACCAGGAGGCCCAAAGGGTGCTGTCACGGTCCCACAGGCTACGGCCGGAAAAGTGCTGGGACGGGGTGGCCGTCAGGGTCACGTCACCCCATTGGCTCTCATCCCACCAATCGAACTCCTGGATCTGATCGGCTGGAATGCCCCATTCGCGCAGGCGCTTGCCCACCCCAAGCGGCACGAAATAGCGGCGCACCCGATCCTTGAGTGCCTCGATGGTGGGCACATCGAGGTGATCGTAGTGGTCGTGCGACAGGATGAGCCCCTCGATCGGCGGCACGTCTGCCAGGCCAAGCGGAGGTGGGTGAAATCGCTTCGGCCCCGCCCAAGTCAGCGGCGAGGCGCGCGGTCCGAACACCGGATCGATCAGCCACCACTTGCCCCGAAGCTTAAGCATGTGCGAGGAGTGTCCCAAGCGAATAATGTGGTTGGACACGTCATCCAGCGCCTGCAACGAGGTGGAGTCGAGCATCCGCACAGGGATGGGATCGACCGGCACCGTGCCCTCCTTGCCGGTAAATAGGAAGCGAGACCAGATGGCCCAACCTGAAGCACTTGGCTGAGCCTGGGGGTTGGGCATGTTCCGGAAGCGCGCGTTCTCCGCCTCGAACTGGGGCGACGCAGTAAGTCGCTCCTGCGACGGATCCGGGCTTTCGGCGCCTGCCTGCCCTGAAAGCAAGGCAGTGAACACTGGAATCAGACAGCCACAGGTGAGTCGCTTCATGAATCTGTACCTTCGCTGGCGAGCTTGACGGACCGCCATCTTCCATTGCCGACAAAGGCTTGCTATAATTGAGGGCTAATTTTTTGGCCACCCTTCTCAACGGCCAGTTACGAGAGCGGCTTCGTGAGCAACGAAGACGCGAGCGAGTTGAGGAAACCAGCAGCCGGGTTCTCGATCTTGCCGGGCTACATCAAAGCATTGACGAGTTAAATGACCACCATCCGCGTTAAAGAAAACGAGCCCTTCGACGTCGCCCTGCGCCGCTTCAAGCGCACCATCGAGAAGCTGGGCCTCCTCACCGACCTGCGTGCCCGCGAGTTCTACGAAAAGCCGACCGCTGAGCGCAAGCGCAAGAAGGCAGCTGCCGTCAAGCGCCATTACAAGCGCGTGCGCAGCATGCAATTGCCCAAGAAGCTCTATTAAAGAGCCTTTCTCCGTCGCATTGGCATTGGCCAATGCAACGATTGAGCCGCGCCGGGGTCACCTGCCGCGGCTTTGTTCATTTTTGCTCAAGGAAAACGCATGTCCCTCAAGGAACGTATCAACGAAGACATGAAGAGCGCCATGCGCGCCAAGGAATCCGAGCGCTTGGCGACCATTCGCCTACTGATGGCCGCACTCAAGCAAAAGGAAGTCGACGAGCGAATCGAACTCGACGATGCGATGGTGGTCGCCGTCATCGACAAGATGCTCAAGCAGCGCAAGGACTCGGTCGCCGCCTTTGCCCAAGGCGGTCGCCAGGATCTGGCTGACAAGGAAGCTGCCGAAATCAAGGTACTTGAGGTCTACCTGCCCCAGCGCATGGGCGCCGAGGAGATCGCTGCCGAGGTCAATGCCATCGTCACCGAAATGGGCGCCAAAGGGCCTGGCGACATGGGCAAGGTGATGGGCGCCGTCAAGACCCGTCTCGCTGGAAAGGCGGACATGGGCGTCGTCAGCGCTGCCGTGAAGGCCGCTCTGGCGGGCGACTGATGAACCCCGGCGACGACGGCGGCCTTGTGCTCAAGGCATGCGCCTGCGTGGTGGACAGGCTCGGGCGATTGCTTGTTTTCTTTCATCCCGGTGACGGCAACATGCAGTTGCCAAAGGGCACCGTCGAACCCGGCGAGTCGCCGGAAGCTGCCGTTCGGCGCGAGCTACTCGAGGAGTCGGGCATCGACTACACCGGCCCATTAGAGCCTCTAGGCATCTTGGAGCGCCAATGCCCGGCCGGAGTAGAAGGCAACAAGGCGTCGCATCCACAACTGTGGCATCTGTACCTGATGCGTATCGAGCATGAGCTGCCGAATGCCTTCGAGCACATTGCCGAAGGTAGCCCTGAGGAAGATGGCCTGGTCTTTCGCTTCCGCTGGTTGGCCACCGGCGACGAACTCGACGAGTTCATTGCCCCCTACCGCCAAGCCATCGGCATGGCCCAGGCCGCATGGGCCACAACCGCTCCCTGACCATCACTTTGCGCCCGGCGGAATCTGCGATCAGCCTGAGCGCATCGATCGGACTCAGTCGTAGAGAACCAGGATGGTCGCCGTCGCGGTGAACGGGCCGACCTTCGGAACTCCGAGTGAAACCAGGCTGGCTGACATCTCCACACTGGCATTCGATTGACTCGCCGAGAAGTTGACCAGCGGAAAGGGCTCTTGAAGCGCAACCTGCCTGCCGTTCGCATCGTTAATGCGAATGCCGAAGTTGCTGTCTCGGGTCGGCAAAATCAGACCGTTCATGATTGGGTGACTTGTCTGCAGGTAACCCCCAATCTTGATGGGCGTCGCGCACTGCTTTTCGAGCGCGAGCGAGAACGGTTGGGTTGGCACCGCCGGCATGAAGCCGCTTCCGGTCGACTGTATCGGACCGAAATCGATAACCCCAGGCTCCGGCGTCACTTTCACGTCGACCTTGCAAGAAGTCCCAACAATGTTGGACAGGCCAGAAAGAACGTACTGAAAGCTTGGCTGACAACAGTTGATGCCCCGCACACCATCGAACTGGAACAGCGAAAACATGTCCTGAGTCGGCTTCAAGAACGGCGACAGGCCATGTTTACGGATGATGATCTGGTAGGTGATACTGACATTGATGAAGCATCTGCCTGCTTCATAGTCCGTCGGGGAGCACGGCGGGAGCACAAACTCAGTGGGCACACCGGAAAACATCCACTCCAACGGATACTCGGTCCCGTTGAACTTGATTGAAATACTGATGCCCCAAGAATTGGGATCGCCCGGATAGAGTGCCTGACTCTTGCCCATCACCGAGTAAAAGGAGATGGGGTCAGCGATGCCAAGGGTCCAGTCGTTTTGCGCCTTCTTGCACGTCCCCGACGTGGTGCGAGTAGGGGAGATCCAGATGATCGACCCATCTGGCACCGAATCGGGAACTGACAGACGACCTATGGGTTCGACGAACTGCGTTTCGTTGGTGTAAGTCTGGCAGGTAAGGGCCCACGCCGATTGGCTGCCGATAGCGGCAAGAATCAGAAAAGTACCAATAGCAAGCGCTTTGCGAACCCGCTTAGCCCATCCTTGCAGCTTCACGGTCATCATTTCTGGGCGCTCCTGCACTGTCCGGCGCCGCAGTCGTAGGGGACTTCTGTCTCTCCGCCGAAGTCGTTGACATGTGTGACATTGAGTCTGCTCGGCAATGCCGTCTTGAAAGGAACCTGGGCTTGGCTCATGGGGCTGACCATGACCGATTCAAGAGGAATCGTCTTCTTGTCTTCCCCGGCCAAGCCAACCACCGTAATATGGAACGGGGTCGGATTGTCAAACACCAGCTGGCCCGCTGCAGCGTCGTGCCGAATGGTCATTGGGAGCGTTGTGTCGGTGCCGCGCTCGGGTTTGATGCTCTTTGGTCGATAGAAGAGTTTCAACCGTGAATGAAGGGCGATCTGCAGTGCATTGACCGCCTCGGACTTCGGCGGGATTTCGCGAATGTTCAGATAGAAGACCGACTCGCGATCACTTGGCAACGCAGAAGACGGCGTCAAAGCGACACGCAAGACATTGCGCTCTCCAGGTTCAACGCGCTGCAGGGGCGGAAGCACGACAAAGGGGGCGGTAACCTTCTTGCCTGTCGCATCCTCAATCCAGGACTGAATGAGAAACGGAAACTGTGGGCTCTTGTTGGTTACGGTGATGCTTTCGGACTGGACGCCCTCGTCGTAGATGACGCGAGTCCGATCGGGCACCACCGCCGCATGCGAAAACATGGGTAGCGAAAGCGCCATGAACATGGCGGTCCGTATGAAAGCGGTCTTTGCCGAGGATGTGTTCGTGTTCATTGAATTTCTCGTTGTGAGGAAGCTCAGGTCAATGGCAAGTGAACGTTGCGGGAGCGCCATTGGGCGGAGACTCGTCAGGCAATTTCTCGATGCTGCAATCAGCGTGTTGAGACAGGCGAACGACCAGCTTGCTTTCCGATTGGATCTGCGTGAGATAAGTCAGGCCATCCTCTCCCACAATCCCAACTTCCTTGCCCGAATTCAGGTCCACAACAGATGCGCCAAATGGGAGCGGCTTGCCGTCCGGCAGGGCGAGGACTGCCTGTACGTTGCGCCCCTCGGCAGCGTCGAAATGCACATATCCAATGGCGCCGTCGGTCAGAACCAGACGTTGTACTGGATGCGTCACTTGCGTCTGCAGTGACAGTTTGTTCGTGTTGACACGGGCGTCATAGGTATTGAAGGGCGAGATCGATCCGATCACGGCGTATCCGCGATCGTTCGTGCGCGCCTGACCTCCGAAGAGCGGCACCTCGGCCACCCCGTCTGTCGAGACGAGAAGTCTCGTATCGCCGTTGTAGCCATTTGAATGGGGAATGACGCCGAATCGGGTTGCAACCAGCGAACCGTCCAGCTGAACGGAAGCGGACGTATAGGAGTTCGATACCGTCGAAGCTTGCGCGCTGACCTGGTAGGTGGGCGTCATCTTCCGTACAGTGCCGCTGGCCATTGGCTTACCGGATGAGGTACCACCATAGCCGGCATAGGAGAAGCCATTGCTATCGCCCCCCATGAAGCCGCCGTTAACGTCTGTGTGTCCTTGACTATTGGACGAGACGTTGGCCGTGACCGCCTGGCCGTTGCCCAACGGAATCGTTGCGGTGAAGTACACCTGCGCCCCATTGCCAGCGTATCCCCGCGTATGAAACGCAGAAAGGTTGAGGCCGACGTTTCTCAGACTGCCCAACGCGATCGTGCGCGCGACGGTGACGCCGTAGCGACTCTCTGCCGGCCGGTCCCAATAACTTGCATAGTCGACCGAAAAGAAGGTTGAATAGTCGAACAGCCGCTTGGCAAGCGTCAAGGAAACGCGCTGACGGCTGCCGGCATTCGAAAGGGAATTCGGATCGCCACTGAACTGCGAAAAAGTGGTGTATGTCCGGTCGGAAAAGCGGTAGCCAAAGAAGCGCAGATCGGTATCCAGCTGTTCGAAGCGCTTGGAATAGTTCAAGCGATAGGACTGGCCTGATCGCGTTTGACCATTCCACCAAAGCGTTGCGCGTGACGTGGTCGCGTCTGCGGATATGGCGCCAATAGCGCCAAGATCCTTGCCCAGACCGAGGGCAGCTGATGAATAGCCCGACGCCATGATCGCGCCTCCATAGACCGTTGCGTCCATTGGCAAACCGTAAGCCGCCTCCGCAAAGGTCACCGTGGGCGTCACGCCCCGGCCACCAAACAGACGCGGACGGCCTACGGCCGCCTTGTAGCGCAGCTCACCCCGACGCGCAAGAAAAGGCACGGCAGCGGCAAATGCCTGAAAGCGCTGAATGGTTCCGTCTTCCTCTTCCACCGTCACATCGAGCGCGCCCTGCACACTGGCGCTGACGTCCTGAAGCGCAAACGCTCCTGCAGATACTTTCGTTGCGTAGATCACGCGGCCTTGCTGAGACACGGTCACCGTTGCGTTGGAGCGGGCCACGCCGGTGATCAGTGGTGCGTATCCACGCAGACTTGGCGGCAGCATCCGCTGGTCGCTCTCGATCGAGGCACCTGTGTAAGCGAACGTGTCGAAGATGTCGGAATTGAGGTAGTTCTGACCGAGTGATGTCGTCGCTCGAATACTCGGAAATGCACGATACGCGTACAGCCGGCTGAACTCGGCCATGTCCTCGCTATGCACAGTTCCGCCGCTTCCGCCGAGTTTCGTCCGACTCTGGAAGTCGCCCCGAAATCGCCAAGCCCCGAAGTTGGCACCGAGCGTGCCGTAGCTGCGCAATGAACTGCTGTTCGTCCAATCTGAGCTGGTTCGTTGCTTGTTGGTACTGGCCATCACGTGATAGTCCAGGACAGCTCCGTTGATGCCATTGCTCCAGCGTTCGCGAGGGATGTAGTTGGGGTCGCTGTATTCGAACGCGACCTGAGGGATGCTGAGCTTGAGGGTGCCGCTGCCCTTCACATACCTGACCGAGGCGCCATCGATACTCCGGATATCGATGCATTCGTCCGCGCCCTTCGGCTGGAGCGCCTTGACAACCTCCGACGTGAGACCGAGGCCGCTCACGAACTCCCGTGAGAAACACGGCAAGCTTCGCTGCGACTCGTCACCATCGACGATCCGAATCGTCTGGCGACCGAAGAATTGGTTGTTGACGACCACATCCACCAGATAGTTTCCTGGCGTCGTGTAGTCAGCATAGGCGAATTGAGACAAATCTGCCTCATTCGAGCCATCGATCTTCAGAAATGCCGAGTTGAATTCGACGGCATGCGTAACCGGGCTCAATAGCACCAGTACCGCAATGAAAAGGGACGACTTTTTGAATTCGAAAGACCGATGCATTGGAAGCCTCTAGAGCGCGCAGGTAGGCGTCTTCCAATGGGCATGACCCATTGAGAATGAAAGAGGGGGCACGCGCCCCCTCCTCTTTTCTTACGGATCAGTCGATCAGTAGTAGGCGACCGTGAAGTTCGCGACCGAGTCAGCAACGCCCGGGGTGACCTTGGCAGCCGTCGACTCGTACATCGCGCCGAACATGACGGTGTTGTTGCCGTTGCTCAGAACGAAGTTGCTCGATTGCTCGGTACCGTTCTTCAGGATTTCGCCGCTCGGTGCCTGCAGACGGATGCCCACGCCGCTTGCGCTGCCGGTCGTACCGAACAGTTCAGCGTTCGCGTCGGCAGCAGCACCCGTGAAGGTGAACTTGGCGTTCTTCTGGGTCGTGGTGTCGCAGTCGGTCAGGATGATCGGGAAGTTCACTACTTCCGAACGGTCGCCAGCAGCCTTGAAGGTGTTGGCCGGAACTTGGCCGAGGTTGACGGTTTGGTTCAGCGTATCGCCGGAGATGCCGCAGGCACCGGTCACGATTTCACCCTTGAAGGTGATGACGCCGGGGTTAGCGGCAAAAGCAGCAGCGGAAACCGCCGAAAAAGCAGCAATAACTGCGAGCTTTTTGAAAGACATGGAAAACTCCCTGGGTTTGAATAATTTACATTTGCCAGTGTTTCACCGGCAATAAACAACTGCTTGCAGCGAATCCGCAATCAGCAATGCAAATTATGAGAATGCCGAACAAACCCTTGCTACGAAAGTTCTCACTTGACCCAAGAAACGGCTGATTCCACGCGAATGTTATGAGCTGTGTTGTCAAGTTCAGACGACACCTAGAACGCACATGCGCGGCGAATGAAATAGAAACGATGTTACTGGCGACGCAACAATTCGCCAACGCACTTATTCACTGAATAATTGCAATTAACAATGTGGCTGCGGCGGCGCCCGCATGGACGCGCGCAGTCTCACACGATGGCTCTTCAGCTACCCGCGAGCTTCATCCGGTTGATGAGGATCGATCCGGTAGTCTTTGCTCCATAGGTGTATTCGTCCGCACCCACGGCCTCGATGCCAAGAAGCATGTCCTTGAGATTACCGGCGATGGTGATTTCCTGAACGGGAAACGCGATGCGTCCCTTCTCCACCCAAAAGCCACTGCACCCGCGCGAGTAATCGCCCGTGACGTAGTTCACGCCTTGGCCCATCAATTCAATGACGAAAAGCCCCGTCCCCAACTTTTCCAGCATCGCGTCAAGATCATCTTGCGCATGAGTGCGGGAGGAAGAAAGTCGCAAGTTGTGCGAGCCGCCGGCGTTGCCGGTCGTTTTCATTCCCAGCTTGCGCGCCGAATAGGTCGACAGGAAATAGCCTTGCAACTTCCCGTCGTCCACGACCTTGCGCGCGTGGGTCTTGACGCCTTCGTCGTCGAAGGGCGAGCTACCCTTGCCACGGAGCTGGTGCGGCTCTTCATCGACGCTCAAATGGTCCGACAGCACAGGCTTGCCCAAGGAGTCGAGCAGGAAGGTACTGCGCCGGTAGAGGGCGCCTCCGCTGGTGGCCTGGACGAGCGCACCCAGCAAGCCGGCCGCCAGGGTCGACTCGAACAGCACGGAGCATTCCGTGGTCTTGACCTTGCGTGAGCCCAGCCGGCTCAACGCCCTTTCTGCCGCATAGCGACCCACGGACTGGGGGCTGGCCAGTTCGTCCGCAGACCGCATGGAGGTGTACCAGGCATCGCGTTGCATGTCGTCGCCGCGCCCGGCGATGGGTGCGACGGAGATCGAATGGCGAGAACTGGCATAGCCACCCCGAAACCCGTGCGTGTGCGCGCTGAAAAAGTGGCTGTGCTGGGCAGAGACGCCTGCGCCCTCGCTGTTGGTGATTCGTCGGTCCGTGGACAACGCCGCGGCTTCGCATTCCTTGGCGATCTCGGCGGCTTCTTCGCTGCTGACAGCCCACGGATGAAACAGGTCGAGCTCGGGAGGGTTGCGTTCGATGTCCTCTTCGTCGGGCAGGCCGGCCACCGGGTCTTCTGCCGTGAACCTGGCGATGTCGTAGGCGGCCTGGACGGTCTGGTGAATCGCAGATTCGGAAAAGTCGGACGTGCTCGCATTGCCGCGGCGCTTGCCGACATACACCGTCACTCCAAGCGACTTGTCACGATTTCGCTCGACATTCTCCAAGTCGCCCTTGCGCACCGAGACGGACAGGCCGTAGCCCTCAGACGCCTCCGCGCCGGCGTCGGTGGCACCCAATTTCCTGGCATGCGCCAGGGCCGTATCGACGAGGTGTTCGAAGTGGTCGCGGCTGTAAGCGAAGCCGCTCTCGCTGCGCGAGGAGATTGTGTCTGCCATGTGAGTGACAATCATACTTTGCGTCCGCGCCGAGCATCTTCAGATGACCGTTGAGCGCGGCCGCCAGACCAGCCCATACAAAGCCATGCCTCGCAAACCAAAAAAAGGCTACTTCGTACGCGGACAGTTCGTGGCCGAAGGGAGCGAACTCGACGTCGAACTCAAGCGCGAACTCAAGGGCCAGGAAACCAGCAAGACCGACCTCAAACGCGAAAGTGCGCGCCTGCAGGCGCTCGGCGAAGCCCTCCTGGACCTGCGCGGCGCGCCATTCGAGCAGCTCGAATTGGACGATCGCCTCACCACGGCCGTCGAGGACGCTCGTCGCATCACCAACTTCGAAGGCAAGCGGCGGCAGATGCAATTCATCGGAAAGCTGATGCGTTTGCAGCCCGCCGAGGTCATCGATGCCATCGAGGCGGCGCTCGCCGAGCAGGACCGACCCAGCGCCGAAGCGACCGCCGCCTTGCACGAGGCGGAGCGATGGCGCGAGCGCCTGATCGCCGACGATGACGCCATCGGCGGATGGATCGAGATTCATCCGGCCACCGACGCACAGCAGCTGCGCGCCTTGGTACGTCAGGCTCGCAAGGACCTCAAGAGCGGGGCTCCCGGTGAAGCGCCGCGCCAGGGTCGCGCCTATCGGGAGCTTTTCCAGCTGGTGCGCAACGAACTAGCGGCACATGGCGCTGAGGACGCGGGCGAAGTTGCCGAGGAAGAGTCGCGCCAACGCGACGCGTGATGCCGAGACAACCCATGCAGGACTGCCCATGACCAGCCCCTACGATCCCATCCGCATCGGTCTCGTCTCCGTCAGCGACCGCGCTGCCAGCGGCATCTACGAGGACAAGGGCCTGCCCGCCCTTCGCGAGTGGCTGGGCAAGACCCTGAAGAATCCGCTCACGTTCGAAGAGCGCCTGATACCGGACGACCAACCCCAGATCAGCCAGACTCTGTCCGAACTGGCCGACGTCGCCGGTTGCGCGCTGGTGCTGACCACCGGCGGCACCGGCCCCGCGCCACGCGATGTCACGCCCGAAGCCACCATGGCGGTGGCCGACAAGCTCATGCCGGGCTTTGGCGAGCAGATGCGGCAGATCAGCCTGCACTTCGTCCCGACGGCCATCCTGTCGCGGCAGGTGGCGGTGATCCGTGGCAAGTGCCTCATCATCAACCTGCCAGGCCAGCCCAAGTCGATCGCCGAGACGCTCGAGGGTCTCAAGGACGACCAGGGTAAACAGTTGGTGCCAGGCATCTTTGCCGCCGTGCCTTACTGCGTCGACCTGATCGGCGGCCCCTATCTGGAAAGCCGCCCCGAAGTCTGCAAGGTGTTCCGCCCCAAGACCGCAATCCGCGCCTTCGAGTAGGCCCAGCAGCGCCTCCGGCTGCTGCCTACTTCCCGACCAGCTGCGAAACCTTCTCTGCCTCGAAGCATGACTGGCGGGCTGCATCCCCAGGCACGCAATTGCTCGGCTGACGGTCCTTCTGCTGAGACAGCTTCTCGATGGCTTGCCAGATCAGTGTAATCTGGCGGTCTTGCGAAGAGGCGCTGTCGATGAGGCTGCGCATGGCCATGGACAGCGGATCGTCGCCCTGCGTCACGCCGTAGGCGGCAAAGGCGCCGCCCCCCTGAGCAGCCTGCTCGCCTGCCGCAGGAATGATCCGCGCCGGAATACCGACGGCGGTGGCACCCGCGGGCACGGGACGAGTGACGACGGCGTTGGAACCGATGCGCGCATCGTCACCGACCGTGAAGCCACCCAGGACCTTGGCGCCCGCACCCACCACCACATTGCGACCCAGGGTGGGATGGCGCTTGGTTCCCTTGTAGAGCGAGGTGCCGCCGAGCGTGACACCCTGGTAGATGGTGCAACCGTCGCCGATCTCAGCCGTCTCGCCGACCACCACGCCCATGGCGTGATCGAAGAACACCCCGTTGCCGATGCGAGCGGCCGGATGGATTTCGATGCCGGTCAAGCCACGGGATGCGCGCGCGACCGCGCCGGCGAGCCAACGCAGCCCATGGTTCCAGCACCAGTGCGCCATCCGGTGCAGCACGACGGCGTGCAGCCCCGGGTAAAGCGTGAGCACGTCCCACGCCGAACGCGCGGCAGGATCGCGTTCGAGGATGCAGCGGATGTCGTTGCGCAATCGCTTGAACATCATGGAACTTCGGGTGATGAGCAAATGGGGTGGCGAGTCTAAGCCCGGTTTCAACGGGCCCACCGTCGGCGGGGGCTATGAATCTGTGGCAGGTGCGGGCTTGCCGTCATCGGCTTGAGCGGACGGGCGGCGCGGCTGCGCCATCATCTTGGCGATGCCCCGCAGGATGTGAATTTCCTCCATCGTCGGCTGCGCCCGATTGAACAGCTGAGTCAGCCTCGGCATCAGTTTCTTGGGCGCCGCCGGGTCCAGGAAACCGATGTCGACCAGAGACTGCTCCCAGTGAGAGAGCATGCCGGCCAACGCTTGCGCGTCGGCCAACTGAGCAGGCGCCGCCGCCTGCGAGACGCCGAAACCACCCAGCGCCTGGCGCCATTCGTAGGCAATGACCTGAATCGCAGCGCCCAGGTTGAGCGAACCGAAGTCCGGCGCGGTGGGGATGGTCAGCGCCACGTGGCAGCGATACACGTCTTCGTTGCGCATCCCGAAGCGCTCCGAGCCGAACAAGAAGGCCACGTGCTGCGACCCGCCTGCCGCAAGCGGCCCCAGGTGCTCGCGTGGGGTGCGCGTCGGCGGACCGAAGTCACGCGGCACCATCGCCGTGGCGCACAGATGGGTGATGCCGTCCAGCGCCTCGTCGAGCGTTTCGACGATGCGGGCCTTGGCCAGCACGTCGAGCGCGCCACTGGCTCGCTGCAAGGTTTCCTCGCGGCGCAGCACGTTCGGCCAGCGCGGCGCGACCAGCACCAGGTCATCGAAGCCCATGGTTCGCAACGCTCGGGCGGCCGCGCCAACATTGCCGGCATGGCTGGTCTGGATGAGGATGAATCGGGTCTTCATGTTCGCGCGCGCCCGCTCAGAAGGTGGGCCGGGTAAAATACGCCGCATTGTCGCCGCCTGCATCGCCGGGCTTCGCTTCTCCGGCCTCCTTCCCGCCGACCAGCTCTTCCTACAATTCATGTCGTCCAACCAGCACCCCATGCTCAACGTGGCCGTCAAGGCCGCTCGCGCCGCCGGCGCCATCATCAACCGCGCTGCACTCGACGTCGAAGCCGTGCGGGTGTCGCAAAAGCAGGTCAACGACTTCGTCACCGAAGTCGACCACGCCAGCGAAAGCGCCATCATCCAGACGCTGCTCGAGGCCTATCCCGGCCACGGCATCCTGGCCGAGGAATCGGGGCGCGAGCATGGCGCCAAGAACTCCGAATTCGTCTGGATCATCGATCCGTTGGACGGCACCACCAATTTCATCCATGGCTTTCCGGTCTATTGCGTCTCCATCGCGCTCGCGGTGAAGGGCAAGATCGAGCAGGCTGTCGTCTACGACCCCACCCGCAACGACCTGTTCACCGCCACCCGCGGGCGCGGCGCGTTCCTGAACGACCGCCGTATCCGCGTGAGCAAGCGCACCCGACTCAACGAGTGCCTGATCTCCACCGGCTTCCCGTTCCGGACCGGCGACAACTTCAAGCAATACCTGGCGATCATGGCCGACCTCATGCCGCGCGCGGCGGGCCTGCGGCGCCCTGGGGCCGCCGCGCTCGACCTGGCCTATGTGGCTGCGGGCTCTTGCGACGCCTTCTTCGAGACGGGCCTGAACATCTGGGACGTGGCGGCCGGCTCGCTGCTCGTGACCGAGGCGGGCGGCCTCATCGGCAATTTCACCGGCGAGCCCGACTTCCTGGAGCAGCGCGAATGCCTGGCCGGCGCGCCCCGCGTGTACGGCCAATTGGTGCCGCTGCTGGCCAAGTACTCCAAGTTCGCCAGCGTCGACGACAAGCTCGATGCCTCCGAGCGCGTTCGCGCCGTGAGCCAGGAAGCAGCACGCCAGTCCGGCAATGCCACCGAAGGCGACATCTACGCGCGCAGCACCGTCTCGCTGCAGCAACCCGACGCGCAAGCCGCTGATGGCGAAGCCGCACCGGCACCCGCCCCGCGCAAGCCGCTGCGCGCGCGCGCCAACCCGGGCAACACGGACGGCAAATTCGGCCGATGACGCTATCGCCCGTCGCCGCGGCGCGCGCCCGCGCGGCGATGCGGGTGGCGCTGTCCTACTACGTCACCAATGGCGTGGCCGTGGCGCTCGGCCTGGCCTTCATCTCGGCGATGGCGCATCTGCTGCTGGGACCGATCGCCGCAGCAGCAGTGTCGGTCGGCGTGATCGTCGCCACGCCGCCTGATCTGGCGGCGCCGCGCCGCGGAAAGCTGCGGCAGATGCTCCCGGCGCCCTTGATCGGCGTGCCCTTGTTCTTCGCGGTGCAGATGCTGCACACGCATCCACTGGAGCTGGGCCTGCTGCTGGTGCCAGCGACTTTTTTCGCCTTCCTGGGCATGGCGTGGGGCAAGCGGGGCATTCCGATCGCCATTGCGGTGATGTTCTCGATGATCTTCGCCATGGCGACGCCTCCACCCGCCAGCGCGAAGGAGGCATTGAGCACCACGATGTATTTCGGACTTGGCGGCCTGCTCTACGTGGTGTGGGCTGCGCTTTCCAACATCGTCCTCAACGGGCGCTACCGCGTGCAGTTCATCGCCGATGTGCTTCTCTCGCTGGCGGCGCTGATGCGCACGCATGCGCGCCAGTTCGACGCGCCCGACGACACCGACGACGTGCGCGAGACCGAGGCCCCGCTGGTCGGCCGGCTATTGCGCGAGCAGTCCGCATTGACCGACCAGTTGCAGGCGGCGCGCGACATCGTGCTCGAATCCCCCCGCACCGAGCGACGCCAGCGCCTTGCGGCAATGCTGATGATCGCGCTGGAAATGCGCGACCACCTGGTGGCCAGCGAACTCGATCTCGAGGCCCTGCGCGCCCATCCGTCCGGCGCCCGGATACTTGGAGAGATGCGCGCCATCCTGGAGGAACTGGCCGGAGAAACCGCCGCACTGGCCGACGCCCTGCTGCTCGGTCGCCAGCCTCAGGCGCCGCTCGACAGACGGCCCTACCTCACCAGCATTCAGATGCCGCAGGACAGCCGCCCCAATAGCGCCGGCATGGGGCCCACGCCCGCCCTGCTGGCACGCGGCATCGCCAACCGCATCGGCCACCTCAACGACGACGTGCTGCGCATGACTCAGGTCGCGCGCAAGGACATCGAGCCCGACCTTGCCGCCGTGCGCACCGGCTGGAAGATGTTCGTCAGCCCCACGCGCTGGTCGCTGGCGCCGTTCCTGTCCATCTGGCGCTGGGACGCGCCACCGCTTCGCCACGCCATCCGTGCCACCTTGGCCATTGCCGCCGGTTATACGATCGCGTCGCTGCAGTCCTGGGGCTCGCACGACTACTGGATCCTGCTGACCATCACCGTCGTGCTGCGCGGCAGCCTGTCCCAGACGCTGGAGCGGCGCAATCACCGCGTGGCCGGCACCTTGCTGGGCTGCATCCTGGCAACCGCGCTGCTGGCATCGCATCCCTCGGCGTTCGAACTGCTGCTCTGCCTCACGGCCGCACAGGCCTTTGCGCATGCATTCGCGATCCGGCGCTACCTCTTCACCTCCGTGGCGGCCACCGTACTGGGGCTGGTACAGGCCCACATGCTCAACACGGGGATGTCGCCGTCGCTGGCGCTGTTCGAGCGCGTGGCAGACACGCTCATCGGCGCCAGCCTGGCCTGGATGTTCTGCTACGTGCTGCCCTCGTGGGAGCGGCATCAATTGCCGGCACTGGTGGCGCGCACGCTGCGAGCCCAGGCGCGACATGCGAAGCTTGCGCTGTCGCCCGAGCAGCTCCATGCGGCCGACGACAGTCCCGAACTGGCCTGGCGACTTGCCCGGCGCGAGGCCTACGACTCGCTGTCGGCCCTGGTGCAGGCCACGCAGCGATCGCTCTCGGAACCGCGCGCAGTGCAGCCGCCGCTCGGGCCGCTGGAGCACCTTCAGGCGCACAGTTATCAGCTTCTGGCTCAGCTTAGCGCCGTCAAGTCCATGCTGGTTCTGCGCCGCGACCGGCTCACACCCGATCAGATCGAAGGGCCGATGACGCGCGTGGCCCATTACATCGACGAACAGCTGTCCGCCGACCCCGCGGACGCTTCGCGCTCACCGCCTCCCGAAGGCATGCCCGCCAGCCCCAGTTCGGGCGGCCCGGTGACATTGCCCGACCCATTCGAACATGACATCAGCCCCTGGCTGCTGCGCCGCCTGGATATCGCCAGTCGCATTGCCGTGCAACTGAAGGTCGACTCGGCACGCATCCTGCAGGCGCTGAACGACGAGCCCGACCCTCAACGATGACGCTTGATCTGCTGACATCCCACGAATGGTTTCTCCCCGTCGTGGCCGCCCTGGCGGCCGCGCCGCTGGCGTTCATCGCCCATCGCATCGCCTCCGCGGTGCTGATCCGACTCACGCGTGGCCTGCCCGGCCTGCATGGCATGGTGGTGCAGGCGCGCTCCCCGGCTGGCTGGCTGATCCCGCTGCTGGCGCTGGAGCTGATCTGGCAGGGTGCGCCGAACGACCTCCCTGGCATCGACGCCGTCCGCCACCTCACCGGCCTGCTGCTGATTGCCACGGGCACGTGGTTGGTGGTGCGCGCGATCCGCGGCTTCACGCAGGGATTCCTGGATGCGCACCCCGCCAACCTGAGCGACAACCTTCAGGCGCGGCGCATCCACACCCAGGGCCGCGTGCTGTCCCGAACGGCCATGTCTGCGGCGGTCGTGATCGGTGTGTCGATGGCGCTCATGACCTTCCCAGGCGCCCGACAGGTCGGCACCAGCCTGCTCGCCTCGGCCGGCGTAATCGGCCTGGTCGTGGGCCTGGCTGCCAAGCCCTTCTTCGGTAATCTGGTCGCGGGCCTGCAGTTGGCGCTGGCGCAACCGATTCGCATCGACGACGTGCTGGTGGTCGAGGGCGAGTGGGGCCGGGTCGAGGAAATCACCGGCAGCTTCGTGGTCGTGCGAATCTGGGACGACCGGCGCCTGATCCTGCCGCTGACGTACTTCATCGAAAAGCCATTCCAGAACTGGACGCGCAGCAGCGCGCAACTGCTGGGCACGGTGTTCTTCTATGTCGACTTCAGCATGCCCCTGGCCCCCCTGCGCGCCGAACTGGAACGCGTGGTGCGTTCCGCGCCCGAGTGGGATGGCCGCACCTTCTTGCTGCAGGTGACCGACACCACCGAGCGCACCATGCAGCTTCGGGTGCTCGCCACGGCGGCCGATTCGGGCCTGGCCTTCGATTTGCGCTGCCGCATTCGCGAAGCCCTGATCGACTTCATGCAGCGCAAGCATCCCGACAGCCTGCCGCAGCTTCGTATCGTCCGCGAGGGCGAGCCGCCCGGCAGCGTCCCCGCGGCGGCGCAGGCTGTGCGCTGATCATCCGCAAGCCCTGTCCGCGTCGCTGGCACGGGCGGCGCCATCGGGGTAATTCCGAGGCACTGTCGTTCGATTCGGCTTCATTGCTGACCTAAAGTCGATGGTTGGCGCCCTGCCCCGACGTGCAGGCGCTGGCAACCACTCGGGCAGGCGTCCCGCCCGCTCGACCAAGTACGACGAAGGCAACAGCATGAATCTCCGCACCACGCTCCACCGCATCGCAGGCGCCATCGCCGCGGCCGGCCTGATGGCCGCCAGCTCGGCACTCCACGCGCAGAACCTCGACGGCCCGCTGCGCATCGTGGTGGGCTACGCGCCAGGCGGCGCCACCGATCGCGTGGCGCGCATCGTCGGCGACAAGCTCTCCGCCAAGCTTGGCGTGCCCGTGGTCGTGGACAACAAGCCTGGCGCGGGCGGCCGCTTGGCCGCGCAGCAGGTCAAGGCCACCCCCGCCAACCAGAACGTGCTGATGGTGGCCAACCCCGCCGTCATCGTGGTCGCGCCCCTGGTCTTCAAGGACAACGGCTACGACGCCGAGAAGGACTTCGTTCCCGTGTCCCACGTGAACGACTACGAGTTCTCGCTGGCTGTCGCCACGGCCGTTCCGGTCAAGCAGCTTTCGCACCTGTTCGCCTGGATGAAGGCCAATCCCAGCCAGTCGAACTTCGGCGTGCCGGCCACGGGCAGCCTGCCGCACTTCTTCGCCCTGATGGCCGGCGAGAAGGCGGGCGTATCGGCCCAGGTGATCGGCTACCGGGGTTCCGGCCCGCTGCTCACCGACCTGATCGGCGGGCAGGTGCCCATCGCGGTCGACACCTTCGATGTGGCCCTGCCGCAGCACGAGGCCGGCAAGATCCGCATCCTCGCAATGTCGGGCACCAAGCGCTCGCCCTTTGCCCCCGACGTACCCACCTTCAAGGAAGCAGGGCTCGATCTGGCCGCCACCGGCTGGAACGCCTTCTTTGCCCCGGCCAGCATGCCGCCAGCCAAGGTCACCATGCTGTCCAAGGCCATCCAGGAGGTGATGAAAGACCCGGACACGCTTGCGCGCTTCAACGCGGCCAAGATGACGGCCGTTTCAAGCAGTCAGGCGCAAACCCAGGCCATGTTGAGCGCGTTCCGTGCGCAGTGGGCCCCCGTGGTCCGCAAATCGGGCTACCAGCCTTGAAACATGCTGCGGCGAGCGTCACGCAACGCCGCAGCGAACGCCGACACGCTTGACGGGCATGCGCTGACAGGGCCGAGCTCGCCCCGGGCGCAGCATGAAGTCCGGGCGGCATGGGCCGCCCCATCGCCACGGGAAAGCCAACGGATCAGACCGTGGCCACCAAAAGGAGATGTTCATGCCCAGAGGTGACAAGTCGGCTTACTCCGACAAGCAAAAGCGCAAGGCCCGCCACATCGAGGAAGGCTACGAGTCGCGCGGCGTGTCCGAACACGAAGCGGAGCGGCGCGCATGGGCCACCGTCAACAAGGAAAGTGGCGGCGGCAACAACAGCGGCAGCGGGCGCGGTAAGCCAGACAGCCACAGTGCGGCGCGCAAGGGCGGCCACATCGGCGGCCAGGCTTCTGCCCGTCGCAGCGCCGCGCAACGCTCGGCATCCGCAAAGAAGGCAGCGGCCACGCGCCGCCGTCATGCATCGGCTTGATGCAGGGAGGATCCAGCCATGTCATATGTCGACGGTTTTGTCGTTCCGGTGCCCAAGGAGAAGGTCGAGGCCTATCGGAAGATGGCTCATAGTGCCGGCGAAATCTGGCGCGAATACGGCGCACTCCAGTTTCGCGAATGCGTGTCCGACGACGTGAAGCCAGGTGAATTGACTTCCTTCCCACAAGCGGTGGATCTGAAGGAGGGCGAGGTCGTCATGTTCTCGTGGATCGTCTACGCTTCGCGCGCAGATCGCGACGCCATCAATGAGAAGGTGATGAAGGACCCGCGCCTCGCAGAGATGATGAAGCCGGGCGCCGATGTGCCCTTCGACGCCAAGCGGATGATCTACGGCGGCTTCGAGGTGCTCGTCGATCTTTGAGTCGGCGACAACTCGCTCCTAGGACGTTGCGGGCACAATGCCCGCAACTGTCGGAGAAGCATTTCATGTTGTTGTTGACCAAACAGCGCCTGCGTGGCGCCAACCTCGTCCTGGCGCTTCTGACCTCGGTGGGCGTGCATGTGTCCGCGCAGGCGGCTGGCGACCTCATGTTCCTGAAGAACAGCCCTGCCACCAAGTTCACCCAGGCTGATTTCCAGATGCTTTCCAAGAGTATCGACCAGGCCTTGGCTGGGCCCGCCGACGGCCCTGCGCAGACTTGGAAGAACGACACGACTGGCGCCTCTGGCACGGTCACCCCGCAGTCCGGCCAGGACTCGGCAGGCGCCCAGGAATGCCGCCGCCTGAAGATCGCGAACAGCTACAAGATGATGAAGGACGAAGGCATCTACACCTTCTGCCGCACTGGCAGCAAGGGCAAGTGGAAACTGCGGCCCTGAGGCCGGGCGCACTCTTCCCCACATGTATCCATTCGTTTGGGGAAGACGCGGATCGCAGACTGCGGCAAAAACGCGGTATGCGTGGCCCTTGGCGTGCCACCGCGCCCCATGGGACACAAGCAATGAATGCGACTGGACTGGAAAGCGACTTCATCATGCCGCGCATGCAGCGCAGCATTGCCGCCTCTCGGAACGCGGCCCGCGAAACCACGGAGGATTCGGGTGCGGCGGAAGGCAGCGTCCTGGGTGCCGTGGCCTTGGCGGAGCAGACCATCTCCGAACTTCTGCGCCTTCTGGAAGAACACATGAGCGTGCGCGCCGCCTTCGTCGCGCGGCAGCCCAACGATGATGCCAACTCCGCCGGCCCCGCCGACGGCGCATGCGACCAGGGCGAAGGCACGGGCGTCGGCATGCCGATTCGTCTGGCGGACGGCAACATCTTCGGCATGCTCTGCTTCTTCCGCGCTGGCGACCAGGCACAGCTCGACGATCGCGACGTGCGTCGTCTGCAGATGTCCGCCCGCCTGGCCGCCCGCATGATCGATGGGCACTACGCGCACGGCATTCCTGCCTGAGCTCGTCCCGACCGTCCGCTGACGGTCGCGCATTTCCCCCGACCACACTCGGTCCGCAAGGGGCCGCTCCGCTGCAATTTGCGCAGGCAAGGCACGACAGTTGCATTGCCATCGGCGAACCTTGCGCCTGAAAATTGTTGTTCACAATAACTCGGCCGCATCGTCGACAATCGCCTTCCGATCAGCCCCCGCTGCGCCATGTCTTCGACACCGACCTCCCCCACCACCGAAATCGACTTCTCGGCCATCACCGCCTACCAACGCTACAAGTTGATGGCCAGCCTCATCGTGCCCAGGCCCATCGCCCTGGTAACGACGCAGAACGACCAGGGCG
Source organism: Variovorax dokdonensis (assembly GCF_030316895.1). Classification (GTDB taxonomy): domain Bacteria; phylum Pseudomonadota; class Gammaproteobacteria; order Burkholderiales; family Burkholderiaceae_C; genus Variovorax; species Variovorax dokdonensis. Next base: position 1,014,508 of record NZ_JASZYV010000003.1, read on the forward strand.
TGATCAACGCCGCGCCCTTCTCGATGTTCAACATGCTGGGCGAGGACCCGCCCATCTTGATGATCAGCATCAACAAGCTGCAGGACGAGCTGCTCAAGGACACCTCCGCCAACATCCTGGCCAACGGCGAGTTCGTGGTCCACATCGCCGACGAGCCCATGGCCGAGCAGATGCATCGCTGCGGCGACAAACTCCCCGCCAGCGAAAGCGAACTGGACGCCGTGGGCCTGACCAGCGCGCCATCGCGCACCGTCCGTCCGCCGCGCATCGTCGAGGCGCCAGTGGCCTTCGAGTGCAAGCTCTCCGAAAAGCTGGAGACCGCCAGCCGCCACATCTTCATCGGCGAGGTGAAGTGGCTGCATGCGCGAGAAGGCCTGATCGACCTGGAGCGCTACCGCGTGCACCTGCAGCACTACTTCCCGGTGGCACGCTTTGGCGCAAGCTTCTACGTGCGCACGCGGGACCGCTTCTCGATGGAAGCGGCCACTGCGATCAACACCATCGATTCGCTCGACTGATCGCGCGACGCTTCTGGCGAGCGGAGTCCTACCGCTGGCCGAGCGCCTGGGACAGCTTTCTGGACTCAACCTTGAGCTGCTCGACGAATTGCTTCACACGCGCCTCGTCGACCCGCACTCCTGGCCCAAAGACGGCCAGTGAGCCGATGACGTTGCCGTCTCCGAGGAATACCGGAACGGCGACGGCGACCGCACCCTTGATGAGTTCATCGCGACTCACTTCGTAACCCTGCTCGCGCACCGTCTGAAGCCTCTTGTGCAACTTCTCGAGGTCGGTCGAAGCGTCGACCCCATCCTGGACATAGACGTCGGGTGAGGTCAGGTTGGCCAAGATGACACGTCCGCTTGCCCCTTTGGCGACGTGCTCACGGTGTCCTACTCCGCGCTTGAAGCTCAGTGGCTGCACGCTGGGCAGTTCGGCCACGCACAGCCGGTCGCGCCCCTCATGAACCAGAAGGGCCACCGTCTCTCCAGTTTCTTCCCACAATCTCCGTAACGCGGGTCCGGCGACAGCGGCAATGTCCAGTCCCATGCCCCAAACGTGGGCCAACTGCGCCACCGAGGCGCCGAGGGCGAAGCGTTGCGGATCGCCGGAAGAGAGGATGAAGCCCTTGTTTTCAAGCGTGCGCAACAGGCGGTAGAGCGTCGGGCGGCTGAGGTTCACCCGCTTCAACAAATCGCTCGCGGTCAGCTCTCGGTCGCCAGGACTGAAGGCCATCAATATGTCCAGCGCGCGCTCGACTGCACGGACGCCATCGCCCGCCTTTTCTTCTTCGTTCACCCCATACCTCCAGCCATTGAAGTGGCCCTGATCATAGTCAATATGTCCAACAGACGGACAACAATTTCAATTTTGTTGACTCACATCAAACTTGTCCGTACTATGGATACATGTCCATCCAACGGACATCAATCGAAACTGGAGAAACCGCGATGAACAAGGACATGTCGGAAACGCTGACAAGGGTTGGGCCCGGGACCCCAATGGGCGATTTATTGAGGCGCTATTGGGTGCCCGCGCTCATGTCCAGCGAAATCGCAGATGCAGACGGCTCGCAGGTAAAGGTGCAACTGATGGGTGAAAAGCTGCTTGCGTTCCGAAATACAGATGGCAAGGCTTGCCTGATCAGCGAGTTCTGCTCGCACAGAGGCGTGTCGCTTTACTTCGGGCGCAACGAGGAGAACGGCATCCGCTGCGCATATCACGGCGTGAAGTTCGATGGCAACGGCAAGTGCGTCGATGTGCCTTCGTCACCGCAGTCTTGCGCACGAATGAACATCAAGGCCTACCCGTGCGTCGAGCGGGGCGGCATCGTCTGGACCTACATGGGCCCGGCAGACAAGCAGCCCCAACTGCCCGAGGTTGAGTGGTGCACCCTGCCGGCCGAGCGCGTGTTTGTCTCCAAGCGATTGCAATACACCAACTGGCTTCAAGCGATGGAAGGCGGGATCGATACGGCACACGTCTCTTACGTTCACCGCTATGAGGTCGACAGCGATCCCATGCATCAAGGTGTCAAGGCACTGGACTACATCAAGGCGGACGGCAACGTCGTCTTCGAGATCGAAAAGACGCCGTTCGGCCTGAGTTTGTTCGGCCGTCGCAATGGCGAGGCGGACTCCTACTATTGGCGGATCACGCAATGGCTGTTCCCATGGTTCACGCTCATCGCGCCTTTTGGTGACCACGCTCTGGCGGGCCACGTCTGGGTCCCCATCGACGACGAGAATTGCTGGGCTTGGAGCATCAATTGGCGACCTGATCGGGCGTTGGAAGCAGAGGAACTGGATGCCATGAAGGCCGGTCAGGGCATCCACGTTGCCTACGAATCCCCCGGCAGCTTCGTGCCGGCAGCCAATCGCACGAACGACTACCTGATCGACCGCGCAGCCCAGCGAGAAAAGCGCTCCTACAGCGGCGTCTTCGGTTTCTCGGCACAAGACTATTCGCTGCAGGAAAGCATGGGCCCCATCCAGAATCATGAAGCCGAGAACCTGTTGCCCACCGACAAGGCCATCGTCATGGCCCGCCGGATGCTCAGCGAGGCCGCCATGGGTGTAAGAAATGGAGGCGAACCACCCGCGCTGGATGCCATCCAGCAGCGGGTGCGCCCCGCGGGCGTGCTTCTGCCACGGGACCAGGACCCGCTTGACTGGGCAACAAAAGAACTTGCCGACAGCACAAGCAAGCCCGTATTCAGTCTTTGACGCCCAGCGCTCGCCGACCGCGCGGAACTCCAGCGCGCCCCCTTCCCAAGATGTCCAGGAGACAAGAATGAAATTCACCACGATGCTGCTTGGCGCAGCGCTAGTTGCAAGTGCCTTTGGCGTCCAGGCCCAGGAGAGCGTCGGCGACGAATGGCGCCCGAGCAAGCCGGTTCGCATCATCGTTCCGATTGTCGGCAGCACGAACGACGTGCTTGCCCGCCTGTTGGCCCCGAAGTTGCAGGCCGCTTTCGGTCAACCCTTCGTCGTGGAGAACAAGGGCGGTGCCGGCGGCAACATCGGCGCCGCCGAGGTGGCGCGCGCAGTTCCCGATGGGCTCACGCTGCTGGTGGGCTACAACGGACCGCTGGCGATCAACGTTTCGCTGTTTGATTCGATGCCCTACGACCCGCGCAAGGCATTCGAGCCGATCACGCTGGCCGTGAAGGCGCCGCAGTACCTGGTCGTCAATCCGTCGGCTGGATTCACGGACGTGAAGGACTTCATCGCAAAGGCCAAGGCGGCGCCGGACAAATACTCATACGGATCGGTTTCCCTGGGTAGCGCCTCGCACCTGACGATGGAAATGTTCAAGGACGTGGCGGGCTTCCAGATGACCCACGTTCCGTACCGGGGCGCTGCCCCGGCAATGACTGATCTGCTGGCGGGCCAGGTGCAGGCGGGCTTCTTCGTGCCCGGGAACGTGCAGGGTTACGTGCAGACCGGCCGGCTCAAGCTGCTTGCGAGTTCCGGTACGAAGCGGTTCCCAAGTACGCCGGACGTCCCCACGCTGGCCGAACTGGGTTTCAAGGGCTTCGAGGCGACGTCATGGATCGGATTCCTGGCACCTGCCGGTACGCCACAGAACATCATCAAGCGCTACAACGAAGAGATGGTGCGCATCCTGAAGTCGCCCGAAATCAGCGCTCGACTCTCGGAGATGGAGTTCGAAGTCGTCGCCAGTTCGCCTCAGGAATTCAGCCAATGGATCGACACAGAGATCACCCGTTGGGGCGCTGTGATCAAGAAGACGGGCGCCAAGTCCAATTGATGCCTGGAGATCAGCAAGCCATGACGAACCACGCCCGACTTCGCAACAAGGTCGCCATCATCACGGGCGCCGGCGCAGGAATCGGCGCCGCCACCTCGTTGTTGTTCTGCGCCGAAGGCGCCGCAGTGGCCATGGTGGACGCCGACCGGGAAGCGCTGGAGCGAACAGCCCAGGCCATTCGAGCGCAGGTGCCGGACGCTCGCATCCTCGCCAGACATGCCGACGTTCGGGACGCGGCACTTGCCCAGCAAGTCGTGAGCGAGTGCGTCTTGCAATGGGACCGGCTGGACGTTCTGGTCAACAACGCGGCCATGCGCAACTATTCGGCTGCGGCAGAAGCCAGCGCTGAAGAGTGGCAGGCCATCGTCGCGGTCAATCTCGTGGGCATGAGCAACTATTGCGCAGCTGCCTTGCCATCGATTCGAGAGTCTGGCGCCGGGAGCATCGTCAACGTTTCGTCCTGCTATGCCGTTACGGGGCGGCGCGGCATGGCCTTGTACGACGCCACAAAGGCTGCCCAACTGGCCTTTACCCGCAGTCTGGCCTTCGAGGAAGCGCCGCACGCCGTCCGCGTCAATGCCATCTGCCCCGGCTCGACCTTGACCGACTTCCACCTGGAACGAGCACTCACTGCAGGCAAGAGTGCCGAGCAATTACGCACCGAGCGCAAGGACACCTCGCTGATCGGTCGCTGGGCCAACCCCATCGAGATTGCGCGTCCCATCTTGTGGATGGCTTCCGACGAAGCATCTTTCATCACCGGAACCACGCTGCTCGTCGACGGCGGACTTCACATCATGTGAGGCTCTGCCTTTGACGCTCGGGTTCTTTTCCATCTCCCATGCCTACACCAAAGTTCCAGGCCCGCGTGCATGCGATGCGCCATGAGGCCGCCGGCATCATCAGCATCGAGCTCCAGCCCGCGTTCCAAGACGAGAAGTTTCCAGACTTCAGCGCAGGCGCGCACATCGATCTGTACCTGCCCAATGGTCTGACGCGAAGCTATTCGCTGTGCACCCCTGCCGAAGACAGCAACGGCAGCTACACCGTCGGCGTACAGCTCGATCGCGCCAGTCGAGGTGGCTCGCGTTTCCTGCATGAACAACTGCGAGTGGGACAGGTGATTGACATCTCCCCACCGCGGAACAACTTTGCCTTGATCGAGAACGCGCCCAGGACCGTGTTGATCTCGGGCGGCATCGGCATCACGCCCTTGTGGTGCATGCTGCAACACCTCTTGAAGATTGGCCGCCCCGTGGAGCTCATCTACTGCGCGCGCAGCCGCATGGAAGGCGCCTTTGCCAAGCCGATCGCGGCGCTGGCCGATCGGGTGCCCACCACTTGGCACTTCGACGACGAGCGCGGCGCGCCGCCCGATCTGGTTGCCTTACTTGCCAATCGCGGTGCAGAAGGCCACTACTACTGCTGCGGCCCCGGGCCGATGCTCGATGCGTTCGAGAAAGCCTGCGAACACCTTGGCTATGCCAATGCCCACATCGAGCGGTTCGCCGCTAGCGCAACACGCCCGGTCGCGACGGCAAGTCGGGGATTGGAGGTGACTTGCAAGAAGAGCGACAAGTCGGTCACGGTGGCACCAGGGCAATCGATCCTCGACGCGCTGATCGGCGCCGGCTTGAACCCGGACCATAGCTGCAAGGAAGGTGTGTGCGGCGCCTGCGAGACCATCGTGGTTGACTTTGATGGGCTGCTGGAGCATGGCGACAGCATTCTCACCAAGAAGGAGCAGGAGTCCGGCAAGACCATGATGATCTGTGTGTCGCGATGCACCGGTGAGAAGCTGACCCTAGACATCTGACGAGAAGCGATTCGGCGGTCGTGGCTGATTGCCAGGGTGGTCGGGGGGTGCGAGCCGCCCGTATAGTCTGGGCTCGCCCGAAACGGCCCCCAATCCCTTTTCGCTCCCCCAGGTTCTCGCATGACCCAAGCCGCCGCCATCGACCTCGGCGCCCACACGCCCATGATGCAGCAGTATCTGCAGCTCAAGGCGGACTTCCCAGACACCCTGCTCTTCTATCGCATGGGTGATTTCTACGAGCTGTTCTACGCCGACGCCGAAAAGGCAGTGCGCCTGCTCGACATCACCCTCACCCAGCGCGGCCAGTCGGCCGGGCAGCCGGTCGTCATGGCCGGCGTGCCGGTGCATGCGGTCGACGCCTACCTGGCCCGCCTGATCAAGCTAGGGGAATCGGTCGCGATCTGCGAACAGGTGGGCGAAGTGGGCGCCACCAAGGGTCCGGTGGAGCGCAAGGTGATGCGCGTCGTCACGCCCGGCACGCTGACCGATGCCGAGCTGCTGGGCGACAAGAACGAGGCCCTGCTGGTAGCCATCCACCCCGGGTCGCGCAACGTCTGCGGCGCCGCCTGGCTGAGCGTCACGTCGGCCCAGTTGCACCTGGCGGAGTTCGCCACCGACGACCTCGAAGCCTGGCTGACCCGCGTGGGGCCAAGCGAACTGGTCTACGGCGCCGACGTCACGCCCGCATTCGAGCAACGCCTGCACGATGCGCGCTCGGCGGGCAACCAGCCCTTCACGCTCACGGTGCGGCCGGCTTGGCAGTTCGATGGCGGGCTGGGCGAAAGGCGCCTGGGCGAGCTGATGGGCGCGGCGTCGCTCGCTGCCTGGCAGGCCGATGGCCTGGCCAACGCCCAGGCGGCGGCCTCGGCCCTGCTGGGCTATGCCGAGCACACGCAGGGGCGCGCCCTCTCGCACATCCAGCGGCTGGTGGTCGAGCGGGACGACGAATTCATCGACCTGCCCGCCGCCACGAGGCGCAACCTCGAACTGGTGCAGACGCTGCGCGGCGAAAGCACCCCCACCCTTTTTTCGCTGCTCGACACCTGCATGGGCGGCATGGGCAGCCGCCTTCTTCGCCGCTGGCTGCTCGCCCCACGGCGCGACCGAGCCGCCGCACGCGAAAGACTGGAGGCGATCGCCGCGCTTTCCTCTGCCGCCGGCGCCGCCGGCCTGCCGGCCTGGCGCGGCCTGCGCGAGCAACTGAAGAACGTGAGCGACGTGGAGCGCATTGCCGCGCGCATCGCGTTGCGCCAGGCCAAGCCGCGCGAGTTGGTCGCCCTGGGCGCCGCGCTGGCCAAGGCGCAGGCCCTTGCCCCCGCCTTGCCTGGCACCGGCAGCGCCATGCTCATGCGCATGGCCGGCGAGCTGCAACCGCCGCCCGGCTGCGCTGAGCTGCTGGCCATCGCGCTTCGGCCCGACCCCGCTGCACAGATACGCGACGGCGGCGTCATCGCCACCGGCCACGACGCCGAACTCGACGAACTGCGCGCCATCAGCGAGAACTGCGACGCTTTCCTGATCGAGTTGGAGGCGCGCGAACGCGAGCGCACCGGCATCGCGAACCTGCGGGTGCAGTTCAACCGGGTTCACGGCTTCTACATCGAAGTCACGCAAAGCGCCCTCTCCAAGGTGCCCGAAGACTACCGGCGGCGCCAGACCCTGAAGAACGCGGAGCGATTCATCACGCCGGAACTCAAGGCCTTCGAGGACAAGGCCCTGTCGGCGCAGGAACGCGCACTCGCCCGCGAGAAGTGGCTCTACGAACAACTGCTGGACAAGCTGCAAGCGCACGTCGCCGCGCTGACGGGTGTGGCGCTCGCGCTGGCCTCGCTCGACGCACTGTGCGCCCTGGCCGAACGCGCCCACACACTGGGCTGGAATGCGCCGGAGTTCGTCTCTCACCCCTGCATCGAGATCGTGCAGGGGCGCCATCCCGTGGTGGAGGCGCGACTGGCCGAACGCACTTCGGGCGCCTTCATCGCCAACGACACACGCCTGTCGCCCCAGCAGCGCATGCAGGTCATCACCGGGCCGAACATGGGCGGCAAGTCGACCTACATGCGGCAGATCGCCATCATCGCGCTGCTGGCTTCCATCGGTTCGCACGTGCCGGCCCAGGCCTGCCGCCTGGGTCCGATCGACGCCATCCACACCCGCATCGGCGCGGCGGACGACCTGGCCAACGCCCAGTCCACCTTCATGCTGGAGATGACCGAAGCGGCGCAGATCCTGCATGCGGCCACACCGCAATCGCTGGTGCTGATGGACGAGATCGGCCGCGGCACCAGCACCTTCGACGGGCTGGCGCTGGCGGCGGGCATCGCGGCCTACCTGCATGACCGCTCGCGCGCCTTCACGCTGTTCGCCACCCACTATTTCGAGTTGACCGAGTTTCCGGCCGAGCACCACCAGGCGGTGAACATGCACGTGAGCGCGACCGAGTCGGGCCGCGACATCGTCTTCCTGCACGAGGTGCAGGCCGGACCGGCCAGCCGCAGCTACGGCATCCAGGTCGCCCGTCTCGCAGGCATGCCGGCCGCCGTCGTCAACCATGCTCGGCAAGCGTTGTCGGCGCTGGAGGCGCAGCAGAACGAGTCGCGCAGCCAGGTCGACCTGTTTGCACCGCCGCCCGCCGAGCAGGCGCCGCCGCCCAGCGCCGTAGAATCGCAGCTCGCAACGATCGACCCCGACGCTCTCAGCCCAAGGGAGGCGCTCGATGCTTTGTACGCCCTGCGCAAGCTCCTGCAACGCGAGCAGCCCAGCGGTGCGACAGCCCCACACTGACCTACACCACCCGCCCAGGAACGCCCATGACCTATTGCGTCGGCATCAAGATCAACGCAGGACTGGTATTCCTGTCGGACTCGCGCACCAACGCCGGCGTGGACCACATCAGCACCTTTCGCAAGATGATCGTCTACGAGCGTCCGGACGAGCGGTTCATGGTGCTGCTGTCCGCCGGCAACCTCAGCATCTCGCAGTCGGTGCGCGAGATGCTGCAGGTCGAGGAGCTGCGCGAGCATGAAGATGCGCCGCCCATGACCATCTGGAACGCGCGCAGCATGTTCGACGCCGCGCGGGTGCTGGGCTCGGCGGTGCGGCACGTCTACGAGCGCGATGGCGAATCGCTCAAGCAGGCCGGCCTGGACTTCAATGTCTCGTTCATCTTCGGGGGACAGGTCAAGGGCGAAGCCATGCGGCTCTTCATGGTCTATGCCGCCGGGAACTTCATCGAGGCCACGTCGGAGACGCCCTATTTCCAGGTCGGCGAATCGAAGTACGGCAAGCCGGTTCTCGATCGCGTACTGGCGCCCGACACGCCGCTCGATGCCGCCGCCAAATGCGCGCTGGTGTCGATGGACTCCACCATGAAGTCCAACCTGTCGGTCGGCCTTCCGCTCGACCTCGTGGTGTACGAAGCCGATGCGCTCAAGTCCGACCGCGTGATCTGCATCGACGGCGACAACCCCTACTACCGCATGCTCCACAGCAGCTGGGGCAAGAAGCTGCGCGAAGCGTTCGACAGCCTGGAAGACCCGGCCTGGGACGGCAGCGAAGCCCCGTCGCCCCTGCGCGTCCAGGCTGCTCGGCACGCGCCGATCCGCAAGATCGCCAATCCGAACGAACGTCTCATCTAGGGCAGGTCGCCCGCAACCGGCGCGTCTCATGGGCGCGCATGCTCCCATGCCCCGCATCGTCTTCTCTCACGGCAACAGCTTTCCCGCGAGCACTTATCGCGTGATGCTCGACAGCCTGCGCAATCGTGGCTTCGAGGTCGACGCCATCGAAAAATACGGCCACGACCCGAAGTACCCCGTCACCGACAACTGGCCTCATCTGGTCGAGCAACTGGCCGACTTCGCACGCGAGCGCACCGAATTCGCCGGTGCGCCGGTCTTCCTCGTGGGGCATTCGCTGGGGGGTTTTCTCAGCCTGATGTGCGCGTCACGGCATCCGGAACTGGCAGCGGGCGTGGTGCTGATCGATTCACCCATCCTGGGCGGCTGGCGTGCGGGCGCACTCGAACTGGTCAAGCTCACGCCGCTGATGAAGAGCGTGTCTCCCGGCGCGGTCAGCCGCAAGCGGCGCAACAAGTGGGAACACCGCGAAGCCGTGTTCGAGCATTTCCGCAGCAAGAAGGCCTTCGCCAACTGGGATGAGCAGGTGCTGCGCGACTACATCGAACATGGCACGTTCGACGATGAAGACACGCGCGCGCTGGCCTTCGACCGCGACGTCGAGACCGCGATCTACAACACGCTGCCGCACAACCTCAGTGGGCTGCTGCGCAAGCGCCCGCTCAAGTGCAAGGCGGCCTTCATCGGCGGCCGCCATTCGCAGGAGATGAAGCGTGTCGGCCTGGCGATGACCGAGCAGGTGACCAAGGGGCGCATCAGCATGCTCGACGGCACCCACCTCTTCCCCATGGAAAAGCCCATCGCCACCGCAGCCGCGGTAGAAGCGGCCGTGCGAAACATGATGTGAGGTGGGCGGCTCAGGGCTGAGTTCTGCCCGGACTAGCCCTGCTGCAAGAGGCGCTGTCCGCGCGTCTTCCACAGCGACACCACCACCCCGCCAGCGATCAGGCCGAACGTGATTCCCAGCGACACGGCAGGCGGAAACTTGCCGATGAAGTTGACCAGGAAGATCTTCGTGCCGATGAACACCAGGACCAAGGCAAGCGCGTACTTCAGGTAGTGGAAGCGGTGGATCATCGCGGCCAGCGCAAAGTAGAGTGCTCGCAGGCCGAGGATGGCGAAGATGTTGCTGGTGTAGACAATGAACGGGTCATTGGTGATTGCGAAGATGGCAGGTACCGAGTCGACGGCAAAGACGAGGTCCACGATCTCCACCATGGCCAGCGCCAGGAACAACGGCGTCGCGTAGCGCACCAGCTTTCCCTGGGCATCGGGCTGACTCACGAAGAAGGCGTTGCCGTGCAGTTCGTTCGTCACGCGCAGGTGGCGGCGCAGAAACCTGAGCACCGGATTGCTGCCCATGTCGGGCACATGCTCGGCGGCCAGCCACATCTTGATGCCGGTGATCACGAGGAAGGCTCCGAACAGGTACAGCACCCAACTGAAGTTCTGAACCAGGGCGGCGCCTACGCCGATCAGCGCCGCGCGCATCACGATGACACCGAGGATGCCCCAGAACAGCACGCGATGCTGGTACACGCGCGGGATGCCCAAAAAGCCGAAGATCATCGCAATGACGAACACGTTGTCCATCGACAGCGATTTCTCGATCAGGAAGCCGGTGTAGTACTCGATGCCCGATTGCGGCCCCATGTACCACCACACCCAGGCGCCGAACGCCAGCGCGATCCCGATGTAGCCGCTCGACAGCAGCAGGCTTTCTCGGACCCCGATCTCTCGCTCCTCCCTGTGCAGCACACCGAGATCGAGCACAAGCAGGATGGCAACCACGGCAAGGAAGGCCAACCAGGCCCAAAGGGGCGTGTCGAGCCAGGGCGTATGCAGGTAGGTCAGCAGTATTTCCACGGAATTCTCTGTGCGGCGTTGAAGAGCCAGTTGAACGATTGCTGAAAGATAGGCGCACCGAAGAATCCGTGAAAGCAGATAATTCGGTAACAACCCTCCTTTAAAACAGGAACATGTCGCAGCTCTTCAACTACCGGCATCTGTACTATTTCTGGGTCGTTGCGAAAGAGGGCGGGATGTCCCGGGCCGCTTCGCGACTCGACATGGCGGTCCAGACGGTCAGCGCGCAGGTGCGCGAGCTTGAGCGCGCCCTGGGTGTGCAACTGCTTCGTCCCGAAGGTCGCGGCGTGACGCTGACCGAAGCAGGACAACGTGCCATGCAGCAGGCCGACGTGATCTTCGAGGCTGGCGAGGCGCTTCCCTCGCTCGTACGGGAGCGCGCGGGAAGCGGGCCCGCAGTGCGGCTGGCGCTGGGCATCAGCGACACGCTTCCCAAGCTCGTGGTGCGCCATCTGGTTCAGCCGGTACTGGCCACGGCGGGTTTGCGGCTCCTGTGCCACGAACAGGACTTTGACGACCTCCTGGGCAACCTGGCCGTCCACAAGCTAGACCTCGTGCTGGCCGACCGCCCCGCGCCGGCGCATGCAGGGCTCAAGGTGTTCAACCACGCGATGGGCTCGTCGGCGCTGGCCTGGTACGGCACGGCCGAATTGGCGGTGCGCGCCAAGAACGACTTTCCGAACGGTCTGGCCCATGTCCCCGTGCTGCTGCCCGCGGCGAACGCGGCCGTTCGCCCTCAGATCGACCGCTGGCTGATGCGAAACGGCATCGCTCCGAAGGTGGCTGGCGAATTTGAGGATTCAGCGCTGCTGAAAATCTTCGCCGCGGGAGGCATGGGCGTGTTTCCCGCGCCGGTTCTCGTGCACCAGCAGTTGCTGGCGCAGTACGGGGTACGACGCATCGGCGCGATGGACGACGTGGTGGAACACTTCTACGGCATCAGCACGGAGCGCCGCGTCGTGCATCCGCTTGTGCGGCGGATGGTCGAGGCAGTACGTCCCTGAGCGGTACGCTGCGACTCGACTGCCGATGCCCGCACATCCCAAGCCTTGCGGGCACGCTCCGCCCAATCAGAACGAGTGAGCGATGCCCACGCCGTACATGTCGGCGTCCCGATCGGGGTAGTACTTGCGCGCATAGTCCACGTAGACGCTGGTGCGCTTCGAAAACGCATAGCCGGCGCTGGCCGTGTAGGTGCGTTGCGCACGCACGCCGGCAAGTTCGAGCTGGCCGAAGCCCGCGCGGAAGGTGATCTGGTCCATCACGTACATCGCGCTGGCCGTGTAGGCCTTGGCCACGCTCGACGTCGAGGCGTCTTCACTGCGGTCGTAGGCGCCATAGAGGCTGAAATCTCCAAAGGTGCCGCGCAGGCCGAAGAAGGTGTCTTCGTCGCCGCGGCTGTTGCGCTCGCTCGACGCCATGGCCCCCAGCATCTTGCCGGTGTAGAGCAGCGTCGCGCCCCAGGGCTGCTCGGGCGAGCGGGCCCCCTGTCCACGCACGTTCTCGTTGGCCGCCGTGCTCAGGTGCACCGAGAACCCGTAGAGCTGGGGCGAGTCGTAGAACACGGCGTTGTTGATGCGCCCATAGTCCGGCGTCCCGTTGTTGGCCGTCGGGTCGGATGGGTAGTTGTAATGCCAGATGTCCCAGGCCGGCGAGGCGATGCGGTCGAAGTTGCCCCAGGCGTCGAACTTCCAGTCGTGCGCGTACATGGCGTCGAGCGCGCGCCCAAGCCGCACGTGGCCGAAACCACCCTTGAGCCCGACGGTGGACTCGTCATGAAAGAAGGGCTTGTCGCTCTGCTCGAGCTGGCCGGTATCGGTCTCGAACCGGGTGCTGATCCTGAATGTGGCGGCCATGCCGCCGCCCAGGTCTTCCGTGCCGCTGATGGCGATGTTGCTTCTCTGGATCGGACCGACCTGCCAGGTCTTGCTGGTGTCGCGATAGACACCGATGTCGATCAAGCCGTTGATGACCACGCTGGACTGGGCCAAGGCTGGACCCGCGACACCCATCGATGCCATGGCCAGCGCGAGCGATGAACGCTTCATGCAAACTCCTCCTGAACTTTATGGGCGCACTGTGCGCCCGTTTGCTTTGGGGAGCGATCATCGCATCTCGGCCGATGCATCATCGGGCAGGCTAACGCCTGGCGCGCTCGACAACGCGCCCGCCGGCGCGCCCCGTCGGCTCAGTGCGCCCAGTCCACCGCCCCGGTCCAGGCGGTGAAGAAAACGATCAGGCCGAACGCGATGCGGTACCAGGCAAAGGGCACGAAATCATGCGTGGAGATATAGCGCAGCAGCCAGCGCACGCAGATCCAGGCGCTGACGAACGAGAACAGCAGCCCCACGCCGAACATCGGCAGGTCGGCCATCGACAGCAGCGCACGCTCCTTGTAGAGGCTGTAGACGCCGGCGCCGATCAGCGTGGGCATGGCAAGGAAGAACGAAAAATCGGTCGCCGCCTTGCGCGACAGGCCAAGCAACATGCCGCCGATGATGGTGGCTCCGGAACGGCTCGTGCCCGGCACCAGCGCGAAGCATTGCACCAAGCCGACCTTCAGGGCGTCCCAGGGCGTCATGTCGTCGATGTTCTCCACCCGCACCGAGCCAGGTGGGCGCTTTTCGGCCCACAGGATGATCAGGCCGCCCACGATGAAGGTGGTGGCCACCACCATCGGCGTGAACAGGTGTGACTGGATCGCCTTGCCGAACATCAGGCCCAGCACCACGGCGGGGAAGAAGGCGATCAGCACGTTGAGCACGAAGCGCCGGGCCTTGGCCTGGCGAGGCAAGGCAACGGCCGTGGAATGGATCTTCTGCCAATAGACCAGGATGACGGCGAAGATGGCGCCGGTCTGGATGGCGATGTCGAACACCTTCGCCTTGTCGCCCCCGAAACCCAGCAGGCTGCCCGCGAGGATCAGGTGACCCGTGGATGAGATGGGAAGAAATTCGGTCAGGCCCTCCACAATGCCCATGACCGCGGCCTTGGCCAGCAATACCAGATCCAACTTGCGCTCCTTGCGATTTGAAGCGCGATTATCGCCAGGGCCTTCTGACCGCCCTCACTTCACGCGGCGCACGGCCGCGCCAAACTACTGCGGCGCCATCCACGACGCCTGCCAGCCACCGCCGAGCGCCTGGATGAGCCCGATCGCGGCGATCTGCTGCGCCACCTGCAACTGCAGCACGCTGCGCCGCGCATTGAGCGCCGAGACCTGCGCCACCACCACGTCCGTGTAGTTCACCTGGCCTGCGCGGTAGCGGTTGTCGGTCTGCTGTTCGGTGCGGTCGGCCGCGGCCGACGCGGCGCGCGACTGGGCCACCTGCTCGGCCAGGCTGTCGAGCGCGGTGAGCTGATCCTCGACCGCCTGGAACGCCGCGAGCACGGTCTGCCGATAGCTGGCCACCGCACCCTCGTGCGCGCCCTTGGCCTGATCGACCCGCGCGCCGATCGCGCCGGCGTCGAATACCACCTGCGTGAGCGACAGGCCCAGCGACCACAGCGCATTCGACGCATTGAACAGGTCGGACCAGCGCGTGGTCGACCGCCCCAGCGACGCATCGAAGGTGAAGCTGGGGAAGTAGGCCGATCGCTGGATGCCGATCTGCTCGTTGGCCGCCGCCACCGCGCGCTCCGCCGCCGCAATGTCGGGCCGGCGCTGCAGCAACTCGGACGGCAACCCCGGCGAGACGATCGGCACCACCGGCTTCCATTCAGCCACCGGCAGGCTGAAGTTGGCCGGCGGCACACCGGTCAGCACGGCGATGGCGTGCTCCGACGTGGCTCGGTCGCGCATCAAGGCCGCGCGCTGCTGGCGTGCATTGGCGAGCAGCGTCTGGGCCTGCAGCACGTCGGTCTGCGCCGCGATGGCCGCCTCGTAGCGGTTGCGCGCGATGGTGAGCGAGCGCTCGTAGCCATCGATGGTGGTCGACAGCGTTGCCAGTTCGACATCGGCTTCGCGCAGCGAGAAATAGTTGATGGCCAGGCTGCCCAGCATCGACAGGCGCGCCGCGGCCAGGTCCGCCTCGCTCGCCTGCGCCTGCGCCTGGGCACTGCTGACCGAGGCCCGCAGTCGCCCCCACAGATCGGGCTCCCAGGAGGCGCCGAGCGCGGCGCTGCTGCTGCCCGTCGCGCCGGAGGCGCCGCCGCCCGTCTGCCCGCTGCGCCGCGTGCTGGCGGACAGGCTCACCGTGGGAAAGAGCGATGCGCGTTGCTCGCGCACGGCCGCCTGCGCCTGCGTGTAGGCGGCGACGGCGACCGCGATGTTCTGGTTGTCGACCTGAACCCGCTCGGCCAGTTGGTCGAGCACCGGGTCGCCGAACAGCTTCCACCATTCGCCGCGCGCCATGGCGTCGGCCGGCGTGGCTGGCACCCAACCCGGTGCCGTCGGCAACTCTTTCCAGGCGGCAGAAGATGCCGCTTCGGGCCTTTCGTAGGCAGGACCGACCGCACAGCCGCCCAGCGCAGCTGCGATCAGCAGTCCGCACAGACTACGCGGCATGAAGAAAAGGGAAATCGTCTTGTTCTTTGGCATCGGAATGTTCAGGACGGCAGCGCGCTCGCGGCCGGTGCATCGGCGCCGCCTGCGCGACTGAGGGCTCGCTCGTCGGCCGTCTTGCGGCGCAGCCCGTCGAGCAGCACATACACCACCGGCGTGGTCAGCAAGGTCAGGAGCTGGCAAGCCAGCAGCCCGCCGATGATGGCCACGCCCAGCGGCTGGCGCAGCTCCGAGCCGAGGCCGAAGCCAATGGCCAGCGGCAGCGCACCCAGCATCGCCGCCAGGGTGGTCATGAGGATGGGGCGCAGGCGCATCAGGCAGGCTTCGCGCACGGCCTCGCCGGCGCTCAGCCCCCGCGAGCGCTCGGCTTCGAGCGCGAAATCTATGATCAGGATCGCGTTCTTCTTGACGATGCCGATCAGCAGGAAGAGCCCGATCAGTGCGATCACCGACAGTTCCATCCGAAACAGCATCAGCGCCAGCACCGCGCCCACGCCGGCGGACGGCAGCGTGCTGAGCACGGTGAGCGGATGGATCAGGCTTTCATAGAGGATGCCCAGCACGATGTAGATCACCACGATCGCAGCGCCGATCAGCACCACCTGCTGGCCCGAAGTCTCCCGGGCCGCGCGCGCCGTGCCGGCGAAACTGCCACGCACGTTGATCGGCATGGCGATGTCGGCCTCCGCCTGCTTCACGGCCTGCTGGGCGTCCTGCAAGCTGGCGCCGTCGGCCAGATTGAACGAGATGGTGCTCGACAGCTCCGTGTCGTCATGGCTGATGGAGCTGGGCACCGCACGCTCGGCCAGCTTGGCGAAGGCCGACAGCGGCACCAGGTGCGTCGTGTCGTTGGCCAATGCCTGCCCGGACGACGAGCTTCGCGAACCCGGGTTGGCCGAGGTCGCGGTCGACGTACCCGTGCTGCCATCTGTCTTGTCGTCGATGGAGGTGAGCACGCTCGCGCCACTGGCGCTCGTCGCGGTGTTGAGCGTGGAAGGCACCCACACGTCGCTCAGCACCACGGGCGAGGGCTGGAACTTCGGCGCCCATTCCATGATGACCGAGTACTGATTGCGGTCGTTGTAGATCGTCGCCACCGATCGCTGGCCGAAGGCGTTGTACATGGCGCTGTTCAGCGCCGTCGAACTCACCCCCAGGCGCGCCGCGGCGTCGCGGTCGACCTGCACATAGGTCTCGACGCCGTTGTCGGAGCTTTCGCCGTCGACGTCCGTCAACTGCGGGTACTGCGTCATGCGCTCGGCCAGCTTGGCCGACCAGGTTCGCAGATCCGCCAGGCTGTCGCTCTTGAGCGTGTATTGATAAGTGGAGTTGCTCTGGCGCCCGCCCATGCGCAAGTCCTGCACCGGCCCGAGGAAGATGCGCAGGCCGGGGATCTGGCTGAGCTGAGGCCGCAGGCGGTCGATCACCTGCTGCGTCTTCACGTTGCGCTCGCCCACGGCCTTGAGGTTCACGAACATGAAGCCGCCGCCTGCGCGCGACCCGCCGGCAAAACCCACCACCGTGTCCACCGCCGCATCCTTGTGGATGATGTCGACCGCCTGCTTGAGCTTGGCGGTCAGCGCGGTCGACGAGATGCTCTGGTCGGCCCGGATGCCCGCCACCAACTGCCCGTTGTCCTGCTGAGGAAAGTAGCCCTTCGGAATGGCGGCGAAGAGCGCGTAGTTGAGTCCGACCACCACCAGCAAAAAGACGATGACCAGCGCCTTGTGCGACAGCGCCCAGTCCAGGCTGGCCGAATAGGCGCGCAGCACGCGCGTCCACGTCCCTTCGGCGGCGCGCGTGAAGCGGCCGGGCGGCCGAGACTGGTAGTACGACTCGCTGCGCAAGAGCGCCGCGCACATCATCGGCGTGGTGGTCAGCGAGACGACCAGCGAGATCATCACCGCCGCCGACAGCGTGACAGCGAACTCGGAGAACAGGCGGCCCACCTGCCCGCCCATGAAGAGCAAGGGAATGAACACCGCCACCAGCGACAGGCTGATGGACAGCACGGTGAAGCCCACCTCGCGCGCGCCCTTGAGCGCGGCCTGCATCCGGTCCATGCCGGCCTCGATGTGACGCTGCGTGTTCTCGAGGACGACGATGGCATCGTCCACCACGAACCCGGTCGCCACGGTGAGCGCCATCAGACTCAGGTTGTTGAGCGAAAAGCCCAGCAGGTGCATGGCGCCAAAGGTAGCCATCAACGAGACGACGGTGGCCACCGCCGGCACCACCGTGGCCCTCGCCCTGCGCAGGAACAGCCCCACCACCGCCACGACCAGCGCGATGGAAATCATCAGGGTCAACTCCACTTCGTGCAGCGAGGCACGGATGGAGTTGGTGCGGTCGGAGGCCACCTGCGCGGTGATGTCCGCCGGCAACTGGGCGCGCAGCTCGGGCAGCAGGTTGCGAACGCCGTCCACCGTCTCGATGATGTTGGCCCCGGGCTGCTGCGTGACCAGCACGATCACCGCCGGCTCCCCGTTGAACAGGCCAACGGTGCGGGTGTTCTCGACGCTGTCGATCACGTTGGCCACGTCGCGCAGGCGCACGGCGGCGTTGTTGCGCCAGGCGATCACCAGGTCGCGGTAGTCGGCCGCTCGCAGGCCAGGCGCAGGCGTGTAGATCTGAAGGCGGCGGTCGTCGCTTTCGATGACACCCTTGGGCCGGTTGGCATTGTTGGCCTGGATGGCGGCACGCACGTCCTCGGTGCTGATGCCCATCCGGTTGAGCGAGAAAGGCTCCAGTTCCACCCGCACCGCAGGCAGCGAGCCGCCGCCGATCTCCACGTCGCCCACGCCCTCGACCTGCGACAGGCGTTGGCTCACGATGTTGGACACGGCGTCGTAGATCTGCCCTGGGGTGCGCGTCTTGGACGTGAGCGCCAGGATGACCACCGGCGACGCCGCGGGATTGACCTTGCGGTAGGTCGGGTTGGTGCGAAGCGTGGCCGGCAGATCGACACGGGCGGCATTGATGGCGGCCTGCACTTCGCGCGCCGCCGCATCGATGTTGCGCGACAGGTCGAACTGCAGCGTGATGCGCGTCTGCCCGTTGGAGCTGTTGGACGTCATTTCGTTGACGCCCGGGATCACGCCCAGGTAGCGCTCCAGCGGCGTGGCTACGCTGGAAGCCATGGTGGCAGGGCTGGCGCCCGAGATGTTCGCGCTGACGGAGATGGTCGGAAAGTCCACCTGCGGCAGCGGCGCCACCGGCAGCGCGAAGAAGGCCATGAGTCCGGCCAGCGCCAGGCCCAGGGTGAGCAACACCGTGGCGATCGGACGCTGAATGAACAGGCGCGAGAAGTTCATGGGTGCGCGGCCCCGCTCGGATCGCTCGCGTCATCCGGTGCACGCCGGCCGCCGAAGCGCTGGCCAAGCCGGTCGAAGGCCAGGTAGATCACCGGCGTGGTGTAGAGCGTGAGCGCCTGCGACAGGACCAGGCCACCGAAGATCGCCAGGCCAAGCGGCCGCCGCAGTTCGGCACCCTCGCCAAAGCCCAGCATCAGCGGAATGGCGGCGCCCAGCGCGGCGAGCGTGGTCATCATGATCGGGCGGAAACGCAGCAGCGCCGCCTGGTGGATGGCCTCGCGCGGCGGACGATGCTCGTTGCGCTCCGCGTCGATGGCGAAGTCGATCATCATGATCGCGTTCTTCTTGACGATGCCGATCAGAAGAATGATGCCGATGATGCCGATCACCCCCAGGTCATTGCCGGTGAGCCACAGCGCGAGCAAGGCGCCCACGCCGGCCGAGGGCAGCGTGCTCAGGATGGTCAGGGGATGCACGTAGCTTTCGTACAGCACCCCCAGCACGATGTACACGCACACGACCGCCGCCAGGATCAGCCAGAGCTGGCTGGTGAGCGACTTTTCGTACGCGCCCGCCGCACCCAGGAAGCGCAGCGTGATCGATGCGGGCAGGCCGATCTCCCGAGCGGCCTTGCGGACCTGATCGACCGAGCTGCCCAGCGCGACGCCCGGCGCCGTGTCGAAGCCCACCGTGGCCGCCGGATACTGCGCGACCCGCGTGATCTGAAGCGGCGCCAGCTGCTCGCGCACCGTGGCGAAGGACGAAAGCGGTGTTGCCGCGCCGCTGCCCGTCTTGAGCTGCAGGGTGCCCAGCCCGTCGATCGATTCCAGCCCTTCGCGCTGGGCCTCCAGGATCACGCGGTACTGGTTGGTCTCGGTGAAGATGGTGGACACGATGCGCTGGCCGAAGGCGCTGTACAGCGCATCGTCCACCGAACTGGCCGTGATCGACAGGCGCGACGCGGTGTTGCGGTCGATGTCCACATACGCCGCCAGGCCCTGCGCGCCGGCATCGGTGGTCGCATTGCGCACATAGGGCGTGAAGCTGTCTTCCTGCAGCTTGCGCACCAGCTTGTTGGCCCAGTCGTTGACCAGCGTCGAGTCGGCGCCTTCCAACGACACGCGGAATTCGGTCGGACCGGATTCCGCGTCGATGGTCAGGTCCTGCGTGGGTTGCATGTACAGCTGCACACCCGCCACCTGACGCGTCACCGTGCTGCGCAGCCGGTCCATCAGCGCCTGCTGGCTGCCATGGCCGCGCTCGAAGTTCACCTGCATGCTGCCGGTGTTGAGCATGGTGTTGTTGGCCGCGTCGACGCCCACCACGGAACTGATGCTGCGCACGGCCGGGTCGGCCAGCACCGCCTGCACCACCTGCTGCTGCAGCTGCGACATGCGCTGATACGAGACGTCCTGGGCGGCCTCGACGCGCACGCGCAACTGGCCGGTGTCCTGCGTCGGGAACAGTCCCTTGGGAATGAACGCGTAGAGCAAGGCCGTGAGCACCAGCGTGCCGATGGCCACCAGCAGCACCAGCCCCTGGCGGTTCAGCACCCATTGCAACTGCTGGTCGTAGCGGCGGATCACGCGGTCGAAGAAGCCCTGCACGGCCACAGCGACACGCCCCTGCCCCGACACCTCCTCATGCTTGAGCCAGCGCGCCGACATCATCGGCACCAGGGTGAGCGAAACGACGGCCGAGATCAGGATCGTGATGGCCAGCGTGACCGCGAACTCGCGGAACAAGCGGCCGACCACGTCTTCCATGAACAGCAGCGGAATGAGCACCGCCACCAAAGACACCGTCAAAGAAATGATGGTGAAGCCGATCTGCGACGCCCCCTTCACCGCGGCCGCGAAGGGCTTCTCGCCTTGCTCGATGTAGCGCGAGATGTTCTCGATCATCACGATCGCATCGTCCACCACGAAGCCGGTGGCGATGGTCAGGGCCATCAGGCTCAGGTTGTTCAGCGAATACCCCAGCAGGTACATCAGCCCGCAGGTGCCCACCAGCGAGATCGGCACCGCGATGCTGGCGATCACCGTCGCGCGCAGGCTGTGCAGGAAGAAGAAGATGACCAGCACCACCAGCAGCACCGCCAGCGCCAGCTCGATCTGCACATGCTCGACCGAGGCGCGGATGCCGGTTGTGCGGTCGGACAGCACCTCCACCGTCAGCGATCCCGGCAGAGATGCCTCCAGCTCCGGCAGCCGTGCGCGGATGGCATTGACCGTGGCGATGACGTTGGCACCGGGCTGCCGCTGCACGTTGATGATGACGGCCGGATAGCTGTCGGCGCCCGCGGTCGGTGCCACCGTGCGGTCCGGCTCGGCCGTTGCCTCATTCTTCAATGCCGCCCACGCGCCCAACTGCGTGTTCTCGGCGCTGTTGACCACGCGCGCCACGTCGGCCAGCCGCACGGGGGCGCCGTTCTTCCAGGCCACGATGAGCTTCTGGTAGTCGGCCGCCGTCACCAACTGGTCGTTGGCGTTGATCGTGTAGGCGCGTTGCGGCCCGTCGAAGCTGCCCTTGGCGCTGTTCGCATTGGCCGCGCTGATGGCGCTGCGCAGGGTGTCCAGGCCGATGCCGGCGGAAGCCAGCGCATTGGTGTCGGCCTGGATGCGCACGGCCGGGCGCTGCCCGCCCGCCAGGGTGACCAGGCCGACGCCGCTGACCTGGCTGATCTTCTGCGCCAGCCGCGTGTTGACCAGGTTCTGGACCTCGGTGAGCGGCATCGTGTCCGAACGGACGGCCAGCGTGAGGATGGGCGCATCGGCCGGGTTGACCTTGGCGTAGACGGGTGGCGCCGGCAGGTCGGCAGGCAGGAACGAGCCGCCGGCGTTGATGGCGGCCTGCACCTGCTGCTCGGCCACGTCCAGCGTCTGGTCGAGATCGAACTGCAGGGTCACGATCGAGACGCCTGCGGCGCTGATCGAACTCATTCGGTTCAGGCCCGACATCTGGCCGAACTGGCGCTCCAGCGGCGCGCTGACGGTGCGGCTCATCACCTCCGGGCTGCCGCCGGGATAGAGCGTCTGCACCTGGATGGTGGGGTAATCCACCTGCGGCAAGGCCGAAAGCGGCAAGAAGCGCAAGCCCACCAGACCGGCGAGCACGATGGCCAGCATCAGCAAGCCCGTGGCGACCGGGCGGCGGATGAACGGGGTGGACGGACTCATGCCGGGCTCCGGACAGCCGCGCTCATTCCGGCGCGGGCTGGCGACGGCGACGCTGCGACAGCTCGCGCCAGCGCTCCAGGGCTTGCGGATCGCCCTTGTCGATCGCCTCCAGGAATGCCTTGCGCTCGGCCAGCTTCTCGGTGTCGCCGCGCGCCGAATCGAGGATGCGCTGGCGCTGTTGGGCGTTGGGCGGATCGATAGCCCGCTTGGCCTGCGTGCCGTCGGCACCCGCCGGGCGCGCATCCGTCTTCGCGACCGGTGCAGGCGCCGAGCCGGGCGCACCGCCTGGCCGCTTGGCTCCGGCGGCACCACCGGGCGCGGCCGCCTCGCCCTGCAACTGCACGCGGGTGCCGTCGTCCAGGCGATCGCCGCCTTCGGTGACGACCCGCTCCCCTTCTTTCAGGCCATTGCGGATCTGTACCCACTCCACCGTCGTCTCGCCGCGCTCGATGCTGCGCATCTGCGCCTTGCGGTCGTCGCCGATCACGTAGACGTAGGGGCCCTTGGGACCGTTGCGGACCGCCGTGACCGGCACCACCAGCGCATCGACCACACGCAGCGTCATCCGCACGTTGACGAACTGGTTGGGAAACAGCACCGAGGCCGTGTTGTCGAAGCGCGCCTTGGCCTTGACGGTGCCGGTGCTCACGTCCACCACGTTGTCCAGGGTGGAGAAGCGGCCGGTGTCCAGCGTCTCGCTGCGGTTGCGGTCCATCGCCACCACCTGCATCGCGGCGCCTGCGCCGCTCTGACGCTGGATGGCCGGCACCTGGTCCTGAGGCACCGAGAACTGCACGTCGATCGGATTCATCTGCGTGATGACGGCGATGCCGGTGCTGGCGTTGGCAGCCACGGTGTTGCCCGGATCGACCGTACGAAGGCCGATGCGGCCGTCCACCGGCGACGTCAGCCGCGTGAAGTCGAGGTTCAGCCGCGCCGTGGCCACGTTGGCCTTGTCGGTGAGGATCGTGCCTTCGAGCTGCCCCACCAGCGCGGCCTGGGTGTCGACCTCCTGGCGGGCAATGGAGTCCTGGCCCAGCAGCGTGCGGTAGCGCTGCAAGGTGACGCGCGCGGCCTGCAACTGCGCCTCGTCGCGCTGCAGCGTGCCCTGGGCCTGCGCCAAGGCCTGCTCGTAGGGTCGCGGGTCGATGCGGGCCAGCAACTGGCCCTTCTTGACGGTTTGCCCCTCGGTGAACAGCACTTCGGTGAGCACACCGCCGACCTGCGGCTTGAGCGTGACGGTGGCCAGCGGCGTGACGGTGCCCAGCGCATCGAGCGTGATGGGCAACTGCATGCGCTTGACCAGGGCATCGCCCACCGTCACCAAGGGCGCTCCGCCGAAGCCGCCGGGGCCACCCGGCCCGCCACGGCCACCGAACCCGCCCGGGGACGATGACGAATGCTTGATCAGATACCAGCTGCCACCGACCAGCGCCGCCATGAGCAGCAGCGCCACCACCGTGCCCCACCCGCGGCGCCGGCGACCTCCCCGAGCGGCGTTCGAATCAATGGGAGCAGCGGGCGGCGCGTCGGGCGTCTGGGGCATCTTGAGGTCGGGAAAGTTCTTGTTGGCGCATGGCTCGCGCGGCGCCGGGCACGCGCGAAGCAAAACGAGTAGAGCGTGAAATCGTAGCTGTCATCGTTGACCGACCGTAAAGAAGCGGTAAAGCCCCCCGCCGCCCATCGGCCGCTCATGCCGTTCGCGCCGCTTCGGCGCAGTTCGTCGCAACGCGATGGCCGCTCCCGGCCCGCGCCGGCACAGTGCACTCACCAATCCGACAGACACCCCTTTTTCAGGAGTTGCCAACATGCTGCTGCAGATCCTCTCCCACACGCCCGAATGGGTATTCGGCCTTTTCGCCCTGCTGGTCTGGCTGGGCGCCCGCCAGCTTCGCGAAGGCACCGTCGGCCTCATGCGCGTCAGCCTGATGCCGCTGGCCATGATCGGCCTGTCGCTCTACGGCGTGTGGTCTGCCTTCGGCAATTCGCCGATGGCACTGGTCGGCTGGGCTGCTGCGGCCGCGGTCGCCACGATGGCGACCCAGGCAATCGCCCTGCCGGCGGTGACGCGGTTCGACGCTGCAACGCGCAGCTTCCGCATGGCCGGAAGCGCGGTGCCGCTGGTGCTGATGATGGGCATCTTCTTCACCAAGTACGTGGTCGGCGTCTTGATGGCCATGCATCCCGAGTTGACGCACCAGGCCAGCTTCGCCGTCGGCATCAGCACGTTGTACGGCGCCTTCAGCGGCATGTTCTTCGGCCGGGCGCTGCGGCTGTGGAAGCTGGCACTGCGCGAAGTTCGCGAGCTGCGCGGCCTTCGCAGCCCGAGCGCCGCTTGACGCAAGCCAAGCGCCCCCCCAACCCTTTCCAAGGAGAATCATCATGCGCATCGCCACACAGGACATCGAACAACTCGCCCGGCGCCGAGCCAAGGCAAAGTTGGGCTTCTGGAGCCACGCCACGGTCTACGTTGCCGTCAACACCGTGCTGGTCGCCATCTCGCTGGCCACGGGGCGCCACTGGGCCGTCTTTCCGCTGCTCGGTTGGGGCCTGGGGCTGTTGCTGCACGGCCTGTCGGTCTGGCTTTTCGCGCCGGGCAACCTGATGCTCGAACGAATGGTGGCGCGAGAACGCGAACAGCTCGCCGCGCACGGCACCGATCCGTGGTGAGCCAACGCCCCGGCGCCCACGCACTTCCCGCAGAATGCGCGCCATGAACCACGACTGGCGCGACCTGGGCCGGCACTACCTGCAAGTGCTGGCCTTCTGCTTGGCCATTGCCGCGTTCACCACATTGATCTGGCCGGAAGACGGCTACTGGATGCAGCTGGCTTATTCGGTCTGCATCGGCACCTTCATCTGGCTGCCGATCGAACTGGGGCGCTTTGCGTTCCTGGCCCCCGGAGAGACCGGATGGCCGAAGGGCTGGCGCGGGGCGGTGCTGACCTTGGTCGGCATCGCGATCGGCTTCTTCGTCGGCTCGCTGCTGTCGTATGCGCTTTTCGGCGGCGGCCCGTTGCAAGGCTTCATGGAAGGCCGACGCAACAGCTATGTGTCGATCGTGATCACCGTGACCGCCGGCATCATCGGCAGCTACTTCTTCCATGCACGCGGACAACGCGCGGCGCTCGATGCGCGGCTGAACGCGGTGGAGCGAGATGCCGCCGAAGCCAAGCTCAAGCTGCTCGAAACGCAGCTGGAGCCGCACATGCTGTTCAACACGCTGGCCAACCTTCGCGTGCTGATCGCCACCGACCCGCCGCGCGCCGTCGCGATGCTGGACCGGCTCAACAGCTACCTTCGCGTGACGCTTTCCGGTTCGCGGGCCACGTCGCATCCGCTGGCGGCCGAGTTCGACCGTTTGGCCGACTACCTCGAACTGATGTCCGTGCGCATGGGCGAACGCCTGCGCTACACGCTGGACCTGCCCGACGAGCTGCGCGACACGCCCGTACCGCCGCTGTTGCTGCAGCCGCTGGTGGAAAACGCGATCCGGCACGGGCTGGAGCCCAAGGTGGAAGGCGGGGAGATCCTCGTGCGCGCTCGGCGCGTCGCCGATGGCGCACTGCGCATCGAAGTGCGCGACACCGGCGTCGGCATGCAGCCAGATCCGATGCGCCACCAAGAAGGCTCGGGCTTCGGACTGTCGCAGGTGCGAGAACGCCTCGCGACCGCCCATGGCGACCGCGGTACGCTGCGCATGACCACTCTGCCCGAGGGCGGCACCTGTGCCAGCGTGCAGTTGCCCATCGCGGTCGCGTCGCCGGCCGAGGACAGCGCGGCGGCCTCTGTCGCGGCACCGCCCATTCTTCAAGGCAACACGCACGCTCCGCCCCCATGAAAGCCACTGCACTCATCGCCGAAGACGAACCCTTGCTCGCCGCGGCATTGCGCGCCGAGCTGGCCGCGGCCTGGCCAGACCTGAGCGTCGTCGCGAGCGTGGGCAATGGCCTGAGCGCCGTCTCGGAAAGCCTGCGCCTGCTGCCGGAGGTGCTGTTCTTCGACATCCGCATGCCGGGCCTGGACGGCCTCGGCGCAGCGACAGAACTTGCCGATCAATGGCCGGTCGACGAGCGCCCGATGCCCCAGCTGGTTTTCGTCACCGCCTACGACGAATACGCCACCCGTGCCTTCGACGCCCAGGCGATCGACTATGTGCTCAAGCCGGTTCAGCCAGAGCGTCTGCGCAAGACCGTGGCGCGCTTGCAGCAGGCGCTGTCTGCGCGTCAGGCGGCTTTGCCGGTCGCCTCCGGGAGCACGCCCGCCGCGGCCGAAGCGCTGGAACAGGCGCTCACGCAATGGCGCCGGCTCATCGACGCCGCCGCGGGTGGCACCACCGCCGCGATGCCGGGGGCTGCGGCGACGGCGGGGGCGCCGGGCCCAGCCTTGGCGGCACCGACCGCGCCCCTGAAGTTCATCACCGCCAGCGACGCCGGCGGCCAACGTCTGCACATGGTGCCCCTGAGCGATGTGGTCTTCTTCGAGGCGGCCGACAAATACGTGCGCGTCCTCACCGCCACCCAGGAACACCTGATCCGCACGCCGCTCAAGCAATTGATGCAGCAGCTCGACCCCAACGACTTCTGGCAGGTTCACCGAGCCGTCGTGGTACGCAGCGACGCCATCGAGTCCGCCCAGCGTGATGACGTGGGCCGCCTGACTCTGCGCCTGCGCGGCCGGCCGGAGAAGATCTCGGTCAGCCGCCTCTACGCACAGCAGTTCAAGGCGATGTGAGCACCGATGAAAAGAAAAACGCCCCGCAAAGGGGCGTTCGGTTCAGGACGTTTCGGTAGATCGGCGCCTTGGGTAGAAGGGCCGCAAAAGGCTTCAGCGCCAGCCCGGACGCCCGTAGTGGCCGCCGCGATACCCGCCATGCGCGCCGCGGTAGTAGCCCCGCGCATAGCCGGCCCGATAGTAGGGACGGCCGTAGCCGTAGTAGCCACCTGCGGGCCTGACCACCACCGGTGGTGCATAGACCACGGGCGGCGGCCCGTAATACACCGGAGCCGGCGGGTAGTAGACGGGCGCGGGCGGGTAGTAGACCGGAGCCGCCGCGCCGATGTACACGCCCGGAACGTTGACCCCGACCGACCACGATACGCCGGCCGATGCCGTGGTGGCCGCGCCGAGCGCACCGGCGCCCAGAAGCAGCGCTGCCGAGAACTTCAGATGTGCACGTGTGAGCTTCATTTTTTGGTACTCCTGCGGGCGGTTTCACCCATATCGGCATTCAACGCCTGCCATGTAAATCTCGTGTACGGCGCAGCGTGAAGTTGGTGTGTAAAGGTAACGACCGTCGCGGCCTTCTAGAATCCGATGATGAATTCCCCTGCCGACAAAGAAACGGCCAAACCCAGCAATTTCCTGCGCCAGGTCATCGAGAGCGATCTTGAGCAAGGCACCTACGCCGAACGACGCTGGGGCGGCTCGCCCGGCGACGCCGAGCACCACGCCAAGGGCATGATCGATCCGGCGCGCGTGCGCCTGCGCTTTCCGCCCGAACCAAACGGCTACCTGCACCTGGGCCACGCCAAGAGCATCTGGCTGAACTTCTCGCTGGCCGAGCAGTACGGCGGCGTGTGCCACCTCCGCTTCGACGACACCAACCCCGAGAAGGAGGAGCAGGAATACGTCGACGCCATCCGTGAGGCCGTGCATTGGATGGGCTTCGGCACCGCGATCGCGGACGACCCCGCGCATCCGGGTGCGCCGAACTCGCACCAGTACTTCGCCAGCGACTACTTCGACTTCATGTACCGGGCCGCCGAATACCTGATCGGCGCGGGCTTGGCCTATGTGGACGAGCAGACCGCCGAGCAGATGCGCGCCCACCGCGGCGACTTCAACACGCCCGGCGTGGACAGCCCGTTCCGCGCCCGCACGGCCGAGGAAAACCTGGCTCGCTTCCGAGACATGCGCGACGGCAAGCTGGCCGACGGTGCCGCCGTGCTGCGGGCCAAGATCGACATGGCCAGCCCCAACATCAACCTGCGCGACCCCGCCCTGTACCGGATCCGGCGCGCGACGCATCACAACACGGGCGACAAGTGGTGCATCTATCCGATGTACACCTTCGCGCACCCGATCGAAGACGCGCTGGAGCACATCACCCACAGCATCTGCACGCTGGAATTCGAAGACCAGCGGCCCTTCTACGACTGGCTGCTCGATCGACTGGCCGAAGGCGGGCTGATCGCACGGCCACAGCCCCGGCAGTACGAATTCGCGCGCCTCAACGTCACGCACGTGGTGACCAGCAAGCGCAAGCTGCGCCAACTCGTCGAGGAAGGCCATGTCGACGGCTGGGACGACCCGCGCATGCCCACGTTGGCCGGCCTGCGCCGCCGCGGCTATACGCCCGATGCCATCAAGCTGTTCTGCGAGCGAAGCGGTGTGACCAAGTCCGGCGGCTGGACCGATTACGCAGCCCTCGAGGCAGCGCTGCGCGAGACGCTGGACCCCATCGCCGTGCGGGCCATGGCCGTACTCGATCCGGTCAAGCTGGTCATCACCAACTGGGGCGAACTGATGGGCGGCGACGAGGTGCTCGATGCCTGCTCGGCGCCGGTGCATCCGCACCATCCGGACATGGGGCATCGCCGCTTCAAGTTCGGGCGCGAACTGTGGATCGAACGCACCGACTACGAGGACGTGCCGCCCAAGGGCTATCAGCGCCTCTATCCCGGCAACAAGGTCCGCCTGAAATACGGCCACGTGATCGAATGCACCGGCGCCACCCGCGACGCTGAAGGGCAAGTCACCGAGGTGCAGGCCAGGCTCGTGCCCGACACCAAGAGTGGCACGCCCGGCGCCGATGCGATCAAGGTCAAGGGCGTCATCACATGGGTCGGTGCCAGCGACGCCGTGCCCTGCGAGATCCGCATGTACGAGCGCCTGTTCGTCGCCGACAACCCGGGCGTGGGCGAGTTGGTCGAGGAGCTCAATCCCAACAGCCTGAGCGTGTCGCAAGGCTACGTCGAGCCCTCGCTGGCCGATGCCCACAGCGACATGCCGCTGCAGTTCGAGCGACACGGCTACTTCGTCGCGGACGCCAACGCCGTCGCCAGTGGCCGGCGCGTGTTCAATCGCACCAGCAGTCTGCGCGACAGTTGGGGCAAATGACGATGCAGCGTCGCAGGCTTCTCGCAGGTCTGGCGGGTGCGCTCGCGCTTCCGGCGACGGCGTCGCGGGCCTGGGCGGCCTCGCCGCCTGCACCAGACCTTTTTCCGCGGGCGTTGCAGGTGCCGGGCGGTGTCGCCCGCCTGTCGCTGGGCCCGTCGCCCACCCGCCCGGCGGCCAGCCATGAAGGCGCGCCGATCCTCGTGATCGGCGATCCGATCGAATGGACGGCGTTGGTCGGCATTGCGCTGGCGCAGGCGCCGGGGCAGGCCAGCATCGACGTCACGTCAGGCGGCGAGCCCAAGCGGCGCGTGGCCTATACGGTAGCCCCCAAGAAGTACAGCGAGCAGCGCCTGACCGTCGCGCCAGGCAAGGTGGAGCTTTCGCCGGAAGACCTCGCCCGCTATCAACGCGAAGCCGCGCACGCGAAGGAGGTCATGGCGACTTTCTCGCAGCCGCTCCCCGATCGCCTGCACATGACCGTGCCGGTGCCCGGCCGTCGATCCAGTTCGTTCGGACTGCGGCGCGTGTTCAACGGACAGTCGCGCAATCCGCACAGCGGCATGGACATCGCAGCCGCCACCGGCACCCCGATCGCCGCGCCGCTGCCTGGCCGCGTGATCGACGTCGGCGACTACTTCTTCAACGGCAATACGGTGTGGCTGGACCATGGCGGCGGCCTGCTGACCATGTATTGCCATCTGCACCGCACCGACGTGCAGTTGGGCGATCGGCTCGAGGTCGGCGATGTGCTGGGCCAGGTCGGCGCCACCGGCCGCGTGACCGGCCCGCACTTGCACTGGGGCGTGATGCTCAACCGGACCATGGTCGATCCGGCCCTGTTCATCGACGCCTGATCGCCTGGCGGCGCGGTGTCAGCGCCGACCGGCCAGCCGGATCGCCAGCGCGATCGCCGCCGAAAACGTCGCCATACCCACCACGCCGGTCCACCCTGCCAACGAGAGCATCAGGCTGCCCAGGCCGGCGCCCAGCGCCATCCCGGAGAACATGCCGACGAACAGCACCGCGTTGAGGCGGCTGCGCGCTTCCGGCTCGATGCCGTAGACGATGGTCTGGTGCGACACCAGCGTCGACTGGAACCCGAGGTCGAACGCAATGGCGGCAGCCACCATCAACCCCAACTGCGTTCCGGTGGGCAACAGCGGCATGGCGAGCATGACCGCGAACGACGCCAGGACCACCGCTGCCCCGATGCGGGTCACGCGCTCGGGTCCACGGCGATCGGCCAGGCGCCCCGCCAAAGGCGCGGCGAGCGCGCCGGCGGCCCCGGCCAGACCGAACGCACCGGCGGCGGCGCTGCCCAGATGGAAGGGCTCGCCATGGAGCATCACGGCCAGCGTCGACCAGAAGGCGCTGAAACCCACCGACAGCGCCGCCTGCGCCAGCGTGGCACGGCGCAGCGCCGGGTGGCGCCGCCACAGTTGCGCGAGCGAGCCGAGCAAGGCCGCGTAGGAAACGCGCGTCGTCGGCGCGAAGGCAGGCAGGCCGCGCCACAAGGCCGCGCCCATCACGGCGACCGCAACGGCCGCGGCCACGAACATGCTTCGCCAGCCGAAGAACTCGGCGGTCGCGCCGCTCACCACGCGGGACAGCAGAACGCCGAGCAGCAGGCCCGTCATCACGGTGCCGACGATTCGGCCTCGGTGCGCCGCTGGTGCCAAGGTAGCCGCCGCTGGAACGATGTCCTGCGCCAGCGTCGCCGCAAGCCCGATGAGCAGACTTGCCGCCAACAGCATGCCGATGCCCGGCGACCCAGCTGCGGCCAGAAGCGCCCCGAAGAGCAACGCCGTCTTCAGAAGAATGATGCGGCGCCGGTCGAAGCGATCGCCCAACGGCGCCAGCAAGAGCAGGCCCAGCGCATAGCCCAGTTGCGTCAGCGTCGGCACCCAGCCGATCTGTTGCGACGTGGCGCTCAAGCTGGTGGCCAGCACGCCGAGCATGGGCTGCGCGTAGTAGAGCGATGCGACCGCCAGACCGGCGGCCACGGCAAGCAGCAGGACCAATCCGGTCGAAAGCGCTTGTTCCGTTTGGTCATTCATGAATGGAATGGATGATGAAGCATCCGGGAGGGCTTTGGTAGTCATGGCGGCGAGTTTCTCCCTTGTGAACCCGCCACGGTAGTAGCGCCTTGCGAACAATGCCTATACGCTTGACGTATGAGCAAGGACCTCAGTCAACGCCTGGATCTGCTTCAAACCTTCGTGCGGATCGTGGAGGCCGGCAGCCTCTCGGCCGCGGCCAAGCAGTTGGGAACCACGCAGCCGACGGCCAGCCGCCGCTTGCAAGCGCTGGAACGTTCGTTGGGCATGCGCCTGCTTCAGCGCTCGACGCATGCGATGAAGCTCACGGAAGACGGCCAGCGTTGCTACGAGCGGGCCCGCGACCTGTTGGCCCGCTGGGAGAACTTCGGCGAAGAACTGCGCGGCCCGGCCTCGGAATCCGCCGGGCACCTGCGCGTGCGTGCGCCGCATGCCTTCGGCCAGGAGCTGCTGCTAGCGCCCGTGGTCGACTTTCTCAAGCGGCATCCGCGGGTGACGGTCGAATGGCTGCTCGACGACCGAACGCCCAACTTCATCGCAGAGGACATCGATTGCGCCATCCAGGTCGGCGAGACGTCCGATCCGTCGCTCGTGTCGATTCGCCTGTGGTCGGTGCCGCGCATCCTGGTGGCGGCGCCGCAACTGCTGGCGGGGCGCCCGCTGCCGCAGCATCCCGGCGAACTGGTCGACCTGCCCTGGATGGCGCTGCAGACCTTCTACCGCACCGAGATCGAACTGACACCGGTGGCGGGTGGCGAGTCGGTGCTGCTGCCCATCCGCCCGCGCCTGAGCACCGACAGCCTCTTCGCGCTGCGCAACGCCGCACTCATGGGCCTGGGGGTCTGCGCGGCATCGGCCTGGGCGCTGGCAGACGACGTGGCGCAGGGCCGCCTGATCCATCTCGCGCCGCTGTGGCAGACGGCGCCCTTGCCGGTCAACCTGATCTATCCGCCGACGCGCTTTCCGCCGCTGCGCCTGAGTCAGTTCATCGCGCTGATGCGCCAGGTGGCGCCGGAAGCCATGGAGGCTGTCGGCCGCAACGCCGGAAACGCTCAGAGCGGACGCGTGAGATAGACCGCCTCGCGCCCGACGATCGGCTCACGCGTGGGCATGAACACGGTGCAGTGATCGCAGGGGGCGACGATGCGCTGCTCGCCGTCGGTGGCGATCACATCGCCTTGAGCGAAAGTCTCGAATCCCACCAGCGGGCGGGTGAAGCGGAACTCCGGCGTCGTGACCATGCAGGTGCGAAGCAGCTCGAACCTGCGCTGCGGTCCCACCGGCGCAGAAGGGGTGTGGTCGATCAACCCGAAATGCGCCAGGAAGCGCAGGGTGACTTCGGTGGCGACCTCCGCCGACGAGCGCCGGAAATGCTGGCCGCATTCGGCCACCAGGGCGGCGCCGGGCGCATGCTCCCCGCCATGCGCGCCGTGCTGGATCAAGGGCGTCCCCGAGCCCAGTCCGCTGGGCATGACCAGGTGCGTGGACGGCAAGCCGATGGCCTGCGCCACGCGCGCATTGCGCTCGAAGCCGGGGTACACCCAGAACGGTTCGTTGTCCTGGCTGGTCGAATGAATGTCCAGGATGTGATCGGCCGCCGCCACCACCGGACGCAGTTCGCGCGCGCGCCGCAGTTCCGGGCTGTTCTCGCTGCCTCCGAGCAGGTCGTCCGACCAGACGCGGTTGAGGTTGTGCTCGATCTGGCGATTGGCAAAGGGCTTGTCCGCATTGAACGCGTTGTAGGCCTCTACGTGCGCAAAGCTGATCGTGAGCGTTCCGATCTTGGGCCTGACCTGCGTGTCCAGCAAATGCGTGGCCGCCACCATTCCGCAGATCTCGTTGCCGTGCGTCAGCGCATTGATCAGCACATGCGGCCCCGCCAGACCGGATTCGAATCGATGCACGTACGGAACGCCGATGTTGCCCTGTGCATACGCCGACAGGTCGCGCGGCAGGATTTCGAGTGAAGGAAATGGTTCTGACATGGCCGCCCAGCAGGCAAAGAACAAAGGCTACCAGAGGGCGCGCCTTTGCGTTGTCCAGCGCTACGGATTTGCTAGCAGGCCACTTGCATCTCGCCGATCAAGACGCACTGTGAAAATTTGGCGGCAACACGTACACTGCGTCGACGACAACTTTGGTTACAAGCCATCCGAGCCATGAGGGACTTCGAGCCGGCCCGGCGCCCACCCAGTCGAACCCCCAGTCCGACGGGCTGGATCATTGCGTTGCTCGGACTGCTGTTGCTGGTGGGCAGCTATCAGTTGCTTCCAGGCGATCTGGGCGGCGCGCTCCCGGCGGGACTTCGAACCGTTGCGTGGCTGGGCATCGTGCTGGGGATCCTTCTGGCGTTGCTGCAACGGCGCCAGCGCCGTACGCCTCCGGGCGCACGCATCGACCCGGTCCATGACGAAGATGCCGACGAATACGACCAGGCCGGCGTGACCAGGCCTTCGGTCCTGGCTGCGCTGGGGATTGCTCGCGCGCCATCCGTGTCCGAGCCGGCATTCGTGGACACGATTGCCGTGCCCACGACAGCTTCCGAGGTCGATGAAGACCCGTCCATGCCGCCGCGCGAGGACGCGCCACGCCCGGCACCCGCTGGGCCGCCGCCGGTTCGCTGGAGTCCGCTGCTCCTGCAGCGCCTCGATGCCGAACAATTCCTCGCGCTGTGTCGCAGCTTCTTCTCGCAGGCGGGCTTTGCCACCAGCGTTGCCAATGGTTCCGACAAACACGAAGGTGCTGACCTGTGGGTCCAGTCGCGCCACATGCCCGAGCCGCGCATCGTGCGCTGCCGCCATTGGCACGACGCGCCCGTGGATGCGCGCGAGATGCGCGAGTTCCTGCGCTCGATGGGGGCAAACAACCTGGCGCATGGCACCTACGTCACCAGCGCGACGTTCACGGCCGAAGCATCCGACTTCGCCAAGACCCATGGCATCCAGGTGCAGGACGGCCCCGCCCTGCTGCGGCTGATCTCGCACCGCACCGCCGAGCAGCAGCGCGAGTTGATGTCGGCGGCGCTGGGCCCAGGGCGCGAACTGCCGACGACGACGATCGCCGGCGCGCTCTGACGCTCGTCAGCGCGGATTGATCGGCGTCTGCATGGGCGCCCGCGCCTCGATGACCTGCGCCGCGTCCAGCGTCATGTCTTCGCGAAAACGCTGACCGATGATCTGAACACCGGTGGGCAAGCCGCTGGCGCCGATGCCGGTCGGCACCGCGGTCGAGGGCAGCCCCAGCATGGGCACCACGAAGCTGGGTGCCTGAGCCGCCAGGATGCTTTCCAGCGAAGCCTTGCTTTCGGTGTCCATGCCCTGCGGGAACGGCGGTTGCAGCGACGTCGGGCAAAGCACCAGCGGATAGCGCTGCATGAACATGCTCCATTGACGGATCCAGCCGGTCCGCTGCGCCAAGGTATTCATGTATTCCTGCGCCGTGGGAACGGGATGATCGCCGAGGTGCCAATGCACCGCCTTCTTGATGCCGGAGTCGCCATGGGCCTGGACATTGGGCAGCAGGCTCAAGGGGGCCTCGGCCCGCGCCAGGAGCTGCCAGGCATCGGCAATCGCGTTGAACGCCGGCAACTCGACTTCCTCGACGATGTAGCCGGCTTCCTGCAAGTAGCGGGCGGCATCGCGCATGGCTTGCGCAACGTCTGGATGCACGCCGCAGCCGCTCGGGTCGACGGCCATTGCCACGCGCAGCGGGTGCGCGAGCGCTTCGCCTTGCAACGGCGCCGGCACCCACCATGGATCGCGTGCGTCGGCCTGCGCCATGACGCCCAGCGCCAGGCGAAGGTCGGCCACGCGCCTTGCCAGCGGCCCTTGCACGGACATCATCTGCGTGCTCATCGTGCGCTCGGGCTTTCCGAAAGCCGTCGGCAGATAGGCCGCCACACGGCCGAAGCTGGGTCGGATGCCGGCGACGCCCGCGCAGTAGGCGGGGTAGCGGATCGAGCCGGCGAGATCGTTGCCGTGAGCGATGGGCGCAATGCCCGCAGCCACCGCGGCCGACGCGCCGCCGCTGGAGCCGCCTGGCGTGTGCGCTGCCGACCACGGGTTGAGCGTGCGGCCATGCAGGTCGTTGTCGGTAAACCAGCGGGACGAGAACGCCGGCGTGTTGGTGCGCCCCAGAAAGACCGCACCGGCCTTGCGCAAGTTGGAAACGACGGGGCTGTCTTCTGCCGCGATGACGTCCTTGAACGCCACCACGCCGTTGCTCGTGGCCTGGCCGATCTGATCGACATTGATCTTGATCGTCACCGGCACGCCATGCAGGGCGCCCAGCACGTCACCGCGCGCCACGGCGGCATCGGCCGCATCCGCTTCAGCCAAGGCCTGCTCGGACATGTCGACGACGACGGCGTTGATGGCCGGATTGACCTCGGACATGCGCCTCAGGCACGCGGTCACGACTTCGCGGCTGGAGACGGCGCGATGGCGAATGGCAGGCGCCAGATCGACGGCGTCCCATTTCCAGAGTTCGGCAGGAAGGTGTTTCATGAGGTGAGGCTCCTGGTGGAAGGATTGCGGGAAACGAAGCGTGGCCGGCTGGAACGTCGAGGCTTTCGCCGGCAGCGGATGACGCGGTGTCGGCGGACGCAGGACTCAGGTTCGAGCACGCTGCTGCATGGCGATCACGTAGCGCTCGGCGGTATCGATGTGGTCACGCATCAAGTCGCGGACCCGCTGTGCGTCCTGGTCGCGAAGGGCTTGCACGATGGCCTCGTGGGCTTCGCAGTTGTGCCTGGTGAAGGCGTGCTCGCCCGCCATGCCCTCCACCGACGGCGAGCTGGCGACGGCGTTGGCGCGGACGACCGAATTGACGAACTTGGCCACCATGGACAGCAGCGGGTTCGGACAGGCATGCGCCAGGATGTCGTGAAAGTCGACTTCGGCGTTGCGGATGGACAGCCAGTTGGCCGGGTTGTCGGCCAGGTGAAGCGTATCGATGCTCGCCTGCAAGGCCTCGAAATCACTTTCGGTCAGCAAGCCGATGACGCTCGCGGCGGTTTCGGGCTCCAGCAGCTTGCGCACTTGGTACATCTGCGCGCCGTCGATCGGATTGAAGTGAAAGAAGTTGCGCATGAAGTCGAGCACGCGTTCCATTTCCACTTCACGCACCCTCGCGCCGCCGCCCGGACCGGGCATTGTGTAGATCAGCCCCTGCACCTCCAGCGACTTGAGCGCCTCGCGCACTGATCCTCGACTGGCGCCGAACTGTTCGATGAGGTCCTTTTCCGCGGGCAGCCGGTCGTTCACACGGAAGTGGCCACTCACGATTTGCACCCGCAGCGCGTCCGCAATCGCGTCTGGAACCTTGTTGCGAAGCGCGCCTCGGTGCAATGAGCGGGTCGAATTCATCAATTCATTATCATGATTGTGATGATTCGGCGCAATGCGGGATTGGCCCACCGGGTCAGCGGAGGCCGTGGGTCTGCTCCAGGCACTGCGCAAACAAGGCGGTCGCGCGCGATGGCGCAGGCGATCGCCGGACGATGCTGACGAACCGGCAGGTGTAGTGGAATCGCTTCGGATCGACGGCCTGCAGCAACCCGCGCTGCTCGAACGATTCGGCGTAGTGGTCCGGCAGGAAACCCAGGTACTTGCCCGACAGCACCAGCATCGCAATGGCTTCCTGGTCGAAACCGGTCGCCGCGCGCGGCAGCTTGGCGCGATGGCTGAGCGCCATGTTGGGCGAGTGATAGCCCAGTCCCGCAAAAGCGTGGGCGCGCAGCTTGGCCCACGTCAGGCCTGCGGCCGAAGCCCCGAAAAGCGGATGACCACGGCCGCAGTAAAGGTGCATCTGCTCATCGAACAGCGGCGAATAGGCCAGGCTCTGCGAGCGGCGATGCTCCGGAATGATGCCGACGTTGAATCGGCCGTCGATCACGCCACGCTCGATCTCGTTGATGCTGGCGATGTGCACGTGCAGTTCCACCTCCGGCGCCTGCGTCCTGAACTGCGCGATCGTCTCCGGAATGCGCGCCTGCGGATTGCTGGCCGTCTTGTCGAACAACGCCAGGTCGAACTGGCCGCCCAATCGCATGTGGATGTCGTCCACGCTGGCGCGAAAGGCGTCGACCGACGCCAGCAGGCGCAAGGTGGCTTCGTAGACCAGCTTGCCGTCGGGCGTGAGCGCGAATCCGGCCCGGCCGCGCCGGCACAACACGAGCGACAGGCGCGTCTCCAGATCCTTCACGTGCCGGCTGACCGTCGAGGTGCCGATGTTGAGCTCCAGCTCCGCAGCCGTCATGCCGCCGCACTCCACCACGCTCTTGAACACGCGCAGCAAGCGAAGGTCCATGTCGCTGAGCTGGCCGAGCAAGGCCCGGGACTTCCGGCTGGTTTCCGATACTTTCATGAATGCGCAAGTAAACAGCGATATCGGTTCATTTTCAAGACCGTGAGGCGCCCGAACAATCGCCCGGACTCCACCCTCCGGAACGCTGCGCGTCCACACCACATGACCTCTTCAGCCCCCACGGCCATCCGCACCGAAACGTCGTCGCCGGCTCCTGCCCGCAAAGACGCTGCCTGGCTCGACGCCTACTGGATGCCCTACACGGGCAATCGCAACTTCAAGGCCGATCCGCGGATGGTGGTGGAGGCCAAGGGCGCGTACTTCACGGACGACCACGGCCGCAAGATCTTCGACGGCCTGTCTGGCCTGTGGTGCACCGGCCTGGGCCATGCCCGGCCCGAAATCACCGAAGCCGTGAGCCGCCAGATCGCCAGGCTCGACTACGCGCCAGCCTTCCAGTTCGGCCATCCTCTGGCCTTCGAACTGGCCAACAGGATCAAGCAGTTGACGCCCGCAGGGCTCGATCGCGTCTTCTTCGTCAACTCCGGCTCCGACGCTGCCGACACCTCACTCAAGATGGCGCGTGCCTATTGGCGAGCCAAGGGAATGGCCAGCAAGACGATCCTGATCGGCCGGGAAAAGGGCTACCACGGCGTCAACTTCGGCGGCATTTCCGTGGGCGGCATCGGCGCCAACCGAAAGCTGTTCGGCCAGGGCGTTCATGCCGACCATCTTCCGCACACCGTGGTGCCCGGCAGCTTGTTCAATCGCGGCATGCCCGAGCAAGGCGCGGACCTCGCCGACCGGCTGCTGGACATGATCGCCCTGCATGACGCGTCGAACATCGCCGCGGTGATCGTCGAGCCCATGTCGGGTTCCGGTGGCGTGGTGGTTCCGCCGGTGGGCTATCTGCAGCGGCTGCGCGACATCTGCACGGCCCACAACATCCTGCTGATCTTCGACGAGGTCATCACGGGCTTCGGGCGCTGTGGCGCAATGACCGGTGCCGACGCCTTTGGCGTCGTGCCGGACATCATGAACATCGCCAAGCAGGTGACCAACGGCGCCCAGCCGCTCGGCGCAGTGGTCGCCACCGACGCGATCTACGACACGTTCATGAGCGCGGGCGGCCCCGAATACATGATCGAGTTTCCGCACGGCTACACCTATTCGGCCCACCCGGTGGCCTGCGCGGCCGGCATTGCCGCGCTGGACGTGCTCCAGTCCGAAGACATGATCGGCCGCGTCCGGGCCATCGCGCCGTACTTCGAAGACGCAGTGCACGGGCTCAAGGGCTGCAAGCATGTCGTCGACATCCGCAACATCGGGCTGGCAGCAGGCCTCACGCTGGCGGCGGCTCCCGGGGAGCCTGCACGCCGCCCCTACGAAGTGGCGATGGCCTGCTGGAAGAAGGGCTTCTACGTGCGATATGGCGCCGACACCATCCAGCTAGCGCCGCCTTTCATCGTCGAGAAGGACGAGATCGACCGCCTCGTCAATGCACTCGGCGACGCGCTGGACGAAACGCCTTGAGCCGCTCCGTATCCGCCGATCGAGATTCCCCCATGAGCATTGCCAACATCGACCACTTCATTGCCGGCCAGGTGGCCGCCAACAGCAGCGCCCGCACGCAGGACGTGACCAACCCGGCCAGCGGCCGCGTCACCGCCAAGG
>NZ_JASZYV010000004.1 GCF_030316895.1 Variovorax dokdonensis
GCGGCGCATCCAGGTGGGCATGGTGGGCATCAACGTGCCGATCCCGGTGCCGATGGCCTGGCATGGCTTTGGCGGCTGGAAGCGCTCGCTGTTCGGCGACATGCACGCCTACGGCGAAGAAGGCGTGCGCTTTTACACAAAGCAGAAGTCGGTGATGCAGCGCTGGCCGGAGAGCATCGGCAAGGGCGCGGAGTTCGTGATGCCGACGGCAAAATGAACCTACCTCCTCGAGAGGGCACAACAAAGAATACGACGGAGACAAAGGCTTGAGCGATACCAGTTTTGATTACATCGTCATCGGTGGGGGGACGGCGGGTTCGCTGATGGCGAACCGGCTGAGCGCAGACAAGAGCAAGCGGGTACTGCTGATCGAGGCGGGCCGCAAGGACGACTACCACTGGATCCACATTCCGGTGGGCTACCTCTACTGCATCGGCAATCCGCGCACCGATTGGCTCTACAGCACGGAGCCGGATGCCGGACTCAACGGCCGGAGCCTGCGCTATCCGCGCGGCAAGACGCTGGGCGGGTGTTCCAGCATCAACGGCATGATCTACATGCGCGGCCAGTCGCGCGACTACGAGCAATGGGCACAGCTCACCGGCGACGATGCCTGGCGCTGGGATTCGGTGCTGCCGGACTTCATGAAGCACGAGGATCACTACCTCGGCGATGCAGCGCAGGCCGCGCAACGCGACACCGATTTCGGCCGCTTCCACGGCCACGGCGGCGAATGGCGGGTGGAGAAGCAGCGCCTGCGTTGGGACATCCTCGATGCCTTTGCACAGGCGGCCGTGCAGGCCGGCGTTCCCGCGACCGACGATTTCAACCGCGGCAGCAACGAGGGCGTGGGCTACTTCCAGGTCAACCAGAAATCCGGCTGGCGCTGGAACACGGCCAAGGCCTTCCTGCGCCCCACCTGCTACGGACGGCCCAACTTCGAGCTCTGGACCGGCGCGCAGGTGTCGCGCCTGATCATCGAAACCGGCGCGGACGGCGCACTGCGCTGCACCGGCGTCGAGGTCTGGGACGGCCATCAGAAAGTGCGCGCCACGGCCGCGCATGAAGTCCTGCTGTGCGCGGGCAGCATCGGATCGCCGCAACTGCTGCAGTTGTCCGGCATCGGCCCGGCCGACCTGCTGCAGGCTCACGGCATCGAAGTCAAAGCGGATCTTCCGGGCGTGGGCGAGAACCTGCAGGACCACCTTCAGATCCGGGCCGTCTTCCGCGTGCAGGGCGCCTCGACGCTCAACACCATGGCCAGCACGACCTGGGGCAAGGCGCGCATCGGGCTCACCTATGCGCTGTCGCGCAGCGGACCGATGAGCATGGCGCCTTCGCAGCTGGGCGCATTCACTCGAAGCTCGCCCGATCGCGAGTGGCCAAATCTCGAATACCACGTGCAGCCGCTGTCGCTCGACGCGTTTGGCGAGCCGCTGCACCGCGATCCAGCCTTCACCGCCAGCGTGTGCAACCTCAATCCCAGCAGCCGCGGGAGCGTCCGCATCCGCAGCCCGCGCTTCGAGGATGCGCCGGCCATCGCGCCCAACTACCTCAGCACCGATGAAGACCGGAAGGTGGCGGCGGACTCCCTGCGCGTGACGCGGCGCATCGTCGCCCAGCCGGCACTGGCCCCGTTCAAGCCCGAGGAATGGAAGCCGGGCACCCAGTACCAGAGCGACGAAGACCTGGCCCGACTGGCGGGCGACATCGCCACGACCATCTTCCACCCGGTAGGCACGACCAAGATGGGGGCCGACAGCGACCCCCTGGCCGTGCTCGACTCGCGACTGCGCCTGCGTGACGGGCGCGGTGGCCGCATCGCCGGCCTGCGAGTGGTGGACGCCGGCGCCATGCCCACCATCACCAGCGGCAACACCAACAGCCCGACCTTGATGATGGCCGAGAAGGCGGCGGCGTGGGTGCGCGAGTCGGCAATCCTGGCTTAGCGCACGGCCGGGTTAGTCCTCAGCCGGGTTATTCCCAATGCACCCGGGCGGTGCATCCGCCAGAATCGCTGCACTCGCAATCGGGCAATGCCCCGCAGCGCGGGGGCCGAGGAGACAAATTCGGTATCTCGAACTAGAACATCAATACTTAAGGCAACCAAACGAGTTGCCAAATGACTTCATCAGGCGCCGCTGGTCGGCGCCTTTTCTTTTTCGGGACGCACCCTCATGGTGCTGTGCTGGCCAGGACGGGTGCCGGAGGCCAGGGCATATCGCTCGCCTGGCGCGGCTTGCCGATCGGCACCGTGGCCTTCCCCTGGCGAAGGGCCAGCATGTCCTGCTCGCTCGGATACTGGTCCATGAGCCAGTAGTCGAAGATCCGGCGGGCAATGGGCGCCGCGGCGCCCGCTCCCCAGCCCGCGTTCTCGACGATGACCGCGACGGCAATCTGGGGGTTCTGCGCGGGCGCGAAGGCCATGAACAGCGAGTGATCGCGCTGGTGCTCCTCGAGCGCCTTGGCGTTGTACTTGGCGTTCTGCGCCATGCCCACCGCCTGCGCGGTGCCGGTCTTGCCGGCGGCCTGGTAGCCCGCACCGGCGAACACGCCCCGGGCCGTCCCGGCGCTGACCACGCTGACCAGGCCCTCGCGGATGACCGCCACGTTGGCCGGCTTGAAGCCCAGGTCGACCGGGGCCGCCTGCTCTACCGGGGTGACATCGCCCGTCACCGGATTGCGCAGCCTGACCCCCAGATGCGGCGTGTGCTTGATCCCGTTGTTCGCCACGATCGCGGTGGCATCGGCCAGTTGCAGCATCGTGAATGCGTTGTAGCCCTGGCCGATGCCCAGCGAGATCGTCTCGCCGGCATACCACTGCTGCTGAGCCGCCTTGCGGTAGGTCTTGCGCTTCCAGTCGGTGGAAGGCAGCACGCCGCGCACCTCGCCGCCCAGATCGATGCCGGTGATCTGCCCAAAGCCCAGCGGCGCCATGAAGTCGTGGATCATGTCCACGCCCATTTCGTTGGCCAGGGAGTAGTAATAGATGTTGCTCGACACCTGGATCGAACGGCGCATGTCCACGTAGCCCAGGTACCCCTCGGGGCTGCCGAAGCGGCGGCCGCCGAAATTGAAGTAGCCGGGATCGAGCACCTGCACCGCCGGCCCGCGCTTGCCCGTCTGCAGCGCCGCCAGCGCCATGAAGGGCTTGTAGGTGGAGCCGGGCGGATAGGTGCCGCGCAAGGCACGGTTGAGCAGCGGCTTGTCGATCGATTCGTTGAGTTCCTTCCAGCTCTCGACGTCGATGCCCTCGACGAACAGGTTGGGATCGAAGGTCGGCTTGCTGACCAGCGCCAGCACTTCACCGTTGCGCGGGTCGATGGCCACCACCGCGCCGCGCCGGTCGCCGTACATGTCCTCGATGAGCCGCTGCAGCTTGATATCGAGGCTCAAGACGACCGTGTCGCCGGGCGTGGCGGGGTGGCTGGCAAGCCGGCGCACCGCGCGTCCGCCGGCGGAGGTTTCCATCTGCTCCACGCCGGTCTGGCCATGCAGTTGCTTTTCGTAGCTTTGCTCGATGCCCAGCTTGCCGATGTACTCGGTGCCCTTGTAGTTGGCCAGGTCTTCGTCCGGCCAGTCTTCCATGGCGGTCTTTTCCGCCTGGTTGATGCGTCCGATGTAGCCGAGCACGTGGCTTCCGGTTTCTCCATACGGATAGCTGCGGAACAGCCGCGCCTTGATCTCCACGCCCGGGAAGCGATAGCGCTGGGCCGTGAAGCGCGCAACTTCCTCGTCGGTCAGCCGGGTGCGGATCGGGACCGAATCGAAGCTTCTGGAGTCTTCTCGCAGCCGCTTGAAGCGGCGTCGATCTCGGGGCGTGATCTCGACCAGCTCGGACAGGCGATCGATCGTGTCTTCCAGCTTGCCGG
The DNA here is from genome assembly GCF_030316895.1 of Variovorax dokdonensis. GTDB lineage: Bacteria > Pseudomonadota > Gammaproteobacteria > Burkholderiales > Burkholderiaceae_C > Variovorax > Variovorax dokdonensis. The sequence continues at coordinate 3,873 of NZ_JASZYV010000004.1, forward strand.
CCTTGTAGGGAGTGATCTCCAGCGTGTAGGCCGAATAGTTGGACGCCAGCACGACACCGTTGCGATCGAGGATCAGCCCCCGGTTGGGCACCACCGGCACCACCGCGGTTCGGTTGTTCTCGGCCTGGTCGGCCAGGTCTTCGTGGCGTACCACCTGCAGGAAGTACAGGCGTGCCGCAAGCAGCCCGAAACCCAGCAGCACCGCCAGCGCGATCACGATCAGACGGCGCTGGAAGCGCGCGCTGTCGCCGGCCATGTTGCGGATTTCAGTCATGCCGCTTTAGGAGCCTTGTGGTGCGCCGGAGTTCATCCGATGGCGTTGCTGGCAGCCTCAAAGGGGCCGATTGGCGTCGCGCTCGGGAGCGCGGCGCTGGGGTGCGAGCAGCAGCGCCGTGGCCACCGGCCAGAGGGCTGCTTCGATCACCGGCGGGAAGATCACGCCCCAGCCGGGAAAGATGCCGCCACCGAGCATGCGGATGCCCAGCTGCAGCACATGCGCCAGGGCAAAAAGCGGCAGGACCTGCAGCGCCTGCGACAGAACCGGATACCACAGCAGCCGGCGATGGAGCATGGTGGCCAGGAAGGCCAGCGCCGCATACGCCAGCGCGTGCTGGCCGAGCAGGGCCGACTGCTGCACGTCCATGCACAGTCCCAGCGCGAAGGCGGCCCCGATGCCCACCCGCGCCGGCTGGTGCACGCTCCAGAACACGATCACGAGCGCCAGCAGGTCGGGACGCCATGGCACCCGCCCCAGGGGCAGCATGTTGATGAGAAGCGCCGCCAGCAGGCTGCCCCACATGAAGATCGGATTGAGCGGCAGCAGCAGTTGCTGTTGGCCGGGACGCATGATCATGGCGTGCGGGTCTCCTGTCGCCGTTGCGGCTGCGGCGCCGTGGTGGCGGGCGCAGGCGCGGCGGGCTTGGCGCCGGCGCTTGTCCTGGCATCCACCTTGGCGTCGGCCTTTTCCTTGCCGGCACCCTTGACCGTGCCCTTCGCCGATTCCTTGGCCGATTCCTTCGCCGCGGCCTTGTCAACGGTCTTGCCGCTGTCCTTGGCCGAGTCGCCGCCGGCGGTCTTGCCGGCGTCCTTGGCTTCCTGCGCTTTCGCCGGCGCTGCGGGCAATGGCATTGCGGACGCAGTGAGCGAAGGAGTACCGACCGGCTTGATCACCAGCACATAGCGCACGCCCGTCACGTCGGCGAGCGGCACGCAGTGGATTCGTGCGAAAGGCGATTCGGCGCGACGCTCGATGCGGTCGACACGCGCCACCGGCAGGCCGGCCGGATAGACGCCGTCCACGCCGCTGGTGGCCAGGATGTCGCCCTCGCGCAAGTCTGCATCGGCCGACATGAAGCGCAACTCCAGTCCGCCAGCATGGGCGTTGGCGTCGCCGAAAGCCACGCTGCGTGCGCCGGTTCGCGCGATCTGCACGGGAATGGCCTGGTCGCGGTCGACGATCAGCGTCACCTCGCTGGTAAACGCCTGCACCGAGGTGACTTGCCCCAGCACGCCGTCGGCATCCATCACCGGCGAGCCAGGCACGATGCCCTGCTGCATGCCTTGGTCGATGACGATCTTGCGCGAATAAGGATCGGCAGCGTCGAACAGCACTGCGGCGGCCCGGGTCACCGAGCGCGTGGTCTCGCGCAACTCCAGCAGTTCGCGCAGGCGCGCATTGTCCTCGGCCAGCGCATCGGCTCGGCTCGCGCGCTCGGCCAGCAGCGCCATCGACTGCTTCGCCTGCGCCGCCTTGCGTTGCGCTTCGTTCAGGTCGTCCAGGTAGCGGCCGCCGCCAAGCGCCAGTTGCACTGGCTTGAGCGCCACCCATTGGACCGGGTAGAGCACGGTGCCGATCGCGTTGCGGATCGGCTGGACCAGGTTGAAGCGGGCGTCGGCCACCATGAGGAACACGGCCACCGCGCTGAAGAAGATCAGCTTGGAAAGCGCCGAAGGCCCCTGGTGGAACAGGGGCGGCGCGGTGCGATCGAGAGTGCCGAGCGGCATGCGTGTTTATGCCACGAGCAAGGTGATTGAGCGAGAGCCCCTGGCCGTCAGGTCACGCCACGCCGCAGTGCGGCAGCCGGGGGGGCGAGCATCACTCGCTCGTGAAGATGCTGCCCAGGCGGTCCATGCGCTCGAGCGCGATGCCGCAGCCGCGGACCACACAGGTGAGCGGGTCTTCGGCCACCAGCACCGGCAGACCGGTTTCCTCGGCCAGCAGGCGATCGAGGTCGCGCAGCAAGGCGCCGCCGCCAGTGAGCATCATGCCGCGCTCGGCGATGTCGGCGCCCAGTTCGGGAGGCGTCTGCTCCAGGGCGTTCTTGACCGAGGAGACGATGTTGTTGAGCGGCTCGGTCAACGCTTCCAGCACTTCATTGCTGCTGATGGTGAAGCTGCGCGGCACGCCTTCGGAGAGGTTGCGGCCCTTGACCTCCATCTCCTTGACCTCGGAGCCGGGGAATGCCGAGCCGATGCTCTTCTTGATCACTTCCGCCGTGGGCTCGCCGATCAGCATGCCGTAGTTGCGGCGGATGTAGTTGATGATGGCTTCGTCGAAGCGGTCACCGCCGACACGCACGCTGCCCTTGTAGACCATGCCGCCCAGCGAGATCACGCCCACCTCGGTCGTGCCGCCGCCGATGTCGACCACCATCGAGCCGCTGGCCTCGGACACCGGCAGGCCGGCACCGAGGGCGGCCGCCATGGGTTCCTCGATGAGGTAGACGGAAGTGGCGCCGGCTGCCTCGGCCGCGTCCTTGATGGCGCGGCGCTCGACCTGGGTCGAGCCGCAGGGCACGCAGATGATGATGCGCGGGCTGGGCGTGAGCAGCGAGCGCGGATGCACCATCTTGATGAACTGCTTGATCATCTGCTCGGTGATCACAAAGTCGGCGATCACGCCGTCCTTCATCGGGCGGATGGCCTCGATGTTGCCGGGCACCTTGCCCAGCATGGCCTTGGCTTCGGCGCCGACCGCCTGGATGACCTTCTTGCCGTGCGGTCCGCCTTCGTGGCGGATGGCGACCACCGAGGGCTCATCCAGCACGATGCCCTTGTTGCGGGCGAAGATCAGGGTGTTGGCGGTTCCGAGGTCAATGGCCAGGTCGGTGGAAAAATACCGACGGAATGCTCCGAACATGTGCAGGATCCTTGAGGGCACGCGTGCGCTTCGGCAACTCGTCGCCCGTTGTTCTTCGAAAAGGTGAATTCGTGTGTTTGCGGCATTGCCGGCAAGCGCCGAAGGGGCTCGCGGCAAAGGCGGGATAATACCCGAATCCCCCCTGAATTCCGCGTTCGCGAGGCCCTCTTGCGGCGTGTTTTGGCCGGTTTCCGGCCGGATGTTCACCGATGTCCCTGTCTTCTTCCGATATTGCGCGAATTGCCTCTCTCGCCCGGCTCGATCTCGGCGCCGAGGAAAGTGAGCGCATGCTCAACCAGATCAACGGCTTTTTCAACCTGGTCGAGCAGATGCGCGGCGTCGACACCACCGGCGTTGCACCCCTGGCCCATCCGGTGGCCGCGATCGAAGACGTGACGCTGCGTTTGATGGACGACGTGGTCAGCGAGACCAACGAGCGCGAAGCCAACCAGAAAAGCGCGCCTGCCGTCGAGGCCGGCCTGTTCCTGGTCCCCAAGGTGATCGAATGACGAGCAAGCAACCATTGCACCAACTGGGTGTGGCAGGCCTGGCCCGCGCCCTCGCGCAGCGCGAGGTGTCTGCTGTCGAAACCGCACAGCACTTCCTGGATCGCGCCAAGGCGCAGCAGGCGCTGGGCGCCTTCCTGGCGATCGACGAAGGCGTGACGCTGGCGCAGGCCCGCGCCGCCGACGCCAGGCTGGCCGCCGGCGACGCGCCGGGGCTGACGGGCGTGCCCGTCGCCCACAAGGACATCTTCGTCACCACCGACTTCCCCACCACCGCCGGCTCGCGGATGCTTGCCGGTTACCGCTCGCCGTTCGATGCCACGGTCGTTCGCAAGCTCGCCGATGCCGGCATGGTCACGCTGGGCAAGCTCAGCTGCGACGAATTCGCCATGGGCTCGGCAAACGAGAACGTGGCGGCGCCCGCCGTCGGCGCCGACCACGCCGTGCCGGTGCGCAACCCCTGGGACACCAGCCGCATTCCGGGCGGTTCGTCGGGTGGCAGCGCGGTTGCCGTGGCGGCCGGTCTGGCACCCGCGGCCACCGGCACCGACACCGGCGGCTCGATCCGCCAGCCGGCATCTTTCTGCGGCGTGACCGGCATCAAGCCCACCTACGGTCGTGCCTCGCGCTACGGCATGGTGGCCTTTGCATCGAGCCTCGATCAGGCCGGCCCGATGGCGCGCAGCGCCGAAGACTGCGCCCTCCTCCTGAGCGCCATGACCGGCCCGGACCCGATGCGCGACGCCACCTCGCTCGATCGCCCCGCCGAGGACTACACCCGGTCGCTGTCCGATTCGCTCGAAGGCCTGCGCATCGGCGTGCCCAAGGAATTCCTGGGCGAAGGCGTGGCGCCCGGCGTGCGCGCCGCCATCGACGCCGCGCTGGCCGAATACGAGAAGCTGGGTGCCCGGCGCGTCGAGGTCTCGCTGCCGCGCACCGAACTGTCGATCCCCGTCTACTACATCCTCGCGGCGGCCGAAGCGTCGAGCAACCTGAGCCGTTTCGACGGCGTGAAGTTCGGCTTCCGCGCCAAGGACTACCGCGACCTGGCCGACATGTATCGCAAGACGCGCGAGCAGGGCTTCGGCGACGAGGTCAAGCGCCGCATCATGATCGGCACCTACGTGCTCTCGCACGGCTACTACGACGCCTACTACCTGCAGGCGCAGAAGGTGCGCCGCATGATCGCCGACGACTTCCAGCAGGCCTTCAAGACTTGTGACGTGATCGCCGGCCCGGCCGCGCCGACCGTCGCGTGGAAGATCGGCGAACACGGCGACGATCCGGTGGCGGACTACCTGGCGGACGTCTTCACCCTGCCCGGCTCGCTGGCCGGCCTGCCTGGCATGAGCCTGCCGGCAGGCTTCGACGCGAACATGCCCGTCGGCCTGCAACTGATCGGCAACTACTTCGGCGAGGCACGCCTGCTCAACGCGGCACATCGCTTCCAGCAGGCCACCGACTGGCACCTGCGCACGCCTGCAGGCTTCTGAGCGAAACGAACGAGAAGACAAGCATGAGCGAGATCGCCAACCCCTTCGAACAACTCCAGCAGGGCCGCCCAACCGGCCCGCTGGTCCAGGGCTACGAAGTCATCATCGGCTTCGAGACGCACGCGCAACTGTCGACGGCCAGCAAGATCTTCAGCCGCGCCAGCACCGCCTTCGGCGCCGAACCCAACACGCAGGCATCGCCTGTCGACCTGGCCCTGCCGGGCACGCTGCCGGTGATGAACAAGGGCGCGGTCGAACGCGCCATCAAGCTCGGACTGGCGCTGGGCAGCACCATCGCGCCGCGTTCGGTTTTCGCGCGCAAGAACTACTTCTATCCCGACCTGCCCAAGGGCTACCAGATCAGCCAGTACGAGATCCCGGTCGTGCAAGGCGGCTCGGTGTCCTTCTACGTGGGCGACGAAGCCAGAACCGTGCGCCTGGTGCGCGCCCATCTGGAGGAAGACGCCGGCAAATCGCTGCACGAGGACTTCATCGGCCAATCGGGCATCGACCTGAACCGTGCCGGCACGCCGCTGCTCGAAATCGTCACCGAACCCGACATGCGCTCCACCGCCGAGGCCGTGGCCTATGCCAAGGAGCTGCACAAGATCGTCACCTGGATCGGCATCTGCGACGGCAACATGCAGGAGGGCTCTTTCCGCTGCGACGCCAACGTTTCGGTGCGCAGGCCCGGGCAGCCGCTGGGCACGCGGCGCGAGATCAAGAACCTCAACAGCTTCCGCTTCATGCAGCAGGCGATCGACTACGAGATCCGCTGGCAGATCGAGCAGCTGGAAGACGGTCACGCCATCGAGCAGGCCACCGTGCTGTTCGATCCCGACACCGGCGAGACGCGCGCCATGCGTACCAAGGAAGACGCGGCCGATTACCGCTACTTCCCTGATCCGGACCTGCCACCGCTGACGATCGCGCCGGAGTGGATCGAGCAGGTGAAGGCGCAGATGCCCGAACTGCCGCGCGCGATGGCCGAGCGCTACCAGCGCGAATTCGGTCTGCCCGCGTACGACGCCGACCTCCTCACGCAAAGCCAGGCCCATGCGCGCTATTTCGAGGCGGCGGTAGCGGCAGGCGCTTCACCAAAGCTCGCCAGCAACTGGATCCAGGGCGAGATTGCGCGTCGCTTGAATGCCCAGGAAGACCTGAGCATCGACAACGCGCCGGTGAGCGCGCGCCAACTGGGCCAGCTGATCGTGCGCATCGGCGATGGCACGGTGTCGAACAATGCCGCGCGTCAGGTGTTCGATGCCCTGTGGAGCGGCGAAGGCAGCGAGGTGGATGCCGTCATCGAGGCCAAGGGCCTCAAGCAGGTGAACGACACCGGCGCGCTGGAAAAGATCATCGAAGACGTGCTGGCGAACAACCAGAAGAACATCGACGAGTACCGCGCCGGCAAGGAAAAGGCGTTCAACGCCCTGGTCGGTCAGGTGATGAAGGCCAGCGCCGGCAAGGCCAATCCGGCGCAGGTCAATGCTTTGCTGAAGTCGAAGCTGGGGTAGTGCCGCGCGCCGAGGTCGGCGCGTCTTGCATGGCGGAGGGCGGCCACAGCTTCATGAGCAAGGCCCGCTCTTCGCTGAAGCGCTGATTCACCCTGCGCTTCTCTTCTTCCTGGTCGGCGATGAAGCGCTTTTGCACCGACGTGCTCTGTTCGATGTCTTCAATCTGGCGTCGCAGGGAGTCGGGCGCGCGCGAAGCGTCTCCGCCGTAGAACTCCAGCTCCTGATTGAGCTTCATGCGCTGCTGCGCCAGTTCGTTCACGCGATTGCGCGCGGCCTGGGTCACCACGTCGATCTGTGCCAGCGCATCGACACGCTCACGCTCGTGGGAGGCGAGCGTGGGGTAGCGCACCACCAGCGCGCGGGCGCGACGTCGCTCTTCCTGCGCCCGCTGCGCCTCGAGGATGGCCTGGCGCTCGCGCTCTTCGCGCTCGGCCTGCTCGCGCGGCGAAAGCGTGGGGCCGATGACACGCAGCACCGTCCCGCTTGGGCTGAGCACGCGCTGCTCCCGATCCGCGCAGGCGGCGATGGGCCGATCGGCGGTGAGCGAGCGGCCCTGCGCGTCCACGCAGGTGAAGATCTCGCGCGCCGTTGCCGTATTGCCCTGCCCTTGGGCATTCGCGAACATGGGGGCGAGGACCAGGCCGGCCGCCATCGAAAGGGTCAGAAGTTCTTGCAGCCGCACCGCGTCGTTTCGTAGATTGAGATGGATGCCGGGCGCATCAACCCGCGCCGTAGCGCGCGCGATAGGCGAGGACGGCCTGCCGATGTTCCTGCAGGGCGTCGTCCGACCGACTGTTCAGATACTGAAGCAAGTCGTCCAGCGTGGCAATTGCTGCAACCTCCATGCCCAGTTGCTCGCGCACGTACTGGACGGCGCTGTGATCGACATCCCGGCCGTCTTCGGTCGCCTTTTCCTGGCGGTCCAGCGCGATCACGACCGCATGCGGCGTGGCGCCGGCGGCCCGGATGGCCGCAATGGATTCGCGCACCGCGGTGCCGGCGGACATGACGTCGTCCACGATGAGCACACGCCCGGAAAGGGGCGCGCCAACCAGCGTGCCGCCCTCGCCGTGGTCCTTCGCCTCCTTGCGGTTGTAGGCAAAAGGAACGTTGCGTCCGCGCCGCGCCAGCTCGGCCGCCAGCGTCGCGGCCAGGGGAATTCCCTTGTAGGCCGGGCCAAACACCATGTCGAACTCGACCCCGCTCTGGATCAGGCGGTCTGCATAGAATTGCGCCAGTCGCATCAACTTGGCGCCGTCGTCGAAAAGGCCGGCGTTGAAGAAGTAGGGGCTCATGCGACCGGCCTTGGTCTTGAACTGGCCGAAACGAAGCACCCCTGAATCCAGCGCGAACTGCACGAATTCTTGTGCGACCGCGCCCTTCCCTTCTTGATTTCCTTCAGCCAAAGCCATTGGGGACCTTCCTTTGTTCAAACTCACCAGCCTCAATCTCAATGGCCTGCGCTCCGCTGCGACAAAAGGCGTCGCCGACTGGGTGGCGGAACTGGCGCCGGATTGTATTTGCATGCAGGAAATCCGCGTCCAGGCCAGCGACATCGAGGGCCGCTTCGAAGAGATGGCCGGCCTGAAGGGGCACTTTCACTTTGCGCAGAAAAAGGGCTACGCCGGCACCGCGGTCTACAGCCGGCACGCGCCGAGCGACGTGGTCATCGGCTGGGGCGATGCCGAGTTCGATGCCGAGGGGCGCTACCTTGAACTGCGCTTCGACACGCCAACGCGCAAGTTCTCCGTCATCAGCTGCTACTTTCCCAGCGGCTCCTCGGGCGAGGAGCGACAGGCGGCCAAATTCCGCTTTCTGGCCGGCTTCTTTCCGCATCTGCTGGCGCTCAAGCGCGAGCGCGAGTTCGTGCTGTGCGGCGACATCAACATTGCGCACAAGGAAGCAGACCTGAAGAACTGGAAAGGCAACCTCAAGAACAGCGGCTTCCTGCCCGAGGAGCGCGCCTGGATGACGCGGCTGCTCGACGCCGGCACCGAAGGCGCCGGGCTGGTGGATGTGTATCGCCATCTCAAGCCCGACACCACCGACGACTGCTACACCTGGTGGAGCAATCGCGGCCAGGCGCGGGCGAAGAACGTGGGCTGGCGGCTGGACTACCACCTCGCCACGCCGGCCATCGCGCAACTGGCGCGCAGCGAAGAGATCTACCGGACGGTGCGCTTCTCGGACCACGCGCCGATCACGGTGGACTACGACTTCACGCTCTAGAAAGGCGTAGGCGGTCGGTAGCGGACAATCGCCCATGACCAAGACCGACCCATCCCAGACCCAGGCGGCCTCTTTCGCCAGCCTGCCCTTGCCAGCCGCCATGCTGGCCAACCTGGAGCAGCTCGGCTACAAGGCGATGACGCCGATCCAGGCCGCCAGCCTGCCCCTGGCCCTTGCGGGGCGCGACCTGATCGCGCAGGCGAAGACCGGCAGCGGCAAGACCGCCGCCTTCACGCTGCCGCTGCTGGCGCGGCTGGCGCCCCGGCAATTCGCGGTGCAGGCGCTGGTGCTGTGCCCGACCCGCGAACTGGCCGACCAGGTGACGGCCGAGATCCGCCGCTTGGCGCGCGCCGAAGACAACATCAAGACGCTCACCCTGTGCGGCGGCGTTCCGTTGCGCGGGCAGCTGTCGAGCCTTTCGCACGGCGCGCACATCGTGGTCGGCACGCCTGGCCGCATCCTCGATCACCTGGCGCGCGAGACGCTGTCGCTCGAAGCGCTGAGTACCCTGGTGCTGGACGAGGCCGACCGCATGCTCGACATGGGCTTCGCCGAGGACATCGCCAAGGTCGTGGCCGCCTGCCCCAAGTCGCGCCAGACGCTGCTGTTCTCGGCCACCTATCCCGATGGCGTCGCGTCGATGGCCGGGCGCTTCATGCGCGATCCTGCAGAGGTCAAGCTGACCGAACGCCACGACGCCAGCAAGATCCGCCAGCGCTTCTACGAAGTCGAGGAGCGCGACCGCCTGCATGCCGTCGGCCGCCTGCTGGAGCACTTCCGGCCCGTGAGCACCCTGGCTTTCTGCAACACCAAGCAGCAGTGCCGCGATCTGGTCGACGTGCTCCAGGGTCAGGGCGTGGTGGCACTCGAACTGCATGGCGACCTGGACCAGCGCGAGCGCGACCAGGTGCTGGTGCAGTTCGCCAACCGCAGTTGCAGCGTGCTGGTCGCCACCGACGTGGCGGCGCGCGGGCTCGACATCACCCAGTTGGAGGCGGTGATCAACGTCGACATCACGCCCGATCCCGCCGTTCACACCCATCGCGTTGGCCGCACCGGCCGCGCGGGCGAGGACGGATGGGCCTTCAGCCTGGCCAGCATGGACGAGATGGGGCGCGTGGGGCGCATCGACGAGATGCAAGGCCGCGCCAGCGAATGGCATCCGCTGTCTGAACTGACGCCTGCCGTCGGCGCCGGGCCGCTGCTTCCGCCGATGGTGACGCTGCAGATCGCGGGCGGCCGCAAGGAGAAGATCCGCCCCGGCGACGTGCTGGGTGCCTTGACCAAGGACATGGGCATCGACGGCACGAAGATCGGCAAGATCAACGTCAACGACTTCTCGACCTACGTGGCCGTCGAGCGCGGCATTGCGGACAAGGCCCTCGCCGGCCTGAACGCCGGCAAGGTCAAGGGAAAGACGGTCAAGGCTCGGCGGCTCTGAACGCGGCCGACCTTCGTCATCAGTTGCAGCAGCCGGACAGGCTTTCCTGGTAGTAGGGCGCCAGGTCTTGCGCCAATGCGCGCAGGGTCTGGAGCCACTCGCCGTGTCGTGCATCGGCGGCCAATGCCGAACGCGCACGTGCCGTCAGCTCGGCGCGCAGGGCGGGTTCGTCGATACCGGTGACGCGGCCGTCCTGCACCACGGTGCGACCGCCCACCATCACGCGGGCGACGTGGCGACCGTTGGCGCGCGCCAGAAGAAGGTCTGTCGGGTCGATATCGGCGAAGAGCGCATCGTCATCGAGCGCGTCCCAATCCAGCAGCACGATGTCCGCCGGTGCGCCGGGCTCGATGCGGCCGGCGGCGATGGCGCCCGCCCCGCTCACGCTGCGCGGGCCGTTCTGGCCAGCGAATGTCCAGAGTTGTTCGCGCGTCATGGTCGTGTCGAAGCCCCAGCCGCGATGCAGCATGTAGGCGACGCGCATCTCGCGCAGTGCGTCGTCGTCCTCATCGAAGCCGGTGCCGTCCAGGCCCATCGCCACGCGACAACCGTGGCGCAGCATCTCGGGTACCGGCGCGATGCCGGACTTGAGGTACAGGTTGGAGCTGGTGTTGACGGCGATGGTGACGCCACGCTCGGCCAGCAGCGCCAGTTCGTCCGGCCTCGCCCACGCGCAGTGTGCGAGCGTGAGGCGCGGGCTCAGCAAGCCGATGTCGTCCAGATGCCGCAGCATGCCTTGCGGATGATGGCGATCCGCCCACGCGCGCTGGTACTTCGTTTCCAGGCAGTGCATGTGCACGGGGCGCCCGGTGTCGGCCGACGCTCGGGCAATGGCTTCGAGCAACGGCGTGCTGCACCACTGCACGGCGGCGGGGCCGTACTGCGGCGTCACATGGTCGCCAAAGCCCTCCGCCTGAAGCATCTGCGCGACCTCGTCGACCAGCTTGACCTGATCGGCCGGCGCTACTGCCTTCACGGACAAACGGCCCGCGATGGCGTCGCGGATGCCCGGCCGCAAGGCGCGCAGCACCGGCTCATCGCCTTCGTAGCCGATGCCGTTGCGGTCGCGCATGGCGACGGCGAAGCCGATGCGCACACCGACATCGCGCGCAGCGCGGGCCACATGCCGCGCTTCTTCGACATAGGGCATGCCGCCTTGAACGCGCGTGTAGTGAACCATCAGGTTGGCCACACCGTGGCGCACCGAGCGCGAGAAAGCGGTAGCGGCGCAAAGGTAGGGGTCCAGGCCCGGCACCACGCCCTGAAAGGCAAGCCAGCTTTCGAGTGGCCTGTCGTACGAGCCCAGCGTGGCGCTGCGGAAAGTGCGGCCGTGGTCGTGCGCATTCGACAGCGCCGGCATGGCCAGCATGCGACGCCCCGGCGCGGAATGGCCGATGGCTTCGACCGAGTCGATGCGGCCATCGGCGCCGATGGCGATGCGCATGTCGGCCCGGGGCTGCTGCGTGCCCGGCTCGGGCAAGAGCCACGCGCAATCGAGATGTTCGGCGGATGTGGTCTGGTTCATGGGTCCTGCGTGAATAAGCCTGTTCAGGCCGATCCTCACGCAAGCCCCGAGCCAGGGCAAGCCACGGGCAGATGTCAGTTCAGCCCGGCCTTGTCCAGCCCATAGGCCTTGTCGAGCACACCCGGCACGGTGCCGAAGGCGACGTTGAGCCGGTTCCAGGCGTTGATGGTCATCACGGCGAAGGTGAGCGCGGACAGTTCCTGCTCGTCGAACTGCTCGCGCACGCTGGCGTACACATCGTCCGGAACGCCGTGGGCGCCAAGCTGTGTGAGTGCCTCCGTCCACGCCAGCGCGGCGCGTTCGCGGGCGCTGAACAGCGGCGACTCGCGCCAGACGGCCAGGTGGTGCAGGCGCAACTCGCGCTCGTCGTGCATGCGGGCCTGCTTGACGTGCATGTCCAGGCAGAAAGCGCAGCCGTTGATCTGCGAGGCGCGGATCTCCAGCAGGTGGAAGATGGCCGGCTCGATGGTGCCGCGCTTGGCGAGCGTTCCCAGTTCGACCAGCTTCTTGAAAAGCTCGGGGGCGTGCTGCATGGCATTGAGTCTTTGCGTCATGGTCTTGTTCCGTTTCAGTTGAGATGGATGGCTGCGGTCGGATGCGCGGCAAGAGCGCTTCCTGCAACACAAGACGTTGGCAGCCGCCCGCTTGTGACGCCGTGCCGGCAAAAATCTCAGGCCGCCCAGGCCGCGGCAATGCGCGCCAGCTTCACGGGGTTGCGCTGCACATGAATGCGCACGATCCGATCGCCCTCGATCTCGAAGCTCTGGGCCGACTCCAGCACGCCATCGATGAAGCGCAGAGCGCCCCATTGGCCGTTGATGCGCGTCACCTCGATGCGCATGCCTGCCCCGTGCCGGCGATGGCCCGCCAGGAACAGCTGGGCGATGCGCTGGCCACCCAGCAGCGGCTTGGGGAAGGCAATGACCACGCCGCCGCCGTCGCTGATGAGCTCGGCGCTGTCGGACAGCAGCGCGCGCATGGCCTTCAAGTCGCCGCTGCCGATCGCCTGCGCAAAGCCCTCGAGCAGCTTGCGATGGACTTCGGCAGAGACTTTCCGGCGCGGCCGCTCGTCGCTGAGCTGCGCCTTGGCGCGATGCACGAGTTGCCGGCAGGCTGCCTCGGACTTGCCCACTGCCTGCGCCACCTCGGCATAGTCGGCGTCGAACACTTCCTTGAGCAGGTAAGCCGCTCGCGCCTCGGGCGAAAGGCGTTCGAGCAGCAGCAGGAAGGCCACCGAGATCTGGTCGGCGCGTTCGAGCATCTGCTCGGGGTTGTCCGGCGCGTCGTCGAGAAGCGGCTCGGGCAGCCACATGCCGGTGTAGTGCTCGCGCTGCGCGCGCGCGCTGCGCAGCCGGTCGATGGCCAGGCGCGTGGTGACGGTCACCAGCCAGGCTTCGGTGCTGTCCAGATCCTGCGGGTCGTTCTCATGCCAGCGCAGCCAGGCGTCCTGCACCACCTCCTCGGCTTCGGCCACGGTGCCGAGCATGCGGTAGGCGATGCCTTGCAGCCGGGGCCGCAGGCGGGCAAAGGTCTTGTTGAGGTCGTCCATGCACAGGCAGACGTTCGGGGCCGCCCGATTGTGACGTGGGACGACAGAAATTCTTCAGCGACCGCCCGCGCCCCGCCCGGCGTGCCGCGCCATGTGAACTTGATGCAGGGTGATCTTGCGCACCTCCGCCTGGCTGGTCTCGATGTGGGCGCGCAGCAGCATCGCCGCCTGGTCGCCGCGGTTGGCGCGCACGGCCTTGAGGATCTTGGCGTGCTCGTCGTAGGTGGCGTCGATGCGCCGCTGCATGGTGAAGTCCAGCCGCCGGATGATGCGGATGCGGTCGGTCACGTCGCGGTGGATGCGCGCCATCTCGGCATTGCCTGCGGCGGCCACCAGGTCGCAATGGAACTGCTCGTCCCACAGCGCCACCTGCACGGCGTCGTTGCTGCGCTGCGCCACGGGCACCAGCCAGATCGACGCCAGTTGCTCCAGCAGGTCCCGGTTGACGCGGTGCCCCGATTCGCAAAGCCGATGCACCGCCGTGGTCTCCAGCACCATGCGCAGGTCGTACAGCTGCTCGAACTGGTCGAAGTCGAAAGGCAGCACGCGCCAGCCACTTCTGAACAGCACTTCGACGAAGCCCTCCTGCTGCAGACGGAACAGCGCCTGGCGCACCGGCGTGCGCGACACACCCAGCCTTTCGCTGATCTCGTTCTCGGTGAAGCGGTCGCCCGGCACGAGGTGGAACTCGGCCACGTCGCGCTTGAGCTGGGCGTAGACCTCGTCGGCACGCGTGCGGAATGCGGCATCGGTCTGCCGCTTGGCGGATGGGGCGGGGCGAGGAGCGCTTCGGATGTCGGACACGTTGGGAGTGAGGTCGATGTTCGTGGTGCCGGGCAGGTTGGGGCGGATGCTAAGCCGAAGCCCGTTCCAGCGCGCCCAACAGGGCCGTGCTGGGCGCCGTCCAGCCGACGATGCCGCCCTGGGCCCGCACCATCTCCAAGGTCGCGGCCTTGAACCGCGGGAAGTAGCTTTCGGTGCAGTCCTCGAGCAGCAGGCAGTCGTAGCCGCGGTCGTTGGCCTCGCGCATGCTGGTCTGCACGCACACCTCGGTGGTCACGCCGGCGAACAGCAGCCGCGCAATGCCGCGCTGCTGCAGCATCGACTGCAGGCCGGTGGCATAGAAAGCGCCCTTGCCGGGTTTGTCGATGACGATCTCACCTTCCACCGGCGCCAGCGCATCGATGATCTGGTTGCCCGGCTCGCCCATGACCAGGATGCGCCCCATCGGCCCTTCGTCGCCGATGCGCAGCGTCGGGTTGCCACGGTTGCGCTTGGCCGGCGGGCAATCGGCCAGGTCGGGCCGGTGCGCTTCCCGCGTGTGGATGACCAAGCCGCCGGCCCGGCGCCAGCCGGCCAGCATGGCTTGGCAGGCCGGCACGATGGCTGCCAGAAGGCTCACGTCGTTGCCCAGCGTCTCGCCGAAGCCACCCGGCTCGATGAAGTCGCGCTGCATGTCGATGATCACCAGCGCAGTGCGCGCCACGTCGAATTCGAAGGCGAAGGGCTGCGCATCGGCGGTCAGCAAGGTCGAGGTTTTCATGATCGTGGTGCCGGCCCTTTCTTCATGCCGCCTGGCGGATTGGCGGCTCGGCGGGCGCTTCCGCAGGCGGGTGCTGGTGGTGTTCACCGCCGCCCATGTGGGCGCCCAGCACGCGACGCTCGGCGCCATCGGCCGCGGTTTCGTAGACGATGCGGCCTTCGCTCATCACCACGATGCGATCGGCCAGTTCGAGCAGTTCGTCGAGGTCTTCGCTGATGAGCAGCACGGCGCCGCCGCGCTCTCGGACGCCCAGGATGCGCGCGTGGATCTCGGCCACGGCAGCGAAGTCCAAGCCGAAGACCGGATTGGCGGCGATGAGCACCGCGATGTCGCCAGCCAGTTCGCGCGCCAGCACGGCACGCTGCACGTTGCCGCCGGAAAGGCTGCGGATGGGCGCCGTCTCGCCTTGCGTCTTCACGCCGTATTCCGCGATCCATTCTCGGGCGCGGCTGCGCCAGCCGGGAAAGCGCAGCAGGCCGCCCTGCGTCAGCGGCGGCTGGTCGAAGTCGCGCAGCGCCATGTTCTCGGCCACGCTCAGGTCGCCCACGCATGCATTGCGCAGCGGCTCCTCGGGCAGGCTGCGCACCTTCAGGCGGCGGTTCTGCGCGCGGGTGGCCGCATAGGGTTGCCCGTTGACGCTCACGCGGCCGGCCATGCGTGGCCGCTGGCCCACCAGCGCCTCGACCATTTCGCGCTGGCCGTTGCCCGACACGCCTGCCACGCCGAGGATCTCGCCGGCGCGCACCTGCAGAGAAAGCTCGCGCACGGCCAGCGTGCCGCGGTCGCCCAGTGCGCTGAGCCCGGCCACGTCCAACGCGACGGGCGCGTCGGCGGCGACGGCACGCGCCGCGCTGCGCACCGCCGGTTGGTCTCGCAGCTGGTCGGCGACCTGCGGCGTGCCGGCCGTCTCGCCCATCATGGCGGCGGCCAGCTGCGCCGGACGCGTGCCGGCCACGCTGCAGTGATGCACCGCCTTGCCGCGCCGCAGGACGGTCACGTTGTCCGCGTATTGCATCACCTCGCGGAACTTGTGCGTGATGATGAGCACGCTGCACATGCCGCTGGCCGCGAATTCGCGCACGTGGCCCAGCACCTCGTCCGCCTCCTGCGGCGTGAGCACCGAGGTGGGTTCGTCGAGGATCAGTAGGCGCGGTTTGAGGTAGAGCTGCTTGAGCAGTTCCAGCTTCTGCTTCTCGCCAGCCGCGAGCTCCGAGGGCCGCGCGTCCAGGTCCAGCGAGAAGGGCGTGGTCGAGAGAAATTCCTTGAGCTCTGCGCGCTTTTGCTTCCAGTCGATCACAGCGGGCGTCTGTCCGCCGGCCAGAAGAAGGTTCTCGGCCACCGTCATGCCGGGTGCCAGGGTGAAGTGCTGGTAGACCATGCCGATGCCCAGCGCGCGCGCGACGATCGGGTTGGGAATGGCCTGCTCGCGCCCATCGATGAGGATGCTGCCTTCTTCGGCCACCTGGAAGCCCGCGACGCACTTGACCAGCGTGCTCTTGCCCGCGCCGTTCTCGCCCAGCAGCGCGTGCACGCTACCCGGCTCCACACGCATGGTGACGCTGTCCATGGCGGTGAAGCTGCCGAAGCGCTTGGTGAGCTGGTAGGTGTCGAGGGCGAGCGCGCCCGTCTGGCGGGGATGAGGGTCGAGCGGTGCGATCATGCCGTGGCCTCCGCCATGGCCGGCGAGGCCATCGCCTGCAGCAGCGCCTGGGAATCCGCATGCGCGCCGAACACGCCGCCCTGCATGGTGATCATCTTCAGCGCCGCGAGGTGGTTGCCGTGGTCGGTGGCCGCCGTGCAGTCCGAGAGCACCAGGCACTCGAAGCCGCGATCGTTGGCCTCGCGCATGGTGGTGTGCACGCACACGTCGGTGGTGATGCCGGCCAGGATCAGGTTCTCAATGCCGCGCGTGCGCAGGATCAATTCGAGGTCGGTGGCGCAGAACGAGCCCTTGCCCGGTTTGTCGATGACGACTTCGCCCGCCAGCGGCGCGAGTTCGGGAATGATCTCCCATCCTGGCTCGCCGCGCACCAGGATGCGCCCGCATGGCCCCGCGTCGCCGATGCCGACGCCGCCGGTGCCGATCTGCCGCGAGCGCCAGCGCTTGTTGGCCGGCAGGTCCGACAGGTCCGGCCGGTGCCCTTCGCGCGTGTGCATGACGGTGTAGCCCTGTGCGCGCATCGCGGCCATCACGCGCTTGAGCGGCTCGATGGGCTTTCGGGTCAGGCCGATGTCGTAGCCCATCTTGTCGACGTAGCCGCCGGGGCCGCAGAAGTCGATCTGCATGTCGATGACGATGAGCGCCGTGTTAGCCGGGCGCAGGTCGCCGTTGTAGGGCCACGCATAGGGGTTGGCGTCCACGTGCTTCTGGGTCATGTCGGCCTCTTGCTGCGTCACTTGAGTTCGGGGGGCGTGCCGGGTCCGGCGTAGCGGCGGCTGGGCGCCTCGAAGCCGCACGAAGTGCCGTCCGTCACCTGCACGGCCTCGCTCCACGGCAGGCGATACTTGCCGGCCGCCATGTCGCGCATGTAGGTGTAGGGGCAGTCCTGCGCGCCGCCCTTTACCGCCACGTAGCCGCGGTGATAGAGCTGGTAGATGTTGTTCTCCACGCCCCAGCCGGTGCGTGCCTCGCGCACGAGGTCGGGCCGCAGCTCGGCGGTGATGATCTCGTCTGGGCGCCCGCCGCCTTCCACCATGACGGTGCCGTCGAAGCTGCAGAACATGCCCTCGCCCATCGAGTCGAAGGTGCCGTCGCTGCCGCACATGCAGACGCTGGCGGTGTAGGCCAGGTTGCAGAAGGCATTGGCCTGGTTGGTGATCTTCCAGGCATGGCGGATGGGCGCGGTGTAGCCGGCCGTGCGCAGGATGATTTCGGCACCCTTGTATGCCGCCTCGCGCGCCATCTCAGGGAACATGCCGTCATGGCAAATCACCAGCGCGAGCTTGCTGCCGTTGGGCCCATCGCACACGGGCACGCCCAGGTTGCCCGGCTCCCACGGCTCGACCGGCACCCACGGATGGAGCTTGCGGTAGTACAGCCGCATCGTGCCGGTGTCGTCGATGACGATGCCGGTGTTGTAGGGGTTGCCTTCGGGGTTGGCCTCCATGATGGAGAAGCAGCCCCAGATGCGGTGCTCGATGCATGCGGCGCGGAAGGCCGCCACTTCCGGGCCGTCGAGGCTGCACATGATCTCGGGGTTGGTGTCCATCGAGAGGCCGTGCAGCGAGTATTCGGGGAACACCACCAGGTCCATCGTCGCCTGGTTGCGCCGGGCCTTGCCGACCAGCTCGCAGATGCGCTGCGTCTGCGCCGCCAGTTGTTCGCGCGTGGCCACCACCGGCAACTGCAGCTGCACCAGTCCGATCACCACGCCGTGCGCCGACTTGTTGAGGCCGCCGAGTCCACTCATCGCCGATTCCTTTGCTCTCTTCAACGTGTGGACGAAAGCTCGCCCGGGCTGCCGGCCGCGGCGCTGCCGGGCTTGCAGGTCAAGTACAGGATGACGAGCGTCAGCACGTAGGGCACCGTGTTGAACAGGTGATAGCCCCAGCCGATGCCCACCGACTGCAATGCCGGCCCCAGCGCGCCGGCGCCTCCGAACAGCAGGGCTGCGCCCACGCATCGCAGCGGACTCCAGCGCGCGAAGATCACCAGCGCCACCGCGATCAGGCCCTGGCCGCTGGAGATGCCTTCATTCCAGCTGCCTGGATAGAACAGCGTGAGCGACGCACCGCCCAGGCCCGCGATGAAGCCGCCGGCCGTCGTGGCCGCGATGCGGATGCCCGGCACCGAATAGCCCAAGGCGCGGGTCGCGCTGGCCGAATCCCCGGCCAGGCGCACCAGCAGGCCGGCGCGCGTGCGCGCAAAGCCCCACCACATCGCCACCGCCAGCGCGATGCCGATGGGCACCAGCGCGTTCACCTGCAGTGCCGCGCGCACCGCCGCGTTGCTGCTCCAGCCGCCCAGCGGAATGGCCGGGATCTGGGGCGCCTGCGGCTGGATGAGCGGTTTGCCCAGGTAGAACGCCAGGCCCATGCCCAGCAGCATGAGGGCGATGCCGGTCGCGACGTCGTTGACGCCATCGAGCGAGCACAGCAGGCCATGCAGCAGCGCCAGGGCGGCGCCAGCCGTGGCGCCGATCAGCACGCCCAGCCAGGGCGAGCCGGTCAGGTAGGCGCCCCCGAAGGACGCCATGGCCGACAGCACCAGCACGCCTTCCAGGCCCAGGTTGATGCGGCCCGACTTTTCAGTGAGGCATTCGCCCAGGCTGACGAAGAGAAAGGGAGCGCCCACGCGCAACGCCCCACCGACGATGCCGGCGAAGAGCGCGATCCACTGGTCGGCCGTCATGGGTGAACCTCCGTGTCTGACGCGGCCCCGGCGCTCATGTGGGGGCCTGTGCGGGAATCCGCAGGCGAAGCCAGCGTGCGCTGGCGGTCTTCCAGTCCTTGCCGCGAAGCGCCTCGCTGGCCAGGATGAGCACGAACGCGATGCCCTGCAGCACCATCACCGACGCATCGGGCAGGCCAAGGCGCCGCTGCAGCATCGAACCCGCCGCACCGAAGCCGCCGAACAGGATCGCCACCGGAATGACCGCCATCGGGTTCTGCCGCGCAATGAACGCGACCAGGATGCCGGCGTAGCCGTAGCCCGCGATGAGCGAGGCGTTGGCATTGGTATGCACCGCCGCCACTTCGATCGCACCGGCCAGGCCCGCGCAAGCGCCACCGAGCGCGCAGGCCAGCAGGATGAGCCGCGTGGCGGGCAGGCCCACCAGTTGGGCGGTGCGCGGATTGCCACCCACCACGCGCACCGAGAAGCCCGAGGGCGTCTGCCGCAGCCACAGCCCCAGCACGATGCAGGCCACCACGCCCACCGCCAAGCCCCAATGGACATCGGAGCCGGCGATGCCGCCGATCAGCATGCCGTCGGGCAGTGAATGGGTCGAAGGCTTGTTCAGGCTGGCCGGGTCGCGCAGCGTGCCCTCCACCAGGTGCTTGAAGATGCCGATGGCCACGTAGGCCAGCAGCAGGCTGCTGATCGTCTCGTTGATGCCGCGATGCTGGCGCAGCCAGCCCGCCAGCGCGATCCACGCGCCGCCGACCGCCGCGCCGGCCACGCAGGCGATCGCGGTGCCGATCACGTTATGCGGAAGGAATGGAAGTTGCGCGACAGCCGCGCAGGCCAGCCCGCCCAGCACCAGCGCGCCTTCGCCACCGATGATGACCAGGCCCGCGCGCGCCGGAATCGCCACGCACAGTGCGGTCAGCATCAAGGGCGCGGCGCGCTGCAGCGTGTTCTGCCAGGAGAACCAGTCGCCGAAGGCGCCGCGGAAAAGCAGGTACCAGACTTCCGTCGGGCTGACGCCGGCCAGCGCGACCAGCCCGCCGAACAGCAGCAGCGCCACTGCAATCGCCAACACCGGCAGGAAGATGTCTTGAAGCGTGCTGCGCATCGTGGCCTCGGGCAGGTGGTTCGCTCGCTGGGATGCGCGATCAGAGTTGGCCGACCACGCCTTCGACCAGGTAGTTCATCTTTTCGAGTTCCAGGTCGGTCTGCTTGAAGGACTTGCCCGAGGCCACCACCTCGGCACCCTTGTTGTCCTTCAGCGGCCCCTTGAAGATGTCGAAGCTGCCCGCGATCATCTTGGCCTTGATGTCGTCGGCCTGCTTGCGCGCGGCCTCGGGCACCTTGGCGCCATAGGGCGACATCTTCACGAAGCCCTCCTTGAGGCCGCCGCGCAGGAAGTTGGGATGCGGCTTGCCCGTCTGCGCCGCTTCCAGGATGGTCTTGTACGCGGTGATCCACTGCCATTCGGCGCCCGTGAGGTACGCATCCGGCGCGAGCTTGGCCTGGCTGGCGTGATAGCCGCAGACCATCTTGCCGCGCTTGGCCGCCGTCTCGACCACCACCTTCGGCCCGTCCACGTGCATGGTGAACACATCCACGCCCTGGTCGGCCAGGCTGTTGGTGGCTTCGGCCTCCTTCACGGGCATGGACCAGTCGCCGGTGAACATGGCCGCGCAGGTGATCGACGGGTCGACCGAACGCGCACCCATGGTGAACGCATTGATGTTGCGCAGCACCTGCGGGATCGGCTTGGCGGCGACGAAGCCGATCTTCTTGGACTTGCTCATGTGCCCGGCGATCACGCCGTTGAGGTACTGGCATTCGTCGATGTAGCCGAAGAAGCTGCCCGCATTCTTGGGCTTGCCCTCCGACCAGAGGCCGCCGCAATGGGCGAAGCGCACGTCGGGATACTTGGGCGCCAGCGCCAGGATGTGCGGATCGAAGTAGCCGAACGAGGTGGGGAACAGCAGCGATGCGCCGTCCTGCACGATCATGCCGGTCATCGTCTTTTGCACCGCCGCGGTCTCGGGAACGTTCTCTTCCTCGACCAGCTTCACGCCGGGCATCTTCTTGAGTTCGGCGGCGGCCGCGGCATGCGCCTGGTTGTAGCCGTAGTCGTCGCGTGGGCCGACGTAGATCACGCCCACGGTGATGGGCTTCTGCGCCTGCGCCAGGGCGCTCCATCCGCCCAGGGTGCCTGCGGCACCGAGCGCCGCCAACGATTTCAGGGAATCACGACGATTGAGCTTGAACTGCGTCATGGTGCGCTCCTCTCAAGAGGGTTGATTGAACGAATCGGCAACTTGGATACAAGATTGGATGCATAAACCGTGCCGCGCTGATCGGCCTTGCCCGGGCACGTTTTCGCGCCAGGACGGTGCGCGATTCAGCCCATCAGGCTCACGTGCGCGGCCACGACGCGCCAACCTTGCGCAGTGCGCATCCAGGTCTGGCTCTGACGACCCAGACGGGTGCTGCCGCTGCGCTGGAATTCGATGTTGGCGGTGGCGAAGTCGCGGCCGTAGGTGGTGATGGCGGTGCGCAGCACCTCGCGCGAAAGGCCTTGCGATGGCCGTCCGGCGCGGAAGGCCTGGATCTGCTCAAAGCCGTAGAGGTTCTCGGTGGCGCCATAGCGCAGCGTGTGCGGGCTGTTCCAGAACAGTTCGTCCAGCACGTCGACCTTGTTGTTGACGAGCGCGTCTTCGTAGCGCGCGAACGCTGCCTCCACTTCCTGGAGCACTTCGGGGATGTTGATGTCTTGGTGTTCGTCGATCATGAAAGCGGCTCTTGGGATCTTGTTCGGGGTCATTCAGGCGAGCGGCGCGACGGGCGCGCGCGCCACGCCGGCGGCCTGCAGTTCGGCCGCGACGCGCAGCACGTGGTCCTCGCGCCAGGGCGCGCCGATCACCTGCACGCCGATGGGCAGGCCATTGGCCTCGGGCACCCAGACCGGTACCGCGCACACCGGCAGACCGATGCACGAGATGGGCTGCGTCAGCACGCCCATGTTGGGCCGCACCGGCAGGCGCTGGCCCGCCACCTCGAACCATTCGGCGCCGATGGGCGTGGCTGCGCAAGGCGTCGCTGGTGCGAGCAGGATGTCGAAGCGCTCGAACAGGCGCGCCACCGCCTCGGCATAGACGCGGCGCACCCGCTGCGCCCTCGCGATCCACGCAGCCGGCAGCAGCGTGCCGGCCAGGAAGCGGTCGCGCGACAGCGGCTCGAAATCCTCGGGGCGGCGACGCAGGTCTTCCAGGTGCAACGCCGCGCCTTCGGAATTGGTGATGAGAAACGCGGCGGCGCGGCCTTCCTGCACCAGCGGCAGTTCGACCGTTTCCGTGGCACCGAGTGCAGCCTGCACCGCCTTGAGCGCCGCCAGCGCCTCGGGCAAGGCGCGGTCCTGGAAGTAGCCGCCGAGCACGCCGACGCGCAGCCCGCGGCTGCCGTCGCCCAGAAGCGGCGCGACCGGTTCGGCCGCACGCTGCGCGCAACCGGGGTCGGTGACGGCACCCGCTTCGGGGCCCTGCATGGCGTCATAGGCCAGCGCCAAGTCCTTGGCCGAACGCGCGAAGGGGCCAAGGTGATCCAGGCTGGAAACGAAGGGATAGCTGCCGGTGCGCGGCAGTCGGCCGAAGGTGGGCTTGAGGCCGAACACGCCGCACAGCGACGCCGGCACGCGGATCGAGCCGTTGGTGTCCGAGCCCAGCGTGAGCGGCACCTGGCCGGCCGCCACCGCCGCACCGGAAC
Source organism: Variovorax dokdonensis (assembly GCF_030316895.1). Lineage (GTDB taxonomy): Bacteria > Pseudomonadota > Gammaproteobacteria > Burkholderiales > Burkholderiaceae_C > Variovorax > Variovorax dokdonensis. The sequence continues at coordinate 26,913 of NZ_JASZYV010000004.1, forward strand.
CACCGGAGGATCCGCCGGCGATGCGCGTCAGATCGTGCGGGTTGTGTGCCGGCCCTTCGTGGCTGTTCTCGGTCGTGAAGCCGTAGGCGTATTCGTCCATGTTGAGCGCGCCCACCAACACAGCGCCTGCGGCTTCCAGGCGTTGCACCAGCACGGCGTCGTCCTTCGCCGGCGCGCTCTCGCGTTCGATCTTCGAGCCGGCGAGCGTGGGGATGCCGGCGACGTCGAACAGGTTCTTGACCGCGAAGGGCACGCCCAGGAGCGGCAGTTTGCGCACGCTGGCGGCATCGTCGTCGGTGCCGGCCAGTTGCGCGTCGATGCGCCTGGCGCGGTCCAGCGCACGCTCGCGCACTTGCGCGGTGAACGCGTTGACGCGGCCATCCGTATCTGCGATCCGTTGGAAAGCCGCCTCGGTCAGTGCTTGTGCGCTGACACGACCGTCACGCACGGCGGACGCCATGGCCTGCGCATCTTGCAGCAGCAGTTCTGCCGCGGTGCTCATGACGAGGCCTTCGACTGTGCAGCCGGCGACACCGGCATGAACTGCACGGCCGGCTCCACATGCGGCGCCAGCGGAACCGCATCGAGCAGCGCGGCCAGATCGGCGGCCAGGCCGAAGTAGCGCACCACGCCGTCGCGATGCTCGGGGCGGAGACGAAGGTCGAGCGCGGCGGCGCTCGCATCCACGAATTTTTCGATCTGCTCGGGGGTCATGTCGGTCGCGAAAAGGTCAGCGGCGCACTTCGCGCTGGAAGATCTCCAGGCTGCGCTTCTTGGTGGTCACGAAGCTCGGCTCGCTCAGCGTGTCCACGGTGCGCGGACGAGCATCGCCGTAGGGCAGGATCTCGGCCACCTTGGTGGGCCGCTTGGTCAGCAGCAGCACCTGGTCGGCCAGGTACACCGCCTCTTCCAGGTCGTGCGACACCAGCAGCATGGTGGTGCCGGTCTGCATGAAAACTTCCTGCAGCTTCTCGCGGATGAACAGCGTCATCTCGAAGTCCAGCGCGGAGAAGGGCTCGTCGAGGAACAGCACCTCCGGGTTGGGCGCCAGGGCACGCATGATCGAGGCCGTCTGCTGCTGTCCGCCCGAGAGTTCGTAGGGGAAGCGGTTGAGGTCGAACTTGACGTCGAACGATGCCACCAGCTCCTGCATGCGCCGATCCACCTCGGCCTTGGAGCGGCCTTCGAGCTTGAGCGGATAGGCGATGTTGTCGATGGTGCGCATCCAGGGAAACATCGCCTCGCGATAGTTCTGGAACACGTAGCCGATCTTGGTGTCCTTGAGCGACTTGCCGTCGAACAGGATCTCACCCGAATCGATGGGGATCAGCCCGGCGATCATGTTGATCAGCGTGCTCTTGCCACAGCCGTTGGGCCCGAACACCGACACGATCTTGTGCTTGGGAATGTCCAGGTCGAAGTTCTCGTACAGCGGCCAGCCCGCGAAGTACTTGGTCAGGCCGCGGATGGTGATGTGCGTGCCCGCGGGGCCCGGCACGAAGGCAGGCTTGGGCACGTCGGCGTAGACGGGGCCGTTGATCACGGTGTCGGTACTGGCTCTCATCGTCCGCTCCAATGCACGATCCTTCGCTCCGCCAGGAGGAAGAGGATGTTGAGGGCGTAGCCCAGCGCGCCGGCCGCGAGGATCGACGCATACATGTCGCGCACGTTCATCACCTGCTGCGAATTGATGATGCGGTGGCCCAGGCCGGAGTCGGAACCGATGAACATCTCCGCCACGATGACGATCACCAGCGCCATCGACACCGCCGAGCGCAGCCCGACGAAGCTGGGCTGCAGGCTTTCCCACACCAGCACGTCGCGGAAGATCTGCCAGCGCGATGCGCCCATCACCTTGGCCGCCATCACCCGCTGCTTGCGCGCGTTCATGACGCCGTAGGCGCTGTTGAACACCACGATCAGCAGCGCGCCGAACGCGGCGATGGCCACCTTGTTGACGTCCGACACGCCGAAGATCATCAGGAACAGCGGAATGAGCGCGGACGACGGCGTGGAGCGGAAGAAGTCGATCAGGAACTCGACGCTGCGGTAGGCCTTCTCGTTGCTGCCCAGCAGCACTCCCAGCGGCACACCGACGATGGCCGCCACCAGGAAGGCCTGCACCGTGCGCCACACGGTCACGGCAAAGTCGCCCAGCAGCGAACCGCCGGCCAGGCCGGTGATGAGCGCCGCCACGGTGTCGGCCGGCGGCGGCAGCAGGATGGCCTTGATGAACCCCAGCCTGACGGCCAGGTCCCAGATGATGAAGAGCACCACCGGACCGATGAAGGGCAGCGCCTTGTTCCAGTGCGAGGCGCGCGGCGCCGCTGGCGCCACCGCCCCCGGCGGCTTCCAGGGCGTGCCCGGCGACGTGGTTGGCGTGGGGGTGGACACGATCAGCCCTTGTAGAGCATCGAGTCGACCATCAGGCGCGACGAGAAGATGCCCTTCTCGGCGAACAGATCGAAGAACTTCTGGAAGTGCGCCACGTCGGCCGGCGTGAACTCGTTGTACATCGTGTAGGCGGCCAGCGGCACTTCGCTGGTGAGCTTGCCTTCGATGGCGGTGTAGCCCTTGAGGTACTGGCGCGCCTCGTCGGGCTTGGTGCGCACGTACTGCACGCCCTGCGCATAGGCGCTGATGAACTTCTTGGCCAGCTCGGGGTTCTTCTTGATGAATGCGCCGGTCAGCGAGGCGGAACCGCCGAACCAGGGCGCCATCGGATCGCCCAGCACGTACTTGGCGATCACGCCGGCTTCCAGCACGCGGGTGCTGCCGTTCAGGCGGCCGATGGTGCCGGTCGGCTCCAGCGTGTAGCAGCCGTCGACCTGGCCGGCGGCCAGGGCCGCGACGTGCTGGCCGATGGGCAGCTCGACCACCGTCGCGCCGGTGGCGCCTCCGCGCTCGAGCACCGTCTTGGCCAGCGTCACGTTCTGGATGCCGGGGCCGGAAGCCACGCGCTTGCCCTTGAGGTCGGCCATCACCTTGGCCGGGCTGGCGGTGGGCACCAGCACCTCGTCGAGCACGTTCTTCTGGTTGCTGGGGTTGGAACAGAAGATCTTGAAGGTGCCTGGCGCGGCGATCTCGCCGATGGCGATGTTGGCCGAGCCGGTGCCGTTGGCGCTGCCGTCGCAGCGCTCGGCGAGCATCGCTTCCATGATCTGCTGCGCGCCGGCGTAGCGCTGCACTTCCACGTCGATGCCGGCGGCCTTGAAGTAGCCCTGCTCCACCGCCGCGTAGAACGGCAGGCCGGCCGCGATCGGCCAGTAGCCGACGCGCACCTTGGCGGCCTGGGCGCGAACCAGCGAAGGCATGGCCAGCGTGGCCAGGCCGGCGGCGCCGGCCTGCAGCAACTGGCGGCGTTGCGTCTTCCTGGCGTTGGCGGCGGCGGTCAGGGTTTTCGCGTCGAGTTTCATCGGATCAGTTCCTCACAAGGGTCAAAGAATCGAAAAGCAAGGGCGCCGGCGTCATGACGCCGTTCGCTCCTGCACGTAGCGGCGCCAGCCGCCCAGATGGGTGATGTCGGTCGCGCCCTGGGTGGCCAGCGCCTCGCACACGAAGCCCTGGACGGTCGCGCCGCTTTCGAGCACCAGCGTGCCGATGCCCAGCGGGGCGCCAATCAGCGCGACGAAGCTGCCGTAATGAGCCATCGGCATCTCCCACACTTCCAGCTCGATGGCGGCGCCCTCGCCCTGCGGCACGCGCACGAGTCCGGGCTTGGGCGGCACGGTGCCGGGCAGCGCGAACAAGCGGTATTCGGCGGCGGTGCGCGTTGCCTCGATCAGGCGCGCACCTCGCTCGACAAGCTGGCCATTGAGCGGCATGCCCGACAGGTGGGCCCCCACCACGGCCACGCGGACGACTTGCGCGACCTCGGCGGCCGCGGCAGGCACGATCGGCTCGGGCTGCGGCAGAGGCAGGCCGGTCGCGCCTTGCGGCAGTCCGGTGGCATGGTGAAAGCGCTGGCCCAGTTGCGCGAGCCGCAGGTCGCTGGCGCAGGGGCCGACCAGCGTCACGCCGAAAGGCAGGCCGTCGGGGCGCAGGCTGCTGGGTACCGACAGGGCGGCGTAGTCCAGCAGGTTGACGAAGTTGGTGTAGGCGCCCAGGTTGCGGTTGAGCACCACCGGGTCGGCCTGCATGGCCTGCACCGTGTAGTGCGTGGGCGCCGTGGGCAGCAGCAGCAGGTCGATGCCGTCCCACATCGGGGCGGCCTGCTGGGCCAGCGCGCGCAGTTGCGTCTGGGCCAGCGCGTAGTCGGCCGCGGTGTAGCCGCGCCCAGCTGCAAGAATGCCGCGCACCGGCTCGATCACCTCGTCCTCGTGCGCATCGAAGAACTCGCGCACGGCCGCATAGCGTTCGGCCACCAGTGCGCTGTCGTAGAGCAGCGATGCGGCCTCGGCCAGCGGCGCATAGTCGATCGGCACGCGCACGCCGCCCAGCGACGCCATGCGCTCGATGGCCTCGTCGAAGGCAGCCTCGGCCATCTGGTCGCCGAAGAACGCCAACTGCGTCGGCACGCCAAAGCGGAAGCCCGGTGCGAAGGGGCGCTCATCCAGCGCCAGCTTTCTGGAATAGGGATCTTGCGCATCGAACCCGACGGCCGCCTGCAGCACGCGCACAGCCGTCTGCACGTCGCGCGCGAAGATGGACACGCAGTCCACGCTCTGCGCCGCCGGCACCACGCCGTGCGTGCTGATCAGGCCCTTCGACGGCTTGAGGCCGACGATGTTGTTCAGGCCCGCAGGCACGCGACCCGAGCCGGCCGTGTCGGTGCCCAGCGCGAAATCGACCTCGCCGGTGGCGACCACATAGGCCGATCCGGAGCTGGATCCGCCGCTCACGTAGCGCGCGTCGAAAGCATTGGGCACCGCGCCATAGGGCGAGCGCGTGCCGTTCAGGCCACAGGCAAACTGATCGAGATTGGTCTTGCCCGCCACCTGCGCACCGGCATTGACCAGGCGCTGCACCACATGGGCATGCGCCGGGGCGGTGCGGGCAAAGGCGGGGCAAGCCGCCGAGGTGGGCACGCCGGCGACATCGATGTTGTCCTTGACGGCGAAGCGAAGACCGGCGAGCGCGCCAGCGCCCGCGCCCTCGCTGGGGCTGGGCGCCTCAAGGCGCGTGATCCAGGCCGCCTCTGGCCGGGCCACTTGCGCCAACATTGATTTCGCCGCGTGCACCATCTTCAAGCATCCTGTCTTGTGTACAAGATGCGATGCAAGCGACGTGCCAGCGTCAGCCGTAAAACAAGAAAAGGAGCCGCACGCGCCAGCGCGAGGCTCCTTTTCTTTGTGCCCGGGTGGTCAGAGTGCCAGCGCCTGGCACCGGACACCATCGCCTGGCGACGAGGCCAGGCAATGCGATCAGCCTTGTCAGCCCTTCATGGCCTTGATGTCGGCCTTGGCCTTGTCGTGGTCGGCCTTGGCCTGGTCGACACAAGCCTTCTTGGCGTCGCCCTTCTGGTCGTCGCACTTTTCCTTGGCCACGTCGTACGTCATCTCTGCCTTCTCTTCAGCCACCTTGCGGGTGTGAGCGGCAGAAGGCTTGTACTGCGCCTCGAGTTCGGCCTTGGCGACATCCTCGGTGCCCTTGGCCTCCTTCATGCAGACATCCTTGGCGTTGTCCTTCATGGCGTCGCACTGCGCCTTGGCGGCCTTGTAGTCGGCTTCGATCTTCTGCTTGCCGGCGTTGTATTCCTCCTTCGACATGGCGTTGGCACTGCCCATGGCGAAACAGGTGGAGGCGATGGCGAGAACGATGAGATGTTTTTTCATGGTGGATCCTCTTCGAATCAAAGGCCGCCTGCGATCAGGGCGCCTTAGTCAGCGTCTTGGCTGCGTCCTTGACGTCGCCGACCTTCTTCTGCACAGCGCCGCTGGCCTGGTCGGCCTTGCCTTCTGCTTGCAGACGTTCGTTGCCGACAACCTTGCCAGCCGCTTCCTTCACGTGGCCCTTGGCTTTTTCCGCGGTGCCCTTGATTTGGTCTGAGTTCATGACCTGCTCCTTATGTGATGTAGAAACCCGGCCGGCCCCGAAGGCTGCCTTGGCCCTGCCGGATTCGGCAGTGATGAAAGCTTCTCGCGCCGCGGGCCAAAGGTCGGCCGGCAACGGGCGCATGCGCGTGTAGTTCTTTGCCCACCCCCTTCGTCGGCGTGGTGCGCTGTAATCTCGCGCGATGAACACCAAAGAACACGCTTCCCCCGTCGCCATCGTCACTGCCGCCGGGCGCGGCATGGGTGCAGCCATCGCGCGTGAACTGCATGCGCGCGGCTATCGGCTGGGCCTGATGTCCCCCTCCGGCAGCGCGCGCAAGCTCGCCGAAGAGCTGGGCGGCTTCGGCCTGGACGGCTCCGTCAGCAATCTGGCCGACCTGCAGGCCCTGGTGCAGGGCACGCATGACGCGTTCGGCCGCGTCGACGCCGTGGTCAATCACACCGGCCACCCGCCGAAGGGCGACCTGCTCGATCTGGCCGACGAGGCCTGGCTGGCCGGCGACCAGATGATGGTGCTGCCGGTGCTGCGCATGGCGCGGCTCGTCACGCCCATGATGCTGGCGCAAGGCAAGGGCGCGTTCGTCAACATCAGCACCTTCGCGGCCTTCGAGCCTTCATTGCGCTTTCCGATCTCTTGCACCTACCGGGCTGCGGTGGGCGCCTTTACCAAGCTGTACGCCGACCGCTACGCACCCAGCAACATCCGCATGAATGCGCTGCTGCCCGGCTTCGTCGACAGCCTCGCGCACAAGGACGAGACGCTGCAGATGGTGCCCATGGGCCGTGCCGGCAGCGTGTCGGAGATCGCCAAGACCGCCGCCTTTCTGCTGTCGGACGACGCGGGCTACATCACCGGTCAGAATCTGCGCGTGGATGGCGGGGTGACGCGCGGCGTCTGAACATCCGGCCCACCATCACTTTCCCTCGAAGAGCAAACCATGAACCAGATTTCCCAGTTCATCCCTGCACGCGGCGCGCGCCGCCTGCTGGCCGCGCTGGCGGCCACCGCCCTGGTGGCGGGCTGCGCGTCGTCGCCGCCCGCGCAGGTCGCCACGCCGATGGCCGCAACGTCCAGCGCACAGGCGCCGGCGCGCATTCCGGTCAAGGTGTTCGTCGCCGCCATGTTCGAGATCGGCCAGAACACCGGCGACCGTGCCGGCGAGTTCCAGTACTGGTACGAGCGCTACTGGAAGGGCGCCACGCCGATCGAGGTGCCGGGCGCACTCAAGCCGGTGTACTGCAACGCCGACGGCGTGTGCGGCGCCGTGCTGGGCATGGGCAAGGTCAACTCGTCGGCCTCGATGCAGGCCATCCTGCAGAACCCGCGCTTCGATTTCTCGAAGGCCTATTACGTGATCTCCGGCGTGGCCGGCACGCCGCCTTCGCGCGGCACCATCGGCGAGGTGAACTGGGCCACCTGGCTGGTCGACTACGACCTCGGCCACCGCTGGGCACCCGAAGAAGGCAAGCCGGGCGCGCCGACCTTCATGCCGCGCAAGGGCTACGAGGAATACCGTCGCTTCCAGCTCAACCCGGCACTCACCGCCTGGGCCATGAAGCTCTCGGCGGACACGCCGCTGAAGGATTCCGACTCGGCACGCAAGTACCGCCTGCGCTACCCCGATGCCGCCGCGCGCCGCGCGCCCTTCGTCGGCACCGGCACGCACATGACCGGCGACACCTTCTTCCACGGCCCCGGCATGTCCAAGCAGGCGCAATACATCGCCAAGCTCTACGGCGCCGACGACTACGTCATCACCGAAATGGAAGCGGCCGCCATCACGCTGGTGATCAAGCGCAGCCACGGCACCGACCGCGTGATGAGCCTGCGCGGCGCCGTCAACTTCGACCAGGGCCACCCGAAGGAATCGACGCTGGCGCACCTGGACCCGGCCCCGGGCGAAACCGCCGGCGGTTTTGCAGAGACGGTTCAGAACATCGAACTGGTGGGCAGCCGCGTGGTCGACCACATCGTGACGAACTGGGGCACCTGGCAGGCGGGCGTGCCGGCGTTGAGGTAAGGCGGCTACCTCGGCCGCGCCGCCTCGTACAGCCCCATCACCCTGGGCACGTTGGCCTGCAGCTTGGCGATGCGGTCCGGCCCGCTCGGGTGGGTGGACAGAAAGCTCATGGAGCTGCCGTCGCCCGCCACCTTGCCCATCTTTTCCCACAGCGTGACCGAGGCGCGCGGATCGAAGCCGGCGCGCGCGGCCAGTTCCAGGCCGACCAGGTCGGCATCGCTCTCGTCGCTGCGGCTGAACTGCAGCGACAGCAACTGCGTGGCGCCGCGCGCCGCCAGATCGCCCAGTTGCCCAAGCCCCAGCAGCTGCGCGCCGATCGACAGCGCGAGGCCGGTGCCCGTCTTCTTGGCCATCTGCTCGCGCGCATGTTCGCGCAAGGCATGCGCCACCTCGTGGCCCATGACCATCGCGACTTCGTCGTCGGTCAGCTTGAGTTGATCGAGGATGCCGGTGAAGAAGGCAATCTTGCCGCCGGGCATGCAGAAGGCATTGATCTGCTTGCTGCCGATGAGGTTGACCTCCCACTTCCACTGCGCGGCGCGCGCATTCCACTGGGGCGCAAATGGAATGATGCGCTGGGCGATGGCGCGCAGGCGCTTGAGCTGCGGGTCGTTCGGGCCGGCCAGCGCCTTCTTGGCCCGGGCCTGTTCGATCAGTTGGCCGTATTGCTGGGCGCCAGCCTGCTCCAGCTGTTCGGCCGGCACCAGGTTGCGCGCGACGGAGGATTCGCCCACGCTGACCTGGGCCCACGCCTGCGGCATGGCGGTCGCTGCAGCACTGCCTCCTGCCGCCAGAAGAAATGCGCGCCGGGCCCGCGCCAATCTTTCCTGCCCCCCCGGACAATCGCACTGCGTTTTCATGCGGGAATAATAAGTGCAGACTTCATTGCCCTGAATGCCGCCACATCCCTCCCGCACCCAACCCGCGACCGCTCCCGCAGACGCCGTCGACGCACCGGCGCCCACCCGTTCCTGGCGCGAAGCGATCGCGGTGTATGGCGAGCCGGCCACGCTGCGGATGCTGGCGCTGGGCTTCGGTGCCGGCCTGCCGCTGTTGCTGGTGCTGGGCACGCTGAGCTTTCGCCTTCGCGAGGCGGGCATCGACCGCGCCACCATCGGCTACCTCAGCTGGGTGGGCCTGGCCTACGCCTTCAAATGGGCCTGGGCACCGCTGGTGGATCGCTTGCCCATTCCGCCCCTCACCACGCTGCTGGGCCGCCGGCGCGGCTGGCTGCTGTTGGCCCAGGGCCTGGTGATCGCCGGCCTGGTGGGCATGGCCTGGACCGACCCGCGCGGGCATCTCGACACGATGGTGATGTTCGCGCTGCTGGTGGCCTTCGGCTCGGCCACGCAGGACATCGCGCTCGATGCGTACCGCATCGAATCGGCGGCCACCGACAAGCAGGCGGCGCTGGCGGCGGCCTACCAGACGGGCTACCGCGGCGCGATGATCTGGGCCGGCGCGGGCGTGCTCTGGATCGCCGCACGTTCCGAAGTCGCGGGCGCGGCCGACGCCTATCAGAACGGTGCCTGGCGCACGGCCTACCTGGTGATGGCTGCCTCGATGCTGATCGGCGTCGTCACGGTGTTCATGTCGCCCGAACCGCAGCGGCGCGTGCTTCCGGCGCCGCGCGGTGCCTTCGAGTGGATCTTCGAGGTGCTGCTGCGGCCCTTTATCGACTTCATCGCCCGCTACCGCTGGCAGGCCCTGCTCATCCTTGCATTGATCGCCGTCTACCGGATCAGCGACGTGGTGATGGGCATCATGGCCAACCCCTTCTATGTCGACATGGGTTTCTCGAAGGACGAGGTGGCCTCGGTCAGCAAGATCTTCGGCGTCATCATGACGCTGGTGGGCGCCTTTGTGGGCGGCGTGCTGTCGGCGCGCCTGGGCGTGATGCGCATCCTCATGCTCGGCGCGGTGCTCAGTGCCGGCAGCAACCTGCTGTTCGCCTGGCTGGCGGGGCTGGGCCACAACCTGTATGCCCTGATCGCGGTGGTGTCGGCGGACAACCTGGCGGGCGGCATCGCTTCGGCCGCCTTCGTCGGCTATCTGTCGAGCCTGACCAACGTCAATTACTCGGCCACGCAGTACGCGCTGTTCAGTTCCATGATGCTGCTGCTGCCCAAGTTCATCGCAGGATATTCGGGGGTGTTCGTCGACGCGCACGGCTATGCGGCCTTCTTTACTGCCACGGCCGCGCTGGGCGTTCCCGTGCTGCTGCTGGTGGCGCTGGCGATGCGCGGCGCGGCGGCGTCCGACAAGGGCCCGGCTCCTTGAGCGCCTCCCTGCCGAGCACATTGCTGATACAAACAGCACTTCCCTCCATCCAACCTCCCAGTCCGTGCCCACTCGAATTTCTCCGCTCGCTGTGCGCGCCCATACGGCCACCACCGCCGTCGGCGCCGGCAATCAGGCTTTGGCCGAGGCGCTGCAGAGCGCCCGCAGCGGCCTGCGCCCCAACGATTTCGGCGACGCGCCGCTGCCCACCTGGATCGGGCGCGTCGACGGCCTGGAAACGCTGAAGCTGCCGCCCGCCCTGATGCCCTGGGACTGCCGCAACAACCGGTTGGCCTGGCTGGGCCTGCAAGGCGACGGCTTCATCCAGGCGGTGGCGGCGGCCCGCCAGCGCCATGGCGCCGATCGCATCGCGCTGATCCTGGGCACCTCGACGTCGAGCATCGGCGAGACCGAAGCGGCCTACACGCAGCTGGACGCCGAGGGCCAATTCACACCCGACCAGCGCCGTCCGCTGGTGCACACGCCGCATTCACCCACGATGTTCGTGCAGGAAGCCCTGGGCCTGGAAGGGCCTTGCGAGACCATCTCGACCGCCTGCTCGTCCAGCGCCAAGGCCTTCGCCACCGCCGAGCGGATGATCCGCCTGGGCCTGGTCGATGCCGCCGTGGTGGGCGGTGTGGACACCCTCTGCGGCAGCGTGCTGTTCGGCTTCAACTCGCTCGAGCTGGTGTCGCCGCAACCCTGCCGCCCCTTCGATGCCGCGCGCAACGGCATCAGCCTGGGCGAGGCGGCCGGCTTCGCACTGCTCGAACGCGCATCGCCCGACGAAGACGGCCTGCTGCTGCTCGGCTATGGCGAAGCCAGCGACGCGCACCACATGTCGACCCCGCACCCCGAAGGCGTCGGCGCCGAGCGTGCGCTCAACGACGCCCTGGCGCGTTCCGGCCTGGATGCGGCCGACATCGACTACATCAACATGCACGGCACCGCGAGCAGCAAGAACGACGAGGTCGAGGCGGCGCTGGTGGCCAGACGCTTTCCGGCCACGACGCGCGCCAGTTCCACCAAGGGTTTCACCGGCCACACGCTGGGTGCGGCCGGAATCGTCGAAGCGGTGGTCAGCCTGCTGACGCTCAAGAGCGGGTGGATGCCCGGCACCGTCAACAGCCAGGTGCTCGACCCGGTCTGCGGCCCGCAACTGGCGCTGGAAGGCGCAGAGGGCGACGTGCGCCGCGTGCTGAGCAACTCGTTCGGGTTCGGAGGCAACAACTGCGCGCTGATCTTCGGCAAGGGGGTCGCGCAATGAACGCCGTGAAGCTGCCCACCCTGTACATCGAAGGCCCCGCCCTCTGGGCGTCCACGCTGCCGGGCTGGGAGGTTGCACGTGCTGCCTTCCGCGGCGAAGGTGCGCCCGTCGATCCGCCCGCCAAGCGTCCGTCGCCGCAGGTGCTGCCGCCGGCCGAGCGCCGGCGTGCGCCCGACTCGGTGGCGATCGCGCTGGAAGTGGCCGCCGCCGCCGTCGCCGCATCCGGCCGCCGGGCCGAAGACCTGCCCTGCGTGTTCGCCTCGGCCCACGGCGACCTGGCCATCAACGACTACATGTGCGCAACGCTGGCCAGCCAGCCCACGATGCTGTCGCCCACCAAGTTCCACAACTCGGTGCACAACGCGGCGGTCGGCTACTGGACCATCGCCACCGGCTGCCAGGCCGCGAGCAATTCGGTGTCGGCCTTCACGTCGAGCTTTGCGGCTGGCCTGCTGGAAGCGGCCATCGAATGCGCGACCGACGACGAGGCCGTGCTGCTGACGGGCTTCGACGTGCAGTCGGTCGGCCCGCTGGCGTCCGCCGTCATCAGCGACGGCATGCTTGCCGCCGCATTGGTGCTGGCGCCCTCTGCCACCCCGCAGACCGTGGCCTCGCTCGACTGGGAGCTGGTGCGCGGTGCGCCGGCGCCCTCGTTGCGCTCCGACGCGGCGCGCGCACTGGCCCGCAACGGCCTGGCCGACGCACTGCCGCTTTTCGAGGCGCTGGCCCGCGGCGAAGCGACCACGCTCGACATGCCCCTTTCGGGCCACCAAACCCTTCGCCTGCGCCTCGCGCCCACACGCTGAGCCAACGAGCATGAGCACCACGACGCCCTCCATTCGCGACGTTACCGTCCTCGGGGGCGGACTCGCCGGCTTGACGCTGGCCATCCAGCTGCGCCGCCGGATGCCGTCGCTGGACGTGCTGGTGGTCGAGCGCAGCCAGTACCCCGTGCCCATCGCCACGCACAAGGTGGGCGAATCGTCGGTCGAGATCGGCGCGCACTACTTCGACACCGTGCTTGGCCTGGGCGAACACATGCGCGAGCAGCAGCTGCGCAAGTTCGGCTTCCGCTTCTTCTTCTGCGACGGCGAGCGCGACATTGCTGCGGTGCGCGAAGTGGGCGCCAGCCGTGCGCTGCCGGTGCCCAGCTACCAGATCGACCGCGGCATCTTCGAGAACTTCCTGGCCGACGAGGCGCAGCGCCTCGGGGTGCAGATCGTGCGTGGCGCGGCGGTGCGCCAGTTGCAGGTGGGCAGCGGTGCCGACGCCGAACACCAGGTGACATGGCACCAGGACGGCACCCCGCATACGACCCGGACGCGCTGGCTGGTCGACGCCAGCGGCCGCGCCGGCCTGCTCAAGCGCAAACTGGGACTGGCCCAGGACAACGGCCATGCCGCGCATTCGGTGTGGTTCAGGGTGGGCGATCGGCTGTCGGTCGACGAATGGTCCGACGACCCCGACTGGCGCGCTCGATGCGACCATGCCACCCGGTGGCTGTCCACCAATCACCTGGTCGGCACCGGCTACTGGGTGTGGCTGATTCCGCTGGCCTCGGGCTCGCATTCGGTGGGCATCGTCGCCGACCAGGCGCTGCATCCGTCGCAGCAGATGGACACCTTCGACAAGGCGATGGACTGGCTGGAGCGCCACCAGCCGCGGCTGCATGCCGAGCTGGACGCGCGACGGCACCTCTTGCAGGACTTCGCCTTCCTGCGCCGCTTCTCCTACGGCTGCCAGCAGGTCTTTTCCGGCGACCGGTGGGCCATGACCGGCGAGGCCGGTCTGTTCCTCGACCCGTTCTATTCGCCGGGCAGCGACTTCATCGCCATCGGCAACACCTTCATCACCGACCTGATCGCGCGCGACCAGGCCGGCGAGCGGCTGGATGCGCGGGCCCAGGTCTACGACCGGCTCTACCGCTCCTTCTACGAGAGCACGCTGACCTTGTACGAAGGCCAGTACCCGCTGTTCGGCGACGCGCAGGTCATGCCGGTGAAGATCCTCTGGGACTACACCTACTACTGGGGCATCCTCTCGCAGCTGTTCTTCCACCATCGGTTGACCGACCTGGCGCCGCTGTCGCGCCTGCGCAGCGAGCTCGACCACGGACGCGCGCTCAACGTGGCCATGCAAGCCTTCCTGCGTGCCTGGTCTCGGCCGGGCGAGCGCAAGGCCGGCGCCGACATGCTCGACCACGCCAGCCTGCCCTGGTTCGTGGCCCTGAACCAAAGCTTGCTGGAAGGCCCGCTGGACGAAGCCGGCTTTGCCGCGCGCATCCGCGACGGCCTGGGCCTGATGCGCCAGCTGGCCCGCGAGATCGTGCAGCGCGCCGGCGACGAGTGCCCGCAGCCGGAAGCCCGCGCCTTGCTCGGTGTGCTGGCGCAGCCGCTGGCGGACGTGCCTGAGCGGCCGGTTCCCGGCCCGATGCTGTTTGCCGAGGTTGCGGCGACGCCGGCGCAGCCTGCATTGGCATTCACATAACTTTACGAAGCCTTCAACCCCGCTTGCCGGGCGAGGGCGAGGATGCGGTTCATGAGTACTCCATCGCTGCTGATGATCGAGGACGATGTGCGCCTGGCGCAGATGGTCAGCGACTACCTCTCCCAATCGGGCATGGCCGTCCGCCATGCCGTGGACGGCGCCAACGGACTGGCTGCGTTGCAGGAGCAGCAGCCCGACCTGGTCATCCTCGACCTGATGCTGCCCGACACCGACGGGCTGGACATCTGCCGCCGCATCCGTGCGCTGCCCGGCGCCCAATCCAAGGTGCCGGTGCTGATGCTCACGGCCAAGGGTGATCCGATGGACCGCATCATCGGCCTGGAGATCGGTGCCGACGACTACCTGCCCAAGCCCTTCGAGCCGCGCGAGCTTCTGGCGCGCATCCGGGCGGTGCTGCGCAGGCGCGGCGATGGCTCGGGCGCCGCGGCCGACGCCGCACCGTCGACCGCCATGCTGCGATTCGGCTCGCTCGAGATCGACCGCGATGCCCGCAGCGTCACCGTCGGCGGCAAGGAGGCGGAACTCACCTCCTACCAGTTCGACCTGCTGGTGGCCATGGCCGAGCGCGCCGGCCGCGTGCTCACGCGCGACCAGATCATGGAAGCGGTGCGCGGGCGCGAGCTCGAGGCCTTCGACCGCTCCATCGACGTGCACATGGGCCGCATCCGCGCCGCCATCGAGGCGGACGTGAAGAACCCCAAGCGCATCCTCACCGTGCGCGGCGTGGGCTACGTGTTCGCCAAGCAGCAGGACTGACCGACAAGCCAAGAAAGCGGCGCGCCATGCAAAACCCCTACTCGCGCCACCTTTACGTGCGCATCTGGCTCGCGGTGGTGGCCGGCGTGATCGTGCTGACGCTGGCCGCCAGCTATCTGCTGCGGCTGTCGGTCGAGAACGAGCGCGAGCGCGTCTCGCAGATTCCGCGCACCGTCACCGTCACCGACGACCAGGACCGCGTGATCGGCGGCGGCACCGCCATGCGGGTGCCCGGCTCGAAGATCATGTTCGACCTGGCCCTGGACGACGGCCGCAAGTTCACCGTGGAAATGGCGCGGCGCCAGGACACGCCCGGCCCGGACGGCAAACGCCCGCCGCCGCCCTGGTGGCGCACGCCCTACGGCCCCGGCTGGCTGATCGTGCTGGTGGGACTGGCGGTGGCGCTGGGCGTCTACCCGATCGTGCGGCGGCTGACCAAGCGGCTGGAGGCGCTGCAGCGTGGCGTGCAGCGCTGGGGCCAGGGCGACCTTTCGGCCCGCGTGCCTGAAGAGGGGCAGGACGAAGTCGGCGACCTGTCGCGCCGCTTCAACGAGGCCGCAACCCGGGTCGAGACGCTGGTGCGCTCCCACAAGTCGCTCTTGGCCAATGCCTCGCACGAACTGCGCTCGCCGCTCACCCGCATCCGCATGGCGGTCGAGCTGATGGGCGAGAACGCCAACGCCGGCACGCGCGCGGAGATCTCCCGCAACATTGCCGAGCTCGACCAGTTGATCGACGAGATCCTGCTGGCGAGCCGCCTCGATTCGCGCGAAGCCGACATGGGCACCGTCGAAAGCGTGGAGCTCGTCGGCCTGGCCGCCGAGGAATGCGCCCGCACCAACGCCGACCTCGACCTGGCCGAAGGCATCGACACCAGCCAGCTGACGGTGCACGGCGTGCCGCGCCTGCTGCGCCGCGCGATCCGCAACCTGCTCGAAAACGCCCGCCGCTATGGCGCAGGGGAGATCACGCTTCAGCTCAAGGCCCAGGGGCCGAATGCGCAGGTGGTGGTGAACGACCGCGGCCCGGGCGTGCCGCAGGGTTTGCGCGAACGCATCTTCGAGCCCTTCTATCGCCTGCCCGGCGCCAGCGAGCGCGAAGGCGGCGTCGGCCTGGGGCTGGCGCTGGTGAAGTCGATCGCCGAGCGGCATGGCGGCTCGGTGCGCTGCGACGAACGCCCCGGCGGCGGCGCCAGCTTCGTCATCACCTTGCCCAGGTAGCGCGCCGTCTGGGCCAGGCGCATAAAGCGGGGGCCCTAGAATCGCGCCCCATGTTTCGTACCCGACTGCCGCGCTGGATGGCGGCCTTCTGGGGCTTCGTCGTCTACATGCCGGTCGGCATGAACTACGCGGCCTTTGTCCTGCTTCTCGCCACCCTGCTGGCCGGCGGCGATCTGCGCGGCCGTGCCCAGCGCATGCGCCAGAACCCCATGTGGTGGCCGATCATGGCCTACGTGGCCTGGACGCTGCTCGTGCTGGCACTGCGCCCGCACTACCGCGAGACCCCCAACGACCTGTTCCATGGCCTGCGCATCGCGGCCACGATGCTGATGGCGCTGGCCCTCACGCGCGAGGAGGCCATCTGGGCGCTGCGCGCCTTCCTGCTGACCACGGTGCTGGGGCTGGTGGCCATTGCCATCCACGTCACGATCGGGCTGCCGGACGTGCAGTTGTGGCGGGCCATCGTCGTCATGCAGGGCAACAAGTCGATCAACAACGCGTTGCTGTTCGCCCTGGTGGGCGCGGTGGCGGCGGTGATCGGCCTGGCCCACCTGCATGACCTGCGGCGCTGGCACTGGGCCGGCCCTGCCTTCGCGGCCACGGTGGTGATGGCGGTGCTGGTGAGCGTGGTGCTGCCCTCGCGCACATCGCTGCTGGCCATGCTCGCCTGCATCTTCGCGGCTTGCTTCCACCAGTGGCGCAGCCATCCGAAGGGGCTGGCGGTGGCGCTGGTCGCTGCCTGCGTGGTGGCGGCACTGGGCGTGTGGCAGATGCCGCAGTCCATCAAGAACAAGTTCGAGCTTGGCGTGCAGGAGCTGGAAGAGGCGCAGGCCGGCGTCGCTTCCGAGGCAAGCTGGGTCAGCCGCTACTACATGTACCGCGAGACGGCCCGCATGATGCTCGACGCACCGGTGGCCGGCCTGGGCATCGGGGCCTGGACCAGCGAATGGAAGCGCCGCGCGCCCAAGGTGATCGATTACAAGAACATGCCGCACAACGACTACCTGTGGATGGGCTCGCAGGGCGGCATTCCCGGCCTGCTGTCGCTGCTGGGCATCATGCTGGCGGGGGTGTGGGTGGCGTGGCGGCGCGCAGACCTCACGGGGCGCATCGGCTTCGTCGCGGTGCTGACGATGCTGATCGCCGCCAACCTCAATTCGGCCATGCGCGACGCGCAGATCGGCCTGAGCCTGCTTTGGATCGTCTTCCTGTGCCTGCGCCTGGTGCGCGAGGAAGGCAGCCCGTGGCGCGGCGTCTTTCCACCCCGGCTGGGCGGTCTGCTGGTCAGCGGCGGGCCGCCACCGGCGCGGCCGCTGTGAGCCGTGCGGTCTTGCCACTTCGGCGGCGCTAGGCCGGCTGGGGCCGCACCGCCACGGCCTCGATCTCGACTTTCACCGGGGCGATCAGCCCGGCGATGACGGTCGAGCGCGCAGGCGCCGCCTGCGCCGGAAAGCGCTCCGCATAGGCGGCGTTGAAGGCCGGGTAGTCCGCCGCATCGGTGAGCCAGACGGTGGTCTTGACCACGTCGGCCAGCGTGCAGCCGGCATCGGCCAGGATGGCGGCGATGCTGTCGAGCGTGGCGTGCGTCTGGCCCGCGATGTCCGGCGCGCTCGGCTTGCCGGCCGTCATCGGCACCTGGCCCGACACGAACACCAGCCGATCCCACGCCACGGCGGCCGAGATGGGCTGGCGCTGGCCGGCGCGCACGACAGCGCCGATGCGCTCGATGCCGCTCATGCTCAATCCGCCCGCGCGCCCGAGGCCTTGACGATCGCGCCCCACTTCTTCACTTCGGCAGCGATGAAGGTCTTGAAGGCCGCCGGCGTGGTGCCTTCGATGAGGAAGCCGCGCGAGGCAAAGTAGTCCTGGATGTCCGGCGTCTTGATCGACTTGTTGACCTCGGCGCTGATCTTGGCGACCACGTCGTCCGGCGTGCCGGCGGGCGCGAACAGGCCTTGCCATGACAGCGCCTCGAATCCGGCAAAGCCGCTTTCGGCCACGGTGGGCACGTCCGGCAGCATGGGGTGGCGCTTCTTCGAGGTCACGGCCAACGGACGCAGCTTGCCCGATTCGATCTGCGGCATGAGCACCAGCAGGTCACCGAAAGTGGCGTCGATCTGCCCGCCCATCAGGTCGGTCAGCATGCCGGCGCTGCCGCGGTAGGGAATGTGGACCATCGACGTGCCGGTGGCCTGCTTGAACATCTCGCCCGTCAGGTGCATGGACGTGCCGTTGCCCGCCGAGCCGTAGCTGATCGCGCCCGGCTTGGCCTTGGCCAGCGCGATGAACTCGGCCAGGTTGTTGGCCTTGACCGAGGGATTGACCGCCACGACCAGCGGCGAGCTGACCACCATCGTCACCGGCACGAAGTCCTTGATCACGTCGTAGGGCAGCTTGGGATAGAGCGACTGGGCGATGGCATTGCTGCCCGTCACGCCCATCAGCAGCGTGTTGCCGTCGGGCGCGGCCTTGGCCACGTAGTCGGCGCCCACGGTGCCGCCGGCGCCGGCGCGGTTCTCGACGATGACGGTCTGGCTCCATGCCGCCGCCAGCTTGTCGCTGATGCGGCGCGCCAGCAGGTCGGTGCTGCCGCCGGGCGGAAAGGGCACGACGATGCGCATGGTCTTGGCGCCACCCTGGGCGTGGGCGGCCAGCGGCGCCAGCAGCGGCGCGGCGATCAGGCAGGAGGCGCCGGCAGCAAGGCGCTGCAGCGACTGGCGGCGAGAGGGCAAGGTGGTCTTCATGAAGCACTCCGATTCAAGGGGAAAGGAACAGCGCCGCCTTGCACGATGCGTGCACGGCAGGCCAAGGTCCGCGCACTGCGCGGCGTCATGCGGCTGTCTCCGTGGCGCCGGGTGTTCCCCAGCCGCCACCGCCCGCGGTTTCGATCACCAGCCGATCGCCGGCTTGCCACTGGGCACGCGCCTTGGCGGGCAATGGCTCGACGCGGCCGTCCGCCCGCTCGATGTGTGCGGCGGCGCAGGCACCGGGCTGGCCGCCCGCGGCGCCCTGCGGCGCGATGCCATGGCGCTCGCCACGATAGGAAATGGTGCCGCTGCCATGCAGCAGCCGATAGATGCGCACCACGCCGTCGCCGCCGCGATGCAGGCCTTCGCCGCCCGAGCCTGCACGCACGGCCACGCGCTCCACGCGCAGCGGCGCCTGCGCCTCGATCGCCTCGGCTGGCGTGCTGCGCGCATTGCCCACGTCGGTGGAAACGCCCGAGCCACCCGGCCCCCAAGGCGCGCCACCTGCGGCGGAAGCGATGATTTCGGTCAGCAGCCAAGGGCGTCCGTCCGGCTGCGTACCGCCCAGCGACAGAACCACGGCCTCGCCCGCGTTGGGCGCCGGCATGCGTGCCGGCAGCGCCTTAGCCCATGCGCCCATCAAGGCATTGGCCAGCAGCTTGACGAGGTTGGTGCGCGCGTTGAGCGCCGCCGGAAAGTCCGGGTTGACGATGCTGCCGGGCCGGGTGCGCAAGGTGAGCGCGGCCAGGCTGCCATCGTTGGGCGCGGCTTGCGGCGACAGCATGCGCGCGAAGTAGGCCACCGCCGCCTGCACCGCGCCGGGCGACGCATTGACGGGGCCGGTAGTCTGATCGGCGCAGTCGCTCAGGTCCAGCGTGGCGGTGTCGCCGCGCTTGCGGATGCACACCGAAACACGCACTGGCGCGGTGTCGATGCCGTCACCGTCGAGCGCGTCGTCGAAGGTGTAGTCGCCGTCGGGCGCTGCGGCGAGTGCGGCGCGTGCCGCCGCCTCGGAGTCGGCCAGCAGCGCGGCGCAGAAGCCGGCCATGTCGGGCTCGGCCCGCCACAGGGCGTGCAGCTCGTCCACGCCTTGCGCCAGGCAAAGCCACTGCGCATTCAGGTCGCCCTGCAGGTTGTCGGGCATGCGGCTGTTGGCGCGCAGCAGGCGCATGAGCGGCTGGTCGAGCCACCCGCCGCGATACAGCGCAATGGGTGGAATGCGCAGGCCTTCCTGCTGGATGCTTGTGGCGTTGGTGGGCACCGAGCCGGGCGCGATGCCGCCCACGTCCTGATGGTGCAACACACAGGCGGCCAGGGCCACGACTTCGCCATCGATGCACACCGGGCGCACCAGCGTCAGGTCGGGCAGGTGCGTGCCGCCGGACCATGGGTCGTTGAGCAGGTAGCCATCGCCATCGGCCATGCCCTCCACCGGAAAGGCCTTGAGCAGACCAGCGACGGCAGGCGACAGGCTGCCCAGCAGCAGCGGCAAGGTGCGCGCCTGGGCAACGAGGCGGCCATCGGGCAGGAACACCGCTGCGGCGCAATCCATCGCCTCGCGCACGACGCTCGACACCGCCTCGGCAACGAGCCGCGCCTGCATGCGATCGGCCAAGGCTTCGAGCCGGTGCGCCAACGTGTCGCCAACAGGCGCGGCGCCTTCGTCCATGCAGGTTGGCACTTGCACGCCGAGCGACTGCACCGTCGCGAGGGTGCGCTCGTATTCGCCATCCTGCGGCAGCACCTCGTGCGAGCAGCGGATCTGCACCTGCGGCCAGCGCGTTGCGATGCGCTGCGCCAGCGCCTGCTCGTGCGCCGGATTGCGGTGCGCGAACAAGAGGCAGATGGCCAGGCGATCGGGTGGCTGCGGCAGCGCCGCGAGGGCTTCGATCACACCTTCGATGTCCAGCGGCTCCACCTCTTTGCCGTTCGCATCGATGCGCCCGCGCGCTTCGATGCGCCAGCCCAATGGCAAGCGTTGCGGCCAGGGCGATGCCGGCACGTGCAGCGCATACGGATCGGCGCGGTTCTGCCGCGCCAGCGTCAGCACATCGGCAAAGCCGTGGGTGCAGATGAGTGCGATGTCGCTCATGGCACTTGTTTCCGTCAGAAGCGATCGGGCCGGAAGGGCGCAAGGTCGATCTGCGGACGCCGCCCTGCCACCAGGTGCGCGACCTCGCGGCCGGTGCTGGCGCCCATGCACATGCCCATGTGGCCGTGGCCGAAAGCCAGCCAGGCGTTGTCTGCCGCGCCGGCGCGGCCGATCACCGGCAGGCTGTCGGGCATGCAGGGGCGATGGCCCATCCACTGTGTCGTGTCGCTGGTGTCCAGGTGCGGGAAGAGTTGCTGGCCCAGGCGCAGCAGCGCTTGAGCGCGCTCGTAGCGGGGCGGCGCTTTCAGGCCCGCGAACTCCACCGTGCCCGCCAGCCGAAGGCCCATCGCCATCGGATTGACCATGAGGTTGTTTTCGACCGCCATCACCGTGTGGCGCAACTGCAGGTTGGAGCTGCGCACCGTGACGTGATAGCCGCGCTGCGTTTCCAGCGGCACGCGCGAGCCCAACTGCGCCGCCAGCGGCGCCGACCATGCGCCAGCGGCCACGACCACGCCATCGACCGGCGTGGCAGTGCCGTCGTCGGTGCGCACGGCGGTGACTTGACGACCGAGGCGCTCGAAGCCGGTGACGCCCTGGCGCACGAAGCGTGCGCCCTGCGCCATCGCATGCGCGTGCAGCGCCTTGACGAGCGCGGACGGATCGAGCGTGGAGCCGTTTTCGGGCGCGCGGATGCCGAAGCGAAAGCGCCCTTTCAAGTCAGGCTCGAGCGATTCGAGCTCTTCCTGGCCCACGTCGACCATCTGCACGCCGAGCGAGCGACGCAGGTTCATGCCCCACGCCCACTGGGCCGCCTTTTCGCGCGACGAGTAGACATAGAGGCAACCCGTGCGGCGCACCAGGTCTTGCGCGCCGGCCTGCGCCAGCAGCGGGTCGTAGCAGGCGAAGATGGGTTCGAGCAGGCTGCGCAGCGCGGTGGCGATGCGCGTGACTTCATCCCGCGTGGAATGCCGCAGCATGCGCACCAGCCAAGGCACCACGGCCGGCGCATAGCGCCAGCGAACCGTGAGTGGGCCCAGCGGGTCGAGCAGCCAATCGGGCACCTTCTTCCACATGCCCGGCATGCCCACCGGCAGACAGGCGCTGGGCGACAGGGAACCGGCATTGCCGAAGGAACAAGCCTCGCCGGGCTCTTGCGAATCGAAGAAGGTGATCTGGTGACCGTCGCGCTGCAGCCAGGCGGCGGTGCAGGTGCCAACGATGCCAGTACCGATGACGGCAACATGCATGCGGCCCATTGTGTCGGCGCCATCAGCATCACGCCAACGAATTCATTTGATGTTTGGATCAGCTTTTTTGATTCTGGCCGTCTGATCGCGCCACAATGGTGCGGCCATGAACCTCACCCTTCGCCAGATGCGCGCCTTCTCGGTGGTGGCGCGCACCGCCAGCTTTACCCTGGCGGCACGCCAGTTGAACCTCACGCAGTCGGCCGTCAGCATGCTGGTGCAGCAGATGGAAGACGAGCTGGGCGTGAAAGTGTTCGACCGCACGCGCAACGCGGTGACGCTGACCGAATCGGGCCGGCAACTGCTGCCGCTGGCGCGCCGCATGCTCGACGACCTGCGCCAGATCGAAGAAGGCGCGAGCGACCTGCGCACGCTCAAGAGCGGCGTGCTGCGCGTAGTGGCCCCGCAGTTGATGGCCTGCACCTGGGTGGCCGGCGCGCTGGCGCGATTCGAGCAGGCGCACCCTTCGGTGGGCTTGCGCATCGTCGACGGATCGGCCGACGACGTGGTGTCGAACGTGCGGCGCGGCGACGCCGAACTGGGCATCGGCCCGGAGCGCGCCACCGGCGAAGACGTGACGCGCACCTTTCTCATGCATGTGCCCATGCGCCTGGCGTGCCCGCGCTCGCACCCGCTGGCGCAACGCCAGTCGGTGTCGTGGCGCGATCTGCGCGATGCGCGCTGGGTGGTCTATTCGGGCGACTTCAGCCGCTATGTGGAGCAGCGCCTGCACGAGCACGATGCGTCGCTGTCCATGCAGACCGCCACCGAAGTGCGCTACCTGACCACTGCGCTGGCGCTGGTGGGCGCAGGGTTGGGCGTGGCGCTTGTGCCGGACTATGCGCGGACGTTTGCCGACAACTTCGGGGTGCAGTTCTTGCCGGTGCGCACGCCTGCGCTGAATCGGGAGTTCTTTGTGTATCAGCGGCGGAGCCTGACGCTGTCGCCCGCGGCGCAGGCGTTTGCGCAGTTGTTGAAGGGGCAGGCGAAGGGGCGGTGAGGTGGGGCTGCTGGCTTGGGTGGTGATTGGTGCTTGCCGGTTGGGGGGCTTGGATGGGATGGCGTAGCCGGGTTGGTTCGGTCGGCGTCAGCGATCGGGCGCGGTGATGGGCGGTCGGCTGCTTCAGACTGGTTGCAGACCTTGGTGTTGCCAGGACCTCACGACCGCTTTAGGTCAAGTAGCGGAAAAGCAAGGTGAACTCGCCCGCCAGGTCTGCTCAAAACTGCCTGCGGACAGTCCAGGTGTGGCCGTCCGATGACGGCGGTTGCCAAAACCTGACGTTGACCGGCGTGGGCGGCGAGCGTCTTCGAGTGGCCGGAAGAGGACATTCCTACCGGTTGAGCGCCATGGTGAGTTCCTCGCTGATCCGAGGCCTTGCCATGACACCCCTGCCCGCGAATGGAGGCCTCCGGCAACGATCGAGATCCCTTTGTCGGCGCGAAGCCTCCCAACATTGACACACGCCCTCTCCGGCCACCCCGAGCCCTTCCCTTTGCGAACCCTACCGGCAGCACCGCAGCACCGCAGCACAGCAGCACGTAAGAACGGTGAGCACGCCGGGAAGTGGTAAGTCGTTGAGTTGCAATGACTTTTCGGCAAAGGGCTACACGATTTCGCGTGGACTCGCTGCCCTATATTGGCGCTGCCTGGCGTGTCCTGAGTGGCTGCATACATCATATTCAGCCCCCTGAGTTCATCGGAGAGGATGCCAATAGAATCGTTGCAGTGCCGGCTCGGCGGCCTCAGACTTCGAGCATCGGAACTGGACGCCAACATGGCCAACTCGAAGCAATCCCAAAGTCGCCGTTTGAAGATGTCGGAGCGCGCGCAGCAGCAGCTGGCGCTGCACTTCCCCGACGTCACCGAGACGCTCCTGTGGCGGCGCAAGAGCAACGACGGCTTCACAACCGTGCCCCGCACCCTGCCGATCGCCATGCAGGCCATCGACGACACCTCGAAGGGCGCGCCCGCGGGCCACTCCCTGTTCTGCCTCTGGGCGCGTGCGCCGGACAACCCGCTGGTCACAGTGGAGAACCCCGCCACCTTCGCCGCGGAGGCCGGCTTCACCGGCGAACGGGCGGTGGATACCTGGCGCAAGCGCATGCGTAGGCTACGCGAGCTGGGCTTCGTCCGCACCAAGAAGGGCCCCTCCGGCGAGTTCCACTTCATTCTGCTGCTCAACCCGAACGTCGCCGTCGAGATGATGCGCGCCAATGGCTTGGTGCAGGTCGATCTTTACGGCCGCTTCGTAGAGCGAGTCGCCGACGTCGGTGCGGCCGGCGATTGGCCCGCGCACCAGGAGGCCATGAAGGCGGCGGAGGAGAAGGCGGCCGCCGCGGCCAAGGCTGCGTCCAAGGCCGCCGCGGCCCCTAAGGCGGCGGCGAAGAAAGGAGCCGCGAAATGACGCCCCGCGGCCGCAACCCCTACGAGTGCTTCAAGAGCGACGGCCACCGCCTGCTCGCGTTGGTGTCGCGCGACCTCCGCATCGTTCTTGTAGCAGCCATCTTCGCCGCCGCGAGCTTCGCGGGCGCCCATCCTGCGCTCCGTTCGGCGATCGCGCTGTGGGTGTCGTGACGAGGGGCTAGCGCCCGCGCGTTGACGAGCGGGTCATTCGTTGAGCTTTTGAATTCATCAGGGACGCAACCGCATGCCACACGACAAGGGTCTGCCGCAGACCGGCGACTCGCAAGAAATCGGAGAGGACGCCTACGACTGTTTGCGCGCGAACCGACCGAAGGGCTGGCACCTGACGGAGCTTGGCGGAGTCAACGACTACGGCTTCGATCTTCAAGTGCAAATCAGCATCAAGCAGCAGGTCGTCCACCCGTTCCGCATCCAGTTGAAGGGAAGCCGCTCGCCGAAGCGCAGCGCGGATGGAAGCTTCCTGTCCATCAATCTTTCGACCTCGACATTGCGCTTGTTCGACAACACCGACGAGCCTGTGTTGCTAGTCCTGTGCGACCTGAGCGTCGATCCTGAGGAGCCCCGCGCGTGCCCGCTCCACTACGTGTGGGTTCGCGAGGAGCTCGATCGCATCCAGATCGCGTCCATCCCGCTGGACCAGAAAGAGGCGGCGATTCGCGTTCCGACCGCCAACGTCATCGATCGCTCGACGGACCTAGTCGACGAGGTCCGCAAGCGCCATCGCCTGTCCCGAGTGGGGCACGCGTTGGAGACGAGCGTGGCGGGCATGGACCCTTCGCTGGGCTCGGAGGATCGCGTAGTGATGGTCGAGGCGATCGCCCGAAACATCGGAACCCGCAGCATCGTCTTCGCCCAAGCCCTTGCGGAGCCCGCAGCGGGCGTGTGGGTGAACCCTCCTCGCGGCAGCCTGGCCTGGCTGCTGACGGAGGCGAAGGCCGCGCTCGACGCGGGCAACGTCGAGAAGTGCGCAGATCTGCTCGGCCAGGCGGCCGAGCGGCTCGAGTCCGCCTCCGCCTTGGAACAGGCGGAGCACTGGTATCTGACCGGCCGCAGCCGCCTCATCCGCGGCGACGACGTCGGCGCGTCCAGCGCCTTCAAGTCCGCCGCCGAGACGCAGCCGCAGGCCAAATATTGGGCGGCGTGGGCGGAAAGCGAGATGCGCCGCCGGTTCCGGACCGATCAAGGGCAGGATTATTCAGATGTTCTCGCCGCCCTGCCGGAGGA
Organism: Variovorax dokdonensis; assembly: GCF_030316895.1. Taxonomy (GTDB): domain Bacteria; phylum Pseudomonadota; class Gammaproteobacteria; order Burkholderiales; family Burkholderiaceae_C; genus Variovorax; species Variovorax dokdonensis. The sequence continues at coordinate 52,696 of NZ_JASZYV010000004.1, forward strand.
CCCGGACCCGGCCCTGCTTGGGGTGAAGGCTCGCCTGCTCGCGGCCAGCCGCAAGCACGCCGCAGCGATCGCTCTTCTGGACACGTTCGAAGGCGCGGAAAGCCTTGCGGCGCGCGCAGTGGTCCAGACGATGTTCTCGAAGCCCGAAGAGGCGCTGCAGGCGTGCATCCAAGGCATTGCCCTGGAGGAGAAGCGCGAGTCGACGAGGCTGCTGTTCTTGATCTTGCGCGCGCGAGCGCGCTTCAACATCGCGCTGAAGGGCGCGTGCGTCGAGGAGTCGAAAGGTCCAGAGTCGGAGGACGAGGTCCTCCCTCCTTCCGGCCCGATGGGCGTGGACGCGGCGGCGCTGCGGCAAGCGTGGGCAGACATCGAAGAAGCCGTCGCCGCTGTCGAGGAGATCAGATGGATCTCCAACGCCGAGTTCGTGATTGATTTTTGGATCGCCGCGGCGAGCATGCTCGGCAAGCAAGAGCAAATCCTCGCGCGGGTGCTCGCCGCGGCCCGCCAGCGCCCCCAGCAAGCCGAACTTCAGTCGGCGGCCGAGACGCTCGCCGCCCAATGCGGCGACTTCGAAGCCGCGTTGGAGGCGAATGGCCGCCTACCCGACGGCGACATGAAGATCCTTCGCCGCGTGTCTTTCTTGCACGAGCTGGGCAAGCATCGCGACTGCGTGGAGCTCATGGTCGCGAACATCGACAGCGTCAGCCAATCCCATCAGCTCTTCGCGCCCGCCTTGGTGCTGGCGGCGATGTCGGCCGACGTGATGGCTCGGGATGACCTGGTGGAGGCTTGGCGCGCGATTCTTCACAAGGAGAACCGCGAGGAGCAGGCACACGCCGCGACCTTGGACTACCTGCTCGCGCGACGCAAGAACCAGCTGCAAAGCGCCGAGCCTTTGGACGCGCTCGCCCGGATCGACGAGCAGCTTGGGCATCCGAAACCGACCACGCTGCTCCTTTTTCAGGAATTGGACGCGGGTTCCAAGGACCAGGCCGAGAGGTTCCTGGACGTGGCGGACCGCCTGCGCTCGACCGTTCGCCTCTCACCCATGATCGCCGTGAGGATCAGCGTCGCGTTGGCCACTTTGGAGCGCTGGGGCCCACTGCTCGCCTTGTGCGAGGAGGCGGGCCTGGAATTCGACGTCACCGGGCGGATCAAGGCGTTCCACGCGCTCGCCTTGGACCAGCTGGGCCGCTCCGACGAGGCGCGCGCTCTCTTGGAGGGAATGCTGGAGGGCGGCATCGAGGACGGCCTTGCCTTGAACACCTACGTGAACATCATGGTCCGCTGGGGGTTCGTGGAGAAGGCCAAGAGCGCCGCCGAGATGATTTTGGAGCGAGCGCAGGCCAAGGAGCGGCGCGTCGAGTGCGTGCGCATGCTGTTCAACCTCGAGCAGCATGCGAGCCCCACCAGCCCCCGTCTCGTCGATCTCGCGTTCCGCATGGGCGCGCTCGCCTCCCCGGACGACGAGGTGGAGGAGGGGATGTTCCTTTGCATGGTCATCACGGCGACCAGCTTCGAGACTGCGGTGCTGAGCGACGCGCGCAAAGAGGAGTTCCAAGCCAGGGCGAACGCGTTCTTCGATCGGTTCCCTCAGTCCAAAGTCCTCCGACGAGTCGAGCTGCCAGCCGGCGCCGGAGCCGGAGCCGGAGCCGGAGCCGGAGCCGGAGCCGGAGCCGGAGCCGAGGAGATGCTGCGCTCCATGAAGACAGCCATCGGGCTCACCGAGGAGCGGGAGCAGCAACGCGCGCAGCTCGAAGCTAAGCTCCAAAGCGGCGAGTTGCCATTGCCATTCGCATGGCGCCCCAGATTGGCGCTCGGCAACGTGCAGGATGTGACGCACCTGTGGGAGCTGGCGAAGCGGTCGACGCCCGAAGAGAAGAAGTTTCACCTGAACATGATCGGCCAGCCGTGGGAGCAGCGGCCTGCCGAGACATTCAGGTCGAGAACACCGCTGTTCGACTTGATCACGCTCTTCTTGCTCAACGACCTCGGCGTGCTCGAGAAGGTCTTCGACTTCTTCCCGAAAATCGCCATTCCGCAGGCCACTCTGGGGGAACTGATGAAGATGTCCCAGGCGTTCTCGGGGAGCATCTTCCGCGAGCGGTGCCTCGACCTGCAAAATCGGTTGCGGCCGCGTCTCGCGCAGATTTTGCAGCCTCGGGGAGCGCAGTCGGAAGAGGATCGACATCTTCCAAACTCGTCGCGCGAGCTGCAAAGCCTCACCAGCTCCGGCGACTACATCCTCTACTCCGATGACGCGCTGCTACGGATGTGGATCTTGGAGGAGAGGTTTGGGGCCGACAGCATGTGCACCTTGGACCTGCTGTGCGGCCTCGAGGAGCTTGGGCTGTTGACGACCGAGGAGGTCGCCACGAAGCTCGCGCAGCTCTGCGACTGGCGCGTTGGCGTTCAGATTCAGCTTCGCCACCACTTGGCGCTCGTCCCCCAATCGGTTCGCCAGGCGCCGCGGGTGGCGAAAGCTGCCGCCTTGCTTCGCGAAGTCGGGCCATTCATGTCGATCGCCGGTGGCATCTGGGGGCCGGGGACGAACTTCATGGGCGCGCTCAATCACGTCGGCCGCGTCGTGCGGATTTTGGTCCAGGACCCTGCCGTGCCCGACGTCGCCATCGGCGCCTACGCCGCGATATGGATCGACCATGCCACCGCCCGGCCGGACATGCCCCTGCCCGCGCTGATGTTGGCGGCGCAGATCGCGTTGCAGGCGGTGGCCGTCGACAAACTGCCGATCGCGGCTGCGCGCAGGTTGTGGAACATCTATTTCGGTGTGGTCGAGGCAGTGCATGGCGCTCCTGAGCCGAAGGACTACGCCATCGCGCTCGCTCGCGTCGCTCGCGAGGCCGGAGCCCTGGACAAGCGGGCGGCGCGAGAAGGCGCGGCCCTGCCCTCGAGCTTTGGAGAGCGGCTGATGATGGGCCTCGATCCCGGGACGGACGCTTGGGTGGCCTACTCCCGGGCCTATTTGGTAGGACGCCGTTGATATGCGTGCGCCACGCGCGGCGAGCGCAATCACCTGCGTCGGCGAGCAATACCCGCCAGCGTGAACCGCGTCGTGGACGGAAGCCGCGAACACGGCCCTGATGAGTTCCGCTCTCTTATGACATGTCTGCTTCCGACCCGTTGACGCCTGTCGCCCTTCTACAGGTCAGGATTGTCCTGCGGCCTGGCTTCTGCGGAGGCAACGGCGACTCGATTCTCGCCCGCTTTCGGTCTTCCGCGGCGAGGCATACCAGGCGCCTTGCGATCATTTCGGCCTGGTCCTCCTGGCAATAGATCTCGATGGTGTAGTCGTCGCTGCTGAAGCCGGCGTACTCCACATCCATGTACCAAACGGCTCAGTTGCTCAGCGAGGCCCCCGCAGAGCAATCGAGCAATCGCGCTGGTGGTTGACCTATGGATCACGCCTCCGCCGATTTTCGTCATCACAGCGCAGCTGGCCGACGTAGACAAGGTCTTTCAGCTTCACCGAGGCTCAATGTGAGTTGCATGAACTCCAGGGATAGCCATTTGCTGGGGCGTCTCTAGTCCTTGACCGCACAGCGGCAGCTTGCAGCCATTCGCGTCTTTGGGCCTGGAAGACCGCTTCCGCTGCAGGCCGTTCATTTGCGCGCAGCGATCTACGATTGAACTGAGAGAAGGCTCCAGCGTGCAGTCGTGGGTGGCCGCGGCCACGACGGAGGGACGGTCGACGCCGGCCGTCAATGAAGGAGCGCATCATGCAAGCACAAGCTGGTTCGAGCCATTGCCCGTGGAACAAGGGAAAGCTAATCGGGCAGAAGGCACCGTTGAAGGCAAAGGAAATCTGGGCCATCCGCACTCACTTACAAATGAACAAGCGCGTGCGCGACCTGGCGCTGTTCAATCTGGGCTTTGACAGCAAGCTGCGGGGATGCGACCTAGTTGGACTGCGCGTTCGGGACATCTGCCATGGCGACCGGGTTGCCAGCCGTGCCATGGTCACGCAGAGCAAGACGCAACGACCCGTCCAGTTCGAGATCACGCAGACGACTCGCGAAAGCGTCGAAGCCTGGATTCTGCGCAAGCATTTGCGCTCCGACGATTTCCTCTTCCCGAGCCGGGTCTCTGGGGCCGCACATCTCGGCACTCGCCAGTACGCGAGAATCCTTCATAGATGGGTGGAAGACATCGGCCTGGATACCGTGGAGTACGGTACGCACTCGATGCGGCGCTCCAAGGCTTCACTCATCTACAAGAAGACGAAGAACCTGCGGGCGGTCCAGATTTTGCTGGGCCACAGCAAGTTGGAAAGCACAGTCAGATACCTCGGCATTGAGGTCGACGATGCATTGGAGATTGCTGAGCAGATCGACGTCTAGTGCGTGGTGACTGCAGGCGGCGTCCGAAGCGCCGCTTGCGGGCGCTGACCCGCCGCTTGATCTGGACCACCGGACTTCGACTTCAGGCACAAGCGTGAGGCGACGGTGTTGACTGGACTGCCCAAAGGGGTCGCTCGAATCAGTTGACTTCAACTCGTCCGCGCCGCTGTTTGCGCCATCGTGCGATGAGGCCTTTACGTCCCGATCACTTGCTGTTTGCCTATGTGCGCAACCTGCCGCCCAGTGTTCCACGTTGGCGCGAAGATCCAGCCAGCCAAGAGGCATCCAGAGAATGACGACCTTGGGATGTCGCCTTATTTGTCCGAGCAAATCTTGACCGCGAAGGGGCACCGCTGCCCTGCAGGTCGCCCTTGGTGCTTTGCACACGCGCAGCACCTTTGCGCCGCAAGTCTTCCGCTTTGCGCGCGCTCATGCGATCCTGGACAGAAGAGGTTATCCGATCGGAAGTTTTCCAATCAAATGGACTGCTATTGGCCGGGGCACTGCTCTTGGGCATATTCGTCTCCTTGAAGCAAGATGAAATGTCACGGGGCCCGTAGGGGGATCCATGGCTCGACATGGAAGAGGCCTAGTTGGAAAAGTGGAAGAACATCGCGGGGTTCGACTACCAGGTTTCGAATCTCGGGAGAGTGAGAAGCCTGCCGCGAAAGGTGCCAGGCCGCGGTGACAAGGGCTTTCGTTCCATCGGTGGGCAACTCCTCAAGGGACGACCCAACGGGAAGGGGCACCTGCGCGTTAATCTTGCTAGAGACGGTGTCCACAGGGATGTCCTGATCAGCCGACTCGTAGCCACCTACTTTGTTCGAAACCCCAAGGACCTGCCCCTGGTCGTTCACAAGGACTTTGATCGCTCCAACAACGCCGCGTCGAATCTCATGTGGTGCGACCAAGCCTCAAGCCTCAAGCGCGCCCTCGGAGCAGGCCGCTTCACCGCCCTGACCAGCCCCAAGCGCGCCAAGAATTTGGACATCGAAACGGTCGAGCTCATCTACGAACTGCGGCTTGCCGGAATGACTCTGTCGGAGATCTCAACCGCACTCGATGTCCGAGTCGAGGCCGCCGCGAATGTGTGCAACGGCAAAGCCTGGCGAGATGCATCGAGGCCGGCCCTGGCTCGGCGCCGGCGCTGAGCATCCCTGAGGCTTTGCGGGCCGGTCATCGACACTCGCAAAGCCCCAGGGTGTTCTGAACCTACTTCCCGCCAGCCGGCGCAGCAGGCTTCCTCAGCTTCTGTTCGATCTCTTCGTTGATCTGCTTTTGCACGTCGTTGATGCCGAACTCGGCCGGCAACTGGCTCGGCGGGTACTCGACGTACGTCTTCAGATGCTCGACCGCCTTCGTCTGCGCCATGATCGTCAGGTAGACGTTCTTGGTCTGGAAGTCGTAGTACTGGTCGGAGACCACGTCCGCCCGCTCATACGGGTCCATGCGCAGGTTGAACAGCTTGGGCAAGCGCAGGCAGGTGAAGGGGTTGGCCCAGACCTGCATGCCGCCCGGCGCCCGCTGTTCGCAGAACACCGCCTTCCAGTCGCCAAAGCGCATGGCGACCAGCTCGGCATCGTCGTTGAAGTAGAAGAACTCGTCACGCGCGCCCTTTTGCGACTTGCCGGTCAACAAGTCGAGCTGGTTGTAGCCATCCAGGTGGACCTTGCCGGTCTTGGAACCGATCGTGGTGCCCTTCAACAGCCTGTCCTTGACGTCGGTATCGCCCGCCGCAGCCAACAGCGTGGGGAACCAGTCGAGGCCCGAGAACATCTCGTTGGTCACCTCGCCGGGCTTGACCTTGCCGGGCCAGCGCACCATGGCCGGCACGCGGAAGGCGCCTTCCCAGTTGGTATCTTTCTCGCTGCGGAACGGCGTGGTCGCGGCATCGGGCCAGCTGAATTGATTCGGCCCGTTGTCGGTCGTGAAGATCACGATCGTGTTGTCCGAGATCTTCAGGTCGTCGACTGCCTGCAGCAGCTTGCCGACGTTGTTGTCCATCTCGATCATGCCGTCCGCATACTCGTTGCCGGGCATGCCCGCCTGACCTCGCATCGACTCGCGCACATGGGTGAACAGGTGCATGCGGGTGAAGTTCATCCAGGTGAAGAAGGGCTTGCCAGCCGCCGTCTGCCTCTTCATGTAGTCGATCGCGGCCGAGGTGGTCTCGTCGTCGATGGTCTCCATGCGCTTGCGGGTCAGCGGGCCGGTGTCTTCCGTCTTGCCATCGGCAAATGCGTGCATCACGCCGCGCGGAGAGAAGTTCTTGACGAACGGATCGTTCTTGTCCTTCGGCCAGTACGGGCGCTCGGGCTCTTCCTCGGCGTTCAGGTGGTAGAGATTGCCCAGAAATTCGTCGAAGCCGTGCTTGGTGGGCAGGTACTCGTCGCGGTCACCTAGGTGGTTCTTGCCGAACTGCCCGGTGGCGTAGCCCTGGGCCTTCAGTGCTTCTGCAATGGTGATGTCGCGCGCTTGCAGGCCCACGGGCGCACCGGGCAGGCCCACCTTGCTCAAGCCGGTTCGCTTGGCCGTCTGGCCCGTGATGAAGGTCGAACGCCCAGCGGTGCAACTGTTCTCGGCGCAATAGTCGGTGAAGCGCAAGCCTTCCTTGGCGATGCGGTCGATGTTGGGCGTCTTGTAGCCGACCACGCCACCACCATAGGCGCTGATGTTGGTGACCCCACGTCGTCGCCGAAGATCACCAGGATGTTGGGCTTGGACGTCTGAGGCGCTGTCGGCAAGCCCTGGCTTGGAGCTTGAGTGGTGCTTGGTTGAGCCGGGGTGGCTGCAGGCGGCTTGGCTTGGCCAAAGACCTGGGATGACCCCAAGAAGACCAAAGCGCCAGTCAGCGCTACACAGCCCATCACCTGCCAACGAGACTTGAATCGCTTCTCCATACTGCTCTCTCCTAAAAGGATTTCGCTTCGACGTGAAGTGCGCAATCTGAGCGCGACATGACTTGCGCGCAACCTCAAGTTTGGTCCGTGTGATGCGACGTAGGACGACGCCTACGCATGGAGATGGACTTCATATGTTCGAGGCACTGAAAGTCGCTGGCGACGCGCCGACGACGTCAACCTCATGCAGACGTGAGGATGCGTCTGCCGCGACAGCACGCAACGCTTCGGGAGTGATCAAGAGCGGATTGATGCAATCTGCGATCACCGTCATACCAAGGGAATTCTTACAACGATAAGAAACGATGCTCCCGGTCAAGCCTGGCCCGCTCCGAGGCATTGGGGTCAACAATCTTCGCGGCGGCGCAGCGCCTCGCGATACAGCAGGCCGCCGATCTGAACAAGCACTGCCATGTCGTCATCCGTCAACTTAAAGCGCGTCAGGTCAATCCAGGCGGCCAGTTCTGAGATTGAATCATCCAGATCCCAGTGGCTTCTCTGGACGTCTAGCAATTTGGCATGTTGCTCGAACAGCTTGATGACATGGTGCGTCATGGTGAGTCTCTCGCGTTGGTTCAGTGCGTGGACGCGCCGGTCCTATTTCACCTCGGCAATGATGAAGAGCGCGGCCCGGCCCGCACCAAGGCGCGATCCCCATCGGATCAGCGAAGACGGCATCGCCCAGCCAGAGCAGATCGCCCACTTCGCAGGCAACCAATGCGTCCTATTCAGCGCCGCCGCATACGGGAGGCTGGCAAGCAGGCCGATTGCCTGTGGCCCTGGGCAAGCACGACGATCTCGACACCGAATTTAAAGCCAGCTCTCACCGTAGGAAAGGCAGGTAGTTGCCTAAGCAAACCTTGTGCCTCGCTCCTAGCCGAGGGGCAGTGCACTCATTGGGCGATCAGCCCTCAGACCTTCACCCAGATCCGCCGCAACAAGGAGAGCTTTACCCCGACGAAACCGGGCCCAACGATCAAGCGAGCGCTCCACAAGTGCGCCTTGAGTTTGGACAGCATGGGTCAGTTGTCGGCGGCGGCTCGTGGATCGTGTTGCACAAGCGATCGAATGCCAGCCGGCGCCCTCAAGCTTCGAGCCGAAAAGCGAGCATGGGTTCACCCTGAGCTGGGCGTTCGCCAAAGGACTGTGCTGATCAACTGGCGCATGATGGTTCGCAGCACGCTCACATGGCTGTCGTCAAAATCAAGCCAGCCATGTTTCAGCAACGACTCGAGCATCTGCGGATCAGAGCAATCCCCATCAGCGTAATGAATGAGCAACACTGTCATTTCGGCACTAATTTCATCGCGGGCGAGCAAGCAATTGGCGATCGCGAACACAGCCTGGGCATTGGTTGGCTCGCGCATCATTCGCGTGGCCCTGGCCTTGCACGAGCGCAGTTCGCGTTCCAAACCCCAGAGGTCTGCGATGGCGTGCACTTCCTCAAGGTCGTCGTCTCCCACGCGTACCGTTTTGCCTCGTGGGATCCCGGCTACCTGTTGTGCAGCATTGCCGGCCAAGAGGCACACGATCTGGACGCGCGCGCTTTCCATATCGACGTCGCAGCGCCGATTAGCCGATACTTCTTCGACGCCCGGCTTAATGATAGGTACTATTGACAATCCAACCGGCTCAAGCCCCAGCCTGAAGCGAGCCACGGCCTGCCCCGCTTCATATAGGGCAGCGTGAGTCCTCAGGTCTAGCGCAGTGGTCATGCCTTCACTTGAAAAGCATCTTCAGCACGATGCTACTGACCGATGGCCCGTACCTCAACCCGTTTGTCCGGGACGCTGCGGCGCTGGCCTTGCTTAAGCTCTGGCTTGTCACTTACCCAAAGGGTAAGAGGCCTGACCACTGTTGTGCGCTAGCTCAATTGGGCTAGCATCCCCTGACCACGCGAGGAAGCAATGGACTGGCAACCGATAGAGACGGCGCCAAAGAATGGAACCAGCATCTTGCTCATCAATCGGAACGGCGACATTGCTGCCGGCCTGTGGCTGAGCGACGCGCGTGGCACCGGCTGGTTTCTTTCGGGAGGCACCAAGCCGGCCGCGCTATTCAACAATAATCAAGGGCCGACGCACTGGATGCGTCTGCCCGCAGTACCTCCTCTTGGCACCCGTTGAGTTCCAAGCTGTTGCTAGGGGAGCAAGATGGCATCGTGCACAGTACCGCGCGCACTGCATTCCCCAAGCTGGCCGCCCTAAGAGCGGAAGGCCCCAAACTTGGGGATGCTGCATTGCGTACAGGGTACGACAGTCGAGCTTTGTAAGGCTTATCGCCGGGGCAAGGCCATGAAGACCGAGGTCGAGATCGTGCTGCTTTTCTCTAGCTACGATCAGTTGGAACTGCTGCCTGCCGTGCCGCATGCGTCGACGATCCACAAGGATGCATTGATCGGCTGCCAGGTCGGCGACGTACTACAGCTCGGGCCCGCGACGCTTCGAGCAGTGCGCAGGGAATGGTTGCTTGGTCCTGGGGCGACGCTGCGCGTCTTTGCGGAACTGGTGCCAAGTGGGAATGCGAAGGCGAGGTACGCCGATAAGATGCGCGTTCACTCTGGGGGATGAGACCTCATGCTGTCCTGGCTAAAAGCGCGCTTCTGGAGCGCTCGGTTCATCGTCGGCCCCGGCTTCGTTGCAGTGAAGCTGCCGCCACTGCGTAGGTTCTCAAATTGGGTGCAGAGGCACATCGGGGACGCGCGGTGATCAGAATGATGTCGATCGTGCTCGCGGCAGCCAGTGGCGCATGTTTGGCAGCGTCCCCGGCCCAGATGGAACCTGGCTTCGACATCAGTGGTGCCGGCGCCCGGCCTTGTTCGGCCTGGACAGAGGCGCGCGACAAGATGGGCGATCGCGAGTCTTCCGCGCTTCTGGACGAAGCGATGATGGTGACTTGGGTTCAGGGCTTCCTGAACGGCATGAATGTCAGTCGGATTGCGGCGGGTGGCCAGCCGGCGCGGCTGCCAGACGGAGATTCGATCCGGACGTACGTGGATGCATTTTGCAGGCGACAACCCGGAACAAGGGTCATGCAAGCAGCGCTGCAGCTTTATCTTTCAAACGCAGCCCGGTAAGCAGGCAAGTAAAAAGGCCTGCCCCAACAAGAGGGCAGGCCAAATGCAGCACCCGCCCAGGGAGGTACAAGCGGTTGGAACGTGCCGCGCCAGCAGTCTAATGTTGCAGATCGGAAAGAGCACGAAATTCTTTCGGCTCTGAAACATCTTCGTAGCTCTGGTGACCTCTTTTGCGACGATGTTGCAGGCCGGTGCCATCGTCCTTGGAGTCGTGTGAGCATGTCGCCAGACGATCCATTTCCCCAGGGCAATTCATCGTGGGCATCCACAATGAGCACCCGCCGCGGAGCACTAGATCTGCCGCGCCACCCGAGTGGACGACGGAGATTGCCGAAAACGACGGTTTGAAATCGCGCTGGTCAGCCTCGTACTGCAACTTCTAGACACCCATCAAAGCGTGACACCGGAGCTTGTGGCTAGGATACGCGCTACCCGCCTCATCAAGACCCTATGGTCGAACTTATGATGGCGCCCGCAGGTCTTCAAGCACTGCCTGCAAAAGCGTGGCGACGACATCATCGGCACTAGCTACTTAAACGCCGGCAAGCGCCAAAGCGAAAACGATGCGATCGAGCAAGGCCGCAAAGTGGGCGCGGACCTGTCGTCATCTTCAAACCACATACACCCGCTCGGTCACCACCACCGTGCCCATCACGGCGCTCACCACTTCCACCTAGGACCCCGGAAGCGCTGCCCCTGCCTTGGGACCTGGTGGATCTCGACCGCCTATGGCTCGGGAACGCCGACAACTTCCGGATCGTCCACCCACGTAACGGTGAGCACCCTTGGCTCAGACCACGGCGCACTCTACTGGGTCAAGGTGCGCATGCGAGTGAGCTTACGAGTGCGCGATCTGAACCACAAGGAGCACCAGCAGCTGCAGTCGAACCAGCCCGTGGTCGTCGATGACACCTCCGCGTTCTCCGCAGACGTTCTGAAAGGCGACATCGCCCTCACCATCCACGAGGCACCTGAGCACGGCACGAACGGCATGGGAAAAAATGCTGAGCGCAAGCAACAACTGCGCGATCACCGCTGCAGCGACGCGGCCCGTGGCTGGAAGAAGACCCTGCAGACAAGTGAAGCGCTTCAAGAGCAGGGTGCGTGATGCCTGTCTTTCAATCTACCGTCAACGTCTGCGCCACAGCAGACAAGGTGAATTGCTCTGTGATCAACGGTGCTTGGCTTCATCTCCTCTGCGCAGCCAGACCGTTCAACCACACCTTCGCTAAATGCCAAAACACCTGCCACCGTGCTCAACGTAGTCCCTGTCGGGTGACCACAACAAGACCTTCAACTGCCACAAGCAAGCTATCTCAGGGCTCCTGACGCGTGGAACGAAGGGATGCGGGCTCGCCAGACACACTGACTATCCTTCGATAGATGTCATCTCAACAATCTTCGAGAACTCCTCCAGGATCTCAGCGTGGTTAGCTTGCAAGTACCGAAGAATGCGTGGGTTATCCAATAGTTTCACGACGTAGCCGCGAGCGAGCATCAGGTTTAAGACGTCCTCCCCGTGATTCTGCTCCGCGAGCTTGTACTCAGAAAGCAAGTTTGACATCTCGTGCTCCATACGGGCCAGCTGCTCTCGTGAAATGGAGCTCGGGCCCAAGGGCCGCTTGCCCGCTACGAGCATCTCGGGCCGTGTAGCCGCGTACAGCGCTCGCGCGTACGTGACGGTGACACTGTTGGCCGCAATCATCAGCTCGGCGCATTCGATCTGGCGAGTCGGCTTCATCCTCCGGAGAATGGGTGAAATCTCTGTGGAAAACATCCTGTCTTTAAGCATGTCGACGACCTCTGCACAGATTCCGTCTAGCAAAGAGCTCTTCTTCTGTAGCAGACTGATGTTGATGCAAAGACCAGCCGCCAACTTTGCGGGCGGAATACCGCGATCGATCGCACGTCGGATCATGAGGTGCTCTTGAACCGAGGAAAGCCGGCTAACCCGATTGTTGTAGGTGAAGGTCTCATCGTCGGTCGCAATCAAACAAGGCACCTCTGGAACGCCAAGCTCCTTTATCGCCATCAGACGCATATGACCGTCGAGGACAAGATGCTGTCCACTCTTGCGATCTACCGCCGACACGGACAGTGGCTCAATCAGGCCGATCTGTAAGATTGAGTCTCGTACTTGCCTGTACTTCTGCGACGAAGACGTTTTCGGATCCAGTTTCGTCGAAGGCAGTAGCGAATCAACTGGGATCAAGAGCGGCCTGGGTACAAAGGCCAAAGCCGCGGCCGTCACAAAGCCCCTCCATTGCGCACGACGCGGTCAGCCAAGTACCTCGGGAGTGTGTCGAGTCCCTCAAGCCGCAGTACGTTGACCAGGTTCTCGTCTGCAATCAATTTCCTCAGCGCACCAAGAATGAAGAACAGTCGTTGTTGCACGAGTGAAGACTTACGGACCATCAGGCGCTGCCGCTCGACTTCCTTTTGGTAGGCTCGGACGAGGCTCGAAGATGTGACCGGTTTGCGATCTGGGGACTTGCGTGTGATCGATCGCCCGAGAAACTGTCGTCGTTCAACGAGCTTCTTTACGTACATCAACTGATGCCCGCGTAGACTTCCAGCTTCGTAAGCGTCCTGCATCGCCAACTGTACGGCTTTGTCATCATCGCCTGCCTTGACGATCACCATTGCTACGGTAAGAGGGATCTGGCCGCGCTCCACGGCGATCATCAGGCGTTCCTCGCCCTTTTCGGCCAGCTCAAGGATGCTTCTCACGTACGAGTCATTCAAGCCGGTTCTTCGTGCGATTTCTCCCGCAGAGCAACCTCGTTCCTTGAGCAAGGTTATTCCTTGGAGCAATTCCAAGGGGCGGTGGCGTCTCCTCGCGATGTTCTCAGCTAGGCTCATCACGTACGCGTCTTCGTCGGACGCAGATACAACCAATGCGGGAATTCTTGCCTCGCCAAGCCGCTGGTACGCCTTGAGCCTACCTTCGCCGCAGATCAGCATATACCTCTCTGCACCATCTTCACTCGACCGAGGAGTCACGGTGATCGGCTTCTTGAGCCCGACCACCCCGATACTGTGAACGATAGTGTCAAACTTCTTTTGGTTCCTCTCCCGCGGATTGAGCACTTCGATCCTGTCGAGGGGAATCATACGAAGCTCCGGAGTGGCTAGCGTGGAAGTCATGCGGCTCTCTTCAGTCTCAATCGAGCGGCCATTCCGTAGAAATAGTCAAGATTGTCAAAGCGATAGCTTTCGATCTCTATGGGGTTGTATTCGCCAAGGTTGATCCGGGAGCGAGTGAGGTCAAGGCGAGGTAATAGGTAGTAGTCCAGGGCCGTTTGGTTTTCGGGCCCAAGCCGGACCGCTACGGTCAGATCGGGCTCCAGTCCTGCATCGAAGCGAATCTTCCAGAACAAGTGACCCGACTCGCGGCGGTGGCAGCGCGCCAAGACCAACGACACAGTGAACTCTTCGTTGACGTGCAAGAGATCTGTTTCTGAGTCGCGCCTGATTCGGCCGCCCAAGTCTTGCATGTGCTGCTCAGTTTGCGCAACGATTGCAGGGTGAAGCCTTCGAAGCAAGCGATTGATCTCGATGTATTGGAAATCTCGCAACGGCTTGTATCCCACAAGCTCATAAGCCCTGAGTAGGCTTCCGAAGCGATGTGCGTAGACGGACGAGGATGGCATGCCCTCGGCTGAGTTGATGATGAAACCCGACAGCGCTTGCCGATCCCTATAGAGTTCGCGCAAGCGATCAATGAGTTCCGCGTCTGAAAAACGCCGCGATCGGGCGCGGATGATTCCTTGTGCCGTGTAGAAGTCCTCTTTTGCGACGATGGCCACGAAAGCGTTGTCCTTACGAATCCACATCTCCTTGGGATTCACCACCCGGAGCTTCTTGAGCTTGAATGAGATGCGGTTAAAGACGTTGCTACCAATGTACTTCTCGTTGATTAGGACTTCGTGAACGGTGGCCCTTGTCCATGCCCTCTCTTGATCGTTGAGGATTTTTGCTGCATTGAGCCGCTTTGCGATCTCTGTCTCAGATACCCCGTCCGTCACGAACCAGTGATAGATCCGTTGAACTGCTTGCACCTGGTCGTCGGGACCGGGAACAAGGATGACTCGATCGGTTTGAAGGCTTTTATGTTCACCTCGGACGAGTCTCGTCTTGGGCTGGCCGTTCTGGTCGACCAATAGCCTACGCAACCCAAATCCCGCTGGCCCCCCCTGTCTGTAGCCCGCCTCGATAAGGCGGCATTGTCCGGCGAAGACCTTTGCAGAAAGCTCGCGACTGTATTCGCCCGCCATTGCGCGCTTGACGCCCTTGACGATGGTTGAGACGGGCGAGCCATCGTTCTCAAACTGCTCTGCGCAATAGGCAACTCGAATCCCAGCGCGCTTGCAGACGTATTCGTAGTAGGCGCTTTCATCCGCATCCTGGAACCGGCCCCAGCGGCTAATGTCATAGACAAGGACCATAGAGAAGTCAGCATTGCCCGACTCGACGTCTTGCAGGAGCTGCTGAAGTGCAGGCCTGCCGCTAATGCGAAGGCCGCTTTTGCCTTCATCAGCATAGGTGCGAGTGACCTCGATGCCACGTCGAGCCGCATAGTCACGAATGCAGCTGGCCTGGTTCTGCGTTGAGTACTGCTGATGCTCGGTGGACATGCGCACGTATTCGGCAGCGCGGATCAAGGCCTGCTTGCCTGAAGCAAATTCAGCTTGCTCCGTACTCATTGTCTGAGCTCCTGCCAGATGCGCCTGGTATCTCGGGAAGCTTCGATCTGGGCTTACTTGGCCAGACCCTGCCTGCGAACGTCTCCGTATTTCACCCAAGGTATCAGGTCCCGGAGGCGAACTCGATCAAGTCCTCTCTTTGCAATCAAGCTGAGCTGTCGGGATTTACGGTCACAGGGGTTAGGCTGACTAACCAAGTTCTCGGCGGTCGAGACGGTGGCGACACGAGCTCGATCAGTTTGAATAGTCCACTGGGTGGCGGCCAAGGTGATGACGTGTCGCTCTTTGCAATAAAAGTGTCCCAGCTTGCTCTCTTGCGGTTGCGCGTGCGCTGGGCGGCGCGATTGGCGGCGGCGTAGTCTGGATTTGCCTCGCGATAGCTGCGCCAGTACCCGGGATTCTTTTTGCGCCAGCCGCGTTGCGCCTCGATTTGGTTTTGAAGGTAGTCCGCATCGGTCTGGCGCTTGGCCCGTTGCCAAAGGAGCTTCCTGGCTCTCTGGCAATCAATGTTTGAACAGTATGACTGCCCAGGAGACTGGGGTCTCGGTTGGAATTCATTTCCGCACGCGCTGCACCAACGCCTTTCCATCGCATCCCTCCGAACTTGAGTTGCAGCTTCGCGCTGCAGGCACGCGGATGCCTAGTTCCGCGCAGTCTCCTGATTCATGCAACTCAAAGCGATGTGAAAGAGGAGTGCGAGTTGAATCGCCAAGGCGGACCGTCATGCTGCTACAGGGGAAGCCCGCCTAGTCTGCCTCGCGAGATCGAATCAAGCCGTCATGAATCCAAACGCGCGCCTTGTCAGCAAGCGCTGCTTTGGCTGCTTCCTCACTGCTGTCGTCATCTACAACGCAGACGCCACACATGAAACAGTTACCACGCTTGAGGTCGGCGGTGATCCGATTGAGGTGTCGCTGGGCGGTCATTGTCCAAGCAGTTGACGCCAAAGGGACGACACTCGGCTGCGCTACCTTTGTCCAGGTTCATCCCGGCCTCCTCAAAGCCAAGAATGTCCGCTCAAGCCGCCATCGATGTCGCAACTGGTCGTCAATATGAATGGAAGTTGAAGACTATCGTCCCTATGCGGCCGGACGCGGTGGTATGAGCATGACGTTCGGGTATTGAGCTCGCGAACTGGTCTCAGGACTACGTCGCACGTCTTGGGGGGTCGGAGGACTACCGTGGAATTTGCGTCGATCACGTGCGTAGTGCACTGTGAGTTCACCAATTGGTCGATCCCTATCTGACAACCTGGTCATCGGGGAGCGTCGAACAACTATCGACCGGAAGCACTGGCATTGAAGACCATTCGCATTTGTCCTCGCCTCAACTCTTGACAACGTTAACAGGTGTTGGCGCGTTAACCGTGACCAAGCTCTTGCAGCAGATCTCCGCCATCGCAATTTCGACGCAGAACTGGTCGGAGAGAACTGCCCTAATGCCGGCGGGGTAGCTATGGCTTGTTACCTGACGCAAAATGGATCAAGCCTTCAGCTGTCGCTGACCGGCAGTGGAGCACTGGCACTCTCACTACCAAGGGGGTCAAATTGGCAACGATGCTCACTTGTTCAGTCGCGGATGCGCGATCGGGAATTGACACCGTCATTATCGTGGGAGAGAAGCTTCGTGACGATTTAGAGCGCGAGCCACCGTGTAGCGACGTCCAACTGTCGCCCTACTCGGATCGATGGCTGGGATGGCGTCGCGGCGCGGAAACTTACATGGAGAGGCTCTTCACAACTTCCGAGATGCTCGATGGGCTGAACGCCATGGAGCCCAAACATCTACAGAAATCGGAGCGCACGTGGCAGGAACGGGCGGCAGATCTTGTCGCAGATGTTGATCAGGATCTCAAGTACTTTCGAAGCCTTCTCGTAAGAGTGGCCAGCATGCCGCACGCCTAGGCGCAGGCCTAGGTTGAACCTAGTTGACTCTGGCGGCGTCCTCCAAGCTATCGTGGTGGCGGTCGATGCCCCGGGGACGCCGAAAGATCTTGGGCACTCATCCCAAACAGACAGACCTGCTTGGCACCTTGGGCCGATGCAGTCAGTGACAACCATAGTCATGTGAAATGGCCCCTTTGTCCCTGTCGAGTCCCTGTCTTCGGACGGCATTCCCGTCGATGCCTCCCGCCGTGTGACTTCATGCCATGTATGTCAAGCACCTCTTCGTCCACGCTAGGGACGCAGGGCTGACGCCCTGCGATTCATTTGAGGACGTTGTGCCCTTGTCCGCCACCGCTGCAGCAGTCAGTGTCGATAGACAGTCGTGCCCGTCATGTCGATGAGTCTCCCGTCGGCAACCCGTGGCTTCACTCTGGAGCCATCACCCAGCGCAACGGTCGGAGCGCGGGAAAAAACGCGCGCGCATTTTGTGGCATGGCGGCTTCGGGTCCGCACGTCCTCTGGGTGAGTTCATGCGCTCCTGCCAGCACCTGTCGGTCGCACCAGTTGCTGCTATTTCTGTCGGCATTCATCCGATGTGGGTAAATTCGCGAGCTATGACCAACATCGCATCTGTACTCAAGGCGGAGATTTCACGAATCGCTCGCAAGGAAATTCGCTCTGAACTCGATAACCTGAAGAAGGCCAGTTCGCAGCATCGACGTGCCCTTGCACAGCTCAAGCGCGAGGTAGCTGCCCTTCAGAAGCAACTCAGACGCGTGAGCAACGAGAAGTCAGCTGAATCCCGTGCAGCCAACGTCGCAAGTGCCGACGTTCCTAGGCGATTCAGTTCGACCAGGCTAGCTGCTCATAGAAAGAAGCTTGGCGTATCCGCAGTCACATATGGGAAGCTTGTCGGGATGTCCGGCGCCACCATCTACCTTTGGGAGCAGGGCAAGTCGAGGCCAAATCCAGAGCAATTGCAACGACTTTCAGTGGTCCGCGCCCTCGGAAAGCGCGCCGCACTTGAACTGGTCGAACGATAGGCGCCCGAGGACACGCACGCGAGCGTTTTGCAATTGGCGGCTGGCCCGCCACAAATGAGCCTGCTGCGCAGCGAGAGTGGTCCCTCCCCGGACCTGCCTGTAACATCGTTGATCGATCAGCCTGCAGGCTCCTCGTGGACGTCCGGACAGCGCTAGTGACCGGACTTCTTATGGGGACCGGCTGTAGGTCCGCAAACGCTGCATTCCCGCAGCTCCATCCGCCCAAGCGCTATCTAGCGCGCAGCTTGTGCTTCAGGAAACTTCCATCGGCCGTCGAGGATTTCCGCGCGCGGTCGGTACAGGCGCACCATGTAATTCCAGCCGCGAGTGATCGGCAAACAGTTGACCGTCTTGGCTTCGCAGCCACCGAACTGGATGTTCACCGACCCGTCTGCTTCTTTCTTCGCGGTGATGTTGTTCATCGTATAGGCATCGAACGAGTTCTTCTGATAATAGCCCCGTGCGTCGTACACGCTGACAGACCAGAAGCCGTCAACGGGCACCTCACGCGCTGTCAGCTTGTAGATCGTCTTGCCGTCGTTGCCGGCCGGCACAACGCTGAGGTAGACCGCGTCCTTGTCCGGGTTGCCGCCCCACGCGGACGCTGCCCCCATCAAGTAGCGCACGGGATCGACCTCCGCCTTGCTGCCAAACATGCGGTTCTTGTCCGGCAGCGTGTCAGCGAGCACGACCAGCGCATCACGCACCTTCTTCTGGCTCGCTGCATCCCAGCGCGGAATCTCAAAGCTACCCGTCGCCTGCTGCTGCACCTTGACCGAATCCTGCAGGGCGCGCACCTTCGCCAGATCCTGCGCGTCGTTGGGGTCTACCAGCAGGCGAATGGCGGCCACGAAGTAGCGCGTGCCCATGCTCGCCCGGTCAAAGGTGTAGCTGCCGGGCTTGTAGTGAACGCCATGGGTGTACTGGTCTTCGTCCATGACCTGCATCGACATGAAGCGCGAGCCCGGGTCGGGCAGGGTGATGGTCACCGGACCTGCATCCAGGTCGAAGACGCCGGCGGAGTAGAGGGTGTCGCGGTTCAGGCGCACCACGGTCTGCTTGTCCAGGGGTGCCACGTTTCGCGTGTGGTCGAATTTGCCAAACCCGCCGTTCTTGACGATGCCGGCAAAGTACAGGTCCGATTCCGCGCGGGCGAAATTCTCCACGGTCACCCGCTGAGCTGCAGTGGAAGCCTTGGCCGCGCTTTCGGCAACCCGCGCGCCCACGCGCTGGAGCGGGGGCTGTTTCCAGCGGCCGTCCAGTGCTTCCTGCTTGGGCCAGTACAGGCGCATCGCCGCCCAGAACGGCCCTTTGGGCGCGGGCAGCCAATTCGACTCCAAGTCCTTTCCGGGCGACTCGTTCTGCAAGTAGAGCGTGATACCTCCATCCGCATCGCGCTTCAGGTCGGGCAGCATGGCTGAGTTGATGAGATAGCGGTTGAGCGGATTGGCGACCAGCAGGCTCTCCGGGAGGCCGTACATCGTGACCGACCAGAAGGCATTGACCGGGGGAAGCTTACCGGGCGCAAAGCGCAGCACATATCGCTCGCGCGAGGCGTCCAGCGCCTGGCCCTTCGAGTCCACGAAATACGCCGGGTACATCGCCTCTTCCTTCGAGTTGCCATAGATGCCGAAGGCAGCCGATGCCATGCGGACCAGGTAGTCGTTCTTCAGGAATTTGCGGGTGCCGAAGCCATCGGAGGACGTCCGCTTGCCGGTATCGATCTGCTCGGTCTTGAACCGGTCCAGGGCTTGCCACGCATCGGCCATGCCTTCTTCCACGGCTTGTCGCTGTTGCGGCGTCAGGCGATCGGCATTGAACGGCTGGCCGGGCACGATGCCGATTCGCGCAAAGCGCGCGCGCAGTGCCGTCTCGCTTGGATGCGTGGGCGCGAACTGCAGCAGGAAGTTCAGTTCGTCGAAAAAGCGGATCGAGCTTCGCTGCTCCTTCGCCGAAAGGGGTTCGAAGTAGTCGATGGCGGGCGCCGCGCCCGGCGCGCTCTCGCCCAGAAAGGTTGACAAGGGCTGTACCTTGTAACCTGCCTGGATGGTCTTCACGTTCCCAATGTCCTGCGGGCTCTTGAGCTGGGTGCGAACCAGCACGAAGGCCAACTCGGTTTCAGAGCGGATCACCTGCCGAATGCCTGCAGGCGCCTTGCCCTTCCAACCGGGACCAGCCAGCAGGTAGCTGCCGGCCTGTGTGCCGGTGGACCGGCTGCCCACGTAAGCGAAGTTGAAGGTGTAGAGGTCGATGAATTGCAGCGAGTAGTAGCGGTCCTTCTCGACGGCGGGCACTGTGATGACGAGGGGCTCGCTGCGAAGGTCGGCTCCTAGCTGCGAATAGGGGGTGTCGGAATTGGGCGTCTGGATTGCCTTGTCCTCGGGTGTGAACACCCGCCCCACGCTGTGAATCGTGTTCCACGGTGCCTTGAACTCGGGGTTGGCGCTGTCCACGAAGTACGAGTGCATCACGCGGTAGTTGTCCACAAGCGGAAAGCCGTAGATCGTCGCGTCCTTGGCTATGGCACGCATTTCCGCGGGAGCCACCTGCATAGGCTGTGGAGGCGCCGCGGCGCTCGCAGGGGCGGCCACGGCCTGCAGGCCGGTGACGCAGGCCGCCATGAAGCCTCGAAGAAGAATGTGTGACAGCTTGAGCATGTTGCCTTCAATCTCCAAGAATTGGTGGATTGGCTGACCGGGCGCAACGGAGTCGATCTGGCGGGCAGCCGCCTTCTCGAAGCCCGCGCCCACATCGCTGTCGAAGTGTCCCATTTTTTCGTAGCGGCAAAGCTTGCCTTTTGGCGCAGCCGAAAGTGCTCGAATGTTCGCTTCAGCGGGTCGCGAAGCCAAACGACCACCGAGTCGTTGGAACCGTGCATGCCAGTACTGGGGGCTGGAACGAAGGTCGACATCGAAGCATCTGCAACGAGGCTCGCAGACCTTGCGCCAGATCAACTTGGCTACGAAGAGTAGGCCAACAATCAAGGACTTCACGCGACGCAAGTTGTCGACTTCGTTTGGATGCGTCCGCATGACGCAATCACCCTCAAGAGGCAGGAATGGGACCAAAAGATGCGCTGATCGCCGGGCTCGGACTTCTTGGTGCGACATTGGGCTTTGCAGGAGATGCGGCAACGGATGCCATGACCGCTGCGTACAAGCCATATCGAATCGCACTCTTTCGAACCAACAGCAAGTCGCAGGTCGAATCCGAAGTCGCGATCGTCCAAGCCGCCCAGGCTTGGCGCGACCTGGTCTTGAAGTTCTCGAAGAATCCGCCTCCGCCTTATGACCGCGACGCCGATTTCGGCAAAGCGCTGACCGACGTGGACGCCGTGTATGCAAGGGCAACCGCCGAAATCAATGAGCAGAAACTGACCGAAGCCCACGAAACGCTTGAGAAAGTCCGTGATCTGCTGGCTGAAATCCGTCGGCGCAACAACGTGATCGTCTATAGCGACCACATGAATGCGTACCACGCGGAGATGGAGCAGCTGTTGACTCAAGGGCCCAAGTGGGCGAGCCAGACGCAGGGCTTTTATTTGCTCATGGAGAAGCTTGGAAGCATGGAGTACCTTGCTGCGCGCTTGCGATCCGAAGCCCCGCCGGAAGTCACCTCTGACGCGGCTTTCGCCCCGGCCATGAAGTTGGTCGAACAATCTTTGGCGGGCCTTCGTGAAGCCGTCTTGGCGCAAGACGCAACGCGTGTTCGCGAGGCCTTGTCGAAGGTCAAGGGGCCTTACAGCCAGCTGTTCCTTAAGTTTGGTTGACCGCCTCGCATCGCTGACGGCGGCCCTCAAGTTCAGATCTTCCGGCCCTGAGTGTCCGCAATCTGACAGTCAGTCGCCGGTCGACGGCACGCGCAATCTATTCAACAATGCGGGTCGCATCGTCCTGAACAGGAGCACGCATGGCAGCCTACCTATTGGTTGACATTGATGTCACCGACCCTCTTTTGTACGACGAGTATCGAGCGCAGGTTCCCGCGCTCATCGCCGCCCAAGGAGGTCGCTACCTGGTTCGCGGAGGGGCCGTTGCAGTTCTTGAAGGGACGTGGCAGCCCAAGCGGACAGTCGTTCTAGAGTTCCCGAACATGGAGGCGCTTCGGGCTTTCTGGGAGGACCCGGCGTATCAGCCGCTTCGCGCCGTCCGCGAGCGCGCCGCCAAGTCAAACTTGGTCGCTGTTGAGGGTGTTTGAGAAGCGGATTGCGAGGAAATTGCCATGCCGAAGTTTTTGACCATCGGATACGGCGATGAGGCTGGGTACAACCGTACGCCTGCGGCCGTCCGCGACGCAGCCCATGCGCACGATGCCAAACTGCGTGAGCAAGGCGCCCTGATCGGCATCGCCGGAAAGCCGGTGCAAGTGCGAAACCCAAAAGCGGAAGGATTGGAAACGACCGAGGGGCCGTTCATGTCTTCGTCCTTGCCGGTTGCGGGCTTCGCAGTCCTGGAGGCCGATGATCTGGACGCAGCCATTGCCCTGGTCTCAAAAACACCTTGCGCCGTGGCTTTCGGAGTGGTCGAGGTCTGGCCACTGGAACTTCCGCCCTGACGTTCTGGCCATAGCCTCGGGCGATCGCGACAACGCGACAACGCCACAACGCGGCGACACGGCGCGCCTCAGCGCCGCACAGACACGCCCGCATCGATGGTCCCGAACACCTCGACGCTCGACTTTCGGCTTTCGGTGCCAGGCGAGCCTCCTGAAGAAGAGGCACAAGCGCTCAGCGTGCAGACGACGAGCGCGCAGAAAATTGATCTCAATCCGTTCTCCCAGACGTTGACACTGGGTATTTGGGACTCAGCGATGAGACCAAGGTTCCCGATCCCCGCGCACTTCGGGTAAAGGTGCGGGCAGCGACAATCCCCTCATGACCAAAGGAAAGCGCATCTCGGCGGACATCGGTGGCGATGCCCTGGACTCGATTCGGGAACTCGGTGTCGCGGCCAGGCTGGCGCGGACGGCGGCTGGGGAAGGTCAGGCCGCGGCGGCGGCGCGCCTGGGGGTGCATGTCCAAACCATCGGACGCATCGAGGCGGGGGAGCCCGGCGTTGCCGTCGGGCACGTGCTGGGTTTGCTGGCGCTCTATGGCATCGGCGTGAAGCCGCAGCAGCCGGGGGACCGCTGAGCCATGGGCTTGCTGTCTACAGGGCACACCACCATCACCCTTCGCACACTTGCGAACGGGGTGCGGCTGCTCGCCATTCCCATGCCCCACGTGCAGAGTGCCAGTGTGGGCGTGTTCCTGCGCGTTGGCTCCCGTGATGAAACCCCGGCAACGAATGGCATTGGCCATGTCCTCGAGCACATGGCGTTCAAGGGGACCACCACCCGTACCGTGCAGGCCATCAACCTGGACGCGGAGCGGCTGGGCGCGGACGTCAACGCGTTCACCAGCAAGGACACCACCGCCTACTTCATGACCGGCCTGGGCCGACACGCAGGGCATCTGCTGCGCATGACGGCCGACATCGTCCTGAACAGCACCTTCCCCGAAGCCGAGCTTCAGCGGGAGCTGGACGTGATCCGCCACGAAGCCATCGAATACGACGAGGACCCGGAGGACGCTTCCAGCGATCTGCTCGACCGCGCTGTCTGGGGCGATCACCCGATGGGCATGCCGGTGATCGGCACGGTCGGGAACATTGAAGGCTTTACTCGGGAGGATCTGGTGCGGCATGTCCGGTCCTACCACGTCGCGGAAAACACCGTCGTCGCGGCAGCCGGCAACTTCGATGTCGAGGCCTGGTTGGCCCTGGCCGAAGAACTCTTTTGCGCGATGCCATCGGCTTCTTTGCCGGTGCCGCAGGCGCCAGAGCCTGCCAAGTACAGGGGGTTGGCCGTGGCCCGGCGCTATTCGCAGGTGTCGCAGGTCTTCGTGAACATTGCCTACCCACTGTCGCCTGCGCGGGCTGATGAAATCAAGCAGCAGCGCTGGCGCCTTGCGGCGTCACTGGCTGTCAACCTGTTTGGAGGCGGGATGTCGGCGCCCCTGGTTGACCGAGTCCGCGAGCAACTCGGCCTGGCCTACACGGCGCATTCGCTCATGGACACCGGGGACGTCTGGGCCAACTTCGTCATTCATGCGGTCACCACCCCAGACAAGCTCGACGAACTGGTGTCGTCGACGGCCAGCTTGCTGCGTGAGCAGGCCACCAAGATCGAAGCGGTACAACTGGAGCGGGCCAAGAACCAACTGATCGTGTCGCGTGTGCGTGCCGGAGAACGGACCTACGTGGCGATGGAACAGGCCGTCGAGGAACTCTTCGCCTGCGGAACCGTGACGCCCACAGCCGATGCGATTGCAGCCATCGAAGACATCGGTGCAGCAGAGGTGCAAGCAGTCTTCGAGCGAATGCTGGCCAACCCTCCGGCGGTGGCGATTGCTGGCAAGGGCGTCAGCGCGCGAACGGCGAAGCAGTTGGCAGCGCGCCTTGCCGCCGCTGGCTGACAACGGATCGAGGTAGACCTGCTCACATCCTATTTCTGGAGCGGCGAGGCCATCCGCAGTCGAAGCGTGAGCGATGTCGTGTTGTCGGGCATGGTGGATGTGCCTGTGCCTCCCGCGCGTCTCATCGCCGATTGGGAGAGGGAGGCATCCTCGCGCTTGGGCCTGGAACCCGGCGATGTCGAGGCACTGCCGTTAGCGCGGACACGCGCGCGTTGGCCCGACTACGAATGCTGCGTGCAGGCCGTGGCCGATTGGGCGTGCGCGCTCGGACTGCCTGGGGTGCCTGGCTCCAGCGACGTCGCGCTCATGGCCTGCCGCGGTGCAAGGTACCACCATGACGGCGCGCAATATGGGGGCATGGCCTTCTGCAATCTCTTCCTGACAGAGGACAAGGGCCTGGACTTGCACTTTCCATTTGCAGGCCATCGAATTCCTCTCACCCGGGGCACGGCTGTGATCTTCGATACCGGCCAACCTCACGCCGTGGTTCCACGCAACAGCAGCGGCTTTCGTGCGGACGACTTCGGTTCCGACAAGGACTGCACGCAGGTGTTTCTGACCTGGGAGCTTCCCATCGAAGATGCCAATGTTGGGCGCGCACTTCAGGTCAACTTCGACATCGACCCGACGACTTCGCTGCAGCTGACTGACGAGCAACTTTGGCTGAACGGCGCACCGGCCACTTTGTGCCCTGACTCTGGTCGGTGGCGCAAAGTCGATTAGCCAGGAAGAATCCCGCATGACCTCCGAACGAGAGATCGCCGAAGAGATCGCGCGGCTCCAACGAGCACGCGCGCAGTGGCGCCATGTGGGCGATGCCCGCCCACCATTCGCGCAAGCGCCGGGGCCCGGTCAGGAATCGGTGTGGGACTACCCGCGCCCGCCCCGCATCGAGGCCGACCGGCGCGAGATCGTCGTGCGCAGTGGCGAGGTGGAAATCGCACGTACCCGAAGCGCGTTGCGGCTACTCGAAACCGCCAGCCCGCCGACCTTCTACCTGCCGCGAGCCGATGTGCAAGCCGATGCGTTGATCCCGGCCACAGGCACTTCGCATTGCGAGTGGAAAGGCGAGGCGCACTACTTGACCGTCATCGCGGGCACGCGGCGCTTCGAAGCGGCGGCTTGGTTCTACCCTCAGCCTGAACTCACGTTCGCGGCATTGCGCAATCACGTCGCGTTCTATCCGCAGGACCTCGAGTGCCTGGTCGATGGTGTTCGCGCGTTGCCGCAGCCGGGTCGCTTCTACGCCGGCTGGATCACGCCCGAACTCGTCGGCCCGTTCAAGGGCGAGCCCGGCTCGTCAGCGTGGTGATGCGCACACCAGCGCCCGTTCAACGCTGCAGCAGGCTCACCAACACGTACAAGACCATCGCCACCGTGAACACGGCACCGACAGTGAAGCAGGCGGCACGCACCTCGTGATCGCGCTCGGTCGCGTAGGCATAGCTGTGAGCCAGTCGCGCCGCAAGGTAGCCGAACATCGTGATCATGGCGAACATCTGGCTTGGTTGGGCGGCCACGAGCAGCAGGCCGGCGGCCAGGAAGGCGGGCGTGTTCTCCAGTTCGTTGCGGTGCATGCGTCGGGCCCGCTCCACGTCCTCGTAAGCCTGCAATTGAGTCGCCTGGGGATGAGGGTTGAACAGCGTCTTCCGGATGTCCTCGGGGTTCAGGTATCCGCCATCGCTGCGCACCATCCGGTAGACGGTGTAGAAGGCGTGGCCGATCAGCTTGAGGATCGCCAGGCTGGCGGCGACCGCGTAGATCTGGAAGATGGGGTTGTCGAGGCTGTAGGCGTTCATTGGTTTCACACTTCGGGTGTTTGGGTGACTGAGGTGAAGGCGCCGACTCTTGACTTGCCGAACTTCGGGCTGGGCCGCCAGGCAAGCTCAAGATGCCGCCACTTTACCGACGGCGACCTTCAGGACCTCCATCGCGTGGAGGATCTTGGGCAATTGCACCGGGCGTGCCGGTCGTTCTGATGCTTACAATCGGCCCGCCGTGAAATCACCCATCGCACGCCTGCGCTTCGCTATTGCCATGCTGGCATGGCTGGCGCAAGCGTTCATGCCCATCGCGCATGCGGCGGCAATGAGCGGGTCCGAGGCTGGCGTTCAGATCTGGTGCGGCACGTCGACATCGGCCAAGGCTGCTCTGGCTCTTTTGCCCTCGGACCTTCAGTCGGCTCTTGAAGATGACGCCGCGGCTGCCGACAGTCTGGCTGCCCACTGCGTGCTCCTGTGCGCGGTCGGCGCGGCAACGCCGCTTCCCAACGAGATCGGGACCGTCGCCGCGCTTCGCGCTGCCGGTCTCGAGCCGGCGCCTGCTCCTTTGAGCAGGCCCGTGACTCGCTCGCAAGCGCCTACACCTCCTGCACACGCGCCTCCGTCGCGCGGCTGACGCTTCCCCCCTCCGGTGTCCCTCCGGGCACCCATTGCCAGGCTTGTCGCTGTTTCCTCAACAGCCGACGAGCTGGCCGTACAGCCGATCAGTCAGGAGATTCAGATGGATAGGAATACGCGCGCCGTCGCGGCAGCCATTGCCACCTTGCACGCCGCGATTGCGCACGCACAGTCTGCGCCAGGAGGCGCCTTGCCCTCAGTGACGGTAGAAGCCGAGCGCGCAGGCGATCAATTGCTCCCCGAGCTGCAAGCCGAACGCGACGCCATCCCGGGCGCCGTGTCGATCGTCGAAGGCGAGGAATTGCGCTTGCGCAACGTGACCAGCGTGGCCGACATGCTGCGCTACACCCCCGGCGTCTGGGCTGCGAGCGGCTCGACCGGCGACTCCACCTTCCTGTCGATCCGAGGATCGAACCTGGACGCCACCAACTACGACGGCAACGGCGTCAAGCTGCTCATCGACGGCCTTCCGGTGACGGCGGCGGACGGGAACAACCACAACCGCGACGTCGATCCGCTTTCGATGCGGCGTGCCATCGTCGCGCGAGGCGCCAACGCTTTGACCTATGGCGCCAGCACCCTGGGCGGAGCCATCAACTTCATTTCGCCCACGGCCAGGGACGGCGGCCCGTCGGAGGTCTTCGTCAATGGCGGCAGCTTTGGCCAATGGCAGGGGCGCTTTTCGGCGGGCGGCGTTTCGGGCAACCTCGATGCGCTCGTCTCTGCCGAAGCCAAGCGCAGCGATGGGTTCCGCGAACACCAGAAGCAGGAGCGCGAGAGCGTGTATGCCAATGCAGGCATCCAACTCGCCCCAACGGTGAGCACGCGCTTTTACGTGACTGGCATCGACAACGATCAGCAATTGCCGGGCGCACTCACGCGTGCACAGTTCGACGCCGATCCCCGGGCCGCGGAAAAAGCCGCCGTGGCGGGAAACTACAGGTTGAACGTGCGCACTGCTCGCCTTGCCAACCGCACCGTGTGGGACATCGACGAGAACTCCAGCCTGGTCGCCGGCATTTCGTACGAAAACCAGAGCCTCTACCACCCGATCGTCTACGCACCGCCGTACTTCTCGCTGCTGATCGACACGACACAGCGCAACCTGGGCACGACCTTGCGCTACCAGCGCCGCAGCGGTGACCACGATGTGCTGGCCGGGCTGAACTACGGCAACACCACCGTCGAAGGCGGCAACTACAGCTACGTGCCCGGTGGCGCGCAGAAGATCACCACGCGCGTGGACAACGGCGCCGACAACCTGGAACTGTTTCTCGTCGACCGCTGGAAGTTCGCGCCCCAGTGGACCGCCGTCTACGGCGCCCAGGCCGTGTCGGGAAGCCGCGAGGTGCGCAACATCGATGTCAGCACTGGCGCAGTGCGCAATCCCCAGGGCGACTACGACAGCATCAATCCGCGCGTGGGGGTGATCCGCGACCTGTCTTCCTCGTCGCAGCTGTTCGCCAATGTGAGCCGCCTGTATGAACCGCCGACGCTGTATGAGCTGGACGACGATGTCCGCGGCAACAACGCCACGCTGAAAGCCATGCGCGGCGTGGTGGCCGAAGTGGGCACGCGCGGCGCCACCGTGTTCGACCGCAACAGCATGCATTGGGACGTGGCGCTGTACTACGGCCGGCTGGACGGCGAGATCCTGTCGATCGACGATCCGAACGCGCCCGGCACCAGTCTGTCCACCAATGTCGGCAAGACCATTCATGCTGGCGTCGAGGCGCTCATGGGCGCGAGCCTTGCCGTGGACGACGCCGGTGCGCATCGGCTGGAGCCGCTGGTCAGCATCACGTTGAACGACTTCAAGTTCGACGGCGACGCCAACTACAACAACAACCGCCTGCCGGCGGCGCCGCGCTATGCGGTCCGTGGCGAGTTGCTTTACCGTCACGCCAGCGGCTTCTTCTTCGGCCCGACCTTCGACATCATCGGCCAGCGCTACGCCGACTTCTCCAACACTTACGAAGTGGACGGCTACACCCTCTGGGGCCTGCGTGCCGGCTACACGGCCAAGCAGTGGGAGGTGTATGGCGAGCTTAGAAACGCAGGCGACAAGGCCTATGTTTCGTACTTCAGCGTGCGCGACAAGGCTGCCGCCGATGCTGCAATTCTGACGCCGGGCTCGCCGCGCGCGCTGTATGTGGGCGCACGATTCAAGTTCTGACTCCATCCACCTTGCCAATATCAAGAGGCTCAAGATGAAACTCCAACCTCGATACATTGCCGCGATCGTCGCCTTCTCGGGCGCAGCCATCGTCCACGCCCAGGTGACCGTCCAGAGTCCTTGGGTTCGTGCGACCGTCCCGCAGCAGAAAGCGACGGGGGCATTCATGGAACTCAGCGCGGCCAAGGACACGCGCCTGGTCTCGGCCAGCTCGCCCGTGACCCCGGTGGTTGAAGTCCACGAAATGGCCATGCAGGACAACGTGATGAAGATGCGCCAGGTGCCCGGCGTCGACCTGCCGGCAGGCAAGTCCGTCGTGCTCAAGCCCGGCGGCTACCACGTCATGCTGATGGACCTGAAGCAGCAGCTCAAGGCCGGTGACACGGTTCCCCTGACCCTCGTGTTCGAGGACAGCGCCGGCAAGCGCGAGACGCAGACGCTCAACGCCGAAGTCCGCGCACTCAACGCGGGCAACCAGCCCGCGGCACCCACCCAGCACAAGCACTGAAAGCGCGCCGTGAACCCGCCGGCTGAATCCTTGGATCGCATGGAGCCTCGAACCACTTACCAGGTGGTGGCGCAATCGGCGCTCTATCGCCGCGTATGGCGCTGGCACTTCTACGCCGGACTGGTGTGCCTACCGTTTCTCGCACTCATGGCTGCGACGGGCGCGCTCTATCTGTACAAGGATTCCATCGAGGGACTGGTCTATGCGCAATTGCGCACGGCGCCCGATGGGCCGGGTGCTGCGCTGAGTCCTGAGACGCTCGTCGCCAAGGCCGTACAGGCGCTGCCCGGCCAGCCAGTTCGATTCAACCCGCCGCCCACCGAAGGCCGCAGCGCCGAGGTCGGCGTTCGCACGGGGGATGGGGTCGTGGGCGTCTACCTCGATCCCTCCACGGGGCGGGTGCTGGGAACACTGCCGGATTCGAGACGGTTGATGGAGGTGGTCAAGAACCTCCACTCACTCATGATCGTGGGCAAGTGGGCCAACTACTGGGTCGAGATCGTGGCCGGCTGGGCGATCGTGCTGGTGGTCTCCGGCGTCTTCCTGTGGTGGCCGCGCGGGCGTCAGGGCGGCGTGGTCAGTGTGCGAGGCCGACCTGCACAGCGCACTTGGTGGCGCGACCTGCATGCCGTGACTGGCGCCGTGGCAGGTTCGGCGATCCTCTTCCTGGCCGTCACGGGCATGCCGTGGTCGGCGTTCTGGGGCCAGCAGTTCGGCGCCATCACCGGCAAGCTGGGCATTGGCCTGCCGCAATACCTGTTCGGTCCGGGTCCGGCTTCGTCGGCACCGCCGTCCGCAGGGGCAGCACCGCTGCCGTGGTTGATCGCGCAGGCGCCGGTGCCGCAATCTGCGCTGCCCGACGCGGGCCACGCGGGCCATGCAGGCCATGGCGCGCATTCGGCGCCGGAAGCCACAGACCCTTCAGGCGAAAGCGAACGTGCTTCGATCGGCCTGGACAAGGCGCTGCAGATTTTCAAGGGCATGGGCCTGCCCAGCGGCACGCCCGTCATGTTGCCCGCCGGGCCCCGCGGCACCTACTCGGCCGTGCTCTTCCCGGACGACGTGCGAAGCCAGCGCGTGGTGCACCTCGACCGGTACAGCGGGGCCGTGCTGTCCGACGTCGGATATGCAAACTACGGCGTCGCGGGCCGCACGATCGAGTGGGGCATCAACATCCACACCGGCCAGCAGTTCGGCTGGATCAACCAGCTCGTGATGCTGGCGGCTTGTCTGTCCATCATCACGCTGGCCCTGACCGCAGTCACCATGTGGTGGAAGCGGCGTCCGAGAGGCCGGCTGGCTGCGCCGGCGAAACGTGAGGGTGACCGCGCCGCAGCAGGGGCGCTCGCGGTCGCTGCGTTACTCGGCATTGCTTACCCTTTGCTCGGTGCTTCGATGCTGGTCGCGTTGATCGTCGACGTTGTCATTCCGAAGCACTGGCATGAACGCTTTGGCTTGTGAGCCAACCCATCACCCCACCCTCACCTTCCGATAACTCCCCCGATCCATATCCACCACCTCGACGCTGAGGTACACGCTCATGGCCTCAGGCATCGCCGGCATGCAGCTGAGCATCCCGTTCGCAACTCGATCGCTGAAGTCCTTCTTCGCCGTCGCGCTGCGCCCTTCCAGGATGCGCACCGTGACGTGGATGAAGCCCCTGCCCTCGTCGGCCAGCCCGACGCGAAATGCTTCAGCGCGCAGCACGCGCGCTTTCAGATCGGCCTCGTCCCCCACTTCGGGGCTTTGCGCCAGTTCGCGCGTGACGGCGGCCAACATGGCGTCGAACGGCAGGTCGGGCAGGTTGGGCGTGTACTCGATGACGATGTGGGGCATGGGTCAGCTCACTTCCTCGATGCCGACACCCAGCAGCTTGTCGAGCAGCGCATGGTCGGCGGCCAGCGCCTCGCTCGCGCCCGCATGCACCACGGTGCCGCGCTCCAGCACGATGGCCTGATGCGTCATGCGCAGCGCCAGCACCGGGTGCTGTTCGACCACGATGGAAGGCAACCCATCCTGCTCGCACAACTGGGTGATGGCGCGCGCCAGTTCTTCCACGATGATGGGCGCCAGGCCCTCCATGGGCTCGTCGAGCAGCAGCAGCGCCGGGTTGGTCATCAGTGCACGGCCAATGGCCAGCATCTGCTGTTCGCCGCCGGACAGCTGGTTGCCGTAGTTGGCACGGCGCTCCTGCAGCCTCGGGAACAAGCCATACACGCGCCGCAGGCCCCACGCGCCGGGGCGTGCGACGACGGTGAGGTTTTCTTCCACCGTCAGCGAAGGAAAGACCTCGCGCTCTTGCGGCACCCAGCCCAGGCCGGCGCGCACGCGCAGGTGCGGCGGCATGCGGGTGATGTCCTGGCCGCGCCAGCGGATGGCCCCGGCCTTGACGCGTGTGTTGCCCATGAGCGTTTCGAGCGTCGTGGTCTTGCCTACGCCGTTGCGGCCCAGGATGGCCAGGCTTTCGCCAGCGCGCAGCGAGAAGCTCATGCGGTCAAGCACGACGGCGTTGCCGTAGCCGGCCGTCACGTTGTCGAAGGCGAGCAATGGTTCAGACATGGGCGGCTCCGTGGATCGCGTTCACATGCGCGGTGCCCAGGTACACCTCGCGCACACGCGGGTCGCGGCCGATCTCGGCGGGCGTGCCCTCGGTCAGGATGCGGCCGGCCACCAGCACCGAGATGCGGCGCGCAAACTTGAAGACGAGGTTCATGTCGTGCTCGATGAAGAGCACGCTGATGTCCTGCGGCAAGTCAGCGATCACGTCGAACAGCTCGGCGCTTTCGTCTTCGGGCACGCCGGCGGCGGGTTCGTCGAGCAGCAGGATGCGCGGCCGGGCGGCGAGCGCCAGCGCAATCTCCAGCAGCCGCTGCTTGCCATAGGCCAGCTCGGCCACAGGCAGGTTGGCCAGCGCGTCGAGCCGCAGGCGGGCCAGCAGCGCATGCGCTTCGTCAAAGGCGGCGGTGCTGCGCCGGTAGGGCCGCCACCAGGTGGCGCCCTGCCCTTCGCGCTCGTGAATCGCCAGCACCACCGACAACAGCGGCGTCAGGCTCGGGAACAGCGTGTTGATCTGGAAGGTGCGAGCCAGCCCTTGCCTGGCGCGGCGGTCGGCCGGCATGGCGGTGATGTCCTGCCCGTTCATGCGAATGCTGCCGCTGCTGGGCTTGTAGATGCCCGTCAGCAGGTTGATGAGCGTGGTCTTGCCGGCGCCGTTGGGGCCGATCAGCGCCTGGCGCGCGCCGGGCTCCAGCGAGAGGTTGACGTCGGCCACTGCCTGGAAGGCGCCGAAGCGGATGCCCAGGCCTTGGGTTTCCAGTGCGTTCATTGCGCAGGCTCCTTGGCGCGCACGCGCCGCGACAGCGCGCCCATGATGCCGCCGCGCCCCAGCATGACGACCGCGATCAGGAAGATGCCCAGCCAGAACATCCAATACTCGGGATTGAGGTCGGCAAACCAGTCGTGCACCACCATGTAGACCATGGCGCCGATCAGCCCGCCATACAGGCGGCCGGTGCCGCCCAGCACCAGGATGATGAGGATCTCGGCCGAGCGGTTGAAGCCGATGGACTCGATGCCCACGAACTGCGTGGTTTGCGCCATCAGTGCGCCGGCCACACCCGCCACCGCGGCAGAGAACGCATAGGCCATGCGAAGGCGCGCCTCCACCGGCGAGCCAATCGCCAGCATGCGCTTGCGGTTGTCATGGATGCCGCGCAGCGCCAGCCCGAAGGGCGATCGCAGCATGAGCCGCACGCCCAGGAACACAAGCAACACCACGCAGAAGGCATAGACGAAAGCGGTCTTGCCGAACAGGTCGAACTCGAACAGGCCCAGCACCGGCCACACCTGCATGCCCTGCAGCCCGTCGGTGCCGCCGGTGATGCCGGACGCGCGGTTGACCACCTCGGCGAGCAGCACGCACACGCCGATGGTGATCATCAGCCGCGTGAGGTCTGCGCCGCGCACGATCAGGAAGCTGAGCGCGTAGCCAAGCACACCGGCCACGACAAGCGCCAGCACCAGTCCGCTGAAAGGCTCGCCCCAGCCATGCTTGGCCAGCAAGCCCGCCGTGTACGCGCCGGCGCCGAAGAAGGCCGCGTGGCCCACGGTCAGGATGCCGGCGTAGCCCAGGGCCATGTCCAGCGCCACCGCGAACAGTCCGACGATCAGGATCTGGCTGAGCAGCGTGAGATGGTCGGGCGCCAGGAAGAAGCTGGAAGCCAGCAGCAGCCAGAACGCGACCTCGGCCAAGCGCAACTGGCGCTCGGAAAGAGCAAGCGTTTTCATGCAATGCCTTTCTTGGGCACGATGCCGTTGGGCCGCACGAGCAGCATGCCGATCATGAACAGGTAGATGAGGAAGGCGCCAGCCTCGGGCAGGTAGTACTTGCCCGCCACGTCGACGATGCCCACCAGCAGCGCCGCGATGAAGGGCCCGGTGATGGTGCCCGCCCCGCCCACGCAGACCACGATCAGGAAATACACCATGTACTTGAGCGGAAACGAAGGCTCCAGCCCCAGCATGCCCAGGCTGAGCGCACCACCCAACCCCGCCAGGCCGCAGCCGAGCGAGAAGGTGAGGAAGAACAGCCGCTGCACGTGAATGCCGGTGCCGGCCGCCACGCGCTGGTTGTCGACCGCGGCGCGCACCATCGCGCCGTACCGCGTGCGGCCCATGGCCAGCAGCAACAGCACGAGCACCAGCACACCGGCGACGATCAGGAACAGGCGGTAGCGACTGAGTTGCAGCCCGCCGACGGAGACTTGCCCTTCCAGCGCCGCCGGCAGGTGAAAGGCCAGCATGCTCGGGCCGAAGAAGTAGGTCAGCCCGGCGATCGACACGAACACCAGGCCGATCGACAGCAGCACCTGGTCGAGCGGATGCGCCCGATACAGCCGCCGGTAGAAGGCGAACTCCAGCACCGCCCCCAGCAGCGCGGCGACGATGAACGATGCCGCCAGCGCCGCCGCGTAGCCCAGCCCGAGGTGGTTCATCAAAACGGCGGCGGTGTAGCCGCCCACGACGGCAAAGCTGCCGTGCGCGAGGTTGACGAAGTTCATCAAGCCCATGGTGATGGACAGGCCCACCGCCATGAGGAACAGGAGCATGCCGTAGGCCACCCCGTCGAAGAGAACAATTCCCATGGTTCATCCATGCCGCCGCGTCGGCCCCGCGCATGGGGCCGACGGGGGCAATGCCGCCTTACTTGGCTTCCTTGGCCGGGTCCTTGACGTTGTCGAACTTGTCGAACTCCACGTTCACCAGCTTGCCGCCGACCTTCTCCGTCTTGCGGATGTAGACGGTCTGCACGATGTCGCGGGTGGCCGCGTCGATCTCGATCGGGCCGCGCGGCGATTCGAACTTCAGGCCCTTGAACGCGGCCATGACCTTGTCGCCGTTGGCGTCGCCGCCGGTCTTCTTGAGCGCCAGGTCGATGGCGGCCATGGCGTCGTAGGCGGTGACGGCGAAGTAGCTCGGGCGCATGCTGGTGCCGTTCTGCGCCTCGAAGTCCTTCACGAACTTCTGGTTCTTGGCCGACGGATGCGCGTACGAATAGTGGTGGCTGGTGATGAGGCCCAGCGCCACGTCGCCGGTGGCGTCGAGGTAGCTGTCGTCGGTGGCTTCGCCGGTGGCGTAGAGCTTGATGCCCGCCTCTTCCATGCCGCGCTCCTTCCAGACCTTCAGGAAGGCCGGCGGCATCACGCCCGAGGGAAAGAAGAAGAACACCGATTGCGGCTTGGCATCCTTGATGCGCTGCACGTAGGCCGAGAAGTCGGGGTTGTTCATCGGCGTGCGCAATTCGCCAACGACCTTGCCGCCGCCCTCTTCGAAGGCCTTCTTGAACGCGGTGAGGGAATCGACACCGGGCGCGTAGTCGGCGACGACCACATACGCTTCCTTGGTGCCGTTCTTGAGCATCCAGCGCGCCATCGGGTCGGATACCTGCTGCACCGTGAACGACAGGCGGGCCACATAGGGTGAGCTGGTGGTGATGGCCGAGGACGATGCGTTCATCACCACGGTCGGAACCTTGGCCTGCGTGGCGACGGCCGCCACGGCGTAGGCGTTGGGGCTGAAGTCCAGGCCGGTGAGGATCTGCACCTTGTCGCGCACGATCAGTTCCTGGGCGATGCGCTTGGAGGCATCGGGCGCGGGGCCTGCGGTGTCTTTCTTGATCACCTCGACCGTGCGGCCGGCGATCTTGCCGCCGTGTTCCTTCAGGTACAGCGCAACGCCCGCATCGAACTGGCGGCCGTAGTCGGCATACGGGCCGGAATAGGTACCGATCAAGCCGATCTTGAGAGGGTCCTGCGCATGGGCGGCAGTGCCCAGGCACGCCAGTGCGGCGGCGGCGAGAAAGGTGCGTTTGGTCAGCTTCATCGTGTTACTCCGGGTTCAGGAAAAGAGGTTAGCCCGCGGGCCGGGAAATGGGAGAAAGGGCGGAATAGGTCTTGAGGTCGATCGATGGATCGGCCAATGCCTCGGGTGCGATGCGCGCGCCCTGGGCGATCAACTTGCGCGCCAGCATGTGTTCGGCAGGCCGGTTGACCGAATGCGCGGCGGCGACGGCGCCGCCGCGCAGGTAGAACAGCGTGAAGCGGTCCGACGCCATGTCGCCGCGCAGCACGGCCTGGTCGCCTGCCGATGCGACACCCGCCATCTGCAGCTTCAGATCGTGCTGCTCGCTCCAGAACCAGGGCACGGCGCTCAATGGCTGGGGCCGATCGACGAGCACCGACGCGGCGGCACGCGCGCCGTCGTTGGCCGCCTGGATCGATTCCAGCCGCATGCGCGAAGGGCCGGCGGCCCCGCACTGCCATTGCATGTTGGCCACGTCGCCGACAGCGAGCACGCCGGGCGCGCTCGTGCGGCCCAGGGCGTCGGTGGCGATGCCGTTGTCGCAGACGATGCCCGCCTGCTCGGCCAGCTCGACATTCGGCACCACGCCAATGCCCAGCACCACGAGTTCGCAGTCCAGCATGCGCCCGTCGTCCAGTTCGACCGCGGCCACCTTGGCGTTGCGGCCATGCAGAGCGACGACGCCGCGCCCGAGTTCGAGCGTCACGCCACGCCGGGCGTGGCCCTGCGCCAGGTAGTCGGACATCGAGGCAGGAAAGCTGCGAGCCAGCAGGCGCGGCTGGCTTTCGAGCACGGTCACCTGCGCTCCGGCTGCCGCCAGCGCTGAAGCAACCTCCAACCCGATGAAGCCACCGCCGATCACGCACGCGTTCTTGCAGCCGGCAAGCGCAGCCGATACGCCCTGGGCGTCTTTGAGCGTCCGCAGCTGATGCACGCCCTGCAGTCGCGCGCCGGCCACCGGCAGTTCACGGCAGCGTGCACCGGTGGCAAGCGCCAGGGTGCCGAAGGTGATGTGCGAACCGTCAGCCAGCGCCACGCGGCGCGCGGCCACATCCACGGCGGTGACGCGGGTTGCCAGGCGCAGGTCGATGGCCTGTTCGCGGTAGAAGTCCGGGCCGCGCAGCGCGATCTGACTGGCGTCCGTCTTGCCGGACAGCAGTCCCTTGGAAAGCGGCGGGCGCTGGTATGGCGCATGCGGCTCGTCGCCCAACATCACGATGGGCGCATCGAAGCCCAGCTCGCGCGCCGAAGCCGCGAGCTGCACGCCGGCATGCGACGCGCCGACGATGACCAGGGGTTCCTGCGGGCTCATCGCGAAGCTCAGACCTGCGTCTCTGGCACACGCACGGTCAGGCCGTCGAGCGCGTCGCTCACGGTGATCTGGCAGCTGAGCCGGCTGTTGGGCATGCGCTCGCTGGCGGTGGCGTCGAGCATCTCGTCTTCCATGTCGTCGGGCGGCGCGAGGCGAGAGAGGAACTCGTCGTTCACGTACACATGGCATGTGGCGCAGGCGCAGCTGCCGCCGCATTCGGCATCGATGCCGCGCACGTTGTTGTGGACGGCCGTTTCCATGAGGCTGGCGCCGTTCCTGGCTTCCACGCTTCGCGTGCTGCCGTCCTTGAGGATGTAGTGAATCGTGGGCATGGTCAGAACATGTCGAAGTACTCGCGGTGTTCCCACTCGGTGACTTCGAGGTTGAAGCGGGCGATCTCGGCCTGCTTGATGTGGCAGTAGTAGTCGACGAAGGCTTTGCCGAGCCCGTCGTTGAGCACGGCGTCGGCGCGCAATGCGGCCAGCGCCGCATCCAGAGAGCGTGGCAGTTGCTCGGCAGGTGTTTCGTAGGGCGCGTCGGCGGAGGGGCCGGGGTCCATTTGTTCGGCGATGCCGTGCAGGCCCGAGAACAGCTGCGACGCCAGATACAGGTAGGGATTGGCCGTCGGCTCGCCGATGCGGTTTTCGATGCGCGATGCGCTGTCGTCCGGCGCACCCAGCACGCGCAGCATGGCACCCCGGTTGTCGCGGGCCCAGATGGCACGGTCCGGCGCCAGCGAGAAGGGCCGGTAGCGTCGATAGCCATTGAGCGTGGGGCTGGCCAGTGCGGCAGCGCCACAGGCGTGGGCCTTGAGGCCTGCCAGGTAGTGCATGCCGAGGGGGCTCAGGCTCTGATCGGCGGTGTCCGGCATGAAGGCATTGCGCCCGTCGGCCGCATGGCGCAGCGACTGATGCAGATGCCAGCCGCTGGACATCACGTTAGGGATGCGCGGCCGACACATGAAGGTGGCGTGGTAGCCGTTGCGCTGGCAGATCTGCTTGATCGCACTGCGCAGCAGCACCATCGTGTCGGCCGGCTCGATGCCTGCGGTGGGGCCGAACACCAGTTCGAACTGGCTGGGCCCGAATTCGATCTCCAGCGAGTGCAGCGGCAAGCCCAGTTCGACGAGCTGACTGCGCAGCAGCTCCATCAGCCCGTCGACGCGGTCGTAGCGCAGTTCGGTCAGGTACTGGTGGCCGTGCGTGAGCAGCGACACGCGCGGCGGCTCGCCCGGCTGGCCGGAGTCGCCCAGGCGCATGGCCGCCTCGTCGAGCTTGAAGACATGAAACTCGACCTCGAGGCCCGCCACGAACTGAAGGCCCTTCTCATCCAATTGCGCGAGCGCGCGCTGCAGGATGCGCCGCGTGGCGTAGGGACAAGCCTGGCCGTCCTTCATGAAAGCGTCGCACAGGACCCAGCCCGTGCGGGGAGCCCACGGCAGCATGCGGAATGTGGACGGGTCCGCCACGATGGTGAAGTCGGCGCCGCCTTGCAGGCCCTCCACCGCGAAGCCGCCGCCAGTCGTGAAGACGGGGAACACCGTGCGATGCGAGGTGTCCTTGGCCAGCAGCGTGGTGGTGAGGTTCACCCCGCTGCGAAGTGCGCCCTTCGCTGCGCCGGCCACCAGCGTCTTGCCGCGCAGCACGCCGTGCTGATCGGGCCAGACGAAGCGCAGCACGTCCATCTCGCCGGCATCGATGCGCCGGACGATCTCGCGGCCTTGCGCCTGTTGATCGGCGGTCCAGAGGCCAAAGCGTTCGACGAAGTCGTTCATGGTGGCGGTGCTCCGGTCAGGCGCTCAGGCGAGCGGATGCCCAGTCGCTGCCACGGCGGCGTGCGAGGTCGGCCTGTTCGCAATAGGCGTCTGCACCTTCGGCGGTGGAAACGCCGTCGATCGATGGCGGGCCGGTCAGCGCGCCAGCTTCCTCGGCGTTGGGCTGCATGGGCAGGGGCTCGCCGGCCTGGGCGGCCTCGATGGCCTTGACCAGTATGCGGCGATAGAGCGTGATGCCCTTGTCGGTGGTGCCCAGGTGTTCGCGCGTGCGGTCCTGGATCGGGCCCATCGATTCGCACGCCCACTGGTCGTGCACATTGATGTCTTCGCCCATGCCGGTGTAGGTCTTGTTCAGTTGCTCGTCGACGCTGTAGCCGTATTCGTTGCGCTTGTTCTTGCGCGACGTGTACAGCGGCAGCTCGATGGTCTGCAGGCGCTGTTCGCGCATCTGCTTCTTGTCCACCGGGCCTGTGAAGCTGGTGAAGATGGCATACCAGTAGCAATGCGTGTCGTCCACCGGCACATGCCACTGCGAGATCGTCATCTCCGAACTCATCGGGATCACGAACGCCTGGGGGAAGACGACGTTGGTGACGCGCACATGCGTCTGCTCGTCCGACAGCTTGCGCAGCGTGGTCAGTTGCATGCCGTGCGGCGCTGGCTGCACGCGGATCTCGGGCCGGTCGTATTCGCGCAGCACCTGGGTGATCGCCATCTTGGAGTCGGCCGATGCGCCTCGAAACTGCTTGCCGTAGCTCTCGGACGTGTCTTCGTCTTCGTAGAAGCGGTGCAGGAACGACGCATGTGCCGGGTCCATGCCCACCTCGAGCGCCTGCAGCCAGTTGCATTCCCACAGCCCCTTGAATGCGAAGGTATGGCTGTCGGGCGCGACGAAGCAGTCGAAATCGGCAAAGGCCGGCGGCTCGCCCTCACCGATGTATGCAAAGACGATGCCGCTTTTCTCGACCACGGGATACGCGCCCTGCTTGATGCGAGAGCACAGGCGGCTG
Organism: Variovorax dokdonensis; assembly: GCF_030316895.1. GTDB lineage: Bacteria > Pseudomonadota > Gammaproteobacteria > Burkholderiales > Burkholderiaceae_C > Variovorax > Variovorax dokdonensis. Next base: position 92,658 of record NZ_JASZYV010000004.1, read on the forward strand.
CCAGCGGGTTCGGCCGGCGTTTCCATGCACTGGCCGGTGGCATCGAACAGCCAACCGTGAAAGGCGCAGCGCAGGCCGCCGCTTTCCAGGCGGCCGTAGGCCAGGTCCGCGCCACGGTGCGGGCAGTCGCGGTCGAGCAGGCCGACGCGACCCGTCTCGTCACGAAACAGCACGAAGTGCTGGCCCATCAACTGCACCGGCTTGAGCGGGCGCGGGCCGGTGAGCTCCTCGGACAGTGCCACGGGCTGCCAATAGCGGCGCAGCAGGTTGCCGGCGGGCGTGCCGTGGCCGACGCGGGTCATGAGTTCGTTCTGTTCGGCGCTGATCATGGTGGGGCTCCAACGGTCAAATCAGATGGCTGGCGAGCCAACTAGTGATTGCATACAACGGCATGCATTCTGACTTCAACTTCGGCAATGTCAACTGGAGTTTGCAATGGAGCAGCCCGTATTTCCTGGATTCCGTGGACTGAACGTATGCATCCGGACGGTGCACGCACGGGCTCCGGTCGACTATGCATGCAGAAACCGGGCCAACACGAAGGTCGTGCGTGCATTCCGGGGTGACAACCGGCATGCTTCTAGAATCCCGCCCAGTTCTTGCATGCAATCGGGTTTACTTCCGCCTTCCTATGGACTCCCAACAATCCCGCGTTCTCGTTCAGTTGCGCGACCTGATTCTCAAAGGCGAGTTCGGCCCGGGCGAGCGCCTGGCGGAGATACCGCTGGCGGAAAAGCTCGGCGCATCGCGCACCCCCGTGCGCCTGGCGCTCACCAGCCTGGAGCACGAGGGGCTGATCGAGCCGTCGCCCGCTGGGGGCTACCAGATGCGGCGCTTCACGTCGCAGGAGATTGCCGACGCCATCCGCGTGCGCGGCGTCATCGAGGGATTCGCGGCGCGGCTGCTCGCTGAAGACGGCGCGCCACGCCAGCTGCTGCGTGAGCTCAACGAATGCCTGACCGAAGGCGACAAGGCGGTCAACAAGCCGACCATGGAGCTGGACGACTACGCCGCCTACGTCGAGATGAACGACCGCTTCCACCAGTTGATCGTGCAAGGCTGCGGCAACGCTGCGGTCAAGCGCATCATGGACCTGCTGGACAGCCAGCCCTTCGCCGCGCCCAGCGCCATGCTGCCGATGCAATCGTCCATGGAGGAAGGCCAGCAGTGGATGCAGCAGGCGCATCGCACCCATCACGCGATGGTGCAGGCCATCGAACGCGGCCAGGGCTCGCGTGCGCAAGCCCTGGGCGAGGAACATGTGGAGATCGCCCGCATGAACCTCAACTACGCGCTGGAACGCCCCGAGCTCGCCGCCGAGCTCATGCCCGGCATGAAGCTGGTGGCGGGCAAGGTGCGTTGACGCGCTACTGCGCTAGAAGGCGACCCTCAGCGTGAGGTCTGCCGTGCGCGGCGGGCCGAGGTACACCTGCGTGTCGCTGGCGACATTGGCGGCGTAGAGCTTGTCGGTCGCGTTGCGCACGCGCCCTATGAGCGCGACGGACTTGTTGATCTGCCAGCTCAGTGCGAGATCCACCAGCGTGTAAGACGGCCAGACCAAGGTGTTGGCCGCGTCCGCATAGACCTGCCCCACATACCGCAGCCCCACACTCCCTTCCACCGAAGGCGTGAACGCATAGGACATCCACAGGTTCGCCACCGTGGACGGCGTGTTGTTGGGTGTCTTGCCCGCCAGCGAGACGCCGCCCTGGTTGAAGCGATCGTATTGCGCGTCGACGTAAGTCGCATTGGCCTGGATCGACCACCGCGGCGTCGGTTGCAGGCCGACGGCGAGCTCCACGCCCTTGGCCGACTGCTCGCCAACAAGCACCGTGAGCGCGCTGTTGTTCGGGTCCTGCGTGGCGATGTTCTTTCTCTCGATGCTGTAGAGCGCGAGGGTGGCGTTGCCCTTTCTTTCCCAGAAGTCGACCTTGCTGCCGACTTCCACCTGTCGGCCCGTCGTGAGTTCGCTGTTGTTGCGAACGTCCGCGAATGACGCAGTGGTCAGGACGCCCGAGGGTGGGTCTGCCGCGGTCGCGTATTGGGCATAGAGATTGGCGCCTGGCGCGACGTCCCACACGATGCCGATCCGGCCCGTCGTCGGGTCGTAGCTGCGGCTGAAGCTGGCCGGGTTGGCCGCTGTCACCGCGCGGCGATTGGTCAGGTCGAGCTCGATTCGCTCGTGGCGCAGCGCCGTCACCAGATTCACCGTCGGCACCAGCGCCGTCCGGTTTTCGAGATAGACCGCGGTCGTGGTGGTCTTGTTGTCCCGATCCGGACTGAAGCCGGGCGCGAGGCCCGTCTCCTGGAAGAAGTTGCCGGTCGTGAAGGAATAGGGATCCACCGTGCTGACGGTGCCTGACCCGCTCTTGGGAAAGCGTGTCTGCTTGTTGACGCTGTAGTCCAGGCCGAACGACCAGTCGCTGCGCATGCCGCCGAGCTGGCCGCGATAGATCCCCTCGATGCGATCCCCGACGAGGCGCTGGTCATGGCGCTGCAGCAGTGCGCCCGACCGGATCACCGCCGTGTTGAATGCGTTGTACCGGTAGGTTTCGACATTGCGGTAGTCGCGCAGCGCGTCGTAGGCGTAGAAGGTGTTGCGAAGCTGCAGGGCATCATTGACTCGCCACTCGGCCATCGAACGCAGCCACTGGACTTCCTGTTCATACAGGCCGTCGGCGCTGTTGTAGTTCTTGAACCGGATGCCGGGATCGACGGTCAACGTGCCGATGGCGGGGTTGAGCACGGGCGTTCCCCAGTACGGCCGATCGACCGTCTCCTTCTGGTACTCGTAGGCGAGCGTGTGGGTGAAGCCGCTGCCGAAGTCGGACAGCAGCGAGGTGGCGATCTGCGCCGAGCGTGAACCGGTGCCGTCGGTCCAGCTGTCGGCATCCCGGGCGTTCGCATCGATGCGAAAGTAATGGCTGCCCGCACCACCGTCGCCCGCAACGCGGCGGTTCAGCCCGATCGAGGCCTCGGCGAGCTTGTCCGTGCCGAAGCGCAGCTGGCCTTCGGTGAAGTCCGCACGCTGGGCGAGTTTGGTGATGTAGTTGATCGAGCCGCCGACAGCGCCCGAGCCGAACAGGAAGCTCGACGGTCCGCCCAGCACTTCGACGCGGTCGTAGATCCAGCTGTCCACCGGCCGCGCCGCGATCGAGTACTGGACATTGATGCCGTTGAACAGCTGGCTGATCGAGCCGGTGCCGAAGCCGCGATAGCTCACCCCGACGTTGCCCGGTGCGTTGTGGGCGGTGATGCCCGGCACGGCGCGAAGGATTTCCTGAGTGTCCTGCGCGCCACGTGCGTCGATCGTGGCGCGGTCGACGATGGTCACCGAGCCGGGTGTCTCGCGGGGCGTGAGCCCGAGGCGACTCCCGGTTTCGGAAGGCGTGCCCAGATTGAGCCGCCCGGTGGCGGAGACGGCCTCGTCGACAACGTCGACTTGGGGCAGCGAGCCTTGAACGCTTTGTGCGCCCGCAGGGGCAGAGGCTGCAAGCAGCAGGAACGCGACGCCAAGCATCGAGGCTGAACGCGCGAACGGTGGGGGCTCGATGCGCTGAGCGCGCACGAGTTCGAATTGACGTTTGGACATGTATCTCCCTTGAACGGCGCCCCATCGGGCGCGCGAATGCTCCGCCGCATGCCCGCTCGAAAGCGAATGCATCGCGGCACTGTCGAAGTACGGCTTCGGACCGGGCCGACAGCCGGTTCGACGAAGCAACTAGGAATCAGGCAAGTTCAGAAGGAGAGGCAGGTGGCCCGCGCGCAGGCAGCGGAGCGGCCGTTGCCGCGGCGAGCCGGGCGGCCGGAATCGACTGCACGGCGCGGCCGAGCGGCAGCGGCAGGGCTGCTTCGGCGCTCCGCTTTGGAGGTGGCGCGCCGACGGCGGCGCACAGCGGGCAGTCGAAGGATGCGTACTGCATCGCCTCGTCGCCGTCCGTGCTCTGGAAGTTGATCACCACAGCGCCGCTGCTCACCGAACAGACGACCTGCATGACCTTCGGACGAACGACTGGCGACGCCACTGCCACGCCGAGCGACAACATAAACCACGCAAGCACCAGTCGGTGCAGGAGGTTGATGCGGCGCAAGCGGTGCATGAAAAGGATTATCGCCCGGGTCGATCTGATCTCTTGCGCCTTACAAGCATGCACACATCAACGACAGCTTCGCCAGCCGCCGACCTCCAGATGAAAGTGGTCGGCGTGTACCGCGTTGTAGTCCGGGCCCAGCACGCCCTCGAACAGTCCGCAGGCGCCTTGATGGATGGCTCGCAGAAATTCGGCCTCCGGCGTCGACGCCTGAGACGGGCCTTGCGGCGCTTCTGCCCAGTCTCGGCGTAAAGACACGGCACGCCCGCGATCCGCGCGGCTGAAGGCGGCCAGGTCCAGCGCGTCAGCCGTGGCGTGCCGGCTGCGACGCCCGCCCCCTTCGGAGGGCGCACGCCCCGTCACCACGTTGCGGCAGGCGTAGCCGCCAAGATGGTCGATGCGGGTGATGCGGGTGCCCAGGTGCTGAAGCGCGGCCGGTTGCAGCACGTGCCGCTCCCACAGGGCCAGCGGCAGCGCAACGCGGCAGCTGAGCAGCACCGGAGCGTTCAAAGGCGCGCCATTCGTGCCTTGCAGCCGTACTGCGTTTTCGAGGGCGCAACCCTCGCCCGTCACTCGATCGGGCACGGGCTCGAAGCGCATGCCGGCTTCGCCGATCAGGGCCAGGCATTGCGCCGGCTCGCGTTGTGCACGGCCGAGCTTGATGCGTGTGAGCCAGTTTGGCGGCTCCGAGATGTCGAGTCTGGCCCAAGGATTGAAGCGCGGCGGCACGACCACCCACCCCGCATGCACCGCCCAGCCAAGGGCCAAGAGCGCGACGAAGCAAAGGGCGGCAGCGAATCGGAGAAGCATCGGCATCGACGTGGCGGACACGTCGCGAGCATCATGCGGGACGACATCAGTACGCTGTAGTCCGCCGACTGAATTGCGCCGCCCGATGGCGGCCTCCCCCGGCGCTCGCCCGAACCGCACATGAAAAAAGCGCCCACCTGGGGCGCTTTTTTCTGGATGAGCGTCGGACGCTCGCGCTCAGTGATGCGCGCCCACGACCTCGCCCGCCTTCAGGCGATAGACCGTACCGCAGTAGGGGCACTTGGCCTCGCCCAGCCGAGCCACGTCCAGGTAGACCTTGGGATGGCTGCTCCACAGCTTCATGTCGGCCTTGGGGCTGGGGCAGAACACGCCGCCCTGATGGTTCAAGTCCTTGGCCGAGAGTTCGACCACTGCTTTTGCGTTCATGTTGATCAGACCTTGCTGAGCCACTTGGCGTACTTGGGATTGCGCCCGTTGACGATGTCGAAGAAGGCGTTCTGGATCTTCTCGGTGATCGGGCCGCGCGATCCGGCGCCGATCTCGATACGGTCGAGTTCGCGGATCGGCGTGACTTCGGCGGCGGTGCCGGTGAAGAAGGCCTCGTCGGCGATGTACACCTCGTCGCGCGTGATGCGCTTTTGCACCAGCTTGATGCCCAGGTCTTCGCAGATGTGCAGGATGGTGTTGCGGGTGATGCCGTTGAGGGCACCGGCCGACAGGTCTGGCGTGTAGACCACGCCGTCCTTCACCACGAAGATGTTCTCGCCAGCGCCTTCGGACACGAAGCCGGCGGCGTCGAGCAGCAGGGCTTCGTCGTAGCCATCGTCCAGGGCTTCCATGTTGGCCAGGATCGAGTTGCTGTAGTTGCTCACCGCCTTGGCCTGCGTCATGGTGATGTTGACGTGGTGGCGGGTGTAGCTCGAGGTCTTGACGCGGATGCCGCGCTTCAGGCCTTCTTCGCCCAGGTAGGCGCCCCAGGCCCAGGCGGCCACCATCACGTGGATGGTGTTGCCCTTGGGCGAGACGCCCAGCTTCTCGGAGCCGATCCAGACCAGCGGGCGCAGGTAGCAGCTTTCGAGCTTGTTGGCACGCACCACTTCCTTTTGCGCCTCGTTGAGCTGCTCCTTCGAGAAGGGCATCTTCATGCGCAGGATCTTGGCGCTGTTGAACAGGCGGTCGGTGTGCTCTTCCAGGCGGAAGATGGCGGTCCCGTTCTGCGTGTTGTAGGCACGCACGCCTTCGAAGGCGCCGCAGCCATAGTGCAGCGTGTGGCTGAGCACGTGGATCTTGGCATCGCGCCAGTCCACCATCTCGCCATCCATCCAGATCTTGCCGTCGCGATCGGCCATCGAGGGTTGCGCGCTCATGAGTAATCCTTGACTAGGGAGGAAATCGCAAAGCCTGTGATTTTACGGCGGGCTTGTAACACCTTGGGCGCGCGCCGGCTGCGCCCCGAGTCCGCGCCACAATGGGTGCTCACGACATGCCCGAGGTTTTCATACAGTGTCCCTTTTCAAGAACGTCATCGTCTTTTGCATCGATCCCTCCTGGAACCAGGATCTGGCCCAGGCCGAAGAAGCCCTCGGCGCCCACCGTTTTGCCCCCTGCGGCGCCAGCCAGGAGAAGTCCACCGGCTGGGTGCCGCCACGCGGCCAGGAGCACGGCCCCCTGATCGAATCGATCCAGGGCCAGTGGCTGCTCGAATTCATGATCGAGGCCAAGAGCATCCCCGGCTCGGTCGTGCGCCGCAAGGTGGACGAACGCGCTGCGCAGATCGAGGCGACCACCGGCCGCCGTCCCGGCCGCAAGGAACAGAAGGAGATGAAGGAGCAGGTCACGCAGGAGCTGCTGCCGATGGCCTTCTCGCGCTATGCGCGTGTCATGGTCTGGGTCGACCGCACGCAACGCCGGCTGGTGATCAATGCCTCCAACCTCGCCCGCGCTGACGAGGTGGTGAGCAGCCTGATCGAGCAGTTGTCGGGCCTGGGCGTATCCGCGCTGCACACGGCCATCGAGCCAGCGTCGGCGATGTCCGGCTGGTTGCACACGCAGGAGCCGCCGGCCGACTTCTCCATCGATCGCGAATGCGAGCTCAAGGCCACCGACGATTCGAAGGCCGCCGTGCGCTATGCCAAGCACGCGCTGGACATTGACGAAGTCCGCGCCCACATCGACGCCGGCAAGCGCCCCACCCGCCTGGCCATGACATGGGACGACCGGGTCTCGTTCGAGCTGACCGAAGGGCTGCAACTGCGCAAGCTGGTGTTCCTGGAGGGCACCGACAAGGCCGCCGAAGGTGGCAAGCCGGAGGACGATTTCGACGCCGATGCAGCCATCGCCACGGGCGAGTTGGGGCAGTTGCTGCCCGCGCTGATCGAGGCGCTGGGCGGCGAGCAGCAGATCGGCGGCGGTGGCTTGCCAATGGAAGCGCCCGCGCGGACGGGTGCGCCCGTCGCTTCGGGCACGGAACCGGCCGCCGAAGAAGAAGAGGCGCCGTTCTAGCTGGCCGTTCCTATCGGCCGACTGCCAAGACCAGCACCGCCGGCCGCGACGCCATCTCGGTGCGCTGCATCCACGCCATCACCGAATCGACGGTGACGGTCTCGATGCGATCGGAAAAGCGCTTCTCGTTCGGATGGTCGTCGAAGGCGATGTTGGCCCGGGTCGCCCGGCCGCCCAGGCGCGTGAGCGGCCCGATCCGCAGCGTGCTGGGCTCGTAGCCCTTGAACTGCAACCACGCCTGCGCCTGCGACCGCGTGCGCACCGTGGCCGGCTCCATGGCCAGAGCCAGCGTCTCCAGCGCCCATTGGTTGGACTGCTGGTACTTGCCGCCCCAGACATAGCTCACCATGCTGTAAGGCTTGTGCTGCAACGTACGCGCCGCGCGGTTGTCCTGCAGCACGGACAGCAGGCGCTGCTGCACCTCTGGCTTCGGCACGACCAGCACGGCCTCGTAGCGCCACAGGTCGTCGAGAAAGAACTCGCCCAGGCCCTGCCGATAGATGTAGCCATCGGCGGTGCCGCATTCGTTGAGCTTGTGCGCCACGCGCCATCTGCCCTCTGGCGTCCGGTAGGCCCAGCCGAGGTGCGAATAGCGCAGGCCGTATTTGCCCAGGTCCTGGCCCGCGCGGCCGAGCATCGCCACCCGGCTGCCATCGCGCTTGAACTCGGTTTCCAATGCCTCGGAAGCCTGCTGCGCCAATCGCATGCCGCGATCGATGGACTCGGCCGTGGGCTTTTGCGCCTCGCACGAACGGCCCGCATGGGCTGGCGCGGCAGTGATGAACATCGCCGCAGCCGCCAAGGCCGCGCACCGGATGAACGGAGCCATGCGGGCCCGATGCGGTTGCTTGACTTCAATGGCTTTCATACCGCAAACCTCACAGACGCTCGTTGTACAGAAGCGCCTGGCCGATGGCATTGGGGATGAAGGCAATCACCTCCCCTGCCGCCGACAGGACCACGCCGGTACTGAGGACGCCGCAGGTCAGCACCGTACCCACCGCGAGTGCCGAAGCGCCGACGCCGCGCCCGGCCACTTCGACGCTCAGTTGGGCGCCATCCGCTGCCCGTTCGAGCAGGTAGACGATGCCGGTGGCGGATGCTTCGACCGCCTTCACCGTGAGCACCGCACCAGCGACGGACAAGGCCGCTGGCACCGCCGCGACGGCGCCCGCCGCAGTGGAGGCGACCGAGGCCGTGCCCACGACCGACGCGACCGGCAACGCCGACAGGACCAGAGAAGCCTCGCTCTGTGCCCGCGCCGGCGCCATCGCCAGGCCGCACAGCAGACTTGCCGCGAAAACCATCCGGGCCAGGATGCCGCTGATATTGCGTGCTGAGTTGTTCATGGCTTTTTCCTCCTTGAAGTTCATTCGGTGTCAGAAGAAGAAACCGATTCGGCGGCGTCCATGCGGCCGCGTGCACGGGCCTCGACCAGGTCGGCCTCGTGCCGGTCCCGAAGCATCTTGGCCAGCGTGAAAGCCGAGGTGATCAGGTAGAGCCAGCTCACGCCCATGAAGGCCTTGTAGGTTTCATTGATCTGCATGCTCAGCAGGCCCCAGCCGGTCAAGCCCATCGCCACGCCGAAGCCGCCCCACACGACAAGCTTCCACATCGGCGTGTCGCCAGCCGCGCGCTTTGCGCCTTCGTGTTGCTGGCCGTTGTCGCGCACGTACTTCGCCAGCACGAAGGCGGCCGACAGGCAGAACACGTAGCCCATCACCATGAATGCCTGTTCGAGCCGAGCACCCGGCAGCCAGGCGAGCCCCACGGCGCACAGGAACGCGGCAATGGCAAAGGAGATCCACACCTGCAATTGCCAAGCGCGGGTGTCACGTTGAACGACGATGGAAGAAGGGATTGACATACGGGAAAGGCCGCTTGGGGCCGTGGTTAAACACGGGGCGCATCGTGTGCTGGCCGATGCCGCCGAACTTGCTTTCGGATGCGGCGGTGGCCCGGCCCAAGCTCGGCGGTATTGCGCCGAGATACTTTTGGGGGCTTTGAAGCCAGCCGAAGTGCGACTTAGAATCGCAACCTCGATCGGGAGAGACTGGCAAATCGTCAACTGACACCGTCAAACGGACGACCACGCTGGCGCCGAAGGAGCAACCGCCCCGGAAACTCTCAGGCAAAAGGACCGATCGGCTTTCACCAATCTCTGAAGAGCACCCGGTTTCGTCGACCGGGACACCGCAGGAGCAAGCGGCCACCGATACGCATCGGACGGCCCGCGAATCTCTCAGGTACCAAGACAGAGGGGGCGCACGCTGCTGGCATTCGAGGCCGGGGCGCGCTCCCTTCATGACGGTCTTGGAGCTTCTCTCATGCAATCGATCGCAGTGATCGGCGGTGGCATCACGGGTGTCACCACTGCCTACGCGCTGGCCAAGCGCGGCTTTTCCGTCACCTTGTTCGAACGGCAGCGCTATGCCGCCATGGAAACCTCGTTCGCCAATGGCGGACAGCTATCGGCCTCCAACGCCGAAGTGTGGAACCACTGGGCCACCGTCTGGAAAGGCATGAAGTGGATGCTGCGCAGCGACGCGCCGTTGCTGGTCAACCCCAGGCCGAGCTGGCACAAGCTGTCTTGGTTCGCCGAGTTTGTCGGGCACATCGGTCGCTATCGGCACAACACCGTCGAAACCACGCGAATGGCCATTGCTGCCCGCGAGCACCTGTTCGCCTGGGCGAAGGCCGAGGGGATCGACTTCGACCACAAGCGCGAAGGCATCCTGCACATCTATCGCGACAAGGCGGGCTTCGACCATGCGGCCGAGGTGAGCAAGCTGCTTGCCGAGGGCGGCTTGCCGCGCCGGGCGGTGACGCCAGAAGAGATGCGTGCCATCGAGCCCACGCTGGCGGGCCGCTACTACGGCGGCTTCTTTACCGAAAGCGATTCGACCGGCGACATCCACAAGTTCACCAACGGGCTGGCCGCGGCGGCCGTGCGACTGGGCGTGCGCATCCTCTACGAACAGCAGGTGTCGGCGTTGAAAAGCGATGGCAAGTTGGCCAGCGTGACGGTGGCGACAGGCTTGGGCCCGAACGGCCATAGCGCCGTGCACCACTTCGACGGCCTGGTGGTGTGCGCCGGCGTCGGCAGCCGGGACTTTGCTGCGCAACTGGGCGATCGCGTCAACGTCTACCCCGTCAAGGGCTACTCGATCACGGTGAATCTGCTCGATGCTGCCAGCCAAGCCGGCGCTCCGAGCGTCAGCCTGCTCGATGACGAGACGAAGCTGGTGACGAGCCGACTCGGCATCGACCGCTTCCGCGTTGCCGGCACCGCGGAGTTCAACGGCTTGAACCGCGACATCCGCGCCGACCGGATCCGGCCCTTGATCGATTGGGTCAACCAGTGTTTTCCGCAGATCAGCACCCGCCAGGTGGTGCCGTGGGCAGGTCTGCGCCCCATGTTGCCGAACCTGATGCCGCGCGTGGGCCAAGGCAGGCGCGCCAACGTCTTCTACAACACCGGCCACGGCCACCTGGGCTGGACCCTGTCGGCTGCGACAGCGGAGATGGTGGCCGCCGAAATGCAGCAGGCAAGCGTTGGCTGGGGCACCCGCCTGCATGCCGCAGCTGGCATGCCCGCCTGATCCGCAGCGCGCGGATCACGCCGCGCGGCGTGCACGTCGCCGGCACCATCGGGCCGCGCCGCATGCGCCCGATGCGACCGCGGCGGTCATCGCCAGCATGGCCAACATGTGCACGCCGACCGCCGCGAGGGCGAGCACGAACGAGCCGGACGCGGTGATCTCGCGCGCCGGCGAGTTGGACAGGCACAGCGGGACAAGCGCCGGCACCAGCATCAGCCCCGCGCCATGCATCGTCGCCATGAAGAACGACCAGAGCACGAGCGCTGAACTGCCTGCCGTCGGCCCAGCAACACCAAAGCGCCGGTTACCCCGCTTCAGATGCGCCAGCACCAGCGCCACCAGCAACATGAGGGCTCCCAGCTGAAGGGCCAGCCGCGCGACGTCATCAAATGCCGGAAACATGGCGACGGCCAGAGCCACCAGCATCACCGAGGCCACGTGCCCGAGCGCGATGGGCAGGAGCGCACGTCTGGCTTGCGCATCGTCTTGAGATTGCACGCCCCTTGCAGCCGCCAGCGCCCAACCCGTCGCCGGGTTCAAGCCGTGCAGCGCGCCCAGGCCGGCGACGGTCACCCAAGGCCAAAGCTGCGACATGCCACGCTCCTGCTGCCAGACAAGCCGTCAGATGGCCCTGCCGTCGTAGTGCTTGACGGGAATGGCGTCGAGATCGATGCCCTCGATGCAGCGCAGGTTGACGGCCGCAACGGCGTTGCCTTGGGGATCGTTGGCTTCGCCGAAGGCGTGGATGCCACAGGCCGGACAGAACCGGTGCCGGATCATGTGCTTGTTGAAGAGGTAGGTGCCCGCGTTGTCTTCCGGCGTCTGGAGCTTCAGTTGCTCGCGCGGCACGAACCACAGCAGTGAGGCGCGTCGCGCGCACATCGAGCAGTTGCAGGCCAGGCCGCTGTCGATCGTTCCTTCGACGTGGAAGGCGATGGCGCCGCAATGGCAGCTTCCGGCGTAGGTGGTCACTGCGGCACCTCTTCCTTCGGCGTTGCCGGGTGGGTCGCGGCGCTGCCGGCGCAGCAGCCCGCCGCCTTGGGCGCTGCATCGTAGCGATCGTGGTGACGCACCCAGGCCATGCCGTAGCTCAACTGCTCCTCGTCGCGACCCTTGGGCAGAAGATCCAGCAAGCGATAGGCGCCCATCATCGCTTCCACGCCACGTCCGTAGGCCGAGTAGGTGTGGAAGATGGTGCCGACGTCATCCTTGTAGAACACCGACAGGCCAGGCAGCTCGTCGTGCATGAAGTCCGTCATGTGAAAGTTGTAGTAGATCTCGCCGCGCGCCATCTGCTCGGGCGTGAAGCTGACGTCGAAGTCCTGGTTGAAGTCATTGCGGTGGGAAGAGGCCCACTTGAACTTCCAGCCCATTCGCCGGCGGAACTGCTCGATCTCCGCGATCGGCGCGCGCGAGATGGCCACGAAGCTCATATCGCGCTGCTGCAGGTGAACCTCGATGCCATCGACGTGGTCGGCCATGAAGGAGCAGCTGCGGCAGCCCTCCTGCCAACCCGGCCCGAGCATGAAGTGCTGCACCAGCAACTGCCGCCGCCCTTCGAACAGGTCGGCCAGCGCACGCGGGCCATCGGGTGTGTCGAACACATAGTGCTTGTCCACATGCAGCCAGGGCAACGCGCGGCGTTCGCGGGCGATCTCGTCAGACAGTCGCGTGAGCTCTTTCTCCCGCGCCAGCAGCGCCTTGCGCTGGATCAGCCAGCGGTCCTTCACGACGACGGCGTGGTCTTGCATGATGCTCATGACCGCTGCTCCTTCGCGGGGCGACGCACTGCGCGAACCTTGCCGCTCGCGCCGCCGCCGCAATAGAACAGGTCGGCGCCGTCGGACTCCAGGCCGCTCACACCCTGGCCGTCGGGCATGGCCAGTCGTTCGAGCACCTCGCCACTGTCGGGATCGATGCGGCGCAGTTCGCTTTCTTCGGCCTCCCAGGTGCCGTGCCACAGCTCGCCTTCGACCCACGTCACGCCGGTCACGAAGCGGTTCGATTCGATGGTGCGACGGATTGCGCCGGACTCCGGATCGATCTGATGGATCTTGCGCTCCCGGTAGTGGCCCACCCAGAGGCTGCCTTCGGCCCAGGCCAGGCCCGAATCGTTGCCTTGGCCAGGCGCCGGGATCGACGAGAGCACCTTGCCACTGGCCGGGTCGATCTTGTCGATGCGCGATTCGGCGATCTGGTAGAGATGCTTGCCATCGAAGGCCGTGCCGGCATCGCTGGCGCAGGGCAACGTGCGCTCGATGCTTCCGCTGGCGGGATCGAAAGCCACCAGCTGAGTGCCGGTGGCGGCCCAGACATGCGTGCCATCGTGGCTCACGCCATGGACGCGTCCATCGCCGCCCAAGTCGCCGTACTCGCGCACGATCTGGGCCGGGCGCGCAGCAACGCCGGGAGTGCGCATGCGGCTGGGCGGCGCGTCTGCTTCCGCGACGCAGGCGTCGCTCGATTTGCTGTCGGTCATCGTCATCGCTCCTGTGGATGAGAGTGGTGCCGACCACCGGCACCGTGAGCACAAATCTACGCCGGCTGCAGCGCAGCGGGGAGTAACAAGATCGTCGTGAATCCGGCCAGCGGCGGCGCCAGCCAGCGTTGCGCACGCGCGCGTCCCACCGATCGCACCCGGCCTTGAGCTTCCAGTTCGGCCAAGGCGCGCTGCACCGTGCGCTGGCTCGCGTCCAGGGCCAGCGCAAGTGCAGAAGTCGACCAGGCAGCGCCGTCCGACAGCAGCGCCTGAAGCGCCGCCTGCTCGCCATCGATGGGGGGCGCAAGCACGACCACCGAACGTCCTTCGAGCGGCTGCAGGGCGAATCCACTGGCCGTGGCCTCGATGCGCGCCAGCGGCTTGACCAAGGCGCGCAGTCGGCCCATTTCCACGCGCAGCCTTGCACGATGCGTCTCGTCCGGATTGCGCGTACGAAAGGCATCGGCAATCAGGAACTCGCGTGCCACATCGCCAGGCCAAGCATGCGCCAATGCCCGCAGCAGCGCGAAGGGCACGGGGCGGCGAGCCAGCGGCAGCCACGTCGTGCCGCAGCGCAAGCCGCGTCGGCATGCATCCAGAACGAGCTGGGTCGGATCGGCCATCAGAGCCGCCACCTCACGCAACTCCAGCGGTCGCGCATCGGCGGCTTCGTCGACGCCCAACCCGCTTGCTCCAACGGCCGGCGCGCGGCGCGCTGCGGGCCGCCGCATGGCCTCCAGCGCCTCGTTGACTTCGGCGACCAGGGCGGGCACATCTGCGCGAAGGGCCAAGGCGCGCGCCCGCGCCAACAGCGCCTGCGCCTCGTCGATGCGCAGCGAGCGCAAAGCCAGCTCGGCAGCGGAAAGATCGGCCACTGCCGCCATTGCTGGCGAGATGCCTTGGCGCAGGTCGAGCGTCGACAAGAGCGCGGATGCCTCTCCGAGTCGCCCGAGCAGCAACAGCCGGCGCGCCGCGATCAGCTTCGCCTGCAGCGCGTTGGCATGATCGTCGTGGGCGGCCAGCGTGGACGCAGCGGCGGTGAGCGCACGCGGTGATGCGCCACTGCTGCCGAGATCGCGCATGGCCAGCGCCACCTCCGCCTCGGCAACGATGCAGCGTGCACGCGCCAGCGATTCATGCTCGGCGCCGAATCGCCGCGCCGCGCGTTGAAGCAGATGGCGCGCGCGCACGTGCTCCCCCAACTGCGCCATCGCGATGCCGCGCAAGGCAAGGGCAGCGGGATCGTCGCGCAGGGCCACGCGCTTGAGCGCGCCAAGCGCATCGCCAGCCGCCAATGCGCGGGCGGCGGCGGAGATCAAGGCATCCATGGGGCGGCATTCTGACGGGATGCCGCGAAGCGCGAAAGGCGCGGCGGCTGCTGCCGCCGCAAGCGCGCCAAGACTCAGGAGGAGCGTTGCTCTTCAGCCGGCGCGGCCGTCGAGACGCTGGCTGGGTGCGCTGCCACATCCGCTGACGCGTCGGCGGGGACTTCGGGCCGGGTCAGCGTCCAGGTGCGAAGCTTGCCATTGAAGAACTCCGCATCGACATAGGAGCCGCCGTTGTCGGTCCAGCGGTACAACTCGGGTTGCTCGTCCTTGGGTGAGCGCAGTTCCCCCAGCGCGCGGGTGAGCGCGATGACGTGCATCAGCGTCTGCCCCTTGCGCATCTTGACGTTGAGCATCACCGCGCTGGCCACGCTGCCGATCGGGCGATTGGAAGCGCGGCGCAGCACGGCCAGGGCCCGGTTGAAGTTGAGCAGCAGGAACATGACGATCGCGCCGCCCGCGAGGGCGACGCCGGCCCAGCCGTAGGCGCGGTAGGAGCCGAACAGGATCAGGAGGCCCGCGGCGGGCACCCACAATTGCTTGAAGTTCATGCGCCTTATTGTCGCCGCTGCACTGCGGCGGCCATGGCCGCCGAGGCTATTGCGGCGTCAGCCGATATCGTCTCGCCGCGCCTGGGCCGGCCTTGCCGATGACGGCGCTTGACCGCCGCCGGCACCCTGCCCGACCGCTTCTTCCTTGCTCACCCACTCGCGCAGGCGCCGATGCAGCTTGCGTTCCTGGGCATCTTCTTCTCTCCAGTCCTGCCGGATGGCGATCACGAGCGCGATGCACATCAGGATCAGCACCAGCGAGAACGGCAGGGCGAACACGATCGTGGCAGCCTGCAGCGCGTTGATGCCGCCGGCCAACAGAAGGCTCATGGCAATCCCCGAGACAAGCACGCCCCAGATGATCTTGACCTTGGCCTTCGGATTGGGGTCTCCCCCCGTGCTCATGGTGCCCAGCACCAGCGTGGCCGAATCGCCCGAAGTGACGAAGAAGACGAACACCAGCACCGTCGCCACGATCGACAGCAAAGTGCTGGCTGGCAATGCGTTGAACATGACGAACATGGTGGTGGCCACGTTTTCCTTGACCGCCTCGGCCAGCGGAACGTCGCGGAAGATCTCGAGGTTGAGTGCGGTGCCACCGAAGATGGAAAACCACACGAAGCCCACCAGCGAAGGCGCCAGCACCACGCCCATGATGAATTCGCGGATCGTGCGGCCCTTCGACACGCGAGCGATGAACAGACCCACGAAGGGCGACCATGCCAGCCACCATGCCCAGTAGAAGACGGTCCAGTCGGCCACCCAGGTGTTGTCGCGGAAGGGCGTGGTCCGCAGACTCATCTGCACCAGTTGCGACAGGTACGAGCCCAGCGTGTTCGTCAGCGTGTCGACGATGGCCACGGTGGGCCCCACCACCAGGACGAACAGCGCCAGCAAGGCCGCCACGAGCAGGTTGCCCATCGACAGGTACTTCACGCCGCGTTCCACGCCCGTCACCGCCGAGGTGATGAAGAGCACGGTGGTGACGACGATGATGATCGCCTGGTTCGTCGCGCTCACCGTCACGCCGAAGGCAGCATGCAGTCCGCCGTTGATCTGGGTTGCGCCCACGCCCAGCGATGCCGCCACGCCGAAGGCGGTGGCCACGATGGCCAGCACATTGAACGCCGGCGAAAGCTTGCGCGCGATGGCCCATGGGAGCGATTCCGTCACCGAACTGATCAGCGGCGTGGTCTTGCGCCTGAAGGAGAAGAACGCGATGGCCAGTCCCACCACGCCATACACCGCCCAGGGGTGCAGCCCCCAATGGAAGAAGGCATAGCGCATGCTGGTTCGCGCGGCCTCCGCCGTGAGTGGCTCCACGCCGGGCGGTGGCGTGACGTAGTGCGAGATGGGCTCGGCCACGCCGTAGAACACCAGGCCGATGCCCATGCCGGCGGCAAAGAGCATGGAGAACCATGCAGGCAGCGAGAACTCCGGCTCGTCGTCGTGGTCGCCCAGCTTGAGATTGCCGTAGCGCGTCACCGCCAGGAATACGGCCAGGACCACCAGCAACAGGACGAGCCACAGGTAGAGCCAGCCGAAGTTGTGCGAGATGTCGGCCAGTGCGCGATTGAACACCGAACCCAGCGTCGCCGGGGAGATCAACCCCCACAGCACGATGGCGGCGATCACGCCGGCAGAAACAATAAGTTGCATGATTCTTTTCCTCCTTCAATGACGCCGGGACGGATTCGACCCGGCTTTCTTCTTTCAGGCAAGTGCAGCGTGCCCGCTTGCAAATGCCCTGCTCAATCCAGGCCGCGCACGACTTCCAATGCTTCCTCGATGCGCTCGACAGGGTGCAGCACCATGCCCTCGAAGCCCGATGCGCCGGGCTTCGGCGCATTCGCGCGCGGCACGATGGCCACCGAAAAGCCAAGCTTGGCCGCTTCGCGCAGACGCTCCTGCCCGCGCGGCGCGGGTCGCACTTCGCCAGCCAGGCCCACTTCGCCGAAGGCGATGAAGCCCTTGGGCAGCGGCTTGCCGCGCAGCGAAGAGCTGATGGCCAGCATCACCGCCAGATCGGCCGCAGGCTCGGCGATCCGTACGCCGCCCACCGCGTTGACGAACACGTCCTGGTCCATGCAGGCCACGCCGGCATGGCGATGCAGCACCGCCAGCAGCATGGCCAGGCGCTCTCGATCGAGGCCCACCGACAAGCGGCGCGGACTGGGTCCGCCGTCGTCGACCAGCGCCTGGATCTCCACGAGCATCGGGCGCGTGCCTTCGAGCGTCACCAGCACGACGCTGCCGGGCACCGGCTCGCTGTGCTGGCTCAAGAAGATGGCACTGGGATTGCTCACGCCCTTGAGGCCGCGCTCGGTCATGGCGAACACGCCGATCTCGTTGACCGCGCCGAACCGGTTCTTGATGGCTCGCACCAGCCGAAAGCTCGAGTGCGTGTCGCCCTCGAAGTACAGCACCGTGTCGACCATGTGCTCCAGCACGCGCGGCCCGGCCAGCGCGCCTTCCTTGGTCACATGGCCGACCAGCACGACCGCCGTGCCACTCATCTTGGCGAAACGGGTCAGGTGAGCCGCGCACTCACGCACTTGTGCCACCGAGCCGGGCGCCGAGCTTAGCTGGTCCGAGTAGACCGTCTGGATGGAATCGATCACCGCGATGGCGGGGCGCGTACTGTCCAGCGTGGCGATGATCTTCTCGAGCTGGATCTCGGCGAGCACCTGCACCTGCGAATGCGACAGTTGCAGCCGGCGTGAGCGCATCGCCACCTGCGCGCCGCTCTCTTCACCGGTGACGTAAAGCGCGTTCTGCCCGGCACGCTGCAGCGCATCCACGGCCTGCAACAGCAGCGTGGACTTGCCGATGCCGGGGTCGCCGCCGATGAGCGTGACGCCGCCCGCCACGATGCCGCCGCCGAGCACGCGGTCGAGCTCAGCCATGCCGGTCGGCGTGCGGGCCACGTCGACCGCCTCGATCTCCGACAGCAGCATCAACTCCGAAACGCCACCCAGCGCCGCGAACTGTGGTTGGCTGAGCCGGTTATTGCCGCCACTGCTCGCCGCGGGGCGTGCCGCCTGCTCCACGAGCGTGTTCCAGGCACCGCAGCTGGGGCACTTGCCAAGCCACTTCGCACTGGTGCCGCCGCATTCGCTGCAGACATATTGGGTCTTGTCTTTTGCCATGCAACGAAGTGTAGGCGGCGCCTACGGGTCAGCCCCAGTTGCGCACTTCAAGTCCAATCATTTAATATATTAAATAACTACAGGACACACGGCCCGTGACTGCGAATTTCACGCATCGCAACCTACCGCGACTGCTGCTGCAGGCGCGCGAGTCGGTCATGGCCCATACCCGTCCCAGCCTGCGCGAATACCATCTTTCAGACCAGCAATGGCGCGTGCTGCGGGTCCTGGGCGAACACGGCGCGGTCGAAACCGGCCGTGTGGCGCGCGAAGCCTTCATCCTCGGCCCGAGCCTCACCGGCGTGCTCGCACGCATGGAGCGAGACGGCCTCATCGTGCGCTGCCGCGACCCGCAGGACGCTCGCCGCAGCGTAATCGATGCAACACCGGCCGGTCGCAAGCTGGTCAA
The DNA here is from genome assembly GCF_030316895.1 of Variovorax dokdonensis. GTDB lineage: Bacteria > Pseudomonadota > Gammaproteobacteria > Burkholderiales > Burkholderiaceae_C > Variovorax > Variovorax dokdonensis. Next base: position 111,537 of record NZ_JASZYV010000004.1, read on the forward strand.
GCGGCTGTCCTTCTCCATCGAATCGCACTACGAGTGGCTCGAAACCTCGCTGGGCAAGGCCAAGCTGGCCCAGCTGTATGAACTGCTGGACGAACTCATCGCACTGGAACAGCCCACGTGACCACGCACTACCTCCCCACCGGCACCGTCTACGGCGTTCTGCTCAATTTCCGCGCCGAGTTCGACGCGCTCGCGCCGCAGATGAACGAGCCGCCTTACAAGGCGCCGCCCCAGGCTCCCATCCTCTACGTGAAGACGGCGAACACCTTTTCCGCCCACGGCGCCGACATCGCGCTGCCGGCGCACGTGGAAGAAGTGGAGGTCGGCGCCACCATCGGCCTGGTGATGGGCGATGCGGGTCGCGTGGCGGGCTGCGCGTTGTTCAACGACCTTTCCATTCCCCACGCGAGCTTCTATCGGCCGCCGGTCAAGTTCAAATGCCTGGATGGTTTTCTGGGCGTGGGCGGCACGCTGCGCACCGACGGCGCCGATCCAGGCGCGATGTCGCTCGAAGTCCGCATCGACGGTCAAGCCAAACAGCGCGCCGACTTTTCCCAACTGGTGCGCGATCCCGCGCGCCTGCTGGCCGACGTGACCGACTTCATGACGCTGCGTTCGGGCGACGTCCTGCTGCTCGGCTGCAATGCGGCTCGCCCGCTGGCACGCGCGGGGCAGCGCATCGACATCGTGGCGCCGGGCTTCGAGACACTGAGCAACACCCTCGTGAAGGAAAAGGCATGAAGCACGCCCGCGTCATCTACCAGGGTGCAACGCACGAGGCCACCGAACGTGACGGCCAGTTGCTGCTGGCCGACGGACGGCTGGTGGCTTACGACGCGGTGGACTGGCTGCCGCCGCTGTCACCTTCGCCAAGGCCGCGGACCATCCTCGCGCTGGGGCTCAACTATGCCGACCATGCCAAGGAGCTTGCGTTCAAGGCGCCGGAAGAACCGCTGGTGTTCGTCAAGGGCGAAGGCGCCCTCATCGGCCACCGGCAGTTCACCCACCGGCCCGCGGGCGTGCAGTTCATGCACTACGAATGCGAGCTCGCGGTGATCATCGGACGCACCGCGCGGCGCGTGAAACGCGCGGACGCCTACGATTTCGTCGGCGGCTACACGGTGGCCAACGACTACGCCATCCGCGACTACCTCGAGAACTGGTATCGCCCCAACCTGCGCGTGAAGAACCGCGACACCTGCACGCCGCTCGGCCCCTTCCTGGTGGATGCGGCCGACGTGCCCGACCCGATGTCCCTGGCGCTTCGCACGACCGTCAACGGCAAGGTCACGCAAAGCGGCAACACCAACGACATGGTGTTCGACGTGCCCTTCCTCGTCGAGTACTTCAGCAGTTTCATGACGCTGTCGCCCGGCGACCTGATCCTGACCGGCACGCCGGACGGCGTCGTCGATTGCCAGCCCGGCGACGTGGTCGTCACCGAGATCGAGCGCATCGGCGCGCTCGTCAACACCATCCAGACAGGCCCCACATCATGAAGATCGATCACCTGATCGGCGGCGAGCGCGTTGCCGGCCGCGACTATTTCGAGACCATCAACCCGGCCACCCAGGAAGTCCTGGCCGAGGTGGCATCCGGCGGAGAAGACGAAGTCAATGCCGCCGTGGCCGCCGCCAAGGGCGCATTTCCCAAGTGGGCCGGCTTGCCGGCCACCGAACGCGCGAAGCTGATGCGCAAGCTCGGCGACCTGATCGCCCGCCACGTGCCCGAACTCGCCCGGACCGAGACCGACGACTGTGGCCAGGTGATCGCGCAAACCGGCAAGCAGCTGGTGCCGCGCGCGGCCGACAACTTCTACTACTTCGCCGAGATGTGCACCCGCGTGGACGGCCACACCTATCCCACGCCGACGCACTTGAACTACACGCTGTTCCACCCGGTGGGCGTGTGCGCGCTCATCAGCCCGTGGAACGTCCCGTTCATGACGGCCACCTGGAAGGTGGCGCCGTGCCTGGCATTCGGCAATACCGCGGTGCTGAAGATGAGCGAGTTGTCGCCGATGACCGCCGCCCGCCTGGGCGAACTGGCCCTGGAGGCTGGCATCCCGGCCGGGGTGCTCAACATCGTGCACGGCTACGGCAAGGACGCCGGCGAGCCGCTGGTGGCGCATCCCGATGTGCGCGCCATCTCATTCACGGGCTCCACCGCCACCGGCAACCGCATCGTCAAGACCGCGGGCCTGAAGAAGTTCAGCATGGAGCTGGGCGGCAAGAGCCCGTTCGTGATCTTCGACGACGCCGATCTGGACCGCGCGCTCGACGCCGCCGTGTTCATGATCTTCAGCAACAACGGCGAGCGCTGCACCGCCGGCTCGCGCATCCTGGTGCAGCAGTCGATCTATGCGGACTTCGTGGCGAAGTTCGTCGAGCGCGCCAAGCGCATCGCCGTCGGCGACCCCTTGGACGACAAGACCATCGTCGGCCCGATGATCAGCCAGGCCCACCTGGCCAAGGTGCGCAGCTACATCGAGCTGGGCCCCAAGGAAGGCGCCACGCTGCTGTGCGGCGGCCTTGAGGCGCCCGCCAACCTGCCCGATCGGGTGAAGAAGGGCAACTACGTGGCGCCCACCGTGTTCGCCGACGTCGACAACCGCATGAAGATCGCGCAAGACGAGATCTTCGGCCCGGTCGCCTGCCTCATTCCGTTCAAGGACGAGGCACACGCGATCGAGCTGGCCAACGACATCCAGTACGGCCTGTCGAGCTACGTCTGGACCGAGAACATCGGCCGCGCACACCGCGTGGCCGCCGCGGTCGAAGCCGGCATGTGCTTCGTCAACAGCCAGAACGTGCGCGACCTGCGCCAGCCCTTCGGTGGAACCAAGGCCAGCGGCACCGGCCGCGAAGGCGGCACCTGGAGCTACGAAGTGTTCTGCGAACCGAAGAACGTGGCCGTGTCGCTCGGCTCGCACCACATTCCGCATTGGGGCATCTGACATGGGCACACTCGCACTCGCCGCCAAGATCACGCACGTACCGTCGATGTACCTGTCGGAGTTTCCCGGCCCCAATTTCGGCTGCCGCGACGCGGCGATCAACGGCCACAAGGAGATCGACCGCCGTTGCCGCGAACTCGGTGTGGACACCATCGTCGTGTTCGACGTCCACTGGCAGGTCAACAGCGAATACCACATCAACTGCGGCCCGAAGTTCGAAGGCACCTACACCAGCAACGAGCTGCCGCACTTCATCAAGAACATGCCCTACGCCTATCCAGGCAATCCGGGGCTGGGCCACCTGATCGCCGACGTGGCCAACGAGATGGGCGTCAAGACCCGCGCCCACTCCGACACCACGCTGGAGCTGGAATACGGCACCCTGGTGCCGATGCGCTACATGAACGCCGACCAGCACTACAAGGTGATCAGCATCAGCGGCTGGTGCGACTGGCACGATCTGCACGAATCCGGCCGCTTCGGGCTGGCGGTGCGCCGCGCCATCGAGGAACGCTACGAAGGCACCGCGGCGGTCTTTGCCAGTGGCAGCCTGTCGCACCACTTTGCCGACAACGGCCGCGCGCCCGAGTTCATGCACAAGGTCTACGACCCATTCCTGGAGCAGGTCGACCACCGCGTGGTGGAGCTGTGGAAGTCCGGCGACTGGAAGACCTTCGTCGGCATGCTCCCGATGTATGCCGACAAGTGCTGGGGCGAAGGCGACATGCACGACACGGCCATGCTGCTGGGCATGCTGGGTTGGGATCGCTACACGGCGCCGGCGGAGATCATCACGCCCTACTTCGGCAGTTCGGGCACGGGGCAGATCAATGCGGTCTTCCCGGTCACGCCGCTGCCGGCCTGAGCCACAGGAGCCCACGACATGCCCCACCTGGTGATCCTCTACACGCCCGACCTCGAGCCGCACGCGGACATGAGCCGCCTTTGCCGGCGCCTGGCCGACACCATGATCGCGCAGCGCGACGAGAACGATGCGCCGGTGTTCCCCGTGGGCGGCACGCGCGTGCTGGCCTACCCGGCCACGCATTTCGCCGTGGCCGACGGTAGCGGCGAACATGGCTTCGTCTACCTCAACCTGCGCATGGGCGCGGGGCGCAGCAGCGCCGTGCACAAGGCGTGCGGCGAAGCCCTGGTGGCCTGCGTTCGCTCGCATTTCGAGGCTTTGCTGGCCACGCGCCACTTCGGCATCACCTTGCAGATCGACGAATCTCCCGGCCAGGTCTTCGATGGCAAGGCGGGCAACCTGCACCCCCTGTTCCAGAAGAAGGGCTGAGCGCCATGCTTTCGCAAAAGATCATCGAAAAACTGGCCGCGCAGTTGCACGAGAGCGAGCGCTCACGCGTGCAGCTGGAGCATTTTTCCAAGCAGCACCCGGAGATGACCATCGAGGACGGCTATGCCATCTCGCGCGAATGGGTGAAGACCAAGATCGCCGAGGGCCGCGTGGCCCGGGGTCACAAGATCGGCCTGACCTCGCGCGCCATGCAGCAGTCCAGCCAGATCGACGAGCCCGACTACGGCACCCTGCTCGACGACATGTTCTTCGAGCCGGGTGACATTCCCTTCAAGCGCTTCATTGCGCCCCGGGTGGAGGTGGAGCTGGCCTTCGTGCTGGGCAAGCGGCTGCGCGGGCCGAACGTGAGCATCTTCGACGTGCTCGCGGCCACCGACTACGTGGTGCCGGCCATCGAGATCATCGACGCGCGCATCGAGCAGTTTGACCGCCACACCAAGGCGCCCAGAAAGGTGTTCGACACCATCTCCGACAACGCGGCCAACGCCGGCGTCGTCCTGGGCGGACGGCCCGTCAAGCCGGATGCGGTGGACCTGCGATGGGTGGGCGCCCTGCTCTACAAGAACGGACAGATCGAAGAATCTGGCCTGGCTGCCGCGGTGCTCAATCACCCGGCCAACGGCATCGCGTGGCTGGCCAACAAGCTCGCGCCGTGGGACGAGTACCTCGAGGCTGGCGAAGTGGTGCTGGCAGGCTCGTTCACACGGCCGACGACGGCGGTGGCGGGCGACACCTTCCATGCGGACTACGGCCCGCTCGGCGCGATCGCCTTTCGATTCGTTTGAAGGACATGCACATGCACACACCCATCAACACCTTCAAGAAGGCACTGCAGAGCGGGCCGGCGCAGATCGGCCTGTGGGTCGGCCTGGCGGACGGCTACGTGGCCGAAATCATCGCCGGCACCGGTTTCGACTGGCTGCTGGTCGACGGCGAGCACGCGCCGAACGACGTGCGCTCGGTGCTCGCGCAGCTCCAGGGCATCGCCAGCACCTGGTCGGCACAGCCGGAAGCCGCGCGTTCGCATCCGGTGGTGCGCGTGCCGGTGGGCGACACGGCGTTGATCAAGCAGTTCATGGACATCGGCGCGCAATCGCTGCTTGTGCCGATGGTGGACACGGCCGAACAGGCGGCGCAACTGGTGGCCGCCACCCGCTACCCACCCGACGGCATCCGCGGCATGGGCAGCGCGCTGGCGCGGGCTTCGCGCTGGCAGGCCTACCCCAAGTACCTGCACGAGGCCAACGAGCAGGTCTGCCTGCTGGTGCAGGCGGAGTCGGTGCAGGCGCTGCACAACCTCGACGCGATCGCGGCAACGCCTGGAGTGGATGGCGTTTTCATCGGGCCGGCCGACCTGTCGGCCTCGATGGGCTTCGTCGGACGGCCGGACCATCCCGAGGTGCAGGCGGCCATTGCCGACGCCATCTCACGCATCCAGCGCGCAGGCAAGGCGGCCGGCATTCTGTCGACCACCGAAGAGCAAGCTCGAAAGTGGCTGGATGCCGGCGCGCGCTTCGTCGCGGTCGGAGTCGATACCATGCTGCTCGCCGGCGCCTGCCGCCAGTTGGCGGCGCGGTTCAGCAAGTCCGGCGACGCGGCGCCTGGCGCACCGGGCTATTGAATCGGGCACCGGCATTTCGACCCCTACCACCACGGAGACAAGACAGATGACATTCACCCGCCGCCAACTGCTGCAAGCTACCGGCGCCAGCGCCATGCTCGCAGGCCTGGGCCAGCACGTCATGGCCCAGGGCAACGCGCCGTTCGAAACCGCGCGATTCATCACCGGCTTTGCCGCAGGCGGCACGTCGGACACCACCTGCCGGCGCGTCGCCGCCGCCATGCAGCCCAGCTACGGCAAGGCCATGGTGGTCGAGAACCGCACCGGCGCGGGCGGCCAGATCGCGATCAGCTACGTCAAGGGCCAGCCAGCCGACGGCGCGACCATCCTGCAGACGCCGACGTCGATGCTCACGATCTACCCGCACATCTACAAGAAGCTTCCGTACGACCCGGTGGCCGACCTCACGCCGCTGACCCTGGCCTGCCAGTTCGACTTCGGATTCGCCGTCGGACCGGCCGTGCCGGCCTCGGTCAAGTCGGTGCCGGAGTTCCTCGCCTGGGCCAAGGCCAATCCGACCGGCGCCAACTACGGCTCGCCGGCGGCCGGCTCCACCCCGCATTTCATCGGCGCGCTGCTCGGCATGGGTGCGGGCGTGGAACTCAAGCATGCAGCCTATCGCGGCACGCAACCGGCCATGCTCGATCTGCTCGGCGGCAACGTCTCGGCGGTGTCGGGGCCCGTCGGCGACATCACGCAGCACCTGGCCAGCGGCAAGGTCCGCATCCTGGGCGTGTCCGGCAGCAAGCGCAGCCGCTTCGCGCCGGACGTGCCGACCTTCGAGGAGCAAGGCATCAAGAACGCCACGCACAGCGAGTGGTTCGCCTTCCTGCTGCCTGCCAAGGCATCGCCCGAGGTGGTGGCGCGTGCGCATGCTGCCGCCAAGGCCGCGCTGATGCAGAAGGACGTGGTGGACGGCCTGGCCACCTTCGGCCTCGAAGCCATGACCAGCACGCCGGCCGAACTGGCCGACTTGATCAAGAAGGACACCGCGAAGTGGGGCCCGATCGTGAAGGCGATCGGCTTTACCGCGGAGACCTGACCGACCCCGAGGGCGGCATGAGCCGCCCGGCTTGCCAACTGCAGGAGCAATGATCATGAGCGCCATGTCGAACACATCGAACCTGATGCACCCGTCCATCCATCCGGACGAGAGGGCTGCACGCGAGCAGTTGGCGGCCTGCTACCGCATCTTCGCCATGCTGGGGTGGACGGAGATGATCTACAACCACATCACCGTCCGACTGCCCGACAGCGTCACCGGCGGCGAGAAGCAGTTCCTGATCAACCCGTTCGGGCTGCACTACAGCGAGGTCACGGCCAGCAACCTGGTCAAGATCGACCTGCAGGGCAAGGTGCTGGACGGTTCGCGCTACCCGGTCAACCCGGCCGGCTTCACCGTGCATGCGGCCATTCACGACGGCCTGCCCGAAGCGCATTGCGTCATGCACACGCACACCACGGCCGGCGTGGCGGTGGCCTGCCTGCAGGGCGGCCTGCAGCAGACCAACTTCTACACCGCGCAGTTGCACGGCATGGTGGCCTATCACGACTTCGAGGGCATCACCATCCATGCCGACGAGGGCCCGCGCCTGCTCAAGAGCATCGGCAACAGGCAGGCCGTGATCCTGCGCAACCACGGCCTGCTGGCCTGGGGCCAGACGCTGCCGCAGACCTTCGCGGTGCTCTGGACCTTGCAGCGCGCCTGCGAGATCCAGATGGCCACGCTGTCGATGGGCGCGCCCATCCCGGTGAGCGAGGCGATCGCCGAGCGCTGCACGCGCGATGCGCTGCAGTTCAATCCGAACCATGGCGCCGGGCAGGACGTGTTCGACGCGCTGGTGCGCCAGGTGGAGCGCATCGACGCCAGCTACAAGCAATGAGCTTTCAATTCAATCGCGGGGAGATCGACAGATGAAGGTCTGCATCTACGGCGCCGGCGCCATCGGCGGCTGGATGGGGGTGAAGCTGGCAGGTGCCGGCTGCGAGCTTTCGGTGGTGGCAAGAGGCGATACCCTGGCTGCATTGAAGCGCGATGGGCTGGTGCTCAGCCATGGCAATGAACAGCAGACAGTGCCCGTCCGCGCGGCCGAGGACCCTGCCGACCTGGGCGTGCAGGACCTCGTCGTCATCGCCGTCAAGGCCCCGGCGTTGCCCGCTGTGGCCGCCCGCATCGCGCCGCTGATCGGACCGGGCACCATGGTGCTGACCGCCATGAACGGCGTGCCGTGGTGGTTCCTCTCTGGCGGGTTCGGTGGCGCGCACGCGGGCCATCGCCTGGCCGCGGTCGACCCGAGCGGCGCGATCGACGCCGCCATTCCAGCGCGGCACGTCATCGGCGGCGTGGTGCATGCCAGTTGCTCGCTCGACGGTCCGGGCCGCGTGCGCCTTCATTTTGGCAACGGCCTGATCGTGGGCGAGCCATCGGGCGAAGCCACGCCACGCGTGCAGGCGTTGCATGCGCTGCTGCAACGTGCCGGCTTCGATGCCAAGCTGTCGCCGCAGATCCAGAAAGACGTCTGGTACAAGCTGTGGGGCAACATGACGGTGAACCCGATCAGCGCCCTCACCCGCGCCACTACCGACAAGATCCTGGACGACGAGTTGGTGCGCGGCTTCGTCTCGACCATCATGCTGGAGGCCAAGGCCATCGGCGAGCGCATCGGAATCCCGATCGCCGACAGCCCCGAGGATCGCCACGCGGTGACGCGCAAGCTCGGCGCCTTCAAGACATCCATGCTGCAGGACGTGGAAGCCGGCCGCGCGGTGGAACTCGATGCGCTGGTGACGTCGGTGCGCGAACTCGGCCAGATCACCGGCGTGCCCACACCGTTCACCGATGCGCTGCTGGGCCTGGCGCGGCTGCAGGCGCGCGGGCTGGGGCTGTACCCGGCGCCCTAGTCCAAAGCGCGGACTTTCAGTCGGTTGCCGTTGGCACGCGCCTGGCGACGGCGCACATCAGCTCGTAGCCAATGGTGCCCGCGGCCTGCGCCACGTCGTCGATGCCGAGCAACGCGCCGTTGGCCGCCCTGCCCCACAGCGTCACTTCGCTGCCGAAGCCGACGTTCGGCACAGGCCCCAAGTCGACGGCGATCATGTCCATGCTGACTCGCCCCACGGTGCGCGTGCGCACGCCGTTGACCAGCACGGGCGTGCCGGTGTCGGCGTGGCGCGGATAGCCGTCGCCGTAGCCCACCGCGGCGATGCCGATACGCATCGGGCCATCGGCCTTGAAGCTCGAGCCGTAGCCCACCGTGTCGCCAGCCGCGAGATCCTGCGTGCCGATCAGGCGCGTGGCCAGCGTCATGCCGGGCTGGAGCTGCCAGTGCTGTGCGTCGTGCTCGGGAAAGTCGGGTGCGCTGCCGTACAACACGATGCCTGGGCGCACCCAGTCGGCGCGCGTGGCCTGCGCATGACGCAGCGTCGCCGCACTGTTGGCCAGCGACCGCTCGCCGGGCAAGTCTTGCGTCGCGCGCTCGAACAAGGCTTGCGCCTGCGCGACGCCGCGCGGGCCGTCGGCATCGCTGAAGTGAGTCATGTGCGAGATCTCACCCACCTGCGGCAAGGCGTTCAACCGGGTCCATGCGGCGCGATAGCGCACGGGCGAGAAGCCCAGGCGGTTCATGCCGGAGTTGAGCTTGAGGAACACGCGGTGCGGCGTCTGCGTCTTGTGGGCCGCCAGCATGTCGATCTGCGCGTCGCAATGAACGACATGCCAGATATCGAGACGCGAGCACAGCTCCAGGTCGCGTGACTCGAACACGCCCTCGAGCAGCAGGATGGGGCCGCGCCATCCCAATGCGCGCACGCGTTGGGCTTCGTCGAGGTCGAGCAGCGCAAAGCCATCGGCCGCGCGGAAGGCCTCGAAGACATTCTCGATGCCGTGTCCGTACGCGTTGGCCTTGACCACGGCCCACACGCGCGACTCCAGCGCCGAGCGGCGCGCACGCTCGAGGTTGTGGCGAAGGTTGGCGAGATGGACTGTGGCTTGGATGGGGCGTGGCACGGCGTACTGGCTTTCGTCTTGGAATTAACTCAGGGAAACACCCAGCGCCCCGAGGGCGATACAGGTCATTTTGGCATTGCAACCACATGCTATAACCGCGCATTGCCTTCGAAGGGGCCAGACCTCATCGACCTGGAAGAACCCTTGGCCTGCATTCCCTATCGATGAAGCGCGGTTTCTACACCATCATGTCGGCCCAGTTCTTTTCGTCACTGGCCGACCAAGCGCTTTTCGTTGCTGCCGTTGAACTACTTCGCGGGGCCGGCGCTCCGGAATGGCAACGCGCCGCACTGGTTCCCATCTTCGCCGTGTTCTACGTGGCGCTCGCACCGCTGGTGGGCGCCTTTGCCGATGCGCTGCCCAAGGGGCGCGTCATGTTCATCAGCAACGCCATCAAGGTGGTGGGCTGCCTGATGATGCTGTTCGGCTCGCACCCCTTGCTCTCGTATGCCGTGGTCGGCCTTGGCGCCGCGGCCTACTCGCCCGCCAAGTACGGCATCCTGACCGAACTGCTGCCCGCGTCGCAACTGGTCAAGGCCAACGGGTGGATCGAGGGGCTGACCATTGCATCGATCATCCTGGGCATCGTGCTGGGCGGCACGCTGGTCGCCCACACCGCGTCCGCTCACCTGCTGGCGTTCGACTTTCCGCTCATCAACACCGGCGTCGACTCGCCGCCGGAGGCAGCCATCACGGTGCTGATCGCGGTCTACGCGCTGGCGGCCTGGTTCAACACGCGCATCCCGCTGACGGGCGTGGAGATGCGGCCGCTGCGCAGCAACCCGAACCACGGCATCGTCCGCAACCTGGCTGGCCTGCTGCCCGATTTCTGGCATTGCAACGCCCGCCTTTGGCGCGACAAGCTGGGGCAGATCTCGCTGGCCACCACCACGCTGTTCTGGGGTGCGGGCGGCAACCTCAAGTACATCGTGCTGGCCTGGGCCGCGCTGGCGCTGGACTACAACACCACGCAGGCCTCGGCACTGACCGGCGTGGTGGCCATCGGAACGGCCGTGGGCGCAGTCATCGCATCGATGCGCGTGCGCCTGGACATGGCGACCCGCGTGATTCCATTGGGCATCGGCATGGGCCTGCTGGTCATGCTGATGAACCTCATCGGCAACCTGTGGCTGGCCATTCCCTTCCTGATGGTGCTCGGTGCGTTGGGGGGATATCTCGTCGTGCCGATGAACGCCCTGCTGCAGCACCGCGGCCACAACCTGATGGGCGCGGGCCGGTCGATCGCGGTGCAGAACTTCAACGAACAAGCATGCATCCTGCTGCTCGGTGCGTTCTACAGCGCCTGCACCGGCTTCGGCATGTCGGCTTATGGCGCCATCACGGCATTCGGTTTGCTGGTAGCGGGCTTCATGTGGCTGATCAAGATCTGGCACGAGAAGAACATCAAGCGCTATCCGGAGGAGCTGGAACATCTGCTGGCCATCGCGCGAAGCGACAAGCACCATTGAGCCAACGCGCGAGGCACGACATGACCACCATCTACGACTTCGAGGCACGCACCATCGACGGCCGTCCGGCGCCGCTGGCCGACTACCGTGGACGCGTTCTGCTGATCGTCAACACCGCCAGCCAATGCGGCTTCACGCCACAGTTCGCCGGCCTCGAACTGCTCCACAAGACCTATGCCGACCAGGGCCTGACGGTGCTGGGCTTTCCGAGCAACCAGTTCGGCAAGCAGGACCCCGGAAGCAACGAGGAGATCGGGGCCTTCTGCGAACGCAACTACGGCGTGAGCTTTCCGATGATGGAAAAGGTGGAAGTCAACGGCAACGGCGCGACGCCAATCTACAAGTGGCTCAAGGCGCAGAAGTCGGGCGTGCTAGGCAGCGCCATCAAATGGAACTTCACCAAGTTCCTGATCGGGCGCGACGGCCAGGTGATCGGCCGCTACGCGCCCTTCGACAAGCCAGAGTCGATCGCGCAAGACATCGAGAAGGCGCTGGCCACCAAGGGCTGAGCGCCTGTAAGCGGCGAATCAGGGGAACCGGAAGTCGACCGTCTTAGCGCCGCCACCCACAGTGACGGATTGGCGCTGGGTATTGGCGCCTCGCGCGGCCTGGATCTCGTACTTGCCCGCGGGCAGATCGATCAGGCACACGGGCCCATCGGCGCGGAAGACCATCGAAGGCTGGCCCGCCGGAGACCGGATGGTCACATCCACGTTCGCCATGTAGGCGCCACCCTCCTGGGCGAAGAGCAATGACAGCGGATGGTTCTTCATCTCGGCGCGCATGGCGGTCGACTCATCGCTGCCGATGCCGCCGCAACGGTGGCGCATGTCCGTGCGAACCAGCGGTGCGCCGTCGTCGGCCTGTGCCGGCAGGGGCTTTCCGACCTCCGCGGGCGTCACGGCGGGCGCCGGCTTGACCTTCTCGGCGGGCATGGTCACAGCCGGTTCCGGTTGCGCCCTGGCCGCGCCCCAGGCCATGCACAGCGCAGCGGTGCATGCGGTTGCGGCCATCCATTTTTGAAAACGGTGCTGCTGGACAGCCTGCCCGACTGTGGTCATGGCGCGCTCCTTTGTGTGGTCTCCATGTGGGACACATGGTGCGCGCCCTGGATGGCGAAGTGCGTCGGACTGAGCCGACGCCTCTTGTGCGACCCGCACGCCACTCCAACAAGCTGCGCGCCGGGTCAGCGTATAGCCCGGCGGCCCTACGCTGGATCAACCGGCTGCAAAGCCTCGTCGAGCAGTTCGACCCAGTGGCGTACGGGGGTCGCGCCGCTGCCGCTTTGCAGATGCGTGATGCAGCCGATGTTGGCCGAGACGATTTGCGTGGGCTGCAACTGCTTGAGGTGGCCGATCTTGCGGTCGCGCAATTGGTGCGACAGGTCGGGCTGCAGCACCGAGTAGGTGCCGGCCGAGCCACAGCAAAGGTGCGATTCGTTGCGCGCCACCTGGATGTCGAAGCCAAGCGCTCGCATGGCTCGCTCCACATCGCCGCGCAGCTTCTGGCCGTGCTGAAGGGTGCACGGCGGGTGATACGCAATGACGCCCTGCGGGGCCTGCACGCGCGCGGCAAGGGCCGGCACCAGGTCGGGCAGCAGTTCGCTCAGGTCGCGCGTCATCTCGCTGACGCGGGCGGCCTTTTGCGCATAGGCCGCATCGTCCTTCAGGTGGTGGCCATATTCGCGCACCGTCACACCGCAGCCCGAGGCGTTCATGACGATCGCCTCGACCTCGCCGCCTTCGATCTTCGGCCACCAGGCATCGATGGTGGCGCGCATCTGCGCCAGGCCGCCGGTCTGATCGTTCATGTGGAACTTGACCGCGCCGCAGCATCGGGCGTCTGGCGCCACCACCGTCTCGATGCCGGCCGCATCGAGCACGCGCGCGGTCGCGCTGTTGATGTTCGGCGACATGGCCGGTTGCACGCAGCCGGCCAGCAGCAGCATCTTGCGTGCGTGGCTCCGACGAGGCCAGGTGCCCGCATCCTGCCTGGCCGGCACCTTGGCCCGCAGCACCTCGGGCAGGAGTCCGCGCACGCGCTGGCCCACCGCCATGGCGGGGCCGAACAAGGGCGAGGTGAGCCCTTCCTTGAGCGCCCACCGCAACATCGACTGACCGGCGGGGCGCGGCACCTTGGCATCCACCACCTTGCGGCCGATATCGACCAGGTGCCCATACTGAACACCCGATGGGCAGGTGCTTTCGCAGTTGCGGCAGGTCAGGCAGCGGTCGAGGTGAAGCTGCGTCGCGCGCGTGGGCGCCTGCCCTTCGAGCACCTGCTTGATCAGATAGATGCGCCCGCGCGGCCCATCGAGTTCGTCACCAAGGATCTGGTAAGTGGGGCAGGTGGCGGTGCAAAAGCCGCAGTGCACGCACTTGCGCAGGATGGCTTCTGCCTCGGCGCCTTCTGGCGTACCGCGAAATTCCGGGGCGAGTTCGGTTTGCATGAAGAAGCAGACTGGATTCAGAGACCGCCGAGAAGCCGGCCCCGGTTGAAGATGCCTTGCGGGTCGAACGTCCGCTTGAGGGATTCGTGGATGCGGCGCACCGGCGCGCTCACCGCGTCCAGGTCCAAGGACGGCGAATCCTGGGCCGGCGCATCGGCGGACTGCGCAAAGCGTGTGGCGTTGCCGCCGACGGCGCGCGCCAGGCCTTGCAGGCGATGGCCCTGGCCCCGCTGCAACACGTACCAGCGCTGTGCGCCATGCCATTCGACCAATGGCGCCGCCGCATCGAAGGCCAGGGCGGGGGCTGTCTGCGGCACAGACGCCCGCCACAGCTCTTGCTCTTGCGAGAGGCGGAAGAATGGCAGCTGCATGTCACGCAGCGCGGTCCAGCTGGCTTGCGCCTGTTCGGCCTCGGCGCGTACGCCGCCCAGTTGGCGGCAAGCGGCATCGACCGCCGCCACGGCGCCGCGAAGACGCAGCAGCAGCCAGCCCTGACCGTCCTGTTCACCCCAGCAACTGGCATTGAGCGGCAGCGGCAGACCGCCCCATTGGTTGAGCCGGCGCAGTGCCTCGGTCTGGGTGCATGCAAAGGCGAGCGTGGCCTCGGCCGGCGCCACGGGCAGCACTTTGAGGCTGAGTTCGGTGATGACCCCCAGCACCCCCATCGACCCCGCAAGCACACGCGAGACGTCGTAGCCGGCGACGTTCTTCATCACCTGGCCGCCAAACACCAGATGCTCGCCACGGCCATTGAGCATGGCGGCGCCCAGCACGTAGTCGCGCACCGAGCCGACACTGGCGCGGGACGGGCCCGACAGCCCGGCCGCCACCATGCCGCCGACCGTGCCCTGCAGGGCAGCCTCGTCGCTCACGGCGTCCAGGCGGGGGGGCTCGAAAGCGAGGCATTGGCCGTGCTGCGCGAGCAGCGCCTCGAGCTCGGCCAGCAAGGTGCCGGCGCGCACGGTGACGACGAGTTCGCTGGGCTCGTAGCTGATGACGCCGGCGAAGTTGCGCATGTCGAGCGGCGCGCCCTCGATGGGGCCGCCCAGCGCATCCTTGGTGGCGCCGCCGCGGATGGCGATCGGCGCCTTGGCCGCAGCGGCGGCCTGAATCTGATCGATGTAAGGCGCGAGCTCGTGGGGCGCTGCACCAGAAACTGTAGGCATAGCCGGCGATGGTAGCCGCTCAGTCCTCGAAGAAGTCGACCGGCCGCCCCTGGGTTTGCGAGCGCATGAAGAGCACTTTGCCCGATGCGGGCAGCCGCCCGAGCTCGTCGGTGCTGCGGCCATGGCGGCCCGTGGTGACGAACAAGGTACGCAGGTCGTCGCCGCCAAAGCAAGGCATGGTCGGGCATTGGGCCGGCACGGGAATGGCGGCAACCTGATTGCCTGCGGCGTCGATGCACACCAGCTGCGCGCCTTCGTACATGGCCGCCCAGTAGCGGCCCTGGGCATCGAGCGTGGCACCGTCGGGCCGGCCGCCGTAGCTGGGCGCGCCGGCCGCTCCGGGCGTCCAGCCTGCGGGCTTGGGCGCGAATCGCTGGAACTCGCGTTCGTTCGACATGCGATTGGCCTGTGCGTCCCAGTCCCAAACGCGCACGGCGTGCGACGGCGTGTCGGCCCAATAGATTCGGTTTGCCTCGGGCGCAAAGGCCAGGCCGTTGGCGGTGGTCACCTCGCCCTGCATTCGCACCAGTGAAGCGGCCGCGCCGGCGGCATGCCCGGGCCGCGCATCCAGGCAATGGAGCGCGGCCGTCGGGCCGTCCTTGGCCTCGTTGATGGAGCCGGCCCAGAAGCGGCCCAGCGGATCGCACTTGCCGTCGTTGAAGCGCAGCGTGCGCACGTCATGATCGGCCCGCGCCATGCAGCGCAGCTCGCCGCCCCATTCGGCAGCGCGATAGATGCTGTCGCGCAGCGCAACGACAAGCCCCCCGCGACGCGCCGGCGCGATGCAACCGGGCTCGCTGGGCATGGTCCAGCGCTGCACCTCGGTGTTCTCGTCGATCGGGCCGCGCGTTCGCAGCAGTGCGCGGCCGGGGATGTCGACCCAGTAGAGCGAGCGCTCCTGCGGATGCCAGAAGGGCGATTCGCCGAGCTCACAACAAGAAGACGCGATGGATTGCCACATGGGCCGCATTGTCAGCCCAGCGGCGCCCGTGGCGTCAGGCAAAAAAATGCCCGCCGGAGCCGAAGCTCGGGCGGGCGAACATCCAAGGGAGAACTTGCTAGATGAAAACCTTGTGGCGGATCAGCGGCTGTATGCCGTCTCGCCGTGCGAGGTGATGTCGAGGCCTTCGCGCTCTTCTTCTTCGCTCACACGCAGACCGATGGTCAGGTCGGCGATCTTGTAGGCGATGAAGGCAACCACGCCAGACCAGACGATGGTCACCAGTACGCTCTTGACCTGGATCCAGACCTGAGCGCCCATCGAGAAGGTGTCGGGGGTCAGACCGCCGGTACCGCCCAGGCTCTGGGCAGCGAACACGCCGGTCAGGATGGCACCCAGGATGCCGCCCACGCCGTGCACGCCGAACACGTCGAACGCGTCGTCGGCACCCAGCATGCGCTTGAGGCCACCCACACCCCACAGGCAGACGAAGCCAGCCAGCAGGCCCAGGACGATCGAACCCATCGGGCCGACGAAGCCGGCAGCAGGCGTCACGGCAACCAGGCCGGCAACGGCACCGGAAGCAGCGCCCAGCATCGAGGCCTTGCCCTTGTGCATCGCTTCACCCACGCTCCAGGCCAGGGTGGCGGCAGCGGTAGCCAGCACGGTGTTCACGAAAGCCAGACCTGCGTTGGCGTTGGCGGCACCTGCGGAGCCGGCGTTGAAGCCGAACCAGCCCACCCACAGCAGCGAGGCACCGACCATCGTCAGCGTCAGCGAGTGCGGCGTGAAGGCTTCCTTGCCGAAGCCGATGCGCTTGCCGATCACATAGGCACCCACCAGGCCGGCCACACCGGCGTTGATGTGCACCACGGTACCGCCAGCGAAGTCGAGCGCGCCGTCAGCAGCCAGCAGGCCACCGCCCCAGACCATGTGCGCGATCGGCACGTAGCTGAAGGTGAACCACAGCAGCGAGAACAGCAGCACGGCCGAGAACTTGGCGCGCTCTGCGAAGGCGCCGACGATCAGCGCCACGGTGATGGCCGCGAAGGTGCCCTGGAAGGCCAGGAAGACGTATTCGGGAATGGTCGCCAGCGCCCCGAAGGTCTCTTGCGAAACGCCCTTCAGGAAGATCTTGTCGAGCCCGCCGAAGAACTTGCCCTCGCCCGAGAACGCCAGGCTGTAGCCGTATAGCGCCCAGAGGATGGAGATCAGCGAGAAGATGACGAACACCTGCATGAGCACCGACAGCATGTTCTTCGAACGGCCCAGGCCGCCGTAGAACAGGGCCAGGCCCGGGATGGTCATCAGGATGACCAGCATGGTGGAGGTGAGCATCCAGGCGGTGTCGCCGGAATCGACCTTGGGTGCGGGCGCAGCGGCGGCCGGTGCCTCGGCGGCAGGGGCTGCAGCGGCGGGCGCCTCGGCGGCGGCCGGGGCTGGCGTCTGTGCGTAACCGGAAACCCCGGTCATCAGTGCGCTCAAGCCGAGCGCGAGGGAGATGAGCAGTTTCTTCATTTGAAAGTTCTTTCGTACCTGCAGTGTGTGTGCGGCCGGATCAGAGCGCCTCGGGTCCGGTCTCGCCGGTGCGAATACGCACAACCTGTTCCAGGTCGTACACAAACACCTTGCCGTCGCCGATCTTGCCGGTGCGCGCCGAGGTCTCGACGGCCTCGATGACGCGCTCGACCAGGTCTTCCGACACGGCAGCTTCGATCTTCACCTTGGGCAGGAAGTCGACGACATACTCGGCGCCGCGATAGAGCTCGGTGTGGCCCTTCTGGCGCCCGAAGCCCTTGACCTCGGTGACGGTGATGCCCTGCACGCCGATGGCCGAGAGCGCCTCGCGCACTTCGTCGAGCTTGAAGGGTTTGATGATGGCTGCGACCAGCTTCATGGATATCTCCTTGGGATAGTCATCCGGCAGCGGCCGGTTCAGGGCCGCCGCACGTTTTCAAGATCAGAACGTCTTGGTCAAAGCCACGACGAAGCGGGCCTTGTTGGGGTTGAGCGTTTCGCCGTTGTCGCCGGTGACTTCGTACGAGCTGCCTTCGGTGGCGCCTTGCACCATGCCCGCGAGCGACAGGCCCGCGCCGAAGTCATACGAAGCGCCGACGCTGTAGTCCCAGTAGCTCTTGTAGCCCAGGCTGCGGATGTCCGAGGACATGTGCGTGTAGCCGCCGGCGACCTTGAGCGTCAGCTTGGGAACGATTTCCTTGGTGTAGGCCAGGTTGAAGTAGCCCGTGTTGGTGCCCTTCAGGCCAGAGCCGCCGCTGTTGCCGGCGTAGTTGAAGTAGTCGTCCGAAACGGTGTGCGAGTACTTGAAGGTGAAGGTGCCGACCGCTTCGCTGGTGTAGCCCATCGCGCCATAGAGCTCGACCGTGTTGCCCGCGGTGTTGCCGGCGTAGAGGTAGCCCAGCACGCCGACGTCGAAGTCCAGCACGCCAGCCTTGAACTTGTAGCCGCCGTACAGGTCGCTCTCGATGCTGTTGCCGTCGAGCCAGTTGACGCTGGAGTTCCAGTTGCCGAAGTAGAAGCCGCTCTCGTGGGCGTAGTCGAAGCCGCCCTGGATCGCGGGCTTGAAGGCGCTGGTCTTGAAGTTGGAACCGCCATCCTTGAGGATGTCCTGGTCCTGGCCGCGGTACTTGTACAGGCTGGTGAGCGTGACATTGGCCGTGAGCGGCGAGACCTCGGGCGCCGCTGCAGTCTGAGCCGCCGCGAATTGCGGCGCAAAGAAGGCGGCAGCGGCGATGGAGACGCCAGCCAGAACGGGTTTACGGTGCATCATTCGAGGGACTCCTGCTTTGTTGAATGTGGTTGCGCATCGATAAAGCAGGGAGCGTGCCAAAGTGTGTCAAGGTCTGTCACATTCGGACGAGGTTGGACTCAAATCAATACAAGACGACGCGCGAGCAGATGCGTCGCACCAGAAGTGGATGCACCATTCTGGGGAAAGGGGAGGAATGAGCTTGTCTTTGGTGCAGAGCCGCGCCTTGTTGGGTCTCGAGGCGGCGCAGGTGACCGTGGAGGTGCATCTGGCGAACGGCCTGCCGAGTTTTACCCTGGTCGGCCTGGCCGATGTGGAAGTGAAGGAGGCGCGCGAGCGCGTTCGCTGCGCCATCCAGAACGCGGGGCTCGAATTCCCCAGCAATAAGCGCATCACGGTGAACCTGGCACCCGCCGATCTGCCCAAGGGTTCGGGCCGCTTCGACCTGCCGATCGCGATGGGGATCCTGGCGGCGAGCGGACAAGTCGATGCGGCGCGCCTGGTGGGGTGGGAGTTCGGAGGTGAGTTGTCACTCTCCGGCGATCTGCGGCCGGTGCGTGGCGCCCTGGCCATGGCATTGGCCCGGCCGTCCAATGGGCCTGCGGCGAGCCTGGCGCGACTGGTGCTGCCGATCGACAGCGCCCGCGAGGCGGCGCTGGTGCCGGGCGTGCCGGTCTACGGGGCGCGGCATCTGCTCGACGTGGTTGCACAGTTCCTTCCCGAAGGGCATCCGCCGCCGGAGGGCCTGCAAGCTTCGCTGCCGGCTGGCGAGGGTTGGCTGCGCGCCGAATCCGCCCCGCCCCCGCAAGATCAGGCAACGCAACACGCCGACCTTTGCGACGTCAAAGGCCATGCCGCGGCCCGCCGGGCCTTGGAGATTGCCGCGGCCGGCGGACACAGCGTGTTGATGGTCGGGCCACCGGGCTCGGGCAAGTCGATGCTTGCACAGCGCTTCGCGGGCCTGCTGCCGCCGATGACAGTCGACGAGGCGCTACAAAGCGCGGCCGTCGCCAGCCTGGCCGGCTGCTTCAAGCCCGAGCGCTGGATGCAGCGCCCCACCCGAGCGCCGCATCACAGCGCCAGCGCGGTGGCGCTGGTGGGCGGCGGCTCGCCCCCAGCGCCGGGCGAAATCTCGCTCGCGCACCACGGGGTGCTGTTTCTCGACGAGTTTCCGGAGTTTGGTCGCGCCGCCCTGGAGGCCTTGCGCGAACCGCTGGAGACCGGACACATCACCATTGCACGTGCAGCGCGTCGATCGGAGTTCCCTGCGCGCTTCCAATTGATCGCCGCGATGAACCCCTGCCCTTGCGGCTACCTGGGATCGCCGCGCGGCATCTGCCGCTGTACGCCGGACCAGGTGGCCCGCTACCAAGGCAAGCTGAGCGGCCCGCTGCTGGACCGGATCGACCTGCATGTCGAAGTACCCGCCATCGCGCCGCAGGAGTTGATCGATGCGCCGCCGGGCGAGGCGAGCGCTCGGGTCAGGGAGCGCGTGATTGCAGCGCGCGACATGGCCCTGGCGCGACAGGACCATGCCAACGCCGCGCTGCAAGGCAATGCGATCGACCAGCACGCGGCGCTGGATGCGAACGCGCGGCGCTTGCTGCAAAAGGCGGCGACGCAGTTCGGCTGGTCGTCACGCGCGACGCACCGCGCGCTGAAGGTGGCGCGCACGATCGCGGACCTGGCGGGCAGTGAGCCGGTGCTGGCGGCGCATGTGGCAGAGGCGATGCAGTATCGGAGGGTGGCGGGGGAGAGGGTGGGGTGAGTTCGCCCAGAAGACGCGTTGCATGCCCGCGCCTTCGGTGGGCAGGCCCAACTGCTGAGCCACTGGCGATAGTTCGCAAAGCGCGGGTCGGTTTCGATGAGGTGGCTGGCGTCAAGTTCGGCTCGACACTGCTGACCTCATCGGATCACTTTGCAGTTGGCCGCGTGCAAGCCAACGGTGTCTGTTCGATCACCGGCTTGGGCACGTCGGGCTCGGTGGCATCCATGATCTGGAGCTTGCATCCGGTGACGTCGGCCCAGACGAATTCAGCCGTGTAGGCATGACCGGCCTGCGGTGTGAAGCGCGCTTCCAGCGGCCCGCACTGCCCGGTTTGCTGGCCCGTGTAGCCGGCAGTCGTGGTGGCCCACGAGCCAATCGCCCGCAACTGCAGTGGCACGCCGGGGCGCTCGATTTCGTGCGACAGATAGCTCTCGGCCCCGCCGCTGCCCATGCGCGTGCACGTGAGATCCACGGATACGCCTGGCCTTGTCCGAAGTAGGCGACATTGCCAAGGGGCTCGTAGCGGCTGCACGCCTGCGGCGCCGAGGCAACGGCAAAGTGAACTGGGAAAGGGTTGCCCTTGGAGCGCACAACCAGCTTGGCGCTGCCGGGCTCGACTTCGCGAAGTTCGTCGTAGCCGCTTTGCTCGCGTTCGTGCTTCAGAGCGGCCTCGGGGTTGATCTCCCGGTAGGTGCAGCCGCCGAGGGTCAGCAGGCAGGCGGCGATGGTGGCTGTTTGAGCTGGGCGTTTCATTGTTCTCTCCCTGGAAAGCCGTGCCATTAAGGGGCACGACGGATCATTGTTCGTCCATCTTTTTTCTTTTGAATTTGGCTTTTACCCATGCAACCATTTCTCTCAGGAACTCTTCGCCGGTATCGCCTTGGCCCATCATTTCCATTTGAGCCCCTATGCCAGAAATTCCTACGAGCACCAACCCAATCATCGCGAAAAAATACCAAGCCCACCCCACTTCATCGAACACATAAAGAGGGATAAAGATGAGCCCCAAGCCAGCAATGCAGGCAAAAAAAGAATATTTTGATTTCATTTTTTCCATGCGCTGATAATCTGCGCTCACTCAGCCGAGATATTCACCCAAAGCACGTGTTATTCCGGTGTCAACGGCTTTTTTGACTGACTCCCGCACCGGAAGCAGGCCACATCCAAGTTGGCACATTGGCTCGTCGGCATTGTTGTTGGTTTGCCGCCCTCCGCTTGCGAATTGGGTGCAGCACTGGAGTGCACGGTGAAGAGCAGTACCGAAGCTTGCGCATGATCTCGTCAATAGGCTCGTTCCAGTCGTCGTTCATCGTCAAGTGCCTCGTCAACCTCCGCCTTCACTTCAGGAGCATCAATGCAGAAACTTGAATTCAATCGCTTCTCCTGACCAGGTTTCCCTCGATAGTGCTTGACTTGATTTCCACTATCCAATGCGCCCCCAACTCTGCAGTTGAACTTGCATGGGAGCGCAGCGTCAGCATTCTTGCCACCCAGGAAGTTCTGCAGCTCGGGGCTTTGGCCGATGGCCTCGGCCATCAACTCGCCCACCACCGCGCCGATTGCCCCAGGCGCGCAGCCGCCCTTGTCGCCCGCCTTGGCCGCACTTGGGAGATTGATAACGTTCGACCCGGATCTGCACGGCCGCTAGCATGCGCTGATATCCGGAGGCAGCACTCCATCTATCCACTCGTACAAACCATGATGGGCGTTAGCCTTGACCGCCGCAATTAGTTCTGGCGGCCCCGCTATCGTCGTACTTCCCAATCCGTCTGCAGTTCGCAGTATTGCAAATTTAATGGGGTTACTGAAATAGAGGCCATTCCTCCACGTATCCCACTCCAATTGAGGGGACGACGTCCCAGCAGCAAACATCCACAGCCCAAGCTGCAAATCAACAAAGTCAAGGCGATTGGGCTCTTGCAATCTTACAATCAATAGTTTTCCGTCGATCGACATGTCCATCTCGTGCTTAGACGTGGCATAGATTCTAGTAATTTGGTTGTCCCGCAGCCATTCCAAAATGCCATCAATTTCGCCATCCAATTGGCCGGCGTTTTCAGAATAGACCGCCACCCACTGTTCACGCTCGATCGCCATCTCTGATAAATGTTCGGCATCATCAAAGAGCGCCGCAAGCTGACGCACAAAGGCTGCATCGAACTGCTCTATGCAGAGCGACTCCTGAATTCTCTCCGGCGTTGGACGATTTTTCATGGCTTTTTACCAAATCGAATTTCTTGAACCGATCAGTCATCGCCTGGTCGATTCCTATCAATTATTTGAATGGCAGGCCTTCCGTCGCTGCTCGGCCGAACAACCACTGTAGTTCCTGCAGGAACCAACGCCCCAGCCGGGTGATCTCCACCTGCGCCCCGCCTGGCGCATTAGGTTCTCTTCATCGATGGGCGTCAGGGCGTTGGTGCTGTCCTTGAGCTTCAACCGCCAGTTAAGGGGTCGGTTCGGCTGTTCTTTCCGGGCACTTTACATGTCTGACAAAGAATTTGTCCTCGCTTTGAACAACAAGCCAGCCAAATTTTGCGACGAATACGTCAGCGCCACATGTATGACAGTGACTGGGCCATCCTTCATATCTCCATTTTGAAATGGCGACGAGCGACGCCCCTTGCGCATAAGCAGTCCACTCCTCACGAGAAAGCCCCAAAAGACCTCCCACGTGTTGCGCATCATCTGAGTCAATTATTTCGTCAACGATTTCTAGCGCACCCTCGCTTGTCAGTCCGCCCATTCTCAATTCCTCGAGAAGACTTCGATTTTTCATCTATCTATCCGCCATCCTGGAACCGGGGGGGTTGTAAATTCCACGAGAGTTGCACAATTGAATTGCTCGTGGTCTTCGAGCAGCAACGCTTCGCTCGCGTCCCGGCGCACGAATTCGGTCAACTAAGCACCTATTTTTCTCCAATGACGCGCCGCGGGTATTTTTTATTGGCTCGACTGGCCGCACTTTGCCAAACAGCCGGTTATGTTAAAGCGCCTAACGGGCGATTTACCCCGCAGTCCCTGCCAGGGCGGGCCGGGCTCGATGCCCGGACTGGACTGCTATTGATGCTCTGCGCGTGACGCGCCTGGCTTTGACAAGACTACCAAAGCAACACCGACTGCTTTTGAAACTCAGACTGACGCTGACGCTTTTAGCTGAGAAACAATCAATTTCGCCATCTCTGTTTCAGCAGGCTTTTCCGACAAATACGCATCCATCGCCCTTCCAACATAGTGGCAAAAATCATGCGATGTCATAAACATATCTGGGCTAGCAAGTTCAAATGCTGTCGGCTCTACGCGCACATGGAACCGCGCATTCGCAGGCCAGTCTGAATAATATGGAAGTTCTCCAAGTGAGCCGGTATCACGACGCTCGATCATCCAACCAGGCTCTCCTTCCACTCCACCGATATCGTGTCCATCGATCAGCAAGCACGACAGCTCGTGCAGTCGCCCATCCATCAGAATGACGTTCAGGGCAAACTTGACCGCTGCATCTTGATCAGTCTGCGGATCTAGCCCCCCAAAAGCCTGCTGCAAATAGTCCATACCGAAGCTCCTTACTTGATTGGATGCACGTTGCCGATGAACGCGTTTCCATTTTTATCGACGTTGATGTAGGAACGGAAATTGACACCTCCCACCGAACTATCAATGACCTTGACCGTTGGATTTTTCAAGTACTGCGCCCAGGCCTGTTGGCCAGCTTGCTGCGCGTTATTTAGCATCGTCTGATCGCTAAACACAGCGGAGTCATATACGGTCTTACTACCAGAAACCACCTTCCCAGTTGCTGGGTTGGTGTAGGTATATGGAAGTTCATAGACACCCGCAGTACCGGTTGGTTTCAACGTGTATGTGGCTCCCACCGCATCCAACGAGCTTGTCGCGTTAGTAAGGTTATGAGTGCCACTCAATTGACCGGACTTGGTAAACCCATCAGGGCCAATCATGTGGCTTGGCAAATCGGTGCGGAAGGCTAATCCCTCTGTTACAGCCGCTCCCCCCTTTGCCCCAACCTCCACCGCATTCGCCGCAGCCCCTCTCAGGTCCCGCAATGCCACGGTCAGTGCATCCACCGCCGGCTCGCCCACCTTGCGCAAGACGCCGCCGCCCACAGGCACCAGGCCCACTGCCGCCCAGAACCTGCTGGCTTCTTCGCCCGTGAGGCTACTCCTTCCGGTAATCAGCTGAAGCACTGATTCACCCGTGCCGTAGAGCGGGGCCAACTCCAGGATCGTCTGGGCAAGTTGGTCGGCGCCCTCTTGGCTCAGCCCACCCTTGTCCGCCTGCTCCAGCATGGTGGCCGCAAACACCACCTTGGCAACTTGCTGGTCGATGCGGCGGAAGTCTTCAGCCGTGCAGTTGGGCTCGCATTCCGCTGTCAGCCGTGCGTTCTCTTGCGCTCCCTCCACATTGGCCTTCGCGCTTGGTGAGTGCGGAATGGCATTGTTCGCCGCCGCATTGGCCCCCGCCCAGTTGGCAATCGCAATCTCCTCGGGCGTGCCCCCCGCCAATGCGCCTGCCAGGCTGGCGAACAGGCCGGCCATGTACACCTGCTCGTTCTTGCCACCCAGGAAGTTCTGCAGCTCGGGGCTTTGGCCGATGGCCTCGGCCATCAACTCGCCCACCACCGCGCCGATGGCCCCAGGCGCGCAGCCGCCCTTGTCGCCCGCCTTGGCCGCACCGAGCGCGCAGCCAGCGATGGCGTGCGCCATCTTGTGCGTCACGTCGTTGAGCACCTTGCCCTTGAGGTCACCAATGCCTGAGGCCACCTTGGCGCCAACGGTGTTGATCAGCGCCGAGATCAGTGCGCTCTGCAGGCCGTCCTGCAGGTCCGTGCCGTTGATCGCGCTTTGTATGAGCGCGGTGGCGGCCTGGGCTTGCAGGTTTTGCTGCAGGACGGTGAAGAAGCCCTTGCTGCCCGCATCCACTTCCGACAGCCCCGTGGGCGGCATGCCCATGCCCGCGAGCACGCCGCCGGTGACGATGGCCGCGGCCAGGTTGCGCACGCTTTGCTTGGAGCCGAGCTCCTCCATGACCTTGCCCAGGTCGCCCTGGTTGTTGATCAGTGAGATGCTCGCCTGGCTGATCAGCGCCAGGGTGCCGGCCTGCACCGCGCCGGCGACCACGGTGCCGGCCATGGTGGCCGTACCGCCTGCCGCGGCACCTGCGACTGCCGTGCCGGCTGCTGCTGCTGCGGGGGCTGCCGCGAATCCCACAATCACCGCCACCAGCGCCGCGCTGGCCGGCCCCATCTGGCTTTGCTGGTCGCGCCATTGGCGGTGGGCTTCTTCCACACGGTTCCAGTGCGCGGTATCGGCCAGCGCGGGGTCGTTCATGATCTGGCCTACCCACTGCATGCCCGGTTGCTGGGCCAGTTGGTTCAGGCTGACGGTCGCGCCCACGTCCGCGACGACACCACCCTTGGCCTGGATGGACAGCTTGCCCACTTCCATGGTGGTGTAGTTGAGCGTCTCGTCGGTGCGCTCTTGCGCATCGGTGCCCACGACCCAGGCGTTGCCCGAGCTTTCTTGGGACTGATGGGTGTCGGTGGTGGTAACGGTCTCCAGCTTGAGCCGGCCTTCCGCCTCGATGTCCACGCTTTCGGCCTTGAGCTTGACAGCTGCCAGGGTGGTGTCGGCGCCGCTCTTGAGTTCGATGGTGCCGGCCTCCAGGGTGGTCGCGGCCAGACTGGTCTGAGTGCCGGCTGCGCTTAGGTTCTGGTAGTTGACGCCGCTTTTGTAGTCGTGCGTGGTCTGGCTGCTTTGCTGATCCAGCCCCGAGCGCAGGGTGATCTGCTTGCCGGCTTCCAAGTGCAAGGTAGCGTCTTCACCTGCGGCGAGTTGGGCCGCTTCGGCCTTGAGGTCGTTGCCGGCTTTGAGGGTGACGTTGCCCGCTCCCGTGACGCTGCTGCCGACCAATTGCGTCTGCATGTCTTCACGGCTGGCTTCCATCTTGAAGCCACTCCAGGCGAAGCTGTCGCGTCGACCGGTCTGGGCGGCGGCGATGTTCAAGTCATGCCCCGCCTCCATTGCCACACTGCCTTCACTGCGCACCTGTGCGCCGGTGAGGTTGATGTCGTGCTCGGCCTTGGCCTCCAGGCTGCCGCCGGGGTCGGTGACATACAGGCCAGCCACACGATCGACGTACTGGCTTCGCAGTTGGCTGCCAGTTTGTTCGGTTCCACTGGTGCCTTGGCTCTGGCGCACGCTGCTGGCAACGTTGATGTCATTGCCCGCGTGCAGGCTCAGCTTTTCCTGGGCGCTGATGTTGGCGCCGATGTTGTTGATGTCGTTCTTGGCATCCAGCAGCACCTGGCGCCCGGTGATCAGGCCACCGTCGATGTTCTGGATGTTCTGTGCGTCGATCTTGACCACATCTCGTCCAGCGACTGTGCCGCGGTTGGTCAGATCGCCGCTCAGGTTCATCTGCACCTCGCGGCCCGACAGCAGGGCGCCGCTGCCATCGATGTCGCCCGGTTTGACGCGCACGTACAACTGGGGCACCAGCACCTTCTGCGTGCCGCCGTCAGGCAAGGTGACGGTTTGCTCGACCAGCCAGACGATGTCGCTGGTGAGCTGTGCCATCTGCTCGGCCGTCAGGGCAACGCCGGGCGTCAGGTGGAACTTCTGGGCGAAGGTGGCGCCGTTGGTCATCAGCGCCTTGTATTGCTCTTCGTCGTTGCTGAACCCGTCCAGGTAGCGGTAGCCGGTGAGCTTGGCCACCTGTTCGTTGATCAGGCGCTGCTCGTAGTAGCCGTCGCCCAGGCGCTTGAGGGTGGTGCTCGGGTCTGCGCCCATCAGCCCCAGCAGGTAGTCGCTGCTGAGCCACTGGCGGTAGTTCGCAAAGCGCGGGTCGGTTTCGATGAGGTGGGTGGAATCGGGAACCGAGCGAAACAGACTGGCCGTGGGCAGCGTAGCATCGGGCATGCTGGTGCGCACGGCCACGGACTTCGCGCTGGACGAAGCGCCCAGTTCGCCGCTCGTGACAGAGGTAGGTACCTCCATGATGGGTGCGACCGGACGCCCGCCTTGTACGCCACCGGCGCCCTGCGCCTGCGATGGATTTGCCGCTTCAGATTTGTCGTCGATCGGGCGGCCCGCCTTGATGTTTTGATCGCCTTCGACGCGCCCGGCACCAAGCGTCACGCTGAAAGGCCGGCTTTCCTGCATGCCAACGGTGTCGTAGCGCCGCTCGTCGTCCGAGAACGTGTGGGTGGCAACGTAGCTATGGATGGCCGTGCCGTTGGTCTCGCGCGTGCCGTTGACGATGACAGGGTCGTTGGCGATGTTGGCGCCTCGCACAGTGAGCTTTCCACCGGCCAGGATGTCGCTCATCTCATTGCGCCCGGATGCGAGATTGATGTCCAACGTTCCACCGGCCACGATGCGAGCCGGCGCCGAGCTGGTGAGTACCGGTGTGGTGCTGCTGACGGTGTAGTCGAAGGCGTCGTAGGTGCCGAAGAAGTGCGAGCGTGCGCCCGGCAGTTCCCAGTCGTTGCCCGTGATCGTGTCGATGAAGCGTTTGAGCGCGACGTCAAGCTTGGCGTGTGCCTGACGGTAGGCTTGCCATTGGTCGTATTCCTCCTGCGTAACCGGATGGTCGAAGGGCACGAGGTCTTCGTAGCTGCCGCTCTCCGTGTTGACGATGCGCTTCCAGCCCGTCTGCCCGACGACGATGTTGGGATCGATCCAACCCGGATGCGAAGCGGGGACATCCACTGGCGGCGGCGCAACGCCGAAGTCGGCCCAGATGGCGTCATCGCGCGGATACCAGGCGCCTGGGGCGGTTTGCGTTTCCACTTGTTGTGCGCTGCCGGGATTGACGACGACCTGGTAGCTCAGGTCCGCGCTGTTGCGCGGCGACTGAAGGTAGTAGCGCCGGAAGCGCTCCAGCGGGTATTCCTTGGCCGGCACCAGCAGGACGATGTTGGCGTTGTCGCCCGGCGACCTCGGGTCGGCAGCGTCGTGAGACGTGAACGACATCCAGCCGCCATATCCAAAGCTGCTCGTGCTGAACAAGACCTGATCGGCAGGGTATCGCCTGGCGTCGCCCGGCACGGCGTACTCAATGACCCGCTCGCCACCGCCGGGCGTCATCGACCAGCTGACACCACCGTTGGTATTTGAAAGCGTCAGCGTGTCGATGCGCATATTGCCTGCGGATTCGATGCTGGCGGCGTGGTTGTTCAAGCTCAGCGCCGAGCCGGTGGCGCGGCCGTTGGCGTCGAGCGCGCCACCGATGGCCATATCGCCATCGCTGTAGATCAGCGCTCCGTCGTTGTTGTTCAACGTCAAGGCGCCAACATCAAGGCGTTCGCGCGCGGCGATGGTGGCGGCCTTCTGCTGCCCATCCACCGTCTCGGCCAAGTTGTTGAGCGTCTTGGCCGCAATGGACAGTTGCCCTCCATAGATGCGGCCGGTGCCGATGTTGGTCAGCTCGCCCGCGTCGATGCGTGTCGCGTTGCCGTCGATCAGGCCTCGGTTGGTCAGGTTGCCCGTTGCGCTGATGATGGTGTTGGCGCCGCTGATCTCACCCGTCGCGGTGTTGTCGATGTCCTTCGCCGCAACGTGAAGGGTGCCCCAGGCTGTGATGTCACCGCTGTTGGTCAGGCGCCCCTTGGTGCTCAGCGAGAGGTCGCCTGCCGACACCAGATGCCCGCTGTTGTCGAAGTCTTGCGTCAAGGCAATGTCGAGCTGCTCTCCGGCCATCACGCTGCCGTTGCCGGACAGGCTTGCCGCATCGATGGCGACATGGCCATTGGCGACGATGCTGCCGCCCCCATTGCCCACGGCGAGCGCTCGGTTGGCGTCGGTGCCGGCATTGCGCAACTCGACGCTGTTCCCTGCTTCGATATCGCCGCCGGCGTTGTCAACCAGCGCGCTGGCCAGGATGGAGACCTTATCGATTGCACGCACGGCGCCGTTGTCGTTCAGAAGCGTGCCGGTCGCGATCTGCACCTGATTGCCTTCGATGCCCTTTCCGGCATCGGTCCGCTCACCGTCGGCCGCCAAGAGTAGGGCCCCAGCGGTTCTCGTGACAGTGTTCGAGTTGCGGACGCGCTGCGCCTCGATTTGAACGGCGCCGCCCGCGCGGATGAGACCCTCGGTGTTGTCCAGCGTCGTTGCTTGTAGCTGCAATGCATCGCCGGACACGATCTGTCCATCTTGGTTGGTCAACGCGTCGACGCGGACGTCCACGTTCTGCTGCGCGCCAACAAGGCCGCCGGCGTTGGTCAACGATGCGCCGGCCAGGTGCACGGCGCCTGTGCCCGCGTCGTCTTGACCGATGATCTTTCCGTTCGTGTTGTCGAGCGCGTTGGACCTGGCGTCGATGTCAACGGAGCCCGCAGCGATCAGGCCGGATTCGTTTGAAACGCCTTGGCCGCTAAGCGTGACTGCTTTGCCAGACTGAATGGCTCCTGCCGAGTTCACGATGGCGCCTTGAACGTCGACGGCGGCATCGCCCTCGACCGACACGATCGAGCCATTCGTGTTGAGCAGTTCCGTGCCCGCCACCCGCGTCCCGAGGCGGCTGACAACGCTCCCCTGTGTGTTGTCGACGCTACCTCCAGCTTCGAGTTGCAGCCCGCCCGCACTGACGATGCTCCCCCCGTTGTTGCTCAGGTTGCCTTCAGTGGCAATTGCAGCCACACCCTCGCCGGTCTGCTCGATGCGGCCGCCGCTGCTGTTGTCGATTGCTCCTGCCACCACATCGATCGCGCCGGCACTGAGCAATCCGTTCTGATTGTTGAGGACCGACGCGGCCCCGCCGCGGGTGCGGATCTCCAAGAGGCCGCCACTGGAGATCGTTGCGCCGCTGGTATCGATTCCCCCCTGCCGCGCCGACAGCTTTGTGCTTCGCGCGCTCGTGGTGCTGGCTGACAGATCCAAGGCGCTGCCGTCAAGACTTAGGTCACCAGCGGCCACGGCGGTGCCGTGCAGTGCCAGATCTCCTGAGGTCTGTAGTCGCAGGTCACCCACGTCAGTGACATTCCCTTGCGCGTCCACCCCGGCAAGAAGCTGGCTGCCTTGGTCGGCCCGAATGGAACCGGCCTGTACGCCCAGATGTCGCCCAGCTTGCAGGCGCCCTTCTGCGTTCAACTCGCTGCTCAGGTGGATGCTGACATCGCGGTTCGCACGCAGTGCGCCGCCGCGCGCAACATCAAGCGCGCCGGCGTCGACGACAAGGTCGTTGGCGGCGCTGACGCTGCCGTCAGCATTGTCGAACTCGCCAAGCGTTGATAGCCGAACATCCGCTTGGGCGGATTCAATGCGCCCCCCGGCATTGCTCAGCGATTGCGACGAGAGAGAGACCCCCTGGTTGGCCGCGAGTGTGCCGGAGGCGTTGTCGATGGCATGCCCCACCTGAACTTCGAGCGCGCCCATCGCCTCGGCCCGCCCCGCTTGATTGTTGAACCCCTTGCCGGCGCGCAACAACGCATCGCCGCCCGATTCGATGCGGCCTGTGCCGTTGTCGATGTCTTCGCGAGCAACGACGGAAATGCTGCCGGAGCTTCGCAGCGTGCCGCCTCGATTGATGAAGCGCCCCGAGGCATCGACCTCCACCTGCCCCGCCTGCAACGCCCCACCCGAGTTGTCGAATTCCCCCACATTCGCGCTGAACCGTTCCCGCACATTCAGCGTTCCGCCTGCATTCGCAAAGCGCGGGCCGCTGACGTTCAGTTCCTTCACGCTCAGCGTGCCGCCGCTGTTGTCGATCTGCGGAGTCTGCAGCGTGATGTCGCCACCCACGTAGATGCGCCCGCCGTCGTTGCGAACACCGTCAGTGGCAGTGATCTGCCCTGGCGGCAGAGGCGCCGGCACGGTGGCCGCGGTTGAAGGCGCGCCTGCATCTGCGCTTGGCCCGGCGCCCGGATCACTGCCGGTGCCGCCGCTCGA
The DNA here is from genome assembly GCF_030316895.1 of Variovorax dokdonensis. Lineage (GTDB taxonomy): Bacteria > Pseudomonadota > Gammaproteobacteria > Burkholderiales > Burkholderiaceae_C > Variovorax > Variovorax dokdonensis. The sequence goes on from NZ_JASZYV010000004.1 coordinate 142,901, forward strand.
ATTGGATGCGCCATTGCCGCCCGTACCAGTGCTGCCTCCGCCACCCGCACCTGCGCCCTCGGTCGTGCCAGTGCCTTCACCGGCATTCGGCACGGCCACAGGCTCAGCACCGATCACGCCGCCGTTGCGGTTGCTCAGCATCGGCGCGCTGATCGTGAGTGCATTGCCGCCGGTCTGCCGCAGCGTGCCGCCGCTGTTGTCGATTTCGCTCGCGCTGGCCAGTTGCAGGCGCGCTGCTTCCATGGTGCCGCGGTTTTCCAGCCGGCCGGCGCTGGTGACGACCAGTTCGCCGGCACCGGCGCCGATGCCGCCCGCATTGCGCACGCCCACGCCGGCCTCGGTGCCGATCAGCACGATCTTGTTGGCATACATGCCGCCCAGCTGCGACACATCCAACGCAAAGGTGGGCGCTGCGCCAGCACCCGCCACGGGCGTGGCTTGGGCCGCGTCGGCGCTCACGCTGTTGGCGCCGGTCACGACCTTGAGTTCCTTGGCCCAGATGCCCGCGTTCACCTGCAAGGCGCGGCTGAGGATGGCGGCGTAGTCGGTGCGGCTGGCATCCAGGCCGGCACCTTCAATGCTGATGGTGCCGCCGCGCACCAGGAAGCTCTCGAGGCTTCCGGCGTTGTTGAATTGCGGCGTGCCCGTCGTCAGGGTAACGCCGCCTGCATTGATGAAGCCGCCGCCATCGACCTGGATGCCCGCCGGGTTGGCGATGATGACTTCGGCCTTCTGGCCCGCCACTTCGACGAAGCCGCGCAGTTGGCTCGGATTGGCGCTGTTGACTTCGTTGAGGATGATGCGAACCGGCCCGCGTGCGAGCCACGGATTGCCCTGTATCCAGCCGCCCGTCTGGCTCTGCACATTGGTGCGGCTGTTGTTGAGGATGGCTCCCCTGCCATCGACGTCGAACTGCTTGTAGGTGTTGCGGCTCACGCCAGCGGCCGATGGCGCCTGGATGTTCACCACCGGCGCACCGTTGGGTGCGGGCAGGACGGTGGGTCGCTGGTTGCCAGGGGCATTGGGGTCGGCAACGATTTGGGCGTGCACGCTGCCCACCAGCACCAAGGTGCCGAACAGGCCTGCCGCTGTCGTTGCGGTGGAGCGCGATGCGCCCTTGCCAACGCTGCGCGCCGTCTCCTGCACCACCATGCGCAGCCCGCGCGCGGCGTTGAAGATCACGCGATGAAAATACTTGTTCATTGTTTTGCTCCCTCTATTCCCAGTGGCCGCATTGCAGCCGCAGTCCCTCTACCCATCCTCAGTTGGGTAATCCCTAGGTCGACACTCTCTCTTGGCTTGCCTACTGCTTGCAGTTGAGCCTGCCTACGCCGACGTAAGGTGCCCGTTGGCTCAGCACCGCTGCAAAGCTCGTCATGACAGAGAAGCTGCCGTCACTGGCATACCCCAGATGCATCGCGGCGCCGCTGCTGTTGTTGGCAGCTTCCTCAGAAGCTGTAGTTGAGGCTGAACCCGGCCGTCACGTTCGCCGTGCGGTAGCCCTCGGGCTTCTTGATCGGCGTTCCGACGAACACGTCGTAACTCAGCGACTTGAAGCTGCCGCGCAGGCCGAGTACGGCGCCGGCGAGCGAATCACCGAGCAGGTACTTGACCGACTGGCCGCCCACGTGGCCGTAGTCCACGCCCACGTAGGCTTCGGCGCCGATGCGCTCGATGGCCCAGCCCAGGTCGTTGCGAATCAGCCAGCCGCGCTCGCCCATCAGGCTGGTTTCGCCGTCGAAGCCGCGAACCGTGTAGCGCCCGCCGATGGCGAAGCGGTCTTGCGGGGTCAAGGGCGTGTCGTTCCATTGCGCACGCCACAGGCCGCCGTAGCGCAAGCGTTGCCCGGCCATCTCGAAAGGCACGCCCAGGCTCACGTCGGCCGTGCCCAAGCGCATGTGCGAAGTGCCTTCGCCCCACATCTGCTCTGGCGCCTCCAACGATCCGAAGGCGCCGGTGCCCTGGCGCCAGGCCACGTTGGCATCGAGCGTTGCCGAGCCGATGAAATGGCGGTGGTTCAGCCCCAGTTCCCAGCCACCGACGACGCGCCGTTGCGTTTCGATTTCGGTGTCGTCGATGTAATTGCTCGATGTGCGCTGGAAGGCGCGCACCGACAAGGTCGACTTGCTGTTGCTGTTGCGATGGACAAGCCGCGACAGGCGCACTTCAGCATTGCTCGTTTCGCCGCCATACACATAGTCCTGCGAATAGCCGGCCACGGTCTGGTGGTAGTTGCTGTTCGAAGCGGTGGCGCCCAGCAGCCAATCGCCATACGGGATGGAGTAGTGGAAGGTCTGCGCGTCGGTGCCTTGGCCGCTGTGGTTGAACAGGTCGTGGCTGAGGTTGACGTACGCCAGGTCGTTCAGCCCAAGCGGGCCGTCCCATGCGAGCGTCACGCCGCCCTGCGTCTTGCCCGTGGCCTTGGTGCCGCTGTCGTCCAGGCTCAGCGATACGCGCAGGGGCAGTCCGAGCGGCTGGACTCGCTTGTACTGAACGACGAGGTCGCTGTCGCCCGGCCCGGCACCGGCGGCGGTCGAGGGCTGGATCTGGATGTCTGCGTCTGCAGTGGGCAGGCGCTTGAAGTTCTCCAGGCCCTGCTCGATGTCGCGCAGGTTGAGCAGATCGCCGGCCTGCGCCGCAATGGCTGTGCGCAAGCTGGTCCGCTCGCCTTCTGCCACCGAGTCCGCGAAGCGGATGGCGGCAATGCGCCCGGGAACAAGGGTCAGCGCCAGCGTGCCCTGGCTCAAGTCTTGCGGCGCAGCCAGTACGCGGCTGGTGACCCACCCCTTGCCGATCAGCGCCTGCTGCAGGCGCGCGATGACGGTGTTGACGCCCTCGGTGCCCAGGCAGCGACCCAACGGGTTGTCGTCGCCACCCTCGCCGGCCGCGGCCGAGAGGAGCCACTGGAAGCGCTCGGCTTCCTCGCCGCGCAGTTCGATCCGGTCGATGGCAAAGCACGGAGATTCCTGGTCCGGCAAGCGCGGTGCAGGTGCGACGCCCATGCCTGGCAGACGCGCGTCGACCGCCTTTTCCTGCTCCGCTCGCAGCGCCTTCTCGCGCTCGCGCTGACGTATCTCCTCGACATGCGGATGCGGCGTGCTGGCATTCGCCTGCGCCCATGCCCCCGTCGACGAGAGCGCCATCATGGCAATTGCAATCGCGTGCCGCTTGCGCAGCCGTTGTTTGGCAACGAACTTGCCGCGCGGACATTGCGTCCACGCACCTTCACTGTGTGACACCTCGACTCCCTGACCCGTTTTCTTGTGTGGGCGGGAATTCTCGGGCGCCCCAAGGGCGCCAATGTCAACTAGGAGTTAACCAGTCGGGTACTGAAAACGTTTGATTAAAGTTTGCGCAGAACTGCGCGGCGCCTCAGCCGCGTGCCGCGCGCTGCTGCTCCAGCATCTGCGCGATGTTGCGCACGCCGGTGCCCCATTTCGCCTGTGACGTGAACGCCTGCCTGAAAGGCACGTCGACGAAATGAACACGCGCTGCCGGCATCAGCAGCACCGTCCCGGAGAACGGCGTGGGCGACGACGGCATGAAGACGGTGAACTGCCCGTCGGCATGCTCCTCCACCACGAAGCCCATGGCGGTGTTGTCGTCGAACTCGATGAAGGCCACGCGGAACTCGGCCGATTCGTCGCCGAAGCTTCGCCCCAGCAGACTGCGCAGGAAGGTGTAGCCGGGAATGCGGTCGAGCAGACCCTTGTCCAACCATCTGCCCAGCGGGCGGCCGGGCCAGGTCTGCACTGCCAGCCCCACCAGGAAGCAGGCCGCGATGACGATCAGCAATGCGACGATGGCATGGTGCTCCGCCTCGATGGGCATGAGATTCACCAGTGGCTTGACGACTTCGATCAAACCTTTCACACCCTTGGCGATCAGCAGTATGGCCAGGTAGGCTGGCAGCAGCACCAGCAGGCCGCCGACGAGGGTGTTGACGAAGAACTTCCAGAGCACCTTCATGACAGCCTTTCAGGTTGATCAGTTCGACGATGAAGACGATGCGGCCAACAGGCCGCGCGCAGCCAGGTTGCGCATCAGGGCCGTGATGCCGAACTCCCAGCGCGCAGCCTGGTGCGAATGCACCACGCGATTGACCAGCGCACCCAGTTCAGGGGCAGAGATGGTCACCTGGTCGCCCACCGCATGCGTGAAGCCCTGCCCCGGCCCGAAGCGGTCCTGCACCGGCGCGAACATGGTGCCCAGGAACAGCATCAGTCCGTCGGGATAGTCGTGATGCGCGCCAATGGCGTGGCCGACGATGTCCAGCGGATCGCGGCTGATCTTCTGCAGCGAACTGGAGCCTTCGAGCCGGAAGCCCTCGGGCCCCAGCACTTCCAGCCCGACGGTGATCCTGCGCACCGACGCGATGTCGAAGTGCTCGTCGAACAGGCGGATGAAAGGCCCGATGGCGCACGAGGCGTTGTTGTCCTTCGCCTTGCCCAGCAGGAGTGCGCTGCGGCCTTCGAAATCGCGCAGGTTCACGTCGTTGCCCAAGGCAGCACCCAGCGTCTGCCCGCGGCTGTTGACGGCCAGCACGACCTCGGGCTCGGGGTTGTTCCATTCCGACTTGGCATGGATGCCGATGTCCGCCCCGGTGCCCACGGAAGAAAGGACGGGCACCTTGGTGAAGATCTCGGCATCGGGGCCGATGCCCACCTCCAGGTATTGCGACCAGGCGCCCTGGGCCAGCAGCACTTCCTTGACCTTCTGCGCCTGGGCCGAGCCGGGCACGATGCCGGCCAGGTTGTCGCCGAGCACGCCACTGAGCGCGGCGCGCACCGACTCGGCCTTGGAGGCATCGCCGCGTGCCTGCTCCTCGATCACGCGTTCAAGCAGGCTTTCGACAAAGGTGACGCCGCTGGCCTTCACCACTTGCAGGTCGCACGGTGCCAGCAGCCAGGGCTTGGCGGTGTCTCGCGTGGTTTCGTCGCTGTTGGCCAGCGCAGCGGCCAGATCGGCCACGCGAGACGCCTTGCCCGAATTCAATGCCGCTTGCACGGCGGGCGCGGCGGCGTCGCCCATCTCGAACAGTTCGCTGCTGGTTGGCGCGATGCGCGACAGGTCATGCAGCCCGTCTCCGAGCACGCCCACGAGCGTGGGGCCGACGCCCGGTTGCCAGATGCGCCCCACCAGCGTGGCACGGGCTGCGTCTTGCGGAAGGCTGCGTTCGGGCGAAAGGATGGCGTTCAAGCGTTGGCTCCTGTGATGGTTCGATGCGCGCGCTCGACTGGCGCGGTGGCGTGACTGCGCGATCCTACGATGCGATGGGCGTTCCGGCCAATCGACCGTGGTCACGCGATTGAAGTGGCTCAGCGCCCGGCGGCGGACGGCGTGCTCGCGCGCAATTGGGCGGCCGCCTCATGCGTGGCCGCCGCCCTCGCCTCTCGGACGCTGCGCGCCAGATCGGGCCAAGGCGCCTCCTGCGGCGCAAATCGCGCCCGCATCCAGGACGCCAGCTCGACGATCTGTGCGTCGTCCAGGACCTCGGCAAACGATGGCATGAAGCCGATGTCGCGCGTTGCCGGCTCGCGCACGCCTTCGAGCAGCGTGCGCAGCAGGTTGTCCGGACGGGCGCTGGTCAGGTTGCTGTTCAAGGCCAGCGGCACGTTTGCGCCGATCAAGGTGGGCCCGTCGCCATCGTGATGGCAGGCCGCGCAGGCGCCGTCGAAGAGCCTTTGCGCAACGCCGGGGGTCGGCTGCATCTGGCTTGCCCTGCGCACCGCTTGCTGCGCCAGTTGCCGCGCCTGCGCCTCGGACGTGTCGCCCTGGAAGGAGGCCAGATAGGTGGCCATGGCCCGAACGTCCTCGTCGGGCACTGCCGCCAGTTCACGCACTACCTGGGCCATGGGGCCGCCGGCTGCGCCGTGTTCGGCGCTGTAGCCATGGCGAAGGTAGCGATAAAGCGCATCGGCCGTCCAGGGCACGGCCGATTTCGACGCGAGCGCAGTCAGGGGCGGCGCTTCCCAACCATCGACCAGGGCGCCGGCGAAGTGCGACTGGCCCGTTTGCTCGGCGCCCATGGCGTTGCGTGGCGTGTGGCAGGCGCCGCAATGGCCCAGCCCTTCGACCAGATAGGCGCCGCGGTTCCACTGCGCGCTGCGATCGGGTTGGGGCGCATAGGGCGCCGGGTCGTGGAACAGCGCGTTCCACACGCCCATCAGCGGCCGCATGCCGAAGGGGAACTGGAGTTCGGCCGGCGGCGTCTCGCTGCGCACCGGCGGCAGCGACATGAAGTACGCATACAGCGCCGTCAGGTCGTCGTCGCTGGTCTTGGCGAAGTCGGTGTAGGGGAACACCGGGTACAGGTGGTGCCCGTCGCGCGAGATGCCTTCGCGCATGGCGCGCTGGAAGGCGCTGAACGACCAGTGTCCCAGGCCCGTCTGCGCATCGGGCGTGAGGTTGGTGCTGTAGATGGTCCCGAACGGCGTCTGCATGGGCCGGCCGCCGGCGTTGACGGCGCCGCCCGGCGCGGTGTGGCAGACGGCGCAGTCGCCCAGCGCCGCCAGCACCCGGCCGCGCTCGATGGTCGCATCGCTGAACACTGGCGTGGTGATGGTCACCGGCGCGATCGATGGCCGCCAGCCCAGCAGGCCGGCGATGGCGCCAAGGCCGCCGACGATCAAGGCCCCGGCCGTCGCCCACCAGGCGCGTCGACGTGGCCAGGGCGCATTGGCCGGCGCGCTGCTTCGTGCATGTTCGCCGGCCCGATCAGGCGGGGTGGCCGCTGCGCCCGCATTCGCGCCATGGGCGCCGGCACTGCCGCCGCCCGCCGGCGGCGCGGCCAAGGGATGGAGCGCCGCACGCACCACTTCCGGCGTGAAGGGCGGCGCCCGGAAGCGGATGCCCGTGGCATCGAAGATCGCGTTGGCGATGGCCGCCGTGCCAGGCACCGAAGCAGATTCGCCGGCACCCAGCGGCGCCTCGCCCGGGCGAGGCACCTGCAGCACCTCGATCACCGGCACTTCGCGGAAGTTCAGGATCGGGTAGCTGCCCCATTCGCGGCTGGCCACCACGCCGGCCGGCAGCTGGCCGGGAATCGGCGCCAGTTCTCCGGCGGATGCGCTGGTGCCCGCCGCAGGCGGCGTCGGCTCCGGCGCGAACCGCACCTGCTCCTTCAAGGCGCGGCTGGTGGCCTGGATGACATTGCCGTGCACCTGGTGCTCGACGCCCGCCGGATTGACCACCAGGCCCGCATCGTGGCCGACGACGACGCGCCGCACATGCACTTCGCCGGTCTTGCGGTTGACCTCCACGTCGGCCACCCAGGCCGACCAGGCCGCACCGAAGCCAGGCCATTTGCTGTGCACGTAGCGGGCGTAGGCAAAGCCCTGTCCGAACAGAATGTCGCCGCCCGGCCCCAGGCCGCCGTCCGAGTTTTCCTGCGGGCCGATGCGCGGGCGCCACCCGGCTTTGTCGGCCGTGGCGCGCACCAGGTCGACGGCACGCGGGTCGTGCAGGTGCCGCAGTCGAAAAGCGACTGGGTCGACACCCGCGGCGGTCGCGAGTTCGTCCACATAGCTTTCGTGTGCGAAGGCGTTGGGCAGCGCCGACACGCCGCGCAGCCACGAGGCGCGCACGATCGGCGCCATGTCGTTGACCTTGACGCGCAGGTTGCCGAACTCGTAGGGCGGGCGCGCCGTGCGATCGCCCATCTCGAAGGCCTGGGCCTTGGCCTCGACGCGACCGGTCAGCAGCAGTGCCAGCGTCGGCGCGCCGTTGGAGGGGTACGAGGTCTCGAAGTCGTACGCGGCCACGCCGCCCTGCGCATCGAGTCCGCCGCGCACCTGCATCAGTTGCGCCGCGCCCTTGGGCTCCCAGGCATGTTCCTGCTCGCGCGTGAGCTGCACCCGCACGGGCGCGCCCACCGCGCGTGCCAGCAGCGCTGCGTCGGCGGCCGCGTCGTCGGCGCCGTTGCGGCCATAGCAGCCGGCGGCCTCCATGCGCACCACGTCCACCGCCAGTTCGTCGAGCTCGGCGAGTTGGGCCAGGTCGCGCCGAAGCACATGGGGGTTCTGCGTGCCGGCCCACACGCGCAGACGGGTCGCGCCCGCTTCGTCCTGCGCACACCAATGCGCCACCGCGCATGAAGGGCCGATGGAGGCATGCATCTGGAACGGCCACAGATAGGTGCGCGGCATCGGCCGCGCTGCCGCCTGCAGTGCGCCGTCGACATCGCCTTCGTCCACAAGCAGGCGCTGCGTGGCGGGGTTGGCGCGCAGCGCGCCTTCCACATCGGCGAGCGAGGGCATGCCCGGCCACGGTTTCCAGCGCACCACCAGCTCGCGCATGGCTTGCTCGGCCAGTTCTTCGCGCTCGGCCACCACGCCGACGAAGTCGCCTTGCACCACCACCGCGCGCACGCCGGGAATGTGGGCGATGGAAGATTCGTCGACCGACTCGAGCGTCCGCCCGATGAAGTCGCCATGGTCGGCGCCCGCATAAGGCGGACGCACCACGCGCCCATGCAACATGCCCGGCAGCCGCATGTCGTGCACGAACACCAGTTCGCCGGCGAGCTTGGCCGGAATGTCGACGCGCGCCTGCGAAGTGCCGACGATGCGGTAGTCCTGCGGCGCCTTGAGCGCGACATCGCCCGACAGCATGCAGTGCTGCCGCCGGCCGGCCACGAGTTGCGCATAGGCGATGGCGTGTTCGCCGCCTTCGAGTTCGACGCGGCCGTCGCGGGTGCGCAGCATCGACGGCGGCGCACCCAACATCTCCGAGGCCCGCTCGATCAGCCAGGCGCGCGCCTGCGCCGCCGCCTGCCGCAACGGCGCGGCGTGGATCTGGATGGAGGCGCTGGCGATGGTGGCGCCCTGGTTGGGCGCGCGCGCCGTGTCGCCCAGCACCATGTGCACCCGGTCGAAGGGCGCATCCAGTTCCTCGGCCACGATCTGCGCCAGTGACGTGCGCAGGCCGGTGCCCAGGTCCACGTGGCCGTTGAGCGCGCTGATGCTGCCGTCGTCCCAGACAGCCAGCAGGATCTCGGGGCCTTCGGCCGGGTTGGGAGCGACGGCGGCGGGCTGGCCCGGCGCGGGCGGTGGTGGCGGGGGCGTGTCGCGCGCCACCACCAGCACGCCGTCTGCGGCGAGGAAGTCGGCACGCGTGCGCGGCTGGCCTGCGCGGCCCGTCACGCTGGCGCGGCTCCTGTCGCCTCCGTCGCGGCCTGGGCGGCGGTCTGCACCGCGCGCAGGATCTCGACGTGCGTGCCACAGCGGCACAGGTTGCCCGACAGTTCGGCGCGGATGCGCTCGGGCGACGGGCTCGGCTCGCGAGCCAGCAGTGCGGCGGCCTGCATCACCATGCCGTTCAGGCAGTAGCCGCACTGCGCGGCCTGCTCCTTCTCGAAGGCCTGCTGCACCGGGTGCCAGCGCCCACGGCCGCCGAGTCCTTCGAGGGTGGTGATCTCGCGCCCGGCCACGCCATGCGCGGCGATCACGCAGGCTCGGGCCGCCACGCCGTCCACATGCACCGTGCAGGCGCCGCACTGGCCAAGGCCGCAACCGTATTTGGGCCCGTTGAGCGACAGGTCGTTGCGCAGCACGTGCAACAGGCTGGCCTCCCGAGGCACGTCGTCGAGTTCGACGCGGCGTGCGTTGACGGAGAGCAACAGCCGGGGCATGCCTTTTGAGTGCGCGTCAGGCAATGTCCGAAGACTGGATGCGCTTGACGCCCTTGGCCTGCATCTGCTTCCAGGCGGCGGCGAGCGAGCCGTTGAGGTCGATGGCGCGGGTGGCGTCCTCGATCACGTAGGTGGCAAAGCCCGCCTTGCGCGCGTCCAGCGCCGTCCATGCCACGCAGAAATCGGTGGCCAGGCCCGTCACGAAGACGGTCTTGATGCCGCGCGCCTTCAGGTAGCCCGCCAGGCCGGTGGGCGTCTTCTGGTCAGCTTCGACAAAGGCCGAATAGCTGTCGACATCCTTGTGATAGCCCTTGCGGATGATGAGCTGCGCGGTGGGCAGCTTCAGGTCCTTGTTGAGCGCGGCATCGTCGGTGCCTTGCACGCAGTGGTCAGGCCACAGCACCTGCTGGCCGTAGCCGAGCTTGACGCTGTCGAAGGGCTTCTTGCCCGAATGCGTGCTGGCGAAGGAAGCATGGCCGGCGGTGTGCCAGTCCTGCGTGACGATGATGTTCTCGAACGAGCCGGCCAGCTTGTTGATCACCGGCACGACCTCGGCGCCGCCCTTGACCGGCAGCGTGCCGCCGTCGATGAAGCAGTTCTGCACGTCCACCACGATCAGCGCGGCATTGGTGCCGGGCTTGACCTTCTTGTCCGCCGCGAACGCGGGTACAGCCACGGTGCCCATCAGTGCCAGCGCTCCCGACAGCAGTTGTCGACGCTTAAGAACTCCATGCGATTCGGACATAGCAAGCTCCTGTGATGAAAAAAAGCCGTGGGATGTTCGTTCATACGCTCAGATAGGTGCGGCGCACTTCGTCGTTGGCCGCCAGTTCGGCCATCGTCGCCTCATAGCGGATCTGGCCTTTTTCCAGCACATAGGCGCGGTCCGACACCAGCTCGGCGAAATGCATGTTCTGCTCCGACAGCAGGATGCTCACGCCCTGCGCCTTGAGCGCATTGATCATGTGGGCCATCTGCTCGACGATGACCGGGGCCACGCCCTCGGATGGCTCGTCCAGCAGGACCAGGTAGGGGTTGCCCATCAGCGTGCGCGCCACGGTCAGCATCTGCTGCTCGCCGCCGCTCATGCGCCCGCCCGGGCGGTTGGGCATCTCGCCAAGGTTCGGGAACAGCTGGTACAGGCGCTCGGGCGTCCAGTGCGGCGCGCTGCTTCCGTCGCTCCAGCTGCGCGCGGCCTGCCGGCCTACCTCGAGGTTCTCGGTGACGGTGAGGTCGGTGAACACCCGCCGGTCTTCGGGCACGAAGCCCAGGCCCAGCCGGGCGGCTACATGCGGTTCGCTCTTGCTGATGTCGTGACCCATGAAGCGCACCGATCCGCGGCGCTTGGCCAGCATGCCGATGATGGCCTTCAGCGTGGTCGACTTGCCCGCACCGTTGCGGCCCATGAGGGCCACCACTTCGCCGCGGCGCACCTCCAGGTCGACGTCGTAGAGGATCTGCGCCGCGCCGTACCAGGCGCACAGGGACTGGGTCGACAGCAGGGCTTGGTCGGTCATGCTCATGCTCAGGCCGCCTTTTTCTCGAAGGTCGTTCCGGTGCCGAAGTAGACCTCCTGCACCTTGGGATGGTCGCGAATTTCCAGTGGCTTGCCCTCGGCGATGAGCCGCCCGCGCGCCAGCACGATCATGCGGTCGGCATAGGCGAAGACCACGTCCATGCTGTGCTCGGTAAAGAGCACCGCCATGCCGCGCTCGACCACCAGTTGCTTGGTCAGCGCCATGAGCGAGTTGCGCTCCTTGGGCGCCATGCCGGCAGTGGGCTCGTCCATGAGCAGCAGCTTGGGCGAGTTGGCCATGGCGATGGCCAGTTCCACACGCTTGACGTCGCCATAGGCGAGCACGCTGCATGGCCGGTCGGCCTGCGCCTTCATGCCCACCTGGTCGAGCAGCGCCAGCGCCTCGTCGCGCTTGTGGTCGGCGGCGCGGCGCCACATCGAGAAGAGCCGGTGGTCGTCGGACAGCAGCGCCATCTGCACGTTCTCGACCACGGTGAGCGACGAGAACGTCTCGGCGATCTGGAAGGTGCGGCCCACGCCCAGGCGCCAGATCTCGCGCGGCTTCTTTCCAACGAGCTCCGTGCCCGACAGGCGGATCGAGCCCTGGTCGGCACGAAGCTGGCCGTTGACCATGTTGAAGGTGGTCGACTTGCCGGCGCCGTTCGGTCCGATGAGCGCCAGCAGTTCGCCGGGCGCCAGGTCGAAGGTGATGCCGTCGACGGCCTTGACGCCGCCGAAGGACTTGCCGAGGTCGCGTACTTGCAAGAGGCTCATCGTGCCACCTCCCCGGCGGCGGCGCTCGCGCGCATGGGTTGTTCGGCAGCCTTGTCGGCCGCCACGTCGTCCTTGCGGCCCCGCAAGCGATCCGCAATCAGCTTGACCGACCCCGCGATGCCCTGCGGGAACAGCAGCACCAGCAGCAAGATGATGCCGCCCAGCATGGCCCGCCAGTAGTCGGTGTTGCGGGCCACCGTATCGTGCAGCCAGCTGAAGGTGAAGGCACCGACCACCGGCCCCGCCAGGGTCTGGATGCCGCCAAGCAGCACCATCACCAGGCCGTCGACCGACTTGCCGACCGCCAGCGTCTCGGGCGAGATGCTGCCCTTGGAATAAGCGAACAGCGCCCCGGCCAGGCCGGCTGCCACGCCGGCGACCACGAAGGCCGCCCACTGCATGCGCTTGACGTCGATGCCGATGGCGTCGGCGCGCAGCACCGAGTCGCGCCCCGCACGCAGTGCATAGCCGAAGGGCGAGAACAGGATGCGGCGCAGCGCCCAGACGCCCAGGCCGACCAGCACCAGCGTGAGCCAGTAGTAGTTGCGTTTGTCCGCCAGCCAGTCGGACGGCCAAACGCCGGTCAGGCCGTTGCTGCCGCCGGTGAAGTCGTCCCACTGGTACACCACGGCCCAGGTGATCTGCGCGAAGGCCAGCGTCAGCATGGCCAGGTAGACACCCGACAGGCGCACCGCGAACCAGCCGTACACCAGCGCGCCCAGGCCCGCTGCCACCGGAGCCAGCACCAGCGTGAGCTCCATCGGCAAGCCCGCCGAGCGCGCCAGCAGCGCCGCTGCATAGGCGCCCAGGCCGAAGTACGCGGCATGGCCGAACGAATGCATGCCGGCCGGCCCCATGATGAAGTGCAGGCTCGCGGCGAACAGCGCCGCGATCAGAAGGTCGATGAGCAGCACCGTGGTGTAGGGCGAACTGGCCGTCAGGATCGGCATGGCCGCCAGCAACAGCGCCAGCATGCCCACCGACGCGATGTAGCTCCTGCCTGCCGGACGCAGCGGCTCTTCCTGCATGCCGACGTAGCGGCTGGGCGCCTGTGCGCGGCCCATCAGGCCCCACGGACGCCAGACCAGCACGGCCGCCATGACGATGAAATCGACCACCAGCGTGGCCTTGGAAAACGAGATCGACATGCCCGCGATCTCGACCACGCCCAGCCAGATGCAGATGGCCTTGATCTCGGCGATGAGCAGCGCGGCGACATAGGCGCCCGGCAGCGAACCCATGCCGCCCACCACCACCACCACGAAGGCGGCGCCGATGGTGTTGAGGTCCATCTCCAGGTGCGCCGGCTCGCGCGGCAATTGCAATGCACCGCCCAGCCCTGCCAGCAGCGCGCCGAGCGCGAACACGGCGGTGAACAGCCAGGCCTGGTTCACGCCCAGGGCACTGACCATCTCGCGATCCTGCGTGGCGGCACGCACCAGGGTGCCGAAGCGGGTGCGGGTCAGCAGCAGCCAGACCAGGCCCAGCACCAGCGGGCCGACCACGATCAGGAACAGGTCATACGCGGGGAACTGCCGCCCGAGGATCTCGACCGAACCGCGCAGGCCTGGCGCGCGCGGTCCGAGCAGTTCGTCCGGCCCCCAGAGCCACAGAACGGCATCCTTGATCACCAGCACCAGCGCGAAGGTCGCCAGCAGCTGGAAGAGTTCGGGCGCCTTGTAGATGCGGCGCAGCAGCAGCATCTCGATCGCCGCGCCCAGCACGCCGACGGCTAGGGCTGCGAGCGGCAGCGCCACCCAGAAGCCCATGCCGCCGATGCGCTCGGCCAGCGTGTAGGCCACGTAGGTGCCCACCATGAAGAAGGAGCCATGCGCAAAGTTGACGATCCGGGTGACGCCGAAAATCAGCGACAACCCGGCCGCCACCAAGAACAGCGACGACGCGGAAGCCAGCCCATTGAGGAGCTGGACGATGAGGCCGGAAAAACTCATGGCTTGCTAGGACTCCCTGGAGGCTGGCTGGCGTTGTGCGTCAGTCCGCTGCGCGGGACTTCTTGACGTCCTCGGCGCTGGGCTGGAAGCGCGCGTCCGCGCCGTCGAGGTAGGTGTAGTCCACCATCACGCCCTTGCCGCCATCGTTCTTGGTGCGGCCGACGAAGGCGCCCATCGTCGACTGGTGGTCTTCGGCGCGGTAGCTGATCTTGCCGAAGGGCGAGTCGACCTGCAGCCCCTTGAAGGCGGCGACAAGCTTGTCCGACTCGGTGCTGTTGGCCTTGGCGATGCCGGCCGCGGCCGACATGATCATGGTGTAGCCCACCACCGAGCCCAGACGCGGGTAGTCCTTGAACTTGCCTTCGTAGGCCTTCAGGAAGGCCTGGTGCGCGGGCGTGTCGATGCCGTAGTAGGGATAGCCGGTCACGATCCAGCCATTGGGCGCTTCGTCCTTGAGCGGGTCGAGGTACTCGGGCTCGCCGGTCAGCACGCTGACCACGGCGCGATCCTTGAACAGGCCGCGCGTATTGCCCTCGCGCACGAACTTCGACAGGTCGGCGCCGAACAGCACGTTGAAGATGGCATCAGGCTTGGCGTCGGCCAGGGCCTGCGTGACGCTGCCGGCATCGACCTTGCCCAGCGGCGTGGCCTGCTCGGCGACGAACTCCACGTCAGGCTGCGCCGCCTTCATCAGCGTCTTGAACGCCGCCACGGCGGATTGGCCGTATTCGTAGTTGGGATAGACCACCGCCCAGCGCTTCTTCTTGAGCTTGACCGCCTCGGGCACCAGCATTGCGGCCTGCATGTAGGTGCCGGGACGCAGGCGGAAGGTGTATTGGTTGCCGCCCTGCCAGGTCATCTTGTCGGTGAGCGGCTCGCCTGCGAGATAGAACACCTTCTTCTGCTTGGCGAAGTCGGCCAGCGCGAGGCCGGTGTTCGACAGGAAAGCGCCGGTCAGCAGGTCGACCTGTTCGCGCGACACCAGTTCTTCGGCGACGCGCACGGCGTCGCCCGGATTGGCGTTGTCGTCGCGGATCACCAGTTCGATCTTCTTGCCGAGCACACCACCCTTGGCATTGATCTGCTCGACCGCCAGCTCCATGCCCTTCTTGTAGGGCTCCAGGAAGGCCGGCTGCGCCTTGTAGCTGTTGACTTCACCGATCTTGATCACGCCCTGTGCGTGCGCAACGGCCACGGCAGCGGCAAAGGAAGCGAACGCGACGGCTCGCAAGGCAAAGCGCATGGTCTTCATCGAAGGACTCCTGGTTGCAGATGAATGAATGAAATCGCTGAATGTACGGGTGTGCGGTGGCGCGGCTCGCTAGCGCAGGCCGTCTTCGCCCTTGATCTCGCCGACCTGAAGGCCACCGATGCGTGGCAAGGGCCGGCCGCTGTCGGTCACGGCCACGGCCACGACGATCTCGCCCGCGCGCGGCGCATCGGAAACGCGTGCCTCGACCGCATCGAAATGGCTGCGTACGAAGGCCGCGTCCTTGTGGCCCAGCGGCACGTCGATCGCGGTGCCCAGGGTGCCGCGCTTCTTGGCCGATGGCACCAGTGCCGCGCCTTTTTCCACCGCCACGCGCAGCGGTGCGCCCAGCTTCGGATGCAGGATGGCCGCGGCGTGTTCGAGTTCGCCGGCTTCTCCGACGATGGCGGCCTTGCCATAGCTGTGCGCCGCGCCGGGCTCGATGCCCAGCGCCTTCACGGCCTTCTGGCCGAGCAACGCGCCCAGTTCTTCGCCGATGGCGATCAGCTCGTCGAGCGATTCGCTGTAGCGGCCGGCATAGGGATTGGCGATGACGGCGATGGCCACCGCGCGGCGCGTCGGCGGCTCGATGTCCTTGCCCATTTCCTTGCGGGTTTCGTCCACCTGGACCACGATCTTTCGGATGTCTGCTGGCATTTGGATTGGCTCCTTGTTCTGCGGGCTCAGCGCAGCCCGTCCCATTTGGAAATGTCTTC
This sequence comes from Variovorax dokdonensis, assembly GCF_030316895.1. GTDB lineage: Bacteria > Pseudomonadota > Gammaproteobacteria > Burkholderiales > Burkholderiaceae_C > Variovorax > Variovorax dokdonensis. The sequence goes on from NZ_JASZYV010000004.1 coordinate 158,739, forward strand.
GGCGCGCAGGCCGCCCACGCGATCGTGGACGCGGTAGCCAGTGCTCATGGCCAGGATGAACACGATCTCGTCGGCCGCGGGTGCGCCTGGCACGCGCACCTCGAAGGCGTCGAACTGGCCGCGCACGTAGCTGGCGTTGATGTTGGTCAGCGGCACGTCGAGCGCGGCGCCGGGCGGGCCCACCTTCTTGGTGGAAGGCACGATGGCCAGCGCATTGGCCGGCTGCCCCGTTTTCTCTTCCGCCTTGCCCTGCCGGTAGGCGTTGCGATCGCCCTGCCAACCCAGCAGTTCGCGCATGGCGTAGCCGCCCGGCACGTGCCACAGCGCGCCGTGCTCCAGCTCGCCGGCGGCACCGACGATGGCGCCCTTGCCGTAGGTGGCGATGCGTTCTACCGGCACGTCCATCGCGGCGAGCAGGCGCCGGGCCATGTCGACGCCAACGGGCTCGAGCAGCTTCATCATCGGCAGGATGTCGGGCTCGTAGCGGCCCGCGAAGGGATTGGTCAACACCGCGCCGATCGCTCCCCGGATGAGGGGCTGCGGCGGCGGTGGGCCGAATTCGTGGTGAATGTGTTCAACCTGGGTGAACACGCGTCGGATGTCGATCATGAGTAGAGGGCCTTGCTTTCGTTAAGCAAATACTGAACCAAGATGAAGTGAACGCCGAATGTTTTGTTCGTGGACCGCTTCGCACCGTTGGGCTGCATTGTGTTCGGAAGATCCGCCGCTTGGTAATGCGGCAGACCCGGGTTGCGCCAGCATGGACGGGCCGTCGCCGGCCTCGGCGATGCGCCACTGCCCCTGGCAGGCGAGCACAGCCGAATGGATCACGCCGGCCTGCTGCAACCTGATCGCGCACTGCATGCCCGCTTCCAGGGCACGACGCACCTGTTCGGGTGCCAGCGGTGCCACGTCCACCGTGACGGGCAGATCGCCGAGGTCGCTGTCGTCCTTGCACTGCGATGCAGGCAGGCGGCGGATGGCGGCATCGTTCACATCGACGGCGTTGGCGATCAGGGTGGCGGCCGCATCGGCCTGCGAAGCCGATGCGGCGAGCACGGTCACGCTGTCGGCGATGCCCAGCGAGAAGCTGCGTCCGCGCCACCCGCTGGTTGCCACGCCGCGCACCGGCATGGCGGCGTGGATCTCGAAGCTGCCGTCCACCGCCAGCGGTCCGGCATCGCGCAGGTCGAAACGCGACAGGTCTGCAAACACACCCACGCGCGCCGACCGCCCGGGCGCCAGATGCAACGCGATGTCGCCGCCGTTGTTGATCCAGGCACGCTCGATGCCCGGCATGTCGTAGCTCGCGATGAGTTCCTGCGCGACCGAACCCGCCACCGCCGCCATCGGCGTGATGAAGGCATGGCCCAGCGGCGCGCTGGCCGCTTCGCACGCGAGCCACATGCGACGCGCGATGGGGCCGCGGAAGGCCTGTTCGGTTTTCGTTTCGGCGACCGGGCGCCGCAGCAGGCGCAACTCGCCCACCAGTTCGTCGAGGATGGTTTCGAAGCGCAGCCAGGTTGCTTCGTGGGCGCGGGCCAGGGCCCGCGGATCGCCCTCGGCCTGAGCCACGATGTCGATCGGCCCATGCTGGAAGTGCCAGCGGCCCAGTGGGTCGCCGTCGAGCGGAGTGCGTCGCGCAGACATGCGGCGGGCGGTCGATGCGTCCTAGCCCAGCATGGGTGCGTGGCCCAAGGGCCAGGGATTGGACGGATCGATGACCGCCCAACGGCGCGCTTGCGGGGCGCCGTCGTTGTGCCAGGCGCCGCGCGCCAGGGCCTGATCCAGCGACATCACATGCTCGGCATGACCGCCGAGCGCCACATAGTCGGACAGCCGCATGCTGAACTCGATGGGCGCGACGATGGCCGGCGTCGGCACGGTGCCGAAGCTCTGGTCGGGCATGCGCATCACGTCCACCATGACGGTGATGCCGCCGCCCGGCCACACATAGGCCGGCGCACCACCGCAGGTGACGTTCACAACCGCCTGCTTGATCGAGCGCGTGAGCAGCACCGGGTTTTCGGTGACGCCGGCCCGCAGGCTGCCGCCCGCTCCGCCGAGGAACAGCACGGTGCACATCGAGGGCTCGCAGTTCTCGCCGATGCGCTCGACCACGCGGCGCACCTCGGCCGGCATGGGTTGCTCCACAGGGCGTAGCTCATCGTCGAGCACGAACCATTGCGCATGTTCGCCAGTGGTCGATGTCATCAGCATGCGAAGGCCGGGCCGCGCCACGCCCTCTTCCCAGCCTTCGATGATGGACAGCGGGTCGGCAATGTCGGTACCACCCCAGCCATTGCCCGGATTGGCCACCTGGAAGTAGCGGCCCGGCGTGGACTTGCGCCCGCGCATCTGGATGCCCGAAGGCGTCATGCCCAGGCAGCGGCCGGCCTGGTGTTCGGTGAGCACGCCGGTAATGTGATCGTCCACGACCACCACCTCGTCGCAATGCTCGGCCAACTGCCTGGCGAAGATGCCCACCGCCGCCGAGCCGCAGCCCACGCGCATGCGCTGCTCTTCGACGCCGTTCACGATGGGCGGCTTGCCGGCCTGGATGACCAGCGCCGCGCCGCCGTCGATGGTGCATTCCACCGCCTGCTTGTTGCCCAGGAGCTGCATGAGCTCGGCCGTCATGCGGCCTTCTTTCTTGCTGCCGCCGGTGAGGTGGTGGACGCCGCCGAGCGAGAGCATCTGCGAGCCGTACTCGGCCGTGGTGACGTGGCCGACCACCTCGCCCTTGTAGCGCACGTTCGCCTGCTCGGCGCCCAGGAAGCGGTCGGTATCGATCTTCACCTTGAAGCTGCAGTAGCTGAAGATGCCTTCGGTGACCACGGTGACCATGTCCACGCCCTGCGCCTTGGACGCCACGATGAAGGGGGCTGGCTTGTAGTCGGGGTAGGTGGTGGAGGAGCCGACGCCGGTGACGAAGACCTGGTCGGCCAGCAAGAGGTCGCCGCTCCAGTCGGGATCGATGGCGGCGGGCACGGCCTGCTCGCCCTGCGCCTGCGCGGCGTCGTCCGCCGCCGGCTGCACGAAGGGCACCAGGGCGGGCGCGGGGTTGTCGAGTTCGCGGCGCAGCAGCACCACCGGATCGACCCGCACCAGGGCGCCGCCCTGGTTGGCGTAGCGATCGCAGGCGCCGGTGCGGCCTTCGGAGATCTGGCAGAGCACCGGGCAGGCGTTGCACTCGATCTTCTGTACGCTCATGCGCTCGTTGCGCGGCACCGAGCGCAGTTCTGCATTGGCCTGCAGCGTGGGCAGGTCGATCCCGGGCAATCCGTCGGTCTTCGTGTGTTCGGTCATCGGGGCGTTCTCGCTGGCTTGTTGCTTGCGGACTTGCGCGGAAAAGATCGTGTGTGTAGCATCCACCGAACTTTCATGTGGCAAACACTACATTGAATGCAATGTAGCAAACACGTCGAGGGCATGCAATGGTGATTTTCCGGGCGGCGCGCAAAGCCGCGACAATCGAGGGTCAGGAGCCAGCCGGCGCCCCCGCTCCCGCGGTGGGCGCCCCCGCTCCCGCGGTGCGCGCCCCGCAAGCCGCCTCCCCGGTTTTCGCCTTGGCGCTGCCAGCGCCCGGCGTCCACCGACCCCGACACCACTGATCGATATTCAACCAGCGAGCATCCGCCATGAGTGCCTTCAACGAAGAACGCGTTCTCTCGGTCCACCACTGGACCGACCGCCTGTTCACCTTCACCACCACGCGCGACCCGAGCCTGCGCTTCTCCAACGGCCACTTCACCATGATCGGCCTGAAGGTGAACAACAAGCCGCTGCTGCGCGCCTACAGCATCGTGAGCCCCAACTACGAGGAACACCTCGAGTTCCTCAGCATCAAGGTGGAAGAAGGCCCGCTCACCTCGCGGCTGCAGCACATCCAGGTGGGCGACACGATCATCGTGGGCCGCAAGCCGACCGGCACGCTGCTGATCGACTACCTGCTGCCCGGCAAGCGCCTGTACCTGTTCGGCACCGGCACCGGCCTGGCGCCCTTCATGAGCATCATCCGCGACCCGGAAACCTACGAGAAGTTCGAGCATGTGATCCTCGCGCACGGCGTGCGCCAGGTGGACGAGCTGGCCTACCACGACATGGTGGTCGACCATCTGCCCAAGCACGAGATCCTGGGCGAAATGATCTCGCAGCAGCTTTTGTACTACCCGACCGTCACGCGCGAGGAATTCCGCAACCAGGGCCGCATCACCGAGCTGATCGAGAACGACAAGCTCACCTCCGACCTGGGCCTTCCGCCCCTCGACCCCAAGGAAGACCGCGTCATGCTCTGCGGCAGCCCGGGCCTGCTGGTGGACTTCAAGGAGATCCTGGAAGGCCGCGGTTTCAAGGAAGGCAACACCAGCACGCCTGGCGACTACGTGGTCGAGCGCGCCTTCGCCGAGAAGTGATGCGCTGAAGCGCACGCCGGCACCTTCAACCGCCCACAGCAACGCCAGACCGCCCATGCCCACCGCCAAGCCTGCTCGCAAGAAGGGTGCCCCCACCCGGCGCACCGGAGTGCGCGAGGCCGCGGCGCAGGCCACGCGCGACGCCATCCTGCGCGCGGCCACCAAGGTGTTCGCAAGGTACGGCTACGACGGCGGCAGCGTGGAGAAGATCTCCAAGGCCGCCAACTCGTACGACCGGATGATCTACTACTACTTCGGCAGCAAGGAAGGGCTGTTCATCGCCGTGCTGGAGGACACCTACCGGCGCATGGACGAAGCCGAGGCTGCGATCGACCTGGACTTTGCCAAGCCGGTCGAGGCCCTCACGGCCTTCATCCGCTTCGTGTTGAACTACTACCGTCGCAACCCGGAGTTCGTGACGCTGCTCAACACCGAGAACCTGCACAAGGGCAAGCACATCGCCAAGTCGATGCGGGCGCGGGAGTATTCGTCGCAGGCGTTGGGCCTTCTCGGGCAGGTGATGGCCGCAGGCGCCGAGCAAGGCCTGTTCCGCCGCGACGTGGCCGCGCGCGATCTGTACCTGCTGATCGCCAGCACCGGCTACTTCTACATGTCCAACCGCTACACGCTCAGCGCATTCATGGGCGAGTCGCTGGACAACCCGGATGCCATCGCGCACTGGGAAGACTTCGTCATCGAATCGGTGCTGCGCACGGTGGACGCCGGCAACGCCGAAGACATTCCACCACCCCCCAGCAACGCTCAGATCGAGGCATAGCCATGGCAGAACCCGCAGCAGGCAACACACCATCCGGAAAAGTCGTCATCCGCAACATCGGCCTGCTGCTGTCGGGTGACATCGACCAGCCCATCCTGGACGCCGACACCATCGTGGTGAACGACGGCAAGATCGTCGCCTTCGGCAAGGAGAAGGATTGCGATACCGAGGGCGCCAAGACCGTCATCGACGCGCGCCGGACCTGCGTGGCCCCGGGCCTGATCGACAGCCACGTGCATCCGGTGTTCGGCGACTGGACGCCACGCCAGGGCCAACTGGGCTGGATCGACTCCACCATGAACGGCGGCGTCACCACCATGATCTCGGCCGGCGAGGTTCACCTGCCTGGCCGTCCCAAGGACATCGTCGGCCTGAAGGCGCTGGCCATCACCGCACAGCGTGCGTTCGACAACTTCCGGCCGGGCGGCGTGAAGGTGCTCGCCGGCGCCCCTGTGATCGAGAAGGGCATGGTCGAGAGCGACTTCAAGGAGCTGGCCGAGGCCGGCGTCGGCCTGCTCGGCGAAGTGGGCCTGGGCTCGGTCAAGGCCGGCTACGAGGCCAAGGAGATGGTGGCCTGGGCACGCAAGTACGGCATCCAGAGCACCATCCACACGGGTGGCCCATCGATTCCCGGCTCGGGTCTGATCGACAAGGACGTGGTGCTCGAAGCCGACGCCGACGTCATCGGGCACATCAACGGAGGCCACACCTCGCTGCCGGTGGCGCATGTCTGCGAGCTGTGCGAGAAGAGCAGCCGCGCCATCGAGATCGTCCACAACGGCAACGAGAAGGTGGCCATCGAGGCGGCGCGCGCGGCGCTCGACCTGAAGTGCCCGCACCGCATCATCCTCGGCACGGACGGCCCCGCCGGCTCGGGCGTGCAGCCGCTGGGCATCCTGCGCATGGTGGCCATGCTGTCGTCCATCGCCGGCATTCCGGCCGAACTGGCCTTCTGCTTCGCCACGGGCAACACGGCGCGCATCCGCAACCTCAACTGCGGCCTGATCGAAGTGGGCCGCGCCGCCGACTTCGTCTTCATGGACCGCGCCCAGCACACCGCCGGCAAGACGCTGCTGGAAAGCGTCGAACTGGGCGACATCCCGGGCATCGGCATGGTGATGATCGACGGCATCGTCCGCTGCGGGCGCAGCCGCAACACCCCGCCGGCCACCGAAGTGCCGGTGGTGGCGGGCAGCGCGCACTGAACCTTGTTCACGGGGCGCCGGTGGCGCCTTCCGGCGACGGATCGCCACCGATGATCCGCGATTGCGGCCACATGACCAGTGCGCCTGCCGGCACGTCGCGCGTCGTCTGTGAACCGGGCCCGAACTTGGCGCCATTGCCGATGCGCACGGCACCGAAGGCACGGGCGCCGAAGGCCATCGTCACGTCGTCGCCCACCCAGGCATAGCCGGGGCCGGCGCCGATGTCGTCCTCGCCGAAGCCACCGCCAAAGCCACCCTGCCCATAGATCGTCAGCCGCGCGCCGGCCCGAGCAAAAACGGCCACGCCATGGGCGTGCGCAATCAATGCCGAAGGCCCCAGCGACGACGTGGGGGGAATCTCGGCGCCCGTCGCGTAGAGCGCAACCAGCGAGATCAATCGCGCCGATTGGCGATGGCCGCGCAGGTACAGATAGCGCGAGATGCGATGCCACAGCAGCACCTGGAAGCCGGGCAGCAGCATGTAGAAGCAGCGGTGCTGGAACGAATCGGCACGCAGGTGTTGCACCACGCGTTCCATGTCCGATCGGATGAGGGCGCGTGTTTCGGCCCAGGTGAGTCGGTCTTCAGTCATGTCTTGCAAAAGGGGCGGTTCAGATCGGCAGGATTTCATGGGTGTTGAGGGCGAGGACGCACCCGTTCCACAGCGGGCGTGCGCCCGCAGAGCGCGGCCGCAGAGTCACGACCTTTTCCTCGCCCGGCTCCATGTGGAAGTACTCGTCGTTCGGGACCCAGCCGCTGATGTCGAAGTGCACGCCCAGCGCCGCCGATTGCGTCGACAGGTGCAGTTGCATGCCGCCATCGGGCAACTCGCTGCTGCGGCACGCCAGTCCGACTGCGCCGCGTCTGGCGATCAGATGCGGGGGAAAGTGCAAGGCGTTGGCCTGTTCCCGGCCGTCGGTGCCCAGCAGCCTGGCCCGCACCAGCTCGGCAGGCACCGGGCCGAAGCGATAGGCCCAGTTCAGGTCGATGAATCCGTCGAGCATCGCCGACAGCGCGATGCGTCCGCGCCCGCGTGCCGGCATGTGCAGTGGCTGTGCACCCCGCGCGGCCGGTTGCCGGCCGTGGCGCCACGCGTGGACCTCCACGGTGGCATCGACCGGCGCTGCGCCTTCGTTCGCCCAATGCAGCTCCAAGCCGTTCAGGCCGTTGTCGATCCAGCCCAGCCAGATCGGCTGCAGCACGCGTGCCAGCGCACGGAACGCGGCCTTGGGCTCGCCCTGGTCATCCAGCAGGCCCCAGCCTGCCCCGGGCCACAGGTCGCGCAGGAACCAGACGAGGGCGCCGCCGCATCGCGAATCGCTGGCGCGCCACTGGACGAAGGCGCGGCTCATGGCTTCGGCGCTGGCCGCGCGCCCGAGCGCCAGGTAGCGCGCGGGATCGGTGGCGCGCAGGGCTTGCGCGCATTCGCCGAACAGATGCTCGACGTAGTGGTCGCGAACATCGTCGAAGTCCCAACCTGCGCCCAGATCGCGAGGCACGCGCGACTTCCATGTCACCGAGTGCGGCCCGACCGCGCCGCGCCGCGGCATGCGCGCCAGCGCATCGTCCGCAGGAATGTTGGCAAAGGCCAGGCACTCGCTGGCAAAGCGCAGCCCGCTGTGGCGCGCGTCGTCGAGCCCGCGCCGATAGGCGCCCACGCCGTAATAGGAGCAGGTTCCCTGCGCAGGCTGGTGCGGAAAGTCGCCGCCGCTGGCGCTGGACGGCCAATAGGCAGTGTCGGGCAGCGCCTGCGCGACCCAGCGTGGCACGACCTCATGAAAGAGCACCGGCCGCCAGGACTGCGCAGGCGCGCCGTACATGGCGGCCTGTTGTTCAACCTCGGAACTACCGCAGACCAGCGCGAGGCTCGGATGGGCCTGCAGCGCGTGCAGTTGCTGAGTCACCTCCGCATGCAGGTCGTGCGCGAAGTTCAGGTCTTCGCCCGGATAGTCCATGTTGGCCAACATCAGGTCTTGCCAGACCATCACGCCATGCCGATCGCAGGCTTCGAACAACGCGGCCGATTCCCAGACCATGGCGCCCACCACGCGCACCATGTTCATGCCTGCATCGCGAAGCTGACGGATGGCCGCGTCGTACGCCTGCGGCTCGGCACGCAGCCGCAGCGGGTCGAGCGGTGTCCAGCAGGCGCCGCGGCAGAACACCTGGGCGCCGTTGACCCGCACGGCAAAGCCGTCGTTGCCGCGATCGATCTCGATCTGCCGAAATCCGATGTGCGCAAGCTCGTGACGGTGCGACTCGCCTTGCCCATCGGTCCATTCGATCCAGGCCTCGTACAAGGCCGGCTCGCCGTGGGTGTGCGGCCGCCACGGCTGCACCTGGGCGACCGAGACCTTGGCCTGGAGCCGGAATGCCGGTCCTTCGCCGGCTTCGAGCGGACCCGCCTCGCTCGGCGCGACGCAAGCCACGAACGGCGCCTGCGCCTCGATGCCGCCGCGACGCAGGCGCACGGTGGCCTGCCGCGGCATACACGACATGGCAATCTCGACTTGGTAGCGACCCGCGTCGCCATCGAGCCAGACGCGCTGCCTGATCACCTCCAGACGTCGCGCATCGGCACTCACAAGGCGGATCGCCAGCCAGGGCCCCACCACGGCGACTGGCGGCGACCAGCCCGGCGTGCGCCCGAGCAAGGTCGTGCGCCACCACCGCAGTTGCTGCTGCTGCAGCATGGGCACACGCCATCTCGGACGCGGCCGGGCTTCGCGCAGGCGCGCGTTCAGCGCGTCGAAGCGGAGCAGCAGCAGATTGCCTTTGGGGCGCAGGCGGCCGGCCAAGGGCACCTCCCACCGGCGGAACATGTTGGCGCTCGAAAGCAGCGCTTCACCATTGAGCCAGATGTCGACGATGCTGGCGAGTCCGTCGAACGCCAGCGAGATGGGTGGGTCTGCCGGCGCGTCGAACTCGGCGCGGTACCAGGCCACCTCGTCGTCGAAATCCCGCGCCGGCGCATCGAGGGAGAACTGCCCAAGCTCCGCCAGCGCCGCGGCCACCGGCTGCGCGCGAGCGATGCCGATCCAACCATCGCGCGGTCCGTCCGGGCCCGTGAGCATGTGATCGGGGATCTCTCCGAACTCCGACTCCAGGGCCAGCATGACGTTGACGCTGGCATGCGAGGTCATTCCTGCCTCGCTCAAGCTGGCATCGTCGGACAGGCTCGCGATGTCTTGCGACAGCCGGCCGTGCTTGGCAAGCACGGCCCTGACCCGTGCCGCAACCGCGTCGTCATCGACGGTGGTGATGTTCATGATTCCCCCTGATTTGTATGTATGACGGAAATTCGGGCCGTGTCCCAATGTCAAGCCTGCTTCACCACCGCACCCGCGGGATCGTCGATGGCGGCATCGATCTCGAGCAGCGCGCGCACCGACGCGGGCCAGTCGCGTAGCCGGAAGCCGTGCGTCGCAAACAGCGCGATCGCCATGCGCTCGAGCCCGAATCCCAGGCATGCGGTGTGGGCTGGCTCGCCGTCGTGGTTGACGACGCCGAACTTGCCGGTGAAGTGCTGCTGGTGCCAGTTGAAGGAGCACAGCGCGGTGGGCGCGCGGTCCCGCATGACCGGCACCATGATCTCGAACTTGAGTCGTTGCTCTTTCTGGCTCTGCGCCAGCATGCGGCCGCTGCGGCCGAAGAACGGATCGTTCGCGGTGTCGCTGCGAGCATCCAGGCCAAGGCTTTCGAGAAGCACAATGCCTCGGTCGAGCCAAGCGTCGCGCCACGCTTCGACAAGGCTGGGCGCACCCACCCGGATGAACTCCCGCATGCGAAAGGACTGCAGTCGCGTCGGCTCGATGGACGGCTCGTGTCGATAGCACCATCCCAGGACGGTGACCGTGCGCCCGCCCTGCGGCAGCAGGCCGCTGAACGTCGGGTACACCGGGTAGCACGCAGCAGGGACGAGCATGCCGTCCGTGATGTCCAGCCCATGCTCCCAGCGCTGCCCGGCAGCGGCGGCGCTCGCCATCTCGCGGGCGACGATCGGCGGAAACGTCATGCGCTGCGCGCGCTTGCCTTCGTCGCTGCGCATGACCAGGGCATCGAAGCGTTCGATGACGTGCTCGAACGCGGCACCGCGCCCATAGGCACCGGGCAACCCGGAAGGAATGATCAAGCCGTGGAGCGCGAGCTGATCGTGCAGCGCCTGCGCGTCGAGAAGTGCGGGCATTCAGGCTTCCTTCGAGATCAGCAGCAGCGACGCATTGACCGCAGCGATCCGGTCGTTCGAGATCATCAGAGACGCGGACAGCGCATCGCGATATTCGCGCCCCAGGCCGAGCGGCCCGCCGTTCCGGTAGGCCGCGACACCGATGATCTGCAACGCCTCGTGCACCAGCTTCGGCGCGGCTTCCGACGAACTGATCTTCAGGTTGTTCATGCGGATGGCCCAGCGCAGGCCGGCGCACTCGTCGGCATCGCGACCTTGCAGGACCAGGGCATCGAAATCGTTGGCGGCGGACGTCCAGCCATCGCGCATGACTTGCAAGCCACGGCTGAGCGCCGCCAGTCTTGCGGACGCGGGCGGCATCGTCCCGGGCGAACTCAGCACCTGGCTTCGAACAAAGCCCGCGGCCTTGCGGTACGCCGACGCCGCGATGCCGGTCCACACCGCTGACCACAGGATGTGGGCGTAGGGCACCATGGTCTGGGCCGCGATGTCCGCGAACGGCAGCGGAAAGATCTGTCCGCGAGCGCCGGTGGCCTGAAGGTGCACGCCCGGGCTGCAGGTGCCGCGCATGCCCAGCGTGTCCCAGGCGGTGGTGCGCGTCAACGAGAAGTCGCCACGGCGAACCAGGACCAGGACCTGATCGCTTTCGGCGGCGTCTGGATTGACGCGCGCGGTCACCAGGAACGCGTCGGCCTGTTCGCCGTAGGACGCGGTGGTGCCACGCTTTTCCAGAGAGAACCTTTCGCCCTCGAGTCGCAGCGCGCATAGGCTGCGGCGGGTATCGCCGGCGGTTCCGACTTCGGAGGTGATGGACGCCACCAGCAATTGCCGGGACCCCAGTTCGCGCAAGAAGGCCACGATGGCGTCGTGGCGGCCGTGGCGCATCAGGCAGCCAACCTGGCTGTAGTGCATGGCCAGGACCATGGCGCTGGACGCGCAGCCTTCCGCAAGGGCACTGACGATGTCACCCAACTGCCGCAGCCCGAGGCCTGCGCCACCAAGGGCCGGCGGCAATGGCGCGGACAGCAGGCGCTCGGCCTGCAGGGCCTCGAGGACCTCGGCAGGAAAGCGCGCCTGGGCGTCCACGTCCGGTGCGTGGATCGCGGCCACTTCGCGCGCAATGCGCTGGGCGGCTCGCAGCATGTCGACGCCGTCGGATGCGCCGGTCGCTACCTCGAGGCGCACTGCGCCTGCGCGCTCGGTCGGGGTTTCGACGACGCTCAACATCCGTCACCCCGAAGCACGACCCGGAAAGTGCGCAGAAGAATCTTGAGATCTAGCCAGAGAGACCAATTAGTCACGTAATTCACGTCGAGTTCGACACGTTTGGAATAGGGCAGGAGATTTCGTCCGCTGACTTGCCAGAGGCCGGTCATGCCGGGACGCATGGCGCAGTAGTGGGACCAACCATTGGCATAGAGCGTGCGCTGGCGCTCCATGCAGGGACGAGGGCCGACCAGGCTCATATCCCCCCGAAGCACATTGAGCAATTGGGGAAACTCGTCGATGCCGAAGCGGCGAATGAAGCGGCCGAATGGCGTGATGCGCGGATCGTTCTTGAGCTTCTGGAACTCCCGCCACTCCTGACGGGCGAACTCATTCTTTTCAAGATATTCATCCAATGTTACGGCCGAGTTTTTTACCATTGAGCGAAACTTGTAAAAGCGAAAGGGCCGCCCGCTTTTTCCGATTCGCATCTGCCAATAATGAACAGGTCGACCCATGCTGATCAAAATACAAAGCGCGACAACGAGGTAGGGAAGGCAAACAATGGCAAATATGAGCAAGACACCGAGGACATCGACACACCGCTTGACACCCAGTTGGATGCGACTCTTTTCCCTCAATTGACCGACAGGAATCAGTGGGCCTAGAAAATCATCTCGCGCCGACCCAACCTCGCCATTGTGAATATCCTCTGGACAATTGAGCTGAAAATTTATTCGCGACACTTTTTATATTTCCACAACGTCCTTGTCGCACAAGGCAATGGCCAACATTAATTGACGATTAGATGCCTGTTCATCCAAAGTTGTGAAATTAAATGCCAACCCAACTGGATTGCAACATACGTGGGAAATAAGAGCGTAACTCGATGTTTCGAGGTCGTTTTTTGGCTCAATTGATAATTAACGTTAATTCCAGCTATCAGGAGTCCTTGGCCTTATAGGCAACCCAATTTCGATGTAATGAATTAAGTTTCAACGTGATACATTCCGCTTCGAAAATTTGTGCGGCGATTCGGCAAAGTCCACACGCGTTCAGGCCAGCACATCCATGGCCATCAGGGAGGGTCAAAAACAGCGATGAACCAGGCTTCTCAAGATGCCCGCCGCGCGCGCGCACCCATGCTTGTCGATGCCGCGCGCTACGTGCGGCACCCGCTTCATGGCGAATCCATGGAATGGACCGAAAAGAACTGCTACACCGACCACTGGATCGAGCTGCTGCACGCCAACGGACTGGCTCCGCAGGCCATGCTGCCTTTCGTGATCGACATCGACTTCGAGGGCGATCAGTGGACCTTCTTCAAGCCCCCGCTGGGCGAGTTGCGCGATCTCTACGGCGCGCGGGTGAACGAGTTGACGGTATGGCTCCCCCTTGTCGAGCACGCGCTGACGCAGCTGGCACTGGGCCGATACGTCATTGCCGACGTCGATTCCTTCTGGCTGCCCGACACCCAGGGCACCGGCTACCGGGAAAAGCACGGCAAGACGTCGATCGTCCTGCAGTCGATCGACATGTCGGCGCGCCGGCTCGGCTACTTTCACAACGCCGGCTACTTCGAGCTTTCGGGGGAGGACTTCGAGCACCTCTTCCGGCTGCACGCACCGCCCGACGAAACCCAGCTGCCGCCCTATGCCGAGATCGTTCGCTTCGACGGCTCAGGAAGCCACAAGTCGCCGCAGGCGTTGCGCAAGCAGAGCCGGGCGTTGTGGCGCAAGCATCTGAGGCGAGCCAGCCACGGCAACCCGGTGGAGAAGTTCGCGCATCACTTTTCGCAGGTCCTGCCGCAACTGCAGTCGCTGGGCCTGGAGCACTACAACGACTGGGCGTTCGCCAACATCAGGCAAATGGGCGCCGCGTGCGAACTGGCCGCCAGCTCGCTTCAGTGGCTTGGCGATGATGGCGAGCCAGAGTGCCCGGTCGCCGCGCAGGCGTTCACGCGGATCTCGGGCGATGCCAAGTCGTTGATCTTCCTGGGCGCGCGCGCCGTGGCGTCCGGCCGCCGGCTCGATCCGCTGGCCCACCTGTCGACGGCCATCGGCCTGTGGGATTCGGGCATGGCGGCGCTGCACCGCCACTTCGAGACGGCGCGCGACGACGCCTGACTACAGGTTCGGCGCCAGCAGCCGCTCCAGCTGCGACTCGCTCTCGCCGCGGCGCGCGGCCTGATCCATCAGTTGATCGTGGCCGATCTTGCCGACGTTGAAGTACGTCGCATCCGGATGGCTCAGATAGAAGCCGCTCACGCTGGCGGCCGGGGTCATGGCCAGGCTGTCGGTGATGCCCATGCCGATCTGGTCGCACTGCAGCACCTCGAACATCGGTCGCTTGACGCTGTGATCGGGGCAGGCGGGATAGCCGGGCGCCGGTCGGATGCCCTGGTACTTCTCGCCGATCAGTTCCTCGTTGCCCAGCGACTCGGAAGGCGCATAGCCCCAAAGATCGGTGCGCACGCGTTGGTGCAGCGCTTCGGCAAAGGCTTCGGCCAGTCGATCGGCCAAAGCCTTGAGCATGATGGCCGAGTAGTCGTCCAGGTCGTCGAGGAAGAACTTTTCCTTCTTGTCGACGCCGATGCCGGCGGTCACGGCGAACATGCCGACGTAGTCGGCAACGCCGCTTTCGCGCGGCGCCACGAAGTCCGCCAGGCAGCGGCTGGGGCGCATCACGCCGTCGATCATCTGCTTCTCGGTCTGCTGGCGCATGCCCCACCAGGTGAGCAGCTTTTGCTGCCGCGTCTCGTCGGTGTAGAGCGTGATGTCGTCGTCATGCTCCGTGTTGGCCGGCCAGAAGCCCACCACGCCGTTGGCGGTCAGCCAGCGGCCCTCGATCAGCCGTTTCAGCATGCGCTGCCCATCCGCGTACACGCGGACCGCCTCGGTGCCCACCACCTCGTCCTTGAGGATGGCGGGGAACGGGCCGGCCAGGTCCCAGGTCTGGAAGAACGGGCCCCAGTCGATGTACCTGGCGAGGTCGGCCAGGTCGTAGTTGCGGAACTCGCGGCGGCCGATGAACTTTGGCCTGGGCGGCGTGTAGCCGGTCCAGTCGATGGGGGTCTTGTTGGCGCGCGCCTTCGCCAGCGGCCACATGGGCACCTGCTTCTTGTTGGCGTGCTGCTGCCGCACCTTCTCGTAGTCGGCGTTGATCTCGTCGATGTATCGGGCGGCCTGCTCGGACAGCAGGCTCTGCGCCACGCTCACGCTGCGCGAGGCGTCGGGCACGTAGACCACCGGGCCTTCGTAGTGCGGGGCGATCTTCACGGCCGTGTGCACGCGGCTCGTGGTGGCGCCGCCGATCATGAGCGGGATCTTGCGCAGGCGGAAATGCTCGTCCTTCTGCATCTCGCCGGCCACGTACTGCATCTCTTCCAGGCTGGGCGTGATCAGGCCAGAGAGCCCGACGATGTCGGCTCCCTCCACCTTGGCGCGCGCCAGGATCTCGTGGCAGGGCACCATCACGCCCATGTTCACGACTTCGAAGTTGTTGCATTGCAAGACGACGGTGACGATGTTCTTGCCGATGTCGTGCACGTCGCCCTTGACGGTGGCGATGACGATCTTGCCCTTGCTGCGCACGTCGCGGCCGGCGGCCTCGTCCTGGCGGCGCTCTTCCTCGATGTAGGGAATGAGGTGGGCCACCGCCTGCTTCATCACTCGCGCCGACTTGACCACCTGAGGCAGGAACATCTTGCCCTGGCCGAACAGGTCGCCCACGATGTTCATGCCGTCCATCAGCGGGCCTTCGATCACGTGCAGCGGGCGCCCGCCCTGCTTCAGGATGCCCTGGTAAGCCTCTTCGGTGTCCTCGGTGATGAAGTCGGTGATGCCGTGCACCAGCGCATGGCTCAGGCGCTGGGCCACCGACACCGGCGCATCGGCCGTTCCGCGCCAGTCGTTCTTGCGGCTTTCGTCGCGCGCCGCGCCCTTGGCGGATTCGGCCACTTCGACCAGTCGCTCGCCGGCGTCGGGCCGGCGGTTGAGCACCACGTCTTCGACGCGTTCGCGCAAGGTGGGCTCCAGCTCGTCGTACACCCCCACCATGCCGGCATTGACGATGCCCATGTCCATGCCCGCCTGGATGGCGTGGTAGAGAAACACGGTATGGATCGCCTCCCGAACCGGGTCGTTGCCACGGAAGGAGAAGCTCACGTTGGAGACACCGCCCGACACCTTGGCGCCCGGCAGGTTGTTCTTGATCCAGCGCGTCGCCTCGATGAAGTCGACCGCGTAGTTGTTGTGCTCCTCGATGCCCGTGGCCACCGCGAAGATGTTGGGGTCGAAGATGATGTCCTCGGGCGCAAAGCCCACCTCGTCGACCAGCACGCGGTAGGCGCGCTCGCAGATCTCGATCTTGCGCGCGAAGGTGTCGGCCTGGCCGACCTCGTCGAAGGCCATGACCACGGCCGCGGCGCCGTAGCGCTTGACCAGTTGCGCCTCGTGCTTGAACTTCTCGACGCCCTCCTTCATCGAGATGGAGTTGACGATGCCCTTGCCCTGCAGGCAGCGCAGACCCGCCTCGATCACTTCCCACTTCGAGGAATCGACCATGACCGGCACGCGTGCGATGTCCGGCTCGCTGGCGATGAGGTTCAGGAAGCGCACCATCGCGGCCTTGCTGTCGAGCATGGCCTCGTCCATGTTGATGTCGATCACCTGGGCGCCGTTCTCGACCTGCTGGCGCGCCACCGCCAGGGCCTCCTCGAACTGGCCGTTGAGGATCAGGCGCGCGAAGGCCTTGGAGCCGGTGACGTTAGTGCGCTCGCCGATGTTGACGAACAGCGTGCCCGCGCCGATCTCGACCGGCTCCAGGCCGGACAGCTTCATCGGGGGGGCGGCGGGGGAAAGGGAGGAATTGCTCATGGGCTCACCTGCAACGGTTCGGACAGGCGAGCGTCGTTTGATCTGGCAACCCCAAGCCTGACGGCGGCCTGGGCTGGCTCTGCGAGTCCAGCTTCCGGCGGCGCCGCTGCAACGCTCCTTGGGGTTGCGGATTTTACCGGCGCAAAGCGACCGGCGCGGCGAATGCGGTCAAGTTCAGCAGGCGCTCTGCGCCGCGCCACCGGCCGGCAACGCTGAAGCAGGCAGGCCGAAGATGCGGTCGAAGGCCCAATTGAAGCAGAACGTGTAGACCAGGAAGAAGATCATCAGGCCGATGTCCATCACCAGCGCCTCCCACATGGACACACCCAGCCACCAGGCGATGACCGGCACCAGGATGGCCGCCAGACCGCCCTCGAAGCCGATGGCGTGCGCGACCCGGCGCCCGATGCTGCGCCCGCGCGTGGCCTGGCGCGATTCCCAGGCCTCGAACATCGAGTTGAACGCCATGTTCCATGCCACCGCCACCACCGAGCAGATCACCGAAAGCGGACCGGCTTCGCTCACTTCCTTGCCGGACATGAGGGCGAAGCCCACCGTCGCGCAAACGATCGCGATGACTTCGTAAAGGGTGACGTAGACGAGCTTGCGCTTGAGTCCTTGCATGAGGCGAAACATCCGAACAAAGAAAAAGAGCCTGTCAGGTGGCCACAAGGCCGACAGGGCATGACTGGACTTTATTTGCTGTTGGCTGATATAAAAAGTCAGTTTCATTCAATAAAATTGAAAGATGAGCCTGTCGAGCGACCATTTGCAGGTGTTCCTGGCCGTGCTGGACCAGGGCTCGTTCTCGGCCGCCGCGCGATCCCTGCGGCGTGTGCCTTCGGCGGTCAGCATGGCGATTGCCAACCTCGAGGCAGAGCTCGACCTGAGCCTGTTCGACCGATCCGGCCGCGAGCCGCGGCCCACCGAGGCCGCCCGCTCCCTGGAGCCGCAGGCGAGATTGGTCGATGCGCAATTGAAAGCATTGCAGGTGCAAGCGCTGGGGCTTACCCAGGGCCTGGAATCACGCCTGACGCTGGCCATCGCGCCAGAGCTGCTGGCGGCGCCATGGAGCGCTGCGCTGGCCACGCTGGCCAATGAACATCCGCTTTTGGAGGTCGAGGTGTTGTCAGCGCCCCAGGCCGATGCGCTGGCCATGCTGCACATCGGGCGCGCCCAGCTCGCGCTGGTGTTCGAACGGCCAAGTTTGGACGGGCGCGAGGGCTTCCAGGAAGTGAGCACCGAAACCCTGGTCTGCGTGCTGGCTCCCGCGCACCCCGTGCTGGCGCAGACAGGCGGACGGCTGCGAGAAGAGCACCTCATCAACACCCGACAGATCGTCGTGGCCGGCCGCGACATCACCGGCCACGATCAGCGCTTCGTCTATGCCCGCCACAGTTGGCGCACCGACAACGCGCTGGCCGCGCTGAGCCTGATCAGCGCCGGGCTCGGCTGGGGCTGGCTGCCGCGAAACCTGGTGCGTCCGCACGTGGCGGCGGGCACGCTGGTGGAAATCCAGTTCGAGAACCTGTCGAATGCGCAGGAGCTGTGGGTGGATGTGGTGTGGTCCAAGGAGCGCCCGCTCGGATTGGGCGCGCAGCGCTTGGTGGAGCTGATCGCGCGTCGAGCGACGTGAGGGCCGCCCGGCCCTCACGTGACATCACGGCCCGTCGGGGTTGTGTCCCGTCCGCGGTCCGAATGCCGGATTGACCGGCGGCTCAGGCCGATTCGGCGGCAGACCTGGCGCGCGCGCCCCGCCAAAGGTCGCGGGCGGGCGAACCTCGGGGCGGGGTCCTGGCGGACGCCCTTCTCCACGATCCGGCCGACCGCCGCCCGGGGGGCGTCCATCCGGCCGGTCCGGGCGTCCCCCTCGGCCGTCCCATCCACCTGGCGGGCGACCGTCGGGCCGACCCGCATGGCCGCCATCCCAACCGGGGCGAGGACGACCGTCCCAACCGGGCCCGGGACGACCGTCCCAGCCCGGCCCGGGACGACCGTCCCAACCCGGCCCTGGACGACCGTCCCAACCGCCCGGCGGGCGATTGCCGGCGTGTGGAGGCCGCCAGCCTGGCGGTGGCGGATGCGGGCTCCAGCCTGGCCGTGGCGGCGGAGGCGGACGCCAGCCGGGCCCCGGAGGCGGCGGCGGGCGGCCGTTCCACCAGCGAGGCTCGTTGTACCAGGGGCGGTCGCGGTAGTAGCTGCCCCAGTAGGCGCCCAGCCCGAAGGTGACGATCGGCACGCCGATCGCCGGCGCATAGCTGGCCAGCGGAACCGGTGTGCCCTGATAGGCGAATTGAAGGTAGGAAGCGGCAACCCAGCCGCGCAGCCCGTCAGGCAGCACCACGTCGCACCAGTCGTAGCCGTTCTGGCAGCCCATCACTTCCAGCGATTGGCCTTCGGACAAGGTGGTCACCACGGGATATTCCACGCCCGGCCCTGCGCGCAGGTTGAGCATGTCGGTGGTAAAGGCCTGCTGGGCGGCAGCAGCCAGTGGCAGTGCAAGGGCTGCCGACATGGCCGCCCCGCGCATCCATCCCCGTATGTTGTTGTGCTTCATCGTTCACATCTCCTTTAGGCGCCGCCGGCTTGTCACATGTCTGCCTTGGCCGGTGGCTTACAGGCCCATTGCAGCACGGACTGGCACCCCATGGACGCCTTGGCTACACACCGTCTCTCACTTCATCGAGCAGACATGTGGCTTGACCCGAACGACACAGCGCTTGACGCACGCGACACGCGGGGCGGCCCGTCGCCACGACATCGATCATCTGGCGGGAACCTGAACCCGGCCGGCCGGCGCGCAACCCGCGCGGATGTCGGACTTCAGGCCGCTTCGCGGTAGAAGACGCCGCCCTGCAGCGCCCTCGTCGGCAGCGCGGTGACCGCGCCACCGATGGCCGCGATGTGGTCGGGCGTCGTGCCGCAGCAGCCGCCGACGATGTTCACCAGGCCTTCGGCGGCGAACTCGTGCAGCAGGCGCGAGGTGACGTCGGGCGTCTCGTCGAAGCCCGTCTCGCTCATCGGGTTGGGCAGGCCGGCGTTGGGATAGCAGCTGATGAAGGTGTCGCCCGCCACGCGCGCCAGTTCCTGGATGTAGGGCCGCATCAGCGCCGCGCCCAGCGCGCAGTTCAGGCCCACGGCCAGCGGCTGCGCGTGGCGCACGCTGTGCCAGAAGGCGGTCACGGTCTGGCCCGACAGGATGCGCCCAGAGGCATCGGTGACGGTGCCGCTGATGACGACCGGCAGCCGCTCGCCGCTGGCCTCGAACCATTCGTCGATCGCGAACAGCGCCGCCTTGGCATTGAGCGTGTCGAAGATCGTCTCGACCAGGAACAGGTCCGCGCCGCCTTCGGCCAGCGCCTCGGCCTGCTCGTAGTAGCTGGCGCGCAGGGTCTCGAAGTCGACGTTGCGCGCGCCCGGGTCGTTCACGTCGGGGCTGATGCTGGCCGTCTTGGGGGTCGGGCCCAAGGCGCCGGCCACGAATCGTGGCTTGTCCGGCGTGCTGAACTTGTCGCACGCCTCGCGCGCCAGGCGGGCCGAGGCGACGTTCATCTCGCGTGCCAAGTCGGCCATCTGGTAGTCCTCCTGCGCGATTCGGGTCGCGCCGAAGGTGTTGGTTTCGACGAGGTCGGCACCGGCCGCCAGGTAGCCTTCGTGGATGTCGCGGATCACATCGGGACGGGTCAACGACAGCAATTCGTTGTTCCCCTTCACGTCGCGGCCGAAGTCCTTGAAGCGCTCGCCGCGGTACTGCTCTTCGGTGAGCTTGAAGCGCTGGATCATGGTGCCCATCGCACCGTCGAGGATGGCGATACGCTGAGCAAGGATGCCGGGCAACTGCTGGCCGCGGGTGTAGGCGATGGGCTTCATGGTGGGGCGATTGTAGAAACTGCCCGCCACGCCCCGCGCCCGGCCCTCGAGTCGCCCTACGGGGCGTGGGCCCCTATTGCGGCAGCCTCACGCCCTGCGCCGCCAGCGCGCGGTATTGCGAGGGGGCGTGCCCTGTCGCGCGGGCGAAGAACTTGCTGAAGTAGGCCGGGTCCTGGTAGCCGATGGCCAAGGCAACCTCCTGCACCGGCATGGGCGTGTAGGCCAGAAGTCGGCGCGCTTCCAGCATCAGGCGCTCGTGCAGCAGTTGCAGCGCCGACTGGCGCGTGAGATTGCGGCAGCTGCGGCTCAGGTGATCCGGCGTCACGCCCAGGGCATGGGCATAGAACGGCAGCCCGCGGTGCTCGCGGAAATGCTGTTCGACCAGCGCCAGGTAGCGCTGCACCAGCGCATCGCGCGCGCCTGGCGCCTGCGCCTGCTGGACGCGCTCGCCATGCAGTCGCCAAAGCAGGACGGCCAGCAGCGTGGCCGTGGCCAGCAGGGCCGGCACCCGGCCCGCACTGTTGCCGCGAAACTCGCGCGCCAGCCGCTCGAAGAGCGATGCGGCCTCGTCCCGGGCCGGGCCCGCCAGGTCCGTCAGCACGAAGGAGCTGGCCAGGCCGGTGTCCGCCAGCCGCGTTCCCTGGAAGAGCTGCTGCAAGGTCGCGCTCGGGATCGTGAGCTGGTGGCCCGCCGTGTCGCGCGTGTGGCGAAAGCCATGCATCGCGCCGGGTGCCACGAGCAGCAGCGCCGGAGCCGCCGCGTCGATGCTTAGGCCGTCCACCGTGCCGGCGATGCGGCCGCGCTCCAGGTACTGGATCTGATGCAGTCCCTCGTGGCGGTGCGCCGGAATCGTCCAATCCATCTCCCGCCCACGCACGGCCACGGGCTCGTAGTGCAGGCAATCGTCGGGCTGTTCATGGCGAACCTCCCGGAATGGAACGAGGAGCAGCGGTGCGGCGGCGGTCTTCACAACGTCGGAGGATGCAACGAAGGCCGGAAAACTACCCGCCGCGGTGCCTTTTGTCCATTCGCACCAGCCCGCTGCGGCCCGACCATCCAGTCGCACAACAGCACAGAGGGCGAACGCCCCAGGAGACAAGGCCATGGACCGCAGACACTTCCTTCATTCGCTCAAGGCCGGCGCCGCGCTGGCCGCGCTTTCGCCGCTGCAGCACGCGCTGGCGCAGTTGAACGGCAATGCCTCGATCGTCTCGGGCTTTCCGGCCGGCGGCATGGGCGACCATGTGGCGCGTCCGCTGGCCGAGAAGCTTCGGGGCAGGTACGCCACCAGCGTCGTGGTGGAAGCCAAGACCGGCGCGGGAGGGCGCATCGCCGTGGAATACGTCAAGCGCGCGGCGCCCGACGGCCTGACCATCCTGCAGATTCCCAGCTCGCCGATGACGCTGTATCCCAACACCTACCGAAAGCTCAACTACGACCCGCAGGCCGACTTCGTGCCGGTGACCAGCACGGTGAACTATGCCTTCGTGCTCACCGCCGGGCCCGGGCTTCCGGCGGAAATCAAGACCGTGGCCGACTACCTGCGCTGGGCAAAGGCCAATCCGGCGCAAGCCAACTACGGCGTGCCCGCTGCCGGCTCGGCGCTGCACTTCGTGGGCATGATGCTGCAGAAGGCCAGCGGCGTGGACCTGACCGCCGTCGCCTATCGCGGCGGGGCGCCGCTGCTCAACGACGTGCTCGGCGGGCAGGTGCCGGTGAGCGTCAGCGTGCTCGGCGAGGTGATGCCGCACATCCGCGCCGGCAAGCTGCGCGGCCTGGCGGTGTCGAGCGCCCAGCGTTCGACTTTCCTGCCGGACGTGCCGACCTTCGTCGAACAAGGCTTCGCCGACATCGCGGTGCAGGAATGGCTGGGCTGGTTCCTGCCTGCGCGCACGCCGGCCGAGACCGTGCAACGCCTGAATGCGCTGGTGCGCGAAGGGCTGCAGGCGCCCGAGTTCATCGAGGCGCTGGCCAAGTCGGGCCTGCAGCCGGTGCACCAGAGCCCCGAGGAGTTTGCGCGCATCGTGCAAGCCGACCGGCAGCGCTGGGCGCCGATCGTCAAGGCGGCCCATTTCACGGCGGAGGACTGAGGCGTGGCCCTGGTGAAGTTGAACGGCGCGCAAGTGCTGGTGCGCCTGCTCCTGGCGGAACAGGTCGAAGAGGTCTATGGCATCGTCGGCGGCAAGCTCGGCCCGCTGCTGCATGCCATCTCGCAGCAGGCGCAGCTTCGCTTCCTGGGCGTGCGTCACGAGGCGGCCGGCCCGATGATGGCCGCCGCTGCATTCGCCGGTTCTGGACGGATGGCGGTGGCGCTGGGCGAGATGGGCCCGGGCGGGCTGAACCTGGCCTCGGGCCTGGGCGTGGCCTTCAACAACAACCTTCCGCTGCTGGCCATCACGACCAATCAGCATCGCGCGGCCGCCTATCCGCACAGCGGCATGTTCATGGACCTGGACACCGTCGCCGTGACGCGTCCGATCACCAAGTGGAACGCGGTGGTGCACGACGCACGCCGCCTGCCCGAACTCGTACGACGCGCGTTTCGCGAAGCGCTGGGCGGCCGGCCCGGCCCGGTGCACCTGGACATTCCGCAGGACGTGCTGAGCCAGGCCTGCGAATTCGACGATGCGCAGCTCGACGTTGCGCCGACGCACTACCGCGCATGGGGCCGCGTGCGCCCCGATGCAGCGGCGCTCGCGCAGGCGGCAGCGCTGATGCGCAGCGCCAGGCGCCCGCTGATCGTGGCCGGTGGCGGCGTCATCGCGAGCGACGCCGCGCCCGCCGTGCGAGCGCTGGCGCAGCGCTGGGGCGCCCCCGTGCTGCCCACGCAGATGGCCCTGGGCGTGGTGCCTTCGGACAGTCCGCATTTCATCGGCCATGGCGGCCTGATCGCCGGCGAAGCCGTGCGGCAGGCCTTCGAGCAAGCCGATCTGGTGGTGGCCGTGGGCTGCCGCTGGTCATCGTGGATGTGGGACGAACACGGCCCACTGGCACGCGCTTCGCGCCGGCAGCTGATCAGCATCAACATCGACCCTTCCGCCATTGGCGCGCCGGCGCTGCATGCCGTGGGCATTCAGGCGGACGCCCAGGCAGCGCTCGACGACCTTCTGGCGTTGGACGACGGCGGGCTTGGCCAAGCCGTGGAACGAGGCTGGCTGAGCAGCCTGCGCCAGACACGCGCAGAGTACGAAGCGCGGCTTGCGAAGCTCGGCAGGGACGACGACCGCGACGCGCCGATGCATCCCGCGGCGCTCGCCCGTGCGATCGGCGAGGCCTTGCCAGCCGACGCGCTGGCCGTGTTCGACGGCGGCCACACCTCCTTCTGGAGCAACGACCTCACGCCCGTGCGCGAGGTGCGCACGCGCTTCCACGAGCCCGGCATGAGCCATCTGGGCTTCGGCCTGCCCTATGCCATCGCGCTGCAGGCGCAGCAGCCCGGGCGCGCCGTCGCGCTCGTGACCGGCGACGGCTCCTTCGGCTTCACCCTGAACGAGCTGGACACCGCCCGGCGCTATCGCCTGCCAGTGATAAGCATCGTGCACAACAACGCCGCCTGGGGCATCATCCGCGCCGGGCAGCGCAATGCGCTGGACTTCGAGCTCGGCACGTCGCTCGACGAGACCGACTACGCGGCCATTGCGCGCGGCTTCGGCTGCCATGGCGAGCGCGTGACGGCGCTGGAAGACGTCGGCCCTGCCATACGCCGCGCGATGGCCAGCGGGCTGCCGGCGGTGCTCGATTGCCAGACCCGCTTCGTGCCCCATCCCGCCCTGCCCGGCTTCGGCAGCATGAACCGCTACGGCTTTGCAGCCCTCACCGGTTCGGCCGGCGAAGCCGACGCGCACTGACAACCACTTCGAACCAAGGAACAAGCACCGTGTCCAGCCTCACCCTGCAGCAAGCGCAGACCATCATCGACGCCGCACTGAAGAAATCGAAGGAAGCCGGCTATCAGCCCATGGGCATCGCGGTGCTCGATGCGTCCGGCAACCTCAAGGCCTTTGCGAGCGAGGACGGCGCCAGCATGTTCCGATTCGACGTCGCGCGCGCCAAGGCCTGGGGTGCCGTCGGCATGGGCGTGGCCAGCCGCAAGCTGGGCGAGCGCGCCAAGGACAACCCCAACTTCTTCGTGGCCCTGGCCGCCACGGCCGACGGCAAGTTCCTTCCGCAAACCGGCGCCGTGGTGATCCGCGACGCGCAGGGGCGCCTGCTCGGCGCGGTGGGCGCCAGCGGCGGCACCGGCGACGAGGACGAGGCGATCTGCATCGCCGGCGTGCAGGCCGCCGGCCTCGCGCACGGCTGACGACTGAGGCGTTCGCGCCTCAGGCCGCCTGCCAGTCCGGCAGCCCGGCATTGGGGTCTCGCCGATTCACCTCGTAGAACAGCCCGCGCAGCCAGCGGTTGGAGGCGTCGTTCTGCATGCGGCGATGCCAGTACTGCTGCACCTGCAACTGCGGCGGCTTGAAGGGCAGTTCGATGATCTTCACGTCGATGTGCCGACGCACCACGGTGGCGATGTCGTCAGGCACCGTGGCGATCAGATCGCTGCCGGGCAGCAGTGACAGCAGGCTCATGAAGTGCGACAGCTCCAGCGTCACGTGGCGGTGCCAGCCTTTGTCGTCCAGGAAGCGGTCGAGCATGTGCTCGCGTCCGTCGGGCCGCACGACCATGTGCTGCGCCGCCAGATACTGCCGCGCCGTGAAGCGCGCCGGCGCTGCCCGGTTGCGAGCGCAGGCGATGCAGGTATAGGACGTGCGAAACAGCGCCTGGCGAAAGTACCCCGCCTTCTGCAGGTCGGGAAAGAAGCCCACGGCCAGGTCGGCCTCGCCGGCTTCGAGCGCCTGCGCGGCCGCCATGCGCGGCATCGACAACGCGCGCAGGCGCACCAGCGGCGCCTCCTGCCGCAGGCGCCGCAGCACACCCGGAAGGAAGGCCACCTCGCCGATGTCGGGCGTCAGCAGCGTGAAACTGCGCTCGGCGCGCGCCGGATCGAAGCCGGACGGCACCAGGATCTCCGACTGGATCGCCTGCACCACACGCTGCACGGCCGGCGCCAGCGCCTGAGCGCGCGGCGTGGGCTCCATCTGCGAACCGGCACGCACGAACAGCGCGTCGTCGAACACCGCCCGCAGCCGCGCCAGCGCAGCGCTGGTGGCTGGCTGGCTCAGGCCGATGGCCTCCGCCGCGCGGCTCACGCTGCGCAACCGCGCCATCGCATCGAACAGCACGAGCAGGTTCAGGTCGACCGATCGAATATCCATGGCATGGATTCTATGTATCCATGTCATCGACTGTTCAGATGGGCGCGCCATTCCTAGGATGCGCTTTCCAAGAACCAAGGAGACACCATGCAGCGCAGAGACTTCGCCCGAGCGGCGATGCTGATCCCCCTCGCCGGCGCCGGCCTCGTCCGTGCGCAAGCGGCCTGGCCGCAACGCCCCGTGCGCTTCGTCCTGTCGCAGCCGGCGGGCTCGGGGCCGGACATCCTGGCCCGCTACATGGGCGATCAGCTCGCGCGCCGCTGGAACCAGCCGGTGGTGATCGACAACAAGCCGGGCGGCCAGAACGTCATCGGCGCTCAGGCGGCGGCGCGCTCGGCGCCCGACGGCTACACCTTCTACTACGCCACCACCGCGGCGATGGTGACCAACGCGTACACCTTCAAGTCGCTGCCCTATGACCCGGTGAAGGACTTCGTGCCGGTGCGACTGGTGGGCCGCAGCCCCTTCGTGATTGCCGCCGCCGCCAACTTCCCGGGCAAGAACCTGAAGGAAGCGCTGGCGCTGGCCAAGGCCGAGCCTGGCAGCGTCACCATCGCCACCGAAGGACCCAAGACCTTCTCGGGGATGCTGGCCGACAGCGTGGCCAGCATGGCCGGCGTGCGCCTGAACCATGTGCCCTACACCAAGGCACCCGATGCGCTGCAGGACGTCATCGGCGGCCGTGTGCAGCTGGTCTGCCTGCCCGACGCGGCGCTCACGGCCTACCTCAAGGCCGGCCAGGTGCGCGCGCTGGCGGTCAGCACGGCGCAGCGCCAGCCGGGCATGCCTGACGTGCCATCGCTGTCCGAGACATTCCCCGGCTTCGACTACGCCGGCTGGAACGGCCTGTTCGCGCCGGCCGGTACGCCGGCGGACGTGATCGCCCGGGTGAACCGCGACGTGGAAGCGGTGCTGTTGCAGCCCGAGGTCGCGCAGCGCCTGCAGGTGCTGGGCTCGCAACCCGAGCAGCACATGTCCGTGCCCGAGTTCGACGCCTTCATGCGGGCCGAGCGCGAGCGCTGGGCCAAGCTGGTCAAGCAACTGGGCATTCAGCCGGAGTGAGCCCCGTCGTGCACGCGAACGCCTGCGGCTGCCATGGCATCGACGTGCACGCGCACGTGGTGCCCGAGCACTTTCCGCGATACATCGGCGCCAGCATGCCTGCAGACTGGCCTTCGATGGCGCCGGCCGAATCCTGCCACCGCCACGTGATGATCGCCGGCCGGGTTTATCGCACCGTGTCGGACGCCTGCTGGAGCACATCGCGCCGCCTGCAGGACCTGCCGGCCATGGGCCTGCGGCTGCAGGTGATCTCGCCCATGCCCGAGCTGCTCTCGTACTGGATGGACGCGACCGACGCGCAGCAGCTGCTGCGCTACACCAACGATTGCATGGCCTCGATGGTGCAGGACAGCGGCGGGCATCTGGCGGCCCTGGGCGCAGTGCCGCTGCAGGACATCGACCGGGCGATCGCGGAGCTGACGCACGTGGTCGGCACGCTCGGCTTCGCCGGGGTCGAGATCGGCAGCAACATCAACGGCGTGCCCATCGGCGCACCGCAGTTCGATGCCTTCTTCGAAGCCTGCGAAGCGCTCGGCGCCGCCGTCTTCGTGCATGCCCTGCGTCCGGCCGGCATGGAGCGCCTGGTCGGCCCCGCGCCCTTGCAGCAAGTGCTGGCCTACCCGGGCGACGTCGGGCTCGCCGCGGCGTCGGTCATCACCAGCAACCTGATGCTGCGGCGCCCGCGCCTGCGCATCGCCTTCAGCCATGGGGGCGGCACGCTGGCTGCCCTGCTGCCGCGCCTGGAGCAGGGCTGGGACGTGTTTCCGGCGCTGAAGAAAACCATCGAGGCCTCGCCCACCGATCAGGCACGCCAGCTCTTCTACGACACGCTGGTGTTCGACACCCCGATGCTGCGCCATCTGGTCGAGCGCTTCGGCGCCGGGCAGCTGATGGTGGGCACGGACTACCCCTTCAACTTCCACGACCGCACGCCGGTGCAGCGCATCGAGGCCGCCGGCTTCGACGCGGCCACGGTGGCGGCCCTGGTGCATCGCAATGCCGAGCGCTTCCTCGGCCGCACGACGACCATGAAAGAGACCGCCCCATGAGTTCCCCCTGGATCGAAGGCCTTCGCAGCATCGCGCTCTACGTGCCCGATCTGGCGCGGGCCGAAGACTTCTACACCCGCACCTGGAACCTCGAAGTGGCTCAGCGCGGCGACGGCGTGCTGTACCTTCGCGGCACCGGCACCGACGCCTATCTGCTGGCGCTGCATCAAGGCAGCGAAGCGCCGCAGGTGAGACAGGTGACCTTGCGCGCGCGCAGCCGCGAGGCGCTTGGCGCCATTCAGGCCAGCGTGGTCGCAGCGGGCGGCAGCGTGCTGGCGGAGCCGCACGAGCTGACGCGCGACCCCGCCGGCGGCATCGGCCTGAAGTTCAAGGACCCGCACGGCCGCGTGTTCCAGGTCGTGCACGGCGACGCGCGGCGGCCCGACGGCGCTGCGGTGAAGGATCGTCCGATCCGCCTGACGCACGTGGTGCTCAACAGCCATGCGGTGGACGAGACGCAAGCCTTCCTGGCCGATGCGCTGGGCTTTCGGCTGGCCGATCGCACCGGGATCATGGCCTTCATGAACTGCGCGAGGGACCACCACACCATCGCCATCGGCATCGCCGACAACGACGCGCTCAATCACATCGCCTTCCTGATGCCAGACTTCGAATCGGTGATGCGCGGCGGCGGCCGCATGAAGGATGCGGGCTTTCCGATCCAGTGGGGCCCTGGCCGCCACGGCCCGGGCAACAACCTCTTCAACTATTTCATCGATCCCTTCGGCGTGGTCATCGAATACACGGCCGAGGTCGAGCAGATCGACGACAGCTATGTCTCTCACGGGCCCGAGCACTGGAAATGGCCGCCCGGCCGCGTCGACCAGTGGGGCATCTCGCCCGCGCCCGGACCGACCCTGAAGGAAGCGCAGAAGCGCATCTTCTTCGCCCCCCAGCCCTGAACCGAACCCCTCCACGGAGCGCTTGCCAACATCATGAAGTTCACCACCTACCTGCGCCAAGGCGCACCACGCCTGGCCCTCGTCGACGGCGAAGACCTCGTCGACCTCAACGATGCCGACGCCCAGGCACCCACCGACCTGCGCGCCGCTTTGCGCGCCGGCGTCGACCTGCAGGCCGCCGGCCGCCGCGCGCTGGAAGCCGGCACGCGCCAGCCTTTGGCCGCCGTGACGCTGGCACCGCTGGTGCCCGAGCCGGGCAAGATCATCTGCCTGGGCCTGAACTACTACGACCATGCCAAGGAAGGCGGTCGCGACAAGCCCGAGTACCCGTGGTTCTTCTTCCGTGCGCCCTCCTCGCTCGTGGCGCATGGCGAAGCCGGCTGGCTGCCCAAGGTGTCGACGCGCTTCGACTACGAGGCCGAGCTGGCGGTCGTCATCGGCCGAACGGTGCCGCGCCACACGCAGGAAGCCGAGGCGCTGCAATACGTCTTCGGCTACAGCTGCTTCAACGACATGAGCGTGCGCGACTACCAGAAGCGGACGCCGCAATGGACCATCGGCAAGAACTTCGATCGCACCGGCGGCTTCGGCCCGGCGCTGGTCACGGCCGACGAACTCGCGCCGGGTGCCACCGGATTGCGCATCCAGAGCCGCCTGAACGGGCAGGTCATGCAGGACGCCAACACCGACGACATGATCTTCAGCGTCAAGGAGACCATCGCGCTGCTGGCCGAGGTGCTCACGCTCGAGCCGGGCGACGTGATCGTGATGGGTACGCCCGCCGGCGTCGGCCAGGCGCGCACGCCGCCGGTGTGGATGAAGGCGGGCGACACCATCGAGATCGACATCGAGCGCGTCGGCCTCCTGAGCAACCCCATCGCGAACGAGGCGGCGTGAACACGTCGAGCGACACCGTCTACGACGTCGCCATCGTCGGCTACGGCCCTGCTGGCCAGGTGGCGGCGGCGCTGCTGGGTCAGCGCGGCCTGAAGGTCTACGTGTGCGAGCGCCTGCCGGACGTCTATCAGATCCCGCGCGCCATCTCGCTGGACCACGAGATCATGCGGGTGTTCCAGCAGATCGGCGTGGTGGACGCCATCGCGCCTCACACCGAGCCTTTCACCAACTCCGAGTACTACGGCGTCGACGGTCAGCTCATTCGGCGCATGACGATGTTGCCGCCGCCCTACCCGCAGGGCTACACGCCATCGATCGTGTTCACCCAGCCGCCGGTGGAGCGCGCACTGCGCGATCGCGTGGCCCAGCTGCCCAACGTGACGGTGGAGCTGGGCGTGGAGATGCGCGAGATGACGCAGGACGACACGGGCGTGACGCTGCGCATCGATGCCGCGGGCGACGTGGCCAGGCGCCCGCGCAGCGTGCGCGCGGCCTACGCCATTGCCTGCGACGGCGGCAGCAGCGGCGTGCGCACGCAACTGGGCATCGAGATGGAAGACCTCGACTTCGACGAGCCGTGGCTGGTGGTCGACGTGCTGGTGAACGAACAGGGCCTGGCCAAGCTGCCCAAGGTGAGCGTGCAGTACTGCGAGCCCGAGCGCCCGTGCACGCTGGTGATCGGCCCGGGCAACCACCGCCGCTGGGAAATCTCCATCCTGCCCGGCGAAGACCCCAGGCAAGTGGCGACGTCCGAGCAGACCTGGAAGCTGCTGTCGCGCTGGTTGACACCGCAAGACGGCGAGTTGTGGCGCCAGGCCAGCTACCGCTTCCATGCGCTGGTGGCCAGGCAATGGCGCAAGGGCCGCGTCTTCCTGGCGGGCGATGCGGCGCACATGCAGCCGCCCTTCCTGGGCCAGGGCATGTGCCAGGGCATTCGCGACGTCACCAACCTGAGCTGGAAGCTGGCCGCCGTCCTGCAGGGCGATGTGCAAGGCGCGGCGGCACAGGCCCTGTTCGATAGCTACGGCAGCGAACGACAGGCCCACGTGCGCGAACTCACCAGCCGCATCAAGGCCGTGGGCGCCGTCATCTGCGAGCGAGACCCCGCCAAGGCGCGCGAGCGCGATGCGCGCCTGCTGCAGGAATGCGACGGCACGGTGCGCGACACACCGCGCCAGGACATTCTTCCCAGGCTCGAATGCGGTCTGCTCTCGGCAGAGCCGGGCGCGGCACGCGGCGCGCTGTTCCCGCAGCCGAGCATCGACGGGCGGCTGATGGACGAGGTGGCGGCACATGGCTGGCGGCTGGTGCTGGTGCCGGGCGTCGATGTGGGCGCGGCGTTCGCCGAGTTCGCGGGCAAGGCACCCGCAGGCGTCCGCGTGGTCGCGCTCGGCGCCACGGACGATGCCGAAGGCGTGGCCACAGGCTGGTTCCGGCGCATGGAATGCGTGGCCGCGCTGCTGCGGCCCGATCACTATGTGTTCGGGGTGGCACGCACGCCCGGGCAGATCGGCGCGCTCGTTCGCGAAGCCCTTCCGGCGCTGCTGGCGCGTTGAGTCGCTGCGCGCTGGCGGAGGCGCTCGTGCCGGCCTGGCCGGCTCAGCGCCGCCCCTGCCCTTCCACGAACGCCAGCACCGCCTCGAGCATGCGCCGTACATGCGGCTGCACACCCGCCGCCACATCGGGCAGGTAGTCGAAGGGCAAGGCCTCTTGCATGTAGCTGCACTGGGTCATTTCCAGTTGCACGGCATGGATGCCGCGCGCCGGGTCGCCGTACTCGCGCGTGATGTGGCCGCCCTTGAAGCGTCCATTGAGCACGGCGCTGTAGCCGCTGGCCTTGCCGATGTCCAGCAAGCGCTCGGCCAGCGCGGCATCGCAGCTTGTGCCGTTGGCGGTGCCCAGGTTCAGGTCGGGCAGCTTGCCTTCGAAAAAGCGCGGCAACACCGATCGGATGGAGTGCGCGTCCCACAGCGCGACGGTGCCGTGCACCGCACGCAGCCGATCCAGCTCGGCGCGCAGTTGCTGGTGATAGGGCCGCCAGATGGCGTCCCGGCGCGCGACGATCTCGGCCTCGCCGGGAACATCGCCCTTTGCATAGATGGGCGTCTTGTCGAAGGTGTCGATCGGGCACAGGCCGGTGGTGTCCTGGCCGGGGTAGAGGTTCTGGTTGTCCGGCGGCCGGTTCAGGTCGACGACATAGCGCGAATGCGTGGCCACGAGCACCGAGGCGCCCAGTGCGTCGGCAAAGTCGTAGAGGCGCTCTAGGTGCCAGTCCGTGTCGGGCACCTGCTGCGCCTCGGCGGTGAATCGTTCCGCCAGCGCCGGCGGCACATGCGTGCCCACGTGCGGCATGGAGATGAGCAATGGTCGCGTGCCCTGGCGAAAGCGCAAGGGCGGCTCCTGGGTCTGGAAGTCGGTCATGGGCTGGGTCAATCCTGTGTGAGAAGTTCGCGCCGCGCGGCGACGAAACCGGCTTGCGCCTCGCCGCGCAAGGCGTGACGGCCATCCTTCACCACCGGCCGGCCGGCCGACCACACGCCATCGATGGCGCGGGTGCGATCGCTGGCGAAGACATGCGCCGCCAGCATGGACTCGGGCGGGAGGGCGGCCAGGGCGCGGTGCGCGGCGTCGAGCACCACGAAGTCGGCCGACCGTCCAACGGCCAGGCCCGCTGCCGATCCGGACACCGAAGCGCTCGCCGCCTGTCCACTCGCCTGCGCCCCACCCTGCACGCAGCCTTGCCACAAGGCCTGCGCCACCTGGGCACGGCCTGGCGAGGCGGCGACGTTGCGTTGCCGCAAGGCCAGGCGCTGGCCGTATTCGAGCAGCATGAGTTCCTCGGCGGCATCCACGCACACGTGGCTGTCGGAGCCGATGCCGAAGCGGCCCTGGCCGGCCATCCAGCGCGGCAGGTCGAACAGGCCATCGCCCAGATTGGCCTCGGTGCTCGGGCAAAGGCCGGCCACGGCCCCGGTGGCGGCGGCGCGGCGGTATTCGTCGGCGTCCATGTGCGTCGCGTGCACCAGGCACCAGCGTGCATCCACCGGCGCATGGTCGAGCAACCAGGCCACGGGCCGCTGGCCGCTCCATGCAAGGCAGTCGTCCACCTCCTTCGTCTGCTCGGCGATGTGGATGTGGATGGGCGCTTGCGGATCGATCGCGTCCAAGCCATCGAGCAGCGCCTGCAAGGCTTGCGGCGGCACGGCGCGCAGGGAATGCGGAGCCACGCCCAGCCGCGCGCCTTGCGCCTTGCACACCGGCCGCAAGGCCTGCAGCAGCGCGAGCATGGAATCGGTGGAACGGATGAATCGCCGTTGACCGTCGCCGGGCGGCAGAGCGCCGAAGCCGCTCGTCTGATAGAGCACGGGCAGCAGCGTCAGGCCAATGCCGGCCCGTGAGGCCGCGCGCAGCAGCGCGTGCGACAACTGCGCATCGTCGGCATAGGGCTGCCCGTCGGTGTCGTGGTGCAGGTAGTGGAATTCGCAGACGCTGGTGTAGCCCGCCTCGAGCATGTCCACGTACAGGCCGAAGGCAATGGCTTCGAGTTGCTCGGGCGAGATGCGCAGCGCAAAGCGGTACATCAGCGTGCGCCAGCTCCAGAAGCTGTCTTGCGCTTCAGCGCGGTATTCGGTCAACCCGGCCATGCCGCGCTGGAAGGCGTGCGAATGCAGATTGGGCATGCCCGCGATG
The DNA here is from genome assembly GCF_030316895.1 of Variovorax dokdonensis. Taxonomy (GTDB): domain Bacteria; phylum Pseudomonadota; class Gammaproteobacteria; order Burkholderiales; family Burkholderiaceae_C; genus Variovorax; species Variovorax dokdonensis. The sequence continues at coordinate 192,137 of NZ_JASZYV010000004.1, forward strand.
ACGGGTCCGCTGGCGATGGGCACGCCGCTGGGCGCAGTGGCGCCAACCTCCACCTCGTCGAGGCGGCCGGCAGCGTCCCAATGCAGGCGCACGTCCTTGGCCCAGCCCTCGGGCAACAGCGCGTCGTGCGCAAACAAGCTGTTCGATTCGCTCATGCGGCGCCCTCGGCGATGCGGCCCTGTCTGACCACGCAGCGTACCGGGCGTTGCCCGAACCAATAGGCCAGTTCTGCCGGCTCCTGAACATTCCACAGCACGAAGTTGGCCGGCAGGCCGACGTCGATGCGTCCGTGGGTGTCTTGCAGGCCCAGCGCGCGGGCGGCGTGCGCGGTGACGCCGGCCAGCGCCTCTGGCACCGTCAGGCGAAACAGCGTGCATGCCATGTTCACCATCAGCAGCAGGCTGAGCGCCGGCGAGGTGCCCGGGTTGTGATCGGTCGAAACGGCCATCGGCACCCCGGCCGCGCGCAAGGCTTCGATGGGCGGCAGGTGCGTGTCGCGCAAGGTGTAGTAGGCGCCCGGCAGGAGGACCGCGACGCTGCCGGCGGCTTTCATGGCCGCGATGCCGTCGGCGGAAAGGTGCTCGATGTGGTCGCACGACAGCGCCCCATAGCGGGCCGCCAACTGCGCGCCGCCCATGTCCGAAAGCTGCTCCGCATGCAGCTTCACCGGAATGCCCAAGGCCTGCGACGCCCTGAACACGCGCTCGGTCTGTTCGAGCGAGAACGCGATGCGCTCGCAGAACACGTCGACCGCATCCACCAGCCCTTCGGCGTGCAGCGCGGGCAGCATCTGGCCGCACACGAGATCGATGTAGTCGTCGCTGCGTCCTGCGTACTCGGGCGGCAGGGCATGTGCGCCGAGGAAGGTGGTGCGCACCGTCACGCCGAAGTGCTCGGCCAGGCGCCGCGCCACGCGCAGTTGCTTGCGCTCATGTTCGAGCGACAGGCCGTAGCCGGACTTGATCTCGATCGCACACACGCCTTCTGCCAGCAGGTTGCGAAGGCGCGCCGCGGCGCTTTCGAACAGCTCGTCTTCGCTCGCCTCGCGGGTGGCACGCACGCTGGAGACGATGCCGCCGCCTGCGCGCGCCACCTCTTCGTAGCTGGCGCCGGCCAGGCGCATGGCGAACTCGTTGGCACGCTGGCCGCCATAGACCAGGTGCGTGTGGCAGTCGACCAGGCCCGGCGTGACGAGCGCGCCCCGTGCATCGTGCCGGGGCAACGCGATGAACGACGCGGGCACGCCGGCCGCGTCGCCCAGCCATTCGACCAGGCCCTGCCGCACGACGATCGCGCCAGGCGTGGCTTGGACGTTGCCATCCTCGCGCAGCAGGCGCAGGCCGGTCCAGATGCCATCGGCGCTCGGTCGGTCGAGGAAGTTCGAAAGATGGGTCGTCATCGTGCTTCGGTTCCGCAGTGTCGGATGCTTGCCGCCAGCAGCAGCGGCGCTGGTGTGGATTCGTCTGCCGCTTGCGGTTCGAGCCGCCCCGACAGGTCTTCGTCGGCCCACCACAGCCCATCGCCCTGCATCAACGGCGCATGGCCCTCCACGGACCAGTCGCCGCGCAGCGCCAGCAGCACGCCATGCGGCATTGCGGGCACGGGCGCGGCGTCGGTCATCCGGTCGACCTGCGCAACCCAGAGGCCACGGCGCACCATGATGTTGAAGTCCTGGCTGGCTGCGCCGAGCATCTCGCAGTCGATGCCGACGTCGCCGCTGAAGCCGAAGGGCGCGCCCGGCGTGTCCAGCCGATGGTCGATGGCGCCCGTCGCGTCCACCAGCCGCACGCCGTCGCCATCGAGCAGCGTGATGACGCGGTCGACGCCCTCGAACACCGAGAACGGCCCGGGGGCCGCAATGGTCGCAATGCTGGCGCGCCAACCGAAGTCGTTCAGTCCACGGCCCGGGGGCCAGCACGCGATCTCTCGCGTGCTGCCGCCGCCGTTCTTCCAGGGCATGGCAGGCAGGTCGGCGACGCGGAATCGGATCAGGGGCATCGGTGGCTCGTCCGGTCAGCGCACCATCGGCAGCTTGAGGCCATGCCGCTTGGCCGCGGCGATTGCCTGCTCGTAGCCGGCGTCTGCGTGGCGCATCACGCCACTGGCGGGGTCGTTCCACAGCACACGCGCGATCCGCTGGTCGGCCGCCTCGCTGCCATCGCACACGATGACCACGCCCGAGTGCTGCGAATAGCCCATGCCGACGCCGCCGCCGTGATGCAGGCTGACCCAGGTCGCGCCACCTGCGGTGTTGAGCAGCGCATTGAGCAGCGGCCAGTCGCTCACTGCGTCGGTGCCGTCCTTCATGGCTTCGGTTTCGCGATTGGGGCTGGCGACCGAGCCGGTGTCGAGGTGGTCACGGCCGATGACGATGGGCGCCTTCAGTTCGCCCTTGCGCACCATCTCGTTGAACGCCAGGCCGGCCTTGTGGCGCTCGCCCAGTCCCAGCCAGCAGATGCGCGCCGGCAGGCCCTGGAAGCTGATGCGCTCGCGCGCCATGTCGAGCCAGCGGTGCGTGTGCTTGTTCTCGGGGAACAGTTCCTTGATCTTGGCGTCGGTCTTGTAGATGTCTTCCGGGTCGCCAGAAAGCGCCACCCAGCGGAACGGGCCCTTGCCTTCGCAAAACAGCGGGCGGATGTACGCTGGCACGAAGCCGGGGAAGTCGAAGGCGTTCTGCACGCCCTGGTCGAAGGCCACCTGCCGGATGTTGTTGCCGTAGTCCACCGTGGGAATGCCCAGGGCCTGGAAGTCGAGCATGGCCTGCACGTGAACGGCGCACGAGCGCGCGGCCTCGGCCGTGAGCGTCTCGTGCTGGCTGGCATCGGCCATGGCGGCCTGCCACTTCGCCACGCTCCAGCCGGCCGGCAGGTAGCCGTGGATGAGGTCGTGCGCGGAGGTCTGGTCGGTCACCAGATCGGGCTTGGGGCCGCCGGCCCGGGCGCGCTTGACGAGCTCGGGCAGCACCTCGGCGGCGTTGCCCAGCAGCGCGATCGACACGGCTTCCTTCTTGCCGGTGTGGTGCGCGATGAGGGCGAGCGCGTCGTCGATGTCCTTGGCCTGCTTGTCGACATAGCGGGTGCGCAGGCGGAAGTCGATGCTGCTTTGCTTGCATTCGACCGTGAGCGAACAGGCGCCCGCCAGCGTGGCGGCCAGCGGCTGCGCGCCGCCCATGCCGCCCAGGCCGGCGGTCAGGATCCACTTGCCCGACAGGTCGTTGCCGTAGTGCTGGCGCCCTGCCTCGACAAAGGTCTCGAAGGTGCCTTGCACGATGCCCTGGCTGCCGATGTAGATCCAGCTGCCCGCGGTCATCTGTCCGTACATGAACAGGCCCTTGCGGTCCAGCTCGTTGAAGTGCTCCCAGTTGCCCCATTTGGGCACCAGGTTGGAGTTGGCGATGAGCACGCGCGGGGCGTTCTCGTGCGTCTTGAACACGCCCACCGGCTTGCCCGACTGGATGAGCAGCGACTCGTCGTCTTCAAGTTGCCGCAGCGATTCGAGGATCTGGTCGTAGCACTCCCAGTTGCGCGCCGCGCGGCCGATGCCGCCGTACACCACCAGGCTCTGCGGGTTCTCGGCCACCTCGGCATCGAGGTTGTTCTGCAGCATGCGATAGGGCGCCTCGGTGAGCCAGCTCTTGCAGTTGAGCTGGCTGCCGCGCGGCGCGCGGATCACCCGCGTGGGATCGTGGCGCGGATCGGCGGCGAGGTTGAGCTTTTCGGGTGCGTTCATGGCTGGGACTCCTGGGCGTGGCTGGGCAGAATGTTCAACAGGACGGAGGGCAGTTCGGCCGCCAGGGCCCACTGCCGCATGGATTCGATGTCGGGCGCCAGGTAGCGGTCGCGCTCGATGAAGTCGACCTTCTGGCGGATGCGCGCGAATTCGGCCTCCACCAGCGCCGACGATCTGAGCGGGTCGGCCGGGGCGCGCTTGAGCTCGATGCCCTGCGCCGCCGCCATGGCCTCGATGCCGACCACCACCGCCGTGTTGCCCACCATGTCGCCCAGGCGGCGCGCGGCATAGGTGGCCATCGACACATGGTCCTCCTGATTGGCCGACGTGGGAAGGCTGTCCACGCTGCCCGGATGGGCGAGCGACTTGTTCTCAGACGCCAGCGCCGCGGCAGTGACCTGGGCGATCATGAAGCCGGAATTCAGGCCGCCGTCGCGCACCAGGAAAGGCGGCAGGCCCGACAGGCCGGAGTCCAGCAGCAGCGCGAGCCGGCGCTCGGAGATGGCACCGATCTCCGCCACGGCCAACGCGATGATGTCGGCCGCGAAGGCCACCGGCTCGGCGTGGAAGTTGCCGCCGGAGATGACCTCGCCGGTGTCGCAGAAGACCAGGGGGTTGTCCGATGCGGCATTGGCCTCGGTGACGAGCACGCGGGACGCATGCGTCAGGTTGTCGAGGCAGGCGCCCATGACCTGCGGAATGCAGCGCACCGAATACGGGTCCTGCACGCGACCGCAGTCGGGGTGCGAAGGCACGATCTCGCTGCCGTCGAGCAACGCACGTACCGCGCCAGCCACCGCGATCTGGCCGGGCTGTCCGCGCGCGGCGTGGATGCGCGCGTCGAAGGGTTTGATCGAGCCCTGGATCGCTTCCAGCGACAGCGCGCCCGACATCAGCGCCGATGCGAACACGTGCTCGGCACCGAACAGGCCGGACAGCGCGAGCGCGGTCGACACCTGCGTACCGTTGAGCAGCGCCAGCCCTTCCTTGGGCTGCAGCACGAAGGGCTCGAGGCCCAGTTGCGCCATCGCCTGGGCGCCGGAAATGCGGTGGCCGTCGGCGGTGATGGCCTCGCCCTCCCCGATCAGCACGCAAGCCAGGTGCGCCAGCGGTGCCAGATCGCCGGAGGCGCCCACCGAACCCTTGGCCGGAATGACCGGCGTGATGCCCGCGTTGAACAACGCCAGCAAGGCTTCGACCAATGCCGGCCGCACGCCGGAGTGGCCCCGTGCGAGGCTCAGCGCCTTGGTGGCCAGCACCAGCCGCACCACGGGGGCCGACAGTGGCTCACCGGTGCCCACGCTGTGCGAGAGCACGAGGTTGCGCTGCAGTTCCGCCAGATGTTCGTGGCCGATGCGCGTGGAGGCCAGTTTGCCGAAGCCGGTGTTGATGCCGTAGACGGCCTCGTCATGGTCGGCGATGCGCTGCACGACGGCCTGCGCGTCGGCCATGGGGCCGGCGGTGGAGGGGTCGAGCGCCAGCGTCAATCCGCCAGCATGGATGCGTCGCAGCAGGGCCAGATCGGCGCCGCCGGGAGTGAGTAAGGTGGGCGTGCTCATGATGGTTGTCTATACAGGTGGTGTGACAGCGAATCGAATCTTGTGAATGAAGCAAAAAAAAGCGAGAACGCCTCAGCCGAAGCTGGGGTTGCCGTCTGCACGGATGCGGCTGCCCAGCCGGTAGCGCGAGGCGGGATGCAGGCAGCGCACGAGTGTCACCGGGACATTGCGCGTCCAGGTGCGTCGGGTGAGCAAGAGGCAAGGCTCGGCCTTCGGCATGGCCAGGCGATTGGCTTGCTCCAGGGTGGGCAGCACGGCGTCGACCAGATGCTCGATCTGGTCGTAGGGCACATGCCGCACCAGGTATTCGCTGGGCGGGGTGCTGGCAAGGTCCTGCTCCAGGAACTGCGGCACCACGCGCGGGTTGACGTAGCGGTCTTCGAGCTGAACCGGCACGCCGTCTTCCAGGTGCAGGCAGACGCTGTGGAACACCGATTCGCCGGCGCGCAGGTCGAGAAAGGCGGCGACGTCGGCCGGTGCGGCCACGCGCTCGCCGGCCACCAGCTGGTAGCCGTAGTCATGACCGCGAGCACGGATCTCGCTGGCGATGTTGGCGATCTGCAGCAGCGTGGATTGCGGCTTGTCTTCGGCCACGAAGCTGCCCACTCCGGCCAAGCGCACGATGCGCCCTTCGTCCAGCAGTTCGCGAAGCGCGCGGTTGGCCGTCATGCGAGAGATGCCGAACTGGGCCACCAGCTCGTTCTCTGACGGCAGCCGATGCCCGGCCGGCCAGGACCCGTCCTGGATCTTGCGCACGATGTGCTCCTTGACCTGGGCGTAGAGCGCCAGCGCGGGCTCTGCCGGGGCCGCGGCGCGCGTGCGGGCGGGCGTGGACGCTCGGGTCATACCTTCATCGATTCGGCCCGGATCTCTTCCGTCAGCCGTGCCTTGATGTCTATGAACTGCGGCGAGGTCTTGATCGTGTAGTGCCGCGGATGGTCGAAGTCGACGGCGATCTCGCTCTTGATGCGGCCAGGTCGCGCGCTGAACACGGCGACGCGGTTGGCCATGAAGATGGCCTCGTCGATGTCGTGGGTGACGAACAGCACCGTCTTCTGCGCCGACTCCCAGATGCCCAGCAGCAGCTCCTGCATGAGCACGCGGGTCTGGTTGTCCAGCGCGCCGAAGGGCTCGTCGAGCAGCAGGATCTTCGGGTCGTTGGCCAGCGCGCGGGCAATGGCCGTCCGCTGCTGCATGCCACCTGACAACTGCTTGGGAAAGTGGTGCTCGAAGCCGCGCAGGCCGACCTTGGCGATGAAGTAGTCGCTGCGCTCCTTCTGCTGCGCCTCGGGCATGCCGCGCTCGCGCAGCCCGAAGCGGATGTTCTGCGCCACCGTCAGCCATGGAAAGAGCGTGTAGCTCTGGAACACCATGCCGCGGTCGGCACCGGGGCCGTCGACGAGTTGGCCGTCGAGCAGCACCTTGCCCTGGGTCGGAAAGTCCAGCCCGGCGACGATGCGCAGCAGCGTGCTCTTGCCGCAGCCGGACGGACCGAGGATGGTGACGAAGTCGTTTTCGCGCACCTCGAAGTCGATGGGCAGCAGCGCCTGGGTCTTCTGGCCGCGCGTGCCTTCGAAGGTGCGCGACACGCCGCGGATGGAAAGCTTGGAATCGGCGTTCACAGCATGCTCCAGGCGAACAGGCGGCGGTTGAGCGCCTTGAAGACGAAGTCGGAGACGAGCCCGATCACGCCGATGACGATGATGCCGAAGATGATCTGCCCGGTGTTGAGCAGCGCCTGGCTGTCGGTGATCATGTGGCCGATGCCCGAGGACGAGCCGATCAGTTCGGCCACGATGACGTAGGTCCAGGCCCAGCCCAGCACCAGCCGAAGCGTTTCGGCAATGCCCGGCGCGGCGCCCGGAATGAGCACCCGCCGCACGATGCCGCGGCTGTCGGCGCCCAGCGTGTAGGCGGCCTCGACCAGGTCCTTGCGCGCACCGCCCACGGTCACGGCGACCATCAGGATGATCTGGAACACCGAACCGATGAAGATCACCAGCAGCTTCTGCGTCTCGCCGATGCCTGCCCAAAGGATGAGCAGGGGAATGAAGGCCGAGGCCGGCAGGTAGCGGCAGAAGGAGACGAACGGCTCCAGAAATGCCTCGACAGGCTTGTAGGCGCCCATCGCGATGCCCAGCGGCACCGCGATGACGGCCGCCAGGATGAAGCCGCCGAACACGCGCCACACCGTCATGCCGATGTCGTGCAGGAAGCCGAACTCGGTGAACAGCAGCCAGGCCTCCTTGACCATCGTGATCGGACTGGCCAGGAAGGTGGGCGAGACCAGGCCGCCCAGCGTGGCACCGGCCCACACCGCCACGAACAGGACGAAGAAGGCCAGGCCCAGCAACCAGCGCGCGCGCTGGCTGACCGGCTCCAGCGGCGCCATGCCGCGCCGGCGGCGTCGCGGCGCCGACGCGGGTTCGTGGGTGGTGGTCATGTCGAGCTTGATGGCAGACGAGGGCATGAGGATTCCGTGGCGAGCGGCAAGAGGAGCGCAGGCCCGTTGCCGAGCCGCGCAGCAGGCAGATTCAAGCCTTCGTCACTTGATGAAGGAGGCGTCGAAGGTGGCGGCCAGGTCCTCCGGCGCCTTGCGGATCACGCCGGCCTCCAGCAGGATCGGCACCGATTCCTTCATGAACTGCGTGAGTTCGCCCGCGAAGAACTTCTGGTTGGCGGCCTTGTCCTGCCAGCGCAGGTACTTGGCCGATTCGGCGAACTTCTCGCCGGTCTGCTTGACGGCCGAACCCATGATCTCGTTGGACTTTGCCGGATCGGCCTTGATCATGTCCAGCGCCTCGAAGTACGAATTGGCCAGCGCCTGCGCGGCCTTGGCGTTGCTCTTGAGCCAGGTCGGCGCGCAGCCCACGGTGTCCATCACCATGGGGTAGTCAAGCGTGGTGGCCAGGATCTTGCCGGCCTGCGGATTGGCGCGCACGGTCGACAGGTAGGGCTCGTAGGTCATGGCGGCGTCGTTCTGGCCGGCCACGAACGCCTGTGCGGCGGGCTGCGGCTCCAGCGAGACCAGCTTGACGTCCTTGAGGCTCATGCCGTTCTTGCTGAGCATCCAGGCCAGGCCGAAGTAAGGCGCGGTGCCCGGCGCGCTCACGGCCACCGTCTTGCCCTTGAGGTCGGCAAAGCTCTTGACGTCGTTGCGCACGGCGATGCCGTCGGCGCCATACGACTTGTCCATCTGGAAGATCTGCGTGATCGGCACGCCGTTGGCATTCCAGGCCACGTGCGTTTCCACCGTGGTGGCGGCGCACTGGATCGCGCCCGAGGCCAGGGCCAGGTGGCGGTCCTTCTGCGGAATCATCTTGATTTCCACATCCAGCCCGTTCTTCTTGAAGATGCCGGCCTTGTCCGCCAGCGTGAGCGGCGCGAAGCCGGTCCAGCCGGACATGCCCAACGAGATCTTGGTGGCCTCCTGCGCGTGCGCGGCGCCAGCGACGGCAAGGCCGGCCAACAGCAGGGCGGCAAGTTGGAAGGCGGGCTTGGAAACGGCCATGGGAACTCCTCGAAAGTAACGTTCTGAAGGAAAGACGTGGATTGTTAAGCGTCGGCCGCAACTTGTCTATACAGGGTGTTCCCTGTGCTCGCTGCTGGTGCACTGGGCCCAATGAGCGTGCGTGGAAATCGCTGTCTATACAAGAGCGGCAGGCACGGGGCGCTCGGTTGCAAGGGGCGTGCCAGCGGCAGGCCTCGGCGTGGCGCCCGGATGGCGCGCGGACGCGGTGGAGCGGCGCCTTAGAACGGCGCCATGGCCGTGGTGCGAGGCTCGGCCATCGACTCGTCGTCGCGCATGACCGGATCGGGCTGATGCCGGGTGGAAAAAAGCAAGGTGGCCAGCGAAAGGGCGAAGAGCCCGAACAGCACCCAGGCCCCGAAGGTCAGCCAGAGTCCAACGGAAACGGAAGCCGAGAGAAGGATGAAGATCGCGCGCACCATTGCGCCAGTTTGCGCGAGGACGGCGTCTTTCGCCGTGAAGAAGTGGACAAAGTGTCGCAAATCCTTTTCCGGATGAGACTCGGTCGATTGCCGCTCATGCCGGAGCGGTTCGGGTTAATCGGGATTCGCCGGTCGGTTTGTCGGACAAAGATCGCGGCCTCGCAGCCACACACGGGGACAGCACCTTGGGCGAAGAGGCGGATGCAGGCACGCAGGTGTTCACGCGACTTGCCGTCGAGCCGGCCTACCGGGCCGTGTCGACCGCGATCGAACGCGCCATCCTCGACGGCCACCTCCCGCCCGGTTCCGCCTTTCCGACCGAACAGGAACTGGCCGAGCGTTTCGGCGTGCACCGCTCCACCGTGCGCGAGGCGATCCGCCAGGTCGAGCAGGAAGGGCTGTTGCAGCGCCGCGAAGGGCGCCGGCTGTTCGTGGTGCTGCCGGGCGTGCAGGACGTGGCGCCCCGCGCCACGCGCCTTCTTCTCTTGCAGCAGACGACCTTCCAGGAACTGTGGGAACTGGCGGTGTCGCTCGAGCCGCTGGCTTCGCGCCTGGCCGCCGAGCGCCTGGAGCCGCAAGACCTCGCGCCGCTGAACGCCAACCTCACCGCATCCGAAGCAACGGGCGACGACGCGACGCTGGTGCGCCTGGACGTCGAGTTCCATGCCCTGGTCGGGCGGGCCAGCCGCAACCGCGCGCTGATGCTGGCGCGCGAGCCGGTGGGCCTGCTCTACAGCCCGACGCTGGTGAGCATCTTCGCGGCGCTGCCACAGGCCAAGGCCCGCAATCTCGCGGCGCACCGGCACATCGTGGATGCACTGGCCCGGCGCGACGCCGAGGCCGCGGCGCAATGGACGCGCAAGCACATGGTCGATTTTCAAAGGGGCTTCGCGATGGCTGGTCTGGACATGACCATGCCCATCGCGGCGCCGATTCGGCAGCAGCAAAGAAGCACAGGAGACCAATGATGGGCGAACACTCGCAAACCACCCGCCGTGCATCCCGGACGGCAGCCTTCTCGGCGCTCGCGCTGGCCAGCGCACTGGCGGCAGCCAGCGTGCAGGCGCAGGAGACCTTCAAGGTCGGCATCGTCAGCTTCCTGTCGGGGCAGGCGGCCGAAAGCTTCGGCATCCCGGCCATGAACGGCGCCAAGGTGCTGGTGGAGGCCTTCAACAACGGCACTGCGCCAGCGCCCTACAACAAGAAGGGCTTCGGCGGCATGACGATCGAGCCGGTCTACGTCGACGAGAACGGCGGCGCTACCAAGCAGGTGCAGGAACTGCGCAACCTGTACGACCGCGAGAAGGTCGACGCGGTGGTGGGCTATGTGAGTTCCGGCGATTGCCTGGCGGTGGCGCCGGCGGCTGAGGAGATGAAGAAGTTCCTCGTGCTCTACGACTGCGGCACGCCGCGCATCTTCGAGGACAACAAGTTCAGCTACGTGTTCCGCACGGCCTCGCACGGCACCATGGACAACGTGGCGCTGGCCCGCTATCTGAAGGCGCACAACGTCAAGGTGGAACGCATCAACCTGATCAACCAGGACTATGCGTGGGGGCAGGACTCCAAGAAGGACTTCATCGGCTCGATGGAGAAGCTCTACCCCGACGCCAAGGTCGGGCAGGACCAGCTTCCCAAGTTCGGCGCCGGCCAATACGGCACCGAGATCTCGGCGCTGATGTCCTCGCCGGCCGACGTGACGCACTCGAGCCTGTGGGGCGGCGATCTGCAGGCGTTCATCCTGCAGGCCGGGCCGCGCGGCCTGTTCAAGCGCACGCAGGGCGTGCTGTCGGCGGCCGACCACGTGCTGCCGGGCCTGGGCGACAAGATGCCCGACGGCGTGATCCTCGGCGCCCGCGGCGCGTATGGGCTCATGGCGCCGAAGTCGGCGCTCAACGACTGGTGGTGGGACATCTACTCCAAGGCCTACAAGGTCTATCCGGTGCAGGCGCCCTACCGCATGGCGCAGTCGCTGCTGGGACTCAAGCTCGCGGTCGAGAAGGCGATGGCCGACAACGGCGGCAAGAAGCCCACGCCCGAGCAGCTGGCCGCCGCCATGAAGGGCATGGAATGGGATTCGCCGGCCGGCCGCATCCGCATGGCGCTGGGCGACGGTCATCAGGCCGTGCAGGAAACCGCCATCGGCAAGACGCGCTACGACGCGGCCAAGAAGATGGTGGTGCTCGACGACATCCAGCGCTTTCCGGCCGACTGCGTCAATCCTCCGGCCAACATGAAGTCCGAAGAGTGGATCAAGGCCGGCTTCCCCGGCGCCAAGGGCTGCCCTTGAACGCGGCCGGATCTCGCGGCACGAAGCGAGAGGACGGCGCGTGAACACGCTGATCACGATCCTGGTCGACGGGCTGACCTACGCCTCGTGGCTGTTCATCGTGGCGTTGGGGCTGACGCTGGTGTTCGGGGTGCTCAAGATCCTGAACATCGCGCACGGCAGCTTCTACGCGGTGGGCGCCTATGCCGCGGCCAGCTTCGTCGCCTGGGGCGCCAGCATGGGATGGGCGCCAGCCTTCTCGCTGGTGGCCATGCTGCTGGCGGCGGTGGCCGTGGCGGCGGTGCTGGCACCGCTGACCGAACGCGGCTTGATGCGCTTCTTCTACGGCCGCGACGAGGTGCTGCTCGTGCTGGTGACCTACGCGCTCTTCCTCATCATGGAAGACGCCACCAAGCTGATCTGGGGCCCGCTGCCCTACTACGTGTCGGAGCCTTACGGCCTGTTCGGCAATGTCGAGATCGGCGTGCAAAGCTGGGTGGGCTACGACTTCCTGCTGGTCGCCCTGGCCATCGTGGTGGGCGGCGCAGTGTGGTGGGGCCTGAACCGCACGCGCCATGGCAAGGTGGTGCTGGCGGTCATCCACAGTGCGGAGGTCGCCTCCAGCATGGGCGTGAACGTGTCGCGGGTCTACATGCTGGCGTTCTCGGTCGGCATCTTCCTGGCCGCGCTCGGCGGCGCCTTCACCGCGCCGATGATCTCGGTGCAGCCGGGCCTGTCGGTCGGCGTGATCATCGTGTCGTTCGCGGTGGTGATCATCGGCGGGCTGGGCAGCATCGAGGGCGCGGCGATCGGCGCGCTCATCGTCGGGCTGGCGCGTTCGTTCGCCGTGCACGTGGTGCCGGTGGCGGAGCTGTTCTCCATCTACGTGGTGATGGCGGTGGTCCTCATGTTCCGGCCCGAGGGGCTGTTCCAGCGCACGCAGGCGCGCAAGATCTGAAAGGGCACAGGCACGATGGCAGCCCTCCTGCAACCCCAGGCGCATGGCGCGCGTGGACACGACCGGCGCACTCTTGGCGAGCGGCCGGCGATGCAAGTCGCGGCCGGCATCGCCACGTTTGCCGTGCTGGCGATCGCGGGCTGGTTCAGCCCGCGCTGGCTCACCTTCCTGGTGACGATGGCGGCGGCCAATGGCCTGGTCTCGCTGGGCATCGTGACGCTGATGCGCGGCGGGGTGGTGCCCTTCGGTCAAGGCATGGTCTTCGCCGCCGGCGGCTATTGCGCCGCCCTGCTCTACAACCACATGGGCCTGACCGACGCGCTGGGCCTGGCCCTGGCGGGAGGGCTGGCGGCCGCGCTGCTCGCCGCGCCCTTCGCACCCATGCTGGCGCGCTATCGCGGCATCTTCTTCGCCATGCTGACGCTCGCGCTGTCGATGGTGACCTACGGCTTGCTCATGAAGATGGACACGCTGGGCGGCTCTGACGGCTTCAACGTCGGGCGCCCGACGCTGCTCGGGCAAGCCCTGCCCGACGAGCATGTGGGCTACGCGCTGTTCGTGCTCACGCTGGCCATCGCCATCACGATGGCGACGCTGGCGCGCATCTACTTCGACAGTTCGCGCGGCCTGGTCACGCTGGCGATGCGCGAGAACGAACTGCGCGTCGAATACCTCGGCGGCTCGGTGCGGCAGGCGATGACGATCAACTTCATGCTCGCCGCCTTCTGCGGTGGGCTGGGCGGAGCGCTGGCGGTGATGTCGCTCGGGCACATCGATCCGAACTTCAGCTTCTGGACCACCTCGGGCGAGTTCGTCTTCGTCGCCATCCTCGCGGGCTGGCAGAGCGTGGCGGCGGTGTTCCTCTCCAGCGTGGTGCTGGAAGTGGTGCGTTCCTTCTCCAGCTCCTACTTCCCCAATACCTGGCAACTGGCGCTGGGCATCTTCCTGCTCCTGGTGATCCGCTTCCTGCCTGGCGGCATCGGCTCGCTTTGGGCCGAGCGAAGGAGGCAGCCATGAGCGCCCCGTCGCATGGCGCTCCCGCCGCGTCCACGTCGCCACCGCTGCTGGCGGCGCGTGGCGTCAACAAGCGCTTCGGCGCCGTGGTGGCCGCGGCCGATCTCGACATCGCCATCGCCACGGGCGAACGCGTCAGCCTGATCGGCAGCAACGGCGCAGGCAAGACGACCTTCGTCAACATGATCACCGGCTACCTCAAGCCGGACCAGGGCAGCATCCACTTCGACGGACGCGACATCACGGCGTTGTCGCCACGGGCCATCACCGGCCTGGGCGTGGCGCGCTCGTTCCAGATCCCGCAGTTGTGCGGCGGCCTGTCCGTGCTCGACAACATGCTGGTGGCCAATGCCTGCCACGACGGCCGGCTGAGCTTCTGGCGCCGGGCCCATCGCGCCGAGGCCGTCGAGCGCGCGGAGGCGCTGCTCGAGCGTTTCGCCCTGGCCGACCAGCGCGACCGTCGCGTGGCCGAGCTGCCGGGCGGCGTGCGAAAGCTGCTGGACATCGCCATGGCGCTGACCGCCGCACCCAAGCTGCTTCTGCTGGACGAGCCCACCAGCGGCGTTTCGGCACAGGAGAAGTTCCCGATGATGGAGACCATCATGGCCGCGCTGGACAACAGCCAGGGCGGGATCACCGCGCTCTTCGTGGAACACGACATGGAGATCGTCGAACGCTATGCGAGCCGCGTGCTCGCGTTCGCCGGTGGTCGCGTCATCGCCGATGGCCCGCCCGCGCAGGCCCTGGCGAGCGAGGACGTGCGCATCCACGTGACAGGTGCACTGGCGCCGCAGCCGGTGGAGGCCGCATGCTGAAGGTCGAGGATGTTCACGTCTCGATCCAGACCGTGGTGGCGCTGCGCGGCCTGTCGCTCACGCTGGAGCCGGGGCGCATGGTCGGCCTGGTGGGGCGAAACGGGGCCGGCAAGACCAGCCTGATGCGCACCGTGATGGGCCACCTGAAACCCACGCGCGGACGCATCCTGTTCGACGACCAGGATCTTGCCGCGCTGCCCGCGCATGCGCGTGCCGGCCTGGGCATCGGCTACATGCCGGAAGACCGAGGCCTGGTGCCCGAGCTGACGGTGGAAGAAAACATCCTCGTGCCGGTGTGGGTCAACAAGAAGCTGGACGCATCCGAACGTCTCGCGCTGGTTTACCAGGTGTTGCCGGAGCTGCGGGAGATGCGCACGCGCCGCGCCTTGCTGCTTTCCGGCGGGCAGCAGAAGCTGGTGGCGCTGGCGCGCGCGTTGGCCGTCGGCACACGCCTGTTGCTGCTGGACGAACCCTTCGAAGGCGTGGCGCCGGTGCTGGCACGGCGGTTGTCCGAAGTGATCGCGGGACTCAAGGGCAGCCAGGTCTCGGTGCTCACCGCGCAAAGCGACCTGAGCCATTCGCGCCATCTGCTCGACGCCGAGGTCGCGATAGAACGGGGCGCCAATGCCGACCGGGCTGCGGAGTCGATGGCATGACGCATTGGCAAGCCTTCGACGTGCCCGCGATGCGCCACGAAGCGCTCTACGGCGACCGCATCGTGCGTTGCTTCGCAGAGCGGCCGCGCAATCTGTGGGCGATGTTCGAGGCGGCGCGCGCAAGCCATGCGTCGGACGATGCGATGGTGTGCAACGGGCGCCGCTGGTCGTACGGCGAGCTTGGCGATGCGGCGCAGGCGCTGTCCGCCGAACTTGCCGAAAAGGGCGTTGCCAGTGGCGAGCGCGTGCTGATGTGGATGGGCAACCGGCCCGAGTTCGTCATCATGCTGCTGGCCTTGCAGCGCCTGGGTGCGATCGCGGTGCCCGTGGGCGTGCGAGAACAGCGGCCGGGCATGAGCTTCATCGCGACCCAATGCGGCGCCTGCGCCATCGTGTACGACGATGAACTGGCCGACCGTCTGCCCTTGCCCGAAGACGTGCCGGCGTTGCGCCTTCCACTGCCCGCTTCCGAGGTGGCTGCGGCGCTGGCCCGCCCCAAGCCGCAAGGCAAGCTGCCGCCAGCCGCTACGCCGCGCGAAACGCAGACCGCCGTCATCCTCTACACGTCGGGCACCACTGGCAAACCCAAAGGGGCGATGCTCACGCACATCGGGCTGGCCCACTCTGCGCTGCACTACCAGGCCTGCATGCAGTTGCGGCCCGGCGACCGCTCGGCCCTGGCGGTGCCGGCGAGCCACGTCACCGGGCTGGTCGCCATCATCGTGGCGATGTGGCAGGCCGGCGGCGCCGTGATCGTGGTGCCCGAGTTCAAGGCCGACGCCTTCGTCGACCTGATGCAGAAAGAACGGGTGAGCCACACGCTGATGGTGCCGGCGATGTACCAGCTTTGCCTTCGCAGCGAGCGCCTTGCCGGCGCCGACCTGTCGGCATGGCGCATCGGCGGCTACGGCGGCGCGCCGATGCCGGTTGCCACCATCGACGCGCTGGCCGAGCGGGTGCCCGGCCTGGTGCTCATCAACGCTTACGGCGCCACGGAAACCACGTCGCCAGCCACGATGATGCCGGCCGGCCAGACACGCTCGCACGCGGACTCGGTCGGTGTGGCCCTGCCGGCCGCCGACATCCGCGTGATGGACGACGAAGGCCGCGAGGTCCCGCCGGGACAGAAAGGCGAACTGTGGATCGGCGGGCCGATGGTCGTTCCCGGGTACTGGGCCAATCCCGAGGCGACCGCGGCGTCGTTCACCGCCGGCTACTGGCATTCGGGCGACCTCGGTTCGGTGGACGCCGACGGTTTCGTGCGCATCTTCGATCGCATCAAGGACATGCTCAACCGGGGCGGCTACAAGATCTACTCGGTCGAGGTGGAGAACGTGCTGATGGGCTGCCCCGGCGTCGTCGAGGCGGCCGTGATCGGCCGGCCCTGCCCGGTGCTGGGCGAGCGGGTACATGCCGTGCTCTACGCACCCGAACTTCTGCAAGGCGACCTGCCGGCGGCGCAGGCGGCGGTGCGCGAGCGATGCGCCGCCGCGCTGGCCGACTACAAGGTGCCCGAAACCTTCGAATGGCGCAGCGAGCCGCTGCCGCGCAATGCCAACGGAAAACTCATGAAGCGCCTGCTTCGTCAACCCACGCCAGCCGCCTGACGGCAAAGACACCTCACAACAACTCTGCCCGCCCCGCTGCTTCGCGTTTCTCGTGTGCGTTAGTCCAACCAACAGGAGATCAGCATGAAGTCATTCCGGATGAGGTTTTCAATCGGCGCCGCGGCGCTGATGCTGGGCAGCCTGGCCCTTGCCCAGTCCAACTGGTACCCGGGCAAGTGGGGCCCCACCGACGAGATCGGCTCGGCCAACTACCTCAAGCCCGAGCTGGTGCAGCAGGCCGCCAAGCTCGTCACGGGCGGCAAGGTGTATTCGCTGGGCATCTCGGTCAACACGACCACGCCGGCATTTCCGCCGCGCACCTGCTCGCTGTACATCGTGCAGCCCGGCCAGACCGGCTCGGCTGCCGGGCTCGGTCCGACCCACACCACCTACAACGACGACATCCTCAACTGCTGGACGGGCATCGGCACGCAGATCGACGGCCTGGGCCACATCGGCGTGGGCGATCTCTACTACAACGGCAACAAGTGGGGCGAGTTCGCCACGATGGGAGGCCTCAAGAAGCTGGGCGTGGAAAAGATTCCGCCCATCGTGACCCGGGGCGTGCTGCTGGACATGGCGGCGCACCTGAACACCGACGTCGTGAAAGAGGGCACCGCCTTCAATCAGGCCGAGATCGAGGCGGTCGCCAAGAAGCAGGGCGTGGAGATCCGCCAGGGCGATGTCGTGATCTTCCACACCGGCTGGCTCAGCCTGATCGACAAGGATCCGAAGCGCTTCGGTTCTGTCGAGCCCGGGCTTGGACGCGAAGGGGCGCGCTACCTTGTCAGCAAGGGTGTGGTGGCCGTGGGCGCGGACACGTGGGGGCTGGAGGTGATTCCCTTCGAGAAAGACGGAGACAAGGACGGCGGCGTGTTCGGCGTCCACCAGATCCTCTTGCCGATGAGCGGCACCTACATCCTCGAGAACATCAACACCGCCGAACTCGCCAAGGACAAGGCCTACGAGTTTCTTTTCGTGCTCGGACAGAACAAGTACGAAGGCGCGGTGCAATCGATGATCAACCCGATCGCCATCCGCTGAGGGCGAAGCCGAGCCGGCACGAGCCGGCACCGGGCGGGGGCTGAGACAATGCCGGGGTCGGCGCGCAACGGCCGTCCCCGTCCTATTTCGTCGCAGCCCGCCCTTGTCCCTGCTTTCCCGCCTCATCTCGCCGCCGGCTTCAGCCGCCGACCCTGCCGATCCACAGCACATCCTGGAGGAAGTGTTCGGCTACGCCGCGTTCCGTGGCGCGCAGGCCGAGATCGTCGCGCACGTGATCGGCGGGGGCGACGCGCTGGTGCTCATGCCCACCGGCGGCGGCAAGTCGCTGTGCTATCAGGTGCCGGCCATCGCCAGGCAGCGTTCCGGGCACGGCGTGAGCATCGTCGTCTCGCCGCTCATCGCGCTCATGCACGATCAGGTCGGCGCATTGCACGAGGCCGGGGTCGACGCCGCATTCCTGAACTCCACCCTCGACTGGCAGGAAACCCAGGAGGTGGAGCGGCGCCTGGCCAGGGCCGAAGTCACGTTGCTTTATGCCGCGCCGGAACGTGTGACGACGCCGCGCTTCCTGGAACTGCTGGATTCGCTGGCATCGCGGGGCAAGCTCAGCCTGTTCGCCATCGACGAGGCGCACTGCGTGAGCCAATGGGGGCACGACTTCCGGCCCGAGTACCGGGCGCTGACCGTGCTGCACGAACGCTATCCCCGCGTGCCGCGCATCGCGCTGACCGCGACGGCCGACGACCTCACCCGGGCCGACATCGTCGAGCGCCTGCAGCTCGGCGACTCAAGGCAGTTTGTCAGCAGCTTCGATCGGCCCAACATCCGCTACCGCATCGTCGAGAAGAAGGACGCCACCGCCCAGCTGCTGCGCTTCATCGAGGGCGAGCACGAAGGCGATGCCGGCGTGGTCTATTGCCAGTCGCGCAAGCGGGTGGAGGAAGTGGCGCAGGCGCTGGCCGACGCCGGCATCAACGCCCTGCCCTATCACGCCGGCATGGATGCTTCTGTGCGCCAGCGCCACCAGGACCGCTTCCTGCGCGAGGACGGCGTGGTGATGGTGGCCACGATCGCGTTCGGCATGGGCATCGACAAGCCCGACGTGCGCTTCGTCGCTCACCTGGACCTGCCGAAGAACATCGAGGGCTACTACCAGGAAACCGGCCGCGCCGGCCGCGACGGACTGCCTGCGCAGGCATGGATGGCCTACGGCCTGCAGGACGTGGTCAACCAGCGACGCATGATCGACGAGAGCCCGGCCGGCGACGAGTTCAAGCAGGTCATGCGTGGCAAGCTCGATGCGCTGCTGGCGTTGGCCGAAGCCATCGACTGCCGGCGCGTGCGGCTGCTTGGCTACTTCGGCGAACAAAGCCTGCCCTGCGGCAATTGCGACAACTGCCTGAACCCGCCCGAGGTGTGGGACGGCACCGAGGCCGCGCGCATGCTGTTGTCGACCATCTACCGGGTGCAGCAGCAAAGCGGCATCAGCTTCGGCGCGGGACACATCATGGACATCCTGCGCGGCAAGTCGACGGAGAAGGTCAAGCAGTTCGGCCACGAACAGGTCAGCACCTTCGGCATTGGCGCGCAGCTGAGCGAGCCGCAGATGCGCAGCGTGTTGCGACAGCTGATCGCGATCGGCGCATTGGCGGTGGACGCGCAGGCCTACAACACGCTGCAACTGACCGAAGGCTCGCGCGGCGTTCTTCGCGGCGAGGTGCCGGTGCTGCTGCGCGAATCCGTCTCTTCGCCTGCATCGTCTTCGCGGCGACGCAGCCGCGGCGGCGCGTCGGGCGGCGCCTCCCGCACATCCGCCGCTGCGGCGCAACTGGATGCCATGGGGCAGCAGCGCTTCGAGGCGCTCAAGTCTTGGCGCGCAGAGGTGGCCAAGGAGCACAACCTGCCGGCTTACGTCATCTTCCACGACGCTACGCTCGCCGCCATCGCAGAGCGCGCGCCGGCCACCCTGCAGGATCTGCAGGGCATCAGCGGGATCGGGGAAAAGAAACTGACGGCCTACGGCGCTCAGGTTCTGGCGATCTGCGGCGGCTGAGTGGCATCGCCCGGTCGCCTGGACCGAGCGCGCCGCCCGGTGCTTGGAGAAGCCCGCGCATCGGGCCACAATGCCCCGTGCCCGCCGGGGTGCCCATCCAACAACGAACTCATCGAGGGGATCAGCATGTCTTTCCACCTGCCAGGGATCCGGCGCCTTGGGCAAGCCTCTGACGCCGCGTGGCGCAGCGTCCGCGCCATTGGCTGCGCCAGCGTCTTGTCACTGGGCCTGGCGGGCTGCTACTACCCCTACTACCAGCCCGTCCCGGTCGGCGCACCCGTCCCAGCCAGCTTCGACCGCTCGTTCGACGCCGTGGCAGGCGCCATGCAGGACGAAGGCCTCATGCTCAGCGTGCGCGATCGCGCCAGCGGCACGGTCGTCGGCCGGACCGGCCAGGCCACGGTCACCGGCGCGGTGCGCCAGCAGGCCGATGGCAGCGTGCGCGTGCAGTTCGATGCCACCGGGGCGCGCGACCCCGACCTGATCAACCGCGTCTCGCGCAGCTACGACCGGCGCATGGGTCGCTGAAGACGCAGGCGCCGGAAGGCAGGATCACTCGCGCATCAGGTCCTGCGGCAGCAGGATCCGGTTGTCCGTCAACTTAGGCCGCAGTTGGCCGTCCGGCCGGCTCTCGCCGGTCAACGAGCCCAAGGAGCCCTTGAGCGAACCGGAGGCCATGGCCGTCACCGGCGCGGGGCAGCGACCAGTGCGGCGCAGCTCCAGCGCCGTTGCCAGGCGCGCTTCGGCAGGGTCGCCTAGCTGGTGCGAAAGATCATCGGCCACCGTGCAGGTGGGTGCCATGCCGTCGGCATAGTTGCCTTGCTCACGGGCGTTCACGCCCTGGAACTGCACCGCGAAGTAGGTGGTGCCGCAGTTGTCCTGCGGCAGGAAGCCGTAGGGCTTGCCGCACGTGGTGCCGCCGACCAGATCGACCTTCACGCCAATGCCTCGCAAGCCGTTGACCACCGATTCGCTGGCCGAGCAGGTCGCGCCGCCGGCCAGAACCATCACACGCGACAGGTTCAACCTGGGCAGCGCTCGGCCCCTGACCGCAGGGTCGTATTGCGCCGTGGCATAGAAGGGCATGCGCGTGGACGCCGCAGATATCGCCGCGTTGAGCTTGCGGTTGAAGATCATTCGCTCGAAGGTCTGGCCAACCGTGCTGCCGCTGGGCGCGATCATGGATGCCAGCTCCGCGGCGATGCCCAGCAGGCCGCCGCCGTTGTAGCGCATGTCGAGCACGAGGTCGGTCACCGCCGCATCGCGCAAGTACGCGATGGCGTCCATCAGCGGCGCCTCGGCCGCTTGCGTGTGCGTGTTGAACTGCAGGTAACCGACCTTGCCGTCCGGGGTGTCCAGCACCTTGACGTTCATCACCGGTGAGTCGATCACCTCGGCCGACACCAGGGCCATGTCGACGCTGCTGCCGTCGACCCTGCGAAAGCCCAGTCGATGCGATTCGCCTGCCTTGGCCGGCGCCAGGCCGGCGTTGAGCGCATCGACATCGCCGCCGCTGATCACGTCGATGCCGTCGACGTTGAACAGGCGCATGCCACGCTCGATGCCGGCCGCCTGAGCGGGCGAGCCGGGCTGCACGTAGGCCACGCGCACGTCCCGCGGAGGCGCGCTGGCCAGGAAGGTGAATTCGATGCCGTAGCCCAGGTTCTGGTTGCGCTCGCTCTGCCCTTCCCAGGTAGCGGTGTCGATGCTGAAGTGGAACCGGTCCTTGGGCTTGCCGCTCGAGGTGGTGGCCGAGGTCTTCAGCACGTTGAAGTAGTCCACCGGCGTCGCGTAGTCGGCCTGCTTGAGCGCGGGCACTTCGTCATACCAGAGGTAGGTCTCGTCGATCCAGGAACGCACCCAGCGCTTCTCGTCGCTCAGGCTGCCCGGTCGATCGCGCGATGCCGCGCGTGGGGCGGCGCACATGGCCGCGACGGTTCTGGAGTCGACGATCTCGGCCGGCGAGGAAGGGGTGGGACGGGTCTGGGTGTTCGACGTGCCGCTGCCGGTCGACGAGGAGTTCGAGGTCGACGCTGACCCGTTGCTCGCACCACCGCCGACACTGCCGCCACCACCGCCGCCACAACCTGCCAAAGTGGCCAGCAACGCAACACTTGCCCACGCCGCATGGCGTGCGCTCCATCTCAAGCTCATCTTTCTGCTCCCTTGCCGTATCGGCTCTTCTTGCTCAGGCCCCGCGTCTGCCGCGGAGCGAAACCCTCAAGGTTAACGTCGCGCGAGCGCACGACGTGTGCGAAAAGGCCACGAGCGGGGCAAGACGCGCCGCAATCTGCTCAACCTTGCAAACCACGTTGAACCGAGGCGCGGAACAGGCCTGGATTGCCAGGCCAGGGGGCTAGTGGAAAAAGCCGATGCCGCGGGCTTCGCGCACCTCGGGCTTCACGCGGTGTTCCATCTCGAGCTGGTCCAGAAACTCGTCGGGCGTGAACGTGGTCGCCAGGATGTCGACCTGTCGCTTGACCGCCGCGAAGTCACCGGGGCAGAGCTGCTCCAGGCGGGCCAGGCGCGACTTGAGTCGGGCGTCGAGCAGCGCTTCGTCGCCGCCCAGCGCTTCGGTGATGAACATCCGCTCGCGCTGCTGCGCGGCAAGCGGCTTGAACTTGATCTTGAACGTGAAGCGCCGCAGCGCCGCCTGGTCGAGCCGCTCCATCAGGTTCGTGGTGCAGATGAAGACGCCTGCGTAGCGCTCCATGCCCTGCAGCATCTCGTTGACTTCGGTCACTTCGTAGGTGCGCTGGGCGCCGCGCCGGTCCTGCAGGAAGCTGTCGGCCTCGTCGAGCAGCAGGACGGCCTTCTCGGCCTCGGCCTCGCGGAACATGGCCGCCATGTTCTGCTCGGTCTCACCAACATACTTGCTCATCAGGTCGCTCGCCTGCTTGACCAGGAGGGGCCGGCCCATCTGCCTGGCGATGTGCTCGGCCAGCGCCGTCTTTCCGCTGCCCGGCGGGCCGTAGAAGCACAGGCTGCCGTGGCCGCGCGCCTTCAGGGCGGCGACGATGCGCGGCACCTCGAAACGCGACTCCACGTTGAGCATGTCCAGCTCGTAGGTGGTGACACTGGGCCGCTCGCTGCTCCTGTTCGCACCGAAGGTGCCCAGCGCCTGGTCCGCATTGCGCAGCTGGCGCTCGATGAGGCCTTCGACGGAAGTGCCTTCGGACTGGGCCAATGCTGCGAAACGGACTGCGGTGCGGATCTGCGCCGGTGTCAGCCCCTTGCGCTCGGCCAGCTTGGCGGCGAACGCCTCGCTCACGGCCACGCCTTCGAGGGTCTTGCGAACCAGTTGCTCGCGCGCGCCCGGCGGGGGCGACTTGAGCTCGAGGTGATAGGCGAAGCGCCGCCGAAAAGCCGGATCGATCTGCTCGATGCGGTTGGTCACCCACAACGTCGGCACCGGGTTCGATTCGAGGATCTGGTTGACCCACGCCTTGCCGCTCACGCTGCCCGACGTGGGCGCCGGCACATGCTCGGCGCGCGCCATGAATTGCGCCGCTTCGGTACTGATGGGTGGAAACACGTCTTCCACCTCGTCGAACAGCAGCGCGGCGCAGGCGCTGCCTTTGAGAAACGCTTGCGCGATCTGCAGCGAGCGGTAGCGGTCGCGGCCCGAAAGCGAGTTGCCGTCGCGGTCCGCATATTCCACCTCGAACAGATCGAGACCGGCCGCCTGGGCCATGACCTTCGCCAGTTCGGTCTTGCCCGTTCCCGGCGGACCGTAGAGCAGCACGTTGACGCCCGGCTCCTTGCGCGCAACCGCCGCACGAAACAGCGTGATGAGCATCGCCACGTCTTCCTCGGCGAAGGCGAAGTCGCTCACGGCCAGGCTGGACTTGGCGGATGGCCGCGTGAACACGGCCATCAGTTCGCTGTGGTCGCGGTATTCGCGCATCAGCACTGGCGGGAGCTTTTCGCTGACCTTCATCAGGTCGGCCAGATCGGTGATGTTGTGCTCGGAGATGAGGTTCTCCACCAGGCCAATGCGCTCAAGCCGCGAACCGGCGCGCAGTGCCTCGCCGACTTCGGTCGCACTCACCCCAGCCACTTCGGCGATGGCGGCGTAGGCCTCGGGCGCATTGTTGACCTTGAACTCCACCAGCAGCGAACGCAGGTCGCGCTGATAGCGCGCCAGCGTGCCGTAAAGCAGCAGCGCACGTTCGGCCCTGTTGAGCTGCAGCAGCCCGGCCAGCGCGTCGATGTTCTTCTCGACCAGCGTGCTCTGCTTGCGCAGTGCATGGGTGAGCCAGTCGCGCGTCACCGAGAGCACGGCCATCAGATCCTTGGGCTGGTCCTTGGCGTATTCGTCGAGATAGAAGAACAGCGTGCCTTCTTCGTAGGGCCCGCGCCAGACGCCATGGCGCTCCAGCAGCGTGCGCGGATCGACGTCCTCCACGCCCTGCCACACCTCGTTGCCCTGGCAGCGCCTGGACAGGAACTCGCGCAGGCGCAGCAGGACCGGCGCCGGCCAGACAAGATGCCGCCCCGTGAGCGAAAGCAGGCCGTTGAGGTCGCGCCGCACGTTGAAGCGAGGCCCTTGCTTGGCGGCAAGCGTGAGCACGAAGTGCGAGCACATCAGCTCCAGCACCGGCGCCTCGCGCAGGCCAGGCGACGGCAGGCACTGCCCGCGCGCAACGCCGGTGGCTGCATCGATCGCCGTGCGACGAACCATAATGTGCAAAGGCCTCCTGATCCAAGGAAAGTGCGGCAGCGGGCGCTACCGCCAGTGAGCGCGACCATAGCGCAGACTTTTGGCTTCGGGAAGGGTCCGCCACAGGAATAACCCGCAGTTGGCGTCGGGCCACAATCACGCATGGTCTCCGTCGAAAACATCCATCAAGCCGCCGCCAGGATCCAGGGGCACGTCCTGGCGACGCCGTTCGTCGAGTCGCGCACGCTCTCGGAGATCGTGGGCGCCCAGGTGTTCCTCAAATTCGAGAACTTGCAGTTCACGGCCTCCTTCAAGGAGCGCGGCGCATGCAACAAGCTGGCACAACTGGCTGCCGATGGCGTGCGTGGGGTGATTGCGATGTCCGCCGGCAACCATGCGCAAGGCGTGGCCTATCACGCCCAGCGCCTGGGGCTTTCGGCCACCATCGTCATGCCCCGCTTTACACCCGGGGTGAAGATCGAGCGCACGCGCGGTTTCGGCGCCGAAGTGGTGCTGCATGGCGACACGCTGGATGCCGCCCGCGAACATGCCTATGCCCTGGCCGAACAGCGCGGCCTGACCTTTGTCCACCCGTACGACGACGAAGCCATCATCGCCGGGCAAGGGACCATCGGCCTGGAAATGCTGGAGGCCGTGCCCGACCTCGACGCGATGGTGATCGCCATCGGCGGCGGCGGCTTGCTGGCCGGCATTGCCGTGGCGGCGCGCGCTGCGAAGCCCGGCATCGAACTGGTGGGGGTACAGACCACCCGTTTTCCGGCCATGTTCAATGCGGTCAAGCACACGCATCACGAGCAGGGCACCAGCAGCATCGCCGAAGGCATTGCCGTCGGCACGCCGGGCGAGCACACGCTGGCGCTGATCTCCAGCCTGGTGGACGACATCGTCCTGGTGGACGAAGGCGACATCGAGCAAGGGGTGCTGATGCTGCTCGAGATCGAGAAGACGCTGGTCGAAGGCGCAGGCGCGGCCGGCCTGGCAGCGCTCATTCGCCATCCGCGGCGCTTTTCCGGCAAGCGCGTCGGCCTGGTCCTGTCCGGCGGCAACATCGACCCGCTGCTGCTCGGGGCGATCATCGAGCGCGGCATGGTCCGTGCCGGCCGCCTGGCGCGCGTCCGTGTGAGCGCGCGCGACGTACCCGGCGTGCTGGCGCAGATCACCGCGGTGGTGGCCGAGGCCGGCGCCAATGTGGACGAGGTGCACCATCAAAGGGCTTTCACCATGCTGGCGGCGCAGAACGTCGAGATCGAACTGGTGCTGCAGACACGCGGGCGAGACCATCTGGCGGCGGTGCTGGCGGCGCTGCGCGCCGCGGGACTGCAAGCCGATTCCCAATCCTGACGCCTTCGCGACTGGCACAGCGGTGCCCTTGTGGAAGATGGATGACAGTGGTTGACGGATTCCGCCGCCGCGCACCATGGGTTGCCCCTGAGAGCCCGCCGGATGGGGGCCGGGTAAAATGATCGCCCGTTTTGCGATCTGACACCCCATTTTCAGAGTCTGAAGGAAGTTGTCACAAATGAGCCAGCCCACGCCCGCCACGCCCAGCGAAGCCGCACATCTGGAAGAAGACACGGTCGAATCGATCGTGCCGCTGATGCCGCTGGTTCTTCCCCTCTGCGGCGGCGTCCTGATGCTTTTGCTGGCATCCATCGCCGTGCTGCTGGCCTGACTTTCGCTGTTGCCGGCGCCTGAAAGCAGGCGCCGCGCCTCCGGTTCTCTACCCCCAGTTTCGAAAGCCTTTAGGGAAAGACGTTTTCTCAAACAGTCCTGCCCATGAGTCGGCAACCAGGTCTGTTCGAAAAGACGGTTTCTCAACTTAAGGAGTCTTTCGATGAACGCACCCGTAGTGAAGGGCCTGGATATCCAGGCGCCCTCTTACGTCAAGAACCCAAAGCTGGTGGCTTGGGTCGCCGAAATGGCGGCACTGTGCAAACCCGATCGCATCGAGTGGTGCGACGGCAGCCAGGAAGAGTACGACCGCCTTTGCCAGCTTCTGGTGGACGGCGGCACCTTCAAGAAGCTCAACCCCGCCAAGCGCCCCAACTCCTTCCTGGCCAATTCCGATCCGAGTGACGTCGCGCGCGTCGAAGACCGCACCTTCATCTGCTCTGAAAAGAAGGAAGACGCCGGCCCGACCAACAACTGGATGGCCCCGGCCGAGATGCGCGCCACGCTGGCGCCCCTGTTCGACGGCTGCATGAAGGGTCGCACCATGTACGTGGTGCCGTTCAGCATGGGTCCGCTGGGTTCGCCGATCGCCCACATCGGCATCGAGCTGTCCGACAGCCCCTATGTGGCCGTCAACATGAAGATCATGACCCGCATGGGCAAGGCCGTGTTTGACGTGATCGGCACCGACGGCGAGTTCGTGCCCTGCATCCATACCGTCGGCGCTCCGCTCGAGCCCGGCCAGAAGGACGTGGCGTGGCCGTGCAACAAGACGAAGTACATCGTCCACTACCCCGAGTCGCGCGAGATCTGGAGCTATGGCTCGGGCTATGGCGGCAACGCCTTGCTGGGCAAGAAGTGCTTTGCCCTGCGCATCGCATCGACCATGGGCCGCGACGAGGGCTGGCTGGCCGAGCACATGCTCATCCTGGGCGTGACCTCGCCCGAAGGCAAGAAGTACCACGTCGCCGCCGCATTCCCTTCCGCATGCGGCAAAACCAACTTCTCGATGCTGGTGCCGCCGGCAGGCTTCGAGGGCTGGAAGGTCACGACGATCGGCGACGACATTGCCTGGATCAAGCCCGGCAAGGACGGCCGTCTCTACGCCATCAACCCCGAAGCGGGCTATTTCGGCGTCGCCCCGGGCACCAACCTCACGACCAACCCCAACTGCCTGCGAAGCCTCGACCGCGACGTCATCTTCACCAACGTCGCGCTCACCGATGACGGCGACGTGTGGTGGGAAGGCCTCGAAGACGACGCCCCAGGCAAGAAGAAGCCCGACCACCTGATCGACTGGCAGGGCAACGACTGGACGCCCGCCATCGCCAAGGAAACCGGCGCCAAGGCCGCCCACCCCAACTCGCGCTTCACCGTTGCCGCCACCAACAACCCGGCGCTGGATCCGGCCTGGGACGATCCGGCCGGTGTGCCGATCGACGCCTTCATCTTCGGCGGCCGCCGTTCCACCACCGTGCCGCTGGTCACCGAAGGCCGCAACTGGACCGAAGGCGTCTACATGGCAGCCACCATGGGCTCGGAGACCACGGCCGCCATCGTCGGCCAGGTGGGCGTCGTGCGCCGCGACCCGTTCGCCATGCTGGCCTTCATGGGCTACAACATGAGCGACTACTTCCAGCACTGGCTCGACCTGGGCAAGAAGCTGGAAGCGTCAGGCGCCAAGCAGCCGCGCATCTTCACCACCAACTGGTTCCGCAAGGGCGAGGACGGCAAGTTCGTCTGGCCCGGCTATGGCGAGAACATGCGCGTGCTCAAGTGGATGATCGACCGCATCGAAGGCAAGGCCGAGGGCGTTGACCATCTGTTCGGCGTGAGCCCGCGCTACGAGGAAGTGAACTGGACCGGTCTGGATTTCAGCGCCGATCAATTCCAGCGCGTCACGAGCATCGACAAGGCCGCCTGGGAAGCCGAGCTCAAGCTGCATGGCGAACTGTTCGAGCAGCTCAAGCACCACCTGCCCAAGGAACTGCCCGAGACCAAGGCCGCGATCGAGCGCCGGCTCGCCGCCTGATCCACGCGTTCAGGCAAGCAAAAAAGGCCGCCCTTGTGGGGCGGCCTTTTCATTTGAGGTGACAGCAGGAGATCAGTAATAGCGAACCATGCGTGCGCGGCGGGTGGATTCGTACAGGCTCAGCGCCTCGAACACGTCACGCTGCTCTGCAGCGGCTGCCTGTGCCGGGGCTGCCGGCACTTCAGTCTGCTCCTGGCGGCTGATCGCCACTTGCAGTTCGTGCATCACGCGCGGGTCATACTCGGCATAGGCCATGTACTGGGCGTCGGCGCGCTTCTGGGCGCGGCGTTCGGCGATCGGCTTCCAGGCGGTGGCGACGCGATCGCCAAGCTTGGCGGCCACATTCGTGCCCAGGGCGATCACGGCGAAGATCAGGACCGACAGAGCGACCCAGGCGACGACCATCTCGGCCGTTTCCAGGCCCATGACCATGTTGTCCAGCGCCACCAGCGCTGCGGCAATGACGCCAGCCAGCACGGCGGCCGACACGCCGCGAATGCCGTCGAGGCGGCCGCGCGCAGCGCGCAGTTCGGTAGCGACGGCCAGAGCGCGCTCTACGCCGGGATGTTGTTGGGGGGCTTGAACTTGAACAAAACTGGTCATGATGATTTCCTCTCCAAGGCTTGTGGCCTGTGTGTATGACTGAATCTTAGGGTTTGCCCTAGTGTTTTTCAAATTTATCTTTGTGATGCTATTCATTCACAACGATGATGAACGTCAACTTTCGCACGCTTGATCTGAATCTCCTGCGTGTGTTCGACGAGGTGATGGCCGAACGCAACCTCACGCGTGCCGCACGCAATCTCGCGATCACCCAACCTGCCGTCAGCAACTCCTTGCGGCGCCTGCGCGAGCTGCTCGGCGACGAACTGGTCCATCGCTCCGGGGCCGGCGTGCAACCGACGCCCCGGGCCCAGGCCATGTGGCCGGCCGTTCGGGAGGCGTTGCGCCAGTTGCAGCACACCCTCGCACCGTCCGAATTCGATGCGGCGAATGCACGCACCACCTTCGTGCTGGCCATGGCGGATGCCACGGCTGCCGGCCTGATGCCGGGCCTGATCGACATCGTCGAGCAGGAGGCGCCGGGCATTTCGCTGCGGACGCTGCCGCTCACGACGCGCGATCCGCGGCCGCAACTCGAAGACGAGTCCGCCGACATGGCGATCGGCTACTTTCCGGCATTGATCGCGAACCTGGCGGCTGCGGCGCAATCCGGTGAATCGATGCCCTTCGAGTCGCAGCGGCTCTACGAAAGCCAATACGTGTGCGTGATGCGGCGCGGGCACCCGCTTTCGGCCGCGCCGCTCAGCCTGGACGACTTTTGCGCGGCGCGCCACTTGCTGGTGAGCTTTTCCGGCAGGCCCTACGGATTCGTGGACCAGACCCTGGGCGCGCTGGGCCGTGAGCGCCGGATCGTCGCCACTGTCAACCAGTTCTTCACGGCTGGCCGCGTGGTGGCGGGATCAGATCTGTTGACGGTGCTGCCTCGCCACTTCATCGGCACGACCGGCTATGCCGAACATCTGGTGTTCCGGGAATTGCCGCTGGAGCAACCCCTGATGCATGTGGATGCCGTCTGGCATCGGCGGGCGCAGTTCGGTCATGCGCATGAATGGCTTCGCCATTCGCTGGTGCGCGCGGCGGAAGTCGCTTTCACGACGCCCGCGGTCAGGTGACGGTTTGGGCTTGGCGCTCAGCGAACGACACGCAGCCAGGCGCTGGCGGCGGCGCGCAGTTCTTGCGCGTGGCGGGCATCCAGGCCGGCGCTGTCGTCTGCGGCCTGCATGAGCCTTGCCGCATGGCTGGGCTCAGAAGCCTTGGCAGTGAACAGACGGGCGAGTTGTGCGATCAGGTTGGACATTGTTTTTTCCCTTGTGGTGACACCGGTTCGGCGTCGATGTCGTAACTTTAGGGGTTAACCCTAGTTCGTGCGCGCCGTCGTTATGCATTCGTTGCATAACCAAATTCACCCGGCCGAATTCGCGCTTCTGGGGTCGCCGAGGCGGCTCGCATCGCACAGGCCACAATGAGGCGATGAAGTTGCAACTGCTCTCCGACCTTCACCTGGAAGTCCATCCCGACCTGCACATTCCTGCGGCACCCGGGGCCGATCTGCTGGTGTTGGCCGGCGACATCGGCGGCTATCAGGCTGGCTCGCGCCTGACCGACACCGACTTCGGCCTGGCTCGCTTCTCGCCGCGCCAGGGCTGGCCGGTGCCGGTGCTCTTCGTACCGGGCAACCACGAGTACGACAACGACGACTTCGACGAGGTGCATGCACGCTTGCAGGATTGCTGCGAGCGCCTGGGCATTCGCTGGATGGAATCGCAGGTCTGGGAGCACGAAGGCGTGCGCTTCATCGGCAGCACGCTATGGAGCGACTTCGACGCGCTGGTCGATCCGCGCGAGCCCATGACCGATCAGCTGACCAAGCGCGGCAAGGCCATGCGAGCGGCCAACTACTACCTCCAGACGACCGGCGGTACACGGGGGGGCGCACCCTTTCTTGCCGATGGCGTGCGTGAGCAATCGCTTCGAAGCCAGGAATGGCTGCGCGCGGCGCTCGACACACCCTACGACGGCACGACGGTGGTGGTCACTCACTTTGCGCCGACTCTTGCCAGCGCGGACCCGCGCTACGGCCTCACGCCCGGAACAGCCGGGTTCTGCAATTCGCTGGACGACCTGCTGCCCAAGGCCGGGCTCTGGCTTCACGGGCATCTTCATTGCCCCTTCGACTACGTGAAGCAAGGCTGCCGGGTCGTGGCCAATCCGTTGGGTTACAAGAGCAAGGGCGAGCAGGTCGGCTTTCGGCCGCAGTGGCTGGTCGACGTGCCTCGGCGCTAGCCGAATGCGAAGCCGGGCCGACGTCGATCAGGCTGCTTGCGGGCCGGGTCGGCCGGCTTCGATCACGAAGCTGGCCTGCGCGGACAACGCGGCGTCCTCCGCTGCAGGATGCGCGGTGGCGCGGAACTCGCACCGCATCTGGGCCGGCCCGATGTCGAGCAGCGTGTAGCCGCGCTGGTCGCCGCGGGCATGGTGCAGGTCCGGATTGCTCTGGCGAAGGCGGGACATGTCTTCCAGCCCGGCGCCGCGGGAGGTGATGGAACCACCCACGATCTCGCTGGCCAGCACCGGCGAGGCCGGATCGTTCGGGCGGGCGCGCAGATCCGCCGCCACGAAGCGATGCACGTCGCCGCCCAGCACGACGACATCGCGCACCTCGGCCTGTGCGATGCCGTCCATCAAGCGCTGGCGGGCGGCCGGGTAGCCATCCCATCCGTCCGTCCAGAACTGGCGGCCCTGCGGCGTATCGATGCCGATCGAACTGAGCTGTGTCGATTGCGCCAGCAGTTTCCAGCGCGCGCCGGAGCCGGCCAGCCCGTCCCCCAGCCAACGCTCCTGCGCCAGACCGAGCATGGTCCGCGCAGGATCGTCCAACTCCGCGCAGCCGATCACCTGTCGGCCATGGTCGCGCCGCGGATCGGCGCAGGCGTGGTGGCTGCGGTGCTGGCGGCAATCCATCGTCCACAGGTCCGCAAGCCGACCCCAGCCGAAGCGATCGTGAATGCGCATCTGCGCGCCGGTGGGACCGAGCGCCACCGGCATGTGCTCGAAATAGGCGCGGTACGCCGCGGCACGGCGCTGCAGGAACGTGGCGGCATCGGTCGGCTCGGGCTCGCGATCGGCGGCGTAGTCGTTGACCACCTCGTGGTCGTCCCAGGTCAGGATCCAGGGATGCGCCGCATGGGACGCCTGCAGGTCGGCGTCGCGTTTGTAGTGGGCATGCCGGGCCCGGTATTCGTCCAGCGTCCGGGGCTCACCCGCCTCGTGGCGGCGCACGGCCCGCGCGGCGCCCACGTGGCCTTCGTAGATGTAGTCGCCGACGAAGAGGACGGCATCCAGGTCGCGGCGGGCGATCTCCCGGTGGGCGGCATAGAAGCCTTGCTCGTAATGCTGGCAGGCGCCCAAGGCGAGGCGCAGGCGGTCCACGGCCGCGTCGGCGGCGGGCGCGGTGCGTGTCCGCCCGACCGGGCTTTGCGCGTCGCCGCAGGAAAAGCGATACCAGTACTGCCGCGCCGGCGCCAGGCCGGTCACGGCGGCGTGGACGCTGAAGACACGATCGGCATCGGTGTCCTGCTCGCCGTGGGCCACGCGGCGGCGGAGGGATTCGTCGGCGAAGACTTCCCAGCGCACGCGCACGGGCGGCCTGGCATCGCGCTCGGCGGCGTCTTCGCCGGGCGGCGCCAGGCGCGTCCAGAGCACGACGCTGTCGGGGCGCGGCATGCCGCTGGCCACACCCAGCGAAAAAGGATCGAGGCGCCAGCGCGGCCCCGGCGCACCCGAGGCCGATGCCGCCGGCAGGCCCCACGCCGAAAGCGCCAGGCCCAGCGCGGCACGGTGAAGGTCTCGGCGGCGCAACAAGATGGTCGACATGGCGCGCATTGTCTCCGTCCGGCGCACGAATCTGGTCCCGTCGTGGGCCACACTCGGCGCATGAGAGTCATTGTTCTGGGCGCCGGTGTCATTGGCGTGAACACCGCGTGGCACCTGCTGGAGCGCGGGCACGATGTCGCCTTGGTCGATCGCCAGAGCGACGCCGCGCTCGAAACGAGCTTTGCCAATGCCGGCCAGATTTCCGTGAGCTACTGCGAGCCCTGGGCCTGGCCCGGCGCACCGCTGCAGATCCTCAAGTGGATGGCGCAGTCAGAGGCGCCGCTGCTGTTCAAGCCAAGGGCCGACTGGCGGCAGTGGCGCTGGGGCCTGCAGTTCCTGGCCCAGTGCAACGAGCGCGCTTTTGCCCGCAATGTGCGTCAGTTGCTGGCCCTGGGCGCCTACAGCCAGCAGGCGCTGCACGAGACGGTCGCGGCCACGGGCATCGAATACCACCGGATCACGCGCGGCATTGCGCACTACTTCTGCGACGCCCGTTCGTTGGACGTAGCCGGCCAGGCGGCAGACATGATGCGCGGGCTCGGCGTCGAGCGCCGCGTGCTCGATCGCGATGCCCTGCTCGCCGTCGAGCCGGCGTTTCGCAGCTTTGCGCACCGCATCGTCGGCGGGACCTACACGCCCAGCGATGAGTCGGGCGACGCCCGCGTGTTCACCCAGGCCCTGACGCGGCTTTGCGCCGCCCGCGGGGCGCGCATGCTGTTCGGCCGCGACATCCAGAGCATCGAAGTGGAAGGCGGCGAGGCACGGGCGGTCTGGCTGTCCGCCGCGCGCGGCCAAAGTTCGGCCAGCAACGACATGCGCCTGCAGGCCGACGCCATCGTGGTCGCCTGTGGCTCGTGGACCGCGCCGCTGCTGCGGCCGCTGGGCATCGATCTGCCGATCTATCCCGGCAAGGGCTACAGCGCGAGCCTGCCCATCCTGCGGCCGGAAGCCGCTCCCTGGATCAGCACCATTGACGACGAGATGCATTGCGCCTTTACCCGCATGGGCGACGTGCTGCGCGTGGCCGGCACCATCGAGTTGAACGGCTATGACTTGTCGCTGGACACGCCGCTCGCCCGCACCCGCTGCGAGATGCTGGTGCGGCGGGTGGAACAGGTGCTGCCCGGCGTGTGCGACACGCGCACCCAAAGCCAGGGTGGCACGCCGAACTTCTGGACCGGCCTGCGACCGGCGACACCCACCAACATCCCGATCATCGGCCGCACCCGCGTGCGCGGGCTGTGGGTGAATGCGGGCCATGGCACGCTGGGCTGGACGCATGCGGCCGGCTCTGGCAAGGCGATAGCGGCATTGATCAGCGGCGAGCGCGCGCCGATTCGCGACTTTGCTTTTCACGGGATGGACTGAACGTGCTCAACGGCTTGTGGCTCGGCTTCTTCGTGACGGCGGCGCTGGCCGCCCTGGTGCGATGGCTCGGCGGAGACCCCAGCGTGTTCGCCGCCATGGTCGAAAGCCTGTTCGCGATGGCCCGGCTATCGGTCGAGGTGATGGTGCTGTTGTTTGGCACGCTCACCCTGTGGCTGGGATTCCTGCGCATCGCCGAGGCGGCCGGCCTGGTCGCGCTGCTCGCCCGCGCGCTGGGGCCGCTGTTCGCGCGGCTGATGCCCCAGGTGCCGCCCGGGCATCCGGCGCTGGGCCTCATCACGCTCAACTTCGCGGCCAACGCACTGGGCCTGGACAACGCGGCGACACCGATCGGCCTGAAGGCGATGCGCGAACTGCAGTCGCTCAACCCGAACCCCAAGGAGGCGACCAATGCGCAGATCCTGTTCCTGGTGCTCAATGCGTCATCGCTCACGCTGCTGCCGGTGAGCATCTTCGTGTATCGCGCGCAGCAAGGCGCGGCCGATCCGACGCTGGTGTTCCTGCCCATCCTTCTGGCCACCTGCGCATCGACCGTGGCCGGGCTGTTGGCGGTCGCGCTGATGCAGCGCATCCGGCTCTGGGACCCGGTCGTGCTCGCCTACCTGCTGCCGGCCGCGCTGGCGCTGGGCGGTTTTCTGGCGCTGCTCGCAAGCCTCGGCGCAGCGGCGCTGGCCGCACTGTCGTCGCTGCTGGGCAACCTGGCGCTCTTCGGCATGATCCTGATGTTTCTTCTGGTGGGTGCCTGGCGCCGCGTGGGCGTGTACGAACGCTTCGTCGAGGGCGCCAAGGAAGGCTTCGACGTCGCCAAGAACCTGCTGCCCTACCTGGTGGCCATGCTGTGCGCCATTGGCGTTCTGCGTGCGTCCGGCGCCCTGGACTACGTGCTCGGCGGCGTGCGCTGGCTTGCGGACCACGCCGGATGGGACACGCGCTTCGTCGATGCGCTGCCGACCGCGCTGGTCAAGCCGTTTTCAGGCAGCGCCGCGCGGGCGCTGCTCATCGAGACGATGCAGAGCCAGGGCGTCGACAGCTTCGCAGCGCTGGTGGCGGCCACCATCCAGGGCAGCACCGAAACCACCTTCTACGTGCTGGCCGTGTATTTCGGCGCGGTGGGCATCCAGCGCGCGCGACATGCGGTGGGTTGTGCCCTGCTGGCCGACCTGGCCGGCGTCGTTGCGGCCATCGGCGTGTGCTACTGGTTCTTCGGTTGATGGGTGGCCCGGCCGGACCATTTGTCACAGCTTCACACCCCCACGGACGCAGACAACTGGACGATCGGCCAGAATAGACGCCCTCTGCGTCGGCGCAGCCAGAACCAGAACATTCAGTGAGTCCACCCCGCAAGGCCCAGTCGCCCGCTTTCAGCAGCACCGAATTCCGCATCGCCCTCGGCATGTTTGCCACGGGCGTGACGATCGTCACCGCACGTGCTGCCGATGGCGCGCTGGTCGGGCTGACCGCCAATTCCTTCAACTCGGTGTCGCTGTCGCCGCCGCTGGTGCTGTGGAGCCTGTCGCGCAGCGCGGGCTCGATGCCCACCCTGAGCGCCGGTTCGCACTACGCCATCAACATCCTCGCCGCCGACCAGATGACGCTGGCCGAGCGATTCGCCACGCGCAACATCGACCGCTGGGCCGATGTCCAGTTCGAAGTGGGCGTGGGTGGAGCGCCGGTGCTGGCTGGCGCCGCAGCCAGCTTCGAATGCTTCAACCGCAGCCGCTACGAGGAAGGCGACCACGTCATCTTCGTCGGCGAGGTGGAGCGATGCGCCCACCGTGTCGGCGCGTCGCCGCTCCTGTTCCACGGCGGCCGCTACTACACCGAGCATCCCCTGTGATGCCGCACCGAAACCCGCGCACCGCTTCATGATCGCCCGCAAGGACCACCTCGACACCCTCGCCGTCTCGCTCCTCATCGCCTGCTGTGCGTTCTGGGGGCTGCAGCAGATCCTCATCAAGACCACGGTCACCGAAGTGCCACCGATGTGGCAGGCCTCCATCCGCATGGGCGGCGCGGTGGTGCTGCTGTGGCTGTGGTGCACAGCGCGCGGCGTCAAGCTGTTCGAGCGCGATGGAACGCTCGCGGGCGGCTTGCTGGCGGGCCTGCTCTTCGCGGCCGAGTTCGTCTGCATCTACATCGGGCTGCAGCACACGAGCGCGTCGCGCCTGACGGTGTTTCTCTACACGTCGCCCTTCTGGGTGGCCGTGCTGCTGCCGCGATTCGTGCCGGCCGAGCGCTTGCGCATGGCGCAGTGGGTGGGGCTGGCCATCGCGTTCTCGGGCGTGGTGCTCGCGTTCTCCGAGAGCCTGGGCCACAGCCAGCCCGGGCAGTTGCTCGGTGACGCATTGGCACTGGCGGCAGGTGCGCTCTGGGGCCTGACGACCATCGCCATCCGTTCCACGCGTCTGGCCACCGCCAGCGCGGAAAAGACGCTCTTCTATCAAATCGCCGTGACGGCGGCCGTCACGCCCGTGCTTTCGCTGTTGATGGGCGAGCACTGGTCGGTGACCTACTCGGGCTATGCCTGGATGTCGATCGGCCTGCAGACGGTGATCGGCGCCTTTGCCAGCTACCTGGCCTGGATGTGGATGCTGCGGCACTACCCGGCCACGCGCATCTCGTCCTTCACCTTCCTGACACCGCTGTTCGCGCTGGTCTTCGGCGTGGCGCTGCTCAAGGAGCCGCTGACGCTGCAACTGGTGCTGGCGCTGTGCGGCGTGGGCCTGGGCATTCTGCTGGTCAACCGCCGCGCCTGATGCGGCACGCGCGTTCCACCGTCTGACGAAAGAAAATCTCGCCATGCTCCGCCGAATCCTTCCCGCCCCCGCAAAGATGCCATCGAACCTGGCACGACTGGCGCTGTCGGGTTCGGCGGCGGCGCTGGGCGGCATCCTGACCTACTGGACCTTCCTGGCCCTGCGGCAAGGCCACATCCTGTTCAACTCGCGCGAGTTGCCGGTGGTCCATTTGTCGGACGATTTCTCGGTCTATTCGCACGACGTGCCTGGCGGCAAGGTGCGCGGCTACGTCTACCACCCCGACGGCGAAGACGCGCTGCGCGACCTGTTCATCTACTTCGCCGGCCGAGGCGAAGACGTGCGCGCCACCTCGAAGGTATTGCACCGGTTGCCCGAAGGCTTCGGGTTCGCGGCCGCCAACTACCGTGGCGTGGCGGATTCCCAGGGCGAGCCGTCGGAGCTGGCCTCCATCGAAGATGCGATCATGTTCTCCGAGCACCTGCGCGAGCGCTTTCCGGGCGTGCGGCTGCACGTGGTCGGCCGCAGCCTCGGTACCGGCGTGGCGATCCAGCTGGTCGCCAAGCGAGACCACTTCACCAGCCTGCAACTCGTCACGCCCTACGACTCGATGCTCGAAGTGGCGAAGCGCCGCTTTCCGCTGGTGCCGCTGTCGCTGCTGCTGCGCAACCGCTTCGAGTCGCTGCGCCACTGCCGCGAGGTGGCGGCCAAGACGCAGATCCTGCTGGCCCAGTCGGACGAAGTCGTGCTTGCGGAGCGATCGCAGAAACTGATCGACGCCTGGCCGACCGCCGTGACCGTCGAGACCATCGGCGAGTCCGATCACCACAACATCATGCAGTTGGAAGAAACCTGGCTGCGGCTGTTGGACTTCGCGCTCTCAGAAATCATGCCCGAGCCCAAGGCGGCCTGACGGGCGGACAGATGGACGGGCGGCGTGCCGCCTCACTGCGGCTTGGCCTGATCCATCAGCACCTCGACCACGCGCGCCACGGCGCCGCCCTTTGCCTCATCGGCGCGATAGCCGATGACCAGCTGCCGGGTCAGGCGCGGGCTGAGGGGCAGCACGCGCACCCGAGGATCGATCTGCGCTTCGTCGCCCTTTCGCAGCGGAAGAAGCGCCGCGCCATACCCAGCCTCCACGAGTCCGCGCATGGCCACGTCGTAGTTGTGCTCCAGGCGCGGACGCGGCGAGAACCCTGCCTTGCCGAACCACTCCATCGTCAGCGCATACATGCGGGTGAAGGGCTCGTTCATGATCAGCGGCTGCGCTGCGAGCCAGGCCGCCGTGGCGCGCTTGGGCGAGCGCCACGATGCAGGCACCAGCGCATGCATTTCGTGGCGCATCCACGGTGCGAATCGCACACCCGGCAGCGAAGGCTGCGGCAGCGAGACCAGCGCCACATCGACGGTTCCGGCCAGCAGCCCGGCCGCCGAGGCGTCGGAGCCGATGAAGCGGGGTGAAACCTCGATGCCCGGATAGCGCTGCGCGAGCAGTTCGAACGCCGGCGGCAAGACATCCACCACGATGCCCGTCGTGCTCACGCCCAGGCGCACGCGGCCCTCGAGCCCGGCGTGGAGCCGACGGCTCGCATCGACGGCGTCGTCCACATCGCGCAGCAGCCGCCTTCCGCGCTCGACCAGTTCAGCGCCCGCAGCGGTCGGGTGCACGCGGCGGGCGCCCCGGTGCATCAGCGGCACACCCAGGCGCGCTTCCAACTCGCTCACGTGAAGACTGACCGTCGGCTGTGCCAGATGCAAAGCCTGCGCAGCGGCCGAGAAGCTGCCCAGGTCGGAGATGGTGATCAGCGTCTGCAGCTGGTCGAGGTTGATCTGACGCATCAGGCATTCTGATCTGGATCTTCAGAACTCTCAACTTTGATGATGGCGCGATTGGCGGGATCATGGCGACTCGCTGCTTTCCATCCGCATCCGATTCCCGACCTGGGAGCCACCATGAACACCGTCGCCCTGCACCTGCCCTCGACCCTCACGCTACGTCTTCTGCCGCTCCTCACGGCGTTGAGGCGACACGTCGACGCATGGCGTGCGCATGCGCACGAGCGCCGGCGAATGGCTGCGGAACTTCGCATGCTGGCGGCTCTGGACCAGCATGATCTCAACGATCTCGGCGTGGGGCGAAGCGAGCTCGGCTATTGGGCCACGCGCCCTCGCTGAGCCCAGCCGAGCGGCCCCCGCCGCTCATTCCCATATGCCCGAGACTTGAACGAAGGCGCGAGTATGCTCGGGCGCCTCGGCGGCGATGGATCGCCGCCCTGCCCTCCCTTCCCTGGACATGCTCCCACCCGGAACCCTGCGCGGCATCGTCGCCATGCTCGCCGCCTGCGCCGCCTTTGCCTGCATGGATTCGCTGCTGAAGATCCTGTCGGGCAGTTTCGCGCCGGCGCAGGTGACCGCGCTGCGTGGTCTCACGTCGCTGCCGCTCGTCTGCCTGTACGTGGCCTGGCAGCGCGAGACCGGAACGCTGTTCGCCAAAGGACTGCGCTGGCGCCTGCACCTGTTGCGCGGCGCACTCACGGTGCTGATGCTGATCCTGTTCACCTATGGATTGAAGACGCTTGGCCTGGCCGAGGCCTACACGCTCACCTTCATCGCGCCGCTGGTCATCACCCTCCTGTCGGTGCCACTGCTGGGCGAGCGGGTGCATGCGCGGCACTGGATCGCCATCGCCTTCGGCTTCTGCGGCGTGGTGGTGGCGCTTCGGCCTGAGGGTGGTGCCTTCATGTCGATGGGCGCGCTGGCCATCCTGGCGGCGGCCGTCTGCTATGCACTTTCGAACGTGCTCGGCCGACTGGTGAGCCGCACCGAGCCGAACTCCACATTGATCTTCTGGACCACGCTGAGCCTGGCACTGGGTGGCAGCCTGCTGGCCGCGCCCCAATGGACGCCGCTGCGCGCCGAGCACACCGGCCTGCTGCTGGGCCTGGCGGTCAGCGGCTTCCTGGGACAACTGGCGATTGCCGAAGCCTTCCGCCACGGGCAGGCCGCCGCCATCGCGCCCTTCGAATACAGCGCACTGGCCTGGGCCATCGCGCTCGACTGGCTGATCTGGCGCACGGTGCCGGATGCGTGGACGCTCGGCGGCGGCGCCATCATCATCGCCAGCGGCCTGTACCTGGCGCGGCACGAGGCGCCGCGCACGGTGCCGGCACAGTCAGCCGCACCCTGACGCGCACGCAAGGGCTGCGGGCGGCCCTAAAGCTTTCCTGGTTGCTGCCGATAGGCAGGAGGCAACCACTGGAAAACCTATGCCGCCCCCATCCGACTTCTCTTTCGCGCCCCAACCTGCTCGGGCGGAACGCCAACGCCAGGAAGGCCGGGCTCGGCATCGGCTGGTGGTCAGCGCGATCATGGCCGCACTCCTCACCGCATGCGGAGGTGGTGGCGGTGGTGGTGGAACTGGTGGAAGCGTCGGTGGCGCTGACGCCGCCGGGCCGAGCACCGCATCCCAAGGGGTGACCACGCTGAGCGCCGCCTGCAGCGCCTGCGGCGCGGTCGACGATCGAACCTATGCCGGCGCCGGAACCGGGGTTTGGCAGGTGTCGAACACATCGGGCGCCGCGGCCGACTTTCCGGTGGCCATCGACGGCCTGCAGGGCCAATCGGTCACGCTGGTCTTCACCAACGAAACCGAGTCTGCCGTCGCCATGCCGTCGCTGCAGGTCCTGGCGGACACCACCAGCGTCCTGCCCAGCGCCACGCTGCTCGCCAAGACATCGCTGCCGCAGGCCACGAACACCGCATCAGGTGTTTTGCATGACCAGATGGATGCGCGCGACCGCTCCGCCATCGACGCCTTCAACCGCAGCGGCTTCGAGCAGCACCTGAACACCGCACCGGCGCCAGCGCGGCACACGCAGCTTTCCGCGCTGAAGGCCGTCGTCACCTACGGCGTCGGCCAGCAGCGGACGGTGTACCTGAGCGACCAATCGCAGCGGACCGTGCAACTGGCGCGTCAGCGGTTGGCCGGCGACGGGACCACGATCAACGTGTGGGTGGAAACCAGCGAACTGCGCGCCGATCGGGTTTCCGATGCGCTCGTCTCGCGGATCGACAACGCCTTCGGCGGCGCAGGCGGCGTCTACGACATGCTGCTCAAGGTCGGCGGTCCGCTGTGGGGGCCGCATTCGCAGGCGTCGCTGATCGACGGCAGCGGGCAACCCATCGACCTCTTCTTCGTCAACTTCGACCACAACGCACAGCCTTATGGCCTGGGTGGCTACTTCTGGGCCTTGAACAACTTCCGCAAGGGCAGCAGCGGCCTGCTCGCCCAAAGCAACGAATCGATCGGCATGTTCATGGACACGGAGACCATGTACCTGGACGGCGAACAAGGCCTCAAGCAAGTGGTCACGGCGCTGGCGCACGAAGGCACGCACATGCAGAACTTCTACCGCCGCGGCGTGTTGCTCGGCGCGCAGTACACCTTCGACACCTGGCTGGAAGAGATGACGGCCATGATGATGGAGGACTGGGCCAGCTACGCGCTGGACCCGAGCCACAACGCGATCCGCGACGTGCGCTTTCCTTACTACCTGAGCTGGCGCAACACCGGCAGCTACAACTGCAGCCTGATCGACTGGACGCCCATGGGTGCCGATTGCGAGAGCTATGCGGTCAACGGCTCCTTCGGCGGCTATCTCAACCGGCAGTTCGGCCTGGGCTTCTATGAATCGCTGCTGCGCAACACCGGCGAGACCGACTCGGTGGCGATGCTGGACAAGGCCATTCGCGCGCAACGGGCCGATTCGGGCCTGGGCAAGGAGCTGCGCCAGTTCGCTTCCGCGTCGGCCGGCCTCGTGCCGCTGAGTTCCGGCGTGGCGCCCTACAGCATGCCGGCGCGCAGCGACGACGGGCTGCATCTGGTTGCCGTCGATCCGCACGCCATCGGTGAAAGCATGCGGCGCCTGCCGCAATCGGTGCCGGCCGAGCTCAAGGGCCTGGCCAGCCTGCCCGTGTCACGCTCGCGCCGCGTCGGCACCTATGCCGAAACGGTGCGCGTGCCGCCGGGAACGACGTTGACGGTGGTGGTGAACTAGCAGTTCTCGACCACGTAGTAGGACTTGACCATTCCCAACGCCTTTTCACTGGTGACCTTTGCCGTTGGAAACAGCGCGTCGACCTCTCGGCGCTTGAGCAGCCTGGTTCCCCAGAAGTAGTTCCGGATGGTCTGCACATCGGGGCGCGCGAGCAAGCGCCACGGGCTGACGTGGATCAGCCAGAAGCCCAGTTTGCGCGGAACCCAGTGGACGAACGGCATCAGGAAATGCGGCTCCAGAGGAAAGGACCAGGCCGGCGTCTGACAGAACACATGCTGTCCCACGCGCCGCATTTCCCGGACCAGGTTGGCGCGCTGCTCCGGCGGCACGTGCTCGATCACCGAATTGCAGATCACCAGATCGAACGACTTGTCCGCCGCCGGAATGCGCCGGCCGTCGTAGATGACGGTATTGATGTCGCCGGCAGAGGCTTGGGCACCTTGCTGCACCTCGCCATCGTCGATGTTGTAGATGGTGATCCGGTCGCGCGAGACCGGCAGGTCGACCTTGTCCCAGAAATGCCGCGAGCCCCCCAGATCGCAGATTCGCAATATCTGGGAAGGTCTTCAATAGAAACCTGCCGCGACGCAGTCGAAAGTGCCTGTTGATAGGCCCTATGAATTGGTGCCATATTGGCATCTTGTTGCTCTCCCTGATTGACACACCCGCGTGGGGCACCGTCGCGTCGCAGGCAAAGCGACGCGGCACCAAGCATCGGCGCCGCGCCACGACAAGTCAACGCAGGCGCCTCAGATCACCCCACGCTCGCGCAGCGCCGCAATCTGCGCCGCGTCGAATCCAGCTTCGGCCAGCACTTCGTCCGTGTGCTGCCCCAGCGCGGGCGGCGCGCGGCGCAGCACCGGCGGCGTGGCCGAAAGACGCAAGGGGCTGGCCACGCCGGTGATGGCGGCAATGCCGTCGCCGGCTTCGCGCGGCAAGGTGACGGCCAGGCCGCGCGCCTTGACCTGATCGTCCTGGAAGGCCTGACCGATGTCGTTGATGGGGCCGCAGGGCACGGCCTTGTCTTCCAGCAAGGCGATCCACTCGGCCGTAGTGCGCGTGCGGGTGACCTCTTCCATCATGGGAATGAGCACGCCGCGGTGCTTGACGCGCAATGTGTTGGTGGCAAAGCGCGCGTCCTTGGCCCAGTCGGCGTGGCCGGCGGCTTCGCAGAAGCGCTCGAACTGGCCGTTGTTGCCGATCGCCAGCAGCATGGAGCCGTCCTGGGTGGCGAAGTCCTGGTAAGGCGCGAGGCTGGGGTGCGTGTTGCCCTGGCGTTGCGGCGCCACGCCGGTGTTGAGAAACGCGCTGGCCTGGTTGGCCAGGATGGCCATGCCGACGTCGAGCAGCGCCATGTCGATGTGCTGGCCCACGCCGCTCTGGCTGCGAACGTGCAGCGCCGCCAGGATGGCGCTGCTGGCGTACACGCCTGTGAACAGGTCGGTGAGCGCCACGCCCACCCGCAACGGGCCGCCGCCGGGTTCGGAATCGGGCCGGCCGGTGATGCTCATCATGCCGCTGGTGGCCTGGATCATCAGATCGTAGCCGGCGCGTTGTGCATGGGGGCCATCGTGGCCAAAGCCGGTCACACTGCAGTAGATGAGTCGGGGGTTGATCTCGCGCAGCGAGGCATAGTCCAGGCCGTACTGCGCCAGGCCGCCGGTCTTGAAGTTCTCGACCAGGATGTCGGCGTCGGCGGCCATCTTCTTGAGCAGCGCCTGGCCGTCTGGCGAAGCCATGTCGACCGTCACCGAACGCTTGTTGCGGTTGCATGCGGTGAAGTAGGTCGCCTGGTCGGTGTCGCGGCCATCCGCGTCCTTCAGGAAGGGCGGGCCCCAGTGGCGCGTGTCGTCGCCCACGCCGGGGCGCTCGATCTTGACCACGTCGGCGCCCAGGTCGGCCAGGATCTGCGTGCACCACGGCCCCGCCAGCACGCGGGAGAGATCGAGAACCTTGATGCCGTCCAGGGCGGCGGGGGCTGCGGCCGTCGTGCTCATCGCGTGCGTGCTGGGGTCAGTTGAAAGCGGCGATGCCGGTGATCGCACGGCCCAGGATGAGGGCGTGGATGTCGTGCGTGCCTTCGTAGGTGTTGACCACTTCGAGGTTGACCAGATGGCGCGCCACACCGAACTCGTCGCTGATGCCGTTGCCGCCCATCATGTCGCGGGCCAGTCGGGCGATGTCCAGCGCCTTGCCGCAGTTGTTGCGCTTCATGATCGAGGTGACCTCCACGGCGGCCGTGCCTTCGTCCTTCATGCGGCCCAGGCGCAGGCTGCCTTGCAGGCCCAGCGTGATCTCGGTCTGCATGTCGGCCAGCTTCTTCTGGATGAGCTGATTGGCGGCCAGCGGGCGTCCGAACTGCTTGCGGTCGAGCACGTATTGGCGGGCGCGGTGCCAGCAGTCTTCGGCGGCGCCCATCGCGCCCCAAGAGATGCCGTAGCGGGCGCTGTTCAGGCAGGTGAACGGACCCTTGAGGCCCTGCACTTCGGGGAATGCGTTTTCCTCGGGGCAGAACACGCCGTCCATGACGATTTCGCCGGTGATGCTGGCGCGCAGGCCCACCTTGCCGTGGATGGCGGGAGCCGTCAGGCCCTTCATGCCCTTTTCGAGGACGAAGCCGCGGATCGGGCCGACGGCGCCGCTTTCGCTCACTTCCTTGGCCCAGACGACGAACACATCGGCGATGGGGCTGTTGCTGATCCACATCTTGTTGCCGCTGAGCGAATAGCCGCCGGGCACCTTCTTGGCGCGGGTGGCCATGCTGCCGGGGTCGGAGCCGTGGTCGGGTTCGGTCAGGCCGAAGCAGCCGATCCACTCGCCACTGGCCAGCTTGGGCAGGAATTTCTGCTTCTGCGCTTCGGAGGCGAATTCGTTGATCGGCACCATGACCAGCGAGCTTTGCACGCTGGCCATCGAGCGATAGCCGGAATCGACGCGCTCGACCTCGCGGGCGATCAGGCCGTAGGCCACGTAGTTCAGGCCGGGGCCGCCGTACTGCTCGGGA
Organism: Variovorax dokdonensis; assembly: GCF_030316895.1. Classification (GTDB taxonomy): domain Bacteria; phylum Pseudomonadota; class Gammaproteobacteria; order Burkholderiales; family Burkholderiaceae_C; genus Variovorax; species Variovorax dokdonensis. Next base: position 236,783 of record NZ_JASZYV010000004.1, read on the forward strand.
ATGGTGGGGCCGAGCAGGCCGAGCGAACCCATTTCGCGAAAGATGCTGGGGTCGGTTTCGCCGGTGCGAAAGCCTTCGAGAACGCGCGGTGCCAGCTGCTCCTGGCAATAGGCATGCGCTGCGTCGCGGATCATGCGTTCTTCGTCGGTGAGTTGCTGGTCGAGCAGCAACGGATCGTCCCAGTGGAAGGCAGCTTTGGTGGCCATGGCGTGTGTCTCCGGCAGGCCTCTCGTGCGAGAGGCAAAGGGTGAAAAGAGGATCGGCCGATGGTATGCCCCCCCGGGGGGCGAGGCAAACGATTGTTCCGAACCAAGATATGCATTCAGCTCATGTATAACTTGGGTCGTTCAAGCTGCCTTGCTTGGAAGTACCGGCGGTTCCCTCGCAATTTCCAGCTTCACGCTCATACCATGCGCCGCAAGATCCCGCCACTTCAGACCCTCATGTGCTTCGACGCCGCGGCGCGCCACGAAAGCTATACGCGTGCCGCCCAGGAACTGGCGCTGACGCAAAGCGCGGTCTCGCGCCAGATCGGCGCGCTCGAATCCTTTCTGGGCGTCGCCCTGTTCCGGCGCACGCGACACGGTGTGGCGCTGACGGCCAGCGGCGCCGCCTATGCGAGGCAGATCGCGCTGCGGTTGGAGGCGATGGAGCGCGACACGCTCGACGCCATGACCTCGCACGGGGCAGGCGGCTCCATCGCGCTGGCCGCCGTGCCGACCTTTGCCACGCGCTGGCTGATTCCCCGCCTTCCGCGCTTCGCGGCGCTGCAGCCCGAGGTGGTGGTGCACATCGACACCCGCACCCGGCCATTCCTGTTTGCCGACACCGAGTTCGACGCCGCCTTGTACGCCGGCACGCCGGCACAGGTCGCCAACTGGGCCGGCACGCGCGCCCAGCGCCTGCTGGACGAAGACGTGCTGCCCGTGTGCAGCCCGGAGCTTTTCCGCAGCGCGGGCGGGCGACCGGGCAAGACCTTGTCGCCGCAGGCGGTCTCGCGCCTGCCGCTGCTGCAGCAGAGCACCCGGCCCGACGACTGGCGGGCATGGTTCGATGCGCAAGGCGTGGAGGCGCCGCTGGCGCGCTCCGGCCCGCGCTACGAGCTGTTTTCCATGCTGGCCGCCGCCGCCGAGCACGGCCTCGGCCTCGTGCTCGCACCCGCCCCGCTGGTCGCCGACGAACTGGCGCGCGGCCAGCTGGTCGTGGCCTGCAACCGGCCCCTGCGGGCCCGCCGGGCCTACTACCTCGTCACGCCAGACCGCGTGGACGAACACCCGGCGCTGATCGCGCTGCGCGCGTGGCTGGCGACGGAGGCCGAATCGGCCACGCAGGCCACGCAGGCCACGCAGGCCACGCAGGCCTCGCCGCCGGGCGGCTGATCGGCCCGCGGCGCGCTCAAGTCCCGTCTGCGCCGCGCACTTCGGCCACCATGCGTTCGAGCTGCGCCACATCCTGCAGCAAGAGGGCCCGCCCGTCCTTGGCGACCAGGCCCCGTGCCTGCAAGGCGTTGATCTCGCGCGTCACCTGCTCGCGGGTGGTGCTGATGCGGCTGGCCATGTCGGCGTGCGTGGGCGCCGGCTCGAGCCTGGCGTGGTTGTCAGCGCAGCCAGCCTCCCGCGCAAGGCGAAGCAGTTCGGCATGCACGCGGTTCTGCACACCCAGCGTGCTCAGGTCGATGACGCGCTCGGACACCTCGCGCACCAGCCGGCACAGGCCACGCATGACCCATTCGGCCACGGATGGCTCCTCGCGCAGCAGGGCGCGAAAGCCGGCCGCGTCCAGGCTGGCCACCACGCTCGGCTGAAGGGTGACGACGTCGGCCGAGCGCGGCTCGCCGTCGATCGCCGCCAGCTCGCCGAAGTACTCGCCAGCGCTCACTTCTCGAAAGATGAGCTGGCGCCCGCCCAGCGCGAAGTAGGTGATGCGCAACTGGCCGGCGATGACGAAATGAACGTCGCTTTCGCGCACCGAGCGCTGCACCAGCGTCTGCCCCGCCGGCAGGCTGCGCCAGTTGCAGGCCTGTGCCAGTGCGTCCAGTCGCTCGGGCGGCAGCGTGGCAAACAGTGCCACCGAGCGGAGCGCGAGGCTGGAGCGTTGCTGCGTGGACATGGGGATTTGCCGATCTTGGGCTTCGAAACCTTGTCTACGAATTGTGTGCGAAAGCGCACTGCGGCGGCGGGGCCGCAAGAGGACAGTTCGTTCCTGTGATGGCGCGATCCCGCGACACACAACAAGTAAAGCAACTTCCGAGGAGTCTCATCATGATCCGTTCTCAATACTTCACTGGTGTCGCCATCGCGCTGGGCCTTTCGACCGCCGTCGTGGTGGCTGCACAAACCGTTCCCGCCGAGGAATGGGTCGGCCAGCCGATCCAGTTCACGAGCACCCTGAGCCGCGCCGAAGTCCAGGCCGCCTACATCGCTTCCGCGCAGACCGCGCAGGCGCCGCAGGAGCTGCGCGTCGGCCCCGCGGACCCCGGCGTTGGCATGGTGGAGCGCGCGATGGTCGAGGCGGATCGCAACCTGTACCTGCGTGCAGGCCTGGGCGATGTGGGTGAATTCGACGACAGCGTCTCGCCCACCTACAAGGAACGTCAGGCTGCCTACGAGCGCATGCGCAACGGCCCGGAGTTCGCGATGGAGCTGGCGCGCATCAACCGCGGCGCCAGCACCGCAGCTCTGGCACAGGTGAGCGAATGAGGGGGCGCAGGGAGGCGCCTGGGGCGGCGGCAACCGTCGCCCCGATTCCAGAACAGGGCCCGCGCATGCGGGCCCTGTTCATTTGTGCTGGCGGCGGTTGGCCAAGGCCACGTACCAGTCCAGGCAACCCGGATTGGCCATGGCCTCCTTGTTCACCACCCGCTCCAGCGGCTGGCCCAGCAGCAGCTTCTTGATGGGCAGCTCCTGCTTCTTGCCCGAAAGCGTGCGCGGGATCTCGGCCACCTGGAAGATGTCGTCGGGCACGAACCGCGGCGAAAGATTGCTGCGGATGGCCGCATTGATGCGACCCTTGAGCGCATCGTCCAGTTCGACCCCCGGGCGCAGCACGACGAACAACGGCATGTAGCTGTCGCGGCCCAGGTATTCGAGATCGACCACCATCGAGTCGATCACCTCGGGCAGGTCTTCCACCGCGTTGTAGATCTCGCTGGTGCCCATGCGCAGGCCCTGGCGATTGATGGTCGCGTCGCTTCGGCCATAGATGACGCAGCCGCCGTCGGCGCCGACGCGCAGCCAATCGCCGTGCCGCCAGACACCGGGGTAGGTGTCGAAATAGCTCGACAGGTAGCGCGCATTGCCGGGATCGTTCCAGAAATACAGCGGCATGGAGGGAATGGGCCGCGTGCAGACCAGTTCGCCCACCTCGTCGGTGACGGCATGGCCGTTCTCGTCCCAGGCGTAGACGGCCGCGCCCATGAAGCGGCATTGCATCTGGCCCGGCACCTCCGGCAACTCGCGATTGCCACCCACGAAAGCGCCGCAGAAGTCGGTGCCGCCCGAGATGTTGCACCACCAGACCTCGGGCGAGCCGGCCGCGCGCACCAGGGCCGAGCCCCATTCCTGCACCTGCGCCGCCAGCGGAGAGCCCGTGCTGCCGAGCACGCGCACGCGAGAGAGATCGCCCACGTCCGCGGCGCCCAACCCCGCCTTCATGCAGTTGGCGAAGTAGGCCGCGCCGGCGCCGAAGAAGCTGACGCGGTGGCGCGCCACGAAGCGCCACAGCACGCTCCAGTCCGGCTTGGCGGCGCTGCCGGCCGGATGGCCGTCGTAGATGCACACCGTGGCGCCAAAGGCCAAGCCCGAAAGCTGCGCGTTCCACATGACCCATCCGGTCGAGCTGAACCAGTGGAAGCGCTCGCCCCGGTTGTTGTCGCTGTAGCTCGCGCCGATGTCGTAGTGGATGCCCGACAGGGCCATCGACATCAGGATGCCGCCCTGCCCATGCACGATCGGCTTGGGCAGGCCGGTCGTGCCGCTGGAGTAGACAACCCACACCGGATGTTCGAAGTCCAGCCATTCGGGTTCGAAGGCGGCCACCTCATCGTCGTCGCGGGCAATGGCCTGCGCCCAGTCGCACTGCGCCGGCAGCGGCGTGGCGGCATGGGGCGTGCGCAACAGCACCAACGCCTGCACGGTGGGCAGCGCGTCACGCAACTGCTTGACCACGGCGCTGCGGTCCAGGCTCTTGCCGCCGTAGCGCACGCCGTCCACCGCGATGAGCGCCTTCGGCTCGATCTGGGCAAAACGGTCGACCACGGCGGCGGCGCCCATGTCGGGCGCGCACACGCTCCACACCGCGCCGATGCTGGAGCAGGCCAGGAACGCCACCATGGTCTCGGGCACGTTGGGCAGATAGGCCGCCACGCGGTCGCCGCGCTGCACGCCCAGGCGCCGCAGCGTGAGCGCCAGCGACGCGACCTGCCGGCGCAGCTCGGGCCAGCTCATCTCGCCCACTTCGCCCAGTTCGTTCTCGCTGACGATGGCGGGCAGGCCTGCGGCATGGGCCGCGTCCACATGCCGCAAAACCTCTCGCGCGTAGTTCACCTGGACACCAGGGAACCAGCGCGCGCCAGGCATCTTCTCCTCGGCCAGCACCACGGCCGGCGGCGTGGGCGACTGCAGCCCCGCGAAATCCCAGACGCTTTGCCAGAAGGCTTCGAGATCGGTGACGGACCAGTTCCAGAGCGCTTCGTAGTTGTCGAAGCGAAGGCCGTGTTCAGCGGCGAGAAAGTCCTGGTACTGGCGGATTCTTGGAATGGGGAGTCGGCTGCTCATGACCGCCGAGACTACCGCGATGGGCCGCGTTCGGGGTTCGGAGGTTCCCCCGTTGCGGGCTTCGCTGTCGCCTTGGCGGCACCGGCCTTGGCGGGGGCCTGCGTCTGCGCGCCCGGGCTTTCGCCGTCGAGCAGTCGCTCGATCGAATGGCCCAGTCGCGCGCCCAGGGCGGTGCCCACGCCGGGCAAAACGGCGCTGCCCACTGCGGCCCCGGCCACCGCGCCGGCGCTGGGCGAGAGCACCGGCTCCTGCACCGTGCCCGAGATGACGACGGGCACGCCCACCACCCCATCCACCAGGTCGACCGCCATGTCGCCTTCAAGCTTGCCGTTGAACAGGCGGATCTGGCCGCTGGCACTGAGCGCGCCCGACTGGGCCTTGAGTTCGCTGTAGCGAAATTCGATGCCTCGGCCGGTGTTGCGCGTTTCCACGATGCCGGAAAAGCGGTCGAGCGGCGTGGCTCCCGCCGTCTCGGCGCCGACGGTGGTGATCGCTCGACTGAGGTCGAAGCGCGTGATGCGCGCCGGCGCGGCGGCGAAGCGGGTCTGTGTGCGCAGGCTGCGAATCAGGTCCGCCCAGCGCTCGCCCCGAGCGTCGACCTTGGTCGTGCCGCTGGCGCGGCCTGCGACCACGCTGCGCCGCTTGAAGGTGGCAGCGAGTGCTTCCACCTCGATGTCTCGCGGTGTCAGCGCCGCTTGCAGTTGAAGCCGGCCGCCCTTGGCACCGGGCTCGTCCTTCAGAGTGGCTTCGCCGTTCCAGGTGCCGCCGGCCACATCGATGTCCACCTTCCAACGCGTGTCGTCGCCCTGGCGTGCCAATCGCATTCGCGCCTGCGTCTTGGCGTCGGGCCGGCGAATGTCGGCGCGGCTCGGCATGCCGTCGGCGCCAAAGTCGATGTCGCCGCTGTAGGTGAGCTCGACGTGGCGGCGGTCCACCCAGGTCAGGTCGTCGAAGACCAGGCGCACATCGCGCAGCATCCTGGCGGTTTCGAGAGGCGGATCGGGCGCGGCATCGGACGACGTTCTCGCCGCCATGAACTCGCGCAGCGAGTCGCGCGACAGCAGCAGGCCATCGAAACGGGCTTCCTTCACGCGAGGCTGGCGATGGAGCAGCGAAGACCAGGTGCCCACGAGCCGAACACGGTCGGCCACGATCGGATTGTCCTGGCGAGTGACCACGTTCTCGACCACCAGCGAGGGCGAGGGCCACAACGACCAGCGGACGCTGCCGAGCGTCACCTCAGTGCCGGTGCGCTCCTCGAAGGCTTGGGCCAGGCGGGTCGCGGCCTCCTGCTGCGAGGGCAGCCAAGCCCAGGCAGCCACCGCCAAGACGGCAAGCGCCGCCACGGCACAACCGGCGACGCCCAGCCAGACCACACGAAGACGCGACATGCGCCGAGGCTACAGCGCACTGCCTCGCCGCCGTGTCGGCCAGCGCCCTTTCCAGGGCTCGGCGCACTGCCCGCCTGGGGCGTGGCGCACGCAGAATCCGGCCGTCGCCGCCGCGACCTTGCGCCCTCACGCGGCGAGGCTGCGCTGGCTATAGTCGTTGCGCATTCAAAGCGCATCCAGCGCGCAAGGACACCTACATGCGAATCTGGCAAAAGCCTGTTTCGGTCGAGAGCCTGACCGAAAAGCACACCAAGACCACGGTCGGCCATCTGGGCATCGAGTTCCTGGAAGTCGGCGACGATTTCATCCGCGCCCGCGTGCCGGTGGACCACCGCACGGTCCAGCCCTACGGCATCCTGCACGGCGGCGTGTCGGTGGTGCTGGCCGAAACGCTGGGCTCCTGCGGGGCGCACTACTCGATCCCCGAGGGCCAGCGCGCGGTGGGCCTGGACGTCAATGCCAATCACCTGCGCGCGGCCACCACCGGCTGGGTGACCGGGGTGGCTCGCCCAGTGCATCGGGGCCGCACCACGCACGTGTGGCAGATCGACCTCAGCAACGACGCCGGCGAAGCCACCTGCGTGTCGCGCCTGACCATGGCGATCCTCTTCCCACGACAATAGCGCGCGCCTGGCCAGCGGCCACGGCTCTCAGCAACACGTCACGGTCAAGAAGGACAACAAGGATGAGTGATTCGCGCCTCTTCGGATGGGATCTGGTCAAACCCGCGAGCGGTCAGGTGGTGGCCCCCACCGAGCGCCTGCCCTGGCCCTCGACGTTCGTGCTGGGCGTGCAGCATGTGATCGCGATGTTCGGCGCCACGGTGCTGGCGCCGCTGCTGATGGGCTTCGATCCCAACGTCGCGATCCTGATGAGTGGCATCGGCACCTTGATCTTCTTTGCCGTCACCGGCGGCCGCGTGCCCAGCTACCTGGGTTCGAGCTTCGCCTTCATCGGCGTGGTGATCGCGGCCACCGGCTACGCGGGCCAGGGGCCCAATGCGAACCTGGGCGTGGCATTGGGCGGCATCATCGCCTGCGGCGTGGTCTACATGCTGCTGGGCGCGCTGGTGGCCGCCACCAATCGCCGCCATCACCGCCAGAAGCCCGTGGTAGCCGGCATGGAAGTCGACGAGATCGAAGACGGTGCCGCCACCCATTGGATCGAGAAGCTGATGCCGCCGGTGGTCACGGGCGCGGTGGTGGCCGTCATCGGCCTGAACCTGGCGCAGGTGCCCATCAAGAACATGGCGCCCACCGCGTTCGACACCTGGATGCAGGCGCTGACCTTCATCACGGTGGGACTGGTGGCTGTCTACACGCGCGGCATGGTGCAGCGCCTGCTGATCCTGGTGGGGCTGATCGTCGCCAGCCTCGTCTATGCGGTCCTCACCAACGGGCTGGGCCTGGGCAAGCCGGTCGACCTGTCGGCCGTGATGGCAGCGCCCTGGTTCGGCATGCCGAATTTCCACGCGCCGACGTTCAAGGCCGATGCCCTGCTGATCATCGCCCCGGTGGCGATCATCCTGGTGGCCGAGAACCTGGGCCACCTCAAGGCCGTCAGCGCCATGACCGGCCAGGACATGAACCCCTACATCGGCCGCGCGTTCATCGGCGACGGCCTGGCCACGGTGATCAGCGGTGCCGGCGGCGGCACCGGCGTGACCACCTATGCCGAGAACATCGGCGTCATGGCCGCCACAAAGATCTATTCGACCGCGATGTTCGTCGTGGCCGCCCTGATCGCCATCGTGCTGGGCCTGAGCCCGAAGTTCGGCGCGCTGATCCAGGCGATTCCGCTGGCGGTGATGGGCGGGGTGAGCATCGTGGTGTTCGGCCTGATCACCATGTCGGGCGCCAAGATCTGGGTGGACAACCGCGTCGACTTCACGCAAAACGGCAACCTGCTGGTGGCCGCCATCACGCTGATCCTGGGCACGGGCGACTTCACGCTCAAGTTCGGCGGCCTGTCGCTCAGCGGCATCGGGACCGCCACCTTCGGCGCCATCTTGCTCAACCTGCTGCTCAATCGACGCCGTTTTGCATGACGAACCGGGCGGCCCGGCCTCATGCAACAACATGAAAAAGGTGAGCGCCAACGCCATCCGAGGCACTCTGGCGGCGCGAAGCGCCCTCACCGACCGTTAGACTCGGACGCTTTGCCCCAAGCACCTTTTCATGGCTGACGCATCCGCCGCGCGCACCCAAGCGGTATTCGAGTTCAAGAGCGCGACGCTGCCGCTGATCGCCGTCATCCTCAAGACGGCCGACCTTGGCGTCCTTTCGGAGGCGCTCGACGCGCAACTGGCCGACTCGCCCGACTTCTTCGAACACGAGCCGGTCGTGATCGACCTCTCGCAGCTGCCCGGCGCCGATGGCTCGGACACCCCGGATGGCGATGCGGTCGAAATCGACTTTCCGATGCTGCGGGAACTGCTCGCGCGCCACCAGACCCAGCCCATCGCCGTCCGCGGCGGCACCGATGCGCAGCATGCGCAGGCACGCGCCGCCGGGCTTTCGGTGGCGGCCATGCCCGTCGCGCCCGCGCCCCGCCAGGCGCCACCCGCCGCCGCGCCCAGCCCCGCGCCGCAGATCGTGCGCGAAGTGCCGGTGCCGGCCAGCGGCACGCTGGTGATCGACCGCCCGTTGCGTTCGGGCCAGCAGGTCTACGCACGCGGCGGCGACGTGATCGTGCTGGACGTGGTGAGCTTCGGCGCCGAAGTGATCGCCGACGGCCATGTGCATGTGTATGCGCCGCTGCGCGGCAAGGCCATCGCCGGCGCCCGCGGCAACACCGAGGCCCGCATCTTCAGCACCTGCATGGAAGCCCAGCTGGTGGCCATCGCGGGCATCTACCGGACCTCCGAAGTGCCGCTGCCCGATTCGGTGCAGGGCAAGGCGGCGCAGATAAGGCTGGACGACCAGAAGCTGGTGTTCCACGCCATCGAATGACAAGACGACGACGCCGTGCCGGCGCGGCAAAGACAAGCAATTCATTTCAATCGACTTCACGACAAGAGAAGGAATCAACAGCAATGGCAAAGATCGTGGTGGTGACCTCCGGCAAAGGCGGCGTCGGCAAGACGACGACCAGCGCAAGCTTTGCTTCGGGGCTCGCCCTTGCAGGCAAGAAGACGGCCGTGATCGACTTCGACGTCGGCCTGCGCAACCTGGACCTCATCATGGGTTGCGAACGGCGCGTGGTGTTCGACCTGATCAACGTGATCCAGGGCGAAGCCAACCTGCACCAGGCGCTCATCAAGGACAAGAACTGCGAAAACCTCTTCGTGCTGGCGGCCTCGCAGACCCGAGACAAGGAAGCGTTGACGCAAGAAGGCGTCGAGAAGGTCCTCAAGGACCTGTCCGACATGGACTTCGACTACATCGTGTGCGATTCGCCGGCCGGCATCGAGACCGGCGCCATGATGGCGATGCACTTCGCCGACGAGGCGCTGGTGGTGACCAACCCCGAGGTCTCGTCGGTGCGCGACTCCGACCGCATCCTGGGCATGCTGGGCAGCAAGACCAAGCGCGCCAAGGACGGCGGCGATCCGATCAAGGAACACCTGCTCATCACCCGCTACAACCCCAACCGGGTGGCGGGCGGGCAGATGCTGTCGCTGGAAGACATCCAGGACATCCTGCGCATCAAGCTGATCGGCGTCATTCCCGAATCCGAATCGGTGCTGCAGGCTTCCAACCAGGGCATCCCGGTCATCCACGACAAGGACAGCGACGTGGGGCAAGCCTACAGCGACGTGGTCGCGCGCTTCATGGGCGAAGACCGCCCGATGCGCTTCATCGACGCGGAGAAGCCCGGCTTCTTCAAGCGTCTGTTCGGAGGGAGGTAAGCCATGTCCTTCCTCTCCTTCCTGCTCGGCGAGAAGAAGAAGACGGCCAGCGTCGCCAAGGAGCGCCTTCAGATCATCCTGGCGCACGAGCGTTCCAGCCTGAGCGGCGCCAGGCGGCCCGACTACCTGGCCGACCTGCAGCGTGAGCTGGTGGCGGTGATCACCAAGTACGTCTCGATCAAGGCCGAGGACATCAAGGTCAACCTTGAGCGCCAGGACGACCTCGAAGTGCTCGAGGTGAAGATCGAGCTGCCCGAGGGCACACCCGCGCGCCCCTGAGCGTTCGCGCCACGCGGCCACGCACCGCCGTGGCCGCTGCGCTGGGGCCGCGCTGCCCCGGGCGCCCGTTTCCGTTTATTTGCATCCGAGTCGCCGCCGATCGGTTCCAGAATCGATCAGCCTGGCGTATCGTGTCGTCGTCGAATCTTTCCACCCCAGAGAAAAAGGAGAGTCGAGGATGGCAACGAGCAGGAAGACCACCACCGGCGCAAAGCCGGCTGCAGCCAAGGCCAGCGCGCATGGCGCGCAGATGGAGGACATGCAGAAGGCCTTTGCCCAGCCCCTGAAGGAAATGGGCGAGCGCTTGCAGAACATGAATCTGGGCACGGCCGCCAGTGCCATCGCCGCCAGCCGCCGCAAGGACCTGGAAGCGATGGTCAAGGCCAACCAGAAGGCCTACCAGGGGCTCCAATCGGTGGTGGCGCGGCAAACCGAAATGCTGCGCAACTCGATCGCCGAGTGGCAGAGCACCGTCAAGACCATGCCGGGCGGCGACGCCAAGCAGAACATTGCCAAGCTCGACGAGATGGGCCGCGCCAGCTTCAAGCGCGCCCTCGACGACATCCGCGAACTGGCCGAAATGGCGGCCAAGTCTCAGGCCGATGCTTTCGAGATCGTCCGCGGACGCATCGAGGAAAACGTCGAAGAAGTGCGCGAGATGCTCAAGCCGGGCAAGAAGTAGCCCAGCGCACACCGATCCCGGCGGACTCGGTCAGGGCATCTCGGACTGCGGCCCTTTGGCGGGGCCGCTGTCCGCAGTGCCCAGGCCCAGCTTGCGCCCCAGCGAATCTCCCCAACCGCGCACCGGCCTGCTGGCCGCTGCCGAGCCCTGGGCGATGCCGCTGCGGGTGGCGTGATCCGCCTTCGCCACACCCCGACCGGCGGCGTTCGTGCCGCGCTGGATGCCGTTGCTCACCGAATTCGCGGGCGGCTGCTGGATCGTGTGGGCGCGCTGGCTGGGCGCGGGTTTGTTGAGGTCGACGTTGGCCTGCGCCGCGGCGGTTCCCGCCAGGGCCGCCAGCACGGCGGTCGATGCAAGAAGACGCAAGAAGCTCGTGGTCTTCATGGTGGTTGCTCCTGATGCTGATGTCCCAGCCCATGTTATCGCTCGACCGACCCACGCCTCTGTAGGCGCAGGGCGACGCAAGATGGCCTAGCGGTTTTCCAGGCGGTTGTAGTCCAGGATGCCCGCGCTCAGCGGCTGGGCCTTGGCGTATGCGGCGGCCAGCGCATCGCTGTGGGCCCAGAAGCGCGGGTCGGTGCGGCGCACCGCGAAGCGTTCCGCCAGCGCCGAGTAGTCCGCCTGCGATTTCAAGCCCGACATGGCCGCCACGAACGCGGGCAACTGAGTCGCAGGCACCCGATAGAACGCATTCGGGTAGCTGCCCAGAATGCCCGGCACGACGGTCAGCCGGTCTTCTTCGGGTCGCAACTGCGCCTTCTCCCGCAGGAAATACGAGACCGATTCATGCCCGTTGTCGCGAAGCAGGCTGTACCAGTGCGTCGGCCTGCCGGGTTCGTCCACGGCGAGGATGGCCGCCTCGGCAGCCCATTGCAGCGCCGCGCCGCGTACGCCGGCAAGGCGCTGCAGTTGCTCACGCAGGGCCGGGTCGGGCTCGCCGTCGATGCTCGCGAACTGGCCCGGAGCCAGCGGCTGCATGCGCTGCCGAAGCAGGTCGAGCAACTCGGTCTTGGCGTCGGCGGTCCGATAGCGGATGCCGCTGTCCGCGTCGAAGCGCGCTGGGCCGCCGTAGACCTGCTCGCGGGTCGCCAGGCTGTCGCCGCGATACCAGGCATCGCGCACGGCCTCGCGCTGATCTCGCGGCAGGAAGACGAGGAAGTTGAACTCGCCTTCCATGCGCAGGAAGTCCATGTACAGGCGCGAGTTGAGCTGATGGCCGACGTTGCCGTAGACGTCGTAGTTGGCCACCAGCAGGTAGTGGATGCGCTCGAGCAGCGGATAGCCGATCACCCACGCCGTCTTGGGCGTGTCGCCCACCAGGCCCTTGACCACACTCGCGCTGTCGAAGTGGCGCAGCACCGTGAGTGCGGCGTTGGGATTGCGCCCCTCGCCGTCCCAGACCATGGACAGGTCGAGTTGCCGGCCGCTCTGGGCCACGCGCTGGGTCAGCGCCTCGGACTTGAGCGCCAGATACGCCTTTTCCATGCGGGCGTATCGCCGCCAGGGCGCCAGCAGCCCGGTGTTGCTGCTGCCCGTGGGCAGGCGAAGCAGATCGGCCTCTTGCGACAAATGGGCCGCTAGCGACTCGTCGTAGGTCTGGGATGGCGCGAGGAAGAACACCCAGAAGCGATCGTCGATCACGTCCAGCGCCAGCTGGCCGCGGCACACCGGCCCCTTGATGAAGCCCATGATGGTGAACTCCGCCTCGTCCAGCATGAAGGTGTAGCGCGCGCCCACGGGCAGCGCCGCGAACGTCTTGAAGGGGTTGGCCGCCGTCTGCGCGTCGTAGCCCGGCAGCGCCTCGACCTCGTAGGCCGGCGCCAGGAAGAGCGAGCGCCAGCGCGCCATGCGCGCATCGTCGAGCCGATAGGGCATGTGCGTCTTGGCGACGATGCTTTCGCGCTCGGGCACCAGCCGGTAGTAGACGCGGGCCACGCCGGGGTCGTCCACCGGCCGGCGCGCCGCCACTTCGCGCACCGGCTCGCCCGGCGGCGTGATCGAGCGCACGAGCTTGAAGTATTCGTGCCGCGCCTTCGCTGCCGCCTCGTCGAAGTAGAGGTGGGCCAGGAAAAGGTGCTCGTACGCGTAGCGCGCAAAGAGCTGCTCCTTCAGCGAATCGCCATTGAAGAAGCGCTCCCAGCGCGCCACATGCCGCCGCGCCTCGGGCGATGGCTCGGGCCGCGGCTCGGCCTTGGCCCCTTGCTCCAGCCAGAGCGTCATCAGCGCATGCTCGCCGCTGGACAGACCTGGCAGGCCGAAGGGCATGCCGCCTTGCGGGTTGGCTTTCTCGTAGGCGTCGATCTGCGAACCGGCCGGGCAGCTTTGCGCACGATCAATGGAGAAGTCGATGTCGCCAGTGACCACGCCTTGGCTGGGCTGGGGATGCGCCTGCTTGAGCGCCAGCATCCGGTGCATCAGGCCCGCCGTGCGGCTGGCGTCGACGCTCGTGTCCGCATGCTCGTTGAGCACGGGAAAGAAGCCCTTGTCCCGCCACTCGGATGCCTTGGCCGCATCGACGAACAAGCGCGAAGGCTCGGCAGCGACGAGCCGCGTTGCGTCATACACCGGCACCTTGCTGGCACCGCGCGCAATACCCTCCCAGCTCGTGGTCTTCAACTGGCACGGTGCGTCGTAGCAGGCATGGCAGACCACGCAGCGCTTGTCGAGCAGCGGCTGGATCGAGCGGTCGTACGAGACCTCGTTGGCCATCGGCGCCGAGGCATGGTCGAAACGTTGAGGGTCGGCGGGGCCGAAGCGCTGGGTGAATCGATCGATGCCCACGCCGATGCCGGCGCAGGCACCGAGGATCAACAAGGCAAGCAGAAAAGGTAGGCGACGCATGGGCGCCTAGTTTGCATGGCGCTGCGTGGCTTTTCTTCAATCGTCAGGCGTCGTCGGCGTCCTGCTGTTGCTGGCGCGCCAAACGTTCGCTCTTCCAGTACACGTCGTCGCCGCCGTCCATGCGGTTGAGGACGCGGGCCAGAACGAACAGCAGATCGCTCAGCCGATTGAGATAGCGACGCGGCGCATCGTTCACGGCATCTGCGGCGCCCAAGGCGACCACGGCCCGTTCGGCGCGGCGCGCGACGGTGCGGCACACATGCGCCTGCGATGCGGCGCGATTGCCCGCCGGCAGAATGAATTCCGCCAGCCGTGGCAGCGCGGCGTTGTGCTCGGCCAGCGCGGCATCGAGTTGCAGCAGCGCGTCGTCCTTGAGCAGCGTGTAGCCCGGCATTGAGAGCTCGCCGCCCAGGTTGAACAGCTGGTGCTGCACGTCCACCAGCAGCTCGCGCACGGCTGGCGGCAGCGTCTCGCACAGCAAGAGGCCGATGTGGGAATTGAGTTCGTCCACATCGCCCATGGCCGCCACGCGCAGGTGGTGCTTGGGAACGCGGGTGTTGTCACCCAGGCCGGTGGTGCCATCGTCGCCGGTGCGGGTGGCGATCTGCGTGAGTCGGTTGGCCATGTGTCGATGTGCTCCTTCGATGCTTCTTGGATGCAGGCGGCAACTCAAGAGCCGCCACGCGCAAGCGCCTTGCGCATCAAGGCATTGTGAAGGGTCACGCCTCGGCGCACGGGCTGGCGTCGCTCCACCACCTGGAATCCGTGGAGGGCGAAGAACGGCTCGGCGGTGATGCTCACGTCCGACGTCAGCTCGGTCAGGCCCAGGGCGGCCGCCTCTTCATGGATGCGCGCCATCAGCCGGGTGCCGATGCCGCGTCGCGGATGGGCACCGGAGACGAAGAAGTGGTCGATGTAGCCATCCAGCTGAACGTCCGCATAGCCGACGATTTCACCGGCAAGCACGGCCACGAAGGGGCGAATGCGTTGGACGCGCTGCGCCCAAAGGTTCATGTCGAGGTCCGCCGGCGCCCATGCCTCGACTTGCTCGGCAGAGTAGTTGAGCGAGGCGATCTCGTGAATGGCGGTGAAGTACACATGGAACAAGGCCGCTTCATCACCCAGCCTGAACCGGCGAATCTCCATGACGTGCTCCTGCGGCAGCCGTGATCGATGACTGCGTGGTGTCGCAGGCGCAAAGGGCGCAACGCCCTTGCCTGCAACCTCGGAATCAGTCCGATCAGCCCGATCAGTCTGGAATGACCGCCGTCGCCTCGATCTCGACCTTGGCGCGGTCCTCGATGAGCGCCGTCACCTGCACCGCCGTCATCGCGGCGTTGTAGCTGCCGATCAGTTCGCGAAACGCCTGGCCCACTTCGCGGCCCGCGGCGAGGTATTCGCGCTTGTCGGTCACATACCAGGTCATGCGCACGATGTGCTCGGGCTTGCCACCGGCCTCGCGCAGAACGTCGACGATGTTCTGCAGCGCCTGGCGCGCCTGCTGCGCGAAGTCGTCGCTGTGAAACACGCATTGCGCATCCCAGCCGATCATGCCGGCGATGTAGACCTGCCGGCCCCGCGCCATCACGCCGTTGGCATAGCCCTTGGGACGCGGCCAGCCTTCCGGAAGCAGCACTTGGGTCATCTTGTGGTTCTCCTGTTCTTGCGATGTCTTGACGTCATTGCTGCGCGGCGTGCTGCTTGAGCATCTCGCGGGCGATGATCAGTTGCTGGACTTCGGTGGCGCCTTCGTAGATGCGCAGCGCGCGGATCTCGCGATACAGGCGCTCGACCGTCTGCTCGCTCACCACGCCCAGACCACCGAACATCTGCACCGCCGCATCGATCACCTGCTGCGCGCCTTCGGTGGCGGCCAGCTTGGCCATCGCGGCTTCGCGCGTCACGTTGCCGCCCTGGTCGCGCTGCCAGGCGGCGCGGTAGATGAGCAGTGCCGATGAGTCGATGGTCAGCGCCATCTGCGCCAGCTTGGCCTGCGTGAGCTGGAAGTCGGCCAGCGTCTGGTTGAACATCTTGCGGCTGGTGGCCCGCTGCATGGCCGCATCCAGTGCGCAGCGCGCGAAGCCGAGCGAGGCCGCGGCCACGGAAGTGCGAAACACGTCCAGCGTGCGCATGGCCACCTTGAAGCCCTCTCCCGCCGCGCCGACGCGCTGCGAAAGCGGAATGCGGCAGTTGGAAAAGCGCAGCCGTGCCAGTGGGTGCGGCGCGATGACGTTGATGCGCTCGGCGATTTCGAATCCCGGTGCATCGGCCTCGACGATGAAAGCCGAGATGCCGCGCGCCCCCGGCGCCTCGCCCGTGCGGGCGAAGACGACATAGAAGTCGGCGATGCCGCCATTGGAGATCCAGGTCTTCTCACCGTTGAGCACCACGTGATCGCCTTCGACCTGGGCGCTGCACTGCATGGCGGCCACGTCGGAGCCGGCCTCGGGTTCGGACAGGGCGAAGGCGCTGATGGCCTCGCCGCGCATCACGCGCGGCAGGTAGCGCTCGCGCTGTTCGGGCGTGCCGGCCAGGCTGATCGCACCGGAGCCCAGCCCCTGCATCGCAAAGGCGAAATCGGCCAGGCCCGAATGGCGCGCCAGCGTCTCGCGGATCAGGCAGATGGCACGGGTGTCGATGGTGTCGCCCACCGCGTGCTCGAGCCAGCCGCCCTGCCCCAGCTTGCGCACCAGCGATTTGCATTCGGCGTCGACATCGGGGCCGTGATGGTGCGGCACGTGCTGAGCGGCCCAGGCGTCGAGCTCGAGCGCGAGCGAGCGATGGCGCTCCTCGAAAAACGGCCACTGCAGGTACTGTGTGTCACTCATCTCGCTGGTCTCCTTGTCCTTTTTGAGCGCTTCAATTGCCTTCGAACTTGGGCTTTTGCTTCGCGACGAAGGCGTGATAGGCCCGCGAGAAGTCTTCGGTCAGCATGCAGATGGCCTGGGCCTGCGCTTCGGCCTCGATGGCCTGCTCCAGCGTCATCGCCCATTCCTGATGCAGCATGGTCTTGGTGATGCCGTTGGCGAAGGTCGGGCCGGCCACCAGGTCGGCCGCCAGGGCCTGCGCGACCGCCAGCACTTCCTCGGGCGAGGCCAGGCGATTGAAGAAGCCCCAGCGTTCGCCCTCTTCGCCGCCCAGTGAACGGCCGGTGTAGAGCAGCTCGCTCGCACGGCCTTGGCCGATGATGCGCGGCAGGATGGCGCAGGCACCCATGTCGCAGCCAGCGAGGCCGACGCGATTGAACAGGAAGGCGGTCTTGCTGCGTGCGGTGCCGATGCGCATGTCGGACGACATGGCCACGATGGCACCCGCGCCGGCGCACACGCCGTCCACCGCCGCGATGATGGGTTGCGGGCAGGCGCGCATCGCCTTGACCAGATCGCCGGTCATGCGGGTGAAGGCCAGCAGTTCGGGCGCCTTCAGCCGCACCAGCGGCCCGATGATCTCGTGCACGTCGCCGCCGGAGCAGAAGTTGCCGCCCGCGCCGGTGACCACCACTGCCTTCACGTCGGTGGCGTATTTCAGTTGGCCGAAGAAGTCGCGCAGCTCCGCGTACGAGTCGAAGGTGAGCGGGTTCTTGCGTTCGGGCCGGTTGAGCGTGATCGTGGCGACGCCGGCTTCGACCTGCAAAGCGAAGTGCGTCGGAACGTAGTCGGCCACCTGCTTGAAGTTGCCGGCGGCCAGCGCCGGATCGACGCGAGGTGTTTCGGTAGAGGTGCTCATGCGTTGTCCTGTGGGCTTGGGTCGTGTTGGATCAGCTGCACGCGCAGCTCGCCGAGGTGGGCGTGAACCTGCTGCATGGCCTTGGCGTCCATGCTGGAGAACAGGTCGAGGATCCATTGCTCGTGGGCGGCGGCCATGGTCTCGAACAGACGCCGGCCCTTGGGCGTGAGGCGCACGATCCAGGCGCGGCGGTCGGTGGGGCTGCTTTCGCGCGAGACGAGGCCTTCGCGCGAGAGCTCGTCGGTCAGGCCGGTCACGTTGCCGCCGGTGACCATGAGGAACTTCGAAAGCGCCCGCATCTTCATGCCATCGGGATGGCGATAGAGCTGCGCCATGTAGTCGAAGCGCGCGAGCGAGATGTCAAAGCGGTCGCGCAGCCGCCGGCGAATCTCGGCTTCGATCTGCGTGGTGGTGGCCAGCATGCGCAGCCACAGCTTGAGCGCGGCATGGTCGCCACTGTGGGCGCGTCCTTCGAGGCCGAGTTCTTCGGCTTCGCTCAGCACGGCATGGGAAGGGTCGTTCTGTTTCATGGCAATGGTCCGGTCGGTTTCTCCGGCGTTGTTCAGGTGCCCAGCGCGCGGTTGGCCTGTTCCAGCGCCGACAGGCCGGTGGCCTGCGCGGCGGCGGCGCGTTCGCGTTCCAGGTTGCGCTCCAGCTGCATCTTGGCGGCGCGGTACTGCTTGGGCCACGCCACGTCGGGGTAGCCGATCTTGGCCGATTCCATCAGCGTCCACGACGGATTGGCCAGGTGCGGCCGCGCGACCGCGCACAGATCCGCGCGGCCGGCCGCGATGATGCTGTTGACGTGATCGGCCTCGGAGATCGCGCCGACGGCGATGGTCGGGATGCCGGCCTCGTTGCGGATTCGATCGGCGAACGGCGTCTGGAACATGCGGCCGTAGACGGGCTGCTCCTTCTTGCTGACCTGGCCGGACGAACAGTCGATCATGTCCGCACCAGCGGCCTTGAAGGCGCGAGCGATCTGCACGGCGTCGTCCGCGGTGATGCCGCCTTCGACCCAGTCGTGCGCCGAGATGCGCACGGACATCGGCAGATGCTGCGGCCAGGCTTCGCGCACCGCCTCGAAGACTTCGAGCGGGTAGCGAAGGCGGTTTTCCAGCGAGCCGCCGTATTCGTCGGTGCGCTGGTTGGTCAGCGGCGAGATGAAGGACGACAGCAGGTAGCCGTGCGCACAGTGCAGTTCCAGCCAGTCGAAACCGGCCTCGACCGCGCGGTGCGTGGCTTGCACGAAGTCCTGCTTGACGCGCTCCATGTCGTCGCGCGTCATGGCGCGCGATACATCGCTGACGCCGTCCACGTACTGCTGGGGCGAAGCCGAGATCAGCGGCCAGTTGCCCGATTCCAGCGGCTGGTCGATGCCTTCCCAAGCGAGGCGGGTCGACCCCTTGGCGCCAGCGTGGCCCAGCTGGATGCCGATCTTCGCGTCGCTGTTGGCATGCACGAACTCGACGATGCGCTTCCAGCCGTTGCGCTGCTCGTCGTTCCAGATGCCGGGGCAGCCGGGGGTGATGCGCGCGTCGGGCGAAGTGCAGGTCATCTCGACCATGACCAGGCCGGCGCCACCCATGGCGCGGGCGCCCAGGTGGACCAGGTGGTAGTCGGCGGGCATGCCCTCCACGCAGGAGTACTGCGCCATCGGCGAGACCATGACGCGGTTCTTGAGCGTCACGCCGCGCATGGTGAAGGGCGTGAACATGGGTGGCACGGCCTGCCGGGCGGCGCCGCGCGTGGTGCCGCTGCGGTCGGCCAGCCAGTCCTCGAACTCTTCCACGTAGCCCTTGTCGCGCAGGCGCAGGTTCTCGTGGCTGATGCGCTGGCTGCGGGTCAGCAGCGAATAGGCGAACTGTTCGGGCGGCATGTTGACGTAGCGGTCGACGTGCTCGAACCACTCGGTCGAATTGCGCGCCGCGTTCTGGATGCGCAGGACTTCCACGCTGCGCACTTCCTCGTAGTGCTGCAGGGCGGCGTCGAGGTCGTCCGGCGTCTTGCCGATGCAGCGCGCCAGTTCGATCGCGTCTTCCAGGGCCAGCTTGGTGCCCGAGCCGATGGAGAAATGGGCCGTGTGGGCGGCATCGCCCATCAGCACGACGCGACGGTTGCGATGGTCCGCGTCGCGGTAAACCCAGCGCTTGCACACCACGCGCGGAAAGCGGATCCATTGCGACGATCCACGCAGGTGGCCGGCATTGGAGATGAGCGGATGGCCGTCCAGGTACTTGGCGAAAAGCTTCTCGCAAAAGGCGATGGACTCCTCCTTCTCCATCTTGTCCAGGCCGGCGGCCTCCCACACGCGCTGCGGCGCCTCCACGATGAAGGTGCTGTGCGTGTCGTCGAAGCGATAGGCGTGGGCTTGGAACCAGCCGTGTTCGGTCTGCTCGAAGGCGAAGGTGAATGCGTCGAACAGCTTGGTCGTGCCCAGCCAGACAAACCGGCAGTCGCGCAGGTCGATGTCCGGCTCGTAGGTGGCGGCGTACTTGGCGCGGATGCGGCTGTTCAGGCCGTCGCTGGCAATGACGAGGTCGGCGTCAGCGTAGGCGGCGTCGTCCTGCACGTCGGTCTCGAACACCAACTCCACCCCCACCTGCTCGCAGCGCCGCTGCAGGATGTTGAGCAGGCGCTTGCGGCCGATGCCGCAGAAGCCGTGGCCGCCCGAAGTGAGCTTGTGGCCGCGGATGTTCACCTCCACATCGTCCCAGTGGTTGAAGGCGTCCAGGATTTCCGCCGCGCTATGCGGATCGGCCTGCTGCAGGTTGCCCAGGGTCTGGTCGGAGAACACCACACCCCAGCCGAAGGTGTCGTAGGGGCGATTGCGCTCGACCACCACCACCTCGTGCGCAGGGTTCTGGCGCTTCATGAGCAGCGCAAAATACAGGCCGGCAGGGCCACCGCCGATGCAGACGATCTTCATTCGCTCTCTCCAGGTCGCCCTGCGCCGGCCGCCGTCGTCAGGCGTAGAGCGCAAAAGCTTGCGGGTTAAATCATTCAGTCCTAAACGATTCTAGCGGCTCTGGTATTGCAGCGCCAGTGGTGGCCGTGGGGCAATGCGTTTCGAAACGCTGCACGCTGAGCCTGTGGTTCGTAGAATGGCCGATCGCCGACGTCACGGCCGCCACGAGGAGACGCCTCTCATGAATGCCCCCACCGCCATTTCGCACCTGGTCCCCGAGTCGCATCAGCGCGAAGTCCCTGCGGCCCTCATCGATGCGCTCAAGTCGCGCTTTGGCGATCGCTGTTCCACGGCCATGGCGGTGCGCGAGCAGCATGGCCGAGACGAGTCGTCCTTCGACGCGCCGCCTCCCGCCGCCGTCATCTTTGCCGAAAGCACCGAAGACGTGGCCGCCGCCGTCAAGTTGGTCTCCGAGCATGCCGTGCCGGTCATTCCGTTCGGCGTGGGCTCCTCGCTGGAAGGCCATCTGCTGGCAGTGCAGGGCGGCATCAGCATCGACGTGTCGCGCATGAACAAGGTCCTGTCGGTCAATGCCGAAGACCTGACGGTGACGGTGCAGCCGGGCGTGACGCGCAAGCAGTTGAACGAAGAGATCAAGAACACGGGCTTGTTCTTTCCCATCGATCCGGGCGCGGACGCTTCCATTGGCGGCATGACGGCCACGCGCGCCAGCGGCACCAATGCCGTTCGCTACGGCACGATGCGCGAGAACGTGCTGGCGCTGGAAGTCGTCACCGCCAGCGGCGAAGTCATCCGCACCGGCACCCGGGCCAAGAAAAGCTCGGCCGGCTACGACCTGACGCGCCTGTTCATCGGCAGCGAAGGCACGCTGGGCGTGGTGACCGAGGTCACGCTGCGCATCTATCCGCT
This sequence comes from Variovorax dokdonensis, assembly GCF_030316895.1. Lineage (GTDB taxonomy): Bacteria > Pseudomonadota > Gammaproteobacteria > Burkholderiales > Burkholderiaceae_C > Variovorax > Variovorax dokdonensis. Next base: position 258,165 of record NZ_JASZYV010000004.1, read on the forward strand.
TCCCGAAGCGGTCTCCGCGGCCATCTGCTCGTTCCCGAGCATCGAAGCCGCCGTGCGCACCGTGATCCAGACCATCCAGTTGGGCGTGCCGATCGCGCGCGTGGAGTTGATCGACCACCACACGGTGCGGATGGTCAATGCCTACGCCAAGCTGGGCCTGCGTGAAGAAGCCATGCTGCTGATGGAGTTCCATGGCTCGCCGGCCGGCGTGAAGGAGCAGGCCGAGACGGTCCAGGAGATTGCCAGCGAGTTTGGCGGCAAGGCCTTCGAATGGGCCAGCACGCCCGAGGAGCGCACGCGCCTGTGGACCGCGCGGCACAACGCTTACTTTGCGGCGGTGCAGTCACGCCCGGGTTGCCGGGTGATCTCCACCGACACGTGCGTGCCGATCTCGCGTCTGGCCGACTGCCTGCTCGACTCCGTCGCCGAGGCCGATGCCAGCGGCATCCCCTACTTCCTCGTGGGCCACGTGGGCGACGGCAACTTCCACTTCGGCTATCTGCTCGACCCCAATGCGCCCGAGGAGCGCATCACGGCCGAGAAGCTCAACCATGCGCTGGTTTCGCGGGCGCTGGCGCTGGGCGGCACCTGCACCGGCGAGCACGGGGTCGGCCTGCACAAGATGGGCTTCCTGGTGGATGAGGCAGGCGCTGGCGCGGTCGACATGATGCGGACCATCAAGCGCGCGCTCGACCCGAAGAACATCATGAACCCCGGGAAGATCTTCAGCCTCTAGGAGAGGCGTCAGGCTCCCGCCGGCGACATCGCCGCAGGCGGGCCTGCAAGCCTTACTTCTTCGGGCGCGGCGCGCTGGTTTGCTGCGGCGTTGCGCCACCGTCCACGCCCAGTCGGCCACCGCCACCGAGGCCCTGGCCGCGCACCGTTTGCGCTTGATACTGGCGCAGCGAACGGACCATCTGGTTGTAGGCATCCATGAATGCCGCTGAGATGACCTTGCCCTGCGCCGTATTGGTATAGCCCCCTGCCCCGCCAGCCGCCGTACCGCCGAACAGGGCGCCCATCGCGCCGAAGTCCGTCTTCGAGGCACTGCCCTCGGAGGCCGCGACCTGCACGCCCGACCGGTTGTCGATCAGCGTCAGCATGGCGCTGGCTTCCTTCGTCTGCACGCTGCCGCCCAACGCGCCCAGCACGCCGCTGTAGCGTCCACCGACAAGGCCTGCCAGTGAAGCCGCACCGCCGCCGGCGTTGTTGTTGGCAAAGACGATCTCGGGCGACATGCCGTAGTCGGACGCCACCATCTGCCCCCGGCCGAAGTTGCTGCCCTGGCGCATCTCGCCCGACTGCGCCAATGCGCGTTCGCGGCTCATGGCGTTCATGCCGGCGGCGCCACGTTCCACGACGATGAAGCAGTTGGATTGCTGGATCAGCAGGCGCAGGAGGTTGGACGTCGGCGGCAGGCGGTATTCGTTGCGCAGGATCGTGTACCAGCCGGCCTGCTGGTTCTCGATGAGCGACACGGTGCCCAGCGATTCGGGGCATCGTTCGAGTGCCCCGCTGGCGTTGTCGCTCGCGGCGCCGGCCGCGCTGCCGGTGGCCATGGTCTTGGCGCTGGCGCTGCCCATCTGCATGTCGGTGGTTTCGCAGCCGCTCAAAAGCACAGCCGCAGACAATGCTGCGGCCGTCGCCGCCCACAAGTTGGTCTTCATCTCGCCCTCCAGGGAATGCACACTTTGGTGTACATCGGAGCATAGGGCGCCGCCATACCGCAGGCCAGTGCGCTTAAGGCAGATGGGCTGCCTGCAATCGCGCTATGTCATTCGGCGGATTCGCTCGATCAAGCCGTTGAGCGCATCGAGGGAGCCGAAATGGATGGCCAATTCGCCGCTCTGCTCGGTCTGGCCGTTTCGGCGCGTGCGCTTCTTGATGCGGACCTCCACCTCGGCGGTGAGCAGGTCGGCGAGCTCCTCTTCCACCCGCAACAGGTCGCGCGACTTCTCGCCTTCGCCACGGCCGGGGCGGGGCGAGGACGTGAGGTTGAATTCGGCGGAAAGCTTCTTGACCAGCGCCTCGGCTTCGCGAACCGAGAGCTTGCGCGCGACGATCTGGTTGGCCGCCGTGATCTGCGCCGCCTTGTCCAGCGCCAAAAGGGCGCGGGCATGGCCCATGTCGACATCGCCGGCCATCAGCATGTCCTGCACCGGCGCGGCGAGGTTGAGCAGACGCAGCAGGTTGCTCGCGGCGCTGCGCGAGCGGCCGACCGATTGCGCGGCCGATTCATGCGTCATGCCGAACTCGCTGACCAGGCGCTGCAGGCCCTGGGCTTCTTCCAGCGGATTGAGGTCTTCGCGCTGGATGTTCTCGATGAGCGACATGGCCGCCGCGGCCTCGTTGGGCACGTCGCGCACCAGCACCGGCACTTCGGCCAGGCCAGCGATGCGCGCAGCCCGGAAACGCCGCTCGCCGGCGATGATTTCGTACTCGGCGTTCTTGGCGCGCGCCGATTCATCGTCGAGTCGGCGCACCAGGATCGGCTGCATGATGCCCTGGGCCTTGATGCTCTCGGCCAGCTCGTACAGGGCGCCTTCGTCCATGCGGGTGCGAGGCTGGTAGACGCCTGGCACCATCTTGTCCAGCGACAGCGTATTGGGCTGCTGCGCCGCCGCCCCAGCGCCCTCGCCCGACGCTTGCGCCTCGGAATCCGTGCGCGCAGCCGGCCCCAGCAGTGCTTCGAGCCCGCGGCCCAGTCCCTTGGGTTTCTTGGTGACCATGAGTGTGTTGTCCGTTCTTCAGTTCTTGGGTGGGGAGGCCAGCAAGTCCTCGAGCAGGTGCCGGCCCTCGGACCAGTCGCCAAGGCCGGATTCGGCGTTGATGTGGCCCAGGGGGCCGGCGTCGATGTAGTTGGCGCCCCAATCTCGCGCCATGTCGCGCGAACGCTCGGCGCTGCAGAAGGGGTCGTTGTCGGCGGCGACCATGCAGGCCGCAAAGGGGAGTCGCTGCCGAATGATGGGTGCCCAGCCTGGAATCATCTGGCGAAGGTCGTCGCGCTCGGTGTCGCCGGGCGCCACCAGCAAGGCGCCGCGGACCTTGTGGGTCAGCCGCGAATGGGCAGCCCAGGCGGCCACGAGGATGCAACCCAGACTATGGGCCGCGAAGGCCACCGGCCGGCTGGATGCCAGAACGGCCTCTTCCAACTGAATCTGCCAGTCGCCGCGCAGGGGGCGCATCCAATCGTGCTGCTGCACGCGGATGTCGCCATGTTTCGCCTCCCAGCGCGATTGCCAATGCTCGGGTCCGCTGTTCTGCCAGCCGGGCAGCAACAGCACCTGGACGTCACTCATGCGCTATGGATTTTGTAGCAAGATGGTGCATTGCGGGAGCTCGGGAGTTCTATTCCGGCGACGCTTCCGACGCGGGCGCAGGCTCTGCAGCCGACGGCGCGACGGCCGGCGTGGGCGATGCACTGGATGGCGCCGCGGCCGGCGCCGAACCTGCTGCACCTGCCGCACCTGCCGCGGCCACGATCGGCGCCGGAGGCATCTTCACAATCATTTCCTGCGCGAAGGCGACGAATGCCTGGCTGCCTCGGGCCGATGGGTCGAAGGCCACGCCCGGCAAGCCGTAGCTCGGCGCTTCTGCCAGCCGAACATTGCGGGGAATGACGGTGTCGAAAACCTTCTCGCCGAAATGCGCCTTGAGCTGGTCGCTGACCTGCTGTTGCAGGGTGATGCGGGGGTCGAACATGACCCGAAGCAGTCCGATGATCTGCAGGTTCTTGTTGAGGTTGGCGTGCACCTGCTTGATGGTGTTGACCAGGTCGGTCAGCCCCTCGAGCGCGAAGTACTCGCATTGCATCGGGACGATGACGCCATGCGCCGCGCACAGACCGTTGAGCGTCAGCAGGCTCAAGCTGGGAGGGCAATCGATGAGGATGAAGTCGTATTCGGCGCCCACCGTCGCCAAGGCGGTGCGCAGGCGTTTCTCGCGCCGGTCGAGCTCCACCATCTCCACCTCAGCGCCCGCGAGTTCGCGGTTGGCGCCCAGAACGTCATAGGCGCAGTCCGCCTCCACCAGCCGTTCGGGCCGCACCCGCGCCTCGGCCACGGAGGCGGATTCGAGCAGCACGTCGTACACGCTCAGCTCGAGTTGGCGCTTGTCCACGCCCGAGCCCATGGTGGCGTTGCCCTGCGGATCCAGGTCGATCATCAGGACGCGCTGGCCCTGCCGCGCGAGGCCGGCAGCGAGATTGACCGTGGTGGTCGTCTTGCCGACGCCACCCTTCTGGTTCGCGATGCAAAAGATACGAGCCATGCGAATGCGTCAGTTGGAAATCGCGAGCTTGATGCCAAAGCCCACAAGGAAGATGCCGGCCAGCTTTTCGAGCGCTCCGGAGATCTTGGGATTGGCGCGGATGCGCTCCGCCAGGAAGTGGGACAGCAGCACGACGGACAAGGCGTAGATGAAGGTCAGAACCGCAATGGTCAGCGCCATGAAGCCGAAGGTCCGCAGGCCTTGGTGCTGGCTCGGATCGATGAACAGCGGGAAGAAGGCCATGTAGAAGACGATGGCCTTGGGATTGAGCAGCGTGATGAAGAAAGCCTGCCTGAAATACTGCCGGGGCCGGATGTTCAGGACCGGCGCGTCGCCCGGCTTGGCACGGATCATCTTGAAGCCGAGCCAGGCGAGATAAAGCGCGCCCAGCCATTGAACCGCATGAAATGCCGTGGGATACGCAGCCAGGAGCGCAGCGACGCCAGCCACTGCAGCCCACATCAGGCACTGGTCGCCAGCGATCAAACCGAAGGTTGCGCCCATCCCGGCTCGGATACCACCCTTCCCTGTCGAGGTGATCAGCGCCAGATTGCCCGGTCCTGGAATAGCGAGGAAAACAACGATGGCGGCCACAAAGGCGCCGTAATCAGCAATGCCGAACATGGGAAAGGCCGGTTTGGATGGGAGCACCCGAGTCTACGCGAGGCAGTCCGGACGCGGTGGCGCGCTCGGCGCTCATTGCGCCGCGCGGCTGAAATTTTGGTGTGGGTCAGCCCGAAATCGGGCGAATCCAGACGATGCAGCGCTCGGCGTCCAGGCCCGGAACGGTGAGCTGTTCCACGTGAAACACTTCGACGTCGGACGGAAGATCGGCGATTTCGTCCGTGGGCAATTTGCCCTTCATCGCCATCCAGCACCCACCCGGAGCGATGAGTTCCGCGGAGCCCCTGACAAAGTCGGTCAGCGACGCAAAAGCCCGTGAACAGACCACATCGAAGCGCCCACCCATCGTTTCGACGCGCGCGTGCCGGCCGTTGAGATGCGGCAGGTTCAACTCCGCCGACACCTGCCGGATGAACGCCGCCTTCTTGGCGACTGCATCGACACACGTTACCGAGAGGTCGGGCCTCATGATCGCAATGACTGCGCCGGGAAGACCCGCACCCGAACCCACGTCCAGCAATCTCGCCGCGCCCGGACACTGCCGCTGGAGCGGGCCGACCACCGAGAGGCTGTCCAAAAGATGGTGGCTCAACACCTGCTCAGGAGAGCGCAGCGCCGTCAGGTTGTAAACCTTGTTCCATTTCAGGATGAGGTCGGCATACGCCTGGAGACTGGCACATTGAGCATCGCTCAAGCTCAAGCCCATCGCCTCTGCGCCCTGGCGCAGCAACGCATCGCGGTCGCCGCTCATTGGGCTGCGACTTCAGAAGCAGCGGCCTTCTCTTGCGACGCAGGTTCGCCAGTGAAGGCGCGGTAGCCGCCCTTGCGCAGGTGAATCATCAGCAACGAGATGGCGGCCGGCGTCACGCCGGAAATTCGCGATGCCTGACCCAGGGTTTCGGGCCGATGCTTGGCCAGCTTCTGCCGGACTTCAATGCTGAGCGCAGCCACCTGGGAATAGTCCAAGTCGTCTGGCAGCTTGAGCTTTTCGAAGTGCGATGCCCGTTCGACCTCGTCCTGCTGGCGATGGATGTAGCCGGAGTACTTGGCTGCGATCTCCAGTTGCTCGATCTCGACCTCACCCAGATTGGCCCCCTCTTCCGCCACGTACTTGCCGCCGTCCAGCGACATCAGTGCCGCGTAGCTCACACCCGGTCGGCGTAGCAGGTCGGCCAGGTTGTACTCGCGTTCGATGGCCTTGCCGAGTACCCGCTCCGACTCCTCCGCCGGCAGATTGCGCGGGTTTACCCAGATGGATTTGAGACGCTCTGTTTCACGTGAAACAGCGTCGCGCTTGCGCGAGAAAGCATCCCACCGGGCGTCGTCCACCAAACCGAGTTTCCGCCCGATCTCCGTCAGGCGCATGTCGGCGTTGTCTTCACGAAGTTGAAGGCGGAACTCGGCGCGGCTCGTGAACATGCGGTACGGCTCGGTCACCCCCTTGGTGATCAGGTCGTCGACCAGCACACCCAGATAAGCCTCGTCGCGCTGCGGCACCCAAGGTGCCTCGCCGCGAACTTGCAGGGCAGCATTGACGCCGGCGAACAGGCCTTGTGCCGCAGCCTCTTCGTAGCCCGTCGTACCGTTGATCTGCCCGGCAAAGAACAGGCCGCGGATGGCCCGCGTCTCGAAGTGACTCGTCAGCCCGCGCGGGTCGAAGTAGTCGTACTCGATCGCGTAGCCGGGGCGAAGGATGTGCGCTTGTTCCAGACCTGGAATCGAACGGACCAACGCGTACTGAATGTCGAAAGGCAGGCTCGTGGAAATGCCGTTCGGGTAGTACTCGTTCGTACTGAGCCCTTCGGGTTCCAGGAAGATCTGATGGCTGTCCTTGTCGGCAAACCGGTTGATCTTGTCCTCGACGCTCGGGCAGTAGCGCGGACCGACGCCTTCGATCTTTCCCGTGAACATCGGGCTACGGTCAAAGCCGGAACGGATGATCTCGTGCGTCTTCTCGTTGGTGTGGGTGATCCAGCAGGGCATCTGCTGCGGGTGCATGTCGGCCCGGCCCAGGAAACTGAACACCGGCATCACCGGGTTGGGGCTGCCCGGCATCCCGTCGCCCGGTTGTTCGGTGCACTTGGAAAAGTCGATGCTGCGGCCGTCCAGGCGCGGCGGCGTGCCCGTCTTCAAGCGACCTTGAGGGAGCTTGAGTTCCTTCAATCTTGCCGACAGGCTGACCGCCGGCGGATCGCCCGCCCGGCCAGCCTGATAGTTGTCCAGCCCCACGTGAATGCGGCCATCCAGGAACGTGCCGGCCGTCAGAACCACCGCGCGAGCGCGAAAGGCGATGCCTACTTGCGTGACGGCGCCAACCACCCGATCGCCCTCGACCATCAGGTCGTCCACGGCCTGCTGGAAGAGGCTAAGGTTCGGCTGGTTCTCGAGACGGCGCCGAATGGCGGCCTTGTAAAGCACACGGTCTGCCTGCGCCCGAGTCGCCCGCACCGCCGGACCCTTGCTCGAATTGAGGATCCGAAACTGGATACCGCCCTCGTCCGTGGCCAGCGCCATGGCGCCGCCCAGAGCGTCGATCTCCTTGACGAGGTGCCCCTTGCCGATCCCGCCGATCGACGGGTTGCAACTCATTTGCCCAAGGGTTTCGATGTTGTGAGTCAGGAGTAAGGTGCGCGCACCCATGCGCGCCGAGGCCAAGGCGGCCTCGGTGCCCGCGTGGCCACCGCCGACGACGATGACATCGAATTCTTCGGGATAGAGCATTGGAGAAGGGGCGCAAATGACGCTTGCGCTGCGGTTCAGGGGAACCGGCAATTTTAGCGCCCCACTGCCTGTTTCGCACGCAATTGCGTGGATCGCCCTTCATGCTGCCGGACGTCCATGCGGCATGAATGCTCAATCGTTCGCTATGCTTTTAATAGCAACGCGCGGGCGGCGGACGAAGCGTGCCGCCTTCTGCCGGTCACACCGGTCAAAACCTTCCAGTGGTTGCGGGTCACCTGGAGCACTTTCTGAACGCGCTGAGCCGGTGAGACCGCGGCGTCCCTGCCGCCGCGGACATCCCATGTTGCGCTGTGGATCAACACGGGCGGCATGGCTAGTCGATCATCTTCTTGGCGGCACCGACCCCGAGGGCGGCGAGAACCACAAAGATCAGCGCCAGCACCAGGAACAGGCCGAACAGCAGCTTGGCGACGCCCGCCGACGCGGCGGCGACGCCCGTGAAGCCCAAGGCACCGGCAATGAGGGCAATGATCGCGAACACGATGGCGTACTTCAACATGGATCTCTCCTTGATCTTGAACATCGCAGCAGACGGATTCGCTGCGAGTGCATGCAAGCGTAGGCACGGGCTTTGTCCTGCCCCATCGGCACCGGACCCAACGACCCGTAGGACAACGCCATCAGCCGCAAGTCGCTAGGATTTGCCCGGCGGGCAAAAGCCCCGCCCAAAACATCAACCAAAAGGACACTTGCGCATGAAGCTCTACTACTCGCCCGGCGCCTGCTCGCTGTCGCCCCACATCGCACTGCTCGAGTCCGGCCTGCCCTTCGAGGCGGTGCTGGCCAGCACCAAGAGCCACAAGCTGGCCGATGGCACCGACTACTACGGCATCAATCCGCTCGGCTATGTGCCGATGCTCGAATTCGACGACGGCAGCCGCCTGCGCGAAGGCCCGGCCATCGTCCAGTACATCGCCGACCAGGCGCCCGCGAAGAAGCTCGCGCCCGCCAACGGCAGCCTGGAGCGCTATCGCCTGCAGGAATGGCTCACCTTCACCGGCATGGAGCTGCACCGCGGCTTCACGCCCCTGTTCAACCCCAACATGCCCGAGGAAGCCAAGGCCATGGCACGCGAGCGACTGGTCTCGCGCCTCAAGTGGGTCGACGCGCAGCTCGAGGGCAAGCAATACCTGATGGGCGACGATTTCACCGTGGCCGACGGCTACCTGTTCACCGTCACCAATTGGGCCAAGCCCATGAACATCGATCTGTCCGGCATGCCGAATCTGCTTGCATACCGCGAACGCGTCGCGGCGCGCCCGGCCGTCCAACAAGCCATGAAATCCGAAGGCCTTCTCAAGTAGGCCCGCGTCGAGGTTGTGCCGGCGCGCTTACGCTCCCCCACAACCTCGACAACAACAGGAAAACATGCCCTCTCTCTTCGATCCCGTCAAAGCCGGCGACCTCCAACTGGCCAACCGCATCGTCATGGCGCCGCTCACGCGCAACCGCTCGCCGAACGCCATTCCCAACGACCTCACGGCCACCTACTACGCCCAGCGCGCCACGGCCGGCCTGCTCATCACCGAAGCGACCGCCATCAGTCACCAGGGACAAGGCTATGCCGACGTGCCAGGCCTGTATGGCACCGAACAGCTCGACGGCTGGAAGAAAGTGACCAATGCGGTCCACGCCAAGGGCGGCAAGATCGTGGTGCAGTTGTGGCACGTGGGACGCGTCTCGCACACCGAGCTGCAACCCGATGGCGGTCAGCCGGTCGCGCCTTCGGCCATCGCGGCCAAGACCAAGACCGTGCTCATCAAGGACGGCGTGCCCACGTTCGTCGAAACCTCCATGCCACGCGCCCTCGATGCCAGCGAACTGCCCGGCATCGTGCACGCCTACCAGGCCGCCGCGCGCAACGCGGTCGAAACCGCGGGCTTCGACGGCGTCGAACTGCATGGCGCCAACGGCTACCTGCTCGACCAGTTCCTGAAGACCGGCAGCAACAAGCGCACCGACGACTACGGCGGCAGCATCGAGAACCGTGCCCGCCTGCTGCTCGAAGCCACGCGCGCCGTGGTCGACGCCGTCGGCGGTGGCCGCACGGGCATCCGCCTGTCGCCCGTCACGCCGGCCAACGACGTGGTGGACGACGACCCGCAGCCGCTGTTCGAATACGTGGTGCGCCAGCTCGCCACGATGAACCTCGCCTACATCCACATCATCGAAGGCGCCACCGGCGGACCGCGCGAGATCGACGATCGCCCCTTCGACTACGAGGCCCTCAAGACCGCCTATCGCGAAGCCGGCGGCAAGGGTGCCTGGATGGTCAACAACGGCTACGACAAGCCGCTGGCCGACGAAGCCGTGAAAGAAGGCGATGACCTGGTCGCTTTCGGCAAGCCCTTCATCGCCAACCCCGACCTGGTGCGTCGCCTTCGCGAGAACGCACCGCTCAACGCGGTCGACAAGGCCACCATGTACGGCGGCGGCGCCAAGGGCTACACGGACTATCCGACGCTGGCCTGATCGCCTGAAGGACGGCGGCTGCCGCTGCCCTCCTTCGTCCCCGACGGGCGCCAGCGCCGCAGCAGGAGCGCGTTGGACATCACGCTCACGCTCGACATCGCCATTGCCGCGCCGGCCACCACGGGGCTGAGCAGCCCGAACGCGGCCAGGGGAATGCCGGCCACGTTGTACGCAAAGGCCCAGAACAGGTTCTGCCGGATCTTGGCGACGGTGCGGGCCGACACCTCGAAGGCATCCGCCACCAATGACAGGTCGCCCCGCATGAGCGTGATGCCGGCGGCTTCCATCGCCACATCGGTGCCGTTGGCCATCGCCATCCCGACATCGGCCGCGGCCAGGGCCGGCGCGTCATTGGCCCCGTCGCCGACCATGGCCACCACGCGGCCCTGGGCACGAAGGGCACGGACCTCGGCCGCCTTGTCGCCTGGCAGCACCTCTGCGCGCACCTCCTGCGCATCGATGCCCAGACGCATGGCCATTGCCTCGGCAGCGCGGCGGTTGTCGCCGGAAATCATGACCACCCGCAAGCCCCGCGCTCGCAGCCGTGCGACAGCTTCGGCAGCACCGGGCTTGGGCTCGTCGGCAAAGGCGAGCAACGCGACCAATGCCGGCCGATCGGCCGCCTCCAAGCGCAACAACGCCGACACCGTGGCGCCTTGCGTGCCCAGCGGTCCAAGCAACGCGTCGCCGATCGGAACGCTCAGTTCCTCGCACCATCGCAGGCTGGCCAGCGCCCAGCGCTCGCCATTTGCCGAGGCAGTGCCACCGCTCACCCAGCCTTCCATGCCGCGACCTGCCACGGCGCGCAGATCGTGCGCCTGCGCCGCCGCGATTCCGGCGGCGTTGGCGGCATCGAGCACCGCCCGCGCCAATGGGTGGCTGCTGCCGGACTGCAGCGCCGCCGCCACTTCCAGCCAACGACGCGCATCGCCGTGCCCACCCAGTTCGTTCGCATGGATGTGCTCGCCCTGCGCCGACAGCAGCGCCGTCAATCGCGGATGGCCGACGGTCAGCGTGCCCGTCTTGTCGAAGGCCACGGTGTCGACGCGATGCGCGGTCTCCAGCGCCGCGGCGTCCTTGATGAGAATGCCTGCGCGCGCGGCCACGCCGGTGCCCGCCATCACCGAAACCGGCGTGGCCAAGCCCAATGCACATGGGCAGGCGATCACCAGCACCGCCACCGCGTGAACCCAGGCGGATTCGGCATCCGCCCCGGCCAGCCACCACCCGAGCAGCGTGACCACGGCAATGCCGAGCACCACCGGCACGAACACCGCGGCCACCTTGTCGACCAGCCGCTGGATGGGCGCCTTGGCCGCCTGCGCGTCTTCCACCAGCCGGATGATGCGCGCCAGCACGCTTTCGGCACCCACGGCCCGCACCTCGACCAGCAGCCGGCCTTCCCCGTTGACCGAACCGCCTGTGACCATGTCGCCCGTGGACTTGGGCACCGGAAGCGGCTCACCGGTGAGCATGGATTCGTCGACCGACGAGCTGCCCTCGGCCACCTGCGAGTCGGCAGGCACCCGCTCGCCGGGCAGCACGACCAGCCTGTCGCCGCCCAACAGTTCGCTCACCGGCACATCGCTCAACTTGCCATTGCGCGGATTCAGCAAGTGGGCCACTTCCGGCCGCAGCGCCTGCAAGGCACGGATGGCCGAGGTGGCCTGGCGCTTCGCGCGTGCCTCGAGCCACTTGCCGAGCATCACGAGCGCGATCACCACCGCCGACGCCTCGAAATACAGATGCGGCGCGTGCCCTTCCGGAGCGCGCCACCAGAGCCACAGCGACAGCCCGAACGCGGCACTGGTGCCCATGGCCACCAGAAGGTCCATGTTCCCAGTGCCGGCACGCACCGCATGCCAGCCGGCGCGGTAGAAGTGCGCGCCCAGCCAGAACTGCACCGGAGCGGCCAACGCGAATTGCCACCATGCCGGCAGCATCCAGTGCACGCCGAACGGCGCAAGCAGCATCGGCGCCACCAGCGGCGCACAAAGCAGCAAGCCTGCCGCAACGGGGCCGAAGCCGGTCCATGCCGAATCCGACCCTTCACCCGCTTCGAGACTCGACGCCTCGCGCGGCTCGTAGCCCGCATCGCGCACCGCACGGCGCAGCCGCGCCTGCAGTTCGTCGTCCGGCACGGCCATCACCCGAGCGCTCTCGGTGGCAAGATTGACGGATGCCTCCTGCACCCCGGGCACCTTGCGCAGGGCACGCTCCACGCGTCCCACGCACGAGGCGCAAGTCATGCCGCTCACGCCCAGGTCGATCGGCTGAAGGGTTGCAGTATTGGTTGTCATGCCTGGCAGCGTATTCCTTCACATCATGTGAAGGTCAAGCCCTTGCATCGAAAATCCCGAACTGACGCATGGGCTTGACTCTTACATCATGTCAAGGTTGATACTGGGTCGTTCCATTCTTCAAGGTCGGTACGCATGAACCATCACGAAATACAGGTCAGCGGCATGAGCTGCAACCACTGCATCAATGCCATCAAGGACGCGCTGGCCGACCTCGATCCCCAGGCACAGGTCCACGTCGACCTGCAAGGCGGCCTGGTCGTCGTCGATTCGGAACAGCCGCTCGAAGCTCTGCGCAACGCCATCGTCGAAGCTGGCTACGCCGTGCCATGACCTCCAACATGCCAAGCTCCGACGCAACGCTGCTGATCGGCGACGCCGCGCGCCTGTCGGGCATCTCGGCCCGCATGCTGCGCCATTACGAGGACCTGGGCTTGCTGGGCGAGGTGCGCCGCAGCGAATCCGGGTACCGACGCTACAGCCTGTCGGACGTACACACCTTGCGCTTCATCAAGCGCTCGCGCGATCTGGGCTTCTCGATGGACCAGGTCACCGAACTGGTCGGCCTCTGGCGCAACCGGCGCCGCACGAGCGCCAGCGTCAAGCGCGTGGCGCAGGCGCACTTGCAGGAGCTGGAACAGCGCATCGCGGAAATGCAGGCCATGCAGCGCACGCTGGCCCACCTGGTGCATTGCTGCCATGGCGACCAGCGGCCCGACTGCCCCATCCTGGACGACCTGTCGCGCATCGACCCGCCAAAAGCCGAAGCCTGAGTCCGCCCGCCAACGGCGCCGCGGCTACCATCGACCCATGTCCAACCAGCAACGCGTCCTGATCGCCGAAGACGAGTCCGGCATCGCGGACACCCTGCAGTACGTGCTCAAGAGCGATGGCTTCGTGCCCGTGTGGTGCTCCACCGCGCAGAAGGCACTGGACAGCTTCGCCGCCGAACGGCCCGCCATCGTCATCCTCGACGTCGGCCTGCCCGACATGAACGGCTTCGAGCTGTTCAAGCGCCTGCAGGCCCTCACGCGCAACGGCGGCGGCCCCGAAGTGCCCATGCTTTTCCTGACCGCGCGCAGCGACGAGATCGATCGCGTCGTCGGCCTCGAACTGGGCGCGGACGACTACATCACCAAGCCCTTCTCGCCGCGCGAACTGCTGGCACGCGTGCGCACGATCCTGCGCCGCAGCGGCATGTCCGCGCAAGGCGCTCCGGCAACGCCGGCGCCCGCCGCGCCATCGGCGGCCGTCGAATCGCCCACGCCCTTCGCGCTGGACGACGAGCGCCGCCAGATCCGCTTCTATGGCCGCGCACTCGATCTTTCGCGCTACGAATTCGGCTTGCTGCGGCAGATGGTTCAGCGCCCGGGCCGCGTGTTCACCCGCGACGAACTGCTCGCCCTGGTCTGGGACGAGTCGAGCGAAAGCTTCGACCGCACCGTCGATGCGCACGTCAAGACCCTGCGCGCCAAGCTGCGCGAAGTGGCGCCGGGCATCGAGCCCATCCGCACGCTGCGCGGCGTGGGCTATGCACTCGCCGAAGACCTGCCGGCGAAGGCCCCATGACGCGGCTCGCGCATTCCGCCTGATGCCCCGCCCATCCGCACGCAGCGGCGCCCTTTCGCAGCGCACCCGCATCTTCATCGGCATCCTGCTGATCTACTTCGCGGGCATCGGCGTGTTGCTCTACCGCGTGGTGTCGGACATCGATCCGCGCTACCGCGAATCGGCCGAGGAATCTCTGGTCGAGGTTTCCCAGCTCATGGCCAGCCTGGTCGAACAGGATGTGATCGCCGGCGCGATCCACACCAGCCGGCTCGAATCCCTGTTTCGATCGGCCTACGCGCGCGAGTTCTCGGCGCAGATCTACAGCCTGCACAAGACGCGGGTGGAACTGCGCATGTACGTGGTCGACCGCAACGGGCGCGTGATCTTCGATTCCACCGGGCGCGACACGGGCGCCGACTATTCGCGCTGGGCCGACGTGCGCCGTGGCCTGGCCGGCCAATATGGCGCACGCACCACGCGCGACATTCCCACCGACCCGCACACCTCCGTCATGTACGTGGCTGCGCCCGTGCGATGGGGCGACGAGATCGTGGGCAGCGTGAGCGTGGGCAAACCGGTGCAAAGCTTCGGCCAGTTCGTGCAGGATGCGCGCGCCCGCACGCTGGCCGTGGGCGTCGGGTCGGCCATCGCCCTGCTGCTGCTGGCGCTCATCGTGTCGGTGTGGCTGGTGCGGCCCTTCGGCCTGATGTCCGACTACTGGCGCTGGATGCGCCGCCAGCGCGAATTCAATCTCGGACGCATGACGCGCCGCGCCGTGGACACGCTGCGCGGCGGCCTGCGAGAGATCCGCGATTCGCTGGCGGGACGAAGCTACGTGGCCGACTACGTGCAGACCTTCACGCACGAGATCAAGAGCCCGCTGTCGGCCATTCGCGGCGCCGCCGAGCTGCTGCAGGAGCCGGGCATGAACGAGGCCGAGCGTGCGCACTTCCTGGCCAACATCAGCAACGAGACCCAGCGCATCCAGGACATCGTCGACCGGATGATGCAGCTCACCGCCCTCGAAACCCAGCGCGCGCTGGACCGCAGCGAGATGGTGGCCCTCGGCCCGCTGCTGAACGAAGTGGCCGCCGCCTCGCAGGGCGCGGCCTCCCAGCGGCAGATCCGCCTGCATGTGGCGATCGACAGCAACGCGCGCGTGGAAGGCGATCCTTTTCTGCTGCGCCAGGCGCTGACCAATCTGGTCGACAACGCCATCGACTTCTCGCCTTCCGATGCGGAAGTGGCGCTGGCCCTGCATGTCGGCCCGCGCGAGGCACGCATCACCGTTCGCGACCACGGCCCGGGCATTCCCGACTATGCGCGCGACCAAGTGTTCGAGAAGTTCTATTCGCTGGCGCGGCCGCACAACAGCAGGCGCAGCACCGGCCTCGGCCTGGCCTTCGTCAAGGAGATCGCGACCCTGCACCGGGGCCGCATCGAACTGGCCAACGCGCCTCGCGGTGGAGCCATCGCCACGCTCACGCTGCCGCTGCTGGCGCCCGGCTGAAGCCGCGCGCCAGCGACTCGCGCAGGCCGGCCCTCAGCGGAAGAGATCCAGGATGCTCTTGCGGCGTTCGGCATTCGCCGGCGGTGGCGCAGGTGCCACCACCCCCGCCTCAGCGGGCATGTTGCTGCCGAAGCCCGGCACCGAGCCCGGTGCGACGGTCTGCCAACCCGAAGGCGAGAAAGGCGCTGAACCGCTGCTGTCCACACCCAGGCTGGCCACCGCACGGCCAGGCGGGTAGTCGTCGTAGTACCACTCGCCGTCGAGCATGGCCACGCCATCGGGCGCCTGCGACTTGGCCACCGGCACGCCCTTGAGGGCCGTCTGCATGTAGGACGTCCACACCGGCAGGCTCAGGCTGCCTCCGGTCTCGCCGCGCACGCCGAGTTGTCGCGGGTTGTCGTAGCCGATCCAGGCGATGCCCACCATGCTGGGCTGAAAGCCCGCGAACCAGGTGTCGTACGAATCATTGGTCGTGCCGGTCTTGCCGTACAGGTCTTCGCGGCGCAGCGTGCGGTAGGCGCGCGAGCCGGTGCCGTTCTTGACCACGCTTTGCAGCAGCGAGCGCATGATGAAGGCATTGCGCGCCGGAATCGCGCGCATCGATTCGTCCAGCGCCGGCTCGTCGGCCTGGAACAGCACCTGCGCGTTGCGCTCCACCACCTTGGTCACGAGCAAGGGCGTGACGCGGTAGCCGCCATTGGCGAACACGCTGTAGGCCACCGCCATCTGCATCGGCGTGACCGAACCCGCGCCCAGCGCCATCGGCAGGTAAGGCGGTTGCTTGTCGGCGTCGAAGCCGAAGCGCGTCACCCAGTCCTGCGCGTAATTGGTGCCAATGCTTTGCAGCACGCGGATAGTCACCATGTTCTTGGACTTCTGCAGCGCCTCGCGCAGCGTCATGGGTCCTTCGAAGCCGCCGTCGTAGTTCTTGGGCTCCCAGGGCTGGCCGCCGGTGGTGGCGCGGTCGAAGAAGAGCGGGCCGTCCTCCACCACCGTCGAAGGCGCGAAGCCTTTTTCGAGCGCGGCCGAATAGATGAACGGCTTGAAGCTCGAACCTGGCTGACGCCAGGCCTGCGTGACGCGATTGAACTGCCCACGCGCGAAATCGAAACCGCCCACCATCGCCTTGACGGCGCCGGATTGCGGGTTCATCGCGACGAAGGCGCCTTCCACCTCGGGCAGCTGCACCACTTCCCAATCGCCCTTGGCGTTCTTGACGATGCGCAAGATGGCGCCACGCGCCACGCGCTGGCGCGCATCGGCACGCGAAGACAGGCCTCCCTGCACCAGCCGCAGCCCGGCGCCATCGATGGTCACCGTGCTGCCGTCGCGCCGCGCCAGCTCGAGCTTCTTCGGCTCGGCCTTGAGCACCACGGCCGATTCCACCTGCTCGTCGCCCGGGTGCGCGGCCAGGGCTTCGTCGACGGCGTCGTCCACATCATCGGGCGCATCCGGCAGCGACACGGTCTGCTCCGGGCCGCGCCAGGGTTGGCGGCGTTCGTAGTCCAGCAAGCCGTTGCGCAAGGCCTGCCAGGCCGCAGTCTGGTCCTTCGAGTCGATGGCGGTCGTCACCGTCAGGCCGCGCGTGTAGGCGCTTTCGCCGTACTGCGCGACCATCTGTTGGCGCACCATCTCCGCCACGTATTCGGCATGCAGGCGGGGCGCGTCGGAATCGGCGCGCAGCTTGAGCTTTTCCTGCCGCGCCAGCTCGGCCTGCTCATGCGTGATGAAGCCCAGCGATTCCATGCGCTCGATGACCCACAGCTGCCGCGCGCGGGCGCGGCGCGGGTTGACCACCGGGTTGTTCGCGCCGGGTGCCTTCGGCAGGCCGGCCAGCATGGCGGCCTCGGCCACGGTGATGTTCGCAATGGGCTTGCCGAAGTAGGCCTCGCTGGCCGCCGCGAAGCCGTAGGCCCGCTGGCCCAGGTAGATCTGGTTCAGGTAGATGGTGAAGATCTGGTCCTTGGAAAGCTCATCCTCCAGGCGCAAGGCAATGATCGCCTCGCGCAGCTTGCGGCTGAAGGTGCGCTCGGGCGTCAGGTAGACGTTCTTCGCCACCTGCTGCGTGATGGTGGACGCGCCCTGGTTCAGCCCATGCAGCGTGTTCGACACGATGGCACGCATCAGGCCTACGGTGTCGATGCCGCCATGCTCGTAGAAGCGCGCGTCCTCGGCGGCCAGCACGGCGTTGCGCATCACCATGGGAATCTGGTCGAGCGGCACCAGTTGCCGGCGCTCCTCGCCGAACTCGCCGATGGTGACGCCATCGGCCGTCAGCACGCGGAGCGGCAGCTTGGGCTGGTAGTCGGCCAGTTGCCGCACATCCGGAATGCTGGGATAGACGAGCGTCACGGCCACGCCCACCAGCAGCACGCCAGCCAGCGCCGAGCCGCCGACGATCAGCGCGATCCAGCCCCACACCCCGCGCGGAAGGTGCCATCTGCGTGCGCCGCGGGCGCGTCCGGTCTTCGAGTTCTTCTTCGATCTGTCTTGCTGAGCCACTGAGGCACTCCTCGCCAACTTCGATGGGAACGGATCATCCGTTCCCTGCTGAAGCAAGTATGAAGTCCTGCCCCGGTCAACTTCACACAGTTTTCACACAGGCCGACGCGAGTTCCCGAACTCTTCCTACGCCCTTCGCACGCGGACGCAACAGTGCCGTCCGGGAGAGGCGCACATCCCGTGCGACCACCATCGAGAAGAAGGACCCCTCATGCCATCGCACCGCCGTGCCCGCCAGCTCTGGATCGTGACCCTGATGCTGGCCATCGCGTGTTTCATCCTGTTGCTGACCCAACCGGCGCAGGCGCAGGATCTGCCGCGCCAGAAGACCGAAAGCCCCTATTTCCAGGTGCGCGGCGGCGATGCCTCGCTCGACCGCCTGCCGCTCAAGTCGACCGACGTCGATGTGCAGATCGCCGGCCCGATTGCACGGGTGCGGGTCACGCAGGCCTATCGCAACGAAGGCACCCGCACCCTGGAGGCGAGCTACGTTTTCCCGGGCTCCACCCGCGCCGCGGTGGATGGCCTGA
The DNA here is from genome assembly GCF_030316895.1 of Variovorax dokdonensis. Taxonomy (GTDB): domain Bacteria; phylum Pseudomonadota; class Gammaproteobacteria; order Burkholderiales; family Burkholderiaceae_C; genus Variovorax; species Variovorax dokdonensis. The sequence goes on from NZ_JASZYV010000004.1 coordinate 276,665, forward strand.
CCATCCGCCTGGGCAACCGGCTCGTGGAAGCCACGATCCGTGAAAAGCAGCAGGCGCGCCGCGAATACGACGAGGCGCAGAAAGAGGGCAAGACCGCGGCACTGCTGGAGCAGCACCAGCCCAACGTCTTCCAGATGAAGGTGGCCAACATCCTGCCTGGCGACGAGGTGCGGGTGGAGTTGCGATACAGCGAACTGCTGGTCCCCGAAGACGGCCAGTACCAGTTCGTCTTTCCTACCGTGGTCGGGCCGCGCTACAACAGCCCCGCATCGGAGAACGCGCAAGCCAGGTGGGTCGCGCAGCCGATCCTGCGCGCAGGCGATCCACCCACCGCGCGGTTCTCGATGAAGGTGGGCATCGACACGCCTGTGCCGATCGCCACGTTGCGCAGCCGCACGCATGCGGCGGACATCGCGCACGAGACCGGGTCGCGGCATGCACAACTGACGCTGGGTCCGGACGCCAACGCGGCCAATCGCGACTTCGTGCTCGACTTCAGCCTCGCCGGCGCCGCCATGCAGACCGGCGTGATGCTCTATCCCGGCCAAGGCCCCGACGCGGAGAACTTCTTCCTTGCGATGGTGCAGCCGCCCGCCTCCGTGCCCGCCCAGTCGGTGCTGCCGCGCGAATACATCTTCGTGGTCGACATCTCCGGCTCGATGCACGGCTTCCCGCTCGACACGGCCAAGACCATGCTCAACCGCCTGATCGGCGGCCTGCGACCCAGCGACACCTTCAACGTGATGCTCTTTGCCGGCAGCAACGAGATGCTGTCGCCACGCTCGGTGCCCGCGACCCGCGCCAACATCGACCGCGCGGTGCAGATGCTCGGGCAGACGCGCGGCGGCGGCAGCACCGAGCTGATTCCGGCCTTGCGCGAGGTCTACCGCTATCCGCGCAGCGAGCAGGTCTCGCGCACGGTGGTGGTCGTGACCGACGGCTACGTCACTGTGGAGCGCGAAGCCTTCGAACTGGTGCGTCGCAACCTGTCGCAAGCCAACGTGTTCGCCTTCGGCATCGGCAGCTCGGTCAACCGGCACCTGATCGAAGGTCTGGCCCGCGCAGGCATGGGCGAGCCCTTCGTCATCACCGACCCGGTGCAGGCCGAACGCGAAGCGGCGCGCTTTCGCCGCATGGTCGAATCGCCTGTGCTCACGCAGGTCAAGGCGCGCTTCGAAGGCCTGGATGCCTACGATGTGACGCCGCAAGCCCTGCCCGACGTGCTGGGCAATCGTCCGCTCGTCGTCTTCGGCAAATGGCGCGGCAAGCCGCAGGGCCGCCTGGTCATCGATGGCAAGAGTGCCCAGGGCCCGTGGCGCGAATCTCTTGCCATCGGGAGCGACAACGTCAAGCCCGATGCCACGGCCCTGCAAAGCCTCTGGGCGCGCCACAAGGTCGCAGAGCTGGAAGACCAGGCCGCACTGGAAGGCGGCGACGCGTTGCGCGAACCCATCACGCAGATGGGGCTGCGCTATCGCCTGCTCACCTCGCACACCAGCTTCATCGCGGTCGACCACGTCGTGCGGGCCAGCCCGGCGGACGGCAGCACGCGCGTCGACCAGCCCCTTCCGCTGCCGCATGGCGTGAGCGAGCTGGCCGTGGGCGACGCGAGCGGCGGCGTCACCGTGCCAGGCACACCGGAGCCCGAAACGCTTGGCGCGATGGCGCTCGTGCTGTCGATGCTGGCCATGCTGCATCGGCGCGCACGGCGCCGCGATCCGCGTCGATTCACCGAATGAGCTTTCACGAATCCACACACCAAGGCAGATCGCCATGAACCTTTCCCGACTCGCCGCGCAGCATCCCCGCCTGTTCGACGGCTGCCTGCACATCGACCGCCTGCCGCCATTGCTGTGGCTGGCACTTCAGGCCGCGGCGCTGCTGCCGACCTGGCTGTGGATGGCACGCCGTGCCACCGACGGCTCGGACGATCCGCTGGGCCTGCTGGCGTTGTCGGCGCTGGGCCTGCTGGTCTGGCGCGAACGCCGCGCCTTGCGCGCGGCGCCGGTGCTGGGCTGGATGGCCGCCGCAGGCATCGCCACGCTGGCTGCCACCGCCATGCGCAACGGACTCGGGCCGCTGCCCGCATGGCCGCCGCTGGTCAGCGCGCTGGCCGCGGTGCTGGCGCTGGCCGCCGGCCTGCTGGCATTGCTGCCGCGCCGGGTCGCCGCGGCGCCTGTGCTGGGGCTGGCGGTGCTGGCGCTTCCGCTGCTGGCCTCGCTGCAGTTCTACGCCGGCTATCCGCTGCGCGTGGTGTGCGCGGAGGCCAGCCGGCTCTTGCTGTCGCCATGGTTCTCGCACGTGCAGCGCGAAGGCTCGAGCCTGCTGGTCGATGGCCTGCCGGTGATCGTCGACGCGCCCTGCTCCGGTGTCCAGATGGCCTGGTTCGGCTACTTCGTCGCCTGCAGCGTGGCGTTGTGGTGCGGGCTGGGCAATCGCGCTTTCATGGCGCGCCTGCCGGTCGTCGGCGCCCTCGTGCTGGTGGGCAACATCGTGCGCAACAGCCTGCTCATCGGGCTGGAGGGCGCCGGCATGGCGCCATCGCCGGCCATGCATGAAGCGGTGGGGCTGGCCATGCTGGCACTGGTGTGCGCCGTGGTCGCGTTCGCAATGACACCGCGCACCGAACGCCGCAGCTCGGCCTCGATGGTCGACCTGACGCCGCAACCCGTCTCATCGCGCCAGGCCTGATCGCAAGACGCCACACCCATGTTCAACCCACCTTTGGTTCCATTCATGCGCAACTTGTTCGCCAACCGCTTTCTCCACCGCGCCGCGCACAAGGCGCTCTTCGCCGGCCTGATGCTCGTGTGCGTGCTGTGGTCGTCCGTGCATGCCTGGGTGTCGGCACCTGCGCCGGTCGCAACGCGCACGCACATCGGCGCCGAATGGCCCACGCAGTGGGATGGCGCGCCGCTGCGGCCCCTCGCGCTCGGCGATGTCGAGCAGCGCTTTGCCCGGCAGTTTCCCGGTGCCATGACCCGCATGACCGATGGCCGCCGCACGATGGTGATGCGCCGCGTCGACACACCCACCCGCATGCTGCACCCCGCCACCGACTGCTACCGCGCTCTGGGCTTCAAGGTGAGCGACGAGCGGCTGGTGCAGGACGCCCAGGACCGCCGCTGGCGCTGCTTCACCGCCGGAAAGGACGGCATGCCGACCCTGTCGGTCTGTGAGCGCATCGAGGATGCACAGGGCCACGCCTTCACCGACACGTCTGCCTGGTACTGGTCCGCCGTACTCGGCGATTCGACCGGCCCCTGGCAGGCCGTGACGGTCGCCGCGCCGGCCACCTGATTCGCGCCCGCCGGGTCGCCCGGCCTCGATTCAGGCGGCGCGCCGGAACTCGCTGGGGCTCTCGCCCGTGAAGCGCCGGAACGCGCGGCTGAAGTGCGAGAGGTTGCCGAAGCCGCAGGACAAGGCGATGTCGGTCACGCCCCGGTGCGCCTGCGTCGGATCGCGCAGGGCCGCCGCGCAGGCCGTCATGCGCTCGCCCAGGATGTAGGCATGCAGCGTGTCCTCGCCGTCGGCGAAGGCGTTGTGAAGGTGCCGCTTGCTGCAGTTCAGGGCCAGGGCGATGCTGTCGATCGACAGCCCCGGATCGCCCAGGTGCCGCGCCACGTGCGCGCGGATGCGATCGCGCAGCGCCTCCCGCTGGGTCTGCCCGGTCTGCTGCCCGCTCACCTCCATCAACGACAGGCGTACCAGCTGCACGATGAGCTCGCCCGCACCGCGCGCCGCCTGCTCGCTCATGTGCGGCAGCTCCTGGTAGGTGTTGCGCATGGTCTCCAGCGCCACGCGCGAGATGCCGCTGGCGCCGCCCACGCGGCGCGCCATCAGCGCATCGAGCGGCAGGCCCGGCATCGCCAGCTGCGCCTTGGGCACCATGACGATCAAGTGGTCGGTGCGCTCGGGGTTGGCCACCATGTATTCGCGCGTGGTGTCGTAGATGGTCCAGCCGCCCTCGCGCACCGCCGCCTCCCGCCCGCGCTGCGCCACCGCCGCACTGCCCTGCCAGGGCGCGACGATCTTGAGGTAGGCCTCTTCGCTGTGGCGCGCCATGTCGGCGCTGCGCAGCACGCGGTGGCGGGTGGCCTCCAGCCGCGTCAGGATCACGTCGCCAGCGCGCGAGGCCGCGATGTGGCCTTCGAACTGGCCATCGTCGCCATACAGGTCCGACTCCAGGCCGTCGAAGTGGCGCGCGATCCACTCGCGCCACTGCGCGCCGCGCTCGCGCTGCGGAATGGGGTCGGTGCTCAGAAGCGTGGAAGCTTCCATGAGTTGCTGCTCCTCGAAGTGGATGGCGCGGTCACAAATGAACACGATTGTCCGGCCCGCGCGGGCCCTGAGCGCCGCAGGGTTAACCCCGAGCGCCATGCACGCAGCGTCAAGTCCTTGTGCACGCCGCGCAAAGCAGCCGACCGCCCTTGTTCCTACGATGCCGCGACCGGCTCCGTGCAGGCCGGAACGAGGAGACACGCCATGACCCATTCGAACCCCCGCCCATCCCGCCAGCAGCCCACCCGTCGGCGCGTCATCCAGGGCGCCGCGGCAGCCCTGGGCGCGGCCGGCTTCGCGCCGCAGTTGTTCGCGCAGAGCGCGCCGGTCCGCATCGGCTATGCGATTGCACGCACCGGCCCGTGGGCCGCGGGTGCGCAGGTCAGCCAGGAACCCAACTACCTGCTGTGGGCCGAGCAGGTGAACGCCGCAGGTGGACTGGACGTGAAGGGCGCCAAACGCCAGATCGAACTGCAGGGCTACGACGATCGCAGCGAGACCGAGACCTGCGTGCGCACCTACCAGAAGCTCATGGGCAGCGACAAGGTCGATCTGATACTGCCGCCGTGGGGCTCGGGTGCGAACTTCGCCATCGCTCCGCTGGCCAACCGTGCCGGCTACCCGATGCTCGCGCCCACCGCCTTGTCGCGCAAGCTGATCGACATGCAACTGCCCTACTTCTTCTCGCTGCTGCAGCAGCCCGACAAGATGATGGGCGCGCTGGTCGACCTGCTGGTGGCCCAGAACGTCAAGACCGTCGCCATCGTCTACATGGACGACCTTTTCGGGCTGGAGAACTTCGCGGCGCTCAACAACGCGCTCAAGAGCACTTCGATCCAGGTGCTGGAGCGCAAGAGCTATCCGCTGGGCGTGAAGGACCTGGCGCCGGTGCTGCGCAGCATCCAGGACATGAAGCCCGACGCCTTCATCGGCATCACCTATCCGCCCGACACGCTGCTGGTGAGCCGCCAGTCGCGCGAGATCGGCTTCAACCCGGCCTACTTCTACGCCTCGGTGGGCACGGCCTTCCAGCTCTACAAGAACGTGATGCAGGCGAACACTGAGGGCGTGATTGGCATGGGCTCCTGGAACGTCAAGACCAGCGCGGGTGCCAAGGCCTACTTCGACGCGCACGTGAAGAAGTTCAACAAGGAGCCGGACCGCTGGGCCAGCGGCCATTGCTGGGCCGGCCTGGAGATCCTGCAGCAAGCGGTGGCACGCGCCGGGCTCGACCGCAAGGCCCTGCGCGACCTGATCGCCAAGAACGAGTTCCAGACCATCCTTGGCCCGATCCGCTTCGAGGGCAGCGAGAACGCCTCGATCCCCGGCACCGTCAGCCAATGGCAGGGCAGCGACTTCGAAGTGGTGTGGCCGCCGGCGCGCGCCACGGCCAAGCTGGTCGCCCCCAAGCCGGCCTGGAAGGGCTGATACCGCCATCCCGCGCGGGCCAGCCATGGTCCGCGCATCGCCCTCTTCGTCTTTCATCTCCTTCCATGTCTTTCACCTCCTGGGCCGAGCTGCTCGCGGGCGGCCTGATCACCGGCGGCATCTATGCGCTGGTGGCCATCGGCCTGAACCTGCAGTACGGCCTCATGCGCATCATGAACATCTCGCACGGCGAGTTCCTGATGTTGGGCGCCTTCATCACGTGGTGGGCCAACACGGCGCTGGGCCTGTCGCCGATCCTGATGATGCCGGTGGCCTTCGTGCTGCTGGGCCTGCTGGGCGTCGCCATCCACGCGCTGTGCTTTCGCCAGCTGGCGGCGCGCGCGCCGAATGTGGACGTGTTCGAGGCGCGCAGCCTGATGGTGGGCTTCGGCCTCATGTTCGCGGTGCAGAACGCAGCCCTGCTCGCCTGGGGCGGCGACCTGCGCGGCTATGAATACCTGGCCGAGCCGGTGCAGCTGGCCGGCATGCGATTCACGGCCAACAAGCTGCTCATCTTCGGCGTCTCGCTGGTGCTTTGCGTGGCGTTCATCGCGCTGCTCAAGTTCACGCTGCTGGGCAAGGCGGTGCGCGCCCTCATGCAGTCGCCCACGGGCGCACAGCTCGTGGGCATCAACACGCGGCGCCTGCATCCGCTGATGTTCGGCGTGGGCCTGGGGCTGTCGGGCGTGGCCGGCGCGCTGTTGTCCACCACCTACGACATCAACCCGTCGATGGGCGAGCCCTACACCGTCACGGCGCTCATCGTCATCACGCTCGGCGGCTTCGGCTCCATCGTCGGCAGCCTGGCCGGCGGCCTGCTGCTGGGCGTGGTGGAAGCGCTGGGCATGCACTTTTCAAGTCCCTCGCTCAAGATGCTCCTGTCCTACGGCGTGTTCATCGGCGTGCTGCTGTGGCGGCCCAACGGCCTGTTCTCGAAGAAGCGCTGAGCCATGAACCACAAGATCCTCGCGACGCTGGCCGCCGCTGCCTTCGCCCTCGCCGCCGGCCTGCCGTGGGTGGCCAGCGAGTTCGTGCAATCGCTGGCGCTCGCCTGCCTGATGTACATCGCGCTGGCCACCAGCTGGTCGATGTTCTGCGGCGCCACGCGCTACCTGTCGCTGGCCACCTCGGCCTTCTTCGGCGTGGGCGCCTATTGCAGCGCGGTGCTGCTCGACGTGCTGCCCTGGCCACTGGTGATCGCCTGCGGCGCGTTGCTCGCGGCCGTCGTGGCGCTGGTGATGGGCGCGGCGGTGCTGCACCTGCGGGGCACCTACTTCGCGGTGCTCACCTTCGGCATGACCGAACTGATCCGCCATGCCGTCACCTTCGTCGAAAAGCAGATGTCGGGCACCGTGGGCCGCGTGCTGGCCGTGGTGCCGGAAGAGAACACCGTCTACTACACGCTCCTGATCATCGCGTCGCTCTCGGTCGGCGTGGCCGTGTGGGTGCGCGGCAGCCGGTTCGGCCTGGCGCTGGCCGGCATCGGCGCCGACGAGCAGCGCGCCCAGACACTGGGCGTGAACACCCGGCGCGCGAAGATCGCGGGCTTCGCGCTCACCGCCTCGTTCGCAGGCGCGGTGGGCGCGGCCATGGCGGTGCGCTGGACGTACATCGAGCCCGCCGCCGTGTTCAGCCCCTTCATCGGCTTCCAGACCGTGCTGATCGCGCTCATCGGCGGCGCCGCCAGCGTGGGCGGGCCGATCGCCGCGGCCATCGTCTTCAGCCTGCTGGCCGAGACGCTGCGCCTGCAATTGCCCTACGGCTACATGCTGGTGCTCGGGCTGCTGCTGGTGCTGTGCGTCATGTATCTGCCCGGCGGGCTGGCATCGCTGTGGCAACGCCGCGCCACGGGCAGGGAGGCTGCGCGATGAGCGAAGTGCTGTTGCAGGCCGAACAGGTCTCGGTGCGCTTCGGTGGCCTCACGGCCGTCGACGCCGTCGACTGCACGCTGCGCGCGGGCGAGCTGGTCGGCATCATCGGCCCGAACGGCGCGGGCAAGACCACCTTCTTCAACGCGATCTCCGGCGTGCAGCCGCCGACCAGCGGACGGCTGCTCGTCGCCGGCACCGACCTGACCGGAAGCGCGCCGCACCACTTCGCGGCCCACGGCATCGCGCGCACATTCCAGACGCCGCGTGTCTTCCCCGACATGAGCGTGCGCGACAACGTGCGTTTCGGCATGCAGTTCGCCGGACGCGGCCGCCGCGCACCGGCGGGCCTGGCCAGCGAAGGCGAGATCCTCGCCATGCTCGGACTGGATGCGCTGGCCCACGAGGATGCCGGCGCCATCACGCCGTCGCAGCAGAGGCTGCTCGAGATCGGCATGGCGCTGGGCACCCGCCCGCGCGTGCTGCTGCTCGACGAGGTGGCGGCCGGCCTGACCGAAGCCGAGGTCGATGCCATGGCGCGGCGCATCCGCCGCCTGCGCGACGAATGGCAGCTCACCGTCGTGTGGATCGAGCATGCTGTGGGCACGCTGCTGCGCTACGTGGAACGCGTGCTGGTGCTCAACCAGGGCCGCAAGATCGCCGACGGCACGCCGGCAGAAGTGATCAACGACGCACAGGTCATCGAGGCGTACCTGGGCGACGAACTTGCGGAAGGGATCGACGCATGAACGCAGCCTCCATGCAGGTGCGCGGCCTGGGCGCCGGCTACCACGGCTTCTCGGTGCTGCGCGAGATCGACCTTCAGGCCAAGCCCGGCATCACCGTCATCGTCGGCCCCAACGGCGCCGGCAAGACCACGCTGCTGCGCGCGCTGGCCGGGCTGATGCCGCGGGCGGGCGAGGTGCTGCTCGACGGCGATGCCCTGCCCGCCAACGACGCCACTGGCTGTGTGCGCCGCGGACTGGCGCTGGTGGCCGAAGGGCGCCAGCTGTTCCCGCAGATGACGGTCACCGAGAACCTCGAGCTCGGCGGCTGGCTGCAGTCGCCCGCCGAACGCGCGCGCCGGCTCAAGCAGGCCTTCGACGACTTTCCCCGCCTGCGCGAGCGCGCCGGCCAGCTGGCCGGCACCATGAGCGGCGGCGAGCAGCAGATGGTGGCCGTGGCCCGCGCCATGATGAGCGTCCCGCGCCTGCTGATGCTCGACGAGCCTTCGCTCGGCCTGGCGCCGCGCATGGTGGCCGAGCTGCTCGCCATCGTCACGCGCATCGCGCGCGAACAGGGCGTGACCGTGCTCATGGTGGAGCAGAACGTGCGCAAGGCCCTGCAGGTGGCCGACTATGGCTACGTGCTCGAACGCGGCCGCATCGTGGCGCAGGGCGACAGCCGCGAACTGCTGGCCTCCGACGTCATCCGCCGCGCCTACCTCGGCACCGCCTGAACCCTTTCCTTCCCCCAACGGAGACTCGTTCCATGAGCAATCTTTCGATGCTGATCGGCGGCCAGCCGCGCGCGGCGTCCACCGGCGCCACCTTCACCCGCCGCAATCCGCTGGACGGCAGCGTCGCCACCACCGCGCCCGCCGCCTCCGCCGACGATGCCCGCGCCGCCGTCGATGCCGCGGCCGCTGCCTTTCCGGCCTGGTCTGCCCTCGGCCCCGGCGAGCGCCGCGCCTACCTGCAGAAGGCCGCGCATGCGCTGGAGGCCAAGGGAGCGGCCTTCGCCGACGCCATGGCGCGCGAGACCGGCGCCTCGGCCATGTGGGCCGGCTTCAACGTCCACCTGGCGGCAGGCATGCTGATGGAAGCCGCCGCCCTCACCACGCAGATCAACGGCGACGTCATTCCCTCCGACGTGCCCGGCAGCCTCGCGATGGCACTGCGCCAGCCGGCCGGCGTGGTGCTGGGCATCGCGCCCTGGAACGCGCCCGTCATCCTCGGCGTGCGCGCGGTGGCGGTGCCGCTGGCCTGCGGCAACACGGTCGTGCTCAAGGGTTCGGAGATCAGCCCCGCCACCCACGGCCTGATCATCGAAGCACTGCAGGAGGCCGGCCTGCCGGCAGGCGTGGTCAATTTCGTCACCAACGCGCCGGCCGATGCCGGCGCCGTGGTCGAGGCCATGGTGGCGCACCCGGCAGTGCGGCGCGTGAACTTCACCGGCTCGACCCGCGTCGGCCGCCTGATCGCGCAGACCTGTGCCAAGCACCTGAAGGCCACCGTCCTGGAACTGGGAGGCAAGGCACCGCTGCTGGTGCTCGACGACGCCGACCTGGACGCCGCGGTGAATGGCGCCGCGTTCGGCGCCTTCGCCAACTCCGGCCAGATCTGCATGTCCACCGAGCGCATCGTGGTCGACGAGAAGGTGGCCGACGAATTCGTCGCCCGCCTCGCGGCGAAGGCCTCGGCCCTGCCGCTGGGCGATCCGCGCGAAGGCCCCGCGGTGCTCGGCTCGGTGGTGGACATGGCCACGGTGGAGCGCTGCAATGCGCTGATCGACGATGCGCTGGCCAAGGGCGCGACGCTCGTCACCGGCGGCAAGGCCGCCAACACGCTGATGCCGGCCACGCTGATCGACCATGTGACGCGCGAGATGCGCATCTACCACGACGAAAGCTTCGCGCCGGTCAAGGCCATCGTGCGCGTCAAGGGCGTGGACGAGGCGGTGCAGGTGGCCAACGACAACGAGTTCGGCCTGTCTGCCGCGGTGTTCGGCCGCGACACGGCACGCGCCCTGAACGTGGCGCGCCGCATCGAGTCGGGCATCTGCCACGTCAACGGCCCGACGGTCCACGACGAGGCGCAGATGCCCTTCGGCGGCGTCAAGGGCTCGGGCTGGGGCCGCTTCGGCGGGCGCGCCGGCATCGACGCCTTCACCGAGCTGCGCTGGGTAACCCTCCAGACGAGCGAGCGGCACTACCCGTTCTGAAAACCCGGCGCAGGACCCCGTCGGGCTGGCCGGGCGTTGCCGCGATGGTGCAAGATGCACATCCGAGCCACGAACGCCGCGCGCGAAGAAATGAACAAGGTCCTGCGCCTAGCCCTCTACACGCTGCTTGCCCTGGTCCTCACCAGCGTCTTCGCCCTGGTGCTGATCGTGAAGTTCGCACTGGCGCCTTCGTCGGGCGAATGGTCCGAGCGCGTCAGGATCATCGGGCCGGTCGAAGCCGAGCTGGGCATGCCCACGGTGCTGCGGCTGGCCACCGTCTCCTGGTTCGCGCCCTGGCTGTCCGGCCATACGCTCGACACCCGATTCGGCCCGGTGCTCCTGGGCTGGAACGCCACCAGCAAATCGCTGGTGATGACCTGCGCGCCCTGCCAATGGTCGGAGCCTGAGCTGGGCGACAAGCCCATCGCGCTCGAAAGCTTCGAGATCACCGCCAGCCGCGACGTGGATTTGCTCACCGGCACGCTGCGCGCCACGCCGGCGGGCAGCCAGGCGGCCGGCGGTGCCACCGACCTGCGCGGCCGCTGGAACGGCCGGCTGACGCAAAAGGGCCTTTCGCTTTCCTTCGACGTGGGCAGCGCGCCCATCGCGCAGTGGTACCAGTTGCTGGCCCCCGGCCTGCCCGAACTGCAGCGCGCCCGAATCTCCGGCACGGCCACGATACAGGCCAAGTTCTCGCTGCCCGAGCGCACTTACAGCGTCAAGCCGAGCCTGACCCAGTTCAGTGTTGAAGGTCTGGGCGTGACGTCCCTGATGGTGTCGCGCGCCGCCGCCTGCGGGCCCAGCGCCGGCCTGTCGGAAGGCAGCTGGGTGGCCAAGGCGGCATTGGGCGCGCTCGACCCGGAATACAAGGATCACCCGGGCTACGACCCGGCCAGCCTCATGGTGGCGTCCGAGGTGCAACCCGGCCTCAGCCCGGCCTCCGGCGAGAAGCCGGCGAAGAAGAGGAACGACAAGGCGGCGCCAAAGGCAGGCGCACCGGCCGCCGCCACGGGGGCGGGCGGGGCCGTTTCCGTCCGGCAGCCCGCGCCGCCGCCGACCCTGGACGAGCGCGTCGTGCGCCTATTGCTGCCACCGCTGCCCAACGCCGGCCAGCAGCGCCTGCGCGAGCTGCTGTACGTGGCAGAACTCGAACGCTCCCCGGGCAAGGACGGGCTGCTCGCAGGCTTCCTCGACATGGCCCCGTGGGGCGACAACATCTGCGGGGCCGAAGCCGCCGCTCGGCGCTACTTCAAGCGCAGCGCCAACGGCCTCGCACCAGCCCAGGCGGTGTGGCTCGCCACCTTGCTCGACGATCCGGCAGGCCGCGTCGCCCGCTGGCAGTCCGAAGGCCAGATCGACCGGGAACGCGCCCGCCAGGTGGTGCAGGGCATGAAAGACGTCAACGGCGGACAGCGTGCCGCGCTCTACAGCACCCTGTCGCGCGCCAAGTTCCCGCCGCCGTGAGCGAACCCGGCTTGTCGGCGCAGCACGTCGAGGCGATCGAACGCGCCACGCTGGCCGCGGTGGCGCCGGAGGCGGTCGATGCGCTGCAGGACGACGCCGGCGCGAACTGGCTCCTGCCTTTCGACCCGGGCACGGTCGGCCGCGCGCACAGTGCCGTTCCCTTGTCCCATGACCGCGCCCCGGACGACGCGGCCGCGTGGATCGCGCAGGTGCAAGCCCGCTACGCCGCGCATGGCCTTCCGACCCGCTGGCGCCTGGCGGACGTTGCGGCCTTCGACGACCTGCGGCAAGCCCTGGGCGAACTCGGCTACCGGGGCGCCAAGCCGACCCTGACCCACACCGCCCTGGCGAAGGACGTGCTCGACGCCTTCCCGCTGCCAGGCCCGGACAGCGACATGGTGCGGCTGGACGATGCACCGGACGAGGGCTGGGCCCGCGTCTTTCTCGGCCCCGGATTCGACCCGGTCGACGCCGCCAGCCGAGTGAAGTCGTTGAGCCGCGGCAGCGGCAACCGCTTTGCCAGCGCACGGCTGGAAGGCAGGACCGTCGCGGTCGGTGCGCTTTCGGTTGCGCCGCAGTGGGCGGGGGTGCATGGCCTTCGCACCGAACAGGCGCTGCGCGGCCAGGGCCTGGCCGGTCGCATCCTCCGCGCCATGGCGTTCGAGGCCGTGCGCAGCGGCGTGCCACGGATCTTTCTCCAGGTCGAGGAAGGCAATGCGCCGGCGTTGGCGCTCTACCGCCGTGCCGGCTTCGACTTGGCCTGGCGCTACCGCTACTGGGCCCGGCCCGACTGAAGCACCACGCTTGACGCGGCCGCGCCTCGTTCTGGTGCGCGCCGACGAGTCCGCTCGCCGCCCGCCGATGGCACATGTCTTGCGATGCGTGCCTTCATGGACGCAGCCAATCCCACGGCGATCGAGATCGTCGCCCTGACCAAGCGCTATTCGGTCGACATCGCCCCGGCGGTCGACCAGATCGACCTGCGGATCGCCAGCGGCAGCTATTGCTGCCTGCTGGGCCCCTCGGGCTGCGGCAAGAGCACCACCTTGCGCATGATCGCCGGCCACGAGTCCGTGACGCAGGGCGACGTTCTGCTGGAAAACCGCAACATCACGCGGCTGCCCGCAGCGGCCCGCGGCACCGCCATGATGTTCCAGAGCTTCGCGCTCTTTCCCCACCTGTCCGCCCTCGACAACGTCGCCTTCAGCCTGAAGATGAAGGGCGTGGCCAAGGCCGAGCGGCAACGCCGCGCCGGCGCTTTGCTGGAACGCGTGGCCATGGGCCACCTGGCGCAGCGAAAGCCGGCCGAGCTTTCCGGCGGGCAGCAGCAGCGCGTGGCGCTCGCCCGTGCCCTGATCACCGAGCCCAGGGTCTTGCTGCTCGACGAGCCGCTGTCGGCCCTGGACCCCTTCCTGCGCGTGCAGATGCGCGCCGAGCTGCGCCGCTGGCAGAAGGAGCTGGGACTGACTTTCATCCACGTGACCCACTCCCAGGAAGAGGCGATGGCCCTGGCCGACACCATGGTGGTGATGAACCACGGCCTGATCGAGCAGGTCGGCTCGCCGCACTCGGTCTACAACCATCCGGCCAGCGAGTTCGTCGCGCGCTTCATGGGCGGACACAACGTGCTGGCAACGCCGGAAGGTCTCGTGGCGGTGCGCCACGACCACATGCAGATTGCCCTGGCGGCAGAAGGCGCGGCCACGCCGGGCTTGCCCGCGCAGATCACCGACATCGAATACCAGGGCACCTTCGTGCTGCTCGGCCTGATGCTGGCCGACGCACCGCCGGCCATGCAATCGGTCTCGGTGATGTTGCCGGAAGCCCGCTACCTGGCCCAACCCTTCGAACTCGAACAGATGGTGCGCCTGTCCTGGGCGCCCGAACACGCCCGAGTGCTCGGTCCTGGTGCACAGCGGCCCGCGCCGCGCGCCACCGTGCCGGCCAAGCCCCGACGCGACGAACTGGCAGCCATGGCGGCCTGAGCGCAAAGGCACGCCGCCTCCGGCGCGCACGCCCTTGCCTGCCACACCCGAAAACCCTGTCCTTCCGATCAACCAACCAACCCAACTCAACCGGAGGCTTCCTACATGTCCGACAACACGACCGATCCCAAGAACCAAGGCATCCAACGCCGCGCGCTGCTGCAAGGCACGGCGGGCATCCTGGCCACGGGCATCGCGCCTTTCGTGCATGCGCAGGAGAAGGTGGTGCTGCGCTACCTGGGAACGGCGGTCAACCAGGACAAGGCCATCGCCGAGAAGTTCAAGGCCGACACCGGCATCGAGATCCAGTACGTGGCCGTCACCACCGATGACGTGACCAAGCGCGCGGTGACGGCGCCCAACAGCTTCGACCTGATCGACACCGAGTACTTCTCGCTCAAGAAGATCGTGCCCACCGGCAACCTCAAGGGCATCGACACCAAGAAGATCAAGAACGCCGACAAGATCACCACGCTGTTCACCAAGGGCGAGGTCGGCGGCAAGAAGGTCGGCGACCAGGGCACCGCGCCCAAGAAGGTCATGTTCCTCGAAGGCGAGAAGAGCAAGAAGTTCAGCGCCACGCCCACGCAGTACATGACGCTGATCCCCACCGTCTACAACGCGGACACGCTGGGCATCCGGCCCGACCTGATCAAGCGCCCGATCAGCTCGTGGGCCGAGCTGCTCAATCCCGAGTTCAAGGGCAAGGCGGCGATCCTGAACATTCCTTCGATCGGCATCATGGACGCGGCCATGGTCGTGGAAGCCAAGGGCATCCACAAGTACGCCGACAAGGGCAACATGACCAAGGCCGAGATCGACCTGACCATCAAGACGCTGATCGAGGCGAAGAAGGCCGGCCAGTTCCGCGCCTTGTGGAAGGACTTCAACGAGTCGGTCAACCTCATGGCTTCGGGCGAGGTGGTGATCCAGTCGATGTGGAGCCCGGCCGTGACCGCCGTGCGCACCAAGGGCATCGACTGCGTGTTCCAGCCCCTGAAGGAAGGCTATCGCGCCTGGGCCGCGGGCTTCGGCGTGCCGGCCACGCTGTCGGGCAAGAAGCTCGACGGCGCCTACGAGTTCATCAACTGGTTCCTCGACGGCTGGGCCGGCGCGTACCTCAACCGCCAGGGCTACTACAGCGCCGTGCTGGAGACCGCCAAGGCCAAGATGGAAGCCTACGAGTGGGCCTACTGGATGGAAGGCAAGCCCGCCGCGCAGGACATCAAGAGCCCCAACGGCGACCTGCTGGCCAAGACTGGGTCGGTGCGCGACGGCGGCAGCTACGAACAACGCATGGGCGGCATCGCCTGCTGGAACGCGGTGATGGACGAAAACGAGTACATGGTGCGCAAGTGGAACGAGTTCGTTGCTGCATAAGCCACCCGCAGGCGTTGATCGCCTCGTTTTCTTGTTGCTTGTATGAACTGGTTTGATTGAATGAGCGGTTCTGTCGGTTCGGGTCGGGGGGGTTCGTGGGAACCCGCGCAGGGGGTGGCGGCCTGGTGGCAGGCGGCGCCGTTTGCGCTCGTGTTCGGGGTGTTCTTCCTGCTGCCGCTCGCGCTCGTCGCGGTGGTGAGCCTGTGGAACTTCAACGAGTACGAACTGATCCCGGCCGTCACGCTGCGCAACTACTTCAGCATCTTCGAAGGCTGCTCGCGGCTCACTGACAACGGCGACTTCTGCGTCACGCTGTCCACGTACCTCAGCACGCTCAAGTTCTGCCTCATCGTGTGGGCGGTGACGCTGGTGCTGGGCTTCGCGGTGGCGTATTTCCTGGCCTTCCATGTGCGCTCGGCCACGACGCAGACGGTTCTGTTCGTGCTGTGCACGGTGCCGTTCTGGACTTCCAACGTCATCCGCATGATCTCGTGGGTGCCGCTGCTCGGACGCAACGGACTGGTCAACCAGAGCCTGATGGGCATCGGGCTGATCGAGCAGCCGATCGAATGGCTGCTCTTCTCCGACTTCTCGGTCGTTCTGGCCTTCGTGCACCTGTACACGATGTTCATGATCGTGCCGATCTTCAACAGCATGATGCGCATCGACCGCTCGCTGCTCGAGGCGGCCAGCGATGCGGGCGCATCGGGCTGGCAGACGCTGTGGAACGTGGTGGTGCCGCTGTCCAAGACGGGCATCCTGATCGGCTCGATCTTCGTCATCACCATCGTCATGGGCGATTTCGTCACCATCGGCGTGATGGGGGGCCAGCAGATTGCCTCGGTCGGCAAGATCATCCAGGTCCAGACCTCGTACCTGCAATTCCCGCTGGCCGCCGCCAACGCGGTGATCCTGCTGGCGGTGGTGCTGATGATCATCTGGGCACTCACGCGCCTGGTGGACATTCGCAAGGAGCTCTGAGCGCGCGATGCCGGGACTGAAACACCACCACCTTCGCGAGCCGCGCCCGGCCGGCTTCTGGCCGCTGCTGATCGTCTTCGCGCTCTTTGTGCTGTTCCTCTACGGGCCGATGCTCACCATCTTCGTGCTGAGCTTCCAGGGCCCCGAGGGCGGCCTGACCTTTCCGCTTCGCGGCGTGTCGCTGCACTGGTTCCGCCAGTTGGCCGAAGGGCTCGGCACGGTGGACATCGGCTCGGCCTTCCGCCGTTCGCTGATGCTCGGCGCCGTGGTGATGCTGCTGACCGTGGCGCTGTCCGTGCTCGCGGGACTGGCATACCGCAAGCGGCTTCGCGGCGGCGACGCACTCTTCTTCGTCACGGTGGCCAGCCTGATCATGCCGTCGATCGTCGTCTCGCTGGGCATCGGACTGCAGTTCCGGCTGCTCGACACCGGCATCAAGGATGCATTGGGCGCACTGGGCGCCGAGGGCACGCTGGAGAACTACGGCACGGCGCTGGGGCTGCTGACCTCCGCGCTGGGCGCGCACCTGACATGGACGCTGCCCTTCGGGCTGCTCATCATGTTCGCCGTCTTCAACCGCTTCAACCCAGCTTACGAAGAAGCCGCGCGCGACCTGGGCGCCACGCCCTGGCAAGCTTTCTGCCATGTCGTGCTGCCCTTGATCGGACCTTCGATCGTGGGCATCGGCATGTTCGGGTTCACGCTCAGCTGGGACGAGATCGCGCGCACGTCGCAGGCCATTGGCGACGTCAACACGCTGCCGCTCGAGTTGCAGGGCCTGACCTCCACCGTGACGACGCCCGCCATCTACGCGCTGGGCAGCGTCACCACCATCGTCTCGCTGCTGGTGATGGGCTGCACCCTGGCGGCGGTGGCCTGGTTGCGCCGCCGATCCAGCGCCAGGCGCACGAGCTGAGGTCGATGTCCACACTGCTCGTCATCAACCCCAACACCTCCGTCACCGTGACGGCAATGCTGCAGCATCACGTCCATCAGGCGTTGGGCCCGACGGTGCAGGTGCGTACGCTCACGGCGCGTTTCGGCGCCACCTACATCGCCTCGGAAGCCAGCTACGCGGTCGCGCACCATGCGGTGCTCGATGCCTGGGCCGTGGCCGTCAGCCAGGGCCCCAGTCCGGACGCAGTGCTGATCGGCTGCTTCGGCGACCCGGGCCTGTTCGCGCTGCGCGAAGGCGCCGGTGTTCCGGTGGGGGGCCTGGCCGATGCGGCGTTCGCGGCAGCGGCACGCTACGGCCGATTCGCGATCGTCACCGGCGGCGAACGCTGGCGGCCCATGCTGGAGCGCCTGGCCGTCTCCCTGGGGCACGGCGCCGCGCTGGCCGGCATTCATACCGTCGCGCCTTCCGGCTCCGAACTGGCGGCCGAACCAGCCCGTGCGCGACGCCTGCTCACACAGGCCTGCCAGGAGGCAGCCGCCCGTTTCGACGCGCAGGCAATCATCCTCGGCGGCGCCGGCCTCGCGGGCATGGCCGAACAGATCGCACCGGAGCTGTCCCTGCCGGTGATCGACAGCGTCATCGCCGGCGCCCAATGGGCTGCCGAGGCCATGCAGCAGCCTGCGCAGAGGCATGCGAGCACCAACTTTGGCGTGACCTGGGACAACCTCTCCTGGGAAATGACTGCCCTGCGCTGAGGTCGGCCCGCGGTGCGCCAGTGCCCATGTCCCGGGCACGGTTGCGCGGGCGGTGTCACCATCGATGTTCACCGCCTTGCAGATCGAACCCATGCCGGAGTCCACCGATGAACCATGAACCGACCCAAGCCTCCCACGTCGAAACCGACCCCGTCGCGGCGCCACGCGGCATCGACCACATCGTGGCGGGCGTCTCGACCAGCGACGGCGACGGCGTGAAGCTCACCCGCGTGCTCAACCAGACGCTGCAGCAGCGCCTCGATCCCTTCCTGATGCTCGACGCCTTCGGCAGCGACAACCCGGGCGACTACATCGGCGGGTTTCCAAACCATCCGCATCGAGGCTTCGAGACGGTCACCTACATGATCTCCGGCCGCATGCGCCATCGCGACAGCGCCGGGCACGAAGGCCTGCTGCAAAACGGCGGTGTGCAATGGATGACCGCCGGCCGCGGCCTCGTGCACAGCGAACTGCCCGAGCAGGAAGAAGGCCTGATGGAAGGCTTTCAGCTCTGGCTCAACCTGCCGGCCAAGGACAAGATGCGCGAACCCTGGTATCGCGACATCCAGAGTGCCGAGATCCCCGAATACACGAGCGATGGCGGCGTTCATGTGCGCGTCATCGCCGGTCACAGCAACGGCGTGGCGGGCGCCATGCAGCGCGAGCACACGCAGCCGCTCTATATCGACGTCACGATGCCACCTGGTAGCGAGTTCCGGCAGGCCCTGCCGCCCGATCACAACGCGCTGGTCTATGTGTACCGCGAGTCGGTCTTCATCGGCAGCAGCGAGATTCCGACCAAGCGCATGGCCATCCTCGAAAACACGCCGCAATCCGATGGCGTGGCCCTGCGCGCGCCGGCCACCAACCACAGCCCGGCGCGGCTGCTGATGATCGCGGGCAAGCCTCTGCACGAGCCGATCGCACAGTACGGTCCGTTCGTCATGAACACGCGCGAACAGGTGATGCAGGCCGTCCACGACTTCCAGCAGGGGCGGCTGCGCTGAGCCCGGCTGCCTTCACCCTTCTTTACCAAGGCGTGGCAGCAGACTCACAGAACGGAAACCCGCGCCGACCAAACTGCATTCCAAGGGTTCCATGTCGGTAGCCCCACCCAAGGAAAGGAAGCTCCATGTTCACACGTTCAAAGCGACTGTTCTCCATCGGCCTGCTGGCCGGCGCGACCGCGCTGGCGGCTTCTGCGCAAACCACCACCGCACCGGCCGCCGCTCCGTCGGCGCCTGCGGCCACCGCTGCACCGGCGCATCCGGGCATGCACAAGGAACGCTTCGAGAAGATGCAGCAGCGTCGCGCCGAGAGGCTCGATGCACTGAAGGAAAAGCTCAAGCTCGAATCCTCGCAGCAAACCGCCTGGAACAGCTACACGGACGCGCTCAAGCCCCCGGCCGCCGGTGAACGTCCGCAGCGCCTGAAGCGCGAAGACTTCGCCAAGCTCACCACGCCGCAACGCCTGGACGAGATGAAGAAGCGTCATGACCAGCGCGAGGTTGCGTTCGAAAAGCGTGCCACCGCCACCCGAAGCTTCTATGCGACGTTGTCGCCGGAGCAGCAGAAGACCTTCGACGCGGAAACCCTGCGCTTCGGTCCTGGCGGCCAGCGTCATCACCGCCATCACGGCCCGGGCGGCCCGAACGCGCCGGCTTCGATGCCCGAGAAGAGCTGACGCAACGAGCGAGATGGCAGGGCGACCTGCCCTCGCTCCAACCATCGCAAGAGGCCGGCAGACGCGTAGTCCGCCGGCCTCTTGCCTTGTAGGACGCCTGCGGCTGTGCCCAGGCCCTTCTTCGAACGCGGCGACTGTCCTACAGTGCGGGCGAGGTGCGCGCACTACAAAGGACGCTGTGCAAGCTACCACCGCCACTGAACCTCTTCCCGCCAACGATCCGGCACCACCTCGCTCCCTGAAGGTGATGACGGTCAACACGCACAAGGGCTTTGCCGCGCTCAATCGGCGCTTCATCCTGCCCGAGTTGCGGGAGGCCGTTCGCACGGTCGGCGCAGACCTGGTGTTCCTGCAGGAAGTGCTGGGCACCCACAGCCGCCACGCCAGCCGCATCACCGACTGGCCGGAGGCACCGCACTACGAATTCCTGGCCGACAGCATCTGGCCGCAGTTCGCCTATGGCCGCAACGCCGTCTATCCGCGCGGCCACCATGGCAATGCCCTGCTGTCGAAGTTTCCGATCGTCCACCACCGCAACCACGATGTCTCGATCGAAGGCCCCGAGCGCCGTGGCCTGCTGCACTGCGCGCTGGAACTGCCCGGGCGCGACCTGCAGGTCCATGCCATCTGCGTGCATCTGGGTCTGGCCGAAGGACATCGGCGCAAGCAGCTCGAGCTGCTGTGCAAGATCGTGGAGGCTGAAGTGCCCACCGAATCGCCCTTGATCGTCGCTGGCGACTTCAACGACTGGCGCGGTCGTGCGCACAAGGTTCTGGACGAGCGCATCGGGCTGCGCGAGGTGTTCCTGCATGCCTACGGGCGTGCTGCACGCACCTTTCCGGCCCACATGCCCTTGCTGCCGCTCGACCGCATCTATGTGCGCAACGCAGCCATCTTCGCGCCGCTGGCATTGCCGCGGCGCCCCTGGTCGCACCTTTCAGACCACGCCCCCTTGGTCGCGGAGATTCAACTGTGAAGCGAGGTTTCATCGGCCACGGCCAATGGGTGCCGGGCAATCAAGTCGTGTTGCTGGAGAACGGCGAGGAGTTCTATCCGCGCCTGTACGAATGCATCGAAAAGGCACAGCGCGAGGTGGTGATCGAGACCTTCATCCTGTTCGAGGACGAGGTCGGCAAGGAACTCCACAAGGTGCTGATGGCGGCCGCCAAGCGCGGCGTCCGTGTGGATGTGCTGTTGGACGGCTTCGGCTCGCCGGATCTTTCGGTCGACTTCCTTCGCTCGCTGATGGATGCGGGCGTCAAGCTGCGCGTTTTCGATCCGGGCAAGCGGCTGCTGGGCCAGCGGCTCAACATGATCCGCCGCATGCACCGCAAGATCGTCGTCATCGACGGCGAGCGTGCCTTCGTGGGGGGCATCAATTTCTCGCACGATCACCTGCGCTCCTTCGGCCCCATGGCCAAGCAGGACTACACGGTGGAATTGACCGGCCCGATCGTCTCGCAGATCCATCGCTTCGTCATTCATGCGATTGCGCTGGGCGCCAAGGGTCCGAGCTGGTTCCGCCGGCGCCTGCGCGCCACCGAGCCGGCCGATATCCAGGAGGCCGGCTCCGCCGAAGTGATGTTCGTCACCCGTGACAACCGCCGCCACACCGACGACATCGAACGGCACTACCGCGCCGCCATCCGCAGTGCGCGCAAGCGCATCGTGATCGCCAATGCCTATTTCTTTCCCGGCTATCGGCTGATCAAGGAACTGCGCCGGGCCGCCCGGCGAGGTGTCGACGTGCGGCTGATCCTGCAGGGCGAGCCTGACATGCCGATCGTCAAGACGGCGGCCAGCCTGCTCTATCACCACCTGCTTCACGCGGGCGTGAAGATCTACGAATACTGCGAGCGTCCCCTGCACGGCAAGGTGGCGCTGGTGGACGATGTGTGGAGCACGGTGGGATCGAGCAACCTCGATCCGCTGAGCCTGTCGCTCAACCTCGAGGCCAACGTGATCGTGCGCGATCGCGAATTCAACGAAGTCCTGTGGAACAACCTCTCCGGGTTGATGGACGACAAGTGCCAGGTCATCGAAGCGGAGCAGTTGTCGACCGAATGGAGCGGTTGGCGCCTGGTGCGCAGCTTCTTCGTTTTCCACTTCCTGCGCTACTACCCGCGCTGGGCGGGCTGGCTGCCCCGGCATGCGCCGCGCCTTCAACCTCCAGAAGCGCAATGGCCTCAGCTGACGCGCACCGACGCCCAGTCTCAGCCGACGATCACCGAGCACGCATGAGCGCCGGGCTGGCCGAGCCGGACCGCGAGATGTCCGGCCGGCCAGCACCAGTTCCCGGCAAGCTCCGGCGCTGGGGGCGCCGCGGGCTGCTGCTGGTGTTCTTCGCTGCCATCGGCGGCCTGCTGTGGCGACAGGCCCGCACCATCGAATGGGGCCAGGTACTCCAGGCTGCCAGCGATCTGCCCTGGACCACGCTGCTTGCCGCCACCGCCATCGCAGCGGCCAGCCACGCCCTGTACAGCACCTACGACCTGTTCGGCCGCCGGTTGACGGGCCACACGCTCGGCGCCGGGACGGTGATGGGCGTGACCTTCATCAGCTACGCATTCAACCTCAACCTGGGTTCGATGGTCGGCGGCATCGCCTTCCGCTACCGCCTCTACGGTCGGCTGGGGCTGCGGGCGCATCAGACCACGCGCATCCTGGGCATGAGCCTGGCCACCAACTGGAGCGGCTACCTCCTGGTGGCGGGCACCGCGTTCTTCTTCTGGCCGCCGGAATTGCCCCCGAGCTGGAAGCTCGACAGCGGCGGTCTTCACATTGCAGGCGGCATCGGCCTGGTGCTGTCGGCGGCCTACGTGCTGCTGTGCGCCTGGTCGCATGGGCGCCGCTGGATCGTGCGAGGCCATCGCATCGAACTGCCGGGCCTTCGCATGGCACTCGTCCAGGTGCTTGTCGCCAGCATCAACTGGTGCCTGATCGGCGCTGTCGTGTGGGTGCTGCTGCAGGGCCGGGTGGACTATCCACACGTGCTGGCGGTGCTGCTGTGCTCCGTCGTGGCCGGGCTCATCGTGCGGGTGCCGGGCGGGCTCGGCGTGCTGGAGGCCGTGTTCGTCGCCCTGCTGGACTATCGCGTTCCTCAGAGCGAATTGTTGGCGGCTCTGCTGGTCTACCGCGCCGTCTATTACCTGCTGCCGCTGTTGCTGGCTTCGCTGGCCTATGCGCTGACCGAAGTCAGGGCGCGCCGTCTGCGGGCGTCGGCGGCAGCCAGGGGCGCTGCAAGGGCAGCCGCCGTTCAGCGACGCGCTTGAGGCAGCCCGGCAACCAGGCGCTTCAGTCCAGCACCACCAAGCGCAGCAAGGTGATCTCGGAAGGCGCGCCGAAACGCTTCGGCGGCCCCCAGTAGCCGGTGCCTCGGCTCACGTAGATCCACATGTCCTGCAGGCGATGCAAGCCGGCGGTGAACGGCTGCTGCAACGGCACGAAGAAGTTCCAGGGAAAGAACTGCCCGCCGTGCGTGTGGCCGGACAACTGAAGTTGGTAGCCCGCCTCCACGGCCACCGAAGCGCTGCGCGGTTGGTGCGCCAGGAGCAGGCGCGTCCAGACCTGCGGCGGCGCGTCCTGGATGGCGGCGTGCGGGTCGCTCGCGTGCGAAGCGTCGAAATGCTCGGCGGTGAAGTCGGTCACGCCAGCCACCACCAACGCGCTCTCGTTGATTTCCTCGTCGGTCTGCGCGCCGTACACGTTGCGGGCATGCAGGACGACGTGTTCGTTCATCAGCACCGTCATGCCCAGCCGCTTCAATTCGTCGATCCAGGCGTGCGCGCCGGCGTAGTACTCGTGATTGCCCGTCACCACGAAGGTGCCGTGCCGCGTCTTGAGCTTGCCCAGCGGGGCGATGTGGCGGCCCAGTTCGGCCACGCTGCCGTCGACCAGGTCCCCGGTGATGGCCACCATGTCGGCGCCCAGCCGGTTCACCGATTCGACGATGCGCTCGATGTAGCGAACGCGGATCGTCGGCCCGACGTGGATGTCGCTCAGTTGCGCGATCGTGAAGCCGTGCAGGCCGGCCGGCAACCGGGCGATCGGGATGTCGATCTTGCGCACCGTGGCGGTTCGCCGGGCGTTGAAATAGCCGATCACCGTGACCAGGCTGGCCAGCATGACGACCACGCCGGCGCTGAGCACCCGACGCGACTGCATGCCCGCAGGCGAATGAGCGGCCAGGGTGGTCCAAAGCCAGTCGCCGATCAGGAATACCTCGCGGAAGAGCGAAAAGACCAGCAGCGAAGAAAACCACCCCATCGACACCAGGCCCAGCCACTGCAGCCACCTCGGGATCTGCTGACGCCGCGCCAGCAGCGGCAGGGGCATCGTCAGTGCCGACACGACCAACAACACCGCCAGCGCAGGCCAGGCGGTGCTGAGCTGAGCAACGCCGGGCAGCAGGCGAATGCCGAGCACGACGTGCAGCAAGACGACGAGAAGGGTGACCGGAGCGAAAAGTTTCATGGATTTGGCAAACAGGGCTGCCAGTATGCTGCACTGCAATATTTCTCGCAGTCAGCCAACTGCTTGCGAAGGTAAATAAACCCGCTTCGGAAGCAAAAATGGGGGTGCTTCCCCTGGTGGCCGAGCCAGTCACCACGCCGACGCGGCGTCGCCAGCGCCCGCGGCGGCGGGCGCTCGCATCTTCGTCAAGACAGGCAGGAGATCAGAGCGCAGCCTGAGTCTGCACCGGCTGTCCGAGGTTCGAAGGCCACACGAACAGGGCCTTGGCCGAACCACCCTGCACCACATTCAGGCGCTGGATGAGCGTGAGCCCGTCCATCGTGGCTTCCACCGTGTAGGTGCCTGGCCGCAGCCGCGCCAGCAGGAAAGGCCCGTCGGCTCGCACATCCATCAACTGGAAATCGTTGTACGCATCGCGAACGCGCAGGCGCACGCCAGCCACCGCACTGCGCTCGCCTGCCTTGCCCTGATTGGCGGCGAACTGAAAGCTCGCAGCCCAACGGGGCGACACCATTTCCATGAACGCGCGCTCTTCGCCGCCACTGCCGCCGCACATGAATTCCACGCCTTGCGGCGTCATCTGGATGGACGGATTCTGGAAAACCGCGGCTTGGGCTGCGCCAACCGCACCAAGAACGGCCAGCGACAACGCCAGCGGCCGGCAGGAAGCAAGAAAACGGGTCATGAGAGCAACAAGAACAGTAGAGGGTGACCAAGCTTTAGCAAGAGCCGGGCAAGGCATCTCTTGTAACTAACTGGAAACGAATTCGCGACGGGAAAAACCCGTTGTCCCTCGGGCCGGAATCTCGAAAACCGGGCCTTCCCTTCGCGACGCGGTGTTGTTGCGATTCATCCAGTACGTGCCAATGCCACTTATGCCTATCACTTGTTCTTAAGGTATTAATTCAAATTAGTAGTAGTAGTAGAGGTGGCCCCTGGCTGTGGAGATCGGTCTTTTCTTCAACGCATTCAAGGACTTGGCAACTTCTGACCACTGTGCGTAGCTCCGCTTCCGTGCTGTAGCGCCAACATGAACAAGATCGGGGTGCGCTTCCCGCCTGTGGACAAGTGTGCGGTTGCTCAAAAACTGTCCCCAAAGTTGTGCTTTGACACCGCTTTCAGAACACGTTAAAGGGGCTTCGGGCGATGAGTTTTCCGCTGCTCAAATTTTGAGCATTCTGTAGTTTCTATTTAAAAATCAATAGGTTACAGACGTATTACAGAAAGCTCCTAAAGTTGTTCACAGACTTACCCAAGGTTTTTGGGGAGAAGCCCGCGTCGATCGGCCGAGGCCCAGGCCCAGGCCAGGCCGATGCGCCTAGCCTGTTCAGGAACGGTGCACTGGCAGCGCATTGAGCGGAATGCGCAGGTAGGCCACTCCGTTCTCGTCCGCCGGTGGCAGCTGTCCGGCGCGCACGTTGACCTGGATGGACGGAAGAATGAGCGTCGGCACGTCGAGCGTGGCGTCGCGCGCCGTGCGAGCGGCCACGAATGCGTCTTCGCTGATGCCGTCGCGCACGTGGATGTTGCTGGCGCGTTGTTCGGCCACGGTGGTCTGCCAGCGCGGTTCGCGCGAGGCCGGCGGATAGTCGTGGCAGACGTACATCGTGGTCTGCGGTGGCAGGCTCAGCAGCTTGCGCATCGAGGCATAGAGCTGGCGCGCATCGCCACCCGGAAAGTCCGCTCGCGCGCTGCCGACGTCGGGCATGAACAGGGTGTCGCCCACGAAGACGCTGTCGTCCAGCAGATAGGCCATGTCGGCCGGCGTGTGGCCCGGCACCAGCATGGCGGTGGCCTCGACCTCACCGATCTTGAACACCTCGCCATCCTTGAAGAGATGGTCGAACTGGCTGCCGTCCGGCAGGAAATTTCGCTCCAGGTTGTAGAGCTTCTTGAAGGTGGCCTGCACGGTGCGGATGTTTTCGCCGATGGCGATGCGGCCGCCGAGCAGCGTCTGCACATGGCGGGCACCGGACAGGTGGTCGGCATGGGCATGTGTCTCCAGGATCCACTCGACTTGCAGGCCGTTCTTCCGCACGTAGTCGACCACCTTGTCGGCGGCCTCGGTGCTTGTGTGGCCGGACTTGAAGTCGTAGTCGAGCACCGGGTCGATGACGGCGGCGCTTCGCGTGGCGTGGTCCCAGACGACATAAGAGACCGTCCAGGTACGGGGGTCGAAGAAGCCTTGCGTGGTCGTCTGGGTTGCCATGGAAACCTCCGGTGTCGCCGTTCAGTTGGTTGACGAATATTATATAAATCAACATAATATTGCAACCATACCTGTTTCTCGTTCACCCCTCGACATGAACCATCCCACAACCGCCATCGATCCGGAAGCCCTGCGCAGCGCCGCTGGCCAGGCCGTCGCTGCGCTCAAGGTGCTTGCCCACGAAGCCCGGCTGCTGCTGCTATGCCAGCTGTCGCAAGGCGAAATGTGCGTCAGCGACCTGGAAGCGACGCTGGGCATCCACCAACCCACCCTCTCGCAGCAATTGGGCGTGCTGCGCAGCGAAGGGGTCGTCCAGACCCGCCGCGAGGGCAAGAACATCTTCTACAGCGTGGCCGACCCCGCCCTGCTCGAAATCCTCGCCCTGCTCTACCGGCTCTACTGCCCCAAGGAGGAATGATGTCGATCGACTGGAACCACTTCACCCCCCTGGCTGCCCTGGTCGGCGGCGCACTCATTGGCCTGGCGGCTGCCCTGCTGGTGCTGCTCAACGGCCGCATCGCCGGCATCAGTGGCGTGCTCGGCGGGCTGCTTCGACCCATGAAGGCGGATGTCGCCTGGCGAATCGCCTTCGTTGCCGGACTGCTTGGTGCGCCGCTGGTGTACAGCCTGGTTGCGCCATGGCCCGAACCGCAGATCGACGCCGGATCCGGCGCACTGATCCTTGCCGGCCTGCTCGTGGGCATCGGCACCCGCTATGGCGCCGGTTGCACCAGCGGGCATGGGGTCTGCGGCATTTCGCGCATGTCGCCCAGGTCGCTCGTCGCCACCGGCGCCTTCATGGTCGCTGGCTTCGTCACTGTCTACGTCGTCCGCCACTTGCTGGCGGCATGAGGAGTTCAACATGTACGTCATTGCATCGCTGATCTCCGGGCTGATCTTCGGGCTTGGGCTCATCGTCTCCGGCATGGCCAATCCGGCGAAGGTGCTGGGTTTTCTCGACCTGGCCGGGCCGTGGGATCCGTCCCTGGCCTTCGTCATGGGCGGCGCCATCGCTGTGGGTGCCGTGGCGTTTGCGCTGGCCGCCAAGCGCACGCGGACGTTGCTTGGTACGCCCATGCGCTTGCCTACCGCCACCCAGATCGACCGTCGCCTGGTCCTGGGCAGCACCGTGTTCGGCATCGGCTGGGGCATTGCGGGCTTCTGCCCTGGACCGGCGCTCGTGGCCCTGGGGATGGGCAACACGAAGGCGGCCCTGTTCGTGGCGGCCATGCTGGCCGGCATGCTCGTCTTCGAGATGTTCGAGCATCGCGCGCGCACCGCTGCACTGGCGACCAAGTAAGGCGTCAGGCCCGGGTGATGGCCTCCGCGAGCACGGCTTCGATCAAGTGCGCGCAGTTGCTCGTTCGCGTGGCTGCATCGATGGTTCGCGTGCCCATGTGGAGCGCCCAGACGGGCCGTCTGGCGTCGACGCAGACCGAGGTCTTCGCGCCGCGCACAGCGCGCCGCGAAAGGCGCAAGTCGAAGCCGCGCGCACGGGCGGCGCGCAGGAACGCCGCCGCGGGTTGTGCGGTCGCATCGCCGATGAAGTCGATGCGTCGTGGCGCCTTCTCGCCTTCGAGCGCCTGCTCGATGGTCCAGAGCTCGCCCAGTCCGTGAAGCGGATGGCAGCCACAGCCCAGGCCGCAGAACACAGGAATCCCGGACTGCTCGGCCAGCGCGCGCACGGTTGAAGGTGACAGCGCCATGCAGTCCATGGCGCCGTAGAGCCGGCCGAAAAGCCGGGCGATGGCGTGGAGTTCCTGCTTCGCCACGGCGTCGGTCTCGTCGAAGCGGATCAGCACGGCCTTGCCGCCAAGCGCCTCGATGGCCGCGTGCAGTGCCGAGCGCGCCTCATCCCAGCCGGGCGGGCGGACGAGGGCGACATGGGCCCCCTTGAGCAGAGGGGCGGGCTTCGCGTCCCCAGCATCCTTGAAACGTCGAGCGCGACCGAACAGCGCCTGCAGCTTCGATGCCGAAGCCAGCGAGTCGTCCAGCACAGGCGGCAGAAATGGGGTCTCCAGGTCGATCACCCCCACAAGCTACCCGCCGAGCCCCTGCCCGCTTTTGATGCCCGTCAAGAAATCAAGCGGAGGTGCTGCCTGGTCACCGTTGGTTTACCGAGCATTGACCCAGCGTTACCAAAACAGGGACGCTATTGCATGAAATGTCACGCACTGTGCCTAGCCTTCGATCCACGAACTACCGAGGAGCAGGCTCATGGCCGAAGTGCAGTTGAACGCCACCCAGGACGACACCTTCGCGCAGCGGATCGCGCAGACCTTGCAGCTGTTGAAGACGAGCCTGCCCGTGCAACGCAAGCTGGTGCATGCCGGTGACAAGATCTACCGCGTCGGCCAGGCCTTCGGCGTGCTCCATGTCGTGAGCACCGGCATGGTCAAGACGGTCAATCTTTCAGCGGATGGGCGCGAGCAGGTCGTGGGCCTGCACTTCAAGGGCGACTGGCTCGGCCTGGAAGGCATTGCCACCGGCCACTACACCTGCGACGCCGTGGCGATGGACACTGGCGAAGTCTGGTCGGTGCACTACGACGCGCTGGTCATGGCAGCGATGCGAGAGCCACGGTTGCTGCGGGCCTTGCACGACGCGATGAGCCGCCAGCTGGCGCGCGACCATGATTCGCTGCAATCGCTGTGCGCGCTGCCGACCGACGCGCGCGTGGCGAGCTTCCTGCACTACTGGGCGGACGCCATGGCCAAGCGCGGCTTGCGCACCGACCAGATCTCGCTGCACATGACGCGCGCCGAAATCGGCAACTACCTGGGCATGACCCTGGAGTCGGTGAGCCGGGGTCTGTCGCGACTGGCGCGCAGCGACATCATCCGGTTCCTGGAGAAGGGCCGACGCGAGATCCAGATCCCGCAGGTCGAGGCGCTCGACAGTTTCGTGCGCCGCTCGATCGCCAGCACCACTACCGCGTAGCGTTCAGCACGGTCTCGATCGCCGTTTCCAGCTGCGCCCGCGTGTAGGGCTTGCGCAGCAGGGGCCAATGGCCGCGAGCGTCGGGCATCTCGCCTGAAAAGCCCGACAGCAGCAGCACCGGCAGATGCGGCATCTGCAAGCGCGCCTGCGCCGCCAACTCGTCACCACGCATTCCCGGCCCGAGGAGCACGTCGGTGACGAGGATGTCGATCGGCTGGCTGGCCAGCAGCCCGAGCGCTTCATGCGCGTTCGCACAGGACATGACTTCGCATTCGAGCGATGCCAGAAACGTGCGCGTCACCGCCATCACCTCGGGATCGTCCTCGACCAGCAGAACCCGCATGCCGCATGGCACGCGCGCGGGCGCATTGCTGTCCGAATCGGCCTCGGCACCGGTTGTCGCGCGCGGCAGATAAAGCGTCAGCGTGGTTCCAAGGCCTGGCGAACTCGTCAGCTGCACGGCGCCGCTCGACTGGCGCGCAAAGCCGTACACGGTGGCCAGTCCGAGGCCGGTGCCTCGTCCGCTTTCCTTGGTGGTGAAGAAGGGTTCGAACGCGCGCTCCCGCACGGCCGGTGTCATGCCCGTGCCGTTGTCGGCGATCGAAATGACGACATAGCCATCCTTGTGCGCCACGCCCGCGAGCTCGGGCGGAAGCTCGGACGTCTGCGCGGGGCGGCAAGAGAAAGTCAGCGTTCCGCCTGCCGGCATCGCGTCGCGTGCGTTGATGGCCACGTTGAGCACGGAAGACTCCAGTTGCACCGGGTCGGCCAGGCAATTCATGCCGGGCCGCAGGTCCAATCCGATGACGATGCGCGGATCGATGGTGCGCCGAAGCATGCCCGCCAGCGATTGCAGCAGGCCCGCCACGTCGACGACAGTCGGCTGCAGCACCTGCCGGCGCGAGAACGCGAGCAACTTGGCCGTCAGCTCGCCGCCGCGCTGCGCGGCCCGCGACGCCGCCGTGATCAGCGGTTGCGCAAGGGGATCCCCTTCGATGGCCGGAATCTCCTGCAGGATCTGCAGGTTGCCCGAGATCACCGTCAGCAGGTTGTTGAAGTCGTGCGCAATGCCGCCCGTGAGCTGGCCCACGGATTCGAGCCGCTGTGCATGCTTGAGCGCGTCTTCGCTGCCGATGCGCTGCAGCACCGTCGCGACCATGTTGGACAAGGCCTCGAGAAAGCGGATCTCGTCGTCGCCGAAGCGATCGGGCCGCGCCGAGAAGGCGCAGGCCACGCCCATCGGCCGCCCCTGGTTGGCCAGCGGGGCCGCCACTTCGCTGGTCATGCCCGCATCCAGGTAGCGTCCGGGGATGGCGCAGTTGCCATCGGCCGCCGTCGCGGTGAACAGCATCGGCTTGCCGTCTTGCAGCACGCGCTGCGCCGCCGAACCCGGCTCGACGTCGAACACTTCGCCCACCGCCTCCAACGCCTGAACGCCACGCGATGCCGCCACGCGCCACTGCGCCCCGTTGGGCTGCAGCAAGCGGATCTGGAACAGCTCGATCTGAAGCGCATCGACCGCCGACTGCGCGGCCTGCGCCAACAGCGCATCGGGTTCGCGCGCATTGACCGCCAGGCGGCCGAACTGCGCCAGGCATTCCGCATAGCGGGCGCGCTGCAGCGCCTGCTTCACACGCGGGTATTCGGCCACGCTGCGGATCGCCGCCACCACGTAGGGCAGTCCATGGTCCTGCAGCGGGCTGAGCGCGATCTCGACCCGCACCGAGCTGCCGTCTTGTCGCCTGGCGACCAGGTCCATTTGCGTGCCCATCGGCCGGGGCCTGGGATGCGCGGCATAAGCGGCGCGGTAGGCGGCGTGCTGGGGGCGGACGGCGTCCGGCACCAGCGCATCGACGTGCAAGCCCGACAACGCCTCGGCCGAGTAGCCCAGCAAGTCGCAGGCGGCCGGGTTGGCCAGCTGGATGGCGCCTTGCTGGTCGACCACCAGCAGCGCATCGGGACTTGCCGCGAAGACCGACCGGAAGACCGCATCGTCGTCGAAGGCGGGCGGCATCAGTGCGTCTCCACGGGGAGCGTGAACATGTAGCCCGATCCGCGCACCGACTTGATCATCTGAGGGCCGGCGGGATCGACCTCCAGCTTGCGGCGCAGGCGCCCGATCTGCACGTCGATCGTGCGATCGAAGGGGCCGGCTTCCCGGCCGCGGGTGGCTTCGAGGAGAAAGTCGCGCGACAGCACCCGCCCCGGATGCGCCACCAGCGTACTGAGCAGGTCGAACTCGCCGCCGGTCAGCATCACTTCATGCTGCTGCGGATCGAACAGGCGCCGCGCGCTGCAGTCGAGCTGCCAGCCTGCGAACTTCATCGTCTTTCGCGTCGAGGCGGCGGCGCTTCCGGCGGCCGCTGCCTGCCCCGTCTCCAGCCGACGCAGCACGGCCTTCACGCGAGCGACCAGTTCGCGCAGCTCGAAGGGCTTGGTGACGTAGTCGTCGGCGCCCACCTCCAGGCCCGCCACCTTGTCCACCGAATCGCCACGCCCCGAGACGATGACCAGGCCGCAGCGCCAATGCTCACGCAGCCGGCGCGCAATGGCGAAGCCATCTTCGCCCGGCAGGCCCAGGTCGAGCAGCACCAGCGCAGGCGCATCCTGCGCCATCAAGGTCATCAGTTCGGCGCCGGTGTGAACCTGACTGACCCGGAAGCCGTGGGTTCCGAGGTAGCGGGCCAGAAGTTCGGTGATGTCGGCTTCGTCGTCGAGGACGGCCAGGTGAGTGGGGACTGGAATCACCCGCCGATGTTAGGCCCCCGGCCGGCCGGACTACAAGCTGGCGTGCCCGGTGCCGCTCAGGCGGATGCGGCGGTCAGCTCGGGGCCGAGCCCGATGGGCGCCGGGACCCGGTTGACGATGCGGGTGAACAGCTGGCGGTACTCCTCCTCCGGCTCGGCGCCGGCCAGCGCGTCGCGATTGCTCAGGAAGGCGCGGTCCAGCTCGATCCAGTCTTCCTCGGTGAGCACCCGTTCGGCCAGGGGCAGGATCTCTCTTTCCTCCAGCGCCATGTGGGCCATGTAGAAGTCGACATAGCGCTCGATGGCCGTCTCGAACGGCTGGCGCCGCGATTCACCAAGCATCTCGAAGGCCAGGAGCGCGTGTTCGACATTGCGGATCTTGCGTTCGCCGCGCTCGTGGTCGTCGTCGAGCTTGTCGAGCAGCTCGCGAGAAATCGGCGTGCGCGCGCGCAGCTTGGGAAACAGCAGCGCCGATTCCTTGCGGTGATGCCGCTTCTCAGGAAACTCGTCCAAGTAGAAAAGCATGGCACGCAGCGTCTCGAAATCGGGCAAGGTCCCCTTGCGCCGATGCTCGGCCAGCAGCAATGGAATCGAGCGCAGCATGGCCGCCAACGCGGCGTGCTCGTCCCGGATGATCCTGATCGTCTCGCGCATGTCCGCTCCTTGTCTCTTGCATGGCTCAAGGATCACGCCGCCGGCATGTTCGCACCTTGCGCTATGTCAAACCCCGTGCGGAACAGGCTCGCATACTGAAGCGCATCCCAAGACAAGGAGCCGCTTCATGACCATCTATCAACGCATCCTGGTTCCCATCGACGGCAGCGACACGTCGGCGATCGGCCTGCAGGAGGCCATCCGCCTGGCCAAGCTCACGGGTGGCAAGCTGCGCGTGATGCATGCGATCGACGACCTGTCCTTTGCCCTGGCGATGGACGCATATGCGGGCATGCCTGGGCAGTGGATGGACGAGCTGCGCCAGGAAGCGCACAAACTGCTCGCCCAGGCCGTCGGCACCGCCGCGGAAGCGGGCGTCCCGGCCGAAAGCGTCCTGCGCGAGCGTTTCGACGGCAAGATCGTCGACGCCGTCGTCGCCGAAGCAACCAGCTGGCCGGCCGACTTGATCGTGCTGGGCACGCATGGCCGCCGCGGCCTCAGCCGGCTGATGATGGGCAGCGACGCCGAAAGCATCCTGCGCATGGCGCCCGTGCCGGTCTTGCTGGTGCGGCCTCCTGCGGAGGCGGCGCCGCAGGAAAAGCCGGCGGGCGTCAAGCACGTGAGCCTGGTCACCGGCGCGCTGAAGATCGAATAGCGCCGCCGGCAACGGCTCAGCGCACCACGAGCACCGGCAGCGTCGAATGCGCGAGCACTTCCTGCGTCTGGCTGCCCAGCAGCAGGCGGCGCAGGCCCTTGTGGCCATGCGAGGCCATCACGATCAGGTCGCACTGGTGCTTGCGCGCCGCTTGCAGCAGCACACGCGACACCTCGTCGCCGGAGATCGCGACGGTCTTGGCATCGACCCCTTCGTCGCTGCAATGCCTGGCGGCTTCATCGAGCAACACCTGGGCCTCGCGCACGGATTGGCCTTCGGCAGCGCCGATTTCCTCGGCAGAAAAGCTCACCGCCCCTTCGAACAGACCCAGCCGATAGCGCGGCACCACATGCACCACCACCAGCCGCGCCTCGTGCGTGCGTGCAAGTCCGATGGCGCAGGCCACGGCGCGCCGCGACAGCTCGCTGTCGTCGGTGGCCACGAGGATCTTCTTGAACATGCGTTTGCAGCCTAGGCCTGGCTGGCGGGCCGGGCCTTGATGCGGATCAAGCCCGGCTAGGCGTCCGAGCCGGGCCGCAGGCGCCGGGCCCAGCCCCGATAGCGTGTGAGGTCGTCCAGCATGGGCGGCAGCGAGAGCGCAAGCAGCAGCGCCGCCAGGGGCACCACGCAGACGAAGCCCAGATGCTTGAAGCCCAGCGCGCCGACCACGCCGCCGGCAACGAACATCCCGATCAGGCCGCCGGCCATGCGCAACCGGTGGCGGTTGTGCCCGACGCGAGCCACCCCCGCCGTCGCGCGGCCGTTCCAATACAGCAACTTGCCGATCTCCATGCCCAGGTCGGTGATGTTGCCCGTCATGTGCGTGGTCCGGACGCTGCCGCCGGAAGTCTTGGAGGCGACCGCGTTCTGCAGGCCCATGATGAACGAGAGCAGCAGCACCGTGAGCGGCACCGCGAAGGGCGTGCTCCAGTGCAGCGTGGCGGCGCCCACCAGGCCGAACGGAAAAAGCAGCGCGGCCTCCAGCAGCAAGGGCAATGCGTAGATGCCGCGAAGCTTGTGCTGCCGTGCCCAGTTCACGAGGATGGCGCACACGGCCGCACCGGTGGTGAAAGCCAGCAGCGCGCCGGATGCATTGAGCAGGAGATGGGTCTCGCCCAGCGCCAGGCCGTCCGCCCACTGCGACGCGAAGCCGGTCATGTGCGAGGTGTACATGTGCAGCACGAGAAAGCCGCCCGCGTTCACGGCACCCGCGTTGAAGGCCAGCAGAAGACCCAGCGTGCGATTGGTCGAAGGCGCCCGATGGCGGTGTGTGAGAAAGCGGATGCGTCGCATCGTCGAAGCCTTTGCGTCAACCTGCCGAGATGACATGCGCCGGAACGCAGCCCGGGAAGACCTTGTCGCAGCCGGCCGTCAGAAGCCTTTGAAAGTACCTGGCGGGGTGCGCCTTCGCACTGTACAGCGGCCGGCATGGCCATGAAAAGGTGCCGAGCACATTGTTGGCGACGCCTCAGCGCTGCGCCCAGAAGGCGCGTTGCATCGCGATGGTTTCCTGCGCGATCTCCTCGACCGGCCCGATCAGCTCGACCGGCTTCTGGCAGTGGTCGAAGACATAGCGCGACGACACGCTCATGGTGGGGTTCTCGGCGTGGTCGCCGGTTTCGGTGAGCAACTGCGCCTCGGTCATGCCGAACACCACGCGGCCGATGTTGGCCCAATAGGCTGTGCCGGCGCACATGCAGCACGGCTCCACCGCCGTGTAGAGCGTGCAGCTCCAGAGGAATTCGGGCGTGAAGTTGGTCGCCGCAACGCGTGCCAGCGTGGACTCGGCGTGGTTGACCGTGTCGATGTTGCATTGCTCCAGCAGCACGGTTTCGTTGTCCGGCCCCACCAGGACGGCGCCGAAGGGATGGTGGCCGAGCCCGATCGCGCGCTGAGCGACCTCGTTGGAGCGGCGCAGGTGGCGCAGCATCTGCTCGTGCGTCGGGCTGGGGTTGCGGTTGGCGACGTTGGCTTTTTCGTGAGACATGGATTGGCTTGGGTTCAGGCTTTGAAGGTCGGTAAGGCGCAAGGAGCAGGGCTCAGCCCCGGCTGCGAGGTCAGGCGTCCAGCTCCGGATAGCGGCGAAAGATGCCATCCTCGTTGAAGGCGATGCGTCGTTCGCTTTGCAGGTATTGGGCCACCCGCTGACGGCGCCGCACGTTGGCATGCAGTTTCTCGACGGCCGGCGCGTTCTTCAGCGCACGCGCGGTGGCCTTCGGAAAGGCATAGCGCAGGCCCTCGACGAGCTGGAACAACGACAGATCCGCATAGGTCAACGCGTTGCCGACCAGGTGCAGGTCGCCATCCGGATTGCGCTGCAGGGCGAGCTCGAACCAATCGAGATATTTGGGAATGCGCTCCTCGCGGAATGCCTTGGCGCGAACGAGCGCAGCGTCCTTCTGGTCGGCGTAGTACATCGACACCGACAGCGGATGGTGGGTGTCGTGCGCTTCGGCAACCACATCGGCCACCGTCAACTGCAACTGGTGCGTCCAGAGCGCGTCGCGCTCGTTCGCACCGCAAAGGCCCAGGCGCGGACCGAGGTAGAGCAGGATGGCGGATGTCTGCCCGACGACGAAGTCGCCATTCACCAGATAGGGCGGCGCAAACGGAGGATGCGGATTGCCGGCAGCGCGCAAGTGGCGCGTCAGGGCGCCCTCGCCGCCGCCTTGCGCCGGGTCCTGGCGCGCCACATCCACGTAGGGCGCGTTCGCCGCTTCGAGGGCGAGGCGGACGAACTCGCCGCGCCCTTGGATGGTGGGCCAATAGTGAAGTTCGTAGGCCAAGAGGCGCTCCTTCTAGAGGTGACCGGACTCGAGCTCGATCCTGCGCTTTGCGTCGAGCAGATGCGGCACGACCTTCTCGCGCATGGTCTCCTCGGGCAGCATGAAGGCCGGGCCGCCGACGCTCACGCCGTACAGGTCGCCGTGCGGTCCGAGCAGGCTGAACCCGAGCGCGTGGATGTCCGGATGCCATTCGCCGAACGAGGTGCAATAGCCCAGTTGCCGGTGCTCGTCGATGGCCTCGTCCAGGCGCTTGGCCAATGCCGCATCCGCACCTGGCGCCGCCATCAGCTCGGCGCGCAAGGCCGCCTGCTGGTCGGGCGGCAGCGATGCCAGGTACGCGCGCCCCATGGCCGACGTGGCAATTGCCATGCGCAATCCGACGTCCATGCGCGACAGGATCAGCGCGGTGCGCGGCCGGACGGTGTCGATGATCAGCATGTCCAGGCCATCGCGAACTGCCAGGTGGACATTGGCGCCCGCCGCCTCGGCCAGCTCGGCCAGATGCAGGCGTGCCTGCTGCCGGAAGTCGAAGCCGCGCAGGTAGGCGTTACCGAGATACAGCGCGGCCGAGCCCATCACGAAGCGCTCGTCGGGCGCCTGTTGCAGCAGGCCGGCCGCCTGCAGCGTCGCGGTCAGCCTCGAAACGGTGGCCTTCGGAATGCCCGATCGCTCGGCCAGGTCCCGATTGGAAAGCGGCGCCGCGGCATCGGCCACCGTGCGCAACAAGGTCAGCCCACGCGCCAGGGCGCTGACTTCTTCTCGAGTGTCGATGGCCACAGTCTTATGGGTTATTTATGAAACATTGTTCCATTCTACGGAGAATGGATGTATTCTTTTGTGGAACAGTGTTTCATTAAAACCAACTAGGAGACAACATTGAACTGGTCCAGATTCCTTTTCGGATTGCTCGCTGCCGCTTCGTTCTGCATGGGCGCTGGGGCGCAGACGTTCCCGTCGGGCCCCGTGAAGATCATCATTCCCTTCCCGCCCGGCGGGCCCACCGACACCGTCGGTCGCCTGCTGGCCGTCAAGCTGCAGGAGACCTGGGGCCAGCCGGTGGTCATCGACTACAAGCCAGGCGCCGGCACGGTCATCGGCGCCGACTTCGTCGCCAAGTCACCGCCCGACGGCCTGACGATCGGGATGGTCAATTCCTCGCTGGCCGTCAATCCGACCTTGCGCAAGCGCCTGCCCTACGACACGGTGCGCGACCTTTCCGGCATCACGCAACTGTTCGACATGCAACTGGCCATCGTCGCCCGGCCGGACGCGCCTTTCAACAACCTGAAGGAATTGATCGCATACGCCAAGAGCCATCCCGGCAAGCTGAACTACGGCACGCCGGGCGCCGGCAGCACGACGCACCTGGGCGCTGAACTGCTCAAGCGCGAGGCCGGCTTCGACATGCAGCACGTCGCGATGAAAGGCAGCGCCCCGGCGCACACCGAGTTGATGGGTGGACGACTGGATCTGGTGGTCGATCCATTCCTCTCTGTGCTGCCCTACGTTCAGGCGGGCAAGATGAAGTTGATCGCCACCATGGGCGCAAAGCGCGTGACCGGGCACGACTACCCCACCGTTGCCGAGACGATTCCTGGCTTCGATGTTGGCGCGCTGCTGGGCTTCGTCGCCCCGGCGGGCACACCGAAGCCGATCCTGAAAAAGATCCAGGTCGACACCCGCAAGGCACTGCAAAGCCCCGACATGAAGCAACGCGCACAGGAATACGGGCTGGCCATCGTCGGAAGCACGCCCGAGGAATTCGACGCCCTGATCGCCCGGGAGATGAAGCGGTGGGGCAAGGTCGTGGTGGATGCCCACATCGAGATTGAATGACAAAGCCCAAGATGACTCTGCAACTCAAGCCCCTCCATCCCGTCTTCGCCGCCCAAGCCAGCGGCATCGACCTGACACAACCCTTGTCCGATGCCGACGCCAGCGCCATCAACCGTGCGATGAACGAATACGCGGTGCTCGTCTGGCGCGGCCAGCCGCTCACGGCGCAGCAGCAACTGGACTTCGCGCAATCGTTCGGCCCGCTCGACATCGGTCTCAAGCGCGTCTTCAAGCGCCCGGAAAGATTGGCCGACGAACGGCTGATCGACATTTCCAACGTCGATGCCCAAGGCAACGTGGCAGGCCGCGATTCGCCCAAGAACCTGTCGAACTTCGCCAACCAGCTGTGGCACTCCGACAGCTCGTTCATGAAACCGCGCGCGGCCTACTCGATGCTGCATTGCCTCATCAAGCCGAGCTGGGGCGGCGATACGGAGTTCGCCGATCTGCGCGCCGCGTACGACACCCTGGACGATCGCACCCGCGCCGAAATCCAGGATCTGCAAGCAGAGCACTTTGCCCTGCACACGCGCATCCTCCTGGGCGACGACGCCTACACCGACAACCAGAAGAAGGAAATCCCACCCGCCGTCTGGCCCTTGGTGGACACCCATCCCGGTTCAGGCCGCAAGGTACTGTTCGTGGGCGTGCACGCGCGCCAGATCATGGGCTGGCCCACGGCCGAAAGCCGCATGTACCTGCAGGACCTGCTCGAACACGCAACGCAGCGCGAGCGCGTCTACACCCACCACTGGCAGGTGGGTGACCTGGTGATGTGGGACAACCGCAGCACATTGCACCGAGGCCGGCGCTACGACATCTCGGAGCGTCGCGAACTGCGGCGTACGACGGTGAACGACACGCCAGAGGCAAAGCTGCAGGCGGCCTGACGCGCCTAGCGGGCCTCATCGGCCCCGACGAGGGCGGCATGGCGCTGCCGCGTCGTCGGTGGTGCACTAAAGCGCAGCCGAGCCTCCTGCAACAGGCTTCGCGCACGTCCTACCCTGGCCGGCAGTTGCGTGGCTCATCCTGACTCCCCAAGCCAACCAAACTCATGGAGAGCCACCGATGACCACCCGTTCCACACCGGACGCCTGCAGCCTGCTCGATGCGGACCACCGGGCCGTCAAGAAGCTGTTCAACGAATACGACGAGCTTGCCGGCTCCAAGGCCAAGTCGTCCATCCAGGCGCGACGCGACCTGGCAGATCGGATCTGCGCAGAGCTGACCGTCCACACGCAGATCGAGGAAGAGATCTTCTACCCCGCCGTTCGCGCCGCGATCAAGGAGCACGACCTGCTGGAAGAAGCGACGGTCGAGCATGCGAGCGCCAAGGACCTGATCGAGCAGATCCAGGAGGCCACCGACATCGACGAGACCTTCGATGCCAAGGTGAAGGTGCTGGGCGAATACATCGACCACCACGTGAAGGAAGAGCGCAACGAGATGTTCCCCAAGGCCCGCGCCGCCAAGAAGCTCGACCTCGTGGCACTGCGCGAGCAGCTGCAAGCCCGCAAGGAAGAGTTGATGGCGGAGTTGGAAGGCGCAGTCCTTCAATGACATCGCCGACTCAACCCAGCGACATGTTCGAGCTGGACGAGTCGCGGCGTGAAATGCGCTACCGCGGCTGGCACTTCGCCTATGCCGCGCTCCCGGCCCCGGGCGGGCATTTCACGCCGGTCGTCGAACTCCTGTCGGATGGGCATGCACAAGAGAGCGGCCTGTTGCCGCTCGATACCGAGGACATCGCCTACGCCACGGAAGACGAGGCGCTGCGCCATGCCCAGCAGCAAGCCATGCGCTGGGTTCATGACCGCACCGGCGACGGCCAGGGCCAGTTCTGACGCCAGGGGATTCGCACAAGGATGGTGCGCGCCTACTTGGCATTGCGCACGGCGCCGACAAGCCGCTCGGTGCAGTGTGGACGACATTGAACGCATTGCCCCGACCAGGAGACTCGCATGCAGACCCAGCCCGATGTTTACCCAAGCCCAGCGGCAGCGACCGCTGCAATGCAATTGGAGGCCCCACGCAGCGGTGTCTCGTGGGCGGCGATCTTCGCCGGCGCACTCGGCGCTGCGGCGCTGTCCTTGATCCTGGTGTTGCTCGGGGTCGGCTTCGGACTGTCGTCGATGTCGCCGTGGACCAGCCGCGGGCCATCGGCGACCACGATCGGCCTCGTCACCATCGCATGGATCACGTTCACGCAAATTGCGGCATCCGGCATCGGGGGCTACCTGGCTGGACGCTTGCGCACCAAATGGTCCGGACTGCACACCGACGAAAGCTTCTTTCGCGACACCGCGCACGGTTTTCTTGCCTGGGCTTTCGCGACGCTGTTGACCGCCGTCACGTTGACCTCGACGCTGGGTGCCATCCTGGGCACGGGCGCTCAAGTGGGCGCATCGGCGCTGGGCGGCGCCACGGCCGCAACGGCTGCCGTCGGCATGGGCGGCGTCGGCGCAGCGGCCTCCGGATCGAACGCCGCCGATGACAGCGGCGGCCCGTCCGCCTATTTCGTCGACATGCTGTTCCGCCGTGAACCCGCCGCAGCCGGTGCGGCAGACGCTTCGGCAAGCGGCGCTGCGCCAGCGCAGCAAGAAGGTGCACAGGCCCGGTCTGCCCAGGTGGCTGAAGTCGGAACAATCTTCATGAAGGGCCTGCGCGATGGCGCGCTGCCCCCGCAAGACGCGCGCTATGCGGCGCAACTGGTGGCCCAACGCACGGGCTTGAGCCAGGCGGATGCGGAGAAGCGGGTCAATGAAACCTTCGCCAATGCCAAGCAAGCCATCGACGAAGCGCAGGCCAAGGCCAAGGCCGCTGCCGACGCGGCACGCAAGGCTTCCGCCTATACGTCCTTGTGGATGTTCATCTCGCTGCTGATCGGCGCTTTCGTCGCCAGCTACATGGCCACCGTCGGCGGCCGACGCCGCGACCTTTGAAACCAACCGACTGGAGAACACGCCATGCCTTCAATCCTGCTTTGGCTCCTTGGAGTGCCCATCCCGATCATCATCCTGTTGGCGCTGATCTTCTGAAGTTCAATTGCAGCAGGACTTGGCCGGCGCGGTGTGCGCTACGACGCCGACAGCCCGCCGGCCAGGCTCCAGGCACGGGTGTGGCCGAGGCGGCGCAATGAATCAGCTGCCTGCGCGCTGCGTCGGCCGCTGCGGCAGACGAAGAACACCGCAGTTTCGGGAGGGAGTTCGGCCAGGCGCGGCAATGAAGCTGCCAGCGTCGACATTGGGATGGACTCGGCATGCAGATGGCGGACAGGGCTGAGCATTTGCTCATAGCGTTCCCGAACGTCGACGACGACCGGCCGGGACGGCGCCCGCATCGCGGCCTGCAGGACGGCCGGTGTGCAGTGAAGATCATCGCTCGCCGACTGGACGGTGCCCTCGGACTCATCCGTTGCTCGTGCCGCGACGACCCGCTCTCCGCAAGCGCGCAGCGCCACGCCGCATTCCCGGATTCGAAGGCACGCCTCGTCGATCAGCCAATCGGAATCACACGGACCAAAGGACAACCGCACCGCGGATCGCGAACGCCAGTCCGGCAGCCCCATCGCTTGCAGTACATGGCTGGGCCGCGCCTTCGACGCACTGCATGCAGATCCGCTGCTCACCCGCACACCGGCGGCGTCGAAAAGGTTGAGCAACTCCTTGGCGTCCACGCCCGGCACGCTGAAGTTGAGCGTCGTCGGCAAGCTCAGTTCACGGGGCGCATTGAAAACGACATCCGAAAAGGCTTCTCGCAATGCGTCGGCCAGGCGCTCGCGGCGGTCGACCATCTCCGAAGTCGATGCAAAGACGTTGCCCGCTTCCAGCGCCGACAGAACGGCGCCGAATGCGGCGATGCCGGCCATGTTCTCGGTGCCCGATCGCGCTGACCCTTCTTGCCCGCCTCCCGCCAACAGGGGCGTGAAAGGGGCGCCTTCGCGCACGTACAACATGCCCACGCCCTTGGGCGCGTAAAGCTTGTGGCCGGAGAACGGCGCGTAGTCGATCTCGAGGTCCGCGAGATGGAGCGGCGCCTTGCCCAGGGCCTGCACACCGTCGACCAGCCAGAGCGCCTGGCTTTGTTCGAGCGCGCTGGCGATGCCCTGAAGGTCGCTGACCACGCCGGTC
Organism: Variovorax dokdonensis; assembly: GCF_030316895.1. Taxonomy (GTDB): domain Bacteria; phylum Pseudomonadota; class Gammaproteobacteria; order Burkholderiales; family Burkholderiaceae_C; genus Variovorax; species Variovorax dokdonensis. The sequence continues at coordinate 318,762 of NZ_JASZYV010000004.1, forward strand.
TCGTTGTTCACGGCCATGGTGCACACCAGACCGGCGGTGGGCGCGCGCGACCGCAGCCAGGTGAGGTCGTGGCGGCCTTGCGCGTCGACGGGGATGGGCACCACATCCAGGCCGAGACCCAGCAGCGCATTCCAGTGGCGAAGCGCCTCCGGCACGGCCTTGTGTTCGGTTGCGCCGTAGAGCAGCGCACCTGGGATCGGCCGGCCGGCTTCGCGTTGCAGGCGCAGCGACTGCAGCGCCGAAAGCACGGCGGTCTGAATGCCCTCGGTGGCACCGCTGGTGAAGACGAGTTGCCCGCGCGGCGCGCCAAGCACGCGGCGCGCAGTGACGCGCACGTCTTCGAGCAGTGCGCTCGCCTTGAGGCCGGCACCGTGCGTGCTGCTTGGGTTGCCGAAGTATTCACCCATCACGGCCAGAGCGGCTGCGCGTGCCTGAGGCAGGACTGGAGTGGTTGCGTTGGCGTCCAGATAGATTTCCATGAAGAGAGTTTGCAGCGCAGGGCGGGGAATACGCGTGCAAAATGCGCCTCCAAATCGCGCGAATAAGCAATTTCATACTACGAATATCGATCAACATGAAACTGGATGCCATCGATAAGAAACTGCTCGAACGGCTTCAGGAAGACGGTGCCGCTCAGGTTGCGGATCTGGCGGCCGAGGTCGGCCTGTCCACCACGCCGTGCTGGCGCCGCATCCAGCGACTCAAGGACGCCGGCGTCATCACCCGCAACGTGATGCTGGTGGACCGCCAGAAGGTCAATGTGGGGGTCACCGTGTTCGTTTCGGTCCGGACCAACACGCACACGCAGGCATGGTTCGAGCGCTTTCGCGCGACAGTGCAGTCGATTCCGGAAGTCGTGGAGTTCTACCGCATGAGCGGCGATGTGGACTACTTGCTGCGCGTGGTCGTTCCCGACATCGCCGCCTATGACCAGGTGTATCGGCGCCTCATTGCCGGCACCCAGCTGTTCGACGTCAGCTCAAGCTTCGCCATGGAAGAGATCAAGTTCACCACCGCACTGCCGCTCGGCTACGTCCGATAGCAGCCCATAAGGAATTCCACGAATGCGCAGACTCGCCCAGCCTCAGGATCTCGAGGCCGTCTTTTCGATCTACTCGCACAAGATGGTCGTGCCCTTCCTGACCTACGAGCCCATGCCGCTCGACGAGTTCAGAGGCATCTACAAGGAGCTGCTCGACAGTGCTTGTTTCTACGTTTGGGAACTCGGTGGCGCCGTTGCCGGCTTCTACAAGGCGACGCGCTATCCGGGGCGGGCGCGGCATGTGGCGTTGCTTGGAACCCTGGCGGTCGACCCGCAGCGTCACGGGCAAGGCGTTGGCCAAGCGATGCTGGCCGATGCCATCGAGCGGCTCAAGGCCGATGGCGTGAGGCGCATCGAGCTGTACGCCGAGAGCGACAACGCGCAGGCGCTGCGCTTTTACCAAAAGCTCGGCTTCGTCCATGAAGGCACGCTGCGCCAGTTCTACAAGCGTGCCGATGAGCCGCACTTCGTCGACGAGTACGTGATGGGCTTGCTCGTCGAGTGAGTCTGTAGGCAGCGAGCTCACGCTTCAGGCCTGCAGGCCACGTTGGCGCAACGGATCCCGTTCGCCGACCTGCCGGTGGATGCGCTGGGCACGGGCTTCGAGGCCCGCGTGCGCTGAGGCGGCGGCCAATCAACCACCCTGCCGCTGGAAGGTGCCAGCGCGGCGCTGCAGTGCCGCCCTCTGCGTCGGTCATTGCGCACAATGCGTGGATGGAAGCACTCAAGACCGTTACGTTGTTCGTGGTTACCGCATTGGCCGAGATCGTTGGGTGCTATTTGCCATACCTCTGGATGAAGGAGGGTAGATCTGCATGGCTTCTCGTTCCCGCCGCCCTGAGCTTGGCACTCTTCGCGTGGTTGCTATCACTGCACCCAACGGCGGCGGGGCGCGTCTACGCAGCCTATGGCGGAGTCTACGTCTGCGTAGCCATCCTTTGGCTTTGGGCGGTGGACAAGATCAAGCCATCGACGAGCGATTGGATCGGTGTGGCTGTCTGCCTTGTGGGCATGGCCATCATCATGTTCGGACCGCGTGACGCTGCGCACTGAGGCGCGCGCCTTTGCACTTGCTGGCGATGCTGGCTTGGGGGCAGAGGGCTATTTGCGCTAGCCCTGAGTGGCATCAATCGTGTCGACGTTCGCTAAGTCTGGCCACCCCTACTGTTGCCAATCAAGGACTTGGAGCGGTTGCTGAAGCAAACTTTGGCCGCCAAATGAACCAAAGACTTGCCACTTGGCGCGCAAACTAAGCAAACATTTGCCACTTCCTTTGGCGCACCTGGAAGTGGCTCGCACAACTCAAGATTGCACGAGAACTGACCACTCCGTCAACGATCCAATTCGTCTTGTTGACGTAGTTGTTGTGATAGCGCCGCGGCGGCGACACGAGAGCCAGAGCAAAGCTACTTGCCGCGATGGCGGCGGGTCGCGGCAGCCACGTCGATGTAGGTTGGCGGACTCGAGTAGCGTGTCTGCTTGATGCGCTCGGCTGGATTGGTGCGGAGATGGGGATGCGGGTTGTGTTTTTGGATTTCGACGGAGTACTGCATCCGGCGGGTGTACCGGCCGGATCCGCTCTGCCGTTTGAATGGATCAGTGAGTTGGCCCACTTGCTCGCCGAGCATCCCCATGTGGGTGTCGTCGTGCACTCCAGTTGGCGCTCAGTTTTCTCGCCGGACGAGCTTCGGGAATTTCTGCGACCGCTGGGTTGGCGACCCCTTGCGACTGTCGGCGATGGGGCAAAGGCCATCGCTATTCAAAACTATCTGCGGGAACATCCCGAGATAGAAGACTTCATCATCCTCGATGACGATGCGCAGGAGTTTCCTGCCAAACTCGGCGCGCATCTCGTCGCATGCGCGTCGATCACTGGAGTCAGCGAGCAAAGGGTCAAGCACAGCATCGTCGTATGGCTCGATGGCCCAGGTAAGGTTCAGTGACCCGAACCCTCAACGACGAAGCCGCCGCGCTGGTGAACTGGTTCCGCTCTCGGGACGAGTTGGTGCTCTCCGACGCTTAGCTCCCGCGGCCGAGGAAGTCCAACCAGTCCGACTTGTAGACCGCATCCGGATGGCCTGCGACTACAGGGCGAGAACGGTGCCTCACGCGATTCTCAAATACCGCGCGCGCCGGCTGGGGAATGTCTCCCGTGCATATAAACGAAGCGTCACCCCGGCGTCGAACGCAGACATTGAGCTCCTTCGAGGCAGGTAGTTTGTCGCAACCGAACGTCGTAAGGCGCAGCGTGTCCTCCGCAAGCCCCCATGCATGCGTAGCTCGCGCGGGCTGAAATGCCCTCGATGCGCTGAACCTGCTTGACCTCGTCGGTGCTGACGATCTGAAGGCCAGATGCATCGTGTAAGAATCGAACTGCTTGCAGGCCCTTGTATCCCAGGCCACCCGATCGCAGGCCAATCTCAACTTCCACCCTGTTCCAGGCAACCGTGACCGCCACTTCGGGCCGCGGGTTTGAAGGCCAGACAACGTGCGACAAGTCCCCCGACGGGCTCGCACCAGCGTGGATAGTCCCTGAGTACATCGGCTTCGCAAGGGCCGCGACCTTCGAAGACAAAACCGTAGTCTGAACGCGCGGCCAACCTCGACAGGTTCCAGATCTTGCCGACATGGACTTGATCTTGGCCGCCACAGTCCAGGCTGAGCTGAGCTGAATCTCGAGCATCTGGTGCCCAGGTTCCAAGATTTGCATCAGGCGCTCCGATTCGAGGCACGGGCAAAGGAGAGGCTATTGCAGCAGCCATCGATTCCCCTCGTCTGCCAGAAGGTCCGCTCGCGTCATGTACTCGAAGCGCAGGCCGAGAGAGTGAATGTGCATGCTGAGTAGGCGCAAGTCCTCGGGCTCCGAGGCTGGGTCACCGACAAGCTCGTACTGCCTGCCCGAAGTGGTGGTTACCCGATCGCCATTGACTACCGCGATGGGAGTCGTCAGTCGCACGCACTCATTGAGTGTGGGGAAGCCACAAAGATGAACGTCTTCTGCGTCCAGTGATCGGACAAAGCGCCAGCGCGCGATGCGCACCTGCGGTTGTATTTCTACAGGCGGCGCCGCACGGCGCGCGAAGTCAAGGAGAAACAACGCAATAGAGCGCGGGGGCATAAACCACCTCCTAAACCCAATCCCAGGTCCGGCAGGTCGGCGATCGGTGTTGACGGCCCTGGTGCTTCGACATCCTAGCCGAATTGGGGCCATTTAACATCCATTAAGAGGTTTCAAAGGTGACCCGTTGTGACGATTGAATGGATGAATAGGATCGGCACACTCGGCGTCTTACCGTGGTGAACGCTTTGCATACCGACCCACTAGTAGGCACGCTCGCTCATTTGATTTAAGGCCCATATGTCCCTATATTAGAGCCATATAAGGACAAGTCATGGACCAACGAGAGTTGAGCGAACTTACGGGCGTTTCGGCTCGAACCATCAAGAGGTATGTCAACTTGAGACTGATCCATCCTGCGGTTGGACGAACACGCGCAGCCGTATATGACGAATCACACCGCGCTGACGTAATGCGCGTTCATGCGTTGCGCGCCGCTGGGTGGGGTTACGAGAGGATCCGTGAGGAAATGGACAGCAGTCGTCTGCTTGATGCACGCAGTCAAGCGGCAGGGGAACGCATGTCTGTGGAGTACCGCTTCCCCGTTGCAGCGGGAGTGAGTTTGATCTTTTCGAGTTTGGGCCAGCGAGACGACGTCGCGCGGCTAAAGCAGATTGCAAAGCGCGTTGAGAACTTCCTCGCGAACAACGGATAGGCAACCACGGACTCGGACCCTCTTTTGACATCGTCGTGTTTCCGCTTTAGTTTGGCAGCGCCCGGCCTGTTGCCATAACGGGCGGGGTGGCTCTCTTCTGACCAGGCAGCCCGCCGCCTTTCCGGCGTGCGCGGATGTACTTCATACATTTCGCGCGTGTCGCTCGTACATCTGATCTTGGACGCAATTGGCACGTGGACCTACCGGTAGGCAGCTACTAAGACGATGCGGGCTATCGCGCCACCTCACGGACTTACTGGCCTGCGCCAACGCATAGACTGCACTGTCAAAGGCCTCAATCTTTGGTTGGGTCGATAGCGAGATTTAAGGGATGGCCTCGGACGGCATGCGCCCCGATGGGTTACCTGACGTCTTTGTCTGCCTGCGAGACATTCTCGAGTCCACGCGCAGTGTTTTCGAGCATCGGATCCGGGACTTAAAGGCGATCGCTGGCACTCCTTGCCGACCGCGACACCGCGGTAATCGAAACGACGCCGAGGACATTCGCCGAAGTGGGCTGGCACAGCGCACGCAAGATGCTGTTCCGCTAAGCACTCCCATGACCTCTTCTTGAGCGCGGTTGGGCGCGTCAAATCGTTAACCTAGGCTCTCCTCGGTAGGCGCCCAAACCTTCGCTTGGCGGCTGCCCAATCTGGCGTGGGCTCCTATCAGTAGGTGAATTGGTGGAGTCAAAGGCCTAGGTGCATGGGCATCAGCGGCGACGGCGCCTGTTCGATGCTTCGTGAACTTGGACAATTAGCGCATTTAAAGATGAGGCCAAGGTATACAAAAAGCGCGGCCCCCGAGCGCGACCGTTGCTCTACTACACATAGCTCAGAGGACGACTTAGCGCGAATACTCGACAGCGACGCGGGGTGGACACACAAACTTCGCGCATGGCCAAGAGGTTTGCTCGCTCGTGGTCTTTCTGCAAGATCGCTTTTAGGGCAAATACGTAGTTTTGATGGCAGGATACAGAGCACAGAAAATTCTGACGTCGGATTCTAGAAAATTGGAACCTGTGCTTTCGGCTGAATTAGCACATATCGACCTAAAAAGATTTATCAAGCAGGAAAGGTCCTGGCCAAGGCGAGTCGGCGGCAATGGCGCCCGATTGGACTAGCAAAGGGACACATTCACTGTGGTCCGCCGAAGACAGTATCTGGATGCCGGCGGCACGAAGCGCCCGAGCAGCAGACGGAGCTTGTAACGACGCACGCAGATCCGACGTTAAATCCAAGATCGGGCGACCAATTTTGCAACTTTATGTAACTCAAAAGCCATGCTTGAGCGGTCTGGATTAAGCGCGAGCAACGCAAAAAAAACGTCGCGTGCCGTTGCGAAAACGCCTAAATGAATAAAATGGATACATTTCAATTGCAACTGCGCAACACGTAATGCTTTGATCGAGGTGTTTGCGCCACACATGATCGCGCTGTAGCAGTTTGACTACAAGCACGTTTAGCAGCAGACCAGCGATTTGGCGTCTAGTCACAACGGCCAGCGTAGTAATAATCCGCCCCCTTAGAGATCGTCTGGTCGCAATGGCCCCAGCGTCTCGTTATTGCAATCTCATTAATGCAAAGGAAAGGGGCGACGCAATGGGTGCGGTTGGCTCTACAGCGGGCGCTGGCTCGAACGGCTGCGCGCACAGGACTAGTACGACATGAGGACCTGGGATCCCCGGGCCCAAATGGCTCGTCCGCTTGGCAAGAAAGGCCATCACAAAGGCTCGTTCCTGCGCGCGAGCGTCAAGATGGGTCACGAGCTCTATTTGGAGAGCAAACTCGAATCGATCGTTGCCCTTGCACTCGATGTCGATCCTGGTGTCCGTGCGTTCTTTGCGCAGCCCTTCTGCATAAATTTGCTCACCCAGGACGTCTACCCCAGCAAGAGAGCGGCTGTTGCCTCGCTGCGTCTTCAGGGGCTACGAAGTGAGCTCAGGGACGAAGAAAGCGAGTTGCTCTACACACCCGACCTCTTGGTGGAGTTCTGCTGCCCGCCCAAGCTGTTGATTGAGGTGAAGGGGGCAGCGCAACTCGATCGATTTCAGGCGCAGATGAAGACCAGGATCGCCGCGGCGCAGTCGGCAGGCTATCGAATGATCGTCGTCACCGACGAGCACGTGGGTCACAAAGGGCTGGAAGCAAATCTCGTCGCGATCAGAGACGCGACCTACGCGCTACGAAAGCAAGGCTCATCCACCCAGATGCAGCAACTTCAGGACGCCGCCGAATACATCGGTGGGCGCTTTGAACTGCAGCAACTGCGCTCACGCTTTACTGACGGTGTGCTGCTGATGGGCATCGCCAGCGGTGTGCTGGGATGTGATGTGCGCGCCGGGAAGTTTGCCCGGAACTCACAAGGCTGGCCCGCGCACGGCGACCTATCTCATCTGCAGGTCCTGAATTTGTCCGCTGCGCCCGCCCGCACGCCGCCGGCCATCAGCCCCCGCGATGCACTCCGTTCAAACGCAAGACTCACCTCTCCTGCGCCTCAAGCTGAAACGCCAAACCACCATGTCTCAAATCACCGCACTCTACAAAGCAGTTCAATGGAAAGGCAACCGCTGGGTTGTCCAGAGCTGCAGACTCAGGCACGGAAAGCTCCAACTCACCTGCGATGACGGTGACGTTGACACGATCACGCTAGACGACTACCGGGAAAAGATCGGCAGCGGCGAGATGGTCAAGATCTCGACCGACACGAATGGTCGAGAGCGCCTCACCCACGACGGTTGGCGCGCACTTGAGGGCGACAGGGCGCGACGGGAGCGTGAGCGCCGTCAGTTCATCCTCGCGCACATTAAGGAGCAGCATCGCCGGGGCGCGTCGCGCACCCAGGCCCTTGCATCGCTCGGCCTGGTGTGCACGGAAAGAGGCTGGCGCGCACCTCAACCGCGCACCGTGCGCCGCTGGATCGCCCTGTCTCGTGGCCACGACTCAATGATGTCACCCCAGTGGCATCGGTGCGGCAATTCAGGCCAAGGTGCCCCTGCCGAGCTCACGCGTGCGATGGAGGAGATCGTCAGTTCGACCTACTTCGACGATGACCGACTGACCGTCACAAAGGCGTGGGAATACGTCAAGGCGCAATACCGGGACATCTGTGCGCAACAGGGCATCGCCCCGCAATCGCGTTCGATCAAAGTCTTCCAGAAGTTTCTCCGTGATCACAGTTGGACAGACGCGATGTTCGCGCGTCTACCCAAGCGTATCGCGCGCTCGATCACCCGCACCGCCGTCAGCGTGCACTGGGCCGACTACCTCTGGGAGTTGGTCCAGGTCGATGCGACGTCGCTGGACATTCTCGTTCGCGATGAAGCAGACGTCGAGATCGGTAGACCAACGCTATATGCGGCCATTGATACGGCCACCGGGTACATCCTCGGTCTGTACCTGACCATCCTCAAGCCCTCTGCGCTACCGTTCGTCGAGATGCTGCGCTTCATGTACTTCAAAAAGCCGGAAGGCTTCGACGAAAAGTTCGGCATTCGCAACCGTCTTGAAGTCTTCGGAAAGCCCAACCAATTGCTGGTGGACAACGGCAGCGAATTCATCGGGGCAGAGGCCATCGAGGTTGTTCGCGTGCTGCACGGAGACACCGCCAGATGCAAGCCGTTCACGCCCCAAGAGAAGCCTCATATCGAACGCTTCTTTGGCGTATTGAAAGACTATGTGCGGACTCTGCCAGGCTCAACAAAGTCCGCCGTGCAGCGCCACAAGCCCCGCACGCCACCCCAAAGCGAGCAACTTCTCACCATCGAAGACCTTCGTGGTCGCATCTACCGGTTCGTCTACGACGACTACTGCCTCAGGATCAACGATATGCGTTCACACAGGCATCAGAAGCCCGTATCTCCGCGCTCTCTATTGAAGCAACAGAGGGAAGACCACCTGCAGCCCGACCCGATCAGTGTGCAGGAGTTCGACCTTGCTCTGCACTTCAAGAAAGACTCACGCGCCCTCCAGCATTACGGCATTGACTTTGATCGGCTCGAGTACAACAGCGAAGAGCTTGCGGCGCTCTTCGGACGCTTCGGACGGATCGATGTCACGATTCTCTACTCCGAACTAGACGTTGCGCGCATATACGTCATCGATCCGGATGACGAAACAGTGGTCGTCACCGCCTTTTGCAAGGAGTATGAAGGCCAGTCCATTGACAGGCGATCCGCAAAAGAGTTTCGCCGGCAGCTCAGTCATGCAAAAGAGGACGCCGACCAAGCGCGCCAAGCCCACATGCTGGGTCGGCTCGAGGAGGCCAAGCACGACGCCAAGTCGAGCCGCGCCAGAAACAAGGGGGCTCGCAAGGACGAGGTGGCGCGACTTGCACGTGCTTCTGCCAGCCGACAGCCCGTCACTAAGGCCAATCCGCCCGAGGTGTCGCCGCCTGCGACCAGTCCCGCTCCCGAGGCTGGGCACCCAGGCAAGGAGTTCTATCGATTTGATCAAGAGGCCATCAAGGGCCGTCAGCGAGGTGCACGGTGACCGTGGGTGGGTGTGGAATCTTCGACGGGTGGACGCTCGATCACCCGTTCTATTCGGATGCCTTTGAGGCACTCACGAGCGAGATTGACAGCGCGCTGGCCGGAGGGGGAGGTTTCGTGCTGCTGCTTCTGGGCCCGTCCGGCAGCGGCAAAACTGAATTGATCAAGGACATCTGCAGTCGCTACAAAGACCGACTCGGTCCGCAAGGCCACTCGCAGGTCATGTCGGTCGAAACGCCTACGGCGGCCACTGAAGATGCACTTCCTTTGCGCATCATTGAACAACTATTCGGCGGCATGCCGCGCAAATACCGGAAGGGAGAAGCGATGCAAAGGGCCGTTCAAGCGCTGGAGTCGGCAGGGATCATGATCCTGTTTGCCGATGAGATCAATCACTTTGCCGAGGCACGCTCGAACGTCTCCATTCAGACAAAGGCCAACCGCAGGATCGCCGATTGGTTCAAGGGCATGAGCGACGCCGGCAAGGTCTCTCTCGTTCTGACCGGCTTGCCGCACAGTCGCCAACTCGTAATCGACAACGAGCAACTTCTGCGACGAGCCCTGAGACCCATTGAGCTCAAGCCCTACCGATGGAGCGTTCCGCAACAGCGGAGGGCATTTGCGCAGGTGGTAGCAGCATTTTGCTCACGAATGCAGGAATGCGGGTGGCTCGTCTCTATCGCGCTTGAAGCATTGGTCCCGCGCGCCTATGCCTGTTCTGGCGGGCTCATCGGAGCCCTCAAGAAGCTGTTCACATCCGCCGAGCATTTGGGCCGAAGCGAGCGCAATCTGTCGGCTGACCTGCTTTCTCGAGCTTACGCGCGCGCCTTCGACTTACCTGGCATCGCCGATCCATTCATCGGCAAGGTCCCGGGTGACGAAGTCCTCAACTACGCCTACCAGCATGGATTGGGGCGGCCAAATCACCACGCGGTGCACCGGACGTCGCACGGACCTACTACATGACCTGGCGGTGGGTCGCGCGCCCTTCACCCTTTGACGACGAGAGCCTCACTGGCTTGGTCAATCGCTTGGCCATCGACAACACCTTCACTGGCCGGACCGAACTCTTGCGCACACTGGATTTCACGTGCGCGGTGCGCCTTGGACCGACCGAAATTGATGCTCTGTCAAGGGTACTGGGAATTGATGCAGCGCAGTTGCGCAAGATCGCACCCAGTTTGACACCTTCCCGGCCTGCATTGAGGCTATCGCTGACGCGCACGCGCGACGAGGCCGTGTGCACGATTTGCTTGGCCCAACGCGCTTACTCGCGGCAGATTTGGTCGCATGCACTGGCTACGGCGTGTCCCCATCATCATGTCCAACTCATCGACCGCTGCCCGCGCTGCGATCGCACGTTCAAGCACGGGCGACCGTCGGCGCACACGTGTGAGTGCGGTGTTGACCTACGGACGTTGGTGGCGGTCCCCGCCACAAACTTCGAATGGGAATTCGCGCGCTTGCTGATCGGGCTACCGCCGTCTGAAGAGGGCTTGCGATTCCTGTTCGAATCGCAGCCGCCGGACATTGACCGTTTCATGCTTGGCTTGGCCAATTACCTGTGTCACACGCCGCTTGGCGCGCGCTTGGCGAAACAAGGTAAGACCCCTGTGCCGCGGTCTGTCGAGCAGGCAAGGACCAGGCTCGTCCCTGCCTTCAGCCTACTCGCCGACTGGCCGAACGCACTTTCAAGCAGAATCGACGAGTTGCTGGCTGCGACCCCGGTGACTGCAACAACGGGCGTCGCTGCACGCCTGGGGCCTTGGTACAGATTCCTGTTCAAGCAGTCCGTTGCATCCGCATATACCCCGTTTCGCGTCGTAGCTGCAAACTGCATTGCTCGCCGCCATGACGGTGTCCTGAACGCCCGCACGCGAAATGTTCAGTCGCTGATGACGGTGAAGAAGAACTGGTACTCGCTCTTGGAGTGCCAGCGTGAGCTGGGGGTGAGCACAGAGCGCCTCAACGCAGCGATCGATCGTGGATGGGTCACCGCGTCAGTTCATGAACATGCCGTTGGCTATCGCGAGAGGTTCCTCGCCCTAAGCGAGATCGAACGAATTCGCGAACTCAAGGACTCGTTCGTCGATGAGCGTGTGGCGGCCGGGATGCTTGAGGTTCCCACATTCGTATTTCGGTTGATGCTCGAGGCAGGCGCTATTGAGAAAGGGCCGACCGAACAGACTTGGACTGGTTCCGGGGTATTTGACCGGCATTCGGTCGCCGCTTTCGGTGATCGCCTGAAACGCCGGTTTGGCGACGAACGCGCCGATCTCCACCGGCGGTCGGCCCCGATTTACCTTCGCGACTTGGGACTCAGACGCACCACGGATCGCACGAAGCTCGTCCAGGCATATCGAGAGATTGCTTCGGGCAATCTGTTGCCCATCGGCTGGGACGGCTCTGCCGGAATTGGCGGCCTCGCTTTCGACCACGCGGAAGTGGCACGGCACATTTCTAGCAGGGCGCTTTGCGGCACGACGTTGACTTTGCAGCAGGTCGCTGACCTGACAGACACGCACTACGACGCGGTAAAGGGCTGGGTGGAGAGCGGGATCCTTGTCGCACAGCGGCCACAAGGAGGGGTCGCAAGTCCTTGGGTTGTGGACATGGAGGCTCTCGTGCAGTTCCTCATGACGTTTACCCCCGTCGCACATCACGCCAAGGTCCTTGGATCATCGTCTCGCGGCCTGCTTGCCAGGCTCAGTGAGCGAGAAGTCCGCGCAGTCAATCCCAATGCCGAGCGCGGGCCGTTGCTGCGCCTGAGCGATCTGGTTTCGACTTTGGGTATCAATGCCACTTGAACGGTGAAGGAGCACGGCAATGAACGAAGAGAGTAACGCTCAGATCCCTGGCGATTTCCCGCGGTGTGCTGGACCTGGGTCAGTAAGCGGGTTTCAGCCCAAGATTGCCGTCCGCTTGGTAAAGGGACGGTTCATTGAAGGATGGACCGACGCTGAGCGACGCGCTCGATTCGACGCATGTGCGGATCTGGTGGATCAGCTGTGCGTGTTTTGCCGGCGCAAGTTATCTGAGCTTCCCCCTACGGACTTGACTGTGCTCTTGCCGCGAGTGAGGCGCGGCGTCGCAGCAAAGGGTTGGAATCTGTCGGACGGCGAACTCGATTGGATCTTCAAGCGTGTCAAGATCGTCTTGTCGGAGGATTCGAGCTCAACGAAAGCACGGCATTGATGTCGCTCAACGAATCGCGTCACGAGCGAAGCCGACGGCCAGTGTTCGCAGGTCTAGGGCTTCATTCCGCCGCGCAGCAGGCGAAGTCATGGTCGACCGCTAGGCCCGTTGAAGACTGTGAGCAGCCTGTCGCACCTCCGATACTGAACGACCGGTGCACGGTAGAGCAGACGGCCGAGGTCTACCGCAGGTCGGAGGCGACGAGGGGGCCAGTACCAGCTGTAGCCAGCCCCGTCCGGGCTGAACACCGCTTTGCGCGGCCCGAAGCCGCCGTCGGAACTCCACCACCCTAGGGTGCCCATCCAGCTAGCCTGCAAGCAATCGCCCTGGCGGGACCGCTGTCATGCGCTACCACGCACGAGCAAGCATCCGTGCGTAGTCGCTGGCTTCGGCGGGACGCGGATTGGTAATGTGCGAATGGTCCCGCAGCGCGCCTTCCACAATGCGTGGAAACATGGCTTCACTGACACCCATTTCGCGCAACCTCGTTGGCAGACCGAGACGACCGTTCATCGCAGTTATGGCATCGCTGACGGAAGATGGATCGGCCAAGTCCATGGCGTGAGCCAGGCGGGCGAGCTTGTTTTCGTTCCTGACCGTGGCCGCGGTTTCGTTAAATTCTATGACGGCGGGCAGGAATACGGCATTCAGCATGCCGTGATGCAGGCTCGGATCAAGGCCTCCGAGCGAATGGCTGAGGCTGTGCACGCATCCAAGGCCTTTCTGGAACGCCATCGCGCCCTGCATCGACGCCGACATCATTTGCAGCCGTGCTTCGCGGTCGTGCGGCTCGCGTGTCGCACGCTCGATGTGCGCCCATGCGCGCCATAGTCCGTCCAGCGCAATGCCGTCGGCAGGGGGGTTAAACGCCGGGGCCATGAAGGTCTCGATGCAGTGCGCAATCGCGTCCATGCCGGTGGCAGCCGTGAGCTTCGCCGGCAAGTCGAGAGTCAGGTCCGGGTCGCAAATAGCGGATTTCGGCACCACATGGGCCGAGATCACGCCCACCTTTCGACCATCGTCGAGGATCAGCACTGCACCGCGGCCCACCTCGCTGCCGGTGCCGGCCGTGGTTGGAATCGCGATGACCGGCGCGGTGGCGGCGCTGATCCTCGCAAGGCCGCCTTCGATCAGCGCGAAGTTTTTCAGCGGCCCTTCATGCGTGCCGCAAACGGCAACACCCTTGGCCAGATCGATTGAAGAGCCGCCACCTACCGCGATCACGCCGTCGCAGCGCTGAGCAAGGTACATTGCGACGGCGGCGCGTACCAACGCCTCATTCGGGTTGGACGGCGTTAGATCGAACACCGCGACGGCGCTGGCGTCGGGCAAGCGTGCAAGCACGCGATCGACCAGACCTGCCGCGCGAACGCCGGCGTCGGTGACGATCAGAGGACGCCGGATGCCGATGCGCTCGCACTCCTGCGGCAGCATGTCGATGGCACCGAATCCGAATTGGACCGACGTGATGTAGTTGATCGGGGAGACCGTCATGTTTCGAACCTGTTGTGGAGAGGGTATGGACGCCTACTGGCCGAGCACGTACTTGGGCAGCCAGGTGACGACCTGCGGCGCAAAGGCGCAGATCACTAAGCCGAGCCCCTGCAGCGCGATGAAGGGCGGCGTCGACTTGTAGATGTCCTTCATCGAGATGCCCTTGGGCGCGACCGAATTCAGGTAAAACAGGTTGTAGCCGAACGGCGGCGTGAGATATGACATTTCAAGATTGATGATCAGCATGCCGCCGTACCACAGGGGATCGAACCCGAGCGCCACCACGATGGGCAGGAAAATCGGCGTTGTCAGGAAGATGATGCCGATCGGGTCCATCACCATTCCAAGCAGGAACAGGATGACCATCATGATCGTCATCACGACCCACGCCGGGAGGTCCATACCGATGAGCAAGCTGCGCACCAGCTTGTCGCCGCCGATGCCAGCGTAGACCGATACGAAGACGAGCGACGCAACTGCGATCCAGATCACCATCGAAGTCGACTTCAGGGTTTCGCGTGCCGCGTCTGCGATGTCGCCCCAGCGCAGGCTCCGGCGGGCGAAGCCGATCACCATGCTGCCGACCGCGCCGACCGCTGCTGCTTCAGTGGGCCCTGCGATTCCGGTGAACATGGCACCCAGCACCGCCAGCACCAGCAGCGCCATGGGCACGATGCCCAGCAGACTTGCGATTCGCTCGCGACCGGTGATGCGAGCGCGTTCCTCGGCCGGCATCGCAGGGCCTGCCGCCGGGTTGATCCAGCACTTGAGCAACACGTAGGTGATGAAAAGCGAGGCGAGCAACAGGCCCGGCATCAGCCCGGAAAGGAAGACCTGGCCGACCGAGAGGTTGGCCAGGCCGCTGTAGACGATGCCCAGCACTGACGGCGGGATGAGCTGGCCGAGCGCGCCGCCCGCGAGGATGGTGCCCATCGACATGTGCTTTTCGTAACCGCGCGCGAGCATCGCCGGCAGCGCGAGCGAACCCATGGCCATCACGCCCACCGCGCTCACGCCGCTCATCGCCGCGATGATCGTGCAAGCCAACACGGTGCCGACCGCAAGGCCGCCGCGCAACGGGCCGAACAGCACATGGATCGCGTGATACAGGTCGTTAGCAACACCGGCCTTGTTGAGGATGCCGGCCATGAACATGAAGAACGGGATCGAGACCAACGTGTAGTTGAAGGTGGCGCTCTTCACATGGCCCGCCAGCAGGTGCAGCGCCATCGGCCCCCATTCGAAAAAGCCCACCACCACCGCCACGCTGCCGAGCGCAAAGGCCAGCGGAACGCCCAGGAAGATGAGCGCGAATAGTGACCCGAACAGGACGACCGTGAGGAGTTGGACACCCATTGATTGATACCTCGTGGAACAGAAAGTCAGCCGACGACGTCGTTGTCAGGCTTGATCGCATGTGTCGGATCCACATATGCGCGCACGATCAGCGCTACTGCCTGCAGCAGCATGAGCGCTGCGGCCACCGGCGCGGCGGTGAGGACGGGGAAGATGTAGGGCGCCCACGGACTCTCGGCGCGCTCGCGGCTGGCGATAGCGTCGATCGCCTGGTCGCCGGTGAACCACAACAGCACTGCGAAATAGAAAATCGTGACCACCAAGCCGATCACGTCGGCCCGGCGGCGGGCGCGCGGCTTCAAGCCGAGCAGCAGCAGGTCGACCCGCACGTGCCCGCCGTGCAGCAGCGTGTAGCCGCCGCCGAGCAGGAAGTAAAAGCCGAACAAGATCTGGACCGATTCATTGACCCAGACCGTCGGGCTGTTGAAGGCGTAGCGTGCCACGACCTCGATCATGGTGATGAGCAGGCTGGGCAGGATCAACAGGGCCGCCAGGCTGCCCACCCAGTCGTTGAGGCGATCGATCGCGTCGCAGAGTTGCCGCATGGAGAAGTCCGGCCAACGTCAGTTCACGCGATATCCGAGTTTCCCCAGGAACTTCAGCTGTGAGTCGAGCTTCTCGGCGTAGTCCTTCGATTCGGCGGCATATTTGTCCTTCATGACGGCCAGACGCGCGTTCTCCATCTTGCGCATCTCGCTATCGGGCCATTTGACGAGCGTGACGCCGCTCTTCTCGAGCTTGACCATCAGCTCTTTCTCCTCGGCCACCGCCGAAGTGTTGTAGTCCATGCTGGCGACCTTCAGCGCCTCTTCAATTTTGGGCTTCAGCTCGGCCGGTACTTTGTTCCAAGCGGCCTGGCTCACGATCCAGTCGGACGTGCCCCCGCCCGAGTACGACGGCACCGAGATAAACTTCGCCACCTCTTGCAGGCCGAGGCCGTAGTTCACAGGCATCGTCGTGAACTCGACGGCGTCGACGACGCCGCGCTGCAGTGCGGTGTAGACCTCCTCGCCGGGCAAGGCAACGACAGAGGCGCCGAGCTTGGCAAAGCCGTCGGCAGCAAGTCCCGCCGCGCGCACCTTGAGGCCCTTCAGATCGGCGACGCCCCTGATCGGCTTCTTCGACCAGATCTGCTCACCCAACAGGGGCGAAACGCCGAGGAAGTGCATGTTGTGGCGCGCCACGATCTTGCGCATCAACTCCGAGCCGCCGCCCTCGTAGAACCAGTTGTAGCCTTGAAGCGCATTGACTTCGGCCGGCCATTCGTTCACTGCCTTGAGCGCCGGCTCCTTGCCGCTGAAATAGACAAGGTAAGTGTGGCCGACGTCGAGTGTGCCCTTGCTCACCGCATCGACGACCGTGGCACTGCTCATCAGCATGCCGGCCGGAAAGGTCTTGACTTCGACGCGTCCGCCGGTGCGTTGATTCACTTCCTTGGCAAAGCGTTCGACGAGATTCTTGTATTCAGTCGTTCCGGCGCCGGCGACGCTTTGCAAGCGCCAGGTGATTTCGGCGGCATGTGCGCCGAAGTGCGGCAGCGTGAAGCATGCAGCTGCAAGGCAGGAGAAGACGAGGGCACGGGTGTTCTTGGGCCGGTTCATGGGTACCTCATGTATTCCAGGTTGATGGTGGGCGAGGACAGAGAGCGCAGGACTCAGACTGCGACGCAGAGTCGCTCGAGATGCACCATCGCCTCGACGAGGTCGCCTTCCGAAAGCCGGCGTTCGAAGTTGCGGATATGTGGTGCGGTAAGGGTGAGCTCGGCAATCGTGGACAACTGCCGGGCAGAAGGCGCGACAAGGCCGAGTTCGGGCAAGCCTGTGGGTAGTCCCACGGCGCGGTAAAAGTCGAACTGCTCGGCCATGAAGGCATCGGAACGCTTCTCGAGCACGAACTGGACGAGCAACGCGTAGGCCACCTGGCGACCGTGCAGGGCGCCTGCAGTTTGCGGCACGGCCGTCAGGCCGCGCGTCATGGAATGCGCGACCGACAAGCCGGTGCCCTCGAACCCGATGCCGGCCAGCAGGATGCACGCTTCGACGAGCGCCTCGAAGGCCGCGTCGGGCCGGCGGGCGCGCGCTGCGGCCAGGCCGGCGACCGCATTGCGACGCACCGTCTCGTCGCACGTCTCTGCGAGCTTTGCTGCGAGCAGCGTCGCCTGGCCGCCGAACAGGTTGAGCCCGCCAGCGCCGATGCACTGCGCCGCCTCGTAGCGTTTGACGATCGCGTCGCCGATGCCCGAGACCAGCAAGTCGACCGGCGCCGCAGCGAGGATCGCGGTGTCGACCACGACCGCGTCCGGGTTGCGCGGCAGCTTTTCGACGCCCAGCAGACGGTGATGCTCGTCGTAGAGCAAAAAGACGCGGCTGGTGGGGCCGTCATTCGAGGGCGCCGTCGGCAAAGTGATGAGCCGCGAGCCGAGGGCGCACGCCACGGCCTTGCCCGCGTCCACACCCTTGCCGCCACCCGCGGCGATCACCACCTCAGGCTGCCACGCCTGCTGGGCGCTGGCCATGCGTTCCACACTTGCCGGCGTGAGCTCGCCGGTGAACGAGACGGACGAGAACGCGAGTCCACTGGCCTCGACGCTTTGCCGCACGCGCGGCGCAAACAGGCGCTCGATGGCGGCGTCTGAGACGAACAGCACGTTCCGGCCTAGTCCTGCAGCGACGTCGCCGATACGCAAGGACGCGTCCGGCCCTTGTACGTACAGCGCTGGCGTTCCGAGGATGCGAAGAGTGTCACCCATCGTTCAGACCTCGACCGGCACGGCCACACCGGCCATCTCGCATGAGTTGGCGGGCTCCGAGACGGTAGCGCGTTGCATGTCGCGCTTCCAGCGCAGGTCGTCGAACTCCGTGCCGCGGTGCATGGTGCAGCGGTTGTCCCAGATCAGCAGGTCGTGCTGGCGCCAGCGGTGTGTGTAGACAAACTGCCGTTGCGTGGCATGCGCTGTCAGCGTCTCCAGCAACTCGGCGGCCTCGGCGTCGGGCAGGCCGAATACGCGGCCGGCGTGCGACGCCAGGTAGAGCGACTTTCGGTCGTTCTCGGGGATCGTGCGCACCATGACCTGGGGCACTGGCGGCAGCGCGGCGCGCTCCTCGTCTGAGAACCCGGTGAAACCCAGCTTGGCGCGCGAGGTGAAGATCGAGTGCTCCACGATCAGGCCGTCGATGCGCTTCTTCATCGTCTCCGGCAGTGCATCGTAGGCCGCGCGCATATCGGCGAATTCGGTGTGGCCCCCGATGGGCGCTACCGTGCGGCCGTACAGCAGCGACGCCTTGGCAGGGATCTTGCGGAAGGTGCTGTCCGTGTGCCACAGGCGGTTGCCCAACTGGAACATGCGCTGGCGGCTGGTTTCGCCCCAGACCCGGTTGTTCGCGTCAAGGTTGGAGACATCGGCGATGTCTTCGCGAATGCGCAACGCCTCGTCCGTGCGGTGCTTCTGGATGGTGGTTTCCAGTGGGCCGAAGATCGTCGCGAAGTCGACATGTTGCTGTTGCGTCATCGCCTGCTCCGGGAAGATCAGCACGGCGTACTTCCAGAACGCCTGCTTGATCGCTTCCCGGTCTTCGAGCGACAGCGGCCGCGACAGGTCAACGTCGCCGATTTCGGCCACAAAGTTGGATGCAATGGGGTAGATGCTTAGCGCCATGGTCCTTGTCTCACTTCGTGTTTGCGATGCGATTGTTCTCGTGGAACATTATTGAAACACGACTGGTATGCCAGGCATTTGGGGGCAAACCCTTGGTCGCTCGTCTGCGTTCGGACGAGCGCCTTCACGAACAGAGGGGCGGGGGGTGCCTCGAACTAACGGCCCGGGTTCGACGCGCCGGGAAGCGTGGCCTTGGCGAACGCAAGCATGTAGTCGATCAGTTCGTCGGAGGCCTCGCCGGCCGCCTCTGCATCGCCCAGTACTACGGCCTTGGCCACCGCCAGATGTAAGCGCGCTGTATCGAGCAGCTGTTGATCGTCACGAAGATGACAAAACCAGAATCGGCGCGAGACCGAATGAAGTGTCGTGGCGATGTCTGCAGCGACCGAGTTGCGCGCACTGGAGGCCACGCAGCGGCTGCGCTGCGCATCGAGCCTCAGGAAGGCCCGCACATCCGAGTGCGCCACGGTATCCTCGATGGCTTTCGCCAGCGCTGCGATGGACTGTCGCTCTGCTGCGGTTGCACGTTGGGCCGCAGACCGTGCGATGAGCCGATCGACTTCGCGCCGGGTCTCGAGCACCTGAAACTGCAGGCCCACATCCACCGGGGTCACCACCACGCCGCGCCTGGGCATGATCTGCACCAGATACTCGCGCGAAAGCCGATGCAACGCTTCGCGGGTGGGCGTTGTTCCGATTCCGATGCGGCGGCTCAGGATCGCTTCTGACACCACCTCGCCCGGCGCGAGCTGCGCTGTGACGATCATCTCCTCCAGCTGCCGATACGCGTCTTGCATGAGCGTTGTCGCGGCGGCACCGTCCTGCTCCGTCCCCCGCCGCTGCGCGACCACCGCAGACTTCATGACATCAGTGTCGACTGTCGCCGTCTTCTTCATACCTGCCACGCCTCTGGTTTGCCGGCTCCGAAGGGCGGCGCCGGACTGGCGGCGATTTTGCCCCGGTGCGCGCGAGCGGGCGGACGCGACCTTGCCATCGCTATAGTCGCCGGCTTGGTCGGCCGCACGATGCGGCCGTATCTTAGGCACGAGCAAAAGGCGGAAATGAAGAAGGCGAGCGCGGCGGACAGCGTGATGAATCCAGGCAGCACGGTGGTCAGCCCTTCCAGCGACGGAGCGCAGAACACCCTGACAAGCGAAGCGTATCGAAGACTGGAGGAGATGATCGTCACGCTGGAACTGGCCCCCGGTTCCGTTGTGTCGGAGGCTATCCTGAGCCGACAGATCGATATCGGCACCACGCCGATTCGCGAAGCGCTGCATCGGCTTTCGCGCGAGTATCTGGTGCAGATCATGCCCAGGCGCGGCGTGGTGGTGACACCTGTCGATGTCCGCTTGCAGTTTGAGATTCTCGAAACGCGACGCGAGTTGGATCGTCTTCTCGCCGGAGCGGCCGCAAGCCGCGGCAGCAGCGCGGACAGGGCGGCGATCCAGTCCCTGCTGGCGCCGACCGAACAAGCGGCAGTGGCTCTGGATATCAAGGAGTTCCTGCGCCTCGACGCTCAACTCAACCTGCTGCTTGCGCGAGCGGCCCGCAACACCGTCGCGGCCGAGACCGTCGCGAGGCTGCATTCGATATCCAGGCGTTTCTGGTTCTTCCACCTTGATGCGCCGCGCCATCTGCCGGTCACGGCCCGATTCCACGTCGAAGTCGTTCGGGCTGTTGCTGAAGGCGACGCCGCCCGGGCGGCGCAGGCTTCCGATCGCCTGATCGACCACCTAGTGGAATTCGCCAGACAGACGTTGCCACACCCCTGAATTTCGACCGGGGCCTTGCGTGCCGCCGGCTTAGGCGCCGGGCTCGGGTTTACGAGCTTGCCAACTGGAATTTGTGGGCAAACCTGTTGGCATATGACTGGCATGCCAGTAGCATGCCAGAATTCACCTGCCCCTGCGATGACTTGATCTTTAAGGCAGCAGGCGGGTACTCCGTCCACCGTCCACCCTGAGGAAATATGGAACAAGCTGAAATCGTCGAGCAACCCGTGGTCACGAGGCTCAACCCGGCGCTGGGCGCCGAAATCACAGGGATCGACCTTTCCCTGCCCATGCATCCCGAGCAGATCCGGGCATTTCGCGGTGCACTCGATAACTATGGAGTGCTGTGCTTTCGGGACCAGAAGCTCACTGAGCAGCAGCAGATTGCCTTCACCGAGCAGTGGGGTTTGCTGGAAGATTTTCCGGAGGAGAACAAGACTGTCTCCGCGTCGACCGTCTACAACGTGGCCAATGTGTCGGCACAGGGCGAGCATCTTCCCGAGACCGATCATCGCGTGATCTTCCAGAAGGTCAATGCGCTGTGGCATACCGACAGCTCCTATCGCTATGTGCCCGCATACGCCTCGCTGTTGTATGGCATCGAAGTGATGCCCGACGATGCCGTCGGAGGACGCACGGGCTTCTCCAATATGGTGCTGGCCTACGAAGCGCTCCCGGACGATTTGAAGTCCAGGATCGAGCCGCTGCACATGGTCCATTCGTATGAGCACGGCCGCCGGATGTTCGCTTCGCTGCCGCCGCTCTCGAACTTCGAGAAGAACGCCGTGCCCCCGGTCAGCCATCCGCTGGTGCGCGTTCATCCGGATGGTCGTCGCTCGCTTTTCATGACCGCCAACGCGGGCAACGAGATCAGCGGCATGCCATTGGAGGAAGGCCAGGCCCTGCATCGCCAACTGGTTGAGCACGTCTCGCGACCCGAGTTCTGCTACTTCCACAAGTGGAAAAAAGGCGACCTGGTCGTCTGGGACAACCGGACCACGCTGCACAAGGCCGAGGTCTACGACATGGGGCGCTACCGGCGTGTCTTCCGACGCACCACGTTGGCGGGCGAGGGGCCCGTACTCGGCCCGTACTCTCAGGAAGTGGTGGCGCGGGCCAAGTGCCCGTCCGTGAAATGAGGAGCCGCGCGATGCTCTTTGATTTCGGCGGCAAGGCCGCGCTCGTCTCCGGCGGCACGAGCGGTATCGGACTCGCGATTGCCGAGGCCCTGCGGGATGCAGGCTGTGCAGTGACCGCCGCTGGCGTGATCGGCAAGGAGCCCCCCGGTGCATCCGGGATCGCGTTCGAGGCGATGGACGTGACAGACGCCGGCTCGATCGACCGCGTGCTCGAAAACTGCCCGACCCTGGACATCGTGATCAACGCCGCCGGCGTCATCCGCCGTGGCGAGGAGCATGACCCCGAGGTGTTCCGGCAAGTGATCGACATTAACCTGAACGGCGCGATGCGAGTGGCCGCCGCGGCGCGGCAGCGATTGGCTGCAAGTGGCGGAAGCCTGGTCAACATCGCCTCGATGCTCAGCTTCTTCGGCGGTGGGCTGGTGCCTGCATACAGCGCAAGCAAGGGCGGCATCGCGCAGCTGACCAGGAGCCTGGCAATCGCCTGGGCCGCCCAGGGCGTCCGTGTCAACGCGGTCGCACCCGGATGGATCGCCACGCCGCTGACCCAGGGGCTGCAGGACGACGCCGCGCGCAGTGCTGCGGTGCTGTCTCGCACGCCCATGGGCCGATGGGGCCGGCCCGAGGACATTGCCGGTCCGGTGATGTTTCTGTGCTCGAACGCTGCTGGCTTTGTCACGGGCACTGTGCTTCCCGTCGATGGCGGCTATCTCGCCGCCTGATTTCCATCAACGAAAACCCACTATGAACACTTCGGCCCTTCCTGGGGCACCGATTCCGGCCGACTCTGCGCCCTCGCGCGCCGGCGGACTCGATATGTCCCGCATGCCCTACCAGCTCCCGTTCCCGCAAGGCGTCGCGAACGAGATCGTTGTCGACGCCGTCGTCCCGGAAGACGAGCGCGTGTGGGTGCCGCAGATGGAGAACGTCTGGTTCCGCCCGCTGTGCCTCAACACCGTGCAGGGCTACTGGGTCAACCTCTTGCGTGTGCGCAAATCCGGCGTGCTAAGCCGGCATCGCCATCCGGCGCCGGTGCATGGTGTGGTGTTGCGCGGAGCGTGGCACTACCTGGAGCACGACTGGAAGGCGAAGGAAGGCTCGTATGTCTTCGAGCCGCCTGGGGAGACGCACACGCTGGTCGTGCCTGAGAACGTGCCCGAGATGATCACGCTGTTCCACATCACCGGCGCCATGATTTATGTGGATCCCTTCGGCCACCAAACCGGCTACGAAGACGTCTTCACCAAGATCGACATGTGCCGCGCCCACTACACGGCCTCTGGCTTGGGCGCCGAGTACGTCGACCAGTTCATTCGCTGAACGCGATCAAGATCTTCAAGCTTCCAATAACTACCGAGACAAGTCCATGATTCAATTTCACCGCCGCACCCTCATCTCCTTCACGGTGCTCGCCGCCGCCTCGCTCGCCCCAGGGCTCGCGCTCGCAGATGACTATCCGAGCCGCCCAATCGAACTGGTCGTTCCCTTCCAGCCGGGCGGCGGAACTGATGCAGTGGCGCGCGCATTTGGCGCCGCGGCGCAAAAGCACTTTCCGAAGGGTGTCGTTGTCATCAATAAGTCCGGCGCGAGTGGTGGCATCGGGTGGAACTACATGATGAACGCCAAGCCCGATGGCTACACGCTAGGTGTCGTCACGGTCGAGATGGTAATCCTGCCGCACCTCAACCTCTTCAATCGCACCTACGCCGACGTCACGCCGATCGCACAGCTGAACGCCGATCCGGCGTCGATCATCGTGCGGGCCGACTCGCCCTACAAGACCATCGATGACTTCATCGCCGCGGCACGCAAGGAGCCCGGCAAGATGGTCATGGGCACCTCCGGCAACGGTTCGATCTACGACATCGCCGCTGCTGCCTTCGAAGAGAAGACCCAGTTGCAATTCAACCGTATCCCGTACCAAGGCGCCGCGCCTTCAGTCCTCGCGCTGCTGAGCAGTCAGCTCGATGCGGTGACGGCCAGCCCCGGCGAGGTGGCCGCCCACGTGGCCGCAGGCAAGCTTCGCGTCCTGGCCGTGATGGCGGACAAGCGCCTCGAGGAGTTCAAGGACGTTCCCACAATGAAGGAAAAGAACGTCGACCTTTCGATCGGAACCTGGCGCGGAATCATGGGGCCAAAAGGCCTGCCCCCGGAGGTCGTGAAGATGCTGAGGATCTCGGTTGCGGAGATCGCGAAAGAACCGGAACTCCAAAACGCATTGAAGAAACTGAACCTTGGCTACGTCTATGCCGACGACGAGGGCTTTAAGGCTGTGATGGCGCGCGACAGCAAGGTCTTCAAAGACATGATCCCTCGTCTCAAGATCGTGACCAACTGAGCCCTAGACGTTCGGCGCGGGCTCGGATTCGCACCTGGCCGGCGCCTATTTCAGTAAGCTGGTTACCCTGTCGATGGAGGATATCCCCTACAAGGGGTCGGCACCGGTCGCGCAGGACGTCGTATCAGGCCAGGTCTCTGCCATGGTCAGCGACCCGGGCTTGGCGAACGGAATGATCAATGCCGGCCGCGTTAATGCGCTTGCCGTCGGCGGCACCCGAAGAAGCCGCACGCTTCCCGACGCGCCCACCTTTACCGAGTTGGGCATGCCTGCGATGACCGGGTTCGTTACCTGGCTAGAGTCTTCGCGCCGGCCGCCCCCCATCCGCCGCTGCAGAAGCTCAGCGACGCCGTCGTGGAGGTAGCCAACATTCGAGCTATGCTCGCGGCCGGCCGTTTCCGGCGGCGACAGCGGCCGGATGCAAGCATAGCCCTAAGGTCGGCGACCGCTGCACTTCGGCCGGAAGCCGAACTTCGGATTCAGACTGGTTGCAGCCGTTCGATCCGTCGAAGCGTTGAGACTGGTTCGCTATCGATTCCAGACGAAATGCCCACTACGTCAATCTTGGGCGGTCGAAGTCGGGTTCACGCGAGTGCGTGTCTACATGCGCGCTGCTGCGGCAATCCGCATCTTGCAGCACGGCTCGCGTGAGCGCCGTTGGACAACCATTTGCTGTACTGAGTATGCCGAATCATGACCGACGCGCTGGGCTGGGCTGGATGAAATTGCAGGTGTTTCGGGTTCTGCTATTCCATGACAATTGCCACGGCCCCTGGACGCTTCTGCGCGGCTGCGATGGCGTTCAAGGGCGCAAGGCGTCGGTGCGTCGAATCTCTTCAAGACCAATAAGGCAACAGTCATGTGCAAGCTTGCGATTGCGATGTGCCTACTTGCCGCCGCTGGCACCTCCTCTGCCGCCATCCCGATGCTGAACTACACATGCCCGGGAAATCTCGATGTTCATGCAGACGAAGGCGGCCCCGTTTTCATCAACGGCAAAGAGACCAAGCTAAAGCGCTTCAATGACAACTACTACGAGGCTAGTGGTGCTGGCGTCACGCTAAGTATTAGCATCAATCCGGATGGGACGCCCACGGTGTCCTACACCGGACCAAAGCGGGCCAACGGGATTTGCCACGTCGCAAGCTCAGCCAGCACCGGGCCGGCACCAGCGACGGCGCGTAACAGCAAACCCAACGCTGAAAATGCATGTCTCGCAGCAGTTGCCAAAAGCACGAATGTCGCACGCAACAATTTGAAGGTCATCGACGTCATGACGGCTGAGGCTGGCACCGGTGTGACGGTGAGCGTGCCGGGAGCTAATGCGCCGTGGTCTTGCTTGGTCGATAGACAAGGGCGAGTTGAGCGCGCGATGTACACGGGCAAAGAAGGCGGGCGATAGCGTGACTTTACCGCTGCGATCCACCGATCTCGGCGCTCTGGAGCCACGACTCAAGCCGCATGAACGTGTCAGCTGGCTGGAGTACCCCGGAGACGACTTCCCCTTCTACAACGCGCATCCAACGCTCATTAGGGGGCTGCAGTGGTGGTTCGTGATGGGCATGGTGGTGTTGGGCTTTGCGTTTCTCACCACGCAACTGCTTGCGCCGACCGGGGCCGCGGCGCCTTACCTCGCCGCTATCCTGTTCCCGGTCGTGCCATTGGTGGGTCTGGTGATCGTGGCCCCTGCTCACTGGCATGCCATCTTCCGTCGCGTCGGCTGGCGCGACGTGATGTGGATGTTCCTGATCGCCATGCTCAACATTGCCGTGACTTTTCTCGTCGCGCTGACTCTCGGCACCGCGGGAACGATGAATGCGAATGCAGCCGTCGCCGGTCTTGTCAATATGTCAACGATTGACCGGAGCCTTTTTTTCGTGCGCACCGCGCCACAACTCTTCGGCGAGGAGGTGGTCACCATTCTCCCGTTTCTCGCAACGCTTTACCTGCTGTCTGCAAAGCTCAAACTCTCTCGACGGCAATCGATCCTGGGCGCCTGGTTGGTTTCGTCCGCATGGTTTGCTGCGATTCATCTGCCTACCTATGGCTGGAATCTTATGCAGTGTTTCGTCGTGATTGGAAGCGCCCGGTTGGTGCTCAGCCTTGCCTACATCAAGACGAAGAACATTTGGGTGTCCACTGGCGCGCACATCATCAATGACTGGACATTATTCGGGGGGCTCCTGATATTGGCGGCACTGCGTTAGCGCCCATTTGCTGTATGGGCCCGTGCTCGGCGAAAGCGATCTGAGCGCAGTTGGGTCCGAGACCATGCGGCGTAGGCGCTCCTCGTGTGCCAAGCCCTTGATTTCTCCGGATCACCTATTCCCACCGCTTTCAATGCACTCGAAGCGATTCGCAAGCCCACAGTGCAAGTCCTTGCCGCCATGGCCCTCGCGCTGCTTTGCGCCGGATGCTCATCCACACGGCCCTGGGTCAACGGACCGGGTCAACGGACTTCTGCGGAGCGATTCAGCGCCCCTTGATGTCACTGCCATTGCCCAGTAGGCACCCCATCCAGACGAAATTCGGCCCCGCGCGGTTCTCGCAGAAGGTGCAAGGGATGATCGATCGGTTGCTCACCAGCGATGTGATTCACTTGGCCAACGAAAAGTTGGGATACGGTCCGCCAAAAGTCTGAGGCCGGCTGAGCAGCGACGGGAGGCCCCGCTCGGCATGTCCGCGTACTCCCTGCGCCGGCGACCTTTAGCGTAGGCAATGGCCGCAGATCGGTCGGAAGCGGTCGACAAGACAGGTACCGCTGAAGGTCGACTCACGCTGCAGAGCCGTCCTGGTTTCAGCCGGCAAGAGCTGCAAGAAGATCAAAGTACGGTGTGTCTACACCCTGAGGCTCGCGGAACGCGATTCGCTCGTAGCTCGGACCGCAACCAGGGTCCGCGTTTGTTGAATCTCCCATGTGCAGGGCCGCCTTTAGAGCGCATTCGCCCCTGCTTGAGTCGTTGCTGCGGCAGCGGAGGAGCGGGCACGAATCAGGGATTGCGGGTCGGGCCCGAATCCGGCGCCGAGGCTGGAACGCTTCCTACCGACGCGCAAAGCGCAGCACGCCATGCTTTGTTCTCAAAGAGCGGCTACCTTGTACAGCACCGTCAGTCCCAATCCTTAAATCCAACTGACAACCGTCACCGTGACTCGCGCGTTACCGTTCCGATCTGCGCCCTTGCCGGTGACGAACGAAGTAACTTGTGCGTCGCGGCGACAAAACGGAGCCCGAACCAGCATGCCCAACCTGCGGCACAAAAGAAAGCCGGTCCTGAGCGTGTGGCTCAGCGGTTCCATTGGGGCCAGGAGAGGCCGCGTGGCGTCGCAAACTCGCCAATCAGCCTCGCGTGTGTTCGGGGCAGCCTCCTCCGAGTATCTCCGGCAACTGAACGGCTTTGGGTCGATCCCGCCCGGCGGGAAGCCACGCATGGAGTGCCACTGATGGCCACGCCAGACGCGTCTCGGCAATCCGCTTCAGTGCCCGTCGCAAGCAGCGCACAAGGCCGATCCCGCTATATCGTTGTACGCGGAGCGCGTGAGCATAACCTCAAGGATGTCTCCGTACACATCCCGCGCGAGGCCCTGGTCGTGTTTAGCGGCGTTTCAGGTTCCGGTAAATCGTCGCTCGCCTTCGGCACCTTGTACGCTGAGGCTCAACGCAGGTATTTTGAATCGGTTTCACCGTACGCGCGACGATTGATCGACCAAGTCGGGGTGCCGGACGTCGATGCAATCGAAGGCCTCCCCCCGGCAGTCGCGCTGAAACAGCAGCGCGGCTCGCCCGGCGCCCGCTCCTCTGTCGGCAGCCTGACGACCATCTCCAGCCTCCTGCGGATGCTCTACTCGCGCGCGGGCACCTACCCGCAGCGCCAGCCTATGCTATTTGCCGAGGACTTCTCGCCAAATACGCCGCAGGGCGCATGCCCGGCATGCCATGGGCTCGGGCGTGTCTACGAGGTTACGGAAGCGAGCATGGTGCCGGATGACTCGCTCACCATCCGCGAACGCGCGATCGCATCCTGGCCGCCCGCATGGCAGGGACAGAACCTGCGAGACATTCTCGTGAGCCTGGGCTACAACGTCGATACGCCATGGCGCGATCTTCCGAAAAAGGACCGGAACTGGATCCTCTTCACAGAAGATCAGCCTACCGTCCCGGTCTACGCTGGCTTCACCCCTGCGGAAACGCGCGCAGCTTTGCGCCGCAAGATGGAGCCAAGCTACCAGGGCACCTTTATGGGAGCCCGTCGTTACGTGCTCCACACCTTCGCGACTACCCAGAGCGCTGCCATGAAGCGCCGCGTGTCACGCTTCATGGCCGGCGCGGTGTGTTCGGCCTGCAAGGGGAAGCGGCTTAAGCAAGAAGCGCTGAGCGTCCGCTTTGAAGGGCGCGACATTGGGGAAGTCTCGGGTCTGCCACTGAGCGAGCTGGCTGCGATCCTGCAACCGGCGTCAGAGGGTCGGCTGGCTGATCAATCGTCAAAGGGAACGCTTAGCCGGCAAGCCACCCGCAAGGCGGCGCAACGCCGCATCGCTGCGGGCGGCGCGAGTCACAGTGCCGCGCCTGATGTTCGGCGTACGCCGAATCTCTCGGACGGAAAGCGCATTGCGGCGCAGAGGATTTCGCGCGACATCCTCGAACGCATCGCGTCGCTGGTGGATCTGGGCCTGGGTTACCTATCGCTTGATCGCAGCACTCCCACGCTGTCACCGGGCGAACTGCAGCGATTGCGCTTGGCGACCCAGATCCAGTCCAACCTGTTTGGTGTGGTCTACGTGCTCGACGAGCCTTCCGCGGGTTTGCACCCTGCCGACGGTGAGGCACTCCTGCGCGCCTTGGAGCGGCTGCGCGAATCCGGCAACTCCCTTTTCGTGGTCGAGCACGATCTGGATTTGATGCGCCGCGCCGACTGGATCGTGGATGTCGGGCCCGATGCCGGCGACTGGGGCGGAAGAGTGCTCTACAGCGGGCCGCCCGAGGGACTTCGGGGGGTAACCGGATCCCATACGGCCCGCTATCTGTTTCACTCGGCCCCTGCGCGGGCGCGAGGCCTGCGGGAGCCCATCGGCTGGCTGCGCGTGGCGCAGGTCACCAGAAATAATCTGCATCGCCTCGACGCGGACTTTCCCCTGGGCGTCTTCTCCTGCGTGACAGGCGTCTCCGGCTCCGGAAAGTCCAGCCTCGTCAGCCAGGAGTTGGTCGAACTCCTGAGCGCGCACCTCGGTCACGAGCTGCCCCCAGTTGATCAAGACACCACCGACGAGGATCATGCCTTTCAAGTGCGCAGCACGGGACACATCGTCGAGGGCGGCGATCTTATTCACCGGGTGGTCCAGGTCGACCAGAAGCCGATAGGACGCACGCCCCGATCGAACCTGGCCACCTACACGGGATTGTTCGACGCCGTGCGCCTGCTTTTTGCCAGCACGCCTGCCGCCCGCGCGCGGCACTACGATGCCGGACGGTTTTCCTTCAACGTCGCGAAAGGCCGGTGTGCGACCTGCGAAGGAGAAGGCTTCGTCAGTGTCGAGATGCTGTTCATGCCAAGCGTCTATGCGCCTTGCCCTACCTGCCACGGGCGCCGGTACAACGAGGCCACGCTCAAAGTGCGATGGAACGGGCTTGACATCGCCCAGGTACTCTCTTTGACGGTCAAGGAAGCGGTGAACGTGTTCCCCAACGAACCTGCCGTTCTTCGCCCCCTTGAACTGCTGCAGGCGATAGGCCTGGGCTACCTGCGATTAGGACAGCCTGCGACCGAATTGTCCGGCGGAGAGGCACAACGGATCAAGCTAGCTACTGAACTGCAGCGCACACCTAAGGGCCACACGTTGTATGTCCTCGATGAGCCGACCAACGGACTTCACGCCGCTGACGTAGACAAGCTCCTTGAGCAACTTCAGGGCTTGGTAAACGCCGGCAACAGCGTTCTGGTGGTCGAGCACGACCTGAGAGTGATCGCTCAAAGCGACTGGGTCATCGATATGGGACCTGGCGCGGGCGACGCCGGCGGCCAGATCATCGCCACCGGCCGTCCTGCTGCAATCGCGAAGGCGCCCGACAGCGTGACGGGGCGCTACCTTCAACCGCACATCGGGTAGCCGAGCGGCTAAGCATATTGCTGAGGACACGCGCACTTGCGGCTTCCCCCGATCAAGGCGTCAAAACCACTTTTCGGCAGTCCTCCTGCTTGGCGTTGAAGATCTCATAGCCCCGCGGCGCATCGGCCAGAGGAAGGCGGTGGCTGATGATCACCTCTGGGTTCATCCTGCCTTCGCCGATCAGCTCGAGCAGTTCGGGCATAAAGCGCTGCGCGTGAGTCTGGCCCATCTTGAAGGTCAGGCCTTTCTCGAAGGCGTCGCCGAACAGGAAGCCGTGGATGAAGCCCGCGTAGACGCCCGGCACACTCACCACCCCGCCGCGCCGGGTCGCGGCGATGCACTGGCGCAGCGCCTTGCCACTCGAACCTTCAAGCTTCAGCGCCGCGAGGGTCGTCTCGATCGCGCTGCCTTTTGCCTCGAAGCCTACCGCATCGATACAGGCGTCCACGCCGTGGTTCCGCGTGGCCTGCAGGATGGTCTCCGCAGGGTCCTCGTCCCTGTCGAAATTGATCGGAATCACCCCGTAGGTCGACGCCGCGAACGCGAGGCGATACGGATGGTGGTCGACCATGAAGATCTTCTCGGCTCCCAAGTAGCGGGCCGACAGCGCGCTCATGAGACCCACCGGTCCCGCCCCGAAGATGGCCACGCTCGATCCGGGCCCGATCTGCGCATTGACGGCCGCTTGGTAGCCGGTGGGAAGGATGTCGGACAGGAAAAGCACTTCCTCGTCGGACAGGGCATCAGGGACCCTGATAGGGCCCACATTGGCCTTGGGCACCCGCACGTACTCGGCCTGCCCGCCGGGATAGCCACCGTAGAGGTGGCTGTAGCCGAACAGGCCAGCGCCGGACGTCGCCACCTTCTTGTTCAGGATGGCGCCGCGCCCGTCGTTGGTTGTTTCGCATGCTGCGAACAGCGACTTTGTGCAATAGAAGCACTGGCCGCAGGCGATCACGAAGGGGATGACGACTCGGTCACCCTTCTTCAGCGCGGTCACACCCGAGCCAGCGTCCTCAACCACGCCCATGAACTCGTGGCCGAGGATGTCGCCGTCTCTCATGTCCGGGATCTTGCCGCGGTAGATGTGCAGATCGGAGCCGCAGATCGCGGTGGCGGTGACGCGCAGCACGATGTCGTCTGTCTGCAGCAACACCGGATCAGGCACGTTCTCCACCTTCACATTGCGGGCGCCTTGGTACGTCAGTGCTTTCATTGTTTCTCCTGCGAGCTGTTGGACTTGGACATCACAACACTTAGCTTTGGGCAGTAGTGGCAACCTCGGATCTGGGCGGGTCGTTCTCTCGGCCAAAGTGCCGGTGCAGACCCATCGCTGCGATGAAATCCGTGATGGCTTCATCGGCATCCGCGGCGTCGGCCAAAATGAGTCCCGGGTCGGGCTCTCCGTCAGCCATCATCAGCGGAATCTGGGCTTCGGCCAGCAAGGCTTGCGACGCGCCGAACGCGAGGATCGTCTTGCAGTGCCAGTACTGCACTCGCAGAAACTCCAGAGTGTGCGCATCAGCAGCCAACGCTGCGACGGCCTCCTCGCCATCGGGTAGCACCAGGGCGTCGAACAGGAATCCCGGTGAGTTTTCCATTGTGGCGTCCGCTGCGAACTTTTCGCCACCGACCGCCACGTACGTACCTAGACGTGCAGCTACCAGGCGCGGGACAGCGCCCTGCTCGACAAGCGACGAGATCACCTTGCCAAGCGAAGGCCCATCAACGCCGTGTCCAATCAGAACGGCGACCTTGCGCGTGCGGACGCCGCCGTCGCCGGGGCGCGCCATCAATGACAAAGCTGGGGACACTTCGACCTCGGGAGGCGTTGGGTTCTCCAGGGCTTTGGGCAGCGCCTGCGGTAACTCCATCCCCAGATCCTGCGCCAGGCGCTCTGCCAACGCGGGCACCGCATTGCGCAGGCTGGCGACCACGCGCTCGCGAATAGCCGGCACGGTCACCTTGGACAACTCAAAGCGGAAGGCGTTGCCGATGTGGGCCTGCTCCACCTCGCTTTGGCTTTCATAGAACAAACGCGCCTGCGTGTAGTGGTCTGCAAACTTCTCCGGCTTGATCCGTACCTTGTCGGCGCTTTGCTGCGCGTCCAGGCGCCGCGCAACGCTGGTGAATCCTTGCGCCGCGCCCGCTTGAAACGGACAGCCGCCCCCCAGCGAATTGGGCTCGTAAGCGACACGCCCACGGTGGATGGCTTGTCGATGCATGCCATCGCGCTGATTGTTGTGCACCTGCGCCACCGGCGCATTGATCGGGATCTCGTGGAAATTGGGGCCGCCAAGCCGGCTGATCTGGGTGTCCACATAGGAGTGGATGCGTCCGGCCAGCAGCGGGTCGTTGGTGAAGTCGATGCCCGGAACGACGTGAGCCGTGCAGAAGGCCACCTGCTCCGTTTCGGCAAAGAAGTTGTCGGGGTTGCGGTTGAGCACCAGTCGCCCCACGATCTGGATCGGCACCAACTCCTCCGGTACGATCTTGGTGGCGTCCAGGATGTCGAAGCTGAACTGCTCGGCCTGGTCTTCGGTGAAGATCTGCAGGCCCAGTTCCCACTCTGGATATTCGCCGGCCTCGATCGCTTCCCACAGATCGCGCCGGTGGAAATCCGGATCGGCCCCGGAAATCTTTACCGCCTCCTCCCACACCAGCGAATGCGTACCCAGCTTGGGCTGCCAATGGAATTTCACCAAGCAAGCTTCGCCAGCGTCATTGACCAATCGGTAGGTGTGTACGCCGAACCCCTGCATCATCCGGTAGCTGCGCGGAATGGCGCGATCCGACATCTGCCACATGAGCATGTGGGTCGATTCCGGCATCAACGAAACGAAATCCCAGAAGGTGTCATGCGCGCTGGCCGCCTGCGGCATCTGGTGATGCGGCTCTGGCTTGACCGCATGCACCAAGTCGGGAAACTTCATGGCATCCTGGATGAAGAAAACGGGCATGTTGTTGCCCACCAAATCCCAGTTACCTTCGTCGGTGTAGAACTTGACGGCGAAGCCGCGCACATCGCGTGCGGTGTCCTTAGAGCCACGCTCACCTGCGACGGTGGAGAAGCGGACAAATGTCGGCGTGATCTTGCCTGCCTCCTGGAAGGGTGCGGCCTTGGTGTACTGCGTGAGCGGCTCATAGCATTCGAAGAAGCCGTGGGCACCGGAGCCGCGTGCATGCACGATCCGTTCAGGAATACGTTCGTGATCGAAGTGAGTGATCTTCTCCCGAAGAATGAAATCCTCTAGCAGGACGGGGCCTCGTGCGCCTGCTTTGAGCGAGTTTTGGTTGTCCGCAATTGGAACACCCTGGTTCGTCGTCAAAACCTGATTGCTGGAGTCCACACGGACGCGGTCCAGAGGGCTGATCGTCGCGTTGACGCCCTCAGGCGCCACCGCGCCTGTCTTCGCCGATTCATTCGCTTCGGACAAGGTGCTAGCCAAGGGCACACGCGACGACCCGGAAACAACTTCTCCAGGCGGTGTGCTTTGCGCGTTGGATTCGCCGTGTTCGGCCGGTTTCAGGGCGTTGTATGGCATGGCCGAGGCCATCTGCTGCGCCTCCGCGGCCTTCAGCGTCGGTGGGTCGCCTTGCCAAGCTTTGGGTGGCGGGGGCGTGGCCGGACCGCTGTCGGTGTTTCTGGCAGCCGCACGGGCTGCATCGATCTCTGCCTGTGCGGCGGTGGGAACTTGTTTCTTTACCATGGGTGTCCTTTGCAATGGAAAACGGGAGATCAATGAAAAAACGGAGACCGGCAGCGCCTCGACTGCCAAGCTCATCAAGGGCGATCTGTTGATCTGGGTTGTTGCGTCCGACCCAACGTTTAAGGGGTGCGGGCCCTATCCGCCTCCCCTCACTTAACGGCAGGTTAGGAAGCGCGAACGGCGCGCGAACGTAGGACACGACCTATTTAGCCGCCGCACGGAAAATTTGGACCACGCTTTGATTCACGTTAATGCGCTGCGCCCAGTTCAGGCGCACCATTCCAAGCGAGGGACCAACCATGCTTACGTCGAAAGTGCTTCGCAACCGAACTACCGAGCTCTCGGACGCGGAGCGCGATACGTTGGAATGCGCGCTCTCTCAGACGCGGACCTTCGCGGCCGGTCAGCTCGTTGTTAGGCAGGGCCCGCCCGTCGATGTGAGCACCTTGCTTATCGAGGGATTGATGTCGCGGCATGTGGATGCGCCCGACGGCAGGCGTCATCTGGTTGCGGTCCACGTGCCCGGAGACTTTGTGGACCTCCACGCCTTTCCATTGAAGCGTCTGGATCACGACGTGGGCGCATTGACGCCGGTCAAGGTGGCGATCTTTACGCACGCATCGCTGGAGCGACTGCAGAAGGATGACGCCACACTCATGCGCCGCCTCTGGTTCCTGACGCTGCTGGACGCAGCAATGCATCGCCAATGGATCTACCGCCTCGCCAGCCTCAACGCCATTGAACGCGTGTCGCACTTCCTGTGTGAGATGAATGCGAGACTGCTAGCGATCGGCTCGTCAGACGGAAGCGAGTTCTCCCTGCCGATCACGCAGGCGGACATCGGGCAGGTGTGCGGACTGACCAATGTCCATGTCAATCGTGTTCTTCGAGAGCTGAGAGAGGCGGAGTTATGTCACGTCCGTGGCTCGCGGGTGAGGATCCTGAACCTGAGTGAGCTGGTGAAAAAAGCGTACTTCGATCCAGCCTACCTTTACTTGGCCCCATCAATTGCAGCGCGCGCGGCCGGGCGATCTGGAGAGACGCATGACTAGCAAAGAAGCACTCGAACCGCGCCATGACGCCGGAACCGCAACGGCCGAAGACGGGATGGTCATCCTAGACGGACCGAATGGGGTCGCGGTGACCATGACCCCCGAAGCGGCGATCAGAACGGCACAGAGTCTTAATGCTGCCGCCCGAATTGCGCAACAGCATCACCGGCAGGATCCTCCGCAAGAGTCGCAGTGCTAACTTCCGGGAATCCAAAACGAGTTTGATCATGTCGAAACGACAAGAGCTGATCAACCGTCTCCAGCAGTTGGCCGTTGCTGAAAAAGCCAGAGGCCCCAGTGGCGAGGCAAGTACGTCAAGAGAACCCGACGAAACGACCGATGTCAGAACGCCTAAGTCGGTCGAACTGCAAGTGCGCTCCTGGGCCTCGCAACTGGGACGCTCAGAGCACGACGTGCCCGAGACTGGCGCGCGGTCGAGAGTTATTGACTATGCGCGTTGACTGGAATCGGTGGCGTCCGGACGGCTGCCGACTCTCTTTGCGCAGCTTCTCCGCAAAGGAAGGGCTGGCTCGAAGAAGGAAAGAATTGGCTCACCGCAGCGCGAAGGATCAGGTGGTCTTTGTTCGTGTCGGTGCTGGCCGAGCTTAGGCGGAATCCGACCAACAGCCGTCACCGGCCATGAGGGGACTGACTTCCCCCCGGAAGACCCATCCAGGTCAAAACCAGAGGTACGGTCGCTTTCCAGCGCCCTGAGAGGGGCAAGGAGAAGCGATGAAGAGATCCAGATTCAGCGAGGAGCAGATCACCTACGCGCTGCGGCTGGCCGACAGCGGCACACCGGTGGTGGATGTGTGTCGGCAGATCGGCATCACTGAAGTCACGTTCTGTACGTGGAAGAAGAAGTACGCGGAGCTCGGCGTGTGCGAGTTGCGCAAGCTCAAGCAACTCGAGGATGAGAACGCGCGTTTGCGGCGCATCGTGGCCGACCTGACGCTGGACAACCAGATCCTGCAGGAGATCGTACGAAAAAAGCTCTGAAGGCTGCCAAGCGGCGCGAGCTGGCAGCCTGGATGCAGGGCGCTTCAAGGTACGCGTGCAGCGTTCGTGCGGCCTGGCGTTGCTGGACCGCTCGTCCTGGTACGCCAAGAGCACTGCACGCGACCAAAGTGCTCTGCGCTAGCGCATCAGGGACGTCGCCCTGAGCCGCCCCCGGTTCGGGTATCTGCGCGTGCTGGTGATGCTCAAGCGCGAGGGCTGGCAGGTGGGCAAGAACCGCGTGTACCGGCTCTGTCGCCTGGAGGGCCTGCAGCTTCGCATGAAGGTCAAGCGTCGCAAGCGGCTCGCGCTGCTGCGCGGCAAGCCGCCGATCCCGAACGGCCCGAATCAGCACTGGAGCATGGCAGTTTTGAACTGTCTAGTTTCCGGGGGGACGTCAGCGGCTCCTTCAACACAAAGAATGATGTGTCCACGGAACCGGGTTAACTCCACACGCCGTCTTCGTCGCCCTCTGAGGAGCAGACCACTGTGACTCAACGCACAAACAGAGCGACTCCCCCGCCCGATTGATTGAAACGAGGGATCAGTTGTTGGCAAGTACCGCTAATTGTCCGTTTCGCTGTGGACTAAAGCGTACTGAAGTCAGTGTCCCCCGTGTGAGAGCGACTTAGCCAGTCGTCGACCCAGTCAGCGCTCTTGGCTTCAAGAGCGCTGACGGCCTGGAGTTCATCCAGGGGACCGGCCAAAACGATGCGGCATCTTTTGATTTCGCCTTCAAGAATATCCACGTGCCCGACATACGTGTCCTGAGAAACCTTGGAAAGATAGATGCGCACATCCCATCCACGGTGCGAGAAGCTCTTTATGGGTGTGCCGAGCTCGCAATCCTCAGCGTTTGTGTTCATCATCCTGCTCCAATAGAAACAGCTTGGATGTCAACCGGTTTCGAGAGGAGGCACTGCGGGTAGACGCGTCCAGTGCGTCGGCCCGCGATGATTGTTGAACAGCGCGGCTGGCTTGTTGCCTCCCGAAAGAAACCAGCCGGTGCCACGCTCGTCGCTCAGCCACAGACCGGCAGCAATGTCGCCGTTGCGATTGATGAGCAAGACGCTGGTTCCATTCTTTGGCGCCGTCTCGATCGGTTGCCAATCCATTTCCTCCTCGCGTGGTCACGGGATACTAGCTCAATTGAGCGGGCGCATAACACTGGTCAGGCCTCTTACCCCTTGGGAAAAGGGACGGAGTCAACCTTAAGCGAGCCCAGCGCCGCAGGCTTGGGCATTCGCCCCCCACGGCAGATGCGTAGATCGCTGCCGCGCGTGCCCAGTACGATGATGCGTGGAACTGGGCTTGAGCTAGTCGCGCTGCTGCAGCAACCGGTTCGAGACCGTCCTATCCACGTCTACAAGACTAGTCGTCCGTCCGACAAGGCGACCTCAAGCCAGTGGTAACTGAATTCCCGCCTCAGCGAAAACTTCACGCACGACAGACAGCCCGTTCAGCGCCGCGGGAAATCCCGCGTAGACCGACATCTGCATCACGACTTCGACTACCTCAGCTGGCTTGCAGCCGACGTGCAACGCAGCGTGCACGTGCACACGTAGCTGGGGCTGGGCATTGCCCATTGCGCACAACGCTGCGACCGTTGCCAATTCACGCTCTCGCAACCCCAGGCTTTCTCGGGCATAGATGTCACCGAATGAGAACTCGAGCACATAGCGCGCGAAGTCTGGAAACGACTTCGCTAAGTTTTCTACCACTTCCAGACCCGCTGGGCCGTCCACGGTGGTCAGCATGCGCGAGCCTCGCTCGTAACGTCCTTCGGGCGCTGCTGCATGGCGGAAATGAGTCATGAAGTCCTCTAGGTAAGTTGATGTGGGGTCAATGTAGGTCCGACATCCCGTGCGGAAAATGACCAAGTTCGTGATACCTTTTTGATATGTCAAATCTCCTGGATTCCCGGGCGCTCGCGCTCTTCCTAGCCGTCGCAGACGCGCTGAGCTTCCGCCAGGCGGCTGAGACGCTGCACGTGTCTCAGCCCCCGTTGAGTCGAGCGATTCGCGAACTCGAGGAACGGCTGGGCACGCGGCTGTTCGACCGCAACACGAAGGGAGTTACCCTCACCGACGCCGGGCAGAAGCTCCTGCCTTACGCGCGAAG
This sequence comes from Variovorax dokdonensis, assembly GCF_030316895.1. Taxonomy (GTDB): domain Bacteria; phylum Pseudomonadota; class Gammaproteobacteria; order Burkholderiales; family Burkholderiaceae_C; genus Variovorax; species Variovorax dokdonensis. The sequence goes on from NZ_JASZYV010000004.1 coordinate 356,999, forward strand.
CATCGAGAAGTTGCTCCGCGAGGCCGAAGCGGGGCTCGCGACTCGGGGGTTGCCGGCGACTCTTCGGCTTGGCCTGACGAGCGCCGCGGAGCCAACTTGGTTTCGCGGACTGGAACAGCGAGTGCAAGCGGCAAACGCCAGGACGGTTGTTTCAATCTTGTCCGATTCTTCACCGCGGCTCGTACGCCAGCTTCGCGCCGGCAAGCTCGATGCCGCCTTCGTCGCGCTGCCTACGGAAGTTCATGGATTGGACGTCCAGGAACTCGACCGTCTACCGATGGTGGTCGCGATGCAGTCCTCACATCGGCTGGCGAGGCGAAAGGCGGTCAGTCTGGCAGACCTTGCGCGCGAATCGGTCTTCTGGTTCGAGCGTGCGAGACAGCCCGCGTTCTACGACTACTGCCAGAAGGTGTTCTCTCGCCATGACTTCGCTCCAGCGAAGCTGAAGGAGCCAACCGACCATCACGTCCTACTTGGCGATGTGGCCAGCGGACGCGGTGTGGCCCTGCTGCCCAAGTCTTTCACTGGGCTGAAGCGCGCGGGCGTCGTCTACAGGGCCCTGGTCGAAGGCCAAGAACTTAGTGTGGGTATCGGTCTCGCGACGCGCAGGGACCGGCAAGGAATGCGCGACGTACTAACCGCGGTGGCACGCACACGAATACGGCCGTAGTCGGCCAGGAGCGTCCTTGTCTTGGCAGCTCGCCACCACCAGAATCAACACAGCAGAGAATCGGAAATGCGCTTCTTCCGCGTAGTCCTCGCAATCGCAGCAGTGGCCGGGCTCGCGTCCGGCCCGTGGGCTCTCGATGCTGCGGCGGCCAGCAATTCCCCGCGGTCCGCAGGCACGACGTACAACGCCGGCTTTCCGCCCTGTTCGATTGCTTGACTTTGTTCACTTTTAATACCTCCCCTCTCGCCAATGTCCAGCACGAGGACCACGACCGCTTCTGGCTGGTGCCCGCTTCGCCCCACCTATGGCAGTGGTATTTCGATCTCGGCCAACTGCCACTGAACTAGCTTGCGTCGCCGCAGGACGAATGCTCCTGGAGAACCGTCTACTGGCCGAAGCCGAGCCGTCGAAAAGTCGGCGTACTCGACCTTGTATCGGGGGGATTGTTTCCAAGGGGGCGTCACTGGCTGCGTCTGAGCCTTTGACGGTTGGCTACTCGTGTCCATTGACGAAGCGGCAAGCGGCGGCGGAGGTATGAAGGGCGGCGCGGGCGCCTTAACTCTTCCCTCTTGAATCATCGCCATAACGCCAGTCGGCGTGAGCAACGCATCGACCATCGAGTCGGCTGCGCTATCCACGTCTTTGCCAAGAGCGGCGAACGGATTGCTCTGCGCGGCCGAAGATCCGACGGCCTGGTTGTGCACGAGAAGGATCTGCGCCTTCAGACTTTCCCGAAACGCAGGGAAGTCAACGTAGGACGACACCGCCTGCGCATCCCCGTGCTCGATGGCCGCTCGCATTCGGTAGACGGTCCAGTAAGGACCGAAGTACAGGGCCGCAGCGGCAAGCGCCAGCATGATGACAACGGCCAGCGCAGCGAAGCCTTTCAAATCGGATTCGCCCGGCTGTCTTGAGGAGACGTGGCCGGAGATGGCGTCTCGACGAGTTTCCGAGAACGGATCCCGCACGGTGCTCAATCGAGCATCGCGACGAAAGTTCTTCATCCCAGGCCTCCTTCCTCTCAGACCGCGCGCCGCAACGGCAGCGCCGGAACGCTCTTGTTGAAGGCACCTTCAGCAGCGCCCCTTCTTTGCCTGACCAGGGGGACAGTGCCCATTTCCATGTCCACCTCTTGGCTTCCAATCACCTTCGACCCAGCGGTAGCCGCCGTCCGCACGCACCCAGCGGCCTTGCGTGTAGTCGTAATCGGGGCGCGCGGGCTCCCAGCGGCCCGGCCGCCAGACGTAGTCGTTGTTGCCCCAGTACCAGTGACCATGAATCCAGACCTGGCCGGAACGCGGCCCGGGAATGGCTTCGTATCGCGGGGCAGGGGGCGCGACCGCGATCACGCCCGGCACATTGATGTTCACTGAAACCTGTGCTTGCGACACCAAGGGAGGGAGTGTCATGACGACGGCGACGGCCCAAGAAGCAATTCTCATGTTGGCTTTCCGGATTTAAATAGCTGGTGGTTCCGCTCAAGGAACGTTGAAGGTCAATGCCGGCACTACGGCGTTCGCGTTGATCGCGGCGTTCTGTGTGCTGCTACCCGAGACCGCTTGCACGGTGTAGAGGCCCGCCACAGCTGGATCGGCCACGAAATTCGGTGGCGCCGTGTTGGTTGTGAAGGGTGCGCGCACGGGCGCGCCGATCGGCAGTCCCATGGAAAAGTTGCCGGTCTGACCATCCACCGAGGCCGAGCCGACTTCGATGATCGACCCCCCGGAAAGGTACTGGATCGCGCGTACCGAGGCGGTCACTGGATTGACCACGCCAACGACCTGACGAACGAGCGTCGAAGGCGGGTCGATGCGCATCGATTCGCTGCCTATCGTGGTGACGCCCGCATTGGTCACCGGGACGCCGGCCAGAACCGCCGTGACACGCCCCGGCGCGGTCACAACCAGGTCGTAGGTGCCGGCAGGCACCGGGAAAAGCGCGAATCGTCCCTGGTCGTCTACCACTGCAGCCTTCACCGGCAGACCCTCAAATTGCAATGACACAGTCGCGTTCGTGCCCACCATTGCCAAGTCCACCCAACCCTGCACACGCTGGCCGCCTGCATTGACGACGGGCAACACCGTGATGACCGGCTTGAGGTTGTAGCGTCCCGAGTTGCCGCGCTTCACGACCGACTTGCAGGCATCGAAGTCAAGCACCACGTCCACCAACTTATCAGCCGGCACGTCAACATTCATGTTGAGCTTGAGGCCGCTTTGCTGCCCGCTAGGAGTGTCCAACGGCGTTTCTGCACCCCCAGTCGGCTTGACCGAGTTAGCCAGGGGATCGGCAACAGTGTTTTCTGCGAGCACGAGGCGCATCTGCTGGTACTGGCCTGCTGGCAATGCGGCTTCGCCAAGCAGGAAGAGCACTCCATTGGTCAAAGTCAATAGATCCACGCGTTGCGGCCGCGCGAGCGGAATGTCGACCCATCCAGTGCCGCGATCGTCCACTGCATCCGCACTCAAGTGCACGCGAACTTCCTTGACAGTCACGTTCACTGAGTCGTAGCCGCAGGCAGGCGCATCGGTCATTGAAACGCGCATGGTGCCCTTGCTCGCACTCGCGCCGGTACCTCCGATGCCGCCCCCCCCTCCGGGTCCTCCAGCTCCGCCACCCCCGCAGGCGCTGAGGAAAAGCAAGGCGCAAGCAGCGCCGGCAGCAAGCAGCTTATGAAGCTTCATCTCGGTTCCCCTTGGTTTGGAGGAGTCGTCGGCTCCTCAAAGTAATAGATGCCCACACCAACACGCATGCGAGGACCGGCATCCATGGCCGCACCCTGCACGGCGGTCGTCTCGGCAATGTGACGGGCGTTCAGCCACCGGTCGAGACGCTCGAGCAGCGCCTGAGCGTGAGTAGCGCTGTACCGCCGAAAAGGCTGCAGGTCGGACTGCGCAACCGACTCGTACATGACCTTGCGCTGAAAGCGAGGATCGCTTGGTCCATGCTCGATGTTGTGGTCGATCGTCGCAATGAGTTGTTGGACGTCGACACCGAGAATCTCGAGCTTGTCGGAAGGGCTCGTGATCGGCACATAGGCCCGCGTCGACAACTGCAAATGCTGATCCTCATGCAGGTGCACGGCGCCGACCCGGTTCAACTCGTCCAGGACGGCGCGAGCGGGCATGTCTCCGCTGTGCCGGCGCACCAGCTCAGCAAAACCTTGCGCGCCTTCGAAGGGGAGTGCGCGAGGCGCGCCGGTCGGGTCCAGAAAGTCGGCATCGCGAACCCAACCGGTAATAACACGTGCTGCGCGGTTGTAGCGCTCAGCGCCTTCTGCTCCATCGGCGGCATTGCCGTCCGCTGGGATCGAGAGCAAGCGTCGAACCTCCTTTCGCGTCAGCCCGGAGAGAATCGACGCCCGCGAAATCGTCGGCTTCTTGCCCTCGATGGCGAAGTCTTTCATTGCGACTTCCACATACGCGCGACGAGCCAGTTCGTCGAACGCGGTGTACGACATCGAATGGCGCACGAGCACCCGAAATAGGGCACGCATGACCTTGAGGACGGCCGCGTCCAATGCGCGGGCCGACTTTAAAAGCTGCTCCATTTGGGAAATTTATCCCAAAATCTGCAGCCCGGATACTGTTAAATGCGAGCGTGACCGGGATGGCATTTGAACTGGGGTTCCGCTCGCACCCAGGCGCTCGGCAACGGCGGCCTGAATTTCCTCGCCGTCATCCGTGCCAGCCTGGGCGTCGCACCAACTTCCCGTATTGAGCACGGCGTCGCGAGAAGCGCTCGCCTCGTCGCCCCTCCCGCCCCTCGCCCTTCGATTCAGCGCCCGACGAATAAGTCGGTTCGCATGGGCGTTGGGCAGGGGAAGTAACCGTTCTCAAGCGTAGGGAGTCGGGGCGACTACCGTCTGGCGATCACCAGCCAGTTGGTAATCAGGGGTGGTGCCACTTCGCGCCAGCCTGGTTCACTGGCGTGCGAGCTTGTTTCGCTGATCGGGCGTCAAGACTTCGTAGGCCTGCTTGTAGGTGGCGAGATTGAGTTCGAACATTGCCTTGCGCGTGCCCTCCATCTCTGCAAACACTTTGCGAGCATTCGCATCGTCCGACGGATTTGCACTGAAAGCATCGTGCATGCGTCTCTGCCTGTCCGCGTATCGTACCCATCAGCCTCCAGCGCGCCTTGTCGGCCTCTCGCTCAAGATTGCTCATCTTGTCTTGCCGAGACTTGTCGGGGTTGAAGTCCAGCCTGCGCCGTGAGCAAAATGATCCGAGCAGACAACAGCCCTGCCAAGGCAGCCCAAGTACGCCTCAGCAGCAACCGGGTCAGGCCAAAAGCCCTTAGAACCGGGCAAGCTCTGAAGTCGCCTTCGCACCGCATCCAAGCAGGCGCGTGCTGCAGGAGAGTACCGCCGCTCGGAAAGCCGTACGGCCGCTTAGGGCACTGACCTGCCCTTTCAGTCGACGGCCCTGAACTTCGGCTCACGCTGCTACACCGACAAGAAGTCCTTCAGCCCTGCGATCATCCTCATTTGGGCTTCCAGGGCTCCAGCATCCTAGGCGCGTTTCGGAGCGCATCAGCGAGGGTTCCGCTGCCGCCGAGGAAGTACTCCGCAAGTGGGCTGTCGCAAGGATTGGCCCTCAGTCCGGGGCTTCGGAATTGCCAGCATTCCTCGTAGATGGAGCAGACGCATACGCCAAACGCTAAGTCGTTGGCAGCGTTGCGTAGAAATTGTGCAGAAGATTCGGTAAGTTCACTGTTCTTCTGAAACATCAGTGGCACGACTTCGCCAGGCGCCATGTAAAAGTCGCTCATGAAAGACTTGAACCGCACCGATGTACTTGATGGGGCCGAAGGCCGAACTCGCTTGAGCTCAGCAAGCACCTTTACCCACTGGTCATCATTGTAAATCTCTGCGACGAGATTGTTCCGAACGAACACCTGCACGTTCAAAACTCGCGCAGGACCAAGACCCGTGTTCCTCAGTATGAATCCTGTTCGAGCGTCGTCGCTGCCGTCGACGAACGAAAGGGATAGCGCAGGCAATGTCGAAAGGCGGCGGAATTCCTTGTCGCGCTCGGAGACCACAAAGGCAATCAGAGCAACTGCGACGGAGACTACTAGCGCCAGCGCCGCAATCTGATCACTTCGATCGAACGTCGAGAGAAACCTTCGCATTTGCTATCTCTTCCAATAGAAGCGATCAGGTAAGAAGGGAGGATGACTTCTGGTTCATAGCATCCCCTACGACCTGTATGCAGCGATCCAACTACGCCGCCGAATAGCCCAAGATACTGATAGTCAGGCCGCCGCTGTTCAAAGACAGGATCTTGTTGGCTCGGACGGGTCGATGCCAAGATCAGAAGGTTAGAGAAAAAGGATGTGCACGGCAATGTGCACCATAGCGCCTCCTACTCGCCGGCGATGCTCGAGCGGGTCGATCCCGAAATGACGGTGTCAAGCACGAGACCTTCGGGCCTGTGTCGCCGGTGATCCGCTTCCGCGACATCGACACGTCCAGCTGCGCGAAATCGGTCCGCTTTGAAGCCAGTCCTTCTCGTTCGCCACGCTCTTTCACCTTGAAAGGCTCATGGCGCTCATTCCCGCAGCGTCGCAGGCGCGCACCAGGTCGGCCACCGAGCGAACACTCATCTTTTCCATCACACGGCCCCGGTGCTGCTTGACGGTCTGCTCCGAAATACCAAGGTCCGCGGCAATCTGCTTATTGAGGCGCCCCTTGACCACATGGGCCACGATCTCGCGTTCACGCGAAGACAGGAGCGCCAGCCGCTGTCTTGCCTCCGCCAGCACCCGCGTCTGCGCCTGTACGGCGGCGAAGTTGTTATAGGCCCGCTGCACCGCAGCAAGCAGCACCGCGTCGTCCACCGGCTTCTCGAGGAAGTCCACCGCGCCGCGCTTCATCGCATCAATGCCGACGGCCACGTCGCCGTGTCCCGTGACGAAAAGGACAGACGCCGCGATGCCGCTTTCGGCCAGCCGCTGCTGCAGCTGCGGTCCCGAGATGCCAGGCATTTGCATGTCAAGCAGAAGGCACGCTACATCACCCTCGGGCGGCGCGGCCAGGAAGTCTTCGGCCGATGCAAAGCTTGCCGTAGCCCAGCCGGCCTCATCGAGCAGCCGAACGAAGCTCTTGCGCACGCCGTCATCGTCGTCCACTACACACACGAGCGGTGCAACCGAAGCGGACGGCGCTGCCTGCTCCACCGTTTCGATGCGGGCGGGCATGGTGTCGCGCAGCGCGGCAGCGGTCTGCAGCGCCGCCAAATCGTGCAGGTCTGGGGGCGCCAGCGGCAGTTCGACATAGAACGTGGTGCCGTGGCCGAGCGAGGATTCGCCCCAGATCCTGCCGCGATGCGATTCCACGATGGAGCGGCAGATCGCCAGGCCCAGGCCCAGCCCTTCCCGACGTGTGGTCCAGAACGGCTCGAAGATCGTCGCTAGATCCCTGGCGGCGATGCCCTGGCCGGTGTCGCTCACCCTCAACATCACCTTGCCGGGCGCACCATGCGACACCTCAATTAGGATCCTGCGGTCCAGCGGTTGGCAGTCCTGCATGGCGGTCGCCGCGTTGAACATCAGGTTGAGCAACACCTGCTCCAACTGCGTCCGCTCGCCCGCCACCCGGCAGGACGGGTCGAAGCGCGTCTCCACCCGGATGCCCTGCCCCAGCATTTCGGTGCTCAGCAGGCGCAGCACATCTTCCAATGCACCGGCCAGTTGGAAGCGCTCGCAACGGGTGTCGTCGCGCTTCATCAGCGAACGCATGGCGCGGATGGTCTGCGCAGCGCGCTTTTCGTCGCGCTCCACCGCTTCCAGAACCTCGCGCATGACCTTCGGTGTGGCATGGCCCCGGTCGATGTAGCGCAGCCCGGCCTGGGCATTGCTCAATATGGCTGTGAGCGGCTGATTCATTTGGTGTGCGATGGCGGCGCTGAGCGTGCTCAGCCGCTGCAGCCGGTCGGCATGCCAGATGCGCTGGCGCAACTGGCGCACCTCCTCGCCCGAACGCTCCAGCGCCAGCAGGCCGGCCAGGAACTGGCCCACCATCTTCAGTCGCGCCGCCACCTCGATCGGCCAAGCGCGGCTTTCCCTGAAAGCCGCGAAAGACAGCACCGCCGTCACCCGGCCGCCGATGTGCAGCGGAATCGACAGGTGCGACATCAACCCCATTGAAATCACGTGGGCCATCTCTTCAGCTGCTTCGAGCGGCAGGTCTTGCGGCAGCTTGGCCATCTGGACCACCTGCCCCGCCCGCAACTGAGAGAGAAACCAGGGCAGGCGCTGATCGAAGCGGCCGCGCGGCAGCGCCGCAACGTCACCGGCGCCGACTGAGCACAGCACGTTCAGGTAGTCGCCCGCGATGAACTCCGAGAAGGTGCAGCGGTCATAGCCCAGGTACTGGACGAGCTGCTGCAGGGTCGCCTCGACGCCGGCGAGGAAATCGCCATCGACGATCTCGCCCATGCGCTCGGAAATGCTGGTCAGGACGCGCTCGAATTCGGCGCGATCCTGCAAGAGATCAGTGACCTCACCTACTGCCCGGTGCTGTGCGCTGGCGGCAGTGGAAACTCTGACCATCCTCGCCCCTCCTCACTTTGGGATCGTGAGTGGTACGAATGGTCCTCACTTATCGTTGAATGTGTCAACCCCTCCGGGAGGGATTTCACCCGGGCCCCACGGCGGCGCCGCCGCTCCCCTCGCCGTGCATGAGCCACTCGATGCTGTCGAGCAACGCCGCGCCATCCACCGGCTTATGAAGTCGCGCGGCGCCGACAAGTCGATCAGCCGCGCCAGGGCCTCGCGCACCGCGACATCCTCATCCACGAGGAAGACGATGCGAAGGCTGCCTGGATTGGGCATGTCCAGTCCTGCTATAGAAAGCGCTCGGCCATGGCGAACAGGTCTTCCCCGCGCGGCAATTCGCTGCGCGAACATTGGGCGATCGCAATGGCGACGCTGCGGCGGTCGCCCATACTCAGGTCGGTCAGCACGAAGTCGTTCACCGGCCCCGAATACTCGCCTTCCACGCGCACGCCCGTCCGCGTGAGGTGCTGCGGCGTCTGCCCCAGGTTCACATGCTCCGACGGCCTGGAGAACACCGCTTCGATCTGCTGAACATAGGCATTGAGCGTGACAACACCCCCCTTGACCTCGATGTATTCATGCACCGTGTCCTGCAGTGACTGTCTTGTGGCGACGTTGGCCGGCAGGTCGGCAAGGACGATGCGGATCTGTTGCATGCGCGCCCTCCGAGGACTAAGCAGGACCTCTGTGGGGCGAACGGATGGATCGCCGCCCATAGGGGAGGCAACGCTATTCCTACTCAGCGCACCGCGCAAACCCTACTTTGGTGGGACAGCACTCCATCGGCACCATCTCGAACGTCCACGCATGTCCCATCAGTCGAAATCATGGAGCGCGAATATCTTCATTGGGCAATATGGTACAGATGGCAACTCACATAGCGGGGACGCCCGAATCTCCACAGTAACTTAGGCCCTGCACCTGCATTGCGCGTAATCCATCCGACCAAAGTAGGATTTGCGCCGCCAAAGGCCAGCCCTATGTTCCGCGTGTCGATCAAACACGAAGATGCCAAGGAGACATACCCATGGATTGGCTCGTTCAGACCTTGCGGCAATACCCTGAGCTGGGTCTCTTCGCAGCATTGGCCTTCGGCTTCTGGCTGGGCCCGAAGAAGTTCTTCGGATTCAATCTGGGTGCAGTCACCGCGACCTTGATCGCGGGCGTGGCGATCGGGCAGTTGGGACTGTCGATCCCCGGCCCCATCAAGTCGACGTTCTTCCTGCTGTTCCTCTTTGCGGTCGGCTACGGCGTCGGCCCGCAGTTCTTCGCCGGGCTTGGCAAGGATGGCCCCAAGCAGATTGCGTTCACGTTGATCGTGATGGTGGCCTGCCTGGTCGTTCCCGTCGTTTGCGCACTCATCGCCGGGCTGGATGTGGGCTATGCGGTGGGGCTGTATGCGGGGTCTCAAACCATCTCCGCGTCGATCGGCGTCGCCACCGATCAGATCAACAAGTCAGGTCTCGATGCCAATGCGGCCAAGACCATGCTGGCTTCGATTCCGGTCGGCTATGCGGTGACGTACATCTTCGGCACCGTGGGCTCGGCGATCATCCTGTCCAAGCTCGCGCCCAAGCTTCTTGGCATCGACCTCGTCAAGGCCTGCAAGGACTACGAGACCCGACTCGGCGGCGGCAAGAAGACGCTGCAAACCGGCATTCTTTCTGCCTATCACCGCTTCGGTGTGCGCGGCTATCGGATCACCGAACACAGCGGCCTTGCGGGCAAGCGGTGCCAGGACACCTACCCGGGCGTTCGCGTGTTCTTCGAACGCATCAAGCGCGACGGCCAGATCATCGTGGCGCAGCCCGATACCGTGCTTCAGGTCGGCGATCTCGTCGCCATCTCGGGCGCCCGCAAGCTGCTGGTGGAAAACGTCGAGAGCATTCTCGAAGAGATCGAGGACCCGGAACTGCTGGACGTGTCCGCCACCGTGGTGGACGTCTTTGTCACCAGCAAGGCCATCAACGGCAAGACCATCGCCGAGCTGGCGCAGTTGCCGGAGGCGCGTGGCGTCTACCTGGCGAAGATCACGCGGCAGCTGGTCGATATTCCCCTGCTCCCCGGCACCGAGATCCTGCGCGGGGACGTGATCCGGATCGGCGGCAGCGTCGACCACGTCAATGCGGTCGTCAAGGTGCTCGGCTACGCCGATCGTCCCACCGATGTGAGCGACATCTCGTTCATCGCCGCGGGCATCCTGGTCGGTGGCTTGCTCGGCGTGCTCAGCGTCACCGTGGGCGGCGTCCCGATCAGCCTTTCGACGTCGGGCGGCGCCTTGCTGGCGGGCCTGTTTCTGGGCTACTACCGAACCATCAAGCCCAAGTTCGGCCAGATCCCGGCGCCGGCGCTGTGGGTGCTCAACAACCTCGGGCTGAACGTCTTCATCGCCATCGTGGGCATCAATGCGGGGCCGGACTTCATCGGCGGCCTTCAGAAGCTGGGACTCAGCCTCTTCCTGTGGGGCGTCGTCGCCACGTCGGTGCCGCTTCTGATCGCCATGTACGTCGGGCGCTACATCTTCAAGTTCGACCCCGCCATCCTGCTCGGATGCTGCGCCGGCGCGCGCACGACCACCGCGGCCCTGGGCATGGTCCAAGACGCGGCCAAGAGCAACATTCCCGCGCTGGGCTACGGCATGCCCTATGCGGTCGGCAACACGTTCCTCACCATCTGGGGCCTGGTCATCGTCATCGTGATGATGAAGTTCGGCGGCGCCGGTGGCTGAAGCAATTTCAAAGGAGCAACCATGGACATCATGACGCTGCGCAACTACGAGGCGCTCGGACCTTTCGAGATCAAGAACTTCCTGGCCGAAGCCGCCAGCAAGTCGGCCAAGGCCGCCGCCAAGTCTTACCTCAATGCGGGGCGCGGCAACCCCAACTGGGTCGCCACCGAGCCGCGCGAAGCCTTCTTCACGCTCGGCCACTTCGCGGTTCAGGAGAGCAAGCGGGTCATGGACGTG
>NZ_JASZYV010000005.1 GCF_030316895.1 Variovorax dokdonensis
CCTTGGCGGTGACGCGGCCGCTGGCCGGGTTGGTCACGTCCTGCGTGCGGGCGCTGCTGTTGGCGGCCACCTGGCCGGCAATGAAGTGGTCGATGTTGGCAATGCTCATGGATGGATCTCCGGGGGAGGGCGCCGGGAAGGGCGAACCGTCGATTTTGCTCGTCTTCCGCGCCTGCGGGCGACGCCAAGCCGTCCGGCGTGTTTTCGCCTGCGCCGGGCATGGGGCTGCGGTATGGTCTTACAGCCTGCCAGACGCATTGCGGCGGTACGATGTGGCACTCCCTGATGGCAGCCCACCTGCATTGCGCCCTAGGCCTTCGCGCCGCGCCATGCCTTCTTGACTGAACCGGACACTTTGCACGACACCAACACCGCCAGCGATGCCGCCGAGCTGCAAGCCGAGATGCCGCGCCTGGAAATGCGCCGCGCCGCCGCGTCCGCCGGCGGCCAGGAGCAAGGCGACGAGGTGATCGTTCACGGCCGTTGGACAGTCCTGGCGCTGTCGTCGACGCGGGCCTGGAAGAGCCTGTCTGCCCAGCTTTCGGGCGTGCCCGCCACGGTCGGCAACTGGGACCTGCGGCCTGTGCTGCAACTCGACCATGTGGGCGCGCAATTGCTGTGGACCCACTGGCAACGGCGCTGGCCGCAGGGGCTGGAGGCGAGTGCGCCGCAGCGTGCCGTGCTCGAGCATGTGGCCCAGTTCACCGTTGCCGAGCCGCAGGCGCCTTCGCCAACGCTGCTGGATCGCTTCAAGCGCTTTGCCAGCATCGGCTGGCAGACGCTGGAAACCGGACAGCGCTTCCTGCAGTTGATCGGCCAGTTCGTGCTCGACCTGGGCAAGGTGCTGCGCGCACCGCACCGCGCGCCGTGGCGCGACATCTCGGGCCATCTCTACAGCACCGGGGCTACCGCACTGCCGATCACCGCCCTGGTCGGGCTGTTGATCGGCGTGGTGCTGGCCTACCTGACCTCGCAGCAGTTGCGCCAGTACGGTGGCGAGACCTTCATCGTCAATATCCTCGGGCTGGCCCTCATCCGCGAATTGGGGCCGGTGCTGGCGGCGGTGCTGATTGCCGGCCGGTCCGGCTCGGCGATGACGGCGCAGATCGGCGTGATGCGCGTCACCGAGGAACTCGATGCCATGCGCGTCATGGGCATCCCCCGCGGCCTTCGGCTGGTGCTGCCGCGCGTGCTGGCACTGGCCGTGGCCATGCCGCTGATCAGCATGTGGACGTCCGCGGCCGCACTGGTGGGCGGCATGATGGCGGCCGACCTCACGCTGGGCATCTCGCCGGCGTACTTCATGCAGGCGCTGCCGCGCGCCGTACCCCTGGGCAACATCTGGCTGGCGCTGGGCAAGTCGGCCGTGTTTGGCATCCTGATCGCGCTGATCGCCTGCTACCACGGCCTGCGCGTGCTGCCCAACACCGAGAGCCTGGGGCGGCGCACCACCAGTTCGGTCGTCATCTCGATCACGATGGTGATCCTGGTCGACGCCTTGTTCGCCATCCTCTTTCGCAGCGTGGGGTTCCGCTGATGGCGCCGCAAGCAAACCCGACGGTCATGCCCGCCAACCCGACGGCCACGGACAGCGACAACGCCGTCGAGGTGCGCAAGCTCTGGACGGTCTTCAAGTCCCCCGGGCGCGAGCAGGTGGTTCACCGCGACCTGGATCTGACGATCCGCCGCGGCGAGGTGCTTTCCCTGGTCGGCGGCTCGGGGACGGGCAAGACCGTGCTGCTGCGCCAGATCCTGGGCCTGGAAAAGCCGGCACGCGGCGAGGTGACGGTCTTCGGCGCCCAGCCCAGCGAGCTGAGCGCGGCCGGGGCAGCCCGTGTGGGCATGCTCTTCCAGCGCGGCGCGCTGTTTTCCGCCTTCAACGTGCTGGACAACATCGCCTTCGCTTTGCGGGAGTTGCGCGTGCTGCCTGATGAACTCATCCGCGACACGGCGATGGTCCGCTTGCAGATGGTGGGCCTCGCGCCCGAGCATGCGCACAAGATGCCTTCGGACCTGTCAGGCGGCATGATCAAGCGGGTGGCGCTGGCGCGCGCGCTGGTCATGGACCCGCCGCTGCTGCTGCTCGACGAACCCACCGCCGGCCTGGACCCGGAGGGCGCGGACGAATTCTGTGACCTGCTGCGCAATCTTCATCGCGAACTGGGCCTGACGGTCATCATGGTCACGCATGACCTGGACACCCTGTTCGAGTTGTCCACCCGCATTGCCGTGCTGGCCGACCAGAAGGTCATCGTCACCGGCGATGCGCAGACGGTGATGGCCCATCCGCATCCCTTCATCCAGAAGTATTTTCTGGGCGGACGTGGCCAGCGTGCCGCGTTGGCCCTGCATGCCGAGCGGCCCGTTTCGCCGCCGGAGGAAGCGAAGTAACAACCATGGAAAACAAAGCCCATGCCCTGGCCGCTGGCGCGTTCGTCATTGCGCTGATTGGCGCAATCATCGCGCTGGTGCTCTGGTTCACCCGCGACAACACGGTGCGCAATGTCTACGAGCTCACCACCAGTGAATCGGTCAGCGGCCTGCAGCCGCAGGCGCAGGTGCGCTATCGCGGCATTTCGGTGGGCCGCGTGACGGCCATCGACTTCGATCCCAAGGTGCGTGGCAACGTGCTCGTCCGCATCTCGGTGGATCAGCGCGTGCCGCTGACCAAGTCGAGCTACGCCGCGCTCAGCTACCAGGGTGTGACCGGGCTGGCCTCCATCGCCATCGACGACGACGGAACTTCGCAGGTGCCGGTCGAGCCAGACAACGGCGATCCGCCGCGCATCCCGCTTCGGCCGTCCGCGTTTGCCAAACTGCAGGAGCGCGGCGAGGCCATTCTCGAGAAGGTAGAGCGCACCGTCGACGAATTGCACGCGCTGATGGGCGACGACAACCGGCAGCGCGTGAGCCAGGCGCTTGAAAACATTGCCCAGGCCTCGGCCAGCGCGAACAGCCTGACGAAGAATCTGGACGACGCCGTCAAGAACGGACTCACGCCTGCCCTGAAGTCGGTGCCAGCGCTGGCGCAGAACGCCACGACGACCTTGAGCGGCGTGAGGAAGGCTGCCGGAGACGTCTCGCGGGTGGCCAACAACCTCAACACCACCGTGACGCGCCTGAACGCACAAGGCGGTGCCATCGAAAGGCTGACCACCGGCACCGAAGGCCTGGCCCACGCGCTCGACAGTTTCAGCACCACCACCCTGCCGCGCGTGAACCGCATGGCCGACGACACCGCCCAGGCGGTACGCCGGCTCGGACGCGCGGCCGACAACATCAACCAGAATCCGCAGTCGCTGCTGTTCGGCAGCGGCGAAGTGCAGCCCGGTCCGGGCGAGTCGGGATTCGAGCCACCGCCAGCCGCCGCAACGCGGCCCTGAGGGAGTATTCACGCATGCGTCTTCTTTCGCACATGCAAACTCGTGGCGTTCACGCCGGAACCGCTGCGCTGGCCGTGCTCGCAGCGCTGCTCATGAGCGGCTGTGGTGCGCTGCCCGACAAGCCTGCGCGCGCCACGCTCTACGACTTCGGCGCCGGCCCTTTGGCGCAGGCGTCCACCACCTCGCCCGAGCCGGTCGCCGCGCCCACTTTGCCGCCGCTGCTGCTCGCCGGTGTGAACGCGCAGCCACGGCTTGACGGCACGCAGGTGCTGTATCGGCTGGGCTATGGCGATGCCAACGAATTGCGCCCCTACGCCAACGCGCGCTGGAGCGTCGCCCCGACGCAGCTGCTGGGTGATCGCCTGCGTGATGTGCTGTCGCGGCGTCGCGTGGTGCTCGGCTCCGACGAGGGTGCGAACGTCGCGCGCGTCGACGGACGGTCGCCGAACACGCTCTACCTGACGCTCGACGAGTTCTCGCAGTACTTCGAATCGACCACCAGCAGCTTCGGATTGGTGCGTGTGCGCGCCACCTTGCTGTCGAGCAGCACGTCGGGCGACAGGGTGCTGGGCCAGCGCTACTTCAACGTCCGGCAACCAGCGCCGACGGCGGACGCGCCCGGCGGTGTGAAGGCCCTTGCCACCGCCAGCGACCAATTGGTGAGTCAGGTGGCGCAATGGGTCGACTCGATCCAGGCGCAGCCGGCGCGCTGATCGCCGCAACAACGTGACGACATGACAACCACCCGCATCGGCCTCATCTCCGACACGCATGGATTGCTGCGCCCGCAGGCCATCGACTTCCTGCGTGGCTGCGCGCACATCGTCCACGGCGGCGACATCGGAACGCCGGAGGTGCTCGCGCAGCTCGAGGAAATCGCCCCCGTGACGGCAGTGCGTGGCAACAACGATCGCGCCGACTGGGCGACTCACATCCCGGAAACCGAATACCTGCAGATCGGCGACGTCTTCCTCTATGCCATCCACGATTTGGCGTTGATCGACATCGACCCTGCCGGGGCGGGTGTGCAGGTCGTCATGTCGGGCCACACGCATCAACCCTTGATCGAGCAGCGCGGCGGCGTGCTGTTCGTCAACCCCGGCAGCGCCGGGCCGCGTCGCTTCCGGCTGCCCATCTGCGCCGGCGAGTTGATCGTCGACGGCAAGAACGTGAGCGCGCGCATCGAGCATTTCGACATTCCTACCCCATGAATCCCGAGCCTGGCCGCAGCCCCGCGTCGCTGCAAGAGTTCGATCCTGCTGTCGTTCGCGCCCTGTTGTTCGACCTTGGCGGCGTCGTGTTCGAGTTCGACTTTGCGCACGCCCTGGCCCATTGGGCGCCGCTGTCGCGCCTGTCCGAGCAGGAACTGCGCGAGGCGTTCTCGCACGACGAGGACTATTGCCGCCACGAGCGCGGCGAGCTCGATGCCTCGGCGTATTTCGACACCTTGCGCCGCAAGCTGGCGCTCGACGCGACGGACGAGCAGATCCGGGTTGGTTGGAACGCCATCTTCCGCAGCGAGATCGTGCAGACGCTGGATGCGGTGCAGGCGGCGCGGGCTTTCTTTCCCTGCTTTGCGTTCAGCAACACCAACACGACGCACCACGCGGCTTTTCGATGCGCCTATCCGCGCATCGACCACAGCTTCGATCGCGTGTTCGCCTCGTCGGACATCGGCATGCGCAAACCCGAGGCCGCGGCCTTCGCGCATGTGTGCCGCGCAATCGGCCAACCCGCAAAGTCGGTGCTGTTTTTCGACGACCTAGAAGAGAACGTGCGCGGCGCCGCGGCCTGCGGCCTGCAGGTCGTGCACGTGAAGTCGCCCGCGGACGTCCTCGGCGCCCTGCGGCGGCTGGGCTGCCTGGACTGAGCGCCCGCTGCGGCCCGTCTCAGCGCCCGCCGGAGACGTCGATGAAGGTGCCTGTCACATAGCTGGCCGTGTCGGGCGAGAGCAGCCACACGATGGCCTGCGCCACTTCTTGCGCGGTGCCCACGCGCTTCATCGGCACGGTGCCGGCCAGCTCGAAGGCGCGGTCGGGCATGCCGCCGGAAGCGTGGATCTCGGTATCGATCAGCCCTGGACGGACGGCATTCACGCGGATGCCCTCTTCGGCGATCTCCTTCGCCAGGCCGACCGTGAGCGTTTCGATGGCGCCCTTGCTGGCTGCGTAGTCGACGTATTGCGCGGGCGAGCCCAAGCGCGCCGCGGCGCTGGAGACGTTGACGATGGCGCCACCCCGTCCGCCATGCCGCGTGCTCATGCGCCGCACCGCTTCGCGGGCGCAGACGAAGCTGCCGATGATGTTGATGCGCATCATGCGTTCCAGCCGGGCCACGCTCAGTTCGTCCACCCGCGCCTTCACGTCCACCACGCCGGCGTTGTTGACGAGCCCGTCGAGCCTGCCGAAGTGCGCGTCGACCTGCTCGAACATGGCCATCACCTGCGCTTCGTCCCCGACGTCCGCCTGCACGGTGATGGCGCGGCCGCCCCGCGCCCGGATCTTGTCGGCGACCTGTTGCGCGGCTTGTGCGTTGCTCGCATAGTTGATCGCCACGGCCCAGCCTTGCTCGGCCGCGAGGAGGGCGGCGGCGGCGCCGATGCCGCGGCTGCCGCCGGTGATGAGAACGACGCTGTTGGCTTGCATGTGTCCTTGCTCCTGCATGAGTCTCGTGCCTCGGGTACAACCGCGCGATTGCCGATTACATCAGCATCCTGGCCACCGAACTCAAGGAGACACATTGAACAGCGTCGTCGACTACTACTTCGCCCCGCAGAGTCCGTGGACCTACCTGGGCCACCCGCGCTTCGCCGAGATGGTGGCGCGGCACGGCGCCACGGTGCGCATCCGCCCGGTCGACCTGGGTCAGGTGTTTCCCGTGTCGGGCGGACTGCCTCTGGGCAAGCGTGCGCCACAGCGGCAGACCTACCGACTGGCCGAGATGGCGCGCTTCTCGCAGCACCTGGGCATGCCGATGAACCTGCAGCCGCGCTTCTTCCCGGTCGCTGGCGATCCGGCGTCGCGCCTGATCATTGCCGTCGACCTGGGCGACGGGACTTCGGCGGCGATGAAGCTGGCCGGCGCCGTGTTTGCCGCCGTGTGGGCACAGGAGCGGGACATCGCCGATGCTGCGGTGCTCGGGCAGTTGCTGGCCGAATGCGGTTTTCCCGAGGAACGGCTGGCGCATTCGCAGACGGATGACGTGAACGAGGTCTACCAGCGCTACACCCGCGAGGCGATCGACGCCGGCGTCTTCGGTGCGCCGAGCTACGTCATCGGCGGCGACATGTACTGGGGGCAGGACCGCCTCGACTTCGTGGAGCGCGCGCTGCGCGACAACGCGGGCTCGCGTTGATCGGGCGCCCGACTCCGAGCATTTCATTTTCTTGAGGAGCATTCAGACATGGGTCAATTCATCGAACTCACGGCCAAGGACGGATTCGCCTTTCCCGCCTATGTGGCCGAGCCCGCCGGGACGCCCAAGGGCGCCGTCGTGGTGATTCAGGAAATCTTCGGCGTGAATGCGCACATCCGCTCGGTGGCCGATGGCTACGCGGCCGAAGGCTATCTCGCGGTGGCGCCCGCCACCTTCGAGCGTGTCCAGCGTGGCGTGGAACTGGGCTACGAGGAAGAGGACCGCAAGGCAGGCGCCGCCCTCAAGTCCCAAGTCGAAGCACTGCCGGCGCCGGGCGTGATGATCGACCTGCAGGCGGCCGTGGACTACGCATCGCGCGCAGGCAAGGTCGGCGTCGTGGGCTACTGCTGGGGCGGGCTGCTGAGCTGGCGTGCCGCCAGCCTGCTCGACGGTATTTCTGCAGCCGCGCCTTACTACGGCGGCGGTGTGACCACGCCGGCAGAGATCGCCCGCCAGCCTCGGGTGCCGGTGATGGCGCACTTCGGCGAGAAGGACCACTACATCCCGCTGGATTCGGTGCAGGCCTTTGCCAAGGCGCATCCGGACGTGGCGGTGTACGTCTACGCGGCCGACCACGGGTTCAACTGCGACCATCGCGCCTCCTACGATGCCGCGGCCGCCAAGCTGGCGCGGGAGCGCACGCTGGCGTTCTTTGGCCAGCATCTCGCCTGAGGCGGATCGTGATGAAGGCGCTGTTGCTGCGGTCGGTGCTTGGCCTGGGCTTGCTTGCGCAGACCGGCCTCGCCCTTGCGGCGGAGTATTCCGGCGCGCTGTTCGACGCGCACCTTCACTACAACGTCGAGGCCTGGGACGGCCGAACCGGCCCCTATCCGCCATCGGAGGCTGTGGCGCGCATGCAGCGCAACGGCGTGCGTGGGATCTTGTCGAATTCGCGACCCAACGACGGGACCCACACCTTGGCGGGCTCGTCCGAAGCCAAGGCCGCAGCCGTCACGGTGGTGCCATTTGTGCGCGTCTATCGCAACCGCGCCGACTACACCAACTGGTTCCGCGACCCGAGCATCTATGAAATGGTGCAAGCCGAGCTCAAGCGCGGCACCGCGGCCGGGCCCTTCAAGGGCATTGGCGAGTTCCATCTCTACGACAGCGCCAATGCGCGCGGGCCGGTGGCCAAGCAGATCGTTGCTCTGGCCGAACAAGAGGGGCTGGCGCTGCTCGGCCACGTGGATGACCGTGCCGTCGAACTGCTGATGGAAGCTTCACCCTCCGGCGGCAAGCAGTTGCGGCTGATCTGGGCGCACACCGGAATTGGCGGCGCGCCGGTGGAACGCGTGCGCGACCTGATGGAGCGCTATCCGCGACTGATGGGCGAGCTCTCCTACCGGCCGGGCCTGGTTTGTAGCGATGCTCAACTCTGTCCTGAATGGCGTGCGCTCATCGAGCGCTTTCCGGATCGCTTCATGATCGGCTCGGACACCTGGATCAACCAGCGCTGGGCCAGCTACGACGATCTCATGCGCGACTACCGTGTCTGGCTGGGTGGCCTGCCGCAGGAATTGGCGCAGCGCGTGGCCTGGGGCAACGCGGCGGCGCTGTTCGGGCTGCAATAGAGCGTGCGCCTGGCTCAGCGGGCAGGGCTCGACGTGCGCTTGCCCTGTGCGCTCACGCGCTCTTCCAGGAATTCGAGCAGGGCGCGTACCGCGGCGCTGTTGTGGCGCCGCTGCAGATAGGCGGCGTAAAGCCACATGTCCTTGCGCACATAGTCCTGCAGGTGCGCTTGCAGCTCGCCGTTGTCGAGGTGCGACTGCACCACCAGGGCCGGCAGGTAGATCGCGCCGAAGCCTTGCAGCGCGAGTTGCACGAGGACGGCGTTCTCCGTGGAATCGACGCGGCTCCTGATCGGCACGTCGACGGGACGCCCTTCTTCTTCGAAACGCCAATGCGTGCCGTTGCCCGTGTTGGCGGCGGCATGGGTCAGTCCCACATGCTCGGCCAGGTCTGCCGGTTTTTTGGGAATGCCGTAGCGCCGCCAATATCTGGGTGACGCGCAAAGGACCAACTTGACTGGCACGAGGCGCCGCACGATCAGGTTCTGGTCCTGGATCGGCCCGAGGCGCAAGGCGATGTCGATGCCCTCTTCAGCCAGGTCGACCGGTCGGCTGGTGAGTTGCAGGCTGATGTCCACATCCGGATAGACGCCCATGAACTGGCCCAGCAAGTCGGGCAAGGCACCCTGGCCCATGCCCTGGGGCGCCGAGATCCGGACCCGTCCCGATGGCTGCCTGGCCCGTTCCTGCAGTTCGGACTGCGTGAGTTCAACCATCTCCAGCACCGGCGTGCTGCGCTCGAGCAGCAGGGCACCCGCGTCCGTCAGGCTGACAGACCGGGTCGACCGATTGAGAAGACGGACGCCGAAGCGCGTCTCCAATTCCGCGATGTACTTGCTGACCGTGCCCTTGGACATGTTCAGGCGCGTGGCGGCGCGGGAGAAGTTGCCCTGCTGGGCCACCTCCCGGAAGGTCTTGATCAGCTCGAGACTGTCCATTTTTTCGGAATAGATTGTTTCTATTTTGAGGCGAATCCTACTCGTCTCTCGGAGAACGGCCGCGATTGTTTCCGATTCATGAACGCGACGATTCTTTTTGCACGGGTTTTTACCTACCAAACAGGTTCAAAATTCGTTGCACAGGCAAGCAATTCAGCAAGCCTGGGTGAACAAGGCCCGAGCGCTGTAGTCGACAACCACTTTCAAGACGACGACTGCCCCAGACCCCGTTCGATTTGTTGAAACACCCTCGAAAAAGGAACCTGAAAATGAACACCGCCAAGATCATCGCCGCTACCGCCGTCGCCCTGCTGGCCGCCGCCGGTGCCCAAGCCGAAACCTACGAAGGCGTGCATGCCCTGACCGGCGAGCGCACCCGCGCCGAAGTGCAGGCCGAAGCCCGCGCCGTGGTGGGCAACCCCTACGCCGACGCCCAGTTCGCCGGTGTGACCGCCCTGCCCGGTGGCGCCGTGGACCGCGCCGTCGTCTACCAACAAGCCGTCGCTGCCGCGCACAACCCGCTGCAAAACCTCGACAGCAAGGCTTT
Organism: Variovorax dokdonensis; assembly: GCF_030316895.1. Classification (GTDB taxonomy): domain Bacteria; phylum Pseudomonadota; class Gammaproteobacteria; order Burkholderiales; family Burkholderiaceae_C; genus Variovorax; species Variovorax dokdonensis. Next base: position 9,851 of record NZ_JASZYV010000005.1, read on the forward strand.
CGTGAACAGCCAGATCCCGGCTGCCTACACCCAAGGCTCCCTGGCCGTGCGTCGCCAGGAACAGCGCCAAGCAGGCCTGTAAATCGAACTGACGCAGCAATCGCTCACTTTTCAATCTGACCTCATCACCCATCAAGGAACGATCATGACCAAGTCGAAGTTTTTCGCCGCCGCCGCCGTCGCACTGTTTGCAGCCGCTGGCGCTGCCCAGGCTGAAACCTACGAGGGCGTGCATTCCGCCACTTCGGCGTTGAGCCGCGCCGACGTGCAAGCCACTGGCGTCGCAGCCGCCAGCGCCAAGGACCAGAACGTGCCCCGCGGTTCGCGCGGTGCCGAGACGGTGGCCGTGTCGCGTGATCGCGCCGAAGTGCGTGCAGAGGCTGTGAGCGCTGCTTCGCGCCCCGACCAGAACGTGGTGCCCGGCTCGCGCTACAACAGCAAGGTCATCTCGACCATGCCGGCTCCGGTCGAGCGCGCCCAGTCGGGTCCCGCCAACGGCACCCGCATGTAATTGCCATTCAGGTCGTCGGCAACTGCCGGCGCCTGAAGACGGATCGCCGTCATCGGCCGGTCGGTGCGCAACGCGCCGGCCGGCCTTTTCTTCTTTGGGTTGAGCTCGGCGGACCGGTCTTCGACGTCAGCCGGCGGTGCGCGACAGGTAGCGCTTGCGCCAGAAGACCGCGATCAGCACCGCCGCGATGATCGTCATGGAGCCCATCGCGATCCAGAAGCCGTCCGCTTTGTGCAGCAGCGGGACGTATTCGAAGTTCATGCCGAAGATGCCGGCGATCAGGTTCAGGGGCAGGAACACCGCGGTCAGCACCGTCAGCACGCGCATGATGTCGTTGGTGCGGTGGCTCTGGATGTTGAAGTGCATCTGCACCGCGGTCTCGGCATCCTGTTCGAGCCGGCGCACGTGGTGCGTCACCCGCTCGATGTGTTCGAGCACATCGCGGCTTCGCACCTGAAGCAGTTCGTGATCGCGCACGGCGACCACCTCGTCCGGCTCCAGCGTCTCGAGTTCGTCCAGCCAATCCTGAATGGCATCGCGCTGGTCCTCGCAAACCTCGTTCAGATGGCGAAGCGTCTGGCGCGTCTGCATGAGGGCGCCCCAGCGCGTGAAGCGGCTGTGCGTGTCCAGCAGCTCGGCCTGCCAACGATCGAGCTGCCGCGAAAGTTCGCGCCGCAACTCAAGATAGCCGTCGACGATCTGGTTGATCACCCGCAGCATCAGGTCGGCGGGCCCGGTCGGCAGGCGGGCGGTCAGGGCCCGTTCGTCCAGCGCTGGCGCAGCCGCCACGTCGTTCGCGTCGCTCAACCTGCTTGCGAACTGGTTGCGAATGCTGCCGTCGTCGGGATGCACGGACAGGAGCACTCGATCGAACACCGCGAAACCGACCGGAAGGGTCTCGATGTTGTGCAAGGCGGTCAATCCCGCGCGGGACGCCGGCGGGTTGGTTACCCCGGGTGCGCCGCCTCCGGTCGGGGAGGGCGCCGGCGCCATGTTGGACTTGACGCCGTCACCCACCAGGCGGCGAAACACCAGCACGTCGTAGTCGGAGGTGTAGTCGTGATGCGAGGGCAATTGCTCGTTGAGCAGGTCACTCACATGCAGATCGACCAGTTGACGACCGCACAGGGCCTGCAACGCAGCCTGGACTTCTGCCTGGCTCTCGCGAAACTCGGCGCGGGTCAGCGAAATCCACCAGTAGGCCTGCGGACGATCCGAAGCAGCCTCTGGCTGGGCCCGATGGAGCGCGTCGGCCGACGGCACCAGGGTGGGCAGTTCGACCACCCGGCTACGGTCGATCTGGAAGATTCGCATGGGCCTGGGCGCTTCAGCCTTGCTGGCGCAGCAGCCGCGCAGCGTCCAGCGCGAAATAGGTCAGCACGCCATCGCAGCCCGCCCGCTTGAAGGCCAACAGGCTTTCCATGACGACGGCATCGTGGTCCAGCCAGCCGTTGGCCGCCGCTGCCTTGAGCATGGCGTATTCGCCGCTGACCTGATAGGCGAAGGTGGGCACGCGGAACTCGTCCTTCACACGTCGAACGATGTCCAAATAAGGCATGCCGGGCTTGACCATCACCATGTCCGCCCCTTCGGCAATGTCCATCGCCACTTCGCGCAGCGCCTCGTCGCCGTTGCCGGGGTCCATCTGGTAGACCTTCTTGTTGCTCTTGCCCAGGTTGGCACTTGAGCCCACGGCATCCCGGAAGGGGCCATAGAAGGCACTCGCGTACTTGGCGCTGTAGGCCATGATCCGCGTGTGCACGTGCCCGGCGCCTTCCAGCGCCTGCCGGATGGCCCCGATGCGGCCATCCATCATGTCGCTCGGCGCGACGATGTCCACGCCCGCTTCTGCCTGCGCGAGCGCCTGGCGCACCAGAATTTCCACCGTGGGATCGTTCAGGATGTAGCCGGAGTCGTCCAGCACGCCGTCCTGGCCGTGGCTGGTGTACGGGTCCAATGCCACATCCGTCATCACGCCAAGTTGCGGGAAGTTCTTCTTCAGCGCCGCCACGACGCGGGGAATGAGTCCGTCCGGATTGAACGCTTCGTCGCCGCCGGGCGTCTTCAGGCCAGGATCGATGACCGGGAAGAGGGCCAGGGCGGGGATGCCGAACTCGACGCACTGTTCGGCCAAGGGGAGGAGCAAATCCAGGCTCAGCCGTTCCACGCCAGGCATCGAGGCGACAGCGTCGCGCTTCTTGCTGCCTTCTTGCACGAAAACCGGGTAGATCAGGTCGTGGCAGGACAAGGCGTGCTCACGCACCAGATTGCGGGTGAAATCGTCTCGGCGAAGGCGCCGGGGCCGACCGGCAGGAAAAGGCGCGAAAGTGGTGGTCATTGGCCAAAATTGTGCCTGAAGCCTCCAGCGTGTTGCTTTTTCGCACGATCGTTCGTCCGTGGAAACCCCGAAACCACCAGGGAAGTTCTGTTTCATAAGCATTCCCGACGCTCCAAGGCTGAGCCAACTTCTTGAATGAGTTTGGATATTTTGTTAAATTTGAGGTTGGACGGCTTGCCGTCCCCCGCTTTTCCTCCCTGAGCGGGTGCCTTGATGTGTGACAGCAAAAGGGCTTCCCGCCCGACGTGCGAACGTCGGGCTTTTTTTTGCCCGCTCGCCGGACGTCCAGGCCGGCATATGGCAGCTGGCGTGAGTCCAGACACTCGTGCGCCCGGCGCCCTACACTCGTTCCAATGCTCTGGGTCAAGTCGCTGCACATCGTCTTCGTGGTCAGTTGGTTCGCTGGCTTGTTCTATCTGCCACGGATATTCGTCAATCTGGCCATGGTGCCGCCGGGGTCCGAGGCCGAACGCGCCCGACTGCTGCTGATGGCGCGCAAGCTGCTTCGCTTCACGACCATGCTGGCCGTTCCCGCCGTCGGCTTCGGCTTGTGGCTCTGGTTGGGCTGGGGCTTCGGACGTGGCGCGGGTTGGATGCACGCCAAGCTGGCGCTCGTGCTCGTCGTGATCGGTTATCACCATGGTTGCGCTGTGCTTCTGCGGCGGTTCGTCGCCGGCACAAATCGGCGCAGCCACCGGTGGTACCGCTGGTTCAACGAGTTGCCGGTCATCTTGCTGGTGGCCATCGTGGTGCTGGTCGTGGTCAAGCCCTTCTGACGCAGTGAATGCCCATCGCACCGCGGCGTTGCCGCTGGCCTTGGCCTATGCGGCGCTGATCGTCTACGCGAGTCTCTATCCCTTCGGCGATTGGCGCGACCAGGGCATCGTGCCGTGGGCGTTCGTCACCGCGCCGCTGCCGCGGTATTGGACGGGCTTCGACGTCGGGATCAATATCGCCGGCTACGTGCCGCTGGGTTTCCTGCTGGGTTTGGGGATGCTCCGCCGCCGGCCGGAAGGATCGATCCTGTACGCGGTCCTGGGGGCGGCGATGGCGGGCGCTGTGCTCTCCTTCGCGATGGAAGCGCTGCAAAGCTATTTGCCGGTGCGTATTTCGTCCAACGTAGATTGGGCCCTCAACAGTCTGGGCGCGCTGCTCGGCGCGCTGTTGGCCTCGGCGCTGGAGCGCCTTGGTGCCATCGCGCATTGGCAACGCGCCCGCAGCGCGTGGTTCGTGGATGAAGCCCGTGGCGCGCTGGTGCTGTTGGCGCTTTGGCCGGTCGCATTGCTTTTTCCTGCGGCGGTGTCTTTCGGGCTTGGCCAGGTCTTCGAGCGCTTTGAAGATGCGGTTTCCGAGCTCTTGACCGACACCCCCTTCATCGATTGGTTGCCGGTGCGCCAGTTCGAACTGGAGCCACTGGTGGCTGGCGCCGAACTGGTGTGTGTGACGCTTGGCGCGCTGGTGCCGTGCCTGCTGGCCTTCGTGGTCGCGCGCTCGACTCAGCGCAGGGCGTTGCTGCTGCCAGCGATCCTGTTGCTCGGCGTGGCCGCCAGTGCGCTGTCGGCCGGATTGAGTTGGGGGCCGGAGCATGCCTGGGCATGGCTGGACGCGCCGGTTCAACTCGGTGTGGCGTGCGCCGCGGTGCTCGGAGCGCTTCTGATCCCGGCTCCCCGGCGCCTGTGCGCTGCCTTGGCGCTGATGGCGATCGTGATCCAGTTGAGCCTGCTGAACCAGGCGCCGCAAAGCGCATATTTCGCCCAGACGCTTGCCACCTGGGAGCAGGGGCGCTTCATCCGCTTTCACGGCGTGGTGCAGTGGCTGGGCTGGATGTGGCCCTTTGCCACGCTGGGCTACCTTCTGCTGGTGCTGTCGCGCGACCGGCGCGACTCCTAGAATGCCCGGATGACTGCTCGAGCACAGACTCCCGGCTATTACGCCCACCATATCTTCTTCTGCCTGAACGAGCGCCAGAACGGCGAACAATCCTGCGCCCAGTTCAACGCGCAGGCCGGCTTCGAGCACTGCAAGATGCGTGTCAAGAAGGAAGGCCTGGCCGGTCAAGGCAAGGTGCGCGTGAACAAGGCTGGATGCCTCGATCGCTGCGCGGGCGGGCCTGTGGCCGTCGTCTATCCCGAAGGCGTCTGGTACAGCTACGTCGACACGGCAGACATCGACGAAATCATCGATTCGCACCTCAAGAACGGCCAGGTGGTCGAACGGCTGGTTCTGGCGCCCGACGTCGGACGCTGAGCGGATGAACTCGCGTACCGAAAGGCTCGTGCTCCAAGGGGCTGCGGGCAACATCGAGGCGCTTCGCGACCAGCCGGCTGATGGAGTAGCCGCGCAAGGCGTGGCGGTCATTGCGCATCCGCATCCGCTGTTTGGCGGCACCATGGACAACAAGGTCGTCCAGACCCTGGCGCGCGCGTTCGTGGCGTGCGGCTGGACTTGCGTGCGTTTCAATTTTCGGGGTGTCGGCGATAGCGCCGGAGCCCATGACGAAGGCCGCGGCGAGACCGATGACCTGCTGGCGGTCGTCGAACAGGTGGCGGCGCAAGGGCCGCTGGCCATGGCTGGATTCTCTTTCGGGTCGTTTGTGACCGTTGCTGCGCTCGCTCGCTTATGGGCGCAGCGGCAGCCGCAGCAGTTGGTGTTGGTGGGAACGGCCGCGGCGCGCTTCGAGGTTCCTGCCCTTCCGCCAGAAGCCCACGAGCGGACGCTGGTCGTCCATGGCGAGCAGGACGACACCGTACCGCTTTCAGCGGTGATGGACTGGGCGCGACCTCAGACACTTCCTGTTACGGTGGTGCCCGGGGGCGGCCATTTCTTTCACGGACAATTGCCACTTCTGAAGAACCTCGTCGTGCGCCATTTGCGCGCCGACGAGCGTCGCGTTGGCTGATCTTTCCCCCTTTTAGGCAAACTTCCCTCATGATCCTGTCCCCCCGGGCGCTGCGCGCGCTATTGCTGTCCCTCATCTCCCCGTTGCTGTTCATCGCTGGCGCCGCCCGCGCGCAGGTGCCCGCGCCGCCGGAAATCGCCGCCCGCAATTACATGCTGCTCGATGTCACGTCCGGGCAGGTGCTGGCGCAAAAGGACATCGACGCCCAGATCGAGCCGGCGTCTCTGACCAAGCTCATGAGCGCCTATCTGGTCTTCGACGCACTGCGCAGCAAGAAGCTGACGATGGACCAGAAACTGCCCGTGAGCGAGCGCGCCTGGAAGATGCCGGGTTCACGCATGTTCATCGACCCGAAGATGCAAGTGCCCGTGGAAGATCTGATCAAGGGCTTGATCGTCCAGTCGGGCAATGACGCCACCGTCGCTTTGGCAGAGGGGGTGGGCGGCACGGTCGAGCACTTCGTGGAAATGATGAACGAGCAGGCCAAGGCGCTCGGCATGAACAACACCACGTTCAAGAATCCGGAAGGTCTGCCGGCGCCCGGCCACCTGACGACGGCGCGCGACCTGAGCATCCTTGCGACGCGCCTGATGCGCGAGTTCCCCGAGGAGGTGCGCATCTATTCGATCAAGAAATATCGCTACCCGGGCACGCCGGCATCGAACGACACGAATCGCAACACCTTGCTGTTCCGCGATCCCACGGTCGACGGACTCAAGACGGGTCATACGGATTCCGCCGGCTATTGCCTGATCGCCACGGCAAAGCGCGACTTCCCGAACCTGGCAGGCGGCCGGCGTCTTCTGTCCATCGTCCTGGGCGCCAGTAGCGAGAACGTACGTGCCAACGAATCGCAGAAGCTGCTCAACTGGGGCTTTACCGCCTACGACGATGTTCGCCTGTTCGACGCGAACCAGCCGGTGGCCACGCCACGCGTCTGGAAGGGCAAGACCGACGCATTGAAACTCGGCAGGACCGAGCCGATCGTGGTGTCGGTGCCCAGTGGGGCCGCCAGCAAGGTGACGACCGAAGTCGCGCGTCCCGAGCCCTTGGTGGCGCCCTTCGCGAAGAACCAGCCCGTCGGCTCCCTGAAGATCAAGATGGGAGACCAGCTGATCACCGAGTTGCCCCTGGTGGCGCTCGAGCCGGTCGAACAGGCTGGCGTCCTCGGTCGAACCTGGGACGCGCTGCGTCTTTGGATCAAGTAGGACGGTGCGTTGCCCTCGCTGAAGCCCAGTGCTACAATCGAGGGCTTTTCGGAAAAATCCGAAGGGTTTCACGTTTTCGTCATCTGTCGCATGCCTGTCACGGGGCGGGTTCGCAATTGCTGCGGTCTGCTTGGGCGGCGCGGTGGCGAGTCTCAATTTGGGAACAAGTTTTAATGCCTACCATCAATCAACTGGTGCGTCAGGGTCGCGAGGTCGAAAAGACCAAGTCGAAGAGCCCTGCCATGCAGAACTCCCCGCAACGCCGCGGTGTCTGCACTCGCGTCTACACCACGACGCCTAAAAAGCCGAACTCCGCTCTGCGTAAGGTTGCCAAGGTGCGCCTGACCAACGGTTTCGAGGTCATCTCCTACATCGGCGGCGAAGGCCATAACCTGCAAGAGCACAGCGTTGTGCTCGTGCGCGGCGGCCGTGTGAAGGATCTGCCCGGTGTGCGTTACCACATCGTTCGCGGTTCGCTCGACCTGCAAGGCGTCAAGGATCGCAAGCAATCGCGCTCCAAGTACGGTGCCAAGCGTCCCAAGAAGGCCTGATCGGTCTTCTGTCGTCAACAAGAAATTTATTTCGGTGTCCAATCGCCTTGGCGGGCGAATCTGGGCGAAGTGACCCGCCGATCGGGTCGAGTAAGTGAGGGTCCGCATGGCTCTCGCGGCGCCACCGAAACGGGCGCCAACTGAAGCAAAGAGGTTAGAAAATGCCACGTCGTCGCGAAGTTCCCAAACGTGAAATCCTGCCGGATCCAAAATTCGGCAATGTCGAGCTGTCCAAATTCATGAACGTGATCATGGAAGGCGGCAAGAAGGCTGTTGCCGAGCGCATCATCTATGGCGCGCTTGACTTCATCGAGCAGAAGAACCCGGGCAAGGATCCGCTCGAGGCTTTCATCATCGCCATCAATAACGTCAAGCCGATGGTGGAAGTCAAGTCCCGCCGCGTCGGCGGTGCGAACTACCAGGTGCCCGTCGAGGTGCGTCCGGTCCGCCGCCTGGCTCTGTCGATGCGCTGGATCAAGGAAGCCGCCCGCAAGCGCGGTGAAAAGTCGATGGCCCTGCGCCTCGCGAACGAATTGATGGAAGCCACCGAAGGCCGCGGTGGCGCGATGAAGAAGCGCGATGAAGTCCATCGCATGGCTGAAGCCAACAAGGCCTTCAGCCACTTCCGATTCTAAGAACCGCCCTCATATCAGGAATTGGCCGAGAGCCCGACCCGCCATGTGGTGGGCGGGCTTTCAGCCGTTAACGGAGTAAACCATGTCCCGCAAAACCCCCATCGAGCGCTACCGCAACATCGGTATTTCCGCGCACATCGACGCCGGCAAGACCACCACCACGGAACGCATCCTGTTCTACACCGGTGTGAACCACAAGATCGGTGAAGTGCACGATGGCGCTGCCACGATGGACTGGATGGAGCAGGAGCAAGAGCGTGGCATCACGATCACCTCGGCTGCCACGACCTGCTTCTGGAAGGGAATGGACCTGTCCTATCCCGAGCACCGCTTCAACATCATCGATACCCCCGGCCACGTGGACTTCACCATCGAGGTGGAGCGTTCCATGCGGGTGCTGGATGGTGCTTGCATGGTGTACTGCGCTGTGGGTGGCGTTCAGCCCCAGTCGGAAACCGTCTGGCGTCAAGCCAACAAATACAAGGTGCCGCGTCTCGCGTTCGTCAACAAGATGGACCGCACCGGCGCGAACTTCTTCAAGGTCTATGACCAGATGCGCCTGCGCCTGAAGGCCAGCCCTGTGCCGATCGTGATTCCGATCGGGGCAGAGGACAACTTCAAGGGTGTTGTCGACCTTCTCAAGATGAAAGCCATCATCTGGGACGAAGCGTCGCAAGGCATGAAGTTCGACTACCAGGATATTCCTGCTGAACTCTCCGAGTCGGCCAAGGAATGGCGCGAGAAGATGGTCGAGGCGGCTGCCGAGGCCAGCGAAGAGCTGATGAACAAGTACCTCGAAGAGGGCGACCTCACCGAGGAAGAGATCAAGCTTGGCCTGCGCACGCGCACGATCGCCACGGAAATCCAGCCGATGCTGTGCGGAACCGCGTTCAAGAACAAGGGTGTTCAGCGCATGCTCGACGCCGTCATCGACTTCCTCCCGTCGCCGGTGGACATTCCCCCGGTTGCCGGCACGGATGAAGACGAGCAGGAAACCACTCGCAAGGCGGACGACGGCGAGAAGTTCTCGTCGCTGGCCTTCAAGCTGATGACCGACCCGTTCGTGGGCCAGTTGACCTTTGTGCGCGTGTACTCTGGCGTTCTGTCCAAGGGCGACACGGTGTACAACCCCGTCAAGGGCAAGAAGGAGCGTATCGGCCGTATCGTGCAGATGCACGCCAACGAACGCCTGGAAGTCGACGAAATCCGTGCTGGCGACATCGCTGCCTGCGTGGGTCTGAAGGATGTGACCACGGGTGAAACCCTGTGCGATCCCGATGCCATCGTGACGCTGGAGCGCATGGTGTTCCCCGAGCCTGTGATCGCGCAGGCCGTCGAGCCCAAGACCAAGACCGACCAGGAAAAGATGGGCATCGCGCTGTCGCGCCTGGCTGCAGAAGATCCGTCCTTCCGCGTGAAGACCGACGAGGAATCGGGCCAGACCATCATCTCGGGCATGGGTGAGCTTCACCTCGAAATCATCGTGGACCGCATGAAGCGCGAGTTCGGCGTGGAAGCCAACGTGGGCAAGCCGCAAGTGGCCTACCGCGAAACGATCCGCAAGACGGTAGAAGACGCCGAAGGCAAGTTCGTGCGTCAGTCCGGCGGCAAGGGCCAGTACGGTCACGTCGTTCTCAAGATCGAACCGAACGAAGCCGGCAAGGGCGTCGAGTTCGTCGATGCGATCAAGGGTGGCGTGGTGCCGCGCGAATTCATTCCCGCGGTCGAAAAGGGCATCAACGAAGCCGTCAACCAGGGCGTGCTGGCCGGCTATCCGGTCGTTGACGTCAAGGTCACGCTGCACTTCGGTTCGTACCACGACGTGGACTCGAACGAACTGGCCTTCAAGATGGCTGCGATCTTCGGCTTCAAGGAAGGCTGCCGCAAGGCCAGCCCGGTCATCCTCGAGCCGATGATGTCCGTGGAAGTCGAGACGCCTGAGGACTACGCAGGTACCGTCATGGGTGACCTCTCGTCGCGTCGCGGCATGGTTCAGGGCATGGACGACATCGTCGGCGGTGGCAAGGCCATCAAGGCCGAGGTTCCGCTGTCGGAAATGTTCGGTTACTCGACCTCGCTGCGCTCGGCCACCCAAGGCCGCGCCACGTACACGATGGAATTCAAGCACTACGCGGAAGCCCCGCGCAACGTGTCCGAAGCCATCGTCGCCGCGCGCGCCAAGTAAAGTGTTCGGAGCAAGGCGGCAGCGCTGCCCCGCTCCGAGCTTTGTTCGGTCTGCGATCGTGTGCCCTCCGTTCCGTCCCGTGGCGGGGGAATCAAGCAACACGGTGCAGACCTAAAACACATACACGGGCATTGCTCTTTAGTTTTCGGAGTTCTCCAAAATGGCAAAAGATAAATTCCAGCGCACCAAGCCGCACGTGAACGTGGGCACGATCGGTCACGTTGACCATGGCAAGACCACGCTGACGGCGGCGATCGCCACGGTGCTGTCGTCCAAGTTCGGCGGCATGGCCAAGAAGTACGACGAAATCGACGCGGCGCCCGAAGAGAAGGCGCGCGGCATCACCATCAACACCGCGCACGTCGAGTACGAGACGGCCAACCGCCACTACGCGCACGTTGATTGCCCCGGCCACGCTGACTACGTCAAGAACATGATCACCGGCGCCGCCCAGATGGACGGCGCCATCCTGGTGTGCTCGGCCGCTGACGGCCCGATGCCCCAGACGCGTGAGCACATCCTGCTGGCTCGCCAGGTGGGCGTGGGCTACATCATCGTCTTCCTGAACAAGTGCGACATGGTGGACGACGCCGAACTGCTCGAGCTGGTCGAGATGGAAGTTCGCGAACTGCTCGACAAGTACGAGTTCCCTGGCGATGCCACTCCGATCATCCATGGCTCGGCCAAGCTCGCCCTGGAAGGCGACAAGGGCAAGCTGGGCGAAGAGGCCATCATGAAGCTGGCTGAAGCGCTGGACAGCTACATCCCCACGCCTGACCGCGCGGTGGACGGCGCCTTCCTGATGCCTGTGGAAGACGTCTTCTCGATCTCTGGCCGTGGCACGGTGGTGACTGGCGCTGTCGAGCGCGGCATCATCAAGGTGGGCGACGAAATCGAGATCGTGGGTCTGAAGCCCACGCTCAAGACCACCTGCACCGGCGTGGAAATGTTCCGCAAGCTGCTGGATCAAGGCCAGGCTGGCGACAACGTTGGCGTGCTGCTGCGCGGCACCAAGCGTGAAGAAGTCGAGCGCGGCCAAGTGCTGTGCAAGCCCGGTTCGATCAAGCCGCACACGCACTTCACCGCCGAGGTGTATGTGCTGTCCAAGGACGAGGGTGGCCGTCACACGCCGTTCTTCAACAACTATCGTCCGCAGTTCTACTTCCGCACCACCGACGTCACGGGCTCGATCGAGCTGCCCAAGGACAAGGAAATGGTGATGCCTGGCGACAACGTGTCGATCACCGTCAAGCTGATTGCTCCGATCGCCATGGAAGAGGGTCTGCGCTTCGCCATCCGCGAAGGCGGCCGCACCGTGGGTTCGGGCGTCGTGGCCAAGATCATCGACTAAGGACGGATCATGAGCACTCTCGCCAAGCAAGGCATCCGCATCCGCCTGAAGGCTTTCGACTACAAGTTGATCGACCAGTCGGCTGCCGAGATCGTTGATACCGCCAAGCGCACCGGCGCCATCGTCAAGGGCCCGGTGCCCCTGCCGACGCGCATGAAGCGTTTCGACATCCTGCGCTCGCCCCACGTCAACAAGACGAGTCGCGACCAGTTCGAGATCCGCACGCACCAGCGTCTGATGGACATCGTTGATCCCACCGACAAGACGGTCGACGCACTGATGAAGCTCGATCTGCCCGCCGGCGTGGATGTGGTGATCAAGCTGCAGGAAGCCTGATCCGAAAGCGACAACGATTGTTGCAAATGAAGCCCGTTCACAATGATGTGAACGGGCTTTCCTTTTGGGCGACGTGTGGCATGCTTGCCGCATCGACCCAAGACGCGTGCCGATGCGCGCAGCCAGATGATCAATCGGTGGACGACGCCTTCAACGTTGCGCGCCAGACGGCTTCCAATCCTCGTCCTATCTGCTTTGTTGTTGGGCGGATGCGGTGGCGGTGGTGGAGGGGGCGCACCGGTGTCTGCGTCCAACTCGGCGCAGGTTCAATTGGGAGGGCGGGTTAGCTACGACTCCGTGCCATCCGGCCCGGACGGTGCGCTCGACTACGAATCCACCGTGGCCAAGCCAGTCCGGGGGGCGGTCCTCGAGGTCATTTCGCCAGACACCGGCAATCTGGTCACGAGTTCGACAACGGACGATGCTGGGCGCTACTCGGTGGCTGTCCCGAGTGGCGCCCAGGTGATCGTGCGGGTGCGCGCTCAAGCCACGCATGCGGGTGCGGATGGCCAGTGGGACATGAGCGTGCGTGACAACACGCAAGGCGATTCAATTTATTCGATGGAGTCGCCGGCCTTCACAACTGGCGCTCAGGTACCCACCCGTGACTTACATGCGCCTTCGGGCTGGGGTAAGACGACGTACGACACAGCCCGCGTCGCTGCGCCATTTGCGGTGCTGGATGCCATCTACTCCGCCACGAAGAAGGTCCTGGGCGTTGCGCCGGGCTCGGATTTCCCACCACTTCGCGTGTACTGGAGTACTGAGAATGCACCCGCGGTGGGGCTGGTGTCGCTGGGGCAGATCGGGACCACCTCCTTTACGCGCGACGGCAATGGCATAGCTGCCATCTATCTCTTGGGTAAGGAGAATGTCGACACTGACGAGTACGACGTTTCGGTGATTGCGCACGAATGGGGACACTACTACCAAAGCGCCTTTAGCCGTGATGACTCGCCGGGCGGCCCGCATAGTGTGGACGATCGCCTCGACATGAGGCTCGCCTTTTCTGAAGGGTGGGGCAATGCTTGGTCGGGAATCGCGACGGGCCGAGACCGCTACACGGACTCCCTGGGGCCTGCGCAGTCGATGGCAACTGTGCTGAGCTTGGTCGATGGGGGCGCGACGCCCGGATGGTTCAGCGAAACGTCTGTGCATTCGGTCATTTGGCGCCTCTACATACAGTACGGGCTCGGCCCCATTCACCGGGCCTTTGTTGAAGGGCTGCGTCAGACGCCCGCACTCGTCACGATTCACGCGTTTGCTGCGGCTTTTGCCGCGGCTTCCCCTTCGTCGCAGTCCGAACTGAGTTCGGCCCTTGTCAGCCAGGGCATCAGTGGCGCGACCAATTCTGCATGGGCTGAATTCGAATCCAACTCAGGCGGCATATCGGGCACTCTGCCTCTGTACCGTGCTGCATCGCTTGGAGTGCCGACCACGGCTTGCGTTAGCGACGCGGCGGGCGAACCGAACAAGATGGGCAACTACGTCTATTTGCGTTATGCGATACCTGCCAGCCGCGGGTATCGTGCTTCAGTGTCAGGCCCTTCGGGCACCGATCCAGACATAGGCATTTTCACAAGGGCCGGCCAAATCGCGTCGGCCATAGGCTATGGCAATACCGAAGCGCTCAGCGCAAACTTGGCGCCAGGCGAGGTCGTCCTTGCGCTCAACGATGCGAACGGCGCCGGCGCGAACTGCTTCCAGGTTGTGCTTGAATGAAGAAAATGCGCGAGCGGCACCCATGCTCAATCTTGGCCTTTGACCAGTCAAAGGTCGCGAGGCCTGCGTTTGCGTTGCGAAACCTCGTGGCATGCTTTGTAACTGCCATGTCTATCGCTTCGCCTTCACTTGCCGAGACTGCGGCAGACAAAACGGCGAATCGAATCGCAAGCAAAGTTAACGCGGCGGCGGTCAAGGTGGAATTCCGCTTGGAAGGTGAGCCTGCAACAGGTGCTGAAACCGCTTTGGTCATCGTGCTGACACCGGTTGCTGGCGGAGGGCCTGCCACGGCGCGTTTTTCAGCAGATGCAGGCCTGCAGTTGAAAGGCGCGCCGATGGGGGAGGTACCGCTCGAGGCATCGGGCTCGACCACTATCAGGCTCACCGTGGTGCCCGAAGCTGTGGGATTGCGGTATGTGAACGTATTCACCTCGCAAAATGGCGCGATGGCCTCCAGGTCGATCGCAATCCCGGCGGGAAAACCTCCGCCACGAGGCTCTGGCGGTAATTTGAAGACAGCTCCTGACGGAGAGCGCGTGCTATCGCAGCCCGTCCGCTAGCCGCACTTGCGGGTTGGCCTCAATCTCGCATACAATGGAAGGCTCTGCGCATTTTGCATCCCGGCTCTGTGGCCGAGATGCATGCAGTGAGTTGGGCGTGGTTGGGGTACTTCCCCGAGCCAGCAGCTCGGCAGCAGAGATTTATCAACCCTTCTTTCGCATACCAAACGCTGTCGCCAATTGAAGTGGCAGCGGCGGAGGTCTTGGAGAAAAAACATGAGTCTGAGCAACTCCCTCGGGTTGCTGGGGCGCAAGGTGGGCATGATGCGCTTGTTCACCGATGACGGGGATGCAGTTCCTGTCACGGTGATCGACGTGTCTGACAACCGTGTGACCCAGGTCAAAACCCAAGAGAACGACGGCTACGTCTCTCTGCAAGTGACGTTCGGCAAGCGCAAGGCGTCGCGCGTTGTCAAGCCGCAAGCGGGTCATCTGGCCAAGGCTGGCGTCGAAGCCGGTGAAATCACCCGTGAATTCCGCGTCACCGCCGAGACTGCTGCCCAGCACCAGGCTGGCGGTTCGATCGCCGTGGCCAGCATTTTTGCCGTGGGTCAGAAGGTGGATGTGCAGGGTACTTCCATCGGCAAGGGCTTTGCGGGCACGATCAAGCGCCACAACTTCGCATCGCAGCGCGCATCGCACGGTAACAGCCGTTCACACAATGTGCCTGGCTCAATCTCGATGGCGCAGGACCCGGGGCGTGTGTTCCCGGGTAAGAAGATGACCGGCCACATGGGCGACGTGACCGTCACCACCCAGAATCTGGACGTCGTCCGTGTCGACGAAGCGCGTCAATTGCTGCTGATCAAGGGTGCCATCCCCGGCGCCAAGGGCGGCTTCGTGACCGTTCGTCCGGCCGTTAAGGCCAAGAACGCCGCGCAAGGAGCGAAGTAATGGAACTCGAACTCCTGAATGAACAAGGCCAGGCTGCGTCGAAGTTCGATGCGCCGGAGACCGTGTTCGGCCGCGACTACAACGAGGCCTTGGTCCACCAGATCGTGGTGGCCTACCAGGCCAATGCTCGCCAAGGCACGCGTGCCCAGAAGGACCGCGAGCAGGTCAAGCACTCGACCAAGAAGCCGTTCAAGCAGAAGGGCACCGGCCGCGCACGCGCCGGTATGACTTCCTCGCCTCTGTGGCGTGGGGGTGGCCGCACCTTCCCGAACATGCCGGACGAGAATTTCACCCAGAAGATCAACAAGAAGATGTACCGCGCCGGCATGGCCTCCATCTTCTCGCAGTTGGCCCGCGAAGGTCGTCTGGCTGTCGTTGATTCGATCAAGGTTGATTCGCCCAAGACCAAGCCGCTGGCAGCCAAGCTCAAGGCCATGAACCTCGAATCGGTTCTGGTGATCGCCGAGGAAGTCGACGAGAACCTGTACCTGGCGTCGCGCAATCTGGTCAATGTGCTGGTCGTCGAGCCGCGTTATGCGGATCCGGTGTCGCTGGTGCACTTCAAGAAGGTGCTTGTCACCAAGGGTGCTGTCGACAAGCTCAAGGAGATGTTCGCATGAGCCGCGTCAACCCTACTCCCGCACAACGTACATTCGAAGAAGGCCGCCTGATGCAGGTGCTGGTCGCCCCGATCGTGTCCGAAAAGGCCACGCTGGTTGGCGAGAAGTCCAATGCCGTCACCTTCAAAGTGCTGCAGGATGCCACCAAGCTCGAGATCAAGGCCGCTGTTGAACTGATGTTCAAGGTTGAGGTCAAGGGCGTCTCCGTCGCCAACATCAAGGGCAAGACCAAGCGTTTTGGCCGTGGCGTGGGTCGTCGCGACAACGTTCGCAAGGCTTACGTGACGCTCAAGCCTGGTCAAGAGCTCAACCTCGCAGCTGAGGGGGCATAAACCATGGCCGTCATCAAGATGAAACCGACTTCCCCGGGCCAGCGTGGCGCGGTGAAGATCTCGCGTGCCCACCTGCACAAGGGTGAGGCCTACGCGCCCCTGCTGGAGCCCCAGTTCCAGAAGGCCGGCCGCAACAACAACGGCCACATCACTACCCGTCACAAGGGTGGTGGTCACAAGCACCACTATCGCGTGGTCGACTTCAAGCGCAACAAGGACGGTATCGCCGCCAAGGTCGAACGGATCGAGTACGACCCGAACCGGTCCGCCCACATTGCGCTGGTTTGCTACGCCGACGGCGAGCGCCGCTACATCATCGCTCCGCGTGGCCTCGAGGCTGGCGCGACGCTGATGTCGGGTTCCGAAGCGCCTATCCGCGCTGGCAACACGTTGCCGATCCGCAATATTCCTGTGGGTTCCACCATCCACTGCATCGAACTGCAGCCTGGCAAGGGCGCGCAGATTGCGCGTTCGGCTGGTACGTCGGCAACGCTCCTGGCACGCGAAGGCGTTTACGCCCAAGTGCGTATGCGTTCGGGTGAAGTGCGCCGCATCCACATCGAGTGCCGTGCCACCATCGGTGAAGTGGCCAACGAAGAACACAGCCTGCGTCAACTGGGCAAGGCCGGCGTCAAGCGTCACATGGGCATCCGCCCGACTGTGCGTGGCGTCGTCATGAACCCGGTCGATCACCCGCACGGTGGTGGTGAAGGCAAGACCGGCGAAGGCCGCCATCCGGTGGATCCGTGGGGCAACCTCACCAAGGGCTACCGCACCCGCAACAACAAGCGCACGCAGGTCTTCATCGTGTCGCGTCGCAAGAAGTAAGGGGCACGTTTATGACTCGCTCTCTCAAGAAGGGTCCTTTCGTCGACCATCACCTGTTGGCCAAGGTCGACAAGGCAGTGGCCCAGAAGGACAAGAAGCCGATCAAGACCTGGTCGCGTCGCTCGATGGTTTTGCCCGATTTCATCGGACTGACTATTGCTGTGCACAATGGCAAGCAGCACGTGCCTGTCTATATCACCGACCAAATGGTCGGCCACAAGCTCGGCGAATTTGCGCTCACGCGTACGTTCAAGGGCCATCCCGCGGACAAGAAAGTCCAGAAGCGATAAGGAACGACCATGTCTGAAACACGTGCAGTCCTCCGCGGCGTGCGCCTGTCGGTCGACAAGGGCCGACTGGTTGCCGACCTCATCCGCGGCAAGAAGGTCGATCAAGCGCTCAACATTCTGCAGTTCACGCAGAAGAAGGCCGCTGTGATCATCAAGAAGGTGCTCGAGTCGGCCATTGCCAACGCCGAGCACAACGACGGTGCCGATATCGACGAACTGAAGGTCAAGACCATCTACGTCGAACAAGGCGCCACGCTCAAGCGCTTCACCGCTCGCGCCAAGGGCCGCGGCAACCGTATCAGCAAGCCCACGTGCCATGTGTACGTGACGGTTGGCAACTAAAAGGCTGGAAGACTATGGGACAGAAAATCCATCCGACCGGCTTCCGCCTCGCGGTCAGCCGCAACTGGTCCAGCCGTTGGTACGCATCCGATCGTGACTTCGCCGGCATGCTGGCCGAAGACATCAAGGTGCGCGAGTACCTCAAGAAGAAGCTCAAGAACGCGTCGGTTTCTCGCGTGCTGATCGAGCGCCCCGCCAAGAATGCCCGCATTACCATTTACTCGGCTCGTCCGGGCGTGGTGATCGGCAAGAAGGGTGAGGACATCGAGAACCTGAAGCGCGAGCTTGGCAAGCAGTTGGGCGTGCCGGTTGCAGTGAACATCGAAGAAGTGCGCAAGCCCGAGATCGATGCTCAGCTGATTGCCGACAGCATCACGCAGCAGCTCGAGAAGCGCATCATGTTCCGCCGTGCCATGAAGCGTGCCATGCAGAACGCCATGCGTCTGGGTGCCCAGGGCATCAAGATCATGTCTGCTGGCCGTCTGAACGGCATCGAAATCGCGCGTACCGAGTGGTATCGCGAAGGCCGTGTGCCGCTGCACACGCTTCGCGCCGACATCGACTACGGCACCTCGGAAGCCAAGACCACGTATGGCGTTATCGGCGTCAAGGTCTGGGTGTACAAGGGTGACACGCTGGGCCGTAACGACCTGCCCGCCGTGGAGACGCCGCGTCCTGAGGAAGAGCGTCGCCCCCGTGGCCCGCGCCGTGATGGCCGTCCTGGCGGCGATCGTCCTGGCTCGGACCGTCGTGGTCCGCGTACCGGTGCCCGTGGCCCGATGGGTGGCAACACCGCTCCGGCCGATGGCAGCGACAAGCCCGCCGAAGCCGGCGGTGCAGATCCGAAACCCGCCGTTAAGCGCGTGAGAAAGTCCGCGCCCGCTGCAGCAGCGGACGGTGCAAAGACCGAGTAATCGGTCTTAGACCTACGGAGTAAAAAATCATGCTGCAACCTTCACGCAGAAAATACCGCAAAGAGCAGAAGGGCCGTAACACCGGCGTCGCTACGCGCGGTAATGCCGTCTCCTTCGGAGACTTCGGCCTCAAGTCGATGGACCGTGGCCGCCTGACGGCCCGTCAGATCGAAGCCGCTCGTCGTGCGATCTCGCGCCACGTCAAGCGCGGCGGCCGCATCTGGATTCGTGTGTTTCCCGACAAGCCAATCTCTACCAAGCCCGCAGAAGTGCGGATGGGTAACGGCAAGGGCAACCCCGAGTACTACGTGGCTGAGATTCAACCGGGCAAGGTGATCTATGAGATCGTCGGCGTGCCTGAGCAACTCGCTCGCGAAGCGTTCCGCCTGGCCGCAGCCAAGCTGCCGCTGCGCACCACCTTCGTCGCCCGCCAGCTCGGCGCTTGATCCAGGAGGACATGAACATGGCAACCGGATCCCGCAAGAAGAGCACCACCAAGGTGAGCAAGGCCGCAACGCTGCGTGAAAAAGACGTGGCTGGCCTGCAAGCTGAAATCAAGGATCTGCAGAAGGCGCACTTTGGCCTTCGTATGCAGAAGGCGACGCAGCAACTGGGCAATTTGGCTCAGCTGCGCGTCACGCGTCGCGACATCGCGCGCGCCAAGACCATCCTTGCTCAAAAGCAAGCCGCCAACTAAGGAGTGAACATGACGGAAGAAAAGAAATCCCTCAAGCGCACCCTGGTCGGCAAAGTCGTCAGCGACAAGCGCGCCAAGACCGTGACCGTGCTGGTGGAGCGCCGGGTGAAGCACCCGATCTACAACAAGATCGTGATTCGCTCGAGCAAGTACCATGCACACGATGAAGAAGGCCAGTTCCACACCGGCGATCTCATCGAAATCACTGAAAGCCGCCCGATCTCGAAGACCAAGAACTGGGTCGCAACCCGCTTGCTCGAGAAGGCCGCCGCGGTCTGAGCTTTCTGACCGCTGTTGCACAGCACCCTTGAAAACGGCCCACAATGTGGGCCGTTTTTGTTTTTTGTCCATCACATCTAGGAGCGATCACGATGATCAAGGTCGGAGACACCCTGCCAGCCTGCACGTTGCAAGAGTATTCCGAGGTCGAAGGTGAGGGCTGCAGCATCGGCCCGAATCCAGTCGACGTGAGCAAGGCCTCCGCTGGCAAGACCATCGCAGTCTTCGCCTTGCCAGGTGCCTTCACGCCCACTTGCTCGGCGAAGCACGTCCCAGGATATGTCGAGAAGTTCGATGCGCTGAAGGCTGCCGGCGTCGATGAAATCTGGTGCGTGAGCGTCAATGACGCGTTCGTCATGGGCGCATGGGCACGCGACCAGAAGACGGAGGGCAAGGTGCGCATGCTCGCCGACGGCAGTGCAGACTTCGCAAGGGCGACGGGCCTGACCTTGGATTTGACCTCGCGTGGCATGGGGCTGCGCAGCAATCGCTATTCCATGCTCGTCAAAGATGGAAAGGTCGCTTCGCTGAACGTTGAGGCGCCCGGCAAGTTCGAAGTCAGCGACGCTGCAACGCTACTGGCACAGGCAACGAGCTGAAGCTCGACAGGGCTCAGGTCAGCTCGCACATCAGGTAGTGCGCCCCCGGAAGGGGGTTGTGGTAGTAGGGCGGCACTTCCACAAAGCCCAGGTCCTCGTAGAGGGCACGGGCCGCTTCCATGTCATCGAAGGTGTCGAGCAATACACAGCTGTAGCCGACTCCGCGGGCCGCGTCCAAGACCGCCTCGGTCAACTGGCGACCTAGTCCGCGACCCCGGAACGCCGGTCGGACATACAGCCGCTTCATTTCCGCCGCATTGGGGTAGTCGGCCGCATCCAATGGGCGCAACGCGCAGCACGCGGCAACATGCGACCAGTGGCCTTCTTTGCGTTGAAGAAGCGTCGGTGCAGGCTGCGGCGCTGGTGAGCCGGGTACAACGTCGATCAGCGCAAGAAGCAGTGCACCGCGCGGCTCCGCGTACTCGCCCGGGAGGTTGAGCAGTTCATGTTCGAAGTCTTGAAACGCCAGATCGATGCCGAGCGAGTCCGCATACTCGCGGAAGATCACCCGGATGGCGTCGATCTGCACGCTGTCTTCGGCGGTCACGATGACCATGTCGGGGGTCTCGGTCAGAGGTAGAGGGCGGGAGGCTGAGAAGCTCATGCGCGCAGAGTGGAAATCCAGTAGGCAAAGCCGGCGCAGCCGGCAAAGATGAAGAGCGCCAGTAGCCGCGTAGCAATGGTGTCGCGGCTGGGCATCGCCAGGAAGCTCAGCAGCTTGTCTCCCGTCAACATCGGACGCACGAGCACCTGCCGGCGCAGCAGGTAGAAAACGATGGCGACCAGGTGCATCAACAAGAGTGCTGGGATGACCCAGGCCCCCGCAGCGGCATGCCACGCGCTCGCGAGGCTGACGGTGTCGTTGGACACAAACCGCGT
The DNA here is from genome assembly GCF_030316895.1 of Variovorax dokdonensis. Lineage (GTDB taxonomy): Bacteria > Pseudomonadota > Gammaproteobacteria > Burkholderiales > Burkholderiaceae_C > Variovorax > Variovorax dokdonensis. The sequence continues at coordinate 30,821 of NZ_JASZYV010000005.1, forward strand.
GAGTGGCCCTGCCGCGGCGATCTCATCGTCGGAAATGAGTCCCGAGACCACCTGCAGCACGAGCATGAGCAACATCGCCGCCACGGAAAGCGACCCGAGCGGCGAGTGGCCGACGCGGTGATCCGCGGGCGATTCGCCGCGCAGGTATGCACGATAGGCACTTGGCGGATGGAACAGACGCCCGAAGCGCGACCAATGTCCCCCCACGAATCCCCAGATCAAACGAAAGCAAAGCAGCGCCAGGACCACGTAGCCACAGCGAAAGTGCCATTCCATCGCCCCGTTCAAGCCGGTCGCCACCTGAACCAAAACGGCGACTGCAAGCGCCCAATGGAACAAGCGGGTTGGGAGATCCCAGACTCTCACGCGCACTGTCGGACCGGCTTCGAGTTCAGCAAAGCCGGTGGATAGGGCGGATGGTTCTGGCATGGGCGGGAACGCGTTCGTGCGCCGGTAGCCGACGCAACGCGCAGATTAGCAAAGGCGGCGCTGCTACGGCGCTAGTGATTGTTTCTATGCGAATCCGGCCCGGGGGACACTAGACTGCGTCGCCCAACATGCGCAAGCATCTTGTGGCTGGCATGTCACTTACCAAGGAAACCACGATGCACCCAATCGGAGCTCACCTTGTGCTTGTTGCTGCTGCGCTGACGGCTTTGCCCGCAGCAGCGCAGTTCGCGAAGAAGGACGACGCCGTCCAATACCGCGAATCTGCAATGTTCCTAATGAACACGCACTTCGGTCGCGTGGCAGCGATGGCCAACGGTAGGGTGCCATTCGACGCCGTCGCGGCTGCAAGCAATGCGCAACTCGTGGCTCAACTTGCCAAGCTGCCGTGGCCAGCGTTCGCGGAAGGCTTTGATGGCGGCAAGGCGAAGGACGAGATATGGAAGGAACAAGCCAAGTTCAAGGATCTTGGAGCCAAGATGGAGGCGGAAACCGCCAAATTGGCCGAAGTGGCGGCCGGCGGCCAACTGGAAGCGATCAAGGCCCAGGTGGGCCGCGTCGGCGCCAGCTGTAAAGCTTGCCACGACGATTTCCGCAAGCGCTGACCATCCTGCGGGAGCCGGACAAGGTGATCAGGCTTCGGCGAGCAGCTTCTCGATGAGCTTGTGCAGTTCGTCGAAATCCGGCTGGCCGACGTAGGTTTTGACGATTTCGCCGCGCTTATTCACCAAATAGCTGGTGGGTGTCAGCTGTACGTCGCCCCAGCTTTTTGCCACAACGCCCGTGTTGTCGATCGCGACCTTGAAGGGCAATTGGCGCGACTGGGTGAAGTTGACCACGTATGCAGGCGGGTCGTAGCTCATGGCAACGGCGAGCGTGTCGTAGCCGCGCGAACGGTATTTCTCGTAGGTCGACGCGATATGCGGCATCTCGGCCACGCACGTCGTGCAACTCGTCGCCCAGAAGTTCACCAGCGTCACCTTGCCCTTGAGCGCCTCGGTGCTTGTCTTGCTGCCGTCGAGCAGAACAAAGGTCGACGCCGGAGCCGACGTCGTGCTGCTGCCCAGATAGACCCCCACGCCAGCGGCCAGCAGGGCGGCAGCGGTGACGGCGATGGCAATGTGCTTCTTCATTACAAGGAGTTGGCTGGCATGCTGCCATTCTAGGGCGCGCTCCCAAGCTCTGCAGCGCTGACTGGCGACGGCCGCCGCCGCCCAGGCTTCCATAATGGCGGCCCTATGCCAAGCTTCGTCGAGCTCCGAAAGCGCGCCTCGCCATTGTTCGGCGTGGCCTGTGGTCTCGCAGCAGCCTGCAGTCCTGTCTTCAACTGGCGAGAGGTGCCCATGCCAGACGGGCAACTCCTGGCCTTGCTGCCCTGCAAGCCTGACCGGGCGGAGCGCCAGCTTCCCCTCGGCAATCAAGCCGTTCTCGTGAACATGGCAGGCTGCGAGGCCGGGGGTGCGACCTTTGCCGTGGCGCAGGCCAATGCACCCGACCTTGCTCAGGCACAGGATTGGATGAGCGCCTGGCGCAAACAGGCCTATGCCCAGTGGGCGGGTGCCCGCGTCGAGGAGAGCCAAGTCAAGGTGATAAACGCCGCCGCCGAAATCGAGCCACTCCGATTCGATGCTTCCAGACCGCAAGCGCAGTCCGGCAGCGGAGGGGAACGGTCCAGCCTCGTCTGGTTCGGACGCCGTCACCGCGACGGCACGTTTTCTCTCTATCAGGCCACCATCCTCGGCAAGCCCGAGTCGCAAGAGGCGGCCGAGACCTTCTTTGCCGGCCTTCATCTGTCGCCGTGAGTGCCACGGTTCGTCACAGCACCCGCTATTGCACTAAAGTGTGAAAAGCGCACGCGACCCGGTGCGTACACCGCCCCATCATCCGCGAGGGACCGGCAGATCATCCGGCGCGGTCGCATTGCATGAACAGCATCCTTCTCATCGCTCACGCTCCATTGGCACATGCGCTGCGCCTTTGCGCACTGCATGTATTTCCCGACAGCGAGCAGGACGTCGTCGGCATCGACGTCCAACCCAACGTGTCCCCAGAAGAGACGCTGGGAGCGGCGCGGATCGCGTTGACGCAGTTGTTGAGCCGCGCGCCTTCGTCAAAAGTGCTGGTTCTGGCCGACGTTTTCGGAGCGACCCCGTGCAACGTCGCGCAGAAATTGGTCGATGGCCAGCGCTCGAGGCTTGTGGCAGGCGTGAACCTGCCGATGCTGTTGCGGGCAATGACATACCGTCACGAGTCTCTGGAGGCACAGGTCCAGCGCGCCATCGCCGGCGGTACCTCGGGCGTCATGCAGGTGGCGGTGGCGGCGCCACAAAATCAGGCAAGAAGAAAATACAGTGAACAAGACATCCGTGATCATCAGCAATAAGCTGGGCCTGCACGCTCGCGCGTCTGCCAAGCTGACCAAGTTGGCCGGCAGTTTCCCTTGCGAGGTGTGGATCTCCCGCGGCGACCGCCGAGTCAATGCGAAGAGCATCATGGGCGTGATGATGCTTGCAGCCGGGCTTGGCTCGACGGTGGAACTCGAGACCGAGGGCGAGCGGGCGGATGAAGCCATGCAAGCGCTGCTTGCCTTGATCAACGACAAGTTCGGCGAAGGCGAATAGCCGGAGGCGTCAAGCATGACCTTGTCCATTCACGGTCTCCCCGTTGCGCGTGGCGTTGCCATCGGGCGCGCCGTGATGGTGGTTTCGAGCCGCATCGACGTCGCCCACTATTTCATCAAGCCGGAGCAGATCGAAAGCGAGATCGAGCGCGTGCGCATTGCTCGCGACGCGGTCACGGCGGAACTGCATCGACTCCATGAAAACGTGGCTCAGTTGGGCCCGAACGACACGCCGCAGGAACTGGCAGCGTTGCTCGACGTACACCTCATGCTGCTGCAGGACGAGGTTCTGGCCGAAGGCGTGCGTCATTGGATCACCGAGCGCCTCTACAACGCCGAGTGGGCGCTCACCACCCAGTTGGAAGTCATCGCGCGCCAGTTCGACGAGATGGAGGACGAATATCTGCGCGAGCGCAAGAGCGACCTCGAGCAAGTGGTCGAACGGATGCTCCACCAGATGAAGGGCAGTGCCGCCGTACTGGCGCCGCCACCCCCGCGCCGCCAGAAGCGCCAGGAGGATGACGATACGCCCATGGCGGCCGATGCAATCGATGCGCCTCTGGTACTGATCGCCCACGATCTCTCGCCGGCCGACATGCTTCAGTTCAAGAAGAGCGTGTTTGCCGGCTTTGTCACCGACGCGGGTGGTCGCACCTCGCACACCGCCATCGTGGCCCGCAGCATGGATATCCCGGCCGTTGTGGGCGCTCGCAGCGCCAGCCAACTGGTGCGGCAGGACGACTGGGTGATCATCGACGGCGACGCGGGGATGGTGATCGTCGATCCCTCTCCGATCATCCTGGCCGAGTACGGTTTCAAGCAGCGTCAGGACGACCTCGACCGCAGCCGTCTGGCGCGTCTTCGCCACAAGCCCGCCGTGACGCTGGACGGACAGCGCGTGGAATTGCTTGCCAACATCGAGTTGCCCGAAGACACCGCGGGCGCCGTCAAGGCGGGGGCCGTCGGTGTCGGGCTCTTTCGAAGCGAGTTTCTCTTCATGGGGCGTGATGCGACCGACCTTGCAAGCCTGCCGAACGAGGAAGAGCAATTCGAAGCGTACAAGCGGGCCGTGGAAGGCATGCAGGGCATGCCGGTCACTATCCGCACCATCGATGTCGGTGCCGACAAGCCGCTTGAAGGCAGGCGTGACGACCTGCACCTGAATCCCGCGCTGGGCCTGCGCGCCATACGCTGGAGCCTGTCGGAGCCGGCGATGTTCCTGACTCAGTTGCGCGCCATCCTGCGCGCGGCGGCGCATGGCGAGATCCACCTGTTGATCCCCATGCTTGCCCACAGCAGCGAGATTCGTCAGACGCTCTCGCTGCTCGACTTTGCCAGGGCCGAGTTGGACAACCGCGGCGTCGCCTACGGTCCACTGAAGGTCGGCGCGATGATCGAGATTCCGGCTGCGGCACTCATGGTGCGCACCTTCCTGCGCTATTTCGACTTCCTGTCCATCGGCACGAACGATCTCATCCAGTACACCCTGGCGATCGACCGCGCGGACGAGTCGGTCGCGCATCTGTACGACCCGGCGCATCCTGCAGTCCTGCGCCTGGTGGCCGACACCATTGCGGAATGCAGGCGCCAGAACAAGCCTGTGAGCGTCTGCGGCGAGATGGCCGGGGACGTGGCTTTCACGCGGCTGCTGCTGGGCCTGGGCCTGCGCAGCTTTTCGATGCATCCTTCGCAGATTCCCGCGGTCAAGCAGGAAGTGCTGCGTGCCGACACGGGCAAGCTTGTGCCCTGGGCGAACACGGTGATCGAGTCGGACGAACCGGCTCAGAAGCTGGCCGACGCGGCCTGATCGAGCGCTGGCGGCGTCGTCAGCGAAAGGCGCTGAAAAGAAACGAAACACGCCGCGCGTCAGGCGTGCAAAAACGATACAAGGCGCGACGTCGCCGAAACCATCCAGAGCCGGTAGATCGGCACCATGAAGTCCTCTTCAACTCGTTCCAAAGGACTTCATCATGACCGGTTCCATCCGCTCCAATTCCGTTCGTCGCATGCTCGGCGTGAGCGCTCTGTTCCTGTTGGGCGCCGCCGCTGCGCAGGCTGAAACCTACGAAGGTGTCCATTCCATTTCCGGCGCCGTCTCGCGTGCCGACGTGCAGGCGCAGGCTGTCGCCGCGGCGCATGACCCGATGTGGAACGTGCCTTCGGCTTCGCGCGTCGCTCCGGCCATGCCCAATCCCACCAGCCGTTCCATCGTGCAGGCAGAAGCGGTGCGCGCGGCAGCGGAGTTCCGCAGTGGCGAGGTCGACCCGTCTGCCGGCGGCACACCGGCCGCCTATTCCAACCGCTCGGCTTCGAGCAACCAGCTGTGAGCGGAGGCCCTATGCGTCGCTGGTTGCGCAAAAGCGTTCTCGCAGTGGCCGGCTCGGCCGTCGTCATGGGCAGCCTGGCGGGCTGTTCCATGGCTCGCCACAGCGAAGAAGATCGCGCCCAATGGCGCGCCCGCATCGTGGAAAAGGTGGCCGATCGGCTCGATCTGGACGCCACGCAGCGCGACAAACTCGAAGCGCTGGCCCAGAAGCTGCAGGCGCAACGCATGGCCGTGCGCGCAGCGGGCGGCAGCGGCGAGCCTCGCGCCCAGGTCGAAGCCTTGCTGGCCGGCGCCCGTTTCGACCAGGCGGCCGCCCAGCGACTGGTCGACGAAAAGACCCAGGCCGTGCGCGTCGGCAGTACCGAGGTGATCGCGGCAACCGCAGCGTTCTATGACAGCCTGAACCCCGCGCAGCAGCAGAAGGTGCGCGAGTTCATCGAGCGGCGTGGACACGGGCGCTGGAGCCGACATGGCTGAAGCCGCCGACTGGCGCGCGGGGACGGGCGCGACGCGAACCGGGGGGCCTCGCCTCATCACGACGCGCCGCCCGGCAGAGCCGGCTGCGCTGGGCGCCACGAGCGCAGGTGTGCGCATGCTGCTTCGCGCAGAAGGCCTCGCACTTCTGATTGGCGCGCTGGCGCTCTATGCGCAGTTCGGGGCGGGGTGGGGCGTCTTTGCCGCCGCGTTCTTGTTGCCTGACCTCGCGCTGCTGGCCTATCTGGCGGGGCCTCGCATTGGGGCGATGGCCTACAACGCCACCCACAGCACGCTCGGACCGCTGGCTTGTGCCGCCGCGGGCGCGCTGACGGCGTCGCCCGTGCTTGTTGCGGCTGGCCTGGTCTGGGCGGCGCACGTGGGGCTGGATCGGGCGTTGGGCTTCGGCCTGAAATACTGGCGAGGCTTTGCAAGCACCCATCTCGGCCAGATCGGAAGGCCAGACCCTTGGTGATGACTCGACGAGACGACGGGCCGCCGCTGACCGAGAATCGCGGCATGCCCCGCATCCTGCTGATCGACGACGACGAGGAACTTGCGCCGCCGCTTGCGGCCTACTTTGCGCGTTTCGACTGCCAGCTCGAAGCGGCTGTGCGCCCCAGCGAAGGTTTGGCTCGCCTGCACGCCACGCACTACGACGCAGCCATCCTGGACGTCATGCTGCCCGAGATGGACGGCTTTGCCCTGTGCCGCGAGATTCGTCGCACCAGCGACATCCCCATCATCATGCTGACCGCACGCGGCGAAGTCATGGACCGGGTGGTCGGTCTCGAACTGGGCGCCGACGACTATCTGCCAAAGCCCTTCGAGCCCCGGGAATTGGTGGCGCGGGTCCAGACCATCCTGCGCCGCCAGCGCATCGTGCCGGCGACGCCGGTCGTGGTGGCAAGCGCGCGGCGCGCGGAGTTCGACGGCCTGTGCATCGACCTCGACCGCCGCGAGGTGCTTCGGCATGGCGCGCGCGTGGAGCTCACCGGCACGGAATTCGAGTTGCTGGCGATGCTGGCAGCTGAACCAGGCAAGGTGTTCAGCCGCGATGACATCCTCAATCGCCTGCGGGGCCACGAGGCCGAGCTGTATTCGCGCGCGGTCGACATTGTCGTCAGCCGGTTGCGCCGCAAGCTCGAGCCGCTCGACTGCATCAAGACGTTGCGCAACGCCGGCTACACGCTGGCGCTGGGCCGGAGCGAATCGGCGTGATCAAGGACTGGCGCCAGCGATGCGTCGCCCACATGGTGCACCAGCGGGCGCGCCAGCTCGCATGGCGCCGGCGCTGGCGGCATTCATTGCGCCTGCGGCTGGTGACGCTGTTTCTCATCCTTGCACTGGCGATGGCGGCCGCCTTCGTGATGGGCATGCGCGGCGTGTTCGCCAGCGGCTGGCGTGACGTCGGCATTCCGCTGGTGGGCGACTACGTGAGCCGGCTGGCCGCCGAGGTGGGCGATCCGCCGAGCATCGAGCGCGCCCGGGCGCTCTCCGAGCGTCTGCCGATTTCGGTGCGCATCACCGGACCGCGGATCAATTGGGACTCGCACCCCGAGCCCATTGGCATGGACGATGGCTGGGAGCGCAACAAGCGCGACCTGCTCACCCGCACCACATCGGATGGTCACCGGATTCGCTTCGGCCTTGGCCCCATGCCTTGGGAGCGCGGTCCTGGCCGCGTGGTGTGGCTGACGCTCGGCATGTTGCTCCTGTTCGAGCTTGCCGCCTATGCCATCGTGCGGCGCCTGCTGCGCCCGCTCGACGACATCGGCGCCGGCGCCGAACGATTCGGCCGCGGCCAGTTCGACGAGCCGATCCCGATCCGGCGCAACGACGAGCTGGGCGACCTTGGCGAGCGCATCAATACCATGGCGCGCGACATCCACGCCATGCTGGACGCCAAGCGCGGGCTGTTGCTGGCGCTGTCCCATGAGCTTCGTTCGCCGCTCACGCGCGCGAGACTCAATGCCGAATTGCTGCCGGCCAACGCAGAGGGCGAAGCCGAGCGTGCTGCACTGCTGCGCGACCTCAACCTGATGCGCGACCTGATCAGCGACCTGCTGGAAAGCGAACGTCTGTCCAGTCCGCATGCGGCATTGGTCCGCGAGCCCTTGGACATGGCGGCGGTGGTTCGCGAGGCGGTGGCGGGCCTTCCCCAGGGCGACACCGTGCGCCTGCGGCTCGCCATCGATCTGCCCGCCGTTTCGGTGGACCGTACGCGGATGCGTCTTCTGCTGCGCAACATGATTGACAACGCGCTGCGCCACGGCGGATTGGCCGCAGGCGCTGCGCAGCCGCCAGAGGTGACGCTCCGGCGCGTTTCCCCGTCTGCGGGCGACCCTGGGCAAGACATGCTGGAGATCGAGGTTCGCGACTACGGGCCAGGCGTCGAAGAGGCGCAGATCGCCCGTCTGGCCGAGCCCTTCTATCGCAGCGACGCAGCGCGGGCGCGGGCGACCGGTGGCGTCGGGCTCGGCATGTACCTTTGCTCCTTGGTGGCGCAGGCGCACGGCGGCAGCTTCACGCTGCGCAATGCCCACCCAGGCCTTTCGGTCGTGGTCAGGCTGTCGCTTGCGCAACCGGCGGGAATGCCATCGGCGCCTACGATGCGCGTTGGATTCCCACCAGCGAACGTCAAGCGACAGGAGACACCGACATGAGCACCGCCAACATTGCATCCGTCAACCATCAGGTCCGCTTGGCCCGCAGGCCCAAGGGCATGCCCGTGGCCGAGGACTGGTCCTTCACCGAGGAACCCGTGAGCTCGGTCGCCGATGGCGGTGTGCTGGTACAGACCTTGTCGCTCTCGCTCGACCCTGCCATGCGCGGCTGGATGAACGAGGGCAAGAGCTACATCCCGCCGGTCGGCTTGGGCGAGGTCATGCGCGCCGGCGGCGTCGGGCGCGTGGCCGCGTCCGCGCATCCTGCGTTTGCCGTTGGCGACATGGTCTACGGCACTCTGGGCGTTCAGGAATATGCGCTCATCCCCAAGGAAGCCGTGGCGCGTTCGGGGCTGGCAAAGATCGACCTCGCGGCCGGCAGTGTCGGTCAATGGCTCAACGTGTTGGGCATGCCGGGCATGACGGCCTATTTCGGGCTGATGGACATCGGACTGCCGCTCCCAGGCCAGACGCTGGTGGTGTCTGGCGCGGCGGGCGCTGTGGGGCAGACCGTCGGGCAGCTGGCCAAGATCAAGGGCTGCAGGGTGGTCGGCATTGCCGGCGGCGCTGCCAAGTGCGACTGGGTCGTCAAGGAGCTCGGCTTCGACGCCTGCATCGACTACAAGGCCGGCGAGGCCGCGGTGCGCGAAGGGCTCAAGGCGCATTGCCCGCAAGGCGTGGACATCTACTTCGACAACGTCGGCGGCGACATCCTCGATGCGGTGCTTGCGCGCCTGGCCCGCGGAGCACGCATCATCATCTGCGGTGCGATCAGCCAGTACAACAACACGACGCCGGTCCAGGGTCCGAAGAACTACCTGAGCCTGCTGGTCCATCGTGCGAGCATGAAGGGCATGGTGGTCTTCGACTATGCGGACCGCTATCCGCAAGCCGTGGCCGAGTTGTCCGGCTATTTGCGCGATGGGCGCATGACCAGCCGCGAGGATGTGGTCGACGGCGGCGTGGCCGCCTTCCCGGACGCATTGCTGCGTCTGTTCGAGGGCAAGAACTTCGGCAAGCTGATCCTCAAGGTTGCCGACTGAACGGAACGGCAAGCCGCCCCGGTGCGCTTCTTCGGGTCAGCGCGCCCGGGTTCCGAGCACGGCGGCGAAGATGATCAGCGCCGCCGCGATGCCGATGGAGGCGCTAAGCGGCCTTCCCGTGACCAGCAACAGCATGGCGGTTGATGCCAGCGGCGTGATGTAGCTCAAGATGCCGATCTGCCTCGCGTCGCCGCCCTTGAGCGCCTTGTCCCAAAGGTAGAACGCCGCGCCCAGCGGGCCCAAGCCACACAAGACGAGCAGCGCAGCGTCTTGGCCGCCAAGCTGCACCCTGGGTTCCACCAGCACATGGCAGACGAGCGAGAGAAGCCCGGAAACGAGGCCGAACAGGCCGATCGCAGCCGTCGGAAAGTGGGGCACCCGCTTCGTCCACAGTGAATAGCTCGCCCAGATGAAAGCGGAGCCCAGCGCGGGCGCAAACCCCCAAAGCGACTGCCCGGCCTCGATGGCGCCGCCGCCGCGCGCCGACAGGATGGCGATCGCTGCGCCGGCAAAGCCGAGCAGGGCGGCCAGGATGTGTGCGGGACGCAAGCGAACACCGGGCAGCAACCATGGGGCGAGCACCACGATGAACAGCGGCCAGAGGTAGTTCACCAGATTGGCTTCCACGGGCGGCGCAATACGCAGCGCGATGAAGAGCAGGAAGTGAAATCCAAAAAGGCCATACACACCCAGCGCCAGCGTGCGGGCAGGAACCTTCCAGGCAGAGCGATCGCGCAGTACCAGTGGCCAACTCAGCACGCTGCCAACAACCAGTGAGGCACCCGTCAGCAGGAAGGGCGGCAGATGCGCCAGCGCCGTGCCCAGCGAGGCCAGCGTTGCCCATAGCGCGATGGCGCCTAGGGCGTAGAGCGTGGAGGCGCGAGCATCGGCGCTCGCCAAGGCAGAGGGCGCGCTCAACTTGAAGCGGCGGTCAAGCGATCGCGCAGCTCTCGCTTGAGCACCTTGCCGATGGCGCTGCGCGGCAGTTCGTCGGTGAAGACCAGTCGAGTGATCCGCTGGGTCTTACCCACTCGCGCATTGACCCATTCCCGCAGCGCCTCGGTTTCGATGGCGGCGCCTGGCTTGAGCACCACGAATGCGGCTGGCGTTTCACCCCATTCGGCGCTGGGCACGCCAACCACCGAAGCGTCTGCCACAGCGGCATGCTCGCGCAACACGCTTTCCAGGTCGCTCGGATAGATGTTGAAGCCGCCGCTGATGATCATGTCTTTGCGGCGGTCGAACAGGCTGAGAAAGCCGTCGGCGTCGAATCGGGCGATGTCGCCGGTGCGGATGAAGCGCTTGCCAGCGGCGTCGAACCACTCGGCCTCGCGTGTCTTCTCGGGCTGCTTGTTGTAGCCCACCATCATGCCGGCCGAATGGCCCACCACTTCGCCCGATTCGCCGGCCGCGACCTCACGACCGGCCTCGTCGATCAGCCGCACGTCGCTGCCCTCGGCGGGCTTGCCGACTGTGTGCAGCTTGTCCGGATGAAGGTGCGCATCGAGGATGCAGCTACCGCCACCTTCAGTCATGCCGTAGAACTCGGTGAGGCCGCCAGGCCAGCGTGCCAGCACGTCCGCTTTCAGTGCGGCAGAGAAAGGGGCGCTGGTGCAAAACTTGGCCTGAAAGGACGACAGGTCGAACTGATCGAACTGCGGATGTGACATGAGGCGCTGGTATTGCACCGGCACCAGCATCGTGTGGGTGACTCGCAGGTCCTGCGCCAATTGCAGATAGCGGCCGGCATCGAACTTGGGCATGAGCACCACGCAGCCGCCGAAAGCCACGGTGGGGAAGAACACGACCAGCGTTGTGTTGGAGTACAGGGGCGTCGACAGCAGCGTCACCGATTCGGGGCCATAGCCATACTTGGCGCCTCGCTTGATGTGCGCCCAGCGCATGCCATGGCCCTGGACGACGCCTTTGGGCTCACCGGTCGTGCCGGAGGAATAGATGATGTTGAACGCCGTGGTCGGCGTGATCTGCGGTGAGTCCGGGCATTCGCCTTCGGGCGCCAGCCCGTCGGCAAGCGCAACGGTGCCGGCTTCGGTCGATCCATCCAGCCCAATGCGAGCGATCTCGCCAGGCACTTCGCTCAACAAGGCGCGCGTTGATGCGTCGGTGAACAGGAGCCGTGCTCCGGCATCCTCGACCATGCGTCTGAGGCTGGCGGGCGTCGACCCGGGCGCCAGGGGTGCCACCGCCACACCTGCGCGCAATGCGCCCAGAAAAACGCTGGCGTAGGCGACGGAAGATGCCGCGCAGATCGCGATGGAATCGCCAACGACAAGACCGGCTTTCTGCAATCCGCACGCGACCTGATCCATGCGGCGATCGAGTTCGGCCCAGGTCAAGCTTTGCTGTTCGTCGCGGAATGCCAGCGCATCGGGGCGTTGGCGGGCGTGCAGCTTCACCAGATCGGCCACAAGGCCAAAGTCTTGCGCGATGAGTTGCGAAGCGGAATCGGTCATTGCGGCAAGCCTCCCTATCAATACAGATGCCGCATTTGAATATATCGCACGCCCCAGCGTGCGCCGAGTGCAGGTCAGACGCCTGCGGCGTGCGCCTGCTCGTCGGCGTGATAGCTCGATCGCACCATCGCGCCCACTGCTGCGTGCGAGAAGCCCATCTTGTAGGCCTCTTCCTCGAACATCTTGAACGTGTCCGGATGAACGTAGCGGCGCACCGGCAGATGGCTGTTGCTGGGTGCCAGATATTGGCCGATGGTCAGCATGTCGATGTCGTGGGCGCGCATCTCGCGCATGACCTGCAGGATCTCTTCGTCCGTCTCGCCAAGGCCGACCATGATGCCGCTCTTCGTGGGCACGTTCGGATGCAGGGCCTTGAACTTCTTGAGCAGGTTCAGGCTGAACTGGTAGTCCGAACCTGGCCGCGCTTCCTTGTACAGGCGCGGGATGGTCTCGAGGTTGTGGTTCATCACATCCGGCGGAGCGGCCTTGAGGATCTCGAGCGCGCGATCGTCGCGGCCCCGGAAATCGGGCACGAGGATCTCGATCTGCGTGGTCGGCGACAGCTCGCGCACATGGCGGATGCAATCGACGAAGTGTCCGCTGCCACCGTCGCGCAGATCGTCGCGGTCCACGCTGGTGATGACCACGTACTTCAGTCGCAGCGCCGCAATGGTACGAGCCAGGTTGAGCGGTTCATCCTTGTCCAGGGGATCAGGGCGGCCGTGCCCCACGTCGCAGAACGGGCAGCGCCGCGTGCACTTGTCACCCATGATCATGAAGGTCGCAGTGCCCTTGCCGAAGCATTCGCCGATGTTCGGGCAAGACGCTTCCTCGCACACGGTGTGCAGGTTGCTCTCGCGCAGGATCTTCTTGATCTCGTAGAAGCGGGTGGTGGGGCTGCCCGCCCGCACGCGGATCCATTCGGGCTTCTTGAGCACTTCTCCTTGCTCGACCTTGATCGGAATGCGCGACAGCTTGGCCGCGGCCTTCTGCTTGGCCAGCGGGTTGTAGCTTTCGGCGCTTTGCGCTTCGCGGACGACTTCGGACGTGCTCATGATGAATGGCCTTCGTGCTTCGCAGTGCGCTGCGAGCTTCCTTCAAACAGGCTGCAAGCAGCCGGACTCGGGCTGGTGAGGGGATTCACGGTGCCAGGTAGGCCAGCAGCTTGCGGCACATGACCAGCGCTGCCTCCTCCGGGTCAACCCGAACCCCGATTGTAGAAAGGTCGACCGTTTTCAGCCCGCTGTAACCGCAAGGGTTGATCCGGCCGAAGGGTTCAAGGTCCATCGCCACGTTGAGCGCGACGCCGTGGTAAGTGCAGTGGCGGCTGACCTTGATGCCCAGCGCGGCAATCTTGCCAAGACCCTGGAACGGGTCGTCCGGACGGGCCGGGCCAGCCAGCGCCGCATGAGAGAAAGGATCTTCCAGGCGCACGTAAATGCCGGGTGCGCCTGCGACGCGGTGGCCGGTCACGCCGAAATGGTCCAGCGTACGGATCACCGATTCCTCGATGCGGTAGACGTACTCCTTGACGAAATAGCCGGCGCGTCGCAGGTCGATGAGCGGGTACGCCACCACTTGCCCGGGTCCATGGTAGGTCACCTGGCCGCCGCGGTCGGTCTGGACGACGGGAATATCGCCTGGGGCAAGAAGGTGCCCGGCCTTCCCGGCCAGACCTTGGGTGAACACCGGGGCATGTTCGCAGAGCCATATCTGGTCGGGCTCGTCGGCGCCGCGGCCAAGCGTGAACGTGCGCATGGCGCTCCACGTCGCTTGATAGTCGACGCGGTCGAGTCGTCGGACTTGCACGGCGCCAGGGCTGGCCTCGGCGATCATGGTCAGAGCACGACCTTCACCATCGGATGAGAGGACAGTGCGCGGTAAAGATCGTCGAGCTGCTCGCGGCTTGTCGCAGTGACGGTCACAGTCACGCCCAGATAGTTGCCGGCCTTGCTGTCGCGCAACTCGACGCTGGCGGCATCGAACTCCGGGTCGTACTGGCGGGCGATGTGGGTCACGGCAGTCACGAAGCCCTCCACGTTCGCGCCCATCACCTTGATGGGAAACTTGGAGGGGTATTCGATGAGCGAATCCTTGCGCGGATCGCCGTCGGCGCCGGGGGGTGTGGTGGTGCTCATGATGGAGGTTCTCGCGTCAGTCAAACGATGGCAGATGGGGACGCAAAACGACATTCCAAGCACGCTTGATCATCATCATTCTTGGCGTCATGGGTTTGTACCTATAATCAATGGCTTTGTGAAATTTTGCAGGCACGAACGCGGGCACAACTCCAATGACAAGAAATGCCCCGGACGCCAAGGAGACCAAGGTTCTGCCCAAGCCCATTCCGGAGAAGGAGTGGGAAGACTGGCAAGACCGGCCGGATCCTGACGCAGGTTTCAAGCGACTGAGCGCCGAGGAGGCGCGCGAGTTGCGCAAACGCAGCCCACAGGTCTCGCCCTGGCGGGTGATCGTGGGACAAATCATTGTGGGCATTCTGGTGGCTTTGGCCGCCTGGGGCCTGACGGGACAAAAGAACATAGGTTGGTCGGCCGGTTATGGCGCGCTGTCGGTGGTCATCCCCGCGGCCGTTTTTGCTCGCGGACTGACTGGGCGCCTGGCGTCCTTGAATCCAAGCACGGCGATGCTCGGATTCTTTGTGTGGGAAATGGTCAAGTTGGCCTTGACGGTGGCGATGTTGTTCGCTGCTCCAAGGCTGGTCACGGCGCTGAGCTGGCCGGCGATGCTGGTGGGCTTGGTGGTTGCGATGCAGGCGTACTGGCTGGCGGTCATTTTGGCTCCCGGGCGCAAGCAACGCGGGTAACTTTTGGAACGAGTGAAAGATGGCTGCTGAAAACGCTGCAGAACAAGGGCAAAGCGCGGGTGAATACATCATTCACCACTTGACGCATTACCAGACCGCCAAGCCTTCGAGCATCGCCGACTTCACTGTCTTCAATTTCGACTCCATCTTCTTTTCGATCGCCCTGGGCGTGATCGGGTGCTGGCTGCTTTGGCTCGGTGCCCGCAAGGCGACTTCGGGCGTTCCCGGGCGCTTCCAGGCGGCGGTCGAGGTGCTGGTCGAGATGGTCGACCAGCAAGCCAAGGGCATCGTCCACAGCGCCACAAGCCGCAAGTTGGTGGCCCCGCTCGCGCTGACGGTCTTCGTCTGGATCTTCATGCTCAATGCGATGGATCTGCTGCCCGTCGATCTGCTGCCTTTCCTGTGGGCCAAGATCTACGGTCTGGCCGGTCACGATCCGGAGCATGCCTACCTGCGCGTCGTGCCGACCGCCGACCTTTCCGTCACGATGGGCCTGTCGGTTTCCGTCCTGCTGATCTGCCTGTACTACAACGTCAAGATCAAGGGCCTGGGCGGCTGGATCCATGAGTTGTTCACCGCGCCTTTCGGCAATCACTGGGCGCTCTACCCCTTCAATTTCGCGATGCAGATCATCGAGTTCGTTGCCAAGACGATCTCGCACGGCATGCGACTGTTCGGCAACATGTATGCCGGTGAACTCATCTTCCTGCTCATCGCATTGATGGGTGGTGCCTGGTCGCTTTCCGGCACGGGCATCATGCTGGCCATCGGCCACATCATTGCCGGTACCGTGTGGTCGATCTTCCACATCCTGATCATCACGCTGCAGGCCTTCGTGTTCATGATGCTGACGCTGGTGTACATCGGCCAAGCTCACGACGCGCACTGATCAGTTTTTCGTTTTTCCTTTCTCGTCAACCAAAGTCCCTTAGGAGTCATCATGGAAGTTATCAGCTTTGTTGCCCTGGCCGCCGGCCTGATCATCGGTCTCGGCGCTTTCGGCGCTTGCGTCGGCATCGGCATCATGGGCAGCAAGTACCTTGAGTCGGCAGCACGCCAGCCCGAGCTGATGGGTGAACTGCAAACCAAGATGTTCCTGCTGGTCGGCCTGATCGACGCATCGTTCATCATCGGTACCGGTGTGGCCCTGTGGTTCGCCACCGCCAACCCGTTCCTGGCGCAGATCGCTGCCGTCGCCAAGTAATCGGCCGGCCTTTTCCGCTGTCGACCTGTGTCAAACCTTCGGGAACAGCATCTTCGGATCCATTCCCAAAGAGAGGGTGAAAAGTGAGCATTACCGGTACCCTGATCGTTCAGATGATCGTGTTCCTGATCCTGGTCTGGTTCACGATGAAGTTCGTCTGGCCGCCGATCGCGCAGGCGCTGGACCAGCGCGCGCAGAAAATCGCCGATGGTCTGGCTGCGGCCGACAAGGCGAAGGCTGATCTGAGCGCTGCCAACCAGCGCGTCGAGGCTGAACTGAGCCAGGCGCGCAACGACTCCGCGCAACGCCTGGCCGACGCCGAGCGCCATGCGCAGTCGATCATCGAGGACGCCAAGAATCGCGCCACGGAAGAGGGCAACAAGATCATTGCCGCCGCACGTGCCGAAGCCGAGCAACAGGCCGTGAAGGCCCGCGAAGTGCTGCGCGAGCAAGTGGCTGCCTTGGCCGTCAAGGGTGCGGAGCAGATCCTGCGCAAGGAAGTCAACGCCGGCGTCCACGCCGACCTGCTTTCCCGCCTGCAGACTGAGCTGTAAGAAGTCCCCGAGGCAGAAGGATCCCCATGGCAGAAATCGCCACCATTGCGCGCCCATACGCGGAAGCGTTGTTCGATGCGTCCCGGTCGGACCTGAACGGCACGGCCGCCTGGCTCGATCGCGTCGCGGCGATCGCCGCCGACCCGCAGCTCAAGGAGCTTGCCGACAACCCGAAGGTCACGGCCGAACAGGTGATGGGCGTGATCTCCGGCGCGGCGGGCATGCCGCTTCCTCCGACGGCGACCAACTTCCTTGCCACGGTCCTGGACAACGGCCGATTCGCGGCCGTGTCAGAGATTGCTCGCCAATTCCGGGTTCTGGCCAATGCGCAAGGTGGCGTCTCCGACGCTCTGGTGCAAAGCGCCTTCCCGATTGGCGACGCCGAGCTGGCTCAGTTGGGTGTAACGCTGGAGAAGCGCTTCGGCCGCAAGCTCAAACTGTCGGTCGAGCAGGATTCGTCGCTCATCGGCGGCGTCCGCGTGGTCGTGGGTGACGAGGTGCTCGACACCTCCGTCAAGGCGCGCCTCGAACAAATGAAAGTCGCGCTGACGGCCTGAGGCCGGCAGCACCTTCAAAAGAAAGCAAAGGAAAGAGTCATGCAACTCAATCCCGCAGAGATTTCCGAGCTGATCAAGAGCCGCATCGAGGGCTTGGGCGTCAGCGCCAACATCCGCAACGAAGGCACCGTGGTGTCGGTGACCGACGGTATCGTGCGCGTGCACGGCCTGTCGGACGCCATGCAAGGCGAAATGCTGGAGTTCCCTCCCACCGCGGATGGCACGGCCACCTTCGGCCTGGCACTCAACCTCGAGCGCGACTCCGTCGGCGCCGTGATTCTGGGTGAGTATGAGCACATCTCCGAAGGCGACACGGTCAAGTGCACCGGCCGCATTCTGGAAGTGCCAGTCGGCCCCGAGCTGATCGGGCGCGTCGTGAACGCGCTGGGTCAGCCCATCGACGGCAAGGGCCCGATCAACGCCAAGATGACCGACGTGATCGAGAAGGTTGCTCCAGGCGTGATCGCGCGTCAGAGCGTGGACCAGCCGATGCAAACGGGCCTGAAGTCCATCGACTCGATGGTGCCCGTTGGCCGCGGCCAGCGCGAACTGATCATCGGTGACCGCCAGACCGGCAAGACCGCCGTGGCGATCGACACGATCATCAACCAGAAGGGTCAGAACATGACCTGCGTCTACGTCGCCATCGGCCAGAAGGCGTCGTCGATCAAGAACGTGGTGCGAGCCCTGGAGCAAGCCGGCGCGATGGAATACACCATCGTCGTGGCCGCTGCTGCTTCCGATTCCGCCGCCATGCAGTATGTGTCGGCCTACTCCGGCTGCACGATGGGCGAGTACTTCCGCGACCGCGGCCAAGACGCCCTGATCATCTATGACGATCTGTCGAAGCAGGCTGTTGCCTACCGCCAGGTCTCGCTGCTGCTGCGCCGTCCGCCAGGTCGCGAAGCCTATCCGGGCGACGTGTTCTACCTACACAGCCGTCTGCTCGAGCGCGCTGCCCGCGTGAACGCCGACTACGTCGAAGCCTTCACCAAGGGTGAAGTCAAGGGCAAGACCGGTTCGCTGACGGCACTGCCGATCATCGAAACGCAAGCCGGCGACGTGTCCGCCTTCGTTCCGACCAACGTGATCTCGATCACCGACGGCCAGATCTTCCTGGAAACCAACCTGTTCAACGCCGGCATCCGCCCCGCCATCAACGCCGGTATCTCGGTGTCGCGCGTGGGTTCGTCGGCGCAGACCAAGGTCATCAAGGGCTTGTCGGGCGGTATCCGTACTGACCTGGCGCAGTACCGTGAGCTGGCTGCATTCGCGCAGTTCGCTTCCGACCTGGATGAAGCCACCCGCAAGCAGCTCGACCGCGGTGCCCGCGTGACCGAACTGCTCAAGCAGGCCCAGTACAGCCCGCTGCCCATCTCGCTGATGGCCTCTTCTCTGTTCGCGGTGAACAAGGGCTTCATGGATGACCTGGAAGTCAAGCAAGTGCTGCCCTTCGAGCACGGCCTGCACCAGTTCCTGAAGACCAGCCACGGCGCTCTGATCGAGAAGATCGACCAGGCCAAGGCCCTGGACAAGGACGCGGAAGCCGAGCTGCTGGCTGCGATCACGGCGTTCAAGAAGTCGTTCGCCTAAACCGCCAGCGGGCAAGGAGTCTCTATGGCAGCTGGCAAGGAAATTCGCGGCAAGATCAAATCGGTGGAGAACACCAAGAAGATCACCAAGGCCATGGAGATGGTCTCGGTCTCCAAGATGCGCAAGGCGCAGGACCGCATGCGTGCGGCCCGCCCGTACAGCGAGCGGATCCGCGCCATTGCGGCAAACCTGGGCCAGGCAAACCCCGAGTACACGCACGCCTTCATGAAGACGAACGAGGCCAAGGCCGTCGGCTTCATCGTGGTGACGAGCGACAAGGGTTTGGCTGGTGGCTTGAACACCAACGTTCTGCGTGCCCTGACGGCCAAGATGCGCGAGGCGCAGAGCGCCGGCGTTGCGGTCGAGACCGTCGCGATCGGCAGCAAGGGCCTTGGTTTTCTCAACCGGGTTGGCGCCCGCGTGGTGGCACACGTCACCCAGCTGGGCGACACGCCGCATCTCGACAAGCTCATCGGCCCGGTCAAGACGCTCCTGGACGCTTACGCGGACGGCAAGCTTTCGGCCGTGCACGTGTGCTACACGAAGTTCGTCAACACGATCAAGCAGGAGCCGGTGGTGGAGCAGTTGCTTCCCCTGGCGGCAGACGCGCTCAAGGTAGAGAAGGGTCACCATTCGTGGGACTACATCTACGAGCCGGATGCGCAAAGCGTGATCGACGAACTTCTGGTTCGCTACGTCGAGTCGCTGGTGTACCAATCGGTGGCCGAGAACATGGCGTCCGAGCATTCCGCGCGCATGGTGGCCATGAAGGCTGCTACCGACAACGCGGGCAACGTGATCAACGAGCTGAAGCTGGTCTACAACAAGACCCGTCAGGCAGGCATCACGACCGAATTGTCGGAAATCGTGGCGGGCGCCGCCGCGGCCACCGGGGAGTGACGGTCACGTCCAAGGCGACCGTCCTCTTACAGAATCAAATACTTATCGGAGCAGAACATGGCTCAACAAAACGCAGTTGAAGGCAAGATCGTGCAGGTCATCGGCGCCGTGGTGGACGTGGAGTTCCCGCGCGACCAGATGCCCAAGGTGTACGACGCCTTGAAGTTCCAGGGCGGTGGCCTGACGCTGGAAGTCCAGCAGCAGCTGGGCGACGGCGTGGTGCGTACCATCGCGCTGGGTTCGTCCGACGGCCTGCGCCGCGGTCTGACCGTGGCCAACACCGGAGCACCCATCACCGTGCCGGTCGGCAAGGCAACCCTCGGCCGCATCATGGACGTGCTGGGCAACCCCATCGACGAGCGCGGCCCCGTGAGCCAGGAACTCACCGCTTCCATCCACCGCAAGCCGCCAGCCTATGACGAGCTGTCGCCTTCCACCGAACTGCTGGAAACCGGCATCAAGGTGATCGACCTGGTCTGCCCGTTCGCCAAGGGCGGCAAGGTGGGCCTGTTCGGCGGCGCCGGCGTGGGCAAGACCGTGAACATGATGGAACTCATCAACAACATCGCCAAGGCTCACTCGGGTCTGTCGGTGTTCGCTGGTGTGGGCGAGCGTACCCGCGAGGGCAACGACTTCTATCACGAAATGTCGGACTCCAAGGTCGTCGTTCAGGAGAACCTGTCCGAGTCCAAGGTAGCCATGGTCTACGGCCAGATGAACGAGCCGCCGGGCAACCGCCTGCGCGTGGCACTGACCGGCCTGACCATTGCCGAGTCGTTCCGCGACGAAGGCCGTGACGTGCTGTTCTTCGTGGACAACATCTACCGCTACACCCTGGCCGGCACCGAAGTGTCCGCTCTGCTGGGTCGTATGCCTTCCGCCGTGGGCTACCAGCCAACGCTGGCCGAGGAAATGGGTCGCCTGCAAGAGCGGATCACCTCGACCAAGGTGGGCTCGATCACTTCCATCCAGGCCGTGTACGTGCCTGCCGATGACTTGACCGACCCGTCGCCTGCCACCACCTTCGCCCACTTGGATTCGACCGTGGTGCTGTCGCGTGACATCGCTTCGCTGGGTATCTACCCTGCCGTGGATCCGCTGGATTCGACCTCGCGCCAGCTCGACCCCCACGTGGTCGGCGAAGAGCACTACGGTGTCGCCCGCTCCGTCCAAGGCACGCTGCAGCGCTACAAGGAATTGCGCGACATCATCGCCATTCTGGGCATGGACGAACTGGCGCCGGAAGACAAGCTGGCCGTGGCTCGCGCCCGGAAGATCCAGCGTTTCCTGTCGCAGCCGTTCCACGTTGCCGAAGTGTTCACCGGCTCGCCTGGCAAGTACGTGCCGCTGGCCGAGACGATCCGCGGCTTCAAGATGATCGTTGCTGGCGAGTGCGACCACCTGCCTGAGCAGGCCTTCTACATGGTCGGCACCATCGACGAGGCTTTCGAGAAGGCCAAGAAGGTCGCTTAAGAAGGAATCACCATGGCAGGCACCATTCATGTGGACGTGGTCAGCGCGGAGGAGTCGATCTTCTCCGGCGAGGCCAAGTTCGTCGCGCTGCCGGGTGAAGCCGGCGAGCTCGGCATCTATCCCCGCCACACTCCGCTGATCACCCGCATCCGCCCCGGTGCCGTGCGCATCGAGAGGACCGACGGCAGCGAGGAGTTCGTCTTCGTGGCAGGCGGCATCCTCGAGGTGCAGCCCGACACCGTCACCGTCCTGTCCGACACCGCCATCCGCGGCAAGGATCTGGACGAGGAAAAGGCGAAGCAGGCCAAGGCAGCGGCGGAAGAGGCGTTGCGCAATGCCAAGAGCGACATTGACATCGCGATGGCGCAATCCGAACTGGCCGTGATGGCTGCACAGATTGCCGCACTGCGCAAGTTCCGTCCCAAGAGGTAAGGCAGATGCGGCCCCACGGGCCGCCAGCCGCAAAGAGCAAGCCGCCCCTGGGCGGCTTTTTCTTTGTGCGCCCGCCTTGCGCGTGACGCTAGGCCGATCGAACTATTGGCTTGGCGCCTTGTGGTCAGTACAAAGAGCGCACCGTCACACGGTCATCCTTGGAGAGCCCGGCCATGTCTCAACGAGAAGCTGCCGCCTTTCGTCTCGCCGCGCTGGCGATGCTTTGCCTAGGCGCTTGGCACACAGCGTCCGCCATGGACTACCCGCCGCGAAAACCGGGCCTTTGGGAGATGAGCATCGAAGGCGCTCGCGGCAGGGAGCATGTCGTTCAGCAATGCATCGACGCCCGGACGGACGCGATGCTGCGCGAAATGGGCGAGCAGCGCGGCGATGCCAAATGCACGAAGAAGGATGTTCGCAAGGAAGGCGCCAAGATCGTGATCGACTCGGTCTGCCAGATGGGCAAGACGACGGCCACCAGCCATGCCGAGATCAGCGGGGACTTCGGCACCGACTATCGGATGGAGACGCAGACCACCTACAGCCCCCCCTTGCGTGGCCGCGCCGAAGGCAAGGCCGTGATTCACGCCAAGTGGTCGGGCCCTTGCAAGGCCGACCAGAAGCCGGGCGACATGATCATGCCCGGCGGCATGAAGATCAACGTCCAGGACATGCAGGCCGGCCGGATGCCTGGCGCGCCAGGCATGCCGCGCCAGTAGCCTGCATCCGCGCGCGGCGCCGCGCCGGCCCGCAGGGGACCGGCTACTTGCCGCCCCAGTGCACGAAGCGCCGCTCGGCCATCAGGAACACCAGGTTCATCACATAGCCCAGCAGGCCCGCCGCAAAGATCGACGCGTACATGTCCGGCATGTCGAAGATCGTCTGGGCATTCATGATGCGCTGTCCCAGGCCATCGGTGGAGCCGATGAACATCTCGGCAACGATCACGATCACCAGTGCAATGGACACACCCGACCGCATCCCGACGAAGACCTGCGGCATCGACTCCAGCAGCGTCACGTCCGTCAGCACGCGCCAACGGGGGGCGCCCATCACCCGCGCCGCCAGTTGCCGTTGCTTGCGGGCGCTCATCACGCCGTAGGCCACGTTGAACAGGATCGCCAGGGCGGCGCCGAATGCGGCCACCGCGATCTTGGTGCGCTCGCCCACACCGAACAGCACGAGGAAGAGCGGGAACATCGCCGACGCTGGCGTCGACCGGAAGAAGTCGATCGCGAACTCGATGCCCTCGTAGATCTTCTCGTTGGCCCCGAGGATGACGCCCAAGGGCACGGCCACCGCCAGCGCAATGAGGAACGAGAGCACCGTGCGAACGATGGTCTTTTCGAAGTCGCCCCAGAGCGAACCACTGGCCAGGCCGTTCCAGAACGCCTGCAGCGCCTCCAGGGGGGATGGCAGCAGCACGGGGTCGATCGCCTTGGTCGCGTGCACACCGGCCCACAGGGCCACCAGCGCCGCCATGCCCCACAACGGCCGCAAACGGGCAGACAGATTGGTCTTCATCGCCGCACCTCGCGTTGAAAGATCTCCAGCGCCTCGGACTTCAACTCGATGAACTCCGGCGTGACCGTGGTCGCCGCGGTGCGCGGGCGCGGAGCGTCGAAGCGAAGGTTGTCGGCCACCCGCGTCGGCCGCTTGGTCAGCAGCAGCACGTGGTCGGCCAGCAACACGGCTTCGTCGAGGTCGTGCGACACCAGCAGCGTGGTCACGCCGCGCTCGACCAGCACCTTCTGCAAACGATCGCGAAGGAACATCACCATCTCGTAATCCAGCGCGGAAAAGGGCTCGTCCAGAAAGAGCACCTCGGGCTCCACCACCAGCGCCCGCATGATGGAGACCAGTTGCTGCTGGCCGCCGGACATCTGGTAGGGATAGCGCGACAGGTCGAGCTTGACGTCGAAGGCCTCCATCAGGCGATCCATGCGCGCCTCGCGCTCGCCTTTGTCCAGGCCCAGGTACTGCAGCGGATAGCGGATGTTGTCGATCGCCTTCATCCACGGGAAGACCGCCTCCCGGTAGTTCTGGAACACGTAGCCGATGCGCGTTTCGCGCGCCGTCTTGCCCTCGAACAGGATCTCGCCGCTGTCGAAGGGCAGGATGCCCGCGATCATGTTGATCAGCGTGCTCTTGCCGCAGCCGTTCGGACCGAAGACCGAAGTGACCTTGCCGTGCGGGATGTCCAGGTCGAAGTTGTCGTAGACCTGGGCATCGCCGAAGCGCTTGGAAAGCCCGCGGATCGTGATGTGCGTGCCTGGCGCAAACCAGCGCTGCACGCCATCGGTGGCGCCGCCAGCCTTGCCGGCAACCCGACCGCCGCCGCTGGCCTGAGAAGAATCGGAAGCCATGTGTCGCATCACATTGCCTTGACCACCGACTTGCCGTCGATCTGTTCCTTGATCACGCCCAGCTCCGTGCCGATGTCCAGGAACTTCTGGAAATCGGCCACGTCGGCCGCCGACAGCTCGCTCACCGGCACGATGCGCGGCAGCGGCACGGTGGCGGCCAGCTCGGGCGGCACCTTCATGCCCTGCACCAGGTAGCCGCGGGTGCTCGAATCGGTCTGGGCGGCCTTGACGCCACGGGCCCAGACGGCCGCGAAGCGCTTGGCCACGTCGGGCCGCTCGGCGATGAACTTGTCCGACAGGACCGCGCCGGCCGCAAATGCCGACGCGTCCTTGCGGCCCAAGAGGTAGGTGGCGATCACGCCGGTTTCCACGCGGCGGCCGATGTTTTGCGCGACCATGATCGTGGCGGCGGGCTCCAGCGTGTAGCCGCCGTCGAAGTTGCCAGACTGCAGGGCGCCGAGGTGCACGCCGATCTGCTGCTCCTGGATGGTGAAGTCCTTGTTCTCGACCAGGCCCACCTTCCTGAGCACCGCACGCGCCGCGCCGATGTTGGCCGGGCCGGGCGCGGAGAACAGCTTGAAGCCGCCCTTGAAGTCCTTCAGCGACTTGGCCGGGCTGCTGGCCTTGACCACGAATTGCTCGATCACGTGCTGGCTGTTCTGCCCGTTGAGCGAGATGTACTTGAGCGTGCCGCGACGGCGCGCTTCCATGTTGGCGCCTTCCAGCGTCACCAGGTTGGCGGCGCCGTCGATGCTGCCGGCCACGATCGCCTGCACCGTCAGTGGGTGGCTGGTCATCGGCACCTCTTCCACTTCGAGTCCGGCTTCCTTGAACCAGCCGCGGTTCTGGGCGATGTAGAAGGGCAGGGCGGCACTCGACGGGAACACGCCGAACTTGATCTTGTCCGCCGCATGGGCCGCGGCGAAGGGCAATGCCAGCGCCAGGGCAGCGGTGGCGCGGATGGCAAGGCGAAGGAAGTCAGTGCGTCGCATGGTCGGGGGCTCCGGGTTTCAGTTTCAGTGGGGGATAGCGGTCGGGATCGAAGAAAGACTCGCCCGCGCGGTAGATGCGAGAAGGGCCGAGGTCGGGCGCCATGCCGATTTCCTGCGAGCCCTCGAAGGTCAACTCGAGCTGAACGCCGCTGGGGTCGTAGACGAACAGTTGCCAGAGGCTGGTGCCCGGCACGACGAACTCGCGCCAGTCCAGTCCGGCGTCGCGAAAGCGTGCCAAGTAGGCCTGGTAGCCGGTGCATGACAGCGAGACGTGGTCGATGGCAGCGCTGCCCGTGGGCACCGAGGCAGCGCCACCCAGAGCGGGCCCGCCGGCATAGACGTGGATGATCGCCTGCCCTCCGGGCTGCCCGCAGGCGAGCCAGGCACCGGGATAGCCGAAGTCGGGCCGGGCCACTTCACGCAGGCCGATCACGCCGCACCAGAAGGCGCGCGTGCGGTCCAGGTCGGCGGTTTTGATGGCCAGATGGAACAGGCCGTGAATGATGGCGTTGTCCATGTCGACTCAGGTGGCTTGCGCAACGTCGTCGCCCAGCGCGACCTCGCGGAACAGGCTCGAGAGCTCGGCCAGGAATGGCGGCTGGGTCTTCCAATGCGTTCCGGCCACGGGGTCACCGCCTTCGAGCATCGTGTCCGTCGCGCGCACCGACAGGTCCATCACGAAGCGCATCCGCGCTTCGCGAGCCTTGCCGATGCGGCCGAGCCATTGGCGCACGTCGCGCGAGCCGGCCTCGACCGCCCGCTCGATGATCAGCGCGGCAGCGCACGCGTCTTCCATCGCCTGTGTCGCGCCCTGACCCAGCGTCGGGGCCATGCCATGCGCGCTGTCGCCCACATAGAGCACGTCGACATCCGGCTCTGCGTAGCGGATGGGCGACTCCTGCATGCGGGCCCAATGGGCATCGTCCAGATTCGCGCACAAGGCGTCGAGCAGCCATTGCACCTGCGCGCTCGGCGCTTGATGCGCAGGCTGGTAGGTGGCGCGCATCACCGACTCCGTCTTCCATTCGTCGCGAAGCGGCGCGCCGGGTTCGACCGGGTAGGTGGCTGCGATATACACATGGCCGGGCGGCACGCGAAAGGCCAGCAGGCGATGGCAGCCGTTGAACCACTGGCCATAGTCGTCGATCAGGCCGGCGCTGGTGTCGGGCACCAGCACGCGCAGGATCGCCACGCCGATGTGCCGGGCTTCGGGAGCGCCAGAGAACATCTGCCGCACTTTCGAATACCGGCCGTCGGCGCCCACCAGCAGGTCGATGCCGTCGATTTCCTTGGACTGCCCGCCCTGCGTGTAGCGCACGAGGGATCGGCCTTCGCCCGTTGCGCTGCGCGCGACCGACTCGAGCGTGCAGCCGTAGTGGATCGTCTTGCCCGCACCTTCGCGCAGCACGCGGTAAAGCTCCGACCAGCGGATGCGGATGCCGGGGTTATCGGCCACCTGCGCGAGTGGCAAAGCCATCAGCGGCGTGCCGTCGGTCAGGGCGATGTCCCAGCGCGTCCACGGCAGGCTGGCGCGTTCGACATCGTCGGCCAGTTGCGGGTCCACGTGGCGCAAGGCCTTGAGGGCGTTGGGGCCGACGTTCAGGCCGGTTCCGGCCTCGGAATGGTCGTCCGGACCCACCTTCTCCAGGCAATGCAGTTCCACATCCGGCAGCAGGGCCAGTCTCCTGGCCAGGATGGCGCCGGCCACACCGGCGCCGACGATCACGATCTTCATACGGCAGCTTCCTCGATCAGTTCAGGCCAGCGCCAGACCGGTGCGGCCTCGCGCTCCCATTGAGCACCCAGCCCAAGCAGCAGGGCATCGCTGCCGCGCGGGCCGACGACCTGCATGCCGATCGGCAGGCCGTCGTCGCCAGGACGGCAGGGCAAGGCCAAGGCCGGCAGCCCGGCGCCATTGGCAAAGGCGGTAAAGACGGCGTGGCCGCGCCCATCCACGGCCTGGCCGTCGATGCGCTCGGGGTGGCTGCGTTCTGCCGACCAGGGCATGGCCGCGCAGGCGGGCGAAAGGACCAGGTCATGTGTGGAGAAGACTTGCGCCATCGCCTCCGTCAGCGCGCGTTGAACGCCTTGCGCTCGATGCAGATCGACAGCGCTCAGGCTGCGGCCGGCGGCCAACAGATGCGCCAACGCCGCGCCGAGTCCCGCGTCCGCGCCGGGCGGCAGCGTTGCCATCACGGCGGCCAGTCCCGCGCCGGAGATCACCGGCCAGGCCCGCGTGTTGAACTGCTCGACTTCGACCGGCGCCGGCTGTGCGACCACCACGTGGCCCAGATCGCGCAACTGCTCTGCCGCCTCGTCGACACGGTCTCGGATGACCGGGTCCACCGGGCTCGTGCCGATGCTGCGCCAATAGGCGATGCGAAGCGGGGCCGAGGGCAACGGCGTGGGGAGCAAGGAACCGGACATTTCTGGTGCGATCACCAGCAGGATGCGGGCCAGGTCGGCGATGTTGCGGGCGATCGGCCCGATCTCCTCCAGGCCGGGCAGCAGGGCTGGCAGTCCGTCGGCCCGAGGCACCACCCCGCGACCAGGCTTGAAGCCGAACAGGCCGGTGTAGGCACAGGGGCGTCGGATCGAACCGCCGCCGTCGGTGGCCAATGCCAAGGGCCCGATGCCGGACGCCACCGCTGCCACCGCGCCGCCGCTGGAGCCACCGGGCGTCAGCGCCCGGTTCCATGGATTGCGGGTGGGGCCGAACAGGGCGTTGTCGGTGTAGCCCTGCAGGGTGAACTCAGGGACGTTGGTCTTGCCCAGCAGCACGGCACCTGCATTGCGCAGGCGTGCGACCGGCTGTTCGTCATGCGTCGGCCAGTGGTCCGAGAAGGCCCGGCTTCCCCATCTGCAGGGCAGGCCGTGTTGCGCGATGTTGTCCTTGACCGAGACCGGCACGCCGTCCAGCGCGGACAGCGGTGTGCCCCGGCGCCAGCGCGCTTCGCTGGCCCGCGCCTGCGCATCGGCGGCGGCATCGTCCTGCGCGATCAGCACCGCGCCGAGCAGCGAGCCGCACTGCTGCTGGCGCGAGCGCACGCTGAGCAGCACCTCTACCGGCGACAGATCGCCACGCGCATAGGCCTGCACCAATGCGTCGGCGTTCATCTGCCAGAGCGGGAATTCAGTCGACGACATGTGCAATCACCGCGACCAAACCTCCGCCGTCGGGGCCCTGATGCTCCGCGCCGCCGGAGACGAAGATCTGCGTCTCGCCCAACACACCGGCAACCAAGCCGCCCACCGCACCGCGGATGTGGCGCTGGGCGTTGATGTCGGTGTCGTCCAGCATCGTGTGCCGCATCCCGCGCACCAGTCCGCGCCGGTCCGGCTCGCACTTGACGAACACGGCCGCCACACGCGCGGCATCCGGCGGCGCCAGTTGCGGTGACGCCAGCAGTCCGATCTCGCGAACGGCCTCGGTCACGCCGGCGATGTCCAGTGCGTCCTGCATCGGCGCGCAGCCCATGCGCAGCGGGCCCTGCCAGCGCTCGCTGTGGCCGAGCACGATCGCTTCGATGGCGTCCACCTCCACGCCCGAGGAGATGCTCGCCCGAAACGATCCCAGGCTGAAGTCTTCGAGCATTGCACCTTCAAGCCTCGGGTCGTCGGGCATTTCGCCCAGCGCCACTGCCGTCCCGAATGCGCCTGCCGCACGGGCATACGCCATCGAGCGACCCGGATCGGCCGTGCGCACGGTCTGTCCGATCGCGGCCGCCTGTTGGGCACGCGCCGAGGTCACGCAAGGGCACTTCAACTGCACGAAGCGCACGTCTTCCGGCCGCTCGATGCCCGCCTGATCCATCGCCGCGCGCACAGCGGCCGCAGCAGACCGGACATGCGCCCAGCGGCCGATGTCATGCGCCGGCAAGGGCGCGCTGATGGCGGTGCCGATCGCCAGCGCACCACCGGAGCCCGAAGCGGGCTCGCTCGTGCGGGCGAAGACCACGTAGTGCGGGCTCAGCACGCCTTCCGTGCCGCCGGAAAGTACGCACGGCACCTGGCGCAGCAGCGCTTCGGCAGGCTTGCCCGTGTGCCGCGCCAGCAGCGCCATCAGCGACTGCGTGAAGTAGCCGCGGGTGAAGTCGTTCACGCCCCCGTTGCCTTCGGTCTTGCCGATCACTGCCACGATGTCGTTGGCGGCCATTTCGCCGGCGTCCAGCAAGGCGGCGAGCGCCGACAGATCGCCGGGATGCGCCATGGTCAGGCGACGAACCACCAGGCGCTCGCGCAGGTTGTCGGATTTGAGAGAAGGAGAGGAATGCATGATGCGCTGCAACAATTCCAGGTCAGTATGGAATGCATCTGCGCACACTTCCAGCGCAATGTTTCGCTCGCAGCGAGCACAAAATGTGTGCAGTAAGCCGGCGCGTGAGGTCCGGCTGCACCGAGCCGGGCGGCGATCAGGGCGTCAGGTCGGCAAGCCGGTTGACCAGCGCTTCCTGGAAAGCGAGCGCGGCGATCGGCAACATGCGGCCTTCCCGGCTGCCCAGCACCAGCACGCTGCCGGCCAAGCCGCGATCCGACAGCGGAACCGAAACCAGTTCGCCCTGGCGATGCTCGCGCAGCGTGCCGATCTGGAACTGGAAGCTGATGGCGCCGGTCTGGCGGGTGAACTCCTTGAGCGTCTGGACCGAACTGGCTTCCAGCACCACGTCCAGTTGAAGCCGCGAGCGCACCATCAACGCGTCGAGCAGCCGACGGCTGCCGAAGGAGTGATCGCCCAGCGCCACCGGATGGCCTTCGCAATCGGCCAGGCGCAGGCTTGCGCGGTCGGCCAGTGGATGGTCCGGGCGCAACATGGCGCACAACGGCTGGTCGATCGCGCTGATCACGCGCAGGCTTTCCGAGGGCTGCGGATCGTGCACCAGCACCAGGTCCACGTCATCGGACAGCAGCAACTGCACCAGCCGCGCGGTGACGCCCGACACCACCTGAAAGCGAACTCCCGGATGCGCGCCCTGGTACTGGCTGATCACGTCGGGCATCAGGTCGCCCGATACCGACTCCGCGCAGCCGATCCGCACCACGCCGCGCACCATGCCGCGCAGTTGCTCGATCTGCGAAGCGGCCAGCCGCAGATCGCCCAGCGTGCGGCGGACCGTCGCGAGCAGCACCTCACCGGCGGCCGTCAGGCGCACGCCCCGGGGCAGCCGTTCGAAAAGGGGAGTGCCGATCTCGTCCTCGATCTCGAGAATCTTTCGGTTCAGCGCCGTCGACGCGACATGCAGGTTCTCGGCCGCCTTGCGGATCGACCCGGCGCGCGCGACTGCATCGAGGTAGACGAAATGGCGTGGCGGATGAAGCATGGACGCCGTCATTTTGCCCGCCCGGCCCGCTGCAGCCGTAGGCAGCGGCGCACACGCGGTTGCGCCATCGGGCCAGCGCGCCGGACGCCTGCAGCGCCTACGATGTGGCTCGCATGATGTCGGCAGCCCCACAAGACTTGGCCGGTCGCACCGACGACCTCGTGATCGCGCGGCCCGAGGGTCTGTATTGCCCTGCCGGCGACTTCTTCATCGACCCCTGGCGGCCGGTGGACCGCGCCGTCATCACCCATGGGCATTCCGACCACGCTCGGGTCGGGCACGGCCACTATCTGGCCCACCAGGACAGCGCCGGCACCCTGCGCGCCCGACTGGGGGCCGACATCCCGTTGCAGACCTTGCCGTATGGCGAAGCCATCGAGCATCGCGGGGTGCGCATCTCGCTTCATCCCGCCGGCCATGTGCTGGGCTCGGCCCAGGTCCGCCTCGAGCACGGCGGTCAGGTCTGGGTGGCCTCGGGCGACTACAAGACCCAGGCCGACGGCACCTGCACGCCCTTCGAGCCGGTGCGCTGCGATTGCTTCATCACCGAATCCACCTTCGGCCTGCCCATCTACCGCTGGCCCACGCAGGCGCAGTTGTTCGCCCAGATCGATGCGTGGTGGCGCCGCAATGCCGAGGAAGGCCGCGCCAGCGTCCTCTTCTGCTATGCCTTCGGGAAGGCGCAGCGCATCCTGCATGGCGTGGATGCGGGTATCGGCCCGATCGTGGTGCATGGTGCGATCGAGCCTCTGAACGCGGTCTATCGCGCTGCCGGCGTGGCGCTGCCACCCACCGCGCGCGTGACCGATCCCGGCATCGATGCGCAGGCCCTGCGCCGAGCCTTGGTGCTGGCGCCGCCGTCAGCCCAGGGCACGCCTTGGCTGCGCCGTTTCGGCAGCGGCCATTCGGACGCTTTCGCCAGCGGCTGGATGCTGCTGCGTGGCACGCGCCGACGTCGCGGCGTGGACCGAGGCTTTGTCAT
Organism: Variovorax dokdonensis; assembly: GCF_030316895.1. Lineage (GTDB taxonomy): Bacteria > Pseudomonadota > Gammaproteobacteria > Burkholderiales > Burkholderiaceae_C > Variovorax > Variovorax dokdonensis. The sequence goes on from NZ_JASZYV010000005.1 coordinate 62,066, forward strand.
GAGCGACCATGCGGATTGGCCCGGCCTGCAGCAAGCCGTTGCCGCCACGGGTGCCGAGCGCGTGCGCGTCACCCACGGCAGTGTGGCGGTGCTGGTGCGCTGGCTGCGCGAAGTGGGCTTGGACGCGCAGGCCTTCCGCACCGAGTACGGGCAGGAGGAGGACGGCGCCGAGGCGGTCGCTGCTGCCCCCGCAGGCGAGGCGGACACCACGGAAGCCTCGGCAAGCGAATGAAGGACTTTGCCGCCCTGTACCGCGATCTCGACGCCAGCACCTCCAACCTGGCCAAGCAAGCCGCATTGCGGCGCTACTTCAACGAGGCGCCGCCGCGCGACGCCGCCTGGGCCGTCTACTTCCTGGCCGGCGGCAAGCCGCGTCAACTCGTGCCCGCCAAGCTGCTGCGCCTGCTGGCACAGGAAGCCGCCGAACTGCCCGAATGGCTCTTCGAAGAAAGCTACCAGGCCGTGGGCGATCTGGCCGAGACCATCGCGCTGCTGCTGCCCGAGCCTGACCAGTCGCACGATCAGGGCCTGGCCGATTGGGTGGAGCAGCACCTGCTGCCGCTGCGCGGCGCGCCGCCGCAGGAATTGACCGAGCGGCTGCGTGCCCAGTGGCGCCAGCTTGCGCCGGAAGAGCGGCTGGTCTATTTCAAGCTCATCACCGGCGCCTTCCGCGTGGGGGTATCGAAGCTGGCCGTCACGCAGGCGCTGGCGGCGGTCGGCGGCGTGCCAGCCACGCAAGTGGCGCAACGGCTCATGGGCTACACGCACCCGGGCGCACGGCCTGATGCCTCGGCCTATGCGGCACTCGTGGCGCCGCACGATCCGCAGGCACCCGCGGCGGCGCAGGGTGGGCAACCCTATCCCTTCTTCCTGGCGCAGCCCTTGGCCTTGCCCGTCGAACAGTTCGATGCCGATCTGGGCCCACCCGGCCGATGGCTGGTCGAATGGAAGTGGGATGGCATCCGCGCCCAACTGGTACGGCGTGCGGACCAAAGCTGGCTCTGGTCGCGCGGCGAGGAATTGATCACCGAGCGCTTTCCGGAGATCGCCACGCTGGGCGAGGCGCTGCCCGACGGGACGGTGCTCGACGGCGAGATCGTGGTCTGGAGGGACGACCAGGTCCAGCCTTTCGCGCAACTGCAAAAGCGCATCGGCCGCAAGACGCTGGGCCCGCGCATGCTGCGCGACACCCCCGCCGCGCTCGTCGCCTACGACCTGCTGGAATGGCAGGGGCAGGACCAGCGCGAGCAGCCGCTTTCGCAACGGCGAGCCATGCTCGACACGCTGGTGGAGCGCCTGCAGCATCCCTCGCTCATCACCAGCCCCTTGCTCGACGAGCCGGCGTGGTCCGAACTGGCTCGTCTGCGCGACGAGGCCCGCGCACGTGGCGTCGAAGGCTTGATGCTCAAGGAGCGGGCCTCGCGCTACGGCGTCGGCCGCACCCGCGACGCGGGCCTGTGGTGGAAGTGGAAGATCGACCCGATGAGCGTGGACGCAGTCCTGATCTATGCGCAGCGCGGCCACGGCCGCCGCGCCAGCCTCTACAGCGACTACACCTTCGCCGTCTGGAATGCACCGCCCGAAGATCCGGCCCGGCAACTGGTGCCCTTCGCCAAGGCCTACTCCGGCCTGTCGGATGCCGAGATGGCCCAGGTCGATGCGCGCATCCGTCGCAGCACGATCGAGAGCTTCGGGCCGGTGCGCAGCGTCGCACCGACGATGGTCTTCGAGCTTGGCTTCGAGGGCATCTCGCGCAGCGGCCGTCACAAGAGCGGCATCGCGGTGCGCTTTCCGCGCATGCTGCGCTGGCGCCAGGACAAGCCGGTGGAAGAAGCCGACACGTTGCAGACGCTGGCCGCGCTGCTGCCGCCCGGGTCATGACGAGTGCGCGTGGTCTGCAATCGTGGTTCGCCGCGCGCGGCTGGAAGCCCTTCGACTTCCAGCGCCGCGTGTGGCAGGCCATCGCCGACGGCCGCTCCGGCATGCTGCATGCCACCACCGGCGCCGGCAAGACGTATGCGGTGTGGATGGGCGCGCTGCTGGCCCTGGCGGGCCGAACGCCATCGACGCGGCGCAAGGATGCGGCCGCGCCGCTCACGGTGCTGTGGATCACGCCGATGCGGGCGCTGGCCTCCGACACGCTGCGCGCCTTGCAGGAGCCGCTGGCAGAGCTGGCGCCGCAATGGACCGCCGCCTCGCGCAGCGGCGACACCAGCTCCGGCGAACGAAGCGCGCAGGACCGGCGCCTGCCCAGCGCGCTCGTCACCACGCCCGAAAGCCTCTCGCTGCTGCTGGCGCGTGCCGACGCGCGCGACCGGCTGGGCCGCGTGCAACTGGTGGTGGTGGACGAGTGGCACGAGCTCATGGGCAACAAGCGCGGCGTGCAGGTGCAGCTGGCGCTTGCCCGACTGAGGCAATGGCAGCCGGCGTTGATGACCTGGGGCATGTCGGCCACGCTGGGCAATCTGAACGATGCGATGCGCACATTGCTCGGCCATGCCGATGGCGTGCTGGTGCAGGGCGAGACGCCCAAGACATTGCTGATCGACACGCTGCTGCCGCCGCGCGCGGAACGATTCCCATGGGGCGGCCACCTGGGCCTGACCATGCTGGCGCAGGTGGTGGGCGAGATCGAGTCGAGCGGCAGCACGCTGGTGTTCACCAACACGCGATCGCAGGCCGAGATCTGGTATGCCGCGTTGATCGAGGCGCGGCCGGATTGGGCCGGACTGGTGGCGCTACACCATGGTTCGCTGGACCGGTCGGTGCGCGACTGGGTGGAGCTGGCGCTGAAGGAGGGGCGCGTCAAGGCGGTGGTCTGCACATCCAGCCTGGACCTGGGCGTGGACTTCCTGCCGGTGGAGCGCGTGCTGCAGATCGGCTCTGCCAAGGGCGTGGCGCGCCTGCTGCAGCGCGCCGGCCGCTCCGGCCATGCGCCAGGGCGCCCTTCGCGCATCACGCTGGTGCCCACCCACAGCTTGGAGATCGCGGAGGGCGCTGCAGCGCGCACGGCCATCGCCGCCGGCCACATCGAGGCACGAGAAAGCCCGACCCAGCCGCTGGACGTGCTGGTGCAGCACCTCGTCACCGTGGCGCTGGGCGGTGGCTTCGAGCCGGAAGCGCTCTACCAGGAGGTGCGCAGCACGGCAGCCTATGCAGATCTGTCGCGCCAGGCGTGGCAGTGGTGCCTGGACTTCGTTCGACAGGGCGGCCCTTCGCTGGCCGCCTATCCCGACTACCACCGCGTGGTGCCGGACGAGCACGGCATCTGGCGCGTGCCGGATGCGCGACTGGCGCGGCGTCATCGGGCCAACATCGGCACGATCGTGAGCGACGCGAGCATCTCGGTGCAGTACCTCTCGGGTGGGCGCATCGGCAGCGTGGAAGAAAGCTTCGTCGCCAGGCTCAAGCCGGGCGACTGCTTTCTCTTCGGTGGCCGGCTTCTGGAGCTGGTGCGCATTCACGACATGACCGCGTTGGTGCGGCGCGCGCAAGGCAAGCGGCCAGCCGTGCCGCGCTGGGGCGGCGGCCGCATGGCGCTCACCAGCACGCTCGGCGATGCCATGCTCGAGCAGTTGGCGCTCGCCGCGCAGGGGTGCTGGGAGTCGCCGGAAATGCAGAGCCTGCGTCCGTTGCTCGAACTGCAGCAGAAGTGGTCGGCGCTGCCCACGACGCAGCGTCTGCTGGCCGAAACCCTGCGCACGCGCGAAGGCTGGCACCTGTTCGTCTATCCCTTCGCGGGCCGGCCGGTGCACCTGGGGCTGGCCAACCTGCTGGCATGGCGCATGGCGCAGCACGCGCCGAACACCTTTTCGCTCGCGTTCAACGACTACGGCTTCGAACTGCTTTGCGCGCAAGAGGTCGATTGGGCCGTGCTGCTGCCGCGTGCGCTGGATCCCGAGCCGCCCGGTGCGCATCAGAGCGAGGAACAGGCGCTGCTGGGCGAAGTTTTGGCCAGCCTCAATGCCAGCGAACTCACGCGCCGCCGCTTTCGCGAGATCGCGCGGGTATCGGGCCTGATCTTCCAGTCCTACCCCGGAGAACGGCGCAGCAGCCGCCAGCTGCAAGCCTCGTCCTCGCTGTTCTACGAAGTCTTTCGCAAGTACGACGCGGGCAATCTGCTGCTGGACCAGGCACAAGGCGAACTGCTGGCGCAGGAACTCGAAGTGGGCCGCCTGGCGCAAAGCCTGCGGCGCATGCGCGGCATGCAGCTGAACCTGGTGACCCTGGAGCGGCCCACGCCTTTTTCGTTTCCGCTGATGGTCGAGCTGTTTCGCGAGCAGCTGTCCAACGAGCGGCTGGCCGACCGCATCGCGCGCATGGTGGCGCAGCTCGAACGCGATGCCGGAGGCGCATCCCAAGCCATGGACGCAGGTGCGGTCAAGGCCACGCTGGCCTTCGGCGCCGATGCGGCAAACTCGAATCGATGACGACCCACTTCGTGCAAGGCGGCGATCCGCAACACAACGCTGTCAGCACCGCATTCGAAACCGATTGGGGCGGTGAGCGCGTTCACCTGCTGCCCGAGCGCGCCTTGTGGTGGCCGCGCGGCGGCGTGCTGTTCGTGGCCGATCTGCATCTGGGCAAGGCGGCGAGCTTTCGCGCGCTGGGCCAGCCGGTGCCCGGCGGCACCACCGCCATCAACCTGGCGCGACTGAGCGAGCTCGTCGCCCGCCATGGCGCGACGCAAATGGTGTTCCTTGGCGACTTTCTGCATGCGGCCGCGGCGCGCACGCCGTCGCTTTTGGCGGCGCTGGCCGAGTGGCGCGAGCGCCATGCGCAGCTGACCTGCACACTGGTGCGGGGGAACCACGACAGCCATGCCGGCGACCCGCCCTCCGACTTGAACGTCGCCATCGTCGACGAACCCTGGCTGCTCGGCCCCTTTGCTTGCTGCCACCATCCGCAGACGCATGCCACGCACTTCGTGCTGGCCGGGCATCTTCATCCGGCGTGCAGCCTGCATGGGCGGGGGAGGGACAGCCTGCGCATGCCGTGCTTCCTGCAGGAAGGCGGGCAAGCCGTGCTGCCCGCGTTCGGCGAGTTCACGGGCGGGCTGCATGTGCCTGCCGCGCCGGGGCGCCGCCGCTATGCGGTGGGCGCGGATGCGGTCTGGGCCCTGCCTTCGGTCGCTGGCTGAACCGGCGTCAGATCAGCACCGGCGCGTCCGGCAATTGATTGGCGTCCGCATCGTCCGGCGACAGCGGAAAGTGCGCCACCAGCAGCGCCGACACTTCGGACAGCGCCTGCGTCAGCCCGTCTTCGAAGCGCCCCTCGCGAAAGGCGCTGCCCATGCGCTGTGTCATCGCGGCCCACTCCTCGGCGCTCACCCGGTTGGCGATGCCGCGATCGGCCACGATCTCGATCGCATGCTCGGCCAGCAGGAGGTAGATGAGCACGCCGTTGTTGTCCTCGGTGTCCCAGACGCGCAGCTTGCCGAACATGGAGATGGCCCGCTCGCGCGCGGCGGCGCCGCGCCACAGGTAGGAAGACGGAAGACCGGCTTCGACGCAGATTCGGATCTCGCCGCTGTGCCGCCGTTCGCTTGCGCCGACTCTGTCTTCCAGCCGCTTGAGCATGTCGTCCGGGAGGACGCGGCGCACGTCGCCGACGTCGGTCCATCGATGGCGCCAAACCCGGCCGAGCTTGGCCATGAAGCCTTGAGGCTGCTGTTGCACCATCACCAGTCTCCCGAGGCGCCACCGCCACCGAAATCGCCGCCGCCGCCGGAGCTGAAGCCGCCGCCACCACCGCCGCCTCCGAAGCCGCCCCCGCCGAAGCCGCCGCCAAATCCGCCGTTGTAGGGACCGCCGCGATGGATGCGTCCGCGGCCCAGGCTTGGCACGGCGGTGAAGGCGCTCGAGATCAATGTGAACACCAGCGCCACCACGCCCGCCGCCACCGCCAGCAGCAGGCCGGTGCCGATCACCCAGGCGATCGCGCCGGTTCCCAGGCCGGTGGCCAACGCGCCCAGTTTGTTGCCCAGGGCCAGGCGCAACATGCGCCCCACCACGAGAACACCGAAGAAAAGGAAGATGGCCAGCTGGCCCCAGTCGAAGCCGGTGTCGCCACCGCCGGACTCGTCCCAGCGTTGCACCGGCGGCAGGGCCTCGCCACGAATCAGGGCCGAAAGTTGATCGACTGCCGCGTCCAGCCCGCCGGCGAAGTCGTTGGCCCGGAAGCGGGGCTTCATCGCATCGTCGATGATGCGCGCGGCCATCAGGTCGGGAATGGCGCCCTCGAGCGTCTTGGCCACCTCGATGCGCATGCGCCGGTCGTTCTTGGCGACGATGACGATCACGCCGTCGCCGACATCCTTGCGCCCGATCTTCCAGGTGTTGGCGATGCGGTTGGCGTAGCTGGCGATGTCTTCGGGCGCGGTGGTCGGCACCATCAGCACGACGACCTGAGATCCCTTGTCGGCCTCCAGCGCGGCGAGCTTGGCTTCGAGGCGCTGCTGCTCATCCGCGCTCAGCGTGCCGGTCTGGTCGATCACGCGCGATTGCAGCGGCGGTACCGGCAACAGCTGCTGCGCGAACGCCGCCGGCACCCACAACAGCCACGACAGCAAGAGGCCCAGCACGCCGGTCGCCATGGCGCGCGCGGCGCTGGTCATTTGCACCGCCTACTTCTTGGGCGCGCCGAAGTCCACGGTCGGCGGCTTGGAGATCTCGGCCTCGTTCTGCACGGTGAAGTTGGGCTTGGGGTCGTAGCTGAACACCATGGCCGTCAGATTGGTGGGGAAGCTGCGGGCGAGCACGTTGTACTCCTGCACCGTCTGGATGTAGCGGTTGCGCGCGACGGTGATGCGGTTCTCGGTGCCTTCGAGCGTGACGCGCAGGTCACGGAAGGCCTGATTCGCCTGCAGTTCCGGATAGCGCTCCGACACCGCCATCAGGCGCGACAGCGCGCCCGACAGTTCGCCCTGCGCCTGCTGGAAGCGATTGAACGCCTCGGGGTTGTTGATCGTCTCGGGCGTCACCTGGATCGAGGTGGCCTTGGCGCGCGCCTCGACCACGCGGGTGAGCGTCTCTTGCTCGAAGTTCGCCTGGCCCTTGACGGTGGCGACGATGTTGGGCACCAGGTCGGCGCGACGCTGGTACTGGTTGAGCACCTCGCTCCAGGCGGACTTGGTGGCTTCGTCCAGGCGTTGGAAGTCGTTGTAGCCGCAGCCTGTCAGGGTGAGGGCGGACAGGCCCAGTGCGATTGTCATCAGCCAGCGCTTCAACCATGCCATCTTGCGTGCTCCCGTTGCATTGATGTGCGCGAAGGTAGCATAGAACCCATGTCTGTCGACCCCCTTCAGGCGCTGCAGGCGGCGCATCGTCCAGTCGCTGCGCGTGGGCATTCGCCCGCCGCTGCCGCAGGCACGCTGCTGATCGCCGGCGCCACGGGCGCCCTGGGCAACGAGCTCGTGCGCCGCATGGCCGGGCGCCACCGCTTTGGCCACACGGTCGTGCTGGCGCGCGAGCCTTTGAAGGACGGGCTTGCCGGCGTAGAGACGATGGTGGTGCCGCCCGGGTTCGATGGAACGGCCTGGCCGCCCGCGAAGGCGGACGTGGCCATCGTCTGCTTCGATCCGCCGCGGCTCTATCACGACCGCGAGCGTGCGCTGTGGACGCCGTCGCCCCTGCAATTGCCTTCGCTGGCGCACTGGTTGAAGTCGGCTGGCGTCCACACACTGGCGGTGGTGCAGCCGCACGACCAGGGCCGCCTGCCGGAGGCGCTCAAGCGCGGCTTGGCCGACTTGGACGAGCAGGCCGTGGCCGCGCTGGGATTCGATCGCCTGCTGCTGGTGCGCACCGCGCGCAAGCCCGGCCCGCCAAGGCTGGCCAGTGCGCCCCAGCGCCTGGCCAACTGGATGATCTCCACCGCCCGCTACATGGTGCCTTCCAGCGAGCAGCCGGTGCGCGCGGCGGTGGTTGCGCGGTTCGTCGACACCGCTTTGCGCCTCGCCCCGACCGGCACCCACGTGGCGGCGCCCGAATGCGTCTGGCAGGCGGCGCAGGGCGCTCGGCTGGAGCAGGTGGTGCGAGACTGGCTCGCTGTGCCGCACCCCGACGGCGCAGCGCACGGCACCGTCTGAAGGCGCGGCAGAATCGGGGCATGGTCAAGTCGCGACAACGCGCGGTACTCGGCGGCACGGCCGACGAGGTCGAAGCCGCTTTCTACGAGGCATTGCAGCAGGGCGATATCGATGCGCTCATGGCCTGCTGGGCGGATGACGACGAGGTGTTCTGCGTGCACCCGGGTGGCCCACGGCTCGTGGGCACGGCCGCCATCCGCGCGGCCTTCGAGCAGATGTTCGGCAATGGGGCCATCCTGGCGACGCCGGGCAAGGTGCGCAAGGTCGAGACCCTGAGCAGCGCGGTGCACAACGTGCTCGAACGCATCGAGGTCCTGACGGCCGAGGGCCCGCGTCATGCCTTCGTGCTGGCCACCAACATCTATCACCAGACCAGCCAGGGCTGGCGCATGGTGGCGCACCATGCCAGTCCCGGCGTCTCGCACGAGCCGGTGGAGGCGCACGACCCGCCGCAGATGCTCCACTGACCGGGTGTGGTGACTGGAATGAGCGATTTCGCCTTTGTTTCCCCGCGCTGGCTGCCCGGTGGCAACCTGCAGACCATCTGGGCGGCGATGGTTTCGGGCCGGCCGCCGAAGGGGGCGCCGATGGCGTTCCGGCGCGAGCGATGGACCACGCCCGACGGGGACTTCATCGACGTCGACTTCCGCGACGCGCCCGCGCCGCTGCCTTCGAGGCCGCTGCTGGTGCTCTTTCATGGGCTGGAGGGCTCGTCCCAGAGCCACTACGCCCGAGCGTTCGCCGATTTCGCGCAATCGCGCGGCATGGACTACGCCGTGCCGCACTTTCGTGGCTGCAGCGGCGAGCTCAACCTGGCGCCGCGCGCCTACCACTCTGGCGACTACGAAGAGATCGGCTGGATCCTGGCCCGGCTGAAGGCGCGCCACACGGCAGCGGGTGGCGGCGCCGTCATTGCGGCTGGTGTCTCGCTTGGCGGCAATGCGCTGCTGCGTTGGGCCGAGGAAGCCGGCCGCAGCGCAGGCGAAACGGTGTCGGCGGTGGCCTCGGTATGCGCACCGCTCGATCTGGCGGCGGGCGGCATGGCCATCGGGCGCGGCTTCAACCGGCTGGCGTACACGCGCATGTTCCTGAACACGATGAAGCCCAAGGCGCTGGCCAAGCTGCAGCAGCATCCGGGCCTGTTCGATCGCGATGCGCTGCTGGCCGCACGTGACCTCTACGCCTTCGACAACATCTTCACCGCACCTCTGCACGGCTTTCGCGATACCGACGACTATTGGACGCGCGGATCGGCCAAGCCACATCTCGATGCCATTCGCATTCCGGCCCTGGTCCTCAATGCGCGCAACGACCCCTTCGTGCCGGCGCGCAGCCTGCCCAGGCAGGAAGACGTGGGGCCGAACGTGACGCTGTGGCAGCCCGAGCACGGCGGCCATGTTGGGTTCGCATCGGGCTCGCTGCCCGGCGACGTGAGCCAAATGCCCCAAGCCGTGGGCGGCTGGCTGCACAGCAGGATCTGAGGCCCGCCGACCCGCCGCTGACGGGTTCCGGCGCAGTTCTCCTGCATCGCCGCGTGCGATCGGCGGCGCACAATGCGCGCATGGATGACATCGTCAAGCAGGCCTTGGCCAAGTGGCCCAACGTGCCTCATTGCTACGGTTGGCTCGGCCTGGACGCGCGCGGCCAATGGTATTTGCGTGATGCGCAGGCCCAGGCCGAAGGCGCGTTTGCGCAATCCCGGGGAGCGCGGCTCGAACACGAGAAGCTCATCGAGTTCATCGGCCGCAACTACGAGCACGACGAAGCGGGCCAGTGGTTCTTCCAGAACGGGCCGCAGCGCGTGTACGTGGAGCTGGAACTCACGCCGTGGGTCTGCAGGATCGCCGACGATGGCCGTGTCACGACGCACACGGGGTCGCAAGTCGACCCCACGGCTTGCCTCACGGACGAAGAAGGGCGCGTCTACCTCGTTTCAGAGCTGGGCTTGGGGCTGGTGCACAGCCTGGACGTGGCGGCGGCTGCCGATCAGATCGAGGCGGGACGCTGGACGCCGGAAGAAGTGAAGGCGGCGGATCTGCCGGCGCGCTTCGGTTTCGTGGTCAGTCCGTCGGCGGCGCACGCATGAAAAAGGCCGGCATTGCCGGCCTTTTTCATGAACCTGCGGACGCTTACTGCTTGGCAGGCGCGTCGGCTGCAGCTTCAGAAGTCTTGGCTGCCGCAGGACGGTCCGGAACCGGGAAGTTCGCGCCGCCAGCATTGGCCAGGTAAACGACCGCGCGGCCGATCTCCACGTCTTCGAAATCGCCGCCGCCCTGGGCAGGCATGGCGCCCTTGCCCTTGAGCGCATGCTCGAGCAGGGTGTCGTAGCCCTGGCCGATGCGAGGCGCCCAGGCGCTCTTGTCGTTCAGATGGGGGGCACCGGGAATGCCGGGGGCGCCGTGGCACGTCACGCACTGGGCCTTGAAGACGGCGTCGCCCGTGGCCAGGGGCCGGTTGGCGTCGCGCACTTCGACCGAACCGACGCGCTGCAGACGAGCTGCGATTTCCTTGTCGCGTGCGTCCTGCGTCACGCCGTACAGGCCCATGCCTTCGCCAGTGGCGGCGCCCGATGGCTTGTAACCGGAAACCACGTAGGACACGAGGCCCACGATGATCAGGATCGGCGCCACGAACGAAAAGAACACAGCCAGCAGAAGCTGCTTGGGGCTCTTGATGGGGCCGGTGTGGGCTTCTTCGGAGTGCGCGGCGTCGCTCATGGAGTCCTCAAATGTCGTGGGGCTGCAAAAAAGGGACCTTCAAATCAACCGGGGATTATAGAAGAGCCCTTTGCCCACCCGTTCGCGTGGTGTCCGCCCGTGAGGGGCAGACACCACAGGGCAGGGATGCCCCTCTGTTCAAGTGCGCCTCAGGTGTTCAACGGCTGGCCCATCCGCCGCCCAGCGCCTTGTAGAGCAGGACCTGGCTCTGGAGCTGGTCCAGGCGCGTCTGGGTGGCCGCGAGCTGCGCAGTGAAAAGCGAGCGCTGCGCGTCCTGCAGGTCCAGCGCGTTTTCGACGCCGTTGCGATAGCGGAGCACCGACAGGTCGAAGCGCTTCTGCTCGGCATTGGCCGTCGCGCGCAGGGCGCGAAGCTGCTCGCCCAGCGTGGCGCGCGCAGCCAGCGCATCGGCCACTTCGCGGAAGGCCGACTGCACGGACTTCTCGTATTGCGCGACCGCGATGTCCCTGTTGGCCCATGCCGTGTCGAGCCGGGCCTGGTTGGCGCCGGCGTCGAAGATCGGCATCACCAGCGAAGGCGCGAAGGACCATGCCTTGGAGCCGCTTTCGAACAGGCCCGACAACTCGCCGCTCGCCGTGCCGAGGTAAGCGGTGAGCGAGATGCGCGGGAAGAAGTTGGCGCGTGCCGCGCCGATGTTGGCGTTGGCCGCGAGCAGTTGCTGCTCGGCCGAGCGCACGTCGGGGCGATTGGCCAGCAGGTCCGACGGCAGGCCGGCCGGCACGTCGGGCATCGGCGCCGTCGCGTCGAGCCCGCGCGCACCGCCCTTGATGGCGCTTTCCGGCACGGGGGCGCCAAGCAGCAGGGCGAGCGCGTTTTCATCCTGCATGCGCAGGCGCTGCGCCTGCGCGAAGGAAGCCCTGGCGCTTTCAGTCAGCGACTCGGACAGCCGAAGGTCGACCTCCGAGATCACGCCGTTGTCGAAGCGCATCTTCATCAGCTTCAGACCTTCTTCGCGGGTGGCGAGGGTCTGGCGCGTGATGTCGAGGATTTCTTCGTCGGCAATGATCTTCAGCCAGCCGTTGGCGACCGAAGCGATCAGGCTGGTCTGCACCGTCTTGCGTGCCTCTTCGGTGGCCAGGTACTGGGCCAGCGCGGCGTCCTTGAGGCTCTGGATCCGGCCGAAGAAATCGAGCTCCCAGGCGGAGATGCCGACGTTGACGTAGTCGCTCTCGTAGACGCCGCCCACCAGCGGCGCCGGGCGTGCGCGCTGTCCGCCGGCGCTCAGGCCCAGGTTGGGCAACTGCGCCGAGCGGGTGATGCGGAACTGGGCCTGCGCGACCTCGATGTTCTTGATCGCCACGCGCAGGTCGCGGTTGTTCTCCAGCGCGACGTTGATGAGGCCGGCCAGGCGCGGGTCGGTGAAGAAGTCCTGCCAGGCGACGTCGACCGCGGCCGCGCCGGTGGGCGCGGGCGTTGGCGTGACATCCACCACCGGCGTGTCCGGAAAGGTGGCGGGGACCGGTGCGGCGGGCCGCTCGTAGGTCGGTGCCATCGAGCAGCCGGCCAGCACCAGCGCGGCGGCGAGCGCGGCAGAGCTTGCCGCCCGGCGCGAGGGAAGGGAAAGGTACTTGTCAGCCATGAGATTCCTCGATGCCCGCCGCTTCGGCGTGGCGCCGGTCAGCCTCGTGCTGGCGCGCGCTGCCCTTGAACAGCGAACGCACGACCACGAAGAACACCGGCACGAAAAACACCGCCAAGGCCGTGCCGGTCATCATGCCGCCCAGCACACCGGTGCCGATGGCGCGCTGGCTGGCGGAGCCGGCGCCGCTGGCCAGGAACAGCGGCAGCACGCCCAGTCCGAATGCCAGCGAGGTCATGACGATGGGGCGGAAGCGCAAGTGCGCGGCGGCCAGTGCGGATTCGACGACGCCGCGCCCCTGTGCCTGCAGGTCCTTGGCGAACTCGATGATCAGAATCGCGTTCTTCGCGGACAGGCCGATGATGGTGATCAGGCCCACCTGGAAGTACACGTCGTTGGAATAGGCGCGAAGGAAGGTGGCGAGCAGCACGCCGAGCACCCCCAGCGGCACCACCAGAATCACCGCCAGCGGGATCGACCAGCTCTCGTACAGCGCAGCCAGGCACAGGAACACCGCCAGGATGGCAAAGCCGTACAGGATGAGCGCCTGCGAGCCGGCGAGCTTTTCCTCGCGCGACTGGCCCGTCCATTCGTAGCCGAAGCCTGCCGGCAACTGGGCCGCCAGCTTTTCCATCTCGGCCATCGCATCGCCGGTGCTGTAGCCGGGCGCGGCACTGCCCGAGATGCGCATCGACGGATAGCCGTTGTAGCGCACGGTCTGCATCGGTCCCGTCACCCAGCGCGTGGTCGCGAAGGCCGACAGCGGCACCGGCTTGCCTTGCGCGTTGGTGGCGTTGATCTGCAGCAGGTCGTCCGGCTGCATGCGCGCCGGCGCATCGGCCTGCACGACCACGCGCTGAAGACGGCTGCGGTTGGGGAAGTCGTTGACGTAGGTCGAACCCAGCGACGTCGACAGCGCCGAGTTGATCGCATCGAAGCTCACGCCCAGTGCGCTGGCCTTGTCGCGGTCGATGTCGATCTGAAGCTGCGGCGCATCTTCCAGGCCGTCCGGCCGCACCTGCGTCAGCACCGGGCTCTTGCTCGCCATGCCCAGCAACTGGTTGCGGGCGTTGACCAGGGCCTGGTGGCCTTGGCCGGCGCGGTCCTGAAGGCGGAAGGTGACGCCCGAGGACACACCCAGTTCAGGAATCGGCGGCGGGCTGAGCGGATAGATGAACGCATCGCGGATGCCCATCAGCGCGCCGAAGGAGCGCTTGGCCAGCGCATCGGCGGAATGCTCCGCGCCTTCCCGCTCGTCCCAGTCCTTGAGCGTGACGAATCCGATGGCTGCGTTCTGGCCCTGGCCCGAGAAGCTGAAGCCCAGCACCGAAACCATGCTCTCCACCTCGGGTTGCTTGAGGATGAAGCCTTCGACCTGCTGCATGACCGCCAGCGTGCGTTCCTGCGTGGCGCCAGGCGGCAGCTGGACGTTGACCAGCATGTTGCCCTGGTCTTCCTGGGGCAGGAAGGAGGTGGGCAGGCGCGTGTAGAAGACAGCCACGGCGGCGACGATCGCCGCATAGATGATCAGGTAGCGCGCCGCTTTCTTCAGAATGCGGGCCACCACGCTTTCGTAGCCCTTGGCCGTGCGCGAGAAGCCCCGGTTGAACCAGCCGAAGAAGCCGCGCTTCTCGTGATGGTGGCCGGCTTCGACCGGCTTGAGCAGCGTGGCGCACAGCGCCGGCGTGAGCGACAGCGCCATGAAGGCCGAGAAAGCGATCGACGCCACCATCACCGCCGAGAACTGGCGATAGATGTTGCCGGTCGACCCCGCGAAGAAGGCCAGCGGCACGAACACCGAGATCAGCACCACCGTCACGCCCACGATGGCGCCGGAGATCTGCTTCATGGCCTTGCGCGTCGCCTCGAGTGGCGGCAGCCCTTCCTCGCTCATGATGCGCTCGACGTTTTCCACCACCACGATGGCGTCGTCCACCACGATGCCGATCACCAGCACCATGCCGAACATGGTCAGCACGTTGATCGAGAAGCCCAGCGCCAGCAAAGTGGCAAAGGTGCCTAGCAGCGCGATCGGAACGACGATGGTCGGGATGATCGTGTAGCGCCAGTTCTGCAGGAACAGGAACATGACCAGGAACACGAGCACCACGGCCTCGACCAGCGTCTCCACCACCTGCGAGATGGAGATCTTGATGAAGCGCGAGCTGTCGTAGGGAATGGTGGAACTCACGCCCTCGGGGTAGTAGCGCTGCAGCTCGTCGAGCTTCTTGCGAACCGCTTCGGCCGCGGCCAGCGCGTTGCCGCTGGGCGAAAGCTGCACGCCCATGCCGACGGCCGCCTTGCCATTCAGGCGCGCCGAGGTCGCGTAGGCCTGCCCGCCGATCTCGATGCGTGCCACGTCCTTCAACCGCACGGTCGAGCCGTCGGTGTTGGCGCGCAGCACGATGTTGCCGAACTGCTCGGGCGTGCTCAGCTGGCCCTTGACCACCACGGTGGCGGTGATGCCCTGCCCGGAAATGTTGGGCAGATCTCCGATGGAGCCGGACGACACTTGCGCGTTCTGCGCCCGGATCGCCGCGATGACCTCGGCCGACGACAGGCTGTAGCCGTTGAGCTTGGCCGGGTCGATCCAGATGCGCATGGCCGCTTCGGTGCCGAACAGTTGCACCTGGCCGATGCCCGGCAGGCGCTGCAGTTCGGGCTGGATGTTGCGCGCGGCGTAGTCGCCCAGAGCCGTCGGGTCGTAGGCCGGATTGGTCGACGACAGCATCGTGAACAGCAGGAAGTTGGTGCGCGACTTGTCCACGCGCACACCCTGCTGCGTCACCGCCGACGGCAGGCGCGGCGAGGCGCGCGACAGCCGGTTCTGCACGTCCACCTGGGCCAGGTCGGGGTTGGTGCCCGGCTCGAAGCTCAGCGTGATCGTGCCCGTGCCGTCGGCCTGCGCGACGGACTCCATGTACATCAGGCCGGGCGAGCCGTTCATTTCCCGCTCGATCACGGCCAGCACGCTGTCTTCCAGCGTCTGGGCCGAGGCGCCGGGGTACACGGCATTGACGACGATGGCAGGAGGCGCCACCGGTGGATATTGGGCGATCGGCAACTGCGTGATCGCCACGCCGCCGCCCACCAGGATGAACAGCGCGATCACCCAGGCGAAGATCGGACGGTCGATGAAGAACTTGGCCATCAGGCGAGCTCCTTACTTGGCGGCGCCGGTGGCGGGCTTGGCGGCCTCGGCCGGCGGCTGGGCCGCGCCCGCGGCTGGCATGGCGGCGGCCTGCGCCGACGGCGGCGTCCAGGGCACCGGCTTGACCGGCGTGCCCGGCGGCAGCATCTGCAGCTTCTGGAAGCCGTCGACCATCACCTTCTCGCCGGCCTTCAGGCCTTCGAGCACCACCCAGCGGTTGTCCTGTCCGGCACTGATCTTCACCTTGCGCGGGCTGACCTTGCCGTCGTCGCCCACCACCATCAGGGAGTCGCCTTCCTGCGTGCGGGTCACGGCCTGCTGCGGCACGGTGATGGCGTTGGTGGCTTGCGCCTGCTCAAGCTGGACGCGCACGTACAGGCCCGGCAGCAGCGTCCCCTTGGTGTTGGGCAGCTCGGCGCGAAGGGTGATCTGCCCCGTCGTCGCGTCCACCGTCAGATCGGAAAAGAGCAGCTTGCCCTTTTGCGGGTACTCGGTGCCGTCTTCGAGCAGCACGCGCACTTCGGCGCCCGACTGGTCGCCCGTGCGCTTGAACAGGCCCGCATCCATGGCGCGTCGCAGCTTGAGCACGTCGGTGGCCGATTGCGTGAAGTTCACGTACATCGGATCGATCTGCTGGATCACCGCCAGTTGCGTCGCCTCGCCTTGGCCCACGAGGGCGCCTTCGGTCACCAGGGCGCGCCCGATGCGGCCGGAGATCGGCGCCGTGACCATGGCATAGCCCAGGTTGATCTTCGCGGTTTCCAACGCGGCGCGGGCCACGCCCACGTCCGCCTCGGCCGCCTTCCAGTCGGCCACGGCCTTGGCGTATTCCTGCTTGCTCACCGCGTTGGCCTCGACCAGCGGCTTGTAGCGTTCGGCCAGCGCCTTGGCCTGCACTGCGTTGGCCTCGGCGCGCGCGAGGCTCGCCTGCGCGCTCATGGCCGTGGCCTTGTAGGGAGCGGAGTCGATCTGGAACAGCGGTTGGCCGGCCTTGACGTCGCTGCCTTCGCGGAACAGGCGCTTTTGCAGGATTCCGGCGGCACGGGCCCGCACTTGCGACACGCGCGAGGCTTCGAGCCGGCCCGGCAGTTCGACCAGCAGGCCCACGTCGCCGGGCGTGGCGACCACGACGCCGACCTCGGGCGCCGGCATCTGGCCGCCGCCTCCCGCCGCCTTGGGCGCCTCGCTCTTGCCGCAGGCTGAAAGCAAAGCGGCCGCAGCCAGGGTGACGACCCCTAATGCAACTCGGGCCGGGAACGGGCGGGAAACTTCATGCAGTGCAGGCATGCGAGTCCTTTGGGGAAGAAGTCAGAAACAAAAAAACGACAAGAGCCCACCGGGCGCCCGGCGCGTTGCGCGGATGGGCGACAGATTCGGTGAGGCTTTTTGATGTGACGCTAGTATACATACATCCGTGTATGTATAGTGGCGTTGTAGGGTCTTCGGCCCGGGCAATGCGGATTCACAACAAGCAATTCAGGAGGCAACCGGAACATGGCACGTCGAACAAAGGAAGAGGCACTCGCCACGCGCGAGCGGCTGCTCGATGCTGCCGAGGTTCTGTTTCAGGAGCAGGGCGTCTCGCGCACCACGCTGCAGCAGATTGCGCAGGCATGCGGCGCCACACGAGGCGCGGTGTACTGGCACTTCAAGGACAAGGCCGACCTGTTCAACGCCATGATGGATCGCGTCACGCTGCCATTGGAGGCAGCCAACCGCGCGGGCATGGAAGCGGGCGCCGAGCAGCCACTGTTCGCGGCCCGGACCACGCTGGTGACGGTGCTGCGCGTGATCGCCACCGACCCAGCGGTCCGGCGTGTGGTCGACATCGCCACCCGAAAGATCGAATACACCGACGAGATGCAGGCCGTGCAGCGGCGGCACATCGAATCGCGTCGGCTCTTCCTCAACGACTTCGAGGACGCGCTGCGCAGTGCGGCGCGCCTGGCGGGGCATCGACTGCCGTTGCCAGTCGCGATGGCGGCGCAAGGCCTGCACTCGATCATCGGCGGGCTCGTCCAGGACTGGCTGCTGGAGCCCGAGGCCTTCGATCTGGTCGAAGCCGGCGAGCGTGTGCTGCTCGTCTATCTGACCGGGCTTGGCTTCGGCCCGCAGTGGATCCAACCGGCGAAATCGGCCACGCACTGTGCAGGGCGGGGCGGCCTCCCCGGATCGACGCTAAAATAGCCGACTGCCATGCGCTGTCGCGTGGCAATCTCGCTGTATTTCAACGGATAGAATTCGGCCCTCCGAAGGCTGAGATCCAGGTTCGATTCCTGGCGGCGGGACCAATTCAAAGGCCGGAAGCTTCCACGAGCTTCCGGCCTTTTTCGTTTTCCCCTCTGAAATGCCTTGCCGATCGTGCGAGTGCGTGCATGGAAGTGTGCATCAATCCGGGGGTATCCGGGGGCACTTCTGGGGGCACGCTCGCGAGGATTGGGGGCATCTTCCGATTTGTACCCCCACACGGCCACGAAGCTTTAGAACAAGCCACTCGAGAATGCAGGCTTTCGACATGACGGGCCTCGAACGCAAGCATGTAAATTCGTTCACCGGCCGGGCGCGCAAGACCCTGGGCGGAGTTTGTAAGCCAGCAGGGGGGGGGTAGTACGGGCGTCGCCGCAAGCACCCGGTGCGGGTGGCGTCGCGTCAGGTACTTAGCTGTCGCGGAGTGCGCCTGCGATCTCATCTAGGCTGTTTGCGATCTCCCGCAGCGCAGCGCCCATCACTTTCCCACTGAGTGCCGTACCCATCTCAGTGGCACACACCTGCATGAAGGCGGCTACAAGGGCCGGATTGTTGGCCGCATAGCCCTCGCCAAAGACTTTATCAATTCGGCGTTGCGCCTTCACAAGATAGCCTTCAGCCGTTTCGTAGGCTTGTCGATAGAGGTCGGTGGAGCTAGCCGCCTCGCTGTACACAGGGCTCATCGTTTGGGCCTCCTTCGCGCCGGCCAGTGTACGGTGAGCCGTGCGTTGACAGTGGGTTCTTGTCGCCAGGAAACAGACGCATGGCTCCCGGGGCCAAACGGGAACACGCAATGTGCGTGAAAGATTCATCGGTTCCGCCGCCGAGCCATTCTCAATGAGGTGGCTTGCATTCAGTGCTCCAGTAGTGTCAGGACACAATTCGCTGACAAAGAGGAGCGACGCATGCAGGAATACTGGTTGAACGTCGATCGTCCGATGGGGACGCAAATGCTTCATGTGGACGAAGCATGTAGTGATGTTCGAAACAAGGGCCGCGGAGAATACAAACCGATTGGTCTATTCGGTCGGGACGGCGGCTGGCTGCGTCACGTGTCCATCTATGATGCGACGAAAGACGCGAGCGAACGCGAGGGATTTAGACAGCTGGCATTTTGCGCTAACTGTCGAGCCGCCCGACCGGAATTCGCCGATGCGGCGCGCTCGATGAATGGGGGTGGATCGGGCAGCTTTGACCTGATATTCCGAGACTATGTCCCGGCTAGGCGCCGTCTTTCGCGTGTGCCGAAGGGGAATGAGGACGCCGCTGTTGCCGCAGTTCGTGTGGACCTGCCGTCAATATTCAAGAGCGCCATTGATATGCGCCAAGAGGCGGCCAAATATAAGGTGGTCGGCTCGGTTGGTGAGTTTCCATTGAACATGGCCACGATACCGTGGGTCGCTGTGTTTCGGGGCGAAGTCACGTCCGGAGCGCGCAGAGGTTTCTACGTAGTCCTCTTGTTCTCAGAGGATGGAAACGAGGCGGTTCTGTCTCTCAATCAGGGGTACTTTGAGTTTCAAAAGGAATTTAAAGGAGATGCTGCGCAAAAAGTGCGCGCGTCTGCGGATCTAGCCGGTGCCGTCCTTACCACTCCCCCGGGATTCAGTAGGGGCGTGATCAATCTGAAAGCAACTGGCGATCTCGGAAAGGGATACGAGCAAGCTGCGATTCTTTCAAAGGTCTATCTGCGTCGCGAGTCGCTTTCTGAGGAGCAGCTGCTCGTCGATCTTGCGACGCTGCTGGATGCGTACGACGAGCTGCACCGTATAGCGGGAAGCACACTTCTATCCTTGCTGCCTGCAGATCGCGATGAGGAGTTCCAGGGCGCCATTCAATCCATCATTTCGACGCACGGCGACTTAGCCACTCCCACGTCGACGGGACCCCAGCCGAGACCCGCTACGAGCCTGCGCCAGGGGCGGAGTGTCTACGCGAGAAATGCGGACGTTGCAGCTCGAGCTCTTGCGATGGGAGGAAACACCTGTGCACTGAAGACTGAAAGTGCCGCTCATGCGACGTTTATTTCGAAACGAAGCGGCCGGCCCTACATGGAGGCGCATCACTTGATCCCCATGAGCAGGCAGGATGACTTCGCCTTCAGCTTGGATGTTGAGGAGAACATCGTGCCGCTTTGTCCAACTTGCCATCGACTTTTGCACCATGGGCGCGGCGATGAAAAAGCGCAAGCATTGGATTCACTCTTGACGTCCCGGCTGCCCGGCTTGAACGGGCGAGGTCTGCAGATTGACCGTTCCACTCTGAAGCGCTACCACTCGATGCTGGCCGAGGAGGACTAGAGGCAAGGTAGATCGCTTGTTTGTCGGGTCGGTCTTCCAGTTTGATGGAACTCATCTCAAACTAGACAAACTCCGCGACTGCGCGCCACGAGTTAAGGTCGCGAGGTCGAGACGTTCGCCGGCTAGAGCAAATGGCGTCGCAGCTGGCCCCAACGAATTTGCGCACCGAAAGAGATTGGAGGCTCTCGCGCGGAGGAGGTCCGTGCGGAGCGTCGAGATCTAGCGGCCGAGGGCGCATCCCCAGCGAACTGGAGGACTGTCGCTTCGATGGGGAGGGCTTGGCAGCCTGAGTCGACGAAAGCTGCCCAGGCCCTGTGTGCGACGTGCCTAGGCTCAAGCGCCTACGCTCTCCATCAACGAACGACTGGGCTTCACCCTTATCCAGCCCAACAACGCGAGGTTACGAACGGCCTCGGCGACCGCGCGTTGCTTTGTCGGCTGCTGCCAAGTTTTTTTCCAATCCAGGATGTAGTCGTAGATTTGCTGTTCATCCACTTCAGCGTTCCTGTCGCCTTTCTTGACTTGGCGACTCGCAAACAACACTGTGAGGACTTCTTCAGCCTGCTCTGTGTCTTTGATTCGACTGAAGAGATCAACCGTCTTGTCGATGGACTTACGGTAGCGCTCGATCTCAGTCGAGAACTTACTTCGCTCCTTTGTAAACTGGTCACTCACTTGCAGTGCGACCATCCGTCCAAGCGGCTTCTCCTGGATCCAGTTGCGATTGGCAAAATCATGCAAGGCAGGTTTGACATCTGCCGAGAAGGGCCCATAACTGCCTTTCCCAAAGTCGAACCCGGTTGGAACGCCAAGCTCGGTGACGACGTAGCAAATCTTCTGAAAAATCGTTCGGCCAACCGGCGGCGCATAGGGTTGGTCTTCTAGTTCCTTCAGAACTTCGACCAGAGTCACCCATCCAGGCTGCATCTTCTCAAGTCGTCGCCCCTTGCCTTCCAAAGACAGCTGCGTCGGCGCGCCGAGAAATTCCGTTGTCAGCTCAGTACTCGGCGTGCCATAGGGAGCGAAGACTTCTATGTCTAGGGGCAATCGATGGAGCTTCTGGTAGATCAAAGGCCCAACCTCGGCCCACTCAAGACCTCCATTCCCGCAGCCAAGCGGCGGCATGGCCAAGCTCTTGATGCCCCACTGCTCATAGTGCCGCGCCAAGTAGGTCAGGCCTCTGTCAATATCGACTAGGCGCGAGGCGGATCGCCAGTGGTCCTTAGTGGGGAAGTTGACGATCTTTGCGCCACTTAGATCTTCGTAGACGTAAGGTTCGCCCAGCTTGACCTCCTTCCGCGCGCAACGACGTACATAGTCGTCGAACATTGCGGGGAAGTGCTCTTTGAACTTAAGGGCGACACCTTTGCCCATGACCCCGACGCAGTTGACCGTGTTCACCAAGGTTTGTGCATCGCTCTTGAACATGTCACCGATGAGCGCTTTGAACATACCTACGGACTACTTGAAGAAAAAATCTGGGTTAATCTCGATCGGACGCACAAAGCCTTGTTGAGTCATGCGCTCTGCTGCGCCCGCGTCGCGAGCATATGCTCCTACGATCATGTTAGGCAAGACGCGGTGAGGGACAAGCACTTCGGCGCACTTGCGGGAGCTATGCCGCCATTCTCGAATCTGATCGTCCGGATGAGTCCAAGTTCGCGCAAAAATGTCATCAAAGTCCAAAAGCTGCCACTGGCTGGGCGCGTAGAAGCGCACATATTTGCTAGCCGCATTCTGATCAGTGATTACCGTTCCATTCAGAGCCAGAACCTGGGTTGACACTCTGAGGACGCAAACGTCGTGGTCTCTCCTTACCGATAGCATTGGATTGCGGGCGTGAAAGTAGAGGTTTGCGTACTGGTGTAGCCGCAGGCCGCCGGGTACTGTCTTCGCGTCACGGAGGTCCTGTACCGCTTGCATTGCAACGCTGTGATGTGCAAGCTTCGCAGACTCCTCGTAAGACAGTATTCCGTGCCCCATTACAGACGCGATGTTCGCGGTCGGCATGATGCATTGCAGTTCGGTGACTCGAGGGTCCATTGCAGTGGCAGTACTTGTGTAGGCGATGGCAGCCGTTTACCTTGTTCGAACGTCCTTGATGCCATTGCGTCAGGCAGCCCACCGCCTATTGGCGTTGTGCGTCACCAGGCACTATTGCTCCGGCGATGTCGAGATCGGCAAATCTATGCGGCCTTTTCATTGTCGTCCGGCGCATTGAGACGCCAATTCACGTCGTCATTGAAATCCATTTCCATGACGATCGGCTCTTGCCCTTCATTTATTCGATTCCAGTGCATAACGTCGAAGGTGAGCTGTACAGCGTCGCCGACCATCTGTTCGCGACGCTGCTGGAATGATCGATGCGCGATATGACGTGGAGCGTCATCGATGTCGTGCCAGAGCGTGGTCTGCTGGTTGCCCTGCCAGGTCGTCACCGCCAAGTTTCCTCGGTAGGGTTTGCCCGTGACAGGGTCGCGCCGGATCTCTTCGCGAGCTGCGACCGAAAATTGCTCTGCCAATCTTTCAATGGCGGTCTTCGGCTTCGGGAGCGGCCAACCCATTGACACCGCGTACTTGGCGACGTCGTGCATATCCACCGACGCCTTGCCGCTTTCGTCCTTGTACCGTTTGATGATGATTTGCATCTCTTGGGATTTCTTGGCCATTTGACCCTCCTTAGTGACCTACCTGAGCGACGTCTCCCCAGCCATCGACGACGGCACTGCGGGTGACAATTGAACGGATTTTTGCCAGATGCGAAGCAAAGCGGGTGTACTGTCCCGTGCGAAACCTGAGCTGCCCCGCCACGAGCCCGGGGTGCACGCGCAAGGTCGCAGCAACCCCCAGGATGTCTCGATCGGCGAACGTCGGGGCCTTTCTGGCAATAAAGCTATCCATCGTCTTTTTCGGAACGCAGAACTCGGACGCGGCTGCGTTTGCGACTCGCTCCTCTTCGGAGATGGCGTCACCGACTCCCGCGCGAACACCCTCCAGTTCAGCGTCAATAGTGATCGCGCTTTTCCCGTGTTCTTGGAGAACGTGCTCAAGTTCGTGACGAAGAACGAACCAAAAATTGTCGATCCGATCAAAGCGAAGTGTCATGCCGATCACTGGTGCGGTCTCGCCGAGCCAAAAGCACACACCATCGATCTTTGCGGAGGGCAGAGACTCCACAATCAAAAACCTGATTCCGCACTCGGCCAAGATCCGCGGGACCTTGCGAGCTTCTTCTGCGGCCGACGTGAGCGGTCTGAGCATTTCTATAGCGCGCCGCCCGCTCGCAGCAGAGTACTTCGCAACGATCATCTCGGACGCTATTTGTCTCACGCGATAAAGCCACGCAAGCTGGGTAGGTGTGGCATCCTCCGAAATCACAGTACGCTTTGCTGCGTGGGGCAGAATCTCGATATCGTCGATTGCATCGACGCCGAAGAAGCGGGCGAGCTCTCGTTCAACAACTGGCAGGTCCCGTACGTCGGATGCGTTAAGCCATCCTCGCTTG
Organism: Variovorax dokdonensis; assembly: GCF_030316895.1. Lineage (GTDB taxonomy): Bacteria > Pseudomonadota > Gammaproteobacteria > Burkholderiales > Burkholderiaceae_C > Variovorax > Variovorax dokdonensis. The sequence goes on from NZ_JASZYV010000005.1 coordinate 85,669, forward strand.
ATCATCTCTGCAACCGGGAGTCCGCCAAATAGCTGCGCTCGCGTCGCTCGCTTGGGGTTGGGTCGGACCACAAGGCGCGCTTTTGCGAGATCGAACCCTCGCTGCAGTGCGAGAAAGCGGTCTGCCGGGACATCGAATACTTCCTCAAGCGAGATGGCTATCTCGGGCGTTACTGCCTTCTTGTCAGCCACAAGCTTGCTAATGCCCGTCTCTTCCGCCTCTAGGACGACAGCGAGGACGCGGTTTGACCACCCGCGTTCTTCGAGGAGGTGGGCAAGCAGTTGCCCGGGGGTTCGAAACTCTTCCGCTTCATCCATGTTTGCGATTATGCGCAACTTGCACAAATTCGCAAACTGTTAATTTGTCGTCGTGATCGGGGCTGTCACGACGCTCGGGCTTGGTGGCTCTGGATGGATATCCTAGATTTTGCTGTTCCGCTCTTGAGCAAAGCTTTGGGCGCGCGTCCTACGTTGATAGACTCTTCTTCGGTTTAGTCCACTTTAAACAACTCTATTTGACAGCCGATGCGCCATGACTGCTGAACCCTGGGTTTCCGTCGAGCAGGTCGCCCAGCATCTGGGGGTGGCCAAGGACACCGTATACCGCTGGCGAGAGCACCGGGGGCTAACTGCTCACCGCGTGGGTCGCCTATGGAAGTTCAAGCTGTCCGAAGTAGACGAATGGGTGCGCGCCGGGGGCGCCGACGAAGGCAAAGACCAACAATCCGGAGGGGCTGCATGAGCATGAATGAGGCGGACACTCGCTATCACCTGATCGACCCGGTCCTACGAGGCAAGGGATACGTCAGCCGCGACCACATCACTCTCGAAACCGTGCTCACGCCACCGCCTGTGGAGCCCAGTGGACCTAAAGGCCGCAGACGCAAAGGCCCCGGCCGGACAGACTACCTGCTTTGTGTGCAGGCACCCAATGGCCCTAAGGCTATGCCAGTGGCTGTTCTAGAAGCCAAGAAGGAGGCCGAGGATCCGCTAAAGGGCATGCAGCAGGCCCGCGGGTATGCGGACACGCTGCGGTTCGATGTGAAGTACGTCTTCTCAACCAATGGTCACCTGTACGGCGAGTACGACCGCTTCACCGAGCTGATCAACGGTCCTTCCCCCTTCGGCGGTTTTCCTTCGCACCCAGATCTGACGGCGCGCTATTGCAAAGACACCGGCATCGACCTCACCAAGCCCGAGTCGGCCATGCTGTTCCAGGCGGATAGCGCCGCTTGGTCGCAGAGCCGCTACTACCAGGACGCCGCCATCCGCGCTGCCTTCGAGAAGATCCTGCTAGACCGCCAGGCCGGCAAGCCGCCGCGCGTGCTGCTGACGCTGGCCACCGGCGCTGGCAAGACCATCATTGCCACCAACCTGCTGTGGCGCCTATCGCAGGCCGGGCAGCTACCCAAGCCAGCCTTGTTCCTGTGCGACCGCGACGAACTGCGCGAGCAAGCCTACACGAAGCTCAAGGCTGCGTTTGGCGACAACGCTCGCATCGTCAAAACGGAGCGCGGCAGCAACGCGGCAGCGAACGCCCGCATTCACATCGCCACGTACCAAACCCTGGGCCTGGACGATGACGAAGGCTTTGCCAGTTTCTTGACCGAACACTACGGCGAGGACGCCTTCAGCGTCATCATCATCGACGAGTGCCATCGGTCGGCCTGGGGTCGCTGGTCTGAGGTGCTGCGGCGCAACCCCAACGCAATCCACATCGGCCTGACCGCCACGCCCCGCAAGCTGGAAGAGTCCGATAAGGCCTCGAAAGAAGACCAGGAAATCACGGCCAACAACCGCCAATACTTCGGCGAGCCGGTATACGAATACACGCTGATCCAGGCGCAGGAAGACGGCTACTTGGCCGCCTGCGAGATCGTCAAGCGCAAGGCCAGCATCGACAGCGCCACCTTCACGAAGAAGGAAATCCTCGCCGCCGGAGTCAGGGACATCAAGACCGGTAAGCCCCTCACCGAAGAAGACCTGACTAAGGACGAGTACACCGGCAAAGACTTCGACGACGAGTTGTTCATCGAGTTGCGCACGCCCAAGATGTGTGCCGACCTGTTCGAGCTGCTGTGCGAAAACGGCGGTCCGGAGCAGAAGGTCATCATCTTCTGCACCCGCGAGATCCATGCCGACCGCGTTGCCCAGCACATGAACAACCTGTACGTGCGCTGGTGCAAGAAGCACGAACACACGCCCAAGGACCACTACGCTTTCAAGTGCATGGGCGGCGCCAACAACGGTGCGGACATGATCGAGCCCATGCGGGGTTCCGGCGAGCGTGCCTTTATTGCTTGCACAGTGGACCTGTTGGAAGCCGGCGTGGACATTGAGCGGCTTAACGCCGTGGTGTTCTTCCGTTACCTCCAGTCGCCGATCAAGTTCTACCAGATGGTCGGGCGCGGCACTCGTATCCACGAGGAGACTGGCAAGTACAAGTTCTGGCTCTACGACTACACCGACGTCACGAGCCTGTTCGGCACCGACTTCATCACGAAGCCGCCGCGCCCGGGTGGCGGCGGCAAGGGCGGCGGGGGCGATGACGGCGGCGGCGGAGGCGGCGGGGATGACGGCCCGGCTGTGGGCGAGATTGGCGGGCAGCGCGTGAGCATCAATGCGCAGGGCCACTTCATCCTCAGCCGCCGCGACGGGCGCGATACGCCGATTCCGGTGGACGAATACCGGCGCGAAGTGATCCAGCGTGTGATCGCCGAAGCGCATAACCTCAATGACTTCCGCGCGCTGTGGATCGAGGCGCAGAAACGCCGCAGCCTCATCGACCACCTGCTGGGCGACAACTTCAGCCCCGAAGTGATCCGTGAAATCGACCAAATGACCGACTTCGACCTCTACGACTTCTTCGGCCACCACGGCTACCACGCCCGCGCCCTGCGGCGCCCCGAGCGCGGGGAGCTGTTTATCAGCAGCCACCGGCCATGGTTCGACGCCATGGACTCCAAGGCCGCCATTGTTCTCAAGGGCCTGGGGCATCAGTTCGCGGCGGATGGCACCGATGCGCTGGAAACGCCGGCGTTGTGGGACGTGCCGGAGATCAAGCTGGCTGGAGGATTGGATGCGCTGCGCGCTCTTGGGAAGCCCACGGACGTCATGCGCGAAGCCAAGGGAAGGTTGTTCGGGGTATGAGCGATCAACTCACGCTGGGTGATGTGCTGCTCGACATCCAAGCGGGAAAGAGCTTTCAAACCGCTGAGGTCCTCGCGCGGCCGGATGAACTCGGTGTGCTGAAGGTGAGCGCAGTTACGTGGTCTGACTTCCAGCCAGACGAAGCCAAGGCGCTGCACGGCGAGTACATACCAGACGTGAGCCACCGCGTGCAGAAAGGTGACCTGCTGATTTCCCGAGCGAACACCAAGGAGTTCGTTGGGGCGGTGGTTCTGGTTGATCGCGACTACCCGTTTCGTTTGCTTTCCGACAAGACGCTGCGTCTGGTGATTGACGAGGGTCGCGCGTCCAAGGAGTACCTGCTGTTTGCCTTGCGTGCCCCGAAGGCTCGTCGGCACATCGAGCACTACGCGACCGGTACTAGCGATTCCATGCGAAACATCGCACAAGGAGTGATCTCGTCTGTACCGATCGACTTACCGACATTGCCTGATCAGTGTCGCACCGCCGCCCGCTTGAAAGCCCAACTCACCGAGGTGGAGTGCGCCCGGCAGGCTGCGATCGCGCAACGCGATGGCGCCGATGCGCTCCTGGCCGCCATCTACCGCGAAGCCTTCGCGAAAGTGGTACCGGTCGCCGTGCCACCGACCTTTGACGACCCGCCACCGGGCTGGCAGTGGAGCAAACTCACCGAAGTGGCACGACTCGAAAGCGGCCACACCCCGAGCCGGTCGCGTCCGGACTGGTGGGGCGGCGACGTGTCGTGGATCTCGTTGACCGAGATTCGTGCCCTGGATGGGCAGTGGGTCGACAGTACGCAGCTACGAACGAACGCAGCGGGCATCGCCAACTCGGCCGCGCGAATTTTGCCGCGCGGAACGGTCTGCTACTCGCGCACGGCCTCAGTGGGTTTCGTGGCCATCATGGGCGCGCCCATGGCGACGAGTCAGGACTTCGCGAACTGGGTGTGCGGGGATGCACTCGACCCAGAATTCTTGATGCACGCGCTGATCCGCGCGCGCAAGGAACTGCGTGACCTGGCCATTGGTGCCACGCACAAGACGATCTACATGCCGACGCTGGAATCCTTCCACGTCTGTGCGCCCGAAATTGACGCCCAGCGACGCATCATCCGCGAGCTCAAGCAGCGCTTGGCAGCGGCGTCATCTCTACGGGCAGCGCTGGATGCACAGCAGGCAGAACTGGCGATGTTGCCCCAACGCCTGCTCGCCCAAGCCTTCGAGAACTGAACATGCCCCGACCCAAGAAGACCGACAAGGCCCCCAAGGCCATCGCCAGCACCCAATCTCTCTCCTCTTTCGTCAAGAGCATCTGCGACGTGATGCGCCGCTCGAATTGTGCGAGCGCGTTGCAGTACGTGCCGGAGCTGACCTGGATCTTGTTCCTGCGCATACTCGATGCGCAGGAGGCGCGCGACCAGGAGAAGGCCGAAGCCGTGGGCGCGACCTTCACGCCAGCGCTGCGCGCCCCGTACCGCTGGCAGGACTGGGCGGCACCGCCGCCGAAGACTGACGCTGACAAGACCAGTCACCCGCGGACTGCGGAAGGCCAACTGTTCGGCTGGAAACGCCAGGAACTGTTTGCCGCTGGCGACAACAGGCTGTTCGACTTCATCAACAAGGAGCTACTGCCTCACCTGCACAGCTTGGACGTGGACCCACGCACCAACCTGCCGATGCCCGACGCCACACCCAAGCAGCGTATCATCGGCCGCACGATGACGGCGGTGGAGCGAGTGCGGGTGGACTCCGAGACCAACCTTCGCGACATCCTCGACAAGGTCCACGAGATCAGCATCGATCACGTCGACGACACGCACTTCTTCACCCTGTCGCAGGTGTACGAGGACCTGCTGTTGAAGATGGGCGAGAAAAACTCCGACGGCGGCCAGTTCTTCACGCCACGCGAGGTGATCCGCGCCATGGTTCACACGGTGAGCCCCAAGCTCGGCCAGACGGTGTACGACCCTTGCTGCGGCACGGGCGGCTTTCTGGCCATCGCCTACGAGCACATCGCCCGCAAGATGGGGAACCAGCCACCGAGCACGGACATCGACACGCTCAAGCACGACACCTTCTTTGGCCGCGAGAAGGAGAACCTGGTGTTCCCCATTGCGCTGGCCAACTTAGTGCTGCACGGCATCGACCAGCCCAATCTGTGGCACGGCAACTCGCTGACACGCCGCGCCACCTACGGCGCGCTCTTTGCGGGCGCACCCAAGCAATTCGATGTGATCTTGACCAATCCGCCCTTCGGCGGCAAGGAGGGCACGGACGCACAAAAGAACTTTGCCTTCAAAACTAGCGCCACCCAGGTGTTGTTCGTACAGGACATCCTGGATGAACTGGCGCCGGGTGGCGCCTGCGCGATCGTGCTGGACGAAGGACTCCTGTTCCGCACCAATGAGACCGCCTTCGTCGAGACCAAGCGCAAGCTGGTGGACGAGTGCGATCTGTGGGCCATCGTCAGCCTGCCGGGCGGCGTGTTCTCTACGGCGGGAGCCGGCGTCAAGACCAACCTGCTGTTCTTCACCAAAGGCCGCAAGACCGAGCGCATTTGGTACTACGACCTGTCGCAGGTGAAAGTGGGCAAGAAGACGCCACTGACGCTGGCGCACTTTGGCTTCGCCGCGGATGGGTCGGTGCTGGACGATGTCGCGTTGCCCGCCGCGCTGGTGGCGGGCTGGCAAGCCGATGAGGATAACGAGGGGAAGCCCTTTCCAAGCTACGCCCGCCAGTTGGCGCGACGCGGTACGCCTGATGCAGACAGTCGGTGGTCGTGGACGGTGGATTTTTCCGCCCGCCGCGCCAAGGCTCGTGAGGAAATGCAGCCCCTGATGGAGAGTGCGGCCGAGCTCAAAGCCGCGGTGGTGGACCTGAAGGAACAGTTGAAGCGTCTGAAGAAGGAGAAGGCGGCCGACGATGTGCTGAAAGCGCATGACGCCTTGATCCGTGAGAAGGACAAGGCCGCCCGGGATCTGGAGGCACAAGCCGCCGCCATCGATGCGGCTGTGTTTGATCTGAAGGCAGTCAACCCGAACGCGATCGCCACGGTAGACGATCGGACGCCGGCGAAGATCATCGCCAGCATCGAGGAGCAGGGGCGCATCGTGGCCCAGGTGCTGGGGCGGCTCAGTGCCCTTTTGAGAGCCGATGTGCCAGCGGACTCAAACGCATGACGCGAATCGCCGTGTAGCCCCAAGAGATGGACCACGCTGTCCTCACCACCCTGCGTGACCGCCACCCCGCTTGGCGGCTGCTGGCCTCGCCTCACGCGCCGCTGGTGGCCAGCTTCCTGCACCGGGTGTTCGTAACGCCGAACGTACGCGTGATGAGCGAGGCAGATCTCGCCGAGGCGCTGGAAGACGAGCTGTTTACCCAGCGCGAGCAGTTGGGAGCAGATGCCTACCCCAAGGGCGCGCCGGAGTACCTGAACGACTGGACCGCACACGACAAAGGTTGGCTGCGCAAGTTCTACAAGCCGGGCACTGACGAGGCACAGTTCGACCTGACGCCCGCCACCGAGAAGGCCATCGCCTGGCTGGTATCGCTGACCGAGCGACCGTTCGTCGGCACCGAGTCTCGCCTGCTGACGCTGTTCGCCCTGCTGGAACAGATCAGCGCCGGCACCGAGGCCGATCCGATCAAGCGGGCGGACGAGCTGCGCAGGAAGCGCGACGAGCTGGACGCTGAGATCGCTCGCGTGCTCGCGGGTGACGTGTCGTTGCTGGACGACACGGCGGTTAAGGACCGCTTCCAGCAGTTCCAGCAATTGGCGCGCGAGCTGCTGGCCGACTTCCGCGAGGTAGAGCACAACTTTCGTCTGCTCGACCGCAAGGTGCGCGAGAAGATTGCGTTATGGGAAGGCGCCAAGGGCACGCTGCTCGACGAGGTCATGGGCGAGCGCGATGCGATTGGCGACTCGGATCAGGGCCGCAGCTTCCGCGCCTTCTGGGACTTTCTCATGTCCAGCCGGCGGCAGGATGAACTCTCCGGGCGGCTGGATCAGGTACTGGCGCTCCCCGCCGTGGCGGCGCTGAAGCCCGAGCCGCGAACCCGCCGCGTGCACCACGACTGGCTGGAAGCGGGCGAACATACACAGCGCACGGTGGCCCAGCTATCGCAGCAGTTGCGCCGCTTCCTGGACGACCGGACCTTTGTGGAGAACCGTCGCATCCTGGACCTGCTGCACGGCATCGAGAGCAAGGCGCTGACCTTGCGCGAGGCGACGCCGGCTGGCACGCTGACGCAAATCGGCGCGATGGGAGCGGATATTGAACTGCCGCTGGAGCGGCCGTTGTTCACGCTGAGCGTGAAGCCGCGCCTCGCCGATCTGTCGCTGGTGGCGGGAGAGGACGACGTCGACACCGCGCGCTTGTTCGATCAGTTCGTCGTGGACAAGTCACGCCTGCGCTCGGCCGTCCAACGCGCGTTGCGCCACCAACCGCAGGTCACGCTACGCCAGCTTTTGGACGCCGAGCCTCTGCATAAGGGTCTGGCCGAACTGGTGGCGTACCTAGAGCTGGCCCACGCCGGCGACGCCAGCGACGCCCTAGACGGCGTGCGAGCCCTCGTCGACGAAACCGTGGAAGAGCCGATCCGTTGGCAGGCCAGCAACGCAGCAGGGGAAGCGGTGACGCGCGAGGCGCGCTTGCCACGCGTGATCTTCACACGCTGACGGCTTAGGGTGAAGGGAAAAAGAAATTGAACGACACGCTGCACGAGGACGATTCGGCGGAGACCTCTCCCAATACGCTGCCAGCGGTGCCCGAACTGTCGCAGGTGATGGTGCATCTGCTCAAGGGCGTGCTCTACCGCGACGACGACGAGCGCCTGTGGGCCAGCCTGCTGCGTTTGCAGGCGCGGGTGCGCGAACAGGCCGCCGTGCTGCTGCTCGATCTGGTGTTGGACGAGTCCGAGGGTCACGCCTTCCTAAAGAGCCGTCCTGATCCGGACGAGTCGGAGGGGGCGCCCCGCCCCCCTCGGCTCGTCGTTCGCCGACCGCTCTCTTACCCGGTGAGCCTGATGCTGGCGCTGCTGCGCAAACGCATGGCCGAGTTCGACGCCGGCGGTGGTGACACCCGGCTGGTGCTCTCGCGTGATGAGATTGCCGAGCTGATGCGGGTGTTTCTGCCCGATGGCACGAATGAAGCGCGGCTTATCGACCAGGTGGACTCGACGATCACCAAGGTAGTCGACCTGGGGTTCCTGCGACGGCTCAAGCCCGCCGCAGGCACTGCACAAGACCGAGGCCACTACGAGCTGCGGCGCATCCTGAAAGCCTTTGTCGACGCACAATGGCTGGCCGAGTTCGATGCGCGCTTGGAGGCCTATCGTACGGCGTTGTCCCCAGCGCTCGCCAGATCGACCGACAAGGCGGGAGTGGCCGGTGCTTGAGGCGCCGACGCTTGCCTTGGACTTTGTGGCCGACGACAGCCGGGTGGGCTTTCGCCTGCAGCGGCTGGAAGTGCTGAATTGGGGCACCTTTGACAAGCGCGTCTGGCGCTACGAACTAGACGGCCGCAACGGCCTGCTGACGGGCGACATCGGTTCGGGCAAGTCCACGCTGGTCGATGCCATCACGACCTTGCTGGTACCGGCGCATCGCGTGGCCTACAACAAGGCGGCCGGGGCGGATGCCCGCGAACGATCCTTGCGCTCCTATGTGCTGGGTCATTTCAAGAGCGAGCGCAACGAGGTCACTGGCAGCGCCCGGCCTGTGGCGCTGCGCGATGCGTCGAGGTACTCGGTCATCCTTGGCGTCTTCCGCAACGAGGGCTATGACCAGGCCGTGACACTGGCCCAGGCCTTCTGGCTGAAAGACCCCCAGGGGGCGCCCGCACGCTTGTTCGTGGCAGCCGAGCGGGAACTCACCATCGCCGATGACTTCAGCGACTTCGGCAGCGACATCACCGCCCTGCGCAAGAAGCTGCGCGGCGCAGGCTGCGAGCTGTTCGACAGCTTTCCGCCCTACGGGGCCTGGTTCCGACGTCGCTTCGGCATCGAGCACGAGCAAGCCTTGGAGCTGTTCCACCAGACCGTCTCGATGAAGTCGGTGGGCAACCTCACGGACTTCGTGCGCAGCCACATGCTGGAGCCCTTCGATGTGGGCAACCGCATCGAGGCCCTGATCCGCCACTTCGATGACCTGGACCGGGCGCATCAGGCGGTGCTCAAGGCCAAGCGACAGGTGGACTCACTGACGCCCCTGGTCGAGGACGGCGAGCGCCACCAGACGCTGGTGTCCGAAATACAGGGGTGGCGAGATGCTCGTGATCAGCTTCGGCCCTACTTCGCCCGGCTCAAGGGTGAGTTGCTGGACCGCCGCCTCGGCTTGCTGGCGGAGGACGCTGCCCGGCTGGATGCGCAGATCGAGCGCCAGAACGCTCAGCGCGAGATCGAGCGCCTGGAAGCCAGCCGTTTGGAGCGGGCGCTGCGCGACAATGGTGGTGACCGCCTGGAGGAGTTGGCGGCAGAGATTCGCCGCCTGGAGGCTGACAAGGGACAACGTCAGCAGAAGTCCAACCGCTTCCAAGAGCTGCTGGCTCGCATCGATGAGTCCGCCCCGGCAGACGAAGCAGGCTTCCTCGCTCAGCAGCAGAGCATTGCCCAGCGCGCTGATGGCTTGCGCGAGCGCATCGCCGAGTTGGACAACCGCGAGCGCGAGGAGGACTTTGCCTTCCGCAAGGGGCGTGAAGAACACACGGCCTTGTCAGAAGAGATTGAAAGTCTCCAGCGGCGCAAGAGCAACATCGACGCCGTCCAGGTCCGGATTCGCGATGCGCTATGTGCAGCGCTGGCAATCGGTGAGGGCGAACTGCCCTTCGCGGGCGAGCTCATCCAGGTGCGTGACGACGAACGCGACTGGGAAGGTGCCGCGGAGCGGCTGCTACGCGGCTTCGGCCTCGCGCTGCTGGTCCCGGACGCGCACTACAAGGCCGTTGCGGACTGGGTGGACCGCCAGCATCTCGGCGCCCGACTGGTGTACTTCCATGTGCGCCCGCGAAAGGCGACGCAGGGTTCGGCGCTGCATCCGCAGTCGCTGGCGCGCAAACTTGTCATCAAGCCGGATTCGCCGCACTACGAGTGGCTGGAGCAGCAGCTTCGCCAGCGCTTCGACGTGGCCTGCTGTGTCACGGGGGAGCAGTTTCGGCGTGAGGCACGCGCCATCACGCGTGCCGGTCAGATCAAAGACCCGAGCGGCCGCCACGAGAAGGATGACCGCAGCCGCATCGACGATCGCAGCCACTATGTGCTCGGATGGAGCAACGCCGACAAGCTGCGCGCCTTGCGCGACCAGCGGCAACGATCGGAAGAAGGGCTTGCAACGCTAGGCGAGCGCATCAGCGAGATCCAGACGGCACGCAATGAGCTTCGGGGCCGGTTGGATGCCCTCAGCAAGCTGGAGGAGTTCACGCGCTTCGCCGACATCGACTGGAAGAGCCTGGCACGCCAGATTGCTGCGCTCGCCGAGGAGCGCGCACGGCTGGAAGCCGCATCCGACACCTTGCAGGAGCTGGGGCGTCAGCTCAAGGCGGCGCAAGACCGACTTGCGGAAGCAGAACACAAGCGAGATGAGGTCCGAGACAAGCGTGCAGAGATCGCAACCAAGCACGCGACTGCGCAAGACCTGCGGAATCTGACAGTTTGCATTTGGGACGACGCGCCGCTGACAGATGCTCAGATCGAGCGTCTGGATGGCTGGCGCTCACAAGCGCTGGGCGAGCATCAGCTGTCGGTCGAGTCCTGCGACAACCGCGAACAGGACGTGCGCAAGTGGCTGCAGGAGCGTATTGACGCGGAGGACAAGCGCCTGGCCCGTCTGACCGAGCGGATCGTCAATGCCATGCGAGGCTTCAAGGAGGAGTTCAAAGCCGAGACAGTCGAGATGGACGTGAGCCTGGCGGCGCTGCCAGAATACGAGCGGATGCTGACTGCCTTGAAGGGTGACGACCTGCCGCGGTTTGAAGCGCGCTTCAAGGAGCTGCTCAACGTCAACACCATCAACGAGATCGCCAACTTCAACGCCCAGCTTGCCCGCGAGCGGGAGACCATCAAGGAGCGTGTCGACTTCATCAACCAGTCGCTTCAGGTCATCGACTACAACCCCGGCCGCTACATCAAGCTGGTGGCGCAGCCCAGCCCGGACGCCGAGATCCGCGACTTCCAGCAGGATCTACGGGCATGCACCGAGGGTGCGCTGACAGGGTCAGCCGACGAGCAGTATTCGGAAGCCAAGTTCCTTCAGGTCAAGACCATCATCGACCGTTTCCGGGGCCGTGAAGGATTGTCGGACGGCGATCGGCGCTGGACCGCCAAGGTCACCGACGTGCGCAATTGGTTCCTGTTCTCGGCCAGCGAGCGCTGGCGCGCCGACGGTGCCGAACACGAGCACTACTCGGACTCCGGCGGCAAGTCAGGTGGGCAGAAGGAGAAACTGGCCTACACCGTGCTTGCGGCGAGCCTGGCGTATCAGTTCGGGCTGGAATGGGGTGCCGTGCGTTCGCGGTCGTTCCGTTTCGTGGTCATCGACGAGGCTTTCGGGCGCGGGTCGGACGAGTCGGCGCAGTATGGGTTGCGCCTGTTCCAGCAACTCAATCTGCAACTGTTGATCGTCACGCCCCTGCAGAAGATCCACATCATTGAGCCGTTCGTGGCCAGCGTGGGCTTCGTGCACAACGAGGGCGGGCGGGACTCGCGGCTCCGCTGTCTGTCGATCGAGGAGTACCGGGCGCAGAAGGACCAAGGGATGGCCGAATCGAGGGCCGCCGGAGTCAGCGCGGCGCCATGAACTGGACCACGCCAGCGGACCTGCGCTCCCAAGTCCAGCGCTTGTGGGACCGTGGTGACTTGCTGCGTGCGGCGGTCACGGATGCTGTTGCATGGCCCCTACGCCTGAACCTGAAGCCCCCCAGTGCCGCAGACCTGTCTGATCGCTTCGAGGCGGTGCGTGACTGGGTACGCGTCGTTGCCGAAACTCCGCAGGTTCGGATCGAATGGCGGGATTGGAATCACCGGGTGCAGGGAGCCCAGCGTCTTCCGGCAACCGTGTGGGTCGACTCGGTTCACGAGGCCTTAGCCCTTATCGGCAAGGCACGCCAGGCCCAACGCTTCGAGGTGCTGTGGCGACAGACAGCGGCCGTACAGCCTGCGCTGCTGGTTTGGCTGTCCCGACGGCCAATCCAGGCGCTGGACCTGGCCGACCGCTGGGAGCGTCTGTTGGCCGTCCTCGCATGGCTGCAAGCCCATCCTCGGCCGGGAATCTACCTGCGCCAGGTCGACGTGCCTGGGGTGGACAGCAAGTTCATCGAGGCCCACAGAGGCGTGTTGGCCGAGCTGCTGGACCTCGCGCTGCCGCCCGAGGTTGTCGAGCCCGGAGCGAATGGCGTCGCGCAGTTCAATCGCCGATTCGGGTTCCTGGACAAGCCCGTCCGGATTCGGTTTCGTCTTCTTGACCCGGCACTGCCCGGCCTACCGGGCTGCGAAGGGCTGCCCGACATCACGCTGGACGCGGCGAGCTTCGCGGCTTTGGCGTTGCCCGTCGAGCGAGTCTTCATCACCGAGAACGAGACCAACTTCCTCGCCTTTCCGACGATGGCGGGCGCCATCGTCGCCTTCGGCGCTGGCTACGGTTGGGAGGCGCTCGCGCGCGCCGCGTGGCTGCATCGATGCCAGCTGCACTACTGGGGCGACATTGATACGCACGGTTTCGCCATCCTTGACCAATTGCGTGGCCACTTTCCTCACACGGCGTCTTTTCTGATGGACCGAAACACGCTGCTCGCGCATCGCTTGCACTGGGGCGAGGAGCCCCAGCCTGCGCGGCACGAATTGCCGCGTCTCACGATCGAGGAGGCGGCCGTCTATGACGAACTCAGATTCGACCGCCACCGGTCCCGCCTTCGACTGGAGCAGGAGCGCATTGGATTTGGCTGGGTTTGCGAGCGACTGGCGTGCATCCCGCCAGGAGCCCTCGTATCGCAGCCTCATTTCTCGTAAGGTCGGGAGACCGAGCAACGCGTACCCAAACTGCTGATGCAGTTGCTCACAAGTGATCGAACACAAGTTCGGCCTCAGTCGATCCTGCGCTGAAGGCCAGCCCAGTCGACGAGGGCGAATCGTTTAACCGACGTACGGCTTCTTAACCAATGCGAGCATCCTGTAACTAGCGGGCGGCCGGGGGTCGAATTACCCCGAGGGCTCCAAGTGCCGGGAGTACCTACAAGGGGGAGGAGTCAGCGGGCGGTCTGTCCACGCGCATGGAGCGACCGACTGTTGCGGTAGGAAGCCACCAGAATGAGCGACAGGCGTGAAAACGCGCCGCCGGTGATACACCCACCGCATGAAGCGGCCCCCAGGGCTCGTAGGCCCTCCATTTCTCTTCCCTTCCTCTTCACTTTCATCTTCCTTCTCTATAAGACCAATGGTTGTCACACCTGCGCGCGTAGGTGTGACGGCGTGACGCAAGCACTGGCGCGCGTTGTCACGCTGTTGCGGTGTTACGTGCCTCGCGCCTGCACACGCGTGCATGTGTGTGCGCGCACATGCACGCGGGAGGCAGGCGTGACAGTGAAACACCGTGACAAGGCGCGCGGTTGCTGGATTCTGCTGTCACACTACCTCGCAACAGTGTGACAACGCGCGCCGTTGCATGCTTCATTCGTTGCCCCTTCCAGTTTGCGCTTCCTCGCCGGGGGAGCGGGACCATGTACCGCCATTGCCGCCGATGTACTTGCGCAGGTGTTCGGCGAAGACCTTGTAAGTTTCGGCGGCCCATTCGCCCTCCTTTACATCCTTTGGAATAGGGCACACCAGCAGCATCCGGCGGGCCTTGCGGCCGCCGCCGACCTGCGGGACCTGCATGGATTTGATCTGCATCGAGTGGCCCATGCTGTCGCTGAAGCGAAGGACCATGCGCGAGAACAGCTCGCGCTGTACCGGGAAGCGATCGCCGATGCGCGCGGCGAATTTGATGTACGCCTGGAATGCCTGGTCCACCTCGCACGAGTGGTAGGGCAAGTCGATCTGGCCGGCGTACCAGTCGGCCCAAAAGCGCTCGGGACTCTTGCGGTTGATATCGATGAGGTCGGCTTTGGCCTGCGTGAAGGGAGGCGGCGCGTAGATGCTGAAATCGCCCACCGGGTAGCGCAAGAGGTAGTCGTAGAAGGCGGCCGTGCCACCGGCGGCCTTCCATGCGCCCAGAGCGCTGTAGTAGGCCGGGTCCTTGGCGCCTGGCGTGTGCACTACTAGATAGCGGCGGTCGGAATTGTCCAGAGCAAGCGGCTGATTCTCGTTGGAGAGGAACACGATATTCATGTGGTTCTTCTCGGTACGGCGCGCGAAGTTCTTCGGGTTGATCTGCACTGTCGGGCTGGTGATCAACGCCTTAAGCCTGTTCTTGTTGTGGACTAGCTCGGCGCGGCTTGAAATTTCGTCACCGACGACAAAAAGCTTGGCCGATCGCCAGTCATTGAACCTGTCTTCCAACTCGTCCTGGCCCACCACGGCACCGTACTTGCCGTAGATGTCTACCACCAGGTCGAAAAGGAAGCTCTTTCCCGTGCCTTCGTCGCCGTGCATGATGACTGCAGTGCGCTGCTTCGAGCCCATGTTTTGGAGCGGATACGCCAGCCAGCACAGTAGCCAGTGCGTGATCGCCGCGCACTCTTCGGGCTTGTCAGACGTGCGACTGGTGAGATAGCGGATCAGTTCAAGGATCGGCTCGACGTCGCCGGCCTTGGGCGCCAGGTCCATACCGGCGAACAGGTTCACACACTCGTCGCCACAAGTCTGGCTCGGGTCGAACACCACCTGGTCGGGCCGCACCGTGCGGCGTTCGTCGTTCGTCTTCCATCTGTTCACCAGATCGTTGCCGTGCGCCAGGCTCATCGCGCCGACTTTCATCATCATGTGTTCGGCTTGGTCCCATACGTTGTCCGTGCCGTAGATGAGGGTGAATCGATCTAGAAGCAGATTGAGCTGGCCCCAGTCGATCGGCCTCTTTGACTGCACTGCACCCGCGGAGGCCGGCAGTTCACTGGATGACTCTGCTACGCCTGCGCTCGAGTGGATGACCTCGGGAGAAATATCAAAATCCAACATCAGATTCAACGGTCTCGCAACGTTTGATGTGGTGCCGCCGGGCGTTCACGAGTCCCGGGCGCTCCCGCCCATGCAAAGAGAGTCCGACCCGTCGAACGCAGATCGATGGATGGGGGTATTCGCGATGGATCGCACGAGCGTGTCTGGAGAGGGCGGCGAGCTCGGCACCATTCGGTGCGTTGGATTGCGGAAGGCCGGGGCGATGTGCATAGCAGGCGGCTGCCTCAGCACGTACCTCTTCGCTCGACGAAGAGACTGGCGAGTGGGGCATGGTCTATGCCCTCGCGCGAGTACCAATGCGCTCGGAAATCCAAGCGTCAATCTCAGATGCTGGCCAACACACGGCGCGAGGCGAAAGCCTTACCGGCGTCGGGAAGGCGCCTCGCCTGATGGCTTCATAGATTGAGCTCTTGCGAAGGCCGACGCGGGTCTCGACTTCGGGAAGTCGAAGCAGCCGCTCGGGGGGTGTTTGGTGTGGGTTGATTTCTGATTGCATTGCCATCGGTTTGTGTGTTTGAAAACGCGAAGAGATCACTTTGTTCTGTGAGGTCTCGAAATCACGACCGCACAGTTAGAACCTTCGACTAATTATTCGGGCACTTCAGCGTCGCGCGCAACACTCTTGACTGCTTCAAATCAAGCGGAACTTGAGTGCTGCTGGCGGGCGACGACCGGACGCACAAACCGACCCATGCGACGACGTGTGTGAGTTAGGCTTTGTTGCCCTTCTTCAATGTCTTTCCCTGCTTGCGCGCATCCAGGTGGTCGGCCCACCACTGCATGAGCGTGATCCGATCATCGAGATAGGTTGACCGGTTGTAGGCCGCGCGCACTTGATTTCTCTCGGCGTGCGCGAGTTGGCGCTCGATCACGTCGGGGTTCCACCCGGCCTCGTTGGCAATCGTAGAAAACAGCGCGCGAAAACCGTGTGCAGTAGCTTCACCACGGTATCCCATTCGCGCAAGCGCGCTGTTGAGCGTGTTCTCGCTGAGCGATTTGCTGGGATAGAAAGGGCTCGGAAAGACGAGTTCTCGATCGCCACTCAGCGGCAACATGCGGCGGACGACCTCGACGCTCTGCTTCGACAGCGGCACAACGTGTTCAGCACGCATCTTCATGCGCTCAGCAGGGATACGCCATAAGGCATTGTCCAAATCGAACTCGGTCCATCTCGCGCCGCGAATTTCGCCTGGACGCATCGCTGTCAGCATCAGCAATCGCAACGCACAAACCGTATGGACGTCGCCTTCGTAGGCATCAAGCTTGGCGAGGAAGGCGGGGAGCTCCTTGCTAGCCAAGGCGGGTCTGTGCTGAACCTTGCGAGGCTTCAAGATTTCCGAAGGGACGAGGTCCAACATCGGGTTGTGATCGATTCGATGGTGCGTCACCGCGTAGCGAAAAGCCGCCTTGATCCGCTGAAGCACGCGTGTCGCCATTTCGCTGGCGCCACGGGCCTCGATCCGCTTGACGATCTCCATGACCTCGCGGGTCGTGACTGTGGCCATGGGGCGGGAGCCCAGAGCCGGAAAGACATCGGCGTTCAACGATGCCCTGGTGCGCTCGAGCGTGATGGCTTCCCAGCGTCCGGCTTGGTGGGCCAGCCAGTCGTTGGTGACCGCCTCGAACGTGTTTGCGGCCTCCTGCAGGACTTTGACCTTAGCCGCCTTGCGCAGCGCGCCGGGGTCCTCGCCTTTGCTGAGTGCCTTGCGCGCTTCCTCGCGTCGTTCGCGGGCGTCTTTCAGGCTCACCGTCGGGTAAACCCCAAACGCTAGTCGTTTTTCTTTGCCGCCGAAGCGATACTTCATGCGCCAGTACCGTCCGCCTGCCGGCGTGATTTCAAGGTAGAGACCGGCGCCGTCGGCGTGCTTTCCGGAGGTGGTGAGGGTGCGAAGTTTTGCGTCGTTGAGCTTCATGATTTGTGGGCGAAAAGGGAATGGGGGCACATTCCGGGGCACATTTCGCACTCACAACGACGATAACTCCTATCCATGCGGGTTGCCGGCCCGAATTCGGTTCCTGGCGGCGGGACCAAACACATAGCCGGAAGCATCCACATGCTTCCGGCTTTTTTGTTGGAGCCTGGCCCGCAGGTCGATACAGGCGCGATCTCGAGGCAGCCTGTGGCACGATCCGCCGCATGCCCGAGCCCATGCGCCGCTCTTCCCATCGCTATCGCACCTGGCCCGCCACGCTGGCCATCGCGGCGCTGCTGCTCGTCTATGTCGGCGGCTTGCGGTGGTGGGACGCACGGGTCCCCGGCGCACGCAACTTGTCGCCGGGCGAGACGGTCGCGGTCGGCCACGTGCGCTTCGTCCCCGCGAGCGGCTGGCAGATGGATGTCGCACGCTCCCGGCCGGGGCAGTCGATCGTGCTGTTCAAGGGAGGCGCCACCTTCGCGGTCCGCAGCAGCCGTTGGCTTGGGGATCAGACCGGCCCGCTGTCGCGCCAGCAGCGGCTCATGGAGCGGGTGGAGCGGGTTCGCATGGATGGCGACGTGATGGACTTCCACAATGCCTGGGGCCTGCGCGGCGTCTCGTTCGCGTACTACGGCGCCAACGCAACCGGACGCTTCTGGCAGGCGGTGGACACCGGGCGCAAGTCGGTGGTGCAGGTCGACTTCTACGGCCCTCACGAAGGCCAGGCCGATGCCATGGCGCAAGCGCGCGAGATGGTCGACTCGATGGATCTGGAGGCATCGTGACGCCCGACTCTTCGTCCGCATCGGCGGTGCCGGTGTCGGAGTTGGCGAGCATGGCGCTGGCGCCCGTCGATGCCGACGCCCAGCATGGCGCGGACTCTTTCTATCAGCCCAGGCGTGCCGCGTTCTGGCTGCTCGCCGTCCTGATCTTCAACGGGCTGATCTACATGGCGCCGCTGTTCTTCAACGGACTGCGGGTGGTGCCTGTCACGGCGCTGCTGGGCCTGCTGGTGTGGGCGCTCTACACCTGGGCCTTCCTGTGGGTGTTTCGCACCTTCGAACTGCTGGAGCAGCGTCCGCCGGCGGCCTTCGCGCTCGCATTTGCCTGGGGCGGGCTTGCCGCCGCGCATCTGGCCGTGCTGCCCAACATCGCCATCCAGAGCTTGGCGGCGAAGCTGGTTTCGCCGGAGTTCGCGGCCGCCTGGGGGCCGGCATTGGCCGGGCCGATCACAGAGGAGCTTCTCAAGCTGGTTGGTGTGGTGCTGCTGATCCTGGTCGCGCGCAACCAGTTCCGCACGGAGTTGTCGATCCTGGTCGTCGGCGCCGTGGTGGGGCTGGGCTTCCAGGTGGTGGAGAACTTCAGCTACACGGTCCGCGCGGCGATCAACTTCCCGCTGGAAGACCAGGTCACGCCGGTGCTGCTCAACCTGGTCACCCGCGGCTTGCTGAGCGGCCTCTGGAGCCATGCCGCCTACACGACCATCGCGAGCTACGGCGTGGCGTACGCCGTCGTTCGCACGGCCCGGCCTGCCGCCGAACGTGTGGGCATCGCCGTGCTCTTCTTCGCGCTGGCGTGGGCCATGCACTTCGTCTGGAACTCGCCCTGGCTGGAGGATTCGTTCACCGACAGCAACCTGGGCCTGGCGCTGTTGCTCGTCGTCAAGGGCGCGCCCGTGCTGGTGGCGGCCGGCGTGCTGTGGCGATCGGCCATGCGCGAGCAGGGCAGCTATCTGCATGCGATGGCGTCGTACTTCGTGCCCGAGCGCGATCTCCTGCGCGACGACGAGTGGATGCGATTGGGCTCGCCGCTCGAGCGCATGCGCGTGCGTCGCGAGATGGGCCGCCAGTTCGGCCCCCAGGCACGGCGGCTCAAGCACCGCCTGCAGCGCGATCAGCTTCGGCTGGTCCTGTTGGCCGCCACCTATGGCCGGGGCGCGCAGACCCGCCGGCACGAGGCGGCGATCCGCCGTACGCGCGCCCGACTCGACGCACTGACGGCGCAGGCCAAGCTCAGCTGATTGGGCCCGCCGTCACGCGACGGGCATGGCTGCCCACGTGCCGCTATGCGTCGCCGACGTCATCTTCGTCTGCATCGCCTTGCGCCTTGCGAATCGCCAGCGCACGCTGATAGAGCTCGTTGCGGCCCGCGCCGCTGATCTGGGCGGCCAGCCGCACGGCGGTCTTGAGCGGCAGTTCGTCCATCAACAGGCTCAACACCGCTTCCCCCTGGCCAGCATCTTCCGCATCGGTGGGCAGGGCGTGCAGCACCAGCGCGAACTCGCCTCGCGTCCGTTGCCCATCGGCGGCGAGCCAGCCAGGCAGGTCCTGCGCGGGCAGGGTGACAATCTCCTCGAACTGCTTGGTCAGCTCGCGGCCCAGCGTCAGGCCGCGACTGCCCAGCACCGCCAACGCCGTGGCCAGTGCCTCGATGCGATGCGGCGCTTCCAGCAGCACCACGGCCCGCTTCTCGGTGCGCAGGCGGTCGACCGCCGAGGCCCGCTCGCCCGATTTGGTCGGCAGGAAGCCCTCGAAGACGAAGGCGCCCGATGCACCGCCGACCAGTCCCGCCGCGCTGAGCAGGCAGGTGATGCTGCTGGCGCCCGGCAATGGCAGCACGCGGTGCCCGGCCGCGCGCACCGCATCGGCCAGGCGTGCGCCAGGGTCGCTGACGCCGGGCGTGCCGGCGTCGCTCACATAGGCCACGCGTTCGCCGTCGGCCAGGCGCTGGATCACGGCCTGTGCAGCCTCGGCTTCGTTGTGCTGATGCACGGCGAGCAACGACGCGCCTGCGCGCCGCTCGACGCCGAAGGCCCGCAGCATGCCTTGCGTATGGCGGGTGTCCTCGCAGGCAATCGTGTCTGCCAGTTCGAGCACATGCAGCGCGCGCAGCGTGACATCTGCCAGATTGCCGATCGGCGTGGCCACGACATAGAGCGTGCCCTGCGGATAATTCTGCGAGCCCGCGGCTTCGCGGGCGGCCTGCAGTGCGCTGCGAAACGAAGCGGAGACGACGGCGGGTTGAATCAAGGTGAGCGTTCTCCGAAGGGACGGGACAACGAGATGAAGACAGGGAGCAAAACCGAGCGGGGCACGACCATCGCCGGCACCACCACCAAGCAGCGCGGCGACGCTGCCGAACAGGCCGCGCTGGATTACCTCTGCGCGCACGGCCTGGAGCCGGTCGCGCGCAATTATCGGACCCCGGGCCGCGGCGGCGGCGAAATCGATCTGGTCATGCACGAGCCTGCGAGCGGCACGCTGGTGTTCGTCGAGGTGCGCCAGCGCAGCGGGGCCATGCATGGCGGGGCAGGGGCAAGCATCACGGGAATCAAGCAGCGGCGCATCATCTTCGCGGCGCGGCATTTCATCTCGCGCATGCGCGCGCCGCCGCCTTGCCGCTTCGATGTCGTGCTGGTGCAAGAGCGCATCGAATGGCTGCGCGCCGCTTTCGATGCCGGTCAGGGTGCATGAACATTCGCGGCACCGCTATCATGCCGGGCCATCATGCTCGAGCAACGCATACAGCAGCATTTCATCGACAGCGCTGACCTCGAGTTCCAGGCTGGACCGGCGCTGAGCAAGCCCATCACGCAGGCGGTGCAGGCACTGCTCGCGTGCGTCACCAGCGGCGGCAAGGTCATCGCATGCGGCGCAGGCGCCTCTGGCCTGCTGGCTGCTCACTTCGTCGCTCACTTCGTCGGGCGCTTCGAACGCGAGCGGCCCGGCCTGGCCGCCCTGCTGCTGCCTGGCGATGCCGACGATCCGCAGGCCGATCAGGCCGACGCAGCCAACCCGGAACGATTTGCGCGCCAGGTGCGAGCCCTGGGCGAGGCCGGCGACGTGCTGCTGGCCATCAGCCCAAGCGGCGACTCGGCTGCCGTGCTGGCGGCCGCGCAGGCGGCCCACGAACGCGAGATGACGGTGCTGGCCTTGTTGGGCGGGCAGGGTGGTGCGCTCGCCAAGGCGCTGCGCGAGACGGACGTGCAGGTGCTCGTTCCGAACGATCGAATCGCTCGTATCCACGAAGTGCATCTTCTTGCGCTGCATTGCCTTTGCGATGGCGTGGACGCCCAATTGCTTGGCGAGCAGGAAAGCTGAGCCGCAACGGCGTGTGCGCCTACCGGCCCGCGCCTGACCCGTGGGCTAAACTTTCGCGCCATGTTCTTTCAGGAAGGAACTTCATGAAGAAGAAAGCCGCTTTCGTCGCGCAGCGTTCGATCATCACTCTTGCCGCTGGCGCAGCGCTCGCGCTGGCGCTCGGAGGCTGCGTGCCGCTGGTCGTGGGCGGAGCGGCGGTCGGCGCTGGCATGGTGGCAACGGACAGGCGCAGCTCCGGTGCCCAGCTGGACGACACCAACATCGAAGTGCGTGGCGCAGCCCGCATCCGCGACATCGCCAACGACAACATGAACGTGACGGTGATCAGCTTCAACCGCCAGGTGCTGCTGACCGGCACGGTGGCCAGCGAGGCGGACCGTCGCCGCGCCGAGGAAGTGGTCAGCCAGGTGGACAACGTCCGCAAGGTCTACAACGAGGTGGTGGTCGGCACGGGCAGCTCGATCATGGATCGATCCAACGACACCTACATCACCAGCAAGGTGAAGGCGCAACTGGTGAGCCAGAGCGACATCTTCGCCAACAACTTCAAGGTGGTGACCGAGCGCGGCGTGGTCTACCTGATGGGCATCGCCACCCGCGCCGAAACCGATCGCGCCACCGAGATCGCGCGCAGCGTCGACGGCGTGCAGAAGGTTGTGCGGATCGTCGAGATCGTGAGTGCGTCGGAGCTGGGCACGACCACCGGTGGCACCGGTGCGGCGCCTGCTGGCAGCTCGTCGTCGAGCGTTCCTCTGCCGCCGATGGCGCCGCTGCCGCCTGCCGGCACGCCCGCTGGCGGCGGCGCCACCACGTCGCCGGTGCGCTGATCCCTCGCCGGCTCGGGGCGGCTGTGCCGCCCGGCCCTCAGCGCTTGGTGCGCAAGCGCGTGATGAGGCTCGACGTGTCCCAGCGCTGGCCGCCCGCGCGCTGGACGTCCCCGTAGAACTGGTCGACCACGGCCGTCACCGGAAGGGCCGAGCCGTTGCGGCGGGCTTCGTCCAGGCACAGGCCCAGGTCCTTGCGCATCCAGTCGACGGCGAATCCGAAGTCGAACTTGCCTTCGACCATCGTCTTGCCACGGTTGTCCATCTGCCAGCTTTGCGCGGCGCCCTTGCCGATCACGTCGAGCACGGCGTTCATGTCCAGGCCGGCGTTCTGGCCGAAGGCCACTGCTTCCGACAAGCCCTGCACCAGCCCGGCGATCGCGATCTGGTTGACCATCTTGGCCAGCTGGCCACTGCCGCTGGCGCCCAACAGGGTGACGGCCCGCGCAAAGCATTCAGCCGCTGGCTTCATGGTCGCAAAGGCGGTGGCGTCGCCGCCGCACATGACGGTCAGCACGCCGTTCTGGGCGCCTGCCTGCCCGCCGGACACGGGGGCATCGATGAACTGCAGGCCAGCCTGCTGTGCGGCAGCGGCCAGTTCGCGCGCCACCTCGGCCGAGGCGGTGGTGTGATCGACGAAGATCGCGCCCGGCTTCATGCCCGCGAAGGCGCCGTCGCTGCCCAAGGTGACGGAACGCAGATCGTCGTCGTTGCCGACGCAGCAGAACACGATGTCTGCGCCCGCTGCGGCTTCACGTGGTGTGGCGGCGCGGCCTGGCGAGGTTGCCGCGTCGGCGAACTCGGCGCACCAGTCGGCAGCCTTGGCCGCCGTGCGGTTGTAGACCGTGACGCCATGCCCGGCGCGCGCCAGATGGCCCGCCATGGGCCAGCCCATCACGCCCAGCCCGAGAAAGGCGACCTTGCGGCTCGGAGTCGGTGTGTAGCTCTTGGTTTGGATGCTGTTGCTCATGCGCGCGAGCTTAGCGCGCCGGCAGTACCTGGGTGACGGCAAAGCCGCGTTGACCCAGCAGGTTCACCAGCCCGTTAGGTCCGACCATGTGCAGTGCGCCGACGGCCGCAAACACGCGCCGGCCCTTCTCATGCTGCGCGGCAATGCCGTCGGCCAGGTGCGGGTTGCGCTCGTCGAGCAGGCTTTTCCATTGCGCCTTCTCAAGCGCGGTGTTCAGGCAGTCGCACCATTGCTCGTAGCTGGAGAGGCGCTGCAGGTTGCTGTCCGACCACAGGCGAGCCAACTCGAGCATCTGGCTTCGCATCTCGCCGCTTTCCAGTTGCTGCATGAACTGGTCGAGCATTTCGCCTTCTTCCCGGGTCGTGGCGGGAACGAGCGCGGCGTATTGGCGGCTGGCCGTTTCCAGCGCCACCACGGGCACGAGGGCCTTGCGGGCCGTCACCGCGAGGATGACGTCCGCGCCGAAGTCCGCATACAGGCCGTCGGCGCGCGCCGACAGGCCTGCCAGCGTGGTGGCCTGCAGAATCGGCGACAGCTTCTGGATGCCGTTGTCCGGCCCGTCGACGCAAGCGGCCTTGCGCAGCGCCGCCAACCGCTTCGAGCGCTCCGGCGTCATCACCTTGACGCGGCGCTGGGGGTCTCCGCTGGACATCAGCGGCTGCAAGGACTCGCTGTCGAGCACGTCGAGTTCCAGGGCCAGGGTGTCGCTTTGCTGAAGGGCACTGCTGGTTTTCGGGCCGGGCACCACCCAGGGCGCTCGGCCCAGGTGCAGGGTGCCGTAGAGCCAGGAGGCGTGGCCGTCCTTCTCGATCCGCCACAGAAAGCCGCGGTCCTGCGGGTGTTGCGTGGCTTCCTGCACGACAGCCGGTGTCAACACCGTCTGGGGCAGTGGCGGGCAGGCGGGCGTCGCGGCCGACGCAGTGCCGTGGCCGAGCGCCCAGCCAATGGCCAGCAGGGCCACCGTTCGGCGGATGTGGCGCGCCATCGCTTGTTGCGCCAGGCCCAGTTGCCGCGTCGGCGTCAGACGATGGTGAAGTGCTCGGTCCCGGCCGACAGGTCGGTCTGGCGGGCGCGCTGGCTGTTGAGCTTGATCTGCAGTCGCAGGTCGTTGGCCGAATCGGCGTAGCGGATGGCTTCTTCGAAGCCGATCGCGTGGTTCTCGAACAGATCGTAAAGCGCCTGGTCGAAGGTCTGCATGCCCAGGTTGCGGCTCTTCTTCATGATCTCCTTGATCTCGCCCACCTCGCCCTTGAGGATGAGGTCGGAGATCAGCGGGGTGTTCAAGAGAATCTCGACCGCCGCCACGCGCCCGCGACCATCCTCGGTCGGTACCAGGCGCTGCGACACCAGCGAACGCAGGTTGAGCGACAAATCCATCAGCAACTGCGCGCGCCGCTCTTCGGGGAAGAAGTTGATGATCCGGTCCAGCGCCTGGTTGGCGCTGTTGGCGTGCAGGGTGGCCATGCACAGGTGGCCGGTTTCCGCGAAGGCGACGGCATGCTCCATGGTCTCGCGGTCGCGGATCTCGCCCATCAGGATCACGTCGGGCGCCTGGCGCAGCGTGTTCTTCAGCGCCGCTTCCCAGCTTTCGGTGTCGATGCCCACTTCGCGCTGCGTGACGACGCAGTTCTTGTGCGGGTGCACGAATTCCACGGGGTCTTCGACCGTGACGATGTGGCCCTGCGAATTCTCGTTGCGCCAGTCGATCATGGCCGCCAGCGTGGTCGACTTGCCCGAGCCGGTGGCGCCCACCAGGATGCACAGGCCGCGCTTGGTCATCGCCACGTCCTTGAGCACCTGCGGCATGTTCAGCGCGTCGATGGTCGGCAGCGTGGCCGGAATCGTACGCAGGACCATGCCCACCTTGCCCTGTTGCACGAAGGCATTCACCCGGAAGCGCCCGATGCCCGTCGGCGAGATGGCGAAGTTGCACTCCTTGGTGCGCTCGAACTCCGCCATCTGGCGATCGTTCATCACCGAGCGTGTGAGGGCCAGCGTGTGCTGGGCGCCCAACGGCTGTTGCGACACCTTGGTCACCTTGCCGTCGACCTTGATGGCGGGCGGAAAGTCCGCCGTGATGAACAAGTCGCTGCCCTTGCGGCTGACCATCAGCTTGAGCAAATCGTTGATGAACTGGCTGGCCTGATCGCGTTCCATGACAACTCCTAGTTACTTAAGGCTTCACCAAACAGTCATCCAGGGAAGTTCTCCGGAATCTTGGCCTTCGACCGTGCTTCTGCCGCCGAGATCACATTGCGACGCACCAGGTCCGTGAGGTTCTGGTCGAGCGTCTGCATGCCCTGGCCGCTGCCGGTCTGGATCGACGAATACATCTGTGCGACCTTCGCTTCGCGGATCAGGTTGCGGATGGCAGGGGTGCCCAGCATGATTTCGTGCGCCGCCACGCGGCCCTGGCCGTCCTTGGTCTTGCACAGCGTCTGCGAGATCACCGCTTGCAGCGATTCCGACAGCATGGCCCGGATCATTTCCTTCTCCTCGCCGGGGAAGACGTCGATGATCCGGTCGATGGTCTTGGCGGCGCTGGACGTGTGCAGCGTGCCGAACACCAAGTGGCCGGTTTCCGCGGCCGTCATGGCCAGGCGGATGGTTTCCAGGTCGCGCAATTCGCCCACCAGGATGGCGTCCGGGTCTTCGCGAAGCGCCGAGCGCAGCGCGTTCGCGAACGACAGCGTCATCGGCCCGACCTCGCGCTGATTGATCAGGCACTTCTTGGAGTCATGCACGAACTCGATCGGATCCTCCACCGTGAGGATGTGGCCGTATTCGGTCTCGTTGAGGTAGTTGATCATCGCCGCCAGCGTGGTCGACTTGCCCGAGCCGGTCGGGCCGGTCACCAGCACGAGGCCGCGTGGCTTGAGGGCCAGATCGCCGAAGATCTTGGGGGCGTTGAGCTGCTCCAGCGTGAGGATCTTCGACGGAATGGTCCGGAACACGGCCGCAGCGCCGCGCGCCTGGTTGAACGCGTTGACGCGAAAGCGCGCCAGGCCGTCGATCTCGAAGGAGAAGTCGACTTCGAGGAACTCTTCGTAGTGCTTGCGGTGGGTGTCGCTCATGATGTCGTACACCATGGCGTGCACCGCCTTGTGATCGAGCGGCTCGACGTTGATGCGCCGCACGTCGCCGTGCACGCGGATCATGGGCGGAAGACCGGCCGAAAGGTGCAGGTCCGATGCCTTGTTCTTGACGCTGAAAGCGAGCAGTTGGGTAATGTCCACGAAGCCCCTCGACTCGAAGAATTGACGTCAGGCTAAAGTCTTAGTGACGTTTTGATACGAATTTGAACGATTATGACGACGATCGCGTCCAATCTCCAGCAAGTACACGAAAGGATCGTGACTGCCTGCACGGCAGCAGGCCGCGATCCGCAGAGTGTGCGCCTGTTGGCGGTCTCCAAGACGTTTCCGGCGCAAGCGTTGCGTGCGGCCCACGCTGCGGGCCAGAGCGCCTTCGGCGAGAACTACGTGCAGGAGGCCGAAACCAAGATCCTGGCCTTGACCGATCTGCGCGCGCAACTGGAATGGCATTGCATCGGCCCGCTGCAAAGCAACAAGACGCGCGTGGTGGCCGAGCATTTCGACTGGGTGCACAGCGTCGACCGACTCAAGATCGCCCAGCGGCTGTCGGACCAGCGCACGCCCAGCCTGCCACCCCTTCAAGTCTGCCTGCAGATCAACGTGGATGGCGGGGCCAACAAGTCGGGCGTTCCGCCGGCCGAGGCGCTGGAACTGGCGCGCGCGGTGGCTGCCCTGCCGAACCTGCGCCTGCGAGGCCTGATGGCCATCCCCGAGCCGGCCGAAGGCTTCGATGCGCAAAAGCAACTCTTTTTGCGTGCCAGAGCCGTCTACGACGAATTGCGAGACGCCGGCCTGGCGCTGGATACCCTGTCGATGGGCATGAGCGCCGACCTGGAAGCGGCCATTGCCGCCGGCAGCACGATGGTGCGGGTGGGAACGGCCATCTTCGGCGCCCGCTGAGCCCCGTCCAACTGGGCGCCCCAAGGCCCGAACGGGCCGCTGTCCGACACGTGTCGCTGCGGCAGGCCGACGCCGCGCGCGGCCTTCTGACGGTGCAATGGGCACGATGATCCCCAAAGAGATCCTTCGATGACCACACACCTGACCCGCCGAAGCCCCGTTGCCCTTCGAGCAGCGGCTGCCGTCGCCGCGCTGGGCATGCTCGCCGCTTGCGGCACCAGCAAGGAAGAGCGGCTTGCCGCCTATCAGCCCGAGAAGTTCTCATCGACCAATGCGCATTCGCGCAGCTTTCCCGCCAGCGAGGCAAAGACGTGCGAAGCCGCGCGGCGGGCCATGCTGAGCCAGGGCTACCAGGTCAAGGCAGCCACCGGCGAGGAGGTCAGTGGCAACAAGAGCTTCCAGCCCGATCCCGAGGTGCACATGGAGGTGCAACTGCGCGTGGTCTGCGCGCCCGAAGCCAAGGCCGCAAAGGCCGCCACGAGCGATCAGAAGCAGTCCAGCACCGCCTTCGTGAGCGCACTGCAGGACCGCTACGGCATCAAGAAGGTGAACAACTCGGCCAGCGTGGGGGTGGGCGTGCTCGGATCGTTCTCGTTGCCGTACTCGTCGAGCGAGGACGCGATGGTCAAACTCGCCAGCGAAACGGTGTCGGACGAACAGTTCTACGACCGTTTCTACGCGCTGATGGACCGCTACCTCACGGTGGAAGGCCCCGATCCGGAGCCGCCCAAGCCGCTTGCAGCCCGCACGGACGCCAATGCCAAGGAAACGGCGAGTGGCGCGCCGGCGGAGGCGGGCGCGAGTTCGCAAAGCAAGCCATAGCGGCAATTCGCCAGTTCGACGACCCATAGCGTTCCTGCCTCGCGAGCGGCACGCGAAATCGCGGCTGCCGCGGAACACGCGCGCCGATCCGGACTCACAGCACAAGGCCGGTCGTACCGACCGGGTTAGCATTTGAGTCCGATGTTCCAGCGTTATTCACCGATCGTCCTCGTTTCCGGCTTCCAGGGCCGCATTGGCGCCTGTTCGGCGCGGCTGATTGCAGCGGCCGCGCTGGGCCTGCTCGCTGCCGGGTGCGCCAGCACCGGATCCACCGCCCGGGCCAACTACGAGACGGAGGACTTCAACTCCACCGACACCCACACGCGTACCTTTGTCGCAACGCAGGCGCAAACCTGCGAGGCCGCGCGGCGCGCGCTGCTCAGCCAGGGTTACCTGATCGGCTCGAACGAGCCCACGCTTGTTTCGGGCAAGAAGGCTTTCCAGCCCGATGCCGACGTGCACCTGGAAATCGACTTTCGCGTGGTGTGCGCCAAGGACAGCGGCGGGCGCCAGGATACGGACAAGCCCCGCACGATTGCCTTCGTGAGCGCGCTGCAGGACCGCTACAGCCTCAAGAAGATCAACAACTCCGCCAGCGTCGGCGTCAGTGTGATCGGCTCGGTCTCGCTGCCTTATTCGCAGACCGATGATTCGCTGGTCAAGGTGGCCAGCCAGACCGTGACGGACGAGAAGTTCTACGACCGCTTCTTCAAGATCGTCGATCGCTACCTGAGCCTGGATTCGACCGAGCCGGCGCCGCCGGTGTCCCTCCCGGTGGTGCCGCAGGCCCGCGTGTTTCCGGAGCAGGCCGCGCCGGGCGCCACGCCACCGGCCACCCAGGCGGGACTGGCGATGGTGACGCCGCTTGCGCCGCTGCCGCCACTGGAGCCCCAGGCGCCTGCTGCCCAGGCGGATCTGCAGCTCACGCCGCCGGCGCCCGCCGCACCGCCCGCCAAGCCTGCGGCGCCCACGCGCTCGGTCTCCGGAACCGTGGAACCGATGGGCGAGCCTCAGGCCCTGCCCGCCAAGGCGGCAGGCGCGACCGCCGCCGCGCCATCGGCGCAGTAGGCGCGTCGGCGGGCATCGGCGCGTCGGCCAGAGAGCGTCTGTTGCAGCCGTACTACTTGCGGCCCTTCTTCTTCGCCGGCGGCGCGGCCACGGATGGCTTGGACTTGCCGCCTTTCTCCCGCGTGTAGACGTCGTAGTACTCGGCGGCCAGTTCGCGCACCGCGCGGCCGATGTTGGCGTAGTCGTATTCGTTGAGGTTGGCCAGCGACACGCGCCCGGATGCGTGCGGCGTTCCGAAGCCCTTGCCAGGCAGCATCACCACGCCGCTCTTCTGGGCGATTCTGAACAGCAGCTCGTTGGGCCGGAACCTGGATGCCATCCATTTGCCGAAGTCGCGGCCGTACATCTGCGAGGCGAGGGCCTCGCCATCGATCAGGTGGTAGTAGTCGACCGAGTTCGGATCGTCGGCCATGGGCAGCGCCAACTCACGATAGAGCGCCGCCTTGCGCCGGCGCACGATCTGCTTCATCGCGTTCTTGTAGTTGTCGCGCTCGTCCATGAGGCAGAACAGCGAGAACAGCACCATCTGCACCTGCACCGGCGTGGACAGGCCGGCCGTGTGGTTGAGTGCGACGGTGCGGCTGTCGGCCACCAGCCGGTCGATGAACTTGAGCTTGCGCGGCTCGGTGGTGATGGAGCTGTAGCGCTCGTCCAGCTCCTTGCGCAACGGCTCGGGCAGCTTGGCGATCTTCTCGTCCAGCACGTTGTGCTCGTGCGTGGCCACCACGCCCATGCGCCAGCCGGTGGCGCCGAAGTACTTCGAATACGAATACACCAGGATGGTGTTGTACGGGCACATGGCGAAGAGCGACACGAAGTCGTCGGCGAACGTGCCGTAGACGTCGTCGGTCAGGATGATCAGGTCGGGCCGCTTCTTCACGATGGCCGCCAGGTGCTCGAGCACTTCGTCCGACATCTTCACCGAAGGCGGGTTGCTCGGGTTGCACAGGAAGAAGGCCTTCACCTTCGGATCGAGCAGCTTGTCCAGCTCCTTCTTGGTGAATTGCCAGTTGTTCTCCGGAGGTGCGTCGATCTCCACTTCGACCAGCTGGTAGTCGTTGAGGTGCGGGATCTCGATGTACGGCGTGAAGATCGGCATGCCCAGCGCAATCGCGTCACCCTTCTTGATCAGGTGGTTTTCCTTCAGGCTGTTGAACAGGTAGGTCATGGCGGCGGTTCCGCCTTCGACCGCATACATGTCGAACCGGCCGGCAAACGGGTGCTTGCCGATCATCTCCTGATGGATGTACTTGCCCACGACGATTTCGGACAGGCGCAGGAAGCGGTCCGGCACGGGGTAGTTGCACGCCAGGATGGCCTCGCACATCTCGTAAAGGAAGTCGCCGGCCGACAGGCCCAGCTGGTCGCGCACATACGAGACGGCAGCCGCGATGAAGCGCACGCCTTCCACGTCCTGGTTGCGGTGGATGAAGATCGCAAAGCGCTCCTCGATGCCTTCGCGCTGCGGGAAGCCGCCCACGTTCTCCATGTACTGGTAGGAACGCTCGGACTCCGTCATGGCAAACAGCCCGAACTGGAAGAAGCCGTGGCGCGGCAGCGTCGCCAGGAAGTTCGGGTTGCCCCGACCGGCATTGAGCATCGACCGGTCGCTCTCCTTGGCCACCTGGATGAGCGCATCCTTGAGCTCGAAGGGGCTCAGGCTGGCCAGTTTCTCGACGTCGCTGAAGTCCATGCATCTTCTCCTTGGGTTGAGACGGGAAGGCGCCGCCGCGTCGCGCGACGGCGCCGGATTCGTTGTCAGGCGAGCGCCACGATCAGCGGGCCGAGCAGGGTGAGCAGAACGTTGGCCAGCGCGTAGGTGATGGCAAAGGGCACAGTGGGAATCGAATTGCCTGCCTTGTCGAGCACCTCGCCGAATGCCGGATTGGCGCTTCGCGATCCCGAGAGCGCCCCGGCCAGGATGGCGGCGTTGTCGTAGCGCAGCACGTAGCGGCCGATGAGCAGCGTGATGATCAGCGGCACCAGCGTCACCACGACGCCCACCACGAACAGCGTCAGACCGTGCTCGCGGATGGTGGTGACCGCCTGCAGGCCCGACTGCAGTCCGACCACGGCAACGAAGCCGGCCAGGCCCAGGTCCTTGAGGATCTGCACCGCGCCGGGCGGCATGGCGCCGAAGGTCTGGCGGCGCGCCCTGTACCAGCCAAAGACCAGGCCCGACAGCAGGGCGCCTCCGCCGGATCCGAGCGTGAGCGGAATGCCGCCGATCTTCGCGCTCAGCAGGCCGACCAGCAGGCCCACCACCAGGCCGGCACCGAGGTAGACGAAATCGGTCTTGCTGCCGGTGACCACCACCTCGCCCAGGACGCTGGCCACGCGGCGCACGTCGTGCTCGGCGCCGTAGAGCGTGGCCGTGTCGCCGGGCAGGATCACCAGGTCAGGGTCGAGCGCCAGTGGCTTGCCCATGCGGCGCAGACCCACCACATAAACGCCGTGGCGCACGCCGCCGGTGGTCGCCAGACGGATCTGGTCCACCGTCTTGCCCGTCAATTCCTTGCTGGTGATGACCACGTCGCGATGCAGCATGGTGAGGTCCATGCCGTCGATGCCATAGACCTCGCGGCCCAGCAGCGAGCCGCTGGACACCACCGCCGCGCGCCGGCCCACCACCAGCACCACGTCATCCTGCTCCAGCTGCAGTTGGGGCGTGACTTCGACGAACTTGTCGCCGCGCTTGACCCGTTCGATCGTGATGGGCGGCTCGCCAAGGGCGGCTTCCACCTGCGCGACGGTGTGCGCCTTGCCCGCGCTCACCTTGAACAGGCGGCCGATCAGGTCGGGCGCGGCTTCGCGCTGGCCTTCGCCGAGCACCCGCACGCCGCCGGACTGCATCTGCGACTCGGCCTTGATGGCATCGTCGCGAATGCCGCGCTTCATCAGCCAGGGCAGGATGTTGACGCACACGATGATGGCACCGAAGGAGCCGAACACATAGGTCACCGCATAGCCGATGGCCACGTTGGCTTGCAGGCGTTGCGTTTCGTCCGGCGCGAGGCCGAGCTTGGCGATGGCGTCGCCCGCGGTGCCGATGATGGCCGACTGCGTGAGCCCCCCTGCCGCCACGCCGGCGGCCAGGCCCTTGTCCAGGCCCGTCAGCTTGGCCATGACCACCACCGTCGCCAGACCGGTGATGGCCAGGATCACGGCCAGTGCGATCTCGCGCAGAGACTGCCGCCCCAGCGAGTTGAAGAAGTCCGGCCCGCTTTCGTAGCCCACCGCGTAGATGAACAGGGCGAACAGCACCGATTTCACGCCCGAATCGATCTCCACGCCCACCTGGCTGACCACGCAAGCCACCAGCAGCGAGCCGGCCACGCCGCCCAACTGGAACTTGCCGAACTTCACCTTGCCGAGCAGATAGCCCAGCGCGAGCGAGAGGAACAGGGCGATCTCTGGAGAACGCTTGAAGATGTCGTGCAGCCAATCCATGCGTCGGGCTCCTTTCCGGTCTTTCGATGGGCGGGGCGCGGCGGCGTCAGCCCGGGTTCGCCAGTCCGGCCAGCGCGACGATCACCGGCCCCATCAGCGGCAGGATGACGTTCGAGATGGCATAGGTGATCGTGTAGCCCAGAAGCGGCGTGGTGTTGCCCGCCGCGCTCTGGATGGCGCTCAGCGCCGGCGTGCTGCACTGCTGGCCGGCGATGGCGCCGAACAG
Organism: Variovorax dokdonensis; assembly: GCF_030316895.1. GTDB lineage: Bacteria > Pseudomonadota > Gammaproteobacteria > Burkholderiales > Burkholderiaceae_C > Variovorax > Variovorax dokdonensis. The sequence goes on from NZ_JASZYV010000005.1 coordinate 118,290, forward strand.
CACAGGCACATCGATCTTGAGCAGGTGGTGGCCGACCATCAGCGAGCAGAACGCCGGCAGCACGGCGATGACCACGCCCATCAGCGGCAGCGAAACGCCGTACTTGTGCACCAGCTCGAGCGCCTGCGGCCCGGAAGCGAGGCCCACGCATGCGATGAAGGTGGCCAGCCCGATGTCCTTGAGCAGGTTCAATGCATCGTCGGGCAGGCTCAGGCGGCTGGGGTGCCGGGCCTGGAACCAGCCGAACACCAGCCCGGTGAGCAGCGCGCCGCCGCCCGTTCCCAGTGACAGCGGCACGCCGCCGACCTTGACGCTGAACATGCCGATGAACACCCCCAGCACGATGCCCGCGGAGGCGAGGGCGATGTTGCTCTTGACCGACTTGAGCACCGGCTCGCCCAGCGACTTGACCGCCGGGCCGATCTGCTCGGCCGTGCCGAAGACCTCGAGCCGGTCGCCCAACTGCAGCTTGAGATCGGGCAGCAGCGGCATGCTCTGCGTGCCGCGCGAGACCTTGCCCACCAGCACGCTGTCGCCCACCGGCGGCGCAGCCCCGTTGGCGCCGGGCAGGGACAGATCGCGCAGGCGCAGGCCCTGCACCGCTTCGTTGCGCAGGACCAGCGTCGCGCTCTGCAGCACCAGGCCGAATGCGGCCACATCGCCCGATTCCTCCGCCATGCCGGGGCCGACGCTCTGGATGGCATCCACCAGCGTTCGACGATGGCCGATGACGAGCACACGGTCACCCACCTCGAACGCCGTGTCTTGCGTCACCGGCAATGGGCGGCCGTGACGGATCAGGCCCTGGACGCTGCCGGAGCCGCCCAGCCGCTCGGTCAGTCGAGCGACGCTGCCACCGACGGCGCGCACCTCGTACACGCGTCCCACGAGTTCCGGCGCGGCCGCCGTGGCATTGGCATCGTCGACCTCGCCGCCCATGGCCTTCCAGAGGCGATCGGCTTCCTCGCGAAGATTCACCCGCAGGATCAGCGGGAACAACTGGCTCGTGACCACCACGATCGTGATCAGGCCGAAGATGTACGTGATCGAGTAGGCCGTGACCACGTTGGCCTGCAACTGATGGATCTGCTCGGGTGGCAACGCCAGTTTTGAGATGGCGTCCGTGGCCGTGCCGACGACGGCCGACTCGGTGGCCGCGCCGGCCATCATGCCGGCCGCGGTGCCGGGATCGAGCTTCATGAAGTGCGTGGCCAGCAGCACCAGCGTGAGCACGACCACGACCTCGATCAGGCAAAGCAGCCCGATGCGCAAGCCCTTGGCATTGAGGTTCGCGAAGAACTGCGGCCCGCCCGCATAGCCCAGCGCGAAGATGAAGAGCATGAAGAACACGTTCTTCACGCTGGGCTCGAGCGTGACGCCAAGCTGCCCGATGACGAGCGCGGCGATCAGCGTGCCGCAGATGCCGCCGAGCTGAATGGGGCCGAACTTGATCTGGCCGATGGCATAGCCGATGGCCAACGCCAAGAACAAGGCAATCTCAGGATGCGCGCGGAGCAAGTCCCCAACCCAGCCAAGTAGCGTCATGTTCTCGTGTATCGATCAGTGCCGACACATTCATTTGACAATGGCGGGCGAGTGTAGCGCTTGCAGGCCCGCTTTTCGAGACACTTTTGGCGGCTCTCCTCGATATGGAGGAGAGCGCCTCCTCAGGACGCGTTGCCTGGCCGCTCCATCTTGCACTGCGTGCCCTGGGCCAGCTCGTTGCCTGTGTAGACGGCATCGGTGCGAAAGCCGTAGTTCGTACCTTCCCAGCCGACCTTCACGGTCTTGCCGTCGACGGGCGCGATGGTGTTGACGACTTGCGGCAGCAGCAACTGATGGTCTTCGCCGCGCATGGTCACAGGGCCGACCACGGAGTCGTATTGGAGGTTCTCCAGCGCATACGCCACTTTCACCGTGTCGGTGCTCTTGGCCTTGGCGATGGCGGCGGCCAGCAGGCGGGGCGTCATATCGATGCGCGGCGCCAGGAAGTCCTTGCCGGTGCGCGCCTTGTAGGCCTGGGCCAATGCCTCGGCCTTGGGCACGCCCTCTTCGCCCGGATGCCATTCCGCCACCCAGGTGAGCTGGCCCACCTTCGATTGCGATACGGCCAGCACCGTCCCCGGTATGGCGCCGGCGCTGTGGTTGAAGTAGCGCAAGTCGTAGCCCGCATCGCCTGCTGCCTTGAGCAGCAGGGTCATGTCCTGGCCCCAGTTGCCGGTGATGACCGAATCGGCACCCGACTGACGGATGTTGGCCACGTAAGGCGCGAAGTCCTTGACGCGTCCGATGGGGTGCAGGGTCTCGCCGACGAACTGGACGTCCGGGCGTGCCAGGCCCACCAGTTGCCGACCGTACGAGGCCCATTGCCGGCCGTGCGCATAGTCCTGGTTGAGCAGATAGACCTTCTGGACCTGCGGCGTCTTCTTGATGTAGTTGGCGATGGCCTTCATCTTCATCGCCGTGTTGGCTTCGGTCTGGAAATGCCAGAAGCTGCAGTTCTTGCCCGTCATGTCCGGGTCGATGGAGGAATGGTTGAGCACCAGCAGTTCCTTGCCCGGGTTGCGCTGGTTCCAGCGCGAGACCGACTGCACCAGCGCCGCCACCACCGAAGAGCCCGAGCCGCCGGTGACGATGGCCCGCGCGCCCTGGTCGATGGCCGCCTGCAGGGCGCTCTGGCTTTCCTGAGCCGAAAGCTTGCTGTCGAACTGGAGTACCTCCATCTTCTGGCCGCCGGGCAACCCGCCATGCGCGTTGATGTCGTCGACCGCATAGCGCACATGCAGCAGCATGAGTTCGCCCACGTTGGCGAACGGGCCGGACAACGGATCGATGTAGGCGATCTTGTACGTGTCGGAGGCATGCGCCAGGGGCGCGGCCAGCATGGCTGCCAAGGCTGCTGCGCGCAGCGCAAAGCGCGGGTGTCGAATGTTCGGCATGTTGTCTCCGGTGGGTTGTGGATGCCGCCGCCAGGGCGGCGCGGAAAGTCAGCGAGCAGGCATGTTTCGTTCGCGCAGGCCGATGACGCGATAGGCAAGGACGCACAGCTTGTCGGTCAGTTCGTCCTGCGAATAGCGCCCGTCGGTTCGATACCAGGTGTAGAGAAAGCCGGGGAGGCTGCAGGCGGCCAGGGCGGTGATCGAGGCGTCGTCGAAATCGAGGTCGCCGTCGCTGCGCGCTCGCTCCAGCAGAGGGCAGAGCTGGTTGTAGAAATGCCGCGCCAGCTTGCGCTGTGCTTCGCGGTACTCGTCTCGATACACCTGCGGCTCGCGGTAGGGGAAGAAGGCGCAAGGCTGATTGACGATGGTGGCGTGGATGAGCCTGCGCAGGCCTTCCAGCACCTTCTCGCAGGCCGAGCGCGCATCGTCGGGTGCGAAGTCCATGGCCGTCAGGCATTCGACGGCGGGCCGCCACGACAGCGTCTCGAAGATCTCCTGCTTGTCTGTGAAGTAGTAGTAGACGAAGGGCTTGGTCGCCCCGAGCGCCCGCACGATCTGGGCCATCGTGGTGTTCGCATAGCCCTGGTCGGCGAACAGTTGCGCTGCCGCGCGCAGGATCCGCTCGCGTTGCAAGTCGGTACTCTGGTTGGCAACGCGCTGGCGGCCCGTGCCCGGCGGCATGTGCGGCGCTGTTCCTGCGGCCTGCGGCGTCTTGCCGGTCGGTTTCGGAGCGCGCTTGCGGCGAGCGGGTTTTTGCGGTGTCGCCGAAGTTATACCCATGGGTAGGATTGTTGTTGCAACATCCATTCGATGACAAGGCAAGGCGTCGAGCGCGGCGCTATCGATAACCCTGAGACATTGACGCCATGGTGACAACACTGCCCGATCGCCCGCTGCAGCCTTTGCACGAGTACCTTCGAACGCACGCGCGCGAACGCGGCGAGCATCCCGCATGCATCTGGTATGGCGCTGCGATGAGCTTCGGCGAGCTCGACGCCGCAAGCGATGCGTTCGCCGCGCGGCTCCAGGCCATCGGCATCGGCAAGGGCGACCCGGTGGTGCTCTTTCTCAACAACTGCCCGCAATACCTCGTGGCGCACTTCGGCATCCAGAAGGTCGGGGCCATCGTGTGCCCCAGCGGTCCGCTCAACAAGGAGCATGAGCTGGCCTACCAGGTGGGTGACCTGCGCGCACGCGCCATCGTCGCGGCGAACGACCTGCTGCCGGTGGTGCGCAAGGTGCAGGCGCAGGTCGATTCGCTCAAGCACGTCTTCGCCGTTCACTACGCGGACCTGCTGCCGCAGGAGCCGGTGATCGATCTGCCGCCCGAGTTGCAAGCCGCGAGACAGGCGCCGCGCGCCGTGGCGCCGGACTGCGAAGACTTCCTGCAGGTCATGCGCAGCGGCGCCAGGCCTTCGCCCGTGGCCATCGACATGGACGACGTGGCGCTGATGACCTACACCTCCGGCACCACCGGGCTGCCCAAAGGCGCCATGCTCAGCTACGGCAACGCGCTGTTCAAGACCCGGGCGGCGGCGGATTGCAATGGCGTCACGCCCGACGACGTGCTGCTGTCCATCGCACCGCTCTATCACATCGCTGGCATGCTGATGGGCGTCAACGTGCCTGTGCTCACGGGCGCTACCAGCATCCTGTTGCATCGATTCGATGCGCACGCGGTGCCTCAGGCCATCGATCGTCACCGGGTCACATGGTGGTACAGCATCGCGCCGATGAACGTGGCCGTGATGCAGTTGCCGGACCTGCGCGACTTCGACCTGTCGAGCCTGAAGCGCAACCCGGTCACGAGCTTCGGCATTGCGTTCACCGAGCCGCTGGCCAGGCAGTGGCAGGGCGTTGCGGCCAACTGCGCCTCGTTCGAGGCCGCCTACGGCCTGTCCGAGACCCATACCTGCGACACCTACACACCGCAGCATGCGCCGCGCTGGGGCACTCAGGGCGTGGCGGCGCCGGGCGTCGCCATCCGCATCATCGATCCGGATACGCTGCAAGACATGCCCACGGGCGAGATCGGCGAGATCATTCTTACCAGTCCCGGCACCTTCAAGGGCTACTGGAACAAGCCCGAAGCCACGTCGGCCACCTTGCGGGACGGCTGGGTGCATACCGGCGACATGGGCAAGCTGGATGCGGATGGCTACCTGACCTTCATCGGGCGCTTCAAGGAAATGATCAAGGTCTCGGGCTACAGCGTGTTCCCCGAAGAGGTCGAGACCATCCTCATCAAGCATCCCGCCGTGGCGCAGGCGGCGGTCATCGCGCAGCCCGACGCGGACAAGGGCGAGGTGGTCAAGGCATTCATCGTGCGCAAGGTTGGTGCCGAGGTGGACGAGGCCGGGCTCATCGCCTGGTCGCGCGAGAACATGGCGCCCTACAAGGCACCCCGCTCGGTGCGCTTCATCGACGCATTGCCCACCACCGGCGCGGGCAAGGTGCTGCGCCGCCTGCTCAAGGACGCGGCATGAGCTTCAAGCGCATTCTCATTGCCAATCGCGGCGAGATCGCCGTGCGCCTGGTGCGCGCGGCGCGCGACCTTGGCATCGCCAGCGTGGTCGGCCATGCGCGCGACGATGCACACGCCCTGCACGTTCAGTTGGCCGACGCCGCAGTGGACCTGCAGCGCACCGGCCCATCCGCCTACCTCGACATCGCACTATGGATCGACATCGCACGCCGACACGGCTGCGACGCGGTGCATCCGGGCTATGGCTTCCTGAGCGAACGGGCCGACTTCGCCCAGGCCTGCGCGGATGCGGGGCTGGTCTTCATCGGGCCCTCGCCCGAGCAACTGGCCTTGTTCGGCGATAAGGCCCGCGCCCGCGCCCTGGCTCTGCAGTGCGACGTGCCCGTCATGCCGGGCAGCGACGGCGCGGTGGACCTGGCGCAGGCGCAAGCCTTCTTCGAACGGCAGCAGGCGGACGGCGCTCAGGCCGGCGTCATGGTCAAGGCGATCGGCGGCGGGGGCGGGCGAGGCATGCGCGCGGTGTTGCGTGCCGAAGACCTCGCCGCGGCGCATGCCCGCTGCACCTCCGAGGCGAAGGCGGCCTTCGGTGTGGAAGGTGTGTATGTCGAGCGCCTGATGCTCAACGCCAGGCACATCGAGATCCAGGTGCTGGGCGATGGCGATCAGGTGGCGAGCCTGGGCGAACGCGAATGCACGGTGCAACGCCGCTTTCAGAAGCTGATCGAGATTGCGCCCAGCCCGACGCTCGGCGCGGAGCTGCGCGAGCGCATTACGCAGGCCGCGCTGCGCATGGCGCAGAACGTGGGCTATCGCGGGTTGGGAACCTTCGAGTTCCTGGTGGACGAAGGCTCGCAAACGCTGCCGTTCGTCTTCATCGAAGCCAACCCGAGGCTGCAGGTCGAGCACACCGTCACCGAGGCTGTCACTGGTCTGGACCTTGTGCAGCTTCAGATCGGCGTGGCGGCAGGGCGCAAGTTGGCGCAGTTGGGGGTCGACGCTCAACACACGGCGCCGCAGCGCGGCTTTGCCATCCAGTGGCGCATCAACGCCGAAACGCTGGACGCCAACGGGCTGGCGCTGCCGGCCAGCGGCACGCTGTCGCGTTTCGACATGCCATCGGGGCCAGGCGTGCGCGTCGACACGCATGGCTACCTGGGCCTATCGCCTTCGCCGCATTACGACACGCTGCTGGCCAAGCTCATCGTCCACAGCGCCTCGCCCGATTTCGCGGACGCACTGCGCCGATCCGCGCGTGCCCTGGAAGAAGTGCGCATCGAAGGTGTGCCCACCAACCTGTCATTGCTGCGGGCCATTGGCGAGCGTCCCGAGTTCACGCGTCAAGCGCTGCACACCCGCTTTGTCGAATCGCACCTGGCCGATCTTCTGGCGGCGGCGCAACGGCTCGCGCTTGCCGACGGCGCTGCGCTGCGCCAGGGGCCGGCTGCGTCAGCATCTGGCGGCGCAGCCGAAGCGCAGGACGACGACGGCACGCCGACATTGCGTGCGCCCATGGCTGCCCGGCTCGTGCAGTTCGAAGTGGAAGTCGGCGACGTGCTGCCGGCCGGCGCGCAGGTCGGCGTGCTCGAAGCCATGAAGATGGAGCACCTGCTGCACGTGCCCTTTGCCGGCCGGGTGCTGGCGCTGCTCGCGCAGCCTGGCGACTACCTGGTCGAAGGGCAGTCGCTGGTGCGGCTGGAGCCCGTGGACGCCGCAGGTGTGCAGGCGCAGGCGGCGCAAATGCACGATCCCGATGCCATCCGCGCCGACCTGCAGCGGGTGGTCGATCGTCACGCATTCACGCTCGATGCAAATCGCCCTGCGGCGGTGGCCAAGCGCCATGCACAGGGCGGCCGCACCGCACGCGCCAACATCGCGGACCTGTGCGAGCTGGGGGAAGATCCGAACGCCTTCAGCGAGTACGGCGCGCTGGCCGTCGCCGCCCAGACTCGCCGGCGTTCGCTCGAAGACCTCATCGCCAACACGCCGGCCGATGGCATGGTCACCGGAGTAGGCAGCGTGAACGCAAGGCAGTTCGGCCCCGAGCGGTCTCGCTGCGTCGTCATGGCCTACGACTACACGGTGCTGGCCGGCACGCAGGGCATGCGCAATCACCAGAAGACCGATCGCATGCTGCGCGTGGCCCACCAGCTCAAGCTGCCGGTCGTGCTCTTCGCCGAAGGCGGCGGCGGACGGCCCGGCGACACAGACATGCCGATCGTGGCGGGTCTGAACAATCACACCTTCAGCCAGTTCGCCGCGCTGTCGGGCAAGGTGCCGGTGGTCGGCATCGCGCATGGCCGCTGCTTCGCTGGCAACGCGGCGCTGCTGGGGTGCGCCGACGTCATCATCGCCACCGAAGGCAGCAACATCGGCATGAGCGGCCCTGCCATGATCGAAGGCGGCGGCCTCGGCACCTTCGCGCCGGAGCAGATCGGCCCGAGCAGCGTGCAGACCAAGAACGGCGTGATCGATGTGCTCGTCAAGGACGAGGTGCAGGCCGTGGCGGTGGCCCGCCAGTACCTGTCGTATTTCCAGGGGACGCTGGCCGACTGGCAATGCCCTGACCAGCGCGAGCTCCGCCACGTCGTGCCCGAGAACCGCTTGCGCGTGTACGACGTTCGTGCGGCCATTCGCGGGCTGGTCGACAACGGGTCGCTGCTCGAACTGCGCAGCGGCTTCGGCGCCGGCATGATCACCGCGCTGGCGCGCATCGAAGGCAAGCCCGTGGGTGTGCTGGCCAACAACCCGCATCACCTGGGCGGCGCCATCGACGTCGAGGCTGCCGACAAGGCCGCCCGCTTCATGCAGTTGTGCAACGCGCACGGCCTGGCGCTGGTGGCGCTGTGCGACACGCCGGGATTCATGGTGGGGCCCGACATCGAGGCCCAGGCCCAGGTTCGCCATGTGTGCCGCATGTTCATGGTGGCCTCGCACCTGCGTGTGCCGTACTTCGCGGTGGTCTTGCGCAAGGGATACGGGCTGGGCGCGCAGGCCATGACCGCGGGAGGCTTCGATGCGCCGGTGTTCACGGTGTCCTGGCCGACCGGGGAATTCGGCGCCATGGGTCTCGAAGGCGCCGTGCGCCTGGGCTTTCGCAAGGAACTGGAGGCGGCGGCAGAAGGTGCCGAGCGCGACGCGCTCTTCAGGAAACTGGTGGCCCAGCAGTATGCGAATGGCGAGGCCATGCACATGGCGCAGACCCTGGAGATCGATGCGGTGATCGATCCTGCACACACCCGCGAGTGGCTCGTGCGCGGGCTGGCTTCGGCCGCCGATATGCATGAGCCGGCGCAGGCCTACGTCGATACCTGGTGATGTCCTGCAAACACGTGCTACTCACGCAGACGGGCGCAACACCTCTACACAAGACTTCGCTTGCGGATTACACGCGGTTGACTTGAGCGCGGCAGCATGAAGGCTCCAAGTGATTGAACAAGGAGTCCAACATGAAGAAGCTGATCATCGCTACCGGAGCCGCCACCATGCTGTCATTGGGTGCGCTGGCCATTCCCACTGCAGCCTTGGCCGATGTCGCGGTCTCGGTCCAGTTCGGCCCGCCCGCACCGATCTATGAACGCGTGCCGGCGCCGCGTCCGGGCCATGTCTGGGAGCCCGGTCACTACGAATACAAGCATGGCCGCTATGTGTGGAACAAGGGGCACTGGATGAATGCGCGTCCGGGCTATGCCTACCATGCACCGCGCTGGGAACAACGCAATGGCCGCTGGTACTACCAGCAGTCGCGCTGGGATCGTGATGGCGACGGCGTGGCGAACCGCCACGACCGCGACCGTGACGGTGACGGAAAGCCCAACCGCTACGACCGCCATCCCGACCGACCGGACAGCGTGCGCTACGACCGCGATCGTGACGGCGTCGCCAATGCCTACGACCGTCGACCGGACGATCCGCATCGCCGTTGAGGCGTGAGGGCGGTTGAAGCAACTTCGAACAAGATCTTCGCCCGCCCTTGACAAGTCCTTTACACAAGCCCTGCACGATGACGCCATGCCAACGCATGCGTTGCCTCAGAACTACCAAGGAGTCCTCATGATCCGCACTGCCCGCATCGTCCTTGCTGCCGGACTCGTCGCTGCCGCCGCACTCGGCGCTGCAAGCGCCAATGCCCAGGTCTATGGCTCGATCAACATCGGCGTTCCCCTGCCGCCCGTGGCCGTCGTGCCACCGCCCCCGGTCTTCGTGCCGCGCCCGATGGTGGTTGCGCCGCGACCGGTGTACGGCCCGCCGCCGGCGTACTACTACCGCGACCGCGGTCACTATCACCGCCAGTACAACGCGCGCCGCTGGGATCGCGATGGCGACGGTGTGCCGAATCGTCATGACCGTCGCCCCGGCAATCCCTACCGCTATTGAAGCGGACGCGTGACAGGGCGAAAGCCTCAGAAGCCCAACAGCCGGAATGCCAACGGCATGAGCAGGGCCGCCAAGACCACCTGGAGTCCCAGCGCAAGCCCCGCATAAGCGCCGGCTTGCGCATCCACCTGAAGGGCGCGCGCGGCGCCGATGCCGTGAGATGCGGTACCGAGCGCAAAGCCGCGCGCCGCAAAGCCTTGCGGGTCGGTGGCGACGCGCATCAGGTCGAAGAGATACTTTCCTGAAAGCGCGCCGGTCATGCCGGTGAGCACTGCGAACACTGCGGACAGTGCCGGGATGCCACCGATCTTTTCCGAGATGCCCATCGCGACCGGAGCAGTGACCGACTTGGGTGCCAGCGACAGCACCACGTCATGTGGCAGCCCCACCGCCCAGCCGAGCAGCAATGCCGAACCCGCCGCCGCAGCGCCGCCAAGCAAGGCGGCCAGGAAGATGCGCCCAAAGCGCTCGCGCAGTTCCGCACGGCGCTGCCAAAGTGGCCACGCCAGCGCCACCACCGCAGGCCCCAGCAGGAAGTGAATGAACTGCGCACCTGCGAAATAGATCCCGTAGTCAACGCCCGTCGCCAGCAGCGCGCTCGCCAGCACCACCACCGACCACAGGACCGGGTTGGCCCAGGGCGCACCGCCCACCCGAGCCGACAGCGCCTGCGCCAGCAGATAGACCACCAGCGTCGCGGTCAAGCCGAACAGCGGCTGGGCCGACAGGTAGATCCAGAGTTCGACGAAGCGGGGCATTGGGTGAATCCGTAGTTCAGTCGCGCGGCTTGGGGCGCGGCCACCAGAGCACGGCCGCCGTGACGGCCAACCCGATCCAGGTCGACAACACGATCACGAAGAGCATGCGGCCGCCGTACTGGGCCAGCAGCGTCAGGTGCGTCATCACGCCGACGCCCACCGGGATGAACAGCAGCGACAGATGCGCGAGCAGGAAGTCGGCACAGGCGCCGACCGGCTCGCGCACCAGCGGAAAGCGCAGGCCGGCGAGCAGCAAGACCAGGCCAAGCACCGGTCCTGGCAAGGGCAGCGACAGGCCGCGCGAAAGCACCTCGCCGATGCTTTGGAAAGCCAGCAGCCAGGCCAGTCCGCGCAGACCTTGCATCGTGGGCCGCTAGAAGCGCGGAAGGTCGGGGTGCGGCAACAGTCCGCCGCGCATCACTTGCTTGCCGTATTCCGCGCAGCGTTGAAGCGTGGGAATGACCTTGCCCGGATTGAGCAGGCCCGAGGGATCGAAGGCGCGCTTGACCCCCTCCATCTGCGCACGTTCCTCGGCCGTGAACTGCACGCACATGCTGTTGAGCTTTTCCACGCCCACGCCATGTTCGCCCGAGACGGTGCCGCCCATCGCCACGCTGGTCTCGAGGATGTCGGCGCCGAACAGCTCGCAGCGATGCAGCTCGTCCGGGTCGTTGGCGTCGAACAGCACCAGCGGATGCAAGTTGCCGTCGCCGGCATGGAAGACGTTGCAGCAGCGCAGCGCGTACTTGCTTTCCATCTCCTGGATGGCGAGGAGGATGTCGGCCAGCCGCTTGCGCGGGATGGTGGAGTCCAGGCACATGTAGTCGGGGCTGATGCGTCCCGATGCCGGAAAAGCGTTCTTGCGGCCGCTCCAGAAGCGCAAGCGCTCGGCTTCGTCCTGGCTGACGGCAATCGCCGTGGCGCCACAGGCGCGCAGCACGTCGATCATCCGGCCGATTTCTTCTTCCACTTCTTCCGGCGTCCCGTCGGATTCGCAGAGCAGGATGGCGGCAGCTTCGAGGTCGTAGCCGGCGTGGACGAAGTCCTCGACCGCCGCGGTCATGGGCTTGTCCATCATTTCGAGGCCGGCGGGGATGATGCCGGCCGCAATGACCGCGGCCACTGCGTCACCGGCTTTGCGAACGTCGTCGAAGCTGGCCATGATGCAGCGCGCCAGTTGCGGCTTGGGCACCAGCTTGACCGTCACTTCGAGGGTGATCGCCAGCATGCCCTCGCTGCCGACGATCAGCGGCAGCAGGTCGAGCCCCGGCACATCGAGCGCCTCGGAGCCGAACTCGACGGGCTCGCCTTGAGCCGTGAAGCCACGTACCCGCAGCACGTTGTGAAGCGTCAGTCCGTACTTGAGGCAATGCACGCCGCCCGAGTTCTCGGCCACGTTGCCGCCGATGGTGCAGGCGATCTGGCTCGAAGGATCGGGCGCGTAGTAGAGGCCGAAGGGCGCCGCGGCTTCGCTGATGGCGAGGTTGCGCACGCCGCATTGGACGACCGCGGTGCGGCTGACCGGGTCGACTTTGACGATGTTGTTGAACTTGGCGAGCGAGAGCGTCACCCCTTGGGTGTGCGGCATTGCGCCACCCGACAGGCCGGTGCCCGCGCCGCGCGCCACCACCGGCACGCCCAGGCCATGGCAGGCCTTGAGCACGGCGGCCACCTGCGCCTCGCTTTCCGGCAGGGCCACGGCCAGCGGCCGCGCGCGGTAGGCCGTCAGGCCGTCGCATTCATAGGGGGTGGTGTCCTCGGACTGCCACAGCAGTGCGTGTGCAGGCAGCACGGCCTGCAACGCGCGTACGACCTCGGCTTGGCCGACAGGGGGGGGTGGGTTGGCGAGGTCCGAGGCGGTCAAGGGGAAAGTAGGTCAGGAGCCGCTGACGCGGCGTAGCAATTTGACTTCGATTTCCGGGGATTGCATGAAGTCCTTCTCGAATTCCCCGTGGATCTCTACCAGCGTTTTATCGTCAATCACCTCGGGTGGGAAGCGGTCGCTGTCGATGTCGACGCGGATGCTTCCAGTCCTGTCGGTGAATTCGTACTTGTCGTCTGTCAGCCGCTTGGTGATTCGACCGCGCAGGATGACGGGCTGATCGTCGGTGCCGCTCTTGAGCAGACTGGATACCGTGGAGGCAGCCACGCCGCTCGGACCAGCGTATTGCGCCAGTGCGGGCGTAGCCATCAACAGGGCACTGCTGAGCACGGCGGAAAGAATGAAAGCGGCGGGCGCCGTACGCGAAACGAACTGGATGCTCATGAAAATCCTCCTGAATGTTGTTGTGTGCACCGGGGCTCGTTTGCCCCTGATGCTGGAGGGGCTATTGTACAAGGCCGTCAGCGCATCGACACAAGGTTCAATTCCTCGTCAACCACGAAAGTGCCGCCGCCAATGCCGCCTCGGGTCTTGGCGGCAAAGCGAACCACGCGGCGCAGTTCCGGCGAATACCAAGCCGTGGCCTCGTACTTGCCCGTCTGGTTCTGCGATGACGCGACGCTGTTGCCGATGCGGGTGGTGTAGCCGCGGTAGTCCACGCGCACAGCCGGCAGGGCGCGACCTGCGATCACCAGCGTCTCTTTGCCGCCAACAACGGCCGTCACGTCCATGTCTGTCCGACCGCCTCCGGACTTCCTCGAATAGCGTGACAACCAACTGGCGCCAGGGGTCAGGTCATTCGCTTTGGGCACCCAGCCACCAGGCGGCATCGCAGAGTCGAAATCTCCGGCGATCTGAGAGTTGCTTTCGATCACGGCACCGTCGGGCGACTCGATCCAAGTGCCGTTGTTGAAGCTGACTCGTCCATCGACCTGTTCCAGAAAACGGAAGCTGACGTTTCGGGGCGGTCCGCCCATACGGTCGTCGAGGCGGTATTCGATGACGTGAGGAATGCCGGTCGGGAAGTTGGACGCCGGCGCAGCCGTTTGACTTGGGACTGCATCTGCGGTGCCCGAATTTGGCACTCGGTCGGGTGCCGAAGTTACGGTTGCTTGTGCAGTCGACACAGGAGCACTTGTGCTGGCTGCCATGACCGGTGGCGAGGCAGCTGGCGAGATTGGTGCCGAGACCGGTGCCTGCTTGCCGATATACGCCAGATCGTTCAGCTCAGGAAGGGCTTCGACGGGTGTACGTAGTTTCAGGCGTGGCTGCCCAACGAGAAAGCCGATGCCAATGGACATCTCGACGTAGCTGGTACGTTGCGGGATCACGTCGATGTCGAGCCTTGCCTCCACCTCGGTGCGGGCCTGCGCTGTGTAGCGCCCCAACGGACGGTCTACATAGAAGAAGCCGCGCGGTGAAAAGCTGCCGACGACGTTCCCATCGAGTCGCAGGTCGGGCTGGACTGCAGCGCCTAAAACCGAACTTCGATAGAACAGGATGCGCCCCTGATCCTCGGCTGGCGGCGGAATGTTTTGATAGACGTCTGAGTAGCGGGGCCCTGACGCGCACCCGGTGAGCAGGGCAAGCAACGCCGTCGCGAGCCAAAGATGCCAACGCTTCACACCTTCTCCATTCTTAAAAATGCGAGAAAATGTAACCAAGCTGCGGCCGCCCACCAAGCAGGCCGCAGCCGGCCGTCAGCGAAACACGACAGTCTTGTGCCCGTTGAGCAGCACGCGGTGTTCCGAGTGCCACTTCACGGCGCGGGCGAGCACCTGGCTCTCGGTGTCTCGACCTCGGGCGGTGAGGTCTTCCACGGTGTCGGTGTGGTCGGCGCGGGCCACGTCCTGCTCGATGATCGGCCCTTCGTCGAGGTCGGCCGTCACGTAGTGCGCGGTGGCGCCGATCAGCTTCACACCGCGGTCATGCGCCTGGTAGTAGGGCTTGGCGCCCTTGAAGCTGGGCAGGAAAGAGTGGTGGATGTTGATGGCGCGACCGGCGAGCTTGGTGCACAGGTCGTTGCTCAGGATCTGCATGTAGCGCGCCAGCACCACCAGTTGGGCACCTTCGGCCTCGATGATCTCCATCTGCCGCGCCTCGGCCTGGGCCTTGGTGGCCGCCGTCACCGGGATGTGGTGAAACGGGACGTTGTAGCTCGCGGCCAGTTGATAGAAGTCGCGGTGGTTCGAAATGATGGCGCGGATGTCGATGGCCAGCAGGCCGCTCTTCCAACGGAATAGCAGGTCGTTCAGGCAGTGACCATCGCGACTGACCAGCAGCACGGTCTTCATCGGCTGCGCTGCCGCGTGCAGTTGCCAAGTCATCGCGAACCCTTGCGTGAAGGCTTCGAGTTGCTGGCGCAGGGCGGCTTCGTCGTGGTCGACACAGGCGAAGCGCACGCGCATGAAGAAAAGGCCGGTGTCGTGGTCGTTGTACTGCGCCGCCTCTTCGATGTTGGCCCCGCGCTCAAGCAGGAAGCCTGACACAGCATGCACGATGCCCGTGCGGTCGGGACAGGAAAGGGTAAGGATGTACGCGGGATTCATAGAGGGGCGCTATTGTCGCAGGGCGGCGAATCCCGTGCCATCGGGGCGGGCGCGCGGGCTTGCCGGATGCCAAAATGCCTGGCTCGCATTGCGCGGCGTCGATACACCAAGGAGAGATCTCATATGGCTTACAACGACTTCAACATGGACAACCAATGGTTGCCATTCACGCCCAACCGCCATTTCCAGAAAGACCCGCGCGTCTTCGTGGCGGCCGACGGCATGGAGTTCACCACGCACGATGGCAAGAAGGTGATCGACGGCATTTCATCGCTGTGGTGTGTGGGAGCGGGACACAACCGCAAGCCGATCAACGAGGCGATCAAGAAGCAACTGGACACGCTGGACTACGCGACGGCCTTCCAGGTCAGCAACGACAAGGCCTTCAAGGCCGCGGAGATGATCGCGGCCATGGCGCCGGGCGATCTGAACAAGGTTCTGTTCTGCAACTCGGGCAGCGAGGCGGCAGACACGTCGCTGAAGGTGGCGCTGGCCTACCACCGCGCCCGTGGCGAGGGTCACCGCAACATCTTCATCGGCCGCGAAAAGGGCTATCACGGCGTCGGCTTTGGCGGCATGTCCGTGGGCGGCATTCCGGCCAATCGCAAGGCGTTTGGCGCGGCGCTGCTGCCGAGGGTGGACCACATGCGGTTCATCCACGACCCGGTCAATCACGCCTACATCCACAACGAGCTGCCCCAGTGGAAGGAAGACGCGCTGGCCGAACTCGAGCAGCGCATCCTGCCCCTGCATGATCCCAGCAACGTGGCGGCCATCATCGTGGAACCGGTGGCGGGCTCGGCCGGGTGGTACCTGCCGCCACAGGGCTACCTGCAGCGGCTGCGCGAGATCTGCGACAAGCACGGCATCCTGCTGATCTTCGACGAGGTGATCACCGGCTTCGGCCGCCTGGGCACCAATTTCGGCGCCGACTACTTCGGCGTGGTGCCGGACATGTTGAACTTCGCCAAGTGCGTGACCAACGGCGTCATTCCGCTGGGCGGCGTGATCTGCCGCGACAAGCTCTACGACGCGATGATGAACACCAGCGCGCCCGAGCACGTGGTGGAGTTCTTTCATGGCTACACCTATTCCGGCCATCCGGTGGCTTGCGCCGCGGCCATCGCGACGCTCGATCTGTTCCAGAAGGAAGGCCTGTTCTCCCGCGCGGGCGAGATGGGCAAGGTGCTGGGCGACGCTTTCCACAGCACGTTCAAGGGCCTGCCGAATGTGATCGGCGTGCGCAGCCTGGGGCTGGCCGCAGCGGTCGAACTGGCGCCGATCGCAGGATTGCCGGGCAAGCGTGCGTACGACATCTTCCTGGACTGCTTCCATCGCGGCGCGCTGGTTCGTCCTGCGGGCGACGTGCTGGTCATTGCGCCGCCCTACATTGTCGAGAAGTCGCACATCGACACGCTCGTCAACACGCTGGCTGATTCGATCAAGCGCCACGCCTGATCGTTACCCGAGCCCGTGCCGTCGCCCTTTGGCAGCGGGGCGATCAACGGGCGGGCTTGCGGAGCTCGGCGCAGTAGTCCCGTTCGGGCAGAGCGGGCGTCGTCCAGGTGGCGTCGTAAATGGCAGGCGGCGAAACTTGTGGCGCATCGCCGGCCGCCAAGCGCAGCACCTGCACCTTCATGTCGGTCGGCAAATGCTGGGGCACGCCGATGCCGCGCGGGACGTGGCCGGCACCGGCCACCAGCACGACGGTCTTGCCGGGCACGCGCGCCTCGATCAGCGTGCGTGCCATGGCACGGTCGCGCGCGATCTGGATGCGGGTCATGGGCTGGATCTGGCTGTCCGGAAGCAGGCCGCAGTGACCATCGCGCACCGCTTGCTGCTGGGCTTGCAGGGCCTGTGGCTCCAGTTGGACGTCGAGCGAGACATCCGCCATGGCGTCTTTCATGCGAGCGCGCGGCAGGTTCGCACCGAGCACGGGGATCCCGGCCTGGACGGCGGCCATGACGACTGGGCCGTAGGCGGTCCAGGGCCAGGCGCGGTCGTTCCAGTTCAAACTGTCTCGAACCTGTGACTGTTCGGCATCGCGCGGAAGGCCGCGTGTGTCTTGGCCCTGCTCCACCATCTCCAGGGCCAGCGCCGCCAGGCGACCCTGGCTGGCCAGCGACTCTACGGTCGCCCGCTCGATCCGGTGGTGCTCGGGTGCGTCGTGTTGCTCGCCCAGCAGGAGGAAGTCGACCTGGCTCATCCTGGCCAGCACTCCGTCGATGTCTTCGCTTGGCGGCGCCGGTCCGTCCCTCGGGGCAGGGGCCAGCGTGCTGCAAGCCGACAGCAGCAAGCCGAGCAGCGTGGCCAGGACAAAGAAATGGCCGCTCATGAGCGGCCACTTACTTTCGGCTTTCATGCGGTCAGTGCATGAGAACAGGGTTTTGCGCCAGTTCGGCGTAGCCCTCGAGGGTGGTTTCCACTTCTTCCTCGGTGGGGGTGTTCAGCTGCCATGCGGCAATCTGCTTGTGAAACATTTCAGCCCAGGAGCCGTCGAGGTAGATCTCCTTGCCGGTGCGCTTGTCGACGATCTCGAAGCCGTGACGCACCAGAGTCGGCAGGTTTGGCAGCGCGTCATCGGCGTTTGCCTGCATGTGCACGACCACGAAAGATTCCGAGTCATAAAGCATTTGCATGTTGTCCAGCGTCCGGAAGTCGATGTCATTCATGATGGTTAGATAGCAACGAGCGCGCCAGTTTCAAGATAGACGCAATCGTTGTAGGAAAGTGCCCCTCCGCGTCGACGGCCAGTGCGCCAGCGTGCGCAATTGCCTGGCTTTTGGACTTTGTCAAAGCGGCGATACGTCGCGCAGCAACAGGTCGATGACGTCGCCGTTCTGTTGGGTCTGCCGCATTTGTACGGGGAGATAGCCCAGGTCTGGCGCCAGCCAGATGTCCATGCGGTAGTCGTCGGGCCGTCGCGGGATGCGGATCAGGTGGCGCGCGCGGTATTGGCCGGCCGGCACGGAAACGGTCGCGTCCTCCAGCACTTCGAAGGTCCAGTCTTCAGCGTCCTTGACGCCGACGACCTGCATGAGGATGCGGCTGCCAGGCGGATGGCGCTCGTCGTCCGCGGCCAGCATGGCGCCCAGTTGCAGGACGACGCTCAGGCGGTCCTGCGCTCCGGGTTCGAGAGCCGCCTCGGGAGCACCATTGCTGAAGACGACCTTGGATTCAGCCCGCCGCAGCTCGGAGGATTCGCCCTGGCGCCGGGTTTCCGAAAAGCGCTCGGGCGCCAAACCGCCGTTCGAGATGCGTCCCGTGCTGACCTGGGCGCGCACCGTCTTGAACAGGACCTTGAGCGCGAGGCGCGCTTCGTATCGGTCGCCGTCGTGGCGCCAATCCAGTTGTCCGAACACACCTTTCCAGGGCTGCACCCCGCGCAGGGCCACCATTTCGAAGCTCAGCCGGGCGGAGGGATGGATGTGACTGGCGCCCGCATTGCCGGCTGCAAAGCCGATTCCCTGGGCGCCGGATGCCCCCGCGCCGACCATTGCCGCAGCGTCGCCGGAGCCCTCTGCGACTGGCGCAGCTGCGAGCACAGGCGCATCGGTGGTTGCGTTAGGCGAGGGCGAGGGCGAGGTCCGGGCTTCTGGCGGCCGCGGCTGGGGGCGCGCACGCTTCGGGGCGTCGGCTGCTGCCGCTGTACGCGCTGGCGCCGGCTTTGCCACGGGCGGCTTCGGTGGTGCCGCCGAAGGCCGAGCCGGCGGCGGATCAGGTCGAGGCGCCGGCGGGGCGGGGTCGATCAGCCGGACTTCGGTGACCACCTGGCGCTGCGCTATTTCCAGATGTCCCCCGGGCTGCCAGCGCGCGCCCAGCAACAGTGCGGCATGAAGCAGGAGCACCACCGCTCCGATCGCGGCCACGCGAGGCCAGGAAGGCACAGTCTCGCGTCGATGGCGCCGAGATGTCATCGGCGCGCCGCTGGCAGTCGAAGGGTGGGAGGCCATCGTGTTCGAACAGGCACGGCAGGCGCCTCTCGCTAAACTGCCGGCCGTCATTGCCCAGTTTAGTCGTGCCCCTCTTTCGCGGTGGCGCGGCCTCCTGCAAACCCATGAAACTCGCCACCTACCGGGATGGATCGCGCGACGGCCAGTTGGTCGTCGTCTCGCGCGACCTGAGTACCGCCCACTACGCCACCGGCATCGCTTCGCGCCTCCAGCAGGTGCTGGATGACTGGAGCTTTCTCAGCCCGCAGCTGCAAGACCTGTACACCGCGCTCAATCACGGCCGCGCGCGTCATACTTTTCCCTTTGACCCGCAACAGTGCATGGCACCGTTGCCGCGTGCCTACCAATGGGCCGACGGATCGGCCTACATCAATCACGTCGAGCTGGTGCGCAAGGCGCGCAATGCCGAGGTGCCGGAGAGCTTCTACATCGATCCCTTGATGTATCAAGGTGGCAGCGATGACTTCATCGGGCCGTGCGACCCGATCGTCGTGCCCAATGAAGCGATGGGCATCGATTTCGAAGCCGAGATCGCCGTGGTGACCGGCGACGTCAAGATGGGGGCCACCCCCGAGCAGGCCCTGGAGGGCATCCGCCTGGTCATGCTCGCCAACGACGTCAGCCTGCGCAACCTGATTCCGGCCGAGCTGGCCAAGGGCTTCGGCTTCTTCCAGAGCAAGCCGGCCACCGCCTTCAGCCCTGTGGCGGTGACCCTCGACGAGCTGGGCGATGCCTGGCAGGGTGGACGCGTGCACCTGGCCCTGCAAAGCAGCTGGAACGGCCGCAAGGTGGGGTTGTGCGATGCCGGACCGGAGATGACATTCCACTTCGGGCAGCTCATCGCCCACATCGCCAAGACGCGCAACGTGCGAGCTGGCTCCATCGTTGGCAGCGGCACCGTCAGCAACAAAGGCGTGGAGCGCAAGGACGGCCGCATGGATTGGCCCAAGGGGTACAGCTGCATCGCGGAAAAGCGCTGCATCGAGACCATCCTTGACGGCAAGCCCACCACCGAGTTCATGCGCTTTGGCGACACCATTCGCATCGAGATGAAGGGACTGGACGGCCGCTCGCTGTTCGGCGCGATCGACCAGGAGGTGCTGCAACTGGGCGCGAGCCCCCGTCCTGCGACGGCGCAGCCGAAGGCGTCGGACAAGGCAGCGCAAGCCGACGCGCCGGACGCAGTGCCTGGCGATGCCTCCGAAAGCGCGGAGTAGGCGCGCGGCTCACCCACCTCGCAGCAGTTCCTTCAGGCTGCGAATGCCCAGTCGCCGGAACGCCCTGTACTGGTGGGTGCGCGCCGTGCTCAGCTCGATGCCAAGTTCGCGCGCAGCCTGCTTGGCGGTGCGGCCCTTGCGCAATTGCGCGATGACCTCTCGCTCGCGCAGGCTGAGGCCCAAGAGCTGAGCGTCGAGGTCGAGCGTTCGAGGGGCGTCGTTGACGCCAGCGCTGCGGCCGTGCGCTGCGGTGGCAGCGGCCAGCAGCGCCGCATGCGCGGCAAAGCAGGAGAAATCCGCTTCGCCGAAATCAGGCTGGGCCAGGCTTCGATAGAAGCTGATGGCTGCACGTTGGCCTTGCGGCAGAACCATCAGCACGGACGCCCTTTCGCGGATTCCGACATCGCCGTAGCAGGCGGCGCGGTAGGCGGGATCGGCCACCTCCTGCGCATGCTGGTGGCCCAGCCATAGCTGCGAGCGCTTCGGCTTGGGCCGCCCCGCCAGCCAGACCATGTTGGGGTCGAGCAGGTCGAAGCGTTGCGCGACGTAGCGCTCTGCAGTGCGTTCGGCGGTCGTTCCGTAGCTGCTGGCTGCGGAGACCGTCTCGATGCGACCGTCGGCGCCCACTGCGAAAACGGTGCAGAAAGTCACCGGCACCAGACGGTGCATGCCGCCCAGAAAGCTGGCCGCGAGGTGCTGCGTTCCGACGCCGCCGAGTAGGTCGAGCACCACCGGCGACGCATAACTTTCGGTGTTGTCGGAGTTGGGAAGTCGCCAGCGTTTCATGGGGTTAGTACTTCGTACGAAGTTAGGACAACGGCGTGCGAAACGCATCCGGACAATCCCGTTGCATGAATGCCGCCCTTACCGAACACCCGACCGCGAGCGCCGTAGGCGCGGCAGGCGCAACGCTGCCGCCCACGCTCGATCCCGGCGCACTGCCGCCGTCCGTGGGCGACTTTCACTACACGCGCTTCGCGCCCTGGACGCCGCCGTTGGAGTCGGGTGTCGAGCCGGGACAGCATCCGGTCGTGATCGTGGGCGGCGGGCCGGTGGGCATGTCGCTGGCGCTGGGGCTGGCCAATCACGGCTTGCGCAGCATGATCCTGGAGGCTGACGACACCGTCTGCGTGGGCAGCCGGGCTGCCTGCATCTCGCGCCGCAGCCTGCAGATCGTCGAGCGCCTGGGGGCGCTGCCGGCTTTCATCGAAAAGGGCCTGGCGTGGACCGGAGGCCGCAGCTTCTACAAGACCGAGGAGGTCTTTCGCTTCGAGATGCCGCACGACACGCAGCAAAAGCTGCCACCCATGATCAACCTGGAGCAGTACTACATCGAGCACTACCTGCTTGACGAGATCGTGCGTCGCAACGAGAGGCAGGCGGGCCTCATCGACATCCGCTGGGCGACTGAACTGACGGGCTTCACGCAGGGGGATGAAGGACTGACCCTGCAGGTGCGCAACCCGCAGGGCGAGTACGAGTTGCGGGCCGCCTGGATGGTCGCCTGCGACGGCGGCCAGAGCTTCGTGCGCAAGGCGCTCGGACTCAACCTGGACGGCACGGCCTACGAAGGCCGCTACGTCATCATCGACATCGAACTGCACAGCAAGCACCCGACCGAGCGCCGGGCCTGGTTCGATCCGCCCTGGAACCCCGGCTCCACGGTGCTGATGCATCGCCAGCCGGACGACATCTGGCGCATCGACTATCAGTTGCGGCCGGGTCAGGACAGCCAGGCGGCCCTCGAGCCCGACGCCGTGCGCGAATTCGTCACGCGACACCTGCAGGCCATCGGCGAAGGCGATCTGCCCTGGAAGTGCGTGTGGACGTCGATCTATCGAGCGGGCGCGATGAGCCTTGAAAGCTATCGGCATGGGCGCGGTGGACGCATCCTCTTCGCCGGCAACGCCGCGCACGCGATGCCGATCTTCGGCGTGCGTGGCCTCAATTCCGGCTTCGACGATGCCGACAACCTGGCCTGGAAGCTGGCGCAGGTGGCCAGGGGTCTGTCCGATGCGTCGCTGCTCGACAGCTACAGCGATGAGCGTATCGCGGCCTTCCACGTCAATGCCGAAAGCGCCATGCGCAGCACCGAATTCATGTCACCACCCTCGCGCGGCTTCGATCTGCTGCGCGAGGCGGCGCTCTCGCTCGCTGGGGCTCATCCGGAGATCGCGAGACTCATCAACCCACGCCAGACGGAGGCGGTGCGCTACGACGCGTCGCCCTTGTCCACGCCTGACATGGAGCACTGGCCCTGCGGCCCGATGCCCGGCCAGGTCATGCCCGACCTGCCGCTCGAACGCGGACATCTGAGCGACTTGCTGCAAGAGCCCGGCTTTGCGTTGATCGTCCTTGCTGCCGCCGAAGCTGAATCATCCGCACGGCAGCGCGCCATCTGCGCGCAGGCGCGACAGCAGGCCGTGGCGCAGGGATTGACGCTGCAGATGCACGACCTGCCGCGCAGCCCGGGTTCGCAAGCGACCTTCGAGGCGTTGGGCGCCGGCGACGAGGGCGCGGTGTACCTGCTGCGACCGGACGGCCATGTGGCAGCGCGCTGGCGCCAGCCGACGGCGCAGGCGCTGGTCGATTCATTCGCCCGGGCCGCGGCTCGCAAGCTTCACGCGACGGCACCCGCGAGCCCCGTTCAGGAGGCACAGCCATGAGTCAGTTCACACCCGAGTCACGTGACCGCATCTACGCCGAATGCGCCCGCGCCATCAGCGAGGCGGGGCCGGAGCGTGAGTCGCTTCTTCTCGCACGCCTGGCGCTGCTGCTGTTCGAACAGGTGGCCGACGAAGGCCGATGCCGCGCCGCATTGGCTGACGCCTTGCGCGATCTGCCCGTACCATCGCTTTCCGCCTGAGGCGCCGAGGCGCCCGTTGCCAAGAACCCAAGATTCAACAGGAGACAAAGACTTGATCGATCGCAGACAACTACTGGCCGGCATGGCCGCAGCCGGTGCCACCATGGCCGCCCCTTGGGCGCGCGCCCAGGGCAACTATCCCGACCAGCCGATCCGCTGGGTTGTGCCCTATCCGGCCGGCGGCGGCACCGACGTGATCGCACGCAGCCTGTCCGATGCGATGCGCCAGAGCCTGGGCCAGCAATTCGTGGTCGACAACAAGCCGGGCGCCGCCACGAACATCGGCGCCGAGCAGGTCGCACGCGCCAAGCCCGATGGCTACACCATCATGTCCGCCGACAACGCGGTGCTGGCCTTCAACGAATACCTGTTCAGCAAGCTGCCCTTCGATCCCTCCAAGGACTTCACGTACATCGGTGCGATCGGCAAGTTCCCGCTGGCGCTGGTCGTCAATCCGAGCTTCCAGGCCAAGGACTTCAAGGAGTTCCTGGCGTATGTGAAGGCGCATCCGGGGGACGTGAACTACGCCTCGCCAGGCAACGGCTCGCCGCACCATCTGGCGATGGAGCTGTTCAAGAACCGCACCGGCACTTCGCTCACGCATGTGCCTTACCGCGGCGCGGCACCCGCCATGGCGGACGTGATGGGCGGGCAGGTGCCGTGCATGTTCCTGGATCTGGCATCGGGCTTGTCGATCATGCAATCGGGCAAGGTGCGTGTGCTGGCCATTGGCTCGGCGCAGCGCTCGAAGCTCCTGCCGGACGTCCCGACACTGGCAGAGGTCGGCGTGAGCAACGCGGAGGTCTTCGCATTCCAGGGCGTCCTCGGGCCGGCCGGCATGCCCGGGCCCATCGTCCAGCGGCTCAACCGCGAGCTCAACAAGGCCTTCTCGAATCCGGATGTGGCCAAGCGCTTCAACGACTTCGGGATGGAGCCCATGCCCGGCTCGCCGGAGCAATTCTTCTCGATGGCGCGTGCCGAGTCGTCTCGCTGGGGGCCGATCATCAAGGCGGCTGGCGTCAAGCTGGACTGACGCGCGGCCGGCCGCGCTATTGCTTTTGCGCTGCGCCGCCGGCGGCGCCCTGGGACACAGCGTCGCCGACGCTGTCGTCGACCAGCAATTGCCCGTCTGGGCCCCAGGCTCTCTCGCGCAGCAGCTTGCCCTTGACGCTGTAGACCGACTCGGCCACCACCGCGCCCTGGGCATCGAAGCGCTGGTGCGTACCGGTCGGCAGCAGCGGTGCCTGCGGGGGCGCCAGGTAGTGCCCGCGAAAGGCCACCTGGCCGCTCTGGAGGTACTCGACCACCTCCGCCGTGCGCACGCTTCCCTGCCGCTGATAGCGCGTCGTCTTGCGCGGCCCGCCGGTTTCGGCAAAGTAGAAGTCATCGCGCAAGGGTTCGCCGGTCTCGTTCCAAGCCTGCTCGCGCACGAGCAGATCGCCGGAAGAGAACTCCCGGAAGCTCATGCGTTGGGAGCGACCCCGTTCGACCACGTAGACCGTTTCGCTCCGGCGCGAGCCATCGGAGGCGTACTGGCGCTCGATGCGCTGGTTGCCGATCAAGTCTTCCTGCGTGGCGACGATGCCGTTGTCGTAGAAGCTCTCCGAGCGCAGCCGCCGCCCGTTGAGATGCGTGATGCGCGAGCGGCGCACTTCATGTTCATCGAACAGGTCCACCGTGGCAGCGCCGCTGCTGTTGAACCCGCAAAGGCGCGCATCGTCCACGACGGGCAGAAGCAGCGGCTTGTCGGCGCAGCGCAGCATCGAAAGGCTGCCGCGAGCGGTGAATTCGGCCACGGCTCGGTCGCCACCGGTACCCGTGCTGAAGGCCACCCTGCGCAGGCCTCCGTCCGGATAGAAAAGGCGCGACAAACCGAGTTGATGGCCGCCGTCGAAGTTGGCGTCGCGGGTCACCTTGCCGGTGGCGCTGTTGCGGCACAGCAGCCGACCACTGGTGCCTTGCATGGCCGCGGGCGAGGTGGAGTCGATCGGCTTTCCCTCGAGTTCGCAGCGGTCTGCGGAGGTAGGTTGCGCCGAGGCGTCGGTCGACCCGAAAAGCGCTGTCGACCCGGCCAGTACGACCATGATCCCAGCGGCCACGTGGCACGCCCCGCCCATCGCAACCTGCCTGTCTGCGGGTCGCAGAGGGGAGGGAAGGAAGCGGCTGAACATGTATGAATTCGTGTCGTCTGCTGGATATTGTGTACTCGTTCCGCTTTCTTGGGGATGGATAATCGACCTTGATGAATGCCCTTCGACGTCTCCCGCAGCTTGGCCGCCTGATGCTGCTGTGGTTTGCGTTGTCGTTGGGCGTGGCCGTCGCGTCGCCACTGGTCCATCCGCAAGCGCTGGAACTCGTCTGTTCCAGCGCCGGCGCGATCAAGGTCATGGTCAAGACCGACGATGGCGCCCGCCAGCTCGGCGCCAGCCATATCGACTGCCCCTTGTGTGCCCTGACTGGCGCACCGCCGCCCCCGGCGCCGGTCGTTCATGTCGAACATGCCCAGCCACTTGGGCATGTGCTGCAGTCCATTCCCGCGGCGCACCATCCGGCGGCAACGGCTGCCCCCTTGCCGCCGCGCGGACCCCCAGCCTTCGCCTGATTCACTTCGAGTCCCGTGATGTGCATGCCGGCGGATGCCGGCTTCGAGCACAGCGCGCCCGCCCCCAATCGAAATCCGAGGCCTACATGGGCCTGGGCGTGGACCTTTGAACCCATCTTCTGCAGGAGCAACACATGAACAAGCATTCACCCTTCCTCGTCCCCGTCGCCCGAAGCCTGGGCGCCGCAACCGTGCTCGTATGCGCCGCCGCCGGGGCCAGCGCACACGTCACCCTGGCCCGTCAGACGGCCAGTGCCGGCTCGGATTTCGATGCGGCCTTTCGCGTCGGCCATGCGTGCAAGGGCGCCGCAGCCACCACAGGCGTCACCGTTCGCGTGCCAGAAGGGTTCACGGTCCTGGCGCCCCAGCCGCGCGCCGGCTGGAGCGTCAACACCAACGGCAACGAGGTGAGCTGGAAGGCCGACAGTGCCGACAAGGCCGTGCCGTCCAGCGAGAAGACGCAGTTCGTCCTGCGCGGGCGCGTCGGCGCGAAGCCCGGCACGTTGTGGTTCAAGGTGCTGCAGACCTGCGATGCCGGCAGTGCAAACTGGGCCATGGTGCCTGCCAGCGATGCCGACAAGCCCGAGTTCCCGGCTGCCCGGCTGGATGTCGTGACGGGTGCCGTCGCTCCGGTGGAAGTCAGCGGCGCCTGGGTGCGCCGTGCCGTGCCGGGGCAAAGCGGCACAGGCGCGTTCATGACGCTCAAGTCCGACAGCACGTTGCGGCTCGTCGGCGCATCGACGCCTCTGGCCGGCGTTGCCGAGGTGCATGAGATGAAGATGGAAGGCGACACGATGAAGATGCGCCAGCTCGACAAGGGACTGGAGCTTCCTGCGGGACAGTCGGTGGAGCTCAAGCCGGGCGGCTATCACCTCATGCTGATGGACCTGAAGCAGGAGATTGCGGCCGGCAGCAGCGTGCCGCTTCAATTGAAGTTCGAAGACGCTCAGGGCAAGTCGAGTGTGCTCAGCTTGCACCTGACAGCGGCGTTGGCGCCAGCGGGCCAGGCGCATGCGCACGGTGATCAGGCCGGTGCGATGTCGGGCATGGCGGACGACAAGGCGCACCAGCATCCGCACAAGCACTGAAAGGTCTGATGCGGGGCCGGTATAAGCTGGGGCATCAACATCCAACTTGGGAGATGAATGATGAGTGAGAAGCCATCCTTCTTTTTCGACCAGTTCGTCCCCGGCTTCGACTTTCTGAAGAACCTGGCGAATGGTGCGGCGGCTGGCATGCCGGGGGTCAAGACCGCCATGCCTGGCATCGCCACGCCACCGGGCTTGTCGAGCTGGGTGGCGCCCACGCTCAGCGTCGAGGAAGTGGAAAAGCGCATCCACGAGATGAAGGCGGTCCAGTTCTGGCTCGAACAGAATCTTCACGCGCTCAAGGCCACCATCCAGGCGTTGGAAGTGCAGAAGATGACGTTGTCCACCCTGCGCGGAATGAACCTGCAAATGGACGACCTTGCCAAGGCATTCACCGCTGGCGTGGCCTCGCCGGCCGCGGCAGAGACGGCACAGGAGAAGAAGGCCGAAGCCTCGCGCCGGCCGTCGGCGCCGGGCGCTTCCGATACCGACGGCCAAGGCATGGGCGCGGAGCGTCCCACGACGGGTGCGGGCGTCGTCGACCCCATGAAGCTATGGGGCGCGCTGGCCGAACAGTTCCAGCAGATCGCAGCCACGGCATTGCAGGAGGCTTCGAACCTCAAGATGCCCAGCATGCCGGACACATCTGCTGCGCCGAAAGCGGCGGCTCCAAAAGCCGTGGCCGCAAAGAAGCGGACCGTGTCGGTCAAAAAGCCGGCGAGCAAGAAGCCGGCGAAGTCGACAAAGACTCGTTCGACGTCGAGATAGCCGCAAGTGCTGTAATCGGGGTTGCTGTTGAGGCCTGCTGCCTCTTCGGCCCTGCGACATGAAGCTTTTTCCATCCGGCCACGCCACCCATCCGCAATGGCGGACTGCGGCTGACCTCGTGCTGGCGCAATTGCGCGGGCAGATGGCGCAGCCCGATTACGCGTCTGCGCCCAGCTTGGGCTTGTTGTATGTCACCGATCTGTTCGCCGAGGACGGCGGCCGCATCCTCGACTACCTGAACGAATCCCTGCCATCAGTGAGCAACTGGTCAGGCACGGTAGGCATCGGCATCTCGGCGCACAACGCCGAATACTTCGACGAGCCCGCCATCGCCGTCATGCTGTGCGACCTGCCCGCCGAC
Source organism: Variovorax dokdonensis (assembly GCF_030316895.1). Taxonomy (GTDB): domain Bacteria; phylum Pseudomonadota; class Gammaproteobacteria; order Burkholderiales; family Burkholderiaceae_C; genus Variovorax; species Variovorax dokdonensis. Next base: position 146,132 of record NZ_JASZYV010000005.1, read on the forward strand.
CAATACCGCGTGTTTTCCGGCCTCGCTCCGTTGCCGCCGGTCGATGCCATGGGGGCGCCGACCGAGTACCAGCATGCGGCGCTGGTGCACGCCGATCCGTCGACCCATGATCTGCCCGATCTCGTGGCTGACCTGGCCGCGCGGACCACGACGGGCTACCTGTTTGGCGGCCTGTCCTCCGGGCGCGGCGCGACCTATCAGTTCGCGATCGGCGGGCAGGCTGCCCGATCGGCCGAAGATGTGGAGCGCTCTAGCGGCGTGCTGTCAGGAGGCCTCTCCGGCGTTGCATTTGGCGAGAGCATTCGGCTGGTGTCGCGCGTGACTCAAGGTTGTCATCCCATTTCGCGGGAGCGCGCCATTACCGAGTCCGAGGACAACCTGCTGATCACGCTGGATGGCGAGCCTGCCCTTGACGTGCTGCTGTCCGAACTGGGCGTGAGCCTCGACCATCCGCAGGAGGCCATCGATGCGGTGCGCGCCACCCTGGTGGGCCTGGCCAGTGCCGGCGCCGATGGCTTGCGACGCACCGGCGACCTCGGGGCTGACGTGCGCGTGCGGCACATCATCGGCCTCGACCCGAATCGCCGCGCGGTGGCGATTGCCGACCATCCCGAAGCCGGGATGCGCATGACCTTCGTGCGGCGCGACCCGCAGGCTGCACGGGCCGATCTGACCCGCATCTGCGCCGAGATCCGCGAGGAGCTGGAGCCAGAAGAGCAGTCGCTGGAAGTGGCCACTGCCATGGCCGCGGGCGAAGCCGAGGCGAGGATGCATCCCGCGCGACGCATGGCCGGCGCCATCTATGTGAGTTGTTCGGGTCGCGGAGGTGCCCATTTCGGGGCGCCTGGCGCTGAACTTCAGATCGTCCGGCACGCGCTCGGCGACGTGCCGCTGGTGGGCTTCTTCGCCGGTGGCGAGATCGCCCGGCATCATCTCTACGGCTACACGGGTGTTCTGACGGTCTTCGCGTCCGATTGACGCGCACGCGTTCGGAGGACGCCTTCAGGCGCGGCGCAACTGCGCGAATGCCTCGAATTCCCAGCTTCGCATGCCCAGCAGCAGGGTGTAGCCCTCTCGGTCGCGCTGGGCGAGGCGCTGGTCCGCCTGGTGTTGTTGGGCGAAGTCCTGTGCGACGCGCTGCAATCGTTCCAGAAAAGAGGGCGCGAGCGCTCGGCTGATCTCGCCATGCACCAGCAGGAGGCCTTCAGCCGGCCGGTCGAAGCCGCCGGAGTAGTAGTCCAGGACCACATGTTCCCGGAAGAACTCCATGACCGGGCCATGCGGGCGCCAGCGAAAGGTCTTGGCCAGTTTGAGTCGATATCGATTGAGCGGCCGCAATTCGATGATGCCGATGCGGTCGAGTTGAACCATGGCGCCGATGCATTCGGGTTCGCTGATGCGGTAGGCGCCGGTGATCTGCTCCACCGTCCATTGGCTGAGCACGCAGATGGCGCAAAGCAGGAGCTTCTTGTCGCGCACCACGGCGCGCTCCTGCTCGAGTGTCAGCTCCTTGAGCAGCGGCTGCGCCTCGGCCACGCGCCGGGACAGTTCGGCGAAGTCGATCTTTAGCGCGCGACAGATCGCGTCGACTCGCGACAGCGGCATGTCACCCTTGGCCAGCATGCGCTTGATGCTGGATTCGGCCATGCCGAGCTGGCGGGCCAGGTCGGCATAGGTCATGTGAGCGGTTTTGAGCTCGCTCTTCAGGGCTTGGATCAGATCGGCGGTGGTGCTCAAAATGTGTCTCCCTCGAAAGTTGGTATCGAAAAATAATACTCAAAGTCCAGCTGCGTGCCAACGTATTGATATCGAATGCTTTAAAGGGAGGCCAGACCTAGATTCGCCGTCCATCGCCGAACCCAAAGGATCTGACCATGAATCCCAGCGCCTCGACACCCGCTTCCAGCAAGCCGCGCCACCTGGGCAGCCTCACTCGGCGAGAGGCCGCGCTGGCGGCGGGTGGTGCCGTTTTGCTGCTCGCAGCTTTTATCCTGCCCTCTTCCTGGAGTGAGCTGCACCAAGTTTCGAGCCACTTCGCCGACGGCCGCGCCTGGGCCAGTCTGCCCAATGCGCTGGATGTCCTGAGCAACTTGCCGTTTCTCATCCTTGGCGTTCGGGGGCTGCAGCAGCTGCATCGTCTGGAGCGAGCGCACGAGATCCGGCCGAACGGTCGACCTGCCGGCTTCGCACTGCATGAGGAGCTGCCAGCCAATGCTCTGGACTGTGCGTGGCTGTTCTTCGGCGGGTTGATTCTGACCGCCGCCGCCTCGGCCTTCTATCACCTGCAGCCCGACGACACGCTCAGGTTGGCGGGCGACCGGGCGGCGATGGCGGTGGCGTTCGCGGGATTGCTGGGATTGGCGGTCTGCAACAGGGTGAGCGTGCGCGCCGGCTGGCCCACGGCCTGGATGGTTCTGGCAACAGGGCTGCTGTCGGTCGCCATCTCGCAGGACAGCGGCAACCTCATGCCCTGGGCGGTCATTCAGTTCGGCGGCATGGCGATGACGCTTGCGATGGCGTTCCTGTCTGCGCTGCCTTGCCGCCACGCGCCGGGCTTGCGTTTGCGGCTCGGGTGGGTGATCGCCTTGTACGCCCTGGCCAAGGCGTGCGAAATGGCGGATGCGGCTGTCTATGAAGCAACGCGCCATCTCATCTCCGGCCACTCGCTGAAGCACGTCCTCGCCGCCTTCGCCGCGTTGCCAGTGCTGTGGGCGGTGCGCGAATTGCACCAGGGCCGCCTCGGGCACAATCAAATCCGTTCGGTTGTCCCCGCTTGAATCACGAACGGGCGGTCCGCGACATCGCCCCTTGCGAACCACCAAAGCCGGGCAACCCGGGAGGAACTTTCATGGACGTGGCCAACCCCAGCCATCCGAACACCAGCGAGTCGGCAGCCGCCCCACACGGCCAATTTGCCCTGTTGCGCCAGCGCCGCTTCGCGCCGTTCTTCTGGACGCAGTTTGCCGGTGCTGCCAACGACAACCTGTTCAAGTTCGCCTTCACCGTCATGGTCACCTACCAGCTCCAGCTGGACTGGATGAAGCCGACCATGGCCGGCCTGGTGATCGGGGCGGTCTTCATCCTGCCCTTCTTGCTGTTCTCCGCCACGGCGGGCCAGATCACCGACAAGCACGACAAGACGCGGGTGATCCGCTTCGTCAAGAACCTCGAGATCCTCATCATGGTGCTGGCTGCCTGGGGCTTCGCGAGCTCCGACGCAGTGATATTGCTGGCCTGCGTCTTTCTGATGGGGCTGCACTCCACGATGTTCGGGCCGGTCAAGTTCGCCTACCTGCCCCAGGTGCTCCAGCCGCATGAACTGACGGGCGGCAACGGCATGGTCGAGATGGGCACCTTCGTTGCGATTCTTCTCGGCCAGGTTGCAGGGGGGCTGCTGATCGGGCTGCCTGGCATCGGACATGCGACCGTGGCGGCAGCTTGCCTGCTGGTGGCGCTGGTCGGCCGGGCCACGGCGCAGGCCATTCCCTCCGCGCCGGCCACCGATCCGGGTTTGACCATCAACTGGAACCCCCTGACCGAGACGTGGAGAAACTTGCGCTTGGCACATGGCAACACGGTCGTCTTCCGGTCGTTGCTGGGCATTTCCTGGATGTGGTTCTTCGGCGCCGTGTTCCTGGCGCAGTTTCCTGCGTTCGCCAAGGAGGTGCTGCACGCCGACGCGCAGGTGGCATCGCTGCTGCTCGTCGTGTTCTCGGTGGGCATCGGAATCGGATCGCTGCTGTGCGAGACGCTCAGCCGCCGGCAGGTCGAAATCGGACTGGTGCCGCTCGGCGCGATCGGCATGAGCGTGTTTGCGGTGGACTTGTACTTTGCCTCGCGCGGCCTGCCGTCGTCGGCCCCGCTGGGGTTGGAGGCCTTCCTTGCGCGGCCGGCGCATTGGCGCGTCATGGCGGATCTGGCGTTGATGGCGATGTTCGCGGGGCTCTACAGCGTGCCGATGTATGCGCTGATCCAGTTGCGCAGTCCGGCAACGCACCGGGCCCGGATCATCGCGGCCAACAACATCCTTAACGCGTTGTTCATGATCGCCAGTTCTTTGCTGGTGGGCCTGTTGCTCCATCTCGGCTGCTCGATCCCGCAGGTGTTCCTGATCACGGGCATCGCCAATGCGGTGGTGGCGTTCGGCATCTTCATGCTGGTGCCCGAATACCTGCTGCGCTTCGTGGCGTGGATTCTTTCGAACCTGATCTACCGATTCGATGTTCGCGGCACGCAGCACATACCGAACGAAGGCGCAGCCCTGCTGGTGTGCAACCACGTCAGCTTTGTCGACGCCGTGCTGTTGATGGCGGCGAGTCCACGCCCGATCCGGTTCCTGATGGACCACCGCATCTTCCGCATGCCCGTGCTGGGGACGCTGTTCAGGCTGGCCAAGGCGATTCCGATTGCGCCGCAGAAAGAAGACGCGGCGGCATACGAACGGGCCTTCGAAGAGGCTGTACAGGTACTCCGTGACGGCGACCTGCTTGCCATCTTCCCCGAGGGGGCGATCACCCGCGACGGCGAGCTTCAGCCCTTCAAGGCAGGCACGCGCAAGATCCTGGACATCGCCGAAGCCGAGGGCATGAACGTACCGGTCGTGCCGATGGCGCTTTCGAACCTGTGGGGCTCGTTCTTCAGCCGGATCGAAGTGCGCGATGGCGACCGCGTGGCGATGGTGCGCCCGTTCCGGCGCGGCGTGTTCAGCCGGGTCGGCTTGACGGTCGGCAGCGCCATGTCTGCGTCCGAAGCCGGCCTCGAACGACTGCAATTGCGCGTCGGCGAATTGCTCGCGACCCTGCCGACACGATGACCTTGCGCGACCTTCTGTGGCAGGGTATCCATGCGGTACCCGTCGAATTCTGGGCACGGGTCACTTGGCTGGGCGACAGTGGGCTGCTCTTGCCTGCGGCAGTGTTGATCGGCATCTGGTTGCTGGTGTCGCGGCGCACCTGGCCGACTGCGCTGCTGTGGTTCACCTTGTTCGGCTCGGCCAGCCTTCTCGTCCTCGTCTCCAAGTTGGCATTTCTGGGTTGGGGTGTTGGAAGTGCGCGCCTGAACTTCACCGGCATCAGTGGGCACAGCATGATGGCATCGAGCATCTGGCCGGTGGCGCTGTGGTTGCTGTGCGCGCGTGCCGGACACCGTTGGCACGTGGGCATGGCCGTCGCCGGCTGGGTGCTTGCCTGGACCATCGGCGTCTCGCGCCTGGCCTTGTACGCGCATTCGGCGTCTGAGGTGGCGGCCGGATTGCTCCTGGGGACGGCTGTCAGCGCGATATTCCTTGCCACCCAAAGGCACTACCCGCACGCGCATCCCCGCGCTCCCATGGTGCTGGTCAGCCTGTTGATGCCCTTGGCCCTGTTCCCTCCAGGGCATGCTGCGCCCACCCAGGGACTTCTGGAGCAGATCGCGCAGCATCTGGCGCGCATCGATCGACCATTCACGCGGGCCGACTTGCACAGCACGGCGGGGTCGGGCCCTGCATCGGTATCGCTATCAGCTACCTCACAGGGCCATTCCCGAGGCTTTGGGTGCCAATCCGCTGTGAAGGGCGCAGCGCTTCCGATCATGCGCTCGCCCTTCAATCTTCAAACGGAGCATTCGTGAACAGCAACGAGACGAACAGGAATCTGGCGCCTGGCGAACAAGTGGGCCGTGCGCACAAGGTCGGGGTGAACCCGCTGCCTTCTGGCGTGGTGCAGCTGGCGATCGTGGCGGCTGTCGCAGTCGCTGCGGGCCTTTTGGTGTTTCCGATCTGAGCTGGGAGACCCCATGAGCAAAGCATTGCGACTTTCCGAAAAATGGTATCGGCGCGGCCTGTGGTTGGTGGCGCTGGTGTTTGCCTCTTTTCTCATCGGCCTGGGTGGAACGCTCGTGGGCGACTTGCCTCGGGTCGAGCGGCCGCTGTCGGTCGACGATTTCATGGGGCCCACCGCGCCGGGCCTTCGCGAGGCCATGCAACGGCACGAAGAGCAGCAGACACAAGCGCGCGGCGAACTTGAACAAGCACAGCTGAAACTCGAGGCAGCCCGCCAGGCCAATCGCAATGCCCGTGAACGCTTTTCCAACTGGCTGGCAACGCGCCAAGCCACCCAGCTGCCCGATCAGGATGCAGAGCTTGTGGCTCGCACGAGGCAACTCGACGGCCTGAAGGCCGCCGAGGACGACGCGCAGAAGAAGGTGCAGGCGGCGCGGCAGACTGCGCTCGATGCCCAGCAGGCCCAGGCTTCGGCCAAGCGCCAACTCGACGCACTTGGCGACGAGGCGCGGCAGAAGTGGGAGGTCGCGGCCCGCAGCCAGGAGCTGCGCGTCTTCGGGTACCGGTTGGCGCTGACGTTGCCGCTGCTCGTGGTGGCCGGGTGGCTGTTCGCCAAGAAGCGCAAAAGCACCTGGTGGCCTTTTGTCTGGGGCTTCATCTTCTTTGCGCTCTTCGCCTTCTTCTTCGAGCTGGTGCCCTACCTGCCCAGCTACGGCGGCTATGTGCGCTATGTGGTCGGCGTCATCGTGACGGTGTTGGTTGGGCGATACGCGATCGTGGGACTGAACCGGTACCTGGAGCGGCAGAAGTTGGCTGAAGCACAGCCGGAACGCGCTCGGCGCGAAGAGCTGGACTACGACGTCGCGCTGGCGCGCTTGGCCAAGGGGGCCTGTCCAGGCTGTGAGCGGCCGGTGGATCTGAAAAGCACCGCGCTTGACTTCTGCCCGCACTGCGGCATCGGCCTGCACGACCATTGCGGGCACTGCCAGACACGCAAGAGTGCGTTCTCGAAGTATTGCCACGCGTGCGGAACGCCCGGCCGGAAGGTGAGCGACGGCGCAACAAGCTTCGCAACCGACGCGGCCGGTGCCTTTCCTGCGGCCTAGCGCCGTCTATACGCCGCGTGCCCGATCGGTCTTGAACGATGCGCGGAACGCACTGAAAGTCCCGCCCTCGAGCGCTTCGCGAATTTCGCGCATGAGGTTCAGGTAGTAGTGCAGGTTGTGCACCGTCGTCAGCATGGGCGCCAGCATCTCGCCGCAACGCTCGAGGTGGTGCAAGTAGGCACGCGAGAAGCCGTCGCGCCCGCCCTTTTCCCACGACACGCCCGAAGCGCCCGCGCAGGCGTGGCAAGTGCAACTGGTGTCGATTGGTTGTGGGTCCGACTTGTGGCGAGCATTGCGGATCTTCAGGTCGCCGTAGCGGCTGAACAGCGTGCCATTGCGTGCGTTGCGCGTCGGCATGACGCAGTCGAACATGTCTACCCCGTCGGCGACGCCTTGCACCAGGTCTTCGGGCGTGCCCACACCCATCAGGTAGCGCGGCTTGTGTGCGGGAAGGCGGTGCGGCGTGTGGGCCATCACTCGCAGCATCTCTTCCTTCGGTTCGCCAACGCTGACGCCGCCGATCGCATACCCCGGGAAGTCCATGTCGACCAATTGCGACAGTGATTCTTCGCGCAGGTTCTCGAACATGCCGCCCTGGACGATGCCGAAGAGCGCATTGGGGTTGCCAAGTCGCTCGAACTCGGCCCTGCAGCGCTTCGCCCAGCGTAGGCTGAGTTCCATCGAACTGCGCGCTTGCGCTTCGGAGGTGATCTTCCCGTCCGTGTCGTAGGGCGTGCACTCGTCGAACTGCATGACGATGTCGCTGTTGAGAATGGTCTGGATCTGCATCGACACCTCGGGCGTCAGGAACAGCTTGTCCCCGTTGACGGGCGACGCGAACTTGACGCCTTCTTCCGTGATCTTGCGCATCGCGCCCAGGCTCCAGACCTGGAATCCGCCTGAGTCGGTCAGGATGGGACGATCCCACTTCTCGAATGCATGCAGGCCGCCGAATGCGCTCATCACATCCAGTCCCGGACGCATCCAGAGGTGGAAGGTGTTGCCCAGGATGATCTGCGCGCCCATTTCTTCCAGGCTACGCGGCATCACGCCCTTGACGGTGCCATAGGTGCCGACAGGCATGAAGATCGGAGTCTGGACCACGCCATGATTGAGCGTGAGGGTGCCGCGCCGGGCGTGGCTGTCTGGATCCGTGGCAAGAAGTTCGAAGTTCAGCATGTGGATGTCTCTCGGGCCAGCAGCATGGCGTCGCCATAGCTGAAGAAGCGATAGCGCTCTCGGATGGCGTGGGCGTACAGCGCCATGACGCGTTCATAGCCCGCCAGGGCGCTGACCAGCATCATGAGCGTGCTCTTGGGCAGGTGAAAGTTGGTGATCAGCAGGTCGACGTAGCGGAAGTCGAAGCCGGGGGTGATGAAGATGCTCGTGTCGCCCGTTGCCTCGCCTGTCTGCCCCCAGGATTCGAGGGTGCGGACTGTGGTCGTTCCCACCGCCACCACACGCCCGCCGCGGGCCTTGCAGGCGGCGATGGCCTGCTGGGTGGTCAGTGGCACCTGATAGCGCTCGGCATGCATGGTGTGCTCGGCAATGTTTTCGGTCTTGACCGGCTGGAAAGTGCCCGCGCCCACGTGAAGGGTGACGTTGGCACGCTCGATGCCTCGGGCATCGAGTTGCGCCAGGACCGATTCGTCGAAGTGAAGTGCCGCCGTCGGCGCGGCAACGGCGCCGGGAACCCGAGCGAAGACGGTCTGGTAGCGCCGCTCGTCGTCGGCGGAATCGGCATGCGTGATGTAGGGCGGCAGCGGCACATGGCCACAGCGCGCCATCAGCGCGTACGGATCTTCGCCAGCGGGACTGTCGAATCGCAGGTGGAATAGCGCTCCTTGCGCATCGGGCCAGCGACCGAGGAGGGTGGCGGTGAATCCGCCGTCCATCTCGAGCGCCATGCCGATGGGGGGCTTCTTGCTGACCTTCATGTGAGCCACGACGTCCTGACCTTGAAGGACGCGCTCGATCAGCAGTTCGAGCCGGCCGCCAGTCGGCTTCTTGCCGAAAAGGCGCGCCTTCACGACCTGCGTATCGTTGAAGACAAGAAGGTCCCCGGCCCGCAGCAAGTTCGGCAGATCGCGAAAGATTCGGTCTACAGGCGAGGCGCCGGTGCCGTCGAGAAGGCGCGAGCTGCTGCGCTCGCTGGCGGGATGCTGAGCCACCAGATCGGGTGGCAGGTCGAAATCGAAATCGGAAAGACTGAACGTTTGCATCGCGCTTGAGGGCCGGACGGACCCATGCCAAGGGGGAGGAGGCCGCTACCCGGTGCAATCGCGCATTGGACGCGCGCATCGGTGGCAGCGGCGGGGGAGGCAGAATTGTCCCATGCCCGCAGCCGCTTCGCCGTCGCCCCAGCAAAAGTCCTCCAGCGCCAGTCCGCCGGCTGCGCCTGGTTCTGGCTTGAGTGCGACGCAGCGGGCCTTGCGCAAGTTGGGGCTGGTGCGCGACATCGATTTCGCGCTGTATCTGCCGATGCGCTATGAAGATGAGACCCAGATCGTCAAGCTCGCTGACGCGCATGATGGCGACGTGGCTCAGATCGAGGCGGTGGTGCGTTCTTGCGAAGTGGTCTACCGCCCACGGCGCCAGCTCATCGCCACCGTGGATGACGGGAGCGACACCTGTCAGCTGCGCTTCTTCAATTTCTATCCCTCGCTGCACAAGCAGTTGGCACCCGGTTCACGCGTTCGAATCCGCGGAGAGTTGAAGGGTGGATTTCTTGGGCGGCAGATGCTGCATCCGACCATCAAGGCGGCCGGCACCGATCTGCCGGAAGCGCTGACGCCGGTCTATTCCACCATCTCCGGCCTCGCGCAGCCGGCATTGCGGCGCGAGGTGCGCGCCGGACTGGCGCGGTCGATATTGGACGAGACGATCCCGCTGGACGCTTGGCAGCCGCAGTGGAGCCTGCGGCAATCGCTGCACTTCCTCCACTATCCGACGCCGGATGTTGCGATGGCGACGCTGGAAGATCGAAGCCATCCGGCTTGGCAGCGGGTCAAGGCCGAAGAGCTTCTGGCGCAGCAGCTGTCCCAGCAGCAGGCGCGCCACGAGCGTGCCTCGCAGCGCGCGCCTGCCCTGCGACCGAATGTGTCGCCAGGGTCGCTTTCGGAGCAGTTGCTGGCGGTCCTTCCGTTCGCGCTGACCGGGGCGCAGCGCCGGGCCGTGGAAGAGATCGGTCGTGACCTTGGCCGCGAGTTGCCGATGCACCGGCTGCTGCAGGGCGATGTGGGATCCGGCAAGACCGTGGTGGCTGCGCTGGCCGCGGCGCTGACCATCGATGCAGGCCATCAGTGTGCGCTGATGGCGCCGACCGAAATCCTCGCAGCTCAGCATTTCGGCAAGCTCGTGCAGTGGCTGGATCCCTTGCTCGCCGAGCGCGGATTGCGCGTGGCCTGGCTGACGGGCAGCCAGAAAAAGAGCGAGCGCGAGGTGATGACGGCCGCCGTGGAAAGCGGCGAAGCGGCACTCGTCATCGGCACCCACGCCGTCATCTCCGAGAAGGTTCGTTTCGCGCGGTTGGCGTTGGCCATCATCGATGAGCAGCACCGCTTCGGCGTGGCTCAGCGTCTTGCATTGCGCGGCAAGGCAGGTGGCCTGAACCCGGAAGGGAAAGGCGCGCTGGAACCGCATCTTCTGATGATGAGCGCCACGCCGATTCCTCGTACGCTGGCGATGAGCTACTACGCCGACCTGGACGTTTCCACGCTGGACGAACTGCCGCCGGGGCGAACACCGGTGGTCACGAAACTGGTGGCGGATCACCGGCGCGACGAGGTCATCGATCGCATACAGGCGCAGTTGTCCCAGGGGCGGCAGGTGTACTGGGTCTGTCCCCTGATCGAGGAGAGCGAAGCCGTCGACCTTCGCAACGCAACAGCCACGCGCGACGAGCTGGCTGACGCGCTGGGCGACGCTGTCGGAGTGGGGCTGCTGCATTCGCGAATGCCCACCGCGGAAAAGCAGGACGTGATGGCGCAATTCAGTGCTGGCCGGCTGGATGTGCTGGTCAGTACCACCGTGATCGAGGTGGGTGTGGACGTGCCCAATGCCTCGTTGATGGTGATCGAGCATGCCGAACGCTTCGGCCTGTCTCAGCTTCACCAACTGCGTGGGCGCGTCGGTCGTGGCGCGGCGGCATCCGCGTGCGTGCTGCTCTATGCGCCCGGCGAAAGCGGTCGCGTGGGCGAGGCGGCGCGTGCGCGGCTGCGTGCCATGGCTGAGACCGCTGACGGTTTCGAGATCGCCCGACGGGATCTCGAGATTCGCGGTCCCGGCGAATTCCTGGGCGCGCGGCAGTCCGGTGCGCCGTTGCTTCGCTTTGCCGATCTTGCGACCGACACGCGCCTGCTCGACTGGGCCCGGGAACTGGCGCCGCGGATGCTGCAGGCGCATCCGGAATTGGCGCAACGCCACATCGACCGCTGGCTCGGAACACGCTCGGAATACTTGCGGGCCTGAGCGCCCTCATCGGGCGGTCGGACTCGGCCGATGGCTGGGGTTGCGATTCCGTGCGCATAATTGACGCAGGCTATGACTCTCACCGAACTGAAATACATCGTTGCGGTCGCCAGGGAGCGGCACTTTGGCAAAGCCGCCGAGGCTTGCTTCGTTTCTCAGCCCACCCTGTCGGTGGCGATCAAGAAGCTCGAAGATGAGCTGGAAGTCAAACTCTTCGAGCGCAGTGCCGGTGAGGTGACGGTGACGCCGCTGGGCGAGCAGATCGTGCAGCAGGCGCAAAGCGTGCTCGACCAGGCGGCCAGCATCAAGGAGATTGCCAAGCGTGGCAAGGATCCGCTGGCCGGTCCGTTGCGGCTTGGCGTGATCTACACCATCGGGCCCTATCTACTGCCCGATCTCGTACGCCAGAACATCGCGCGCACGCCGCAGATGCCCTTGATGCTGCAGGAAAACTTCACCGTCAAACTGCTGGACATGTTGCGTGCCGGAGAGATCGATTGCGCCATCATGGCTGAGCCGTTCCCGGATACCGGCTTGGCCATTGCGCCGCTTTATGACGAGCCTTTCCTTGCGGCTGTTCCCGCTGGTCACGCATTGGCACAGCGAGACTCGGTCACGTCGGACGAGTTGAAGAACGAGACCATGCTCCTGCTTGGCACGGGGCATTGCTTTCGGGATCACGTGCTGGAGGTGTGTCCGGAGTTCGCGCGCTTTTCCAGCAGCGCCGAGGGCATCCGCAAGAGCTTCGAGGGCTCCTCTCTGGAGACCATCAAACACATGGTTGCATCTGGTATGGGCGTGACGCTGGTGCCTCGACTGTCCGTGCCGCAGGATGCGCTCAAGCCCAAGGGGCGTTCCCGTCGAGAGCTCGAGCCCATGGTGCGATACCTGCCTGTGCGCGACACCGAGGGGCGCGAGCCGCCCACGCGGCGCGTGGTTCTGGCCTGGCGGCGTAGCTTCACGCGCTACGAAGCCATCGCGGCCTTGCGAAATGCGATCTATGCGTGTGAGCTGCAGGGAGTCAAGCGCCTTTCCTGAGAGGCCGTTGTCCGGTGGCGAATGAATGCCATAGTCTGAAACTGTTGCGGCAGACACCGCCGCCTCCTAAAGTCGCCTGTCACTCCATTGAACTTGAAAAGGAAAGCGTCTCCATGGCCAAAGCCGCAAAGAAGTCCAAGTCCTCCATCGCCGCATCGCCGGCAGCCTCGGCTGGCAAAGTCCCGGTCAAGGGAGGAACACGTGTCGCGGGTGAATCCGGCAGCAGTGGCGCACCCGGCATCAATATCGGGATCGATCGCGCCGACCGCGCCGCCATCGCCGAGGGCCTGAGCCGGGTCTTGGCCGATACCTACACCTTGTATCTGACCACCCACAACTTCCATTGGAACGTGACGGGCCCTCACTTCAATTCGCTGCACGCCATGTTCATGCAGCAGTACACCGAGCTGTGGGGCGCGACGGACATCATCGCTGAGCGCATCCGGGCGCTGGGCCACTATGCGCCGGGTTCCTATGCCGAATTCAGCAAGATCGCCACCGTTCCCGACGTGCCGCAGAACCCCCCGAAGGCGATGGAGATGGTGCGCATCCTGGTCAAGGGTCACGAGACTGTTTCGCGGATCTCGCGCGAGTTCATTCCAGTGGCCGAGCAAGCCGGCGACGATCCGACCGCAGACATGTTGACGGCGCGCTGCACCGTGCACGACCAGACCGCTTGGATGCTGCGCTCGCTGCTGGAAGAGTGAGATGAGTGAGGTGGCGCCTGCGCTGCGGGCATCGACTTCTCCCGCGCCGCAGCCGCCGGCGCGCAGCCGCCTTGCCGCCTATCTGGATCTGATCCGCTGGAACCGGCCAGCGGGTTGGTTGTTGCTGCTGTGGCCTTCGCTTTCGGCGCTTTGGTTCGCATCCAATGGCTGGCCGGGTTGGCACCTGCTGGCCGTCTTTGTGCTGGGCACCATCCTCATGCGCAGCGCCGGTTGCTGTGTCAACGACGTGGCCGACCGCGATTTCGACCGACACGTCAAGCGGACCGCCCAGCGACCGGTGACAAGCGGAGAGGTGTCGGTGCGCGAGGCGCTGGCCGTCGGCGCAGTGCTGACGCTGGCCGCGTTCGGCCTCGTGCTGACGACGAACTTGGCCACGATCCTCTGGTCCTTTGCGGCCTTGGCGGTGACACTGATCTACCCGTACGCCAAGCGCTTTGTTTCCGTGCCGCAAGCTGTCCTTGGTGTGGCCTTCAGCTTCGGCATCCCGATGGCGTTTGCAGCGGTTCAGGGTGAGGTGCCGGCACAAGCCTGGCTGCTGCTTGTTGGCAACCTGTTCTGGGTGCTGGCCTACGACACGGAATACGCGATGGTCGATCGAGACGACGACCTGAAGATTGGCATGAAGACGTCGGCCATCACCTTTGGCAGGTTCGACGTCGTCGCGGTGATGCTCAGCTACGCCATCTATTTGGGCGTTTGGATAAGCATTGGCGCCAAGCATTCGCTGGGCATATGGTTCTATCTGGGGATCTCGGCCGCACTGGCCCAGGCCATCTGGCACTGGCGGCTTATCCGGGGGCGAACCCGCGAGGGCTGTTTCCGGGCCTTCCGCCTCAATCATTGGGTGGGCTTCGCGGTTTTCGCCGGCGTTGTGGCCGGGTTCGCCTGGCGCTGAGCTCCCGCTAGCATCGGCGTGCCGGCATTGTTGCTGGCTGCCGTTCTCTCAGCGGCGCGCGAATTCGTCTGCCAGTTCCTTGGCTCGCACTTGCGCAGCGCGGATGGCGGCCTTGAAGCTGGCCTTCATGCCTGCCGATTCCATGGATGTGATGGCCGCGTGCGTGGTCCCGCCCTTGGAGGTCACACGCTCTCGCAGCACTAATGGCTTTTCATCGGAGCCGGCAGCCAGGGCGGAAGCGCCCGTGAATGTGCCGACTGCCAAGCGATGCGCCTGCTCCTCGCTCAAGCCCATTTCCATGCCGGCCTCTGTCATTGCTTCGATGAAGTAGAAAATGTATGCGGGCCCTGACCCCGAGACGGCCGTGACCGCGTCCAGCTTCTCTTCAGCGTCCAGCCAGAGCAGCTGCCCGGTCGGATTCAGGATCTGCTCGATCAATGCCCGGTCGGCGTCACTGACCTCTTTCCGCGCGAATAGTCCGGTCATCCCCTGGCCGACGAGGGCAGGTGTGTTGGGCATGGCGCGGACCACCCGGCCCGTCCCCGTCCAGTGGGCAATGCTGTCTGAAGGGATCCCAGCCGCCACGCTGAGGTGCAGGGCGTGGGTTGCGAAGGCGCGCACAGGAGCGGCCGCTTCGGCGAAAGTCTGGGGCTTGACTGCCCAGACCACGACGGCGCAGCGTGCCAAATCGTCGGTGGCTGCCGCGATGGCTTGAACCCCCAAGTCGTTCAGCAATTTAGACCGGGTAGATTCGAATGGCTCGACCACCACGAACCCCTCGGCCGGCAGGCCGCGCCGGATCAGCCCTCCAAGAATCGCACTGGCCATGTTTCCCCCTCCGACAAAGCCAATGGGCGGCAGTGGGGGAGTCAAGGTAGTTGATGGCTTGGTCATGGGGTGTTGACGCGAACAATTGAACGTGCGAGAATATACGGCTTCGCTAGAAAAAAGCCGCGCTTTTCGGGTGCGCCATGAAGACGCTAGGCGATTTTGCGCGAAGACTATCTGCCCAAAGGTGGCGTCCCGAGTGGTTCGGGGTGTTATCGACGGGCCCAAGACTGACTGATTTTCCGTTTGCCGTGGTGCACAAATCGCGGCGCTGGGCAAATCGGTACAAGTTGGGAACTACGAACAATGATCCAGACTGAATCCAGGCTCGAAGTGGCCGACAACACGGGCGCGAAATCCGTCCTGTGTATCAAGGTTCTTGGTGGCTCCAAGCGTCGCTACGCCAGCGTGGGCGACATCATCAAGGTGAGTGTCAAGGAAGCTGCTCCGCGCGGGCGCGTCAAGAAGGGCGAAATCTACAACGCCGTCGTCGTGCGCACTGCGAAGGGCATCCGCCGCACGGACGGGTCGCTCGTGAAGTTCGACGGCAACGCCGCCGTGCTTCTGAATGCCAAGCATGAGCCCATCGGCACCCGCATCTTCGGACCGGTCACGCGCGAACTGCGCACCGAGAAGTTCATGAAGATCGTGTCGCTGGCTCCCGAAGTTCTCTGATTAGGACGACACAGTCATGAACAAGATTCGCAAGGGCGACCAGGTCATCGTGTTGGCCGGTCGCGACAAGGGCAAGCGTGGCACGGTGACGCTGCGCTCCGACGATTCGCACCTCCTCATCGAGGGCGTCAACATGGTCAAGAAGCACGCCAAGCCGAACCCAATGAAGGGTACGACGGGCGGCATCGTTGAAAAGGCCATGCCGATTCACCAATCCAATGTGGCGATCTTCAACGCCGCGACCGGCAAGGCTGATCGCGTGGGTGTGAAGGTGGTCGATGGCAAGCGCGTGCGGGTCTTCAAGTCCAGCGGCGAACAGATCAAGGCCGCGTAAGGGGTACCGAGATGGCACGACTGCAACAACACTACCGCGAAAAGGTCGTCAAGGAATTGACCGACAAGTTCGGCTACACCTCGACGATGGAAGTCCCTCGCCTGACCAAGATCACGCTCAACATGGGCGTGGGTGAGGCTGTGGCCGACAAGAAGGTGCTTGAGAACGCTGTGGCGGATCTCACCAAGATCGCTGGTCAAAAGCCCGTTGTCACCAAGGCCCGCAAGGCCATTGCTGGCTTCAAGATCCGCGAAGGACAAGCGATCGGGTGCATGGTCACTCTGCGCGGCGTCCAGATGTATGAATTCCTTGATCGATTCGTGACCGTGGCTCTGCCGCGCGTTCGCGACTTCCGGGGCATTTCGGCTCGCGCGTTCGATGGTCGTGGTAACTACAACATCGGCGTCAAAGAGCAGATCATCTTCCCTGAAATCGAATACGACAAGGTGGATGCACTGCGTGGCTTGAACATCAGCATCACCACGACGGCCAAGACCGACGAAGAAGCCAAGGCACTGCTGACCGGCTTCCGTTTCCCGTTCAAGAACTGAGGTGAACCGTGGCTAAAGTAGCTTTGATCCAGCGCGAACTCAAGCGCGACAAGTTGGCCGCCAAGTACGCCGCCAAGTACGCTGAACTGAAGGCTGTCGCCAATGACGCGAAGAAGAGCGACGAGGAGCGAGCTGTCGCCCGCCTGGGCCTGCAGAAGCTTCCGCGCAATGCCAACCCGACTCGCCAGCGCAACCGCTGCGAGATCACCGGCCGCCCGCGTGGCACGTTCCGCCAATTTGGCCTGGGCCGCGCCAAGATCCGCGAGCTGGCTTTCAATGGCGACATCCCCGGTGTCACCAAGGCCAGCTGGTAATCCAGGCAGGAGCAAGAAACATGAGCATGAGTGATCCCATTGCCGACCTGCTGACGCGTATTCGCAACGCGCAGATGGTCGCCAAGCCCACGGTGTCGGTCCCGGCCTCCAAAGTGAAGGTCGCGATCGCCCAGGTCCTGAAGGATGAGGGCTATATCGACGGCTTCCAGGTCAAGACCGAAGCCGGCAAGAGCGAGCTTGAAATCGCCTTGAAGTACTACGCTGGTCGCCCCGTGATCGAGCGCATCGAGCGTGTGAGCCGCCCTGGCTTGCGCGTGTACCGCGGTAGCGCGGCGATTCCGCAGGTTCAGAACGGACTCGGTGTTGCCATCGTGACCACGCCCAAGGGCGTGATGACGGATCGCAAGGCGCGCGCCGACGGCGTTGGCGGCGAAGTCCTTTGCTACGTCGCTTGATCGAGGAGCAAGGAATATGTCCCGAGTAGGAAAAGCACCAGTCACCATCCCGCAAGGCGTGGATGTATCGATCAAGGCAGACCAAGTCAGCGTCAAAGGTGCGGGCGGTACTCTGTCGCTTGCAGTGAATCCCCTGGTCACCGTCAGCAATGGCGACGGCAAGCTCAGCTTTGCCCCTGCCAACGATTCGCGCGAAGCCAATGCGATGAGCGGCACCATGCGCCAGCTCGTCAACAACATGGTTGTCGGCGTGTCGAAGGGCTTCGAGAAGAAGCTGAACCTGGTTGGCGTGGGCTTCAAGGCTGCCGCGCAAGGCGCCAAGCTCAACCTGGCCATCGGTTTCTCGCATCCTGTTGACATCGTCATGCCGGAAGGCATCACCGTCGCCACCCCGACCCCGACCGAGATCGTGGTGAAGGGTGCTGATCGTCAACGCGTCGGTCAGATCGCCGCTGAGATCCGAGCTGTTCGTCCGCCCGAGCCTTACAAGGGCAAGGGAATCCGCTATGCGGACGAGAAGATCGTGATCAAAGAGACCAAGAAGAAGTAAGGGGCAGCAAAATGATGTTGACCAAGAAGGAACAGCGTCTGCGCCGCGCGCGTCAGACCCGCATTCGCATCGCCACCCAGGGTGTTGCCCGTCTCACTGTAAATCGCACGAACCTGCACATCTATGCCAGCGTCATTTCCGACGACGGCGCCCGTGTGTTGGCCACCGCGTCTACCGCCGAAGCCGAAGTGCGTTCGTCGCTCGGCGCTGCTGGCAAGGGTGGCAACGTTGCCGCCGCCGCGATCATCGGCAAGCGCATCGCCGAAAAGGCCAAGGCTGCCGGTGTCGAGAAGGTTGCATTCGATCGTGCAGGTTTTGCCTACCACGGTCGCGTGAAGGCCTTGGCTGACGCGGCCCGCGAAGCTGGCCTGCAGTTCTAACCGAACACGAGATTCAAGAATGGCAAAGATTCAGGCAAGAGCGCAGAACGACGGTCCCGAGGACGGCCTGCGCGAGAAGATGATCTCGATCAACCGCGTGACCAAGGTGGTCAAGGGTGGTCGTATTCTGGGCTTCGCAGCGCTGACCGTGGTCGGTGATGGCGATGGTCGCGTTGGCATGGGTAAGGGCAAGTCCAAGGAAGTGCCCGCCGCCGTGCAGAAGGCAATGGAAGAAGCTCGTCGCAACCTCTTCAAGGTATCGATCAAGAGCGGTACGCTGCACCACCAGGTGACGGGTCACCATGGCGCCTCGTCCGTTGTGATGTACCCGGCCCCCAAGGGTACCGGCATCATCGCTGGCGGCCCGATGCGTGCCGTCTTCGAAGTGATGGGCATCACCGACGTCGTGGCCAAGAGCCATGGCTCGTCGAACCCCTACAACATGGTTCGTGCAACGCTGAATGGCCTGCGCAACGCAACGACGGCTTCGCAAGTTGCCGCCAAGCGTGGCTTGACCGTTGAGCAGTTGTTCACGGCGTGAGCGGAGTAGATACATGACGACGCAACAATCCATCAAGGTGCAACTGGTTCGCAGCCCGATCGGCACCAAGCAATCGCATCGCGACACCGTTCGCGGCCTGGGCCTGCGCAAGCTCAACTCCGTTTCGGAGTTGCAGGACACCCCCGCGGTGCGCGGCATGATCAACAAGATCAGTTACCTGGTCAAAGTGCTCTAAACAGAGCTGCTGAGAGAGACGATATGGAACTCAATGGCATCAAGCCGGCCGCTGGCGCCAAGCACGCGAAGCGTCGTGTCGGCCGTGGCATCGGCTCCGGCCTGGGCAAGACGGCTGGTCGCGGTCACAAGGGACAGAAGTCGCGCGCTGGTGGCTTCCACAAGGTGGGCTTCGAAGGCGGTCAAATGCCTTTGCAGCGCCGCTTGCCCAAGCGTGGCTTCAAGTCGCAGTCGCTTAAGTTCAACGCCGAAGTCACCCTGGCCGCGCTGGACAAGCTCGGTCTCGGCGAAGTCGATGTACTGGCCTTGAAGCAAGCTGGTCTCGTTGGCCAATTGGCTAAAGTGGTCAAGGTTGTGAAGTCGGGCGAACTGACGCGCGCCGTCAAGCTGACGGGCGTCGGAGCAACTGCCGGTGCCAAGGCCGCGATCGAAGCGGCTGGCGGCAGCGTCGCATAAAGAACGCACAAAGGACGTTTGTGGCAACCAACGCGGCTACGCTGGCGAAAACGGGTAAGTACGGCGATCTGCGTCGCCGTTTGATCTTCCTGCTGCTCGCCCTGGTGGTCTACCGCATCGGCGCGCACATCCCTGTTCCGGGGATCAATCCGGATCAGTTGGCGCAGCTGTTCCAGGGCCAGCAAGGTGGCATTCTGAGCCTGTTCAACATGTTCTCGGGGGGCGCGCTGTCGCGCTTCACTGTGTTCGCGTTGGGCATCATGCCGTACATCTCGGCGTCGATCATCATGCAGTTGATGACTTACGTCGTGCCTACGTTCGAGCAGCTCAAGAAAGAGGGCGAAGGCGGACGCCGCAAGATTACCCAGTACACGCGCTACGGCGCGCTGGGGCTTGCCTTGTTTCAGTCCTTCAGCATTGCAGTGGCACTGGAGTCGTCCGCAGGCTTGGTGATCTCTCCCGGATTCGGTTTCCGCATCACTGCCATGGTCAGCCTGACGGCTGGGTCCATGTTCCTGATGTGGTTGGGTGAGCAAATCACCGAGCGCGGTTTGGGAAATGGCATCTCGATTCTGATCTTCGCCGGTATCGCGGCTGGGTTGCCTAATGCCGTCGGCGGGTTGCTGGAGTTGGTTCGCACTGGGTCAATGAATGTGCTGATTGCATTGTTCATCGTCGCGGTGGTGGTGTTGGTTACCTACTTCGTGGTGTTCGTTGAACGCGGACAGCGGAAGATTCTGGTCAATTACGCACGGCGCCAGGTTGGCAACAAGGTGTACGGCGGTCAATCGTCGCACTTGCCATTGAAGCTGAACATGGCCGGCGTGATCCCACCTATCTTCGCTTCTTCGATCATCTTGCTGCCTGCGACGGTGGTGGGTTGGTTTGGCGCGGGCGACACCGGTTGGTCGTGGGTCAAGGACATCGCGGGCGCGCTGCGTCCTGGCGAGCCGATTTACGTACTGCTCTATGCTGCGGCGATCGTATTCTTCTGCTTCTTCTACACGGCCTTGGTGTTCAAC
Organism: Variovorax dokdonensis; assembly: GCF_030316895.1. Classification (GTDB taxonomy): domain Bacteria; phylum Pseudomonadota; class Gammaproteobacteria; order Burkholderiales; family Burkholderiaceae_C; genus Variovorax; species Variovorax dokdonensis. Next base: position 166,392 of record NZ_JASZYV010000005.1, read on the forward strand.
AGCCGTGAGACCGCAGACAACCTGAAGAAGAGTGGTGCGTTCATCCCCGGTATTCGTCCCGGTGATCAGACCGCCCGCTACATCGACAAGATCTTGGTTCGCCTCACGCTGGCGGGCGCGGTGTACATCACCTTCGTCTGCCTGCTGCCGGAGTTCCTGATCCTGAAATACAACGTGCCGTTCTATTTCGGCGGGACGTCGTTGTTGATCATCGTGGTCGTCACCATGGACTTCATGGCACAGGTGCAGAACTACATGATGTCCCAGCAGTATGAATCGCTGCTCAAGAAAGCCAATTTCAAGACGTCTTGAGCCAGCGCGAGCCCGTTAAAGAGATTTAGGAGTAACAACATGAGAGTTTCGGCTTCGGTCAAGACCATCTGCCGCAATTGCAAGATCATCCGCCGCAAAGGTGTGGTGCGTGTGATCTGTACCGACCCGCGCCACAAGCAGCGCCAGGGTTGATCAGCTAGACAGTTAGAGGACGCACATGGCACGTATCGCTGGCATCAACATTCCGCCGCACAAGCACGCTGAGATCGGTCTGACGGCCATCTTTGGCATCGGTCGTACACGGGCTCGCAAGATTTGCGAAGCCTGCGGTATTGAGTACTCCAAGAAGATCAAAGACCTGACGGACGGCGATCTCGAGAAGATCCGCGACCAGATCGCCGCATTCACCATCGAAGGTGACCTGCGCCGCGAAACCACGATGAACATCAAGCGCTTGATGGACATCGGCTGCTACCGTGGCTTCCGCCATCGCCGTGGCCTGCCGATGCGTGGTCAGCGCACGCGCACCAATGCTCGCACCCGCAAGGGTCCGCGCAAGGCCGCGCAGTCCCTGAAGAAGTAAGGATCCAACAGCATGGCTAAGTCTCCTGCCAATAACGCGGCACAGCGCGTGCGCAAGAAGGTTCGCAAGAACATTGCGGACGGCATCGCGCACGTACACGCTTCGTTCAACAACACCATCATCACGATCACCGACCGCCAGGGCAACGCTCTGTCGTGGGCGTCGTCGGGTGGCCAAGGCTTCAAGGGCTCGCGCAAATCGACGCCTTTCGCTGCTCAGGTCGCATCCGAAGTCGCCGGCCGCGCCGCGGTCGAACAAGGTATTAAGAATCTGGACGTTGAGATCAAGGGTCCTGGCCCGGGTCGCGAATCGTCTGTGCGTGCTCTGGCCGCGCTGGGCATTCGCATCAACTCGATTTCCGACGTAACGCCGGTGCCGCACAACGGCTGCCGTCCGCAGAAGCGCCGTCGCATCTAAGCGATCGACGCTGGGCGCAGCCTGCCTTTGGCAAGCTTGCGCCGTTTTGTTTTTAGGTTGTTCAGTCAATCGAAGCCCACCGCCGTCGGTCAAGTGCCGCACGGCTCACGCAAGGCGAGACGCCTTGCGCTAGTTGACATCAAAGGAAGATCACGTGGCACGTTATCTGGGCCCCAAGGCCAAACTCTCCCGCCGTGAAGGCACCGACCTTTTTCTGAAGAGCGCCCGACGCTCCATCCAGGACAAGGCCAAGTTTGATTCGAAGCCCGGTCAGCATGGCCGTACCTCGGGCCAGCGCACCTCTGACTTCGGCTTGCAGCTGCGCGAGAAGCAGAAGGTCAAGCGCATGTACGGCGTTCTTGAGAAGCAATTCCGCCGCTATTTTGCTGAGGCTGACCGTCGCCGCGGCAACACGGGCGCGAACCTGCTGTCGCTGCTCGAGTGCCGCCTGGACAACGTCGTGTACCGGATGGGCTTCGGTTCGACCCGTGCCGAGGCGCGCCAGCTGGTTTCGCACAAGGCCATCACTGTCAATGGCCAATCGGTGAACATCCCTTCGTACCTGGTCAAGGCGGGCGATGTCGTGGCCGTGCGCGAAAAGTCCAAGAAGCAAAACCGTGTCGTTGAAGCCCTTCAGTTGGCTACCCAGGTTGGCATGCCGGCTTGGGTCGAAGTCAACGTTGACAAGGCAGAAGGCGTCTTCAAGAAGGCCCCCGATCGTGATGAATTCGGTGCCGACATCAATGAATCGCTGATCGTCGAACTCTACTCGCGTTAATTCAAGGAACCGAGGCTGCGTTGCAGCCTCTTCCTTCGTCTTGTTTCGGTACCCGATGGGGAGGCATCCTTGTCGGGCGCTTCACCAGCCTTACCGGTGTAACGAGCCGGGGGTATTGAGAGGAAGTCTGAATGCAAACAACCCTGCTGAAACCCAAGACCATCCAAGTTGAGCAACTCGGGCCAAACAAGGCCAAGGTCACGCTCGAACCGTTTGAGCGCGGCTACGGCCACACTCTGGGCAACGCGCTTCGTCGCGTGCTGCTCTCCTCGATGGTCGGTTATTCGGCGACTGAAGTCACCATTGCTGGAGTTCTCCACGAGTACTCCTCGATCGATGGCGTCCAGGAAGATGTGGTCAACATCCTGCTCAACCTGAAGGGCGTGGTGTTCAAGCTGCACAACCGTGACGAGGTCACGCTTAGCCTGCGCAAGGACGGCGAAGGCCCGGTAACAGCTTCTGACATCCAGACGCCGCATGACGTCGAGATCATCAATCCGGATCACGTGATCGCCCACCTGTCGCAAGGCGGCAAGCTCGACATGCAGATCAAGGTCGAGAAGGGCCGCGGCTACGTGCCCGGTACGATGCGCCGCTATGGCGACGAGGCCACCAAGTCGATCGGCCGCATTGTTCTGGACGCATCGTTTTCGCCGGTAAAGCGTGTCAGCTACACGGTTGAAAGCGCCCGAGTCGAACAGCGCACCGATCTGGACAAGCTGCTGGTCGAGATTGAAACGAATGGTGCTATCACCGCCGAAGATGCTGTTCGCGCTTCCGCCAAGATCCTGGTGGAGCAACTCGCTGTGTTCGCGCAGCTCGAGGGCGGCGAACTGGCTGCGTTCGATGCCCCCGCGCCGCGTAGTGCTCAACAGTTCGACCCGATCCTGCTGCGTCCAGTCGATGAACTCGAACTGACGGTCCGCTCTGCCAACTGCCTCAAGGCTGAGAACATCTACTACATCGGTGACCTGATCCAGCGCACTGAAAACGAGTTGCTCAAGACCCCGAATCTGGGTCGCAAGTCGCTCAACGAAATCAAGGAAGTGCTGGCTTCGCGCGGCCTCACACTTGGAATGAAGCTTGAAAGCTGGCCCCCGGCCGGCCTCGACAAGCGCTGATAGCGCAAAGGGCAGTACCTGATACGGCTGCCTTTATTAGAAAACCTCGAAAGGAAAAATCATGCGTCACGGTCACGGCCTTCGCAAACTCAATCGCACCAGCTCGCACCGCCTCGCGATGCTGCGCAACATGATGAACTCGTTGATCGCTCATGAGGCGATCAAGACCACGGTGCCCAAGGCCAAGGAACTGCGCCGCGTCGTCGAACCGATGATCACGTTGGCCAAGAAGCCCACGGTCGCCAACAAGCGCCTGGCTTTCGACCGACTGCGCGACCGCGACAGCGTCGTCAAGCTGTTCAATGAACTCGGTCCGCGCTACCAGACCCGTCCGGGCGGCTACACCCGCATCTTGAAGATGGGCTTCCGTGTTGGCGACAACGCCCCTATGGCATTGGTTGAACTGGTGGATCGCCCTGAAATTTCTGAAGCTGCTGACGAGCAAGCGGCTGAAGAATAAGCTATAATTTAAATCTGCCGCGCGATGGAGCAGCCTGGTAGCTCGTTGGGCTCATAACCCAAAGGTCGCAAGTTCAAATCTTGCTCGCGCAACCAATCAAGAAAACCGCCTTGCGAAAGTAAGGCGGTTTTTTTTCGCCTGCACGCGCTCCCTGTGGTTGTGTCCATTGTCGCGAGACATGAAGACGACCGTGAGCGCAATCTGAACTCAATGTTCATTCACATTGCCCTTGGGGGGCGCGTACAGTTAAGCGCATGCATCTTCTAATCGTTGAAGACGAAGAAAAGCTCGGCAACTACCTTCGTAAAGGCTTGGTGGAGAGCGGCTTCAGCGTTGATGTCGCCAGAGATGGGCAATCCGGGCTGGCATTTGCTCAGACTGGCAACTACGACGCCCTAATTCTGGACGTCATGCTTCCAGGGCTGAACGGGTTTGAGGTTTTGCAGGAAGTGCGCAGGTCCAGCAAGATGCCGATCTTGGTGCTCACGGCCCGCGACGACGTCGAGGACCGTGTTCGCGGCCTTGAACTTGGCGCAGATGACTATCTGGCGAAGCCATTTGCCTTCATGGAACTGCTCGCGCGCGTCCGGGCGCTCCTGCGGCGCGGCCCCATGCACGAGGCAACCCGTTTCACGATCGGTGACTTGCAACTGGACACCACGACACGGCGTACGACGCGTGGCGGCAAGCGCTTGGATCTGACCGCGAAAGAATTCGCCTTGCTCTCGTTACTGCTCAGAAGACAGGGGCAAGTCCTTTCGAGGGCCGTGCTTGCCGATCAGGTTTGGGGCATGAACTTCGACAGCGAAACGAATGTGGTGGATGTCGCAGTGCGCCGCTTGCGCAGCAAGATCGACGATCCGTTCGATGTGAAGTTGCTCCACACAGTTCGAGGCATGGGGTATGTCATGGAACTGCGGGTCGATGAGCGCTGACTATGTCCCTGCAGGCAACACTTTCACGCTGGTTTGCGTTTCATGCCTTCGTCCAACTTAGCGTGGTCTGTTCCGGCGTCTATGTGACGACTCAGTGGAGTTTTGAGCACAAGCAGGAGCAAGAATTCGGCAGGCACCAAGCTGTCGTTGAACGTGCGGCACTCGAAACCGCGTACCCGATGGACATCGATGCGCTGAGGCACAAGCTGGCTGAGTACTTCGTGTCGCATTCGAATGTTGCAGTTGCCTTGGAGGCCGATGACCAACTGCTCTACGAATCGGAAGCCAGCAGCAAGCGAACAAACTGGCGAGAGAGAACGTCGAGTATCGCTGGTGCGGCAGTGAATGGGCGGCCCATCCAACTCACGATGTGGCTCGATGTCGAGGGCGATACGACCATCCTGCGCCGACTCAAATGGACGCTGGCCGCCGCCGCCGTGCTTGGATCATTCATCGTGTCACTGACGGGGGCGCTGCTCGTTCAGAGGGGCCTGCGCCCGTTGAAGCGTTTGGCTGAGGAGACGGGTGCCGCGGGGCCCGACCGTCCTGGTCTCCAGATCAACGCCCTGCACTATGCCAAGGAGTTGCGACCGTGGATCGTTCAGTTCAACGGCCTTCTCGGCCGCGTTGAGGCGGCCTACGCCCAACTGGAGGCCTTCAATGCAGATGTTGCGCACGAACTGCGTACACCGCTGGCCAACATGATCGCTCAAGCGGAAATTGAACTGGGACGCGACCGAAATCGCAGCGAGCTGAAGGAGGTCCTGGAGTCGCAGTTGGAGGAGGCGCGTCGTTTGACGGGAATCGTGACCGATATGCTGTTTATGTCGCAGGCAGACCGCGGTGCGAAAGCGAGAAGGACAGCCCCTAGAAGTCTGGCGGACCAGGTGCTGGCAGTAGCGGAGTTTCAGGAAGCTGTTCTCGAGGATGCGGGAATATCACTTGTCGTCGAAGGCGAGGCGCGTGTTCCGATGGACGTCGGCCTGGTGCGACGAGCGGTCTCCAATCTGATCAGCAACGCACAGCGCTATGCAGAGCGCGGCAGTGTCATCAAGGTGATCATCGAAAGGCAAGGAGACGCCATCCGCCTGGCCGTTCAAAATCACGGAACGGCTATTCAGCCTGAGGCCTTGCCCAGACTATTCGAACGGTTCTACCGCGCGGACGCCTCACGAGCTGAATCTGCCACTCATCATGGGCTTGGCCTCGCCATCGTGGCGGCCATCGCCCGCATGCATGGCGGGACGACCTTTGCCGAATGCGAGCATGGGTTGACAACCATCGGGCTGACGCTGGCCTATGAGGCCCCTACCGACGCCTGACGTCGGCGCTGCCGATTCACATTGGCACCGCTGCAGGCGGGGGCGCCGCTTTACGAGAGCGTAGCGTCTGCAGCGTGATTCGCCGGAGACGCAGGCTTTCGCCTGCGCCGATGGACTCGAGTCCGCTTACTTGGCCGCGGCTTGTGCGCCCGCTGCCCGAGCGGATGGCCATGCTGCCCCAATGCGGCTGACGCGATCCCACGACGGGCTCGCCATCGCGGCTTGAAGATCTGCGTTCACCTCGCCTCGGGTGAAGCCGTTGCCATTCTTGCCGGCAGGCCAGGGAGCACCGGTGCGGCTGATTCGGTCCCAGCCGGGCTGCTTGCTCGCTTCGGCGAGCTCTGCCCGGACTTGGTCGCGCGACTTCTGGCCGACGTGATCTGGGTTGAACGATGCACCAGCCTCAGTGGGCTCGGGGTGATAGGCGCCCGCTGCGAAAGCGGCGGGTGCGATCAGGAGTGCAGCGACGCTGGCAGTGGCAGCGAATACGTGGCGAATAGAAATGGTCATTTGAGCATCCTCCAATAAAAGGCCTGTTCACTTTTGATAGGCCGATGTGCAAGTGTAGGAAGCACAAATCTCACTTTTCGAACGCCAAAATTACAAAAATGTTCGCTAATTGTTGCCACATTGATGCCTGTGAAACTGCAGCTTGGCGGCCAGATGCAATGTAAATTGTTAGGCCATCAATGGCCGACAATGCAAATTTCCAATTCCAAATCGGCCATGGGAAAAGTCCCGGATCTTGCACATTGCAGCGATGTAATGAGGCTGTCAGATCGTACGCGCACGGGCTAAATATCATCAGCCCGATCGACCTATTACGCGCGTCGATTTTCGGGTGATCGCGGCAATTCAAGTCCCCGCGTCGTCTGGATTGACGCGCTCAATCCTGACCTGATGTCTGCAAATCATTTCCCAAACAGCGGCAGAAGCCCCTGGCAAATGGCGCTCGCGCTAACCGCGACTTACGTGGTCTCTGAGATTGCCGACGAACCAGCGACCGCCAGTGCCCGCGCCGCGTAAGCCTGCGGGGCGGAGCAGGCGCCTGCCGATCGACATCACCTCAATATTCCGGAGACCCATCCATGCGTAGACCTGTCGTGCCCGTCGTGATTGCGATGCTGGCACTTGCCTTTGTCAGCGCTCGGGCTGAGCCGATCGCGGCGCGACTGCCGACCTTCGGTGAATCGCCATTGCCCCTCGCAGAAGCGCCCACTGCCTTGACGTTGGCGTCGGCCTGGCAGCAGGCCTTGAATGGAAACCCTGACTTGGCTGCCGCACGGAGCGAGATTGCTGCATCCGAAGGCGCGAGGATCCAGGCTGGCGCCTTTCCCAATCCGACGTTGGATGTGGGGCTCGAGGATCAGCGCACCAAAACGCGCACCACCACTGTCCTACTGAGCCAGCCCATCGAACTTGGGGGGAAAAGAGCCGCCCGCATCGAGTCGGCAGAACGCGGTATCGATGTGGCCCGCACTCAACTCGACGCCAAGCGCCTGGACATCCAAGCCAATGTGACCGCGGCCTTCTTTGCCGCGCTCGTTGCACAGGAGCGTGTGAGCCTCGCGAAGGCCTCGCTGGACATCGCCCGGCGAGGTGCCGAAGTCGCTGGCAAGCGAGTGGCTGCGGGAAAGGTTTCGCCAGTCGAAGAGACCAAGGCCAAGGTGGCGCAGTCCAGCGCTGGTCTGGAGCTGGCTCAGGCGCAGGGAGACTTGCGCACCAGCCTGGCGCAACTGCGCGCCGCAATTGGCTCTGGCCCGGCGATTGAGCGCGTGGACGGCAATGCCGTGCAAACCCCCCGCCTTCCTTCGCCGGCAGAGGTGGCCGCCCGACTCGACGACGCGCCGGCGGTGCGCGAAGCGCGACTTGAGGTTCGACGCCTCGAGGCCCTGTCCGACCTCGAGCGCGCTAAGAGGATTCCGGATCTGACCGTGACGGTCGGCGCCACCCGGCCAAACGAAATCGCCCGCAATCAAGCCGTGCTGGGTGTCTCGATCCCGTTGCCAATCTTCGACACCAACCGCGGGAATATCCAAGAGGCCATGCGTCGCCAGGACAAGGCCGAGGACCTGGCCAAGGCCACGGAGCTGCGCGTTCGTACAGAGGCGTCTGTGGCGCTGCAGCGCATGGAGACTGCGCTGTCGCTGGTGGGCACGCTTCAAGACGAGATCCTCCCCGGCGCTCAGCTCGCGCTGGACGCAGCCACCAAGGGCTTCGAGTTGGGCAAGTTCAACTACCTCGACGCACTGGATGCGCAGCGAACCCTGCTGGAAGCGCGATCCCAATACCTCAACGCCTTGGCCGAAGCCCACAAATCTTCCGCCGACCTCCAGCGCCTGCTGGGCCCCGTCGGCCTCAGTGCCGCCCAGTCAATTCCCGCCTCGCAGAGTCTTCAATGAGCAACAACCCATCGAATTCACCACGTCGTCGCCACGCAGTCGCGATCGCAGCAATCCTCGTCGCCGGGCTCCTGGCTGGCGTGCTGATCCTCAATGGCAATACCAAGGCACCTGCAGCCAATGGCTCGGAGCCGGAACGCTCGTCCGCGAGCGACGACGGCCATGGGCATCCCGAGGGCGGCGATGCTTCGCACGGTGACGTGCCGGCCGCAAAGGGCCCCAATGGCGGTTCACTGTTCGTCGATGGGGACGTCTCACTCGAGCTCCTCTTCTCGGAGGAAAGCGGGGCACTGCGCATGAAGGCTTGGGCCTTCGACAAGAGTGTTCCACTCAACGTCTCAGATGAGTCGCTGGCTGTGAAGTTGGTGCGCCCCAATGGCGAGGAAGAGGTCATTCGCTTCAAGCGTGCCGACGGTGCGCTCATCAGCACGCAGACCGTGGCCGAGCCGCATGCCTTCGATGCGACGATCGAATTGAAGGGCCCGCAGAAAGCGCACTCCTTCAATTTCGGCAAGGACGAAGGCAAGGTGTCCATGAGCGACGCCCAGGTCGAAGCGGCGGGCATCACGCTGGAAGAAGCCTTGCCGGCCACCATTGAAAGCGGATTGCAGTTTCCGGGTGAGATCCGTTTCAACGAGGACCGGACGGCGCACGTCGTGGCCCGTGTCCCGGGCGTTGTGGAAAGTGTCAGTGCCAACCTTGGCCAGCAGGTCAAGAAGGGGCAGGTTCTGGCGGTGATCTCGAGCACTGCAGTCTCAGATGCGCGTGCCGAGCTCCAATCGGCTTCACAGCGGCGCAGTCTGGCCCAGTCCACCTACGAGCGCGAGAAGCGCCTTTTCGAAGAAAGGATCTCTCCAGAACAGGATGTCCTCGTAGCCCGCCAGACCCTGCGCGAGGTCGAGATCGCCGTTGCCAATGCCAACCAGAAGCTGCTGGCCATGGGCGCGACCCCCAACAGCCGTGCATTGGGCCGATTCGAGCTGCGCGCACCCTTCGATGGGGTGGTGGTGGAAAAGCACGCAGCCCTTGGCGAAGCCGTGACTGAATCCACCCAGACTTTCATCATTTCCGATCTCTCAGAGGTGTGGGCGGAAATGAGCGTTCCTGCCCGCGAGCTCCCTCGCGTGCGCGTGGGCGAGAAGGTCACCATCAAGTCCGGTGCGTTCGATGCCAAGGCGACTGGGACCGTGGCCTACGTCGGCGCCCTCATCGGAGAGCAGACCCGCACGGCACTGGCTCGCGTGGTGCTGCCCAACCCCCAAGGGGCCTGGCGGCCGGGCTTGTTCGTCAACGTGGAGGTGATGGCCGCGCAGGCGCCAGCGCCCGTCACGGTGGCTTCGTCAGCCATTCAGACGATCGAGGGAAAGTCCGTCGTGTTCATCAAGATCCCGGGAGGGTTCCTGCCGCAGCCCGTGCGGGTGGGGCGCTCGGATGGGCAGCGTGTCGAGATCGTCGGAGGCATGAAGGCGGGCACTTCATATGCAGCGGATGGCAGCTTCGTCGTCAAGTCCGAGCAGGGCAAGGGCACCGCAACTCACACCCACTGACACGGACTGCTCCAACATGTTTGAAAGAATCATCCGCTTTGCGATAGAGCAGAACAAGCTGGTGCTGCTGGCGGTGCTCGCCATGGCGGCACTGGGCATCTACAACTATCAGAAGCTCCCCATCGATGCCGTGCCGGACATCACCAATGTCCAGGTTCAGATCAACACGGCCGCACCCGGCTACTCGCCGCTGGAGACCGAGCAGCGCGTGACCTTCCCTATCGAGACGGCCATGGCGGGCCTGCCAGGGCTGCAAGAGACGCGGTCACTCTCCCGCTATGGTCTATCGCAAGTCACCGTCATCTTCCGTGACGGCACCGATGTCTATTTCGCCCGACAAATGGTGGGCGAGAGGCTGGCAGCCACCATCGGGCAGATGCCGACCGGCGTCCATCCCGTCGAGGGGCCGATCTCCACCGGCCTGGGGGAGATCTACCTGTGGACGGTGGAAGCCAAGGAGGGCGCCAAGAAGGCGGACGGCTCACCCTACACCGCCACCGATCTGCGCGAAATCCAGGACTGGATCATCAAGCCCCAATTGCGCAACGTGCCGGGCGTGACCGAGATCAACACGATCGGCGGCTATGCCAAGCAGTACCAGATCGCGCCGCTGCCCGAGAAACTCGCAGCCTATGGCTTGTCCCTGGCCAATGTGGTCACGGCGCTGGAGCGCAACAACACCAACGTAGGCGCCGGCTACATCGAGCGGCGTGGCGAGCAATATCTGATCCGTGCACCGGGCCAGGTGCGCAGCGTCGAAGACATCAACAACGTCATCGTCTCGAGTGCGGGCAGCACGCCCGTGCGCGTGCGGGACGTGGCCCAGGTGGAACTGGGCCGAGAGCTGCGTACCGGCGCCGCCACCGACAACGGCCGGGAGGTCGTGCTGGGCACCGTGTTCATGCTCATCGGTGAGAACAGCCGCACGGTGTCGCAGGCCGTGGCCCGAAAGATGGAGGAGATCAACAAGAACCTCCCCGAAGGTGTCCAGGCGGTCACGGTCTATGACCGCACGGTGCTCGTCGACAAGGCCATCGCGACGGTCAAGAAGAACCTGCTCGAAGGGGCCGTGTTGGTGATCGCGGTGCTGTTCGCATTCCTGGGCAACCTGCGCGCTGCAGTGATCACCGCCATGGTGATTCCGCTGTCCATGCTCTTCACGTTCACCGGCATGGTCAACCAGAAGGTCAGCGCGAACCTGATGAGCCTGGGCGCCCTGGACTTCGGGATCATCATCGATGGCGCGGTGGTGATCGTCGAGAACTGCATCCGGCGCCTTGCTCATGCGCAGGAGCGACATGGGCGGCTCCTGACGCGCAGTGAACGATTCCACGAGGTGTTCGCAGCGTCCAAGGAGGCGCGGCGCGCGCTCCTGTTCGGCCAGCTGATCATCATGATCGTGTACCTGCCGATCTTTGCGCTCACCGGTGTGGAAGGCAAGATGTTCCATCCCATGGCGCTGACGGTGGTCATCGCATTGCTGGGGGCCATGGTGCTTTCGGTCACTTTCATTCCTGCGGCGATCGCCTTGTTCATCGGCAACAAGGTCCAGGAGAAGGAAAACCCGCTGATGAAGTGGGCGCGTCGCGGCTACGAGCCTCTGCTGGCGCATGCATTGAATGCCAAGGCCGTGGTCCTGACGGCGGTCGCGGTCGCGCTGGTCCTGTGCGGCTTGATCGCCACGCGCCTGGGCAGCGAATTCGTGCCGAGCCTGAATGAAGGCGACTTTGCCATCCAGGCACTTCGCATTCCGGGCACCAGCCTGACCCAGTCGGTGCAGATGCAGCAGCGCCTGGAAACACGGCTCAAAGAGAAGTTCCCCGAGATCGATCGCATCTTTGCCCGCACCGGAACGGCAGAAATTGCTTCCGATGCGATGCCGCCCAACATCTCCGACGGCTACGTCATGCTCAAGCCCGAGAAGGACTGGCCGCAGCCCAAGCGCACGCGGCAGGAACTGTTGGCCGCTGTTCAGGAGGAGGCCAGCCGGGTGCCCGGCAACAGCTTCGAGTTCTCGCAGCCCATCCAGCTTCGTTTCAACGAACTGGTCTCAGGGGTTCGCAGCGATGTGGCCGTCAAGGTGTTCGGCGACGACATGGACGTCCTGAACAAGACCGCTGCCGAAGTCGAGGCGGTGCTCAAGTCGATTCCGGGCGCGTCGGAGGTCAAGGTCGAGCAGACAAGTGGCCTGCCCATGCTCACCGTGGCCATCGATCGACAGAAGGTGGCGCGCTACGGACTGAACATTGCCGATGTCCAGGACACCCTCGCCACCGCCATCGGCGGGCGCGAAGCAGGCACCATGTTCGAAGGGGATCGGCGCTTCGCCATCGTTGTGCGCCTACCTGAAGACGTGCGCGGCGACGTCGATGCCATTCGTCGGCTGCCCATTGCTCTGCCGGGTGCTGGCACCGGCAGCAAGATCAACTTCATTCCATTGGCGGAGGTGGCCACACTGGAGTTCGCGCCCGGGCCGAATCAGGTCAGTCGAGAGAACGGCAAGCGCCGCATCGTCATCAGCGCCAACGTCCGTGGACGCGACCTCGGCGGCTTCGTGACGGAGGCATCCGCAGCGCTGGACTCGCGCGTGAAGATACCAGCCGGGTACTGGACGACCTGGGGTGGGCAGTTCGAGAACTTGCAGTCGGCCACGCAGCGCTTGCAGATCGTGGTTCCGGTGGCGCTGCTGCTGGTCTTCACCTTGTTGTTCGCCATGTTCGGCAACCTCAAGGATGGACTGATTGTCTTCACCGGCATCCCCTTTGCATTGACCGGCGGCATCCTCGCGCTTTGGCTGCGCGACATCCCGCTGTCGATCACGGCGGCTGTCGGCTTCATCGCGCTGTCGGGCGTGGCGGTACTCAACGGGCTGGTCATGATCTCGTTCATCCGCAACCTGCGCGAGGAAGGTATGGGCCTCGACGCAGCGATTCGGGAAGGAGCGCTGACGCGCCTGCGGCCGGTGCTGATGACCGCATTGGTAGCGTCGCTGGGCTTCGTTCCGATGGCGATCGCCACCGGGACCGGAGCGGAGGTGCAAAGGCCCCTCGCCACCGTGGTGATCGGCGGCATCCTGTCTTCCACCGCGCTCACCTTGCTGGTGCTTCCCGTGCTCTATCGGCTGGCACACGGCCGCACAGAGGACGAAGCCCTGGCCGAGCGCGAGCGCGACGCCGACCTCAAGCCCGCCTAGCCGGTCAGATGGCCCGCATGGCGGGCCATCAACGACCCTGCAGTTCCCGCAGTCTGAAGCGCTGCAGCTTGCCCGTCTCGGTGCGCGGCAGCGCCTCGACGAACATGATCGAGCGCGGGTACTTGTAAGGCGCGATGCTGGCCTTCACGTGTTCCTGCAGCGTCTTGACCATGGCGGCATCGCCCACCTGGCCGGGCTTGAGCACGCACCAAGCCTGCACGATCATGCCGCGCAACTCGTCCGGCGCGCCGACGACGCCGCATTCGGCCACGGCCGGATGCCGCAGCAAAGCGTCTTCTACCTCCGGGCCGCCGACGTTGTAGCCGGCGGTGATGATCATGTCGTCGTCGCGTGCCTGGTAGAAGAAGTACCCATCTTCATCTTGCATGAAAGCATCGCCGGGGAAGTTCCATCCGTCCTTGACGTACTTCAGCTGGCGCTCGTCGTCCAGGTAGCGGCAGCCGGTGGGGCCATGCACCGCCAGCTTGCCGACCGTGCCGCGCGGCACCTCCTGGCCATCGGCGTCCACCACGCGTGCCGTATAGCCGGGGACCACCTTCCCGATGGCGCCGCGTCGCACCTCCGAACCGGCCGACGAGATGAAGATGTGGAACATCTCGGTCGCGCCGATGCCGTCGATCATCTCGATGCCCGTGGCGTCCTTCCACAACTGGCGTGTCGCATCCGGCAGGCCTTCGCCGGCGCTGACTGTCTTGCGCAACGTCGGCACACCTTCGGCCTTGGCGATCGGCGCCATCTGGCGATAGAAGGTGGGGGCGGTGAAGCACACCGTGACCCCTTGTTCACGGATGGTGCGCACCATCGATTCCGGCGTGTAGCCCGAGTCGGGCAGCCACACCGATGCGCCCGCCCACATCGGGAACAGCAGCACTCCGCCCAGGCCGAAGGTGAAGGCCAGGGGCGGCGAGCCGATCACCACATCGCCGGGGCCGAGCTTCAAGACGTGATCGGGCCACGCCGTGCAGGCGGCCAGCACGTTGCGATGGCTGTGCACCGGCGCCTTGGGCTTGCCGGTGGTGCCGGAGGTGAAGGCCATCAGCGCAATGTCATCGGCCTTCGATGCATAGGCGGGCACGAACTGGCCGCTCTTGCCGGCGGCGCGTGCCTCCATCGAGGCGGCGTCCGTCGGCGCATTGAACGCCACGATCTCACGCACCGAGGCACCCGCCGGTGTCGCACAGGCCGCCTTCAATTCGTCGAGCAGGCGCGCATCGCACAAGGCGGCGGAGGGTTGTGCCTTCTCCAGGATGTCGCCGAGCTCGCGCGCGCGCAGCAGCGGCATCGTGGCCAACGCAACCATGCCGGCCTTCACCGCGCCCAGCCAGCCCAAGGCCATCGCGATCGAATTGCCGCCGCGAAGCAGCACGCGGTTGCCAGGCACGAGGCCGAGGTCGACCGACAACAGTTCGGCGATGCGATTGACCTCTTCGCTCGCCTGTCGGTAAGTCAGGGTGCGGCCCGGCGCACGCAGCATCGGCCGATCGGCATGGCCAGCGGCAAAGGCTCGGTCGAACAACGCATCGACCAGGTTCAGCGTCTGCTGACCATCGGGAATCACGGCGTCGTTGCTGAAGCGCGGCCACTGCGACCTTGGGGGCAGACGGTCCACAACGAAGCTGTCGAAAGATGGATTCATGCAATCTCCGCAAGCACCGCCAATGAACCGGACGCTCGAATGGCGAGCCGAACAATGCGGTTGACTGATAAATAGTTTATCTCTCAACAACTGTAGGACGCAATGCCGTCGCCAATTAGATTTGTTGACGCTTGTGTACGTGCGTGGCAAAAATCGGGCCATGCAGAGCCTGATACCTAAGATTGAGTCCCAGCTCGCAACGCTTCGGGTGCCCATCGCCCTGGAGCTGCCCGATGGGCGTCGTGTGGCCAGTCCGGATTCGCGCGTCACGCTGGCATTCAAGGACTGGTCTGCGCTGGCCAAGCTGGCCAGCCGGCAGATCGGCGCCATCGGCGAGGCTTATGTGGAGGGCAAGGTACAGATCCAGGGCGCCATGCGCGACCTGACCGACGCAGCCGTCGGCCTGCTGCCGGACAACCCGGCGCAGACCCAGCATGGCTGGTGGACGCACTTCCTGCGCGGGCGCAAGTCGCACCGTCTGCATTCGCTGCACAAGGATGCCGAGCAGATCCAGTTCCACTACGACGTCTCCGACGACTTCTACGCACTCTGGCTCGATCCGCGCCGCGTCTATTCGTGCGCCTATTTCAAGGACGCCGCGATGACGGTCGCGCAGGCTCAGGAAGCCAAGCTCGACCACATCTGCCGAAAGCTTGACCTGCGCGAGGGCGAGCGCCACCTCGACATCGGCTCGGGCTGGGGCGGATTGCTGCTCTGGGCCGCCGAGAACTACGGCGTGCGCGGCACCGGCATCACGCTGTCGAAGAACCAGTACGCGTACGTCAACAGGTTGATCGAAGAGCGTGGGCTTGCCGGCCGCGTCAAGGTCGAACTGCTGGACTACCGCCAGCTCAAGCCCGACCAACCTTTCGACAAGATTTCATCGGTGGGCATGTTCGAGCATGTGGGCAGCGCCAACATGCGCGCGTATTTCGACACCATCATGCGGCTGCTGCGTCCGGGCGGCCTGCTGCTCAACCACGGCATCACCTCAGGCCAGGTGGACTACCAGCAACTGGGCGCGGGCATGGGGGACTTCATCGAGAAGTACATCTTCCCGGGCGGCGAACTGCTGCACGTCTCGCGCATCCTGCGTGAAACCGCCGAGGCCGGACTGGAGATGGTCGATACCGAGAACCTGCGCCCGCACTATGCGCGCACCTTGTGGTCATGGTCCGATGCGCTCGAGACGCAACTCGACGCCGCACGCCAGGTGCTCGAGCGCGGAACCGGCAATGCCGATCGGGCCGAACGCGTGATGCGGGCCTACCGGCTATATCTCGCTGGCTCGGCCATGGCCTTCGAACAAGGGTGGATCTCGCTGCACCAGATGCTGTGCGCCAAACCTGACGGCGACATGGCGACTGGCGCCATTCGTGGCGCACAGTCGGACTATCCTTTCTCACGCGACTACATGTACAGGTAAAGCGATGCTCTACAAATTCCAATCCCAAGCCACCGAATCCTTCGTCATGATGGAGAGCAACGCCCGTGCGCTGCTGGACATCATCGGCAAGTCATCCAGCAAGGGCATCATCACCGTCGAGCAGATGCCTGCGGCGATCAGTGCGCTGGAAAGCGCCATCGGCTCCGATTCCGATTCCAACCGCCACAACCACGACGCCTATGCCGCCGAGGATCACGCCGAGGACGCGGAGCGCCAGCATGTCGGCCTTCACCAGCGCGCTGCGCCCCTGCTGAACATGCTCAAGCGATCGCTGGCGGCGGGCAAGGACGTCGTCTGGGGCGTTTGAGCCCCAGGTAGAAGGCGCTTCTTCGCCTCAATCCACCTTCGCGCCGGAGTCCTTCACGACCTTGGCCCACTTCTTGTGCTCGCTGTCGATCAGCTGGGCGAACTCGGCGGGCGTGTTGCCGCTCGGGATGGCGCCCTGCGCCTGAAGCTTCTCCTTCATGGCGGGTGTGTCGAGCGCCTTGGCCACCGCCTGCTGGACCCGGTTGACCACGTCCGCCGGCGTGCCTGCAGGCGCGAGAAGACCGAACCATGAGCTGGCCTCGAAACCCTTGAGCGCCGGCCCACCCGCTTCTTCGACCGTGGGCACGTCGGGCAGGGCGGACGAGCGCTTCGAACTGGTCACCGCCAGCGCCACCAGCTTGCCGCCCTTGATCTGCGCCATCGACGAGGGCAGGTTGTCGAACATCACATCCGCATTGCCGCCGACCATGTCCAGCAGGGCCGGCCCGGAGCCCTTGTACGGGATGTGGGTCATCGACACGCCCGTCATCGACTTGAACAACTCGCCCGCCAGGTGGATCGAGGTGCCGCTGCCGCTGGAGGCCATGTTGAACTGGCCCGGGTGCGCCTTGGCGTACTTGATGAAGTCCTGCACGTTGCGGATGTTCAGGTCTTTCGCCTTCTGTGCGTTCATCTCCATCACGTTGGGCACGGCGGCCACCAGCGTGACGGGCGCAAAGTCCTTGATGGGGTCGTAGGGCAGCTTGGGGTACAGCGCCCGGTTGATGCCGTGCGTGCCCACCGTGCCCATCAGCAGCGTGTAGCCGTCGGGTGCCGCATGCGAGACGACCTCGGCGCCCACGTTGCCGCCGGCTCCGGGGCGGTTGTCGACGAAGAACTGCTGGCCGAAGGCCGTAGACAGCTCGGGCGCGATGGCGCGGGCCAGGATGTCGGTGGTGCCGCCCGGCGCGAACGGCACGACGATGCGCACCGGTTTGCTCGGCCAGGCGTCCTGGGCCGAGGCCACGCCCGTGGCGGCCAGCCATGCCAGCGCGCAGGCGCCCAGCACGCTGCGGCGGGAGGTGAACTTTGGCGATCGATTCATGCTTTGTCTCCTTGGGGGCTTGCGAAAAATGCGGCGGCGCTCAAACGTCGTGGCGCGCCATGGCCGCGACCACCTTGTCCAGCGTGGCGGACAGGCGCTCGCGTTCGGCGGGCGTGGTGCCCGCGAACAGTTGAAGCTCGCGCATGCGCGCCTTCTCGTGAACGATCCCATGCAGGGTCGAGCCCGCTTCGCTCAGGTACAGACGCGTGCAGCGATGGTCCGTCTCGTCGGCGCAGCGCTCGAGACGTTGCGATTGCTCCAGCCCCGCCAGGGCGCGGCTGACCGTCATCTTGTCCATGCCGCACAGGTCGCAGACCTGGCTGGCCGTGCTTCCCGGATAGCGCGCGACGACGGCCATCACGCGCCATTCGGGCAAGGACAGCTGGTATTCGCGACCCACCGTCTGCGCGAAGGGGCGCGCCGCCATGTTGACGACGCGCACCAGGCGAAGCAGAAGCAGTTCGTCCTGCGAACTGGCATTCGCACCGGCCGCGGCGTGGGCTGCGGCACCAGACGAGAAATCGGTGGAGGGCTCGGTGGTCATGTCGATGCCTCGATCCAAGGCGTTCAGGCGCTCGCCTCGGCGAGATGCAGCGCCGCTTGAACGACGCGGGCGGCATCGATGCGCGACTGCGCTTCGAGGATGGGCGAATAGCCCACCGGAATGCGCGGTGCGCCCAGGCGCCCGATGCGGCAGCCGGTTTCTTGCGCGGCCGTTGCGACGATCTCGGCGCCGAAGCCTGCCGCCTGCACCGCTTCGTGCACCACCAGCAGCCGGCGCGTGCGAGCGCAGGACTCGAGCACCGTCTCGCGATCCCAGGGCCACAATGTGCGCAGATCGATCAGGTCGACCGCCACGCCTTGCGCCGCCAGCGCCTCGCAAGCCTGCTGGCAGACGTGGAGCTGCCGGCTCCAGCTCACCAGCGTCAGCGCATCGCCCTCGCGCACGCGCTGCGCACGCCCGAGCGGCACCACCCGCGATTCGTCCACGGCGGCCTGCTGGCCCCACAGCGTCTTGTGTTCGATGTAGACCACCGGGTCGTCGCACTGCACGGCCGCGCGCAGCAAGCTGTAGTTGTCCTGCGGCGTGGACGGGCACACCACGACCACGCCCGGCAAATGCGCGAACCAGGCTTCCAGCGATTGCGAATGCTGCGCCGCCGACGCATCCCAGATGCCGCCAGGCATGCGCGCCACCATCGGCACGCGGCCCTGACCGCCGAACATGTAGCGGTTCTTCGCGGCCTGGTTGACCAGCTCGTCCATGCCGCACAGCGCGAAGTCGACCACGCGCATCTCGACCACCGGGCGCATGCCGGCCAGTGCCATGCCGACGCCGGCTCCCATGATCGCGGCCTCGCTGATGGGCGTGTCGATCACGCGGTTGGCACCGAAGCGCCCCTGCAGCCCGGCGTACTGGCCGAAGATGCCGCCGCGACCGACGTCTTCGCCGATCACCAGCACGCGCGCATCCGCCTCCATCTCGCGCTGCAGGGCGCGTGCGCCCGCCTGGGCATAGCTGAGCGTCTCGACGGCTGCGGCCGTCTGTTCCTGCATCGGTGTCAGATCCATTGGCCGGCTCCCACATCCTGCACGTCTTCGAAGGCCGCGGTGGCTTCGGGCCAGGGCGCCGCGTCGGCGGCAGCCAGTGCGTCCTGGACTTCGGCCAGCGCTTCGTCCTGCAGGGCGTCGAGTTCGGCGGCGCTCACGCCGCTGGCGAGCAGCGCGGCGCGGGCCCGTGCGATCGGGTCGGTCTCGAGGGCGGCCGCCAGTTCGCCCGCATCGCGGTAGGCGGCAGGGTCGACCGACACGTGGCCCTTCACACGGTAGGTCAGCGCATGCAGCAGCCGCGGCCCCTGGCCGGTGCGGACCTGGGCGATCAGATCCGATGCGGCGCCGTGCACCGCAAACACGTCGTTGCCGTCCACCTGCACCGACTCGATGTCCATCGACGCAGCGCGCGCCGAGGCGCCGTCCCCCGCAGTCATCGGCCCGCTGGACGTGGTGGCGCTCCAGCGGTTGTCCTCGCACACGAAGAGAACGGGCAACTGGTACACCTTGGCCCAGTTGAGCGCTTCCAGGAACGGGCCCCGGTTGATGGCGCCATCACCGAAGAAGCAGGCGGTGATGGCGTCGCCGTCCACCGCGCCGCCCGCCGCGCTCGACTTGCGCAGCTTCTGCGCGTGCGCCGCGCCCACCGCGATCGGCAGCCCGGCCGCTACCACGCCATTGGCGCCGAGCATGCCGACCGAGAAGTCCGCGATGTGCATCGACCCGCCCTTGCCGCCGTTGAAGCCGGTGGCCTTGCCGAACAGCTCGCACATCATGCGGGTGAGGTCGGCGCCCTTGGCCAGCGTGTGGCCATGGCCGCGATGGGTCGAGGTCAGGTAGTCGCCGCGCCGAAGGTGCGCGCAGACGCCGGCGGGTACCGCCTCTTGCCCGGTGGAAAGATGCAGGGGGCCGCGCACCTTGGCGGCCGTGCCGGCCTGCTGGCCATAGGCGCTCACGCCGCCTTGGCTGGCGGCTTCGGCCGCGTCTTCGAAGGCGCGGATGCGCAGCATCGTGCGATAGAGCGAGCGCCGCTCGCCCAGATCGGGAAGGGGGGAATTCATGTGGACTCCAGCGCGAACGACGGCGCGCATTTGCGTGCTGGATCGTATCGATCGTGACCAATCATCAAGAGCGGGCTAACCCCAGCCGCTTGGCACCGCTTGCATCGCGTTACCAGGCCTTCGGGAAAGCCCGAAGCCCGCCTGCACGGGCATCGCACCATTCTTCGAGCCGCAAACAACAAGCAGGAGACGCACGATGAAGAGACTTTCGACGGCGCTCACGCTGGGCTTCGCGCTGTTCGCAGCCGCGGGCCTCGCAGCCGCGCAGGGCAAGGGTTCGGCCGAGCCTTCGAAGACCGCGGCCGGCAAGGTGGATGGCGCATTCATCCGTTCCAACGCCGCCAAGACGCCCGACTGGCCCAGCTACGGGCTGGACTATGCCGAGACGCGCTACAGCCGGCTCGACCAGATCAACACCGGCAACGTCAAGGAACTGGGCCTGGCATGGAGCTACGACCTGGAATCCACGCGCGGCGTCGAGGCCACGCCGCTGGTGGTGGACGGCATCATGTACGTCACTGCGTCGTGGAGCGTCGTGCACGCCATCGACGCGCGCACCGGCAAGCGACTGTGGAGCTTCGATCCCAAGGTCGACCGGTCCAAGGGCTACAGGGGTTGCTGCGACGTGGTCAACCGCGGCGTGGCGCTCTACCAGGGCAAGGTGTACGTCGGCGCGTATGACGGCCGGCTGATCGCCCTCGACGCGGCCACCGGCAAGGTGGCCTGGGAGAAGGACACCCTGATCGACCACGCGCGCTCCTACACCATCACCGGCGCGCCGCGCGTGGTCAAGGGCAAGGTCATCATCGGCAATGGCGGCGCCGAATACGGCGTACGCGGCTACGTCACCGCCTACGATGCCGCCACGGGCGCGCAGAAGTGGCGCTGGTTCACCGTGCCGGGCGACCCGTCCAAGCCCTTCGAGGACGAGTCGATGAAGAAGGCGGCCGCGACCTGGGACCCGACCGGCAAGTACTGGGAGGCGGGCGGCGGCGGCACGGTGTGGGACACCATGGCCTTCGACCCCGACTTGAACCTGCTGTACATCGGCACCGGCAACGGCTCGCCCTGGGCGCACAGCAAGCGCAGCCCCAAGGGCGGCGACAACCTCTACCTTGCCTCCATCGTCGCGCTCGACCCCGACACCGGCAAGTACAAGTGGCACTACCAGGAAACGCCGGGCGACAACTGGGACTACACCTCCACCCAGCCGATGATCCTGGCCGACCTCACCATCGACGGCAAGAAGCGCAAGACCATCCTGCATGCGCCCAAGAACGGCTTCTTCTTCGTCATCGACCGCACCGACGGCAAGTTCATCTCGGCCAAGAACTTCGTCGATGTGAATTGGGCCACCGGCTACGACAAGAACGGTCGCCCCATCGAGGTGGCGGCGGCGCGCGCGAACGAGAAGCCGGGCGATTCGGTTCCTGGGCCCTTCGGCGCGCACAACTGGCATCCGATGTCCTTCAATCCGCAAACCGGGTTGGCCTACCTGCCGGCGCAGCACATCCCGCTCAACCTGATGGACGACAAGGCCTGGAAGTTCAATGAGAACGCGCCGGGCCGTCCCCATGCCGCGCTGGGCTGGAACACCGCCATGTTCGCCAACGCAGAGCCGCCCAAGAGCAAGCCCATGGGCCGCCTGGTGGCCTGGGACCCGGTGGCGCAGAAGGAGGCGTGGGGCGTGGAGCATGTGTCGCCCTGGAATGGCGGCACGCTCACCACCGCCGGCAACCTGGTGTTCCAGGGCACGGCCGACGGGCGCATGGTGGCCTACAACGCCAAGACCGGCGAAAAGCTGTGGGAGACGCCCACCGGCACCGGTGTGGTTGCGGCGCCCATGACCTTCATGATGGACGGCAAGCAATACGTCTCGATCGCCGCCGGCTGGGGCGGCGTCTACGGCCTTGCGCAGCGCGCGAGCGACCGCCAGGGGCCGGGCACCGTCTACACCTTCGTCGTCGGCGGCAAGGCGCCCATGCCCGCGTTCGTCGACGCCAAGGTGGGCAAGCTGGTGGCCGGCGTGAAGTACGACCCGGCCCTGGTCACGCCGGGCACGATGCTCTATGTCAGCAACTGCGTGTTCTGCCACGGCGTGCCCGGCGTGGATCGCGGCGGCAACATCCCGAACCTGGGCTACATGGATGCGGCCTACATCGAGAACCTCGACAAGTTCATCTTCAAGGGGCCGGCCATGGCCCGCGGCATGCCCGACTTCACCGGAAAGCTCAGCGCCGAGGACGTCGAGAAGATCAAGGCCTTCATCCAGGGCACGGCGGATGCCATCCGACCCAAGTAGACAAGTGACCTGAGTGAGCGACGCTCCGGCGGTGCCTGACCGCGCCGCCGGTTTCGATTGCTCACAAACTGCCGCTTGGGCGCGCGAAAGTATTCAGTGCTTACCCCGGTGACATCGCGCGGCAGGCCGGCCATAGTTAGTTCGTTGCTCGAACTAAAAGGCGCGACCCGCTGAACGGCCAGGGCGACCAAAACCCTCATTTCGGAGACATACCTATGAACAACAAGACTCTGCGCGCGCTCGGCGTCGTTGCGCTCGGCCTGTGCGCCGCCGGTGCCTTTGCCCAGACCGTGGTCGGCGTGAGCTGGTCCAATTTCCAGGAGGAGCGCTGGAAGACCGACGAGACCGCCATCAAGGCGCAGCTGGAAAAGCTCGGTGCCAAGTACGTCAGCGCCGATGCGGGCGGATCGCCCGAGAAGCAACTGGCGGACGTCGAGGGCCTGATCTCCAAGGGCGCGAAGGCGCTGATCGTGCTGGCCATGGACAAGGACGCGATCCTGCCGGCGGTCAACAAGGCCACGCAGCGCAAGATCCCGGTGGTGGCCTACGACCGGCTGATCGAGGCGCCCGGGGTGTTCTACATCACCTTCGACAACGTCGAGGTCGGCCGCATGCAGGCGCGCGCCGTCTACAAGCTGGTGCCCAAGGGCAACTATGTCTTCATCAAGGGCTCGCCCACCGATCCCAACGCCAACTTCCTTCGCGCCGGCGCGCAGGAGATCGTCGACGCCGCCGTGAAGAAGGGCGACATCAAGATCGTGGGCGACGAATACACCGAAGGCTGGAAGCCCGAGGTCGCGCAGAAGAACATGGAGCAGATCCTCACGCGCAACGCCGGCAAGGTCGACGCGGTGGTGGCGGCCAACGACGGCACGGCCGGCGGCGCGGTGGCCGCGCTCACGGCCAAGGGCATCCGCGGCATCCCCGTGTCCGGGCAGGACGCGGACCATGCGGCGCTCAACCGCATTGCACTGGGCACGCAGACCGTCTCAGTGTGGAAAGACTCCCGCGAACTTGGCCGGGAAGCGGCCAGCGCGGCCGTCGCCCTGGCGAGCGGCAAGCCGGTGGAGAACTCGACGACCTGGTCGGGCGGCGAAAAGAAGGTGGCCCTGAACTCGCGCTTCCTGACCCCGGTGCCGATCACCCGCGACAACCTCGACGTCATCGTCAAGGCGGGCTGGATCAGCAAGGCCGACCTTTGCAAGGGCGTGGCGGCCGACAAGGCGCCGCCCGCCTGCAAGTAGGCGTCATCCAAGGCAGGCGCCGCGCCGGTTCCTGCCTTGGCCCGGAGCAGCCGCAAGGGCGCGAGCGCGCGTCCTGCCCCGAGCGAGCCAGCGTGGCATTTCACGACAAGAAGACCCAAGGAGGATCGACATGACAACCAAAGAATTGCCGCTGTGGCGGCGCACCGGCGTAGACCTGCGCCTTTTGCTCATGTGCGTGCTGCTCATCGCGCTCGCCGTGGGCTTCCACATCTTTTCGGGCGGGCTCTTCCTGACGCCGGAGAACCTCTACAACCTGGCGCAGCAGACGGCGGTGGTCGGCATCGTGTCGACCGTGATGGTGCTGATCATCGTTGCCCGCCACATCGATCTGTCGGTCGGCTCGGTCATGGGCTTCATCGGTGTGCTGATCGCCTATCTGCAATACACGTCCGGCTGGCCCTGGCCCGCGGCCTGCCTGGCCGGCCTGGCGGTGGCGCTGCTGGTTTCGCTCTATCAAGGCTGGCTCACGGCCGGGCTGGGCGTGCCGTCCTTCGTCGTCACGCTGGGCGGACTCATGTCGTTCCGCGGCGCCGCCTTCCTGGTGGCCGACGGCAAGACGCAGCCGGTCAACGACCCCGTGTTCCAGATGCTGGGCGGCGGCTACGACGGCGGCATCGGCACGACCTGGACCTGGCTGGTGGCCGCGGCGATCGCCGTGGTGCTGGTGGCGCGCATGGTGCAAAAGCGCAGTGCGCGGGCACGCCATGGCATGCCCAATCAACCGCTCGTGCTCGACGTGATGGTCACGGCGGCGCCCATTCTCGTGGTGCTCGCCTTTGCCGCAGTGATGAACGACTATCGCATCGGCAACAAGGAGACCGCGCAGGGGCTGCCGATCCCGGTGCTCATCTGGGCCGCGGTCGCGGTCGGGCTTTCGTTCCTGGTGCACCGCACCCGCTTCGGCCGCTACGTCTTCGCGATGGGCGGCAATCCGGATGCGGCGGCCCTGGTCGGCATTCCGGTCCGGCGCGTCACGCTGATGCTGTTCGCGCTGCTGGGTGTGCTGGTGACGGTGGCGGCCATCGTTTCCATCGCGCGCCTGAATGCCGGCACCAACTCGCTGGGCACCGGCGCGGAGCTGTACGTGATCGCTGCTGCGGTGATCGGCGGCACTGCGCTTTCTGGCGGCGCGGGCTCCATCTTCGGCTCGGTGCTGGGTGCGCTGATCATGCAGTCGCTCGACAGCGGCATGCTGCTGCTCGACGTGTCCATCGGCAAGCGCATGGTCATCATCGGCCAGGTGCTGATCGTCGCGGTGGTGTTCGACGTGCTGTATCGCCGCAAGTTCGGGGAGGCGTGAAATGACGAACGCACAACCCCTGGTTCAACTGAGCGGCATCCACAAATCATTCGGCGGCATCAAGGCGGTCGACGATGTCAGCGTCAACCTGCATCCCGGCGAGGTGGTGGCGCTGCTGGGCCACAACGGCGCCGGCAAGTCCACGCTGATGAAGATGCTGGCGGGCGCCTATCCCATCGACGCGGGCGAAGTGCGCGTCGCCGGCCAGCCGGTCAGCATCCGCACGCCGGCCGACGCGCAATCGCAAGGCATCGAGACCATCTACCAGACGCTGGCGCTGGCAGACAACCTCGATTCGGTGGCCAACCTCTTCCTGGGCCGCGAGAAGCTGACCCGCTGGCGCACGCTGGACGATCACTTCATGGAAGTCGAGGCCCGCAAGGTCTTCGCCCGGCTGAACAAGAACTTCACCAACATCCGCGTGCCGGTGCGGCGGCTTTCTGGCGGACAGCGGCAGGTGGTGGCGATCTCGCGCGCCCTGTACTTCAACGCCCGCATCCTGATCATGGACGAGCCGTGCGCGGCACTCGGCCCCGAGGAAACGGCGATGGTCGGCGGCCTGGTGCGCCAGCTCAAGGCCGATGGCGTGGGCATCTTCCTGATCACGCACGACATGCCCGATGTGTTCGGGCTGAGCGACCGCCTCGCGGTGATGAAGAACGGCCGGCTGGTGGGCACCTACGCCACGCCCGACGTGACCGAGGACGAGGTGCTGGGCATGATCATCGCGGGCAAGCGACCGGAGGGAAAGCCGCAGTGCGTGCGTGACGCCGCATGAGAACCACCGGCGATCAGCAGCTGGTCAAGCGCATCAACCGCAGCGTGCTGCTGCGGCTGTCGCGCGCGCAGCCGGGCCTGTCCAGGGCGCGGCTGGCGCAGGAAAGCGGGCTCACCAAGTCCACTGTCACGCTGCTGGTGCGCGAGCTGCTGCAAGAAGGCTGGTTGCATGAGTCCGGCGCGCCGGTGGCCGACGGTGCGGGGCGCCCGTCCACGCCGCTGGCCATCGACGTCGGCGTGCGTGCGCTGGCCGGCATCGAGGTGGGCGTGGAGCGAATGCGGCTGGCCTGCGTGTCCTTGCAGGGCGCGCTGCTGCATTCCGACGAAGAGGCTCTGGAAGATCCGTCGCCCGAGTGCGTGAGCCGGCAATCGGCGGCGCTGGCCGCGCAGGCGCAGCGCGCGTTGGCGGCGCGCGGGTTGCGGCTGGCCGGCATCGGTGTCGGCGTGCCCGGTGCGGTGGATCAGGACAGCGGGCGCGTGCGCTTCGCGCCCAACCTTGGCTGGCGCGACGTCGACCTGCTCAGCCCGCTCAGCGCCGCGTTGCAGGCGGCGCGCGTCGGCGACGTGCCTGTGCAACTGCAGAACGAAGCCGATGCCGCCGCACTGGGCGAATACGAATTCGACGTGGGCGAGGGCGGCGCGCACCCGGGCAGCGACACCGATCCGCTCATCTTCGTGAACTGCGACGTGGGCGTGGGCGCGGGCATCGTGCTCAACGACCGCCTGTTCGTCGGCGCGCAGGGCATGGCCGGCGAGATCGGCCACACCATCCTCGAAGTCGACGGCCCTGCGTGCTCGTGCGGGCGGCGCGGCTGCGCCGAGGCCTTCTTCGGCTCCCGCGCGCTATCTCGCAGCGGCAGCGACCCGGAAAGGGCTGCCCGCTTCCTGGGCGTTCTTCTCCAGAACCTGTGGGTGACCTTCAACCCGCGCGTCATCGTCGTCGGCGGCGCCAGTTGCGCCAACGACCCGCAACTGCTGGCCCGCGCGTGCGATGCGGTCGCCCAGTACGCCAGCGATGCCGGCTTGCCCATGCCCCAGGTGCGGGCGGCGCGCTACGGAGCCTTGGCGCCGGCCGTCGGCGCGTCGGCTTTCGTGTTGCATGAATACCTGCGGCCACTGCATCCGGCGGCCCACGAGCGCCAGGCCCGGCAGACGAAAAAAAACCGCCGGGCCTCTTCGGCTCCGGCGGCTTGATCGTCCTGGCAGCGCCCGCGTGCGCGATCTCGGCGGGGCTGCAGTCTCGATCGTTGCGGCTCGCTCAGTCGGCGTAGACGCCCGCGGCCTTGATCACCGGGCCGAAGCGTGCCACTTCGCTTTCCACGAACTTCTTGTGCTCGGCCGGCTCCACGCGCTTGTCGCTCACCACCACGGCGCCCAGGCCTTCCTGCTTCTTCACGAAGTCCGGATCCTTCAGCGCCACCTTCAGCGCCTCGTTGATCTTCTTGGTCACCGCCTCGGGCGTGCCCTTGGGCGCATACAGGCCGTGCCAGATCGTCACCTGGAAGTTCTTCAGCCCCGACTCGTCCAGCGTGGGCAGGTCCTTGAGCGCCGGCGTGGTCAGCCGCTTCATCGTCGTGACCGCATAGGCCTTGACCTTCTTGCCCTCGATCTGGCCGGTGGTGTTGGTGGTCTGGTCGCACAGCAGGTCGATCTGCCCGCCGATCAGATCGGCAATGGCCGGCGCGGTGCCCTTGTACGGCACGGTGGTCATCTCCGCCTTGAGCTCGCTCTGGAACAGCAGACCGCACAGGTGCGAGGCCGAGCCGATGCCCGCGTTGCCCAGGTTGACCTTGCCGCCGGACTTGGCGATCCATTCGCGCAGTTCCTTGAAGTTGTTGGCCGGCAGGTCGGGCTTGCCGATCAGCGTCATCGGCACGTCGTTGACCATGCCCAGGTACTCGAAGTCCTTCTGGTAGTCGTAGCTGAGCTTGCGGTACAGCACCGGGGTGGTGGCCATGCCCACGTGGGTGAGCAGCAGCGTGTAGCCGTCGGGCTTGGCGCGTGCGACCTTGGCGTTGCCGATGGTGCTGCCGGCGCCGGCGGCGTTGTCGATCACCACGCTGGTGGCGCCCAGGGGCTTGCGGATGGCTTCGGCCAGGTCGCGTGCCACGCGGTCGGTGGGGCCGCCCGCGGCAAAGGGCACCACGATGGTGACGACCTTGTCGCCAGGGTAGTCCTGCGCCTGTGCACCGAAGGCGGCGGCGGCGATCACCGCGAGGGTGAACAGTTTCTTCATAAGGTCTCCAGGGGGTACAGGTAAGAAAAAGTAAGCGGCGATCTTATCCAGAGGCCGCCGTTTGCCCATCCCTGATAGCCCTATGAAGTGAGCACCAGCGTGGTGCCGGCCGAAGGCTTCGGCTTCAGGGCGCCACGCCCATCAGATCGTCGAGTTCCCGGTAGTCCGGCGCTCGCGTGTCGATGGCACGTCCGGCGCGGATCACGCAGCGGTCGAACTGGTGGCGCGCCAGCATCTCGGAATAGCTGCGTGCCTTGAGCACGATCAGGTCGGCGCCGCTGCCAGCGCGCAGCATGCCGCGATCCAGGCCCATGATGGCCGCCGGCGTTTCGGTGACGGCGCGGATCCAGTCCGACAGCGGATGGTCGAGGTGCGCGATCTTCACCGCCTGCGTGTAGGTGTCCAGCATGTCGTGGTCGCCGTAGGCATAGAACGGGTCGCGGCAGTTGTCGCCGGCCACGGCCACCCTCAGGCCCCGCGCCTTCATCTCGTGCAGCACGGTCACGCCCCGCCAGCGCGGCGTGCGAGCCTCGCCGCTGCGGTCCTGCAGGTACATGTTGACGGTGGGCAGGCTGACGATGTCGATGCCCGCTTCGACGCAGGCGCGCAGGGTCTCGTCGATCGTCTCGTCGCTTTGCAAAGCGAGCGCCGTGACATGCCCGCACAGGATGCGGCCCGGGAAGTCGTGCTTGATGGCGCCGCGGGCAATGCGGATCAAGGTCTGTGCGCGCGGGTCGGTCGATTCGTCCACATGCAGGTCGAGGTCGAGCCCGCGCTCGCGCGCCAGCTTCATGGCGTTGGCGATGGCCTCGTCGATCATGGGCGGCACCGGCTCTTGCGGATAGGCCATCGACTTGGTGACGAAGCCCAGGCGGCCGCCGCTCTCGGCCACGATGTCGGCCAACTGGCGGCCTTCGTCGCTCATGAAGGCGTCCACCGGCGCGATGGACGAGGCCTGGAGGTCGATGCGCCCGGCCCAGCGCTCGCGCATCTCGCGAAACACCGGAAACGAAATGGCCGCCTGCGGCGCCAGCGAATCGAGATGGGTGCGGATGGCCACCACGCCCCTGGCGTACGCGGTCTTCAGCCCGAACTCCATGCGTCGCGCCACGTCGTGCGCGTTCCAGTTGGCCTCGCGGTCCTGCTTGGTCGCCATGCCGGCGCCGGCACCGTCGCCGGTGGGGTTCTGCTGGCGCGGCCAGATGTGGCCCTTGTCCAGGTGGGTGTGCAGGTCGAGCATGCCGGGCAGGACCATCGACGCATCCATGTCAGGGCCGAGTTCGGCCGGCAGCTTGCCTGCCGGTTCGATGCCGGCGATGCGCCCTTCGTCGATCAAAAGGTCGACCGCCACGGTGCCAGGGCTGCCGGGCGGCAGGCCCGTCTTGTCCAACAGGCACTCGGGAGCGCGCAGGTTGCGCAGGGCATAGCGGGATTGTTCGGGAGGCTGGAAGAAGGCGTGGGTCATTGGAAGGGCTGCAAAGCGGGGTCAGTTTTCGCGCCGGCGCGCACTGTCATGCCAGTGTCGCAGCGAGAGATGGGAGATGAGCGACAGGCACGCGAAGATCACCACGCCGCACAAGGACACCAGCGCAAGCGCTGCAAACATGCGCGGAATCTGCAACTGATAGCCCGATTCCAGGATGCGGTAGGCCAGGCCGGAGGCGGTGCCGCCGGTGCCGGCGACGAACTCCGCCACCACCGCACCGATCAGCGAGAGCCCACCGGAGATCCGCAAGCCGCCCAGAAAGTAGGGCATGGCTGCGGGCAGCCGAAGCTGGGTGAGCGTCTGCCAGCGGCTGGCACGGTAGAGCTGGAAGAGGTCGACCAGGTTGTGGTCGGCCGAGTTCAGGCCCAGCGTGGTGTTCGACAGGATCGGAAAGAACGCCACGAGCCAGGCGCAGATGAGCAGCGAGATGTTGACGTTGTCGGCCCAGATGATGATGAGCGGCGCGATCGCGACGATGGGCGTCACCTGCAGCACGATGGCATAGGGAAAGAGCGAAAGCTCCAGCCACTTGGACTGCGTGAACAGGATCGCCAGCGCCAGCCCGATCGCCACCGCCGCCGACAAGGCGGCCATCGAGATCGTCAGCGTGATCCACAGCGAACCCGACAGCGTGGCCCAGTCGGCCACCAGCGTGCGGGCGATCAGGATCGGGTCGGGCAGGATGTAAGGCGGAATGTGCTGCATGCGCACGACCGCCGTCCACAAGGCCAGGAAGGCCAGGCCCAGCACCAGCGGCGCCAGGACGCGCGGCCAGATGGATGCGCGCAGCCCGAGGATGCGGCGCTCGCGCCAGAGGGGCGTCTGTGCTTCCAACGACGCATCGCCAGGGCGTGAGGCTGTCATCGGGGCCGCCGTCGAGGCCGCCGCCTTGTCTTCGACTTCCGAAAGTGTCGGTGTCGCGGTCATGCGGCCCTCCGCGCATCGTTCATGGCCTGCTCCAACGCTGCGGAGACCGCGTTGCAATGCGCCGCATAGGCCGGGCTGGTGCGATAGCCGGCTTCGCGCGGGTAGGGCGAATCGACGGTGATGTCGGCCGACACGCGGCCAGGGCGAGCAGCCATCACCACGATGCGCTGCGACAGAAAGACGCTTTCGTACACCGAGTGCGTGACGAAGATGACCGTGAATCGCTCGCGCGCCCAAAGGGCCAGCAGGTCCTGGTTCAGGCGTCCGCGGGTAATCTCGTCCAGAGCGGCGAAGGGCTCGTCCATCAGCAGGATGCGCGGCTTGGTCACCAGCGCACGGGCGATGGAGACGCGCATCTTCATGCCGCCGGACAACTCGCGCGGATACGACCGCTCGAAGCCAGCCAGGCCCACCGACGCCAGCGCCTTGGCGGCGCGCGACATGCGCTCGTCCTTGTCCACGCCTGAGAGCTTGAGCGGCAGCGCCACGTTGGCCAGTGCGTTCTTCCAGGGCAGCAGCGTGGGTTCCTGAAACACGAAGGACAGGTCGGGCCGGGCCAGTCCGCGTGCGTCGTAGTTGCTGGTGGGCCAGTCGATCTCGCCGGCCGAAGGCTGACCCAGGCCGGAGATGAGCCGCAGCAGGGTGCTCTTGCCGCAACCCGAGGGGCCCAGCAGCGAGAGAAATTCATGCTGGCCCACCTGGAGGTCGACGTCCTTCAACGCCAGCGTGCCGTTGGCGAAGCGCTTGGAAACGCCGCTGCAACGCAGCAGCGGACGCTGCGACGGAGCTGGCGCACCGCCAGGCCGGTCGGCGCGGGATGGAAGATCGGGTCGAAGCAAGGAGACGCCTTCCGCTGCGTGCTTCAACCGCGCTTGCCGACGAACTGCAGCGTGTACGCGCTCTTGACGTCCAGTCCGCCAGCCTGCGCGCCTGCCGCGACCATGGTGTCGTAGAAGCGCTTCCAGCGTGCGTCCGTCATCGCGCCCAGGCCCAGGGTCTTGGCGTCGCCGCCTTCGACGATGCCCCATTGCTTCAAGGCTCCGATGGCGTAGGCGATCTTCTCTTCGCTCATGTCCGGGTTGTGAGTGCGGATCATCTTGTTGGCCGGCGAAGGATCGCCGCCCAGATAGCTGGCCCAACCCTTGGCCGTCGCATCGACGAAGCGCTGCAGCAGTTCTGCCTTTTCCTGGACCATCTTCGGCGAAGCGACCACCAGGCCCGAATAGTTGTCGAAGCCGCTGTCGGCCAGCAGGTGGATCACCGGCGACACGCCGGACTGGCGCGCCGCAAAAGGCTCGCTGGTGATGTAGCCCTGCATCGACACGTTCTTGTCGGCCAGGAAGGGCGCGATGTTGAAGGTGTAGGGGCGGATCTGCTCGTCGGTGAATCCGTACTTGGCCTTGAGCCATTGCCAATAAGTCTGCCGCCCCGCCGTGGCCACGAGGATGGGCTTGCCCTTGAGTGCCTCCAGCGTGTCGTTGCCCACGCCTGGGTGCGACATCAGCACGCGCGGATCCTTCTGGAAGAAGGACGCGATGGCCACGCCCGGCAGCTTCTCCTGCGCCATGCTGAGCATGCGAAAGCTGTCGATCTCGGTGAAGTCGCACTTGCCGGCAACGAACAGCGAGACGCCGTTCAACTGCGGCCCGCCCATGCGGATGTCGAGGTCGATGCCGTGGTCGCGGTAGATGCCGGTGGCCTGTGCCTGATAGAGCCCGCCGTGCTCGGCCTGGGCCAGCCAGCCGGTCTGGTAGCTCAGCTTGGTGAGCGATTGCGCGCGGCCGCTTCGCAGGAATGGCGGCGCGGCAAGCAGCGCGGTGGCGCCGATCGCGCCCAGGACATGGCGACGGTTGAGCGATGCATTCATGGTCGAGAACTCCTTGTGCTCGGGCAGTCGAAGGAACGGGAAATCAGGCGTGCAGGGCGCTGTCTTCTTCGGCGCGCGTCTGGCGAAAGCGCCAGCCTTCGCTGGGCAGCGTGCCGCCCGCGCTTTCCTCCTGGGCCTGCGTGTCGAAGCGCAGCTTTCCAGGATTCATCAGGTCATGCGGGTCCATGGTGTGCTTGAACTTCGCATCGGCACCATCCACCGACTTCATGCCGCCTTCCTTGACCAGGAAGGTGTGGTTGTTGGCCACCATGGCGCCGTCTTCGGCCATGCCGACCATGATCTGCGCCAGCTGCGCGTCGCTCTCGAACTTGAAGAACGGCGAACCCTGAAAGCTGAGCTTGCCGTCGAAGCGCTTGACCTCGAAGTGCATGCCGCTCAGGTGGCCGAATCGCTTGTGGCTGCGCTCGATGGCGCCCACCAGGTCCGGATCGAGGTACAGCCCCACGTTGCTGACGATCTCCGGATGCTCGCGGTTCACGTGCATGCGGGTGTGGCCCCACGACATCTCGTACAAGGGGATGCGATAAGGCCCCTGCAGCTCCGGCGCGTCCACGGTGATGCAGCCCTTGAAGTCGCGCACCAACGCTTCGAAGGGCTCCATCAGCGGCTGCGCGATCATGCACAGCACCGCCGAGCGGCCTGGTGCCACATGCGGCCGCAGCGGCCGCATCATCTGCGGGATGGGATCGCCGATGACCGAGACGAGCTTCTTGACGATGCCATCGCTGGTCGCCAGCGCATGGGCGAACTTCACCGCCGTCATGAATTCGGCGAACTCCACCACCACTTCGCGCCAGGCCCAGGCCGGCGCCAATGGCATCTCCAGTTCCGTGATGATGCCGTTGGCACCGTACGCGTGATGCACCAGGTTCACGTCGTCGCCGCGCACTTCGACGATGCGCGGCTCATCCTCGACGCTCACCACCTGCATGCCCAGGATGTTGCCGCGATCGCGCAGGATGCCGTAGACGCAACTGCCGACGCCCGCATGGCCACCGCCGACAAAGCCGCCGAGTGTGGCCACCTTGCGCGTTGACGAGTGAATGCGCAGTTCCCAGCCTTCGGGCCGCGTGGCCTGGTCGATGGCCAGCAGGCGCGCGCCGGCTTGCGCCCGCACACGCTGGTCGCGCGTCCACAGCACCTGGTCCAGCGCGGTCATGTCGATCACCGCGCCGCCGGCCAGCGGGATGCCCTGGCCGAAGTTGCAGGTGCCGCCGCCGCGCATCATGAGCGGCATGCGCGTGCGCGCCGCGGCCGAGGCGATGCGCAGCACGTCGTCCTGATTGCGTGGCTGCACGTAGCAGTCGGCCACGCGTTCGAGCGCGTCGCGCCGCATGACCGGACTGAAATTCGCGGTCATGTCGCGGCTCTTGCGGCGCACGATGTCGGGGTCGTTGTCGGCCGGGATGTCGCCCAGCAGACCGAGAAACGCTTGCGTGTCGTTGGTACGTGTCATGCTGACGATTCACGCAAGGAGCGTGCCTGTATGTGAAAATGCACGCAAATCCAAAATTCGACGAAGGCGCCGGAATCCGATGGAGCTCGAAGACCACATCTTCTTTTTGTGCACACAGGTGGTGTACCGGCGCGACCGCGCGCTGGGCGAGGCGCTCAAGCCCCTGGGGCTGCTGTCCACCGAATGGCGCACGCTGGGCACCTTGCTGCGCAAGGGCGACATGACCATGCAGGAGCTGGCGCAATGGACCGCCTACGAGCGCACGCGCCTCACGCGCATGCTTCACGGTATGGAGGAGCGAGGCTGGGTCGCCAGAACGGATTCGAGCAGCGATGGGCGCGCCGTCGTGGTGCGCATTGCCCCAAAAGGGGAAAAGGTCTATCGCCGCGCCGAACAGGCGGTGGACAAGTTGACGGAAGAAGCGATGTCGGTCTGCCCGCCTGGCGACCTCGCGCGCGTGCGCAAGTCGCTGCAGGCGATGCGCGGCAAGCTGATCGAAATGGGGTATTGACGGATCGCTGGCACGTCGATCGCTGCCGCACTGATGTCAGGCATGCGGCGGCACGACCCCAACTCCGTGCCCCAGGCTGCTTCAGGCCCTAGTCAGGGCGCCTCAAGATCCCGCCGGCTTGGCCGGCGCGGTGTCGCTCCACAGCTTGCCGCCGGTGGCCCAGTCCTGCCGGGCGATGTCGTAGAACAGGATGTCGACCGCTTCGGCCGAGCCGCCCAGGGTGCGAACGGTGGCTTCGGTCAGTGCTTGCGCAAGGGCGCGCTTTTGCTCGACGGTGCGGCCTTCGAACATCTCGACGCGAATGGTGGGCATGGGTGGGTTTCTCCTTTGGGTTGGGTTGATTCGATTCAGTCGCGAAAGCCCGGCGCGGTGCGCTCCAGGCGACGCAGCAGGGCGGGCCATTCGAGGTCGCCGTCCCATTCGCTGCCGTCGCCCACCCACTCGGCATAGGTGCGTTCGGCCAGCGCATCGCTGACGGCGTGAACGCTTCCGCCGGTGGCGGCCATGGCCCGCAGCTGCGCCTTGGCGGCGCGCTCGAGCAGGTGCATGAGCATCCAGGCTTCGGCCACGGTGCGGCCGACGACCAGGGGGCCGTGGTTCTCCAGGATCAGGCCATCGAGCCGGCCCAGCGCCGCGACCATGCGCTGCTGTTCTTCGGCGCCAAGCGCCAGGCCTTCGTAGGCATGGCGGCCCAGGCGTCGATGCAGCCGCATCGCGTATTGGGATGTGGGCTGCAAGCCTCCCGGCAGCATCGACAGCGCCACGCCCCACGGCGTGTGCAGGTGGATGACGCATTCCACATCGGGCCGGGCGGCATGCACGGCGCCATGGATGGCAAAGCCGCTCGGGTTCACGCGCGCGCCGGAGCCGTCCACCACGCGGCCTTGCACGTTCACCTTGACCAGGCTCGATGCCGTGATCTCGTCGAACGTCGCGCCGAAGGGGTTGATCAGGTAGTGACCCGGTTCCCCCGGCACGCTGGCCGACAGGTGGGTGTAGATCGTGTCGTCCCACCCGTTCTGGGCCGCCATGCGATAGGCGGCGGCCAGGTCGACGCGCACCTGTTGTTCGCTGCGCGGCGGTCGGCTGGGGGGAAGGGTGGCGGCGTTCATGGGGGGAGGGCTGCAAGCGAGTGGCGAACTTTAACGCGCACGATGGCCGGTCGCTCGACGCGCCGGCCTTCGTGCGTCCAGAATGCGTTGTCGCCCGATCTCGAGTCCAAGCACGCCCCGCATGAACAAGCCCGAACCCTCCCTCGCTTCACGGCGTGCGATCCGCACCATCGCGTTCGTCGAGGCGATCAAGGGCTTGATCGTGCTGGCGGCGGCCGCCGGCGTCATGTCGCTGATCCGCCGGCAGGACCTCTATGACGTGGCGGCGGCGCTGGTGGACCACATGCACCTCAACCCCGCGTCGCACTATCCGCAGATCTTCCTGGATGCGGCCGAGCACTACCAGCAGCAGGCCCACCTGCTCTGGCTGGCTGCGGGCGCGGCCGCCTACGTCGCCGTTCGGCTGACCGAGGCCTATGGCTTGCTGCGCGAACGGGCGTGGGCCGAATGGCTGGCGGCGTTGAGCGGTGCCGTCTATGTGCCTTTCGATGTGCTGCATCTGCTGCGGCATCCGTCCCTGTTGGGCGCAGCGATCCTGCTGGTCAACCTGGCGGTCGTGGGCGTGATGGTGCTGGCCCTGATGCAGCGGCGCGCCGCGGCCTCTACGATGGCTGGCCAGATTCCGGCAAAGGACGAACATGACGACAGGCATCGCACGCACCGACTTCAAGCTGACCGCCCCAGACGGCCATGAGATCGAGGCCCATCGCTGGCAGGCCGAGCCGGCGGCACCGCCTCGCGCCATCGTGCAGATCGCGCACGGCATGGGCGAGCATTCGCTGCGCTACCGCGAGTTGGCCGAAGCGCTGGTGAGCCAATGCGCCTGCGTGGTCTTCGCCAACGAACATCGGGGTCACGGTGAGGGCGCCGCCGCGCGCGAAGAACTGGGCCGCTTCGGTCCTCGCGGCTTTGCCGCTCTGGTGGACGACATGGCGCAGCTGAGCCGCCATGCGCAGGCCCAGCAGCCTGGCGTTCCGCTGATCCTGCTGGGCCACAGCATGGGCTCGTTTGCGGTGCAGTACTACCTGGTGGAGCACGCATCGCTGCTGTCTGGCGCGGTCATGTCGGGCACCACGGCGCTGGATCTGCTCGGCGCCGGGCTGCAGGCGGGCTTCCGGCTCGAAGACATGAACGCCGCGCTGCCGAACGTGCGCACGCCCTTCGACTGGCTCAGCCGCGATCCGGCCCAGGTGGATGCCTACATCGCCGATCCACTGTGCGGGTTCACGGTCGACGAGCAGGGCATGGGCTCGATGTTCGCGGGGCTGGCTTCGCTCACACCCGACGCGATGCGCGGACGCATTCCGACCGGCTTGCCCATGTACCTGTTCATCGGCGACCAGGACCCGGTGAGCAACAAGGGCGAATGGTTCGAGCCGCTGGTGCGGCGCTACCGCGAGGCCGGGCTGACCGATGTGTCCAGCCACGTCTTCGGCGGCGCACGGCACGAAACCCTCAACGAGACCAACCGCGCCGAGGTTTTCGCGGTGCTGATCGCTTGGCTGCAGAGGGTGCTGGCCGCGCGCGCCTGATCGATCAGCCGGGCTGCTTGACCACCCGCAGGTAGGGCTTGGGTGCCTTCCAGCCGTCGGGGAACAGCGCCTTTGCGTCGTCGTCGGACACCGATCCGGCGATGATCACATCGTCCCCATGCTTCCAGTTGGCAGGCGTCGCCACCTTGTGCGATGCGGTGAGCTGGATGGAATCGAGCGCCCGCAGGATCTCGTCGAAGTTGCGGCCGGTGGTCATCGGGTAGGTCATCATCAGCTTGATCTTCTTGTCGGGCCCGATGATGAACACGGTGCGCACCGTGGCGTTGGTGGCGGCGGTGCGGCCATCCGACGTGCCCGGCTCATCGGCCGGCAGCATGTTGTAGAGCTTGGCCACGACCAGGTCGGTGTCGCCGATCATGGGGTACTTGGGGCGATGGCCCTGCGTCTCCTCGATGTCGGTGGCCCAGCGGTCGTGCGCGTCGACCGGGTCGATCGACAGGCCGATCAGCTTGGTGTTGCGGCGGGTGAACTCCGGCTCGATCTTCGCCATGTAGCCGAGTTCGGTGGTGCAGACCGGCGTGAAGTCCTTGGGGTGCGAGAAGAGCACCACCCACTTGTCGCCGATCCAGTCATGGAACTGGATGCGACCCTGCGTGGTGTTGGCGCTGAAGTCCGGGGTGATGTCGTTGATGCGCAGTGACAAGGGACGCCTCCATCATGGTTTCGGGATTGGCAGTACACCACCATCGGCATGGCAGTGGCAACCATATCGATACAGCCACCGGCTATTAGCGGCGGGCCGTTCGTCGCCGCTACTTGTAGCTGCGCGCGTCCTCGATCACCTTGCCATCGTTGGGCAGCGTGCCCGGTTCGACGATGACGACTTCGCCGCGCAGCTTGGTCACCTCGCGGATCGCGTCCGCCGCACGTTCTGCCAAGCCCTCGGGCGCGCCCGCGCATTCGAGCTTGAGCGTCATGCGGTCCTGCGCCATCTCGCCTTCCACCACGAGGCGTGCGCGAAGCACGTCGGGGAACTGCCGAACCACCTGCGCGACCTGGCCGGGGTGCACGAACATGCCGCGAACCTTGGTGGTCTGGTCGGCGCGGCCCATCCATCCCTTGATGCGGGCATTGGTGCGGCCGGTGGGGCAGGTGCCGGGCAGGATGGCCGACAGGTCGCCGGTGCCGAAACGTACCAGCGGATAGTCCTGGTTGAAGAGCGTGGTCACCACCACTTCGCCCACTTCGCCTTCGGGCACCGGGTCGCCGGTGCCGGGGCGCACGATTTCCACCAGCACGCCTTCATCGATGACCAGGCCTTCACGCGCCTCGGTTTCGTAGGCGATGAGGCCCACGTCCGCGGTGGCGTAGCACTGCATCGCCTGCACGCCGCGTTCGGCGAGCCAATCTCGCAGGCTGGGCGGAAAGGCTTCGCCGGAGACGAGCGCCTTGCTCATGCACGAGATGTCGATCTGCTTCTCGGCCGCCTTCTCGATCAGGATCTTGAGGAAGCTTGGCGTGCCCGAATAGGCCTGTGGCCGCAGTTCGGCAATGGCGTCGAGCTGTTGCTCCGTCTGGCCCGTTCCGCCGGCGAACACGGTGCAGCCCAATGCGTGCGCGCCTGTCTCCATGATCGAGCCGGCGGGCGTCATGTGATAGCTGAAGGTGTTGTGCACCATCTCGCCCGCGCGGATGCCGGCGGCGAAGAGTGCGCGTGCCGTGCGCCAATAGTCCGGCGCGATGCCTTCGGGCTCGTAGATCGTTCCCGGGCTTGCGAACACGCGCCGCATGGCCGCGCCAGAACGGATGGCCGAGAAGCCGCCGAATGGGTCGGCCGGGCGCGTCGCCTTCTGCAAGTCCAGCAGTTCCGACTTGCGCGTGACCGGCAGTCGCGCGAGAGCCTCGCGCGACGTGATCGCCGCCGCGTCCACGCCGTCGAAGATGCGGGCAAACGCCGGCGCCGAGCGCTGCGCATGCGCGATCTGCAGCGCCAGCCGCGCCACCTGCGCACGTTCCCGCTCCTGCGGTTCCCGCGTTTCCAATGCGTCGTAGTACAGGCTCATGAAATGCCCAAGAAAAGAAAAGTCCGGTCAACCATTCGCGTGAAGCACGGTGGCCAGTGGCGCTAGGCCAGCCAGCGCTTGCGCCGCTTGTAGCTCTTGACGTCGCGAAAGCTCTTGCGGTCGCCACCGCCCATGCCCAGGTAGAACTCCTTGACGTCCTCGTTCTCGCGCAGGCCCTCGGCCGGTCCGTCCATCACGACGCGGCCGTTTTCGAGGATGTAGCCGTAGTCGGCATAGCGCAGCGCCATGCTGGTGTTCTGCTCGGCGAGCAGGAAGGTGACGCGCTCCTTCTCGTTGAGGTCCTTCACGATGGCGAAGACCTCGTCGACGATCTGCGGCGCCAGCCCCATCGACGGCTCGTCGAGCAGCACCATGCTGGGATTGGCCATCAGGGCGCGGCCGATGGCGCACATCTGCTGCTCGCCGCCCGAGGTGTAGGCGGCCTGGCTGGTGCGCCGGGTCTTCAATCGCGGGAAGTAGGCGTAGACCTTCTCCAGGTTGGCCGCCACTTCGCCGCGATCGCTGCGGGTGTATGCACCGGTCATCAGGTTTTCCTCGATGGTCAGGTGGGCGAAGCAGTGACGCCCCTCCATCACCTGAACCACCCCGCGGCGCACCAGATCGGCCGGCGAGAGGTTCTCGATCCGCTCGCCGCGCAGCTCGATGCTGCCCTTGGTGACTTCGCCCCGCTCGCCCTTGAGCAGGTTGGAAATGGCGCGCAGCGTGGTGGTCTTGCCGGCGCCATTGCCGCCCAGGAGCGCGACGATGCGGCCCTCGGGCACCTGCAGCGAAACGCCCTTGAGCACGAGGATCACGTGGTTGTAGATGACCTCGATGCCATTGACGTTCAGGACGATGTCGGGGCTGCTGCTCATGGCCGTGCCTCAGCTCCCGCAGTCTTCAGCCGAACGGCGGGTGATCTTCTTCTCGCCCGCGTACTTGTCGGCCGCGGCCTTGACCATCGGCTTGAGCAGCGAGTCGTCGGCCTGGTACCAGTCGGACATCTCGCCCCACTTGGCGCCGTCCCAGGTGTGGATGCGCGCCCAGGTCGAGCCCATGTGGTCCTGGCACGAGGTGCTGATCGGGCGCAGTACGCCGGCGAAGCCCAGCGCGTCGAGCTTCTTCTGGTCGAGCGCGAGGTTCTCCATGCCCCAGCGCACCTGCTCGCCGGTCATGACCTTGCCCTTGCCGAAGCGCTCCTGGGCGCGCTTGACGGCCTCGATCGTCAGCATCTGGATGATGACGCCGCGGGTGTAGAGCACCTGGCCCACCTCGTCGCGCGGCCCGGTGCCCTGGCCCTTGTCGTGCACGTTCTTCAGGATGTCCTGGATCACCTTGGGCTGCGTGCCGGCGGTGTTGAGCGCCAGTGCGTGGTAGCCCTTGGCGTTGGCGCCCACGTCCTTCACGTCAGGCTCGGCGCCGGCCCACCACACGCCATACATCTTGTCGCGCGGGTAGCCCGTGGCCACGGCTTCCTTCAAGGCGGTGGAGTTCATCACGCCCCAGCCCCACAGCATCACGTAGTCCGGACGCTGCTGGCGCACCTGCAGCCAGGCCGACTTCTGCTCCACGCCCGGCGCCGTCACCGGGATCAGCGACAGCTCGAAGCCATGCAGCTTGGCGCGTTCCTGCAGCAGCGGAATCGGCTCCTTGCCGAAAGGCGAATCGTGATAGACCAGCGCGATCTTCTTGCCCTTGAGCTTGTCGAGGCCGCCTTCGCGCTTGGCGATGTGCTGCACGAGGATGTCGGCGCCTGTCCAGTAGCTGCCCATGAGCGGGAAGTTCCACTTGAACACATTGCCGTCCTGGCTGGCCGACAGGCCGTAGCCCAGCGTGATCAGCGGGATCTTGTCGCTCGGCGCCTTGTCGGTCAGTGCGAAGGTGATGCCGGTGGACTGGGGGTCGAAGACGGCCACGCCGGGGCGGCTCTTGAGGCGCTCGTAGCACTCCACGCCCTTGTCCGTCGCGTAGCCCGTCTCGCATTCCTCGAACGCGATCTTCACGCCGTTGATGCCGCCCTGGCTGTTGACCAGCTTGATGTAGTCCTGCTTGCCGTTGGCCCAGGGCGTGCCGTTCGGTGCGTAGGGGCCGGTGCGATAGACCAGCAGCGGGAAGAACTGCTCCTTGGTGTCCTGCGCGACCGCCGGCGTCAGCGTGCCGGCCAGCGCCGCGGCCGCGGCAAAAGCAATGGCGAGAGATTTCATCTTCACGTTTGTCTCCTTATAGATTTCACTCAAACAGCCAACGAAACCAAACTGCAGCTGCACCCGGCGAGCGCAGCGAAGCCCCTTCGCGAACACCCGCGAAACCGGCTTCGCCGGGCCGCAGGGTGTGCCCCCTTCGAGGGGGTAGGCGGACCTGCGAAGCAGGGTAGCCTGGGGGTGTTCATCTCTAGTGCGGGAACGGCCACAGTCGCAGCTTCTCCTTGAATGTCGACCACAGCCGCGCCAGTCCGTGCGGCTCCACGATCAGGAAGAACACGATCAGCGCGCCGAACACCATGAACTCCAGGTGCGAGGCCAGCGCGGTCGAGATCGACAGGCCGAACCAGCCCGGCACCTGATTGAGGAAGATGGGCAGCAGCACGATGAAGGCCGCCCCGAAGATGCTGCCCATGATCGAGCCCAGCCCGCCGATGATCACCATGAACAGCAGCTGGAACGATCGGTCGATGCTGAAGGCGGCCGGCTCCCATGCGCCCAGGTGGATGAAGCCCCACAGCGCGCCGGCCACACCGACGATGAAGCTGCTGACCGCGAACGCCGACAGCTTGGCGTATACCGGCCGGATGCCAATCACCGCGGCGGCCACGTCCATGTCCCGGATCGCCATCCACTCGCGCCCGATCGCGCCGCGCACCAGGTTCTTGGTCAGCAGGCCGAACACCGCGAGGAAACTCAGGCACAGCAGGTACTTCTGCACCGGCGTCTCGATCGGCATGCCGAGCACGGACAGGCCCGCCACGCTGACCGAGCCCGATGCGGAGTTGTTGGTGAACCAGTTGATGCGAAGGAAAGCCCAGTCGGTGAAGAACTGGGCCGCCAGCGTCGCCACCGCCAGGTACAGGCCCTTGATGCGCAGGCTCGGAATGCCGAACAGAACCCCCACCAGCGTGGCCATCAGGCCGCCGAGCAGCAGCGACAGGATGAGCGGCATGCCGTCGATGCGCACATGGAAGTTGTAGGCCGCATAGGCGCCCACCGCCATGAAGGCGCCGGTGCCCAGCGAGATCTGTCCGCAATAGCCCACCAGCACGTTCAGGCCCAGGGCGGCCAGCGAAAGAATCAGGAAGGGCGTGAGGATGGCGCGCAGGAAGTATTCGGACGACAGCGCCGGCACGACGGCGAAGGCCAGCACCAGCAGCGCGATGATGGCGATGCGGTCCTGCAGGATCGGGAAGATCTGCAGGTCTGCGGCGTACGTCGTCTTGAACTGACCGTTTTCTCTGTACAGCATGCTCAGACCCGATCGATGATCTTCTCGCCGAACAGCCCCTGTGGCCGCACGAGGAGGAACAAGAGCGCCAGGACATAGGCGAACCAGATCTCGATCCCGCCGCCGAGCAGCGGGCCGATGTAGATCTCCGACAGCTTCTCGCCCACACCGATGAGCAGGCCGCCGATGATGGCGCCCGGCACCGAGGTGAGGCCGCCCAGGATCACCACCGGCAGCGCCTTCAAGGCCACCAGCGACAGCGAGAACTGCACGCCGAGCTTCGATCCCCAGATGATTCCGGCCACCAGCGCGACGAAGCCCGCCACCGACCACACGATCACCCAGATGCGCGACAGCGGAATGCCGATCGACTGCGCAGCCTGGTGATCGTCGGCCACCGCGCGCAACGCGCGGCCGGTGGCCGTCTTCTGGAAGAACAGCGCCAGCAGCAGCACCAGCGCGGCGGCCACCACCGCGGCAATCAAGTCTTCCTGCGACAGGAGCAGGCCGCCCTGGAAGGTGTCCTGCATCACCAGCAACGGCTCCTTCGGCATGCCGACGTTGATGGTGTAGATGTCGTTGCCGAACAGCGTCTGGCCTGCGCCGTCGAGGAAGTAGGTGATGCCCAGCGTGGCCATCAGCAGCGTGATACCTTCCTGGTTGACCAGCCGCGACAGCACCAGCCGCTCGATGATCCAGGCCACCGCCACCATCAGCACCATCGCGGTGGCGAAGGCCAGCACGTTGGCCAGGATCAGGTTGTCGAAGCCGAACCACTTGGGATACCACTCGGCAAAGCGCGCCATCGCCAGTGCCGCCAGCAGCACCATCGCGCCCTGCGCGAAATTGAAGACGCCCGACGCCTTGTAGATCAGCACGAAGCCCAGTGCGATCAATGAATACAGCATGCCCACCATGAGGCCGCCGAAAAGGGTTTCGAGGAAAAAGCCCATCAGTGCTCCGCTCCCAGGTATGCCGAAATCACTTCGGGGTTGTTCCGGACCTCGTCCGGCGTGCCGTCGCCGATCTTCTTGCCGTAGTCGAGCACCACGACGCGGTCGCTGATGTCCATCACCACGCCCATGTCGTGCTCGATCAGCACGATGGTGGTGCCGAACTCGTCATTCACGTCGAGCAC
Source organism: Variovorax dokdonensis (assembly GCF_030316895.1). Classification (GTDB taxonomy): domain Bacteria; phylum Pseudomonadota; class Gammaproteobacteria; order Burkholderiales; family Burkholderiaceae_C; genus Variovorax; species Variovorax dokdonensis. The sequence goes on from NZ_JASZYV010000005.1 coordinate 209,879, forward strand.
GAAGCGGCTCATGTCCTGCTTCTCTTCGACGTTCATGCCGGCCATCGGCTCGTCCAGCAGCAGCACCTGCGGCTCCATGGCCAGGGCGCGGCCGAGGTCGACGCGCTTTTGCAGGCCATAGGGCAGGCGTCCGACGGGCGTCTTGCGCCAGGCCTGGATCTCCAGGAAGTCGATGATGTGCTCGACGAACTCGCGGTGGCGCAGTTCTTCGCGCTGGGCCGGGCCCCAGCGCAGCGCCTGCGCCAGGATGCCGCTCTTCATCTTCAGGTTGCGCCCGCTCATGATGTTGTCGAGCACGCTCATGCCCTTGAACAGGGCCAGGTTCTGGAATGTGCGTGCCACACCCATCTCGGCCACCTGGCGCGAGTTCATGTGCTTGAAGGTCTTGCCGCGGAAGGTGATCGAGCCCTGCTGCGGCGAGTACACGCCGTTGATGCAGTTGAGCATCGAGCTCTTGCCTGCGCCGTTGGGGCCGATGATGGCGCGCACCTCGTGCTCGCGCACGTCGAAGCTGATGTCGGTCAGCGCCTTCACGCCCCCGAAGCCCAGCGAGATGTTCTTCACCTCGAGGATGGGTTCGCCGATGCGCCGCGCCGGGCGCGATGAACCTTCGTCCTGCGCGGTGGCCTGCAGCGGTAGATCCATGGCGTTCATGCGGCGGCCCTCACGGCGGGATAGCGTTGCGCCGGCACGATCTTGAGCGTGGCGCTCACCGAGCCGGTGCGCCCGTCCTCGAACTTCACCTGCGTCTCGATGTGCTGCTCGCTCTTGCCGCTGTACAAGGCGTCGATCAGCACGCCGTACTTCTGCGCGATGTGGCCGCGCCGCACCTTGCGCGTGCGGGTCAGCTCGTCGTCGTCAGGGTCCAGCTCCTTGTGCAGCACCAGGAAGCGCGCGATCTGCGTGTCGGCCATGCCTTCTTCGGCGGCCAGGTCGGCGTTGACCTGGCCGATGCACTCGGCAATCAGGTTCAGCACCTCGGGCTTGCCGGCCAGGTCCACGTAGCCGCCATAGGGCATGCCGCGCCGTTCGGCCCAGTTGCCGACGGCCTCGTAGTCGATGTTGATGAAGGCGCAGACCTCGTCGCGCTGGTGGCCGAAGCACACGGCTTCCTTGATCTGCGGGAAGAACTTCAGCTTGTTCTCGATGTAGTTGGGCGCGAACATGGCGCCGCCGTTCATGCGGCCCACGTCCTTCGCGCGGTCGATGATGCGCAGGTGGCCTTCGCTGTCGATCACGCCCGCGTCGCCGGTGTGGAAGAAGCCCTGGTCATCGAGCACTTCGGCCGTCGCATCGGGGCGCTTGTAGTACTCCTTGAGCACCGACACGCCACGCACCAGCACTTCGCCGTTGTCCGCGATCTTCAGTTCCATGCCGGGCGCCGCCGTGCCGACGCTCGTGAGCTTGACCTTGCCGTCCTGCTGCAGGCAGACGTAGGCGCAGGTCTCGGTCTGGCCGTAGAACTGCTTGAGGTTCACGCCGATGGATCGGTAGAAGCGGAACAGGTCCGGCCCGATCGCGGCGCCGGCCGTGTAGGCCACGCGGATGCGGCTCATGCCCAGCACGTTGCGAAGCGGCCCGTAGATGAGCAGGTCGCCCAGCTTGTAGAGCAGCCGGTCCTTGAGCGAGACGTCGCCGCCGCCCAGGATGTCGGCGCCAACGCGGCGCGCCAGCGCCATGCACTTGGCATAGAGCCAGCGCTTGGGCGCGGCGGCGTCCTCCATGCGGATCGACACCGAGGTGAGCAGGCCTTCGAAGGTGCGCGGCGGGCCGAAGTAGTAGCTCGGGCCGATCTCGCGCATGTCGCCCATCACCGTTTCCGCCGACTCGGGGCAGTTGAGCGTGAAGCCGCCCGCCAGCCATTGCGCGACCGAGAACAGGTGATCGCCTACCCAGGCCATCGGCAGGTAGCTCATGATGTTGTCGCCCGGGCCCAGGCGGTCGGACTGCACGCCGCCGCGGCCGGCGGCGATGAAGCTGGCATGCGTCTGGCACACGCCCTTGGGCCTGCCGGTGGTGCCCGAGGTGTAGAGGATCACGCCCACGTCGTCGGACTGCACGCTGGCCACGCACCGCTCGAAGTGGTCCGGGTGCTGGGCGTCGAAGGCGCGGCCGCGCTCGCGCAACTGCTCCAGGCTCATCAGGCCGGGCTGGTCATAGTGGCGCAGGCCGCGCGGGTCGTCGTAGATGATGTGCGCCAGCCCGGGCCACTGTTCGCGGCACTCCAGCAGCTTGTCGACCTGCTCCTGGTCCTCGGCAATGACGAACTCGACGGACGCGTCCTGCAGCATGAACACCATCTCGCCGGCCACCGCGTCCTGGTAGAGCGGCACCGGCACGCCACGCAGGCTTTGCGCAGCGATCATCGCCAGGTAGAGCTGCGGGCGATTGGCGCCGACGATCGCCAGGTTGTGGTGGGCCTCGAAGCCCAGGCTGGCCAGGCCGCAGGCCATCTCCCGAACTTCGAGGGCGGCCTGTTTCCAGGTCCACGTCTGCCAGATGCCAAGGTCTTTTTCGCGCATGGCGGGCGCGTCGGGCTGGTGGGCCGCGTGGTCGGCCAGCAGGCGTGGAAAGGTGGTGGCGTGGTCCATGTACGGCATAGGTTCGTGGCGGAATGTAAAACCGCGCTTTGACGCCATGTTGTCGTTCCAACGACAATCCTAGGGAAGCTACTCCCCGGAGTTTCCCGATGCAGTCAGTCGCCGATCCGATCCCCGCCTTCCCTCGTGCGAGCAACGCGCATGGGCCGGGCGGCGCGTCGCTTCGTGAGCGTGTGCGTGCGGCCAAGCCGTCAGAACTCGAAGGCGTGCCCTGGCTGCGCGCGCTGGCGCCAGCGGAGCGCGAACGTGCGCAGGCGGCGATCGTCGTGGGCGACGCGGAGCCCGGCGACCTGGTGTGCCGCGTGGGCCGCCCGCCGACCTACTGGTTCGGCGTGGTCGAGGGCCTGCTCAAGATGAGCAAGGACAGCGCCGACGGCAGCTCGATGACCTACAGCGGCCTGTCGTCGGGCGGCTGGTTCGGCGAAGGCACGGCGCTCAAGCGCGAGGCCTACCGCTACGACATCCAGGCCCTGCGGCGCAGCGTGGTCGCCGGCTTGCCGATCGACGACTTTCATTGGCTGCTCGATCACTCGATCGGCTTCAATCGCTTCGTCATGAACCAGCTCAACGAGCGCCTGGGCCAGTTCATCGCGGCGCGCGAAGCGGACCGGCTGAACAACCCGGATGCGCGCGTGGCCCGCAACCTGGCCCAGTTGTTCAACCCGGTGCTGTTTCCGGGCGTCGGTGAGCTGCTGCGCATCACGCAGCAGGAATTGGCTTATCTGGTGGGCCTGTCGCGCCAGCGCGTGAACGAGGCGCTGCGCACCTTGCAGGCGCGCGGCGCGATCGAAGTGGAGTACGGCGGTGTGCGTGTGCTGGACCTGGCCGCGCTGCGGCGCGGCGGAGAGAGAGAGGACGGGTCCGCCTAGGACCCTTCCACCATCACCGTCTCGCCCTGCAGCTTGCCCTCGTCGCGGATGTTGTTGCGGTGCTTGCGCCAGCCGCGCCAGGTGCGCTTGGGGTTGAACACGGCGATCACGTAATACAGGATCTTGAAGCGGCGCAGCCCCCACCACATCGGGGTGTTGCCGTAGATGTCGCCGGCCAGCAGCGACATCAATGCCTCCTTCACGCGGCCCACGTTGTTGGGGTGCATGAACATGTCGCGGATGGTCGGGCTGGTGGCGCGGTAGATGAACCACGAATACTCGCGCGGCCCCTTGCGCATGGTGGTCTCGAAGTCGGCCCGGGCGCGCGCCAGCGCAGCAGGCCGATCGAGCGCGGTGGCCACCACCTCGGCGCCGTCGAAGGCGCTGTGCATGGCCAGGTACACGCCCGAGGAGAACATCGGATCGATGAAGGTGAACGCGTCGCCCAGCATCAGGTACCGGTCGCCGGTGGCGTGCGTGCCCGTGTACGAGAAGTTGCCGGTGGCGTGGATCTTGTCTTCGACCAGTTCGGCGTCCTTGAGCCGGTCGAACAGCTCCGGGCACATGGCCAGGGTGTCGAAGAAGTAGTCCTTGAGCGGCTTGTCGCGCGCCTTCAGGTAGTAGGGCCAGCAGACCGCGCCGACGCTGGTGGTGCCGTCGGCCAGCGGAATGAACCAGAACCAGCCATGCGGGAACCAGCAGATGCTGATGTTGCCCTCGCGCTTGCCTTCGAGCCGCCGCGCGTTGCGGAAGTGGCCGAACAGGGCGGTGCTGTTGTGGTCGGGATTCTTCTTCTTGCTGCGCAGCTTGTTGGCCAGGTAGGTGTCGCGCCCGCTGGCATCGACCACGAAGCGGGCGCGCCAGCGGCGCACCGTGCCGTCGTCCGAACGCGCCTCGACATTGGCGCCCTCGGCGTCGAACTTCACGTCGTGCACGCGGCAGCCTTCGAGCGTCGTTGCACCGCGCGCGGCGGCGTTGCGAAACAGGATCTCGTCCATGTCGGAGCGGCGAACCTGCCAGGACGAAGGCATGCTCTTGTTCCAGGCATCGGCGAACTCGACGTAGCTGCGATGCTCATGCTCCAGCGAGACGAACTCGATGCCCCACTTCTTCATGCCGATGGCATCGATCTGGTCATGCACGCCAAGGCGGCGGAACAGTTCGACGTTGGCCGGCAGCAGCGATTCGCCGATGTGAAAGCGTGGGTGATGGTCCTTCTCGATCAGCACCACTTCGCGGCCTTGCTGCGCGAGCAGGGCGGCGATCGTCGATCCGGCGGGGCCTCCGCCGATCACGAGCACATCGCAGGCTTCGATCGGGGCTTGTGTCTGGATGCTGGCGGTGGTGGTTTCTGCGGTCGATGGTTCCATGTGCAATGCGTTCTGCAAAAAAGTGTGGCGCGCTGACTGGGCGGCAGCCACGTCAGCATAACGCGGCGATGCGCCGCTTCGCGGAGACGACCGCGCGTTTGGCCGAGGGGCATGCTCAGTGCCCGAACAGCCGCCGCAAGGGCCCGTCGGGGTTTTCTGCCTTGCTCGGCGGCCGGGCGTTGGCTGCACCGGCACCGCCTTCGTAGGCGGTCTCGCAGGGGTTGGGATCGGTCGCGCGACCGAGCAGCCGCTCGCCGAGCAGCGACAGGCCACTGGTGGCAACCGCGGCGCCGATGCTCAGCGCCTCGCGCGCGGTGCCCGCCAGGTTCACCTGGACCTTGGGCGCGGCGAAGGTGCCGCCGATCTTGGCCACGCCGGCCAGGGCCGATGGGTCGAGGCCGGTGCCCTTGCGGACGGTGGGGCGCATCGCCAGTTCGAGCTGCTCGGTGCCCAGGTCGATCACGCCGGACATGACGACGTCCACGCGCTCGCTTTCCACCGCGATCGATCGGTCGACCACGATCTGCCCCTGGCGCACCGGCAGGCGCGCGGCCGCGCAGCGGATCTGCACGCGCTCGGATGAATCGCGCAATGGCGTGAGCAGGTGAAGCAATGCCGCCACGAGGTCGCCCGGGCCGTGGGCGAGGGTCGTGCCGGCCGTGCTGGCCGAACCCATCTTGAGGCGGACTTCGCCATTGAGCGACGCCGCCAGCGAACGCAGCGAATGGCCGGTGCCGGTGAGGCGGGCATCGATGTCGGTGCGCCCGCCCGAGATCGGTGCCTCGCGCCGCAGCACGGCCAGCAGCGCATCCATCGCGACGCCGCGCGCCTGCAGGTTCATGGTGGCCTGAGGGGCGACCGCCACGCTGCCGGCAGGCTGCTGCCACCGACCCGACAGCTTGAAGTTGCCGCGCGCCAGGCCGAACGCCAGTTGGTCCACGTCGATGCGATCGGCCAGGCTGCTGCCGGACGCATGCACCGAGATCAACTCCAGTCCGTTGGGCAGCACGAGCCGCTCGGCGCGCAGGTCGGCCTGGATGGCCAGCGCGGGAATATGAAGCCTGGGCAGCGGCGCATCGGAGAGCAAGCGGCCATCGACCGGCTGCCGCACGACCGGGTTGGTGCGCGCCGATGGATAGAGCCGCGCGAGGTCCAGCCCATCGGCATGCAGGTTCAGTTGCAGCGTGGCTGGCTTGTTGTTGCGGTTCCACTCGACCTGGCCGGCAACCGTCTGGCCCTGGCTCGTCAGTTCGAACGGCTTGGCCACCAGGTGGTGGCCTTGCCAGTCGACTTCCGCGTTCAGCTGCGCGGGCATCGGCACGGCCAGGCGCATACCCAGGATGGCTTCCAGGGCGTTGGTGCGACGCAAGTCGGCATCGATCTTCAGCCGGCCCTGGCCAGCCCGGTCGCCGAGGTCGAGCGCGCCCTCCACATCGATGTTGGCGCCGTCCAGCACCAGGGCCAGGTCGATCGGGATGCTGCGCGCCTGGGTGACGGCGTCGCGCTCCATGCCGACCTGCCCGGTGGCCTCGACCGCCTGTTCGCGCCACTTGCCCTTGGTGGTCACCTGCCAGCGCCTGGAGGCTTCGGTCTGCGACAGGGCCAGCGTTTCGATGTCGATGACGGTGCCGGGCCCGGCTTGCGCTGAGCGGCCATTGCGCAGGCGGATGCGGCTGTCGCGAATCGTCAGCTCCGCCAGCCCGAGTCGGATCGCGCCGGCCGTTCGCTCGCCAGGGCGGGCAAGGGCACGGTCGTCGCCGGTCGACTGGGCCGAGGCGAAGTTCCAGTTGCCCAGTCCTTGAGCGTCGGTTTCCAGAAGCAGATCGGCGTCGGACAGCTCGATGCGGCCGATCTCTACGTTTCGCTGCAAGAGCGGCATGAGCGCCACATCCATGCGCAGGCTGCCGATGCGGGCCATGTCCGGCTGCGAGCCCCACGGCGCATTGCCCAGCCGCACACCGGTGGCCTCGAGCGCAATGCGCGGTAGCAGTTTCAGGCGCAGCGGCCCATCCACGGCGAAAGTGCGACCGGTCGCGGCCATGACTTCGCGCTCGACCCGGGCCAGCACCGCATTGCCGTCGATGCCGCGCATCAACAGCCAGCCGCACGCACCCAGCAGCAGCGCAAGCAGCGCCGAGCCGAGCAGCAGGACGCGCAGCCATCGTCTTTTCATGAGGGACCCGATTTCAGGAACTCGCGATTGTTACGCCTATTGTTTGCGTTTTGTGCAGGTTCCGTGCCGACCTCGACCCGCCGGGCCCGCCGCCCGTGCTGATGGACAATCGCCCGATGACCGAAGATGCCTCCCTGGTGCGCCTGAACAAACGCATGGCCGAGCTGGGCCTTTGCTCCCGCCGCGAGGCCGACGACTGGATCGAGCGCGGCTGGGTGCGCGTCAACGGCGCTCCGGCGGCCATGGGCGTGAAAGTCGGGCCGCAGGACCGGATCGAGGTCGACCGCGCCGCGCGCGGCGAGCAGGCGACGCGGGTCACCATCCTGCTGCACAAGCCCATCGGCTACGTCAGCGGCCAGGCGGAAGACGGCCACCAGCCGGCCGCAACGCTGGTGCAGCCGCGCAACCACTGGAAGGGCGACACGAGCCATCACCGCTTCGCGCCGGCCCAACTGCGCGGTCTGGCCCCGGCCGGCCGGCTGGACATCGATTCGGTGGGCCTGCTGGTGCTCACGCAGGATGGCCGGGTGGCGCGCCAACTGATCGGCGAGGATTCCGAGGTCGAGAAGGAATACCTGGTGCGGGTGGCCTACGGGCCGATCACCAGCAACCCGCAGGCGTCCTTTCCGCGCGAGCAACTGGCTCGCCTGCGCCACGGCCTCAGCCTGGACGGCCAGCCGCTCAAGCCCGCGGTGGTGGATTGGCAGAACCCCGAACAGCTGCGCTTCGTCCTGACCGAGGGCAAGAAGCGGCAGATCCGCCGCATGTGCGAACTGGTGGGCCTGAAGGTGGTGGGCCTCAAGCGCATCCGCATCGGTCGGGTCATGCTGGGCAACCTGCCGCAGGGGCAGTGGCGCTATCTCGGGCCGCAAGAGCGTTTCTAGACCACTCGAAAGGACCTTGTCTTGGCACTCGATCGCGGCCCCTTGTTCGACATTCGCGACCCGCGTTTCATGGCGTTGACGCTGGGCAACGTGCACCTCGAGAAACTGCACACCGGTTGCCGCTGGTCCGAAGGGCCGGCCTGGTTTGCGGCGGGCCGCTACATGGTGTGGTCGGACATTCCGAACGACCGCATGCTGCGCTGGGACGAAACCGATGGCTCGGTCTCGGTGTTCCGCCAGCCCGCGCTCAATACCAACGGGCATGCCGTGGACCGCGAAGGTCGACTGGTTTCGTGCGAGCACCGCGGGCGCTGCATCTCGCGAACCGAGCATGACGGTTCGCGCCGCGTGCTGGTCTCGCACGTCGAAGGCAGGCGCCTGAACTCTCCGAACGACGTGGTGGTGAAGTCCGACGGCAGCATCTGGTTCACCGACCCGACCTACGGCATCGACAGCGACTACGAAGGCGATGCCGCGCCCAGCGAGATCGGTGCGTCGCGCGTCTACCGGATCTCGCCGGACGGCACGGACGTGCGCTGCGTGGCCGACGGGTTCGTGCAGCCCAACGGCCTGGCCTTCTCGCCCGACGAAAGCCTCCTCTACGTCGCCGACACGGGCGCCACGCACCAGGCCGACGGGCCGCGCCACATCCGGCACTTCGATCTGAGCAGCGATGGCGCCAGCCTGTCCGGCGGCGAGGTGCTGGCCCGCTGCGAGGCCGGTCTCTTCGATGGCTTTCGCGTCGATGCGAAGGGCCACCTGTGGTGCAGCGCCGGCGATGGCGTGCACTGCATCGCACCGGACGGCACGCTGCTGGGCAAGGTGTTGGTGCCCGAGGTGGTGGCCAACGTCTGCTTCGGCGGCGCCAAGCGCAACCGCCTGTTCATCTGCGCCACGACCTCGCTCTACGCGATCTACCTGAACACGCGCGGCGCGACCTGGCCCGCCCGCTAGGCGAAGCGTCGGCTGCATCGCTCATGCAGCACTAAGAATTCCCCTCTATGCTGTCGCGCGGCCGCGCCGTGCCGCGTCATACGGCGCAGAAGGGCGATCCGTGCGGGTACTTTTGGCTGAAGACGATGAGATGCTCGGCAGGGGCCTTGCCCAGGCGCTGGCGGGCGCCGGCTGGTCGGTGGACTGGGTACGCGACGGCGCCTTGGCCAGCAGCGCGCTGGCCGACGGGGGCTACACCTGCATGCTGCTCGATCTGGGCCTGCCGGGACAAGACGGCACCGAGGTCCTGCGCCGTGCCCGCCAGCGTGGCGACAAGACGCCGGTGATCGTGCTGACCGCGCGCGACGGGCTCGACGACCGCGTTCTGGGCCTCGACCTGGGTGCCGACGACTACCTGCTCAAGCCCTTTGCCTTTCGTGAACTGGCGGCGCGCATGCGCGCGGTGGTGCGGCGGCGAGACGGCAGCGCCCATTCGCTGATCGGCGGTGATGCGCTGCGGCTGGACCTGAGCACGCGCGAAGCCTTTTTGGCCGGACGCGACGAGGCGCTGGTGCTCACGGCGCGCGAATTCGCGCTGCTGCATGCGCTGCTGGAACGCCCCGGCGCCATCCTCTCGCGCGAACAGCTCGAAAACCGCATCTACGGCTGGGGCGAGGAGGTGACCAGCAATGCCATCGACGTGCTGATCCATGGCATGCGCCGCAAGCTGGGAACGGATGTGATTCGCAACGTGCGCGGATTGGGATGGCGGGTACCGGCGGCTCAGGCCCCGGCGAATCCGTGAGCATCGTGCGCCGGCCGAAAGCCCTGGGCCGACGGCTGTGGTGGTCGCTGGTGGCATTGCATCTCGCGGCATCGGCGTTGACGGCCTTCTATTCCTATCGGGCCTATACGCGATTGATTGGCACCTTCATGGATGAGCAGATGCGCGTGGTGGCCGACTCCTATGCCGGTGCCAAGCCGCGCGCCATCGCGCCGCTGCCTTCGGTGCGAGCACTGGACAGTGGCGCCTTCCTGGTCCAGTTGTGGAATTCGGATGGCACGGTCTTGCTTGCGAGTTCGTGGCCGATGCCGGTCGTGCCGCTGCAGTCCGGCGACGCGGGCTTTCGCACCGTGCTGCAGGCCGGTCCTCAGGGCGAGGAGGAAAGCTGGCGCGTCTACACCGCCCCGGGCGACGCCCACCCGGCGCATTCGCGCGTCCAGGTCCTGCAAAGCGTGGCGTTCCGCCAGCAGCGCGCCAGGCATCGGGCCTGGATCGAAAGTCTTCCGCTGGTGCTGCTGCTTCCGCTGTCGCTGGGCGTGCTCTGGCTGATCGTCTCCTCCGCGTCGCGCACGCTGCGCGTCGCCGCGCGCGAGATGGCGGCGCAGGACGTTCAAAGGCCCACCGAACTCCCGCTCGATCGCGTTCCCGAGGAATTCGGGCCGCTGGTCGCCGCTTTCAACACGCTGCTGGCGCGCTTGCGCGACGCGCTCGGAAGCCAACGGCGGTTCATCCAGGACGCCGCGCACGAGCTGCGCACACCGATCGCGGCGATCGGCATCCAGGTCGACAACCTGCGCGCATCGATTCCGCCGGACACGGAAGCGGCGGACCGCCTTGCGCAACTGGAGGCTGGCGTGGTGCGAACCCGGCACATGGTCGAGCAGCTGCTGCGCTCGTCGCGCCAGGACATGTCGGACGCGACGCCAGACGATGTCCCCCAGGCCGATCTGGCGGTGGTGCTTCGCGACAGCGTGGGTCAGCTGATGCCGCTGGCCGATCGCCGGCGGATCGACGTGGGCTTCGAAGGCCGGATCCAGGACGCGGCGCTGCGGCGCGTGGGCGCGCCGGAGGGGCAGTTGCGTACGGTCTTCGACAACCTGATCGACAACGCGGTGCGCTACACGCCCGAGGGCGGCGTTGTCGACGTGCGCCTGTGGCTGGACAAGGGGTCTCCGGTGGTGGAGGTGATCGACAGCGGCCCGGGCATCGCGCCCGAATCGATCGGACGGGCCTTCGACCGGTTCTTCCGCGTACCGGGGGCGCCGGCTGGCGGCAGCGGCCTGGGGCTGTCGATCGCGCAGGCCGCCGCGCGGCGCTGCGGCCTGCGCATCGGCCTGCGCAACCGCGAGGATGCGCCCGGCTTGATCGCCCGCGTCGACGTGCTGGCGTCAGGGCAGCGCTGAGCCCTTGCTCATGCTGCGCTAAGTCTTTGCTCAGCAAGCGCTCATTCAGCCTGCCTAGAGTGGCCTCGGGGACGTCGCCGCATCCCGCGGAGTGCCCCGACCGAGCATTCATCCGAGGAGAACATGATGCGCAACTTGTTTATCTCAGCCGGCCTGGTCTGCGCGGCGGCCACCCTTGCCACCGGGGCCGCACTGGCCCAGCAGCAACCCATGGTCAGCGACGGCGGCGACTATCGACCGATGGCAGTCAGCATGTCCGAGCGGCCGGAGGTGGCCCAAGGCGCGCGCGACGCTGCGCGCACATCCAATGGCGCGGGCACGGAGTCCATCGGCAGTTCTACGTCGCTGCCGCTGACCAGTGGGGTCGGCGCAGACTTGGCGGCGCGGGGAGCGCTGGAGTCGGCGCGGGCATCCAATGGCGCGGGCTCTGAAGTGATCGGCGGCTCGACCTCGCCGATGCCGCTGCGCGGCGCCGGCGGCTGACCGGGCCTAGAAGTCCACCAGCCGCAGGCCGATGTTGAGCACGGTGCGGTTGCGGTTGTAGTCCAGCAGCGTGTTGCCGTAGCCGTTGAACAGCTGAACCAGGAATCGCAGATCGCTGCTGCCCGGATCGCCGATCACGCGGGTGTATTCGAGCTTCTGCGAAGCCGTGCCGAAACCGCCGAGCGTCAGGCCGAAGGCATTGCGGCTGTCCGGATACCACCAGCCGGAGATCTCGCCGTGGCCCAGATAGTCGGTGATGTCGGGGTTGTCGTCGTCCGTCGCGCTTTCGGAGATGCGCTTCCACACCCGCGCCGTCACGGCGAAGCTGTTGCCAAGCTCGATGCCGCCCATGAGGTAGTAGCGGTTCCAGCTGCGCGACAGCGGCTCGCTCTGGCCGTTGGACTGGTGCACCAGACCCACGCCCGCATAGCGCCAGCGCCAGCCGCCGGGCAGGTGCACGTCGGTGGGATAGACGTACATCATCTCGGGCTGGTAGTCGGTGTTGCGGAAGGGCCGCGAGAGATCGTTGTTGAACAACTGCCAGTTGGACTGCTGGGTGTAGCCGAACCACAGCGAGTCCTGGCGGGCCGGATCGTTGCGGGTGAGCAGTCCCTGAGCCAACTTGCTGCGCAAGGACAGGTTGATCTGCATCTCGGCGTTCTGGTAGTCCTGCTGCGTGCCGTTGTGATTGGGCGCCGGCGAAGTGGGCGCCTGGGGCTTCTCCGGCGAGAGGGCCACCGTCAGATCGGTCGGCTTGTAGCCGCGCAGACCGAAGATGCCGCAGCTGCTGTCCGGCTCCAGCTCCCAGAAGCGCGACAGCGTGGAGTACTCGCGGTTGCGGCAGCCGCGCCCGCTCGGAGCTTCGACCACGCGCGTGACGGGCACGCTGGAGTCGACGGGCGGCTCGGTGGGGGCGGCGTCGGCGCTGGCCGGCGCGCCTGTCAGCGCCGCAGGCGCGGGCGGGACGGCCGCGGCGGGCAGGCTTTGCTGCTGCGACCAGCGATCGAAGCAGGCCAGGCGCGCCTTGTCGTTGCCGGCAATGGCCTGGCATTGCTGCCATGTGAGCTGCGAATCGGCCTGGGGCAGCGCGGCGGGCGCGGCGCTCTGCGCCCAGGCGCCGGCGCCAGCGAGCGCTCCGAGGGAAGGGAGGACCACGCGCGCCAGCGTGGACAGGGTTGCAAAGCGCGGCATGTCGATCGCGCGGCTTGTCGGTTCGGGGTTGGATTTGCTCATTTTGGTGGGTTCGGGCTCGCCCGTTCGAGGGTGAACGCGTGGTCCTTGTCGGCGGTGTTGTCGTGCCAGGTGCCTGTGAATTTCCTGCCGCACGATTCGGCCTGCAGTGCGCCGATCCAGCTGGCGCTGATGCTGCGGCCATCCTGCGATTCATCCAGCGTCAGCTTGCCGTCGGCCGGGTCGACGTCGCCGGCCAGCAGTGCGGGTGCCTTGCCAGGTCGCGTGATGGTGCCGCGCACGCCGTCGTATTCCGGGTGACGCCTGAGTTCGACGCGCGCGGGTTCGATCTGGCCGTCGATGCGCGCCTGCCATTGGCCGTAGAGCGCGCGCGTCGGCAGGTCTTGCGCGTCTTCGGCGCAGCCGGGGGCCGCGTGGCGCTGGGGCATCTGCGTGCAGGCCGAAAGTGTGGTCAAGGCGGCTAAGGCCGACAGGGCCAGCGCCAGTGCGGTGGTTCGGGTGAATGCCATCAAGTCGATGCAGGCGTCGTGCCGGTGGGTTGGGGCGTGTCCGCAGCCGCGGCCGCAGCGGCGGTGTCGGCGGCGCGCTTGGCGAACTCCGCGCGCAGCGCCTTGAGCTTTTCGCGCGGGTCTTCCTTGGCGGTGGTCTTGTCCAGCGCCATTTCGGTGATGAAGCGGCTGGGGCGGGCGGCCACCATTTCGCGGCCCTTCTTGCGCTTCTTGGTCCAGCTCACGGCCAGGCTGCGCTGGGCGCGCGTGATGCCCACGTACATCAGCCGCCGCTCTTCCTGGAGCCGCTCCAGCGTGTTTTCCTCGACCTTTTGCTGACGACCCTCGTCGTCGTCGAGCTTGAAGGGCAGCAGGCCCTCGTTGCAGCCGATCAGCATCACATGCGGCCATTCCAGGCCCTTGGAAGCATGCAGGGTGGACAGCGTGACCACGTTCTGGTCCTGCTCGCGTTCGCTGAGCGTGGAGATGAGCGAGATGGTCTGCGCCACTTCGAGCAGGCTGCGCTGTTCGCCCGGCACGTTGTCGCTGCCGGCGTCGTCCTGCAACTGGCCGCCGCAGCGCTGGGCCATCCAGTCGCAGAACTCCATCACGTTGCCCCAGCGGGAGGCGGCGGCCTGCTCGCTGTCCTCGCCGTCGTACAGATGCTTCTCGTACTCGATTTCCTTGAGCCAGTCGTCGAGGAAGGCGCGGGCATTCTGGGCGCCCATGCAGTGCCGCGCCCGGTATTCGAGGTCGTTGATGTAGCGGCCGAACTCGTGCAGGCTTTCGATGGCGCGCTTGGGCATCACGCTGGGCAGCGACGAGCTGAACAGCGCCTCGAACAGGCTGAGCTTGTATTGGGTGGCAAACACGCCCAGGCTGGCCAGGGTCGTGTGGCCGATGCCGCGCTTGGGCGTGGTTACGGCGCGCAGGAAGGCGGGGTCGTCGTCGTTGTTGATCCACAGCCGGAACCAGCCGCACAGGTCGCGGATCTCGGCGCGGTCGAAGAAGCTGGTGCCGCCGGAGACCTTGTAGGGAATCTGCGCGCGCCGAAGCGCCTGCTCGAACACGCGGGCCTGGTGGTTGGCGCGGTAGAGGATGGCGAAGTCGCGCCATTCCTTGTGGGTGGAGTTCTCGCGCAGGCTCTGGATGCGCGCCACCGCGCGTTCGGCCTCGTGCTGCTCGTTGTCGGCATCGACCACGCGCACGGGCTCGCCTTCGCCCAGCTCGGAGAACAGCGTCTTGGGGAACAGCTTGGGGTTGGGGCCGATGACGTTGTTGGCCGCCCGCAGGATGGCGCTGGTGGAGCGGTAGTTCTGCTCCAGCTTGATCACCTTCAGGCTGGGGTAGTCGACCGGCAGCTTGCGCAGGTTGTCGAGCGTGGCGCCGCGCCAGCCGTAGATGGACTGGTCGTCGTCGCCCACCGCGGTGAAGCGGCCGCGCTCGCCCACCATCCACTTGAGCAGTTCGTACTGCGTGGCGTTGGTGTCCTGGTATTCGTCCACCAGCATGTGGCCCATGGCCTTCTGCCACTTGGCGCGCACGTCCTCATGGTCGCGCATCAGTTTGAGCGGCATGCCGATGAGGTCGTCGAAGTCCACGCTCTGGTAGGCCGTCAGCCGCTCTTCGTAGCGCGCCATGATGCGGGCGGTGATGCGCTCGTTGTCGTCCTGCGCCTGGGCCTCGGCCTGGGCGGCGTTCAGGCCCATGTTCTTCCACTTGCTGATGGTCCACTGCCAGGTGCGCGCGGTGGCAGCGTCGGTGGTGCCGCCGGCGTCCTTGAGGATGCGCACGACGTCGTCCGAGTCGAGGATGCTGAACTGCGCCTTCAGGCCCAGCGTCTGCCCGTCCTGGCGCATCATGCGCACGCCCAGCGCGTGGAAGGTGCAGATGAGCACCTTGCCGGCGTCCTTGCCGATCAGTCCGCGCGCGCGCTCGCGCATTTCCGCTGCAGCCTTGTTGGTGAAGGTGATCGCGGCGATGCGCGCCGGCTCCACGCCCGCCTGGATCAACCGAGCGATCTTGTGGGTGATGACGCGCGTCTTGCCCGAGCCCGCGCCTGCCAGAACCAGGCAGGGGCCATGCATGTAGTTGACAGCTTCCTGCTGCGAAATGTTGAGGCCGGAAGACATGGAAAAGTGCGGGGGGTGTGCCGTGCAGGCACGCAGACGGAAAGCGAAAGGCCAATGATACGGGGGGCGCTTTTCGCATCACGGGGAGGGCGAGGCCGGGGCTGCGGCGACAATCCGCCCCCGTGCTGCCCATCTTCCTCGTCACTCTCCCGTTCTTCGCGCTGGTGGCGGCCGGCTATCTGGCCGCCCGCATCCGCATCCTGCCGCTCGAATCCATTCCAGGGCTCAATGCCTACGTCCTGTACTTCGCCCTGCCGTGCATGCTTTACCGGTTCGGGGCGAACACGCCCATCGGGCAACTGCTGGACGGCAGCGTGGCGCTGGTCTGGGGCATCTGCGCATTCGTCGTCGTGGCTGCGGTGGTCGCCTTCAGTCGCAACGGACGCATCGGCTGGAACGACGCCAGCTTCGGCGCGCTGGTGGCGGCCTTTCCGAACACCGGGTTCATGGGCGTGCCGCTGCTCACCGCGCTCCTCGGCGCCCAGGTGGCGGGGCCGGTGATCCTCACCATCATGTTCGACATGGTGGTGACCACCTCGCTGTGCGTGGCGTTGTCCCGGCTGGACAACTCCGGTTCGCAGGGTGCCATCCAGGCGGTGCGCAACGGGTTGCTCGGTGTGCTGCGCAACCCGATGCCCTGGGCCATTCTGCTGGGCGCCTGGGCGTCCTGGGCGTCATTCCACTTGCCCGGGCCGGTGGAACGCACGGTGGCGATGCTCGGCGATTCGGCGTCTCCGGCGGCCTTGTTCACCATCGGCGCCGTGCTCGCTCGCTCGGCCATGCTGACCAGCCAGGCGAGAGGCAAGGCGCCGCTGGCCGACGTGCTGCCGGTGGTGCTGGTCAAGCTGGTGGCGCACCCGCTTCTGGTGTGCGCCGTGGCCCTGGGGCTGCGTGCCGTCGGGCTGCCGCTCAGCGGGTCGGCGATCGTCGTCCTGGTGCTGGTGGCCGCGCTGCCCAGCGCCAGCAACGTATCGATGCTGGCGGAGCGCTTCGGCGCCGACAACGGCCGCGTGGCCCGCATCATCCTCTGGACCACCGTGGCGGCCTTCTTCACCTTCCCCTGGGTGGTGGAGCAGACGGCGCGGCTGCGCTGAACAGGGCCGGCGAGCGGCTCAATCCGAAACGATGCCCAACTGCCGTGGGTCGGCATCGGGCAGCAATTCGCAGCGCGTGAAATCGCGGCCCTGGCTGCCGTCGCAGTAATAGGTGTTGTAGATCCGTCCGAACAGCGTGGGCGAAGAGACGAAGAGCAGACCGTGCTCCGGCTGCCAGCGGCGCGATCCCCTGGCCGGACTCGATGGTGCACTGGCCGCCGGCACGGCAGAGGCGGCCGCAGCGTCGACGTCGGTGAACTCCGCCAGGGTTTGCCGCGCCGCATCGCCACGCCAACGCGTGCCCAACTCCTGGGCCCCGGGCCGCGCCGCGACCGGAATCAGCAAGGCGTTGACCTGATCGCCCTCGCCGAATCGATGGCTGCGCCCGGCCAGGAAGGCGTACGCGCAGGCAGCGTGGCATTGGCCCACGACTTCCGTTTCGACCCCGGCGGCCTGGATCGCCTGGGCATAGGCCACGGCGACATCGGCCGATCCGCCCAACGCGTCCTCGAACACGACGACTCGCACGCCGCCTTGCTGCAAGCGGCCGGCGAATTCGCGCGCGGCAGAGCCGTCGAGCATTCCGCTCACGTGCAGGCGGTCGGCCTTCTGGCTGAGTTCGGCCGCCTGGAGCGTGCCGGCCGCCAGCAGCACCAGCGCCGCAACTGTCCCGATCCGAAAAATCCTTCTCATGGCCTTCCCCTTGACCCTTCTTCTCGAGCCTGTTCAACGCCCAAGAGAGTGAGCATTCACCCGAAGCTCGTGGTTCCGGGCTGGTGCGTCAACCGCTGTTGCGAATTCTTGCTCCGTTGTCGCAACCCTGATGCAGTGCGGGCGATCCGGATCGGCGGGGCCCCTTGCCTTGTCCTTCTGGCCTGAGGGTGTTTAGGTCGTTTGTCTAGTGCTTAGGTTCTCAATTTGTCATAGAGTCTTCTCGAAACATCGGGAGCAGTTGATGTCGACTCTGGTTCGTGCGGTGCTTTGGTTGCTGTGGTGTGGCGCCATGGCCTGGTTGTGGAACGTTGGCGCGATGGGCGCTGGCCTGGCGATGGCCAGCGCTGCATTGGGCCTGGCGGTTTTCGCCTGGCCCGCCGGCACGGTGCGCAGGCGCCGCACGCGCGAACTGCGCTACGTCGAGATCCGCTGAGCCTGCGGATCGCCTCGACGCTTCAGATGGCCTGAGGGTCCACGTCCACCAGCCATCGCACCAGGCCCTTGCCCTGAGGGCCCTGGCGCAACGCCTGCAGCAGCGGGCGGCCTGCCGCCAGAAAGGCCTGCAGCGCGCCGCGTGAGGCGCTTTCCACCAACATCTGCGCACGTTCGACATTGGCCACGCGCTGCACCGCCAACGGCACGGCGGGGTAGCAGCTCACCTGTGCCGCGCCCTCGAGCAGTGCCCCCTGGCTGGCGAATTCGTTGAGGAATGACTGCGCGGCCTCTTGCGTGCGCGCGTCCGCGCGGATCAGCGCCTGGAAAGCAAAGGGTGGCATTCCGGCGGCGCGGCGCTCGGCCAGTTCCTGTTCGGCGAAGGCGGGGTAGTCGTGTTGGCGCAGTGCCTGGAACAAGGGGTGCCGCGGATGATGCGTCTGCACCCACATCTGGGCGCGGCTGCCTTGCGCCGCCAGGAAGGCCGCATCGCGCCCGGCGCGGCCGGCCGATTGCATCAGCAGCGCGAACAGTCGCTCCGGCGCGCGAAAGTCGCTGGAAAACAGCGCCCCATCGGGCTGTACGGCTGCGACCAGCGTCACGCGGCGAAAGTCATGGCCCTTCGCGATCATCTGCGTGCCCACGAGCACGTCGACCTCGCCAGCATGAACGGCGGCAAGGTGCTGTTCCAGCGCGCCCTCGTGCCGGGTGCTGTCGGCGTCGATGCGGCCGATGCGCAAGGCGCTGCCGTCCGGACGCCTGACCGGCTCGAAGAGTTCGCCCAGGTGTTCCTCCAGGCGTTCGGTGCCCCGGCCGACGGGCGCGATGTCCAGGTTGCCGCAGGCCGGACAGGCGCGCGGCACGCGCTCGGCGAAGCCGCAGTGGTGGCAGCGCAGCGAACGGTCGATCTTGTGGAAGACGCGGTAGGCACTGCAGTGCGGACATTCGCTCTTCCAGCCGCAATCCCCGCAGGCGAGTACCGGCGCATAGCCGCGACGGTTGAGCAGCAGCAGGCACTGCTCGCCGCGCGCGGCGCGCTCGCCGATCGCAGCCATCAGTGCGGCCGAGAGCACGGTGCGCGGCGGCTGCAGCGTCATGTCGACCAGCCGCACTTCGGGCAGCTCGCCCTTGACGTCGCTCCCGGCGTCGGCGCCGATGCGCGAAGGCATTTCCAGGCGCCGATACCGGCCGCCCGGGTCTTCGCCCTGCGGCGGCCGGCTGTGGTGCCAGCTTTCGAGCGAGGGCGTGGCCGAGCCGAGCACCACCTTGGCGCCTTCGCGCCTGCCACGCCAGATGGCGAGATCGCGTGCCGAATAGCGCGCTCCCTCCTGCTGCTTGTAGCTGGGATCGTGTTCCTCGTCGACGACGATCAGGCGCAAGCCGGGCAGCGAGGCGAACACGGCCATGCGGGTGCCGAGCAGGATGCGCGCCTGGCCCAGGTGCGCAGACATCCAGCTGGCCAGGCGCTGGGCCGGCGTCATGCCGCTGTGCAGCGAAACCACGGCGTCGGCGCCGAAGCGCTCGCGAAAGCGCGCTTCCAGTTGAGGCGTGAGATTGATCTCGGGAACCATCACCAGCGCCTGTGCCGTGGGTTCGGCATCCAAGGCATTGGCCACGGCGCGCAGGTAGACCTCGGTCTTGCCGCTGCCGGTGCTCCCGAACAGCAGGAAGGGGCCCGCGTCGTCCGCCAACCGGTCGAGGGCAGCGGCCTGCTCGGGCGTGGGCTCTGGTGCGGATGGTTCGGCAGGCGCGTTCGTCGCGGAAGTCTCGGCGCTGTCGGACTTCGCCTTTTTCGACGCCGCGGTGGCCCTTCGTTTGAGGCGGCGGGCAAGCTGTTCGGCGCTCAGCTCGCGCAGCTGCGGTGGCAGCGCGGCCAGCGCCACCTCGCCGATGGCGCGCTGGTAATAGCGGGCCGAAAAGGCCACCAGGTCCATCCAGGCGGCCGAGAGCGGCGGCAGGGCGTCGAGCACGCAGGCGGCCGGACGCAGCGTCATTTCTGCCGCCGCGCCGGCCACACCGGGCGCAGCGTCGGAATGACCGCCGTCCCCAGGCTCGCCGGCCGCCCCTTCTTCCGTGGCCGCCCACACCACACCGCAGACCTCGCGCCGCCCCAGAGGCACGCGCACCAGGCTGCCCGGGAGCACCTCTTCGTGGTGCGAGTAGCTCAGAAGATCCCCCAGCGCGCTGTGCGCTGGCGTGGGGACGGCAATGTCAAGACGCCAGATCATGATTACGCGTCGATGACATTCTTAAGCTGCCGTGTAAGAACATGGACTAAGTCTTTGATTTTTCAAGCGTTTGAAAGTCGTCCAGTTTTTTTGTGGATAACTTTGTTGATATCGGGCCTGGATCGCCCGGAAGGCCTTGAAAATCAAGGCTTCGGCTAGGTTGCGCGCAAAACAGGCAAAATCCAAAGCCTATAAAAATCAACAACTTAGCGTGATCAATGATTGCCGGGAAGGTGCCGCACCCCTCAAGCAGAGTTTTCGCGGTGCAGCAAGCACTGTGTGCATAAGTCAGCCGGTGCTTACCTCTTTGGGCTTGACAAACCGATTTTCGGGCCGCGCAGCGTTACACATTCTCACGGACGTGAGCGGTCGCTAGCGTCTGAGCGCCCGTGAGTACAAATGCACGGCTTCGACCAACGCCGCCACGTTCTCCGGTGGGGTGAACTGGCTGATGCCGTGACCCAGGTTGAAGATGTGTGTGGGTCCGCTGGCGGCGACGTCGGTGTGTGGTTTCCCGAAACTGTCCAGCACCCGACGGGCCTCCTGCGCCACCACTTCGGGGGATGCGAAAAGCACGTTCGGGTCCAGGTTGCCCTGGAGCGCCTTTGCCTTTTCGCCAGATTCACCCACGGCGGCGCGCGCCCGGGCCAGGTTGACCGTCCAGTCCAGGCCCAGGACTTCGCAGTCGAGTTCGCCCATTTCCCGAAGCCACAAGCCGCCGCCCTTGGTAAAGACGATGCGAGGAACGGGTTGGCCATCGGCGCCGGTGCGCTTGAGTTGCGACAGCACGCGGGCGGTGTAGGCCAGACTGAATTCCTGGAACACGCCGTCGGCCAACACGCCGCCCCAGCTGTCGAAGATCATCACGGCCTGCGCCCCGGCGTCGATCTGGGCGTTCAGGTAGGCGGCAACCGCATCCGCATTCACCGCCAGGATGCGATGCATGAGGTCCGCGCGCCCGTAGAGCATGGATTTGACCAGCCGGTAGTCGCTCGACCCGGCGCCCTCCACCATGTAGCAGGCCAGCGTCCAGGGACTGCCGGAAAAGCCGATCAGCGGCACCTGGCCATCGAGTGCGCGCCGGATGGACCCGACGGCGTCGCAAACGTAGCGCAGCTTGTCCAGATCGGGCACCGCCAACCGCGCCACGGCGGCTTCGTCCCGCACGGGGTGGGCAAAGCGGGGGCCTTCGCCGGCCTCGAACGACAGCCCCAGGCCCATGGCGTCGGGCACGGTCAGGATGTCGGAGAAGAGGATGGCGGCGTCCAGCGGATAGCGCGCCAACGGCTGCAGCGTCACTTCGGTGGCGTAGTCGACGTTGGTCGCCAGGCCCATGAAGCTGCCGGCGCGTGCGCGGGTCGCGACGTACTCGGGCAGATAGCGCCCGGCTTGTCGCATGAGCCAGATGGGGGTGTGATCGGTGGCCTGGCGCCAGCAGGCGCGCAGGAATGTGTCGTTCTTCAGGGGAGAGAAGGCCATCTCGCGATTGTCGCAGGGGCGTGCCCTGCATCGGATGGCCCCGTGGCGCCCGCGACGCTTCAGCGTGCGAAGCGCCGGTCCGGCGATCAGGTCTTGTACTTGACCGAGCAGCCGTACGGCCGGGTGGACGCCGCCGAGATCGGCTTGCCGCCAAAGGCCTCGGCCAGCGCCTGGTTGACGTAGTTGGTGGCGGTCTTGATGTCGTCCTTGCGCGCCGACGGGACACTGTCGATGCCCCCCGCGTAGACCAGCGTGCCTTGCGGATCGATGATGTACATGTGCGGCGTGGTGCGCGCGCCGTAGGCTTGTCCGATGGTGCCGTCCGGGTCCATCAGCGTGGCAGTCGGGGCGCTGTCGCGCTCCTTCATCCACGAGGCCAGCGCTGCCGGCGCCATGAAGTCGGACGATCCGCGTTCGGTCGAATTGATGGACAGCCAGACGACGCCGCGGGAGACGGCCGACTTCTGCGTGGCGGGCATGTTGCCGCTGTCGTAGTGCTTCTGCACGAACGGGCAGCCTGGGTTGGTCCATTCGAGCACCACGTACTTGCCCGCGAAATCGGACAGGCGGTGCTGCTTGCCTTGCGTATCGGTGGCGACGAAATCGGGCGCCTTCTGCCCGACGGCGGGTGCCGCATGGGCGGCGCCGCTGGCCAGCAGGGTGGCGCCGAGTGCGACGGCCGCCGCCATCACGGCGCGGCGCGAGGCGCGATTGAGTGCTGCGCGGGCGCGGCGGGCGACCTGCAAGGAGCGGTCGGCGGATCCGGAGAGACTAGCCATGGCTTCTTTGTGCCTCCATAAAACTTTAACTACGGCGTGAGCTTAGAACGGATAGCTCAACGGTTGCATGGACAACCCGCGGCACCACAGGGTCAAGCGATGTCACACCTGCTTTCAAAGGCGCCCGAGCGCTGCCGTCAGCTCGCTCTTGCTCAAAATTTCGTTCATCACCACCGGGCTCGTTCCCGGCGCATGCAAAGCATAGACCGGTACGCCGCTGCGGCCCAGGGCGCTCAGGGCGGCGGTGATGGCCGGATCGCGCCGCGTCCAGTCCGCGCGCAGGGTGACGACCTTCTTGGCGTCGAACATCGCGAGGATCTCGGCGTCGGACAGGGTGGTCTTCTTGTTGTACTGGCAGGTGATGCACCAGGCGGCGGTGAAGTCCACGAACACCGGCCGACCCTGGGCCACGAGCTGCGCGACCCGCGCCTCGGACCACGGTTGCCAACGATCGCCGCTGGCCGCGACGCTTTCGGGCGCCTTTTCCGACAGGATGCTGCCGCCCAGGGCACTCGCCAAGCCCGCCGTGGCGAGCACGAAGACGCCGGCCAGCACCACGCGCGTACGGCCACGCAGCGTCAGGGCCCACACGATGGCCGCCAGGCCGACCAGCAGTGCCAGCAGGGCACCGGCACCATCGATGCCCGTTTGCTGGCCCAGCACCCAAACCAGCCACGCCACCGTGCCGAACATGGGGAAGGCCAGCAAGCGCTGGAGCGTCTGCATCCAGGCGCCGGGCCGTGGCAGTGCTCGCGCCATGCCGGGGATGTAGGCGGCCAGTACATACGGCAAGGCCAGGCCGACGCCGAGCGCGGCGAAAAGAAGCAGCGCCTGCGCGGCCGGCAGCGTGACCGCCAGGCCGAGTGACGCGCCCATGAACGGCGCCGTGCACGGTGTTGCCACGACCACCGCCAGCACGCCCGACAGCAGGTCGTTCGCCCAGGGCGTTCGAGCCTGGAGGTTGAGCAGCGCGCCTGGCGCATGAATGTCGAACATTCCCGCGAGGTTCAGGCCGATCAGCGTGAACAGCGCGGCCAGGCCGGCCACCACCGCCGGAGACTGCAGCTGGAAGCCCCAACCCAGTTGCGCACC
Source organism: Variovorax dokdonensis (assembly GCF_030316895.1). Taxonomy (GTDB): domain Bacteria; phylum Pseudomonadota; class Gammaproteobacteria; order Burkholderiales; family Burkholderiaceae_C; genus Variovorax; species Variovorax dokdonensis. Next base: position 233,007 of record NZ_JASZYV010000005.1, read on the forward strand.
CGTCGCGCGCAGCGCCAACATGGCGCCGCCTAGCGCGAGCAGCGACAGCAGCACGCCCGTCGCGTAGAGCAACGCCGACCGCCGGTGCGCAGCCACGTCATCCGAGTGACGCGTGAACCCCAGCACCTTGATCGCCAGGATGGGGAAAACGCAAGGCATCAGATTGAGCAGCAAGCCGCCGGCCAGCGCGCCGATGAGCGCGAAGAGAAAGCTGCCGCCGGCCAGGGTCGACGTCGTCGTGGCAGCACCGGCCGAGGACGCATTGGCAGCGTTTTCGTTCAGGGCGGTCTGCAGCTGCGGCGAAACTTCGGCGCGCGTGGCCGGCGCCGGCCACTGGCCCGAGACGGGCGCATCGACGCGCCAGGCGCGTGGCGTTTCGCCGGTGCGCGGCTCGGCCAGGGCGACCACCAAAGGCAGGTTGGCTGGACTGGCGGCGCGCTGTGGATCGAGCGGCAGACTGGCGGACCAGGTGGCGTCGGTCCAGGATTGCGTCCAGTCGCGCCCGGACACCGCGGCATTGCGGATGATCTCGCCGGTTTCGGGGAAGAAATCCAGCGCACGGCCGCGCACCGACTCGGGCAGCCCTTGCAACCGCACGTTCAGGCGATCGCCTTCGACGGTCACGGCACCGTTGCCCTCCAGCGGTGCGGGGCGCGCGGCGAATGCGGCCTCGAACGCCTCGCGCTGCAGCGCGGTGCTGCCTTGCAGGGGAATGTCCAGCGCAAAGCTGCCTTCTTCGGGGATGCACTCCAGCTTGCACACCAGCCAGCTCGCCTGCAGCTTGACGGTCAGGCTGCGCGCCAGCGGGGACGGCCGGAAATCCGGCGACACGGTCAGGGGCACTGGCAGCAGCACCGTGCCTTCGTAACCGTAGTTGGCGAGCGAGCCGACCGGGATCTTGTGCGGCGCCGGCCAATCGATGTCGCCGGCTTGGACGCCTTGCGGCAAAGTCCAGCGCAGCTCGGTCGGCAGGCCGGAGTCGCCCGCGTTCTTCCAATAGGTGTGCCATTGCGGCTGGTGCTGGATCTGCAGGCCCACCCAGACCGGCTGGCCGGCGGCGACGCCCTGCGGGGCAAACGCCATCAGCTCGGCGCGCACGCGCGGCGTGGTGACCGAGGTTTGCGCGGGGCCCGTCGCCAGGGGCTGAGCGAATGCCGCGCCGGCCATCGTCGTGGCGAGAAGGATCAGGGAAGCGCTGGCCCAGCGGCGCAGAAAGTTCGTCATGCGGATCGTCGGAGCCTGCGGGACATGTTGAAGTTCCGGTTCGTCGTGTCGCTGTCGGCCGGGCTGCCTGTTCAGGCCGCCCAACCCAGCACCACCCGGCGCGTGCGTGCGCTTTTCTTTTCGATCTTGGTGACCACCACCGGTCCGATTTCCGCGGTGTTGGCCACATGCGTGCCGCCGCATGGCTGAAGGTCGATGTGGTCCGCGCCATCCCCGAGGCCGATGCGGATCGTGCGGATCGTTCCGGCGCCGCGGGGCGGCTGAACGCTCATGCTTTTGACCAGCGACGGATTGGCATCGAGCTCGGCTTCGCTGATCGCGCCGACGCTGATGGCATGCGCCTGCGCGACCAACTGCGCCAGGCCTTCGGACAGCAGGTCCTTGTCCAGCGGGTCGGTCATGTGGAAGTCGAGGCGGGCGTATTCGGGCGTGATGGAACAGCCGTCGACCGGATGCGGCACCAGGCGGCATAACAGGTGCGTGGCGGTGTGAAAGCGCATCAGCTTGTGGCGGCGCTCCCAGTCGACCCGGGCATGCACCGCGTCGCCGGGCTTCAGCGCGGCCAGGACCTCTTCCTGTCCCGGCGCCGGCAGGTGCACGATCTCAAGCAGGGGAACGCCTTGCGCGTCCTTGGCCTTGCGCGTGTCGGCAATGGCCAGCACCAGCCCGTCGTCACGCGCGAGCTGGCCCGCGTCGCCGGCCTGGCCACCGCCCAGTGGATAGAACACCGTGCGGTCGAGCACGATGCCGCCGCCGTCCTCGATGCGCAGCACATGCGCTGCGCATTCGCGCAGGTACGCATCGGCGCGGAAAAGCTCTTCGGTCATGCGTCGATGGTAGCGACCCGGCCATCGCCGCGCCGCAAGGGGACATGAAGGCTCACAATGCGCGCCATGCCCGCGCTGCGAACGATGGTCCTGACGGTGGTCGCGATGCTGGCCTTCGCCGCCAATTCGATCCTGTGTCGTCTCGCGCTGGCCGGATCCAGCATCGACCCCGCCAGTTTCGGGAGCCTGAGGCTCGTGTCCGGCGCGCTGATGCTGGCCTTGGTGCTGCGGCTGAGGGCGCGTCCGACCGCTGCAACCCAGCGCGTCGATTGGCTCGCCGCGGCCATGCTCTTCGCCTACGTGGCCTTCTTTTCCTTTGCCTATCTGAGCCTGGCGGCCGGCACCGGCGCCCTCATTCTCTTCGGCGCCGTGCAACTGACGATGCTGACGGCGGGCTGGCGCGGCGGTGAATCATTCGGCGTCTGGGGCTGGGCCGGTTTTGCGCTGGCGGCCGGTGGGCTGGTCTGGCTGGCGCTGCCCGGCGTGACGGCGCCTTCGCTGCTCGGGGCGACGTCGATGGCGGTGGCCGGCATCGCATGGGGCGTGTATTCGCTGCGTGGACGTGGCGTGGCCGACCCCCTGGCGGCGAGCGCCGCCAATTTCGCGCGCGCGGCGCCGCTGGCGCTGCTCTTGAGCCTGATTCTGGCCATCCAGGCCCATGCGGATCCACGAGGCGCCGCACTGGCCGTGGCGTCGGGTGCCATCACCTCGGGGCTGGGCTACGTGGTCTGGTATGCCGCGCTGCCTGGCTTGTCGGCGTTGCGCGCGGCCACTGTGCAGCTGTCGGTGCCGCCGCTGGCGGCGATCGGCGGCGTGTTGTTCATGGCCGAGCCGATCACGCCGCGACTTGCCGGCGCCAGCGTCGCCATCCTTGGCGGGGTTGCGCTGGTGCTGATGCGCCGCCGTCTCTGACACAAGCCCTAAGATCCAGCCATGAGTACCGCATCGAGCCCCTCGAGCCATCCGCCCCGCCGCTTCTGGGCCGAACTGGGCACACGCGACTTCGCCGCGCTGGACCCGGCCACGACGGTCGCCGTGCTTCCTCTTGGCGCCACCGAGCAGCACGGTCCGCACCTGCCCCTGGGTGTGGACACGATGCTCGCGGACGGCATCGTCCAAGCCGCCCTGCCGCTGCTGCCTGCCGATCTGCCGGTCCTGTTCCTGCCCACCCAGACCGTCGGACTGAGCCCGGAGCACGCGCGCTTTGCCGGCACGCTGACCCTGTCGGCGAAGACGCTGATGGCGTTGTGGTCCGAGATCGGTGCCTGTGTGGCGCGTACCGGCGTGCGCAAGCTGGTGCTGTTCAACGCGCACGGCGGGCACATCGGCGCGATGGACGTGGTCGCGCGGGAGCTGCGCGAAGCCCACGATCTGCTGGTCTACAGCGTCAGCTGGTTCAACCTCCCGCTCGACGGCGCCGAGCCGGACCGTTTCGACGTGCATGCCGGGCAGTCCGAAACGGCCATGATGCTGGCGCTGGCCCCGAGCCTGGTGGACATGACGGCGGCCCGCAATTTCGACTCCACCTCGCGTCAGCGCGCGGCGGACTACCCCATCCTCGGCAACGGCCGCAGCGCCAAGATGGCCTGGTCCATGCAGGACTACAACGCGCAGGGCGCCGCGGGCAATGCCGCAGCGGCAACCGCGGCCCAGGGTCAGGCATTGGTCGATTCGGCCGCCCGCCAACTGGCGCTGCTGCTGGCCGAGGTCTCCCGGCTGCCTCTTTCCACGCTGGTGGAGCGGCCAAGCTTCTGAAACAGTCCGGGTCTATGATCCGCCTGGCCCCGCACGCCGTGCGGGACCAACGCCCAAAGAGGAACTTCCATGAGCATTGTCTGGACCATCCTGATCGGCTTCGTCATCGGCCTGGTCGCTCGCGCCATCAAGCCGGGCGACGATTCGATGGGCATCATTGCCACCACCATCGCCGGGGTGCTGGGCGCCCTTGCTGCCGGCTACGTCGGCCAGGCAATGGGCTGGTATGCCGTTGGCCAGCCGGCGGGGTTCATCGCCTCCGTGATCGGGGCCATCGTGCTGCTCGTGCTCTGGGGCATGGTCAAGCGCAAGACCTGATTTTCCGCGTGAGCACCAACATCGGCGCTGACGCGCCATGCCTGCTGACGACGGCGCTGGGTACCGAAGATGAAGCCGAGACTTTGGCAAGCGCGCTAGTCGAGGCGAGGCTGGCCGGCTGCGTGCAGTTGACGCAGGTGCGCAGCTTCTACCGATGGGAAGGCGAGCTGCGGCGCGAGCCCGAATGGGTGCTGATGGTCAAGACACGCATGGGGCGACTGGCCGAGGCGCAAGCCTTCATCCGTGAACGGCACAGCTACGCGACGCCGGAGATCCTCGTCCTGCCGGTCGCCGGCGGCCTGCCGGACTATCTGCAGTGGCTCGTCGACAGCACGACGCCGGTGTCCGGCCAGTGAACCCGGCGGTGCGCAAGACCCGACGACGCGTGGTGGTCAGGCGTAGGTGACCCAGTCCTGCCAGGCCGGGCCGTCCAGGTGCGGCAAGGTGTTGTAGGTCACGAGCATGTGTCGCTTGGGCGTGAATGCGAACTCGGTGACTGCCGTGTTGCGGATGCGCAGGTTCAGCTCGATGGTGGTTTCAGGGCTGGTGCCCAGCACATGGCCCACGGCCGTGCTGATCGGACCGCCGCTCGAGACGACCAGCACACGGGCACCATGGTGGCGGTCTCGCACGTGGTCCAGCGCCGATGTCACGCCGCCCAGAAAGTCGATGTAGCTTGGCATCCCCTCCGGCGAAGTGCGACCCTGCATCCACGAAGTCAGTCCATCGCGCAGCAGGCGGAAGTGATGGCGGTACATCTCCGGCGTGTCCGGCTTTTCCAGCTTGGCAGGATGGATGGCGGCAATGACCGCATGGCTGTCGTATTCGTTCAGCCCGGGCCAGGGCAGCACATCCTCGCGCGAGAGCCCCAGGCCACGCGCAATGCCTTCCCAGGTCTGCCGATGCCGGCGTAGCGTGCCGGTGATGACGGCGTCGAAGGTCATGCCGCGCTCGCGCCAATATTCGCCCAGGCGCTCGCTCTGCCGGTGGCCCAGTTCGCTGAGGTTGTCGTAGTCGTCCGCGCCAAACGATGCCTGGCCATGCCGCACGAGATAGAGGGTGCTCATGGGCGAATTCTGGCAAGCGCGAAGCCATGGGGCCGTCGCCGGGGCGACGGTGCGGCCATGATGTGTCGCCTGCGCGGCTTGAGGCTCAGATGCCGTCCGAAGTCAGCTCGATCATGCCGCGCGGCGTCTGCAGCAGGGCCGTCAGACGCGGGGGCCCGGATTCCACTGGCACCTGTCCCAGGCCGATTCGCGCATAGGCATCGGCCAGCACTCCGGCTTCGGGATGGTCGGCGGTCAGTTGCTGGAGCGTCAGGCCGCTCGGCGGCATGTCGTCTGCGGGATGCAGTCGACCCCACTGGATCAGCGTGGGCACCAGTCCGTGCATCAGCCGTTGCCCATCGTCGCGCACGGTGATCTGCCATTCGAGCTTGCCAGCCGCGCTGTCGCGCGACGCCTGGATGACGGTGCCACGATCGATCGGCGGCGAGCAATGCGCGAGCGCTTGGACGGCCGACGCTGCATCGGGCACGCGCGCGACGAAGTGGATCAGGCGCGGACCCTGCTCGTGCAGGCGCTGCTGGAGCAGTGGGTCGTCCAGGTCGAACCAGCGGCGCAGTCCGGCCGCACGTGCGGTCGGGGCTCCGGGTTCGATGGCGATCAACTCCAGGTAGCAGCACGGATGGCGCGGCCCCGACACATCGAGCAGCCGGTTGTGCGTGCCCATGAGCGGGTGCTGGCCTCCAGGGCCGGGTGCGATGCCGAGCGTGGCCTCGCACCATTGCTCGCAATCAGCGAGCGTTGCGCCTGCGACCACGAGGTGGTCGACTTCTGCGTGGGGAACCACGGCTTGCTTCATGACTGGCTCAGCACCTCGGCAAACAGCGATGCATCCACGTTGCCGCCACTGAGCGTGACGCCCACGGTGCGCCCCTGCCAGCGCTCGCGTTGCTGCCACGCGGCGGCCAGTGCCGCTGCGCCCGCACCTTCGGCGAGGTTGTGCGTGTCGGTGTAGAACATGCGCATGGCCTGCGCCACTTCGTCGTCGCTGACGGCGATCACGTCGTCCGCTTCCTGCTGGACGATGGCCAGCGCCTCGGCATCCGGCGCGCGGCAAGCCATGCCGTCGGCCAGGCGCGTGGTGGCCGGAGCCTGAATGACGCGCCCGGCGCGCCAGGAATCCAGATAGGCGGTGGCATGCGAAGAAACCACCGCGACAAGGCGGCAGTCGACCCGGCTGTGCGCGCGAGCGGCGGCCGCGGCGGCAAAGCCCGAGCCCATGCCCAAGGGAACGAAGACCACGTCGGGCACGTTGCCAGCGCGCTGCACGTGCTCGAAGAATTCGATCCAGTACGTGCACACGCCGCGCACGAGTTCGCGTGCGAACGAAGGGATCATGTGCATGCCATCTGCGTCGGCCAGGGCTCGGGCATGTTCGGCCGCGGCCTGGAAATCGTCGCCGTGTTCGACAAGGCGCACGCCCAGTGCCCGCATGGCGGCATTCTTTTCCACCGAGTTGCCGTGCGGAACCACGATGGTGGCCGACAAGCCCTGGCGGGCGGCGGCCAGACCGATCGACTGACCGTGGTTGCCGCGCGTGGCGCTGATCACATGGCGCACCTGGGGCTGCTGCTGACGCAGGCTCGACATGTAGGTCATGCCGCCGCGAACCTTGAAGGCGCCGGTGGGCGTGTGGTTTTCATGCTTGACCCAGACACGGCAACCCAGGCGCTGGCTCAGCAGCGGCCAGGCGTATTGCGGCGTGGGTGGCATGAGGGCATACACATTCGCCTGGGCGTCGGCGATTTCTTCGGGCGTGAATCTCATGGGCAGGCCGGTTGTTCAGAGGACGACGCTGCCGTCGATGCACAGCGCGCAACCGCCGCCCACCCAGACCTGGCCCGAGCCGTCGCGCTCGATGTGAACGCGTCCATCGCGGTCGAGGCATTGGCCTTGCGCTGCGACGTATCGCTCTGGCAGCCGATCGTCGGCGATGAGCCATTGCGCCAGGCTGGCGTTCAGGCTGCCGGTGACCGGGTCTTCGTCCACGCCGATGGCCGCGGCAAAACCGCGCACTTCGAGTTGAGCCTGTTCGGGCAAGCGACGCTGCGCCTCGGTGCCGGCAAAGGCGCGGGCTTCGCGATTGGCGCGCGCGATCAGCAGTCCGGCGTCTTGTCCGCTCGTGAGCCCGGCGACACCGACCTTGAGGCCAAGCTCGCGCAATTGGCGGTGGTCGGGCGACAGCGCGAGGACGGTGTCTGCATCCTGCAGCAATAGCCCCAGCCATTTCGTGCCGTTGTCCAGCATCTGCGCGGCCAGCATCTGCTGCGCCCTGAGGTTCAGGGCGGCAGCCACCTTCGCCAGGACGCTCGGGCTGGGCGAGGCGCGGCGGAGGGGCGGGGCCTCGAAGGCCAGTCCGCCGGCAGGTGTGTCGACCCGGCGGATTCGCACGAGTCCGGCATTGCATTGCTGCACCACCTCACCGCTGCGGGCAGGCGCATGGCCTGCGGCCAGCCAGGCGTGGCAGGTGCCCAGCGTGGGATGGCCTGCGAAGTCGAGTTCTCCGCCGGGCGTGAAGATGCGGATGCGGTAGTCGGCTCCGCGCTCGGTCGGCGGCAGGATGAAGGTCGTCTCGGACAGGTTGGTCCAGCGCGCAAAGCGCTGCATGGCGTCGTCGTCCAGGTCGCTGCCGTCGAGGACCACGGCGACCGGGTTGCCCAGGTAGGGTGTATCGGTAAAGACGTCCACCTGCTTGAAGGGGCGTGTGCGCATGTCGACTACTCCAGGGGAAGATCCAGCACACCGCGCGCGCCGGCGCGTGTGCGCAACTGGCCGAACCAGCGCTCGACATTGGGCCAGGACGGCCGCGCATAACTGGCTGCCGGCAGGCCGAACCAGCGGTGGGCTTCGCAGCCCAGCGGGATGTCGGCCATGGTGAACTGGTCGCCCACCATGAACTCTCGCGTGGCCAGGTGCGCATCGAGCATGGCAAACAAGGGCTCGGTGGCAAGGATCGACTGCGCCATCGCGTCGACATCGCGTTGCTCGGCAGGCGTGCGAACCAATTGCACGAAGGCCGGACCGCTGGCGCGGTTCAGCGTGGTCTGCTGCCAGTCCATCCATTGCTCGGCCAGGAAGCGCTCGGGCAGTTCCTGCGGATAGAGCGCACCCGGCGCATGTTTTGCGCACAGGTAGCGAACGATGACGTTGGACTCCCACAGCACGACGCGCTGCTCACCCTCGCCATCGTCGATGACGGGCACCAGGGCATTGGGGTTGAGGCTCAGGTACTCCGCCGTCGTCACCACGCCGAACCGGCCGCCCGCTTCGGTGCGTTGGAACTCCAGGCCAAGCTCCTGCGCGCACCACAAGACTTTGCGGACGTTGATGGAGCTGATGCGCCCCCAGATGTTCAGCATGGCAAATGGACTTTCTGATTGCTAAGGGGCCGGCGCGTCGGCCAGCAATTGCTCGGTGCGTGCAGCGGCGATGTGCGCCAGTTGCTCGCGGATGGCGTCGGCGAGGGCGGCGATGGCTTGCCGGATCTGCTCCTCGCTGGCCGTCACGAAGGACAGGCGTAGCGTACGCGGATCACCGCCATCGGCGTAGAAGGGGGCGCCGGGAACGAAGGCCACCCCGCGTTCCACCGCCTTCGGCAGCAAGGCGACGGTGTCGATGCCTTGCGGCAAGCGAAGCCAGAGGAACATGCCGCCGTCGGGCTTGTTGAACTCGACGTCCATGCCCTTCATTTCCTGCTGCAGTGCGTCGACCATCACGTCGCGCTGGTGCTTGTAGAGCGCGCGGATGGTGGGGACATGGCGGTCGAGGAAGCCGTCCTGCATCACCGCGTGAACCATGCGCTGGTTGAAGATCGGGCTGTGCAGATCGGCCGCCTGCTTGGCCTGCAGGAGCTTGGGGAAGACGGACTTGGGGGCCACCAGGAAGCCCAGGCGCAGGCCGGGCGCCAGCACTTTCGAGAACGAGCCCAGGTAGATGCATCCCTGCGGATGGCGCGCGGTGAGCGGCAGCGGCGGCGGCTGGTCGAACCACAGTTCGCCGTAGGGGTTGTCCTCGACGATGGGCAGGCCGACCTGGCGTGCGGCGTCGACCACGGCGGCCCGGCGAGCCTCGCTCATCGTGCGACCGGTGGGGTTCTGGAAGTTCGGCAGCAGGTAGATGAAGCGAGCGTCACTGCCCGCGGCCTTGGCGCGCAGGTCATCCGGCAGCACGCCTTCGGCATCGCTGGCCACGCTCACGGGGTCGGGCTCCATCGGGCTGAAGGCCTGCAGTGCGCCCAGGTAGGTGGGCGTTTCCACCAGCACCTTGCTGCCAGGATCGAGCAGCACCTTGGCCACCAGGTCGAGGCCTTGCTGCGAGCCGGTGGTGATCAGCACTTGTGCGGGATCGACGTCCCAGGGCAGCATGTGCGCCACGGCTTCGCGCAGCGGGCCGTAGCCCTCGCTGGCCGCGTATTGCAGCGCCGCTTCGCCATTGACGTCGAGCACCTGCGCACAGGCCTGCGCGAACGCGGAGATGGGGAAGGTGCGCGGCGAAGGCAGGCCACCGGCCAGGCTGATGATGCCGGGACGTTCGGCGACCTTGAGAATTTCACGCAGGACCGAGGGATTCATCTTCTCAGAGCGGGCGGCGAGTTTCCATTTCATGGCGTTTCCTTGGGGGAGCGGGATGCGAGCGCAGGTGCGGTTGTTACGGGTTGGGATAGCTTCTTGCCGAGAACGACGGTGGCGACCACTGCGGCTGCGAAGGCAACGGTCAAGCCTTCGATGGGCTCGCCCAGCAGCGGCAGTGCAGCGATGATGGAGACGAACGGCTGAAGCAATTGAGTCTGGCTCACGCGCAGCGCGCCGCCCATCGCCAGGCCGCGATACCAGGCAAAGAAGCCCATCCACATCGAAAAGACGCCCAGGTACACGAAGGCACCCCAGGCCGATGGCGCCACGGGCGATTGTGGCCACAGCCACAGCGTGCCCGGCAAGGTGACGGGCAGGGCGAGCACGCACACCCAGCAGATGACGCGCTCGGCGCCCAGTTCGGGCGTGACCTTTGCGCCGCAGACATATCCGAGCGAGGCGGCGACGACGGCGGCGACCAGCAGCAGATCGGCCCACTCGAAGCCGAACATTCCACCAGAGCCTTGCGATCGCAACAGCGCGAAGACGACCACCAGGGCGCTCCCCGCCACGGCGCACCACCAGAAGCCGGCGCTGGCGCGCTGGTGCAACAGCCAGGCGGCGATGGCTGCGGTGGCCAGGGGAAGCAGTGCAGTCACCACGGCGGCGTGACCCGCATCGACCACGCGCAAGGCGTAGGCCAGCAGCAGCGGGTAGCCGAGCACATTGCCGAGCACGGCCAGCGCCAGCGGGCGCCAGTGGTGGCGCTTGGGCAGCGCCGAGCGCGTCAGCAGAAGGTAGCCGACAGACAACGCGCCGGCCAGGGCTGCTCGTCCCAGCGTGACGAACCATGGCGCCAGTTGGGGTGCCTCCTGCGTACCGGTCGCGAGGCGGGTCACCGGCAGCGTCAGCGCGAAGATGGCCACGCCGAGTACGCCCAGCCACATGCCGAGCGTGGCGTCGGATGCCCGCGCCGGGCGCGCAGCGGCGTTGGACTTCATGCGCGCACCATCCAGATGGCCGTAAGCACCAGCACTGCCGCCATGGCCCGGTTGAACCAGAGCAGTCTGCTGCCCTGTGCAAGCCAGTTGCGAAGCAGGGCGCCGGCCAAGGCATAGACGAAATTGCTTGCGAATGCGAAGACCAGCATCACCGGCGCCACGACCGCAAGGCGATGCAGAGCGTCGCCGTGGCCGGCGACCCAGCCGGCGACGATCGTCAGCGCCAGCAGCCACGCCTTGACGTTGACGAATTGCAAGGCAATGCCCTGGATGAACCCGACCTGCAGGGATGCTCGGTTGGCCTGGCCCAGCGTTCGGCTGTCCGCGAGCTTCCACGAGAGAAAGAGCAGGTAGGCAATCCCTAGTGCCTTGACGACCACACGCAGTGCCGGAACCGCGACCACGGCGGCTCCGATGCCTGCAGCGCACAACAGGAGCAGAAGCGTCCAGCCCACCGGGACCGCCAGCACGAAGCGCATGGCGCGCGGCAGGCCGCCGTTCGCGGCAAGGGCGGTGGAAAGCGTGGTGTTCGGGCCAGGTGAAAAGCTCATCGCCGTGGCCAGCACCATGAGGGCAGTGAATTCTTGCCAGTTCATCAGTAGCACTTTAAACTGGCGACCATTACAGATGCAGTACAGATAGACGGACAATTTCTTGATCTGTATCGCTCTGGCGCCAGACACAGTTTCCTCATGCTGACACGAACCAACGCCCTGTCGCTGACCGACCAGCTCTCGGAGCGATTCGCCGAGCGCATTCGCAGCCGTCTTTTGGCGCCAGGCGCTCGGCTTCCTTCGGTTCGCGACTGCGCCCGCCAGCACGGCGTGAGCCCGCACACCGTGGTCGCGGCTTATGACCAGTTGCAGGCGCAAGGTTTGGTCGAAGCGCGGCGAAAGCGTGGCTTCTACGTGCGGGATGCGGCCGTCCGGCCGGCGCCGCCGCCCAACGCCGCGGCCATGGTGGCTGCGCCTCCCATCCCTGCCGATGCCAGTTCCCTGATCCGGGGAATGTTCCATCGGCCGAGTGCAAAGCCCCAGCCTGGGATGGGTGTGTTCCCACCGGACTGGTTGGACTCCACCTTCATGCCGGCCGCCTTGCGCCGAGTGACTGCCGGCCCGGTGCTCCAGGAGCTTTCACTCCAGTATGGCGAGCCCGCGGGCGACACCGCGCTGCGCCGCAGCCTTTCGCAGAAGCTCCTGGGCATCAACGTTCCGGCCGCGCCGGAGCAGATCATGACCACCATCGGCGCCACGCATGCGCTCGACATCGTCAGCAGGACGCTGCTGCGCGCAGGCGATCCTGTCATGGTGGAGGAGCCAGGGTGGGCCATCGAATTCGCCCGGCTGGAGGCGCTGGGCATGCGCATCCTGCCGGTGCCCCGGCGCGCGGACGGTCCTGATCTGGACGTGATGGCGCGCTACTGCTCAGCCGGTGACGGTCATCGACCCAAGCTGTTCGTGAGCGTGAGCGTCTTGCACAACCCCACGGGCTACAGCTTGACGCCCGGCAGTGCCCACCGTCTTCTGCAATTGGCAAACCAGCACGACTTCCACATCGTCGAGGACGACACCTACAGCCACCTGGCGCCCGACCATGCCACTCGTCTGTGCGCACTCGATGGCTTGCAGCGCACGATCTACGTCAGTGGCTTCGCGAAGATCCTGGCGCCCAACTGGCGCATCGGCTATCTGGCGGCCCCGCCAGCGCTGCATGCCCGGCTTCTGGAGACGAAGCTGCTCACCACGCTCACGACCCCAGCCATCTTCGAGCGCGCCTTGGCATGGTGCATCGATCAGGGGCAGCTGCGGCGCCACAGCGAGCGCATTCGCGTTCGGCTGGATGCCGCTCGCCAGCGCACCGTCAAGCTCGCGCTGGCGGCGGGCTGCAGCTTCGTCTCGGAGCCTGCGGGGTTGTTCGGCTGGGTCGAGACTGGGGTCGACACGGATGCGTTGACGCAGCGCCTGCTCGACGAGGGCTACCTCATCGCCCCGGGGTCTCTCTTTCATGCGCGGCGGCCGCCCGACACGCGGATGCGCGTCAATTTCGCCACGGCGCAGGATGCGCAGTTCTGGAAGGTGTACGCCCGGGTGCGTGAAGAGTTGCGCTGAGGTCGGTCAGTGCGAATGGCGACGTCACAGCAGCCGCTGCGGCGCCAACGGGCCGAGCAAGTGCATCATCACGCGTTGACCCAGCGTCGTATCTGGCTCGGTCCGGGCGTCGGGCAGTCCGCTGCCCTCGGGCGCATGCCAGACGAGTTGTCCCTGTTCGTCTTTTTCCAGATGCCAGGCCGAACGTTTCGCGGTGGTTCCAAATCGCTCGTTCAGATCTTTCGCGAGGTCGGGGGAGTGGATGAGCAGGGCCAGCTCGGTGTTCTGCAGCTGCGAACGCAGGTCGAGGTTCATCGAACCGATCACCAGCCACTGCCCGTCGAGCGTCAGAACCTTCGAATGCAGCATCGAGCGCGATGCGCCGCTTGAGCCAGTGCCTGACGATCCGAAGGCGCCAAGCCCGCTGCTGCCTTCGCTGCGAAGCTCGAACAGCTCTACGCCCATGTTCAACAGTGCATCGCGGTGCCGCACGTAGCCCGCGTGCGCGGCCACGGCATCGTTGGACGCCAGCGAGTTGGTGAGCAGACGCACTCGAACCCCACGCTTTCTTGCATCGGCCAATGCGTCGAGCATGTCCTGCCCAGGCACGAAGTAGGGAGAGACGATGACCAACTCCCGGCGCGCCTGACGGAACAGGTGCAAAAGACTGTCGACGACGCCAACCTCGTCCTGGACCTGTCCCGGTGCTTGTGACGCTTTGACCGCGGCGCCTGGCTTGGCGACCCGGGATGCGTCAGGTTGCGACAGGTCAGGTTTCGGCTGTGCAGTTTCGGTTTCCTTGTCGGAGCCAATCTTCTCGGGAGGATCGGCGAGCACGGCAGCGGGGGCCCAGGAAAGCTTCACGGTACGCAGGTCCATGGCCTGCTCGTCCCAGGCGCGTCGACGACGTTCGCTGCGTGCCTCGGCCTCTCGCTCACGCTCTTGGAGATCGGCAGGGGCCGTGGATTCAGGCGTCGGCCCCTGGCCTGGGGCTGGGCGCTCGTCCTTGCGCTGCTCGCTTTCCTTGCGCGCCTCGTCGCGAATCTGTTCGAGTTCCTTGGGGCTGATCAGTGACTGTGCCGGATAGGCCCGTTCGTCGTTCCAGTAGGCGTCGAAACTCTTGGACAGCGAGGCGACGACGGGGCCGGCCGCGAGCACGTCCACGTCGACGAAGTTGGCGTCGTCGCTGTTGCCGAAGTAGGCGTCACCCAGATTTCGCCCGCCTGTTACCGCCATGGCGTTGTCGGCGACGAACAGCTTGTTGTGCATGCGTTGTTGCATCTGATCCGGGTCTTCGAGCGCCCCGAACAGTCGGCTGGCCATCGAACGGCGCCCGCCGGGGACGGGGTTGAACATGCGCACTTCGATGTTGTTCTCGAAGGCAAGCCGCATGATCAGCGCGTCGCGGCCGGTGCTGTGCAGATCGTCCAGAAGAATGCGCACGCGCACGCCGCGCCGGGCGGCGGCGCGCAGCCCTCGAACAAGCCGTCCCGTACTGGCATCGACGTGGATGGCGTAGTACTGCAGATCCAAGGTTTGGCGCGCGGCGTCGATGAGCGCAAGGCGGGCGCCATAGGCCGCTTGCGGACCCTCCAGCAGAAGAAAGCCGGAACTGCCCGTTGCCGACTCCTTGGGCCGCAGGCGATCGGTCAGTTCGACCAGCGGCGAACCGGACGAGGGCGGCACCGCAAAGGACGTCGGGCGTTCAACATGACGTGGTAGCTGGGCGCAAGCGCCCAGCAACAAGGCTGCGGCCAGCGCCGGCCAACGAAGGCGCTGTACTCTGGTGCGGGGCCTTTGGCCCGATTGGAAATTGAACGCACGGGATTCCGGCATGCGGCATGCGCCGGGATGACGGCGCTCAGTGAGAAGGCCTCATATATATCGGCATTTGCGTGGGGGGCTCTGTCAGCCGATATCCAGTTCTGCCCAGCGCTCCAAGGCCGCCATGAGCTCCGACTCGATCTGCGCGTGCCGCTGCGCCAGTTCTGCGGCGCGGGCCGGGTCGGTGCCGTAGATGGCGCCGCCGTCACGGGCCAGGGCCTGATCGATTTCCTGCTGTTCTCTTTCAAGACTGGCAATGCGTGCCGGCAGGGCTTCGAGCTCCCGCTGATCCTTGTAGCTGAGCTTGCGCCGAGGAGCAGCCGGCACTGGATCCGCGGTGGCGGGCACGGCCGGTTCTGCTTTTGCCTTTGTCTGCGCATTGGGCTGAGATGCGGCCGACGCCGCTGCCAGTTGGCGGGAGCGGCGCGACTGGTCCAGCCAATCCTGCACGCCACCTTCGTACTCCCGCCACTGGCCGTCGCCTTCGTAGGCGATCGTGCTTGTCACGACGTTGTCCAGGAAGCTCCGGTCGTGGCTCACCAGAAACACGGTGCCGTCGTAGTTCTGGAGCAGGTCTTCCAGCAACTCGAGTGTGTCGATGTCGAGGTCATTGGTCGGCTCGTCAAGGACAAGGACGTTGGCGGGCCGCGCAAACAATCTTGCCAGAAGCAGGCGGTTGCGCTCCCCGCCACTGAGCGAGCGCACCGGCGAGGCCGCTCGCGCCGGGGAGAAGAGGAAGTCCGAGAGGTAGCTTTTCACATGCTTGCGCTGAGTGCCGATCTCGATCCACTCGCTGCCTGGGCTGATGAAGTCTTCCAGCGTGGCGTTCAGATCCAGGGCGTTGCGCATCTGGTCGAAGTAGGCCACTTGCAGATTCGTGCCGCGCCGTACTTTGCCGGTGTCAGGTTCCAGTTCGCCGAGGATGAGCTTCAGAAGTGTGGTCTTGCCCGCACCGTTGGGGCCGATCAGGCCCACCTTGTCGCCCCGGAGCAGCGTCGCGCTGAACTGGCGCACGACGGTCTTGTCGCCGAACGATTTGCCCGCCAGCGTCAGCTCGGCAACGATCTTGCCGCTGGGCATGCCGGATGCCAGTTCCATGTTGACGCGCCCGAGTGCCTCTCGCCGGCTCGCACGGCGGCTGCGCAATGTCTCCAGGCGGCCGATGCGGCTCTGGCTCCGAGTGCGCCTCGCCTCCACACCCTTTCGGACCCACACTTCTTCTTGCGCGAGCAGCTTGTCGGCCTTGGCGTTGATGACCTGTTCCTGAGCCAGCTGCTCTTCCTTGAGGGACTGATACTGCGTGAAGTTGCCTGGGTACGAGCGCAACACGCCGCGGTCGAGTTCGACGATGCGCGTCGCCACTCGGTCCAGGAAGCTGCGGTCATGGGTGATCGTGACGATGCTGCCCTTGAAGTCGATGAGCAACTGCTCCAGCCACTCGATGGAATCGAGGTCCAGGTGGTTCGTGGGCTCGTCGAGCAGCAGGACATCCGGCATCGTCACGAGCGCTTGCGCGAGCGCGACGCGCTTGCGTGTACCGCCGGACAACGTGCCGATCAGCGCCTCGGGATCAAGATGGAGGCGGTGCAGGGCCTCATGCACGCGTTGCTCCCAGTTCCAACCATCGCTGGCTTCGATCTGCGACTGCAGGGCATCCAGGTCGGCGCCTTCGCTTGCTTGAAGATAAAGATCGCGTGCAGCGACGACATCTGCAATCCCTTGGCTTGCCGCGGAAAAGACTGTCGAGTCGCCATCGAGTAGAGGCTCCTGGGCCACGTAGGAGATGCGCAGGCCCTGCTGCTGCTGAAGCAGCCCGTCGTCGGCTTTTTCGAGGCCGCCGAGAATTTTGAGAAAGGATGACTTGCCGGCGCCGTTGCGTCCGATCAGTCCGACGCGTTCGCCCGCCTGAAGCGAGAACTCGGCTTGGTCGAGCAACGCCACATGGCCAAAGGCCAGATGGGCGCCCGAAAGGGTAAGTAATGACATCGCGCCATTATCGAGAGAGTGCTTGACTCTCCGGCCAGCTGCCTAATGCCTACGCAGAGGCTTGGCGGGCACTCGGCACCTCGAAGGCGGATGCTGGTGGCGGGTTGCACGCTTGCGAAGCGGAAAAAACATGTCGTATACTCGTGGGCTCGGCAAACAATCCGCAGTCTTCGCAAGTCGACTGAGTCGAATCGAAAGGTTTGAAGAAAGTTGTCGACGGTCTTGAAAGTTGCGAATTTTTCGTGTCATAATTCAAGGCTCGGCTCAAACGAGCCAATCGAAAAGCGGTGCAAATAGGCGCGCAATTCGAAAGAGGTTTAAAGGCTGCATCGCAGATCAATTTAAACCCCGAAGTTTGACAGGTCTTTAAAATCTGTGCGATAATCTAAGGCTTCGCTGATCGCAGCGAGTCTGGCTCGAAATGAAGAATTTTGAGTGGGATCATTAAAAATATA
>NZ_JASZYV010000006.1 GCF_030316895.1 Variovorax dokdonensis
CAACTGCCCGATCGCCACGCCCGCGATCAAGGTCGCGGTGACTGCACCCAGATTGAATCCGAAGAACTTCTTCGGGCCCAGCCAGAAGCCGAAGGCCAATGCTGCGAAGAGTCCCAGCTCAGGGTATTGCCGCAAGGTTTGAACGAGCCAATCCATGGGTATGTCTCCTTCGCATCTTCGTGTTTGATCGACACGCGGAACATACGGCTGGCCTTTGGCGGCGCAAATCCTACTTTGGTCGGATGCGTGGAAGGGGGCGCGCGGCTTGTTGCCGGGCGTGCGCCATCACTGATCGGGCACCTGGGCCTTGCGCCAGCCACCGCTCGGATCGAAGCGAGTCATGGCCCGCGCCGCGGCATCCGTGCCGCTGCCCAGGTCCTTCTCGTACACCACGCCGTCCTGGTTGACGATGAAGCTCATCACGCCCGTCTCGCCGTATCGCACCGGCCACGCCACCAGCGCGAAGCCACTGCGCATGCGCGAGCCGATGAGGTAGCTGCGAGCACCGCCATCGGCGCCCGGGCCCTGCGCCTTGAGGATCTTGAACCGGTAGCCGTGATAGCCCGCGCCAGGTTTGTCGGGCGCGAAGGCCGGTCCCAGCGGGCTCAGCGGTTGGCCGGGTTCCTGCGGCCAGTAGAGACCATCGCGCTTGCCCGGCGAACTGGCGAACTTCTGCGCGTACTCGAGCACGCCGTTGCCATCGTGATCGACACGCGAATACTCGCGCTGCGCATCCACGTAAGCGAGTACGGCCTGCATCGCCGACAGTTCGTTGCGACCGATGCGGCGCGTCTTCATCATGTCCGCGCCCGCACGCGGATCGAAGCGCCATCCGCCGCCCACCTTCACGATCGGCACCGCCATGGTCCAGTTGCCTTCGCCGGCTGCCAGCAGCATGCGGCCTTCACCGGCGGGGACGACGCCGTGCTTGTGCGACCAGGCCTCCAGAAAAGCGTAGATGTCTTCGCGGTCGATCTCGTCGGCCGGCACGAAGCGCCGCCAGTCGTTGCCCAGCACGGTGCGCAGCGCGGCTTCGTCGTTGGTGGCAATGGCATTGGCAAAGGCGTCGGCCGCAGCCTGCGGCGTGTCGTAGACGTGCTGTGCGGCAGCCGGCAGCCAGACCAACGCCATTGCGGCAATGGCTGCCGCTGCCAGTGTGCGCTGCTTGAGTTGCATGGTGCTTCGTCCGGTGATGGGGTTGAGGTTCATGGCGTGCTCGATCGACGTTCAGCGGCGCCCGCCGCCACGGCCGCCACCGCCGCCCATGCGCGCACCGCCACCTCCGCCCCCGCTCATGCGGGCACCGCCGCCGCCACCACCCCCGCTCATGCGCGCCGAGCCTGCGCCCGCCTGCGATCCGCCGAATGACTGGCGGCTGGCCGCGCCGCGGTCCATCTGGCGCTGCGTGTCCATCCCGCCGCCAGCGCCACGCAAGGCGTTGTCGCTGGCGCGATTGCTGATCTGCGAGGTTTGTCCGCGGTCGATCCCACCACGATCGCCGCCGCCCAATCCTCCTGCCGCGCCTGCGCGGTCGCCGCCGCCCAATCCACCGGCCCCACCTGCGCGATCGCCGCCGCCCAGGCCGCCGCGATCGGCGGTGCCTGCACCGGCGCGGTCACGCGCCGTGCCCTCGGCAGCACGCTGTGCGCGATCGCGCGTGGCCGGGTCGTTGCGAAGGCTTTCGCGGCCGGCCCCAGGGTCCATGCCACGCTGCTGGAGGGCCGACTGGGCCTGCTGCCGCTGGCTGTCGCGCGCACCGTCATGCCCGCGGAAGTCGGCGCGCTGCTCGGCGCCGGCATTGCCGCGCTCGTACTTCTGGCGACTGGCCTGGTCGCGGTAGGGCACGTCGCGCCGATTGGCGGCGTTGTGCTGCCAGTTGCTCTGGTTGGCGGAGATCTGGCGGTTGGTGTTGATGCTGTTGTAGCGGTTGACGTTGACGTTCACGTTGCCGCCGCCCCAGTTGCAGTTGCCCCAGAGAGCACCCACCGCGGCCACGCCGACGCCGAAGGCGATGCCGGTGGCCAGCGCGGCGCCTGGATACCAGCCCACCGGCGGTGGGTAGTAGTAGGGCGGATAGGCGGGATAGGGCCAGGCGCCGTAGACCACGGTCGGGTTGTAGGCGGGCACGTAGACGGTCTGTGGCTGCGCCGGCTCGATCTTGATGACGGTCTGCTGCGTCTGCGGCTCCTGCTCCACGATCACCTTCTGCTGCTCATTGGACTTGAGGTTGCCGCTGCGCTGGGCCTGCTGGCGCAGGCGCTGCGTGGAATCGAGCACGTCCTTGGACGAGGCCAGGAAGGCATCGCCCAGGTTCTGCACCCAATCGGGCTGGTCGCCCATGGTCTGGATCACCTGCGGAAACGCGACCAGCGACTGGACGCTCGGGTCCCACGACTGGGTTTGCACAGCCTTGACGGCAGCGTCACCCTTCTGGTCGGGGTGGGCCTTGGACCACTTGGCCGCATCCGCCACGTCGGCGGGATAGGTGGCCGCCATCAGCACCTGCGACAAGAGGGAGTCGGGGTAGAGCGCGATGGGCGCCATCATCTGGTCGATCTGCTCGCGCGAGAACGCGGGTGCAGTCTGGGCCGTGGCCATCGCGCAGAACACGAGCGCGAAGAAGCCCGCTGCCATGCGTGCCACGGCCAGCCGGGCCGACAAGAGGCTGCAAAGGCGGAAGAGGCCGAAGAGGCCGAAATTGGGGCCGCGCAGTCGCGCGGTGCGGCAAAGGTTCGTGATCGGCGCGCTCATTCGTTCACCTCCATGCTCGTATGGCCAGGGCCATTGCGCGGGCTCCGCGGACAGAGCGCGCGCGTCAAGGGTAGGGGCGCGACCGTGCCTCGGCCATCGCACCAAAGTTGGATGGCGCAGCATGCGAAAGCGGGCGGGCCACGGCTATCCGACCAAAGTAGGGGTTTGCTCGCAGCGCGCGCAGCGCTAGCGTTGCATGTCCCATCTGGGCAGGGATGCACCCCGCCCCTGGCCGCAGAGGGCGCCCCTAGCCTGGAGGAAAAGCGCATGCAGCAGATCCACATCGTCATCGGAAACCTGCCGGACGACGTCACCGAAGAGGGCATCCGCGAGGCGCTCAGCAGCTTCGCGCAGGCCGACAAGATCCGGCTGGCCAAGGAAAGCGGCACGCCCACGGCCCTGATCGACGTCGATCTGCCGCGTGCGCAGGCGGAGACACTGGCCGGGCGCATCAACGGCCGTTCCTACCAGGGCCGCGTGCTGCGCGCCTGGGTGCCCAAGATGGATTGGTAGCGAGCCGCAAATTGGACTTGACTGGCCTCTTCGAGCGCGTTGCCGGTGCCTTGTTCGGCAGCGGACGAGCAGCGCCGGACGACGAGCAGGAGCGCCAACTCGTGGGGGACATGATCGAACTGGTGGTCGAGACTGTCGAGCCGCGCATCCGCTTGCAGGCGCGCTATGCCGACAAGCTCGCGCCGTGCGTGCGCACCACCATCGCCTACCTTCGAGAACTGGGCAGCCGGCCGATGGCGCCAGTGACGCTCGCGCGCGCCGCCTGGCGCGACGATCCCTGCGTCAACGCGTACTTCGCCGCGGCGGACGACGTGCCCGCCCTACTCGGGCGCACGCGCGAACTGCGCGACTACTTTTCCGACCCGGGCCATGCGGCCCAGGAGTCCGCCTTTGCACTCCTGGCGATGAAATACGAAGAACGCAAGGTGCTGGCACCGCGTCAGCGGGGCGACCAGGTGGAACACGACGTGGCGCAGGTCACGGTCAGCTTCTCCGGCCATCGGCTCGTGGCGCCGGCCGACTCGCTGGAGCGCACCCGGCTGGAGGTCGGCCATCGCCTGATCAAACGGCTGGCGCATGTGGCGCTGTCTCGCATCGTCCAGCAAGACATGAAGGCCAGCGAACTGAACGAGCGCAAGGCATGGCTGGCGGCCCGCCTGCGCCTGGTGAAGCTGGCTTCCGGAAGCGCGGTGGGCCTGCTCGACGACACGCCCGAAAACCGAACACAGATCGCCGCGCTGGAACGAGAGTTGAAAGATACAGTGCACGAGTACATCGAGGTCAAGGCGGGCGTCGCCACGCTGGACGCTTTCGTGCGCCAGATCGTGTCGGTGTTTTCCAATCCGGCGCAGCACGTGGGCCTGCGCCAGACGCCGCAGCACCTGACCCGGCTGGGCGTGCGCGTGGAAGGCGAGTATTCGGGCCCGGTCAACGATTTCGTGCTGACGGAGTTGGACATGGGCGCTGGCCGCAGCGTTGCCATCGCGATCGCCCATTGCCCGCGCGCCGAAATGCCGCCCGAAGAAGACCTGCTCGCCAAGGCCGAGCGCTTTCTGTAGCAGGCTTTGATATGCCCCAACCTGACGGACTTCGCATCGTCTACATCGTGGATGAGGATGTCCCGGTGCGTGAAGCGCTGGCCCGCCTCATCGACTCGTCAGGGCTCGAAGCGCGTCCTTGCACGTCGCTCGAAGAGTTCCTGCAGCAGGCGCATGGCATACGCGTGGCCTGCGTGCTGCTCGACGTGACGCGCGCCCACGACAGCGACCTGGCGCTGCGCACGGCGTTGCAGTCAGTAGCCAGCAAGCTGCCGGTGATCGGGCTTTCGTCCAGCGACGACCCGGCGGTGCGCCATCTGGCCCGCGATCTGGGCGTGCGTTCGTTCTTCCAGAAGCCGGTGGACGGCGCGGCCTTGCTCGACAGCATCGACTGGCTCATGCACGGCGACTGGCGCGGGAAGGGCGGGGCGGCGCCTGGCGCGCCCCCTTTGTCGAGGGCTTGACATAGTTAACGTTAAGTGACGATTATTCGTGCCACTCACGACCCGAAGCGAGGAGGGGTGCGTATGGGCCGCTTGCCGGCTGCCGCTGCAGTGCAACACGCCGCGGCGGGCGATCTGTCTCATTCTTTGCACGATCGTGCCGAGTTCGAGAGTCTGTTGATCGGTATTTCCGAGCGCATGGGCGAGATCGTCGACGGCGATTTCCTCGTGGGCGTCGAGGCGTCGTTGAGGCAACTCATCGACTACCTGGGCTACGACCGCTGCACCTTCTCCGAATTCATCGCTGGCGACTACTTGAACGTGTTGTGTTCGGTCGGCGCTGGTGACGTGCCGCCGTTGCCGCGCGGGCGTTTCGACCGGCGGCTGCCGTGGTTCCTGTCGCAGTTGCGCTCGGGCCAGGTGGTCCAGATGGTCCGGCTGCCCGAAGACCTGCCGCCCGAGGCCGCCGACGAACTGGCGCATGTGATTTCGATGGGCCTCTTGTCCCATCTGTCGATTCCGCTGCACATGGGCGGGCGGGTGACGGCTGTGCTGTCTTTCGCCGCTTTCCGCCAGCACCGCGAATGGTCGATGACGGTGGCTGCGCGCTTGAAGATGGTGGGGCAGTTCCTGGCAGGCCTGCTGGCGCTGGCGCGGTCGGGCGAAGAGGTGCGCCACTTGCGCGAGCGCATCTGGCATGCCGATCGGGTGCAGCGCCTGAGCACCCTCAGCGCCGCCATTGCGCACCAGGTCAACCAGCCACTGGCGGCCATCCTCAGCAATGCGCAGGCCGGGCTGCGCTACATCGAGCGGGGCAATGCGAGCCCGGTGGTCATGCGCGAAGTGCTCGAAGCGGTGGAGCGCGAGGAGAAGCGCGCCGCGCAGACCATTCGCGCGATGCGTTCGCTGATGAAACGCGAGGACACCCGCTGCGAGCGTTTCGAACTGGCCGGCGCATTGGAAGAGGTGCTGCGCCTCCTGGGCGCCGAACTGCAGTCGCAGGGAATACGGGTGCAGACGCGCTTCGACCGTTCCTGCCAGGTGTCGGGCGACCGGACGCAGCTGGAGCAGGTGCTGCTCAACCTGATGTTCAACGCAGCGGCGGCGATGCAGGGCTGCCAGCCGGCAGACCGCTTGATCACGGTGGAGGTGTCGCGCGGCGCGCCCGGCAAGGTGCTGGTCAAGGTGAGCGACGCCGGCCAGGGCATCGCAGCCCGTGACCTGGAGACCATCTTCGAGCCTTTCTGGACCACGCGCCAGGAAGGGCTGGGCCTGGGGCTGGCCATCTGCCGCTCCATCGTGGAGACGCACAACGGGCGGATCTGGGGCAAGTCCAGCCTCGGCCATGGCACGACGTTCCATGTGGAGCTGCCGCTGGCGGACGCCGAGAAGCCGAAGTCTCAGGTGCAGGCACCGATGCCGGCGCGCATCGTCACCGCCCAGCACGAAGCGTCGCCCACCGAGCCGGCCGCGCCGCTGGTGTGCGTGGTGGACGACGATGGCGGCGTGCGCGAAAGCCTCGTCCGGTTGTTGGACGAGGCCGGCTGGTCCACGACGAGCTATGCCTCGGCCGACGAGTTCCTCGCCGAGCCGCCCGAGGGCGATGTGGCTTGTCTGGTGCTCGACATGCGGATGCCGGGTATTTCGGGGCCGCAGTTGCAACAGCAACTCGTGGAAAACGGGATCTCGGCGCCCGTCATCTTCGTCACCGGGCACGGCGATGTGGCGGCCGGCATCGACGCCATGAAGCTGGGCGCCGTGGACTTCCTCGAAAAGCCGGTCGATGAGGCGGTCTTGCTGGCCGCGGTGCAGCGAGCGTGCGACAGGCACGCCGCCGTTGCCGCGCAGGCGCAGGTGCTGGCCGGGGCAAGACAGCGCATGGCGCTGCTTTCGTCGCGCGAGCGCGAGATCGTCGGCCACGTGGTCAGGGGAAGGCTGAACAAGCAGATCGCGGCGGACCTTGGCATCTCGGAGCAGACCGTCAAGCAGCACCGGGGCCGGGTGATGGAAAAAATGGGCGTGCGGTCTCTGGCCGACCTGGTACGCGCCTGCGAGGCCGCCGGAGTCGGCTCGGCCATCCCACCAAAGTAGGATGGGCCGCGATGTAGGACTGCGCTACGTTCGAACGATGAAGCAAGCCAAGCGCGAGGACGCAATGACGCAGAAAACCAGGCCGGGCCAGCAGCACAGCGACGAAATCACAGTTGAAGACGGCGAGGCGGAAGCGCGGCCAGACAAGGGCAAACGGGGTGCAGCCAAGGCCGAGGCCGACGGCAAGAAGCCCAAACCCCGGCTCGGCCGCAAGGACTACGAGGCGGAGCTGGAGCGCCTGCATGGCGAACTGGTCAAGCTGCAGCAATGGGTGGTCCACAAGGGTCTGAAGGTGTGCGTGGTGTTCGAGGGGCGCGACGGCGCAGGCAAGGGCGGCACCATCAAGGCGATCACCGAACGGGTCAGCCCCCGCGTGTTCCGCGTGGTCGCGCTGCCGGCGCCGACCGAGCGCGAGAAGAGCCAGATGTACGTGCAGCGCTACCTGCCGCACCTGCCAGCCGCCGGCGAGGTCGTGATCTTCGATCGCAGCTGGTACAACCGCGCCGGCGTCGAGCGGGTGATGGGTTTTTGCACTGAGGCGATGGCCAAGGAGTTCCTGCGCGCCGTGCCGCTGGTCGAGCAGGCCATCATCGACTCGGGTGTCATCCTGCTCAAGTACTGGCTGGAGGTGAGCCCCGAGGAGCAGACCCGCCGGCTCGAATCGCGAATCGATGATCCGCGCAAGGTCTGGAAGCTCTCGCCGATGGACATCAAGTCGTACACCCGCTGGAACGACTATTCGAAGGCCCGCGACGACATGTTCTCCGCCACCGACACCGACCTGTCGCCCTGGAACGTGGCGCGCTCGGACGACAAGCGCCGCGCTCGGCTGAACATCATCACGCACCTGCTGGCACACGTGCCCTACGGCGAGGTCAAGCGCGAAAAGGTCAAGCTGCCAAAGCGCCACAAGCTCGACAGTCACCGCAAGTCGGAACACCCCATCCGCTATGTCGAGGAGCGGTTCTGAGAGGCCGGGCGTTCTTGGTGGCGGCCGGCCGAAGGCAAACGCGCCAAACGCTCGCCTGCGCGGCCACAGGTGCGGGCTCGAGTTCTGGCGTCGGTCGATGCCATCGTGTTCAGTTCTTCCCATGAAATCATGACTGACCCTCTCCTTGGATCCGCCATGGGGCGCCGGGCACGCCGTGGCGCCTCGGCCCTGCTCGCATTGCCAATCTGGCTGGCACCGCTGTCGGCCCATGCGTCATTCCTCCCGCCGGAGATGATGGACACGGCGGCCACGGCGATCGCCTGGTTCGTCGTGGTCGTGGTGCCCATCGCGGTCATCGTGCTGTTCTGGATGGTGCATGTGCTGCCCGAGAAGATTGCGCACAAGCGCCACCACCCGCAGCGCGACGCGATCAAGACGCTGTGCCTTCTGTCGCTGGCGTTCGGCGGCCTGCTGTGGCCGCTCGCATGGCTGTGGGCCTACGTGCGGCCGGTGATGCATCAGTCGGCCTACGGCACCGAGTTGCACGACGACTATTTCCATGAACAGGGCGTCAAGGCCAGGGCAGGCGAACTGGGCGAGCTCGATCTTCAGCACCTTCGCGAGCAGCTCGACGCCATGGATGCTCGCGGGGCCCTGTCGGCCGAGCTCAAGCAGCTTCGCAGGGACCTTGCCGAAGTGCGCGCACGACGTGCCGAGGTTGCCAACTCCAACGCCGCGAGCGCCTGATGGACCTGCTGATCCTTGGCATCTATGCCTTCTTCGTCTGGCTGATCTTCATCAAGCTGAAGTGGCTGCCGTGGAACACGGCGTGGCAGGTCACGGTGGTGATCATCCCGATCGTGGGGCTGTCGATCCTGATCCTGACGCTGAATGTGGTGGCGCCGTCCTCCGCCGACGTGCGGGTGGTCAAGTACGTGGTGCAGGTCATACCGCAGGTGCGCGGCCGTGTTCTTGAAGTGCCGGTGGAGCCCAATCGCCTGGTCAAGAAGGGCGAACTGCTGTTCCGCCTCGATCCGACCCAGTACGACAACGAAGCCAATGCTGCCAAGGCCAAGCTGGCCGCGGACGAAGCCAGGATGGCTCAGGCCGCCGCGGCGTTGGTGGATGCGTCGGCCGGTGCGCGGCAGTTGCAGGAACAGCTCAAGTCCGCGACCGGCCAGGTCAGGGCCTTGCAGCCGAAGCTGGAACTCGCGCGCACGCGCGTGCGGCAATACAAGGAACTGGTGGCCACCGGCGCCGCCGACCGCTTCGCGCTGGAGCAGGCCGAGTCCACCCTGATCGAGTTGCAGGGCCAGACCGCCACGGCCGTGGCAAACGAGGCGCAGGTCACGCAGAAGATTTCTGCGCGCGTCAATGGCGAGCAGGCGTCGGTCGCGAATGCGCGAGCCCAATTGGCGATGGCCAAGGCCCAGGTCGACCTGAGCCGGGCGGAATTGGGCAACGCCATGTGGAACCTCGACCAGACCACTGTCTATGCGCCGGCCGATGGCTACGCCATCAACGTGCAGTTGCGTCCAGGGTCCTTCGTCGTCGCGGCCCCGATCGTTCCGGCCATGACCTTCGTGGAAGAGACCTACCAGGTGCTGGCGATGTACGACCAGAACGAGTTGCGCCTTGTGCAGGGCGGCAATCGGGCCGAGTTCATTCTCAAGACCGTTCCCGGCCATGTGTTTTCGGCAAAGGTCGACTCGATCGTCTGGGCACAGGGCCAAGGCCAGATCGCCCAGTCCGGCCAGTTGCCGCAGACCGTGAACACGGCAATCCCGCCGGGGCGCTTTCCCGTCAAGCTCATCGTCGACGAGAAGGATGCCGGCATCTTCCTGGCTGCCGGTGCAACGGGTCAGGGCGCCGTCTATACCGACAGCGTGGCAGCGATCCACATCCTGCGCATGGTTCTGCTGCGGGTGAGCACGATCATGGACTACCTGGTCCTGAAGCTGCACTGATGAAGGCGATTGCGACGCTTCGTCGATCCGGGGCCTTGCTGATCGCATCGGCCTTGTGCGGCTGCGCGCTGTCACCGCCGCCGACGGCGCAGGACCTGCAAAAGGAAGTCCTGCCGCAGGCGCAGTTGCCTTCGACTTTCAAGGGCGCGGCCAGCACCGATCCGGTACCCGATCGCTGGCTGGCCAGTTTCGGAGATCCGGCGCTCGATTCACTCGTCGTCCAGGCCATGGCCTACAACGCCGATCTGCGCATCGCCGCGGCGCGGGTGGAGCAGGCGGCAGGCTATGTGAAGGTAGCGTCGGGTGCGCTCTTGCCTTCGGTGGGCGTGGTCGGCCTGGGTGGTGGCAAGTCCGGCGGAGGTGGCGGCTTGGACGGGGTCTTCCTGAACGCATCGCTCGAACTGGACGTGTGGGGCCGTCTGCGCTATGGCCAGGCCGCGAGCGAGGCGCAATTGGAGGCTGCACAAGCCGACTACGCCTACGCACGTCAGTCGCTGGCCGCGATGGTGGCCAAGGCCTGGTTCCTGGCGGTGGAGGCGGGGCTTCAGCGCGGCATCGCCAGGGAGGCGCTGCAGGCCGCCCAGACGCTGGCGCAAGTGGCCGACGATCGTTTGCGTGTGGGCAGCGGCAGTGGCGTTGCTGCGGCGCAGGCGAGAGCCAACGTGGGCAGCTACCGAGACACCTTGCGGCAGGTGGAGTTCTCGCGCGAGCAGGCGATGCGCGCGCTGGAGCTGCTTGTGGGGCGCTATCCGGCAGCGGAGATTGCGGTGGCCGACACGCTTTCGTCGATGCCGCCGCCCTTGCCGGTGGGCGTGCCTTCCAGTCTGCTCGAGCGCCGGCCGGACGTGGTGGCGGCGGAGCGGCGGGTGGCGGTCGCCTTCGACCGTGTCGGCGAGGCCAAGGCGGCGCAACTGCCGCGCATCAGTCTCACCGCCGGGGGCAGCAATGTGTCGAGCGACCTGATCGTGCTCAAGGATGTGAGCAACCCGGTGTGGAGTCTCGGCGCCAACCTGATCGCTCCGATCTACCAGGGTGGCGCGCTGCGGGCGCAGGTGGAAATCCGTACCGCCGAGCAGAAGCAGGCCGTGGCCGAATATGCGAGGGCAGGGCAGAAGGCTTTCAGCGAGGTCGAGAACGCACTTGGCGCCGAGGCGGCCCTGCGCGAACGCAGCGCCATCCTCACCGAGAACGTGCGCGACAACGAGGAGGCCCTGAGGCTGGCCCAGGTGCAGTATCGGGTGGGCGCCGGAGACATGAACACCGTGTCCCAAAGCCAGTTGCTCCTTTACGTGGCACGAACGGCGCGGCTGCGCGTGCAGTCCGAGCAACTGGCGCAACGCGCCAACCTCTACCTCGCTCTTGGCGGCGGGTATGACGAGCAGCCGTCGTTGCACACTGGGCTGACTGAGCGATGAAGCGCCCACTGCGACAGCGACTCACAGTCCTGTTAGCAGATCTCGGAACCTGCTGCGCCTCGTAGACGAGCCAGTCTTTGGCTCAATCGAGCTGCGCGCCCGAAACCTTCACCAGTTTCTCCCACACCGGCAGCGCCGACTCGAAGTCAGCCTGGAACTCCGCCGCGGTCGAGCCGAGCGGCAGCAGTCCGAGCGCCTGGAACCGTGCGCGTAGCGCGGTCGAGTTGATGGCTTCGCGCGCCTCCTTCTCCAGGCGCGCCACCACGGGCGCTGGTGTGCTCTTGGGCACCAGCATGCCCATCCAGCCGAGCAACTGGAAGGCGGGGTCCTTGTCGCCGGATTCGGCAAAGGTTGGCACTTGCGGCAATACCGATGAGCGCGAGTGGCCCGTGACTGCCAGCGGCCGCACGCGGCCATCGTCGATGAAGGGCTTGAGTGTGAGCGGCGAACCGATCACGAAGCTGATTTGTCCGCCCACCAGGTCCTGTGTCATCGGCGCTTCGCCCTTGTAGGCGACATGGGTCATGTCGAGCTCGCCACGACTGCTGAGCAAGGAGCCGGCCAGATGGGGAAAGGAGCCCGGCCCCCAGGAGCCGTAGTTCACCTTGCCTTTGTTCTTCGCGGCCCAGGCCTGCAGCTGACCGAGGTCCCGCGCAGGGACGTTGGATGCGTTCACCGCCAGTACCAGTGGCGCCGTGGCGATTTCAGTGACGAAGGCCAGGTCGCGCCGCGTGTCGTAGGGCAGTTTCTTGAACAGGAACTGGTTGGTGAGGGCCGATTGCACCAGAGAGATCAGCACGGTATGCCCGTCGGCCGGCGCTTTCACCACGGTCATGGTGCCAAGGATGCCGGCAGCGCCCGGCTTGTTGTCTACCAGGATGGTCTGACCCATGCGTCGGCCCATCTCGTCGGCCAGCGCTCGAGCCACCACGTCGGTACCACCGCCGGCCGGATAGGGCACGACAAAGGTGATGGGCTTGCTCGGAAAGGTGTCCTGCGCCACTGCGCTGGCACCGACAGCCAGGACGCACAGGGCGACTGCGATTCGCTTCATCATCTTTCGTTGTCTCCTGGGTTTTGTTCTCGTAGCTCCTGCCGATGCGGCGAGGGGCTTCTAATATGCTGTATTAAATGAGCGTTCTGGGTCTGTCGCCACCGGGACAAGCGAGCCATTTTTTCGACATTCGAAATTCGCGCCCAGCGCGCCGTGAGTGCTCGATAGATTGGACGCACGAGACAGAAGCAGGAGACAACGACCCATGAATCACCCAATCCCTACCTCGCACCCCCCGCAGTCTCCGCAGCCCAACGCGCAGGCCGCCTGGGTGATGCATGCCGCCGTGCCCGCCATGGTGGCCGGCTATGCGTTGCTCGAGGCGGTGCGCACCTGCGCACTGCAGACCGCGCCAGGCGCAACGGCCTACGGCCGCGCGCCCTTCAACCATTTAGGCCGAAGCGAGCAGCGGTGGACCGACCGCGACCGCGACATCGTCACGCCGGCCAATGACCTGCTCTACAGCAATGCCTGGATCGACCTGCGTCGCGGGCCGGTGGTCATCACCGTGCCCAGGCAGACAGGCCGCTACTTCGTGCTGGAGTTGATGGACATCTACACCAACAACTTCCACAACATCGGCACTCGCAACGTGCCGGCCGAGGGCGGTCGCTTTGCGCTGATGCATGCGCAGGACACGAGCGAGCCGCCCATCGGCTCCACCGTGATTCGCAGCCCGAGCAGTCTCGTGTGGCTTCTGGGCCGTGTGCTGGTGGACGACGAGGCCGACCTGCCAGCGGCCCGCGCCTTCCAGGCCGGCTTTGCTCTGCAAGGCTCACCCGCGCCGCAGCCGCCAGCGAGCGTGGCGCAATGGCAGCAAGGCGGGGATGCGGCACTGGACTTCGTGGCCAACCTGGCGCGTGCGCTGCATGACTTTCCGCCACCGCCCTCGCAGCTCGGCGTGTTCGAGGCGCTGGCTGGTGCGCACGTGCCTCTGCGTGCCGACGGCAAGCTGGATGGCCTGCGCCCCGGCATGGCCGAGGCCCTGCGCCAGGCCCACGAGACCGCCTTGTGCCTGGTGGAAGCGCATACGCGCAGTCATTCGCGCGCGCCCTGGCGCTTTTCGTCCCGCCTGGGCCGCTATGGCGACGACCTCATGTTGCGCGCGGCCACCGCGTTCAAGGGGCTGGGGGCGCTCGCGGTCGACGAGGCGGTCTACGCCATGACCGACTTCGACCACGAAGGCGAGCCGCTGCACGGCCGCCACACCTACCGCATTCGCTTCGAGGACGGCGGTGCGCTGCCAGCCGACGCCTTCTGGTCGATCACGCTTTACGGCAAGGACCGCTACCTGGCTGCGAATGCCATCGGCCGCCATGCGCTGGGCAATCGCAGCCAGCTCCAACAAGAACCCGACGGAAGCCTGGTGCTGCACGTCTCGCATGCGCCGGCGCCTGGGCCACAGGCCAACTGGCTGCCCGCGCCGGACGGGCCCTTCTATCTGATCCTTCGCATGTACCACCCGCAGCAGCGCCTGTTCGACGGCCATTACCTCTTCCCAGCCATGGAGCGCCTGGCATGACCCACGACGAGCTGATGAACGAGGCGCGCGATGCCGTCATCTTCACGCTGCCACTGTTCGAGACGGCGCGCATGCGCGCGGCCACGGCACCGCGCCGCCATGGCGCCTTGGGCGAAGCGGGGGACACGCCCGGGTCGACGATGCGCTGGGTCAACCACATGACACATACCCAGAGGCTGCTCGGCCCGGAAGACCGCCACGTGGTCAGCCCCAACAACGACACGCTCTACAACACCACCTGGCTGGACCTGAGCCGGGGCCCAGTGCTGATCGAAGTCCCGGACATGGGTGAACGCTACTGGACGTTGGGCTTTCTGGACATGTGGACCAACCCCTTCGCCTACGCCGGTCGCCGCACCACGGGCAACCGCGCGCAGCGGCTTTTTGTGCACGGGCCCCATTGGCAGGGCCAGAGGCCGGACGCCACGGTGCCCATCGCCGTGCCAGGCGATGACGCCTGGATCATCGGTCGCATCCTGGTCGAGGACGACGCGGCGGATATGGCCCGCGTACGAGGCCTGCAGGCGGATCACGCCATCCTGCGTGCGGACGGCAGCGGCCAGCGTGCCGCGCATGTGTTCGATACCAGCCTGGACGGGCGCGTCACCGCGGCGCCCGGCGCCGAGCTCTATCGCCGCGTCGTCCTGGCCGTGCTCGCGCGCAACGCCGCACCCGCTGCCGATGCAGATGCGCTTGCGTCGGCACTGAGCTTCTTGCGGCCGCAAAGTCCCGAGCACCATGAGGCCTTCGCCGAGGCTCTGGCCGAGGTGCATGCGCAGTTGCGCGGCGCGGTTCAGGCGTCGGACGTGGGGGGCGGCTGGAGCGTGCCAGTGCTGGTACGCGAATCCTTCGGCCAGGACTACCTGACCCGCGCCCGCGTGGCTCGCAACCTGATCGGCGCGCTGGGCATGGAGGAGGCCATGTATGTGATGGGCGAAGTCGACGAATCCGGCCAGGCACTGGACGGCCACCATGCCTACGAGCTGCGCTTCGGCCCCGGCGAGGCGCCGCAGGTGGATGCTTTCTGGTCGCTCACCATGTATCGACGCTCGGATTGCATGCTGGTGGACAACGCCATCGGTCGCTGTTCCGTCGGCGACCGCACGCGCGGGCTGCGCTACGAGGCCGATGGGTCGCTTTGCGTCCGCATCCAGGCGACCGACCCGGGGCCTGCGCACAACTGGCTGCCGGCGCCGGCCGAGCCCTTCTATCTGGCGCTGCGCCTATACCAACCCCGCGAGGCGCATCTGCAGATGCGCTTCGCCTACCCACCGCTCAGGCGCGTGGACTGAGCAGGTTACCGGGATTTGTTAACGACAACACAGGAGACAAGACATGCATCGCCCACCAAAGGACCCGGCGCGCCGCGCCATTGCACATGCCGCACTTGCCGCGCTGGGTGCGCTGGCCATGCCCAGCCTGGCGCTCGCGCAAGGTAACGCCGGCAGCTGGCCAACGAGGCCCGTGCGCGTGATCTCGCCATACGGCGCGGGGGGCTCGAACGACATCTCCGCGCGCATCGTCTGCGAGGAGCTCGGCCGCAGGCTGGGTCAGCAGTTCATCGTGGAGAACAAGCCCGGCGCCGGAACGCGCCTGGGCAACGAGATGGTGGCCCGTGCCACGCCCGACGGCTACACGCTGCTTTTCGCAGCCGCGCCCTTTGCCATCGTCGAGAGCCTGTACGGCAAGCTCAGCTACGATCCACGCAAGGACTTCAAGCCAATCAGCCTGGCGGTGGTGGCCCCGATCTTCCTGGTGGTGAATGCGGCCTCGCCCTTCAAGACGGTGGCCGACCTGGTGGCTCACGGCAAGGCCAATCCGCAAGGGCTGACCTTTGCATCGCCGGGCGCAGGCTCGGGCCCCCACCTGGCGGGCGAGCTGTTCTTTCGAGAAGCCAAGGTGAAGGGCCTGACGGTGCATTTTCGCGGCGATGCCACTGCCTACACCGAGTTGCTGGCGGGGCGGGTGGACGCGACGCTCACCGCCATCACCAGCGCGCTACCGCATGTGCAAAGCGGCAAGCTGCGCGTACTTGCGGTGGCCAGCGACGCACGCAGCCCGGTCTATGCCGAGGCGCCGACGATGGCCGAGCAGGGCTTTCCCGGCGTTGTCGGCTACGGCTGGTTCGGGATGATGGCGCCGGCGGGGACGCCCGATGCCGTCGTCGGGAAAGTAAATGCGGAGATGAAGGCGATCCTGGAAGATGCCGGCGTGCGCCAGAAGATGCTGGCCATGGGCTTGCAGGCGCAGGGCAGCAGCCCGGCCGAATTCGCGGCCTTCATCGGCAAGGAGACGACCAAGTGGGCCGCCGTCGTGAAGGCTGCGGACATCAAGGGCGAGTGATGCGCTGCGCCTCGTGCGGCCGGGCCGCGAGATGGCGCGTGACGGCAAAGGCAGGTGTCTCACGACGGCCGCGCGCGGCGGGCGAGACTTCGGCTTGCAGCGCTCCGGTGCAGTGGTCCGCCAGGTTGTGCAGCACGTTGGTGCCGGCCGCGGCAGCGCCAATGCGTGCGAGGCGGCCCATGGTCATCACCACAGTGTCTTCGGCCCACAGCAAGCGCTCATCGAGGATCGGCCCGGGAACCCCCGGCAGCAGCGCGGTGATCAGGCTGCGCACGCGACGCAGGCTGGAGGTGCTTTCGTTCGGAATGAGGTCGTAGCGGCAGGCGGCCGGGTTGAAATTGGCCTGCGAGATGATGCGCACGTAGTCGCGTCCCCAGTGCTCCTGGTCCATCACCTGGGCCAGCGCCTGGGCCGAGGCGAGCATCACGTCACGCACGCCGAAGCCGCTGGGCTGGGCCTCGACCTCGTCCAGCGCCACATGGCGGCGTGCGTTCACCACTGGCATGCGCATGTTGATCACATGGGCGACCACTTCGGGGCGAGAGCCAAAGTGGTAGCGCAACGCGGAGCGGTTGCGCTGTCCCGAGTCCTGAACGATGCGGTGCAACGGTACCGAGTCCAGTCCGTCCTGCGCGAAGAGACGCTCAGCCGTTTCGAGCATGAGCTGGCGCGTTCCCGACTCGGAGGCGGGCTCGATGGGCGACGGTGCGGTTATTGCGGTGCGGCGGGTGCGCTTGGGTGTCATCGAATGGCGCGTAGGTCGGTTCGGCTGCGCCGCACTGTACGCCAGCGCGAAGCCGGTCACGCGTCGATCTCGATGACCGAGTCGGCAGCGAACACGCCATCGTCGCAGACCATGAGCGGATTGATCTCGAGCGAGCGCAGCGAAGCCCCCAAACCCGCGGCCAGCTGTGAAAAGCGCAGCACCGCCTGAACCAGCGACGCATCGTCGATGACCGCCTGCCCGCGCCACGCGCCCATGAGCGTGCTCACGCCAAGACGGCCAAGCAATTCGCGCACACGCGAGGCAGCCGCGGGTGCGCTGAGAACGAAGGTCTTCGCATGCAACTCCACCGCCACGCCACCCAGCCCTACCACCACGATCGGGCCGAACACCGGGTCGTGGCGCGCCCCCAGCATCAGCTCCACGCGCGGCTTCAGCAGCCGCGCCACCAGGAGGCCTTCGCGGGCGGCTTGCGGCGCGCGGCATGCCACCGACTCGCCGATGGCGCGGCAGGCTTCGCGCACCTCGGCGTCGCTTCGCGGGCCAACCCGCACGCCGCCCACATCGCTCTTGTGCAGGATGTCGCGCGAGACGACCTTGATCACCACCGGGCCTTCGCCCAGTTCCCGCCAAGCCTGCACCGCCTGGTCTTCGCCGTGGACGACGCGGTGCGGCATGACGGGCAGGTCCTGCGCAGCCAGCCAGGCCAAGCCCTCGGCCTCGTTTCGGGTTCCGGCGGGCAGGCGCGCCAGAGGCACGGAAGGCGGTGTCGCCGCCGGGGCGAAGGACTGCCAACGCTCGAGGCGCGCCATCGCCTCGACTGCGTGCGTGGGTTCCTCGCAGGCGAGGCAGCCCAGCGTCTGCAACTCGCGCGACTGCTCTGCATTCAGGATGCCCGACAAGGCCAGCGGAAGATGCGGCGCGGCTTCGCGGATGCGGCGCACCGTCTCGATCACCTTGGGGCCAAGGGCCGGCGCGGAGGCCGCGGCGGCCAGGAAGAGCGCGACCGCGTCGTAGGCGCCGCTGCGTGCGGCATCGACGGCGGTCTGCTCCAGCACGTCGTAGTCGGCGGTGATCTGACCGGTGACATCCACCGGGTTGGCGGTGGATGCGAAGGGCACGCGCTCGCGCAGTCGGGTGGCGATGTCCTGCGGCAATGGGGGCAGCTCCAGCGCGGCGTCGCTGGCGGCGTCGGCCATCAGCGTGCCAACGCCGCCCGACACGGTGATGATGCCCAGCCGCCGCCCGCGCGGGCAGGGCGCCGTGGCAAAGGCCTGCGCATGGCGGAACATCTCTTCCACGGTGTAGGCGCGCACGGCGCCGCACTCCTCGAACACCGCCTGATAGACCGCATCCTCGCCCGACAGGCTGGCGGTGTGCGACATCGCGGCGCTGGCGCCAGCTGCCGTGCGGCCCACCTTGGTCACCACCACCGGCTTGCCTGCGCGCCGCGCCTTCAACAGCGCCTGGCGCAGGCGTTCGCCGTCACGCGCACCCTCGATGTAGGCCACGATGACGCGAGTCTCCTCGTCGTCAGCCAACCAGTCGATGAGGTCCGCGACCGACACCTGCGCCTCGTTGCCGGTAGTGACCCACTGGCTCAGGCCCAGTCCCGCCTTGCGCGCGAGCACATAGGCATAGGCACCGAAGGCGCCGCTTTGACTGACGATGGCCACGCCGCCGGCATCCGGCAGGCCAGAGAGCGGCGCGGGCGAGAAGGTGCCCACCCAGCGCTGCCGCACGTTGATGACGCCCAGGCAATTGGGTCCCAGAAGGGTCAGCCCGCCTTCGCGAGCGAGTCCTGCTATCCGCTGCTGCATCGCCAGGCCTTCGCTGCCGGCCTCGGCAAAACCCGAACTGAACACCACTGCTGCCCCGACGCCGCGGCCGATGCAGTCTTCGATGGTGGCCGACACCGCCGCAGCGGGAACGGCCACGATGGCCACATCGGGCGCGTCGGGCAGCGCTCGCAGGCTCGGCCAGGCGCGCAGGCCCTGTATCTCGGCCGCACCGGGGTTCACCGGCAGGATCTCTCCGGCATATCCCAACTCGCGCAACATGCGCACCGGCAGTCCACCGATCTTCTGGGGTTGGGAAGAGGCGCCGACGATGGCGACGCGGCGGGGATGAAAGAGGGCTTGCAGAGACATGACGGCTAGCTTGCTCGTGAAGAAGACAGTCACTCTAGGAACACGACGCCTTGCCTTGGGCTTGGTTTTCGATATTCGAAATCGCCTTCGGGTTGGCCCGTAGGTGGCGTCATCTGCGCGACAGCGCAGTTTCGACAGTCGAAATTTTGAGCCTGTCGCGAGAGGGCCGTGCCTAGCATGAATCCGAGACCCGCCACAACCATGGAGACAAGCTCGATGACACCCGAACAAAGAAGCCGGCGCGCCCTCGGTCGCGCGCTGATGGCCCTTCCTCTTGCCGCGCTGCTGCCGCAAGGCGCCGGGGCCCAGCCGCAGGACAACAACATCGCCTGGCCAACCAAGCCGGTGCGGGTGGTGGTGGCCGCCGCTGCGGGCGGCGGCACCGATGTCTTTGCGCGGCTCCTTTCCGACAAGCTGGGCACCGCCTTCAAGCAGAGCTTCATCGTCGACAACAAGGCCGGTGCCAACGGCCTGCTGGCGGCCGAGGCCGTGTCGCGCGCGGCACCCGATGGCTACACGCTGCTCTTTTCCTACACCGCGGCCATGCTCATCAATCCCGCGATGCACGTTAAATCGCCCGTCGACCCGCTTATGGACTTCGAGCCGGTGGCACAAGTGGGCTCGGTTGGCAACATGCTGGTGGTAACGCCCGACCTGCCGGTGCACAACCTGCAGGAGTTGGCTGCCTACGCGAAGGCCCAACCTGGCGAGATGAGCTACGGCAGCTGGGGGACCGGCTCGGGCGGCCACCTCGTCATGGAGGACTATGCGCGGCGCGCCGGCCTGAAGGTTGTCCATGTTCCGTACAAAGGCGTGGCGCCGCTGGCGGCTGACCTGCTCGGCGGCTCGATCAAGGTGGCCTGGGTCGACGTGAGCTCGCAGATCCAGCATGTGCAGGCCGGCAAATTGCGCGCCATCGCGATCAGCGGCAGCGCCCGAGCCCCGCAGACGCCGGAGGTGAAGACCATGGGCGAGCAGGGCTACCCGCTGGACGTGGATGCCTGGTATGGCTTATTCGCACCGGCGCGCACGCCGCCGGAGCTTGTGCAGCGCATCAATCGCGAGGTGGTCCGCATCATGGGTCAGCCCGACGTGCGGGCGCGGTTGCTGCAGCTGAACATGCCCAATCCGCCCACGCCCAGTGCCGAGGAGTTCAAGCGCCGCGTCGCCTCAGACTACAAGGCTTGGCAAACGATGGTGAAGGCCGCCGGCATCCAGCCGGAATGAGGAGACCGCTGCCATGAATGCAAGCGATATGCTCATGATGAAGCAGGGCTTGGTGGAGCAGGCCGACGGCGTCTATACGGTGGGCGGCCAAGGCAACTCGCTGGTGGTGGACCTGGGCGAGAGCCTGCTGCTGGTGGACGCCGGGCCGGGCGGCGCCGTCACGCAGCGGATGATCGCGCAAGTGCGCGCTGGCATTGACAAGCCGGTCAGCCACATCGTCTACAGCCACGGCCACATGGGCTACAACAACGGCGTCGCCCAGTGGCTGGAAGCGGCCCAGGCGCAAGGCGAAGCGCTGCCACGCATCGTGGCTCACGAACGCGTACCGCACCGCTACCGGCGCTACCGCGAGACCGCGGGCCTGCAAGCCTGGACCAACTCACGGCAGTTTCGCACGCCCTATCCGGCTGAGCCGCCTGCCCACTGGTTCCGCATGCCCGACCAGACCTACGCGAGCCGCCTCGTCATCCCGGGCAGCCGAAACTGCGTAGAGTTGCTGCACGCTCCTTCGGAGACGGACGACGGCACCGCTGTCTGGGTGCCGGGCGTGCGTGCGCTGTACGGTTCCTGTGCCTTCATCAAGACCTGTCCCAACGCAGGCTCGCCCTTGCGCATACAGCGCGACGTGGTGCGCTGGGCCGGTACGCTGGACATGTTCCGTGCGCTCCGCCCGCACTTGCTCATTCCCGAGTTCGGCAAGCCGCTGGACGACATGGGCGAGATCGATGGCGCGTTGCGGGTGACCGCAGACGCGCTGCGCTGGCTGCGCAGGGAAGTGGTGGAGCGCATGAACCAGGGCATCGGAGAGCTGGACATCCTGCATGACCTGGCGCTGCCCGAGGCGCTCTTCGCGCATCCGTGCATGAAGCCGGTATACGGTTGCGTCGACTACATCGTGCGCGACATCTGGCGCAGCGAGAACGGCTGGTGGAACCGCAATCCTACCGACCTTCATCCGGCCGCGCCGGCCGCCGCAGCTCAAGCCGTGTTCGATGCAATCCCGGACCGGCAGCGTGTGCTGACGCATGCGCGACAACTGCAGCGCAACGGTCAGACGCAGTTGGCGCTGCACGTGGTGGACCTCCTGGCACTGTGCGAGACGGCCGACGATGACCCGTTGCTCATTCAGGCTCGCGAGCTGAAGGCGCAACTGTGCCGTGAGCGAGCTCTGCAGGTCAGCTCGATGGTCTCGCGCAACCTGTATCTCAGCGCAGCCGACGAGTTGGTGGGGCGGGCGATCGGTGACGACGAAGTGCAACAACAGGAGCCGCAATGGGCGTGACCATGGAACAAGAGAAGCGCACAGACGCTACGGGCATCGGCGTGCTGCTGCGTGCGCAGAGCATCCGTGACGTCGTTCCCGGCGTGCACACGCTGGGCGGGCAGGGCAACACGCTGGCCGTCGAGACAGGCCTGGGCGTGGTTGTTGTCGATGCTGGCCCGGGCGGGCAGGTCAGCCGCCAGATGATCGAGCGGCTGCGCACGATCACCGATGCGCGTGTATATGCCATCGTCTACAGCCATGGCCATGCCGGCTACAACGCCGGAGTGCCCGCGTGGCTTGAGCACGCGGCAGCGCGCAACGAGGCGCCGCCCATCCTCATCGGCCACCGGCGCGTGCAGGCGCGCTACCGTCGCTATCAGGAGACCGCGGGCCTGCAGGCCTGGCTCAACAGCCGGCAGTTCCGCCGCAGCTACAAGGCCGCCGCAGCAGCGAACTGGATTGCGCCAGAACTGGCTTTCGACGATACGCTGGTCCTCGAGTGCGCCGACCGGCGCATCGAGCTGATCGCGGCGCCTTCCGAGACCGACGACACCGTGGCTCTGTGGCTTCAGGAGGAGCGCTTCCTGTACGGCAGCGCGGCCATGATTCGCAGCATTCCCAACATCGGGACGCCGCTACGCACTTTGCGCGACCCGATGCGCTGGGCTGCCACGCTGGAGCGCCTGCATGCGCTGCGCCCGCGCATCGTGCTGCCCGAGTTCGGCCAGCCCATCATTGACGCTCAGCAGATCGAGGACGCCTTTTGCATTCCCATGCGCGCGCTTTACTACCTGCGTGACGAGGTGGTGGCGCGGATGAACCAGGGCATGGGCGAGCGGGAGATATTGGCTGACATGCGCTATCCGAGCGAGCTCTTCGGCCACCATTTCATGCGCGCCATCTACGGCAGTCCCGACTACATCGTGCGCGACATCTGGCGCAGCGAGAACGGATGGTGGGACCGCAATCCCACGCAGCTGCATCCGGCCCGTCCAGCCGATGCGGCAGCGGCGATCCTGGCGGCGCTGGGCGAGCCTGCCTCCGTGGTGGCGCATTGCCGCAGTTTGGCGCAAGCGGGGCAGACCCAGCTGGCCATGCATGTGATTGACCTGATCGCACAAGCAGGCGGCGACGATCCCGTGCTGGCCGAGGCGCGCGAGTTCAAGGCAAGCCTGTGTGAGGAAAGGTCGACGCAATGCAGCTCGGTGGTGTCGCGGCAGATTCTTCTCAGCTGCGCCGAAGACCTGCGGGGCCTGCCCATCGGCTCGACTCGCGAGCGTGACCCGCCGATGAACTTTTCCTGGGACTGAGCGGCAATCCTCAGCCGGCCAGCAGTTCCGCCGAGATGCGCCGCGACGCATCCAGGAGCAGTTCGCCCGCACGCCGCTCGAGCGCCTCGGCCTGTGCCGCGGGAGTGCTCAGGGCACAGATCAACACAAGCAACTCGTCACCCGGCCGTCGGCGCAAAGGCGTGGCGATGGCGGTGGTGTCCGGTCGCACGATGGCGCGGCGGTACACGTAGCCATGGTGCGCCAGCTGTCGTAATCCTTCCTCGTAGTCGGCTCGCACAGCGTCGAGCGACTCTGGCGCGCTGTGAGCCAGCTCACGCAAGGCGCGCTCGCGTTCGCCTGTGCTCGCGCCCACCAGCCAGCCCAGCCCGGTGGCAGTGCCGACCAAGTCGATGGTCACGCCGGTGGCGGGCTGTCGCCGAAGAACGTCGCGTTTGGTGAAAGTCTCCAGCGACACCATGCGCAAGCGGTCGCGCACGGCAACCGAGACTGTGCCCTCAATCTCCAGTGCCAGGTGCCGCATGTGGGGCATCGCCACGCGGCGAAACGCCAGCCGCGCCAACACGGGATAGCCAAGGCACAGCACGCCGTTGCCCACTTCGAAGCGCGCGCTGTCAGGCCTGCGCCGCAAGTAGCCAAGCTCGACCAGGGTGTGGGTCAAACGCGAAACCGTTGGGCGCGGCAGGCCAGTCATCTCCGCGATGTCACGGTTGCCCAGGTCCGGCGCATTTGCACTGAAGCATTGCAGCACACGCAGGCCGCGCTCCAACGTGTTGGCAAACTGCGGATCGGAGCGCGGTTTGGGGGCAGGGCGGACGTCGGGCATGCGGCTAGTTGACTTGCGAGGAGGATCGCTCGAAATCCAACCGGCTTCCTTGCCAGCGCACGCTTCGGAGCCCATGGGGAAGTCGATGGACGACAGGGATCTGTCAGATGGAGAGAACCTGATCTTGTGAGTTTCAATAGTCTAGCGAGCAAACTACACAATGACTTGCGACGGCGCAGCAAAGTGAGAAGCTGCCATGCGGGACGTAAGTCGAGCTTGACGCAGCCCATGCGGCTATGCGCATTCAGCAACCCAGTCTTGCCGTTGGACCGACCTGCCCAGGCGCCGTGATGCCTATCATGGCTCCATGCCTCGCATTCCGCTTTTCCCCAATGACACGATGGACGCCGCCCAGCAGGCGGTCCTGGCGAAGATCCTCTCCGGCCCGCGTGGTCGGATCCAGGGCCCGTTGCGCGCGGCGCTGCACAACCCCGACCTTTCGGACAAGTGGCAGGCACTTGGTGCGCTGCTTCGATATGGCACCTCGCTGTCGCCTCGGCATTCTGAAATTGCGATCCTGGTAACGGGTCGTGCTTGCAATTCGCCGTTCGAGTGGTACGCGCACCGCATCGAAGGGGAAAAGGCCGGCATTGAAGCGCCTGTGCTGGAAGCGCTGCTGGCTCAGGCAGAACCACCCGGCCTGTCGGAAGACGACGCCATCGTCTGGCGCTACGCGGTCGAACTCAATCGCGACAACTCGGTCTCCGGTCCGACCTATGCGGCAGCGCTGGAACGCTTTGGCGCCCGCACGGTGGTGGAGCTGACCGCACTGATCGGCTACTACACCATGGTCGCCATGACACTCAATTGCCACGAGATTCCGCTGCCGGATGGCGTGTCACCGGCATTCCCTCTACCGCAGCACGAGGCGCCGAAGTGAACGAATCCAACCACGGCGGCTGGGACTGCCACGCGCACCTGTTCGGACCCTACGAGCGATTCCCGTTGGCACCGGATCGCAGCTACACGCCACCCGAGGCACTGGAGCCGCAATACCTGGCCCTGCTGCGTCGCCTGGGACTGGCGCATGGCGTGCTGGTGCATCCGAGCGCCTATGGGGACGATCATTCGTTGCTGTTGCATGCGCTGTCGGCCCAGCCGGCTCTGCGCGGCGTCGTCGTGGTCCGACCGGGCAGCACGCTGCCGCTGGCCGGCCTGCGTGATCGCGGCGTGCGCGGCGCGCGCTTCAGCCACCGCAGTGGGGCGGGCGCGAACTTTGCCGGGAGTGCCTCATTCGCCGACCTGCGCGCGCTTGCGCCTGCGCTCGCCGACGCCGGCTTGCATGCGGAGCTTTGGACGGATTGCCGCGCGCTCACGGACATTGCGGACGACATTCGACAACTGCCAGTGCCCGTGGTCATCGACCACATGGGTGGCTTC
Organism: Variovorax dokdonensis; assembly: GCF_030316895.1. Lineage (GTDB taxonomy): Bacteria > Pseudomonadota > Gammaproteobacteria > Burkholderiales > Burkholderiaceae_C > Variovorax > Variovorax dokdonensis. The sequence goes on from NZ_JASZYV010000006.1 coordinate 24,928, forward strand.
GATGCAAAGGGCGGCGTCGACGATCCTGGTTTTCAGTCGCTCTTGCGGTTGCTGGAGAGTGGGCAGGTCTGGGTCAAGCTGTGCGCCTATCGCAACCTGTTGGTCGAACCTGATTGGGAAGCGGGACGCATCTTCCAGCAGAAGCTGGTGGCCGCCAACCCCCAGCGGCTCATCTGGGGCAGCGATTGGCCCCACCTGCGCGTGACGCCCGTGCCAGACCCGGTGCGGTTGCTCGACATGTTCATGGAATGGGCGGACAGCGAAGAGGTCGTGCGCCAGGTGCTGTCCGTGAATCCGGAGCAACTCTATCGCTGACGAAGCCCTGCCGCTTCAGCCGTCGGTCGGTGCCGTGGCCTGAAACGAGGGGCGCTTCGTGATCTCCGAATTCCAGTTGGCAAGTCGAGGGGCGAGCGTTCGCCACTCCAGCGTGTCGAAGCGGTAGTCGACATAGCCGAGCGCGCAAGCGACGGTGATGGGGCCGATGGAGAAGGGCGCCCGCATCAGTGCCTCGGCCTCTGCGTCCAGGACTTGCAGCGCGGCGCGCACTTTGAGGTCGAATGCGTCCAGGAGGGGCTGAAGCGGGACGGATCGCTCGCGCTCATTGCGCCACAGGATCAATGCGTCCAGGAGACCGTCGCCCAACGCGTGCCAGCGCAGCGCCTGCCAGCGGTCCTCGCCTGTGCGCGGGAAGAGCGTGCCGCCAGCCAGGTCGTCGAGATACTCGCAGATCACTGCCGAATCGAAGAGCGCTGAACCATCTTCCAGCACCAGCGTGGGAATCTTGGACAGCGGATTCACGGCCATGATCGCCGGATTGGGCTTGAGCATGGCAGCCACCGATCGCACCAGACTCAGCCTGTCGATCAACTTCAGTTCATGCGCGCAGACCATCACCTTGCGCACATAGGGTGACTTGGGCGACCAGTGCAGGGTCAGCTTGGACGCCATCAGATCACCTCTTGAGCGCGCAGCTCGATGATGTCCGCAGGCGCATAGCCCAACTCGGACAGGATGTCGTCGCTGTGCTGGCCCAGAAGCGGCGGTGCAGACCGAATGGGCAGGGCATCACCGTCGAGTCGGATCGGACTGGCCACCAGCGGCACTTCAACGCCTGCAGGATGGGGTACGTGGCGAAGCATTTCGCGTGCTTGAACCTGCGGCTCCTTGAAAACGTCGGCAACGCTATTGATCGGTCCGCACGGTACGCCGGCGACATCCAGAGCATCGATGAGCTTGTCGCGCTCCCACTCACCGAACGCGTCTTTCAGCAGCGCGGACAGCTCGCCGATATTGCGAACGCGCTGCGCGTTGGTGGCGAAGCGCTCGTCGACGATCCACTCCGGATGGCCGAACACCTGGCACAGCTTGGCGAACTGCCCATCGTTGCCGACGACCAGAATCACCTCTCCATCGGCACAGGCATACACGTCCTGCGGTTGGATGTTGGGGTGGGCATTGCCGTTGCGGCGCGGCACCTTGCCCGACACGAGGTGGTTCATCGCCTGGTTGGCCAGGGTCGCCACTTGCACGTCCAGCATGGCGATGTCGATGTTGCCGCCCACGCCGGTTTCGTTTCGGCGCGCCAGAGCGGCAAGCACCGACACGGCCGCATACATGCCGGTCATGATGTCGACGATAGGAACGCCGACCTTCTGCGGGCCGCCTCCGGGCTTGCCGTCCTTTTCGCCGGTCACGCTCATCAGGCCGCCCATGGCCTGGATCAAGAAGTCGTAGGCGGGCTGATCGCGGCGGGGGCCCGTCTGGCCGAAGCCCGTGACCGAGCAGTAAATCAGGCGGGGGTTGATCTTGCGAAGCGAGGCCTCGTCCAGGCCGTAGCGCGCCAATGTGCCGGCCTTGTAGTTCTCCAGCACGATGTCTGCGCGCTTCGCCAGTTCCCTCACGATCGCCTGGCCTTCAGGCTTGTCGATGCTGATCGTGATGGATCGCTTGCCGCGGTTGACCGCCAGGTAGTAGCCGGCTTCCCTGGTGTCGTGGCCCTCGCTGTCTTTCAGGAAGGGCGGGCCCCAGCTGCGGGTGTCGTCACCGGCACCGGGTCGCTCGACCTTGATCACTTCTGCACCGAGGTCGGCAAGGATCTGGCCGGCCCAGGGCGCGGCGAGGATGCGGCTGAGGTCCAGGACCTTGACGTGGGACAGCGGACCGGCGGTATTCATGGCGGATATCTCCTTGTGCCCATGAATTTTCGGAGGCCAGAACCGGCGCGACTAGCGCGCCCACGTCAACCCTGTGATGCCGCATGGCGCATAGCACGTGGCATCCGCATGCGAGCGTGCTAGCGGTGCTTGGCGAGCTCCAGCTTGGCAATGGCGTTGCGATGCACTTCGTCAGGACCATCGACCAGGCGGACCGTGCGCTGGTGCGCATAGGCTTCGGCCAGCCAGAAGTCCTGACTCACGCCGCCGCCGCCGTGGGCCTGAATGGCCCAGTCCACCACCTTGCACGACATGTTGGGGGCCACGACCTTGATCATGGCGATCTCGGCGCGAGCGACCTTGTTGCCGACCGTATCCATCTTCCAGGCAGCGTTCAGCGTCAGCAGACGCGCCTGGTCGATCATGCAGCGCGACTCGGCGATGCGCTCATGCCAGACCGACTGTTCGGCAAGGGGCTTGCCGAAGGCGATGCGCTTTTGCAGCCGATCGCACATCAACTCCAGCGCGCGTTCGGCAGCGCCGATCGACCGCATGCAGTGGTGGATGCGGCCTGGTCCCAGGCGGCCCTGTGCGATTTCGAATCCGCGGCCTTCGCCCAGCAGGATGTTGTCGACCGGGACTCGCACGTTTTCCAGTGCGACCTCCATGTGTCCGTGCGGTGCATCGTCATAGCCAAACACCGACAGGTGCCGCACGACCGTGACCCCGGGGGTATCGCGAGGCACCAGAACCATGGACTGCTGCGCGTGCCGCGGGGCGTCCGGGTCGGTCTTTCCCATCACGATGAAGATCTGGCAGCGCGGGCTGCCGGCGCCGGAAGAGAACCACTTGCGGCCGTTGATCACGTAGTGATCGCCATCGCGTCGGATCGAGCACTGGATGTTGGTGGCGTCTGACGATGCGACGGCAGGCTCGGTCATCAGGAAGGCCGATCGGATCTCTCCGGCGAGCAGGGGATGGAGCCACTGCTTCTTCTGCGCGTCAGTGGCATAGCGTTCCAGCGTCTCCATGTTGCCGGTATCGGGCGCGGAGCAGTTGAAAACCTCTCCCGACCACGAGACGCGACCCATGACCTCGCACAGCGGCGCGTAGTCGAGATTCGAGATGCCGCCCTGGCCCTCGTACGGGTGCGGAAGGAACATGTTCCACAGTCCGGCGGCACGCGCCTTGGGCTTGAGCTCCTCGATCAGCGGCACCACTTGCCAGGGGTTGCCCGCGCGCCGGAATGCATCCGTCTCGCGGTGGTAGCGCTCTTCGTTGGGGTAGATGTGCTCATCGAAGAATGCGCGCAGGCGTTGCAGCAACTCGGCGGACTTCGGCGATGGTTCGGCGAACATGGAATCTCCTTTGGATGACGGTCCGATTGAATCGGCACTGGAGCATCTTGTCGGTCACTCCAGCGACAGTTCATCGGCCCGTGAAGACCGGCTGACGCTTCTCGGCAAAGGCGCGCTGTGCTTCCTTGGCGTCTTCGGTCTTGGCGATCTGCGCCGTCATGTCCTGCTCGTAGCGGTAGCCGTCCCGCAGGCTCATGTCCTCGATGGTATTGAGGGTGTGCTTGAACATGCGGGTGGCGATCGGGCTCTTGGAGGCGATGTTTCGGGCGATGGACAATGCCTTGGGCATCAGTTCCTCCGGCGGGACGCAGGCCTCGACGATGCCCAGGCGGTACATCTCGGCGCCGTCGACACGCGTTCCGGTCAGGGCCATGAAGCGCAGTCGCGAGTGGCTGAACAGGCGCATGGCATGACGGCCGCCTCCGAGCAGGCCGACATCCACTTCCGGCATGCCCAGGGTGGCTTTTTCCGATGCGACCAGAATGTCGCTGGAGGCTGCCATGGCCAAGCCAGAGCCCAACGCAGCGCCATTGATGGCGACCACCACCGGCTTGGCGCACTCGCGGATCGCGTGGAAGCATTCGCGGGTACGGCGCGAATGGGCAGGAAGGTCGCCCGGTCCCTTGATGACGTCCTTGCGGCCCTTGAGGTCCGCGCCGGCGCAGAACACCTTGCCGGCGCCCGTCAGCACCACCGCCCGCACTTCGTCCATTTCGCTGATGCGGTCAAGCGCAAGGATGAGTTCGTCGTTGAGGGTGCGGGTCAGCGCGTTGACCGGCGGCGCGTTCATCGTGAGGGTGGCAACGAAATCCTCGATGCGGACTTCGAGTTGGGTCAAGTCGTTCATGGTTTCTATCCTTTTCCTGTCCAGTTCATTCGATGCGGGCACCGGAGACCTCGATCACCTTCTTCCATTTCATCGCCTCGCTGCGGACCAGCGCGGCCATCTCTTCTGGCGTTCCACCCTGGGGAATGACGCCGCCGGCTGCAAGCTGGTCCTTGAGTTCCTGCGTCTGCAGGACCGCGTTGATCTCGCGGTTCAGCCGCTCGATCGCGGCCTGCGGCGTATTGCGTGGCACGGAGATGTAGTTCACCGGGGCAGCCTCGAAGCCCTTCAACTCGTCGGCGATCGGTGGCACGTCCGGCAAGAGCGGCGAGCGCTTTGCAGTGGCGACACCGAGCGCGCGCAAGGCGCCACTGTCGATGTGCGGCTTGTACACCGCGATGCTGTCGATCGCCATCTGCACTTGTCCCGATAGCAGATCGGTCAGCGCCGGGCCGGTCCCGCGATAGGGGATGTGGACGATCGAGACACCGGCCGATTGCTTGAAGAGCTCGCCGGCGAGGTGGCTGCTGGCGCCTTGGCCCGCGCTGGCGAAGTTGACTTTGCCCGGGTTCGCCCTCGCGTAGTCGATGAATTCCTTGAGCGTGCGCACCGGCAGGTCCTTGTTGACGACCAGCACGTTGGGAACGATCGCCACTTCGGTCACCGCCACCAGATCGCGCGTTGGGTCATAGGGCAGCTTTGCCATCAGATAGGGGTTGGCCATCTGAGGCCCAGGGGTGGTGTACAGCAAGGTATAGCCATCGGCTGGCGCCTTGGCGACGATGTCCGCGCCAAGGGTGGCACCACCGCCCGGCTTGTTGTCGACCACCACGGGTTGCCCGAGTCGCTTGGAAAGCGGCGCAGCAATCGCGCGGGCGACAAAGTCTGCCCCGCCGCCGGGCGCAAAAGGCACGACCAGCCGCAACGGCCTGCTGGGGTAGTCCTGCGCTGCGGCGCCGAAAGCAACGGTGGCGAGCAGCAGGGCCATGGCTTTGCAAAGGCTTGTCTTCATCGGATTCCTTGGTTCTTGTAGGTGACACCACAGCCGGGTCCTGGGGGCAGTCGCAACTGCCCATCCTGCATGGGCAGTGGGGTGAAAGGGTCGTCCTGCAGGTGCAGGTGTTCCGACAGCTCGCAGGCATAGGGCAGGCGGCGGATGACGCTGGCCGCCTGCAAGGCCATGGCCTGCAACAGAGCAGGGCCGAAGGCTGCGCCCACGCGGCAACCGACTTCGCCAGCCTCGCAGATGCGCACGGCCTGCAGGAAGCGCCGGATGCCGCCCAGGTTGGTGACTTTCAGATTGATCACATCCACAGCCCGTTCGGAGACCAAGCGAAAGACGTCGCGCACGCTCTGCGCGCTTTCGTCTGCCTCGATCGCGACCGGTAGGGTCCGCGTGAGAAGCGCAAGCCCGGCGAAGTCGGCGGCTGGCACGGGTTGCTCGATCAGGGCGATGTCATACCGCTCCATGCGACGGAAGGCGGCAATCAGTTGCTTGGCGTTGTACGACTGATTCGGGTCTAACGTCAGCGCCACGCCGTCCCCGACGGCAGAGCGCACTGCTGCGATGCGCTGCACGTCGGCATCGCCATCGCCCGAGAGCTTCAGCTTCAATTGCGTATAGCCTTCGGCTGCCAGACGGCCTGCAATCGCGCCCATTTCTTCCGGCGCCTTGATGGACAGGATGCGCGACAGACGAACCGAGTCGCGCAGCTTGCCACCGAGCAGCACATGCACAGGCACACCGAGGCGACGCGCGAGCAGGTCATGCAGTGCCATGTCGATCGCAGCTTTCGCGGTCGGCTGGTAGGCCAGCACTGCGTCGATCTCTTCCATCGTGCCTGCGAGATCGTCCACGGCGCGGCCGACGAGGCGCGGCGCCAGAAAGCCAAGTCCAGCCCGGGCGCCAGCGCCATCGGTGGAGATGGCAGGGATGGCATGGCAGTAGCCGAGCCCCTGGTGCCCGTCGTCATCAGCCAGGCGCAGCACCCAGCCTTCCAAGTGCGGGACCTGGGCGCGTGCAAACTTCCACTGCGGGTCAGCGAGCGCCTGGGTGCAGGGCTCGATCGTGGCGGCGGCAATTTTCATGGTGCCGGTCACTGCATCGTGATCTTGGCCTTGACGATGATGCTCTTCCATTTGTCCGATTCCGCCTGCATCAGTTGCTGGTAGGCGGCGCCGGTTGAAGTCACGGGCAGGGCGCCCTGCTGGAGAAACTGCTGCTTGGTCTCAGGCGCTTCGACGGCGGCGACGAAGGCTTCTCGGACCTTGGTGGCGATGGGTGCAGGAATGCCCTTGGGCGCGACAATGCCGTAGGTGGTTTCCATCAGGACTCCGGGCAGACCCTTTTCCGCGGTTGTGGGCACATCGGGCAATTGCGGGACTCGGGCCGTCGCAGCGACGGCCAGGGCCTTGAGCGAACCGCTGTTGATGTGCGCAAGCACCGGCAGCATGTCGACCATGGCAACGTCGACTTCGCCGCCGAGCAGTCCGGTAATCGCCGGAGCTGCACCCTTGTACGTAACGTGCAGCATGCTGACCCCGGCCTGATCGTCGAAGATCTCCATGCCGATGTGCGGCGTGGTGCCGGGCCCTGCAGAGCTGTAGCTCAGCTTGCCGGGCTCGGCCTTCGCCTTCTTCACGAGCGCCTCCAGCGAATCGATGCCCGACTTCTTGTTGACCACCACCACACTGGGAATCTTGGCGACCAGGGTCAGGTACTGCAGGTCGCCCAGCGCGTAGGGGGCTTTCATGAGATTGGGCATGCCGGCCAGTGGCCCGGGGGCAACCAGGGCGAGGGTGTAGCCGTCGGCGGGCGCCTTCGCGGTGGCATCCACGCCGATGGTGCCGCCGGCGCCGGCCCGGTTGTCGACGACGACGGGTTGACCCAGGGCAGCGCCCACTTTCGTGGCCAGCAACCGTGCGATGGCGTCGGTCGGTCCTCCCGCCGCGTACGGCACGATCAGCTTGATCGGCCGGGCGGGCCACTCCTGTGCCTGCACGGCGTTGGTCGAGAAAAGACCGCCGGCAAGCGTGAGCGTGAGTGCGAGGGCAGTGGAGTAGAAGCGGCGGCTGTGGGCCATGATTTTTGTCTCCTGGAGTTGGATGGAGGCAGTCTAGAAGCCGGTCCTCTTGCGAGCCATGCACCGATCGCGCAAGGCTGCTATGCATCCGGCCCTGATGGATCCGGCAAACCAGTCATGTCCGCGCCGGCATGAAAGGCGAGCGCAGCGCGACTAGAGTTACCGCAAACAGGAGACGCACCGAATGAGCGATTGGCGACCGCCGCCGCCGCAGGCGCCCGCGACCGAAGGCCTGATCGATGTCGGCGCATGCCGGCTTTGGTATTGGGACACCGGAGGGGAAGGGGAGGCCGTCGTCTTCCTGCATGCGGGCAGCCAGAGCGGCGCCGGCTGGGCTTACCAGCAGCCGGTGTTTGTCGAGGCCGGCTTCCGGGTCATCGGCTATTCCCGACGTGGCTGCTGGCGCTCGGAGGCGGGCGATCGCAACGAGCCCGGAGTTGCTGCCGAAGATCTGCGTTGCCTGCTGGACCACTGCGGCGTTGCGCGGGCCCATCTGGTGGCGGTTGCGCTGGGTGCCTTTTACGCCCTGGACTTTGCCCTCTTGCATCCGAAACGCCTGCGAACATTGACGGTGGCATCGTCCTACCTGGGCATCGACAGTTCCGAGACGGCGTACGCGCAGGCAAATGCCCGGCTGCGCCCGCCAGAATTCGAAGCCTTGCCTGTGGAATTCAAGGAACTCCACCCGTCGTATCGCGCCGGCAAGCCGGACGGCGTGCAAGCCTGGCTGGCGCTGGCGCGCGAGGCTCGTTCAGGGCCGCCAGTCGTCGCGCGGCGACCTTTTCCGATGACATGGGAGCGCGTCGAGAGCATCGAGCATCCGACACTGCTCATGACGGGAGACGGTGACCTCTACGCGCCGCCGGCCTTGCTGCGCATGCAGGCGAAGCACCTGGCGCATGCGGAAGTGGCCATCGTCCCGGAGGCGGGACATTGCCCGAATTGGGAGCAGCCCGATGCTTTCAACCGCATCGTGCTGGACTTCCTTCGCCGCCAGTCAGGCCGAGGCTGAACACATGAAGGCAACGTCCAGTCCGATAATCACCGCTCATGCACAAGCCTCGCGCCACCGACTTCGAACTGAACATCGCATCTGATCTTCAGAAGTGGCGCTCTTTCATTGCCATTGGCGAACTCGGAAGCCTGACGCGCGCTGCGCTTTTCCTGGACAGCAATCAGTCCTTCCTGAGCCGGCAGGTCAACGCACTGGAGCGCGAATGCGGGACCCGGTTGTTCAACCGCACGGGCCGCGGCGTGGAGTTGTCAGAAGCGGGCCAGCGCCTGTTTCCACAGGTCAAGGAGTTGCTCGAACGCGCACAGGCGCTGGAACACGATATCCGGGCCGATCTGCGCGAACCCGTCGGTACGGTCACGCTGGGCAGCCTTCCGTCCATCGGAACAATCCTCACCGGGCGGCTCTACGCAGCCGCGCGCGCTCTCTTGCCTGGCGTGAGTCTGAAAGTGCTGGAAGGCTCGAGCGGGCAGGTGGAGGAATGGCTCACCGACGCGCGTGTCGACATCGCCATTCTCTATCGCTACTCCGCGACGCTGCCGGATGGCGAGGAGGCCCTTGCCACGGTCGACAGCTACCTGATCGGCAGGCGCGACGACCGGCTCACAGCGAGTGGCCAAGTGCCCTTCGCGAGCCTCGACGGGCTGCCTTTCATCCTGCCGAGCGCGCCCAACGGGCTGCGCACAGCACTCGATGCCGGCGCGCGCCAAGCTCGCATCACCCTGGCGCCGGTGATTGAAGCGGATTCGCTGCCGCTGCAAAAACAACTGACGGCGCAAGAGGGCTTGTACACGGTGCTGCCGCTGCACGCCGTGTGGCAGGAGGTGCAGGAGGGCAAGCTGCAGGCGGCACGCATCGTCGAGCCTCCATTTCAGCGCACGGTCGCATTGGCCTTTTCGCGGGCCAAGGGGCCGTCCCGCGCCGTGACGGCGGTGACGGGGCACATCGTGCGCATCGTCGGCGAAATGGCTGCGCAGGGCATGTGGCGGTCCTGATGCCAAGGCGCCGTCATCCTGCATGAACTGCCAGGACGGCAACGCCATCGGCATCCACTGCGACGAAGTTTCCAGGCCGGATGGCAACGCCGCCGATTGAGATCCTCGGTTTTTGCGGCATTTGGGCCGAAGGTCGAAACGACCGTCAAAGCTGGCGTCGGCAAAGGGCAGTTCCTCCACATCGGCGACCTGGAACCCCACGCAAGGCCTTCCGCCTTCGACCTCGCCGCACCGCGCTCGAGCAAGGATCCGACGTAGTCCGTCGATGCCGGCGCTCCATAAACCTGATGCCTGCGTGCCGTGCCTTCCGCGCAATCCCCCTTACCGCAACGCCCCAGGAGGAGTAAAAGCACGATCCTGCGGCCTGCATCAAGGCTGCGGGGAGACAAAGCCATGAACCAGGGCGAGCGCAGGCTCCAGCACCAGGCAAGGCTGGAGCACATCAATCGCATGCAGCGGGTCACCGGCACCGGCGACTTCGCGCGCGTCGACCATGAAGCCACCACGATTGCGCGAGCTCGCATGCTCGATGAAGAGCTGTGCGCCCACGACGCGACCGAACGTGGCCTTGCGGCCTTCGAGCGGCTGCTACAACTGGCGGAACACCCCGAACGCCCGCACGCGCGCGACGCCGCAGAACTGTTGGCGGCCGTATGGCGCGATGAGCCGCTGTCGCTGCGCAGCCTGCGCGGGTTGGAGTTGAGTCTGGGTGACGACATGCTGGCGGTGCTCGACGCTTTCCGTCACGCCCGCCTGTCGCTTGCCGATCAAGTCGAAGGCGGTGGCGCGCGGGTGTCGCAGGCGCTGCGAATCTGGCAGGTGCGCCAGAGCGAGGGCGTGCCTCCGGGCACGCCCATGCATCAGCAGGCGTCGTCGGCCAGTCGCACAACCAACTGACGGCCGTTCGCACGCTGGCGAAAGTGGGCTTCGGGGTAAAGCGCTGACCCCGCAGGCCAGGCGCGAGGCCGTTGGCAGAATGGTTCAGGAACTGTCCATCAGCGAGCGCCGCGCCTGTCGGTATGCGGGGTTGTCCAGAACCAGCTACCGGGAGCCGCCCAGCATGAACGAGTCCACGGCCAGCCAAAGCACGCCCATCGTCAAGTTGATGAGCGGGACATACTGCGCCCCCTGAACAATTCACCCACGATGACGACGAAAACCCAGAACTTCCAGCCCGTGCTCGACGAGATCAACGACGAGATCCGCCCATTGCTCGGCGTCGGCGGCGAGGTCGCCAGCTACATCCCGGCGCGGGCGCGCGTGCCCGCCGCCCAGTTCGGGATTGCGCTTCGCACCTGCAGCGGCCACGAGGCCTGCGCCGGTGACGCGGCAGTGCCATTTTCGATCCAGAGCGTGTCCAAGCTGTTCACGCTCACGCTCGCCATGCAGCACCTGGGCGAACGGCTGTGGGAGCGCATCGGCCGCGAGCCGTCAGGCAACCCTTTCAATTCGTTGGTGCAACTCGAAAACGAACAGGGGAAGCCACGCAACCCCTTCATCAATGCCGGCGCGATCGCGGTGGCCGACCGGCTGCTGAGCGTGGGCGATGCCAAGGCCATGGTGCTGGCGCTGATGTCGAGCCTTGCGAACGAGGCTGTCGCTTTCGACGACGAGGTTGCCGCATCGGAGGCCGCGACCGGCTATCGAAATTACGCGTTGGCGAACTTCATGAAGAGCTTCGGCAAGATCGACAACGACGTGTCGTCCGTGCTGGATATGTACTTTCACCAGTGCGCGATCCGCATGAACTGCGTGCAACTGGCGCGCGCCGCCGCCTTCCTGTGCCGCGACGGCGCGCATCCTTTCGACGGCCGCCCGGCAGTGACCACCGAGCGTCAGACGCGCCGCATCAATGCGCTGATGCTGACCTGCGGCACCTACGACGCGGCCGGCGACGTCGCCTTTTCGATCGGCCTACCGTGCAAGAGCGGCGTGGGCGGCGGCATTGTCGCCGTGGTGCCAGATCACCTCACGCTCGCCGTGTGGTCGCCCGCGCTCGATGCCACCGGCAACTCGCTGCTGGGGATGAAGGCGCTGGAGTTGTTCGTGGCGAAGACGGGCTTGTCGGTGTTCTGAGGGCAGGGCGTGGCCTCGAACCGAAGCCAACGGAGCGAGAATGCGGAATGGCTACTGCAAGGTCCTTCGAGACCACCGATTACAAGCTCTTTCCCTCGCCACGTAACGTGCACCGAGTGGTGTTCGAGCACCAGGTCTTTGTGCCGCAACCTTATGCGCTTATCGATCTGCCGAGCTATGACCTGACCGGACGCTACAGCCTCTTTGCCGCGTGCCGGCTCTCCGATGGGAAGATGGGCCAACTCGTGACGATGGAGCAGGCGGACGACGTCGCCAAGTTCAAGGCCAAGTTCGTTCCGGACTAGGCTTTTGTACTTCGGATCGAGTTCGAACTTGGACTGGCGTCCTGTCGACGCGAGCCTCGCTCTTAACCGCCTTCATTTAACATAATACACATTGTATTAATCAGAGACCCAGCCACCAGGCCAACGTGCCGCGCCTACTTGCCAGCTGCAGCCGGCTTCCTGGCCTTGGCCGCGTCGGTCAACAAGCCCGCCGCATCCTTGCGATTGCCCTTGTTGGCAAAGTCCAGCGCCGTCATGCCTTGCTGGTTCTTCATGTTCAGGTCGGCGCCTTCGTCGATGAGGAGCTTCACGGCCTCGGGCGAGCCGTACATCGCGGCCATCATCAAGGGCGTTGTGCCGTTGGGCGACTGAGCGTCGATGAAGGCCGACTTCTCAAGCAACACCTTCATGATCTCGATCTGGCCGCCTGTGGCCGCATAGTGCAGCGGCGCCCAGCCGGTCTTGTTGATGTCGGCGTCGCGTGCGATCAGCTTGTCGACGGCCGCCTTGTTGCCCTTGAGCGCAGCCATCATCAGTGGACTTTCGTCGCTGCTGTTGCGCGCCTCGACGTTCACCTTCGGCGACGCGATGAGCACGTCGACGACCTTGGGCGATTGCTCGCGAATCGCCAGGATCAGGCCGGTCTGGCCTCGTTCATCCTTCACGTTCGGATCGAACCCCTTGTCGATCAAGCGCTGCACACCGCCTGAGTTGTCGACGCCCACTGCTCGGAAGAAATCGACCTTGTCGTCGGCATGACCGATGGAACAAAACGCTGCAATAACAACAGCAATCGCTGCATTCTTGAAGTTATTTCTCATGATTTGGTGACTCCCTTGAACAGGTTTTCGAAATTCTGACTTGTCGTATATCCGATATCTTCGGCCTTCATATGTCGGATTTCAGCAATCTGCTGAGCCACGTAAGGCACGAAAGCCGGTGTGTTGGTCTTGCCGCGAAACGGCACTGGCGCCAGATACGGGCTGTCGGTTTCGATCAGCATGCGGTCGAGCGGCACGAAGGCCGCAACCTCGCGCAGGTCTGCAGCCTTCTTGAAGGTCAAGATGCCCGAAAAGGAAATGTAGAAGCCGAGGTCGAGCGCTGCGCGGGCCACTTCGGCGGTCTCGGTGAAGCAATGGAACACCCCGCCGGCCGCCCTGCCCGTGCCGTCCTCGCCCTCTTCCTTCAGGATCGCCAAGGTGTCGACCGAGGCAGCGCGAGTGTGAATCACCAGCGGCATCTTCACCTGCTGCGCGGCGCGGATATGGGTGCGAAAGCGGTCGCGCTGCCACTCCATATCAGCCACGGTGCGGCCACCCTTGCGCTCTTCCATCTGGTAGTAGTCAAGGCCGGTTTCGCCGATGGCGACGACCTTGGGCCGCGAAGCCAGTTCAACCAGACGCTCCACCGACGGTTCCTCGATGTCCTCGTTGTCCGGATGCACGCCGGCGCTGGCCCAGAAGTTGTCGTATTGCGTGGCAAGAGCGTGTACGCCGTCGAATTCCTCCAGCGTGGTGCAGATGCACAGGGCGCGATCGACATGCGCCGCCGCCATGGCGTCGCGGATCTGCGGGATCTGCCCGGCGAAGTCGGGAAAGTTGAGATGACAGTGGGAGTCGGTGAACATCGAATGACTGGGGCGCGGGCGCGGTCCAAAGGCGATGCGGGCCTTCCCGTTCAGTTCAGGAAGGCCCGCGTATGGGAATGGCTCAAGAATGCCAGAGATTGGATCCACGCAGGCTGGGCAGGTCTTGCCGGGCCGATCGACCCTCGGGTATCAGATGGTCTGCGTGGGTCGATCCGAGTTGGCGGCGCCCGCCAGCATTTCTTCGATTTTCGCCTTCAGCTGTCGCGATTTCTCGTCGCTCGGAAAGCGGATGCCCACCCCCGGCGCACGGTTGCCCGCTGCGCGCTCCGGTGTGATCCATGCCACCTTGCCGGCCACCGGGTAGCGCTGCGGATCCTCGGGCAAGGTGAGCAGCACATACACGTCGTCACCCAGGCGGTACTCGCGTGAGGTCGGAATGAAGATGCCGCCTTGTTCGAACAAGGGAATGTATGCGGCGTAGAGCGCACCTTTTTCCTTGATGGCGAGCTGAATGACGCTGGGGCGCGCCGAGGCGGCAGGGGCGGCGGAGTTGGGTGCTGTGCTCATGGGCGCTTGGAATTTCCGCCGGAGTTTAGGTGGACACTGGCTTGGCTCACAAGCGATTCCAGCATCAATCCGGGATTGAACGTGTGTTCTGCACTCTTTGCAGCCTCTGTCAACGAATGTGACCAGTCCGAAAGCACTCGCATTGGTGGTGGGCTTGGAAGGTCCGCTGCGGCGAAGAATCGGGGCTCGGCGCCGACAGCCTGGGCCAGCAGATCGTGGCAGAGCTTCTGAAGCGCCTCGATCGCCTGGGCGGGCGTTCTTTCACCCAAGGCCGCCACTTCGGCGCGACGCACGGCCTTGGGAAGGCGCGTCCACGCCTCGGCGGTGACGCCGCTGCCCGCCAAGGCCAGGGCATCCTGGGGACGACCGCCGGCGGCGCGCAGAAGCACCGAAGCCTCCGACTCGGGAACGCCCTGCAGCTTCAGCCAGGCCACGGCGTGTCCGGTGTCCGGCCAGGGCATGGCGTGCGACATGCACCGGCTGCGTACGGTGGGAAGAAGCTTCCAGGCGGCTTCGCTGGCCAGCACGAAGCGCACGTCGCCCGGCGGCTCCTCCAGGGTCTTGAGCAAGGTGTTCGCGGTGATGCCGTTCATCCGCTCAGCCGGGTACACCAACACCACTTTGCCCCGGCCGCGAGAGCTGGTGCGCTGGGAAAAGACGACCGCCTCGCGCATCGCCTGTACCCGAATCTCCTTGCTCGGCTTGCGCTTCTTGCTGTCCAGCTCGGCCTGAGTCTGCTCATCCATCGGCCAGCCGAGTTCCAACTGCAAGGATTCAGGCATCAGGACGCACAGATCCGGATGCGTGCGCACCCGAATCGAATGGCAGCTTGGGCAATGGCCGCATGCGCCGGTGGGCTTGGGTTGCTCGCACAGCCAGGCCGCCGAAAGCGCCAGGGCCAATTCATACTGGCCGAGGCCGGACGGACCTTCGACCAGCAAGGCATGCCCGCGCAGGCGCAAGAGTTCGGTCAGTGTGCCTTGCAGCCAGTCGGGAAGCGTGTCGGCAATTTCGCTCATCCGAGAAAGCCTCTTTGCGTCAGCGCCTGGTGCACCTGTTCCCAGACTGCTTCGCGACTGCGCTCGGCATCGATGCGTGCGAAGCGTGGCGACTGGGCAGCGCGCCGGGCATAGCCAGCCGACACGCGGCGGAAGAATTCAGCCGACTGCGCCTCGAATTTGTCTGGCGTACGCGCATCGGCGAGGCGGGCAGCTGCCACTTCGGGCGGTAGGTCGAACCACAGTGTCAGATCGGGCTGCAAGAGTGCAGCCGCATGCGAATCCCTGTGCTGCACCCATCGTTCGAGCTGATCGAGCACTTGCAGGTCGAAACCCCTCCCGCCGCCTTGATAGGCAAAGGTGGCGTCGGTGAAGCGGTCGCAGATGACGACGTCGCCACGCGCCAGGGCCGGCTCGATCACCTGGACCACATGATCCCGCCGGGCCGCAAAGACGAGCAGTGACTCGGTCAGCGGATCCATGGCTTCGTGCAAGACCATCTCGCGCAGGCGCTCCGCCAATGGCGTGCCGCCGGGCTCGCGGGTGCGGGTGACCGCCCTGCCCTGGCCCCTGAACAACGCTTCGAGCGCGTCGAGGTGGCTGGACTTGCCAGCGCCGTCGATGCCTTCGAGCGAAAGGAACAGCGCGCTCATCGAATCGTCTGCCCGAATGTTGGCCGGCGCTTGATCACTGCTTGTTTCCTCTCTGATAGCGGTTGACCGCCCGGTTGTGTTCGTCGAGCGTGGTGCTGAACTGGCTGCTGCCATCGCCGCGCGAGACGAAATAGAGCGCCTTGCTCTGCGCCGGCTGCACGGCCGCAAGCAGGGCAGCCTTGCCCGGCATGGAAATCGGCGTGGGCGGGAGGCCTGCTCGGGTGTAGGTGTTGTAGGGCGTGTCGGTCTGAAGGTCCTTCTTGCGCAGGTTGCCATCGAAACTCGGGCCGATGCCATAGATCACCGTCGGGTCTGTCTGCAGCGGCATGCCGATGCGCAGGCGATTGATGAAAACCGCCGCCACTTCGGGACGGTCCTGCGCCCGCCCTGTTTCCTTCTCGACGACGCTGGCCAGGACCAGCGCTTCGTCGGGTGTCTTGAGCGGCAGGTCGGTGGCGCGCGCTTCCCAGGCAGCCTGAAGGTGACGGTCCATGGCGCGCATTGCCCGCTGCAGGAGCGCCAGGTCGGTCGAGCCCTTCGAGTAGGTGTAGGTGTCGGGAAAGAAGCGACCTTCCGGCGCGACGCCGGGCCGCCCCAACCTCTCCATCAGTTGCTCGTCGGTGTCGCCGGCGGTGAGCTGCTGTAGTTGATCGCCCTTGGCCAGCGCCGCTCGCACCTGCCGCCAGTTCCAGCCCTCGACCAGCGCCAGGCTGCGCGTCGCTTCCTTGCCCCGGACCAGGATCTCCAGAAGCATCCGAGGCGTGATGCCCTGCTCCAGTTCGTAGCTGCCGGCGCGGATCTGCCGATCCTTTCGCGACAGGCGGAACCACCAATACAACAAGTCGGGCGAGGTCTGTACGCCTTTGCTGACCACCAGTTCGGCCACGCCGCGGGGCGTGGTACCCGGCTCCACAGGCAGATCGATCGTCGCAGTGGCAAGCTTCAGGGGCTGCTGCAGCCACCATAGGCCCCAGGCGGCAGCGCCGGCCGCGACCAGCACGGCAAGCAGGATGATGGTTCGTAGAAAGCGCAGCACAGGCGGAATGAGCGTATCGCAGGCCGGGTTCGCAAGGCCCCGCAGCCCGAAAGGAATGGCAGCCGGCCATGATAATTCAGCGATGACTCAACAAGCCGCCCTCGACGGGACCTGCGCCCTGTCCCATCTCGGCGTGATCGTGGCCGAAGGCCCTGACGCCGCAGCCTTCCTGCATGGCCAGCTCACGCAGGATATTTCCCTTCTGAACGACACCCAGGCCCGACTGGCGGCGCTATGCACGCCGAAGGGCCGGATGATTGCCAGCTTCATCGGCATCCGTCCGCAGCCGGAGACCATCGTCCTGATGCTTGGCGCCGACATCCTGGCAGCCACGCTCAAGCGCCTTCAGATGTACGTGTTGCGCGCCAAGGTCAAACTGCGCGACGCGAGCACCGAGTTCGCCCTTTTCGGCCTGGCCGGCTCGGCCGTTGTGGCGAATGGCCTCGATGCGGCCGCGCCGGCCTGGGTTCGCAAGGCCGTCGGCACCGCCAGTGTCGTTTCTCTCTATCCGGCGGACGGCGTTCCACGCGCGCTGTGGATCGGCCCGGCCGATGCGCAGCCGCCGAAAGGCAATGCGATGGAACCAGCACTTTGGGCCTGGAGCGAAGTGCGCAGCGGCGTGGCCAGCTTGAGCACGCCTGTGCTCGACGCGTTCGTGCCGCAGATGCTCAACTATGAATCGGTGG
Organism: Variovorax dokdonensis; assembly: GCF_030316895.1. Classification (GTDB taxonomy): domain Bacteria; phylum Pseudomonadota; class Gammaproteobacteria; order Burkholderiales; family Burkholderiaceae_C; genus Variovorax; species Variovorax dokdonensis. The sequence continues at coordinate 42,243 of NZ_JASZYV010000006.1, forward strand.
GCGGCGTGAATTTCAAGAAGGGCTGCTACCCGGGCCAGGAAGTCGTCGCGCGCAGCCAGTTCCGCGGAACGCTCAAGCGGCGCGCCTATGTGGTCCAGGCGGATGGTCCCCTCGAGGTTGGACAGGAAATCTATTCACCTGCCGACGCCGAACAGCCGGTCGGCACGGTGGTGCAAGCGGCCGCGTCGCCTGACGGCGGTTTCGACGCCATTGCATCGCTGCAGGTTTCAGCGGCCGAGGCCGGAAGTTTGCGCGCTCAGAACGCACAGGGGCAGCCGATTTCTTTGCTGCCTCTGCCCTATGAATTGCTGGCCGATATCTGACTGAACCAAAAAAAAATCCCCGAGGCGCGGATCTCGCGGCTCGGGGATTTGTCCTCCTACTCTTTGTCTTTTTCTTCTTTGTCTTCTTGGTTTACGTTGCTTCTAGTTGGTTTGAATCGTCTTTTTATGTTTTCCCTGGGATGCGTGACAGCGCATGTATGTATTGGACCTTTTTTGCCGCGTCCCGGATGCAAGGTGATTCCGCCGAAGCATCAGAAAATTCCGATCGCCGTGTGCTTCATCGCTTGACCCGGGCATGAGCCGCGCCAGGCCGGCCGCTCAATGCAGTGACCGGCTCATCTCGATGTGGGCGATGCCCGCCTCTTCGAACACATCGCCGCAAGCGGCATACCCCAGTCGTTCATAGAAGGCACGCGCGCTGACTTGTGCATGCAGCCGAATTTCGCGGTCGCCGCGAGCCCGCGCTGCGTCTTCCAGCAGCCGCATCAAGGCTGCGCCCCAGCGCCCTCCCCTCAGATTGCGATGCACGGCGACTCGTCCGATGCGCGCAAGACCCGGCGATTCGCCTTGGAGTAGCCGGCCGGTGGCGATCGCGTGCCCCAGCGCATTCAGGGCCACGCCATGCACGGCCCCGGCGTCGGCGTCGTCCCATTCCATGTCGGCGGGAATGGCCTGCTCGCCGATGAACACCTCGCGCCGCAGCACGCTGGCGCGTTCGCCCAGCTCATCCCACGTGCCCGTCCGCATCTGGCACACATCGTCGCCCCGCTCGTAGCCCAGGAGCAACTCGCGCAACAACGCCGGCACCGGCCGCGAGGTCTGCGTGCTCGGATCGGCGAACACATAGACCAGCTCGCAGCTGACCAGCAGTTGATCACCGCGAAACAGGCCGCCGGTGAACAGGATGGAGCTGTTGCCGACGCGCGTGCAACGCATGCCGACGTCGATCAGTTCGTCGACGCGCGCGGAGGCATGGAATTCCACCGTTGCCTTGCGCACGTAGAGGTCGCCTTGCAGCTCGTGCATCGACGATTCGTAGGGCAAGGCCAGCGCCCGCCAGTAGTCGGCGACGGCGGTGTCGAAGTACATCAGGTAATGCGCGTTGAACACGATCTTCTGCATGTCCACCTCGGCCCAGCGCACGCGCAGCCGGTGGAAGAAGCGGAAGTCGGCGCGCTGGGGCACCTGGGGCGGGGTCGTATCAGGCATGGAGGGCTTGGGCAAGAGCACGCGCAGCGTCGGCATGCGCGATCAAAGCTTCAGGAATGGCGCGTCCCATCTTGATGAACTCATGGGTCACGCCGCGATAGATTTCGAGGTCGACCGGCACGCCGGCCAGACGCAGCTTGTCGGCATAGGCGATGCCTTCGTCGACCAGAGGATCGATTTCGGCCAGGCCGAACCAGGCCGGCGCGACGCCGTCCACGTCAGGCGCATTGAGCGGTGCGAAGCGCCAGTCGTCACGGTCGGCGCGGCTCGTCACGTACTGGCCGAAGAAATAGCCGATGAGATCTTGCGACAGCAGCGGCGCATCGGCCAGCGCCTGGTGCGACGGCGTGTCCTGATGCGCCGTGGTGCCTGGGTAGAACAGCAACTGCAGCGCCAACGGCAGGCCGGCGTCGCGGGCCTGGATGGCGCAGACGGCCGCCAGCGTGCCGCCGGCGCTGTCGCCGCCCACCGCAATGCGCGACGCATCGAGGCCCCATGCGTGGGCGCCCTCGCGAGCGACGAAGCTCAGCGCGTCCCATGCATCGTTGGCCGCTGTGGGAAAGCGGTGCTCCGGTGCCAGCCGATAGTCGAGCGAGACCACGGCGCAGCCGGAACGTTCGCTCAGCACGCGGCACAACGTGTCGTGCGTGGCGATGCTGCCCACCGTGAAACCACCGCCATGAAAGTAGAGCAGCAGCGGCAGGCGTTCGTGCGAGGGCGCATACAGCCGCGCCGGGAGTGCCTGGCCGTCGCGTGCCGCGATGCGAAGGTCTTGCACGCGTTCGAGCGCCGGCTTGGGAACTTCGAGGACGCCGGAGCCCTTCTCGTAGGCAAGCTTGGCATCGTCCGGGGCGAGGGCATGCAAAGGCGGGTGGCCGGCGCGCGCCATGCGTGCGACCACATCCGCCATCCGAGGCGTCAAGGGCGGCATGGACTTCACTTGAAACTCACGCTCACCGGCTGGAGGTCCGGGACGCCTTCGTAGCTGGCCGTCACCTTCAGGCCGGGCTTGGGCGGCAGGAGGGCTGAAAAGGAGCCGAGGCTGACCAGTTGCCCCGGCCTGAGCGCCTGCCCTTCCCGCGCAAGCGCCTGCGTGAGCCAGACCACCGCGTTGAGCGGATGGCCGAGCACGTCGCTTCCCTTTCCGCCGCCCAGTTCCTTGCCATCGCCATCGCGCAGCACGACCTTCATGTCGGCGAGCTGAGCAAGCATCGCCTGCATCTGTGGTGCTTCGACGGGCACGATCAGGGGTTTGCCCTGTACGCCCAGGCGCGCGCCGACGTTGATGGCGGTCACGCCGTTGCCATCGAGCTTGGGTGGTGCATCCACCACCAGGTCCGGCAGCTCGATGAATGGAATGATCTGGTCGATGTTGGCCAGCACCTGCGCGGGCGTGCGGGCCTGGTTGATCTCGGCGCTGCGCACCCGGACCAGCAGGTCGGCCTCGTAAAGCGGACGCGCGCCGAATGCGGCGCTGACGTTGGCGCCGTCGCGCAGCAGCATGTCGCCATGCAGCGCTCCCCAGACGGGCTGATTGGCGCGGAAGCGCTGCTGCACGGCCGGGTTGGTCAAGCCCGCCTTGTAGCCCACCCGCATCCCTTCGGTGTTGGCCAGGCGGGCGACCACCTTGGCGCGGGTGCATGCCGCACCCTCCTCACTCAGGCCGACCGGCGCCGGGAAGGGCTGCCTGGCCTCACGCGCCTGCATCATGGCGTCGACCTGCTTGTCCGACAGGCAACTCGGCGCCTCGTTCACCTGCAGCGCGGGCGGCGCGATCTGGCAGCCAGCGAGCAGCGCACTTGTACCAAGCGCGACAAGGGCAAGGGTTCGGGGCATGGGCAAGGCGGGCTCCTCTTGTTAGATTGGCGAACCCGAATCCTAAAGCCCCTCGATATCCATGGCTCTCATCCAGTACTTGACCCAGATCCAGTTCGAGTTTGGCGCGGTGCGCCAGCTCAGTGCCGAATGTGCGCGGGTGGGCATCAACCGGCCCCTGATCGTGACGGACGCCGGTGTGCGTGCGGCCGGCATCCTGCAAAAGGCGCTGGATGCACTCGGCGACATGGAAGTTGCCGTGTTCGACCAGACACCCTCCAACCCGACCGAGGCGGCAGTCCGCGCCGCCGTGGCGATCTACCGCGACCAGCGGTGCGATGGCCTGGTGGCCGTGGGCGGCGGCTCGGCCATCGACTGCGCCAAGGGCGTGGCCATCGCGGCCACGCATGAAGGCCCGCTCAAGACCTACGCCACCATTGAAGGCGGCTCGCCCAAGATCACCGACAAGGTGGCGCCGCTGATCGCGGTCCCCACCACCAGCGGCACCGGCAGCGAAGTGGCGCGCGGCGCCATCATCATCGTGGACGACCACCGCAAGCTGGGCTTTCACAGCTGGTTCCTGATGCCCAAGGCCGCCATCTGCGACCCCGAACTCACGCTGGGCCTGCCGCCGCGCCTGACGGCCGCCACCGGCATGGACGCCATCGCCCATTGCATGGAGACCTTCATGTCGGCGGCCTTCAACCCACCGGCCGACGGCATCGGGCTCGATGGCCTGGAACGCGCCTGGAGCCACATCGAGCGCGCCACCAAGGACGGCAGCGACCGCGAGGCGCGACTCAACCTGATGAGCGCCTCGATGCAAGGCGCCATGGCTTTCCAGAAGGGCCTGGGCTGCGTGCATTCGCTCAGCCACAGCCTCGGTGGCGTCGACCCGCGCCTGCACCACGGCACGCTCAACGCCCTCTTCCTGCCCGCCGTGATCGCCTTCAACGGCGAAGCCGAGTCGGTGCGCAAGGAACAGCGCCTGCAGCGCATGGCGCAGGCCATGCATCTGGACTCAGCCGCCGATCTGGGACCGGCCATCCGGGACATGAACCAGCGGCTGGGCCTGCCGAGCGGCTTGGCGGAAGTGGGCGTCACGCCCGATGTGTTCGACCGCGTCATCGACGGTGCCATGGCGGACCACTGCCACAAGACCAACCCGCGCCTGGCAAGCCGCGAGGACTACCTGCAGATGCTCGAAGCATCGATGTAGCCGCGCCGCGCCAGAAGGACATCCATGGCACACGATCACCCCGGCGGACACGACCACCATCACCATGAGCACGAGCACGAGCACGACCACAGCGAGATCGGCGAGATGGACCTGCGCGTGCGGGCACTCGAGTCCGTGCTCACCGAAAAGGGCTACATCGATCCGGCGGCGCTCGATGTCCTGATCGATACCTACCAGACCAAGGTCGGGCCGCGCAATGGCGCGCGGGTGGTCGCGAAGTCGTGGGTCGACGAGGCGTTCCGCGACTGGCTCCTGCGCGACGCCACGGCCGCGATCGCATCGCTGGGCTATTCAGGCCGCCAGGGCGAACACATGGTGGCCGTGGCCAACACCGACGCGCAGCACAACATGGTGGTGTGCACGCTGTGCAGTTGCTACCCGTGGTCGGTGCTGGGTTTGCCGCCCACCTGGTACAAGAGCGCCCCCTATCGATCGCGCGCCGTCAAGGACCCTCGCGGCGTGCTTCAGGAATTTGGCGTGACGCTGCCGGAGTCGACCGCAATCCGGGTTTGGGACTCCACCGCCGAAGTACGCTACCTCGTCATTCCGCAGCGCCCGGCCGGCACCGAGCACCTGACCGAAGCCCAACTGGCCGATCTGGTCACTCGCGATTCGATGATCGGCACCGGTCTGGCGCGTGCGCCGGGTTCGCGCGCATGAGCTACGTCACCCATGCCGACCTGGGGGGGCGGAACATCACTGGCGCCATCGTGGCCGAGCCCGAAGGCGAACTGTTCCATGCCGAGTGGGAGGCCCGCGCCCTCGCCCTGACACTGGCCATGGGCGGCACCGGCTCGTGGAACATCGACGCAAGCCGAAGCGCCCGCGAGACGCTGCCCGACTACCTGCAACTGAGCTACTACCAGATCTGGCTGGCCGCGCTGGAGAAACTGATGATCGAGCGCCACCAGGTCAGCGCTGCCGAATTGCAGGCAGGCCGCATGCTCGAGCCGGCCGCCCCGATCCAGCGCGTGCTGCGGGCGCAGGACGTTCCCGCTGCGCTGGCCAAGGGCTCGCCCACGGCCCGCGAGCTCGCGACCGCGCCTCGCTTCAAGGCGGGCGATGTGGTGCGCTGCGCCAATGGGCCATTCGACCACCATTGCCGCCTGCCGGCTTATGTCCGCGGCAAGGTCGGCCTGGTCGAGCACCTGCATGGCGGCCATGTGTTCGCCGATGCCAACGCCCAAGGCCTGGGCGAGCAGCCGCAACACCTCTACACCGTGGTCTTCGAGGGACGCGAGTTGTGGGGCGCCGATGCCGCGGCCGATTTGCGCATTTCCGTAGACGCCTGGGAAAGCTACCTGGAGGCGGCATGAATCGCGCACCCCAAATCGATGTCGCCCTGCGCCGCGCCGACGACGAAACCGTGTTCCGTGAGCCCTGGGAGGCCCATGCCTTCGCGATCACCGTCAAGCTGCATGAGCGCGGGCTGTTCACATGGGCGGAGTGGGCGGACGCCCTGAGCCAGCAGATCCGTGCCGACGATGCATCCGGCCATTCGGACACCGGCGAGCACTACTACCACCACTGGCTGGCGGCCCTCGAGTCGCTGGTCGCCGCGAAGGGTGCAGCCAGCGGGCCCGAACTCGCCAGCTATCGGCAGGCCTGGCATCGGGCGGCGGACCGCACGCCGCACGGTCAACCCATCGAGCTGACGCCGACCGACTTTCCGGCCTGACCCGTTCACAGGTGCCCGCGCCGAACCGCGAGCCACACGCGAGCGATGGCTAAAGCGGCCGCAGCCGGCTCGGATCAGGACGGCGCAGCCACTCGCTCCATTCGTCCGCCAGTTGCTGGGCAGCGCTCGCGGCACTGCGCCACACGGCGCTGCGCGCTGCCGCATCGTTGCCATAGCGGACGAAGTCGTTGCGATCGGGCAGCTTGCCGTTGGGCAACGACGCGACCCATTCCGCGTCGGGTGCCAGCACCACCATCCGATCCAACCAGGGCGTGGCCGCGTGGCGCCACTTCAAACCCTTGTCGAGCCAGCCGGGCACCACGGACTGCTGGAAGTGCGGGTAGAGCACGATCCCGTCGGCGTTGGCGTACTGCAGGTGCAGGTGGTAGTCGGTGATCCCGCCGTCCCAATAGGCGCCGGGAGGAGCGCCGGGAATGTCATGCACCGCGGCCAGCATGAACGGAATGGAACACGAAGCCTGCAGGGCCGGCTCGAAGTTCGCCTCGCTCAAATCGACACGGCGCGTTCTGAAATCTTGCGTTCCGAACGGCAGCTCCGCCCCGGGCGCCGAGAACACCACGCGCTCCAGCCAGGCGCCCAGGCTTTTGCGGCGCACGCTGTTGGCGACGAAGGCGCCCAGGTAGCCCACCGGGGTGCGCGCCTTGCCTTCGCGACCGAGGATGTGCCGCCCGCGGGCGGTGATGACGTGCAGCCGGTAGCGGGGATGGTGAAGCACCTCCCGCGCGCGCCCACCGTAGAACGAACGCAGGCCGGCACCGAACTGATCGCTGACCTGCCGCGCCGTCAGGCGCTTCTGCCCCGGCGGCACCTCGAAGTGCTGAGCGATGTAGCCATCCTCGAAATCCTGGAAGGCCCGCACGCTGTCGTTCAGGCAGGCATTGGCCAACCGCCATGCGCCGATCGAAGCCCCCACCAGGTCGACCGGCTGGTCGGACTGCGGCAGCCACTCGCCGAAAAGAAAGCGATCGATCGGCCCAAGGATGAGCCCCTTCGGCCCACCGGCCGCGCCCGGGATGACGCGCACGTCGGCCGGACGCAGTCCGTGCTGCTCGATATGGGCACGCGCCAGTGGACCGGCATGGATGCGCAGGGCTTTCATGCGAGCCAGTCTGGCGCTGTCTACTTGCGCAGACCTTGCAGCTTGGCGAACGCGCTGGCCATCTGGCTGCCGGCTTGCGGCGCGTTGCTGTCCCGCATGCGGCGCTGGTCGCCACGTCCTGCCGATTCGAAGCGGTTGTCGCGCGGGCCGTCGCGGCGGGCCGGGGCGGCATCGAGCTTCATTGTCAGGCTGATGCGCTTGCGCGGCACGTCCACTTCGAGCACCTTGACCTTGACGATGTCGCCGGTCTTGACGACTTCGCGCGCGTCGTTGACGAACTTGTTCGACAGCTGGCTCACGTGAACCAGGCCGTCCTGATGGACGCCCAGGTCGACGAAGGCGCCGAACTGCGCCACGTTGCTCACGGTGCCTTCGAGCACCATGCCTTCCTTGAGGTCGACGATGTCTTCGACACCGTCGTTGAAGCGCGCGACCTTGAAGTCGGGGCGTGGGTCGCGACCGGGCTTCTCCAGTTCACCCAGGATGTCCTTGACGGTGATCACGCCGAACTTCTCGTTGGCGAAGAGTTCGGGCCGCAGCGTCTTGAGCATGTCGGCGCGGCCCATCAGGTCGGCCACCGCCTTGCCGGTCTTGGCCATGATCTGCTCGACCACCGGATAGGTCTCGGGGTGGACGCCGGTCACGTCGAGCGGATTGGTGCCGCCGCGCACGCGCAGGAAGCCCGCGCTCTGCTCGAAGGTCTTGGCGCCGAAGCCGCTCACTTCCAGCAGTTGCTGACGGCTGCCGAAGGCGCCGTTGGACTCGCGCCACCGCACCACGGCCTTGGCCACGCTGGGCGAAAGGCCCGACACGCGCGACAGCAGCGGCACGCTGGCGGTGTTCAGGTCCACGCCGACCGCGTTCACGCAATCCTCGACGACGGCGCTCAGGGTGCGCGCGAGTTCGCTCTGGTTCACATCGTGCTGGTACTGGCCCACGCCGATGCTCTTGGGGTCGATCTTGACCAGTTCGGCCAATGGGTCCTGGAGGCGGCGCGCAATGCTCGCGGCGCCACGCAGACTGACATCCACATCGGGCATTTCAAGCGACGCGAACTCGCTGGCCGAATAGACCGAGGCGCCCGCCTCGCTCACGACCACCTTCTCGACCGCGGGTGCCGGTGCGCCGGCCTGCGCTGCCATCTTGGCCAGCAGCTTGATGAGGTCGGCGGCCAGCTTGTCGGTCTCGCGGCTGGCGGTACCGTTGCCAATGGCGATCAGGTTCACGCCATGCTTGGCGCACAGCTTGCCCAGCGTGTGCAGGGAGCCTTCCCAATCCTTGCGCGGCTCATGCGGATAGACGGTTGAGGTGTCGACCAACTTGCCCGTGGCGTCGACCACTGCCACCTTGACGCCGGTGCGGATGCCGGGGTCCAGGCCCATCACCACGCGCGGGCCGGCCGGCGCCGCGAGCAGCAGGTCGCGCAGGTTGTCCGCGAACACCTTGATCGCGACTTTCTCGGCGTCCTCGCGCAGGCGGCTGAAAAGATCGCGCTCCGACGACAGGCTGAGCTTGACGCGCCAGGTCCAGGCCACGCACTTGCGCAGCAGGTCGTCCGCAGGACGTCCGGCATGGCTCCAGCCGAGGTGAAGCGCGATCTTGCCTTCGGCCAGGCTCGGCTTGCCGGGCTCGGGCTCGACCGGCAGCGCCAGCCTGGCGTCCAGGATTTCCAGCGCGCGTCCGCGAAAGACAGCCAGGGCCCGGTGCGAGGGCACACGGTTGATCGGCTCGTCGTAGTCGAAATAGTCGCGGAACTTGGCGACGTCCGGGTTGTTTTCGTCCTTGCCGCTGGCCAGGCTGGACTTGAGCAGGCCCTCGGCCCATAGCCATTCGCGCAAGGACTGCACGAGCGCGGCGTCTTCGGCCCAACGCTCGGAAAGAATGTCGCGCACGCCGTCGAGCACGGCTGGCACCGTGGAGAAATCCGGGCCCGGCTTGCCGTCGTCCAGGGTCTGCGGCGGGCTCAGGTAGGCCTGGGCTTCCTTGGCGGGATCGAGCGTGGGGTCGGCCAGCAGGCGGTCGGCCAGCGGCTCGATGCCGGCCTCGCGGGCAATCTGCCCCTTGGTGCGGCGCTTCTGCTTGAAGGGCAGGTAGATGTCTTCGAGTTCCTGCTTGGTCGGCGCGGCGGCGATGGCGGCGCGCAATGCGTCCGTCAGCTTGCCCTGCTCGTCGATGCTCTTGAGCACGGCGACTCGGCGGTCTTCCAGCTCGCGCAGGTACGACAGGCGCACTTCCAGTTCGCGCAGTTGCGCATCGTCGAGTCCGCCCGTGACTTCCTTGCGATAGCGGGCGATGAAGGGAACCGTGGAGCCGCCGTCGAGCAGTTCGACGGCCGCTTTCACCTGGGCCTCGCCGACTTTCAGCTCGTCGGCGATCTGGCGAATGATCTTCTGCATGAAATCCTGAACGCGAAGCCCCGGCGGCGACAAAGTATTCGGGCGCCAGCCGGCAAAGCCGCAAAGTTTGCCACACGCTGCCAAGGCGATCGCTACAGACCGGTCCCGGCGCCCAAGCGAACTCCCGACTTGACGCCGCCCCTTCCCTGCCCGTCAATCGGGGGTAAAAATGCCGACCGACGCGAGCAGGGTGAGGGGCTTGCAAAGCTTTAATTAAATCAGGGTAAAATCACCATCTTCTGGAGAAGATCCATGTCGACGGAACCCGCACAAGAAACAGAGCTTGCCGATCCTGCCGTTCGCCAGTTGAGCGCGTTCGCCGGTTTGTCACGTGTCGATGCCGGGCCCGAACCCGAACTCATCGCACGCCTGCGCGCCGCGCCGCCCGAACCCGACGTGCTGCTTCGGATCTTCGACGACGCCACCGGCGAGCGTCTTGAACTCGATCTGCGTCCCGAAGGCGGGGCCACCGCCCTGCCCCCACCCGCTCCGGCGCCGCGTTCGGTCGGCCGGCCGCGGCTGGGCGTGGTTGCGCGCGAAGTGACGCTGTTGCCGCGCCATTGGGAGTGGCTGAACCGCCAGCCCGGCGGGGCCTCCGCGGCATTGCGCCGGCTGGTCGACGAGGCGCGCCAGGTGCACCGCGAACGCGATGCCCAGCGCGCCGCCCAGGAAACCACCTACCGTGTGATGAAGGAAATGGCCGGCGACCTGCCAGGCTTCGAAGAAGCGTCGAGGGCGCTCTTTGCCGGCGAGGCCGAGCGGTTCGATCGTCTGGTCGAAGCGTGGCCCGATGACCTCAAGGCCTACCTGCGACGGCTCGCGCTGGGCGCGTGGACGTCGCAGTGAACACCTCCAGCGATTCGAACTCCCCTTCCGATCCAGGCACCGCCGCAGCGATGGCTGTCGCCGAGGCCGCCACTGCGATGCCCGCCGCCACGGTGGCGACCGCCGGCGCCGGACCACAGGCGCAACCGGCACCGCCGCCACCTCATCAGCCCACCGGCAGCACCGAGACCCGGCCGCTTTGGAAGACCTTCCTGGTCTTCCTGGCGCCGATGCTGCTGTCGAACATCCTGCAGTCGGCCTCGGGCACGCTCAACAACGTCTACATCGGGCAGATGATCGGCGTGAAAGCGCTGGCCGCCGTGTCGAGCTTCTTTCCGGTGATGTTCTTCTTCATCGCCTTCACGATCGGCCTGGGCGCCGGCGCGTCGGTGCTGATCGGACAAGCCTGGGGTGCCCGCAAGGCCGAGACGGCCCGCGCTGTCGCCGGCACCACGCTCACCGTCGGCGTGCTGTTCGCGCTGGTGGTCGCCATCTTCGGGGGCTGGTTCACGCAGCCGATGCTCAGGGCGCTGGGAACACCGCCGGACATCCTGCCCGACGCCACCCGCTACGCCCGCATCATTCTTCTGGCCATGCCGGGGCTGTTCGTGTTCTTGCTGTCCACCGCCATGTTGCGCGGCGTCGGCGACACGGTCTCGCCGCTGTACACGCTGATGATCTCCACCGCCACCGGCCTGGTGCTGACGCCCGCGCTCATTCGCGGCTGGTTCGGCCTGCCGCAGATGGGCGTCACCAGTGCGGCGTGGGCAACGGTCGTCGGCTTTGTCGCCGCGACGGCCTGGCTGGCTTTCCACCTGCGGCGCAAAGGCAGTCCGCTCGCGCCCGATGCGGACTTCGTGCGGCATCTGCGTATCCAGCCGCAGCTGCTCAAGGGCGTGCTGCGCGTGGGCGTGCCCACCGGGGTGCAGATGATCGTGGTGGCATCGGCGGAACTGGCGCTGCTGTCGTTCGTCAACGCTTTCGGATCGTCCGCGACTGCGGCCTACGGCGCGGTCAACCAGGTGGTGGCCTATGTGCAGTTCCCGGCCATCTCGATCGCCATCACTGCATCGATCCTCGGCGCGCAAGCCATTGGCGCGGGGCGCAGCGAACGACTGGGCGCGATCACGCGCACGGCCTTGCTGATGAACCTGGTGCTGACCGGTTCGCTGGTGCTGCTGGGCTACCTGCTGTCGCGGCAGTTGATGGGTCTGTTCATCACCAGCGAGCCAGTGATCGAAGTGGCGCAGACGCTCCTTCACATCATGCTTTGGAGCTGCGTGATCTTCGGCATGGCCTCGGCGCTGTCGGGGATCATGCGCGCGAGCGGGTCCGTCCTGGTGCCCACGCTGATCTCGATCGGCTGCATCGTGGTTGTGGAGTTGCCGACCGCCTGGTTCATGAGTCAGCGGATCGGGCTCGATGGCGTGTGGGTCGCCTACCCGGTCGCCTTCAGCGCCATGCTCGTGCTGCAGGCCTTGTATTACCGCCTCGTTTGGCGCAAGAAGACCATCAAGACCTTGATCTGACGCCGGCCCGGCGCGGGCCGGGCGCCCTCAGGTACGCGGCATGCGCTGGCCGATGGCTTGTGCCGCGGCCAGCAGCGCCGGCAGGAATTCGTCGCGCATCTGGGCCTCGCTCGTCCGGTTGGCCTGGCCGCTGATGTTGAGCGCTGCCACCGTCTTGCCCGAGCGATTGATCAGCGGCGCCGCGATCGAAATCAGCCCCTCCTCCAGTTCCTGATTGATCAGGCACCAGCCTTGTCGACGCACCTCGTGGATACGTTCGAGCAAGGTCTGGTCGTCCATCGCCGTGCGCGACGTGTAGCGCACGCGGGGCACGCGTGCCAGCCGCTCATGCAGTTCGCCGTCGGGCAGCGTCGCCAGCAGCACACGGCCCATCGACGTCCAGAACGCCGGCAATCGCGAGCCGATGCCCAGGTTGGTGCTCATGATCTTGTGCGTCGGCACGCGCAGCACATAGACCACGTCCAGGCCATCCAGCACCGCGGCGGAGCTGGATTCCCGCACCTGCTCCACCAGGTCTTCCATGACCGGTTCGGCCAGGTTCCAGATGGGCAGCGAGGACAGGTAAGCGAAGCCAAGGTCCAGCAGCCGGGCCGTCGGCCGGAACAGGCGGCCGTCGCTTTCCACGTACCCCAGGTTCACCAGCGTGAGCAGGATGCGGCGTGCTCCCGCACGCGTGAGCCCGGTGCGCGAAGCCACCTCGCTGAGCGTCTGCTGTGGCGCCTGCGCGCTGAAGGACCGGATGACTTCCAGCCCCCGCGCAAAGGACTGGACATAGCTGTCGCTCGGCTTGGCTGTCGCCGTGACGTCTTTGGTTGGATCGGTGGCCATGGTTGCAGGACTATAATTCTTTTAGCGAACATGTGTTCGCCTTTAGAACATATTTGATCGAAGGAGCGTGCAGTGATCGACAAGATTGCACCGTCCGTGGCCGACGCGCTTGCCCAAGTGCGTGACGGCTCCACCGTGTTGATCGGCGGATTCGGTACCGCCGGCATCCCTTCCGAACTCATCGACGGGCTGATTGAACAGGGTGCGCGCGATCTCACGGTCGTGAACAACAACGCCGGCAACGGCGACACCGGCCTGGCCGCCCTGCTGGCCGCCGGCCGCGTGCGCAAGATCATCTGCAGCTTTCCCCGCCAGGTCGACAGCCACGTGTTCGACGGCCTTTATCGCAGCGGCAAGCTCGAGCTGGAACTCGTGCCGCAGGGCAACCTGGCCGAGCGCCTGCGGGCTGCCGGTGCCGGCATCGGCGCCTTCTTCTGCCCAACGGCCTACGGCACCGAACTGGCCAAGGGCAAGGAAACGCGCGAGATCGACGGCAAGCACTACGTGCTCGAATACCCCATCCATGGCGACGTGGCCTTGGTCAAGGCCGAACGCGGCGACCGTTGGGGCAACCTCGACTACCGCATGTCGGCGCGCAACTTCGGCCCGGTGATGGCCATGGCCGCACGCCACACCATCGCCTCCGTCCACGAGATCGTGGACCTGGGCGCCCTCGACCCCGAAAGCATCGTCACACCGGGCATCTTCGTGCACCGGGTGGTGAAGGTTCCCCGCGTGGCCACCCAGGCCGCTGGTTTCAAGAAGGCGGCATGAGCATGACCTACACCAGACGCAGCAAGGACGAACTGGCGCGCCGCGTAGCGCAGGACATTCCCGACGGCGCCTACGTCAACCTGGGCATCGGCCAGCCCACGCTCGTGGCCAACCACATCCCCGCCGGTCGCGAGGTGATCCTGCAAAGCGAGAACGGCATCCTGGGCATGGGCCCGGCGCCCGCGGCGGGGCAGGAAGACTACGACCTCATCAACGCCGGCAAGCAGCCCGTGACACTGCTGCCGGGCGGTGCGTTCTTCCACCACGCCGACAGCTTCGCGATGATGCGCGGCGGCCACCTCGACATCTGCGTCCTGGGTGCCTTCCAGGTCTCGGCGACGGGTGATCTGGCCAACTGGAGCACCGGCGAAGCCGGCTCGATTCCTGCCGTCGGCGGCGCCATGGACCTGGCGATCGGCGCCAAGCAGACCTGGGTCATGATGGACCTGCTCACGAAGCAAGGGCAGAGCAAGATCGTTGCGCACTGCACCTATCCGCTGACCGGGCTTGCCTGCGTCAAGCGCATCTACACCGACCTCGCCACCCTCGCCTGCACGCCCGAGGGCCTGCAACTGGTCGACATGGTCGAAGGCCTTTCCATTCCGGAACTCGAACAGTTGATCGGCCTGCCGATCCTGCCCGCCTGACCACCACCCAAGGAGACGAAACCATGAGCCAACAAGCTTTCATTTGCGACGCCATCCGCACGCCTTTCGGGCGCTACGGCGGCGCGCTGTCTTCCGTGCGCACCGACGACCTGGGCGCCATTCCGATCAAGGCGCTGATGGCGCGCAACCCGCAGGTCGACTGGACCGCCATCGACGACGTGCTCTACGGCTGCGCCAACCAGGCCGGCGAAGACAACCGCAACGTCGCGCGGATGGCGGCGCTCCTGGCCGGCCTGCCCATCGACGTGCCCGGCGCCACCATCAACCGCCTGTGCGGCTCCGGCCTCGACGCCGTGGGCTCGGCCGCGCGTGCCATCAAGGCGGGCGAAGCCGGCCTCATGATCGCCGGCGGCGTGGAAAGCATGAGCCGCGCTCCGTTCGTCATGCCCAAGGCCGAGACGGCATTCAGCCGCGCCAACGCGGTGTACGACACCACCATCGGCTGGCGTTTCGTCAACAAGCTGATGAAGGCGCAGTACGGCGTCGACTCCATGCCCGAGACGGCCGAAAACGTGGCGGACGACCACAAGATCGAGCGCGAGGCCCAGGACCGGATGGCGCTGGCCAGCCAGAAGAAGGCCGTGGCCGCGCAACAGGCCGGCCATCTGGCACGCGAAATCACGCCGGTCACCATCGCCCAGAAGAAAGGTGATCCGCTGGTTGTCGACAAGGATGAGCATCCCCGCGACACCAGCCTCGAGGCGCTCGCCAAGCTCAAGGGCGTGGTCCGCCCGGATGGCTCCGTAACCGCCGGCAACGCCAGCGGCGTGAACGACGGCGCGTGCGCGCTGCTGCTCGCCAGCGAAGTGCAGGCCAGCAAGAACGGCCTCACGCCGAAGGCGCGCGTGGTCGGCATGGCCACGGCCGGCGTGGCCCCGCGCGTGATGGGCATCGGCCCGGCGCCGGCCACGCAGAAGGTGCTGGCCCAGGCTGGCCTGACGCTGGCGCAGATGGACGTGATCGAACTCAACGAAGCCTTCGCCGCGCAAGGCATCGCCGTGCTGCGCATGCTGGGCCTCGCGGACGACGACGAGCGTGTCAACGCCTGGGGCGGCGCCATCGCGCTGGGGCATCCGCTCGGTGCCAGCGGCGCCCGCCTGGCGACCACCGCCGTCAACCGGCTGCACGCCACCGGCGGCCGCTATGCGCTGTGCACCATGTGCATCGGCGTGGGCCAGGGCATCGCCGTGATCCTGGAGCGCGTGTGAGCATTGAAGCCGGCACCCCCGTCACCGTCGTCTCAGGCGCCAGCAACGGCATTGGCCGCGCCATCGCCGAAGCACTGCTCGCGCAGGGCCGCACGGTGGTCAATCTCGACCATGCCCTGCCCCAATGGGAGCACTCACGGCTGGCGTCGTTCCAGGCCGACCTGACCAGCGAAGAGGCAACGCGGCGCGCGGCGCAAGACATCGCGGCCCGCTTCAACGTGACGGCCCTCGTCAACAACGCCGGCGCCACCCGGCCCGGCACGATCGACACGGCCACCACCGGCCAGCTCGACGACGTGGTGGGTCTGCACCTGCGCGCGCCGATGCTGCTGGTGCAAGCCTTCCTGCCCACGCTGCGCGCCTGCGGCGAGGGGCGGATCGTCAACATGTCGTCGCGCGCGGCGCTGGGCAAGGGCGAGCGCATCGTCTATTCGGCCACCAAGGCCGGCTTGATCGGACTTACCCGCACCCTGGCCATGGAGCTGGGCCGCGACGCCATCACCGTCAACGCGATCGGGCCGGGGCCGATCGCCACCGAGTTGTTCCGCCAGAGCAACCCCGAAGGCGCTCCGCAGACGGAACGCATCCTCAAGAGCATTGCCGTGGGCCGCATGGGCACGCCGGAAGACGTCGCGCGCGCCGTGCTGTTCTTCCTGGCGCCCGAGAACGGCTTCGTCACCGGCCAGGTGCTCTACGTGTGCGGCGGAACCACCCTGGGCGTGGCGCCCGTCTGAGTGCGCCGCCCGCCTTTCTCATCACTATTCCAAGGAGTCAAATTTCTCATGAGCCGCAACCTGCCTACCCGCCGCTTCGCCCTGGCCGCCATCGCCAGCGCGGCAGCCGCCATGCTTCCGTTCTCTGCTGCGGCTGACAACTTCCCGAGCAAGCCCATCACCATCATCGTGCCGTTCGCGGCCGGTGGCACCACCGACATCCTGGCTCGCATCGTGGGCCAGGCCCTGGGCGCCGACCTGGGCCAGAGCGTGGTGATCGACAACCGCGCCGGTGCGGGCGGCAACATCGGCGGCCAGCTGGCCGCGCGCTCGCCGGCCGACGGTTACACGCTGTTCATGGGCACCGTGGGCACCCATGCGATCAACGAATCGCTGTACAAGAAGATGCCCTTCGACCCGATCAAGGACTTTGCGCCGCTGTCGCGCGTCGCCACGGTGCCGAACCTGCTCGTGGCCAATCCTGCGCAGCCGTTCAAGACCGTGCCCGAGCTGATCGCGTATGCCAAGGCCAACCCCGGCAAGGTGAACTTCGGCTCGTCGGGCAGCGGCAGCTCGATCCACCTGTCGGGTGAGCTGTTCAAGTCGATGGCCAAGGTCGACATGGTCCACATCCCCTATCGCGGCAGCGCTCCGGCCGTGAACGACCTGCTGGGCAACCAGATCGCCATCATGTTCGACAACATGCCTTCGGCCATCCAGCACGTGCGTGCCGGCAAGCTGCGTCCCATTGCCGTGACGACCGCCAAGCGCTCGCCCGAGCTGCCCGACGTGCCGACGATCGCCGAAGCCGGCGTGCCCGGCTACGAGGCCACGTCATGGTTCGGGCTGTTCGCTCCCGCCGGCACGCCTGCGCCCATCGTTGCCCAGCTCAACAAGTCCCTGGTCAAGGTGCTGAACCAGCCCGAGGTGAAGCAGAAGATCGCCGCTCAGGGCGGCGACGTGGTTGCCGAGACGCCCGAGCAGTTCGCTGCCTTCATCAAGGCCGAGACGCTCAAGTGGAGCAAGGTGGTCAAGGAGTCGGGCGCCAGCGTCGACTGAGTTCAGGCGGCCGGTGCGCCGCCGCTGCCCACGTTCACCACCAGGCGGCCGCGGATCTTGCCGGCCAGGATGTCGGCGGCGGCCTGGGGCGCGTCGGACAGCGCGATCTCTTTCGTGATGGCATCGAGCTTCGACAGGTCGAGGTCTTTCGCCAGGCGGCCCCAGGCTTCCTGGCGCAGCGCCTGCGGTGCCATCACGCTGTCGATGCCGTAGAGCGTGACGCCGCGCAGGATGAAGGGCGCGACCGTCGCCGGAAAATCCATGCCCTGCGCCAGTCCGCAGGCCGCGACGGCGCCCCGATAGCGCGTGGTCGCGCAGGCATTGGCCAGCGTGTGGCTGCCCACCGAGTCGACCACGCCCGCCCAGCGCTCCTTGCCCAGGGGCTTGCCGGGCGCGGACAGCTCGGCGCGGTCGATCACCTCGGCGGCGCCCAGGGCCTTCAGATGTTCGGCTTCGGCCATGCGGCCGGTCGACGCCACCACCCGGAACCCGAGCTTCGAAAGCAGCGCAATGGCCACGCTGCCCACGCCACCGTTCGCGCCGGTGACGAGCACATCGCCGTCGGCCGGCTTCAGGCCGTGCCGTTCGAGGGCCATCACGCAAAGCATGGCGGTGTAGCCGGCCGTGCCGATGGCCATGGCCTGCCGCGTGCTCAACCCGTCCGGCAGGGCCACCAGCCAATCCCCCTTGACCCGCGCGACCTGCGACAAGCCGCCGCTGTGCGTCTCGCCGACCCCCCAGCCGTTGAGAATCACGCGATCGCCCGGCTTCCACTTCTCATGCGTGCTTTGCTGCACCACGCCGGAAAAGTCGATGCCGGCCACCAGCGGGAACTTGCGCACCACCGGCGACTTGCCGGTGATGGCCAATCCGTCCTTGTAGTTGATGGTGGAGTACTGCACGCCGACGGTGACATCGCCTTCGGGCAGATCGCTGTCCGCCAGGGAGCGCACGGCTGCGCGGTAGCCGGCGTCGTCCTTGTCGATCACGAGGGCCTGGAACGTCATGGGATCTCCTTCATCGGTTCATTGGAAGAATTCGGTGCGCGCGATGACTTCGTCGCTATTGGAGCAGCTTGCGCGACTTCGGCGCGCCCTTGGCGGCCGGCTTGCGATCTGGCGCTGCCGATGATGTCGCGGCGCCGCCCAGGCGCGCCTGGTGCTCGAAGGCGGCTTGCAGCACGGGGCGGGCCCATTCGGGCGTGGCGCGCAGTGCCTGCGCATCGCCCGGCCCCGGAAAGCGCACCAGGCCGCCCTGCACGTCGAGCAGGAGCACCGGGTCGGCGATCGGCTGGCCGGGCGCCACTTCGACGCTGTTGTCGAACACCTGCAGGCGGGCCAGATGCGGCATCAGGCGGATGAGGTTGAGGCGCGAAGCCGTCCATCGCTCGCGGATCTTGTCGGTCGGAATGTCGTGGCCACCCTGCTCCACCCTCGCTTTCACCCGCTTCAGGTGGTGCTCGACGCTGGCCAGCCCGCAATAGATCATCACCACGTCGTGCGTGCTGGCGGCCTGCGCCAGCAACTGCGGGATGGTGTTGGCGCCCAAGGTCGTTTCGAAGGCAAAGTTCTGGCCGTTGGCCATTGCCGCCTCCAGGCGCGTGCGTCCCTGCTGCCAAGCCCGGGCATTGGCTTCCTGGATCGGCAGGCCGAGTGCGGCGACCAGCTCGCGGGCATGGGTGTCGGGGTTGAACCAGGTCAGGCCATGTTCCGCCAGCAGCGCGCCACCGACGGAGCTTTTGCCGGCGCCATTGACACCCGCCAGCACGAAGATGAAAGGCCGCGCCTTTCGCGCAGCGCGCGGCGCACGCGCCATCAGAACGTGGCGCCTGCCTTGGGTCGCTTGCCGCCCAGGCGACCCCGGGATTCGAACAGCGCATCGACGCGCCGCGCCGCATCCGGCTGCTGCAAGGCCGCCAGGCGCTCGTCGAAACGCTGTGACAGCTCATCGAGCTGATTGCGCTCGCGCGCGCGCAGGGCCTGCAGGTCTTCGCTCAACTGCTGGTACATGGCGGCGTCGAGCAGCACCATCTCGACCGAGGCATGGTTCGTGATGGCCACGCTGCCGTTCTGGCGCACCTGGCGCACCACGTCGCCCCACTTGTTCTTGACCTGCGACGCGTTCTGGCGCGGCAGAAGTTCGAGGCTGGGCAATACGGTGGTGGTCATGGTGATTCCCTTTGGAGTAGGTCCATTATGGCAAAAATGGACATTTATTCCCAGGTATGGCCATTTTGCCGGATGCGTCCCTGGCACCCGGCCGGAAATCAGGCGCCGGAGACCGGTCGCACGGGCAGACCCACACGCACGCGCAGCGTGCTCGTCACCGCGGCGCAGGCCGCGCAGCAGGCGGCCAGGGCCAGGGCGATGACCAGCCCGCGCCCTTCCTGCGGCGGCCAGAAACTGAAAAGCACCGCCAGCAGCACCGCGCCCAGCGTCTGGCCCGTCAGGCGGGCCGATCCCAGCATGCCGCTGGCGGCACCGCTGCGATGCGGCGGCGGCGACGTGACGATCGTGTGGTTGTTGGGCGACTGGAACAGCCCGAATCCGATGCCGCACAGGGCCAGGCGCCATGCGATGTCGGCATTGCCCGCGTGCTCGGGCAGCATCGCCAGGCAAGCCAGTCCAACAGCCATCAGGCTCATGCCGACCCCGCCGAGCAAGCCATCCGCATAGCGCCCGATGAGGCGGCCCGCAATCGGCGCGGCCACCACGATGCCCAGCGGCCACGCGCTGATGAGCAGGCCGGCTTCCACATGGGTTCGCCCGTACGGCCCGAGCAGCAGGAACGGCATTGCGATGTAGGCAAGCATCTGTGCGCAGAAGGCCATGACCGAGGTGCACATCGACAGCGCGAACACGGGAATGCGCAGAAGGTCCACCGGAAACAGCGGCAAGGGCAGCTTTCGCTGGCGCCCGATGTAGAACACCCCGACCAACACGCCCGCGCCCAGCAGTCCCCATGCCACCGCGGGCGTGCCGTGCGCGGCGCCGGTGTCGCGCACGCCCAGGCCGTCGGCACCGATGAAGATCAGCGAAAACATCAGGATGTTGAGCGCGACATCCAGCGGCGCGATGCGCAGCCCGCTGGCCTTGACGATGTTGTGCGGCAGCGCCTTGAAGCCCAGGCCCAGCACGAGCAGACCCAAGGGCAGATTGAGCGCGAACAGCCACGGCCAGGAGGCGACCGAGAGAATCGCCGCAGCCAGCGTCGGCCCGGCCACCGACGCGACCGCGACGGTCAGGGAGTTCATCGCTACCCCGCGGCCCAGCACGGCGGCCGGGAAGGTCAGCCGCACCAGGGCGGCATTGACACTCATGATGCCGGCCGCACCCAGCCCCTGCAGCGTGCGCGCCGCGATCAGCATGCCCAGCGACTGCGCGAAAAAAGCCATGAGCGATGCCGCCGTGAACAGCACCATGCCCACCAGGTAGACGCGCCGGTAGCCCACCCGGTCGCCCAGCGCCGCCAGCGGCAGCAGCAGGACCAGGGTGGCGATCTGGTAGGCGTTGATCACCCAGATGGCGGTCGACGGACTGGCGTCGAGTTCGTGCGCGATGCCCGGCAGCGCCAGGTTGACGATGGTGCCGTCGAGCACCGACACCGCGATCCCCAGCAGGATCACGATCATCGAATAGATGCGCTGGGGCTGCGGCAGGCCGTCGCGAACCGTCGGTGCGGCCGCGCTCATGCCTGCCCGACCGCCAGCCGCGCGGGGCCGCGCAAGGACATCCAGGTCAGCGCGAGCGCCACGAAGACGCCCGCCGCCATGCCCGAGACCATCACCACCGGCGAGTGGCCGGCAAACAGCGAGACCAGCCCCATCATCAGCGCCCCCGTGAGCATCTGCAGTGTGCCCATCAGCGCCGACGCGGTTCCGGCGATGCTGCCGTGCGTGTCCAGTGCGAGCACGCTGGTGCTGGGAATGACCCAACCCATGAAGGCGCTGGCGACGAAGTACAGCGCCATCAGCACGCGGAAGTCATCGCCACCGAGCAGGAAGTAACCCAGAAGCACGGCCATGTCGACCGCGCAGGCCAGCGCCGAGCGGCGAACCAGCGTCACCAGGCCCAGGCGATGGCCAAGATGGGCCGTGAATTGCGCCGCCCCGATGAACGCCGCCGCATTCACCCCGAAGGCAAGGCTGTACTGCGTCGGCGAGAAACCGTAGTGGTCGATGAAGACGAAGGATGAGCTCGAAAGGAAGACGAAAAAGCCACCCATCGCGAAGCTGCCGATGAACACCAAGCCCAGGTAATGCGGGTCGCGCAGCAGCAGGAGATAGGCGCGCAGCGCGCCGGCAAGGGTGCTGTCCAGTCGCTCGCGCGCATCGCGCGTCTCGGCGAGGCTGAAGGCCGTCAGCGCCAGTCCGGCGACGCCGGCCAGCGCCGCAAACCAGAAGACGACGCGCCAGCCGCCAAGGGCGATCAGGCCGCTGCCCGCCAGCGGCGCCAGGATGGGCGAGACGCTGAAGACCAGCATCAGCAGCGACATCAGCCGAGCCGCCTCGTTGCCGGTATGCAGGTCGCGCACCACGGCGCGCGGGATCGCCATGCCAGCCGCGGCGCCCAGGCCCTGCACGAAGCGGAACGCCACCAGCGTCTCGACATCGCGCGCCAGGGCGCAGCCGACACTCGCCATCGCATACAAGGCGAGCCCGAAATACAGCGGCGCCTTGCGTCCCACCATGTCCGACACCGGCCCGTACAGAAGCTGCCCGATGCCGATCGCCAGGAAGAAGACCGTCAGGCTCATCTGAACCTGGGTCGAGTCCGCGTTCAGGCTGGTACCGATGGCCGGCAGCGCCGGCAGATACATGTCGATGGCGAAGGGCCCGATGGCCGTGATGAGGCCCAGAACCAGAGCCAGGCGAAATAAGCGCGATGTCATTGGCGCTGATTGTCGCCAAGCCCCATGCCTCGCGCTGGCACCCCCGGCCAAAGGCCGGGCCGGCTCAAGGTTGCCGCATGGCCTGCGCGGAGAACAGTGATCCGGTGCCGCTGAGGGCAGCCGCTTCCGCGCCCTCCACCGCCAGCATCCGCATCTTGATCTTGGTGCCGCCGTGGGCCGAGAAGCCGCCGGTCTTGCCGCCCGCCGCCAGCACCCGGTGGCAGGGCACAACGGGGGCAAACGGGTTCTGCCCCAAGGCCTGGCCGACCGCGCGCGCGAGGTTCTTGTCACCCAGTTCGCCGGCAATCTGGCCGTAAGTCCGGGTCTCGCCCAAGGGAATGCGCCGCGCCAACTCATAGACGCGGCGCTGGAAGTCGTTCACGCCGTGCCAGTCGAGGTCCAGGTCGCCCAGGTCGTCGATGGCGCCGCCGAGGAAATGCGTGATGCGCGCCATGGCAGCGCGCACGTCGGGCGGGGGAGCGCCCTCCTTCAGGCTCGAAAACCGCTTGTGCATGCGGGCGCGGGTGGCCGCCTCATCTGCCTCGGGCAACTGCACCCCTACGATGCCGCGCTCGCCCCAGGCAATCCCGCAGGCGCCGTAGCGAGTCTCGAAAAGAGCAAACCCTTCGCTGTTCATGCGCCACCTCGATCTCGAAATTACCGGCCCGGGGTGCGGGTTTTACTCCCGCTGGCGCGGCACAGGCAAGCCAAGCCCCCACCGCCGCCATGCGCTGTCGCCGCTCGCACTCCTTCGCCTTCCGGGTGGATGACCGCTTGATTTGGTTCCGGCATCTGCCCACACTGGCGGGCATGGCAATCGCACATGCAGTCTCGGGCGACGTGGTGGATCTGCGCGCGCCCTCCTCGCCCGACCGGACGGTGGCGTTGTTCAAGGCGCCCGACCTGGAGGCCATGCGCCTCATCCTGGCGGCCGGCAAGACCATGCCCGAGCACAGCGTGCCCGGATCGCTCACGGTGCAATGCCTCAAAGGGCGCATCGAACTCGTGCTGCCGGACCGAAGCCCCGTCCTGGAGGCCGGCCAGTTCGCCTACCTGGGCGGCGGCGTGCCGCACGCGCTGCGGGCGCTCGAAGATTCGGATGTGCTCGTCACGCTGGTGATCGTGCAAGCGGCGTGAATGCGCATGGCCCTTCCTGGCCGGGCGCGAGCCGAAGCAGGCAGCGCCGTCCTAGCCGCGCAGCCGCACGTTGAGCTGATCCACCATCTCGGCCCAGTCGGCGTCCTCGTTGATCTCTTCGCGCAGGAACTGCGCCTGCGCCTCGGTCCAGAACGGCGCGTCGGCCAGCGCCACGCCGTCGTCCAGCGGACGGTGCTTGCCGATGAAGGCGTCGATGTCGCCGGGTGCGCTCGGCAGGCCAAGCTGCTCGAACAGATCCTTGAGGTCGTGGTTCGTGAGGTCCATGCGACATTCTGTCGCCATTCTTGCTAAACGTTGGCCGTGGCCATGTGCAACGAAAGGAATCCGCCGTGAGTGTTTCAGTGCAGGAACTGCGCATCCAGATGCCGGACGGCGAGCATGTCTCGGCGCTGGCCCAGAGTCCGGAAGGCGCCAAGGCGGCCTACGTGCTGGCTCACGGCGCGGGTGCGGGCATGCGTCATGCCTTCATGGCCGCCGCGGCCGATGCCCTGGCCGCGCGCGGCATCGCCAGCCTGCGCTACCAGTTCCCCTACATGGAGCGCGGCAGCAAGCGGCCCGACACCCCGGCGCTGGCGCAAGCGACCGTGCGGGCCGCCGTGGCCCGGGCGGGCGAGTTGTTCGAGGGGCTTCCCCTGTTTGCCGGCGGAAAGTCGTTTGGCGGCCGCATGACCTCGCAGGCTCAGGCAAAAGAGCCGCTGGCCGGTGTGAACGGGCTGGTTTTCCTGGGCTTTCCGCTCCACCCGGCAGACAAGCCTTCGAGCACGCGCGCCGAGCATCTCCACAACGTGGCCGTGCCGATGTTGTTCGTCCAGGGCACGCGCGACAAGCTCGCGCATTGGCCGCTCATGCAGGCCCTGATGGTTGATCTGCGCGAGCGCGCAACGCTGATTCAGATCGACGAGGCCGACCACGCCTTCCACGTCCCCGCTCGCTCGGGCCGCACCGATGCGCAGGTGCTGGACGGCATGATGGACCAGGCCGCCGCCTGGATGCTGCGCTGATCGGCGCCGAGGCTCAGCGTCGGACGAGTGCCGTCACCTCGATCTCGATCTTCATGCGCGGATCGGCCAGGCCGGCGCAGATCATGGTCGCGGCCGGCCGGATCTGGCCGAACCACCGCTGCAGCACGGGCCAGCATTGTTCGAACTCGGAGGCGTCCGGCAGCATGTAGGTGACCCGCACCACGTCCTGCATGCTCGCGCCGGCTTCCCGGAGCGCCCCGTCGATGTTCGCCAACGCCTGCTCCGCCTGGCCCGCCACGTCGTCGACGATGGTCATTGCGCTGTAGTCGAAGCCGGTGGTGCCGGAAACGAACACCCACTCGTCGACCACCACGGCGCGCGAATAGCCAATCTGCGCCTCGAAGGTCGAACCCGAACTGATAAGCCGTCGATTCAACGTGAGCCTCCTTGTGTGAAAAGTGTTGCCAAGCGTGTCATCATGGCACGCAGCCCATTCTTCATTTGCATCCTATTCATGAAGCGAGCCGGCCGACGTTCCCTCACGAGCTACAACCGATTCGGGCGCAGCCGAAGTCGCCGGCCTTTGTGGCGTCGACTGGTGATCCCCGTCCTTGCGCTGTTCGTGATTGCTGCAGCCGCCGTCTTCGCACTTCAGTTCCTGGACGCCGATGCCGCTTCAGCCCGCAAGCTCGCGGCCTCCAAGGTCGCACCGCCGGCTGCGCCTGCCGAACGCACGGCCAAGCTGCCCCCGCTCAACCTGCCGGCCGACGACGCGCCCCACGGCAGCGCCATGGAGTGGTGGTACTACAGCGGCATCCTCGACGGCCAGTCCAACCAGCGCTGGGCTTTTCATGTGGCGGTGTTCGTGGTCAACGGTCTGATCAAGCACACGGTGATGCATGCCGCGCTGACAGACCTTGCCACTGGCCGGCGCTACACGGCGCAGAGCCGTACCGGCGGCCTGCCCGCCAGGCCCGACGGTGGGGGTTTCGACTTTCGCGCGACGGGGTGGTCGCTATCGGGGGTTGGTCCCGCCCATCGGTTGCGCTTCGACGACATCGGTGGCAACAGCCTGTCGCTGGAGTTGCTGGATACGCGGCCGGTCGTCGCTCACCGGGCCGCGGGATCGAACACGCCGGGGCTGCTCGACTTCGGTGACAGCGGCATCAGCTACTACTACTCGCGCCCTCGCATGGCCGCCTCGGGCAGCGTGCGCAGCGCCGGGCGCGAACACGCCGTCCGGGGCGTGGTCTGGTTCGATCATCAATGGGGCGAATTCGACGTCGGACGGTTGGGCTGGAGCTGGTTTGCCATCCATCTGGTCGACGGCAGCGACCTGATGGTCTACCAGTTGTTCGATCGGCAGGGGCGTCCCGTCACCACCACCGGCACGACGGTACGCCCGGACGGCACCGCCCGCCCATTGGCCTCGGACGAACTCACCTTGCAACCTACCCGGCGCTGGACGAGCCCCAAGACAGGTGTGCAATACGTCCTCGGGTGGCGCTTGAACGTGCCCTGGGGCGAATTCGAGATCGACGCCATGCACGACGACAGCGAGTTCGACGCAGGCACGAGTTCGGCCAACCTCTATTGGGAAGGCCCCATCGGCGTGCGTGGCGCCCAGCACGGCGAAGGCTTCCTGGAACTGAGCGGCTACGAGCATCTGAAACAGGCGCGCACACCTTGATCGTCGGGGTGCAGCGCTCGGGTTAGGCTTCGCGCATGACCGACACCCTCGAATCCTTTTCGCCCCTGGCACCCATTCCAATTCGTGTGCTGGCCGTGCTGGCCGAAAAGCAGCGCACCGTTCCCGACAGCTACCCGCTCACGCTCAACGCGCTGATCTCCGGCTGCAACCAGAAGACCAGCCGCCACCCCATCATGGAGCTGAGCGAATCGCAGGTGCAGCAGGCGCTGGAAGAGCTGCGTTCACGCAGCCTCGTCACCGAATCCAGCGGCGGACGCGCGTACCGCTATGCCCACAACGCCGATCGCGTGCTGAAGATCCCGTCGCAATCGCTCGCGCTGCTCACCGTGCTGATGCTTCGCGGACCGCAGACCGCCGGCGAACTGCGCCTGGCTTGCGATCGCATGCACAACTTTGCCGATATCTCGTCGGTCGAAGCGTTTCTGGACGAGTTGTCCGAGCGCGCCGCCGGCGCCCTGGTGCGCAAGCTGCCGCGCCAGGCCGGAGCGCGCGAAGCGCGATGGGTGCACCTGCTTGGCGGCGAGCCCGTGCTGCCCGCCGACGACGCGCCGACCATGGGCCGCCACGACGCTGCACCCGGCACGCGCGACGCCGAGCTGGCGTCACTGCAATCCCGCGTGAGTGCCCTGGAAGAACAGCTCGGGCAAACCAATGCCCTGCTCGCCCGGGTGTGCGCGGAACTCGGTGTGTCGACACCACCAGCCCCCGACCAAACGGCGTAGGCCGCAACATTGGCGCAACTAGTGTCACGCACACGATGCAAAAGCGGCCTATAGTGAAACCCACTGTGGCCCGCGAGGGTAGCGATGCCCTTGATCTGTGGAGGAAGTGCGATGTTCAACCTGTTCAGCCGCAACAGTCATCTGCGCCGTGCGATGGCATTGTTGGAAGAAGCGCAGATGGCGCGCCTGGAGCACCAGGCCGCTGCCGAGCACCATGCAGCGCTGGCCCGCATGTACTCCGACCGCGCGAAGCGCCTGGAGCGGGAGATCTACGGCGCCTCGCATCCGGGTCACCATGAGTCGGTGTCCAACGGCCCGGTCACGGCGCCTGGCAAGCTGGCACACGACAAGCCGGCGCTCTACGCGCTGGATGCCGCCCGCGCAGAACCCAAAGCTTCCTGAGCCTGTCCCGTCAGCGGCGCGAACCGCCGCGCAGCAAGGCAATGAACACGGCCGTCAGGACGGCACCGCCGGCAGCGGCCAGCAGCACGGCACGCATGGGCTGATCGTTCACGAAGTCCTCGCCGTTCCAGCCGCGCTGGCCGTCGAAGCGCGAGCGCGCATGGCGGATGCGGCGGCCACTGGCATTGACGGCTTCACGCGCATAGCTGCGCGCCGACGCCTGGGCCTGATGTGCGAAGTGACGCGAGTCGTCCAGCGCAGCCTCGCCACGGGCACGTGCCTCGCGGATGCCGCTGCGCACGCTGGCGCGGATGGATGCGCCACCGAGCATTCCCAGACCAGCCTCGCCATCTTGCGCGGCGTCATGCGAACTTTGAGCGAAGTTCTTGCCGTGCGCATCGTCTTGCGTCGTCTCGGGTTGGGTTGCGGGGGCGTTTTCGTCGTTCATCTCGATATCTCCGTCTTCGGCTGGGCCATTGGCAAGCGACCATCCAACTTGCTTCGCAGGCCAGCGATGTCCAGAGAATACCGCCTGAGCCGCGTGGTCCCAAGGATGCAGATGCAAGACCTCGTCCTGCTCATGCCTGAGGCGACAGGCGCCTGCATGCGTTGAAGTGCCGGATGGCCCGCTGCTTGTTGCCCAGACGGTCGTGGATGAGCGCCAGGTTCTGATGCGCGTCCGCCAGCGTCGGGTCGAGTGCGAGGCTTGCCTCGTAGCTCGCTATCGCTTCCGGCAGCTTGCCCAGCGCCTCCAGCGCGACGGCGCGGTTGTAGTGGAGAAGCGGCGCGCGCGGGCAGCACGCGACACCCTGGGCATACAGCGCAAGGGCCTGCGCGAAGCGGCCCGATTCGCACAGCAGGTAGCCCAGGTTGGCATACGCGTCGGCATGCGTCGGCAGCAGGCGCACGACACGCCAGTACAGGCGCACTGCGGCGGCGGGGTCCGCCTCTTCGAGCGCCTCGGCCTGCTCGTAGAGTGCCTGCGCTTGTTCCGCCACGGACTCTGGCGCTGGTGCCGTTTGCGTCGGGTTCTTGCGCGGCTGGGGCCGTTCCAGCGTGCGGATGCTGCCCGTCGCGCTGCCCGCGCCTTCGGCAAAATCCATCAGCAACTGGCCGGTCTCCGCGTCCCACTGCGCACCGCCCCATCGGACCGCCACGCGGTCGCCCACGGCCTTGATGCGCAGCGCGTCAGCCGGCGCCTCGTGCGGCAAGGCCTGCTGCAGGCGTTGCAGCGAACGCAGCAATTGCCGGGTGGGAATGCGCGCGTTGCGAAGTTCCTGCGCCGTGCGCAGCAGCACTACGTCGCGGAACGAAAAGCGCCAGGGCCTGCCCGCCCCAGGTGCGCGTTGCGGCCGCACGAAGCCCATGGCGACAAGACGTTCCACGGAATGCCGCGACAGGCCCAGCATCTGCATGATGCCGCGCAGCGTGTAGGGATGGGTGCTGTCCAGCGAAGCCGTGGCGCTCGTCACTTCTTCATGCGCGCGCCGCCGCGGGCGGCCACTGGCTCGGACTTCGGCGGTACCTTGGCCGCCGTCTTCGGTGCGCGCTTGGCGCCCTTGGCTTCGGCGACGACCGCCCCTGCACGTACAGAGGAGCCGCGTGCAGGCTTGGAGGGTGCTGCCGCTGCGTCATCGCCTTTGGCGCCGCGTGCGGGCGCAGTTCTGCCGCCACGCGACAGGCTGGCACGCAGCATTTCGGTCAGGTCGATCACCTCGGCGCCGGTGCGTTCTTCGGCCGGTTGGCTGGCCACGACCTCCTGGCCCGCGATCTTGGCGTCGATGGCCGCGAGGATCCGCTTCTTCTCTTCGTCCTGGAATTCGGCGGGGTCGTAGCTGTCGGCGGCAATCTGGTCGATGAGCTGCAGCGCCAATTGCAGTTCGGCCTTCGACGGCTCGCTCTGGTCGATGTCCAGGTCCTTGAGGGAACGCACCTCGTCCGCGTACAGCAACTGCTGCAGCACGAGGCCATCGGCAGCGGCGCGCACCTGCACCACGTATTGCTTGCCCTTCCATGCCCAGCGAGCCAACGCGCATCGGCCGCTTTCGAGCATGGCGGCCTTGAGCAGGCTGTAGGGCTTGCCGCCGCGCTTGTCCGGCGCGAGCAGGTAGGCCTTGTCGTAGAAGATCGGATCGACGGCCCGCTCGGGAATGAAGGCCACGATGTCGACCGCATGGCTGGCACCGTTTTCGAGGGCCTTGAGCTCGTCGGGCTGGAAGATGACGAAGCGGTCCTTCTCGAACTCGTAGCCCTTGACCATCTCGGAGCGCGGCACGACGGCGCCGTCCTTTTCGGAGACGTACTGCTGCTTCACGCGGGAGCCGTCCCGTGCCAGCAGGTTGAAGTGGATGGTGGCCGATGACTCCGTGGCGGAGTAAAGGCGCACTGGAATCGACACGAGGCCGAATCCAAGCGTGAGCGACGCAATCGATCGAGCTGCAGCCATGTGGCAAGCCTCCGGATGGGCGCGATTCCTCGCGCAGGGCAAGAGGCGCAGCTTAAGCGCAAGGCTCGCGCGGCGGCAACTGTCGGCGTTGCGCCACCGACACGCGGCGCGCCGTTGGGGCATAGTCAGACCTCGATGAACATGCCCACCGTCGACAGCCAGACTCCGCCGTTGGTCACGGTGGTCACCGCTTGCGGCGGCAATCCGCTGCTCGAACGCTGCGTGGCGTCGGTGGCGGCGCAAACCTGGCCCAGGGTCCAGCACCTGCTCATGGCCGATGGCCCTGGCCGCCACCAGATGGTGCGCGAGACCCTGGCCCGCGCGCCCACCGGCCTGGAATCGGGCCATCGACGCGAGCTGATCGAGCTACCCTACGCCGTCGGCGTCGACCGCTGGGCGGGCCATCGCATCTACGGCGCCGGCACATTCCTCGGCGATGGCGACTACTTCGCGTTCTTGGACGACGACAACGCCTATCTGCCCGAGCACATCGCCGACTGCATGGCCGTCATCGAAAGCGGCAGACCCTGGACTTACGCGCTGCGCAACATCGTGGACGAACAGCACCGCTTCATCTGCCGCGACGAGTGCGAAAGCCTGGGCCGCTGGCCAAGCGTGCTGGACGAGCAGGACTACATGATCGACGTCAACTGCTACTTCCTGCCGCGCCGACTCGCCTTGCAGATCGCACCGCTCTGGTTCCGGCGCTATCGCGAGCCCGGCCAGATGGAGATCGACCGTGTGATCTGCCGCGCCCTTCTGAGCATCGCACCGGAGGTGGACGGCACCTATCGCCACACGGTGAACTACCGGGTTGGCAACTCGCCGCTGTCGGTCAGGCCGGATTTCTTCATCCAGGGCAACGCACGCATGCTGGCGCGCTACGCCGGGAAGTTGCCCTGGGCGCGCGAGGCAACCGACCGGCCCGAGCAATGACGACTTCGTTCATGCCCAGCCCTCCCGCTGAGCCACTGAGCGACCGTCGCGCGACCACACCTGGAGCGTGAAGTCCGCCTCGTCGTGTCGAACGAGCGAGGTCATCTGCAGCGTCTCGTGAAGCAGCGCATGCACGGCGTCGGTCGAAAGCTGCCGGAGGTCGAAGTCCGGCTTCCAGTTGCAGCTGACCAAGGTGCCGCCATCGGTCAGCGAGTCGCGGGCGCGGATCGCAACCTGCGATAGCGCATCTCTGGAAAGGAAGTAGCCGATCTCGCTCAGCACCACCAGATCGAAGCGCGCCGTCTGCGGCCATTGGCTTGGCAGCTGGTGCGTCTCGATGCGCACATGGGACAGGTGCGCCGTGCGCCTGTGGGCGACTTCGCAAGCACCGGGGTCGAAGTCGCTGGCCAGGAGCGCGTCGCAACGCTCGGCCAGCCGAACCGTGAGTTCGGCGGCGCCACAGCCGGGCTCGTAGGCGTGGTGATAGCGCTGTTGGGGCAGCGCCGCCAGCAGCACCTGTCGCTTGCGCTCTTCGTACCAGCGTGTGCGAAGGCCGTATGGGTCTTCGTCGCGACCGTACATGGCGGCGAAGTAGCCGTGCAGGTCATCCGTCATGGGCGAAGAACACCTCGAAGGGACGCGCCGCGCGCGCGACGATGCTCGGTCGGAGCACGGGGCCGCGCCCGGTGGACGGGTCGGGATGAAGTTGGCTCGCATGCGCCTGCACCGCTCGCTGCTTGCGCTCGCGCGTGGCCAGGTCCAAGGGCAGCCGGCGTGCACGCGACCATGGCCAGCGCTCGTCGGATGGCAGGCACCAGTGCCAGGCCCAGACGGGCGCCTCGAACAGTCGCACATGGCGCCGAGCGGCCGCCTCGGCCACGGCTTGCGCGGTTTCTTCGTGGTCGGGATGGCCGTCCCATCGCCAGGTGGTGACGACGCGATCGCCGGGCGCGAACAGTTGGCAGAGCCGACGCACCAGCGTGGCTCGATGCACGGCGATCGCGCCATCGGGAAGATGCAGGCGCAAGCAAGCGCTCCTCACACCGAGGCATCGAAGCGCGGCGCCGGATTCACGAGGACGCTGCTCCAGCAGTCGCGCCTGCGGCCAGAGGCGCGAGCCCGGATGGCTGGCGCCGCCGTCGGTCACGGCCACGACCTGAACGTCATGACCGGCCGCGGCCAGCTGCGCCATCAAGCCACCCGCGGCCAGGACTTCGTCGTCCGGATGGGGCGCCACCACGAACACGCGGCCTTCGGGCGCTGCCCAATCTTGCCAACTGGCTTGCGGCAATGCGGCCAGTTGCGGCGACGCCTGCCACTCGAACTCCGAAATCCCATCGCCAGCCTGGATGACGCGTTCGCCTAGAGCAGCCATGCCGCCGACCCCTTGTTCTGCGACAGCCGGCCCAGCGTCGCCAGATCGCGCTCGGCGTGGCCCTGGCGCAGGAAAACCGGCAGATCGGCCATGCGGCGGGCGAAGCGCGCATCGCGACACAATGGTGTGGCGCCAAAGGCTCGGCCGGCGTGTCGCATGACGGCTTCAGCCGACAGCTCCACGGCCGCCCGCACACGCAGCGCGACTTGCTGCGCGTCGTCCTGGGGATGGGCATCGATCCATGCGGCTGCCTCCCGCAAGACCGCGGCACCGGCGTCGAGCGCCACCTCCATGGCGCCGCGATGCGCCAGCCGATGCGGGTCCGCGTTGTCGCGCGTCATGTCCCGGCACCACTGAACCAGCCCTGCCGCCCCGCCCCACCAGCAGGCGGCAATGCCCGCTCCGCCCTGCCAGAAGCCGGGGCGAGCCACGTAGGTGCCTGGCCGACCGACGGGCGTCGCCACGGCATTCTCGAAGCGAACGTCGACGCTGGCGCTGCCCGCCATGCCGACCGCCTCCCATCCGACGCGCGTGACATGAACGCCTGGCTGATCAAGGGCGACTGCGGCCAGGCAGGGCTCGCCATGTGCGTTCCAGCAACTGACGACGGCATGCGTCAGCGAGCCGGCGCCGGAACACCAAGCCTTGGTACCCCACAGGCGTGCGCCGCCTGGACCCTGGCCCACCAACTCGACCCGCGCATCCCGAGGTTCTGCGCACCAGGTTCCCCAACGGCTGCCTTGAGCGGGGGCCGGTCCATCCAACTCGCCGAGGATGGCCAACGCATCGGTGTGGCCTTCATACAGCTTGACCAGCGACAGGTCGACCGCCGCGACGGCGGCGAGCATTCGCCAACGTCCCAATGTGTCGCTGCCGGGTGGTGGAAGACGATCCATACCCCGCTCGACCAACGCCCGCAGGCCATCCGCCGGCTTGTCGCTAGGCGCCAGGAAGGACAGGTCGGCAGGATGCTGGGGCAGGCTCGGCATGACAACTCCGAGCATCGCCCGCACCGAGGGTGGATCGTGTCAGCACGCCGCCCCACGCGATGTAGGCGCGAGCGTGAGCCGGCCTCAGCCTTTCTGCTCTTTCAGCGGCAGGTGCCCGATTCCGCCGTGGCGGCCGTGCGTCCATCGGCCAGCGCCGCGATGCCGCGCGCAACCGAGCCGGCCAGTTGCGAGGTGATGCGCCGGGTGGCCAGTGCGACGCCATCGACGCCATTCGCGGCCGGCGCCTCGAAGCGCTGGCTGCATGCCAGAGCGCGCCCGTCGGTGTCGGTGCGGCGCAAAGTCCAGTTGAAAGACGCCCTCACCTGCCCGTCCGGCTGTGCGTCGTAGTCCAGCATTTGCACCGCGACACGGTAGACCGTCTGCTCGCGCGGCGCCGTCGTGCGGCTGAGGTCCAAGGCGCCCAGACGCCCGGCCACACCGGCCGCCAGAGCGTCGCGCATCTCGCTTTCGAAGGTGGAGGTCCAGCGCGCTTCTTCCAGGATGTGCGCCCTGCCCTCGGCGTCGCCCGACTGGCGCACCACCAATTGCGGGCGCGCCCAGCGCTGGGCCATCTGGATGGGGGCGACATCGATGGCAAGCGGAGCGCGCGTGGGCGCACCGCCAATCACCTCTGCCGCCGCCACGGGCTCGGCCAGCGTGTAGTACGTGGGCGGCTTGGCACTGGCGCAGGCGCCCAGAACAAGCGCGGCACCGATGCCGAGCGACGCGAGCGCGAGGCGCCCTGCCGCGTACCGCGCGGGATGCGATGGTTCTTGCCTGGCGCGTTGGGTTGGCGCAGCTGCGGTCGTCATTTCTTCAAGTCCTCCGGCTTGCCGCGCAGCAGCGACTCGGGGTGCTGCTCCAGGTAGTCGGTGAGTACGCGCAGCGAACTGGCGGCGCGGGTGAGTTCCTGCAAGGTCTGGCGCATGTCTTGTTGAAGCGGCGAGTCCTCGCGCAGCGTGCGCTGCGCCGTGTCGAGCGTGCGGCGCACGTCCTTCATGGCCGCCAGCAGTTCGGGCGAGACGTCCTTGTTGAGCGTGCGGCCCAGGCCTTCCACTTCGACCAGTGTCCGGTTGAGCGACGCGAGCGCCTTGCGAGCATCGTTGCCGATCTCTTCGTAAGGCACCTTGTTGAGCTTGGTGACGATCTCCTGCACCTGCGCCTGGATGTCGTCCAGGCTGTTGGGAATGGTGGGCAGTTCCATGGTCGAGTGGGTGGCGTCGAAGTCCACCTTGGCCGCCTTGGGGAAGAAGTCGAGCGCGACGTAGATCTGCCCAGTCAGCAGGTTGCCCACGCGCAGTTGTGCGCGCAGGCCCCGGTTGACCAGGAATTGCACGCGCTGGTCCGGTCCCCATTTGTCGTCCTGGTCGTCGTCCTTCGAGTGCCGCCGCAGGCGATCGGGGTAGATCTCGGCGTAGACGGGCATGCGGAACTGGCGCTTCTCGCGATCGAACTCCACCCCGATCGACTTGACCTCGCCAATCACGATGCCGCGGAAATCGATGGGCGCGCCGGGCACCAGTCCGCGCAGCGACTGGTTGAAATACATCAGCACGTTGCGCGCCGGACCATCCGGCTGCCGCATGGCGGTGTTCTCGTCGGAGGCCAGCACGAATTCGGTGTTCTCCACCGCGACGGGGCCGGGATCGTCCTCAGGCGCCCGGAACGCGATGCCGCCGAGCAAGACCGTGGCGAGCGCCTGCGTTCGCAGCGACAGGCCGCTGGCATTGAGCTGCACATCCACGCCGCTCGCATGCCAGAAGCGCGTGTTCACGCCCACGAAGCGGTCGTACGGGGTGTTGACGAACACGCGGATCGTCACGCCCCGACCGTCCTCGTCCAGGGTGTAGGAAGCCACCTGCCCCACCTCGATGCGCCGGAAATAGACGGGTGTGCCGATGTCGACCGAGCCGGCGTCCTTGGCGTGCAGGACGAACTGGCGTCCGGTGGTTCCCTTGACGATGATGGGTGGCTGCTCGAGGCCCTTGAACTCGCTGGAAGTCTCTTCCGACTCGCCGGCGTCGGCGCCGATGTAGGCCCCGGACAGCAGCGTGCCCAGGCCGGAGATGCCGCTGGAACCCAGGCGCGGTCGCACCACCCAGAAGCGCGTGTCGGCGGCGGTGAAGCCTTCGGCATCCTTTCGCAACTGCACCCGCACGCGCACGGCGAGCCGGTCCCGCGTCAGCCGGATCGACTGCACGGTCCCGATCTCGACTTCCTTGTACTTGACGGCCGTCTTTCCCGCCTCCAGGCCCTCGGCGGTGAGGAAGGTGATCTCGATCTCCGGCCCCTGTTCGCGCAGGATGCGGGCAATCAGGAACACCCCGACGAGTGCCGCGACGATGGGAATCAACCAGATCAGCGAGGGCAGCCAGTTGCGGCGGCGTTCGACCACGGGCTCCGGAAGCCGGTCTGGTGAGGGTTCTGGGGTCGCGACGGGTTTCTCTTCACTCATTGAGGATGTGCAATTGCTTGGTGCGCGAGCGGTGTTGCATTGTCGGGGACGGGCGCGTCGTCCCAGGTCAGGCGCGGATCGAAGCTCAGGGACGCGAGCATCGTCAGTACCACCACGCCGCCGAACGCCGCGATGCCGACACCCGCCCTGATTTCCGCGAAACCGTGGATCTGCACCAGGCCCGTCAGCAGGGAGACGACGAACACGTCCAGCATCGACCACCGCCCGATGAACTCGACGATCCGATGCAGCTTGGCCCGCTCTTCCCGGCGCCAACGGCTGTGCCGGGCCGCGGCGATCGCCAGCAGGGCCAGCACCACCAGCTTGAACAGCGGCACCAGGAAGCTGGCCACGAAGATGATGACCGCCAGCCCCCAGGCACCGGTGACCCAGAAGTAGATGATCCCGCTCATGATCGTGTCGTACTGCGTGCCGAACAACGACCGGGTGACCATCACGGGCAGCAGGTTGGCAGGCAGGTACAGGATGGCCGCCGCAATGAGCAACGCCCAGGTGCGCCGAAGGCTGTCGGTCTTGCGCCGGTGCAGGTGCGTGCCGCAGCGGCCGCAGGCCTGGCCGACCTGCGCCCCGCGCCACACGGTGCCGCAGTGGTGGCAGGCCAGCAGGCCGCATTGCGAGGCGGTGCGATAGTCCGTGCCGCCCTGCGCGGCGCGGGCCTGCGTCATGGCATGTTCTCCCCCTGCCGGCCGAAGGTAAGGCGCCAGAAAGCCTGCGGCTCGAAGGCAAGCACCGCCGTCAGCAGCACCGTCAGCCCCATGAAGGCCCACAGCGCAGCACCGGGAATGACCTGCGCCATGCCCGACAACTTGACCACTGCCACCAGCACGCCCAGCAGGAAGACCTCGATCATTCCCCAGGGCCGCATCACCTGCATTGCCCGAACCAGGATCCGAAACCCCGCGGGTGGCTGGTTGCGAAGGGAGATCGGTAGCAGCAGGTACAACAGGACGCACAGCTGCACCAGCGGAAAGAGCAAGGTGGTCAGCAGCACCAGCAGGCCCACTTCCGACAAGCCCTCCCCCGCCAGCGTCATGACCGCGCCGACGAGCGTGGTTTCGCTGTGCAGGCCCCGCAACTGAATCTTGACGATCGGAAAGAAGTTGGCGATGGCGAAGAGGATGAGGCAGGCCACGGTGAGCGGAAGCATCCGCTCGTGCATCCGGCCCCAGTGGCGCGCCATCACGGTGCCGCAGCGGCGACACCGCGCGACCTCGCGGCTGTGCAGCTCCGGTCGCGGGTAAACCGCGTCGCAGCCTTCGCACACGATCAGGTCGGGAACTTCTTGCATCGCTCCCAACCCTAACCGATTCTTTTGGCCTTGCGTGTAGGCGTTTCGAGCGTCAGGCGCCTTTCACGAGCGTCACCAAGGCACAAATGATTATTAAAAGAGGGAGGTCATCATGTCATCAGCCGATTCGGCTAGTTCTCGTTCGTTAGCAGCAGGAAACGAACCCACCAATCCACAACGGCGCACGGCGCTCGGCAAGTTATGCGGCGTCGCCGCCATGCCCTTGGCACTGGCTGCGTGTGGCGGCGGCAGCAGCGGCGCAAGTGGGCCAAGCGCCACAAGCGGGAAAGCTGGGCTGAACCAGCTCAGCGCAGTGTCCGACTCGCAGGGCCGCGCATCCTCGGCCAGGGCGAGCTCGGTCGGGCCAGTCACGGGGCCCGGCGCCAGCACCTTGTGGTACGCCAGGCCGGCGGCCGACTGGGAGTCCGAAGCTCTGCCCATCGGCAACGGACGTCTGGGCGCCATGCTCTTCGGCGGCGTCACGCGAGACACCATTCAGTTCAACGAGCAGAGTCTCTGGGGCGGCGCGAACAACTACGACAGTCCCAACTACGACATGGGGCTGACTGGCTTCGGGTCGTACCTGAACTTCGGCGAACTGGCTATCGGCTTCGGCCAGCAGCAGGACCCGACGCTCACTTCGCCGGGCATGCAGGGCGCTGAAGGACAGGGCCAAGGCGTGCTGCGGACCATCGACGGAAACGCCGGCACCAAGTGGTGCATTGACGGCCCCGGTTCGCTGGTGGTGTGGCAGCTCGACCTGAAAGCGAAACAGGCCGTCAGCAGCTACTCGCTGACCAGCGCCGACGACGTGCCCGATCGCGACCCGGCCACATGGGTGTTCTCCGGCTCGATGGATGGCAGCTCGTGGGTCGAACTCGACCGCCGGACACTGCCCGCCCCCTTTGAGACGCGTTACCGGACCAAGACCTTCGCATTGGGCGCTACGGCGAACTACCGCTTCTATCGCTTCGCCTTCGTGCCGCGCAGGGGCGTCAGCCATTTCCAGGTGGCGAACATCGACCTGACCGGCGTCAACCTGGCAGGCATCGCACCGCTGTACGTCCATTCGCCCAGTGGAGAAGACTTCAGCAACGGCACACCGGATCAGGACATCTCGCGGACGGTGGATCGCAACAGTGGCACCAAGTGGTGCATCGAAAACCCCCGCAGCCCTCTGCGCTGGCAGATCGACCTGGGCACACCACGCGCGCTCAATGCCTACGCACTGACCAGCGCCGACGACGTCCCCGCGCGCGACCCCAAGCGCTGGACACTCGATGCGTCCAACGACGGCCACAACTGGGTGCAACTCGACAGTCGCAACCTGAGCGGCCCCTTCCCGGAGCGCTACCAGACCCAATCATTCGGTTTTTCCAACAACAGCAGCTACCGCTTCTATCGGTTCAGCTTCACGCCGACCGCAGGCGTGACTCACTTCCAGGTGGCCGGCATCTCCCTCTCGGGCAACGGCTTCGACACCGCAGGGCACCCCGTCGTGGCGGGCTACCGGCGGCAACTCGACATTGCCAAGGCGGTTCACACCACGCGCTTGGTCAAGGATGGCGTCATCATCACGCGCGAAGCTTTTGCCAGTCATGTCGACCAGTTGATCGTGCTGCGCTATGTCGTTGACAAGCCGGGCGCGCTGGCCGGCCTTGTCGAACTGACGTCGGCACAAGCAGGCGCCTCGACCAGCGCTTCGGGAAACCAGCTCACGTTTGCCGGCGTGCTGCCCAACGGCCTCAAGCACGCTGCCGCAGTGCGCGTGTTCAACGTGGGGGGAACGCTCTCGGCCAACGGGCGCGAGATCGCCTTCGCGGGCGTCAACGAACTGATCGTGCTGCTGGACGCGCGCACGAACTATCGGGCCAGTCATGCCCAGGGCTGGCGCGGTGCCGATCCCCTTCCGGTGGCACTCCAGACGCTGGGGGCGGGAGCGAGCAAGGGCTTCGATGCCTTGCAGTCGGCGCACATGGCCGACGTGTCGTCGCTTCTGTCGACCATCGCGATCGATTGGGGTGCTTCGTCGGCCGAGGTCGAGATGCTGCCTACCGACCACCGACTGGCGCGCTACCGCGAGAAGGACAGCGCGGCAGACCCGCGGCTGGAGCAGATTCTGTTCAACTTCGGCCGCTATCTGCTGGCCAGTTGCTCACGCCCGGGCGGGCTGCCCGCCAACCTGCAAGGGTTGTGGAACAACTCCAACTCGCCCGCGTGGGCGAGCGACTATCACACCGACATCAACATCCAGATGAACTACTGGGGCGCCGAAACCACGGCGCTTTCCGCCTGTCATCTGCCGCTGGTCGACTTCCTGGAGGCGGGGCTGGTGCCCAATCGGACGGCCACACGTCGCGCCTTCGGCGCAAACGTGCGCGGCTGGACGGTGCGCATGAGCCAGAGCATCTTTGGCGGCAACGGCTGGGAATGGAACAACGTGGGCAGCGCCTGGTATGCGCAGCATCTGTACGAGCATTTCGCTTTCACGCAAGACCGCGCCTACCTGCAGCGTGTCTACCCAATGCTCAAGGAGATCTGCGAGTTCTGGCAGGACCGGCTGAAGACTCGTGGCGACGGCCTGCTGGTTTCGGCCAACGGTTGGTCGCCCGAGCATGGCCCGATCGAAGACGGCGTGATGTACGACCAGCAGATGATCTGGGATCTGTTCCAGAACTACATCGATGCGGCCGACACGCTGGGCGTCGACCGCTCCTTCCGCGATACGGTCCAGACCATGCAAGCGCGGTTGGCTCCCAACAAGGTCGGGTCCTGGGGCCAGTTGCAGGAATGGCAGGTGGACAGAGACGACCCCACCGACGTGCACCGCCACACGTCGCACTTGTTTGCGGTGTATCCGGGCCGCCAGATCACGCCCGCGGCGACGCCCGCGCTGGCGGCGGCGGCCAAGGTGTCGCTCAAGGCGCGCTGCGGCGAGCGGGCCGGCGTGGCCTTTTCCGCCGCATCGGTGACAGGCGACAGCCGCCGCTCATGGACGTGGCCATGGCGCTGCGCCATGTTCGCCCGCCTGGGCGACGGCATGCGGGCGGGCACCATGGTGCGCGGGCTGCTCACGTACAACACGAACAGCAACCTGCTCACCACGCATCCGCCCTTCCAGATTGACGGCAACCTGGGCATCGTGGGCGCCGTGCCCGAAATGCTTCTGCAAAGCCATGCCGGGATGATCGACCTGCTGCCCGCCTGCCCGGCCGACTGGCCTTCGGGCTCGTTCACCGGGTTGCGTGCACGCGGTGGCTTCAAGGTCGGCTGCACCTGGATCGGCGGCGTGGTGACCGCCTTCACCGTCGTCGCGGACCGCCCCGGAGCCGCCGACAGCGTCAAAGTTCGGGTGAATGGCCAGGTCATGACCATCACGCCCCAGCGCGCCTGACCGGCGCAGCGGTCAGATCCCGCGCAGCGCAGCGCGCAGGTTCTGGCCGATTTCGGGCCGCTCCAGGAATGGGTCTGCCGGGTTGACGCCGGCCACGATGTTTTCCATGCGGCTCTTCACGTTCCCCAGCGCCTTGGGGTGGCTGTAGACGTAGAACTGGTCGTTCTCGATGGCATGGAAGACGTTCTGCGCCACCTCGGCGGCCGTCACCTTGCCGCTGCCCACGGCTTTCTCGCTCATCGCCTTGCCGATCAGCTGACTGCGGGTGGGCTTCTCCGAAGCCAGGGATCCGGGCTTGTTGCGGTCGCTGGCGGCAATGCCGGTGGGCACGAAATAAGGGCACAGCAGGCTGGCACCGATCTGGTCGGTGACCAGGCGCAGGTCCTGATACATGGTCTCGGTCAGGCTGACGACCGCGGCCTTGGCCGCGTTGTAGATGCCCATGTTGGGCGGCGTCAGAAGGCCGGCCATGCTGGCCGTGTTGGTGACGTGACCGCGCCATTGCGGGTCTTTGGCGGCCGCTTCGAGCATCATCGGCACGAACAGGCGAACGCCGTGGATCACGCCCCACAGGTCGACACCCAGCACCCATTCCCAGTCGGCAACGGAGTTTTCCCAGACCAGGCCGCCGGAGCCGACGCCGGCGTTGTTGAAGACGAAGTGCGGTGCGCCGAAGCGGGCCTTGACGGCCTCGGCCAGCGCTTCCATC
Source organism: Variovorax dokdonensis (assembly GCF_030316895.1). Classification (GTDB taxonomy): domain Bacteria; phylum Pseudomonadota; class Gammaproteobacteria; order Burkholderiales; family Burkholderiaceae_C; genus Variovorax; species Variovorax dokdonensis. The sequence goes on from NZ_JASZYV010000006.1 coordinate 83,047, forward strand.
TGGGCGGCGTCGGACACGTCGACCTTGCGGGCCAGCACCTGCGCGCCGGCCTTTTCCATCTCGGCCTGGGCCGCGTCGAGGGCGTCCTGCTGCACGTCGACCAGCACCAGGTTCATGCCGCGGGCGGCGCCGATGCGGGCGCACTCCAGGCCGAAGCCCGAGCCGGCGCCGGTGAGCACGGCGGTCTTGCCCTTGAAATCCGAAATCATGCGGGAGTCTCCAGTTTCTTCAGCACATAGCCGATTCTTGGGAAATGCACCTGCACCGTGCCGGCGCGCGGATCGGTGCGGCGCAGCGTGAAATGCGTGCGCGTGGCGGCCACGAGTTCGCCTTCGGACGACTCCTTGCCGAAGCTCTCGGGGGTGATGCTCACCGCCGAGCCCAGCGGGATGCCGTGGTCGTCCTGGAAGGTACTGTCGGTCAGCAGCGAGGCCGGCGTCGATGCGGCCGCCACGGCGATGGCGTCGGCCGAATTCATCGGCTCGTGCTCGCCGTGGCCGATGCCGGCCATGCGGTCCATCCACTGCAGCACCGCCGGTGTCAGTTCGAGGATGCCCGCCAGTGAAGGCGTGCGCACCCGCGTGAACCACAGCGGGTGGTAGAGCGAGAAATCCGCGATCGTCGGCACGTCGCCCATCATGAATTCCTGGCTGCCCAGCGTCTCGGAGATGCGGCGAAGGTACGACTTGTACGCCGCGATCGCGTCTTTCGGACGCAGCCGCGTCTGGTTGTTGTTCATCGCCATGCGGTCGTCGGCGAAGGTCTTGGCCAGGGCCGGCTGCGCGCCGAACATGTCGGCCAGCCCCTGCGGCTGGAAGTTGTAGGCCATCGACGTCCAGAACAGCGTGGTGTCGCCCCACTGCGCCAGCGTGCGCGCCATGCCCTTGTGCAGCGGCGGGTACAGCGTCGGCGTAGGCGCGATGTGTTCCAGCACGTCGGCGATGAGCGCGGTGTCGCAATAGATGTCCGCGCCGATCTGCAGCAAGGGCGTGCGCCGATAGCCGCCGGTGAGCGCCACCACGTCAGGCTTGGGCATCACGGGCGGAATGTGCACCGACTTCCAGGGCAGCTGCTTGAAGCCCAGCAGCGTGCGTGCCTTCTCGGCAAAAGGCGACGTCGGATAGTGATGCAGGATCAGTTCGGCCACGTGGTGCTCCTTCAGAGGGGATGGCTGCCCGCCTTGGCGGGCGCGGTTTCAGATCAGCTTGACGAGCTGCTTGCCGAAGTTTCGTCCCTTCAGCAGCCCCAGGAAAGCCTCGGGCGCCGATTCGATGCCTTGGGCAATGCTCTCGCGTGGGCGCAGCTTGCCGCTGGCCGCCAGGCCGCCGAGTTCCTGCAGCGCCTCGGGCCACACTTCCATGTGCTCGCTGACAATGAAGCCTTCGATCTTCAGTCGGCTGATCAGCAGGATGGACGGGTTGGTCATCGGCAGCGGCTGGCCGTCGTAGCCGGCGATCATTCCGCACAGGGCGATGCGGCCGAAGGCGTTCATGCGGGAGAGCACGGCGTCGAGGATGTAGCCGCCGACATTCTCGAAGTAGCCGTCGATGCCGTTCGGGCAGGCTTCCTTCAACGCCTGCGACATCGACTTGGCGTCGGGGTGCTGGCGGTAGTCGATGCAGGCGTCGAAGCCCAGCTCATCGGTCACGTACTTGCACTTGTCCGGACCACCGGCGATGCCGACGACCCGACATCCGCGCGCCTTGGCCAATGCGCCGAAAGCGCTGCCCACCGCGCCGCTGGCGGCCGAGACCACGAGCGTGTCGCCCGATTTGGGCGCAATGATCTTCACCAGCCCGTACCAGGCTGTCACGCCGGGCATGCCCACCGCGCCGAGGTAGTACGACAGCGGCACGTGCGTCGTGTCGACCTTGCGCAGCATGCCGGGTTGCGATGCATCGACGACGCTGTATTCCTGCCAGCCGCCGAAGCCCACGACCTTGTCGCCGACGGCGAACTTGGGATGGCGGCTTTCGACCACCTCGCCCGCGGTTCCTCCCTGCATGACCTGCCCGAGCGGCTGCGGCTGGGCATAGCTCTTGGAATCATTCATGCGGCCGCGCATGTACGGGTCCAGGCTCAGGTAGTGATGGCGGACCAGCACTTCGTTGTCCTTCAGGGCCGGCGTTTCCGAGGTGACGAGCTTGAAGTTGCTGGCGACGGCTTCGCCTTCGGGGCGGTTGTCGAGGTGCTGTTGCTTGTTGGTGGGCATGTTGAACTCCTGGTTCGATGGCGGAAGGTGCTGCTGGCGGCGCGAGGGTGATGCCCAGCGCCCGCTGCCCCTCCAGGGATGAAAGTCTCAGTCGGTCGATAGCGGCAGCGGTTCGGCCGCGCCCGCCGGGTCGGCGGGCAATCGCCGCTTGACGTATTTGAAGGTGCCGGTGGCGTGTGCGCAAGCGCGGCCCTTGGCGTCGTAGATGGTGCCTTCGGTGAAGGCCAGCGTGAGGGTTCGTTCGATCAGCCGCCCCTTGGCCACCAAGGGGCCGACGGACGGGCGCATGAAGCTGGTCTTCATCTCGATCGTGACCACGCCCATCTCGGGCGACACACTGCGCGCTGCCGACGCCAGCGTCACGTCGAGCAGCGTCATCACCGCACCGCCGTGGGTCACGTCGAAGGTGTTGAGATGCTCGGGCTTCGCGGTGTAGTGCAACTCGGATTGGCCGCCGCCGAAGGCGACCAGCTCGATGCCGAGGTGGCGCGCAAAGGGAATCCGGCGGGTAAAGGCACGGGATGGCTCGTCGGCGGCGGGCATGGCGGATGCGGCTGGCGTATCGCTCATCGGTTTCGAAGCACGTCCTCAGCCGGCCACGACAGCGCTGACGCCACCATCCACCGCGATGTGCTGGCCGGTGATGTGCTTGCCCGCGTCACTGGCGAACAGCAGCGTGATGCCCTTGAGGTCTTCGGTGTCGCCCAGGCGGCCCAGCGGCGCGTGGGCGGCCATCTTGTCTTCGCCCAGCTGCTGGATCAGGCCGGCGGCCATCTTCGTCATGAAGAAGCCCGGGCAGATGGCATTGACGTTGATGCCGTAGTGGCCCCATTCGCAGGCGAGCGTCTGGGTGAAGCCGATCACCGCCGACTTGGAGGTGTTGTAGGCGATGGTCTTCATCTCGCGCGGATTGCCGCCCAGGCCGGCGATGGACGCGATGTTGATGATGCGACCCGATTTGCGCGGAATCATGCTGGCGCGCGCGATCTGCTGCGACAGGATGAAGTAGCCGCGCACGTTGAGGTTGAGCACCTTGTCCCAGGCTTGCACCGGGTGTTCTTCCGCCGGGGCGCCCCAGCTGGCGCCGGCGTTGTTCACCAGGATGTCGACCTGGCCCATGCGCTCCAGCGTCTCGTCGGCCAGGCGGCGGGTGTCTTCTTCCTTTGAGCAATCGGCGGCGATCCAGCGCGCGTCGATGTTGGCGGCCTGCAGCTCTGCCGCAGCCTGTTCCAGGTCATCGGCCTTGCGCGAGCTGAGCATGATGCGCGCGCCGGCCTCGCCCAGGGCATGGGCCATCTGCAGGCCCAGGCCGCGCGAGCCGCCGGTGACCAGCGCGGTCTTGCCGGTCAGGTCGAACAATTGCTTGACGTTGCGGGGAGTGGTCATCGGGTGGTCTCCGTTGGATGGCTGAATGGTTCTTCGAACGATGTTTGGAATGCGCGCAAGGCCTTGGGCCTCAGGGCGAGTCCTCGAGGCGCGAGCGGACGTAGATGAGCGCCGCGCCCACCACGACAAGAATGGCGCCCGGCACGCCCAGCGACCAGCCCGCTACCTCATGGACGCGGCCGATCGCCAGGCCAAGCACCACGCCGAACAGCCCGCCGTAGATCAGGACCCAGATCCAGCCTTCGAGCCTGGCATGCGGCTTGGGCGCAGCCATCAGAACGCGTCCTCGTGCAGGTCGACGCAGGTGGCGTCGCGGCTTTCCACCACCTGCAGCCAGGCACCGATCTTGGGCAACTCGTAGTGGAAGAAATAGTCGGTGGCGCCAAGACGGCCGGCCGTGGCTGGCTGGGCGGCATCGGCATCCAGGGCCAGCGCGCGCTCAGCCACGTCGAGCCACAGCCATGCCAGGACCATGTGCCCGAAAGCCTGCATGTAGGGAACGGCATTGATAAGAGCATCGCGCGGGTTGCCGGTGGCCCAGGCTTCTCGCGTGGCCTTGCCCACCTGTTCGAGCGCCGCACCCAGCGCCTTGGCGTGCGGGGCAAGCCGGGGCACGCTCGCGCTGCGTGCGATGGTCTGCTGGATGCGGCCGGCCAGCAGTTGCAGTCCGCGGCCCTCTTCCATCAGCACCTTGCGACCCAGAAGGTCTGCCGCCTGAATGCCGTGCGTGCCTTCGTGGATCATGTTCAGCCGGTTGTCGCGCCAGTACTGCTCCACCGGAAAGTCACGCGTGTAGCCGTAACCGCCATGCACCTGGATGGCCAGCGAATTGGCCTCCAGGCACCATTCGCTGGGCCAGCTCTTGGCGATGGGCGTCAACACTTCGAGAAGCAGGCGCGCGTCGTCCGCCGCCTGGGCTTCGCCGGTCTTGTGTTCGTCCACCAGGCGCGCGCAATACAGCTCGAGCGCCAGGGCGCCTTCGGCATAGGACTTCTGCGCCAGCAGCATACGCCGCACGTCGGCGTGCTCGATGATGCGCACTTGCGGGCGGGACGCGTCCTTGCCCTCCGGCCCGACCGGGCGGCCTTGCGGACGGCTCTTGGCGTAGTCGAGCGATGCGTAATAGCCAGCCATGCCCAGCATCGTGGCGGCCGTGCCAACGCCGATGCGCGCCTCGTTCATCATGTGGAACATGCAGGCCAGGCCCTTGCCGGGCTTGCCGACCAGATAGCCGACCGCACCGGCCTTGCCGCCCACCGGGTACTTGCCTTCGCCGAAGTTCAGCAGCGTGTTGGTCGTGCCGCGCCAGCCCAGCTTGTGATTGAGGCCCGCCAGCGCCACGTCGTTGCGCTCGCCCGTCAGCTGCCCTTCGGTGTCGACCATGCGCTTGGGCACGATGAACAGCGAGATGCCGCGGGTACCGGGGATGAGCTTGCCGTTTTCATCGGGGATCTTGGCCAGAACGATGTGGACGATGTTTTCGGTCAGCTCATGGTCGCCCGCCGAGATCCACATCTTGTGGCCGGTGAGGCGGTAACGCGGGCCCAGGGGATCGCTTTCGTAGTCCTCGCCGTCGGGCACCGCGCGCGTTGCCACGTCGCTCAACGACGAGCCGGCCTGCGGTTCCGACAAGCACATGGTGCCCGCCCAGCGACCGGAGAACTCGTTGAGCGCAAACACCTGCTTCTGCATCTCGGTGCCATGCACCATGAGCAGGTTGGCATTGCCGCTGGTGAGCATGTTCGAGCCGATGCTCACCGACGCCATCGCGAAGAAGCTGTTGGCCGCCGCCTGGACGGTATAGGGCAGTTGCATGCCGCCGATGTCGTAGTCCTGCGCGGCCGACATCATTCCCGATTCGACGAAGGCCTTGTGCGCATCGTGCGTGGCCTGGGGCAGGATGACCTTCTCGCCGTCGAAGTGCGGCTCCTGGGTATCGACCGTTCGGTTGTGCGGCGCGTACTTCTCGCGGGCGATGCGCTCGCAGGTGTCGAGCACGGCGTCGAAGGTTTCGCGGGAGTGGTCCGAAAAGCGCTCGCGCTCGGTCAGAACGGGGGCGGCGAGCCAATCGTAGAGCAGGAAATCGAGGGTGGTGCGCAGCGTCATGAGATGAACTGTGGCAAGCGTGGTCCGCGTTGCGAGGCAATGTAATCCAATCGCACCGCGTGCATTGACTCCTTCATGACAGTCGGGTCACAAGCCAATGGTGCGGCACAAAGACAAAGGGCGCATGTGGCAATCCGAGATGCCGCATGCGCCCTTGTTGGCTGGAGTAAGCGTCAGAGCACTTCGAACACACCTGCAGCGCCCATGCCGCCGCCGATGCACATGGTCACCACCACCTTCTTCGCGCCGCGGCGCTTGCCTTCGATGAGCGCGTGGCCGGTCAGGCGCTGGCCGCTTACGCCGTAGGGATGGCCCACGGCGATCGCGCCGCCATTGACGTTGAGGCGGTCATCGGGAATGCCCAGCTTGTCGCGGCAGTAAATGACCTGCACGGCGAAGGCTTCGTTCAGTTCCCACAGGTCGATGTCGCCGACCGACAGGCCGAGCTTCTTCAGCACCTTGGGAATGGCGAACACCGGGCCGATGCCCATTTCGTCGGGCTCGCAGCCGGCGACCGAAAAGCCCAGGAAGCGGCCCAGCGGCTTGAGGCCGTTCTTCTCGGCGAACTTCTCGTCCACCACCACGCAGGCGCCGGCGCCGTCGGAGAACTGGCTCGCATTGCCCGCAGCGATCACGCCACCGGGAATGGCCGTGCGAATGCCGCTGATGCCCTCGACGGTCGTGCCGGGACGGATGCCTTCGTCGTTCTCGACGGTGACTTCCTTGGTGCGCAGGCCCATCACGGGATCGGCCACGCCGGCCAGGACGGTGATGGGGGCGATCTCGTCCTTGAACTTGCCGGCTTCGAGCGCGGCGGTGGCGCGCTGCTGGCTGCGCGCGCCGTATTCGTCCATCGCCTCGCGGCCGATGTTGTAGCGCTTGGCCACCATCTCCGCCGTCTGCAGCATGTTCCAGTAGATCTCGGGCTTCTGCTTCATGAGCGCGGGGTCGACCAGCATGTGCGTGTTGGCTTCGTTCTGCACGCACGAGATGCTCTCGACGCCGCCGGCCACATACACCTCGCCTTCGCCGGCGATGATGCGCTGAGCCGCGGTGGCGATGGTCTGCAGGCCCGACGAGCAGAAGCGGTTGATCGTCATGCCCGACGTGGTGATCGGCAGCCCGGCCTTGAGCGCGATCTGACGCGCGATGTTGGAGCCGGTGGCACCCTCGGGCGTGGCGCAGCCCATGATGACGTCGTCGACCAGAGCGCCGTCGATGCCGGCGCGTGCCACGGCATGCTGAACCGCATGGCCGCCGAGCGTGGCGCCGTGCGTCATGTTGAAGGCGCCCTTCCAGCTCTTGGCGAGCGGCGTGCGGGCGGTGGAAACGATGACGGCATTGGTCATGATGGGTTCCTTTGGCGTGTGCGGGGTCGGGAAAGGGTTGGAGATCAGCCCTGCGGCGCGGCGACGCCGGCGTTGCGCAGAAGCTGGTGATAGAACTGGATCATCTCGACGTAGTTGTCGATCGAGATGCGCTCATTGGTGCCATGGAAGCGCGGCAGATCTTCCGGCTTGGCACGCACTGGCGAGAAGCGATAGACGGCGTCGGCAGCTACAGCCATGTGACGACCATCGGTGGCTCCGAGCATCAAGCCCGGCGCGACGACGCCTTCGGGAAACACCTGGCGGATGGTTTTCTGGATGTCGACGTAGCCGGGGCCGTCCGTCGGCGACACCGGCGAAGGCTCCGCGTTGCCGGGATACGGCGCCACCTTGACGGCGTCGTTGGCCACCACCTTGTGCACGTGCTCCTCGACCGACGCCAGCGTGTCGCCAGGCAGCACCCGGAAGTTCACCGTCGCCTCCACATGGCCGGGCAGCACGTTGTCCTTGTTGCCGCCTTCGATGATGGTCAGCGCCGTGGTCGTGCGCAGCATGGCATTGCTCGCGGGACTGGCCGACAGCTGCTTTTGAACCAGCGGCCCGAACAGCCACAGGTTGGACAAGGCGACGCGGCCGAATCCGCTCATCTCGGGCGCGAGCGTGTCGAACATGCTGCGGGCCACGCCGCCGTCCAGCGTGGCGGGCATCTGGTGGGCTTCCAGGCGAGACAGGGCTCCGCCCATCGTGCCGATCGCGCTGCCATGCAAAGGCGGCATCGACGAGTGGCCGGGCGTGGCTTCGACGCTCAGCTTGAAACTGGCGTAGCCCTTCTCGGCCACGCCGACGAGCGCCGCCGGTTGGTTCAGGCCCGGCAGGACGCCTTCGGTGACGAGCAGACCCTCGTCGAGCACCCAGGCGAAGCGGATGCCTTGCGCCTTGAGCTTCTGGCCGATGCGCTCGGCGCCCCGATGGCCGCCCACCTCTTCATCGGCGCCCGAGATCAGGTAGATGGTCCGCTCCGGCTTGAAGCCGGACTTGGCCAGCAGTTCGATCGCCTCCATCTGCGCCAGCAGGTTGCCCTTGTCGTCCCAGGCACCCCGCCCCCAGACATAGCCATCGCGGATCGTGCCTGCGAACGGTTCGGCCTGCCATTTGTTCTCGGTGCCGGACGCGATCGGAACCACGTCCTGATGCGCCATGAGCGCGATCGGCTGGGCCTTGGCATTGCTGCCGGGCCAGACGTAGACGAGCGCGTTGTCGCCCGGCTGCTCGAGCTTCATGGTCGCGTGCAGCGCGGGGAACTGCTGCGCCAGGTAGGCATGCAGGCCAGCGAACTGATCGTTGTTGGCCTGCGGGTCTTCCAGGCTGCTGATGGTCTTGAAGCGCACCGCGCCGGCCAGCCTTTCGGCCACGGCCTTGGCGTCGACGGGCGCCTTCTGGATCGGCGCCACGCTGACCTGGCGCGACGGCGTGCGCCAGGTCTTGACACCCACCACCGCCGCCAGCGCAAGGATGGCCAGCAGGAGGAACGAAACAATGCGCTTGAAAGTCATCGGCAGTTCAGCTTGAGGTTGGCCCGGGCGTCGAGCCTCAGAAGCCCTTGCCTTCGGCGGCCAGCTTCTGGATCAGCGCAGCCGGTTCCCAGAATGCGCCGTCGTCCAGCGGATTCGCGGCGAAGCGCTTCATGGTCGAGGCCACGTTGTACAGGCCAACCTGGCTCGCGTAGTGCATCGGGCCGCCGCGCCAGATCGGGAAGCCGTAGCCGGTCAGGTAGACCATGTCGATGTCGCCCGCCTTGGAAGCGATGCCGTCCTCGAGGATGTGGGCGCCTTCGTTGACCAGGGCGAATACGAGGCGCTGGACGATCTCTTCGTCGCTGATCTTGCGCGGCGTGATGCCCAGTTCCTTGCGATGGTCCTCGACCATCTTGTTGACCAGCTCCGACGGAATGGCGTCGCGCTTGCCCGGCTTGTAGTCGTACCAGCCGGCGCCGGTCTTCTGGCCAAAGCGGCCCAGTTCGCACAGCTTGTCGGCGGTGCGGCTGTACTTCATGTCGGGCTGCTCGACGGCGCGGCGCTTGCGGATGGCCCAGCCGATGTCGTTGCCGGCCAGATCGCCCATGCGGAACGGACCCATCGCAAAGCCGAACTTCTCGATGGCCTTGTCCACCTGCTGCGGCGTGGCACCTTCGTCGAGCAGGAAGCCGGCCTGGCGGCTGTACTGCTCGATCATGCGATTGCCGATGAAGCCGTCGCACACGCCCGAGACCACGGCCGTCTTCTTGATCTTCTTGCCGATGGCCATCACGGTGGCCAGCACGTCCTTGGCGGTCTTCTCGCCGCGAACGACTTCCAGCAGCTTCATGACGTTGGCCGGGCTGAAGAAGTGCATGCCGACCACGTCCTGCGGACGCTTGGTGAACGAGGCGATCTTGTTCACGTCCAGCGTCGAGGTGTTGGACGCGAGGATCGCACCTTGCTTGGCGACTTCGTCCAGCTTCTTGAACACCTGCTCCTTGACGCCCATTTCCTCGAACACGGCCTCAATGATGAGGTCGCAGTCCTTGAAGTCGTCATAGCTCAGCGTGGTGGACAGCAGCGACATGCGCTGGTCGTACTTGTCCTGCTTGAGCTTGCCCTTCTTGACCTGGGCTTCGTAGTTCTTGCGGATGGTGGCGACGCCGCGGTCCAGCGCCTCCTGCTTCATCTCGAGGATCTTGACCGGAATGCCGGCGTTGAGGAAGTTCATCGAGATGCCGCCACCCATGGTGCCGGCGCCGATGACGCCGACCAGCTTGATCTCGCGCTTGGGCGTGTCGTCCGCCACGTCGGGAATCTTGCTCGCACCGCGCTCGGCCATGAAGATGTGGCGCAGCGCCGCCGATTCGGGCGTGAACATCAGCGCGGTGAACACACGGCGCTCCTCGGCCATGCCGTCGTCGAACTTGAGCTTGGTGGCGGCTTGCACCGTCTCCACACACTTGACGGGCGCGGGGAAGTTCTTCGCCATGCCTGCGACCATGTTCTTGGCGAACTGGAAGTAGGCATCGCCTTGTGGGTGCTTGCAAGGCAGGTTGCGCACCAGCGGCATCTCAGAGCCCTTGGCGACGACGCCCTGGGCGAACTCGATGGCCTCAGCGACCACCGTCTCGGCCGATGCGGCCATCTTGTCGAACAGCTTCTGGCCCGGCAGGCTGGCGAGCATCTCGCTCTTGACGGGCTCGCCGCTCACGATCATGTTCAAGGCGGTCTCGACGCCCAGCACGCGCGGCAGGCGCTGCGTGCCGCCAGCGCCGGGGATCAGGCCCAGCTTGACTTCAGGCAGCGCGACGTTGGTGCCCGGCGCGGCCACGCGGTAGTGGCAGCCAAGGGCCAGTTCGAGGCCGCCGCCCATGCAGACGGTGTGGATGGCCGCCACGATGGGCTTGGTGCTGGCTTCCAGGGCAAGAATGACCGACAGGAGGTTGGGTTCTGCCAGCGCCTTGGGCGAGCCGAATTCCTTGATGTCCGCGCCGCCGGAAAAGGCCTTTCCGGCCCCCGTGATGACGATCGCCTTGACAGCCGCATCGCCCAGCGCATTGGCCAGGCCGTCGGTGATGCCCCGGCGGGTGGCATAGCCCAGTCCGTTGACCGGCGGGTTGTTCAGCGTGATCACGGCCACATCGCCGCGAACTTGGTATTCAGCCGTCATGCTGCGTTCCTTTGGATTGGAAAGAAGGGGATCGTCCCGGGGGAATTCGGCGATGCCAGCGGGGGCATCACCGGGTTGTCACATAAAAAGCACGAGTGTTCTTTTTTTGCGTGCATTCTAGGGCTTTGGAAAGCGCCTTTGAAGTCGCAGCCGGGACAAGCGCCCTCACCTTGCACTTGTCCAGGCCAAGCCCGATGCCGGGCCGGGAAGCCGGCAAACGCCGGCGCCTTGCGGGCTCAGACTTCGAGCCACTCCTTGCGGATGTTGGCGTCGGCACGCAGCGAGTCGGGCGTGCCGTCGAACACGATGCTGCCGTGGCCCATCACCAGCGCGCGGTCGGAGATGTGCATGGCGATGGTCAGCTTCTGCTCGATCAGCAGCACGGAGATGCCGCGCGCCTTGAGTTGCTGCAGGTATTGACCGACCAGTTCGACGATCTTGGGCGCAAGGCCTTCGGTAGGCTCGTCGATGATGATCAGGTCGGGGTCGCCCATGAGCGTGCGGCACAGCGTGAGCATCTGCTGCTCGCCGCCTGAGAGCACGCCCGCTTCGGTGTGCTGCCGCTCCTTCAGGCGCGGAAACATGTCGTACATGTCGTCGAAGCTCCAGCGGCTTCCCTTGCCACTGCCCTTGACGCCCAGCAGCAGGTTCTGATGCACCGTGAGCTTGGGGAAGATGTCGCGGTTCTCCGGAACGTAGCCGATGCCCAGGTGCGCCACTTCGTACGCCTTGCGCCCGAGAATCTCCTGGCCTTTCCAGCTCAGATGACCTTCGGCGTGCACCAGGCCCATGATGGCCTTGGCGGTGGTGGAGCGGCCGGATCCATTGCGCCCCAGCAGCGCCACGATCTCGCCTTTGCCCACCTCGAATGAAACGCCATGCAATACATGGCTCTTGCCGTAATAGGCGTGGAGGTCGTTCAGCTTCAACATATCAGTGTCCCGCCCCCTGCGCGTCGGCCACCGGAGAGCCGAGGTAGGCCTCCTGCACTCGCGCGTTGCCGCGCACGGCCTCGGGCGTGTCGTAGGCCAGCACTTCCCCATAGACGACCACCGCGATCTTGTCGGCCAGGCCGAAGACCACGCCCATGTCGTGCTCGACCGTCAGCAGCGTGCGGCCGACGGTCACTTCCTTGATGAGCGCGGTGAAGTGCTCGGTTTCGGTCTTGCTCATGCCCGCCGTGGGTTCGTCCAGCAGGACGACTTCGGCGCCTCCGGCGATCGTGATGCCGATCTCCAGCGCCCGCTGTTCGGCGTAGGTCAGGTTCATCGCCAGCACGTCGCGCTTGCGCGCCAGGCCGATCTGCTGCATGAGCTGCTCCGCACGCTCGTTGGCGTCGTCCAGGCGCGAGAGAAAGCGCAGGAAGGTGTAGCGGTAGCCCAGCTTCCACAGAACGCCGCAGCGCAGGTTCTCGAACACGCTGAGCTTGGGGAAGATGTTGGTGATCTGGAAGCTGCGCGACAGCCCCAGCCGGTTGACTTCGAAGGGCTTGAGCCCGTCGATGCGCTTGCCGTTGAGGAACACCTCGCCGCTGGTGGGCGCGAGCCTGCCGCTGATGAGGTTGAACAGAGTGGACTTGCCAGCGCCATTGGGGCCGATGATGGCCACCCGTTCGCCGGCATTCACCGCGAGGTCGACGCCGCGGATGATCTCCGTGCGGCCGAAGCTCTTGCGCAGGTTCTTGAGTTCGAGTGCGTAGGTCATGAGTGTTCTTTGGCTCCCCGTCTCACTGGCGTTCGCGGCGCTTGATGTCCGCCTCGATCTCTTCCTGCGCGCTGCCCCAGGCTTTCACGAAGCGGCGGCGCACGATCTCGAGCAACCCCAGGCCGATCACCAGCGCCGCCGTGGCGCCGATCCACGCCGGTGCATGCGACGTGTCGAGCTCGAAGCCGGCCAGCGGGACCATCGGGCCCAGGGCCGCATTGAGCTGCATGTGGTAGGCCATCTCGATCAGCATGGCGGCGCCGACGAGTGCGACCAACCCCGTGGCGATGAGGCCCAGGTAAGGCAGCACCAGGCGCTTGAACTTGCCGAAGGCGGCCACGCGCACGTTCATCATGATCAGGCTGGCCACGCCGCCAGGAGCGAACATCACCATCAACAGGAACACCAGCCCCAGGTAAAGCAGCCATGCCTTGGTGAGCTCGGACAGCAGCACCGAAGCGAACACCAACAGCACCGCGCCGATGATCGGACCGAAGAAGAAGGTAGCGCCGCCCAGGAACGTGAACAGCAGGTAGCCGCCGGAGCGGATGGCGTTCAGGCTGTCGGCCGCGTTCACGATCTCGAAGTTGATGGCAGCCAGCCCCCCGCCGATCCCGCCGAAGAAGCCGGCGATGATGAAGGCGATGTAGCGCACCCGCTGGGTGTTGTAGCCGATGAACTCCACCCGCTCGGGGTTGTCGCGCACCGCGTTCAGGATGCGCCCAAGCGGCGTGCCGGTGAAGGCGAACATCGCGGCCGTGCAGATGAAGCAGTACACCGCGATCAGGTAGTACACCTGGATCTGCGGGCCGAAGGTGATGCCCATGAAGGACTGCCCATACACGCGGTTGGTGGTCACGCCGCCCTCGCCGCCGAAGAAGCCCGGGAACATCAGCGACATCGCCGCCACCAGCTCGCCGATGCCCAGCGTGATCATGGCGAAGGTGGTGCCCGATTTCTTGGTCGTGACGTAGCCGAACAGCACGGCGAAGAATGCCCCGCCCAGTCCGCCGATGATCGGCATGAGGCTCAGCGGAATGGGGAGCTTGTCACCCCCGGCGAGGTTCATGGCGTGCACGGCGATGAACGATCCGAGCCCGACGTACACCGCATGCCCGAAGCTGAGCATGCCGCCCTGGCCCAGGAGCATGTTGTAGCTCAGGCAGATGATGATCAGGTAGCCGATCTGCGAGAGCATGGTCAGCGCCAGGCTGCTCTTGAAGATCAGCGGCGCCACGATCAGGGCGATGGCGAACAGCGACCAGACGATGACCCGGCCGCGATTGAGCGAGCCCTTCTGGCGATGGTGCGCAGTGGAATTCACTGTGGTGGAAGTGGCGTTCATTTCAGTCCTCCCGGGTTCCGAGCAGGCCCTTGGGGCGGAAGATCAGGATCAGCACCAGGAACAGGTACGGCAGGATTGGCGCCACCTGCGAGATCGTGAGCGACAGCAGCGGGTAGGCGAAGTTGTCCGGCCCCACGTTGACGCCGACCGCGGCCAGCGCCGAGGCGCCGGAATGGTCGAGCGCCACCGCGAAGGTCTGCACGATGCCGATCAGCAGCGAAGCCAGGAAAGCCCCGGCCAGCGACCCCATGCCGCCCACGACCACCACCACGAAGATGATGGAGCCGACCGATGCGGCCATGGCCGGTTCGGTGACGTAGGTGTTGCCGCCGATCACGCCGGCCAGGCCGGCCAGCGCAGCGCCGCCGCCGAAGACCATCATGAACACGCGCGGCACGTTATGGCCGAGCGCTTCCACCATCTCGGGATGCTTCAGGGCGGCCTGGATGACCAGGCCGATGCGGGTGCGCGTCAGCAGCAGCCACACCGACAGCAGCATCAGGAGCGCGACCAGCATGATGAACGAGCGCGACTTGGGGAACTGCGTGCCGTAGAGCGTGAAGAGCGGCCCTTGCAGCGCCTCGGGCAGGCCATAGGGCACCGTCGAGCGGCCCCAGACGAGCTGCACGAGTTCCAGGATCAGGTAGGACAGGCCGAAGGTGACCAGCAGTTCGGGCACATGGCCGAACTTGTGGACGCGGCGCAGGCTGTAGCGTTCGAACAGCGCGCCCAGTCCGCCGACCAGCAGCGGTGCGATCACCAGCGCCGGCCAGAAGCCCAGCACGCCCGAGATCGTGTAGGCGAAATAGGCACCCAGCATGTAGAAGCTGGTATGGGCGAAATTGAGAACGCCCATCATGCTGAAGATGAGCGTCAGGCCCGAGCTCAGCATGAACAAGAGCAACCCGTAGCTGAGTCCATTCAGCAACGAGATCACGAAAAATTCCACCTTGCACTCCCCTTCAAGAGAAAAAAAGGGCCCGATAGCGTGTCGGGCCCTGGGCGGCCGGGCGTTTCGGCCCGGCGACTCCGCTTGGCTGGATCAGCCGCCCGGACGCTTCATCTGGCAGGTGGTGGGCGTGCTCGCCACGTAGGCTTCGTAGTACTTGACGGGCGCCAGCGTGTAGCCGGTGTTCTCCGGGCTGTAGGGGTACTTGGCGCTCGCCTTTTCCCAGCGGGTGATGTACAGGCCCTGCTGCATCTGGTGGTCAGCCTTGCGAAGTTCCATGTCACCGTTGTAGCTGGTGAACTTCATGCCTTCCATCGTCTGTGCGACCTTGAGCACATCGGTCGACTTGGAACGGGCCATGGCTTCGGACAGTGCCAGCAGCACGGTGTACAGGTCGGTCGTGTACATGTCGTCGTTGAAGCGCTTCTTGTACTCGTCGGCCCACTTCTGCATCTGGCCGCCCATGTTGTAGTGGGCATAGCCGACCTGGTAGACCTTGCCATCGGAAGCCGCGCCCATGGCGGTCGGCGTGCCGGTGGTCACGGCGTAGTAGGTGAAGAACTTGACGTTCAGGCCGGAGTCGTTGGCAGCCTTGATCAGCAGCGCCAGGTCCGAACCCCAGTTGCCGGTGATCACGCTGTCGGCACCCGACTGCTTGATCTTGGCGATGTAGGGCGCGAAGTCGCGCACCTGGGCCAGCGGATGCAGGTCGTCGCCGACGATCTCGATGTCGGGACGCTTGACCTTCAGGTTTTCCTTGGCGAACTTCGAGACCTGCTGGCCGTGCGAGTAGTTCTGGTTGAGCAGGTAGACCTTCTTGACGTCCGGCTGCTCCTTGATGAAGGTGGTCAGCGCCTCCATCTTCATGGAGGTGTCGGCGTCGAAGCGGTACTGCCAGTAGCTGCACTTGCTGTTGGTCAGGTCGGGGTCGACCGCGGCGTAGTTGAGGTACAGCGCCTCCTTGCCGGGGTTGCGGGCGTTGTTCTTTTCCAGCGCGTCGATGATGGCCAAGGCCGGGCCGGAGCCGTTGCCTTGCAGGATGTAGCGCGCGCCCTGGTCCATGGCCGAACGCAGCGCGACGGTGGTTTCCTGCGGGCTGAGCTTGTTGTCGATCGCGATGACTTCGAACTTCACCCCAGCAGGGTTCTTTTCGTTGAGCTTCTCGGCAAAGAACTGCAGCGTCTTGAGCTGGTTGGTACCCACGGCGGCCATCAGGCCAGACAGCGGATCGAGCCATGCGACCTTGACGGTCTCGCCCTTCTGGGCAAATGCGCCGGTGGCGCTGGCCACCAGGACGCCGGCGGTCACGATCTTCAATGCGAACTTCATTCAAGGTCTCCAGAGTTGCAGGGCATTTGCCCGAAGAAACGAGGGAATTACAAGCGCTTTCGAATGCAGCTTTTCCCCGGGATTGCCCCTAAGCTATCGCACAGGTGACACGCCTCCTACCCGAGGGTAGGAAACGCGCGTGGCAGTGAGTCGTTCGGCGGCTACAGGCCAGGGAGCTTGTAGTCCTTCAGGGCCTCGCGAAGGCGCGTCTTGAGGATCTTTCCGGTGGCGCCGATCGGAATCGCATCCACGAAGACGACATCGTCCGGAATCTGCCACTTGGCCGTTTTGCCTTCGTAGAAGGCCAGAAGTTCCTCGCGGCTCACTTCGGCGCCGGGCTTCTTCATCACCGCCACGATCGGCCGCTCGTCCCACTTGGGGTGAAACACGCCGATGCACGCCGCCATGGCCACCGCCGGGTGGGCGACGGCGATGTTCTCGATGTCGATGGAGCTGATCCACTCGCCGCCGGACTTGATGACGTCCTTGCTGCGGTCGGTGATCTGCAGGAAGCCGTCCGGATCGATCGTGGCCACGTCGCCTGTCGGGAACCAGCCGCTGCCGCGCTCGTCCTTCACGAGCGGATCGCCGCCCTCGCCCTTGAAATACGACTTGACCACCCACGGCCCCTGCACCAGCAGGTCGCCGAAGGCCTTGCCGTCCCACGGCAGGTCCTTGCCGTTGCCGTCGACGATCTTCATGTCGACGCCGCAGATGGCCCGCCCCTGCTTGAGGCGCACCGCCAGTTGCTCTTCAGGCGACTGATCCAGATGCTTGTTCTTGAGCGTGCACAGCGTGCCCAGCGGCGACATCTCGGTCATGCCCCAGGCATGGAGGACCTCGACGCCGTATTCGTCCTGGAAGGCGCGGATCATGGCCGGTGGGCAGGCCGAGCCGCCGATCACCGTGCGATTGAGCGTCGAGAAGCGCAGGCCCTGCGGCTTCATGTGGGTGAGCAGCATCTGCCAGACGGTCGGCACGCCGGCGGCGAACGTCACCTTCTCCTGCTCGATCAGTTCGTAGACCGACTTGCCGTCGAGCGCCGCGCCCGGAAACACCAGCTTGCAGCCGGTGAGCGCCGCGGAGTACGGAATGCCCCAGGCGTTGACGTGGAACATCGGCACGACCGGCAGCACCGAGTCGCGGGCGGAAAGGCGCATCACGTCGGGGAGCGCCGCGGCATAGGCATGCAGAACGGTCGAACGGTGGCCGTACAGCGCGCCCTTCGGATTGCCGGTGGTGCCGCTGGTGTAGCAAAGGCTCGAGGCGGAGTTCTCGTCGAACACGGGCCAGTCATAGCGGGTCGACTGCGCGCCGATCCACGCTTCGTAGCTCACCAGGTTGGGGACGCCGCAGTCCTGCGGGAGCTTGTCGGCGTCGCACAGCGCGATCCACTGCCGCACGGTCGGGCAGCGCTCGTGCACGGCTTGCACCAGTGGCAGGAAGTTGATGTCGAAGGCCAGCATCTGGTCTTCGGCATGGTTGACGATCCAGGCGATCTGGTCGGGATGAAGCCGCGGATTGATCGTGTGCAGCACCCGTCCCGAACCCGAGACGCCGTAATACAGCTCGAGGTGCCGATAGCCGTTCCACGCCAGCGTGGCGACCCGGTCGGAGAAGGCCAGCTTGGCCGCGTCCAGCGCATTGGCCACCTGGCGCGAGCGGTCCGCCACGCCCGCCCATGTGTAGCGATGGATGTCGCCTTCCACGCGGCGAGAGACGATCTCGCCGTCCGCGTGATGGCGCTCGGCGAAGGTCAGCAGGGACGAGATCAGCAGGGGATGGTCCTGCATCAGGCTCAACATGTCGATAACTCCTCGGTCTGAAGCACTGATAAAGAATGCAACCGAGTATTGCGCGATGCAGCATCGTCCGGTTTGGGGGAATGCCCGTAGCGCGGCAGGTTGCGCTTGGCCCCGGCGCATAAGGGGTCTTTAAGGCGGCTGAACGACAATGGCGCTTTTCGAGAACCGGGCGCACAGCCGCCCCACACCGCACGCCACCATGACCTTCCCCGTGAACAAGTCCGAGGCCGACTGGAAAGCCCTGCTGGCCGAAAAAGGCGCCGAGCCAGCCGCCTTCGAAGTCACCCGCCATGCGGCGACGGAACGCCCCTTCACCGGCAAGTACGAAGCGGAGTGGGCGGACGGCACCTACCACTGCATCTGCTGCGGCGCCAAGCTGTTCGAGTCCGGCGCCAAGTTCGATGCCGGCTGCGGCTGGCCCAGCTTCGACCGCGAGGCAGTGCCCGGCGCGATCAAGAACGTGGTGGATCGCTCGCACGGCATGGTGCGCACCGAAAACGTCTGCGCCAACTGCGGCGCACACCTCGGCCACGTGTTCCCGGACGGCCCCACCGACACCGGTCTTCGCTACTGCATGAACTCGGCTTCGCTGGATTTCCAGCCCAAGGACTGATGAAACTCCTGCTCGACTTCCTGCCGATCCTGCTTTTCTTCGGCGCCTACAAGTTCTACGACATCTACGTCGCCACCGGCGTGCTGATGGCCGCCACTGTCGTCCAGATGATCATCGTGAAGTTCATCGACGGCAAGCTGCAGACCATGCAGAAGGCCACGCTGGTGCTCATCCTGCTGTTCGGCAGCCTGACGCTCGCCCTGCATGACGATCGCTTCATCAAATGGAAGCCCACGGTGCTCTATGCCGCCATGGGCATCGCACTGGCGGTCGCCTACTGGGTGATGAAGAAGAACTTCCTCAAGATGCTGCTGGGCACGCAGATGACGCTGCCCGACGGCGTCTGGGGCCGCCTGAACGTCGCCTGGATCGGCTACTGCCTTTTCATGTCTGCCATCAATGCGTGGGTGGCGGCCTTCTACAGCACCGAGGCGTGGGTGAACTTCAAGCTCTGGGGCTACGCGTTCCCGATCGTCTTCCTGGTGGCACAAGGCCTGTACATCGCCCCTCACCTGAAGTCCGACGAATCCGGAACCTGATGCGAATGAACGCTTTGATCGACCAGAATCTTCCGACCGCCGCCGAACTCGATGCGCTTTTGCGCTCGGCGCTCCAGCCCACGCAGCTCGAAGTGATCGACGAAAGCGCCCAGCACGCCGGCCATTCGGGCGCCAACGACGCCGGCTACGGCACCCATTTCCGGGTGCGAATCGCGTCGCCTCTTTTCGCCGGAAAGCCGCGCGTGGCGCGGCACCGCCTTGTGTATGATGCGGCGCACGATCTGATGGCCCGCGGCCTGCACGCCCTGGCGATCGAGGTCCTCTAGGCCCACCGGATCGAACCCTGCCGCCGCCTTCAGCGTCGGCGCTACAAAACTTCCCTTTTTTGCTTCCCATGAAGAAACAGCTCTTGAAGGTCGCCGCGACCGCGGCGTTCCTTGGCGCGGTGACTGTGGCCGCCCAGGCGCAGAACATCGCCATCGTCAACGGGCAACCGGTGCCCAAGGCGCGCATGGACGCGCTGACGCAGCAATTGACGGCTGCCGGCCGCCCGGTCACGCCCGAGATGGAACCGGCGCTCAAGGAAGAGATCATCATGCGCGAGGTCTTCATGCAGGCCGCCCGCAGCAAGGGCCTGGACAAGACCGACGATTTCAAGGCCCAGGTCGAACTCGCCCGCCAGGCCATCCTGATCCGCCAGCTGTTTGCCGACTACTCCAAGGCAAATCCGGTCACCGACGCGCAGATCCAGGCCGAGTACGACAAGTTTGCCGCTGCCAATGGCGGCAAGGAATACAAGGTCCGCCACATCCTGGTCGAAACCGAAGACCAAGCCAAGAAGGTCATCGCCGACCTGAAGAAGGGTGGCAAGTTCGAGGACATCGCCAAGAAGCAGAGCAAGGACCCGGGTTCCGCAGCCAACGGCGGCGATCTGGACTGGGCCACGCCGAGCAGCTTCGTGCCCGAATTCTCCGAAGCCATGGTCAAGCTGGACAAGGGACAGATGACCCAGGCGCCGATCAAGTCCCAGTTCGGCTGGCACATCATCCGCGTGGACGACGTCCGCCAGGCCAAGCTGCCGACCATGGCTGAACTCAAGCCGCAGATCGCTCAGCAACTGCAGCAGCAACAACTGCAGAAGTATCAGGAAGACCTTCGCGCCAAGGCCAAGGTCGAGTAAGCGTTCAACGGTTCACGCTCGACGCCCTCCTCCCTTCGGGGTGGAGGGCGTTTTGCATTGGGCTGCGGATCGGGCGCGGGGCACCCGGGTATTCAGGCCCAGACCATCGAGCGCATGGAGATCGATGCGGCCTGGAATCCTTCGTTGAAGAAGCGCGGGACGTCCTTGTCGGGGTCGACCGCTGCGGCCGCGTAGAGCAACGGCAGGTAGTGGTCGTAGGTCGGGTGGGCCTGCTGGGCCACGGCGCCAAGCTGCTGGAAGTTCACGAGTTCGCTCAGCCGGCCGCCTTTCACCTGGTCGCTGACCACCGCGTCGAACTCCACCGCCCAGTCGTAAGCCTGGTTGTCGGGCACGCCGAAGCGGATCTGCCGCAGGTTGTGCACGACGTTGCCGCTGCCGACGATCAATACGCCGCGATCACGCAGTGCGCGCAACTGGCGGGCAAGTTCGAAGTGTTCGGCCGGGGGCCGGGCGTAGTTCATGCTCAGTTGGACCACCGGAATGTCCGCCTGAGGAAACATGGGTTTGAGCACCGACCAGGCGCCGTGGTCCAGCCCCCATTGGTCTGCATCGATGCCCAACGCAGCGCCACTGTCCGGCTGGTGCACGCCCGCAGCGATCTCCTCGGCGGCCTGCGGCGCGCCGGGCGCGGGATATTGCTGCGCAAACAACTCCTGCGGAAAGCCGCCGAAGTCGTGGATCGTGCGCGGCTGGGCCATGCCGGTGAGGAACCAGCCGCCGCGCGTGAGCCAGTGCGCCGAGATGCAAAGAATCAACTGCGGCGTGGGATAGCGCTCGCCGAATTCCGTGCCCAGCGATTGCCAGGCGGCACGCCAATGGTTGTCCTCGATGGCGTTCATCGGGCTGCCGTGCCCGATGAACATCACCGGCATGGTGGGCGAAGGCCGAAGCGGGGTGTTCATCCCACCCACTTGCGCGCGTTGCGCCAGATCTGCATCCATGGGCTGAACGCACTCTTGTCGCCCGAAGTCCAGCTCATCTGCACGTTGCGGAACACGCGCTCCGGATGCGGCATGAGCGCGGTGAAGCGGCCGTCGGCGGTGGTGACCGACGTCAATCCGCCCGGGCTGCCGTTCGGGTTGAACGGATAGCGCTCTGTCGCCACGCCGTGGTTGTCGACATAGCGCATGGCGGCGATGGCTCGATCCGCGTTGCCGCGATGGCGGAAATTGGCGAAGCCTTCGCCGTGCGCCACGGCAATCGGCAGGCGCGCACCGGCCATGCCGGCAAAGAAGAGGCTGGGCGAATCCAGAACTTCCACTTGCGACAGGCGCGCCTCGAAGCGCTCGCTCTGGTTGGTCGTAAAGCGTGGCCAATCCTGTGCGCCGGGAATGATGTCGGCCAGCTCGGCGAACATCTGGCAGCCGTTGCATACCCCCAGACCGAAGGTGTCAGCACGCCCGAAGAAGCCCTGGAACTGCTCGGACAGGCGCGGGTTGAAGGTGATGGAGCGCGCCCAACCGATGCCGGCGCCCAACGTGTCGCCGTAGCTGAAGCCGCCGCAAGCCACCACACCCTTGAAGCTGGCGAGATCGGCGCGGCCCGATTGCAAGTCGCTCATGTGAACGTCGAAAGCGTCGAAGCCGGCCTCGGTGAAGGCGTAGGCCATCTCGACATGCGAATTGACGCCCTGCTCGCGCAGGATGGCCACGCGCGGACGTTCCGTCAGCACCGCCGGTGCTTCGGGCAGCGGACGCGGCAGCACCACCTGCAAGCCCAGGTCGGACGGATCGCCGGCGGCGGCGTGTTCCTCGTCGGCGCATTGGGGGTTGTCGCGCTCGCGGGCGATCTTCCAGCTGACCGAATCCCAGACCTGCTGCAGATCCTGCAAGCTTGCGCCGAACACCGACTTGGCATCGCGCCATACCTCGACGCGGCCCTTGCCGGCGTCGATCGGCGAACTCACCGGACGGGTCTTGCCGACGAAATGACTGCATGCCGAAAGACCGTGCGAACGCAGGATCTGCATGACCTCGTTGCGCTCGGAGGTACGCACCTGCAGCAGCATGCCCAACTCTTCGCTGAACAGCGCCTTGAGGGTGAGTTCCTCGCGCCGCGCGCTCACCTGGCCGGCCCAGTTCTTGGCGTCGCCGTATTCGGCGCGGCTGTCGCTGATGCCGTCGCCTTCGGTGACCAGCATGTCGACATTCAGCGCAATGCCCACCTGGCCGGCGAAGGCCATCTCGCAGGCGCTGGCGAACAGGCCGCCGTCGCTTCGGTCATGCATGGCCAAGATGCGGCCCTGGCCACGCAGTTCGTTGACGGCATCCACAAGCCGCACCAGGTCTTGCGCATCGTCGAGATCGGGCACGGTGTCGCCGCTCTGGCTCAGCGTCTGGGCCAGCACGCTGCCTGCCATGCGGTGCTTGCCGCGACCCAGGTCGATCAGCACCAGGGTGGTGTCTTCGGTCTGCGCATCGAGTTGGGGCGTGAGCGTGGCGCGCACGTCGTCGATGGTGGCGAACGCTGTCACGATCAGGCTGACGGGCGAGGTCACGCGCTTGTCCGCGCCCTCCTCCTTCCACTGGGTGCGCATGGACAGCGAATCCTTGCCCACCGGGATCGACACGCCCAGCGCCGGGCACAGTTCCATGCCGACGGCCTTGACCGTCTCGTACAGCGCAGCGTCTTCGCCAGGCTCCCCGCAGGCGGCCATCCAGTTGGCCGACAGCTTGACGCGCGCCAGTTCAATGGGCGCGGCCAGCAGGTTGGTGATGGCTTCGGCCACCGCCATGCGGCCCGATGCCGGCGCATCGTGCGCCGCCAGCGGCGTGCGCTCGCCCATGCTCATTGCCTCGCCGGCGAAGCCCTTGAAATCGGCCAGTGTGACGGCGCAGTCGGCCACCGGCACCTGCCATGGGCCGACCATCTGGTCACGATGGGTCAAACCACCGACCGTGCGGTCGCCGATCGTGACGAGAAAGCGCTTGGAGGCCACCGTCGGATGCGACAGCACGTCGATCGCCGCCTTCTGCAACTCGACGCCGGTCAGCTCGAGCGGCCTGAACTGGCGGGCCACCGTCTTCACGTCGCGGTGCATCTTGGGCGGCTTGCCCAACAGCACGTCCATTGGCATGTTCACGGGCTGGTCTTGTTCGCCGCCTTCCTGCGTGAGCATCAACTGGCGCTCTTCCGTGGCCACGCCGACCACGGCGAAGGGGCAACGCTCGCGTTCGCAGAAGGCCTGGAACTGCGGCAGCGATTCCGGCGCGATGGCCAGCACGTAGCGCTCCTGGCTTTCGTTGCACCAGATTTCCTTCGGCGCCAGACCGCTTTCCTCCAGCGGGACAGCCGACAAGTCGAAACGGGCGCCACGCCCGGCATCGTTGGTGATCTCGGGGAACGCATTGGAAAGGCCGCCGGCACCCACGTCGTGAATGGCCAGGATCGGATTGGCATCGCCCTGCAACCAGCAGTGATTAATAACCTCCTGCGCGCGGCGTTCGATCTCCGGATTGCCGCGCTGGACCGAGTCGAAATCGAGTTCGGCGGCGTTCATGCCGGTGGCCATGGAGCTGGCGGCGCCGCCGCCCATGCCGATGCGCATGCCGGGGCCTCCCAACTGGATCAGCAGCGTGCCGGCGGGAAACTGGATCTTCTGCGTCAGCCCAGCGTCGATCTGACCCAGGCCGCCGGCGATCATGATGGGCTTGTGATAGCCGCGGCGGATGCTGTCGACATCGCTCGCCACCGTCTGCTCGTACTCGCGGAAATAGCCCAGCAGGTTCGGCCGGCCGAATTCGTTGTTGAAGGCGGCTCCGCCCAGCGGACCCTCGGTCATGATCTGCAGCGGGCTGGCGATGTGCTCGGGCTTGCCGTAGTCGTCGCCCTCCTTCGGCCACAGGCTGGAGACGGAAAAGCCCGTCAGGCCGGCCTTCGGCCTGGAGCCCCGGCCGGTGGCACCCTCGTCGCGGATCTCGCCGCCCGCGCCGGTCGAGGCGCCTGGAAACGGAGAAATGGCCGTCGGATGGTTGTGGGTTTCCACCTTCATCAGCACGTGATGCGTGGCGGCCTGCTTGCCGTATTGCGGCGAGCCCTGCATGTCCATGCGCGCGGCGAAGCGCTCGACGTCATGGCCTTCCATGATGGCGGCGTTGTCCGAATAGGCCACCACCGTGTGCTGCGGGTGCAGGCGCTCGGTGTTGCGGATCATGCCGAACAGGCTCAGCGGCTGCTTTTGCCCGTCGATGCTGAACTCCGCATTGAAGATCTTGTGGCGGCAGTGCTCGCTGTTGGCCTGGGCGAACATCATCAGCTCGACATCGGTCGGGTTGCGGCCCAGGCGGGTAAACGCTTCGACCAGGTAGTCGATCTCGTCGTCGGCGAGCGCCAGGCCGAAGGTGCGATTGGCCTCCTCCAGGGCGGCGCGCCCGCCTGTGGCGACGTCCACGTGCGCCATCGGCGTGGCGGGCAGTTCGGCGAACAGCACCTGCGCCTCCTCCAGAGAGGGCAGGACCGATTCGGTCATTCGATCGTGCAGCAACTCGGCAGCGGCGGCCAGCGTCTGCGCGGAAAGCTCGGGCGAACGGTTGAACAGCGAGGACTTGAGCTGCAGGTGGTACTGCGTGACCCGCTCCACGCGGCGCACGGAAAGGCCGCAGTTGCGCGCGATGTCCGTCGCCTTGGAAGCCCACGGCGAAACCGTACCCAGCCGGGGCGACACCACCAGGCTGGCATGCGCCGCCTGCTGCGCCTCGGCCGGCTCGCCGTAGGTCAGCAGGGCGGCAAAGCGCTGCTGGTGCGCAGCATCGAGCGCCTCGTCGGTGGCCACCAGGTGGACGAAGTGGGCCGAAATGGCCTCGATCCGCTCGTCCAGCGCTGCCAATCGGGGCAGCAGTTGGCGGGCGCGGAAGTCGCTCAGGGCGCGCGCGCCATGAAAACGCGTTACATGCGGGGGGGAATGGGGCCGTTGAGAGGTCACGAGTGCTCGGGCCTTGCGGCCGCAGGTTGAAGGCGTAACTTGGGCAGATGGGGGCGGATGCCAGGTGCTCGGGCTGCGACGGGCTTGGCCGCTGACTGGGGCCAATTCGCGCAAACCGTGAATTTTAGAACGTGTTTTCAGGCCCGATGGGATAATCCCGGGCATGAGCATCACCTACAAAGACGCCGAAGGCGTGGCTGGCATGCGCGTGGCGTGCCGGCTTGCGTCCGAAGTGCTGGACTACCTCACGCCGCACGTGAAGCCCGGCGTGACCACGAACGAACTCGACCGCCTGGCCCACGAGTACATCACCCAGGTTCAAGGCGCGATCCCCGCCCCGCTGAACTACATGGGCGCCGGCACCGTGCCCTACCCCAAGTCGATCTGCACCTCGGTCAACCACGTGGTGTGCCACGGCATTCCGAACGACCGGGCGCTCAAGAAGGCCGACATCCTCAACATCGACGTTACCGTCATCAAGGACGGCTGGCACGGCGACACGAGCCGGATGTTCATCGTGGGCGACGGATCGATTGCCGCCAAGCGCCTTTGCGCCTTCACCTACGACGCCATGTGGCACGGCATCACCAAGGTCAAGCCGGGCGCGCGGCTGGGCGACATCGGCTTTGCCATCCAGCGCTTTGCAGAAAGCAATGGCTTCTCGGTGGTCCGCGAGTTCTGCGGCCACGGCATCGGCAGGGTCTTCCACGAAGAGCCGCAGGTTCTGCATTACGGCAGGCCGGGCACGCTGGAGGAACTCAAGCCAGGCATGACCTTCACCATCGAGCCGATGATCAATGCCGGCCGGCGCGACATCAAGGAGTTCGGCAACGACGGCTGGACCATCGTCACGCGCGACCACTCGCTCTCGGCCCAATGGGAGCACACGGTGCTGGTCACCGAGACCGGGTACGAGGTGTTGACCCTGTCGGCCGGCAGCCCGCCCATCCCCGATTTCGTCAATCCCAGCGTCGCGACCGCTTGAACCGAACGGCGCGCTCGCGGCTCTTCCCGCATTTCGAGAGAGCGGACATGGTCGACCTCCCCATGCTGCGCGACGCCTACCGCGGCCACAAGCTCGCGGTGTTCGACACGCTGCGCAGCGCGCATGCGCCGGCCCGCAGCGTCCGTGGCGTGCTGCGCCAGTTGGCCACCCTGGCCGACGAGGCGCTGCGCGCCCTGTGGACCGCCGGCGGGTTTCACAACCGCTTTGCGCTGGTTGCCGTGGGGGGATTCGGACGCGGCGAGTTGTTTCCGCATTCGGATGTCGACGTGCTTCTGCTCATGCCGGACGACGCGCCCGCCGAGGGCGAGGAGCTGGCTCGGATCGAGACCTTCATCAGCCAGTGCTGGGACGCTGGCCTGGAGATCGGCTCGTCGGTGCGCACCTCGGAGCAGTGCCTGGCCGAGGCGGCCAGCGACGTCACGGTGCAGACCGCCCTGCTCGAATCGCGCCTGCTGGCCGGCGACCGCAAGCTCTACCTCGGGTTTCGCGAGCGCTTCATGGCCGCCATCGACCCGAACGACTTCTTCGAGGCCAAGACGCAGGAGATGCGCCACCGCCACCAGAAGTTCGACAACACGCCCTACTCGCTCGAGCCCAACTGCAAGGAGTCGCCCGGCGGGCTTCGTGACCTGCAGGTGATCCTGTGGGTGTCCCGAGCGGCCGGTTTCGGCAACACCTGGGACGATCTGGCCAAGAACGGACTGGCCACCGCGTTCGAGGTGCAGCAGATCAAGCGCAACGAAGCCTTGCTCTCGCTCATCCGTGCCCGGCTGCACGTGATTGCCAACCGCCGTGAAGACCGCCTGGTGTTCGACATGCAGACCGCCGTGGCGGCCGCCTTCGGTTACGAAGGCGATTCGAAGCGCAAGGCCAGCGAGGCGCTGATGCGCCGCTACTACTGGGCCGCCAAGGCCGTGGCGCAGCTCAACGAGATCCTGCTGCTCAACATCGCCGAGCGCCTGTCGCCGCAAGTCGAGGTGCCGCGGCCGATCAACGAACGCTTCTTCGACAAGGGCGGCACGCTGGAGGTGGCGAGCGACGATCTGTACCTGCGCCAGCCCAACGCCATCCTCGAGACTTTCTGGCTCTACGAGAAGACGGTCGGAATCAAGGGCCTGTCGGCGCGCACGCTGCGTGCGCTCTACAACGCCCGCCACGTGATGGATGCAGACTTCCGCAACAGCCCGGCCAATCACGGGATGTTCATGCGCATCCTCAAGGAGCCGCGCGGCATCACCCACGCGTTCCGGCTGATGAACCAGACCTCGGTGCTGGGCCGTTACCTGAAGGTGTTCCGCGACATCGTCGGTCAGATGCAGCACGACCTGTTCCACGTCTATACGGTGGACCAGCACGTGCTCATGGTGCTGCGCAACGTGCGCCGCTTCTTCATCGTCGAGCATGCGCACGAATACCCCTTCTGCTCGCAGCTGGCCGGCGGATGGGACAAGCCCTGGGTGCTCTACGTGGCGGCCCTCTTCCACGACATCGCCAAGGGCCGGGGCGGCGACCATTCCGAGCTCGGCGCGCGTGATGTGCGGCGCTTCTGCAAGCAGCACGGCATCGACCGCGAAGACGCGAAGCTGATCGAGTTCCTCGTTGCATCGCACCTGGTGATGAGCCAGATCGCACAGAAGAAGGACCTGAGCGATCCTCAGGTGATCGCCGATTTCGCCAAGCTGGTGGGCAGCGAGCGTTACCTCACTGCCTTGTACCTGCTCACCGTGGCCGACATCCGGGGCACGTCGCCGCGCGTCTGGAACGCGTGGAAAGGCAAGCTGCTCGAAGACCTGTACCGGGCCACGTCGCGGGCATTGGGCGG
Organism: Variovorax dokdonensis; assembly: GCF_030316895.1. Classification (GTDB taxonomy): domain Bacteria; phylum Pseudomonadota; class Gammaproteobacteria; order Burkholderiales; family Burkholderiaceae_C; genus Variovorax; species Variovorax dokdonensis. The sequence goes on from NZ_JASZYV010000006.1 coordinate 110,964, forward strand.
CCACGCACCCGACCCGGGCGCCGAGATCGAGGCGCGCAAGCGCGAGGCGCTGGCGTTGCTCGCACCGCACGCCATGCCCTTCGAAGCCCACAAGGCATTGTGGGAGACGCTGAACGTCGGCTACTTCATGCGCCACGACGCCAGCGAGATCGCCTGGCATGCGCGCCAGTTGTCGCGCCATGTGCCGCTGCGCGGCGTGCCGGTGGACGTCAATGCGGCACCGATCGTCCGCGCCCGCCTTTCACCGGTCGGCGAAGGGCTGCAGGTGCTGGTCTACACGCCCGACCAGACCGATCTTTTCGCGCGCATCTGCGGTTACTTCGACCAGGCCTCGTTCAGCATTCTCGATGCCAAGGTCCACACCGCCAGCAACGGCTACGCGCTCGACACCTTCCAGGTGGTGACGACTTTCCTGCCCGAGCACTACCGCGAGTTGATCAGCATGGTCGAGACCGACCTGCCCCTGGCGCTCACCCAAAGCGGCGAGCTGCCGGCGCCCAGCCGGGGCCGCGTGTCGCGCCGGGTCAAGAGCTTCCCGATCAAGACCCGCGTGACCCTTGCGCCCGACGAGAAGGCGCAGCGCTGGGTGCTCAACATCTCCGCGAGCGACCGCGCCGGCCTCTTGTATTCGGTGGCGCGCGTGCTGGCCAGACACCACATCAACCTTCAACTGGCCAAGGTCACGACGCTGGGCGAGCGGGTCGAAGACACCTTCCTCATCAGCGGCAACGAACTGCAGGCCCACCGCTCTCAGATGGACATCGAGACGGAACTGGTCGAAGCCCTTTCCGAATAGCGATGTGCGATCCCGCCGATCAGTGCGCGAGCGCGCTCTGATCGCCAGCCGGCCGAGCGTCGACGGCACTCACCTCGTGGTTCGCCGCTTCGATGTGTGCCCGGCGCATCGGCCGCAGGATGAACCAGGCCATCAGCGCAGCCAGCGCGTTGAGCGAACTGGCGGCGATGAAGACCGCGTGCCAACTGCCCGTCATGGTGGTCAGCACGCTCGTCAAAGGCACCACCAGCGAAGCCGTTCCCTTGGCCGTGTACAGCATGCCGGCGTTCGACGCTGCGAACTTGCTGCCGAAGGTGTCGGCGCAGGTCGACGGGAACAGGCTGTAGATCTCGCCCCAGGCGAAGAACACCAGGCCAGTCAGGATGACGAAGGCCACCGGATGGTGGCCGTAGTGGTAGAGCGCCAGGATGCCGAAGGCTTCCAGGCCAAAGGCGACGAACATGGTCAGTTCACGGCCGATCCGATCGGAAACCCAACCGAAGAAAGGGCGGGTCAGGCCATTGAGCACGCGGTCGATGGCGAGGGCGAAAGTCAGCGCCGGCAAGGTCAGGCCCATGATCGAAACCGGCACGTCGCCAATGTTGAAGTCCTTGGCGATCGGGCCCAACTGCGCCGTGGCCATCAGGCCACCCGCCGCGACGACGACGAACATGAAGTACATCACCCAGAACACCGGCGTACGGACAACTTCGGCAGGCTTGAAGTCGCGCCGCGACTGAAGCACGCCGCCGCTCTTGCTCAAGGACTGCACCTTGGCCTTGATGGCGGCGCCAACGCCCTGGCGCGGATCGGTCAGAAGCAGCGCAATCAGCACGACGACCACGCCCTGCCCGATGCCGAAATACAGGAACGCCGACTCGTAGCCGCTGTTCCTGATCATGGCCGAGATGGGCAGGATGGTGAGCGCGGAACCGGCACCGAAGCCCGCCGCCGTCATGCCTGCCGCCAGACCGCGGCGGTCAGGGAACCACTTGAGGGCGTTGCCCACGCAGGTGCCGTAAACCGCACCGGCGCCGATGCCGCTGATGGCCGCGGCCACGTACAACAGACCCAGCGAATCGGCCATGGAGTTGAGCACCCAGCCGAGCCCGCAGAACAAGCCGCCCACCAAGACCACCGGGCGCGGACCGAAGCGGTCGACCAGGTAGCCTTCGATCGGCACCAGCCAAGTCTCGGTCAGCACGAAGATCGTGAACGCAACCTGGATCGCCGCGCGCGACCAGCCGTGCTTTTCGGCGATCGGATTCACGAAGAGGGTCCAGCCGTACTGCAGGTTGGCGATCATCGCCATGCATACGATGCCCATGAGAAGCTGCATCCATCGGTACGAGGCGGGGCGGCCCACCGTCGTCGCCAACGTGTTGTCTTTTGTCATGTGTTGGTCTCCATTGATCTGTTGAGCTGACTTGACGATGGTCCGGCGAAGCAAATGCCTTTGACGGCAAAACCTTATTCATCGACGGAAGTCATTGTCAAAAGTCAGCGCCTCAGAACTTCTTGACGGCGATCAAGAATTTCCGAAATGTCGACCTCTATTTATGGCAACGAATGCGTAGAGACCGATTCGATCAGGGCAATTTTGAATACGAAAGCCTGCCAAAAGACTTTGCCGCTCATCGATTGATCAATTGCCTTTCATTATTCTTTCAATGACCTTTCTAGTGGCTTTCATTTACCTTTCATTAGCGCCGGATGGTCATTGGCGAATCAAAACAAAAAGGGCCGCGAAAATCGCGGCCTTTTTTTTGGGAGGGATGGAGCTTGCGTCAGCGACGGGCGGAACGCATGGCCTTGACCAGGATGACGATGGGCATGGCAGCAATGAGTTCCCGCAGCCACGAATGACGATGGGCGGCAGGGTTGCCTTGTGCGGCGGTGGTGAGGGTGGTAGCGATGGTGGTCATGGTTGATCGTTCCTTTGATTGATGTCTGGGCACCATTCTAGGGTTTACCCTTGCCTGGCGCCATTGACCCAGGTCAATGACAGCCGAATCGTCCAAGCGCATCATGGATTGGCCAAATACTGGAATTCCCATAACTTGCGGTAGCGCGATCGCGGCCGCAAGTCTTCGTTATTTCTCGCGTCGCCCAGGAATTCCGGAAACTCCAGCAACAGGCGATTGGCCAGCAGCGGATATTTCATGATCCAGGCCTGCAATTGGTCATACGCCGTCGAATTCACGAAGCATTCCGATTCCGAAAGCATTTCGGATGGGCCTTCGCCGTGAATGACGAGTCCGAATTCGCAGGCCAATGCGCGGATGCCGGCCATGGACAGGATGTCCAGCGCAATGCGCCGCTGCGTTCGATGGTTGCAAATCGCCCAGCGTGAAGCGGATTGGCCCCAACTGTCATCCGCGCAGAATGTGATCGAGGCGCTGGCCAACGGGCAATCGGCGCCCAGCCCGGAGATGATGGGGCCCTTGCGCACCTGCCCCTTGAAGCGCACGCCCTCGATGGTCAATTCGACAAAGCTGCGGCCCTTGACCTTGTGAAATTTGACCGGTGACACGCCCTGCTCGCGAAGGCATCGGAAGTACTGCGCCACCTGGGTCCGCATCGCCTGCTTCCACGAGGCAATCGCCTCGTCGATGGCAAAGGGCGCCGACACCGGCACGGCGCCGCCGCCGGGGTCCTCTCTTCTCTTGTTGTCGCCCGCGTCGCTTCCCCGAAGGGCTGCATTCATCCCTGTCATGTTCTTGGCCTCCGCTGATGCGCCTCACAGCAGATGTCCGTGTGCGCTTGGGCTGGAAGCTACCACCAGAGCTTCTTGCGGCCGATATTCCGAAGCTTCTTACGTGACGTGTTTCACGGTTTCCTCGGATCCACATTCGTGCGATTCGAGGCCAATAGAACTGTTGTGCTACACGCCCTCCGCCCTCAGCGGCGCCAGGCAGCCACACCCGCCAGATTCAGCGCTTGGAGACTGGGTTGAGTTGCTGCAGGCCGTGCGGATTGGCGCCCCACCAGCGTCTGCCCCCTCTGCTGGCATGCCGATGGCGCCACTGGCGATGCGCGGCGGACAGCGCGCTGGCGAGGGCCGCGCCGCCAGTCCATGGAGGCTGGGCATCGCGCGCCGCATAAAGCGCGCGCTGCAGTTCGTCGAGTCGCGCCGCCAGTGCCGGGTCGTTCAGGTCGTGTGCCCACCCTTGGGGGGAAGTCTGGGCATGTCGACGCGACCATGCCATCAACGCGGCGTGCGTCGCCGGCGCGTCGCCCCGCCTGCATGCCGCGAGAGCCTGCTCGAACATGTGCGCATCGGAAACCAGACGGGCCTGGCGCTGTGCGGCCCGCCACGCAGCCCAGCGCTTGCGCGAACGCCAGGCCAGCATCAGCGCCAGCACAACCAGCACGATCACGGCAGCCCAAGCCGCCACACGCCACCACGCGACCCGATGCCTCAGGCTGGCTGCATCGAGCTGCAAGTCCGGCGCGATGCCCTGCTCCGCCTTGGCGGCCTTGACGTCCACTTCGATGACGGGTGCCTGCGTGCTTGCAGACTTGCGCGTCGCAGGGTCGAACCAGTTCAATTCCACCGCCGGCAAGGTGTAGTGCCCCGGCTTCTCGAAGACGTAGGTCACCTTGTCGATGCGCCGGCCACCCACGAAGCCGCTGTCGCGGCCATCGTGGTCGCTCAGTTGCGGATCGGCCTCGAAGACGCGAACGCCCTCCGGGGCCTCGAATTCCGGTGGCGGGATGAGCATGGCCTGCGTGTTGGCGGCATCGACTTGCACCGTGCGCACCAGGGCATCGCCTGCCTGAAGGCCGCTGGCGTCCCGATCCAGCCGCTGGCGGATCTGGATGGCGGCGCTCGGCAGCACGGCGTCGCCCGCGCGCGCGCCCTCGGGCAGGCGCGCCGTGATGCGCGTGGCGGGCAGTTGCAGCTTCGCCTGTCGCGCCTCGCCGTTGTCGGCGCGATAGCTGAAATCGATGTCCACCTGCGGCAAGTCGAAATCTCCAGCGCGCCGCGCCACGAAGACGTAGGTCTTGGCGATGGTGGCGATGGTCTGGCCGGCTTGCTGCTCCACCCCATGCGCGCCTCGATCGTCCGGCATGGTGATGATGGCGCCGTCCACAGACAGGGTCGGAAACGGCGGCGCGCTGGTGAAGAAGTTCGGCGTGGCCACGGTCACCCGGATGCCGACCTGCTGCCCCACGATCACGGGTTGCTTCGACAGCACTTCCACGCGCACGTTGGGCGCAGTCTCGGCCCGCGCAACGCCGCTCAGGCAGAGCACGACGAAGACAAGAAGCTGCCAGACGGCGCGCGCTGTCCTGATCATGGCCGCTCCACCGGGGCGGCGCCTCCGCCGGGCGGCGTCCCCGGCGTGGCAGGTGCCGACGGCGCGGACTCGGCACCGCCGCCCGCACCTTGCTCCGGCCGTGCCGCCTGCAAGGCGAACTTGCGCGCCAGCAGCATCGTCGGCGAGGTCTGGATGTTGCGCATCCATACGGCGTCGTCACCCTGCCCTGGCCCGGGCTGGCTCACCGTCTTGCCCTTCTTGCCGCGATCGTCGAACTTGATCTCGTCCGGATCGAGATCGGACTCTTCGTCGCCGTCTTCGTCCTGCTTGTTCTTCTGGGCGGCGAGCTGGTGCACCAGCTGGAGGTTGTCCTGCGCCGCTTTCCAGCCGGGTCGCTTCTTGAGGGCACGCTGGAAGGCCAGCGCCGCCTCGTCGTACTTGCCCAGCATGGCGAGCGCGTCCCCTTCGTTGAAATGCCCTGGTGCCGTGTCGACCTCGGCAAAAAGCTGAGCCGCATCGCTGAACTGGCCGGCGCGGAACGAGGCCAGCCCGCGCCACATGGGATCGTCGAACAAGCGGGCGGCCTCGGCGTACTGCCCTTTCTCGTAGGCGCGGCGACCCTGCTGGTCGCGCGTGAGCCACAGGTCGACAAAGCGCCAAGGCGGCGGAGACAGATCGAGGCTCGACGACGCCGCCGCATTGTCGGCCGCCCTGGATGTGACCAGTTCCTGAGCCGCAACCGGCATCCCGGTGCCGCCGGGGCCGAAGCCGAGCATCAGCCCCAGCAACCACGACGCGATCCACCGGATGGTCCAGCCCTTGCGAAACCACATCGCGCCCAGCAGCACGGTGGGCCAGAGCAGCCACCAGCCGAACTCCTTCCATTGCCCGCCGGATTCCGCCACCTTGCGTTGCAGGTGCGACTGCACGTGGCGCTGCACCCATTGGACGTCGTCGTCGCTGTCGAGCGTGACGGTGGCGACGGGCACGCCGGTGTCGCTCTTCAGGCGCTTGAGCGCATCCACATCGAGCCTGGCCAACCCACCGGGCTGTCCATCCGGACCGCGCACCGCCCCGCCGCGTTCGGTGCCGAAGGCCAGCACCACCAGTTGGGCTCCCGCGCCATCGGCATGTGTCTTGATGGCATCAAAGGCGGATGCCTCCACCCCGTCCGTCATGAAGACGATGCTGCCCGGCGTGTCCTCCTTGGCCAGTGCCGCGTCGATCTGGCGCACGGCGGCAGCGGTGTTCTTGCCGGCCACCGGCATGATGTTGGTTTGCAGCGCGTCGACGAAGGTCTGGATGAGCGCCGCATCATCGGTCAGCGGCAGCACCAAGTGGGTGGAACCCGCATAGGCATAGATCGCCGTCCGTGCGCCGGAACGCTGCGCCAACAGCGCACGCACCTTGAGCTTGGCGCGCTCCAGCCGCGTCGGACTGACATCGCTGGCGTTCATGGTCGGCGACATGTCGATCGCGATGGCCAGTGGCGCCTTGTCCTCCATGAACGGCGGGGGTTCGCGCTCCCAGGTGGGCCCGGCCGCTGCCAGTGCGCCCACCGAAATCAGGGCGGCGATCAGGTGCACCGGTCGCAGACGGCGCCCGCGCCCGGGCTCGACCACCAAGGCATCCAGCAGGTGCGGAGAAATCACTTCGCGCCAGCGCCTGCGCACGTTGTCGCGACGACCGACCGCCCAGAGCAGCACCGCTGCGGCCACCAAGGCCAGCAGCCACCAGGGCCGCAGAAAGTGGAACTGCGAGATCGCGTCCATCAGCGCTGCCCCCCGGATGACGCCGGCACGATCGCGTCGGCGCTGGCGGCCTCGATGGCTTCATCCAGATTGCGCGGCACCATCCATCGCCGCACGAGCATGAGCATCGCCATGATCAGCTGGTAGGCGATGACGATCAGCACCGCCGCGCCCACGGGCCACATGTAAAGCTCGTGCCGGGGCCGCCAGGTCAGTGTCTTGTGGTTCTGGGGCGTGATGCTGTCCAGCGTGGCATAGACCCGTTCCAACTCGCCCTGGTTGCCGGCGAAGAAGAACTGCCCGCCCGTGGCGGCCGAGATGCTGCGCAAGGTGGCCAGGTCGACCTTGTCCTCGCCCGTGGCCGAGGGGTTGCCGATGCCGATGGTGTGGACCGTCACCTTGCGTTGCTTGGCGATGGCTGCGGCGCGCTCGGGCGGCATCTTGCTGGCGGTGTCGTTGCCGTCGGTCAGCACGATGAGCACCTTCTGCGGCGCTTCGCTGTGCTCGAACAGCTTCATGCCCAGGCCGATCGCGTCGCCCACCGCGGTGCGCGGGCCTGCCATGCCGGGCACCGACTCGCCGATGAGTGCCTCGATCAGCGCGTGATCCATGGTGAACGGCGCCTGCGGATATGGCGCGTCGCCGAACACGATGAGCCCGATGCGGTCGGTCTTGCGGCGCGCCACGAAGTCGCGCACCACCTGCTGGACGGCCTCGGCGCGCGTGACCACGACACCGTCGGGCCGGGTGAAGTCGCGCGTGGCCATCGATTGGGAAAGGTCGAGCGCCAGGAGCAGGTCGCGCGCCGGTTGCACCTTTTCGAGGGGCGGCTCCACGAACTGCGGCCTGGCCAGCGCCAGCACGAGCAGCGCCCAGGCCAGAGGCGCCAGAACCTTCTGCAGCCAGTTGGTGCGCGGCACAACGGCGCCCGCCGCGGGTCGCGCGCCCACCGCCCGCGCCACCTCGCCGAAGAACGGCAGCCGGATAGAGGCGCTTTCCTCCCGGTAGGCGGGCAGGAGCCACCACACCAGCAGCGGCAGTGGCAGCAAGGCGAGCAACCAAGGGTACTCAAGCTGATACATGGCCCACGATCCATTCGCGCGATGCGTCGATCAGCATCCGCACGTCGTCCGCCGACACGCGAGCCAGATGCGCTTCATCCTGGTACTGCAGTTCTCGCACCAGTGGGTTCAGGGCCTGCGCGCCGTGCAGGGCGTGCCCGGCGTGCGACTCGAGAAAGCTCGCCCAGGCCGCTCCGCTGCAACCCGCGACCTTCTCTCGCGGCCATGCCGACAAGGCACACCGCTTGATGAGCGCCGGCAGCGCCACAAGCACAGGCACCGCATTGGCCGGATCACGTTGCCAGTTGGCCTCCAACTGTCGCAACTCAGCCAGCGCGTCGCGGCGATACCGGTCGCGCCACCATTTGCGTGCCGCACGCCACAAGAGCCAGAGCACGGCCAGCAGCACCAAGGCCGCCAGAACCTTCCAGCCTGTGGCCTGCGGCATCCACGACACCGGTTCGGCCGACACCGGATCGGCCAGCGCGGTGATGGAGACCGTCTTGTCGGCCGCTTGTTGGGTCGTGGCGGACGAGGCCCCGCTCTGCGCGGCTGCCCTGCCGACGAAGGCGAACGCGGCCAAGCTGGACGGCGCGTAGATCCGTGCCCGCGTCATGGCCCTCTCCCGCGCCGGCCCTGGGGCGTTTCCTGGCCGAGCAGTCGGCGCAGTTGCGGTGCCGTTTCTTCCGCCGCGGAAAGCGGCAGCACCGGCACGCCGATGGTGCGCCGCCATTCGAGCAGTTCGCGGCTTCGCGCATCGGCAAAGCTGGCAATACCGCGCCGGATGGCATCGCGGCCCAGGCCCAGCTCCACCTGCAACTCGCCGTCGCTTACCACCAGATCGCCCGATGGCGGCAGATCGGTGAGGAAGGGGTCGTGCACGATCACCGCCAGCAGGTCGTTGCGGGCGGCGATGCGGCTCATCAGTTCGCGCGTGGTGGCGTCATGGCCGTCGAAATCGCTGATCACCACCACGAGGTGATCGTGATGGGCCAGGCGGGCCGCCTGTTGCAAGGCCTCGTTGAGCTGGGCGCCGCCGCGTCCGGCGGGTGCATCGGCGCGCAACGCCTGGTTGCGCCGCTCGATCTCGCCCAGCAGTTGGAGCACGGCGTCGCGGCTGCGCCGGGGCCGCAAGTCGGTCTGGTCCTTGTCACCGAAGACGACGCCGCCCACCCTGTCACCGTCCATCAGGACGCGCCACGCGACCAGCGCCGCCGCCTCGGCCGCCGCGACCGATTTCATGGCTCGCCGAGTGCCGAAGAACATGTTGATGCGCTGGTCGACCAGCAGCAGCGCAGGCCGGTCTTTTTCTTCGGAGAACACACGGACATGGGGCGTGCCGGTGCGCGCGGTCACGCGCCAGTCCATGCTGCGGATGTCGTCGCCCGGAAGGTAGAGCCGCAGCTCTTCGAAGTCGAGTCCCCGGCCGCGCACCTTGGACGCATGACGGCCGGCCAGCACACTGTGCACGGGCTGGCGCGGCAGGAAGCTGAATTCGCGCGCAGCAGTTTCCAGGGCCACCAGTTCCGACGTGCTGACGCGCACGCCGCGTGAGGCGGAAGGCGTCGTGGCGCTTTCAGGCGTCGCCACAGTGGCGGCCGCGCGAGGCATCGCGCGGGCCATGCCGGCGAGATGAAGCCGCTTGCGCCAGTCCATGCCAGTCGCGCCGTTCTTGACGGTTGCTCGGCGCGGCCCTCAGGCCACGGCCACCTTTTCCACCAGCCGATCGATCACCGTGTCCGCGTTGATGCGCGCCGCATGCGCCTCGTACGAAAGGATCAGGCGGTGGCGGAACACTTCATGCACCACCGCCTGCACGTCTTCGGGGGTGACGAAGTCGCGCGCCTGCAGCCAGGCATGCGCGCGGGCCACCTTGTCCAGTCCGATCGAGCCGCGCGGGCTCACGCCGACCTGAATCCACTGCGCAAGCTCCTGGTCGACAGCCGCCGGCGTCCGCGTGGCCTGCACCAGCGCGACGATGTAGTTCTCGACCGCTTGGCTCACCTGCACCGCGTGCACTTCGGAGCGGGCCGTGAAGATGATGTCTTGCGCCAGCAATTGCCGCTGCTGCGTCGCCGATGCCCCGGCCGGCTCGCGCACTTCCTCGGCGCGGGCCAACTGCATGATCTGCGCCTCGGCGCTGGTCTCCGGATAGCCGACGTTGAGGTGCATCAGGAAACGGTCCATCTGCGCCTCGGGCAGCGGATAGGTTCCCTCCTGCTCGACCGGATTCTGCGTGGCCATGACCAGGAAGAGCGGCTCCAGCGGATGGGTGGTGCCGCCCACGGTGATCTGGCGTTCTTCCATGGCCTCGAGCAGAGCGGCCTGGACCTTGGCGGGCGAGCGGTTCACCTCGTCGGCCAGGATCAGGTTGGCGAAGAGCGGGCCCTGCTGGAATCTGAACTCGCCCTTGCCGCCCTCGCTGAAGTAGACCTCCGAGCCGGTGATGTCGGCCGGCAGCAAGTCCGGTGTGAACTGGATGCGCGACAGCTTGGCATCGAGGTTCTTGGCCAGACTCTTGATGGCCCGTGTCTTGGCCAGGCCCGGCAGGCCCTCGACCAGCAGATGGCCGTCGGCCAGCAGGCCGAGCAGCATGCGCTCGATCATGCGTTCCTGCCCGACGATCGATTCGCCCATGCGGGCCTTCAGGAGCAATACGTCATCGCGTGCCGACATGCAGTTTCTTCCTTGAGTTCGCTCATCGAGCGGAGCCACCGGTGAACCAGCGGTAGTACGGATTGTCGGGATCGACGCGCACCACCTCGCGAATGTCTTCCAGCCAGGCCTTGCGATCGCCCTGATAGGCGTTCATGCCCGAACTGTAGAAACGATAAAGCACCCGCCGTTCCCACGTCATCTTGTCGATGAATGCCTTGTCGGCGCCCTGCAGGGGCGGTTCGGTGCGCAAGTCGAGCAAGGAGGTCAGCGAAACGCCGAAATCGGCGCGGCGCACCCAGGTGGCGTATTCGATGCGCGGACGGTCGTCGGTGACCGGCTGCGCGCCAGCCGCATAGCGCTCCAGCGTCGCGCGGTCCCCCACCCAGGTGGCCATGAGCGCGGCGGCCGAATCGACACCGACCTCCGCCAATGCCTTGCTCACCTGCGGCTGCGCGAAGCGGGACTGGATGCGCTCGACATCGAGCACGATCGGCTGCATCGAGCCGACCAGCATCATCTCGTGGAACTCGGTGGACCACACGGTCGCATGAGGAAAGACGTCGATGAAGCTGCGAACCAGCGAGCGCGTGTCTTCGTCGTTCTGCGTGGGCAGGGGCAGCCACTGCGCCACCAAGCCGCCCGCCTGCAGGCGGCTTGCCGCCAGTTGGTAGAAGTCGCTCGAATAGAGATTGACCACGCCGGCAGCAGACGGCGGCGGCGGCTCCAGCGTAATCAGGTCGTAGCGCTGAGGACTGGCCAGCAGTTCGCGCCGGCCGTCGCGCACGCGGATCTGCATGCGCGCATCCTGGGTCAGGCCGTAGTTGCCCTTGAACTGCGGCGCCGCTCGCACCACGGCCGGCAGCAGTTCGGCCACGACCCGCTCCTGCAGGCCCGGCCAAGCAAGCAGCGAGCCCGCGGTGATGCCGGTTCCCATGCCGATCACCAGCGCCGACTTCGGCTCCTGGTTGTGCACGATCAAGGGCAGCAAAGCCTGCAATCGCATGTAGCGAAGCGAGGTCATGGCGTCGCCCGAATTGGAAACGCCCTGGATGTACAAACGATTGAAGCGGTTGCTGCCCTGGTTCTGCCGCACCACGGCGACCGTGCCGCCGCGGCTTTCTTCATAAAAGCGCAATTCGCCGCCGCGTGCCTGCGTCAACAACGACGCGAGCCGATCGCTCGGCACCAAGGCTGCGCCGGCAACGACCAGCCCGCACAACACCGCCACGCCCCAACGCACTGCGGGTCGCGAAGCCGGCCCCGCCAGGACGGCGACCAAACCCAGCAGCCCTGCCGCGACCGCCAGCACTCCCAGGGTGTGGACCAGGCCCAGCCAAGGCACCAGCACGAAGCCCGCGAGCAAGGTGCCCGCGATGCCGCCAACGGTGTTGAGCGCCACCACGCGGCCCAGTTCTCGCCCGGCGTGTCCGCTCCCGCTGGCCAGGCGCAGGGCCACCGGGAATGCCGCGCCCAGGAGAACGGTGGGCACGAAGACGATGCATGCCGCCGCCAATGCGAAGCGCGCGCACATGGCCAGCAGTTGCTGGCCCGTCAGGCCGAGCACCCAGCGCTCGACCACCGACTGGCTTCGCATCAGCCATTCGCCAAGCAGCGCCACCTCGATCAAGGCGACGGCTCCGGCAGCCGCGATCAGCCAGGCCAGCGTGCCCCAGGGATCGCGCAACCGATCGACGCGGCGGGCCAGACAGGCGCTGCCCACTGCCAATCCAAGCAGATAGGTCGCCAGCACAACCGCAAACGCGAAGCTCCGCGTGCTGAGGAACTGGACGATCGATTGCGACCACACCACCTCGTAGCCCAGCGCAATGCCGCCCGCCACGGCATAGAGAACCAGCGCCAGCCGCACCTTCGAAGGCGACATGGCGTCCCCGCCATCCGCAAGCGGCCTGTCGATGACGGGCGCCGTTCCAGCGTCGGGCATTGCAGCCTCGCGACGCAACAGCAGCAATGCACCGCCAGCCGCCAGCAGATTGAGCGCAGCCGCGGCGAGCGTGCTGCCGCGCAAGCCGAGCAACGGAATCAGCACAAACGCCGCCAACAGGCAACCCAAGATGGCGCCGGCCGTGTTCGCGGCGTACAGTGCGCCGCCCGTCGATCCGGTCCGCGCCAGTGCCGGCCGCATGGCCTGTATGAGGACCGGCAACGTGCCGCCCATGAGCGTTGCCGGAATGCCGACGAGGACGATGGGGATCAGCCAGGCCAGCGGCCCCGCCGCATCCTGCGCCCTGGCAAAAGGCCCTGGCGCCAGGCCCAGACCCAAGGTCGCGGCCACGGCAAGCAACGCAACGCCCACCTCGAGCCGGGCGTAGAGCGCAAGCGGCCGGGCGACGCGATCGGCGACTCCGCCGAAAGCCCAGCCACCCAAGGCCAGGCCCGCGAAGAATGCGGAGACGCCGACCGCCACGGCATGGACGTCCACCCCCACCACCAGGGCGAGTTGCTTGATCCACACCACCTGGAACACCAGGCCCGCCGTGCCGGAAGCAAGCAGCAGCAGCGCCGGACCTGCAAGACGCGGGCCGACTCGATTGGCCTGATCGTTGGCCGGCATCGTTGGCGGGGCAACTCTGGATTGCAGCGTCACACCCGCCCTTGGTTCTCAGCTTTGGGGGCCTGGAAGGTCGGTGCCAAGATCACTTGGCCGACGGAAAGACCTGCTTCCAGTCCTTCTTCATGCTCACGACAATCCACTTATTCGCCGGGGCCTGGTCGAGCGCCTTGTCCAGCTTGCCCATCGACGACTGGCGGTCGTAGGCGAATTCGCGCTGCGCATCGTCGTGATGCACGATCAGCCCGAGACGCCGTCCCGGCCCGTCGGTCGTGTACTTCAGCATGTGCATGTCGCCATCGGAATTGCCGAACGCCAGGATGGGACGCTGCCCGATGTGCAGGTTGATGCCCACCGGCTTGCCTGGGCCGTCATCCAGGAAGAACAAGCTGGGCTCGCGCATCAGTTTGCCGGTGGCCACGTCGTACTTGATGGTCTGGCTGGAGCCCACCACCTGTTCGGGAGGAATGCCGTAGACCTCTTCCGCCCACGGACGCATGGCTTCCATGGTGCCGCCCGAAACGATGAAGGTCTTGAAGCCGTTGGCGCGCAGGTACTTCAGCAGTTCGAGCTGCGGCTGGTAGACCAGTTCGGTGTAGGGGCGCTTGAGCGTCGGGTGGCGCGCAGTGGCAAACCACTGGCGGATGGCCTTGTCATAGTCATCGACCGACATGCCGCTGTTGGCCTGGAAGAGCAAGCCAAGCAGGGCCTTTTCGCCGCCAGCCATCGCCGTCTTCATGTCATCGGCCATGAGCGCCTTGTAGGTGGGGTTGTTGACCCACTCGGGCCTTGGCTTGGCCGCCTTGAGCTGGGCGATCATCAGGGCGAACTGCGTGTAGATCGGCTGCTCCACCCACAACGTGCCGTCGTTGTCGAACGTGGCAATGCGCTGCGACGGCGCAACGTAGTTCGGAGAGCCTTCCTTGGTCACGTCGCGCACGAAGTCGACGATGGCCTGCTTGGACGCTCCGTCATTCCACGACGGCAGCGGGTCCGTGCCCATGTTGCCGCCGGTCGCGCAGCCGGCCAAAGTGGCGGCGACCACGCCTGCCGCCAGCCATCCGCCGACGCGAGCCCAGAGGGATTGTCTTGAAGCGCTCATTCAACTCTCCTTTTTTGCTCGTCGTTTGCCGAGAGCGTTCTGATTTTGACCCGGGCGAGCCTAACCGATACGCAAGTTGGGTCGCAAGGAAAGCCGACCTTGCCCAAGGCCACTCATGAGTTGTGGCTGCTCGCCAACCTGCCCTCGAGCCAGACGCTGTAGCGCGACAGTCCGAAGCACACGACCCAATAGACCATGGCCAGGAAGAGATAGCCTTCCAGATAGAACGGTCGCCACACCGGATCGCCGCCCAGCGCCAGTCCCAATGCACCGGTCAACTCGAACAGGCCGACGATGGTGACCAGCGAGGTGTCCTTGAGCGTGCCGATCACGATGTTCATCAAGGCCGGCACCACGTTGCGCAATGCCTGCGGCAAAACGATGTGGCGTTGCACCTGCCAGCGCCGCATGCCAACGGCCATGGCCGCGTCGACCTGCCCATGCGGCACCGACTGCAATCCGCCGCGCACGATCTCCGCCAGGTAGGCCGCGACGAAAAAGACCAGGCCCAGCAGCACGCGGATCAGCACATCGGGCTTCCAGCCGGCCGGCCACAGAAGCGGCAGCATGAACGAGGCCATGAAGAGCACCGAGATCAGCGGCACACCGCGCACCAGTTCGATGTAGGTGCTGCACAGGGCGCGCACCGCGGGCCAGCGTGAGCGGCGCCCCAAGGCCAGTGCGATCGACATCGGAAAAGCCAGCGCCAGGCTGACCACGGCCAGCGAAATCGTCAAGGGCAGACCGCCCCACTGCGTCGTGGGCACGAGCGACAGACCGAAGACTCCACCCCGCATCAGCATCACGAACAGCGCCAGGACCAGGACCCAGGCCGCCAACAGCCAGGCGCGCCAGAAGCGCGGCAAGGCGCTGAGCATCGTCAGCGCAGACAGCAGGGTCACGGCCAGCGCCGGGCGCCATTGCTCATCGAACGGATAGCGGCCGAACAGGATGGGCCGCCACTTCTCGGCGATCACGCCCCAGCAGGCGCCCTCGGTGTTGGCGCGGCAGGCCTGTGCATCCGCGCGGAACACGGCATGCAGCACACCCCAGTCGAACGCATGCCAGAGCACCCAGCCCAGCAATGCCACCAGCATCGCGGTGGCCACGGCCCGCGTCGGCGTGCCCCACAACTCGCGCTGCCACGAAGCGGAGGCGCTGTTCATTGCCAGCCCCGCAACGCGACGCGGGCGTTGTAGCGATTCATGCCCAGCGCGATCAGCAGCGACAGCAGCAGATAGACGGCCATCACCACCGCAATGCATTCGAAGGCCCGGCCCGTGGTGCTCAAGGACGTGTTGGCGATGGACACCAGTTCGGGGTAGCCCACCGCCACCGCCAGCGACGAATTCTTGGTCAGGCTCAGCAGCTGATTGGTCAGCGCCGGCACGATCACGCGCAATGCCTGCGGCAAGACCACCAGGCGCAAGGTCTGCGCGGGCGACAGTCCCACCGCCTGCCCTGCCAGCGTCTGCCCGCGATCGACCGACTGGATGCCGGCACGCACGATCTCCGCGACGAATGCCGCCGTGTAGAGGCCAAGCCCCAAGACGATCGTCAAGTATTCGGGGCTGAGCGCGGCGCCGCCGGTCACGCCGAAATTGCCCATCTCCGGCCATTCGATGTGCCAGCCCTGCCCGGCCTCGTGCACCGGCCAGGGCATCGACAGCCCACCCTTGCTGAGCCACACGCCCGGCAACCACTCGCGCGCCTCGCTCGTATCGGGCAACAGGTGCGTCATGGCGAAATAGAGCATCAGCAGTTGCACCAGCAGCGGCACGTTGCGCAGTGCCTCCACATACGCCGTGCACAGGCCGCGCACCAGGACATGCGAGGCCAGCCGCCCGACGCCCAGCAGCGTACCGAGCACCACAGCCAGTACGGCCGCCGGCACGGATGCGCGGATCGTGTTGATGATGCCCGCGAGAAACGCACGCCAGAAGGGTTGGCTCGCATCGAAGTCCAGCCAGCCCTCGCTGATGCTGAAGCCGGCCGGCGCCAACAGGAAGTCGAACCCCGACTGCACGCCGCGAGAGCGCAGCACGCCCATCGCATGGCCGAGCAGCCAGGCCACGCCCAGCCCGATCAGGACCACCAGGGCAAGCTGGACGATGCGGCCGAGCCAGCGCCCGTTTGCGCCATCGCCGGCGGGCCGCTCGCTCATCGCACCGGCGGTGCGTACATCAGGCCGCCTTTGCTCCAGAGGTTGTTGCTGCCGCGCGGCAGTTGCAGCACCGACTTCGGGCCGACGTTGCGCTCGAACATTTCACCGTAGTTGCCCACCGCCTTGATGGCGCGCAGCGACCATTCCTTGTCCAGGCCCATCAGCTTGCCAAGATCCTCGCCGCCGCCGAGCAGCCGCTGTACCGCCGGATCCTGGCTCGACGACTTGAGCTCGTCCGCCTTGGCCTGGGTGATGCCGGCCTCTTCCGCCTCGATCAGGGCGAAGATGGTCCACTTGGTGATGGCGAACCACTCATCGTCACCACGGCGCACCAGCGGCGCCAGCGGCTCCTTGGAGATCAGCTCGGGCAGGATCATGTAGTCCTCGGGGTTCGGCGCTTCCTTGTTGCGCAGGCCCGCCAGGGCCGACGAATCGGTGGTAAACGCCTGGCAGCGGCCCGCGAAGAAGGCCTTGTAGGCTGCCTCGAAGTTCTCAAACACCAAGGTCTTGACTTCCACCTTCTGTGCACGGAACCAGTCGGCCGCGTTCTTCTCGTTGGTGGTGCCCGACTGGGTGCAGATGGTGGCGCCCTTGAGCTGCTTGGCGCTCGTCACCTTGAGCTTCTTGGGCACCAGGAAGCCCTGGCCGTCGTAGTAAGTGATGGCGGTGAAATTGAAGCCCAGCGATGCATCGCGCGTCAGCGTCCAGGTGGTGTTGCGCGCAAGGATGTCGATCTCGCCCGACTGCAGTGCCGCGAAACGCTGCTGCGAATTGAGCGGCACGAACTCGACCTTGTTGCCATCGCCCAGCACGGCCGCAGCCACGGCGCGGCAGGTGTCGACGTCCAGGCCCGACCAGCGACCTTGGGTATCGGGTGCGGAGAAGCCTGCCACGCCGTTGGTCACGCCGCACTTGAGGCTGCCGCGCTGCTTGACGGCATCGAGCGTCTTGCCGGCAAAGGCCGGTGCCGCTGTGAACGAAAGTGCAAGTGCAAGTGCGCCGAGGGCGGGACGGATGCAGTTCATGGAGGTCCTTCCGGTGTTCGAAATCAGCCGGCAGTGTAGTGGCGCCCAGCGCGGCCTGCGCGAGCGTTCGACGCGCGCCCTGCAAGCAGTGCATGGCATGCAGATGCCCCAGTAGTTCGAAGGGGGGACCTTGCGTCGCCCGCTGCTTTGAACACAATGGCGCCTTTCGCGTTCGTTCCAACAATACAGATAGAAAGCAAGGCAACTGCAATGATTCGTTCCGATGACACCGGCAAGCTCGTGCTGCGCGTCGCACTGGGTGTGCTGATCCTCCTGCATGGCATCGCCAAGATCGGCGGAGGTGTCGGCGGCATCGCCGGCATGCTGTCGAACCATGGCCTGCCCGGCGCGCTGGCTTACCTGGTCTACGTGGGCGAGGTGCTCGCACCGGTGCTGCTCATCGTCGGCATCTACACCCGCCCTGCGGCCTGGATCGTGGTGATCAACATGCTCGTGGCGATCTGGCTGGTCCACATGAAGGAACTGACCGCCCTCGGCAAGAACGGCGGCTGGGCGCTGGAACTGCAAGGCATGTTCCTGTTCGCCGCCGTCGCCGTGGCCCTGATGGGTGCCGGCCGCTTCAGCGTGGGCGGCACTGGCGGGCGCTACAACTGAAGCAAGCCGAACGGCGCGGCGGCAGGGCCGCGCCGGGCCCGCATCTCAATCGTCGTCGCCGGCATCGAGGCCGGGAAACAGCACGTCGGTAAACCCGAAGCGCGTGAAGTCGCGCACGCGCATGGGGTAGAGCTTGCCCAGCAAATGGTCGACCTCATGCTGCACCACGCGCGCATGGAAGCCGCTGGCAGTGCGGTCGATGGGATCGCCGTATGGGTCGAAGCCGGTGTAGCGGATGTTCGCAAAGCGCGGCACCACGCCGCGCAGGCCGGGCACCGACAGGCAGCCTTCCCAGCCCTCTTCCTCTTCATCGCCAAGTGGCGTGATGACCGGATTGAGCAAAACCGTGCGCGGCACGATGGGCGCACCCGGATAGCGGGGATTGGGGGCGTCAGTGCCGAAGGTCACCAGTTGCCGGTCGACGCCGATCTGCGGAGCCGCAAGGCCGGCGCCGTTGACGGCGGCCATGGTCTCGAACATGTCACGCACCAGCAGGTGCAGTTCGTCGGTGTCGAATTCGGCGACGGGCTGCGCAATGCGCAGCAGCCGGGCGTCGCCCATCTTGAGAATTTCGCGAATGGCCATGCGGCGATTATCGAGGCCCGATCGTGGCCGTGCGCCGGGAGTGTCCGTCAGTAGCGCCGGCCCCAGTAGCCGCGCCCACGGCCGTAGTAGCCACCGCCGCCGTAATAACCGCGCGGGCCGTAGTAACCCGGCCTGCCGTAGTAGTAGCCACCACCTCCGCCGTAGTAGCCGCCGACGCCGATCCCGATGCTGACAGGCGGGGCGACCACCACCGGCGCCGGCGACACCACGGCGGCGCCCGTGCCGTAGTCGTAGTAGCCGGGCACCGCCACGCAACCCGTGAGCGTGACCGCGGACGCGGCAAGCCCGCCCCGTACGGCCCATCGGCGAAGTGCTGTATTCATGCGTGCTCCTTGTCTGCGGCGGCCACATGCGGCCGCATCTCAAGGTGATTGGACTGCGCGGACGTGCATAGGTTGCAGCGCCAGCGTAAAGCGCTGCAATCGGAGGTAAAGCTGCGTAAAGACGTGGCCGGGAGGACCGGGAGTCAGCCTGCCAGCATCTCGAGCATCGCGGCTTCGTCGATGATGGTCACGCCCAGTTCGCGCGCCTTGTCGAGCTTGCTGCCGGCCTCTGCGCCGGCCACCAGGAAGTGGGTCTTCTTGCTGACCGAACCGGCCACCTTGGCGCCGGCGGCTTCCAACATGTCCTTGGCGTCGTCGCGACTCAGGCTGGGCAAGGTGCCGGTGATGACGAAGGTCTTGCCCGCCAGGGGCTTGGGCGCCCGCGCGGTCGGTTCGCCTTCTTCCCAGGTCACCCCGGCGGCGCGCAATTGCTCCACCACTTCGCGGTTGTGGACCTGCTGGAAGAAGGTGTGCACGCTGGCGGCCACCACCGGACCGACGTCCGGCACCTCGAGCAGTTGCTCCACGGTGGCGGCCTGTTCCGGCGTGGCGCCCATGATCCCGTCGAGCGAACCGAAGTGGCGCGCCAGGTCCTTGGCCGTGGTCTCGCCCACGTGGCGAATGCCCAGCGCGAAAAGAAAGCGCGGCAGCGTCGTCTTCTTGCTTTGTTCCAGCGCCGCCACCAGGTTGTTCGCGCTCTTCTCGGCCATGCGGTCGAGGGCGGCCAGCTTGGCCACGCCCAGGTTGTAGAGCGCAGGCAGGCTGTGGACGATGCCGCCGTCGACGAGCTGATCGACCAGCTTGTCGCCCAGGCCTTCGATGTCCATCGCTCGCCGGCCAGCGAAGTGCAGCATGGCCTCCTTGCGCTGTGCCGGGCAGAACAGGCCGCCAGTGCAGCGGTGATCGACGCCGCCTTTCTCGCGCTCGACTTCGCTGCCGCACTTGGGGCATGTGCGTGGCATGCGGAAGTTGGGTACGTAGCCCGCGCGCGGGCCCGGCACGCGGCCGACGATCTCCGGAATCACGTCGCCGGCCCGGCGCACGATCACGTTGTCGCCGACGCGCACATCCTTGCGCCGCAACTCGAACACGTTGTGCAGCGTCGCATTGCTCACCGTCGTGCCGCCCACGAACACCGGTTCCAGCTTGGCCACGGGCGTCAGCTTGCCGGTTCGCCCGACCTGGATGTCGATGCCGTTGAGTCGGGTGACCTGCTCCTGCGCCGGATACTTGTGCGCCACGGCCCAGCGCGGCTCGCGGGTCTTGAAGCCCAGTTGGCGCTGCAACGCCAGGCTGTTGACCTTGTAGACCACGCCGTCGATGTCGAAGGGCAGCTTGTCGCGCTCGGCCGCCACGCGGGCATGGAAATCGACCAGCGCGGATGCGCCCTCGCCCACCATGCGGATCTTCGACACCTGCAGCCCGAAATCGGCCAACGCGTCAAGGATGCCGGCATGCGTGGCTGGTTGCGTTTCCCACCCCTGCACATCGCCCAGTCCGTAGGAAAAGAAGCTCAGTTTGCGCTCGGCCACCAGCGCCGGATCGAGCTGGCGAATGGCACCGGCCGCGGTGTTGCGTGGATTGATGAAGGTCTTCTCGCCCTTCTCGCGCTGGCGTTCGTTGAGCCGCTCGAAGGCGTCGCGCCGCATGTAGACCTCGCCGCGCACCTCCAGCACCGGCGGCGCATCACCCGAAAGGCGCAAGGGGATCTGGCCGATGGTGCGAAGGTTCTGCGTGACGTCTTCGCCCGTCTCGCCGTCGCCGCGCGTGGCCCCGAGCACCAGGACGCCCGACTCGTAGCGCAGGCTGATGGCCAGGCCGTCGAACTTGAGCTCGGCCGAGTACTCGACTGGCGCATCGTCGGCCTTCAACCCCAGTTCGCGCCGAACGCGCGCATCGAAGGCCTCGGCACCGGCGGCCGTGGTGTCGGTCTCGGTGTGTATGGACAGCATCGGCACCACGTGCCTGACCGGCGTGAGGTACGGCAGTACCGCGCCGCCCACGCGCTGTGTGGGCGAATCGGGCGTGCGCAGATCCGGGTAGCGAGATTCCAGTGCCTGCAGCTGCTGGAACTGGCGGTCGTACTCCGCGTCCGGCACTTCGGGTGCATCGAGCACGTAGTACTGGTGCGCATGGTGCAAAAGCTGCGCTCGCAGCAGCCGCGCCTGCTCGGCGATCTCGGCCGGCGCCTTGTCGTTTTTTTCGGTCATCAGGTCAACCGAAGAGTCGCCGCGCGAGGGCAGAGCCGGCCGCGAGGTCGCGGGCATCGAGCGTGTCGTAGAGCTGTTCGAGGTCGGCGCCGATGATGTCCATCGTGTCTTCGCGCAGGGGCTGGCCGTCGCCATCGGTGACCATGCCGTCCATCTCGCGTGCCAGCGTGGCGGCGATCTCGCGCATGCGCCCGAACGGTTGCTCGCTGCGCGCCACATGGGGCACATCGAGGCTGAGCACCAGTTCGCGGATGGCCGATTGCGTCGGGTCGTCGGCCAGCGCGGCCTGAGTGTCGAAGGCCAGGCCCAGCACCGGCGGCAAGCCGGGCTCGGCCGCCGGAAGCACCATGCGGCCGGGCAAGAGGCCCGCGACGAACCCCTGCCGCGCGCCCACCTGTTGCACATAGCCAGGGCTCCATGCCGCATGCCGCGCGCGCAGCACGAAGCTCAGCTGCGCGTCATGCGTGCTGGCGAACTGGTCGAGCTCGCGCGCGCGGCCGACCTCGTCGAGCATTTCGGGAAAGTCGGGTGCGCCGCCCACGGCGTCCGCAAAGCCCGATGCCTTGACCACGAACTCCGAATACTCGATCTCGTTGAGCGCGCCGGTGCGGTTGGCCAATTGCACACCGGCCTGGAACGCACGATAGCGCTGGCCGGCCGCTGGCGACTCCCAGTCCCCGGTCTTCTCGTTCAGGCCTTCGATCGCCACGGGCTTGCTGCCCGCGCGCCGCGTGGCCGGCATGGCCGCCAGCGCAGCATCGCCGCTGACGATGCCGTCCAGTGCGATCGGCGCGATGACGTCGATCAGCGGATCGAGCGCGCCGCGCCGTTCCGAGCCGCCGCTGGCGGGCGCAGCGCGTGGCGGCAATTCGGCGTCGAACTGCGGCTCGTTGCGGTCCGTGGCGTGCGCGTGTCCATCCAATCCGGGCTCGATGCGCAGGCCAGCCGACCCATCGTCGGCTGCGCCGCGCACCAGCGCCCCGCCCTGCTGGCTGTCTTCGCCCAGGTCAGGCTGGCGAGGCGCGTTGCGACGCGAACTCCAGGTGTTGTATGCGATGACCGCGGCCAGCACGAGCCCGCCAAGAATGGCCAGGGCAACGGTAAGACTGCTCATGTTGCTTGGGATGCTTTTCTTTTCTTGTGAATCAGGCGGCTTCGACCATCGAAGCCGCCGCCTCCATGTCGACGGCCACGATGCGCGAGACGCCTTGTTCCTGCATGGTCACGCCGATCAACTGCTCGGCCATCTCCATGGCGATCTTGTTGTGGCTGATGAAAAGAAACTGGGTCTCGCGGCTCATGGCGGTCACGAGTTTGGCATAGCGCTCGGTGTTCGCATCATCCAGCGGCGCATCGACCTCGTCGAGCAGGCAGAACGGCGCCGGATTGAGCTGGAAGATGGCGAAGACCAGCGCGATGGCGGTGAGCGCCTTCTCGCCGCCCGACAGCAGATGGATGGTCTGGTTCTTCTTGCCAGGCGGCTGCGCCATTACCTGCACGCCGGAGTCGAGGATCTCGTCGCCGGTCATCATGAGCTTGGCGTTTCCGCCGCCGAACAGCTCGGGGAACATGCGGCTGAAGTGCTCGTTGACGGTCTTGAAGGTGCCGGCCAGCAGTTCGCGCGTCTCGCCGTCGATCTTGCGGATGGCATCTTCCAGCGTGGTGATGGCTTCGTTCAGATCGGCCGACTGCGCATCGAGGAAGGTCTTGCGCTCACGTGCACTCGACAGCTCGTCCAGCGCGGCCAGGTTGACCGCGCCCAGCCCCGCTACCTCGCGGTGCAGCCGGTCGATCTCGGATTGCAGGCCCTGAAGCCGCGTCTTGTCTTCCTCGATGGAGGCGGCCACGGCGTCCAGGTCGGCCTGGGCGTCGGCCAGAAACTGGTCGTATTGCTCCAGCCCGAGCCGTGCCGCCTGCTCCTTGAGCTGGAACTCGGTGAGCCGCTGGCGCATCGGGTCGAGCTCGCGCTCGATCTTCAGCCGCCGCTCGTCACTGGCGCGCAGCTTCATGGTCAGGTCGTCGTACTGACTGCGCACGGCGCCCAGCGAGGCTTCGCGTTCCATCTTGAGCGACAGCGCATCCTGCAGACCCGCCTGCGCCGCGGCATCCGACAGGCGTTCGAGTTCGGCGCGTGCGCGCTCGTTCTCGTCGGCCAGCGCAGCGGCCTGCTGCTCGGCGGTCTGGATCGAGCGCTGCAACTCGGCACGTCGTGCTTCCAGGCTGCGCTGAGCGAACGTGGCCTCCTGCGCCTGGCGCTCCAGGCTTCGATGCTGCTCGCGGCTGGCGGTCAGCTGTCGCTGGGCTTCAATGACGCGCTCGTCGAGCTGGGCATGGCGCTCCTGGCTGTCGGCCAGCTGCAGGTCGAGTTCCTCGAAGCGTGCCTCGGCGGCAATGCGGCGCTCCTGCAGATCTTCGAGCTGCGACTCGACCTCGCCCAGGTCGGATGAAAGCTGCTCGTTGCGGGCGCGCGTCTGTTCGGCCAACTGCGTCAGGCGCAGCGTCTCGACCTGCAGTTCATGCGCCCGCGACTGGGTCTCGGCCGCTTCGCGCCGCACGCTCACCAGGCGTTGGGCAGCGTCCTGGTAGGCGGCCTCGGCACGCATCAGCGCGCTTCGCGCCTCGTCGTGGATGAGCGCCTGCGCGCGCAACTGGCGCTCGAGGTTCTCCATTTCCTGCTGGCGCGCCAGCAAGCCGGCCTGCTCGGAGTCCTGCGCGTAGAAGCTCACGCCATGGGAAGAGACGGCGTGCCCGCTCCTGACGTAGATGACGCCGCCCGGCGGCAACTGCCCGCGCTGCGCCAGTGCCTGCTCGAAGCTGTCGGCAGTGAAGCAGTCGTGCAGCCAGTCGGTGAGCAGGGCCTGCAAGCCGGCATCGTTCAGGCGCAGCAGGTCGGACAGCCGGGGCAGCGTCGCGCTGCCCTGCGGCGCCGGGGCGCTGGGTGGACTGTAGAAGGCCAGCTTGGCCGGCGGCGCATCCTTGCCTTCGGCGCCGA
The DNA here is from genome assembly GCF_030316895.1 of Variovorax dokdonensis. Classification (GTDB taxonomy): domain Bacteria; phylum Pseudomonadota; class Gammaproteobacteria; order Burkholderiales; family Burkholderiaceae_C; genus Variovorax; species Variovorax dokdonensis. Next base: position 135,080 of record NZ_JASZYV010000006.1, read on the forward strand.
GGAAGCCGCGCACCATGTCCAGCCGACTGATTTCCAGCGCGCCCATCCGCTCGCGCAATGCGGCCTCGAGCGCGCTTTCCCAACCCTGCTCGATGTGGATGCGGCTCCACAGGCCCTGCATGCTTTCAAGCCCGTGCTTGGCCAGCCACGGCGTGAGCTTGCCGTCGGTCTTCACCTTTTCCTGCAGCGCGCGCAGCGCTTCCAGCCGCGCGGCCAGCTCCGCCTGGCGGGCGCCTTCGGTGTTCACCTCGTTCTGGCGGGCTCGGCGATCTTCGTCCAGCTGCGGAACCGATTCCTGAAGGTCGTGCAGGCGGGCATCCGCTTCGCTGGCCTGTTCTTGCGCCTCGGTCAGCTGCTCCTGCATCTGCGCGAGTTTTTCTTCATCGGGCGCTGCCAGCGCGCGTTGATCCGTCTGCAGCTTTTCGGCGCGGGCTTGCAGCTGGCGCGTCTGCTCATCGATGTTGCGCTGGTCGGCAGCCAGCACCTGAATCTGTTGCTGCACCTGAGAGACGGCGCTGCGCTGCGAATTGGCTTCGTCCTGCGCACGCTGCAGGGCTTCTTCCAGCTCGGGCATGCGCGCGTCGTGATCCTCGAGCTGTGCGGCCAGCAGGACAGCCTGCTCCTCGGCATCCACCCCCTGCCCGGCCAGCGTCTCGATCTCGGCCTGCGCCTCTTCCTGTCGGGTGCCCCACTGGGCGACCTGTTCGCGCAGTTGCACCAGGCGCTGCTCCACGCGCTGGCGGCTTTCGACCACGTAGCGGATCTCGCCTTCGAGCCGACCGACCTCGGCCGTCGCCTCGTACAACTTGCCCTGCGCTTGGTTGACCTGGTCTCCGGCCGCGTAGTGCGCCTGGCGCACGGTTTCGAGTTCGGCCTCCACATGGCGAAGCTCGGCCATGCGCTCTTCGAGCTCGTTGACCGCCTTGGACGAATCGTTCTTGATGCGCTGCTGGTCGGCCTCGGCCTCCGCCCGCTTGAGGAACCACAGCTGATGCTGCTTGCGCGTGGCATCGGCCTGCAGCTTGTTGTAGCGCGCGGCCACCTCGGCCTGCTTCTCGAGCTTTTCCAGGTTGGCGTTCAGCTCGCGAAGGATGTCTTCGACCCGCGTGAGGTTCTCGCGGGTGTCGGACAGGCGGTTCTCGGTCTCGCGCCGACGCTCCTTGTACTTGGAGACGCCCGCAGCCTCTTCCAGGAAAAGGCGCAGTTCCTCGGGCTTGGACTCGATGATCCGGCTGATGGTGCCCTGGCCGATGATGGCGTAGGCGCGAGGCCCCAGGCCGGTTCCCAGGAACACGTCCTGCACGTCGCGACGGCGAACCGGCTGGTTGTTGATGTAGTAGCTGCTGTTGCCGTCGCGCGTGAGCACGCGCTTGACCGCAATCTCCGCGAACTGGCTCCATTGGCCGCCGGCACGGTGGTCGGCGTTGTCGAACACCAGTTCCACGCTGGAGCGACTGGCCTGCTTGCGCGTCGTGGTGCCGTTGAAGATCACGTCCTGCATGGACTCGCCGCGCAGCTCCGACGCCCGCGATTCACCGAGCACCCAACGCACCGCATCCATGATGTTGGACTTGCCGCAGCCGTTGGGGCCGACCACGCCGACGAGCTGGCCGGGCAGCAGGAAATTGGTCGGTTCCGCGAAGGACTTGAAGCCCGAGAGCTTGATGGAGGTGAGGCGCACGCGTCTTGCCTTGCCGGGCCGGCTCCGCCACTACAGCAGAAATCCGATCCAAGCTGTTGATTTGTATGGAAATTTAACGCAGCGACGAATCTGCGTACTGAAGCAACGATGATACCCGTGCGAAGACAGAAGTTGACGGTCTGGCAATCCCCGATGGCCATCGCCGCGCGGGGCTGCCCGGCACGCAAATCGCATGCGTCCTGGCGATCGACCGGACGGACGGCATCCACCGACCCCTAGAATGTCCGGCGATTCGACGGTCCAACCAAGCGAAGGCATAGCCAACACATGAGTTCTCTCAACTTCATCGGCGGCGAGAAAGGCGGCGTGGGCAAATCGGTCACGGCACGCCTGCTGGCTCAATACTTCATCGATCGAAGCAAGCCCTTCATCGGCTTCGATACCGACAGATCGCACAGTTCGTTCACCCGCTTCTACGAGGGCTTCGCGTCGCCGGTGGTCGTGGACACCTTCGAGGGGATGGACGTCGTCGTCAACGGCTTCGAAACCAATCCGCAGCAAAACGTCATCGTCGACCTTGCCGCCCAGACGCTCGCCCCGCTGGCGCGCTGGATCAACGAGTCAGACCTCTTCTCCGTGTTCGCCGACATGGGCGTGAAGGTCAATTTCTGGCACGTGATGGACGACGGCAAGGATTCGACCGATCTGCTCGGAACCCTGGTCGACACCTTCGGCGACAAGCCCAACTACATCGTGGTCCAGAACTACGGACGCGGCAGCGATTTCGGCATGCTGCTGGGTTCGCAGTCGATGGCCAAGGCTGCCCTGAAACGCGCTCACGTCATTGCGCTGCCCCGCCTGTACGAGGCGAGCATGCGCAAGATCGACGCGCACAACAGCAGTTTCTGGAAAGCGGTGAACGACCGCGAAGGGCCCAATGCCCTGGGCCTGCTGGAGCGCCAGCGCGTCAAGAGCTGGCTGGCGACTTCCTACGCAGCGTTCGACACGCTGCCGCTGTAAGCAAGGCTCAGGCTGACGCCAGACCGCCGGAACGCGGGCGGCGCAGCAGCAGCGCCAGCGTCAGCAGGCCGAACACCGCGAAGGCGATGAAAGACCAGTTGGCGATCGACAGACCCAGGAAGGTCCAGTCGACTTTGGAGCAATCGCCGCTGCCGCGGAAGATCATGGGCAATGCGCGCTGAAGCGGAAACTGCTCGATCATCCCGTAGATGTCGCGCCCGCAGCTCACGTATTCGGGCGGATACCACTGCAGCCAAGTCTGGCGTGCGGCCGTGAAGGCACCACCGATGCTCGCCACCAGGCCCAGCACCGCCCACAGGCTCCTGAGCCCACGCCCACTGCTCATGGCGGCCAACGCCGAGAAAACGGCCACCGCCATCAGCGCATAGCGCTGCACCACGCACATGGGACAGGGCTCCAGGCCCACCACATGCTGCAGGTACAGCCCGAATGCCAGCATGCCGATGCAGGCCAGGCAGATCAGCGCGAATGCGCGGCGCGGCGCGCCGAAAAAAAAGTTCAAAACATTGCTCAAGGAGAAACCCAGTCTTCTTCAACGAACACCCGGGCCTTGCGCGGCGTGGCAAGCACCTTGTCACCCTCCGCCAGGCCGAGGTCGCGGAACTGCTGCGCAGGAATCTGCGCTTCGATAATCGTTCCGCTGCCCGGATTGTCTGGATTCGCGTCGACGGGCTCAAGTTCCAGGCGCGCGATCGGACCGACAACAATTGCACGATCCAGCGTGGCCGCAATGCCGGTACCGCCAGCCACCCAGGGGCGAATCTCGAGGTCGTGCGGACGGACATAGGCCAAAGCCTGAGCGTTGCGCACGTTGCCGTGTTCGGGCGACTCCAGGCGAATGCCCTGCACTTCGACGGCACCGTCGTCGGCCCGGCCATGGAACAGGTTGACGTCGCCCAGGAACCCGTAGACGAACGGGCTGGCCGGCTGGTCCCAGACCTGCTGGGGCGAGCCGACCTGCTCGATCCGGCCCTTGTTCATCAGCACGACGCGGTCGGCGACCTCGAGCGCCTCTTCCTGGTCGTGCGTCACGAAGATGGAGGTCACGTGCAGTTCGTCATGAAGCCGGCGCAGCCAGCGACGCAGTTCCTTGCGCACCTTGGCGTCGAGCGCACCGAAGGGCTCGTCGAGCAACAGCACCTTGGGCTCCACGGCCAGGGCGCGTGCCAGTGCGATCCGCTGGCGCTGGCCGCCCGAGAGCTGCGACGGATAGCGGTCCGCCAGCCAATCGAGTTGCACCAGGCTGAGCAGTTCGTGCACCTTGGCCTTGATCTGCGCCTCGCTCGGCCGCGTGCGGCGTGGCCGGACGCGCAGGCCGAAGGCTACGTTCTCGAACACCGTCATGTGGCGGAACAGCGCGTAGTGCTGGAACACGAAGCCCACCTGCCGTTCGCGAACGTGCACATCGGTGGTGTCCTCGCCGGCGAAAAGGATGCTGCCAGCGTCGGCCGCTTCGAGGCCGGCGATGATGCGCAGCAGCGTGGTCTTGCCGCAGCCCGAAGGGCCGAGCAGCGCGACCAATTCGCCAGAGGCGATGTCCAGGCTGACGTCGCCCAAGGCCTGGAAGTCGCCGAAGCGCTTGCTGACGTTGCGGATTTCGATGCTCATAGTGCTTGTCTTTCGGATGCGCTTTGCGCGGCGGGCTTCGCCACGGGCGTTGCCGGCGTGGGGCGCTCGGGCGGCAGCGCGGCCAGGGCTTTCATCTCGCGCTCGTGGCGCCATTCGATCGCGGTCTTGATCACCAGCGTGACCAGGGCCAGCAGCGCCAGCAGCGATGCCACCGCAAAGGCGCCGACGGACTGGTATTCGTTGTAGAGCACTTCCACGTGCAGCGGCATGGTGTTGGTCTGGCCGCGGATGTGGCCCGACACGACCGACACCGCACCGAACTCGCCCATGGCGCGTGCGTTGCAGAGGATCACGCCATAGAGCAGGCCCCACTTGATGTTGGGCAGCGTGACTCGCCAGAAGGTCTGCCATCCGGTGGCACCCAGCACGATGGCGGCCTGTTCCTCGTCGCTGCCTTGCGCCTGCATCAGCGGGATCAGTTCGCGGGCGATGAAAGGGAACGTGACGAACACGGTCGCCAGCACGATGCCGGGCACGGCAAAGATGATCTTGATGTTGTGTTCGGCCAGCCAGGGGCCGAACCAGCCTTGCGCGCCCAGCACCAGCACGTAGACCAGACCGGCCACGACCGGCGACACCGCGAACGGCAGATCCACCAGCGTCGTCAGGAAGGCCTTGCCTCGGAACTCGAACTTGGCGATCGCCCAGGCTGCGGCCACGCCGAAAACCAGGTTGAGCGGCACCGAGATGGCGGCGGTGATCAGCGTCAGCCAGATCGCCGCCCAGGCATCGGGCTCACGCAGCGCCTCGATGTAGGCGTCCAGGCCCTTGCGCAATGCCTCGGTCGCCACGGCTGCGAGCGGCAAGACGAGGAAGAGCGTCATGAAGGCCAGCGCCAGGCCGATCAGCAGCCAGCGGACCAGGGGCGATTCGGTCGTGCCGGCCTTGGCGCGGCGGTTCGCGGCCCGCAACGTGGTACCACCACTCATGACGCACCTCCGGCGCGGCGGCGTTGCCAGCCCTGCAGCGCGTTGATGACCAGCAGCATCACGAACGAGAACAGCAGCATCACCACCGCGACGGCGGTGGCGCCGGCGTAGTCGTACTGCTCCAGCTTGCCGATGATGATGAGCGGCGTGATTTCGGAAACCATGGGCATGTTGCCGGCGATGAAGATCACCGAGCCGTATTCACCGATGGCGCGGGCAAAGGCCATCGCGAAACCAGTGATGAGGGCCGGCAGGATCGAAGGCAGGATCACCCGCCAGAAGGTTTGCCAGCGCGTGGCGCCGAGCGACGTGGCGGCTTCTTCGAGCTCCTTCTCGCTGTCTTCCAGCACCGGTTGCACCGTTCGCACCACGAATGGCAGCCCGATGAAGATCAGCGCGATCACCACGCCGGCCGGCGTGAAGGCGAGCTTGATGCCATGGGGCTCCAGGTACTGGCCGATCCAGCCGTTGCCGGCCAGGAGCGCAGTGAGCGAAATACCGGCCACGGCCGTCGGCAACGCGAATGGCAGATCGACCAGCGCATCGACGATTCGCTTGCCCGGAAATTCGTAGCGCACCAGAACCCAGGCGACCAGCAGGCCCGCGAACAGGTTGACCAGCGCCGCCAGGAAGGAAGCGCCAAAGGTCAGCCGGTACGAGGCCAACACACGAGGCGCGCTAACCGCCGTCCAGAACTGTTCCCAGGTGAGGGAAAAGCTCTTGAGCAGCAAGGCCGACAAAGGCAGCAGGACGATCAGGCCCAGCCAGAAAAGCGTGTAGCCCAGCGTCAGGCCGAAGCCCGGCAACACGCGCCTGGCGCGACCTGCGCGAGGAGACCCCGAACGTGAAACCGGCGCTGCCGGGGAAGCTGGCAGCGCCGGGGAATTGGAACTCGGCATGACCCGATTATTTACCGCCGGGCGTGTAGAGCTTGTCGAACTGGCCGCCGTCGTTGAAGTGGACCTTCTGAGCTTCGCCCAGGCTGCCGAAGAGTTCCTGCACGGTGAACAACTGCAGCGGCTTGAACACGTCGGCATGCTTTTTCAGCACGGCCTGGTTGCGCGGGCGCATGGCGTGCTTGGCGGCGATCTCCTGGCCTTCCTCGGAATACAGGTAGTCGAGATAGGCCTTGGCGAGGTCGGCGGTGCCCTTCTTGGCCACGGTGCGTTCGACCACGGCCACCGGGTTCTCGGCCAGCACGCTGATCGACGGGTAGACCACATCGACCTTGCCGGCGCCGTACTCACGATCGATGGAGATGACTTCGGATTCGAAGGTGATCAGCGCGTCGCCAATGTTGCGCTGCAGGAAGGCGGTGGTGGCATCGCGGCCGCCGCGCGCCAGCACCGGCACGTTCTTGAACAGCTTGCCGACGAACTCGGCAGCCTGGGCGTCGGTGCCGCCCTTCTTCTTCACATAGCCCCATGCCGCCAGGTAGGCATAGCGGCCGTTGCCGCCGGTCTTGGGGTTGACCACCACGACCTGCACGCCGGGCTTGATCAGGTCGTCCCAGTCCTTGATGCCCTTGGGGTTGCCCTTGCGCACCATGAACAGCATCGTCGAGGTGGTTGGGGCGGCGTTGTCGGGGAAGCGCTTGGCCCAATCCTTGGCCACCACGCCCTTGTCCGCCAGGAACTCGATGTCGGTGGTGGTGTTCATCGTGACCACGTCGGCATCCAGGCCGTCGGCCACGGCGCGCGCCTGAGCGCTGGAGCCGGCGTGCGACTGGTCGATCTTCACGTCCTTGCCGGTCGTCTTCTTGTAGTGGGCGACGAAGGCGCTGTTGTAGTCCTTGTAGAACTCGCGCGCCACGTCGTACGAGACGTTCAGCAAGGTGGTCTGCGCGGCGGCAGGCAGCGCGACAGCCGACAGGGCCAGGCCCAGCGCGGCGATGATCTTTTGTGTTCTGGTGGTCATGGATAGCCCAGGATCTCTTGGAAAGGGCCAGATTGTGATGGCCCGTGCAACGAACTCAAACGAATATCTGTTTGTTTGAATATCTCGTTCTGCGCATAAGGCGATACAGACTGTTGCCTCAGATCACGACGTCGTGCGGCTCGTCACCATCCAGGTTCTCGGCCAGGAAGTCGATGAACTTGCGCACGGCCGGCACCATCCCCCTGCGGGCCTGGAACATGGCATGCGCAATGCCCGGCGGAGGCGCCCAGCCGGGCAGCACCTCGACCAGCAACCCGTTGCGCAGCTCCTTGCGGCACATGTAGTCCGGCAGCATCGATGCACCGATGCCGTCGAGCACCGCGAACTTCAGCGTTGCCAGGTCGTCGGCGACGAGGCGCGGCGCGTAGTGCCAGGTGTGCTCCTGCCCCTGTGGCCCCAGCAGGCGCATCTGCGCGCGGCCGTCGCCGGTGGCGGACATACCCACTGCATCCAGTTTGTCCAGGTCTCCCGGCGCGCCGACCGGCCCCTGGCGCCGCAGCAGTTCGGGACTGGCGACCAGGATGCCGCCGCTGTTGCCGAAGTTGCGCGCCGCCAGCGTAGCGCTGTCCTCGATCTGCGCCCGCACTCGCAGAGCCACGTCGACGCCCTCCTCGATCAGATCGACGGGGCGATTGACGACCATCATTTCGACCCGCACGGCCGGATAGCGCTTCATGAACCGGGCCACGAGCGGCCCGACACTGCCCTGCGCCATGGTCACCGGACAACTGACACGGATGGTGCCCCGAGGCTCGGACTGCACCTGCGCCACCGCATCCGCTGCCGTCTGAGCCGCGTCGCGCATGGCGACGCAATGCCGCAGGAATAGATCGCCGGCGGGCGTGAGCGACAGGCTGCGGGTGCTGCGCTGAAGCAGTTGGACGCCCAGCTGGCCCTCCAGATCGGCCACTCGGCGCGACAGCCTCGATTTGGGAATGCCCAGCGCCCGCCCCGCCGCGGCGAAGCCACCTCGCTCTGCCACCTCGGCGAAATACACCATGTCGTTCAGATCCTGCATACCCTCGGCTTTCGACTCAATTTCAGGACAATCTATGGCATTTTCGCCTACTTATCAATCATTCGACGCACAAATAAACTCTCTTCCATGCCAGCGCTTTGCTGGCCCTCCTCAAGGAAAGTGAGCACACCATGAAGCTTCTGCATGTCGATTCGAGCATCCTTGGCACGAACTCCGTGTCGCGTCAGCTGACGGCCGCTGCCGTGGCCGATTGGGTTGCCAAGCACCCCGGCACCCAAGTCGAATACCTGGATCTGGCGGCCGACGCGCCGGCCCACTTCGACATGGACGCCATGGCACCCCGCCTGCCCGCCGGTGTCGAGCTGAGCGAAGCGCAAAAGCGCGAGAACGCAGTGTCGGAAAAACTGGTCAGCCAGTTCCTGGCCGCCGACGTGGTGGTGGTGGGCGCGCCGCTGTACAACTTTTCGATCCCCAGCCAGCTCAAGGCCTGGATCGACCGCCTGGCGCAGCCCGGCCGCACCTTCAAGTACACCGAGAAGGGCCCGCAAGGTCTGGCAGTCGGCAAGACGGTGATCGTGGTGTCCAGCCGCGGCGGCGTGTATTCCACGACCGACGCCGGCCAGGCGGCCGAGCACCAGGAAAGCTACCTGAAGGTGGTGTTCGGCTTCTTCGGCATCACCGACGTTCGCTTCGTGCGTGCCGAAGGTCTGGCGATGGGCGAAACCCAGAAGGCCAGCGCCCTGGCGTCGGCCCATGGCGACATCCAGCGCGCCAGCACCGAAGCGGCCAATCAGGGCGCGAACAAGGTCGCCGCCTGATCAGGCGGAGTGCTTCTTGACCCAGGCCACGTACTTGGCGACCCAGCCCGTGAGGAACTCGCGGCTGGCTTCGCCGACGTGGCCTTTCTCGTCGAACAGGCCTTCCTTGTTCTGGATGTACGCCTCGGGCTGGCCCATCGTCGGCATGTCGAGGTAGGCCAGCACATTGCGCAGGTGCTGCTGAGCCATTGACGTCCCCATCGGCCCGATGGAGACGCCGATCACACCCGCCGGCTTGCCCGCCCAGGCACTCTGGCCATAGGGGCGGGACGCGTTGTCCAACGCATTCTTCAGCACGCCGGGAACCGAGCGGTTGTATTCGGGCGTCACGAACAACACACCCTGGGCAGATGCGATCTGCGCCTTGAGCCGTCGAACCGATTCGGCCTGCTTGGCATCGTCGTCCTGGTCGTAGAGCGGCAGGTCGTCGATCTGGACATGCTCGAAGGTGACGTCCGAGGGCGCCAGGTGGGCCAAAGCCAGGGCCAGCTTGCGGTTCAGCGAATCCTTGCGCAAGCTGCCGATGACGACTGCGATCTTGATCTGACTCATGCGTTGCTCTCCATAAGAAAAAGAAACTGAACAAGCTCAGGTGACAGGCCGCCCGCTCTGAAGACTGGCCTGAGTCACGCTGGCGCCCGGCGGCACGTCGGAAGTGATCCACACATTGCCGCCGATGGTGGCGCCGCGCCCGATGGTCACGCGGCCAAGGATGGTCGCTCCCGCGTAGATGACCACATCGTCCTCCACCAGCGGGTGGCGCGGCAGGCCCTTCTGCAGATTGCCATGCTCGTCGGTAGGGAAACGCTTGGCGCCCAGAGTGACTGCCTGGTAAAGGCGCACCCGTTTGCCGATGACGGCGGTTTCGCCCACGACGATGCCCGTGCCGTGGTCCATGAAAAAGCCTTCGTCGATCTGGGCGCCGGGATGCAGGTCGATGCCCGTCTGCGCATGGGCCTGCTCCGAAACCATGCGCGCGAGCAGCACCAACCCTTGCGAATAGAGCTTGTGCGCGATGCGGTGGTGAATGAGCGCCACCACGCCCGGGTAGCACAACAGCACTTCGTCGACGCTGCGCGCGGCCGGATCGCCTTGGAAGGCGGCCAGCACGTCCACGTCGAGGATGCGGCGCATGCGCGGCAGCTCGGCGGCGAATTCCCGGGTGAGCGCCAGGGCGCGCGCCTTCAGATCTTCGCTTTCGGCGCCCGGCGCGGGGGCATGCCGCGCATCGTGCGCCAGTTCCAGCTCGACCTGCACCAACAGCGCCTGCAATGCGGCATGCAGCGTGTAGCCGACGAAGAAGTCCTCGCTCTCGTGACGCAACTCGGCCGGCCCGAGCCGCATGGGAAACAACGCCCCCTTGAGCTGCTCGACCACGTTCGACATCGCCTCGCGCGATGGCAGCTCCCGGCTGACGGGGTCGCGTGGACGACCTTGCGAATCACGCCATTCATTGCGCACTGCGCGCAAGGCAGAAACAATCTCTGCGACTTCGAAATGCGACATCCCATTCATCTCCTTGCGCGCGATCGCGCTCTTGGGTCGATGGTAGGCGGGAACGGTCTCGGGCGTGCGTCAGCGAAGGCATCGCAGTGGTGACAGCCTGTCCCGTCATGCCGTCGCCGCTGCGCTAAAGGCAGCCATGTCCATCGTTGGCGGCATGGCGATCGCGAGCCCGACGCCGGCGCCTCGGACAAAGCTTGCTAAAGTCGCAGGCTCGGCGCTACGGCGCGCCCCTCCCGCAGGAGACTCGCGCCGCGAACGATTCGCCCCTCCACATACATCTCGAATTCAAGAAGGCAGGCATTCCATGGCACGCATGGTTCAATGCATCAAGCTCGGCCGCGAGGCCGAAGGTCTGGACTTTCCGCCCTATCCTGGCGAGCTCGGCAAGCGCATCTGGGAAAGCGTGAGCAAAGAGGCCTGGGCCGCCTGGCTCAAGCAGCAGACCATGCTGGTCAACGAGAACCGGCTCAACCTGGCAGACCAACGCGCCCGCCAGTACCTCGCCCGCCAGATGGAGAAGCATTTCTTCGGCGACGGCGCAGACGTGGCCCAGGGCTACGTGCCGCCCAGCGCCTGATCGTCACCAGCGCGGAACCTGAGCGCCGTGGCGGCTTGTGAGCCCGTCGACTGGGGCGTGGATGGGCTGCCGCGAAGCGCGCGTTTCGACGACATCTACCACTCGAGCAGCGGTGCATTGGCGCAGGCGCGCCATGTGTTTTTGGGCGGCTGCCGAATCCCGCAGGCATGGGCGGGTCAAGCGCGCTGGACCGTCCTCGAAACCGGCTTCGGCCTCGGCCTGAACTTTCTTGCCACCTGGCTGGCGTGGAAGAACGATGCCGCGCGAGCGCAGATCCTGCATTTCGTGTCTGTCGAGGCCTACCCGGTCGCCGCCGACGATCTTCGCCGCGCCGCACAGGCTTATCCGGAACTGGCCGGGCTCGCGGAAGAACTGGCCGCGCAATGGCATGGCCTGCTGCCCGGCGTCCATCGCCTTTGGTTCGAGCGCGGACAGGTCCTGCTGACGCTGTGCATCGGCGATGCGCATGCGCAGCTGCGCACCCTTGCCCATTTCGATGCCGACAGCATCTTCCTCGACGGATTCAGTCCGGCACGCAATCCGCAGATGTGGTCCCCTCCACTGCTCAAGGCCGTGGCTCGGTTTGCCCGGCGCGGCACGCGGCTCGCGACCTGGTCCATTGCCAGGCCGCTGCGCGACGCATTGACGCCGCTGGGCTTCTCATCGGTCAAGGCGCCGGGCCTTCCGCCCAAGCGCGACCGGCTGGAGGCCTTGTTCGATCCACCGTGGACCCCGAGGCGTTCGCCCGCTTCGCCCGACCGCATCGAAGCGCCTGGGCATTGCATGGTCATCGGTGCCGGGCTCGCCGGCGCGGCCGTCGCGGCCAGCCTTGCGCGACGCGGCTGGCAGGTGACGGTGCTCGAAGCCGGAGCTCATGCGGCTGCTGGCGCCTCCGGCTTGCCGGTCGGACTGATGGCGCCGCACTGTTCACCCGACGACGCACTGATGTCGCGGCTGACTCGCGCGGGCATCCGCGCCACTTGGCAACAGCTTGCCGCCACTTTGAAATCGGGCGTGGACTGGTCACCGACCGGTGCACTCGAACGGCGCGAAGGCCCGATTCGGATGCCCGCCGACTGGCAAGCCGACGGGCCGAATGAATCCTGGATCGCCGATCCGCAGCGCATGCAGGCCGCTGGCCTGCCCGCACAGGCGCCCGCGATCTGGCACGCCCGCGCCGCGTGGGTGCGACCGGCGCGGCTGGTGCAGGCATGGCTCGATCAGCCGGGCGTGTCCCTGCTCACCCAAGCCCCGGTGGCCGCGCTTTCGCGCGTTGCCGGCGACCGCGCCGACGCCTGGCAGGCCAACGACCAAGCCGGCCGAACACTCGCGCGCGCGGATCGCGTGGTCATTGCCTGCGGCGTGGACAGCACATGGCTGGCTCCGCAGTTGCCGCTTCACGTCGTGCGAGGCCAGGTCCTGATGGGCTCCGGCCCGATCGCGGATGGGGTTCAAGCGCAGCCGCATCCCGTCAACGGCAATGGCCACCTCATCACGAACGTGCCGGAGGGCGACGACGCGTTCTGGCTGGCAGGTTCCACGTACGTGCGTGGCGACACCTCGCGCGAACTGCGCGAGGCCGAAACTCTGGTCAACCTGGATCGCCTGGGCGAGCTGCATCCTGGCGCAGCGGCACAAGCGATGGCCGCGCATCGGCAAGGGCTGTTGCGCGCGTGGGCCGGCCTTCGCTGCGTGAGCCGCGACCGCCGCCCGCTCGTCGGGCCAGCCGCCCCTCTCGACCCGCAAGGCCCGTGGATTTGCACTGCGCTCGGCTCGCGCGGGCTCAGCTTCGCGGCCCTGTGCGCCGAAAGCCTGGCCGCACGCTGGCACGGCGAGCCATTGCCGCTACAGTCCGCCCTGGCAGAAGCGCTGGACACAAGACGCACGGCCTGAAGGCCCTGCTGCCCTTTCACCGTCACACGCCGCCGGTGTACGCACCGCCGCCCCATCATGCCCACCTGCTACGACATCACACACACGACGATCTATCGCTACAAGGAACCGGTCGGATTCGGGCTGCATCGCGTCATGTTCCGACCCCGCGACAGCCACGACCTTCGTGTGCTGGCCACCGACCTGCAGGTCAGCCCAACTGCAAGCATCCGGCTGATCCAGGACCCGCACTCGAATTCGGTCGCCCTGGTGCAGCCCCTCGAAGATGCGACCGAGCTGCGCATCGTGTGCGCCTTCCGCATCGAGCATGTGCCCACGACGGCCGACCAGCTCGAACTGGACCCGACAGCGCGATACCTACCCTTCTCCTATGCGGTGCGCGACCACGTGGACCTGGAGCGCTACCTGCGCCCGCACCATGACGACCCCGACGGCACCTTGATGACCTGGGCGCGACAGTTCCTCGACGGCGAAGGCGACAGCAGCCATCGCACGCACGACGTGCTGGGCCGCATGAATGCCTTCATCCGCGCGAACTTCAAGTACGAGGTCCGCAACGAAGAAGGCACGCAGGACCCGCTCACCACGCTGGAGCGCGGCAGCGGCAGTTGCCGCGACTACGCGCTGCTGATGATGGAGGCATCGCGCAGGCTCGGCATTGCGGCGCGCTTTGTCTCGGGCTATCTGTATGACGCCGCGCTCGATCCCGGCAACGCGCCCGAAGGCTCGGCGTCGGTCAGCGGCGCCGGCTCGACGCACGCCTGGCTTCAGGTCTACCTGCCTGGTGCGGGCTGGGTGGCTTTCGATCCGACCAACAACCTCATGGGCGGCGCACAGCTCATTCGTGTCGGCGTCGCACGCGACCCGGCCTCGGCGACGCCGCTGTCGGGCTCCTGGTACGGCGAGTCGGATGCCTACCTCGGTATGGAAGTCACGGTGGACGTCCGGCGCATCGTCTGAGCCAAGCGCTGGTCGCACGGGGCGACGAAGCAAGTGGGAAAGTTGCAATTAGTCCGGGGTTGTCACGGATATGTTGCAAACGATGACGCCGATAGAGTCAGGGGCATCGCCGCGCCCGACGAAGGCGCATCCCATCCCACAAGGACGAGCACCCCAATGAAGACTTCTTCCCAGACATTTCGCCCCAATCGCCGCCAGGTCGTGCTGAGCACGCTCGGCGGCCTGGCCGCATATGGCGCCAGCGTTCCGGCCTGGGCGCAGCAGAAGTTCGTCAACATCCTGACCGGCGGACAAAGCGGCGTGTACTACCCGATGGGCGTCGCGCTTTCGCAGATCTTCGACAAGGCCATTGCCGGCAGCAAGGTGACGGTGCAGTCCACCAAGGCATCCGCCGAAAACCTGAACCTGTTGCAGGCCGGGCGCGGCGAATTGGCCTTCACATTGGCCGATGCGCTGTCGGACGGCTGGAAAGGCAACAAGGATGCTGGTTTCAACGCGCCATTGAACAAGCTTCGCGCGGTGGCCGGGATCTATTCCAACTACATCCAGATCGTGGCCAGTGCCGATTCGGGCATCAAGACCCTGGCCGATCTGAAGGGCAAGCGCATCTCGGTGGGTGCGCCCAAGTCGGGCACCGAACTGAACGCCCGCGCCATCCTGAAGGCGGCGGGTCTGGCCTATTCCGATTTCGGCAAGGTCGAGTACCTGCCTTTCGGCGAGTCGGTCGAACTGATGAAGAACCGCCAGCTTGACGTCACGCTGCAATCGGCGGGCCTGGGTGTTTCTTCCATCCGCGATCTGGCCACCAGCATCAAGATCGTGGTGGTGCCGATTCCGGCCGACGTGATCGCCAAGGTGGGCGACGCCGCCTACCAGCCGGCCACCATCCCGGCCAAGACCTACGACGGGCAAGACGCCGACACCCCCACCTGCGCGATCAAGAACTTCCTGGTCACGCACCAGGGCGTGTCCGACGACGTGGTCTACGCCATGACCAAGAGCATGTTCGAACACCTTGACCAGCTGGTCGCCGCTCACAACGCGGCCAAGGGCATCAAGCGCGAGACTGCGACCAGCGGCACCACGGTGCCCTTCCACCCCGGCGCGCAGAAGTACTACCGCGAAGTCGGCCTCCTCAAATGACCACCGCGACGGCCGACGCGTCGCTGCAGACGCCGGCCGATGAAAGCCACGGCCCGTTCAGCGGGCCGCTTTTCTGGATCGCGGTCGCGTTCTCGGTCTTCCAGATCGTGACGGCGGCGTTCAGTCCGCTGTCGAGCACCGTGGTCCGCGCGGTGCACGTGGGCTTCCTGCTGCTGCTCACCTTCGTGATGTATCCGCCGCTTCGCCAGGCGTGGCTGGGTTGGACCGTGGGCATCCTGGCCTTCGCCGCCGGGCTGTACCACTGGGTCTACGAGGCAGACCTGATCCAGCGCGCAGGAGACCTGACGCAGTGGGACATGATCATCGGCGTGTGGGTGATCCTGCTGGTGTTCGAAGGCGCGCGCCGCATCATGGGGTTTGCGCTGCCGCTGATCTGCGCGGCCTTCCTGGCCTACGGGCTGTTTGGCCAGTACCTGCCGGGTGACCTGGCGCACCGCGGCTATGGCATCGACCAGATCGTCGGCCAGCTGGGCTTCGGCACCGAAGGCATCTACGGCACGCCGACCTACGTGTCGTCGTCCTACATCTACCTGTTCATCCTGTTCGGCGCGTTCCTCGAGCAAGCCGGGATGATCACGCTGTTCACCGATTTCGCGCTGGGATTGTTCGGGCATGCCAAGGGCGGTCCGGCCAAGGTGGCGGTGGTGTCGTCCGGCCTCATGGGCACGATCAGCGGCTCGGGCGTGGCCAACGTGGTGACGACGGGGCAGTTCACCATCCCGCTGATGAAGCGCTTCGGCTATCGGGCGGACTTTGCCGGTGGCGTGGAGGCGACGTCGAGCATGGGCGGCCAGATCATGCCGCCGGTGATGGGCGCGGTGGCCTTCATCATGGCCGAGACCATCGACGTGCCGTATGTCGAGATCTGCAAGGCCGCGGCCATTCCAGCCCTGCTCTACTTCTTCACGGCATTCCTGATGGTCCACCTGGAAGCGGGCCGCCGCGGCCTGGTGGGCATGCCCAAGGATGAGTGTCCGAATCCCTGGACCGCGATCCGGCTGCGCTGGTACCTGATCCTGCCGCTGGCTGTGCTGGTGTGGCTTCTGTTCTCGGGATACACGCCGCTCTTTTCCGGCATGGTGGGCCTGGCGCTGACGGTGGTGCTGATCTTCGGCGCAGCATTGACGGTGCGCTTTGGCAACTATCCGCTGCGCGTGCTGTTCTGGGTGCTGATCGGCCTGGCGGCGTCCAGCTTCTTCAAGTGGGGCATCGGCGCCATCATCGTGCTGGCTCTGGTCATGGCAGTCGCCCTGCTGTGGGTCAAAGGCGGTCGCGACACGCTGCGCCTGGCGGTGGCTTCGCTGGCCGACGGTGCGCGCCATGCGTTGCCCGTGGGCATCGCCTGCGCGCTGGTGGGCGTGATCATCGGCATCCTGACGCTCACCGGCGCGGCAACCCTGTTCGCCGGCTACATCATCGACATCGGCAAGAACAGCCTTCTGCTGAGCCTCGTGCTGACGATGCTCGTCTGCCTGGTCCTGGGCATGGGCATCCCCACCATTCCCAACTACATCATCACCAGCTCGCTGGCGGCGCCCGCCTTGCTGGAGCTGGGCGTGCCGCTGATCGTCTCGCACATGTTCGTCTTCTACTTCGGCATCATGGCCGACCTGACGCCGCCGGTGGCGCTGGCCGCATTCGCGGCCGCGCCGATCGCGCGGGAGTCGGGCCTGAAGATCGGACTGCAGGCGCTTCGCGTTGCCATTGCCGGCTTCATCGTGCCCTACATGGCCGTGTATGCGCCGGCGCTGATGCTCCAGGGCGATGGCGGCTGGACGGCCACGGCCTATGTGGTGATGAAGGCGATCATCGCCATCATCCTGTGGGGCGGCGCGGCCATCGGTCACTGGATCGGCCCGCTTCGCTGGTGGGAGCGCGTCTGGGCCCTGGTGGCGGCCATGTTCCTGGTCGCGGCGCTGCCGGCCACCGACGAGATCGGCCTGGGCATGGCGGCGCTGCTCGCGGTCTGGCATGCCATCGGGCAGCGACGGCGCGCCGCGTCCGCGGTCCGGGGCTGAGTCGCGCGCGAATGCCCGTCGCCACGGTGGCAGCGCTGTGCATGGCGGCCGGCACCTATGCCGTCCGCCTGCCGGTCGACCGCTTCACGCTGCAATGGACCCATTCGATCGAGAAGATCGAATGGGACGAGGACTACCGCGTTGCCGGCCACTGGCTCGTGATCACCGGCGCCCGCATCCGCGGTTCCGGCGCCGGCATGGATCCGCCGCCGCAAGCGCGGCTCGACCACGGCATCTGGCACTACACACTCGACGATCCCTGGCGCAAGGAAGTGGTGCTGGCGCGGTCCGAATTCGTCCCCGACTACCGCCTGTGCATGAAGGGCCGCTGCCGCCCGCTGTCCGACTGGATACCGATCAGCGCCGGCCCAACGACGCTGACTGCCTGCACCGGCACCGCGACGTCAGGGCGCTGAGTCGGAAGCGCCGTCCTGCTCTGCCTTGAAGACGGCCGCCACCAGGTCGGACTGCGTCATGATCCCCACCAACCGCTGCGCTTCATCGACGATCGGGATGTGATGGTGGCCGGTGCTGCCGAACAGCGGCACCAGGTCCACCAGCGCACGATCCGATCGAGCCACCCGCACGCGGCGGGTCATGATCTGACCGACCACGTCGGGCTTGCTGGAATTGACCGTCCGCGTCCAGCGGATGAGGTTTTTCAGGCGCGCATCGAAGCCTTCGTGCAGGTCGAGATCGGCCGCCTTCAGAAAATCCGCCAGCGTGACAATGCCGGCGATCCGCCCTGCCCGGTCCACCACCGGCAACGCCTTGATGTGCTTTTGCCGCAGCAGCGCCCAGGCTTCCTGCAGCGGCGTTCCGAACCCCACCGTGACCACATCGCGCGACATGATGTCCGAGCACGGGGTGTTGGCGAGCATGCGCTGGTAGCCCGCCAGTCGCGTGTGGCCGAGCAGCGCGAGCAGATCGTCGCGCGGCACGTCGAGCACCTGGTTGTAGTGCGCCAGCACGGCATCCAGGTCGTTCTCGGTGGCGCTGCGGGTGGCGGCCGGTCCCGGCGCCTGCGCATGCGGATAGCGTCGGCCCGTGGCGCTGTTCCAGATGATGCCCACCGACACCATCAGCAGCGTATTGACGAGCACGGGCGCCAGCGCGACGTGCGGATCGGTCACGCCGCCCAACACCATCATGAGCGCACTGGCTCCACCGGGCGGATGCAGGCAGCGCAGGCTGAACATGAGTGCGATGGCCAGGCCGACCGCGACGCCGGCGGCCAGGTCCACCGGCGCGATCCAGTTCGCGCAGGCAATGCCGACCAGGGCCGACAAGGTGTTGCCGCCCACCACGGCCCAAGGCTGGGCCAACGGACTGGCCGGCACCGCGAAGATCAGGACCGCGCTCGCGCCCATGGGCGCCACGATCCACAGGGCTTGCGTGCCCAGGCCGGCAGTGTGGCAGACGGCAGCCGTGATGCCGATACCCAGCAACGCGCCGAAGGCCGCGCGCAGCCGCTCGCGGCCATCGACCCGGAGTTGCGCGGGCCTAAAGGCGCGCAGCCATTGCCGCACGGCCTGCCAGCGGGACTCGGCTTGGGTGGAGGAGATGAGTGAAGTGGCCATGAGATGCTTTGCGCCCGAAAGGCGGTCGCATGAATGCCTCTGCGCGGCCGGTGCGCCGCAAGGCTGAGAGGATCTTCCGTAGGCCGCGATTGTGACAGCGCACCATGATGGGGCGCCTTGCCTCGGGTCAATGACCCATCTGCGCAATTGCGCTAGCACCAGTCGCGGCAGTCCACATCCGCGGCGGTGAATAAGCTTATGCGCATAACGCGCGAACCAAAATGTAGTTGGGTGGCATGACGACAGCGTCTAAAGTCGCGGGTCGCTCATGAGCCGGGCGGAGCTGCGCATTTCTCCGCCTTCCAAAGAAGACACGATGTACCAGTACACAGAATTCGATCGCCAGTTCGTGCGGCAACGCGCCGCGCAATATCGCGACCAGCTCGAACGCTGGCAGAAGGGCAAGATCTCCGAAGACGAGTTCAAGCCGCTTCGCCTGCAGAACGGTTGGTATGTGCAACGCTACGCGCCGATGCTGCGCGTCGCAGTGCCCTACGGCGAAGTCTCCAGCGCGCAGCTTCGCGTGCTGGCCAGGATCGCCCGCGAATACGACGAGCCCGAGGCCGAGGTCTACCGCCTCGCCACCCAGACGCAAGGCGCGCTGGGCACCGCCAAGCTGCCGACGCACTACGCGCACTTCACCACGCGCCAGAACGTCCAGTACAACTGGATCCCGCTGGCGCGCTCCGCCGATGTGATGGACCTGCTGGCCAGCGTCGACATGCACGGGATCCAGACCAGCGGCAACTGCATCCGCAACATCACCAGCGACGAGTTGGCCGGTGTGGCCGAGGACGAAGTGGCCGATCCGCGCCCCTTCGCCGAAATCATGCGCCAGTGGAGCACGCTGCATCCCGAGTTCGCCTTCCTGCCGCGCAAGTTCAAGATCGCGATCACCGGCGCCGCCGAAGATCGCGCCGCCACCGGCTGGCACGACGTGGGCCTGCGCCTGCTGAAGAACGAAGCCGGCGAAGTGGGCTTCCAGGTGCGCGTGGGCGGCGGCATGGGCCGCACGCCGATCATCGGCACCGTGCTGCGCGAGTTCCTGCCCTGGAACCAGATCCTCAACTACCTCGAAGCGGTGGTGCGCGTCTACAACCGCTATGGCCGGCGCGACAACATGTACAAGGCGCGCATCAAGATCCTGGTGAAGGCAGAGGGCCAGGTCTACATCGATGACGTCGAGGCCGAATACAAGCAGATCGTCGAGCGCGACGGCGCGCCGCACACGATCACGCAGGCCGAGCTGGACCGCGTTTCGGCGTCCTTCGTGCCTCCGGAGCTGGCCAGCCGCGTCTACCAGCCGCTCGAGCAGACCGAGGTCGAACTGCGCGCGCACGCGCAGGAAGACCGCATGTTCGAGCGTTGGCTGCAGCGCAACGTGGCCGCCCACAAGAATCCGCTGCTGCGTGCCGTGACGCTGTCCTTCAAGCGCCGCCTGCAGGCACCGGGCGATGCATCGGCCGATCAGCTCGATACCGCCGCGCTGCTGGCCGACCGCTTCTCCGCTGGCGAAGCGCGCGTCACGCACGACCAGAACCTGCTGCTGCCGTGGGTGCATGCGGAAGACCTGCACGCCCTGTGGCTCGCCGCGCGCGAGGCGGGTTTTGCCAGCAGCAACGTGCAGTTGCTCACCGACATGATCGCCTGCCCCGGCGGTGATTTCTGCGCGCTGGCCAACGCACGCTCGATCCCCATCGCCGAGGCGATCACCGAGCGCTACCAGGACCTGGACGAGCTCGACGACATCGGCGAGATCGACCTGCACATCAGCGGTTGCATCAATTCGTGCGGGCATCACCACAGTGGTCACATCGGCATCCTGGGCGTCGACAAGGACGGCAAGGAGTGGTACCAGGTGACCTTGGGCGGTTCGGACGGCTCCGACCTGTCGGGTCCGGCAGGCGCCGGCAAGGTGGTCGGCCCGTCGTTCTCGGCCGTCGAAGTGCCGGGCGTGATCGAAGCACTGCTGGGCACCTACCGCGACACACGCGCCACGGTCGACGGCCGCCGCGAGAATTTCATCGACACGCTGCGCCGCGTCGGCCATGAGCCGTTCAAGACCGCCGCCAACGCCGCTCGCCTGAAGGCGCAAGAAGAGGAAGCCCTCGCATGAACCGCACCCTTCGCATTCTTTCGGTCGAGGAACACGTCGACGATGGCGAACCCAATGTCCTGCAGTTGCCCAACGATGCCGATCCGCTCGCCATCGAGGTCTGCCTGTCGGATGTGGATCGCATCGACCTGGACTTTCCGAAGTTCAGCGACGGCCGGGCCTACAGCCAGGCTTTCCTGCTGCGCCGCCGCCTCGGCTTCACGGGCGACATCCGCGCCACGGGCGACGTGCTGATCGACCAACTCGTGCAGATGCAGCGCACCGGCTTTTCGAGCGCGGTGCTGCGTGAAGGCGTGGACGTGTCCGACGCGCAGCGCCAGTTCGATCGCTTCGGCAGCTACTACCAGGGCGATGCCCAGGAAGCGGCGCCGTTGTTCGCGCGCGGCTGACGTCGACGGACAGCGCGCCTCTCGTCAAACCAGGCTCAGGCCGCCAATGCTCCTTCGGGCACTGGCGGCCTTTTTCATGGCGCAACGCAGCCTCGCGCGGCGCAGCGCTTCCAACAGCATGACGTGCCTGCAGCGCCCTTATCCGAAGAAGCCCGGTGGCGGCGCCGCAGGCCGCATGGACATTGGCGCATTTGCTTATCCGCATAACGCATGAACTAAAAGTTCGTTTGCTTTCATAAGGGTCCTCCCTAAAGTCCTGGGTTCCGAGATACATCGAACCCCATGAGCATCGACCTCTCACACGTCAACGCCACGCTCGGCCGCAATGCTGCCGGCCTGGTGGACTGGGCCCTGGGCCTGGGCCAAAGCGCCATCGTCACCACCAACTTCCGTCCGTTCGAAGCCGTGATCCTGCATCTGGTCACGCAGGCCCGACGCGACGTTCCGGTAATCTGGATGGACAACGGCTACAACACCGAAGCCACCTATCGGTTCGCCGACGAGGTGACGAAGCAACTGGGCCTGAACCTGCGCATCTATCTGCCGCTGCGCTCGCGTGCGCACCGCGAAGCAGTCGACGGCCCCACGCCCGCACTGGACAATCCACGCCATGCCGCCTTCACCGAGGAAGTGAAGCTGGAGCCCTTTGCCCGCGCCCTGCGCGAGACGGCACCCAAGGTCTGGTTCACCGCCCTGCGCGCCACGGACACGGCCGTTCGTGCGCAGATGGAACCGGTGAGCATCAACCCTGACGGCCTCATCAAGGTGGCGCCGCTCTTGCATTGGTCGTCCAAGGACCTGTACGAGTACTGCGAGAAGCACGGCCTGCCCAACAACTTCGACTATGTGGATCCGACCAAGGGCGAGGACAACCGCGAGTGCGGCCTTCACCTGGCGCACTGATCCATTCACCCAAAGACAAAGCATCCTCGATGAACGCTCGAACCGCACCCGAACTGCTCGAACCCATTGCGACGGACTCGGTCAATCGACTGTCCAACGCCCACCTGGACGCGCTGGAAGAAGAAGCGATCTTCGTCCTGCGCGAAGTCGCCGCTGCCTTCGAGCGCCCTGCGTTGCTCTTCTCGGGCGGCAAAGACTCGCTGGTGCTGCTCAAGTGCGCCGAGAAGGCCTTCGGCGCGGGCCGGTTGCCTTATCCGCTGCTGATGATCGACACGGGCCACAACTTCCCCGAAGTGACGCAGTTTCGCGACCAGCGAGCCCGCGAGCTTGGCGCCGAACTCATCGTGCGCAACGTCGAAGACTCGATGAAGCGAGGCACGGTGCGACTGGCGCATCCGGGCGAGTCGCGCAACGTGCACCAGTCCGTGACGCTGCTGGAGGCGATTGAAGAATTCCAGTTCGACGCGCTCATCGGCGGCGCCCGCCGCGACGAAGAAAAGGCACGCGCCAAGGAGCGCTTCTTTTCGCACCGCGACAGCTTCGGCCAATGGCAACCGAAGGACCAGCGCCCGGAACTGTGGACCTTGTTCAACACGCGCCATGCGCCGGGCGAGCACTTCCGCGTCTTTCCGATCTCGAACTGGACCGAGCTCGACGTCTGGCAGTACATCGCACGCGAACACGTCGCACTGCCGTCCATCTACTACACCCATCGCCGCGATGTCGTGGAACGCCGTGGCCTGCTGGTGCCGGTCACCGAGCTCACGCCGCCTCGCGAGGGCGAGCAGGTCGAGCAGCGCGACGTGCGGTTCCGCACGGTGGGCGACATCACCTGCACCTGCCCCGTCGAGAGCCTGGCAGCCAACGCCGGTGAGGTGGTGATCGAGACCTTGGTGGCGGAAGTCAGCGAACGCGGCGCGACGCGGATGGACGACAAGACCTCCGACGCCTCGATGGAAAAACGGAAAAAAGACGGGTACTTCTGAACCCCTTGAACATGACCACTGTTGAAACTCAAGAGCGCACAACGAGCGCGGCGCACGACGGCGACACGGGGACGGCCCTTCGCTTCATCACCTGCGGCAGCGTCGACGACGGCAAGAGCACGTTGATCGGTCGTCTGCTGGTGGACAGCAAGGCCGTGCTGCAGGACCAACTGGCCGGCGTACAGCGCGGGGGCACGCATGACCTGGCACTGCTGACCGACGGCCTGTCGGCAGAGCGCGAACAAGGCATCACGATCGACGTCGCCTACCGCTACTTCTCGACCGCCAAGCGGAAGTTCATCATCGGCGACGCGCCCGGCCACGAGCAATACACCCGCAACATGGTCACCGCCGCATCCAGCGCCGACGCGGCGGTGGTGCTGGTCGATGCGACCAAGCTGCCCTGGGCGAAGAATGCGAACGCCGCCGAGCCCGCCGAACTGCTGCTGCAGACCCGCCGCCATACGCTTCTGGCGCATCTGCTGCGCGTGCAGTCGATCGTGTTCGCCGTCAACAAGCTTGACGCGGTCGATGACGCCACAGGCGCGTTCGAACGCATCTCGGCCGCACTGCGCGCTTTTGCCGAGGCGGCCGGCGTGCAGGTCACGGCCATCGTCCCGATTTCCGCGCTGGAAGGCTGGAACGTGGCCGAGAAGCGCGCCGATTGGTGCGGCTACACCGGTCCCGGCCTGCTGGAACTGCTGGAGTCGCTGCCCGTCACCGCCCCCGATCAGGCCGTGCCCTTCGCCTTTCCGGTGCAATGGGTCGAGAAATTCTCGTCGTCGTCCGACACGTCGCAGGGTCGGCGGGTGTTCTGGGGCCGCGTCGGCAGCGGCCAGGTCGAGGCCGGCCAGGCCGTCGAAATCCTGCCCGGCGGCCAGACCGCCACGGTGGCGCAAGTGCTGGACCATGCCCGCCAGCCGGGGCCGGTGGGCGCAGGCCGCAGTGCCGGCATCGTGCTCGACCGCGAAGTCGACGTCTCGCGCGGCGACTGGCTGCTTGCGCCCGGCGTGGTGGAGCCCGTGCGCGAGCTGAAAGCGACCATCGCCTGGCTGGACGACGAGCCGCTCGTGGCCGGGCGCGTCTATTGGGCGCTGCAAGGCCACCGCTGGGTCAAGGCCAAGGTGCAGCGCGTCACGGGCCGCATCCACATCGGCACGCTCGAAACCGAGGCGGCAGACAGGCTCGAAGCCAATGCCATCGGCGAGGTTGTGCTCGCACTGCAGCAACCGCTGGCCGTGCTGCCGTATGCGCAATCGCGCAGCCTGGGCGCCCTTGTTCTCGTCGACACCGCATCGCACCGGACCGCCGGGGCGGTGCTGGCCAAAGCCTGACTCCAGCCTGTGTCTTCATGGGCCGACGCGGCCCTGAAGGCGCAATCAACATCAAGTACGTACAATTAAGGGTTTCCCGAATGAAACCCACTCTCGAAGTCCAATGACCCACGTCGTCTCCGAATCGTGCATCCGCTGCAAATACACCGACTGCGTCGACGTCTGTCCGGTGGACTGCTTCCGCGAAGGCCCGAACATGCTCGTCATCGATCCTGACGAATGCATCGATTGCGCAGTGTGCATCCCCGAGTGCCCGGTCAACGCGATCTACGCCGAGGAAGACCTGCCGGCCGAGCAGCTCGCCTTCATCAAACTCAACGCCGAACTGGCCCAGGCCGACGGCTGGAAGAGCATCACCAAGCGCAAGGCCGCGCTGCCTGATGCCGATGACTGGAAAGACAAGACCGGCAAGATCTCCGAGCTGGTCCGCTGACGCCTCCTTCGCCCACGCCGATGAGCCTTGCGCCGATCGAGTGTGATGCGCTGGTCGTCGGGGCCGGTCCGGTCGGCCTGTTCCAGGTCTTCCAGCTCGGCCTGCTCGAAATCTCCTGCCACGTCGTCGATGCACGTCCGTCGGCAGGGGGACAGTGCTCGCAGCTGTACGGCGACAAGCCCATCTACGACATTCCCGGCACGCCCGTGACCACCGGCACCGGCCTGGTGGAATCGCTTCTGCGTCAGGTCGAGCCTTTCGCGCCCCATTTCCATTTCGGGCAGCAGGTGTCCACGCTCGAACGGCAGGACGACGGACGCCTTCTGCTGGGCACCTCGCGTGGCCAGTCATTTCTGGCGCGCACCGTCTACATCGCCGCTGGCGTCGGCGCATTTCTGCCGCGCCACATCGCCCTGCCGGGCCTGCCCGACTTCGAGGGCACGCGCCTTTTCTATCACCCCGAATCGCTGGAGCGCTTCGCTGGCCAGACGGTCGTCGTCCAGGGCGGCGACGACGAGGCCTTGGCTGCGGCGCTCGCGCTGGTGGATCGGGCCGCGCAGGTGACGCTCGTCCATCGGCGCGATGTGTTCCAGGCCGACGAGACACTGCAGGCGCAGGTGCGCGCGGCCATCCGTGCGGGCCAGATCAAGCTGGTCATCGGCCAACCCTCGGCGTTCGATGCACATCGGATGCAGCTCGAAACGCCCGAAGGTGCGTCGCTGCATCTCGAGCTCGATGCCTGGCTTGCCTATCCGGGCATTTCGCCGCGGCTCGGGCCCATTGCCGACTGGGGCCTGCAGCTCGCCCGAAAGCAAGTGCCGGTGGACACGGAACGCTTCCAGACCTGCGAGCCGGGCGTGTTCGCCGTCGGCGACGTCAACACTTATCCGGGCAAGAAGAAGCTGATCGTCTGCGGCTTTCATGAAGCCACGCTGGCCGCCTGGGCCGGCGCAGCCATCGTCTTTCCGGACAAGGCGATTCCACTTCAGTACACGACCACCAGCACTCGCCTGCACGAGCTGCTGGGCGTCGATCACCCGGTCCGCTGAACGCCCCTTGCGCCCTTGCAGGCGCTTGTCCGAAGTCAAGGCGGGCGCCCGGTGGCCGCCCTACAATAGACGCTCTCTCGCTAGGGGTGCCGGGCCTTCTCCGAAGGCCGGCTGAGATCAAACCCTTTGAACCTGAATGAGGTAATCCTCGCGCAGGGAAGCTGGTGCCCCGCCTGCGCTCCTGGAGTTGCAGGCCCACCTTGCCCACCTGCCAAACATTTGCACAGAGGCAACTGAATGGCATCGAACACATCTTCCTCCCTCCCCTCCGGCAACGCCGCGGCGCCCGCCAACGAGGCATTGACGCCACTGTCCGACGAGGCCAGGGTCTTTCGCTGGAACGACCACCTGTCGCTGTGGTTCAGCCTTGGCGTGGGCTTGCTGGTCATGCAGGTCGGCGCCTATCTGGTGCCGGCCGTCGGCACGCGCGACGCCGCCATCGCGATCGTTCTGGGTTCATGCATCGGCGCGGGGTTGCTGGCATGGACGGCGCACATCGGCTGCCAGAGCGGCCTGGCCAGCGCGGGCCTGATGCACCGCACCTATGGCAGCGCCTTCGCTCGCCTGCCCGTCGTACTCAACATCGTGCAGCTTGTCGGCTGGACCACCTTCGAACTGGTGGTGATGCGCGAAGGCACCCAGGCCATCGCCAAGCAGGCATTCGGCATCGCGGCCGACGGCATGGCCGGCGTGGTGATCACGACGGCCATCTGGGGCGCGGTGCTGCTGGCGCTGCTTTCGGGAACGATGGTGGGACTGGTGCGGCGCTTCGTCAGCCGCTTCGGGTTGCCGCTCGTCGTGCTCTCTCTGATCTGGTTGACGTGGCAATTCGCGGTCCACGCACATGCCAAGGGTCTGGACGCCTTCTGGTCGCGGCCGGGCGATGGTTCGATGGGCCTGTTCAGCGCGCTGGACCTGGTGATTGCCATGCCGGTGTCCTGGTTGCCGCTGGTGGCCGACTACGCGCGACACGGGCGGCGTGGCGCCGGCGGCGGCGCCTTTGCAGGCACGTGGCTCGGCTATGCGGTGGCCAACATCTGGTGCTACGGGCTCGGCGTGCTGGTGGTCAGCGTGGCCGAGCCGGGCACCTCGCTGGTGACGGCGCTGCTGCTGGCGCAGGGCGGCCTGCTCGCGCTGGGGCTCATCCTCGTCGACGAACTCGACAACGCCTATGGCGACGTCTATTCAGGCTCGGTCAGTGCGCACAGCCTGAAGCCGGGCTGGAGCGTTCGCCGCTGGGGGCTGGCAATCGCCGTGCTGTGCATCCTGCTGGCGCTGGTGCTGCCGATGCACAGCCTCGAGCCCTTCCTTCTGATGCTCAGTTCGGTGTTCGTGCCACTCTATGGCGTGATCCTGGGACGCATGGGCACCGGGCAAGGCTGGGCGAATGCGACTTCGCGCAGCGTCGACTGGAGCGCGGCGCTCATCTGGATTTCGGGCATTGCCGTCTACCACTTGTGTGGGCAGTTGGCACCGCAGTGGGGCAGCGCCCTGCCGGCGCTCGCATTGACCTTCGTGCTGGCGAGAGCTAGTCGCCCGTCGTCAGCGGCAGGCGGTGCATCGGCACTGGCGCAAAACCGTGGTTGAGCGGACCGTGGCCGTGTCCCACCTGCACCTGCGCACCGGCCTGCATGGCCGAAACGATGTAGGTGCGTGCGCGCTGAACGGCTTGCTCCAGCGGCAAGCCCAACGCGAGGTGGGCGGCGATGGCCGACGAAAGCGTGCAGCCGGTACCGTGCAGGTTTCGGCTGTGAATGCGCGCCGAGGACAGACGCAAGGTCTGGCCGCCGCGACCGGCCAGCAGATCGACCACCTCTTCGCCCGGCAGGTGTCCGCCCTTGAGCAGCACGTGGTTCGCGCCCAGTTCCAGCAACTCAGCGGCCGCGCCATCAAGGGCCTCCACGCCATCGATGGGCCGCCCGATCAGCAGGGCTGCTTCGTCCAGGTTCGGCGTCACCACGACCGCACGGGGGAAAAGCTCGCGCACCAGCACGCTCACCGTCTGCTCGGCGATCAGCCGGTCGCCGCTCGTGGCGACCATCACGGGGTCGAGCACGACGTTAGGAAGTCGGTAGTGATCGATGGCCCACGCCACCACTTCGACCACCTCGGGCGCATGCAGCATGCCGAGCTTGACGGCATCCACGCCGATGTCTTCCACCACCGCCTGGATCTGGGCCTTGAGGAATTCGGGTGGCACGGCATGGATGCCCGTCACACCACGCGTGTTCTGCGCCGTGAGCGCGGTGATGGCGCTCATGCCGTAGCAGCCCAGGGCCGCGAAGGTCTTGAGATCGGCCTGGATGCCGGCCCCGCCACCGCTGTCCGAACCGGCAATGGTCAGGACGCGGGCATAGCGCGCACCTTGCGGCGCGTCGGTGTGGTTGGTGCTGCTCATGAACAAAATTATCTGCCACCCGCGCCCCAGCCATCTTCGAAGCGCCTCCCCGCCCTCCAATGCCTGAACCGATGAAGTCCGCCGATCTGCCGTTGCGCACCGCCGCCGTTCTTGGTGGCGGGCTGATGGGTCGCCTGCTCGCGCTCGAACTGGCCCATGCCGGATGCCAGGTCGACCTGTTCGAAGCCGGCAGTGCCGATGCCGAAGGTGCCGCCGCGCGCGTGGCCGCTGCCATGCTCGCGCCCCTGGCCGAATCCGCCGTCGCGCCGGCGCCGCTGGTGCGAATGGGGCACCACGCCCTCGACCGCTGGCCGCAGCTTCTGGCCCGGCTGAGCGAGCCGGTCTTCTTCCAACGAGAAGGCACGCTGGTGCTGTGGCACCGCCAGGACACGGCCGAAGCGCAGCGCTTGGCCCGGGTGCTCGAATCGACCGCCCGCGCCGTGCCCGAACTGCCCGCCATGCAGCAAATCGACAGTGCAGGCATCGCCAGCCTCGAGCCGTCGCTGGGGCAGCGCTTTGCGCGCGGCCTCTTCCTTCCGGGCGAGGGGCAGCTCGACAACCGGGCGCTGCTTGCCACATTGCTCGCGACGCTGCAGGCGAGCGCGAACGTGCGCCTGCACTGGCACAGCGCGCGATCGCCCGACGAATTCAGCCCCGGTGCCCCAGGCCAGCCGGACTGGGTCTTCGACTGCAGGGGCCTGGGCGCCAAGCCCCAATGGAATACGTTGCGTGGCGTGCGCGGCGAAGTGATCCGCGTGCATGCGCCCGAGGTCGGCCTGTCGCGCCCCACCCGCCTGGTGCACCCGCGCTATCCGCTCTACATCGCGCCCAAGCCCGAGGGCGTCTTCGTCATCGGCGCCACCGAGATCGAATCGGAGGACCGCTCCGCAGCCAGCGTACGCTCGACGCTGGAATTGCTCAGTGCCGCCTACGCAGTGCACAGCGGCTTCGCGGAGGCCCGCATCATCGAGATCGCCACCCAATGCCGGCCCACGCTGGCCGACAACCTTCCAGCCATCCGTCAGCCTCGGCCGCGCGTGATGCAAATCAACGGTCTTTACCGACACGGTTTCATGATCGCGCCTGCGATGCTGGACGTCGCCATGCAACTGCTGCGCGACGGCCATTCACCGCTGGCCACCCAATTCGGCCTGCCCGCCCTGTCCTGCCTCGACGCCGATGCGGCAGCGGCCATCGAAAGCACCATCCATCCATGAAGGTCCTGATCAACGACACCCCGCATGAGCTGGCAGCCACGGCCCGCCTGCCCGATGCCCTGGCCGCCATCGAGGCCAAGCCACCCTTTGCGGTGGCGATCAACAAGGAGTTCGTTCCGCGCTCGCAGTACGCCGAACGAGCGCTGCAAGCCGACGACCGCATCGAAGTGATCCGCCCCGTGACGGGCGGCTGAATCCATGACCACCACGCCCATCGACCAGACTGCCGACGAACTCGTCCTCTACGGCCAGCGCTTCAAGAGCCGCCTGTTGCTCGGCACAGCCCGCTATCCTTCGCCCGACGTGATGGAAGCGGCCGTGCGCCGTGCGCAGCCGGCCATGCTCACGGCCTCGCTGCGGCGCCAGACGGCCGGCCCGGGCACACCGGCCACCGACAACGGCTTCTGGGACATGCTGGGCCAGCTCAAGGTGCCGGTGCTGCCCAATACGGCGGGCTGCCACAGCATCGACGAAGTGGTCGCGACCGCGCAGATGGCGCGCGAGCTGTTCGACACCCCCTGGATCAAGCTCGAACTGATCGGCGACGACTACACCTTGCAACCCGACACGCTGCAGTTGGTGCAGGCGGCAGACATCCTCTTGCGCGACGGCTTCCAGGTGCTGCCCTATTGCACCGAGGACCTGGTGCTCTGCCAGCGCCTGGTCGACGTCGGCTGCCAGGCGGTCATGCCGTGGGCGGCGCCGATCGGCACGGGCCGAGGCCCCGTGAATCCCTACGCGATGCGCCTGCTGAGAGAACGACTGTCGGTGCCGCTGCTGGTCGACGCCGGGCTGGGCCTGCCCTCGCATGCTTGCCAAGTGATGGAATGGGGCTACGACGGCGTGCTGCTCAACACCGCCGTCGCGTTGGCCCAGGACCCGGTGGCCATGGCCGGCGCCTTCGCAGACGCGGTGGCGGCCGGCCGCGCAGCCTACCTCGCCGGCGCCATGGCACCGCAGGAATCCGCTCAACCCAGCACCCCCGTTCTTGGCACCCCTTTCTGGCACCACGGCAATGACTGAATCCAATCAAGACATCGCTCAGATGGCGCAGGCCATCCTTCGCGCACACGGCGCGCGCTTCGGCCTGGCCGAATCGCCGGCCACGGCACAGTTCACCAGCCAGGGCAGCACCTACCGCGCCGCCAAGACTGCTTGCATGGCGCTCGGCTTCATCGAGATCGACGCCGAATGCGTGGCACGCGCCTGGCAGGCACAAACCGATCGGCTGGGTCGGTTCGACGCCACCCTGTGGCCCGTGTCGCCGCTCGACTTCGGAATGCAGGTCTTGCCCGTGGCACAACGACCAGACGCCTT
Organism: Variovorax dokdonensis; assembly: GCF_030316895.1. Taxonomy (GTDB): domain Bacteria; phylum Pseudomonadota; class Gammaproteobacteria; order Burkholderiales; family Burkholderiaceae_C; genus Variovorax; species Variovorax dokdonensis. The sequence goes on from NZ_JASZYV010000006.1 coordinate 165,896, forward strand.
TGCACCTTGCCCACGGCAATTGGGGCTCTATGCGGTTCTGCCCGACGCCAAGTGGACGGGCCGCTGTGCCCGCGCCGGCGTGCCCACAGTGCAGTTGCGCTTCAAGTCCGACGACGACCTTGCCATCGAGCAAGAGGTGCATGCCGCGGTGGACGCAGTTCGCGGCACGGGTGCCCTGCTGTTCATCAACGACCATTGGCGTGCGGCCATTGCGGCGGGCGCCTACGGTGTCCACCTGGGCCAGGAAGACCTGGACGCGTTGCGCCCCGAAGAACTCTCGCAGATCCGTGTCGCCGGGCTGCGTCTGGGCGTCAGCACCCATGGCTACGCGGAGATGGTCCGTGCCGACGCCGTCAGCCCCAGCTACCTGGCAATGGGCGCGGTGTTCCCGACCACCTTGAAGAAGATGGCCACCGCGCCGCAGGGCCTTGCGCGGCTCGACGCCTATGCACGCCTGACGAGCCAGTATCCGCAGGTCGCCATCGGTGGCATCGACGCCGAGCGGCTGCCCGCCGTGCTGGCAACTGGCGTGGGTTCCGTCGCCGTCGTGCGCGCCATCATTGCGGCGGACGATCCCGAGGGCGCCTGCCGGGAACTGGGTCTGGTGATCGATTCGGCGACCGGGCGCCGCGGCGGCCAGTGAATGCCTAGGAGCGCGACGATCCGCGCAATTGCGGAAAGCGCTCCAGCATCTGACGCCCCAGCGCGGTGATGGCGATCGCCAGCGCAGGCGGCTGCATGTAGCCCGTCAACGTGCGAACGGGCGAAGGAATTTCAGCCCTGACATGGCCCGCCATCTTGAGGATGCGAAGGCCATCCACATCCGAACCATCGGTTACCGCCACGGGCAGCTCCGCCATCGAAAGCTTCTGCAGAAGAGTCAGCGACATGGGTGCGGAGCATACAGCGGCAAGCTCCATCCGCAGGAGCGAATTTGCCGCGCAGCGTTCAGCTCAGGATGCGTCCGTTGGCCCCGATCACCGCGACATCGACGAACTGGTTGCCCTCGCGGTTCGTACGCCCGTAGTTGATCTTGACGCCGCCGAGGTCGAAGGCCTCGATGCTGCCCAGAGCGGCCATCAGGGAAGCGCGCGAAGCGCCCGGACCGGCACGGCGCAAGCCTTCCATCAGCACCTGCGCGTTCATGTAGCCTTCCAGGCTGGGCAGCGAATATTCCTTGTTGCCGCTTGCAACCATGTCGGCCTGATAGCGGCGCACCACTTCAAAGCGCGTCGCATTCGGCGAAGGCACGACGATGGCGAAGCCAATGCCGCGCGCCGCATCGCCCAGGGGCGTCAGCGAGCTGGCGGTGATCGAAAGTCCATAGACGGTGCTGTTGCCCCCAGCCTTGCGCAAGGCCTTGATGAAAGCCGGCGCGGTACCGGCCAGGCCGGTGATGACCACTTGAGGCTCGGCCTTTGCGATGGCCGCGGCAGCGGGCTCCACTTCCATGCTGATGGTGCTGGGCGTGGTGGCGATGACCGCCGCTTGCAGGTTGTGGGCCTTGAGCGAGGCTTCGCACGCAGCCAGCACCGACGTGCCCAGCGGATCCTTGGAATGAACGATGCCGATGCGGTTGATGCCCAGAACGGCAGCCGTCGCAATCAGCTTTTCGACTTCCTGATCGTAATTGGCCCGCACCCAGAACGTGTTGGGCGCATTCTTCTTGCGCAGCGCCACCGTGCCGGTGTTGGGCCCCACAACGGCCATGCCGGGCACGGCGTCCATGATCTCGGAAGTCTGCCGCGTGCCCAGTGGCTGAAGCATGGCCAGCACCGAAGCATCGGCCGCAAATTCGAGGGCGTTGGCTTTGGCCACCTCGGGCTTGAACTTGTCGTCAGCCAGGACCAGTTCGATCTTCTGCCCGTTGATGCCACCGGCCTTGTTCACGGCGTTGAGGCACGCCATCGCGCCAGCGAAGAGACCCTGCCCGTTGGCCTTCTCCACGCCGCTGTTGTCCAGGCTGCAGCCGATGCGGACCGGCTTGGCCTGGGCGAACGCCGGTGCGCCCAGCATGCCTGCCATGGCGGCGCCGGCCATCTGGGTCAGGACGTGGCGGCGGGTGCTGCCTCTGCGCGAAGGGGTGAATGAAGTTGCACGGTCTTGCGTGTCGTTCATGGTTCCGTCTCACTCTCAGCTTGGCGTGGATCAGGTGTCGAGCCGCTTGCGTCACGGCCGGGCCGTGCGCGGTGTGCGGGGCGACGCGCAGAAGGCATTGCCATACGTTTTTTCGGCAACAACTGCATCCAAATGTATCTCAATGCAATGCTGGCAAGACGTGTTTTTTCCGCAATGCAGCAGGGATTGGCGATCCATTAATCCAAACGGTTTACACGCCTGTTGTTGCGAGAGAACGCAAGCCGCTCAAAGCGGCCACGGGGTGCCGAGCAACTTCATCATCGACATGCCGTTTCGCTGGCCCTTGTCCTCGTCGCAGTTGTTGAACACCACATGGGTGTTGCGCGCCTTGTAGGCCAGGCGCACCACTTCGGCGGCCAGGTCCTTCAGTTCGGCGTCGCCGTATTCGTAGTCGAAACGCTCGGCCGCCGAACTGGCGCCCCGAACGTTGTAGCTGTCCGTATTGCGTCCGTGCAGGCGCACGAGGGCGAAGTCCGGATGCGTGGCTTCGGCCAGCAGCGGGACGCTGTTGGCAAAGCCCTGCGGACCATCGACCACCGTGTGCACCGCCCGCAGACTGCGCACGAAGTCCAGCGTATCGGCGCGATGGGCGTCGCTGAACCAGGACTCGTGCCGGAATTCGATGCTGCACACGCATGCGCCCATCTGCTCCACGCAGTGCGCCACATGCGCCATGCCCTCGCGGTTGCGCACCAGCCAGGGCGGAAACTGAAAGTGCACCATGCCCAGCTTGCCTGCCGCCATCAACGGCGCCAGCGCATCATGAAAGCGCCGCCACAACTCGGCGCGGATGTCCTGAGGCATGTCGCGGTAATAGAACTGCCGCGGCAGCGGGCCATGCTGCGAGGCGAGCACCTGTTGAATGTCCTTGTGCAGGACCTGCGGCTGCGTCTGGTGTCCGGTGAACAGGCGAAACGCCTTGACGTTGAAGACGAAGGCGTCCGGCGTGCGCTCGGCCCAGGCCTGCGCCGTCGCGGGCGCGGGGATGGCGTAGTAGCTGGAGTCCACTTCCACCATCGGGAAGATCGAGGCGTAGTAGCGCAAGCGTGCCTCGGGCGTGCGAACCTGCTTCGGATAGAAGCGACCGCAGTCGATCAAGGTCTTGTCCGTCCAGGATGCGGTGCCTACGAGGATGCTCATGCGCTTGGCCTTGTCGGGAACATGCGGATTCGACGGGCGGCCTGCCCCGCCCCTGTGGTGCGCCAATCATCGTAGCCGTCTTGGCGCCCAAAGAAAAAGGGGCTGGCAAAACGCCAGCCCCTCGGTGCGACATGCGCAGCGGCTTACTTGCCGCCCATCGACGCTTCGATCTGCTTCTGGACCTTTTCCAGGTTGAACGAACCCGGCGTCTGGCTCGGCGGATAGTCCTTCATGGTCTGGAGGAAACGTGCCGCGAAGGCCTGCATCGGCGCGATCATGAAGACGCGCGACAGGAACCAGTCGTTGTACGTATTGGACGCATGCTGTGCCTTCTCGAACGGATCGCGCCGCAGGTTGAACAGCAGCGGAACGCGCAGTTCGACGAACGGCTCGCGCCACACACCGAAGCCCACGCCGCGGTTTTCCAGGAACACGGCCTTCCAGTCGTCATAGCGGATGGCAACCACCTGGCCGTCGTCGTTCACGTACATGAACTCGTGGCGCGGCGACTCCTTGACCTTGCCGGTCAGGTAGTCGTACTGGTTGTAGCCGTCGATGTAGTTCTTATAGCTGCGGCCGTTCAGGTCGACGCCCTTGGCCAGCTTGTCCTTGATGCCCGTGTCACCCGCGATCGCCGCGAAGGTGGGCAGCCAGTCCTCGTGCGAGAAGATGCCGTTGAGCGTGGTCCCGGCTGGGAAGTGCTCAGGCCAGCGAACGAAGGCCGGCACGCGATAGGCGCCTTCCCAGTTCGAGTTCTTCTCGCTGCGGAACGGCGTGGTTCCGGCATCGGGCCAGGTGTTGTAGTGCGGGCCATTGTCGGTCGAGTAGAAGACGATGGTGTCCTTGGCGATGCCCAGGTCGTCCAGCTGCTTGAGCAGTTGGCCCACCATGGCGTCGTGCTCGATCATGCCGTCGGTGTACTCGTCGTTGCCCTTGTGGCGGTTGGCTTGCTTGACGTGCGTGCGGAAGTGCATGCGCGTGGCGTTCCACCAAGTGAAGAAGGGCTTGCCGGCCTTGTGCTGACGATCGATGAAGTCCTTGGCCGCGGCCAGCGTCTCTTCGTCGACGGTCTCCATGCGCTTCTTGGTCAGCGGGCCGGTGTCTTCGCACTTGCCGTCGGCCTTGCACTTGAGCACGCCGCGCGGACCGAAGACTTCCTTGAACTTCTTGCCGTTGGCCATGACCATGTCGCCAGGGTAGTCCTCGTTCTCGGGCTCTTCCTCGGCATTCAGGTGGTAGAGGTTGCCAACGAACTCATCGAAACCATTGGCCGTGGGCAACATCTCGTCGCGGTCGCCCTGGTGGTTCTTGCCGAACTGGCCGGTGGCGTAACCGAGGCTCTTCATCACCGTGGCGATGGTGACGTCGGTCTTTTGCCAACCTTCCTTCGCGCCCGGAAGGCCAACCTTGGTCATGCCCGTGCGAACCGGCACGTTGCCACCCAGGAAGGCAGCGCGTCCGGCCGTGCAGGACTGCTGGCCATAGTAGTCGGTGAAGGCAACGCCTTCCTTGGCGATGCGGTCGATGTTGGGCGTCTGGTAACCCATCATGCCGCGGTTGTTGTGGCTGATGTTCCAGGTGCCGATGTCGTCACCCCAGATCACCAGGATGTTGGGCTTCTTGCCCCCGTTAGAAGCCGGCGTTGCCGGAGAAGTCGCGGGCGCCGCTGCCGGTGCCGCTGGCTTGACTTGCCCCTGGACCTGAGCCACCGCGGTGAGCGTGACGGCCAGGAATGCCGAGGCAGTCAGCAATCCTTTCCAACGAATCTTCATAAGCTCTCCATCCCAATTTTGGGTCCCTAGTGAAACCCCACCTTTAAAACGAGCATGAATGCCCGAAACGAGCGGCGAGCTTACTCGTAACACATGACTTTTGTCTCATCTTTAACACCATCATTGTTCAAGCGACTCAGGGCTGGGCGCTATGTCGCTTTCGTCATCACTTCGTACCTCACCCGCGTGTGCAAGCAGGTCTCGCACCTGGCCCAGCAATTCGGTCAGGCGCGCCCGGTCATCCGGAAGCATCTCCGCAAACAGAGAAACCACCCATGATTCATGGACGGTGGCAATGCGCTCGAACACCTCGCGCCCCAATGGCGTGAGGCGCACGAGATACGAACGCCGATCATGCGGATCGAGTTCGCGCGTCACCCATCCTTCCTTCTGCAACTCCCGCGTCAAGCCGGTCACGTTGCCGCCCGTCACCATCAGGTAGTTGGACAGGGCTCGCATGCTCAGGCCGCGCTCGTAGCGATAAACCTGCGCCATGTAGTCGAAGCGCGCGAGCGTCATGCCGAACTGCGCGCGCAGCCTCCGGCGCAGCACCTGCTGAATCTCGATGTTGCAGGCCATCATGCGCAGCCACAGCCGCAACGACTGGTGGTTGTCCTCGGTAAATCGGGCTTCGAAACCGAGCGACTCGCGCTCCTGCTCAGGGCGGCGATGAAATCCTCTTGGCATGCGTGGGCGGTGCGAAACGTGGAACTTGGTAACGATAGCAGCGCAACAGTCAACACTCAGACGGAAGCATGCGTCCGAATCATGAAACCGGTTGCAAAAACCCCTCGCCCTGCGGATGAACTGTGAATTTGTGTCTCAATTAACTTACACTTAGTGAATGCGAGTGATTCGCACTTGTCTTCCGTGTATGCGACGACGCCATTCGTACGATGACTGCTGCTTCCCCGCCTCAATGGATCTCTGAACGATTGGCACGATGACGAAGATTGATCGCATCGAGCTATCGCAAGGCAGAGGGCATCGCGCCCATTCCCCCAGGCCCTGCCGCAACGCCGAACAAATGATGGGTCTGCCCGCCAGGGCCCGACGCGTGGCCCCCTTGCTCTCCCGCATCGTCGCTGCGATCGCAGGCGGCTACGCGCTCGCCGCGCTGGCTAGCGTGGCCGCCCTGGCGTTGCCCATGGCCAAGACGCAAGCCGTGCTCACCGGCATGCTGGCCAGCTTCTCGATCTACACAGGCGCCGTCATCTGGGTGTTTGCGGTGCGCAGTGCCACGCGCGCCTGGGTGGGCCTGCTGGTTGCCGCCGCGGTGCTGCTTCCGGCGGCGTGGTCCGTGTGGCACGCCGGACCATCGACATGAACAAGCGCATGAGCGCAACCCGAACCGCCACGTCGCCCAAGCCTCGCGGCATCCGGCAGACCATGTCGGACCTGCACATCTGGGCCGGCCTGCTGCTCGGTTGGGTGCTGTACGGCATGTTCCTCACCGGCACAGTGAGTTATTTCAAGGACGAGATCTCGCAGTGGGCGCGGCCCGAGTTGCCGCACCAGTCCAGCGTGCCCGATCCGGCAGATGTTGCCCAGCGCGTCGCCGAGGAGCTGGGCCGCATCGCGGCCGGCAGTACGCAGTGGAGCATCGGCCTGCCGACGGCGCGCGACAACACCGCCGATGCCTTCTGGCGGCTTCCCGCCGCGCAGCCGGGCCAACGGCGCTTCGGGCAGGCGACCTTCGATCCGCAAACCGGCCACAAGGTGACAGCGCGCGACACGACAGGCGGAGAGTTCTTCTACCGCTACCACTTCCAGTTCCACTACATGCCCGTGTTCTGGGGACGATGGCTCGCCGGGCTGGCCGCCATGTTCATGCTGGTGGCGATCGTCAGCGGCGTGATCACTCACAAGAAGATCTTCAGCGACTTCTTCACCTTCCGCTGGGCCAAGGGCCAGCGCTGCTGGCTCGATGCGCACAACGCGCTGTCGGTGTTCGGGCTGCCGTTCCATCTGATGATCACCTACACCGGCCTGGTGACGCTGATGGCGATGTACATGCCCTACGGCGAGCGCATGGCCTTCAAGACGCCTCAGGAGCGTCAGCAACTCACGCGCGAACTCAACGCATTCATCCAGCCAGGCAAACCCAGCGGCCGCCAGGTCGAGCTGGCGTCGGTGCGAGGCATGGTCCGCGAGGCCCAGTCCCTCTGGGGGCGGGACAACATCGCGCAAGTGACGATCACGCTGCCAGGCGATGCAGCCTCCCGCGTGGCGGTGGCGCGCGGCGAGAAGGCACGCACATCGATGAGCCCGCAGTACCTGCTGTTCGACGGCAGCACAGGCAAGCTTCTGGAAACGCACGACCACGTGGGGCCGGCAGCCGAAACGCGCGGTGTGATGTATGCGCTTCACCTCGGCCGATTCGGCGACACGGCCACACGCTGGCTTTACTTCCTGGTCAGCCTGGCTGGAACGGCGATGGTCGGCACCGGCCTGGTCATGTGGACCGTGAAGCGGCGGCAGAAGCTGCCCGACCCTGATCGGCCCTACTTCGGCTTTCGCGTAGTCGAACGCCTCAACATCGCTTCCATCGCGGGCTTGTCGATCGCCATGGCTTCCTTCCTGTGGGCCAATCGCCTGCTGCCGAATGCGCTCGCGCAGCGCGCGGAGTGGGAGATCCATGTCTTCTTCATCGCATGGCTGGTGACTTTGGCACATGCGGTATGTCGACCGGCTCGGCGCGCGTGGGTGGAGCAGTGGTGGATGGGCGCGGCATTGCTGGCCGGCCTTCCCCTCCTGAACATGCTCACGACCGAGCGGCCGCTCTGGCGCAGCTTGGCCGATGGCGACTGGGTGTTTGCCGGCTTCGACCTCATGTGCTGGGCGTTTGCCGCGCTGCACGTTCGTTTTGCACTGCGCAGCGCGCGGCACCAGACCCCGGTTCCGCGCGGCAAACGCGCGCAACCGCAACAGCAGGCCGGCGCAGTGCTCGTCGCGCCACCGATCGCGAGGGACCCTGCGCCATGAGCCATCTCGCGATCTTCGTGCCATGCCTGCTGGGTTTTGCATTGCTGGCGCTGGCGATGGATCGGCACCAAGAGGCCTTGTTCAAGACCGCCCTGCCAGCCCGTGCCACGCTCGGCCTGCGCTTGGGCGGCTGGATCGGGCTGCTGCTCGGCCTGTTCGTCGCCGTGCGCGCGCAAGGCTGGTCGCTGGGGCTGGTGAGCTACAGCGGGCACACGAGCCTGTGCGCCGGCGTGGTGTTCGTGGTACTCCTGCTGCTGCAGCGGCGCTGAAGGCACCGGGCAACGCGCCCAAAACGTAGACTGTGCGCATGACACCATGCATTGCGCGCGGCAAGCCATGAACGCCGACTGGGCTTCGTTCGAGCATTCGCTCGACACCGCTGGCCATGCCGTACTGCCGGCACTCCTGACGCCGGATCAATGCGCCGAGTTGGCCGCGCTTTACCCGAAGTCGGAGGGCTTTCGTAGCCGCGTCGTCATGGAGCGGCACGGATTCGGCCGTGGCGAATACAAGTACTTCGACTATCCCCTGCCGCCGCTGCTCGACCGGCTCCGCCACGAGCTCTACCCTCGCCTGGCACCCATCGCCAACCGATGGAATGCGCTGCTGGGCACGGACACGCGCTACCCGGACCGGTTGGATGAGTATCTGCAACGCTGCCACCAAGCGGGACAGACGCGCCCGACGCCCCTGATCCTCCAGTACCAAGCCGGCGACTACAACTGCCTGCATCAAGACTTGTATGGCGAGCACGTGTTTCCGCTGCAACTGACCATCCTGCTGTCACGAGCGGGCGAGGACTTCATCGGCGGCGAGTTTGTCATGACCGAAACCGCGTCCTCCGGCCAGCGCGCGGAGGTGGTCGTGCTCGACCAGGGCGATGCGGTGGTTTTCGCCGTCAACCACCGCCCCGCGCAGGGCCGACGCGGCGGGACGCGAAAGGTCGCGATGCGCCACGGCGTCAGCCGGCTACGCAGCGGTCGGCGCCACACCATCGGCCTGATCTTCCATGACGCGATCTGACCGGCGCGCCGTCGGCATGACGCTTGACCTCTTTCCCCCGCCCGAGCCCGGCACCAAGGACCGACTGGGCCCGGACTCGTTCGTCCTGCGCGGCCTTGCCCTGCCCCGCGTCGACGCACTGCTGCCGGCCATCGAAGACGTCGCGACGCGGTCGCCGTTTCGGCACATGGTCACGCCGGGCGGATTCACGATGTCCGTCGCCCTGACCAACTGCGGTGAATTGGGCTGGACCAGCGATCGGCGCGGCTACCGCTATTCGGCGATCGACCCGCTCAGCAACGCGGTCTGGCCAGCCATGCCGGCCGTTTTCGCTCAACTGGCGAGCGAAGCCGCGTCGGCGGCGGGCTTCGCTGCCTTCCAACCCGACGCCTGCCTGATCAATCGCTACGAACCGGGATCGCGCCTTTCACTGCACCAGGACCGCAATGAGCGCGATCTCGGCGCGCCGGTGGTTTCGGTCTCGCTCGGCATGGACGCCGTTTTTCTCTTCGGCGGATTGGCTCGCAGCGACAAGGCGGCCCGCATCACCTTGCACCATGGCGACGTGGTCGTTTGGGGCGGCGCCGATCGACTGCGCTATCACGGGATCATGCCGATGGTCGATGCGCCCCACGCGCTGCTCAGTCGCCAGCGCATCAACTTCACCTTTCGCAAGGCGGGATGATCAGCATGACCGCCGAAGGCGTCGCTGACGCGCTGGCCCGCCTCGACTGGCACGAAATGGGCGCCCAACTGGACGAGGAAGGCTATGCGCTGATCCCGAATCTCTTCAGCCCGCAAGCGGCCCTGGCGTTGGCTCAACTCGCTACGTCCTCAGCCGGCTTGCGACCGATACGACTGGAAAACCTCGATCTCGGCCAGGGCGAGATGCATGTTCTGCACGATCCCTTAGCGCCCGTTCTGACCACCTTGCGCTCGGCGCTCTACCCTCCTCTGGCGACCATTGCCGATCGCTGGAACGAGAGGCAAGGTCTGGATGTGCGATATCCACGATCGTTCGATGCTTCTGCCCTCGTCCGGCCGCAGCCTGGACAAGAGCCCTCGCCGCCCCACCTGACGCGCTTGCTCGAAGACGACTTTGTCGCCCTGCACCTGTGCGCTGGCGCTGGCGCTGGCGGCGAATGCGCGCTTCCGCTGCGACTCGTGGCGCTGCTGTCCCGACCGGGCGAGGATTTCGATGGCGGAAACTTGATCCTGACCGAGCAGCGCCCGCGCATGCAGTCCAGGCCGGCGGTGATCCCGCTGCAGTTCGGCGACGCCGCCGTCATCTGCGCCAACCAGCGTCCTGTCCAGGGCAGGAGCGGGATCTATCGCGTCACCGTCCGGCACGCGATCAGCCGCGTTCTCCGTGGGTCCCGCATCGGGCTCGAACTGTCGTTTCAGGCCTACGCGCCGCCGCATCGGTGAGGACGCAAAATGGGATTTGAACACCGTGCAGAGGATCGCCCCATGACTCAAGATCGGAAGCTGGCCTTGCGCCTCAGCCAATGGGCACTGGTGGCCTTGGTCGCAATGCTGGCGTTGGCAAACCATGCGTTCGCGCAAGCGGACAGCTGCGAAAGCATTCGTGCCCAGATCGAATCGAAGATCGCCGCGTCTGGTGTCACGCAATTCACTGTGACAGTGGTCGACGCCGACGACACCAGTGCCAAGGGGCAGACCGTGGGCACGTGTGGCCTGGGCACCCGCAGGATCGTCTACGACCGCCAGACCGAGGCGGTCGGGACGACCGGCGCGGCCGCACCGGCGCCTCGAGCTGCTTCACCCATCTTGACCGAATGCCGCGACGGCTCGACACCGGTCAATGGCGTTTGTGCGAACTAGCCAGGCTCACTCCCACTCGATCGTCGCAGGCGGCTTGCTCGAGACGTCGTACGTGACGCGGTTGATGCCGCGCACCTCGTTGATGATCCGCCCCGACACCTTCTTGAGCAGCGCATAGGGCAGCTCGGCCCAGTCGGCGGTCATGAAGTCGCTGGTCTGGACGGCGCGCAGTGCCACCACGTAGTCGTAGGTGCGCCCGTCGCCCATCACACCCACGCTCTTGACCGGCAGGAACACGGTGAAGGCCTGGCTGGTCAGGTCGTACCAGGTCTTGCCGCTGGCCTCGTCGCGGAAGTTGCGCAGTTCTTCGATGAAGATGGCGTCGGCCTGGCGCAGCAGGTCGGCATATTCTTTCTTCACCTCGCCCAGGATGCGCACGCCCAGGCCAGGGCCCGGGAACGGGTGGCGGTAGACCATCTCTGGCGGCAGGCCCAGCGCAACGCCCAACTCGCGGACCTCGTCCTTGAACAGGTCACGCAGCGGCTCCAGCAACTTGAGCCCCAGTTGTTCAGGCAGGCCGCCCACGTTGTGGTGGCTCTTGATGGTGACGGCCTTCTTGCTCTTGGCGCCGCCCGATTCGATCACGTCGGGATAGATCGTGCCCTGAGCCAAGAAGGTCGCGCCCTTGTGTCCGGCGGTGCCGGCCTTGAGCTTGGCGGCCTCCTGCTTGAACACCGTGACGAATTCGGCCCCGATGATCTTGCGCTTGGCTTCCGGGTCGCTGACGCCGGCAAGCTTGCCCAGGAACAGGTCGCTCGCATCCACGCGGATCACGCGCGCATGCAGCTTGCCCTCGAACATGTCCATGACCATGTCGCCTTCGTTCAAGCGCAGCAGGCCGTGGTCGACGAACACGCAGGTCAGCTGGTCGCCGATGGCGCGATGGATCAGCGCCGCGGCAACCGACGAATCCACGCCCCCCGAAAGACCCAGAATGACCTCTTCGTCACCCACCTGCTCGCGGATCAGCTGAACCGCCTCCTCGATGTGGTCGCGCATGATCCAGTCGGGTTCGACACCGCAGATGCCGAGCACGAAACGCTCCAGCAGCGCCTTGCCCTGGACCGTGTGCGTGACCTCGGGGTGGAACTGCACGCCGTAGAAATGGCGGTCTTCGTCGGCCATGCCGGCGATCGGGCAGCTGTCGGTCGACGCCATCAGCTTGAACCCCGGCGGAAGCTCGGTCACCTTGTCGCCGTGGCTCATCCAGACGTTGAGCATGCCGTGGCCTTCGGGCGTCGTGAAGTCGGCAATGTCCTTGAGAAGCGCGGTGTGTCCACGCGCACGCACGGCCGCGAAACCGAACTCCCGCTTGTGCCCTCCTTCGACCTTGCCACCGAGCTGGTGTGCCATGGTCTGCATGCCGTAGCAGATGCCCAGCACGGGTACGCCCAACTCGAACACGCCCTGCGGCGCCTTGTCGGTGCTCTCTTCGTAGACGCTGGCGTGGCTGCCGGAAAGGATCACGCCTTTGAGCGAGCCGTCCTTGGCGTATTCGCGCACCCATTCGTCAGTGACATCGCAGGGGTGGACTTCGGAATAGACATGCGCCTCGCGCACGCGCCGCGCGATCAACTGGGTGACTTGCGAGCCGAAGTCGAGGATGAGGATTTTCTGGTGCTGCATGGACGTCAGGGGCTAGAGATTCTTGAAGTTCGAGTCTGTGAAGTCGATCCACTCCCGGATGCCGGCCTTGTCTGCCTGGGTGCTCATCTCGCGGAAGAAGTGTTCGATGTAGGTGCGCGCCATCTCGTCGCGGTATTTGTCGCTCCACGCCTCGCCGTCTTCCTCTTCCGCACGGGCGGCTTGGTAATTGATGAGGCTGGACAAGGTCAGCAAGGTCGTCGGAAAGTCGACGAAATGAACGGGGCTGGTGGGCTTGGCCGGCAGGTAGACCGACAAAATGCCGCGCGGCCGGTTGCTCGACTTGTCCAGCGTACGGCTGCTGAGCTCGAAGCCGCGCTGGGCCAACACGGTCTTGAATACCTCGTGCGAGGCCGGATCGAGTTGTGCCAGGCTGGAAGGTCGATAGACGTAGATCTTGCCTGGATTGGGCTCGGCCTTGAGTGCATCGACCGCGCCAACCAAAAAGTTGTGGACGTATCCGTAAGCCAACGCGTAGCTGAGCGAATATCGATCGCGCTGATTGCCGGTATCCACGCGGTTCTGCATCGATGCCCAAACCGTGGCCAGCACACCGGCGATAGCCGCGCAGACCGTCGCCAGATTGGCCCAGGGCTCGAACGTGCCGTCGCCGGTGAACGCCCAGCTGACCGCCAGCGCAAAGGCCACGGTCGCCAGGACCGCGGTGATCAGCCCGCGCCCGCGAAAGCGCTGCCAGAGCAGCTTCAGGTAGTCGCGGTAGCGGGGCTTTTCCATCGGGCCGGTCCTGGGGCGAACGGCGCCGCGTCAGTCTGCCCGGTAGTTCGGCGCTTCCTTCGTGATCTGCACGTCGTGCACGTGGCTTTCGCGCACGCCGGCGGTGGTGATCTCGACGAATTCCGCCCGGCTCTTCATCTCGTCGATGGTCGGGCAACCGCAGTAGCCCATGGCGGCTCGGAGGCCACCGGCCATCTGGAACACGATGGAGACCATCGACCCCTTGTAAGGCACGCGCCCTTCGATGCCTTCGGGCACCAGCTTGTCGGCGTTCGGATTGCCGGTGGTGGCTTCCTGGAAATAGCGATCGGCACTGCCCTGCTGCATGGCGCCGATGGAGCCCATGCCGCGATAGCTCTTGTAGCTGCGGCCCTGGTACAGAACGATTTCTCCCGGTGCCTCTTCGGTGCCGGCGAACATGCCGCCCATCATCACGGTGCTGGCGCCGGCCGCGATGGCCTTGGCGATGTCACCGGAGTAGCGCACGCCTCCATCGGCGATCAGTGGCACGCCGGTTCCCTGCAAAGCGGTGGCGACGTTGTCGATCGCCATGATCTGCGGCACGCCCACGCCGGCGACGATACGGGTGGTGCAGATCGAGCCCGGGCCAATGCCGACCTTGACCGCGTCGGCGCCAGCGTCCGCCAGCGCACGGGCGGCGTCGCCGGTGGCAATGTTGCCGCCGATCACGTCGACTTGGGGGTAGTTCTTCTTGACCCAACGCACGCGCTCGATCACGCCAGAGCTGTGGCCGTGGGCGGTGTCGACCACGATGGCGTCCACGCCGGCCTTGACCAGCGCCTCGACGCGCTCCTCGGTACCGGCGCCGACACCCACTGCCGCACCCACACGCAAGCGGCCCGATGCATCACGGGCGGCGTTCGGGAAGCTGGTCTGCTTGGTGATGTCCTTGACGGTGATGAGCCCCTTGAGCGACCATTCCTTGTCGATCACGAGCAGGCGTTCAAGCTTGTGCTTGTTGAGCAGCGCCTTGGCATCCACAAGCTCTGCCCCGTCGTTGACGGTGATCAGCTTTTCGCGTGGTGTCATGATCTCGGACACCGGTACATCCAGGCGCGTTTCGAACCGCAGGTCGCGGCCGGTCACGATGCCGACGACGCGGCCGCCGTCCACCACCGGAAAACCGGAAATGCCCAGTTCCTCAGAGAGTTGCATCACCTGCAGAACCGTGTGCTGTGGGGTGATGACCACCGGGTCGCGCAGCACGCCCGATTCGTAGCGCTTGACGCGCGCCACCTGGGCGGCCTGCTCTTGGGCCGTGAGGTTCTTGTGAATGATGCCGATGCCACCTTCCTGGGCGATGGCGATCGCCAGTCGCGACTCGGTCACTGTATCCATCGCTGCGGAAACCAGCGGCAGATTCAACGTGATGTTGCGGGACAGGCGGGTGGCGAGGGATGTGTCCTTGGGCAGGACTTGGGAGAACGCTGGCACCAGCAACACATCGTCGAAGGTGAGCGCTTTGCCGAGAAGGCGCATGGCTGAAGCTCCAAAAGAACGATTGTAACGATTGATGCGTAGTTTCCCGGATCGTAGGCCTTAGTGCGTACGTCCAGCCGCACCCGGCGGCGCCTCGTGTCGCGGATTCACCGCGCCACGAGCGTCCGGACACCTGGATTCAGTTGCAAAAGGTAAGCAAGCGATAAACTCGCGCCCATGACTTACCTGCGCAGCCTGTGCTGGATTTGCCTTTGTGGCTTGCTGCCGTTGGTCGCCCATGCGCAATGGCGATGGACGGACAAGGACGGCCGGACAATTTTCAGCGACACGGCGCCGCCAGCGGACATTCCAGAGAAGAACATCCAGCAACGCGGCAGGCAGCCTGCGCCGCAGGCAGTTCCGCCATCGGTCGCTGGCGCCCCGAATGGCGCAGCGCCCGCCGCACCCGTTGGAACACCGCCTGCCCCTGGCGCCAACACCAAGTCCGCAGCCGACAAGGAACTCGAAGAGAAGGTGCGCAAGGCCGAGGAAGCCGAAAAAGCGCAGAAGGAGGCCGAGGCTCGCAAGGTGGCACAGGCCAAGGCGGAGAACTGCGACCGAGCCCGCCAGAGCAAGGCGACCTACGACAGCGGCATCCGCATTGCTCGCGTCAACAGCCAGGGCGAACGCGAGATTCTCGATGACGCCGCGCGCGCCCAGGAACTCCAGCGGATCCAGCAGGTGATCAGCACCGACTGCAAGTAGCCCTCAGTAGCCCGCCTTGGCGCCTTGACGCCGCCGCGCGAACAAGCCGGTCGCGCGTGCGCCCTGGCGCGCGAAGCGCTCACGTCGCGCCACCTTCGGATCGACCGTCAAAGGCCGGCACAGTTCGAGTCGATCGCCGTCGTGCAAGGATTGGCCCCAAGAAACCGCACGCCCCCAGACGCCGGGTTGCATCGATTCCATGTCGCTTTGCACGAGGCTGGCGGCCAATCCGCTGACCCGCAGGGCGTCGCCAACGCTCGTGCCCGAGGGCAAATGAAGCACTTCTTCGTGCACCACGCGCGGCGTGGGCGAGCAAACGAGCGTGACGCGGATCATGGCGAGGCCCCATAGACTTGGTCGGCTCGCTTGACGAATGCATCGACCAGCGTGTTGGCCACCTTGTCGAACACCGGGCCAACCAGTGAACGCAGCGCGACGTTGCTGAAGCCGTAGTTCAGCTCCAGCTCGACCCGGCAGGCACGCTGACCGGCCTCGCCGACGGGCGAGAAGCGCCATGTCCCATCAAGCTTGGAGAACGGGCCACTCACGAGCTTCAGATGGACTTCACGGCCCGGCACGTGGGTATTGCGTGTGGTGAACGCTTGGTGGAATCCGGCGAAGGCCAGGCCGACCTCCGCGGTCATGCCTGCATCGTCGCTCTCCAGCACGCGGGCACGATCGCACCAAGGCAGAAACTCGGGATATCGCTCGACATCGGTGACCAGAGCGTACATCTCCTGCGCGCTATACCAGATGAGGACGGATTTATTGACTGATTTCATTACTTAGAATCGGCGACGCGCGGGCGCAACGCATTGTATTGAAGCCATGTCGCCCTCACCTTGCTCATCATGGCTGCCTCCAAAAAGAAAACAGACGCTTCCGCCCGTATCGCCGACAACAAGAAGGCGGCGTACAACTACTTCTTCGAAGAGCGGTTCGAGGCCGGCATGGTGCTCGAAGGCTGGGAGATCAAGGCCCTGCGCGAGGGCAAGGCACAGCTGACCGACGGCTACGTGGTGATCCGCAATGGCGAGTTGTTCGTGCTCGGCTGCCAGATCAACCCGCTCAAGAGCGCCTCGACCCACGTCAATCCCGATTCGGTGCGGACGAAGAAGCTCCTGATGCACAAGGCCGAGATCCGGCGCTTGATCGGCAAGGTCGAGCAGAAGGGCTACACCCTAGTGCCTCTCAATCTCCACTGGAAGGCCGGCAAGGTGAAGTGCGACATCGCTCTGGCCAAAGGCAAGGCGGAACACGACAAGCGCGACACCATCAAGGACCGTGAAGGCAAGCGCGAGGTCGAGCGCGCCATGAAAAGCCGGAACCGTTGAATTGGAGCCGGACAAAAGTCGATTCGCCGCGCATTGCATCTACACTGCCTTGGTGTCCCTTTTGTCCCTTAACCCAAGGAGAACGCTCATGAAGAAATTTGGTGTTTCGGCCATTCTGGCTACGGCGCTTTTGGCCGGATGCGGCAGCATGTCCCCGGCGCCCGACACGCCCACCCGCACCGTTGACGGCGTGCTGATCGGGCCCAGTGGCATGACGCTGTACACCTTCGCTCGCGACACGGCGGGCAAGTCGACCTGCAATGCGCAATGCGCGACCAATTGGCCCCCGCTGATGGCACCGGCCGGCGCCAAGCCGATGGGCGGCTATTCGGTCATTGCGCGCGATGATGGCAAGGCGCAGTGGGCCTACAAGGGCGCCCCGCTGTACTACTGGTCCAAGGACATGAAGACCGGTGACCGTACAGGCGACGGCATGCTGCAAGGCGCCTGGAAAGTCGCACGCCCCTGATCGGCGGAGATTGACGAAGGCGCACGTGCGCACTTCGTCGATCGCCCAGGGGAAGCGGCGAGTGCGCTCAGCAGTTTCCCCTTCTTGGCCTGACCCGGCAGGCCCTGGAAACTGGATATCCCCGGGGCGCGTCGGCAAGTCCCGACACCGCCTGTGGATTCAAGCGCGCGCCAGGTGCGCAAGCCTCGAGCGCCAACCCAGCCACTCATTGAGCGCCAGCGCCGAAACGACCACCGCGCCGCCCAACAAAGTCGACGAAGCGGGCACCTCGTTCGCGCCCGCCCACGCCAAGGCGATTCCGAAAATTACCTCCAGCAGTCCGAGCAGCGCGACTTCAGGCGCTTTCAGAACGCGAGTGCACAAGACAGCAAGAACGCAGGGAATGGCCAACTGGACCAAGCCCAGGAAGGCAAGCAGCCCGATGTCATGGGCGCTGGCCCGGAATGGTGCTGCGAGCGGCAGCGTCGCAAGCGAAGACATCAGCGCCCCAATGAGCACCGCCGGCACCAGATCCACATCATGACCCTTGCCGTGCGCATGCTGCTGCACCGTCCAATTGCATGCGGCAGCGATCGGTACGCACAGCGCAACCAGCGTCCCCAGCATCTCGCCCTGCTCGAACTTGGCGGCATACATCCAGGTGATGCCCGCACCGGCGGCAATGATGGCACCCCAAGTCCGCGCAGGCAGCCGATGGCCGATGAAAAAGCGCGACACCAGGGCAGTGAAGAGCGGCGTTAGCGCGATGGTGACCAGGACGTTGGCCGTCGAGGTCAAGGTGAGCGCCACCATGAAGGCGGTGAACATCACGCTCCAGCACAAGCCGGAGACCCACAGTGCCCAACCGGAGGTGCGCATCTTCGCGAATACGCTTCGGCCTTGCCACGCCGGCAAGATCACCAACAGCGACACGGCCGTGAACAGGCTGCGCCAAAAGGTCACCTCGAAGCCACGCGCCTCGTCCAGATGGCGCGTGACGACACCGGCGGTCGCCCACATGAACGTGGCGGCCACCATCGTCCAGACCGCCCTGCCGTGCGTCATCAGGCCTCGCGGCTGGCGCGCTTGCGGTCGTGTTCCTTCAGGTGGCGCTTGCGAAGGCGCACGCTCTTGGGCGTGATCTCGACCAGCTCGTCGTCCTCGATGAACTCGACGCCGTATTCGAGCGTCAGGTCGATCGGTGGCGTGATCTTGATCGCGTCTTCCTTGCCCGAAACGCGGAAGTTGGTCAGCTGCTTGGTGCGCGTGGCGTTGACGACCAGGTCGTTCTCGCGGCTATGGATGCCGACGATCATGCCTTCGTACACCGGGTCACCGGCGCGCACGAACATGCGGCCGCGGTCGTCCAGCTTGCCGAGCGCGTAAGTGAAGATCTCGCCGTCATCCATCGAGATCAGCACGCCGTTCTTGCGTCCGCCGATCTCACCCTTGTGCGGCTCGTAACCGTCGAAGATGTTGGAGATCAGGCCCGAGCCGCGCGTCAGGTTCAGGAATTCGTTCGAGAAGCCGATGAGCCCGCGCGCCGGAATCTTGTATTCCAGGCGGACGCGGCCGCGACCGTCCGGTTCCATGTTGACCAGATCGCCCTTGCGCTCGCCCAGGGCCTGCATCACGCCGCCCTGGTGGCCTTCCTCGATGTCGGCAGTGACCATCTCGATCGGCTCCAGGCGCGTGTCGCCTTCGTCGCGGAACACCACGCGCGGCTTGGAAACGGCCAGCTCATAGCCTTCGCGGCGCATGTTTTCCAGCAGGATGGTCAGGTGCAGTTCGCCGCGGCCGGAAACTTCGAAGATGCCGTCTTCGTCGGTTTCCTTCACGCGCAGCGCAACGTTGCTCTGCAGCTCCTTCTGCAAGCGGTCCCAGATCTGGCGGCTGGTAACGAACTTGCCTTCACGGCCAGCCAGCGGGCTGGTGTTGACGCAGAAGTTCATGGTCAACGTCGGCTCGTCCACGCGCAACATCGGCAGAGGGCTCGGCGTGGCCGGGTCGGTGATGGTGGTGCCGATGTTGATCTCGCTGATGCCGTTGATCAGCACGATCTCGCCAGGGCCGGCTTCGGTGGTCTGAACGCGGTCCAACCCTTGGAAAGTCAGCACCTGGTTGATGCGGCCTTTGACGGTGGCGCCGTCCGGGCCATCCATGGCCAGCACGTCCATGCCGGGCTTGAGCGTACCGGCGCTGATGCGACCCACGCCGATCCGGCCGACGAAGGTGGAGAAGTCGAGGGCCGAAATCTGCAATTGCAGCGGCGCAGTCGGATCGCCCTTTTGTGCAGGAACGTGCTTGAGGATGGTATCGAACAGGGCCGACATGTCCGGACCCCACTGTTCGCCGGGGGCACCCTCCTCCAGCGCGGACCAGCCGTTGATGCCGGACGCGTAAACCACGGGGAAGTCGAGTTGCTCGTCGGTGGCACCCAGCTTGTCGAACAGGTCGAAGGCTGCGTTGACCACCTTGTCGGGGTTGGCGCCTGGCTTGTCGACCTTGTTGACCACGACGATGGGCTTGAGGCCCAGCGCCAGTGCCTTCTTGGTCACGAAGCGCGTCTGCGGCATCGGACCCTCTTGCGCGTCGATCAACAGGAGCACGCCGTCGACCATCGACAGGGCGCGTTCCACTTCGCCGCCGAAGTCCGCGTGGCCGGGCGTGTCGACGATGTTGATGTGCGTGCCATTCCACGTCACGGCGCAGTTCTTGGCCAGGATGGTGATGCCACGCTCTTTTTCGATGGCGTTGTTGTCCATCACCGTGTCGACCACTTTTTCGTGCTCGGCGAACGTGCCGGATTGACGCAGGAGTTGGTCGACCATGGTGGTCTTGCCATGGTCCACGTGGGCGATGATGGCGATATTGCGAATGGGCTTGCTCATGATGTCGTGCGTGCGGAAGTCGCGTTGAATTGCTGAAGAATCTGTTGGATCTCGACCGGACTCAGCAGCCGGACGGGAATGAGTTCACCGCCCTTGACATGGGCTGTGCCGAGAAAGGCCTTGGGCGTGTGGCCGAAGACCGCAACATGGGGCATGTCGGGCCAGGGACCACGCCGGCGCAGGCCGGAAAGAAAACGCCCGGCATCCTCGGCCTCGAGCGTGACAGTCTCGTGATTGGCGACGAGCGCCTCGACCGGCATGAGTTGCGCCAGGCGCTCCTGCTCGTCCATGGCCTCGAGCGTCTCGAGGCTGATGCAGGCCTCGGCGCTGAAATCGCCGGTTTCGATGCGGCGAAGACTGCGAAGGTGCGCGCCGCACCCCAACGCGTTGCCGATGTCCTCACCGAGGGTCCTGATGTAGGTGCCTTTGCTCACGCGTGCGTCAATGCGGATGGTCGGCATGGCGTCGAAATCGGGTTCGGCCTGCACGCTTAGCGCATGGACCACCACATCGCGCGGTGCGCGTTCAACCTCGATGCCTTCCCGGGCATATT
Source organism: Variovorax dokdonensis (assembly GCF_030316895.1). Classification (GTDB taxonomy): domain Bacteria; phylum Pseudomonadota; class Gammaproteobacteria; order Burkholderiales; family Burkholderiaceae_C; genus Variovorax; species Variovorax dokdonensis. Next base: position 186,589 of record NZ_JASZYV010000006.1, read on the forward strand.
CGTAGAGTGCCTTGCCATCCTTTTTCAGCGCGCTGTGCATGGGCGGCAGTTGGCTGATCGGGCCGCTGAACTGCGCCGTCACCCGCTGGAGATCGGTTGGCTTGACGTCCACGTGGCGACGCTCGACGACTTCGCCTTCGGCATCGGCCGTGCTCGTGCGCTCGCCCAAGCGTGCCGTGGCAACGTAGCGTTTGTCGGCATCGAGATGCAGTTGGCTGAACTTGGTTGCCGCGCCAAAACACAAGGGCAGCACACCTGTCGCGAGTGGGTCGAGCGTTCCGGTATGTCCAGCCTTGTCGGCGCGCAGCAGCCACTTGGCCTTCTGCAACGCCTGGTTGCTGGAAAGTCCGATCGGCTTGTCGAGCAACAGCACCCCATGCACAGGGCGCCGCTGCACCCGTGTGCGTGGCGCGTTCATGCCTATTCGTCCTTCGAACGGGAGGCGACGGCCTGCGCGATCAACGCGTTCATGTCCGCGGCGCGCTCGGGCGTGCGGTCGAACTGGAAATGGAGCGTGGGCACCGTATGGATGTGCAGACGCTTGAAGAGGTGGTTGCGCAGGAAACCAGCCGCCTGATTCAAGGCAGCAGTGGCCTCCTCCGGGTCGCCCACCAACAGGCTGAAGAAAACCTTCGCGTGCGCGTAGTCTGGCGTGACCTCCACCGCTTGGATGGTGACCATGCCCACGCGCGGATCCTTCAACTCGCGCGCGATGATCTCCGTCAGATCACGCTGGATCTGATCGGCCACCTTGAATGCGCGGTTGGGAGTTGCGGACTTCTTCTTCATGTGAAAAGGCGAGGCCATTGAAGGCCCCGCGTTCCATTAAAGCGTACGTGCGATTTCCTTGATCTCGAAGAACTCGAGCTGGTCGCCCTCACGGATGTCCGTGTAGTTCTTGAGCTTGATACCGCACTCGAAGCCTTCGCGCACTTCGCGCACATCGTCCTTGACGCGGCGCAGCGAATCCACTTCGCCCGTATAGACGACCACGTTGTCGCGCAGCAAGCGGAAATGCGAGTTGCGCGTGACGTGGCCCTGCGTGATGTACGAGCCGGCCACCGTGCCGATCTTGGAGGCGACGAACACCGTGCGGATCTCGGCCTGGCCGATGATCTCTTCGCGACGCTCGGGCGCCAGCATGCCGGACATCGCCACCTTCACTTCGTCGACGGCGTCGTAGATGATGCCGTAGTAGTTCAGCTGAACGCCGTTGCCCTCGGCCAAGCGACGGGCGCCGGCGTCTGCACGCACGTTGAAGCCGATCACCACGGCCTTCGATGCGATGGCCAGGTTGATATCGCTTTCGCTGATACCGCCCACGCCGGCGTAGACGATTTGGACCTTCACTTCGTCCGTCGACAACTTGAGCAGCGATTGCGACAGCGCTTCCTGCGAACCCTGCACGTCGGCCTTGATGATCAGGCGCAAGGTCTGCACCTCGCCGGCCTGCAGGTCGCTGAACATGTTCTGCAGGTTAGCCGCCTGGGCCTTCGCCAGCTTGGTGTTGCGGAACTTGCCGGCGCGATACGTGGCAATTTCACGAGCACGACGCTCGTCGGTCATCACCAGGAATTCGTCGCCAGCCTGAGGCACTTCCGTCAGACCCTGGATTTCCACCGGGATCGACGGGCCCGCCGTCTTGATGGCACGGCCGTCTTCGTCGAGCATGGCGCGAACGCGACCGTAGGTCTGGCCTGCAAGCACCACGTCGCCAGCCTTGAGCGTCCCGGACTGAACCAGCACGGTCGCAACAGGACCACGGCCCTTGTCGAGCTGAGCTTCCACGACCAGGCCCTTCGCAGGCGCATCCACCGGTGCCTTGAGTTCCAGCACTTCAGCTTGCAGCAGCACTTGCTCGAGCAGGTCGTCGATGCCCTGGCCGGTCTTGGCCGAAACCTCGACGAAGGGGGAATCGCCGCCGAACTCTTCTGGCACCACTTCTTCGGCCACCAATTCGCCCTTGACGCGTTCGGGGTTCGCATCGGGCTTGTCGATCTTGTTGATCGCCACCACGATCGGCACGTTGGCCGCCTTGGCGTGCTTGATGGCTTCTTTCGTCTGGGGCATGACGCCGTCGTCAGCCGCAACGACCAGAATCACGATGTCGGTCGCCTGCGCACCGCGAGCACGCATGGCCGTGAAAGCCTCGTGACCCGGGGTGTCAAGGAAGGACACCATGCCGCGCGGCGTTTCCACGTGATAGGCGCCGATGTGCTGCGTGATGCCGCCGGCTTCGCCCGCAGCCACCTTGGAGGTTCGGATGTAGTCGAGCAGCGAGGTCTTGCCGTGATCGACGTGACCCATGACCGTCACAACGGGAGCGCGAGGCAGCAACTCGGCATCTTGCGCTGCCGCATCTTCGGTGATGAAGGCTTCCGGATCGTCCAGCGCTGCCACGACGGCGTTGTGGCCCATTTCTTCCACGATGATCATCGCGGTGTCCTGGTCCAGCGACTGGTTGATGGTGGCCATCTGGCCAAGCTTCATCAACTGCTTGATCACCTCGCCGGCCTTGACCGACATCTTGTGTGCCAGTTCGGCCACGGTGATGGTCTCGGGCACATGGACTTCAAGCACGCGCTGTTCGACGGGCGCCGCCGGAGCCATTTGCTCGTTGCTTCCGCGGTCATTGCCACGCCGACCGCGAGGGCCACCGCGCCAATTGCCACGGCTGACACCGCCGCTGGCGTCGCCGCGGGTCTTGATTTCCTTTTTCTTGGCCGGATCGCCAGCCCAACTCGACGAGAGCTTGGCGGACTTCACATCCTTGGTGGCCGCGCCGGCCGGAGCCGCCGCGGGCGCGGGCGCGCCAGGACGTGCCACCTTGTCGGTCGGCTTGTGCAGCGTACCCTTCACGCCGGGCTTGGGCGCTTCCTTTTCGGGCGGCTTGGGCGGGGTAAGAACGCGCGCTGGTGCGGCGAGCATGGCGCGGATGGCCTCGGCCTCGGCCAAAGCCTTGCGACGACGCTCGTCCAGGTCGCGAGCACGAGCAGCCTCTTCGTCGGCACGCGCCTTGGCCTTGACTTCCTCGTCGGCCTTGCGTTGTGCCGCCTCCGCAGCCGCCTGATCGGCCAGGGCCTTGGCAGCCGCAGCCTTGTCCTCTGCGGCCTTGTCCTGGGCCGTGTCGCCCTGGGCGCTCTTGCCGGCGGGGGCCGCATCGACCTTCACCTTCGATTCGGCCTGCTCGCGCGCCTGAGCCTCGCGTGCAGCTTGCTCGGCCAGACGGGCCTGCTCGGCTTCCTCGCGGGCGCGGGCCTCGGCTTCTTCGCGCTGACGACGCTTCTCTGCCAGCTCTTCTTCCTGGCGACGCAGGAGCTCGGCCTGACGGCGAGCCTCTTCCTCGCGACGCGCCAGTTCGGCTTCCTCAGCCTGCCGGGCGGCAGCCGCCGCGTCTTCCGCGGGCGAAGCCTCCGGCACGGCGTGCGATTCGTCGCGCTGGATGAAGGTGCGCTTCTTGCGCACCTCGACCTGGATGGTGCGGGCACGGCCTGTGGCGTCGGCCTGCTTGATCTCGCTGGTCGATTTCTTGACCAGGGTGATCTTCTTACGCTCGGACTCGACGGTGCCGTGGCTCGCCTTCAAAAAGCCGAGCAGACGCTGCTTGTCCGACTCGGTGAGCGCATCGCTGGCGGCCGATTTGGCCACGCCTGCGCTCTTGAGCTGGTCAAGCAGGAGTTCGGGAGTCTTCTTCAGTTCGCTGGCGAACTGTGCAACTGTGGTGGTGCTGGACATAAAGTGTTTGGGCCTCCATCACGTCACTCTTGGCCTGCGAACCAGTGTTCGCGGGCTTTCAGGATCAGCGCCTTGGCGTCCTCGGATGGTTGGCCGGTAATTTCCATGAGTTCATCAACAGCCAGATCGGCCAGATCGTCGCGCGAGTTGACACCGGCATCGGCCAGCTTCGCGATCAGATCGGCGTCCAGGCCGGGAAGGTCGCGCAAGTCTTGCGAGACGCTCTCCACCCCTTCTTCTCGGGCGATTTCCATGGTGAGCAGCGCATCCTTGGCACGCGAGCGCAACTCATTGACGGTGTCTTCGTCGAAGGCTTCGATTTCCAGCATTTCGGAGATCGGCACATAGGCCACCTCCTCCAGGCTGGTAAAGCCTTCGGCGATGAGGATGTCGGCCACTTCCTGGTCGACATCGAGTTTTTCCATGAACAGGCGACGGCTGACGTCGACTTCCTGAGCCTGCTTCTGGGCAGACTCGTTGGCGTCCATGATGTTGATCTTCCAGCCCGTGAGCTCGGAAGCCAGGCGAACGTTCTGGCCGCCGCGGCCAATGGCAATCGCGAGGTTCTCCTCGTCGACCACCACGTCCATGGCGTGCTTTTCCTCGTCCACCACGATCGAACTGACGTTGGCGGGCGCCAGCGCACCGATCACGAACTGCGCCGGATCTTCGCTCCACAGAACGATGTCCACGCGCTCGCCGGCCAACTCGTTGGTCACGGCATTGACGCGGGTGCCGCGCACGCCGACGCAGGTACCGATGGGGTCGACACGCTTGTCGTGGCTGATCACAGCAATCTTGGCGCGCGAGCCGGGGTCGCGAGCACAGCTCTTGATCTCCAGCAGGCCCTGCTCGATCTCGGGCACTTCCTGGCGGAAAAGCTCGATCATGAACTCGGGCGCCGCACGCGACAGGATGATCGGCGCACCGCGCAGGGTGAGGTCGACCTCCATGATCATGGCGCGCACGCGGTCACCGTTGCGCAGGTTTTCCTTGGGGATCATCTCCGAGCGACGCAGACGCCCCTCGACCCGGCCGGCCTCGACGATGATGTCGCCCTTGTCCAGGCGCTTGACGGTGCCGGTGAAAATCTTCTCGCCGCGGCTCATGAAGTCGTTGAGCAGCATCTCGCGCTCGGCGTCGCGAATCTTCTGCAGGATGACTTGCTTGGCGGCCATGGCGCCGATACGGCCGATCGGCACGGAATCCACCGGCTCCTCGATGTATTCGTCGACCTGGATGTCGGGCATCTCGTCGCGAGCCTCGAACAGCAGGATTTCCTGGTCGGGCAATTGCAGACCAGCCTCGTCGGGAACCACATGCCAGCGGCGGAAGGTCTCGTATTCGCCGCTGTCGCGATCCACTGCGACGCGGATGTCCACGTCGCCTTGATAGAGCTTCTTGGTGGCTTGTGCCAACGCGGATTCCACCGCGCCGAAAACGACGTCGCGCTCGACGTTCTTTTCGCGCGAGATCGCATCCACCAACATCAACATTTCGCGATTCATTGCCGCAACTCCTGGTTCTATCTTCTATTCCGCCGTGGCCTGGCCGGACTCATCGACGTGAGCTTCCTGGTCGCGCGCCTTGCGACCCTTGAAATCCACGATGGGGGCAAGACGGGCCTCACGCAGCTCGTCGAGCGAAAAGCCAAGCGCCTGCAGCACGACAGGCGCATTTGCTCGCTTCTTACCCACTTTCTGTCCGGGCTTGGGCGCCGGCGCATCGCTCCAGACGATTTGCCAACCACCGCCATCGGCACGCTCGAGCGTGCCGCGAAACTTCTTGCGCGTCGCAGCCACCGGAGCGCCGCCGCCTTGGCCAGCCGCACCAATGGGCGCCTTGAGCGTGATGTCAATCATCTCGCCGACAAAACGCTCGAAATCCTTTTCGTGACGCAAAGGCCGATCGATGCCGGGCGAGGACACCTCAAGCCGCTTGTAGTCGACACCTTCAACTTCCAGCGCAAACTGCAATTGGCGCGTGACCTTCTCGCAATCCTCGACCGTCACCATGGGGTGAGACGCGGCCGAATCACCTTCTGCGCTCGAAGCATCCCACGGAAGGTCGATCGTGACACGCAGCAATCCGCCAGCCGAGCGCTCGATCTCGACCAGGTCGTAGCCGAGCCCGGCCACGGTTTGTTCCACGGTTTGCTGCAATGCCACGCGTTCTTTGAATCCTGTTGGGTCCTGCCGGCCGCCGCGCCGGCAAATGAAGTCGACCAATAAAAAACGGGCGGTGATTACCCGCCCGTTTGGTCGTGAGCTTCAGATTATAAAACATTCGCAGAAAAATTGCGCATTTCCAATGCGCGGCGACGCCAGACCCACACAAACATGAGGCCACCAAACGCCAATACGCTTGCGGCCACGAGCAACGGAACCGAAAAATTGCCAGTGCGTTGGGCCAGTGGCGCCGCGAACAACGGACCCAGGATCTGGCCCACGCCATAGGAAGCCGTCGAAAGCCCAATCAACCCGGATGCATTGTTGCCGCGCAGGCGGCGCGCATCCCGCATGGCAAACATGGTGATGGCGGTGAAAGGCAGTCCGAGCAGCAGGCTGCCGAGCGCAAAGCCCACAACGCTCGGCCAGACCACCGACAGCAGTACGCCCAGCGCTTGCATGCCATAGCCGGCAGCCAACAGCAGGCGATTGTCCCAGCGCGCCGGCACCCGCGCGCCAGCGATCGCACCAACAATCACCGCAAGGCCGAACATCGGCCAGAACAGATCGGGCCAAGCCGACCCAGGAAGTGCCTGTCGGGCGATCACCGGCAGGAAGGTGGCCGTGATGATGTAGCCGAACCCCGCGAGGCCATAGAGTGCAATCAGCCAGCGAGCATCGCTGGCGGCGCTGGCCAGCGCCTTGGGCGCGGGGGTCGCGCGCCCATCGGCCAGCGGGGCCAGTGGAGGATGCGGATCATCGAAGATGCGCCAGACGGCCGCGCTGCAGACAGCAGCCAGCCCACCGTAAACCAGCCAGGCGGCATTTGCGCCCCAGGTACCGGCAAGCCCGCCCACCAGGCCTGCCACGAGGATGCCGATTCCAGGGCCGGCGTAGATGAAGCCGGTCAGTTCAGGCTTGCCGGTTTCCGCCAGCCGCCGCAAACCCCAACCGGACGAGAAGACGAAAGCCCAGGCGCTCGCCACACCGGCAACCGTGCGCATGACGCCCCAGGCCAGAAAGTGCGCCGTCAGGCCCATTCCGACGAGCAAAGCAGCCGTGGCAACCAGGCCGATGCGGACCATTCGCGGCGGCGCCGCATGGATGGCTGCGGCGGAGAGTGCGCCGACGAAATACCCCAGATAGTTGAGCGACGCCAACAGGCCCGCCCCCTGCAGATTCAGCTTTCCCTCGTGCAGCATGAGCGGCAAGGCGGGCGTGAAGGCGAATCGGCCCAGGCCCATCGCCACCGCAAGGCAAACCATGCAGGCCAATGCCGCGCGCCAAGCGCCCCGACGCGCATCCAGATGAACATCAGACATCGAGCGCAGACTCCACCAGGCGCTGGGTGTAGGGGTCCTTCGGTGCATCGAGCACCTGATCGACCTCGCCCGCTTCGAGGATTCGTCCGTCCTTCATGACCAGCACGTGATGGGCCATGGCGCGAATCACCTCCACGTCGTGGGTGATCAACAGGTAGCTCAGCCCGCGCTCGCGCTGCAGACGTTGCAAAAGGGCGAGAACCTGCTTCTGGATGGTGACGTCGAGCGCGCTGGTCGGCTCGTCGAGCACCAGCAGTTCGGGCTGGACGATCAGTGCCCTCGCAATGGCGATGCGCTGCCGCTGCCCGCCCGAGAATTCATGCGGATAGCGCGCCAGCAAGCCAGGAAACTGGGCCGGCGCCATGCCCACTTCTTCCAGCGCCGTGGCCACCCTCTCCCGCCGCTGTTCGGGGGGCAAGGCGGGCTCGTGGACCGACAGACCCTCCCCAACGATCTCCTCGATCGTCATGCGCGGCGAGAGCGATGAAAACGGATCCTGGAACACCACCTGCACCTGCCGTCGCAATCCGCGGTCTGCAGCGCCGCCCCGCCAGTGGCCACCCGCAACTTCCAGGCGACCGGTAAAGGGCAGTAGACCGAGCGCCGCAAGCGCCAATGTCGACTTGCCCGAGCCCGATTCGCCCACGATGCCCAAGGTTTCGCCTGGCAAGATCCGCAGGTCCGCACCATGCACGGCGACGAATTCGTCCTTGCCGAACCATCCGCGCAAGCCAGGACGCGGGATGGGGTAGCCCACCCGCACGCCCTCGGCCTGGAGCACGGCAGGGCCGGACGGCGCCCGGATGGCATCGACATCCCGAACAGGCCGGCTGTCGATCAGCCGTTGGGTGTACGGGTGCTGCGGCGCACCGAAAACGCCACTCACAGTCCCCTGCTCCACGAGGTGCCCGTTTTCCATGACCGCGACGCGGTCCGCAAAGCGTCGGACGAGGTTCAGGTCATGCGTGATCAGGAGCACCGACATGCGGTGGCGCTCCGCCAGGGCATCCAGCAGATCGAGGATCTGCGCGCGCAGCGTCACATCCAGCGCAGTGGTGGGTTCATCGGCCAGCAGCAGCCTGGGTTTGCAGGCCAGGGCCATGGCGATCATGGCGCGCTGCCGCTGCCCGCCCGACAACTGGTGCGGGAAAGCATTGGCGCGCCGCTGCGGCTCGGGAATGCCGGTTTCGTGCAACAACTGCACGGCCGCGTCGCGGGCTGCGGCGGCGGACAACCCTTCATGCAACTCCAGGACCTCGGCAATCTGGTCGCCGACGCTGAAAAGGGGGTTGAGCGCCGTCATCGGCTCCTGGAAGATCATGGCGATCTCCTTGCCGCGAACGCCTCGCAACTCGCGTTCGGACAGGGCAAGTAGGTCCCGGGAAGCCGCGACCCTCCCCCTCTCGAGCGAGGACGCCTGAGCAAACAAGGCGCTGCCGGCAACCCGTGCGTCCGGCACCAGACGCAGCAGGGACAGCGCGGTCACGGTCTTGCCCGACCCGGACTCCCCGACCAGCGCCAGCTTTTCGCCAGCCGCCAGGTCGAAATCGACCCCATGCACAACCTCTTTGCCGCCAAATGCGACGCGCAGGTCGCGGACCTGGAGCATGGGTGGCGTCTCGGAAGGGCCTTGCGCGGACGGCGCGGCGTCGCGGTATGCGTCGGATGCAGTCACCGTTCGGCCTTTCTCGGATCGAGCGCATCGCGCAAGGCGTCGCCCATGAAGGTCAGGAGCATCAGCGTGATCACCAGAACGCCGAAGGTCGACAGTGAAATCCACCAGGCATCGAGGTTGGCCTTGCCCTGGTTGAGCAATTCACCGAGCGATGGCGTGCCGGGTGGGACGCCGAGGCCGAGAAAGTCCAGCGACGTGAGCGCCAGGATGGCCGCACTCATGCGAAACGGCAGGAAGGTGACGACCGGCGTCATGCTGTTGGGCAGGATGTGGCGCCACATGATCCGCACATTGCCCACACCCAATGCCCGGGCGGCGCGCACATAGTCCATCTGCCGATTGCGCAGGAACTCGGCACGCACGTAGTCCGACAGCCCCATCCAGCCGAAGAGGCTCAACAGGATCAGCAGCAGCGCCACGCTGGGCGCGAACACCGCACTGAAGATGATCAGCAAGTAGAGCTCAGGCATCGAGCCCCAGATCTCGAGCAGGCGCTGGGCCACCAGGTCGACCTTGCCGCCAAAGTAACCCTGCAAAGCCCCCGCAACGATGCCGAGCACCACGCCGATGGTGGTCAGCGCCAGCGCGAAGAGAACGCTGACACGGAAGCCGTAGATGAGTTGCGCCAGCAGGTCGCGCCCGCGGTCGTCCGTCCCGAGCAGGTTCTCTGACGAAGGCGCGGCCGGGTTGGGCTGCGAGGCAAAGTAGTTGATCGTGCGCGGGCCGTAAGGGTTGGGCGCATAGACCGCCCAGTTCTTTCCAGAAGTGATCCGCCCCCGGATGAACGGATCGAGGTAGTCCGCGGGAGTCTCGAAATCGCCGCCGAAGGTTTTCTCGGAATAGTCCCGCAGCACCGGGAAATAGGTTTGCCCTTCGTAGCGAACGACGATCGGCCGATCGCTTGACAGCACTTCGGCAAAGAGCGAAAGAATGACCAGGGTGCAGAAAATCACCAGGCTGACGAAGCCCAGGCGATTGCGCCGGAAGCGCTGCCATGCACGCCGACCCGGTGACAAAGGCATCGGCGCGCTCAAAACTTCACCCTCGGATCGACCAGCACGTAGCTCAAGTCGGAAATCAGCTTGGTAAACAGTCCGATCAAGGTGAACAGGAACAAGGTACCCAGTACCACGGGATAGTCCCGCCGGATGACGCTCTCGTAGCTGAGAAGGCCCAGGCCATCGAGCGAGAACAGCGTCTCGATCAGCAACGAGCCCGCGAAGAATGCGCCGATGAAGGCCGATGGGAAGCCCGTGATGATGGGGATGAGTGCATTGCGCATCACATGCTTCCAGAGCACTTTGCGTTCGTCGAGCCCCTTGGCTCGCGCGGTCAGGACGTATTGCTTGCGGATCTCCTCGAGAAAGGAGTTCTTGGTCAGCATGGTGGTCACGGCGAAGCTGCCCAGCACCATCGCAATGAGCGGCAGCGTGATGTGCCAGAGGTAGTCGACGATCCGCGCTCCCCAACTCATCTGCTCCCAGTTGGGCGAGGTCAGCCCGCGCAACGGGAACCATTGCAGTTGGCCGCCGAAGACCACCAGCAGGGCCACCCCCAGCACGAAACCCGGGATTGCATAGCCCACCAGCACCAGCAGCGTGGTCACGACATCGAAGCGCGATCCAGCCCGCACGGCCTTGGCGATGCCCAGCGGCACCGCCACCAGGTAGCTGATGAAGAAGGTCCACAGGCCCAGGCTGATGGAGACGGGCAGCTTCTCCTTGATCAGGTCCCACACGTCCTTGTGCTGATAAAAGCTGCGCCCCAGATCCAGACGGGCAAAGGACTTCATCATTTCCCAGAAGCGCTGCGGCGCTGGCTTGTCGAAGCCGTAGAGCGCGCGGATCTCCTCGATGCGCTTGGGATCGAGGCCCTGCCGGCCGCGGTAGCCGGCGCCACTGGCCGCCGCGCCCTCCCCTCCGGCATCGCGGCCTTGCAGTTGGGCCACCATCTGCTCGACCGGCCCGCCGGGCACGAACTGGATCACCGCGAAGGTCACGAGCATCACGCCGAAAAGCGTGGGCAGCATGAGCAGCAACCGCTTGAAAATGTAGCTGGACATGATGGGACTCTTCTATTTGTTCGAGGGCGACGCCCACCAGGTGGAGACGGCCCAGTTGCCCGCGTCGTAGTAAGGCGGGATCGTGGCAGGCAGGACGAAGGGCGCAGGCCGATAGCCGATGAAGAACGCGTCGCCGTAGTACTGCGGAATGCCGTAGTGGCCATGCGAGAGCAGCCGGTCCAGCACCCGCATGGCCGTGACCAACTCGGGCCGGCTCTTGGCCGACAGCACCTTGGCGACGATGGCGTCGACCGCCGGATCGGCAATGCCCCAGATGTTCGACGAACCGGGCGTCTTGGCCGCCTGCGAACCCAAGCGGTCGATCAACTCGCTGCCCGGAGCGGTGGTGCCGGGAATGCGGATGGTCGTCATCTCGAAATCGAAGTTGTCCATGCGCTGCTGCGCCAGCGAAAAGTCCACGCTGCGAAAGCTCATGTCGATGCCCAGCTTGCGCAGCGAAGTCTGCAGGGGCGCCATCACGCGGATGGTCGAGGGCTGGTCGTTCAGCACCTCGATCGTGAACGCCTCGCCCTTGTCATTGCGCAAGGCGCCGTCGCGATATGTCCAGCCCGCCTGTGCCAGCAACTCTCGTGCGGCGCGCAGGTTCTGCCGCAGGCTGCCCGGCGGCGCGGTAGTCGGCGATCTGACAGCCGGCCCGAACACGTCTGGCGAAAGCTTCGCGCGAAGCGGCTCCATCAGCGCCAGCTCATCGGGCCCAGGCAGCCCCTCGGCATGGAACTCGCTGTTCGGGAACCAGCCCTCCACCCGCTTGTACAGGCCGTAGAACATCTGGCGGTTGAGCCACTCGAAGTCGAATGCGAGGCCGATGGCCTGCCGCACCCGCACGTCCTTGAACTTGTCGTTTCGCAGATTGAAGACGAAGCCCTGGTAGTCACCCGGATTGCCGTTCGGAAAGGCGCGCTTGACCACTTCGCCGGAGTCGAACACGCGGCCCTTGTATTGGCGGGCCCAGTTGCGCGAGATGAATTCGCGCATGAAGTCGTACTCGCCGGCCTTGAGGCCTTCGAAGCGACTGGTCTCGTCAAGGTAGATCTTGAAGCTGACGCGGTCGAAGTTGAACTGTCCGCGGCGGACGGGCAACTCCGCGCCCCAGTAGGACGGATCGCGCACGTAGCTCACGTCGCGCCCAAGACGGTTGTTGGCAAGCTTGTAGGGTCCGGAGACGATGGGCACTTCGGTCGTCACCTGATCGAAGGGCTTGCCCGCGCCCCAATTGCGGCTGAAGACGGGCATGCCCCCCACCACCAGCGGCAGTTCCCGGTTCGGCTGCGCGAAGGTGAAGCGCACGGTCCGCTCGCCCGTGGCCACCACATCCTTCACCTCGGCGTAGATGCTGCGAAACTGGGGCGCCGCCTCTTTGCTCATCAGGGTGCGAAAGGAATGCACCACGTCGGCGGCAAGCACCGGGCTGCCGTCCTGAAAGCGGGCCTTCGGATTGAGCCGGAAAGTGGCCGAGAGGCCATCGGGCGGCACCTGCACATCATCGGCCAACAGGCCATAAGCGGTCGTCGCCTCTTCGCTGTTGCCGACCAGCAGGCTCTCGAACATCAACTGCCCCATGCCGTAGGGCGCCGTGCCCTTGAGCGTGAAGGGGTTGAACTTGTCGAAGTTGGTGGGCCGGGTGGGCGGCACCATCCTGATCTCGCCGCCCTTGGGCGCGTCGGGGTTCACATAGTCGAAATGCGTGAAGCCCGGCGGGTACTTGATGTCGCCGAACTGCGCATACGCGTGTGCCGCCCAAAGCGGGGGCGCCCAGAGGGCGAAAGCCAGTAGCCAACATGCTCGCATGCGAGAATTCTGCCCAAGAAAATTCACGACCCACATTCGAAGGACACTGCCATGGGATTCCTTGCCGGAAAAAAACTGCTGATCACCGGCGTGCTGAGCAACCGCTCCATTGCCTACGGCATCGCCAAGGCCTGCCACGAGCAAGGCGCCGAGCTGGCATTCAGCTACGTGGGTGAGCGCTTCAAGGAGCGCATCACCGAATTCGCCGCAGACTTCGATTCCAAGCTGGTGTTCGATTGCGACGTGAGCGACGACGCGCAGATCGACAAGCTCTTCGCCGACCTTGCGCAGACCTGGCCCAAGTTCGACGGCTTCGTGCACAGCATCGGCTTTGCACCACGTGAAGCCATCGCCGGCGACTTCCTCGAAGGCCTCTCGCGCGAAGGTTTTCGTATGGCGCACGACATCAGCGCCTACAGTTTTCCAGCGATGGCCAAGGCGGCCCTGCCCTATCTGAACGACAAGTCTGCGTTGCTGACGCTGACCTACTTGGGAGCCGAACGCGCGCTGCCCAACTACAACACGATGGGCCTGGCCAAGGCATCGCTCGAGGCCTCCGTGCGCTACACCGCCGAGTCGCTCGGACCGAAAGGCATTCGCGTCAACGGCATCAGCGCGGGCCCCATCAAGACCCTGGCCGCCAGCGGCATCAAGGGCTTCGGCAAGATGCTCGCCGCGGTGGCTGGCGTGGCGCCGATCCGCCGCAACGTGACCATCGAAGAAGTCGGCAACGTGGCCGCCTTCCTTCTGTCGGACTTGTCCAGCGGTGTCTCGGCCGAGATCACCTACGTCGACGGCGGCTTCAGCCAAGTGGTCGGCGGCATGGCCGAATAAGTACGAACCCAACTTTCCGCTCTGCGCTTGAAACGTCGATTGCTGCTTGCAGCCGCGCTGCTCGGCTGCCTGCCCGCTCCCTTTGCTTTTGCTGCCGACGCGCCCCCGCTGGCGCTTGCCGAGGTCTATCGCCCCGGCATGCCGCTGGACGACTTCTGGGTCAGCGAAAAATACGATGGTGTTCGAGGCTACTGGGATGGCCAGAAGTTGCGCCTTCGCGGCGGCGAGGTCATCACGCCGCCTGCCTGGTTCGTCGCGGGTTGGCCCACGGTTCCCATGGATGGCGAACTTTGGGCAGGCCGGGGCAAGTTTTCGTTCGCCGTCGCCACTGTGCGGAGCGCTTCCGCCCGCGACGCCGATTGGCGCGAGCTGCGCTTCATGGTGTTCGACCTGCCCGCCGAGCCCGGCGACTTCAACCACCGACTCGAAAAGCTGCGCCGTCTGCTGCCGATCCCGGCGACGCCTTGGCTTGTTCCGGTTCCGCAACAGCGTGCGGGCACTGCCGCAGAGCTTCAGGCCTTGCTCGATCGCACCGTCAAAGGCGGTGGCGAGGGCTTGATGCTTCACCGCGGTAGTTCGCTGTATCGCGTTGGGCGCAGTGATGACCTGTTGAAGTTCAAACCCTACGACGATGCCGACGCCCGGGTGATCGCACACCTGCCCGGAAAGGGACGCCACGCCCATCGCATGGGCGCATTGCTGGTCGAAACGCGCGACGGAAAGCGATTCAAGCTGGGCAGCGGATTCACCGACGCGCAGCGCGAAGCGCCTCCCCCGCCGGGCAGTTGGGTGAGCTACCGATTCAATGGCCTCACCAGCGGCGGGTTGCCGCGCTTTGCGCGATTTCTTCGCGAGCGGCCCGATCTGGGCTGAACATGTTGCCGTTGCTCGTCGTAGACAAGCGCCACCCGCCCATGTTGAGTCGCGACCTTGACTTCGCGAGGGGAGTCGACCTGCCGTGAGCCTCCCGGTCCTTCTTGCCGTCTTGTTCGCCGCCCTGCTCCACGCCAGTTGGAACGCATTCATCAAGGCAGGCAAGGACAAGGCGCTCGACACCGCGCTGGTGCACAGCCTCGGTTTTTTCATCGCCTTGCCTTTGCTGATCCACAGCGGGCTGCCGAATGCCGCGGCCTGGCCGTACGTGGCCGCTTCACTCGTGATCCACCTGGGCTACTACGTGGCTCTTGCAGGCGCCTACAAGTACGGCGATCTGGGCCTGACCTACCCGCTCATGCGCGGCTGCGCGCCCATGCTCGTCGCGCTCGGCAGCCTCGGCCTGGTTGGCGAAGGGCTGTCCAACAGGGCCTGGGCGGGGATCGCGGTGCTCTGCGTTGGCGTGGTCATATTGGGGCTGACCCGTTCGGCCATGCATGTCGCGGGGGCGCATCGTGGTAAGGCCTTGGCGTTCGCCCTGGCCAATGCCGTCATCATTGCGCTGTATACGGTGATCGATGGCATCGGCGTGCGCTTGGCAGGTGACGCCGTGGCCTATGTGGCCGCCCTGTTCCTGGTCGACGGCCTTCCGTTCCTGCTGCTGGTGCTGTGGCGCCGGCCGGGTCGACGGCTTGAAGCACTGGCCTACATGCGCACACGTTGGCCCGTTGCCCTGATGGGCACCATTGCCTCGCTGGGCAGCTACGGCATCGCGCTGTGGGCGATGACGCGCGCCCCTGTCGCCGTGGTGGCCGCCTTGCGCGAGACCTCGGTGCTATTCGCCGCCGTGATTGGCACCTTGCTTTTGCGCGAAAGCTTCGGCTGGCAGCGCGCCATGGGCACGCTCATCGTGCTGGCCGGCGTCATGACCCTGCGCCTGGGCTGACGCCGCGCACGGCACAGATTCATCCCGCCGAACGTACGCAGTCGGCAAAGTAGCGCTTGTTGCCCGCCTCGTCGGTCTTGACCACGAGGCCGTGGATGTCGGTCTCGAACCCCGGGCACTCCAGGTTGAACTGGCGCGCGAACTTGAGGTAGTCGACGATCTTCTTGTTGAACACCTCGCCCGGAATCAACAGCGGAATGCCCGGCGGATACGGCGTGATCAGGCTCGTGGTGATGCGCCCTTCCAACTCGTCGATCTCGACCCGCTCGGTCTTGCGGTGCGCAATGTGCGCATAGGCGTCGCTGGGCTTCATGGCCGGCGTCAGATCAGACAGGTACATCTCCGTCGTCAAACGAGCGATGTCGTACTTGGCATACATCTCGTGAACGCGGTGGCACAAGTCGCGCAGCCCCATGCGCTCATAGCGCGGATGATGCTGGCAGAACTCCGGCATGATCCGCCACATGGGCTGGTTGCGCGCGTAGTCGTCCTTGAACTGCTGCAGCGCCGTCAGCAGCGTGTTCCAGCGGCCCTTGGTGATGCCGATGGTGAACATGATGAAGAAGCTGTACAGCCCAGTCTTCTCCACGATCACACCGTGCTCGGCCAGGAACTTCGTGACGATGCTCGCCGGGATGCCGGTGGTCGCGAACTTGCCCTTCAGGTCCAGCCCGGGCGTGACCACGGTCGACTTGATCGGGTCGAGCATGTTGAAGCCGTCGGCAAGATTGCCGAAGCCGTGCCACTTGGCGGTGCGCGCTTCGCCCTTGATGATCCAGTCGTCAGCGCGGCCGATGCCCTCTTCCACGAGCTCTTCCGGCCCCCACACCTTGAACCACCACTCGTCCTTGCCGAACTCTTCTTCCACCTTGCGCATGGCGCGGCGGAAGTCCAGCGCCTCGAGGATGCTTTCTTCCACGAGTGCAGTGCCGCCCGGCGGCTCCATCATGGCTGCGGCCACGTCGCAGCTGGCGATGATCGCGTACTGCGGACTCGTGGACGAGTGCATCAAGTAAGCCTCGTTGAACAAGTCCCGATCGAGCTGACGGTTCTGCGAATCCTGCACCAGCACATGACTGGCCTGGCTGATGCCCGCCAGCAGTTTGTGCGTCGATTGCGTTGCGAAAACCAGCGACTCCTTCGGCCGCTCGCGGCGCTTGCCCATGGCGTGGTAGGTGCCATAGAAGGGATGGAAAGCGGCGTGAGGCAGCCAGGCCTCGTCGAAGTGCAGCGTGTCGACGTAGCCGTCCTGCATCTTCTTGATGGTTTCGGTGTTGTAGAGCACGCCGTCGTAGGTCGACTGCGTGAGCGTCATCACGCGCGGCTTGACCTTGTCCGCATCGACGTGCGCCAGCAGCGGGTTGGCCCGGATCTTCGCCTTGATGGCTGACGGCTCGAACTCGCTCTTGGGAATCGGGCCGATGATGCCGAAGTGGTTACGCGTCGGCTTCATGAACACCGGAATGGCTCCGGTCATGATGATGGCGTGCAGTATGGACTTGTGGCAATTGCGGTCCACCACCACCACGTCGTCCGGCGCCACCGTGTGATGCCAGACCATCTTGTTGGACGTGGAGGTGCCGTTGGTGACGAAGAAGCAGTGGTCGGCATTGAAGATGCGTGCGGCGTTGCGCTCGCTGGCCGCCACAGGACCGGTGTGGTCGAGCAGTTGACCGAGCTCCTCGACCGCGTTGCACACGTCGGCGCGCAGCATGTTCTCGCCGAAGAACTGGTGGAACATCTGGCCGATCGGGCTCTTGAGGAAGGCCACGCCGCCCGAATGGCCGGGACAGTGCCAGGAATAGGAGCCGTCTTCCGCATAGTCGATCAGCGCCTTGAAGAACGGCGGCTGCACCGTCTCGAGATAGCTTTTTGCTTCGCGGATGATGTGGCGCGCCACGAACTCCGGCGTGTCCTCGAACATGTGGATGAAACCATGCAGCTCGCGCAGGATGTCGTTGGGCAGGTGGCGACTGGTCTTGGTCTCGCCGTAGATGTAGATCGGCACGTCCGCATTCTTGCGGCGCACTTCCTCGATGAAGCTGCGCAGGCTGAGAACGGCCGGGTCCAGCCCCTGGCCGACACTGAACTCTTCGTCGTCGATCGACAGGATGAAGGCGCTGGCACGGCTTTGCTGCTGGGCAAACTGGCTCAGGTCGCCATAGCTGGTGACGCCGAGTACTTCGAAGCCCTCGGATTCGATCGCCGTCGCGAGGGCGCGAATGCCCAGGCCCGAGGTGTTCTCGGAGCGGTAGTCTTCGTCGATGATGACGATGGGAAAACGGAATTTCATGTCGATCGGGCTCCGGAGGCAAATGGGGCAGCAACGAGGGCGTGAGTGTACGGAATACCAACGACAAGTGCGGGACAGCTTTTGACGCAGAATCCCCTTCATATCTATCAGGAAATGGGGGCCTTCTCATGACTCATTCGACCATCTGGTGGCTGATCGCGGGCGGCGCCATCGTCCTGGAGCTGGTTTCCGGAACCATCTACCTACTGCTGCTTGGCGCGGGATTCGCCGCCGCGGCCATCGCAGCCCACGCCGGAGCGAGCCTGCAGGTCCAACTGGTCGTCGCGGCCGTGGTGGGCGCGAGTTCAGTGCTGGCCTGGTACCTGGCACGTCGTCGCAGCCCGGCCGACCCGCCCACCGCCGCCAATCGCAACGTCAACCTGGACATCGGCGAGCAGGTCATGATCGACGCATGGAACGCTGACGGAACAGCCAGTGTGCGCTATCGGGGCGCGCAGTGGACCGCGGTGGCCCGCGCTGGCGTCGCGACGGCGACGGGAGCGCACCGAGTGGCGGAAGTCGTCGGCAATCGTCTGGTGGTGGATCACGTCTGATCCGCTATCCTGCCTCGCCAAGCACACCACCCCATTCAGCGAGGAGAGCCAAGAGCATCATGGAAGTCGCAGCAGTCATTCTTGTCATTGCCGTCATCTTCATCAGCCAATCCGTCAAGTTCGTGCCGCAGCAGCATGCCTGGGTACGGGAGCGGCTGGGCAAATACCACGGCACCATGACGCCGGGGGCCAACTTTCTCATCCCGTTCATCGACAAGGTCGCCTACAAGCACAGCCTCAAGGAAATTCCGTTGGACGTGCCCAGCCAGGTGTGCATCACCCGCGACAACACCCAGCTTCAAGTCGACGGCATCCTCTACTTCCAAGTGACGGACCCCATGCGGGCGAGCTACGGCAGTTCGAACTACATCGTCGCCGTCACCCAACTCGCCCAGACATCCTTGCGCAGCGTGATCGGCAAGCTGGAGTTGGACAAGACTTTCGAAGAGCGCGACGTGATCAACGCCCAGGTGGTGGCCGCCATCGACGAGGCCGCGCTCAACTGGGGGGTCAAGGTCCTGCGCTACGAGATCAAGGACCTGACCCCGCCCAAGGAAATCCTCCATTCCATGCAGAGGCAGATCACCGCGGAGCGCGAGAAGCGCGCCCTCATCGCTGCCTCCGAAGGCCGCAAGCAGGAGCAGATCAACATCGCCGCTGGAGAGCGCGAGGCCTACATCGCACGCTCCGAAGGCGAGAAGCAGGCTCAGATCAACAACGCACAGGGCGAGGCGGCAGCCATTGCCGCCGTGGCTGAAGCGACTGCCATTGCCATCGAACGCATTGCCGCGGCCATCCGGCAGCCCGGTGGAGAACAAGCGGTGCAACTGAAGGTCGCAGAGCGCGCCGTCGATGCGTACAGCAAGGTGGCCGCCGATGCGACATCCACCCTGATCGTGCCCAGCAACATGACCGAAACCGCAGCGCTGATCGCGTCGGCAATGCGCATGGTTCAGTCCGGCAAGCCAACGCCTTCAAATTCCTGATCGCCGAACCGAAACGCGCTCGCGCCGCGCTACAATGGAGGGCTTCGGAGCGGTGGATGAGTGGTTTAAGTCGCACGCCTGGAAAGCGTGTGTGGGTTAATAGCCCACCGCGGGTTCGAATCCCGCCTGCTCCGCCACAGAACAAACCATAGAAAAAGACAGCCCCAGTAGCCTTGCTGCTGGGGCTTTTCTGTTTGGCGCGCTGCCTCCCAGGCGCAGGGGACGGCAAAACATGCCAAGCGGCAAGAGCGAAGCGCAATGCTCGCGCGCCCTCACGTCCGTTCAATCGCAGCCTGACGAACTCGTTTCGATCGCACAGGCAGTCGCCTCTCTTTCCCTCCCCGCTCCTCGAATTTCAGCTCAAGGCTGGAGTGCTTCGGCGCGCGCTCGTCGAGCCCATCGGGTCGAGCCAATTTTGCCCAGCAAATATCAATGCAATTCAATTTTCATTGAGTATGTTTTCCATCAATTGAAACTACATACTTCAATTAACTATTGGAGGTAATTGCATCACAAATCTCGATGGGCATCCAGCGCTATAGTTTCGACCGCCAACAGGCCAAAAATGCGCAAAGCCGTCCAGTTTTAATAGGTCCAACTTTCCATCTCAGGCTCTAATCTAAGAACATGTCATTTGCCCCACAAAAGACAATAGTATTTTACAAAGAATATTTGGATCGCCAATTCATCAACCTTTACCAATTAGTTTGAAATGGCGGATTTCAACCAAATGCTGCGGCGATACGCCATGTGTGTGGCCAGCGCGCCGCCGCCACATGCCGAAGGAGACCGTTCTACCAGCCACGTCGCCCATGAATGAATCGCCGTCTCTGAACCTCCGCATCGCGCCATTGCAATCCAGTAGGCGGATGCAGTCGCTCCTACCATCCTTTTATCCCGAGTTCCTCAACCTGACATGAGCAACAACAGCAGCCAGAAATTCATCGCCCGCAACAGGGCGCCACGCGTCCAGATCGAATACGACGTCGAGATTTACGGCTCCGAAAAGAAGATCGAACTGCCCTTCGTGATGGGTGTGCTTGCCGATCTTTCCGGAAAGTCGACGGTACCGCCAACCGCCGTTGCCGATCGCAAGTTCCTCGATATCGACATCGACAACTTCGACGAACGAATGAAGGCCATCCATCCTCGCGTCGCCTTCGCGGTGCCCAACACGCTCAGCGACTCTGGCCAATTGATGGTCGACATCACGTTCGAAAGCATCGATGACTTCTCTCCGGCCGCCGTCGCGCGCAAGGTGGAGCCGCTGCGCCAATTGCTCGAAGCGCGTACCCAGTTGTCAAACCTGCAGACCTACATGGACGGCAAGGCAGGCGCGGAAAGCCTGATCAACCAACTGATGCAAGACCCGTCGCTCATGCAGACGCTCGCCGCCCAGCCCAAGCCCGCCGCGGCCGATGTCGACGGCAACGCCGCCGGCGACTCCAGCCCCACCGCCTGAAGAAAAGCTCCGTTCCATCCAACGCACTGGTCATCCATCCAATGAGTTCCATCACCACCGAACGCCCTGCGCCTGCCTCGCAACAAGCTCTTGGCGTCAACGATTTCGCCTCCTTGCTCGACAAGGAGTTCAAGCCCAAGACGACGGAGGCTCGCGCAGCTGTCGAGGCAGCGGTCCGCACGCTCGCTGAGCAGGCCCTGGCTTCGGCTTCGACCATGAGCGACGATGCCTATGCGAGCATCGAAGCCATCATTGCCGAGATCGATCGAAAGCTCTCCGAGCAGATCAACCTGGTGCTTCACCAAGAAGAGTTCCAGAAGATCGAATCCGCGTGGCGCGGGCTGCATCACCTGGTCTCAAATACCGAGACTGACGAGAAGCTCAAGATCCGCTTCATGGACCTGTCCAAGGACGAGCTGCGCCGCACGATGCGCCGCCACCGTGGCATCGCATGGGACCAAAGCCCAATCTTCAAGCGCGTCTACGAAGAGGAATACGGCCAACTCGGCGGCGAGCCCTACGGCTGTCTGGTCGCCGACTATTTCTTCGACCACACGCCTCCCGACGTCGAACTCCTGGGCGCCATCGGAAAGGTCTCCGCGGCAGCGCACTCGCCCTTCATCACCGGCGCCAACCCCGCCCTGCTGGGCATGGACTCGTGGCAGGAACTGGCAAATCCACGCGATCTGACCAAGATCACCTCCAACCTGGAGCATGCCCCCTGGAACTCGCTGCGCGACACCGAAGACGCGCGCTACCTGGGCCTGGCGATGCCGCGCTTCCTCGCTCGTCTGCCCTATGGCGTCAAGACCAATCCGGTCGACGAGTTCAACTTCGAGGAAGAGACCGAAGGCGCCGATCACAAGAAGTACGTTTGGAACAACGCCGCCTACGCCATGGCGGTCAACATCAACCGCAGCTTCAAGGAATACGGCTGGTGCACCATGATTCGCGGCGTCGAATCGGGCGGCTCGGTCGAGCGCCTGCCCTGCCACACCTTTCCGACCGATGACGGCGGCTTCGACATGAAATGCCCGACCGAGATCGCCATTTCCGATCGCCGCGAAGCGGAGCTCGCCAAGACCGGCCTGATCCCGTTGGTGCATCGCAAGAACAGCGACCACGCGGCTTTCATCGGCGCGCAATCACTGCAGCGCCCGCAGGAATACACCGACCCCGACGCAACGGCCAATGCCAACCTGTCGGCACGTCTGCCCTACCTGTTCGCCAGCACCCGCTTTGCGCACTACCTCAAGTGCATCGTGCGCGACAAGATCGGTTCGTTCAAGGAGCGCGAGGAGATGCAGCGTTGGCTCTACGAGCTTCGTTCGCTCACCAATTTCGAGAACGCGGACTACTACTCGCTCAACAAGGACGACAAGAAGGTTCTGGGCGAAGACATGCTCGCCAAGGACGAATTCATCATGCGACCGGGCGACCAGCAGGTCATACGCCGCGCGTCCAATCCCAACATGCGGGCCGTCGGTGTACTGGCCGGCTACCGCGATCTTCCGCATGCCGTGTGGCGAGTCGTTCAGAAGGCGCCCGTCGCGCCCGAGGCGGCCTGGTACCGCACCGTGGTGCCCAACAACAAGATGAAGCTCGACGTTCAGGTCCAGGAAAAGGCCGTCCAGGTGACGCCGATCCCCTGAGCCTCAACCACTGCACTCTTCCCAAACGACAACACATGAGCTGGTTCAACAAGATCACCTGGAGCGAAGGTCAGTTTCTTCGCCCGCAACTGTTCCAGCAGCAGGAGCGCTACCTCGAGCACTATGCGCACAAGCGCGCCTTGGCGCTTGGCCAGTTCTTCTGGGGCTTCACGCAGTTCGCGATCGACACCGAATCGCTGGCACTGGGCAAACTGGTCGTTGCGAGTGCATCGGGCATCTTTTCTGACGGCACCCCCTTCGACACGCCTGGACAGACGCGGCCGCCCTCCCCCCTGACGATCCTGCCCGAGCACCTGGAGCAGATCATCCATCTGGCCGTGCCCATTCGCGCGCCCAATAGTGAAGAAACCACCTTCGACGACGGCCATGGCGCGGCGGGCGCATCGCTTGCCCGCTACGGTGTCTTCGAGCATGAACTGCGCGATGCCAACTCCGTGGGCCAAGGGCCCAAGCCGGTGCAGCTGTCGCGACTGCGCCTTCGGTTGTTGCCAGAACGCGAGCTCACCGATGCCTGGATCGGGCTGCCCATCGCACGCGTGACCTCCCTGCGCTCCGACGGCAGCATCGCCATTGATCACAACCTCATTCCGCCGGTCAGCGGCTTTGCGGCCAGCACCCTGCTCAAGGATTGGGTGAACAACCTCCATGGGCTGTGCAAGCTGCGAGCCGAATCGCTGGCCAATCGACTGAGCGGCAACGATGGCAAGTCGACCGAAGCGGCAGAAGTGTCGGACTTCCTGCTGCTACAGGTGCTCAATCGCTATGAGCCGCTCCTCAGCCACTGGCTGCTGGCTGGCGAGACGTCGCCGGAGCATGTGTACACCGCACTGCGTCAGCTGGCCAGCGAGCTGTCGACCTACGTGCGGGCCAGTACCCGCAGGCCGCGGCAGCACCCCCCTTACCAGCACGTCAACCCATACGCTTCGTTCCGCGAACTTGTTGCCGACGTGCAGATGCTGCTCAACGACGTGCTGGTGCGCAGCGCTCAGAACATCGCGGTAACCGAGCGCGCGAACGGCGTACGTCTGGCCAGCATCGACCCAGCCGAGTTGCAGGGCTACGCCAGCCTCGTCTTTGCCGTTGCAGGCCACATGCCGCCCGACCAGCTTGCCCAGCAGTTTCCGGCCCGGACCAAGGTGGGCCCAAGCGATCGGCTCGCCGACATCATTCGCTCCAATCTGCCCGGCATCGTGTTGCAGACGCTGCCGGTGCCGCCGCGCCAGATTCCATTCAACGCCGGGTTCGTGTACTTCGAGCTTCAGCAACGCGGCCCACTGTGGGAACAGCTGCTCAAGTCTGGCGGACTGGCGATGCACGTGGCTGGCGAATTCCCGGGCCTGCGTCTGGAGCTTTGGGGTGTGCGCAACAAGTAGGCGCCGCCAAGTCCGGTCACTCACTCCGCGTGAAAGAAGAAGGTACTTCCGATGCTGACATCTCATACCTTGCGCATACAAGGCCCGGGCCTGCCCGTGTTCCTGGGCCAGCCCGCCCTGGAGCCGGTGCGCCTGTCGGGCCATGAAGGCGTCAACCGCCTGTTCGAGTACGAGCTGGTGCTCAAGACGCCC
>NZ_JASZYV010000007.1 GCF_030316895.1 Variovorax dokdonensis
GGGCGTCTTGAGCACCAGCTCGTACTCGAACAGGCGGTTGACGCCTTCATGGCCCGACAGGCGCACCGGCTCCAGGGCGGGCTGGCCCAGGAACACGGGCAGGCCCGGGCCGCCCACGCGAAGCGTGTGGGGCATGTGGAACTCCCTGAATCTTGTTGGCGATCGACGCCGATGACCGGCCAGTGCCTGCATTTGGCCCGGCCCTCGCAGGCGTCGCGCGCCAGACTAACCCAAGGAGAAGGGCGGCAATGTCAAACCGCGCAGCGGGTTTGTTGCCGGTCGGTTAGCGCGCAACGAGCGAGCGCCAAAGATGCGAACAGCGGCAGTTTTTCATGCCACGGGGTTCCCGGGGCGCAGACAGCTCAGAACGCGATGCGCCCGCGCAAGATGTCCCAGTACATCACCCAATCGCCCATGAAGCTATAGAGCGGCCGCTTGAACGAGGCGGGCTTGTTTTTCTCGAAGCCGAAGTGGCCGATCCATGCAAAGGCGTAGCCCACGAGCACGCCCGGCACCAGCCACCACGCATTGCCGCTGAGCAAGAGCATAAGCAGGCAGCCCAGGGCCAGGCTTGAGCCGACAAAATGAAGGCGGCGGCAAGTCCGGTTGGCGTGCTCGCTCAGGTAGAAGGGGTAGAACTCGCCGAAGGTCCGGAAGGCGCGTGGGTCGACCGGTGCCGAGCTTGCATCGGCGGCGGTGTGGGCCGTGGTGTTCATGTCCTTGTTCTCCTGCTCGCATGAGGCTTTTGTCCATAATAGGCAAGCGCCGGGACGCTGTGCATCCCGGCTTACCCTTTCGTCCTTCCTGCCTCGTTTTCCCTGCCGCCGACTGAAGCGACCCGTGAGCGCCGTGCCCCAATCCCCGATTGCCGACCAGCGCGGTGAAGATGCGCTGTGGGTGGTGTGCCTGTGTGCCGAGTGGTGCGGCACCTGCCGCGAATATCGCCCCTTGTTCGAGCAACTGGCGCGCGCCAATCCGGCGATGCGCTTCGCCTGGGTCGATATCGAAGACCACGCGGACATCGCCGACGAATTCGACGTCGAGACCTTTCCGACGCTGCTGATCGGAGGTGCGCAGGGCACGCGTTTTCTGGGCCCGGTGCTGCCCAATGCGCAGACGCTGGCGCGCATGCTCACCGCGCTCGCGACGCCGCAGCCGGCAACGCCGGAAGTGCAGGCGCTGCTCCAGGCGCTGGAGCGCACGCCCGACGACTTCGTCGTCTGATAGCCCCGTGCGGTGGCGCGGCCGCGCAGGCGGACCGCGTGCTGCGCGGAACGCCGGCTTCCCGGTTCAGCGTGCGTCCAGGAACTGCCCCAGCGCCGCCAGCACGGCGTCCGGTGCTTCCGTCATCAGCGAGTGACCGGCATCGACGGTCACCACGCGGCCGCCCGTGGCTTTTTCGATCAGGCCCCGCGTGGCTGCTGGTGGCGTCATCTGGTCGGCTCGACCGAGGAGGAAGAGCACCGGGCAGCGCACGGCCAGGATGGCCTCATCGCCGCCCGCATAGCTGTCGCAGGCCTTGAAGCCGGTGTGGAAGACGTTGGCTCTCGAGTTGCTGGCCAGAACGCGTCGCATCAGTGCACGCGAGCCGCCATGGACCCAAGTGCCCGGGCCCAGTGCCGACGGCGGCGGCGCCATCTTCGAATGCGAGAAGACGTTGACCATGTCGATGCCCTTCTGCGGTGCGTTGAGCGACGCATCAAGCAGGGCAGCCGAAACCTTCATCGGAAAAGCGACCCCCACCAGCGCGAGGTGCGACACCCGGTCCGAATAGCGCGCGGCAGCCTCCAGTGCGATCAGCGCCCCGAAGCTGTGGCCCACCAGCGCCGCCTGCTTCACGCCTGCCGCATCGAGCAGTGCCGGGATGAGCGCGGCCGCTGCTTCCACGCTGGCCGGTGGCTCTCCGCCGCTGCGGCAGTGACCAGGCAGGTCGATGGCCAGCACGTTCCAGCCATGGTGAGCGAACCAGCGGCTTTGCAAGATCCACACGCTGTGGTCGTTGAGCACGCCGTGAATGAAGACGACCGTGGGCTTGGCCGCGTCGAAGGGTTTGCCACCGGTGTAGGCGAAGAGCTTGAAGCCGTTCAGTTGGATGTCCATGTGCGCTTCCTTGCGGTTCAGGCCTCGGCCTTCTCGGCGGCGCGCAGCGCGCGCTTCAGGTCGTCGATCAGGTCGTCCGGATCTTCCAGACCAATCGACAGCCGGATGGTGCCCGGCCCGATGCCGGCGCCGGCCAGGGCCTCGTCGCTCATGCGGAAGTGCGTCGTCGATGCGGGGTGAATCACCAGCGAGCGGCAATCCCCCACGTTGGCCAGGTGGCTGAACAGGCGCAAGGTCTCGATGAACTTCTTGCCCTGCGCCCGACTGCCGGCGAGGTCGAAGCTGAACACCGCACCAGCGCCGCGCGCGCCGTGGCGCAGCAGGCGGTTTGCAAGCGCGTGGCTCGGGTGCGATTCCAGAAGCGGGTGGCCCACGCGCGAGACGAACGAATGCTCGGACAGGAAGCGCACCACCTTCTCGGTGTTGGCGATGTGCCGCTCCATGCGCAGCGGCAGCGTCTCGATGCCCTGCAGGATCAGCCAGGCGCTGTGCGGGCTCATGCTGGCGCCGAAGTCGCGCAGGCCCTCGCGGCGCGCGCGAAGCATGAACGCGCCCACCGTGCTTTCTTCAGAGAACACCATGTTGTGAAAGCCGTCGTAGGGCTGCGTCAGTTCGGCGAAGCGCCCGGAGGCCTCCCAGTCGAACGAGCCGCCATCGACCACCACGCCGCCGATGACGGTGCCGTGGCCCGACAGGAACTTGGTCGCCGAGTGATAGATCAGGTCCGCGCCGTGGTCGAAAGGCTTGAGCAGGTAGGGCGTGGTGAATGTGGAATCGACCAGCAGCGGCACGCCGGCGTCGTGTGCGATCTGCGCCACCGCCGGAATGTCGAGCACCTCCAGCCCCGGGTTGCCCAGCGTCTCGCCGAACAGCAGGCGTGTGTTGGGGCGGATGGCAGCGCGCCAGCCGTCCAGGTCGCCGGGCTTGACGAAGGTGGTGTCGATGCCGAAGCGCCGCATCGTGTAGTGCAGCAGGTTCTGCGAGCCGCCATACAGCGCCGTGCTCGCGACGATGTGGCTGCCCGCGCCCATCAGGGTGGCCACCGTCAGGTGCAGCGCGGCCTGTCCGCTGGCCGTGGTGATCGCGCCGATGCCGCCTTCGAGCGCCGCCACCCGCTGCTCCAGCACCGCATTGGTCGGATTGCTGATGCGCGAATAGACGTGGCCTGAACGCTCCAGGTTGAACAGGGCTGCCGCGTGGTCGCTGGATTCGAAGACGAAGGAGGTGGTGAGGTGGATCGGCACCGCCCGAGCGCCCGTGGCGGGGTCGGGGGCCGCGCCCGCGTGCAGCGCGAGCGTGTCGAAGCCGGGGTCGGAGTAACCGGACATGGAGGCCTTTCGTTGTCTCTTTGGCAATGACCCGTTACGTCTGCAAGGCCCGCCGGGTCTCGTGGACGTCACGCAAGCTGGTCATTGTGTGTGATTTGTGGGCTATATTTGAACGGCACACGCCACGAGATCAGAGGAGCCAACATGAAAGTCAGCGACATCCTGCGAGTCAAGGGCAATGCGCTGTTCACGATCACGCCCGACCAGCCGCTGGCCGAAGCCATCAACGTGATGGCCGAAAAAGACATCGGCTCCCTGGTGGTCATGGAGCACGGCGATCTCGTGGGCATGCTCACTTTCCGCGAAGTGATCACCGCCATCGTCGCCAACGGCGGCTCGGTCGGCAACACGCTGGTGCGCAAGTCGATGGACGATTCGCCAGTCAGTTGCACGCTCGAGACCGACCTCGACGAAATCCGCCGCATCATGCTCGACCGCCACGCGCGCTACATGCCGGTCATGGACAAGCGAATGCTGATGGGCGTCGTGAGCTTCTACGACGTCGCCAAGGCGGTGGTCGACAGCCAGAACTTCGAGAACAAGATGCTCAAGGCCTACATCCGCGACTGGCCGGCCGAAGAAGAAGACGAAGAAAAGCGCTGAGTCGGCGCCCTGGGCTTGCGGCCAATCGCCGCCGGATCGCCCTCAATCCGCCGCGAGCACCTCGGCCGCGGCTTCCACCCTTTGTGCCGGCGTCGGCGTGGCTCGTGCCGCATTCAGTTCTGCCGCCGCGTGGATGGTCTCGCGAACGCGCGGATAGATCTGCTGGTTCCACTTGCTCCCGCTGAACACCCCGTAATGCCCCACGCCCGCCTGCAGGTGGTGCGTCTTGAGGTAGGGGCGGATGCTGCTGCACAGGTCCTGTGCCGCCACCGTCTGGCCGACCGAGCAGATGTCGTCGCGCTCGCCTTCGACTGTCAGCAGGGCCGTGCGGCGGATGGCCGCCGGATCGACCGTCCGGTCGCCCACGGTCAGCACGCCGCGGGGCAGGTCGTAGGTCTGGAACACGCGTTCCACGGTCTCCAGATAGAACTCGGCCGGCAGGTCGTTCACGGCGAAGTATTCGTCGTAGAAGTTGCGAATCGCGTTGGCCTGCGTCATCTCGCCGTCGACGAGGTGCTGGTAGAGCAGTTCGAACTGGTTGCGGTGGCGCTTGGCGTTCATGCTCATGAACGCGGTCAGCTGCACGAACCCGGGATACACCCGGCGCATCATGCCCGCGTGCGGCCAGGGCACCCGGCTGATCAGGTTGCGCTCGAACCACTCGATGGGCCGGTCGGTGGCCAGCTTGTTCACCATGGTCGGATTGACGCGGCAATCCACCGGGCCAGCCATCAGGGTCAGGCTCAACGGGGTGGCGGGATCGTCGTCCTCGGCCATCAGCGCCGTGGCTGCCAGGGCCGCCACGCACGGCTGGCACACCGCCACCAGGTGTACGCCCGGGCCGATGGCTTGCAGGAAGCTGCGCAACTGCAGGGTGTAGTCGTCCAGACCGAAGCCGCCGTGCCACAGCGGCACGTCGCGCGCGTTGTGCCAGTCGGTGATGTAGACGTCGTGATCGCGCAGCAGCGTGCGCACCGTTTCGCGCAGCAGCGTGGCGAAATGGCCCGAAAGTGGTGCAGCCAGCAGTACGGGAGGATGTTTGGCCTTGGTTTCCTTGCGAAAGTGCAGCAACGTTCCGAAGGGCGCCACCAGCGCCGGCACCTCCTGGACGGGCACTTCCTCGCCGTCACACATCACGCTCGTGATGCCATAGGCGGGCCTGCTGTGCGTGAGCCGCATGCGCGCGAAAACATCGAGCGCCGAGGCGATGCGCCGGGTGGCACTGCCCTCGGTCTTTTCGACCCAAAGGGCCTGGCCGAGGAACTGGGCTGCCAGCCGCATCGGCGACGAGGCATCCATGGAGGTTTGGTAAGCCCGATACAGCATGAAACGGGAGCAGGCAAGTTGCGGGCCAGCGGACCGGCGCCCTGTCGCGCACGCGCGCCGGGTTGGCACCGTTCTGGCACAGCGCTTGCACTGTCCCGGACGCCGACATCGACCAAACTGGAGCAGTGCATGGCCAAACCCGTCCTGACGATCAGCAGCAAGAACTACGGCGCGTGGGCGCTGCGGGGCTGGCTGATGTGCAAACTGGCTGGCCTGGACTTCAGCGAAAAGGTGATCCCGCCGGACGATCCGGCCATGAAGGCCGAGATGCTGCTGCTGTCCTCGTCCATGCTCGTGCCTTCGCTGCAGCATGGCGGGATCAAGGTCTGGGACACCTTGGCGATTGGCGAATACCTCAACGAGATCCAGCCCAAGTCCGGCCTGCTGCCAACGGACGCCAAGGCCCGCGCGCACTGCCGCGCCATCTGTGGCGAGATGCATTCGGGCTTTTCAGCGCTGCGCAGTTCGCTGCCGATGAACCTGAAGGCCAGCTTCCCCGGCTTCAAGGTGTGGTCCAGGGCGCAGGCGGACATCGACCGCATCGTGGCCATCTGGCGCGAGTGCCTGCAAGCCTATGGCGGCCCCTACCTTTTCGGCAAGGTGCCGAGCATGGCCGACGCCATGTACGCGCCTGTGGTGACGCGCTTCCTGACCTACGACGTGGCGCTGGACAAGACCTGCGCCGCCTATTGCAAGCGGATCATGGACTTGCCTGCGATGCAGGAGTGGGTGAAGGCGGCGAAGGCCGAGGCGGAAGAGATCGACGAGTTGGACGCGGAGTTCTAGCCGGCTCGTTCAGGTTCCGCGGCAGCTAGCTGGCTGCTTCCTGGGCAAAGTACGACATGGCCTCGGCCACGCCGGAGCCCGCGATGGGCACACCGGCCAGCTTGAGGCCCATTTCAACGCCAGCCAGGGTGGCGAGCAGCGTCAGGTCGTTGCAGTCGCCCAGGTGGCCGATGCGGAACATGCGGCCCCTGACCTTGCCCAGCCCCGTGCCCAGCGACAGGTCGAATCGCGCGTGGATCAGCTTGCGCAATGCGTCGGCATCGACGCCGATGGGCGTGATCACGCCGGTCAGGACGGGCGAGTGCAGGGCGCCGTCCGCGCACTGAACCGGCAGCCCCCAGGCGCGCACGGCCGCGCGCACGCCGAGGGACCAGCGCTTGTGGCGCGCGAAGATGCGAGAAAGCCCCTGGTCCAGGATCATGTCCAGCGCTTCGGACAGGCCATACAACAGGTTGGTGTTCGGCGTGTAAGGCCAGTAGCCGGTGGCGCTCATCTCCACGATTTCCTCCCAGCCCCAGTAGGCACGCGGCAGCTTCGCCTGTTCGCTGCGTGCCAGTGCCTTGGGCGACAACGCGTTGAAGCTGATGCCGGGAGGCAGCATCAATCCCTTTTGCGAACCGCTGACCGTCACGTCCACGCCCCACTCGTCATGTCGGTAGTCGGCGCTGGCCAGGCCGGAAATGGTGTCCACGATCAACAGGGCCGGGTGCCGTGCGGCATCGATGGCGCGGCGCACGGCGGCAATGTCGGAGGTGACGCCGGTCGAGGTCTCGTTGTGCACCACGCACACAGCCTGGATGCGATGCGCAGTGTCCTTGCGAAGCCGTTCCTCGACGAGGTCGGCACTCACGCCGTGCCGCCACGCGTTGGGCAGACCAGTATCGGCGTCCGTGCCGGCCAGTGAGAGGAATTCCGGCTCCAGTCCCAGCTTGAGCGCCATGGCGCGCCACAGGCTGGCGAAATGGCCAGTCTCGACCATCAACACCGAATCGCCGGGGCTGAGGGTGTTGACCAGGGCCCGCTTCCCATGCACCGGTTCCGGAGGCCGGATAGATCGCCACCGGATGCCGGGTCTGGAAGATTTGCTGCATGCCCGCCACCACCTTCTTGCCCATCGCACCGAATTCTGGCCCGCGATGGTCGATGGTGGGTAGGCTGATGGCACGCAGAATGCGGTCCGGCACCGGGCTGGGCCCTGGAATCTGCAGGAAGTGGCGGCCGTTGGGGTGCTGGTTCAGCGAAATCATGGGGTCGTTGTCTCCTGTGCCTGTCTGGTTGGATGAAGGGCTCAGAGCTGGACTTCTGCCTGCCCGATGCCGGGAAATTCGGCCACGACGCGATCGCCGGGCTGAGCCAGCGGCAGGCCGCACCAGGTGCCGGTGGTGACCACCGTGCCGACGCGAACAACGGCGCCGCGGCGCGTGGCATGGCGCAGCCAGGTGGGCAGTAGGAAGGTCGGATCGCCTAGGGAATGCGTGCCCGTGAAATGCATGGCCGGGCGGTCGCCGATGTGCAGCGTGCAGCGCTGGTTCATCCAGTCGCGCGGCTCGAAGGGTTGCCATTCGCCCAGCACCAGCGCGCCGTGCGACTGCAGGTCGGCCAGCTTGGCAAGGGCCGGTGCGTCCAGCGCTTCGCGCCAGCGCGAATCGACCAGTTCGATCGACACGCACATTGCATCGACCAGCGACGCGGCCGAGGTCGGCTCGAGCAGTGCGGCCAACGATGCGTCGACATCACGCCCCAGTCGCAGCGCAATCTCCGCCTCGATGCCGCGCAGGTGGAAAGGCCAGGTGCGCGCATCGGCTGGACTGCGCCACACGCCCGCGGGAGGAAGCGGCGCATGCGTGAGTGTGGCTTCACGCGAAGGGCCGCCGGATTTCCAATGGCGCGGCGCATCGCCTTCGGGCAACGCGCTGAAGAAGCCGAGCGCGTTGGCCACACCGTCCTGCACGGCATAGGCGGTATCGGCATCGTCCAGCGAAGTGAGCGCTGCTTCGACGGCTTGCCCGGTTTCCCGGGCGGCTACGAGGGCCTGCACCGCAGCATCGATCAGGGTCATGGTGGTGAACGGGTGGTGATGAAGTTTCAGATGGCCGGCCAGCGATCGGCCCAGGGTGCGGCTGCTTCGAAGGCTGCGCCCACATCCAGCAGCAGATCGTCGCCGCCGTAGGGGCCGATCAGTTGCAGCCCGATCGGCAACCCGGTGCGCGAAGGATCGGCTGGCAGCGCCAGGCCGGGCAGGCCGGCGGCGTTGACCCAGCCGGTGTAGGCGGCATGGCCGCGTGGCCCGACTTCCTGGCCGTCGATGTGCGTCGGGTAGGGTTCGTGCGCCGGCCAGGGCAGTGCCGCGGCCGAAGGCATGGCGATGATGTCGAAACGTTCGAACAGCGCCGCGCATTCGCTGCGCAAGCGGCGAACGCTTTCCATGATCCGCCAGACGCGAGCACCGGAAACCCGGCGACCAGCCTCGGCCGCGTCGCGGTACTTGGCGCTGGCGGCGCTTTCCCAATCGGGGTGCTGCTCGAACATGGCGGCCAGGCCGACCTGCCCGATCTCGGGCCAGGCCTGCATCACGAATCCGATGTCGAGCGGCAGTTCGCCTTCTTCGACGCGATGGCCGAGGGCGGCCAGGCGTTGTACTGCCGCGTGGCAGCTTGTGGCGATCTCGCGATCCAGGGGGTTGGCGTTCAGGTGCTGCACGTAAAGCACGCGCAACGGACCCTCCGGGCGCGGCCTTGACGCGGCCCAGGCCGCGGACTGCGAAGACCGGTCCGCCAGCGCGGGCCCGCGCACGGCATCGAAAAGAAGGCGCACGTCGGCCACCGTGCGGCCGACCGGCCCGATGCAGTCGAAGTCCAGCAACAGGCCGGGCAATGCACGGTGGCGCGGCCAGGCGCTGAGCGAAGGCTTGAGCCCCACCAACCCTGTGTGCGACGCAGGCCGTCGGATCGAGCCGCCGCCGTCCTGGGCGATGGCCAGCGGCCCCATGCCGGAAGCGACTGCGGCCACCGCACCGCCGCTGGAGCCCCCTGGCGTCAGGTCTGGCGCCCAAGGATTGCCGGTCACGCCGAACAGCGGGTTGGCCGTGTAGCCATCATTAGCGAATTCCGGTACGTTCGTCTTGCCGAGGATCAGCGCGCCGCCCTCACGGGCCCGGGCGGCCGCCAGTTCGTCGAAACCGGGGCGATGGTCGGCAAGCGCTCGCGTGCCGCAGGTCGTTGGCATGTCGGCGACGAAGAGGCTGTCCTTCACCGTGATCGGGATGCCGTCGAGCATTGAGCGTGGCTGGCCGCGTGCAAAGCGCTCGCCAGCCGCCTCGGCTTCGGCCAGCGCGGCAGCGTCGCGCCTTGCCACCACCGCATTGAGTTTCGGATTGACGGCGTCGATGCGTGCCAGGATGGACTGCACCACCGCCAGAGGCGTCAAGCTGCCGTCGCGGAAACGCTTTGCCAGCGTGTTGGCGGACAGCGACCACAGGTCGGGTCGGGTAGGCTTTTCTTGCATGGCAGGCAAACCTACATCTTCGAAGGCAGCCAGGTGGCCAGCCCAGGAACGGCAAGCAGCGCGAGGGTGAAGGCGATCGTGATGAGTGCATAGGGCAATGCGCCCCAGATGGCGTCTTCCAGGCCGCCCTTGTCGGGGCGGATGCCGTGGACCACGAAGAGGTTCATGCCGACGGGCGGCGTGATCATGCCGAGCTCGCACATCAGCACGATGAAGATACCGAACCAGATCGGGTCCAGCCCGAGCGCCATGGCGATGGGGTAGGTGATCGGAATGGTGGCGACCTGCATCGACAGCACATCCATGAACATGCCCAGCAAGAGGTAGAACACGATCAGCGCCAGCACCAGGCCCGTCGCACTCAGCCCCAGGCTTGCAACCCACTTGGTCATGGCTTCGGCCACGCCGGTCAGGCTGATGGTGAGATTGAGGATGAATGCCGCGGTGATGATCAGCAGGATCATGCCGCTCGTTCGCGCGGTGGAAATGAAGCAGGTGCGCAGCACTTCGCGATTGAGCTTGCCCGATTGCCAGACGAAGAAGAGCGCCGCGATCACCCCCAGCGCGGCACTTTCCGTTGTGGTGGCAATGCCGAAATACAGGCTGCCCATGACGATGCCGAAGACCACCAGCGGCGCGACCAGGTGGCGCAGCGAGCGCAGGCGTTCGTCCAGCGGTACCTTCTCCTCGCGCTTGACCTCGCCGCTGGCGACGCTGTGGATCCAGATCCACAGCATGAAGCAAGTGGTGAGCAGCAGGCCCGGGATGATGCCTGCGATGAACAGCTTGCCGATCGAATTGTTCGTGAGCGATCCGTAGACGATCATGTTCACGCTCGGCGGGATCAGGATGCCCAGCGTGCCGCCTGCGGCCAGCGTGCCGAGCGAAGAGCGCATCGAGTAGCCGCGCCTTTGCAAGGATGGCAGCGCCACGGTGCCGACCGTGGCCGCCGTTGCCACCGAAGAGCCGGAGGTGGCCGCGAACAGCGCGCAACTGCCGATGTTGGTGTGCAGCAACCCGCCGGGCAGCCGGCCAAGCCAGGCCGACAGCGCGATGTACATGCGATCGGCGATGCCGGAGCGCAGCAGCAGTTCGCCCAACAGGACGAACAGCGGAATGGAGGTCAGAAGGTTGTCGTTCTGCACGCCCCAGACCACCGGGGCGATCGAATCCATGAAGGGTGCGCCGTAGGCGGCGATGCCACCCACGATGCCCACCAGCGCCATCGATACGGCGATGGGCAGGCCGATCAGCATCATGCCGATCATGGCGAAGAAGGCGAAGCCGATGACTGCGATGTTCATGTTGCATCTCCCGGCTTGTCGGTCTGGCGCAGAGCCAGGTCGTCGAGCTCTTCTTTCAATTCTTCTTTGGCGCTTTTCGGATGAAAGTCGTGGTTGAGCGTGTCGAACCTGCCTGCGAACAGCAGCCTGGTGGCGCGGATCGCATAGCCGATGGCCACCAGCGCGAAGATCACCAGGCCGGCGTACCAGACCCCCTGCGGATAGATCAACGGCGTGGCCCAGGGCGTCTGCGCGGTGCTTCGGTATTGAAGCGTGTCGCCGATCACCTTGAAGGCCACCCAGGCGATGAACGCACCCAGTGCGGCAAGCGAGAGGATCGCCAGCCAGTTCAGCGCGGCCTGCATGCCCCGCGGGAACCTCTCCTGGAAGACGTCCACGCGGATGTGATTGCGACCCATCAAAGCCAGGCTGAAGGCGATGGTGGAGCCCACCGCCAGCGCGTAGCCGCCCAATTCGTCGGCCCCCTGCAGCGAGAAGTTGAACAGCTTTCGGCTGATCGTCTCGACAGCGACCACCACGGAAAGGGTCAGGAAGATGCCGCCAAAAATGGTAGCCAGCAGGTTTTCGATGCGATCCTTCATGGAAAGGCTCCTCGATGTGGCGAAAGCGACGAAGGTAGGGCGGACCGGGTGCCCCGCAGAAGCGGTTCCCGGCGCGCTGATGGGTGCGGCGCTCATGTCTTGCGTCCCGTCAATGGGTGATCGCGTGGCGGCGGTGGCGCTACTTGGCGGCCAGACCCAGAACCGGTCCGACAGTGGCGCTCCACTTCTGCGAGCAGGTCGGATTGGACTTGTCACAGACCTCCGCCCAGACCGGCAGCGAGACCTTGCTCACCGCGCTGCGAACCAGTTCGATGTCGGCCGCCGAGGGTGGGACGTTGACCAGGTTGAACTTCTTGCCGGTGGTGCACGGGTCTTTGCCGGTGTTGCAGTTCAGCGCGTCCTGGAACAGTGACTCGGAGTAGGTCCAGATGTCGTCGGTCAGCCCTTCGAACGCAGTCTTGAGCTTGGCCTGCTGGTCTGGCTTGAGGCTGTTCCAGGCCTTCATCGAGATGGCGTAGCCGTTGAGCGCCATCTGGAAGCCCAGCGGCATCTGGTGCGTCGTCACTTCGGGCCAGCCGGCGGAATTGGCGCTCGACGGACCCGTGATCGCGCAATCGACCACGCCCAGCGACAACGATTGGTGGGTGTCCGCGAACGAGATCGGCACCGGCGTGCCGCCGACCAGCTCGATGAACTTGGCCAGGTTCTGGTCATAGGTGCGAACCTTCATGCCCTTGATGTCGGCCAGCTTGCTGATCGGCTTCTTGCAAAAGAGGATCTGCGGACCGAAAGGCCATACGCCCAGCAGCTTGACGTTGAACTGCTGCTGCAGGCGTGCGTCGACCGTGTCGAAATAAGCCTTGGCCACCTTGCGCCCGGTGGCGTAGTCGGGGCTGGCGCCCACCAGGTCCAGGCCCAGCAGCGTGGGTTCGTCGCGCGAGTTCTGCGAGATGCGCAGCGAGACGATGTCGAACAGGCCGGCTTTCATCACGCGCAACTGCTCGGTGTCCTTGATGCCCAGCGTGTCGATCGGCTTGTAGTCCACCTCGATGGGCAGGCCCGTCTTCGCCGCGAAGTTCTCGAAGAACGGCTGCTCCTTGTTCTTCTGGATCAGCCCGGTGGCCAGCGGTTGGCCGATGGCCTTGAACTTGATGGTGTCCTGCGCATGGGCGGGCAGCACCATCGCCGTGGCGACGGCCAACGCGGACAGGATGCGGTTGAGTTTCGGCATGGCGAACATTCCTTTGGTGATGAAAAGGGAGGGAGTGGGAAGTGGGCGAGGGCGATACGCTCCGGATCAGTAGCCAAGCGCACGCGGAAGCGCCGTCACGATCGGGGGGAACAACATGCAAACGACGAGCACCGCATACATCAGCGCGATGAACGGCCAGGCGCTCTTGACCAGTTCGCGCATCGGCACGCGGGTCACGCCGCAGACGACGAACAGCACCACGCCCACCGGCGGCGTGAGCATGCCGATGACCAGGTTGAGCACGAACAGGAAGCCGAAGTGCAGGGGGTCGATCCCGTAGGCGATGGCGATCGGGTGAAGCAGCGGCACCAGCATGATGTAGGCCGCGTTCGATTCCAGGAACATGCCGACGAAGAACAGCAGCAGGGACACGAGCGCCAGGAACACCAGCGGCTCGGAGGTCAGGGCTCGCAGCAGCTCCGAGAGCTTTTGCGGCAGCAGGTCGACCGTCATGAGGTAGGTGACCACCGATGCGAAGGCGATCAACGCACCGACGACTGCGGAGGTGATGGCCGCTCGCACCACGATGCCAGGCAGGTCCGAGACATTGAGCTGGCGCGTGATGAAGAAGCCGATTGCCAGCGCATAGACGACGGCGATGGCCGCGCCTTCTGTTGCCGTGAACGCGCCGCCTACGATCCCGCCGATCACGATCACCGGCATGGCCAGCACGATGAGCGAGCGCTTGAGTTCGGCCAGCACGCGCGACAGCTGGAAGGCCTCGCCGGTCACGGCCCAGCCGCGTCGCCCGGCGATCCAGCTGCACAGCAGCATGAAGCCGACGCAGATGATCAGCCCAGGCACCACGCCGGCCATGAACATGCCGCCCACCGAGACGGAAGAGCCCGCCATGAAGGCGTACACGATCATCGCGCCGGAGGGAGGGATGATGGGGCCGAGGTTGGCCGCTGCCGCGACGATCGCGGCC
The DNA here is from genome assembly GCF_030316895.1 of Variovorax dokdonensis. Taxonomy (GTDB): domain Bacteria; phylum Pseudomonadota; class Gammaproteobacteria; order Burkholderiales; family Burkholderiaceae_C; genus Variovorax; species Variovorax dokdonensis. The sequence continues at coordinate 13,674 of NZ_JASZYV010000007.1, forward strand.
GCAAAGCCGCGGTCGTAGATTTTCGTGAGCGAGGGGACCAGGATCGAAGACAGTGCACTCGCGTCCGATACCGCGGCGCCCGACACGGTCGCCAGGCCCGCGCCCGAGAGCATGGTCACGTGGGCCATGCCGCCGCGCACGCGGCCCACCACCGAGTTGGCCAGAGCGATCAGCCGTTCCACGATGCCTGCCTTGATCATCAGCTCGCCGGCGAGCATGAAGAAGGGAATGGACATCAACGGAAAGGAGTTGACCGAGTGCATCATGCGCTGCGGCACCATGGAGAAATCGACACCGCTGTAGGCGAGCGCTGCGAGCGCGGCGCTGCCCATGGCGAAGGCGATCGGCAGGCCGAACAAGGCCAGCAGGAGAAATCCGGCGACGACGGCGAGGCTCATTCGGCACCTCCGATGTCCGCGGGCGGCGGACCTTGAACCGCGATGCGCAGCAGGTGAAGTGCGCTCAGCGCCGCCCCCACGCCCACCGGGACGATGAACCAACCTACGCTCCAGTCCAGCGTGGCCATCAACTCGTCCCACTGTTCGCGCGCCACGCCGACGGCCGCCCACGCGATGGCGCCCATCATCAGTGCGCTCACCAGTGCCGCCATGCGGCGCAGGGCATCTTGTACGGTGGACGGCAGCTTGGCCAGCACGATGTCGATGCCAATGTGCGCGCCTTGACGAACGCCCAGTGGAATGGCTAGGAAGATGCTCCAGACGAAGGCCAGGCGAGAGACCTCGTCGGCCCAGTCGATGGATCGGTTGAAGCCGTAGCGCAGTACGACCTGGGATGCCACCACGCCGACCATGGCTGAAACGGCCATGAGCAGCGCAACGGTCACGGCGCGATCCAGCAGGTTCAGAACCCGGCCGGGCCACGATGCCGTGTCGTACACGACGGGAAGGATGGTGGTGCTCATCGTCGTCATGTCGCTGCTCAGGGCTTGGCGGCTTCGGCCAGGACCTGGTCGACCAGGTCAGCGCCGGCACGCTTCTTCACACCGTCGAGCACGGCCGGAAGCGCGATCTTGCGCATTTCCTCGCGGTCTGCCGGGGTGATCTCGGTGTAGGTCATCTTGGCCTTCAGTTCGGGCAGCACCTTGGCTTCGGCCTCGATCGCCAGCTTGCGCTGGTAGGCGATGGTCTGGGTCATGGCCTGGCGCACCGCCGTCTGGTATTCGGGCTTGAGTTGCTCGAACGCCTTCTTGCTGGCCACCACGGCGATGAGGTCGAAGAAGTGGCCCGTGTTCGACAGGTACTTCTGCACCTCGGCGTAACGGGACGCCGCGATCACGGTGTAGGGATTCTCCTGGGCGTCGACCACGTGCTGCTCCAACGCCGAATACAGCTCCTTCACGTCCATCGCGACCGGGTTGGCGCCCAGTGCCCGGAAGGTGGCCAGATGCGTTTCGTTGGGCTGCAGACGCAGCTTCAGACCCTTGAGGTCGGCGGCGGTCTTGATGGGGCCGCGACTGTTGGTCACATGGCGCATGCCCAGTTCCATCCAGCCCAGGGAGATGAAACCCTTGGCCTGCAGCTTCTGGTCGATGGCCTGGCCGACGGGGCCATCGATGACGCGAAACGCGGAAGCCCGGTCGGCAAAGACGAAGGGAAGGCTGACCGCTTCCAGCTCCGGCGCAATTCGCGACAGGAAGGCGGCGCCGACCCATGTCAGCGCCAGCGTGCCCGATCTCACGGCGTCGACGTTCTCCTTGGCGCCGCCCAGTTGCATGGCCGGGAACACGTCCACCTGGAGTTGGTCTTTCGTCAAGCGCGCCACCTCCTTCTTGAACACTTGCTCGACGGCGACGCTGCTGGGATGCTCGGTGGCAAAGTTGCCGGCGATCTGTAGCTTCTGCTGGGCAGCGGCGGGCAGCAGCGCGCCGGCCAGGGCGAGGGCTGCAACGAGGCGATGAAGGCGGGAAGGGCGGGTCATGTTGGAAGTTCCTTTTGCGACGGGCGGGGTTTTCAGGAAGGGTTGCGTTGCAATAGCGCGGCGATGGCAGGCGGCAGGCCTTTGTTGCCCTTGGCGGGTGGCGGTGCGAAGCTGCCCATGCGCGCGCTGCCGGGCTGGAGGGCGACGAGGCTTTGCGCATGGCGCACGGCACTCGATACACCGTCCACGGCCGGCACGGGAAGCCGCCCCTGGAGGCTGCGCGCGAGGCCGGCCAGCGGGGCGCCGGCCAGCACGATGACGTCGGCGCCGTCTTCGGCCACGCACCGTTCGGCCAGCGCCACCAGGCGCTCGCCCTGGTTGCTCTGGACGCGTCCGATGTCGGCCAGCGGCTCGTCCAGCGCACGGATGCTCGCCAGTCGGTCGGACAGACCATTGGCATGCACCGTTTCGCGATACCAGGCGCGGATGCGCTGCGAGATGGCGACGATCGAGAAGCGATGGCCCAGCAGGCAGGCGCTCGCGAGTGCGGCCTCCGTCAGTCCGGTCACCGGGCAGGGCAATGCTTCGCGCAGGCCGGCCAACCCCGGGTCGCCGAATGCCGCCACGATCACCGCGTCGAAGCGTGCATGGTGTTCAGCCGCGAGCTGGGCTGCGGCATACGCGCCGATCAGGGCTTCGAAGCGGGTTTCGATGTACGCCACGCCGAAAGGCGCCGTCAGCACTTCGACCTCGGTGTCGGACGCGGCGCTGCGCTGCGCCTCGGCCCGGATGAGCTCGGACACGCTCTCCGAGATGTTGGGATTGATCAGCAGCAGGCGGGTCATGCGGCGACTCCGGCTCGCCGCGGCAGGATGCTGGGCGTCTCGCAGGTCAGGAAGCGGCCGCGTCCAGCGCGGGGGTGGAAGTCCTTGCCGTCCCACACCACCTCGCCCCCGATGAGCGTCAGGCCCGGCCAGGCGCGCAGGCGCTGGCCGGCGTAGGGTGTGTAGTCGACGTTGTGGTGCAGATGGTGGTTGGACAGCACGAATTCGCGTTCGTCCCACACCACGAGATCGGCGTCGCTGCCCACGGCGATCGTGCCTTTGCGTGGGTGAAGGCCGTAGGTCTTGGCGGGATTGGTGGCCGTCAGTTCGACGAAGCGGTTCAACGTCATGCGTCCGCCCAGCACGCCTTCGGAGTAGAGCAGCGGCATGCGCGTCTCGATGCCGGGAATGCCATTGGGAATGTGGCGGAAGGCCACTTCCTCACCGCCGGGCTTCTTGCCCTGCGGGTCGTCATAGCGGAAGGGTGCGTGATCCGAGCTGAACACCGTGAACAGGCCGTCGTTGAGGCCGGCCCAGATCACCTCCTGGTTGGATTTGTCGCGCGGTGGCGGGCTGCAGACGCAGCGCGCACCGAGATAGCTGTCGTCCAGGCCCAGGTCCGCGGCGGTGAGGAACAGGTACTGAGGGCAGGTTTCGGCAAAGATCGACAGGCCATGCGCGCGCGCCCAGCGAATCTGCTCGACCGCCTCGCGTCCGGAAACGTGCACGATCAGGATCGGCACGTCCACCAGTTCGGCCAGCGCGATGGCGCGGTGCGTGGCTTCGCGTTCCACCAGCATGGGGCGCGAATGGGCATGAAAGCGCGGTGCGGTTCGCCCGGCAGCTTCCAGACGCTTGGTCAGCCACTCGATGCAGTCGGCGTTCTCGGCGTGGATCATGGCCATGGCCCCGTGTTGGCGTGCCACGGCCAGCACGTCGAGGATCTGCCCATCGCCCAGCTTCAGATCGTCGTAGGTCATGTAGATCTTGAAGGAGGTGTAGCCCTCGCGGATCAGCGCCGGCAATTCCTCTTCGAGCACCTGCGGCGTCGGGTCGCTCACGATCAGGTGGAACGCGTAGTCCACGTGGGCCTTGCCCTCGGCACGCTGGTGATAGTCGGCCACGGCGGCACGCAGCGATTGGCCCTTTTCCTGGGCTGCAAAGGGAATGACGGTGGTCGTGCCCCCGCAAGCGGCGGCGCGGGTCCCGGTGTCGAAATCGTCGGCCATACGCACCGGCGGGGCCATCGGCTGGTCAAGATGGCAATGCGCATCGACCCCGCCCGGCGTGACCACGCGGCCTGCGGCGTCGATTTCACGCGCGCCCTTGGCCAGCCCGTGCCCGAGTTGCACGATCCGGCCGGCCTGGATGCCGATGTCGGCGCTGAAGGTGTCTGCGGCGGTGGCCACGCGGGCGTTGCGCACCACCAAGTTGAATGTGCTCATTTGGTGCTGCCTTTTGCACCACATGTGTGCGATATTGTAGCCATTACTGTTGACAAATATGTCGACGATAAAATCTGGTGCGGGAAAGTGATGTTTTGCATGAGAATTCCCTAGCAAGAGCGATATATGCAACCTTCGGGCCAATGTTGAAAAATATGCTGACCGCGATGTCGACAGAATCGTTGACAATGGCATATCTTGGGAATAGTGTTAACACTACTGTCGACTAACACATAGAAACGGGAACCGCTCCATGACGTCTTCCTCGAACGGTCTGCGCCTGGGCGTTCTCACGCCCTCGTCGAATACGGCGCTCGAGCCGCTGACCAGCGCCCTGGCCGCAGCCGTACCGAACTGCAGCGCGCACTTCTCGCGGTTCAAGGTCACGGAGATCGCGCTGTCCGACCAGGCCCTGGGCCAGTTCGACGACAGCAAGATCCTGGTGGCCGCTGAACTGCTGGCCGATGCGAAGGTGAGCGTGATCGGATGGAGCGGCACTGCGGCCGGTTGGCTGGGCTTCGATTCCGACCGGCGCCTGGTCGAGCGCATCCATGGCCGTACAGGCATCGTGGCCACCACAGCGGTGCTGGCGCTCAACGAACTGCTTGCGCTTCGCGGCGTCACGCGGCTGGCGCTGGTCTCTCCCTACACGGGCGACGTGCAGCAACGCATCATCGAAAACTATGCAGCCATCGGCGTTGAGGTCGTGGCAGAGCGTCACCTGGACATCCGCGTCAATCACGACTTCGCGCTGGTGACACCCGATCAGCTGCACGCCATGATGCGCGAGGTGAGCGCCGCGCGGCCGCAGGCGATCGTCACCTACTGCACCAACCTGCGCGCGGCGCAGATGGCGGAGCAGATCGAGGCGGAGCTGGGCATTCCCTTGCTGGACACGGTCAGTGCGACCGTTTGGGGCCAATTGCGTGCCGCCGGCGTCGACCCCTCGGTCGTTCGAGGCTGGGGTCAACTGTTCGGCTGGAAATGAGCGGCGGCCCCGACGCATTGCGCACCGCCCTCGAAGGTGTTGGACACCTTCGTACAATCGCCGGCGCTTCCGCGCATGCCGGGCGAACCGGCGTTTCGGAGGCCAAGCCGCTCGACGCCAAACCCACCCCGACGCACAAGCACGCGCACATGCCGCCTACACGACCCGCCCGACGCGGCACCGCCAACCAGGCTCGACTGGCGCGTGAAAACGCCAACGACGAAATCTACGAAAAGATCTACGTCGCCATCCTCGAGCATCGCCTGCACCCCGGCACCAAGCTGGTCGAAGAGCGGTTGGCAGAAATCTTCAATGTCAGCCGCGCTCGCATTCGCGAAGTGCTGGCCAGGCTGGCTCACGAGCAGATCGTGGAGCTGTACCCGCAGCGCGGCGCGTTCGTGGCGCGTCCCACCATCGAGCAGGCGCTGGATGTGTTCGAGGCACGTCGTCTGATCGAGCCGGCAGTGCTGCGCCGCCTGATAGAAACGCTGACGCCCGAGAAGCTGGCCAAGCTGCGCTTGCATCAGGACCTGGAGCAGGAGGCGCGCCGTCGCGACGACAAGCGCGCCGTCATTCGACTGTCGGGCGAATTCCATTCGCTGGCGGCTGAGTTGGCCGGCAATAGCGCCCTCACGCGCAGCATGCGCGAACTGTCGGTGCTGACCTGCCTGATGATCTTCCTCTACGACTCGCCCACCACCGCCAGTTGCCGCGCCGATGAGCATTCGCAGATCATCGAGGCGATCTCCAAGCGCGACGCCGCGCGCGCAGAACAGCTCATGCTCGAGCATCTGGAGCACATCGAGTCGAGCATGAAGCTCGACGCGAACGAGGAGCAGGTCGACCTCGAGGCGATCTTCAAGACCTGAACACGCTCAGGTCCAGCACGGCCGGATCGCCCAGCCACATCACGTGGTCTGTGTGGTCCGCGTAGTCGTTGCCGGTATCGCCGTGCACCAGCACGTCCAGGCCCTTGCGCTGCGAGGCAAGCCAGCCGATCACCTCGTCGAAATGCGCGGCGTCGAAGGCGATCTGGAAGCTCCAGTGCGGATGCGGACCCACCGGCTTTTCATGAAAGCGTCCGACGGGCGTTCCGTCGGGCAACTCGGCAGGGGCACGCTCCCAGATCAGTCGGGCCAGCGTGGCCGTCTCCGGGCCGAAGTAAACATGCGCGTGATAGCGGTCGTAGACGTTTTCTGGGCGGCGAACCATGCGCCCATTGTGGCCGTCCTGCAAGACAACGAATACTGTATGAAAATACAGTTATGTCCGAAGATGCCTTCGTTCCTGTCCACGCCATCAAGGGCCGCGGCGCCGCCACGCGTCTGGCGCACCGCTTCGCCAAGGACGAGCGCAGCGCCTTCGATGACGGCTGGGGCACGCTGCACGAGACGCAGGCCGAGGACGAAGACCTGCCGCCTGTGGCCACCGAGGTGCGCTTCGAAGACGTGAAGTCGGTTCTAACCGGCAACGAATCGCCCGACATCTACTTCGAGCGCTCGCTCAATCCGTATCGCGGCTGCGAGCACGGCTGCATCTATTGTTTTGCCCGTCCCACGCACAGCTACCTGAACCTGTCGCCCGGGCTGGACTTCGAAACGCGACTGATCGCCAAGCGCAACATCGCACAGGTCCTGCGCACGGAGCTTGGCCGGCGCGCCTACCGGCCCAGCAGCATTGCCATTGGCACCGCCACCGACGGGTATCAGCCCATCGAGCGCGAATTGCGGCTCACCCGTTCGGTGTTGGAAGTGCTGCAGGAATGCCGGCATCCCTTCGGGTTGGTCACGAAGTCGAGCGCGGTGGAACGCGACCTCGACCTGATCGCGCCGATGGCGGCGCAGCGCCTCGCGGCCGTGTACGTCACCGTGACCACGCTCGACGGCGAACTGGCCCGCAAGCTGGAGCCTCGCGCAGCTTCGCCGCAGCGGCGCTTGCGGACGATCGCAACGTTGGCGGCGGCCGGCGTGCCGGTGGGCGTGAGCGTCGCGCCGCAGATTCCGTTCGTCACCGAAGACATGGAGCAGGTTCTCGAAGCCGCCTGGGCCGCCGGCGCCCGTTCGGCGTTCTATACCGTGCTGCGCCTGCCGTGGGAGGTGGCGCCCCTCTTCCATCAGTGGCTGGCGCTGCACTACCCGCAACGCGCTGATCGCGTGATGGCACGCATTCGCGAAATGCGTGGTGGCAAGGACTACGACGCCGACTTCGCTACGCGAATGAAGGGCAGTGGGCCTTGGGCGCAGTTGATCGCGCAGCGTTTTGCCAAAGCGACTCGTCGGTTGGGCTTCAACCGCGAGCGCTTCGAGATGGACCTGACTGCCTTCAGACCGCCGGGAGCGGCGGGGCAGGGCAGTCTTTTCTAGATTCCAGTTGAACGGCGGCTCAGCCCGCAAGCACCCGCGCGTGGTGCGCGAGGTGATCGGCCATGAAGCTCTGGATGAAGAAATAGCCGTGGTCGTAGCCTTCGTGGCGGCGCAGCGTGAGCGCTTGTCCCACTTGCCGGCAGGCGGCCTCGAACTGCTCTGGATGAAGCTGCTCGGCGAGGAACTTGTCGGCCAGGCCCTGGTCGACGAGGATGCCGCTTGGGTAGGGCGCGCTTTCCTGCGAGCACATCAGTGCGCTCGCATCATGCGCCGCCCAGGCGTCTCGATCCGGCCCGAGGTAGCCCGTGAACGCCTTCTCGCCCCAGGGGCACTGCGTCGGCGCGCTGATCGGTGCGAACGCCGACAGCGAGCGGAACCGTCCCGGATGCCGCAGCGCCAGCGTCAACGCGCCGTGCCCGCCCATCGAATGACCGAAGATGCCGAGGCGCGAGGCGTCGATGCCGAACTGCGCAGTCGTCAGCGGCAACAGTTCGTTCATCAGCCAGCTTTCCATGCGCCAGTGCTTGGACCAGGGCGCCTGGGTGGCGTCGAGGTAGAAGCCGGCGCCAATGCCGAAGTCCCAACTCGCGGTGGCACCGGGCAGTCCTTCGACCGCGGCGCCGCGTGGGCTGGTGTCGGGCGCGATCAGGGCCAGGCCGAGCTCGGCTGCCATGCGTTGAGCACCGGCCTTGATCGCGAAGGTTTCTTCGTTGCACGTCAGGCCTGCGAGATACAGCACTGCAGGCACGGGCCCCGACGCTGCCTGCGGCGGCAGGTAGAGCGCCAGGCGCATCGGCAGGCCGATCTCGCTCGAGTCGTGCTCCAGGAAACGCTGAATGCCGCCGAAGCAGGCGTGTTCGGACAGAGTGCGGAAGGGGTTGCTCACGCGCAGGCTCCGGATCCGATCAGAAATGAACGACGCTGCGGATCGACTTGCCTTCGTGCATCAGGTCGAAGGCCTCGTTGATTTCCGTGAGCGGCATCGTGTGCGTGACGAAAGGCGCCAGCTGGATGCGGCCAGCCATCGCGTCTTCGACCATGCCCGGCAGCTGCGAACGGCCCTTCACGCCGCCGAAGGCCGTGCCCAGCCAGCGGCGGCCGGTCACGAGTTGGAACGGGCGCGTGGAGATCTCCTGCCCCGCGCCGGCCACGCCGATGACGACCGACTGGCCCCAGCCGCGGTGCGCGCATTCGAGCGCGGCGCGCATCACGTTGATGTTGCCGATGCACTCGAACGAGTGGTCGACGCCCCAGCCCGTCATCTCGACCACCACTTGCTGGATGGGCTTGTCGTAGTCCTTGGGATTGACGCAGTCGGTGGCGCCGAAGGTCCGCGCCAGTTCGAACTTGCCGGGATTGGTGTCGATCGCGATGATGCGGCCGGCCTTGGCCAGCTTGGCGCCCTGGATCACCGCCAGCCCGATGCCGCCCAGGCCGAAGACAGCCACGCTGTCGCCTTCCTGGACCTTGGCGGTGTTCTTGACGGCGCCCAGTCCGGTCGTCACGCCGCAGCCCAACAGGCATACCTGTTCGGGATTGGCCTGCGGGTTGACCTTGGCCAGCGAGACCTCGGCCACCACCGTGTACTCACTGAACGTGGAGCAGCCCATGTAGTGATAGATGGGCTTGCCCTGGTAAGAAAAGCGCGTGGTTCCATCGGGCATGACGCCCTTGCCCTGCGTGGCGCGCACGGCCACGCAAAGGTTGGTCTTGCCCGACTTGCAGAACAGGCACTCGCCACACTCGGCGGTGTAGAGCGGAATGACGTGATCGCCCGGCTTGACGCTGGTCACGCCCTCGCCCACTTCGACGACGATTCCCGCGCCCTCGTGGCCCAGGACAGCCGGGAAGATGCCTTCCGGGTCATCGCCGCTCAGCGTGAAAGCGTCGGTGTGGCACACGCCCGTGTGCGTGATCTTGACCAGCACTTCGCCCTTGCGCGGCGGTTCGACGTCGATCTCGACGATCTGCAGGGGCTTGCCAGCTTCGAAGGCAACGGCGGCTTTGGATTTCATGGGGTCGGTCTGTGGATGGTGAAAAAAGGGCGCGCGCCGAGCCACGCCGTAAGTGGCGAAGTGGCGCAGTGGCGCTGCAATGAATGTGCCTTCGATCGTGCCACATCGACGATGGCGTCGCAGCTTCCACGGGGTGCGTGAGCGAGGGCTTTGAAGGCGCCGGCAGGCGTCATCCTCAAAATTGTGATCGGCGTGATGATTTTGTTTCTATTTGTGTCTTAATGCGCATTCGGTTTGCCACGGTGACTGGCAGGATTGGCAGACCATGCCCAATCTCTCAGATGTCGTTCACCTGGAACGCGCTCTTGTCGCGCTCGATGCCGTCATGGGCAAGCGCGATGCCACGCTCGGCTGGGGCGTCCCCGTCGGGACCACAGCCCATCAAGCCGCCACCCAATGCCTGTCGGCGGCTGCCACGCTCATCGATGTGGCGCAGGCGCTGCTGGCCGAACCGCAGCACGAAACGCCCGAAGCACTGACCGGCCAGTGGCGCACGATCATCGCGCACGCCAAGGGCGCCAGCCGCACGGCACACCAGGCCGCGCTGCAACTGGCCACCGAAAGCCACGTCGTGTCCGCACAGGGCGGCATCCTCATCACCCAGCGCGACGAAGTCTGATGGCGTTGTTGTGTCCGTCCTGCGGGACAGAGAATCGTCTGGCGGCCAGGTTCTGCATCGAATGCGTGCTGCCCCTGCCCGTGGATTTTGCGCCGACGCAGCAGTTGCCACTGCGCGCCGGAACGTCGTCTTCCGAAGATCTGCCAGAAGCGCTGGCCGTCTTTGCAGGCGGGCCAAGCAGTGCGCCCGCCGCACCGCTTCCGGACACTGCGTTCCACGCGCCCGAATCGCGCAATGCCGGAAGGCCCGTGGGCAAGATGCGCGCCTTTCTCGTCTTGACGGGTGGCTTCGCGTTGGCGGCTGCCGCAGGCTGGTTTGTCGCTTCGAGCGAAGACGGGCCCGGGGGTGGTTCGATGGTTTCCGAGGCTGCCGCGGTCGAGCCGATGGCGACCAAGAATCGCGTGGAACCTGTGCCTGCCGAGCCCGTGGCGTCCGCCGAGCCTGCCGCGCCCATGGTGGCTTCGCCAGCCAGCGCACCTGAACCGGCCTCGCCGCATGCGCCCGAGGTCAAGGCGGTTGCGAACGCTCCGGCGCCCCGGCCAGCCAAGGCGACTCACGAGCCGGCAAAAGCGCCGGTCGCAAAGCAGGCGCCGGTCGCAAGGGCGCCTGAAAGCGGGTCGCTCTTCGCCGCGTGCGAAGCGCTGAACTTCATCTCGCGCTCCCGCTGCCAGGTGGACATCTGCATGAAGCCTGGCAACGGACGGCGGTCCGAATGCGGGCCTGTGCTGGAGCAGCAGCGACTGGTCGAGCAGAAGCGCAATCCGCAACTGGCCTACTGAGGTCGGCCAGGCGGCGATAAAGTCGGGGAGCCGCCGGCCTGCGTGGCCGGCGTTGCTCAACCTACCGACTGCAACCCATGAAGAAGATCCTGGTTCTCAACGGCCCCAACCTCAATCTCCTCGGCACGCGCGAGCCAGCCACTTACGGCTACGAGACACTGGACGATGTGGAGCGCATGTGCCGCGAAACCGGCACCCAACTGGGCCTGGAGGTGGAATGCCGACAGTCCAACCACGAAGGCCAACTCATCGACTGGCTCCACCAAGCGGGTCGCGACCAGGCGGCCGGCACGCTGCTCGGCGTGGTGATGAACCCTGGCGCCTACACGCACACCTCGATTGCGCTGCATGACGCCATCAAGGGCGCCTCCGTCACGCTGATCGAACTGCACATCTCCAACGTGCATGCGCGCGAGTCCTTCCGCCATCACTCCTACATCTCGCCGGCGGCGCGCGGCATCATCGTCGGCTTCGGCGTGCAGGGATATCCGCTGGCCATCGAGGCATTGCTGCGGGTCAGCACGCCCAAGGCCTGAGCGGCGCCCGCCGCCGGCCCTGCCGGTCGGATCCAGAAAAAACAGGAGACATCGCGCCGTGAAAATCACCGAGGTCAGCCCATTCATCCTGCACGTGCCCGTCACCGGCAACCAGATTGCCGACAGCACGCACACCATCAGCCACTGGGGCGTCGTGGGCGCCAGGATCGTCAGCGAGGACGGGCTGGAAGGCTTCGGGTTCGCCGGCACCCATGCGCACCTTCCGGGCGACCAACTCATCGCGAGCTGCATCCGCGATGCGCATGCGCCGCTGCTGCTGGGCGAGGACGCGCGCGACCGGCGGCGCCTCTGGCTCAAGCTGGCACGCCATCCCGCGCTGCAATGGATCGGCCGCGCCGGTGTCACCACCCTGTCGCTGGCGGCGATCGACATCGCGCTGTGGGACCTCAATGCCAAGGCTGCCGGGGTGCCCCTGTGGAAGCTCCTGGGCGGCCAGGTGCGCGACAAGGTGCGTGCCTACAACACCGACATCGGCTGGCTCAGCATCGACGATGAGGCGCTGGTGAGGGGCGCGCAGCGCGCGGTCGAGGATGGCTTCACCGGCATCAAGATCAAGGTGGGCTCGACCGTGGACCGAGACCTGCGCCGCCTCGCCGCCGTGCGCAAGGCCATCGGTTCGTCGGTGACGCTGGCGGTCGATGGCAATGGCAAGTGGAGCCTGGCGGACTGCCTGCGCTTTTGCCGCGGCGCGCAGGAGCACGATGTGTTCTGGTTCGAGGAGCCGCTCTGGTATGACGATGTCGCCGGTCATGCGGAGCTGGCTCGCGCCTCATCGATTCCGGTCGCCCTTGGCGAGCAGCTCTACACCGCGGACGCTTTTTCGGAATTCATTGCGCAGCGTGCCATCCATTGGGTGCAGCCCGATGTCACGCGCCTGGGCGGAATCACCGAGACGTGGCAGGTGTGCGAGATGGCCCATGGCTTCCGTCTTCCGGTGGCGCCGCATGCCGGGGAGATGAGTCAGGTGCACGTCCACCTGAACTATGCCCATCCGGCCTGCGAGGTGCTGGAGTACATCCCCTGGATCGCGCACTGCTTCACCGATCCGGCCAGGGTGGAGGATGGCTTCTTCGTGTTGCCGTCACTGCCTGGAGCAGGCACCACGCCCACCCAGGAGGCCTGGGCTCAGTACCGCCAGCCCTGCGCTTGAAGCTGCGGCCTTCGCCGCCAGCCTGACCAGCGGTTCAGGCGCCTTGCGACGCGACGGCCTTGAACCGTGTGATGTGTCCGCGGCTGTCCACGCTTTCCAGATGGACGTCGAATCCCCAAAGGCGAGCCACGTGCTTGAGCACTTCGCTGGCCGTCTCGTGCAGCGGCCGATCGTTGTGCTGCGTGTGGCGAAGGGTGAGGGACCGGTCGCCACGCAGGTTGACGCTCCACACCTGGATGTTCGGCTCGCGATGGTTCAGGTCGTATTGGCGAGACAGCGCCTCGCGCAACTGGCGATAGCCGCTGTCGTCGTGGATGGCCGAGACCTCCAGCTCCGGTTCGTCCTCCTCGTCGCGTATCGCGAAGAGGCGGAAGTCGCGCATCAGCTTCGGGCTCAGGAACTGGCCGATGAAGCTCTCGTCCTTGAAGTTGCGCATGGCGTAGTCGAGCGTGGTGAGCCAGTCGGTGCCCGCCAGGTCGGGGAACCAGCGCCGGTCTTCCTCGGTTGGCTTCTCGCAGATGCGCCGCAGGTCGGTGAACATCGCGAAGCCCAGCGCATAGGGGTTGATGCCGCTGTAGGCGCGGTGGTCGATCGGCGGCTGATACACCACGTTGGTGTGCGACTGCAGCCACTCCATCATGAAGCCGTCGGCCAGCAGGCCTTCGTCGTACAGGGTGTTGAGCAGCGTGTAGTGCCAGAAGGTCGCCCAGCCTTCGTTCATGACCTGGGTCTGGCGCTGCGGGTAGAAGTACTGCGCCACCTTGCGCACGATGCGCACCACCTCGCGCTGCCAGGGCTCGAGCAGCGGCGCGTTCTTCTCGATGAAGTACAGCAGGTTCTCTTGAGGCTCCGCGGGAAAGCGGCGCGTGGCTTCCTCGCTGGCTTCCTGGCCGGAGCGCCGGGGAAGGGTCCGCCAGAGGTCGTTCACCTGCTGCTGGAGGTAGTACTCGCGTTCTTCGCGGCGCGCCTGTTCCTGCGCGAGTGACAGCTTCTGCGGCCTGCGATAGCGGTCGACGCCGTGGTTCATCAGCGCGTGGCAGGAGTCGAGCACGTCTTCCACCGCGGCCAGCCCGTGCTTCTCTTCGCACTCGGCGATGTAGTTACGAGCGTAGACGAGGTAGTCGATGATGGACGACGCATCGGTCCACATCTTGAAGAGGTAGTTGCCCTTGAAGAAGCTGTTGTGGCCATAGGCCGCATGGGCGATCACCAGGGCCTGCATGGCCATGGTGTTCTCTTCCATGAGATAGGCGATGCAGGGGTCGGAGTTGATGACGATCTCGTAGGCCAGGCCCATGTGTCCGCGGCGATAGTTCTTCTCGGTCGAGATGAACTGCTTGCCATAGGACCAGTGCCGGTAGATGACGGGCATGCCCACCGACGCATAGGCGTCCATCATCTGCTCGGCCGTGATGATCTCGAGCTGGTTCGCGTAGGTGTCGAGCTTGTAGCCTGCCGCCACACGGGCGATCTCGGTGTGGTACTTCTCGATCAGGTCGAAGGTCCAGTCCGATGGGCTGGGCAGCGGTTCGCGATCGCGGTCGCGGTCATGGAGGGCGGCTGCGGGAAGCGTGATCTCGTCGTGCGGGCCGTTCATGTCGTTGCGCCCTCCTTCTTGAACAGGTCGCGGAAGACCGGGTAGATCTCCGTCGCGTCGGACACCTTGCGCATGGCGAAGTTGGGATGGTCGTCCACCAGCTGGGTGTATTCCTCCCAGAGGTTCTGCTCGGCTTCGGCCACTTGCACGTAGGCGTAGTAGCGTACGAGGGGCAGGATCTGCTCGCTGAGCATCTTGCGGCACTGGCCGCTGTCCTGGTGCCAGTTGTCGCCGTCGCTGGCCTGGGCGCCGTAGATGTTCCACTCGTTGCTCGGATAGCGCGCCCGCACGATCTCGTGCATGAGCTTGAGCGCACTGCTGACCACCGTGCCGCCGGTCTCGGTGGTGTGGAAGAACTCGTCTTCCGTCACCTCGGTGGCCTGGGTGTGGTGCCGGATGAACACCAGCTCGATCTTCTCGTAGTGCCGCGTGAGGAACAGATAGAGCAGCATGAAGAAGCGCTTGGACATGTCCTTGCGCGCCTCGTCCATCGAGCCCGAAACGTCCATCAGGCAGAACATCACCGCCTTGGCCGAAGGCACCGGCACGCGCACGCGATTGCGGTAGCGCAGGTCGATCGGATCGATGAAGGGCACATGCTTGGCGCGCTTCTTCATCTCCTCGATCAACAGCTCGGTTTCCTTGATCTCGCGCTGCACCAGGGCATCATCGGCGCGCGGATTGCGCTTGAGCTTGAGCAGGTGTTCTTCCAGCTCGCGCAGTTCGCGCCTGGGCGCACCGCCGAGCGCGATGCGGCGTGACAGCGCACCGCGCATGGAGCGCACCACATGCAGGTTGGAGGGCATGCCGTCGGTGACGAAGCCTGCCCGGTGGCTCTTCCACTCGGGTACTTCGGCCAGCTGCGTACGGATCAGGTGCGGCAGCGCCAGGTCCTCGAAGAAGACCCGCATGAACTCCTCCTTGGTCAGGCGAAAGACGAAATCGTCCTCGCCTTCGCCGCTGTCCGAGGCTTGCGAACCGCCGCTGCCACCGCCGCCGCCTTGCGGCCGCTCGATCCGGTCGCCCTTGACGTACTCACGGTTGCCGGGGTGGACGTATTCGCGGTTGCCGCCCATGCCGTGCCCGAATACGGGTTCGGACACATCGCGCTTGGGCAGGATGACGTCTTCCCCGCGCTCGAGGTCGCGGATGCCGCGACCGCTGACGGCGCGCTTGACTGCCTCGCCGATCTGCTCGCGGTAGCGGCGCAGGAAGCGCTCGCGGTTACCGATGGACTTGTTCTTTCCCGACAGGCGGCGATCGATGATCTGCTGCAGCACGGACAAGAAGCACTCTCCTTGGCGGACCGGGCGCGGCCCGCATCAAAAAACGACTACGAACTCTTGCGAACGCGCAGGTACCACTCGCAAAGCAGGCGCACCTGCTTGGCGGTATAGCCCTTCTTCACCATGCGATTGACGAAGTCTTCGTGCTTCTTCAACTCGTCCGCGCTGCTCTTGGCATTGAAGCTGATCACGGGCAGGAGTTCCTCGGTGTTCGAGAACATCTTCTTCTCGATGACCGTGCGCAGCTTCTCGTAGCTCGTCCATTGCGGGTTCTTGCCGTTGTTGCCGGCCCGGGCGCGAAGGACGAAGTTGACGATCTCGTTGCGGAAGTCCTTGGGATTGCTGATTCCCGCGGGCTTCTCGATCTTCTCGAGTTCCGTGTTGAGCGAACCGCGATCGAAGACCTCGCCGGTGTCGGGATCGCGGTACTCCTGGTCCTGGATCCAATAGTCGGCGTAGGTGACGTAGCGGTCGAAGATGTTCTGGCCGTACTCCGAGTAGCTCTCCAGGTACGCCGTCTGGATCTCCTTGCCGATGAACTCCGCATAGCGCGGGGCGATCAGCTCCTTGATGTAGGACAGGTACTTCTGCTCGGTCTCGGGCGGGAACTGCTCGCGCTCGATCTGCTGCTCCAGCACATACATCAGGTGCACCGGATTGGCCGCAACCTCGGAGCTGTCGAAGTTGAACACCTTCGAGATGATCTTGAACGCGAAGCGGGTCGACACGCCCGCCATGCCCTCGTCCACGCCCGCATAGTCGCGGTACTCCTGGATCGACTTGGCCTTGGGGTCGGTGTCTTTCAGGTTCTCGCCGTCGTAGACCTGCATCTTGCTGAAGATGGACGAGTTCTCCGGCTCCTTCAGACGCGTGAGCACCGAGAACTGCGACATCATCCGCAGCGTGCCCGGTGCACAAGGAGCGTGCGCGAGCGACGAATTGCGCACCAACTTGTCGTAGATCTTGATCTCTTCCGACACGCGCAGGCAGTAGGGCACCTTGACGATGTAGATGCGGTCGAGGAAGGCCTCGTTGTTCTTGTTGTTGCGAAATGCCTTCCACTCGCTCTCGTTGCTGTGGGCCAGCACGATGCCGTCGAACGGAATGGCGCCGAAGCCTTCGGTGCCCTTGTAGTTGCCTTCCTGCGTGGCAGTCAGCAGGGGGTGCAGCACCTTGATCGGCGCCTTGAACATCTCGACGAACTCCAGCAGCCCCTGGTTGGCCAGGCACAGGCCGCCGGAATAGGCGTAGGCGTCCGGGTCATTCTGGGCATAGGTCTCGAGCTTGCGGATGTCGATCTTGCCGACCAGGGAAGAGATGTCCTGGTTGTTCTCGTCGCCCGGCTCGGTCTTGGCCACCGCGATCTGCTTGAGCTGCGACGGGTAGCGCTTGACCACCTGGAACTGGCGGATGTCACCGCCGAACTCTTCGAGCCGCTTGACGGCCCAAGGCGAAAGAATGCGCTGCAGGTACCGGCGCGGGATGCCGTATTCCTTCTCGAGGATCTCGCTGTCTTCCTCGGCGTTGAACAGGCCGAGCGGCGACTCGTTCACCGGCGAATCCTTGATCGCATAAAAGGGCACGTGCTCCATGAGCTGCTTGAGCCGTTCGGCGATCGAGCTCTTGCCGCCGCCCACAGGACCGAGCAGATAGAGGATCTGCTTCTTCTCTTCCAGGCCCTGGGCGGCATGGCGGAAGTACGACACCACCTGCTCGATGGCGTCCTCCATGCCGTAGAACTCCTTGAAGGCCGGATAAAGCTTGATGACCTTGTTGGAGAAGATTCGCGACAGGCGCGAATCGTTGCGCGTGTCGATCAACTGCGGCTCGCCGATCGCGGCGAGCATGCGCTCGGCAGCGGTGGCGTAGGCCATCGGCTCTCGCTTGCAGATTTCCAGGTATTCCTGCAGCGAAAGGACCTCTTCACGGGTGCGCTCGTAGCGCGCTGCGAAGTTGCTGATGACGTCCATGTTCACACCTCCAACGACAGTCAATGGCGGGCGACCTCCGGGACCTCCGTGCAGCACGCCGAAACTGCTTCCGCAAGAACTGTGCTCAGCGTTGTTTGCATGCCTTCGGGAAACCCTTTTAAGCCTGAAAACCCCTTGTACGCATCCTAGTCAACAAAACGAAACCTTGGAATTGATTTTTCAATTTAGGAACCAACTGTGTCGCCAAAGTTCCCTACAAATCGACACGGTTTTATCCTACGGACGACTTAAATGACCAAGCGTGGCGCGGCTGTTGGGGCAACGGAGGCGAATGTCGGGCGCCGCAAGCGTAGTTGCCTTCGCGCCACGGTCGCTTCACTGGAGAAGGCTGGTCGATGGCCGTTCATTCCTGCGGCCCATAAGCAATTCCGTAAACCTTATGAAAAGCTATTTCCGTGCCCTCAAAAGGGTGAATTGCGGATTCCGGCTGGATACGCTGTTGCATTGCGTTACGTAGCAGAAATAACGGCCCCCTGCCAGAGTGCATACGACTTTGCAATCTGGCATTTTTCTCGTTTGACCGCGCATTTACATCTGGCCGAATGCGCCGCGACTTGGTGCATCAAGTCGGTGACAGCTTCGGCCTCTGGCGCACCCAGCGCCACCACGCCAATGCGCCGTAAAAAACACCCAGCCCCAGCAATTGCAGAAGTTCGGGCCGAACGTCTGCCAAACCCGCGCTCATCTGGTTGACCTTGACCAGACCTTGCACGCCGGCCGTGGACGGAAGCAGGTGCGCCAGGTTGGCCAGCAGGGCCGGCATGGCTTCGAACGGCCAAGGCACGCCGCTCAGAAAGAAGATCAATGCCGACGAAGCGGCCAGCACCTGCGCCGAGCGTTCTCCGCGATCGAAGAAGCTGCCGATGAACAGCGCAAAGGCCACGGTGGCGATCACGAAAAGAAGGGTGGTCAGGCACATGGCGAGGAAGGGGCCGCCGCGCGGGTAGTCCTGGAACCAGAACACGAAGCCGAAATAGAAGAAGGCGGTCATCAGGCCGATGAGCGAGAACGCCAGGCCGGCACCAACGAGTTGTGCGCCACCCGCGAAGTGCTGGGCCGTTCGACGCCGCTCGCCCATCAGCAGCACCACGCCCATCAGCAGCGTCTGGTGGACGATGACCACCGCCACGCCCGGAACCACATAGCTGCCATAGCCTTCGCGCGTGTTGAACAGCGGATGCGCAACCGCCTTCACGGGCATGAGGGTCTGAAGGCCCAGCGCGCGGGCCGGGCCTTCCAGGGCTTCCGCCAGTGCAGCCGACAGCACGCCTTGCAAGGCCGTGCCGATGGCGCTTGCCCGCACGATGTAGGCGCCGTTGAGATAGAAGGCCAGCGCATCGGGCCGGGTGCCTGACAGCACGCCGCGCTCGAAGTCGCGGGGAATGAGCACGATCGCGTCGACCTGGCGCCGCTCGAGCTGGCGCCGCGCGCCTTCGAAATCCTGCGACACCGTTTGCACGCTGACTTGCGGCGCAGCCAGCAGATGCTCGGTGATGCGGCGGCTGGCCGAGCTCTGGTCCAGGTCGACCACCGTCACCGGCAGCGCGCTGGCGACCTGGTGCTGGTAGGCGGCGGGATAGTAGAAGCCATACAGGAAGCCCGCCAGCACCAGGATCATCAGGGCAGGGCGCGTGCGCAGGACCGAGCGGAAGGTATCGGCCGCGCCGGCCAGGACGCCGTCGAGCGCATTCATGACGGCTCGCCCGCGGAACTGGGCGCCGGGCCCGTCGCGCCGACCGGCCTGCGGCACAGCAAGCCCGCTGCCAGGACAAACATCCCGAGCGCGACGCCCACCAGCACACCCAGCGAAGGCAGTGAATCGGCTGCCGGCGCCCCCATGAACATCTGCTCCATCTGTAGCCGTACATAGTGCGAGAAGGGCAGGACCTGGCTCCAGACCTGGGTGAACACCGGCGCGCCCAGGACGGGCAGCGTGGCATCCGAAAAGGTCATGGCCGGCCCACCGTACAGCGCGACGGCCGACAGCGTCGTGTAGGTGTCGCGCAGGAGCAGTGCGACCACCGCGGCGATGGCGGCATAGCAGGCGTACAGCGCCACCTGGCCAGCCAGCAGCATGGCCAGGCTGCCATGAACGCCCCAGCCGCGCCAACCGCACAGCCATGCGGTTCCGGCCATCTGCCAAGCCGTGAACGCCACCACGTAAGGCGCGAGCATGCCGGCCAGCGCCAGGGTGTTGGCTCCGAAACCACGACCGGCGGCCTGTCCATCGGCCTTCATCGCGCGCCCCATGGCCACTGCGACGGCGCAGCTGAGCAGCACATGCAGGATGCCGGGTTGCAGCAGGGCCTCGAGGAACCACTCGTAGCTCAGCTGAGGGTTGAACAGCATGGTCGCCTGGATGCGCGGCACCTGCACGCGCAGCGCGGCCGGCACGTTGTGGGCACGCGCGAGTTCGGGCAGCACCTGCTGCTGCAGCGCCGAGACGGCGGCGTCCACGCCGCGACCGGCCAGCGCGCCGACGGAATAGAACGAGGCGTTCTGGTAGAGCGAGATCTGCCCCTGCCGGCCGGCGAGCACGTCGCGCTGAAGTCCTTCGGGAATGAGCACCACCGCCCACACCTTCGTTTGGCGCGCCATCGTCCAGGCCTGCTCCAATTGATCCGGCTCGGCCACGACCTGCACCTGCGCCGACGCACGAAGATTGCGCACGAGCTGCCGGCTGATCGGCGAATGGTCGGCATCCACCACCGCGATCGGCAGGTCCCGCGCACTGCCCTGGATGAACATGGCGCCCAACACCACCAGCGTGAGCAAAGGCGCGATGGTCAGCAGCGCGAGATCCCAGGGGCTTCGCGCGAGCCAGGCGATTTCGCGACCCAGGGCCACGACGAAAGCATTGCGCGTCCGTGGCCGAGGACCGACACCGCTCATGACTGCGGCCAGTCGAACAGCACGCTCATGCCTGGTCGCAGTTGCGGCACCGGCTCTGCGGGCGTGAGGCGCACCTCGAAGCTGCGCACATCGAAGCCGCTGGACTGGCGCGTGGCACGCCAGGTCGCGAATTCGCCCTGGACGCCGATGCTGCGTACCTTGAAGCGCACCGCCTTGCCGTCCAGCGCCGGCAGATGACCCACCAGCTCGCGACCGGCTGACAGGCCGTGCAACTGGTTCTCGCGGACGTTGAGCGAGACCCAGGGCTCGTCGACCGCCACCAGCGTGAGGATGGGAAAGCCGAGCGCGACCACCTCGCCTGGCTGAACCATGGTGTGCCCGACTTCGCCATCGGCCGGGGCCTTAAGCCGTGTTTCCTTCTGCAGCGCCTCGACGGCTTTCAGGCCTGCGGCCGCCACCTCGACCTGCGCCGCGGCCGCGTCCTTGTCTTCCTGCGGCAGGCCGCGCGTGGCACGAAGAACCTGCTCCTGCGCCGCCTTGACCTGACCGGCCGCGGCATCGCGCGCGGCCAGCGCCTCGTCCAGCCTTTGGGTGGAGACCACGCCTTCCTGATGCAGGTTCCGGGTGCGCCGATAGGTCTGCTCGGCCAGCTTGAGCGCCGCCTGGGCGCTGGATGCGGCGGCGCGCAGCGTGTCGATGTTCTCCTGGCGTGATCCGGCCAAGGTGCGTGCCTGCACGGCCTGCGCACCGGCCAGGGCACCTGCGGCCTGCTCGCGCCGCGCGTCCAGCTCGGGGCTGCGCAATATCACCAGGTCCTGGCCTGCCTTGACGTGGTCTCCCGCCTTCACCAGCAATCGTTCGACGCGTGAGATCGGAACCTGCGTGGCCACCGTGTATTCCTCGGCGTCGACCATGCCCTGGAATTGCAATGGTGCGGGCTTGTAGGCCAGCCACAGTCCCACCGCGATGAAGACCAGCAGCGCCACGCCCGCCGCGATGAGCACCCAACGCAGCGGGCGTCGCAGCGGGGCAGGGGGGGCATCGGATTCGGGCGTGTTCATGGCAGTGACAAGGTCTGGTCGGCTCGGGCCACGTGCTGCGCATATTCCTGCATGCGGCCGCTGGCCGCCAGCAACTGGGCCAGGGCCAGGTCGTATTCGTAGGCCGCTGCGGCGCGCTGGGTCTGCGCCACGCTCAGCGCCACCTGGGCGTCGATCAACTCGGTGGCGTTGGCCTGCCCCTCGCGGAAGCCCAGGTCGTGCACGCGCACGTTTTCTTCGGCAGCCGTCATGTTGGTCGCGAGCAGCAGGAACTGCTGACGCGCCGTCTCCACGCCTTGCCAGCTGCGCTCGATCAGCGTGGCCACGTCGTTGCCCGCTTGCGCCCAGGCGGCTTCGGCCTGCTGCTCGCGCGCCCGGGCGGCGCTCTCGGTGGCCTGGCGGTCCACGTTGGAAAAGAGCGTGTAGTGCACCCCCACGCCGACGATCCAGTCGGGGTCGGGCAGCACCGCATTGTCGGAATTGAAGTTGTAGGAACCAAAGCCGTAGACCTGCGGCATGGCCAGCGATTGCGCGGCCTTCACCCCGCTCTTGCTGATGTCGCGCAATGCCGCCAGGCGCATCAGCGCGGGGGAGTTCGCACGGCCTTCGTCGACGAACTGCTGCGCTGGTGGCAAGGGCCGCGACTGCGCGAACAGCGGCGTGCTCGGCTGCACCTTGCCGCTTTCATTGAGCAGGCGGGTGAGCACCGCCTGCGCCGTCTCGTAGTCATTGCGGGCACGCAGCAGTTGCCGTTCGGCGGCGTTGCGCGCCACTTCCACTTGCAGGCGCTGCGCCTTGCTGAGCATGCCCTGACGCTCGATCTTCAGCGCGTTGTCGAGATGGCGCTGGAACCGATCGAGGTTCTGCTGGCTGGTCTGGACCACCTGCGCAGCCAGCTGCTGGCCGAAGTAGGCCGCGACCAGTTGCAGCCCGAGCTGGTCCGAGACGGACATCAGCTCCGCCTGCGCCTGCCGTGCGCTGGCCTGCGCGGCATCCTGCGTGGCGCCGGACATCCCGCCGGTATAGATTGGCCAAAGCAGCGTGACCGTCGGCCGCCAGATGTTCTGCTGCACCTTCGTCGACAGCGAATCGGGGATCCGTTTGAGCGCGCCCGCGACCAGCCCACTGACGGCAGGCGGAACCGTCGGCGTGACGGGCAGCGAGGCCAGGAAGCCGTTGATCGACGACTCCACAAGGTTGCGGGCTGCGGTGAGCGAGACCTCCAGCGTCTTCTGGTAGCGAAAGTACTGCGCGTCGATGGACAGGATCGGCAGGTTCAGCCCCGAGACAGCCTGCGCCGAGTTCTGCGAGGCATCCACCCCGGCGCGCGCGGCGGTCAAGGCGCTGGAGGTGGAAGACAGCCGGTCCTGAGCGGCGACAAAGCTGTAGCTCGCGCCTGCTGCGCCGCCCTGGCCCTGCGCCCCCGTTGCCGCCACGAGCAAGAGCATGGCCATGAGGGGACGAAGGGACGGCTTTCGAGCAGCGGTGACAAACGGCATTGCCGCGATTCTTCCCCACTCTTCGCTCCCAAGGCAAATGTGTTGCGCAGCCCCTCGCAAAAAGAGAAAAGCCGCGTCACCCCGAAAGGTGCGCGGCTCTTCAAGTCAGCGAAACAGCTTGTGGCGAACCAGGCTAGCTGAAGAACTCCTTCGCCTTGTCCAGCCAGCCCTTGTCGTTGGGGCTGTGCTTTCCGCCGCCCTTCTTGAGCGAGTCGTCCAGTTCCTTGAGCAGCTTGCGCTGGTGCTCGGTGAGCTTGACCGGCGTTTCCACGCGGACGTGGCAATACAAGTCGCCCGCATAGCTGGCGCGCACGCCCTTGATGCCCTTGCCGCGCAGGCGGAACTGCTTGCCGCTTTGCGTGCCTTCGGGAATGTCGATGGTGGCATTGCCCTTGAGCATCGGCACCTCGATCTCGCCGCCGAGCGCCGCGGTGGTCATGCTGACCGGCACGACGCAGTGCAGGTCGTCCCCGTCGCGCTCGAACACGTCGTGCTTCTTGAGCCGGATCTCGATGTACAGGTCGCCCGGCGGGCCGCCGTTGGTGCCTGGCTCGCCGTTGCCGGTGGAGCGGATGCGCATGCCGTCGTCGATGCCGGCCGGGATCTTCACTTCCAGCGTCTTGTTGTTCTTGATCTTGCCCTGGCCGTGGCAGGTGGCGCACGGCTCGGGAATGATCTTGCCGGTACCGCGGCATTGGGGGCAGGTCTGCTGCACGCTGAAGAAGCCCTGGCGCATCTGCACCGCGCCCTGGCCATGGCAGGTGGTGCAGGTGATGGGCTTGGTGCCGGGCTTGGCGCCGGTGCCGTGGCACGTGCCGCAATCATCCCAGCTGGGAATGCGGATCTGGGCGTCCTTGCCGTCGGCGGCCTCTTCCAGCGTGATCTCCATCGCGTAGCTGAGGTCGTTGCCGCGGTACACCTGGCGCCCGCCGCGTCCGCGGCCTGCAGCGCCACCGAAGACGTCGCCGAAGATGTCGCCGAAGGCCTCGGCAAAACCACCGAAGCCTTCCGCCCCCGGTCCGCGCATGTTGGGGTCGACGCCGGCGTGGCCGTACTGGTCGTAGGCGGCGCGCTTCTGCGCGTCCGACAGCATCTCGTAGGCTTCCTTGGCCTCCTTGAACTTCGCCTCCGAATCCTTGGCCCCGTCGCCATGGTTGCGGTCGGGGTGGTACTTCATCGCAAGCTTGCGATAGGCCTTCTTCAGTTCATCGTCGGTTGCGTTCTTGGGAACGCCAAGGATCTCGTAGTAGTCGCGTTTGGTGGCCATGGTCTTCGCGCGGTGGGCAATTCAATGCAGGGGTCAGGAAACGGAAAGAGGCTGGACACCCGTTTGTCGGTCGTCCAGCCTCGAAGAAGGCGAAAGGATCAGTCCTTCTTCACTTCCTTGACTTCGGCGTCGACCACGTTGTCGTCGCCCGCGGGAGCCTCATTGGCCGCACCGGCATTGCCGGCTGCTCCCTGCGCGGCGCCTGCGGCGGCGGCCTGGTCGGCGTACATCTTTTCGCCGAGCTTCTGGCTGGCGGTGACCAGGGCCGCGGTCTTTTCCTCGATGGCTGTCTTGTCCTCGCCCTTCAAGGCTTCTTCCAGCGACTTGATGGCCGATTCGATGGCTTCCTTCTCACCGGCTTCCAGCTTGTCGCCGTACTCGGTGACGGACTTCTTCACGCTGTGGACCATGGCCTCGCCCTGGTTGCGCGCCTGGGCCAGTTCGACCTTCTTCTTGTCCTCGGCGGCATTGAGCTCGGCGTCCTTCACCATCTTCTGGATCTCTTCTTCGGAGATGCCGGAGTTCGCCTTGATGGTGATCTTGTTTTCCTTGCCGGTGGCCTTGTCCTTCGCGCCCACGTGCAGGATGCCGTTGGCGTCGATGTCGAAGCTCACTTCGATCTGCGGCGTACCGCGTGGTGCCGGTGGAATGCCCTCGAGGTTGAACTCGCCCAGCAGCTTGTTGCCGGCCGCCACCTCGCGCTCGCCCTGGAACACCTTGATCGTCACGGCCGGCTGGTTGTCGTCGGCGGTGGAGAAGGTCTGCGCGAACTTGGTCGGGATGGTCGTGTTCTTCGTGATCATCTTCGTCATCACGCCGCCCATGGTCTCGATGCCCAGGGACAGCGGGGTGACGTCGAGCAGCAGCACGTCCTTGCGATCGCCCGAGAGCACCTGGCCCTGGATGGCGGCGCCGACGGCCACGGCCTCGTCAGGGTTGACGTCCTTGCGCGGCTCCTTGCCGAAGAACTCCTTGACCTTCTCCTGCACCTTGGGCATGCGGCTCATGCCGCCCACCAGGATCACGTCGCTGATGTCGTTGACCGACACGCCGGCGTCCTTGATGGCGATGCGGCAGGGGGCGATGGTGCGCTCGATCAGCTCCTCGACCAGGCTTTCCAGCTTGGCGCGGGTCAGCTTGATGTTCAGGTGCTTCGGGCCCGATGCATCGGCGGTGATGTAGGGCAGGTTGATGTCGGTGGCGGCGCTGTTGGACAGCTCGATCTTGGCCTTCTCGGCCGCTTCCTTCAGGCGCTGCAGGGCCAGCACGTCCTTGGACAGATCGACGCCCTGTTCCTTCTTGAACTCGGCAATGATGTAGTCGATCACGCGCTGGTCGAAGTCCTCGCCGCCCAGGAAGGTGTCGCCGTTGGTCGACAGCACTTCGAACTGCTTTTCGCCGTCCACGTCGGCAATCTCGATGATCGAGATGTCGAAGGTGCCGCCGCCCAGGTCATACACGGCGATCTTGCGGTCGTGCTTGTCCTGCTTGTCCAGGCCGAAGGCCAGGGCCGCAGCGGTGGGTTCGTTGATGATCCGCTTGACGTCCAGGCCCGCGATGCGGCCGGCGTCCTTGGTGGCCTGGCGCTGGCTGTCGTTGAAGTAGGCCGGCACCGTGATGACGGCCTCGGTGACGGGCTCGCCCAGGTAGTCCTCGGCGGTCTTCTTCATCTTGCGCAGCACTTCGGCGCTGATCTGCGGCGGGGCGAGCTTCTTGCCGCGCACTTCGACCCAGGCGTCACCGTTGTCGGCCTTGGTGATGGTGTAGGGCATCAGGTCGATGTCCTTCTGCACTTCCTTTTCCTCGAACTTGCGGCCGATCAGGCGCTTGACGGCGTACAGCGTGTTCTTGGGGTTGGTGACGGCCTGGCGCTTGGCCGAGGCGCCGACCAGCACTTCGCCGTCTTCCTGGTAGGCAATGATCGAAGGGGTGGTGCGCGCGCCTTCGGAGTTCTCGATCACGCGGGTCGTGTTGCCCTCCATGATCGCCACGCACGAGTTGGTGGTGCCGAGGTCGATGCCGATGATTTTGGCCATGTTGTGTGCTCCTGCTTTCTAGAGAATTTCTTGTGCTGAACTTGTGGATAACCCGTGCGGTTTCAAGGGATGAACTGGGGACGGGCTGTGGGTATTTGTGTGCCGGGTTGCGTTGTGCGGCTCAGGCGGGTGCGCTGACCGTGACCAGCGCCGGGCGCAGCACGCGGTCGGCGATGGTGTAGCCCTTCTGCAGCACGCCCACGATCGTGTTGGGCTCCTGGCCGGGCGCCGGCACCATCGAGATGGCCTGGTGCAGGTTGGGGTCGAACTTCTCGCCGGCGGGCGGGGCGATCTCGACCACCTTGTTGCGCTCCAGCGCGCTCTTGAGCTGGCGCAGGGTGGCTTCGGCCCCTTCGCGGATCTGTTCGATCGTGCCGTCCTGCACGGCCAGGCCGGCCTCCAGGCTGTCGGTCACGGGCAGCAGCGATTCGGCGAAGGACTCGATGGCGAACTTGCGGGCCTTGCTCGATTCTTCTTCGGCGCGGCGGCGGGTGTTCTGCATGTCGGCCTGCGCGCGCAGCACCTGTTCGGAAAGCTCGGCATTCTTGGCCTGGAGGGCGGCCACTTCTTCCTGCAGGCTCGCCAGAACCTGCTGCAACTCGGCCTCGTTCGCGGCCTGCGCGGCCTCGGCTTCCTCGGGGCTCATGTCGCCCAGGGACTGCGTGCGTTGAGCTTCGTCTTCCGAAGCGGGGTTTTGTGCGGGATTTTGGCGGTCAGACATCATCGATTGGCTGGCAGAAATGTCGGGACAAGAGTCGAGGCAAATGTCGGTCAACGGGTGATTTGCAAACAATTGCCCACCAGATGGGGGTGGGTACTCGGCTTTCAAGGCGCCAAGTGGCACGCAAGAAGAAAAAAAGCGGCCCGAAAGCCGCTGTCTTGAGTGCCGGCAGGCCGGATGGGCCGTTCCTCCCAGTTGGGCGCTGGGGAGCCGAATATCAAGCGGGTTGGTCGTGCTTTAGCGCACAGCCAGCAGTTCGACGTCGAACTTCAGCGTGGCATTGGGCGGAATCACGCCGCCGGCGCCGCGGCTGCCGTAGCCCAGATCGGCCGGGATGATGAGGGTGCGCTGGCCGCCCACCTTCATGCCCTGCACGCCCTCGTCCCAGCCACGGATGACCTGGCCGGCGCCGAGCGAGAAGACGAAGGGGTCGTTGCGATCGCGGCTGGAATCGAATTTGGCGCCCTGGACGCCGTCGTTGTAGAGCCAGCCGGTGTAGTGGACTTGCACGTGCTGGCCGGCCTTGGCTTCGTCGCCGGTGCCGACTTGGGTGTCTTCGTATTGAAGGCCGGAAGGGTTGGTTTGCATGTTGAGTCCTCTCGTGTATCTGGGATGCGCTTTGGCGTCGATTCTTCGATGCCCTAAGTGGCGTTCGCGAAGCGACGGCAAGCCTCCAAGTCTAAGGCCGGGGCGGGAAGGCGTTTTTCAGGCGTCCGGGCGCGCGGCGAAGCGGCGCCGCACAGCGTCTTCCGGCCAGTCTCAGTTGACCGACGCGGCGTGGGGCGGGCTGGGCGCCTCGGCGCTCTTTCGGGTCTGGCCCTGCTGCCAGCGGACGGCAAAGGCTTGCAGGTCGGACAGACGCTTGAACAGGTCGAGGCCGCTTGGCGTGAGGCAGTAGCCCTCGCCGCCGTGCGAGACGATGCCGGCTTCTCGCAGTTCCTTGATGCGGGTGTTGAGCGTGTTGGGCGTGACGCCCCCCACGCTGTCCTGGAGCAGGCGGAAGGTTTGCGCATGACCGTCACGCAGAGCCCACAGGACTCGCATGGCGTACCGAGCTTCCAGCAGCGCCAGCAACTGGCTGATGGCTGCAGTTTCCTTGGTGCTCATGCGCGGCGACTCCTGAGGCATCCGGTGCCGAGAGGGTGGGGCCGCGACTATATCCCGAAAGAATGGGCCCTGCTACGACTTTTGTAGCTGAGAAGTCAGGCTGGGCGCGGTCTCCGAGAGATCAAAACAATGCCATAGTTGTTTCCAAACAACGCAGGCAGGCGACTCAAGTGCCGCGGGCTGGCCAGGTCGGTGCCATGACCTCGCCCAGGCGTACCGGTCCGCCAGGGATCCAGAGCGGGTTGAAGCTCAATCTAGGTTTGGGAAACAGCATGACGACCGTCGAGCCCAGCATGAAGCGGCCCATTTCTTCGCCGCGCCGCAGCGCGATGCGCTCGTTGTCGTAGCGCCATTCGCGGATCTGGCCCACGCGGGGCGGATTGACCACGCCGTGCCACACGGTGGCCATGCTGCCGACGATGGTGGCGCCCACCAGCACCAGCACGAACGGGCCGTGCGCCGCCTCGAACACGCAGACCACGCGTTCGTTGCGGGCAAACAGACCGGGCACGCCGCGCGCCGTGGCTGGATTGACCGAGAAAAGGTCACCCGGCACATGGATCATCCGTATCAGCCGACCGTCGCAGGGCATGTGGATGCGGTGGTAGTCGCGCGGGCTCAGGTACAGCGTGGCAAAACTGCCGTCGGCGAACTGTGCGGCCAGTTGCGCGTCGCCACCCACCAGGGCGGTGGTGCTGTAGTGATGGCCTTTGGCCTGGAAGATCTGGTCCTTCTCGATCGCGCCGAACTGGCTGATCGTGCCGTCCACCGGCGAGACCAACGCCGCGTCGGCGATCGGCCGTGCGCCCGGCTTGAGCGCGCGGGTGAAGAAGTCGTTGAAGGTGTCGTAGCGCAGCGGGTCGGACTCGAGCGCCTCGCCCATGTTGACCGCGTACTTCGCGATGAAGCGCTCGATCACCCAGGGCGTGAAGCTGTGGCGGCGGCCCGCTACCCAGCCGGCGAATGCAGTCAGGGCCTGCTTGGGCAGGAGGTACTGCGAGGAGACGGACAGGCGTTCTGAAAAGCTCAAGAGATGCGGCCTCGTGGCAGTGGCATGGATCGGGCTGGGGATTCTAGGTCCCCGCCCCATTCTGGACCGCCCCGCGCCGCAGCGTCATTCGGCCTTGATGCCGGCCGCCTTGATCACCTGCGCCCACTTCTCGACCTCGGCCTTCTGGAAGGCGGCGATCTCGGTGGTGCTCATGTCGGCGGGCGTCATGCCGAAGTTCTTGAGCTTCTCCTGCATTTCGGGCTCTGCCAGGATCTTGCGGATCTCGGTGTGCAGCCGGTCGACAATCGGCGCGGGCGTTCCGGCCGGCACGAAGATGGCCTGCCACGAGAGCACCGAGTAGTCGGCCAGGCCGGGAATGCCTGACTCGGCCACGGTGGGCACGTCGGGCATGGAGGGCAGGCGCTTGGCCGAGGTGACGGCGATGGCGCGCAGCTTGCCGCTCTGGATGTGGGGCGCTGCGACCACGGTGGTGTCGAACATCATGTCGACCTGCCCGCCGATCACGTCCTGGATGGCCGGGCCGCTGCCTTTGTAGGGCACATGATTGAACTTCACGCCCGACTTGAACGCCAGCAACTCCAGCGACAAATGCTGAGAAGTACCGATGCCGGCCGAGGCCGACGACAGGCCCCCCGGCTTGGCCTTGCTGGCCTCGACGATGTCCTTGAGCGTCTTGTAGGGGCTGCTCGCGGGAACCACCAGCACGGTCGGGTTGGTGCCGATCAACGTCACCGGCGAGAAGGACTTGATGGGGTCGTAGCCGATCTTGGCGTACAGGCTGACGTTGATGGCGTGCGAGCTGATGGTGCCGCCCAGCATCGTGTAGCCGTCCGGCGCCGCGCGCGAGGCGACTTCTGAGCCGACGCTGCCGCCGGCGCCGCCCCGGTTTTCCACGACCACGCTGGTGCCCAGCGCCGTTCCGAGCTTCTGGCTGATCAGGCGTGCCAGCACGTCGGTCGTGCCGCCGGCGGGAAACGGCACCATGTAGTTGATGGGCTTGCCCGTGGGCCAGTTGCCCTGCGCGATGGCAGGCAGGCCGAAGGCGGCCACTGAGACAGCGAGGACGCTGTGGATGATGGTGCGGCGTTGCATGGTGAGTCTCCTTTTGTGTGATCGATGCAGGTGGATCGGCAAGAGCCCGTTTTCAGGGCATGTACTGCCCGCCGTTGACTTCGAGAATCTGGCCCGTCACGTAGCCCGACAGCGCTTCGGAGGCCAGGAACAGGAATGCGCCCACGCATTCGTCCGGCGTGCCAATGCGGCCCATCGGGATCGTGGCGCGGAACGACTCCAGCATCTGCGGCGTCGAGAACTGGTCATGGAAGGGCGTCTGGATCACGCCGGGCGCCACCGCATTGACGCGGATCTTGTCGCCCACCAGTTCCTTGGCAAGGCCCCGCGTGGCGGTGCTGACGAAACCCTTGGCGCCGGCATACAGGTAGGCGCCGGGGCCACCACCGTGGCGCGCTGCCACCGAGCTGACATTGATGATGCTGCCGCCCTGGCCGCCAGCTCTCATGAGGGGCACGGTTTCGCGGCAGAAGGCCAGCACCGATCTCGCGTTCAGGTGCAGCACCTCGTCGAACAGTTCGTCGGGCATGTCGCCGATCGGCACGCGCTTGACGAGCCCGCCGGCGTTGTTCACCAGGACATCGATGCGGCCCAGGCGCGCGTTTGCTTCCTTGACGACGCGAGCGATGGCGGCGGTGTCGCGCACGTCGCCCTGCAGTGCGAAGGCCTCGCCGCCGGCGGCGGCAATGTCGGCCACGACCTTGTTGGCCGCGTCGGCCGAGCTGTTGTAGTGCACCGCCACGCGCATGCCTTGCGCCGCAAAGCCTGCGGCGACGGCGGCGCCGATACCGGTGCTGGCACCGGTGACGAGTGCGGTCTTGCCCTTGAGATCCATCATCTGCTCGATCCTTTCGTTGGAGGTTCGGCCCAGGTTCGGGTCGCCTTCACGTGACCGGGGCCGGGTTGAAAAGTACCAGCGAGTTGTGCAACTTCCATTGCTCGGCCCATGTCTTCTTGCGCCCGCTTGCCACGTCGAGCATCAGGCGGAACATTTCCCAGCCCACGTCCTCGATGCTGGCCTCGCCGTCCGCGATGCGCCCGGCGTTGATGTCCATCAGGTCGTGCCAGCGGCGCGCCAGGTCGCTGCGCGTGGCCACCTTGATGACCGGCACTTCGGCCAGGCCATAGGGCGTGCCGCGGCCGGTGGTGAACACATGCAGGTTCATGCCGGCCGCCACCTGCAAGGTGCCGCAGATGAAGTCCGATGCGGGCGTGGCGGCGTACAGCAGTCCCTTGGCCCTGGCCTTCTCGCCAGGCGGCACCACGCCGGAAATCGGCACCGAACCGCTCTTGATGATCGAGCCCATCGCCTTCTCGACGATGTTCGAAAGCCCGCCCTTCTTGTTGCCCGGCGTCGTGTTGGCGCTGCGGTCGACCTGGCCGCGCTGCAGGTAGGCGTCGTACCAGGCCATCTCGCGGATCATGGCCTGCGCCACCTCGGGCGTGGCAGCGCGGGCGGTGAGCTGGTCGATGCCGTCGCGCACCTCGGTCACCTCGGAGAACATCACCGTGGCGCCGGCACGCACCAGCAGGTCGGTGCAAAAGCCCACAGCGGGGTTGGCGGTGACGCCGGAGAACGCATCGCTGCCGCCGCATTGCACGCCCACCACCAGTTCGCTGGCGGGCACGGTTTCGCGCCGGCGTGAATTCAGGCGCTCCAGATGCTCCTCGGCCTGGCGCATCACCGAGTCGATCATCGACATGAAGCCCACGTGCGCTTCGTCCTGCAGGCACACCACGTCCAGCTGGCTGGTGGCGTTCTCACCCACGTCCGCCACGTTGCGTTCGTCCACGAGGGGAATGCTTCCAGGTGGCAGCAGGCGCTCGGGCTGCAGCTTCTCGCAGCCCAGGCTGACCACCATCACCTCGCCGCCGAAGTTGGGATTCAGGCTGATATTGCGAAGGGTGCGGATCGGCACGATCGCGTCCGGCGCGTCGATGGCCACGCCACAGCCGTAGGTGTGCGCCAGCGCCACGACGTCGTCTACGTTGGGGTACTTGGGCAACAGCTCTGACTTGATGCGCTGCACGGCGAAGTCGGTGACGCCGGCCACGCACTGCACAGTCTGCGTGATCGCCAGGATGTTGCGCGTGCCCACCGATCCATCGGGATTGCGATAGCCCTCGAAGGTGTAGCCCGACAGGGGCTCCTGCGGCGCTGGGCGAACGGTGGAGATCGGCAGGCCTTCGAGCGAGCGGGCTTCGGGCATGGCCAGCAGGCGCTCATGCACCCAACTGCCGGCGGGCAGGGCTTTGAGCGCACGGCCGATCACCACGCCATAGCGGATCACGGGCGCGCCTTCGGCGATGTCGACGAGCGCGACCTTGTGAGCCTGCGGCACCTTCTCGATCAGCTTCAGTCCGCTCGGGAAGGTGGTGCCGGCCGGCAGGCCGCCGTCGTTGGCGACGATCGCGACGTTGTCGTCGGCATGCATGCGGATGTGAAGGGGGGCGGAGTCGGCCATGGCAGATGGGCGGAAAGATGGCGATGCGCGGGCTGCAGCGTCAGTTGGAAAGAGGAAGGATCTCGACCCAGTTTGGATCCTGGCCCGCCGGCGCGCAAGCGCAGGGCGCTAGAAAGCCAGTCTCGCCGTCGATGAGGTACACGCTGACGCGGTTCGAAAGCTGGCCGGCGGCGATCAGGAAGCGGCCGCCCGGGTCGATGGCAAAGCCGCGGGGCTGCGTTTCGGTATCGACATGCGCGGTACGCCGGAGGGTCCCGTCGGCGCCATCGACCGAGAAGATGGCCAGCGTGCTCGAATGCCGCTCGCTGGTGTAGAGGAAGCGTCCGCTCGGATGCAGGTGGATGTCCGAGGCCCATGGCTGGCCGGCGAAGCCCGGAGGCAGGCTGGACAGCGTCTGGCGTGCCGTCATCGTGCCCGTGTGGGCGTCGACGTCCAACACCGTGACCGAGCCGTCGAGCTCGCCCAGCAGATAGGCCTTCTGGCCGGCAGCATCGAACACGAAGTGCCGCGCGCCGGCCCCGGCCTGCGCTTCGAATGCGAAAGGCTCGGCGTTCGTCAGCGCGCCGGTCTCTGCGTCGAAGTGCCAGTGCATGACCACGTTGCCGCCAAGGCTGGTGGCATAGACGTGCCGGTTGTCGAGGCTGGCCTGGATGCAGTGCGCATGGGGGCCCGTCTCGATCACCTGCTGCGCCGGCTTGGGCAACCCATCGGCTGCGATGGGGCTGATCGCCACTAGGTTGCCGCCGTAGGAAGCGCTGAACAGCCAGCGGCCGCTGCGGTCGGTGGCGAGGTACGCCATGCTGTGCGGCAATGCGGCCTCGCCCAGCACGCTCAGGTGACCGCTTGCCGCATCGATGGCCAGTGTGACGACGGCCAACGGCTCGGAGCGGCGTGCCACGTACAGCAGGCGACGGTCCGGGCTGAGGGCCATCGGCATGAGCATGCCGCCGAGCGTCACTTCCTGGACCGGGTCGAGCCGGCCGCCATGCTCGTCCAGCGTGAAGACCGAAATGCTCCCGCTCTGGGCGTTGGAGACGTAGACCGCGTTCGTCATGTCGTGCAGTGTCTTGCGATCACAGGCCCAGCATGCGCGGCAACCACAGCGACAGTGCGGGCACGTAGGTCACCATCATCAGCACGAGGAACAGTGCAACGAAGAACGGTGCGCAGGCGCGGGTGACAACGCCGATCGGCAGCTTGGCCACCGCACTGCCGACGAACAGCACGGTTCCCACCGGTGGCGTGATCAGGCCGATGCCCAGGTTGACCATCATGATCATTCCGAAGTGCACCGGGTCGATGCCCAGCATCTTCACCACCGGCAGCAGGATCGGCGTCAGGATCAGGATCAGCGGAGACATGTCCATCAGCGTGCCGAGAATGATCAGCAGCACGTTGATCATCGCCAGGATCACGTACTTGTTGTCGGACACGCCGGTCAGGAAGGTGGTGACCTTCAGCGGAATCTGCATCAGCGTCATCAGGTAGCCGAAGCAGGCCGCGAAGCCGATCAAGATCATCACGATGGTCACCGTCTTGACCGTGCGGTGAACCAGCTTGGGCAGATCGCGCCACTTGTAGTCGCGGTAGATGAACATCGTCACGAAGAAGGCCCACACCACCGCGATCGACGCCGACTCGTTGGCCGTGAAGACGCCCGACAGGATGCCGCCCAGGATGATGACCATCGTCATCAGGCCCCACATGGCATCCAGGCAGATCTTGAGCGCCTGCTTGAGCGGGATGACCTCGCCCTTGGGGTAGTTCTCGCGCTTGGCGATGATCAGGCACAGCACGGCCAGTGTCAGCCCCATCAGCAGGCCGGGCAGCACGCCGGCAATGAACAGGCTGGCGATCGACACCGTGCCGCCGGCTGCCAGCGAATAGAGCACCGCGTTGTGGCTCGGCGGAATCAGGATCGCCTGCACCGAACCGCTGACGGTCACGGCGGTGGCGAACGACCGTGGATAGCCCTTTCGCTCCATCTCGGGGATGAGCACCGAGCCGATGGAGGCGGTGTCGGCCACCGAAGAGCCCGAAATGGCGCCGAAGAAGGTCGAGGCCAGGATGTTCACCAGCGACAGACCGCCTCGGATAAAGCCCACCAGCACCCCGGCAAATGCGACCAGGCGTCGCGACATGCCGCCTTCGGCCATGATGGCGCCGGCCAGCACGAAGAATGGGATGGCCAGCAGCGAGAACTTGTTGACCCCGGAGGCCAGCTGGATCATCACGGCGTCGAGCGGAATGTCGATCCAGAAAGCCCCGATCAGCGATGCGAGGCCCAGCGAATAGGCGATGGGCATGCCCACCGCCATCAGCAGCACGAAGCTGCCCAGAAGAACCAGTGCGTCCATCAGCGGGCTCCCTCGGCTTGTTCGTTGGATGCTTCTTCGTAGCGGACCACGTCGCGATTCGCCTGGCTGCCGTAGACCATGCGCTCGATCACGAAAAGCAGCGTTGCCAGCGAGCCCAGCGGAATGGGCGCGTAGGTGAGGCCCACGGGCAGCCAGTCGAGCTCGCTGATCGACTGGTTCCAGGTTTCCATGCAAAGGCGCGTGCCGTACCAGCACACGAACAGGCACACCAGAACCATGAGCGCATCGACCAGCACGCGGCAGGCGCCTTGCAGTGCGGCGGGCAGGGGATCGGTCAGCATGGTGACAGCGATGTGCGCGCCGGCACGAAAGCCGGCAGCCGCGCCGATGAAGGTGAACACCATCATGAACAGGATGGCGATGGGCTCGGGCCAGGCGGAGCCGGTGCCGAGCACGTAGCGGGTGAACACGCCGTACGGAATGATCACCGACATCAGGAAGATGGCGAGGCCGGCGAACCACACGCAAGCGAGGTAGATCCGGTCGCACAGACGAACGAAGAGGGGGTCCATGGGTGCCTTGGAGAGGGGCTGGGGCCGCCGGCGTCGCTCCCTGACGCCTGTCGGCTGAACTTGAAAAGGCCCCGAAGGGCCCCGAAGGCGCAACGCCTTTCTGTAGCGCGTCAGTTCGACTTGGTGGCTTCGATGCGCTTCATCAGGTCGGCGAACTGGGCGCCGTACTTGGCGCGCACCGGGGCGGTGTCGTCATAGAAGGCCTTGTTGTCGATCTTGATGAATTCCACGCCTTCGGCCTTGAGCTTGGCCGTGTAGTCGGCCACGCTCTTGTCCCACAGCGCGCGCTGCTCGAACTGTGCTTCACGCGCCAGCTTCTTGACCAGTGCCTGGTCTTCCGGCGAAAGCTTGTTCCACGTGACCTTCGACATCACGAAGATCTCGGGGATGATCAGGTGGTTGGTCTGCGTGTAGTACTTGGCGCCGGCCTGGTAGTGGTGGGCGGTGTACAGCGTGGGTGGGTTGTTTTCCGCGCCGTCCACCACGCCCGTCTGAATGGCGGTGAACACTTCGCCGTAGCCCATCGAGATGCCGTTGCCGCCCATGGCGTTCATCGT
Source organism: Variovorax dokdonensis (assembly GCF_030316895.1). Classification (GTDB taxonomy): domain Bacteria; phylum Pseudomonadota; class Gammaproteobacteria; order Burkholderiales; family Burkholderiaceae_C; genus Variovorax; species Variovorax dokdonensis. The sequence goes on from NZ_JASZYV010000007.1 coordinate 49,684, forward strand.
GTCGACGAACAGCGGGTTGCCCATCATGCGGATCTTCATGCCCTTCAGGTCTTCGGGCTTGCGCACCGGCTTCTTGGTGTAGAGGCTGCGCGAGCCGCCATCCATCCAGCCCAGCGCCACCAGCTTGGCCGGCGAGGCGGAAATCTTGTCGAGCATTTCCTGGCCGATCGGGCCGTCGATCACGGCGCGCATGTGTGCCTCGTCACGGAAGACGAAAGGCATGTTGAACACGTTCACTTCCGGCACCACCGGGCCGACGGGGCCCAGCGAGGTGCGCAGGATGTCGATCGCGCCGACCTGGGTCTGCTCGATCATTTCCTTCTCGCCGCCCAGGACCGATCCCGGGAACATCTTCAGGCTGATGCGTCCGTTGGTCGCCTTGGACAGTTTCTCGCCCATGTGCTCGATGGCCACGACGTTCGGGTAGCCGGCCGGGTGCACGTCGGCCGCCTTGAGCACCATCTTGTCGGCGGCGCTGGCGGACATGCTCAAGCCGATGCCGCCAAGTGCGGTGGCAGCGCATGCGAGCGCGATGAGGTTTCTGCGAAGGGTCATCTTAGGTCTCCTGGGTTGCTGTGGTGTTGAATCGGTTTTGGATGGCAGCGGGCGACAGGATGGCGCCGCAGTCATTCGAACGGGCCCTGGGCCGTGAAGGCGCCGCCCTGGTAGATGGCGTTGGGATCGGTGGGCGCGACGGGAGGCTGCGCCTCGACCTTGTCGCGGAACACTTCGGAACTGTCCTGCGGCACGAAGCCCAGAACCGCCGCGCCGGCGTTGTCCCACCACACGTCGCGGTTGGCGGAAGCGCCGTACACCACGGTGTGCTTGACGCCGGGCGTGAAGAGCGACTTCTCGATCAGCGTCGTGAGGTCGCGGTAGCTGAGCCAGGTGCTCATCATCCGGCGGTTGGCCGGCTCGGGGAACGAAGAGCCGATGCGGATCGACACGGTCTCGATGCCATAGCGGTCGAAGTAGAACTGCGCCATGTCCTCGCCGAAGGACTTGGAAAGGCCGTAGTAGCCGTCCGGTCGGCGGGCCACCGTGTTGTCCAGCTTCTCGTCCTGCTTGTAGAAGCCGATGACGTGGTTGGAACTGGCGAACACCACGCGGCCCACGCCATGGCGGCGGGCTGCTTCGTAGATGTGAAAGATGCCCTTGATGTTGCCTTCGAGGATTTCCTCGAAGGGGCGCTCCACCGAGACGCCGCCCAGGTGGACGATGGCGTCGCAGCCGGCCACCAGCGCGTCGACGGCACCCTTGTCGGCAAGGTTGCACACCACGACTTCTTCACTGGCGTCGCGCGCAGGCGCCATGTCGGCGATGTCGGAAAGGCGGACGACCTTTGCAAATGGCTTCAGCCGGTCGCGCAGGACCTTGCCCAGGCCGCCGGCGGCACCGGTGAGCAGCAGGCGTTCGACGGGGGCGGAAAGAGTTGGCGCTGTTTGTGACATTCGTAGCGGGAGGGAAGTTATCGGTTGTCGTACAACCTGAGCGGGATTATGATGTGGAGATGCCTCCAGCCGATTCGGGTAATCCCGCAGTCATCGATCCTCCGCCTGCTGCCGTCTCAGGTGTGGACGGGGCGTCGAAGGTGCGCGCCGCCTTTGTCGGTCGGCCCAGGCAGCGTGCGCGGGGACTGGCCAACGGGCTGGTCGAGGATCTGGGCGAAAAGATCCGAAGCAAGGTGCTGCAACCGGGGGACAAGCTGCCGACCGAGTCGGCCATCATGCAGGCCTTCGGCGTGAGCCGCACGGTGGTGCGCGAGGCGCTGTCGAAACTGCAGGCGGCGGGCCTGGTCGAAACCCATCACGGCGTGGGTACGTTCGTGCTGGAGCCGCGGGTGGCCGGCATGTTCCGGCTCGATCCCTCCGACATTGCCACCAGCGTGGACGTGCTGGCGGTACTGGAACTGCGGATCAGCCTGGAGACCGAATCGGCCGGGCTGGCCGCGTCGCGAAGGACGGAAGAGCATCTGGCGGCCATGCGCGCCGCGCTCGACGATTTCGAGCGCAATGTCAGCGTCGCCGGCGACACGGTGTCGCCGGACTTTCGCTTCCACCTGCAGATCGCCCAGGCCACCGGCAATCCCTACTTCGCGGACATCATGAGCCACCTGGGGACGACGCTGATTCCCCGCACGCGTGTCAATGCCATTCGCAACATCGATCGCCGGGGCGAGTACCTCAGCCGCGTCAATCGCGAGCATGAAGAAATCTATGCGGCCATCGCCCGAGGCGATCCGGAATCGGCCCGCGCCGCCATGCGCATCCACCTGACCAACAGCCGCGAACGCCTGCGCCTTGCGCGAGAGGCTGCCCAGCGCGAGGCGACCGAGGGCGGCACGCCAGCCTGAGGCATCGCGGGCGAGGCCGCGCCGCGGGCAGCGTCTTCAGCCCGCCTTTCACGAATCTTTTGATCAATTCGATGGATTTCTGTTGTTCTATGTTGTACGATGACTGATGACATAGATCGAAAAAGCGGGACACAGAGCCGCTGACGATCTTTCTTCCACTCTCACTCGGAGACAGACAATGGCCTTGAATCGGCGTGTGTTCGTTGCCGGCGCCCTCGGCGCGGCGGCCCTGGCAGGCGGAATGGCGCATGCCGCGCAGGATTGGCCCACCAGGCCGATCAAGCTCATCGTTCCCTATCCGCCGGGCGGGTCGTCGGACATCATCGCCCGATCCATCAGCGTGCCGCTCTCGGCTGCGCTCGGCCAGTCGGTCATCGTCGAGAACAAGCCGGGGGCCAATGGCAACCTGGGCGCGGACTTCGTGGCCAAGGCGCCGGCCGATGGCTACACGCTGCTGCTGTGCGATGTAGGCGCGCTGGCGATCAGCCCGTCCGTCTACACCAAGCTCAGCTTCGACCCGAGCAAGGACCTGCGCGGCGTGACCATGCTGGCTTATTCGCCGCACCTGCTGGTCGTGCATCCGTCGGTCAAGGCCAACAACCTCAAGGAACTGGTCGCACTGTCCAAGACCAGCGACCTGAACTTCGCTGTGACCGCTACCGGCAGCGCGCCACACCTGGCAGGTGTGGCGCTGCAGCGCGCGGTCGACGCCAAGTGGACCTACGTGCCGTACAAGGGTGGGGTCCAGGCCATCCAGGACACGGTGTCCGGCCAGACCCAGGTGCTGATGAACGGCATGCTGGCCACGCTGCCGCACGTGCAATCCGGCAAGCTCAAGGTGCTGGGCGTTTCCAAGGCAACCCGCATGCCGCTGATCGGCGAAGTGCCCACCATCGCGGAGCAGGGCGCGCCTGGATTCGAGTCCGGCACATGGCAAGGCGTGAAAGCGCCGCGCGGCACGCCTGACGCGATCGTGCAGCGCTTGAACAAGGCGCTGATCGAAGCCATCCGCACGCCCGACATCCGCTCCCGACTCGCCGGCCAGGGCGCCGAGGTCGTGACGATGACGCCGGCCGAGGAAGAGCAGTTCTTCAACAAGGAGCGTGCGCGCTGGGCCCAGGTCGTGCGCGCCGCCGACATCCGACTCGACTGACGGGCGCGGGCGCTGCAAGCCGGCGCTCCGACTTTCGCCATGTCGGCGCGGGTCGATCCGATTTGATAGCGCTATCAAGCCCGCAGTCACCACGTTTTTCCCCTGACCCCTTTTTCCGGAACATCGCAGAAAAATGAATCCGCAAGAACTCAAGACGATCATGGGCTCCGGCCTGCTGTCCTTCCCCGTGACGGACTTCGATGCCGAAGGCAACTTCAACAAGAAGGGCTATGTCGAGCGCCTCGAATGGCTCGCGCCCTACGGCGCCAGCGCCTTGTTCGCGGCCGGCGGCACGGGCGAATATTTCTCGCTCACGGGCCATGAATATCCGCAGATCATCCAGACCGCCGTCGAGACCTGCCGCGGCAAGGTGCCGATCATCGCCGGCGCAGGCGGTCCCACCCGCTTCGCCATCGAATGCGCGCAGGCCGCCGAGAAGGCCGGTGCGCACGGCATCCTGCTGATGCCGCACTACCTCACCGAAGCCGGCCAGGACGGCCTGGCCGCGCATGTGGAAGAGGTCTGCAAGAGCGTGAAGTTCGGTGTCGTGGTCTACAACCGCGCGCAGAGCAAGTTCAAGCCCGAGACGCTGGCACGACTGGCCGAGCGCAACCCCAACCTGGTCGGCTTCAAGGACGGCGTGGGCGACATCGAGGCCATGGTCTCGATCTACCAGCGCATGGGCGACCGCTTCGCCTACCTCGGTGGCCTGCCGACGGCGGAGGTCTATGCCGCGGCCTACAAGGCACTGGGCACGCCGGTCTATTCGTCCGCGGTCTTCAACTTCATCCCCAAGACTGCGATGGAGTTCTACGCCGCCGTGCGCGACGACGACATGAAGACGCAGCACCGTCTGCTGAAGGACTTCTTCATGCCCTACCTGGACATCCGCAACCGCATGCAGGGCTATGCGGTCAGCATCGTCAAGGCGGGCGCCAAGATCGTCGGCCATGGCGCCGGCCCGGTCCGCGCGCCGCTGACCGATCTGAAGCCCGAAGAGGTGGAGATGCTCAAGGCGCTGATCGACAAGCTCGGTCCGCAATAACGCCGCATCCACAGCCGCCCGGCTTGCCGGGCGCCCTATCGCGAGGAGATTCGACATGCAACAACACGACAACCTGATCGGCGGCGAATGGGTCAAGGGCAAGCGCTACAGCCCGAACCTCAACCCGTCCAACCTCGGCGACACCATCGCGGAGTACGCGCAAGGCGATGCCGCGGATGTGGAAGCCGCCGTGGCTGCCGCGATGGCCGCGTTCCCCGCCTGGGCCACCGGCAGCGTGCAGGCACGTTCCGACGCGCTCGACAAGATCGGTAACGAGATCCTGGCGCGCAAGGAAGAACTGGGCACGTTGTTGGCTCGCGAGGAGGGCAAGACCAAGCCCGAAGGCATCGGGGAAGCGACGCGCGCAGGCCACATCTTCAAGTTCTTCGCCGGCGAATGCCTGCGCCTGGCGGGCGAGGTGCTGCCTTCGGTGCGCCCGAACATCGGCGTGGAGATCACGCGCGAGCCGGTCGGCGTCGTGGGCCTCATCACTCCCTGGAACTTCCCCATCGCCATTCCGGCGTGGAAGATCGCGCCAGCGCTGGCGTTTGGCAATTGCGTGGTGCTCAAGCCGGCGGACCTCGTGCCGGGTTGTGCCTGGGCGCTGGCCGAGATCATCAGCCGCTCGGGCATCGCGCCGGGCGTGTTCAATCTTGTGATGGGCCGCGGCAGTGTCATCGGCAATGCGCTGGTGCAGCACCCCAACGTGCATGCGATCAGCTTCACCGGCTCGGTGGGCGTGGGTCGCGGCATTGCGGTCGAATGCGTCAAGAGCGGCAAGAAGGTGCAGCTGGAAATGGGCGGCAAGAACCCGCAGGTGGTCCTGGACGACGCCGATCTGGCCCAGGCCGTGGAGCTGAGCGTGCAAAGCGCCTTCTATTCCACTGGCCAGCGCTGCACGGCGTCGAGCCGCCTGATCGTGACCGAGGGCATCTACCCGAAGTTCATCGAGGCAATGAAGGAGCGCATGGCGAAGATCAAGGTGGGCGATGCGCTGGCACAGGGCACGGACGTCGGGCCGGTGTCGAGCCAGAGCCAGCTCGAGCAGGATCTGGGCTACGTCGAGATCGGCAAGAGCGAAGGCGCCACGCTGGCCGTGGGTGGCGAACGGCTCACGCTGGGCACCGAGGGCTACTACATGGCGCCGGCTCTGTTCAGCGACAGCGGCAAGGACATGCGCATCAACCGCGAGGAGATCTTCGGCCCTGTCGCCAGCGTGATCAGGGTCAAGAACTACGAGGAAGCGCTGGCCACGGCCAACGATACCGAGTTCGGCTTGTCCGCCGGCATTGCCACGACCAGCCTGAAGTACGCCACGCACTTCAAGCGCCACAGCCAGGCCGGCATGGTCATGGTCAACCTGCCCACCGCGGGCGTGGACTACCACGTGCCGTTCGGCGGGCGCAAGGGTTCGAGCTACGGCCCGCGCGAGCAGGGTCGCTATGCGCAGGAGTTCTTCACCACGGTGAAGACGGCCTACACGCTGGCGTAGAGCGAGCGAGAAGCCAAAGCGGCAAGCAAGGGCGTCGGACAACGGGTTCGGCGCCCTTTTTTTTTATCGGCAGGCATCAACAAGAAGGAGACGAGACATGGAGCAGAAGGACAGCGGGAACGGACGCCGCAACTTCCTCATCAAGGCGAGCACCGCCAGTGCATTCGCGACCCTGGGCGGCAGCGCTGCCGCACAGGCTTTCGCGTTCAAGCCCAATCAGCGCTACCCCGACCCGGTGGTGCAGATCCTCGACCCAAGCTTTGCCAAGTACCGCATCTACAGCAGCACGCTGGAGCAGGTGGCCACCGGCATGCGCTGGGCGGAAGGCCCGGTGTACTTCCCGGCAGCGGGTGGGGCGCCCGGCTACCTGCTGGTGAGCGACATTCCCAACAACCGCATCATGAAGTTCAACGAGAAGGACGGCAGCTTCACCGTCTTTCGCCAGAACGCGAACTACGCCAACGGCAACACGCGCGACCGGCAGGGCCGCCTGCTGACCTGCGAGCATTCGGTCACCCGGCGCGTGGTGCGCACCGAGAAGGACGGCAAGATCACCGTGCTGGCCGACCGTTTCGAGGGCAAGCGCCTGAATGCGCCCAACGACATCGTCGTCAAGTCGGACGACAGCGTCTGGTTCACCGATCCCACCTTCGGCATCAACGGCGAATGGGAAGGCAGTCGCGCCAAGCCCGAGCAGGCCACCACCAATGTGTACCGCGTGGGCACCGACGGCAAGATCAGCGCGGTCATCACCGACCTGGTCAATCCCAACGGACTGGCTTTCTCGCCCGATGAGAAGAAGCTCTACGTCGTCGAGTGGAAGGGCACGCCCAACCGCAGCATCTGGAGCTTCGACGTCGGCGCCGATGGCACCGTGTCGAACAAGACCAAGCTGATCGATGCGGCGGACTTCGGCGCGCTCGACGGCTTCAAGGTCGATCGAGACGGCAACCTGTGGTGCGGCTGGGGCAGCAACGGGGCGCTGAATGCCGAGCCCACCGACATCGTCGGGCGCAAGGTGTACCAGTTGAAGGGGCGCTCCGAAGACCTGGACGGCGTTCGCGTCTTCAATGCCGAGGGCAAGCCGCTGGCACACATCCAACTGCCTGAACGGTGCGCCAACCTGTGCTTTGGCGGCCCGAAGAACAACCGCCTGTACATGGCGAGCAGCCATTCGCTGTACGCCATGTATTTCGAGGCGCACGGCGCCACCTGAGTCGAGGCCGCCCTCCGGGCTACCTCGGCAGGGCCAGCGCGAACGGCAGGCTGGCCGCGGCAAGCAGCGTGGACAAGGTGACCAGCCCTGCCACGAACGGCCCGTTGTAGCCCATCCGCGAAGCCAGCACGTAGGCGCTGGAGGCGGTTGGCACGGCGGAGAACGCCATCAGCACCACCGCCTGCGCCGCGTCGAGCTTGAGCGCATGCACCAGCCCCCAGGCCACCAGCGGCAGGATGAAGTGTCGGATCGACAGCACCGACACGGCCAGCGCCTTGCCGCGCCCCAGCGTCGCGAACTGCATGCCCGCGCCGGCCGCCATCAGGCCCAGGGCCAGAGATGCGCCGCCGATGCGCGTCAGCGTGGGCGTCAGCCAGTTGGGCACGGTCAAGCCCAGCACATTGGCCAGCAGGCCCGACGCGGTGGCGATGATGAGCGGGTTGCGCACCAGTTGCCGCAGGAATCCGGTATTGCCGTGGCGTGCCATGGGCCAGACCGATGCGACGTTGAGCAGCGGCACGCACACGCCGATCAGCACCGCGATCAGCAGCAACCCTTGCGCGCCGGCCAGGCGCTCGGACAGCGTCAGGCAGATGAAGGAGTTGAAGCGAAAAGCCACCTGCACGCTGGCGGCATGGTCCGCGCGGCTGATGTAATGGCGCAGCCAGGGCAGCCAGGGCAGGCTGTACGACAGGCCGATGCCGATCAGGCTCATCGTGACGCCCGCGCCGAGCAGGCTGGATGTCGCGCCGAAGTCCAGCGGGCTGCGGACGATGGAATGGAACAGCAGGACTGGAAAGAGAAAGTAGTAAACGAGGCTTTCGACCTGGTCCCAAACGCGCCGATTGAGTGCCGTGTAGCGGCAAAGCGCCCAGCCGCATGCGATGAGGGAAAAATCGGGAAAGAGCAGTTGCGCGTAGTTCACCGCCCCGAGCATACGGGGTGCGGCTCGCACGTCGATGCGTGCACGCGACCTCGCGCCGGCGCGAAAGGCACGCCGCTTGCGGCTAGCATTCACCTTTCATCCACAAACTACGACACCTTCTGGAGTCCCCCGAACATGCTTCATCGCCGTACGCTGATTGCCCTCGCCGCCGGAACGACCTTGCTGGGTGCCGCCGGCTCCAGCCTGGCCCAGGCCTATCCTGAAAAGCCGATCGAACTGCAGGTGCCATTCGCGCCCGGCGGAACGACGGACATCGTGGCCCGCGTCATCTCCGAGCCGCTGGGCAAGGCGCTCGGCCAGCCCGTGGTGGTGATCAACAAGGCGGGCGGCGGCGGCATCGTCGGCGCCAACGAGACGGCCAAAGCCGCACCCGACGGCTACAAGCTGGGCGTGGCGACCGTCTCGAGCACGGCGGCCAACCCGGCCATCAATCCAAAGGTGCCGTACAACCCGGTGACCGACTTCACGCCCATCATCAACCTGGCCGCCACGCCCAACGTGATCGCCGTGAACCCGGGCTTTCCGGCCAAGAACTACGCCGAGTTCGTCGCCGAGCTCAAGCGCAACCCGGGCAAGTATTCGTACGGCAGCTCGGGTACGGGCGGCATCGGCCACCTGCTGATGGAGCTCTACAAGAGCCTGTCGAACACGTTCGTCACGCACATTCCCTACCGTGGTGCCGGCCCCGCTCTCAATGACGTGGTGGCCGGCCAGGTGCCGATCATCTTCGACAACCTGCCTTCCGCGCTGCCCTTCATCAAGACCGGCCGCCTGGTCCCGATCGTCGTGGCGGCCCCACAGCGGCTGAAGGATCTGCCCAACGTCCCGACCTTCAAGGAAGTGGGCCTGGAGCCGGTGAACCGCATGGCCTACTACGGCATCCTGGGACCCAAGGGCATGCCCAAGGACGTGGTCGACAAGATCAGCGCAGCGGCCAAGCAGGCGCTCAACGACCCGGCCACGCGCAAGCGCATCGAAGACACGGGTTCGCTGGTGATCGGCAACAGCCCCGAGGAATTCGCCGAGCAGATCAAGGCCGAGTACGGCGTCTACAAGGACGTCGTTGCCAAGCAGAAGCTGAGCGTCGAGTAACTTGCGCGCGGCAGCCAGCGAGTGCGGGACGGGGAAGTGAGGCGATCGGCCACTGTTCGCGCTCAGGCTGCGCCCACGCAGCCCGGCATCGATGAGTTCATCGACGGGCTGTGGCTGGAGCATGGCTTGTCCAGCAACACGCTGGCGGCCTATCGACGCGACCTGGTCCTGCTGGCCCAATGGCTGGGCGAGCGCGGGGGCACGCTCGACGCTGCGCGCGAGCACGACCTGCACGGCTACATGGGCGCGCGACTGGCGGAAAAGGGCAAGGCCACATCGGCCAACCGGCGCCTGACGGTGTTCAAGCGCTACTACCGCTGGGCACTGCGCGAGAAGCGCGTTGCCGTCGATCCCACCTTGCGCCTGGTGCCTGCGCGCCAGGCGCTGCGCGTGCCCAAGACGCTGACGGAGTCGCAGGTGGAGCAGCTGCTAGCCGCGCCCGACCTGTCGACCCCTCTGGGCCTGCGCGACCGCGCCATGCTGGAGCTGATGTACGCCAGTGGACTGCGCGTGAGCGAGCTCGTTCTGCTCAAGGTCTTCGAGCTGAGTCTGGCCGACGGCGTGCTGCGCGTGATGGGCAAGGGCAGCAAGGAACGGCTGGTGCCCTTCGGCGCCGAGGCACGGCGCTGGATCGATCGCTACCTGAAAGAGGCGCGCGAGGAGATCCTGGCCGGGCAGCAGACGGCCGACCTCTTCGTCACGGCGCGCGGCGCGGGCATGACGCGCGTGATGTTCTGGATCATCGTCAAGAAGCACGCATCGGCGGCAGGCATCCGCGTGCCGCTGTCGCCGCATACGCTGCGGCACGCGTTCGCCACCCATCTGCTCAATCACGGCGCGGACCTGCGCGCCGTTCAGATGCTGCTGGGCCACGCGGACATTTCCACGACCACCATCTATACCCACGTCGCGCGTGAGCGATTGCGCCAGTTGCACGAACAGCATCACCCGCGCGGCTGAACATACCGGCCAAGCCAACAGCAACGCAGGCATGCCTGAAGGGCATGCGGACCATCATGAGAACGACTTCAAGCAAGAACGAACCCGTCCTTTCCCGCCGTGCCTTCGTGGGTCTTCCCCTGGCCAGCGCGGCGCTGTGGAGCGCTGGTGTCCACGCGCAGGCGCAGACCGCGGCGCCCGCGTTGCCGAAGACGCTGCGCCTGATCGTGGCCTATCCGACCGGCGGCGTGAGCGACGTGGTGGCACGCGCCCTGGGCGACAAGCTGGCGCTGCAGACCGGCATGGCCGTCGTGGTGGAAAACAAGGCGGGCGCCAGCGGCACCATCGGCATGGACGCCGTCGCCAAGGCCGCGCCCGACGGCAGCGTGCTCGGGTTCTCGGCGGTCAGCCCTTTGGCGCTCAACCCTTTCCTGCATCCGTCGCCCTTCGATCCGAAGAAGGACATCGCGCCCGTGATCGACGTGATGGTCTCGCCCGTATTGATCCTGGCCACGCCAGCCTACAAGGGCGCCGACTTCGCCACCCTGATCAAGGAAGCCAAGGCGTCTCCGGGCGCGATCCGCTGGGCGACCTCGGGCCAGGCTTCGCTGGGCCACATCTTGCTGGCGCAATTGCGCGCGGCGGCCAAGGTGGACATCACCCATGTGCCGTACAAAGGCGGTGGACAGCAGATGAACGACGCGCTGGGCGGGCAGTTCGAGATCCTGTCGGTCAATGCCGGGCCGACGCTGGCGCCGCACATTCGCAGCGGCAAGCTGCGCCCGCTGGCCGTCGGCGCACCTGCGCGCCTGGCGAGCCTGCCCGACGTGCCGACCTTGGACGAGTTGGGCTACGTGGCGGCCAACCTGTCGTCACGCTTCGGCATCTTCGCTCCCGCCGGCCTGCCCGCGCCGCTGCTGGAGCGCTACAACAGCGAGTTCAACCAGGCGCTGGCCAGCCCGGAGATCGCCGCCAAGCTCAAGGCCACCGACAACCAGGCGGTGGGCGGCAGCGCGGCCGATTTCGTGCGCTCCATCAACCGCGAGCGCGAGGCCAATCAACGCATTATTCGCGCAGCGGGCATCAAGGCCGAATAGGGGCCTGGGCGTCGAGCGCGCGCAGTTCGGCCTCGCTGAAGCCGGCGCGGCCTCGCGCCTCGTGGTTGAACGGCGGCTTCAGGCGCGGCGCCTCGTAGCGGGCCACGAGTTGCGGGTAGAGCGTCTCCGGGTCCTGGCCCGTGCGCTCGCACAACCAGCGATACCAGTGATTGCCGATGGCCACATGCCCCACTTCGTCGCGCAGGATGATGTCGAGGATGGCCACGGCCGCATGGGCGTCCGGCGTGTTCACGCGCCGCAGCTTGGCCTGGATGAGCGGCGTGGCATCGAGCCCGCGGGCTTCGAGCGTTCGCGGCACCAGCGCCATGCGGGCCAGCACGTCGCCGGCGGTGCGCTCGCACATGGTCCACAGGCCGTCGTGGCCGGGAAAGTCGCCATAGCGATGGCCCATGGCCTGTAGGTGCGCATGCAGGAGCGTGAAGTGCTGGGCCTCCTCGTCGGCCACGCGAAGCCAGTCGCGGTAGTAGTCGGGCGGCATGCCGTCGAAGCGCCACAGCGCGTCGAGCGCGAGGTTGATGGCGTTGAATTCGATGTGGCAGATGCTGTGCACCAGCGCCGCACGGCCGTCGGCGGTGAACGGCGAGCGGCGCGGTACGGCGGTCGCCGCGACGCGTGCCGGCTTCTCGGGCCGGCCGGGCACGCCGGCATCGTCGCCGGGCGATCGGATCGCGCTGCCGTCGCCCATCAAGTGCAGGTCGTCGCTCGCCGCCAGGGCGCGCGTGGCGGCGACCTTGGCATCGCAGTCGGCGAGGCGCAAGGCCTCCAGGGCGCGCAGGCGTGGGTGCATCCCTACAATTCTAGGCAGGCGTCCGCTCGATCCTGGGCGACGCGATCATCAGCAGCGAAAGGATCCCCAATGGCCGTATACGAACTCGATGGCGTGGCGCCGAAGTTGGAAGCGGGCGCCTGGGTGGCGGACAGCGCCCAGGTGATCGGCAACGTACACCTGGGCGAAGACGCCAGCGTGTGGTTTGGCGTGGTGGTCCGTGGCGACAATGAAACCGTCCACATCGGCCGTGCGACCAACATCCAGGACCTGTCGGCCCTGCATTCGGATGCGGGCGTGCCGCTGACCATCGGCGACAACGTCACGGTCGGCCACATGGTGATGCTGCATGGCTGCACCATCGGCGACAACTCCCTCATCGGCATCGGCTCGGTGGTCTTGAACAATGCGCGCATCGGCCGCAACTGCATTGTCGGCAGCGGCAGCGTGGTGACCGAGGGCAAGGAGTTTCCGGACAACTCGCTGATCATCGGCGTCCCGGCCAAGGTGGTCCGCACGCTCGACGATGCGGCTGCCGAGCGCATGCGCGCCAATGCCGAACACTATGTCCGCAACAGCCAGCGCTTTGCCAAGGGCTTGCGGCGCATCTCCTAAAAACAGATCCTGAATGCGGCAACCCCGCCAAGGAAAACGACTTTGAGCGAGCTTCACAAATTCCTGTTCGACGGTCTGCCGGTGCGCGGCATGATCGTCCGACTGACCGACACGTGGCAGGAAATCCTGGCGCGTCGCGCGTCGAACACCCACACCGGGGCCTATGCGCAGCCGGTGGCCGAGCTGCTTGGCGAGATGACCGCGGCGGCGGCGCTCATGCAGGCCAACATCAAGTTCCAGGGGCAGTTGATCCTGCAGATCTTCGGCGACGGGCCTGTGCGCGTTGCCGTGGCCGAAGCCCGGCCTGACCTGAGTCTGCGCTCCACCGCCAGCGTGGCCGGGGCGGTGGCGGACGACGCGACCTTGCAGGACATGGTCAACGCGGTCCACAAGGGCCGCTGCGCCATCACGCTGGATCCGGCGGACCGCCAGCCTGGCCAGCAGCCCTATCAGGGCGTGGTGCCGCTCGTGGATGCCCAGAACCGGCCGATGAACAGCATGGCCGAGGTGCTGCAGCACTACATGCGCCAGAGCGAGCAGCTCGAGACCACGCTGGTGCTGGCGGCCGACGACAAGGTGGCCGCGGGCCTGTTGATCCAGCGCCTTCCCACCGAAGGCGGCGGCAATCTGGCCGGGCAGGGCGCATCCGCGCCGGAAGGCATTTCGCTGGAGGGCGACGCCGATCCTGACGAAGACTACCGCCGCATCTCCATCCTCGCCAGCAGCCTCACGCGCGAGGAACTGCTCGGGCTCGATGTCGAAACGGTCTTGCGCCGCCTGTTCTGGGAAGAGAAGGTGCTGCGTTTTCCGCCGCAGGCCGGCATGTTGGGGCCGCACTTCCGCTGCACCTGCAGCCGCGAGCGCGTGATCGGCATGATCCGCGGCCTGGGCGAGACCGAGGCCGACGAGATCGTCGCCGAGCGCGGCGACATCGAGGTCGGCTGCGATTTCTGCGGCAAGCAATACCGCTTCGATTCGGTGGACGTGGCGCAGATCTTCACCGCGGCGGGCGATCAGTTGCCTGGCAGCGGAACGGTCCAGTAGCGGGGGTGCGGGTTTGTCGAAATTGAGTCGTGTTGTCAGCGCCGGGAAGTGGCTCCCGGTTTCGGCGGTCGTGATGGTGTTGGCGCTGGCGGGGTGTGCGAGCGACCCGGGCGCATCGGGCGGCGGCAAGTCGTCTGGCCATTCTTCCGATCGGGGTTCGAGCAAGCCCGAGGCCGTGTCCAAGAGAAGGCCCGGGTCGAACTCGAACGGCGCAGGGAACGTCTCGCGCAGCTTCGCCCGGCCGGCCAACGGGAACGTGATCGCCCGTTTCGATGGCCGCAGCAACAAGGGCATGGACTTCGGCGGGGCAGTGGGCGATCCGGTGCGCGCCGCGGATGCGGGCACGGTGGTCTACGCGTCCAACGGCATGCGTGGCTATGGGCAGCTGGTCATCATCGACCACGATGCCACCTACCTCACGGCCTATGCGCACAACAGCGCGATCCTGGTCAAGCAGGGGCAGAAGGTCACTCGCGGCCAGCAGATCGCCAAGATGGGCAAGACCGATTCGGACCGCGTGAAGCTGCATTTCGAGGTCCGGCGCAATTCGGTGGCGGTGGACCCGGAGCCTTACATCAGCCAGTGACGGCTTGAGCGGGGCGCAGCGTCAGGCCACATCGCCCTCGCGCTTTGCGAGCAGGTCGCGAAAAAGGCGATGCTCGCATTCCGGGTCGGAGCATTTGTCGCACCGCCAGAGTGTGCCCGGCCCGACTGGAGAGCTTCGGGATTCGGCGGGCTGCAACGTCCTCGCCTCCGTCGGCAACATGCCCAGGCGCAGCGCTGCCAGTGTCCATGCCGCTGTTATTTGCGCGCGGATATCGCCGTGCAGCACTGAAAAAGGCAGGCCGAGTCGTGCCAGTTGCTCGCGCCATGGCCCATCCTCAATTGCGGAATGCAGCAGCAGATGAAGGCTCTGCCCATGCGCCGCTTCATCAGAAGCGACCTGCTGACGCACGGTGATCGTGGCATCGGCCTGGCGCGCAAGACGCTCCAGCGCGCGCGCCAACTCGCCGCGAGCCTCCTCGGCTCCGCCCAGCAGAACGATCGTGAGTTGGGGACGCATGGCACGCATTCACCCGGCGCGCAGGCCGGGCGACGTCGTGAAGAGCTTACTTGGCCGACTGGACGAAGACCTCGTTGGGCTTGACCATGCCCAGCTCGGTCCGTGCACGTTCTTCGACCATTTCCAGGCCTTCCTGAAGATCGCGCACTTCGGAGGCCAGCCGCTCGTTGGCGGCCGCTGCCTTGGCGTTGGCGGCCATGGCTGCATCCAGCTGGTCGCGCTGGCGCGCCACATCAGGAATGCTGCCCCGGCCACTCCAGAGCTGGTATTGCAGAATGATCAGCAGCACCACCATCACCATCGGAACGATGCGAAAGCGCATGAAGCGTCGGGCTCTTCTGGGGTTCTAAGGTGCCGCTGGGTACCGGCGCCGCTCAACGCAGGTTGTAGAACGCAGCGCGGCCGGGGTAGGTGGCGATGTCGCCCAGGTCTTCCTCGATGCGCAGCAACTGGTTGTACTTCGCCATGCGGTCCGAACGCGACAGCGAGCCGGTCTTGATCTGGCCTGCATTGGTGCCCACCGCGATGTCCGCGATGGTGCTGTCCTCGGTCTCGCCCGAGCGGTGGCTGATGACGGCCGTGTAGCCAGCGCGCTTGGCCATCTCGATGGCGGCGAAGGTTTCGGTCAGCGTACCGATCTGGTTGATCTTGATCAGGATCGAGTTGCCGATGCCCTTCTCGATGCCTTCCTGCAGGATCTTGGTGTTGGTGACGAACAGGTCGTCGCCCACCAGTTGCACCTTCTTGCCCAGGCGCTCGGTGAGCAGCTTCCAGCCGTCCCAGTCGCCTTCGTGCATGCCGTCTTCGATGCTGATGATCGGGTACTTGTCGCACCAGGTGGCCAGCATGTCCGTCCATTGGGCGGCGTCGAGCGACAGGCCGCCTTCGCCTTCGAGCACGTACTTGCCGTCCTTGTAGAACTCGCTGGCGGCGCAGTCCAGGCCCAGCGCGATCTGCTCGCCGGCCACGAAGCCGGCCTTGTCGATGGCCTCGAGGATCATCTGGATCGCCGCTTCATGGTTCTCGACGCTGGGGGCAAAGCCGCCTTCGTCGCCCACGGCGGTGCTGATGCCCTTGTCGTGCAGGATCTTCTTGAGTGCGTGAAACACCTCGGCGCCGTAGCGCAGGGCTTCGCGGAAGGTCGGTGCGCCCACCGGAATGATCATGAACTCCTGCAGGTCGAGGCTGTTGTTCGCATGCGCGCCGCCGTTGATGACGTTCATCATCGGCACCGGCATCTGCATGCCGCCCATGCCGCCGAAGTAGCGATACAGGGGCAGGCCGGACTCTTCGGCCGCGGCGCGCGCCACGGCCATCGAGACGGCCAGCATGGCGTTGGCGCCCAGGCGGCTCTTGTTCTCGGTGCCGTCCAGGTCGAGCAGCGTGCGGTCAAGGAAGGCCTGCTCGCTGGCGTCCAGGCCCAGCACGGCCTCGGAGATCTCGGTGTTGATGTTCTCGACGGCCTTGAGCACGCCCTTGCCGAGGTAGCGGCCCTTGTCGCCATCGCGCAGTTCGATGGCCTCGCGCGATCCGGTCGATGCGCCCGAAGGCACGGCTGCGCGGCCCATGGTGCCGGATTCCAGCAGGACGTCGCATTCGACGGTGGGGTTGCCGCGGCTGTCGAGAATCTCGCGGCCGACGATGTCAACGATTGCGCTCATGTAATCAGCTTCCTAAAACAAAAATCAAAGACCTTCGACCGCGACCATGCGCATCACGGCGGCGCCAGCGCGCGACTCGCGCGCCTTGTGGTATTCGGGCGTTTCGTAGAAGGCCTTGGCCGCCTCGAAACTGGGGAACTTGAGCACGACCAGGCGTGAGGGCGACCAGTCGCCTTCGAGCACTTCGACCTGGCCGCCACGCACGCACACCTCGGCGCCGTGCGCGACCATGGCGGCCGACGACCACTTCTTGTATTCCTCGTACTGCGTCGGGTTGGTGACTTCGACGTGGGCGATGACGTATCCGCTGCTCATTCAGGCTCCAAAGTTGTTTTCGAGGAAGGGTGTCTTCTTGGTCACGGCGTCGAGCGCCATGAGCGTCTCGAGCAGCGCCTTCATGTGCTTGAGCGGCACGGCGTTGGGGCCGTCGCTCAGCGCCTTGTTGGGATCGGGATGAGTTTCCATGAACAGGCCCGCCACGCCCACGGCCACGGCCGCGCGCGACAGCACCGGCACCATCTCGCGCATGCCGCCCGAGCTGGTGCCTTGCCCACCCGGCAGCTGCACCGAGTGCGTGGCGTCGAAGACCACGGGCGCACCGGTCTCGCGCATGATGGCCAGGCTGCGCATGTCCGAGACGAGGTTGTTGTAGCCGAAGCTGGCACCGCGTTCGCAGGCCATGAAGTTGTCTTCGGGCAGGCCGGCTTCGCGGGCGGCGTCGCGGGCCTTGTCGATCACGTTCTTCATCTCGTGAGGCGACAGGAACTGGCCCTTCTTGATGTTGACCGGCTTGCCCGACTGTGCGGCTGCGTAGATGAAATCGGTCTGGCGGCAAAGGAATGCCGGCGTTTGCAGCACGTCGACCACCTTGGCGGCCTCGGCAATGTCCTCGATGCTGTGGACATCGGTCAGCACCGGCAGGTTCAGCTCGCGCTTGACCTTGGCCAGGATCTCCAGGCCCCGTTCCCGCCCCGGTCCGCGGAAGCTGGTGCCGGACGAACGGTTGGCCTTGTCGAAGCTGCTCTTGAAGATGAACGGAATGCCCAGCGCTCCGGTGATTTCCTTGAGCGCGCCGGCCGTGTCCATCTGCAGTTGCTCGGACTCGACCACGCAAGGGCCGGCAATGAGGAAGATGGGCTTGTCGAGGCCGACTTCGAATCCGGTCAGTTTCATGCTGCTGGCTCCTCGGGCGCTTTTCAGGCCACGACCTTCAGGGGTTGCTTGTTCTCGGCCTTCTGGTGCTGCAGGGCCGCTTCGACGAATGCGTTGAACAGCGGGTGCCCGGCCCACGGCGTGGACTTGAACTCGGGGTGGAACTGCACGCCCATGTACCAGGGATGCGCCGTACGCGGCAGTTCGACGATTTCGGTGAGCTGCTCGCGTTGCGTGAGCGCCGAGATCACCAGGCCCGCCTGACGCAGCTGGTCGAGATAGTTCACGTTCGCCTCGTAGCGGTGGCGGTGCCGCTCGGTCACCACGTCGCCGTAGATGCTGTGCGCGAGCGTGCCAGGCTGCACGTCCGAGCTTTGCGCGCCCAGGCGCATGGTGCCGCCCAGGTCGGACTGCTCGCTGCGCTTCTTGATGCTGCCGTCGGCGTCCTTCCACTCGGTGATCAGTGCGATCACGGGGCAGGGCGTGTCGGGATTGAATTCGGTGCTGTTCGCGTCCTTCAGGCCGGCGACGTGGCGCGCGTATTCGATGGTGGCCACCTGCATGCCCAGGCAGATGCCCAGGTAGGGCACCTTGTTCTCGCGGGCATAGCGCGCCGCGCAGATCTTGCCTTCGACACCGCGCTGTCCGAAGCCGCCCGGAACCAGGATGGCGTCGTATTTAGACAGGCGCGTTACGTTGTCGGCCTCGATCGTCTCGGAGTCGATGTACTCGATCTTCACCCGCGCATGGTTCTTCATGCCCGCGTGGCGCAGCGCCTCGTTGAGCGATTTGTAGCTGTCCGACAGGTCGACGTACTTGCCGACCATGGCGATGGTCACTTCCTGCTTGGGATGCTCCACCTCGTAGACCAGGTCGTCCCAGCGCTTGAGCTTGGCGGGTGGCGTGTTGATGCGAAGCTTGTCGCAGATGAGCCCATCCAGACCCTGCTCGTGCAGCATGCGGGGCACCTTGTAGATGGTGTCCACGTCCCACATCGAAATGACGCCCCACTCGGGGACGTTGGAGAACAGCGAAATCTTGGCGCGTTCCTCGTCGGGAATGGGCCGGTCGGCGCGGCACAGCAATGCATCGGCCTGGATGCCGATCTCGCGCAGCTTCTGAGCGGTGTGCTGGGTGGGCTTGGTCTTGAGTTCGCCCGCCGCGGCGATCCACGGCAGATAGCTCAGATGCACGAAGGCGGCCTGGTTCGGGCCGGCTCGCAGGCTCATCTGGCGCACGGCTTCCAGGAAGGGCAGGGACTCGATGTCGCCCACCGTGCCGCCGATCTCGACGATGGCCACGTCCACCTCGTGCGGCGTGCCGATGCCGGCGCCGCGCTTGATGAATTCCTGGATCTCGTTGGTGATGTGCGGGATCACCTGGACCGTTTTGCCCAGGTAGTCGCCGCGCCGTTCCTTCTCGAGCACCGACTTGTAGATCTGGCCGGTGGTGAAGTTGTTGGCCCGGCGCATCCGGGTGTTGATGAAGCGCTCGTAGTGGCCCAGATCGAGATCGGTCTCGGCGCCGTCTTCAGTGACGAACACTTCGCCGTGCTGGAACGGCGACATCGTGCCGGGATCGACGTTGATGTACGGATCGAGCTTGATCAGGGTGACTTGGAGGCCGCGGGACTCGAGCAGTGCCGCGAGGGAGGCGGAGGCGATTCCCTTGCCGAGGGAAGACACCACACCGCCGGTGACGAAGACGAATTTGGTCATGCCTGTACCGAATGCGAGTGATTCGGGCAGTGGGAAATTGGAATTATAGAGGGCCACGGATGCCCCGGGGATGGGCTGCGGCATCCGGGCCGTCTTGCGCGGGTGTTCCAAGGCTTTGCAGACGGGGCCTGCGGCGCCTCTTACACTTGCACACCATGCAAGATCTGGCAGGAAAGCACATCGTCCTGGGCCTCACGGGTGGCGTGGCCTGCTACAAGTCGGCCGAGCTGTGCCGGCTGATGGTCAAGGCCGGCGCCACGGTGCAGGTGGTCATGACCGAGGCTGCAGCGCAGTTCATCACGCCGGTGACGATGCAGGCGCTGTCGGGTCGCGCCGTCTTCACCTCGCAGTGGGACACGCGCGAGCCCAACAACATGCCGCACATCAACCTCAGCCGCGAGGCCGACGCGATCGTGCTGGCGCCGGCCAGCGCCGACTTCATCGCACGGCTGGTGCAGGGGCGATCGGATGAACTGCTCAGCCTGATGTGCCTTGCCAGGCCGATGGAGCGTGTGCCTTTGCTGGTGGCGCCGGCCATGAATCGCGAAAT
Source organism: Variovorax dokdonensis (assembly GCF_030316895.1). Lineage (GTDB taxonomy): Bacteria > Pseudomonadota > Gammaproteobacteria > Burkholderiales > Burkholderiaceae_C > Variovorax > Variovorax dokdonensis. Next base: position 69,607 of record NZ_JASZYV010000007.1, read on the forward strand.
GTGGGCCCATCCGGCGACCCAGCGAAACCTGCAGCAGGTCGCGGCCGACGGCGCGCACGTGCTGGGCGTCGGCAAGGGCTGGCAGGCCTGCGGCGAAACCGGCGACGGACGCATGCTGGAGCCTGCGGAGTTGATGGAAGACATCGTCGCATTCTTCCAGCCCAAGGTGCTGGCCGGTCGGCATGTGCTCGTCACCGCGGGGCCGACGTTCGAGGCGATGGACCCGATTCGCGGCATCACCAACCACTCTTCCGGAAAGATGGGCTTTGCCATCGCCCGTGCGGCGCGTGAGGCGGGGGCGCGCGTCACGCTGGTGGCGGGACCGGTGCACCTGGGCACGCCGCGCGGGGTCGACCGGGTCGATGTCCAATCGGCCCGCCAGATGCTGGCGGCCACCGAGGCGGCCGCCAAGGATGCCGACATCTTCGTGGCGACCGCCGCCGTCGCCGACTGGCGGCCGGCCAACCACAGCGACCAGAAGATCAAGAAGGACGGTAGCGGCCAGGCGCCCACGCTCGCCTTCGTCGAGAACCCCGACATCCTCTTGGCCATGGCGCAGAGCGAACGTGCCCGCAGCGGCGCGCTGTTCTGCGTCGGCTTTGCCGCCGAAAGCGAGAACCTGGTGGCCCATGCCAAGGCCAAGCGCGAGCGCAAGGGCATTCCGCTGCTGGTCGGCAACATCGGCCCCTTGACCTTCGGGCAGGACGACAACGCGCTACTGCTGGTGGACGCCGACGGCGTGCGAGAGCTGCCACGCGCCGCCAAGCAGGTGCTGGCGCGCGAACTGGTCGCCGAGATCGCAGTCCGCGCGCGAGCCAGCGGGCGCAAGCCAGCCTGATATGCAACCTGAGTGGAGGTGGGCATGAACAAGAATTGGGACACACCGCCAGGCGGCGATTTCGCTGCCTATGTGGAGCGGCTCACGGCCCGTTCGGAGCGGGCGGTCTTGTCGCCTGTTGTGCAGCCTTCGCAGGAATTCGATCCGGGCGATGACGAGAACGATCAACAACAGGCGTCAAGATCGGATGGCGCAAGCGCCCAGTTCGGCCGCACGCTTTCGCCCGGCCAGATGCCTCCTCAGAAATCTTTGACAAGCGGCCTCACGGCCGCACTGGGCGCCCTGCGCGAATCGCTCGAACGCAGCGCCCGCAACGCCCAACAACGCAAGAAGCCATGAAAGTCGACGTCCGTATCCTCGATCCCCGCATGCAAGATCAATTGCCTGCCTATGCCACGCCCGGCAGTGCAGGGCTGGACCTGCGCGCCTGCCTCGATGCTCCTATCACGCTGGAGCCCAATGGCTGGCAGTTGGTGGGCACCGGCATCGCCATCCACCTGGCCGACCCGGGCTATGCGGCCATGATCCTGCCGCGCTCGGGGCTGGGTCACAAGCATGGCATCGTGCTTGGCAACCTGGTGGGCCTGATCGACAGCGACTACCAGGGCGAACTGAAGGTGAGTGCATGGAACCGCAGCAATGTGCCCTTCGTGCTGCAGCCCATGGAGCGGCTGGCACAGCTGGTGATCGTTCCCGTCGTGCAGGCCAGCTTCAATGTCGTGAGCGAGTTTGCGTCGACGCAGCGCGGCGAAGGCGGTTACGGCTCGACGGGCAAGCACTGACGTCGCCATTCGCTGCGCCTGTTTCCGCCAGGTAAAGGTGGGAACCGCGTGCCTCTTGCTGTGCTCGAATTCAGGGGCGTGAACGTTGAGTTCGCAGGAGCGTCGCGGCTGGTGTGCATGGCGCCGCGCGGCCCCGGAGGAACAAGAGGAACATCCATCATGAACATCCCCTCAAAGCAGCAATTCGAGAAGCTGGGTCGCTTCAGCCGCCTTGGCCTGGCCGCCGGCGCCGTGGCCGCATTGACCGCCTGCGTGGCGGCGCCGCCCCAGTACTACCAGACGACCACCTATCCCTACCAGCCGGCCTATCGGGCCGCGCCGTATCCTGCGCCCGTGCCATATGCGGCCTATGGCCGCGTGGTTCAGATCGAGATGGTGCAGACGCAAAGTTCCGGTGCGGCGCCCAGCGGCGCCGGGGCCGTCATCGGCGCGGTCGCGGGCGGGCTGCTGGGGAACCAGATCGGACATGGCGGCGGTCGTGCGGCGGCCACGATTGCCGGCACCATTGGCGGTGCGGTGTTGGGCAACACGATCGAGTCGAACAACTACGCGCCGCGCGTGTACCAGAATTACCGCGTTTCGGTGCAGATGGATGACGGCAACTACCGGGCCTTCGACGTTCCCAGCCCCGGAGACCTTCGCGAGGGCGATCGGGTCCGCGTCGATGCCAATGGCCAGATTTCGAGGGCGCAGGCGCGCGGCTGAAGCTGGCGCCCCAAAAGCAAAAGGCCGGGTGAATCCCGGCCTTTTTTTGGGTCTTGGGGGGCGCTGCGGCGCTGGGTTTCAGTGCAGCAGGTCGCTTCCTGGCGAGGTGCTTTGCACCTTGAAGAAGCCCGACCCGGTGGTTCCGGTGCCCACTTCTTCCTCGGTGGCCTCACGGACGGCGGCCACCTTCAGGCTGAGCCTCAGCGCAATGCCGGCCAGCGGATGGTTGCCGTCGAGCACCACATGTTCCGGGTAGATTTCGGTCACCGTGTAGAACAGGTTGGCAGGCATCTCGCTCGTGCCCTTGGGGAGGGCCGTGCCGTCGAAGGTCATGCCCTCTTCCAGTTCCTTAGGGAACGCGGCGCGCGGCTCCAGGAAGACCAGGTCTTCGTCATAGTCGCCGAAGGCCTGCTCGGGCTCCAGGTGAAGTTGCAGCGTCGCTCCTGGCTCATGTCCCTGAAGCGCATCCTCGATGGCGCCCAGCAGGTCGTCTCCGCCCACCAGGAATTCCACGGGCTCTTCGAGCACATCCAGCACTTCGCCCAGCGTGTCCTGCAGCGTCCACGTTAGCGCCACCACGCATTGTCTTGAGATTTCCATACGAGAATTCTCCCATGGACATAAGAACACCCCTGGCGCTACTGGGCGGACTCAGCCCGCAACAGTTCATGCGCCGCCATTGGCAGAAAAAGCCACTTCTCGTGCGTGCTGCCGTGCCGAATATGGTGCCACCGATCCCGCGTTCGCAGTTGTTCGACCTTGCGGGACAGGAGAGCGTCGAGTCGCGACTCGTCCGGCGCACGAGCGCGGCGCCCGGCTGGTCGTTGCGCCATGGGCCTTTCACGCGCAGGCAGCTGCCGTCGCCATCGCAGGCTGCATGGACGCTGCTGGTGCAAGGTGTCGACCTGCATGACGACCGTGTTCACCAGATATTGCGGCAGTTCCGCTTCCTGCCGGATGCCCGGCTGGATGACCTCATGATCAGCTATGCGAGCGACCAGGGTAGTGTCGGCCCGCACTTCGACAGCTACGACGTCTTCCTGCTGCAGGCGTCGGGGCGGCGGCGCTGGTCCATCGGGCGCCAGCCCCACGCACGCCTGGTCGAAGGCCTTCCGCTGAAGATCATCGACGGCTTCGAGCCGGAGGAAAGCTTCGTGCTGGAGCCGGGCGACATGCTGTATCTGCCGCCGCGCTATGCGCACGACGGCATCGCCGAAGGCGGCGACTGCATGACCTATTCCATCGGCCTGCGCTCGCCCGCGCGCGCTGCGTTGGGCGCCGACCTGCTGGCGCGCGTCGCCGAGGCGCAGGCGGACGAGCTTTCTGACCGCGCTCCCGGCACCGATGCGCACTATCGTGATCCAGCCCAGGCGGCGGTCGAAAACCCGGGCGCCATTCCGCCAGCCCTGCAGGCGTTCGCGCGCGAGGCGATCGCCCGCGCCCTGCGCGACCCGCTGGCCATCGATCGCGCGCTGGGCGAGTCGATGACGGAGCCCAAGCCCGACGTCTGGTTCGACCTGAACGACACCGTGCCCGACACGGGCTGGCAACACCTGACGCTGGACAGGCGCACCCGCATGCTCTACGACGAGCGCCACGTGTACATCAATGGCGAGAGTTTCAGGGCCGGCGGCCGTGATGCGACGCTGATGCGCCGTCTTGCCGACCAGCGCGAGCTCGACGCCCGGCAACTGTCCGCGGTGAGCGAGGAGGCGCTCGAACTGCTGCGCGACTGGTGCGATGCGGGTTGGGCCCATGCCCGCTGATCCCTCATTGCCAGTCGTCGCGGGCGCTGACCTGCCCGAAGGCTCATTCAGCGGTCCCCAAGCCTTTGCGCAGCGCATCCGCGATGCGATCGAGGCATCGGCCGGCGCCGGTTGGCGCGAGGTTTACTGGTCCGACCCGGACTTCGTCGATTGGCCGCTGGGTGAGCGCGCCGTGGCCGACGCCTTGCAGCGTTGGGCCGGGGCAGGGCGGCGCCTCGTCCTGGTGGCGCAGGACTATGGCGTCTTCGAGCGCCACCATGCGCGTTTCGTGACCTGGCGGCGCATGTGGTCTCACATCGTCGAAGCCCGCGTGTGCAAAGGGCCAGGCCTGCCCGAAGTACCCAGCGGCATCTGGACGCCCGACTGGCACTTGCGTCGGCTCGATATCGAGCGTTGCCATGGCGTGAGCGGCAGCGACGCACTCGGCCGTCGCCAGCTTCGCGAAAATCTGGACGAGTGCCTGCGGCATTCGCGCGCGGGCTTTCCAGTGACGACGCTAGGGCTCTGAGCGCGGCCTGAAGCCGCCGACGCACAGCCGTCTACAGATCGAACCAGTCGGTGCCGTTCGCGGCATCCGCGGTCAGCATCTCGTCGGCGCGCGCGTCCAGGACGCGGGCCAGCGCCTCGCGCACGATGTCCGGTCGATTGTTCTGCTCGCTCAGGTGCGCCGCCACGAGGTGGCGCAGCCTCGGATGCACCAGCGCCGATGCGATGGACGACGCGGTGGCGTTCGAAAGATGCCCCCAGTCTCCGCCAACGCGCCGCTTCAAGGCCGGGTGGTAGCGCGAGTTGGCCAGCAGATCGATGTCGTGGTTGAACTCCAGCATCAATGCATCGAGCCCCGCCAACTGCTCGATGACATGGGGCGTGGCGTGGCCCAGGTCGGTCAGCAGGCCGAGGTGGCGGGAGCCGTCGGTGCATCGAAGCTGGAGCGGCTCACGCGCATCGTGAGGGACGGTGAACGGCGAGAGGCACACGGCGCCGATCTCGATGGCTTCTCCGTCGCGCGCGAACCGCAGGCGATCTTCGTAGTCGCGTTCGCCGGTCGCGCGCCAGGTGCCTTCGCTCATCCAGACTGTCACGCCGTGCCGGCGCGAAAAGCCGTGGGCGCAACCCACATGGTCGCCATGCTCGTGGGTGATGAACACGGCGTCGATGTCGGTCGGCGCCAGCCCGGCGCGTGCCAGGCGTTCTTCAAGCTGCTTCAGGCCGAACCCGCAGTCGACGAGCACCCGCGTGCAGTGGGTGCCGTCGCGGGCTTCGACCAGGGTGGCATTGCCCGCGCTTCCGCTGCCGAGGCTGCGAAAGCGCAGCATGCCAGGGGCCTTACTTCAGGTCGTCCGCGATGACCTGGACGATCTTCTTGGCGTTGTCGGAACTGTCGGGCGCGCCCTGCTCGTTCTGCACCGTGACCGTGCTCGTGGAACCCTGGCCCTTGACGACCACGCGCAGCTTGAGCGGCTTGGTGTCGCCACCCGCAGTGCCGAAGCTGATGATCTTGGCCCAGGTGCTCGGCGCCTTGCGGTCCGGCGGCACGTAGCGCACGAAGTAGGTGCCGGCGCTGCGATCGCGGTCCTCGACGGTGAAGCCGGTGCGGTCGAGCGACAGGCCGACCACGCGCCAGGCGGTGTCGAAGTTGTCGTTGATGCGAACGGCGGGCTGGCCGTCGATGCTGGTGATGGTGGCGCGCTGCGCAGCGGGCTGCGTGCCGGTGGCCGCGACCATGGCCTTCGCCTGTTCCTGAGAAACACCCAGCTTGACCATCATGCGGCGCATGAATTCGATCTCGAGCGCCGGGTCGGCGGCGCGCGGCTGCCATACGGTCTGGTCTTTCTGGCTGTTGGAATACACCTCTTCCATGCCGCGGTGCGTCACGTAGATTTCGGTGCCGCCGCTGGGCGTGCGCTCCAGGCGCGTACGGAAGCGGTCGAGTTCGCCGGTGGAATAGACCGAATCGACGAGCTTGCCGAGCGTGGAGCGGATGATGTCCTGCGGCAGCTTGGCGCGGTTCTCGGCCCAGTCGGTTTCCATGATGCCGAGGTCGCGCTGGTCGGTCGTCAGCAGAAAGCCGTTCTCCTGCCAGAAGTCGCGCACGGAATCCCAGATCTTGTCTGGCGGGCGGTTGACGCTGAGCCAGCGCTGCGAGCCGCTGCGCTCCATGCGCACGTCACCGACCGAGGTGACGGCCGTGGGCGCGCCGGGCGCGTTGGTTTGCGCGGCCTGCATCGCATTGGCCGAGATCGTGCCGTTCCCGGGGATGGCGTATCGGTTGTCGCGAGACAGTTGCGTCAGGTCGGGAGGGATATCCAGCGAAGGTGCCTTGCCGGTGCTTTTGTAGTCGATTTTGTCGCTCTCGAGGACGGAGCAGGCCGCGAGGCTGGCAACAAGAGCCAGCAGGGCGAGACGCGAAAAGGTTTTCAAGATCTAGCTTCCTGGAAGAAATAGGACGCGGTTGGCGGGATGCCGGGTCGGCGTGTGGCCTTCAAGCCGCACGGCCGCCCATGTTGCTGCCAGATCGCGAACGGCACTTTGGCTGGCGATCGCTCAATTCTTGAGCAGGCCGCACTGGCGCAGTGCTGCTTCGACGACGGGACGAGCCCCTTCGGACAGTTCGGTCATCGGAAGGCGCATGGTGCCGCCACAAAGACCGAGCCGCTCCATGGCCCACTTCACCGGGACGGGGTTCGGCTCTACGAACAGATGACGATGCAAGGGCATAAGTTCCATCTGGATCTGCATGGCGCGCCGCGCGTCGCCGGCGACGGCCGCCACGCACAACTCGTGCATCTTGCGCGGCGCGACGTTGGCCGTCACGCTGATGTTGCCCTGGCCGCCGCAAAGCATGAGCGCCACTGCGGTCGGGTCGTCGCCCGAATAGATGGCGAAGTCGGCGGGCTTCTCGCGGATGAGCCACTGCGCGCGCTCGATGTTGCCGGTGGCTTCCTTGATGCCGACGATGCCGGGCACCTCGGCCAGGCGCATGACCGTGTCGTGCGCCATGTCGGCCACCGTACGGCCAGGCACGTTGTAGAGCACCATCGGAAGGTCGCCCACCGCTTCGGCGATGGCCTTGAAGTGCTGGTACTGGCCTTCTTGCGTCGGCTTGTTGTAGTAGGGCACCACCTGCAACTGCGAATCGGCGCCGACGTTCTTGGCGAAGCGAGCGAGTTCGATGGCCTCGGCCGTGGAATTGGCGCCGCAGCCGGCCATGACGGGAACACGCCCGCGGGCCTGTTCGACCGAGACGCGGATGATCTCCTGGTGCTCCTCGACGTTGACCGTGGGCGATTCGCCCGTGGTGCCGACCACGCCCAGGCAATCGGTACCTTCTTCGATGTGCCAGTCGATCAGCCGGCGAAGGGCGGGATAGTCGACGCTGCCATCGGCGTGCATGGGCGTGACCAGAGCGACGATGCTGCCTGTCAGTTGCTGCAAGGGGTGTCTCTTTTGGACGAAAAGTCTGCATTTTACCGACCCCGGCACCCTCCGACCATCAGACTGGGGGAGGAGCCGGCGCGGTGCTCCGGCTGCGCCCGAAGGCGCGCAGACTCAGGGTTTCAGAAGATGGCGCGCCGGGGCAGGCGGCATGGGGCCAGAAGCGGCGGAAACGGGGGGCTGCAACGGCCGCACGGCGGCCACGCGCTGCACGAAGCGATCGGGCTCTGCCAGGAAGCCGTCCTCGTAGGCGACGATGCGCAGTTCATCGGCGCAGGCCGCAAGCAGTTCGCCGGGCGCCAGCAGGAAGTCGGGGCGCGAAGGCTTGCCCACGGTCTCGTTGCCCTGCGCGAAGGTTTCGTAGAGCAGCACCCCGCCCGGCGCCACTGCCGCGACGATGTCGGGCAGGCGTTCGCGCCAGAGGTAGTTGGTGACCACCACGCCGGCAAAGCGCCGCCCATCGAGCGGCCAGGGTCCGGATTCGATGTCGGCCTGCAGCGTCTGGCCGAACGCCCCGGCGGCGGCAATGGCCTCCGGCGAACGGTCGACGCCAAGGGTGGGATGGCCATGCTGCGCGAACCACCTCATGTGGCGTCCGCTGCCGCAGGCCACGTCCAGCACCGTGCCACCGTCCGGCACGAGATGAGTCCAGCGGCAGATCCATGGGGAAGGCGCCAGGGCGGTGTGGGCCGCTGGCGATGCGGAAGGGCTCAGAAGCATGACCAGATCTGGTCGATCAGGGTGACGAGGAACGCCGGGCGCGCATAGAGCGCGAAGGTCGCGCCCAGCGCCGCGACCGCCGCCACCAGCCAGGCGGCGCGTTCGATCCGGATGTGGCGGTGGCGCGTGTCCATGCTTCGAGATCGGGTCGATCAGGCGGGCTGAGGCGTCGGAGCGTGCCGCACGATCGGCGCCTCGCTCACACGCAGGTTGACCAGCGACGAGGCCACGCCCAGGCCGATGGCGATCCACCACACCACGTCGTAGCTGCCGGTGCGGTCATAAAGGTAGCCGCCGAGCCAGACGCCCAGGAAGGAGCCGATCTGGTGGCTGAAGAAGACGAAGCCGCTGAGCATCGACATGTGGGCCACGCCGAAGATCTGCGCAATGATGGCGTTGGTCGGCGGCACCGTGGACAGCCACAGCGCGCCGATCACGGCCGAGAACAGGTACACCGACATCGGCGACAGCGGCGCCAGGATGAAGACCAGGATCGCCAGCGCACGCCCCATGTAGATGAAGGCGAGGATCTTGCGCTTGGCCAGTCGCTGGCCCAGCGAGCCTGCGATGTAGGTGCCGACCACGTTGAACAGGCCGATCAGCGCCAGCGCGTAGCTGGCCACTTCGGGGGCCATGCCGTGGTCGCGCAGATAGCTGGGCATGTGCACGCCGATGAAGACGACCTGGAAGCCGCAGACGAAGTAGCCGGCCATCAGCAGCACGAAGCTGCGGTAGCCGAAAGCCTCGGACAGCGCCTGCATGATGGTTTGCTCGCGCCGGGCGGCGACGCCCGCCGCACGATGCTCGCGCAACCCGTAGGCCAGCGGAATGATCACCAGCGCCATGGCCGCCAGAACCAGCAGCGCGTTCTTCCAGCCCAACTGGAAGATCAGTTGTCCTTCCACCGGCACCATGAAGAACTGGCCGAACGAGCCTGCAGCGGCGGTGATGCCCATCGCCCATGACCGACGCTCGGCGCTGATCTGCCGACCGATCACGCCGTAGATGACGGCATAGGTGGTGCCTGCCTGCGCCACGCCCACCAGGATGCCCGCGGTGAGCGTGAACATCAGCGGCGTGGGAGACAGAGCCATGCCCGCCAGGCCCGCGCCATACAGCAGCGCGCCCATCACGAGGACGCGAAACGCCCCGACCTTGTCGGCCAGCATGCCCGCGAAGACACCGGCAAATCCCCATGCCAGGTTCTGGATCGCCAGCGCGAAGGAGAAGGTCTCGCGCGTCCAGCCCTGTTCCTGCGTGATCGGCTGCAGCCACAGGCCAAAGCCGTGGCGAATGCCCATGGACAGGGTGACGACCATGGCGCCGCACAGCAGCACCTGGCGCAGGCTCAGGGAGGGGGGAGATTGCATGGTGCGGGCAAATGTACTGAAAAGTTGCCGCGCTTGCTGGCGCAGACGCCGCTTCATTCTTGAATTCGCGATTGAGCATTGATGCGTGAACGTCATCAGCGTGCGCAAAGGCGTCCCGTCCCGTCTGTATGCCCATCCAGTAATCGCGGGCTGACGTGTCTACAATGCGCCGCCATGGCAAGCAAGGAACCAGGCAGTTACGGCGAAGGCTCGATCCGAGTCCTCAAGGGATTGGAGCCCGTCAAGCAGCGGCCGGGCATGTACACCCGCACCGACAACCCGCTGCACATCATTCAGGAAGTGCTCGACAACGCGGCCGATGAGGCCTTGGCGGGCTTTGGCAAGAAGATCAAGGTCATCCTGCACGCGGATGGCTCCGTGAGCGTGGAAGACGACGGCCGCGGCATCCCCTTCGGGCTGCATCCGGAAGAGAAGGCGCCGGTCATCGAACTGGTCTACACCCGGCTCCATGCAGGCGGCAAGTTCGACAAGGGGGCCGGCGGCGCCTACAGCTTCTCGGGTGGCCTGCACGGCGTGGGCGTGAGCGTCACCAATGCGCTGTCGAAGCGGCTGGAGGTGCAGTCGCACCGAGAAGGCCAGGTCGCGCGCCTTGCGTTCTCGGCCGGCGACGTGATCGAGCCCCTGCAGTTGCGGGCCCTGGAGGCAGGCGAGCGCAAGCAAGGCACCACGGTGCGCGCCTGGCCCGATGGCAAGTACTTCGAGTCGAACGCGCTGCCGCTGGGTGAGCTGACGCATCTGCTGCGCAGCAAGGCCGTGCTGATGCCCGGCGTCACCGTCACCCTGGTCAACGAGAAAACCAAGGACCAGCAACAGTGGCTCTACAAGGGCGGCCTGCGCGACTACCTCATGCAGACGCTCCACGGCGATCCCGTGATCCCGTTGTTCGAAGGCGAGGGCTATGCCGACAAGAACGCCGACAGCTTTGCAGAAGGCGAGGGTGCCAACTGGTGCGTGGCCTTCACCGAGGAAGGCCAGCCGGTTCGCGAGAGCTACGTGAACCTGATTCCCACGAGCGCCGGCGGCACCCACGAGAGCGGCCTGCGCGACGGTCTGTTCAATGCAGTCAAGAGTTTCATCGAACTGCACTCGCTCTTACCCAAGGGCGTCAAGCTGCTGCCCGAGGACGTGTTCGCGCGTGCCTCGTACGTGCTGTCGGCCAAGGTGCTCGATCCGCAGTTCCAGGGGCAGATCAAGGAGCGGCTCAACTCGCGAGACGCGGTTCGGCTGGTGTCCAGCTTCGTGCGTCCGGCGCTCGAGCTGTGGCTCAACCAGCATGTGGACTACGGCCGCAAGCTCGCCGAACTGGCCATCAAGGCGGCGCAGACGCGCCAGCGTGCCGGCCAGAAGGTCGAGAAGCGCAAGGGCTCGGGCGTGGCGGTGCTGCCGGGCAAGCTCACCGATTGCGAAAGCCGCGACATCGCGCACAACGAAGTCTTCCTGGTCGAGGGCGACTCGGCGGGCGGCAGTGCCAAGATGGGCCGCGACAAGGAAAGCCAGGCCATCCTGCCGCTGCGCGGCAAGGTGCTCAACACCTGGGAGGTGGAACGCGATCGCCTGTTCGCCAACACCGAGATCCACGACATCTCGGTGGCCATCGGCGTCGATCCGCACGGGCCACAGGATTCGCCCGACCTCTCAGGCCTGCGCTACGGCAAGATCTGCATCCTGTCGGACGCCGACGTGGACGGCTCGCACATCCAGGTGCTGCTGCTGACGCTGTTCTTCCGCCATTTTCCGAAGCTCATCGAGACGGGCCATGTCTTCGTGGCAAAGCCGCCGCTGTTCCGCGTCGACGCGCCAGCGCGTGGCAAGAAGCCGGCGGCCAAGCTTTATGCGCTGGACGAGGGCGAGCTGACGGCGATCCTCGACAAGCTGCGCAAGGACGGTGTCTCCGAGAACAAGTGGACCATCTCGCGCTTCAAGGGCCTGGGCGAGATGAGCGCCGAACAGCTCTGGGAAACCACGCTCAACCCCGACACCCGACGACTCTTGCAGGTGCGGCTGGGCCGGCTCGATTTCGACCAGACCAGCGGCGAGATCACCAAGCTCATGGGCAAGGGCGAGGCAGCCGCCCGGCGCGAACTGATGGAGCTGCGCGCCGAAGACGTCGAGATCGACGTCTGAGCCGGCGCAAGGCGCAGCCCAAGCAAACCGGGAGCGTGATCCGCCAAAGCACGCGAACCGCTTCCCACCCAATTTCCGACGAATTCCGATGGACGACAACAATCAACCGGTTCTTGACCTGCAGGAGCCCGAAGACCCGAACGGCCTGACGCTGGCCGACTATGCGCAGCAGGCGTACCTCGAATACGCGCTGTCGGTGGTCAAGGGTCGCGCACTGCCTGACGTGAGCGACGGGCAGAAGCCGGTGCAGCGGCGCATTCTTTATTCCATGTCGCGCATGGGCCTGGGCTTTGGCGGGGCCAACGGCACGGTCGGCGCCAAGCCGGTGAAGAGCGCCCGCGTGGTGGGCGACGTGCTCGGCCGGTTTCATCCTCATGGCGACCAGGCGGCCTACGACGCGCTGGTGCGCATGGCGCAGGATTTTGCGCAGCGCTATCCGCTGGTCGACGGCCAGGGCAACTTTGGCAGCCGCGACGGCGACGGCGCTGCCGCCATGCGATACACCGAGGCGCGTCTGGCGCGCATCACCAGCCTGCTTCTCGACGAGATCGACGAAGGCACGGTCAATTTCGTGCCCAACTACGACGGCAGCACCGAAGAACCCGCGCTGCTTCCGGCGCGGCTGCCTTTCGTGCTGCTCAACGGCGCGAGCGGCATCGCAGTTGGCCTGGCCACCGAGATTCCCAGTCACAACCTGCGCGAAGTGGCCGACGCATGCGTGGCGCTGGTCAAGTCCGGCGGCAAGCTGAGCGACGAAGAGCTGTTCGCGCTGATCCCCGGGCCGGATTACCCGGGCGGGGCACAGATCATCAGCAGTGCCTCGGACATTGCCGATGCCTACCGCACCGGCCGTGGCTCGCTCAAGGTGCGGGCCCGCTGGAAGATCGAGGACCTGGCGCGCGGGCAGTGGCAGCTGGTGGTGAACGAGCTGCCGCCGGGAGTAAGCACGCAGAAGGTGCTCGAAGAGATCGAGGAGCTCACCAATCCCAAGGTGCGCACCGGCAAGAAGGCCCTGACGGCCGAGCAGACGCAGCTCAAGGCCGCGGTGCTCTCGGTGCTGGATGTGGTGCGCGACGAGTCGAGCAAGGACGCGCCGGTGCGCCTGGTGTTCGAGCCCAAGACCAGCCGAATCAGCCAGGACGAGTTCATCACGACGCTGCTGGCCCACACGTCGCTGGAGACCTCGGCATCCATCAACCTGACGATGGTGGGCATCGACGGCAAGCCGGTGCAGAAGTCGCTGCGGCAAATGCTGGACGAGTGGGTCGAGTTCCGCGCCCAGACGGTGCAGAAGCGCTCGCAGTACAGGCTCGACAAGGTGCTGGACCGCATCCACATCCTCGAAGGGCGGCAGCTGGTGCTGCTCAACATCGACGAAGTGATCGCGATCATCCGTGCGGCCGAAGATCCGAAGGCGGCGCTCATCGCACGCTTCAACCTGTCGGACCGGCAGGCCGAGGACATCCTTGAAATCCGCCTGCGCCAACTGGCGCGCCTGGAGGCGATCAAGATCGAGCAGGAACTGAAGAACCTGCGAGAAGACCAGAAGAAGCTCGAGGAGATCCTGGGCAGCCCGGCTGCACTGCGCCGCCTGCTGGTCAAGGAGATCGAGGCCGATGCCAAGAGCTTCGGCGACGAGCGCCGCACCCTCATCCAGGCCGAGAAGCGCGCCGTGGCCGAGGTCAAGGTGATCGACGAGCCGGTGACCGTCATCGTGTCGCAAAAGGGTTGGGTGCGTACGCAGAAGGGCTGGGCGAGCGAGCGTGCGGCCAGTGGCGCGGCTGCGCCCGAGTACAGCTTCAAGTCGGGCGACGGGTTGTACGGCGCCTTCGAATGCCGCTCCGTCGACACGCTGCTCGTGTTCGGCAGCGCGAAGGATGGCGGTTCTCGCGTGTATTCGGTGCCGGTGGCTTCGCTGCCCGGCGGCCGCGGCGACGGCCAGCCGGTCACCTCGCTGATCGACCTGGAAAGCGGCACGCACGTCATGCATTTCTTCGCCGGGCCGATGGGCGCCACGCTGCTGCTTTCGAGCAGCGGCGGCTATGGCTTCATCGCGAGCGTCGAGAACATGATCTCGCGCCAGCGCGGCGGCAAGGCCTTCGTCGACGTGGGCGAAGGCGGGCAGATCAATCGCCCTTCGATGGTGGGCGGGGCGGGCGGTGCCGAGCCGTTGCCGGTCGCCACGCACGTGGCCTGCGCGTCGTCGCTGGGCCGAATCCTGTGCTTCGACATCAGCGAACTCAAGTCGCTGCCCAAGGGTGGGCGCGGCCTCACGTTGATCGACCTGGATGCGAAGGACACGCTGGCAGGCGCCGCCGCCTATACGCGCAGTGTGCGCATCGAAGGCATCGGCCGCGGTGGCAAGGAGCGCGATGAGACCCTGGAGATCCGCTCGCTCAACAATGCCAAGGCGGCGCGTGGCCGCAAGGGCAAGGCCGCCGACCTGGGCTTCAAGCCCGCGGCCATCCACCGGGTGCTGTAAGCCATGGACGCGCAAGCTCTTGGCCTGCTGATCATCCTGGTCACCGGCGCGTTCAGCTTCTTCATCGGCCGCAAGCTGTCGGCGCGCTGGCGCGCCCGCAAGGATGCCAAGCGCCGCGCCGAGCGCGAGGCCGCCGAAAGCCGGCAGGTGCGGCGCGCGCGCCAGCGCAGCCAGAAGCGCTGAGCGCCGGCGCGGTCCCTTTCCTTCCAGATTCACCACCCTTGTCCGGAGCCCTCATGTCCTTGCCGCCCATCGAGATCGAAACCGCCCCCAATCCGACCGCCTCGATCGTGCTGATGCACGGACTGGGCGCCGATGGCAACGACTTCGTGCCGATCGCCCAGCAACTGGACCTGCGCAGCGTCGGGCCGGTGCGCTTCGTGTTTCCTAACGCGCCGGTGATGCCCGTCACCATCAACGGCGGCTATCGCATGCCGGCCTGGTACGACATCCTGGGTACGGACCTGGCCAAGCGCGAGGACGAAGCGGGCCTGCGGAATTCGCAAGCCATCATCGAAGGCCTGATCGCCAACGAGAAAGCGCGCGGCATCGCGGCCGGGCGCATCGTCGTGGCCGGCTTCTCGCAAGGATGTGCCATGGCGCTGATGACCGGCCTGCGCCACTCCGAGCGCCTGGCGGGCATCGTCGGCATGTCCGGCTACCTGCCGCTTGCGGGCATGCTGGCGGCGGAACGCAGCCCCGCCAACCAGGACGTGCCCATCTTCCTGGCCCACGGCACTGCCGACCCCGTCGTGGCGATCGACCGCGCCACCGCTTCCCGTGACGCACTGGTGGCACTGGGCTACGACGTGCAATGGCATCAGTACCCGATGCCGCATTCGGTCTGCATGGAAGAAGTGGCGGACATCAACGCCTTCCTGCTGCGCGTGCTCGCGGCCTGAGCGCGGGCCGCCCGTCCCGTCTCGCGGTGCGCCTGCCTGCCACGAGGCGGCTTGTCCGTGGGCAAGCAAGTCTTGCGCGGGCGTGCTAACTTCCGGCCCCACACAACTCCGACGGGGCGGCTCGGCCGTCTTCGGAACAGAGACGCAACAGCCTATGGACAAGAGCACACTGGAGGAGCGACTCGGAGCGCTCTCGCCCGAGCGGCTGCGAGGAATCCGACGCGGCATCGAGAAGGAAAGCCTGCGCGCTCAGCCCGATGGCAAGCTCGCGCTCACACCGCATCCGGCAGCCTTGGGATCTGCCCTCACGCATCCGCACATCACGACCGACTTCAGCGAGTCGCAGGTCGAACTCATCACCGGCGTGCATGCCGACGTCGAGGAATGCCTGGCCGAACTCACCCGCATCCACCAGTTCGTCTATCGCACGCTCGCGTCGAATGATGAGCGGCTGTGGGTGTCGAGCATGCCCTGCGGTCTGCCGACCGACGAGACCATTCCGATCGGCCGCTACGGTTCCTCCAACGTGGGCCGCGCCAAGAGCGTCTACCGCATGGGCCTGGCGCATCGCTATGGCCGGCGCATGCAGACCATTTCAGGCATTCACTACAACTGGTCCCTGCCTGGGCTGAACAACGATCAGCACTTCGCGCTGATCCGCAATTTCCGGCGCCACGCATTTCTGCTTTTGGTGCTGTTTGGCGCGTCGCCCGCTTTGTGTTCCACCTTCGTGGCCGGTCGCCAGCACGAGCTTCAGGCGCTGGGCGAAGGCAGCATGTACATGCCGCACGGCACGTCATTGCGAATGGGGCGCCTGGGTTATCAGAGCGACGCGCAGGCATCGCTGGCGGTGAGCTACAACAGCCTGGAAGGCTATGGCGCCTCGCTCGAGGATGCGCTCACCAGGCCCTGGCCGGCCTACGAAGCCATTGGCATCAACAACCCGGGCGGCGAGTACAACCAGCTGGCCACCACCTTGCTGCAGATCGAGAACGAGTTCTACGGCACCATTCGCCCCAAGCGTGTCATCAAGTCCGGTGAACGGCCGCTGCACGCGCTGCGCGAACGCGGGGTGGAATATCTCGAAGTGCGGCTGATGGATCTGGACCCGTTCGAGACGATCGGCATCCGCGCCCAGACGATGCGCTTTCTGGATGTCTTCCTGCTGCACTGCCTGCTGAGCGACAGCCCGAACGACACGCCCGCGGAAATCGCCGACCTGCGAGAGAACCAGCAGCTCACGGCGGCACGCGGGCGCGAGCCCGGCCTCCAGTTGCGTCGCAATGGGCGCGATGTGCTGCTGGCCGATTGGGCGCAGGAACTGCTTCAGGAATGCGCACCGATTGCCGATGCGCTCGACGCGGTCCATGGCGGCACGCTGCATGCCGATGCGGTGCGCGACGCGCAAGCCTCGCTGCGCTCGCCCGAGCGACTGCCTTCGGCGAGGGTGCTGGCGGACATGTCGGCGCAGCACGGCGATTCGTTCGTCTCGTTCGTGCGCGAGCGTTCCGAACAGACCCGGCAGGCACTCATGCAACTGCCCTGGTCGTCCGAGGAGCAGGCGCGCTTCGAAGAGGCCACCCGCGAATCGATCGAGGCACAGAAAGAGATCGAGGCGAACGACACGATGCCCTTCGAGGTCTATCGACAGCAGTACGTGTCGCCAAGCCGCCTGGGCCTGCGCCGCCGGCCACTGGCCGCCGCCCTTTAAAGTTGGGGGTTCGCCCGCCGCGGCGGGCGCAACTCAGCCATCCAAGGAAGCATTCGCATGAGCAACGACTCCCCCATCCTCGACTTCAAGGGCCGCGTGGCCATCGTGACCGGTGCCGGCGGCGGCCTGGGTCGCCAGCATGCATTGGCGCTGGCCGCTCGTGGCGCGAAGGTGGTGGTCAACGATCTGGGCGGTACCGTCAACGGCACGGGTGGATCGCCCGTGGCCGCGCAGGCGGTGGTCGACGAGATCAAGGCCGCTGGCGGGGAGGCGATCGCCAATGGCGCATCGGTCACCGATTTCGCGGCGGTGCAGGCGATGGTTGCGCAGGCCGTGGAAGCCTTCGGCCGCGTCGACATCCTGGTCAACAACGCCGGCATCCTGCGGGACAAGAGCTTCGCGAAGATGGAGCTGGAAGATTTTCGTTCGGTGGTCGACGTGCACCTCATGGGCGCGGTGCATTGCACCAAGGCCGTCTGGGCGCTGATGAACGAGCAGAAGTACGGGCGCATCGTCATGACAACCTCGTCGTCCGGCCTTTACGGCAACTTCGGGCAGAGCAACTACGGCGCCGCCAAGCTGGCGCTGGTGGGACTCATGCAGACGCTGAGCATCGAAGGTGCGAAGAACGACATTCGCGTCAATTGCCTGGCGCCCACCGCCGCGACGCGCATGACCGAAGACCTGTTCCCGAAGGAAATGCTCGAGGCTTTCCGCCCCGAGGCGGTCGTTCCGGCCATGCTGGTGCTCGCCGGGCAGGATGCGCCCAATCGCACCATCCTGTGTGCCGGCGCCGGCACCTTCGAGGCGGCGCACATCACGTTGACGGAAGGCCGCTACATCGGCATCGGCGATCAGGTGCCCGAGGCCCTGGCCGCACGGTTGGCCGAGGTAACCGACCGCACGGGCGAGCAGGTGCCGCAAAGTGGCGCCGCCCAGGGCAGCAACGAAGTCGCCAAAGGCATGGCGGCGGCACGCCGCTGAGCCGACGGCGTCCGGCCATTTCTTCCAGACGTCCCGCGACATGAGCGCCTTGCCCGCGACCCTGTGCTATCTCGATGGCCAGTATCTGCCTTTGAACCAAGCCAAGGTCTCGGTGCTCGACCGGGGCTTTCTGTTCGGAGACGGTGTCTACGACGTCGTGCCCGTCTATGACCGCAAGCTGTTTCGCTTCGACGAGCATCTCGCTCGCTTTGCACGCAGCATGGACAAGGTGCGCATTTCGAACCCCCACACGCGCGAGCAATGGCTGGAGCGCTGCCGCACCCTGATCGAGGCGCACCCTGACGACGACCAGACCGTCTACCTGCAGGTCACGCGCGGCGTTGCGCCACGCGATCACGTCATGCCGCTCGATGTGGATCCGACGGTCTTCATGATGGCCTCGACCATGCGCAGACCCGGCACCCGCGCGGTACGCGAAGGCGTGGCCTGCGTGAGCGCGGACGACTTTCGTTGGGAACGCGGCGACATCAAGAGCACCTCGCTGCTGGGCAATGTGCTCGCACGGCAGATATCGGCCGACGTCGGCGCCACCGAGACCATCCTGTTTCGCGACGGCCTGCTGACCGAGGCCGCTGCGTCGAACGTGTGGGTCGTGCAAAGCGGCGCGGTGTTCGGCGTGCCCAGGAGCCAGCACGTGCTCGAAGGCATTCGCTACGAGCTGATCCGCGAGCTCTGCGAACAGGAAGGCATCGCATTCTCACTGCAGCCGATCAGCGCGGCGCAGGTCCACGGTGCCGATGAACTGTTGCTCAGCTCGGCCAGCAAGGAAGTGCTGGCGGTGGTCCACCTCGACGGACGACCCATCGGAGAAGGCAAACCCGGCCCCGTGTTCCAGCGCCTGTACAGCGCCTATCAGGGCGCCAAGGCAGCGCAGTCCATCTAGAAATCCAGGCGCATCCGAGCCTTCTCAACATGCCGATTCAATGGTTCCCCGGTCACATGCATGTGACCAAGAAGGCGATTGCCGAGCGGCTCGCCTTGATCGACGTGGTGATCGAGCTGCTCGACGCACGCCTGCCCGGCTCCAGCGCCAATCCGATGCTGCAGGCACTCAGCGCGCGAAAGCCGCGCCTGAAGGTGCTCAACAAGCAGGACCTGGCGGATCCGACCGTCACCGCCCGCTGGCTGGCGCACTACAACGCGCAACCGGACACCCAGGCCATCTCGCTCGATGCGGGAGAGCGGGCGCCCGCGCAGCAGATCGTGCGCGCGTGCTATGCGCTCGCGCCGACGCGGGTGGGCATGGCCAAGCCGATGCGCGTCATGATCTGCGGCGTGCCCAACGTGGGCAAGTCCACGCTCATCAACACGCTCAAGGGCAAGCGGCAGGCCAAGGCGGCCGACGAGGCCGGCGTCACGCGCGATGAGCAACGCATCGTGCTGGCCGACGACTTCTATCTGTGGGACACGCCCGGCATGCTGTGGCCGCGCATCATCGTCGACCAGAGCGGCTACAACCTGGCCGCGAGCGGGGCGGTGGGCCGCAATGCGTACGACGAGGAAGAGGTCGCGCTCGAACTGCTGGCCTACCTGCGCAAGCACTACGCCGCGCTGCTGGAAGGGCGCTTTCAGCTGAAGACGCCGATCGCCGAGCTGAGCGACGACGAGCTGCTCGAGGCCATCGGCCGCCGACGCGGCGCGCTGTTGCCCGGTGGGCGCGTCAACCTGCAGAAGGCGGCCGAGATCGTGCTGACCGAACTGCGCTCCGGCGGCATCGGACGCATCAGCCTGGAGACGCCCGAGGAGTACGCCCAGTGGCTTGCCGAAGGCAATGCCAGGGAAGCCGAACGCAACGCCCGCCGCGCGGCCGAGCAAGCCGAGCGCAAGGCGCGCCGCAGCGGCAAGCGCGCGTCGGACGCTGGCGATCCGCAAGACTGATCCGGCGACGGCCTACTTTGCCGTCGGCATCACGAACTCCGCCCCCTTGCCGATGCTCTCCGGCCAGCGCTGCATCACCGACTTCTGCTTGGTGTAAAAGCGCACACCTTCTTCGCCATAGGCGTGCATGTCGCCGAACAGCGAGCGCTTCCAGCCGCCAAAGCCATGCCAGGCCATCGGCACCGGGATCGGCACGTTGATGCCCACCATGCCCACCTGGATGCGCCGCGAGAACTCGCGCGCCACATTGCCATCGCGCGTGAAGCAGCTCACCCCGTTGCCGAACTCGTGCGCGTTGATCAACTCCACCGCCTCCTTCAGGTCGTGCACCCGCACGCACGAGAGCACCGGCCCGAAAATCTCCTCCTTGTAGATGCGCATCTCGGGCGTCACATGGTCGAACAGCGTGCCACCCATCCAGAAGCCGTCCGCGCAACCCTCGCCGGCCTTCGCACCGTCGAACTCGCGCCCGTCCACCAGCAGCTTCGCGCCCTCCTGGACGCCTTGCTCGATGTAGCCGGTGATGCGCTCGTGCGCCGCCCGCGTGACGATCGGGCCCATCTCGGCGGCCAGGTTCTCGCCGTCCAGCACCTTCAGGCTGCGGGCGCGTTCGACGAGCTTGGGGATCACCTTGTCGGCCACATCGCCCACCAGCACCGCCACGCTGATGGCCATGCAGCGCTCGCCGGCCGAGCCGTAGCCCGAGCCGATCAGCGCATCCACCGTCTGCTCGATGTCCGCGTCGGGCATGACCACCATGTGGTTCTTCGCGCCGCCCAGGGCCTGCACCCGCTTGCCATGGCGCGCGCCGGTCTCGTAGATGTAGTTGGCAATGGGCGTGGAGCCCACAAAGCTCACCGCCTTCACGTCCGGGTGCTCCAGCAGCGCGTCGACGGCCACCTTGTTGCCCTGCACGACGTTGAACACGCCATCGGGCAGACCGGCCTTCTTGAGCAGCTGCGCCATCAGCAGCGAAGGGCTCGGGTCCGTCGGGCTGGGCTTGAGGATGAAGGTGTTGCCCGCGGCGATGGCCACCGGGAACATCCACATGGGCACCATCACGGGGAAGTTGAAGGGCGTGATGCCCGCCACCACGCCCAGCGGCTGG
>NZ_JASZYV010000008.1 GCF_030316895.1 Variovorax dokdonensis
AGGCGGCACGGCCGCCATGTGCTACACCTTCAAGTCGCTGAAGAACAACCGCTTGCTCAATGCCGGCGACACGATCGCGCTGGGCGTGCCGATCTTCACGCCCTACCTGGAGATGCCCCACCTGGAGGACTACGACCTCCAGATCGTGACGATCCATGCGCCACAAGAGAACCGGTTCCAGTTCACCGATGCGGAACTCGACAAGCTGCTCGATCCGAAGATCAAGGCCTTCTTCGTCGTGAACCCCGGCAACCCCTCGGCCATGGCGGTCTCGGACGAGGTGATCGCCAAGATCGGCAAGATCCTTGAAAAGCGGCCCGACCTGCTCTTGCTGACCGACGATGTGTACGGCACGTTCGTGCCGGGATTCCGTTCGCTGCTCGGCGCCTATCCGCGCAACACCATCGGCGTGTATTCGTACAGCAAGTACTTTGGCTGCACCGGTTGGCGCCTTGGCGTGATCGCGGTGCACGAGGACAACATCTTCGACGAGAAGATCGCCGCCCACGACGCCACCACGCTTGAAAAGCTCGACAAGCGCTACGGCACGCTGACTCCCCATCCGCGCGAGATCAAGTTCATCGACCGCATCGTCGCCGACAGCCGTGACGTGGCCCTCAATCACACCGCCGGCCTGTCGTTGCCCCAGCAGGTGATGATGTCCCTGTTCTCGCTGTACGAGCTGATGGACGAGGCCAAGGCCTATCAGAAGGCCTGCATGAACATCTGCCACCGCCGGGCCGAGGCGACGCTCAGCGGCCTGGGCATCGAGGTGCAACCCAATCCCAAGTTCGACTACTACTACGGCCTGATCGACCTGGAATTCTGGCTGCGCAAGTACGGCAGCGAAGAGCTGGTGCAATGGGTCAAGGCCAACGTCCACCCGCTGGACATCGTCTTTCGCCTGGCCGAAGACCACGGCATCGTGCTGCTCAACGGCGGCGGCTTCGAAGCCCCGGACTGGTCCGCCCGCATCTCCTTCGCCAACCTGGACGAAGAGGTCTACGAGCAGATCGGCCGCGCAGTGCGGGCCGTGGCGCGCAACTACGTCGAGGCATTCCAGCGGACACCGGAAGGCGCCGGGTCCAAGAGCATGAAGCCCTAACCCGGACGCAGATTGCGCCACGTCCGGCGGCTTGCAATGTGCTCGCTTGCATCGGGCGTTGGCATGGCGCCTGCCGTCTGGGCGAACTCGGTGCCGCCGTTGGCGGATGCAGCTGCAGTCGCGTCGCAGGCGAGCGCAACGGATCAGAAGACCGTTCGCCTGTTCGACCCTCAAGACGGCCGCTTCGACATGAGCGACTTTCTTGCGCACCAGAAGGGCTTCCTGCCGGTGCCGATTGTCGTGACGGAGCCTGCCGTTGGCTTGGGCGGCGGCCTCGCGGCCATGTTCCTGCGGCCAAGAACGGAAGATGCGGCCGAGGGATGGTCCCGACCCGACATCTCGGGCTTGGGCGCCTTCGCCACAGAGAACGGCACCAAAGGAACGTTTGCCGGCGACTCGAGCCGTTGGATGGGCGGGCGCCTGCGCACAATGGTCGGCGCGGCGGCCGGGCAGGTCAACATCGACTTCTATGGCCAGCGCGCCGGCACGGTCGAGGATCAGAAGGTGCGCTACTCACTGCAGTTCACCGGTGCCGTCGCGCAGGTCAATTGGCAACTGGCGCCCAAGTCCCCTTGGGCCATCGGGCTTCGGTACGTGTACGGCGACGTCGATCCGACGCTGCGTGAAGAACCGCTCTTACCTTCGCTGGCCGAACGGACGCGCGTGACTATTTCTGCGCCCACCGCAATCCTCGAATACGACACTCGCGACAACGTCTTCACGCCCACGAAGGGGATCTATGCCGAGACCTCCTGGGCCGCATCCCGCGAGGCGCTGGGCGCATCCGGCGAGTTCGAACGCTTTCAGCAATTGCTGATGGGTTGGCATCCGCTCTCGCGAGACATCTTGATCGGCGCACGCGCCAGTTACGCCTGGGCGTCGGAGGACACGCCATTCTTTCTTCTGCCCTACGTGTTCCTGCGCGGCGTGCCCGCCATGCGCTATCAGGGTGAAGAAGTCGCCAGCCTCGAGATGGAGGGACGCTGGCGCTTCGCGGGCCGTTGGAGCGCCGTGGCCTTTGCCGGCTTCGGCGCCACGCACAGCCGCGACAGGTTCGCCTCTTCCCAGAACGTCGCCAGTGGCGGCTTTGGCATTCGGTACACGCTCGCGCGCAAGTTCGGACTGGACGTCGGCCTGGACGTGGCCCACAGCCCCGGAACCGATGCGGTGTACCTGGTCGTTGGCAGCGGCTGGTTCAGGCCGTGACGAGCATTGATCCAACCTAAGTAGGATTTGCACTGCCTGGCATTGCATGTAGTTTTCTGGCTCCCACGATGCGGTCGAGTCTGTCGGCTGCGAACAACTGAAAGAGTTCAGCGCAATGAAGACTTCGCATGGCCTGCCCGCCCTTGTCCTGCTTGCCCTCGTGGGCGGATGCGCGACCAGTTCCGCTCCAGCCACCGCGACCGGGGCACCGTCGCAGATCGCGTCGGCACAGGTGCTCAAGCTTGGCTATCGCGAGGATGCCCGCCCCTTTTCCTTCAAGGGCGCCGACGGCTCGGCCTCGGGCTATTCGGTCGAACTGTGCAGGCGCGTGGCCGCCTCGCTGAAGACTCAGCTGCAGCTGACTCAGCTGAACATTCAGTGGGTGCCGGTGACTGCCGCTAATCGCATACAGGCCGTCAAAGACGGCCGTGTCGACATCGAATGCGGCAGCACGTCGAGAACGCTCGCACGCGAGCAGCAGGTTGACTTCAGCAACGCCATCTGGGTCGAAAGCTCTTCGTTCATCGCCACGGTGTCGTCGGGGATGACCAAGGTGGCTGACCTGAATCGCAAGCGTGTTGGCGTCATTCCCGGCACCACCACCGAACAGGTCCTGCAGCGGCTATCCGCGCGTGGCATAGAACCCGTCTACGTGACGATGGCAACGCACACGGAAGGCATCGCCGCCGTGCGGGCCGGCAGCATCGACGCTTATGCCACCGACCGGCTCATCCTGGCTGGCGAGGCGACGTCCGGCGCATCGTCCGGCCCGCCATTGCGTCTGGCTGCCGACGACTTCTCGCTGGAGACCTACGGCCTCATGATGCGCCGCGATGCCGACCTGCGCCTGATGGTCAACCGTGCGCTCGCGCAGACCTACCGCAGCGGCGACATCGTCCAGATCTTCCGTGATGCCTTTTCCCCGGCACTCCCCTCGCCATTGCTGGAGGCCACTTACGTACTTGGCGCACTGCCAGAGTAGTCGTTGCCAGTCGGCAACGTGTCGAACAAGGATGCAGGAGACAAGCAAATGACTCAGTCCACCGCGACCAACACCCCCGACAGCGCGCCGCTCTCTGACTTTCTCAGTGCGGCGGAATCACGGCGCGAACGCTGGAGCAGGCTGCAGGTCGTCGCGCAGTCGCAGCTGCGGCCTGGCGGAAACAAGGAGCAGCTGGCTGCGCAGGTCGAGACACTGCTGGGCCAGCTGGAGCCGCTGGAGGGCTTCTGGGCCTACCCCGGCACGCACTTGATGCGGCAGCTGCGCAAGCTGCTTTCCGAAGGTGACCTGGAAGCCTTCGCCAATGGTGTCAGCCGGATCAAGCTGGCCATCTTCTCCGGCGCCTACCGCCGCGACGCCACGGCCTGGAACATTGAGGCCGACGCAGAGGGCGACGTGAGCGAGCGCATTCCGCCCGGGCTGGTGGCCGACCATGTGAGCCGGCCCTACTTCGAAGTGCTGACCGTGTCGCTCGAGGCCACGCGCGATGCCGATCTGCAGCGCGAGGTGCGCAAGCTGCGCCGCCCCGAGGACAGCTTCACCTACGAGTTGGTGCAGAGCTTCAGCTTCGAGGACGCGGTGGTGGCGACGATCGTCAACACCAACTTGCAGGCCGTTGTCATCTACGACGGTTTTCGCTTCCGGTCACGTCACGACATGCCGGCGGTGCGCGAGTTGGCCAAGCGCTTCGGCAACATCCAGGAAGACGGCCTCCAGCACGACAACGGCCTTCTGCTGGCCAGCGCGCTCAAGCAGATCAGGCCGGAGATCGACATCTACCTCGTGACCGAGCGCGGCCTGGAGGAAACCGCCACCAGCATGCAGGCGGCGTCGGTGCGGCGCGTGTTCTACGAGGTGGAAGAACTCATGGAGATTCACCTGAGCATCCTCGGCGGCGTGGCCGAGCGATTCCGCACGCCCTTCTTCGACAATCTCAAGAAGTACGCTGCCCGCCCGATCGGCACCTTCCATGCGCTGCCCGTGGCCCGCGGCAAATCGATCTTCAAGTCCAACTGGATACGGGACATGGGCCAGTTCTATGGCGCCAACCTGTTCCTGGCGGAGTCGTCGGCCACCACGGGCGGGCTCGACAGCCTGCTCGACCCCACCGGCAACATCAAGGAGGCGCAGGACATGACGGCCCGCGCCTTCGGTGCGAACAAGGCCTTCTTCGCCACCAACGGCACATCCACTTCCAACAAGATCGTGGTTCAGGCCCTGTGCCGGCCTGGGGACATCGTCCTGATCGACCGCAACTGCCACAAGTCGCACCACTACGGGCTCGTGCTGGCGGGCGCGCAGCCGCTGTATCTGGAAGCCTTCCCGATGGTCGAGTACTCGATGTACGGGGCCGTGCCGCTTCGCACCATCAAGCAAGCCCTGTTGTCGCTCAAGGCGGAAGGCAAGCTCGACCGCGCGCGCGTCGTCGACCTGACCAACTGCACGTTCGACGGCCACATGTACAACTGCCGCCGGGTGATGGAAGAGTGCCTGGCGATCAAGCCCGACCTGGTCTTTCTCTGGGACGAAGCCTGGTTCGCGTTCGCGCGCTTCTCGCCCTTCCATCGCCGGCGCACGGGCATGGGCGCGGCACAGGCGCTGCACGACCGGCTGCTGTCTCCGGACTACCGCAAGACGTTCGAAGAATGGAAGGAAAGCATGGGCGGAAAGGTCGGCGACGCGCTCGATCCGTCGGATGCCTCGCTGCTCGACAAGCGACTCATGCCGGACCCGGACGTTGCACGCATCCGCGTCTACCAGACCAACTCCACCCACAAGTCGATGTCGGCGCTGCGCCAGGGCTCGATGATCCTGGTGCACGACCAGGACTTCTCCGAGGTCGAGGAGCAGTTCCACGAGGCCTTCTACACCCACACCTCTACCTCGCCCAACCAGCAGATCATCGCGTCGCTCGACGTGGCGCGCAGGCAGATGGAACTGGAAGGGTACGAGCTTGTGATGGAAGCCGTCGCGCTGGCGCTGGACCTGCGC
>NZ_JASZYV010000009.1 GCF_030316895.1 Variovorax dokdonensis
CACGACCGCACCGACAAGCCAACCCGTGGCCTTGTAGGGCACGAACTGCTCGATCTTTCCGTAGTAGTAGCCGCCGCTGAGCTTGACCACCTCGAAGTCATAGGACAGGCCTAGGTTGTAGGCGTCGACATCGCCCAGCGTCGCGGTCTGGACCTGATTGGTGCGGCTGCCCGCCACGGCCACGGCGAAGCCTGCGCCCGCCCAGCCGATCCGCGCTGCATAGCCGTCGCCGGCATGCGAATCGGGCTGGCCGGACACGTCGACGGTCTCGCCCATGTAGTACTGCGCCTCTCCGAAGAAGCCGCCGAGACCAGACGGCAGGAAGTAGCCGACCATGTTCGAGGCCCGCGTGGATGCGGGGCCTTCGAGGTTGAGGGCATCGACCAGGTTCGCGCCGACGCCGCTGGTGCCGAAGGGGTCCACATCGTCCCGGTTGCGGAAGCTGGCCGTGAAGTCCCGGCCAAGCCGCACTTCGCCCCAACTGCTGATCAGGCTCACGGTGGAGCGACGGCTGAAGAGCGCGCTGGCGCTGCCATCGGGCTGGTTGTTGACGTTGGTGGTGCCGAAGGTGCCGGTGTCCATGTTGATCTGGCTCTCGAGCCAGAAGCCAGCCGTGAGGCCGCCACCGAGGTCCTCGAAGCCGCGCACGCCCCAACGGGACGGCGTACTGCGACCGCTCGTCAATTGCGTGATGTTGCCGGCGCTGCCGCTGCCGTAGCTGAGCGCCACATCGACGATGCCGAACAGAGTGACCGAACTGCTCGTCACCGGATTGGTCACCTGCGACTTCTGTGCCGCGGCGCCGGCCGCTGCCAGGGCGAATGCGGTGAAGGCCAGGATACTTTTTGCTTTCATGCCGAGGTCTCCTTGCTCTTGCCGATGGCGATCTGGGAGTGGCGCGTTACTTGCGCTTGGCGAGCACCGAGGGCTTCAGGAGCTTCAGGCCAAGGGCTGAGTCGTAGCCGTGGATCTCCTTCACATCGAGCTTGCGCATGAACTCGATCGTGTCGCTGGCAATGACCTGGCCCGGCACCATGATCGGAAAGCCTGGCGGGTACGGAATCACGAAGGTGGCCGCCACCAGCGGCGGACCGTTCTTGAGGCGGCTGTCGATCGCCTTGTCGTGC